>NZ_SGXJ01000001.1 GCF_004216905.1 Kribbella sp. VKM Ac-2569
CCCGTCAGCCCGAAGGCGACACCGAACGTAAGAGCCAGACAGCGGGTGCTCAGGATCCAACCACCGCGTGAGCGGCAGCATCACCCTGACACTGAGGCGACCGTATCGGAAATTCCGTGCGGCACACGGGAAAGACAACTTTTCTCGACCTCTGGCCACGGTAGGTGACCGAGCGGTAACGTTCCTGCACCTCGTTCCTGGGGCGTGAGGCCCCCGGGACACCTGAGAAGGAGCGCGAGGATGAACAGATCCGCCCTGATCGCCGCTGCCACCGCAGTGGTGACCACTACCGCCCTCGGACTGACCAGCGCCACCACAGCGACCGGTGCGCCAACGGCATCCCCTGTCCCCACCCCCGCCGCGGCCGTCGCCAAGGCCAAGGAGGCGATCAGCAGCAACCTGACCGCGCTACGGGCCACGACGGCCGACGCGTTCGTGGTCAAGGACGTGATCGTCGACGAGGACGGCTCCAGCCACGTCCGGATGGACCGCACGATCGGGGGCCTGCCGGTCCTCGGCGGCGACGTGGTCGTGCACCAGTCGAAGGACGGCGCCTTCAAGGGCGCCAGCCTGTCGCTGGGCAGGAGCGCGAACGTCGCCCGTACGCCGAAGGTCAGCAGCGCGACCGCTGTCACGAAGGCGCTCGCCAAGGGCCTGAAGGCCGACGGCAAGCCGAGTCTGGTGATCGAGGCCCGCAAGGGCGCGCCGCGGCTGGCCTATCTGGTCACGGCAGTCGGCACCCAGGCCGACGGTACGCCGAGCCGCATCACGACGACGGTGGACGCTCTGACCGGCGCGAAACTGGTCAGCGAGCAGCACATCGAGACCGCGACCGGTGACGGCAAGAGCCTGTACAGCGGGACCGTGCCGCTCGAGACCTCCACGGCGACCGGCGGCTTCACGCTGACCGACGCGACCCGTGGCGGGGGCTACACCGCCGACGCGAACAACAAGACCGATTCGCTCCTGTGCCAGCTCTTCGGCTTCGGCTGCACGGCCCCGACCCGGTTCACCGACGCGGACAACCACTGGGGCACGGGCGTCAACTCCGACCGCGCCACGGCCGCCGTCGACGCACACTACGGCGCTGCGACGACGTACGACTACTACAAGACCGTGCACGGCCGGAACGGGATCTTCGGCGACGGCAAGGGTGTCCCGAGCCGCGTGCACTACGGCTCCAACTACGTGAACGCGTTCTGGGACGGCAAGCAGATGACGTACGGCGACGGCGACAACGTCGTCGCGGGTCCGCTGGTCTCGATCGACGTGGCCGGCCACGAGATGTCCCACGGCGTCACCGAACACACCGCGAACCTCACCTACTCGGGTGAGTCCGGCGGCCTGAACGAGGCGACCAGCGACATCTTCGGCACGCTCGTCGAGTTCTACTCCAACAACGCCTCCGACCCCGGTGACTACTACATCGGCGAGGAGATCATGAAGGACCGCCCGGCGCTGCGGTTCATGGACAAGCCGAGCAAGGACGGCAACTCCGCCGACTGCTGGTCCTCCGGTGTCGGCAACCTCGACGTGCACTACTCCTCCGGCGTGGCGAACCACTTCGCCTACCTACTGGCCGAGGGCACCGGCGCGAAGACGATCGGCGGCCTGCCGCACAACGGGCCGACCTGCAACGGCTCGACGCTGGCCGGTATCGGGCACGACAAGGTCGGCAAGATCTGGTTCCGCGCGCTGACGACGTACATGACGAGCGGTACGACGTACGCGCAGGCCAGGACCGCGACGCTGAACGCGGCCACCGATCTGTACGGCGCCAGCAGCCCGGAGCGGGCCGCCGTCGCCGCAACCTGGTCCGCTGTCAGCGTGAACTGACAACCTGAGAGTTCACCGGTCCTGTCCCACTGGGGCGGACAGGACCGGTGAACAAACGTTTTGACCATTGCCACCGTGTTGGTGCGGACCTACCGTCACAGACATGGGTGGGGTGCCCGGGGGTGGGTCGCGGCTTCGTGCGGCGCGACCGGTACTTCTCGTCGTCGACGCTGACCCGGAGCGTCTGGAACGATGCGAGACCGAGTTGGATCGCGGCTTCGGCGCGGACTTCCGGGTCCGCGGCGAGGTGACGGCGGCGGCCGCGCTCGACTGTCTACAGCGCGCGCACGAGTGGGAGCAGCGAGTCGCCGTGGTGCTGGTCGACCATGCGCTCCCCGACGACGAGCGGGCCGAGATTCTCGCGGCGTCGCGAACGCTGCACCCGGACGCGCGGCGGGCCCTGCTGATCGAGTGGGGCGCCTGGGCGGAGCGTACGACGGCGTCCGCGATCCTGACCGCGATGTCGGTCGGCGACATCAACTACTACGTGCTGAAGCCGTGGATCGCGCACGACGAGCTGTTCCACCGCACGGTGGCGGAGTTCGTCCAGGAGTGGTCGCGCTTCGAGGTCGCCAACCTGCGTGAGGTGGTCGTGATCGCGGCCAGTACGTCGGTGCGCGGTCAGGCCGTGCGCAGTCTGCTGGCCCGCAACGGGATCCCGAGCGCGTTCCGGGAGAGTGGCTCGGCGCTCGCGAACGACGTACTCGAATTCATCAGGGAGCCGGATCCCGGCGACGGGGTGCTGGTGTGGATGCCGGCCGTCGGCGGTGCGGTTCTGCACGATCCGACCGACGCGGAGATCGCCGAGGCGTGGGGCGTTCCGACCACCCTGGCCCCCGACGCGGACCGGTCGTTCGACCTGCTGGTCGTCGGGGCCGGACCGGGTGGGTTGGCCGCGGCTGTGTACGGGTCGTCCGAGGGGTTACGGACGCTGGTCGTGGAGCGTGAGTCGATCGGTGGGCAGGCCGGGACGAGTTCGCTGATCCGCAACTATCTCGGGTTCTCGCGCGGCATTCGCGGGTCGGAGTTGGCGCAGCGCGGATACCAGCAGGCGTGGGTGTTCGGGGCGCATTTCGTGCTGATGCGGACGGTGGAGCGGCTGGAGAAACGGGGCGATCAGTTCGTCGCCGAGATCGGTGCGGTGGGCGAGGTGACAGCCCGGGCGGTCGTGCTGGCGAGCGGCGTGTCCTACCGGCGGCTCGACGTACCTTCGCTGGAGAAGCTTGTGGGTGCCGGAGTGTACTACGGCGCGAGCGTGTCCGAGGCGCACGGTCTGCAGGATCGGGATGCGTGCGTGGTCGGCGGCGGGAACTCGGCCGGGCAGGCGGTTCTGCACCTCGCGCGGTACTGCCGTCGGGTGTTGCTGGTGATCCGTGGTGAGGATCTGGCCGCGAGCATGTCGCAGTACCTCATCGACGCGATCGTTGCCGCCGACAACGTGATCGTGCGGGCGTCGAGCGAGGTGACCGGCGGCGGTGGCGACGGGCGGCTGGAGTACGTCGTACTGCGGGATCGGCGAACCGGTGACGAGGAGACGGTCCCGTCCGACGGACTCTTCGTGATGATCGGGGCGGTGCCTGGGACTGATTGGCTGCCGGCCGAGGTGGGGCGGGACGCGCACGGTTTCGTACTGACCGGGTCGGATGCCGCGGCGGATCCGCAGTGGCACGAGGATCGGCCTCCGCAGCCGTACGAGACGACAGTGCCGGGGCTGTTCGCGGTCGGCGACGTACGGTGCGCGTCAGTGAAGCGGGTGGCGTCGGCAGTCGGTGAGGGATCGGTGGTGGTCTCGCAGATCCACACGCACCTCAAGGTGCGGTCGGATGCCTGAGCGGAAGTTCGTCTACACGCCGGCCATGGCCGGACTGACTGCGCTGGTGCTGGTCCTGCCGCTCGTGGGCCTCGCGCTGGTGCTGCAGGAGCCACGGCTCGACGTGCATTGGGAGCATCATCCCGCGCACTTCTGGCTGGTGCTGTTGACTGCCACGCTCAGCGCCATACTCGCCTACACGACCGGCGCGGCGGCACTGCGGCGAGGTGACGCGCGCGTCCTGTTTGTGTCGTTGGCATTCCTGTCCGCGGCAGGCTTTCTCGGACTACACGCGTTGGCGACGCCGAAGGTGCTGCTGGACACGCCGAACGTCGGCTTCACGCTCGCGACTCCGGTTGGTGTCGCGCTGGCGTCGGTGTTCGCGTTCCTGTCCAGCCTGACCGTCTCCGGCATCGTGTGGGGGCGACGACTGCGGGTCGGTTTGCTCGTGCTGCTGGCCTTGTGGGCAGTGGCCTCCGTACTGCGGTTGTGGCCGCTGCACGCGACGTCCGTCCCGGAAGTTGCCGACGGCATCCTCACAACACTCGCCGTACCCACGGTTCTCTTGTACGGCGTTTCCGCCGCGAGGTACCTGCGCACGTGGTGGGCTCGGCCGTCGCTGATGCTGCTGTCGATGATCGCGGCGTTCGTGCTGCTCGGCGAGGCGATGGTCGCGCTGGTGTTCGCCCGGAACTGGGCGTTGTCGTGGTGGGAATGGCACGTGCTGATGCTCAGCGCGTTCGTGCTGGTCGTCGCCGGGGTCCGGATCCAGTGGTACGAGGAGCGGTTCGCGGACCTCTACCAGGAGGACACGGTGTCGGGACGGCGCGAGCTGAGCGTGCTGTTCGCGGACCTCCAGGGGTTCACGTCGTTCTCGGAGCAGCACGACCCGTCCGAGGTCACGGCGATGCTCAACACGTACTTCCAGGTCGTCGTGCCGCAGGTCGTCCAACGGCACGGCGGCGACGTGGACCGGATCATCGGCGACGCCTTGATGGTGACGTTCAACAAGCGTGGCGATCAGCCGGACCATGCGCAACGAGCGGCCGAGGCCGGCCTGGCACTGCAGGAGGCGGCGGCCGTCGTACAGGAAGCGCATTCGAACTGGCCGCGGTTCCGGGTCGGGATCAACAGCGGGATCGCGTCCGTGACGCTGCTCGGGACGGAAGGCGGGAGAACGCATACCGTCATCGGGGACACCGTGAACGTCGCGTCGCGGATCGAGGGGAAGGCCCCGGGTGGGGCGGTCGCGATCGGCCCGGGGACGAAGGCCCTGCTGCCGGAGGCCCGCACCGAGTCGCTCGGGTTGGTCAGTTTGAAGGGAAAGGCCGAGCCCGTCGAGGTCTACCGGCTGCTGGCGTTGCGCGGCGAATGATCACCCGTGCCTTCGGCACGTGTTCACGTGTTGGACCTTGGAACGACCGCATACCGGTGTGAGAATCCGGGAATGTCTGCCCTGTACCGATCACGGCGCCGCATCGGCGCTCTCGTGGTCACTTCGAGTCTCGTCTTAGCCGGCGCCGCCGTACTGATCGCTCGGCCCGCCGACGCCGCGTCCACCGATGTGGTCATCACCGAGGTGTACGGCGGTGGCGGCAACAGCGGCGCGCCGTACCAGAACGACTTCGTGGAGCTGACCAACAACAGCTCGGCCCCGGTCGACGTGAGCGGCTGGTCGATCCAGTACGCCTCGTCGACGGGCTCGTCGTGGCAGGTGACGAAGCTGACCGGCAGCATCGCGCCCGGAACCGCCTACCTCGTCCAGGAAGGTGGGGGCGCCGGGAACGGCCAGCCGCTGCCGACGGCGAACGCGACCGGGACCATCCCGATGTCCGCGTCCACCGGCAAGGTCGCGCTGGTCACGAACCAGACCGCGCTCGCCTGCGGCGCCACCTGCCACGCGGATGCGGGCGTCAAGGACTACGTCGGCTTCGGTACGGCGACCGACTCCGAGACCGCGCCCGCGCCGGGCCTGTCGAACACGACCTCGGCCGCGCGGATCGACCCGGCGAAGGACACCGACAACAACGGTGCCGACTTCGCCGCGGGCAACCCGTCGCCGGGCACGCTGACCGGCGGTCCGGCCGAGCCGCCGGTGGACGCGAAGATCCACGACATCCAGGGCGCCGGGCACCGGTCGCCGCTGGAGGGCAAGCAGGTCGCGAATGTCCCCGGTGTGGTGACGGTGAAGGGCAGCAACGGGTTCTGGTTCCAGGACCCGCAGCCGGACGCCGACCCGGCCACCAGCGAGGGCCTGTTCGTGTTCACCAGCTCGGCGCCAACGGTCTCGGTGGGCGACGCCGTGACAGTCGAGGGCTCGGTCGCCGAGTTCCGCCCGGGCGGCTCCGGCGGTACGACGAACCTCACGACCACCGAGCTGACCAATCCGAAGGTCACTGTCACGGGGACTGCCGCCGTACCGGCGCCGACGCTCGTCGGACCGGGCGGGCGGGTGCCGCCGTCGACAGTGATCGAGGACGACGCGTCCGGAGATGTGGAGACGACCAGCACCGCGTTCGACCCGGCCAGTGACGGTCTCGACTTCTGGGAGTCGCTGGAGGGCATGTGGCTGGGCATCAACCAGCCGGAGGTCACCGGCCCGACGAGTTCGTTCCGCGAGCTGTCCGTCGTACCGGCTGGTGCCGGCGTACGTACGGTGCGCGGCGGGATCCTGCTGCAGAAGACCGACAGCAACCCGGAGCGGGTGCTGCTGGACGACGTACTGACGACGATCCCGGACGCGAAGACCGGCGACAAGCTGGCCGGTGTGGTGACGGGTGTCCTCGACTACTCGTTCGGCAACTTCAAGCTGCTGCCGACCACGCCGCCGACCGTGGTCGACGGCGGGGTCAAGCGCGAGACGACCAAGGCCTCGTCGCCGGTGCAGCTGTCGGTGGCGACGTTCAACGTGGAGAACCTGGACCCGTCCGACGGCGACACCAAGTTCGACGGGCTGGCGGAGGCGGTCGTGCACAACCTCGCGTCGCCGGACATCCTCGGTCTCGAGGAGGTCCAGGACGACGACGGAGCGGTCAACTCCGGTGATACGTCCGCGGAGAAGACGCTCGGCATGCTGACCGCTGCGATCGTGAAGGCGGGCGGCCCGCAGTACACCTGGAAGCAGATCGACCCGGTGAACAACAAGGAGGGCGGTGAGCCGGGCGGCAACATCCGGGTCGCGTTCCTGTACCGGACGGACAAGGCGGTGAAGTTCGTCGACACGCCCGGCGGCGACTCGACGACGGCGACCACGATCGTCACCGACCCCGCCGGCCGGCCGCACCTGAGCGCGTCGCCGGGCCGGATCGACCCGGCGAACGACGCCTGGGCCGCGACCCGGGTGCCGCTCGCGGGCGAGTTCAAGTGGCACGGGCAGACCGTGTTCGTGGTCGTGAACCACTTCAGCTCGAAGGGCGGCGACAACCCGCTGTGGGGCCGCTTCCAGCCGCCGGTGCAGGTGACCGCGGCGAAGCGGCACCAGCAGGCCGGAGTGGTCCGCGGATTCGTGGACCAGATCCTGGCCAAGGACAAGGGCGCGAACGTGGTCGTCCTCGGTGACCTGAACGACTTCGACTGGTCGGAGACTGCGGACATCCTGGTCGGCTCGGGCAAGACCGCGCTGATCGACCTGCCGCGGACGCTGCCGCTGCCGGAGCGGTACAGCTACGTGTTCGAGGGCAACAGCCAGATCCTCGACCAGATCCTGATCTCGCAGAACCTGCGGCCGGCGTCGGCGTACGACGTCGTCCACATGAACGCGGAGTTCCCGGATCAGATCTCCGACCACGACCCGCAGGTGGTCAAGCTGATCCCGCTGCCGTCCTGGGTGCGGTAACCCGAGAGGATTGCGGCAGTCTTACGTGCGGCGCCCGGGCGGGGTTTTCCTTGCCCGGGCGTCGATACTGGACACGTGACAGATGAGACCAAGCAGTACGCCGTACAGAAGTCCGATGCGGAGTGGAAGGCCGAGCTCTCCCCCGCCGAGTTCCACGTGCTGCGCCAGGCCGGCACCGAGCGGCCGTTCGTCGGTGAGTACACCGACACCAAGACGGTCGGCGTGTACAAGTGCCGGGCCTGCGACACGGAGCTGTTCCGGAGCGAGACCAAGTTCGACTCGCACTGCGGCTGGCCGTCGTTCTTCGCGCCGCTCGCCGAGGACCGGGTCGAGTACATCGAGGACCACGACCTCGGCATGAAGCGCGTCGAGGTCCGCTGCGCCAACTGCGGCTCCCACCTCGGCCACGTCTTCGAGGGCGAGGGCTACGGCACCCCCACCGACCTCCGCTACTGCATCAACAGCATCAGCCTCACCCTCACCCCTGCCTGACCCACGGATCGCCCGGTGGGGTCCTAGACTGGGGCGGCTGGTGGATCCTGGGGAAGGAAATTGGTGGCTGACGACGTCCGTAGTCCGCGGGTTCTCGATGTGTTGGCGGCGGAGGAGCCGTGGGAGGTGCCGGGCGCGTGGCTGACCCGCGTCCGGGCGCAGCTCAAGGCCTGGGCCGACGATCCCGAGGCGTTGCGGCCGTTGCGCCCCGAGGCGTTCCCGGACTTCATCAAGGGCACCCCCGCCGCGGTCTGGTACACCCACCAGGTGGCTCCGCTGCTGACCGGCTGGATCCCGGTCCTGCACGGTGAGTACGCCGATCTGTCGACCGAGCTCACCCACGAGTTCTACCGGCCGTCCTCCCGCCTCGGCGGCAGCGGCCACGTGATCTACGCGGCGCAGACCGACTGGCACCTGCAGGCGATCGCCGGCGCCCGCGGCTTCCGCGAGAACGGGCGCAAGCACGCTCTGCAGCTGTCCCGCAACGTCGCCGCGCTGTTCGTCGACGCTCCCCCGATGGCAGCCCGCGCCACGGCCCTGACCGCCGCGTTCGACCGCGTGCTGGCCAACCGCGAAATCACCGAGCTGCACATCACCGGCGAGTACGACGACATCGCCAAGTACTGGCGTACCGAGGCGCTCAAGGACTCCGAGCGCGCCGTACTCCCCGAGCTCGCCGGCCCCACCGCCGCCCTGCGGTACTCGCTGAACGCGGTCCGGGACACGCACGCCCGGATGCTGATGGTGAGCCCGGACGAGTACGCCGGCGACTTCGCCCAGATACTGGCCGAGCTGATCCTGGCCACCGGCCTCCGGGGAATCCCGCAGTCCGTCGCGAGCGTCCTCGGCAACTCCGCGGTCGACGTGCACAAGGCACTCCAGGAGATCGACCCGAAGTTCACGCTGCAGAGCTGGCACGGCCACATCAACCAGTGGATGTCCCGCGCGATCCGCAACGGCCAGGCGCCGCTCGCCCGGTCCTGGGGCGCCGCCGCCGCGCGGGTCGGCGTACACCTGTCCGGTGTACTCAACCGGGCGCCGTGGCCGGAGCCAGAGGTCCCGGACCTGACCACGCTGTTCCGGATGCTCGACCGGGAACGCTGGAACGCCCTCGAGAACCAGGCCGCGGCAAACCAGGAGGCCTCGCTCTCGGCCGCCTGGAAGGACGTCAAGAAGGAAGAAGAGAGCGCGGGCGACGCAGAAGGCGGCACGCTCGACGAGCCGCTGCCGAAGCCGCTCGACTTCAGCGACAACCCGCTGGCCGAGCTCGACTCGCTGATCGGCCTGGAGTCGGTGAAGGACGCGGTCCGCCGGATGGTCGCCGAGGTGAAGACGAACCTGCGCCGCTCCGAGCTCGGGCTGCCGAGTCACGAGCGCGCACGGCACATGGTGTTCGTCGGGAAGCCCGGTACGGCGAAGACCACGATCGCCCGTCTGCTCAGCCGGATCTACCACCAGCTCGGTGTCCTCGAGAAGGGTCACGTGGTCGAGGTCGACCGCTCCGACCTGGTCGGCGCCGGCGTCGGTTCGACCGCGCCGATGACCGCGGCCAAGTTCCGCGAGGCGCTCGGCGGCGTGCTGTTCATCGACGAGGCGTACAGCCTGACGCCGGAGAACACTCCGGGCGACTACGGCCTGGAAGCGGTCGCAACGGTCCTGAAACTGATGGAGGACCACCGCAACGACTGCATCGTGATCGTCGCCGGGTACCACCGCGAGATGCAGCGGTTCATGGAGTCCAACACCGGTCTGCAGTCCCGGTTCCCGAAGCTGCTGTCGTTCAGCGAGTACGACACCGACCAACTGGTCGCGATCTTCGAGCTGCAGGCCCGGCAGAAGGGCATGATCTACGGCGAGGAAGTGCTGGACAAGGTCCGCGCCGTCATCCCGCCCGCGCCGCGTGGCCACAGCTTCGGTAACGGCCGTTTCATCCGGAACGTGCTCGAGGAGGCCGTCTCCAACCAGGCCACCCGGCTGTCGGCCAGCGACCCGGACAAGCTCACCGAGCGGGACCTGCGCGAGCTGATCCCATCGGACGTCCGGCCCCCGACCTCGATGCGCGCCGAGGACTACCTGCTGCAGAAGCCCGGCACCTAAACCGGCGTTGCGAGCGCCACGGGGTTGCCTTCGGGGTCGGCGAGGTACGCCTGGCGCTCGCCCCACGGCATCGTGGCCGGCTCCTGCAGGACCGGGTAGCCGGCCGCGCGGAAGCGTTCCACCTCCGCCTCGACGTCGTCGACGTACACGAACAGCTCGAAGCGTGGCGCCGCACCGACCGTGATGCCGAGCTGGGCCTCGGGCCAGTTGGCATCGGACAGGCCGAGGGACGAGTCGCCGCGCTCCAGGCCGACGTAGTGCGGCTCGCCCTCCAGCGGGAACTGGTACGTCGGTTCGTAGCCGAGAAGCGTGTAGAACTCGACGGACCGGCGTACGTCGGCGACGTAGAGCACCGGGAACGCCTTGCGGTGCATCAGGCCAGGTTCGCGATCAGGTCACCGATCGCGGTCCGCTTGCCGGTGTAGAACGGGACCTCTTCGCGGACGTGCCGGCGGGCGGTCGAGGCGCGCAGGTCGCGCATCAGGTCGACCATCCGGTGCAGCTCGTCGGCCTCGAACGCCAGGATCCACTCGTAGTCGCCGAGCGCGAACGACGCCACGGTGTTCGCCCGCACGTCCGGGTAGGTGCGCGCCATCTTGCCGTGCTCGGCGAGCATGAACCGGCGCTCCTCGTCCGGCAGCAGGTACCACTCGTAGGACCGGACGAACGGGTACACGCAGATGTACGGCCGCGGTTCCTCGTCGGCCAGGAACGCCGGGATGTGGCTCTTGTTGAACTCGGCCGGCCGGTGCAGCGCGAACTGCGACCAGACCGGGACCAGGTGCCGCCCGAGCCGCGAGCGGCGCAACTGGTGGTACGCCTGCTGCAGCGCGTCCGACGTCGGCGCGTGCCACCAGATCATGAAGTCGGCGTCGGCCCGGAAGGCTTCGACGTCGTAGAACCCGCGGATCACCACGTCGTCGGCGGCGAGCTTCCCGACCAGATCGTTGAGCTCGGCGGTCAGCTCGTCCCGGTCGACGTCACCGAGCGGCGTCTCGACCTTGAACACCGACCAGAGGGTGTAGCGGATCACGTCGTTGAGCTCACGGGCTTTCGGCTTACCAGTCACGACTTCATTGTCTCCAATGCATTCAGGTGCTCCCGCACCCGGGTGGCCGCCTTGGCACCCGAGGCCACACATGCGGCGATGCCGACACCCCGGTACGCCGCTCCGCAGACCGCCAGCCCGGGTACGCCGGCCACCGCGGCCTCGACCCGGTCGACGCGATCCAGGTGCCCGACGGCGTACTGCGGAAGACCACCGCCCCACCGCGTCACCAGCGACCCGACCACCTCGGCCTGCAGGCCGATCGCCGTACGCAGGTCGGCCGCCGCGAGCCGAACCAGCTCATCGTCGGACCGCTGCAGCACGTACTCCTCACCGAGACGCCCGACCGAGGCACGCAGTACCGCGAGCTCTCCCCCGGCCTCCGCGGACCACGCCCACTTGGCGTGCGAGTACGTCGAGGCCTTGATCGTCCGGCCCTCCACGGACGGCACCAGGAACCCGGACCCGGTGGCCTCCGACGGCCAGTCGCGCTTCCGGACCGCGAGCGTGACGATCGCCATGCTCGCGTACTCCACCGCCGCCAGCTCGGTCGATGCCGCGGGCACCAACTCCCCCAGCATCCGTCCGGCGGGAGCAGCCGGCACGGCGACCACGACCGCGTCCGCCGAGAGGTACGTCGGCGCGGGCACCGGTCCCGCCTCCAGCTCGAACCCGTCAGCGGTCCGCGAGATCCGGCGTACGGCGAGCTTGGTGCGGATCTCGACGCCGCGGGCGGTCAGGTCCCGCTCGAGCGCGCCGATCAGGCGGTTGATGCCGCCGACGATGCCGGCGAAGACCGGTTGGCCGGCGCGCTTCTGGCCCAGTTCGCGCAGCTCGGCCGTGGCGGCGAGCAGGCTCGGCGCGGTCCGCAGCTTCGCGTACAGGTCGGGTACGGCGGCTGCGAACGAGATCTCGTCGGCCTTCCCGGCGTACACGCCGCCGAGCAGCGGGTCGATCAGCTTGTCGGTCACCGCGGACCCCATGCGGTCGGCGACGAACCGCCCGATCGCCACGTCCTCCGTCAGCGCTGGCGCAGGCAGGTCGGTCTCATGCGCGACCTGCTCGGCCGCCGCGTCCCCGAGTACGTCGGCGGTCGCGGCCGGATCGACCGGGACGCCCATCACGGTCGGCGGGATCGCGCGGATCCGGTCGCCGACCCACAGCCCGGCCGAGGTCGTTGCCGGATGCACCAGGTCGGAGCCGAGCCCGACGGCGCGGATCAGGTCCACCGCCTCCGGCCGCCGCGCCAGCACCGACTCGGCGCCCAGGTCGACCGGCACGCCCTCGATCGCGTCGCCGGCCAGCTTCCCGCCGAGCCGCGGCGACCCTTCGAGGACCGTGATCCGCGGCGGGTTCAGCCCGGTCGCGAGCGCGTGCGCCGCCGCCAGCCCGCTGATCCCGCCACCGACCACGATCACCCGGTTCACGCGGTCTCCAAGCTCAACTCGTACTTCATGCCCGGCCCGAGGTCGGTGCTGGAGCTTCCGACCGCGCGGAACCCGGTGCGCGTCAGCACCGCCTGCGAGGCGCCGTTGTGGTTCGACGCCCCGGCCGTCAGCGCCGTCAGTCCGTACTCCGTCCGTGCGACCTCGATGACCGCCCGCACGGCCGCCGTCGCGAGGCCCTTCCCGGCCCACTTCTCGGCGATCCGGTAGCCCAGCTCGGCCGACCCGTTCTCGAGGTCCATCAAATTCACGCGGCCGACCACCGCCCCGGTGTTGTCGACCAGCACGTGGAAGCGGCAGACGCCGGCCTCCTGCTCGGCGAGCAGCGCGGCGTAGCGGGTCGCGTAGTCCGTGAAGAACTCGTCGCCGCGGTCCCAGATCCACGAGGCGAAGTACTGCCGGTTGTCCCGCTCGAAGGCGAGTACGGCGTCGGCGTGGTCCGGGCGCAGCGGCTCCAGTGTCACGTCGTGGTCAGGCAGGTACATGGGCCGACTTCGTCTGGACGTACTGCGCGATCCGGTGCAGCACCTCGGGATCGGCGTTCGGCGGGACGCCGTGGCCGAGGTTGAAGATGTGACCGGGGGCCGCCTTGCCCTCGGCGAGGATCCGGTCGATCTCGGGCTCGATCGTCTCCCACCCGGTGAACAGCAGGGCCGGGTCGAGGTTGCCCTGGACCGGCTTCGGGGCGCCCCCGGCGGAAGTAACCCGGCGTACCGCCTCGTCCAGCGGGACGCGCCAGTCGACGCCGACGACATCGGCCCCGGCCTCGCTCATCAGACCGAGCAGCTCGCCGGTGTTCACGCCGAAGTGCACCCGCGGTACGCCGTACTCCTTGAGCGCCTCGAAAACCTTCGCGGAGTGCGGCTGCACGAACCGCTCGTAGTCCCGCGGCGACAACCCACCGGCCCACGAGTCGAACAGCTGGATCGCCGACGCGCCGGCCTCGACCTGCACGGCCAGATACGCGATCGCGACGTCCGCGAGCCGGTCGGCCAGCGCGTGCCACAGGTCCGGGTCGCCGTGCATCATCGCCTTGGTCTTGGCGAAGTCCTTGCTGGGCCCGCCCTCGACCAGGTACGACGCGACCGTGAACGGGGCGCCGGCGAACCCGATCAACGGCGTACTGCCGAGCGCGGCGACCAACTGCTGCACCGCCTCAGTGGTGAACGCAACGTCGCTCGGAGTGACCGGGCGGACCGTGGCAACGCCCGCGGCGTCCCGGATCGGGTCCGCGACGACCGGGCCGACCCCCGGCTTGATCTCGACGTCGAACCCGGCGGCTTTCAGCGGGAGCACGATGTCGGAGTAGTAGATCGCCGCGTCGACGCCGTAACGGCGGACCGGCTGCAGCGTTATCTCGACGACGAGGTCGGGCCGCATACAGGACTCGAGCATCGTGATGCCCTCGCGCACGGCACGGTACTCGGGCAGCGCCCGCCCGGCCTGCCGCATGAACCACACCGGAGTGTGCGGCACCGGCTCACCCCGGGCGGCGAGCAGATAGGCGGAACGGTCCGGAGTGGAGAGTGGCGTCACTGGCACACAGCGATGATCCCACGCTGCGATCGGCGCCTGCTTACCTGGTCGCGTGCTGTTACCGGCGCGTCTTAGCAGGCGGCGGTGAGTAATCGGTCGTAGGCTGCCGATATGGGTGCCCGCAAGCAGGTCGACGCGCCACCCGCGGAGTTCGCCGAGGCAGTCTCGCAGTTACGAGGTGCCCGGTTCCGGCCCGAGGTTTTCGTCGAGGAGATGCCCGCACCGCAGCGGATCGCACCGCATGCGGCGGCGGTCAGCGCCGACGTGACGGTCGACGGTGACGATGTCGCCACCGGCCGTCTGGTCGTCCTCTACGACCCGGCCGGGAACGACGCCTGGCAGTCGACCTTCCGCTGTGTCGCATACGTGCGCGCCGCCGTCGAACCGGAGATGGTGACCGACGCGCTGCTCGGCGGCGTGGGCTGGACCTGGCTGATGGAGGCCCTGGCGGACCGGGGTGCCGACTTCCTGGCCCCGAGCGGTACCGTCACCAGGGTGGTATCCGAGAGCTTCGGCGGCATGGCCGACGACGACGCGACGGCGGAGATCGAGATCCGCGCGTCCTGGAGTCCTGTGCCCGGCCCCGGCGGACTGGTCGACGTGACCACGCACGCCGAGGCGTGGGGCGAAGTGCTGTGTACGGCGGCCGGACTGCCGCCGGTGCCGCCGGGGGTGGTCGCGATGCCGACCCGGCGTGGACAGCGGGGCCGATGAGCCCAGCTGACACCCAGCCCTCCGAATCGGCCGACCCGGCTGCCCAACTGCCCCTGCTCGAGCTCAGGGACGGGCTGTCCGAGGTGATCGACACCGACAGCGTGCTGACCGAGACGGTCGAGGCGTTCCGCTCCGGCACCGGTCCGGTGGCTGTCGACGCCGAGCGCGCCTCCGGCTACCGCTACTCGCACCGCGCGTACCTGGTCCAGCTGCGCCGCGAGGGCTCCGGCTCCGCGCTCGTCGACCCGATCCCGTTCGGCGACCTGTCCGCGCTCGGCGACGCGATCGTCGACGCCGAGTGGATCATCCACGCCGCGAACCAGGACCTGGCCTGCCTGGCCGAGGTCGGGATGGTGCCGCGGCAGGTGTTCGACACCGAACTCGCCGGCCGCCTGCTCGGGTACCCGAAAGTCGGGCTCGCCTCGCTCGTGAGCGAAGTACTCGGCTACCGGATGCGCAAGGAGCACTCCGCGGCCGACTGGTCGACCCGGCCGCTCCCGGCGCCCTGGCTGGTGTACGCCGCCCTGGACGTCGAGATGCTGATCGAGCTGCGGAACGCGATCGAGCAGGAGCTGCGCCGCGAAGGCAAGTGGGATTGGGCGGAGCAGGAGTTCGCCGCGATCCTCGACGCTCCCCCGCGGGAGCCGAAGCCGGACCCGTGGCGCCGTACTTCAGGTATGCACCGCGTCCGGAACCGCCGCAGCCTGGCGACCGTCCGGGCGCTGTGGGAGGCCCGCGACCAGATCGCCGAGTCCGCCGACATCTCCCCCGGCCGGGTGCTGCCGGACGCCGCGATCGTCGAGGCCGCGTCCGCGATGCCGACCGACCGCGACACGCTGCAGAAGCTCACCGCCTTCAAAGGCCGCGGCGCCCACCGCCACATGCGGACCTGGTGGGAGGCGATCGACCACGCCCGCAAGCTCCCCGACTCCGAACTCCCCAAGCAGGGCCCGAGGTACGACGGCCCGCCGCCGGCCCGCGCCTGGGCCGACCGCGACCCGGACGCCGCAGCCCGCCTGTCGGCCGCCCGCACCGCTGTCGCCGAGATCGCCGAGGCCCACCGCCTCCCCACCGAGAACCTGCTGGCCCCGGACACGATCCGCCGCCTCGCCTGGTCCCCACCACCGGACGTGAACCTCGAAGTGGTCGAGACCTTCCTCCGAGACCACCACGCCCGAGCCTGGCAAATAGCCCTCACCTCGGAAGTCCTCACCGCAGCAATGACCTCCGAGGCAAAGAAACCCCTCGACTAGTTTTTCGGGAGTTGCGCCTCGATGGCTGCGACTACCTCGGCGGACTCCGGTTCGGTGCGGGGGCGGAAGCGGGCGGCGACCGTGCCTTCGGGGGTGAGGAGGAACTTCTCGAAGTTCCACTGGATGTCGCCGGACTCGCCTTCGGCGTCGGGGGTTTGGGTCAGCTCGGCGTAGAGCGGGTGGCGGCCCTCGCCGTTGACCTCGAGCTTGTCGAGCATCGGGAACGTGACGCCGTACGTCGTGGAGCAGAACGTGTCGATCTCCTCGGCGGTGCCGGGCTCCTGGCCGCCGAACTGGTTGCAAGGGGCGCCGAGCACCGTGAAGCCGCGGGACGCGTACTGCTTCTGCAGGTTCTCCAGGCCCTCGTACTGCGGCGTCAGACCACACTTCGACGCCACGTTCACGACCAGGACGACCTTGCCCTTGTACTCGCCGAGCGAGGTCGCGGCGCCGGACAGGGTGGTCAACGGGATGTCGTACAGGCTCATGCTTGTCCTTGGGAGGTTGGGAGGTGTTGGGCGAGAAAGTCTTCGGTACGGCGCCACGCCAGCGCGGACGCCTCTTCGTGGTGGAACATCGGGAGCGGGTTGTCGAAGGCGTGGCCGGCCCCGTCGTACCTGTGGATCTCGACGTCGCCCAATGCGGGGACGATCGCGTCGACATCCAGGAACGCGTCGGTGTTGCCGAAGTGGTGCAGGCTGGTTGCGGTCACCTGCGGCGCGAGCTCGAGCAGACCGGGCAGCGCGGAGCCGTAGTAGCTCACGAGAACATCCGGCGACGACACAGCGGCCACGTTGTAGCCCAGGCCGCCTCCGAAGCAGAAGCCGACGACCCCGGTGCCCTTTCCCCGCGCCTTCAGGTACTCCAGCGCGGCAACAGCGTCCGTCACGGCCTGATCCCAGTCGAGGCGTCCGACGATGCCCATCGCGCGCGGCAGGAGCTCCGGCGAGGACTCGTCCAGCTCGGTGTCGTCCAGCCGCCAGTAGATCTCCGGCGCGACCACGTAGTACCCGAGGGCGTGCAGGTCCGCCGCGCGTTGCTTGATGTAGTCGGAGACCCCGAAGATCTCCTGCAGCAGCAGGACTCCCGGCGCCTCGGCGTCAGCAGATCCCCACTCGTGGACCGGCAGCAGACCTGATCCGGTATCGATCTCCGATGTCACACCGTGAAGCGTACGACCTCGCGCGTAACCGGTTCGGGTGCGGGTGCGGGCACCCACGCCTTGGTCTCGGCGATGGCGTCGAGGAGGAGCTGGTACAGCCGGTCGTCCGGATCCGGTACGCACGCCTGCGAGATCCCCTCGACCGCGCAGGAGACAGCACGGGGCGCCGTACGGCGGGCGAAGTCCGGGGTCGCGCGACGCGAGCGGGCGGTGAAGGACCGCGCCCACTTGGTCGCCGACGGGACCGCCTCCAGCACCGCGAGCGACTCCGGCTCGATGTCGTCGGGCGGCCGGCCGTCGATCAGGGCGAGCTGCTTCTCCCCCACCAGCAGGGCGACGGCCAGGATGTACTGGCGCTCCTGCGAGACGACGGGCAGCGCGTGCCGGATGCAGCGCGCGGTCACCCGCGGCACGACATGCGGGTCGTCCGGGGTCAGGCCGATGACCGACGGGATCAACGGAGCCAGCCGGGACCGGCCGGAGTCCGTCGTGCAGTCGTTCACGTCGCGCGCGACGCCGGCCAGCAGCGCATGCGTGCACGACGGGTGGTCCGACCACGGCTCACCGGCCAGGTAGGACGCGAACTCCATGAAGCAGGCGCCTTTGCGCGGACTGCGGTGTTTCCCCCGGCTCAGAACCGGTACGGCGAGATCAAGATTGTCCATCGAACAACTCCAATAACGCGGACCAGGAATCCAGCATGCGCTCATTCGCCCCGCATTGCCACGGGTAACAGGTTTGTGAGCCGACCCACAGGCGTGGGGACTTTGGCGGTTCTGTTACCGACGGGTAGCATCGGGGTAGCTTTCCCGACCCCAGAGGAGGGCCCTCGTGCCCCGTGAGATCCGCGATGTCGTGTACGTCGACGGCGTTCGCACCCCGTTCGGCAAGGCCAAGGGCCAGTACGCCGAGACCCGCGCCGACGACCTGGTGATCAAGTGCATCCGGGAGCTGCTGCGGCGCAACCCGGGTCTCCCCCCGGAGCGGGTGGACGAGGTCGCGATCGCGGCCACCACCCAGATCGGCGACCAGGGCCTGACCATCGGCCGGACCGCCGCGCTGCTGGCCGGTCTGCCGAACACCACGCCCGGCTACTCGATCGACCGGATGTGCGCCGGCGCGATGACCGCAGTGACCACCACCGCCGCCGGGATCGCGTTCGGCGCGTACGACGTGGTCGTGGCCGGCGGTGTCGAGCACATGGGCCGGCACCCGATGGGCGAGGGCGTGGACCCGAACCCGCGGATCATCTCCGAGAAGCTGGTCGACACCTCGGCCCTGGTGATGGGGTCGACCGCGGAGAACCTGCACGACCGGTTCCCCTCGATCACCAAGGAGCGCGCCGACGCGTTCGCGGTCGCCTCCCAGGAGCGTGCCGCCAAGGCCTACGCGAACGACCTGATCCAGCCTGACCTGGTGCCGATCGCCACGCGTTCGGCCGAGCTGGGCTGGGGCTACGCGACCACCGACGAGCCCATGCGCCCGGGCACCACGATGGAGGACCTGGCCAAGCTGAAGACCCCGTTCCGTCCGCACGGGCGGGTCACGGCAGGCAACTCCGCGGGCATCAACGACGGCGCGACCGCCGCGCTGATCACGTCGGCCGAAACCGCCGAGGAGCTCGGCCTGAAGCCGAAGATGAAGCTGGTCTCGTACGGCTTCGTCGGCGTCGAGCCCGAGGTGATGGGCTTCGGCCCGGTCCCCGCGACGGAGAAGGCGCTGAAGCTGGCCGGCCTGACCATCGACGACATCCAGGCCTTCGAGGTCAACGAGGCGTTCGCGGTCCAGGTGCTGGCGTTCCTGGAGCACTACGGCATCGCCGACGACGACCCGCGGGTCAACCCGTACGGCGGCGCGATCGCCTTCGGCCACCCGCTGGCGTCGTCCGGGGTCCGGCTGATGAACCAGCTGGCCAAGCAGTTCGAGCAGCGCCCCGAGGTCCGCTACGGCCTCACCACCATGTGCGTCGGCCTCGGCATGGGCGGGACCGTCATCTGGGAGAACCCCAACTGGGAGGGTCAGAAGTGAGCCTGCAGGAACTGATCGACAACGCTTCTGCGCTCTCGACCGACGAGGTCGTCACGCTCGCCCACTCACGGGACGTCGTACTGCCGAACAAGGCCGGCACGATGGCGCTCATCACGCTCGACAACGGGCACGACCACACCAAGCCGAACACGTTCGGGCCCAAGGGTCTCTGCTCGCTGAACGAAGCCATCGACGCGGCGCTCGCCCGCGACGAGATCGTCGCGATCGGTGTCACCGGCAAGCCGTTCATCCTGGCTGCCGGCGCCGACCTGACCGGCGTACCGAAGCTGACCGACCGGGACCAGGCGCTGGCGCTCGGCAAGATCGGGCACGGCGTGATGCGGAAGCTGGTCGACGGCGGCAAGCCGTCGTTCGCGTTCGTGAACGGCGTCGCGCTCGGCGGCGGGCTCGAGGTCGCGCTGCACGCCACCTACCGGACCGTGTCGGTGGCCGCGGGCATGCTGTCGACGCCGGAGGTCTTCCTCGGCCTGATCCCGGGCTGGGGCGGGAACTTCCTGCTGCCGAACCTGATCGGCGCGGACAACGCGGTGAAGGTCGTCGTCGAGAACGCCCTCAACCAGAACAAGATGCTCAGCGGGCCGGAGGCGGTGAAGCTCGGCATCGGCGACGTACTGCTGGAGTCGGCGGACTTCCTCGAGCAGTCGCTGATCTGGGCGTCGAAGGTCCTCACCGGTCAGGTCACGGTCGAGCGGGCGGAGATCGACCGCGGCGACGCGTGGGACGCGGCCGTTGCCCGGGGCAAGGGCTTCTCCGACGTCAAGGTGAGCGGCGCGGCGCCGGCGCCGTACCGGGCACTGGACCTGATCGCGGCCGCCAAGGACAACGACCGCGACCGTGGGTTCGCGGCCGAGGACGAGGCGCTCGCCGACCTGATCATGAGCGAGGAGCTGCGCAGCGGCCTCTACGCGTTCGACCTGGTGAACAAGCGGGCCAAGCGGCCGGCCGGAGCGCCGGACAAGTCGCTGGCGCGGCCGGTGTCGAAGGTCGGTGTCGTCGGTGCGGGTCTGATGGCGGGTCAGCTGGCGCTGCTGTTCGCGCGACGGCTCGAGGTTCCCGTCGTACTGACGGACCTCGACCAGGAACGCGTGGACCGCGGCGTCGGGTACGTGCACGGCGAGATCGACAAGTTGCTCGCGAAGGGCCGTCTGCGCCAGGACAAGGCAAACCAACTGAAGGCACTGGTCACCGGGTCGGTCGACCGCTCAGTGTTCGCGGACGCGGATTTCGTGATCGAGGCCGTGTTCGAGGAACTGCAGCTGAAGAAGACGATCTTCGCCGACCTGGAGAAGATCATCCGCCCGGACGCGATCCTGGCCACCAACACGTCGTCGTTGTCGGTGACCGAGATGGCGGCGGACCTGGAGCACCCGGAGCGGGTCGTCGGGTTCCACTTCTTCAACCCGGTCGCGGTGCTGCCGCTGCTGGAGATCATCCGCGCGGACCGGACCGACGACGCGTCGCTGGCGACGGCGTTCGCGGTCGGCAAGAAGCTGAAGAAGTCCTGCGTGCTCGTGAAGGACGCGCCGGCGTTCGTGGTCAACCGGCTGCTGACCCGCTTCCTCGGCGAGGTCAGCGCGGCGGTGGACGAAGGTACGCCGATCCTCGAGGCGGACAAGGCGCTGTCGGCGCTCGGGTTGCCGATGCCGCCGTTCGTGCTGCTGCAGCTGGTCGGACTGCCGGTCGCGCTGCACGTCGCGGAGACGATGAACCGGGCGTACCCGGAGCGGTTCGCCGTGTCGGAGAACCTGGCGAAGGTCGTCGCCGCGGGCAAGAGCTCGTTCTACATCTGGCCGGAGGGCAAGCCGGTCGTGGACCCGGAGGTGGAAGCGCTGGTGACGGTCGGCGACAAGCCGTCTACCGCCGACGAACTGCGCACCCGGGTGCTGACCGCGCTCGCCGAGGAGATCAAGATCATGCTCGACGAGGGCGTGGTCGCGGAGGCGCAGGACATCGACCTGTGCCTGCTCCTGGGCGCCGGCTGGCCGTTCCACCTCGGCGGCATCACGCCGTACCTGGACCGCTCCGGCATCTCGGAGAAGGTCAACGGGAGCCGCTTCGTGCCGAAGGGCGTAGCGAGCCTCGCCTGACAGACCGCTGGGGGGCGGTGCGGTGCCGGAAGCCCGCTCCGTCCCCCAGCACCTTCAGCCTTTGAACCTCTTGGCTGCGGCGACGAGCTGGGCGGCGGTCAGGCCGGTGTCCTTCTTCAGGACGGTTTCGCCGTGCAGGGAGAGGTCGACGTACAAGGTGGCGAGCTTCTTCTCGCCGAGTTTGTCGGCCAGGTACTCGACGATCCACCAACTGGTTCCGTAGGCCTTGTCGGCGTCGTCGGCGAAGACGGTCCCGTTGGGCAGCGCGGTCAGCTTCGAGAGGTACTTCGTTCGGACGCGCTTGCGGTACGGGTCGACGGACCAGTGCGGATCGTCCTCGATCGAGCGGCAGCGGACGTATTCGGCGAGGCCTTCGACGGCCCAGATCGGCGCGTTGAGGCCCAGGGTCGAGGTTGCCACGTGCGTCATCTCGTGCACGAGCAGGTCCTTCTCGAGCCGCTTGCGCAGTGCCGGGTTCACGACGATGCGACTGCCGATCGGACGCCCGATCGGCTTCCCCATCTGCTCCCCCTCGAACAGCGTCACGGCCTTCGCCGCGATCGTCCAGCCGTCGCCGCTGCCGGCCGTCCAGAGCGTCGACATCACCCGCTGCTGCGGCATCGCCACGACCAGCACGGCCCCGTTCCACGGGCGCTCCCAGTGCTTGCGGACCGACGCCACGGCCTTGTCCGCGACCTTCGCGACCTTCGTGCCGAGGCTCGCCTCGCGCTTGTCGACGACCACGACGACCTTGCCCCGCCGTACCAGCTGGACCTCGTCGAAGTCCCAGGGCTGGCGATGCCCTGCCTCGGTCAGCAACTCGTCGATCCCGGTGTCGTCGACGAGCACCCAGGCCCCGGCCCGCGGCGCGAAGGTGTACCCGAGATCGGTCTGCACGGGCCGTGGATCCAGCCCGGAGATCTGGTACCGCATCATCACCCGCGTCGAGAACGCCGCCGCCCCGAACTTCTCGACCAGGGCCGGCACCGCATCGAACCCGTCGGCGGTGAAGTACTGCAGCGTGCTGAACCCGAACTTCCGCAGGTTCGTGAACAGCATCCGCTGCCGCGCGACGAGCTGGGTCTGCTTCGGGTCGACCGAGGCCAGGAACCCCTTCAGATCGCCGTCGAGCACGGCAGCCGACCGTCGGGCCAGGATCACGTCCAGCGCCTTCTTGCGGGCTGTCTT
The DNA here is from genome assembly GCF_004216905.1 of Kribbella sp. VKM Ac-2569. Lineage (GTDB taxonomy): Bacteria > Actinomycetota > Actinomycetes > Propionibacteriales > Kribbellaceae > Kribbella. Next base: position 22,553 of record NZ_SGXJ01000001.1, read on the forward strand.
CTGCGAAGCAGTGAGCTGTCCAGGCGTCGTACTGGGCGTCGCCCGCACGGCGAGCACGCTGGTGCCGGAGGCAGCGTCACCGTGCCAGGCCCGGACAGCGACAACCGCGCCGGACGCAGTGAGCGCCAGCGCGGCAACGCCTGCGAACAGGCGTTTCGGGTGATTCATTGGTGTCCCCCTCGGACGGTCGGCTGATCCTAACCGCAGCCGACCGTCCCGGGGACCGGATCAGGCCTTCTGGACCTCGCCCGTGCGCTCCTCCAGACCGACGCGGCTCCGCCGGTAGCCGTACACGGCGTAGATGACGAAGCCGAGCACCATCCAGATCGCGAACCGCAGCCAGGTCTCCAGCGACAGGTTCAGCATCAGGTACAGGCAGATCACCGCCGCCAGGATCGGGATCACCGGGCTGCCCGGCACCCGGAACGAGCGCTGGATGTCGGGGCGGCTCTTGCGCAGCAGCGGCACCGCGATCGACACCAGGGTGAACGCGGCCAGCGTGCCGATGTTCACCATCTCCTCGAGCTTGCCGATCGGGGTCACGCCGGCCACGATCGCGACGACCACGCCGATCGCGATCGTCAGGCGGTACGGCGTACCCCACTTCGGGTGCGTCTTGCCCAGCTGCCGGGGCATCAGGTGGTCGCGGCTCATCGCGAACACGACGCGCGCGGCGCCGATCATCAGCGTCAGTACGACGGTGGTCAGACCGGCGACCGCACCGGCCGAGATCAACGTTGCGAAGCCACCGCGGCCGACGGAGCGGAACGCCTCCGCGAGCGCGGCCTCACCGCTGATGTCGGTGTACTTCACCATGCCGGTGATGACGATGCAGACCAGCACGTAGAGGACCGTGCAGATCGCGAGCGAGCCGATGATGCCGCGCGGCAGGTCGCGCTGCGGGTTCTTCGCTTCCTCGGCCGTGGTCGCGACCACGTCGAACCCGATGAACGCGAAGAACACCAGCGACGCACCCGACACCAGGCCCATCACGCCGAACGTCGACGGCGTGAAGCCGAACAGCGCCTGGAACAACGGCGTCGTGATGGTGACGTGCGCGTCCGGGGTCTCGACACTCGGCGGGATGAACGGCGTCAGGTTCGAGCCCTTGATGTAGAACAGGCCGGCGACGATCACGAACAGCACCACGAACAGCTTGATCGCGACCAGTACCAGGTTGACCCGCAGCGACTCCTTGATGCCGATCGTCGCGAGGGTCGCCAGCACCAGGACGAGCAGCATCGCGAGCACGTTGACGTTGCTGTCCGGTCCGATCGACGACGGCCAGCCCAACCCGATCTGGTCGAGGAACAAGGCGGCGTACGTCGACCAGCCCTGCGCCACGACGCTTGCCCCGAGCATCAACTCGAGCAGCAGGTCCCAGCCGATGATCCAGGCGAAGATCTCACCGAGCGAGAAGTACGAGAAGGTGTACGCCGAACCCGACACCGGCACAGTGGACGAGAACTCGGCGTAGCACAGTGCGGCCAGCGCGCAGCAGACGGCGGCCAGCACGAAGGACAGTGCGATACCCGGTCCGGCGTACAGCTTGGCCGCACGGCCGGTGAGGGTGAAGATACCGGCACCGATGATGACGCCGATGCCGAAGACGGTCAGATCGACCGCGGTGAGGCGTTTCTTCAGCTGATACTCCGGCTCGTCGGTGTCGGCGATCGACTGCTCGATCGTCTTCTTCCGCACAAGACTCATCTGCGCCTCCTCGACTGTGTCTTATCAAAAGACAGGACGGAACCCATTCGAGATTGCTCCTCTGACAGCGCGAGGTCAAACCGCCACTCAGCGTTGTGGTCGGTATGTTGTCAGTGACGTCCAGAGGGTCGCTTCGGTGAGCCCGGTGCGACTCAGCAGGATGCGGTCGCGGGCCGCCTGATCGGTGCCGTTGCGGGCCATGTCCTCGTAGAGTTCCTCGACGTTGCCGAGTCCGATGCGCTGCGCGAGATAGCGGACCGCCAGCCAGCTGACGCCGTACACGTCGGCGGAGTTCTGGTAGAAGCCGGCGTCGCTGGGCAACGCGGTCAGCTGGGGTACGGCGTCGTCGATGACCTCCTGCTCCCACTTGCCGACCTCGCCCGGTCCGCTGACGGCCTCGATACCGCGCCAGGACACGTACTCCGCGGCGCCTTCGGCCAGCCACAGCGGCTCGTACCCGCCGAGGTCCGCGGTCGCGACGTGGGTGATCTCGTGCGACAGCAGGATCTCGTCGACGCGGTCGCGCTCGTTCGGGTTGATCACGACGTACCCGCCGGCCACCGTACCGTCGGCGGTGTCCTGACCGGGCAGCGAGGAGAACGTCGTACCGGTGCTCGCCGCGGACTCGATGTCCTCGTCGGCGAACTTGGCGTCGCGGACCTCGGTCTCGTCGAGCGCGATCACGAACACCGAGCCGGTCCACTTCAACGGCCAGTACGTCGCGACCTCGTGGAGCCCCTCGGCCGCTTCGGTGGCGATCGCCCGGCCGCGGGTCGTGTCGCCCTTCTCCACGACGACGAGGACGCGCGGGCGGCGCTGCACCTCGATCCGGCCGAGGTCCCAGGCCTCGCGATGCGCGCCCGGCCCGAGGTCGTCGTCCAGTTCGTCGTCGGCGGTGAGCAGCCAGTGGCCGCCGCGGGCGATGAACGTGTAGCCGAGCTCGGTCGTCACCGGCGTGAAGTCGACCTTGGGGATCTGGTACCGCATCAGGATCCGGACCAGGTACGTCGTACCGCCGTGGGCCTTGAGGATGGCCGGGTTGAAGCGCTCCTCGGCCTGGCTGTAGCCGAGTTCGGTGAAGCCGATCTCGACCAGGTTCGCGAACAGGATCTTCTGCGCGGCGCGGAGCTTCTTGTTCGCCGGGTCGACGTCGGCCAGGAACAGCGCCTCGTTGCCGGTCTGCACGGCCTGCGCGCGGCGGAGCAGGATGGTGTCGATCGCGACCCGCCGGGCGGCGACCGCGGCGGCGATCCGGGACGGCTTCGTGGCCTTCGGCGGGGCGGGCGACGCGGTCTGCGTGGCGGTTGCCCGCTCGTGGGCGTCCTGCTCGCGCTGTTCAACGGTGTAGACGACGCCGCCCGACACCAGGGCAACCGCCAGCACCAGGCCGAGCCAGCGGCGGGGCCCAGCAGGCAGCCCTCCATTGGGCGTCGTCGCACTCACTTCGGGTCGTTCCCTCCGAGTACCCGATCGTTGCAGCCGGGCTACCCTACTCGACGCTTGCCGCTTTACGCTGCGGCTGCGGCCTTGAGGGCGCGGAAAAGTCCCGCCTCGTTCATCCCGAGGTGCTCGAGCATGATCCGGTCGCGTTCCTTCTGGGTCGATCCGAGCGCGGCCAGCTCACGGTAGAGCGTGCCGACCTCGACCCCGCCGTACCGGGTGAACAGGTAGTCGAGCGCCAGCCAGGACAACGGGTACGAGCTGTCGGCCTGGTCGAAGAACGTGTCGTCGGCGGGTAGGCTCTTCGCCTTCGCGAGGTACTTCGTCCGCACGTCCAGCCGGTATTCCTTGATGGCCAGGTCCTTCTGCCCGTCCATCGGCAGGAACTCGACGTACGTCGCGGCGCCCTCGACCAGCCAGCGTGGAGCGTACGGGCCGTACGGCGCGGTGGCGACGTGGGTGAACTCGTGGGCCAGCGTGCGGGCGTCGACCTTGTTCCGGTTGTGCGGGTTCACGACGACGTACGAGTCGGCCCGCTGCCCCTCGCCGGTGACCTCGCCGGGCAGCGTGCGGTACACCCAGGTCGCCATCGCGAGTGCATCCTCGGCGTTCTTCGGCTGTGTGTAGTCGGCGCCGCGGACGATCTTGTCGTCGAGCGCGATCACCACGCCGGAGCCGTTCCAGCCGCCGGGCCAGGCCTTCGAGACCGCCTGCACCGCGCTGACGGACACCGTGACCAGCTTGTCCGCGAGTGCGTCCTGCCCCTTCCCGACGACCACGAGAACGCGTGCGGCCCGCTTCACGAGGACAAGGTCCATGTCCCACGCTTCCTGGTGCGAACCACGTGGCAGGCGCTTGTCCAGGTCGGAGTCGGAGACCAGCATCCAGGTGCCGTTGGGCCGCTGGGTGAAGGTGTACCCGAGCATCGCGCGGACCGGGACCAGGTCGATGCTGCGGATCTGGTACGTCATCGCGACGGCCACGAGGTACGTCGACGGGCCGTACTTCTGGGCGATCGTGTCGTCGTACTGCTGGGCCAGTTGCTGGTAGGTCAGCTTCGCGAATCCGAACTGGCGGAGGTTCGTGAACAGGGTGCGCTGGCTCGCGACGAGCCGCTTGTTGCCGGGGTCGACGTCGGCGAGGAACGCCTGCTCGTTGCCGGCGAGGACGGCCTGCGAGCGGCGTTGCAGCACCTGGTCGACGGCTGCCGATCGCGCGGCCTGGTCGACCGTCGGCGTGTTGGTGGTGGCGTCGGCAGCGCGACCGTCGGTCTGGCTCGAGCGATGCAGAGCGAGACCGCCGGCCACCGCGACCACCACCAGGACGAGTGACAGCAGGACCGGCCAGACGCGCGATCGCCGGCGCGTGGCCGCGTGCCGGCTGTGTCGCCCTGCCTCAGCCACGGTCCCCTGCTAGGTACCCGGGCGGTCGCCGGCGGTGTCCGGCTCGCTGAGAGCTTCTGCGTGTCGAGTGAGCTGCTCGGTGATCTCCCGCGCCACCTCTTGGCCGGTGAGCCCGATCGCCTGGAGTACGGCGGCGCGCTTGGCGTGCTCGAGGAACTCCTGCGGTACGCCGAAGTCGCGGAACGGCGTCTCGACTCCAGCATCACGGAGCGCCTGCGCGATCATCGTGCCGCAGCCGCCGGCGCGGCCGTTGTCCTCGATCGTGGCGACCAGCTCGAAGTCCTTGGCCAGCTCGACCAGCTGCGGGTTCACCGGCTTCACCCAGCGCGGGTCGACCACGGTGACGCCGAAACCGTGCGCCTCCAGACGCTGCGCGACCTCCATCGCGGTCGCCGCCATCGAGCCGATGCCGACCAGCAGCACGTCCTTGCCGGATCGGTGGAGTACGTCGATCTGCCCGACGCGGTCGATCGCCTCGATGTCCGGGAACACCTCGCCCTTCGCGAACCGCAGGACCGTCGGGGCGTCGTCGACCTCGATGGCCTCGTTCAGGAGCTCCTGGACCCGCTTGCCGTCCCGCGGAGCAGCGAGCCGCAGTCCGGGGACGAGGTTGGACAGCGACATGTCGTAGATGCCGTTGTGGGTCGGACCGTCATCACCAGTGACACCCGCGCGGTCGAGGACGAAGGTCACGCCGCACTCGTGCAGTGCGACGTCCAGCAGCAGCTGGTCGAAGGCACGGTTGAGAAACGTCGAGTAGAGCCCGACGACCGGGTGCAGGCCGCCCAGCGCGAGGCCGGCGGCGCTGGTCACCGCGTGCTGCTCGGCGATGCCGACGTCGAAGATCCGGTCCGGGAACTCCTCCGCGAACGGCGCGAGCCCGGTCGGGTGCAGCATGGCCGCGGTGATCGCGACCACGTCCTGCCGCCGGTGACCGATCTTGATCAGCTCGTCGGAGAACACGTCCGTCCAGCCGCGCGGCTTGTTGACCGGGCGGATCTGGTGGAGGTTGTCCTCCTCGTCCTGCTCGGCGGCGGCGTACCCGAAGCCCTTCTTGGTCACCGCGTGCACGATCACCGGGCCGCCGAACGCCTTCGCGTTGCGGAGCGCGTCCTCGAGCGCCTGCCGGTCGTGGCCGTCGACAGGGCCGACGTACTTGAGGCCGAGGTCCTCGAACATGCCCTGCGGGGCGAGCATGTCCTTCAGGCCCTTCTTGACGCCGTGCAGCACCTCGTACATCGGCGGGCCGACGTATGGCGTCCGGCCGAGGTTCTTCTTGATGAGGTCGAGAACCTTCTCGTACCGCGGGTTGGTCCGCAGGCTGGTGAGGTGGGTCGCGAGGCCGCCGACGGTCGGGCTGTACGACCGGCCGTTGTCGTTGACGATGATGACGAGGTTGAGGTCCTTGGCGGCGGCGATGTTGTTCAGCGCCTCCCAGGCCATACCGCCGGTCAGGGCGCCGTCGCCGATCACCGCGACCACGTGCCGGTCCTCGCCGCGCACCCGGTACGCCTTGGCCAGGCCGTCGGCGTACGACAAGGCGGTCGACGCGTGGCAGTTCTCGATCACGTCGTGCTCGGACTCGGCCTGGCTCGGGTATCCGGACAGGCCGCCTTGCTGACGAAGCGTGCCGAACTCCCCCGCCCGGCCGGTGACGAGTTTGTGCACGTACGCCTGGTGGCCGATGTCGAAGAGGAGCCGGTCCCGCGGGGAGTCGAACACCCGGTGCATCGCCAGGGTGATCTCGACCATGCCGAGGTTCGGGCCGAGGTGACCCCCGGTGCGGGTCACGGTCTCGACCAGCACGTCCCGGATCTCGGTCGCCAGATCGGTCAGCTGTTGATCGGTCAGCTTCTTGAGGTCCGCCGGACCCTCCACCGTCTCCAGCACGCGCATCGAGCTCCTCCCGCGGGTCGTCCTCGAATGCTTGAGTCTATATCTCGGACTTCAAGACGCCCGCCGGGTGTGCCTTGTTCGGAGGTGTGGTGGGTCTCACTTAGGGTGATCGATGTGGAGATGGTGAGGACCCTGTTCCGGAAGTACGACGGGCAGCCGCATCGCCTGGTCGAGGCGGTCCGGCTCGGCGAGGACGAGCACGGCCTCTGGGTCGGCTCCGTTCCCGGTACCCGCGGGCAGCGCGCCGACGGCAGCTGGACCACGATCGACCACCACCGGGTCCGCCTGTTCCCGCACGGCCAGTGGTGGAGTGCTCTGTTCAACGACGAGCCGCACCAGACCGCGATCTACTGCGACATCACGATGCCGGCCGAGTTCGGCGTCGACTCGGTCACCGCTGTCGACCTCGACCTCGACATCCGCCTGCTCCGCGACGGCACCGTGCGCGTGATGGACGAGGACGAGTTCCACGAGCACCAGATCCGCTACAACTACCCGCCCCAGGTGATCGCCACCGCTCGAGCGACCTGCGACCACCTCGCCACCACCATCACCACGGCAGAACCGTTCGTCACGGCGTACAAGCCGTATCTCGAGCAGATCCGCGCGCTCGGGCGGTAACCGGCTCCCGTCGGCTAGGAGCCCCCCTGAACCAACGAGAGCCGGTCACGATGACGACCTCTGGGCCGGCACCCCACCATGCTCCGTCGCATTCCGCGATCGGTCCACTCCTCACAGCAAAGTTGCATCAAGTTGCAGGAGCGCTGGGCCCACAAGTGGGCGCAGCGCTGACTATGCTGCGGCGGTGGGGATCACGGTGAAGATCGTCGATGTGTCGGGGGCAGGGCGGGTCGGTACGACGACGCTGCTGGAGGGGATTCCGAGCAGGATCACGCTGCGCGACCTCGTCCTGACGCGTGTCCGGGACGAAGTGGCGCGCTTGAACGCCGACCCACAGAAGCAGCGGCAGCTCGACTGGGAGCAGCAGGCCGAGCGGGCGATCGAGGCGTTCGGGCGCAACGGGTTCTTCGTGCTGGTCGACGACCGGCAGGTGACCGAGCTCGACGAAGAACTCGAGTTGACCGCGGACTCCGACATCCGCTTCGTCCGCCTGGTCCAGCTGGTCGGTGGCTGAGCATGGCAGGCGATGCCGCCGCGCTGGTAGCCGCGGCGCTGCAGGCCCTGCGTGGCCGGTCGTGGACAGCTGACGCAGATGCTCGGGCAATGCCCGAGATTCAGGTGATACTGCAGGCCACGGAAGCGCTGCGGCTCGAGTGCATCCTGACCGTCTCGGAGCGAGTCGACAGCTATCACTGCGCCCAACTGTTGTCGGTGATCGCGCGGAAGCGCGTCCAACTGTCGGCAGAGCACATCGAGCGGTTGCTGACGCTGCGCCTCGGGCAGTTCGAGCAGGCCGAGGCATGGCGGAGCAGCCAGGCTCTCCGCGCGGTGAGCCGCCAGATCGAATACGCTTACGCCGGGCTGCCCGGCGCAGCGCAGGAACGTCTGAAACCGCTGCTCGGGCGTGCGGCCGAGCAGGTTCAGGATGCCGCGACGGCGACCAGGCTGCGGAAGCTCGTCGGCCCGGAGGAAGGGCTGCGCGTCGACCTGATCGACGAGAACGACGACATCGGCCCTCGCCTTCGCAGCGCGTTCGAGGCAGCCGACGAACCGGCCGAGGCGCTTGCGGCGGCACTCGATCTCCTCGCGGCGTTTCCCGCCCAGGGCAAGGCCGCGAAGAAATGGCTCACCGAGGCCGAGCGCGTCACCGGCCTGTTGTCCGAGCCCGCAGCTCTGGTCGGCGCCCTCCTCGACGCAGCTCTCGACGCCGCCGACATCGAGTCGAAGTACCCGCGCTACGTCACCCCGGCCAACGAGGCCTTCCTGTGTGGCGTTGTCGCGATCGCCGGCGTACTGCGGGACTCGACGCTCTTGCAGCAGCTTCGGCGGCTCGCGGTCAAGACGGTGACCGTGATCGGAGGTCAGTTCGGCAATCCCCGAAGCCTCCGGCTCGCCAACTCCTCGGCGCAGGCCATGGCCGATATCGGCGGGCCATCGTCGATCACCGAACTGCTCGCGCTCGAGCGTTCCGTGCGGCACGGCACCCTCCTGAGGCAGATCCGCAAGGCCATCGACGCGCTGGCGTCCGCGCAGGGACTGACCCGCGACCAGCTGCTGGAACGCGCCGTCGAAACCCACGACCTCGACGCCGACGGCAAGCGCCGGACACCGCTGTCGCGGGGATCGGCCGAGGTCGTGGTCGACGGGAGGACAGCAACACTCCTGTACGTCGACGAGAAGCAGACGTCCCGGAAGTCGGTGCCGCCGGACGTGAAGCAGGCCGATGCCGAAGCGCTCGCCGCAATCCGCAACGACCTCAAGGCCATCCGGAAAACCATCGCCGGCGAGCGGGTGCGCCTGGACGGCCTGATGGCCGCGGACCGCCGCTGGCGGCTCGACAACTGGCGCGCCTGGTACCTGGACCACCCGATCACCGGCCGGATGGCCCGCACGCTGGTCTGGGTCTTCAGCACCCCGCAGGGACCGGACGTCGTCGGGATTCCGCTCGACGCCGCGAAGGTCGTCACGAGTTCAGGTCAGCAGGCCGAGATCCCGGCGGACGCCGAGGTACGGCTCTGGCACCCGATCCACTCAACCGCAGACGACGTACGCGACTGGCGGCGGTACTTGCTCGAGCAGCAGGTCGTTCAGCCGTTCAAGCAGGCGTTCCGCGAGCTCTACGTGCTCACGCCCGCCGAGGAACAGACCCGCGTGTACTCGAACCGCTTCGCCGGTCACGTCTTCGGGCAGGTCCAGGCCCGCGCGTTGATGAAAGGGCGTGGCTGGGCGCCGGTCGCGGTCGCGTGGTGGGACGACGGCATCGACAACGGCGTTGCCCGGCGTACGTTCGAAGCGGCCGGGATCCGCGCCGAGTTCTACTTCGACCCGATCCACGACCACGAGCCCGCGGCGACCGACCTCTACCCGTACTGCACCAGTGATCAGGTGCGGTTCGTCGACGTACGGACCGATGACTCGATCGAGCTCGCCGAGGTGCCTCCACTCGTCCTGACCGAGGCGCTGCGAGACGTCGACCTGTTCGTCGGGGTCACCTCGATCGGCGCGGATCCGGAATGGCTCGACCGCGGGACCGAGCGCCGCTTCGAGACGTACTGGCACACGTTCGGCTTCGGCGAACTGTCCGCGGCCGGCGAGATCCGCCGCGAGGTGCTCGAGCAACTCGTTCCGCGGCTGGCCATCGCCGACCGGTGCGAGTTCGAGGACCGCTACCTCGCGGTGCGCGGCGACCTCCGGACGTACCGGATCCACCTGGGCAGCGGCAACATCCTGATGTCACCGAACGACCAGTACCTCTGCATCGTCGCCGCTCGCGACGGCCAGGCGCAGAAGCTGTTCCTCCCCTTCGACGACGACCCCGTCCTCAGCCTGGTGCTCAGCAAGGCGTTCCTGCTCGCGAACGACACGGCGATCAAGGACCCCACGATCGTCGCCCAGATCAACGGCCGCTGACCCGACGGCCGATAGGTTGGGGGTCATGCGTGATGTCCGGGTGGTGTACCGAAAGTTCGACGAGAAGCTGCACTGGCATCAGTGGATGCGGTATCTGGGCGAGGACGAGTACGGCCTCTGGCTGGGCGCCCCGGCAGGATCCGTGTCGCAGCGGGGCGACGAGCCCGCGGTGACCCAGGAGCAGGCACATGTGCAGCTGTTCCCGCGGGACAAGTGGTTCACCGCGATCTTCAACGACGAGCCGCGGTACACCGAGATCTACGCGGACATCACCACGCCGGTCGAGTTCTCCGAGGACGTGGTGACGATGATCGACCTCGACCTGGACGTGATCAAGCGCCGCGACGGGACCGTGTTCATCGACGACGAGGACGAGTTCGCCGAGCACCAGGTGAAGTACAGCTACCCGCCCGACGTGATCGCCACAGCGCGCCAGACGTGCGACTGGCTCGTCGGCGCGGTGTCCACCGACGAGCCCTTCCTCACGGTCTACAAGACCCACCTGGACAAGATCCGCTAGGACTACAGCGACGTCCGGCCCATCGCCACGGCGATGACGCCGACGACCGTCAGCAGCAGTGCCGAGCCGGGGTGCATGCCGACCCCCGGAAGTAGTACTCCTCGATGAGCGGCAGGAACCATCCGGTGAACGGGCCGCAGATGAGCAGCGTGGTCAGGAGCGTCTGCTGCGAATAGCCGTTCAGGTACGTCGTGGCGCTGGCGCCGGTCCCCTCGTACTTGATCCACGAGAAGACGGTGTCGTAGAGGAAGTTGTCGAGCGGCGTCAGCGAGAGGGACACGACGGTCATCCACACGAGGCAGAAGCTGATCAGCGCGATCAGCTTGCCGCGCGGGACCGGGCGGTCCAGGTACTGCAGGGCACCGCCGCGCAGACAGTAGCGGCCGGTGACCTGCTTGCCGGGATCGAGTGCTTGTCGGCGAGGAGGACCTCGACGAACTTCGGACGGGGCTTGGTGTGCGTGATTTGGTTCATGCCGAGAAGGTTCGCCGCCCGGCCTGACACGGACCCGCCACGACTCTGACGCGGTGCCGCCACCGCGTCAGAGCTACCTACTTACATGAACGCTGAGCGTGCCGTTCTTGAGCATCATGACGCCCGGGAGCGGGCCACGTTGGCCGGCGTACATGTCGGCGATGGGGGCGACCGTGAGGTAGAGGTTCTGGCCGGCCGGGACGTCGACGGCGATGGCAGGGAGCTCGATCGTGCGCCGTACGCCGCGGGCCGTGTACTTCTCGCGCAGCGGCATCGTGTTGTTCTGCACAACTCTCGCGGTGAGCGGGTTCTTGCCGACGCTCAGTGCGAAGTACGCCGCCGACCGCGGGATGACCGTGTAGACGTCGGCGGTCAGGGTGGGCGTGCCGGCGATCGTGATCGGGCCCTTTGCGATCGGCAGGTTCACAGGCAGTCCGACACCGGTCGGCGCGACGATCTTCCCGAGCGGGAACCGCTTGTTCGGCGTCAGGTTCCGTTGTGTGAGGCAACGGCCGTCGGCGGTCGACAGGTGGTACGTGCCGAAGCCGATCAGGTTGGTCGACTTATGCAGGAGTTGCAGCTGCATGAAGCGGATCGACAGGTTCGAGAAGTTCGGTGATCCGAGCGCGATCGAGCACGGGTCGCCCGCGGTCGCGTAGCCGGGCGGTACGACGCTGGGCAGCGTGTGACCGCCGTTGTACCCGACGAAGATCGACTTGGCCCGGGCCCGCGCAGTGAGCGCCCGGTCGAAGTTCGTGAGCCCCTGGTTGAGGTTGAACAGGTTGTCGGAGATGCCCTGCCCGAACAGCACGGGGAGGTCGAGCTTGCGGCCCTGCTGCACGTGCCAGGCCGGCCCGTTGTGCGCGAAGAACGCGTCGAGATCGCGCCCGGCCTTCCCGACCGGCCAGGTACCGGTCGTGATCAACGCTACGAAGGCGGCCGACACCGCCGGCGGCAGGTGCGTGCCGCCGCCCGCGAACAGGATCGACAGCCACATCGTCCGGGCGGCCTCCTGCGGCGCGAGGCTCTGCTTGAGGTCCCACCAGGTGATCTCCGGAGCGAGCGCGTCGAAGCGGGTCCGCCCGCTGTCGCGAAGCTCGGTGAAGGCGCCGGCGAACTGGTACCCACCGCCGTACGACCCGCCGATGGCGCCGATCAGCGGATCGCCGGGGCGTTGCTTCGTCACCCAGTCCAGGCCCGCGACCAGGTCGACGAGCTTCACCACGTCGCGGCCCTCGTAGTCCGGGTTCATCACGTGCGCGACGCCGGTGCTCTGGCCGAAGCTGCGCTGGTCGAAGCTGAGTACGCCGAAGCCCGCGTCGAGCCAGGCCTTGAACGCGGCCGGGTCCGTGGTCCGGCTGCCGCCCCACCCGTGACTGTGGAAGATCAGCGGCACGGTGTCCTGGGCCGAGGCGGTCGCCGGTTTGAACAGCGAGTAGCAGATCCGTACGGGCGTCGTCGTACCAGGCTCCGGGACCGAGGCGACACAGCCGTTCGTCACCGTGCTGGAGGCTTCGGCCGGAATCACCGGCGAGAGCAGTAGAGCGACCACACCGACCAGCGAAAGCACACGACGCATCAGTCACCCCAAGTGATCGACGGATCTCGCTTCGCACACGGTAGAGGACAGGTCGGACGCTGACCAGAGCCGAGGCCAAGAACTGCGACACTATGCGCGTGCATATCGCGATCGAGGTCGTGGCCCTCGTCGCCGTCGTCGCGGCGGTCGCCGCGCTGGCGCGGCGGATAGGGATCTCGGCTCCTCTGCTGCTGGTCGTCGTCGGGATCGCCGCGTCGTACCTGCCGTTCATCCCGCGGGTCGAACTCGAGCCCGAGGTCGTGCTGGTCGGGTTCCTGCCACCGTTGCTCTACTCGGCCGCGATCAAGACCAGCCTGGTCGACTTCACCAAGCACCGGCGGTCCATCGGGCAGCTGTCCGTCGGCCTGGTCGCGTTCACCGCGCTCGGCGTCGGCGTCGTCGCGTGGTGGCTGCTCGGCCGGGTGGCGGAGTCGATCGGCCAGGAACCGCTGCCGTTCTGGGCCGCGTTCGCGATCGGCGCCGTCGTCGCGCCGCCGGACGCGGTCGCCGCGACCGCGATCGCCAAACGGGTCGGCCTGCCCCGCCGCGTGGTCACGATCCTCGAGGGCGAGAGCCTGCTGAACGACGCGACGGCCCTGGTGTGCCTGCGTACGGCGATTGCTGCCGCCGTGGTGGCGCCGACCGTGTGGCACGTCGGCCTGGACTTCCTGCGGGCGGCCGGCGGCGGGGTGCTGGTCGGCATCGTCGTGACCTTCGTGCTGGCCAAGATCCGCCGCCGGTTCACCGATCCGGTGCTCGACACTACGCTCAGCCTGACCGCGCCGTTCATCGCGTATATCGCGGCCGAGAACCACTACATCCACGCGTCCGGCGTACTCGCGGTCGTCGTCACCGGCCTGTTCCTCGGCCACAAGGCCCCGATCATCCAGTCGGCGAAGTCGCGGATGTCGGAGCGGACCAACTGGCGGACGTTTCAGTTCCTGCTGGAGAACACGGTCTTCCTGCTGATCGGGTTGCAGACCCGGTGGATCCTCGACGACCTCACCGAGAGCCCGCTGCCGACGTGGCTGATCGCGACCACGACGGTCGCGGTGTTCCTCGCGGTGGTGCTGCTGCGGCCGATCTGGATCATCCCGACCACGATGCTGTCCCGACGCGTCCTCGGCCCCTCGCGTCCCGGACCCGTTTCGCGGAGTGCGCTCATCGTGGTGTCGTGGGCAGGGATGCGCGGCGTGGTCACGCTGGCCGCGGTCTTCACGCTGCCCGAAGACACGCCGCATCGCGAGGTCCTCGTGTTCATCGCCCTGGCCGTCACCGCGGGCACGCTGCTCGTCCAGGGCTCGACGCTGCCCTGGCTGGTACGTCGCCTGCGCCTGCCGGGGCCGGATCCCGCGGAGGACGCGTTGCAGGAGGCCGCCGTACTGCAGGGAGCTCATCGGGCCGGAATCGCGAAGCTCGACGAGCTCTCGGCGCCGACGGACCCGCCCGCGATTCTCGACGTACTGCGGCAGCGGGGTGAAGCGCGGGCGCAGGCTGCGTGGGAGCGGCTGGGGCGGCCGGAGACCGAGTACGAGACGCCGAGCGAGGCGTACCGGCGGCTGCGGATCGCGATGCTGGAGGCCGAACGCGCGCACATCCTGAAGGTCCGCGACGCCGGCCTGGTCGCCGACGAGGTGCTGCAGCGGGCGCAGAACGCGCTCGACATCGAGGAGTCGATCCTGGACCGCGACGAGGACGACGACGTCGGCGGGCGCTCCGAGGACCTGCGGCCGAAGACCACGAGTGCTGCCTGTGAGCACCTGGAGCAGGCGCCGGTGGTGGTCACGCCGAACACTCCGGACGGCTGCGAGGAGTGCCTGGCCGAAGGAGGTTCGTGGGTCCACCTGCGGCTGTGCCTGGGGTGTGGTCACGTCGGGTGCTGCGACTCGTCGGTGATGAAGCATGCGAGCAAGCACAACGACCAGACCAAGCACCCGGTGATGCGCAGCTTCGAGCCGGGCGAGACGTGGCGCTGGTGCTTCGTCGACGAGAAGCTAGGTTGACGGTATGGCGGACTGTCTCTTCTGCTCCATCATCGCCGGTACGACGCCGGCGCAGATCGTCCTGGACACGCCGGACGTCGTCGGCTTCCTGGACGTCCGGCCGGTGTTCAAAGGGCACACGTTGATCGTTCCGCGGACGCATGTTCCGACGATGGTCGAGATGTCCGACGAGGTGATGGTCCCGCTGTTCGGAGCGGCCCGCTCGGTCGCGAGCGCCGTACGGACCGCGTTCGACGCGCAGGGGTCGTTCGTTGCCGTGAACAACGTCGTGTCCCAGTCCGTGCCGCACCTGCACGTCCACGTCGTACCGCGCACGAAGGGCGACGGCCTTCGCGGCTTCTTCTGGCCGCGGACCAAGTACGCCGACACTGCCGAGGCCGAGGAGTACGCCGGCAAACTTCGCGCCGCCCTCGACGACTAGCTGGTGGCGCGCTCGTACTCGACCTGTGCGAGCGGGTTGCCGTCGCCGAAGTCGCGGGTCTGGGTGGCGCCGGTTTCGGTGAAGCCGCACTTGCTGTAGAAGCGGCGGGACTGTGGGGTGTCGCGGAGGGTCCAGAGGTGAACGCGGTCGTGGCCATCGGCTTCGAGGTGTTGCAGGGCGGCCGTCATGAGCGCCGCGGAGACTCCGCTCCCCCAGCCGTCGGGGTGGGTGTAGAAGCTGTGGATCTCGGCGAGCCCGGGCCGGGCGTCCGACGGCTCCGACCACGAGATCGCGAGCGGCCGCTCGTCACGGAGCGCGAGCATGATCAGGCCCTGGCCGGCGGCGATCCGCGAGTGCCAGCGGGTCAGTCGGCTCGCGATTCCCGCGTCAGCGACCTCGACCGGGAACAGCGGCGCATACGCAGCCGCCCAGGAGGCAGCATGCACCTGCCCGACCGCATCCCCGTCGGCAACGGTGGCCCGCCGTACATCAATCGAGGGGTCGGTCAAGGCGGTCCTCCAGGGTCGTGAGTGCGCGATCGACGGCGGCGCGGACGGTGTGATCGGGATCGTCGGCGAGAGCGCGGATCGCGTCGGCGTGCTCGTACTCCCCCGCGGCGCCGATCGCGCGAACAGCCGCCGTACGAACCCTCGGCAGCTCGTGATCGAGCATCGGGAGCAGAGCGTCGACGAGCTGGCCGAGCTCGCGCTGCGCGGTGATCCGCGCGACATGCTCCCGGACCCGCCAGGCAGGATCGCGCGCCGCGACCAGCAACGCATCGACCACGTCGTCGCGCCACACGTACAGGAACACCCGGGCGGCCCACACCCGGATCCAGTAGTAGTTGCCCGGATCAACAGGAGCCTTCCAGCCACCGGGATTCTCCGACCCGGTGATCGCCACCAGTTTCGGCAGCTCGGCGCCGTACGCCGCCTCGCCCGGGATCTCGCCGGTCAGAAAGGCGACGCACCAGTCGACCACGACGTCCTCGCCGTACGTCGCGCAGGCGGCCCGCACGACGTCGCGCGGTGACTCCCGGTCGGCCATGACAGCAGTAAACCGCGGGCCACCGACAATTCCGGTGACCCGCGGCTACTGGACCGTCAGCTGGCGATCAGGGACCGGAGGACGTACTGCAGGATGCCGCCGTTGCGGTAGTAGTCGGCCTCACCCGGGGTGTCGATGCGGACGACCGCGTCGAACTCCTTCACGCCACCGTCGGCCGCCGTGACCTTCACGTGCACCGTGCGCGGGATCTCGCCGTCGTTCAGCGCGGTCACGCCGGTGATGTCGAAGGTCTCCTCGCCGGTCAGGCCGAGGGACTCCGCGTTCTCACCCTCCGGGTACTGCAGCGGCAGCACGCCCATGCCGATCAGGTTCGACCGGTGGATCCGCTCGAAGGACTCGGTGATGACGGCCTTGGCGCCGAGCAGCGCCGTACCCTTCGCGGCCCAGTCCCGCGACGAGCCCGAGCCGTACTCCTTGCCGGCCAGGATCACCAGCGGCGTCCCGGCTTCGGCGTACGCCTCGGCCGCCTCGTAGATGCTCGTGACGGGCGCGTCGTCCTTGGTGAAGTCGCGGGTGAAGCCGCCCTCGGTGCCCGGCGCGATCTGGTTGCGCAGCCGGATGTTCGCGAACGTTCCGCGGATCATGACCTCGTGGTTGCCGCGGCGGGAACCGTACGAGTTGAAGTCCTTGCGGTCCACACCGTGCTCCGCCAGGTACGTGCCCGCGGGGCTGTCCGCCTTGATCGAACCGGCCGGGGAGATGTGGTCGGTGGTGACCGAGTCGCCCAGCTTGGCCAGCACGCGCGCGCCGGCGATGTCGGTGACCGGCGACGGGTCCTTCGCCATACCGTCGAAGTACGGAGGCTTCCGGACGTACGTCGACTCGCTGTCCCACGCGAACGTCTTGCCCTCCGGCGTCGGCAGCGACTGCCAGCGCTCGTCACCTGCGAACACGTCGGCGTAGTCCTTGGTGAACATCTCCTTGTTGATCGAGCTCGCGATGGTCCGCTCGACCTCGTCGGCGCTCGGCCAGATGTCCTTCAGGAACACGTCGTTGCCGTCGGTGTCCTTGCCCAGGGCCTCGGTCTCGAAGTCGAAGTCCATGGTGCCGGCCAGCGCGTACGCGATCACCAGCGGCGGCGACGCGAGGTAGTTCATCTTCACGTCCGGGTTGATCCGGCCCTCGAAGTTCCGGTTGCCGGACAGCACACTCACCACGGCGAGGTCGGCTTCCTGCACCCCGGCCGAGACGGCCTCCGGCAGCGGGCCGGAGTTGCCGATGCAGGTGGTGCAGCCATACCCGACGAGGTGGAAGCCGAGCTTCTCCAGGTACGGCGTGACGCCGGCCTTCTCGTAGTAGTCGGTGACGACCTTCGACCCGGGCGCGAGCGACGTCTTCACCCACGGCTTCGACGCCAGGCCCTTGTCGACCGCGTTCTTCGCCAGCAGCGCCGCGGCGAGCATGACGGACGGGTTCGAGGTGTTGGTGCAGGAGGTGATCGAGGCGATCACGACGTGGCCGTGGTCGAGCTCGACCTCCTGGCCGTCCAAGGAGATCTTGGTCTTCTTCGACGGGCGGCCGTTGCCGCTGCCGTGCGGCACGTGCGGCTCGTCGTTCACGTTGCCGTGGCCGTTCGGGGCGTCGCTGGCCGGGAAGCTACCGGTCTCCGACGGGTCGACGTCCAGCTCTTCGGTGGCGTAGTCGGTCAGCGCACCGCGGAAGCCTTCCTTGGCCTCGCTCAGCGCGACCCGGTCCTGCGGCCGCTTCGGGCCGGCGATCGACGGTACGACGGTCGACAGGTCGAGCTCGAGGTACTCCGAGAAGCGCGGCTCGACGTCCGGGTTGTGCCACAGGCCCTGCTCCTTGGCGTACGCCTCGACGAGCGCGACCTCGTCGTCGCCGCGGCCGGTCAGGCGCAGGTACTCCAGGGTGACGTCGTCGATCGGGAAGATCGCGCAGGTGGAGCCGAACTCCGGGCTCATGTTGCCGATCGTGGCGCGGTTCGCCAGCGGGACCGCCGCGACGCCGTCGCCGTAGAACTCGACGAACTTGCCGACCACACCGTGCTTGCGCAGCATCTGGGTGATCGTCAGCACGACGTCGGTCGCGGTCGCGCCGGCCGGGACGGACCCGGTCAGCTTGAAGCCGACGACCTTCGGGATCAGCATCGACACCGGCTGGCCGAGCATCGCGGCCTCGGCCTCGATACCGCCGACGCCCCAGCCGAGCACGCCGAGGCCGTTCACCATCGTGGTGTGGCTGTCGGTGCCGACGCAGGTGTCCGGGTACGCCTGGCCGTTGCGGACCATCACGGTGCGGGCCAGGTGCTCGATGTTCACCTGGTGCACGATGCCGGTGCCCGGCGGGACGACCTTGAACTCGTCGAACGCGGTCTGGCCCCAGCGGAGGAACTGGTACCGCTCGCGGTTCCGCCCGTACTCGAACTCGACGTTGCGCTCGAACGCGTCCGGCGTACCGAACACGTCGATGATGACCGAGTGGTCGATGACCAGCTCGGCCGGCGCCAGCGGGTTGATCTTGGTCGGGTCGCCGCCGAGCTCGCCGACCGCCTCGCGCATCGTGGCCAGGTCGACCACGCACGGGACGCCGGTGAAGTCCTGCATGATCACCCGGGCCGGGGTGAACTGGATCTCGGTGTCCGGGGCGGCGTTCTGGTCCCAGTTGCCGAGCTTGGTGATGTGCTCGGCGGTGATGTTCGCGCCGTCCTCGGTGCGCAGCAGGTTCTCCAGCAGGACCTTCAGCGAGTACGGCAGCGTGTCCGCACCCTCGATGCCCGCCAACCTGAAGATCTCGTACGACTGTCCGTTGACCTCGAGTGCCCCCTTGGCACCGAAGCTGTCGACGCTCGCCATCAACCTGCTCCTCTGTCCAGTCCGTATTCGCCTACGCCCATCCTGCCGAGCGTGGTAGCCGGCGGCGAGGTCAGGTTCCCCTAACCTCGCGCCGCAAACTCTCTCGACATCAAGATACACGACATCGAGCCAACTTTCCCGTCGATCAGGAGACCTGTGGAAGAACTTCCGCCGCGATCAGGTCGAGGTGGTCGAGGTCCTGCAGATCCATGATCTGGACGTACTGACGCTGCGATCCCACCGCGGCGAACTGCCCCAGCCGGTCCACGACCTCGGCCGGCGTCCCCGCGATGGCGTTCGCCTTCAGGTCCTCGACATCGCGGCCGATCGCCTCGGCCCGCTGCTTCACCTCGGCGTCGTCCTTCCCGACCACCACGGTGTGCGCGGTGGACAGCGCGAGCGTCTTCGGGTCGCGACCCTCGGCTTCGCAGGCTGCCTGGACGCGCTTGAAGAGTGTCTCGGTGAGCTCGACGCCACGGAAGCCGGCGTTGAACTCGGCGGCGTACTTCGCGGCGAGCTCCGGCGTACGCTTCTTGCCCGCGCCGCCGACGATGATCGGCGGGTGCGGCTGCTGGACCGGCTTCGGCAGCGCCGGGGAGTCGCTGATCTGGTAGTGCTCGCCCTGGAAGTCGTACTTCTCCCCCACCGGGGTGTCCCAGAGCCCGGTGATCAGTTCGAGCTGTTCGGTGAGGAGGTCGAAGCGGCCCGGGGTGTCGGGGAAGTCGAGGGCGTACGCCTTGTGCTCGGCTTCGTACCAGCCGGCGCCGAGTCCGAGTTCGGCGCGGCCGCCGCTCATCTGGTCGACCTGCGCGACCGAGATCGCGAGTACGCCGGGGTTGCGGAACGTCGCGGAGCTGACCAGCGTGCCGAGCTTGATCCGCTTCGTCTCACGCGCCAGACCGGCCAGCGTGATCCACGAGTCGGTCGGGCCCGGGAGGCCGTCGTTGTCGCCCATGACGAGGTAGTGGTCGGAGCGGAAGAACGCGTCGAACCCGTTCTCCTCCGTCTTGCGGGCGACCGCGAGAAGGTCGTCGTACGACGCGCCCTGCTGAGGTTCGGTGAAGATCCTGAGAAGCATGGCGCCAACGCTATCTCGCGCTGGTGTACAGCTTCTCCAGGTACGACGGCTGCCACTCGGAACCGCGGTTGTACAGCCTGCGGACCAGCTCGTTCGCGTCGAAGCGCTCCTCGACCGGGTTGTCCCACCAGTCGGGCACCTGGTCGTACCAGCGGTCGATCCGCAGCGTTCGCCCGGCCGCGTCGATGCGCGCGAACAGCCAGCCGCCCTGCTCGCCTTGTGCTTCGGTCAGCCAGAGATCACCGAGCAGGCCGCTGAGCTTGTCGGCGGCGAACTCGGGGTCGTCCACGTCCGGCGGCTCCAGGTCGAACCGGTACGACGGCGCACCCGGGTCGAGCACCTGCACCTGGATCGTGAACCCCGACGGAACGATCGCCGTCCGCGCGCGGCACCAGTCGTGCAACGCCCGCACCGCCTCCGACTCCTCCGGCTTCGGTCGAGGCCGCTCCACCTCGGCCCGCATGGCCTCCTCGAGAGAGCCGGACTCAGGGACGATCCGGGGCCCGCCGCCACCAACCAGCCCCAAGCCGGCCACCAACATCCCACCGACAGCACCCCCGGCCGCCACGTCCAGCGCGCCGGCTGATGGGGCCGCGCCGTTCGGCTGGTCCGACTCGTCGACAGATCCGACCGGCTTCTTCAGCCACACCGGCTCGTCATCGTCCACCACGGGCACGAACCCGGTCGGCATGTCGTCGTCCGGGTCACCCCCGAGCGCGGGAGCCTGCTGGGGCTCGGGCTCGGGCATGGGTTCCGGCTCGGGCTCCGGGAAGGGCTGCGGCTCGGGCTCAGGCATCGGTTCCGGCTCAGGCTGCGGGAACGGCTCGGGCTCGGGCTGTGGGAACGGCTGCGGGTCAGGGTTAGGCAGCGGCTCTGGAGCGGGCTCGGGGTCCGGAACAGGCCCCGGGATCGGCTCGGGCTCCGGGAAGGGCGCCGGGTGTGGGGTCGGCTCGGGGTCGGGTGGGATGGGCTCAGGCCACGGTTCCGGGTGAGGCTCTGGCTGCGGCCACGGTTCTGGCTGGGGTTGGGGTTGCGGCCAGGGCTGAGGTTGAGGGTGAGGCTCTACCTGAGCTTGAACCTCGGCTACCGCGGGGATTTCGGCGGTTTGGTCGTCGTCTGCATCCGCGAACTCGGCGACCTGGGGCGCCGGCTCTTGAGCGGGGGCGAACGGGGACGGGCCGGTGAAGGACGACGGTTCGTCCTCCTCGGTGGCCGGGGCCGGGTCCAGTACTGCCTCGATCTCGGCAGTGGGTGCGTCGTCGTCCTCGAAGTCCGCGACCGGCGCGAACGGCGAATCCACCGGTGCCGGGTCCGCCGATGCCGAGCTCGGGTCTTCCACCCATTCGCCGTTGATCCAGGCGGGCCCGGTCCAGGCCGGGTCCGGTGTGGGCTCGGGGAAGGGGTTGTACGCGCTGGTGGCTTCCTGGTCGGACCAGGACGACTGTTCCGCCGTTTCCCAGTCCTGGTCAGCCGCGGGCGCGGCGCTGGCGGGAGCGTCCGCGAAGAGACTGTTGTAAAAGTCGTCGCCTTCGTAAACCCCGCCGCCAACCCGCGGCGGTTCGGACGACGGGAGCGTCGGATCGTACGCATGAGACGTCGGCAGCCCGGGACTCGAGACGTTCTCCGGGATGTAGGTTCCGGGCGCAGGCCCTGCCTGCGCAGGCGGTGGGTCGGCGATCGGCTGGCCGGTGAAGGGGCTGATGCCGGGTGGGACGACGTACGACTCCTCGTCGTCGCCTGGCGGGTTGTCTCCGATCACGGGATCTTCAACGACCGAGACCTCGGCCGTGTCAGGCTCTGCGGCGAAACTTGCCGATTCTGCAACGTTTCGGGTGAAGTCCTCCCCCGCGGCGACGCCGGCCGGCAGGTCCGGTTGCACCGGCGAGCGCGGGTCGATCCCGAAGGGCCCGAAGAACGCCCCGAGCGCCGCCGCCGAGATCCCGGGTCCGGCCGCGGCCCGGATCAGCTCCACGCCGTACGGGCGGAGCTCGTCGAGGCCGCCGAGGTAGTCGGACCATTCCGCGACCCACGCGACCATCTCGTCGGCGGCCGCCTCGTCCGAGGTGATCCACTCCCCGATCGGCGTGAACCCGTCGTCGACCGGCTGCCAGGGGTCGCCCGGGTACGACGCGCGCGCCCAACTCCCGTTGAACGCGCCGTACACGAACCCGAGCTCGCCCGCCGTCTGGCGCTGCCGCACCTCCGGCTGCCCGATCCACTCCGGTGACCCGGCCAGGAGGTCCTCGCCGGCGGTCTGACTGTGCTGCGTGTGGAATCCCCACAGCACCGCCCGCCCGTCCTCCAGGCGCGCCATCCGCAGCACGGACGCGGTCTCGTCCTGGTGGTGATACCCGTCCGCGTCGGCGTACCAGCGCCGGTCGAAGCCCGTGGCATGCGCGACCGCGGCGAGTGCGCTCCAGCGGGCGCGCAACTCCTCCGGGTCGTCCAGGTCAACGAGCGGCATCAGGTCTCCAAGCGCATTTGGATCCAGGCCCAGACGCTACCCGAGCCCTCCCCCACTGGCCACTTCACTGTCCACAGGCTCGAGGATGGCGACGCATTCGATGTGGTGGGTCATTCCGAACAGGTCGAAGGCGCGCAAGGACGCGATTCCGTACCCGAGGCGTCCGAACGTCTTCAGGTCCCGGGCCAGTGCCGCCGGGTCGCACGCGACGTACGCCACGCGCCGCGGTCCGAGTGCCGCGATCCGCCGTACGACGTCCTTCCCGGCGCCGGTCCGTGGCGGGTCCAGGACGACAAGGTCCACGTGCTCCAGGCCCTGACCGGCGGCCACGTTCAGGACCCGGTCGACGTCGCCGTTCTCCAGCGTCACGCCGTCCAGGTCGTGCAGGTTCCGCCGGGCGTTCCGGACCGCGTCCTTGTCGCCCTCGATCGCCAGCACGGGGCAACCGGCCTCGGCCAGGAACGCCGCGAACAGCCCGACACCCGAGTACAGGTCGAGCGCGGTCTCACCGGCAGCAGGCTCCAGCCCGCTCAGTACGGCGTCCACCAGCGTCTCCGGCGCCGCCGGGTGGACCTGCCAGAACCCACCGGCGTCCACCAGGAACCGCCGGTCGCGCACCACCTCGACCAGCCGCTCCCCTGCGTCCTTGTCGGTCAGTACGACGGTCTTCCCCTCTGAGGACACCACGGCCTGCACCGACGACACGCCCGGCCACCGTGAGCTCAGCACATCCGGCGTCCCCGGGTGCGCGAGCAGGCACCGGTCGATCGGGATCAGGTCGTGGGAGCGGTGTGCGTACATACCGGGCCGCTCGTCCACGACGGCGTACCGCATCCGCGTCCGCCATCCCAACCCGTCGTCACCGGGCGACTCCATCACGATGGTCCGTTCGATCCCACCGATCCGCCGGAGCGTGTCCGACACGACGGTCGCCTTCAGCCGCCGCTGCTCGACGATGTTGGCGTGCTGGAAGTCACACCCACCGCACTGCCCCGGTCCGGCGTACGGGCACGGCGGCTCGATCCGTTGCGGGGACGGCGTGAGCACCTGGACCGCGTCGGCCCGCAGGTACTTCGCCGTCTGTTCCGTGATCCGGGCGTGCACCAGCTCCCCCGGCAGCGCGTGCCGGACGAAGACCACCTGCCCCTCGTGCCGGGCGACGCAGTGTCCCCCGTGCGCGACTGGCCCTACCTCCAGCTCGACTACCGCCCCAACCAGACTGTTCTCGTCTGTCACCGATCTCCTGACGCCTTGCGGGCACCACGCCGTACCTGGCCGGCCACCCGCTCCACCCGGTCCTGCCGTTCCTCGGCCCCCTGCGACGAAAGCAGCTGGTAAGGAACGGACGTAACCATCACACCAGGTGTAAACAAGAGGCGCCCCTTGAGCCGCAGCGCACTCTGGTTGTGCAGGATGTGCTCCCACCAGTGGCCGACGACGTACTCCGGGATATAGACCATCACCACATCCCGCGGCGACTGCCTCCGGATGTCGCGCACGTACTGCAGGATCGGCCGGGTGATTTCCCGGTACGGCGAGGCGAGCCGCTTCAGCGGGATCGGGATACCACGAGTGTCCCACTCGGCCTGCAGCTGGTCCGACTCGTCCCGGTCGACGTCGACGGTGACGGCCTCGAGCTGGTACGGGCGGGCCGCCTTGGCGAAGGCCAGCGCCCGCAGCGTCGGCTTGTGCAGCTTCGACACCAGCACGATCGCGTGCACCCGGGACGGCAGCATCAGCGGCTCGTCGCCCTCGGCCGCCATCTGCCGGCGGACCGTCTCGTAGTGCCGGTGGATGCCCTTCATCAGCAGGAACAGGCAGGCCATCGCGATGATCGCGATGTACGCGCCGAGCAGGAACTTGGTGATCAGCACGATCACCAGCACGACGCCGGTCAGCGTCAGGCCGATCGCGTTGATCACCCGGGACCGGATCATCCGGGCCCGTTTGCCCGGGTCCTGCTCGTCGCGCAGCAGCCGGGTCCAGTGCCGGACCATGCCGATCTGGCTGATCGTGAACGAGACGAACACGCCGACGATGTAGAGCTGGATCAGCCGGGTCACCTCGGCGTTGAACGACACGATCAGCACGATCGCGAAGCCCGCCAGGATGACGATGCCGTTGCTGAACGCCAGCCGGTCGCCGCGGGTGTGCAGCTGCCGCGGCAGGTACCCGTCGCGGGCCAGGATCGAGCCGAGCACCGGGAACCCGTTGAACGCGGTGTTCGCGGCCAGCACCAGGATCACGCCGGTCGCGGCGGCGACCAGGTAGAAGCCCGGCGAGAAGTGGTCGAAGATGCCCTTGGCGAGCTGGCCGATCACCGGGTCCTGGTGGTACCCCTCGCCGACCGGTACGCCGTCGCGGAGCAGCTGGGTCCCGGGGTCCTCGGCGAACCGGACCTTCATCACGTTCGCCAGCGTCACGACGCTGACCACCATCGCGATCGAGATGGTGCCGAGCAGCGCCAGCGTGGTCGCCGCGTTCCGGCTCTTCGGCTTCTTGAACGCCGGTACGCCGTTACTGATCGCCTCCACCCCGGTCAGCGCGGCACATCCGGACGAGAACGCCCGCAGGATCAGGAACGCCATCGCGATCCCACTCGCGCCGTGCGCGAACTGGTCCTCGGCCGCGATGTCGAGACCGGAGCTCGACGCGTCCGGCAGGTGCCCGAACAGCAACCGGCCGAAGCCCCAGGCCGCCATCCCGAGGATGGTGAACATGAAGATGTACGTCGGGATCGCGAACGCGGCCCCCGACTCGCGCACGCCCCGCAGGTTCATGGTGCTCAGGAACAGCACCGCGATCACGGCCGCGGTCACCTGGTGCCCCTCCAGCGCCGGGATCGCCGAGGCGGCGTACTGCGCGGCCGAGGAGATCGACACCGCGACCGTGAGGACGTAGTCGACCATCAGAGCGCTGGCGACCGTCAGACCGGCGGTCGGGCCGAGGTTCACGTTGGCGACTTCGTAGTCGCCGCCGCCGGACGGGTAGGCGTGGACGTTCTGCCGGTACGACAGCACGACGACGACCAGAACCACCGCGACCGCGAGCGAGATCTTCCAGGAGATCGTCAGCGCCGCGAGTCCGGCGATCGACAGGGTCAGGAAGATCTCGTCGGGGGCGTAAGCGACCGACGACAATGCGTCGCTCGCGAACACCGGAAGGGCGATGCGCTTGGGCAGCAGGGTCTCACCCAGCTGAGTGCTGCGCAGTTTGCGTCCGAGCAGCAGCCGTTTGCCGATATCGCCTAGAGCGGGAGTCACACCGGTGATGTTAGAGGCACCCTCAGGTCGGTGTAGCGTCTATCCCTGCCGAACCGAGCCAGCCGCCCGCCACGGGGCAGGGAGTGATCAGCGAGTGCACGTCGTCATCATGGGCTGCGGCCGCGTCGGGTCGATGCTCGCCCGCGGTCTGGAGAAACGCGGCCACACGGTCGCGATCATCGACCAGTCGGCCGACGCGTTCCGCCGGTTGAGCCCCGCGTACACCGGGCGGACGATCGTCGGGATGGGCTTCGACCGTGAGGTGCTGACCGAGGCCGGGATCGAGGATGCCGAGGCGTTCGCCGCGGTGTCGAACGGCGACAACTCGAACATCCTGGCCGCCCGGGTGGCCCGCGAGACGTTCGGGATCAACAACGTGGTGGCCCGGATCTACGACCCGGGACGCGCCGAGGTGTACCAGCGGCTCGGTATCCCCACGGTCGGCACGGTCCGCTGGACCGTCGACCAGATGATGCGCCGGCTGCTGCCCGAGGGCTCCGAGCCGGAGTGGCGCGACCCGTCCGCCACCGTCCGGCTGGCCGAGGTCCATGTGCACGCGGACTGGATCGGCCGGCCCGCGTTCGACATCGAGAAGGCGACCGGCGCCCGGGTCGCGTTCCTGACCCGGCTCGGCGAGGGCGTGCTGCCCCGGGCCGACACAGTCGTCCAAGAGGGCGACCTGGTCCATGTCATCATGCTGGAGCGGGACGCCGCCGCGATCGAGGCCCAGCTCGGCACCAAACCTGAAGAGGCCTGAGGAGCTGTGATGCGGGTAGCCATCGCGGGAGCCGGCAACGTGGGTCGTTCGATCGCCGGCGAACTGCTGGAGAACGGTCACGAGGTCCTGCTGATCGACAAGGACCCCCGGGCGATCAAGGCCGAGTCGGTGCCGCGCGCCGAGTGGCTGCTGGCCGACGCCTGCGAGCTGTCCTCGCTCGAGGAGGCCGCGCTGCAGCGTTGCCAGGTGGCGATCGCCAGCACCGGCGACGACAAGGTCAACCTGGTCGTCTCACTGCTCGCCAAGACCGAGTTCGGCGTACCCCGGACCGTTGCCCGGGTCAACCACCCGCGTAACGAGTGGATGTTCAACGAGGCCTGGGGTGTGGACGTGTCGGTGTCCACGCCGCGGATCATGTCCGCGCTGGTCGAGGAGGCGGTGTCGGTCGGCGACCTGGTCCGGCTGTTCACCTTCCGCCAGGGCGACGCGAACCTGGTCGAGCTGACGCTGCCCGAGGACTCCCCGATGATCGGTCTGCGCGTCGGCGACGTCGACTGGCCGCTGGACACCGCCCTCGTCGTCATCCTCCGCGAGGGCCGCGTCCTGCGACCGGACCCGGAAGGCACGCTCGAACTCAACGACGAGCTCCTCTTCGTAGCCGCCGACGAAACCGAAGAACAACTCGAGGACATGCTGTCGCCCCACCACCGCAAGTCGGAAGGGACCACCTCCTAGGGTTGCTGGATGCCGCAGATCCAGCAGTTCCAGGTCAACCTGTTCTGCGACGACGTGGACGGGTGCCTCGCGTTCTACAGCGGCCTCGGGCTGACGGAGGCGTTTCGAGCGCCCGCCTCTGGCCCCGTCGCGCATGTGGAGGTCGAGGCGGCCGGCATTCGCATCGGGTTGACCTCGGCGCGCGTCGCCAACGAACTCGTCGACCTCGGCGTCGAGCCGGCCGATCGTCCCGCAACGGAGATCGTGTTCTGGTGTGACGACGTGGACGCCATGTACACCCTCGCCCTGGCCGCCGGCGCCACCGCCGTCGTCGCACCGACCGATTCCCCGGACGGCCGCCTGCACTACGCCTGGGTACGCGACCCCGACGCCCACCAACTCAAGTTCGTCCAGAACCGCGCCTGATCTCGCCATCCGCGGTCCTTTCAATCACGCGGACTCGCAGATGCAGAGTTGAAGCGGGGCATCCACGGCAAACGGTCGACCGGACCAGTCGCCGAAGCGCTCGACGAGCCGAAGGCCGCCCAGGGAGACGAGCAGCGGCAGCTCCTGCGGGAAGATGCTCCTGATTTCGAGCGGTGCGACGACGAAGTCGGGCTCGGAGTCGGTCGAGAAGTACCACGTCCCGCGGGTAACTTGCGCAGGCGCATCGTAGATCTCAGCGACATCGACGCTGACGTCGCCGCGGTCAGGATCCAGGAACGACAACGACTCCCGGGTACGCCGTACGCCATCGGCTTCGGCAAGTACGCGCACGCTCGGGTTGAACACATCGAAGACGAACCGTGCTCCAGGTGCCAGGTGTCTTCGAACCGACCGGAAGCAGCTCACCAGATCCTCGGCCTCGTGCAGATGCAGCAGGGAATTGGCTGTGATGAACACGAAGTCGAATGTGCGGCCCAGATCGAAGGCCCGCATGTCGCCCTGCATCCATTCCACCGCTACACCGCGCTCGTCCGCCTTACGCTGAGCCTCCGCCAGCATGTCCTCCGAGAAGTCCATGCCGACACACGGATGCCCGTCGGACGCGATGGGGATCAACTTGTGGCCGGTGCCGCACCCGAGCTCCAATACACGCCCGCCTTGCCGATTGGCCTCGGCCCGGTAGAAGTCGACCGCGGGCCCGCCGCCCGGAAACATCAGGTCGTACAGCCGCGCGTGCGAGTAGAACCCTTCACTCATCAAGCACCTCCTTTTCCGACGCATCCGCGTGGCCGTGGCCGCCTGCTGATTCAAACGTGCGCGCCGCCGCCATGTCAGCGGTGGCTGCGTAGCAGGATACGGACCGGGCAATGCCGATGGTTGCGAGCACCCCGCAGTCCGGGCACGCCTCGTCACGATCGACGACCACGCGACATCGGCGAGCTTCACGGCCTGGCCAGTTTCGGCACGATCGTCGGCTACTACGCGACTGCCTCGCCCGCGTCGGGCACCGGATGAGTACCGGTGTGGTCGACAACGAACCGGAACCCATGAGGGCTGATCCAGTCGACTGCTCCGGTGGGCAGACGTCTGCTACGCCAGCCGCCGAAGGTCTTCGCGCGGTGGTGGAGTCGGCCCAGCGGTATGAGGTTATCGGGGCCGGTCTGTCCCGGTGGACCAGCGCGATCGTACGGCGAGATGTGGTCCTGATCCATCCGGGTGGTGGCCTCTGCGCCGCTGTACGGGAACATGTCCACCGGGTGTCGCAGCCGAACCTGTTCGCGGATCCGGTCCGGGATCTCGTAGGCGTGCACACTGACCTCGTCCTGCAGATCGATCACAGGCTTCACAACCACCTGGTCATGACCAAGCAACTCGCTCAACTGCCTGGCCAGCAGCGGCCCGAGCTCCTCGACCCGCAGCACACCGTCGCCGGTAGCAAGCGTCCGATCGGTCAGATGCACGTACAGGGTGTGCCGATTCCGCCGCCCACTCCCGGCGCCGAGGCCGTTGCTGTGGGCCTCCTGCTTGATCGCGGCCAGCCGTGCAGGTAGTTCACCCGCCAACATCCGCCGCGTGAACGCATCCCCACCATCCCCGTCATCCCCACAGTCACGGGCAACGTCGTCCCCACGGTCATCTGCAGCGTCATACGCGCCGTCGTGCGCACCGTTCTCCCCGCCGTGTGCCCGGCCCGCTGCCTCGTCGTCGGCCGTGAACGGCGCGGTGTGGTCGGCTGCCGGCGCGTCCTGCTCGGCCTGGACGGCCTCGTCCTCGGGGTCGGCCCACTGCGGTGCTGGGGCAGCATCCTCTGGGGTGACGTGCGTCCGCCGGGTGTGGGGCGGCTGGGCGTCTTCTGGCGCGGGGTCTTCTGGCGCGGGGTCTGCCGGCTGGGGGTGGGCCGGTTGGGTGCGGGCGAGGTAGCGGGCGACCTCCAAGAGTTGGTGGGCCGCTGCGGGGTCGGAGATCCAGCCGATCGCCTTCGCGCGCCGCTGGTCCAGGTCGTCGGTGTCACCCAGGATCTTCAACGCGCGGGCCAGGTCGTCGATCGTGGCATCGAACCGGATCACATCACCGGCCGCGGCCCGGACCCAGATCCGTTTCGTGCCCTGGTCATCCGACGGAGCCACGAACACACCCCGGACCCGGGCGGCCGCCTCTGCCTGGGCTTTGGCTGCCTCGGGGTCGGCCTCCCGCAGGGCCGCGGTGACGATCTTCTTCAACGCACCGGGCGTGACGGTGTCGACGATCCCGACCACGCGCCGGTCCACGAGCGCGGCTGCCTCCTGCGACAGCGACAGGCAGGCGTGGGCGATCTTGCGGGCCCGCCACGCGACGGCGTTTCCGGCCAGTACGGCGGCCCAGATTCTGGGCAGTCGGTGCCGCAGCGCGAGCGCTTCGCCGATGAGCGCCGCGGCCGCGCCCGAGGACATCCGCATGACCGCGCCGAACTCGATCGGTGCGAACTCCGCGACGCCGGGGCAGCCGTCGCCGCCGTACACATGGATCTGTTCGTAGCCCGGACGTGGCTCGCGGTACACCTCCCCGTTGCGATCCGCGAAGACCAGCGCCGCCTCCAGCACCCGTACGGCGGCCCGGTCCTGGATCCGGCCGAACTGCGACGCCGCGGCCAACAGGTCCGCGGTCTCGAGCTCCTCCAGATCTTCATCGAACATGTGTTCTATTCTAGGTCACGATTGCGTCTCGCTCAAATCGAGATGAGCCCAGAAGCCTTATCCACAAGGGGAAATCGCACAGCTACACGACGATTGTCTGCGCGATAGGCGGAGGCAACTGGGGTCCAGCGGGCGATCCGGGTGATGCGCCAGATCGATCCGAAGGCGGCTGACAAGACAGCCGCCGCGAAGCGGCGTCCTTCCCCGGTGCGGGCAGTTGCTTGCCCTGCGGCGCTGCCGGAGGCGACTGGGAGACGGCCACCGCGGAGAAGGCCCGTGGGCTGGTTACTTTTTGTTGCCGCGGAGGAGGTGGGTGATGCTGTCTCGGGCCTCGTCCCATTTCTCGGGGGGCATCGAGCCGCGGAGTACGGCGTACGCGAGCCAGATCGCCAGTGCGTAGAACGGCAGGCCGAGGCCGATCTTGGCGATGCCGAGGGCGTTCAGGCTGCCGGTGAAGTACAGCGGGACCTGGACGATCAGGCGGATCGCGAACAATCCCACGAACACCAGCGTCGCGCGGGAGAAGCCCCTCAGCAGCACGGGATCGCGGCGCCAGGCGGTGCCGGTCTGCGTGATCACGCCGTACAGGAAGCCGAACAGGGGCCAGCGGATCAGGACTGTGATCAGGTACAGCAGGCCGTAGCCGAGGTTGGTGAGCAGGCCGGGGACGTAGAAGTCCTTGGCGTTGCCGGTGCGGTTCGCGACCCAGGCAGAGATCAGTACGCCGATGAAGCCGCCGAACACGTTGCGCAGCGGCTGCCGGCGGACGAGACGCACCACGGCGAGCACCGCGGCGATACCGACCGCGATGATCAGCGACAGCTGCAGCTTGTGGTCGGTGACGGCGTACGCCACCAGGAACGCGATCCAGGGCAGCCCGATGTCGAGCAGCGCACCCCACCCGCCGAGCGCGTGGAAGAAGTCCCTGTCGGTCGACTTCGGAGCCTTCTGCGGCTCCTCCACCGTCGGCTCCGTGTGCGGGTCAGCCATGGGCTGCCTGGGGGCGCAGCTCGTAGCGCGGGTTGAACATCACGCGGTCGCCGTCGACGACGCCGATCCGCCCGGAGGCGATCATTTCCGACCCGGCGTGGATGCCGCCGATCTTGCGGCGGCCGAGCCAGATCAGCTTGACCGTGCCGGTGCCGTCGTACAACTCACCCTCCAGTGCCGGTACGCCGCCTCGCGGGCTGAACGTGATGGTGCGCAACGTGCCGTACAACGTGACGAGCTCCCGGTCGTGGCAGCCGGTGATGGACCGCGCGCCACAGTCCTGCGCGAAGTCCTTGAGGACCTCCGCGTCTTCCTCGTCACGGTCCCCGGCCAGACCGCGGAAGGCACGCTTCCACAGCCCTGCGGGTTTGTTGCTGCCCATGGCGTCGAGTGTAGTCCGCTCAGGCCTCTTCGGGCTCATTCGGCTGAGCGCCCGGCGGCATCTGCAGCGGCAGCGACTCACGGACCGCCATCGGCTCGTTACCGCGGACCACGACGGTGTTGCGCAGAGTCGCTTCCATCGGCTCGGCGGCGTCCGGCTCGACGGCGGCGCGGCCGAGGACCGTACCGCGGAGCAGCCAACGCGGGCCGTCCACACCGATGACGCGGGAGGTCTGGCTGAAGACCTGTCCCTCCGGGTCCTCGACCGGGACGACCAGCACCAGTTCGGTGCCGAACGGGCCCTCGGACTCGGTCGCCGTACCACCCATCCGGGCG
The DNA here is from genome assembly GCF_004216905.1 of Kribbella sp. VKM Ac-2569. GTDB lineage: Bacteria > Actinomycetota > Actinomycetes > Propionibacteriales > Kribbellaceae > Kribbella. The sequence continues at coordinate 54,474 of NZ_SGXJ01000001.1, forward strand.
GCCTCGCCCGCGATCTCCTGGCGGACCTCGTCCCAGATGCCGCTGGTCTTCGGGGCCGCGAACGCACGCAGCTCCAGCGCGGAGTCGTCGAGCATCAGCAGCACTGCCTGCACCACGCCGCTCTGCTCGTCGACCTGCAGGCCCAGCTCCATGCCGGGCATGCCGGTGACCACCAGCGCACCCAGGTCGATGCGGTCCTCCGCCTCCAGGTCGGCGGCGTCGACCTCGGTCGAGTCGAACGGGCCCTCGGCGCGGACGTCCGCCGTACCGGTCTCGTCGAGGTTCTCGCCTGTCTCGGGCTCGTCGTTCTTGCCCTTACGGCGGAAGATCACAGCTGTTGCCTACTTCCTTGGTCTTGGTGCCGGCGCTGATACAGCGCCGTAGTCTCGCGCATCCGGCAGGTCAACGGGTGCACCTGGTCAGCGTGTCACATGGCCGAAGCCGCCGGTCGACCCGTGTCCCTGGTCACCGCGTGCGGAACCGGGCAGCGAGGTTACTTCGACGAACCGGGCCTTCTCGACCTGCTGGATGACCAGCTGCGCGATCCGGTCGCCGCGCCGTACGGTCACCTCGGCGTGCGGGTCGAGGTTGATCAGGCAGACCTTGATCTCGCCGCGGTACCCGGCGTCGACGGTTCCGGGGGCGTTCACGATCGAGACGCCGTGCTTCGCGGCCAGTCCGGAGCGCGGGTGCACGAACGCGGCGTACCCGTTCTGCAGGGCGATCGCGATCCCGGTCCCGACCAGGCCGCGCTCGCCCGGTTTCAGAGTCAGGTCGGCGGCCGCCACGAGGTCCGCGCCGGCATCGCCGGGGTGTGCGTACGACGGGAGCGGGAGGTCGGGGTCGAGTCGCTGGATGAGTACCTCGGTCACGAGTAGCGACCCTATCGAGCGCCTCGGACGCACCACATGCCAGGCTGGTCCCGTGGGAACCTATCGCGAGAGTCTGCGGGTGCCGGTGTCGTGGTGGATCATCGCCGCCGCCGCTGTGGTCACCCTGTTCGGCATCGTCGCCGTACCGGTCGGGACGATGGCCGGCGCCGTGGTCGGCGGGCTCGCCGCGGTCCTGCTCCTGGCGCTGTTCCTCCGGTACGGCGGCGCTCGCGTGGAGGTCGACGACACGCGGCTGCACGCCGGGCGGGCGGAGATCGACCGGACGTATCTGGGCACGGTCGAGGCGCTGACCGGCGACGAGGCGCGACGCGCGTTCGGACGCGACTGCGACCCGAAAGCATTCCTGGTACTGCGGAGCTACATCAGCGGGGCCGTGCGGGTGCAGATCACGGATCCGGCCGACCCCGCGCCGTACTGGGTGATCGCCACGCGCCACCCGGACCGGTTGGCTGCCGCCCTGAGCGGGCACAGCGTGGGAAGATCCTGACTGTCGGCAGTCGTACTAGGAGGGTGTTGTGGTCGGAGCGAAGATCGGCTGGAAGCTGGTACAGGCAGCCTTCACGATCGTGGTGGGCCTGGCCGCGAGCAAGGCGGTCAGCACGGCCTGGAAGCTGGGATCGGGCGGGAAGCCGCCGAAGAACGGCCAGGGCGGGTATGCCGAGGTTGCCGTGTGGGCGGCTGTCAGCGCCGGCGCCGCAGCCGCCGCGAGGCTCTTCGCGGAGCGTCGTGCGGCCGCGTACTGGCTCAAGTCCACCGGCTATGCGCCGCCCGGTTACGAGGAGGACGCCACCGCGCGAGTGGTGAAGGGCACCGACACCGGGCTGGTCAAGAAAGACTGAGCAGGCACGACAGCGGGACCGTTCCACCGGAGTGGGACGGTCCCGCTGTGCATTACTACGAAGTAGGGCGGCAGGTCAGGCTGCGCAGTCGCGGCAGATCAGCTGCCCGTTCTTCGTCTCGGCGAGCTGGCTGCGGTGGTGAACCAGGAAGCAGCTCGAACAGGTGAACTCGTCGGCCTGACGCGGAAGGACCCGGACCGCCAGCTCTTCGTGGCTCAGGTCGGCGCCGGGCAGCTCGAAGCTCTCCGCGGCCTCGGCCTCGTCCTCGTCGACCTTGCCGGAGTTCTTGTCGTGACGGCGAGTCTTCAGTTCCTCGATCGACTCTTCGGAAGCGTCTTCGTCCGTCTTGCGCGGGGCGTCGTAATCAGTCGCCATGGTGTTCCCTGCCCTCTTCGTACCCGTGGTGTTGCCTGCTGAGCCCTTGAACGGGTGGAGCGGCCGAGAAATTCCGCGCCGGAGCACCGCGCTGAACTTTCGTCCCCCGAAACCCTTGACAGCCAGGCCGGGATCGGCAAACACCGTTCCCGAGGACGGGATTGTGCCCTATAAAGGCCCGCAATGCACGACTGGGTCCATGCTGTGACCCGCGTGTCGCCACAAATGTCAGGACCGAACAGCAGAATGCTCGTTAGTGCGCAGTACTGCGCAGAAACGAGCACTCACCGGCAGCTACACGCGCAACGGGTTCGCGGCGGCCAGCAACGCGTGGAACGGCTCGAACAGCGCCGGAGTGGCCGCGATCGACATCTCCGGCGACACCGGAGCTCCGTTGAGCCCGCCGACCCGGGCTCCGGCCTCGGCCGCGATCAGGGCGCCCGCACCGTAGTCCCACGGGTTCAATCCGCGTTCGTACACCGCGTCCAGCCGGCCGCAGGCCACGTAGCACAGGTCGATCGCGCCGACGCCGATCCGGCGGATGTCGCGGACCTTGGTGATCAGGTGCTGGATCACCTCGGCCTGCACCTGTCGGCGCGCCGGGTCGTACCCGAACCCGGTCCCGACCAGTGCCTGATTCAGCTCGGTCGCGCCCGAGACCTGGATCGGCTTGCCGTCCGCGAACGCCCCGCCGCCCAGGGTCGCGGTGAACACCTCGCCCTTGGGCGCGTCCACCACCACACCGGCGACCGTCTCCCCGCCGTACTCGACCGCGATCGAGACGGCGTACGTCGGGATGTCGTAGAGGTAGTTGACCGTGCCGTCGATCGGGTCCACGACCCAGCGCACGCCGCTGGTGCCGACCACGTCGTCGCCCTCCTCGCCGAGGAACGAGTCGTCCGGCCGGGCGCGCAGGACCCGGGCCCGGATCAGCTCCTCGGACTCACGGTCGACGGCCGTGACCACGTCGGTGACGGTGCTCTTGGTGTCGGCGACGGTGATCGTGCCGCGGCGGCGTTCGACGATCAGCTGCGCTGCCTCCTCCGCCACCTCCACGGCCAGCTTGAGGAGGTCCTGCGGGCTCTCAGAGGCACTCATACAGCTTCCTTAGCGATAGGTCGGCGCAGCGGTGGGCAGCAGTCGTGACGGCAGTCGTCCCAGGCCGGGCCGAGTTGGCCGACGCACGGCCGGGCGGGCTGCTCCCCGCGCTCGGCCGCGGCCCGCTCGACCACGAGGTCGCGGAGCATGGAGACGAACTTCTCGTCCGTGCCCGGCGTCGCAGCGCGCGCCATCGGCAGTCCGAGCTTCGCGGCCGTCTTCGCGGCCTCGGTGTCGAGGTCGTAGATGACCTCCATGTGGTCGCTCACGAACCCGACCGGTACGACGGCCACACCGGGCACTCCTTCGGCGGCCAGCACCTCCAGGTGGTCGTTCACGTCCGGCTCGAGCCACGGCACCTGCGGCGGCCCGGACCGCGAGCAGTAGACGAGGTCGGTACGCCGGGTCTGCCCGGTGCGCCGCTCGAGCTCGGCCGTGATCTCCGCGGCGACGTCCAGGTGCCAGTCGACGTACCCGTTGCCGTCCGGGCCGCTGGTCGCGTTCATCGCGGTCGGGATCGAGTGCGTGACGTAGGCGATCGCGGCGCCGTCCGGGAGTTTGCTGAGCGCGTCGGCGGTCGACTCCACGAACGACCCGACGAAGCCGGGGTGGTTCGCGTAGTGCCGGAGCTTGTCGATCCGCGGCGCGTCCGGGATCTCGCGGGCGGCGTCCTCGAGGTTCTCCCGGTACTGCCGGCAGCCGGAGTACGACGGGTACGCGGACGTGACGATCACCACCGCGCGGCGGATGCCGTCCGCGGCCATCTCGCGCATCGTGTCGGTCAGGTACGGCGCCCAGTTGCGGTTGCCCCAGTAGATCGGCAGGTCCAGCCCGATCTCGTCGAACGACGCCCGCAGCGCCTTCAGCAGCGCCCGGTTCTGGTCGTTGATCGGGCTCTTGCCGCTGAACGAGTAGTAGTGCTCGCCGACCTCCTTCAGCCGCTCGTCCGGGATTCCGCGGCCGCGGGTCACGTTCTGCAGGAAGGGCAGCACGTCGTCGGGCTTCTCGGGCCCGCCGAAGGAGAGCAGCAGGACAGCGTCGTACGGGGGTGCAGCAGGCGACATATTCCAAGCTTCTCAGACGGACATGACCTAAGCTGCTCCCGGTCTCTCATGCTCAAGCCTTACGTCCATCTCATGCGCCGCCGCGGAGCGGCATCGTTCTTCGCTGCCGGGATCCTCGGGCGGATGCCGATCTCGATGATCGGACTCGGCATCGTCATCCTGATCGCGCAGGAGAGCGGTTCGTACGGTCTCGCCGGCGCCGTCTCCGGAGTGGCCGTGATCGCCGGGGCGTTGACCGGTCCGATCCAGGGCCGGCTGGTCGACCGGTTCGGCCAGCGCGGGCTGATTCTGATCGGCTCGGTGGCCTGCACGGTCGGTCTGGCCGCACTGCTCGTCGCTGTGCGTGCTGACGCGCCCACCTGGGTCCTGTACGTGCTGTCGTTCATTGCCGGTGGCACCCGTCCCCAGGTCGGTTCGTTCGTCCGGGCGCGCTGGACGCACCTGCTGGGCCGTGGTCGAGCACTGCAGACGGCATTCGCTCTGGAGGCAGTCGGCGACGAGGTGGTCTTCATCGTCGGCCCGGTGCTCGTCACCACGCTGGCAACCCAGGCCAGTCCGTACGCCGCTCTGTCCGCTGCCGGCGTACTGGGACTGGCTGGTGGCGTCTGGCTGGCGCTGCTGCGCGCATCCGACCCGCCAGGACGTGGCAAGTCGGATGGTGCCGAGCAGGCACCACTCCCCTGGCTTTCGATCCTGCTGCTCAGCCTGATCGGTCTCGGCCTCGGTGCGACGCTTGGTGGCGCCGAGGTGATCACCGTGGCGTTCACGACTCAGAAAGGGCAGGCCGGGCTGGCGGGCGTCGTACTGGCGGTCTGGGCGTTCGGGAGCCTGCTGGCCGGTCTCTGGTACGGCTCGGTGCACTGGCGGGCTCCGGTCGAGCGCCGGCTGCTGCTCGGCACGATCGCGCTCGCGATCACCCTGGCGCCACTCCCGTGGGTCAACAGCATCCCGCTGCTCGGCGCCGTACTGTTCTGCTGCGGCATGACGATCGCGCCGACGATGGTCGCGGTCACCGCCTGTGTCGAGGAGTGGGTGCCGCCGGAGCGGTTGACCGAAGCGATCACCTGGACCGTCACAGGCATTCTACTCGGCGTCGCACCGGGCAACGCGGCCGCCGGCCACGCGGTCGACGTCTGGGGCCCGTCGGACGCGTACTGGGTCCCGTTCGGCGTCGGCATCGCCTGCGCGCTCGTCGCCGCGGCCTCCATCACCTTCGCCCGCCCCAAGGAACGGTTCGCCCACAACTAGGCTTGCATCTCCTGTTACGGGAGGTGTGAGGGTGGTGGGTATGGACCACTCGATCGGTGCGGTGGCGCGGCTTGCCGGGGTGTCGGTGAAGGCCGTGCGGCACTACTCCGATCTTGGGCTGCTGACGGCACGGCGTACCGCTGCCGGCCATCGACGGTACGACGACAATGCCGTCGTACAGCTGCGGCTGATCCGGACGTTGCGTGCACTGGACCTGGATCTGCCGACGATCCACGCCGTACTGCGGGACGAACGTCCCCTCGCGGAGGTCGCGGCGACCCACGCCGACGCACTGGCGATCCAGATCCGCACGCTACGCCGGCAGCACGCCCTGCTCACGGTCCTCGCCAACCATCCCGACCCGGAGGACATACGCCTGATGACCGAACAATCCGAGCAGGACCGCCGCGCGCTGATCGCCGAATTCCTCGATACGACGCTCGCCGGCACCGCCCCCGCCGTCCGCCAGAATCTGACGCCGGTCCTGCCCGAGGACGCCGATCCGCAGCAGGTCGAGGCCTGGCTGGAGCTGACCACGCTGGTTACCGCGCCCGACTTCCGAGATTCGGTACGTCGTCTTGTGGCCGGCTATCTCGCCCTCGCCGGAGACGATCCGCTCCGGGCAGACCCGGCGTACCGCAGCCGCCTGATCGAACTCCGGCGTACCGAGGCCGGACCGCACTGGCACCGCTACGTGGAACTGGTTGCCGTGGTCAACGGATGGGCACCGCCGTCACGGATTGCGGGGTAACGGCGCGTTCCAGCCGCGGCGGATCGCGAGCAGCCGGATCGCGAAGCACACCACCGCGGCTGAGATCGGAACCCACAGAGCGTGGTACTCCAACGCCGAGGCGACAACCACGATGCCGGCCCCGAGTAGCGCCGGGGTGGCGTAGATCTCGGAGCGGAGGACGACCGGGACGCGGCCGCTGAGCACATCCCGCAGTACTCCCCCGCCGATCCCCGAGAGCGTGCCGAGGAGCGCGGCCGAGATCGGCGACAGACCGGACTCGATCGCCTTCAGCGCACCGGTCACGCAGAACAGCGCGAGGCCGGCCGCGTCGAAGATGTTCACCAGCCGCTCGACGCGGCCGATCCCGGGATGGAGGAAGAACGTCAGCAGACCGGCCGCGATCGGGACCACCAGATAGCGCCAGTCGCGGAGCGCGGCCGGCGGGGTCTCGCCGATCAGCACGTCCCGGATGAATCCACCGCCGAGGCCGGTGACCAGGGCGAGCACCTGGATCCCGAACACGTCCAGCTTCTTCCGTACGCCGACCAGCGCACCGGTAATCCCGAACACGAAGATCCCGACCAGATCGAGCACCTGCAGCACCACGGATCCACTCACAGCCCGAACGCTAAACCACGAGCGCTGTGCCGCTGCGGGTTCTATCGTTCGTGGACATGAGCCGCGCCCCGGACGTCGACTACTTCGCCACCTCGCTCCGTCCCGACTGGAGCACGCTGCCGGCCGCACTGCACGAGGCCCTCGCCGTTGCCCTCGGCACGCAGATCACATCTGTCTCAGCACCGGTCCGCTCCGGCTTCACCGGAGGCTTCGCTGCCCGGGCACAGCTGGCCGACGGCCGCCGCGTCTTCATCAAGGCAGCCGAGGAAGGCCTGCACGCCTACGAGGCGTACCAGCGCGAGGCCGAGGTGGTCCCGCAGCTCCCGAAAGCAGTCCGAGCCCCAGCCATCATCACCACCGCCCATGTCGACGGCTGGTTCGCCGTTGCCTCGGAGTGGGTCGAGGGGCGGATGCCCGGGGCTCCTTGGACCGTGGAGGATTTTGGGCTGGTTACTGCTGCTTGTGAGCAGTTGGCGGACGCGTTGCGGCCGAGTCCGTTGGATGGGCTGAGCAAGTTCGCGGACCTGGTCGCCGCCGACGTCGAGACGCCGGCGCAGATCCTGGCGGGTGAGCGAGAGATGCCGAACGGACTGCAGGACTGGCTGCCGCGCGTACTGCCGGAGCTCGCGGAGCTGGTCAAGCTGGTGCCCGAAGCCCTCGCCGGCGACTCCGCCGCGCATTCCGATCTGCGTCCGGACAACATCCTGATCGACAACGACGGCACCTGCTGGACGATCGACTGGAACTGGCTGACGCTCGGCCCGCACTGGGCGGACTGGGTCGGCCTGCTGCCGGTCGCCCAGCACCAAGGCATCGACACGTTCACCGCCATCACACGCAGCCCGCTGACAGCCGACGTACCGAAGGATCACCTCGACTCTCTCGTGGCCGTGATCGCGGCGTACATGATGAAGAACACCGAGGCGCCGCCCCCACCCGGCTGTACGCCGGCTCTGCGTGAGCACCAGCGTCTCTACGCATGGACATTCCTCGACTGGCTCGCCGTACGACGCAACTGGCCTACCGTGGAGGTATGACGAAGGCTCCCACCAGCAGGTTCAAGGTCGAGGTGCTCGACGGCGACCGGACGTCGCGGCGCGAGGACGTCGTCAGCACCGAGGAGCCGCTGGAGCTGCGGCTCGAATGGCCGGGCCGCGCGCCCGAGCCGCTGGTCGTCACGATGCGCACCCCCGGCTCCGACTTCGAGCTGGCCGCCGGGTTCTGCCTAGGCGAGGGCTTCGCGGTCCGCCCGGACGCGATCCGGACCGTTGCCTACTGCACCGATGCCACGCTGACGCCCGAGCAGCAGTTCAACACCGTCACCGTCACGTTCGACGGTCCCCCGGACCGCGAACCACCCCAGCGGTACGGCGTGACCTCGGCCGCCTGTGGTGTCTGCGGCCAGCAAAGCCTCGACGAACTCGCCGAGCGCGAGTACGACCCCGTGGACCCGGTTGAGGCCTCGGTCGACGTCGTACGCCGTTTGCCTGATCTGCTCCGCGAGGCGCAGCCGATGTTCAGCCGCACCGGCGGTCTGCACGCCGCGGGCCTGTTCACCGCCGACGGCCGCAAGGTCGTGGTGAAGGAGGACATCGGCCGGCACAACGCGGTCGACAAGGTCGTCGGCTGGACCGTCCTCAACCAGCACAGCCGCAAGGGCCTGATACTCGCCGTCAGCGGCCGCGCCGGCTACGAGATCGTCCAGAAAGCGGTCGCCGCCGGCCTCGGCATGATCGTCGCGGTCGGTGCCCCGTCGAGCCTCGCCGTCGACCTCGCCCGCCGATTCAACATCACCCTCGCCGGCTTCACCCGCGGCGACCGCTGCGTCATCTACTCCGCGCCGGAGCGGATCACCCGTCCAGCTTGATGAAGGTTGCCTTCGGGACGTACTCGTAGCGGTCCGGCATGCAGGTCAGGATGATGACCTGGCCGTGGTCGCCGGCGCGGCCGAGGAGGGCGCCCATGTCGCGGAGGCGGGCCTTGTCGGACCAGCCGAGGGCGTCGTCGAAGATCACCGGCACGCTGCCCTCGCCGGTGCTGACGAGGTGGCTGATCGCGAGCCGGGTGATGATCGCCAGCTGCTCCTGAGCACCCGTCGACAACGCCTCGACCGGCAACCGGACGCCGTCCAGTTCGCGCTCCGCGACCGCGAGGTCGTCATCCAGCCACACCCGGAACGACGGCCCGTACACACTCCGGCCGAGCGCTTCGATCCGGCTCTGCAACGGCTCGGAGTACTTCGTCTGCGCCTCGGCCCGATGCCGGCTCAGCGTCTCGTGCACGCGTCGCGCCGCCTCGGCCCGTCGCAGGAGGCTGTCGTGCTCCGTGCGTACGGCGGCCAGCTCCAACTCGGCCACATCCCGCCGCGTCGCCAGTCCGTCCCGCCCGGACTGCTCCAGGCGGCCTTCCGTCGTACGCAACGCGTCGCGCAGGTTGTCGCGCTCGCCCTGCAGCCGCGTCGCCACGGCGAGCGCGTGAGTCAGTTCGCCCGCGACCTGGTCCGCCCCGGCCTCGTCCGCCTGCTCCTGTACGGCGGTCAGCTCCTCGAGCACCGCCTCGACCTCAGCCGTCGCCTCGGTCTCGGCCACCGCCACGGCCTCGTCGTCAAGCACCGACCGCGCAGACTCCAGCGCCTCGACCGCCGCTGCCAGCCGCTCCCCTGCCAGCTCCGACCGGGCTCGTGCGTTCTGCGCCTCGGACCGGTCCTCGTCCGCCGCCTTGCGCGCCTGCGCCGCCGCGAACTCCGCATCCGTCAGCAACCGCTCTGCATCGGCCAGCCCGCTCCGGGCCTCTTCGAGCACCCGCTGCGCGCCCGAGAGATCATCAGGCTCCGGCTCCGGCACATCGAAGTCGTCGAACAGCGTGTCGTGCGGCGAGGCGAACTCCTCGAACAGCGACATCTGCCCGGGAACGCCCTCGACCGCGGTCTCCTTGCCTGCGTCCTCGGTCTCCTCGTCAGCACCGAGCCGCGCAGTCAGTACGGCGATCCGCTCCCCCGGATCGCCTCCGGCCGTCAGCGACTTCTCGGTCCGCCGCGCCTCGTTCAGCTCGGCGCTCGCCGTGTCCGCCTTCCGCAACAGCTCCCGCGCCGCGGCGACATCCTTGACGCCTGCCTTCTTCAGCAGGTCCTTCTCCCGCCGTACGGCGTCGTCGACGCGCGAGCGCAGCGCCGCCGCATCACCACCGGCTCGGACGGTCACCTCGACCTGCCCCGGCACGCCGACGACGAGTTCACCGGAGACGAGCACCTCGGTCGACTCGTCGAAGCCGAGCTCCGACGGCACGTTGCCTTCCAGGCCGGTCCCGGACAGTTCCACGGGCTCCGCGCCAAGTCGCCGTACCGACACCTCGGGTACGCCGGCCGCGAGCGCCGCGCGGGCCTCGACCACCGCCGCGCGGGCCTCCTCCAACGCGGCCACCAGCGCGTCATCGACCTTGATCCGGTCGAGGATCGTCCCGGCCGCCGCGATCCGGGCCCGGACGTCGACCAGCTCGGTCTGCTGCCCGACCAGCCGGTCGAGCTCGGCGCGATCCATCAGGTCGGAGACGCGCCGTTCCGCGATCTGTACGTCGGTACGCCGCAGGTCCTTGAGCTCCACGACTTCCGCGAGCGTGGCCTCCGCCGCCTGCACCATCTCGGCCGCGGTCTTGGCGACCAGCTCCGCGTCGGCCCGCCGCGCGGCGAGCTCGGCCTCGGTCTTGGTGAACCGCTGGACCTCGTCGAGGAGTCGCTCACGCTCGAGTCGCGTGCGGGTGTGGTTCTCCAGCCGCGCCCGTGCGGTTTCCGCGCGCGAACGGACCGAGTCGCGCCGGAGCAGGATCTCGTCGGTCGCCTGCTTGCGCTCGCGCAGTTCCTCGACGCCGGTGAGGTGCTCAGCCAGGCGGCCCGCCACATCTGCGAGATCGAGGTTCAGCCGCTCGGCGCGACGAATGTCGGACTGGACCTCCTCCATCGCCTGCAACGCCTGTGCGGCGGCCAACTCGGCCGCCGACACTGCCTTCGCCGACCTGGCGAAGTCTCCGGTCGGCTTGCCGCGCGGCGTCCAGTACCGCTGGAACTCGTGCTCGACGGCCGTCACCAGCGGCATCGACGCACCGTCGACCGGAGTGCCCGACTCCGCGGTCACCGCGGTGATCAGCGGTTCCGCGTCGGCCGGCGTTGGCAGCACCAACGACTGCCCCTGGCTGACCATCAGGGTCTGCCACAGCACCGGGTCGACGTTCTCGTGGAACAGCCGCTCGGCCTCGTTGTGCGCCTCGCGTCCCGTCCAGGACTGCCGCCGGCCGTCGGGCTCGACGATGCTCAGCTCGGTGGAACGGTTCTTCAGCCAGCGCTTCGCGTACGTCAGCTCGCGGCCGGCGAGGCTGAGCTCGACGGTCACCTCCGGACCGACGTCCTGGCCGACCGGCTGGATGCCGCGGATCCGCGTCGACTTCGAGTCGTCGGGCAGGTCGAAGATCAGCCCGAACGCCTCGACCAGGCTGGACTTCCCGACCTCGTTGTCGCCGACCACCACGGTGGTACCGAGCGCGCGGAACCGGACAATGCGGTCCTTGACGCCACGGAAGTCCCGTAGCGCCAAGCTGTGCAGTCTCATCCCGCGTCCCGCGCCAATCGGTGCATCAACGACAACGCCGCACCCGCGCCCTCGTCGCCGCCGGCCAAGGCTTGCCGCAGCTCCTCCATCGCTGCCCGCGCCGGACCGCTCAACTGCAGCGACTCGAGGTCCGCCGCGTCCGGCGCCGGCCGCACGGTCCAGAACTTCACCCAGCGCTCGACACTCGCGAAGACCTCGCCCTGCGCGTCGATGATCGTGTCCAGCCGGGCCAGCAACGGCAACGACAACGAACCGTCACCGGCCAGCCGCACATACGTCCGCTCCTTGTCCGGCAGCTCGGCGAACCAGTCCTCGAGCGCCGTGATCGACTCCTCGTCGAACAGGTCGACGCGATGATCCACCATGTGCCACGCCCCGACGCGGATCGGTTCGACGTCGATCCCCCCGCTGCCGATCGTCACCTTCAAGACATTGCCCGGCGCGTCCTCTTCGGGCGAGGTGACCTCCTGCGTCCCGGAGAACCAGATCCGGTCGGTGACCCGCGTCGTCGAGTGCCGGTCGCCGAGGCCGACGTACTGCAGCCGGCCGTCCGCGACCGCGGCCTCGAGCGCCGCCTGGTCGATGGTCGGTACGTCGGACATGCCGCCGGACAGACTCGTCAACTGGCCGTGGGCGAGCAGGATCCGCGTCGTCTTCGGGTCTGCTGTGAGGTCGGCGTACCCGGGCGCGGCCGGGTCCGAGAGCGGACGCCGCGACCGCCACGGTGCGCCGACGAGCTCGACACCCGGCACGATCTGGAAAGGCGTCGTTTCAGTCAGCACCGTCACGTGCTCCGGCGCGTGCGCCAGCCACTGGCTCGAGGTCCACAACGACCCCGGCTCCAGCGCGTCGTGGTTGCCCGGGAGCAGCACGACCGGGACCGGGATCCGCTTGAGCGCCTCGCATGCCCGCAGGATGGTCTGCCGCTCGACCTGGTTGTGCTCGAACACGTCCCCGGTGACGACCACGAACGCCGCCCCGGTCCGCTCCGCGACCTCGCCGATCCGCGCGACAGCATCCAGCCGCGCCTGACCCCACCGGGCCTGGCCGTCCGGCCCCAGGAACCGGCGCATCATGCCCAGCTGCCAGTCCGAGCTGTGCAGAAACGTGATCGACTCGTCCATAGCGGAATGAACGCTAACCCGCCCCACCGACAACCGCCCAACCCAACACACCCCAACCCCAGCACCGCCCACACTCCGGACGCCCTTTGAGCCCCCACCAACCATTTCGGGGGCCCCGAAATGACTGGTGGGGGCTCAAGGACGATGAGAGAGTCCGGATGTGTATCTGGAGACGGAGCGTTTGCGGTTGGGGCGGTTCACCGGCGGCGACGTCGAGCTGCTCTTGGAGTTGGACTCCGATCCGGAGGTGATGCGGTTCCTGACCGGGCAGGTGACGCCGCGGGTCGAGGTCGAGGGCGTCGTACTGCCGGAGATCCTCAAGGTGTACGCCGAGCATCCGCAGCTCGGGACGTTCAAGGCCGAGGATGCGGAGGGCTTCGTCGGGTGGTTCGGGATCCAGCCGACCGGGGACCCGCGGACCGTGGGCGTCGGGTACCGGCTGAAGCGGACCGTCTGGGGCAAGGGATACGCGACCGAGGGCACCCGGGCGTTGATCGCGCACGCGTTCACCGAGCTTGGGGTGGAGCGGGTGGAGGCGGACACGATGGCGGTCAACCACCGCTCGCGGGCGGTGATGCGCCGGTCGGGCCTGCGGTTCGAGAAGGTGTACCACGAACACTTCGACGATCCGCTCCCCGGAACCGAGTTCGGAGAGGTCCTGTACGCCGTCGACCGCGCGACCTGGGAAGCTGGGGCGCATGAGTGACGAGCGACCGTACGCCGTACTGGACATCGACGCGACCCTGTCCGACACCAGCAAGCGGATCCACTTCATCGAGCGCAAGCCGAAGAACTGGGACTCGTTCTTCGAGCACGCCAAGGACGACGCCGTCCTCGAGGAGGGCCTGGCGGTCGCGACCACGCTCGCCGCGGACCACGAGATCGTCTACCTGACCGGCCGCCCGGAGCGGATCCGGCGGGACACCGAGAAGTGGCTGAAGGACAACGGCTTCCCGGACGGCAAGGTGTACATGCGCGGCAACACCGACCGCCGCCCGTCGATGCTGATGAAACTCGGCCGCCTGAAGCGCCTCGCCGAGCTCCGCCCGGTCGCCGTCCTCGTCGACGACGACATCTCAGTCGTCAAAGCCGCCGAGAAGGCCGGCTACACGGTGATGAGGGCCGACTGGGGGCTCGATGCCGAGTCCCAGCCGACCCTCTTCGAAGCCCAGGAGTCCGAAGGACGCACCTGAGCCGTTACTTGCTGAGGCCGACGATCAGCGTGTTCGCGTACGGCGGGTACGACGACAGGTAGAAGTTCTGCACCTTCGACCCGTGCAGGAACGCGTTCCGCGCGTAGATCAGCGGCACGATCGGCGCGTCGGCCATGATCTGCTTGTCCAGCGCGGCCCACAGCCCGGCCGCCTTCGTCCGGTCCGGCTCGGCCGTCGCGGCGGCGATCGCCGTGTCCACCGCGGGGTTGGAGTAGCGGGAGATGTTGTACCCGCCGTTGCCGATCTCCGACGTCCCGAACAGCGGTTGGATGTTGCCGATCGCGCTCGGGAAGTCCGGCAGCCAGCTCGACACGGTCAGGTCGAAGTCCGGCTTGTTGCCGGTGATCAGGTCGGTCAGCGGCTCACTGTCCAGCGGCTTGATGGTGACGGTGATCCCGGCCCGCTTCAGGCCCTGCTGAATCGCCTGCGCCACGCCGAGACCGGTCGTGTTGTCGGCGGCCAGCACCAGGTTCAGGTTGCTGACGCCCGCCGCGGCCAGCATCTGCTTCGCCTTCGCCGGGTCACCGGCCGGCGGAGCCTCGTACGAGTCGTACTTGGTGTACCCGTCGATCCCCGGCGTGATCAGGGTGCTCGCGATCTCACCGCCGTACTCCGGACCGCCCTCGGCGACCTGGACGGCTTGCTTGTCGACGGCGTACTCGATCGCCTTGCGGACCGCGGGGTTGGCCAGCGCCGGCCGCTTGGTGTTCATCGCCAGGTACTGCAGCGCACCGGACGGCGAGGTCGCCACCCGGGCCTTGACGGCCGGGTTGCCGGTGATCGTCGGGATCAGCGCCGCGGGGACCGACGTACCGGTGGTGGCGGCGAACTTGTCGTCGCCGGCGTCGGCGATCAGGCGCTGGTTGACGACGTCGGGCTGCAGGCCCATGTCGGTCACGATCGAGTCCGGCAGGCCGGTCCGGGCCGGGTCGGTCGACTTGTCCCAGTTCGGGTTCCGCGTCAGGACCAGCTTCGAGCCCGGCGTGTACGACTGCACCTGGTACGGGCCGCTGGCCATCGGCTTCTCGCCGTAGTGCGCCGGGTCGGTGTCGGCCTTCTTCGGTACCGGCGAGAACGCCGGCATGCTGACGATCCACGGCCAGTCGCCGTACGGCTTGTTCAGCTTGAAGACGATCGTGGTGTCGTCGGGCGTCTCGACCGAGGCCAGGTCGCCACCCTTGTACGGGCCGGTGTACTTGTCGCCGCCGACCAGCAGCGACTTGTGGTAGCCGAGACCGCCGGACAGCTCCGGCGCGAACGACCGCTCGACGCCGTACTTGATGTCAGCGGCAACGATCGGCGAACCGTCGGCGTACTTGAGACCCGGCTTCAGCTTGTAGGTCCAGGTCTTGCCGCCGTCGCTGACCTGGCCGGTGTCGGTGGCGAGGTCGGGGACCAGCTCGGTCGGCTTGCTCGGGTCGGTCTTCCACGACGTCAGGCCGCGCAGCACCAGGTGGATCCCGCTGATGCCCAGGTTCTGGCTCTTGGCCGGGTCGTAGCTGATTTCCTTGCTGGTGCTGAGGATGTGGAAGGTGCCGCCCTGCTCCGCGGCCGCAGTACTGCCACCGGTCGTGCCGGACTTGTCATTGGCGTTGCACGCGGCCGCCGCCAGCGCCAGCACGGCCGCTAGTGCGACCGCTCGGGATATGTGTTTCATTGGGTCCTCTCAAGGGGTGGGGGCTCAGGGAAGTAGCAGGCGGCCCGGTGCTCGGTGGATCCTTCGACGGGTTCGAGCACTGGTCGTTTCGTCGCGCAGACGTCCTCGGCCTTGTAACAGCGGGTCCGGAAGGGGCATCCGGACGGCGGGTCGATGGGGGTCGGGACGTCGCCCGTCAGCACGATGCGGTCACGGGTGACGCCCGGCTCGGGCACCGGTACGGCGGACAGCAGCGCCTTCGTGTACGGGTGGGCCGGCGACTCGTACACCTGCGCCGCCGGGCCTTCTTCGACGATCGTGCCGAGGTACATCACGGCGATCCGGTCGGCGACCTGACGGACGACGGCCAGGTCGTGGGCGACCAGCACGTACGACAGACCTAGCTCGTCACGCAGGTCGGCGAGCAGGTTCAGCACCTGGGCCTGCACCGACACGTCCAGCGCGGACACCGGCTCGTCGCAGACCAGCAGGTCGGGTTTGACCGACAGCGCCCGCGCGATCCCGATCCGCTGGCGCTGACCGCCGGAGAACTCGTGCGGGTACCGGACCAGGTGTTCCTCGGCCAGTCCGACCTGTTCGAGCAGTTCGACGAGCTGGGCCCGGGTCGGGCGGAGTCCTTGCGCGCGGAACGGCGTACTCAGAATCGTGGCCACCGACTGCCGCGGGTTGAGCGAGGCCTGCGGGTCCTGGAAGACCATCTGGATCCGGCGGCGGATCGGGCGCAGCCGGCGGCCCTTGACCCTGGTGACGTCCTTACCGCCGATCTCGACCCGGCCCTGCGTCGGGTCGAGCAGGCGGGTCGCGACCCGGGCCAGCGTGGACTTGCCGGAGCCCGACTCGCCTACGAGACCGATGGTTTCGCCTTTGCGTACGACGAGATTGACGCCGTCGACCGCACGAACGGCCTGCGCCTTCTGCCACGGGACGCCGCGCAACCCGAAGTACTTCTTGACGTCCTTGAGGTTCAGCAGCTCCTCGCTCACAGGATCACCTCCGGACGCCGCCCGAGGTGACAAGCAGCCTCGTGATCGCCTTCGCCGGGACGCGGCGTGAGCTCGGGACGCTCGGTGACGCACCGCTCCCCCACCAGGTGCGTATACGCACACCGAGGCTGGAACGGGCAACCGGTCGTGATCGACCCCGGCCCCGGCGGGGTGCCCGGGATCGTGGTCAGGCGCGGTTTCGGCGGTACGTCGACCCGCGGCATCGCACCCAGCAACCCGAGGCTGTACGGGTGCGCCGCCCGGAAGAACAGGTCGCGTACGGTGCCACGCTCGGCCGCGCGTCCGGCGTACATCACCAGGACGTCGTCCGCGACCTCGGCGACCACTCCGAGGTCGTGCGAGATCAGGATCAGCGCCGTACCGAACTCGTCCTGGACGTCGTCCAGCAAACGCATGATCTGCGCCTGCACGGTGACGTCGAGTGCGGTCGTCGGCTCGTCCGCGATCAGCACTCTCGGGTCGTTCACCAGAGCCATAGCAATCACGACCCGCTGCCGCATTCCCCCGGAGAACTCGTGCGGGTAGCTGTCCGCGCGACGGGCCGCGTCCGGGATGCCGACCTTGTCCAGCATCTCGACCGCCCGCCGGCGCGCGACCTTCTTCGAGACGTCGTGGTGCAGCCGGTACGCCTCGGCGACCTGCCAGCCGACGGAGTAGTACGGGTTCAGCGCGGACAGGGCGTCCTGGAAGACCATCGCGATGTCGTTGCCGCGGATCTTGCGGAGCTCGTCGTTCGGCAGGCCGTTCAGCTCCCGGCCGTCGAGCAGCACCTCGCCGCTGACGTCCGCGTTCGACGGCAGCAGGCCTATCACCGCGGACGAGCTGACGCTCTTCCCGGACCCGGACTCGCCGACGATCGCGAGCGTCTGTCCGGGCGCGACCGCGAAGTCGATGCCGTCGACGGCGGGCACCGAACCGTTCTCTGTCCGGAACGTGACCTTCAGGTCGTGTACTTCCAGTACTGGATCAGCCATGGCTCACCCTCGGGTCGAGCACACCGTGCACTATGTCCACCACCAGGTTCGCCAGGATGATCAGGAACGCCGAGAACAGCGTGACGCCGACGACCACGGCCACGTCGAGCTGGCCGACCGCGCTGATCAGCAGATCGCCGAGGCCCTGCATGCTGAACACCTTCTCGGTCAGGATCGCGCCGCCGAGCAGACTGCCGAGGTCGAGGCCGAACAGCGTGATGACCGGGACCAGCACCCCGCGCAGCCCGTGGGTCAGGACCACCCGCGCTTCGCTGGCGCCCTTCGCCCGGGCCGTGGTGATGTAGTCGAGGTTGAGCTCCTCGAGCATCTGCGACCGGGTCAGCCGGATGTACGACGCCGCTTGCAGGATCGCCAGCACGATCCAGGGCGTCACCAAGTGCCACGCCCAGTCGACCGGGCTCTCGGTCAACGGGATGTAGCCGTTGACCGGGACCATGTTCAGCCAGAACCCGAACACCAGGATCGCTAGCAGCCCGAGCAGGAACGACGGGGTCGAGACGCCGATCAGCGCGACGCCGACGGCCAGCCGGTCGAGGATGCGGCCCCGGTTCAGGGCCGCGATCACCCCGAGCGAGACGCCGATCAGCAGCCAGAGAACGGCAGCCCCGAGCGCGATCGACGCGGTGATCGGCAGCCGGTCCGTGATCAGCGTGGTGACCGGGCGAGCCAGCGGGAACGAGTACCCGAAGCAGGGAGCGTTGCAGTGCACGGCAGCCGCGCCGTCGCCGAACGTGCGACCGGCGACGATGCCCTTCAGGAAGTTCAGGTACTGCTGCAGGGTGCTCTGGTCGAGCTGCATGAAGTGCCGCGCCTGCTCCAGGCGGTCCGGCGTACAGGGCTTGCCGCACGCCAGGTGCGCCGGGTCGGCAGGGATCGCGTAGAAGATCAGGTAGACGGCGAGGCTCAGCGCGAGCATCACGAGCAGCGCGGCGAACAACCGCCGGGTCAGGAACCAGACGAGGTCGGGCATCAGTTCGTCCTCCGCAGCCGGACGTCGAACGCGTCCCGTACGCCGTCGCCCAGCAAGGTGAAGCCGAGGACCGCGAAGAACAGCATCGCGCCCGGGAACAGCAGGAACCACGGGTCCGCACCGGTGTAGACCCAGGCGATCGAGTCCGAGATCGACCGGCCGAGACTGGGGGTCGGCGGCGGGACACCGACGCCGAGGAAGGACAGCGCAGCCTCGGCGCCGATGTAGCCGGGGATCGCGAGCGTGGCGATCACCAGCACCGGACCGAGTAGGTTCGGCAGCAGTTCGCGGGTGATCACCATCCAGCCGCTCGACCCGACGCTGCGGGCCGCCTCGACGAACTCGCGGGCGACCAGCGAGCGGGCCTGGTTGCGGATCAGGCGCGCCAGTCCGGCCCAGCCGAAGAAGCTGAGCACCAGGATCAGCAGCAGCCAGCGCGGGAACCCGGCCGGCACAACGATGCCCAGGGCAATCATGAAGACGAGCTGCGGGAAGCCGAACAGGAAGTCGAGCAGCCGCGACAGCACCGCGTCGTACCAGCCACCGAAGTACGCCGCGCTGATCCCGGCGAGGGTGCCGACGACGGTCGTGATCAGTGTGACCACGACCGCGATGAACAGCGACGTACGCAGACCGAGCACGACGATCGAGAACAGGTCCCGGCCGGTCAGCGGCTCCACCCCGAACCAGTGGGTTCCGCTCGCGCCACCGACCGCACCTCGTGGCGCGTTGCCGCGCGCGGGATCGAGCAGGTCGATGTGGTACGTCGTCGCGTCCTGGCCGGCCAGCCGCACCAGCAAGGGCGCGGCCGCGGCGATCAGGATCAGCAGGGCGACCACGACGAGGCCGACCCGCGCACTGCGGTCACGCCGCAACCGGCGCATCGCTTGCCGGGTGGGCGATACGGTCCCGGCGACCGAGGAACTCACAAGCACTCCCGACAGGGTTCGAAACACACAGCCGACAAAACCTAGGCCGCATCCTCCCACCACGGGGTTCGCATCTCGAATCCCGAGAATGTCGGGTCGGTAACTGTGGATTCGGATAGGTGGTGTCGGTTGGTTACGCTCCGCTGGTGGATGGCATGGTGCAGATCGGTGACCGGGTCCTTATGTACGCCGTTTACGGGACGGACAGCGGCGTACCCGTGATGTCGTTCGGGGGTACGCCGAGCACTCGGTGGAAGCGCCCCGAGGTGGTCGCGACGATCGAGTCGTCCGGGGTGTGGATGGTGATGCCGGACCGGCCCGGGTACGGCGGATCGACCCGGCAGGCGGGCCGGACCGTGGCATCGGTTGCCCTTGATGCGGCCGCTCTCGCCGACTCGCTCGGGTGGGAACGGTTCGCGGTCACCGGCGGCTCTGGCGGCGGTCCGCACGCGTTGGCCTGCGCGGCCCTGCTGCCGGATCGCGTGACCCGCTGCGCGGTGACTGGGAGCAACGCGCCGTCGCTCGTCGACGGTCCCGAACCGACCGAAGCGGAGGAACAGGCGGACCCACGGCGCAACCGCACCTCCTGGCGGGCGGTCCACGGAGACCTGCGACCGGGTCTCGAGGAAACAGCTCGCACGATCATGGCCGCCGTCGAGGAGGGCGGACCTGAGTTCCCACCGGACCCCGGCTCGCCACCAGGACCCCCGGCCCGCGAGGACCCGGAAGCTGTGGCTCGCCTGACGGCCACCTTTGTCACCAGCCACGACGGCTGGATCGACGACCACATAGCGTTCGCAAACCCGTGGGGCTTCGACCTCGGCGACCTCCGGGTCCCGGTCAGCCTCTGGCACGGCTCTGCTGACGAGCGCGCCGGCAAGTACGCCGACCACTTGGCAGCCGCGATCCCGCACGCCGAACGCAAGTACTACGCAGGTGGCCACATCCCACCAACAAATGCATACCGCGAACTCCTCCGCTGGCTGACACTGTCCTGATGGACCTAGCGCGTCAACTCGTTCTGGAGCTGTACCCGGAGGCCCGAGCCGCCTGGCTCGGCGGGAGCGTGGTGCGCGGTGACGCCAGTCCGACGTCCGACCTGGACATCACAGTGCTGCTGGACGGACCGCCGGCACCACGGAGAAAGTCGCTGGAGTACGGCGGGTGGCCGGTCGAGTTGTTCGTGCACACCGAGAAGTCACTGCGCTACTTCGCCGACAAATACCAGCTGCGACGCCAGCCGACCATGATGCGGCTGGTCGGCGAATCCGTCGTACTGGTCGACACAGACGGCTCCGGTGCGCGGCTGCAGCAGGAGTTCGTAGCTGAAGTCGCAGCTGGGCCCAAGCCGCTGACGACGGACGAGCTGGACCTGCTGCGCTACACAGTCACCGACCTGCTGGAAGACCTGTCGGCCGCCGATGGTGACGTGCGGCTGGCGATCGCATCGGTGCTGTGGCAGGAGGCGGCTCGGCTACTGCTAACGGGTGCCGGCCACTGGTCGGGCACCGGCAAGGGTCTGCTGCGCGAGGTCACGGCGTACGACGTTGCTCACGGCACCGACCACGCCGTGAAGTTGCTCGACGGCGTGCGGGCCTCCGATGACCGTCTGGTGGTTGCGGTGGACGACATCCTGGCCGCATATGGAGGCCGGTTGTTCAGCGGCTTCGAGCTTGCTGCGACCATCTGAACTCAGGCGCTGGCGACAGGCTTGCCGGTGGTGGTCTCCACGACGTGAGCTAGGAAGTCTCGGACGTCTCCGAGGAGGTCTGCCTGGTCGGCGTACCCGGATTCGCCGCTGGCCTCGCGCAGGTGCAGACCCTCAGCGAGCACTCGGTGCCAGCGCTCGTCGTAGTGCATCAGTGCCCAGCGGCCGGCGCACGACTTCGCGGTCATCTCACCGGTCACCAGGAGGTAGTGCAGGCGCACAGAAGCGAGGATGCAATGCGAGAGCAAATAGCCGCGCTCGCGCTCGTCTGTGGGAAGGTCGGCAGGGGTCGCTCGAGTCAGGCCCTCGGCGTTGCGGCGCCAGTAGGTGTCGAGGTTGCCCACGGTGTAGTCGCGCAGCGCCTGCTTGTCAGTCCATACCTGAAGCGTGGACAGCTCTGGGCCGGTGACCGTGATCCCGGCCTGAGCCAGTTCGTGCCACGTGATCATCCGCGAGGGCGAGGCGAGAATCTCGAGTTTCCTGGTGGAGATCATCTCCGGCACCGGAGGCAGCGTGCGCGGATCGCATGCCAGGTCGGCGGCGAGCATGTACGGTCCGTCGAACCGGGTCGAGGAGTACGTCGCCATCTGCGCGTGAACGCCCCGCAGCGCCTCCACCTCCGCAGGCTCCGGCCGATGGGCGACGGTGGCGAGGAAGTCGACGTCGGACTGTTGCGGCGCCCACTCGTCGAAGACCACGCCACCATGGAGATACAGCCCGGTCAGCAAGCCTGCAGGCAGCTCCCGCTCGGCCAGCAACAGGAAGTGGTCGCACAGGTCCTGGACGGGGGCGGGGAGCGCCACAAGCTTCTCCTACGTCGGGGTGCCGGAAGGGCCCACCGTACCGGCGCGCTAGTCGATCAGCTCCCAGTGGCGCTTCGGGAAGAGGCGTACGGCGGCGACAGCGGCTGCTGCGCCCAGGAGTACGCCGGGGATGATCCAGCGCCATCCGGTGAAGACGTTGGAAGTGGTCGACGCCTGAGCCTGGGCTGGCGGTGCGGGCTCTGGTGTGGACTCTGCAACCGTGTAGCCGTTGTTGAGGCTAGGGCCGCCGTAGAACTCGCCGCTGAGCAGCTTGAGGTCGTTGAGCAGCTTCAGGAGCTTCACCGGGTCGGTGGCGCGGTGCCACGTGGGCTTCGCGGGTTTGGCGTCGGACATCAGGTCCTCAGTGGCGATCCACGGTCCGCCCGGTGCGTCTGGGTAGATGATGTCGATGCGCCAGACGGACATGTCGTGGATCAGCCAGGTAGCGCGGACGAACCGGCCGGATAGGTGCTCGCCACTCGGCTTGCCCGGTGTCAGCTCGGTCAGCTTGACCAGTTCGTCGTACCGCGGGTCGTTGTAGCCGAACGCGACGACGGACGGGGGTGCGCTGAGCAGAACGCTCGTCGGGCCGCCGGCGTGGGCGGGCGTGACACCGATCGCGAAGAGCACGACAACGAGCATGAGGATGCGGCGGACCATGGCAGCTCTCCCTCTCGGTTTCCCTTTGCTGCTGGTACACCGCTCGCGGTCAGGAGGTTCCGGTCGCCAGCTCCACAGCGCGAGCCTTGTCGACTCCCTCGAGACGGAACGTGACACCGCCGCGCTCCCAGACCAGTGTCGGTCCGGCGATCCGTACGATCCGTTCGTCGACCAGGACCAACTGGTGCGGCGTACTGAACCAGAAGCCGGGGACCTCGGGGACGTAGCCGAGCCCGCTGTAGTACTGCTTGATGTACCTCGGCTCGATCCCGGACTGGAACTGCTCCAGCCGTACGCCGTTCCAGCTGGTCGCTAGGAAGCCTTTTGACGCCTCTACACCCGTCGGCGTACCCAGTGCCCTGGGGAGCTGCGGCGTGAAGCCAGCGACGCGTGCAGCGGCCTCCAGGGACATGTGACCGCCCACTGTCGGAGGTGGTGGTGCAGTACTCGGCCCGGTGCCCACCGGCTCTGCCTGGACTCCCCCGATGTGCAGCCACTCCGCAACCGTCGCGCGTACCGGAGGTGTGAGCGCAGCGCCCGCAACCAGGATGAGGAAGCCGGCCAGGAACGCCCGCCACCTGTCCCGTAGCCGCTTCCGCACCGGCACACCGGCGACCCGCGACAGCACTGCTGCGGTCAGGCCGTCGTCGACGGGAGGTACGACGGCTGAGCGTCCGACGGACCGCAGTTCGTCTTCGAGGCTCATCGCTGCACCTCCTTGTCGGGTAGAGCGTCACGCAGCCGGCCCAGTGCGCGGTGCAGCCGGGACTTGACGGTTCCTCGCGGCCAGCCGAGCACCACCGCAGTCTCCTGCTCGTCCAGGTCCAACAGGTACCTGCAGGTGACCACCAACCGCATTTGCTCGGGCAACGCGCGTACAGCGGTCAGCAACTCGGTACGACGCTCCAACGACACAGCCGCGTCTGCCGGATCCAGTACGACGTCCAGCGGCGCCGCAAGCTCCTCCCGCCGTGTCCGCCGTCCACGGGCACGCACAGCGTTCCGGGTCTCGTTGGCCACGATCCGCAACAACCAGGGCCGGAACGCCGCGCCCTCCCGGAACCCACCGAGCGCTCTGAACGCCTTGACGAACGCCTCCTGCACCACGTCGTCCGCATCCGCTCCAGCGCCCAGAAACACCGCGGTTCGCTTCGCCACGGAGGCATGCCGATCCACCAGCTCGCCGTACGCGGCCGACTCCCCGCCGCGCACCCGAGCCAGGATCTCGGCTTCCTCACCTAGGCTGATCCAGGGCCTCCTGTCTACTTCCGGACACTGGCACTACACCGCCGATCATCTCCAGGTTCCCGTGTATAGGGTCGGGGTCGTGCCTGATATCGACGCAAGCTTTCTCGCTCTCCCCCGGCAGGAGTTGGCGGCGGCCGCCCTGCAACGGGCCCGTGACCTCGGGGCCACGTTCGCCGAGTTCCGGCTGGAGCGGATCCGGTCCGAGTCCATCTCCCTGCGCGACAGTGTGCTGGAGAGCGCGAAGGACGACGAGGACCTCGGTCTCGCCGTCCGCGTGATCCACGACGGCACCTGGGGTTTCGCCGCCGGTGTCGCGCTGACCACCGACGAAGCGGTCAGTCTGGCCGAGCAGGCCGTGAACATGGCCCAGGTGTCCAGGCCGATCAACGCCGAGACGATCGAGCTCGCCGACGAGCCGACGTACGACGACGTCACCTGGATCTCGTCGTACGAGATCGACCCGTTCAGCGTTCCGCGGGCGGAGAAGGTCGCGCTGCTCACCGACTACAGCGACCGCCTCCTCAAGGCCGAGGGCGTCGCCCACGTGAGCGTCCACGTCGCCACGATCCACGAGTGCAAGTACTACGCGAACACCGCTGGTACGTCGTACACGCAGCAACGCGTCCGCATCGGCCCCGACATCACCGCGCACGCTGTCGCCGAGGACCGGTTCGACTCGATGTCGTCGACCGCTCCGCCGGCCGGACGCGGCTGGGAGTACATGACCGGCACCGGCTGGAACTGGGACGAGGAGCTCGCCCAGATCCCCGCCTGGCTGGTCGAGAAGATGGCCGCGCCGACCGTCGAGGCCGGCACGTACGACGTCGTCATCGACCCGTCCAACCTGTGGCTCACCATCCACGAGTCGATCGGCCACGCCACCGAGCTCGACCGTGCTCTCGGCTACGAGGCGAACTACGCGGGCACCAGCTTCGCCACGCTCGACCAGCTCGGCACGCTCAAGTACGGCTCGCCCGTCATGCACGTCACCGGCGACCGCACCGCAGAGAACGGCCTGTCCACCGTCGGGTACGACGACGAGGGCGTCGCGGGCCAGCAGTGGGACCTGGTCAAGGACGGCATCCTGGTCGGGTACCAGGTCGACCGCCGGATGGCGAAGAAGAACGAGGACGTGCTCGGCACGCCACGCTCCAACGGGTGCGCGTACGCCGATTCGTCCGGCCACATCCCGATCCAGCGGATGGCCAACGTCTCGCTGCAGCCCGCCGTCGACGGCCCGTCCACCGAGGAACTGATCAGCCGGGTGAAGAACGGGATCTTCATCGTCGGCGACAAGTCCTGGTCGATCGACATGCAGCGGTACAACTTCCAGTTCACCGGTCAGCGGTTCTACAAGATCACCGACGGCAAGCTCGAGGGTCAGCTCCGCGACGTCGCGTACCAGGCCACGACCACCGACTTCTGGGGCTCGATGGAGGCCGTCGGCGGCCCGCAGACGTATGTCCTCGGCGGCGCGCTGAACTGCGGCAAGGCCGAGCCCGGACAGTCCGGCGCGGTCAGCCACGGTTGCCCGTCCGCACTGTTCCGCGGCGTCCGCATTCTCAACACCACTCAGGAGGCCGGCCGGTGACGGGCATTCAACTCACCCCGCAGGACACGATCGAGCGGGGCCTCGCCCTGGCCGCGGCCGAGGGCGCCGACGGTTGCGTCGTACTCGTCGCCGAGACGTCCAGCACCAACCTGCGCTGGGCGAACAACACCCTGACCACGAACGGCGCGATGCGCGGCTCGAGCGTGACCGTGATCGCCACCGTCGGTACCGGCGAGGGTACGGCGGCCGGCGTCATCGGCCGCTCGTCGGTCACCGACGACTCGCTGCGCGAGATCGTGGCCGCCGCGATCGCGACCGCCCGCGCCGCGGGCCCGGCCGAGGACGCCCGCCCGCTCGTCGACGGTACGACGGGAGCGGACTGGGATCTCGAGCCGGAGGAGACGACCGTCGGCGTGTTCGAGAAGTTCGCGCCGTCGCTCGGTGAATCGCTCAAGCGCGCCTCGGGCGAGCAGCGCCACCTGTACGGCTTCGCCAACCACGAGGTCGTGACGCTGTACGTCGGTTCCTCGACGGGACTGCGGCTGCGGCAGGCGCTCCCCCGCGGGTACGTGTCGTCGACCGGCAAGAACACCGACCTGAGCCACTCGGCCTGGGTCGGCACCGCCACCCGCGACTTCACCGACGTCGACGCGCTCGCGCTCGACGCCGAGCTCACCCGCCGCCTCGGCTGGGCGAACCGGACGGTGTCCGTCGACGCTGGCCGGCACGCGACGATCCTGCCGCCGGCCGCGGTCGCGGACCTGATGACGTACCTGTTCTGGCAGCTCGACGGCCGGGACGCGTTCGAGGGCCGGACCGTGTTCTCCAAGACCGGTGGCGACACCCGCCTTGGCGACACACTGTCGTCACAGCCCGTGAACCTGCACTCCGATCCGGCGCTCGCCGGGCTGGAGGCGTTCGCGTTCGCGGTGGCCCGTTCGTCCGGCGGCTCGTCGAGCGTCTTCGACAACGGGCTCACGCTCGCGGCCACGGACTGGATCCGCGGCGGTAAGCTCGAACACCTGATGACGAGCCGGTACACGGCCGGTCTGATCGACGCGCCGACGGCCACACCGGACATCGAGAACTACGTGGTCTCGGTCGACGGTGCGACCGGTTCGACCGACGACCTGGTCGCCGGGCTCGACAACGGGCTGCTGCTGACCTGCCTCTGGTACATCCGGATGGTCGACCCGCAGACGCTGCTGCTCACCGGCCTCACCCGCGACGGCGTCTACCTGGTCGAGAACGGCGAGGTCACCGGGGCCGTCAACAACTTCCGCTTCAACGAAAGCCCGGTCGACCTGCTGGCCCGGTTCACCACGGCCGGCGCGACCGTTCCGTCGTACTCGCGGGAATGGGGCGACTACTTCTCCCGCACCGCGACCCCGCCGCTGCTGATCCCCGACTTCAACATGTCGAGCGTCAGCCAGGCGAACTGATCATTGCTTGATGAGGGCAACGCGCCACATCTCGCGTTGCCCTTCGCGGTACGGCGTGAGCTCGTCGAGCTGCCAGTGCTCGGCGAGCTCACGCACCAGGTCCTCGTCGAAGAAACGGCCGACGAAGCCGTCGTGCACGGACAGCCCGTGCTCGCCGAGCTGCTGCCAGTTCTGCGAGCACGGGTCGCCGGTCGACCACACGGCGTACACGAAAACCCCGCCCGGGCTGAGCACCCGGCGGATCTCGGACACGAGTGACCGCAGCTCGGACGGCGAGAACGCCATGTTCAGCAGGAGATTCGCGAACACCGCGTTCACTCCGCCGTCGGCCGGCGGCAGCGGGTCGCGGACGTCGTGCAACGCGGCGGTGACCCGGTCGTCGAGCCCTTCGCGCTGCGCCTCATGCCGTAGCTGGTCGAGCGCAGTCTCGCTGAAGTCGGTGGCGTGCACGCTGAATCCCTGTCTGGCCAGGAAAAGCGCGTCTCTGCCGTGGCCGGCGCCGAGTTCCAGGACGTCATCGATGCCTGCGGCACCGAACCTCTCCACGGCCTGCTGCGCCGCGACCGATGGCTCGAGTCCGTGCAGCTGCGGGCGTCTCGCGTACGCCGAGTCCCAACGTTCCTGCTGAGCTCTTGCGAGCTCGACATGCCCAGTGTTCATCGTGCTCCCCGTGTTCGTCACGCCGGTCTGGACGATCGGCAGACCGCGCCAGCCTACGTCAGAACTTTGAGTAGACGTACTCAAGCGGTGGGACGTTCCCTCTCGGGACAGTGGTAGGGACCCGAGGAGGACTCGATGCCGACCGCCGCCATCACCTGCCCCACCTGCCGCTCGCAGCTGCACCTGACGATCGAGCCGGCTCCTGATCCACAGCCTTACCCACAGCCCGAACTGCGCCTCCCCACCGCCCCACCCCACCTCGGCATCCACCCGCCCCCTCCCCCCGCACCTCCTGCCGCACCGCCTGCCGCACCGCCTGTTGCGGCTCGTGAGACGCGGCCGGAGTCCGGGGCCCGCCCGCCGTACCCGACGACCTTCAGCGACCCCCGCCCGCTCCTCCAACCGCCGACCACCCAGCCGCCGAAACCTTCCAGGATCCGCCGCCTCAGCCCCCAGGCCACCCTCCTCACCCTCGGCGTACTCCTCCTCCTGGCCGCTGGCGTCACCTTCCTCGCCGTCAACTGGGACAGCCTCCCCGTCGCCGCCCAGGCCGCGATCATCGGCACCCTCGCCGCCCTCTCCTTCGCCGGCTCGATCCCAGCGAGCCGCCGCAAACTGGCCGGCACCGCCGAAGCCCTAGCCATCCTCGGCACCGGACTCCTCACCGTCGACCTGTACGGCGCCCGCGCCCTCGGCCTCATCCCACCGACGGCCGTCGACGGCTTCACCTACAGCGCGATCGTCTTCGCGACCATCGCCGTACTCGCCCTCCTGATGACCCGCCTCGCCCCCAAGGTCATCACGTACGGCGTCACCACCGT
This sequence comes from Kribbella sp. VKM Ac-2569, assembly GCF_004216905.1. Lineage (GTDB taxonomy): Bacteria > Actinomycetota > Actinomycetes > Propionibacteriales > Kribbellaceae > Kribbella. The sequence goes on from NZ_SGXJ01000001.1 coordinate 82,727, forward strand.
GATCGCCGCCCAGCTCCCGATCCCACTCGTCCTGATCGACCGGGCGAGCCTCCCGATCCTCCTCGGCGCGCTCCTCGCCCAGGTCGTCAGCACGCTGTTCCTGTCCGCGAAGGGCACCGCGATCGTCCGCCGTACCGGATCCATCACCGCAGCCATCGTCTTCTGCGGCATCCTCGTAGCCGGCATGACCCGCACCCTCCTGGGCCTCCTGACCACGACCACCCTGTCCATCACGATCGCGACCGCCGCAGTGGTCTGCCTCGCCGCCGCGACCGGCCTCGCGATCCTCCGCAAGCGTCCTCTCCCCGCGGCGATCCCGTCCGGCCTCGGCGAATGCGTCTGCGCCGCAGCCGCCGCCTTCGCGGTCGCCACCACGCTCCCGCAACTCCCCGGCCCGAGCCGCTGGTTCGCCACCGCACTCGCCACGGCCCTCGCGATCATCGAACTCGTCGCAGCCCGCCGTACCGGCAAGCTCGCCATCGTCCTGCACAGCGCAACCATCACGGTCGCCGCCGTCGACCTCACGTACTGCATGGCGACCGACGACATCCGCCAACTCGGTTACATCGCCGCGATCCTCGCCGTACTGGCCGTCCTCGCCGCCGTCCGCAAACTCACCGACCCGGTCCCGAGCGCCGCCGTCGCCAGCCTGAGCGCCCAGCTCGCGATCATCCTGTTCGCATTCGACGGGTACGTCGGCACCTGGCCGGCCGCCGTCGCGCTAGCCGCCGTGGCCGCGATCGGCATCGCCGTCACCTGCGGGTACGTCGGCAAGCCGCTGGAACCCGTCCTGCTCACCACCGCCGCCTGCGCCGCCGTCCTGGCCGAGATCGCTGCCGTGTCGGCATCCCCCTACACCGCAACCGGCGTAGTCCTGACCATCGTTGCCGCCCCACTGATTGCCTACGGCATGAACCCGCGCCGCCGCCCCACCCTGCTGCAGGCCGCGCTCCTGCTCATCATCGCCAACACCGCCTTCATGCTCGGCGCCGACGCGCACACCCTGGAGTGGTACACCGTCCCGCCCGCCCTGATCCTGCTCGTCGTCGGCATCGTTGCCTGGCGCAACCAACCCAGCTGGGTCTTCCTCGGCCCCGGTCTGATGCTCGGCCTCGCCCCCTCCGCCCTGGTCGCCGACACCACCGACAACTGGCTTCGCGCAACGCTGGTAGTAGCCGCCGCCGTCCTCCTCATCCTGATCGCCGTCCGCTACTCCCTCCAGTCCCCCTTCGTCATCGGCTCCGCCGCCGTAGCCAAGATCGCCATCGCCCAGTTCCTCGAAGTAGCCCCCCTCATCCCCCGCTGGATAACCCTCGCCACCGCCGGCCTGATCCTCCTAACCACAGGCGCCACCTACGAACGCCGCCTAACCCAAGCCAAACAAGCCACCAAGTGGGTAGCCAACCTCCGCTGAATCAACCGCTTGCAACGACGCGCTGGCAAACCACGCCACCCAGCCCGCAGCCCGCAGCCGCATACCAAAGATGCTGACTGATTGCGTTGGGGGACGCCTCAGCCCGTTCCTCAAGCAGATCGACTACCTGGTCGCCACATGAGGGGGCTCGAGCGCTTCGCCTTCTCCGAAGAGGCGAAGTACGACCCGCAGCTCCTCAGCGACGACCTCCTCAGCCGCGGGCTGAGATGGCTCTGTCTGCTGGGCGATCTAGGCGGCGGAACCATCTACGAGCACCGCAAGGTAGCCGCCCAAATCCCGATTCCCGGCCACATCAAGGAATCCGCCATCACCCGAGACGCCTTCTACGCCGCCGCGGCCGCCCGCCCGATCGAAGACCGTACCCTCACCAACGAAACCATCCGCTGGGCAGCCGCCGCCATGACCAGCTTCGCCGACACCTACCACCAGGCTCCCACCACCCCGCCCGACCGAGCCAGCGTCGAGGAGCGATACCGAGCGATACCGTCAGTTCCCCCAGCTGAACGTGTCTTGACTCGCCAACTGGAGAGCGTCACCAACCGCGTCATCGCGGACTCAATACGAGGACTCGGCAGCTCCGCTGTCGAGTGTCAGGCGACCGGCGTTCTCACGTCGGCAACCGTCTAGGCCCGCTCGAGACGGCGCGCAGAGGGCAGCCCCGGAGGCGATATGTACGCATACTGAACTTCCGACCGCTACAGCACCGAGGGACGGATGTCCGATCAGAATTCGTCAGGTGTGCCGAGTCTCTCGCACCTCGCGACGATCCTCGAACACTTCCGCAAGGGTGCGGGAATCGGCGTCGACCGCTTGAAGCGATCGGATGAGCAGGAACGGGCCGTCTTCCTCTTCGAACTGCCGGCCGTTCGGCGCAGAGTGAGCTGCGGCACCAGCGAGCCGGAAGCTGCCGCGCTGGAGGTTCTGACCGAGTCGGTTCGCGGGATGAGCAATCCGACGCACCGCCTGGTTGTCGATGCCGTCTTGGCGCTCGGGATGCGAGGCGCACGGCGTGCCGGCACACTGCTCCGGAGTCTCAGGGCTCCATCGGTCGCGGTTCATCGCAAAGCCGTCCTGGATCCCTTTCCTTATCGGGCCGCAGTACGAGCCAAACCGCCATCTGGCAATTCCTGGATCTAACCCAAATCCCTCGCTGGATCACCCTCGCCACCGCCGGCCCACTGCTCCTCCTGATAGGCGGCACCTGCGAACGCCGCCTAACCCAAGCCAAACAGGTCAGCCACTCGATAGCCTCCTTCCACTGAATCAGCACTCGTCCCACACTGCACGACACTCGGCGATCGGTCTCAGCTTCGCCAATCGGCGGATACTGAAATCTCGGACGACCGCGTTACCCGGGGGAACAATGTCTGGGGAGCTCTACCAGCCATCCGAGGCCAAGTCATTGGTCCTCGATGTCATCGCGCTTGCGAAGAACCTGGGACTCAAGCGAGCCTGGCTGATCGCGCACCGCGCCTGCCTCAGATGCGGGACTGGAGGCGAGTCGCGTGCGTCGCCGCGAGTCCTCATGGTGGCCGCCTTGCCAGTTCAGTTCGGCATGGGACAGCACGCTTTCGCGGCTAGACAGACACAGTTAACGTACCTTCCTTGCCTATTTGCATTAGCGCATAATGACCTCAAGTGATTGATCGGGGACGGAGACGAGTGGCCGAGCTCAGCCGGGGATGGGAACCGCCCAGCGCGCTGGTGCTGACTCATGCGCTTGAAAAACTGCGGACACGTGACGGCCTTTCACTCGCGAAGATGGGCGACGACAGAGGGCAGGCGGGGCCTTTGCTCGAGCTCCACGCCACCCAGCGATTTGCGAGCGTGCACAGGGTCGATTTGGCCGACGCGGCCTTGGGCGTGGTCAAGCAATGCGTCCTCGAGACGATCGACGGGACTCATCGGATCGTCGCCGACGCGACGCTTGCGCTGGGGCTGTTCGTAGACCAGTACGCGCGCTCCGGCATCCACGGAAAGATCGTCAGAGCCTTGGGCGCCGATTCCCTCGGAGTGCGGCGAGCTGCTCTGCTCTCCAACTGGCCGCAGCTTCACGCCGCCCTCGGTCTGGACTCCGGCACGCCACCAAGTGACCGAACGCTGCGTGGTACGACCGAGCACGACGTCCTCCGCGAGCTGGCCCGTCAGTTGATTCGATGGGAAGTCAGTTCAGTCGGGGTGAGGAACTTCGTCAAACCCGAAACGGGCGCACCAGCACCGACCAACAGCCGACCGAGGGGCCGCATCATCGTTGTCGGCGGCGCCGTCATGGATGCGACGTTCCGCACCAAGAACCTGCCGCAGAACGAAACCTCATCAGAGGCCTACAGCTTCGATCTCTCGCCCGGCGGGAAGGGCTTGTCGCAGGCCGTCGCCGCGGCTCGATTGGGACTCGATGCGTCGCTCATCGCCGCGATCGCAGACGATCGATTCGGACACGAAATCATCAACTACCTCCATGACGAAGGGGTCAACACATCTCTGCTGAAGCTCATCCCGCGCGCACGTACGCCTTTCACCGGCATCATCGAAAAGGAGCTCGGAGACAGCGTCGCCGTCAATTGGCGCAACCAGATGGAGGTCCATCTCGGCACCAGCGACATCGAGGATGTCTCGCACAAACTGGTCGACTGCGACGCGATCCTGGTGACCTTCGAGATTCCTGTCGAGACGATGCAGCGCACCCTTGCACTGGCGCACACGGTCGGCAAGCACCGCCCACTGGTGATCGTCACACCCGGCCAGCCGTACACCGATGATGGCATCTCCGGAAATTCACTGGCCCAGATCGACTACATGGTGGCGCACGCCTGGGAACTAGGACGCTTCTCACCACCGGGTCAGGAGCGCTTCGATCCAGACCCGGTCGCCCGCCACCTGCTTGCCTACGGAGTGGAGACCCTGTGCGTACCGTCGAACGGCGGATGCACGATCTACTCCAGCACCAAGCTGGAGACCTTCACAGTTCCCAGCTTCCCGTCGATCTACAAAGAGTCGTCCGCAGCACGCGACGCGTTCTGCGCAGCTCTGGCAGCCCAACTGATAGACCACGACCGCATCTTCACCGAAGAGCAAGCATTGTGGGCCACAGCCGCCATGGCCTGCGCAACCGCAGACTTCCCGTTGTCGAACTCAATGCCCACCCGCCAACGGGTGGAGGCGCTCCTGAGACGCTCCCGCTTCGCGGTGTCCCCTCAATCGAGCTGAGCGACCCTCTACCTCTCAGCGATACAGCCTTCGCTGCTGATCCAGCGGCACGCTCTCGGTCGGTCCCTTGACGCGGCTACAGAAGATCATCGAGTCCAGCAGGTCGACCGAGCTGTCCTGGAACCGGCCCGGATACGTACTCTTCAGCTGGTCCACGTTCGTCGTTTCGAATCGTGTGCGCAGCTGGCGCGGCGTGACATAGTATTTGTCGAAGTACATGTACGGCCGAGCCTTGATCGTCATCCACCGCTGCCAGTTCGCCGCAACGTAGCTCGTACCGGTGAACCCTAGATTAGGATCAACCGCCGTCGACAGAAGCCGTACCTCAGGGCAGGTCTTTCGAATGTGATGGCGAACCCGCGACAGCAGGAAAGATATCGCATTGAACGGCGCCGAATCGAACGAGTAGACGCGGGAAACATCGCGTACGGCTTCCATCGGCACAGCGAACTGTCTCGTGATCTGTTTACCTACGCGCATCCACTCCAACGGCGACACACTGCAGAGTGTGACCGGCCGGCCCTCCTTGTCGACCAGAGCATAATTGACCGCACCCGGCCGGGAATTTCGCAGGTAGTGCAGGCTGTCGAAGAGCTGCGCCGACGCCGATTTCTCACCGTATACGAAGGTCAGCTCGTCAAGTCCAAGCTCCTGAGTAGGCACCCAGTGCTTCACATTCTCCTGATCCTTCAACAACTGCCGAGCGCTACGGCGAAGCTCAGCGTCGACCTGCCGTCGGGTCAACACGCCCGTGGCGCCTGCCACCCTCGGTAGATGCAAGAGGACGCGAACGATCAGCGCGCGGGAATCGAAGTTGTCAACAACTTTGCTCACCCGCTTGACGACTCGGTCCACCAGGTCCAGGAAGTCTTGCCGCTGTGTCCGGCAGGCCTCCAATGAGATCCGACCCTTCGGCGAGGGCAGGCCGTCTTCAATCTCCAGCAAGGCGAGCAGATCCTCTAAGGAGATCGCGCCGATCCGTGGACGGAGCGAATCACTTGTCGCGGAGGTCTGAGCAACCTGCGTCGACCGCTCTCGAACAGCCGCCAGCCGTGCCTCGGTACTGCCGCCAGGACGGAACTCCGTCATCGCAGCACCCGGACACTCCATCACATCAGTCACGCGCCACCCATTCATCAGATCCAAACCGACGCTGCTGTCGCCGTACTGCTCGTGGCATGCGACACCAGTTTTGGCAAGCGCGTGCGATCGCAGCGCTCGAACCTGCGGACAAGCTAGCGCCTCAAACCTGACAGCTACAAACTTTGGCTAACGATCTTTCCGGCGTGTCGCCAGAACTCGCAGTGTGGCTGCCAATTGGCAACCAGGGCTCCCAAGTGGAACGACTTTACGCCAGGACGGCCACCCGACCGCGCCCGAGAGGCAGCCAGTTCCGCAACTTGGCGACCGCGGTCTTTCCAATATTCCAGATTGACACCCTTTTGACGGAGCTTCTACTGGAACGGACAGATACACGAGCGGGGCACCGACCAAATCTAGCCCTACGGCCGGTGAAAGACAAAGGAAGTGAACCGAAGTAGAGAGGAAATCATCATGCCTCCCACGCAAATCGTCGCAACCCTCGTAGCTCTCGCCGGCGCGGTCCTGGTCACGTCGCTGTGGAAGCAGCTACTAACCCTGCTTCTGGTAGGCGCTGTACTCGTCTTCTTCTTCGGTGTCTACAACATCGCCACCGCACTGGCCCGCTGATCCCACAGGCGGCGAGCAGGTGATGTCCGTCCGAGATCTTCTCGGACGGGCATCACCATTTATTCGGAGTACAACCAGCGGATTCTCCGTCTGCTCGCGCCACCTTGCGGCCCAACACACCCAGCCCCATCCCGACGACTGTGGAAGCCACCTTGAACGGCCACGGCAGGCCGACCTGAGGAAAGTTGGTCAGCGTCGCCGCAGCCGAGCCGAGGATCCACAGACTCCAACTCAGCACGCGACGACACCCGCCCGTGTTTCCTGGGGGGCGTCTTGTGTTTGTCGCCCTGACGGACGAAAGTCAGTTGGCCTGGCTGAACCAGCGGGACATGCCGTTGGCTAGGACCTGTGTGCGGCACCAGACCGGGTCTTGTTTGAGTCCTTGGGCGGAGAGGCGGATCAGGGCCTTGTATTCGATTGCGAGGGCGGCGAGGGTGCTGTGGCGGTCGCAGACGAAGGCTCGGTCGGCGAGGAGCTCGTACTGGTCGCAGGTCAGGTCGATGACCCAGCGGTCGGGAGAGGTCGGGTTGCCGATCTCGATCCAGCAGTGGAACTGCAGCGCTTGACTGCCGACGAGGATGTCGCCCACGCAGTACCGGGATCGTGCACGCAACAGCCAAGGGAGTTCGTGCAGCAGCCAAGCTGAGCTGACGCCGCATTGGCCTGCGGACGCAGGGAGCCCTGGGCCGGACACGAAGTCGGGGTGGATGGTGGATTCGGACCACTCTTCGGAGAGAGCGACCCGGTACGCGTAGAGCCGGCGGCGAAGACGGGCAGAGAACCAAGTGTCCGGCCGTGAAGACGAGACTGCCAAGACAGAGTTCGACACGGTGGCCCCCCAATCCCCTTGCTTCGAACCACTCACTCGGCATTGTGGGCGCAGCCGGTTTCGGTGCGCAAGGTCAATATTCCAAGGGGATTGGCGTGGCTGTGTGCAACGGGTTGGGGATGGTGCCGGTGACTGGGATGGGTGGGCGGGTGTCCAGGTCGGTGTAGCCGAGGGTCAGGCGGTAGCCGTTCAGTGGGTAGCGGAGAAAGGTCTCTGCTGTGAGTGCCGTGGCTCTCAAGCGGTCGGTGTATTCAGGGTGGCTCTGGGTGTAGCGGTGTACCTCGCCTAGAGCTATGCCCCAGAAGGTTTCTTCCGGGATCAGCGATTTGGCTGCCAGTGGGTTCAAGACGCCTAGAAGGAGGGCATCCACCACGTACTGGCGGAGGATCGGCCACGGTTTGCGAGGCAGGACGCGATCGTTGGAGTCCGGCTCGATGCCTCGGGCAACGATTGGATCGGTCGAGATGTTGATGTCGTCGACAAGATCCTTGATCACGAGGCGACTGGGCAGACCCGAGCTGTCGCAGATGATGGCGAGGTTTTCACCGTGCGGGTTGACTGTGATGCCGTAGTGGTGGAGGAGGTGGAGCAATGGGCGGAACAGGGTAGAGAGGAGGTGGCTGAGCCACGTTTGAGGGTCGGTTCCGGAGCAGGCGATCATTTCTTTGGCCAGTCCGGGATGTAAGACGGCTGCCAGCGGCCAGACGGATTCGCCTTCAACCAGGCGGGGGTCGACGGGGTCTCGCCAGATGACGCCCAGGGTTTCGGTCCATTGATAGGGGATGTCGGGGGCAGTCGAGAGTTCGGGGTGCGGGACCGTGACCGAGGCGACCTCGCCCAACAACTCGGTGCCTAGGTCGCGGAAGGTCTCGTCGCGAGACCACAGGCCGCGGAGCCATTGGGTGATCATTGGTGCGGCGAGGGTGCAATGTGACGGGATGCCGCGGTAGACCGAGGTGTTCAGAATCTTCAGGGGAAGCTTGACCTGGTAGCGCGAAGGATTCGAGATGTTGACCATCGTGCGGATCGACTGGGTCGGGAGGTACTCGTCGGGGCTCTCCCCCAGCACCACGATCTCCCCCGTGGCGAGTTCGCGGGCCCACTGGATGCGGATGACGTGGTCCAGTTGCCACGGGTGGCACGGGAGCCACACGTACGCGTCGGGGTCGTCCAAGCGCGCACGGAACGCCTCGATAACAGGCGGGTCCAGTTCCCTGGCGATGACCGAGTGCTCCGAGAGGTCCGGCGTACCGCGGAACTCGGCGAGGCCACGTCGTACGGCGAGCCAGATCAGGTGGAGCGGAGTACGAGCCTCTGGGGCGTACCGCTCGCTGTCGGAGGCCGAGAAGCCGAGGCGGCCCTTGTTGGCGACTAGGAGTGGGTGCCCGGTCAGGTGTCCTTCCAGCCGGCTGTGGTGCAGCTCCAGCAACTCAGTCGCGGGCACTGCCGTAGAAGCCATCCGTACGTCGGCCGCGAGCGTGCTCGTCAGTTCAGCGACGTACCCGGCCACGGTGGACCCGTCGACCCCCAGTACGTCGGCAGCGTCGACGAAGAACCGGATCGGGTCGGTGGCGACCTCGCTCTCGTCGTTGCCGAGGATGCCGGCGGTGGTACGTCGGATCGACGCCGGATCGACCCGCCAACTGCCGAAGCCGCCGCGCGTCGCCTCGAACATGTAGGACACTGCCCCGAGGTCCAGCCGGTTGTCGACGGGCTCCAGCAAACCCTCCGTGCAGAACTGCGAGATGAGCTTCGCCAGCAACTCCGACGAACACTGGGTCCAGACACTCATCCGGGGATCGCAAACGTCGTGTACGCGGTGGACTTGGGCAGCCGGAACACCTCTCGGCCGGCCACGCTGTTCAGGATGGTCGCGTTGCGGATCGCTCCGATGCCGAGGTCCGGTGCAGCGACGCCGTGGCTGTGCAGGTCTGCGTTCGCGACGAAGATGCGTCCCTCCAGAGCCCCCCGCACGCTGTGGTCGCGGTTGATGACCCAGCGACCGGCAGCATCGTGCTCGATCTGCGATTGCAGCGACTCCAGGAACGGCAGCGGGCGGTTCCGGTAGCCGGTCGCCGCTACGACGGCGCCTGTCGTGTGCTGGAACGTCTTCCCGCTGTCCGCGTGCAGCATGGTGAGTTCCAGCCCGTCAGCACGCGCAACCGCAGAGACAACAGCCACGCCACATTGCAGTTCAACCGGCAGCTCCCGCGAGTACAGGACGTCGTGGATGTCGTCCAGCGTCTCCGACGAGATGCCCTTGTAGTGCCGCCACTGCTCCTTCACCAGCTTGTCGCGTACCGGCTCGTCCAGTCCGTGGAAGTAGTCGACGTACGACGGTGTCGTCATCTCCAGCACCAGCTTGGAGTAGTCCAGCGGTGCGAACGACGGCGTACGCGTCAACCAGGACACTGCCGGTCCGTCAGAACGGATCAGGTCCAAAAAACATTCAGCGCCCGACTGACCCGAGCCGACGACGGTCACGTGACCAGCGCGTAGCAGGTCGTCGCGGCGGAACAGGTAGTCCGCAGAGTGCAGGAATCGCTCCGCAGGCAGGCCAGCCAACGCTGCAGGCACAGCGGGCTCCGTACCGACACCAACCACCAGGTGGCGCGCTTCGAAGGTCTCCACGGCGTCGCCCCGCTCCACGGTCAGTTCGAACGACGAGCCGTTCCACACCGCCTCCCGCACGTGGTGGCCGAAGTGCAGTGAGTCCAGCTGCGCCGCACACCACCGCAGGTACGTTTCGTACTCGCGCCGCGTCGGGTGGAACTTCTCACGCACGTAGAACTGGTACAGCCGGTCGTTGTCCTTCAAATACGACAGAAACGACAGGTGATGCGCCGGCTCGACCAACGACACCAGGTCGGCCAGGAACGACACCTGCAGCATTGCGTCCTCGAACATCAACCCGCGATGCCAGGTGAACTCCGGCCGGCTGTCGAGCACAGCAAGCTGTACGTCGTCCACACCGTCCGCCAGTGCGGCCAGTCCGAGGTTGAACGGTCCACAGCCGATCGCAATCACGTCATACATGTCATGCCTCCCTGCACGGCCCGGGTACGGACCATCAGTAGTGCTGTCTTCTCGGGCAGCTGTAGCTCCCCGTGCTGGACGAATCCGGCCGCGGCGAACGCGCGGACGGAAGGGGCGTTCTCGATGTCAGGTTCGGCGACCACCTGCGAGCAGCCCGGCTCTGCGCGCAGCACCTCGTCAGCGAGCCAACGCAGTAGCTGCCGCCCGAGTCCCCGGCCGACGCGCGCGACGTCACCGATCGCCACGTGCACGCCCCAGTCCTCCTCGCCGTACGCGTAGTACTCCGCAAGACGGTCGTGCCGGACCCGGTACAACTCGACGTACGCGAACTCCTCCGCGTCCGCCACGACCACGTATGGCGTGGAGTGCTCCCCGGCAGCCTGTTGCTCGATCTCCTGCGCCCAGCGCTCCACAGACCAGCCCTGGTGCCACCAGCGCCGGACGTGCGGCTGCGACATCCAAAGTGCGATGCGCGGGGCGTCGGACGGGTCCGCCGGCCGCAGGTCGAATGAGGTCACCGCAGCGGGTTAGGGATGTCGAGGTAGACGGACTGTGCGTCCAGTGGCGCTACCACCTCGTCAATGCCCCGCAGCCGGGTCAGCATGTTCGCCTTGCACGGGAGCGTGTCTGCCTCGAGCCATCGCCGCGCCAGCCGATCGCCAGAAGGTCCAGCGGCCTTCAGCAGCGGCAGTGCGAGTGTCAGCCGCTCCCGCACCACCCCGAGCAGGTCGTCCTCGTCTGCGACCCCGTCCGCCGCCAGACAGCCCACCACGGCCAGCGCCTGGTTGTGGAGCAGGTAGTAGGTCAGCCGGTCGTCGACGATCGGGTCGTCCACCACCGCCAGCGTCGAATCACGGAGCCCGGTGACCGCCAGCAGACTACGCAGGTACGACGACGCGAGGTAGTACCCCTGGTTGTCGCGATAAGCACCGCCCTTGATCCGCCCCGCCCCGTCCAGCCGTACCAGCGTGTTCTGCTGATGCGCCTCGAGACCGATGCCTGTCTCGGCGTACAGGTGCAGCATCGGGATCAGTACGTTGTCGATGTACGCCGAAACCCACTCGGCCGGGTCCTCCGCCGCGAAGGCACTCAACCGACTCACACTGCCAGGTCGTGGAGCGACGAGCCCCGCCAGGCAGGCGTAGCTGTTGACGTCCGCCGGCACCTCCCGGACAGCAACGTCGAGACCGGTCAACGTCGGTCCACCCTCGTCGAGCGCGACCCAGGCCGGGTCGCGAACGATGGTGAAGCGCGGGTGCGCGGTCGCCGTACCCGCGTTGTACGCCGCATCGAGCAACCGATTGATCTCCAGCCCGCGCCGTAGCTCGGTCGGTGTCGACTCCCGCCGCGAGTTCGTGATCCGCAGACCGAGCGACAGCTTCAGCATCACCGGCAGATCCGGATGGAACACGGTCCGCAAACTGGACGTCGGGTACCACTGCGCACCACCAGGTCCCAAGTCCTTCACCCGACCGGCAGAGATCAGCGAGGCGACCTGCGGACGCTCCGCCACCGCAGCCGCCTGCCACGGATGGGCCGGGATCAGGACCCGGCCCGACGACGGGGTGATACCGGCCAGCGCGCCCATCAACTGCACAGCGTCCAGTCCCTGCAGCGAGGGCGCGCCGGCCACCTGGTCCGACGACACCAGTTCGGCGTCGGCTTCGAACCAGTGCACTGCGAAGCGGCCGCCGAGCTCCGGCGAGTACGCCGCCAGCTCCTCACCGCTCAGTCCGTCCCGGCTCTTCGGCGCCGGGTGGTTCAGATGCCCGAACAGCAACGCCTGCTCGAACTCGAGGAAACGTCCGGGACCCCGCTGGCCGTCGGCCAGCTCGACGAACAGCGCGACGTTGCGCACCGACTCTGCCGTCCGCGCCGCCAGGTCGTCGATCTCGGCCGGATCCGCGTCCGCGGACAGCAACCGCACGAGCTCCTCAGGTACGGCGGGTACGCCGTCCACCTGTACGTCGGTGAACTGGTGCAGCCCGGTCCGCGACGCGTGCTCCACCCGAGCCGTCACCGTCGAGCCGCCGACCTCCAAGGTCAGCGCCCCGACCGCGACCGGCACGGACGACTCCCGGGTGTAGCACCGCAGGATCGCGTTCAGATGCGCATCAGCCGCAATAGTCACGCCGCTCCTTCGCCTGTCTGGACGTCGAGGCCGGTGGCCACGACCTGGTCGAGCAGGTCCTCGATGTCCGTCGCGGTGGCGTTCGGGTTCAGCAGCGTCAGCTTCAACGCGACCGCCGCCGGGCGGCCGCCGCGGGCCGGCAGCTTGGTCCGGCCGATCAGCACCCGCCCGGAGGTCAGCAACCGGCGCCGGACCTCACCCTGGAGCGCGTCCAGTCCGGACGCGTCCAGTCCCTGCCCGGCGACCCGGAACAACACCGTGGTCAGGGTCACCGGCGCCAGCAACTCGAGGTTGCTGTCGGCAACGACCCGGGCCGCGGCAGCGTGCGCGAGCTCGTGGCAGGTGTCGACCATCGTTCCCAGTCCGGCCCGTCCGTATGCCGTCAGCGTGGTGGCAACCTTGACCGCGTCCGGCCGGCGGGTGGTCTGCAGGCTACGGCCGAGCAGCCCGTCCAGCCCGGAGTCGATGTCGTCAGCCGGGTTCAGGTAGTCCACCGAGCGGTCGAACGCCGCGAACCGGCTCCGGTCCGCCACCAGCAGCACGCTCGTCGCGGCCGGCTGCCAGCCGATCTTGTGCAGGTCCAGCGTCACCGAGTCCGCCAGCGGTACGTCGGCGAGCAGCGGCGCCAGCCGGTCCGAGAACAATGCCCCGAACCCGTACGCCGCGTCGACGTGCAGCCAGGCGCCGTACTGCCGGGCCAGCGCGGCGATCGGCGCGATCGGGTCCACCGATCCGAAGTCCGTCGTACCGGCGGTCGCGATCACGGCCACCGGCGTACGGCCGGGCTTCGCGAGCTGGTCGGCGAGCAGGTCGGTCCGCATCCGGAAGTTCTCGTCGGAGGCGATCGTGATCGCGGCCTGCTCACCGAGCCCGAGGGCGGCGCAGGCTCGCTGGACCGAGAAGTGGGCGAGCTCCGAGCAGAACACGACCGGCCGGTCGAAGCCCTGCAGACCGTTCCGCCGGACGTCGACGCCCGCGGCGGCGGCCGCGCTGTCGCGGGCGATCAGGATCGCGAGCAGGTTCGAGATCGAGCCGCCAGGTGTCAGTACGCCGTCCGCCCGCGGGCCGAATCCGGCTAGCGCGGCTAGCGCCCGCACGACCCACTGCTCGATGGCGAGCGTCGCGGGACCGGAGTCGTAGGTGTCCATCGAGGCGTTCGAAGCCGAGGCCAGCGCGTCCGCGTCGACCGCGACCTGCAGCACCGGCGGCTGCAGGTGTGCCGCGGCGTGCGGGTGACTCAGGTCGATCCCGTGCTCGTCGAGCAGCCCCGCGATCAGGTCGAGCGCGGCGGACTCCCCCACGCCGGTCGACGGGATCCGCGGCTCACCCAGCACCTCGGCAGCGCGTCGCAGTACCGCTCCCGGCGAACCGTGCGGCAACGGTCCGCGCTGACGGTTCGAGACCGTCGAGGCCAGCGGCCAGCGTGCGGCGAACGGATCGCGAACAGGTGCGGGCAGCGCGGTGAGACGTGCGGGCTGCGACATCCAGATCTCCCGGGAAGTTGTCGAGTAAGGCAACCCTTACTAAGGCAGACCTAACCTTTGTCCTGCGCACCCACGGTGTCAACTCGACCACGACCGAAGTGGCAATCCTCACGGTTCGATGCAACCGTCACGGCCCCTGGATGCATCAAACCCCGCAAGGGGGTGGACCATGAGGAGCCTGCGCGAGCTGTACATCCGCAGTGCGGTTCAAACCGTCGGGGCGGTCGCTGTGATCCTCGGCGGAATCGGCTGGATCACAGGTTGGCGGTACGGGCACGGACTGGTCACGCTAGGGCTGGCCGTCTACCTGTGCTCGGCCGTCACTCGACGCGTGGGCAAAGGTTGGCACACCGTGTCGGCCTTCCATGACAGCAAGCAGGCCGCGAAGAGTTACCGCGAAGGGCGGCTCGAGGAGTCCGCCGAGCACATCGCCAGCCAGGTCGGCCACGTCCGGCAGCTCGCCTTCATCGATCCCGAACAGACCAGGTACGCCGGCCACGCGCTGATCGCGCAATGGACAGTGCTGACGAAGCTCGGGCGGCACGATGACGCGCTGGTGGTCGCCGAGGAGGCGGTCGCCGTCTGCCGGATCGTGGACGCCGGCCGGCCACAGCTCGTCCGTGCTCTCGAGCTTGTCGAATGCAGTCTGTCCGAGTTCCCCGACAGGCCGGTCGGGCACGAGGCGGACGAACTACTCGCACTGCGCACCGAGCGTGCCGACGAGGCCAACCGGACCCAGGCGCGCTCCCTGGAGATCGTCGCCGAACGCCACCTGGAGCGGAGCGAGTACGACGCTGCCCGGCCGCTGCTCGAAGAAGTCGTGCGGATCCACCGGCACCTCGCATCAGGCAACAAGCTCCTGACCGCTTTGACCGAGCTGGGACACTGCCTGACCCAGCTCAACGAGCATGACCTGGCCCGCGCCAGCTATGCCGAAGCGCTGCGGGGCGCGGTCGATCCGGACGATGTCCTCGGTTTCCAGCTCAATCTGGCCGGCAGCCTCCGAGAACTCCAGCGGTACGACCAGTCCGTGCTTCTCGACGAGGCAGTGGTCGCCACACTCCGCGCCGACCATCAGTCCGACGACCGGCACGAAAAGTCCCTCGAGAGACTCACCTGGGCGCTCGGCCTGCTCGGAGACGACCTGCGGGACATGCACCGGCTCGACGAAGCGCTAGCGGCGTACGAGGACGCCTTGGCGGTGCACCGCGCCGCCGACCACCCGCGAGGAGTGGAGGCAGCTCTGCCGCCGGTGATTCGCACACTCCGCGCGCTGGGCAGGCCCGAGGAAGCCCGGCCGCTCGAGGACGAGCTCTCCGGGCTGCGGAGAGTCTCATAGCAGTGAGCACCAGTGGGGCCCGGCGCTCCAGCCCAGTAGGCGCCGGCCACCGCGACTCGTGCGGCCTGCGGGGTCGAAGCGGTCACCCGCGGCCACGTCCAGCAGCCCGGTGACGACCGGCTCGAAGCGCGGGCCGAGGACGCGCGCCCGGTCCTCCAGCTCGTCGAGCACGTTGACCGGGTCGCAGTAGCTGAGGAAGAAGATCCCCTGACGCCACGCGTACGCCGTGTTCTTCAGGCCCTGCAGCCCACTGATCCAGGTCG
Source organism: Kribbella sp. VKM Ac-2569 (assembly GCF_004216905.1). GTDB lineage: Bacteria > Actinomycetota > Actinomycetes > Propionibacteriales > Kribbellaceae > Kribbella. Next base: position 98,161 of record NZ_SGXJ01000001.1, read on the forward strand.
AGACCGGCTGGGTCTGACGCTGGATCGCCCAGCTGAACGCGCGGTCCGCGAGCTCGGGGCCGACCTCCCGGAGCCAGTCGGTCAGGTCGAGCGCCTCGATCAGTACGGCGAGGTTGTGCGAGGTCAGGATCTGGCTCTGCTCCAGCACGGTCCCGTTCTGGGCGACGTACCCGGGAGTCTGCGAGGTGTGCGCCTCCTGAGCGCGGCGGCGGCACATCTCCGCGAAGTCGTCGGCCGTCAGCTTGCGCCAGCGGATCCGCGAACGCCGCTCAGCGGCGGGCCATGCGGCGGGCAGGTCGTAGTAGCGCCCGTACAACGTCCCGGACAGCACCCGGCTCGCGACCGACGCCGCCTCCCGCCACTTCGTCGTGAACGTGCCCGTGAAGATGTCGGCAGCGACCTCCTCGACGAGCGGCAGTCCGAGGTCGGCCTGGCTCACCAGTGCGCGGAACTCGCGAACGAGCGGGTTCGGCAGGATCGTCTGCGGGAACGCGCCGAGCGCGACGGCGGTGGTCTCCCGCAGCGTCTGCGCGGCGGCTCGCGTCGCCTTCTGAGAGCGGTCCCGGTACTGCGCGACCGCGGAGATCCACGGCAGCTCGTCGAACCGCACCTGGTGGTCGAGGTTCAACAGCAGCAGACTGCGCCGACGACGGAAGGCCGCGTAGGTCTGCGCATAGACCGAGGCCAGCACCGGGTCCGCGATATTTGCCGCCAGCAACTGTGACGTGACCTGTGGCAGGACCTCCGCCAGCACCTCCCCCGAGCCGATGACGCCACGATCCACCAATTCACCGATCGGCGCCTCGAGCGCCCGGGCCGCCTTCGCCAGCAGGTGCGGCGGCATCGCCACGCCCGCGACCGCGGGCAGCTCCGCGCCGTCGACGTCCCCCGCAATCGGATCGAGCGCGGGCAGTCCGCCGTCCCGCGGGAAGCGGTCCAGCCGCGTACTCAGCACGTGTGCCAAAGTCGCGTACGTCGGACGCGCCGCCGCCTCGTTCTGCGCCGTACGCAAGGCCGCGCGGGCCTCCGATCCCGGCGCTCCGTGGGCGCTGATCGTGTTCGCCAACGCGCGCCGGATCCATCCGACCTCGCGACCGGTCAGTGCCGAACTGTCGAGCGGACAGCGCTCCAACGCCGACTGCAGCCGCGCAAAGTTGCTCCTCGGGTGCCGCGCGTGGTGCAGCTCGGCCGCGATCGCATAGTCGTCCAGCCACTGCCGACGCCGTTCCACCCAGTCGTCCGGCCAGACCCGGCACGGCCAGCCACCGCTCACCGCGCCCGAAATCAGCTCCGGGAGGTCACCGTCGACCGTGTCGCACCACAGCGCCACCAGCCGGTCGTGGAGCGGGTTCCAGACCTTGAGGGTCTCCCGCATCGCGGCGATCCGCGGCGGCACCGTTGCCTGCCGCAACTGAGCACGGACCTCGTCCACCGACTGCCGCCGTACCACCGCTCCGGCCGGAGCCGACGACGGGCCGAATGTCGGGGTGAAACGGAGCCGGTGCATCAACGGGCGAAGCTCGGCCACCAGATCGAGCGCCGCGGCGAAGTGCCCGTGTTCGAGCAGCCAGGCGACGACTAGCAGGGCCGATTCCTCCGGTACGTCGACGCGGCAACGCCCGGTACGCAGCGCCTGCCCGAGCTCCGCGAGCCCTTCGTCGCCGAGGTACCAGAGGTTGACCCGCTCCCGGTCCGTCTCCCCCGGCGCGTTCTCCGGAAGCCGGGCGAGCTCGTCGGCACTCGGCGGCGACTCCGCCACGTACCGGCCGGTCGCGAACCCTCCGGTCACCACCTCGAGAGTGACCCACGCAGGCGTGTCGGCGACCGGCGTCCGCGTCCCGATCGTCAGCCGTCCGGACGCCATCCCCTCGAGAACGGTGCGCCAGGCATCAACCCGGACAGCGGCGCGCCGACGTACCGCTGGATCCTCTGCAACCAGCGCCCGCTCGAGCGCGTGCTGAAGCCGGCCCGTCGCGTACATCCGGAACCCCCGTCCTCTGGATGGAACAACGTTTCGACATGGAGGCAGGACTCGAACCTGCGCCCTCCCGGTGAAGAGCCGGGCGATCTACCCCTGATCTACTCCATGTGGTCTAGTCAGTTTCGCTACAGCCTAACGACCGTATGGGGTTCTGGTGAGGACGAATGTTGCGACGGTCAGGTGGGTGATGGTTTCGGCGTTGCGGATTACGTGGAGTTTTTCGCCGGCCAGGTAGCCGTCTCGGCCCTGGTAGAGGTCGGGGGCGAGGGGTGACAGGCGGGTCGTGAGGCCGCCGGAGAGTTGCAGGATTCCGGCGCAGACGGAGATCGTCAGCGGCGTGTTGCCCCAGTACCAGTGGCCGAGCAGCTCGGCGCCTTGGGCCAGCGGGGGCTCCGGCACCCACTCCTGTGTGAGCGGCGGCTCGTACCGGGTCAGGATGCGGACCAGGTCGGGAGCCAGCGAGGCCACCCGGCCGTACGTCGCGTTGCCGAGCGTCACCGCACCGACCCGGCGGACCCGGTCGACGAACAGCCCTGCGAGGAAGCCCGGCATCGAACCGGTGTGACCGATCAGCAGGTGCGGATCGTCCGCGATCAGCCGCAGCCCGAGCCCGTACGACGCGTTCAGCCCCTCCCGCGGATCCGACGCCACCGGCGCCGCCATCTCCTCGACCGAGTCCCGGCTCAGCACCTCGTGCACCGGGTCGATCCAGAACGTCGCGTACTGCGCCAGGTCCTCGATCGTGCTCCACAACTGCCCCGCCGGCGACATCGCGCCCGAGTCGTACGTCGGCTCCGGGTCCAGCTGCCCGCTGAACGGGTGCACCGAGAACCCGTCGGCGGCGGGGGCTTCCGGGAAGTACGTCGTACGCCGCATCTCGAGCGGATCCAGGATCCGGGACTGGACGAGCTCGATCCACGACTCGCTCCGGAGCCGAGCGACGATCTCGCCGAGCAGGCCGTAGCCGAGGTTCGAGTAGTGGTGCCGCCGATCCGCCGGGCCGGCCGCCTGCGAGTCGTTCATCGCCGCCGTCAGCTCGTCGAACGTGACGCCCGGATTCCGTTCCCACCAAGGGCCCTCGGGCTCCGCGTTCATCCCGCCGCTGTGCGCGAGCAACTGCCGGATCGTCCTGTCCCCGAAGGCGATCCCGGGCAGATGCTTGCCGACAGCATCGTTCAGCGACAGCAGCCCGTCGTCGCGGCACTGCAGGATCAGGACCGCCGTCATCGTCTTCGTGATCGACCCGATCCGGTACTGCACATCAGGACCGGGCAACGCCCCGTCGGCCGTCGCGAACCGCCCGCGCGCCCCGGTCCACACCAACTCCCCGTCCCGCAGCACCCCGGCATTCACCGAGGGCAGCTTCCACTCCCCCTGCGCTGTCGCAATCTCGGCGAACAGAGCAGCGGCGGTGTCCGGACGTACGTCAGTCAACGGAGCCTCCAGGCAGGTCGTGGACAGACCAGTATGCCCGTCTTACTCGAAGGCCTCCGGTGCAGGGCAGGAGCAGATCAGGTTGCGGTCGCCGTACGCGCCGTCGATGCGGCGGACCGGGGGCCAGTACTTCGAGGCGCGGTCGACCGAGCGGGGGAAGGCGGCCTCCTCGCGGGTGTAGGCGTGCTCCCACTTGTCGTTGATCACCGACTCCGCGGTGTGCGGCGCGTTCACCAGCGGGTTGTCGGCGGCCGGCCACTCGCCCGCGGCGACCCGGTCGATCTCGTGCCGGATCGCGATCATCGCGTCGCAGAAACGGTCGAGTTCACCGAGGTCCTCGGACTCGGTCGGCTCGACCATCAGCGTGCCCGCGACCGGGAACGACATCGTCGGCGCGTGGAAGCCGTAGTCGATCAGCCGCTTCGCGACGTCGTCGACACTGATCCCGGTCTCCTTGGTCATCGGCCGCAGGTCCAGGATGCACTCGTGCGCGACCAGGCCGTTCTCGCCGGTGTAGAGCACCGGAAACGCGCCCTCGAGCCGCTTCGCCACGTAGTTCGCGGTCAGTACGGCGGCCTTCGTCGCCGCGGTCAGCCCCTCGGCGCCCATCATCCGGATGTACGCCCACGAGATCGCCAGCACACCGGCCGAGCCGAACGGCGCCGCGCTGATCGGGCCGACACCGGAGTCCGGACCGGCCTGGTCGAGCAGCGGGTGGTTCGGCAGGTACGGCGCCAGGTGTTCCGCGACCGCGACCGGGCCGACACCCGGGCCACCGCCGCCGTGCGGGATGCAGAACGTCTTGTGCAGGTTCAGGTGGCTGACGTCGCCGCCGAACTCGCCCGGCTTCGCGAGCCCGAGCAGGGCGTTCAGGTTCGCGCCGTCGACGTACACCTGACCGCCGTGGTCGTGGACGATCTGGCAGACCTCGCGGACGCTCTCCTCGTACACGCCGTGCGTGGACGGGTACGTGATCATGATCGCCGCGAGCTTCGCCGCGTGCTCGGAGGCCTTCGCGCGCAGGTCGTCGAGGTCGATCGTGCCGTCGTCGTTGCCCTTGACAACAACGACCTTCATACCGGCCATCACCGCGGAGGCGGCGTTCGTGCCGTGTGCGGACGCCGGGATCAGGCAGACGTTGCGATCCTCAGAGCCGTTGGCGCGGTGGTAGCCGCGGATCGCGAGCAGACCGGCGAGCTCACCCTGCGAGCCCGCGTTCGGCTGGATCGAGACCTTCGCGTACCCGGTGACCTCGGCCAGCCAGCGCTCCAGCTGACCGATCAGCTTCACGTACCCGGCTGCGTCCTCGATCGGTGCGAACGGGTGCACGTCGGAGAACTCCGGCCAGGTGACCGGCTCCATCTCGGTGGTCGCGTTCAGCTTCATCGTGCAGGACCCGAGCGGGATCATCCCGCGGTCCAGTGCGTAGTCCTTGTCGGACAGCTTGCGCAAGTACCGCAGCATCGCCGTCTCGGACCGGTGCGTGTTGAACACCGGGTGCGTCAGGTACTCCGTGGTTCGCGGCACGCTCAGAGCAGCAGCCTCGAGCATGTCGTCGTACTGCACACCGAAGGACTGGCAGACCCGGGTCAGCGTCGCCAGGTCGGTCTTCTCGTCGCAGGAGATGCCCACGTGGTCCGCGTCGACGAGCCGCAGCCAGATCCCGTTCTGCCGGGCGGCGTCCACCACGTCGGCGGCGCGACCCGGGACCCGGGCGAGGACGGTGTCGAAGAAGTCGTCGTGCGCGACCTCGACCCCACCGGCGCGCAGCGAGGCGGCGAGCTTCCCGGCGTACGAGTGCACGCGCTCCGCGATCGCCCGCAGACCGTCGGGGCCGTGGTAGACGGCGTACATCGACGCGACGACCGCGAGCAGGACCTGCGCCGTACAGATGTTCGACGTCGCCTTCTCACGACGGATGTGCTGCTCACGGGTCTGCAGCGCCAGCCGGTACGCCGGGGCGCCGTCCGCGTCGACCGATACGCCGACGAGGCGACCGGGCAACGACCGCTCCAGGCCGGACCGGACCGACATGAAGCCGGCGTGCGGGCCGCCGTAGAACAGCGGTACGCCGAAGCGCTGCGAGGAACCGATGACGATGTCGGCGCCGGCCTCCCCCGGCGCCTCGAGCACCGTCAGCGCGAGCAGATCGGATGCCACGGCAACCAACGTGTCGCGCCCGTGCGCCGCCTCGATCAGCGGCTCGAGGTCGCGGACGGCGCCGTTGGACCCCGGGTACTGCACGAGGAGGCCGAAGAAGTCGCCCTCGGGCAGGCCGTCGGTGGTGTCGGCGACGACGACCTCGATACCGAGCGCCTCCGCGCGGGTCTGCACGACCGCGATCGTCTGGGCGAAGGTGTCGGCGTCGACCAGGAAGCGGTCGGACTTGCTCTTCTTGTTCGACCGGTGCGCCAGCGTCATCGCCTCGGCGGCCGCGGTGGCCTCGTCGAGCAGCGACGCGTTCGCGGTCGGCAGACCGGTCAGGTCGGAGACCACGGTCTGGAAGTTCAGCAGCGCCTCGAGCCGGCCCTGGGAGATCTCCGGCTGGTACGGCGTGTACGCCGTGTACCAGGCCGGGTTCTCGACCAGGCGGCGAACGATCACGGACGGGGTGAAGGTGCCGTAGTACCCCTGGCCGATCATCGAGGTGGCGACGGTGTTGCGGGCCGCGAGCTGACGGAGCTCGGTCAGCGCATCGACCTCGGAGGCCGGCTCGGGCAGCCGCAGCGCCTCGGCGGAGCGGATCGACGCCGGGACCGCGTCGTCGATCAGCGCGTCGACGTCGTCGTACCCGAGGAGCTGGACCATCCGGGCGATCTCGTCCGGGCGCGGACCGATGTGCCGGTCGGCGAAGGTCGCCGAAAGCTGAGGGGTGTCGTTCACTAGAGGCTCCGATGCTGACTGTCGCTGCCGGTGGCCTCCCCCTCTGTCACGCGCGCTGCGCTCCAGAGTCGCCTGCGACACTCGGTCCATGGGCCTGAGAGGTTCCGGGGAGGAATTGCCCCTTCGGCGCCCGATGACACGGGTCTCTCCCGAGTGCTGTGAACGGCTGCCTCGAGGCTACCAGGAATCCCGGAACGGTTCGGACAGGGTCAGCCGGTCATGCGGGCGCGGCGGCGGGCGGCGAGCTCGTCGCCGCTGTGGCCTTCGGAGTCGCCTTCGTCGTGACCGTCGGCCCGCTCGGTCGGCAGCTCGGACAGCGAACCCTCGACCTCGCGCCAGACACCGCCGAGCGCGATCCCGAACACACCCTGGCCGCCGGCCAGCAGATCGATGACCTCGTCGGGCGACGAGCACATGTAGACCGACGCGCCGTCGCTCATCAGCGTGATCTGGGTCAGGTCGTCGAAGCCGCGCTTGCTGAGGTGCGCGATCGCCGTCCGGATCTGCTGCAGTGAGATCCCGGCGTCCAGCAGACGCTTGATCACTTTCAGCAACAGAACGTCACGGAAGCCGTACAACCGTTGCGTCCCCGAGCCGGTCGCCGGGCGGACGGACGGGGAGACCAGGCCGGTGCGGGCCCAGTAGTCGAGCTGCCGGTACGTGATCCCGGCCGCGGCGCAGGCCGTCGGACCGCGGAACCCGACGTCCTCCGGCATAGGCCGCAGGTCGTCGTCGAACAGCAGACCCTGAACGCCGGCGGTGGCGGCCGCCTCTGCGTGCGCGTCGGACGTCGACTGCGCCGTCAGATCCGTGTCCCCGGTGCGTGTCACGCCTGAGCCTCCCTGGATACCGACTGGAACGAGCCATCTCCGTGGAGTGACACCACCCCACGACTTCTTCACGGTAAGCCGCCGCCCGAACCGGGTCAACGACAACCGCATCGAGCCGGGAGCGTGTCGCGACCGCCGTACGAATCGTTACCTGGGTTTCGGGTGGTGGTTCAGCTCTTGTCGAAGTCCTCCGGAGTCACCTGGTCGAGGAACTCCCGGAACCGCTCGACCTCCTCTTCCTCCTGCACCTCGTCGGCGCCGTCCGTCTCACTCTCCGGGACCGGGATACCGGCCTCGGCGAGGATCTCGTCGGCGCAGAACACTGGGGTGCCGGTCCGTAGCGCGATCGCGATCGAGTCCGACGGACGGGCCGAGATCTCGGTCTTGTCGTCGAACACCAGGATCGCCTCGAAGATGCCGTCGGTCAGGTTCACGATGCGAACCTGGCTGAGGGTGTGCCCGAGGACGCGGATGGTCTCCGCGAACAGGTCGTGGGTCAGCGGCCGGGGCGGCTCCATGCCTTGCTGGGCGAAGGCGATCGCACTCGCCTCGGCAGCACCGATCCAGATCGGCAGATACCGCTCACCTCCGACCTCTTTCAGCAGCACGATCGGCTGACTCGAGGGCATCTCTACCCGGACTCCGACCACGTCGACTTCGCGCACACGTTCAGCCTACTCCGAGGGGAAGCCCCGAGCAGGCCCACGGGGGTTCGCTGTGGACAGCCTTACGAACGCGGGAGGCGCGAGCGGACCAACGCGGTGTGCAGACGGACGGTGAGGGCGGCCAGCTCCGCGGTCTGTTCGGTACGGCGGGGGCCCGTGACCTGTTCGATCAGGCCGACCTCGCGGTCCGCCGCCGTACGGAACGCCCGCAGGTGCCGCGGTTCGAGGCCGTACGCCGCCAGCTCGGCCGCGACCTGCGCGATCACGATCGCGTCGCCGCCGTAGTGGTTGCCGCTGGCTACCACCAGGCCGTGACTCTCCAGCTCGTCGAGCAGTTCGGACGGTACGCCGGCAGCCGCCAGCAACTCGTCCCGGGTCAGCCGCAGCTCGGTGCTCGCGGCACCGAAGTCGTCCGCGACGGGTTGACCCGGTGTCTGCGGCAACGAACTCGGCGCGACCGGTGGACCGGCAGCGGCCGGCTGCAGGCCGCGGTCGATCGCACCGAGGTGTTCCTTGATCACTTTCAGCGGCAGGTACTGGTCGCGTTGCGCGGTCAGCACGTACCGCAACCGGTCGAGGTCGGCGGCACTGAACTTGCGGTAGCCGGACGCCGTGCGGGCAGGCGTCACCAGCCCCTCGGCCTCCAGGAAGCGGATCTTGGAGATCGTGACGTCAGCGAACTCGGCCTGCAGGAGCTGCAGCACCTCTCCGATGCCGCGGCCGCCCGCAGGCGCATCGCCGGTGGGCTCAGGTGCGCTGGGATCAGGCTTGGCCACTGGCGTAGTACACCAGCCGGTACTTACCGATCTGCACCTCGTCGCCGTTGGTCAGCTGGACCTCGTCGATCCGGTCACGGTTGACGTACGTGCCGTTCAGGCTGCCGACGTCGCGGACCTTCACGCCGTACGGGTCCCGGCGGAACTCGGCGTGCCGGCGCGAGACCGTCACGTCGTCGAGGAAGATGTCGCTGTCCGGGTGCCGGCCGGCGGTGACGACGTCGACATCGAGCAGGAAGCGGCTGCCCGCGTTCGGACCGCGCTGGACGATCAGCAGGGCGGACCCGGCCGGCAGCGCGCCGACCGCGGCCGCGTCGTCCGCGGACAGCGGCTCGCCGGTACGCTCCGGCTCCGGCTCGGCACCGATCGGGGTCAGCATCGCCGTGTCGGTGACACCCGGCGTCGGCTGCTGCGCCGGCTGAGGAGCCGCCGGGGCTGCCGCCGGGCGGTCCGCGCCAGGCAGCATCGCTCCGCACTGCGAGCAGAACCGGCTGCCCTCGGAGTTCTCGTGCCCGCACTGGTTGCAGAACGGCATGCTGTGATCCTCCCGATCGCCGGTGGTCCGGCGACGTTTTCGATAGACCCCGTGGTAACAGTGTGACTTTCTGGAACAAACAGAGGGACCTCAACCCTCGACCAGCGGTTGAGGTCCGTAACTTATCAGCCTTGGTCGAGCTGGCCCTGGTAGGCCTCGGCGTCCATCAGCGCGGCCACCTCGGCGGTGTCCTCGACCTCGATGTCGAGCAGCCAGCCCTCGCCGTACGGGTCGCCGTTCACCAGGTCCGGCTGGTCGGCCAGCGCCTCGTTGACAGCGGTCACCGTGCCGTTCACCGGGGCGAACAGGTCGCTCACGCTCTTGGTCGACTCCAGCTCGCCACAGGCGTCGCCGGCCCGCACCACGCTGCCGACGTCGGGCAGCTGCACGTACACGATGTCACCGAGCTGGTCCTGCGCGAAGTCGGTGATGCCGACCCGCACAGGTCCTTCCTCGCCGGCCTTCAGCCACTCGTGCTCGGCCGTGTACTTCAGGTCTTCGGGGTACACCTTTGTCCTCGTTTCTACTTCGTGGGGCTGGGCGCCGGGCGAGCGTAACGATGCTCCTCCGGCGCGTGCAAGGCAGTGATCGCGACGTTCTCGAGCTCGTTGACCTCGGCGGTTCCGCCCACCTGCGGGCCGGTCACCTCGCTGACCAGACCGCCCGGGAAGTTCGCCGCCTCGGACAGGTTGTGGGACTCCCCGATCGCCTCGATGACATACGGCGCGTTCACCTTCTGGCCGTCGATCCCGATCCCCGGGGCGTCGTCGACGAAGTCGGTGCTGGCCACCACCCGGACCGCTCCGTTGATCTGGATGGCCTCGGCGCCGGCGTCCCGCAGTTCCTCGATCGCGTCCAGCAGGTTGCTCGAGGTCATCTTGCCCTGCGGGTCGTTCAGCGTGATCCGGACCCCCGGGCCCTGCGCGGGCAGCGTACCGGCCAGGATGCCGAGGGTGCGGACCTGGGCCTCGGCCTGCTCGCGGGCGGTCTGCGCCTTGTCGGCGCTGGAGGACAGCGAGTTCTTCCGCTCCTCCAGGTCGGCGATCTCGCTCTCCAGCCGCCGGGTGTTCTGCCCGAGGCCGTCGAGGATCGCGATCAGGTCCTCCCGGCGGGCGTTCTGGTAACCGTCGTCGGCCCGGTTCACCCGGACCTGCACGACCGCGACACAGGCCACCAGCGCGAGCACGACGGCGACGATCGCCTGGCCGCGGGACGGCTTGAACCCGGCCCGCAACCGGCGCAGCGCCAGGTTCGGCGTCCGCGGCTTCGGCATCGGCGTCGGGGTCTGCGGCTGCGGCTGCTCGACCACAGGCTGCTCGGCCTTCTCCGGCTGTTCCGGCTTGTCCGGCTTCTCGTCGCTCATGCTCAGGCCCGGAAGATGTGCCGGCGGATCGCGGCCATGTTGGTGAAGATGCGGATGCCGAGGACGACGACCACACCGGTGGACAGCTGCGAACCGACGCCGAGCTGGTCGCCCAGGTACACGATCAGGGCCGCGATCAGCACGTTGGACACGAACGACACCACGAACACCTTGTCGTCGAAGATCCCGTCCAGGAACGCGCGCAGCGCCCCGAACACCGCGTCCAGCGCGGCCACCACCGCGATCGGCAGGTACGGCTGCGCCCAGTCCGGTACGTCGGGCGCCACCAGCAGACCGACGACGACACCGATCACCAGCCCGAGTACGGCGATCATCTCGTTCTCACCTTCGCGTAGCGCAACGCGATGGTCGCATCGGCCGGCACCAGCAAGGAGTCCTCCGTCGTGATCGTCATCCGGACATCGAAGTTGCTCACCAGGTACTGCACCCACTGCCCGCCCGAGCTCTGGGCGAACCGGGCCGGCATGGTCGCGGTGTCCCCGATCGCGAGCACCGTGTACGGCGGGGTCAGCGAACTGTAGTCAACGGTGATGGCACTGCCCGCACCGCGGATCGCGGTCAGCGACGTGATCCGGTGACCGTTCACCGAGATCGCCTCCGCGCCGGACGTCCACAGGCCGTTGACCAGCTGCTGCAGGTCGACGTCGAGCAGCCGGCCTTCCTTCGCGTCGGCGTCCTTGGCGTCGTCGATCACCGCTTTGATCCCCGGGCCGGTCACCGCGATCGCTCCGGTCTGCAGCTCGAGGTCGTCGAGCTTCTGCTGCAGCGCGGCGCCCGTACTGTCGTTGCTCAGTCCGCTCGCCTGCAACCGGCGTACCTCGTCGGCGAGCCGGGACTGGTTGTTGCGCAGCTCGGTCAACCGGTTGTCGGCCTGGTTGATGCGGGTGATCAGCTCCTTGCGCTGCTTCTCCGCCTCCGGTGCGCTGCGGTAGTTCTGCGCGGCGGCGACCGCGAGCAGGAAGCCCAGTACGGCGGCGGCCACCACCAGCATCACCCGGTGCCGGGACCGGGTCTGTTTGCTGGCAGATTCGGAACGGGCCGCGACGGCGTACCCCTCGTCGAGGGGATGCGCCATCAGGTTGTTCAGCAGCGACATCGACGCGTCGACGCGTCGCGGCTTCGGTGTCGTCTGCTCGGGGGCTTGCTGGGTCACCCGGCCGAGTCCTTGATCGGTTTGACCGTCTGGATCAGGTGCCGCAGCTGGGCGAAGTACAGCGCGCCGGCCCAGTAGTACAGACCGGTCCCCCAGATCGCGAACGCCCAGCCGAACACGCGGGCGAGCAGGTTGAGGGTGCTGTCGCCGTCGCCGAGCAGGAGCAGCGGGAACGCGTACAGCAGGCAGAACGTGGCGGACTTGCCGAGGAAGTGCACCGGCAGCGCGTTGAACCCGCGGCGGTGCAGTGCCGGCAGCGTGAAGGTGAGCAGCAGGTCCCGCAGCGGCAGCGCGATCGCCAGCCACCACGGGATGATGTCGCGCAAGGCCAGGCCGATGACGGTCGCGAAGATGTACAGCCGGTCGGCCACCGGGTCGAGCATCTGACCCAGGCGACTGGTCTGGTTCATCCGGCGGGCGATCTGGCCGTCGGCCCAGTCGGTGAACCCGGAGATGGCCAGCACGAGCAGCGCCCAGCCGTCCTCCTTGGGTCCGAGGACCAGCCACAGGAACAGCGGCACCCCCAGCAACCTCAGGAAGCTGAGCGCGTTCGGGATCGTCCACACCCGGTCGGACACTTCCAAGTCCGGCACGCGACCCCTCCCTCTCTCCACCCTGGATACCCGTTGTAACTCTACTGGGGAGCCTCGACAGGTTTACGCCCGGCGTCCCGGGGCAGGCCCCGACTTTCCCCTGATACCAGAACGCGCCGTTTTTCCCTGCCGCTACGCCCGCGACGAACCGGTGACCCGATCGATACCCAAGGGTGATGCTTACCCTGAGCAGATGAAGTTCCTGGTACTGATCTACGGCAACCCGGAGTCCCGGGCGGTATGGGACTCGATGACCGACGAACAGAAGAAGGAAGGCATGGCCGGGTACGCCGCTTTGCACGAGGCGCTCGCCGTGCAGGGTGAGCTGGTCGCGTCGGAGTCGCTCGACGCCCCCGAGCTGACCAAACAGGTCCTGGTCCGCGACGGTAAGCCGATGACGACGGACGGTCCGTTCGCCGAGGTGAAGGAGCAACTGGCCGGGTTCTATCTGCTGGACTGCGACTCGATGGATCGCGCGGTGGAGATCGTCGCGCAGATCCCGGAGGCACCGTTCAGCGTCGTGGAAGTGCGACCCGTACGCGACCTCAGCGCCTTCAGCTGATGCTCGAGGAGCTGCTCCGCGAGCAGGCGCCACAGGTGCTCGGCGCATTGGTCCGGCGGTACGGCGACTTCGACGCTTGCGAGGACGCCGTACAAGAGGCCTTGCTGGCTGCGTCGCTGCAGTGGCCGGGTGAAGGTGTTCCGGCCAATCCGCGCAGCTGGCTGATCACTGTCGCCTCGCGGCGGCGGATCGAGGTACTGCGGAACGAGGCGGCCCGGACGCGGCGGGAAGAGACCGTCGCGTCGTGGAGTCCCCCGGAGCCTGCGTCGTCGGAGGACGACTCGCTGACGTTGCTGATGCTGTGCTGTCATCCGGCACTGACACCACAGTCGCAGGTGGCACTCACGCTGCGCGCGGTCGGCGGGTTGACGACCGGTGAGATCGCGCGGGCATTTCTAGTGCCGGAGGCAACGATCGGGCAGCGGATCAGCCGGGCGAAGGCGAAGCTCCAGGGTGCGCGGTTCGCGATGCCGCCGGCCGCGGAGCAGCCCGAGCGGCTGGCCGCCGTACTGCATGTGCTCTACCTCGTCTTCAACGAGGGCTACACGGCCTCATCCGGTACGTCGCTCCACCGGGTCGAACTGAGTGCGGAGGCGATCCGGTTGACGCGCCAACTGCACGCTTCGTTGCCGGCTGAGGGTGAGGTGTCCGGGCTGCTCGCGTTGATGCTGCTGACCGACGCGCGTCGGCCCGCCCGTACGACGGCCGACGGTGCGCTGGTGCCGTTGCCGGAGCAGGACCGGTCGTTGTGGGACAGGGCGGTGATTGCCGAGGGCACCGAGTTGATCGAGTCGACGTTGCGGTCGGCGCCGGTCGGGCCGTACCAGCTGCAGGCGGCGATCGCCGCGGTCCACGACTCGGCGGCGGACGCCGACGAGACCGACTGGCGCGAGATCCTGATGCTGTACGAACTGCTCGAGGCGACCGCGCCGGGTCCGATGGTGACGCTGAACCGGATCGTCGCGGTCGCGATGGTGCACGGCCCGGCCGCCGGGCTGGCGTTGCTCGACGATGTGGATCCGGCGTTGAAGGAGCACCACCGGCTGGCCGCCGTACGGGCGCACCTGCTCGAGCTGTCCGGCGAAGGGGCTGCCGCGCGGTCGGCGTACGAGCTCGCCGCGCGGCTCACCCAGAGTCTTCCCGAGCAGCGCTACCTGCAGTCGCGCGCGGCTAACCTGCGATCTTCGGCCGGCCCCAGCTGAGCTCGGCCTGGATCGTCAACTCCAGCAGGCCGTCCTTCGCGTACGGGCGGACCGCGTCCTCGACGATCGCGTCGAAGTCGGCCGCTTCGTCGGTGGTCATCAGGTCGCGCGCCAGGCTCGACGTCGAGTGGAACTGCTCGACGTAGTCCACGACCTTCTGGCGGTAGGTGACGGCTGCGGTCCGCGCCGTTCCTGTTAGATCGAGCAGGCCGCGGTCCCGGATCGCCTCGACGACGCTGTACTTCGGATCGTGATCCTTCTTGCGCGAATGCTTCTGGATCGCCTGTACGACGCCGTCCCACCAGGGCATGTCCACCGGGCCGTGCTCGATGACGACGAGCTGGGCGTTCGGGGTCAGGTGCGGGACGATCCGCGCGAAGGTCTCCTCCCACGGCATCCAGTGAATGCTCGCCCCGGCCGTCACCAGTGCGTACGGGCCGTCGAGGTCGGCGGTTTCGATCGGGTTGACCTGCCAGGTGAGGTTCGGGTGGTCGCCGCCCGGGCGCTGCCTGCCCGCCGCGACCATCGGCGCCGAGAAGTCGATCGCGTCGACGTGCTCGACCCGTGGCGCGAGTGGCCGCGCGATCGCGCCTTCGCCGGCGCCGATGTCGAGCACGCGCCGCGGCTCGTCGACGATCAGCTCCAGGAGCCGATCGAACACCTCGTCCGGGTACGGCGGCCGATGCTGATAGGCCTCCGCCACTGCCTCCTGCTGGAACGTCGCCGCAAGCTCAGTCATGTCTCGGAGCGTAGACCGGGCGGTAAGGCCCGATCACAGGTTTCTGCTGCCAGCCGACGGGCCCGGTCGTAACCTGCCCGACTCCTTCGAACACGCGGCTGAAACACACGCTTCCTACTTTGAGAGTCCACTTCAGCCGCGCGAGGCGGTGATCCGCGATGTACGAGCACGTCGACCCGTTCATCGGGACCGGTGCCACCGACCTGCCCACGCCCAAGGGCCTGGGCGCGACCTGGTGGTGGCCCAAGCCGCAGGTCGGCAACACCCACCCGGGCGCCATGCACCCGTTCGGGATGGTGTCGGCCTGCCCGTACTCCGGGGCCTACCCGACCGGTTACGGGCTGTACGACTTCAACACCGAGGGCGTGCCCGACCTGTTGTACGACCGCCCGGTCGCCTCCGGCTTCACCCACTTCCAGCAGTCCGGCACCGGCGCGATCCGCAAGTACTACAACTACTTCCGGGTCACGCCGATGCTCGGCCCGCTCGATGACCTGGGCACCACGTGGGACCTGCTGGACGAGGTGGCCGAGCCCGGCTACTACGCGGCGACGCTGAGCTCGGGGGTGCGCTGCGAGGTGACGGTCGGGCCCAAGTCGGCCGTCCACCGGTACACCTTCCCGGCGAACGACGCCGCCCGGATCGTCATCGACGCGTCCACCGGCGGCCTGGCCATCCCGCACAGCCGGACCGTGCCGCTGAAGGCGCACCTGGCGATGCTGGAGCCAGGCGTGGCTCAGGGCGAGATCCACGTCGAGGGTGTGCCGCTTGCCGTTCACCTGGAGGTCGACGCCCCCGGCTGGCGGCAACTGCTGTGGTACGACCGGCGCCTGATGCCCGGAGGCACCCGCCTCGACTTCGACTACATCCGGCCCACCACCCTGCGACCGTTCGGGCTGATGTTCATGGGCCCCTCGCGCGCCGAGCAGACCGTCGAGGTGCGGCTGGGGTTCTCCCTGCGCGGGTGTGAGACGGCTCGCGACAACCTGCACGCGGACGTCGGCCGCGCCCGGACCACCTTCGCCGGGCGGCGCGACCGTACGGCGGCCACCTGGCGCGACCACCTCGGCAAGGTTGAGATCAAGGCCGAGTCCGACGACCAGGCGACGGTTTTCGGTACGGCGCTCTATCACTCACTGGTCAAGCCGTGCTTTGCCCCGGACGAGAGCCCGTCATCGACGACCGAGGGCCCGTACGCGTTCGACATCTGCACCATGTGGGACATCTACCGCACCCAGCTACCGCTGATGACCACGCTGTTCCCGCAGCGGTCGGTCGCGCTGGCCAACTCGTTGCTGTCGATCTGCGAGCAGGAGGGCAACCTGCCGATCGGCTACCGGATGGCCAAGGGCGCGGACCGGTTCTCCCGGCAGGGCAGCGCGCTCGCGCACACGTTCCTGGCCGACCTGTGCCAACTCGATCTGCCTGGTATCGACTGGGACTGGGCGATGGTGCACCTGGAGATGGACCTGCGCCGGACGTACGGCGAGGACTACCTGGTGCACGGTGTGGCGCACCCGATCAGCCACACCCTCGACCTGGCATACGCCTACCACTGCACCGCGGCGATCGCCGGCAAATTGCGCGACCGGACGCTGGCCCAGCAGATGCGCGACCTCGCCCATGGCTGGCGGGCGGCGTACGACCCGGGCACCGGCCTGCTGCGCGACTCGACGTTCTACGAAGGCGGCCGGTGGAACTACTCCTTCCGGCTCCTGCACGACATGCGCGCCCGGATCGCGCTCGCCGGCGGCGACGAGGCGTTCGTCGGGCTGCTCGACCAGTTCTTCGGGTACGGCGCCGTACCGGTCACCCAGCCGGGGGTGGCGCCGAGCGTGGCCGAGATGGACGCCGGATACGCCCTGTCCCGGTTCGAGGGGCTGAACAACGAACCGGACTACGAGGCGCCGTGGTCCTACCACTACGCCGGACGGCCGGACCGCACCGCCGAGGTGGTGCATGCCGCGATCGCCAACCAGTTCGGCACCGGCCGGGGCGGGCTGCCAGGTAATGACGACTCCGGCGGGCTGTCCGCCTGGTACGTGTGGGCGACGCTCGGACTGTTCCCGGTGGCTGGGCAGAACCTGTTCCTGGTGAGCGCGCCGGCCGTGGCGGAATCCACAACCCGGCTGCCGGACAGCGAACTGTCCATCACCACAACAGGATTCGAACCGGTCGAGGCAGGCGGACCGGTCTCCTACGTCCAGTCCATCGCGGTGGACGGCAAGACACTCGAACGCCCCTGGATCTCCGGCCGGGAACTGCGGCACATCCGCAACCTGCACATCGAGCTCGGCCCTCAGCCCTCCGGCTGGGGCACCCGGATCAGGCCACCATCCACATCCGACCCACTGCACACCACTGGAGGTGAGGCATGAACATCCCATCCACACCCAACCGCCGTCTGGTCATTGTCGTCCGCGCAGACCCGGTGATCTGCGGACACTCCGGTGAGGCCCGGTGCCTCGCCGAGGTGGCGCTCACCCGCGGCTTCGACGACGTACGGATCGTGACCTGGCCGCTGGACGCGCTGGAGGCAGCCGGGCTGCCGTTGAAACCACTCGATCGCGTGCTGCCGTACAGCCCTGGCATCACCGTGGAGCGGCCCGATCCCGTCGGCGACTACCGGGTTCCGGACGGGCGCTACCTGTCCGGGCTCATCGGGCGGCTGGTCGAGCTGTTCAGTGACGGGGTGCCGACGGTGGCGATGTCGCTTTACCTGAGCCCGCACGCGATCGCCGTACAGGAGGCCGTCCAGGTGGCGCGCCGGATCGGGCCCGCACAGGTCATCACGGTGGCTGAGGCGGTGGGCTCCGACATCACCAACGTGGTGCGCGAGTGCGTAAACACCGGCCGGTTCGGGGCGGCCGCGCACATCCTGTCGGTCTACCTCGCGGCCGACCACTGCGTGGCTGTGTCGGAGTACACCAAGGACCTGATCGTGGCCTCGGCGGCGACCCTCGACGGCATGCACGGCACGACGTTCGCGCAGCTGTGCCGTGAGCGGATCGCCATCTCCTACCCGGCGGTCGACTCCTGGTCCTACCTGTCGCTCACCGAGGACAGGATCGCCGAAACTCTTACCCGGCGCGGCCTTTCGCGGGACGGGTACGTGCTGTTCCTGTCACGGATCGCTTCGGCGAAGGGGGTCGACGATCTGATCGATGCCTACGCCGGATCGCGATCGGCCGAGCGGGTGCAACTGGTCCTGGCCGGGCGCGGGCCGCAGGAAGCTGAGGTGGTTGCGCGGGTGGCGGCGGCGGGGCTGGGCGAGCGGGTGCGGGTGCTGACCGACGTGGACGACGCGGAGAAGCCGGCGCTGATGGCCGGGAGCGCGGCGTTCGTGCTGCCGACCCGCGAGCAGCCGGAGTTCGTGGAGACGTTCGGGATCGCGCTGGTCGAGAAGGCTCTCGCCGGCGGCGGGCCGGTCATCACCTGCGCGACCGGCGGTGTACCCGAGGCGGTCGGTGATACGGCCCTGCTGGTGCCGCAACGTGACCCGGCCACGCTGCGGACCGTGCTCGACGAGGTCGTGTGCGACTGGACGCGCGAGCAGCGGGCGGAGGCCGAGCGGCGCGCGCGGGCGTACGCGTTGCAGTTCGACCGGGTAGCGGTGTTCGACCGCCTCTTCGCGCTCGCCGAACCTCCCGCCGTCCACGTCGCCTGAGCTCTTACTCGCTGCCCCAGACGGTCGCGTGCTGCTCGAAGTACGCCGGGTCGCTGTGCACCGGGATGACGCACAGCAAATGACCGCCCGGGGCGCGGAGGGTATGGCACCCCTGCCAGCTCGCAACCTCGACCGCGCCGATCCCGGTCAGGCGGGCGACCTCGGCGGGTACGTCGTCGGTCTCGATGTCCAGGTGGTACCGCGGCTCGTCGTCGACCGACTGGATCGCGGTCACGTACCCCGGAACCGCGTCGTGCAGGCTGATGAACTGCGGCTCACCCTCCGGCGAAGACGTCCGTACGCCGAGAGCCTTCGACCAGAACGCTGTCGCGTCCGGCACCTCGTCCCGCTTGACGTCGATCAGAAACGTGGAAACCCGACTCCGATGCATACGTCCAACCTATGGTGGCGGGTTGATCAGTCGTAAGTGGCTTGGGCTTGCCAGGTGGTTCGGTGGAGGGTGAAGAGCCAGGCCCGGGTGTCGGCGGTCTGGAACTGGAAGCGGGCCTGGCGGGACTCGGTGCTGGGGTCCCACCAGCGTTCCGCGGTGAGCCAGGGGCCGGCCCAGGCGGTGATCGGGTGGATCTTGTTGCTGTCGGCAACTTGAACGCCGGGGGCGCGGGCGGGCAGCAGGGTGAACGAGGTGGGTACGCCGGACAGCTCGCCGCGGGCGCTGACCGAGACCTGAGCGCCGTCCGCGGCGAACACCTTCGCGGGGATCGGCTCCGGGAAGACCGTGGTCGGCGCCAGTGCCGGCCAGCGCTTGGCCGTGCCGATCGAACCGGTGATCGCACCGGGCCAAGGCTGGTCCGGTGACCGTGCAGGCACCACCGGATCGCCCCATGGGACCAGCGTCTGCCGCTCCGCGAACCCGCGACCGCCGCCGATCACCACCGACACCACCGCACCGTGACCGAGCATGCTCTGCACCCGCGACAACGCCCGGTGGATCCGCTCGTCCGGACCGCCGCCCCACAATCCGTCGACATGCGCGCCGACCGGATCCGCCTGGTCCGGGATCAACCGGATCCGGACGACCGGTGACGTCAGCTCGCTGGTCGCCGTACCGCTCCCTTGCAGTTGCCAGCGCACCCGGTCCACCACGTCCGCCGCGGTGAACCAGCGCGGGTGCAGCCACTCCCGCTCGTGGATCCGTCCGGACTCGGTGCCGACCTCGACCCGCAGCGTCGTACACACCAGCCCGAGCTCGGTCAGCCGGACGACCAGCTCGTCGGCGACCGCCCGGACCGCGAACGCGACCTGGTCGACCCGGTCCACGGACGGCTCGAAGTCGAGCGTCCGGGTGAGCTCCGGCGAGATCTCCCGACCCGTCACCGGGCGATCGTCGTACCCACGGGCCAGCCGATGGGCGAAGGCGCCGTCCGGACCGAACCGGGTCAGCACCTCGGTCCGGGGCAACTGCGCGAACGCACCCAGCGACCGCAATCCCAGCCGGCGCAGCAGGTCCGTGAGTGTCGGCTGCTCGAGTACGTCGACCGACAGCGGCGCGAGGAACTCCGGTGAACCGTCCGGCGGCACCACGTGCACCCGGGTCCGCGCGGAACTCACCCGGGCCGCCTGCTCGGCGGCGAACGGCCCGTCGGCGATCCCGATCCGGCCGCCGTGCACGTCGTACGTCTCGAGCCGGTCGAGCAGCTTCTCCGCGGCCGCCTCCTCGCTGCCGTAGAACCGCGCCGGGCCGCGCGCCTTCAACGCGCACATCCCCGGCCGGATCACCTGCACCCCCGGCGTGATCGCCTCCAGGCACGAGATCACCGGGTCGAACGTCCGCGCGTCGATCACCGGGTCGTACTTCAGCACGACCAGCTCCGGGCACCGCGACTGCGCGTCCCGGGCCCGCTGCCCGCGTCGCACTCCTTCGGCGCGTGCGGTGGCGGAGGTGGCGAGCACCTTTCCCTTCTCCAGTACGGCGATCGGCTCGTCCGGTGATCGCCCGGTCGCCATCGCGGCCGCCGCCACCGGCCAGTCCGGCACCCAGATCACCATCGTCCGAGTCAGCCCATTCGTCAGCCCGTTCATCAGCCCACCGCGCCGATCTGGTCCGCCCACTCCTCTGGCCGGGCTTCCGCCGTCCCGGTGGAGCGGATCGTGCCGTCGGGGGCGGGCAGCCAGAGCTCGTGACGAGCCCGGACGGCGGCACGGCGGCCGGTCACCGCGACGGTCGCGCGCCGGGCGGCGAGCAGACCTTCGCCGTCGCCGAGACCGGTCCAGGTGTTGCTCTCGATCTCGAACCGGGCCTCGCTGCCTGGCCAGGACCCGTACGCGATCAGCATCGCGCCGCGGGTCCGGAGCCGCGCGGCGAGCCGGGACGCCTCCCCCGGTGTCACCTCGCCGGGCGGGCGGACGACCACCACGGTCAGTGCGTCGACCAGCGCGGCGACGACGCTCAGCCACTCCGGCCCCGGGTCCGGAACGAGCACGAGACGCTCCAGGTCCACCCCGAGCCCGCGCGCCGCCTCAGCCCCGAACGACGGCACGCCGACCACACCGCACCAGGCGCCCTCCGCGGACGGCCCGGCCATCAGCGCCATCACCAGCGCGGCACTCCCCCGCACCGAGTACACCGAACCGCCGCGCAGGCTCGCCCCCGCCAGCAGCTCACCCACCGCCGGATGCGTCGGCAGCTCCCGATCCACCCCCGCCGTATCCAACGCCTGCTGCACCCGAGCCACCGAAGGCGCCCCGGCGGCAGCCTTCAGGGCGGACTTCCGGTCCTTGGCCTGAGCAAGAAGCAGCCGCGCCTGATCAAGCGCCGTGACCCGACTCGCCGCTGCCTCGTTCCCCGCCATAACTCCATGTTCGAACACCTGTTCGAACAAGTCAATCCGGTCGTCCACAGGCCCGAGGCTGACTAGAGTCCGGGGCATGCGACGTGTCGATCACCCTCGGTTCACCACCGCGCTGCGGCAGGTCGAGGAAAGTATCGACGCCGCCTGGGACAGTTTCTGCAGGGACTCCGGAGGTACGGCGGAACCGCACGAGCTGGCCGAAGTCGTACTGCAGGACACCTCCGAGTTCGACTGGCGAATCGTGGACGGCGCGCTGAACCAGCTGACCTGCCCGGACTGCGGCTCCACGCTCGGCGCCGGCGACTCCGGGTGCCCGAGCTGTGACAAGGCGAACGGCTTCCGTTTCGCGGCACGGGAGACCGACCGCCCCGGCGTACCTCCCGGAAACGAGCACGCGATCCGCGTGTCCTCGGCAGTAGCCCGCACCCGCCACCGCTACTCGCCCCGTGCCCGGGCCGGCTACGAGCTCTTCCTTCCCGATCTGCTCGACGGTGCTCTGCCCACGACGCCGCAGGCTCAACGTGCCAAGCACCTCATCAACCAGCTCACCGACGACGAGCTGGAGCACCTCGTCACCCCAGCGGATCTGCAACTGCCCAGCGCATAGGGTGGAGGCATGCCGAGGACTATTGCGACCAATACCAAGGTTGGGCTCGACGAGTTGCTGGAGTTCGTGCGGCCGCGTCATCACATGTTGCTGATGACCACCCGGGCCGACGGGACGGTGCAGGCTTCGCCGGTGTCGGGTGGTGTGGACACCGAGGGGCGGATCGTCATCTCGTCGTACCCGGAGCGGGCGAAGAGCACGAACGTGAAGCGGGCCGGCAAGGCCAGCGTGGTCGTGCTGTCGGACGAGTGGAACGGCGCGTGGGCGCAGGTGGACGGCAGCGGTGAGGTGATCGAGCTGCCGGACGCAGTGGAGGCGCTGGTCGACTACTACCGCTCCATCTCCGGTGAGCACCCGGACTGGGACGAGTACCGCGAGGCGATGGTGAAGCAGGGCAAGTGCCTCATCCGCATCACCCCGGAGCGCTGGAGCCCGATCGCCACCGGCGGCTTCCCAGCACATCTCGCTGATTAGATGCGTACGGCGTTAGTGGTCCACGCACACCCCGACGACGAGGTGTTCGCCACCGGCGCCGCCACGTCCGTGCTGAACGAGCAGGGCTGGCACGTCGTACTGCGAGTCGCTACCGCCGGCATGCACGGAGCCCTCGATCACCTCGGCGTCTCCTGCGCACTGCTCGGGATCAACGAGTGGGACTGGCTGGGAGCGGTGGACCAGTGGGTCGACGACGGCGGTCGCGGTGGACCACGGTCATTGGCCGCGGCATCGCCGGGCGACCTGGCCGAAGCGATCCAGGTCGCGGCCGCCGTGGTCGAGCCGGAGCTCATCCTCACAGTAGGCAGTGACGGGCTGACAGGTCACCCGGACCACATCGCCGTCTCACAAGGGGTGCAGCGCGCACTCCAGCACGTCGACTGTCGTGCACTGGGTGCACGCGTGCGAGCTCAGGACGTGCGTGCGGGCGAGCAACTGATCCAGCAACTCGCACCGGGTCAGCAGGTCGGGTCAGGCCACGTCAAAGGGTGCGATGCACCGCTGGAGGAGATCGGCGGAGCATCCGAGCAGCGACGGCGGCAGGCACTGGACGCGTACTACGACGGCCTGGGCAGCAAGCCGCTCGAAGAGCTCCTAGGAGTGCACCGGGCGAGCAGCGACGGACTGCTGCTGCGTGCGGTGTTCGACGCGACCGGCTGGCAGCAGGACCGGTTCGAGGAGCTCACTGCTTGGAGCGACGCTCCATCGTCTCGGTGATGCGCTGCATGGCGCCTTCGAGGTGCTCGCGCAGCGCTGCCTCCGCACCCTCTTCGTCGTGCGCCAGGCACGCGTCGAGAATCGCCTGGTGCTCGCGGCGGGTCTGCTCGATCCGGGCCTTGGTCTGCCGCGAACCGAACCGGTAGCGCTCACTGTTCTGCCAGACCGGCTCGATCGCCCGCGGCAGCCACCGTGAGCCGCCGGACCGGTAGATGGCGAAGTGGAACTCGGTGTGCGCCTGCCGGGACGCGATGTTGTCGCCCAGCTTCGACAACCGGACGTGCTCGGCCAGTGCGGTCCGGGCGGCCGCCGCATCCGAGTCGGAGAACCGTGTCGCCGCCGCACGGACTGCCAGCGACTCCAGCGCCAGCCGGGTCTCGTGGGTGTCGCGAAGGTCCTCCATCGACAGCTCACGCACCCAGGCGCCCTTGTGCGGGACGATCTCGACCAGTCCGAGCGCCGCCATCCGCCGGAGCCCTTCCCTGATCGGCATCTGGCTCATGTCCAGTCGCTTGGCGAGCTCCTCCAGCCGGAGCGCCGTACCGCTGGGAAGTTCGCCGGACAGGATGAGCTCGTGCAGCTCGGCGGCAGCTTCCTCGGCGAGCGTACGACGCCCGGTGGGTCCCCCAGGCGTGAGCTCGAGTCGTCGGATCATCAGTAGCGGGCTGCCTCTCTCCTATTCAGCTCTGGAGGTACCGTAGCCGCCGACCGGGTATCTGGCGGCCTTCGCCCACAGATTGCTCAGCTGAAAGCCCAGCAAACATGAGTGGTCTAGGCCACCGGCACTCTCTCAGAGACCCGTCAGGTCGAGCAGAACCCGGCCTGCAGGCCGGTCCAGCACGTCACCGATCCGCTCTGCCGGTACGACGTCATAGTCCGCTCGCCAGGACACCCCTGCGATGTCGGCCAGCGCCTGACCGACAGCATCTGGTGCCAACGTAGTCCGCTGCAGATTCACCGGCAGCACCCGCAGGTCCCGGCCGATCAGCTGGTGCAAGTCGATCGTGGTGAACTCACCGGCCTTGTAGCCGAGTACGGCGATCCGTCCGCCCGGAGAGATGTGTCCGAGCACCCCACCGGCCACCGGACCACCCATGGTGTCGATGACTGCGTTGCACCACGGCAGCTCCCGACCCACCTGTCCCAGACCGTCCACACGGACCACCTGATCCACCACTCCGGTCGCACCGTCGGAGCGGTCGTCCAGCGACACCAGACCGATCACCCGGGACGCACCGGCCGACCGTGCGATCGCAGCACACATGTGCCCGACCAGACCGGTGACGCCGGTGACCACGACCGTCTCGCCCTCCTGTACGTCGGCAACCCGTCGTACGGCGGTGTGCGCCGTCAACACCGGCGTCATCAACGCGAGCGCCGTACCCGGCTCCAGCGACGACGGCAGCCGGTGTACGGCGGCGTTCGGTACGACGGCGTACCGGCCCCAGACACCGTCCCGGGTCACGCCGACACCCTCGCCACGGACCACCACGGGCGTATCGGCCTCAAAAGCGTCCGAGCTCACCACCACACCGGCTCCCTCGGAGCCAGGCACGAACGGCCCAGACGACACGGGCGGCTGCTTTCCGGCCAGTGTCGACCGGTCCAGCGGAGTTACCGCGGCCAGCCGCATCTCCACCAACGTCTCACCCGGACCGGCGGTCAGCTCGACCTCTTCGGCCTTCAGCTGCTCCCCCGGTCCATGACTGCGCAAAACAGTCCCCCGTGTACTCACGCCTCTACCCCGTTCCCCACGATTTGATATCTGATCACAACCTCGACCAGACGGAACACATGTCTCACCACTCGGCGACCTCCTTCGCCAGCGGCCGGGTCAGCATCTCGACCGTGGCGGACCGCCCTGAGGCTCGCACTGTGGACACCTCGTCGCTGCCCATCGGGAACGGCCAGTCACTCCCGGCCAGCACCCGCTCGGGCCCGAACGTCTTCGTCAGCAACTCCAGTACGGCGTCGTCGTGGACCAGGTCGTCGACGTAGAAGCGGCGCAGGGCCTCGGCCACCGGCAAGGACACCGGCTTGATCCCCGGGCGTTCCTGGTCGATCCCGCGCTGCCACCGTCCGGCGACGGCCGCCGTCACACCACCCCCATGGCACAGACAGAACCGGATTCCCGGGAACCGCCCCGGCACGTCCGCGAAGACGAGCGAAGCCGCCGCCAGTCCGGTCTCGTACGGATTCCCCAACAGGTTCGACAGGTAAAACGAATCGAGCCGCTTGTCGTCACTGTGTCCCGGGTGAATCAGCGTGAACGCCTCCAGCGCGTCCAGCACCCGCCACACCGGATCCAGCCCGGCGTAGCTCGGCGTACCGAGGGCAAAACCGCTGAAGACGCCTTCACTGGCCAGTCCGGCAGCTACAGAGGGTGCTGCCGGGTCGAGCAGCGGCAGGTGCCCCAGGACGCGCAGCTGCGGTGTGGCGAGCTCCCGGAGCCCCTGGTTCACCAGCTCGGTCCACTCGAGGCTCTCGTCGTACCGGAACAGGGCCGGCGGCACTGACACCACAGCACCGTCCAGGTCCTGTGACGAGATCCAGTGCAGCAGTGCAGCCGGGTCGGCGAGCCGACGTAGCGGCAGCCGCTCCCCGTCGACAACCAGCGAACCGCTGTCGACGGACAGCCCGAACTCACCCCGATGCGCCGCCGCCAGCACGGTCGGCGGGATCAGGTGCGTGTGGACGTCCCAACCGGCCATGTCAGCGGGCGTCCTCGTCGTTGTCGTAGAAGTCCGGACGCTCCGGGTAGTGCGGACCGTCGTACACCTCCAGCAGGACAGAGGTCTCCTCGGCGCGCGTCGGACCGTGCACGACGCCCTTCGGGTTCCAGTAGAAGCTGCCCTTGGTCAGCGTCGTCCCGGTCGGCAGGTACACGTACCGGCCGGACAGGCAGAACATGAACTGGTTCGACGCGTGCTTGTGCTCCGACGGGATGCCCGAGCCCTTCTCGAACCGCACCAGTGCGATCGACGCCTCGGTCACCGGGTCCCGCCACAGCATCTTGTGGGACAGCCCGTCCAGCGACTTCTCCACCCACTCCAGGTCGTCCGTCTGCAACAGGATCTCCTGCAACGGTTGGTCGAAACTCATGGCACCTCCCGACCCGTGACCCGCGTGTACAGCTCCTCCGCCACACCAGTACCCATCGGAGCAACCGCGGCGATGTGACCATCCGGCCGGATCAGTACGACGCTGTCCGCCGGTACGCCGTACCTCTTGGTGGCGATGCTGCCCGGATCGAACAGCGCCCTGTCCCGCAGACCGGAGTCGTGCGGGGCGTCCCATCGGGACACCGCGTAGTGCTGCAACGCCGGCGACTCGTTCACCGGGACCTCCGGCCGACGCCGTACGTCGGTGAAGTAGAGCGCCACGAACGAGTCGCGACACAGGTCGTGGATCGACGTACGACCGGTTGGGCTCTGCAGCACCAGGTCCGGCGCCCGGTCCCCCGCCCGTACGGCAGGCGGCGCGGCGGACGTGGCCACCATCGACCAGTCGCCCTTACCCTCGACGTCCAGCCGCACACTCAGCAGCGTCCTGTTGTACGCCGTGGCCCACGCGCCCGTGTCCTCGGTGACAGCACCACGCTGGAAGGACATGTACTTGCGGGCCGCCTCCGCCATCTCGCCCGAGCCCTCGATCGCCACCGGCCGCTGCTCTCGCTCATAGCCGTCCAGCAACGACGGATCAGCCCAGCCACGCAGTACCCAGGCCAGCCGCCACGGCAGGTTGGACGCGTCCAGCGCACCCGTGTTCAGACCGAGTGCCCACATCGGCGTGATCAGGTGTGCCGCGTCGCCCATCAGGAAAACCTTGCGGTCCTTGGTCCACTGCTCGGCGACCCGGTGGTGCACGTTGTAGACGACCGAGCCGAGCAGCTCGATCCGGTCCACCTCACCGATGAACTGCTTCACCTTCACCAGCAGGTCCTCGTCACCCGGCGCGTCGGCGCCAGCCGCCAGCGGGAACAGGAACCGCCAGTTGTCCGGCTGCCGGATCAGCACCATCCACTCGGACTTGTCCGCGAAGTACGCGAGGTACGGGTAGTCCCTGGCGTTGTCGACGTCCAGGTCCACCACGACGTCGATCAGCATGTACCGCTCCGGCAGGGTCTCCCCCACCACCTTCACACCGAGCGCATCGCGGATCCGCGAACGCCCACCATCACACGCCAGCAGGTACGACGCTTCCAGCTCCTGCGGACCGTCAGGGGTCTCCAGCTGCAGTACGACGCGATCGTCGCGGACCTCGAACGACGTCATCCGGTGCTGCGTCCGCACCGGCTCCGGAAGAGCTGCCGCCAGCAGCGGCTCCATCTTCTGCTGCGGCAGGTTGATGACGAACGGGAACTGGGTGTCGTTCACGAGCTCGGCCAGCTGCACCGAGGCGCGCGGAGTGTTCGTGGCCCGGTCGATGTCGCCGATCTCGTCGATCCGCAGCGCGGCACCGAGGATGCCGTCGACCGCGCCGTACCGGTTCCAGATCTCCAGCGTCCGGCTGAGCGTCGTACCGGCCTTGGTGTCGGACGACAGGACGGCGTCCTCCTCCAGCAGCACGTACGGGATGCCGTAGTGCGCGAGACCGAGCGCGGTGGTCAGACCGATCGGTCCGGCACCCACCACGGCAACAGGCAGTTGGTTCACTCGTTCACTCCACGAAGCTTGTGAGCTTGGCAAAAGCGCGTTCCCGGGTCAGCACGGACCCGGTCATCGCGGCCGCGTCGGACAGCAGGAACAGCAACGGGCCGACCACGTCCTCGGGGTCGCCGATACCTATGGTGTCCTGCCAGTGCTCCCGGTCCGCACCGGCGTTCGCACCGCGGAACTGCTCGGTGTCGATCACCCCCGGCGCAACCACGTTCACCCGGACCCGGTCGCCGGCCACTTCCACGGCCAGCGTCTTGGCGAACGCCACCAGCGCCGCCTTGCTCGCCGCGTACGCCGCAGCGCCCGCAAACCCGGTCGACGCCATCCCGGACGTGAACACCACCACCGAACCGGACTGCCGCGCCACCATGTGCGGTACGACGGCCTGACACGCCCAGACCACCCCGTCCAGGTTCACCTGCAACGTCCGGGTCCACTCGGCCGCATCCATCTCCAGCACCGTCGACCGCGGCTGCACCGCCGCACCGGCGACCAGACCGTCGATACGCCCGTACCGCTCCAGCACACCCGCTACCGCAGCCTCGACCGCAGACCGGTCAGCCACGTCCACCTTGACGTGCTGGACGCCGCCAGCCGGCGCTGTGACGTCGAAGACAACCGCCGTACCGCCTGCGGCGTTCACCGCGGTGGCCAGCGCAGCACCGATGCCCTGGGCGCCACCTGTGATCACCACGACTTCACCGGTCGCGTCGAAGCTCACCTTCACGGCGTCTCCTTCTGCTTCGATGCCTGCTTCGATGTCATGGTCTCGGTGATCCGCTGGAACGCGCCGGCAAGGTGACTACGTAACGCCTGCTCTGCCGCGTCCGGGTCCCGTGCCACGCACGCGTCCAAGATCGCCTGATGCTCCTGCCGGCTCCGCTCGATCAGGAATGCGGTGGGACGGCTGCCGAAACGGTACCGCTCGCTGTTCTGCCACACCGGCTCGATTGCTCGCGGCAACCACTGCGAACCGCTGGCCCGGTAGATCGCGAAGTGGAAGTCCGCATGAGCCTCACGGGCACCAGCGGAGTCCTCCGCGCGCGACAACCGGAGGTGCTCGGCCAGTGCGGCCGCTGCCTTCGTCAGGTCCTCTTCGGTGAAGTGGGCCGCAGCCGCGCGTACGGCGAGACTCTCCAACGCCAGCCGCGTCTCGTGCGTGTCTCGCAGGTCCGCCAGCGACAGGTCCCGTACCCACGCGCCACGGTGCGGGATGATCTCGACCAGGCCCAGTGCCTCGAGCCGACGGAGCCCTTCACGCACGGGCATCTGGCTCATCTCGAGCCGGCTGGCCAGCTCCACCAGGCGAAGAGGCGTACCACTGGGTAGCTCGCCGGACAGGATCAGCTGGTGCAGCTCCGCGGCCGCGTGTTCGGCGAGGGTACGGCGACCTCCCTTGCCGGCACCCGGCAACAGCTCCAAAGGCCCGCTCATACCCGCGTCACCCGGTTACGCAACGAGCCGAGCTTGTCGGACCGGGTGACGATCACGTCGCCGTCCTGCAGGAACACCTGTGGCTCGCGGGCGTTCCCGATGCCGGCCGGCGTACCGGTGAGCAGCAGGTCACCCGGGCGCAACGTCATACCGAAAGACAGCTCACTGATCAGCGTGGCCACGTCGAACGCCATCTGCCGCGTCGACGCGTCCTGCCGTACGTCGTCGTTCACCAGGCACTGCAGGTGGATGTCCTGCGGGTCGCCCACTTCGTCGGCGGTGACGATCCACGGACCCAGCGGCATCGTGTCGTCGATGCTCTTGCCCTTCAGCCACTGCCCGCCGTGCGCACGCTGCAGGTCCCGCTGCGACACGTCGTTGGCCAGCGTGTAACCCCAGACGTGGTCGAGTGCCTCGCCGACCGGGATGTTCTTGCCGGTCTTGCCGATCACCAGTGCGACCTCGGCCTCGTAGTCCCACTTGGCGGAGATCGCCGGGTCCCAGGCGATATCGTCGTACGGGCCGATCACCACGTCCGGACCCTTGGTGAAGAAGGTCGGGTGCTCGGGCCGGTCCACGTCCTGGCCCTCGCGCTTGCCCTTGCTCTCCTCGAAGTGGTCCCAGTAGTTCCACCCGGTGCACAGGATGTCGCGCCGGAACCGCCGCAGCGGCGCACGCAAGATCTCTTCGCTGTAAGGGATCTTGTCCACCACCTCGGCCGGACCGGCGATCACCTCGGTCAGATCCGTTGCATCGAGCAACAGAACCGAGTCACCGTCGAGTACGCCGGGCCGCTCGCTCCCGGCGTACTCCACCACCACGTACTTCATCTCAAGTCCACTCAACGCCACGCATCACGAGTTCACCCCCTGGTCATGCGATCACGGCGATCGCGTTGATCTCGATCAGATAGTCCGGGTGCGCGAGCTTGCTGACCTCGACCATCGTCGAGGCCGGCAGCGGCTCGGTGAAGTACTGCGCCCGGATCTCGTGGATCTTGGCGAAGTCCTCCATGTTGCGCACGTACACATCCACCCGGCAGACGTCCGCGAGCGTGCCGCCGGCGGCCTCGACCGCCGACTTCACGTTCTCGCACACCTGCCGGGTCTGCTCCCGGACGTCCCCCACGCCGGCGATGCTGCCGTCCGGACGGCGGGCGGTCATCCCGGAGACGAACACGAGCCGCCCGGTCGCCTCGATCGTGGTCGCCTGCGAGAACACCCCGTTCGGGCTCCGCAGCGCATCGGTGGAAACCTGTGTCTTCGGCATCAGCTCAACATCCCTCCCGACGGAATGACGGCGCCGACCGCGCGTGCGGCCGCCAGCAGCCCGTCCAGTCCCGACCGTTCGATCCGTACGCCGTTGCGCCGCTGCTGCGCCGAGCGCTCGGCCTCGATCTCCCCCGGCAGGTACAGCCGGTTCACTCCGGGCGCCGTCGCACTCCCCCGGACACGAGCGGCCAGCCCCGACGAGCGGCGCTTGAAGTCCTCCACGCCGCCCATCAGTTCCGGGTCGATCGCCAGGAACAGGTGCGCGCAGTCGTTCGGCCGGTCCGGCTCCCGGTACAGCGGGCGGACCTGGTCGCCCCACCCGCCGCCGCTCAGTACGCCGGTGAGTACGTCGATCATCAGCGCCAGCCCGAAGCCCTTGTGGCCCGCGGCCGGCAACAGCATGCCGAGCACGGCCTCGTCCGGGTCCGTCGTCGGCGTCCCCGAGGGGTCGGTGGCCCAAGTGTCCGGGATCGTCCGCCCGGCCGAGGCCGCGAGCCTGATCTTGCCCAGGGCAACAGCCGACAACGCCATGTCCAGAACGATCTCCACGCCGGCCGTGGTCGGCACCGCGATCGCGAGGGGGTTGTTGCCGACCAGCCGTTCCGCGCCGCCCGGGGCGGGCATCAGCGGCGTGGTGTTCGACATCGCGATACCGATACACCCCGCCTGGCCGGCTTGCATGGCCCAGCGGCTGGCCGCGCCGAAGTGGTGGGCGTTGCGCACCGAGACGATGCCGATCCCGTACCGGCCGGCGCGCTCGATCGCGTGCCGCATCGCCTGCGGGCTCGACAGCTGGCCCATCCCGCCGCGGGCGTCCACCACCATCGCGGCACCGGCGTCGAACAGGATGTCGAGCTCGCGTTCCCGGGTCACACCGCCGGCGTTCAGGCGTTCGACGTACATCGGGACCAGCATCACGCCGTGCGAGCTGACACCGCGCAGGTCGGCCTCGACGAGTGCCGTGGCGATCTCAGTCGCGTCCGCGGAGTCGAACCCGAGCGCCGTGAACACCCCCGCCACGGTCGCCTCCAGCCACTCCGGCCGAACCAGCACCCGCCGATCCGCATCAGAGGCTTGAGCGGTCATCGGGCCTCCCGTCCTGGACTGAGGAGCGGAGGGAGCGAAGCGACCGGAGCGACGAGGGAAGGACGGGAGTTACAGCCCGATGACCCGCCGCGCCGGAGGCGTGGCATCAGTACAGTCATCGCTTCTCCCGGGCCCATGGGAGGAGCCAGTGCTCCAGCAGGACCAACGCGTAGAACAAGACGATGCTCATCACGCTCAGCAGGGTGATCGCGGCGAACGCCAGGGTGGTGTCCGCGCTCGCGCCGGACTGCTGGATGACGTACCCGAGTCCCTTGGTGGCGCCAACGAACTCCGAGATCACCGAACCGATCACGGCCAGCGAGATCGCCACCTTGAACCCGGTGAAGATCTGCGGCATCGCGTACCGCAGCCGGAGCTTGAAGAACTCCTGCGCCCGGCTCGCGTTCAGCGACCGCATCAGCTCGACCAGCTCGGTCGGCGTCGACTTCATCCCCTGCGCGGTCGAGATGACGATCGGGAAGAAGCACATCAGCAGCACCATCACGACCTTCGGCCACTGCCCGAAGCCCATCCAGATCACCAGCAGCGGCGCGATCGCCACCTTCGGGATCGAGTTCACCATCAGCAGCAGCGGGTACACCAGCCGCTCGAGGACCACCGAGCGGACGATCACCAGCGCGATCGGTACGCCGATCACGATCGCCAGCAGGAAGCCCTCGATCGTCTCGAGCAACGACGTACCGGTCTCCTGCAGCAGGTAGCCGGGCTGCTCGAAGAACTTGACCACCACGTCCCACGGACTCGGCAGCAGGTACGGCTGGATCGAGAACGCGATCGTCGCGCCCCACCACAACCCGATCGCGACCGCCAGGCCGATGATCGGGAGTACGACGGCGGCCACCGGGGAATCGGTCAGCCAGGTCCGCCTCGGCATCGTTCGCCGGGTCATCGCGGCCGCACCTCGTCGACCGGGCGCACCTCGCCGGACTCCTTCTCGGCCAGCAGCGCGTGCAACTGGCCACTGATCGCGGCGACCTCGGTGAGGTGCGCGTTCTGGCCGAGGCTGCGCGGTCGTGGGATGTCGATGTCGACGACCTCCCGCATCCGGCCCGGCCGCGGCGTCAGCACGACCACCCGGTCGGCCAGGAGGACGGCCTCCTCGATCGAGTGCGTGACGAACACGATCGTGGTGGACAGCTCCATCTTGATCCGCTGCAGCTCCTCGGACAGCTCGGTCCGGGTGAGGGCGTCGAGCGCGGAGAACGGCTCGTCCATCAGCATCACCTGCGGGTCGCGGATCAGCGACCGGCACAGCGACACCCGCTGCTGCATCCCGCCGGACAGCTCGTGCGGCAGCCGCCGCTCGAACCCCTGCAACCCGACGAGTTCGAGC
Organism: Kribbella sp. VKM Ac-2569; assembly: GCF_004216905.1. GTDB lineage: Bacteria > Actinomycetota > Actinomycetes > Propionibacteriales > Kribbellaceae > Kribbella. The sequence continues at coordinate 130,997 of NZ_SGXJ01000001.1, forward strand.
AGCTGATGAGCCCGGTCCCGGTACGCCGCTTTGCCGCGATCGCCCGTGCCCTTGTCGATCTCGACCGGCAGCATCACGTTCGACAACACCGAACGCCACGGCAGCAGCGCCGGCCGCTGGAACATGAACGAGACGTCCCGGCGCGGTCCGGTGACGGGCTCCCCCGCCACCTGAACCGCACCGGACGTCGGGGGCAGCAGTCCCGCGATCAGCCGGAGCAGCGTGGACTTGCCACAGCCGGACCGGCCGATCAGCGTGACGAACTCACCGCCGCGAACGTGCAGGTCGATCTTCTCCAGGGCGGTCACCCGGCCCTCGCGTCCGTCGAAGACCTGCCCCACGCCGTCCAGGCGAATCATCCGGTTCCAGTACTCCTAACCTCAGCTCTTCGGCGCCAGGCTCAACGTCACCAGGTCCTCGGGCTTGATCACGCCCGAGCCGATCGCCTTCGACTCCTCGAGCAGCGAGATGACCTTCTGCACCCGCTCCTCCGTGACGTCACCGAGCGGACCGTTGAAGCCCTCCGGCTTGATGTAGTCCTTCATGATCTTGAGTTCCTCGGTGGCAACGTCGAGATCGGTGTTCGGCACGTACTTCTTCAGCGTCGCCGCTGCGGCAGCCGGGTCGTTCAGCGTGTCCTGCAGGCCCTTCAGCAGCGCGTTGGTGAACTTCTTCACCTGGTCCGGGTGGTCCTTGGCCAGGTCCGACCGGGTGATGATCGCGTTGCCGTACAGCTGCGGCAGGGCCTTGCCGTACGGAAGCACGATCGCCTTGCGGTGCTTGTCCTTGTCGGCCTTCTCGATCAGCGGCTGGCCGACCACGAACTGGCCGATGCCCTGAACCTTGCCCGACGCCAGCAGGGTCGGCAGCCCGGGCGGCGGCGACGGGAGGAACGTGACCGAATTCGGATCGATGCCGACCGCCTTGGCATAGACCGGGAACATCACCGTGTTGGTGGAGCCCGGCTGGTCGCCGATCGTCTTGCCGGGCAGGTCCTTCGGGCTGTTGATACCCAGGCCCTCGAGCGACATGATCGCGGCCATCGACCGCTGGTGGATCATGCCGACGGTGGTGACCGGGAGCTTCTGCTTGGCGAGGGTGATCGCGACCGCGGTGAAGTCGCCGATGCCGTAGTCGGCCTGACCGCCGGCCACCAGCTTCATCACGTCGACGGTGCCGCTGCCGGGGGTGATCTTGACGTCGAACCCGGCGTCCTTGAAGTACCCCTTGTCCAGCGCGACGTACGCGTACGCCTCACGCCCGAAGGTGTTGAACGACGTCAGGTAGCTGACCTTCTGCAGCCCGTCGCCGTCGGCCTGCTTGCCGCTGTCGTCACCGTTGCACGCACTCACCAGGGCGAGCCCCAGGACCGCCATCAGGGCGATGACGGAACGCCTCAACCTCATATCGACCTCTCTCGTCCCGATATTTGATCAAACATCAAATATTGAAAGGTGGTCAATTCACCCGCGGGGTCTTCACGGGGACTTAACGTCCGCCGCGCCGGGTCCTCGCGGTCCTGCTGACCACCCGTCCTGGAGCCGTTCCCCATACCTGTCCGAAACACATGCTGTAACCGGACGGGCACCCGCCCCGACCACAGACCGTACCTGCCTGAGCAGCAGATCGCGACGCCCGCAGAGACCGAACTCGGCGACACTCCGTCAAATTTGCGTAAACCCTCAACTTCCTCGTGACCCAACCCACCCGGTCCGTCCGGAATCACGGGTTTCCCTCCGTTCCCTCCGGGGAGGGAGGTGGCACTCGCCCGGCTTTGACAGGATGTGACGGTGCGAGAGGTGGGCAAGAAGTGACGCGACGGGTGTGGCGGGCGATCAGTTGCCTGTGGCGTCCGTCGACGTACCTGCGCTGGGTGTACCTGCTGCTCGGCGCGGCGCTGGTCCTGGCGTTCATCCTCGTCGGCAGCGCGCTCGGCGCGGTGGTCTCCGATCTCGGCCTGCCGAAGGTTGCCACCAGCACCATCTGGGTCCTGATGGCCCTGGTGCCGCCGATCGTGCTCGGCCTGCTGCCCGCTGTCCGCGAGGTCGAGGGCATCGCGGTCGAGTCGCTGCTCGCGGTGCGGTTCGAGGAGCGGCCGCTCGGTCCGGCGCGGACCTGGCCGCAGCGACGGCGGACCACGGTGTGGTTCTGCCTGCACCTGCTGGCCGGCGGCGTCGTCGGCATCCTCAGCACGATCGTGTTCGGTCTCGGCGCGATCTGGCTGGCCGCTCCGTTCCGCTCCCCCGGTGCGCGCGACGTCGTCCCCGGCTGGTCGTACGACGTCCACGGCAACTGGACCGACCTGTGGATGCCGGCCGCGGCGATCGGCGGTCTCGCCGGACTGTTCCTGCTGTCGGCCGCCGTCGGCGCGCTGCTGGCGTACTTGGCGCCCCGCGTGCTCGGCCCGACCGCGGCGGAGCGCATCGAGCTCCTCGAGAAGCAGACCGCGACACTTGCCGAGCGCAACCGTCTCGCGCGGGAGCTGCACGACAGCGTCGGGCACGCGCTGAGCCTGGTCACGATCCAGGCGGCGGCCGCGCGCCGGGTTCTGGCCAGCGATCCGGAGTTCGCCGAGACCGCGCTGGCCGCGATGGAGACCTCCGCCCGGGCGGCGCTGGCCGATCTCGACCACGTACTCGGCCTGCTCCGCGACGACCGGCGACCGGGTTCCCGGACCTCGCCGCACACCACGCTCGGAGGTCTGGACCGGCTGGTGGACGCCACCCGGGCCGGCGGGATCACGATCGAGGTCGAACGGTCGGGCGCACTGGAGGAACTGCCGGCCGCGGTCTCCCGGGAGGCGTACCGGATCGTCCAGGAGGGCCTGACCAACGCGATCCGGCACGCCGGACGCCCGGCCGGCGAACTGGTCGTGCACCTGTCGATCTGCCTCGACGCGTCCGGGCTGCGGCTCGCCGTGACCAACCCGGTCAGCGGCACGTCGGATCACTCCGGGGGCGGCCGCGGGTTGGCCGGGATCCGTGAAAGGGTCGCCGTACTGCGCGGAACCGTCGACGCCGGCCCGGTCGACTGGCAGGACGACCCGGGATGGCAACTGGCAGTGCGGTTACCCGTCAGCGTGACGAAGGGATGACATGAACCTGTCGGTGGTCGTGGTCGATGACGAGCCGCTGATCCGTAGCGGGTTGCGGGCCATCATCAACGCCGAGGAGGACCTCACGGTCGTCGGTGAGGCCGGCGACGGGGCGGAGGTGCTCCCGCTGGTACGTCGTACCGGCGCGGACGTCGTACTGATGGACGTCCGGATGCCCGCGGTGGACGGCATCCAGGCCACCCGGCTGCTGCTGGACAACCTCGACCCGGCGCCGCGCGTCCTGGTCGTCACGACGTTCGAGAACGACGACTACGTGTACGACGCACTACGCGCCGGAGCGTCCGGGTTCCTGCTCAAGCGGACCCCGCCGGACGAAATCATCGCGGCGATCCGGACGGTCGCGAAGAGCGAGTCGTTGCTGTTCCCGGAGGCGATCCGCGCGCTTGCTCTCGCCCATGTCGGCGCCCCGGCGGCGAGCGGACTCGACCGGTACCAGCTGACCGAGCGCGAGCAGGAGGTGCTCCGGCTGATGGCGCGCGGATTGTCGAACGCGGAGATCGCCGCGGAGCTGATCCTCGGCCTGCAGACGGTCAAGACCCACGTCGCGAACGTGCTCGCCAAGCTCAATGCCCGGGACCGCACCCAAGCGGTGATCCGCGCCTACGAGTCAGGCTTCGTGCCGCTGCACTAGGTGTTGGCGGGGTCGTCCGCTTCGGCGAGGGTGCAGGCATTGTGCAGCGGGTCGACGGCGTTGGCCTTCATCGCCAGCCGCTGCAGAAGCATCCGGAAACTGGATCGCTCCGACTCGTCGAGGATGCCCAGCATCTCGTCCTCGGTGGCCCGTAGCCGCCGCTCGAGGTCACAGAGGGCCTCGTGGCCTTCATCAGTCGGCGCGATCAGCCGCGCCCGGCGGTCGGCCGGGTCGGGCCGGCGCTGCACCAGGCCTGCCTTCTCCAGGTCGTCGAGCAGGTAGGTCATCACGGTCCGGTCGACGCCGAGCTGAGCGGCCAGGTCGAGCTGCCGTTTCGGTCCCTCGGCGCTCGTCGTCGCAAGGACCTGGTAGCCCCGCGGTCCGCCGGGCAACCCCTCCAGCGCCGCCGCGGACGCCTTCGCGTACCGCCGGAAGACGACGCCCAGCGCCCAGCCGAGGTCGGCCTCCACCGGTGCGCCACTGGCGACCGCGGGCTCGACCCCTCGCGTACCTCGGGCCGCGACGTCGGGCGGAGTACTGGGCATGTCCCCATCGTACGTGGTGTACGCCACTCGGAATACGATCTGACTTGAATATGTTCTGCTTCACAGATTATCTTCAAAGCAGCTCAATACGAGCACGCCCCCTCACCTATGGAGAACAACGAATGAGCACCCTGCTACGCGTCGACGCCAGCATCCGGCTGGACGGCTCGGTGTCCCGCGCCCTCGCGGACAGCGCAGAAGCCGCCTGGAAGGCTGAGCACCCGGACGGTGTCGTGGTACGGCGTGACCTCGGACAGCACCCGCTGCCCGCCACCGTGTGGCCGACCCTGGCCGCGGCCCAGGTGGGCCAGGAGCCGGTCGCCGAGTCTGACCGGATGCCGCTCGCCGAGGCCCAGGCGATCGCCGACGAACTCAAGGCGGAGATCGTGAGCGCCGACGCGGTCCTGCTCGCCGTACCGATGTACAACTACGGCATCGCCCAGCACGTGAAGACGTGGATCGACCTGCTGGTGATCGACAAGGACCTCGCCTTCGGCTCGCGCCCGCTGGCCGGGCGGCCGGCGATCTTCGCGCTCGCCCGCGGCGGCGGCTACGGGCCGGGCTCGCCGAAGCACGGCTGGGACCACGCCACGCCGTACCTCGAGCGCATCTTCGGCGACGTCTTCGGGATGAACCTCCGGACCGCCGCCGCGGAGCTCACCCTCGCCCCGGTCACCCCGGGCATGGAGGAGCTGATCGACGCCTCCAAGGTCTCGGAGTCCGAGGCACACGTCGAGGCCGAGAACCACGGAACCGTCGTCGCCCGCGAAGTCATCGGCGGCCAGGCAGCCTGACCGACCGGACCTCCAGCACTACACAATTGCCCGCCGGCGAGCAGGCTGAGCGTGGGCGGACCGCTGTCAGGCCGATTGTGGAGTGCTGGAGGTCCGCGACCACGTCGACAAGTTCACCGACAACGTGACGAGCATCGGCTCCGGGAGTACGCCGATCCGCTGCAGCAGCTCGCGGTAGTCCAGGTGGCGCGCGCTCGGCGTCATCAGTACCAACTGCTCCACGGCCGACCGGTCGAGCCGCATCGTCTCCTCGACCAGTTCGGTGCCGACGCGCTCGAACTCCCCCGCGAGCGACTCCTCCAGGCGACGTTCCTTCTGCTCGTCGACGCTGACCATCCCCAGTACCTCGACGAGCTCGCCGAGGTGCTGCTGGTTCGGTGTGACCACGAGCAGCCGGCCGTCAGGAGCCAGGACGCGGGCCATCTCGGCGGCGTTGCGGGGGGCGAACACGTTCAGCAGCAGATTCGCCGCGCCGTCCATCAACGGCAGTTCACGCCACGCGTCGCACACCACGGAAGCGATCCGTGGGTCCGCTCGGGCCGCGCGACGGGCGGCGTACTTCGACACGTCCAGCGCGATCCCGCGGCGGTGCGGAGACAGGCCGAGGACACCGGACAGGTAGTAGGCGGTGCCGGCGCCTACCTCGACGACCAGGTCGTCCTCGCCCAGCCCGGCCTGCAGGATCAGCGCGTCCCGGATCGGTCCGTAGTGGCCGGTGCCCAGGAACACCGTGCGGGCGCCGACCATCGCGGCCGAGTCGCCCTCGATCCCGTTCGAGGCCGAGGGCAACAAGTTCAGGTAGCCCTGCTTGGCCAGGTCGTACGCGTGCCCGCGCGGGCAGCGCGCCGTACGGTCGTCCAGCGCCAGCCGGTCAGCACACACCGGACAGCGCAGGACGGCCACGAGGTCGCCATCCAGAGAGCTGGTCACGGGACACTAGGTTATGTCGCGGCTGGTGATCTTCGCCCAGGCGGCGGCGTAGAAGACGACCAGGTAGCCGCCTTGGAGAAGCAGGTTGCGTCCTATCTCGTGCCAGTACGGCGGGTCGCGGAGCAGGTCGGCGAACGACTGCCAGCGATAGATCAGCAGCCACGGGTGGATCGCGTGCAGCTGCGGGATCGCGGTCAGGATGCCGAGCACGATGAACGTGCCGAACGTCGCCGCCATCGCGGCCAGCGGCGTCGACGTCAGCGACGACACGAACAGGCCGATGCCGGCGAGTCCGAGCAGCGACAGCGAGATCACGACGGCGATCCCGAGCGCGCGGAGCAGGCCTTCGCCGAGCGAGACGGTCGAGCCGGAGAGCAGCAGGACGTCGCCGACCGGGAACAGGATGAAGCCGACGATCAGGCCGGAGATCCAGATCGTCATCGTCGCGGCCAGGCAGAAGACCGCGAGGGCAACCATCTTGGCGGCGAGCAGCCGAGACCGGCCGGCCGGCGCGGTGAGCAGGTTGCGTAGCGTGCCGAGGCTGGCCTCACCGGCCAGCGACTCCCCCGAGATCACGGTCACCGCGGTCGGCAGGAAGAACGGCAGCGACAGTCCGAGGCTGGCGACGATCAGGAACAGGCCGTTGCCGGCGATCTGCCCGATGAACCCCTCGGCGCCGCTGTCCGAGCCGGCGATCTTGATCGCGACCCCGATCAGCAGCGGTACGGCGGCCAGCACCCCGAGCCCCACCTGAGTCCGAGCCCGCCCGAACACCAACCGCAACTCGGACAGGAACAACGCGAGAGTATGCCGCCCAGCACTCGGCCGCTCCCCAACAGCCAATGCCTCGGTTGGTTCGGCTGCTACTTCATTCGGCGACATCGAAGCCCTCCCCCGTGAGTGCTACGAAGGCGTCTTCGAGGCTGGGGCGTTCCAGGCCGAAGCCGTGGATGCGGACGTCGGCGGCGACCAGCGCGGCCGCGAACTTCTCGATCGGCAGTTCGCCCGGATCGCCCTCGACGGTCTCACCGCTCGTCTTCAGATCCGTCACGCCCAACCCCTGCAACGTCTCGGCCGCCGTCCCGGCATCCGGCGTACGCACGACCAGCCGCGGCCGGAGCTCGGCGCGCAGGTCCTCGACCGTGGACTGCCGGAGCAGCTTCCCGCGGCTCATCACGGCCGCGTGCGTGCAGACCTGCTCGACCTCGGCCAGCAGATGGGTCGACGTGAACACCGTCGTACCGTCGCGCGCGAGCTCCTGGATCAGATGCCGGACCTCGCGGGTGCCCTGCGGGTCGAGGCCGTTCGTCGGCTCGTCCAGCACGAGCAGCTCGCGGCGTTGCATCAGCCCGACCGCGATCGCGAGCCGCTGACGCATGCCGAGCGAGTACGCGCGGACCTTCTTACCGGCCGCGTTCGACAGCCCGACCCGCTCGAGCGCCTCACCGGCGCGTGCCTTCCGGGTCTTCGGATCAGCGGTGCGGTCGGCGGCGTCGAACCGCAGCAGATTCGCCTGGCCGGTCCAGAACGGGTAGAACGCCGGTCCTTCGACCAGCGCGCCGACCCGGGGCAGGACCCGCAGGTGCGCCTTCGGCATCGGCTCGCCGAGCAGCTCGACCTCACCGGACGTCGGCGCGATCAGGCCGAGCAGCATCCGGATCGTCGTCGTCTTCCCCGACCCGTTCGGGCCGAGGAAGCCGAACACACTGCCGGCCGGCACCTCCAGGTCGACCGCGTCCACGGCCACCTGGCCGCCGTGGAACCGCTTGGTCAGCCCGTGGGTGACGATCGGCGCGCTCGTCATCTGGCTGTTCAGCGGGGGGCCTTCGCCGCGGCGGCCTGCAGGGTGTCCGGGGTGACCAGGCCGACGAAGACCCGGCCGTCGTCGGTGATCAACGCGCTCACCATCCTGCTGGTCAGCACCTTGCCCTTACCCCACGTGCCCGACACCGTCGGTGCCTTCGCGAGCAGCTGCGCGAGCGGCCCGTTCCCGGTCAGCTGGGCGGTCTGCGCACCGCGGATCATCGCGACGCTCTCCCAGCCCTCACCGATCACGGTCGGCTCGCCGGCCTTCGCCGTACCCGGCTTGAGCTGCTTCGGCTCGACCTGCTTCGGCTCGACCTGCTTCGGCTCGACCTGCTTCGGGGCGACCCGCTTCGGCCGGTCCTGCGACGGCACCTTCTTGTCCGTGACCTTCACACCCTGCGGCGGGGTGAAGGTGAACGTGCTCGCCGCCGGTACGTCGAACGACACCGTGCTGAAGCCAACCTCGAGCGCAGGGTCGTTGCCGGTCCGCGGCATCACCGTCACGTCCAGCGGGACCCAGGTCTTGGAGTCGATCGCCAGCGTCACGGAACCCACGGTCGTCTTGTCGGTCTTCGGCACCAGGCGCAGCTTGTACGCGTCCCGGCCGGCGACCTTCTCGGTACCGCTGACCTCGACCTTGGTGGTCGGGTCGATCGCGTCGAGGAACTGCTTGGCGACCGCCTGCGGGTCGTACGACGGCACCGCCTTCTCCGGCTTCGTCGTCTTGTGCTCGGGGACCGTCAGCTTCACGGCCTCGCGCCTGGACGAGTCGTAGGCCCACGCGGACTTGCCGTCGGTGGTCCAGACCCGCTCGGCCTGGTTGTCGAGCACCGAGACCCGTGCCTTGTCCGGGCTCGCGAACGCAACCCGCGCGGTGTGCTGACCGCTCAGCATCTCGGTCAACTGCTCGCTACCGGCCGGCGCGCCGGGGATGGCCGGCAGGCCCAGGTCCGCGTCCGAGCGGACTGTGCCGCTCAGGCCGTCGACCTTCGCCGTCTGTACCTTCGCGAGCAGGTCCTGCGCGGAGATCCCGGGCAGCTTCGGCGAGGCATCCGCGACCACTGGTCCGAGTGTCCCCACCCCCGCTATCACCGCGACTGCCGTGACCGGAACCAACCACCGTCGACTGCGCTGTGCTACGCCCATGGATACAGCGTCGCACCGGGCCGGACCGGAACCAAGCCCACTCAGGGTAGGTTCACCCGAAAGAGTGAGGGCGGCGTACGACCGTGGTCGTACGCCGACGACTCAGCGGGACTGCAGCGCGTCGAGGGCGACCGTCATCGCGGCGGCGACGCGGAAGTCGAGGCGCTCGTCCTGGACGGTGACCCGGTAGCGGTCGCGGACCGACATCTTCCGCTCAACCGACAGCACCGGCTGCCCGCCGGACCGGTCGGTGAAGTCGAAGTGGAAGATGAACGGCAGCGGGATCTCGCCGATGAACGGCACGAAGTCCCAGACCCGCCGGACGATCGCGATCGTCTGGTTGCGCTCGGTGCCGTCCGCCTCGACGCCCGCCGCGCTGAGCTGCCAGCTGGACCGGAGCAGGCTCTTGCCGAACTCCTTCTTGAACCAGCCGATCGCCTGCCCGTCGGCGTCGTACACGTCGTACCCGGACCCGAGGTCGATGGTCTTGCGGGCCTTGAACGAGAACACCGGCTGGGTCTTGGTGTCGTCGCTGTAGAACGTCACCTGCTCCTTGAACGCCATCCGCTTCTGCTGCGCGAACGCGAGCAGCGCCCCGTCGGTGCCGTCCGGGTTGGTGGCGATCAGCTCGTACTTGTTCGCCATCAGCGTCACACGCTGCTTCATCGAAAACGCGGGCACGTACATAACTGCAGTCATGTCGTGGAGTGTGTCAGACCACAGGCCGACGCACCGACCTGTAGACCGCGAGCGAGCGACTCGGCACGCTCCGAGTTCTCATCCAGCTGTACGGCGAGGTGCCCGACGCCCTGCAGCGCGAGGTCGCGGGCGATCTCGACGCCGAACTCGACCGCCTCGGCGGGTGTGCGCGCCGGCCGCCACAACACCCCGAAGTCGGCGGGCGGGCGGTCTGCCCGCAGATCGACGACCAGCGCATCGGACTGTTGAAGTTGGCTCGCGTCGCCGCCGACGATCACGTGGACCCGCTGACCAGTCGCCGGTACGGCGTTCTGCGCGGCCTGCCGGGCGTCGTCGACGATCGACGTGTCGCGGCGGCCCCATTCCTCGTGGTGGATCGCCCACGACAGCGGGCGCCGCTTCGCCCATCCGGAACGCACGAGTTCGGGCGCCGCGGCGAACTCGTCGACGTACCCGACGCACAGGTAGCCGACCAGTTCGACGTGGGCGGGCAGATCGAGGACCGCGGCGACCTCACCGGGTTCGAAGAACGAGACCCAGCCGACGCCGAGGCCCTCGGCGCGGGCGGCGAGCCAGAGGTTCTGGATCGCGATCGCCGCGGAGAACATGGTCGTTCGCGGATCCGCATGCCGGCCGAGGACGTGCCGTCCGCCGCGACCGGGATCGCAGGTCACCGCGAGGTTCAGCGGGGTGTCCAGGATCGCCGCGATCTTGAGTCCGTCGAACGCGGCGCGCCGGTCCTCGGGGAGGGATGCGGCGAACGCGTCCCGTTGCGCGGTCGCGAGATCGTGCACCTTGCGGCGGGTCGCGAGGTCGCGGATCACCAGAAAGTCCCACGGTTGGCTCAGCCCGACACTCGGCGCCCGATGCGCCGCCTCCAGCACCCGCCCGAGCGTCGCGTCGTCAACCGGCAGGTCCAGGAATCCCCGCCGTACGTCACGCCGCTCAGCAATCACCCGCTGCACAACCGCGCGATCCCGCACGTCATACCCAGCCGCCCGCTGCACACCGATCGCGATGGTGGCGTTGGGGGTTTGCCGTTTCGGGATGAGGAGCTGGGCGCCGGTTGCGAGGACAGCTGCTTCGGCGACGCTCGGGGTTCCTTTGAGCTGCTCGACCTGGGCGCTCGGGGTTGGTACCGGCTGTTCGGCGAGTTCCTCGTTCGAGAAGGTGCGGAGCTCTGCGCCTAGCTGCGCGGCCAGCTGTTGCAGTGCGGGCTCGTTCTCCTTGCCGGTGATCGTGACGACCAGTCGGACCTCGCCCGCGAGTTCGTGGAGGGCTGTGGTCGCTAGGTCCTGCAGTTCGGCGTACGGCGTACCGGTGCGGAGTCCGACGCCGATTACGAGGTTCACCGGGCGCGCTCGCGGGCGGCGGCGACCAGGCGGGCCGGGACATCTGGGGTAGCGGTCCAGTGCAGGTGCAGGTACGACGCATGGACGTGGGGAAGGGTGATTCCTTCGACGCCGCTGGGCAGATGCCAGGCCGGTTGTACGTCGGCCTCGAGGTCGACCGCGGTGCGGTGGAATTCGTGGCCGCGCACCCGCCGTCCTTCGTCGAAGAACGCGGTGCTGGTCGCGGCGATCGCCGTACGGTAGCCGAGCGTGAGGCGGCCGGTCATGCGGGCCGTCGCCGGGAGTACGCCGGTCATCGGGTGACCGTCGAGTTCGCGGCAGAGGTAGAGCAGGCCGGCGCATTCGGCGATCACAGGGAGACCGTTGGCGACCGCGGCGGCCACTTGTTTGCGCAGCTCGACGTTCGCGGAGAGCGCCTCGGCATGCAGCTCGGGGAAGCCGCCACCGAGGTAGAGAGCAGCGGTTGCCTCGGGCAACGCGTCGACGAGCGGGTCGAAGGTGACGACATCCGCACCAGCGGCGGTGAGGAGCTCGGTCGTCTCGGTGTAATGGAACGAAAACACCGGCCCCGCCGCGACAGCCACCACCGGCCGTGCCCCCGCGTTGGGGTTGAGCTCGACGGTTGGGGTCCAAGGAGTGGTGCTGTGGGGTGAGGCGGAGTTGGCAGCGGCGATGACAGCTTGTAGGTCTACGCCTTGGCGGACCAGTTCTGCGGCGGCATCTACGGCTTGTTCGGCTTGGGTGTGTTGTTCGTTGGCTGGGATCAGGCCGAGGTGGCGGCTGGGGACCGTCAGGCGGGTGTCGCGGCGGAGGACGCCCAGGACCGGTACGCCGGTCGGCGCGACCCCGGCTCGTACTTCGGCCTCGTGCCGGTCCGAACCCACCTTGTTCAAGATCACCCCGACGATGCGGATCTCGGTGTCGAAGGCAACGAAACCTTGGACGACCGCCCCGACGCTCCGACCCGCCGCCGATGCGTCGACCACCAGCACCACCGGTGCCTTCAGCAACTTCGCGACGTGGGCCGTGGACGAGAAACCTTCCGTCCCGAGCGCACCGTCGTACAGCCCCATCACACCCTCGACCACAGCCAGGTCCGCACCGGCGGAACCGTGCTCGAACAGCGGCCCCACCAGTTCCTCCCCCGACAGCATCGGATCGAGGTTCCGGCCCGGCCGCCCGGTCGCGACCGCGTGGAACCCGGGATCGATGTAGTCCGGCCCCACCTTGAACCCGGCCACCACATGCCCGGCCCGCCGCAACGCCGCCATCAACCCGACAGCAACCGTCGTCTTCCCCGCCCCCGAAGCCGGTGCCGCAACCACCACCCGCGGAATCATCGTGGTTTCCCGGGTTACCACTCGATGCCCTTCTGGCCCTTCTGGCCGGCGTCCATCGGGTGCTTGAGTTTTGTCATCTGGGTGGCGAGGTCGGCGGCCTCGAGGAGCTTCGGATCGGCGTCGCGGCCGGTGATCACGACGTACTGGTGGCCGGGACGGTTGACGAGCGTGTCGACGACCTCGTCGACGTCGACCCAGCCCCACTTCATCGGATACGTGAACTCGTCGAGTACGTACAGGTCATGGGTCTCGGCGGCCAACCGGCGCTGGATCTCGCGCCAGCCCTCGACCGCGTCGGCGGCGTGGTCCTCCTCGGTGCCGGCCTTGCGGGACCAGCTCCAGCCCTCGCCCATCTTGTGCCACTCGACCGGCCCGCCCTCACCGGTCGATTCGTGCAGCCGGCCAAGCGCCCTGAACGCGCCCTCCTCGCCGACCTTCCACTTCGCGCTCTTCACGAACTGGAAGACCCCGAGGTTCCAGCCCTGGTTCCAGGCCCGCAGCGCCATCCCGAACGCCGCCGTCGACTTCCCCTTCATCTCGCCGGTGTGCACCATCAGCAGCGGACGGTTGCGACGCTGGCGGGTGGTCAGGCCGTCTTCCGGTACGGCGACCGGCTGTCCCTTCGGCATCTCAGGCCGCCTTCCGTTCGGTGACCGTACGGATGAGGTTGCCTGCGACAACGTCTCCGAGGTCGAGGTACTCCGCTCCGAGGTCCGCGGCAAGCTCCGCGGAGAGGCCGAGACGGATACCGCGGCGCGGCTCGCAGTCCACCACGACGGTCGCGATCCCGCGCTGCGCCAGCCATCCGGCGGCCTGGCGGGCGCGGGCGAACGCATTGTCGCCGTGGGTCGCGCGGCCGTCGGTCACAAGGACGAGGAGCGGGCGCCGGCGCGGGTCGCGGATCGCGGCGATCCGCAGTACCTCGGCCGCTTGCAGCAGCCCTTCGGCAAGCGGCGTACGTCCACCGGTCGGGAGCGATTCGAGCCGTCGTACGGCGGTCTCGACGCTGCCCGTCGGCGGCAGCGCGACCGTCGCGGCGGCACCGGCGAACGTCACGAGGCCGACCGTGTCGCGGCGCTGGTACGCGTCGAGGAGCAGCGAGACGATCGCGGTCTTCACCTCACCCATCCGCTTCTTCGTCCCCATCGAACCGGAGGCGTCGACGCAGAACAGCACGAGATTTCCCTCCCGCCCTTCCCGCACCGCGAGCCGCACGTCGTCCGCCCGAACCACCAGCCCTGGGCCGCTCCGCCCGCGAACTTTCTGGTACGGCGCTGCGTTGCGCATCGTCCCCAACAGATGCGGCCTGCCAGCCTCCCGCCCGACCCGACCGCGATCGCCCACAACACGCCCTACCTCGGTGATCGCCCGCGACCGCCGCCCCGCGACACCGGCCCCAGCCACCTGAACACTCAGCAGCCGAGCCTTGTACGGCGCAGAACTCCCCACAACCTCACCACTCCCGGTGGGTTGAGTACCACCGGGCTGACTGTCGGTGGATGGCGTGGCGGCGTCCGCCTGCTCGTACGATCCGTCCGCGCCATCCCCTTCTGAACCGCCTGAGCCGCCCGGCCCGCCAGGGTCGGTGGGGTCTGACGGGTCGTCGTCGGGGTCTTCGGGTGGGGTGCTGTTGTTGATTGCTTCTTCGAGTTGCTGGTCGTCCAGGCCGGGGGCGTCGAAGGGGTTCCGCCGCCGGCGGTGTGGGAGGGCAAGTTTGGCGGCGGCGCGGACATCGTCGACCTCGACAACGGTGCGGCCCGACCAGGCTGCGTGGGCGACCGCCGTACGTGCCGTGACCAGGTCGGCGCGCATCCCATCGACGTCGAACGACGCGCAGATCTCCGCGATCTGCCGGAGCGCCGAGTCGGTCAGGATCACCTCGGTCAGCAGGTCGCGCGCCTTCACGATGCGTTCGGCGAGTTCCCGCTGCGCACCGTCGTACCGGGCGACGAAGTTCTCGGGATCTGCCTCATAGGTCAGCCGCGCGCGCATCACCTCCACGCGTACGGCGGGATCGCGGCTGGCGACCACGTCGACGGTCAGCCCGAACCGGTCGAGGAGCTGTGGCCGGAGCTCGCCCTCCTCGGGGTTCATCGTGCCGACGAGCACAAACCGCGCCGGGTGCGTGACCGAGACGCCGTCCCGCTCGACGGTCGCGCGCCCCATCGCGGCGGCGTCGAGGAGCACGTCGACCAGGTGGTCGTGGAGCAGGTTGACCTCGTCGACGTACAGCAACCCGCGATGCGCCGCGGCGAGCAGACCAGGCTCGTACGCCGTGATGCCTTCCGCGAGCGCCTTCTCCAGATGCAGCGACCCGAGCACCCGATCCTCGGTCGCCCCCACCGGCAACTCCACCAACCGCGCGGCACGCACCGACCGCTCCCCCGCATGCGGGCCGTCAGGACAGGACGAGTCTGGACGGTCGGGGTCGCAGGAGAAGCGGCAGTCGGGTACGACGTCCACGGGGGGCAGGATCTCGGTGAGGGCGCGGACGGCGGTCGACTTCGCCGTACCCTTCTCGCCGCGGATCAGCACGCCGCCGATGGCCGGCGAGATCGCCGCCAGGATCAGCGCGAGCTGGAGATCGTCCATTCCGACGATCGCGGTGAACGGGAACGAGTTCGACGGTCCGCTGAACGGAGCCCGCATCGGCGGTGGTCCCTTTCGTCGAGCGGGTATCCACGCCCGCTACGGCCGGTACGCCGGCGCACGACAATCGCGAGCCTGCGGACGGCAGCAGATGTCCTGGCTTCCGGGCCACGTTGATGCTCATGGCTCCCGGTCACAGTGGCGGGACCGCCCCGGACTCCCAGCACGCTGGTCACCGGTGTTCCTCCACAACCGTCGGCCCGATCATGGCACATCCGCCCGCGCCACAACGCACCCCGGTCACGTGGGCCTCACCACGTACCGTGTGCCATGATCAAGGCCTGCCTCAACGGCGACCGCACGCGGGCAGACCATCCGGTCCGCTACTGATCGGCCGGCCGGCTTCGGTACGGGCCGGTGCCGAGGCGGGCGCGGACCTCGCCGAAGTGCAGGTGGACGGACTCTTCCGCCCGGTCGGCATCACCCGAGGCGATCGCGTCGACCACGCGTTGATGCCGCGCCGCGGTTTCGCCTGGTGACCCGGCGACGGTCTCCAGGTCGGTCTCGACGGCCCGGTAGACGTCCCAGAACAGGCCGACCAGCTCGCGGGCCAGCGGGACCCCGGCCGCGTCGCAGATGTGCTCGTGGAACGCGCGGTCCGCGGTCGCCGCGTCCGGGCCTTCGACCCGCATCCGCTCGACGCAGCCGGACAGCTTCTGCTGGAGCTCGCCGTCGCCGGTTCCAGCGGCGCGACGGGTCAGCTCGGTCTCGAGGATCTCCCGGATCTCGAGCAGTTCCCGCAGCCGCTCGGTGCTGCTGCCGGACGAGCGGGTGCGGAACAGCAGCCAAGGGTGCAACACCGCCGAGCTGGCCGAGCCGACGAAGGTTCCGTAGCCGTGCCGGACCTCGACGATCCCCAGCGCCTGCAAGGCTTTGAGCGACTCCCGGACCGAGTTGCGACTGACGCTGAAGTCGTCCATCAGCACGCTCTCGGGAGGCAGCGCGGCGCCGGGCTCCAGATTGCGTTCGATGATCAGGTCGGCGATCGCGTTGGCGAGCTCGTCACTGCGTTTCGGCTTGAGGCGACCAGCCATCGGTGTCTCCTCCGGTCTTGACCGACCCGGAAACAGACTCTTAAGGTCGGCACTCATAGGACGTAGGACGTAGTACGTCCCATAACCTACCTCCTCTGAAGCTCCGCCACACCCCCTGCCGCTGGAGGCATCGTGAACCAAACAGGGTTCGACCGCCGCTCGTTCCTGAAGTACTCCGGTGCGCTCGGCGCAGCCGCGACGATCACTGGTGGATTGTCGGCCTGCAGCAGCGGCCCCGCCTCGACCGGAGCCGTCGGCGCCGGAGCGGACACCGGCCTGGTCACCGCGGTGATCGGCTACGGGAACAACCAGAGCTGGGATCCGACCATGAGTGCCTCCGCCTTCACGATGGCGGCGATGCAGCACATCTACGAGGGCCTGCTCGACACCGACCCGATCACCCGGCAGCCGTACGCCGCTCTGGGCACGGAGGTACCGGCCGACCTGAACGCCACCTCCTGGAAGTTCACCTTGCGGGACGGGGCGAAGTGGCACGACGGCGAGTCGGTCACCGCCGACGACGTCGTCTTCACCTTCCAGCGGATCCTCGACCCGAAGCTGAAGGTGCTCACCTACAACTTCTTCGCCAGCTGGCTGAAGGAGGTCAAGAAGGTCGACGACAAGTCCGTGGAACTGGTCCTGAACTTCCCGTTCCCCGACGGGGCGCCCCGGCTGACCATCGCGAAGATCATGCCCAAGCACGTCTTCTCCCAGGCCGGAGCCTGGGACCTGGCCAAGAACGGCAAGGCGGTCGGGTCCGGTCCCTACAAACAGGTCTCGCACCAGCCGAAGTCGAACACCACCTTCGAGTCCTTCGCGGACTACAACGGCCCCCGCCCGGCGGCGTTCAAGAAGATGAACTGGCTGAGCATCGTCGACTCCTCCGCCCGGGTCGCGAAGATCTCCGGCGGCAGCGCCGAGGCGCAACTCTCCGACAACATCCCGTACGCCAACATCGAGCAACTGAAGACCTCGGGCCTCACGGTCGAGGGCGGCAAGGGGATGAACCACCTGTTCCTGATGTTCAACACCGCGACCAAGCCGTTCGACGACGTCCGGGTCCGGCAGGCGCTGTTCACCGCGATCGACACCCAGAAGATGATCGAGGTCGCGCTCAAGGGCCGCGGCAAGGCGAGTACGTCGTTCCTGAACGAGGAGAACCCGGCCTACGCCAAGGCGAAGACCGTCTACAGCTACGACCCGGCGAAGGCCAAGGCGTTGCTCGCCGAGGCCGGCGTGACGAACCTGTCGATCAACCTGCTCGCGGTGAACGTGAGCTGGATCGTCGACTGCCTGCCGACCATCGCCGCCTCCTGGAACGCGATCGGCGTGAAGACCACGCTCGAGCCGCAGGACACCGCAGCGGTGTTCACCAAGATGGACCAGCACGCCGACTACCAGGTGGTCGCGGCGGCGTCGAACCCGAACCAGTTCGGCGCCGACGCGGACCTGATCCTTCGCTACAACTACACCCAGGGTGGATCGTGGATGAAGTACACGCGCTGGGAGACCAGTGCCGGCGCCAAGGTGATCTTCGCCAAGATGGACGAGGCCGTCCGGGCCACCGACGCGGACACCAGGACCAAGCTGACCCACGAGTACCTCGATCTGGTCGCCGAACAGGCGGTGCTGTATCCCGTCGTCCACACCGAGTTGATGACGGCCTGGGACTCCAAGAAGCTGAGCGGGATCAAGGCGCAGCCCTATCCGGGGATCAACCTGCTGCAGGCGAAGCGGGCCTGAGGTAACCGACTGTGGCCGTCATCGTCAGAATGCTGGTTCGCCGGCTGCTGCTGCTGGTTCCGTTGCTGCTCGGCATCATCGCGTTCGTCTTCCTGGTGATGCGGTTCTCCAACAACGATCCGGCGGTCGCGTACTTCCAGGGCGCCAACCCGACCGAGGAGCAGTTGCACAGCTTCCGGCAGGAGAACGGTCTGCTGGACCCGCTGCCACTGCGCTATGTGCACTTCGTCGGTGACCTGCTGCACGGCGACCTGGGCACCAGCGTGCTGACGAAGGCGCCGGTGCTCCAGTCGGTCACCACCGCGATGCCCCTGACGTTCCAGCTCACCCTGTTGGGACTGCTGATCGCACTGGTGCTGGCCTTGCTGCTCGGTGTCGTCGCCGCGATCTTCAGGGACCGCTGGCCGGACCAGGCGATCCGTCTGGTCTCACTGATCGGCGTGGCCGCGCCTTCGTTCTGGCTCGCACTACTGATGATCCAGTACCTCGCCGTCGACCGCGGCTGGTTTCCGCCGAGCGGTTACGTGAATCCGGCCGACGGGATCGCGCCCTGGCTGCGGACGATGGCACTGCCGGCGCTGGCGCTGTCCTTGCCGGTGGCCGCGCAACTGACCCGGATCATTCGTACGTCGGTCGTCGAGGAGCTCGACAAGGACTATGTCCGGACCGCCATCGGCAGCGGCCTGCCGCCGGTCGTGGTGGTCGGACGCAATGTTCTGCGGAACGCGCTCATCAACCCGCTCACCGTGCTCGGCCTGCGGATCGGGTACCTGCTCGGCGGAGCCGTCGTGATCGAGCAGATCTTCACGCTGCCGGGGATGGGCACGCTGATGATCAATGCCGTCCGCGACGGTGATCCGGCCGTGGTGCAGGGCGTCGTACTGACCATCGCGGTCGGCTTCGTGGTGGTCAACCTCGTCGTCGATGTGCTGTACCTGCTGGTCAACCCGCGACTGAGGAGCGCTGCGTGATGCGCGCACGACTGGCCGGGCAACTCTCCCGTCCGGGGATCAACTTCAAGCGGCTGCCGCCGGCGGCCTGGCTCGCTGTCGCGGTCCTCGCGGTGGTGATCCTGGCCGCGGTGCTCGCTCCGCTGCTGACGCCGTACGACATCTTGACGCAGGAGGACGCCGGCGGCGGCCCGTCGGGGGCGCACTGGTTCGGGCTCGACAGCGCGAACCGTGACATCTTCACCCGGCTCGTGTACGGCGCCCGCTGGTCGCTGATGATCGGTCTCGGCGCGACCGCGCTCGCACTGACCGCGGGCGCGATCGTCGGAGCGGTCGCGGCCACCTCCCGCAAGGCGGTCGACGAGACCGTGATGCGGCTCCTCGACGTCGTGATGGCATTCCCCGGGATCGCGCTGGCCGCCGTCCTGGTGGCGGTGTTCGGTGGATCCGTCCCGGTCCTCGTGATCGCGATCGCCTTCCTCTACACGCCGCCCGTCGCCAGGGTGGTCCGCGCCAACGTGCTCGCGCAGTACGGCGAGGACTACGTGGTCGCGGAGAAGATCATCGGCGCCCGCACCCCGCACATCCTGCTCCGGCACGTGGCGATCAACTGTGCCGCTCCGGTGCTGGTGTTCTGCACGGTGATGGTTGCCGACGCCATCGTCTTCGAGGCGTCGCTGTCCTTCATCGGGGCCGGGGTGCGACCGCCGGAGCCTTCCTGGGGCTCGGTGATTGCCGACGGCAAGAACATGGTGCTGCTGGGTGGCTGGTGGGCGACGGTGTTCCCGGGACTGCTGATCCTGATCACCGTGCTGTCCCTGAACATCCTGTCCGAGGCCGTCTCCGACGCGTGGGCGGCGCCGGGCGGGCGTCGGGCCGCGAGCAAGAAGCAGGTCAAGGACGCGCTGGAGAGCGCGCAGCCGGGCTCCGGCGAACTCGTCGAGCTTCCCGGTCTGGACCTGGCGGCGACGCGGCTGCGGGAACGAGCGCGGCCCTTGCCGGACGGTGAACCCATACTGTCCGTCCAGCAGCTGGCGATCGGCTTCGAAGGCCGGCACGACGGGGTGGACGTCGTCGACGGGATCAGCTTCGACGTACGGCCCGGCGAGGTGCTCGGTCTGGTCGGCGAGTCCGGCTGCGGCAAGTCGCTGACCGCGCTCGCCGTGATGGGGCTGGAGCCGCGGGGCGCCCGGATCCGTGGCCGGATCCGGTTCGACGGCAAGGACCTGCTGAGTCTGCGGCGCTCGGAGCGGCGCCGGCTGCTCGGTCACGACATGGCGATGATCTACCAGGACGCGCTGTCCTCGCTGAACCCGGCGATGACGATCAAGGCGCAGTTGAAGCAGGTGGTTCGCCGCGGCGGACGGCGTACTCCGGCAGACCTGCTGGAACTGGTCGGACTGGATCCCGAGCGCACCCTGACCAGCTACCCGCACGAGCTGTCCGGTGGTCAGCGCCAGCGGGTGCTGATCGCGACGGCGTTGTCCCGGGAACCGAAGCTGATCGTCGCCGACGAGCCGACCACGGCACTCGACGTCACCGTGCAGGCGCAGGTGATCCAGCTGCTGCTGCGGCTGCGAGCCGAACTCGGCTTCGCCCTGATCCTGGTGTCGCACGACCTGGCACTGGTCGCCGACGTCACCGATCGGGTGGTGGTGATGTACGGCGGTCAGATCGTCGAGACCGGTGTCACGGCGGACCTGGTCGGCGAGCCCGCGCACCATTACGCCCGTGGCCTGCTCGGATCGGTCCTGTCCCTGGAGTCCGGCGCGGCCCGGCTGACCCAGATCCGTGGCGTGGTGCCCTCGCCGGCCGACTTCCCTGCCGGGTGCCGATTCGCCGACCGGTGCCCGATGGTCACCGATCTGTGCCGCGACACCGCCCCCGAACTGACGGGCCGCCCGGCGCGGCATCTGGTGGCCTGCCATCACCCGGCAGTCACCCTCGACCTTCCCGAGCCGCTGGAGAAGGAGGCGCTGCGATGACAGAGCCGGTGCTCGAACTGTCGGACGTGCACGTCGTGCACCGAGCCAGGTCCGGTGGTCTCTTCAGCAGAGACCGGGTCTATGCGCTGACCGGGGCCGACCTGACCGTCGCCGCCGGTGAGACCGTCGGCGTGGTCGGCGAGTCCGGCTGCGGGAAGTCCACGTTGGCCAAGGTCATGGTCGGTGTCCAGCGACCGACCGAGGGCAGGGCCTCGTTCCGGGGCCAGGACATCTGGTCGATGAAACCGGCCGAACGCCGCGAGGCCATCGGCGCCGGGACCGGGATGATCTTCCAGGACCCTTCGACGGCACTGAATCGCCGGCTGCCCGTTCATCGGGTACTGCGTGATCCGCTCGACGTGCACCGTCACGGCACCGTTGCCCAGCGCAACGAACGGGTGCGGGAGCTGATGGCGCTGGTGGGGCTGCCGCGGAGCGTCTCCGACGCCCTGCCCGGCCAGTTGTCGGGCGGCCAGCGACAGCGCGTCGCGATCGCCCGGGCACTGGCACTCGAGCCGTCGCTCCTGGTCGCCGACGAGCCGACCAGCGCTCTCGACGTCTCCGTGCGGGCGCAGATCCTCAACCTGCTGCTGGACCTCAAGGAACGCCTCGGCCTGGCCATGGTGTTCGTCTCGCACGACATCCAGACCGTCCGCCGGATGAGTGACCGGGTGGTCACCATGTACCTCGGCCGGATCGTCGAGCAGGCACCGGCGGCCGGTATCGCCCGGCAGGCGCGGCATCCGTACACCCGCGCGCTGTTCTCGGCGACCCCCGGCCTGATCTCGCCGATCGACCCGATCCCGCTGGTCGGGCCGGTGCCGTCGGCCACCCGGCCGCCGAGCGGCTGCCCGTTCCGGACCCGCTGCTGGAAGGCCGACGACACCTGCTCCGGTTCGATGCCCGAGTTCGAGTCCGATGCCGCCGCCCCGGCGCACCTGTTCCGCTGCTATCACCCCGTGGTCGCGCGCGAGTCCACCGATGACCTGATCACCCAAGCTTTGGAGCGTTCATGACCCTGCCCGCCCGCCTGACCGGCGTCATCCCACCTGTCTGTACGCCGTTCACGCCGGATCACCGGGTGGACACCGCCTCCCTGGTCCGGCTGGTCGACCACCTGATCGACGGCGGAGTGAGCGGCCTGTTCGTCCTCGGCTCCACCTCCGAGGTGGCGTACCTGCCGGACGGACATCGCCGGGTGGTGCTCGACACGGTGGTGGGCCACGTGGCAGGCCGATTGCCGGTGCTGGCAGGTGTCATCGACATGGCGACCCTGCGGGTGATCGACCACGTCCGGACGGCGGTCGCGGCCGGTGTGGACGGCATCGTCGTCACCGCGCCCTTCTACACCCGCACCCATCCGGCGGAGATCGACAACCACTTCCGGATGGTCGCGGCGGCCGCGGGGCTCCCCGTGTTCGCCTACGACCTACCGGTATCGGTGCACTCCAAGCTCGGCGCAGATTTGGTGCTGCAGCTCGCGGCCGACGGAGTACTGGCGGGTCTGAAGGATTCCAGCGGCGACGACGGCGGTCTGCGCAACGTCGTCCTGAGGGCGCGCGACCGGGGTGACATCACCGACTTCAGCGTGCTCACAGGCTCCGAGCTGACCGTTGACAACGCGCTGTGGATGGGAGCCGACGGAGTGGTCCCGGGGCTCGGCAACGTGGATCCCCACGGCTACGTCAAGCTCTACGGCCACGCGGCCGCAGGCGAATGGGAGGACGCGCGGGCCGAGCAGGAACGGCTGGTGCGGCTGTTCGAACTGATCGGGGTCGGCGACCCGGCCCGGATGGGCACCAGCTCCTCCGCCCTCGGGGCCTTCAAGGCGGCGCTGCAACTGCGTGGCGTGATCAAGTACGGCGTGATGGCGCCACCCCAGATCCCCTTGGACGCCGACGAGGTCGCACGCGTCGGGAAGTACCTGGTAGCAGCCGGCCTCCTCTGACCAGGCAGCGGACCTACTGCATCAGGCGCTTCGCCAAAGCGGTCGCGGCGGCGTCGTCGCGGACCTCGCGGATGCCGACGATCGGTGTGACCGTCACGAAGCCTTCGGACAGCAGGGCCTCGTCGGTGCCAGGGACTGTGGCGGCCTGGGGGTAGCGCTCCAGGGCGATCATCGGTTCGCCTGACGGAGCTGTCGTGGCGACGAGACGGGTACGCCGGTTCACGGCCAGTGACGCGTGCCGTACACCGGCCAGCTGATCCAGCGGACGGTCCGGCACGTTGATCGTCAGCACCGTCCCGGCCGGCTCGCCGGCGACCCACCCGAGCGCCTCGCCCGCAATCGTCGCCGCGGTCGCCCAGTGCTCCGGGGCGTCCGCGTCGAGGCTGACGGCAACCGCCGACGTACCCGTCTCGGCCGCCGTCAGGGCCGCTGCGACGGTGCCCGAGTGGAAGATCGACACGCCGATGTTCATTCCCCGGTTGATCCCCGACAGCACCAGATCCGGCGGCGGGCCGAACGCGCCGGCCTGCGCCAGCGTCACCGCGACTGCCGGGGTGCCTTCGATCCCGACGAACGTCACGCCGTTCTCCACGTCGGACGCGGTCCGGATCGGCCGGTCGACGATCCCGGCCCGCGCGGAGCCGACGCCGCTCTCGTCGATCATCGGAGCGACCACGAGTACGTCGTACCCGAGCTCGGCGATCGCCGGCGCGAGCGCCCGGATCCCTGGGGCCCGATACCCGTCGTCGTTGGTGATCAGGACCCTCAGCGGCTCAGACGGCATACGTCTACCCAATCAGCCGCGGTCCTCGATGTCACCCTCCGTCTCAAGGACTGCGTTTCGCAGCGTCTCCAGCGCCTCGGCCGACGGCTCCGCCCACAACCCGCGTTGCGCCGCCTCCAGCAGCCGTTCCGCGATCCCGTGCCGTGCCCACGGGTTCGACTTGCGGAAGAACTCGGCCATCTCCGGATCGGCGACGTACTCCGTGGTCAGCGACTCGTACATCCAGTCGTCGACGACGCCCGCGGTCGCGTCGTACCCGAACAGGTAGTCCACGGTCGCGGCCATCTCGAACGCGCCCTTGTACCCGTGCCGCCGCATCGCCGCCATCCACCGCGGGTTCACCACGCGGGCCCGGAAGACGCGCTTCGCCTCCTCGTCCAAGGTCCGGGTGCGAACCTGTGCGGGTACGGCGGAGTCGCCGACGTACGCCTTCGGGTTCGCCCCGGTGAGGTGCCGCACCATCGCGATCATGCCGCCGTGGTACTGGAAGTAGTCGTCGGAGTCCATGATGTCGTGCTCACGGGTGTCCGCGTTCTTCGCCGCGACCTGGATCCGGGCGTACGCGCGTTCCATCGAGCCGCGGGCCTCGGCGCCGTCGAGATCCTTGCCGTACGCGTACCCGCCCCACACGGCGTACACCTCCGCCAGCTCGGCGTCGGTACGCCAGTTCCGCGCGTCGACGAGCGGCAGCAGACCGGCGCCGTACGAACCGGGCTTGGAGCCGAACACCCGCGCTGTCGACTGCCTCAGGTCATTGCCCGCAGCAACGTCTGCCTCCACGTGCGCGCGCAGGTAGTTGCTAGCAGCATCTTCATCCAGGGCGGCGACCGTGCGCACCGCTTCGTCCAGCAGCGTGACTACGTGTGGGAACGCGTCCCGGAAGAAGCCGGAGATCCGGATCGTCACGTCGATCCGCGGCCGGCCGAGCTCCTCCAGGCCGACCACTTCGAAGGTGGTGACGCGTCGCGAAGCCTCGTCCCAGACCGGGCGGCAGCCGAGCAGCCAGAGCACCTCGGCGAGGTCGTCACCCTGCGTGCGCATGGCCGACGTACCCCAGACGGTGAGGCCGACGGACCGCGGCCACTCCCCAGTTTCCGCCTGGTGCCGCTGCAGCAGCGAGTCGGCGAGCGCGACACCGACGTCCCAGGCGTTCCGGCTCGGGATCGCCTTCGGGTCGACCGCGTAGAAGTTGCGGCCGGTCGGCAGCACGTTCACCAGCCCACGAGTCGGCGACCCGGACGGCCCAGCCTCGACAAACCGGCCGTCCAACGCACGCAACACGTTCGCCACTTCGTCTCCGGTCCGCGCGAGCCGCGGCACAACCTCGGTCGCAGCAAACGTCAACGAAGCCTCGACCTGCTGGGAAGTCCGGCCGAGGACCTCGCCGACCACGACCGGGACCTTCGCCGCGTCCCAACTCAGCGTCTCCATCCCCACCACGAGCTTCCGTGCAACGGCCTCCAGAATGTCGACGCCGTCCGCGCCACTGACCGCCGGCAGATCGGCCAGCGTCGCGAGGTCGGCGAGGTCGACGGCTGCCCCGGGGTTGGCGAGCAGTTCGGCCTCGTCCACTCCGAACGTGTTTCCCAGCGCGGTCCGCAGACCGGCGATCGAGTACGAACCGCCCCACAGTTGCCGAGCGCGCAGTACGGCGAGCACCAGGTTGACCCGCGCCTCACCGGCCGGCACCCCGCCCAGCACATGCAGCCCGTCGCGGATCTGCACGTCCTTGATCTCGCACAGATATCCGTCGAGATGCAGCACGAACTCGTCGAAGTCGTCGTCCTCCGGCTTCTCCGACGTGTGCAGATCGTGGTGCAGCTGCGCCGCCTGGATCAGCGTCCAGATCTGTGCCCGCAACGTCGGCACCTTCTCAGGGTCGAGCGCCGACACGGTCGCGTATTCGTCGAGCAGGTACTCCAGCTTCGCCATGTCGCCGTA
The DNA here is from genome assembly GCF_004216905.1 of Kribbella sp. VKM Ac-2569. Classification (GTDB taxonomy): domain Bacteria; phylum Actinomycetota; class Actinomycetes; order Propionibacteriales; family Kribbellaceae; genus Kribbella. Next base: position 156,389 of record NZ_SGXJ01000001.1, read on the forward strand.
CGTCTCGGCCCGCGCCATCGGCGGCACCAGGTGGTCGACGACCGTCGCGTGCGCCCGCCGCTTCGCCTGTGTCCCCTCGCCGGGGTCGTTGACGATGAACGGGTACACCATCGGCAGGTTCCCGAGTACGGCGTCTGGCGCGCAGCCGGCCGCCATCCCGATCCCCTTGCCGGGCAGCCATTCCAGCGTGCCGTGCTTCCCGAGGTGTACGACGGCCTGCGCGCCGAACCCGCCCTCGTCGGGTGACGCCTCCAGCCAACGGTACGCCGCCAGGTAGTGGTGCGACGGCGCCATGTCCGGGTCGTGGTAGATCGCGACCGGATTCTCGCCGAAGCCACGCGGCGGCTGGATCATCAGTGCGACGTTCCCGAACCGCAGCGCCGCGAGCGCGATCGCCGGCTCGTCACCCGACGTGTCGACGTACAACTCCCCCGGCGCCTCGCCCCACGCCCCGGTCATTGCCTCCTGCAACGACTCGGGCACCCGGCCGAACCAGGTGGCGTACGTGGACAGCGGGACCTTGGCGACCGCGTTGGCCAGCTGCTCGTCCGTCAGCCAGTCGACGTCGTGCCCACCCGCCGCGATCAGCCGGTGAATCAGCCCGTCGGCCCCGTCCGCTCCCTGCAGCTCGCTCAGATCGAGGTCGCCCAGGTCGTATCCGGCGTCCTTCAACTGCCCGAGCAGGACGACCGCCGACGCCGGAGTGTCCAGCCCGACCGCGTTCCCGATCCGCGCGTGCTTGGTCGGGTACGACGACAGCACCAGCGCGATCCGCTTCTCGGCCGGCGGAACGTGCCGCAGCCGGGCATGCGCGACCGCGATCCCGGCCAGCCGCGCGCACCGCTCCGCGTCCGGCGCATACCGCGCCAGACCGTCGGCGTCGTACGACTTGAACGAGAACGGGACCGTGATCAGCCGCCCGTCGAACTCCGGGATCGCCACCTGCGTCGCCGCGTCCAGCGGACTGACGGCCGCGTCGCTCTCCACCCACTGCTCGCGGGTCGAGGTCAGCGCGAGCCCCTGGATCAGCGGGATGTCGAGCGACGCCAGCGCGCCCGCATCCCACGCGTCATCCGCACCGCCCGCGCTCGCGTTCGCCGCCACGGCGCCGCCTGCGGCGAGGAGAGTGGTGACCAGTACGTCGCACTTCCGCAGTAGATCGAAGAGCCCGACATTCTCCGCCGGGTCGAGCCCGCGAAGAGTCCCGCAGTACACCGGAAGTGGTTGCGCGCCGGCATCGGCGACCGCCGCTGCGAGCGCGTCGACGAAGGCGGTGTTCCCGGAGATCTCGTGCGCGCGGTAGTACACGATCCCCACCACGGGCCGGTCGTCGTCGACGAAGGACCCGCGGACGCCGTACGTCGGGAGCGCGTGCGGCGGCTCGAACTCGTCGCCGGTCAGGAGCAGCGTGTCGCGCAGGAAGCCGGCCAGGTTGCGGAGGTTGTCCGCGCCGCCTTCCCGCAGGTAGGCGAGCGCCTCGGTGACCGCACCGGCGGGCACGGTCGACAGCGACATCAGCTCGGCGTCCGGTGCGGCCTCGCCGCTCACGACCACCGCGGGCTTCCCCGAGGCGAGGACCGCGTCGAGCCCGTCCTCCCACGCACGGCGCCCACCGAGCAGGCGGACGACGACGATCTCGGCGTCGTCGAGCAGCGGTCCGAGACCGGCGAGCTCGAGCCGGGCCGGGTTCGCAACATTCCACCCGGCATCGGCGGCGGCGGCCGCCAGCAGATCGGTGTCGGCAGTGGACAGCAACAGCAGCTTCGCAGGCATGCGCACGCGTTCCTTCCCGGGGTATCCACGCCCCGACTTCAGGTACGACGGCGGCAGTTCCTGACTCCCCTTCACGGGTCACAGTGGCGGGACCGCCCCGGACTCACACCGGGTTCCTGCTGATGCCGTCGATTGACGTCGCGACTCTATCCGACGCCGCCGCAGCGCATTGCAGAGCCAACGCTTGATGCTTGACCGCGCTAGACCACGAGTGTTAGGCCGGATGAAGAGGGCTTGACTCGCTGACCCCCTCCAGCAGCGCACAACGTTGCTTCAGCGCAAGTCGTTCGACTTTCGACTGAAGGAGATACCTGTGCGCTTCAAACACGCTCTTGCCACGTCCGTCGTGCTGGTCGCCGGACTCGCCACCTCGGCCGTCACGGTTCCGGCCGACGCTTCGGCCCGCCGTTCCGATCCCGCGGTCGTCACCACCTGGAACACGATCGCCACCCGCACCATCTTCACCGAGAACGCCACCCCGGTCCCGGTCGGCACGCTGTACTACGGCTTCGTCTCGATCGCCGTGTACGACGCAGTGGTGGCGATCGAGGGACGCTACCGGCCGTACCTGCGACAACCTTCGGTCCACGGCAAGGCGTCGACCGAAGCCGCGGCCGCCACGGCGGCGTACCGCGTTCTGAGCAACTACTTCCCTGCCTCCGCTTCGAACCTCGCCTCCGACTACGCCGCCTCGCTCAGCGGCATCCCCGACGGTTCCGCCAAGAGCCGTGGGCAGCGAGTTGGCGAGGCCGCGGCAGCGTCGCTGATCGCGGCACGGACGAACGACGGGCGTGGCGCGCCCATCACGCTCGACGTCACGCCTGCTCCGGGTGTGTGGCGCCCGACCCCGGAACTCCTCGCGCCGATGCTTGCTCCCTGGCTCGGCTTCGTACGGCCGCTCGCCCTGAAGTCGCCGACCCAGGTACGGCTGCCCGGTCCCGACCCGATCACGTCGAAGGCCTACGCCCGTGATTTCGCCGAGGTGAAAGCGACGGGCGCCGGCGTCGGGTCGTCCCGGACCCCCGAACAGACCCAAACCGCACTGTTCTGGAACGCGCCCGTGCCCGTGCAGTACAACGCGGCGCTACGGGACCGGACGGCGAGCAGCGGGATGGACATCGTCCGGACCGCGCGAGCCTTCGCGCTCCTCAACACCAGTACCTCCGATGCTGTGATCGCCTGCTGGCGGGCGAAGTACGACTACGCGTACTGGCGACCGATCACCGCGATCCGGCTGGCGGACACCGACGGCAACCCCGCGACCGCAGCCGATCCCACCTGGAGCCCGCTCGTCGCGACACCGCCGTACCCGGATTATGTGAGCGGGCACGCCTGCCTCACCGGCGCCGCATCGGAGACATTCAGCCGCCTCTTCGGAGCAAGCTCGATCGACATCGACGTCTCGTCCTCGGTCACCTCGACGAGCCGCCACTACGAAACCGCAGCGGCGCTGGACGCGGAGACCAAGAACGCCAGGATCTGGCTGGGTCTGCACTTCCGTCAGGCGATGGACGACGGCAACCGGCTCGGGCACCGCGTCTCCACCTGGGCCGCGACCCACGAGTTCCAACCAATGCACTGAATCACTCAGCGGTGCATCGCGTAGTGGGCTGCCAGGAGGTCGGTGGCCCAGTCGTTGCGGAGGTCTCGCCAGACCGAATGGATGTGATTGGCGTTGTCCTGGGTGTTGTCGTACTCGGCGAGGAAGGTGGGGCCGGCGATCGAGTAGTAGTGGCGGTGACCGACGCCCTGCTGGGTCTCGCCGGCCCAGGCGAACGTCAGACGCTCGATCCCCTGCTCGGTGATGTCCCGCCATGTCTGCAACCCGATCGGCCCGGCGGCGCGGCCGACGTACTGACCGATGAGAAGGCTCAGGAGCTGGCGCTGGTCCTCGGTCATGTCGCCGTACGCCAGGCCGCGGTGCAGGAGCGACGCGTCGGCGACCGGGTCGTGGCGGGTGAGGATGTCGTCGGGCGCGGCGTCCGAGACCAGTGCAACGTCGAGCTGAGCCGGCTCGAGCGCGTGCAGGAGTTGGAAGCCGAGGTCCTGCTCGGCCACCAGGAACCGCCGCCCGGCGTGCGGCCCGGACAGGACCTCCGCCGGATTCGACCCGAAGAACTGCGGGGTGAACGAGATCGCCCCGTCCACCAGCGTCACGTGCAGTGCCAGATGGTGACCGTTGAGCCGCCAGGCCCACGGCTCGGTCCCGGCGGGGTCGCCGAGCACGCGGAGGTAGTAGCGGTCGCCGACCGTCGAGCCCGTCCATCCCCCGATCTCCGCGACCTCCATCGGGTCGCCGAGACCGCGGACGATGATCTCGGCCGCCATCACGGCGCGGAAATCGGCCAGACCGCGCTTGCTGTAGACGAGCTCGAGCAGGCGGACGACGAGGGCCTCCTGCGCCGCCGACAGCTCGGTCAGCGCCAGGCCCGGAACAGCACCGGGCAGGTAGGTCCAGGTCTGGTGATCGGGTGTGTTGAACGGCGCCGTGATCTTCTTCAGCTGCTCCGGCGTCAGCGCGGCCAGCAGGTCCTGGGTTGCCGCGCGGATCTGGTCCACCACCATGCGATCACTCCCGTCGAGTAGCCCTCGCCCAGGACCCTACAACCAGGCCGACCGTTCGCGTTCTGTTGGTTCGTAGGGTGTCCACTGGTCGAACGGGCGGTCCAGCTTGTAGCGGAAGTCCGGTTGCCGCATCAGAACTCGGGTTTCCGCGTTGGCCGGGTTCCGCAGCGACTCGAAGAACCGTACCGACCAGTGGAACCAGCGCATGCAGAACAGCCGCATCGTGAGTCCATGCGACACGAGCAGCACGTTGCGTGGCGCATCCGGTTTCTCGAAGTCGCGGTGCATGGTCTCCAGGAACGTCGACACCCGGTCGTACACGTCCGAACCCGACTCGCCATGCGTGAACCGGTAGAAGAAGTGCCCGAACGAGTCGCGCAACTGCTCCTGCCGCTCGATGTCCGCGGTGTCCTGGAGGTTGGCCCAGTCCTGCTCCCGTAGCCGCGGCTCTTCCCGCGGTACGCCGATCAGGTCGTCCAGCCCGAGCGAGTCCAGCGTCTGACGGGCCCGCAGGTACGGCGACACGTACGCGCGGACCGGCTCGTTCTCGAACAGCTCCCGCAGCTCCCGCCCCGCCTTGGCCGCCTGTTCGTGTCCGAGCGCCGTCAGCGGGACCGCGTGGTCGGGGGTGCGTTCGTAGATCGTCTTGTCCAGGTTCGCCTCGGACTCGCCGTGCCGGATCAACGCGATCCGCATCGGCCGATGACTCAGCCCCATGGCTTCCCCCTCGATAACACTGCGACGATCGCCGCGACGCCGGTCGCTGCCATCCCGACCCGCCGTGCGAGTGCCGCCGTACGCCGGACATCGGCGACCGTCGGCGCCGGACCGTCGCCCAGCGTGCCGCGATCCTCCGCGTAGGTCCCGTAGCTGTTCGTCCCGCCGAGGGTCAGCCCGAGCGCCCCAGCGAACGCGGCCTCGACCGGCCCGGCGTTCGGACTCGGATGCTTCGGCGCATCCCGCCGCCAGACCCGCGTCGTCTCCTGCACCCGACCTACCGCGAGTCCGGTCAGCAACGCGCACACCCGCGCCGGCAACAGGTTCAGTACGTCGTCCAACCGCGCAGACGCCCACCCGAAGTTCAGGTACTTCGGCGACTTGTAGCCGACCATCGCATCGAGCGTGTTCGCCGCGCGGTACGCGAGCAGACCTGGGACGCCGAGGACCCCGCCCCAGAGCAGTGGCGCGACGCACGCGTCCGACGTGTTCTCGGCGATCGACTCGACCGTCGCACGGGCCAGCTCGTCGGCCTCGAGGTCGGTCGCGTCGCGAGCACACAGATGGCTGAGCCGGTCGCGGGCCGCCGGGATGTCCTTCTCCTCCAGCAAGGCGGCCATCGTTTCGGCCTCGCGGTCGAGGCTGCGGGCGCCGAGAACGGTCCACGTCGCGGCCGCGGTGACTGCGGTGTGGAGGATCGAATGCCGACGGGTGAGCCGCTCGGCTGCGAGGCCCAGAACCGTTGTGCCGCCGACGAGAACGGCGGTGTGGACGGTGCCGTTGAGGCGCGAATCGGCGTACAGGCGCTTCTCGAGACGGGTGGCGGTCTGGCCGAAGCCGGCGACCGGGTGGAAGCGGCGGGGATCGCCGACGAGCCGGTCGGCGGCGAAGCCGATGAGAAGACCGATTGCCCGTGACACCCTCGGCAGTCTGCCAGGTCCCAGGCTGTGATTGGGTGAGCGGCATGGGAATCGCGGAGCTGCTGCGGCAGGTCGACGGGGCCGGTGAGTTCGGGGTCTGGCTGGGCCGGTTGGACGGTACGCCGGTGTTCGTGCACGAGGCAGAGCGGACGCATTACTCCGCGAGCACGATGAAGCTGCCGGTGGCGATGGCGATGATGCACAAGGTCGAGGCGGGTGAACTGGCGCTGTTCCAGCCGGTGGCCGTGCACAACGACTTCGAGTCCGCGGCAGGCGGCCGGTTCGGCGTGAACCCGGACGAGGACGAGGCGCCGAAGACCTGGAAACAGCTCGGCAAGAAGGCGCCGCTCAACTGGCTGGCGACGGAGATGATCACCCGGTCCAGCAACCTGGCGACCGACCTGGTGCTCGAGCAGGTCGGGATCGCGGCCGCTCATGCCGCCCTGGCCGACGCGACGCTGCCCAGCTCGCCCGCGCCGGAGTCCAGAATCCAGCGCGGCATCGACGACGTCCCCGCGGCCCGCGCCGGGATCAGCAACCTGATGAGCCCGGCCGGCCTCGCCGGCGTCCTCGTCGCGGTAGGCAACCAGCAGGGCGAGTACGGCGAGTACCTGCGCGAACTGCTGGCCGCCAACCAGTGGAACGGCGAGATCCCCGCGCTGCTGCCGAAAGGGACCCGCGTCGAACACAAGAACGGCTGGGACACCCGGATCCGGCACGACGGCGGCATCGTCCGCCCGAAGGACGCCGACCCGTTCGTGCTCGTCGTGTGTACGACGTCCGACCTGCCGGACACCGAGGCGCAGCAGCTGATCGCGTCGATCGCGCTCGAGGCCTGGAACCACCGGCACAACCTGGAGGCAGTGCGGTGAAGCTCACCACCCACTTGGTCTCGGCACCGCTGCACACCCCGTTCGTCACCGCGCTGCGTACGGCGACCCACGTCGAGTCGCTCCTGGTCGAGGTGAGCGACGGCGAGCACAGCGGCTGGGGCGAGGCGCCGCAGGTCTGGAAGGTGACCGGTGACTCGCTCGCCGGCTCGCAGGCTTGTATCGAAGGCCCGATCACCACTGCGCTCGACGGCCTCGGCCCGGACGATCTCACCGAGGCGCTGCGTCGCGTGCAGGGCGCGGCGGTCGGCAACTTCGGGGCGAAGGACGCCGTCGACGTGGCGCTGCATGACCTCGCGGCGCGGCGGCGCGAGCAGACGTTGCACGGGTTCCTCGGGTCGACGACCGACGTGGTCCGGACGGACGTGACGCTGTCGGTCGGCGACGCGGACGCGTTGGCCGACGCCGGGAAGGCACGGGTTGCGGACGGGTTCGACGTACTCAAGATCAAGGTCGGCACCGACGCGGCCGGCGACATCGAACGCGTCCGCCGGGTCCGGGACGCGATCGGGCCCGCGCCGCGGCTGCGCCTGGACGCCAACCAGGGCTGGACGCGTCGCGACGCGGTGACGGTGATCCGCGCGCTCGAGGACGCCGGCTGCGCGATCGAGCTCGTCGAGCAGCCGGTCGCCGCGGCCGACCTCGATGGCATGGCCTGGGTGACCGACCGGGTCGGTACGCCGATTCTCGCCGACGAGTCCGTGTACGGCGTCCGCGATCTGGTGGCGGTGATCCGGCACGGCGCGGCCGACCTGGTGAACGTGAAGCTCGCGAAGTGCGGCGGGCTGGCGCCGGCGCGGACGCTCCTCGAACTCGCCCGCGAGCACGGCCTCGGCGCGATCGTCGGCTGCATGATGGAGAGCCACGTCGGCGTCGGCGCGGCGGCCGCACTGGTCTCGGCGTACCCGACGACGGCGGTCAACGACCTGGACGCCGCCTGGTGGCTCCGCGAGGCGCCCGTGACCGGCGGGATCCGGTACGACGGCTCGCTGATCCACCTGCCTTCTGCTCCGGGACTGGGCGTGACAGGCTTGACCGTATGAAGTTAGCCGCCGCCAAGGTCCCGATCAGTACGGTCTGGACTTCACCGGACGCGCCGCGCGACATCGACGCGCCGGCCACCGCCGCACAACCCGACGTGGCCGCGTGGGCCAAGTCGATGGACACCGAGACCCGGCTCGGCCTGCACGGCCGGACCCTGACCCAGCTGCTGTTCGCCGAGCCCGTCCTGGTGCGCTCGGAGCGAGACGGCTGGTCCGAGGTGCTCGCGCCGTGGCAGCCGTCGTCCCAGGACGAGCTCGGGTACCCGGGCTGGGTCCCGTCGAGTCACCTGGGGGAGCTGCCGCAGAGCGCGTCGGATCCGGTCGCAATCGCTGTACCGGCGGCCTCGTTGCTCGCCGAGCCTGGTGGCCGGCCAGTAGCGGAGCTGTCGTTCGGGACGGTGCTGGCCTCCGACGAGCACGCCGACGGGCACACGCGGGTGGCGACACCCGACAGCGGATCGGGCTGGCTTCCGGACGCCGTACTGCGGTCCGTGTCCGAGCCGTCCGATGCCGACGAGCGGCTGCGTCTCGGCGAGCAGTTCCTCGGGCTGGAGTACCTGTGGGGCGGTACGTCGGCGTACGGGCTGGACTGCTCCGGGCTGATCCACACCGTCAGCCGGGTGCTCGGGCTGCGGACGCCCCGGGACGCGCACGACCAGGCGGACACGCTGCCGAACATCCCGATCGACGACGCGCGGCCGGGCGACCTGTACTTCTTCGCGCGGGCCGGGAAGCTGGTGCACCACGTCGGGTTCGTGTCCCCGGCGGGGATGCTGCACGCGTCCGAGACCGGCAAGCGGCTGGAGAACGAGGCGCTCACCGACGACCGCCGGGCGACGCTGGTCACTGCCGCGCGCTTCTGAACAGACAAATCGCCCCGGACCGCGACTGTGCGGTCCGGGGCGATCTGTTGTGTTCAGGACTCCTTGTGGTTCAGCTCCGGCTCCGAGGGCTCGACCTGGTCGACCGGCTCGTCCGCCTTCATCGTGCGGGACTTGCGCAGGCTCAGGATCGTGGTGATGCCCAGCGTCACGATGATGAAGCCGAGCGAGAACCAGATCGGGATCTCCGGGGCCCACTCGATGTGGTGACCGCCGTTGATGAACGGCAGCTCGTTCACGTGCATCGCGTGCAGCACCAGCTTCACGCCGATGAACGCGAGCACCACCGACAGGCCGAGCGACAGGTACACCAGGCGGCGGAGCAGGTCACCGAGCAGGAAGTACAGCTGCCGCAGGCCCATCAGCGCGAACACGTTCGCGGTGAAGACCAGGAACGGCTCCTGCGTCAGGCCGTAGATCGCCGGGATCGAGTCGAGCGCGAACAGCAGGTCGGTGGTGCCGAGCGCGATGATCACGATCGCCATCGGGGTGACGAACCGCCGACCGTTCTTCTTCAGCGTCAGCTTGACGCCGTTGTACTCGTCGGTGGCGTTCAGCCGCCGCTTCGCGAACCGGATGACCGCGTTCTCCTTGTAGTCATCGTCGTCGTTCTCGCCCTGCTTCGCGAGGTGGATCGCGGTGTAGACCAGGAACGCGCCGAAGATGTAGAAGATCCACGAGAACTGGTTGATCGCGGCCGCGCCGACCGCGATGAAGATGCCGCGGAACACCAGCGCCAGGATGATGCCGACCAGCAGCGCTGTTTGCTGGTACTTCCTCGGTACGCCGAACCTGGACATGATGATCAAGAAGATGAACAGGTTGTCGACGCTCAGGCTGTACTCGGTGAGCCAGCCGGCGAAGAACTCCCCGGCGTACTGCCCGCCGGAGAACCACCAGACCCCGAGACCGAAGACGACCGCGAGTCCGACGTAGAACGCGATCGCGGTGGCCGATTCGCGGGTGCTCGGCTCGTGCGGGCGGCGGCCGATGACGAAGACGTCGAAGGCCAGCAGCGCCAGCAGCAGGCCGACGGTGATGTACCAGACATAGTCAGCAACGTGCATAGAATCCTCCGGAGCTCAGACGAAAAATCGACTCCGAAGGTCTCTTCCGCGTCACTCAGAGTGACGCCGAGGGCACCGGGTTCGGGACGAGCCCTGACCGTGATGACGATGCCGCCGCAAAAGGAATACTCCCCTTCTCAAGGACCATTCTGACGGCTCGGTGTCCAAGACTCCAAATCCAGGACGCCGTGTCCGCCTGTCGAAATCATCACAGGCCCGTCAGGGAATAGTCGCAGCCCGTAACCTATTGGCAGCCGATCAATCGCCGGCCGTCGGTCGTTGCCGCTTCGGCAGCTTCCCCACCACGGTCTCGTACGACGCGTCGATCAGCTCCAGCACCTCGTCGTCCGGCACCGCTCCCCCGAGCCGCACCGTGTTCCACCCCGCGCGCCCGATGTACGCCATCTTGCTGACGTCGTCAGGGTACGTATCCACCAGCTCGTCGGCTTCCTCCCGATTCGCCCCGCACTTCAACCCCACCGAACCACCCCCGAGAAACGCGAAGATCTTCGGCCCCACCTTCGCCACCACGTCCCCGTCCCACGGCTCATCCTGCCAAGCCCCCGCCTTCCCCAAGCAGTACTCGAGTACGTCCCCGTCACTCAGCTGCCCCATCTCGTCCCTCCTGCCCAACCGACCCTGACAGGCAGACTAGACCGCGGGGTGGACAGAACTACGCTGCTCGGCATGGGTTCTGTTGTGGTGGCTGCTGTGCAGGCTGGGGCCGTGCTGTTCGACACGCCTGCGACCGTGGTGAAGGCTGAGCGGTGGATCCGCGAGGCGGCGTCGAGTGGGGCGCGGCTGGTGGTGTTGCCGGAGGCGTTTCTGGGCGGCTATCCGAAGGGGTACGACTTCGGGATCACCGTCGGATCACGCTCGCCGGAAGGTCGCGACCTGTTCCGCCGGTACCGGGAGGCCGCCGTCGAACTGGACGGGCCGGAGATCGCGCGGCTGGCCGAGCTCGCGACGGAGCTCGACGTACACCTCGTCGCCGGTGTGATCGAACGGGACGGCGGGACGCTGTACTGCACGGCAGTGTTCATCGAACCGCGCGACGGGCTGGTCGCCCACCACCGCAAGTTGATGCCGACTGCGGCCGAGCGATACCTGTGGGGTCAGGGCGACGGCTCGACAATGCCCGCGGTCCGGACGGACGTCGGGGTGCTGGGCGCCGCGATCTGCTGGGAGAACTACATGCCGCTCTTCCGGCAGTCCATGTACGCCAAGGGCGTGCAGATCTGGTGCGCGCCGACGGTCGACGACCGTGAGCAGTGGCAAGCGACCATGCGGCACATCGCGCTCGAAGGCCGCTGCTTCGTGATCAGCGCGAACCAGTACCTGACCCAGGACGGCACCGTGCTGATCAACGGCGGCAGCACGATCATCTCGCCGCTGGGCGAGATCCTCGCCGGACCGCTGCGCGACGGCGAGGGCATCCTGCTCGCGGAGGTCGACCTCGCCGAGCTCGATCGCGGGTACTTCGACTTCGACTCGGTCGGTCATTACGCCCGGCCGGACATCTTCACCCTGACCGTGGACGAGTCGCCGCGCAACACCGTCGTACGCCGGAGCTGACCAGCAGCCCCGGCGTACTGAGAGCTATTTCGCGCCGGCGTTGGTCATCTGGCGGAGCTCCTTCTTCAGTTCGGAGATCTCGTCGCGGTAGCGGGCGGCGACCTCGAACTGGAGCTCGGCGGCGGCGTTGTGCATCTGGTCGGTCAGCTGCTGGATCAGGTCGGCCAGGTCGGACGACGGGAGCCCGCCGGCCAGTTCCTTCGCCTTCTCGCCGGCCTTCGCCTTGCCTCCACCCGGGACCGGCGCCTTGCCGCGCGACTGGGTGCGGCCGGAGCCGAGCAGCTCGGCAGTATCCGCGTCCTCGCGGGCCAGCATGTCGGTGATGTCGGCGATCTTCTTCCGCAGCGGCTGCGGGTCGACCCCCTGCTCCACGTTGTACGCGATCTGTTTCGCGCGCCGCCGGTTGGTCTCGTCGATCGCCTGCTCCATCGACGGGGTGATCTTGTCCGCGTACATGAACACCTGGCCGGAGACGTTTCGGGCGGCGCGGCCGATCGTCTGGATCAGCGAACGGCCCGACCGCAGGAAGCCTTCCTTGTCGGCGTCCAGGATCGCGACCAGCGACACCTCGGGCAGGTCCAGACCCTCACGGAGCAGGTTGATCCCGACGAGGACGTCGTACTCCCCCATCCGCAGCTCGCGCAGCAGCTCGACCCGGCGGAGCGTGTCGACCTCGCTGTGCAGATACCTGGTCCGGATCCCCATCTCGAGCAGGTAATCGGTCAGGTCCTCGGACATCTTCTTGGTGAGCGTGGTGACCAGGACCCGCTCGTCGCGCTCGACCCGGAGCCGGATCTCGTGGATCAGGTCGTCGATCTGGCCCTTGGTCGGCTTCACGATCACCTCGGGGTCGACCAGACCGGTCGGCCGGATGAGCTGCTCGACGTACCCGTCGGACTTGTCCTGCTCGTACTGCCCCGGGGTCGCGGACAGGTACACGGTCTGGCCGATCCGCTCCAGGAACTCCTCCCAGCGCAGCGGCCGGTTGTCCATCGCCGACGGCAGCCGGAAGCCGTGCTCGACCAGGGTCCGCTTCCGGGACATGTCCCCTTCGTACATCCCGCCGATCTGCGGGACGGTCACGTGCGACTCGTCGATGACCAGCACGAAGTCCTCGGGGAAGTAGTCCAGCAGACAGTGCGGCGCCGTACCGGCCTCGCGCCCGTCGGTGTGCCGCGAGTAGTTCTCGATCCCGGAACACGTCCCGATCTGCCGCATCATCTCGATGTCGTACGTCGTACGCATCCGGAGCCGCTGCGCCTCCAGCAGCTGCCCGCCGCGCTCGAGCTCGGCCAGCCGCTCCTCCAGCTCGGCCTCGATCGAGGTGATCGCACGCTCCATCCGCTCCGGCGCGGTCACGTAGTGCGTGGCGGCACCGATGTAGACCTCGTCCTCCTCGCTGATCACCTCACCGGTCAGCGGGTGCAGCGTCATCACCCGCTCGATCTCGTCACCGAAGAACTCCACCCGGACGGCGAGCTCCTGGTACACCGGGAAGACCTCGAGCGTGTCGCCGCGGACCCGGAACGTGCCGCGGGTCCCGGCCAGGTCGTTGCGCGCATACTGCACGCCGACCAGCTTGCGGAGCAGGCCGTCGCGGTCCATCTCGGTGCCGACCTTCACATGGATCATGCGGTTCAGGTACTCGTCGGCGGAGCCCAGGCCGTAGATACAGGAGACGGTCGCGACCACGATCACGTCACGGCGGGTCAGCAGCGACCAGGTCGCGGAGTGCCGCAGCCGCTCGACCTCCTCGTTGATCGAGGAGTCCTTCTCGATGTAGGTGTCCGTCTGCGGGACATACGCCTCGGGCTGGTAGTAGTCGTAGTACGACACGAAGTACTCGACGGCGTTGGCGGGGAAGAACTGCCGCAACTCGTTCGCGAACTGGGCGGCGAGCGTCTTGTTCGGCTGCAGGATCAGCATCGGGCGCTGGACCTTCTCGGCCAGCCAGGCGATCGTCGCGGTCTTACCCGTACCGGTGGCGCCCAGCAGCACCACGTCCTGCTCGCCGGCGTTGATCCGCCGCTCGAGGTCCGCGATCGCGGCCGGCTGGTCACCCGCCGGATCGAAGTCCGACACCACCTTCAGCGGGGCGACCATACGCTGGAGATCCGAGACCTGTCTCATGCCCTCCACCGTACGGTCCCGCGCCGACAGTTTCTAAGAACCGCAGGTCAGAAGCTTTTGACCACGCTGTTGTTCATGTAGATCAGCTCGTTGACGCGGCGCGTGTAGACGCGGGTCTCAAGGGCCGCGTCGGTGGCGGTGGTGCGGTCGAACTGATCCTGGTAGGCGGTCACGAAGCCCTGCATCGCGACCTTCTTGCCGTTCTTCGCGACCCAGTTGCCGGTGTAGAACACCGCGTAGCAGGCCTTGATGTTCGGATTCGCCGGCTTGCAGGTGGTGCCCTTGCCGATCCGGACGCCCTCCATGCCGTTCGACTCGATGTCGACCAGGTGCTCGGCGAAGCCCTTCGCGTCGTACAACTCGGTCTGACGGACCCAGTAGTACCCGTCGATCAGCCCGCGCGCGTTGAACTGCTGCAGGATGTAGTTCTTCCCGCTCCTGGACTTGTCCCAGTCCGGCAGCCAGCCCTTGGACGGCGTGAACCAGATTCCCCAGCCGACCTGGACCCCGACGTCGTTCGGGCCCTTGGAGTCGTTCGGGGTCGGCGTCGGAGACGGCGTGTACATCGTGCGGCCGGTCGGCTCCGGCGACGACTGCGTGGACGGCTTGTCGTCCTTGCCGTTCACCATCAGCACGACGCCGACCGCGACCAGCAGCACCGCCACGATCGCGCCGGCCATGATGATCCACGGCGTCCGGTTCGACTTCTGCGGATGGCTCGGCCGACCCGGACCCGGACCCCAGCCGCCGCCGAAGCCACCACCGGCGGCGCCGCCGGGTTGCGCGGGCGGTCCCTGCTGCTGACCCTGCTGCGGCCCGGTGCCCCAACCGCCGGGAGCGGGTGCCGGCGGCGGGCCCGGCGGTGGACCGTACTGCTGACTCATAGTTGTTCCTCGCGGTAGTTCTGGGGATCCGTCACAGACTGTCGATCACGGACTTCTTCATGATCGCGGCGTCCGCGTCGGCCTTCTGGGCGAAGTCGACCCGGGTCCGGAAGTCCAGCGCGGTGACCACGTTGTCCTTGCGCCGGTACACCTCGACGGAGCCCTTCACCTTGACGTCCTCGCCGTTCATCTTGGCTGTGGAGGTGTAGTCGATCGCGACGCACTCCACCAAGACGTCCTTCGGGCACGGCAGGTTCCGTACGTTGCCGAGCTGCGCGACCTCGTTCTCGGTCTCGCCCTCGACGATCCCGAGCAGGTAGGCGTTCGCGGTCACGTTCTGCTTCTGCCGGACCCAGAAGAACGCCCTCGCCTCGGCGTTCGGGCCTGGCGTGATGCCCGGCGGGTAGATCGCGACCTGTTTGCCGAGCTTCTCCCAGGTGACCGCGGCCCAGCCCTGGGCCGGGACGAGCGAGACGCCGAACCCGACCGGGAGCGCGTTCGGCGGCGGCTGGTACGACGATGCCGGCGCGGTCGGCGTACCGGCCGGCGGGCTCGGCGACTGGCCCGGGTCGGCCTTCTTGTCACCGCCGGACAGCGCCACCAGCACGACCGCGACCAGCGCGACCACGAGCAGGCCGGCGCCGATCGGGATCAGCAGCGGCGGGACGGAGAAACCCTTCTTCTCCGGCGGCGGGCGGCGCAACGACGGCGGACCGACCTTGTCGCCCCACGCCGACGAGGTCTGCGTCGCCGGACCAGAACCAGATCCAGGACCGGACCCAGGACCAGACCCCGGGCCGGGTCCAGGACCCGGTCCGGGCGCGCCGCCGTCACCCCAGGGCGACGGCGGTGGCGTCACCTCGAGGTCCCACGGCGACGGCGGGAGCTGGTCCTCCGGCTCGTCGGTCTCGTCCGGGTCCGGTCCGGTCTGGTTGACCCAGGGGTTACCGCCGGTCCCCTTGTCTCGCTTTCCGCTCACTGACTCTGCAGCACCGACTTCAGCATGGCCGTGGTGTCCGGGTCGAGCGTCGAGAGCTTGTCCTTGCGCCCGTACGCCCTGGCGACGGTGAACACCCCGTCCTCCCGCTCCACCACGGCGACGAACCCGACGACCGCGAGGCTGCCGCTCTGGCTGCTCTGCATACCGGAGTACGACTGGGTGAGCAGGGTCTTGACCGGGGTCTTGTCTTCCGGACCCGGTGTCGTCGTCTTGACCTGACCGGTCTTGACCGAGGACAGGCTCTTGGTGTCGGTCTTGAGGACCTGGGGCAGCAGCGCCGCTGCGCTGGCACCCGACACCTTCGCGGCCTGGACCATGAAGACACCCTCGCCCTGCTTGACCAGGACGACGCCCTTGAACCCGTCGACGCTCTTGCGGATGTATCCCGTCTGCGGCTTCACGTAGACGCCCTCGGCGACCTCGATGCCCTCGTCGCCGCCGTTCGGCTCCGTGGTCGGCTCCGTGGTCGGCGAGCCGGTGGGCTCGGCAGTCGGCTCACCGGTGGGCTCGCCTGTCGGTTCGCTCGTGGGTTCGCCTGTGGGTTCGCCGGTCGGCTGCGACGTCGTCGGGGTCGGAGTCGGGTCGGCCTGCTCGTCGTCGCCGCCCTTGAAGACCAGGGCGAGCACGACGCCGATGATCGCCACGACGGCGAACGCACCGCCGGCGATCATCAGGGTCTTGCCGCTGCCGCCACCGCCACTACGCGGAGGCTGGTTCCACTGCTGCTGGCCGCCGTACTGCGGCTGCTGCCCGGGGAAGCCCTGCTGCTGGCCGGGATACCCCTGCTGCTGGCCCGGGTAGCCCTGCTGCGGCTGCTGGCCAGGAAACGCCTGCGGTTGCCCCTGCTGCGGGTACGGCGGCTGCTGGCCGTACCCCGGCTGCTGCGGCTGTCCATAGCCAGGCTGCTGACCCGGCTGCTGCGGCTGACCTGGCTGCTGGCCGTACCCGGGCTGCTGCCCGTAGCCAGGCTGCTGACCGGGCTGCTGCCCCGGCTGGCCACCGTACGGCGGCTGCTGGTTGCTCATGCTTGCGTCTCCCCAGTCGTCGCTTCGTACCCACTGGCGCCCGTCGCGGCTGTCACCCCGCGGGCGGACTTCGGTACGGATCGCACCGAGTTGCCGCACGCCGAGCAGAAGTCCGAGTGCGGGAGCAGCGGCATCTCACAGCGCGAGCAGAACGCCAGATCGCCGGACGCGTGGTTGGAACCACCCCGGGCGGCCGACTCCAGCGCAGCCTCCAGGAGGCCCTTGTGGAGCACGGTCCGGACCCGGATGATCAGCGCGCCGAGCAGCAACAGACCCCAGACGACGCCGAGGATCGCGCCGATCGTCGAGCCGCGACCGCCGACGAAGCCGAGCAGGTAGATGCCGCCCTGGAACAGCGCGTTCACCGCCATCGCCTGCAGCAGGCCGCCGACCCAGCGCGGCGTGAAACCGTCGTACTTCTCGCCGAGGCCGGAGAACTCCGCGCCGGCGAGGCCGGTCGCCGAGCCGTACACCAGCGGCTTGATGAAGCCGTGCAGCACGACGATCGAGATCCAGGTCCCGGCGCTGCTGCCCGGACCGGCGAAGCCGCCGCTGATCCAGCCCCAGTGCAGCACCAGCGTCTCGAAGCACGCGTAGCCGACACCGGCGACCACACCGAAGGTGAAGCCGTCCATCAGGTCGTCGTACCGCGGCCGCGATGCGAGGTAGAGCGGGCCGATCTGCCGGATCAGCTCCGACACGACCGGCACCAGGAGGAGCACGATCAGCAGGTCCCGCAAGGACGGCCCGGAGCGGTTCTCGCCGATCGTGGCGATCGACAGCCCCACCTTGTCCGACCAGATCCAGGTGAACAGCGCCGCGAGTACGCCGGTCAGCACGAAGGCCGCGGCGACCACCGGGATCGGCTCGTCCTCCCAGAGGTTCACGTCGTACAAGTAGATGATGTAGACGATCGGGATCGCGAAGGCCGCGATCATGATCGCCACCGGCAGCGCGCCGAGGGCGGCTGTCACCACGGTCAGCAGCAGGGCGATGCCGAGCGCGACCTTGTAGGTGTACGGCTGTGTGCCGGACCCCTGCGGCATGATCGTCGAAACCAGTTTGAACGAGGCCACGGCCTCGTCGGGCCTGGCGGCGTACGCGTTCTTCCGCTCGGAGTCCCCGGTGCGCATGTCGTTGCCACAGTGATGGCAGAAGTGCGACACCTCGGGGACGTCAGAGCTGCAGCGCGGGCAAACCACGCCTTCCTCCCAACGTCGGACGTCCGGACCGGCACGGGGTGCGCCGACCGTGTCCGGCCCTGGGGCATGCCTCGGGCCGAACCGGGACAGATTCTCGTACAGGCGGTCCCGGATGCATCATTTCCCGCGCAAGGGTCACCTTTTCGTGTCCGGACCGTGGCCTTGGCGGTGTTCGAGTGTGTCCCACACCTCGTCCAGGCGGCGATCCAGGTCGGCCAGGCTTCCGGAGTTGCCGACCACGACGTCCGCGGCCGCGAGCCGGTCGTCCCGCGACGCCTGGCTGGCGATCCGTTGTTTCGCTTCCTCGTCAGTCATTCCACGCTGCGCGGTCAGGCGCTGCACCTGGACCTCCACCGGTACGTCGACCACCAGTACTACGTCGAACCGGTCGGCCTGACCGGTCTCGACCAGCAGCGGGATGTCGTGCACCACGATTGCGTCCGCCGCCGCACCGGCCTCGATCTCGGCCGCCCGCGCCCGGACCCGGGGATGGATGATCGCCTCCAGCTTCCGCCGGGCGGTCTCGTCGCCGAACACGATCTTCCCGAGCGCCGGCCGGTCCAGCTCGCCGTCGGCCGTCAGTACGCCGGGACCGAACGCATCGACGACCTCCGCGAGACCGTCGGTCCCCCGCGCGACCACCTCCCGCGCGAGCACATCGGAGTCGATCACCACGGCACCCCGCTCGGCCAGCCGCGACGACACCGCACTCTTCCCGGCACCGATCCCGCCAGTCAGTCCCACTCTCAGCACCGTCGCAGCCTACCGACCCGGTTCGGGCAGCAGTTGAGCCGTCCGGGCCGGACAATCGGAGGGCAGGCAACCGAGGAGCACGGCGTGCTCACCCGCAAGCAGCCTCCCGCACCCGGTAAGGGCGCGGGAGGCCGGTCCGGCTAGTGGCGTGGTTGCAGGTAGTTGCGGACGACCAGCTGACCGATCTTCGTTCCGTGTTCCTCGCCTTCGGTCGTGGCGTGCTTGAAATGGAACCCGACCATGACTCGTGAGCGGGCGTTCTCGGCAGATGCCTGCGAGAACCTGGTGAAGTGACGCATCACCGGGTTGGCGTCGGTACAGGTACTACCGGGCAACACGGTGAAGCTGCACAGCGAGAAGTCCATCCGGTCGGTCTTGAAGAACCCTCGGAGTACGGCGGCCGCCGCGCCGCCCTCGACGCTGTGGCCGGAGTCGTGCTCGGGGACCGGCGGTGTGGTCACCAGCGGGGTCCAGGTCGGATCCTGCGCAGTGGCGTCGTTGCCGTCCGTCGCGCCCAGCTGAATCGCGGTCACCGGCCGCCAGAACAGCAGCTCGTACTTCACGGCGAAGGTCGCGATGTAGCCGTCGGTCAGGGCCAGATCGAGCAGACCGAACAGGCGTGCACTCTGCCAGAGATCCAGGTGCCGGCCGGTGGCCAACTGACGGGCAAGCCGGTTCCACAGCAACGGCGAGCTCTCCACCCAGAACCTGGCCATCTCGGTCTCGTCGGCGGTCCGGGCACTAGGCGTGGTCACGCCGTCGCCGCCCAGACGTTTCACCTCGTTGTAGTCGGCGGCGTACTCGGCCGAGTCGAGCGCGAACGGCGGTGCCACCGGGAACTGCTCGACGGACCGGAGCGCGAAGGGTTGCACCTCTCCCCACGTGGGGGCGAAGGCGAACGGCGTACCAGGAGTGAACCGGTACTCGCCGGGATTGACGCCTTGCGGGAAGTCGGAGCCGATCAGCGGCACCTCGGAGGCTCCATCGTCCGCACGCCTGGCGAGGATGGTGTACGCCGACTTCTTGCCGAGGGCGACACCGGCCAGCTTCGCCGTACTGTCCGGAATCGCTGCCAGTTCCGAGGTGTAGGCCGTCTCGACACCGGTGATAGCGGCGCTCGTGTCGGTGAACGGTGGCGTGAGGTCCGTCAGCGCGCCGACCAACGCTGTCCTCGCGGCAGCAGCGACGGCGGCCTCCGGGGACGCACCCCGCGCACGACCGTGGAACGCATAGGCCTGTGAGCGCGGTTGAATGGCGTTCAGCGCGTCGTGGATGGCGATGTGCATCATCGCGTACATGCGCGACTCGTGCAGCGGATTGTCGGTCGGTGCGAGATGAGTCGCCAGTGCGGCGGTCGCTGCGGTGGCGTTCCACCTGACCACCGCGTTGTCACTGGTCGCGGCCGGGCCGCTCGGTGCAGCGTCCGCGGCTCCGTTGGCCGGTGTGAGCAGCGCGAGCAGCAGAATCGCTCCGACCGCAATTCTGGCGCGGGACAGGACAATGCGTTTTCTGGCCACGACAGGGCCCCCCTTGTGAAAGGCCCGGAGCATCGGATCACGGGCCTTGCCCCGACGCTATGAGCCGCCACTGCGACGGTCAATGCGTCGTGTCAATGCGTCGTGGACGTGCGAGACCCCCGCACCCAGTACGGGGATGCGGGGGTCTCGGGTCCAGCTACTACCGGTTCAGGGAGATCAGCCCTGGCCGGTCAGCTTCTCGCGGAGCGCCTGCAGTGCCTCGTCGGAAGCGAGCGCACCCTCGACGGGAGCGTCGTCCTTCGGGGCAGAGCTGCCGCCGCCGGAGGCCGAGGAGTACGTCGACGCCTCGCCGGCCTCGACGTCCGCCGTCTTGGCGTCCTCGATCTGCTTCTTGTGGGCCTCCCAGCGCGTGTGGGCCTCGGCGTACTGCCGCTCCCACTCCTCGCGCTGAGCGTCGAAGCCCTCGAGCCACTCGCCCGTCTCCGGGTCGAAGCCCTCCGGGTAGATGTAGTTGCCCTGGTCGTCGTACGTCGCCGTCATGCCGTAGAGCGTCGGGTCGAAGTCGTCCGAGACCGGGTCCACACCCTCGTTGGCCTGCTTGAGCGACAGCGAGATCCGGCGCCGCTCCAGGTCGATGTCGATGATCTTGACCATGACGTCGTCGTTGACCTGGACGACCTGCTCCGGGATCTCGACGTGCCGCTCGGCCAGCTCGGAGATGTGCACCAGACCCTCGATGCCCTCCTCCACGCGGACGAACGCACCGAACGGAACCAGCTTGGTGACCTTGCCGGGCACGATCTGGCCCATCTGGTGGGTCCGGGCGAACTGCTGCCACGGGTCTTCCTGGGTCGCCTTCAGCGACAGCGAGACGCGCTCGCGGTCCATGTCGACGTCCAGCACCTCGACGGTGACCTCCTGGCCGACCTCGACGACCTCGGTCGGGTGGTCGATGTGCTTCCAGGACAGCTCCGAGACGTGCACCAGACCGTCGACGCCGCCGAGGTCCACGAACGCACCGAAGTTGACGATCGAGGAGACGACACCCTTGCGGATCTGGCCCTTCTGCAGCTGGGTGAGGAAGTTCATCCGCACCTCGGACTGCGTCTGCTCCAGCCACGCCCGGCGGGACAGGACCACGTTGTTGCGGTTCTTGTCCAGCTCGATGATCTTGGCCTCGATCTCCTGGCCGACGTACGGCTGGAGGTCGCGGACCCGGCGCATCTCGACGAGCGAGGCCGGCAGGAAGCCGCGGAGGCCGATGTCCAGGATGAGACCACCCTTGACGACCTCGATGACGGTGCCGGTGACGACGCCGTCCTCTTCCTTGATCTTCTCGATCGTGCCCCACGCCTTCTCGTACTGAGCGCGCTTCTTGGACAGGATCAGACGGCCTTCCTTGTCCTCCTTCTGGAGAACCAGGGCCTCGACGTGATCGCCGACGTTGACGACCTCGTTCGGGTCGACGTCGTGCTTGATCGACAGCTCGCGGGACGGGATCACGCCTTCGGTCTTGTAACCGATGTCGAGGAGAACCTCGTCCCGGTCGACCTTGACGATGGTCCCTTCAACGATGTCGCCGTCGTTGAAGTACTTGATGGTCTGATCGATCGCCGCGAGGAAGTCTTCCTCCGACCCGATGTCATTGACCGCTACCTGCGGGGTGGTGCGTACTGCGGGGTCGAGAGGTGCCTCGATGCTGGCCGTCATGTGGTGGGTTGCTCCGTGGACTGGTGGTGTTGTGCGGTCGCGTCATGAACCGTTGGATCGCATCAAACCGCTGGATTGCCTGAAGAGCACAGATTCACCACCGACTGCTGCGAGCACGAGCCTGCTCCGTCCGAGGTCGCGCGGGCCCATAGCGCATCTCACAGAATACCGGTCTTGACGAAGACAGCACAACCTGGGGCACCCGGTGCCGACCGGCCGCCCGCCGAGGTCTCCCGACGTGCCACTGATCTCAATGTACGACGTCCAGGTCCGGACGGCCTCCGGCGAGCGTGCCGGTGTCCGCCATTCGGGAGACCAGACGGTGCGCGGCCGCCGCGACCTCGTGCTCGGCGGCCCGCTCCGCGAGGTCCAGCAGCGCCCACAGATCGGCCGCCCGGCCCAGGTCCACCAGCCGCTCCCCCAGCGCCATTCCCCGGAGCGCGTCCAGCACCGCCCCGGCCAGGATGTGGTCCTCCGAGAAGCGGAGCAGGTTGCCCAAATCGGCGTACGGCGAACCTGCGTGGGCGAACTCCCAGTCGATCAGCCCGGTGATCCGCGCCGTCTCCGGGTCGACCAGCAGGTTTTTGGGGTTGAAGTCGCTGTGCACGAGGCAGATCCGGTGCACGCCGTCGGCCAGTACGTCCTCCGCCTCGTCGACCACCGCCGCGAAGCCCTCGCGCTGCCGGTCGTCGAACCCGAGCCGGAGCCCCGCGACGTACTCCGCCAGGTCGCCGAACCCGAACGGCTCGACCGTCAGCTCCCCGCCCCGGAACATCCCAGACTGCAGGAACGGCATCCCGCTCAACCGCGCCAGCAACTCCCCCAGCTGCGTCCCGACCCGCCGCCGCTGCTCGTCCGTCGCCGACTCGAGGAAGACCTGCAGGTTGATCCCCGGCAGCCGCTCGGTCAGCAGGTACGGCGGATCCTCGAAGGACCCGTCGCGCTTGAGATCCAGCACCCGCGGCACCGGCAGCAGCCCGCGCACCAGCTCGAGCAGCGAGGCGTCGACGGCGGCCCGCTCCGGGTCCCGCGCGTAGAACTTGATGACCGCGTCCTCGTCGCCGGCGCTCACCGCGAACGTCTGCCCGCCGTACCCACCGGTCAGCGGGACGGCACTGGCCGCGAAATCACTCATGTCTCCGCATCCTGCCGCATCCCCTGGACAAATCGGCTTGAAGTTGACGTAGCGGCAACATCTACCGTCGGGGACGTCGACGGAAAGGAGCAGTTCGATGGCGTGGTCGATCGCGCAGGTGGCCCGGTCCTCCGGTGTCACCTCACGCACGCTCCGGCACTACCACTCCATCGGCCTGCTGGTGCCGGCCCGGGTCGCGCACAACGGCCGGCGGTACTACGAGCAGGAGCAGCTGTTGCGGTTGCAGCAGATCCTCCTGCTCCGGGACCTGGGGCTGAGTCTGGACGTGGTGGGCGAGGTGATCGCGCACCGCGACGAGCAGGACGCGATCGAGGTGCTCGCCAAGCACAAGGAGTGGCTGGTCAAGGAGCAGCTGCGCCTGGGCCGGCTGGTGCAGACCGTCGACGCCACCATCGACAACCTGAAGAGAGGAGGAGAGATGTCACCGGAGAACGTCTTCGAAGGATTCGAGCGCAACCCGTACGAGGCCGAGGCGCGCGAACGCTGGGGCGACGAGGCAGTGGATGCCAGCTACCAGCGGATGCGCGGCTGGACCGAGGCGGACGCAGAGAAGGCCCGGACGGGCTACACACGGGTCCACGAAGGGTTGGCCGCGCTGAAGGCGGAAGGGGTCGCAGTGACCGAGCTGAGTGTGCAGGAGCTGATCCAGCTGCACTACGAGGTCACCTGTCTGTTCTGGACGCCGACACGTGAGGCGTACAAGGGACTCGGGCAGATGTACGTCGACGACGAGCGGTTCCGGCAGAACATCGGCAGCGGCGACGACGCACTGGTCGAGTACATGCGCGACGCCATGACCGTGTACGCCGACAGCAAGCTGGACAGCTGATCCAGGACCTCGGAGGCTGCAGACTCCGGGGTCCCCTAGGCTGACCCGGTGGTGGAGCCGCGGAGGGTTGAGCTGACGGAGGCGCAGGCGTCACGTGCCAGCCGGACGTACTGGGACGGGGCCGCTGCGGAGTACTTGGCCGAGCACGGTGACTTCCTCGGTGTCGACCGGTTCGTGTGGTGTCCGGAGGGCGTCGACGAGGAGGCGGCCCAGCTGCTCGGGCCGGTGCGCGGCAAGCGGGTCCTCGAGGTCGGCTGCGGTGCAGCCCAGTGCTCGCGCTGGCTCGCCGGGCAGGGCGCCGATGTGGTTGCCTTCGACATCTCGATCGAGCAGCTCCGGATCGCTCACGAACTCGACGTACGCACCGGCACGGCGGTCCGCACGGTGGCCGCTGACGCCGTCGCGCTCCCCTACCGCGACAGCACCTTCGACATCGCCTGCTCTGCCTTCGGAGCCCTCCCGTTCGTGGCCGACGTCGGTACGGCGTTCCGCGAGATCGCGCGTGTCCTGAAGCCCGCGGGCCGTCTGGTGTTCTCGGTGACCCACCCGTTCCGCTGGGCGATGCCCGACGACCCGTCGGCGGCCGGCCTGCGGATCATCCACTCCTACTTCGACCGGACGCCGTACGTCGAGGTCGACGACTCCGGTACGCCGGTGTACGCCGAGCACCACCGCACGACCGGCGACTGGGTCCGCGAGCTGACCGGCGCCGGGTTCGTCGTCGACGACCTGCTCGAACCGGAATGGCCGGCCGGGCACCAGCTCGTCTGGGGCGGCTGGGGACCCGAGCGCGGCCCCCTCGTCCCTGGCACAGCCATCTGGACCGCCCACAAAGGACAGCCCGCATGACCCGGTTCCCCGCAGTGGACGGACTGCGAGTGATTGCCGCACTCGCGGTGGTGGTGTCACAGGTCGGCCTGCACACGCATGCGCCGTTCGCCGGTGTCATGTCCCGGCTGGACGTCGGCTGGGCGATCTTCTGTGCGGTGTCCGGGTTCCTGCTCTACCGGCCGCACGTACTGGCATGGTTCTCCGGCACCCTGCCGCCGCTCACCCTCCCGTACCTGCGCAGCCGCGCCCTACGCATCCTCCCGGCACTACTGGTCGCCGTCGTGCTGTCGATCGTCCTCGTCCCACACCCGGCGACCACCTACCTCCGCTGGGCTGTCCTGACGCCGCTCCCGTTCTACCTGCTCCTGCCCGGTCTGGGGCGGCTGCTGACCGGGTACGAGCGCCCCACTCGCCGCAGTGTCCGGTGGCGACTCCTTGTCCTGGTCGCGCTGACAGCACTCGGACCGGTGTGGATGGCCGCGGTCATGGCAACCGGTCATCCCGAGGCAGGGCTCTGGCTGCCCGGGTACCTCGGCTGGTTCGCCGTCGGCATGGGTATGGCGCTCTGGCAGGTCGCCCGCGCCACAGGTCGCCTCGGCCCGTCAACACTCGACACGCTGACCAGGGTTCCCGGCACTCTCTGGGGAATCGCCGCAGCACTCCTGCTGATCGCTGCAACCCCGATCGCCGGACCGTACGACCACTCCACCCCTACACCGGCACAGGCCCTCATCAAGAGCCTGCTCTACACAGTCGTCGTCGCCTGTGTGCTCTTCCCGGTCCTGACGCCCACGGCCGGGACGGTCCGCGTCCTGGGCAGTCGACCGGCTCAGCGCGCCGCACAGCTGTCGTACGGCGTTGTGGCCTACCAGTTCGTCGTACTAGGCCTGCTCGACGGTCCGTTCGCCGTACAGCTGCCCGTGACGCTGCTGGCCGCTGTCGTCCTCGCAGCCGTCAGCTACCGCCTGGTCGAACGTCCGATCGTGAAGAACGCGGCGGTCGCCAAGATCGAGAGCAACGCGACCAGCCCGAGCAGCAGCCCGGCGCGGTAGGCCCTGTCCGGCATGAAGCTTGCCGTGACCACCTGCTCCGGCCCGGCCGGCAGTACCCAGCCCTGCTGCCAGCCGCCGATCCGGATCGGCGTGAGCTTCTGGCCGCTGCCGTCGTACGCCTCCCAGCCCTCGTTGTAGTTCTGCGCGACTGCCAGCACAGACTGCTCGTCCGCACCCGGTACCTCGACCGTCAGCTCGGTCGGGTTCGGACGCCACACGTCCACACCCTGCACCGGCGTCACGGACACGTCCCCGAATCCTGCCTTCGCCAACGTGGTCTCGATCGGCACAAGCCCACCGTTCGCCTGCACCTCCACCTGGTGGAGCCCGGACCGCAGCGGGATGGTCGACATCTGGCCGCACAGGGTGAACGCCACCTGCCGCCGCTGCAGCAGATCCCGCATGGTGGCCGCGACCTGCGTCCGCGCCGGTACGCCGTCGATGCGAACCGTCGGCCCGTTGCCGCAGTACGCCGGAACGCGACGCTGCGGAGCGACCGCCTTGCGCAACTCGTCCGCACCGAGCACCTCGACCTCGGTCACGCCGACCGGACTGGTCCGCGCGTCCTGCAGCGGCTTCGTCGCGGTGAAATCGATCCTGACGGTCCGAGTGTGCCGCGCCGCGAACCGGACGTACCCGCCGGCGTCGACCGTCGCGGGGACGGACGCGCCGCCGTCGAAGTGCAGCACGACTCCGGCCGGCCGCGAACCGTTCAGGTACGCCTGGAACCGCAGCCCGTGCACGTCCCTTGCTGCAGGCAACTTCAGGGCGAGGCTCGGCGCCGTGTCCTCCGGCGCGGCCAGCCAGCCGGTGCCGAGATCGCGGTCGACGGCGGCATCCGGCCGTCCCTCCGGCGCGGCGACCGCCCGCGACGACGCTGTGGCGGTGATCGCTCCCGGCACCGACAGCAGTCGTTCGAGCGCCTCGCCGTCCTGCGGCAGGGCGGTCCCGCGCAGCTGGTACGTCGCAGCCTGCGGCAGCTGCACGCTGCGGGACAGGCCGTTCGGTTCGGCGGAGTGCTTCGCCTGGTCCTGGCTGCACAGGGCCCGTGCGCCAACGTGTAGACAGGCGGACCGGCCGATCTGCCCGTTCCGCAGTACCACTGCACTCGGTTGCTGCTGCCCCGTCTGCTGGTTGGTCTGCTGGTCGGTGGCGATCAGCGGTAGTCCGTCCAGCTTGCCGTTGGCGTCGGCCCGCAGTACTGCAGCCCCCTGGCCACCGAGCGCGGTCACCACGGTCGGTACGTCGTCAGCAGTGCCGCCGACCGCTACGAGCCGGGACCGCGGGATCAGCCGACCCGGCGCGGTCGCTCCGACGTCGTAGATCTCAACGCTCGGGTAAGGCAGGCGGGACTGTCCGGGCGGGCCGAAGTACGCCACGCGTCCAACGCCGGAGTCCGCCAGGCTCTCGTGAATCGCCAAAGTATCTTCCGGTACGTCGTTGCGCACGACGACGTACCGCACACCGTCACGGGTCAGCTCTTGACGTAGCGCGGGGTCACCGACACCAGAGTCGATACGGCCACGCATGTCGTTGGTGAGCGCGGCCAGTGGGCGGTTCACCAGGGCGGCGAGCGGTTCATTGGAGCTGGCGAGGACCAGCACGCTGCCGGGCGTGGTCTGCTCGTCCAGCCAGTTGGCCGCGTCCTCCCAGTGCGGCGGGATCGCAGCGAACGCGCCGTCCGGTCGGGTGAGCACCACGGGCAGGGCGGCGGCCACAGCCAGGCAGGTGACCAGAACAGGTACGACGCGGCGGTGGACGCCTCGTGAGACGGACAGATTGGTCAGGCGACGCAGGTAGTGCGCCGCGGCCAGTGCGAGCGGCACTCCGACGACCGCAGCAGCGACCGGTACCCAGCGCGGGCTTTGCGGCGCAACGCCGTACCGAAGCAGCATCAGCAGTGGGACCAGCCACCAGATCGACGCTGCGACGACGAAGCCCAGCCACGCGGCAGTCAGCTTCAACCGTGCACGCACCACGAGCCAGACGGCCGGTACGACGAGGGTCGCGACGCCGGCCACCGGGTTGGCGCCGCCGATCAGCGCGAACGCGACAGCCGACCAGCTGACCCGCCACCAACCGGAGCGGGCACCTGGTGAGACGAGTGGCAGTAGTACCCACGGGGCCATGGCCAGCGTCCACACCTCGATGGGAAGCCCGCCGAACGCCAGGGGCACCACGGCGTACAGCAGTGCGACGGCGAGCCGTGTCCAAGCCACGCCGTACTGCAGGACGTTGCAGAGCTTCCAGATGCCGAGGAACGCGACGCACAGGACCAGCGACCACCACAGGCGCTGCGTGATCCAGTCCGGCACCGACAGCGTGTCCAGCAACCAGTGGAACGGCCCCATCGGAAACAGATAGCCGTAGGCGTCGCTCTGCAGCTGGCCGAAGCCAGTGTGCGGATCCCACAGGTGCAGTGCGCGCGACAGGAACCCGCCCGGCCCGGCCGTCAGCTCGAGCCTGCGATCCGGAACGATCTGGCCAGGAGCACGCTGAAAGCACAGGGCGATCAGAGCAAGGCATCCCAGGACGAGCCGTGCCCGCCAGACGACCTGCTCCGAACTACCAGCCTTCAGCCTCCTCACCGGCGGGACATTAACGGATCCGGCGGCTCCTGGGCGGCATCGTTGCCGTACCGTGAGGTCCGGCAAATCTCACACGATCCGAGGCAGCGTAAATGACGTCTGGCATCACTCCGGCTGATGCACCGAATGCCAAGCGCCTGGCGTTCCTGCGGCGTGCCACCGTGGTGGCCGTAGCCATGGCGATCATGAACGTCGCCGCCTACGGCTTCACGCTCATCGGCACGCACCGGCTGGTCCCGGAACAGTTCGGCGCCCTCACAGCCTTGCTGGGTCTGCTGCTGATCGGCAATGTCGCCTCACTCGGCCTGCAGGCAGCCGGCGCCCGCCAACTCGCGACACACTCCGGTGCCGGGGCCGGGGCACTGGCCGACGCGATGTTGAAGGCGGGCAATCGCGCGGCGCTCGGACTGACCGCGGTCTGCCTGGTGCTCACGCCGGTGTTGATGTGGCTGCTGCACATCGATTCGGTGGTCTCGATCCTGCTGCTCGCCCCGACCCTCGGCTGCCTGACGGTGATGGGATCCCAGCTCGGCGTCCTCCAGGGCAGCAAACGCTGGACCGAGCTGGCCGCGATCTACACCTCCACCGGTGTCGGCCGCCTCGTCCTCGGCGGCGGCGCACTGCTCATCCGTCCGTCGCTCGACTCGGCGATGATCGGTCTCGCGCTCGGCGCCGCCGTACCGGTCGTGATCGGCCGCATCGCGCTCCGCGGATCGACCGGCGCGGCCAAGGGCCAGACCAAGGAGGTACTGCGGGAGACCGTGCACGGCACGCACACGCTGCTGGCCTTCTTCGCGCTCGCGAACGCCGACGTGTTGTTCGCCCGCGCATTGCTCGACGGCACGGACAGCGGGTACTACGCGGCCGGGGTGATCATCGCGAAAGCCTGCCTGTTCCTCCCGCAGTTCGTCATCGTCCTGGTGTTCCCGACACTCGCACAGTCGCCGGGTGACACCCTGCGGCTGCGCAAGGCGATCGCGGCTGTCGCAGGTCTCGGTGTGTGTACGGTCATCGGCACCCTGATCCTTCCCGATCTCGTCGTCGCGATCATCGGCGGCAAGGAGAAGTACGCGCCCCTCGGTCCCTACACCTGGCTGTTCGCGGTCGCCGGCTCCGCGTACGCCGTACTGCAGCTGGTCGTGTACGCCGCTATCGCGCAGCAGGAGAAGCGCGCCGCGCTGCTGATCTGGATCGGGCTCGTGGTGCTCGCGGTGGCTGCCGGGATCATCCTCGGCACGGGCACCGCAACCGGCCTGGACGGCGTGAAGGTGCTGGCCGCGATGACCAGCACCTGCGCCCTCCTGCTGTCGGCAGGCCTGGCGGCCGGACTGCACCGCCAGGCTGCCGAATCACCACAAGCTTGACTTGGCGAACCGCCGGGCGAACGTGTTGGCCAGCACCAGCAAGACCAGTCCGATCACCGATCGGAACAACCCGATCGCGGTGGCATAACTGAACTGCGGCACCGATGACGCCAGACCGATCTTGTACACGTAGGTGTCGATCACCTCCGCGACGTCGAGGTTCAGGCTGTTCTGCATCAGCAGCACTTTCTCGAAGCCGACGGACAGGATGCGGCCGATGTCGAGGATCAGCAGGATCACCGCGACCGGCACGATCGCCGGCAGGTCGATGTGCCACATCCGCCGCAAGCGGGACGCCCCGTCCACGATCGCCGCCTCGTGCAGCTCCGGCGGAACACTGGTCAGCGCCGCCAGGTAGATGATCGCGGCGAACCCCATGGTCTGCCACGCACCCGACCAGACGAACAGATGCCGGAACATGCCCGAGTCGCCCATCACGTCGGTCGGACCGAACCCGAACAACCCGATCAGCTTGTTCGTCACACCGGTGTTCGGGCTGGTCAGGACCACGAGCAGACCGACCACGACCACTGTGGAGATGAAGTGCGGCGCGTAGGTGATCAGCTGCGTCGTGCGGCTGAACCACTTCTTCCGGACCGTGTTCAGGCACAGCGCGAGGATGATCGGCAACGGGAACGTCGCGACCAGTTCGTAGACGTGCAGATACACGGTGTTCTTGATCAGCCGCCAGAACTGGTACGACTCCACGAACCGGTCGAAGTACTTCATCCCGGCCCACGGGCTGCCCCAGATCCCGGACACCACGTTGTAGTCCTTGAACGCGATGATCACGCCGTACATCGGCCAGTACGCGAAGATGGCCAGCCAGATCAGCGGCAGCGCGAGCATCGCGTACAGCTGCCAGTTCCGGCGCATCCGCAGACCGAGGCCGACCCTGGACTTCGCCACCCGAGTGCGCTTGTGACCGGCCGACCGCACCGACGACCTTGTCTCAGTTTCTGTTGTGGCCACGGTGCCTCATCCCTTCAGGGAGCCGATCATGGCTCCCTTGACGAAGTGCTTCTGGACGAAGGGGTAGACCAGCAAGGGCGGGATCATGCCGATCACGATCAGCGAGTACTTCAGCTGCTGCTGCAGCTCCTGCATCTGCGCCAGCTTGCTGGTATCGGCCATCTGCGACGGGTCGACCTTGGTCTGGAGCAAGATCTGCCGCAGGATCACCTGCAACGGGAACAGGTGCTCGTTGGTCAGGTAGATGAGCGCGTTGAAGAACGAGTTCCAGGAACCGACCGCGTAGAACAGCAGATTCACGGCGATGATCGGCTTGCTCAGCGGCAGGACGACGCGCCAGAAGAACCCGAAGTCGCTGCAGCCGTCCACCTTCCCGGCCTCCACCAACTCCTCCGGGATCGTCACCATGAAGTAGGTCCGGGTGATGATCACGTTCCAGACCGCCAGCGCCGTCGGCAGGATCATCGCCCACCGCGTGTTCAGCAACCCCAGCTCGTGCACGACCAGGTACGTCGGGATCAGCCCACCGCTGAACATCATCGTGAACACGAACGCCGCCATGATGATCCCTTTGCCCGGGAGCCCCTTCCGCGACAACGGATACGCCGCGAGCAGCGTCAGGACCGTGGCGACCACAGCGCCGACGACCGCGTAGAACACCGAGTTACCGAAGCCGGTGACGATCGACTTGTAGTCGAAGATCGCCTTGTACGCATCCAGCGTGAACCCGACCGGCCACAGCCACACCTCGCCGGCGGACACCAGCTTGGTGTTGCTGACGGAGGCACTGAGGACATAGACGATCGGGTACAGCACCGCCAGGCAGAAGAGCCCGAGAGCGGTGTAGATACAGGCCAGCGCGATCTTGTCGCTCTTGGTGTCCTGGATCGGCGCACCGGCCCCGAGCCGCTGCTCGTCCGGCGCCAGCGTCGTTCCCGCGCTCATCCGTTGTACGTCTCGTAGGCGGCCTGCTGGAGTTCCAGATACGGCTTCACGCCGATCTTCTCGACCCGGCCCTTGTAGTCGTTCCACGCACCGTCGTCGTTGGGGTCGAGCTGCCCGGTGAGGAACTTGGCGAACGACTGGTTCACCTCGCCCTTGAGGTTGGTCCTCAGCTCCGCCTCTTGCGCAGCCTGGTCCTGGTCCAGGGTGACCGGCGGGAACTGCATCTCCGGCGGCTGCTTGTGCGGGAAGTACTTGTCCCTGGTCTGCTCGTAGAGCGGCTTCTCGAAGGTCATGTCCTTCGGGTTCACCCGCTCACTGAGCCGGAAGTCCTGGGACCGGTACATCGGGTTGTCCTGGCTCCAGTTGATGTTCTTCTGCGAGTTCCAGGTCGCGTCGAACCCGTAGACCGCCTGCTTGCCGTTGATCCCGAGCTCGCCCTTCTTCGCCCACGAGAACGCAGGACCGCCGTACCCGCGCAGGATCGCCTCCAGCTCGTACTGGGCGTCGGCCCACTGGACCAACTGCTCCGGCTTGGCGCACTTCTTGGTGATCACCAGGTGGGCCACCTCGACGCCGACGCCGGTGTAGTCCCACGCCGCGTACTGGACGCCGTTCGGTCCCTTCAGCGGCGGGCAGGCCTCGTACTGGCGCCAGCGAGCCTGCGGGTCCTTCTGGTCGATGTCCAGGAAGACGCCCCAGTAGTTCGTCCGGGCGCCCCCGATCAGCGGCTTGCCGGACGCGTTGCCGTAGCGCTTCAGCTGGTCCTCGTCCGCGGTGAACACGTCCCGGTTGATCAGCCCGTCCTTGTACAGGCTGTTCACGAACTTCAGCCCCTCACGCCACTCGTCCTTGTCGAACGCGACGTCGACCTTGCCGTCGCGAATCACCAGCCACGGCTCGCCCGGGTTGTAGAGGAACGGGTTCATGAAGAACGGGTCGATCGCGGAGTCCTTGTAGCCGGCGAACGGAATCGTCTTGCCGTTGCCCGCCAGGTCGGCCTTCTTGAACGCGCGCAGTACTTCCTGGAACTCGTCGGTGGTCTGCGGCATGGCCAGCCCGACCTGCTTGATCCACTCGGTGTTCAGCCAGGCGCGGCCGTCGCTGGCCCGGCAGTGGTAGCAGTCGTTGATGCCGGGGAACGAGTAGATCTTCTTGTCCGGCGCCTGGATCAGCTTGCGGGTGTCGGGGTAGTCCTTCATCGCCTGCTGCAGGTTCAGCGCGTACCCGTCGATGTACTGGCCGACATCGGTGAACAGTCCCTGCTGGCCGTACAGGAACAGTTGCGACCGGGTGAAGGCGATCCCGAGGAAGGCGTCCGGGATGTCGCCGGCGGCGATCATCGCGTTGACCTTGGTCATCACGTCGTCGTCAGTGCCGCCGACCTGCATCCATTCGATGTGGACCCCGGTCTTCTGCTCCAGCCACTTGGTGAACGCGTTGGTCTTCCAGTCGCCGATCGTGACGTCCTGCTTGACCACGATCTTGAACGTGACCTTCTCGGACGTGATCGGCTTCAGTTGGCGGGCGATCGGGCCGACGTACCCGTCCGGGTACTGCACCGTCGTCAGCTTCGGGCCGAGCGTGACGCTGGGCGCCGCGGCGCCCGAACCTGGGGCTGCGCTGTTGGCATTGCTCGAGCCGCTGCACGCGCTGAGCACACCGCCACCGGCGGCCGCGGTCAGTCCGAGTGCGCCGGCGATAAGTGATCGGCGGCTGAGTCCCGGGCGTGCGTGATCGTTCGGCATGGTTCCTCCTAGGCGGCGGGGTCGGAACGGAGACGCAATATCCGATAGCGATATCCGATAGGATCTCGGATCTTTGCCCGGGAGAATGACATAGAAAGCGACCCGACGGAAGGCTTCGTTCGATACCGATCGGGATCGGTCAGTCACTGTTCGTAAGTTGCGCGGCAAACGCTTGCCGCTTGCGTAGACCCACCCAAATTTCTTGCGGCGAAGAAAGTCCTGGACGCCGGCCTCGGTAGGGTTCTGGGCATGCCGACGCCGAAATTCGTCCTCGACCTGCGCGAGAAGATCGGGCACGACCTGCTGTGGCTGAGCGGGCTGACCGCGGTCGTGCTCAACGACCGGGACGAGGTGCTCCTCGTCAAGCGTGCCGACAACGGCCGGTGGAGTCTGGTCGCCGGCATCCTCGAGCCGGGCGAGCAGCCGGCTGTCGGGCTGGTACGCGAGATCCAGGAGGAGACCGCTGTCGAGGCAGTCGTCGAGCGCCTGGTCAGCGTCGAGTCACTCCCACCCGGCAGCTACCCCAACGGCGACCAGGTCCAGTTCCTCGACCTCTGCTTCCGCTGCCGCCCGGTCCGCGGCGAGCCCCGAGTCAACGACGACGAGTCCCTCGACGTCCGCTGGTGGCCCCTGAACGACCTCCCAGACCTGACGGACCGGGAGAGAGTCTGCATCGAGCGAGCGCTCTCCCCCGGCCTGCAACCGGTGTTCGCAACCTCTTAGTGGGCCGCTTCGTGCCAGGTGCGGCCGACCCCGACAGATACGTCTAGCGGGACGGCCATGTCGACGGCGTGGCCCATGTCGTGGCGGACCAGGGTCTCGAGGGGTTCGCGTTCGCCGGGGGCGATCTCGAAGACGAGTTCGTCGTGGACCTGGAGGAGCATCCGGGACTTCAGGCCGGACTCGCGCAGCGAGCGCTCGACCTTCAGCATCGCCATCTTGATGACGTCCGCGGCCGACCCCTGGATGGGCGCGTTCAGCGCCATCCGCTCAGCCATCTCGCGGCGCTGCCGGTTGTCGCTGGTCAGGTCCGGCAGGTACCGCCGGCGACCCAGGATGGTCTCGGTGTACCCGGTCTTGCCGGCGTCGATCACGATCGACCGCAGGTAGTCCCGGACCCCGCCGAAGCCCTCGAAGTACTCGTCCATCAGGCCCTTGGCCTCGTCGACGCCGATCTTCAGCTGCTGGCTCAGCCCGTACGCCGACAGGCCGTACGCGAGCCCGTAGTTCATCGCCTTGATCTTCGCGCGCTGCTCCTGAGTCACCGCGGACGGCTCCACCGAGAACACCCGGGACGCGGTCACCGAGTGGAAGTCCATCCCGGAGTTGAACGCGTCGATCAGGCCCTGGTCCTGCGACACGTGCGCCATGATCCGCATCTCGATCTGGCTGTAGTCCGCCGACATCAGCGACTCGTTGCCCTCTCCGACCACGAACGCCTGCCGGATCCGGCGGCCCTCCTCGGTGCGGATCGGGATGTTCTGCAGGTTCGGCTCGGTCGAGCTCAGCCGGCCGGTCGCCGCGATGGTCTGGTTGAACGTCGTGTGGATCCGGCCGTCGCGCGGGCTGATCGTCTTCAGCAGCCCCTCGACCGTCTGCCGCAGCCGGGTCGCGTCCCGGTGCGCCAGCAGGTACGCCAGGAACGGGTGCTCGGTCTTCTCGAACAGCGCCTGCAGCGAGTCCGCGTCCGTGGTGTACCCGGTCTTGGTCCGCTTGGTCTTCGGCATCTGCAGCTCGTCGAACAGCACCACCTGCAATTGCTTCGGCGACCCGAGGTTGATCTCCTTGCCGATCACCTCGTACGCCGCCGTGGCCGCTTCCCGTACGCCGGTGGCGAACCGCGCCTCGAGCTCCTCCAGGTACGCCCGGTCGACCGCGATCCCGTCCCGCTCCATCGCGGCGATCACCTGGATCAGCGGCAGCTCGACGTCCGCGAGCAGCGCCGTACCGGCCTGCTTCTCGAGCTCTGCGTCGAGGGTGTCGGCGAGGTCCGCGATCGCGCGGGCGCGCAGCATCGTGTGGTCCGCGGCCGGCCCGCCCTCGACGTCGTCGAAGCTGAGCTGGCCGTTCTCGGCCTCCTCGTTGCGCAGCTCGCGCTTGAGGTACCGAACGGTCAGGTCGGCTAGGTCGTACGCCCGCTGGTCCGGGCGGACCAGGTACGCACTGAGCTGGGTGTCCGAGCTGAGGCCCGCGAGGGTCCAGCCGCGCTCCAGGAAGCCGAGCAGCGGGCCGTTCACGTCGTGCAGCGCCTTCGGCTGCTTCTCGTCGGCGAGCCACGCGGCCCACGCCGACTCGTCGTCCGGCGTCATCGTGGTCGGGTCGAACCAGGCCGCCGCACCGGACGTGTTCGCCAACGCCAGACCGGTGATCTGACCGGTCCCGCCGCCCCAGCTGCCCTGCACCGCGACACCGACGCGGTCACCGCCGCTCACGTGCTCCTTGAGCCAGGCCCCGACCTCGCCCGGCTTCAGCTGCACGCCGTCCAGCTCGAACCCGTGGTCGACGGCCGCGTCGACCTCCTCGTGCTCGGCGACCAG
The DNA here is from genome assembly GCF_004216905.1 of Kribbella sp. VKM Ac-2569. Taxonomy (GTDB): domain Bacteria; phylum Actinomycetota; class Actinomycetes; order Propionibacteriales; family Kribbellaceae; genus Kribbella. Next base: position 192,021 of record NZ_SGXJ01000001.1, read on the forward strand.
CCGCTCGCGCAACACCCGGAACTCCAGGCTGTCGAACAGCGTGTGCACCTTCTCCCGGTCCCACGGCACCCGGGCCAGGTCGTCCACCGAGACGTCCAGTGTCAGGTCGCGGACCAGCTCGTTGATCTGCCGGTTCCGGATCACGTCGGAGAGGTGCTCGCGCAGCGACTCGCCCGCCTTGCCCTTGATCTCGTTCACCCGGTCGATCACGTCGTTCAGCGAGCCGAACTGGTTCAGCCACTTGGCCGCCGTCTTCGGGCCGACCCCGGGAACGCCGGGCAGGTTGTCGCTGTGCTCCCCCACCAGCGCGGCGAGATCCGGATACATCCGCGGGCCGACGCCGTACTTCTCCTCGATCGCGGCCGGGTCCATCCGGGCGATCTCGGACACGCCACGCTTCGGGTACAGCACCGTGACGTCCTCGCTGACCAGCTGGAACGAGTCCCGGTCACCGCTGCTGATCAGCACCTCGAAGCCCTGCTCGGACGCCTGCGTGGCGAGCGTCGCGATGATGTCGTCGGCCTCCCAGCCGTCGATCTCCGTGGTCGGGATCCGGAGCGCCTCCAGCACCTCCTTGACCAGCGAGATCTGCCCCTTGAACTCGTCCGGCGACTTTGACCGGCCGGCCTTGTACTCCGTGTACTGCTCGGAGCGGAAGGTCTTGCGGGACACGTCGAACGCGACGCAGATGTGCGTGGGCTGCTCGTCGCGCAGCATGTTGATCAGCATCGAGGTGAACCCGTACACCGCGTTGGTGTGCTGCCCGGTGGTGGTGGAGAAGTTCTCCACCGGGAGCGCGTAGAACGCCCGGTACGCCAGGGAGTGCCCGTCCAGCAGCAGGACCCGCGGTCGCCCGGTGCCCGGGGTCGCGGAGTCCTTGGTCATCGTCGAAGTGTCAGTATCTGGAGCCACACACCGACTCTAGTGGTTCCCACCGACAGTTCTGTCACAGCCGCGTACTCTGCTTGCGTGACTGATCAAATGAACCTGGGACCGGGCATGGGCATGGAGGGCACACTCCTCCAGCTGATGGGAATCGTTGTCAGCGAAGCGTCACCCGAACGGGTCGTCGCGACGATGCCGGTCAAGGGCAACACACAGCCGTACGGTCTGCTGCACGGCGGCGCGTCCTGTGTGCTGGCCGAGAGCCTCGGCTCGATCGGGTCGGCGCTGCACGCGGCGACGTCCGGGAAGGTCGCGGTCGGCGTCGACATCAACGCGACCCACCACCGCGCGGTCCGCGACGGGGTCGTCACCGGCGTCGCGACACCGATCTACCTCGGCCGGACCACCACGTCGTACGAGGTGGTCGTCACCGACGACCGGGACAAGCGGGTGTGCACCGCCCGGATCACTTGCCAGCTGATTCAGGCTCCGCCCGGGAGCTGACCGCGCGACGGGCGACCGCGGAGCGGCGCGACGAGAGCAGGGCGAGCAGGTTCGGCGCGTGCTCGGCGGTGAGCCGCCGGCGCACGGTGTGGGTGTTCGCGAAGCGCAGTACGCCGGCCTGCCCGAGGCCGAGGCGGGCGAGGAAGCGGTTCGCCTCGCGGGCGATCGCGGGCGCGACCACGGCCAGGTGGACACAGCTCTCGTGCTCGGCCCAGGTGACCGCTTCCGCGATCAGCGCCTTGCCGAGGCCGTGCCGGCGGGACGTGTCGCTGACGTGCAGGTACTCGACCGTGACAGTCGAGTCGTCGTGCAGCGGACTGATCATGGTCCGGCGCAGATACGCCATACCGTGCACCTCGCCGTCCAGCTCGACCACCAGCAGCCGGCCGAACGGGTCGTCCAGATGCTTGCTGACGGCAACCTCGGCGGCCGCGGGCGACGGCGGCGCCGGGAGCCGGGACGGTAGACCGGCAGCTGTGCTGAGCTCACGCCAGAGCGCCACCAGCGCGTCGGCGTCGCTCGGCCGGGCGTCCCTCACCTCGACGGCTGCCACCACAGCGACCTCCAGGGTCCAGTCCACCCCCGAGGTGAACAGACGGGCGGATACGCTCGTCCTCGCGCAACAGTAGGCCCTCGGGGGTCACATGCAAAGCTGACCACAGATGTCCGGAGGGACCAGTTTGTTCATCGGAATCGGGACCGTCGTGAACGTCGCGACAGTGCTGCTGGGTTCGGTACTCGGCGTGCTCGTCGGACACCGGCTCAGTCACCGCACGAGGGACCTCGTCACCGACGCGATCGGCCTGGTCACGCTGCTCATCGCAATTTCTGCCGCACTCACCGTCGGCGACCACGCACTCAGCGACGCCGTCGGCGACAGTGCTCCGATCCTGATCGTGCTGGGCGCGATGCTGATCGGCGGAATCGCCGGGTCGCTGCTCCGGATCGAGCAGCGGCTGGAGGGCTTCGGCGCGTGGATACAGCGCCGGTTCGACCGCGGCGAAGGGCAGAACACGTTCGTCGAAGGGTTCGTGTCCGCGTCGATGGTGTTCTGCGTCGGCCCACTGACGTTTCTCGGCGCGCTGTCCGACGGACTCGGCCGCGGAGCGGATCAGCTGTTTTTGAAGGCGGTTCTGGACGGCTTCACGTCGATCGCCTTCGCCGCGTCGTTCGGCTGGGGCGTCGCCGCGTCGGCCTTGGTCGTCCTCGTCGTACAGGGCCTGATGACGGCCGTCGGCGCCGTACTGGGCGACGTACTGCCGGAGGCTCATGTGACGGCACTCGGCGCGACAGGTGGCGTGATGCTCATCGGTGTGGCGCTGCGGCTGCTCAAGCTGAAGCAGGTGGCCGTCGCCGACCTGCTACCGGCCCTGATCGTGGCGCCGCTGCTGGTTCAGTTGCTCGTTGTCATCCGCAACTGAACCAGCAGCGACAGTGCCAGTCCTCGGTCAGTCCTCGCCGAGGTACGCCTTGCGGACCGAGTCGTTCACCAGCAGGTCCCGGCCGCTGCCGGACAGCACGATCTTCCCGACCTCGAGCACGTACCCGTAGTCGGCCCGCTTCAGCGCGGCCTGGGCGTTCTGCTCGACCAGCAGAATCGTCGTACCCTGCTTCTGCAGCTCGCTCACGGTGGTCATGATCAGTTTCATCATGATCGGCGACAAACCCATCGACGGCTCGTCCAGCATCATCAGCTTCGGTCGGCTCATCATCGCCCGGCCCATCGCCAGCATCTGCTGCTCGCCACCGGAGAACGTCCCGGCCGGCTGCTTGCGCCGCTCCCCGAGGATCGGGAACAGGTCGTACGCCGCCTGCAGGTCGGCCCGCACGCCCGCCGGGTCCCGCCGGGCGAACGCCCCCAGCAACAGGTTCTCCTCGACCGACAGCCGCGGGAAGATCCGTCGCCCCTCGGGCGAGTGCGCCAGACCGCGGGTGACGATGTCGTGCGCCGCCACGTGGTCGATCCGCTCGCCCTGGAACCAGATCTCCCCGCCGGTCGGCCGGAGCAGACCCGAGATCGTCTTCAGCGTGGTGGTCTTGCCGGCGCCGTTGGTGCCGATCAGCGACACCACCTGCCCCTGCTCCACGCTGAAGCTGATCTTCTTCACCGCAAGGATCTTGCCGTAGGCAACTTCCAGGTCCTTGACCTCGAGCATCGCGGCCATCAGACCTCCCCTCCGGGTACGTCGTCCTCGACCTCGTCGTCGTCCTCGCCGGTGCCGATATAGGCCTCGATCACCCGCGGGTCGGACTGCACCTCCTCGGGCGTGCCCTCGATCAGGGCCTCGCCCCGGACCAGGCACAGCACCCGGTCGCAGAGGTTGAAGATGAACCGCATGTCGTGCTCGATCACCACGACCGACAGCCCGGAATCCCTGATCTTGAAGATCAGGTCACTGGCCTGCCGGGTCTCCTGCGGGTTCATACCGGCGGTCGGCTCGTCCAGCAGGATGAGCTTGGGATCGGTGGCCAGGGCCCGCGCGATCTCGAGCCGGCGCTGGTCGCCGTACGGCATGTTCCGGGCCAGGTGCTCGGCTGACCGGCCGAGCCCGACGAACTCGAGCAGCTCCTGCGCCCGGGCGCGGGTGGCCTCCTCCTCGCGGCGGAACTTCGGGCCGTGCAGCACCGACGTGAGCGCGCCCGCGCTGGTCCGGCAGTACCGCCCGACCATCACGTTCTCCAGCGCGGTCATGTTCGCGAACAGCCGGATGTTCTGGAACGTCCGCGCCATCCCGGCCCGGACCACGGCCCGCGGCTTGGGCGGCAACGGCGTACCGGAGAACCGGACCTGTCCGCTGGTCGGCTTGTAGAGGCCGGTGAGGCAGTTGAAGAACGTCGTCTTGCCGGCGCCGTTCGGGCCGATCAGACCGACGATCTCGCCCTCGCGGACGGTCAGGTTGACGTCGTTCACCGCCAGCAGACCACCGAATCGCATAGTCACGCCGGTCGCCTCGAGCACCGTTTCGCCGGCCGCCTGGGGCCGGGCCGCATCCTCGACGACGGTCATTTCGCCTCCTCGATGACCAGGTGTTCTTCCTCGACCGCGACGGCCAGCGCCTCGTCCTCCTCGTGGAACTCCAGCTGCCGCCGTCTGCTCGCCACCAGACCCTCGGGCCGGAACCGCATCATCAGCACCAGCAGCAGGCCGAACAGCAGCAGCCGGTACTCCGAGAAGAATCGCAGCTTCTCCGGCAGCATCTTCAGGATCGTTGCGCCCAGCAACACGCCGGCGATGGTGCCCATACCGCCGAGCACGATCGCGGCGAGCAGGAACGCCGACTCCAGGAAGATGTACTGGTCCGGGCTGACGGCGCCGTCCTGGTGCGCCTTGATGGTGCCCGCCAGACCGGCCAGGAACGCACCGATCGAGAACGCGAGCAGCTTCAGCCCGAACACGTTCACGCCCATCGCCTCGGCGGCCTTCTCGTCCTCCCGGATCGCCACCCAGCCACGCCCGATCCGGCTGTTGTTCAGCCGGGAGAACGCCAGGATGACGCCGCCGACCAGGATCAGCAGCAGGAAGTAGTAGTTCGAGAACCGGCCGAGCTCGATCCCCGCGAGTGTGTGCTCGGAGCCGAAGTTGAAGCCGAACAGCTCCAGGTCCGGGATGCCCGGGATACCGTTCGGGCCGTTGGTCAGGTTCGGGCCGTTGTTGCCGTCCAGGTTGAACATCGAGAACCGGAAGATCTCACCGAAGCCGAGCGTCACGATGGCCAGGTAGTCACCCGAGACCCGCAGCGTCGGCGACCCGATGATCAGGCCCAGGACGGCCGCGACACAGGCGCCGACCAGGACAACCACCAGGAACGGCGGCTTCCAGCCGATGGTCGCGAACGCCGAGTTCGACAGCGTCGCCGCGACGTACGCACCGGAGCCCAGGAACGCGATGTATCCGAGGTCCAGCAGGCCGGCCAGACCGACCACGATGTTCAGCCCCATCGCGGTGGCGCTGAAGACCAGCACCGAGCCCGCGATCGACATGTTCGCGTCCGAACCGTTCTGGGTGAACGGGAACAGGAACGCCGCCGCGAACGCCGCCAGCGTCAGCACTTTGCGGTGCCGCTGTCCGGCGTGTGACACGAACGTCATCGCCCCGGAGCGGAACAGCCCGATCGCGGCGGTGAACACGAAGACCAGGCAGAGGATGAACGACCACGCGTCGGGCAGCCCGAGCGCGTACGCCGCGACGAACAGCAGTGCCGCCATCAGCACGGCGATCGAGAGGATCTCGAACCAGGCCGGCATCCGCGCCTCGCTCATGTCCCGCAAGTGCCGCAACGGCAGCAGGTACGCCGACACCGCGATCAGCGCGGCGCCGACGAGCGTGACATACCCGCCCGGGTTGACGTTGATCAGGCCGTCGGACTCCACCGAGATCGCGACCACGACCAGCACCATGTACAGCGTGAGGCCGTCGCCGAGGGCCCGGAGCGCGAGGGTCACGTCCAGCCACGAGCCCAGTTTGACCAGCGGGCCCTTCTCGGCCAGCAGCAGCACCAGCGACAGCAGGGCGACGATGATCGCCAGGATCTGCAGGCCGCCCGGGTAGAAGTTGATCGACAGGTCGTTCAGGATCGACGCGTCGTAGCTCCAGGACAGGAACGAACCGACGATCACCAGCACCACACCGGCAAGGCCCAGCGGCCAGGCGATCGGCTTGCCCGGCTTCGCCACCGGAGCCTGCGAGATGTCGTCGACAGGAGTCTCGATATCGGTCATGCGCGGTCCACCACCCTTGCGCCCAGCAGGCCCTGCGGCCTGAACACCAGAACCAGGATCAGGATGACGAACGCCCACACGTCCTTCCAGGTACTACCGCCGAACTGGCCGGGGATGTACTGCGTGGCCATCGCCTCGACGACCCCGAGCACCAGACCACCGACGACGGCACCGTAGATGTTGCCGATACCGCCGAGCACCGCGGCGGTGAACGCCTTCAGACCGGCCAGGAAGCCCATCCGGAACTCGATGTTGGTGTTCTGCAGACCCTGCGAGACACCGGCGATCGCGGCCAGCACCGCACCGAGGGCGAACGCGACCACGATGATCCGGTCGACGTTGATACCCATCAGCCGCGCGGTGTCCGGGTCCTGCGAGACGGCCTGCATGCCGCGGCCCAGCCGGGTCCGGTTGATGAACAACCAGAGCAGTACGGCGCAGACCGCCAGGGCCCCGACCGTGAAGATCGCGGACCGCTGAATCGTCACGCCACCGGCCTGCAGCGCCTTGCCTGTCACCACGTCGAGCTGCGGGAACGGGATGCGCAGCTTGGCGCTCGGCCACTCGATGCTGGTGATCACCTTCTTGAAGATCACCCAGCCGACCTCGGCGACCACGGCACCACCGGCAGCGGCGGCAGCGATCGCCTGCACCGATACCTCGACCCGGGCGTTCCGGCGTACCGCAAGACCGGCAAGCCATCCGATCGCGGTGCCGACCAGCGCGCCGAGCACGATCACGCCGGCGATCAGCAACGGGTTGAGGTCGCGGTTGACCAGCCGTACGACGATCCACAGGGCGACGGCACCTCCGGCGCCGCCGAGCACCGGGGCGCGGTCGTACCACCTGGACACCGGGTGGTTCAGGTCCACCTTGGCCACCCGTCCGCCGGCGACGTAGCCGACGGCGATCGCCAGACCGGCGAACACCACCACCGTCCAGGCGGGCTCCTCGTAGAAGAGGCGGATGAACTCCTGCAGGAACACGGAGATACCGATCGCCGTGATCAGCGGCGCGAGTCGTGGCGCGTTCCGCAGGGGACGGTACGCGACACGCTCCATCAGCACCGCGGTGCCGACCGACGCGATCATGGCGCCGACGATCATGATCGGCAGGATCCACACGCTGGTCTTGCCGTCGAAGAACAACAGGTACGTCGTGAGCGCGCCGAACGCGCCGATCATGAACACCTCGCCGTGGGCGAAGTTGATCAGCTGCACGATGCCGTACACGACCGTGTACCCGACCGCTATCAGGGCGTACAGCGAGCCCAAGGTCAGCCCGTTGACGAGCTGCTGGAGGAACTGGTCCACGTCGACCTCCCATCTGCCTCGGTTATGACATGCCACGGGGGTGGGAGGATCGCTCCCACCCCCGAGACATCAGGTCGACTCTGTTACTTGGTTTCGAATGCCTTCGTCTCGACGGTGGCCCACTTGCCGGCGTCCACCTTGTAGACGGTCAGCACCTTCGTGGTGCTGTCGCCGTACTGGTCGAACGCGACCTTGCCGGTCACGCCGTCGAACGAAACCTTGCCCACGGCATCGACCGTGGCCTGGCGTGCGGACTCGACGTCCTTCGCGTCCTTCAGCGAGGTCTTGAGGGCGTTGATGATCGCGTTCGCCGCGTCGTAGGAGTAGCCGCCGTACGCCGCGGAGTCCTCCTTGTACCCGGCCGTCTTGTAGTCGGCGAGGAACTTCTTGCCGGCCTCGGTCGAGTCGGTCGGCGCACCCACCGAGGTGGACAGGTCGCCGGTGCTGGTCTTGCCGGCCAGCGTGATGTACTTCGGGTCCTTGATGCCGTCGCCGCCCATCAGCGGGATGTTCAGGCCGGCGGCCTTCATCTGCTGCGACAGCGGCCCGGCGTTCGGGTACTCACCGCCGTAGTAGATCGCCTGCGGACCGGACGGCTTGACCGCGGAGATCACGGCCTGGTAGTTCGAGTCGTCCGGGTTGATGGTCTGGGCCGCGACGACCTGACCGCCGAGCTTCTTGAACTCCTCGGTGAAGGTGCCGACCAGACCCTGGCCGTACGCCTTCTTGTCGTGGATCGTCGCGACCTTGGTGATCTTCGCGGTCTCGTACAGGTACCGCGCCGCGAACGGACCCTGGACGGCGTCCGTCGTGCAGGTGCGGAAGTACGTCGGGTAGGGCCGCTTCGGCTCGGTCTGCCACTTGGCGCCCTGGGTCAGGCCGGGGCCGGTGTTGGCCGGGGAGACCTGGACGATGTTCTTCGGCGCGAGCACCGGCTGGACCTGCTGGCTGACGCTGGTGTTCAGCGTGCCGACGACACCGATCACGTCCTTGTCGCTCGCGAGCGCGGTGGCGGCGTTCTTGCCCGGCTCGGTCTTCGCCTCGTCGTCCTTGGCGTCCACCTCGAGCTTCCAGCCCGGGATCGCGTTGGAGTCGTTGGCCTGCTTCACAGCGAGTTCGACGGAGTGCTGGATACCCAGACCCAGAGCCGACAAGTCTCCGGACAGCGGCGCGATGACGCCGATCTTCGCGGTCTTGGTCGCTTCTCCGGAGCCCCCGCCAGAATCTTTGTCACTGCGTGAGCCGCAGGCAGTCAGGGCCAACGACGCAACGATCAGCGACGCGCCGACCCGTACTACGGAACGCTGGTGCACTGTTCCTCCCATGTCTGGATAGTCCCAGCGAATCCGGGACTCTCGCGCATTTGCCACGAGCACCCGCAGGTTAGACCCCACGATGGTTGCAAGCGAACAGCGCACGGGCTGTGTTGTGAGGTCGTTACCCCGGTAAGCATCGTCCTATGACCTGATTACTGTCCGGTGGGGAAATGCGGTGACATACGGTCAGCGGGCGGATCTACTCGGTGAGATTCGCTCGACGTCGCCGACCACCTTCGCCACGGTTTGTTACCAACGCCCGTGCAGGTTCACCTCACGGTTACGACACGCCGGTGTTGCGAGCGGATGACGGCAGGTTGCGCATGGACAGGCAGATGCTGCTGCCTGATCAGGAATCTCCGGCTTCGTTGACGACCAGCTCGGCCACCTGGCGCATCGAGACCCGCTTGTCCATCGCGGTCTTCTGGATCCACCGGAACGAGTCCGGCTCGGACAGCCCGAACTTGGTCTGCAGGATCGACTTCGCCCGGTCGACCAGCTTGCGGGTCTCCAGCCGCTCGGCCAGGTCGGCGACCTCCCGCTCCAGCTCGGCGAGTTCGACGTACCGGGATGCGGCGATCTCGATCGCGGGCAGCAGGTCGGCCTTGGAGAACGGCTTCACCAGGTACGCCATTGCGCCGGCGTCCCGCGCCCGCTCGACCAGCTCCCGCTGCGAGAACGCGGTCAGCATCAGCACCGGGGCGATCCGCTCCCCCGCGATCTTCTCCGCCGCGCTCAGCCCGTCCAGCTTCGGCATCTTCACATCGAGAATCACCAGATCCGGCCGCAGCTCGATCGCCAGCCGAATAGCCTCCTCGCCGTCCCCCGCCTGCCCGACGACGTCATACCCCTCTTCCGCGAGCATCTCAGCCAGATCCATCCGAATCAAAGCCTCGTCCTCAGCAATCACCACACGCTTAGCAGTCACACCGCACACCCTAGCGACCCCACCTCACCTCTTCGGCCCCACAAACCCGTCAAGCACCCCAACCGCCTCCCGCCGACTCACCGCGATCACGTTCCGCCGCGGCTGCCGCCAAGCAATCCCTAACTGGTCCAGCGCATCCGTGAGAATCTTCCGGATGTCCTCCGACTCGTTCGAGAACATGTACCGCGTGTAGTAGTACCGCTTGCCGTCCGGCTTACTCGCCCAGTTCACGAACCGGCACCCGTCCGAGTGGAACAGGCCCCGTAGCAACTGATCGGGGTACTCGGCAACTATCTCCCGCTGCCAGTCCGCCAGTTCGATCTTCCGCAGATGCTTCCGTCCAGGACCGTGCTGCGGAAACACACACGGCCAGTGCTTCCACCGAGCCTCGATCCTGATCGCCGTCGACCCGCCACGCAGGCACGGGCTCGCGCCCGGCTTCACCAGCTTGATCGTCGCCGCGATCTCCTGGTTGAGCTCCGGATACTTCTGGTCGTTCGCGATCTGCAGCGTGAACACACCCCGCCGCGCCCGTGCGATGGACCCGTCGCCCAAGTACCACCCCAACAGCAACGCGTATGCCGACTCGTCCAGATCCGCCCCATCACACCGCGGACACGGTGTCCCCCGGTCGCCGCCACGAGTCCGCCCCTCGAGCTGATAACGCCGCCGCCACGTCCGAATCGTCTGCAGGGCAACACCGTGAATCTCGGCGTTTCGCCGATCGCTGACACCGGCGTCGCACAACCGCAACGCCGACTCAACTGTCTCCTTGGACCTGAAGTGCGCCATGCCACATCGTCGCGTCGGCCGCCGACATTTTCTGATCGAGCGGTCATATGGGCTAGGATTTCCCAGCGCGCATGAAGCGTGCATGCCCTGGTAGCCCAACCGGCAGAGGCCGCGCTCTCAAACAGCGTCCAGTGTGGGTTCGAATCCCACCCAGGGCACAGAAATCTGTCGGTCGTCTGCGCGAAGCTCGGTTCGTGTACGACGAGCAGACTCGCGAGATCGCGCTCGCGGCGATGGCGGCGGGCGAGAGTCTGAATGCGATCAGCAAGCGGCTCGGGGTCAGTCGGGCGGCGCTTCGGGAGTGGCGGGACGGCAAGGTACGTCGGACTCCCCCGGCCAACTGCCCGCGGTGTGGAAGCGGGACGCTCGACACCTCGTCGTACGCGCATCTTCTGGGGCTGTATCTAGGCGACGGCTGCCTGTCCAGGCACCGGCGTGAGGTCTACGCACTGCGGATCGCCTGTGATGATGTCTATCCGCGGCTCATCAACGAAGCGGCCGCCGCGATGAGCGCGGTCCACCCGAGTCGGCCGGTGCACCGAGTTCGTGCGGTCGGCTACACGTCGGTTGTTTCGTACTGGAAGCACTGGCCGTGTCTGTTTCCTCAGCACGGTCCGGGGCCGAAGCACGGGCGTACGATCGCGCTCGCCGACTGGCAGCGGGAGATCGTTGCCGAGCACCCCCAACTGTTCCTGCGCGGCCTCTTCGACTCCGACGGCTGCCGCGTCACCAACTGGACAACCCGAACAGTCGCCGGCCAGACGAAGCGCTACGAATACCCGCGCTACATGTTCTCCAACGAATCCACCGACATCATGCACCTCTGTCAATGGGCCCTCGACCTGCTCGAGATCCCGTGGCGCATGCCCCGCCGCAACGCGTTGTCAGTCGCTCGGCGGGTGGCCGTCGCGAAGCTGGACCAGTTTGTTGGGCCGAAGTCGTAGCCATGACCGGCACCAGACCGAGCTAATTTACCCCCACCAGGAGTGGGGCCAGGTGGTTCGGGCGAGGGCGGCTTGGCCGGTGAGGCTTGGGTGGAAGTAGTCGAGCTTGCTGACGTCGCTGCGGGTGAACTGGTAGTTGAAGACAGCGCCGGCGTCGTAGCGGCATTTTGTGATCGCGGCGCACTCCTGCGCGAGGACAGTGTTGAAGGCGATCACACGACCGCGGACTGCTTGGCGCTCGGCTTCGGTGCGGTTCGGAGCGAGCAGGGACTGACAGATGCCGGCGGTCTGCCAGACCAGGGTGGCCAGCAAGTCGGTGTGGTAGATCTGCCAGAGGCGGTAGACGTCAGGGACGCTCGCGACGAAGATGTGGGCGCTGCCGGGCAGGCCCGCGTCGAGGATCTGCAGGGTCTGCCGGAACTGGCTGCGATACACGTCGACAGGCGTCATCGAGGTCGGGGACGACGTGCAGGCGTCGTTGGCGCCCATCAGGATCGTCACGTAGCGGACCTGTTGTGCGACCGCGCGCTGACTTTGCGAGGGCGCATCCGACATCCGGGCGCCGGACTCGGCGTCGTTGTAGTTGTGCCCGGCGATGGCTGGGTTGAGCGCGCGCAGCCGCTCGTAGTGGCTGGTGATCCCGTCCCAGCTCGCCCCGCCGGTACTCCACGAGTTGGCGGGATGGTCGCCGTACCAGCAGCAGACATCGGCCGCCCGTGTCATCGAGTCTCCGATGGAGGCCATGCTCGACGGCACCGCCAGCGCCTGAGCAGACGTCGTGCCGCCGAAAGCCAGCAGCAGACTGAGCAGAACCATCAACACCACTGAGCGACGCACGGCGGACTCCTCATCAGACAGCCCCAGGCCGTCTGTTCGGTACCCAGCCGCAAACCGGCGGGCGGCTGGTGAGCCGCCCGCTGCGGTCGCTTACGGGTTGGGGCTGCGGTACGCCGGGGCGTTGCCTTCGATGGCGTCGCCCATGCGGTGGACTCGGAGGGCGTTGGTGGAGCCGGGGATGCTGGGTGGGGAGCCGGCGACGATGACTACCAGGTCGCCCTTGTTGAGGATGCCGAGCTCGAGGAGGCGCTGGTCTACCTGGCGGACCATTTCGTCGGTGTGGTCGACGGTGGGGACGATGTGGGTGGTGATGCCCCACACGACGCTCAGCCAGGAGCTGACCGACGGGACCGGTGTGAACGCGAGCAGCGGGACATCGGTGCGATAGCGGGCGAGGCGGAGCGCGGTGTCACCGGACTGGGTGAACGCGATCAGGTACTTCGCCTCCAGCCGCTCCGCGACGTCCGCGGCCGCGCGGGCGATCACGCCGCCCTTGGTCTTCGGCTCCCATTCGATCTCCTGGATCCGGCCGAGACCGTGTTCCTCGGTCGACTCCACGATCCGGGCCATCGTCTTGACGGTCTCGATCGGGAACCGGCCGACGCTGGTCTCACCGGACAGCATGACGGCGTCGGCGCCGTCGAGTACGGCGTTCGCGACATCGGAGGCCTCGGCGCGGGTCGGCCGCGGCGCGGAGATCATCGACTCCAGCATCTGGGTGGCGACGATCACCGGCTTCGCGTTCAGCCGGGCCTGGTCGATGATCAGCTTCTGGACCAGCGGGACCTCCTCGAGCGGGAGCTCCACGCCGAGGTCACCGCGGGCCACCATGAACCCGTCGAACGCCTCGATGATCTCGTCCAGGTTGGCGACCGCCTGCGGCTTCTCGATCTTGGCGACGACCGGGAGCCGCAGCCCCTCCTCGTCCATGATCTTGTGCACCAGCTGGATGTCGGAGGCGTCCCGCACGAACGACAGCGCGATCATGTCGGCCGGCAGGTGCAGCGCCCACCGCAGGTCCTCGGCGTCCTTCTCGGACATCGCCGGCACGCTGACCGCGACCCCCGGCAGGTTGATGCCCTTGTGGTTCGACACCGGGCCGCCGACGGTGACCCGGCAGATCACGTCGGTCTCGGTGACCTCCTCCGCGACGAGCGCGATCCGGCCGTCGTCGATGAGCAGCTGGTCACCCGGCTTCACGTCACCCGCCAGACCGTCGTACGTCGTTCCGCAGATGGTCTGGTCACCCGGCACCTCCCGGGTGGTGATGGTGAAGCGCTCGCCGTAGGTCAGCGTGGCCTTGCCCTCGGCGAACTCGGCCAGCCGGATCTTCGGGCCCTGCAGGTCCACCAGGATGCCGACGTTCTTGCCGGTCTCCGCGGCAGCGGTCCGAATCCGCTGGTAGATGCGCTCATGCTCGGCGTGGGCGCCGTGGCTCAGATTGAGCCTTGCGACGTCCATACCTGCTTGGACGAGTTCTGTGATGCGCTCCGGGGCGGCAGTAGCCGGGCCGAGCGTACAAACGATCTTTGCGCGACGCACGTCACAAAACCCTACTCCTGCAAACCACTGGGTCCGCTGGTCCACCCCCGTTACTGGACAGTTAACAGTAGAAGACGAACGGCGGCATCGCCTGAATCGTCAAGAACCCAAGGGGGTGTAGGGCCCGACGGTCACATCGCCACTCGGCTGCGCGGTGACCGTCTGCAGACCGACCGGCAGCCCTTTCTGGTACGTGATCAGGGTGACCTCACCCGGTTTGCGCAAGGTGTAGCCCAGCGCGAAGGCGTACGCCGCTCCCCCGGTCGTCCCGTTCGTGTACGTCGTGACCGCGCGGTTGTCGACCACCCGGTGCTCGGGCCCGACCTGGCGGTGCAAATGACCGGACAACAGCAAGGTCGCGCACCCCCGCGCGGCGGTGTCGGCGTACGACGACGGATCGTGTACCACCATCGTCGAGATCCGCTTGTCGTCCGGCTGGTCGCAGGCGATGTCCGCGAGCCGCTGCGACTGGTGCTCGATCGTCTCGTCGCCCGGGCTGTCCGCGCTGCCGAGCCCGGTGCGCGTCGGGTCGCTGTCGCCGAGGAACCGGATCCCCTCGACCTCGACCGGCTTGCTGTCGAGCACGGTGAACCCGGCCTTGCGCATGAACCCCTCGACGTGGCCGCCGGCGTCGTGGTTGCCGGCCACGGCGACCACCTTGAGATCCTTGAAGTGCTGCCGCAGCGAGTTGATGCTGAACGCTTCCCAGGTCTGCCCGGACGAGGTGTCGTCACCGGCGTCGATGAGCAGCTTGGCGCCGCCCGCCTTGGCCACCTCGGCGGCGAAGCCGTCGATCCCGATGTTGTCGTGCCGGTCCGCGACCAGCAGGGCGACCTTCTCGTTCTCGTTCGGCTTGTGCAGTTGCGGGGCGACGTCGGCGACCCGGTCCTTGAGCTTGCCGTACAGCTCGGTGGACTTGCGGTACGTCTCGACCAGCGTCCGGATCACCCCGACCCCGCCGGTCGTGGAGATCCCGGACGCGACCTCGACCGTCTTCAGCCGGTCGTCGAACGACATCTCCGGCAGCAGCTTGAACAACGGCTGCCACTGCGTCGGCGGTACGTCGGGCTGCCGCATCCGTCCCGGCCCGTAGATCGACGCGATCGTGATCAGCATCGCGACCAGGACGACGATCATCCGGTGCTCGGTCCGGCGTTCGTGCCGGTGCACCAGGTGCCACAGCTCGCTCCGGCGTCGTACCCCGAGAGCTGTCCACAGGGTCGCGACCACGACGACCACGAGCAGGCCGGTCCCGACCCCGGCGACCGCGTTGTCGACTGCCATCTCCTGGATGACCTGCTGGATCCGCCCGATCTCACCGTCGGGCTGGGAGGCGATCAGGGTGTCGCGGGTGAGCAGCTCGGTGAGGTTGTCGGCGTCGGTCTCCTGGACGTCGACGTTGACGCCGATGCCACCCGGCGTGTGGGTCGGGATCCGCAATCGCGGCAGTACGGCGCCGAGGTCGAGCGTCGCGTGCCCGTCGAACGTCGGCGATACGGTCGCCGCGTGCGCGCCGATCGTGACCCGCTCGGAGTCGTTCACGAACCCGAACAGTCCCACCACGAGCGAGGTCAGCACGAAGAGCAGGCTCAACCCGGCCCACGGCGCAACCGCCCGCAGCCGCTCTTTCGTCACCAGCCGGAGAACCACACTCACCAACCTACCGAGAAGCCCCACCTTGAGCACCGACCAACCATTTTCCGTCGCGGATTTTGGTTGCCTGGGGCCCAAGGTGGAGCTGCGGTCAGACTGCGAGGGGGCGGGCGGTGGGCGGGATCGGGGTGGGGAGCGTCGACGATCCGGTGAGGTGGGCGTCGACGCCGCCGGCGCAGGACCGGCCTTCGGCGATGGCCCAGACGATCAGCGACTGGCCGCGGCCGGCGTCGCCGCAGGCGAAGACACCTTCGACCGAGGTCTGGTACCGCTTGTCCCGCTTCACGTTGCCGCGCTCGTCGAGCTCGACGCCGAGCTGCTCGAGGAAGCCCTCGCGCTCCGGGCCGACGAAGCCCATCGCCAGCAGCACGAGCTGCGTCGGAATGGTGCGCTCGGAGCCCTCGACCGGGTTGAACTTCCCGTCCTTGAACTCGACCTCGACCAGGTTCAGTCCCGAGACGTTGCCGTCGGCATCGGCCTCGAAGTTCACCGTGGAGACGGCGTACACCCGGTCGCCGCCCTCCTCGTGGGCGGAGGCGACCCGGTAGATCATCGGGTACGTCGGCCACGGCTGGTGGCCCGGGCGGTCGTCGCCGGGTCGCGGCATGATCTCCAGCTGGGTCACCGTCCGCGCGCCCTGCCGGTGCGCCGTACCGAGGCAGTCGGCGCCGGTGTCGCCGCCGCCGATGATCACCACGTCCTTGCCGGTCGCAACGATCTGGTTCTCGACGGTCTGCCCGAGCGCGAGCCGGTTCGACTGTGGCAGGTACTCCATCGCCTGGTGGATGCCGCCGTACTCACGGCCCGGCACCGGCAGGTCGCGGGCCGCCGTGGAGCCGGTCGCGATCACCACCGCGTCGTACCGCTGCTTGAGCTGAGTGCCCGTGACGTCCACACCGACGTTGACGCCGGAGCGGAAGACCGTGCCCTCCTCCTTCATCTGCTGGATGCGGCGGTCGACCTGAAGCTTTTCCATCTTGAACTCGGGAATGCCGTACCGCAGCAGGCCGCCCGGGGCGTCGGCGCGCTCGTACACGGCGACGGTGTGCCCCGCGCGGGTCAGCTGCTGCGCGGCGGCGAGTCCGGCGGGCCCGGACCCGACGACCGCGATCGTCTTGCCGGTCAGCCACTCCGGCGGCTGCGGCTTGACGTCACCGGTCTCCCAGGCCTTGTCGATGATCGCGACCTCGACGTTCTTGATCGTCACCGGGTCCTGGTTGATGCCCAGGACGCAGGACGTCTCGCACGGCGCCGGGCAGAGCCGGCCGGTGAACTCCGGGAAGTTGTTGGTCGCGTGCAGCCGCTCGATCGCGCTCGACCAGTCGTCGCGCCAGACCAGGTCGTTCCACTCCGGGATCAGGTTGCCCAGCGGGCAGCCGCTGTGGCAGAACGGAATACCGCAGTCCATGCAGCGGCCGGCCTGCTTGGTGATGATCGGCAGCAGCGCCTTGCCGGGACCGCCGGGGTAGACCTCTTTCCAGTCCTTGACCCGTTCGTCGACCGGCCGCCGGTCGGCGACCTCCCGCGGGGTGGTCAGGAATCCCTTGGGGTCAGCCATCAGATGGCCTCCATCATCGCTCGCGTGGTGGCGTCCTCGTCCAGCCCGTCGCGCTCGGCGGCCGCCTTGGCCGCCAGCACCCGGGCGTAGTCGCGGGGCATCACCGTGGTGAACCTGGCCGCCGCGGCGGGCCAGTCGGCGAGCAGCTTGGCCGCCCGTTCCGAACCGGTCTCCTCGAAGTGCCTGCGGACCAGGTCGTGCAGCAGTTCGGACTCGTCCGTGGTGACCGGGTGCAGATCCACCAGCTCCGGGTTCACCAGGGTGTGGTCCAGGTCGAGCACGTGGGCCACGCCGCCCGACATGCCCGCCGCGAAGTTCCGGCCGACGGCGCCGAGTACGACGACGCGCCCACCGGTCATGTACTCGCACGCGTGGTCGCCGACCGATTCGACGATCGCGGTCGCGCCGGAGTTCCGGACGCAGAACCGCTGGCCGGCGCCGCCGCTGATGAACAGTTCGCCGGACGTCGCGCCGTACGCGATCACGTTGCCGGCGATGATCTGGTCGGCGGCGTCGAACCGCGCGCGCCGGTCCGGCCGGATGACGACCCGGCCGCCGGACAGGCCCTTGCCGACGTAGTCGTTGGCGTCACCCTCGAGTCGCAGGGTGACTCCGCGCGGCACGAAAGCGGCGAACGAGTTGCCGGCCGACCCGGTGAAGGTCAGGTCGATGGTGCCGTCGGCCAGGCCGGCCGCGCGGTACCGCTTGGTGATCTCGTGGCCGAGCATCGTGCCGACGGTCCGGTTGACGTTGCGGATCGCGAGCTGCGCCCGGACCGGTTCGCCGTTGTCCAGCGCCGGCCGGCAGATCCGGATCAGCTCGTTGTCGAGGGCCTTGTCCAGACCGTGGTTCTGCTCGATGGTCTGGTGCAGCGAGGCGCCCTCGGGCAGCGCCGGTACGTGCAGGATCGGCGACAGGTCGAGCCCGTCGGCCTTCCAGTGGTCGACGGCGCGCTCGATGTCGAGTACTTCGGCGTGCCCGATCGCCTCGTCCAGCGTCCGGAATCCGAGCTCCGCCAGGTACTCGCGGACCTCCTCGGCGATGAACTCGAAGAAGTTCACGACGAACTCGGGCTTGCCGGTGAACCGCTCCCGCAGCACCGGGTTCTGCGTCGCAACCCCTACCGGGCAGGTGTCCAGGTGGCAGACCCGCATCATGATGCAGCCCGACACCACCAGCGGCGCGGTCGCGAAACCGTACTCCTCCGCGCCGAGCAGCGCCGCGATGATCACGTCCCGCCCGGTCTTCAGCTGGCCATCGGTCTGTACGACGATCCGGTCCCGCAAACCGTTCAACAGCAGGGTTTGCTGCGTCTCGGCGAGACCGAGCTCCCACGGACCACCCGCGTGCTTCAGCGAGGTCAGCGGCGCCGCACCGGTACCGCCGTCGTGGCCGGAGATCAGTACGACGTCCGCGTGGGCCTTCGAGACACCCGCCGCGATCGTGCCGACGCCGACCTCGGAGACCAGCTTCACGTGGATCCGCGCCTGCGGGTTCGCGTTCTTCAGGTCGTGGATCAGCTGCGCCAGGTCCTCGATCGAGTAGATGTCGTGGTGCGGGGGCGGCGAGATCAGGCCGACGCCCGGCGTCGAGTGCCGGGTGTTCGCCACCCACGGGTACACCTTCGGGCCGGGCAACTGCCCGCCCTCACCGGGCTTCGCGCCCTGCGCCATCTTGATCTGGATGTCGTCGGAGTTCGTCAGGTACTCCGCGGTGACGCCGAAGCGACCGGACGCGACCTGCTTGATCGAGCTCCGCCGCGCCGGGTCGTACAGCCGGTCGGCGTCCTCGCCGCCCTCGCCGGTGTTCGACTTGCCGCCCAGCTGGTTCATCGCGATCGCCAGCGTGGTGTGCGCCTCGGCGCTGATCGAGCCGTAGCTCATCGCGCCGGTGGAGAACCGCTTGACGATCGCGCTCACCGGCTCGACCTCGTCGATCGGGATCGGCCCGCGGTCGCTCTTGAAGCCGAACAGTCCGCGCAACGTCATCAGCCGCTCGGACTGCTCGTCGACCCGCGACGTGTACTGCTTGAAGATGTCGTACCGCCCGGTCCGGGTGCTGTGCTGCAGCCGGAAGACCGTGTCCGGGTCGAACAGGTGCGGCTCGCCCTCGCGGCGCCACTGGTACTCGCCGCCGATCTCGAGCTTCCGGTGCGCCGGCAGGATGCCGTCGGCCGGGTACGCGCGCAGGTGGCGACGCCGTACCTCCTCGGCGATCGCGTCCAGGCCGACGCCGCCGATCCTGGACGACGTACCGGTGAAGTAGATGTCGACCAGGAACGGGGACAGCCCGTTCGCCTCGAAGATCTGGGCGCCGGTGTACGACGCGACCGTCGAGACACCCATCTTCGACATGACCTTGAGGACGCCCTTGCCGAGCGACTTCACCACGTTGCGGATCGCCTGCTCGGGCTCGATGCCGGGCAGATAGGTACCGCGCCGGCACAGGTCCTCGACGGACTCCAGCGCCAGGTACGGGTTGATCGCGGCCGCGCCGTACCCCATCAGGAGCGCGACGTGGTGGACCTCGCGGACGTCACCGGCCTCGACGACCAGGCCGACCTGGGTGCGGGTCTTCTCCCGGACCAGGTGGTGGTGCACCGCGGAGGTGAGCAGCAGCGACGGGATCGGGGCGCTGTCGGCGTTCGAGTGCCGGTCGGACAGCACCAGGATGCGGGCACCCTCGCTGATCGCGGCGTCAGCCTCGGCGCAGATCTCGTCGAGCCGGGTCCGGAGCGCCTCGCCACCGCCTTCGACGTCGTACACGCCGCGCAGGACCGTGGTGGCCAGGCCGGGCATGTCGCCGTCGAGGTTGATGTGCCGGAGCTTGGCCAGCTCGTCGTTGGTGATCACCGGGAACGGGATCACCACCTGCCGACAGGACGCCGGACTCGGGTTGAGCAGGTTCGACTCCGGGCCGAGGCTGGACGACAGCGAGGTCACCAGCTCCTCGCGGATCGCGTCCAGCGGCGGGTTCGTGACCTGCGCGAACAGCTGCGCGAAGTAGTCGAACAGCAGCCGCGGGCGGTCACTGAGTACGGCGATCGGCGTGTCGGTGCCCATCGAGCCGATCGGCTCCGCGCCGGCCTTCGCCATCGGGGTGAGGATGACGCGCAGCTCTTCCTCGGTGTACCCGAAGACCTGCTGGCGGCGGGTCACCGACGCGTGGCTGTGGACGACGTGCTCCCGCTCGTGCAGGTCCTCGAACCGGATCAGGCCGGCGTGCAGCCACTCGTCGTACGGGTGCTCGGTGGCGAGCGCGTTCTTCACCTCGGCGTCGGTGATGATCCGGTGCGCGTCGACGTCGACCAGGAAGATCCGGCCCGGCTCGAGCCGGCCCTTCTCGGTCACGGTGGCCGGGTCGATGTCCAGGACGCCCGCCTCGGAGGCCAGTACGACGAGACCGTCGTCGGTCACCCAGTACCGCGAGGGCCTCAGGCCGTTGCGGTCCAGGACCGCGCCGACCTTGGTGCCGTCGGAGAAGACCACCGACGCCGGGCCGTCCCACGGCTCCATCAGCGTCGAGTGGAACTCGTAGAACGCACGCCGCTGCGGGTCCATCGTGGCGGCGTTCTCCCACGCCTCCGGGATCATCATCAGCATCGCGTGCGGCAGCGAGCGGCCGCCGAGGTGCAGGAGCTCGAGAACCTCGTCGAACGACGCCGAGTCGGAGGCGCTCGGCGTACAGATCGGGTAGAGCTGCTCGAGGTCGCCCGGGATCAGGTCGCTGGAGAGCAGCGCCTCGCGGGCCCGCATCCAGTTCCGGTTGCCCTGGACGGTGTTGATCTCACCGTTGTGGGCGATGTACCGGTACGGGTGGGCCAGCGGCCAGGACGGGAACGTGTTCGTGGAGAACCGCGAGTGCACGATCCCGATCGCGGAGGCGAGGTCGGGGTCGGTCAGCTCGGGGAAGAACTTGTCCAGCTGGTCCGTGGTCAGCATCCCCTTGTAGGTGATGGTCCGGCCGGACAGCGACGGGAAGTAGGTGTCGGTCTCCTTCTCGGCCCGCTTCCGCAGCCGGAACGCCATCCGCTCCAGCGCCAGGCCGAGCACGCGGCCGGCCTTCGCGGTCACGAACAGCTGCTTGAAGGTCGGCATCACCGAGCGCGCGGTCGCGCCGAGCAGGCCGGGCGTGGTCGGGATGTCCCGCCAGCCGACGACCGTCAGCTGCTCCTCGTCCGCCAGCTCCTCGATCCGGTCGATCGCCTTCGCGGCGTCGTCGGCGTCGGCCGGCAGGAACGCGATACCGGTCGCATAGCTGTGCGGCGCCGGCAGCTCGAACTCGCACACCTTGCGGTAGAAGGCGTCCGGTACCTGGATCAGGATGCCGGCGCCGTCGCCGGAATCGGGCTCGGCACCGGACGCGCCACGGTGCTCGAGGTTCCGCAGGGCGGTCAAGGCCTTGGCCACGATGTCGTGGCTCGGTTCACCGGTCAGGGTCGCGACGAAAGCGACCCCACAAGCGTCGTGCTCATGGGCTCCGTCGTAGAGACCCTCGCTGGGGCGGTGCCGGTTTTGGGCAGGGGGGACACCAAACATTCAGGAGCTCCCGTCGTCCTACGGTCAACACAACTGGCCGCGGGACAACACTGGCCCAAGCCGGGAGTCCCGAGACTACCTCATGACGCCCGCCAGTTGGACTTCCTGTCCACCGCGCAACGCCTTGATGACCCTCAGTAAGCAAGCGCTCACTATTAGCCTCCCATCATCCCAGCCCACCTCCATCACAGCCACCCACAGCCCCTTGAAATTCACCTGCTGAGACCGGCCGGATCCTGATAGGCCAGGGCCTATGCCCTGGCACCCGTCTCCCGACTGGCAACCGCTCACTGCCGGAACCGGTCAAGCCACCGGCGGCGTCTGGCGAACCCGCGACGGCCAGGTGGTGAAGCGCCTGGTCCCCGGCGTACAGGACCTCCGTCACCACGCCTACTGGGAACGGCAGGCGCTGGTGGCCGAGTCCGGTGTGGTCGCGGGTACGCCGGGACTTCGCGCACCCGCCTGCCTAGGGGTGGAGCGGGATGCTGACGGGATCACGCTGCGGATGGCGTACACGCCTGCCGCTGAGTGGGCTCCCGAGGCGCTGGCCGGGGCACTGGGGCGGTTTGCGGGCTCCTCCTTGGCAGAGCCTGGCTGGGGTGCTCGCGACGTACTGCGTGACCGTCTGGGGACTGTGGAGCGGCGCGGTGGATGGGCGTCGCTGAACCGGGCGGGGCCCGCGATCGACGAGCTGTGGCGGCTGCGGGACAGGGCGCTAGCGGTGCTAGATGACCTACCTCGGGTGCCGACGCATGGTGACGCGCATCCGATGAACCTGCTCGGCCGCGCCGGTGACGACGTAGTGGCGATCGACTGGGAGCAGTTCGGCCTGGGTCCTCTTGGGTTCGATCTCGGTTACCTGGCGCTCGCGGTCGACACACCTCTGGACGCATTGGTCGACGCCCACGGCGGCGACGTACGGCGCGGGGCTGTCATTGTGGCGGCGTACACCGGCGTTTCGCGCGCAGCCTGGGCGCTCGACGCCGGCGATCACACCGATCGGTTGAGGACGCTCTCGTCGATTGTCGACGAGGCTGTTTGCCAGGCGTCGTAGAAGGCGGTAGTTCGGGAAGCGGGTGAAGATGGTGCCTAGCTGATCGAGGAGGAACTGATGGGGCTCAGTGATTTTTCGCGGTATCCGTTGTTGTTCGGGGCGAGTCCGGTGCATCCGTTGGAGCGGCTCTCGGCGTACCTGGGTGGGGCGAAGGTGTGGGCGAAGCGGGAGGACTGCAACTCCGGGCTCGCGTACGGCGGGAACAAGACGCGGAAGCTCGAGTACCTGATCCCGGACGCGCTCGCGCAGGGCGCCGACACGTTGGTGTCGATCGGCGGGTACCAGTCGAACCACACCCGCCAGGTGGCCGCGGTCGCGGCGAAGGTCGGGCTGAAGGCGGTGCTGGTCCAGGAGAACTGGGTGAACTGGCCGGACGCCCTCAACGACCGGGTCGGGAACATCCTGCTCAGCCGGATCATGGGCGCCGAGGTGCGGCTCGACCCGGCCGGGTTCGGGATCGGGTTCAAGGACAGCTGGAAGCAGGCGCTCGCGGACGTCGAGGCTCGCGGAGGTACGCCGTACGCGATTCCGGCCGGTGCTTCGGACCATCGGCTCGGCGGACTCGGGTTCGCGCAGTGGGCGTACGAGGTGCAGCAGCAGGAGCGGGAGCTCGGGGTCTTCTTCGACACGATTGTGGTCTGCTCGGTGACCGGGTCGACGCACGCCGGGATGATCGCCGGGTTCGCGGGTCAGGACCGCCCGCGGCGGGTGATCGGGATCGACGCGAGCGCCAAGCTCCAGGAGACCCGCGACCAGGTCGAGCGGATCGCCCGCGCCACCGCGGAGCTGATCGACCTCGGCCGGGACCTCCGCGCCGACGAGATCACCGTCCTCGAGGGCTGGGCCGGCGACGAGTACGGCGTACCTGTGCAGTCGACCCTCGACGCGATCCGCCTGACCGGTCAGCTGGAGGGGATGATCATCGACCCGGTCTACGAAGGAAAGTCCATGGCCGGCCTGATCGACCTGATCCGCACCGGCGACATCCCCAAGGACTCAACCGTCCTCTACGCCCACCTCGGCGGCCAACCCGCCCTGAACGCCTACAGCAGCCTCTTCACACACACTCAGCCGATTCCGGGGCCGACGAGGGTTCCGACGAAGTAGGTGAGGGCGGCGGCTGCGGCGCCGAGGAGGAGTTGGCGGAGGCCGGAGTACCACCAGGAGCGGCTGGTGACGCGGGAGACGACGGCGCCGCAGACGAAGAGGGCGGTCAGCGCGAGGATCAGGGACGGTACGACGCTGCCCGCGCCGAACAGGTACGGAGCCAGTGGGACGAAGGCGCCGATGGCGAAGCAGATGAACGACGAGGCGGCCGCGATCACCGGGTTCGGGAGGTCGCCGGGGTCGATGCCGAGCTCCTCGCGTACGTGCTCCTCGAGGGCCTGGTCCGGGTCGGCGTGGAACTGCTTCGCGACCTTGCTGGCCAGGTCCGGGTCGAGGCCCTTCGCCCGGTAGGTCTCGGCGAGCTCGATCTCCTCGTCGATCGGGTGCTTCTTGATCTCGGCGCGCTCGACCTCAATCTCCGCCCGGGCGAGCTCGCGCTGGGAGGCGACCGAGGTGTACTCCCCCGCCGCCATCGAGAAGGCGCCGGCGGCGAGGCCCGCGAGGCCGGCCAGCACGATGAACTTCGACCCGGAACTGGTGCCGCCGTCCATGCCGGCGATCAGCGCGAAGTTCGACACCAGGCCGTCCATCGCGCCGAACACCGCCGGACGCAGCCAGCCGCCGTTCACATCACGGTGCGTGTGGTCCCCGTGATGCTCGGCAGAAACCTCAGGCGTCTCAGTCACTTGACCCGTCGTTGGCTTTCGCGGTGGTCGCCTCGGCACCCGTCTCGTCGGTCGCCTTCGCTTCGCTCGGCTCGGCGGTGTCCGGCGTCTCGCCCTCGACGGGCAGGCCAGCGGCGGGGCCGGTGGCTATGTCTTCCTGGCCCGGGCGTTTGCGGGCGCTGATGACGAAGGCGACGACGCCCAGAACAAACAGGATGATCGCGGTCCACACGTTCAGGCGCAGGCCGAGGAAGTGGTTCACGTCGTCGATGCGCATGTTCTCGATCCACGCGCGGCCCGCGGTGTACGCCGCGACGTACAGGAAGAACGCCCGTCCGTGACCGAGTTTGAACCGGCGGTCGGCGAGCAGGATCAGCGCGACCACGCCGAGGTTCCAGACCGCCTCGTAGAGGAACGTCGGGTGGAACGTGGCGAAGTCGGCGTACCCAGCCGGCCGGTGGTCCGTGGCGATCTCCAGGCCCCACGGCTTGGTAGTCGGGCCGCCGAACAGCTCCTGGTTGAAGTAGTTCCCGAACCGGCCGAAGATCTGCGCCAGCGCGATCCCCGGCGCCATCGCGTCCGCGACCGCCAGGAACGGCACCTTGGCCCGCCGGCAGGCGATCCAGGCGCCGAGCGCGCCGAAACCGACCGCCCCCCAGACGCCGAGCCCGCCGTGCCAGATCTTCAGCGCGTCGATCGGATGCTTGCCCTCGCCGAAGTACAGCTCGGCGTCGGTGATCACGTGGTAGATCCGCGCACCGATCAGCCCGAACGGGATCGCCCAGAACATGATGTCGGCGAGCACCGTCGCGGAGCCGCCGCGCGCCACCCAGCGCCGGCGGCCGAGCCAGTAGCCGGCGAAGATGCCGGCCAGGATGCACAGCGCGTACGCGCGGATCGGCAGGGGGCCGAGGTGCCAGACACCTTGGCTCGGGCTGGGGATGAATGCCGGAACCATCACGGCGGGAAGCAGACTAGACATGGCAAAGGGGAACGCTACTCGACCCACCAGAGCACTGCCAGAAACGCACGGTCACGATGGGGCCTCAGAGTGCGTGTGGACCCCCTGCGCCGTCGCGAGCAGGTGCTCGGCGGAGTGCCTCGGCGAGCGGGAGCGGAGGGGTCGATGTGGTGTCATCGTTCCCTTCGCTCCCGCTCGGCGAGGTGCCCGCCGAGTGCCGCGCAGTAGGCGCAGGGGGTCCACACGCACTCTCAGCTTGCGACGGCGTCGACGGCCTTTTGCAGGCCTTCGGCGGTGAGCTGGTCGGCCTCCAGTTGCTTGCCGTTGACGAAGACGGTCGGCGTACCCGTCACTCCCCGGTCGTCGGCCGCCTTGCCGACGGACTCCAGCCAGCTCGCGTAGGTGTTGTCCTGCACGGCCTGCTGGAACGTCGCACCGCCGGCCCCGAGCTGCTTGCCGAGCTCCAGCAGCTGGTCGGTGGTCCAGGACTTCGAGAAGTCGCCGTACAGCTCGTCGACGAAGCTCAGCGCCTTGCCGTTCGCGGCCGCCGCGGCGAATGCGTTCGCGAGCCGTGGTGAGGCGTCCGGGTTCACGAACTGCAGCGGCCAGTATGTGAGCGTCGCCGTACCGTCCTGGACGAGCTTGTCGACGGTCGCGCCGCTCGCCTCCTCGAACTCCGCGCAGTGCGGGCAGCGGAAGTCGAGGTACAGGTCGATGTTCACCTTCGCGCCGGACTGGCCGACCGTGACGCCCTTGCCGGACGTGCCGGGACCGGTGACGACCGCGGGCTCCGGGCGCCCGTTGGAGCTCACCTCGACCTTGGAGTGGCCGCGGTAGTACTGCACGCCGACACCGGCGCCGAGGGCCAGCACCAAGACGATCACCACGATGATCCCGGGTGAGATCCGGCGCTTGGGCTGCTGCACCAGCGGGTTCGCCGGGGGTTTGGTCTTGCTCACGACGCGGTGGCTCCTTGCGGTCCTGTGTTCGGTTCGGTGTTCGGTTCGGATACGACGGCGAACTTACTGGCGGGCTTCAACCACAGCCAGCCGGCCAGCACCAGCAGCCCGAGATCCCGGAGGATCTCCTGCAGGTACTTCGTTTGTCCCGGGGCGACCTGACCACCGCCACCGAAGCAGCCGCAGTCGATCGACAGGCCGCGGGCCCAGGCGGACGACACCGCGGCGATGAAGACGATCATGAAAACACCCGCGGCCACCGCGGAGGCGCGGACGCCGAAGCCGATGATCAACAGCAACCCGATCGCGATCTCCAGGAACGGCAGCCCCCAGCCGACCGGCTCCACCAGGGCCGACGGGAGCAACTCGTACGCACGGACCGCCTGGGCGGCGGTCTCCGGATCGGTCACCTTCAGCGCACCGGCGACCAGCATCACGCCGCCGAGCACCAGCCGCGCCACCAGGGAGACCCAGGGAATCCACGGCTTCACCGGTTGTCCTCCACCAGCTTCCCGAAGTCGTGCGCCAGGTCGCCGATGGCGGCGTTCGACAACCAGAGCACGTTCGCCTTGTCGTTCTTCCCGAAGCCGATCACCTGCGCTCCGTGACCGACCTCGTACCCGCCGGAGGGAAGCTTCTGCATCCCTTCCACCGGTACGCCGACGGCCTTCGCGATGTCCTTGATCGACGTCAGCGATCCGGTCAGCCCGACGAACGACGGGTCGAACCGGTCCAGGTACTTGCGGATCACCGGCCCGGTGTCGCGCGCCGGGTCGGTGGTGATGAACAGCATCTGGATCTGGTCCTGCACCTGGTCGTCGAGCTTGGTGAGCGCGGACGCCACGTCGGCCATCACGGTCGGGCACACGTCCGGGCAGTTCGTGTACCCGAAGAACACCAGCGTGACCGGCTTCTTCGTGGAGGTGACCAGGTTGAACGGGTTCCCGGCGGTGTCGGTCAAGGTGGCCGCGGGCATCGAGTACGGCCGGTCGAGGGTGGCGCCGCGCAACCCGTTCGGGTCCTGGCTGCTGCGGATGATGGCGCCGCCGGGGTTGTCCGGCTTCTCTTCCTTGCCGCTGCAGCCCGCGAGGGCGAGCAGAGCCACCGCCGCCAGGAGCAGGACAGCGTTCCTCGATCGACTCACGTCGGTTCTAACGTACGGCGGGCGCGCGGGGTTCCCGGCGGACGCCTTCGGCCAGGCCCTCTGTGAGCTTGCGAACACCCGCGGGGCCGCCGTCCTGGAGCGCCTTGACGAGGGCCGCGCCAACGATCGCCGCGTCCGCGAACGCCGCCACACCGGCCGCCTGGTCGCCGTTCGAGATGCCGAGGCCGACGCCGACCGGCAGGCCGGTCGCCGACTTCACCCGGGCGACCAGCGGCGCCGCGAGATCCGACGGCTTGTCCCGCGCACCGGTGACACCCATCACAGCGGTCGCGTACACGAAGCCGCGGCAGTTGGCCGTGGTCATCGCGATCCGCGCGTCCGTCGACGACGGCGAGACCAGGAATACCTTGTCGAGCTCGTACTTGTCCGCGGCCGCGATCCACTCCGCGCCCTCGTCCGGGATCAGGTCGGGCGTGATCAGCCCCGCTCCCCCGGCGGCGGCGAAATCGGCCGCGAACCGGTCCACGCCGTACCGCTCGACCGGGTTCCAGTACGTCATCACGAGCAGCGGTACGTCGGAGTACGCCGCGACCTTCTCGACCGTGCTGAGCACGTCGCGGGTCCGCAGCCCACCGGCCAGCGCGACCTCGGTCGCGCGCTGGATCGTGACACCGTCCATCACCGGGTCGCTGTACGGCAGGCCGATCTCGACCACGTCGACACCGCCGTCGATCAGCGCCTTGATCCCGTCCACGCCACCGTCGTACGACGGGAAGCCGGCCGGCAGGTACCCGATCAGGGCGCCGCGGCCCGCGTCGTTCGCCTTCCGGATCGCGACCCCGGCCTTGCCCAGGG
This sequence comes from Kribbella sp. VKM Ac-2569, assembly GCF_004216905.1. Classification (GTDB taxonomy): domain Bacteria; phylum Actinomycetota; class Actinomycetes; order Propionibacteriales; family Kribbellaceae; genus Kribbella. The sequence goes on from NZ_SGXJ01000001.1 coordinate 220,256, forward strand.
CAACCACATCACTCATCAGAACCCCCCAGGCCGAACCAGGTTGCGGCCGTGTCCATGTCCTTGTCGCCGCGACCGGACAGGTTCACCAGAATGGTTGCCTCCGGCCCCAGTTCCTTGGCGATGTCGAGTGCGCCCGCGACCGCGTGCGCGGACTCGATCGCCGGGATGATGCCCTCGGTCTTCGACAGCAACCGGAACGCCTCCATCGCCTCGGCGTCGGTGATCGGCCGGTACGTCGCCCGCCCGGTGTCCGCCAGCCACGCGTGCTCCGGGCCGACACCCGGGTAGTCCAGGCCCGCGGAGATCGAGTGCGACTCGATCGTCTGCCCGTCCTCGTCCTGCAGCAGGAACGACCGCGCACCGTGCAGTACGCCGACCTGCCCGGCGGTGATCGTCGCCGCGTGCCGCCCGGTCTCGAACCCGTCGCCGCCCGGCTCGATGCCGTACAGCTTCACCTCGTCGTCGCCGATGAACGCGGTGAACAGGCCGATCGCGTTCGACCCGCCGCCGACCGACGCGACCGCGGCGTCCGGCAGCTTGCCCAGCAAGGCGAGCGACTGCTCCCGCGCCTCGTCGCCGATCCCGCGCACGAAGTCGCGGACCATCGCCGGGAACGGGTGCGAACCGGCCGCCGTACCGAGGATGTAGTGCGTCTTGTCGACGCTGGCGACCCAGTCGCGCAGCGCCTCGTTGATCGCGTCCTTCAGCGTCCGGCTGCCGGTCTTCACCGAGATCACCTCGGCGCCGAGCAGCCGCATCCGGGCCACGTTCAGCGCCTGGCGCTCGGTGTCGACCTCGCCCATGTAGACCACGCACTCCAGGCCGAGGTACGCGCACGCGGTCGCGGTCGCGACGCCGTGCTGGCCGGCGCCGGTCTCCGCGATCACCCGCGGCTTGCCCATCCGCTTGGTCAGCAGCGCCTGGCCGATCGCGTTCCGGATCTTGTGCGCGCCGGTGTGGTTCAGGTCCTCGCGCTTCAGCAGGATCCGCGAACCGGCGACGTCCGACAGCCGGGTCGCGTCGTACAGCAGGCTCGGGGCGCCGATGTACTCGCGCAGCATCCGCTCGAACTCACCGGTGAACTCCGGGTCGGCCATGGCCTCTCGCCAGGCCTGGGTGAGTTCGTCGAGCGGCGCGATCAGCGCCTCCGGCATGAACCTGCCGCCGAAACGGCCGAAGTGCCCGAACTGGTCGGGCAGCACAGTACTCATCCGACAAAACCTTCCAACCCGGCCCGTACGGCGCGGGAGAGTTGCTGTCCCGTGCCGTTTGGACCGGCCGGGAAGGTCTAGTGCCGCTGCTGGATGGCGGGGTGCGATCCGGCGGCGACGAGGTCGGCGACCGAGGCGCGAGGATCGCGGCCGGTCACCAGGGTTTCACCGACGAGGACGACATCGGCCCCGGCGCGCGCGAACTCGATTACATCATGCGGACCGCGGACCCCGGACTCGGCCACGCGCACGAGCTCGGTCGGGATCGTCGGCGCGACCCGGGCGAAGGTGTCCCGGTCGACCTCGAGGGTCTTCAGGTTCCGGTTGTTCACGCCGATGAGCTGGGCGCCGGCGTCCACCGCACGCCGGGTCTCCTCCTCGTCGTGCACCTCGACCAGCGGGCACAGGCCGATCGAATGGGCCCGCTCGATCAGCGAGACCAGCGCCTCCTGCTCCAGCGCCGCCGCGATCAGCAGCACCATGTCGGCACCGGCCGCCCGGGCCTCCCAGAGCTGGTACGACGAGACGATGAAGTCCTTGCGCAGCACGGGCACGTCGACCCGGCCGCGGACCGCACGCAGGTCGTCGAGGCTGCCGTTGAACCGGCGCTCCTCGGTCAGCACCGAGATCGCCGCAGCGCCGCCCAGCTCGTACTCACCGGCCAGCGCGGCCGGGTCGGTGATCTCGGCCAGCTCGCCCTTGGACGGGCTGGACCGCTTCACCTCGGCGATGATCGCGATTCCCTCGCCGCGGAACACCGGCATCGGGTCCTTGGCGTCGGGTTTGCGCTGGGCCTCGAGCTTCAGGTCGTCCAGGCTGACCAGCGCCTGGCGCTCCGCGAGGTCCTCCCGGACCCCCGCGAGAATGTCGTCAAGCACAGTCATGTCCGTCCGCCCTTCAGTGGTCGCCGTCGGCCGGGACCCCGAAACCGAGCAGCTGCAGCACCTTGCCGGCCAGCGCACCCAGCACCGCGATCCCGACGGAGATCCAGAACAGCACCCAGTTCGGTCCCAGCACCATGGCGATGGCGCCGACCGTGAACGCGACCAGCACGATCGCCACCGCCGTCCACGCAGCCGGGCTGTTGCCGTGCAGATCGTGCGGAGCTTCCTCCTCGATCCGACCGGCCCCTTGATCCGCCACCGTATTGTCCATAGTTGGCGCCACTCCTCCTCGTCGTCCCGTCCTATTGTGGCGGTAGCCCGCCGCGATCAGAGAGTCGGGTCCTCCCCGGCGTCGATCGCCTTCCACTGATCCGCCGGTGAGGCGGCCGGATCACGCTCGTAACGCTGGGTCGCGCTGCGCCAGCGGTGTGCCGTCAGCACGGTGAGCAGACCGGCCGCGACGAGCGCGATTCCGCCGCCCAGGGCGAACCACGGCGCCGGGCCTCCGGTCTGGATAACTTGGTCGGCCAGTACGGCGCTGAGCACCGGCCGGATCCGGCTCAGCTCGGGGCCGTCGGGCCGCACCAGCAGTGCGACGGCGACCGCGATCGCGCCCAGCACGACGACAAGCGCACCGAGCAGGCGGCGCAGCGCCGTACCGGCGAGTTTCGTGATCACCACCGCCACCAGCGACGCGAGCGCCAGCGCGACCGGGGCCTTGGTGATCGAGTAGCCGTTGAAGACCTCGTCCACGCGGCCGTTGCCCGGGTTGACCGACACCCAGGTCAGGTACGCCGAGAGGCCGAGCAGCACCAGCGCCACCAGGGTCAGCAGGTCGACCAGCCGTTGCGGTTTCATCCGTCCGCCAGCACGTCGCTGAACGTCCCCGCGACCGCGATCGCGTTGAGGACGGCGGCCGCCTTCGTCCGGCACTCGGCGTCCTCCGCGGCCGGATCCGAGTCCGCGACGATCCCGGCCCCGGCCTGGACGTACGCCGTACCGCCACGGAGCACCGCGGTGCGGATCGCGATCGCGGTGTCGGCGTCACCGGCGAAGTCCAGGTAGCCGACCACACCGCCGTACACGCCGCGCCGGGTGACCTCGAGTTTGTCGATGATCTCCATCGCGCGCGGTTTCGGTGCCCCCGACAACGTGCCAGCGGGGAACGCTGCGGTGAGCGCGTCGAAGGCGGTCATGCCGGCCTTGAGTTGCCCGGTGACCGTCGATTCCAGGTGCATCACATGGCTGTAGCGGCGGACGTCCATGAAGTCGACGACCTCGACCGTGCCGGGCGCGCAGACCTTGCCGACGTCGTTGCGGCCGAGGTCCACGAGCATCAGGTGCTCGGCGCGTTCCTTCGCGTCCGCGCGCAGCTCCTCCTCCAGCGCGTGGTCCTCCTCGGGCGTCGTGCCACGGCGTCGGGTGCCGGCGATCGGGTGCAGGATCACCTTGTTCTCGGTGACCTTGACCAGGGCCTCCGGGCTGGAGCCGACGATGTCGAAGCCGTCGAGGCGGACCAGGTACATGTACGGGCTGGGGTTCGAGCGCCGCAGCACCCGGTAGATGTCGAGCGCGGAGGCGCTGCTCTGGAGCTCGAACCGCTGCGAGACGACGATCTGGAACGCCTCGCCCGCACGGATCTCTTCCTTCGCGTGCTCGACCGCTTGGCGGTACTCGGCGCTGGAGCGCTGCCGGTGCGGGTCCGGCTGGGCCTGCCGGTCCGCGTGGACGACGTACGACGGGGTGGGTCGGGCGAGGTCGCGCTCCATGGCGTCCAGACGGCGTACGGCGTCTGCGTAGGCCTCGTCGACGCGCTCGTCGGAGTCGTCCCAGTTGACCGCGTTCGCGATCAGCCAGATCTCGCCGGTCTCGTGGTCGAGGGCGGCCAGGTCGGTGGCGAACAGGAACGTGAGCTCGGGCAGGCCGAGGTCGTCGGTGGTCGTGTCCGGCAAGCGCTCCAGGCGGCGTACGGCGTCGTACCCCAGAAAGCCGACCATGCCTCCGGTCAGTGGCGGCAGGTCGGGCAGCCGCGGCGTGTGCAGGATCTCGAGCGTCTCGCGGAGTGCCTTCAACGGGTCGCCGGTCTGCGGCAGGCCTACCGGCGGGTTGCCGGTCCAGACGGCCTCGCCGTTGCGTTCGGTGAGTGTCGCGGACGAGCGGACGCCGATGAACGAGTACCTGGACCAGACGCCTCCGTTCTCCGCCGACTCCAGCAGAAACGTGCCTTCCCGTTCGGCCGCGAGCTTGCCGTACACACCGATCGGCGTCTCCGCGTCGGCCAGCAGCCGCCGCGTCACCGGGATGACGCGGCGGTCCTTCGCGTACTCGCGGAACGTCTCGAGCGCCGGCGCCGTCACGCTGCCTTCACCTCGATCTCGCCGTGCTCGAAGCAGCTGCGGGTCCCGGTGTGACAGGCCGGGCCTTCCTGGTCGACGAGGACGAGCAGGGTGTCGGCGTCGCAGTCGACGAGGATCTGCTTGACGTGCTGACGGTGGCCGCTGGTTTCGCCCTTCACCCAGTACTGCTGCCGGCTGCGCGACCAGAACGTGCTCCGCCCGCTCTCCGCGGTACGGCGCACCGCCTCGGCGTTCATCCAGCCAACCATCAGGACCTCGCGCGTGTCGTACTGCTGCACCACTGCCGGGATCAGACCGGCCGCGTCGAAGGTCAACTCGTCGATAATCACCCACCCATTGTCCCCGATCCGGGGTTGCCTTCTGACCACGGTCCCGAACTTGCGAAGATGACCCAATGAGTCGGATCGAGGCGTTGCTGGCGGAGCATCCGGTGATCGACGGGCACAACGACCTGCCGATCGCGTTCTACGGGCTGTGCGGGTACGACCTGGACGCGTACGACCTGGCCGGCCCGGTGCCGCAGCTCCACACGGACCTCCCGCGGCTGCGCGCGGGCCACGTGGGTGCGCAGTTCTGGTCCCTGTGGGTGCCGCAGGACGAGCACGCGGTACGGCGTACGTTCGAGCAACTCGACTTCGTCCGGCGGCTCGTCGAGCGGTTCCCGTCGGACCTGCAGCTCGCCTCGTCGGCCGACGACGTGGACGCGGCGATCAAGGCCGGCCGGGTCGCGTCGCTGATGGGGATGGAGGGCGGCCACTCGATCGGTGAGTCGCTCGGCGTGCTGCGGGTGATGCGCGCGCTCGGCGTGCGGTACATGACGCTGACCCACAACAACAACGTGTCCTGGGCGGACTCGGCCACGGACGAGCCGGTGCTCGGCGGGCTGAACGAGTTCGGCGAGGACGTCGTCCGGGAGATGAACCGGATCGGCATGCTGGTCGACCTCTCGCACGTCTCCGCGGACACCATGCGGCACGCGCTCCGGGTGACGACCGCGCCGGTAATCTTCAGCCACTCGTCCTCGCGTGCGGTCTGCGACGTACCGCGGAACGCGCCGGACGACGTCCTCGAGACGCTGACCGGCAACGACGGCGTCTGCATGGTGACGTTCGTGCCGTACTTCGTCTCGCAGGCGTACGTCGACTGGCTCGACGGGATGCACGCGCTGGCGAAAGAGCACGGCCTCGAGGGAAGCGAGCATCGCGAGAAGGTCGAGTCGATGTACGGCGTTCCGCGGCCGGAGATCACGCTCGCGGACGTGGTCGAGCATGTCGAGCACGTCCGCGAGGTGGCGGGCGTCGACCACATCGGTCTGGGCGGCGACTACGACGGCTGCCCGGAGTTCCCGGTCGAGCTGCCGGACGTGGCGTCGTACCCGGTGTTGTTCAGCGCGCTGGCCGACCGCGGCTGGAGCGACGAGGAGCTCGGCAAACTTGCCGGAGGCAACATCCTGCGCGTTCTCCGCGCCGCGGACGACGCAGCGACTGCTTAGGCGTCCCGGTACTGGGAGCGGATCTCGTCCTGGGGTTCGAGCCCGGCGGCCTGGTACGTCGCGACGGCGCCGACGTTCGTTGCCGGGGTGACCGTGTAGACGCTGGACGAGCCCATCTCCTGGAGTGTGCGGGCGCAACCGAGGACCATCGCGGTGCCGTACCCGCGGCCGCGGTGCAGGCGGTGGACGCCCATCGGCTCGATGTAGCCGGGGCGTCCCTCGCCGGCCGACCACACGGTGGCGGCGGCAACCGATTCGCCGAGGTCGTTGCGGAGCACGAGATCGCGCGCGTCGGCGTACGGCAGGCCGTCGGCCATCGCGAACCAGCGGTCGTCGGTGAACGTCGACCCGTCGAACGACGCCCGCTGTACGGCGGTCCGCTCGTGGGCCTCCTCCGCGCCGATCACGTCGATCCGGACACCCGGATCCGGCACCGGGTCGGTCAGGTCGCGCCACACCGGGACCCACGGCGCGTCCGCGTTCCAGCCATCCTTGAACAGCAGGTCCTGGACGAGCGCTCCCATCGGCGTCTCGACGTACACCTTGCCCTCGATCAGCACACCCCTCGCGGGCACCGACACGTCCTCGGCGATCCGCTGCGCCAGCTCCTCGTCACGCTGCAGGTCCGGCGCGATCGACATCCGCAGCCAGTCCGGCTCGTCGAGCATCCCGATCGCGACGATCTCCCCGCCCCGCCGCCAGATCCGCGTCGCCGCCGCCGTCCGATCCTCCCCGAACCGCCAGAACCACCCGAGATCCCCCGGATGCAACTGCGACGCCACCCCCTCCCGCTGCCACTCCCGCAGCACCCCAACAACATCCCCCAACTCCCCAACCCCCGCCGTACCCATCTCAATACCCATCCCCCGATCACACACCATCCCCCCGCCACCCCGCACCCCACTTTGAGCCCGCACCAACCACGTCACCCCCACTTTGAGCCTCCACCAACCAAAATCCGTCGCGAGATTTGGTTGGCCCGTGCTCAAAGACGTTTTCCACAGGGCGGTGGGTAGCGGGATGCGGGGCGGGGTGGGGAGGAGGGAGGGTTGGTGGATGGATCGGCTTGGGTACGACGTGCGGGAGCGGCTGGCTGTGGTTGCGCGGACTCCGCAGCGGCGCGCGGTCCTGCGTGAGCTCGGGCTCGGTGACGCCGACCTCCGGCGACTGGTACGGCGTGGCGCTCTGCGACACCACCATGGCCGTTATGTCGACGGGCGTCTCGACGAGCAACTCGCGGCGATCGCCTGTGCACATGCGGCGTACCCGGGCTCGGTCGTGAGTCATTTCAGCGCCGCCCGGCTCGCAGGCATCCCGGTGTGGTCCGACGGCGTCCGCCCGGGTGGCGCCCCGATCGATGCCGCGTGGCTGACCCGCCCACCGGAGGCCCCGCGCAATCAGCGACGCGCGGACATCGTCGTACGGCGTGCCGGCCTGACGGCTGCTGATCTCGCAGGTCACGGTTGGTTGCCCGTCACCCGCGTCGCCAGGACCGTGGTCGACCTGGCCCGCGAGCTGCCGCTGCGCGAGTCGATTGTCACTGTCGACGGCGCATTGCGGGCCGGCACAACGATGGAGGAGCTGCACGCGGTTGCCGAACGCCAGCAGCATTGGCCCGGCATCCGGCGAGCGCTGTCGGCCATCGCGTTCGGCGACCCCGCGTCGGAGTCCCCTTTGGAGTCGATCGCCCGGGCCAGGTTCGCGGCCGCCGGTCTGCCTTCTCCCGTTCTCCAGGTGCAGTTCTTCGACGGCTTCGACTGGATGCTCGAGCGGGTGGACTTCTGGTGGCCCTGGTTCCGCACGGTCGGGGAGGCGGACGGGCTTGCGAAGTACGAAGCGAGCAGCCCGGAGGAGCGTCGGCGTCTGCTGCGCAGGAGCCACCGGCGTGACCAGCGGCTCAGTGACCGTGGAGTCGAACTCGTTCACTTCGGTTGGGAGGACGTGGTCGATCCGAGGTCGGATCTGATCGATCGCTTCCGAGCGGCCTTCGCGCGCGGCGAGGCCCGTCACACCGAGCCGCCCCACTGGCGTACCGCTCCGCCGCCGACCGTGGATGCCGCGTGACCTTGAGCACGGATCAACCAGTTTCGAGGCGCGTCCGTGGTTGGTGGGTGCTCAAGGAAGGTTTGTGATTTCGGTGGTCGGGCACGGGGCGTGGGCTAGTGACAATCGACGGATGGAGTGGCTGTGCTGACCCTGACTGAGAACGCGACGCTGGTGATCAAGAGCATCACCGGGGTCGAGGGCGCGCCGGACGGGGCCGGGGTGCGGATCTCGCAGGAGAACCCGGCGGATCCGGCGCTCGCGGTGACCACGACCGAGGCTCCGCAACCGGGTGACCAGGTCGTCGAGGAGGCGGGTGCCCGGGTCTTCCTCGAGCAGAACGCCGCGAACGCGCTCGACGACAAGATCCTGGACGCGGCGGTCGACGACAAGGGCGGTGTCGAGTTCCTGCTGGTACCGCAGCCGGGCCCGAGCAATGGCGCAGCCCCGACCCCCTGAGCAACAACGTTTGGTGCGTACCGAGGAACGGGTAGTGACTTCCCGTTCCTCGGTCCGTGTTAGAGAGCGCTGCGCTGGGCGATCCAGCTGTCGTGCAGCCGGGTGTAGACCCCGCCTGCATTGACGAGTTCGGCGTGCGGGCCGCGTTCCACGATCTCGCCCTCGTCGAAGACCAGCACTTCGTCGGCCGCCTCGGCCGTCGACAGGCGGTGCGCGATGGTGACCGACGTACGGCCGGACATCAAACGCTCCAGTGCCGCGTTCACCCGCACCTCCGTGCCGGGGTCGACCGCTGACGTCGCCTCGTCGAGCACGAGCAGGTCCGGATCGGCGATGTTCGCGCGTACCAACGCCACCAACTGCCGCTCCCCCGCCGACAGCGACTCGCCGCGCTGACCGACCGGCGACTGCAGCCCGTCCGGCAACGACTCCAGCCAATCCGTCAGCCCCAGCGACTCGAACGCCGTGACCAGCTCCGCGTCCGTCACCTCGGGCCGCCCGAACCGCACGTTCTCCGCCAGCGACGCGTCGAACAGGTACCCGTCCTGCGGCACCATCACGACCCGCTCCCGCAGCGACTCGAACGAAATCTCGCGAGCGTCCACCCCGTCCAGCCGCACCGCCCCGGATGTCGGATCCATCAACCGCGTCAGCAACTTCGCGAACGTCGTCTTGCCGGACCCGGTCTCCCCGACCACCGCGACCCGCCGGTGCGGTTCGATCCGTACGTCGACGTCGCGCAGCACCAATTCGCCTTCCGGATAAGCGAAATCCACGTCGTCGAACTCGACCGTGACCGGCCCGCGCGCCTGTTTCACGCCGTCCTCGCCCGGGTCCGCGACGTCGGCCGGCGTCGCGATCACGCCGAGCACCCGCCGCCATCCGGCGAACGCACTCTGCGCGTCGGTCAGCACCTGCGTGGCGATCTGCACCGGGTCCGAGAACAGCGCCACCAGGAACATGAACGCCAGCAGCTCACCGAGCGTCGCCTGCTTGTCGATGCCGAGCAGTACGCCGACCGTCAGGACGCCGGCGTTCGCGAGACCGGCGGCCAGACCACCGATCGAGAACGTCACACCGGTGAGCGCCTGTGCCCTCGTCGCCGTATGCCGGTAGTCCTCGATCGACGCGTCGATCCGGTCCTGTGTGCGCTGCTCGATCGCGTACGAGCGGACCACCTGCGCGCCGACCACCGGCTCCGCGATCGCGGACAGCATCTCGCCGACCTTCGCCCGCACCACGCCGTACGCCTTCGACATCGCGCGCTGCAGGTACTTCAGGCTGGCGAACAGCGGGATGAAGCAGGCCAGCACGACCAGCGCGAGCTGCCACGAGTAGAAGAACATCACGACCGTCGCGAGCACCATCTGCCCGATGCTGACCAGGAAGATGAACCCGCCGAACTGTAGGAACTGCGACACCGTGTCCACGTCCGACGTGACCCGGCTGACCAGCGCCCCGCGCCGCTCGGTGCTCTGGGTCAGCACCGGCAGGTCGTGCACGTGCCGGAACGCCTTGATTCGCATCGTCGCCAGCCCGTGCTCCGAGTTGACCGCGAGCCGCACGGTCGTCAAGTACGACGCTCCCGCGGTGAGGATCACGCCCAGCGCGCAGATCAGGCACATCCAGGCGACGTACGACATGTCCGGACCGCCCGCGCCGGACAGGCCCTTGTCGATCGTCTGCTGCACGGCGATCGGTACGACGATCCGTCCGCCGGTCATCGTCAGCGCGAGGAGCCCGGTCAGCCACCACCCACGCGCGAGCTCGGGCGAGACCTTCAGGCCGTCCTTCAGGGTCTGCAACCCACCCGCGTTGTCGCCATGGTCAAGCCGGGACGCTTCCGCCGCGCTCACGCTGATACCTCTTCCTCGTCAAGTTCCGCCTCTTCCTGGCGGCGCTCGGCGTCCTTCTCGTACGCGTCGACCAGGTCCCGATAGGCCGCCGTCGAAGCCTGCAGTTCGGTGTGCGTTCCGTGCGCCTGAATCCGGCCTTCGTCGAGGAACAACACCTCGTCGGCGAGCGAGATCGTCGCCTTCCGGTACGCGATCACCAGCACGGTCGTCGCCGCCCCGGAGTCCTCCTGTACGGCGGAGCGCAGCCCGGCCAGGATCCGCGCCTCGACCTGCGGGTCCACCGCGCTCGTCGCGTCGTCGAGGATCAGCAACCGCGGCCGCCGTACCAGGGCCCGCGCCAGCGCGATCCGCTGCCGCTGCCCGCCGGACAGCGTCGTACCGCGCTCGCCGACCTTGGTGTCCAGCCCGTCGCCCAATGCCTTCACGAAGCCGTCGCCCTGCGCGATCCGCAGCGCGTCCCACACGTCGTCGTCGCTGTAGTCCCCGCCGAGCGTGATGTTGCCGCGGATCGTGTCGTCGAACAGGAACGCGGTCTGCGCCACCAGCGCGACCGATCCGGCGAGCTCGTCGCGCGCCAGGTCCCGCAGGTCGATCCCGTCGATCTTCACCGCACCCTGCTCCGGGTCGACGAGCCGGGTCAAAAGCGTCGTCATCGTCGACTTCCCGGCCCCCGTCGGGCCGACGACCGCAACGGTCCGGCCGGGCTCGATCGTGAAGTCCACGCCGGCGAGTACGTCGCGCTCCGGCAGGTACCCGAACCGGACGCCGGCGACCTGTAGCCGGGCCGCCTTCGTCGACGTCAACCGCGCCTCGCCGTACTCCGTCCCGCCTTCAGCCGTCAGCACCCGCTGCACGCGGTCCCATCCGACGACCGACCGCGGAAGCTCACCGAGCACCCAGCCGAGCGCCCGGATCGGGAAGCCGATCAGCGTGAACAGGAACGCCACCTGGACCACGTCGCCCGCGTCCGCGCCACCGGACCGCACCCGCCCGACGCCGACCAGCAGCACCGCGAGGACGCCGAGTCTGGGCAGGCCGTCGATCACCGGGTCGAACATGCCGCGGGCCTTGTTCACCGCGATGTTGGCGTCCCGGAGCGCGTACGTCGGCGTGCGGAATCGCTCCGTCTCGGCGGCCTCCCGGCCGAGTGTCTTCACCACCAGCGCGCCGTCGAACGACTCGTGCGCGACCTCGGAGACGTCCGCGCGGAGCTGTTGCGCCCGGGTCGCGAGCGGCTGCAGGTACCGCTGGAAGATCACGTTCGCGACGAACACCAGCGGGAACACCAGGCAGCCCACCAGCGCCAGCCAGACGTCGGCCGCGAACATCGCGATGGTCGCGAACACCAGCATCGCGATGACGCCGATCGCCATCGGCAGCGGCGCGATCACGAACCAGGTCGACTCCACGTCGGCGTTGGCGTTCGACAGCAACATGCCGGTCGAGTGCTGGTGGTGCCACTCCAGCGGCAGCTTCAGGTACTGCCGGGTGACCCGGCGGCGGTACGTCGCCTGCAGGCGGAACTGCATGACACCAGCTCCGAGCCGCCGTCCGACGACGCCGATCGCGTTCAGGATCGCGATTCCCATGAACAGCGAGATCAGCGCCGCGATCGTGCCGCCGGTGGTGTCACCGCGCTCGAACGACGGGCGGATCAGGTGATCCGTGGACCAGCCGAGCGCCCAGCCGCCGGCCACGGTCATCGCGCCGTACAGCATGGCGGCGAGCACGGACAGCGCGAAAACGCCCGGCTCCTCCCAGATCGCGACCCGCAACACCCCGAAACCTCTCCGGGTGACGCCGCCCTTGTCTGGGACGCGGGGGCCTGGGGGTCGCCTCCCAGATGGCGCAGTCGGGACAGGCAAGACACACTCCAGGGCAGTCAGGTGCATACACGGGACACAGGCATGACAACGATTGACATTCTGCCATTCCCTCCCGACAACTACGATCGAGTTGTGACCGACTACAGCCGGGTAGAACGACTCGCTCTGTGTGATCTGTTCGAGGAAGTCGGCCCCGCCGCTCCGACGCTGTGTGACGGCTGGGACGCCTACGACCTCGCAGTCCACCTGTACGTCCGGGAGGCGGACCCGATGGCGGGCCCCGGGATCATGATCCCGGCGCTCGCGGACACCACCGAGAGACGGATGCAGCGGGTCAAGGAGCGCTACGGCTTCGCGGAGGTCGTCGGCAAGGTACGCAACGGTCCGCCGCCGGTCTCGATCTACGCCCTGCCGAAGCTCGGGCACCAACTCAACACGACGGAGTACTTCGTCCACCACGACGACGTCCGCCGCGCGCAGGCGTCGTACGACGTCCGCGACCTTCCCGCCGAGCAGCAGGACGCCCTGTGGAAGGCGGTCCGGCTGGCGGCGAAGACGATGATGCGGAAGGCGCCGAGCGGCCTGGTGCTCAAACGGCCCGACGGTACGACGTCCGTCGTGAAGCGGCCGAACGAGAACGGTTCCGTCACCGTGACGGGCGAGCCCGGCGAACTGGTGCTGTTCTGCTTCGGGCGGCAACAGGTGGCCGACGTACAGCTGGACGGCGACGCGGAGTCGGTCGAGCGGCTCCGCAACGCGTCATTCGGAGTGTGATTTACGCCGGGCGCGCTGGATCAGGCTGCTGACAACGGTGGTGAGGATGACCAGCACGATCGCTGCCACCACGCCCTGCCACGGCTCGTCGAAGAGCGCGTAGCCGAGCAGTCCGATCGCCATGTAGACCGCCGCCCACAGCGACGACGCGAACAGGTCGACGAGCGCGAACCGCTCCCACTTGTACCCGGCGAGCCCGGCCGCGAGCAGCACCGGGACGCGGCCGCCCGGGATCAGCCGGGACGTGAGCAGCACGCTGATCTCGTGCTCGGCCAACCGCTCCCGGAGGGCGTCCAGCGACGCGTTGTCGCGCAACCACCCGATCCGCTTCGCCAGCCGTTCACCACCGAACCGGCATCCGGCGTACACGATCAGGTCGCCGATGTACGCCCCGGCCGCACCCGCGATCAGTACGCCGACCAGCCCGATCGGATTGCTGTGCGACGCCAGTACGGCGCCGGCCGACACCGCGGCGCCGGTCGGCAAGACGGGCAGCACCGCCCCGATCAGGACCGCTCCGGCGAGCGCGAACAAGTACCAGAGATCGAACTTGGTGTCGCCTGTCACGCAGGCACCTCGATCGACTCGCCCGGCACCAGAACCTCCACCTTCACCGCGGGATCCACCTCGGTCATCGCCGCCTTGAACCTGTCCCCCGGTGGCAGGAACAGCTCCGGTTTGACCCAGTCGAGGCCGATCGGCCAGAACGTCCCGAAATGTACCGGCACCGCCGTCGACGCACCGACCCGCCGTACCGCCTCGGCGGCGCGAACCGGGTCCAGGTGCCCCGGACCGAGCGACGGTCCCCATCCACCCACGGGCACCAGCGCGAGATCGATCGCACCGGTCTCGGCCGCGAGGTCGTCGTACAGATCGGTGTCGCCCGCGAACCAGACACTCGACGAGCCGTCGACCCGGTACCCGAGCGGCTGGGCGGCGTACGACGACCACGGCAGCCGCCGCTCGTCGTGGTGGGCCGTGACGGCGGTGATCTCGAGCGACCCGATCCGGACTTGATTGCCGGGCGCAACCTCGATGCAGCGGTCCGAGTACGTCGGCCCGCGGTCGGCATGAATGAGCTTGGCGGCACCGCGCGGCACGATCAACGCCGCGTCCGGCGCGATGAACGGCAGCGACGTGAGGTGCAGGTGGTCCGCATGCAGATGCGAGATCAGGACCGCGTCGCACTGCCCTGCCTCCACTGACGGCGTCGGTCCGCGGCGGCGGCGCAGGTGCGCGATCCGCGAGGTCAGCACCGGGTCGGTGAGGACCCGCGTGCCGTTCGCCTCGATCGTGGTGGTGGCGTGCCCCCACCAGGTCACTCGCACGCGTCAGGCCTCCACCTTCGACTCGACCGGCAGGTCCTTGCGCTGCCCCAGCTTCTCCAGCCAGCTGATGAGCACTTCGTGGACCGCGTCGGAGCCTACGGGAGGCTCGCTCAGCACCCAGCGACTCGGGTGCACCAGGACCGCCTCGGTCTGCCAGCCGCCGATCCCGCCGTGGCATCCGACCAGTTCCTCGAACGCCGCCACCTCGTGGGTGTACTCGTCCAGCCGGCTGACCACCACCAGGTCACCGTTGTGCGGCATCTCCGCCTGGTGGAGCAACGACGGCGCCGCGAGTTCGCCGTACGCCGACAATGGGTCCTCACCTTCCACCCGGCCGGAACGCAGGACCCGGACCCCGGCCCGTCCGATCGCGACCGGTCCCTCGGCGAGCGAGTCGACCACGACGAACCCGATCCCGGGATGGGTCGCGAGACCCGGGATCAGCTTCGGGTGCAGCAGCTCGATCTCCTCCAGCGGCACCCGGCCGGGCGTCGTCGCGAGGTAGATCAGCGCCAGGTTGCCGGACGCGGTGACGACCATCTGCTCGTCCGCGGCGATCTTCGGCTCGCAGTCCTTCGGGCCGAGTTCGACCTCGCCGGTCTTCACGTGCAGCGCCTTCCGGGTGACGGTTCCGGCCACGCTCCGGCGCATGCTCAGCTCGGTCAGGAACGCGTTCACCGGGCCCCAGCCCTCGGACTTGCCGACCGCCGCGACCGGCTCCTTGGCGGTGTCGACGAGGTCGTCGACCACCTCGGCGAGCGTCCGGCCGTAGCGCTGCAGGAACGTCGCGCCCTGACTCTGGCCGTGATCCGACAGCACGACGATCTCGTACGAGTGCGGGAGGATCTCGATGATCCGCTGCAGCGCGCCGAGCACCCGGTCGAGACCTTCGAGGGTCTGCAGCGACTCGGCGCGGGTCGGGCCGGCGTGGTGCGCGACCTCGTCGTAGTCGACGAAGTCGCAGTAGATGGCCGGCGTGCCCTTCACCAGCTCGTCGGTGATCAGCGAGACGTTCAGGTCGCGGAGCAGGACGTTGCTGATCGCCCGCAGGAAGATGTACGACCCACCCCGCTTGACCCGCGGAACCAGGTGGCGGACCCGCTGTCGCCTGGCCTGGTGCAACTCCTTCACCATCTCGGCAACACACAGCACCAGACCGCGGGTGGCGCCCTGCGGACTGGAGAAGAACCGGACGTAGCCGCGGCTGCGGCTGTTCGGCAGGCCGGCCCGGCTGAACACCAGCTCGCACCGGTCCGCGTCACCGGACCAGTTGTTGCTGATGCTGACGCCGCCGTCCGCGAGCAGGCCGCGGCCGGTGGACATCCGGGCCTCGATCTCCGCCGCGTCCCGGCCGCGGTTGGTGACCATCACCCGGCCGGTCTCTTTCTCGTACCACCGGAACGCCGGGATGTGCCGGGAGCCGCCGTGCAGGATCCCGGCCTGGCTGGCCGGCGTGGTGGCCGGTACGCCGGTGTGCCAGGCGAGCATCGAGTGCTTGCCGTCCCGGATCCAGCCGCCGAGGTTCGGCAGGTTGCCGGCCAGCACCATCCAGTTCAGCAGCGGCGCGGACAGGCCGTCGATCTGGATGATCAGCATCCCGGTCTTCGGCGCGGGCTGGATCCGCCGGGCGCGGCGGTGCACGCCCCGCATCACCTCCGCGACGTACGCGTCGTCACTGCCCGCGTACGCGACCCAGCCGACGAAGGCGCTCACCGAGGACATCACGATCGAGACCATCAGCGGCGCCTCGACGCCGCCGTGCAGGTTCACGCCGGGATCGACGGTGATCGCGAGGTATACGACCCCGAACTGCGACAGCAGGCCACCGACCAGGACGCCGAGCGACCCGATCAGCACCGCGATCCCGGCGAGGATCCAGCGGATCAGCACCGAGAACACCGCCAGCAGGACGACCAACCGGAGGATCGGGAGCCGGCCGTCGCTGCTGATCTGCGGGAGCAGCCAGAACGTGATCACCAGCGAGATCAGTGACAGCAGGCCGCCGACGAACATCGCCTGCAGGCCGCGTCCGGTGCGGCGCAGGTCCAGCCACACCGGACGTCCACGCCGGTTCTCGGACACCTGTTCTGGTGGTTTCGCCATCGCCTGCTTCTTGCTCCCCGTTCCGTCTCGCCGTGCAGGTACGAGAGTACGGGGTCACGCAGACGGATCTACTGCACCTCGAGGTAGTCGACCTCCGTGTACAGGTCGCCCTTCGTCAGACGGATCGTGTTCCAGCCGGCGTTGAGCGTGACGGAGACCGAGCTCTGCTGCCAGTTGTCCCAGCCGGTGACCGGATAGCTGACCGACCCGGCGTTGTTGCCGTTGACAACGAGACCGTGGCTCGCCGTGGATGCCGAACCGTTGGCGTACCCGACGTGCAGCGTGTAGCCGCCCGCAACCGGCGCGAACACCGTGTTCTCCACCCACGAGTCGGCGTAGTCGATGTACGCGACCACCTTCCCGTCGGACGCGCCGGCCGCGTTGGACCGTACGACGCAGTTGTTCAGCGTCCCGCGCTCCGCCTCGTACCGGACCCGGCTCCCGCGCACCACCGGGTAGTCGTTGGCCCACCCGACGTCAGCGACGTACAGGTGCCGCCCGCCGTTCACCCAGCCGTGGACGAACACCTTGTCCCCGACGAAGTCCGCGCCACCCGGCCCGCAGACGTGGCTGTCGAACGTCGCCGTCGTCATCAACGGCCGGTACGCCGTGGTCCACGGCCCGCTCAGACTCGTCGAGGTCGCGTACGACGTCAGGTAGTTGCAGTCGTTGTAGCCGCCGCCGGAGAAGAACAGGACGTACTGGCTGCCGCGCTGGACGAGATCCGGCGCCTCGATCACACCGCTCGACGTGAGCATCGCGGTGTTGCCGCCGACCAGGCTCTGACCGTTGTTCGCCGTACGGGTCAGCCAGAGCGTCGACGGCTGGCTGATGGCGTTGCCGTCGTTCTTCCAGACGAGATACCGGGTGCCGTCGTTCGCCACGAACGTGTTCGCGTCGATCGCGCCGCCCAGGTCGAGCGGGCAGATCAACGGCGCCGTACCGACCGGCTGGAACGGGCCGAGCGGATTCGTGGCGGTGGCGACGCCGATGCACTGGCGGCCGGAGGCTTTGTGCCAGGCGGTGTAGGTGAGGGTGTAGGTGCCGTCGGAGTTCGGGTAGACGTCCGGCGCCCAGGTGCGGCCGGGCTGGGCCCAGGCGCTGGACGGGCCGCCGGGCATCGCGTCGCCGCGGACCGTCCACGGCCCGTTCGCGCTCGGGGCGGTCGCGACCGGGAGGGTGCCGCGGCTGCCGTTGGTCGCGTACGCGTACCAGGTGCCGTTCTGCTCGAAGACGTCCGGGTCGGGGAAGTTCTCGCCGATGATCTCGCTCGGGAAGACCGCCGCTGTGGTCGCGGCGTGGACCGCGGGCGACAGGAAGGCGGAGAGGCTGAAGACGGCCAGAGCGGCCGCCAGAAGTCGTCGCATGTGTGACTCCTCAGGTGGGGGCGGATACCTGTGAGAGGAACTTTTCCATCGATTCACCTGAATATCACCCCTCCACCTCTTCTTTCTTCAATTGCACCGATCCCTGGACCCGAGGGACTGCGAGGTGTTGACTCCCGCTAGTTGGTTTCCGCCAGGGGTGAGGGAGTGTCTCGTGAGTCGTTTACCGAGAGGGATGGTCGCCGCGGTTGCTGCGGTCGCGGCCGCTGTGGGTGGGGTTGTGACACAGTCCGTCGCCGCGCCCACCGCCGTACAAGCAACGGCTTTGCAGCAAAGGCTCGACGGGCTGCTGAACGACAGCCGGTACGACGGATCGCAGGTCGCGCTCGTGGTCCGCGACGCGACCACCGGCGAGACGCTGTACGACCGGAACGGCGGCCAGCGGATGCTGCCCGCGTCGAACACCAAGCTGTTCAGCTCGACCGCCGCGATGCACGCCCTCGGCCCGTCGTACCGCTTCCACACCGACGTACTCGCCGGCGCACCCGTCCGCGGTGGACAGCTGCTCGGCAACCTCTATCTCAAGGGGTACGGCGACCCGACCGCACTCGAGTCGGACTACGCGGCACTGGCGAAGCAGCTCAAGGCAGCGGGCGTACGGCGGGTGTACGGCGACCTGATCGCCGACGACACGTACTTCGACCACGTCCGTCTCGGTGACAGCTGGGCCTGGGACGACGAGCCGTTCTACTACAACGCGCAGATCTCCGCGCTCACCCTCGCCCCGGACACGGACTACGACTCCGGTACGGCGATCGTCGAGAGCCGACCCGGTGCGGCCGCCGGCGCGCCGGTCCAACTCGATCTCGTGCCGGCGAACGGTGTGATCAAGCTGGTGAACACGGCGACGACCGGCGCGGCGGGCTCGTCGAACACGCTGAGCATCGAGCGTGACCACGGCACCAATGTCGTCCGGGTGACCGGCTCGGTACCGCTGGGTGCTTCGACGGGTGAGGAGTGGGTGACCGTCTGGGAGCCCGAGCTGTACGCCGCCGACGTGTTCCGGCGCGCGTTGTCCGCCCAGGGAATCTCGGTCAGCGGCGGGATCAAGAACGCTGCCACCCCGGCGAGCGCGACGCGCCTGGCTCGGGATGAGTCGATGACGGTCGGCGAACTGATGACGCCGTTCCTGAAGCTCTCGAACAACATGCACGCCGAGACGCTCGTCAAGGCGATGGGCGCGGTCGTCGAGGCGGACGGCTCCTGGTCCGCCGGGCTGGGCGTGGTCACCGACTACGCGAAGAGCATCGGCGTCGACACCAGCCGCATCCGGCTCTCCGACGGTTCCGGCCTTTCCCGCAAGGTGAACGTGACCGCCGACTCGATCACCGACGTACTGATCGGTGCGCAGCAGGAGCCCTGGTGGAAGCAGTGGTACGACGCGCTGCCGATCGCGGGGAACCCGGAGCGGTTCGTCGGCGGCACGCTGCGCAGCCGGATGCAGAACACACCAGCGGCCAACAACCTGCACGGCAAGACCGGCTCGCTCACCGGCGTCACTTCGCTGTCCGGGTACGTGACGAACAAGGACGGCCGCAAGCTGGTGTTCTCGATGATCAGCAACAACTACCTGGTCAGCCCGCGCTCGATCGAGGATGCCGTCGGCGTCACGCTCGCGTCCTGGTCCGACACAGCGCCGCCCGCGACCGTGTCCACCTTGAGGACCGCTCAGACGACCTGTGAGCTGGAGTGGGACAAGGCCTGTTAATGCCTTGGACAGTACGGCGGTCGTTCATCACCATGTGGGAATGACCGCCGTACTGCCAGACGCCTACACCGTCCGTCCGCCGATGCTGGAGGACGCGCAGGCGGTCCTCGAGCTGGTGTCCGACTACAACACCTCGGTGGTCGGTTTCGCCGACTACACCCTGGACGACGCCCAGGACGAGCTCACCGAGCCCGGCTTCGACCCCGTGACCGACGGCTGGCTGGTGTTCGACGACGGCCGGCTGGTCGGGTACGGCTCGATCTTCGGCAAGGGCGATCATCGTCAGCTCGACCTCGATGTCGTCACCACCGACCCCGTCGTGGAGCGTTACCTGCTCGACCGGCTCGAGCGCCGGGCGGCCGAGATCGCCACGCAGCACGGGCACCCGGCAGTGCAGGTCGACATCGTCAACTACCAGGCCGACAAGGCCCGCGAGGAACGCCTCGCCGGCTACGGGTTCGAGCGCGGCACGATCTTCCACCGGATGCGCATCGACCACGACGGGACGGTGCCGACGCCCGCGGTTCCGGCCGGAGTCACGGTACGGCGGGGTGCCCCGGACGAGGCGAGCCGTCGGGCGGCGCACGACGTGATGAATGCCAGCTTCGCGGGGCAGTTCGGGTTCTCGCCGCGCTCGTACGAGGAATGGCACGCTTCGCTGGAGAACTTCTCGGCGTTCGACTGGTCCCAGCTGACGGTGCTCGAACTGGACGGCGAGGTGGTCGCGATGCAGCTGTGCAACGACCAGTTCGTCGAGGACGAGAACTGCGGCTACGTCGGCCGGCTCGGCGTACTCGAGAAAGCTCGCGGGAAGGGCCTCGCCAAGTTCCTCCTGCGCGACCAGTTCGCGCTCGACGCGGCCGCCGGGCGGACCGGCACGATCCTGCACGTCGACACCAACAACCCGACACCGGCGCTCGGCGTCTACCTGTCGGTCGGCATGCAGGCCACCCTGGTGATGGAGGTCTGGCGGCGCGAGGTGACCGCTGCGTGAGCCTGCCCGCCGGCTACACCGTTCGGCCGATGCGGCAGGAGGACGCCGCGCTGATCGCGGAGCGGTCCGGTGTCTACACGGCGGCGCTGCTCGGTTTCCCGAAGCACAGCCCGGAGGATGTCGCCAACTATCTCCGGGATCCCGGCATCGACCTGGCGACCGACGCCTGGGTTGTGCTCGGCCCGGACGGCGACTTCGCCGGCTCAGCCACCGCCGTCCCGATCACCGGCGGCACCCACCTGAATCTCGACATCCTCAGCGAGAACCCGGCCGTCCTCAGCTGGCTGCTCGACCAGGTCGAGCACCGAGCCGCAGAGGTCGCCCGGCACGAGGTTGTGGTGCGGGTCGGTGTCATCAGGCAGGACGACCGCCTGGCTGCTGTTGTCGCTGCCCGCGGGTTTGCAGTTGGTACGTCGACGCACCGGATGCGCATCTCCTTCGACGGCCCGATCCCACCACCCGCCGTACCGGAGGGCGTCGTCGTACGGCGCGGCGCTCCGGACGAGGCGAGCCGCCGGGCGGCGCACGGCGTACTGATGGAGGCCTTCGCGGACCAGCCGGGGACGCTGCCGCGGCCGTTCGAGGACTGGGCCGCGTCGCGGGAGAGCCGGTCGACGTTCGACTGGTCGCAGGTGACGGTCGTCGAGGTCGACGGCCGGGCAGTCGGGATGACCGAGTGCAACCACAACTTCGTCAGCACCGACAACTGCGGGTACGTCGGGCGGCTCGGCGTCATACCGTCCGCACGCGGCCGCGGACTGGCCAAATTCCTGCTCCAGAACGCATTCGCAGTCGATGCCGCCGCCGGCCGCACCGGCACAATCCTCCACGTCGACGCAGGCAACCCCACACCAGCAGTCGCCCTCTACACCAACGCCGGCATGCACCCAGACCTAACCAGCGACATCTGGACGCGGACCGTCCGTAACGACAGGACGTGGTCGTCCTCGACGCCTCCCCACCGGCTGTTCCCCGCCTGAACGCCCATCCGGAGCCCGCCCCGAGCGGACTACCTCCTGTCGTTAGCAGCTCCACCCTTGCTCTCGAGAGATCTGAGAGACTACTCTCGAAACATGTCTCTCAGAAATCCGTACGGCGATTTCGAGATCACCGACCCGCAGGCGATGCGGGCGCTGGCTCACCCGGTTCGGCTCGCCGCACTCAGCTACCTGCAACGCCACGGTCCCGCGACCGCCACTCAACTGTCCGAGCACGTCGGCGCCTCCCCTTCGGTGACCAGCTGGCACCTGCGGCACCTCGCGGGCTTCGGGCTGGTCAACGACGGTCCGCCGCCGAGCGGGTCCGACCGGCGCCAGCGCTGGTGGTACGCGGTCGCCAAGGGGTTCCGGTACGAGATGCCGGACACCCCGGAAGGCGCCGAGGCTGGCCGGCTGCTGCGCGCCGAGGTCATGAACCAGGCGCTCGAGGCGGCCCAGACCTGGCTCGTCGACACGGAGCCGAACCTCGAGCCGGAGTGGAGCCGTCGGGCCGGATCCGCGAACACCCTGCTGGTCATCACCACTGCCGAAGCAGAGGCCATCGAGTCGGCGATCGAGCAACTGCTCGCCCCGTACATCAAGCGCTACGGCACCGACGAGGTACCGGACGAGGCCCGCCCGGTTCGACACATCCGTCTGTCTCTGCCCGAAGCACTGGATTCCGAATGAAGACGCTCGCCGCCACGAGCCTTTGGCGCGACAGGAGATTTCGAACGTTCTGGTCCGCGCAGGGCGTCTCCGAGTTCGGCGATCGGATCACCGAGCTCGCCCTGCCGCTGATCGCGGTCACGATGCTCAATGCCTCCCCCAGCCAGGTCGGCTTCCTGACCGCAGCCGTGTGGCTGCCGAACCTCGCGTCACTGTTCATCGGCACCTGGGTCGACGGCCGGCGCGACAAACGACCGCTGATGATCGCCGCCGATCTGACCCGCTGTGTCGTGCTGCTCTCGCTACCGGTCGCCTACTGGTTCGATCTGCTTGCCCTCGGCCACCTTTATGCGATCGCGATCCTGGCCGGCACGGCTCATGTCGTCTTCACCACCGCCTATGTGTCGTTCTTCGTCCGGCTGGTGGATCGGGACCAGTACCTGGAGGCGAACAGCAAGCTGTCCGCGACGCGGTCGATCTCGTTCATGGGCGGGCCGGCTGTCGGCGGTCTGCTGGTGCAGTGGCTGACGGCGCCCGTCGCGATCGTCGTCGACGCGCTCACGTTCGTGATCTCGGCCGTACAGCTCAGCCGGCTGAAGGTCGAACCAAGCGTGCCGGACGAGTCGAGCGAGCCGCTGCTTCGCCGGGCCCGCGCCGGGATGCGGTACGTGCTCAAGCACCCGTACATCCGCCGCAGCCTGGGATGTGCGACCACGGTGAACTTCTTCAACCTGATGAGCACAGCATTGCTCGTGCTGTTCGCGAGCCGGAACCTCGAGCTGTCCGCCGGGACGATCGGTCTGGCCTTCGGGATCGGCGCATCCGGCGGTCTGCTCGGTGCGGTTACCGCGTCTCCGCTCAGCCGCCGCTTCGGTGCAGGTCCGGTGATCGCGGCCGGCGCCATCATTTTTCCGGGCTCGATCGCGATCGCCGCATTGGCCGACGGTCCGACCTGGGCCAAGGCCGTCCTGCTTGCGGTGGCCGAGTTCATCGGGGCGTTCGCGGTGATGTGCTTCGACGTACCGCTGAACTCCCTGCAGGCGGCGGTTGTCCACGACCACATGCGCAGCCGGGTCGCGGGTGCGTTCAGCAGCATCAACTACGGCATCAGGCCGCTCGGTGCGGTCGTCGGAGGGTTCCTCGGCACCTGGATCGGTGTCCGCGAAACCCTCCTCGTCTCCGCCGCCGGCGGCCTACTCGCCGTACTCTGGCTGATCGGCTCCCCCATCATCCGCACCCGCGAACTATCCGGCCTTGAACCACCCGAGCTCTAGTCCTCGATCACGTCGACCTTGGCGACGGTCGTACGGAGGGGGACCTCCTTGATAAACACGACCGCGAGCAGGCTCACCACCGCACAGGCGGCGGCGATCAGGAAGATCCGACCGGTCGCGTCGCCGTACGCGTGCCGGACCAGCTCGGCCAGCTGCGGCGGCAGGTGGTTGACGTCCAGCAGACTCGTACCGCCGGAACCACCCTCCTGCAACTTCCTGGCGGCCTCGGCACCACCCGGACCGCTGGCCTGCAGACCGTCGACGATCAGGTCCTTCACTCGGACGGCCAGGACAGCACCCAGTGCGGAGACACCGACCGCACCACCCAGGCTGCGGAAGAACGCGACGGTCGCGGACGACGCGCCGATCTGCGTGACGTCGACGGTGTTCTGTACGGCGAGCACGAGGTTCTGCATCGTCATACCCATGCCGAGGCCCATCGCGAGCATGCCGAGCCCGACGAACCAGTACGGCGAGGTGTGGTCGATCGTGCCGAGGATCAGCAGACCGCCGAGCAGCAGTACGCCGCCCGCGACCAGGTACCGCTTCCACTTGCCGTAGCGGGTGATCAGTTGACCGGAGCCCGCCGAGCCGACGAACGAACCGAGCATCATCGGGATCGTCAGCAGGCCGGCCTCGGTCGGGCTGTAGCCGCGGGCGATCTGGAAGTACTGACCGAGGA
The DNA here is from genome assembly GCF_004216905.1 of Kribbella sp. VKM Ac-2569. Taxonomy (GTDB): domain Bacteria; phylum Actinomycetota; class Actinomycetes; order Propionibacteriales; family Kribbellaceae; genus Kribbella. Next base: position 244,278 of record NZ_SGXJ01000001.1, read on the forward strand.
ACAGCGCGCTGCCGAACATCGCGACGCCGACCGCGAGGCTGGCGACGATCGCCAGCGCCGTCGTCCGCTCCCGCACGACCTTCAGCGGGACCAGCGGCTCGGCCACCCGGTTCTCCACCACGACGGCGAGGAAGCCGAACAGCAAGGTGCCACCAACGAACAACGCGGACTGCCACGACATCCAGGCGAAGTCCGAGCCGGCGAAGGTGACCCAGAGCAGCGGCAGGCTCGCCGTGATGCTGATCAGCACCGCGCCGAGGTAGTCGATCCGGACCTCACGCTTCAGTACCGGCAGGTGCAGGTACTTCTGCAGGATCACCAGGCTGACCACGGCCAGCGGGACGCAGACGTAGAAACACCAGCGCCACCCGAGCCACGAGGTGTCGACGATGACGCCGCCGATGAGCGGGCCGCTGACGGTCGCGACCGCCATGACGGCGCCCATGTAGCCGGAGTACCGGCCCCGCGACCGGGGTGGGATCGCGGCGCCGATGATGGCCTGGGCGAGCGCCATCAGACCGCCCATCGCGAGACCCTGCAGCACCCGGGCGCCGATCAGGAACGTCACGTTGTGAGACAGGCCGGCCAGCGCCGAACCGATCACGAAGATCGAGATCGCGAGCTGGACCAGCAGTTTCTTGCTCATCAGGTCCGAGAGCTTGCCCCAGATCGGGGTGGACACCGTGGTGGCCAGCAGGCTCGCGGTGAGGACCCACGTGTACTGCGTCTGGGAGCCCTCGAGATCGGCGATGATCGTCGGCAGCGCATTGCTGACGATCGTCGAGCTCAGCATCGCCGTGAACAGCGCGGCGAGCAGGCCGATCAGGATCTCGAGGATCTCACGGTGGGTGAGTTCCGGCGCACTGGGCAGTTGGCGCCGGGTCTCGGTGACAGTCATCAGTCTCCAGTCTTGGGGTTACGCCTCACGACCTTGTTGGCCTCGATGATGGCGCCGGCGACCCGCTGCATGGTGGCTGCGGCCGCGGTCATCGCGTCGTCGTCGAGGTCCGCAAGGGCGGTTCTCAGTTGCCGGGTGTAGGACGAATAGAGCGCCTCGAGCTGGGCCTTGCCCTGGGACGAGAGGCTGACCAGCCCCACGCGGGCATCGGCCGGGTCAGGCCGACGGCTCACCAGTCCGTCGGCTTCCAGCGCGGTCAACTGCCGGCTCACCACCGACGCGTCGACGCCGAGCTTGGCGGCGATCTCGCCGCCGCGCTGCTCGCCGTCCTTCATCAGCACCTTGAGCACACTCGCGTCGGAACGGCGCAGTCCGCCGTCGCCGGTCAGGTGCCGGTGCTCGATACACCGCACGGCGCGCACCAGGGAGCTGACTCCTTCGAGCAGCTCCTGGGCGGCCGCATCCCGCTCTACCCCCGGGACGAGGGGTTGCTGAGCTAGTTGCATAACCCAACTATATACTCCGATAGTTGGTTTCTGCAACCATATGCGCTGATCGGCGGCGGACGATCACGAAGAGTGCCGGATGCCCAGCTGTGGTGACAGGCCGCCTATCATCATGACAAGGGGGCACACTGCTGGGGCGGTGCACCGAGGTCCAGGGGAGCGACTGAGGTGGGGGCCATGAAGGCCACCAGAATCGATCAAGGGCGGTTCGAGCCGACCGTCTTCGGCGCCGTGCGCCGCTACAGCGCCATGGTGCTGCTCATCGGGGTGCTGATGGCCGCGGCGGCGGTGAGTTACACCTTGGTGCAAGTGCAGGTCTACCGCGCCACTGCCACCATCACCGTGCCGCAGAGCACGCTGGCCCACGACGAGAACCCCGACCAGTACTTCGACAGTCAAGTGCTGCTCATGCAGTCCCAGCAGGTCGCCGACCGCGCCGCCGCCATCGCCAATGCGACCCTGAACGGCAACGTCCTCTCCCTCGGCGACTTCGCCGGCGAGGGCAGGTCACTGGAGATCACGCCGCCGGCGCAATCCGCACCGGGAGCCTTCGGCTCCAGCATCGTCACCGTGTCGTTCACCTGGCCGAACGCCCGGGTCGCACAGATGGGTGTCAACGCGGCGCTCCAGGCCTTCGACGAGGAACGAGCCGCCGGAATCCTCGCTCAGGGCGCGGACGCGGTCGCCGCGGTCGATCGAGCTATCCAGGACTCCCGGACCCAAGGCCAGCGCATCGAGCTGCTGAAGCAGCGAACGCAGGCTCTGGTCGACGTGCAGCTAGACCTGGCCACCCATCCGACCGTGGCGTGGGCCCCGGAACCGCAACTGCCGGTCAACAGCAGCTCCAAGAGATCCGGTGCTGTCGGTCTGCTTGCCGGCCTCGTACTCGGTGCCGTGCTGGCGTATCTGCGCGCGGCCCGCCACCGATGCCTCGACGACCGGCTCGACCCGGTGGCGATCTACGATGCGCCGCTGATCGGTGACGTTCCATCGACAGGCAAGAACCGGATCCTGCCGGGCTTCGCGGCCGCCTCCGATCCGCTGCCGATGGTTGTCCACCCGCAGTCCGCGGCCGCCGAGGCGTTCCGGTTCACCGCGGCATCGGTCGAGCGGATCCGGACGGCTCGGGACGAGCAACTCGCCGTCGTCTTCGTCTCGGCGGACAGCGGTGACGGCCGCAGTACGGTCGTGGCCAACGTCGCACTCGCCGCCGCCGAGAGCGGTACGCCGGTGATGGTGGTGGACGCCGACGCTGCCTGGGGGACGCTGACCGAACTGCTGCTTCCAGGCAGCGAACCGACCGATGGCTTCGAGCAGGTGGTAGCCGGCCGGAGTCTGATGTCCGACTGCATCGAGGCCAGTCCGTTCAACGGCGACATCACCGTTCTCCCGGCCGGGCCTACCCGGACGAAGCGAACCACCGGCACGGCGTACGCACACGCGGTGGAGCGAGTGATCGCCGAGGCGAAGGCCTCCTTCGACCTCGTCCTGATCGACAGTCCCGCCGTACTGCGGATGGCGAACGCTGTCGAGCTGGTGAACGACTCCGACGCGGCCATCATCGTTCTCGGCCCGGACGAGTTGGTCAGCGATCACGTCGCTGTGGTCGAGCGGCTGGATCAGGTCGAGTCGAACGTCGTCGGTTACGTCTACCGGCGTCCCGGCCGGACACCCAGGTTCGTCCGCCGGTTACGTGCGCGGACCACCGGCCGGACTGCCGGCCCGCCCAGACTGGCGCTCGCGCCGTCGGCACCCCGGTTCGCGTTCCAGCCTGCCAAGGAGCCGCGATCGACGGCACGCCTGCCGCGGGACTGAGGCGAGATGTCCTCGGCACTGCGCCGCACGGGCGTCCAGCCGGGTCGCCTGTTCGATCTCTACGGCCGATTGCTCGGTCCGTTGCTGGCCGGGTACCTCCTGTTCGACCGGGCTTTCGCGTATGTCCATCTGCCCGGAAGTCCGCTGTTCGTCGCCGAGATGATGCTCGGGCTCGGCTCAGTCGCGGCTGTGACAGCCACTCGCCGTTTCCTCCTCCCGGTCAGCAATGAGCCCGTCCTCGCGTGGCTCGCCGCGTTCGCACTCTGGGGGTTGATTCGCACGGTGCCCGGACTGGCCACCTACCAGCTGGACGCAGTGCGGGATGCGGCGCTGTGGTACTACTGCCTCTTCGCCTTCTTCGTCACTGCCGCCCTCACCACCTCGCCGGATCTGCTCGACCGGCTGATCGACCAGCTGACCAAGCTGATTCCGTGGCTGTTGCTGTGGCTCCCGCTGGGACTGCTGCTGGCACCCGTGGCCGCGGCCCCCCACGTGCCGTTCTCACCGGTGTCTGTGCTGTCACACAAAGCCGGGAGCACAGCGATCGCGGCACTGCTGGCGCTTGGATCCATGTGGCTCCTGCCCGGCACCCGCAGCCCTCGCAGCCGCGCAGGGTGGAGCACCCTCGCATTCCTGGTCCTCGCACTTGTAGCTACCCAGAACAGGGGTGGCCTGCTCGGCGCGGTCGCCGGCATGGCGGTGGGACTGGCGTTCATGCGTCACCGGCTCGGCCTCGTCGCTCGCGCGGTGCTCGTCGTGGGCGTCGGGTTGAGCGTGGCGACGCTGCTGTCGCTCCAGGTCCCGGTCAAGGGGTTGCAGGGACGAGCCTTCTCGGCGTCCCAACTGGTGGCCAACGTGGTGAGCCTCGGCGGCAAGGAATCACCCGGCAATCTGGGCGGCACCGTCGAGGGGCGTGAGCAACTGTGGTCGCGGATCCTCGACAAACAGATCGTGGACGGCCATCTGGCCGATGGGTCCGGATTCGGTCAGAACCTGGCCGCGGACGTCGGTGTGTACGACGCGGGCAAGGACACCTTGCGGAGCCCCCACAATTCCCACCTGCACATCATGGCCAGGCTGGGCGTGGCCGGTCTCTCGCTGTGGATCGCGCTGTGGGTGGCCTGGTACTGGCAGCTGATCGGGGGCTGCCGGCGCCTGGCCCGGGACGGTCTGCACACCAGGCGGCAGCTGGGTGTGCTCTCGATGATGGTCACCACCTCCGTGCTGGTGTCGTGCTTCTTCGATCCCCAACTGGAAGGACCTCAGGTGGCAGCGTTGCTGTGGACTTCGTTCGGAATCGGAGTGGCCGTCACCACCGCCAGGCCCTGGTTCGGCAGGACGTCATGGTGAACCTCGCGTCGGCCGTGGCCATCTGCATGTTGATGGCGCTGCCGACTGCCTGTAAGGGTGCGGACAACGAGACCGACTCCGTTCCGCCGAGCCGCGCCGGCCTCACCGGTCCGGTCGGCCCGGTCCCGAGATCCTGTGACGGCGTCGTAGTCGATCCGTCCGACAACATCCAATCCGTCATCGATGCGCACCCGGCCGGAACGACGTACTGCTTCTCCCCCGGCATGTACCGGCTGGAGCAACCGCTGCGGCCGAAGGAAGGCGACGCGCTCATCGGTCGCCAAGGAGCGGTCGTCAGTGGAGCGAGGGTGCTGACTGGCTGGCAGCAGCACGGAAACACGTGGTCCACCACGGGATTCCTGCCGACCGTTCCCGGCAACCATGGTGAGTGCCTGAAGTCTGTGCTGACGTGCGCGTACGCCGAGGACGTCTTCCTGGACAAGCACCGCCTGACGAGGGTCGAGTCGCCGGACGCAGTGACTCCAGGCACAGTGCATGCCGACTACCGTGCGAACACCATCACGATCGGCGACGACCCCAGACCCCACTTGGTCGAGCAGGCGGTCGCGTCCAGTCTCGTCCGCGCGACGGCCGACGACGTCACCGTCGCGAATCTCGTCCTCGAGCAGGCCGCCAACGAGGCCCAGGTCGCGGCCGTCGAGAGCCGCCAGGCGACGCCCCGGGAGTCGGGCTCCGGCTGGCGCATCCACAACAACGAGGTGCGCGGCAATCACGGCGCCGGCCTCGGCCTGGCCGGCCGCGCGGTCGTCACCGCCAACTTCGTTCACCACCAAGGCCAGCTCGGTTTCGGTGCCTGGGGCACGGGATCGGTTGTCAACAGCAACGAGATCTCGTTCAACGGAGTGGCCGGTTACTCGCCGGACTGGGAGGCGGGCGGCGGCAAGATCTGGCACACCGACAGTTACACCGTCACCCACAACGACGTCCACGACAACCTGGGCCCGGGGCTGTGGACCGATGGCGGCAACATTCGCACGGAGTACTCGGCCAACAAGATCACCGGCAACTGGGGAGCCGGGATCCAGCATGAGATCAGCTACGACGCCACCATCCGGGACAACGTGATCTCTGCCAACGGCAGCCGGCACAAGGGGTGGTCCTGGGAGGCAGGCATCCAGATCCAGTCGTCCGGTGGTACCGGACTGATCGAGGTGGCCGGCAACGTCGTCAGCGGCAATGCCAACGGCATCGCCCTCATCGAGAGCGGCCACCGAACGACCGAGGAACCCGCGCCGTACGGGCCGCACGTCGTCCGCAACATCCTCGTCCACGACAACCGCGTCACCATGTCGACCGGGCAGTCCACCGGAGCTGTCCAGGACATCGGCGACACAGCCGTCTTCACCGGGCGAAACAACCGCTTCGAAGCGAACACCTACTACCTGCCATCCCTCCCCGAGCCGCATTTCTTCTGGAACGACACCGAGCTGACCTGGGCGCGCTGGCGCGCCCTCGGGAACGATGTGAACGGACGGGCCGTCCGCACCACTCGGTGAAGGACCTCAGCCCAGGTCGCCGTTGAGGCGGGCGAGGAGGCGGCCTAGGTCGGCCAGGTCCGTGGGGTTCCAGCGGTCCAGGATGGCGCGGAACTCGGTCCGGCGCTGGGTGCGCATGGCCTCGTAGCGCTCGGCGCCGGTGGTGGTCAGGCGCAGGAGGCGGGCGCGGCCGTCGTCCGGGTCGCCGACGCGTTCGATCAGGCCGAGGTTCTCCAGCTGGGTGATGCCGCGGCTGACGGTGGACTTGTCGAGGCCGAGCACCTGCGCGACGTCGGACGCCCGTACGCCGGCGCTGCTACCGGTGCCCATCTCGATCTGGGAGATCAGCGCGTACCCGGCCGCGTCCATTTCCGGGTGCACGCGACGGGCGAGCCGCAGCGAGGCCGACCGTGACCGGCGGAACAGCGCCGACAGCTCCTGCTCGATGGCTGCGACCATCTGCTCCGACCGCTCAGCAGGCGAGGCCGGCTGGTTCGAGTGCTCGACCTCCGCGGGCGTGCTCACCGGACTACGATCCCGGCGTCGCGGAGCGCCTTCTTCACGTCGGCGATCCGGAAGTCGCCGAAGTGGAACACGCTGGCGGCGAGTACGGCGTCCGCGCCGGCCTCCACCGCAGGCGGGAAGTGCTCCGGCGCCCCGGCTCCCCCGCTGGCGATCAGCGGTACGTCGACCACCGCGCGGACCGCCTTGATCAGCTCGAGGTCGAACCCCTGCTTGGTCCCGTCGGCGTCCATCGAGTTCAGCAGGATCTCCCCCGCGCCCAGCTCACAGCCGCGCTGCGCCCACTCGATCGCGTCGAGCCCCGCCGACTTCCGGCCGCCGTGCGTGGTGACCTCGAACCCGCTCGGCTGCTCCGTGGCCCGCCGTACGTCGAGGGACAGCACCAGAACCTGGTTACCGAAGCGGTGCGCGATCTCCTGGATCACGTCCGGCCGCGCGATCGCGCCGGTGTTGATCCCGACCTTGTCCGCACCGGCGCGCAGCAGCCGGTCCACGTCACCCACCTCGCGCACCCCACCGCCCACGGTCAGCGGGATGAACACCTGCTCGGCAGTACGCCGGACAACGTCGTACGTCGTCTCGCGCGACCCCGACGACGCGGTGATGTCGAGAAAGGTCAGCTCGTCCGCACCCTCCGCGTCGTACACCTGCGCCATCTCGACCGGATCCCCGGCATCCCGCAGATCCGCGAAGTTGACGCCCTTCACCACCCGTCCGGCATCAACGTCCAGACAAGGAATCACCCGCACAGCAAGACTCACGCGGCAAGCCTAGCGTTCACCCGGAACCGATCAGCGCAAGCGACGGCGACGCGGACAGGCAATGGGGGGCTGTGAACCGGCAATTGCTTGTTCACAGACCCCGGCACGCCGGCCCACCACCAACCGCGTACCGTGAGCCGGGGGTGGGAACGATGGGCGGCGATCCAAAGGATCCTCTGGGCCCTGTCGCGGGCGAGGTCCAGCCAACGCCCGAAGACGAAGCGGCGCAGGCGGTGAGGCAGTGGCTCGACGACAACCCCATGCCCAACGCGGGCAGCGTTTGCCTTCTCCGTGATCACAAGACCGTCGTGGTCTATTGGAAAGGTGATCCGCCGGCTGAGCTGCAGCAATTCGTGGCACGTCAGCCAGTGCCGGTGACCATCCGCAACGCAACCTACAGCCGAGCCGAACTGGTGGCGGCCGCCAGATCCCTGATGGAAGCCAACAAAGGTGTCCTGAGCTCGGCCGGCCCGAACCACGACTTCTCCGGGGTCAGGATCACGTTCTGGTCCACGGCACCGCAGACCGCGCTGGCGGCAGTGCGAGCGCAAAGCGTGATACCGATCGAGTCCCACGGAGCCCTCGACATCAGGAACGCAGCCGACCGCTCCAGCTTCCCAGGCTGAGTGGGCGGGACAGTAGGTTCGTCTGTCCCGCCAACGTCCTTCGGGTCACTTCCAGGCGCGGCGGCGGTTGTCGGTGGACTTCATGGGGCGGGTGGACTCCCAGACGCGGCGCCAGCGGGCTGCTTCGGGGCCGGTCTGCGACGGGGAGGCGCCGATGGCGGCGCGGCGGCGGGACTCGTACCAGGTGGTGGATTCCTCGTCGAGGAGGGCCGAGACGGCGGCGGCGATCCGGGGCGCGAAGTCGCGGGCGCTCTCGCCCTCGGCGGCCTTCAGCGGGTCGCCGTACCGGACGTGCACTGCCGGGCGGCCGGGGATCGGCCAGCCGCGGCCGCGCGGCATCGCGGCGAACGAGCCCTTGATGCCGACCGGGATCACCGGCACGTCGTGCTCGACGGCCAGGTACGCCGCGCCCATCCGGAACCGCTGGATCCAGCCGTCCGGCGAGCGCGTGCCTTCTGGGAACACGACGACGTTCCAGCCGTCGGCGAGCAGGTCCCCAGGGGTCGCGCTCATCTTGCCGCCACGGCGCTCGATCGGGAACGTGTTGAACACGATCGCCGAACCTGCCGCCCGCCACCAGGTGTCGAAGAAGTAGTCGGCGGCGGCCGCGAACGCCGTCTTGCGGCGCATCGCGTCCGGCAGCGACAGCAGCAGCAGCGGGGTGTCCAGGTGCGACGAGTGGTTCGCGACGATGATCGCCGGACCGTCGAGCTTGAGCAGCGAGTCGAGTCCGCTCACCTGCGGGCTGACCTCGAAGTTCAGGACCGCGTTCAGCGGGCCCTTCTGGATCAGGTCGCGGACCGCGATCGCGGCCGGCGTCCGGGCCCACTTCGTCGGGAAGACCGTGGTCTCCTTCGGAATCACGTACGGCTCGGCCGACCGCGGCACCTGCGGCCGCCGGCCCCAGCGCCACCCGCGCGCGACCTGCTTCACGTCGCGCGCGGTGTCCTTGCCGAACTTCACCAGGCTGGTGCCCATCAGCGCACGTCCGCGAGCAGGTGCGGCGGGTTGTGCAGGTACGTGATCGACGGCGACCGGCCGACCGAGTGGCTGACCATCTCGAGCGCGTCCTGCAGCGTCGACGCGGACCGGAAGCCCATCCGCTCGACGGTCTTGCGGTTCGCGCCGACCCAGACGATGTCGCCGCAGTGGTCCAGGGCGTGGGAGATCCAGTACCACATGTAGAACGGGTGCACGCCGTGGTACGCGTACGACGTCCGGTACAGGTGGATGTACCACGGGTCCTCGGCGTACTGCTTCTCGAACTTCGCCTCGATCGTCGCCGGATCGGTCGACTCCGACAGCACTTCCTCGAAGAAGTCGACGTACGACGGGTGGTGCAGCTGGCTGAACTCGTAGTCCACCGGGTGGTACAGGATCACCGCGCCGTCCTTGCGGACGACCGGGTTGCCCCGGTACGAGTTGAAGTAGTAGCCCAGGCCCATGCAGGCGGCCAGGATCGGGTTCATCACCGAGTTCACGTTGTACGGGCCGACGAACGGCACGCCCATGATCGCGACGTCGGACTGGCCCTGGACCTCGACCAGGTGCTGGCGGTGCACGGCCTCGATCGTCTTCTCGTGCACCGGCTCGATGGACCCGGCGTTGATCCCGGTCAGGCCGTAGTTCGACCGGACGTCGGTGAAGATCTTGTGCCGGACCTTGGCCGGCGCGGCGGCCAGTGCGCGCTTGGTGCCGAGCATCGAGGCCTGGTCCTTGATCGACCACTCCCACTCGCGCTTCTGCAGGAACTCGATCGGCCCGCCGAAGATGTCGTTGTTCAGCGTCGTCTCGATCTGGAAGACCTTGACGTGGCTGGTCAGCACCTCGCCCATCCGCCAGGCGGAGTGGTGCATCTTCGAGGCCTTGTGGTCCATGAACGACCGCGAGTGGATCATCGTGTGGCTGTTGTGGTGGTGCTTCAGCGACTTGTACGACGCCAGCCCGATCGACGTGGACTTGTGCCCGCCGTCCATCGCCACCAGGTTCACGTTCACGTAGACCAGCAGGTCGGACTCGGCCGCCCGCTTGGAGATCTCGACGTCCTCGCCGTGCCGGGTCTGGCCCAGGTGGGTCAGGTTGTCGCGGTCCTCGGCGTCGAAGTTGTAGAGCTTCCCGTCCGGGAAGAACGACCGGAAGACCCGCTCGCCGACGATCTCGCGCAGCTCGTTCGGGGTCAGCCGGCGGTGCAGTGCGTTCGCCGAGATCAGCTCGACGTCGTCGACACCGGCCTGCGCGGCCAGCTCCAGCACGGCCTCGATGACGCGTTGCCGGATGTCCGGCTTCTTCATCGGGGGCAGCGGCAGCGAGATGTCGTCGAACGCGATCGTCAGCCGCATCCCGGGGCGCAGCAGCTCCGGCAACGGCTCGGACTCGATCGGGTTCAGCAGGGCGTTCTGGATCGCCTCGTCGACGTCGCGGACCGGCGGCAGCGCCTCCGGCGGGTACACCACCCGGGTGCCCTGCGGGAACCGCTCCAGCAGGAAGCCCTCGCCGTTGTGCACGAGCAGCGGCGGCGTCCGGTCGTCCACCTCAAGCACGAAACCTGGCCGAGACATGTCAGAACCTCTCTCGTCGTACGTTCAGCGCCCTCATGAGGCCCTCACATCGAATGCGACCTTGACCGTGCCGAGTCGGCCGGCCGAATGCGCGTGGTCCAAAGCCTCGCGCCAGCGGTACAGCGGGTAGCGGGCGCCGACGATCCCGTCCAGCGGGGCGCGGCCGGCGAGTTCCAGCGCGGTCTCGAACGCCGGGCGGCCGTTCGGCTCCTCCCGCGCGGAAGCGTACGTGCCGGTGACCTCGAGCTCGCGGAACCACACCGGCGACAGGTCGGCGCCGCTGGCCGGCATCCCGGACAGCACCACCCGGCCGCCGGCCTTGGTGACCCGCAGCACGGTGTCGATCGAGTCCTTGCTGCCGACCGCGTCGACGGCGACGTCGACACCGCCGAGCAGGAACTCGCCCCCGCTGAAGTCCTGCTTCAGTCGGAACGCCCCGGTCGACCGCCGTACGCCGCGGAACACCTCGTCCGGCGCCACAACGTCACTCGCGCCGAACGCACGCGCCAACTCCCTCTGCTTCGCGTGCTTGGCGACCACGGTGATCCGTCCGGCCTGCGTCAGCTCGCGCAGCGCGAGCGTCGCGAACAGCCCGACGGCGCCGGCGCCGCTGACCAGCACCGACTGTCCCGGCTGGACCTTGGCCCGCAGCGCGGCGTGCACCGCACCCGCCAACGGCTCGACCAGTACGGCGCGCTCGTCGGACATTCCGTCCGGTACGGCGTACAGCTGGCTGCGATGCGCGACCATCAGGTTGCCCCAGCCGCCACCGGTGTCGCGGCAGAACCCGGTCTGCAGGCCCGGCGCGACATGGCCGACGGTGATCCGGTCGCACCTGTTGGTGTTTCCGGACACGCAGCCCTCGCACGGCTCGACGCCGCGCGCCGCGCAGGTCAGGACGCTGTCCATCACCACGCGGGTGCCCTTCGGCAGGTCCTCGCAGTCGTCGAGCAGCTCGCCGACGATCTCGTGACCGGGGACGAACGGCATCGACACGACCGCAGAGAAGTACAGCTTCGTGGAGCCGGTCACCATGCCGAGATCCGAGCCGCAGATGCCGGACAGGATCGGCCGGATCCGCGCCCAGCCCTCCCGCTCGGCCTTCGGCTCGTTGATGGTGACGAGGCGCAGCGGCGCGGCCGGTCCGGTCAGGATGCCGGGGATGCGGCCGCCGACCGCCTTGGCCGCCAGGTACTTGGCCGGCGACCGGTACATCTCGAGAGCGAGCATCATCGAGCGTTCACCCCTGGGAGCTCCAGACGGGACGACGTGGACGGGGTCTTCCAGTCGACGATCTGCCAGCGCGCGGCCCGGGCAGCCCGGAACAGCGACACGTCCGGCGAGACCGCGACCGGGTTGCCGACCGTCGACAGCATCGGGAGGTCCGAGTGGCTGTCGGCATAGGCGAACGACTTGGACAGATCGATGTTGGTCTGTCGCGCGTGGTGCTTGAGCCACGCGGCCCGCGACTCACCGACCAGCGGCGGGCCGGACAGGAAGCCGGTGCAGCGGCCGCGGTCGTCGACGGCCAGCTCGGCGGCGACGATCTCGTCGAACAACGGCTCCAGCGGACGGGTCAACGGCCGGACAGCACCGGTGATCAGGATCGTCTTGTGCCCCGCCGCGCGGTGCTCGCGAATCCGTCGTACCGCGGCGCCGCTCAACCGCTCGAGCACGTGCTCGGCGAGGATCTCGTCGACGATCTGGTTCAGCTCCTCCAGATCCGCGCCGGCGTACCGGCGGTAGATCGTGCGGAGGAACGTGCCGCGGTCCTTGCGCTCGGCGGCGATCAGCTTCGGGAGCTTGCGGAGCATCGCGCCGATCTCGCCGGCCCGCTGCGGACCGTCCAGCTCGGGCAGCCGCATCCACAGGTAGGTCTCGATCACGTTCGACGACAGCAGCGTGCCGTCCATGTCGAACGCCGCGACCACCTTCGCCTCGGACGGTTCGACCTTCTTCAGCACACCGGCCGACTCGGCGAGCGCCTTGTTCCGCTTCTTGCGGACGACGTCCAGCCGGCGCATCGACTCGGTGACGCTCGGGCAGTGCAGCTCCTGCAGGTAGTACTGCCAGTCGACGACCGCGGTGTCGCAGGCGAACTTCTCCTTGTCGTCGCCTTCGAGCGCGTTGTGCAGCGCGAGCACGTTGTCGTCGATGAACTGCAGCTCCGCCTGCGCGTACTCGGAGTACAGGTCCATGTAGCGGCGCAGGAAGTCGAGCCGGCGCTTCTGGACGTCGAGCTCGCGCGCGTACTTCCGGGTCCGCTCACCCCGCGGGACGGTGGTGATGATCTTGTCGGCGATCTTGTGCGCGCGCTCGCCGTACCTGAGCATCGTCTCGACCGAGTCGCCGCCGGGGAACTTCCATACCGGCAGCCGGACCGCGCCGCGCTCGCCGAGGTCGAACGGGTGCTTGGAGAAGTACGCGCGGACGCCGGCGTACAGCTGCTCGAACGTCAACGGGTTCCGGGAGCCGGAGCCGATGTGGTAGTACTCCGGCTTGCTCAGCTCGGGCTCGGTCGCCATCACCGCGCAGATCGCGCCGACGACGTGGTCGACCGGGATGATCTCGATCACCGAGTCCGGCGACGCCGGGAACTCCGGCAGCTCGCCGCGGCCGTACGCCAGGATCAGCGGCTCGGCCATCTTGAAGCCCTCGATCCAGCCCGGGTGCGGACTCTGGAGCGCGGACTCGATGATGGCCGGCCGGACGATCGACGTCGGCAGCTTGCCGGAGAACTCCTCCACCACGCGCTCGCCGAGCGCCTTGGTGAACGTGTAGCAGTCGGTCCAGCCGAGGCTGCGGGCGCGCTCGGTGCCGGTCTCGACCAGCCGCTTCGCGACCCATTCGGTACGTCGCCGCTCGGTGTCGGCCGCGGCCGTCAGGTGACCGGCGCGCCGGTGCAGCTTCTCGGCCTCCTTGCGGAACTTCGCCAGCATCGGCGCGGACCGGGACTGCTCCTCGATCCTGGACTTCATCGCCATCCCGGCCTCGGCCTCGGTCCGCCAGTCGACGAAGTGGTCGACCGGGGCCTCCGGGATCGCGCCGCGCCGGCGACCGGCGGTGTAGGCGGTGGAGATGTGCACGTAGTGGACCGGCCGGCCGGTCTCGACGATCCGCTCGAGCAGGCTCTTGGTGCCGAGCACGTTGGTCGTGAACGCCTCGTGGATCGGCGGGTCGAAGCTCACATCGCCGGCGCAGTGCACGACGATGTCGAGATCCTTCGGCAGCTCCGGTACGTCGGACAGGTCGCCGTCGATCACCTGGATCCGGGCGGCCGACAGTGCCTCGGCGTCGGCGTACTCCGTGCCCTCGCCGTAGAACGGCTTGAAGATGTCCTTCCGGAGCAGCTGCGCCATCCGGTCGGTGCCGGTCAGCGAACCCTTCGGCCGGATGATCGCGACCACGGTGGTGCCGGGGAGCTCGCCGATGATCCGGTGCAGCAGCGCCTCGCCCACGAAGCCGGTGACGCCGGTGACCAGGACCTTCTTGTCCTTGAGCTTGTCGGCCAGACTCACTTGTCGCCTCCACGCGTGAGCTCGAGTGCCTGTTCCAGGGTGAACGCGCCGGCGTACAGCGCCTTGCCGACGATGACGCCCTCGACGCCGTCCTTGACGAGCGTGCTGAGAGCTTTGAGATCGTCGAGGCTGGAGACGCCGCCCGACGCCACGATCGGCTTGTCGGTGCGTGCGCACAGGTCGCGGTACAGGTCCAGGTTCGGGCCCTGGAGCATGCCGTCCTTGGTGACGTCGGTGACCACGTAGCGTTCACAGCCGGCCGTCTCGAGCCGGGCGAGCACCTCGTAGAGGTCGCCGCCTTCCTTGGTCCAGCCGCGGGCGGCCAGCGTGCGGCCGCGGACGTCCAGACCGATCGCGACGCGGTCGCCGTACTGCTGGATGATCCGGTCGCACCACTCCGGGTCCTCGAGCGCAGCGGTGCCGATGTTCACCCGGCGCGCGCCGGTCGCCAGCGCGGCCTCGAGGGAGTCGTCGTCGCGGATGCCGCCGGACAGTTCGACCTGTACGTCGAGCTTGCCGGTCACCTCGGCGAGCAGTTCACGGTTGCTGCCGCGACCGAACGCCGCGTCCAGGTCGACCAGGTGGATCCATTCCGCACCGGCGTCCTGCCACGCCATCGCCGCCGCCAGCGGGTCGCCGTACGACGTCTCGCTGCCGGCCTCGCCCTGCACCAGCCGAACCGCCTGACCGTCCGCCACATCGACGGCAGGCAGCAGCACCAGGTTCTCAGACATGGCCACACCCTAGAGGGCGATGCTGAAGGATTCGTAACCCGGAGGCCTCCTGAGTCGTTTAAATCCGATCTGTCTCAGCAATACCAGTATAGTCAGTGGTCTTATCACTAGGCTGGTCGGGTGGCGACCGTCGAAGAGCTCGAGACCGACCCGCATCCGACCCTCGCGCAGGTCCGGCCGATCGGGTGGATCGAGGCGCTGAACAGCTGGGTCGTCACGTCGCGCGCGCTCGTGCTGACCGTCCTGCGCGATCCGGACACCTTCACGGTCGACGATCCGCGGTTCTCGACCGCCCAGGTGGTCGGCCCGTCGATGCTGTCCCTGGACGGCGGCCCGCACAAAGCACACCGCGACCCGTTCGAGTCCCCCTTCGGCCTGGCCGAGACCCGCCACCGCTTCGTGCAACCGGTGCAGCAAACGGTCGATGAACTGATGTCCGCCCTGGAATCGCCTGCCGATCTTCGCACCGCGCTCGCGGGACCTCTGTCCGTCGCGGTGGTTGCGATGTCGCTCGGCCTGCCACCGGCGTCAGCCTCGACGGTCCTCGAGTGGTACACCGCGATCTCCGACTCCGTGTCCGGCGTCTCCGCCGGCCACCCGGTCACCGCCGAAGGCGCCACCGCCTTCGCCGAGCTGCACAAACATGTTGCCGCAGGCATCGACTCGTCGGACTCCCTGGTCGCCACGGCCGCGCACGCCGGGCTCGGCGTGGACGAGGTCGTCGCCAATGCCGCCGTACTGATGTTCGGCGGGATCGAGACGACCGAGGGCATGATCACCAACGCGCTCTGGCACCTCCTGACGCACCGCGACCAGCTCGACCTGGTGCTGGCCGACCCGTCGCTGCTGCCGAACGCGATGGAGGAGTCGCTCCGCCTCGAACCGGCCGCGGCCGTCGTCGACCGCTACGCCACCCGTGACATCGAACTCGCGGGCCGGAAGATCCGTCGCGGAGACATGGTCACCGTGTCGTTGGCGGGTGCCGGTCGCGACCCCGAGGTGTTCGAGTCGCCGGACAAGTTCGACGTACGGCGGGCCAACGCCCGTCGCCACCTCGCCTTCGCGAGCGGACCGCACATCTGTCTGGGCATGCACCTGACGCGTCTGGAAACGCTCGTCGCCCTGGAGGCCGTCCTCAAACTCCCCGGGCTCCGCCTGGCCGCGGACTCGCCTCCGCCGCGCGGACTCGTCTTCCGTAAGCCGTCGGCGCTGCGGGTCAGCTGGGACGCGTGAGCACGAGCATCGTCGCGGAGTAGACCGGCATCGCCCGATCCGGATCCCGCTCCGCGTCCTCGGCGAACCTGGCGAACCCGGACTCGATCTCGTCGGCCGGCAGATGCTCGAACGTCGACAGCGCGCGATGGCTGAGCCGCTCGTACCGCTCCCGCAGCGTGCGCGGCTCCTCGGCGGTGATCTCCACGACGTCGTCGCCCGGCGTCAGCCCGGCCTCGACCGCGAGCGCCTGCGCCGCGGACAGTGAGATGTACATCGCGGCGTCGACCTCCCGCGCTGACGGGAAGTACTCGTACCAGAACAGGTCCGGCATCAGGTCCGCGAACTGCGTGCGCAGCAACGCCACTCCCCCGGGCCGCAACACCCGGCGTACTTCACGGAGTCCCTGCAGCGGATCCGGGAAGTGGTGGAACGACAGGAACATCAGCACCGCGTCAACCGATGCCTCAGGCAACGGAATGTCCTCGGCGCTGCCCTTCAGGTACGTCACACCCGGATGCGGTGCCTGCTCGGCCGCCGCACGCATCCGGTCCGACGGCTCCACGCCGTACACCTGGCCCTGGAACTGCGCGGCCAGACCTGGGGTGAGCCGACCGGTTCCACTGCCCAGATCGAGGACGTCCAACGGGCGCCGCTCCGGGAGGTACGTCGCGAAGGCGCTGGTCCAACGCTCTACCTCAGCGGGCGAGATGCCGCGGCCCGCGACGTACACACTGCCCATCCGACCGTTGTAGTCGACCATCGACACAGGCTATCCGCCTTGGCCGAGCATTGACGCGAAGGACAGGAGTGCCGCTAGCAGCGCTAGGACTGCGGCGGCGTACGCAAGGATCGTCGTGGACAGCGCAAAGGTGCGGCCGCTGGGCCGGTCACGCGCCTCCTGGCGGACCGCATGTGCACAGCGAACCGCCGCGACGCCGACCAGCAGGCCCGGTATGGGTTGGAGCAGAAAGCCGGGCGCGTCGAACCGCGGGTCCGAGTACGCGAGGTCGTACATCGTCGTGAAGGCGGCCCAGATCACCAGCGGCGTGGACAATGCGAGCAGAACGGCCGCCGGGGCCGCCGGCACCCAGAGCGGTCCGTCGGCATTCGAAGGATTCACCCACGCGCCGCCGCGACGGCGGCTCGCGGCGAGCACCGCCGCCAGGCCGAACGCGACCAACCCGATGAACGACCACAGAGCGACGTTGTCCCGTTGCACGGTCCTCCACCTCCCCCGCCACTACGGTACAGACGCGGCGTCAGGCGAAGAAGACGTCGTACGCGAGGCGCAGGATGAGCGCCGAGACGACGACCAGGAAGATCACCCGCACGAACTTGCTGCCGCGCGCGACCGCCGTCCGGGCGCCGAGCAGGCCGCCGAGCATGTTGGCGGCCCCCATGATCAGGCCGAGCCGCCACAGCGGTGCGCCGTTCAGCGCGAACACGGCGATCGCGCCCAGGTTCGTGGCCACGTTGGCGATCTTCGCCTTCGCGCTCGCCTGCAGGAAGTTGTACCCGAGCAGGCCGACCAGCGCGAAGATCAGGAACGATCCGGTCCCCGGCCCGACGGCGCCGTCGTAGAAGCCGATCAGTACGCCGACACCGCTGGCCGCGAGGTAGTGATCGCGCCCGTCGAACCGCAACGCGGTGCGGGCGCCGAGGGACGGCTTCATCGCGGTGTAGATCGCGACTGCCACGAGCAGCACCAGGACGATCGGCTTGAACCACGACATCGGGATCCTGGTCGCCACCAGGGCACCGGCCGCGGCCCCGAGGCCGGCCAGGATCGCCATCGGGAGCACGGTTTTACGGTCCGGACGCACCTTCACACCGAACGTGACCGCACTGGTCGCCGTACCGAACAACGACGAGATCTTGTTGGTCGACAGGATCTGCGCCGGCGACGCGTTCGGCAGCCCGAGGAGCATCGCGGGCAGTTGCAGCAACCCGCCACCGCCGACCACCGCATCGATCCAGCCGGCCGCGAAGGCGGCGATCACCAGGAACAACAACGTCAGCAACGAGACATCAGGCACAGCGGCAATTCCTCACGCCCCGATGATCTGGTAAGGGCGTAGTACAGCTCAACCCTTACACCGTCGAGTGAGAGCCATGACACCTCATCCGGGAGAATGGCGGGGTGAAGTTTCTACTGCTGATCCACAACAACCTCGAGGCGCTCAAAGGATTCACCGAGCAGCAGCTGGTCGAGATGTCCGGCGGACGGGAGCACGTCGCGACGCTCGCCCGCGACCTGCTGAAGACCGGTGAGCTGGTGTCTGTCCTCGGGCTCAACGAGCCCGGCGAGGAGAAGGACGTCCAGTTGGTCGCCGGTACGCCGGTGATCTCCGACCGGCCGTTCCTGGAGACGAAGGAGTACCTGGCCGGCGCGATGGTGCTGCACTGCGCGTCGGTGGAGCGGGCGCTGGAGATCGCGGCGCTGATTCCGCTGGCACAGTTCCGGCGCGTCCAACTGCGGGAGATCCGGCTCGACCAGGACGACTTCCTGGCGGAGCTCGGCGAGTAGTGAGTGAGCTCGAGGCGGCGATCAGGGCGGCGGCGCCGCGGGCGCTGGCCGCGCTGGTCCGGCGGTACGGCGTGTTCGACCAGTGCGAGGACGCGGTGCAGGAGGCGCTGCTCGAAGCGTTCGTGCAGTGGCGTGCGAACGGCGTACCCGAGCAGCCGATCGGCTGGCTGATCAGCGTCGCGGCGCGGCGGATGATGGACGGCTGGCGTCGGGACAACGCGCGCCGGCAACGCGAGCTCAACGACTTCCTCCGCGCGCCGGATCCCGCTCCCGAGGATTACCACGAGGACTCCGACGACACTGTGCGGCTACTCGTGCTCTGTTGTCATCCGGCGCTGACTCCGGCATCGCAGATCGCGCTCACGCTGCGCTCGGTAGGCGGTCTGACGACGGCCGAGGTGGCAGCCGCGTTGCTGGTCAGCGAGACGACAGTGGCGCAGCGGATCAGCCGGGCGAAGCGGCAGATCGCGGGCGCCAGCTTCGAGCTTCCGACAGCGGACGAGTACGACGTGCGGATGCGCGCCGTACTGCAGGTGCTCTACCTGATCTTCAACGAAGGCCACACCGCCAGCGCCGGCGACTCGTTGCAGCGCGTGGATCTGGCCGAGGAGGCGTTGCGGATCACCCGCCTGCTCTGTCAAGCCACCGGCGAGGCCGGAGAGGTGGCCGGCCTGCTGGCGTTGATGATCCTCACCCACGCCCGCCGGGACGCGCGGACCGGTCCCGGTGGCAACCTGATCCCGGCCGATCGACAGGACCGATCCCGCTGGTACGCCGACGAGATCGCCCAGGGCATCAGCATCGTCGAGGAGACGTTGCGCTCCGGCGCCGTCGGCCCGTACCAGCTGGAGGCGGCGATCGCGGCCGTGCACAGCGAGGCCGACTCCGTCGAGACCACCGACTGGGAACAGATCGCCGGCCTCTACCGGATCCTCGAGAAGATCGACCCGAGCCCGATGGTGACGCTCGGGTCCGCCGTCGCCGTCGCGATGACCGACGGCCCGGACGCCGGCATCGCGATCGTCGAAGGCCTGGCCGACGACCGGTACCTCGGCGACCACCACCGCCGGCTGTCCGTCCTCGCCCATCTCCACGAGCTCGCCGGCCGCCCGGACCTGGCCCGCTCCAACTACCTCGCGGCACTGGAGCGGACCCGGAACACGGCCGAACAGAACTATCTCCGCGACCGCATCGCCCACCTCATCAGGTGACGACGGCCGCCGGTCCACTCCGGCCGCGGCGGCACGCTCAGCGCACTGCGGAACACGTGGCCCGGGTCGACTGATTGCTTGAGTGCGGCCAGCCGGGTGCGGTGCTGCTCCGGGAAGCAGCTGTCCAGGTCGGCGCCGGTCGGGTCGGAGATGAAGTTCAGGTACGCGCCGTTCGGTTTCATCGACCGCCACAGGGCGTCGAAGTCCTTGGGCTGTTGGGTGCCCTGCTGTTCGGGCGTTCCCATCAGCACCGAGTTGACCATGAACCGTGCGTCGCGGTGCGCGAAGGCGGTCGCGTCCGCGGGCATAGCGCCGTACGCACCACCGAGCGACCTGATCTCGATCGCGAGTCCGGGGATCCGCGGGCGGGCCTCCAGCAATCGCTGGCTCAGCTTCGGCGACCAGGTGTTGTACAGGCCGTTGCGGATCCGGGGGCGCCAGTCCGCCGGCATCGCCATGTCGGAGAACACCTCGGCGTACGGGACCTCGGACACCTTCTCGGTGAGCAGCGAGCCTAGGTGCCGCAACGGCTCGAGGATGCGATCCACGTCGCCGGTGACACACACCATGATCGCGACCGGAACCTGCCGGTCGGCCATCATCGTCGGCGCCAGTTGCAGCGACGACGTGATCTCCTCGGGCGCGTCCGCGGCGTACTCCGTCCAGCCCTTCAGCACCTGCTCCGCCTGCGTCCACGGGTACAGCAAGGTGCCGAAGTGCACGGTCGGCCGTTGAACAGCAGTGATGTCGTACGACGTGACCACGCCGAGGCTGCCCGCGGCGCCGCGGAGTCCCCAGAACAACTCCGGGTCCGTGGCCGCGTCGACCCGGCGTACCGAACCGTCCGCGGTGACCACCTCGGCCGAGACCACGTTGTCGATCGCCAGCCCGTGCTTGCGAACCATCCACCCGATGCCGCCACCGGCCATTAACCCGCCGACACCGACGCTCGCCGTGTCACCGGACGAGATGGCCAGGCCGACCTTGCCGAGCCGCTCGGCGACCCGCCCCCAGGTGGCACCGGTGCCGATCCGCACGACGTCGTCCGGCAGCAACCTGACCTCGTCCATCGGCCGTACGTCGATCACGACGCCGCCGTCGTTCGTGCCGAACCCGGCCGAGTGGTGCCCGCCGCTCCGAACCGCGATCGGCAGGTCGTGCGTCTCGGCGTACTTCAACGCCGCCACCACGTCGTTCGCACCTGCACACTGCACGATCACTTTCGGCCGACCCTCGGCTGTCATCACCCGCCCGGCCTCCGGGTACCCCGGGTCCCCGTCCACGAGCACGTCGCCCGTGACGGCCTGCCGCAGCCCGTCGATCCCCCGCCCATCCAGCACAGATTCCCTCATCGCCAACTCCCTAGCTCCCGGACGCCCCCTCAGGCGCCACACCCCGGGATCGGAGCCGACAGACGTTCCTCGACATCAAATGCTCAAGAAATATGCCGAGAAAAATCCGGCCCCGCTCCCTGCAGCGGGAGCGGGGCCGGGTGAACCGATGATCAGCTGCGGACGGTGGTGACCAGGTGGTCGACGACGTCGGCGACCGGGATGTCGGCGCGGTCGCCGGTGCGGCGGTTCTTGACCTCGATGGTGCCGTCGGCGAGGCCCTTGCCGACCACGGCGATGGTGGGTACGCCGAGCAGCTCGGCGTCCTTGAACTTCACGCCGGGCGACACCTTCTCGCGGTCGTCGTAGATCACCGTCAGGCCCCGGGACTCCAGCTCGTCGGCGAGCTCGGCCGCCTTCGCGAAGAGCTCCTTGTCCTTGCCGGTGGCAACCAGGTGCACGTCGGCGGGCGCGATCTCGCGCGGCCAGATCAGGCCGAGCTCGTCGTGGTTGCCCTCGGCGATCGCCGCCACCGCGCGGGTGACGCCGACGCCGTACGAACCCATGGTGACCGTGACGAGCTTGCCGTTCTGGTCGAGGACCTTGAGGTCGAGCGCGTCGGCGTACTTGCGGCCGAGCTGGAAGATGTGGCCCATCTCGATACCGCGCGCGGTCTCCAGCACGCCCGAACCGTCCGGTGCCTCGTCGCCGTCGCGGACCTCGGCGGCCTGGATCGTGCCGTCCGCGGTGAAGTCCCGGCCGTGCACCAGGTTGACGACGTGGAACCCGGACTTGTCCGCACCGGTCACCCACGCGGACCCCTCGGCCACCCGCGGGTCGAGCAGGTACCGGATGCCGGAGGTGTTGTCCTTGCCGAGCACGCCCGGACCGATGTAGCCCTTCGCCAGCGACGGGTACTTCTCGAAGTCGGCCTCCTCGAAGGCGACCACCTCGGCCGGCTCCACCTGCGCGCCGAGCCGCTTCTCATCGATCGCGCGGTCCCCGGGGACACCGATCGCGAGCGGCTCGCGGGCGCCGTCCGGGTGCACCAGCATCACGAGCACGTTCTTCAACGTGTCCGCAGCGGTCCACTCGCGGCCGTCGGTCCGCGCGTGCTTCGCGTTCATCGCGTCCACGAGGGTGTCGATGGTCGGCGTCTCCGGCGTGTCCACGACCTCGGCGGCCGGTACGCCGGACGCGTCGACGGGCGCCGACTGCGGCACCACGACCGCCTCGACGTTCGCGGCGTACCCACCCGGCGAGCGGACGAAGGTGTCCTCGCCGTTCTCCGCGATCGCCAGGAACTCCTCGGACCGCGAACCGCCCATCGCGCCGGACATCGCCCGCACGATCACGTAGTCGAAGCCGAGCCGGTCGAAGATCTTGATGTACGCCTCGCGATGCTTCTCGTACGACGCGGCGAGGCCGTCGTCGTCGACATCGAACGAGTACGAGTCCTTCATCACGAACTCGCGCCCGCGCAGCACACCGGCCCGCGGCCGCGCCTCGTCGCGGTACTTGTTCTGGATCTGGTAGATCGACAGCGGAAGGTCCTTGTACGACGAGTACAGATCCTTCACGACCAGCGTGAACATCTCCTCGTGCGTGGGCCCGAGGAGCATGTCGGCGCCCTTGCGGTCCTTCAGCCGGAAGATGTTCGGCCCGTACTCCGTCCAGCGGCCGGTGGCCTCGTAGGGCTCGCGGGGCAGCAGCGCCGGGAACACCAGCTCCTGCGCGCCGATCGCGTCCATCTCCTCACGGACGATCCGCTCGACGTTCCGCAGCACCCGCAGGCCGAGCGGCAGCCAGGTGTAGATGCCGGGCGCGGCGCGCCGGATGTACCCGGCGCGGACGAGCAGCTTGTGGCTCGGGACCTCCGCGTCCGCCGGGTCCTCGCGAAGGGTGCGGAGGAACAACGACGACATACGCAAAATCACGGGAGTCTCCAAGCGTGCAAAAGTAGATGACCGGACGTTACAGAGAATATCGGTCCGGCGGACATGCTCTCACCACGTTATCCACAGGCCCACACCGGCTCAGGCAGATTTGCCCTCGCGGGCGGCTTTCAGGGCCCAGCGGATCAACGGGATCTGCAGCGGCAACCGCGCGTACGCGATCGCCTGCGCCGTCCGGGATCCCTTCTTCTGCAGGTCGGCGGCCATCTGGACGTTCGCCGGGAAGACCGCGACCAGCAGCCCGGCGCTCGCCAGCCCGGCCAGCCGCCGGGTCCGCGGGTGCAGCAGCCCGGCCGCGCAGGCCAGCTCCGCCACCCCGGAGACGTACACGAGCTCTTTCTTCCGGGGCAGCGGTTTCGGCACGATCTGCTCGAACGGCTCCGGCTTCACGAAATGCAAGGTGCCGAGAACGCCGAACAGAACGGCCAGGCCGGTGGTGCTCTTGCTCCGCGACATGCGCCGGAGCTTACCCGACGGTAACCACGGCACGAGTGTCACGGCCCGCGGTATCAGAACAGAATCGTCGCGAACGTCTCGGTTGTTCGGAACCCGACGCGTTCGTACGCCGCTCGCGCCGGCAGGTTGAAGGCGTTCACATAAAGCGTGACGACCGGAGAGATCTGCCGGGCCAGCTCGACCACGGCCGCCATCCCGGGCGCGGCCAGCCCGCGGCCGCGGTACTCCGGATCCACCCACACGCCCTGGATCTGGCACACACCAGATCCGACCGACCCGACCTCGGCCTTGAACACGACGCGTCCGTTCTCGATCCGCGCGAACGCGCGCCCGGCCCGGATCAGCTCCGCGACCCGCGACCGGTAGAACGTCCCGTCCGGCCCGGTCTGCGGCGGTACGCCGACCTCCTCGGTGTACATCGCCACACACGCCGGGTAGAGGATCGGCAACTCGACCGGCTCGACAGCGCGGACCAGCGGATCCGGCGCGATCGACGGCGGCCCTTCGATCACCATGAACGGCTGGTCGTCGCGCACCTCGCGGGCCGGTCCCCAGTGCGGCTCCAGAATGTGCCACAGCTGCTCGACCGCGCGGGCCGGCCCGAGGATCTGGAAACAGTTCCGCCCGCGGCGCATCGCGTACGCCGCGAACGCCCGGAGCGCAGCGTCGTCGGCGCCGACCGGAACCATGTTCCCGCCGGCGTGGCACAGCGCCTCGAGCGCGCCTTTCTCGACGTACCCCCAGACCTCCGCACCGCGCCGCGGGTCGAGTCCGGACGCCTGCACAAGGCTGTCCACGAACACGTTCACCACCGGATCACGGGCGATGACCGCGCGCGCCGCCGCGAGGTCGCGAGGACCGAGAACCCGTACACCCACGCGCAGAACCTAGCGGATGATCGACGCGTCCGTATGCAACGGGGCATGCAACGGGGCCGCGTCAGCCGGCCTGCGGCTCGTGGCCCGCGGCGATCCGGCGCAGCGGCGACGTCCACGCAACCACTACCCCCGCGCAACCGAACAGCCCCATCAGCACCATCCCGGTCCGCGGCCCGAACGCGTTGCCGAGCAGCCCGCCGACGACCGATCCGAACGTCCACCCGACGCCCCAGGAGAGCATCCGGCCTGCCGTGTTCACCCGGCCGAGCAGGTGCTCCGGCGTCACCTGCTGCCGGTACGACACCGAGTTCACGATCACCAGCACGTACGCCGAACCCCAGACCAGCAACGCCAGCGCGGCCACGATCCAGTTCGGCGACAACGGCGAGAGCACTCCGAGCAGCGCCGACATCGGCAGCGCGTACAGCGTGATCGCCGCCGGCGGCATCCGCTTGAGCAGCCGCGGGAGGCTGAGCGCGGCGATCAGCCCGCCGATCCCCCACACACCCCAGACCAGTCCGAAGCGAACTCCCGACGTACCGATGTCCAGGACGCGGTCGCACCACACCACGATCAGCGCCATGAACCCGCCGCCCGCGAACGACTGCACGCTGCCGATGATCGTCATCGTCCGAACTCCCGCGTGCCGGATCAGGAAGCGCAGGCCGTCACCGATGTCGTTCAGGATCACCTTCGGCCGCAACGGCGGCTGCCCGTCGCGGGACTCGGACATCGCCCGCACAATCCCGCGGACGGCGAACGCGGACGCCGCAAAGCTGAGGGCGTCGAGCGTGAGCAGACTGGCCGGATCGAGTACGGCGAGGAGCAGACCGGTCGCCGGCGGGACGAGCAACTCGATCAGGCTCGACGCCGTCCAGACCGCGGAGTTCGCCTGAGCCACTCGTGCGCGGCCGACGAGCACGGGCAGCGCGCCGAAGTTCGCGCCGTCGAAGAACGTGTAAACGGCCTGCACCGTGAACGCGACGATCAGCACCTGTACGACGGTCAGCACACCGAGCAGATGCGCGACCGGCACCGACCCCACCAGGACCGCATTGATCGCATCGGCGGTCACCATCGTGCGGCGCCGGTTCCAGCGGTCCGCCAGCGCGCCGGCAAACAGACCGGCCAGCAGGTACGGCGCGGACTCGAGCGCGGTCACCACTGCGGTCAGCACCGTCGATCCGCTCAGCCGGTAGACGAGCACCGGCAACGCGATCGCCGTCACCATCGACCCGGTGATCGACAACGCACGAGCCAACCAGTACCGCCGAAAGTCCGGATCGTCCCGCAGCCGCGCAGGGGGCGTCGCTGTTGTCATGAGGCGAATCTTGCAAGTTCAGGCCCGGTCGAGGTCAAGACTCATCCACATCAAATTCGTCGCCGAGGTCACGGTCGGGCGTCCGCCGCGGCTCTGCGAATCCTTGCGAGCGGTAGAAACCGATCGCCTTGTCGTTCGCCACGAGCACGTCCAGGAGGAGTTCCGGCGTACCTTCCGGCTGCCCGACGTACGGCGATCATCCGTGGACCACTACGAGTTGGCCGTCCGGGTCCTGGATCTCCAGCCCGGCCTCGGTCCGCGATCCGCCGACACGGGCCTGCACGTCGTCCAGGTCCTCGGTCGTGGTCAGGTCAAGCCGTACGGCGAAATCTCCGGCGGCCGGCCCGAAACGGACCGCCGTCTGCACGCCGAGCGCGCCGAGGAACCGCCGCCAGGGCGCCTCGTCCGCCCCGGTCAGGTACGGCGTGACCGACCAGCGACCGTCCGGGGCGGCGTCGTGCAGCTTGTATCCGTACAGATCGTCGGTGCGCTCGTCGACCCAGATCACCACGCCTTCGGGCCCACTGACCGACAGCACCCGTCCGTACGCCTCGTCGAAGACCGTCGCGTCGACGAACCCCACCTGCTCCAGCCGATCCTTCAGCTCGTCGACCTTGTCCGCCTCGAACGACAACGTCGTCTGCCCCGGCTGCCCGCCCGTCGAACTCGACGCCGCATCGTGCAACGCGACCATCCCGCGACCGGTCAGCATGTCGACCCATCCCCCGCGCTCGGACTCGATCCGCGACCGCAACCCCAGCGTCTCCAGGAACGCCCGCATCGCCTCCACGTCAGCCGTGAACCGCAGCGGCCTGATCACCACGTCATTCATCCCCGCGCCTCCCCATGGTTGTCGAGGTACTCCGCCAACGCCTGCTCGACGAGCGCGGACAAGCTCGCCCCGTCATCGATCGCCTTGTGCTTCACCCGCCGCACCAACTCCGGCGGCAGATACACGTTGAACTGCACCTTCTTGTCACCGTCACCCGCCATGGCTATATTGCTAGCATCCTAGACAGCTAACCGTCAATCTTCAGGGAGTCCGACGATGAACCTCCGCTTCGACCACCTCGGTCTGCTGACGGACAGCCGCGACAAGAACCAGGACATCGCCGACTTCTTCAGCGGCGTACTCGGCCTGGAAGTCTCCGGCAACGCCGGCGAGGGGTACGCCGAGGTGAAGGCCGGCGCGATGACGATCGCCCTGCACAGCGGCGCGATGATCGACGACTTCGGCGCGCACGGCGGGACGCTCCTGCAGTTCAGCAGCGACGACGTCCGCGCCGACGTCGAGGAGATCCGCGACCGCGGCGGCAAGATCGCCCTCGAACCCACCGAAGCGGACTGGGGAACGATCGCGTACGTCGCTGGACCGCACGGCGTGCTGGTCGAGCTCTGCACCTCGCACTAGTGTCCGCCGCCGCAAGTTCGCGTCGTAAGTCCGGCCCGGTGCGATCGCGGCTCCGCGCGCCCAGCCCGCCCAGGCCGGACCTCGCGCTCCACAAGCCTCCCCAAACCGCTTTGGGGAGGCTTTTGCCTCCGACCGGGGAGCGCTACTGCCCGATTCGGGCGGGCAGGCGTCCCCAAACCGGTTTGGGGCGGAGTTAGAAGCGGGCGTCCAGCCGAAGCCGGACTTATCGCACGAATCTCCGGCGCGGGACACTGGCGGACCGCCAGGCCATCACAATTGGCGTCAGCGGGACGTGTCACGCTCGGACGCGTCGGCTGCGGACAGTTGTGATGGCCTGGGGATTCGGTCAAACCGCAGTCAGCAGGGCGTCGTCGAGTTCCTTCAGGAGTTTGTGCTTCGGGCGGGCTCCGACGACGGACCAGATCATTTCGCCGCGGTGGAAGAGGATCAGGGTGGGCAGCGCCATCACCCGGTAGCGGGCGGAGATCGCCGGGTTCTCGTCGGAGTTCAGCTTCACCACGGTCAGCTGTTCGTTGCGTTCGGCACCGATCTGGGCGAGGACCGGGGCGATCTGGTGGCACGGCGGGCACCACTGCGCCCAGAAGTCCACCAGCACCGGCTTCTCGGACCGCAGCACCACCTCGTCGAAGGTGGCCTCGTCGACAGTTCGCAGATCGCTCATCTCGTCCTCCAGTTCTCGGCATCGGTCAGGAGGTCGGTCAGCCGCGCCCGCAGATCGGTCAGCTCGGCGATCCGCCGGTCCACTTCCTCGATCCGGGTCCGGTACGCCGTCAGCGACGCCGGGCACACGTCCGCGCGCGCATTGCCGGCCCGCAGGCACTCGATGAACGGATACGTCTGCTCCGCGGTCAGCCCGAGGCTCAGCAACGCCTTCACCTCACGCACCACGACCACGTCGTCCGGCTCGTACGACCGGTACCCGTTGGCCTCCCGTCGCGGCTTGAGCAGTCCCTGCGACTCGTAGTACCGCACCGCCTTGACCGTCACCCCGGCCTCGGCCGCCAGATCACTGATCCGCATCCCGCCTCCTTCACCTCGACGCTAAACCTTGCCCCCAGGGTCAAGGTCAAGCCAGGATAATCAATGCCCGCGGAACGCTTCCTCCAACCACCAGGACGGATGCTCCGCGACGACCTTGGCGTCCACGAGCATCGGCGCCGACCGCGGCCCGTTCAGCCAGCTCGCGACCGCCGCGAGGTCGTCGACGCCACGTACGATCACAGCCTCGAAGCCGTACCCCCGCCCGATCGCGGCGATGTCGGTCGGCGGGAACGTCACCGTCTCCAGCGCGTGCCCGCCCGGACCGAAGTGGTGCACCTCGGCGCCGTACGCGTCGTCGTTGTACACGACCACCAGCATCGGCAGGCCGAGGCGGCGTACGGTGTCGAGCTCAACGGCGCTCATCAGCGCACCGCCGTCACCGAGTACGGCGACCGGAAGGCGGTCCGGCTGCGCCAGCGCGGCACCGATCGCGGTGGCAAGCCCCAGCCCGATCGACTGGAACGCCTGGGTGAAGCAGAACCCGTTCTCGTCCGGCACCGACAGGCACACGCTCGGGTAGCCCATGAAGTTGCCGGAGTCGACGGCGAGCACACGCTCGGCGGGGAGCATGTCGTCGAGCGCGATGCTCAGCGTCCGGGGGTCGATCCGCTCCCCCGTGCTCTCGTCGTCGAACGCGACGACGTCCCGCCACCGCACGCTCCCGAGCTCGGCGGCGCGATAACCCACCTGCTGCTCGCCGTACGCCTCGAGGGCGAGCGTGGCGGTGAGCTCGACGTCGCCGGTGACACCCAGCTGGATCTCACGATGCACACCGAGCGCGGACGCGTCGTCGTCGACCTGCACCACGGTCGCGTCGGGTCCGATCAGCTGACCGTGCCGCATCGTCCACATGTTCAGCGCGCATCCCCAACCCACGATGAGGTCGGCGTCGCGGATCAGTTCGGCGGTGCGAGGCGAGGCAAAGCCGCCGGAGATGCCGAGATCCCAGGGATTGCCGTGGAACAGGCCGTGCGCGACGGCCGAAGTCGCGAGCAGCGCGCCACACCGTTCCGCCAACGATTCAAGGGCCTTCCGATGTCCACGGGCACCACGACCGGCCACGAACACCGGACGCTCGGCCCGCCGCAGCAGGTCAGTCAGCGCGGCGACCTCGGCGGCGTCCGGTACGACGGCATTCCGCGAAGGGCGTGGCTCGGCCACCGGCGCCGCAGTCTCCAACGCCTGCAGCGAAAGCGGAACGTTGAGCAGCACGGTACGGCGTTCACGTACCGCCGTCGCCACCGCGGCCTGTGCCTCGGCCACCGCCGTCTCCGCCGAGGTGATCCGCACCGGCACCGCGCCCACCGAACGGGCGAGCGCGTCCTGGTCGACGTGGAAGTTGGACCGCGGCTCGGTGGCTTCGGCCGCGACAACGAGCATCGGCGTACGGCTCTTCGCCGCCTCGGCGATCCCGGTCATCGCGTTCGTGAGACCGCAGCCCTGATGGACCGACAGCGCAGCGACCGTACCGCTCATCCGTGAGTACGCGTCCGCCATCGTGGCCGCGCCGCCCTCGTGCCGCGCGGCGACGAATCGCGCGCCGGCGGCCACCATCGCATTCGTCAGGTGGAAGTTGCCGGACCCGACCACGCCGAACACCTGGCGGACGCCCGCAGCCGTCAACGCCTGACCGACGGCGACCGCGACCTTCATCCGCGTTCGACCAAGGCGAGCACCCGGGCTGGCGAGCCGGAGCCGCCGACGATCGGCAGCGGTCCGGCGATGACGACGGCGCCGGTCGGCGGCAGCTCGGCGAGGTTCTGCAGCTGCGTCAGCCCGTACTTGTCGCTCCCCATCAAATAGGAGTGGCACGGGAACGGCGGATCGAACGAGTGCGCCTTCCCGGCGTCGGTGCCGACGGTCTCAACGCCCATACCGAGTACGGGCGACTCCTGCGCGACCCATCGTGCGCACTCCGGCGACAGGCCCGGCGTGTGCGGTCCGTTCTCGTCGGCGTTGACGAACGCCTCCTGCGAATGCGATCGCGCGTCCCATCCCGTGCGTACGAACAGCCAGCCGCCGGCGGGCAGCGGAATGTTCTCCGCCTCCCACGCCTTGAGGTGGTCGACCTCGACGAGGAAGTCGGGGTTCTTCTCGACCTCGGCGGTGAAGTCGAGAACGACGGCCGGCGCGATGAGCCGGTTGGCCGGCACCGACGCCACGTCGGCGAGATCCTTGCCGGTGACCCAGTGGTTCGGTGCGTCGAAGTGGGTGCCGGTGTGCTCGCCGCTGGTGAAGTTGTTCCAGTACCACGCCGGCCCGCGGTCGTCGTACCTGCTGATCTCCGCCAGCGCGAACGGCGCCGTCTGCCCGAACTCCGGCGGCAACTGGATCACCGGCGTCGACGCGGACAGCGGCGACGTCAGGTCCACCACCTCGACCGATCCGTCGGCGAGTGCTGCGACAAGTGCCGACAGGAGCGGCATGCGAACCTCCAGGCGAGTGACGAACGGATGCCTGACGCTAGGCCGACGCCCCTGCCCTCGTCCAGGACAATGGGCCGCATGCAGCTAGCGATGTTTCGCGCACCCGAACTCCCGCCCGGCGGACGGATCATCGAACGCACCGCGGTCCGCGGCGTACTGTTCCGCGGCCCCGAGCTGCTACTCCTCAGCTCACGCCACGGCGACTACAAGTTCCCCGGCGGCGGCGTCGAATCCAGTGAGTCGTTCGACCAAGCCCTCCGCCGCGAGTTCCGTGAGGAATGCGGGTACGACGCGGTTGCCGTCGGAGCCGAGTTGGCGACGACCCGCGAGGAGGTCGCGGCGATCGACGCGGAGTACGACGTGTTCGGGATGACGTCGTACTACTTCGAGTGCTCAGGCGGGGCGCCTCTCGGCGACCAGCACCTGGAGGGATACGAGGCGGAGCTGGAGCTCACGCCCCAATGGGTGACTGTGGCGGCGGCCCTGGCCGCCAATCGGAGCGTGCTGGAGAGCGGCGTCGGAGTGATGCGCTGGCTGGTGCGCG
This sequence comes from Kribbella sp. VKM Ac-2569, assembly GCF_004216905.1. Lineage (GTDB taxonomy): Bacteria > Actinomycetota > Actinomycetes > Propionibacteriales > Kribbellaceae > Kribbella. The sequence continues at coordinate 275,399 of NZ_SGXJ01000001.1, forward strand.
AGATCGCCGTGCTCGAATGGCTCAGCGAGCGTTCTCGCTGACCCACTCCCCCAGCACCTTCGCGCTGGCGTCTACGAGGGACGGCCAGTCCAGGGCGGCTTCGTCCGCCGAGTCCGACACGTGTTTCACGACGCGCACAGGTACGCCGTACGCGCGGCACGCGTACACGACGCCGTACGCCTCCATGTCCACCAAGTGCGCTCGCTCCGCCAACCGCGCCCGTACGACGGGATCCGTCACGAAGACGTCCCCCGACGCCAGTACCGTCCCGTCCCCACCCTCGACAGCCAACTCATCCTGCGGATCCAGCCCGATCGCCCGGACCGCCTCCGCGTTCACGTCGTGGTTGATCACCGTGCTCGGCAGATACAACCCGGAGAGCCCGTCCCGCAGTGCGCCCGTCGTACCGACGTTCAACACCACCAGCCCCGTCGTGTCCCGCTCCGCCAAGGCCCGCGCGGTAGCCACCGCCGCCGCCGTCTTCCCGACGCCGGTAACGACGACGGGCAGTTCGTCCGGGACGTAGCGGGCTTCTGCGCGGATGGCGCTGACGATCAGGTAACTGGTCACCCGCCGAAGCGTAGTCGGCGGGTGACCAGTCCTCCGGAGATCAGGGGAGCTTGACGTACGGCGCGAGGAAGGACCGTGCCGATTGGGTGTCGGTTCGATAGACGACGTTCGTCGCGTAGCAGGGGGTGTCGCCGGTGATGGTGGTTGCCGCGAGGACGCGTTTGCCGTTGAGGGTGACGAAGTTCGGGCCGCCTGAGTCGCCGTAGCAGGCGCCGCCGTTGCCCTGCGGCGCGGTCATGGCGAGCCGGACCCACGTCTTGTTCAGCGCGTCGAAGTCCACCGGCGCCTTCATCCGCACACCGCCGCCGGGATGCGTCTGGCCGCCCGGACCGTTGACTGCCTCTTGGGTGCCGTAGCCGACGACCAGCCAGGACGCGGCATCGAGCGCCCGGCTGCCCAGCTTGTCCAACTGACCCGCGCTCGGCAGCGTTGCCGGCGTGAAGCTCCAGACGTCGGCGGGATCGGTCGCGCGGTTCGCGAAGTCGATCACTCCGATGTCGTGCGCGTCGGCCGACGTCCCCGGGTACGCCGGGTCCTGGTGGGTGTCGCCCTCTACCGCGTGATGGTTCGTGACGAACGAGGCGGCGGTCTGCGCGGGGGTAAGGCCCTGCGCCGCGGCGTTGTCCAGGAGCGTCTGGACGTCCTGGTCGAGCGACACGTAGAACTTGGTTCCGGCCGGCCAGTCGTCGGTGCAGTGCGCCGCCGTCAGATAGGTGTCGCGGTCAACCATCGTGCCGCTGCACACCCAGTCGAACCGATCAGGTACGCCGTCACCGGTGTTGTCCCACAACGCCATGAACGCGCCGACCTCGGTCCGCTCCGGCGCCGGCGTCGCGTTGTAGGAGTTGATAGCCGCCGCCGGCACGGTGGACGCACACATCGCCGCACCGATCGCCAGCACGGTCAGGATCTTCTTGCGCATGGAACCTCCCAGAGGGCACGAAACAGCGGCACACTACGCCGCCGCCTGCCCCCGGGAGAAGCCCTGAAGACCCCACCGGCCCACGTCAGAGGGAACCCTCCGCAGCGCGGGACAAACCCTTCGCCCGGATCGGTCAGCTGACGCTAACGCAGGGCTCGCCGGACTCTCTCGCCCCCAGAGCCGGTCATCCTCAGAGCGATCCCTTCGGTACAACCCACTCGACGGGCTGCCCGGTCACCTTCGCAATCCGGTCGTAGTCCTCGTCGTAGTGCAACACCGTCAGCCCGGACAACTCCGCCGTCGCTGCAATGATGAGATCCGGCAGCTTGAAGCCTCGATGCTGACTCTTCGCGGCAAGTGCTCGGTGAACACCTAGAGCCCTGTCCATGACGTCGGTGGTCACGTCTTCCCAGCGCTGCCCCTGGAGGTCTGACCACATTCGCTCGTACGTTGCTGGATCAGGTGCATTGTTGAGACATTCGAGCAAGGTCATCTGGCACAGCGCCACGCGACCTTCGACCAGTAACGTGTCGAAGCGATGCTTGACCGAGGCGTGCCGGCCACGGAGTACGACAACCGACGTGTCCACCAAGTAGGCGGACCCAGCCATCATGCGGTGCGCGCCTCTCGCGCATCCTCCTCCAGTTTGCTCAGATCACGGCCGCCCCCATACCGCCAGGCGTCGGCCGACGCGCTGAGATCGAGTTCGACGGCGTCCAGCGTCGCGATGAGATCCTTTGCCCGCTTACGCCGAGCGAACTCGTGCAAGGCGGCGTTGATCGTCTCCACCTTGCTGTCGGTGCCCAACTCGGCGCGAGCGGCGTCCAGCCACTCGTCGTTCACGTCCACTGAGATGCGCGTCATATAACTAAAGATACACCGAACAAGGACGCCATGTGGTGCAGATTCTCGGTGCGGTCGTACACCAAGTTGAATGGCGAGTTGGTGCAATTCAGCTGACGCTGACGGTGGGCTCGCCGGGCTCTGTGGTCTCCATCGACTCGGCGATGCGCATCGCCTCTTCGATCAGGGTCTCGACGATGGCGGATTCCGGGACGGTCTTGATGACCTCGCCCTTGACGAAGATCTGGCCCTTGCCGTTGCCGGAGGCGACGCCGAGGTCGGCTTCGCGGGCCTCGCCGGGGCCGTTCACGACGCAGCCCATGACGGCGACGCGGAGCGGGACCTCCATGCCCTCGAGGCCGGCGGTGACCTGCTCGGCCAGGGTGTAGACGTCCACCTGGGCGCGGCCGCAGGACGGGCAGGAGACGATCTCGAGCTTGCGCTCGCGCAGGTTCAGCGACTGCAGGATCTGCAGGCCGACCTTGACCTCCTCTACCGGCGGCGCGGACAGCGAGACCCGGATCGTGTCGCCGATGCCCTTCGACAGCAGGGCGCCGAACGCGACCGACGACTTGATCGTGCCCTGGAACGCCGGCCCGGCTTCGGTGACCCCGAGGTGCAGCGGCCAGTCGCCGCGCTCGGCGAGCATCTCGTACGCCTGCACCATCACGACCGGGTCGTTGTGCTTGACCGAGATCTTGAAGTCGTGGAAGTCGTGCTCCTCGAACAGCGACGCCTCCCAGACGGCCGACTCGACGAGCGCCTCGGGCGTCGCCTTGCCGTACTTCTCCAGCAGCCGCTTGTCCAGCGAGCCCGCGTTCACGCCGATCCGCAGCGACGTACCGTGGTCCTTCGCGGCCTGCGCGATCTCCTTGACCTGGTCGTCGAACTTGCGGATGTTGCCCGGGTTCACCCGTACGGCGGCGCAGCCGGCCTCGATCGCCGCGAACACGTAGCCCGGCTGGAAGTGGATGTCGGCGATCACCGGGATCTGCGAGTGCTGCGCGATCTCCGCGAGCGCGTCGGCGTCCTCCTGCCGCGGGCACGCGACCCGGACGATGTCGCAGCCCGCCGCGGTCAGCTCGGCGATCTGCTGCAGCGTCGTGTTCACGTCGTGCGTCTTCGTCGTGGTCATCGACTGCACAGAGACCGGTGCGTCGCCGCCGACGAGCACCTTGCCGACCTTGATCTGGCGGGTCTTCCGACGCGGCGCGAGGGTCGGAGGCGGCAGCGCGGGCATGCCCAGGTTGATGCTCATGTTTCCTTATCCGTTGAACAGCTTGATGGGGTTCACGATGTCGGCGATGACGAGCAGCACACCCATCACCACGATCACACTGGCCGCGACGTACGCGATCGGGAGCAGCTTGGCCACGTCGACGTACCCGGGGTCCGGCCGGCCGAACAGCTTGGCGAGGCCGCGCCGGATGCCTTCCCAGATCGCGCCGATCATGTGACCGCCGTCGAGCGGCAGCAGCGGGATGAAGTTGAACAGGGCGAGGAACAGGTTCAGCGAGGCGAGCAGCAGGATCAGGGTGGCCGCCTTCGCGCCGACGTTCAGGTCGCTGGAGGCGATCTCGCCCGCGACCCGGCTGGCACCGACGACGCTCATCGGGCTGTCCTGGTCACGCTCGCCGCCGACGATCGACTTGGCGACGCCGACCAGCTTCTGCGGGAACTGGCCGAGGGCCTGGATGGTGCTGACCGTGTAGCCGCCCATCTTGTCCAGGGCGTAGCCGACGCTCTGCCGCTCGACCTTGCTCTCCGGCGAGACCCCGAGGAACCCGACCGACACGTACTTGTCCGACCCGGGCTTGTCCAGGACCTGGTTGACGATCGTGCTGGTGTGCAGGGTCACCTGCTGACCGTTGCGCTCGACAACGATCGTGGCGGCCTTGTCGGTGTTCGCCCGGATCAGCGGCGTCAGCTGGTCCCAGCTGTTGATCGTGGTGCCGTTGAACGCGACGATCTTGTCGCCGACCTGGAACCCGGCCTGCTTGGCCGGCGAGGGCTTGTCGCTGTCCAGGCACTTGCGGTCCGGCGACGCCTGGTCGGCCGGGATCACGCAGTCGGTCACCGTCGAGATGGTCGTCTGCGCGACGCTGTCGCCGTAGATCGTGAACAGCCCGGTGAAGAGCACGACCGCGATCAGCACGTTGACCAGCGGCCCGGACGCCATCACGATCAGCTTCTTCCACCACACCTTCTGGTAGAAGAGCCGGCCGTCGTCCTCGGGCGAGATCGTCTCGTACTCCGCCGTGCGCGCGTTCTCGACCATCGACTGGATCGGGCCGGTGTTGGCCTTGCGCACCTTGGTCGGGTCCTGGCCCTTGGCGGGCGGCATCATGCCGATGATCCGGACGAAACCGCCGGCCGGGATCGCCTTGATGCCGTACTCCGTCTCGCCGCGCTTCACCGACCAGATGGTCCGCCCGAAGCCGACGAAGAACTGTGTGACCTTCATCCCGAACGCCTTGGCCGGGAGCATGTGGCCCATCTCGTGCAGCGCGACCGAGATCAGCACCCCGGCAACGAAGAGCACGATGCCGAGAATGGTGAGAAGCACACTCATGCCTGCTGGATCTCCTGTACGCCGGTAATGTCACGGGCCCGCTGCCGGGCCCACGCGTCCGCCGCGAGCACGTCGTCGACGGACAGTTCCTCATATGAGGGTACGTCGTGTTCGGTCACCACCCGTGCCACCGTGTCGACGATCCCCACGAACGGCAGCCGGCCGTCCCGGAACGCCTGGACGCAGACCTCGTTGGCCGCGTTGAAGACAGCCGGAGCGGTCCCGCCCCGGGTCCCCGCCTCGCGGGCCAGCGCCACGGACGGGAACTCGGCGTCGTCGACCGGCTGGAACGTCCAGGTGCTCGCCTCGGCCCAGTTCCACGGCGGCGAAGCGTCCGGTATCCGGTCAGGCCAGCCCAGCGCGAGCGCGATCGGCACCGTCATCGTCGGTACGCCGACCTGCGCGATCGTGGAGCCGTCGAAGAACTCGACCATCGAGTGGATCGCCTGCTGCCGGTGGATGACCACGTCGATCCGGTCCATCGGGATCCCGAACAGCAGGTGCGCCTCGATCAGTTCGAGCCCCTTGTTGACGAGCGTGGCCGAGTTGATCGTGACGACCGGCCCCATCGCGAAGTTCGGGTGGTCCAGGGCCTGCTCGACGGTCACGTTCTCCAGCTCGCTCCGCGGCCGGCCGAGGAACGGGCCGCCACTCGCGGTCAGGAGCAGTTTGCGGACCTCGTCCGGCGTACCGCCGCGCAGGCACTGGGCGATCGCGCTGTGCTCGGAGTCGACCGCGACGATCTGCCCCGGTTTCGCGCGCCGGGTGACGATCGGGCCGCCGATCACCAGCGACTCCTTGTTGGCCAGCGCCAGCGTGTTCCCGGCGTCCAGCGCGGCCAGCGTCGCGTGCAGACCGACCGACCCGTTGATGCCGTTGAGTACTACGTCACACGGCATCGCCGCGAGCTCGCTGGAGGCGTCCGGTCCGGTGACGATCTTCGGGATCCGGAACTCGCCCTGCGCGTACCCCTTCCGCTGCGCCTCGGCGTAGAACGCCAGCTGCAGGTCCTGCGCGACCGTGGCCTTGGCCACCGCCACGACCTCGACCTCGAACTCGAGCGCCTGCTCCGCGAGCAGGGCGACGTTGTCGCCGCCTGCGGACAGGGCCAGGACGTGGAAGCGGTCCCGGTTCCGTCCGATCAGCTCGAGCGCCTGAGTACCGATCGAGCCGGTGGAGCCGAGGATGACGACGCTACGCGGGTTCACGGCGCCATTGTTCCAGGTCAGGCGAGCAATAGCCGGAACGGGAGCGCTCCGAGCCGGATCTCGTCGCCGTGGGTGACCATCGCGGTCTCGATCGGCACGCCGTTCACCAGTGTCCCGTTGGTCGACCCCAGGTCCCGCAGCTCGTAGCTGGTCGCGTCGATCCGCAGCAGTTCCGCGTGGTGGCGGCTGACCTCCTGACGGTCGAGGATCAGGTCACAGTCCGGTGCGCGGCCGATACGGGCCAGGTCGAGCAGCGGCACGACGTCACCGTCCAGCCCGACCAGTGCGGGCTGCGGTCCGGTTTCCAGGGCGGCTGCGATCTCCGTCACGCCCGCGGTCCGGATCGACAGCGAGACGATCAGGTCGTCGCCCTTGTCCACGTGCAGGTTGTGCTGAGCGCCGTACCCCTGCAGCAGGTCGCCGTACTCGTCGATGACGACGGCGGAGACGTGGTAGTACCCCGGCGGCAGCTGTGCGTACGCCGCGGCGCCGAGGGACGTGGTCAGTACTACGGCGTCGTACTCGCGGTGACTGACGTCGGTGATCGTGATGAGGACCGGGCTGTTGGCACTGAGATGTGCCTCGGCGCCGGTGTCACCCGGGGTGAACTCGACAGTGATCATCGGGGCGGGCCGGAACTCGTCCAGCCCGACCAGGCGGCCCACGGCGGGCACCGTGCCGGTCGGAATGGACAGCGGTACGTACTGACCGTGTGACCGCACCAGTACGTCGAGCTGCGGTCGCGGCCACCCGTTGCGGCGGGCGAGCAGGTACGCGCTGACCATGCCCTTGCTGAAGATGAAGGCCACATCTCCGACAACAGCCCGCACGAATCCGCTGACAGGTTCCATCGACACCCCCAGTGCATCAGTATCCCGGAATCGCCACTCCGGTACGGCGGTGCGCTGCGTGTCATGGTGTGCCGCCGTACCGTTGCCCAGTGACCCCACTGCCAACTTCTGTGCTCATCATCGAGAACGATCGCGACAGCGGACCTGGCCGGCTGCTCGACTGGCTGGACGAGCGTGGGCTCTCGCCGATCGTCGTACGGGCCTGGGACGGTGAGCCCATACCCGGGAGCGTGGACGGTCATGCGGCGCTCATCATGCTCGGCGGCGGCATGCTGCCGGACGAGGACGAGCGGTCGCCGTGGCTGCCGGCGGAGCGTTCGCTGCTGCAGGACGCGCACGGACGGGTGCCGGTGCTCGGGATCTGCCTGGGTGCGCAGTTGCTGGCGCACACGTTCGGCGGTGAGGTGCAGGGGAAGTACGGGCAGCCGGAGAAGGGTGTGACCTCGCTGACCGTGCTGCCGGCCGGTGCGGACGACGTACTGCTGGCTGGGCTGCCGTCGACGGTGCGGGCTGTGGAGAGTCACCAGGACCAGATCACGCGGCTGCCGGAGGATGCGGTGCTGCTGATGTCCAGTGCGCGCTGCACGAACCAGATGCTGCGCATCGGGCAGAGCTGGGGTGTGCAGTTTCATCCGGAGGTTGAGGCAGAGCGGGTACGGCGCTGGCAGCCGGCGCGACTGCGGTCGCTCGGGTTCGACCCGGACGCCGTGGTGGCGGACGCGGAACGGTACGCCGTCGAACTGGAGAAGACGTGGTCGACGGTGGTTGGCCGGTTCCTGTCTCTCGTCGGCTGATGCGGCGCTACCTTATGGGGCATGAGTCTGGAGCAGCCGCCGCCCAACCGCCGGGCATCCGACAACGACCGTGAGCATGCCGCCGCCGTGGTCCAGGAGGCGCACACCGACGGGCGGCTGGACTTCGAGGAACTGGACGAGCGGCTGACCCAGATCTACTCGGCCAAGACCCAGCTCGAGCTCCGCAACGCGACCGCGGACCTGGTACCGGTCGCCCACGGCAGCTCTCAGGAACTCACGCTCCGGGCCCGGCACAGCGCGCAGAAACGCGAGGGCGCGTGGGTCGTACCGGAGCGACTGACCGCGATCGCGGAACACTCCTCGGTCAAGCTCGACTTCACCGACGCCGTCGTGCACTGGTCCGACATCCACGTCGACGCCCAGGCCATCCACAGCTCGGTGGTGATGGTCATCCCCGAAGGCTGGAGCGTCGACATCGACCAGGTCGAGGCCAACCACAGCAGCGCCAAGAACAAGGCCGTAGCCCCGCGCCCCGGCGGAGTCCGCCTCCACGTCACCGGCAAGGCCCACCACGCCAGCGTCGTAGTCCGCCACCCCCGCAAACGCCACTGGTGGTGGCCCTGGTACCGCAAGTGATCCATACCTCCTCCGCAGCCGGCCGGATTGCCGTTAGCGTTCGGGCATGAGCGCTTCGTTGGATCTGGTGGATGTCGACTCCTTGCTGACGTCGGACGAGGTTGATGTTCGGGGGGCTGCGCGGCGGTTTGCGGACGAGCGGTTGCGGCCGTCCTTGCCGGAGTGGTTCGAGGCCGGAGTGATTCCGGCGCGGGAGCTGGCGAAGGAGCTCGGGGCGCTCGGGTTCCTCGGGATGCACCTGACCGGGTACGGGTGCGCCGGGCTCGGGCCGGTCGCGTACGGGCTGGCCTGCCTCGAGATCGAGGCGGCTGACTCGGGCATGCGGTCGCTGGTGTCGGTGCAGGGCTCACTGGCCATGTACGCGATCTGGAAGTACGGCAGCGAGGAGCAGAAGGCCGAGTGGCTCCCCCGGATGTCCGCGGGTGAGGCGATCGGCTGCTTCGGGTTGACCGAACCGGACTTCGGCTCGAATCCGGGCGGCATGCGCACCAACGCGCGCAGTGATGGCGCTGACTGGGTTCTGAACGGCTCCAAGATGTGGATCACCAACGGTTCGATCGCCGACGTCGCGGTGGTCTGGGCCCGGACCGACGACGGTGTCCGCGGCTTCGTCGTACCGACGTCGACGCCCGGTTTCTCGGCGCCGGAGATCAAACAGAAGATGTCGCTGCGCGCATCCGTCACGTCCGAGCTGGTGCTGGACGACGTACGGCTGCCGGCGTCCGCGATGCTGCCCGAGGCGCGTGGCCTGTCCGGCCCGCTCGGCTGCCTGAACGAGGCCCGGTTCGGCATCATCTTCGGTGCGATGGGCGCCGCGCGGGACTGCCTGGAGACCGCGATCGCGTACGCCGGCGAGCGGATCGTGTTCGACAAGCCGCTGACGGCGTACCAGCTGACGCAGGCGAAACTGGCCGACATGGCGGTCGAGCTGAACAAGGGCATCCTGCTCGCCGTCCACCTCGGCCGGTTGAAGGAGAAGGGCACGCTGCGGCCCGAGCAGGTGTCGGTCGGCAAGCTGAACAACGTCCGCGAGGCGATCGCGATCGCACGCGAGTGCCGGACGATCCTCGCGGCGAACGGCATCAGCAGCGAGTACCCGATCATGCGGCACGCCAACAACCTCGAGTCCGTGCTCACGTACGAGGGGACCTCCGAGGTCCACCAGCTCGTCATCGGTCAGGCGCTGACCGGGCAGTCCGCGTTCCGCTGACGGGTATTTCCGCTCGGCCCGTGCGGAGCTAGGCTGCCGCGGGTGAATGCGCGGGCTGGGTTGGTCACTGCTGTCGTCGTCGTACTTGCGACCGTCGGGATAGTCGTCGTACGGCAGGTGGGCGGTAGTGATGACTTGCCGACCGCTGGTGGGACGCTGGCGGTGCTTACTCCTAGTGCGACTCCAAGTGCGACTCCTTCACCTACGCCTGAGCCTTCGACGCCTAGCCCGACTCGGACTACTCCGACTGTCGACTCTGTCGCTCAGATGCTCGCGGAGAAGCAGCGGATCGTCGCTCAGAACCCGCTCTACCGCGTCGGCCGGCTGCCCGCCTCGCGCTGCAGGGAACCGTCGGTCCGGCCGACCTCGGTGGCGAACGTGCGCAAGTACTACACCGAGTACATCCGCTGCCTGGACAAGGTGTGGAAGCCGGTGGTCGAGAAAGCCGGCTTCACGTTCCAGCCGCCGCGGCTGGACGTCTTCACGGGCAAGACCCGCACCCTGTGCGACGTCCAGGACTCCGCCGCGTACTGCGGCAGCGGCACGATCTCGATGAACGCCACGTTCGACATCGACAACTACCGCAAGTACAACAAGCTCTGGGCACGTACGACGATGGCTCACCTGGTCGCCCACGAGTACGGCCACCACATTCAGCGCCTGATCGGCATCAGCGACGCCTCCGCAACGCGGACGAGCTACCTGAACGGCGCGGACGCCTCGCTGCTGGAGAGCCGGCGCATCGAACTCCAGGCGTCCTGTCTCAGCGGTGTCTACCTGGGCGCAGACCGCAGCTACTTCCCCGTCGCCGGATCATGGCGGCAGCGGTGGCTCTGGACCATCAGCCACCGTGGCGACGAGTGGGGCACGCAACGCGACCACGGCAGCAGCAAGAGCCACAGCCGCTGGACCCGCCGCGGGTTCGACGCAGGCACGCCGTCCGCGTGCAACACGTTCACCGCGTCGGCCGCCAGCGTCGCCTAGAAGGTCTTGATCAAGTACTCGCAAGGATCGTTGTGCGTCCGTACGACGCTTCCGTCGGCCGCTTGCTCGGTCCAGTAGTCCAGCAAGTGCGGACCGGACCACGGCTCGTACCCGAGCCGCTCGTACAGAGCCCGAGCCGGATCGTTGTCGAGTCCAACGGCGAGCCCGATCGCCGACCGGTTCCACTCCCCCGCCGCGATCGCCTCGGCGGCGCGAATGATCGCCGTACCGATGCCGTGCCGCCGGACGTACGCCTGCAGGGCGTTGATCTCGGCCGGATCCGCGTCAGCGCGAAGTTCGTCGTACTTCGAACGCCGGAGCAGGATCGTCTGACCCACGATCTCCCCGTCGCGCTCCGCGATCAGGTAGACGCCATCATCGGACTGTTGGGTGTCCCAACGAGCCCGGATGTGGTGCTGGGCGGCCGGTTCTCCCGCCAGCGCGCTGATCATCCGATCGACGTCGGCTCGAGTAGCGGGCCTGATGACTATTTCGCGACTTCCGTCGCCCGGGACTCCCGTACGACGGTCACGCGGATCTGACCGGGATATGTGAGCTCCTCCTCGACCTGCTTCGCGATATCGCGGGCCATCACCTGCGCCGCGATGTCGTCGACCGCGTCCGGCAGCACCATCACGCGGATCTCCCGGCCGGCCTGCATCGCGAAGACCTTCTCCACACCCTCGTGGTGCATCGCGATCTCCTCGAGCCGTTCGAGCCGCTGCACGTACGCCTCCAGCGACTCGCGCCGCGCACCCGGCCGGCCGCCGCTCACCGCGTCCGCCGCCTGCGTCAGCACCGCCTCGACGGTGCGGACCTCGACCTCGTTGTGGTGCGCCTCGATGCAGTGCACGACGTCGTCGTTCTCGCCGTACTTCCGCGCCAGCTCCGCACCGACGATCGCGTGGCTGCCCTCGGATTCGTGCGTGAGTGCCTTCCCGATGTCGTGCAGGAACGCACCGCGCTTGCACAGTTTCGGATCCAGCCCGAGCTCGGCCGCCATCATCCCGGCGATGTGCGCCGACTCGATCAGATGCTTCAGCACGTTCTGCCCGTACGACGTCCGGTAGCGCAGCAGCCCCATCGTCCGGACCAGCTCCGGATGCAGCTCGGTGATCCCGACGTCGGCCATCGCGTCCTCGGCCGCCCGCTCGCACAGCTCGGCGACCTCGCCCTTGCTGCGCTCGTAGATCTCCTCGATCCGGCTCGGGTGGATCCGGCCGTCGAGCACCAGCGAATCGAGGGTCAGCCGCGCGGTCTCCCGCCGTACCGGATCGAAGCAGGACAACAGCACCGCTTCCGGGGTGTCGTCGATGATCAGGTTCACGCCGGTGGTCTGCTCGAACGACCGGATGTTGCGGCCCTCGCGCCCGATGATCCGGCCCTTCATGTCGTCGCTCGGCAGGTGTACGACGGACACAACCGACTCGCTCGTCTGCTCGGAAGCGAGCCGCTGCACCGCGCCGGTGATGATCTTGCGCGCCTTCGTCTCACCCTCGTCGAGGGCCTGCCGCTCGATGTCGCGAACGATGGTGTGCGCGTGCCGCTTCGCCTCGTCCTCGATCGCCGCGACCAGCTCGGCCTTCGCCTGCTCGGTCGTCAGGTTCGCGACGCCTTCGAGAATCCGGCGGCGTTCGTCCTCGAGGTCCTTGATCTCCTGCTTGCGTTGATCCAGCACCGCCAGCTGCGCGGTCAGCTCGGTGTGGCGCTCCTCGATCCCGCGGTGCTGCTCGTCGATCCGCTCCTCGCGTTCGGTCAGCCGGTGGTCGCGGCGTTCCATCTCCAGCCGCTGCTCCCGCAGGTCGTCGCGGATCGACTGCGCCTCCGCCTCGGCCTCCCGGCGTACGTCGGACGCCCGCTGCTCGGCATCCCGCCGTACCTCGGACGCCCGGTCCTCCGCGGCGCGGCGGATCTCCTCGGCGCGCTGCTCAGCCGCCTCGGCACGGGTCCGCAGTACGGCGGCGTCCTCCTCGGCCTGCCGACGTACCAGCTCCGCCGCGGACTTGGCGGTGGCGGTCAGCTGCACGGCCTCGAGTTGAGCAGCCTCGAGCTGCGCGTTCTCGAGCTGGGCGGCCTCCTGTTGGGAGGTCGAGATGCCCACGGCCTTCCGGCGGGAGAGGGTGAGGCCGATCCAAGCCAGTAGTCCGGCGATCAGCAATCCGATCAGGGCCAGGCCAACGGACATCGCGGTCATCGGCGTCTCCCCTCTCCTTCGAGTCCCACGCGGGGGACTGTGGCCATCGGTCGAAGGGATCAGCCAGCCGGCCGTTCGTTCGGTAAGGCGTCACCGGGGTACGGCGGTGCCGGCGCCACCTCTGCTGAGGCGGTACCGGTGCTGCCATTCCGGCTGTGCCGACGGTGCTGCTGCGCACTCGCTGCTGATGTGCTGCCCAGCGTGCTCGCGGTCCGCGAACCCCCGTCCGCCGACTGCAGGGACGCCGCATCCGCGGCCGCCCAGCGTTGCTTGCTCACCGTGCGTCGCCGGTTGAACCCTCGGAGACCACGATGGCCCCGCTCGTGTCCTGTCTGGCTGCTGCCGTTCAGGTATTACGTGCGGTGCCGTCTATCCGACAGCGTCTGCACGACGCCGTCGTCCTTCCTTCAGCTCGGTCGAGCGTGGTTGCGTTTTCCCGGCCGGTCGGTAGTTTCGCCAACCCGCCGTTCCTCATATCCGCCACCGTCCCGGTGGATTCATCCCTTCCTGATGCCGAGGCTAGGCGCGCCCCACCACCCGGTCAAGACGGACACTCATCGACGCCACCGCCGATCCTCACAAGACCACCCATCAACGTGGTCTACTCCAGATCGGAAGCCGGTCGTAGAGCAGGCGCTGGCCCGCGGACCGCCCCACTGACCTAGCCAACGCACCCCAGCCGTGCCAGATCAGCTCGACCACACCAGCTACCGCGGTCGAGCTGACCGTTCCGTGTAGCTGCGGGGCTAGCTGCGCGTGCTGCTGCCCTGGGACCCGGCCGCACCCTCCGACGCGCCGGCCGCCGACTCACCCGGCGCTTCGGATGTGCCTGCCGAGGCTCCCGTGGCGGATTCAGGAGGCGTCTCGGCGGACTCGGCCGCGGTGGGCTCGGACGGGGCTGCCTGAGTGGGCTCGGGCGTCGTCGCGGGTGCGGATTCTGTGCCTGCCGAGCTCGGGGCCTCTTCGGAGCCGTGCTTGTCGACGAAGCCGCCGACCTTCTGCTGGACTGCGTCGACCTTCTCCGCGTACTTCCCGCCGGTCTGCTTGTCGATCAGGTCGCCTGCCTTCTCAACGCCGGCCTTGATCTTGTCCGGGTTCTGCTTGACGACATTCCGGAGCCAGTTCTTCGCCTGTTCCTGGAAATCGTTCATTGCACCCTCCGCGGTGTCTGGGGCGGATCGACGGAAAATCCCAGCCTACGGACCGGAGCAAATACCGGCCCTACCTCGGATAACACACCGTCACGGCGCACCCGTCAACGCCCCTCGCCGCAGCCCACCCCCCGAACCCACGTCACCGTCCGTAACACCAGCCCCGCTGAGACCCCAATCAGCAGCCCACACGCGCCCTCCGGGCTCCGGGGTGGTGACTTGGATCGCGGGCTATTTCCCGAGGTGCGCCTTGGCAACGTCCGCCGGTGCGTGCACCAACCACGCGTCGAGCAACGCTTCCTCCAGGACGGTCTCAGACACCTCGTCCAGCTGAACCAGCACCGCGGCGTACCCGTTGAAATGCGGAATCGTGAAGAACCCGTCCCCCGCCCGCGACTGCAGCACGGCTTCTTTCTCCGCAAGATCCTCAACCACCAGCGCGACGATCGGCCCACCCGGCGGCGTCTCGTCCCCGAACCGCCTCAAATCCGCCTTACTGAACGGCCGCTCCCACGCGTACGCCTTCCCCCCGACCTTCCACGTCCGCATCCCGTGGCGAGTCGCCTCCTCGGTCCCCGGCAGCCCCGAGACCACCCGCTCCACATCACCCAAGCTCGTCACCCCACCGACGCTACCGCCCGGAACTACTCGGGTTCGAGACCGGAGGAGTCGAGGAGCGGGAACTCGTCATGGGCGGCGTCGAGTTCCTGTTTGATGATGGTCATCGCGAGACCGCCCGGGTATCCCTTGCGCGCAAGCATTCCGAGCAGCCGCCGAATCGCCACCTGCCGCTCCAGCGAACGCATCGACCGCAACTTCCGCCGTACCAGCTCGCGAGCCTTCTCCTCTTCCTGCTCAGGTTGCAGCTCCTCGAGCGCATCCCGCGCCAGTTCATCGTCCACCCCGCGCCGCCGAAGCTCCTGCGCCAGCGCCCGCTTCCCCAGCCCACGCCCGCGATGCCGCGACTCCACCCACGCATTCGCGAACGCGGCGTCATCGATCAACCCGACGTCGGTAAACCGATCCAGCACCGCATCGGCCACCTCATCCGGAATGTCCCGCTCCGCCAACACATCGGCCAACTCGGCCCGAGTCCGCGGCTGCCCCGTCAACTTGTCCAGCAGAATCGTCCGAGCCACCGAGTACGGATCCGCCTCTACCCCGTCGAGCTCCGGATCCCCCGTCCCCTGAGGCTCATCCCCAACAGGCCGCTTCCCCCGCCGCCCAAATCCCCCACCAACCCGCCGCCGCGCACTCCCCCGCCCACCCCGAGCCGACCCACCCCCAACACCAGCAGAGCCCGCACCACCGAGCCGGGTGCCCTTATCTGCGCTCGCCGGTCCGACCGCTCCGCGCCGGCTCTCCCGCCTGGTCTCCATACCGGCTGATGGCGCGTCGTCTGTCGCACTGGCCGGCGCCGCACTTGACGGGCCTGCGAACGACTGTGCGGACGCCTCTTCGGGTGGTGCGCCGGCTGCTGCATCAGCAGATGTACTACCGGCCTCAGCCTCGCGGCTCCCAACCGGGAGGCGACCAGGTGAGTCGGTCTGGGATTCGTATGTCTCGTCCGCGGCGCTCGTTGGTGGAGGCGCAGCGACTGGGTCTGACCACGGGTCGAAGGCGTCGGCTGTGTCGAAAGCGGCGCGCGAGACCGACGTCGTCGAGCCAACAGACGGCGTGGGCGTCGGGCTGGCCTCAGGGGTGGGACCGTTCGAGGTATTGCGACTCTCGCCGTCGCCGGGCGCTGCCGGGGCATCGTCTGCGAAGGCCTGGGCTTCGGC
The DNA here is from genome assembly GCF_004216905.1 of Kribbella sp. VKM Ac-2569. Taxonomy (GTDB): domain Bacteria; phylum Actinomycetota; class Actinomycetes; order Propionibacteriales; family Kribbellaceae; genus Kribbella. Next base: position 291,076 of record NZ_SGXJ01000001.1, read on the forward strand.
CCGGCGCTCGGCGGCCTGGGTCTCGAAGGCCTGGACGGTTCGCTTGTCCTCGTCACCCCAAGGGTCGACGGTGCCGGCGGTTCGCCTGATCGAGCTGGTACGTCGCGCTGTACTCCGCTCCGACTCCCCGCTGTCCAGGAAGTCGTCGGGGTCCTCCCACGGGTCGGCAGCGCTCGCTCCACGACCTCGAGTACGACGACTGCCTCGCCTCGAACCAGCCGAGGAGTCGTCGCTGTCACCAGACGCACCACCTGGACGAACGTCGCCCGACGAGGACGCTGACCGCGACGCATCACGCTCCCCGGACACCTGCCGAGCCGACGTAAGCCGGTACGACGTGCGCTCGGTGGCAGCCGGCTCTGTGGTGGAAGGCCCGGTGGTGGTCGCGGACGCGGTCGCCCCTTTGGCCAGGAGTTTGCGGGCCAGAGCGAGGCGTTCGTCGTGGGGTAGAGACAGCGCCGCGGGGGCAGCGTCGTCGGCAGCTGATGGCTGCCGGGGGACGCTGCCACCCGCGGAGGGTCGGTCAGAAGTCGACATCGACCTCGGCCGCGGCAGCGTCGGCCGGCTGGTCAAGGGTCGGGCCGATGCCCATCTTCTCCTTGATCTTCTTCTCCAGCTCGTTGGCCAGATCGGGGTTGTCGCGCAGGAAGTTCCGCGCGTTCTCCCGGCCCTGGCCGAGTTGGTCGCTCTCGTACGTGAACCAGGCGCCGGCCTTGCGGACGAAGCCCTGATCCACGCCGAGGTCGAGCAGGCTGCCCTCACGGCTGATGCCCTGGCCGTAGATGATGTCGAACTCCGCCTGCTTGAACGGCGGGGCCACCTTGTTCTTCACGACCTTGACGCGGGTCCGGTTACCGACGACGTCGGTGCCGTCCTTCAGCGACTCGATCCGGCGCACGTCCAGCCGCACCGACGCGTAGAACTTCAGCGCCTTACCACCGGTCGTCGTCTCCGGGGAGCCGAACATGACGCCGATCTTCTCGCGCAGCTGGTTGATGAAGATCGCGGTCGTGTTCGTCCCGCTGACCGCGCCGGTCATCTTCCGCAGCGCCTGGCTCATCAGCCGGGCCTGCAGACCGACGTGGCTGTCCCCCATCTCACCCTCGATCTCGGCCCGGGGCACCAGCGCGGCCACCGAGTCGATCACGACGATGTCGATCGCGCCGGAGCGCACCAGCATGTCGGCGATCTCCAGGGCCTGCTCACCGGAGTCGGGCTGCGAGACCAGCAGCGCGTCGGTGTCGACACCCAGCTTCCGCGCGTACTCCGGGTCGAGCGCGTGCTCCGCGTCGATGAAGGCCGCGATCCCGCCGGCCCGCTGAGCGTTCGCGACCGCGTGCAGCGCGACCGTCGTCTTACCGGAGGATTCCGGACCGTAGATCTCCACCACCCGGCCGCGCGGCAGACCGCCGATCCCGAGCGCGATGTCGAGCGCGATCGACCCGGTCGGGATGACCTCGATCGGGGGCCGGTTCTGCTCGCCCAGCCGCATCACCGATCCCTTGCCGCACTGTCGCTCGATCTGCGTCAGCGCGGTCGCAAGCGCCTTCTCGCGATCGGCCGCCGCGCGCTCCGCACTCGCTACACCCGCCATGTGACTGCCACCTGACCCATCTGATAATCCGGGGCCGCCGCCGGCCACCCGAAGGAACTTTGTTGTCGCCAGAGAAGGTATTCGTTGCCGCCGACAGTTTTCGCCGCGACTTCGAATCTGTGGACAACTCGGCCGTCCAAACCACCTTCCGAGCACCAAAGTATCCCGAACACGTGTTCGAATCACAACTGACACGCCGAAGGCTGTTCCGGCAGCCATCCTGACCCAGATGATCCCTACCCTTGCGGACGTGACCGACCGTCCCGACGTACCCGACTCCGCCGTGGTCCTCGCGATCAGCCGGGTCGAATTCGGTATCGACATCGTGCTCGACGCGCTGCGCTCGCAGGACCCGTTCGGCATCCGCACCGTCCTGGCCGAGTACTCCGCTCAGGAGAAGCCCAACCTCGCCGAGAAGGGTCTGATCCTCGCGATCGACCGGCTGCTGCAGATGAAGGTGCCCGGCCACGAGGAATGGCCGACCCTCCCGCTGGCCAAGCGCTGCGACTGGTGGGTCGAGCGCCTCGGCGGGTTCGCCGCGGTCGTCGCCGGTCTCCCCCGGCTCAGCGGCGCGGCGGCGGACCGGCTGCCGATGAAGGACACCCTCGGCGCGGCTGTGCAGGCGATGGTGATCGGCGCGGTCTGCCGCGAGTACGGCGTGGACGCGCACGCGGACCGTACGTCGATCATCATCCGGGTACTCACCGATCGCCCGATCACGCCGGACGAGGTCCTCAAGTACGACGACCCGGAGATCGCCGGCAAGGACGTCTCCGAGCAACTGGGCCTCGACGAGGTCTCGGCGGACATGGGGTTGCGCAAGGGCGTCCGGCTGGTCTGGCGACTGAGCAAGCTGTTCGGCGGCCTCAGCGAGGTGTTCGAGGAACGCCCGCGCGGCAGCCTGGGTGCCCGGTTCGTCGGGAAGCTCCCTGGCGTCGGCGTGGTCGGCGGCTTCTTCGACGAGCGCAAGGGCATCAAGAAGGCGGCGTACGAGGCGGCGGATCTGCTCACCACCAGCGCGTTCCGGGTCAAGCCGGTGTAAAGGGCTGGGACCTGCGACCGCAGTACTGGGATGATCTCCGCATGACTGGGATCGTCATCGCGCGGCCGGACGACACCTGGCCCGCGCAGTACCAGAAGACCGCGCAGGTGATCGGCGGACTGCTCGGCGAGTTGGCCCAGCGGATCGACCACGTCGGCTCCACCTCGGTACCCGGCCTGCCGGCCAAGGACATCCTCGACATCCAAGTGACCGTCGGTACAGAACCGGACCTGGACGACGTCGCCGAGCGCATGGCTGCCGCGGACTGGGAGCTCCGCCCGCCGCGGCGCGACCACCCCGTGCCGGGTCTGCCCGCGGACGACATCCAGTGGGTGAAGCGGATGCTGGTCGAGCCGATGTACCGGCGCCGCGTGAACCTGCACATCCGCGTGGCAGGGCGGGCCAACCAGCGATACGCGCTGCTGTTCCGCGACTACCTGCGCAGTCATCCGGAAACGGCACGGGCGTACGCCGTGTTCAAGCAGCACGCGGCTGCGCTCAAGCTCGAGATCGGCGACTACAGCGACCTGAAGGACCCGGTCTGCGACCTCATCTATCTACCGGCCGAAGAATGGGCCGCCCGCACCGGCTGGACACCTGAGAACTGAACCAGTGACCGTGCAGGCTGGAGACGCACGGTGAGCGCAGCACTACCGAGTGGTCGTTGACCAGGTCTGACGCAGCCACCACGCTGGTTCCGGGGGCGTCGTGATCGGTCCGGCGAGCGGACGGGACGGATGTCTCTCCAGGGGGCGTGGTTCGGGTGCGCGGAGTGGGACGACTCGCGGCGTTGCCGTGCGGCAAGGTGTCGAAATGGATCGTGCTGGCGCTGTGGATCGTCGCAATAGGGGTGTCCTTCAGTCCGGCGGGCAAGCTGACCGGTGCGCAGGAGAACGACGCTGTCTCGTGGCTGCCCGGTAATGCCGAGTCCACCGAGGTCTTGAAGGCGACCGCACAGTTCTCGTCCCCGGACGAGATTCCGGCTGTGCTGGTGTACGAACGCTCGTCCGGTATCACTCCCGCTGACCAGCAAGCGGTCGCCCGACAGGTGACGCAGTACGGCGACCTGCAGGACGTCGACCGTGACGTCGTCGGGCCGATCCCGTCGGAGGATCGCAAGGCACTCCAGGTGCTTGTACCGATCAACGCCGGCTCTGGAGGCTGGGAGACCATCGGTGCGCGTGCCGACGACATCAGGCGGATCGCGGCGGACCGGCCGGACGGACTGTCCTTCCACGTGACCGGACCGGGCGGATTCGCCGCCGACTCGCAAGAGGCCTTCGCAGGTATCGACGGCAAACTCCTGTACTCCGCTGCAGCCGTAGTGATCGTCATCCTCCTGCTCACCTACCGGAGCCCTGTGTTGTGGCTGCTGCCAGTCCTCTCCGCAGGTGTCGCACTCTTTGCGGCACAGGCCGTCATCTACGTCTTGGCGACCCGAGCGGACCTGACCGTCAACGCCCAGAGCGCAGGCATCCTGACAGTCCTTGTGTTCGGCGCGGGGACGGACTATGCCCTGCTACTGATAGCGCGCTACCGCGAGGAACTCAGGAAGCATCAGGACAGGCATGAGGCGATGGCATTCGCTCTGCACCGGTCCGGTCCGGCGATCTTCGCATCAGGATCCACAGTGGTAGCAGGCATGCTCTGTCTGCTGTTCGCCTCGATGAACTCCACCCGCGGGCTCGGTCCGGTCGCAGCAGTCGGCATTGTGATCGCCCTGCTCGCCATGCTGACCTTGCTGCCCGCACTGCTCGTCATCTGTGGTCGTTGGGTGTTCTGGCCGCTCCGTCCGACGTACGGATCGGATGACCACACCGAGAGGAGCGTGTGGGGTCGCATCGGCCGACGGATCGCCGTACGGCCGCGGCTGACCTGGATCACCACGTCGGTGCTCCTGGGCATCGCCGCCCTCGGCATGTTGACACTCAACGCCAACGGCCTGACCAACGAAGAGTCCTTCGTCGGTACGCCGGACTCCGTCGTCGGAGAGAAGATCGTGGCCGCCCACTTCCCGGCCGGCGCGGGCAACCCACTGGTCGTGGTGAGCAAGGCCGACAAGGCCGCGGAGGTCCGTACGGCGATGTCCTCGACGCAAGGCATCGCGGCGGTGGCGGAGCCGCGGGTGGCCGGAGGACTGGCGTACCTCGAGGGGACCATGACCGACGCGGTGGACACGCAGGCCGCGAAGGACACCGTCGATCGCGTACGGACGTCCGTCCACGCGGTGCCGGACGCCGACGCACTCGCCGGCGGTGGTGCCGCGATCCTGCTGGACACGCAGCGGGCATCCGCTCACGACAACAGGCTGATCATCCCGGTGGTGCTCGCGGTGGTGCTGGCGATCCTCGCACTGTTGCTGCGGGCACTCGTCGCGCCGGTGATGCTGGTGGCAACCGTCGTACTGTCGTTCGGCGCGGCGCTCGGGATCAGCTCACTGGTGTTCAAGGCACTCGGCTTCGAGGGTGCGGACACGTCGTTGCCGCTGTTCGTCTTCGTCTTCCTGGTTGCCTTGGGCATCGACTACAACATCTTCCTGATGACGCGCGTGCACGAGGAGGCGAAGACCCAGGGCACCCGGCGCGGGGCGCTGATCGGGGTGGCCGCGACCGGTGGGGTGATCACGTCGGCCGGACTGGTGCTGGCGGGGACGTTCGCGGTGCTGGCGACGCTGCCGGTGGTGGCTTTCGCGGAGATCGGCATCGCGGTCGCGCTCGGCGTACTGCTCGACACCATCGTCGTCCGTTCGGTGCTGGTCACGGCGCTGAACCTGGACATCGGCCGGCACCTGTGGTGGCCGAGCCGGCTGGCCCGTGAGCACGAGCCAGGGCCGGCCGACATCCTGCCTGAAGGTGAGTCGACGCTCACCAGGACCTGATTGAGTGGCGGTGGGCCGGTCAGCGTTCGCTGGGCGGAAGGTTGAGGTGGGCCCACACGGCTCGCCAGACGAACTTGGCGGCCTCACCGTCGGCCAGGGCCTCGACGACCGTGCGGCCGCCGAGCTCCTGGACCACCTGGGTCTCTGCCCAGGTCCGTGCATACGCGGGCCCGAGATGGTGATCCATCCGTGCCCAGAATTCCGTCAGTCTCATGCCTGCCCGTCATCGTCCTTCGGCGGCGGTCCCCAACCGCCCTGCTGCCCCTGCTGAGGCGCCGACGGACCACCCTGCTGGCCCCACCCACCCTGCTGCGGCGGCTGCTGACCGTAACCCTGCGGCGGCTGACCAGGCTGCTGACCCTGACCAGGCTGTTGTCCCCAACCACCAGGACCCTGCTGCGGCGGCTGCTGAGGCTGTCCAGGGTACTGCTGCTGACCAGGCTGACCAGGCTGCTGCCCCTGCGGCGGCTGACCCGGGTACTGTCCCGGCTGACCGCCGTACTGACCAGGCTGACCAGGCTGCCCTGGCTGACCGCCGTACTGACCGGGCTGCCCCGGGTACTGCCCACCGGGACCCTGCTGGCCGTACTGCTGCTGCCCGAACCCAGACTGCCCCGGGTACTGCCCCGGGCCGCCGTACTGACCCGGCTGGCCCGGGTACTGCCCCGGGAACTGCTGGCCGTAGCCCTGCGGACCCTGATTCTTGCGGCTACGCAGGACAAAGAACACCACCGCGGCGATCGCCAGCAGCACGAGCACGATGATCAGGATCAGCGCCCACATCGGGAACCCGCCACCGGCCTCGGAGGTCAGCGAGATCTTCCCCAGCTTGTCGAGGCTGTCGTACGTCGCCGTACGGCCGCTGACCTTGGCGCCGCTGTCGTGCTCGAGGATCTTGCCCGGCATGGTGATCTTGAAGTTCACCTCCGGCTGGCTACCGCCGGACGGCAGGTTGCTGCTCAGGTCACCGGCCTTGACAGCCACCTTGACCTTGTCGCCGTCCTTGCTGAAGCCGACGCCGTCGCCGCTCGAGCTGCCCATCTTGTCGAACGGCACGTTCTCGAACGTGCAGTTGGAGCCGACGTACTTGTCGTCCTCGTACGACTTGCAGGTGACGCCCTGGGTGGCCGACTCCTTGATGCCGCTCTCGATCTGCTGGCGGATCTTGTCGAGGGACTGGCCGCTGGACTGCAGCAGCTGCTTGTCCACCCCGATCTTCATGTTCCCCGAGACCGTCTCGTTCGACCCGACCTTCAGGTCGGCGTCGAGCTTGACGCACCCGGTCAGCCCGACCAGGCAGGCCACGACGACGAGGGCTGCACGTACGCGGTTCATCATGCCGCCGATCATTCCAGACGAAGGGGACAACCGGCGCACCGGACGGAAAGCGCCTGCTCACGGTGGGCGACCGGGCGGTCCGTGAAAACTGTCGGCGGGACCCGGCAAGATGGTCAGCGTGAAGAAGACCAGCGCGTTGAGCCGGTTCTCGCCCGCGACCCGGGCGTGGTTCGGCGACGTCTTCGAGGCGGCCACCCCGGCCCAGCTCGAGGCGTGGGACGCCATCACCGCGGGCCGGGACGCGCTGGTGGTCGCCCCGACCGGCTCCGGGAAGACGCTGGCAGCCTTCCTGTGGGCCCTGGACAAGCTGGCCACGACACCGCCGCCGGACGATCCGAAGTTGCGCTGCCGGGTGCTCTACGTGTCACCGCTGAAGGCGCTCGCCGTCGACGTCGAGCGCAACCTTCGCGCGCCGTTGATCGGCATCCGCGAGACCGCCCGCCGGCTCGGTGAGGCGCCGATCGATGTCGAGGTCGCGGTGCGCTCGGGCGACACCCCGGCCAACGAGCGGCGACGGTTCGCCACGCGGCCGTCCGACGTACTGATCACGACGCCGGAGTCCCTGTTCCTGTTGCTGACCTCGCAAGGCCGGGAGTCGCTGCGCGGTGTCGAGACCGTCATCATCGACGAGGTGCACGCGGTCGCCGGGACCAAGCGGGGCGCGCATCTCGCGCTGACCCTCGAGCGGCTGGACACACTGCTGCCGCAGCCGGCGCAGCGCATCGGTCTGTCGGCGACGGTGCGACCGGTGGAGGAGGTCGCGCGGTTCCTCGGCGGTGAGCGGCCGGTGACGGTCGTGCAGCCCAAGTTCACGAAGCAGTGGGATCTGAGCGTCGTCGTACCGGTCGAGGACATGGCCGAGCTGGCCGCGACCGAGGTGGAGACTTCGGGGTCCGCGGCCGGTCCTCAGCAGCATGCTTCGATCTGGCCGCATGTCGAGGAGCACGTCTTCGACCTGATCAGTCAGCACAGTTCGACGATCGTCTTTTCGAACTCGCGCCGCCTCGCCGAGCGACTGACCGCCCGGCTGAACGAGATCGCGGCCGAGCGCGCCGAGCTGGAGCTGCCGGAGCTCGGCTCGCCTGCGCAGCTGATGGCGCAGTCGGGCGGATCGCTCGCGGCTCCGCCGTTGATCGCGCGGGCCCACCACGGCTCGGTCAGCAAGGAGCAGCGGGCACTGATCGAAGCGGATCTGAAATCCGGTCGGCTGCCGTGCGTCGTGGCGACGAGCAGCCTCGAGCTCGGCATCGACATGGGCGCCGTGGATCTCGTCATCCAGGTCGAGGCGCCGCCGTCCGTTGCCAGCGGACTGCAGCGCGTCGGTCGTGCGGGTCACCAGGTGGGAGCGGTGTCGCGCGGCGTGCTGTTTCCCAAGTTCCGCGGCGATCTGATCGACACCGCCGTCGTCGTGCAGCGGATGCGCGACGGCCTCATCGAGAGCCTGCACATCCCGGCCAACCCGCTGGACGTCCTTGCGCAGCAGATCGTGTCGATCGTGGCCCTCGACTCCGTCGACGTCGACGAGCTCTTTTCCCTGGTACGCCGCTGCGCGCCGTTCGCGACCCTGCCGAGATCGGCGTACGACGGGGTGCTCGACATGCTGTCCGGTCGGTACCCGTCGGACGAGTTCGCGGAGCTCCGGCCGCGGATCGTGTTCGACCGGGTCAGCGGTGAGATCTCCGGCCGCCCGGGCGCGCAGCGGCTCGCGGTGACGAGCGGCGGGACGATTCCGGACCGCGGGCTGTTCGGCGTGTTCCTGGTCGGCGAGTCGACGAACCACCGGGTCGGCGAGCTCGACGAGGAGATGGTGTACGAGTCGCGCGTCGGCGACGTGTTCACCCTCGGCGCGTCGAGCTGGCGGATCGAGGACATCACGCACGACCGCGTGCTCGTCTCCCCCGCGCCCGGCCAGCCGGGCAGACTGCCGTTCTGGAAGGGCGATGCGGTCGGGCGGCCGGCTGAGCTCGGCGCGGCGACCGGCGCGTTCGTCCGCAAGATGGCGTCGTTGCCTGCGGCCAAGGCGATCGAGCGCGCGCGGACCGCGGGTCTGGACGAGTACGCCGCGAACAACCTCGTCTCGTATCTCGCGGAGCAGCGCGACGCGACCAGCCGAGTGCCCGACGACGTGACGATCGTGGTCGAGCGGTTCCGTGACGAGCTCGGCGACTGGCGGGTATGCGTGCACTCGCCGTACGGCGGTCAGGTGCACGGCCCGTGGGCGCTGGCGATCGCGGCGCGGCTCCGGGACCGTTACGGGATGGACGCGCAGTCGGTGTCCGGCGACGACGGGATCGTGCTGCGCCTGCCGGAGACGGACGAGCCGCCGCCGGGCGCGGATCTGGTGCTGTTCGATCCGGCGGACATCGAGGATCTGGTGACCACCGAGGTTGGTGGGTCGGCGTTGTTCGCGGCGCGGTTCCGGGAGTGCGCGGCGCGGGCCTTGCTGCTGCCACGACGCAACCCGGGACGACGGTCACCGCTGTGGCAGCAGCGGCAGCGTGCCTCGCAGTTGCTGAGTGTCGCGAGCAAGTTCGGGTCGTTCCCGATCGTGCTCGAGACACTGCGCGAAGTCTTGCAGGATGTCTACGACCTTCCTGCGTTGAAGGATCTGCTGACCGGTATCAGTGAGCGCCGGATCTCGGTCGTCGAGGTGGAGACGTCCGAGGCGTCGCCGTTCGCGAAGTCGTTGCTGTTCGGCTATGTGGGCGCCTTCATGTACGAGGGCGACAGTCCGCTCGCCGAGAAGCGTGCTGCCGCATTGTCGCTGGATCAGAGCTTGCTGGCCGAGTTGCTCGGGCGGACCGAGCTTCGTGAGTTGCTCGACGCCGAGGTCGTACTGCGGACCGAGGCCGAGTTGCAACGCCTCGCCGAGGATCGCCGAGCGCGTGATGCGGAAGGGTTGTTCGACGTATTGCGAATCATCGGTCCGCTGTCGTTGCCGGAGGCAACCCAGCGGTCCGTCGACGGTTCGGATGCGGAGTCCTGGCTGACGTCGCTCGCGGCCGCGCGCCGCGTCGTACGGGTGCGGATCGCGGGTGAGCATCGCTGGGCGGTCGTCGAGGATGTGGCTCGGTTGCGTGACGCGCTCGGCGTGCCGCTGCCCCCTGGCGTTGCGGAGGCGCATGCCGAGCCTGTCGCCGATCCGCTCGGCGACCTGGTGTCTCGGTATGCGCGGACGCACGGACCGTTCCGCGCGATCGATCTCGCGACCCATCTCGGCATCGGAGTCGCAGTCGTCACCGACGCGCTACGGCGGCTCGGCGCGGCTGGGCGAGTCGTCGAAGGCGAATTCCTGCCGGGTGGGATCGCGCTCGAGTGGTGTGACAGCGAGGTCCTCCGGCTGCTGCGACGGCGTTCTCTCGCCGCATTGCGGAAGGAGGTCGAGCCGGTCGATCCATCCGCGCTGGCGCGATTCCTGCCCGCCTGGCAAGGCATCACGAGCAGCCGCGGCCGCGGGTACGACGTACTTCTCGGCGCGATCGAGCAACTCGCGGGATGCGCGGTGCCGGCGTCGGCGCTGGAGTCGATCGTGCTGCCGTCGCGGGTGCCTGGGTATCAGCCGTCGATGTTGGACGAGCTGACCGCGACCGGTGAAGTGGTGTGGGCCGGCTCCGGTTCATTGCCCGGGACGGACGGATGGGTGTCGCTGCATCTGGCTGACAACTGCGACTTGACGCTGCCTGACCCGGATCCGGCCTTCGAGCTCGGCGAAACGCACCAGGCTGTGCTGGACGCGTTGTCGGGCGGCGGCGCGTTCTTCTTCCGGCAGTTGAGCGACGTCGTCGGATCGAGTTCGGGTGCGATCGAGGACGAGACGCTGGTCGGCGTTCTCTGGGACCTCGTCTGGGCCGGGTATCTGACGAACGACACACTGACGCCGGTCAGATCGCTCGTCGGTGGCGGCCGCGGCAGTCACCGAACACGTCGTGCGACTCCACGTGCGCGTCCGGGACGCCCGATGCGGCCAGGCCGACCCGCGATGCCGTCGCGGAGTGGTCCGCCGACGGCTGGTGGGCGATGGTCGTTGCTTCCGGCCCGAAGCTCCGATGCGACTCGGCGGGCACATGCCGCGGCCGAGACCCTTCTCGATCGCTACGGCATCGTGACGCGGGGTTCGGTGATCACCGAGCGGACGCCCGGTGGGTTCGCGGCCGTCTACAAGGTGCTGAGCGCCTTCGAGGAGTCCGGGCGGTGCCGGCGCGGGTACTTCGTTGCAGGCCTCGGAGCTGCCCAGTTCGCGTTGCCTGGCGCAGTCGATCGGCTGCGGGCGCTCGCCGAGCTACCAACTTCTTCGAAGCCGGACGGACCGTTCGGTCCCCCCGGACGGTTCGGGCCTGGTGGCGCACGGACAGGCGGTGCCGCTCGCGGCCGGAAGGACGAGGAGCTGACCGCGCGCGCCGTCGTACTGGCTGCGTCCGATCCAGCAAACCCGTACGGCGCTGCGTTGCCATGGCCCGAGCGGGAAAGCGCCGGCGGCCACCGTCCCGGCCGGAAGGCGGGCGCGTTGGTCGTGATGGTCGACGGACAGCTGATCGTGTACGTCGAACGTGGCGGGCGGACCGTGCTCAGTTTCACGGAGGATCCCGATCTGCTGCAGCCGGCCGTTGACGCGTTGGCCTTGTCGATCCGGGACGGTCAGCTCGGCAAGCTCAGCGTGGAGACGGCCGACGGTGAGCAGGTTCGCCATACCGCGTTCGGGGACGCTCTGGCCAAGGCGGGCTTCCACGCCACGCCACGCGGTCTGCGGCTCCGGGCCTGAAGTAGTCGGTCATGCCTGAAGGAGATACCGTCTGGCGAGCCTGCAAGCGGCTGAATCAGGCGCTTGCCGGGCAGGAACTCGTTCGGACCGACTTCCGTGTGCCTTCGTTGGCGACGACCGATCTGAGCGGACGAACCGTGCTGGAAGTCGTTGCGCGCGGCAAGCACATCCTGATGCGGCTGTCCGGTGGGCTCACGCTGCACAGCCACTTTCGGATGGACGGCAGCTGGCACCTGTACCGTCCCGACGAGCGTTGGCGCGGCGGACCCGACCACGAGATCCGCGTGGTCCTCGAAACCGCACCGTGGACGGCCGTCGGATACCGGCTTCCGGTGCTCGACCTCGTCGCCTCCGGCAAGGAAGACACCGTTGTCGGGCATCTCGGCCCGGACCTCCTGTCCCCGTCGTTCGATCGCGCACTCGCCATCTCGAACGTCGAGTCCGATCCGGGCCGCACCGTCAGCGAGGCGCTGCTCGACCAACGCAACCTCGCCGGAATCGGCAACTTCTACCGCACCGAGGTCTGCTTCCTGCTCGGCTTGCACCCGTGGCGCCCGGTCGAGGCTGTCGATGTCCCCGCCGCGATCGACCTGAGCCGCAAGCTGATGAAGGCCAACGTCCGCAACGGCACCCAGGTCAGCACAGGCATCGACCGGCCGGGACAACGCTCATGGGTGTTCGAACGCGCCAGCAAGCCCTGCCGCCGATGCGGTACGACGATCCTCACGTCCTCTCTCGGCGAGCCGACTCGCGAACGGGTCACCTACTGGTGCCCGGCCTGCCAGCCCGAAGCCTGATTCCTGGCGAAATTCCTGGTGAAATTGCCCTGTGGACAACGCCTCCGGAGGGAGTGAACACGGATACCTTCTCTGACGCATCGAACAACTGTTCGAGCGAAAGGAGACGGTGATGTGCGACAAGTGCGGCGGCCTGGACGACGAGCGGTACTCGCGCCAGCTCGAGCGAAACATCCAGACGTACGGCTGGACGATGCAGTTCATCGAGGGCGACGGCGGGCGGAACCCTGCCTTCGCGTACACACTCGGCCTCAGCCTGTACCGGCATCCGGAGATCATCGTCTTCGATCCGGAGCCGTGCTACGCCTACCTAGGGCTCAAGCCACTCGCCTGGGCGGTGCTGGAAGGAGCGGCCTTCGACGAGGGAGACGACCTGTCCGGCTTCTTCCCGCCTCCGCACACCGCCGAGCTCCTGCGATTTCCCGACTCGGCGCACCACCTGTACACCGCCAACACGATGTTCCGGCGGCCCGGTCAGCCGCCGCTGCCCGCGCTGCAACTCGTCTGGCCGACCCGGACAGCACTGATCCAGCCGTCCAGCAGTGGTTCGACTCCCGACGCAGGGGTCCGATGACCCGCGGCTCAGGCCGCAGCCACGACCTCGGGCTCGATGGTCGGGTGCGCCAGCACCAGAGCCTCTTCGCGCGCCAGATCTTCGCTGACCTCGGCGAACACCGTCGACAACGGCACTTCCAGGGCCATGCAGATAGCCGCCAGCAACTCGCTCGAAGCTTCCTTCTGACCGCGCTCGACCTCGGACAGATAGCCGAGGCTGACGCGTGCGTCGGCGGATACCTCGCGCAGAGTGCGCCCCTGGCGCAGCCGCTTACGCCGCAGCACGTCGCCCAGCAGGCCACGAACCAGCACCATGAGGTTTCTCCCTTCCGCCTGTCCGGTCGCGTCTACTCGCACGGTAGCTCGACCGTAGGAACCAACGGTACCTGTTGCTGGGTCACTACTTCTCGCAATGTCCACCTTCGGTGCGCCGTGCCAGTCTGCCTTACCTGTCCCCATGCTGGTCCCAACACCCCGATCAGTCGAGTTCTTCCGCCACAAGTTCTGCTCCGAGTTCCAGGACGGCCAGCACACTCCCCCGGCGCACAGCTGCCCGATCACCGCTCAGCTGCAACTTCCGCACCTGCACCGAGTCCGGTCCGGCCGCGGCGACGTACACCGTGCCGGCCTCGACACCCGCCTGCGGGTCCGGTCCGGCCACACCGGTCGTCGCGAGCCCGTAGTCCGCCTCCAGACGCTCCCGCACGCCGCTGGCCAATGCAGCAGCCGTATCCGGGTGCACCGGGCCCACAGCAGCCAGCAGCTCCTCCGGAACTCCCGCCAGCTTGGCCTTGAGATCAGTCGCGTAGACCACCACGCCACCCCGATACACAGCCGACACCCCCGGCACATCCGTCAGAACCGCCCCGACCATCCCACCCGTCAACGACTCAGCAGTAGCCAGCGTCACGCCACGTTCCAGCAACAACTCCACGAGCCGCTCAACCGCCACCTCGACCCCGCCGCCCACGGCCACCTCCGACTCTCAGCAGACACCGCTACTCAACACCCACCACCCAACACCACGGTCCCACCAACCTCCGATACACCACCCACGACGCGACGGGAAGGCGGCAACATGGCAAGACTTCGGTCAATAGCCGACGGCACTGGGCGGGGGTGCGTGGCTAGACTCGTTCGAATGCCGCAGGCGACTGGTGGGAGAGCGAAGGGTGGGGTGCGCGGGCGCACTCTCGCGCAGGTGTATCGGCGGTTCGGTGAAGTCGACGCGCTGAAGACTTCGCCGGTCTACGCGCGCATGGCGATTGCACTGAGCGAGTCACCTGAAGCGCTACGCGTGATCGAGAACGCGCCGCCACGCCGCCGGCATCCGACGGCAATCCTCGCCGCACTTCACCACCTCGCGCTCTCCGGACAGGCTCCCGACCTGGCCGCCGCCTTCGCCACCGCAAACACCACCGCCACGACGAATGCAGCTGGGCTGGATGTGGTTGGAGCGGTGGCTGTTGAGGTGGTTCGGCGGCGTGGGGACTTGGTTTTGGAGGCTGGTGCGAAGCGGAAGGTTCGCGGCGACGAGGGTGGGCGGCACGCAGTGTTGTATCCCGCCGTTGCTGAGGTGGCGCGGCGGGTTGGAGCGGGTTCGGTTGGGCTGATCGATGTGGGGCGGTCGGCCGGGCTGAATCTGACTGTTGACCGGGTGGGGATCTCGTACTCCAACGGGCAGTCGTTGGGTGACGCGGGTTCTGCGGTGCAAGCGTCGGCTTCGGTTGTGGGCGACGGGCTCGTGCCACTACGAGCGATGCCGGAGGTTGCGGCTCGGGTTGTGGTTGATGTTGATCCGGTTGATGTGACTGATGTGGACGAGGCGCGTTGGCTGCGGGCGTGTGTTCCGCCGGATCAGGTAGAGCGGTTGGCGATGCTCAAGGCGGAGTTGGCGTTGGCGGAGGCGGCTCCTCCGGTGCTGGTGCGGGGTGGTGTTGTCGACGTTCTGCCGGAGGCGATCGCCTCGGTGCCTGACGACGTACTCCCGGTGGTGATCACGACCTGGGCGTTGTCGGGGCTGGATCTCGAGGGGCGGTTGCGGTTTTTGCAACGGCTCGACGAGGCGGCGACCCGGCGGCCGGTGGCGTGGGTGTCGGTCGAGGGGGTTGGCGTCGCGCCGGGGATGCCGACGTTCGGCGATCGGCGGGCTTCGGGGCACAGCATCGTGGGCTTGGGCGTGTTCGACCACACGTCACTGCACGCCACGGCGGTCGGCCGTTGCTGGCTCCGCGGCGAGATGCTCGCCTGGCTGGCCGATTCGTAGATCCGTCCGACAACCCGCTGCCGCGATCACGCGGCGGGTGGGGGTTACGGGAGGGGGCGTTTGGCGGCGGCTCTTAGGCGGAGGGCTCGGGAGAGATAGTCGAGGCCGGTGACGAGGGTTACCAGGACGGCCGCGGCCATGATGGCTACTGCGGGCCAGTGGACTACGGCCAGGTGTTGCCATGGGAGGAGGTAGAGGCCCAGGGCTACAGCTTGGAGAACCGTCTTCAGTTTGCCGCCTCGGCTGGCGGGCATAACGCCGTGGCGGATGACCCAGAAGCGGAGGGCTGTCACGCCCCACTCGCGGACCATGACGACGATGGTGACCCACCACGGGAGTTCGCCGAGGTACGAGAGGCCGAGGAAGGCGGCGCCGGTGAGGGCCTTGTCGGCGATCGGGTCGGCGATCTTGCCGAAGTTCGTGACCAGGTTCCAGCGGCGGGCGATGTCGCCGTCGAAGCGGTCGGTGACGATGGCGACGACGAACGCGGCCGTGGCGAGGAGGCGGTCGCCGGTGGTGTGGCCGCCGTCGCGGAGTAGGAGCCAGACGAACAGCGGCACCAGGACCAGGCGGAGGACCGTGAGCGCGTTCGGCACGTTCCAGGCGCTGGGCGCGTGGAGATGGCCGCCGGCTGCGTGCGGCGCCGGGTTCGTCTCCGGGTTGGTCACGCGGTCAGGTTAGCTGCCGGACGGGCGTCTGGGGCGTTCACGAGTGCCGCGAACTCGGCGATCAGGTCGACGCCGTCGTTCGACACGACCTTCGCGGAGACCAGATCCCCGACCCGGATCCCGTCCGGGAGGCCGGTCACCGTCGTCATTCCGTCCACCTCGGGGCCCTGGTGCGCCGCACGGCCCTCGGCGTCGCCGGAGTCCGCCGAGTCGAGGGATTCGATGAGGACCTCCAGGAGTTCGCCGATGCGGGACTCGGCGCGGGAGGACGTCAGGTCTTCGGCGAGGCGGGTGACGCGGTCCAGGCGGTCGGCGATGGTGTCCTCGTCGAGTTTGCCGTCGTACGTCTCGGCCTCGGTGCCGTCCTCGTCGGAGTAGCCGAAGACGCCGATCGCATCCAGGCCGGCGCGGGAGAGGAAGTCGCAGAGGATGTCGACGTCCTCTTCGGTCTCGCCCGGGAAGCCGACGATGACGTTGCTGCGGATGCCGGCGGTCGGGGCGGCGGCGCGGACCTGGGCGATGAGTTCGAGGAAACGCTCGGAGTCGCCGAAGCGGCGCATCCGGCGCAGGAGCGGGCCGGAGGCGTGCTGGAAGGACAGGTCGAAGTACGGGACGACGCCGGGGGTGGCGGTCATCGCGGTGATCAGGGTGGGGCGCATCTCGGCGGGCTGCAGGTACGAGACGCGCACGCGGGTGATGCCGGACACCTGGGCGATCTCGCCGACCAGGGTCTCGAGGAGGCGGAGGTCGCCGAGGTCCTTGCCGTAGGAGGTCGAGTTCTCGGAGACCAGGAAGAGTTCCCGTACGCCGTTCTCAGCAAGCCACTCGGCTTCGCGGAGTACCTCGGCGGGCCGCCGGGACATGAAGGCGCCGCGGAACATCGGGATCGCGCAGAACGCGCAGCGGCGGTCGCAGCCGGAGGCGAGTTTCAGCGGGGCCATCGGGCCGCCGTCGAGGCGACGGCGCATGACGCGGGGGCCGCTCGCGGGGGCGGTCGCGAGGTCGGGGGCGTCGATCTTCAGCTCTTCCGGTACACCGGTGACGAAGCGTCCCTTGAGTTCACCGGGAGCGTCCGAGGCGGTGCCGACCGGCCGGAGGGCCTCGGGGATGTGATCACCGAGCACAGGCGTCTGCCCAGCAGCGGTCGGGTCGCCGTGGCCGGGGATTGCTGGGGCGGAGGTGGCGTGGCGGTCTGCGGGGGCCAGCGGAAGGAGCTTGCGGCGGTCGCGCGGTACGTGGGCCTGGTGCTTGGTGCCGGCGAGGATCGCGCGGAGGCGGTCCGAGATGTCGGTGTAGTCGTCGAAGCTGAGTACGGCGTCCGTCTCCGGGAGTGCGTCCGCGAGCTGCTCGCCGTACCGCTCGGCAAGGCAGCCGACCGCGACAACGGCCTGCGTGCGGCCGGAGTCCTTGTAGTCGGCAGCCGCGAGCAGCGTGTCGACGGAGTCCTTCTTGGCGGCCTCGACGAAGCCGCAGGTGTTCACCACCACCGTGTCTGCCTCGGCGGCGTCGTCGACCAGTTGGAATCCCCCGGCTTCGAGCCGGCCGGCGAGTTCCTCGGAGTCGACATCGTTACGGGCACAGCCCAGCGTGACCAGGGCGACGGTGGTGGGTGGCGTAGTCATCCCCACGAGTATGACGCGCTGTGCACGTCCGTACCTAACCCAGAAGCTTGATTACTGGTTGCCGGTGGTCTTGCTGAGGGTGCCGTTCGGGTGCGCGGTGAACTTGTAGAGCTTGGTGGGGATCCGCTTGCCGTTGAGGACGACGACGAGGTTGCCGGGATTGCCCACAGTCACCCGGATGTCGCCGGCGCTGGTGACGGATTGCGCGATGCCCGGGCTGAGGCGGCCCTGGAAGAGGCGCCGATTCTTCCTGTCCCGGATTGTCAGATAGGTGCCATCGCCCGTCGCCGTCAGCCTCAGCGCGGTCTGCAGAGCCGGCGGCTTGGCCGACGTCGGCTTCTTGGTGGGCCGCACCGTCGGCTGCGGCGACGCTTTCGGGGTCGGCGTCGTGACCGTTGCCGTCGTGGTCGCGGTCTTGGACGCGTTGGCCTCGATGTCGCTGGGCAGCGTGAAGAGCCGCACCATCCCCCAGCCCATCAAGATGACCAGGATCGCGCCGACCACGAGGGCCCAGCGCGGGCGGGCCGGGCGGAGGGTCGGGGCCTTGGCCACGGCGCGTTCCTCGCGCCGGGACTTCTCCTCCTCGACGGCCTGTTCGGCGTCGAAGCTGGCGAGCAACGGTGCGGGGTCGGCCTTGACCACGCGAGCGATCGACCGAATGTGCCCACGGGCGTAGAAGTTCCCGCCGCAGCGGGAGAAATCGTCGGCCTCCATGGCGATCAGCAGCCCGGATCTGATCCGGGTGGCGGCGCTCAGTTGCTCGATCGTCATGTCGGCCCGTTCGCGGGCCGCCGTGAGCTCGCTGCCGATGCTCACGTCCCCACCATCCTCTCCTCGTCCGACCTGTTCGCGCGGACCGTCGACAGCCGGTGCATCGACATCAACACAACGACATCAACTCAACGGCTTGGGCTCGTCGGGGTCACGGACGAGTCAGAGCTGTTCCCTGACCGGACATCTGGCATCGGCCAGCATGTGCAGTGCCTGCACCACTTCCCCGTTGGACGGCCGAGCCGTCAACCCGAACGGTATCGCGAGTGAGGATCCGGTCAGACGGCGGTTGGCATCGGTTGTCTTGCGGGTCGAACTCGGCATCGCACCGAGGACGGGCCCAGGATCCTGCAGGTGTACGGCGATCCGCCCGTCGTCGAGCGGATGCCGCCGCTGCAGCACCGTCACCTCTTCGATGTCCTCCCACCGTGTACCCACCCATTCGCTGCCGATGCGCAGCCGGATGCCGACGTCGTCGGCCACCAGCATGTCCCCCACTGTCAGCGCGCGGGCACACACCACCGCGAGTACGGCGAACGCGGCCGCCACGATCCAGCGCAGGATGCCGGCCGGACTCGTGGACGCCGACGCCGCGAAACCGATCGCCACCAGCGCCGCGCCGGCGGCGAGCCCGCCGTGCACCCGCTGCGAGGCGCGAACGGTGAACGGCACTGGCTCGGGGTCGACGTCGAATCGGTCCTGCCTGGGCAGTGCGCTCGCGGCGGTCACGGTCTCACTCTCCTCGGAGGGTGGTGATGAAATCCTCTAGGTCGTCGGGCTTGACCAGGACGTCCCGGGCCTTCGAACCCTCACTGGGACCGACGACGCCGCGGCTCTCCAGGATGTCCATCAGCCGGCCGGCCTTGGCGAAGCCGACGCGGAGCTTACGCTGCAGCATCGACGTCGAGCCGAACTGGGTGGAAACAATCAGCTCCGCTGCCTGCACCACCAGGTCGAGGTCGTCACCGATCTCGTCGTCGAGGTCCTTGCTCGGCCCCGGAGCCGCGGTGACGTCCTCGCGGTACGTCGGCTCCAGCTGGGTCTTGCAGTGTTCGACGACGCCGTGGATCTCGGACTCCGTCACCCACGCGCCCTGGATACGCATCGGCTTGCTCGCGCCCATCGGCAGGAACAGACCGTCACCCTGACCGACGAGCTTCTCCGCACCCGGCTGGTCGAGGATGACCCGGCTGTCGGCCAGCGACGAGGTCGCGAACGCCAGTCGCGACGGCACGTTCGCCTTGATCAGACCGGTGACGACGTCCACCGACGGCCGCTGCGTGGCGAGCACCAGGTGGATACCGGCGGCCCGGGCCAGCTGGGTGATGCGGACGATCGAGTCCTCGACGTCGCGCGGCGCGACCATCATCAGGTCGGCGAGCTCGTCGACGATCACCAGCAGATACGGGTACGGCGTCAGCACGCGCTCGGATCCCGGTAGCGGCTTCACCTTCCCGCTACGGACCGCCTTGTTGAAGTCGTCGACGTGCCGGAACCCGAACGCCGCGAGGTCGTCGTACCGCATGTCCATCTCGCGGACGACCCACTGCAGCGCCTCGGCCGCCTTCTTGGCGTTGGTGATGATTGGCGTGATCAGGTGCGGGATGCCCTCGTAGTGGTTCAGCTCGACCCGCTTCGGGTCGACCAGGATCATCCGCACCTCGTCCGGTGTGGCCCGCATCAGGACCGAGGTGATCAGCGAGTTGACGAACACCGACTTGCCCGAACCGGTTGCGCCCGCGACCAGCAGGTGCGGCATCTTCGCCATGTTCGCGACCACGAAGCCGCCCTCGACGTCCTTGCCGAGGCCGGCCACCATCGGGTGATGGTCGTTGCGCGCGGTCGCGGACCGGATCACATCGCCGAGGCTGACGATCTCCTTGTCGGTGTTCGGGATCTCGATGCCGATCGCGGACTTGCCCGGGATCGGCGACAGGATCCGGACGTCGGCCGACGCGACGGCGTACGCGATGTTCTTGGAGAGCGCGGTGACCTTCTCGACCTTCACCGCGGAGCCGAGCTCGACCTCGTACCGGGTGACTGTCGGGCCGCGGGTGTAGCCGGTGATCTGCGCGTCGATGCCGAACTGCTCGAACACCTCGGTCAGCCGGTCGACCACCGCGTCCGACGCCTTCGTCCGGGCCTTGTGCACCGAACCCGGCTTGAGCATCTGGCCGTCGGGCAGCGTGTACGTGATGTCGCCGGACAGGCTGAGCTGCTCGACACGCTGCGGCAGCGGCGTGTGCGGCGGCGGCTCGGGCGCCGGTGCCGGCGGCTTGCTCGGAGCCGGCGCCTCGAAGGCGGGCTCAGCTGCGGCTGGCGAGGGTGCATCGTCGACGTCGTAGGGCTCCTCGACCACCGGCTGCGCCTTGGCCTTGCGGCCGCGCTTCGGGGTCTCCTCGAGCACCGGTGAGTCGTACGGCTTGATCGTCGGCTCGCCGTCCTCCTCGAGCTCGGCCTTGGCACGCCGCTGCTTGCGGGTCAGCCGGACCGTGTCGTCGGTCGGTGCCGCGATCACGGACGGAGCGTCCTCAGGCAGCTCGGTCCGTCCCATCAGTACGTCGAACGCCGCCCGGAACCGCAGCGGGATCGCGTAGACCGGCGTACCGGTGATCACCAGCGCGCCGAAGATCGACAGCAGCACGAGCAGCGGCGCTGCGACGTACTGCGTGAGCAGGTCGGAGAGGAACGACGAGACGAAGTACCCGATCGCGCCGCCGGCGTCACGCAGCGGTCCGTCGGCCGGGTTGCTCGGCCGCGGCAGACCGTTGGCGATGTGGATCAGGCCCAGTACGCCGAGGCTCACCGCGGTCCATCCGATGACCTGACGGCCGGCCGGGCCGTTGCGGTCGGGGTGACGCAGTGTGCGGATCGCGATGACCACCAGCATCAGCGGCAGGGCCCAGCCGAGCATGCCAATGCTGCCGCCGACCACGGTCCGTACGCCGTCGCCGACCGAGCCTGGGAGGTCCCACCAGATCGCTGCAGCCACGACGACCGACAGGCCGATCAGGAACAGGCCGGCGCCGTCACGGCGATGCTCCGGCTCCAGGTCGCGGGCGCTGTGACCGATCCCCCGCACCATGCTGCCGAGCAGGTGCGCGATGCCGATCCAGACCTTCACCACCCCGCGACAGAGCGCGAGCATGGCGGCCGCGAACGGGCCCGGTCCGCTGTTTTTGGGCGTGCTGGTCCGCGCGGCGGTGGATCCACCGCGCTTCGCGCTTTGCCCACGCTTCTGGGCGCCTGACGGACGGGAGCGTCCACCGGCAGCCGAACGGGCCGTGCTCGGCCGTTTAGCTGCCGACTTCTGCGCCCGCGCCGGGGGAGACGTGCGGGTCGCCATATTGATCAGGCTACCCCGACTACCCCTTGAGTCCCACGTGTCACACGCCGATCACACCGCCCCATACGTAGCGTCACGAAACGTGGGTTCGCCGTCGCAGCCGCTCCAGGTGCCACAGCACGACGTACGCACCGACAGCGATCAGACCGCCGGACACGAGGCCGGTGAGCACCGTTCGTACCCCGGTTTCGCCGCCGAACCCGCCGTCGACCCTGCCGAGCTCCACAACCACTCCCCCGACCGCCAGACCGATGGCCCCGACGTAGACGAGGTACCGCATCCACGTCGGCATGCGCTCATCAACAGGCTGCGGTGCTGTACGGCGGTACCAGCGATAGAGCCACGCCGCGAGAACGAGGCAGCCGCCCAGTGTGCTGACGTACTGGAGGATGCGGTTGACGTCCCACGCTCCCGTCACCTGAGCCCGGAAGAACCCGGGGAACTGGCGGACGAAGTAGCCGTCGCCGTGGGTGAACGAGTCCCAGACGACGTGAGTGACTGCTCCCACGACGGCTGAGACGACCGTCCAGAGCACGACGGCGGCGCTGGGGATGCGGAACGGCCGGCGTGGAATCTCCAGTCGGCCGGAGAGCACAGGTGGGGCGAGAGCGATCAGGGGCCGCTTGAGACCCAGATTGAAGACAGCGAGCAGCACCAGTGCCAGCAGCGGGTCCAGCCACAAAGCAGAGGTGAACTCGTGTGTGAGAGTCAGTGTGAAGTTGCCGTTGATCTGCCGTGTGGCGATCCGGTAGATCGGGTCGACGTACAGCAGGTCAGGCGCCACCGCACCGGCCACCAGGGCTGACGCCACGAAGGGCCGGCGGAACAGCGGGAGCACGGCCGCAGGGTGGGCGAGGGTGAACGGCACGGCGGCAGCCTAGGGGCGCGGTAGGTCGTGTTACGCGCCTGTGGTGCCGTCGAGTTGCTCCCGCAAGAGGTCGGCGTGGCCACAGTGGCGGCCGTATTCGCCGATCAGGTGGATGTAGATCATCCGCAGCGTCGACTCGGTGCCCTTGAACGTGAAGCGGTCGTCCAGCGAGCGACCGGCGGCTGCGTCGTCAGAGAGCTTCCACTCGGCGATCAGACCGTCGTACGCCGTCTGCGCGTCAGCAGGGTCGATCAACTCGAAGTCCGCGTCCTTGCCGAGCTCCGGCGCGAACAGCGGCTCGGCGGGCTCGTCGGCGAAGTGGATGCGGAACCAGATCCGCTCGACCTTGGTGAGATGCCTGATCAGGCCCAGCAGCGACAGGTTGGACGGCGGCGACGGCCGTTCGGCCAACTGCTCGGCGGTCAGACCCGCGCACTTGAAGAGCAGCGTGGTGCGGTAGAACTGCAGGTAGCCGTGCAGCAGTTCCGCTTCGGGTGCGGTCAGCGAGCCGTCCGGTCGCTCGACGGCAGGTGCTCTCCAGGTCATCGAATTCCTTGTCTCGTCCCACGATGTGTGCAGCCATCTCATCACATGAGATAGCCACTGGCGGTGCCTGTATCCCGTTCGTTACCGTTCTCGGCAGGTCATGAGTGTCAGCGACAAGCCCCGGCTAGCTGGCCGGCAACCCTCCTCCGCGGCGGGGTGCCCCGGGTGAAGACCAGGCCGTGCGGATACCCCGTTCGGCAAGTGCGGACTTCCCTGGGAGCAGCATCATGTCGATCCTGTCCATTCTCGAGCCGGCCAGTACGACGACTCCGCGGCCGGCGATCGCCCGGCTCGCGACCGGCAGCATCCCCGCCACGGTCGGCTCGGACCTCCTGGTCCCGCTCGCCGACGGCCGGGTCACCGACTACGCGAACTTCGACCACGGTGCGAGCGCGCCGTGTCTGGAGTCCGTCCGGGCCAGTGTCGAGGCCGCGCTGCCGTCGTACGCGTCGGTGCACCGCGGCAACGGGTACGCCTCGCGGATCACCACGCAGTGGTACGAGCGGGCGCGCGCCGAGGTGCACGCCTTCGTCGGGGCCCGTGCGGACGACCAGGTGATCTTCACCCGCCAGACCACCGACGCGCTGAACCTGCTGGCCCGCGCAGTGCCGGCGGACGCGACCGTGATCGTGTTCGAGTCCGAGCACCACGCGGCGCTCCTGCCCTGGCCGACCGAGCGGACCGTTCGCCTGGCCGCGCCGTCGAGCCCGGCCGAGGCCGTGACCCGGGTCGCCGACGCGCTCCGTCAGGCGCCTGAGGGCCCGCGGCTCGTGGTGATCACCGGCGCGTCCAACGTCACCGGCGAGATCTTCCCGATTGCCGACATCGCCAA
Organism: Kribbella sp. VKM Ac-2569; assembly: GCF_004216905.1. Taxonomy (GTDB): domain Bacteria; phylum Actinomycetota; class Actinomycetes; order Propionibacteriales; family Kribbellaceae; genus Kribbella. The sequence goes on from NZ_SGXJ01000001.1 coordinate 314,958, forward strand.
GGTGGCCAAGGCGCACGGTGCGCGCGTCTGCCTGGACGCCGCGCAGCTCGCCCCGCATCGCCCGGTCGACATCGCCACCCTGGACGTCGACTGGGTCGCCCTGTCCGGTCACAAGCTCTACGCGCCGTACGGCGCGGGTGCGCTGATCGGCCGCTCCGACTGGCTTGACGCCGCCGACCCGTACCTGCACGGCGGCGGCGCGACCCACGCCGTCACCAGCGACACCGTGGTGTGGACGACCGGCCCGGCCCGCCACGAGGGCGGCTCCCCGAACGTCATCGGTGCCATCGCCTTGGCGAGCGCCTGTGCCGCGATCAGCAAGCACCGGGACGCGATCGAGCAGCACGAGCGCAGCCTGCTGGCGCGCCTGCGCACCGGGCTCGCTCAGATCGACAACGTCACCACGTACTCGATCTTCGGCGAGGACGCGGATCGTGTCGGCACCGTGTGTTTCACGGTCGCCGGTCTGACCTCGACGCTGGTGTCCGCGGCGCTGAGCGCGGAGTACGGCATCGGTGTCCGGGACGGCAAGTTCTGCGCGCACCCGCTGGTCGGCCACCTCCTCGCCGGCTCCCCCGAGCACGGTACGGCGGTCCGCGCCAGCCTCGGCCTCGGGACGACCCGTGAGCACGTGGACCGGCTCGTCGACGCCGTACGCACGCTGGCCACGAGCGGCCCGCGCACGGAGTACACGGAGAGCGCGCACGGCTGTCAGCCGGCCGACGATCCCCGCGACCTCCAAGCGCCCCGCATCTGGTGAAGCAGCCCTCCTACTGCTCAGGAGGTACGAGACCTACATGGTGAGCAGCGAACGCCAGTAGGTCCGCCCACTCCGCCGCGATCATCGCGGCGGGCTTTCCGAAGCCATGGCCGGTGTTGACCTCGACCCGAGTCAAGACAGGCCGCGGATCGGACTGGGCATGCTGCAGCGCCGCGATGAACTTGTGGCTGTGCAACGGAACCACGCGGTCGTCATGGTCGCCTGTGGTCACGAGAGTTGCCGGGTACGCCGTACCGTCGCTGACGCGATGCAGTGGCGAGTAGGCCAACAGGTCCTCGAACTGCTCGGGATCGTCCGGCAGACCGAAGTCGGACGCCCACGCCGCTCCCACGGTGAACAGGTGGAACCGCAGCATGTCCAGGACGCCCACGCCGGGCAGTGCGACGGCGAACAGGTCCGGCCTCTGCGTCATGACCGCGCCGACAAGCAGTCCGCCGTTACTGCGACCGTGGATGGCCAGCTGCTCCGGAGTGGTCACGCCGGTGTCCCGCAGGTGTTCAGCGACCGCGATGAAGTCGTCGAACACGTTCTGCTTGTTCTTGAGCCGGCCCGCGTCATGCCACTCGGCCCCGTACTCACCGCCACCACGCAGGTTCGTGATGACCAGTACGCCGCCTGCGGCAAGCCACGCCGGCCAGCCGGGGCGGTAGTCGGCCTCGACCGGGATGCGGAACCCGCCGTACCCCCACATGAGCGTCGGACGCGGTGCCTCGAAGTCCAGGTCGGACCGGGTGATCAGGAAGTACGGCACGTCGCGGCCAGGAGCGATGCGGCGCGTCACGGTGACCTGTGGCGGTGTGAATCCAACTGAGCCACCCGTGCCACGGACAAGCTCCGGCAGTGCGCGTACGTCGCCTGACCCGGTCGAAACGGCGTACGACAGCGTGGGATCGGTTGTCGTCGACAGGCCGATGAACAGCTCGTCGTACTCCGCTCCGGCGTTGAGGCCGACCACTCCCCCGCCAGGTACGTCGACGACACGCCGGCCGGACCCGTCCAACGCGTAGAGCGTCAGCACCGGCTGCGCGTCGACGAGCGTCAGCGTGGCGAGGCCGTCCGCCGTACCGCGGACAGCCTGCAGTGTCGACTCCCCCTCCGGGATCAGGTCGGTGAACTCACCGGCCAGCGTGGAGAGCACCACGCGGCCCCGGGACGCGTCCCGGTCGGTCCGCAGTACCAGCAGGTCGCCGGACATCCGTACGAACGCGATCTCGTCCACGAACTCGTCGACGACCTTCACCGGCTCGCCCAGCCCGTCCGAGCTGATCGGGTACACCCACAGGCGCGTGGCCGGGTCAGTGCCTTCAAAGATGTGGACGATCAGGTACCGGTCGTCGTCGGCCACCTCCGGCGTGATGAAGTACTGGTCCTTGCCCGGGAAGCTCAGCACCAGCTCGTCCTCGGACTGCGGTGTGCCGACCCGGTGCAGCATCAGCCGCCCACCGGACAGCGACGCCGTCTCGGTCCCCTCGCTGCGCCCGCTTGCCGGGTAGTGCAGGTACAGGTACGCCGAGCTGTCCGGAAGCCATGTCGCCTCGCTGAACTTGGCTTCCGACACCACATCGTCGACCGGCGTGCCAGTGGCGATGTCGAGCAGCCGGTACGTTGTCCAGTCGCTGCCGCTCTCGTTGATGCCGTACGCGAAATACTTCCCGTCAGGGCTGACGGTGAACGACCCCAGCGAGTCGGTGCCGTCCTCGGAGAGGGTGTTCGGGTCGATCAGCACGCGGCCGCGCGACAGCAGCTCGTCGAGCGAATCGGCAACGTAGATCACGTCCTGTGCCTGCGTGCCGTCGTTGCGGCCGACGAAGTACCAGCCCGCCTTCTTGACCGGTACGCCGGCGCGTGGGCGCGCGAGGATCGCGGACATCGTGGTCTGGAACCAGCCACGCTCGGAGTAGCCGGCCAGCTCGGCCTGCGTGTACTCGTTCTGCCGGCTGACCCAGTCTTGGGTGTCGGCCGAGTCAGGGTCTTCCAGCCAGCGGTACGGGTCGGCGATCTGGTGCCCGTGCAACGTCTCGACCACATCGTCGCGGCGGCTCTCCGGATAGGTCATGCTGACAAACCTAACCTGTGACGGTCACACTGCGAGCGTGATAACTGACCTGCTGCTGGGCGCCGCTGCGGTGGCTGGTGAGCGGGTGCGTCTCGAGGTACTCCAGCAGGTCGTCGGCCTACCACCGAAGGACTTCCTGGACGCCCTGGACGCACTGGTCCGTGCTGGCGCCTTGGTCGTCACAGCCGGCGAGGCCTGGTTCGCCGACGAGTCCGTACGCCGGGATGCCGAGGCACGGCTGCCCCTGACCGACCGCGCCGACCTGCACCGCCGTACGGCTGAAGCTGTCGACGCACCGGCCGAGGTCCAGCGGCACTGGTCCGCAGCCGCAGCGGTGACAGCAGATCCACAAGAACGAGCACGGCTGCAACTGAACCTCGCAAAGGCAGCTGTCCGCGCCGGTGACCTCCCGGCAGCACACGCGGCCGTCGGAGCCGCGGTCGCGACTGCACGTACGTCGCAGGACCTCGACCTGCTCGCAGACGCAGCAGTGACGTTGGAGCCGATCGGCCAGTCCGCGTGGGACGGCGACATCCACCAGTGGTGCACCGAAGCGCTCGCCGCGCCCAGGCAGTCAGCACAGCGCAAGGTCCGTCTACGAGCCCGACAGGCACAGGCGGCGATCTACCTCGGCCGCTGGTCGGAGGCCTCGACTGCGAGCAGCGAAGCCCTCACCCAAGCAGAGACCATCCACGATGACGACCTGCTCGTCGAGGCGCTCACTGCACGCCAACTCGCCACCAGCGGACCGGACGACGTCGACGAACTGACCATCGCAGCACGCCGCATGATCGAGCTCGGTACGTCGACCGGCCGCGCCGAGATCGAGCTACGCGGGCGCCTGTGGCAGGTGGACGCGCTGTGGTACGCCGGCGACCTGGCCGCGATCGCAGCCGAGACAGGCCGACTCGCGAGCTGCGCAGGTCGTGTCAGCGGTCCGCACGGCCGCTGGCACGTGCTGCTGACGAGGGCCTCGCTCGCACTGGCCAGGGCTGAGTTCGAGGACGCCGAGGCCCTGCACGACGACGCACTTGCGGGCTTCCGGCAGATCGACCACCCCGCGGCACATGGTGCTGAGGTCGCGTTCCAGCTGCTGCTCGGCCATCACCGCGGTCACACCGAGAACCTGTTGAGCCCTGCGGCCTGGCAGTTCGGGACGGACGTCCGCTGGGACCTGTCCGCCCGCCTGGCTCGCGCGTTCGTTCTCGTGGACGCAGGTCGGTTCGACGAAGCAGCTGCGGCGTACGAACGCTGCGGCCGCCCGGAGTCCTGGCAACCGATGCGGGCCGCCGAGCTGTTGATGGACGCCATCGCAGCGCGAGTCGCGGCCGCACTCGGCCGCACTGACGACGTACGGCTCTTTCGTGCCCGGCTGGAACCCCGCCGTGGCCGGTACGTCGTCGGCGGTGCCGGCGCGACCAACTTCCTCGGTCCGGTCGAGCTGGTGCTCGGTGCGTGCGCTGCCGCGCTCGGCGACTGGGATGCGGCCGCCGTAGACCTCCAGAAGGCCGGTGCGCTCTGCAGGTCGATCGGTGCGCCTGGCTTCGCGGTCGAGGCAGCCTGTCTGCTGGCCGACGTGTACGAGAGGTCCGGTGATCCAGCGCAGGCCCGCGCACTGGCCGCCGAGACACTGCCGCTGGCGAAGACCCTCGGCATGACCCCTTGGGTGGAACGACTCAACCATCCCACCGGCCCGTTGAGTCAGCGCGAGCGAGAAGTCGCCGACCTGGTCGCCAAAGGCCTCAGCAACCGCGAGATCGCCGCTGCACTGGTCATCTCCGAACGAACCGCCCAGAACCACGTCCAGCACATCCTGACCAAGCTCGGCTTCGCGAACCGTGCCCAGGTCGCAGCCTGGGTGAGTAAGGGATGAGCAATTCGGACGATGCGCCACGCCTCCCCGCGGCGGACGCTGAGCAACATGACGCGACACGACCAGACTGGTGCCGACCTCGACCTGTGGGACCAGGTCACCAGGACCTACTTCACTGAGCGCCTGGGCACCGTCCCCACCGAATACGCCCGCCAACGCCAGAGCACAGCACCAGGCGTGGACCTGTACGTCGACCCCGTCTGCCCCTACACGTGGGTGGTGGCCTGCTGGCTACGGGAGGTCGCCCAGCACCGCGACCTGGACCTCCGCTACCACGTGATGAGCCTGCTCATGCTCAACGAAGGCCGCAACGACACCTACAGCCGACAACTAGACGCGTCGACAGGCCCGTCCCGAGTAGCGACCGCAGTCGTCACGCACCACGGCAGTGAAGCGTTCCGGACCTGGCACGGTGCTTTCGGCAACCTGATCTTCGACCACTGGCGCTACCCGACGCCGACGGAGTATCGCGACGCCTCGGCAGCAGCCCTGAGAGAGGCGGGACTGCCCGCGACGCTCGCGGACGCCGCCGACACCACGGAGTACGACGAGGCACTGCGCCGCAGCCACGAGGAAGGAACACGCCCGGTGGGGATCGACGGCGGTACGCCGGTTGTGCACATCGACGGGACCGCCTTCTTCGGACCGGTCCTGAACGCGGTCCCCCGTGGCGACGACGCGCTCCGCCTGTTCGACGGCGTACGGCTGCTCGCAGGGTGTCCTGACTTCTACGAGCTGAAGCGCACGCGCTCCACACCGCCCGATGTGAGCTACCGTCCGATGGAGGGGAAGGCACCATGAACGATGACGAACTCTGGGCCGCGATCGATGCTCAGCGCCTGCGCACCGCCGACCTGCTAGCAACGCTAGCGCCGGCCGATTGGTCGCACCGCTCGCTGTGCGACGGCTGGACCGTACGCGACGTCGCCGGTCACCTCACCCTCCAGCAGATGACCATCGGCGACGTACTCCGCCTCGCGCTGAAGCATCCGGGTGCCCACAGCCTCAACTGGATGATCCGAACCTCCGCCCGCGACCAGGCGGCGCTGCCGACCGAACAGCTCATCGAAGAGATCCGCGGCATGGTCGGTTCCCGGCGGCACAACCTCGGCGTCACTCCGCGCGAGACGCTGATCGACATCGTCGTTCACGGGCAGGATCTGGCGATCCCGATCGGCCGGACGCTCGCGGTTCCGCCGGAGGTAGCCGCGACGGCGGCCGCGCGCGTCTGGGAGTGCCGGGGCACGCGGCTGTCCAAGGTCTTCAAACCAGTGCCGTACGACGGTCTGAGATTGGTCGCCGACGACATCGACTGGACTGTCGGCGACGGGCCGGAGCTCCGCGGTCCTGTGCTGTCGTTGCTCCTGCTGCTCACCGGACGTCGCGTCGTCCTGCCGCAGCTCGACGGTCCCGGCGCAGAGGCCCTACAGCGTGTGTGACGTCGTACTCACCGGCGCTCCGGCGGGCGGCATCCCGCACAGGCGCCGGAGCCCGGTGAGCACGACTGGCCCTCAAGGACGGGCCGGGGTGATGTCCTTGCTCCAGAGCACCGCGCCGAACAGGTTCCGCAGCGAGACCGTGAACACGCCGGTCCGCGGGTCGATCCGGGTGTGCCCGAAGAACTGGTTGCCGGACGCCGGTGACTGGCTCGGGAAGTCGGCCGCCTTCGACCACACGACCTCGGGCCCGAATGTGCTGTCCAGCGCGTTCGGCCCGAAGGTGCCGGCGTTGATCGGCCCGGCCACGATCTCCCAGAACGGGTCGAAGTCGGTGAACGCCGCCCGCGACGGGTCGTAGTGGTGCGCCGCGGCGTAGTGCACGTCGGCGGTCAGCCAGATCGCGTTGCGGACCTTGCGTTTCTTGAACTGGCTGAGCACCCAGGCGATCTCGTGCTCACGACCGCCGGGCGCCCCCGGTAGACCGTTCGCGACCGCCTCGATCAGGTTGCCGTCCGGGACCAGCACGCCGAGCGGCATGTCGCTGGCGATCACCTTCCAGGTCGCCCGCGACGCCGCGACCTCGCGCACCAGCCAGGCGGCCTGCTCGGCACCGAGCATCGCCACCGGCCCGACCGTCGACGGCACCGGGTTCGCGCCGCGGAACGTGCGCATGTCCAGGCAGAACACGTCGAGCTGCGGGCCGTAGCTCACCTTGCGGTAGATCCGGTCCCGCCCGCCGACATGCTCCATCGGCAGGTACTCGAGGAACGCCTTCTTCGCCCGCGCCGCAAGGACGTCGACCCGCTTCTCGGTGTACCGGTCGTCGGTGATGACCTCGCCCGGGTACCAGTTGTTCAGCGTCTCGTGGTCGTCCCACTGCGCGACCAGCGGTACGTCGGCGTACAGCGAGCGCACGTTCTCGTCGAGCAGGTTGTACTTGTACCGGCCGCGGTACTCGGCCAGTGTCTCGGCGACCTTCGCGACCTCCTCGGTCACCACGTTCTTCCACACGGTGCCGTCGGCAACTTTCAGCTCGGCCTGGATCGGGCCGTCGGCGTAGATGTTGTCGCCGGAGTGCAGGAAGAAGTCCGGCCGGGTGTCGTGCATCGCCTTGTAGGCGATCATCCCGCCGAGCTCGGGGTTGATGCCGTACCCCTGGCCCGCGGTGTCGCCGGTGAACACGAACGAGACCGGCCGGTTGCGCCCCGGCGTGGTGAACGAACCGTCCAGCGTCTCGCCGATCCGGCCATCGGAGTCCTCGAAGCCGAGCCGGTAGTCGTACCGCTGCCCCGGACGGAGGCCCCGCAGCGGAAGCCGCGCGGTGAAATCGTCCGCGGCGTCCGTCTTCGGGCCGCGCAGACAGATGGCCTTGTCGAAACGGCCGTGGCTGGTCAGCTGGACGACCAGCCGACCGGGCCGGTCGGCGCGCGACCAGACGACGGCCGAGTTCGGCGTCACGTCGGCGCTCGCGATACCGGACGGCAGCGCAGCACGGTCACGACGGACAAGGTTCGGCCCCGCAGCGGCGATACCGGGTACGGCGAGGGACGCACCGGCGACGGTGGATGCGGCCAGGAGTTGGCGGCGACTCAGTTTCATGACCCGAAGGTGCTCCTCGCTGATGACGGTCAGGTGAAAGCCGGGCGAACTGAGCCTCAAATCACCTCCAGACCCCGGACACCGCCTTGCATGTGGCTACCTGGCGTGGTTCCGTTGAAGACCTCAGCACCTTCTTGTGACGCTGCCCCGGACCTGGTAGCGCATCCGCCGATGCACTACCTGGAACGGGGCGCTCCCATGTCGCAGCTTCTCGCCGAAGACCATGACCCCTTGCGGGCTCAGAACAAGTACACGCACCTCTACACCGACCTGCTCCGGACCGTCCGCGAACTCGGACTCCTCCGGCGGCGACGCGGGTACTACTTCACCCGGATCGGCTTGGTACTGGCTGCCTTCGCCGGCGTCTGGGTCGGTGTCGGCCTGCTCGGCAACTCCTGGTTCCAGCTCCTGATGGCAGGTGCACTCGCGCTGGTGCTCACGCAGGTTGCCTTCCTCAGCCACGACAGCGCGCATCGCCAGGTCTTCGACTCGGCCGCCTGGAACGACTGGACCGCCCGCCTGCTGGCCGGTGGTCTCGTCGGGATGAGCGCTGCGTGGTGGAAATCGAAGCACAGCCGCCACCACGGCGCGCCGAACCAGTTGGGCAAGGACCCGGATATCGCCATCGGAGTCGTCGCGTTCACCCCTGAGCACGTCGGCAGACGCAAGGGCTTCCAGGCATGGCTGACCCGCCGCCAGGGCTGGCTCTTCTTCCCCTTGCTGACCCTGGAAGGCCTGAGCCTCTACGTCTCGAGCATCCAGCACCTGTTCCGGCGGGGAGCGAGCACAGTCGAGCGCATCGAGGCCGCGATCGTGGTCACCCGGCTCGGTGGATATCTGACCGTGCTGTTCCTGCTGCTGCCGATCGGCAAGGCCGGAGCGTTCCTCGGGCTGCAACTCGCCGTCTTCGGCGTCTGCCTCGGCGGTTCGTTCGCGCCGAACCACAAAGGCATGCCGCTCGTCCCGAAGACGATGAAGCTCGACTTCCTGCGCCGCCAGGTGCTGATGTCGCGCAACATCCGCGGCGGTCTGTTCACGGACTTCGCGATGGGCGGGCTGAACTACCAGATCGAGCACCACCTGTTCCCGAGCATGCCGCGGCCGACGCTCCGCAAGGTCCAGCCGATCGTCCGCGAGTACTGCGAGCTGCACGGAGTGAAGTACACCGAGGTCAGCCTGTTCACGTCGTACAAGACCGTCGTCGGGTACCTGAACAACGTCGGTCTGCGCGCCCGGGACCCGTTCGACTGCCCGCTGGCCTCGCAGTACGGGCGATAGCACTTTGCCAACCCGACCTCGTCGTGTCACGTGTCCGCACGCCCGACGTTGCGTGAGGTCACTAGGCTGACCGGGGTGAGTGCCCAGCAGCAGTACGTCAGCCTCTACACCGATCTCCTGCAGACCGTCCGCGACCTCGGTCTGCTCAGGCGGCGGCAGGGCTACTACGTCACCAGGATGAGCATCGTCCTCGGTGCCCTGCTCGCGGTCGTCGCGTGCATGATCCTGCTCGGCAACTCGTGGCACCAGCTCTGGCTCGCCGGAGCCCTGGCGCTCGTGCTGGTGCAGGTGGCGTTTCTCAGCCACGACAGCGCCCATCGGCAGATCTTCCACTCGAACGCCCGCAACGACTGGACGGCGCGGATTCTCGCCGGCTGCGTCCTCGGGATGAGCGTCAGCTGGTGGCGCAGCAAGCACAACAAGCATCACGCCGCCCCCAACCAGGCGGACCGCGATCCCGACGTACAGCTCAAGGTGCTCGCCTTCACGCCCGACGCCGTCGTCGAACGCGGGCCGGTGGGCCGCTGGTTCGCCGCGCGTCAGGGCTGGCTGTTCTTCCCGCTACTCACGCTCGAGGGCATCGGCCTGCACGCCTCCAGCCTGACGCATCTCCTCCGCCGCGGCGCGACCCGCGCGGACCGCATCGACGCAGCGGTCGTCGCCTCGCGGATCTCGCTGTACGTCGCCGCGCTCTACTTCCTGCTGCCGCCCGGGAAGGCCACTGCGTTCCTCGGGCTGCAGCTCGCCGTGTTCGGGGTCTTCCTCGGCGCCGCGTTCGCCCCGAACCACAAGGGCATGCCGATCGTGCCGGCCGGGATGAAGCTCGACTTCCTCCGCCGCCAGGTGCTCACGTCGCGCAACATCCGCGGCGGCATCCTCACCGACTTCGCGATGGGCGGGCTGAACTACCAGATCGAGCATCATCTGTTCCCGAGCATGCCGCGGCCGACGCTGCGGCGGGTGCGGCCGATCGTCCGCGAGTACTGCGAGCTGAACGGCATCGCGTACGCCGAGGTCGGCCTGTTCACGTCGTACCGGGTCGTCGTCGACTACCTGAACAACGTAGGCCTCCGCGCCCGCGACCCCTTCGACTGCCCCCTGGCCGCCGAACTGCGGTCAACGAGCGGGCCGTCAACGGGGAGGCGGGATCTCGCCTGAGCCGCGGATCGTCAGTTTCACGGGGACGCGGACCGTGCGGCCGGGGCGGTGTGGCTCCGGGAGGCGTTCGGTCATCAGCTGGATCGCCGTACGAGCCATCACGTCGGCGGACTGCGCGACCGCGGTCAGGCCGGGGCTGAGCAGGTCGCCGAGCGCCAGGTCGTCGAAGGACACCAGCGCTACCCGGTCCCGCCGGCCCGCGAGACCCCGCAGTACCTCGGCGGTAGTCATGTTGTTCGCCGACAGCAACGCCGTGGCCGGCTCGGAGCGGTCGAGGACGGCCGACAGCGTGATGCCGATGCCTTCGGTGGTCGGCTCGGACAGATGCACCAGATCCTCGTCGACGTTGATGCCGTGCCGGGCCATCGCCGCCCGGTAGGCCACCACCCGCTCGCGGGCAGTGAAGATCCGCTCGTCGTCACCGAGGTACGCGATCCGGCGGTGGCCCTGCCGGACCAGGTGGTCGATCGCCTGGTCGATGCCGCCGGCGTTGTCCGCGAGGACGGCGTCCGCCTCGATCCCGTGCGCGGGACGGTCGATCGTGACGACCGCCATCCCGGCGTCGACGTGCGGCGCGAGGTACTCCTGGGTCTCCCCGATCGGCGCCATGATCAGCGCGTCCGGCCGCCGGGCGACGAACTCCAGGCAGACGTCCCGCTCCCGCTCCGGGTCCTCGTCGGTCAGGCCGATCATCACGACCGAACCGGACGAGCGGGCCCAGAGCTCGACCGCGCGGCCCAGGGACGCGAAGAACGGGTCGCCGATGTCGCGAATGACCACCGCGATCGTCCCGGTCTTGCCGCGGCGCAGCATCCGGGCGGACTCGTTCGGGGTGTAGTTGAGCTCCTTGATCGCGGCCTGGACCTTGGCGGTCAGCTCCGGGCTGACGTTCGGTTCCTCGTTCACCACCCGGGACACGGTCTTCAACGCGACCCCGGCCCGGGCGGCGACCTCCTTCATCGTGGGCCGGCGCTGGCCCGTCCCGTTCACCCCGCTGACACTCATCGCCGGCCCACCCTTTCGTCGTCGCGCAGAGGTTACACCGGGTGACTAGCTCTCCACCACGACCGGGATGATCATCGGGCGGCGGCGGTGGGTGTCGCTGACCCATTTGCCGACCACCCGGCGGATCACCTGCTGCAGCTGGTACATGTCGTCCAGCCCGCTGCCGATCGCCTTCTCGATCTCCGCCTCGATCTTCGGCTTCAGGTCGTCGAACACCGTGTCGTCCTCGGCGAACCCGCGGGCCTGGATCTCCGGGCCGGCGGTCAGCTTGCCGGTCACCGAGTCCATCACCGCGATCACCGAGATGAAGCCCTCGTCACCGAGGATCCGGCGGTCCTTCAGCGAGGTCTCGGTGATGTCCCCGACGGTCGAGCCGTCGACGAACACGTACCCGCAGTCCACCTTGCCGGCCACCACGGCCTTGCGGTCGATCAGGTCGACCACCACGCCGTCCTCGACCACGACCACGTTCTCCCGCGGTACGCCGGTCTGCACCGCCAGGTCGGCGTTCGCATGCAGGTGCCGGACCTCGCCGTGCACCGGCATCACGTTGCGCGGCTTCACGATGTTGTAGCAGTACAGCAACTCGCCCGCGCTCGCGTGACCGGACACGTGCACCAGCGCGTTGCCCTTGTGGATCACGTTCGCACCGTGCCGGATCAGGCCGTTGATCACCCGGTACACCGAGTTCTCGTTGCCCGGGATCAGCGAGGACGCCAGGACGACGGTGTCACCCGGCTGCAGGTGTACGACGTTGTGGTCGTTGGCGGCGATCCGGGACAGCGCCGACATCGGCTCGCCCTGCGAACCGGTCGACACCAGCACCACCTGCTCCGGCGGGTAGTTGTCCAGGTCGCGCATGTCGATCAGCGTGTCGCCGGGCACGTTCAGGAAGCCGAGGTCCCGGGCCACGGCCATGTTGCGGACCATCGAGCGGCCGACGTACGCGACCTTGCGGTGATGCTTCACCGCGGCGTCCATGACCTGCTGGACGCGGTGCACGTGCGAGGCGAAGCAGGCGACGATGATGCGCTGGTTCTTCGCCCGGGTGAACACCCCGTCGAGCACCGGCGCGATGGCGCGCTCGTGGGTGGTGAAGCCGGGCACCTCGGAGTTGGTGGAGTCGACCATGAACAGGTCGACGCCCTCCTCGCCGAGGCGCGCGAACGCGCGCAGGTCGGTGATCCGGTTGTCCAGCGGCAGCTGGTCCATCTTGAAGTCACCGGTGTGCAGCACCACGCCGGCCGGCGTCTTGATCGCGACCGCGAGCGCGTCCGGGATCGAGTGGTTGACCGCGACGAACTCGCAGACGAACGGCCCGATCTGGAGCTTCTCGCCCTCGACCACGGTCTGCTGCGGCACGTTGCGGTGCCGGTGCTCCTTCAGCTTGCCCTCGAGCAGCGCGAGCGTGAGCTGCGACCCCACGACCGGGATGTCGCCCCGCTCACGCAGCAGGTAGGGCAACCCGCCGATGTGGTCCTCGTGGCCGTGCGTCAGGACGACCGCGACGACGTCGTCGAGACGGTCCCGGATCGGCTCGAAGTCCGGCAGGATCAGGTCCACGCCGGGCTGGTTCTCGTCCGGGAAGAGTACGCCGCAGTCCACGATCAGCAGCTTGCCGTCGTACTCGAACACCGTCATGTTCCGGCCGACCTCGCCGAGGCCGCCGAGCGGGATGACCCGCAAAGCGCCCGGAGCGAGAGGTCCGGGCGCGGAGAGATCTGGATGGGGATGGCTCATGCAATCAGTCCTGCCGTCTTGAGGTCGGTGGTGAGCCAGTCCACTTGCTCGGCCGTCGCCTCAACCAACGGCGACCGAAGCGTCGCGTGCTCGATGACTCCGGCCAGCTTGAGCGCGGCCTTCACCATGATGGCGCCCTGGGTCCTGGTCATGATCGTCTCGACGGCGGGCACCAGCCGTCGATCGATCTTCTGTGCGGTGGCGAGGTCGCCGGCCACCACGGCGTCGATCAGCTGCCGGTACTCCCGGCTCGCGACATGGGCTACCACGCTCGCGATGCCGACCGCACCGATCGCCAAGGAGGCGAGGTTCAGCTCGTCGGCACCGCAGTAGTAGAACAGATCGGTGTTCGCCAGCACCTTGGTGGTCCCGGCGATGTCGCCCTTGGCGTCCTTCACCGCGACGATCCGCGGGTGCTCGGCGAGCGTGATCAAGGTCTCGGACCTGATCTCCACGCCGGCCCGGCCGGGGATGTCGTAGAGCATGTTCGGCAGGCCGGTGGCGTCGGCGACCGCGGTGAAGTGCGCGCGCAGCCCGTCCTGCGGGGGCTTGTTGTAGTACGGCGTGACGACGAGCAGCCCGTCCGCGCCGGCAGCCTCGGCCTGCTTGGCGCACTCGATGGTGTGCGCGGTGTCGTTGGTCCCGACGCCGGCGACGACCTTGGCGCGGTCACCGACGGCCTCGCGGACCGCCTGGATGATCTGGACCTTCTCCTGGTCCGACGTGGTCGGCGCCTCGCCGGTGGTCCCGTTCAGCACCAGGGCGTCGTTACCGCCGTCGACGAGGTACGTCGCGACCTTCTGGGCGGCGTCCAGATCGAGGGAGCCGTCAGGCCGGAACGGTGTGATCATCGCGGTCGTCAACCGGCCGAACGGCGGTGTTGACGAGGGCGTGGATGCTGGCGAGGACATGTGCCTCAGATTACCGCTCCCGAACCCTGAAGAAATGGGTAGGCCTGGTGGCTGTCCGCTCGGGGGTCCGGGCAGCCACCAGGCTCACTCGTCCTATCGGGGCCCGCCCGGTAGGCGTTACAGCTTCCGGCAAAAAAGTCGGGAAAAACTTCTGTAAATACTCTCCGTAAGCAAATGGCCGCATTGCGTGGAGATTCCAATGCTTTAGTCTCATCGGCGTGTCGACACCATCTGGCAACTCTGCCACCCCTGCCATGCCGGCCGCCCGCCAGAGCCTGACCACGGTCTGCGCCGCGATGGCCGGGGTGATTCCCCTGATGACTCTCGTCCTGTGGTTCGTCCTCGCCACCGACGGGATCGGCGAGTTCCCGGAGAGCTGGCCGCTGCTGGTGGTGCTCGCCGCCGCGGTCGGCGCTTACTCCATCTGCGAGCTGACCGGCTTCCGCACTCCCCCACTCGAGTACTCGAGCCGCCCGGCCGCCGAGGTCCAGGCGGACTCGTGGCGTCGCTTCACCGCGTCGACGTTCACCCGGTTCGCGGTCTGCGAGGCCGTGTTCCTGATCTCCGTCGCACTCGCGTTCGTCGCCGCCAGCTTCTGGGTCGTCCTGCTCGGGGCGGTCATCGCTCTCCCGCTGTTCTTCTGGGAGGCGTGGCCGGGCGAGCGCAACCAGCGCCGCTTCGCCGCGGCGCTCGAGTCCGGCGGCGTTCCGTCGTACCTGACCGGACGGCCTCAGGACTGACCCGCGAGCCAGATCGAGGTCGCGTCGAACAGCTGCTGCAGCGCCTGGAGCGCGCCGGGGAGAAGTAGTACGCCGCCTATGGTCAGCACCGGGACGATCACCACGTGCTCGAACCACTTGCCGGTGCTGAACCGCAGTGGTTTGGGGAGGCGCAGCTCGTACCAGGTCTCACCCCGGATGGGGAGCGGCCAGAGCCACGGGCAGCCGGAACGGGTCAGGCTGTCCCCTAGGCAGTGAACGAACATGCCGACGGCTACAGCGGCGCCGATCCAGCCGCCGATCTGGCTAAGTCCGGCCTGCAGCGCATCGGCGGCCGCTGTTCCAGGGAGCGCGTCGCCAGTGCCGATGATCGACCAGCCGGCTGCTGCGAGGACGGCGAGGACGATCCAGTCGCCGAGCGCGTCGGCGGCCAGAACGAGACCAGTCACGGCTACAGCCAGTACTGCCCATTTACCGCGGTCGCCGAAGCTTGCGGCGAGCACGCCGAGCAGGATCGCGGCGACCAGCGTATGGGTCGCGTGCCGGTGTTTGCCGGTGCTCTCCTCGTCGCGCGGCCCCTTCGTCACGCTGTAGAGGACGCCGGAGAACGCCCGTACCGCCGCCGACACCAGCCGGGTCACCGGCCCGAGCAGGCGCGATGCGCTCGCCCCCGGATGATCCAGGTCCGGCACCAGCGCGTACCCGGCGGTGGCCGCCGCGAACGGCACCACTTCCGCCACCGAGGTCAGCCCGACCAGCGGCGCCACCGCCAGCCCGGCACACCACCCCGACAAAGCATGCGACCGCCCCATCATCCCGCGCCTCACTCCCTCCAGCCGACCCACATCCTCCCCCACCAACCCCACCAGCCCCCCACACCACACCGGCCGTCTTTGAGCCCGCACCAACCAAATTCCGCGGCGGATTTTGGTTGGTGGGGACCCAAAGACGGTGGCGCTTTGCATAATCATGCAGGAGGGTGCATACTTTTCCTGTGTCCAAGGTGCTTACTTCTTTGCCGGTCGGTGAGCGGGTCGGGATTGCCTTCTCGGGTGGTCTCGACACGTCGGTTGCGGTTGCGTGGATGCGGGACAAGGGTGCGATCCCGTGTACGTACACCGCTGATCTCGGGCAGTACGACGAGCCCGACATCGGGTCGGTCCCCGGCCGTGCGACGGCGTACGGGGCCGAGATCACCCGACTCGTGGACTGCCGCGCGGCGCTCGTCGAGGAAGGGCTCGCGGCGCTTGCCTGCGGCGCGTTCCACATCCGGTCCGGCGGGCGGACGTACTTCAACACCACCCCGATCGGCCGGGCGGTGACCGGCACGATGCTGGTCAAGGCGATGCTCGACGACGACGTCCAGATCTGGGGCGACGGCTCGACCTTCAAGGGCAACGACATCGAGCGGTTCTACCGCTACGGCCTGCTCGCGAACCCGCAGCTGCGGATCTACAAGCCGTGGCTGGACGCGCAGTTCGTGCACGAGCTCGGCGGCCGGAAGGAAATGTCCGAGTGGCTGGTCGCGCACGCCCTGCCGTACCGGGACAGCACCGAGAAGGCGTACTCCACGGACGCGAACATCTGGGGCGCCACCCACGAGGCGAAGACGCTCGAGCACCTCGACACCGGGGTGGAGACGGTCGACCCGATCATGGGCGTCGCGCACTGGGACCCAGCGGTCGAGATCGCCGCCGAGGACGTCACGATCGGCTTCGTGCAGGGCCGGCCGGTGACGATCAACGGCAAGGAGTTCGGTACGGCGGTCGACCTCGTCCTGGAGGCCAACGCGATCGGCGGCCGGCACGGGCTCGGCATGTCGGACCAGATCGAGAACCGGGTCATCGAGGCGAAGAGCCGGGGCATCTACGAGGCACCCGGGATGGCGCTGCTGCACGCGGCGTACGAGCGGCTGGTGAACGCGATCCACAACGAGGACACGCTGGCCAGCTACTTCACCGAGGGCCGCAAGCTCGGGCGGCTGATGTACGAAGGCCGTTGGCTCGACCCCCAGGCACTGATGGTCAGGGAAGCGCTGCAGCGGTGGGTCGGTACGGCGGTGACCGGCGAGGTCACGCTCCGGCTCCGGCGCGGCGAGGACTACTCGATCATCGACACCACCGGCCCCGCGCTCAGCTACCACCCGGACAAGCTCTCGATGGAGCGGATCGAGGACTCGGCGTTCGGCCCGGTCGACCGGATCGGCCAGCTGACCATGCGGAACCTGGACATCGCGGACTCGCGCGCGAAGCTGGAGCAGTACGCCGGCCTCGGCATGTTCGGCTCGTCCAACCCCGCACTCGCGTCGTCCACCGAGCTGATCGGCGAGCTCCCCACGGGCGGCGCCGAGGCGATCGCCTCCCGCGGCGAGGCGACGGAGGAAGACGAGCTGCTGGACCGCGCCGCAATGGAGTCCGGCACCGACTGAGGTCCGCCGCCCCGCCCACCCGCATTTGGCTGGCCCACCAGGGATATTGGGGGTTCCTGACCCTTAACCAGGGTGAGGAACCCCCGACCTGATGGGTCGGCCAGGCAAATTGGTGGGTCTGCCAGGCAAATGGGGGCGCGGGGTCAGGCGTGATGGCCGGCGTGATGGCCGGCGTGATGGCCGGCGTGATGGCCGGCGTGATGGCCGGCGTGATGGCCGGCGTGATGGCCGGCGTGATGGCTGTTTGGCCGTCAGCCGCGCACGTGCGGTTGGTGGCGGTTGTCCTTGGCGCGGTCGGGCGGCTTCGGGGCGACGGCGTCGACTGTGCCGGACGTGCTCCGAGGTCCGGCGGCGGGTGGCGTCACTCCGGCGCCGGCCTGGCGCTGGATTTCGGCCGCCTGCAGGTCGCGTGCGCGGTTGACGGCGCCGCCCAGGACCATGCCGACCTGGCCACCGGCCTCGTGTGCGACCTTCTCGTACTCTCCCCGGAGCAGGCGGTCCGCGCCCTTGCCCGCCAGCTCGCCCAACCGCCCGTCGGCGGCCTGCACAGTCAGCCTCGCGTCGATCGTCCTGGCGGTGACCAGCGCAGCCTGCTGAGCGGCCGCGGACCGCTCCTCGGCCGGCAACGCGTCGAAGTGACGGCTCGCGTCCATGGTCGCCTCGACGGCCGTCTGCAGCCGATGTCCAGGTGCCGCGGCGGACATCAACTCCGCGACCTCGGCCGTCGGTTGGTCGCGCGGCGCGTACTCGCGGGCGATCGCGTCGAGAAACGCCGGCCGCATTGTGTTCTCGACCTTGGCGATGAACTCACGTTCCTCGGTCGTGATCGGCTCTGGCGCACGAATCAGATCGGTCATGCGCCGGAGTGAACCAGGTCGCAGGGTCAGGCGTCGAAGTCGAGTGTCACCGCAGGTGTGGAGGGGTGGGACTGGCAGGTGAGGACGTAGCCGGCGCGGATCTCGTCGGGTTCCAGCGCCCAGTTCGTGTCCATCCGGACGGTGCCTTCGAGGACCTTGGCCCGGCAGGTGCCGCAGACACCGCCCTTGCAGGCGAACGGTGCGTCGGACCGTACGGCGAGCGTCGCGTCCAGGACCGCCTTCGAGTGCTCCCCAAGCGGGAACGTCGACCGGCGGCCGTCGAGGATCACGGTCACCTGGGCCGCGTCCTCGTCGACAGCGGTCTCCTCGACCGGCGCCTTCGGAGCCTCGTCGCCGACATGGAAGAGCTCGGCGTGGACGTGTTCGCGCGCGACACCCTCGGACAGCAGGAGGTCCTGGGCGCCGACGACCATCGCGTACGGGCCGCAGAGAAACCACTCGTCGACGGAGTCCAGCGGGAGGATCGTCGCGAACATCCGCTGCAGCCGGTCCGCGTCGATGCGGCCGCTGAAGAGCTCCACCTCGGTCGTCTCGCGCGACAACACGTGCACGAGGTGCAGGCGCTCGGCGTACCGGTCCTTCAGGTCGGCCAGCTCGTCGGCGAACATCACCGAACCCGCGGTCCGGTTGCCGTACAGCAAGGTCACGCGGCTGGACGGTTCGATCGAGAGGACCGTCGCGATCAGCGACAGAACGGGCGTGATTCCGCTGCCCGCGGCAACGAACGCGTAGTGCTTCTCGTTGGCGGCGTCGAACGTCGTACCGAATCGGCCGAGCGGGGTCATCACCTCGAGTTCGTCGCCGACCTTCAGGACCTTGGCGGCGTACGACGAGAAGTCGCCGCCGGGGAGGCGCTTCACGCCGATCCGCAACACACCTGATCCCGCGGGCGAGCAGATCGAGTAGCTGCGGCGTACCTCTTCTCCGGTACGGCGGATCGTGAGGTGCTGGCCCGCGGTGAACTCGTAGTCGTCCGCGAGCTCCGGCGGTACGGCGAAGGTGATCGCGACCGCGTCGTCGGTGACGGGCTCGATCGCGGCGACCTTCAGCGAGTGGAACGTTGCGCGCCGGCGAGGGGCGATGGTCGTCATCTAGATCGCCTTGAAGTGATCGAAGGGTTCGCGGCACGAGTTGCAGCGCCAGAGCGATTTGCAGGAGGTCGAGCCGAAGCGGCTGAGCTCGGACGTGTCAGGTGAGCCGCACAGCGGACAGCGAATGCTCAACTGCAGCAGGACCGGACCAGTGCTTGATGGTGGAGCGATGCCGTATTCGGTCAGCTTGGTTTTGCCTGCTTCGGTCATCCAGTCGGTCGTCCAGGCCGGGGACAGAACGGTCTCGACTCTGCCGTCCACGTTCAGCGAGCGGAGCGTCAGCTCGACCTCGTGGCGGATCAAGTCCATGGCGGGACAACCGGAGTACGTCGGGGTGATCGTGACGACGACGTCGTCGCCCTCGTGCCGCACACCACGCAGTACGCCGAGGTCCGCGATCGTCAGCACCGGTACCTCGGGATCCGCGACCTCGCCGACGGCTTCGAAGATTGCCGCGTCGGTCACCATGTCGCCCCCGGATGCGAACGCGCCACGTGCTGCAGCTCGGCCAGCAGAAAGCCCATGTGCTCGGTATGACGACCCGAACGACCGCCGGAGTGCTGGTAGGACGACGAAGGCCGCTCGCAGGTGGACTGGTCAATGACGGCCAGGACCCGGTTGGTCCATTCGTCCTGCAGCGTTGACGGATCGACAGCGACAGACAGCCGCCGTACGAGGTCGTCCGACGCGAACATCTCAGCGGTGTAAGGCCACAGCGCCTCCAACGCAGCCTGCATCCGCCGATGACTCTCCTCGGTCCCGTCGCCCAGCCGCAGCACCCACTGCGTCGCATGGTCGACGTGGTACGCGACCTCCTTGACCGCCTTCCCCGCCACGCCGGCCAGCGTCTCGTCGGCACCCGACCGCAGCTCGTCGTACAGCAGATGCTGGTACGTCGCGAAGTACAGCAACCGTGCCATCGCGAACGCGAAGTCGCCGTTCGGCAGCTCGCACAACTGGAGGTTCAGGAACTCGCGCTCGTCCCGGAAGTACGCGAGCTCGTCCTCGGTGCGGCCGTCCAGCGAGCCGGCGTACTGCAGCAGCGAACGCGCCTGCCCCAGCTGGTCGAGCGCGATGTTGCCGAGCGCAACGTCCTCCTCGAGCTGCGGCGCGGCCGCGATCCACTCGCCGGTGCGCTGCGCCGCGATCAGCGCGTCGTCACCGAGCCGGAGTGTGTACTCAAGCAGGTCGTTCACAGGTGCTCGACGCCTTCCGGGACCTCGTAGAACGTCGGGTGCCGGTACACCTTGTCGCCGGCCGGGTCGAAGAACTCGTCCTTCTCGTCCGGCGAGGACGCGGTGATGTCCGACGCCCGCACCACCCAGATCGACACGCCTTCCTGGCGGCGCGTGTAGACGTCCCGAGCGTTCCGCAACGCCATCGTCGCGTCAGGCGCATGCAAGCTGCCCACATGCGTGTGCGACAGCCCCCGGCGCGAGCGGACGAACACCTCCCACAGTGGCTCGATCATGCGGCCCGCACCGCCTTCTTGGCCGCATAGGCAGCTGCGGCTTCACGGACCCAGGCGCCGTCCTCATGCGCCTGCACGCGACGGGACAACCGCTGCTGGTTGCACGGACCGTTGCCCTTCACCACGTCGTACAGCTCGGTGTAGTCGGGCTCGGTGAACCGGTAGTGACCGTCCTCGTACACCAGTCCGTCGTCAGGGACGCGCAGCCCGAGTACGTCGGCCTGCGGCACGGTCATGTCCACGAACCGCTGCCGCAGCTCGTCGTTGCTGTGCCGCTTGATCCCCCACGCCATCGACTGCTCCGAGTGCGTCGACGCCGCGTCCGGCGGGCCGAACATCATCAGCGACGGCCACCACCAGCGGTTCAAGGCGTCCTGCGCCATCGCCTTCTGCGCCTCGGTGCCGTTCGACAACGTGTAAAGGATCTCGAACCCCTGCCGCTGGTGGAACGACTCCTCCTTGCAGACCCGGACCATCGCTCGCGCGTACGGCCCGTAGGAGCAGCGGCAGAGCGGGACCTGGTTGACGATCGCGGCGCCGTCGACCAGCCAGCCGATCGCGCCGATGTCCGCCCAGGTCAGCGTCGGGTAGTTGAAGATGCTGGAGTACTTCTGCCTCCCGCTGTGCAGCAGGTCGAGCAGGTCCGCGCGGTCCACGCCGAGCGTCTCCGCGGCGGCGTACAGGTAGAGACCGTGGCCGGCCTCGTCCTGCACCTTCGCCATCAGGATCGCCTTGCGGCGCAGCGACGGCGCGCGACTGATCCAGTTGCTCTCCGGCTGCATGCCGATGATCTCGGAGTGCGCGTGCTGCGCGATCTGCCGGATCAGGGTCTTGCGATACCCGTCCGGCATCGCGTCCCGCGGCTCGATCCGGCCGTCGGCGTCGATGGTCGCCTGGAAGTCCATACCGACAGCATATGTGACACTTTTTCTCAGAATCAACAACAGGTGTCACAAAGGTGGTGCTGGACCCACCCAGGGAGTGGGTTTGACGCTCTGGGAGCGGGCGGCTCGGGTCGCGAGGATTGAGTCAACAGCTCAACCCTTCCACAGTTTTCGGAGGACACCGTGACTACAACCACCCTCCCGGCCGTCGATCACCGCGGCCCGGTCACCGGCCGGGAGCGCGCGCTGGCCCCCGACCTGATCCGCGGCGCGATGCTGCTGATGATCGGCCTGGCGAACAGCGCCAACTTCGCGTTCGCCGGCCAGCCCGGCGTGGAGAGCGCGCCGCACGGCTTCGAGCGCATCCTGAACTTCCTCAAACTCACCTTCGTCGACGCCCGGGCGTACCCGGTGTTCGCGGTGATGTTCGGCTACGGCCTGGTGCAGCTCGCCCGGCGGCAGCGATCCTCGGGCGCCACCACCGGCGCCGTCCGGCGGATCCTGCTCAAGCGCAACGCCTGGCTGATCGGCTTCGGCGTCGTCCACGCGACGCTGCTGTACTTCGGCGACTTCCTCGGCGCCTACGGCATCGTCGGCATCATCTGCACGCTGTTCCTGCTCAACCGCGGCGACAAGTTCCACCGGATCGTCCTCGGCATCTGGGCGTTCATGGCCGTCGAGGTCCTGTTCATCGGGGCCAAGGCCGCGCTCGCGATCGTCAACAGCTCCGGACCGGCGCACGCGCTGACGAATTCCCCGAACCCGTCGCTGGCCGCTTCGTCGTACCTGGGCAGCCTGGTCGACCGGCTGCACGAGTACCCGCTGCACGCCGCGAGCGTCATCCCCTTCATCGTGATCGTCTGGCTCGGCATCTGGGCCGCCCGTCAGCAGATCCTGGAGAACCCGGGAGCCCACAAGACCCTGCTCACCCGGGTGGCCGTTGGCGGTCTCGGTCTCACCGTCCTGGGCGGCCTGCCGCTCGCACTGGTCGGCGCCGGCTGGATGCACGTCGACGAGAGTGCAGTGGACGCGCTGAGCCTGCTGTCCCACGTGTCCGGCATGTTCGGCGGTCCTGGGTACGTCGCCCTGTTCGGCCTGCTCGTCCTGCGGATCCGCAAGCTGTCGTTGCCGGTCCGTGCGATCTCGGCGCTCGGTCAGCGGTCGCTGTCCGGGTACCTGTTCCAGTCGGTCTCGTGGATGATCCTGCTGGCCCCGTTCACGCTGGACCTGCGGTTCGGAAGTACGGCGTACACCGCGGCGCTGGTCGCGATCGGTGTCTGGGTCGTCTCGGTCGCCGGCGCGTACGCGATGAGCCGGCGTTCCTACCGCGGTCCGGCCGAGACCCTGCTGCGCAAGCTCGTGTACTGACTTGCGAGGATTGCGGTCATGAGTGACTTCGGCGTACCGGAACCCGCCAACCTCTCGGATCTATCAGGCGACACCCCGGTAGCCGAGACCAGCGTGCGGCTGGCGCTGCCTGCGGAGGCAGGAGAGATCGGCGAGATCCAGGTCGCGGCCTGGCGTACGTCGTACGCCGGGCTGCTGCCGGCCGATGTCCTCGCCGATCTCAACCCGGCGCAGTTCGCGGCCCAGTGGCGGGCCGCGCTGGTCGCTCCGGGCGAGGCGCGGAACCGGGTGATGGTCGCACTGGCCGGCCGCACCCTGGTCGGGTTCGCGGCCATCACGGCGTCCGACGACCCGGACGCCGACCAGCAGCACGACGCGTTGATCGCCGAGCTGGCGGTCAGCCCGGAGGCGACCCGCGCCGGCCACGGCTCCCGTCTCCTGAACGCCGTCGTCGACACGGTCCGCGCCGACGGCTTCCGCCGGGTCACCGTCTGGGTCAACTCGACCGACGACGTACTCCGCGCCTTCTACACCGAATCCGGCTGGGCCCCCGACGGCGCCCACCGCGAACTCGACCTCTACGGCGACGAGTCCGTCCGCATCAAGCAGATCCGCCTCCACACCGACCCCGGCACGGAGTAATCCCTTAGCAGGTCGGCGATCGGCGACGGGCCGGGGGTGGTGCTAGACGCGTCCTGGTGGGCATGACAGATTGTCACGGACCGATCACGCATGGCCATCCGCTGGAGTCTGCATGAAGTACGTTCCACTGGCCCTGGGCGCGGCAGCCCTGGGGCTGTCCGTTGCCGCTGTTGTCGTCGTGCCGGGCTCGGGCGCGACGGCGTCGACACAATCGGCCAGTCAGGCACGAGTTGTCGACAAGCCACATCAGGTGGCGACCAAGTACCTCAAGCAGAAACCGCGGTGGTTCGAGTGCGGCGACGCCGAACTCCGCACGTACTGCGCGAAGATCACCGTCCCGCGCGACTGGGCCAACCAGTACGCCGGCAACGACCTGCAGATCGCGGTCAGCAAGGTCGCACCGGCCAAGGGCAAGCCGAGCCGCGTCGTGTTCGGCAACCCCGGCGGACCTGGTGGCGCCGGCCTCGGGATGGCGCCGTACCTCGCGAGCCAGGCGCCGCTCGCCAAGGATCACCTCGCCGTCGGCTTCGACCCGCGCGGCACCGGCGGCAGCTCGAACGTGAGCTGCGACGGCGCCCCCGGCTACACGATGGACGCGCGCGACCGCGCTCCCGCGACCCGCGACCTGATCGCCGAGGCCTCGCAGATGGCGCAGACGTACTGCGACCAGCAGTCCCGCGGCCTGCTCCCCTACATCACCACTGCGCAGACGGTGCAGGACATGGACCTGATCCGGCGGCTGCTCGGCTTCGACAAGATGGACTACGTCGGGTACTCCGGCGGCACCTGGCTCGGGGCGTACTACCAGACCTACTTCCCCGAGCACGTCGGCCGCTTCGTGCTGGACTCGAACACGGACTTCACCAAGGGCTGGCTGGACACGTTCGTCAGCCAGCCGCAGGCGTTCGAGCGCCGGTTCCGCGAGGACTTCGCGCCCTGGGCCGCCAAGTACGACGACCAGTTGCACCTCGGTTCGTCACCCGGTGCGATCATCCGCCTGTACGAACGGTTACGACGGGCTCTCAAGGAGCAGCCCGCGACCGAGGAGTTCATGGACGGCGCGGTCACCGTCAGGTACGACGAGAACACCCTCGACCTGATGGTGACCGGGGATATGTACTCGAAGCTCGATTTCCATTCCCTCGCGGCGGACCTGCTATTTCTCCATGACCTTTCCACAACGCAGGCAAAAGGCGGCCCGCGAGCCGCGCAACGCAAGGTCGACGCGCTCTCCAAGGCCCGCCAGCAGCAGCTCGTCGAGCGCGCCGGACGCGCACCCGTCGGGCTCCGGACGCTCGGCGAGGACGACGCCGAGGATGCGACGTTCACCGCGATCACCTGCAACGACACGGCCTGGCCGCAGGGCCGCGAGTACGGCGAACAGCTCGCCGCCCGCCTCGGTCCGCACTTCCCGCTCGTCGGCTGGACGATGTCCGAGAACCCCTGCTTCTACTGGGACCGCCCGAACCTGACGATGCCCACACCGACCGGCAAAGGCTTGCCCACAACGCTGATGGTGCAGTCCGTGCACGACCCGGCGACCAGCTACAGCCTCGCCGCGGCGGCCCACAGCCGGTACGCCGGTTCGCGGCTGCTGACCGTCACCCGCGAAGGCGACCACGGCATCTACGGCGGTGTGAACCGCTGCGCCGACCGGATCGTCAACACGTTCCTCACGACCGGGGTCGCACCGGCCAAGGACGTCAGCTGCGCCGGCGAAGGCATCCCCGCACCGACGACCGAGGAGCCCGGTTTCGACGAGGGCACCGGTGCTCCTTTACGAAGGATCGCCGGATTCACAAAAGCTGTTTCCGGATATCTGCCGTAACGAGCGCTTGAAAGCGGCTGAATTCACCTACGGACCGGCAGTCCGCGGTCACGGTCGGCGAAGTCCGGCCGGGGTTTTCGTTGTCAGGACAAATTTGTCAGGGCGATGTCAGGGTTCCGTCCCTGTGCGACAGAGCGTGATCACGGCAATCTTGAGGCAGCGCGGAGGACCTGGTCGTCGTCTGGGAGGGCTCGACGACCCGGCGATCATCGCGGAGGTGGCTTCGGCCGGCTGTGAGGTGGGGGGACTGCCTGGGGGGTCAGACAGAGGACACAGCCGGCCGGGTCACAACTCTGGATCCGCGCCCTCAGATCCCTCGCGGGGCATCGTCGATCCCCCAGGTCGTGGTGCTCCGCGAGGCACGCCCACTCAGAGCGGATCGCGAGTCCGCGCCGCCTCTGGGGCGCCCGGGGGCGGGTAACC
This sequence comes from Kribbella sp. VKM Ac-2569, assembly GCF_004216905.1. GTDB lineage: Bacteria > Actinomycetota > Actinomycetes > Propionibacteriales > Kribbellaceae > Kribbella. The sequence goes on from NZ_SGXJ01000001.1 coordinate 340,509, forward strand.
GTCCGCGACCGCGGCCAGTGGCGCCGCGCGACCGGCCGACCAGGCGGCCCGAAAGGCGCGTCGCTCGAGCGACGCTTCGACCGCGGCTCGGGTAGTTTCGCAGCCTGCCTTCTCGATCTCTGGTACGGGCGCCCGGATGACTTCTCGCACCCCGTCGGCCGCGCCGAGCAGGAAAGCGGCGTACTCGCTGCGATCGCGTTGCTGCGCGACGGCGGCCAGCTCCTCGAGCACACTGGCCGACCGCCACCGGTCTCCCAGATCGCGATGCTCGGCCAGGCTTTCGTCGAGCAGGTGTACGGCGCGGTCGGTCAGGCCACGCCGGCGTTCGACGATGCCGAGCTGGTTCAGCGACCAGGCGACACCCTCGCGATAGCCGAGCCGTTGCGACAGCGCGAGGCTCTCCTGCAACAGGTCCTCGGCCTCGACCAGGTCACCGCCGTACTGCGCGATCGCGCCGAGGCTGATCAGCGACCAGGCGGTTCCTTCGCCGTCACCGACGGCCCGGAAGCTGTCGCGGGCTCGTCGGCACCGACGCGCGCCGATCTCGAGATCGCCGCGGAGCCAGGCCACGAAGCCGAGGTGGTTGTGGGCCCAGGCCATCCCCGACCGGTCGCCGAGGCTCTCGTACAGGTCGTAGCTCTCGCAGTGCAGGTCCTCCGCTGCCTCGTAGTCGCCGCGTTCGCGTGCGACGCCACCGAGGCGTTGGAGAACCAACGCAGTACCGGACGTGTCGCCGAGCTCCTTGTACTGCCGCAGCGCGGTCTGCAGTCGCTCGGTCGCGGCGTCGTACTCGCACTGGAGGAACGCCAGCGTCCCGGCGCCCAGGTTCGCCTTCGCACACACCGGCGCAAGGTCCGCGATCCGTTCGGGCGGCACCGAGTCGCCGAGTTGCAGGGCACGCTCGAGCCACTGACTGCCCTCGGCGTAGTGCCCGCGGAGGTAGCAGAACAGCCACAGCCCACCGGCCAGCCGGAGCGCCTCGTCGACCGAGCTGGTCCGTAGCGCCCACGCCATCGCGGATCGCAGGTTCGCGAGCTCACGGTCCAACCGGTCGAGCCACTCCCCCTGCTCCGGCCCACGCAGACGGCTCTCCGAGTCCTCGGCGAGACCGACGTAGTACTGCGCGTGCCGCTCGGCGGCCTCGTCCGTCTGTCCCGCGGCCCGCAGGCGATCGGCTGCGAACTCCCGAATCACGCCGAGCATGTAGTAGCGCGCGACGCCGCCGCGCCTGGCCACCCGGATCAGCGACTTGTCGGCCAGGCGTCCGATGAGGTCGAGGGCCTCGACCCGGGTCGCACCACCGGGAACGACCGCTGCCGCCGCGCCCAGCGTCCAGCCGCCGGAGAACACCGACAGCCGGGCGAACACGTCCCGCTCGGCCTCGCTGAGCAGTGCGTGGCTCCACTCGATCGCGCCGTACATCGACTGCTGGCGAGGGGACGCGGTGCGTGGACCGCCGGCCAGGATGCTGAACGACGTCTCGAGTTCGCTCGCCAGTTCCTCGATCGTCATGACGTTCGTCCGCGCCGCGGCCAGTTCGATCGCGAGCGGCATCCCCTCCAGGCGGCGCACCACACGCGCGACCTGGTCGAGCTCGCCGGCCGGGTCGTAGCCGCGGGCGATGGCGCGTTCGACGAACAGCCGCACCGCTTCCGACGATGCCAACCGGTCCTCGTCGTGCGGCAGGGAGAGTGCGGGTACGACGTACACACTCTCGCCCGGCAGCCGCAGCAACTCGCGGCTGGACGCGAGGATCGACAAGTTCGGGCAGTACTCGAGCAAGGTCGAGCAGACCTGCCCGACTGTCGCCACCAGGTGCGAGCAGTTGTCGAACACCAGGAGCATCGTGCTCCGGCCGATCTGCTCGGCGATCTCCTCGACCAGGCGCGTGCTGTCCAGCCGATGCATGCCGATCGACGCGGCGACGGCGGGAGCGACCGCGGCGAAGTCGGTGACCGACGCGAGCGGCACCCAGCAGACGCCATCGGGGAAGTTGTCCGCCACGTCGCCCGCGAGGGCCAGCGTCAGCCGGGTCTTGCCGACACCACCTGGTCCGGTCAAGGTCAGCAAGCGAGTCAGTCGCTGCCCCAGCAGGCGCGTCGTCGCGGTCAGCTCGGTCGTCCGCCCGATCAGCTCGTTGGTCGGCGCCGGCGGTTGCCGTATCGGCAGCCGTGCGGAGCCGGCCTCCTTGCGCGCTGCCGCCGTCAGCAGGGACCGCTCGGGCTCACCGAGCCGCAGCGCGTCCGCGAGCAGACGCAGCGTCTGCGCCCGCGGCGCACGCCGGCGGCCTCGCTCCAACGCCGCGATCGCGTCAACGCTGAGACCGGCTCGTTCGGCCAGCGCTTCCTGCGACAGCCCCGCCTCCCGTCGGTGCCGGCGCAGTAGCCCGCCGAACCCAGCCCCCTGTACGTCGCCCGTGCCGCGGCGAGATCCGTCTGATGGCACAGGACGGCCCCACCCAGTCTCCGACCTTTACGTGGCGGCTGCCACGTAACTGCGAAAATATCGCGTTCCGCACCCCGTTGTCAGTTATCCCGGGGAACTGCCCCGGAACTCATGCGGTCCGATCGTGGTGCGCGATGGCGGTTCGCATCGATTCCCGGGCCCGTTTCCGGTCCCCCGCGGCGTCGTACGCCGTCGACAGCCGGAACCACACCCGCCAGTCCTCGGGGGCCGCTTCCGCCTCCGCCTTGTACCGTCCGAAGGACTCGTCCGCGGCCGCCCGGTCCACCCGGCCGGACGGCCGGCGCGGCAGATCGTCGACCGGCAGACCGCCGGCCGCCTCCAGTTCACGCGCCAGCACCTCGGTCCGGCGCCCGAACTGGATCTCGCGCCAGACCAGGTACGCGCCGATCAGCGGGATCACCAGGACCGCGAGCCCGAGCACGACCGACACCGGCGTACCGACCTTGATCAGCAGCACGCCCCGCCAGCCGATCAGCACGGCGTACGCGACGAACACGACCGCCAGCAGGATCGCGGTCTGCTTGGCTCTCATCTCAGGAGAGATCCATGAAGTGCTCGAGCCCGACGGTGAGGCCGGGCGCGTCGCCGATCCGCCGTACGCCGAGCAGGACGCCGGCCATGAACGAGACCCGGGCCATCGAGTCGTGCCGGATCGTCAGCGTCTCGCCCTCGTCGCCGAACAGCACCTCCTGGTGCGCGATCAGGCCGCGCAGCCGGACGCCGTGCACCCGGATCCCGTCGACGTCCGCGCCCCGGGCGCCGTCGAGCGCCGTCGTGGTGGCGTCCGGGATCGGGCCTGAGCCGGCCTCGCGGCGGGCGTCCGCGATCAGTTCCGCCGTACGCCGGGCCGTGCCGGACGGAGCGTCCACCTTGTCCGGGTGGTGCAGCTCGACGATCTCGACGGACTCGTAGTACGGCGCGGCCTTCGCGGCGAACTGCATCATCAGCACGGCGCCGATCGAGAAGTTCGGCGCGATCAGTACGCCGGTCTCCGGGGACTTCTCGAGGAGCCCGCGCAGCGTGGCGAGCCGCTCGTCGTCGAAGCCGGTGGTGCCGACGACCGCGTGGATGCCGTGCTCGATGCACCAGGCCAGGTTGTCCATCACGACCTCGGGGCGGGTGAAGTCGACGACGACCTCCGCACCGGCCTCGGTCAGCGCGTCGAGCGCATCGCCCTGGTCGAGCTGCGCCACCAGCTCACAGTCGGCAGCCTCCTCGACCGCGAGGCACGTCTGAGCGCCCATCCTGCCCTTGGCCCCCAGGACACCGACCTTGATCATGCGACACCTTTCTGTCCGAACTGAGGGGTTCAGGATCTCATCCGGCCGGTTGGGCGGGCCGCTCGGCCTTCGGGATCCAGACCTCCAGCCCGATCGTCTCCCGTGCTGGCGCCAGTTGCTCGTAGTCGGCGTGGAAGTCCAGCCCGCAGCTGCGCAGGGCGTTGATCTCCAGGTCGGAGATCTCCCGGTTCAGGATCACCAGCGGCGGCCTCGACGGACGCTCCTTGCGGCAGACCTCCTCGACGCCGGCCGCGGTTCGCGCGCGTTCCTTCGGCGCGATCCAGGCCTCGCCGAGCGGGCGGCCGCCGAGCATCAGCACCAGGCCGGCCATCTTGTCGAAGGCGAGGATCGGCCGCCCGGGCGGTTCGGTGTACGGGCGGAGGTCGGCGGCCAGGCGGCTGAAGTTCTCCTCGGCCGGTGGCGACAGGTACATGCCGTCCAACGCGGGGATCGTCGTGGCCGCGGTCAGCTGCGAGTGGCCGACGGAGCGGTACGGGTACCGGAACAGACCGGTGTACGCGATCATCGACGTCGCGACCAGGGAGCCGACCAGCACCAGTCCGACAGTCGCCCGCGCGACGATCGGGGTCGCCCAGATGCCGGTCAGGACGGCGATCATAACTGCGGCCCAGGCGGCGAAGGCGTTGAAGCCGATCGTGAAGAGCGGGGTGTTCGTGCCGAAGGCCTGCACGAGCGGCAGCAGCACGAGCAGGGAGAGGATGACCCAGGTGCGCGTGTTCTCGCGGCTCAGCCGGGAGCGGGGCGTGACGCCGACGCGGCCCGCGATCACGGCGCCGGCTGCGGCCACGACGGCGACCAGTACGGCGGCCAGCAGCGTCTCGGCGTACATCGGGATGTGTTGCGAGCCGCCGACTGCGCCGTCGTCGACGACAACCCGTCGTACGGACAGGATCAGTGCCGCCAAGGCGAAGATCGCGGCGGCGATCCGGAGCCGGCGCCAGCGCGCGATGACCGCCACGGCAGTCGCGAGGAGCAGGAGGCCGTGCGCGCTCAGCGTCTGACCGATCAGTCTGATGGTGCTCGACCAGTAGAGCTGCAGCAGCTCGGCCGGCGAGTACGACGTACCGGCGATGAACCTGTTGACGTCGAGGATCCCCGGCACCGCCACGTTCAGCCGCACCACGAAGAGCTGCACGACGAGCGCTACGAGGGCCAGGCCGCCGAGCGCGAAACCGATGCCGCGGGCAACGGCTCGTCCGCCCTGACCAGCCAGTGCGACGACCGCCGTGATCACGATCAGCCCGATCACCACGACCGACGTCCACTTGGCCAGCACCATCATGCCGATCACGAGACCGGCGACGACGAAGATCCAGTACGGGACCGGCGTACCGCGATCGACCGCGGTCGCCATCCACAGCACGCAGGACACCAGCGTCAGCGCACCGAGCAGCACCACATCGTTGTACCCGGGCGACTGCGGCAACCAGCTGTAACACATCCCGCCCGCAGCGAGAACGACCGCCGTACCCGCCGCTTCCCACAGCCGCGTCGGTGGCAGCCCCGGCCGTCGCCCGCGCAGCCAGCGCATCAAGCTGTAGCCGAAAACGAGGTGTACGACGACCACAGTGAACAGCCGGAAGAATCGGAGCTTCACGATGTCGTACCCGAACCACTCGAACACCGGGCCGTACAGATACTGCACGCCGGTCAACGCCAACGGGTTGCTGTCCCACCACCGGTACGAGAGCAGGTAGTAGCCCTCGTCGGTGATGTCGAAACCTTCGTTGGCGGCCCGTCCCGCGGTGAGAATCCACCACGCCGCCAGCCCACCGGCCACCACGATCACCCCGGCAAGCAGGACAAACCGTCTGCTTGCCGAGAGAACCGTACTCACGGCCGCAACCCTAGGCCATCACCCGACAGCTATCCCTCAGGCCGTCGAGTAAGCGGTTTGCGCATCCTCCGCGAAGTGGCACGAGACCGTCTGGCCGGACTTGATCTCCCGGAGCTCCGGTACGTCGGTACTGCACTTGGCCTCGGCCCGCAGGCATCGGGTGTGGAACCGGCATCCGGACGGCGGCATCACCGGCGACGGCGGGTCACCGGCCAGCACGATCCGCTGCCGGCCCTGCCGCGCCAGACCGGGCTCCGCGGACAACAGCGCCTGCGTGTACGGATGCGCTGGTACGTCGTACACATGCTGGTGCTCGCCCAGCTCGGCGACCTTGCCGAGGTACATGACCGCGACCCGGTCGGAGACGTGCCGGACGACGGACAGGTCGTGCGCGACGAAGATGATGCTCAGGCCGAGCTCGCGCTGCAGCCGCATCAACAGGTTCACCACCTGCGCCTGCACGGACAGGTCGAGCGCCGACACGGGCTCGTCGCACAGCAGTACGTCGGGGTTCAGCGCGATCGCCCGCGCGATGCCGATCCGCTGACGCTGTCCGCCGGAGAACTGGTGCGGGAACTTGGTCTCGTCCTCCGGCCGCAGACCGACCAGCTCGAGCAGCTCGCGGACCCGGGACCGGATGTCGACCCCCTTGCCCACGTCCGAGTGCACCCCGTAGGGCTCGCCGACGATCTCGCCGACCCGCATCCGCGGGTTCAGGCTGGAGTACGGGTCCTGGAACACGACCTGGACGTTGCGCCGCCAGCGCCGCAGCTCGCGGCCCCGGAGCTTGCTGACGTCCACACCGCCGTACTCGATCTGGCCCGACGTCGGCTTCTCCAGCGCGGCCAGCAGCCGGACCAGCGTCGACTTCCCGCAGCCGGACTCGCCGACGATGCCGAGCGACTCACCCTTGCGCAGCGTCACGTCGACGCCGTCGACCGCGCGGACGATGGTCTTGGCGCCGAAGTTCAGCGCCGGGCTGATGTCGTAGTGCTTCACGACGTTCGTTGCCACCAGCAACTCTTCGGCCATCAGACAGCCTCCTTCGCGGCTAGCGACGTACGCCGGATGCACGCGGCCTCACGTCCGGGCGCGATCGTCAGCAACGGCGGCACCTCGGCCGCGCAGTCGTCGACCGCGATCGGGCACCGGGTCCGGAACGCGCAGCCGGACGGGATCGCCCGCAGCGACGGCGGCGTACCGGGGATGGTCGGCAGCTCGCGGCCCTTGAGGTCGGCCGACGGCATCGAGCCCAGCAGCCCTTCGGTATAAGGGTGTACCGGGTTTTCGAGGGCCTCCGCCGTCGCGGCCCGTTCGACCACGTGGCCGGCGTACATCACCACGACGTTGTCGGCGACGTCCGAGACCACGCCGAGGTCGTGCGTGATCAGCACCACGCCCATGTCCCGCTCGGCCTGCAGGTCGGCGATCAGCTCCAGGATCTGCGCCTGCACGGTCACGTCGAGTGCCGTGGTCGGCTCGTCGGCGATCAGTACGTCGGGGTCCAGCGCGAGCGCCATCGCCAGCATCACGCGCTGCCGCATCCCGCCGGAGAACTCGTGCGGATAGTCGCCGACCCGTTTCGCCGCGGCCGGGATCCGCACCTGGTCGAGCATCTCCGCGGCCTTCTTCATCGCGTCCCGCTTCGACATCCCGCGGTGCACCCGGTAGCACTCGGCGATCTGGGTCCCGACGGACTGCACCGGGTTCAGCGCCGACAGCGAGTCCTGGAACACCATCGTGATCCGGTCGCCGACGATCCGGCGCCGTTCCCTGGTGGTCATCTGGATCAGGTCCGCGCCGCGGTACTCCGCCGTACCGGACACGATCCGGCCCGGCGGCATCTCCAGGATCCCGGTCAGCGCCTGCGTCGAGACGCTCTTCCCGGACCCGGACTCGCCCAGGATCGCCAGCATCTCCCCCGCCCGCACCTGCCAGGACACCCCGTCCACGGCCCGCACCGGCCCGTGCGGCGTGTCGAACTCGACCGACAGATTGTCGACCTTGAGCAGTACTTCGCCAGTAGCAGTCATCGCATGAGTTTCGGGTCGAGGGCGTCCCGGATCGAGTCGCCGATGATCATGAACGAGATCGTCATCGTGGAGATGAACAGCGCCGGCCAGATGAACAGGTGCGGCGTGTCCCGGTACGACGCCGCGACGCCGAACTGCGAGCCCCAGGAGATCGACGGCGGTTGCAGCCCGACCCCGAGGAACGTCAGCGCGGCCTCGAGCCCCACCATGCCGCCGATGCCGAGCGTGGTCATCGCCAGCAGCGGCGCCATCGCGTTCGGGAACACGTGCTTGCGCAGGATCCGCACCGGCGGCACGCCGATCGACCGGGCCGCCAGGACGTACTCGCGGTTGCGGACCGAGAAGACCGTGGCCCGCATCAGTCGCATCCCACCCGGCCAGCCGATCAGCAGGATGACGCCGACGATGATCCAGATGCTCCGGTTGGCGACCGAGTTCAGGATCACGATCAGCACCACGATGCCGGGGATCGAGAACAGTACGTCGGCGGTCCGCGAGATCAGGCCGTCCACGAAACCCGGGAAGTACCCGGCCAGCAGACCGAGCGATCCGGCCAGCACGAACACGCCGAAACTCGCGCAGATGCTGACCAGCACCGACGGCCGCGCGCCGTAGATCACGTTCGCGAAGTAGTCGCAGCCCTGGATGTCGAACCCGAACGGGTGCCCCGAGCCGCGGCCCTGCCGGCTCTTGGCCAGCTCGCAGAACCGCGGATCGGCGGACGTGAACAGCTTCGGCACCGCCGCCATCGTGAAGAACGCGAGCAGCAGCAGGCTGCAGACGATGAACTGCGGCTTGCGCAGCAGCGCCCGGAGCAGCTCGCGGTTGGACAGGGTGCGGCCGTCGCCGATTTCCTGCGCCTCGGCGCCGACCGCCGCGGTGATCTGTTCAGACATTGCGCACCCTCGGATCCAGGACGCCGTACAGGAGATCGATCAGCAGGTTGATCAGGATGAACGAGATGAACGCGAGCGTGGACAGCAGCACCACGACACCGCCTTCCTTCAGCTTGATCGCCTGGAACATGAACTGGCCGAGCCCAGGCAGGTTGAAGATGCTCTCGGTGATGATCGCGCCGCCGAACATGCCGGCCAGGTCGAGCCCGATGAATGTGACCACCGGCAGCAGCGCGTTCGGCAGGATGTGCCGCCACAGCACCCGCTGCTCGCCGAGACCCTTGGCCCGCGCGGTCTTCACGAAGTCGGCGTTCACCGTCTCCACGATCGACGTCCGCAGCAGCCGGGCCAGGCCGGCGAACCCGAGGACGCCGATCACCAGCGCGGGCAGCAGGTACGAGCGCGGGAACCCTTCCAGCACACCGGACACCGGGAACCACTTCAGCTCGACCCCGAACAGGTACTGCGCGGCGAAGTACGCCACCAGTCCGGGCACCGCGAGCAGCACGAGTGTTGCCAGCAGCAACGACCGGTCGACCCAGCCGTTGCGCTTGAAGCCGGCGTAGATCCCGAAGAACAGGCCGAGCGTCCACTGGACGGCGTTCGCAAGCAGCGTCAGCTTCAGCGTCACCGGGATCCGCAGCCGGAGCTGGTCGGCGATGTCCGCACCCGCGAACGTCGTACCGAAATGGCCGGTGAGGATGTCCTTCATGCTCAGCAGGTACTGGACGATGAACGGATCGTCCAGGTGGTACTGCGCGCGCTTGGCGGCCAGCACCGCGGCGGGGATCGGTTTGTCGCCGGCCAGCTCCCGCAGGGGGTCCCCGGGCATCGCGAAGACGAGCGCGAAGACCCCCAGCGTCACCAGCACACCGATCGGTACCGCCGCCAGTGCACGGCGCAGGATAAAACGGATCATTGGTATTGCCGCGACTGGCGCCCGTTGCTCAAGGCCCGGAGGAACCGCGGCTTCCTCCCCTCAGTGACAGGGAAATGTCGGCGCCGGCTGATTCGATGAGTGCCATGTCCCGGTTCCGGCTCTACCCGACCCCCGCACAGCAAGTTACGTTGTTGAAGCACTGTCAACATGCGCGCTACGTGTGGAATCTGGCGCTCGAGCAATGGTCGATGTGGACCGCCGACAAACCTCGAACACCGGGCTTTGCCGAACAGTGTCGGCAGTTGACCGAAGCTCGAGCCGCGTCGGGCTGGCTGCGCGCAGGGTCGCAAACCGTGCAGCAGCAGGCGCTGCGGGATTTCGACCAAGCTATCCAGCACTTCTACGCCGGGATCCATAGGCGACCGAAGTGGCGCAAGGCTGACCTCCACGAAGGATTCCGGATCGTCGGCGCCCAGGCGTCCCGGATCGTGAAGGTGAGCCGGAAATGGGCGCAGGCACTGATACCCAAGACTGGCTGGGTACGATTCCGGCTGTCTCGCGCCGTACCCGACGCGAAGTCGTACCGCATCACCCGCGACCGCTCTGGTCGCTGGCACATCGCCTTCGCTGTCATCCCCGCCCCGATCCCTCCACCCGGTACGGGCGAGATTGTCGGCGTGGACCGCGGCGTCGCGGTGTCCGCGGCGTTGAGCACTGGCGAACTGCTGCGGTGTCCGGGACTGTCGATCACCGAGCAGGCTCGGCTTGAACGCCTGCAACGCCGACTGGCTCGCTGTCACCGCGGGTCCGGCCGACGACAACGAACGCAGGCGGCGATTGCCAAGCTGTGCGCTCGCGGCGCCGATCGCCGCAAGGACTGGGTCGAGAAGACCAGCAGCGATCTCGCGCGGCGCTTCGACATCGTTCGAGTCGAAGACCTTCGCCTTACCCAGATGACCAGGCGACCGAAGCCAAAGCCGGATTCTGCGCGACCGGGAATCTATCTCCCGAATCGGCGCCGCGCCAAGGCGCGACTCAACCGCGGCATTCGTGCCAATGGCTGGGGAGCTCTGGTGCGACGCCTCGAGCACAAAGCTGCCGGACGGGTCGAGAGAGTCAACCCCGCGTACACCTCGCAGACCTGCAGCGCCTGCGGGCATCGCGCACCGGAGAACCGCAAGAGCCAAGCGGTTTTCCGGTGCGCAGCCTGCGGACACCAGGCCAATGCCGACGTGAACGCAGCCATCAACATCGCGGCCGGACGGGCCGTCAGCGCACGCCGAGAGACGCCCACACGGGTCCCGCCGAAGCGTGAACCTCAACTCACTACCTCCACGTAGTAGTTGAAATCTCCGACCATCACGGTCGGGGAGGACGTCAATTGAACGTGGCCCAGAGCGCCGAGACGCCGACGAACTTCGAGACCCGCGGCTCGATCTTCGCCGAGTGCAGGTACGCGTTCGACTTCGTGTAGAGCGGGATCAGCGGCATGTCCTCGAGCGCGATGTCCTCGGCCTGCTGGTACAGCTTGATCGCCTTCTCCGGGTCCGGCTCGGCGTCACCCTTGGCCAGTACGGCGTCGAGCGCCGGGTTGGCGTACTGGGCGAAGTTCGCGTCACCGTTGGACTTGAACATCGGCGTCAGGTAGTCCTCGATCGACGGGTAGTCGTGACCCCAGCCGGAGAACCGCAGACCGTCCAGCTTGTGGGAGTCCGCCAGCTCGGTGATCTCCGAACCCTGCTTGCCGGTGTACTTGACGGTCAGGCCGAGGTTCTGGCGGAGCATGTTGCCGATCGCCTCGGCGAAGATCTGGCCGGTCGCCGACGAGGTGTTGTAGTTGATGTTCAGCGGGCCGGAGAAACCGCCGGCCTCCTGCAGCAGCTGCTTGGCCTTGGTGGCGTCGAAATCGCAGTACTTGCAGGCGTTGTCGCGGTATCCGGCCATGTCCGGCGCAACCAGACCCTTGGCGGGCTCGGACAGGCCGACCAGGTCCGCGAAGGCCTTCCGGTCGATCGCCTCCGAGAACGCATGCCGCAGCTTCGGGTTCTTGAACCGCGGGTCCCAGGCCGGGATCACCAGGTAGTTGGCGCCGGAGCTGATGCTGGTCACCCACTGGTCCGGGGCGTCGGTCTTGAAGCTCTTCACCTTGGTCGACGGCACGTCGACGAAGTCCACGTTGCCGGCCAGGAACTCGTTGTACGCCGTGTCAGCGTTCGCGATGAACCGGTACGTGATCTCGTCGGCCTGCGGTACCAGCGGGCCCTTGTAACCGTCCCACTTGGCCAGCTTGATGTCGTCACCGGCGTTCCAGTCGGCGGCGAGCTTGAACGGGCCGTTGCCGATCGGCTTGCGCTTGTACGCGTCCGGGTTCTTCCGCACCTCTTCCGGCAGCGGCGCGAGGCCGAGGTACTGCAGCGTCAGGCCGAACTGTGAGAACGGCACCTTGAGCTTGACCGAGAAGGTCAGGTCGTCGATCTGCTTCAGGCCGCTCAGCGTCTTCACCGCGGTCGGCTTCGGCGTGGCGCCGTCCGGGGTCGGCGGGTTCAGGGCGTCGTACCCGTCGACCTTGGAGAAGAAGCCGTTGTTCTTCCAGGCGTTCGAGCCCATCGCGGTCATGTTCCAGCTGTCCACGTAGTCCTTCGCGGTCAGCGGCTGGCCGTTCTGGAAGGTGTTGCCGGCCTTCAGCTTGATCGTCCAGGTCTGGCTGGTCTTGTCCGGCGTGACCGAGTCGGCCATCACGTTCTGCAGCTTGCCGGTCTCCGGGTCCGTGGTCACCAGCGGGGCGAACATCGCCATCGCGATCTGGATGCCCGGACTGCCGTTCTCGTTCAGCGGGTTGATGTACTCCAGCGGGTCGGCAGCGATCGCGATGACCTCGCTCTTGCTGCCCGAGCCACTGCCGGAGCCGCTGCTCTTCCCGTCTCCACACGAGGCGAGCACCAGAGCTAATCCGAGTGCCACCCCCACTACCCCAGTCAGACGTCGCACGGTCAAACCAACTTCCTCGGCGGGAGGGCCGCTAGGCGGGCGGATCAAGCGTCATGGTGGCTGGTCGAAACTGCACATGTCAACGTTGTCAGGCGCAAAGCGGCGGCGCGTAACTCAGGCGTTACTTTGCCAAGACCTCAGATGACCAGCCCTCACTTGCGGAGCGAGCACCCACTTAATCAGATCAGTACGCCAGAGTCATCAGATGACAGGTCAGATCTGGTCAAAACCCGCCTCTGCGCACAGTTGCGCACTTACCGGTAGCCGGCCGCTTGCAGACGGTAAAGCTCCGCATACATCCCGTCGCGCGCCATCAACTCTTCATGCGAACCGGACTCGGTCACTCGGCCGTTTTCCAGTACCACGATGAGGTCCGCCGAGCGCACTGTTGAGAAGCGATGTGAGATGAGCAACGTGATCCGCCCGTCGGAACGTCCGGCCCGTGCCTCGGCGGCCAACCGGTCGAAGACAGCCGCTTCGGTCTGCGGATCCAGCGATGCACTCGGCTCGTCCATGATCATCAGCAACGGCGCCGGACGGACGAGTGCGCGGGCGATCGCCAGCTTCTGCCATTGCCCGCCGGAGAGTTCGACGCCGTCGACCCACGACGTACCGAGTTGGGTGTCGAGGCCCTGCGGCAACGTGTCCACGAAGCTCGCATCCGCCTTGCTGAGGGCGGTCCGCACCTGGTCCGGCGGCTCGGACAGTCCGCCGACCGCGACGGCGTCGCCGACCGTCAACTGGTACCTGACGAAGTCCTGGAAACCGGCGCTGACCTTCTGCCGGTACTGCTCGAGATCCATCGTGGCGAGATCGACGCCGTCGACCAGGACCGCACCCGAGGCGGGCCGGTACATGCCGGTGAGGAGCTTGACCAGGGTCGACTTGCCCGCGCCGTTCTCGCCGACGATGGCGACCGTGCGGCCGGCCGGGAGGAACAGGTCGGTCCCGGGGAGTGCGAGGCGATCTGTTCCGTAGCCGAAGGTGACCTGTTTCAGTTCGATGCCGTGCACCAGGCGATCCGGCGTCGGCGCGGTGCTTGGTTCCTTTTCGGCCTGCTGCGCAAGCCAGAAGTAGTGCTCGGCCGTTGTGCGCACCTGCAGTACGGTGCCTGCCAGGTCGAGGATGCGGTTCGCCGCGCTCACCACGGCGCCGGCCAGCGCGAGCGCCAAGGCCACGTCGCCTGGGGTGACACTCGCCTCGTGAAGGATCAGCACCATTGCGCCGACGTACGCGAGCGGGAACACCGACCAGCCGACGGACCCGATCAGGACCGATCGGAAGAGCGCGTGGTGAGCGATTGAGTTGGCCTTGTCCGCGGCTTCGCGGTGGCTATGGAGCAGCTCGTCGCCCATTGACGCGACGTGCAGCTCCTGTGCCGAGGTCGGAGCGACCGACAGCATGAAGAGTTGCTGCGCGAGCCGCCGCTGCGGAGCCGCCTCCAGCTCCGACCGTCGGCGGATCCGTTCGGCCCGGCGGCTCAACCACAGCGAGGGAATCGCGACCAATGGGAGCACCACCAGCACCGGCTTCAGGTCTGCCAGCAGGACAGTGCTGATCACCAACTGGGCCACGACGAACAGGCCGATGAACGGCATCGTGACGCTGTCCGCGAGGTCCGGCGCCTCCCGCCGCAGGGTCTGCAGCCGGTCCAGGAACTCGGGCCGCTCGAAGTGGTGGATCTGCGGCGCACCCGCGGCCAGCCTCAGTACCCTGCGCTCGGCGACGAAGCTGGAGCGCTCGCGCATCCGGATCGTTGCCCAGCGATAGCCGATCGGGGCCACCAGTACGAAGGTCAGTGCGACGGCGACAGCGATGCCTCCGGCAACCACCTGCCGCGGTTCGCCGGACACTACGCCGTCGACCAGTGGCCGTACGCCGAGTGCGACGAGCAGCGGGCTGATGAAACTCGACATCGTGACGACTGTGTAGAGCGTGAACAGGCCGGGACCGATCTCCCAGCCGAGCCCGATCAGCAGACGCGCTGTGGCGACCCACGACTTCATTCCGGGCCTCCCTCGAAGCGGGCCGCTTGAAGGCGGAACAGGTGGGCGTACGTGCCGTCTCGCTCGAGCAACTCGTCGTGCGATCCCTGCTCGATCACCCTGCCTTCGTCAAGTACGACGATGGAGGACGCCTGGCGCACCGTGGAGAAGCGGTGTGAGATCAGGATCGTGGTCAGCCCGGCGGTCAGGTCCAGGAAACGCCGGTACAGCTCGGCTTCGGAGCGCGCGTCCAGGTGCGCGGCGGGCTCGTCCAGTACCAGTACGGATGCGCCCTGTTGGACGGCGTACAGCGCTCTCGCGAGACCCAGTCGTTGCCACTCTCCGCCGGACAGCTCGACACCGCCATCGAACTCGGCTGAGAGCACCGTGTCCCAGCCGTTCGGCAGCGCCTCGACAATGCTTGTCGCTCCTGCCCGCTCGGCTGCGACCTCAATGTCTGCATCACCGCGGCCGAACCGGACATTGCTGTACGCCGACATCGGCAGCCGCAGGGGCTGCTGGAAGACGACCGCCAGCGTGCGCCGCCAGTCGTCGGTGTCGAGGTCTTGCAACTCGACACCGTCGATCAGGATGGAGCCTTCGGTCGGTTCGTATAGACCGCACAGGAGCTTGACGAGGCTGGTCTTGCCGGCACCGTTGGCGCCGACGACTGCGAGCGATTGCCTGGCTGGAATCACCAGGTCGAGGTCCTTCAGTACCCGGCGGCTCGTGCCCGGATAGCCGAAAGACACGCTACGGAAGGCGATCTCGCGCTGCGGCATCCCGGTTGCCGGCTGCGATCCACCAGCGGGAGCGGTTGTCGGTGCGATTGCGCGCATCGCCTCGTCGTACCGATCGAGGGTTGCGAGGGCGAGCTCTGTCTGCAGGCCAGACCAGGACGACTGCTGGATGCCGCCCAGCGCGACTAGGAACGTCTGGACGTACGTCGCTGTCGGGCCGGCGGCGAGGCGCCCTGCCATCGCCTCGCGGACCACGAGCACGATGCCGCCGAGCACGACGACGCCCAGGAACGCAGTCGCAATCAGCGGACGACGGCCGGCCGGGGTCAGAACGCGCTGCATCGTTGCGGCCCAGGTCTCCCCATGCCTGTTGACGACGAACTCCGGCAAGCCGAACAGGCGGATCTCCTTGGCGGCCGGCGGTGTGGTCCCCAGGTCGTTGAAGTACCGCATCCGGCGCGCGGACTCCGTTGCGCCGTAGTGGTGCCCGGCCTCGGTGCGGGAGGCGACCCGGTCTTCGTACGCCGCCCAGACGCCGGCCACGAGCAAACCCGCGCCGAGCCACCAATGGAAACCGGCGAGAATGATGCCCGAGGCCAGCAGAATGATCCGCCCGGTGGCTAGGCCGCCGATCGTGCTCGCGAGCCGACCCGGCCGCGCCCAGTCCGCCCGCAACGTGTCACGCCCGACCTCCACCAGCGCCGCCGTCGCGGGATCCTCCAAGTGCCGCACGCCACTAGGCGCGGCCACAGTCCTCATCAACTCGTGCTGCAGCACCGCATCGACCCGCTCCCCCAACGCAGTCGCCGCCGCCCGCTGCAACGCCCCACCAAGCCACTGCAGCAACAAACACCCACCGGCCACCACAGCCCAACCCACCGCGTGAGCCCGATCCGCCCGAGCAACCCCCGCAACAACCTGCCCCAGCGCCACCGCAATCCCCACCGGCGCCCCAGCCGCCAACACAACCATGCCAACCGTGAGAACAGACAGCCGTCGCCCCGCACCCCAGGCCACTCGTGCAAACCGCCGGACCCCACTCACCACCCAAGTCAACAACATCCGCCGGTCCACCACCGAACAGCGGGTTGTGTCACCGCTCGTGTGACGCGCCGGAAATTCGCGCGATAAGTCAGTGGTCGAGCCGCCCGCCCCGCCGTCCGAAGCCGGCTGTGGCCACCTTGGGCACCGATCAACCGTGTTCCGCGGCGAATTCTGGTTGACCCGCGCTCAAAGTTGATCGCTGGCACGCACCGCGATCCCTCCGGGTGGGTGCGGGGAGTGCAGCTGCCGTTATGGGTGGGTAATGCTCCCCAGACCCGAGGCGAGGCCGATGACCGCGGTACGGGCGGTTTGGGTGAGGGCTTGGGTGGCGAAGAGGCGGGGGAAGCGGGTGGTTGGGTCGGTCATCAGTTCGTCGTACGTTCCTTGCTGGGCGACTGTGCCGTTGTCTATGACGTAGATGCGGTCCATCTCGCGGAGTGTCCAGGCCCGGTGGGAGACGACGATCGTGATGCGGTCGGCGCTGGTACGGCGTAGGTCGGTGAAGATCTCGTGCTCTGCCTCGGCGTCGATCGCGGAGGTCGGCTCGTCGAGGATCCAGACGCCGGCGTCGCGCAGCCGGATCCGGGCGAGCGCCAGCCGCTGCCACTGGCCGCCGGAGATGCCGGTGCCGCCCCATTGCTGACCGAGTTGGGTGTCGAGCGGGATGTCGGCGGCGAAGGTGCCGGCTAGCGCGTCGCGGATGTCTTGGTCCGTGACGACGTCCGGCGCGCCGAGGCCGACGGCGTCGCGGAGGGTGAACTCGAAGCGTCCGAACTCCTGCACCAGCAGGCCGAAGTGGGCGAGCCGCTCGTCCTCCGCCAGCGCGTCGGCGTCCGCTCCGTCGATCAGCACCCGCCCGCTGCCGGGGCTCAAGGCGCCGACCAGCAGGTTGATCGCCGTTGACTTGCCCGCCCCGTTCACGCCGACCAGCGCAATCATTTCGCCTCGGTGGGCTTCGATGGAAACGCCGCGAAGAGTCGGCTCGGCCGCGCCCGGGTAGCCGAACGTGACGTTGTCCAAGGCAACGGAATTGACCTGCCGGACCACCGCGTGGCGCGGCCCGGCAGACACGCTCCGCACGAACCGCCGGTAGATCGCCGCCTGCGGAGCCGCGGTGACGATACTGCCGAACGCGTACCCACACTGACGAATCGCGTTCAACCCGGTGATCGTGCCTGCCACCGCCGCAGCCGCCGCTCCCCCAGTCGCACCGCCGCGCACCAAAGCGATCAGCGCACCCCCGAAGAGAAGCACAGTGACCAGCGCCGCACCCAGCTCGTACAACAGCGCCGTACGGATCATCCGATCGAGAACCCAAGTCGCCGACGCCCGGCTGTTCGCGACCAGGCCGGCCACCTTCCACCCCGATCCCAGCACCGCGAGCTCGGTCCCGGGGCGCTGCTGGATCAGTTGCTCGGTCGCGTACGCCGCTCTGCGCTCGTGCTCGGCGACCCGCGGCCAGCCCTGCGCCTCCATCCGCGAGATCAACGTGAACGCGAGAACGGTCGGCGCCAACGCAGCAAGGACCAGCAGCCCGGAGACCAGGTTGATCGCCGCGATCGCCACGCACAGTACGACGGACGTCGCCGCCGCGCTGAGCAACTGCACCGGCTTGCCGGCCACGTCACTCATCGGGTGCGTCGCGGTCTGACTCGCCTCCAGGTCGCGGACCGTCTCAGGCTCGGCCAGCCGGCTCGGGCTCAGCCGGGCGGCGACGCGAGCAAGCTCGATCCGCAGCTCGAGCCGGAGACGCAGCATCATCCGCTGGCCGACGCCGTTCGACACCTGGGTCAGCGGATACATCGACCCGACCACCACGGTCAGCCCCAGCAGTGGACGCCAGAGGTCACCGCTATCGACCAGCTCGCGGATCAGCACCACCTGCGCACCAGGCAGAATCGCCAGCAGGAGTTGGAGAACCGAGTACGTCGCGAGCCATCCCGGGGTGATCCGGATGGCGTCGGTCAACGATTCACGGGCAGTACGGAACGCATCGAGCACGATGATCCTCGCAAGGCAGGCCGGAGCCGCGCCGGTGTTCCAGCGCGGATCGCGTCGGCCGCAAATTGCGTGTCATCCCAGCAAGCAGGCCCAGCCCGTGCGTCCAGGGATCCAGTGGCAGATCACGTATGACGTCTTCACTTCAACCTACCCGGCGCGAGGAGCTGAGTCACCAGGAGCGACGCGGCGATGAGCACGATGCCGAAGTACATGACGCTGTTCACGCCCGCATGATCGGCGAACAGTCCGCCGAAGAGAGCACCGAGGGCGATCGAGGTGTTGTACGCCATCGTGTTGAGCGACATGGCTGCCTCGAAGGTCTCGGGAGCGGCGGCCTGCGTGAGGTTCACCTGGCACAGCTGGACCACGCCGAACGACGTACCCCACAGCACCAGTGAGACGACCTGACCAACCGGCCACTGACCGACTGCCAGTAACAGCACCATGGCCGCGGCGGCACCCGCGCAGCCCGCCATGAAACCGGCGCGGCTGTTCCAGGACACCACACGTCCGCCGATGAAGTTGCCGGCCGCCCCAGCCGCGCCGTACGCCATCAGCACGGCGGTGATGAACGCCGGTGACGCAGCCGACTCGCCTTCCAGGAAAGGCCGGACGAAGGTGTAGGCGCCGAAGTGCCCGAGTACGAACAGCATCACCATCAGCATCACCAGCCGGAGCCGCGCGTTGCTGACCGGGAGCGCGAACACTGCCCGCACGGGCACCGCGTTGTCGGACGGCAACGAGGGAATCGCGGCGACGACCGCGGCCAGGACGAGCAGGCTCAGCCCCGACCAGAGCAGGAAGGTGGTGCGCCAGTCGGTCCGGCTCTCGAGGAAGATCCCGAGCGGGATGCCGACGACCGCCGCGACCGAGATGCCGGACATGACGACCGCGGCCGCCTTGCTCGCGTCGCGCTCGGCCACCAGGCGCATCGCCATGCTGACGCCGATCGCCCAGAACACCCCGCTGGCGAAGCCCATGCACAGCCGGGTGGCCAGTATCAGCGGGAAGTTCGGCGCGATCGCGGTCACCAGGTTTCCCACGGTCAGCACCGACAACAGGACGGAGAGCAGGATGCGGCGATTGACCCGCCGGCTCCACGCGACGATGAACGGCACGCCGAGGCCGGCCGAGACGCCGTACAGCGTCACCATCAGGCCGGCGACCCCGACCGGAACGCTGAGGCTGGTACTCAACGGGGTGAGGAGGCCGACGGGCATCAGTTCGGTGGTCAGGAAGACGAACAGGCTGGCGGTGATCGCGGCGACCCCCAGCCACGGGCGCGTCGTCGAGGCCCGTTGCTTCGTGAGGATAGGTTGATTGGTCACCCTGGCAGTTTCCGGCCGCGGTGATCAATGAGTCCAACACATGTTCGTCACGCCATCGATCGTGATTCAAGATAGTTCCATGGAACTCCAGCAACTCCGGTACGTCGTCGCGGTCGCCGAGACGAACAACTTCACCCGCGCCGCCGAACGGTGCCTGGTCGTGCAGTCCGCGCTCAGCCACCAGATCGCCCGGCTGGAGCGGGAGCTGGGCGCGCGGCTGTTCGACCGCACCAGCCGGCGGGTGCGCCTGACACCGGCCGGTACGGCGTTCCTGCCTGCGGCCCGTCAGTGCCTGGATGCCGCCGAGCGGGCCGCCGCAGAGGCCGCCGCCGCGGTCGGCCTGGTCCGCGGACGGCTCGCCGTCGGGCTCATCCCGACCGTCGCCGCGGTCGACATTCCCGCAGCGCTGCGGGACTTCCGGCGTGAGTACCCCGACGTACGGATCTCGCTGCGCGTCGGTGCGAGCGAAAACTGGCCGAACAGGTCAAGGAAGGCGTCCTCGACGTGGCCTTCCTCGGGCTGCCCACGACCGCTCGACCTCAGGGCGTGGAGACGCGTGAACTCGCCCGCGACCGGCTGGTCGCGGTGGTTCCGCCCGATCACCCGCTCGCGGCCGAGTCGTCGGTGACGCTGCGACAGCTCGCGAGCGAGGTGTTCGTGGATCTGCCGCCCCGGACCGCCGGTCGTCTGCAGAGCGACCAGGCCTTCGAGGCCGCCGGACTCGTCCGCGACGTCGCCTTCGAGGTGAGCACCGCCGAGCTGATGGCGCGGCTCGTCAGCGAACGGCTCGCCGTCGCCTTGTTCGCCTCGACCTATGCGCCACAGCTGACCGGCATCGCCACGGTCGAGATCACTGAGGCGCCCGGGCGGATCGAGTACGTCGTCTGGAGCTCGGCCGGCCGCTCTCCAGCCGCGTCCGCCTTCCTCGCTCTGCTGGGAATCAGCTGACCATTCAGACGGTGAAGGCGGTGGTGTCTTCCTGGAAGGGGCCCATGACGGTGAGGGCGGGGGTGCCGACATAGAGGTCGGCGGCCAGGGCAGTCACGTCGTCGAGGGTGACGGAGTCGATGCGGTGCAGGATCTCGTCGACGGTGGGGAGTTCGCCGTACACGAGTTCGGCCTTCGCGATCCGGGTCATCTTGGCGCCGGTGTCCTCGAGGCCCATCACGACCGAGCCGCGCATCTGGCCCTTGCCGCGGAGCAGTTCGTCGGGCGTGATGTTGCCGCGGGCAATCGACTCGAGCTCGCCGCGGATCACGTCCAGGACCTCGGGGGCCTTCTTCGGCAGGCAGCCCGCGTACACGCCGACCATACCCGAATCGGCGTACGCCGAACCGAACGTGAACACCGAGTACGCCAGTCCGCGCTTCTCCCGCACCTCCTGGAACAGCCGCGACGACATCCCGCCGCCGACGATCCCGTGCAGTACGCCGGCGATGTAGCGGCGCTCGTCGCTCCGGACCAGCCCGGGCATCCCAAGCACCAGGTGCGCCTGCTCGACGTCACGGTGGTGCACCTGCACCCCGCCGTACGTCGGAACGGTCTTGCCGGCACCCCGTCGTACAGCTGCCGGCTCGGCCTCGGCGGTCACCCAGTGCCGCTCGAACGCCTTGCGGACCAGGCGGACCACGTCGGCGTGGTCGACGTTGCCGGCCACCGAGACGACGATGTTGGAGGGCTTGTAGCGGCGCCGGTACCAGCCGACGACCTGTTGGCGGGACAGCCCGGCGACCGATTCCGGCGTACCGGTGATCGAACGACCCAGCGGGGACTTGCCCCACAGCTGCTCGGCGAACAGGTCGTGGATGTGGTCCGACGTCTCGTCGGCGTGCATCGCGATCTCTTCGTCGATGACGTCGCGCTCACTCTCCACGTCCGCGTCCGTCAGCGTGGCGGAGGTGATCATGTCGCAGATGACGTCGACCGCGAGCGGCAGGTCGGAGTCGAGCACCCGCGAGTAGTAGCAGGTGTACTCCTTGCCGGTGAACGCGTTCATCTCGCCGCCGACCGCGTCGATCGCGGCGGAGATCTCCAGTGCGTCGCGGCGCTCGGTGCCCTTGAACAGCAGGTGTTCGAGGAAATGCGTCGCACCGGCCAGCTGCTCCGGCTCGTCGCGGGAGCCGACGCCGACCCAGAGGCCGAACGTGACCGAGCGGAAGCCCGGTACCGACTGGGAGAGCACGCGAAGCCCGGAGGGCAGGACGGTCCGTTTGACCGGACCGCCCGCCTCCGGGCTCAGCAGCGTGCTGGTGGTTGCTCGAATCACTCGGCGGACTCGGCAGCCTTCTCTTCGGACTTGTCTTCACCCTCGATGACCGGGATCAGCGAGAGCTTGCCGCGGTCGTCGATCTCGGCGATCTCGACCTGGAGCTTCTGCCCCACCGAGAGCACGTCCTCGACGGCCTCGACGCGCTTGCCACCGGCCAGCGGACGCAGCTTGCTGATGTGCAGCAGGCCGTCCTTGCCCGGCAGCAGGCTGATGAACGCACCGAAGTTGGTCGTCTTCACGACCGTGCCCAGGTAGCGCTCGCCCTTCTCCGGCATGGTCGGGTTCGCGATCGCGTTGATCGCGGCCCGGGCCGCCTCGGCCGACGGGCCGTCGGTCGCGCCGATGTACACGGTGCCGTCGTCCTCGATCGAGATATCGGCGCCGGTGTCCTCGGTGATCTGGTTGATCATCTTGCCCTTCGGGCCGATGACCTCGCCGATCTTGTCGACCGGGACCTTCACCGAGATGACCCGCGGCGCGAACTCGCTCATCTCACCCGGCGCGTCGATGGCCTTGGCCATCACGTCCAGGATCGTCAGGCGGGCGTCCTTGGCCTGGGTCAGCGCGCCGCCGAGCACGCTGGCCGGGATACCGTCCAGCTTGGTGTCCAGCTGCAGGGCGGTGACGAAGTCCTTCGTACCGGCGACCTTGAAGTCCATGTCGCCGAACGCGTCCTCCGCGCCCAGGATGTCGGTGAGCGCGACGTACTGCGTCTCGCCGTCGATCTCACCGGAGATCAGACCCATCGCGATACCGGCGACCGGGGCCTTCAGCGGCACACCGGCGTTCAGCAGCGACAGCGTCGAGGCGCAGACCGAACCCATCGAGGTCGACCCGTTCGAACCGAGCGCCTCGGACACCTGACGCAGCGCGTACGGGAAGTCCTCGCGCGACGGCAGCACCGGCACCAGGGCCCGCTCGGCCAGCGCGCCGTGACCGATCTCGCGGCGCTTCGGCGAACCGACCCGGCCGGTCTCACCGGTCGAGTACGGCGGGAAGTTGTAGTTGTGCATGTACCGCTTGCGCGTCTCCGGGGAGAGCGTGTCCAGCTGCTGCTCCATCCGGAGCATGTTCAGCGTGGTGACACCCATGATCTGGGTCTCGCCGCGCTCGAACAGCGCCGAGCCGTGCACCCGCGGGAGCACGCCGATCTGGGCCTTCAGCGGCCGGATGTCGGCCAGCCCGCGGCCGTCGATGCGGACCTTGTCCTTCAGCACCCGCTGCCGGACCAGCTTCTTGGTCAGCGAGCGGAAGGCTGCGGACAGCTCCTTCTCGCGGCCCTCGAAGTCGGCGGCCAGCTTGTCCACCGTGGCGGCCTTGACCGCGTCGGTGGCGTCGTCGCGCTCGTGCTTGCCGGCGATGGTCAGCGCCTGCGCGAGCTCCTCGCTCGCGGAAGCCTCGACGGCGGCGAACGCGTCGTCCTGGTAGTCCGGGAAGACCGGGAACTCACCGGTCGGCTTCGCGGCCTTGGCCGCCAGCTCGGACTGCGCCTCGACCAGGGTCTTGATGAACGCCTTGGAGGCCTCGAGGCCCTCGGCGACGATCTCCTCGGTCGGCGCCTGCGCGCCACCGGCGACCTTGTCGAAGGTGGTCGGGGTCGACTCGGCCTCGACCATCATGATCGCGACGTCACCGGACTCGGTGACACGACCGGCGACCACCATGTCGAAGACGGCGTCCTCGAGCTCGGTGTGCGTCGGGAAGGCGACCCACTGGGTGCCGATCAGCGCGACGCGGGTGGCGCCGATCGGGCCCGAGAACGGCAGCCCGGCGATCTGGGTGGACATCGACGCCGCGTTGATCGCGAGTACGTCGTACAGCTTGTCCGGGTTCAGCGCCAGGACCGTGATGACGACCTGGATCTCGTTGCGCAGGCCGGACACGAACGACGGCCGCAGCGGGCGGTCGATCAGCCGGCAGGTCAGGATGGCCTCCTCGGAAGGACGGCCCTCCCGGCGGAAGAACGAGCCCGGGATGCGGCCCGCGGCGTACATCCGCTCCTCGACGTCCACCGTCAACGGGAAGAAGTCGAACTGGTCCTTGGGCTTCTTGCTGGCCGTGGTGGCCGAAAGCACCATCGTGTCGCCGTCGAGGTAGGCAGCCGCGGAGCCCGCGGCCTGCTGGGCCAGACGGCCCGTCTCGAAGCGGATGGTGCGGGTGCCGAAGCTGCCGTTGTCGATGACGGCCTCAGCGAATTCGGCGCCCTCCATGGGCGCGCGTGTGGATCCCGACACGGGATACCCCTCTCTCACAGTGTGACGACTGCGAGGCGCGAGCTTCCGGGATGCCGGTCTTCGATCGAGGCCCGCGGGAGTCCAGCTTCGCTGTTCACCCGAAAGCCACTACCGAGGACCGGTCGTTGTCCCGCCACGCGCTTCGCGTCGCCTCGTACGTCTTACGTGCTTCGATATTCAGTACTGTATTCAATTGTCCCTGGCACGCCAGGGCGTGGATACGCCAGGAGCGGCCACCCGAGTTTCGGGGGCCGCTCCTCGCGAAGTCATCGGCGAAGGCCGAGCCGCTCGATCAGGGACCGGTAGCGGTTGATGTCCTTCTTCGCCAGGTAGTTCAGCAGCCGGCGGCGCTGACCGACGAGCAGCAACAGGCCACGACGGCTGTGGTGGTCGTGCTTGTGCTCCTTCAGGTGCTCGGTGAGGTGCGCGATGCGGTGCGTCAGGAGCGCAACCTGGACCTCGGGGGACCCGGTGTCGCCCTCGGTCAGGGCGTACTCACCCATGATCTTCTTCTTCGTTGCGGCATCAACAGATGACACAGGATTCCTCTCGATTTCCGTTGCGCGGCGCACCGGGGCATTCTTCACCCGAGCACTCTCGATCCGCGGCCGTTCAGACGGCAGCAGCCAGCGTATCAGTCCGTGGACGGGGTGCCCTAATCGCCCTGACCGGTCGCTAATCGGTGCTGAGCAGGTGTCGCGCACCGTCGACGTCGGCCTTCATCTGCACCAGCAGTTCGTCGATGCTGTCGAACCGGATCTGCGTACCGCGCAGCCGGGCGACGAAATCGATCGCGACCGTGGCGCCGTACAGCTCGAGGTCGTCGCGGTCCAGCACGTACGACTCCACCCGGCGGTCCACGCCGTCGAAGGTCGGGTTGCTGCCGACGCTGATCGCCGCGGGCAGCGGATCCGGGTACGCCGGGGCGCCCGGCGCCGGTGTCAGCACGGTGAGCCACCCGGCGTACACGCCGTCCTGCGGGACCGCTGCGCCCGGGTCCGCGGGGATGTTCGCGGTCGGGTAGCCGAGCTCGCGGCCGCGCTTGTCGCCCTCGACGACCACGCCGGTGACCCGCAGCGGGCGGCCGAGCGCCTCCGCGGCGGCCTCCACGTCGCCGTCGGCGAGCCGCTGGCGCACGTACGTCGACGACCAGGGCTGCTCGTCCCCCGCGAGGCTCAGACCCTCGACCTGGAAGCCGTACTGCGTTCCCGCCTCGACGAGCGTGTCGACGTGACCGGCCGCCTTGTGACCGAAGCGGAAGTTCTCACCGACCACGATCGCCTTCGCGTGCAGCGCGTTCACCAGCGTGCGCTCGATGAAGTCCTCCGGCGACCAGTGCGACACCTCCTTGGTGAACGGGAGGATCAGCACCGCGTCCGCGCCGGCCTCGCCGAGCAGCTCGGCGCGCCGGCCGGGGTCGCTGAGTTGCAGCGGCGCGTGGTCGGGCCGCAGGACCCGCATCGGGTGCGGGTCGAAGGTCATCGCCACCACCGGCAGACCACCCAACTCGGCCGCCCGCGCGCGGGCGTGCGCGAGCACCTCCTGGTGACCCCGGTGCACGCCGTCGAAGTTGCCGATGGTGACGACGGTCGGCCCGAAGTCCGGGCTCACCTCGTCCAATCCATGCCAGACACGCATGGCAGCAGGATTCCATGCCTGACCTGGATTGCTTCCACCAGGTCCACGATCACCCCTTGTAATCGTGCGGTGACTCAACTTATGGTGGGCCGCGCACTGGATGAGCCTGGGGAGGTCTTGTGAAGCTACGCCGTCTGGTTGCTGTCTGCGCAGCACTCGCTCTGGTGGCCGGGCTACCTGCCACTGCCGCCACAGCCGCGCCAAGCTCCACGATGTCCACCGGCTTCGAGCGGTACGTTGCGCTCGGCGACTCGTACACCTCCGCGCCGTTCGTCCCCTTGGCCGACCTGTTGTCGCTCGGGTGCGCTCGCTCGTACAGCAACTACCCGAAGCTGCTGGCCGGAGCGCTCGGCGTGCACCGGTTCACCGACGTCAGCTGCGGCGGAGCTGACACCACGAACATGACCCAGCCACAGAGCACGATCCTCGGCACCGCCGCGCCGCAGTTCGACGCGCTGACGCCGGACACGGACTTGGTGACGCTCGGGATCGGCGGCAACGACTTCGGCGTCTTCGGCGACATCATCGGCACCTGCCCCGGGCTGGGCGCCTCCGACCCGACCGGGGCGCCGTGCAAGGCGCACTTCACGGTCGACGGCGTGGACACGCTGAAGGCCAAGATCGCCCAGACCCAGACGCGGATCGCGATCGTCGTCCAGGGCATCCGGGCGAGGTCGCCGCAGGCCACCATCGTGCTGGTCGGCTACCCGAAGATCGCGCCGGAGCACGGGACATGCCCGTCGATCCTCCCGTTCGCCGACGGCGACTACGCGTACCTGTACTCGATCGAGCAGGCGCTGAACGCAGCCGTCTCCGGGGCAGCCGAGGCCGGCGGAGCGACGTACGTCGACACGTTCGGGCCGTCCACCGGGCACGACGCCTGCGCCCCGGACGGCCAGGCGTGGATCCAGGGCAAGGACATCAACCTGCTGCGGGCGCTGAACTACCACCCGCGCTTCGAGGGCGAGGCCGGCATGGCCGCGCTCACCTACAAGACGCTGACCGGCGCGCAGCCGGTCGTCACCGCCGCCGAGCAGGCCACGTGGGCCGCCCGGGCGCGCACGCTGGCGAAGCAGGCCGCCGCGTCACCCCAAGCTGCCCTCTCCCCCAAGGCCCTCGAGGCCTCCCTGAACCGCGTACGGACCAGCGCGCAACGCTGACCCTTTCCAATCCGTACTGCGGACCACGGGCCGGGCCACCTCACGCGTGGCTCGGCCCGCTGGTTTCTTCGAGTAGGTCCGTGAGCGCCCTTCCGAGCGGAAGATCGACCCGGTACGTCGCGTACGGGTCGCCGCGGGTCAGGCCCTGGTTGACGATGAGCACCGGCGTACCGGCCTTGGCCGCGTGCCGGACGAAGCGGAACCCGGACATCACGGTGAGGGACGAGCCGAGGACGAGGACGGCGTTCGCGTCGTCGATGAGCCGGTAGCAGCGCTCGACACGGCTCTTCGGGACGTTCTCGCCGAAGAACACCACGTCGGGCTTGAGCACGCCGCCGCAGACCGTGCACGGAACGACGGCGAACGTGCGTACGACGTCCTCGGGGAGTTCGACGTCGCCGTCCGGGTTGATCCGGGTCGCCTCGGCCGTGAACGCCTGGTTGGCGGCGCGGAGGCGGCGGTCGAGGACCTCGCGGGCGGACGTCGTACCGCAGCCGAGGCAGATCACGCGGTCGAGGTTGCCGTGCAGCTCGATCACGTCGCGGGCGCCGGCTGCCTGGTGCAGGCCGTCGACGTTCTGCGTGATGATGCCGCTCAGGTGACCGCGGGCCTGGAGGGCGGCGACGGCGCGGTGGCCGTCGTTCGGGGCGGCGCGGGCGATGGTGCGCCAGCCGAGGTGGCTGCGTGCCCAGTACCGCTGGCGTGCGACCTCGCTCGCGGTGAAGTCGCCGTACGTCATCGGGGTGTGCGTTCGCAGGCTGCCGGTCTCGCCGCGATAATCCGGGATCCCCGATTCGGTCGAGATCCCGGCGCCACTCAGTACGACGACGCGCCCGGCGGCCACGATCCGAGCGACCGGGCCGATGTCCGTCGCACCCGGCTCCAACGCCAGTACCTCGGGCCCGGGGGCCCACTCCAACGTCGGACGAGAACGCACCACTCCAGCGTACGTGCAGATCAATCGACGCGGGGCGGACCGGCCTTCAGGCGACGTTCGGCGGCCTGGCGGACGGCGGTCGGGTCCATCGAGGACCAGTCGGCGTCGATCCACCAGGTCGCGCCGGCCTCGGCCCACGGACGGACCGTGTCCGCGGCTTTGGTGTCGTCGGCGTGGGTCGTGCCTTCGGTGACCACGTCGTACCCGTCCATCGTCAGGCCGTGTGCGTCGCGTTCCTTGCGGATCCAGTCGACACCCTCGGCCACGACCGCGGGCGTCACCTCACCGTCGCCGACGTACGCCGGGAGCCAGCCGTCCTGCAGTGCCGCGCGGCGCATCGACTTCGGTCGTGGCCAACCGCCCACGACCCAGGTCGGGACCCGCGGTTGCTGCACAGGCGGCGGTGGTGCCGGTGGCATCAGCTCGGCGATCTTGCGGGCCTGGTAGTGCTTGCCCGAGTACTCGAACGGTTGGTCGCGCCACAGATGCGGCAGGAGCTCCAACGACTCGTCCATGAGCTCCGCGCGGACCTTCCGCCCGGGATCCTCCTCGAACAGCCAGAACCGGTCATCCCCCGTCACGCCTAGTCCGACCGAGAGGATGACCCGGCCGCCGCTGAGGTTGTCGACGGTCGAGACCTGGCCCGCCACGTCCCACGGTTTTCGGCGCGGCAGCGGCGTGAGCATCGTCCCGAGCCGGATCCGCTCGGTCGTCATCGCCGCCGCGCCGAGCATGACCCAGGCGTCGATCCCCCAGATCGACTCCCACACGAAGAACCCGTCCCAACCGTGCGCCTCGGCGATCGGCGCGAGCTCGGCCGCGTCACGCGCATCGCCGTACGCCATCACAAACCCGTATTTCATGCCACAGGACGCTACGCCGGGCCACCGACATTTAGCTGACGAAGACCGCGGTGGGTTTGGCGACGGGGCCGTGGGGTTCGTAGAGGGCCAGGAAGGTGCCGTCCGGGGCGAACATCGCGGTCTGTCCGGCGCCCAGTTCGAGCCCCGGCAGCGGACGGCCGGTGCGGATCGCGGCTGCCTGGGCGTCGTCGGCGTCGTACCGCGGGAAGGTGCCGGCGGCAACGTCCGCGATCGGCAGCCAGTCGAAGGACTCGGCGAGGGACTCCAAAGTGTGAGCGGCCTTGAGATCGAAGGAACCGACCCGGGTACGGCGCAGCGCGGTCAGGTGACCGCCGACGCCGAGTTCGGCGCCGAGGTCGCGGGCCAGCGCGCGGATGTACGTACCGCTGGAGCAGTCGACCGAGATGTCGACCGAGATCCCGTCGTCGTCGGGCCGGACGTCGAGGATGTCGTAGCGCGACACGGTCACCGCCCGGGCCTTGAGCGCGACCTCCTCCCCCGCCCGCACCCGCTCGTACGCGCGCCGCCCGTCGACCTTGATCGCCGACACCTTCGACGGGACCTGCGAGATCTCCCCGCGGAACCCCTCGACAGCCGCCGAGATCGCCTCGGCGGTCACGCCGTCGACCGGGGCCGTGGACGTGATCTCGCCCTCGGCGTCGTCGGTCGTCGTCGTGGCACCGAGCCGGATCGTCGCGTCGTACGACTTGTCGGCCAGCTGCAAGTGGCCGAGCAACCGCGTGGCCCGGTTCAGGCCGACGACCAGGACACCGGTCGCCATCGGGTCCAGCGTGCCGGCATGGCCGACCTTCCGGGTGCCCGCCAGCCGGCGGATCCGGGCGACGACGGTGTGCGAGGTCAGCCCGGCAGGCTTGTCGACGACCACGATCCCGTCGGACCCCGGCGTGAAGTCAAGGCTCAACGCAGTACTCAGTCCTGCTCGTCCTCGTCGTCGTCCTTGTGCTTGTACGGGTCCGCGTCGCCGGCCGGCTTCGCGCCCGCGGCGGCCTTGGCCACCTCGGCGTCGGCCGACCGCGCCTTCTGGAGCAGCTCCTCGATCTGCCCGGCGGTCTCCGGTACGGCGTCCAGGAAGAACGCCACGCTCGGAGTGTGCCGCAGCCCGAGCGCCTTGCCGACCTCGCTGCGGATCAGGCCCTTCGCCGACTCCAGCGCGGCCGCCGTGGACGCCCGCGCCTGCTCGTCGCCGTACACCGTGTAGAAGACGCTCGCCTCCCGCAGGTCACCGGTCAGCCGGGCATCGGTGACCGTGACGAACCCGAGCCGCGGGTCCTTGACCCGGCGCTCCAGCAGTTCGGCGACGAGCACCTGGATCCGGTCGGCCAGCTGCTTGGCCCGTGCTTCACCCATCAGGGCTCACTCCTCTATTCATGAACAACGTCCGGAGAGGCGGCTAGTGCCTCTCCGGACGTTACTCCGGTGCCCCCGGGATCAGGGGCACCACCTGCTGTCAGCTACGCGGCTTCTCGCGGAGCTCGAACGCCTCGACGACGTCGCCGATCTTGATGTCGTTGAAGTTGTTGATGGTCAGACCACACTCGAAGCCCTCGCGGACCTCGGACGCGTCGTCCTTGAACCTCTTCAGCGACGACAGCTCGGTGTTGTCGACGACCACCGCGCCGTCCCGGATCAACCGGACCTTCGCGTTCCGCTTGAGCAGGCCGCTGGTCACCCAGCAACCGGCGATGTTGCCCACCTTCGAGGAGCGGAAGATCTCCCGGATCTCGGCCTGGCCGAGGGTGACCTCCTCGTAGATCGGCTTGAGCATGCCCTTCAGGGCGGCCTCGATGTCGTCGATCGCCGAGTAGATGACCGAGTAGTACCGGACATCCACGCCCTCGCGCTCGGCCAGGTCACCGGCCTTGCCCGCCGGCCGCACGTTGAAGCCGATGATGACGGCGTTCGACGCGATGGCCAGGTTGACGTCGTTCTCGTTGATCGCACCGACACCACGGTCGATGATCCGCAGGTTGACCTCGTCGCCGACCTCGATCCGGACCAGCGCGTCTTCCAGCGCCTCGACCGAACCGGACACGTCGCCCTTGAGGATCAGCAGCAGCTCCTGGGCCTCGCCCTTCTCCATCGAGGCCATGAAGTCCTCGAGGGTACGACGGACGCGACGCTTGGCGTTCGCGGCCGCACGGGCACGGGCTTCGCGCCGCTCGGCGATCTGCCGGGCCCGACGGTCGTCGTCGACCACCAGGAACTTGTCACCCGCACCTGGCACGGCGGTCAGACCGAGCACCAGGACCGGACGCGACGGAGTCGCCTCCTCGACGGTGTTGCCGTGCTCGTCGAGCATGGCCCGGACCCGGCCGTACGCCGGACCGACCACCATCGAGTCGCCGACCCGGAGCGTGCCGCGCTGCACCAGCACGGTCGCAACCGGACCACGGCCCTTGTCGAGGTTCGCCTCGATCGCGATGCCCTCGGCGTGCATGTTCGGGTTCGCCCGCAGGTCCAGCGCCGCGTCCGCGGTCAGTACGACGCCCTCGAGCAGGCCGTCGATGTTGATCCGGGACTTGGCCGAGACGTCGACGAACATGGTGTCGCCGCCGTACTCCTCGGGGACCAGGCCGTACTCGGTCAGCTGACCGCGCACCTTGGTCGGGTCCGCCGCCGGGACGTCGATCTTGTTCACCGCGACCACGATCGGGACACCCGCCGCACGGGCGTGGTTCAGCGCCTCGATCGTCTGCGGCATCACGCCGTCGTCGGCCGCGACCACCAGGATGACGATGTCGGTGGCCTGCGCACCACGGGCACGCATGGCGGTGAACGCCTCGTGACCCGGGGTGTCGACGAAGGTGATCGCCCGCTCCTGGCCGTCGACCTCGGTGGTCACCTGGTACGCACCGATGTGCTGGGTGATACCGCCGGCCTCGTCGGCCACGACGTTCGCCATCCGGATCGCGTCCAGCAGCTTCGTCTTACCGTGGTCGACGTGACCCATGACGGTCACCACCGGCGGCCGCGGTGCCAGGTCGCTGTCGTCGCCCTCGTCGTTGCCGAAGTCGATGTCGAACGACTGCAGCAGCTCGCGGTCCTCGTCCTCCGGCGAGACGATCTGGACGTCGTAGTTCAGCTCGGTACCGAGCAGCTCGAGCGTCTCCTCGTTCACCGACTGGGTCGCGGTCACCATCTCACCGAGGTGGAACAGCACCTGGACCAGCGACGCCGGGTCGACTCCGACCTTCTCGGCGAAGTCCGTCAGCGACGCGCCACGCGGCAGCTTCACGACCTCGCCGTCACCGTGCTTGACGCGCACGCCGCCGACGGCCGGAGCCTGCATGTTGTCGAATTCCTGGCGCTTCGCCCGCTTCGACTTACGGCCACGACGCGCCGGACCGCCCGGACGCCCGAAGGCACCCTGCGTTCCGCCACGACCGCGGTTGCCCGGACCCGGACGGCCACCGCCGCCACCGGGCGGGCCGCTCGGGCCGCCGCCACCGGGACGGAAGCCGCCACCGGCGCCGCCACCGCCACCGCTGCGCGGACCGGCACCCGGGCCGCCACCGGGACGACCACGGCCACCGCCGCCACCGCCCCCGCCGCCACCGGGACCGCCGGAGCCGCCACCGGGACGGCCGGTGAACGTACCGGCCGAGGACTTCGGCATCATCGCCGGGTTCGGACGCGGGGCGCCCGGCACACCACCGGAACGCGGCCGGTCGCTACCGCCACGCTCGCCGCCGCCACTGCGACCCTGCGGCGGACGCGGAGCCATCCCGGCCGGGCTCGGAGCCCCGGACCGGTCGCCACCACCCTGGCCGCCCGGGCCGGGGCGTGCGCCACCGCGCTGCATGCCCTGGGTCGAGCTGAACGGGTTGTTGCCCGGACGCGGTGCACCCGGACGCGGACCGCCGCCACCCTGGCCGCCCTGACGGGGCGCACCTGGACGCGGGGCGCCCGGACGGGGCCCACCACCCTGGCCACCCGGACGCGGACCGGAACCGGGACCACCCTGGCCACCCGGACGCGGGCCAGAACCCTGGCCACCGCCCTGGCCGCCCGGACGCGGGCTCGCACCCGGCGCCGGACGCGGACCCGGACGGCCCGCGGAGTCGCCACCGGTACGACGCGGCGCCGGTGACGGAGCCGACGGGCCACGGGTCTCCGGGGCTGCCTTCGCGGCCGGAGCCTCGAACGACGGTGCTGCCGGAGTCTCCGCCTTGGCCGCCGGAGCGGACTCGACCGGAGCCGACTCGACCGGGGCAGGCGCAGCCGGCTCGGCCGGAGCGGACTCCTGGCGCGGACCCGGCTTCGGGCCCGGACGCGGTCCCGGCTTGATCCCCGGGGCCGACTTCGCGGGCGCCGACTCGGCCGCAGGGGCCGTCGTGGCCGCAGCGGCCGGTGCCTCGGCGACCGGAGCCGCCTCGGTGCGCACCTCAGCGGCCGGCGCACTGCGCTCGGCCGGAGCCTTCGGGGCGGCCGGCTGGGCCGGCTTGGGCGCCGACGCGACCGGTGCGGTCGCCTGCGGCGCGGCAGACGTGCTGGCGGCGGCCTTCTTGGCCGCGCGCTTCTTCGGCGGGTTCTTCTCGAACTCCTCCGCCAACCGTCGGACGACGGGTGCCTCGATCGTCGAGGACGCCGATCGGACGAACTCTCCCATGTCATTCAGCCTGGTCAGGACGACCTTGCTGGTAACTCCGAGCTCTTTCGCGAGCTCGTAGACCCGGACCTTTGCCACTACTCTCCCTCTGGTCCGAGCCTGGGGCGCGGACCGTTAGTTGACGTACATGCTCATCGCATTGCACTCATCGTTCGACACTCATCGAGTGGTCATGAGTCGATGACCCGCCTTCATGTCGGTCACGACGGTCCGGTCAGACCGCCGCGGACGGCCGGGTGGCCGCCTTTTGTACTGCTTCTTCCCTATCACGCTGCTCGACGTACTCCTGCATCCCGGTGACGTCCAGCGGCCCCGGGACCTTGAAGGCCCGTGGGAACGCCTTGCGCCGGACGGCGAGGTCGAAGCACTCGGTCGCCGGGTGCAAATGCGCTCCACGGCCGGGTGCCCGACGATCAGGATCCGGGAGGACAAGTCCTCCGGACACCGTCATCCGCAGCAGGTCAGTCGGGCTGGATCGTTTCCGGCACCCGATACAGGTGCGCTCCCGAAGCTTCTCAGGGCGCGCGTCTGCAGTTTCTGTCACAGTTCCTCAGGGTGTGGTGACGACTCAGTCGACCGACCGAGAGATCAGTCTACCTTCTTGTCATCACCAGTCACATCGGTATCCGGGCGGATGTCGATCCGCCAGCCGGTGAGCCGGGCCGCGAGGCGGGCGTTCTGCCCTTCCTTGCCGATCGCGAGCGAGAGCTGGTAGTCGGGTACGACGACCCGCGCGGCACGGGCCGCGGCGTCCACCACCTCGACCGACGTAACCTGCGCCGGGGACAGCGCATTCCCGACGAAGGTCGCCGGATCGTCGCTGTGGTCGATGATGTCGATCTTCTCGCCGTGCAGCTCGTGCATGATGTTGCGTACCCGCTGACCCATCGGCCCGATGCAGGCGCCCTTGCCGTTCACGGACGGATTCAGGGTGCGGACCGCGATCTTGGTCCGGTGCCCCGCCTCACGGGCGATCGCGGTGATCTCGACGGTGCCGTCGGCGATCTCCGGGACCTCCAGCGCGAACAGCTTCTTCACCAGGTTCGGGTGCGTCCGGCTGACCGTGATCTGCGGGCCCTTGAAGCCCTTCCGGACGCCGACGACGTACACCCGCAGGCGGGAGCCGTGCTCGTACTTCTCCCCCGGCACCTGCTCGGGCGCGGGCAGCACGGCCTCGATCTTGCCGAGGTCGACCATCACCGACCGCGGGTCGCGGCCCTGCTGGACGACACCGGAGACGATGTCGCCCTCCTTGCCGGAGAACTCGCCGTAGCGCACCTCGTCCTCGGCGTCGCGCAGCCGCTGCAGGATGATCTGCTTGGCCGTGGTGGCGGCGATCCGGCCGAAGTCGGCCGGGGTGTCGTCGTACTCCCGGGCCGGCGTGCCGTCCTCGGCCAGCTCGCGGGCGAAGACGGTCACGTGCCCGTTCTTGCGGTCCAGCTCGACCCGGGCGTGCTGCTGCGCTCCCTCGGTCCGGTGGTACGCCACCAGCAGCGCCGCCTCGATCGCCTCGACGACGACCTCGAGGGCGATGTCCTTCTCCCGTTCCAGCGACCGCAGCACGGCCATGTCGATGTCCATGTCAGTTCTCCTCCACCGTGCCGTCGGCAGGTGTTTCTTTTTCGTCGTTGCCGGCGGTCCGGTTGAACTCGATCTGGATCTTGGCCTTGGCCACGTCGGCGTACGCGACGCTGCGCCGCTTGCCGTCGACGTCCAGTTCGGCCGCCTCGTCGGAGGCGGACTTGATGCGGCCGGTCAGCTTCGCGTCGTCGGTCAGCGTGACCGCGACCAGCCGGCTGATGTTGCGGCGCCAGTGCCGGGGCAGGGTGAGCGGCCGGTCGACGCCGGGGCTGGAGACCTCCAGCGTGTAGGCGCCCTCGCCCATGATGTCGTCGGCGTCGAGCGCCTTGGAGATGGCTCGCGTCACCTCGGCGATGTCGTCCAGGCTGATGCCGCCGTCGCGGTCGACCAGGACGCGCAGCAAACGGCGGCGTCCGGCCGGCGTGACGTCAGCGGCCTCCAGGTCGCAGCCGAACTGCTCGACGATCGGCCGCAGGAAGTTCTCGAGGCTCGTGGTGTCCGTGTGGCGCGTGGGGCCCGGCTTTCGGCTCACAGGTTGACCTGCCTCTCTCCAGTTGTGCACCCGTTCGGCTCCCGGCGGTCCGGCCGAGAGCAGTAGCCCACCATATCCGCCCGCTGCCCCGATCCCGGTCATCGGCTCTCCCGGGCCGGTTGTGGGCGGGTCAGCAGGTATCATCTATCGTTCCGCCGTGCCTGAACGCCGCCAAATGAGATATACACCGAACCGACGTACTGTCGTCGTCACCGCCGCCCTTGTCCCGGGCGCGGTCGCGCTGGCCGGTTGCAAGGACGACGCCGCCTCCGGGGCCGGTACGCCGGGAACGAACGGCGCCGTGAACGGCACGCCGACGTCACCGGGGCCGACCGGGGAGACACCGACCGTCGACCCGGCAGTCGTCGCGGCGCTCAGTACTGCGGCGACCCAGGTGACTCAATTATCCCAGCTCTACGCAACCGCGAGCCGTAAGTTCCCGGCGCTGCGGGCGCAGCTCGCAGCGGGTGCGAAGTACCACGTGAGCCACCTGGCGAAGCTCAGGGAGACCCAGGGCGTCGCACCGCAGGCCGCCAAGTCCGCCGTCCCGGCGAGTTCCCAGGCCGCGCTGGCCGCCATCGCCAAGCAGGAGAAGGCCGCCGCCGTCGCGAACGCGGCAGCCGCGGCCAAGCTGTCCGGCGCCCCGGCCCGCCTCCTCGCCGAGATAGCAGCGGCCGAGATCCAGCTGTCCACGACGCTCACGCCCAAGAAAAAGGACGCCTCGTGAACCAGGTCGAAGCTCTGCAGGCTGCGCTCGCCGGTGAGCATGCCGCGCTGTACGGCGTGGGCGTCGCCGGGGGCAAGCTCAGCGGGGCCAGGTTCCGGGACGCGACCGACACGTTCGAGGTCCACCGCGACAACCGGGACCGCCTGAGCGCGTTGGTGGTCGCCGCCGGCGAAACCCCGGTCGCGGCCCAACCGGCGTACGACCTCCCCCAAGTCGTCAGCAACACCGCGACCGCAACCGCCCTGGTCCTGCTGATCGAGCGCCGGATCGCGGCGGTGTACGGCGACCTCATCGAGGCCGCCGAACAACCCGCCGTACGAACGTTCGCCATCGAGACCCTGCTCGGCTACGCGACCAGCCAACTCACCTGGGGCGGCGCCCCCCTGCCCTTCCCCGGCGCGACCGCCTAACGCCTACGGCGCCACGGGCCGGTGACCGCGTAGGTGATGCCGGGGTTGTAGACGTTGAAGAACATCGTGCGGCCGTCGGCGGAGAAGCCGGCCCCGGCCAGTTCGCCGTACTCCGGTTCCTCCGGGGTGCCGTTGTTCACCCGGTTGCGGGCGAACTTGAAGACCTCGCCGTCCTCCGTGGTGCCGAGGATGTGCTGCTCGCCGAGTCCGTCCTCGCACATCATCAGCCCGCCGTACGGCGACATCGTGATGTTGTCGGGGGCGTCGAACTCGGGGTCGTCCGAGCCGGGCGAAGGCCGGGTGAAGATCACCTCGAGGCGCAGGGTCTGCTTGCGTGGGTCGAACCGCCAGACCTGGCCGTCGTGGTTCACCTTCGGGCCGAGCTCGGTCCGGGCGAACGACGAGACGAAGTACACGCAGCGATCCCGGGCCCCCCACCAGCAGCCCTCGAGCTTGTAGCCACCGGTGATCGGCTTGGCGTAGTCCTGCGCCCGGACCGACTCGGTCGTCGCCAGCGGATCCGGCACCTTCACCCATTGCACGCCGTGGAACAGCGTGCCGGCCTCCTGGACCACCGACAGGTCCGGCAGATCCGGGATGTGCATCGCCTGCAACTCGCCACCGGCGCGCAACGAGCCCCAGCCGCCGCGCGGGCGGTTCGGCAGGAACCGGTAGAAGCCGCCGAGCGGCGCGACGAACGCGTCCTCGGTCTCGTACACGATGCCGGTCGACGGGTCGATGGCGACCGCCTCGTGCTGGAACCGCCCCATCGGCTTCAGCGGAGTCGGGTCCACGTTGCGGCGGTCGTCGTACGGGTCGACCTCGAAGATGAAGCCGTGGTCCTTGGTGTAGCCGCTGTCACCGGCCCTGAGCTCGGTCTCCTCACAGGTCAGCCAGGTCCGCCACGGGGTGATGCCGCCGGAGCAGTTGATCGCCGTACCGCCGAGGCTGACGAACTCCTTCGTGGTCGCGCTGTGCCGGTTCACGACCAGCGTGCTGGTGCCGCCGGCACCGGCCGGGTCGTAGGTCCGCTCGGCGGGCGCGACCACCTTGATCTTCGCGGTCGGGCTGCACTCGTGGTTGCGGACCAGCCGAGCACCGCCGTCGCGGTCCGCGAACGTGCCCATGCCGTCGAAGCGGCTCGGGGTCTGCAGCCCGTCGGGCCGGACGGTGCCTTCGCGGGACAGGATCTTGTAGCTGAACCCGCGCGGCAGGTCGAGCATGCCGTCCGGGTCCTCGATCAGCGGTCCGTAGCCGATCTTCGGGCCGGACGTGCCGAGCGCGGGCTGGGCGGTGTACAACGCCTCCACCGAGCCCGCGACACTGACCGCGACACCGGCCGCGGCAGCTCGGGTGACGAACTGCCGCCGGGACAGGGGATTCTCGTGAACGGACACGGGTGGGGCCTCCTCGTGGGCGTAAGGATCTGCCGGTCACCGGTGAACATACGGTGAACGGCAGACGCCTACAAGATGAACCCCCAGGTCGCTACCAACAGCAGGGCCCGTTACTGGTAGCAGGGCTTGGTGAAGTCGTGCGCCTTCGCCGTCTTGCCGGTGAAGAAGTCGCGTTCCACCTTGACGCCGGTCGGCGCCGTCGGGTCCACCTTCGAGATGATGCTGGAGCGGAAGACGCGCTCGTTCGGCTCGCCGTTGAAGCGGCCCGCCTCGGCCGGCAGCATCCCTTCGTAGTCCACGGTCTGCAGTGACTTCACCGCGGCCAGCAGCCCGGCCCGGGTGAGGTCCTTGGAGTCGACCGCCTTCTGCAGGGCGGCCTTCAGCGGGTACGACCAGACCCAGCCGGCCGTGTAGCCGTCGTTCGGGGCGGCCTTGAAGGTCGCCTGGTCGATCGACGCGGCCAGCGCCTTGTGGCCCGGGGTGTCGGTGCCGTACGGCGCCCACGGTCCAGACTGGCGGTAGAGCGCGGTCAGCGCGGGCGCGGCCGGGCTCTTCAGCAGGGCCGGGTTCCAGGTCGGGCTGGTGCCGATGAACGGGCTCTTGAAACCGTTCTGCGCGGCGCCGCCGACGATGGTGGCCGCCTCGGTCGGGCCGGTGGTCAGGATGACCAGATCGGGTTTGGCCGCGAGCAGTTTCTGGATCGCCGCACCCTGGTTCTCCTGCCCGGGGGCAGTCGGGATGTCGGTGAACTTCAGCCCGTTGGCCTCGGCCGCGAGCTTCGTCCCGGCCGCGGCGTCGTCGCCGTAGTCACCCGGGAAGTGCACCGCGGCGACGCTCTTCGGTTTCAGCGTCTCGACCGCGAAGTCGACCGAGTTCATCGACTCGAAGCAGTAGTTCGTGCCCGACTCCAGGATCACGTCCTCGAACGCCCACGCCGACGTCCAGGACGCCGGTACGCCGATCATCCCGCTGGCCTTGAGGTCGCCGAGGATCGCGGCCGTGGTCGGCGATCCGAGGGTCTGGGCCAGCCCCAGTACGTCGGGCTTGATCTCGGCGTACACCTCGTTGTGGATCTGCGGGTTGTACTTGTTGTCCTTGGTGTACTTCGACACGTCGACCTCGAAGGCCCCGATCCCGCCGGCCTTGTTGACCCGCTGCCAGAACGCCTTCTGGCTCTCGGTGATCGGTACGCCGAGCGCCTTGAACGGGCCCTCGGTGAGGTCCGAGATCGAGCCGAGGTAGATGCAGCCCTTGGTCTTGTCGACCGCGGCCGGGCACGGCTCGGCGGTGACCCCGACGTCGAACTTGACGCCCGACCCGCCCTCCTGCGTCTCCGGGGCGTCGTTCCGGCACCCCACCAGCACAGCCATCGCCGCGATCAGCGCGACAGCGATTCCCCTCCGAATGCTCATCGATACTCCTTAGTGCGAGAACGGCCAGGATTTCCAATAGGTGCGGAGCCGGATCCAGATCCCGAACAGCCCTCGCGGTTCGAAGATCAGGAAGGCGATGATCAGCAGGCCGTAGAGGATCGTCTCGACCTGGAAGACCGTGATGCCGCCGGCCGCCGAACTGCTGCTGATGAACGGCAGCACGGCCGGCAGCTCGCGGGTGATCCTCGGCAGCAGGGTGATGAACAGCGCGCCGAGCACCGATCCGGAGATGGTGGCGACACCGCCGATCAGCACCATCGCGATGTACTGCACCGACATACCGAGGTTGAACGACCCCGGTTCGACGAAGCCGATCATCACGTACAGCAGCGCCCCCGCGACGCCGGCGTAGAACGACGACACCGCGAACGCGATCATCTTGTAGCGGGTCACATCGACCCCGATCACCTCGGCCGCCAGGTCCCGGTCCCGGACCGCGGCCAGCGCCCGGCCGATTCGGGACCGGACCAGGTTCCGGGCGAGTACGCCGAAGATCACCAGCAGCACGAGCATCAGCAGGTACAGCTTCTGCGCCTTGGTGAACATCGCCCCGTCCACCGCGAACTGGATCCCGAACAGCTCCGGTACGGCGGCCGGACGGCCGACGCCGACTCCCCCGGTGAGATCGCGCCAGTGCTTGAACACGTGCTCCCCGATGAACACCAGGCCCAGCGTCACCACCGCCAGGTACAACCCGCGCAACCGGGCCGCGAGCGGCGCGACGATCAACCCGGCCAGTCCCGCGACCAGCCCGGCGGCGAGCAACCAGATCGGCACCGAGGTGATCCCGAACCCGATCAGCCGGGTGCTGTCCGGATCCCCCGACAACGCCGCCGCCGTATAAGCGCCGATGGCAAGGAAGAACGCATGCCCGAGCGACACCTGCCCGGCGTACCCGGTGACGAGGTTCAGCCCGATCGCCCCGATCGACGCCACACACGCAGTCGCCAGTACGACGAGCAGGTCATCGGTCAGCAGGAACGGCAACGACACCGCCAGGATCCCGAGCACCGACGTCCAGAACCGCTTCCCCGGCGTGTTCAGCAAAGCCGAGTCCTGCTTGTAGGACAGGTAGAGCAATGGTCGACTCATATGCGCTCAACCTCTCCAGTGCCGAAGAGGCCATAGGGTCTGACGAGCAGGACGAGGAGCATCAGCAGGTACGGGACGACGAGGAAGAAGTCGCCGCCGAAAACCGGGTGCAGGTTGTCGCCGTAGCTGCCGACCAGCGCCTCGATGACGCCGACCGTGAGGCCCGCGACCACTGCGCCGCCGAGGGAATCCAGGCCGCCGAGGATGATCACCGGCAGCGCCTTGAGCGCGGTCAGCCAGAGGTTCTGCTCGAGTCCGATGCCGGTCGAGAGGAACACGCCGGCCAGTCCGGCGAGTGCGGCCGCGAGCGCCCAGGACAACGAGAACACCCGCCCGACCGACACTCCCTGCGCGAGCGCGACCTCCTGGTCCGACGACGCCGCCCGCATCGCCAGACCGGTGCGCGACCA
The DNA here is from genome assembly GCF_004216905.1 of Kribbella sp. VKM Ac-2569. Taxonomy (GTDB): domain Bacteria; phylum Actinomycetota; class Actinomycetes; order Propionibacteriales; family Kribbellaceae; genus Kribbella. The sequence continues at coordinate 381,321 of NZ_SGXJ01000001.1, forward strand.
GCGGTAGAACGCGAACAACGCGGCCACCACGATCAGGGTCGTCACCAGCGTGGCGAGATGCCGCTGATCGATCTTGGCACCCAGTACGTCGACCTGCCGCAGGCCCCACGGATCACCCATCTGCCGGATGTCCAGGCCGATGAACGAGTTCACCACCGTGCGGATCACGATGTCGACGCCGAGGGTGATGATCGCGATCACGAACACCGGCTTGCCGATCATCGGCCGCAACGCCAGCCGTTCCACCCCGGCGCCGAGCAGCCCGGTGAGCAGCAGCGCGACTCCGACGGCGACGAAGAAGTTCATCGACAGCACCAGATAGCCAGTCAGCAAGGCGCCGGCCATCATGAACGCCGGCTGGGCGAAGCTGATCACCCGCATGGACTTGTAGACGATCACGAAGCCCAGCGCCAGCAGGGCGTAGATCGACCCGTTACCGAGACCGCGGACCACCGTGGCGACGAACTCGTTCACCTGACACCCCCGGCGTACATGGACTCGACCAGGCCGGCGAACGCCGACTCGACGGCGGTGCGTTTGACCTTCTGGGTCGCGGTCAGCTCGCCGTCCTCGTGATCCAGCACCTTCGGCAGCAGCCGGAACGACCGCACCTGCTCGACGGTGGCGAACCGTTCGTTGACCTCGTCGACGACCCCCTGGACGAGCCCGATCACCTCGGGCTTCGCGGACAGGTCGCCGTACGTCGAATACGGCAGCCGATGGACCTGCGCCCAGTGCCCGACGGTGTCCGGCTCGATGCCGATCAGCGCGGTGAGGAACTTGCGCCGGTCGCCGATCACGACGGCTTCCTTGATGTACGGCGACGCTTTCAGGGCGTTCTCGAGTTCCGACGGGGCGACGTTCTTGCCGCCCGCGGTGATGATGATGTCCTTCATCCGGTCGGTGATGCGCAGGTGCGTACCGTCGACCCACTCGCCCACGTCGCCGGTGTGCAGCCAGCCGTCCGGGCCGATCACCTTGGCGGTCGCCTCCGGGTCCTGCCAGTAGCCGGCGAACGTCCCCGGATGCCGGGTGAGGATCTCGCCGGTGCTCTCGTCGATCCGTACCTCGACGCCCTCGTGCGGCTCGCCGACCGTGCCGACCTTGACCCGGCCCGGACGGTTGGCGGTGGCCACCGCGGTGTTCTCGGTCATGCCGTACACCTCGTGCATCGGCAGACCGAGTCCCATGAAGAACCGCAGTACCTCGGGTGCGATGGGTGCGGCCCCACAGGCGGCGTACCGGACCTTGCGCAGACCGACGCGATCCTTCAGTGCGCGGTAGCAGAACAACCAGCCGATGCCGTAGACCACTGTCGAGGCGGCGGTATGACGTCCGCCGTTGGCTGCGAGGACGCCGCCGATCCAGTCGGCGCGGCGCAACCAGTAGCCGCCGACCAGGCGCTTGACCGGATCCGCGGACTGGATCCGGATCTGCACACCGGCCGCGATCTTCTCCCAGATCCGGGGTACGCCGAACAGGACGGTCGGCTGCACCTCATGCAGGTTGGGCGCGACGGTCTCGATCGACTCGGCGAAGTGCACGCACACGCCGGCCCCGGCGCCGAACCAGCCGCTGAAGATCCGTTCGGCGACATGGCACAACGGCAGGTAGGACAGCACGCTGTCGCGCGGTGAGGGTGGTGGTGCGGTGAAGCCGCCGCGCTCGACCAGCTCCTGGATCGCGAAGTCGACGTTCGCACCGGTCAGCATCACGCCCTTTGGCGGTCCGGTGGTCCCGGAGGTGTAGATCAGCGTCACGACGTCGTCTGGGCGGGCGTCGATCATTCGCTGCGCCACCGCGTTCGGATGGGCCTCGCGGTGCTCGGTGCCGAGGGCAAGGAAGTCGGGCCAGGCGATCAGCCGCGGGTCGTCGTACCGGTAGCGGATGCCGCGCGGTTCGACGTACACGATGTGCTTCAGGTCGGGCAGGTCGTCGACCGCGAGCGCCTTGTCGACCTGCTCCTGGTCCTCGGCGATCAGCACCTTCGCGCCCGAGTGCCGGAGCAGATAGCCGACCTCGGCGACCGGGTTGGTCGGGTAGAGACCGACGGTGGCCGCGCGGGCCGCGACCGTTCCGACATCGGTGTAGAGCCACTCGCGCCGGTTCTCCGAGTGGATCGCGACCCGGTCTCCGGGTTCGATGCCGAGGGCAATCAGCGCGTGGCCGACCAGCTCGGCGGTGTCCCAGTACTGCAGCCAGCTGACCTGCTGCCAGATGCCCAGATCCTTTTCCCGCAAGGCGATCCCGCCGGGTGTCTTCCTGGCACGCTCCCGGACCCGGGTGGCGATCGTGGTCATGGCATCACCCGGTGTTCCTCGCCCAGGTAGGCGCGCACCACGTCGGGATCGGTCGCGACCTCGCGCGGTGTACCGGTGCGGATCGGCTTGCCGAAGTCGATCACCATGATCCGGTCGGCCAGATCCATCACCAGGCCCATGTCGTGCTCGACCATCACCATCGGCAGCCCGAGCTCGTCGCGGATGTCGAGGATGAACCGGGCCATGTCCTCGGTCTCCTCCAGGTTCATCCCGGCGACCGGTTCGTCCAGCAGCAACAGCTTCGGCTCGGACGCGAGAGCACGGCCGAGTTCGACCCGCTTCTGGATGCCGTACGGCAGCAGGCCGACCGGGAGACGTCGCCACTGAGCGAGCTCGAGGAAGTCGACGATCTCCTCGACGGCGAGGCGATTCGCGAGCTCGTTGCGCCGGGCCTTACCGAGCCACGCGAACGCGGCGAGGACGCCGTACGGGTGATGGAGGTGCCGGCCGAGCATCAGGTTGTCGAGCACGGTGAGATTGGAGAACAGCTCGATGTTCTGGAAGGTCCGGGCGACGCCGAGGCGCGCGATCGCGTGCGGCCGGCGGCCGATCAGGTCCTCGTCGCCGAACCGGACGGTGCCCTGCTGCGGCCGGTAGACGCCGGACAGCACGTTGAAGATCGAGGTCTTGCCGGCGCCGTTCGGCCCGATCACCGCGAACAGTTCGCCCGCGTTCACCGTGAAGCTCACGCCGTTGAGAGCCGTCACCCCGTCGAATCCAAGGAGGACATCCTCGAACGTGAGCACCGGGGTCGCTTCCTCCGTGCTCTCACTCCGCCGAGCTTCCGTCGCCGTCACGACAGCCAACGCTTCCGGCGGCGGTAGTGCTTGACGTCCCGGAAGGACTTCGCCGATCCTTCGGCGCCGAGACCGAGGTAGAACTCGCGAACGTCGCCATCGGCAAGCAACTCCGCGGCGGGCTTGTCCATCACCATCGCGCCGTTCTCCAGCACGTAACCGTGTTCGGCGATCGACAACGCCATCGCCGCGTTCTGCTCGACCAGCAGAACCGTCGTACCGTCCTGGTTGATCTGCACGATCACGTCCCGGATCTGCTGGACGATCATCGGCGCCAGGCCGAGACTCGGCTCGTCCAGCAGCAGGTACTTCGGATCCGACATCAGCGCCCGGCCGATGGCGAGCATCTGCTGCTCGCCGCCGGACAGGTAGCCGGCGAGCTTGCGGCGACGGTCGGCCAGCACCGGGAACAACTGATACGTCCGGTCCAGGTTGGTCTTGATCGAGCGCGGGCTGACGTGCCCGCCGATCCGCAGGTTCTCCTCGACGGTGAGGTCGGCCAGAATGCGCCGGCCCTCCAGGACCTGTTTGATGCCCAGGGCAGCGATCCGGCTGGCGCCGTACGTGTGGATCGGCTCGCCGTCGAGGGTGATCGACCCACGCCGGACCGCGCCGTCATGGACGTCGAGCAGGCCGGAGAACGCGCGCAGCAAGGTGGACTTGCCGGCGCCGTTCGCCCCGAGCAGGGCGACGATCCGCCCCTGCGGAACCTCGAGGCCGACGCCCCGCAGCACCAGCATCACATCGTCGTAGACGACCTCGAGATTCTTCGCCGCCAGCACCCGGCCTCCTCGGTGGAGGTTCCCCAACCAGCATCTTGGCGAGTGAGTGTGACAGCACCGGTGGCGAGTTTGAAGTCCTCGCAGCCCGGAAATCGGACACCGCCACCCAACCGTGACCGACAGTCAGGAGTAAAACCAGCTACGCGACTGGTATTACAACGAACGAACCCAGTTGGCAAGCAGTTCGGCACCTGCATCACCGGACTTCTCGGGGTGGAACTGGGTGGCGGTGAGCGGGCCGTTCTCGACGGCGGCGACGAAGCGGTCGGCGCCGTACGTCGTCCACGTCACGAGCGGGGCGACCGACTCGCGGGCGTCCTGCAGCTGCCACTCGCGCACGCCGTACGAATGGACGAAGTAGAACCGCTCCTTCTCGATGCCGTCGAACAACTTCGTGCCGGACGGTACGTCGATGGTGTTCCAGCCCATGTGCGGGACCGGTTGGTCGTCCTTCGGCTGCAGGCGCTCGACGGTGCCGGGCCACTGCTCGCAGCCCTCGGTCTCGACGCCGTGCTCGATACCGCGGGCGAACAGGATCTGCATGCCGACGCAGATCCCGAGCACCGGACGGCCACCGGTCAGCCGGCGGTCGACCACGACATCGCCGCGGACCGCCTTCAGTCCGGTCATGCAGGCCTCGAAGGCACCCACGCCGGGGACGAGCAGACCATCCGCGTTGCAGGCCGCGTCGAAGTCGGAGGTCACCGTGACGTCGGCGCCGACACGTTGCAGCGCCCGCTCCCCCGACCGGATGTTGCCGGAACCGTAGTCGAGCAGGACGACCTTCTTGCTCACAGGGCGCCCTTGGTGGACGGGATGCCCGGCTGCCGCGGATCCAGCTCGGCGGCAGCCCGAAGCGCCCGGGCGAACGCCTTGAACTGCGCCTCGACGATGTGGTGCGGGTCGCGGCCGGACAGCACCCGGATGTGGACGCAGATCGCAGCGTTGAACGCGAGCGTCTCGAACACGTGCTGGGTCAGCGAACCGGCGTAGTCGCCGCCGATGATCGCGTACACCTGACCGTCCGGCTCGCCCGTGTGCACGCAGTACGGACGCCCGGACAGGTCGACCGTGCAGTGCACGAGCGCCTCGTCGAGCGGCACGGTCGCGTCGCCGAACCGGCGGATCCCGCGCTTGTCGCCGAGGGCCTCTTTCAGCGCCTGGCCGATCCCGATCGCGGTGTCCTCGACCGTGTGGTGCGCGTCGATCTCCAGGTCGCCGACCGTGTTCACGTGCAGATCGAGCAGCGCGTGCTTGGCGAGCGCGTTGAGCATGTGGTCGTAGAACCCGACCCCCGTGGAGATGTCCGCCCGGCCCTCGCCGTCGATGTTCAGCTCGACCAGGACCTTCGACTCACTCGTCTCCCGATCGATCCGCGCCGTACGCCCGCTCATGTCTGCCTTCCCGTGTCTGTCTTCAGAACGCGCTCCAGCGAAGCGCGGAACGCGGCCATCTCGTCGCCGGTGCCGATCGAGACCCGCAGCCAGCCGTCCGGACCGGTCTCCCGGATCAGTACGCCGTCGTCCAGCAACGCCTGCCAGACCGCGTGCCGATCCGCGAACGTGCCGAACAGCACGAAGTTCGCGTCCGAGTCGACCGCCCGCAACCCCAGCGATCGCAGCCAGTCGACGGTCTCGTCCCGCTCCACCCGGAGCTGCTCCACCCGGCCGAGCAACTCGTCGGAGTGCTGCAACGCCGCCCGCGCGACTGCCTGGGTCACCGCGGACAGGTGGTACGGCAACCGGACGATCCGCAGCGCGTCCACGAACTGCTTGCTCGCGGCAAGGTATCCGACCCGCCCGCCCGCCATCGCGAACGCCTTCGACATCGTCCGCGCGACCGCAAGATTCGGGTACGACGGCAACAGGCTGACCGCACTGGGCGTCCCGGCGCGGCGGAACTCGGCGTACGCCTCGTCGACCACGACCACGGCACCTTGTGCACCGGCCTGCGCGACGATCGCCTCGGTCACGTCGATCGGCAGCGCCGTCCCGGTCGGGTTGTTCGGCGAGGCGAGCAGCACCACCGACGGGCGGTGCCGCGAGATCGCCGCGAGCGCCTTGCTCTTGTCCAGCGTGAAGTCCTCGGCGCGGCGGCCGGTGACCCACGCGGTGTTCGTGTCCCGCGCGTACTCCGGATACATCGAGTACGTCGGCGCGAACGAGAGCGCCGTACGACCGGGGCCGCCGAAGGCCTGCAGGACGTGCAGCATCACCTCGTTGGACCCGTTCGCTGCCCAGAGCTGCTCCGGCTCGAGTTGCGCGCCGGACTCGCGCGCGAGGTACGCCGCGAGGTCCGCACGGAGGCCGATGAACTCGCGGTCCGGGTAGCGGTTCATGCCACGAGCGGCCACGGTGACCGCCGCGGCGATGTCGGCGACGGTCGCCTCGCTCGCCGGGTACGGGTTCTCGTTGACGTTCAGGAGCACCGGGACGTCGAGCTGCGGGGCGCCGTACGGCTCGAAGCTCTTCAGCTCGTCGCGGATCGGCAGCCCGTCGAAGCGGCCCATCACCGCTCCCCTGGGAATCGGACGGACACCGCGGCGCCGTGGGCGGGCAGGTCCTCGGCGTGGGCGAGCGTGACCACGTGGCCGGCGACCTCCTGCAACGCATCGCGCGAGTAGTTGATCACGTGCATTGCCTTCAGGAAGCTGCGCACGGACAGGCCGGACGAGTGGCAGGCGCAACCGGCCGTCGGGAGGACGTGGTTGGAGCCGGCGCAGTAGTCGCCGAGCGACACCGGCGACCAGCTGCCGACGAAGATCGCGCCGGCGTTGGTGATCAGGCCGGCCCGCTCCTCGGCGTCCGCGGTCTGAATCTCCAGGTGCTCGGCGGCGTACGCATCGACCACCGCGGTGCCCTGCTCGAGGTCGTCGACCAGCACGACGGCCGACTGCTGACCTTGCAGAGCCTCCGTCACGCGGTCCTGGTGCTTGGTCTGCGCGACCTGACCCGGCAGCTCGGCCTCGACCGCGGCGGCCAAGGTTTCGGACGGTGTCACCAGCACGCTGGCGGCCATCGGGTCGTGCTCGGCCTGGCTGATCAAGTCGGCGGCGACGTGCTTCGGGTCGGCGGTGTCGTCGGCCAGGACCGCGATCTCGGTCGGGCCGGCCTCGGAGTCGATGCCGACCTCACCCAGCAGGAACCGCTTGGCGGCGACTACGTAGATGTTGCCGGGACCCGTGATCAGGTTGACCTTCTTGCAGCCGTCGAAGCCGTACGCGAACCCGGCGATGGCCTGCGCGCCGCCCATCGCGTAGACCTCGTCGATCCCGAGCAGCGCACACACCGCGAGCACCGTCGGGTGCGGCAGACCGCCGAACTCCTTCTGCGGCGGGGAGGCAATGGCCAGGGACGGCACACCGGCCACCTGCGCCGGCACGACGTTCATCAGGACACTCGACGCGAGCGGCGCACGGCCGCCGGGCACGTACAGGCCGACGCGCTGGACCGGGACGAACCGCTGGGTCACCCGCCCGCCTGGTGCAGGCTCGGAGGCGATGTCGGGGGTGAGCTCGTCCTGGCTGACCTCGCGGACCCGGCGGATCGACTCCTCGAAGGCGCTGCGCACCTCCGGGTCGAGCTCCTCGAGCGCGGTCTTCAGCGCCTCGGCCGGGACCCGGATGTCCTCGACGCGCACATGGTCGAACTTCTCGCCGTACTCCCGGATCGCCTCGAGGCCGCGATGGCGGACGTCCAGGCAGATGGGTCGGACGACGTCGAGAGCCTTCTCGACGTCGAACACGGCTCGGGGGACGAGGGCATTCACTTCGGCTTGGAGGTCGGAGACCTCTCCGGCCGCCACTCGGCCCCGCAGGTCGACGCGGCGAATCATGGCGCCAGTCTAGTGGCGCGGACCGGGCAGCTCCGCGCCATATCCACAGGTCGGCCGCCAACGACGCCGTACCGACGCCGTCACCGGCCGTGATCGCGGAGTTCGTCCACTAGGCTCGTTGGCATGGACTCCCGCCTGCCGTTGCTCACTGTCGACACGGTGATCTTTCCCGGCCTGGTGGTCTCGATTCCGGTGACCGACGTCCAGGGCCGCGCGGTGGTCCGCGACCTGGTCGAGAACGGCGGCGAACTGGTCTGCGGCGCGCTCGCGGTCCGGGACGGGTACGAGCTGGGTGAGCGGGTGTTCCGGTCGCTGTACGGGACCGGCTGCGCGGCAACGATCTCCGAGATCGCGCTGGACGCGGACGACGACGGACCGGTCGAGGTGACGCTGACCGGCAACCGCCGGTTCAAGGTGAGCGAGCTGGACGGCGGCGGCGACTACCTGGTCGCGGATGTGGAATGGCTGGCCGACGACCTCGGCGACGACCCGCTGGGTACGGCAACGATCGCGCTCGAAAGGTTCCGCAAGTACGCCGAGGCGATCAGCGAGATCAGCCGCCCCGGCCTGCACCTCGGCGACCTCCCCGACGACCCCGGCACGTTGTCGTACCTGATGTCGGCCGCGATGAAACTCATGACCCCCGACCGCCAGAAGCTCCTCGAAGCCGCCGACATCACCACCCGGCTCGTCCAGCTCGTCGCCCTCATCGACACCGAACTCTCCGCGATCACCGCCCTCCCGTCCCTCCCCGCCACCGACCTCATCGCCTGGTCCGCCCTCTCCCCCAATTAGCCTCCAACCGGGGAGCACAACTGCCCGATTCGGGCGGGTAAACCTCCCCAAACCAGTTTGGGGCCACACCAGCAGGTGCTACCGAAGTGAATCCCACGGCGGTATGGTTGTGGTATGAGCAAGCAGATCACGGTTCGGCTGCCGGACGACCTGGTCGACTTCATGGACGAGCTCGTCGCGACCGACAAGGCGACGAGCCGGGCCTCTGTGGTCGCCCGGGCGATGGTGCGTGAGCGGCGCCGTGAGTTGGCCGCCCGCGATCTCGCCATCCTGAACGAACATGGTGAGTACGCCGACCTCGAAGGGCTCGCCCCCGCGGCCGCGGGCACCGTGCTCAGCGACCTCGACTGAGTACGACGTCGTGCGCCCACTGCACATCGCCCGGCTCGACAAACCCCGGCCGGTGGTCGTGCTGACCCGTGAACTGATCCGGCCGCGCCTCACCAACGTGACGGTCGCCCCGATCACCAGCACGATCCGCGGCCTGTCCACCGAGGTCCTGGTGGGGCCTGACAACGGCCTCGATCACCCCAGCGCGATCTCCTGCGACAACATCCAGACCATCCCGAAGTCCCAGCTCGGCCGCCTGATCGGCTACCTCCACCCCGACCAGGAACCAGCCCTGGCCGAGGCCATCAACCTGGCGTTCGATCTAGAGTTCTAGCAACGCCGCCCGGTTCGCCAGCACGTACGCCGCGGCCGCTCGGTACCCGCCCGCGTGATCCTCTTCCCGGTGTACGTCGAACGCCGGGTCCCCCGCCCGTACCTGCTGGTCGATGTACGCCGCGAACGACAGCAGCCTGATCCCGATCAGATCCACCAACTCGGCCGGCGCGACCCCGAGTCCGTAGGAGTCGCAGAACAGACGCAGCCGGCGGGCCCGGTCGGGCTCCTCCGGCCAGCCGAAAGGCTCGAGCGAGGCCGGCGGGTGGAACGGCACGAACTGATGCGCGGCGTACGCGAGATCCCACCGGCGGTTCGACGGGCGGATCGTGTCCCAGTCGATGATCCCGGTGACCTCCGATCCGTCGAAGACCAGATTCCACGGGGCCAGATCGTGGTGCCCGATGCAGTCGATCCGAACCGGCGTCGCGACCTCGAGCTCGTGCCAGTCGGCTGGATCGACCGGCTCGAACCCCTCGGTCGCATCGTGGAGCCGGCGGATCGCGCGGGCCACACTCACCAGCGCCTGATCCGACCGGAGCTCCTCGGACAGCGGTGGGTATCCGGTGGTCCCGGGGAGGTAGGAGAGCGTCTCCGTCTCACCGTCCGCAGCAACAAGCCGTGGCGCCAGGTCGAATCCGACCTGCTCGAAATGCCGGAGCAGTGCGTGCGTGTTCGCCGTACTCCTCCGGCGGTGCACCGTGTCACCTTGCCGCACCGGCTTGGCGAACCGGCCGCCCGGCAGGGCCTCGCCCGTCACCCCAGCTTGCTGATGTCGCGGACGGCGCCCTTGTCGGCGCTGGTGGCCATAGCGGCGTAGGCGCGGAGGGCGGTGGTGACCTTGCGGTCGCGGTTCTTCGGGGCATAGACGCCGCCGAGTGCCGCCTCGCGCGCGGCCAGTTCGTCGTCGCCGACCAGCAGTTCGATCGACCGGTTCGGGATGTCGATCTTGATCCGGTCGCCGTCCTGGACCAGCGCGATCGTCCCGCCGGACGCCGCCTCGGGCGACACGTGCCCGATCGAGAGTCCCGACGTACCGCCGGAGAAGCGGCCGTCGGTGACGAGTGCGCAGACCTTGCCGAGACCGCGGCCCTTCAGGAACGACGTCGGGTACAGCATCTCCTGCATGCCCGGACCGCCCTTCGGGCCCTCGTACCGGATCACGACGACGTCGCCCGGCTGGACCTGCTTGGCCAGGATCTTCTCGACGGCCTCTTCCTGCGACTCACACACCACCGCGGGACCCTCGAACGTCCAGATCGACTCGTCCACACCGGCCGTCTTCACGACACAGCCGTCGACGGCCAGGTTGCCCTTCAGGACGCCGAGACCGCCGTCCTTGGAGTACGCGTGCTCGCGGTCCCGGATGCAGCCGTTCGCCGCGTCGTCGTCCAGCGTCTCCCACCGCTCCGACTGCGAGAACGCGGTTGCCGACCGCTTGCAGCCCGGAGCCGCGTGCCACAGCTCGACGGCCTCCGGCGACGGCGATCCGCCGCGCAGGTCCCACGTCTTCAGCCACTCGTCGATCGAGTCGCTGTGCACGGTGTGGATGTCCTGGTTCAGCAGGCCGGCGCGGTGCAGCTCACCGAGGATGGCCGGGATGCCGCCGGCGCGGTGCACGTCCTCCATGTAGTACGTGCCCTGCGGCGCGACGTTCGGCGCGACCTTCGCCAGGCACGGGACCTTCCGCGAGACCGCGTTGATGTCGTCGAGGTCGAAGCCGACCTCCGCCTCCTGCGCGGCCGCCAGCAGGTGCAGGATCGTGTTGGTCGACCCGCCCATCGCGATGTCCAGGGCCATCGCGTTCTCGAACGCTTCCTTGGACGCGACGTTCCGCGGCAGCACGGTGGCGTCGTCATTGTCGTAGTACCGCTGGGTGATCCGTACGACGGTCTCGCCGGCCTTCTCGTACAGCGCCTTGCGAGCGGTGTGGGTGGCCAGCACGGAGCCGTTGCCCGGCAGCGAGAGGCCGATCGCCTCGGTCAGGCAGTTCATCGAGTTCGCGGTGAACATGCCGGAACAGGAACCGCAGGTCGGGCAGGCGTTCTCCTCGATCCGCAGGATGTCGGCGTCGGAGACGTTCTCGTTGACGGCCTCGGACATCGCGTCGATCAGGTCGAGCTTGCGGACCGTGCCGTCGACGAGCGTCGCGCGGCCGGCCTCCATCGGGCCGCCGGAGACGAACACGGTCGGGATGTTCAGCCGGAGCGCCGCCATCAGCATGCCGGGCGTGATCTTGTCGCAGTTCGAGATGCACACCAGTGCGTCCGCGCAGTGCGCCTCGACCATGTACTCGACCGAGTCGGCGATCAGGTCCCGGGACGGCAGGCTGTAGAGCATGCCGCCGTGGCCCATCGCGATCCCGTCGTCGACGGCGATCGTGTTGAACTCGCGGGCGATCCCGCCGGCCGCGTGGATCGCCTCGGACACGATCCGGCCGACCGGGGCGAGGTGCGTGTGGCCGGGGACGAACTCGGTGAAGCTGTTCGCCACCGCGATGATCGGCTTCCCGAAGTCCTCCCGGGCTACCCCGGAGGCCTGCATGAGCGCGCGGGCGCCCGCCATGTTGCGGCCGTGGGTGACTGTGCGGGACCTGAGAGCGGGCACGACGACATCTCCTTGCTACACGTGTACGTGGCTACCGATCCTGCCACGCTCGTCCGGATGGCGGTACGCGGGTCCCGGATCCTGGAGGGCCGGTTCTGTCCGTGGCCGGCTCTAGTCTGGATCCATGGCCGGGATGGAGCACCGCACGCGTCCGCTGCACGCTGCGCTGCGCCCGTACGTCGGAGACGTCATCGGGTATGCGTACGACGCCGATCCCCCGGACCTGCACCGCGGGCTGCCGTCGCGCTACCTGACGCTCGTCGTCACGCTCGATGAGCCGCTGGGCGTCGCGTGGCCGGGCGGTCCGGTGGAGAAGTACGACGCACTGGTCGGCGGGTTGCACTCCACCGCCGTGCAGATCGGTCAGACGCCCAGCCGGGCCGGTGTGCAGCTGTCACTCACTCCCGCGGCCGCACGCGTGCTCTTCGGGCTGCCGCCGGGTGAGCTCGCGTCGGCGGTCGTCGGGCTCGACGACGTGCTCGGCCGACCGGCCCGCGAGCTGACCCAGCACCTGCGTGCGGAGACGAGCTGGTCGGCTCGCTTCGATGTGCTCGAGGACATGTTGCTGCAGCGGCTCGGCGCGCGCCCGCATGGTGCGGTCCGTCCCGAGCTCGACTGGGCATGGCAGCGACTGTGCATGTCGGGCGGCGCAATCGGCGTACAGGAGCTGGCGACCGAGGTCGGCTGGAGCCGGCGGCACCTCACCGACCGGTTCACCTCCGAGTTCGGCCTGGCGCCCAAGGTCACGTCCCGGGTGCTGCGCTTCGAGCGCGTCACCAGCTACCTGCGCCGGCATCCACGCACCCGGCTGGCGGAGCTCTCGGCCGCCGTCGGGTACGCCGACCAGTCGCATCTGACCCGTGAGTTCCGGGCGATCGCGGGCTGCTCGCCGCGGCAGTGGATGACCGAGGAACTCCCGGCCCTGCCGGCCGATTTCACCCGTAATCCACAGGGTCCGGCGATCGCGCCAGCATCGTCGGCGCGATCTCACTAAACTCGCCGACGTGAGTGAGACGACCGAGCTGCCCGATTCCGAAGCCCTTCAGGTCCTCCGGCGGGTGTTCGGGTACGAATCCTTCCGCGGTGAGCAGGCCGACATCATCGACACCGTCGTCGCGGGCGGTGACGCGCTGGTGCTGATGCCGACCGGCGGCGGCAAGTCGCTGTGCTACCAGATCCCGTCGCTGGTCCGGTCCGGTGTCGGCGTGGTGATCTCGCCGCTGATCGCGCTGATGCAGGACCAGGTGGATGCGCTGACGGCGCTCGGCGTACGGGCCGGATTCCTCAACTCCACCCAGGATTTCGAGCAGCGGAGAGAGGTCGAGCAGGCGTTCCTGGCCGGTGAGCTGGACCTGCTCTACCTCGCACCGGAGCGGCTCCGGGTCGACGCGACCGTGCGGCTGCTCGACCAGGGCAAGATCGCGCTGTTCGCGATCGACGAGGCGCACTGTGTGTCGCAGTGGGGCCACGACTTCCGGCCGGACTACCTGATGCTGTCCGAGTTGCACGAGCGCTGGCCCGACGTACCGCGGATCGCGTTGACCGCGACGGCGACCGAGGCGACGCATCAGGAGATCGCGACCCGGCTGAAGCTGAACGAGGCGAAGCACTTCGTCGCGAGCTTCGACCGGCCGAACATCCAGTACCGGATCGTCCCGAAGGACAGCCCGCAGCGGCAGTTGCTCGACCTGCTCCGCACCGAGCACGCCGGCGACGCGGGCATCGTGTACTGCCTGTCCCGCAACAGTGTCGAGAAGACCGCGGCCTTCCTGACCCAGAACGGGATCGAGGCCGTGCCGTACCACGCGGGCCTGGACAGCCGGACGCGTGCGACGAACCAGTCGCGGTTCCTGCGCGAGGACGGGCTGGTCGTGGTGGCGACGATCGCGTTCGGGATGGGGATCGACAAGCCGGACGTCCGGTTCGTCGCGCATCTCGATCTGCCGAAGTCGGTCGAGGGGTACTACCAGGAGACCGGTCGCGCGGGGCGGGACGGGCTGCCCTCGACGGCGTGGCTGGCGTACGGGCTGCAGGACGTCGTACAGCAGCGGAAGATGATCGACACGTCCGAGGGCGACCTCGCGCATCGACGGCGGCTGGGTTCGCATCTCGACGCGATGCTGGCGCTGTGCGAGACCGTGCAATGCCGGCGGTCGCAGCTCCTGGCGTACTTCGGTCAGCACGGCGAGACGTGCGGGAACTGCGACACGTGCCTGACGCCGCCGGAGTCGTGGGACGGGACGATCGCGGCGCAGAAGCTGCTGTCGACGGTCTATCGGCTGCAGCATGAGCGCGGACAGAAGTTCGGCGCCGGGCAACTGGTCGACATCCTGCTCGGCAAGGAGACCGACAAGGTCAAGCAGTTCCGGCACAACGAGCTGACAGTGTTCGGGATCGGCACCGAGTTGAAGGACACCGAGTGGCGCGGAGTGGTCCGGCAGTTGCTGGCGCTGCGGTTGCTCGCCGTCGAGGGCGACTACGGAACGCTCGTGCTGACCGAGGAGAGCGGCGAGGTGCTCGGCAAGCGGCGCGACGTGATGATGCGCCGCGAGCCCGAGCGAGTCCGGTCTTCGAGTAGATCGTCGGGCGGGAAGAAGAAGGCGGCGGCCGATCTGCCACCGGAGGCGGCGCCGGTGTTCGAGCGGTTGCGCGCGTGGCGGGCGGCCGTGGCCAAGGAGCAGGGTGTCCCGGCGTACGTCATCTTCCACGACGCGACTCTGCGCCAGATCGCGACCGACCAGCCGTCGTCGCTGGCCGAGCTGGGCACGATCAGCGGCATCGGCGAGAACAAGCTGACCAAGTACGGCGACGGTGTGCTGGAGACATTGGCCGCGGAGTGATGTCGAATCGTGCTCGCGGTCTTCGACGCCTAGGCACAGGTGCGGACCAACCGTGCCCGCGAAGACTGGAGAACGCTCATGTCCTCATCCGTGCTGTTGATGTCGATGTCCGCCGACGGCTACATCGCCGGGCCGGACGACCGGCCGGGCAATCCCGGCGGCGACGACTTCATGCGGTTGCACGAGTGGTACCTGGACGCGGACGGCGAGGTGGGCCGCCCGGACGGTGAGCCTGGCGAGATCTGGGACGAGCTGAACGCCACGGGCGCGATCCTGGTCGGCCGTCGTACGGCGGAGCAGGTCGACTACTACGGCGGCGACCATCACGGCGTACCGATCTTCGTCCTCAGCCGCGACCCGTCACCGGTGGACTACGAGAACGTCCACGTGGTGGGCGACATCGAGACCGCGATGGCGCAGGCCAAGGCGGCGGCCGGCGACAAGGACGTGTTGGTCCACGGCGCGGTCACCGCACAGCTGGCGTTGGCAGCCGGGCTCCTCGACGAGCTGCAGCTCAGCCAGGTGCCGGTCCTGTTCGGCAGCGGTCTGCGACTGTTCGACGTACTCCCCGAACGCGTCGAACTCGAGATCGTCCGCGTGATCGACACTCCCCGGGCAACGCACATCCGGTACCGGGTTCGTCGCTGAGGTCACCTGAGGAGCGGTTGGACGGCCGTCGTCAGGTCGCCCATCGGCCGGCCGATGTGCCGCCCGCCGTCGGCGAGGACCAGCGCGATCGAGAGCTTCTTCTCGGGGATCACGACCAACAGACTGGTGTGATCAGGCAGGTCACCGCCATGACCGTAGGCGTCGCCGAGGCCGAACTGCCGCGTGAACCGCATCGTTCCGAGCCCGTACTCGCCGTCGCCCGCGGTCATCTGGCGGACCAGGTCCGGCGGCAGGATGCGGCCGCCGTACAGCTGGTAACCCCAGCGGGCGACCGTCGGCGCATCGGCGGCGACCCCGCCGAACGGTGCGATCGCGCTGGCGAACGCACGGCACGGGAGGAAGCCGTCAGGCTGCCCGCACGACTCGTTGCGGTCGCCTGCGACCGGCGGCTGCGGCTTCTCCGCATCCTGGAAGGCAAGGTGCCGCAGACCGGCCGGCAGCGCCAGGTCGCGGCGGAGCGCGGTGGCGAGTGGCTGCCCGGTGACCTTCTCGATCAGGAGGCCGAGCAGCGCGTAACTGGGATTGCTGTAGCTGTACGGGCTGTTCGGCACGTTGACTGCCGAAGTGTAGTAGTCCAGCGACTGTGCGAGCCGCCAATGCCTGCCCGGCGCCGCAGCGACCGCCTTGTCCACCCGAGCGACGTCATCCGACTGGAAGTCCGGAACGCCGGACGTCATCGAGAGGTGCTGGCGAACGGTTGCGTTGTTGGCGGTCAGCTTGTGCTGCACGTACCGCGAGAGCGGCACGTCGAGGCTGAGCTTCCCAGCGTTCGCGAGCAGCATCACCTCCGCCGCAAGGAACGTCTTGGTGATGCTGGCAACCGCCATGCTGGTGTCCGGGCGCAGCGGCGTACCGCGGCTGTCCGTGCCGGCCGCGCCCGACCAGGTCCAGTGATCGGTGATCACCGTGACGGTGGCGCCCCGCGAACCGGACGGGCTGTCCGGGAACTCGACGATCCTGGCCAGCACGTCCTGCAAGGCGCCGGCCTTCGCGGGATCGAGAGTCTGCGTGGCCGGGACCGGGAAGGTGCCCACGGAGGCAGGCGTGTCCGGCGCGGGTGTCGGTACCTCTCCCCCACCAGAGCACCCCACCACCGCCGCAATCACCAGGAGGGCGGCTGCGCTCCACCTCATCCCCTGATCATGACACCGCCTATGGCGTCCAAGTGACGGTTGGAGCGAGATCGGCGAATTCGTGCACCAACCGGGAACGCCGGCTGGCGATCCATGCCAGGCAGACCGTGTTCGGGGCGAGGTTGTCGACCGGGACCGTGACCACGTCGGGGCGCTGGTAGAACGTCGCGACGGACAACGGGATGATCGAGACGCCGCGGCCGGCGGCGACGTGTTCGAGTTTCTCCTCGACGCTGCGCAGGACGGGGACCGGCTTCGCCGTCCGGGTGCGAAGCTCGACGGCGATGTCGCGCCATTCCGGTACGGCGTCCGGGTCCTGCAGCAGGTGCTCGCCGGCGAGGTCGGTGATGTCGATGACGGGCTTGCCGGCCAGGCGATGATCGGCCGGGAGCGTGGCGACCCGTGGCTCCTCGAACAGCGGGCGAACGGTCAGCCCGGCCTGATCGATCGGTAGCCGGACGATGCTCACGTCCACTCGCCCGTCGTGCAGTACGTCGACCTGGTCGTCCCACGTGGTCCGGATCAGCTCGATCTCGAGGTCGGGGTGCGTCGCACCGAGCGCGCGGACCGCCTCGGTCACAGTGAGCCCCGGCATGAAGCCGATCGTGAACGTCTTCGAGCCACGCGCGGCGAGCGCGACCCTGCGCCGGGCGGCGTCCGCGGCGGCCAGCAGCGGACGGGCGTCGTCCAGCAACTGGCGACCGGCCGACGTCAGTTCGGTGGCTCGCTTGGTCCGCACGAACAACTGCGCCCGGACCTCGTCCTCGAGTGCGCGGATCTGCCGGGACAGCACGGGCTGCGCGATGTGCAGCCGCTCGGCCGCGCGCCCGAAGTGCAGTTCCTCGGCGACGGCCACGAAGTACCGGAGCTTGCGGAGATCGAGATCCATAATACCTTCAGGGTATTACAGCGACCGGAACAGGTCTTGGACGCCGGCGTCCGGACGGCCGCATCGTGGAAGGGAAATCCCAACCACGAAAGGCAGTTCCGTGACTCTGCAGGACCAACGCGTCGTCGTCCTCGGTGGTACGTCGGGGATCGGGCTCGCGACCGCTGAACTCGCCGCCGCCCAGGGTGCAACCGTGATCGTTGCCTCCAGCAACCCGGAGTCGGTGCAGAAGGCGCTGGCGACCCTCCCCGGCTCGGCCATCGGCGCCGCCGTCGACCTCACCGACTCCGCTGCGGTTGCGGCGTTCTTCACTGGGTTGGAGCCATTCGACCACCTCGTCTTCACGGCCGGGGAGGCGTTGGCGTTGCTCGAGGTCGGCACGATGGACCTCGCCCAGGCGCGGGCGGCGTTCGAGCTGCGGTACTTCGGTGCGCTCGGTGCCGTGAGTGCCGCCGTACCGAAGCTCCGTCCGGGCGGTTCCGTCGTACTCACGACCGGCGCCGCCGCGGACCGGCCCGGCGCCGGCTGGTCGGTCGCCGCGAGTATCTGCGGCGCGGTGGACTCCCTCGTCCGCGCCCTCGCCGTCGAACTCGCCCCGCTCCGCATCAACGCCGTCAAACCCGGTGTCGTCCGTACGCCGTTGTGGCGCGGCGCCCTCGAGTACGACGAGACCGCCCGCCACCTCCCCGTCCAACGCGTCGGCGAACCCGAGGACATCGCCGCCGCCTACGTCTACCTGATGAACCAGCCGTACGCGACCGGCTCGATCGTCAGCGTCGACGGCGGACACGTCCTCGTCTGAGTCAGGCCTGGGAGATGTAGAGGCGGTTTCCGTCGGGGTCGCGGAGGCTGAACATCGGCGGGACGCCTGGCCATTCGAGCAGTTCGTCGGTGTCCACGCCCGCGCCGAGGAAGTGCTCGTGGGCCGCCTTCGCGTCTGGGCTGGCCATCCGGATGCCGGTGTCCACGCCGGCCGGGTTGCCGTCGCTCGCGGGGACAAGCGCGATGCTCGCGGACGAGCCGGCCGGCGCGACCGTGATCCACCGCCCGCCGAACTGCGGCAGCGGCGCATCCATCAGCAACTCGAAGCCCAGGGTGTCGGTGTAGAACGCCACCGCCCGGTCCTGATCGGTCACCGGAACGCCGACGGTCCTGATCTCGCTGATGTGGTTCATCCTGGTTCTCCTTCTCGTGAAGAGGTGCTTTCACCAGGAGGTAGAACCCGATCCGCGGTTTTCGACATCGCCCACGAAAGAAGCCCCGGACGCGGCGGTCCGAGGCTTCTTTTGTGCAGCGTGATTACTACTTCGCGACGACCCGCAGGGTGATCTCCGCTTCGCCGTCGCCGGTGGAGCGGGTCACGATGCCGGCCGAGCGGAGCGCGGCCAGGTCCTTGTCGTCGGAGAACCGGTCGCTGACCGAGCCGGCCGCCTCGAAGTCGACGTACCCGATCATCACCGCGCCCTTGGTGTCGGGCAGCGCCTGCTTGAAGTTCTCGGTCTGACCGAGGTTGCCGCCCTTCAGCACCTGGTCGGCGTAGTCCTTGCTGGTCGAGACGACGAGCGTGTCGTCGTCCTTCGCGGTCTCGATCGGGATGTTGGCCGACGAACGCTCGCGGAGCAGCGTGGTCAGCTTCTGCACCACCGGCTCGGCCTTCGCCGGGTCGGTCTCCATCCGGGCTGCGATCTTCGGGCCGTCGGCGGTGTCCTTGTCGATCGAGACCGACAGGTTCTTGCCGGCCAGGCTCTTCAGGTCCTCCGGGAGCTTGAGGCCGGTCTCCTGGGCGATCTCGTCGATCATCGGCTGGAGTTTGTCGCCGCCTGCCTTCTGCACCTGCGCCCAGGCGGTGTCGATCAGGTTCTCGCCACCGGAGATCGCGATCGCGCCGGCCGTACCGTCCGGCAGCTTCGTGACCAGGTCACCCGCGTCGGCAGCACCCACCTTGACGCTCTTGTCGCCGTGCGCGATGCCCTTCAGTTCGACGTACGACGCGTCGAACCGCAGCGCCACCGCTGCGCTGGCGTCACCGAGACCGGACAGCTGGCCGGAGTCGACCTTGCCGCTGATCGAGGCCAGGCCCTTGGCGTCCGCCCAGCCCGAGATGAAGCCCTGCTCGCCGAGCTTGTCCATGTCCGCGCTGAACTTGGCGTTCTTGGTCAGCGGGTTGTCCTTCGCCGTGGCGACGGCCGAGTCGACGGTCGCCTGGTTCTCACCGAGGATCATGTAGCCGTTGCTGAACGCGCGACCGGGCTTCTCGTCCTCGTTCGCCAGCAGCTTGTCCATGCCCTTGGTCGCGGCGTCCTCGTCCGTGACCTGAACCGCGACCACCGGGACCGGCTCGTCCTTGCCCTCGGTCGGCGGCAGCGCGGCGAACCCGGCGCGGTCACCCAGCCACGGCTTGATGTCCTTGGCGTAGTCGACGTCGGCGAGGTCGTCGCCGGCGGACTTCTTGATCTGCTCGAACAGCTTCTGCTTCAGGTCGTCCTGGTCACTGGTGAGGCCGAGGTTGTCCTTCACCGACGGGAACTTCATCATGAACCGGATCGCCGCGACCTTCTGGCCGGCGGACGGGTTCAGGTCCACGCGGACGTAACCGACCGCGGTGCCCGGCAGGACGTCGGACGGCTGCTTACCGCCGCCACCGAGCTTGCCGTAGGCAAAGATGCCGCCGCCCGCGACCACCAGCACCATCGCCAGTGCGGCGACGATCGGGATCAGCTTGCCGCGCTTCTTCTTCGGCTCCGGCTGCCACTGCTGCGGACCGCCGTACCCGGGACCCTGGGGTGGCTGCCCACCGACATGCATCTGCTCGTACGACGCCTGACCCGGCTGGCCCTGCTGGCCGTAGCCACCCTGACCGTACGGCGCACCGGGCTGAGGACCCTGCGGACCTTGAGGACCGCCGTACTGCGGGCCGCCTTGCTGCGGACCACCGTACTGCTGGCCTTGCTGCGGAGCACCGTGCTGCGGGCCGCCGTACTGCTGGCCCTGCTGCGGGTAACCCTGCTGACCCGGCTGCGGGCCCTGCTGACCCTGCTGGGGCCAGAGGTTCTGCCCCTGCGGGTTCTGACCCTGCGGCGGACCGTACTGCGGCTGCTGACCGCCGGCACCTGGGTACGTGGGTGGTTGGTTCTGGTCGGACATATGCTCCCTCGCTGGCTCCGGTGGCCTCACCGCCGGACCTGCAAAGGCTAGTGGACCGGCGGTCCAGAGTCGGACGCAGCAGGTTGCGAAGTGGTTGCAACCGGGTCCGCGCGCCAGGTGGTAGCCGCGATGATCGCGCACGCCAGCGCGGCGCCGACCAGCCAGGAAGCCGCCGGAGTCCAGGTGTGCAGCTCCAGCGGGGCCGCGACCAGATCACCCGGGTGAGCGGCCCGCAGCCGCGGCTCGAGCGGGTCGTGCCCGAGCAGCATGCCGACACCCCACGACACTCCGGCACCAAGGCACGCACCGAGCGTGACGATCGCCACCGACCAGGGACCGTAGTTACGCAGCCACCAGAACAACGCGGCGCCGAGCACCACGGCCGCCACGAACCCGATCGCGGTGAACGTCCCGTCCGGCCCGAAGATCCGGGTCATCTGCTCCTCGCCCAGCGCGCCACCCTGCTCGTCGACGGTGTATTGCGCCAACGGCGAGAACTGCTGCCACGCCCACCCGGCCACCACTCCCGCGACCAGAAACACCACCACGGTCACCAGAACCGCCTTGGCCCACGGCAATCGAGCCTCCTCCACCACCGGCGCCCCGAACGGGTTGTACGACGGCGATGCCAGGTACGGCGACGACTGGGACGACTCCGGTTGACTCACGACGCCAGTGTGACGCATGGGTTCCACAATCGATCAGCTGGCCAGGCAGGAGGGCCCCAGGAGGGCTTTCAGGTCGGCCATGAGGGATGAGGTGGGGGTTACGCGGAAGCGGTCGCCGATGCGCATCACGGTGGTTTTCTGGCGGGCCTGGAGGCGTAGGTGGACCTCGGTCATGCCGGGGTGGGACGTCAGGATGTCCTTCAGCTGGTCGACGACCGGTGGGGTGCAGCGGTTGACCGGCATCGTCAGGACCACCGGGCCGCTCGGGCCCTCGGTGAGGTCGGGGACGACGACCTCGTCGCCGCTCAGTTCGAGCCGGTCCTCGCGGCGGCGTACCCGGCCCTTCATCAGGATGATCGCGTCGTTGGTGAGCAGGTGCGCGTGCAGCTGGTACGCCGAGGAGAACATCATCACCTCGATCGAACCTTCGAGGTCCTCGATGGTGACGATCGCGTAGATGTCACCGCGCTTGTTCACCTTCCGCTGGACCGCGGTCACCAGGCCGCCGATCGTCACCCGGCTGCCGTCCGGCCGCTCCTCGTCGGCGAGCAGCTGACCGATCGTGCAGTCGCTGCCGTTGGTGAGCACGTGCTCGACGCCGAACAGCGGGTGGTCGGACACGTACAGGCCCAGCATGTCGCGCTCGTGCGCCAGCTTGGTGGCCTTGTCCCACTCCTCGATCTCCGGGACGGTCACGGTCAGGCGGCTGTTGCCCTCGCCCTCGTCCGCGTCGTCGTCGCCCATCGAGAACAGGTCGAACTGGCCGTGTGCCTCGTTCCGCTTCAGGTCGATGGCCTCGTCGACGGCCTGCTCGTGCACCGCGACGATCGCCCGGCGGGCGTGGCTCATCGAGTCGAACGAGCCGGCCTTGGCCAGCGACTCGATCACGCGCTTGTTGCAGACCGGCAGCGGCACCTTGTCGATGAAGTCGACGAAGTCGGTGAACCGGCCCTTCTCCTCGCGGGCCCCGACGATCTCGGCGACCACGTTCACGCCGACGTTGCGGATCGCGGACAGGCCGAAGCGGATGTCGGTGCCGACCGGGGTGAAGTTCGAGTCCGACTCGTTGACGTCCGGCGGTAGCACCTTGATGCCCATCCGGCGGCACTCGTTCAGGTAGATGGCCATCTTGTCCTTGTCGTCCTTCACGGACGTCAGGACGGCGGCCATGTACTCCGCCGGATAGTTCGCCTTCATGTACGCGGTCCAGTACGAGACCAGCCCGTACGCCGCGGAGTGCGCCTTGTTGAACGCGTAGTCGGAGAACGGCAGCAGGACGTCCCACAGCGCCTTGATCGACGCGTCGGAGAACCCGTTCGACTTCATGCCCTCTTCGAAGCCGACGTACTCCGCGTCCAGCACCTCGCGCTTCTTCTTGCCCATCGCCCGGCGGAGCAGGTCCGCCTTGCCGAGCGTGTAGCCGGCCAGGCGCTGGGCGATCTCCATCACCTGCTCCTGGTACACGATCAGGCCGTAGGTGACGCCGAGCACGGGCTCGAGCGCGACCGCGAGCTCGTCGTGCGGGTAGCTGATCTCCTGCTGCCCGTTCTTGCGGAGCGCGTAGTTGGTGTGGCTGTTCGCACCCATCGGGCCCGGCCGGTAGAGCGCCGTACTCGCGGAGATGTCCTCGAAGTTGTCCGGCTTCATCAGCCGCAGCAGCGCCCGCATCGGCCCGCCGTCGAACTGGAAGACGCCGAGCGTGTCACCCCGCGCCAGCAGGTCGTACGTCGGTTTGTCGTCGAGGTCCTTGCTCAGCTTGTCGAGGTCGACCGAGATCCCGTGCGCGGCCTCGATGTTCTTGACCGCGTCGTCCATGATCGTGAGGTTCCGCAGGCCCAGGAAGTCCATCTTGACCAGGCCGAGCGTCTCGCAGCTCGGGTAGTCGAACTGGGTGATGACCTGGCCGTCCTGCTCGCGGCGCATGATCGGGATCAGCTCGATCAGCGGCTCGCTGGACATGATCACGCCGGCCGCGTGCACACCCCACTGGCGCTTCAGGTTCTCCAGGCCGCGGGCGGTGTCGACGATCTTGCGGACGTCCTGGTCGCCCTCGTACAGCTGGCGGAACTCGCCGGCCTCGGAGTACCGCTTGTGCTGCGGGTCGAAGATGCCGGACAGCGGGACGTCCTTGCCCATCACCGCCGGCGGCATCGCCTTGGTGATCCGGTCACCCATCGCGAACGGGTAGTCCAGCACCCGGCCGGCGTCCTTGATCGCCTGCTTGGCCTTGATGGTGCCGTAGGTGACGATCATCGCGACCCGGTCGTCGCCGTACTTCTCGGTGACGTAGCGGATCACCTCGGGGCGGCGACGGTCGTCGAAGTCGATGTCGAAGTCGGGCATCGACATACGTTCCGGGTTCAGGAAGCGCTCGAAGAACAGACCGTGCAGCAGCGGGTCGAGATCGGTGATCTTCATCGCGTACGCGCACATCGAGCCGGCGCCGGAGCCACGGCCCGGGCCGACCCGGATGCCGTTCGCCTTGGCCCAGTTGATGAAGTCGGCGACGACCAGGAAGTACCCGGCGTACCCCTTCGAGACGATGACCTCGATCTCGTAGTCGGTCCGCTTCCGGACGTCGTCCGGGATCCCCTCGGGATACCGGAAGTGCAGGCCGGTCTCCACCTCGGCGACGAACCACGACTCCTCGTTGTGGCCCTCGGGGCACGGGAAGCGCGGCATGAACCGGCCCTCGCCCTCGGTGAAACTCACGTCGCACTGCTCGGCGATCAGCAGCGTGTTGTCACACGCCTCCGGGAAGTCCTTCCAGACCTCGCGCATCTCGGCCGCGGTCTTGACGTAGAACTCGTTCGCGTCGAACTTGAACCGGTTCGGGTCGGACAGCGTCGAGCCGGACTGGACGCACAGCAGCGCGGCGTGCGCGATCGAGTCCTCGGGCTTGGTGTAGTGCAGGTCGTTGGTCGCGACCAGCGGGAGGCCGAGCTCCTTGGCCAGCTTCAGCAGGTCGCCCTGGATGTTCCGCTCGATGCCGAGGCCGTGGTCCATCAGCTCGCAGTAGTAGTTCTCGCGGCCGAAGATGTCGCGGAACTCCGCGGCGGCCTCGACGGCCTCCTTGTACTGCCCCAGCCGGAGCCGGGTCTGCACCTCGCCGGACGGGCAGCCGGTGGTCGCGATCAGGCCCTGGCCGTACGTGTTGAGCAGCTCGCGGTCCATCCGGGGCTTGAAGTAGTAGCCCTCGAGGCTGGCCAGCGAGCTCATCTTGAACAGGTTGTGCATGCCGGAGGTGTTCTTCGCCAGCAGCGTCATGTGGGTGTACGCACCCGAGCCCGAGACGTCGTCACGGCCGGCGTTCGCGTCGCCCCACTTGACCCGCTTCCGCTCGCTGCGGTGCGTGTGCGGCGTCAGGTACGCCTCGACGCCGATGATCGGCTTGACGTCGTACTTCTTCGCGGTCTTCCAGAACTCGTAGGCGCCGAACACGTACCCGTGGTCCGTGGTCGCGATCGCCGGCATGCCCATCTCCTGGGCCGTCTTGAACAACTCGTCGATCCGCGCGGCGCCGTCCAGCATCGAGTACTCCGTGTGCACATGGAGATGCACAAAACTGTCGCTGGACGCCATATCGACGCAGACCTCCCAGGGCGCGATTCAGGTGGACCAGCACAGCCTATGCGGGCCCGGGGACAGTTCTGAATCGGCTCACCGTCAAGCCCGCCACCGCCCGCTATCCGGGCGCCCCGAACGGGGTGCGACAAGGGGTGGAGCGGCCGACCTGGCGTCGAGCAGGGGTCTCAGGGACGCCAGGTCAGCCGGTTCAGGGGGTCGCTGCCGCGACCATCACGTGCACCGCGCCGTGGTGCTCCAGGTCTCGTCTCATCACCTGGAGACCGCCGTCGGTCAGGTGCTGCGGGGTCGGCACCACCACGACCCAGACGTCGTTGTCGCTGCGGACCTCGTCCAGCAGCGCCTCGAACGCGGCCGGCGCGGTCCGCGGGTGTTCGAGATAGACGGTGCCGAGGGCGAGCCCTTCGGCCAGGGCGAACGCCGCCAGGTCCACTTTCACCGCGGCGATTTCGTCGGCGGTCGTCTGCACGCGTGCCCGGATGTAGCCGAGAGCCAATGGACGCGTCACGCCTCGGCCTCCAGCAGGATCCAGGCGGCGCTGTTCGGGGGGAGCTTCTCGCCGGCCTCAGGGTTGCTGGCGAGGAGCAGGGGGCCGTCCACCGGGTTGCAGACCGGCTTGGGCGAGCAGTTGACGACGCAGGCGAAGCCGTCGCCGCGGGTGAACGCCAGTACGCCGGGCTCGGTCGGCAGCCAGCAGAAGTCGTCCGACCCGAGTGCGGGCAGGCGGTGGCGCAGAGCGAGCGCCTCCCGGTACAGGTGCAGCATCGAGTCGCCGCGGTCGAGCATCCGGTCCACCGCGTGCTCCGCGAACCAGTCCGGCTGCGGCAACCAGGTCGTACCGGCCGAGCCGTCCGGTGAGAAGCCGAACACGTCGTGCTCCGCCGTCCATGGCAACGGGACGCGGCAGCCGTCTCGTCCTCGCCGGACCCCGCCGGTGCGGTGGAACATCGGATCGGTGAGCAGATGCTCCGGCAGATCGGTCACCTCCGGCAGGCCGAGCTCCTCACCTTGATAAAGGTACGACGATCCCGGCAGCGCCAGCATGAGCAACGCGGCAGCCCGGGCCCGGGCCAAGCCGAGGTCCAGATCGCCGGGTCCGGCGCCCGGTGCACCTCCGGCATACCGGGTGACCGACCGCGGCATGTCGTGGTTGTTCAGCACCCAGGCGACGGAGGATCCGGACCCGGCGATCGTCTCGAGCCCCCGGTCGATCACGTCGTACAGCGCCGGCGCGTCCCAGGCGGCGCGGAGGAACTCGAAGAAGAAGGTCTGGTGCAGCTCGTCCGGGCGCTGGTAGCGCGCGAGCTGCTCGGTGTCGAGCAGGCCGACCTCGCCGATCAGGACCCGTTCCCGGCCGGTCCGCTGCGTGTACTCCTCCGCGACAGCTCGCCAGCTGCGCCACACGTCGTGCACCTCGGGCTGGTTCCAGGTGTGCGGGTTGATCGGGTCGCCGGTCAGCTCGTCGTGGCCGGCGTGCTCGTGGTCCGGCAGCCCCTCGGCCTTGTGCAGCCCGTGCGCGACGTCGATCCGCAGGCCGTCCGCGCCGCGGTCGAGCCAGAAGCGCAGCACCTCCTCGAAGTACGACGAGACCTCGGGGTGCCGCCAGTTGAAGTCGGGCTGCTCGGCGGCGAACGTGTGCAGGTACCACTGGCCGTCGGGGACCCGCTGCCAGGCGGACCCACCGAAGATCGACCGCCAGTTGTTCGGCGGTTCGTCGCCCTGACCGTCCGCGAAATGAAAGCGGTCCCGCTCCGGGCTCCCGGGACCGGCCGCGAGCGCCGCCAGGAACCAGTGGTGCTCGATGGAGCAGTGGTTCGGCACGACATCGACGATCACCTTGAGGTCGAGGCGATGGGCGTCGCGGACCAGCCGGTCGAAGGAGTCCAGCGTCCCGTAGTCCGGGTGGACGCCGCGATAGTCCGAGACGTCGTACCCGTGGTCGTGCAGCGGTGACGGGTAGAACGGGTTCAGCCACAGCCCGTCGACGCCGAGGCTGCGCAGGTACGGCAACCGGGCCCGGACACCGTCCAGGTCGCCGATACCGTCACCGTCGGAGTCCGCGAAGCTGCGCACGTAGACCTGGTAGACCACGGCGCTTCGCCACCAGTGCAGCGGTGGGCGACTCGTCTCGGCAGACATCCAGGACCTCGGCAACGGTGTGAGGGGCAACGTTGTCAGCAAGGATTGCCAGACCCGGCACCGAAGGCATCGGGACACCTACGTATTTCGGTACGGAGAGAGCGCTCTACCGGTCGGGGTGTTCGGCGAGCCAGCGCCCGACCTGCGCACGGGAGGCGAAGCCGAGCTTGCTGAGGATGTGCTCGACGTGGGTCTCGGCGGTGCGCTGGGAGATGACCAGGCGAACGGCGATCTCCCGGTTGCTCAGCCCATCGC
Organism: Kribbella sp. VKM Ac-2569; assembly: GCF_004216905.1. Classification (GTDB taxonomy): domain Bacteria; phylum Actinomycetota; class Actinomycetes; order Propionibacteriales; family Kribbellaceae; genus Kribbella. Next base: position 408,442 of record NZ_SGXJ01000001.1, read on the forward strand.
CGATCAGGACCGCGATCTCGTACTCGCGGCGCGTCAGCCGTCCGGCCATCCCGGGCTTCGCCGTCCGTTCGGGCTCGGTCTCCTCCCCCAGCGCCAGCGCGACAGCCCGCTCGAAGGAGTACGCCGCGCCGCGCGCGAACGCACTGTCGAACGCGGCGTCGCCGATCGCGCTCCGGATCCGCGCCTCGGTCCGGTCGTCGAACTGGCTGTACGGCGTGGTCTCGTCGACATGCGCACCGCTGGAGCGCCACACGGCCCGCGAGGCCCCCATCAGGCGAGCCGCGTTCTCGTCCGGCGCCGCGGACCCGCCGCACCAGGACAGCGCCTGCACGCAGAACCCGATGCCGGTGCGGTCGTTCAGCGGCTGCCACAGCCGGATCGCTTCCCGGAGCGACCGCGTCGCCGCCGCGACCTGATCGTGATCACGCCATTGCACGATCCCGACGCTCCACAGCGCGTACGCCTTCGACGACTCGGCGCCATGGGCCACGGCCAGGTCGTACGCCGCCCGGCTGAACTCCCCGACCCGCGGATCCCCCAGGAAGAACGTTGCCGCAGACAACAGGATCAAGACGTCGAACTCACCGAGCGAGTCCCCGACGGCGCGATAGCCGGCCAGTGCCGGCTCCAGGCGGTCGATGGCTCCGGTCAGATCACCCTGGTAGATCGCCGCGTGCCCCAACACCTCCGCGATCCGGGCCCGCAGCCAATCATCGTCGTACCGCTCGGCGAGCTCCTCGCACTCGGTCAGCAACCGGCTGAGCTGATCCGCCTCGCCGAGGAACATCGCGAGGTAGCTGCCCGCCCACAGCCCCATCGCCCGGACCCGTGTCTGCTCCGGCGCGGCATCGAGCGCGCGGGTCAGATAGCGGTGGCCCTCGCGCAGGAAACCGGCGAACCAGAAGTTCCAGATCGGGGCCGCGATCTCCAGCGCGGCCGGGCCCTCGCCCGGCTCGGCCAGGCAGAAGTCCAGCGCGGCCCGCACGTTGTCGTGCTCGCGCCGCATCCGCAGGTACCAGTCGCCCTGCCGCGGGCTGAAGCTGTCCGTCTGCCATTGCGCGGCCAGGGTCCGGTAGTGATCGCGGTGCCGGAGCCGGTACTCGCGAGTCCGGTCGGCCAGTCGCAGGCCGCCGTACTGGCTGATCGTCGTGAGCATCTCGTACCAGGCGGTCGGGTGCGCACCGGCCGTACGGCGGGTGATGATCGACTTGTTCAACAGGCCGGCGACCAGGCCGAGCACGTCGTCGCGGGCGATGCCGTCACCCGAGCAGACCTCCTCCGCGCCCTCCAGGTCGAATCCGCCGGAGAAGACCGACAGTCGATCCCAGAGCATCCGCTCCGCCGGCGAGCACAGGTCGTAGCTCCAGCCGACGGCAGCGTCCAATGCCTGTTGCCTCGGCGGGCCGGCCGATCGCCCGCTCGTGAGCAGCCTGAAACGGTCCTCGAGCCGATCGATGATCTGCGACAGCGACAAGGTCCGCATCCAGACCGCCGCGAGCTCCAGCGCCAGCGGTACGCCGTCCAGCCGCCGGCACACCTCGATCACCTGGGCCCGGTTGGTCTCGTCGATCACGAATTCGGGCAGCACCGCGCGGGCCCGATCCGTGAAGAGAACCAGTGACTCGTACTGGTCGGCGTCGGCCGCCGGGGCCTCCTCGGGTGGCGTCGACAGCGGAGGCACCGACAGGACTTGCTCGCCTTCCACTCCGAGCACATGCCGGCTGGTGGCGAGAATCCGGAGCTGGGGTGCGGCCGCGAGCAGCTTGCTGACGATCACGGCGCACGCCTCGGCCACTTGCTCACAGTTGTCGAGCACCAGCAGCAGGTGCTTGTCCTCCAGGTACTCCGCGAGATCCGCGGTCGGATTCGCCGAGACCTGACTCAGCTCGAGCGCATTCGCCAGCGTGAGCCCGAGCAGACCGGCGTCCCGCAGCGCGGCGAGTTCGACGAACCACACGCCGTCGGCGAACGTACGCCGTACCTCCGTGGCCATCCGGAGCGCCAGCCGGGTCTTCCCGACCCCACCGGAACCGGTCAGGGTCAGGAGCCGGCTGCTCGACAACAGTCGCCTGGTGGCAGTCAGCTCGCGACGCCGCCCTACGAAACTCGTCAGCTCGGCCGGCAACCGGCCACGAGCCGACGCCGCCGGCTTCGACCCCGCCATGCCTCAGCGTAGGCCGGATCGGCGCTGTTGAGACCGGCTCAGGGCGCACACTGAACAACATGGTGCGGTTGGGGCTGATCGCGGTGTCGGTAGTGCTGTTGCTGCTGGCTCTGACGTGGGGCTTCCAGAGGCAGCTGATCTACCTGCCCGACACGTCGGCTGTGACCGCCAGAGCAGGTGTCGAGGACGTGGTGCTCGAGGCGAGCGACGGCGTGCGACTGGGTGCTTGGCTGCTACCTCCTCGAGCACCTGACCGTGGCGTCGCCGTACTGGTCGCCAACGGGAACGGCGGGAATCGGGCCGGGCGGGCACCGCTCGCGCAAGCGCTGGCCGCGCAAGGGCTGACCGTGTTGCTGTTCGACTATCGCGGGTACGGCGGGAACGACGGGAGCCCCAGTGAGGAAGGTCTCGCGCGCGACGTGCGGGCGGCGCAACGGTATCTGGGCGAGTACGGCGTACCGCCTGAGCGGACCGTGTACTTCGGTGAGAGCCTCGGGGCTGCTGTGGTGACCGAACTGGCGTCCGAGATCCCGCCGGCAGGGCTCGTACTGCGTTCGCCGTTCGTCGATCTCGCGTCGGTGGGACGGGAGCACTATCCATTTCTCCCGGTCAGGCTGTTGCTGCGGGACGAGTTCCCACTGGCGGAGCGGTTGGCCGGTTTGAAGGTACCGGTCGCAGTGGTCTACGGCGGCTCGGATTCCGTCGTACCACCGGAGCAGAGCCGCTCCGTGGCCGAGGCCGCGCCGGTGCTGAAGGATGTGGTCGAGATCCCCGGAGCGGACCACAACGACACCTCCTTGGCCCATGGGCCGGAGGTGATCGCGGCCGTGGTCAGGCTCGTCGATCGGCTCTAGACGAGTTCTCGATGGTCGCCGTTCACGACGAGCGCCTGGCCATCGCGCATCTTCAGGTGGGGTACGCCGGTTCGTTCGTACAGGGCAGCCACCTTGGCCAGCAGTTCGGTTTCGGGGTGGCCAGGTGAGTCGAGGTGGGGAACGATCGCCTGGTCGAGCACCCCGAGGCCGTCGAAGGTGACCTCACCGTCCACCGCCGTCAGGTCGTCACACAGCTCGAGACCTCGCAGGCTCGGCGCGAGGACGCAGGGTCCGGCGCTGTACCCGGCGTACACAAGCTTCTCGGTGCGGATCAGCCCGGGGAGGACCTGGTCTGCGCCGGAACGTGCCATCGCGGCACGCAGCACGAAGACGTTGCCGCCGCGGACCCACACGCCGTCGTACGTCGTGAAGTCGGCCGACGTCCGCAGGTCGAACTCCTCGGCACGCAGGCCCAGCTCTGTCAGCCGGCCGATCTCATCGGCGACCTTCTCGCGACGTACCGCGGGATCCTCCGCGTCGATCGCGTTGCAGCTGACGGCGACGCGGGCAGCCGGTGGGAGGAGGGCGACCAGATGTTCAGGGTGATCGCCGAGGCGGAAGGACGAGAGGTAGAGCTTCATTGAGCGTCGACGAGGAGGTCCAGCGCCTGGTCCAGGTCTTCGGGGTACTTCGAGGTGAACTCGACGTACTCGCCCGTGCCGGGGTGGTTGAAGCCGAGGCGCATCGCGTGCAGCCACTGGCGGGTGAGGCCGAGGCGTTCGGCGAGGACCGGGTCGGCGCCGTACGTCAGGTCACCGCAGCATGGGTGGCCGATCGCCGACATGTGGACGCGGATCTGGTGGGTGCGGCCGGTCTCGAGGGTGATCTCCAGGAGGGTCCCGTACCGGAACGCCTCGAGGGTCTCGTAGTGCGTGATGCTCGGCTTCCCGCCGGCCACCACGCCGAACTTGTAGTCGTGGTGCGGGTGCCGGTCGATCGGCGCGTCGACCGTACCGGTGAACGGGTCGGGATGACCCTGCACGAGCGCGTGGTAGATCTTCTTGACCGTGCGCTCCTTGAAGGCGCGCTTCAGGACGGTGTAGGCGTACTCGGTCTTCGCGACCACCATCAGCCCGGACGTCCCGACGTCGAGCCGGTGCACGATGCCCTTGCGCTCGGCCGCCCCGCTCGTGGAGATATTGAAGCCCGCGCCGGCCAGGTGCCCGATCACGGTCGGGCCGGTCCACCCGGGCGACGGGTGCGCGGCGACGCCGACCGGCTTGTCCACGACGACGATCTCGTCGTCGTCGTACACGATCCGCAGGTTGTCGACGGTCTCCGGTACGACGGTCACCTCGGACGGCGGCGCCGGCAGCTCGACGTCGAGCAGGACACCGGCCGCGACCCGGGACGACTTCGGCGCCGTGGCGCCGTCGACCTGGACCAGGCCGGACTCGATCAGCTCGGCGGCCTTCGTCCGGGAGACACCGAACAGCCGCGACAGGGCGGCGTCCAGCCGCTCCCCCGCGAGACCGTCGGGAACCATCACGGTCCGGGAGGTCACTGGCGGTGCTCCCTCGTCCCGTCGAGCCTGATGCCGCGCAGCGTCTGGATCACCAGCAGTACGGCGGCTGACGTCACCGCCATGTCCGCGACGTTGAAGATCGCCCAGTGCGGGGTCTGCAGGAAGTCGACCACGTGCCCGTGGAACGGCGACGGCTCACGGAAGATCCGGTCCAGGATGTTCCCGACCGCACCGCCGAACAGCAGCCCGAAAGCCACCGCCCAGCCCATCGACCCGAGCTTGCGGGACAGGTAGACGACGCCGAGCGCCACGGTGATCTGGACCGCGCTGATGTACGGCGTGTAGCCGGCACCGAGGCTGAACGCGGCACCGGAGTTCCGGATCAGGTTGAACTTGAGCAGCGAACCGATCACGTTCACCGGTTCCCCCGGCGTCAGATGCGCCAGAGCGAGCGCCTTGGTCACCTGATCGAGGAGCAGGACCAGCAGCCCGACCCCGCCGAAGAGCACAGTCCATTTCCGGGAGTGCCCGGCCGGCGACGACGGAGAACCGGCCGACGGGTCGTCGGCCGGTTCCGGTGAGTCTGCGTCCCCCACCTGGTGGGACGAGGCGGCGTCGTTCAGCGGCGTTCCTGGCGTTCTTTGCATGAGACGCACAGTGTCGCACGCGGGAACGCCTGCAGCCGACCCTTGCCGATCGCGTTGCCGCAGTTGTCGCAGACGCCGTACGTGCCGTCGTCGATCCGGGTCAGCGCGAACTCGATCTGGTTCAGCATGTCGCGGGCGTTGTTGGCCAGCGTCAGCTCGTGGTACCGCTCGAGGGTCGTGGAGCCGACGTCCGCCTGGTCGTTGCCGGCGCCGTCGCTGCCGTCCCGGAACAGGCCCGCGATCTCCTGCTCGGCGTCCTTGATCTCCTGCTTGAGGTGCTCGACCTCACCCTCGAGCTCCGCGCGCAGCTCGGCCAGCTCGGCAGCGGTCCACGGGTCCTCGCCCGGCTTCACCTTGAAGGTCTCGGCCGTGTGCGCTGCGGACTTCGCCGGCGCCGTCGCCGGGGTCCTGTTCTCGTTCGTCTTCATGGCCACCCTCTTCGTCGGAGCTTTCTTGGCAGGGGTCTTAGCCGCTGTTTTCTTGGCCGCGGTGGTCGATGACGACTTCTTCACCGCGGAGGTCTTCTTGGCCGGCGAGGTCTTCGCCGCACCGTTGCGAGCCGTCGCCTTCTGGACCGGTTCGGACTGCTTGCCGGCGGCGCTCTTCTTGGCCGCGGCAGAACGTTGGGGGGCGGACTTCTTCCGTGCCGATGTAGCCATGGTCAGCTACCCCCTGCCTTCCGTCGGAGACTGAAGCGGACTGGTCGCAAGACAGTAGGCCACCCGAACACCGCGTGCCAGCCGACTCGCAGACCGTGGACATACGGTAGTCGGTTCTTCAAGTCCGCTCGATGTTCCGCGCGTCACAACCGCATTGCGGACGTCACTGTCCGTAACAATCTCTCTCCCCCGACCGCCCTCGCAGCAGAATTGTCTTACCCGGACGCTCGCCGCACCAGTCATTAACGATTCGTAGTCACCCCGTACGACGCCGTACACTGATGACCGCGAACCGCAAGGCACTGATGGGGCCATCACCCCGGAGCCGCCGGAAGAACAGTCCGTAGGGACCTATTAGAACCGGCAGCGAGTCGTCAAGGAAGTGGGTGACCGGACTTTCGGTCACCAAGGAGGGTGGTACCGCGCGGTAGCCAGGCGACAGGCCCGGCACTTCGTCCCTCGTCCAGTGGCAAGGACGGACGAAGGACGCAGAAAGATGGCGGCAGCGCATCACCCCGGCACCCCGTGGCGGCAGGTTCCCGCCCAGGTCGACTTCCCCGCGCTCGAGCGCGAGGTGCTCACCCTCTGGGACGAGCACGACACCTTCGCCAAGAGCCTCGAGCAGTCCGTCGGCGGTCAGCCGTGGACGTTCTACGAGGGTCCGCCGACCGCGAACGGCATGCCCGGCACCCACCACATCGAGGCCCGCGTCTTCAAGGACGTGTTCCCGCGCTACCGGACCATGAAGGGGTTCTGGGTCGAGCGCAAGGCCGGGTGGGACTGCCACGGCCTCCCGGTCGAGGTCGCGGTCGAGAAGGAGCTCGGCTTCAACGGCAAGACCGACATCGAGGCGTACGGCATCGCCGAGTTCAACGCCAAGTGCCGCCAGTCCGTGCTGCGGCACGTCGACGCGTTCAACGAGCTCACCACCCGGATGGGCTACTGGGTGGACCTCGAGCACCCGTACAAGACGATGGACCCGGAGTACGTCCAGTCGGTGTGGTGGTCGCTCAAGCAGATCCACGACAAGGGCCTGCTGGTCGAGGACTACCGGATCACGCCGTACTGCCCTCGCTGTGGCACCGGCCTGTCCGACCACGAGCTCGCCCAGGGGTACGAGACCGTCGTCGACCCGTCGGTCTACGTCCGCTTCCCGCTGACCTCGGGTCCGCTGGCCGGCCAGGCGTCGCTGCTGGTCTGGACGACGACCCCGTGGACACTCGTTTCAAACACCGCGGTCGCCGTACACCCAGAGGTCGAGTACGTCGTCGCCACCGACGGCACCGAGTCGCTGGTGGTCGCCAAGCCGCTGCTGGACCGGCTCGGCGAGGGCTGGACGGTCACCGGTGAGTACGGCGGTCGCGAGATGGAGCGGTGGACGTACCAGCGGCCGCTCGAGCTCGTGCCGTTCGACGAGCCGGCGCACTACGTCGTGCTGGCGGACTACGTCACCACCGAGGACGGCACCGGTCTGGTGCACCAGTCCCCCGCTTTCGGTGCGGACGACCTCGCGGTGGGCCGCGCGTACAACCTGCCGGTGGTGAACCCGGTGGACACCACGGGTCACTTCAACGCCGACGTACCGCTGGTCGGCGGGCAGTTCTTCAAGAAGTCCGACGAGGCGCTGGTCAAGGACCTGAAGGACCGCGGCCTGCTGTTCAAGCACGTGCCGTACGAGCACCCGTACCCGCACTGCTGGCGCTGCCACACGCCGGTCATGTACTACGCGCTCCCGTCCTGGTACATCCGCACCACCCAGGTGAAGGACGCCCTGCTCCGCGAGAACGAGAAGACCAACTGGTACCCGGACTCGGTCAAGTGGGGCCGGTACGGCGACTGGCTGCGCAACAACATCGACTGGGCCGTCTCCCGCTCGCGCTACTGGGGTACGCCGCTGCCGATCTGGCGCTGCGGTGAGGACCACCAGGTGTGCGTCGGATCGCTGGCGGAGCTCGGTGAACTGGCCGGCCGCGACCTGAGCGCGACCGACCCGCACCGGCCGTACGTCGATGACATCACGTTCGACTGCCCGACCTGTGGCGGCGAGGCGCGGCGCGTGCCCGAGGTGATCGACGCCTGGTACGACTCGGGCTCGATGCCGTTCGCGCAGTGGGGCTATCCGTGGGCGGAAGGTTCGAAGGAGAAGTTCGCGGAGACCTACCCGGCGGACTTCATCTCCGAGGCGATCGACCAGACCCGCGGCTGGTTCTACACGCTGATGGCGATCGGCACGCTGGTGTTCGACGAGTCGTCGTACCGCAACGTCGTCTGCCTCGGGCACATCCTCGCCGAGGACGGCCGGAAGATGTCCAAGCACCTGGGCAACATCCTGGAGCCGATCCCGCTGATGGACGACCACAGCGCGGACGCGGTGCGCTGGTTCATGGCCGCGTCCGGGTCGCCGTGGAAGGCACGCGGCATCGGGCCGAACGTGCTGAACGAGATCGTCCGGAAGGTGCTGCTCACCTACTGGAACACGGTCGCGTTCCACGCGCTGTACGCGCGGCTGGCCGATTGGTCACCCGCCGACGCCCCGGCGGTCGCCGACCGCTCGGTGCTGGACCGCTGGCTGGTCAGCGAGACGCACCGGCTGGTCCGGGACACCGACGAGGCGTACGCCGCGTTCGACACGCAGCGGCTCGGTCTGCTGATCAACTCGTTCGTCGACGTGCTCTCGAACTGGTACGTCCGCCGCTCGCGCCGCCGGTTCTGGTCCGGTGACGCCGGAGCGCTGGCCACCTTGCACGAGACGCTCGAGGTCCTCACCCGGGTGATGGCGCCGTTGACGCCGTTCGTCACCGAGCGGGTCTGGCAGGACGTGTTCCGCCCGGTCACGTCCGACCTGCCCGAGTCGGTGCACCTGACGAGCTACCCGACGTACGACGAGACAGTGATCGACGACGTATTGGCGCAGCACGTGTCGATGGCGCGGCGGGTCGTCGAGCTCGGCCGGTCGGCCCGCGCCGAGGCGAAGGTGAAGACACGGCAGCCGCTGGCCCGCGCACTGGTCGGGTCGGCCGCGATCGCGGACCTCTCCCCCGAGCTGCTGCGGGAGATCGCCGACGAGCTCAACGTGGGCACGGTCGCGCCGTTGTCCTCGGCGGGCGCGGATCTGGTCGAGTTCTCCGCGAAGGGCAACTTCCGGGAGCTCGGCAAGCGGTTCGCCAAGCAGACCCCGGTGGTTGCGGCGGCGATCGCCGCTGCCGACGCTGGCGCGCTGGCTGCCGCGTTGAAGGAGTCGGGTACGGCGACTGTCGTGGTCGACGGCGAGGACGTCCAGGTCGGTGAGGCCGAGGTGCTGGTGTCCGAGCGGCCGAAGGAAGGCTGGTCGGTGGTCAACGAGCAGGGCGAGACCGTTGCCCTCGACCTCGAGGTCACACCGGAGCTCAAGCAGGCCGGGCTGGCGCGCGAGGTGGTCCGCACCCTGCAGGAGGCTCGGAAGAACGCCGGCCTCGAGGTGTCGGACCGGATCAGGGTCTGGCTGACCTCGACCGACCCCGAGCTGACCGATGCCCTCGGCAAGCACGCCGACGAGATCGGCCGCGAGGTCCTCGCTGTCGAACTCACCCAGACGCCGCCGCTCGACACGCCGGCCGACGTTGCCGAAGGCACCGAAGAAGACCTGCAACTCACCTACTGGCTCACCAAGGCCTAACGAGGTGGCCGGACGGCGCGGGCCCGCAACAACGGGCTCGCGCCGAGCCGGTCGATCAGCTCCACAAGCAACAACCGCGCCTGTTCGACGCGGTCGTCACCCAAATCCTTACGAACCTCTGCGTCGATGGCCGCGCGGTGCTTGCGGGCGGCGGCGATCACGGCCTGCCCGCGGTCGGTGAGGACGACCTGGCGGGCGCGGGCATCGGCCGGATCCGGCCGGCGGCTGACGTAGCCGCGGCTCGAGAGGTCGGCGACCGACTTCGAGGCGGCCTGCTGGGTCACCCCCAGCTTCTCCGCGAGTGTGCTGATCGTCACCGGCCCGCCGACCAGATGCTGGAACACCACACCGTCCGCGAAGCGCGAGTCCGCGAACCCCTCAGCCGCGAGCCGTCGCTGCAACTCGTCCGCGAGCGCCCAGCCGGCGAACAACGAGGCCAGGGACAGATCGGCGTCAGCGGGATCGAACTCCATGACCCGAAATATACAACCGCGGTTGTGCATCAGCTAATCTACAACCATGGTTGTGCAAAAGGAGTTCCTGGACAGAGCGCACCGGATCGTCTGGTGCACAGTGGCCACGGTCGGGCCGGACAACCGGCCGCGGACCCGCATCCTGCACCCGATCTGGGAGCTGTACGACGAACTGACCGGCTGGATCGTCACGCGCGCGACGCCGGTGAAGGTGCGGCATCTGGCTCACAGCTCGTATGTCAGCTGCAGCTACTGGGAGCCCGGGCATGAGGTGGCGGTCGCGGACTGCGAGGCGGAGTGGGTCACGGATGCGGTGACCCGGCAACGAGTGTGGGAGCTGTACCGGGACGCTCCCGCACCACTCGGCTACGACTTCTGGAGTGTGTTCCCCGACGGTCCTAGCGGGGAATCACCTTCGCTCCTGCGGCTTACGCCGTACCGGCTGCGGCTTGCTGATGTCGAGACGCTCAGCGGCCGGAAGGTTGCCCTCGCCTGGCCCTGACTCCGAGTCACCAATAAAAGACCCTGTGTCAGAGGTGGTCAGACATGGCGAAGAGGCGGTGCTGCCGGAAAGCACCGCCCCTTCAACAAACAAGTACAGCGACTACGTCTTTTTAGACGCCGTGACCGTGCGCCTGCGCACGCGCCTCCGGCCGGAAGCCGTTGCGCGGGCTGAGCGTGTCGTCGCCGTTGCCGAGCGCCTTCAGCTGCTCGGTGAAGTACGTCTTCAGGCGGCTGCGGTACTCACGCTCGTAAGCGTGCAGGTCGTCGATCGTGCGCTCGAGCTGACCCTTCTGCTTCTCCAGCGTGCCGAGCATCTGCGCGCGGCGCTCGGCGATCTCGCCGTCGAGCTTCTCGGCGCGGGCGCGGGCCTCACCGGTCATCCGGTCGGCCTTGCCGCGAGCCTCGTTCTCCAGGCGCTCAGCCTTGGCGCGGGCCTCGCCGATGATCTTGTCGGCGGTGTCCTTCGCCTCCTGGACCAGGTCGTCGGAGTGCTTGGTGGCCATCTCCAGCAGCCGCACCGCGGAGCTGGAGGCGTCACCGACAGTGCCGGCCGCCGCAGCCGCGGTCGGAGCGGCCACCACCGGCGGCTTCTCCTCGGGCTTCTCGACCACGACCGGGGGCTTCGGCTGCTGCACGACTGGCGGCAGCGCGGCGGTCTGGTCGACCGGGCGCTGCTGGTCAGCACCAGCGCGCTGAGCCGCCGCGAGCTTGGCCCGCAGCTCCTCGTTCTCGGCGAGAAGTCGCTCGAGCTCGGCTTCCACCTCGTCGAGGAAGGAGTCGACCTCTGTGACGTCGTAGCCCTCCCGTAGTCGGACGGGCGTGAACTGCTTCGAGCGGACGTCATCCGGCGTCAGCGGCATCTTTCACCTCGTTTGTCTGTGTCTTGGCGGAGTCCCCGTGGCCCTCGCCTTGGCGACTCAGTAGATCACGTTATCGCTTCGTTGTCTTATGACGGAATCCGGGCTCTATCTACCCCGTCTTCACGGTCCTCACCCTTACAACGACCGAAGGGCCGTCGAGTTGATCGCCATCGCCACCGAGACCATCACGAACAGCATCAGCATCGACAGGTCGATCCGGATTCCGCCGGCCCCGATCGGGGGCAGGATCCGCCGCAACGGCTTCAGGAACGGGTCCGTGATCGAGTAGATCAGCTCGAAGAACAGCAGCAGCGGCCCTTTGGGGTGCCACTGCGGAGCGAACATGACGATCAGACTGAGTACGAACCGTGCCACCAGCACCAGGAAGAAGGCGAGCAGTACCCAGTACAGAACGATGAGGACGAGCGCTAGAGCATCCATGTCGAGACCGAGTGTAGAAGACGGCGGAAGCGCCGGCCTCAGCTCTGGTTGTAGAACCCGTCCGCAGCGATCTTTTCCTTCTCCTCGGCAGCCACCGTCACGTTCGGCGGGCAGACCAGGAACACCTTGGTGGTGATCCGCTCGATCGAGCCCCGGCAGCAGAAGATCAGGCCGGCCGCGAAGTCCACCAGCCGCTTGGCGTCGGAGTGGTCCATCTCGGTCAGGTTCATGATGACGGGCGTACCGTCGCGGAAGTGCTCACCGATGACGCGCGCCTCGTTGTAGCTGCGCGGGTGCACGGTGGTGATGCGGGCCAACTCGGTTACCTCCGGGGACGACGCGACACCGCGCCGGTCTGGGAACTTGCTGACCGTGGCGCCGCTCTGGTCCTGACGCTCCTCGCGGCCCTGGAACTGGGGCTCGGTGCGAGGCTCGCGGCTCTCCCTGCCGGCGGGTACCGGCTCGGCCTCCTGGGAGTCCCCGTCGACGGCTTCGTCCTCGTACTCGTCGTAGCCGTCGTACTCGTCGTCGTACCGCGCGTTGTAGCGCTCCCCGTCCTCGACCAAGCCGAGGTACACACCCATCTTGCGCAGTGCGCCGCTCATGGCCCTCCAGCACCTCGAATCCGGTTCGACGACAACAGTGAGCAGGAAGCAAAACCCGCTCGATGTCGACACTAACCCAGCAGAGAGCGCGTACCGAGTAATGCACGCCCGAGCCGCACGTGTGTCGCACCGTGCTTGATCGCGGCTTCCAGATCGCCGGTCATCCCGGCCGAGATCCAGTCGGCGCCAGGGTGTTCGGAGCGTAGCCGCGACGCTACTTCACGCAGTCCGGCGAAGGCCTCCTCCGGGTCCGAACCGAGGGGTGCGACGGCCATCACTCCCCCGAGCTCGAGGCCGTCGGCCGTCGCGATCTCCGCGGCCAGTTCCGGTACGTCGGCGGGCGCGACACCGCCCCGGCTCGCACCGGTCGCCGCGTCCGCGGATCCGTACCCCGCGAGGCTCACCTGGATCAGGCAGCGCAACGTCTTCTCCTCGGCGACCGCGGCCTTGGACAGCGCCTCGACGAGTGACGACCGGTCGACCGAGTGCACGACCGACGCGTACCGCGCGATCGATCGGGACTTCTTCGACTGCAACTGACCGACGAAGTGCCAAGTGAGATCCGGGCACTCCGGGGCCTTCGACTTGAGCTCCTGCTCGCGGTTCTCCCCGACGTCCTGGATCCCGAGGCCCGCGAGCGCCCGTACGTCGCTGACTGGGAAGGTTTTGGTGATCGCCACGAGGGTGACCTCGTCCCGGGCCCTCCCGGCCGCCTGACAGGCCTTCTCGATCCGCTCCTGCACCTGCACCAGATTCTGGCGCAGCTCGTCGGCGCGTGTACTCACTGTGAGACCAACTTGATCAGCCCTGCCATCCGCCCGCTCTCCGGACCTTCGCGGCGGTACGAGTACAGGTTCTCGGACTCGATCGTGCAGGCAGTCGCATCGACCACCTCGACACCGAGTTCGGCGAGTTGTGCCTTCACGCCGGCAGCCACGTCGATCGCCGGCGTCCCCCAACTTGTCTCGGAGTACGACGCCGGCACCCGCTCCGCGACCTCGGCCCGCATCTCGTCGGGGACCTCGTAGCACTTCCCGCACGCATACGGTCCGAGGACGGCGGTGATCGTCGACGCGCCGAGTTCCCGCATCGCGTCGACGGTCGCCGGGACGATGCCGACGTACATGCCCTTGCGGCCGGAGTGTGCGGCGCCGATCACGCCGTCGCCGGACAGCAGCACCGGCAGGCAGTCGGCCGCGCGAACCGCCAGCACCACATCGGATCGCGTCGTCACCAGACCGTCGGCCTTCGGCATCGGCCGGGCCGGCAGTTCGTCATCCGGCCGTACGACGTGGACGTCGCGGCCGTGCACCTGGCTGACCCGCACCACGTTCTCCGCGGGCACCCCGAACTCGGCCGCGATCAGCCCGAAGTTCGCGATCACCCCGTCGACATCCGGACCCGAGGCGCTACCCAGGTTCAGTTCGCCGTACGGCGGCTGACTCGCACCGCCGAACCGATCGGTAAAGGCAAAGCGGACACCCCGGCGAACCTCGTCATACCCGAACACGCCCAAAGGCTACCGGGCTCGACACTCCTTACTCCCACACCGCCCGGACAACCTTGAGAAGCCACCAACCGTTCTCCGGACGGAGAAATGGTTGGTGGCTTCTCAAAGTTGGTTTCGAGGTACGGCGTGGGTGGAGCGGGGCGGCGGTTACTTGAGGAAGTCCGGGATGTCGAGGTCTTCCTCGGGCTCCGGCTTCTTCGGCTTGGCCGGCTGACTCGGCTGCGTGGACTGACCCGACTGACCGGCGGCGTTGCTCGGGCCGTTGGTCGGCCAGGAGTGCTGGGTCGACGGCGAGGCCGGGGTGTGCGGTGCCGGCTGGGCCGACTGCTGGCCGGACTGCACCGTGCGGACCCCGTCACCCGATTGCGGGCGCGCGGAGTTCGTCGTCCCAGCACCGGGCCGCGGCTCGGTCGATGCAGGCACCGGCACCGTGTCGTCGGTCGGGGCCGGCGGGGTGGTCGGAGTGCCCTGGTTGTTCGGGACCGCGGTAACCGGCGGGTTCTGCACCGGGGGCTGGGCGTTCGGCGCCTGCCCCGGCTGTCCCTGGCCCGGGTGCTGCGCAGGACCAGGCTGCTGGGTCGGCGCGGGCTGCTGCTGAGCAGGCTGCTGCGGCTGGCCTGACTGCTGGCCTGCCGGTGGTGTCGTGCCGCCGGACATCGGCGACGAGTAGCTCTGCGACGACGGGCGGGACGACTGTGGCCGGGCCTGGTTCATCGCCTGTTCGCGGCGTTTCGGCATCCCGCCGTCGAACCCGGCCGCGATCACCGTGACCCGCACCTCGTCGCCGAGGGCGTCGTCGATGACCGCGCCGAAGATGATGTTCGCGTCCGAGTGCGCGGACTCCGAGACCAGTTGCGCCGCCTCGTTGATCTCGAACAGACCGAGATCGGATCCGCCGGCGATCGACAGCAGTACGCCGTGCGCGCCCTCGATACTTGCCTCCAGCAACGGCGAGGAGATGGCCGCCTCGGCGGCCGCGACGGCGCGGTCCTCGCCGCGCGACGAACCGATACCCATCAGCGCCGAGCCGGCGTTCGACATGACCGCCTTGACGTCGGCGAAGTCCACGTTGATCAGGCCGGGGGTGGTGATCAGGTCGGTGATGCCGGAAACACCCTGCAGCAGCACCTGGTCGGCCTGCTTGAACGCGTCCAGTACGGACACGGCGCGGTCGGAGATGGTCAGCAGCCGGTCGTTCGGGATGACGATCAGGGTGTCGACTTCTTCGCGGAGGGTGGCAATGCCGTCCTCGGCCTGGGTCGCGCGCCGCTTTCCCTCGAAGGAGAACGGCCGCGTGACGACACCTATGGTCAACGCGCCGAGCGAGCGGGCGATCCGCGCCACGACGGGCGCGCCGCCGGTGCCGGTGCCGCCACCCTCGCCGGCGGTGACGAAGACCATGTCGGCGCCCTTCAGCGCCTCCTCGATCTCCTCGGCGTGGTCCTCCGCGGCCTTCTGCCCGATCGCCGGGTTCGCACCGGCGCCCAGGCCGCGGGTCTCCTCGCGGCCGATGTCGAGCTTGACGTCCGCGTCGCTCATCAGCAGCGCCTGGGCGTCGGTGTTGATGGCGATGAACTCCACGCCTTTCAACCCGTGCTCGATCATCCGGTTGACGGCGTTCACGCCGCCGCCGCCGATGCCGACGACCTTGATGAGTGCCAGGTAGTTCTGCGGTGCCGCCACGTCCGCGCCTCTCGCCTCGTTGCTTTTCCCGTTGTCCAGCGAAAAGACTGAACCTCAAGTGGATGCTTAGACTTATGTCAACTTTAGATTACGTCGCACGCTACGGGACGGGTTCTGGCGATGTCCACGCGCCTCGCCGCCCGTACCGACATGTGATCCGTCACCGCTTTTCCCCTTTGGTGACAGGAAGATCGGGCGCCGAGACGTCGTACACCTTCGCCTGCCGTTTCATCAGCACGCTGAGTACCTCGGCCTTGCGCTCGCTGTCATCGGAACTACCCCAAACGACCTTGACGCCGGAGCTGAGGTTGAGGGTGATCGAGTCCGGGGACGCTGCCGAGATCGATCCCACCTGCGCCCGCAGCGTGTCCGGCAGGGCCGCCGACACCGTCACCACCGAGTGGATCGTGACGTCGCGCCGCACCCCGGTCACCTTCGCCTCCGGCAGTCCGGCCGGCCGGTCCGGCACCGTGCGGTACGACGTACCCGTCGCGTCCACCAACTCGTACCGCGAGCCGTCGGTGACCACCACGACCGGGACCCGTTCGGTGACGACGATCACGATCTTGCGCGGCCACGCCCGCGTCACCTGCGCGTCCGCCACCGCCGGAATCGTCCGCACCCGGTCCGCGATCGACCGCAGGTCGACCTTCGCCAGTGGTGTACCCGTCGGCGCGGCCGCGACCTGCTCGATCGTTGCCACCGGCACCGTGTCGGCACCGCTGATCCGGACCCCGGAGACCGCGAACGCGGAGGAGAAGTAGAACAGCCAGACGATCAGACCGGCCAGCACGACCAGTCCGCCGCCGATGGCCCAGGGCAACCAGCTCCGCCACCGCACCAGCCGTTGCCGGCGCGCGAACTTCTGCTGTGCCCGAGCCAGATCGACGCTCTGGCTCATTCAACGAACCCCACGCTTTTACTCCACCACAGGTACCGGCATTGCCTCGGAAGGCTCGCGGGCGGCGGCGCGTTCGGCCAGTAAACCAACGACTTCCGGGCCGATCAGCGTCACGTCGCCCGCGCCCAGCGTCACCACCAGGTCGCCCGACTGGGCGAGGTCCGTGACCAGCTGCGGTACGGCGGACCACGACGGCTCGAACCGCACCTGCTCGGGCTTCAGCGGCACGTGGTTCGCGATCAGGGCACCGGTGACACCGGGCTCCGGGTCCTCACGGGCCGCGAAGACGTCCATCACCACGACCTCGTCGGCCAGTGCCAGCGCCTCGGAGAACTCGGTGGCGAAGATCCGGGTCCGGCTGAACAGGTGCGGCTGGAAGCACGCGATCACGCGCCCCTCCCCCGCCACCTGGCGCGCCGCGGTCAGGTCGACGGCGAGCTCGGTCGGGTGGTGCGCGTACGAGTCGAACACCCGCACGCCGTCCTCGAGACCCTTGAACTCGAACCGCCGTCCGGTCCCGGTGAACGACGCCAGTCCCTCGGCCAGGTCGGCCGCGGAGAACCCGAGCCCGAGCCCGACGGTCAGTGCCGCCGACGCGTTCAGCGCGTTGTGCTTGCCGGCCTGCTGCAGATTCACGACGGGCAGCTTGCGTCCGCGGTACACCGGCACGAACGACTGCGTCGCCCCGGTCGCGATGATCTCGGTGACGTGCAGGTCCGCGTCCGCGGCCTCGCCGTACGTCCGGACGTCGATCCCGCGGTCCCGCGCGTACGACGCCAGCGCGTGGGCGCCCGCGTCGTCCTGGCAGATCACCATGAACCCGCCGGGCAGCACCCGTCCGCAGAACTCCTCGAACGCCTTCCGGTAGCTGGCCTCGTCGCCGTAGTTGTCCAGGTGGTCCGGCTCGACCGACGTGACGATCGACACCTCGGGGGCGTAGGTCAGGAACGACTTGTCCGACTCGTCCGCCTCGGCGACAAACAGGTCGCCGGTGCCGTCGTGGGCGTTCGACCCGGACTCGTTCAGGTTGCCGCCGATCGCGTACGACGGGTCCGCTCCGCAGTGCTGCAGCGCCACGGTCAGCATCGACGTGGTCGTGGTCTTGCCGTGCGTGCCGGCGACAGCGAGCGTCCGGCGGCCGACCATCACCGAGGCGAGCGCGGCGGCCCGGGGCAGAATCGGGATCCCGGCGGCGCGGGCGGCGACCACCTCGGGGTTGGTCTCGCGGATCGCCGTCGACACCACCACGGTGTCGGCGTCCTTCACGTGCTCGCCGGCGTGGCCGACCCAGCAGGTAGCGCCGAGCGCCCGGAGCGCGCCGAGCACCTTGCCGTCCTTGGCGTCCGAGCCGGACACCTCGATCCCGCGCGACGCCATGATCCGGGCGATCCCGGACATCCCGGCGCCGCCTATGCCTACGAAGTGCACCCTGCCCAGCTTCTCGGCCGGTAGCAGCGTGTCAGGTGCGGTGACGATCACGACGCAGACCTCACCACATCGAGGATGATCCGCGCCAATCGGTCGTCGGCGTCGGTCCGGATCACACCGGTCGCAGCTGTGGACATGGCTGTCAGACGCTCGCGGTCGAGCAGAAGTTGCGGCACGTTCGCCCGCACCCAATCCACGGTCAGCTCGGCGTTGTCGATCAGCACACCTCCACCCACGTCGACAACGGGCTTCGCGTTCAGCCTTTGCTCACCGTTACCGATCGGCAGCGGAACGTAGATCGCGGGCAGGCCGACACCGGACACCTCGGTCACCGTGTTCGCGCCCGAGCGGCAGACGACCAGATCCGCGGCGGCGTACGCGAGGTCCATCCGGTCGACGTAGTTCAGTACGACGTACGGAAGCGGACCGGTCTGCGGCACCTCGAGGGTGTTCTTCGGGCCGATCGCGTGCAGCACCTGGATACCGGCCGCCTGCAGGTCCGCGGCGGCACCCGACACCGACTCGTTGATCCGCTGCGCGCCCTGCGAGCCGCCGGTCACGAACAGCGTCGGCGCGTCCGGGTCGAGGCCGAAGAACTGCCGGGCCTCGGCGCGCAGCGCGGCCCGGTCCAGCGTCGAGATCGCCCGCCGGATCGGCAGCCCGACGTACTCGGCGTGCGGCAGGTCGGTGCCCGGGAACGACGTCTTCACGTGCTGCGTGCAGTACCGGGCGGCGAACTTGTTCGCGATCCCCGGGACGGCGTTGCCCTCGTGCACCACGATCGGGGTCTTCCGCCGCCAGGCGGCGACGTACGCCGGGGTGGAGACGTAGCCGCCGAAGCCGACCAGGACGTCCGCCTTCGCCTCGTCGAGCACCTTCCGGGCCGCGCTGACCGAGGACAGCATCTTCCCCGGGACTGCGAACAGGGCGGGCGTGGGCTTACGCGGCAGCGGCACCGGCGGGATCAGCTCCAGCCGGTACCCGGCCTCGGGGATCACGCGGGTCTCGAGGCCGCGCTCGGTCCCGAGGGCGATGATCTCGATCGTCGGGTCGATCCGGCGCAGGGCGTCTGCGGTGGCGATCAGGGGTGAGGTGTGGCCGGCGCTACCGCCACCGGCCAGAACGATGCTGGGCACAGCTTTCAACGCTCCCGCGGGGTTCATTTGTACGACGTACGCCGCGAAGGCCACCAGCCGAAACGAGGTCGCCGAGTCTCTTTCAGGGCGGCCTGCGCGCCGGGCTCGGCCTTCGCGAAGGACAGCAGCATGCCGATCGCGATCAGCGTCGGCAGCAGTGCGGAACCACCGTACGACAAAAGCGGGAGCGGGATACCCACGATGGGTAGCAGTCCGATCACGGCGCCGAGGTTGACCAGCGTCTGCGCCATGATCCAGATGGTGATCCCGGCCGCCGCATAGCGGACGAACGGCTCGGTGTTCCGGGTCGCGATCCGCACCCCGGCGTAGGCCAGGGTGAGGAACAGGGCGAGCACGGTGAGCGACCCGACCAGGCCGAGCTCCTCACCGATCACCGAGAAGATGAAGTCGGTGTGCGCCTCCGGCAGGTTGCCCCACTTCTGCCGGCTGTTGCCGATCCCGACGCCCCACCAGCCGCCGGTCGAGAGCGCGTAGAACGAGTGGTACGCCTGCCAGCCGATCCCGGACGGGTCGGTGAACGGATCCATGAACGACGAGACCCGGTCCATCCGGTGCTTCGCGGTGACGACGAAGTACGTCGCGACCGCACCGACCACCACGATGGTCGCGACGAACAGCCGGGTCGGCGCGCCGACGATCCAGATCAGGCCGATCATCACCGCCATCAGCACCAGCGCGGTGCCGAGGTCGCGCTGACCGACGATCAGCGCGATGACCAGTCCGCAGACCGGCACCATCGGGATCAGCAGGTGCTTCCACTGGGTGAGCAGTTTCTCCTTGCGGGCGTACAGATCCGCACACCACATCACCAGGGCCAGCTTGGCGAACTCGCTCGGCTGGATCTGCAGCGGACCGCCGAGGTTCAGCCAGTTGGTGTTGCCGTTCACACCGACACCGAGGCCCGGGATGTAGGTCAGCACGAGCAGGAACATCGAGCCGAGCAGGGCGACGTACGCGAGCATGCGGAAGTGCCGCGGTGTCATCCGGGAGGCGACGTACGCCATCGGCAGGCCGACACCGACCCAGATGACCTGGCGGACGAAGATCGTGTAGCTGTTCCCGTTAGCGCGCAGCGACAGAACGCTGGACGCCGACAGGACCATCATCAGGCCGAGCACGAGCAGCAGGCCGGTCGCGCCGAGCACGATGTGGTACGACGTCAGCGGCCGGTCGAGCACGTCCTTGATCGCCGCGATCCACGCGCGCTCGCTGGTCTGCTTCTTCTGGTCCGGGCGATCTGCGATCGACGTCACGCGATCACCCCAGTCGGCGTACGGCATCGGCGAAGGCGTCGCCGCGGGCTCCGTAGTTGGCGAACATGTCCCAGGATGCGCAGCCGGGCGCGAGCAGCACGGTGTCACCCACCTGTGCGAGCTTCGCCGCCTCCCCCACCACGGTCTCCATGGCTCCAGTGTCCGTTGACTCGACGACGATCCTCGGGACATCCGGTGCGTGTCGCTGCAGAGCTTGCGCGATCACGTCCTTGTCCTGTCCCAGCAGGACGACGGCACGCAAACGTTCCCGTGCTGCGATCACCAACTCGTCGAACGTCGCGCCCTTCGCCTGACCGCCGGCGATCCACACCACATGCTCGTAGGCAAGCAGCGATGCCTGCGCCGCGTGCGGGTTGGTGGCCTTCGAGTCGTCGACATAGTTGACCCCGGCAACTTCCGCGACGTGCGCGATCCGGTGCTTGTCGGGCCGGAATCCGCGCAGCCCGTCGCGGATCGCGGGCGCCGGTACGCCGAACGCGCGAGCCAGCGCCGCGGCCGCCAACGCGTTCGCCACGTTGTGCGGCGCGGGCGGTGTGATGTCGGACAGGCTCGCGAGCTCCAGTGCGGACGTGGTGCGCTGCTCCACGAACGCGCGGTCGACGAGCAGGTCGTCGACGAGGCCGAGCATCGAGAGGCCCGGCGTACCGAGGGTGAAGCCGATGGCGCGGCAGCCCTCGATCACGTCGGCTTCCTCGACCAGGTGCTCGGTGGCCGGGTCCGCGACGTTGTACACGCACGCGACCTGGCAGTTCTCGTAGATCCGGCCCTTGTCCTGTGCGTACGCCTCGAGCGAACCGTGCCAGTCGACGTGGTCCGGCGCGATGTTCAGGACGGCGGCCGAGTGCGCCGACATCGAGTGCGTGAAGTGCAGCTGGTACGACGAGAGCTCGACCGCGATCACGTCGTACGGCTCGGGGTCCATCACGACCTCGAGCAGCGGCAGCCCGACGTTGCCCGCGGCAACGGCCCGGTGGCCGGCCGCCTGCAGGATCGCGGTCAGCATCTGCACGGTCGTGGTCTTGCCGTTGGTGCCGGTGATGCACAGCCACGGCGCGGCGTTCGCCGGATCGCGCAGGCGCCACGCCAGTTCGATCTCGCTCCAGATCGGCACGTCCCGCTCGGCCGCCTGTGCGAGCAGCGGCGCGTGCGGCGGTACGCCGGGTGACGTGACGACGACGTCGACGTCCTTCGGGAGTTCCGTCGTACTGCCCGGGCCGAGGGTGATCGTGGCGCCGAGCGTCTCGAGGATCTGCGCCTTCTCGCGGAGTGCCTCGGTGTCCCGGTCGTCGAGGACGACGAGGTGCTCGGCGCCGGCCTGGAGCAGGGAGTCGGCGCAGGCGTAGCCCGCCGTACCGAAGCCGAGCACGACGAACCGGGTCGTCGCCCAGCCCTCGTCAGTGCGGGTTTCGAGGCTCATCCGGTCACCCATTCCGCGTAGAACACCCCGAGTCCGATCACCACGAACAAGCCTTGGATGATCCAGAAGCGGATCACCACGTTCACCTGTTCCCAGCCGAGCATCTCGAAGTGGTGATGCAAGGGCGCGATCAGGAACAATCGTTTCCCGACGCCGGTGGCCTGTTTGGTGATCTTGAAGTAGCCGACCTGCAGGATGACCGAGGCGGTGATGACGACGAACAGGCCGCCGAGCAGCAGCACCAGCAGCTCGGTCCGGGTCATCACGGCCATGCCGGCCAGCGCACCGCCGAGCGACAGCGATCCGGTGTCGCCCATGAAGATCTTGGCCGGCGACGCGTTCCACCACAGGAAGCCGAACAGCGCGCCGGTCAGACAGGCGGCCACCACGGCCAGATCGTGCGGATCTCGCACCTCGTAACACTTCGTGCCCGGAGCGGTCTGGCAGCTCTGGCCAAACTGCCAGATACAGATCAGCGTGTAGGCGCCGAACACCATCATCGACGCGCCGGTGGCCAGACCGTCCAGGCCGTCCGCCAGGTTCACGCCGTTCGACATGCCGGCGATCAGCAGCAGGATCCAGATGATCACCAGGATGACCGGCAGCTCGAGCCAGCCGATGTCGCGGATGAACGAGATGAACGGCGACGCCGGCCGCTGCCCGCGCTCGTCCGGGAACTGCAGCGCCAGAACCGCGAAGATCACCGCGACGATCGTCTGACCGGCCAGTTTCGCTTTGCTGCGCAGGCCGAGGCTGCGTTGCCGGAAGATCTTGATGAAGTCGTCCAGGAAGCCGACCGCGCCCATCCCGGCGAACAGGAACAGCACCAGGACTGCCGAGGCGCTCGGCGGCGTCATCGTGAACAGCTTCGCCGCGAAGTACCCGACGATGGTCGCGGCGATGAACACCGTGCCGCCCATCGTCGGCGTACCGCGCTTGACCTGGTGCGACTTCAGGCCGTCGTCACGGATCTCCTGGCCGTACCCGTGTTTGGCCAGCCACCTGATCGCGTACCGGGTGCCGAGCAGCGTCAGCACCATCGCGACGGCGCCGCCGAACAGGATCGAAATCACTGGGCGTCCTCCACCAGCGCATCGGCGAGGCTGCGCAGTTTCGCGGCCTTCGAGGACTTCACCAGTACGACGTCACCCGCGCGCAGCTCTTGGCGAAGCAACTCCAGCGCCTCGGGGATGGTCCCGACGAACGCGGACTCGTTGCCCCACGAACCTTCCAGGGAGGCGCCGAGGTGGATCGGTTTCGCGCCCTCGCCGACCACGAGCAGCCGGTTCACGTCCAGCCGGACGGCCAGCCGGCCGATCGCGTCGTGCTCGTCGGTCGAGCTGTCACCGAGCTCGAGCATCTCGCCGAGCACCGCCCAGGTCCGCGCACCGCGCGACCGCCCGATGGCGGCCAGGGACTTCAGGGCCGCGCGGGTCGACTCCGGGTTCGCGTTGAACGCGTCGTTGATGATCGTCACGCCGTCCGGCCGCTCGGTCAGCTCCATCCGCGCCGCGGACACCCGCTCCGCGGCGTTCAGGCCGTCGGTGATCTGCTCGGGCGTCAGGCCGATCGCGACGCCGACCGCTGCAGCGGCCAGCGCGTTCGAGACGTAGTGCTCGCCGATGAACTGCAGCTGGACCGGGGCGCTGAAATCGCCGATCTGCAGCGTGAACGCGGGCCGTCCCTCGCCGTCGATCTTCACGTCCGTGGCCCGGACCTCGGACTCCGGCGCCTCGCCGAACGTCAGCACCTTTTGCTCTGTCCGGCTGCGCATCGCGGCGACCCGGTGGTCGTCGGCGTTCAGGATCGCGGTGCCACCCGGCGCAACGGCCTCGATCAGCTCGCCCTTGGCCAGCGCGATGTTGTCCTGCGACCCGAGCTTGCCGATGTGCGAGGTGCCGACGTTCAGCACAAGGCCGATCTTCGGCGGCGTGATCCCGGCTAGATAGGTGATGTCCCCGAGGCTGCGCACACCCATCTCGGCGATCAGGTACTTCGTCGAAGCGGTCGCCTGCAGCGCGGTCAGCGGGTGCCCGATCTCGTTGTTGAACGAGCCTTCCGGCACCACGGTCTCGCCGTACGGGCTGATCAGCTGCCCGACCAGGTCCTTGGTGCTGGTCTTGCCGGACGACCCGGTCAGGGCGATCACCGTCAGATCAGGCAGCTTGCCCATGACGTGACGCGCCAGGTCGCCGAGGGCCCGCTGCGCGTCGTCGACGACGATGCACGGGCTGCCCTCGATCGGCCGCGTGGTGAGCGAGACCGTGACACCGGCCGCGGTCGCCGTACCGACGAAGTCGTGGCCGTCGACGCGTTCACCGGGCAGGGCGACGAACAGTCCACCCGGTCCCGCGGCTCGTGAGTCGATCACCACCGCGCCGTCCACGACGGCCGCAGGCTCGACGCCCACGAGCTCACCGCGAACGGCGTCGGCGATCTCGCCGCAACTGACAGGGATCACCGGTCTGCCTCCAACAGCTCACGCACGGTTTCGCGGTCGTCGAACGGGTGGATGACACCACCGACGTCCTGGCCCGTCTCATGCCCCTTGCCGAGGACGACGACGGTGTCGCCCGGGCCCGCTAGCTCGATCGCGGACGCGATCGCCTGCCGGCGGTCGCCGATCTCGTGCAGGTCCGCGCCCGGAACGGCCTCGCGGGCTCCCGCGAGCGCGGCGGCCCGGATCGCGGCCGGGTCCTCGCTGCGCGGGTTGTCGTCGGTGACGATCACGACGTCCGCGGCCTTGGCGGCCTCGGCGCCCATCGCGGGCCGCTTCCACGGATCGCGGTCACCGCCGCAGCCGACAACCGCGAACAGCCGGCCCTTGGTCGCAGTCCGCGCGGCCCTCAGCGCCAGCGCGACCGCGTCCGGCGTGTGCGCGTAGTCCACGATCACGGACAGTCCGTCCGCCCGGGTGAACGTCTCCATCCGCCCAGGTACGGCCGCGGTCCGCAAACCGGCCGCGATCGCCTCGGCGGGTACGCCGACCTGCCGCAGCATCGCCGTCGCGAGCAGGGCATTGGCGACGTTGAAGTCACCCGGTAGCGCGATCTCCACGGTCAGCGTCTCGTTCGGCCCCTGGATATCGAGCACCGTCGTACCGTGCTCGGACCGGTGCCGGTTGGCGACCGTCCAGTCGGCGTCACCCTCCGTCGACACCGTGACCAGCGGTACGACGGTCTGCGCGGCGAGCCGGCGCCCGTACTCGTCGTCGATCGTCACCACCGCGACATCGCACCGCTCCGGGGTGAACAACGAGGCCTTCGCCTGGAAGTACTCCTCAAACGTCTTGTGGAAATCCAGATGATCCTGCGTGAGGTTGAGGAACCCGGCGACCGCGAACCGCGCCCCGTCGACGCGGCCCAGCGCCAACGCGTGGCTGGACACCTCCATCGAGCACCACGCGACGGCCTGCTCCCGCATCACCGCGAACAGCGCCTGCAGGTCGGTGGCCTCCGGAGTGGTCCGGACGCTCTTCACGACCTCGTCGCCGATGCGGGTCTGGATCGTCCCGATGAGCGCGGTCGGACCGAGGTCCCGCAGTACGGAATCCAGCAGGAAACTGGTGGTGGTCTTCCCGTTGGTGCCGGTCACGCCGAGCAGCCGGAGCTCACTGGTCGGCTCGCCGTAGATGCGGGACGCGATCGCGCCGAGGACGCTCCGCGGCCGGTCGGCGACCAACACCGGAAGACCAGTTGCCGCGGCGCGGTCCGCGCCGGCCGGGTCGGTCAGTACGGCGACCGCGCCCGCCTGCTGGGCTCTCGCGACGAACTCCGCGCCGTGTGTGACCGCACCGGGCAGCGCGGCGTACAGGTCGCCGGGAAGGATGGAACGCGAGTCGAGGGAAACGCCGGTCACGGTCGCC
Organism: Kribbella sp. VKM Ac-2569; assembly: GCF_004216905.1. Taxonomy (GTDB): domain Bacteria; phylum Actinomycetota; class Actinomycetes; order Propionibacteriales; family Kribbellaceae; genus Kribbella. Next base: position 434,025 of record NZ_SGXJ01000001.1, read on the forward strand.
GGCGACATTGCCGGGACCGGAACATGGGCGACGCTCGCGAGGTCGGCGAGGCTGACCGGCACGACGTGCCGGGGCCTGATCGCTGCGACCGCGCCGCCGGCGGCGGTAGGGGTGGACACGGGCCCTGAGGCTACCGCTCCGGACCCCGTGACTCCTATCTGACCCTGCGTCACCACGCTGCGTATCAAGCTGGGCGTCACCGCTTCGATGAGGTCCAGGTCAGCGGGATGTTCGGCTGCTGCGCCCCGGTCGGCGGGACGACGTACTTCTGCAGCGCGTAGCTCATCACATCGCGGAACACCGGTCCTCCTTGGAGACCACCACCCCGGGCACCCTGGGGATCGTGGAGTACGACGTACGTAACGAACCGTGGGTTGTCCGCAGGAGCGAATCCGGCGAAAGAAGTCGCCCAGGCGCCGTACTTGCCGGTCCCCGGGACGACCTGCTGCGCGGTACCGGTCTTGCCGGCCACCAGGTAGCCGTCGATCGCGGCCTGCGGCGCGGTGCCCTTCTTCGCGGTCACCGCCTCCATCATCGTGGTGACCTCCTTGGCGGCCTTCTCGCTGACCACCCGGCGCGCCGGCGCGGTCTGGTTCGGGACCAGGGTGCCGTTCGCGTCGATGTAGTTGCGGACCACCTTCGGCGGCACGTACACGCCGCCGTTCGCGACCGCGTTCACCGCGGCGGCCTCCTGGACGGCGTTCACCGACAGCCCCTGGCCGAACGCGACGTTCGAGCGGGTGATCTCGGGCCACTCGTCGCCCGGCGTCAGCCGGCCCTTCGTCTCGCCCGGGAAGTTCAGCCCGGTCGGCTCGCCGAAGCCGAAGTCGTGCAGGTACTTCACGAACTGCGGGATCGGCATCTTCTGCGCGGCCATGATCGTGCCGACGTTCGACGACTTCGCGACCACCCCGGAGATGGTCAGGTTCATCGTGGCGTGCGACCAGTGGTCCTTGATGATCCGGCGCTGCACGTCGATGCTGCCGGGGACCTGCAGCTTGGTGTTCAGGTCGATGATCCCGGCATCGGCCAGGGCGGCCATCGTGACCACCTTCTGCACACTGCCCGGTTCGTAGCTGCGCTCCAGGGCCGGATTGTTCAGGTCCGCCGAGGTGTACTTCTTGTTCGGATCGAAGCTCGGGTAGTTGGCCATCGCCATCAGCTCCCCGGACTTCACGTCCATCACGATCACCGTGCCGGCGCTGGCCTTGTACTGCTGGACCGCCTGCTGGATCCGCTTCTGGGCGAAGAACTGCAGGTCGGTGTCCAGGGTCAGCTGGACACCCAGACCGGGCTTCGGTTCCTGCACCGTGTGGTTCGCGTTCGGGATCTTGTTGCCCTTGGCATCGACCTCGTACATCGCCTGGCCGTCCTTGCCGGACAGCTTGTCGTTCAGTCCGTACTCGAGACCGGACTGACCCTTGCCGTCGGCCCCCGTCACGCCGACCAGGGTGGCGGCGATACTGCCGTTCGGGTGGCTGCGGATCGGGTCTTCCTCGGTGTACAGCCCGGCCAGCATCGGGGCCTGCTGTTCCTTCGGCTTGCTCTTGTTCTGCTCGGCGATGGGCACGTTCGCGGCCTTGATCTCGGCCTGGATCGTGCTCCAGATCGTCGGGCTCACCTGGCGCGCGAGGTACGTGAAGCGGCCGGTGCCGGACATCGCGGCGACCAGCTTCGCGGTCGTCGTACCGGTCAGCTTCGGGGCCAGGATCGCGGCCAGCTGGTGCGCCACGGGCTTGGTCTGCTGAGGGTCCGCGGTGATCGCGACCGCGTCCTCGGTGACCGCCAGTTCGACGCCGTTACGGTCCTCGATGGTGCCGCGGCTCGCGTGCAGGATGTACGACCGGGCGTTCTCCTTGGTCGCCGCCTGCGCGTAGCTGTCCGGGTCCACGCCCTGGAGCAGCACAAGGCGCCCGGCGAACAGCGACAGGACGAACGCCATCACGCCGAACGTCATCCGCAACCGCAGCGCCGGCCGGCCCAGCCGCAACATCCGCGGCGCCTTCTTCACCTTGCGCTTCTTCGGCCGCGGCGCAGGCCTGTTCTGCGGCGGCCGCTTGTTCCCGGAGCTCTTCTTCACCGGCCGTTTCGCCGCGACCTTCTTGACCGGCCGCTGACCGGTCTTCTTGGCGGCGCGCTTCTTGGCAGCAGTCTGCTTTGCGGCTGGAGTCTGCTTGCGAGGACTCGGCCGCTTCGCAGCAGCCTTCTTCACCGGGCGTGGTGCAGCTGCCGCCTGCGCGCGCTCCTGCTCCTCGCGGGCTTTGCGGAGGAGCCGTTCGCGGGTGGACTCGGGGCGTTGCGGGGTGGTGCGGCCACTGTCCGTAGCGGATGGACGACGGGGCTGAGCCTTGCTGGGCGGGTTCCCCCGGCCCGGTGCGGCACCACGCTTGCGTGGCGGCTCGTTTCCCCGTCGGTCCGTCATCCGATCATCCCCGTGTGGTCGTGGCAGGCTTCTTCGTCGTGGCCGGCGGCTTCGTGGTGCCGGTCGGCGGCTTGGTCGTACTCGTGGGCGGCTTGGTGGTTCTGGTCTGCGGCTTCACCGGAGTGACCGGCTTGACCGGTGTCACCGGCTTAACGGGCGTCACCGGCTTGGTGGTCGCCGTACCGGTAGGCGTGCCCGGGCCGAACATCGCCGTACCGGCCCCGGCCTTGCCCTCTGCCGGTACGCCGAGCACGCGGCCGTCGGACAGCCGCAGGAACACCGGGTTCGGGTTCGGCACCATGCCCAGCCTGAGCGCCCGGTCGGACAGGTTCTGCGGCGACTCCAGTGTCCGGACCTGCTTCTCCAGCTGTTCCTGCTGGTCCCGCAACTGGTCGGCCTGCGAGCTCAGCTTGGTGATGTTGAACGTGCCGCTCTGCAGCTGAGTGTTCAGCAGCAGCAGGCCGACCAGTCCGGCGGCCAGCAGCGACACCACGAAGATGACGAACGGCATCCGGGGCGGCCGGAACGGCGCGCCGTACACCACCCGCAGCCGCGGCTGCGTCTTCTTCGCCGGGACCGGCGTCACCCGCGCTTTCTGCGGGCTGAAGACAGTACTCATCAGGCGACCAGTCCCCTCTCCCGGATCCGCTCGGCCGCCCGCACGCGAGCCGAGGCGGCGCGCGGGTTCACCGCGACCTCCTCCTCGGTCGGCCGTTCGGCGCCCCGGGTCAGTAGCTTCAGATACGGTTCGTGCCCGGCCGGGATCACCGGCAGGTCGTCCGGTACGTCGGACTTGGTGCCCGGCGCGAACGTCTGCTTGGTGATCCGGTCCTCGAGCGAGTGGTAACTCATCACCACGATCCGGCCGTGCAGCGCCAGCGAGTCGAGCGCGGCGGGCAGCGCGCGACGCAGTACGTCGAGCTCGCCGTTCACCTCGATCCGCAACGCCTGGAAGGTCCGCTTGGCCGGGTGTCCCCCGGTACGACGGGCCGCCTGCGGGATCGCGTTGCGCACCAGTTCGCTCAGCCGCGCGCTGTTCGTGAACGGCTCGGTCTCGCGCTCCCGGACGATCCGGTCCGCGATCCGGCGGGCGAACTTCTCCTCGCCGTACTGGAACAGGATCCGGGCCAGGTCGGCCGCGCTGTAGGTGTTGAGGATGTCGGCCGCCGTGGTCGGGCCGGTCGGGTCCATCCGCATGTCCAGCGGCGCGTCCTGCGCGTAGGCGAAACCGCGGTCGGCCTCGTCCAGCTGCATCGACGAGACGCCCAGGTCGAACAGGATGCCGTCGATGGCCGGTACGTCGAGGTCCTCGAGCACCTGCGGCAACTCGTCGTACACCGCGTGCACGAGGGTGATCCGCTCCGCGTACTGCGCGAGCCGGTCGCCGGCCAGCCGGAGTGCGGCGGGATCCCGGTCGAGGCCGATCAGCCGGAGCTCGGGGAACTGCCGCAGGAACGCCTCGGAATGACCACCGAGGCCGAGAGTGGCGTCGACGACGACAGCGCCGGGACGCGCGAGCGCCGGTGCCAGCAGCGCGACCACGCGCTCCAGCATCACCGGCACATGCCGCTCCGCACCGTCCATCTCGACCCTTCCCGTCGCCGCGGGAGCGACCCTGCCCCCGCAGGTCCTGTGTGGTGCGTAGACAGCACCGTCCGGTCAGATCGCGGGTACGTCTCCCGGGGAAGTACCTGATGGCCTTGGCGCCGGGGAAGTGGCGTCAACACCCCAGGTCGGAAGTCGGACCCGTGATCTCACCGGACGGTCGGTGTGTCCTCGCACTCTGTTCAGCTGTGTGCTTCTAGAAGATGCCTGGCAGTACTTCCTCGGACAGGTCGGCGAATGCCTGCTCCTGCTCCTGCGAGTACCGGTTCCAGTTCTCCGTGTTCCAGATCTCCACCCGGTTCATCGCCCCGATGACGACGCAGTCGCGATCCAGTGCCGCGTAGTCGCGCAACATCGGCGGGATGGTGACCCGGCCCTGCTTGTCCGGCATCTCGTTGGAGGCGCCGGCGAACAACATCCGTAGGTAGTCCCGCGCACCCTTGTTGGTGATCGGAGCCTGCTTCAACTGCTCGGTCAGCTGGACGAACTCACGCTCCGGCCACACGGACAGCGATCGCTCCTGTCCACGCGTGATCACCAGACCGTCGGCCAGTTCGTCCCGGAACTTCGCCGGCAGGAACAGCCGTCCCTTGTCGTCGAGCTTGGGGAAGTGAGTTCCGAGGAACACGCTCCACCTCCCCGTTGCGGACTCTCCGACTCAGGCGGGTGTTTCCACCACTTCAGTTCCACTGCGCTCCACCTTACTCCACTTTCCACCACCGTCAACCAACTTCCGCCCCATTCCGCCCCCGCGCCGCGTGAATCCACGCTCCGCACCCGCGTGTCGCTGCCGCCTCAACCTCCGGCGCACGAGCCGGTTCCGGGCGGTGTAGTAAGTGGTGTGGAGCGATGTGGAGGACGTCGTGGAGGAAAGTGGAGGACGGCCGGATCCGGCGATCGGTGAACTATTCGGCGGCCCGAACCGTGAACCAGTCGGATGTTCGTGGCGTCGTACGCCCCGCATGCGGCTTTTGCCGCCCGTACGCTGGGTAGGAACTAGTTTTCCGACCCCGCCGTGAGGGCGTGTGCCGATGAACACCGAAACGCCAGGTAACGAAACTCCCGCGGCCCTAGGCCCGACCCCTACAGCGGGTGAGAATGTGTCGGCAGTCAACGAATGGGGAGGACACCGAGTGAGCACCACCGCGACCAGCTCGCCGCTGGCAGGAGCCGGGGACTTCGACGAGCTGTCCGAGGTGGCGGGCCGTGTCCGCCGGGCCATGGAGACGGTGATCGAGGGCAAACCCGACGTCGTCGAGGTCGCCATCACGGTCCTGCTGGCCGAAGGACATCTGCTGATCGAGGACGTGCCGGGCGTCGGCAAGACGATGCTGGCCAAGGCGCTGGCGAAGTCGATCGACTGCACCGTGCGCCGGATCCAGTTCACGCCGGACCTGCTGCCGTCGGACATCACCGGCGTCTCGGTCTTCAACCAGGAGATCCGCGACTTCGAGTTCAAGCCCGGCGCGGTGTTCGCGAACATCGTCGTCGGCGACGAGATCAACCGTGCCTCGCCGAAGACCCAGGCCGCGCTGCTGGAGTCCATGGAGGAGCGCCAGGTCACCGTCGACACCACGACGTACCACCTCGAGTCGCCGTTCATGGTCATCGCGACCCAGAACCCGATCGAGATGGAAGGCACGTACCCGCTGCCCGAGGCGCAGCGCGACCGCTTCATGGCCCGCGTCTCGATGGGCTACCCGGAGCCGGCCGCCGAGCTGCGGATGCTGGACGGGCACGCGGCCGACGACCCGCTGGCGAACCTCCAGCCGGTCACCGACGGCCAGCAGATCCTCCGGCTCGTGAAGACGGTGCAGTCGGTGCACGTGTCCGAGTCGGTGAAGGAGTACGCCGTTGCGCTGGTCGGCGCGACCCGCCGCTCGCAGGAGCTGCGTCTGGGCGCCAGCCCGCGGTCGACGCTGCACCTGATCCGGGCGGCCCGCGCGGCCGCTGCTCTCGACGCACGGGAGTTCGTGCTGCCTGACGACATCCAGGAGCTCGCGGTACCGGTGCTCGCGCACCGTGTGCTGCCGGCGGCCGAAGCGCATCTCGGTGGGCGCGGTGCGGCCGACATCATCTCCGGGCTGGTCGCGAGCGTGCCGCTCCCCCGCACCCGCCGGGACTGAGACATGCGGCAGGCACTGCGCGGACTGACCACCAGAGGTCGGGCGTTCGTCGCGGCCGGTCTCACTGCTTCACTGTGCGCGCTGCTGCTCGGCCAGAAGGACCTGCTGCGCGTCGGCATCCTCCTGGCCGCGCTGCCGGTCGTGGCGGCGCTCGTCGTCGGACGGACCCGGCTGCGACTCCAGGTACGGCGCAGTCTCGCGCCGGACCAGGTGCCGGTCGGGACGCAGGCGACCGTGGAGCTGACGCTGAGCAACCAGGGCCGGATGCCCGCGGGGCTGCTGCTGCTCGAGGACCGCATTCCTTATGTACTAGGTCATCGGCCGCGGTTCGTCGTGGACCGGGTGAGCCCGAACTGGCGTCGTACGGTCACCTACCCGGTCAAGTCCGACGTACGAGGACTGTTCCAGGTCGGGCCGTTGATGCTGACGGTGGCCGACCCGTTCGGGCTGGTGGAGACGAGCCGGACGTTCACGCGCAGCCAGCACCTGCTGGTCACGCCGCGGGTCTACAAGCTTCCCGAGATCCGGCTGGGCGCTGACCGCGCCGGGTCGGGCGAGAACCGGCCGCGGGCGATCGCGGCCGCCGGCGAGGAGGACGCGACGGTCCGCGAGTACCGCGACGGCGACGACCTGCGCCGGGTGCACTGGCGATCGACCGCGCGGCGTGGCGAGCTGATGGTCCGTCGCGAGGAGCAGCCCTGGCAGAGCCGGTGCTCCCTGTTCCTGGACGCGCGGGTGATCTCGCACCACGGGCACGGTCCGTCGTCCAGCCTGGAGTGGGCGGTCAGCGCGGCCGCCTCGATCGGCATCGACCGGATGCGGCGCGGCTACGTCACGACCATGCTCGGCGGGCCGACCACGCTGTCCGCCATCACCCACCGGACTTCCGCGGCGGTGCACCAGCCGCTCACGCAGCAGCAGCTGCTGACTGAGTGCGCGACTGTCGAGGAGCACAAGTACGCCGAGCTCGGTCCGCTGCTGACCGTCGACCGGCACGCGCAGGACCCGAGCCTCGTGATCGCGATCCTCGGCGCGTGCGGGACCGAGGACGTCACCGCCCTGAACCGGTGGCGGACCGGCCAGGCGACCGGGGTCGCGCTGGTTCTGGACGCCGCCAGCTGGGCGGTCGGCGCCGAGGCGACCGAGAAGGCGGCCCGTCTGACCGCCGCCACGGACGCCACCGAGAACGAGCTGCGCCGGAACGGCTGGCGAGTAGCCAGAGTCCGCCGCGGCGACCACCTACCGACCGTTTGGTCCGGCCTCGGACTGAGGAGCGGAAGGATCGCATGACAGTGCATATGCCACGCCTCCGGCGCGGCGGGTCATCGGGCTGGAACTCCCGTCCTTCCCTCGTCGCTCCGGTCGCTTCGCTCCCTCCGCTCCTCAGTCCAGGCCGGGAGGCCCGATGACCGGTCACGCCAGGATTTCTATCGCTGCTTGGGGAGCGACCGTGCTCGGGTCGCTCGTGCTCACGCCGGTGTTCTCCGGGCCGTTCCTGTTCATCAGCGCGTTCCTGTGCGCCCTGGTGACCGGCGTCGGCGTCCTGTTGCAGAACCTGCGGACCCCGCGGATCGTCGTGCCGATCGTCCAACTGCTCGTGCTGATCGAGCTCCTGTCGCTGTTCTTCCTGCACAGCACGATGAAGTTCGGGCTGCTCCCGCTGAAGGCGACCGCGATCGAGTTCAACTCACAGCTCGTCGACGCGATGGACTCGATCAACCGGTTCAGCGCGCCGCTGCCCCAGGACTCGCACCTCACCCTGTTCGCGGTGTCCGTGATCTCGGCGACCGGGTTCCTGATCCACGTCATCGCCGTACAACTCCGGCAGGCCGCATGGTCCGGCTTGCTGCTGCTGATCATGTACACCGTGCCGGCCGCGACGGTGCACGGCGGGCTGCCGTGGCTGCTGTTCATCCCGCCGGCGATCGGCTACATCGTGCTGCTGTCCGCGGAAGGCCGCAGCCGGCTCAGCCGCTGGGGCCGCCGGATCTCGGGTGTCTCGCACCTCGACGCGGCCGAGCCGGTCGAGGCGTCGGCGCTCGGTCAGGCCGGCCGGCGGATCGGGCTGACCGTGGTCGCGATCGCCGCACTGCTGCCCGCGTTGCTGCCGACGCTGCCGGAAGGTGTCATCGGCAACGGCCTGGCCGGCGGCGGGACCGGCACCGGGATCGGCGCGAGCATCTCGTCGACCGACCCGATGCTGGACATGGGCAAGAACCTGAAACGCGGCGAGAACGTCGTCGCGCTCACCTACAAGGGCGGCCCGACCGGCGGCACGTACCTGCGACTGACCGCGCTCGACCTGTTCGACGGCAACACCTGGCGGATCGCGCCGCGCTCCCCCGGGCACAAGCTGAACGGCGGCGAACTGACCCCGCCGCCGGGCTACACCGGCGACCTGACCAAGGTCCAGCAGTCCTCGATGGAGATCGACGTCACCCGGACGTTCCGCTCCCAGTTCGTCCCGGTCCCGTACCCGCTGCACTCGATCTCGCTGAAGCGTGACTGGCGGTACGACGCCGGCTCGCTGGACGTGGTCTCGTCGAACGGGTCGATCGTTGGCGGCAAGAAGTACAAGCTGACGTCGTACGACCTGACGCCGACCCCGGACCAGCTGCACGACGCGATCACCACCGGCGCCCCGGACCAGTACACGACGGTCGTACCGGGGAAGACGCCGCTGGACATCAAGCAGAAGACGGCCGAGATCACAGCGGGGGCCAAGGACAACAAGTTCGAAGCGGCCGTGCTGATCCAGAACTGGTTCCGCAGCGGCGGCGGCTTCACCTACAGCACGCAGAACTCCAAGGGCAGCGGGATGGCCGCGCTCGAGGACTTCCTGCTGAACAACAAGGAAGGGTACTGCGAGCAGTTCGCCACCGGGATGGCGCTGATGGCACGGATCATCGGGATCCCGGCCCGGGTCGGGATCGGCTTCCTGCCCGGCACGGCCGGCAAGGACGGTGAGTTCACGGTCAAGATGCACGACATGCACGCCTGGCCGGAGCTGTACTTCCAGGGCATCGGCTGGGTCCGGTTCGAGCCGACACCGTCCGCGCGGGTCGCGGCCACGCCGAACTGGACGGTCGCCTCGAACGAGAACCCGACCAGCCCGACGACGGCGCCGACCAACGTGCCGACGACGCCGGGCGGCAAGGAGACCCCCGGGATCAGCAAGCCGAAGAACGACCCGAACCTGCCGAGCGACAGCGGGACCGCGATCGTTGACTCCGGCAACTGGTTCACCAACGGCGGCGCGAAGGTGATCGCCGGCGGGCTCGGTGCGGTCCTGCTGCTGTCCATCCCCTGGCTGGTCCGGACGCTGACCCGGCGACGGCGTTTCCTGCGACCGCCGGGACGCGCTGGAGCCGAAGGGTTGTGGGCGGAGATCCGGGACACGTCGCGGGATCTGGGCCTCGACTGGTCCGACATCTCGACACCACGTCAGGCCGGCCAGTGGCTGACGTCCCAGCTGCCCGAGGACACGCACCCGGCCGCGCGCCGGGTGGCCCGCGGGATCGAGGCACTGCGGTACGCCGGGGACGCCGAGCTCGAGCTGGACCTTCGCGACGACGCAACCGCCGTACGGCAAGCGCTGTGGTCGCGGGCTCGCGCTCGTCGCCGCTGGAGGGCGCGGCTGCTGCCGCCGTCGTGGCGCTGGTACCTCAGCCGAGGCACCAATGAGGCGTCCGATCTCCTGGACGAGTTCGACCTGCTCCTGGCCCGTCTCCGCTCGCTGATCCTCCCGAAGCGGGCCCACACCAACTGACGGCCTGCTACAGCGGGATCTGATAGAGGATGAAGCCCCGGTTCTCGGCCACCTGGTCGTAGAGCCGGCGGGCCGTGCCGTTGGATTCGTGCGTCGACCAGTAGACGCGTCCGCACGCACGCTCACGAGCCCAGCCGGTGACAGCTTCGATGAGCGCCCGCGCCGCACCGCGACCGCGGGCCTCCGGCGCCGTGAACAGGTCTTGCAGGTAGCAGGAGTCAGGCGCCGTCGTACTCGCGTGTGTCAGGAAGTGCACGATCCCGACCAGCTTTCCGTCCAGGCGTGCTCCGAGCGCGTGCACCTCTTCGTCGCGCTGGAACCTGCTCCACGCGTCCTCGAAGAACTCGTCCGGCATAGTGCGGCCGTAGAACTCGTTGTAGCCGGCGAACAAGGTCTGCCAGACGTCGCGGTCAGCCGGCTCGAGGCGTCCGATGGTGAGCATGGATGAACAGTGCCACGCTCACGGGCCGAGGCGACGGGTGGGACTAAAAGAACCACACTCGTTCCACCAGGGCACGGGTGTGGTTCTCAGGTCAGAGTGGGCGGGGCCTGTCAGAGGTCCTCGTCGCGGCGGCGGCGCCAGCGGTCTTCCATGCGCTCCATGAAGCTGCCGGACGAGTCGTGTTTGGTCCGGTGCCGTTTTGTCGGCGGAGGCGGCGGCGGGATGTCGTCGGACTCTCCCGCGTTGCTGATCCGCTTCATGCTCAGCGCTGCGATGTACAGGCAAGCCACCATCATCACGAAGCCGATGACTCCGATGATGGTGTTGGGGATGATCGCACCGGTCATCAGCACCACGATGCCCAGCACGAATCCAACGCCGGCAAGCACTGCCCGGCGCTTGTAGTACAAGCGCACATTGGTCCCACGCATGGCGGAAACGAACTTCGGGTCTTCCGCAGCAAGGGCACGTTCGAGCTGCTCGAACTGGCGCTGCTCTTCTTCCGAGAGGGGCACCGTCGATCCCTCCATGATGAGCGCGATCTCGATAGGCCGCCTCCAGTCTAGGCCGCGCCCGCGTCACACGAAACCCTGACCGGCTGTCCAGCGCGTCACGGTCCGGCAACTGCCCCGGCCAGGGCGGTCCCAAACGTGTGTCCTTCGGCGTGTCGCTCACAGCCGGTTGACAGCAGCCACCCCGCTGACCGTGCCGGAGGTAGCGTGTTTGTCACCCTCCGTCGCGAAGCCTCAGCTGGTGCAACGGCTCCCGCTCAGCGCGTCGCGAGAATGTGCAGCTGCGTCGCCAGCGCGCGGAACGCCGGATGCCGGCTCGCCGCCCGCTCGAGCTCGGCCAGCGACTCGGCGGCCCCCGGCTCGGAGTCGACGAACGCGGACGGCACCAGATCGGCGAAGGTCCGGACGCCGTGCACGGTCTGCACCACGAACCCGGCATCCGCCAGCTGCCCCGTGATCCCGGCCTCGTCGAACCGCCGCGGCATCGGATCGGTCGCGCCCCAGCGCCCCTCCGGATCCTGCAGCGCGATCCGCGCCTCGGCCAGATGACCGGCCAGCGCCCGGGCCAGGACGACCGCGTTGCGCTGGGCAACCAGCAGACTCAGTACGCCGCCTTCCCGCAGTACCGAGGCCATCGCCTGCAGCGCCTGGACCGGGTCGTCGACGACCTCGAGCACCCCATGGCACAGGACGGCATCGGCGCTCGACTCCCCCGCCAGCCCGGGGAGCTCGGCCGCGTCACCCTGGACGCCGCGGACCAGCTCACTCACGCCTTCGTCCCGGGCGCGGCGCTCCAGCGAGGCCAGCGCGTCCGGGCTCGGGTCGACCACCGTCACCCGATGTCCCTCGACCGCCAGCGGAACCGCGAACCCGCCGGTGCCGCCGCCCAGGTCGACGATGTCCAGTCGGTCCGATCCAGCGCCGGGATCGGTCCGCTTGCGTTCCGCCAACGCGACCCGCAGCGCTTCTCCCACCAACGCCGTCCGCACGCTGCGCCGCCGCCGCTCCACCATCAACCCTCCAGCCGGTCCCCCATCACCACCCCACCGCGCCACACCCTACTTCCACTCCGCCCGGTCCATCCCGCCGACCGCCTGCCGACCGTTCGCAAGGCGTCGTAAGCAGTCGATAAGTCGTGGGATCTATCGCCGGAGGCGCGATCGGCGCACTCTCGGCACAAGGGGAGATGCGATCACCAGGGAGGGATCATGGCCATCTTCAGTAAGTCCTTCGACGAGCCGGACGAGCAACGTACACCGGACAAGACGAGCGTCGACGTCGTCAAACTGCCGGGTGCGAGTGTCGCCCGGGTCACTTTCCAGCCCGGCTGGCGCTGGTCCGAGTGCATCCGTCCGGTCATCGGCGGCGACTCGTGTCAGGTCCGCCATGTCGGCACCCTGCTGTCGGGCGAGATGGAGGTCGTCCACGACGACGGCACCAAGGCGAACCTGGTGCCGGGCATCGCCTACGTCATCGAACCAGGTCACGACGCCTGGGTCGTCGGCAACGATCCGGCGGTCAGCCTGGAGTTCGAGTCGCTCGCAGCGGAGACGTACGCCAAGGCCTGACACACCGGCCGGTCCAGCTGAGGCAGCAATCGGAGGGAGCTGCTGCCTCACCGGACCTGCTGGTGCACGGGACTCTGCCGGTGCGACGGCCGGGTCCCGTCAGGACGGGGCCCGGCCGATGACGTAAAGGCGGCGGGTGGTTTCGGCGCGGGTCGTGATCGGCCCGCGCAGGTACCACTCGGTGTCGGTGAGGCCGGCGGCTTCGACAACGCTCACGACGTACGCCGGATCGTGCAGGACGTAGTCGAGGTTGACCTCGTGACCGAGGAGCTCGTCGACGTGGCTGATCTCCTCGCCGGCATGCAGCGCGAGCACCAGCCAACCGCCCGGGTCGAGCGGCCTCGTCAGCGCGGAGATCGCGTCGGGGAACTCGGACGCAGCGAGGTGGATGAGCGAGTACCAGCCGAGGACCGCCGCCCAGCCGGAACTCGTCGGCGGCCGGCCGAGGCGGCGCAGGTCGCCGACCTCGAACCTCAGGTGCGGGAACCGCCGGTGAGCCTCGGCAACCATCTCCTGCGACAGGTCGACGCCAGTGGCATCCGCGTCCCGGTCGGCGAGGTACGCCGTGACGTGGCCCGGGCCGGAGCCGACCTCCACCACCGGGCGACCGTTGGCGTGGGCAACCACCCGGTCGAGCAGCCAGCGTTCGAACGGCAACGCATCGAGCTCGTCCAGCAACTCGTCCGCGTACGTCGTCGCAACAGCGTCGTACGCCGAACGCACGCGGGCATCACGCTCGTCCGCGCCGTCGGCGATGACCGTGTCCCGGTCGACGCTCTCGACGACGGCGGCCGCCTCCGCCTCGGACACGGGGCCGAGGAGGTGGATCCAGCGGCGATCGTGCTGCCCGACGCGACGTTCCAGCTCGCGCACCAGCGGGTCGGGGCGCGCGGCCATCCGTTGCAGGCACGCTTCGACGTCGCTCCGGTCCTCGAACTTGTACAGCCGCTCGGTCCGCGTCCGCAGCTCACCCGGCGCCTGGGCGCCGCGCAGCAGCAACACCGTGATGAGAGCCCGCTCATCCTCCTCGAGCTCGAGCTTCTCGTCGAGGATCTGGTGATACTTCAAGGTCCGCCGGCCGACGTCGGCCCAGACGATCCGCAACAACTCCCGATCGCGCAGCGTCCGCGCGGTCCGCTCCACGGTGCCCTGGTCGTAGTCGACGACCGGATCCCGGTTGCTGGTCTGATTGCACGCCGTCCGCAACGCGTTCGCCGTCAACGGGTACGACGCCGGCACCGTGGCCTGCTTCTCCAGCAAGCTCCCGAGAACTCGCTGCTCCTCGACGTCCAACACCGGAAGTCCGCTCACCCCGCCGACCTTAGACGCTGTCCGGCCGACCTTTGAACACTTTCGGTGACTCGGCTCTGTGACTCAGCTCTGTGACTCAGCCGGGCTGGTAGGTGTCGGGGAGGGTCAGGGGTTCGAAGGCGGTGCCGTTGCAGGTAGGACACAGGAAGTCGGATCGGATGCCGGACTGAACCTCGGACTGGATGCCGGAGCCGGCGCATTGCGTGCACAGGCCGTCGTGCCAGGAGTCGCCCGACAGCGCCTGGTGGGGTCGCGGGTAGTGCGTGTCCGGCAGGTAGCACTCGGCGCCGGTGAGGGCATGGACGCGACCACACAGGTCCTCGCCCAGACCTCTCGAGGGTTCGCTCACGGTCGGGATCTCCTCAGTGCGGGGTCTGATCTAGCTGGCTTGCATCCAGGGCTGGGTGAGGACGGACTGGGGGTCGGTGGTCGCGGTGAGCACCGGGGTGGTGGAGAGGCGCAGGCTGGCTTCCACCTGGGTGTAGAACGTGTCGACGGCGCGCACCAGGTCGTCCGCCTCGCGGGTGCTGACGGCGCGCTCCAGGCCGGCCTCGGCGGCGGCGCGCTGGGAGGCGCCCGCCGCGAAGAACGTGGCCCATTCGCCGAACTCCGGCGCGACCTCGGCAAGCAGCACCCAGGCGTTGCGCTGGATCCTGCGGCGGCTGCTCGAGCGGACCGGACGGGCGCGGACGGCGAGGACCGCGGCCGCCACCCGGAGCGCCGCGACGTGCGCGCTCGAGTAGCGGATCAGGTGGTCGCTGGTCTCCGTAGCCTCGGCCAGGGCGGCGCGGGCACGGGACAGCTCTCGGCTGGCCGCGCCGGCCGCGGCCGGCGATACCGGTGAAACAGTCATCGGTCGGTCACCCTTTCCAGTTGCCAACGGCCCGAGTCCGGGTCGTGGGCGAGATCGAACATCTCCTGCCGTCCGAACCTTCCGCAGCCGGCTTCGACGCGGAAGACCGCCCGCTCCGGTCCCCAGTCGGCGTCCAGCACTCCGACTGCTGCCGGGGTCATGTCGTCCGGTCCGGGGAGCGTGGCAGCGGGGCGTGAACGGGGGTTGGCCGCCGCTGCCACGCCGGCTGTGTGCGTCCGGGTAGGACGAGTGGTCGTGCGGGCTGCCGAGCACGCTTCGGCGACGGTGGCCGCATCGATCCGCGCGAGCGAATCGGCGTGGGCGCGTGGGTCGTGGATCTGGCCGGTGCCGATGACGCCGCGCTCCCACCAGACGGCGGTCTCGGTCCACTGGGACCTGATCGTGCGGACCCGCCAGAGCCGGCCGCGCCAGAGGAACTGGTCGGGGGCCTGCACACCGTCCACGGGCACCGTGTGCACCTCGACGGCGTCGTCGAACTCCCACATGCTCCATCGCCTCCTGTTCATACCCGGCGCTGCTTCAGATCTGGCTCTGCGTCGAGGGCCGGGCCCCGAGCCGGCGGCCCGGCGGGTGGGCACGGGGTGGGGGTCGAGTACCACCCCGGTGCCCGACCCGCCGGGACCACCGGATTCCGATGCGGCCGCAACTCCGCACCGGGGCCGTTCAGCTGTCCGGCTCACCTCGGTCCGGCCTCCCGACGAAACCGAGTCCGAGGTAATCGAACATCTGTTCGAACAATGGAAGCGTAGCGCCGCCCGCCGACAGTCGTCAACGGTCCGTAAGCCCGGCGCGTCGCCGCGGGGCTGCTCCGGCCGCCAGACTGGAAGCACCGAGGCGAAGGGACGCACGATGCGGAAACGGACAGCCGGAATCGCCGCGGCGGCGGTCGCCGTCGTGGTGGCAGCGGTCGCGCTGCCGCTCTTCCAGCCGTGGCGGCTCGCCACCGACAAGGTCGTCGACGAGGCGTTGCCCGGCGCTGTTCCTATCTCCACGACTTCATCGTCGACGACGCCACCGACAGTTTCCGTCGAGCCGAAACAACCGACGCCGCAACCGACGCAGCCACCGAGGCCGCAGCCGAAAGTTCTCCTGACCGGGAAGCTGATCACGCATGAACACCGGACGTCCGGCACGGTCGCCGTACTCGCACTCCCCGACGGCAGCCGGGTCCTCCGGATCGAGAACCTCGACACCTCGGACGGCCCCGACCTCAAGGTCTGGCTCAGCGACGCCCAGGTCACCCCGGGCCGCGCAGGCTGGCACGTCTTCGACGACGGCCAGTACCGCAGTCTCGGCAGCCTCAAAGGCAACCACGGCAACCAGAACTACGTGGTACCCCACGACCTGAACCTGGAGAGCTTCCGCAGCGTCGCAATCTGGTGCGACCGCTTCAACGTTTCCTTCGGCGCCGCCACCCTCGCATAAGCAGCTCCCCCACCCGGTGCGTGAGTGTGATCAGCCCACTCCGGGCTCAGACGACGGGTTATCCCCTCGTGTTGTGGGTTCTCTACTGATACATGAGTGGAGAACCCTGCACGCGAGGGGATAACCCCGGCTGTGCTGACAGCGCGTGGGGCGGCCGAGGTCGACGGAGCAACCCAACCCACCCGCGGAGGTGGCGGAAGTGCCGCATAAGCTCGCGTCTGTGAGTAGTCATCCCAATGTGCAGAAGGTGGCGGACGCGCTGGGGGCGGCCGGCGCGACCGGCGAGATCGTGATTCTGGACGAGGCGGTGCCGACCGCGGCGGCCGCGGCGGCGGAGCTCGGTTGCGAGGTCGGAGCGATCGCGAACAGCTTGATCTTCAACGGCGACGGCGCCCCGGTGCTGATCCTCACCTCGGGTGCGCACCGGGTGGACACCGCCAAGGTCGCGGCCGAGCTCGGGATCGCGAAGCTGAAGCGGGCCACGCCGGAGTTCGTCAAGGAGCACACCGGTCAGTCGATCGGCGGCGTCGCCCCGGTCGGGCACCCCGGCCGCGTCCCGACGTACGTCGACACCGCGCTCGAGCAGTACCCGGTGATCTGGGCCGCCGCGGGCATCCCGCACTCGGTGTTCCCGACGACGTACGCCGAACTCCTCGAGCTGACCGACGGCACCCCGATCACCGTCAACTGAGCTTTATCGACCGAGTACGGCGGGAATCGCGGTCCGCACGAAGCGCCGGGTCAGGCCGGCGCGGGTGTGCCGCCACCAGGGTCCGGTCCGGGACTCCGGCCCGTAGCGGCGGCGCCTGATGTCCTCGACGACGTCCGCGGGCGCCCCGAGACGGGGCAGCACGTCGAAGGCCGCGCGCTTGGTGATCAGGTCGCCGGTGGCGAGCGTGACGTGCGCGCGGGCGATCGTGAGCAGGCTGAGGTCGACCCAGATGTCGTGGTACCAGGGCTTTCGCTTGCGGGCGACCGGCAACCAGAACTCCCGCAGATCGCGGCGGATGAACGCGAACAGTTCCTCGTCGGTGGTCGCCGGCAGCAACTGGTCCGGCGCCGGTCCGTAGAGCGTCCGGTTGCCGATGGCAAGCTCTCGGCGGGTCACCGGCGTCACCGGGCGGTCGAAGTACCGCTCCTGCGCGAACGTCGGGTGCCGCACCGAGGGGTCGGCCAGCTGAGACGTCAGCATGTACGAGCAATGCAGCTTGGCGGCCAACGGGTCCGCGCGGATCAGCTCCCGATGAAGGTCGGCCACAGCCGGTGAAGGCGGCGCGGAGACGACCGCGACCACGTCCAGGTCGCTGCGCCCCAACTGGTAGTCCCCCAGTGCCAGTGAGCCGTGCAGCCAGACCGCCTCTACGGCAGCGACTTCACGCAGAGAAGTGACAAAGCCGTCCAGCAACGGCTGGACGGCTTCGTCGATCACGGCACACAGACTAGACGGCTGGTCGCACGTCCACGTCGGCGGCCCGTACGTAGGCCATCCGGTGGCCGAACCAGATCTGGTAGTACTTGTCCGTCCCGAGCACCTGGACGTGATCCGCCGGCGGCTCTCCGGCGAACGTCACCGCGCGGTAGTAGTCGGTCTCGATGTTCAGGTCGCTCACGGGGTAGGCCTGCCCCGCACCGATCGAGTACTGCAGCGGCGTCACCGTCTGGTAGGGAATCCCTGCCGGGTACGCCGACTGCTCCGGGTACGCACGCCCATACACCGGCACCGACGTGAGACCGGCCTTCGGCTTCACGACCAGACCCGGCTTGGCGAACGCGTCAGGAGCGGACGCCGGGCTCTTGAACCAGCCCTTCGCACCCAGGTACCAGACAGCCACCCAGTCGCCCTGCCGCTCGGCCACGACGTACTGTGAACCTGCTGCGGCCCGGGAGCCCATGTCGGAGACCTCAGTGGTGCCGTTCGACCCGTCCGGGTGCAGACCGAGGTCCTTGACCAGCGGCGCGTTGTCGTCCGGCGCCTGACGCAGGTAGATGAAGTTGGTGCCCTGCGGCTTGCACGGCGTACCGGGGGTGTCGCAGCTGTTGATGACCTGGACGTTGCCGGCGAAGCCCGGCTTGATCGTGACGATCGACCCGGTGCGCACCGGGAACACGGACTTGCCCCAGATCGGCGCGCCCATCAGGTCCATGTAGTGCTCCCAGTCCCAGTAGGGGCCCGGGTCCCAGTGCATGCCGCGGACCGTGGACGGGACGGTACCCGGCACCTGGTCGTGGCCGAGGATGTGCGCCCGGTCGAGCGGGATGTTGTTCTTGGCGGCCAGGTAGGTCACCAGCTTGGCCGAGTTGCGGTACAGCGACTCGCTGTACCAGGTCGCACCCTGGGCTGCGAAGCCCTCGTGCTCGATGCCGATGCTGTGCATGTTCACGTACCAGTTGCCGGCGTGCCAGGCGACGTCCTTGGCCTTCACGTGCTGCCAGACGTGGCCGTCCGACGACCGCATCGTGTACTGCCAGCTCACGTACGTCGGGTCCTGCACCAGGTTCAGCACGCCCTGCCAGGTGCCCTCGGTGTCGTGGATGATGATGTAGTCGATCTTGCCGGTCTTCGGCCGGTCGGCGAGGTCGTGGTTGCCGTAGTCGCCGTCACCGAACTCCGAGTACGGCGCGGGCAGCCACTCGCAGCCGAGCGACGGCGGGCACTCCACGTCGGAGGTGGACGGCTGCACACCGGCCGGCAGCGACAGCTTGCTGATCTGCGACTTGTCCGGTGTCACGGCGAGCGCCGGCATCACGATCTGCTGGCCCGTGTTCGTCGTACGGGCCGCGCCCTTGGCCATGATCGAGTAGACGTCGTCGGCGAATCCGCCCGCGCCGACCTTGTCCGGAGCCTCGGCGTACGACGCCACTGCGCCGTACCACTCGGCCGGAGAGGTGTTCGCGCCGACCGGCAGGCCGAGCGACTTCTGGTACGACGCCAGCACCGCGGCGCCGCCGCTGATGTTGGCGGTCACGTCGGTGCGCAGCGCGCTCTGCTCGAGGCCGGTCAGCTCCGACGCCTTCTGCAGCGTCTGCAGCGACTCGGCCGTGGCGACCTTCTGCTTGCCGGACAGGTCCTCGACCTCCGAGTCCCCCAGCGAGGTGAGGTGCATCGGGCCGTAGCCACCTGTGGTGCTCGGCGTGCCGGCGTGGTCGTCCCAGCGGGACTCGGCGTACGAGACGGCGAGCAGGACCGACTCCGGTACGCCGTACTTCGCGGCGGCCTGACTGAACGCCGACGCCGCATCGGGCGGTGCGGCCGCGGCTGGTGGACCTCCCAACGACACGCCGACCAGGGCGGCCGGCAGCGCTACCGCAGCGAGTGCGGCAAGAATCTTCGGACGACGCAGCATGATTGTTCTCCTGAACCCGTAGGGCGGGGGCCGGTCACACAGACTGGCAGCCTAGTCACTGTGGGTCGGGGCGACGCGGATGTCAACGGTTAACCAAAACTCACGTCGTCGAGTTCGATACTGACGAAATCATGCCGGTGCCGAGGGTTACGGAGTAGCACGATGGAAGCGCTGCCGTTGGCAGTCACGACAGGCTGGGCCAGTGGGGTGAACGCCTATGCCTGCGTGCTGATTCTCGGTCTGCTCGGCCGGTTCGCCGGTGCCGACGACGTACCGCACTCGCTGACCACGACCCCGGTCCTGATCGTCGCGGGTGTCCTGTTCGCGGTCGAGTTCGTCGCCGACAAGATCCCGTACGTCGACTCCGCGTGGGACGCGATCTCGACCGTCGTCCGGCCGGTGATCGGCGCGGTCCTCGCCGCGCTGATGTCCGGTCAGGCGAGCACGCTGCAGCAGGCCCTGATCGCGACCGCCGGCGGCCTGGTGGCGCTGCTCTCGCATGCGGTGAAGTCGAGTCTGCGGCTCGCGATCAACACCTCCCCCGAGCCGGTCACCAACATCGCCGCGTCGTCCGGTGAGGACGTCGCGGTCGCCGGTGTGATGTCGTTGGCCGCCTTCCACCCGGAGATCGCGCTCGTCATCGCCGGCGTGCTGCTGCTCCTCGGACTGATCGGGGTGTACTTCGCGTTCAGGTTCATCCGGCGCGGGTATGTCAGGTTCAAGGCATGGCGCGAGAAACGTAGTACCCCTGCAACTGGGAGCAGTGCTGCCTGATGGCGAACGTGATTGTCGTGGGGGCCGGTCTGGCCGGTCTCGCGAGTGCTGTGCGGCTGGCCAAGCTCGGCCACCAGGTGACCATCTGCGAACGCAACGAGCACCTGGGTGGCGCTCTCGGCCGCGTTGAGGCGGACGGGTTCACCTGGGACGCCGGAGCCGCCAGTACGACGCTGCCGGCCGCGCTGCGCGACCTCTTCCGCAAGAGCGGCCGTCCGATCGAGAGCCTGGTGCAGCTGGACCCAGTGTCCGAGCCACGTCGCCACATGTTCGTTGACGGCTCCGTACTCGACCTGCCCGTCAGCGATCGCGGTGCCCAAGAAGAAGCGTGGACCGACCTGGCAGGTGCACCTGTGGCCGCGCTGTGGACCGCACTGGTCGACGCGTACGGCGACACGTGGCAGATCCTCCGCAAGACCTCACTGGAGCCACCGCTCGAGGACAAGCTGCCGATGAAGACCATCCGCGCACTCAAGCCCTGGCAGTCGCTGGAGAAGGTCGCACAGCGCGAGCTGACCGACGACCGCTCCCGTGCGGTACTACGGCACTTCGCAGCCCAAGGCGGATCGGACGCCAGCCTCACACCGGGGTACGTCGGCGTCTGGTCCTACCTGGAGCGCACTTTCGGCCGCTGGACGATCGCAGGTGGTTTCGGCGCACTGGCCGACGCCCTGGTACAGCGCGCCAGCGAGCGGAAGATCACTGTGCGCACCAGCGCCGAGGTGGTCGCCGTCTCGACGTCAGGTGGTGCAGTGACCGGTGTACGGCTCGCTGACGGTGAGGAGCTGCGCGCAGACATCGTCGTGAGCGACGTCGACCCACGGATCCTCTACGAGTTGTTCGTCGACGATCCGGTCGCCAAGAAGACCCGCAAGCGGATCCTGTCCACACACCAGGCGCAGGCGGCGTACGTCGTACATCTCGGTCTGAAGGACCCGGTGCCGCAGCTGCCGTTCGAGACCGTGCTGCACGGGACACCGACCGTAGTCGTCCGCACAGGTGGTACAGCACCCGCCGGGCACCAGGCCTGGTCCGTGCTGGTCCACGGCTACCCCACTGACGACGTACTGGATCTCTTGGTCGCCCGTGGGCTGCCTGTCCGGGAGAACGTGGTGTCGCGGCAGACGTCGCCGTCCTGGTGGGCCGGCGTGGCCTGGGAGGGCTACAAGACCGCCCGCCGCCGGGCCACGAACGTGTCACCGGTGAAGGGCCTGTACTGCGTCGGCGCGGGCGCGCACCCGGGCTCTGGTGTGCCCGCCACCACACTCGGCGCGGCCATCGTGGCGGACGCCATCGGGAAGGCCTGAGACCCCTGTGGGGTTGGACAGGGAAGCCAACTAAGATTGGTTGTTCCTGTGTTCTGAGTCGGGGCGGGTCCCGGCCGTAGAGAGGACCTCGGTGGATCAAACCCCCACATCGGCCGATCACCACAACCATGACGTCCCTGACGGCGTGGAGCGGGCTGAGCTGGCGGCGGAGCAACAGCATGTCGACCGGGTGTACGGACGGGTCGAGGAGGCCGCGCGGTCGGCGTCCCGGATCGCGGTCGACGGCCACCAGCGCGGCCAGGCGCAGAACGTCGGGCGTGTCCGCGACGAGGAGCAGACCGGTCTGTACGAGCGCGACGTGCTCGTGTTCGCCGCCGCGCGCCGGATCGCCGAGCTGGACGCCGAGCACGAGGGCCTGGTGTTCGGCCGGCTCGACTCGGACCACGGCGACGACGAGCCGGCTGCCACGACCTCGGCCGAGCTCGACAAGCTGTACGTCGGGCGCATCGGCGTTCGTGACGCGGAGTACGAACCGTTGGTGATCGACTGGCGCGCGCCCGCTGCCGAACCGTTCTACCGCGCCACCGCGACGGACCGGCAGAAGGTCGTCCGCCGCCGCGTGCTGCGGAACAAGGGTGCGCGGATCGTCGGTCTCGAGGACGACCTGCTGGCGCCGGAGCGGGCACCGGAGGACCTGCCCGTGATGGGCGAGGGCGCGCTGATGGCGTCGCTGTCGCGGGCCCGTGGGCACACGATGCGCGACATCGTCGCCACCATCCAGGCCGAGCAGGACGAGGCGATCCGGGCACCAGCCCGCGGCGTCACCGTCATCGGTGGCGGACCGGGCACCGGCAAGACGGTGGTCGCTCTGCACCGTGCGGCGTACCTGCTGTACAGCGACCGCCGGCGCTTCGAGCGTGGCGGCGTACTGGTCGTCGGACCGTCGGCCGCGTTCATGGCCTACATCGAGAGGGTGCTGCCCAGCCTCGGTGAGAACACGGTCTCGCTGCGCGCTGTCGGCGAGCTGGTCGACGGAGTGAAGGCCACTGCGGTCGACAACGCCGCAGCAGCCGCCATCAAGGGCTCGCTGCGGATGCGTGCGGTGCTGTCACGCGCCGCCCGCGACCGGGTGCCGAACGCGCCGACGAACCTGCGGGTGTTCCTCGGCGGCGCCACCGTCGAGCTGGACGCCAACCAGCTCGACAACGTACGGCGGAACGCGCTGCGCCGCACGCCCCGCAACCGAGCCGCCGCTGAGGCGCGGAAGGGCCTGATCGCCGCGCTGTGGCAGCGGTTCCCGGAGGACCTGCGCAACGGGCCTCTCGGCGACCGCGAGGCGTTCGGCGACCGCGTCGCCGACACTCCGGCGTTCCGCACGTTCTTCAGCCAGTGGTGGCCGGTGGTGACCCCAGAAGGGGTACTGCGGTGGCTCGGTGACCCGCGCCGCCTCCAGCGATGGGCCCGCAACGACCTGACCCCCGCTGAGATCGACGCACTCGCTACGGCGATCCGTACGACCGACGAGTTCACCATTGCCGACGTCGCGTTGCTGGACGAGCTGAGCGGGTTCCTGGGACGTCCTCCGATCGTGGAGAACACCGACGAGGAGTTCGACTGGCTCGAAGGGCTCTCGGACGGCGTCAACGAAGTACTGACCAGCTCCGAGCGCCGGGCCCGGGCCGCGGCTGCACGGGAGGCGGAGGAGCCGGAGGAGTACGCGCACGTGCTGGTGGACGAGGCACAGGACCTCTCCCCCATGCAGTGGCGGATGGTGACTCGGCGCGGACCGCAGGCCAGCTGGACGATCGTCGGCGACCCGGCGCAGAGCTCCTGGCCCGACCCGGACGAAGCTCGGGCCGCGATGGACTCGATGCTGTCGCATCTGCAGCGGCACGCGTTCCGGCTGTCCACCAACTACCGGAACTCGGCCGAGATCTACTCGTTCGCCGGTGAGGTGATCCGGCAGTCCATCCCGGACGCGGACCTGCCGAACGCGGTCCGCAGTACCGGAGTGGAGCCGGAGCACCGGGTCTTCGACGCCGGCAAGGTCCCCGCGGCCGCCGGCGACGCGGCCGTGGAGCTGCTGCAGCTGGTCGAGGGCACCGTCGGCGTCATCGTGCCGCCGGCGCTCCGCCCGGTCGTGGACCCGGTCCTCGCCGAGCTGAACGACCCACGGGTCGTCGCGGTCAGCCCACTCGACTCCAAGGGCCTCGAGTACGACGCAGTGGTCGTCGTCGAACCGGACCGGATCGTCAGCGACACGCTGGGCGGCGTACGAGCTCTCTACGTGGTCCTCACCCGCGCCACCCAGCGCCTGATCACCGTCAACAGCACCACCCGCTGGCTGCCCTCTTAGGCACGCGGTGCGACGTACGACACGAGGTCGGCGTCGTTCGCCGAGAGGTCGGCCCAGCGGGTGGTGAGGTGCAGGATCGCGAGGCCCGTGGTCGGGTACTTCTGGGTGAGCTCGACGCGCTCTGGGCTGGTGCCGTCCAGGGCGAGCTCGTCGGCGAGCCACGGGATGCCCGGCGCGTGGCCGACGACGATCACCGTGCGGGCTTCGGCCGGGGTTTCGTGGATGGCGTCCAGGATGCCGTCGGTGTCGCCGTTGTAGATGCGCTTGTCGTACCAGACGTCCTTGGCGCCGACGCCGGCCTCGGCGACGTACTTCCAGGTCTCGCGGGTGCGCTTCGACGGCGAGCACAGGACCAGGTCCGCTTCGATGCCTTGGGCAACGAGGTACCGGCCGGCGGCGCTCGCGTCGGCGCGGCCGCGGTCGGCCAGCGGTCGTTCGAGATCCGGCAGCGTCTCCGGCGGCACCGCCTTGGCGTGCCGGAGCAGGACGAGAGTGCGGTCGATCAACAGGTCCGACGGGTCAGCCATTGCGTCAGGATACGACGGAGGCCTTGAGGTTGCGGAACACCTGCCGCGTCGCCGTGGATCTGTTCAGCGTGATGAAGTGGATGCCGGGCGCGCCGCCGGCCAGCAAGCGTTCGCACAACTCGGTCGCGATCTCGACACCGACCTCGCGGACGGCGGCCGGGTCGTCCTCGACGGCGAGCAGCCGGTCGGTGACGGCGACCGGTAGCGCCATACCCGTGAGGTCCGCCATCCGCTGGATCTGCTTGATGTTCGTGACCGGCATGATGCCCGGCAGCACCGGGATGTCGCAGCCGAGCGCGGCGGCCCGATCGACGAGCCGGAAGTAGTCGTCGGCGCCGAAGAACATCTGCGTGATGGCGTAGTCGGCGCCGGCCTGGGCCTTCGCGGCGAGCACCTGCGCGTCCGTCTCGAGCGAGGCCGCCTCCGGGTGCTTGTCCGGGAAGGCAGCGACACCGACGCAGAAGTCGCCGAGCGAACGGATCAGCTCGACCAGCTCGGTGGCGTGGTTCAGTCCCTCGGGATGTGCGATCCACGGCTGGTTCGGGCCGCCCGGCGGGTCGCCGCGGAGCGCGAGCATGTTGCGGACCCCGGATCCGGCGTACGCGCCGATCACGGAGCGGAGCTCGTCGCGGGAGTGCGAGACGCAGGTCAGGTGCCCGAGCGGCGTCAGCGACGTGTCCTGCGCGACCCGCTCGGTGACCCGGATGGTGCCGTCACGCGTGGTCCCGCCGGCGCCGTACGTGATCGAGACGAAGGTCGGGCGCAGCTGCTCGATCTCGCGGATCGACCGCCACAGCACCTCCTCCGCCTCGGGGGTCTTCGGTGGGAAGAACTCGAACGAGAACGACCGGTCTCCGGACGCGAGCAGCTGGCGGATCGTCGGCGCACCGCCGGGACGCGTCGAGGGAAGACCGTTGGCCATGACGTCAGGTTACCCGCGGTGGCCAGTCACGTCTGCCTACCGACTACGCTCCGAGACGTGTATGGCGATGTGGACATCCCGGCCGAGATCCAGCGTGCACTGAGCGGCTTCCTCGACCGGCAGGAGAAGCGGCTGACCGCCATCGGGCCGGAACTGGCCGAGCAGGTGCAGGCCGCGCGGGACGCGACCAGCGGCGGCAAGCGACTGCGTCCGTCCTTCTGCTACTGGGGTTTCCGGGCCGCGGGCGGCGATCCGGCGCAGCCGATCCTGACCGCCGCGGCCAGCCTGGAGATGCTGCACGTCAGCGCGCTGGTGCACGACGACGTGATGGATTCCTCGGACGTACGACGGGGTGCGCCGGCCGCGCATCGCCGGTTCGAGGCGCTGCAGCGGGAACGGGCCGCGAAGTCCGGACACGGAGCGGATCCGGTCGGATTCGGCGTCGGCGCCGCGATCCTGCTCGGCGACCTGTGCCTGATCTGGGCCGACGAGCTGCTCCACACGTCGGGATTCGACGCGGCCGCACTGGCCCGGGCGGAGCAGTACTTCGACGCCGTACGGGTCGAGGTGACGGCCGGGCAGTACCTCGATCTGCTCGCGCAGGCGAGTGGCGAGTCGGACATGGACCTGGCGCTGCGGGTGCTGCGGTACAAGTCGGCGACGTACACGATCGAGCGGCCGCTGCACGTCGGTGCCGCGTTGGGCGGCGGGGACGCGCAGTTGATCTCGTCACTGTCCGGGTACGGGCTGCCGTTGGGCGAAGCGTTCCAGCTGCGGGACGACCTGCTCGGGGTGTTCGGGGATCCCGCGCTGACCGGCAAGCCGGCTGGGGACGATCTGCGTGAGGGCAAGCGGACGGTCCTGATCGCGTACGCCGTCGACCACGCGTCGGAGATCCAGCTGACCGAGTTCAACCGGCTCTTCGGACGCCCGGACCTCGACGACGACGAGATCCAGCTGCTCCGCGAGATCCTCCAGGACTCCCGCGCCGTACAGGCCTGCGAAGAC
The DNA here is from genome assembly GCF_004216905.1 of Kribbella sp. VKM Ac-2569. Lineage (GTDB taxonomy): Bacteria > Actinomycetota > Actinomycetes > Propionibacteriales > Kribbellaceae > Kribbella. Next base: position 460,278 of record NZ_SGXJ01000001.1, read on the forward strand.
CTCATCACCGAACGCACCGAGGACGCGCTCGATGCCCTCGACAGCGCTCCCCTGGCCGACGACACCGCCCGCAAGGCCCTCACCGACCTAGCCGTCGCGGCAACCTCACGCGTCGTCTAGCTACTGCTCCGCCAGCATGTTGATCAGGCGGAGGAGGTCTGCGGTGGCTGAGAGGTTGCCGAGGATGATGACCTTGAGGACGGCGCGCTCCTCGTCGTAGATCGTCTCGGCCTTGAGGTGGACCGCCTCGGGCTGGTTGAGCGCGCCGTGGATGTGGGTGCTGAGACGGTCGGCGGTGGCTCGGTCGACCGCGTCGATGTGGACGATGCTGGACGCCTCGACGTGCCGCGCGGAGCGGTCGACGTCGATCACGGCGGCCGGCGTACCGGTGAATTCCTCGAGGTCCTCGCGGGTGATCCGGTACTGCTTCCCGATCCGCACCGCCTTCAGGCGCCCGTCGCGGACGTAGTTGCGGATCGTACGAACGTGCAGGCCCAACTGGTTCGCCACCTGCTCCACCGAATACAGCTCCTGGGCCATCCCCTCAGCGTAGAGCACTTCCTTAGAATTCCCTATAAATGGCTGATTCCAGGCACTTACGGTATTTTGGGGTACATGGTGCTACTGGCTGGGGTGCAGGTCCACGTGAGCGACACCGCGCTCACCGATGAGAGTGACGCCGTACAGCTGATCGTCGACGCGCATTATGCGCATCAGGCTGAGTGGATCGCGGTCGCGCCGGAGCAGTTGGGCGACGAGTTCTTCGAGCTGAGCAGTGGGCGGGCCGGTGCGATCACGCAGAAGTTCGTGACGTACCAGATGGGCCTGGCTGTCGTCGGCGACATCTCGGAGCGGGTCGCGGCGAGCAAGCCGCTCGCGGACTGGGTGCGGGAGAGCAACCGCGGTCGCAATCTGCTGTTCGCCGCGGACCTCGGCGAACTGAAGGACCAGCTACAGGACCGGCAATGAGCCCAGCAGGTCGGGCGTTTCCGTCTCTGCGATGAGCACCCGGAGCTGGCCGGAGTTCGTGGTGTCCTCGGCGAAGATCTGCAGCGCGACGTCGACCGTGTCGTGGTCGTGTTCGAGCAGGTGCCGCAGCCCGGTCCACAGCACGACCTCGGGTGCGCCCGTCGACCGGTCGCTCAGCGAGTCGGCCAGCGCGTCCCAGTTCCGCCCGAACCAGCGGGGCAGGTCGAACGCGGTCGCGCACAGGTCGAGGAACCCGGTCTTGTCGTGGATCTCGCCGGTATCGAGCAGCACGAAGCCGAACCCGGCGGCGGCAGCATCCCGGCGTACGTCGGCAACACCCGAAGCGGATGGCCAACGGTAGACGCCAGGCCGCAACCCCTCGGCCAGCAGCGTGCTCAGCGAGCTCATGAAGTTCCCCCGTCTTCCGCGATCCGGCGGAAGGACTTGTAATGGTCGTCCGTGTAATAACGCTCGCCGGCGTTACCGGTCACGATCCGGCGGGCGCCTCGGTCCTTCTCCCCCGGCGTCTTCACGGTGTACTCGTGGTAGTAGCCGCGGTCGTGCTTCGGCAGGATCTTCTCCAGGTTGCCGAACACCACACCGTCACGGCTGTACGGGTACGGCCCGCCCTGGTCGATCAGCTTCAGCGTGTCCTGCCCCTCCTTCGGCAGGTCCGTCACGACGACGTACTTGAGACCGCTGGTCGGATCGACGTCATCGGACGACGCCTTCTTGTCGGCCGAACAGCCGAACAGCGACGCCGCCAGAGTGATCACCAGCATGGCGATCACCACGACCGCGACGATCCGTGCGGCCTTCGGGTTGTTGATCACCGCAGCCTCCGACTGAACTCGGCGGCCGCCTCCCCCGGGTCGTCCGCCTCGGTGATCGCCCGTACGACGACCACGCGCGAGGCCCCCGCTTCCAGTACCTCGTCCAGCCGCTCCAGGTCGATGCCACCGATCGCGAACCACGGCTTCGACTGCTTGCGACCGGCCGCGTACGACACCAGGTCCAGACCGGCGGCCTGACGCCCCGGCTTCGTCGGCGTCGCCCAGGTCGGCCCGACGCAGAAGTAGTCCGAGCCCACCTCGTCGACCGCGGCGTTCACCTGGCTGAACGTGTGCGTCGAGCGCCCGACGACAGGACCAGGCCCGACGATCGCCCGAGCGGCGTGCACCGGCAGGTCACGCTGTCCCAGGTGCAGTACGTCGGCACCCGCAGCGAACGCGATGTCAGCGCGGTCGTTGACGGCCAGCAGCTTGCCGTGTCGCCGGCACGCGTCCGCGAACACCTCCAGCGCCGCCAGCTCGTCGGCAGCCTCCATCTCCTTCTGCCGGAGCTGCACGATGTCCACGCCGCCGGCCAGCGCGGCGTCCAGGAACTGTTCGAGATCGCCCTGCTTCTCGCGCGCATCCGTGCACAGGTAGAGCCGGGCATCCGCGAGACGGTCGGTGTGGTCAGTCACACCCCAAAGCCTGCCATGTCCCCGCAGAAGTAGGCTTACGGCATGCCTGAGCACACCTCCGAGGTAGTCGTGATCGGTGCCGGGCTGATCGGCTTGGCGACGGCCTGGCGACTGGCCGCAGACGGTGTCCAGGTGGCGATATGTGACCCCACACCAGGCGCGCAGACCTCGAACGTCGCCGCCGGGATGCTTGCCCCGGTCACCGAGGTGGAGTACGGCGAGGACGACCTGCTGGCCCTCAACCTGGCTTCGGTGAACGCCTGGCCCGCCTTCGCGGCTGAGCTCGAGGAACTGACCGGACAGCCCGCGGGCCTGCACCAGACCGGCACGCTGTCCGTTGCGTACGACGTGGACGACGCTGCAGCGCTCCGCAGGCTCGCCGACTACCAGCGACGCCTCGGCCTCGAGGTGGAGGAGCTGTCCGGTCGTGACGCCCGCCGCCGCGAGCCAATGCTCGCCACAGGTGTCTCCGGTGGTGTCTGGGTCCCAGGTGACCATTCCGTCGACAACAGGCAGGCCGTGGCGACCCTGCTGCGCGCCGTCGAGCTCTCCGGCGTACAGCTCATCCGCCAGCGCGTCACTCGAGTCATCACGTCCGGTACGACGGCACTCGGCGTACAGCTCGAGAACGGCGACACGGTGCACGCAGGTCACGTCATCGCGGCAGCGGGACCGTGGTCATCGCAGCTGGACGGCGTACCCGAGGAACTTCGTCCTCCGGTGCGTCCGGTGAAGGGTGAGGTACTGCGGTTGCGGGTCCCGGAGGCGTACCGCCCGGCGCTCCAGCACACTGTGCGCGCCACAGCCCGCGGCTTCTCCGTTTACCTCGTGCCGCGACCAGGTGGCGAGCTGGTGATCGGTGCGACTACCACCGAGCTCGGTTACGACACTCGGGTGCTGGCAGGGGGTGTGTTCGCGCTGCTCCGCGATGCGCGGACCGTGCTGCCCATCATCGACGAGCTCGAATTCGTGGAGTCGATCGCCGGCCTCCGCCCAGCCACACCGGACAACGCGCCGATCCTCGGCCCCTCGGGTCTGGATCGGTTGCTGTGGGCAACCGGCCATTACCGCAACGGCGTACTGCTGACCCCGGTCACCGCGCAGATCCTGGCCGACACCGTCAGCACCGGAACCCTCCCGGACCTCGGGAAACCCTTCCTCGCCAGCCGGTTCGGGCACTGACTCACCGTTGCCCGCAGCAACCGGAAAGATTGTGAACGACAACAATGTAGTTCAGCCTTGAATTGTAACCTTTGCGTTACAGGCGCAACACCAACCCCATTCGCCCCTGTTGTCACATCCGTATCAACACATACGGTCAGGTGACGTTCACACGGGGAGTTGGTTGCGATGCGCAACGTCGTACGGATCTTGAGCGGCCTGGCAGTACCGGTGCTGACCGCGGCGGTGATCACCGCCGGTGCGCCTGGCCTCGGCGCGTACAAGGTCAAGGAGGGTGACACCCTCAGCCACATCGCCGGCCGCTACGGCACGACGGTCTCGACGCTGGTGGCGCTGAACAAGCTGCCCGGCAACGGCAACGCGATCTACGCGGGTGAGGTGCTCAAGGTCCCTGGCAAAGGATCAACCACCACCACGACCAAGACGCGCTCAAAGCTGGGCCGGGTGACGTACGTCGTGAAGCCCGGCGACACCGTCTCCGGGATCGCGAAGCGCTTCAAGTGCTCGCAGGCCAACCTGCTCGCCGCGAACGGGCTGAAGGCGGGTGCCCGCATCTACGCCGGCAAGCCGCTGCAGGTGCCGGTGAAGGTGCGCCCGAAGGCCCGGACCGACAACACGTTCGCGGGGCGCACGTACGCCGACCACATCGTCGCCGCGGCCAACCGCAACCGGGCCACCCTGAAGAAGCGCAAGCTGCCGACCCGGACCCAGGTGCGCTCACTGATCGTGAGCACCGCGAAACGGTACGGCGTCGACCCGGAACTCGCGCTCGCGGTCAGCTGGCAGGAGTCCGGCTGGAAGCAGCGGGTCGTCTCCCCGGCGAACGCGATCGGCGCGATGCAGGTCATCCCGTCGACCGGCCGGTTCGCCTCCCGGCTCGTCGGCCGCGAGCTGGACCTGCTGAAGCCACGCGACAACGTCACTGCCGGCGTCGTCCTGCTGAGCCGCCTGACCGGCGCCGCCAAGCTCGATATCGCGGTGGCCGGCTACTACCAGGGTCTGGGCGGCGTGAAGAAGAACGGTATGTACGCCGACACGAAGCTCTACGTGAAGAACGTCCTCCGGATCCAGGCTCAGCTCGAACGCGGGTGGGACCCCCTGCGGTGAGCCTGAGCCGGTGACGCTGAGGCGTTATCTACACTCTCTGAGCAGAACGGTTTGGGGAGAGGCGGCTCACCGCAAGTGACGGACGACGTGGACACGCAGGTCAGCGACCGCCTCGTCGGGCGCGTGCTCGACGGTCGGTACCGCGTGGGCGCGCGCGTCGCGAAGGGCGGCATGGCCACCGTCTACGAGGCGCTGGACATGCGGTTGGACCGGACCGTCGCGCTCAAGGTGATGCACGACGGGCTCGGTGACGACGCCCAGTTCACCCGCCGGTTCGTGGCCGAGGCCCGCGCCGCCGCCCGGCTCTCGAACCCGAACGTGGTGGCCGTCTTCGACCAGGGCGACGACAACGGCACGCTGTTCCTGGCGATGGAGTACGTCCGCGGCCGCACGCTGCGCGACGTCATCCGCGAGGAGGCGCCGCTGTCCCCCGCCCGCGCGCTGGACCTGCTGACACCGATCCTGTCCGCGCTGTCGGCCGCCCACGACGCCGGCATCGTGCACCGCGACATCAAGCCCGAGAACGTCCTGATCTCCGACAAGGGCGCGGTGAAGGTCGCCGACTTCGGTCTGGCCCGCGCAGTGAGTGCCAGCGGCAACACCGCCACCCAGGGGCTCCTAATGGGCACGGTGTCGTACCTGGCCCCGGAGCTGGTCACAGATGGCAGTGCGGACGCCCGCTCGGACGTGTACTCGGCCGGCATCCTCCTGTACGAGATGCTCACCGGCAACAAGCCGCACTCCGGTGACACCCCCATCCAGGTCGCGTACGCCCACGTGCATGCCGACGTACCCCCACCGTCGCTGGAGCAGCCGAGCATCCCGCCGTACGTCGATGCGCTCGTGCAGCGCGCGACCGCGCGGGACCGGGACCTGCGGCCGACCGACGCGCGGGTGTTCAGCCGGCAGGTGCACCGGGTACGCAGTGCGCTGGACGAAGGGCTGCCGGACGACCCTGAGCTGACCGGTGACCTGACGGTGCCGATTCATCAGATCCGGCAGGACAGCGGGTACGACGACGGCTACACGCGCGGGGAAGCACCACTGGACGGCCAGGAGATCCGTCACGACACGATCGTCGTACCGGTCGACTACGGACGGCCGACGGGCGCTCCGGCCAAGACATCTGCAGTGGCGCCGCCGCGGCGCAGGTCGCGGGGACCGATCGCGCTGATCCTGATCCTGGCGGCCGCGATCGGCATCGGTACGTCGGCCTGGTACTACGGCATCCACCGGTACACCACCACGCCCGACCTGGTGAACCTGGCGCCCGCCGACGCGACTGCGAAGGCGGAGCAGTCAGGCCTGCGGACGAGCCTGGACAACCAGGACTACTCGGAGGACGTGAAGAAGGGTTTGGTCATCCGGACCGATCCCAAGACAGGTGACCGGATCCGGAAGGACGGTGAGATCGGTCTCACCGTTTCCAAGGGACCGGAGCGGTACCGCGTGCCGCAGCTCGTCGGTCTGCAACTGGACGCCGCGCAGCAAGCGCTGTCGCCGATCAAGCTGATCACCGGGAAGATCAACGAGCAGTACAACGAGACCGTGCCGCAGGGCAAGGTGATCGCGATCAGCCCGAGGTTCAACACGGTCGTGAAGCCGGGGACCGCGGTGAACTTCGCGGTCAGCAAGGGCAAACGGCCGATCACCGTCCCGGACCTGACCGGCAAGTCGTACAAGGACGCGAAGAAGACGCTGACCAAACTCGGGTTCGTCGTCGGGCGCAGCTCGCAGTACGACGAGAAGGTCGCCGAGGGCAACGTGATCAGCCAGAGCCCGAACAACGGCACGCTGTTCGCCAAGGACAAGGTCTCGCTGGTCGTGTCGCTCGGTCCGCCGCTGGTCGAGGTCCCGGACGTGAAGCGGAAGACCACCGCCGACGCACAGAAGATCCTCGGCGACGCCGGCTTCAAGGTGACGGTGCAGAAGGCTCCCTTCAACCTCGGCCTCAACATCGTCGCCGCCCAGAGCCCAGCCGGCGGCCGGAAGGTCAAACCCGGCAGCACCATCGTGATCACCGTCCTTTAGGCGCGGTTTTGCCTTGCACGCAAGGCGTCTGATCTGATGTCCGGCGTGAACCACCCCCGTCTTGCCGTGCTGGCCCTGCTGTCGGTTGCGGCCGCCTGGGGGTCGACGTTCTTCCTGACCAAGGACCTGCTCACCAGGATGGACGTCGCCGACTACTTGGCGTTGCGGTTCCTGATCGCGTCGGTCGCGCTGGTGCTGGTCCATCCGCCCGCGATCGCGCGGCTGAGCCGCCTGGACCGCGGCCGCGCCGTTGCCCTCGGCATCACGTACGGCATCGCCCAGCTCCTCCAGACCGAAGGTCTGCGGCACACCTCGGCGAGCGTCTCCGGCTTCGTCACCGGCATGTACGTCGTCTTCACCCCGCTGCTCGGCGCCGTGATCCTGCGGCACAAGATCGGCCGCTGGGCCTGGGTCGCCGTGATCCTCGCCACGACCGGTCTCGGCGTACTGTCCCTGCGCGGACTCAGCCTCGGCCACGGCGAGCTGCTGACGCTGGCGTCCGCCGGCCTCTACGCGCTGCACATCATCGGCCTCGGCGCCTGGTCGACCTCGAGGAACGCGTTCGGTCTGTCGTCGCTGCAGATGATCGTGATCACGTGCGTCTGCGCGATCGGCGCGCTGCCCGGCGGGTTCTCGGTGCCGAGCACCGGCGGCGACTGGGTCAGCGTGATCTACATGGCGCTGGTCGCCGGAGCCCTCGCGCTGATCGTCCAAACCTGGGCACAGGCACACCTGACTCCCACCCGCGCGGCGATTGCGATGACAATGGAGCCAGTGTTCGCCTCGTCGTTCGCGGTGCTGTTCGGCTCCGACAGCCTCACCTGGCGGATGCTGGTCGGCGGCGCACTGGTGGTGTCGGCCATGTATCTGGTCGAGCTGGCACCACGGCGTAAGTTCGAGGCGGAAGTGCAGCACCTGGCACAGTAGATTCGGGGGGACCATGCGGGAGAGTCAGCGGCGGGACCGGTGGTTCCCGTACGTCGTGATCGCCCTCCTGCTCGCGATACTGGCCGCCGGGACCGCCAGCAACCTGGTCCGCAACCCGCAACCCCGCCTGGTCGCCGACGGCGTCCCCAGTGACGCTGCCCCCGTACACGCCGGTTCGTCGCTCCAGCAGCACGACGACCTGGTCCAGCACGCACTAGCTGACCTCAACGCGCTCACCCTCCCGAACGGCGCGACCCTGGCCGGCTGGGACGGCCCGTGGCGGTACGTCTGGCCGCGGGACGCGGCGTTCGTGGCAGCCGCGCGGTGCTCCGTCGGGCAGTACGACAAGGCGTACGACGTACTGTCGTTCCTCAACCGCCTGCGGCCGCGGAGTGGGCAGTGGGAAGCGCGCTACACCGAGGCTGGTGCTCGGGTGGACGACGGGCGGGCCCCGCAGCTGGACGGGTCTGGGTGGGTCCTGTGGGCCACCTGGTTCTGTCGCGCGGGCGGAAGGTACTGGGACCTGGTGCGCGAGTCGGCCGACCACATCGTCGCCGAGCTCGCTCCTGACGGTCTGCCTGCTCCCTCGTCCGACTACTGGGAGCGGCGCGAGAAGGAGCTGACCCTCGGCACGGTCGCCCCACTCCTCACCGGGCTCAGGTCCGCCGTGCAGATCGCGACCGAACTGCACCGTTCCGCCGAGGCCACCCGCTGGCGGTCCGCGGTCGACACGTTGTCGGAGGCAACCGATCGGGTCTTCGGACCGGACTATCCGCGGACCCCGGCGCGGGCCACCAGTTTCGTCGAGCCGGGCGTCGAGCCGATCGCCGTCGGGGGCGGCCGGGACGCGATCGTGACTGTCCTGGGCCCGCCGTTCGCGCCTGCCCGCCCGGTGGTCAGTACGGCGATCGACGGAGCGCGCGCCGCCCTGACACAGCCCAACGGAGGAGTGACACCAGGCGAGGACTGGCGGGCGGACGGTGTGTCGTGGACACCGCAGACCGCCCTGTTCGCCCTCAGCGCCGCGGCCCGCGGCGATCACGCCACCGCGAACAACCTCCTCGGCTGGCTCGCCGACCACCGCACCAGTACCGGCGCCCTGCCGGAGAAGGTCAACCGAGATCTGGAGCCGGCCGGCGAAGCTCCCCTCGCCTGGACCGCGGCGTTGGTCGTCCTCACCAGCACGGCGCTACACGGCTCTCTACCGATACCTGGCTAGCTGTGCCATCCACAGGGCCGATCAGTTCCGCTTCGCTCGCCTGAGCTCGCGCAGCCTCAGCCGGCGGAGCCTGTACCGACGGAGCCGCTGACGCAGGGTCTCGGACCCGCGCCGCTCGTCCTTCGTCAGCCAGGTCCATCCCCACGCGCCGAGCGCGAACAGCCCGGCAGCGATGGGGACCGAGCTGTACATCGCGAACGGCGACCTGTTGAAGACTGCGTTGTGCGAACTGACCCACACCGTCACATGCTCGCCCTCGTCCCGACGGTTGCAGGTCGACATCACGCCGTGGCGTGTGTCTCCGTCTGCGTCCGTCCAGGTCAGGTCGACCTCGTACGACGTGCCGTGGGTGTGCGTCGTCCCCTTGCCGTCCTTGCTCTCGCCGCACGGGCCATCGGCCACGGAGGCACCGGCAACAGCGACCACCTTCTCGGTGCGGAACGTCGCCTGCTCGAAGAAGTCGTCGGGATCGTCGGATCCCAGCAACAGGGCGAATCCGAAGATGATCGCCCACACGAGCGCACCAGCGACCGCCCAGCCGACGATGAACAGAACGCGGCGCATCCCACTACTCCCTTGTACGTCCCCCCGTGAACGTCACAGCGGTGGAGTATAGGCGTGACGCCGTGTCAGCAGATCTCCATCACGTCGTGGGTCGGCGCGTCGGGTCGCGCCGTACTCGTCCTGCCCGAGTAGAAGAACGCCGTGGACGAGATGTCGTCCTGTAGCGGCAGGTAACGTCCGCCGGAGCGCCAGCCGAGCGCCTGTACGTCGACGCGCAGCCGCTCCTTGAAGCGGACCGGGTCCGGCAGGTGGAAGCGGTACATGCCGAATCGCTGCTGGCTCTGGTACTGCCCGTCCGGCCGGATCACCTGAGGCATACCGAGGTACGGCGTACTGAACTCGGTGTAGCCGCCCAGGTGAGGTACGTCGAAGTTCCAGGCGCCACCGAAGTAGTCCTCGGTACCTGTGCCGCAGACGGTCGGGAACTCGTCGTCGCCGTCCAGGTAGAACTTCACCTCGCCCTCACCCCACCAGCCGGTGCTGTTGACGCCCCAGGCCAGGTAGGTGCCAACGTAATGCCCCGGCCCCTCCACACCGTCCAGCAACGTGTGCACCGTCTTTGAAGGCAGTGGGTTGCTCCGACGCCACTGCGCGTGCAGGTACGCCGACTTGTCCGGCACATCGCCCAGCCAGTAGTCCACCTGGAAGTACACGACCACTGCTTCGTCGTGTGTGTTCTCGATGGTCAACTGCGCCTGGGACTGGAACGGCATCTCCCAGTAGCAGTTGAAGCCGCCGTTGGGGTTCACGGCGACCGGCAGCGAGCTCACCTGGGCGAACTTGCCCCAGCCGGAGCAGAAGAAGTCACCGACCGGCGTCTCGATCGCGGGGGTGGCGTCGCCGTCCCAGAATGCCCGCAGTACCAGCCGGCGCCAGTGGTCGACATGCGTGGTCAGCCAGATGTGCGTGATGCAGCCGGACCCGGCGATGTCCGCCAGCGTCACGGTCTCCCCCGGCCCGATCTCGATCGACGGCGAGACCTTCCAGCCCTGGCCGAGGTCGCGGGCCGCGTGCGCGCCGGTCCCCTCGGTCCGCCGTCCACCCTGACCGGGCTCGCCGGTGGGGTTCTCCGCACTGATGGAGCGCGACTCGACGTCGGCGAGCGCGCTGATGCCGGTGAGGTTCCCAAGAGTCATACCCGCGACCTTAGGCCGCGCCCGGTCCGCTTAGAAATCGATTGCCCACCAAATGGGACTCGGCGTGGCCGACGCGGCTATCTCTGTTCCATGGGCGCTTATATTCATCGTGGGTTATATTGCTGGCATGGACAGTCGGCGCGGAACGGTCTTCACGACGGGCGACGGACGGACTGCGATCAGGTTCGAACGACTGCTGCCCCATCCACCGGAGCAGGTGTGGCAGGCGATCACCGATCCTGCGCGACTGTCCTCGTGGTTCCCCGCCGTGGTGGATCTGGATCGGCCGGTCGGGAGTGAGCTCTTCTTCGCGGTGACGGAGGAACAGCAGCGGCGGTACGGGATGGCGGACGACCCGGACCGCAAGCCGAACGGGCGCCTGCTGCGGAGCGAGCCGCCGACTGTACTGGAGTACGAATGGGCCGGCGAGCTCCTCACCTGGGAGATCGCTCGCACCTCGACGGGTAGCCGATTGGTGTTCACCAACATCCTGTCCGATCCCGAGGCCGCCGGACCTGCGTCGGCGGGCTGGGAGGCAGGACTGGAGGTCGTCGAGGCTCAGCTCGACGGCAGGCCTGTCACGTGGGACCCGTTGGATCGGGCCGAGGAGTTGAGCGCCGCCTACGAATAGCGGGCTTCAGCAGGAGCGGACCTTGGCGTCCAGGCCGTAGACAAAGGAGAGGCAGGCCCAGGGGCGGCCCTGGTCGCGCTTGGCGCGGATGACGAGTGGGTAGGCGTCTGCGCCGCGCACCTGCGGATTCTTCTCGGTCGGGAGCGTTCCTACTGCTCCCCCGCGTGCCTCGGCCGCGGCCTGCACGTCCGCGACCGAGACCGCGCTCTGGTTGTTCTTCTCCGCCGCGTTCTTCGCGTCGGTCGCGACCTGTAGCGCGAAGTCGATCTCCGGCGGCTTCGACCAGGCCGTCTGCGAGACCGGGATGATCAGCCCGAACATCCCCAGCCCGACCCCCGTCACGATCTGCCGCAGCCGCCGGGTTTGGTCGGTGGCCAGCAGCGCGGCACAGCAGACCGCGAGCAGGGCGGTGAGGCCGCGGAGGATCCAGTGCCGGTCGAGCCGGATGTCGACCGCGAGCCCGGCCACGACGGCGATCAACAGACAGAGCCCGGCCGCACCCAGCGCCCGAGCCCGCGGAGACAGAGATTGCATGGCGCAGACGATAGACGGTGAGCCGTTCGGCGCACGGTAGCGGCCGTTGGGCGCGGGACGCGCCGGTCAGGTTCGTGCGACTCGGACGGTACTGGCAGATTCGGAGGAGTCCCACCGCCCTCGAGGGATTGGATCCGATGACGTGAGCGAGAACCCTGGTTCCTGGAGCATTTCGCGGCGACGCGCGCTGCAGCTCGGCGGAGGCGCCGCCGCCGTCGGCGCCGTACAACTTCCGGCCCTGCCGACCGAGGCAGCCACTGAGGCGTCAACCGACAGACAGGCCGTGCTCAGCGAGGGCACGAACCTGATGGTGTCGGTGTCGCCGGACGGGAAGTGGCTGGCGTTCGACCTGGTGACGGCGATCTGGGTGACGCCGGCCGCGGGCGGTACGTCGCGCCGGCTCACCGACGACCTGCAGGACGCGACCCGCCCGCGCTGGTCGCCGGACGGGCGGTCGATCGTGTTCCAGTCGTACCGCGACGGGAACTTCCACCTCTGGTCGATCCGGCCCGACGGCAGCGGCCTACGGCAGCTGACCAGCGGACGATACGACCACCGCGAGCCGCACTTCACGCCCGACGGCCGATCGATCGTCTTCTCGTCGGACCGCGGCGGCTTCGGCGACGGGGGCAACACCGCGGGCAGCTACGGCATCCACCGCCTCGACCTTGCGAGCGGCGCGATCGTGGCGCTCACCGACAGCACGAGCGAGGAGGCCGAGCCGACCGTCTCCGCCGACGGCCGGAAGATCGCGTTCACCGTCGACACCAACTCGATCCTCGAACTCGACCTCGCGTCCGGTGTACGCACGACGATTGTCAACAATCAGACCGGGATCAGCCTCTTCGGCCCGTCCTACTCGCCGGCGGGCAAGCTCGCGTACGTTCGACTGACCGGTCCGTCTTGCGATCTGATTGTTGACAATCAGCAAGTCAGCGATGGACAGGATGTCTTCGCGGTCCCGCCGTCGTGGGCGTCGACGGACCTCTTCTACACGGCCGACGGCACGGTCCACCGGTACAACACCGCCGACGCCGGCGGCGAGCACAGCGTCGTACCGTTTGCAGCCACTGTCCCCGTGACGTCGCGGCGGCCGCGGCCGAAGGCTCCTGATCTCGAGTCGACCGGCAAGCGAGCGGTGCGCGGGATCGCGAGCCCGACCGCGTCGCCGGACGGGAAGTGGCTCGCGTTCCGCGCGTTGAACGCCCTTTGGCTGGCGTCGACCGACGGCAAGACGCAACCCCGCAAGGTGGTTGCCGACGGCTACTTCAACTCGGACCCGGACTTCTCGCCGGACGGCAAGAAGTTGCTCTACGCAAGCGATCGCGACGGTACAGCGGATCTGTGGCTGCACGATCTGGCAACGGGTACGAACACCAAGCTGTCTGGTCTCCCCGGCGCTCAGACTGCGCCGCGTTTCGCACCCGACGGGCAGCGCATCGCCTACCAGGACCAGGACGGCATCGCCTGGGTTCTCGACCTTGCCTCGGGCGAGGTCCGCCAGCTCACGCCGACGTTGTTCCAGCCCGGCCGGGTCAGCTGGTCGCGCGACGGCAAGACGATCGTCCTCGCCGCAGTGAAGCCATTCTCCAAACGTTTCCGCGAGGGCACGAGCCAGCTGCTGTACGTCGATGTCGCGTCGACCGCGCTCGAGTACGTCGAGCCGATGCCGTTCCGTTCGCTCGCCACTCGCGGCGACGACGGCCCCGTGTTCTCACCCGACGGCAAGCAGCTCGCCTTCGTGGTGGAGAGCCTGCTGTACGTCGTACCGGTCGATGCACGCGGCCGCTTCACCGGGGAGCCACGCGCAGTCACCAACGAAGTGACGGACTCCCCCGTGTGGCTGAAAAACGAGACGTTGATCTACCTGAACAACGGACGGTTGCGCACGACAACTGGTGAGACGATCAAGCTCGACCTGCAGTACCGGCGGGCGACCGTCAACCAGCACGTCACGATCCACGCAGGTGCGTTGTGGGACGGACGCGCGACCTCACTGCGCCGGGACGTCGACGTGGTCGTCGACGGTGCGCGCATCGCCGCCGTACGACCGCACAGTGGCCGTGCTGACATCGACGCGTCGGCGTTGACCGTGATGCCCGGGTTGATCGACGCGCACAACCATTGGCATCTGCGCGGACGGGCGTGGGGCGCGCGGCAGGGGAACCTGTGGCTCGCGTACGGGATCACGAGTACGCGCTCTCCGGGCGATCCGGCGTACCAGATGGAGGAGACCCGGGAGGCGCTCGTCAGCGGGTCCTTGCGCGGTCCTCGGTACTTCGCGACGGGTGAGGCGATCGACGGGTCGCGGGTGTACTACAACTTCATGCGGCCGACGTTGTCGCTGCGGCAGCTCGGTCTGGAGCTGAATCGGGTCGAGGGGCTCGCGTACGACCTGGTGAAGACGTACGTGCGGCTGCCGATCGAGTACCAGCGGCGGGCGATCGCGTACGTGCACCAGCTCGGGCTCCAGTTGTCGTCGCATTACCTCTATCCCGCGGAGCATCTCGGGATGGACGGCATGGAGCACACCGGCGCGACGAACCGGCTCGGGTACTCGCACACGGTCAGCCGGCTGGGACGCGCGTACGCCGACGTGGTGACACTGTTCACGCGAGCCGGCCTGTCCGTGACGCCGACGCTCTTCAACTCGACCATGGCGCACGTCGACGATCCGTCCCTGCTCACGGACCGCCGTACGACGACGCTGTATCCGTCCTGGGAGTACAACGCGCTGATCACCGAGGTGAATACCGCGAAGGGCCCGGCCGGCGTCACCACGCGCGAACTGTTGCGCGGCAACGTCGACATGGTGCTCCGGATCCACCGCGGCGGCGGGCTGGTCATCTCCGGTACCGACACTCCCCTCGACAACATGGCCGTGTCGCTGCACGCCAACCTCCGCTCGATGGTCGCGGGCGGATTCACGCCGTACGAGGCCCTGACGACGGCGACGCGCAACCCGGCGAAGTGGCTGAACCTGGAGGACAAGCTCGGCGTCGTGAAACCCGGAGCCCAAGCCGACCTGTCCTTCGTCAGCGGAGACCCGTTGGCCGACATCCGCGCGGCCGCCGCCGTACAACAGGTGATGATCGCCGGCAACCACTACACCGTCGACGACCTACTGACGCCGTACTCGTCCACGAACAACCTGCAGCCGACCGTCCACACCGCCAACGCCCCACAACCCCTGTCCCGCTCCCAAGCCCACGCTCACGACACCGACTACTGGTGGCACGAGCCCGAATGGCTCCACCGAGCCTGCTGCGAAAGCTAGAAGGAAATCGCTGCGTTCCGGATGTCGAGGGAGTCGCGTTGGGTCCGTCCTAGGTGTGTAAGCGGCCAGGACGGGCCGCGTGACTCAGAAGGAGCACCAGCGTGACGATTCAGCAGATGGCAAACGTCGGCATCGTCGTTGACGACCTGAAGGCCGCGGTCGCGTTCTTCATCGAACTCGGGATGGAGCTCGAGGGCGAAGCGGAGATCGAGGGCGCGTGGGCGGACCGCGCCGTCGGACTGGACGGCATCCGGTGCGGCGTGGCGATGATGGCGACCCCAGACGGTCACGGCCGGCTGGAGCTGTCGCAGTACCACAGCCCCGCGCTGCTCCCCAGCCCGAGGAACCAGCCGCACAACATCCTGGGTACGCATCGCGTCATGTACATGGTCGACGACATCGACGACACCATCGCCCGCCTGCGCCGGCACGGCGGCGAACTCATCGGCGAGGTAGCGCAGTTCGGCGAGAACACCCGGCTCTGTTACTTCCGCGGCCCGGCGGGCATCATCATCGGCCTCGCCGAATACAAGTAGGACTCAGAACGTCGTGGTGAGGGCCTGGGTCTGACCGGTCGCCGACGCGCGGTACGCGGATTCGATGATGTCGATGACGTGGCGCGCGTGTTCGGCGGTGACGATCGAGGGCTTGCCGTCGCGGACCCAGTCGACGAGCTGCATGACGTCCTCGTACACATGCTGCTCCTCGATCTCCCGGTGTACGCCGGTCACGTGCGGAAGCAGCGCCTGGTTCCCCGGCCCACGGGGCGAGAGCTCGGACGGGTTGCGGTTGGGGAAGTCGAACGGTTCGCCGTTGAGCAGCAGCCCGTCGATCGTTCCCGCCGTACCGTAATAGGCGCCGCCGAACCCTCCTCGCATCCCGCCCGCGGCGGTCCCGGTCGCGACACAGAACAGGTTGTCGCCGAAGTCGATCAGGATGACGGTGTTGTCGTCGGCATCGGTCTGTACGTCGACCCCTCCGCTCGTCCGGACAGGCACCCGTACGCCGGACATCGCCGTGACCCGCTGCGCCGGCCCGAGGATCCCGGTCACGGAATGCAGCGCGTAGACCGTCATGTCGTACAGCGGTCCGCCGCCGGGCTTGCGGAAGTACCACGACGGATCGATGTTCGTGAGTACGTCGTTCCCGCCGCGCACGGACTCGTCCTCGTGGTAGGTGCCGAACGCCGCACCGCAGCTCACCCACGACAACGTCCCGATCGCGCCCTCGGCAATCAACTCCCGTGTCCGCACATGATGCGGCCGCAACATCTCCCCCGGTGAGGCGACGATCCGCAGATCGTTGGCGGCTGCGAGCTCGATGAGTTCGGTCGCCTCGGCAACGGTGATTGTCATCGTCTTGTTGAAGTGCACGTGCTTTCCTGCCTGCAACGCGAGCTTGCCCTGCTCGTAGTGCAACCCGATCGGAGAAGCGATCGTCACCGCATCGACATCGCCGCTCGCCAGCAACTCCTCGTACTCGACGTACGCCCGCTCGACCCCGAACTTCTCGGCCGCCGCCTCCGCCCGCCCTGGCACGGGGTCACACACCGCGCCCAACGACACTCGGTCGGCGAGATCCGGCTGGCCCAGATGCGGAAGGAGCCCGCGAACCGAAATGCTCCCCGCACCGACAACACCGATCCGCACCGAATCCGCCATACCGGCAATGCTATTGGCGATCGCCGAACCCTGCGGCCGTGCGCGTTTCTGGTTCAGATGCCGAGCTGGTCGTTGAGGACCTTGACGATCGGCCAGGCGCCGTCGGACCAGTTCGCGATGACGGTGTAGGTGATCGATGACGACGGCTTGTGCAGGCTGGCGAAGGACACGCCTGCGTCGTACCCCTCGAGCCAGACGCCGTCGCCCGTCGCGTGGAGGTGGAACCCGAGGCCGTAGCGCCTGGTCTCCTCCGGCCAGTCGCTGCGCGGGCGCACCATCTCGGCGACGTGTTCCGGGGAGACGATCCGGCCGGCGAAGAGCGCGTCCCAGAAGGCGCTGAGGTCGGCGGCGGTCGAGTAGATGCCGCCGTCACCGCTGCCAATGACGGGGAGATGCAAGACGTTCGTTCGCAGGCCGTCGACATTCAGGTAGCCGAGCGCGGCGCGTCCGGGGAGTTCGTCGGAGCGCAGGAACTCGGTGTCGACCATGCCCGCCGGCTCGCAGACCAGCGGGCTCACCAGTTCGTGGAAGTTGATGCCGCTCGCGCGTTCGGCCAGCAGAGCGAGGACGACGTAGCCGCCGTTGTTGTAGGCGAACCGCTCGCCGGCCGGGAACACGGTCGCGTGCCCGTCCAGCACCGGCAGGTACTGCTCGGTCGTCGCAAGCTTGTGCACCGACACCGGCATCACATAGTCGGTGATATCGACCTCGTCCTCATCCAGGTAGTCCCCGATCCCGGACCGATGCGCCAGCAGATGCTCGATCGTCACGTCGTCGGCAATCAGAGGCAGATCCTGGCCGAGCAACGAACGGGCGGTGGTCTTGAGCTCGAACGTCCCACGCTCGATCAGGCCCATCACCGCCAACGCCGTCAAACTCTTCGTCCCACTCGCAGTCGCGAACTGCGTCTCGGCCGAGTTGAGGATCCCGTGGGCCCGGTCGGCGTACCCATAAGCCGAGCAGAACTCAGTCACACCTGCCCGATCGACACGAACCACACCCGAAAACCCAGTGCGTTCTGCGACCCCGTCCACCCCATCCCCCACGCCGCCGAAGCTACCACCCAGCCGCTGCCCCGCCCAGACGTTGCCCGCCGCTGCAGATCAACGGCGACCTCCCCCACTGATCACCCCCTCCGGGGACTGGGAACTAGCAATTGCCTATTCCCAGTCCCCGCCGCCTGTGCCGACAACGCCCGCCAAAGCCGCGCGCAGACGGTCCTCGCGCCTCCGGGCGTGTGAACCACCCACTCCGGCCCGCCGCGATGTCCGTTCACCTAGGACGGATTGCGTTTCAGCCTAGGTGTTGCGGTGGGCGATGACTCGGGTGAGACCGAGGGTCCGGCCGGCGTCGGTGTGGAGCATCTGGGCTTCTTCGCGTCCCGGCGTACCGCTGTCGTGGTCGCAGGCCTCGTTCCACTGCAACCAATCCCGCCATCCGTTGGGCAGTCGATCGGCGACCTCGACGGTGACCAGGCCAGTTTTCTCCCAGTGCCGCCGCCACCAGGCCGGGCTGTGCCAGGCACAGAAGTCCCATTGCCAGTACGCCGCGAGGTGTGGCGGCGGAAGCGTCTCGTACTCCTCGGCGAGACCGGGCTGGACGATGCCGATCTGACCGCCGGGCTTCACGAAGCGCGAGTAGTAGCCGAGGTACAGGTCGTCGGTGCCGAAGTAGTGGTAGGCGCCGATGCTGACGAGCGCATCGAAGAACCCCTCAGCGAAGGGCAGTGCATGAGCCTCGGCATGCACCGGATGCACCCGCCCCTCCAGGCCCGCCTCAGCCACCCGCCGCAGGTTCTCATCAGGCTGAACCCACAGATCAGCAGCCCACACCTCAACCCCAAACTCCTTGGCCAAAAAGACCGAACTCAACGCGGTGCCACACCCCATATCCAGCACCCGCATCCCAGCCTCGAGCGACATGAGCTCACTCAGAGCCTCCGCCTGCCACACAGCATTCGGCCCCATACCCCCATCAACCATCCACCGACCGGAGTACGCCGCAGCCCGCGGATACCGCTCATTCCGCAACAGGACCTCAAGCTCGGAATCATCCACGCAACCTGAGTCTTCGGCAGCACCCACAACCAATCAAACGGTTATTGACCCCTACGGCGTGATGGTGATCCGCAACGACGACGCCAACATCAACCTGCCGCCCTCGGTGTCCAGCTCGACAACCAGCCCCCACTCCCCCGGCGGAACGCCGTACCCCAGCTCAGGAACCACCGACGCCGTCCCGATCAACACAGGCACCGAACGACTCTCCTGAGGCCCGACCTCGAACCCCTTCCGTGCCAGGCAATGCGGACCAACGAACCGACCGACCACCCCACCGGAGCCGTCAACCACCGCAGCCGACAGCTCCCCGTTGCTGATCAACACCTCCGCACGCGCAGTCCGGTTGGTGACCAGCACATCCCGCCGCGCATCGTGCCCAGTCCGAACCACCAGCGGAGCCAGTGTCTCGACCTCGAAGCCGGCGTCACCGGCAGGCTCACCACGCAACTGGAGACTGTGCACATTCACCAACAGCTCCCGCCCAGGAAACCGCATAGCCCCAACATGCAGGTCGACGAGTTCCCCGTACGTCGCGTGCAACGAAGCCGCAATCTCCGTCGCCCAAGCGGCCAACCCAATCCAAATCCGCTTCTCGTACCGCTCACTATCCGGATCAGGCCACTCCACCAGCGCCCCTGGCGCCTCCGCCAGCAACCGCCGCAACTCGACCCGCAAGCTGTCCCAACCACCCACAACCCGACGATAACCCCTTCACCCATAGCCATAAGAGCCCTCACCAGCCACCATGCACAATGTCAGCCATGCTCCCGCTCTCCCGCCGCCGCCGCGAACGCCAAGCCACCGAAGCCGTAACCGTCCTGTGCTACGAGGCATTCATCTCCATTCGAGGCAGCGCCTACTTCGGCGAAGTCCGGTCAGCGACAGACGTCGGCCCCATAGATGTCGATGTCATCGAATGGATCCGCTCCCTCGCAGACGCCTGCCACAACCTGCCGCCCTCCCTACGCCCATCAGTCGCCAACGGCCGCAAACACCGAGCAACCGACGCCATGCAGTACCTACTGGCCACAGCAAGCCCCCTCCAACGCAAATGGATAACAGCCACCCTCACCGCCAACAACATCAACCCCGACAACTTGACCCACTAACCACCACCAGCTCCCGGTCGCCGGCAGGTCTCACGCGGACACTCACACGGACAGCCGACAGGTCCCCTCGGGTGCGAACCCACACTCGAAGCGCGGCTCCACATCAGAAGTAGCGCTCAGCAGCAGATCCGTCCATTGGCCGGCTCCCTCTGGTCGCCAGACTTCTAGCCTGGCGCATATCAGTTGGCGGATCACAAGAGGACCCGATTCAGAAGCCGTCCGGCCATCAGCGTCGCTTGTAGGTGGCCAGCCGCATCAGCCGTCGCTGGATATCCGGGTCAGTGCTGCCATTGCTCCGGGATAGTGCCGACTTCGGCACACCGCGCCTAAAAGTAGAGCTTCTAATTCTGCGCTGGTATGTGCGGTGGGCGTCTGTCCAGCGCGATCTGTCCACCTTGGGTAGTCGACGCGGGTTCGTGGAAACACATTGCCCCCTCCCCTCTTCCAACGAGCGAATCGCTCGTCCGCCGCGGTAGCGCTCGCGACGATCCGCAACGCGGACAGGTTTTCCAGAAGAGCGTCGTAGAGGTCCTGAGCGCCGATGACCCACAACGCGTCGAGCGCAACGGAGGCCAAGTAGCTTGAGTTTCGTAGCTCGAGAGTGGTGATGGATGTAGCGCCACCCACGAGCCGTTCGAATTGCGTCTCCTCGTTCTCGTCCAAGCTGCCGAGGCCGAGCCCGTTCTTGTCCGCATCATGCCGATCGAGTAACCAAATTGAGACCTTGCGCATGAACTGGACTGCAGCCTGTCGATCCTGGCGCGCTAGCACGACGACAAGTGGGACGAGACTCGCGGCGAACTGGTCTGATGGCGGTCGCGCTGTCCCGGGGTGGTCGGAGGCCAGAGTGGCGACCGCGTCGGCCGCCCGTGCGGAGACGTCCGGCTCACCCAACAAGGCGAGCAGGCCGAAGACCTCAGCGAGCCGGCAACATGTCGCTGGATACGTGATTACGAATCCAGCATCCATGACTGTGTCCGCGAGATGTTTCGGGCTGCTCAGCAACGGGGTCGCCTGATCCAGTAACTCGGTTGCATAAGAGGCGAAAAGTCGGAGCGAAGCGTCCGAAACAGTCGCCGGGCCAGCGTCGGCGGATGGTGGAACCCAAGCGGCACGATAGAGATGTAACGCTGTCAGCGCCGCGAGGTCCAGCCGTCGTACCGCCACGAGCTCTGTGCAGATTAGGGATGTTTCGATCGACGCTCGGGCGAGGCGATGCCGGTCGTCATCACCTGCTAACCACTGGCGACTGTGGCGCTCCAAGTTGGGTTCTGTCAGGGTCCGCCGGGCGATAGATGTAAGCAAGGCGACCAGCTCGTCCTGAACACCAATTTCCGTCAGCCCGAGTGAGGGGTCGAGGCACAGCCAGTCCAGCAAGGTGTAACGGTCCCAAACCTCAAAGTCCGCTAAGCCACGCTTCTCGCACGCCTTACGGAACTCCTGCGCGTCGACGGCAGCGGAACCTTTCAACCGCCCCGTGGTGACAAGAACCGCCACTCGGGGCAAGTCTTCGTCAAAATTGGGATGAGCTCTCGTATTATACTCGCACTCTTCGAGCTGCGGACGAATCGACCTCCAATCGCCTTGACCGATGTCGCCGGCCTTCGACTGGATGGAGTACTGCCTGATCGTCCCGTTCGCGTCTGTTCGCTTAGCTATAACATCCTTACCGAACTCAAATCCCCCGTGTATGAAGTGAATATCGGTGAATCCTTGAGCGGGTAGCACGGCAAGCAGCGGTGCATCAAACTCTCGCTCGGTTAGGGAATCAAGGAAGCTCCCGACGACGCCGCGAAGCATCCCATTCCTCCTTCCTACGTTCGAGCACCCGCCTGGCACGTTCCTCTTGCTCAGGTGTTGGCTTCCGGCCCTCAAGGCTCTTTGCCGTGTCGGGACCGACAACTACGAACAGACTCGGCTGACCGTTCTCATCGAACGCCATATCGATGGTTTCCATCGCCTCGATCATCACGTCGAAGTAATCGCGACCGTCGGCCTTGATGACTTGTCCCGACGCTTCACATATCTCGCTGATATGCTCAAGCATTCCGCGGGTCGTTTGAGAGCCCAACTCGTCCGCGAGATTGAAAACAAGGGCCAGAAACGCGGCAACATCTCCCATCAGTACGTCGTCTACATCGGCGGTGACTACGTGCTGAACCTCAATGCCACGGTAGAGGGGCGATGCCATTCCTGCCGCATCGGGGGAATGATCATCGGGTCTCGGAAGGTCGGCGACCCGTTCGCGGCGAACCGCGCCGAGAATCGGGTGGAGCTCACGACTGATCGAGTCCATCGCATTGTCCATCCATCTCGCTGCGCCCGCGCCATACTCGTGCGGCATCGCCCACAGCTCGGCTTCCGACATATCGCCTCCGATGCCTGTAGCTATGTCAAGCCTACGGGATGGCTTTGACATTCTAAGTGGAGCTGTCGACGGCGTTGGTCGGTCTGCCACAGAAACGGCCGTGTCGGCGAGTGGCTCCCTGCCCTCGAAGGTCAGCCTGCGTCATCGGCTTCCGCGACCGTAGCGCCATGACGGCGGGCCGTCGCCTTCGTAGCGGCGCAGCTACACGTGGACGAATAGCATGACACATGCACTCAGTCCACCCTTGACCTGCGGATTCACCCTGCCAGGCTGCTCATTCCGCGTTAGTGCACAGACCCTGCGTTCCGTTGATTTTGGCCTGAGTAGAGAGCGGACGCTCGCCGCTGACACAGGTCACCATCTTTCGGCGTGCCGGGATAACCAGGCGACTTTTGCCGAGCCGCCGGCATCTAAGGACCTCGTTCGGGCAGCGCCGGAGCGAGGTCCCGAGACACCACTCGACTCACCGCAATGTCGAACAACCGCGACAACCGATCCCTAACGCGAGCCCTCAACCAACGACACCAGTTCCCGGTCGAGCTCCGAGAGATCCGGCTAGGATGCGGCCAGTAGAGAGGCGGTCTGGACCTTTGGAAGGAACCATCGCGAACGTGTGCTCCGGCACCCTCATCTCGCTCGACAGTCGAGGCAACGTCAGGGCGAGTCCAAGAGACTCCATTTACCGACCATCCCGCGATAATCGCTAGTAGCGTCGAGGGGAATCTGAATGCAGGACATGGTGATGAGGTGCCTCAGAGCCTCGCGGCCTCGCCGGAGCCGGGCGCCTCTGATGCGGTCGGTTCCCCCGACGAAGATGGTCTCCATTCAGGTTCCACACCCTCCACGCCTGACGCGGTTCGTAGCTGCCGCACGGCGGCAAGCGTCTTCGAACCTCCGATACTGTTGGCCGGAGGGGCCACAGATGGCTGTCTGGACATGTCGATGATCGTTGCGGAGCATCTCGTCAAACAGTTCCATCGCCGAGCCGTGCCAGACGGCCCCGCCTCCAGGTTCCGGTCGTTGTTCGCGGCCCGTGAGGCCGTGCGTGCAGTCGATGACATCAGCCTCGCCATCGACAAAGGCGAAATAGTCGGGTTCCTGGGTCCGAATGGGGCCGGCAAATCCACAACCATCAAGATGCTGACCGGAATCCTGGTGCCGACCGCCGGTCGGGTCGAGGTGGCCGGCGTCGTACCCTGGCGGCATCGGCGCCGTAACGCACTCAACATCGGTGTCGTATTCGGTCAGCGGTCTCAGCTCTGGTTTGACTTGCCGCTGCGCCGATCGCTGGAGGCAATTCGGGACTTGTACTCAGTGTCCGCTGCCGACTACCGCAATCGTATGAGTCAGTTCGACGACTTACTTGACCTAGGATCCTTCCTCGATACGCCGGTCCGATCGTTATCCCTTGGGCAGCGCATACGCGGCGACCTTGCTGCGGCAACTCTGTATCGCCCACCGGTCCTCTATCTCGACGAACCCACCGTTGGGCTCGATGTAGTGGCCAAGGTCGCCTTGCGCGATCTCATAACAAGCCTCAACGTTGACGGCCGCACGACCGTCATGCTGACGACACACGACATGGATGATGTCGAGCAACTGTGCCAACGCATCATGGTCATCGACGGCGGAAAGATGTTGTACGAGGGCGACCTCAAGGACCTGAAGCGCCGATTCGCGCCGTATCGCGATCTGATCGTCACGCCGCGGTCTCCGAGCGACGCCGACCGAATCGACTCTGGCCTCGCTACACGCGTCAGTTCGCCAGGAGCCGCAAAAGTAACCCTCCGCTTCGACCCTCAGGAGGTGTCGGCTCCGGAGGTCATCCACTCGGTATCGAGCCAGTTTGAGGTGTCCGATATCTCGATCCTTGACCCTCAGTTAGAGGACGTCGTACGCCGCCTCTACGGAGGCAATCCATGAGGGCAGCGCTTCGCGGTACGGCGGCGATGGTCCGTCTTGGAGCACAATCGGCACTTCACTTTCGTGTCAACGTTGGGATCAGCGTGGTCGGCGCTTGTTTGCAGGCCGTCCTACTAATCGTCGTGTGGCGAAATGTCTACGCAAACCGTCAAACTGTTCAGGGTGTCGGCGTCGATATAGCTGTCCAATATGCGATCCTCTCTCTCGCAGTTGCTCATCTGGCACTACCGTTCCGGCTCTCCTCGCTCCCCGAGCGTGTGCGGCAGGGGGCGATCGCCACAGATGTCATTCGCCCCATTGGAGTCACGTCTCAGAACCTGGCCCATAGTGTCGGGGAAGCGGCGGCAGCCTTGCCGGGATCCGTCGCCGTCCTGATTGTGGGCTGCGCACTTGACGGCATTAGCGCGCCACGCGATCTGTGGGCCGCCGGCTTCTTCGTGCTGAGCGTGGGGCTCGGCCTCCTGATGGCGTGGACCATGAACCTAACAGTGTCGATGGTCGCATTTTGGACAACCGACACTCGTGGCACCTTTTACATTTATCGGACCCTCGCGACTTTCTGCTCAGGAGCGATTGTTCCCTTATGGTTCATACCAGAGTGGCTCGCACATATGCTCAACGCCCTGCCTTTTAGGCTCCAAATATTCGCTCCACTCGAAATATGGTTCGGACAGGTGACATACGATCACTCCAAACAACTGTTGATTCAACAAGCTAGTTGGCTGGCGGTCCTATTCCTCTTGTTACATCTGGTAGCCCGACGCGCTCTTCGGGTGGTGGTCGTTAATGGCGGCTAGCACACTGACCGCCCTCCGGGTTCTGATCAGATTGAGCTTGGCAACCGAACTGCAATATCGAGTCAACCTTCTCCAATCCTTGATCGGTGGCGCCGCAGCGCAGGCGACCCAACTGTTGTTCATCGGCGTGATCCTCACTTCATTCGGTGCAATTGGCGGTTGGTCCGCCAGTGAAGTCATGCTGCTAGTCGGATTGCGCATGGCAGCGCATGCGATCTATGCGTTCTTCTTCAGGCGCGTCATCGACAACGACCGCGTCGTTCACACTGGTGAATTCGATCGATATCTACTGCGGCCCGTCCCAGCATTCTTACAACTGTTGACACGCCAATTCAATCTCCAGCAACTAGGCGACATTTTCATCGCAGCGGCGGTCCTAGGAGTCGCCGTTCGCAATGCATCGATCGACTGGACCTTCGGATTGGCGCTATTTTGTGGCGCTTCAGTTATCGGTGGGGGCCTCATCGAGGCATCCCTTCAGACGATCCGCGCGGCGGCGGCATTTCGCCTCGCTAATACCGACGCCCTTATCGGAACGATTGACAGCTTGGTCGGAACGTACTCGAACTTTCCTCTACAGATCTTCGGAGGCTTTGCCTCCGCATTCTTCACGTTCGCCGTCCCATTAGCATTCATCGCATGGGCGCCGGCCGCCATCTTGCTCAACCGGAGTGCGGACCTAGGCTTCCCGGCAGAAATCGCTTGGTCGACACCGGCCTTCGGGCCCATCTTGATGATGCTCGCCGTCACCGTTTATCATCTTGAGTCACGACACTACTCGAGCCCTGGAAGCTAACGATCACGTCACTAAACTCCTTTTACAGCACACCGTCGCGTTGCTCATGCCCGGCACGCGTGGCGTGCAGCATAACGCAACTCACGGTGAGGGCATGGCAACAGGGCGAGGATGGCAAAGACCAAAGGAGTGAGCGCATATGAGAGCGAATCCAGATCCTCTGCGCGTGGGAATGGTTGGTTGCGGTCGCGTCAGTTCTAAGTACATCGAAGGGATTCATGCTTCCGACCGATTGTCGCTGGTTACATGTACTGATTTGAACCCGGCCAACGCACGAGTCGTCGCTAATGCTCACGGATTCGAGGTGGCTGATTCACTCGATGCTCTACTCCAGAACGACTCGGTTGATATCGTCCTCAACCTGACGCCTCCTCATGCGCACGAAGCCATCACGATCTCGGCCCTTGAGGCCGGAAGGCACGTCTACTCAGAGAAACCTCTCGCTACAACACGGGAAGCAGCGCGTCGAGTTGTCCGCACGGCAGCGTCATCCGCGCGCCTTCTTGCATGTGCGCCAGACCAGATCCTCACTGGTACTATGCGGGCAGCCCGCGAAATGATTGACGCTGGGCACATCGGCAACCCAGTAGCCGCCACTGCATTCATGATGAATCACGGCCATGAGCAATGGCATCCCGACCCAGGTGGATATTATGCGTCACCGGGAGGCGGACCATTCTACAATCGCGCTGGCTACTACGTGGGCGCCCTTATCAATCTGTTTGGCCCGGTTGTCGAGGTTTCAGCAATGGGCAGAACCACATGGCCCCATCGCGAGATAAAGACAGGACCCCGGATTGGCGAATTGATACCGGTGGAGGTTCCGACGCACATATCCGCAAATCTAGCCTTCGAAAACGGCGCCATCGCGACCGTAGTGACAAGCTTTGATGTCTGGAACACCAGTCTGCCAAGAATCGAGATCTATGGCTCGGACGCGACTGCTGTGTTGCCCGACCCAGTCACCAACAATGGCAGCGTTCTCATCCTGCCACGAGATGGCGGCGAAGCTCAGAACTTCCCTATGCGACCATCGCAATATCCTGTGGCTGGCACGGGGATACGCGATCTGGCGTCCGCCGTAGATAACAACGGCCAGCCCATATTGGACGCAGGTCTTGCTTATCACATCGTCGACATCATGGAATCCGTGCACGACTCCATGACTCAAGGTCGCACCCAGCAGATAGAAAGTTCTTGCCGTCGACCTGAGTTGGGTCGGCTGGCGTCGTAATGCGACACCCCTCGCCCTACAAGTTTGCAAAATTGGCAATCCTATCGACCGCGATCGCAGCTCCGTCCCGATTGAGGCGCGCTCGCCACTTTGTCACATTTGATCGAGTCTCACTATCAGACGAGAGGCCCTCAGCTAATGTGCGGATCTGCGCCCATGGGATGACCGACGGGTGAGTGGTCGGCGGGCGGAGAACGTACCCGAGGCCCATCCGCTCCATCCACCTGGCATTGAGTTCTCTCTCTGGACTCGGATCGAGGACGATAACTGACGGCAGTGATGCCTGGATGCAACTCAGACAGGACCCGTGGCCTCCAATGGTAACTGCACATTTGGCAGTTCTGGCTACCACACTCATGTCGAACATAACCTTTATGGAAGCTCGCCCGAATCGGGATGAATCGCGGAGACTCCGTGCGACACTGCCATCGCCCGTTGCTATCATGATTTCACTGCCGAGGTCGCCGAATGCATCGAGGAACTCCTCCGCCCGCGTAGCGTCGAACATAGTTCTGTAGAAGAATATGCCGTTGCGCTCAATATCATGACCGCCATCTGCAGCGCCTAGATCATTCAGCATTGTCAGCGGGCCGACATAGCTCACATTTCCGACTGTGTCCAGATCTGGAATTGGGTCGAACTCGGGAATGCTTGGAATGACGATCAACCCTCGCGCATACAACTCACGGAGATCCTCTGTTATTTCGGGAAGATCGAGAGAGGAAAGGACGCGATTGAATGGTTCCACCGCTAACGACCATGTCCGACTCGCGCCGTCATATGTGAATCCGACCAAATGCACCTGCTGACAGATCGAAACGGCCGGAACGCGTGCCGCAGTTGCCGCGACCATCGCGCTCGGTCGATTGTCGTGCACGACCACGTCCGCTCCTACTCGCGCGATCAAGGCACTGTCGGCCTCAACAGCATCTCGCACGTGATCGTGGTCCCTCCAGCACTGCCAGAGCTGACGCGGAATCAGGCTGGCGGGGTACACAACCGGCTCACAGTTCGCTTCTCGGACTAGCGCGACCTCTGCGTGCATATTCCGTACTGCAATGACCACGCGCCATCCTCGAGCCCTAGCTGCACGGCCAACGACAGCACATCGCGCTACGTGCCCAAGGCCGCCGCCCCAAGAGAGAAGTAGGAGCGTGGGCAGTGATCGCATAGACGTCAACCTTCCACCTTCATTGACCTCAACTCATGGGCTCCGGCTGCTAGAGTCACATGCCGTCAAGATCAATTGTGTCGAAAATGAGGTCCATGTGGCTCCAGACAGCCCGCACGATAGATTACCTCAGCACAGACCGGGCGACATCGTGGTTTGGCGATGCATCCAGGAGTCACGACCTGATTCACTCAGGCACATCACGTACGCAATGCCGGCCATCATGCTCAGCGACGCCGGTGATTCGATCGCGATCCACCATCTGCCAGGCTCAGTTCCCAAGCAACGATCCGGGTCAAGAGTGCAGGGACCTCGCGGGAACCGGATGCTGCCAAGTGGGTGGGACGGTTCATACGAAGATGCACCTGCGTTCATGGGCGAGAATGTGCGCGTGCATCTGAAGAGCAGGCAATACTCGATCTTGCGAAACTGGAACCCTGTACAGCGACAATTTCGTGGTTGGTACATCAATCTCGAATTGCCATGGAAGAGCTCTCATTGCGGCTATGACAGCGCTGACTTAATTTTGGACGTGGCCGTGTCAGACGATCTGAGGTCCTGGAACTTGAAGGACGAGGCAGAGTTTCGTTGGGCAGGCAAGGTAGGAATCCTGGATGCCTCAACCATGGAGTTCGCCGAGCGGCAGGCTAGGTCGGCGATCGATGATATCTCTCACCTACGGTGGCCGTTCTCAGCGGACTGGTCGCCATGGGCACCACATTCCAAGCCATTCGCGCCCAGACTCCCGACTGGCTGGGATCAGTTGGACGATTGAAGTTCGGGGTCCTCAGGCAGGTATGAGATCGATCCCGTCGTCCGGTGGCATCTTCTTCGTTACCCCTAGCGCGTCGGGGTGAACCACGGCAGGCGGCCGAATTGGCGTCGAGGCGATCCTTGGATCGTTCTCGCTTGTGTCTGTGGACATATTCGAGGTTTGCTCCGTGTCAATCGCTCAGCAAGGCCGTGGCCGGTGTTCGAGCGCCGGTCGTTGGGCCCGATAGGTCGGCTAGCTCGATCTTGACGTCACACCGGTCCAGATATTGCAAGCAGCTCGCGAGGTGCTCGCCAAGGAGTTTCGTCATGAGTGGAGGATCGCTCGATGACCTTGGTCTGCCCGTGACCTCACGGACATGTTCGTCGTGGTATCGGACGTACGCAGCAGCGCTCCAGGCCAGCACCTTGCCCTTGTCGTTCTCACTCTCACTACGGGATTGTCGTTCTCCCTCTCACTAGGGGATCGGATGTTGCCCCACGTCCCGATCGGAAGGTGCGGTCAACTGAGGTCAGACCTCCACCGTCTGCTGCACGTGGCAGCTCAACGGCCGGACGGGGCGGAGATCAGACCCAAGCGAGAGCAGTGCGACAGAACGCGATAAGCGCACCGCCAGCTGGCTGCCGGGACCCGGCGGCTGTGGCGTTGGCAGTGCCCCATTGCCCGGGCAGTCCTTGACCAACTCTGCAAATTGGTGGAGTAGATGCAGGTCTCGGGCCCCTGCCGAGGCGCCGACCTGCGCCTGACCTGGGGATTTGTAGACACGGTGGGGGTCGAACCCACAGCCAGCAGAGTTGCTGTCGGTTCGCTCGTGGTGCGCCGCCAGGTGCAGCGCTGGATGCGGCAGGGCCGGGACGTTGCAGTCGCCAGCAGCACGAGTCCGTTTGGTTGCGGGCGTTGGGTTGGTGGTCGCCTGCGAGCGGTAGCGAGCTGAAGGCGGGCGGCAGCTCGCCGGCGGTAGCCGGCAGCTGGAAGACGGCGCTGAGCCGGGGGTGGGTGGGAGCGCTCGGAGGTTGGTTACTTCTAGAACGGGAGTTTGGGTTGGGGTGGGGCGTGGGTGGGGTCTACGCCGTCGAAGAGGCTGCTGACTGATTCGCCGTCGTGGATTCGTTTGATGGCTTCGGCGAAGAGGCCGGCGACCGAGGTGACTTGCAGGTCGGGGAAGCCGGTGGGGCGGGGAACGGTGTCGGTGCTGATGACCTCGGTG
This sequence comes from Kribbella sp. VKM Ac-2569, assembly GCF_004216905.1. GTDB lineage: Bacteria > Actinomycetota > Actinomycetes > Propionibacteriales > Kribbellaceae > Kribbella. The sequence continues at coordinate 490,421 of NZ_SGXJ01000001.1, forward strand.
ATGGAGGGGTGGGAGCGGAGGCGCTCGACCGCGGGGCCGGCGAACAGGCCGTGGGTGCAGGCGACGGCGGCCGACGTACAGCCGCGGTCCTTCAGGCGGTCCAGGAGTTCGACGATGGAGCCGCCGGTGGCGATCTCGTCGTCGAGGACGATCGCGCGTTTGCCGGCGACGTCGCCGACGATCGTGTCGATGACCACGCGGTCGTCGGAGAGCCGCTGCTTGCTGCCGGCCGCGACCGGGAGGCCCAGCAGCCGGGCGAACTGCGTCGCGGTCTTCGCGTTGCCGAGGTCGGGGCTGACCACGACGGTGTCGGACAGGTCGCGACCGCGGAAGTGGTCGGCGAGGATGCCGATCGCGGTCAGGTGGTCGACCGGGACCGAGAAGAAGCCGTGGACCTGGGGCGCGTGCAGCGACATCGTCAGCACCCGGTTGGCGCCGGCCGTGGTCAGCATGTCGGCGACGAGCCGGCCGCCGATCGAGATCCGGGACGCGTCCTTCTTGTCGGACCGTGCGTACGCGTAGTGCGGGATGACCGCGGTGATCTGCTGCGCCGACGCGCCGCGGGCGGCGTCGATCATCAGCAGCAGCTCCATCAGATGATCCTGCGTCGGCGGGACGAGGGGTTGCACGATGTACACGTCTCGTTGCCGGCAGTTCGCCTGCAGTTGGACCTGCAGGCAATCGTTGCTGAAACGATGGATCTCTACCGGAGAAAGCGGTACGCCGAGATCTTTACAGATCTGCTCCGCCAACTCGATGTGGGCACTTCCGCTGAACACGACGATCTCTCGCACGGCTCTCCCCGAACGCTGCGACCCCGACAGCTGAACACTAGCCGATCAGTCGCGCCAGAACTTCTGCGGCCTGACGGCAATCAGCTGCCGAGGCGTCGAGATGCGTGACGATCCGCAGCTGGGTCGCCCCGACCCCACCGACCAGTACGCCGGCGTCGCGAGCGCCGGCCACCACGTCGGCGACTGTGCGACCGGTGGCGGCCAGGTCGGCGACGACGATGTTGGTCTCGACTTGGTCGGGCTTCACCGAGCCGGGCGCGGCGTCGGCGAGCACCTCGGCGATCGCGCGGGCGTTCGCGTGGTCCTCGGCCAGCCGCTCGACGTTGTGTTCAACGGCGTACAGCCCGGCCGCGGCCAGTACGCCGGCCTGCCGCCAGCCCCCGCCGAGACGCTTGCGCCACACGCGCGCCTCGCGGATCAGCTCCACAGAGCCCACAAGGACGGAGCCGACCGGCGCGCCCAGGCCCTTGGACAGGCAGACGCTCGCCGCGGCCGCTCGCGAGGCAAAAGACGCGACGGACCGTCCACTGGCGACACCAGCGTTCCACAACCGGGCGCCGTCCAGATGCAGCGGAATTCCGCGCGCATCGAGTTCGTCCGCGAGTACGTCGTACCCGTGCTGGATCGACCCGCCGCCGAAGTTGTGCGTGTTCTCGACCGAGACGGCCGACGTGACGACGAAGTACGGACCGAGGTCTGGCGCGATCAGCGCGCGGATCTGCTCGAGGTCGATCTGCCCGGACGGCGCGCTCCACGTCCGCGTCGTGACGCCGCTAACGGCCGCGTGCGCACCGAGCTCGGCCCGCGCGATGTGCGCGCTCGCCTCACAGAGCACCTCACCGCCGGGCGGCACCAAAGAACGTACGCCGAGGATGTTCGCGAGCGATCCCGTGACGGTGAAGAGGCCGGCCTCGTGCCCGAGCAGGCCGGCGACCCGCTCCTCCAGGGCGTTGACCGTCGGGTCCTCGCCGTACACGTCGTCGCCGAGCGGGGCCGACGTCATCGCGGCCAGCATCTCCGCGGACGGGCGGGTGACGGTGTCCGAGCGGAGATCGATCATGCCTGTGCGCCGCGCAGGCGTTCCGCCACCAGGAAGGCCAGCTCGAGGGACTGGTGCCGGTTCAGCCGCGGGTCGCAGGCGGTCTCGTACCGGTTCACGAGGTCCTCCGCGACCAGTTCCTCACCGCCGCCGAGGCACTCGGTGACGTCGTCGCCGGTCAGCTCCATGTGGACACCACCCGGCCAGGTCCCGACCTGCTGGTGGGCGTCGAAGAAGCCCTGCACCTCGTCCATCACGTCGTCGAAGTTGCGGGTCTTGTAACCGTTCGGCGTCTCGTACGTGTTCCCGTGCATCGGGTCGCACACCCACGCGATCGGCGAGCCGTGGTCGCGGACCGCCTCCAGCAGCGGCGGCAGCGCCGAGCGGATCTTCCCCGCGCCCATCCGGGTGATGAACGTGAGCCGACCCTCGATGCCCTTCGGGTTCAGCTTGTCGATCAGGGCCCGGATGTACTCCGGCGTGGTGGTCGGACCGATCTTCACGCCGAGCGGGTTCGACAGCGAGGCGAGGAACTCGACGTGCGCGCCGTCCAGCTGCCGCGTCCGCTCCCCCACCCAGAGCAGGTGGCCGGACACGTCGTACGGCAGCTCGGTCCGCGAGTCGATCCGGGTCAGGGCGTGCTCGTACTCAAGAATCAGCGCCTCGTGCGACGCGTAGAAGTCGACGGTCCGGAACTCGTCCGAGGTGGCGCCGCAGGCCCGCATGAACGCGAGCGCGCGCTCGATCTCCGACGCCAGCTGCTCGTAGCGGCGGCCGACCGGGGACGACTTCACGAAGTCCGTGTTCCAGGCGTGCACCTGGTGCAGGTCGGCGTACCCGCCGGTGGTGAACGCGCGGGTCAGGTTCAGCGTCGCGGCCGCCGCGTTGTAGACGCCGCGCAGGCGCTGCGGATCCGGGATCCGCGACTCGGGGGTGAAGTCGAAGCCGTTCACGGCGTCACCGCGGTACGACGGGAGCGTGACGCCCTCGCGGGTCTCCTCGCCGGACGAGCGCGGCTTGGCGTACTGGCCCGCGATCCGGCCGATCTTCACGACCGGCACGCTGGCGGCGTACTGCAGTACGACGGACATCTGCAGGAGCACCCGCAGCTTGGCCCGGATGTTCTCCGCGGTCACGCCCGCGAACGTCTCCGCGCAGTCGCCGCCCTGGAGGATGAACGCCTCACCGCGGGCGACCGCACCGATCTTCGTCGTCAGGTCGTCGCACTCACCGGCGAACACCAGCGGCGGCAGCCTCCGGAGCTCCGTGATCACCTGCTCGAGCACACCCTGATCCGGCCACTCCGGCTGCTGCAGCGGCTTCAGCCCCCGCAACTCCTCCAGCGTAGGAACCCCGGGAACCTGCCCCGCCGTCAACGTCGCAAATTGCATACCCTCAGCCTAGTTGACCCCCCTCGGACCCCACCCACACGTCTCACCACCTCCCCTCGCCCCTCACCGTTGCCCAAATCTCTCCTAGGACAGAAATGCCTCTTCAGCGGGTGAAATCCGCCAGGATCCGGCGGGAGGTTGTCCACAGGGGCCTAACTCGTCGCGAGCGAGGAGGGTGATCGACGGCATGTTGTAGGTGTGGACGGACTTCGGCGAACAGAGGTGGAGGCGGACGATGAGCGGATACGACGGTTCGTCGAGCTGCGCGGCCGGCAGCAGGGCATGTTCACTCGCGCCCAGGCTGTGGCGCACGGGATCGACGACAACACGTTGGCGCGGCGGTGCCGGAACCGGCAGATCCAGCGGATCCACCAAGGCGTGTACGCCGACTTCACCGGCCCGTTGCCGTGGTCGGCCCGCGTCTGGGCCGCCTGGCTGGCGTGCGGTCCCGACGCTGCGTTGACCGCTGATACGGCGCTGCGCTGGTACGGACTGAGCGGCGACTGGCAGGACTCGCCGATCCACCTCGCCGTACCGCAGAATCGTCGGATCGAGCGGCGGTCCGGCATCCGGCTCACCCGCCACCAAGACCTCGCCTCGTGGCTGGTCGATGGACGTGAGCCGTACGTCGCACGCCTGGAGATCGCCGTACTGACCGCGGCCGCCCGAAGACTCGACCCGGATCGTCAGGCGGCAATCGTTCTCGACGCTTGCCGTCAGCGCCGGACGACACCTGACCGGTTGCTCGCCGAACTGAACCGGCTACCACGACTCCGTGGACGCAAGCTGCTGAGACCGATCCTGTCGGACGCCGCGTACGGCGTGCAATCGTTCCTCGAGCAGGTGTATCTGACCCGGGTCGAACGTGCTCACGGTCTGCCTGCCGGCACTCGACAGGTCCGTGCGACGAGCGGCTCGGCAGGTGACTTGACGGTGGACTACCGCGATGTCGAGTACGTTCCGTACGACCTGATCGTCGAGCTCGACGGTCGCACCGGACATGCCGATGCAATCTCGACCTGGCGAGACATGCACAGGGACAACGCAGCGACATTGCAAGGCAAGACCACGCTGCGCTTCGGATATCAGCTGGTGATCGATCCCTGCGCCACTGCGGGCCAGGTCGGCGCGGCGCTCGCCCTCCGCGGCTGGACCGGAACTCTCACTCCATGCTCCCCCACTTGCTCGCTCCAAGGAGGATTTTCCGCACCTAAGAGGAGGGATTCTGGCGCTATCCGAGCAAAACCCTCCTAGCACCGCCACGATCGCTCGCGGGGCGGGCGGGGGCCCGGTCAGGTGAGGGAGCTGGGGTCTTGGGGGACGTCTACGGCGTGGGTGCGGAGGGCGGCCAACGGGATGGTGTCCAGGGCGCGGACGTGGGTTGAGGCGAGTACGACGGGGGCCGGGGCGCCGGCGTGGTAGGACTGGAGCCAGCGGGTTGCTACGACGCACCAGCGGTCGCCCGGGTTCAGGCCGGGGAACTGCCACTCGGGGCGTGGGGTGATCAGGTCGTTCCCGATCGAGGCCTGGTGGGCTAGGAACTCTGCGGTCATCACCGCGCAGACGGTGTGGTTGCCGAGATCTTCCGGCCCGCTCGTGCAGCAGCCGTCGCGGTAGAACCCGGTCACCGGGTCGGTGCCGCACTCCTCGAGCGGCTCACCGAGCACGTTCAGGTCGTTGTCCATGACGGCAATCCTCGCCGTACGACGGCTGGAAAAGCGTCAGCTCGCCTTGGTGTCGCCGAGGCGGACGTGCTCGTCGATCGACTCGCCGGCCTTGAGCAGTTCCTTGGCCTTGTCGGCGTACATGTCGACGTACTCCTGGCCGGACAGGTCCATCAGGGCGTACATGATCTCGTCGGTGACCGAGCGCAGGACGAAGCGGTCGCGCTCCATGCCCTCGTAGCGGGAGAAGTCCAGCGGCTTGCCGAACGCCACGCCCGGGCGCACCAGCCGTGGCAGCAGCCGGCCCTTCTCGCGGTAGAACCACACCGGCCAGATCCGGCCGGGCGGTTGCAGCTTCTCGGTGTCGATCATCGCGACCGGGATCACCGGGACGCCGGCCACGATCGCCATCCGGGCGACGCCGGTCTTGCCCTTGTACAGCCGGCCGTCGGGCGAGCGGGTGCCCTCGGGGTAGATCCCGAACAGGCCGCCCTTCTCGAGGATCCCCAGGCCGGTGTTCAGCGCGGCCAGCGAGGCACGCCCGCCGGAGCGGTCGATCGGGATCTGGCCTACGGACCGGAAGAACGTGGCGACCAGCTTCCCCTTGAGGCCGGGGCCGGTGAAGTACTCCGACTTGGCCGGGAAGACGATCTGCCGCGGAATCGAGACCGGCAGGAAGATCGAGTCGCAGAACGCCAGGTGGTTGCTGACCAGCAGCGCCGGACCGTCGGAGGGCACGTGCTCCGCCCCGGTCACCTTGGGCCGGAAGAACAGCCTGACCAGTGGTGCGACCAAGAACCGTCTGAGGAACAGGTACAGCATCCGCCTCGACCTCCGTCACTCGCCCGACACTCACCAGCACTCACTGAGAGCCCACGTCACCATCGTCGGCCCGTACCTGCGTCCGGCACCAGTGCCCGCCGGTGGCGGTCACGCGACAACTCCGGCGCGCCACCTTCCGGTGCGGACACTACGTTCCAGCTTCCCCCTCAGGCAATGTCACCGCCAGGAATGTGGGCGTTGCTCACCGTGTTGTCACCTGGATGCAGACTGGATGCAGCCCAGATGCGACGATTGTCACGCGCCTACGAGGCCTAGTTGCAGGCGCGTCTGTGAGGACACTGAACGGCGAGGAGTCGAGCGTGCCAGTGCAAGCCCACGCGGAGGAGTTTCGCAGTCCCGGCACCGGGGAGAACGCCGCCGTCGGCGTACTGCTGAGCCACGGATTCACCGGCTCGCCGCGGTCGATGCGGCCGTTCGGTGAGCACCTGGCCGCCGAGGGGTACGGCGTCTCCGTGCCGCGGCTGCCCGGTCACGGGACCAGCTGGCCGGAGATGAACAAGACCGCCTGGCCGGACTGGTACGCCGTACTCGACAACGAGCTCGAGCGGCTGCGCAAGGAGCACGACCGGGTGTTCCTGGTGGGGCTGTCGATGGGCGGCTGCCTGGTACTGCGGCTCGCCGAGCAGCATGGCGAGGACGTATCCGGTCTGGTCCTGATCAACCCGTCGGTGCGCGCCGACGACAAGCGGCTGGTGCTGCTGCCGGTGCTGTCCAAGCTGGTGCCGTCGTTCCCGGGCATCTCGAACGACATCAAGAAGCCCGGCGTGGACGAGGGCGCGTACGACCGGATGCCGCTGCGGGCGCTGCAGTCGCTGTCGCAACTGTGGAAGATCACCCGGGACGATCTGGCGAAGATCACGCAGCCGGTGCTGTTGTTCCGCAGTACTGTCGATCATGTGGTGGAGCCGAGCTCGGGGCGGGAAGTGCTGTCCTCGATCTCGTCCCGCGACGTGACCGAGACCCTGCTCGAGGACAGCTACCACGTGGCAACCCTGGACAACGACGCCCCGCGGATCTTCGCGGACTCGACAGCCTTCATCAGCCGGCTGAGCGAGCCCAAGAGTGAGCCCAGGAGTGAGCGCAGCGATGCGTGACAACGGACTGACCGCGACGTCGTACACGTCGCTCGGAGGCATCGATCCGCTGATCGCGGAGCCGGTGCTCGACGCGCTCAAGGCGGCCGGAATCGCGGCGTACTGCGAGAACCAGAGCGAGGCCCGGACGCCGGAGGAGGCCGAGGAACCGGTCCGGATCCCGGTCGGGTACGACGAGATCTTCGTCGACGCCGAGGCGGTGGAGCGGGCCCGTCCGGTGATCGACCGCAGTACCGAGGACGCCGAGTGGCAGTCGCTGGTGGAACAGTTCAACAAACCGTCCGCGCCGGGGCACGACGGCGGCGAGGAAAAGGTCGCGCGGTGGCCGGCGAGTGAGGACGTCGACGACAAGTACGAGCCGCTGATCGACGTACCGGCCGGGCTCACCGTCGAGGAGAAGAAGACCGAGGACGCCGAGCCGCCGGCCAGGAAGGCCGACGACGCGCACGAGCACTACGTCCCGCCGGAGCCGCCGCGCGGGCCGCGGCTGGACTGGATCAGCCGGCTCGCGTGGCTCGGGCTGCTCGGCGGTCCGCTGCTGCTGATCCTGGCCGCCCTGCTCGACTTCGGCACCGGCCGGATCACGACGCTCGCGGTCACCGGATTCATCGGCGGCTTCCTCACGCTGGTCTTCCGGATGAAGGACCGGCTCCCTCCGGGTGACGGCGGTGACGACGGAGCCGTCGTCTGAGTTAGAGTGCGGATCGTCGGACAATCTGACGACATCACTCGTTTGGGAGGGCACCCGTGCAGGTCACCGAGACGGTCCAGATCACCGGCCACCTGATGGACTCCGGGCTGCTGTCCCGGGTGCTCGACGACATTCGCGGGTACGGCGGCGAGTACACGCTGGACAAGTTCGACCTCGGCTACGACAAGGACGACCCGTCCACGGTCCGGATGACGGTCGGCGCGGAGGACGAGGAGTCGCTGCAGCGGCTGCTGATGCGGATCCAGACCAAGGGCGCGAACCTGGTCGACCCCGGTACGCCGGAGATCACCGAGGTCAGTCAGGACGGGGTGTTCCCGGACGGGTTCTACTCGACCACGAACCTACCGACGAGCGTTCGGCTCGGCGGCCACTGGGTCACCGTCCAGAACCCGGAGATGGACTGCGGCCTGCTCGTCGAGGGTGACGCCGTACGGACCATTCCGATGTCCGAGGTACGCGCCGGGATGAAGATCATCTCGAGTGCGCAGGGCGTGCGCGTCACGCCCCCGATCGTGACGAGCACCGAGGACGGCTTCGGCTTCATGGAGTCGGACGTGTCCTCGGAGAAGCCGCAGCGGGTGCTGGTCAAGCAGGTCGCCGACGGGATGCGCGAGGCGAAGGCGAACGGGCAGAAGGTGCTCTGGGTCGGCGGGCCCGGCATCGTGCACACCGGCGCCGCGCCCGCGATGGTCGCGATCGTCGAGGCCGGGTACGTCGACGTACTGTTCGCCGGCAATGCGCTCGCGACGCACGACATCGAGTCGTCGCTGTACGGGACGTCACTCGGCGTGGATCTCGCCCGCGGGCGGGGCGTCGAGCACGGGCACGAGCACCACATCCGGGCGATCAACACGATCCGCAAGGCCGGGTCGATCGCGGCGGCCGTCGAGCAGGGCGTGCTGACGTCCGGCGTGATGCACGCGCTGGTCAAGAACGGGAAGCAGTTCGTGCTGGTCGGTTCGGTGCGCGACGACGGGCCGCTGCCGGACGTCTACACCGACGTACTCGAGGGCCAGCGCGCGATGCGGGCCGAACTGGACGGCGTCGGGTACTGCCTGATGGCCGCGACCATGCTCCACTCGGTTGCTACCGGCAACATCCTGCCGGCGTCGATCCCGTTGACCTGCGTGGACATCAACCCGGCGACGGTGACCAAGCTCGCGGACCGCGGCTCGTCGCAGGCGCGCGGGATCGTCACGGACGTCGGCCTGTTCGTCGAGCACCTGGCGCGCGAACTCTCCCCGTCGTACGCCGACATGAAGTGACCCTGTCGGCGTACACGCTGGTCCTATGGTGAATCAGGACTTCGAGTCGTTCCTGCGACGCTTCGAGGAGGCCAACACCGCGTTCGTCAACGGCGATCCGTCGTTGTGGTTGCCGTTGGTGTCGCACAGCGAGCTGACCTCGATCTTCGGCGGGTTCGGCGGGCAGGAGGTCGGCTGGTCCGAGATCGGGCCGCGGTACGGGTGGGCGTCCTCGCAGTTCCGCCCCAGCGGCGCGAAGATCGAGTTCGAGTACCTCGTCAAGCACGTTGGCGCGGACACGGCGTACACGGTCGCGATCGAGCGCGGCACCGTGCAGCACGTCACCCAGCCGGATCCGGTGCCGCACCTGCTGCGGACGACGATGGTGTTCCGGGCCGAGGACGGCGCGTGGAGGATCACGCACCGCCACGCCGATCCACTCAACCCCACCTCGGCCCCGACGGGGCCTTAACGGCTGAGGTCGCTGTGCCCGCCGGGGCGATAGCCCCTGTTCTCCCGGCGGCCCCACTCCGGGCCGTTGTCGGCCCGCACTTCCGGCCCTTCGGCGTTCAGAGCACGCGAGATCGACGTGCCTGCGTCGGGACCGTGTTGAACCGTCCGCTGCAACGTCTCGGCGAACTCGACGGCCGCCTTGACCTCGTCCTCGACGTCGAACCGCGCGAGCGTCCGCATACCTCCGTGCTCGCCGTTGTGCCGCAGGACCACCGCCTCGGTGTACGTCTTGTCCGGCTCGATGAAGGCGTTCTCACGGTCCGGCGTCACCAGCAGGTTCTCGTACTCCGCATGAGAACTCTGGCCCACCGCATGCAGCCACCCGTCGTCGTACCGCTTGGTCTCGGAGAACTCGGACCTGTTCGCCTCGCAGGTGGCCCTTTCACGTCACCGGGCCGACATGTCTGCTCTGTCACGTCTGTCCGGGCATGACGCCCGGACCGGAAGCGTGTTGGATGGCGGTATGACGGAACTCGTGCACCTGGATGCCGATGGCGGCGTCGCAACAATCACGCTCGACTCGCCGCACAACAAGAACGCGTTGTCGCAGCAGCTGACCAGTGAGTTGCTGGCGCGGCTCGAGACGGCGGGCGCGGATGAGGCGGTGCGGGTGATCGTGATTCGGTCGGCGCTGGACGTGTTCTGCTCGGGGGCAGATCTGTCCGAGGCTACGACCGTCGGGATGGGCGTCGGCGCGCAGCGGATGGTCGACGTACAGCGCGCGATCGTGGCGAACCCGAAGCCGGTCGTCGTGCGCGTCGCCGGGCCCGCGCGGGCCGGCGGCATCGGGATCGTGGCGGCGGCAGACATCAGCATCGCCGGGGAAAGCGCGACGTTCGCGTTGACCGAGGTCCGGCTGGGGCTCGCGGCGGCGACGATCTCGCTCACGGTCCTCCCCCGGCTCACGGACCGCGCGGCGGCGTACACCTTCCTGACCGGCAACGGCTTCGACGCCCTCGAAGCAGCACGCCTCGGGCTCCTCACGCTGACGGTGCCCGACAGCGACCTGGACGAGGCCGTCGACACGGTGCTCACGTCGCTCCTCAAGGGCGCACCACAGGGCCTACGCGAAACCAAGAAACTCCTCAACCGCGACCTCCTCGCCGACATAGATGCCCGCGGCAAAGACCTCGCCGAACTCTCCGCAAGCCTCTTCGCCTCCCCCGCCGCCCAAGAAGCCATGCTCACCTTCCTCAACCGCAAGAAGAGCTAATTCGTTTGCCGCTCAGGGACACCGCTGCTGGACTGGCGGTATGCGGCAGATCACCGAGGCACAGCGGACGCAGTTCCGGAACGAGGGGTACGTCGTCGTGCCCGGCGTACTCACCGACGAGCAGATCGCCGCCACTCGCCGGATCGTTGCCGAGATGCTCGAACGCCAGCCGCCGGAAGGTGTCGGCGCGCACTTCCTGTGGCCTGCCCTCGACGACGCACACCCGCTGCTGGCGTTGTATCGCGCAGCTGGGATCGCGGAGCTGGCCGCCCAATTGCTGCGGCCGGAGTTGGAGCTGCTCGAGCCGGACCAGGCCCAGGTTGCGACGACGATCCCGCCCTGGCCGCACCGGCCGGGCGGTCCACACGTCGACGGGATCACGCCGACCCTGGAGGACGGCACGCCGGGGACGTTCACGATGCTCGCCGGATTGTGGCTGACCTCCCACGAGGAGCTGGACCGGGGCAATCTCTATCTCTGGCCGGGGACGCATCTTCGGCTCGGCGCCTACCTGGCCGAGCGGGGCGCCGACGCGCTGTCCCGGGTCGACGAGATGACCCCGGGCCCCTACCCCGACATCCCGCTCGGCGATCCGATCCAGGCCAGCGGAGCGGCCGGGAGCGTGCTCTTCGCGCACTACCTGCTGGCGCACAACATCGGCGGCCACTCCGGCAGCGCGGACGACGTACGGCGGGAAACCCTGTACTACCGGCTCCGGACCGAGACACATCGCGCGAACTGGCGGGCCGCAGTCACTGATCCGCTACTCGAGTTCCGGCCCTGATCTCGATCAGCATCGGGAGGTGGTCGGAGGCGGCGGCGAGATCCTCTGGCGAGGCGGGTGTGGGGAGGATGCGTCCCTGCAGCGCGGGTGACAGGTGTGCGCCGTCGATGCGTTTGTGGGGATTTGTGGAGCTGAAGGTCGGGCCCGCGTCGGCTCCGAGGTCGGTCAGGCCCTCCTCGGCGAGTCGTTTCCACACCGGGCCGTCGGGTTCCTCGTTCAGGTCGCCGGCCAGCAGGTACGGCGTGCCGAGGGCGCGGCATCGCTTCAGGACCTGCTCGAGCTCGCGCTGACGGCCGAGGATGTGCAGGCCGAGATGACAGCACACGACAGCGACCTGCGTCGTCCCGACGAGTACCTGGCCGCCGACGGCGCCGCCGGGCAGCTGGGTGGCGACGAAGTTCAGGCGCCGGCGGACGAACGGCCGCCAGACCCGCCAGTGCACCGGATCGCCGAGCTCGATGCCGTCGGCAACCAGGATCGCGTTCCGGGCGGAGCCTGCGACGTACCGCATCCCGAACGTCGCCGCCATCGCGCGCCGCTTCGTCCGGGTCCCGAACCAGGTCGGCGCCTCCTGCACGAGCATCACGTCCGGCGCGCACGCCCGTACCACCCGAGCGAGCGCCGTACGGTCGTCTCCCCACCGGTGCACGTTGTACGACAGCACCCGCAGGGCGCCATCACTCATGCGTCAGGGTCGCCGTTCAGGTCAGCCGGGTGCAGGTCGGTGTCCTGCGCCGCGGCGCGCATCCCGGTACGCCGTCCCGCGGTCTTCCGGGCCGCCCGCTCGAGGCGGGTCGACCGTCCACGCGCCGCAGCCGTCTTCGCGGTCACGGCGGTGGTCTTCACCCGGACCCGGCGCAGCCACGTCGCCTCTTCGCGCGCGAGGTCGGCCGCACCGACCAGGCCCGCCTCCGGCCCGAGCACCGCGCGGACAATCCGCGCCTCCGGGCGGAATCCGCGACCGGTCAGCGTCCGCTTGAACGCCTCCCGCGCCGGTGCCAGCAGCAGTTCGCCCGCGTCGGACACGCCACCGCCGATCACGAACGTGCCCGGGTCGAGCGCGGCGGCCAGGTTCGCGAGGCCGATGCCGAGCCAGCGGCCGACGTCCTCGAGCAGCTCGACCGCGACCGGGTCGCCGTCCTTGGCCAGCTCGGTCACCATCGGGCCGTTGATCTTCCGCGGATCGCCCTCGGCCGCCCGCAGCAGGTTGTGCGCGACCGGCGAACCGGACAGCGCCAGCTCACGGGCCTCCCGGGTCAGCGCGTTGCCGGAGGCGTACTGCTCCCAGCAGCCGCGGTTCCCGCACTCGCAGCGGTGACCGCCCGGCACGACCTGCATGTGCCCGAACTCGCCCGCGATCCCGAACTTCCCGCGCTGCAACGCGCCGTCGTTCAGGATCGCGCCGCCGATGCCGGTGCCGAGGGTGACGCACACCAGGTGGCTCTCGCCTTGACCGCCACCGAACCGCCACTCGGACCAGGCGGCTGCGTTCGCGTCGTTCTCGACGACGACCGGTAGGCCGAGCCGGCGCTCGACCGCGTCCCGCAGCGGCTCGTGCCGCCAGGCGAGGTGCGGTGCGAACAGCACCGACGACCGGGTGCCGTCGACGAACCCGGCGGCGCCGATGCCGACCGCGATCACGTCGTGCCGGGACTCCAGGTCGCGGACGATCTCCGCGATCGCGTCCTCGGTCTCCTTCGGGTCCGTCGTCGGCGTGTCGCGCCGCAACCGGTCCAGGATGTTGGCCTCCGGGTCGACCACCCCGGCGGCGACCTTGGTCCCGCCGATGTCGATCCCGATCGTCAGTGCCTGCGTCAAAGCCAAGGTTCGACCTTCCTCGCGACCCCCGCCGGGCCAGGGTGTGTCTCGGCTCCAGTATCCCAGGTCAGGACAATCATCAGGACTGTTCCGGTGCCGGCGCCGGCCGGCGGGCCAGGTCCGCGGCCCCGATCAGGCCCGCATCGTTGCCCAGCTCGGCGAGGGTGAACGGCGCGTGCGGGCGGTTGGCCTTGGCGGGCAGCACCTTCTCGAACGCCTGCACAGCGGACTTCATGATCAGATCCTTCGCCGCGCTCACACCGCCGCCGATCACGACCAGCGACGGGTCGAAGATCGTCGCCAGGCTCGCCACGCCCTCACCCAGCCAGCGCCCCAGGTCCTCGAGCAGCTCGACGGCGCACGGGTCGCCCTTCATCGCCGCCTCGGTGATCATCGGCCCGGTCAACTCCTCGGGGTCGGTGATCCCGCACACGCTCAGCATCTGCGCCGCCGCGAGCGACCCCGACTCGGCCTGCGCCTTGCCCTCGCGCACCAGCGCCCGCCCGGACGCGTACTGCTCCAGGCAGCCCCGCGCCCCGCATCCACATCGGTGCCCACCGGGTACGACGCGCATGTGGCCGAGCTCGGCCGCCACACCATGGGCACCGCGCAGCAGCTCGCCGTCGATCACCACGCCGCCGCCGATCCCGGTGCCGACCGTGATGCAGACCATGTGCTCGACGTCCTTGGCCGCGCCGAACGCGAACTCGCCCCAGGCCGCCGCGTTCGCGTCGTTCTCGACCACGACCGGGATCTTCAGCTGCTCCGCGACGCGCGCGCCGAGCGGCTCGTCCCGCCAGGCCAGGTTCGGCGCGAACAGCACCGTCGACCGGTCCGAGGAGACGAACCCGGCCGCCCCGATCCCGACCGCTTCCACGGCGTGGTTCGCGATCAGCTCGGCGGCCGCGTCGCAGATCGCGGCCGCGGTGGCGTCGACCGAGTCGGCCGGGGTGTCGCGATGCGTGCGCGCGATGATCTCGCCGTGCTCGTCGACCACGCCGGCCGCGATCTTCGTACCGCCGACGTCGATGCCGATCGTCAGTCCCATGGTTCGGGGTCCTCACTCACGTCGATCCGGTCCACCCGGGACCGGGTCGATTCTTGGGCCGGTTCCTCGTCCGATGGCGAGGACCGCGACGCTGCGTCCTCCCGCGTCTGCCGGGCCGCGTCCGCGGCGGCCTCCAGCAGAGATCTCAGTGAGCCGAGCACGTGCGCGGCCGCCGTCGACAGCTGCTCGATCGTCTCCGGGCTGGTGTTCCGCACCCGGTGGATCAGCTGACAGACCGGGCACCAGACACAGTCGGGCCCCAGCTTGTGCTCATGGTCCGCGGCCTCGTCTGCTGCAGGCGGCGCCTCGTGGGCAGCGTTCTGCAGTACGGCGAACAGCTTCGCGGCCTCCTCAGCGACCGAGCCGACCGAGCCGGTGGAATCCTTGCTCACCGCGCCGCCTCGCGACGAGTCAGCGCCTCGTGGTACTCCGCCGTCAGGCCCTGCGCCAGCTCCTGCGCCGACTCCAACGGACCTGATCCGCTTGGCACATCCGACGAGGGTGCCACCGGCCGCGCGGTCTCCCGCGGCGAGAACCGCACCTGCAACCGGCCTTCGTCCAGCCGTGCGCCCGCGACCACGCCACGCGCCAGGGCGGCCGGCAGCGGCAGCACCCGGCGGTACGACCCGACGGTGATGATCAGCTCGTCCCCGTGCCGCGCGAGCTCCAGTTCGTCGGCGGATGCCAACGGCAACGGCATCGTCAGCGTGTACGTCCGCCCGTCGGTGTCGATGTGCCGATCCACCCACAGCGACGTGTCGTCCGTGGCGCGTGCGAACGGGTCGTCCCCGCCGTACATCTCCACCGCGAACGCGGCCAGTTCCTCGACGCCGACCGGCTCACACACGCGGTACGGCGACTCCCAGATCGGCAACGGCCGGAACGAGTCCGCGACCTCCTCGAGAATCCCGCGCTGCGCGGCGACCCACTGCCGGCGCCACGTGTCGGCCCCGGCCGCCGGGAACACCCGGTTCGCCACGACACCGTCCACGCGGTACCCGTACAGCGACAGCCGGGTCAGCGACCGCCGGGCCTCGGCGACCACGACCGCTTCCGGCGTCAGGACCAGCCGCACCGAGGCGTCCGGGCCGGCCAGCAACGTGCGGATGTCGGACAGGTCGGCCTGCAGCCGCCGCAGCGCATCGAAGACCGTGTCGTCCGGCATCGGGATGCTCGACCCGCGGTTCAGGAACGGCCGGAACGTGCGCATCATCTTGCGCTCGGCGTTGAAGATCCGTTCGAGGTACCAGTTCAGGGCCTCGGGCAGCGCCAGCAGCCGGAGCGTCTCCGCGGTCGGCGCACAGTCGACGACGATCACGTCCCAGCGGCCGGACCGGACGTGATCGCGCACCTCGAGCAGCGCGAGCACCTCCTCGGCGCCGGGCAGAACGGTCAGTTCCTCGGCCTCGACCGGGTCGACACCGACCATGTGCAGCACGGACCGCAGATACGCCTGGATGTCGCCCCAGGACCGCTCGAACTTGCGCTGTGCGTTGATCTGCTGGACGAACAGCAGGTCGTCGATCTCGGTCGGCTCCGGTCCGACCTCGGAGTCGAACGCGTCCGACAGCGAGTGCGCGGCGTCCGTCGACAGCACCAGCGTTCGCAGCCCGCGCAGTGCCGCGAGCGTGGCCGTTCCCGCAGCGGAGGTCGTCTTGCCGACGCCGCCCTTACCTGTGTACAGCAGTACCCGAGTCACTGGATCAGGACTCGACGCGCTTCTTGAGGCCCTTGAGAGCCGTGTCGATGATGACCTTCTCGGCCTTCCGCTTGAGCATGCCGATCATCGGGATCGCCACATCCACAGCCAGCCGGTACGTCACCTCGGTCCCCTCGGCTCCCAGATCCTTCAGGACGTACGCGCCGTCCATTCCCTTCACCATCTTCGCCTCGACCAGCGTCCAGGTCACCTCGTTGCGGGACCAGACGTAGGCCAGCGTGTACTGGTCGGAGATCGCGCCGGCGTCCACCTTGAACCGCACTTTGTTCGGCCGGCCTGCCTCGTCGGTGGACAGCACCTCGGTCTCCCGCATCGAGTCGGCCCATTCCGGGTACGCCGCGAAGTCCGCGATCACCGCCATGATCTCTTTGGGGGTCGCGTTCACCTGGATGGTCGAGGTGGTCTGTTCCGCCATCGATTCACCTCTTCGCTTGCCTGGGACGGGTGCTGCGGACCGCCGGACCCCCCGATGGATCCGCGTCCTCCCCGGAGACTATCGCGGGATCGGATCCGGTACGGCGTTCGCCCGCCGCGCGGCCCGCCTCGAGCTCGTCCTTGAACGCCCACAGCCGCTCCCGGTACGCCGCGACGTACCGCTCCTTCAATCGCTCGACCGCGCGGCCGCGGACCGGTTTCGCGGGGTCGGCCCGGAGGTACCAGTGCACGACGACCCCGTCCCGGACGGCTTCCAGCCACCATTCCGCCGTACCGATCGCGGCGCCGGTGACGGCCCACCGGACCCCCTCCCGGCCGCGCCGCTCGGACGGCGTCAGCGTGAGGTCCGGCCACCACTCACGCCATAGGGTGTCCGAACCGAGTCGCTCGGCAACGTAGGCTGGATCAGCAACGACCAGGTCGTCGCAACTGATGTCGAGCAATGGCATGCCGAGAACCTAGTTCCTTCGGTCACATAAACCTGGCTACTTGTGGGTAGGTGACTGTAGCGTGCGCCGGAAGTCGACAATTCGGGACCGACTGAGGAGACGCGGATGCGTGAGTACACCGTTCCTGCTGTGACAGAACCGCCCACCGGGAGTCTGAGCGACCCGGTGTGGGCGAACGCGTCCTCTCATCCTGACACCGCGGTGTTCAGCCGCCGTACGGGGTCCGCCTGGACAGATGTCACCGCCGCGGAGTTCGCGCAGCAGGTAACGGGCGTCGCGAAGGGCCTGATCGCGGCCGGGGTGAAGCACGGCGAGCGGGTCGCCCTGCTCAGCGCGACGCGGTACGAGTGGACCCTGATCGACTACGCGATCTGGAGCATCGGCGCGGTCACCGTGCCGATCTACGAGACCTCTTCGACCTCGCAGATCCAGTGGATCCTGACCGACTCGGAGGCGGTCGTCGCCGTCGTCGAGAACGCGACCCACGGCGCGGTCGTCGAGTCCTCCCGGGCCGAGGCGCCCGCGCTGCAGGAGGTCTGGCAGATCGAGGCCGGCGCCGTCGACCAGCTGACCGCGCTCGGCCAGGACGTCACGGACGCCGAGTTCGACAAGCGCCGCTCCGCGGTCACGCCGTCCGACCTCGCGACCCTGATTTACACGTCTGGTACGACGGGACGCCCGAAGGGCTGCAAGATCAGCCACTCGAACTTCATCGCCGAGCTCGACCCCGCGGTGAAGATCCTCGACGAGCTCTTCGACACCACCGGCGCGAGCACCCTGCTGTTCCTACCGCTCGCGCACGTGTTCGCCCGGATCATCCAGGTCGGCTGCGTGATGAAGCGGGTCAAGGTCGGCCACAGCGCCGACGTGAAGAACCTGGTCGAGGACCTCGGCGCGTTCAAGCCGACGTTCATCCTGAGCGTGCCGCGGGTGTTCGAGAAGGTGTTCAACTCGGCCAGCCAGAAGGCGCACGCCGACGGCAAGGGCAAGATCTTCGACGCCGCCGCGGAGACCGCGATCGCGTACTCGCAGGCGCAGGACAAGGGCGGCGCGTCGTTCGGGCTGAAGGCCAAGCACGTGCTCTTCGACCGCCTCGTCTTCGGCAAGCTGCGGGCGGTGCTCGGCGGCCAGGTGCAGTACGCCGTCTCGGGCGGCGCCCCGCTCGGCGACAAGCTCGGTCACTTCTTCCGCGGTATCGGCGTACCGGTCCTCGAGGGCTACGGCCTGACCGAGACCACCGCCGCGGTGTCGGTGAACCTGCCCGACGACGTCCGCATCGGCACCGTGGGCCGGCCGCTTCCTGGTGTGACGGTCGGTGTCGCGGACGACGGTGAGCTGCTGTTCAAGGGCGGCCAGGTGATGCAGGGCTACTGGAAGAACGACGAGGCGACCACCAACGCGATCGACACGGACGGCTGGTTCCACACCGGCGACCTGGGCGAGTTCGATGTCGACGGGTTCATCAAGATCACCGGCCGGAAGAAGGAGATCCTGGTGACGGCCGGCGGGAAGAACGTCGCGCCGACGATGCTCGAGGACCAGATCCGGCTGCACCCGCTGGTCAGCCAGTGCATGGTCGTCGGCGACGGCAAGCCGTTCATCGCGGCGCTGATCACGATCGACCCGGAGACCATCGTTCCGTGGGCGACCGAGCGCGGGAAGGCGACCGACCCCGCAGCGCTGACCCAGGACGCCGATCTGATCGCCGAGGTGCAGAAGGCGATCGACGACGCGAACGCCTCGGTCTCGCACGCCGAGGCCATCAAGAAGTTCTCGATCCTCCCGATCGACTGGACCCAGGAGTCCGGCGAGCTGTCGCTGAAACTCTCGCTCCGCCGGCACATCGTGATGGAGAAGCACGGCGCCGACGTCGAGGCGCTCTACACGAAGTAGGCGAGTTGTAGCCCCGGCATCACCCGAATGGCTGATGCCGGGACCAGCTCGTCGGGCGATGTGCGGGCGGTACGCCGTCCGCGAAGCTCGACGTATGACCAGTACTTCTCCCATCGTCGAAGTCAGCAGTCTGCGTAAGACGTACGGCGGGCGCACTGTCGTCGACGAGGTGTCGTTCAGCGTCGACGAGGGCGAGATCTTCGGGATCCTCGGGCCGAACGGCGCCGGCAAGACCACTACCGTCGAGTGCGTCGAGGGCCTGCGCATCCCCGACGGCGGGCGGGTCCGGGTCGCCGGGCTCGACCCGGTCGCCGATCATGCCGCCGTCACGCAGGTGCTCGGCGCGCAACTGCAAGAGAGCGAGCTGCAGGCCAAACTCACGGTCCGCGAAGCCCTCGAGCTGTACGCCGCTTTGTACCCGAACCCGGCCGACTGGCGCCCGCTCGCCGAGCGGCTCGGCCTGACGGGCCGGCTGAACACCAGGTTCGGGGTCCTCAGTGGTGGCCAGAAGCAACGACTGTTCATCGCGCTCGCGCTGATCGGCAACCCGCGCGTCGTCGTACTGGACGAGCTGACCACCGGTCTCGACCCGCGGGCCCGCCGGGACACCTGGGAGATCGTCGAGGACGTCCGCGCGAACGGCGTCACCGTCCTGCTGGTCACGCACTTCATGGAGGAAGCGCAGCGCCTGTGCGACCGGATCGCCTTGATCGACAAGGGCCGGATCACCGCGCTCGACACTCCCCAGGGACTGATCAGCCGGACTGCCGGCTCCACGATCATCTCGTTCACCCCGTCGGCGCCGCTCGACGACGCGGACGTGGCCGCGCTGCCTGCGCTCGCGTCGGTCGAGGAGAAGGACGGCCGGATCACCCTCGGCGGATCCGACGAGACCGTCACGGCGCTGCTGTCGCTGCTCGCCCGGCACCGCATCACCGCCCACCAGCTCCGCGTCACCGACGCCACCCTCGACGACGCCTTCCTCGACCTCACGGGAGCCACCAAATGAGCACGATCGCGGCGGTACGCCGTACCTCGCCGGGAACCGCTGTGCTGCGAGCCGAGGCGCGGCTGTTCCGCCGGGAGGCCGGCACCCTGTTCTGGACGCTCGGCTTCCCGCCGCTGTTGCTGGTGATCCTCGGGTCGATCCGGAGCTTCCGGAAGTTCGACGACGGGCTCGGGATGCGGGTCATCGACGTGTACGTGCCGACCCTTGTCCTGGTCGCGCTGATCGTCACCGGCCTGCAGGCGATGCCGCCGGTGATCACCGGCTACCGCGAACGCGGCATCCTGCGCCGGATGTCCTTGACCCCGGTCCAGCCGACCGCGCTGCTCACCGCACAGATGGGACTGAACGGCACCGCGGGAGTGCTGTCGGCGCTCATCACCCTGACGATCGGGCGGCTCGCGTTCGACGTACAACTGCCGAAGCAGGCCGCCGGCTACGCGCTGGCGTTCCTGCTCACGGTCACCGCCGCGCTGGCTCTCGGCGCACTGATCTCGGCACTCGCTCCGACCGCACGGCTCGCGACCGGTATCGGCATGGTGGTGTTCTTCCCGAGCCTGTTCTCCGCCGGCCTGTGGGCTCCCGTTCAGTCGATGCCGCACACCCTGCGGGAGATCGTCGTACTCCTGCCGTTCGGTGCCGCCTCCCAGGCACTCGAGCAGGCCGCGGCCGGGCACTGGCCGGACTGGTCCCATCTGGGCGTGCTGACCGCGTGGGCGGTGGTGCTGACGGCGGCGGCCGCACGATGGTTCCGGTGGGAGTAGGGCCCGGTTCGTGCACACTGGAGGAGTGACAACGGCGGACAGCGACCTCGACCGGCACGAGGCAGCGTTCCACCGTTGGGCTCCCTACTTCCTGCTCGCCCTCGGCTCGTTCCTGGCCCTGGCGACCGCGGACCAGATCATGCCGTCGCACCGGGAACACATCGCCGCGTACGTACTGATCGGCGTCGCCCTGCTCCTGCAGCTGTGGTGGAGCTGGAGCGGCCGCCTCCACCGCGGCCCGAATGCCGTGTCCGTGACGTACTACGTGATCCGCTGGGTGATCGCGTCCCTGCTGACGATGCTGAGCGGCTTCTTCGCGTTCTACGTGGTGGCGGGGTATTACGACACCGACGAAGTGATCCCGGGCCGGAAGGCGAAACGACTCGCACTGTTCGTCACCTCGATCCCGGTGGCCGGCTCGCAGACCGGAAGCTTCCCGCCCCAGGGACGGACCGGCTGGCTGGCGTTCGCCGGCCTGCTGGTCGCAAACAACGCACTGCTGACCGTCGTCAAGCATTTCGCCGACCGGCAGGAGGCGCGGTCGCAGGCGCGGGCCGCGACCATCACCGAGCTCGAGCAGGCGCACGAGGAGAACGCCGCGTTGCAGGCCCAACTCCTTGTGCAGGCAAGGGAAGCGGGCATCGCGGACGAGCGGCGCCGGCTGGCCGCGGAGATCCACGACACCATCGCGCAAGGGCTGACCGGCATCATCGCCCAGCTCCAGGTCGTGGCCAACGCCGCTGACCCAGCAACCGTCAAGGAGCATGTCGGCCGCGCGACCGATCTGGCCCGGCACAGCCTGGGCGAGGCGCGCCGCTCGGTGCAGAACCTGGCCCCGTCCGGCCTGTCGTACGACGGTCTCCCCGAGGCGCTCCGCAAGACCGTCGACCAGTGGTCCGAGCGGACCGGCGTACCCGCCGAGTTCACCCTGACCGGTACGGCGCAGCACCTGCACGGTGAGTTTTCGGCGACCGTCCTGCGGATCACGCAGGAGGCGCTGGCGAACGTGTCGAAGCATGCCGCCGCGACCCGCGCCGGCGTGACCCTCAGCTTCATGGACGACGAGGTGACGGTGGATATTCGCGACGACGGCAAGGGTTTCGATCCACTGGCCTTGTCCACCCGCACCGGCACCGGCGGTTTCGGCCTCGACGGCATGCGCGCCCGCGCGGAACGGATCGCAGGCTCCCTGACGGTCGAATCCGAGCCAGGTTTCGGTACGGCGGTGTCGGCTCGCCTACCGTTGGTCCTCCATGGCTGACATCTCACTGCTCCTCGTCGACGACCACCCCGTGGTCCGCAACGGGCTACGTGGCATGTTCGAGTCCACGCCCGGCTTCACCGTGCTCGCGGAGGCGTCGAACGGCATCGAGGCGGTCGAGCTGGCCGCGAATCTGACCCCGGACGTGATCCTGATGGACCTCCGGATGCCGGGTGGCGGCGGGCTCGACGCGATCACCGAACTGACCCGCCGCGGCATCCGCTCGAAGGTGCTGGTCCTGACGACCTGGGACACCGACACCGACACGCTGCCGGCGATCGAGGCGGGCGCCACCGGCTACCTGCTCAAGGACGCTCCGCAGGACGAACTGTTCAACGCCGTCCGCCAGGCCGCGGCCGGTCGAACGGTGCTCTCCCCCGCGGTCGCCTCGCGGCTGGTGTCGGCGGTCCGCTCGCCGGCGCCGAGTCCGTTGGCCGCGCGCGAACGGCAGGTCCTGGAGCTGGTCGCGAAGGGTACGTCGAACCGCGACATCGCCCGCGAACTGTTCATCAGCGAGGCCACGGTGAAAACGCATCTCAGCCACGTCTTCACCAAACTCGGTGTCACCGACCGTGCCGCAGCCGTTGCCAAAGGCTACGAACAGGGAATTCTCGGTCGCGACTGACGAACTCCGAGGTCTGGCCGGGGCGCAGGTTCTGGGCATAATCTCTGCTCAGGCAGGCACCGCGGGGGTGCCGGCCGCGACGCCGGTATCCGGGGGGATTCGGTCACAGGACTGAGGGATTCACTGCGTTTCGACCTGGGGGTCTCCTGACGTCCAATGCTGCGTCCTTCCGCGACGGCGTTCCGTCTCTCTGGAGGCCCGCGCATGAGGTCACCGCATCACCGACGAGGTCATCGTCGTACCGCCACTCGAAGTGTCACGGCCGGTGTGTCCGCCGGTCTGCTGGTCGCTGCGTTGCTGCCCGCAATGACCGCGTCAGCCGCAGATCCGTCCCCCACCGCGCCGAACGGCCGGCCCTGGACCGCGACGCCTCTGACCGTCGCCAGTACGGTCAACGGCGCCAAGTCACCCAGCGGCCAGCTCGCGAAGAGCGATCCCGCGCTGGTGAACAGCACGTCCCCCAAGCAGGTCCGGGTGGTCGTGAAGCTCGACTACGACTCGCTGGCGGCGTACCGCGGCGGGATCAAGGGCCTGCCCGGCACCAGCCCGGCCGTCACCGGCAAGCGCCTCGATGTGAAGGGCGCGAACGCCACGAAGTACCTGAAGCACGTGGCCACGCTGGAGAACAAGTTCCTCGCCGCGATGCAGTCGAAGGTCCCGAGCGCGAGGGCAGGCCAGCGGCTGCGCACCGTGTACGGCGGTATCGCGCTCAGCGTGCCGGCGAACCAGGCGCGCGACCTGCTGAAGCTGCCCGGTGTGGCCGCGGTCCAGCAGGACAACCCGCAGCAACTGCTCACCGATTCCAGCGGCGCCTTCATCGGTGCCCCGACGATCTACAACCAGCTCGGTGGTTCGGCCAACTCGGGCAAGGGCGTCATCGTCGGCGTCCTGGACACCGGCGCCTGGCCGGAGCACCCGTCCTTCGCCGACCCGGGCGGCCTGCCCGCACCACCGCCGACCGCCGACGCCACGCCGCGCGTGTGCGACTTCGGCGACAACCCGCTGACACCCGCGGCCGACGTGTTCAACTGCACCAACAAGCTGATCGGCGGCCGGCCGTTCCTCGACACCTACAACGCGGTGATCGGCGGCGACGTCTACCCGGACAGCGCGCGTGACTCCAACGGTCACGGCACGCACACCGCCTCGACCTCGGCCGGAGCAGCGGTCGCGCACGCCAACCCGCTCGGCATCGACCGCGGCGCGGTCGCCGGGATGGCACCGGCGGCAGCTGTGTCGGTCTACAAGGTCTGCGGCGCCGAGGGGTGCTTCCCGAGCGACTCGGCCGCGGCCGTCGCGCGGGTCATCCTCGACGGCGTCCGGGTGATCAACTTCTCGATATCCGGCGGCAGCGACCCGTACAGCGACCCGGTCGAGCTCGCGTTCCTGGACGCGTACGCCGCCGGTGTGTTCGTCTCCGCCTCGGCCGGAAACTCGGGTCCGGGCGCGGCGACCACCGACCACCGCGGCCCGTGGGTCACCACGGTCGCGGCGTCCACGCAGAGCCGCACCTTCCGCTCGACGGTCACGCTGGCCGGTGGTGGCGTGACCGCCACGGTCTCCGGCGCGTCGATTACCCCGGGTATCAGCTCACCGCTGCCCGTCGTACTCGCCGGGAGCACCCCTGGGTACACCGACGCGACCTGCAACACGCCGGCACCACCGGGTGTGTTCACCGGCAAGATCGTCGCCTGTCAGTTCACCCCGGGCCGCGTGATGAAGGGCTTCAACATCCTGCAGGGCGGCGCGTCCGGAATGCTGATGTACAACTCCACGGCTCCGTCCGACGTCTTCACCGACAACCACTGGGTGCCGGCCGTGCAGCTCGAGAAGCCCGACGCCGACGCGCTGCTGGCATTCCTCGCGGCGCACCCAGGGACCACGGCAACGTTCACGCAAGGCACCAAGACCACCTGGCAGGGCGACGTGATGACGTCGTTCTCGTCGCGCGGCCCCGGTGGTGACTTCCTCAAACCCGATGTCACCGCACCCGGCCTGCACATCATGGCCGGAGCCACGCCGACACCCGAGTCACCGGCCGAAGGCCCGCCCGGGAACCTGTACCAGGTGATCGCCGGTACGTCGATGTCGTCGCCACATGTGGCTGGCTCCGCCGCACTGGTCCTCGCCCTGCACCCGTCCTGGACGCCCGGCCAGATCAAGTCGGCGCTCGAGACGACCGCGAAGACGACGGTCACCAAACCGGATCGCACCACCCAGGCCGACCCGTTCGACTACGGCGGCGGGCGAATCGACCTCACCAAGGCCGGCGACCCCGGTCTGACACTGGACGAGACCGCCGCGAACTACGCGACCTCGGCCACCGACCCGCTGAACCGGATCGATCTCAACCTGCCGTCGGTGAACGCACCGACCATGCCCGGCCTGATCACCGCCCAGCGGACGGTCACCAACGTCACCAACCAGACCCTCACCTTCATGGCGTCCGGGACCACGGTCAGCGGTGCGAACATCACCGTGCTGCCTCCGGCGTTCCAGGTGAAGCCGGGCAAGTCACAGAAGCTGACGATCGCCATCACGGCACCCGACGTACCTGATGGTCAGTACTTCGGGCAGGTCAACCTCAAGCAGGTCGGTGGCAGCCGGGCCCTGCACCTGCCGGTGGCGTTCTTCCGCCAGGAGGGCATCGTCCCGATCGACCAGACCTGTGCGCCGTCCACCATCGCGCGGAACACCGGTCAGTCGACCTGCACGGTGACCGTGCGGAACAACAGTCTGCAGACCACGGACGTGACGGCAGTCAGCACGCTGAGCTCGCAACTGCGGCTGACCAGCGTCACGGGCGCGACCCAGGTCGGCCCGCAGATCGCGACCAAGACGGCCACGCTCGCCGGGCGCGAGCCCGACAGTCCGGTCATCGCGCCGGGATCGTTGGCCGGGTACATCCCGCTCGACGCGTTCGGCATCGCCCCGATCCCGATCGGGGACGAACAGGCACTGAACTTCACCGTGCCGCCGTTCACGTACGCCGGGCAGTCGTACAACCGGGTCGGGGTGACCTCCAACGGCTACACGGTCGTCGGCGGCACCAGCTCGGGTGACGACGTCCAGTTCCTGCCGCAGAACCTGCCGGACCCGGCGCGTCCGAACAACGTGCTCGCGTCGTACTGGACCGATCTCGACGGCACCGGAGCGCCAGGCATCTTCGCCGGCACGCTCACCGACGGGGTGTCCACCTGGCTCGTCCTCGAGTGGCGGGTGAACCTGTTCGGCACGAACAGCCTGAAGGTCTTCCAGCAGTGGATCGGTGTGAACGGCGCCGAGGACATCACCTACGCCTACGACCCGGGCAACCTGCCCGGCAGTCCGCCGGCGGGGTACGGCCTGACGGTCGGTGCGGAGAACTTCGAAGGCACGGCCGGCAGTCAGATCGTCGGTCCGCCGGTCATGGACTACCGCATCACGAGTACGCCGGGAGCCCCGGGTGGGTCGATGACGTACTCGATGAACATCAAGGGTGTGCAGAAGGGCACCGGTACGGTCACGACCGGGACCTCGACGCCACTCGTCAAGGGCGTCACGATCGAGGTCGACAAGATCATCGTCAACTGATCACAGGCACGTCCGGGCCGGGCCTCACGGGTCCGGCCCGGACGCTGTGCTCGCTGGGGCGCCGTGCAGGTTAGCCGCGGGGTACTGGGACGCATGAAACCACCCCGTGCGATCAGGTCCGCCCACCGACCGGCAGAGGTGAGCGGACCATTCGTCTGTAGCTGGAGTGCTGTCGGTGACTGTGCGGTCGTCCGGGTGGCGGGCACCGTCGATGTCCGTACCGCCCCCACCTTCGCCCACGAACTCCAACACGTCATCACCACCAAGCTGCCGCGGCTCGTCGTCGACCTGCGGCGCGTCACGGCCATGGAGGCGACCGGCCTCGAGGTTCTCGCCGACGCGCACGAACTGGCTGTCCGGCACGGCGGCTGGTTGCGCGCCTCCGGAGCCGGCCAGTGGCTGGCCGACCTCACGCGGGCCACCGGCACCGGCCGGCCGCTGGAGCACTATCCCACCTTGGCGGAAGCGCTCCCGGCGTACCGGCCGGCGATCAGAGGGTCACTTCCCATCTGAGAACGTGATGCCGGTCTGTCAGGTCTTCGAGCCGGACAGAGCGATACCTTGCACGATCTGGCGCTGGGCGATGATGAAGATCAGCAGCATCGGCAGCGCCGCCATGGTCGTGGCCGCCATCAGGCTCGTCCAATCGGAGGAGTAGGCGCCCTTGAACTGGTTGACCACGAGCGGAATCGTGAAGTTCCGATCGCTGTTCAGGAAGATCAGCGGAGAGAAGAACGAGTTCCACTGACCGAGGAACACAAAGATGCCGAGGGCAACGAGCGGGGTACGCAGCAGCGGCAGGATGATGGTCGTGAAGATCCGGACCCGCCCCGCGCCGTCGATCGAGGCGGCTTCCTCCAGCTCCAGCGGAATGCCGCGGACATATTGGCGCAGGAGGAAGACGCCGAAGGCGTTGAACAACGCCGGCGGGACGATCAGCGCCAGGTGGGTGTCGATCCAGCGGAGCTGCCCCATGATGACGTACAGCGGGATCACGGTCAGCTGGAACGGAACCATCAAGGTGGCCAGGAAGATGCCGAAGATCACTTTCCGCCCCGGAAAACGGATCCGCGCGAAGGCGTAGGCGGCCATCGAGCAGGTGATCAGGGTGAGGACCGTGACCAGACCGGCGATATAGACACTGTTGAAGTACGCGCGGGCGAAGTCGGCGCCCTGCCAAGCGGTGACGAAGTTCTGCGGCTGCCAGAGCTTCGGCAGCAGCTTCGGCGGCTGGGCGAAGATCTCGTCGAGCGGCTTCAGGGCCGAGAACAACATCCACAGGAACGGCACGAACATCGCCAGGGAACCCGCGACCAGCAGCAGGTGCAGCGGAATCCAGGACGGCTTGAACCGCCCGCCGCGCAGGCCATGAGAAGCATTCTTCCGACGCGCCGCCTCGAGGTCCCGGGCGGCGATCTCGCTTGATGAGGAAGTCATTCGGTGTAATGCACCCATTTCTTCTGAGCAAGAAACTGGAGGCCGGTCAGCGCCAGCAGGATGAGGAACAGGTACACCGCGATGGCCGCGGCGAACCCGAACTTGAACTGGCGGAAGGCGAAGTTCACGATGTCGTACACGATCGTGTGGGCGTTCGCCGGCGCTGTGGTGTCGAAGAAGAAGTAGATGTAGTCGAACACCTGGAAGGACCCGATGATCGAGGTGATCGACAGGAACAGGATGGTCGGCGACAGCAGCGGCACGGTGATCCTGCGCAGCTTCTGCCATTCCGACGCGCCGTCGATGTCGGCGGCCTCCATCAGGGTGGGCGAGATGTTCTGCAGACCGGCGACGAACATCACGATCATGTAGCCGAGGCCCTGCCAGATCGACACCACCACGATCGCAGGGATCGCCGTCCGCGGATTCTGCAGCCAGTCCGGCGGGTTGGGCAGCCCGAGCGACTTCAGCAGGGAGTTGATGGGACTGATATCGGGGTTCAGCAGCCAGAGCCAGATCGCACCCACCGCGACGGTCGACGTGACCTGCGGCGCGAAGAAGAAGATCCGGTAGAACGGCGTCAGCCGCCCCGCTTTCTGGATGAAGAACGCGAAGAAGAAGCCGGTGATCAACAGTCCGGGGACCTGGAGGGCGGTGAACCACGCGGTGTTCAGCCAGGACTGCCGCAACTGGGCGTTCTGCCAGACACCGATGAAGTTCTGCAGCCCGACGAACGTGCGCGAACCCAGACCGTCCCAGCTCGAAAACGACAGGACGATGGCGAAGACCAGCGGGCCCACCATGAAGGCGATCAGGCCGATGAGCTGGGGGGTGAGAAAGGCGTACCCCCACAGCGCTTCGGTCCGCCGTCTGCGCTTCACATCCACTGCGAGCGCCATGTCTCACTTCCCGTTGTTGATGAACTTGCAGATCTTGTCGGCCCACACCTTCGCGCTGTCGCCGGCCTTGATCGACTTGTCCATCTCGGTGCCGAGGTTGGCTCCGACCTCCGCCTTGGACGCGATGGCCGACGGGATCGCGTAGCCCTTCTTGGCGGTTTCGGTGAACCAGGCACAGTGCTCGGGCTGCTTGTTCTCCATCACGACCTCGTCCAGACCCGCGACGGACGGTACGGCGTTGCCTCCGCCGGAGAGCCGGGCCTTCTGCCCGTCCTTGTTGACGAACCGGGTCGCGAAGTACATCGCGGCTTCGGGGTCCTTGGCGTTGGCGTTCACGGCCATGGCCGCTGTGTAGACGATCACCGGCGGGACGGTCTTCCCGTCGGCGGACGCGAACGGCGCGATGTCGTAGCCGAACTTCAGCTTCTTGAGGTTCGGCAGGATCCAGCGTCCCACCTGGCAGCTGGCGAGTTGCTGGCTGTAGAACAGGGCGTCGATGGCCTGCCCCTTCGGCAGCGACCCGCCGTAGGTGATGTTGCCATTGGCCATTCCCTCCCAGAGCCACTCGAGGGTTTCCATCGACTTGGCGTCCTCGTTGAAGATCATCTTGTTGCCCTCGGCGACCTTGCCGCCGAACGCGGTCATCCAGCTGAGCATGGGGCCGAAGCCGCCTTCCAGGACCATGCCCCGCTTGCCGGTGGCCTTGATCTTGGTCAGGAAGTCGTCGACGGCGTCCCGGTTCCAGCCGCCGGACTCGTGCAGCTGCGCAGGGTTCTGGGTGACGCCGGCGGCCTCGCACATGTCCTTGTTGAACCAGAACACGATCGGGTTGCAGTCGACGACCAGTCCGTAGGTGCCCGGGCTGCCGTCGGCAGGCTTGCACCAGCCCATGAGGTTCGGGTACAGGTCGTCGATCTTGACGGGCGCGTCCGCCTTCGCCGTGAACTCGGTGAAATCGGCGACCTTCTTGTTCTGGATGAGCCGTTGCATGCCGGAGTCCTGCACGTAGAAGACGTCCGGGGCGCTGCTGCCGGCGAGCTGGGTGAGCAGCTTGGCGCCGTAGTCGCCGACGACCACCTGGAAGGTGACCTTGGTCCCGTGCGCGGCCTCGTAGTCCTTCGAGATCTGCCGGAACCGCTCGGCCTCGCCCGGGTTCGCCCAGGAGGCCCAGGTCACGGTGCCGCCCTTGCCTCCCGCGCCGCCGCCGGCGCCGCCGTTGCCCCCGGCCGAGGTGCCCCCCGCGCTACCGCCGGCGCAGGCGGTGAGCAACGCGCTCGAGCCCACTCCGGCGAGGGCCGCACTGGCCAGGAAACCACGGCGTGTGATCGGTCGCCCCACGGGCATTTCATTGATCGGCATCACAGTTCTCCTTCTCTTGGTTCGGTTTTCGGCAGACGGCCACACCGGCGAGGTCGGAGCTGAGAGCCGGCCCGACGGCTTCTCGAAGAAGGCGGATATTAGCGGTAAAACATAGGGACGTCAGGCAATTCCGTCAATGCTTCGGAGCATTCAGTTTTACCGCTATAGTCCGGCAGGTGACGACATTTGAGATCCGCTCCGCCGAAGGTCGTACCGTCCGCAGCGCAAGCCTGACCGGCCCCGGCACGCTCACCGAGCGCGCGGCTGCCGAGCCCGGTGTCCTGCGGTACGACGTGGTTGCCGACGTCGCTGCCGACGGTCCGGTCACGCTGCGCTGGACCTGGCCTGGCGGGGACGCGGTGACGCTCTGGCAGGCGGCCCAGGGATCACGCCGTCACCTCCCGACGGACTGGGGCTCGCACCGCGACGTCCGTTCCGTCCGCTCCGCACCCGTCGCCACGCTCGTCGATCCGCAGGACCGCAGCCTGTTGACCATCTCCTTGTCGTCGAACGTCCGGGGCTGCGACTTCGCCGTCGGGGTGAGCGAGGAGACCGCGGAACAGCTGATCGAGCTGACCGTGACGGATCTCGAGGGCGAAGGCTTCGCGCTGCGGATCGATGTGCGGGCCCAGCACTTCGCCGAGGCGTTGCGTGCCGTGACGGCGGAGTGGGCGGCCGAGCTGGGTGACCGGATCGCCGACGTACCGCCGGTCGCGCGACAGGCGATGTACTCGACCTGGTACAGCGACCACCAGCACGTCTCGGCCGAGTCCGTCGAGCGGCACGCCCGCGCGGGAGCGGCGTACGGCACCGAGGCGGTCATCGTCGACGACGGCTGGCAGACCGACGACACGCGGCGCGGGTACGCGTACTGCGGCGACTGGGAGCCGACCAGCCACAAGTTCCCCGACATGGCCGAGCATGTACGTCGCGTGCACGCGCTCGGCCAGCAGTACGTGCTGTGGATCGCGCCGGCGCTGATCGGTGTGCACTCGAAGGCCTGGGACAAGCTGAAGGACCGCACACTCGGCTTTGCCGACGGCGAGGTGACCGCCGTCCTCGACCCCCGCTATCCCGAGGTACGCGAACACCTCCTGGAGTGCTGCGTTCGTCCGGTGCGTGACTGGGGCGTCGACGGCCTGAAGATCGACTTCATCGATTCCTGGGCGCGGAGCAGCGTCCCTCCGGCACCGGGCGGTGACTGCTCCTCCGTCGACGAAGGCGTGGAGCGGTTCTTGCAGGCCGTCACTGACGAGCTACGGAAGCTGCGGCCCGACGTGCTGATCGAGTTCCGTCAGGACTACGTGCACCCGAGGCTCTGGCAGTTCGGCACGTTCCTGCGGGCCGGCGACTGTGCGCTCGACCCGGTGGAGAATCGTGTCCGCACGATCGACTGCCGGCTGCTGGCCGGTGACCGCGCGGTGCACTCCGACATGCTGATGTGGGACCCGTCGGCATCGGCGGAGAACGTCGCGCAGCACTTCATCGGTGCGTTGTTCAGTACACCGCAGGTGTCGATGGAGTTGGACGCGCTGCCGCCCGGGCACGAGCAGGTGGTCCGGTACTGGCTCGGATTCCTGCGCGATCACGCCGACGCGCTGCTGCACGGCGTATTGCTGCCGTCGCGATCGGATGCGCGGTACACGCAGGTTCGCGCGGTCGGTGCGAGGGAAACCGTGGTCGCCGTGTACGCGAATCCTGTCGTGCGGGTACAGGAGTCGTGCACCGTCGTGGTGAACGGTGGCGCCGAGCGGCGACTGTACGTCGAAGGTGCGTGCGACCGGCATGTCGACCTCGTAGTGTCTGACTGTTCGGGCCACGAGGTGCACCGAGAGACGACGACTCCGCCTGAGGTGTGGACGATCGACGTTCCGGTCGGTGGATCAGCCCGGATCGTGTGTGACTAAGGGGGAACGGTGGCTGCAGAGAAGCCGCGGCGTACGACTGTCGCGGACGTCGCCCGATTGGCGGGGGTGTCGGCGATGACGGTGTCGAACGTGCTCAACGCGCCACAGCGCGTAGCGGCACCGACAGTCCGGACCGTGCGCGCCGCGATCCAGGAACTCGGGTACATCCCGAACCACGCTGCCCGCGCGTTGTCGTCCGGACGCAGCCAGGTGATCGGCCTGCCGATGTCCTTCGAGGACGACCTCGTGGACGACGACAACCCGGGCCTGGGCGGGTTCCTGCACAGCCTGCTCGGCGGTCTGGTCAAGGCCGCCGCGGTCCCGGGGTACGGCGTCCATGTTGTCGAGACCCCCGCCGACACCGCGACCGAGATCGTGCTGTACGAGAAGCTGATCGCGGCGCGGCAGGTCGACGCGATCGTCGTCCTGGAGACGATGCCGCACGACGAGCGGATCGAGTTCCTCAGCCACCGGCGGTTCCCGTTCGTGGCGTTCGGGCGGACAGGGCCGGAGCATCGGCAGTGCTGGGTCGACGTGGACAACGAGACGTCGATGGCCGGTGTCGCCGCGCATCTGCGGTCGACCGGCCGGGAGCGGGCGGTGTACCTGGCGACGGACATTCCGCTGCCGTGGGTGCATCAGCGGCGGGACGGGTTCGTCCGGGAGTTCCCGTCGACGGTGGCGCGATCGTTCGGTTCGCTCGAAGCGGTCGCGGCGTACGTCAAGGAGCTGGACCCGCCGGACGTTTTCGTTGCGGACAACGACGCGTTCGCGGTCGTCGCGATGCGGGCCTTGCAGCGGCGCGGGATCGCGGTCGGTCAGGACGTCGCGGTCACCGGGTTCAACGACTTCCCGTTCGCGAGCATGCTCGACACGCCGCTCACGACCGCCCGGATCCCGCTGCGGGACATCGCCGCCTTCCTGTTCGACCGCGCCCTGCGGGAGATCAGCGGCGAGCCGGACGAGCCGGGCAGACTCGTCACGGCACCGCTGGTCGTCCGCTCGAGCGCCTAGGGCCTGACCAGCACCTTGAGTGCGGTGCGGTTGTCCATCGTGCGGTAGCCGTCGGCCACGTCGGCGAGGGCGACCTCGCTGTCGAAGACCTTGCCTGGGTCGACGGTGCCCGCGAGGACGTCGGGGAGCAGGGTTTCGATGTAGGCGCGGGCCGGCGCGGGACCGCCGGTGAGGGTGATGTTGGGCAGGAAGAGGCTGGTGAACCCGATCGGGGCGTCGGTGTACTGCGGTACGCCGACGCGGCTGATGACGCCGCCGGCCCGGACGACACCGATCGCCTGATCGTAGGCGGGCCGGTGACCGACAGCTTCGAGTACGACGTGAGTACCGTCGCCGCCGGTGAGATCCCGTACGCGGGCGATCCCCTGGTCGCCGCGCTCGGCTACGACATCGGTCGCGCCGTACTCGCGGCCGAGGTCGGTGCGGGCGGTGTGGCGGCCCATGAGGATGATCTGCTCGGCGCCGAGGCGCTTCGCGGACAGGACGGCCATCAGACCGACGGCTCCGTCACCGATCACCGTGACGCTGGTGCGCGGGCCGACGTTCGCCTTGATCGCAGCGTGATAGCCGGTTCCGTACACGTCGGACAGCGTGAGCAGCGACGGGATCAGCGGTGAGGTCTCTTCGACCGGCACGGCGACAAGGGTGCCGTCCGCCAGCGGGACCCGGACGGCTTCGGCCTGACCGCCAAGGACATCGCCGGCGTTCCAGAAACCGCCGTGCCGGCAGGAGGTCTGCAGGCCCTCGCGGCAGAAGTCGCAGGTGCCGTCGGACCAGGCGAACGGAGCGATCACGAAGTCGCCGGCCTTGACCGTGGTCACGTCGCTGCCGGTCTCCTCGACGACACCGACGAACTCGTGGCCCATGGATTTGCCGTCCGGCGTCGCCGCCAGGGAGTGGTACGGGTGCAGATCGGACCCGCAGACGCAGGCCCGCACAACACGGACGATCGCGTCCATCGGTTCCTTGATGATCGGGTCGGGCACGTCGACAACACGAACGTCGCCGGCGCCGAACATATAAGTGGCTCGCATGAGAATCCTTCGGTAGTTACTGCTTCTTGGTGTCGTCAGGGAGGAGGCGGAGTTCCTGCTCGCTCCAGCCGCTCACTTCGCCGGCTCCGCTGCGCCGAAGACGTCCTTGGCGACGGTGATCGCCGACATGGCGCGCGGCCAGCCTGCGTAGAAGGCCAGGTGGATGATGACCTCTTTGAGCTCGGTCTCGGTGAGGCCGTTGGTCTTGGCCCGGGCGAGGTGGCTTCGCAGTTGTTCGGTGCTGCCGTTGGTGATGAGCGCGGCGCAGGTGATCAGGCTCCGGTCCCGGGGGCTGAGTTCGTCACGGGCCCAGATGTCGCCGAACAGCACGTCGTCGGTGAGCTCGACCAGCTTCGGCGCGAAGTCCCCGATCGCCCGCTGGGCGGGGGTTTGCTCGGTCATGATTGTGCTTTCTCGTAGTCGGTGTCGGTGACGTGCTCACCCCAGGTCGTCTCCGGTACGTCGGGGTTGCCGGTGCCTTCCCAGATGGCCAGGTGGGTCATGAAACAATCGGCGGTCGCGCCGTGCCAGTGCCACTCCCCCGGCGGGGTGTGCACGGTGTCGCCGGGGCGCATCACGATCACCTGCCCGTCCCGGGTACCGACCAGGCCGACACCCTCGGTGACGTGCAGGGTCTGGCCCATGGCGTGCGTGTGCCAGGCGGTGTGAGCCCCAGGCGCGAAGCGCACCACGTTCACCCGCGCGCGAGACGGCTCCTCACCGCGGTAGATCTGGTCGAACCAGACCTCGCCCACGAACCAGTCGCCCGGTCCCTTCGCGGTCGCTGGTCTCGTCAGTTTCTCCATGTGTGCCAGTGAACGGGCCGCCGCGTGCCCGCGGGAGTCACTGTCGTTCCAGGTAATGGCAGTACCTCCTTCAGATCCGGGGGCCCGTCTACGGTGGAGGTATGGACAACCGAGCTGCGATCCGCGAGTTCCTCGCCTCGAGGCGTGCGCGGATCACCCCCGAGCAGGCGGGACTGCCGGCGTACGGCGGCAACCGCCGGGTCAAGGGGCTGCGCCGCGAAGAGGTCGCCATGCTGGCGGGAATGAGCATCGACTACTACGTGCGGCTGGAGCGCGGGAACCTGGCCGGGGCCTCCGACACCGTCTTGGAAGGGCTTGCTCGGGCACTGCAGTTGGACGACGCCGAGCGTGCTCATCTGTTCGATCTCGCCCGCGCCGCCGAACCGACTCCCGCGCGCAGTCGCAAGGCCGCGCCCGCGACCGTTCCGGCCAGCGTCCAGCTCGTGCTCGACGCCGTGAACGATGCGCCGGCCTGGGTCCGCAACGCCCGCCACGACATGCTCGCGGCGAACCGGATGGCCCGCGCGCTCTACTCTCCGCTGCTCGCGGATCCACGCCGCCCCGCCAACAGCGCCCGCTTCGTCTACCTCGACCCGGCCTCACACGACTTCTTCCAGGACTGGGAGCGCGCGGCCGACGACATCGCCGCCATGCTGCGCTCCGAAGCCGGGCGCAATCCGCACGACAAGTTGCTGATCGAACTCATCGGGGAGCTGTCCACCCGCAGCGAGGACTTCCGCACGCGCTGGGCCGCTCACAACGTCCGCTTCCACCGCACCGGTCTGAAGAAGCTCCGCCATCCGGTCGTCGGTGATCTGGATCTGACCTTCGAGGCGATGGAGTTCCCCGCCCACCCAGGACTCACCTTCCTGGCGTACGTCGCCCCCGTCGGCAGCCCGACCGCCGACAGCCTCAAACTGCTCGCCAGCTGGGCCGCCACCACGGAGGTCCCCCAGCACTAAGGAGTGCCTGACCGCCTGACTGCCACCTCGACGAACTTGGCGAGGTCGGCCGAGCGACTGCCGGCCGGCCAGACCACCAGCATCTGGTACGGCTCGACGTCGGTCACCGGCCGGTAGACGACGTCCGGTCGAATGTTGCGCTCGGCCATCGACTGCGGCACGAGCGCGACCGCCTGCCCGAAAGCGACCACCTCCAGCAGCTGTGACGAGTCCTGCACGATCGGCCCGTCCACCGGATCGTCCGGCCGCGCCGACCAGTAGTTGCGCTCAGCAACGTTGGCTCGGCTCCACCGCGGCGCCGGGATCCCGGCCAGATCATCGGCCGCCAGCACGTCCCGCGTCGCCAACTCGTGCCGCGCCGGAAGCGCAGCAACCCGCGGCTCCGTGTACAGCAGCTCGGTTTCCAGTCCGTGGTCGTCGAACGGCCGACTGACCAGCGCAACATCCGCCCGTCCGTCCCGCACCATGTCAGCCTGCTCCCCGAACCCGCTCACCACGACCTGCACCCCCAGCAACTCACCCTGGAGCTCCGTCACGATCCGGTGCAGCACCTCTGTGGCGACACCGGGCTTCGCCGTCACCACGAGGCCTCCGGACGACTGGCTGGCCCGCTGAGTCCGTCGTACCGCGGAGTCGAGCGCATCCAGCACCGGCCCCGACTCCTTCAGCAGGGTCTCCCCGGCCTCGGTCAACCCGAGGCGGGGGCCGGAACGGTCGAAGAGGTCGACGCCGAGACGGTGCTCGAGTTGGCGCATCGCGCGGGACAGCGGCGGCTGGGCAATGCCCAGACGCTCGGCGGCGCGGGTGATGTTCAGGTCCTCGGCGACCGCGCGGAAGTAGCGCAGCTCGCGGATCTCTGGCTCCGGCATACCTCCAGGGTATGGCGGACCACCTGATCGGTGTTGGTCCGCGGGGGTGGGTCCGCGCTGGACTGGAGGCATGAATCAGAACGAAGTCGCCCTGGTGACGGGCGCGAACAAAGGCATCGGCCACGAGATCGTGCGCCAGCTCGCGACCCGCGGGCTCACGGTGTATCTGGGCGCACGGAACCCGGCTCTAGGCGCTCGCGCCGCGGAGGAGCTGGTCGGCGACGTGCGGTTTGTGCAGCTCGACGTGACCGACGTTGAGTCGGTCGCGGCTGCCGCCAAGCAGATCGAAGCGGACTCCGGCCGGCTCGATGTGCTGGTGAACAACGCCGGCATCGTGTCCGAGTGGGGCACGGCGGTCGCGGACATCACGGCCGAACAGGTGCGATCGGCGTACGACGTGAATGTGTTCGGTGTGGTCGCGGTGATCAACGCCTTCGTACCACTCCTGCGACGGTCGCCGAACGCGCGGATCGTGAACATGTCGAGCGGACTCGGCTCGGTCAACCTCCTCTCGGAACTCGACGGCCGCCTCGCAACCCAAGGACTGCTCGCCTACAGCTCGTCGAAGGCGGCGCTCAACGCCCTGACTCTGGTCTACGCAAGCGCCCTGCGCGCGGACAACATCAAGGTGAACGCCGCCACACCGGGCCTGGTGCCAACCGACCTGAACACGCAGGCATCCGTACCACGCGGCGAGCGAACTGTGGCCGACGGAGCAGCCGTCCCGGTCGCCCTCGCGACGCTCCCGGCAGACGGACCAACCGGCGTCTTCAGAGGACCTGAGTCACTGACCGACGTGGCTCCGTGGTGAGGGCCTGACGGGCTATCAGCAGGGTGATTGTGGTGCCGAGGACGCCTGCTCCTGCCATGGTGAGGTTTGGGGCGAGGAACGAGCCGACGACGCCGCCCAGGGCGATGCTGACGCCCTGGATCGCCATCAGGCCGCTGGTTTGGACGGTGAACAGGCGGCCGCGGTACGACGGGTCGGCGTGCTGCAGGATCAGCGGATCGATGCCCTGGTTGAAGGCGTACCCCGTGCCGGAGATCGCGAGGAGTACCGCTGCGACCGGGATCGGCGGTGTGGTGAGGAACGCGATCGCGGGCAGTTGGCTGATCAGCAGGAACGGGACGACGAGCCGTCGCCGCACGGAAGGGGTGAACCGCGCGACGACGAGCTCGCCGAGCACGCTGCCGACGGCGTACCCGGTGAACAACGCACCGGCGGCAGCGGCTGCGACGCCGACCTGAGCGGTGTACGCGACGGCCAGTCCGTCCGGGACGGACGAGAACGCCGGGGCCACCCAGGTCAGCAGGATCAGGTTGCGGAGTTTCGCGTTGGCGAACAGGATCTGCAGTCCGTCCCACGAGTCGCGGACTGTGTTGCTCTTGCGCTCCCCCGGCGGCGTGTACGGCGTACCCGTCGCGATCAGCACCGCGGACGCGAGGAAGGTCACCGCGTCGAGCGCCAGCAACCAGTTCGCGCCGACCACCGCAACCGCGATCCCGCCGAGTGCGAACCCGGTCAGCACCGCGACCTGACTGATTGCCCTCAGCAAGGACCTGCCGACCGGGAAGAGGTCGGTCGGCAACAGGTGGGCGAGGCTGGCGGCTCGTGCGCCCGCGAAGATCGGTGCCACGATCCCGGTCACCAGCAACAGTCCCAGCAACCCGCCTACCGGCATTCCCGGTGTCAGCATCAGTCCGATGGCGACGGCGCTGACCACATCGCACGCGACCAGGACACGGCGCGCGGGGAATCGGTCCGCGATCGACGAGAACAGCACGCCGCTCACGGCGTACGGCAGGAACGAGCACGCCAGGACGAGGGCCGACAGCAACGGTGATCCGGTCCGCTCGAAGATCAGGATGGACAGCGCGACCTGCGCCGCCACGGTTCCCAGCATCGAGACGGTGTGGGCGGCGTACACGGCGCGCAGGCCGGGAAGGCTGAGTACAGCTCGGTAAGACCTCACGCCGCGAGCCTGCACGCGTCACGGCGGTGCGGCGTAGAGTTTTGGTTGTGGCCGAAAGTTCAGGTTCGTGACGGTACTGCGGTTCACGCAGGCGGACGCGCTGCGGTGCCGGTTCGGGGCGTCGCCGTTGTGGGAGACGATGTCCGCGGTGCGGGTGCTGAACGGATCGAAGCACCGGCCGTTGTACGGCGACTGGATCGCGGCGAAGCGGGAAGCGGCAGCGCGGCTCGACCTGCGCGGACTGAAGGCGGTGCAGCCTCGTGTGGGGTTCACGCCGGACTTCCTGACCCCGCCGCCGAAGGCCTCCCGGGCGAAGTTCGCGACCGAGATCGCCCGCGTCCGCAGTACCCCGCTCGACACGGTCCGCACCGAACTGATCCGGTCGCGGAACGAGATGAAGAACCCCGGCGCGCCGGAGATCGACAAGATGCTCGACGACCTGGCCGGCACCCGCGAGCGGCTCGCCGACGAGATCGAGGGCGCCTGGGAGACCCTGATCAAGCCGGACTGGCCGCTGATCAGCCGCGTCCTCGAGGACGACATCGCGTACCGCGGCCAGCAGTTGACCGACGGCGGCCTCGCCGGACTGTTCGACGATCTGCACCCGACCCTGGACTGGGAGGACGACCGCCTGATCGCCGCCCGCTACCGCTCCGAGGACCGCGATCTCGCCGGACAGGGCCTGCTCTTGGTCCCCGGGGTCTTCGCCTGGCCGTACCTCGTGATCGTCGTCGACCCGGCGTACCACCCGACCCTCGTCTACCCGGCCCGCGGCGCCGCCCGCCTGTGGTCCGACGCCCCGGCTCCCCCGGACCCGCTGGCCCGCCTGCTCGGCCGCACCCGCGCGACCCTCCTCGTCGCGCTCGACCCACCCGCCACCACCAGTGCGCTCGCCGCTCAGTACGACCTCGCCCTCGCCACGGTTGCTGAACACCTGTCGGCGTTGTACGACGCGGGTCTTGCGACACGTCGTCGTACCGGTCACCAGGTCCACTACCGCCGTACCGAAGTGGGACAGGCCGTCATCGACGCCTCCGTCGGATAACCGGCCCGCGGCGCGAGAATGCTGAGATGAACAAGCCGACGAAGGTGCGTCCGCCCAGCACCCGCCACACGCGGCGCTGGCCGGCCTCGCTGGCGGTGGTCGCGGTTCTCGTGCTGCAGGTGCTCGTGCCGACGCAGATCAACGCGCTCCCGCGGTGGCTCATGCCCTTGCTCGGTGGACTTCTGCTGCTGCCGCTGGTGTGGATGAACCCGTTCCACCTGCGCCGCGACGAGCCCTGGCTGCGGTCGGTGGAGCTCGTCCTGCTCGCGGTTCTGGTCGCGGTGAACGCGTACTACCTGGCCGGGATGATCTTCTTCCTGAACAACGGGGACGCCAACCAAGGCAAGGTCCTGGTCAAGAGCGCTCTGCTGATCTGGGTGACGAACGTGGTCGCGTTCGCGGTCTGGTATTGGGAGATCGACCGCGGCGGCCCGTTCGCGCGGGCGCCTGAGCACGAGCGTGAGACCGAGCGCGCGGACCTGCTGTTTCCGCAGATGACCGTCGACCTGCCGGGGTGGAAGGGCTGGCTGCCCGGATTCACCGACTACCTGTACGTCGCGCTCACCAACGCGACCGCGTTCAGCCCGACCGACACGCTGCCGCTGACGGCCCGCACGAAGACGCTGATGGGCGTCCAGTCGGCGATCGCGCTCCTCACCGTCGCGATCGTCGCCGCCCGCGCGGTGAACGTCCTCTGAGATCACACTCGACAGCCATGTAATGGGCATGAGAGCGTTATGCCCATGTACAGCACGAAGTCGGTGGGGTTGGGGTTCGCGGTCTTCTCCGCGATCACGTTCGGCGGGTCGGGCCCGTTCGCGAAGGCGCTGATCGGCGCCGGTTTCACGCCGCAGCAGGCGGCCTGGTTACGGATCCTCGGCGCCGCCGCGGTGCTGGTTCCGCTCGTGCTGGCCTTCCGCGGTCGCGCCGGGCTGCGCTCGGCGCGGGCGTCCTGGAAGGCGCTGGTGCTCTACGGCCTGACCGGGATCGCCGGCTGCCAGACGCTGTTCTTCGTCGCTGCGAGCCGCCTGCCGGTCGGCGTGGCGCTGATGCTCGAGTTCTCCGGTCCGGTGCTGGTGGTCGCGTGGCTGAAGTTCGGCCAGAAGGTCGCCGTACCGCGGTCGGCCGCGATCGGGGTGAGTATCGCGGTGGTCGGTCTGGCGACGGTGGCCGAGATCTGGTCCGGGTTGAAGCTCGATCTGATCGGCCTGCTCGCCGGCCTCGGTGCGGCCGCGTGCCAGGCGACGTACTTCATCCTGATCGACAAGTTGACCGGCGCCGCGGATCCTCTCGTGATGACGGCGGCGGGCAGCGTGGTCGGCGCCGTCGTACTGACCCTGATCGCGGCACCGTGGGGTACGCCGTGGCACGTGCTGGTCGACTCGATCGCGATCGGCCAGCGGCACGCTCCCGGCTGGGTGATGGCCGCGTGGCTGATCCTGGTGAGCACGGTCGTCGCCTACCTCGCGGGTGCGGCCGCCGTACAGCGGCTCTCGGCGCCGATCGCGGGTGCGGTCGCGTACGTCGAGGTGGTCGCGGCCTGTGTCTTCGCGCTGATCCTGCTCGGCGAGACGCTGCGCACCAACCAGATCATCGGCGGCGTGATCGTGCTGGCCGGCGCCTTCGTGGCCCAGTCGTCGGTGGGGAAGGTCGCGTCTCCGGAGATTCCCGACGCTCCCCGCTCCGACGTACTGGATCCGGTCACCTGAGCGAGTCCACCAGTTCCCGCGGCAGGCCGTGGGTTTCGTGCAGGTACTCGTAGTCGGTGTCGTCGAGGGACTTGTGGAACCGCTCGTGGCTGAGCACCTTGCGGCCCCGGTCGAGCAGGTTGCTGAACCGGATCTCCTCGTCGATCAGGATCCGGCGGATCAGCGTCACCGTCTCGCCCTGGTGGAAGTGGTGCAGCGTGTGCTCGAACAACTCGATCGGCAGGTCGGACAGCGACCGCGACTCGTCGGTCTGCCAGAGGATTGTCAACAATCGGCGGATCAACCGGCGCAACACGTACCCGCGGCCGGTGTTCGACGGATGCACGCCGTCGCCGACGATCACGATGCTGGACCGCAGGTGATCGATGACGATCCGCTGCGACCGCTCGTCCAGCGTCCACAGCTTCGGGATGATCCGCATCCACGGCTCGAACAGCGAGGTCTCGTACACCGACTGCCGGCCCTCCAGGAGCATCGTCAGCCGCTCCAGTCCGAGGCCGGTGTCGATGTTCTGCTGCTTGAGCTCCTCGAGCGAACCGTCGTCGTGGCGGCGGTACCGCATCATCACGTGGTTCCACACCTCGACCCAGCGGTCGTCGGTGGTCGGCGTACCCTCCGGCTCACCGTCGCCGGTCCAGACGAAGATCTCCGAGTCCGGACCGCACGGACCGGTCGGGCCGTTCGACCACCAGTTGTCGTCGGTGGTCAGCTCGATCGGCAGCCCGAGCTCCTGCCAGGTACGGAGCGACTCCTGGTCGAGCGGCACCTGCTCGTCGCCGCCGAACACGGTCACGTACATCCGCTGCGGGTCCAGGCCGAAGCGGGTGGTGAGCAGCTCGTACCCCCAGCGCAGGGTCTCGTTGCTGCCGTAGTCCCCCAGCGACCACGAGCCCAGCATCTCGAACACCGTCAGGTGGGTCGGATCCCCCACCTCGTCGAGATCGGTGGTTCGCAGACATCGCTGGATGCCCACGAGTCTGCGTCCCAGTGGATGTGGTTCACCCTCCAGGTACGGCGTGAGCGGATGCATCCCCGAGGTCGTGAAGAGCACGGCATCGCCGAGCCGCGGAATGAGCGTGGACCCGGTCGTCGGGACGTGCTCGCGGTCGAGGAAGAAGTCGATGAAAGTCCTGCTGATGCTCATGGTTCTCGTCCTTGTCGAATTCAGGACCGGAACCAGACCACCGGGCTACAGAAACAACGAAACCGGCGAACCGTTTCCGGTCGCCGGTGGAAGTCTGTGAATGTCAGGCCGCGGCAGCCGGAGAGCATGAAGCTCGTACGGCTGCGGCAAGTCGGAACATTCGGTGCATGCCGGTCAGAGTACACGACTCATGGCATCAGGTGTCCAGCAGTTCTCTCAGCGTGGCGCCGGACCGGGCCCAGGTCCATTCGGCCTCGACCCATTCGCGGCCTGCTGCGCCCAACTCGCGGGGGTCGGTGAGCAGTTCGACGATGCGCACGGCGACGGCCGCCGGGTTGTACGGGTCGACCAGGTACCCGGTCGTCCCGTGGATCACGGTGTCGGCCGCGCCACCCGAGTCCCCCACCAGCACCGGTTTGCCAGTGGCCGACGCCTCCAGCGTGACGATGCCGAGCGCCTCCGGCTCCAGCCCGAACCGCCGCGTCCGGCACGGCATCGCGAACACATCGGCAGCATCGACGTACGGCGGAATCTCGGCCCACGGAACCGGCCCCGTGAACACCACCGCGTCCGCCACGCCGGTGCTCACCGCCAGTTCCTCGAGGTATTCGCGGTCCGGCCCACCTCCCACCAGCAGCAGCCGCGCGTCAGGCACCGACTGCTGGACCCGCGGCCACGCGCGGATCAGCGTGTCCTGCCCCTTCCGGCGAATCAGCCGCGACACACAGGCAACCACCGGAACGCCGTCCAGCCCGAGCCCTTTGCGGATCTGCTCTCCCCCACACCCCGGAGCGAACCGGCGCGTGTCGACCCCGGGCGTCAGCCTCCGCATCCGTTGAGCGGCCGCCGGTGACAACGCCGGAGCGATCCGATCGGCACACCACGACGACACCGTCGTCACCGTGTCCGCCGCGTCACCGATCCGCCGCAGCGCCTGCCGAGCCCCGGGTACGCCGGCCCACCACGTCTCGTGTCCGTGCGTCATCGCGACGATCCGCCGCGCACCGGCCCGCCGCAGCGCCGGACCCATCAGCCCGAGCGGAGCGGCCGCCCCGAACAGGATCCGGTCGGCGCCGTACTCGCGCATCAGCCCGACGGCCCGCTTCGTGACACGGGCCGTGGGCAACAACATCGACGTCCGGTCCCGGATCACCGGGAACGGCAGCGTCGCGTCGTACGCCGTGTCGCCTACCTCGCGGGAGGTGTAGACGACGACGTCGGGCAGTTGGTCGCACAACGAGCGGACGAACGTCTCGATCCCGCCCTGGCGTGGCGGGAAGTCGTTGGTGACGACCAGGACGGTCATCGTTGGGCCAGCGGTGGGACCGTGCCGCCGTTCTCGGCGGCCCAGGCGCGGCCCATCGCGATCCGCTCCGGCGCGGTCGGGTGGCTTGCGAACATCCAGTACCGCCAGGCGCTCGGGTCGAGTCCCGAGATGTTCCGGACGGCGAGGTCGTGCTGCATCGCGACGAAGTTCTGCGGGTCGTTGGT
Source organism: Kribbella sp. VKM Ac-2569 (assembly GCF_004216905.1). Taxonomy (GTDB): domain Bacteria; phylum Actinomycetota; class Actinomycetes; order Propionibacteriales; family Kribbellaceae; genus Kribbella. The sequence goes on from NZ_SGXJ01000001.1 coordinate 533,953, forward strand.
CAACCGGAGCGAGTGGTAGTCGGCACGCGCCTCGATCTTGCGGCTCACCAGGTTCTGGATCGGGCTCGCCAGCGTCGTACCGGCCACGATCAGCGCGACGAGCAGCGCCGTACGCCGGGGGTCCGCGATCCGGGCCCCGAGCAACAAGTACAGCAACGTGATGCCGAACGCCGTACCGAGCACGCCGATCAACGTGCCGTGCAGTACATCGTCCTCGGCGGCGTGACCGAGTTCGTGCGCGACCACGAGCCGGACCTGCGCGGGCGGGGTGTCCTTCAGGAGCGTGTCGTAGACGACCAGCCGACGGGTGGAGCCGAAGCCGGAGACGTACGCGTTCAAGGCCGTGGTCCGCTTCGACGCGTCCGCGACCAGCACGTCCTTCACCGGTACGCCGTCCTCGGCCGCGAGCTTCAGGAAGTCGTTGCGCAGGGCACCGGCCGGCATCGACGTGAAGTCGTTGAACCGCGGCTCGATCAGCACCGGGTACGCGAACGACACGCCCAGCACGAGCAGCGCCGCGGCGATTGCCCCAGGCAACCACCAGCCCTGGCGCCAGCGTTTCGCCAACGCCACCAGGACAATCGCGAGGATCGCGACGCCGAGTGAGGTGATCACCCAGTTCACGCCGCGGTCCCAGACCCACAACCGCCAATTCTCCACGGACAGCCCGTACTTCAGGCTGACCCGCTGGGCGAGTACGTCGGTCGGCACGGTGAGCAGGTTGGTGATCAGCGCGATCCCGGCCACCGTGACCGGTACGGCGAGGAACCACCAACGGATGCGCAGACCGTCGTACAACCGGCGGCCCAGCGGGCTGAAGCCGATCACCAGCGGGACCGCGACCGAGATGATCCAGGACGCCGTCGACCAGCGAAGGATCTCGTGCCGGTACGCGTTCTGGCGGGCGATCTCCGCGGCCGTGAAGTCCAGCGCGGCGTCCGGCTTCGGCAGATCGATCAGGTGCCACGGCGTGGTGACGGCGATCGTGAAGACCAGCGCGAGCGCCAGCAGCCCACCCGCGGCGCGAGGCGCCCACGGACTGGAAGCTTTCTTAGGCACCGGCGAGCCGCTCGAGGTACTTCTGCCACTCCGCGACGAACTCGGCCTCGGTCATCCCGAGCACCGACTTGAACGCGTCCGGCAGCCCGGTCGAGGTCTTCGACGCGTGCACGGCCCGGTAGAACTTCACCAGCTTGTCCTGTCCCTCGCGCTCGGCGATCAGCCGGCAGGCCAGCCACGCCGACTCGTACGCCTGCGGCAACTCGGTCGCCGACGCCGCGAACGCCTCCGGTGTCGGCAACGTGGCCGGCACCTTCCCCGCACGCACCGCCTTGAACAACTCCTTCGCCGCCGACTCGTCCTGCACGGGTACGGCGGTGAACGCGACATAATCCGCGAAGCCTTCGGCGAGCCACAACGGCACTGGCGACGCGGTCGCGGTCGACGCGACGTGCGTGGTCTCGTGAGTCAGCACGATCCGTCGGCCCTGCTTGCCGAGTTCCTCGAACAGCTTCGGGTTCGCGACGATCCGCACCGGCGCGCCGACCGCCGGCGTGTCCAGCTCGGCCATCGTGACGGCAGCGATCTGGGTATAGGTGTTCGGCTGCGCGCCGAGAACACCTTCCATCTGGGCCTGTTTCGCGGGCAGGTAGACGACCACCTTCTGCCGCCAGCCCTTGCCCCACACCTTCGTCACGGACTCGACCGCCTTGTCGGCGACCGAAACGTAGCTTCTGGCCTCCGACTCCGAGTCAAGGCTGATCACCAGGCTGTGCTTGCCCTTGGCCAAGTCGATCGGGCCGAGCGCCCACACCGGCCGACGCTGTCCCGCCACGAACCGCTCCGAGAACGAGGCGGCGTACGTCTTGCCGTCGCGGGTCACGAACGTCACCGGGAGCGTCTCGCGCGCGGGCTTCACGTCGTACCCGGAGAGCTGCCAGGAGACCTCGACCTGCGCCAGCCAGGACTGCGTCCCGCCGAGCTCGGCCTGCCGGTCCGGGGTCAGGGCAGCGCTGTCGTCGCTCACGTAACGTAACTGGAAGGTGCCGAGCGGGAGCGCGCTGAGGTTGCTGAAGATCGTCCGTGCGCTGGTCCGGAACGCCGTGGCCTTCGGGTCGATCGTGTTCAGGAACTCGGTGCGATCCTCGTTCTCGACCGCGTCGGTCATCTTCTGCAGCACCGCTTCGCCCGCGACCGCCCGCTGTACTCCGGCCTGGGCCTGATCAGGCGTGCTCGAGGTCGACTGCGACGGCTGGTGCGCTCCGACGCCGTTCGGATCGGCCGGGGCGTTGGCGATGTGCTGGAGCCCGGCGTACCCGGCACCGGCGACCAGGCAGACGGCGACACCGAGGGCGACCTTCTTCAGGATCGGCGCGAACGGCGGGCGCTGCGGACCGCCGACGTACGACTCCGACAGGTGGTCGATCGGCTCCTCAGCGTGATCGGCCGACGGGATCACCGGCAACGGAATCGTATCGCCGTGCTCGTCGATCACCTCGGCCCCTCGCTGCTCACCTGCCCCAGTCAGGCGGGACACCCGGCCTCCTCCGACACTACGGCATCACCATCAAACGCATCGGCTCCGGGGAGAACCCCCGGAGCCGATGAGTATGTCAACGTGGCAGGTCAGCCCGGACGGACCGCGGTGTTGTACGGGTTCTCGTCGAGCGGGCTGATCTCGACGCTCTTGCCCGGACGGGGAGCGTGGACGATCCGGCCGTTGCCGAGGTAGATGCCGACGTGGCTGATCGGGCTGAAGAAGAAGACCAGGTCGCCCGGCATGAGCTCGGACTTGCTGACCCGGCGGCCCTCGCTGGCCTGCGCCTTCGACGAGTGCGAGAGGGAAACGCCGGCCTTGCCCCAGGCGTACATGGTCAGGCCCGAGCAGTCGTACGAGTTGGGACCTGCGGCGCCCCAGACGTAGGAGTCACCGAGCTGGGACAGGGCGGCGTTGATCGCGATCTTCGCGCGGCCGCTGGCCGGAACGTTCGGGAGGTCCTTGTCGTCGCCGGTCCGGTCGCCGTCGCGGGTCGGGCGCTGCTTGCGCGCCTCCTCCGCCTCCTTGGCGTTCTCTTCCTCGATCCGCTTCCGCTCGGCATCGCTGAGCTTGTCGAGGACCTTCTCGGCGGCGTCGAGCTTGGACTGGAGCTGATTCTTGAGCGCGTCCTGCTTGGCCTGCACGGCCTGCAGCGCGGCCAGCTCGGTCTGTTCGCTCGCCTGCAGGTCGGTCAGCTTGCCCTGCGCGACCTGGAAGCGACGCAGTGCCGAGTTCTGCTGGCCGGCGAAGGCCTGGGCGGTGGACGCCTGGCTGAGGAACTGGTCCGGGTTGCTCGACAGCAGCAGCTGCGCCGTCGTGGAGATGCCCGAGGTCTGGTAGCCGGCCACCGCGAGCGAGCCGATCTGCCGCTTCACCGAGTCCACCTGGGCCTGCTGCTTGGCGATACCGGCCTGCAGGGCCTTCACCCGGGCGGACGACGCGGTGATCTGCCCGCGCAGGTCGTTGGCCGACTCACCCGCCTCTTCGGCCTGGTGCTGGAGCGTGGCGATCTGCTGCTTCGCCTGCTCCAGAGTGGGCTTCGGGTCGGCGTCCGCCGCTCCCTGGATGAAGATCACTCCCGCGACGACAGCGGTGCTGGTGATGGCGGCGAGGGCGATTCCCCTGGTGCGGTTGATGCGTCCGATGGACACAGCCCGGTCGGTCCCTTCCTCTGCTCGCGCCGTCCCCGTTGACCAGGCTCTCCGTGGACAGCTGTCCACGGGATCCGCCGGATCACTCCCTCGGCTTGCCGCTGCCCGGTCGGCCGGAGCGGCCGACACCCTGAGGCAACGAGACGTAACAGTAGTGACCGTTTCGTGACCAGTGCAATTCGCCCCTCGGGTTTGATCGAAAATTAACGAAGGATCAACCCGACCCAACGGCCGTTTCGTCTTCTCCGGCAGGCGATTCGGCAGCAATGTCCGGCTCGACACTACTGACCGCGTGCACGAGGCGCAGCGGTGGCACCAGGCCCGAGTCGGCGAGCGCGTCCAGGGCCGCCTTCTCGTCGTCGTCGATGCGCAGGCTGCCGGAGCGTTCCTCCGAGAATCCGAGCACTACCGTGACGACGCAGTCCTGGCAGCCGGGACCCTTCATCACACAAGCGTCGCAGTCGATCAGCACAACATCCTCCAAGTGGGGAAGCACCCGGACTTGCATCCGGCTGAGAAGGACGCTAGAGAACCCCGCCGACAATTTCTGTTGTCAGGTGCGTGCGATGCGTGCTGTCAGGCTGCTCGCGGACAGTGAGCGGGCGCCCAGCTGGATGATGCTGTCGGCAACCTCGCGGTCGGTGGAGACGACCACGACCGGGCGACCGGGGGGCTCGGCGCGGACCAGTTGCCGGATCACCTCGTCGGCGATCACTCCGGCGGGGCTGAACCGCACCCGCACACCACGCGGTGGATTCAGCTGCACCGGACCCGACAGCTCGGCGCCGTCGAACACCACAGTGACCTCGATCCGGCGTTGCGCGACCAGTGCGCCCAGAGCTGTGACGAGTCGCTGACGCTGCGAGTGCAACGGCGAGTTCGGCCAGGCGGTCTTCGTCACGTTGTAGCCGTCGATGATCAGGTGCACCTGGGGCAACGCCAGCAGTTCGTCGAACAACGCCGGGTCGTCCTCAGGCGCCGTACGTCCGATCGGGGCCGCCTCGGGCTCGGAGCCGGCCACGGTGTCCGCCGGGCGGAGCTCTCCCCCGGGCGGCAGCGCCAGTTCGCGGCGCAGGCCGCTCGCTGCCTCGAGCAACGTGTCGAGCAACAGCCGGGTGCGCGTCGACGCGAGCTCCCGCTCCTGTCCCGCCGTACGTCGGGCCGCGTGCTCGACCGCTTCCAGTTCGGTGATCCGCGTGCGGAGCTTGCGCAGCTCACGCTCGACTTCGGCCCGCGCCGCGTCGACCCGTTCGTCGGCGGTCTCGGCCTCCTTGGTGCGTTGCTCGACCTCGGTCTGCAGACCGGTGATCCGCTGCCGCGCCTCGTTGAGCTTGCGGCGGAGCGTGACGTTCTCGGCCTTGAGCTCGTTGACCTGTTCACGAAGCCGTTCGCGGACCTGCCGGGTCTCGGTGCGCGCTTGGTCGAGCTGGTCTGCGAGCCGGTTGACGGCTTCCTCGTCGGCGCGCGGATTCTCCACCGGGACCTGGGCGGCCGCGGCGATGTGCTGCTCCCAGTCGTCCGGGCGGAGCAGGTACGCGAGCGCGGCGACCTCGACCGGATCCGCGGCCGGTACGGCGATACCGTCGGCCACCGCATCACCGAGTTCCGGGTGCTCCCGCCGTACCTCGAAGGCGGCGAGCCGGCGGAAATGGTCGTCGGTCTCCAGGATCGGCCCGAGCACCGAGGCGGACAACTTCGCCCGCTTCGCCGGCGCGAAACTGGCGAACCGTCGCAGCGGCGCAGGGATGTCGGACGCGGGCAACTGGCCGAGTGCGTGCGCGGCGAGGGTCAGGACGCGTTGCCGGACCGGTTCAGGCAAAGTCGTAGCGGCGGAGCTCGCGGCGGTGCCGGCCTCAGTCACCGGTCCGCAGTCCGGCCGGAACGACGAGCTGGCAGCAGCTGCTGGGCCAGTGACGCAGACCACAGCGAGCGGGCTTCCGGCCCGGAATCGCAGTGATCGCCTGTGTACGCATATAGAGAGCCTAGTCGACTCGCAGGCGTGTCACCTGCGGAATTGTCGGTGGCGGCTCCTAGCGTCGTGACCATGACCAGCCCAGGGCATGCGACGGCCTCGGATCCTTTGCTGCCGATCCGCGGTGTGCAGCACAGCTTCGACGACCTGGGTACGCCGCTGCGCGACATCACGTTCTGCGTCGTCGACCTGGAGACCACGGGCAATCCACCGGGCGAGGGCGGTATCACCGAGATCGGCGCGGTCAAGGTGCGCGCGGGCGAGGTGATCGGCGAGTTCCAGACGCTCGTGAACCCGTCGGAGACGATCCCGCCGTTCATCGCCGTATTGACCGGCATCACGAACGGGATGGTTGCCACGTCCCCCCGGATCGAGTCGGTGCTGCCCGCGTTCCTCGAGTTCGCAAAGGGCTGCGTGATGGTCGCGCACAACGCGCCGTTCGACATGGGCTTCCTGAAACACGAGAGCCTGGTGCACGGGTACGACTGGCCCGACTTCGCGGTCGTCGACACCGCGCTGCTGGCCCGCCGCGTGATCACCCCCGACGAGGCGCCGAACTGCAAACTCGGCACGCTGGCCAAGCTGTTCCGTACGACGACCACGCCGAACCACCGCGCACTGTCCGACGCCCGCGCCACCGTCGACGTGCTGCACGGGCTGTTCGAGCGGGTCGGGTCGTTGGGCGTGCAAACGGTGGAGGATCTGCAGACGTTCTCGTCCCGGGTCGCGCCGGCCGTCCGGGCCAAGCGCCACCTGGCCGAGTCGTTGCCGCACGCACCGGGTGTGTACCTGTTCACCGACGACCGCGGCGAGGTGCTGTACGTCGGGAAGTCCAAGGACCTGCGCACGCGGGTCCGCTCGTACTTCACCGCCTCCGAGACCAGGAACCGGATCGGCGAGATGGTCGGCATCGCGACCGCCGTCCGCGGGATCGAGTGCGGGACGCCGCTGGAGGCCGAGGTACGGGAGCTGCGGCTGATCGCGGAGCACAAACCGCGGTACAACCGGCGGTCCAAGTTCCCGGAGCGGCAGCACTGGCTGAAGGTCACGGTCGAACCGTTTCCGCGGTTGTCGCTGGTCAAACAGGTGCGTGACGACGACGCCGGGTATCTCGGGCCGTTCAGCTCGCGGAAGACGGCCGAGCGGGCGATGGCCGCGCTGCACGAGGCGTTCCCGATCCGGCAGTGCACCGCGCGGATGTCCAAGCACCCGCAGTTGTCGCCGTGCGTGCTGGCCGAGATGGGCCGCTGCGTCGCGCCCTGCGACGGGCGGATCTCAATGGATTCGTACGGCGAATTCGTCGAGGGGCTGCGCTCGGCGCTGACCGTGGACCCGACGCCCGTGGTGGACGCGCTCGACCGGCGGATCGACGTACTGTCCGCGGACGAGCGGTTCGAGGACGCCGCGGTCCATCGGGACCGGTTGAGCGCGTTCGTGCGGAGTTCGGCGCGGATGCAGCGGATGGCGTCGGTGACCGGGTGCGCCGAGATCTGTGCCGCCAGGCGGACCGACGACGGCGGCTGGGAGTTGCACGTGATCCGTCGCGGCCGGCTGGCGGCGGCCGGGTTCAGCCCGCGCGGGACGGACCCGCGGCCGCATCTGGAGATGTTGCGCGCGTCGGCGGAGACGGTATTGCCCGGGATCGGGCCGGTCGCGGCGGCGTCGCCGGAGGAGATCGAGCTGATCCTGCGCTGGCTCGAGCTTCCCGGCATCCGCCTGGTCGAGATGGACGGCACCTGGACCTGCCCGGTCGGCGGCGCCGGGCGGCACCTCACGCGCCTCGACAACTCACACACCGACCACCACCAGCACCCCACCGAACGCCGCCGCAGCCTCCGCCCGCTCGGCCCTGCTCGGGTCAGTTAGGCCTCTATGAACTGGTAGTCGGCGCGGATCCGGCCGTCAGGGGCGAGCAGGAGAAGATCGATGCCGATGGCAAGTGCCTCTCCCCGCCGGGCGGGACCATCGCCCAGCGCAGCGTCACCAGGTCGCGGATCTCGGGTTCGAGGGCGTTGCGGCGGCTCGGCCGCACTATGCTTCAGCCCGTTGAGGTGTGAGTTCTGGATGGGTGTTAGGAGAGGACGGCATGGTCACCGCGATCGTGTTCATCAAGGCCGACGTCGCACGGATCCCTGAGGTCGCCGAGCAGGTGGCGGCCATCGACGGCGTCAGCGAGGTGTACTCCGTGACCGGGGGGCTCGACCTGATCGCCCTCGTCCGGGTCGCGCGGCACGACGACCTGGCCACCGTCATCCCCGAGCACGTCAACCGGGTGCCGGGCGTGCTGAGCACCGAGACGCACATCGCGTTCCGCGCCTACTCGAGCCACGACCTGGAAGCGGCGTTCAGCCTGGGCGAGGAGAACGGGGTCTAGGTCCTCAGGGACTGGACTAACCGACCCGACTGACACGAGCTGAAGTTACGGTGAATACATGAACGTCCGTGGTCAGTTTCTTGCCGAGCAGGTCCGCGCCTCCGCGCCGGTGCCGAAGCGAGGACGCGGATGAGCAACCCGCCCGCAGGCTGGTACCCCGACCCCACCGGTCAGCCGCACACGATCCGCTTCTGGAACGGGGAGAAGTGGACCAACAAGACCGAGCACGAGGACAAGGCCGCGGAGCTAGCCGCCGCGGCCGACGAGTCCACGGCCAAAGCCGACCCCACGCCTTCTGAGCCGGCCGAGCCTGCGCAACAACAGTCCTGGCCGGCGCAACCAGACCCCGAGCCGACGCAGCAACAGTCCTGGCCCGCACAGTCAGACCCTGAGCCCGCTCAGCAGCAGTCCTGGCCGGCGCAACCAGACCCTGAGCCCGGCCCGCAGCAGTCCTGGCCTGCGCAGCAGCAGGACGCGCAGCCTGAGCCCGCTCAGCAGCCGTGGTCCGGGCAGCAGCAGTGGCCGGAGCAGCAGTCCGGCCCTGCCGACCCGTCGCAGCAGGAGTGGTCCGCGAACCAGCAGCCGTGGTCAGGTAACCAGCAGCCCTGGTCGGCGGATCAGCAGCCGTGGTCAGCGGACCAGTTCAGCTCGTACGAGCAGACTGACCCCAACTCCGAGCAGACCCAGCAGTGGCCCGCAGAAGGCGCTCCCCACGACCAGGGCAACCCGACGACGCCCGACCAGGAGCAGACCCAACAGCAACCGTGGTCCGCACAGCAGCAGTGGCCGGAGCAGCAGTCCGCCCCCGCAGACCCGTCGCAGCAGCAGTGGTCCGCGAACCAGCAGCCGTGGTCAGCCGACCAGTTCACCTCCTACGAACAGGCCAACCCAGACACCGAGCAGACCCAGCAACAGTCCTGGCCTGCCCAACCGGACCCGTGGCCGCAGCAGCAGGGCAACCCTGGAACGGCTGACCTAGAGCAGACCCAACAGCAGCCGTGGTCAGCCAACGAGCAGCCGTGGTCGGCCGATCAGTTCACGTCGTACGACCAGCCCACGCCAGACAACCAGGCCCCGCAGCAAACGCCCCCTGAGAACTGGGGCACCGAACAGCAGCCCGTTCAGCCTGTGCACACTGAATCGCAGGCGCCTGGGCTGCGGGCGGTGCAGGAGACCGGTGCCGGCGACGCGGCTCAGGCCGAGCAAGCAGGCGGAGGCGGCTGGTGGCAGCCTGCCGCCACCCCGCAACTGTGGGACTCACCTTCCACCGGCAACGACGACCCTGCACCCAGCGGCCCGCGCCTGCGCGCGGTCTCGCCGGACGCTGTGCCCTCCCCCTCTGCCGATCAACCTGCCTCCTCGGCGTCTGCTGCGGAGGACGAGAGTCCGGCGGATCGTGCCCGCGCGACCTGGGGTGCACCGGAGCTCGCCCCCGCGCCGCCGGAACACTGGACGCAGCGCGAGATCTCAGAATTCGAAGCAGCACAGGCCGCGGCTGACGCCGACGTACAGCCGGAGGACCAGTCCAGCGGCTGGACCCTCAAGCTCGCCCCGGACCCGACCGACGACACCACGGCCACCCAGTCCGCCCCCTCAGCGACCACACCCTCTGCAACCACCGCCGACGTACAGGCAGCGCAGGCCGCGGATGACCGGGCGGCGCTGGTGGCTGATGAGCGGGCCGCGGACGAGCTGGCTGCGGAGCAGGCGGTGGACGAAGCTGAGGCGGCCGGCCAGCTGCAGCCGAACTGGGGCAGCCAGTCCGGAGACGGGCAGGACCAGGAGGCGAGCGACGTCCCCGCGTGGGGTGTCGAGGCTACGGAAGACGAGGATCCGAAGACGCCGAAGGAGGCCGCTCCGCTCTGGACCGTGCCGGGGGCGTCCGACACGGACACCGCTCCGGAGCAGCCGGTGCAGCTCTGGGGCGACCAGCCTCAGCAGCAGACACCTGCCCAGGACCAGAACTGGAGCGGACAGCAGTCCGGTGGCCAGAGCACGGGTGCGGCACAGACCGCGCCGGCCGACGACGGCTGGGGTGCAGGCGACCAGCACGGCGTACAGGAATCAGGGCCGTGGGGACAGCAGGCAGCTGCAGGCGCCCAGACCGGTCAGCAAGGTGGCGACCAGTCATGGGGCGGGCAGTCCTGGCCCGTGGAGCAGTCCAGCAACCAGCAGACAGCGCAGCAGACTGGCCAGCAGCAGTGGGGCGCCCAGCAGGGCGCCGGCGTGCAGCAGGGTGGCACGCAGGCTTGGGGCGATCAGCAGACGCAGCGTGCGTGGGGTGACGACGGGAACGAGGCTTGGGGCGGTCAGACCGACCTGAGTTCCGGCGTCGGCAAGCGGGACGGTAAGAGCAAGAAGAAGTCCAAGAGCTCCGGCGGTGGTGGTCCGTTCGGCGGGAAGATGCCGTTGATCATCGGCGGTGGCGTCGCGGTCGTGCTGCTGATCGTCGCTGCGGTGGTCCTGCTCACCAAGGGGGACGACACGACGGCCAAACCCGATCCGACCGGTACGACGACGCAGAGCGGCTCGCCCTCGCCGACGAACCAGTCCAGCACCAAGCCCGGTCAGTCGAAGGACCCGAAGCTGCACGAAGGTGCCGGGCGGATCGCGTCGGACGCGATCTCGTTCCCGCGCCGGAACCCGCCGTGGTCGGACCGCAAACGCCTCGTCGAGCAGCTGATCAACTCGAACGGGCAGCGCATCGTCCTGAAGGAGGACGTCGTCGAGCAGGACGACTGGAGCGCGGACATCTTCGTCGGCGGGCTCGGTACCGGGTCCGGGTTCAACGGGGACCCGAAGGCGACCGCGGCGTCGCTGTCGATCAAGCTGCGCGAAAACATGTACGGGAACATCCCGGTGACCTTCAAGACGGTCGCCAACGGCCCCGTGAAGCGGACGGAAAAGGCGGGCTGGGTCTTCCAGCAGACCGTGACCGCGACGACGACCGCGGTGACCGATCGGGTGCTTACCCTGACGGTGGCCGTTTTCGACCTCGGTGACGGGACCGCGGTCGCGTACATCAGCGGCATCCCGAACAACCGCCCGGACCTGAAGAAGGCCGCGGACCAGGCCTACCTAGGAATCAACGTTGGCTGAGAACGAAGACCAGAACCCCGCGCGCCCCAACACCCCGGAGGGCACGCCGGACAGCTCCGCACGCCCACAGTCCCCCGACCCCCTGGCCGGCACTCCTCAAGCGCCTCCCGCCCCCAACCCCTGGCTAACCACCCGGCCGGAAACCCCCGGCCGGGCACAGGGTCCGGGACAGCCGCAAGGTCCGGGACAGGCACAGGGTCCGGGACAGCCGCAGGGTTCGGGGCAGGCTGGTTCGTCGGATGCGTTGTTCGGGCAGTCACCTGCTCCGGCGCCGCCTCCCCCGCCATCGGTCCGGCCGCAGCACGCAGCCCCACCACAGCACTGGACCAGCCAGCCCCCGCAGCCAGCGAACCCCCAGCAGCCGACCGCACCGCAGCCGGGCACACGGCCGCAGCCAGGCACGCGGCAGCCAGGACCGCACCAGGCGGGTCCGCAGCAGGTGCGGCCGCAGCATGCGGCTCCTCCGGCTGGTCAGCAGTACGGCGGCCAGCGGCCGGTGCCGCCACAGCAGGGTCAGCCGTCACAATCACAGGCAGGCCAACCACAAGCCGAGCAACCGGGGCAACCGCACTCACGTCCCGGACAGCCGGGTCCTGCACAGGCGGGTCCGGGGCAGGGCCAGGCGGGGCAGATGTGGGGTGTGCAGCAGCAGGTGCAGCAGGCGGGTGGCTGGCAGGTGCAGGCGACCGGACCTCAGCCTGGGCGGCCGCAGTTCGGTCAGCAGAGCTCTCAGCAGGGCGGACCGCAGGCCGGGCCGCAGGGTCCTCAGCAACGTGGGCCGCAGGGTGGGCAGCAGGGTCCGCAGCAAGGTGGACCGCAGGGTGGACAGCAGGCGGGATCTCGCGGTGGGACTCAGGGTGGGCCGCCGTTGGCGTTCACTGAGGTGATTTCGCGGGCGGCTGGGCCGTACGCCGCGGGCGCGACTGGGCAGGGTGCTGGAGCGGCGGGTGGGCAGGGTGCTGCCGCGGGCGGGCCCGGCGCCGGCCAAGGTGCTGGGTCGGCCGGTGGGCAGGGGCCCTGGGCGGCGGGCGCGCAAGCAGGTGGGCAGGGTGCGGGGGCGCACTCGGGCGGCCACCGCGCGGGAGCCGTCGGTGCGCACTCGGGTGGGCACGGTGCTGGTACGGCGAGGGCGCACTCGGGTGGGGACGGTGCTGGAGCGATTGCCTTGGGGGGTAATGGGCGGGCTCGGGCTATTGGGGCTGTGGTTCTGGTGTTGGCGGCGTTGGCTGCCACTGGGTTGAGTGTGGGGTGGGTCTGGACCAAGGCCGAGGCCGTTGCCCCGGTGCCGTTGCCCACCGTGGGGAAGCCGATGGAGACGGTCAATCCGTCGGCGAAGCCGACGAAGACGCCGACGCCGTTCGGCAAGGTGCTCGGCACCGAGATGGTTGCTTCCAACAACGACACGATGCCGATCATGAGTTCGGCCTGGGGCAACACCTACGAGCGCACCGGTCTGTGGGGCGGCGCCGCGATCTGGCTGACGGTGCACAGCAACTACGTCAAGGGCAGGAGCTGGGGCAACTACGTCGCCTTCGGTCAGCTCCCGCCGGAGATCGCGTACACGAACACCCCGGCCGGTCTCAAGGAGGCTGCGAGCCAGGTCGGCGGTCGCGCGCTCGTCAACCTGTACGACAAGGACACGCAGGTCATCAAGGGCAGCGTCGTCCACAAGCCGATCACGGTCAACGGCCATCCGGGCCACGAGATCGTCGCCAAGGTCCCGGTCAAGGTGGCGAAGCTACCGGAGACGTTCTCCACGATCATGATCGCGGTCGTCGACCGCGGTGACGGTACGGCGGCGGTGTCGGTCGCCGACCTCGCGGGCTCCACCCCGGCCTGGCAGAACGTCTGGCGCTACAAGGTCACCCAGATGAAGCTGAGCAAGTAGAAAGGGCCGGCGGGGAACACCCCGCCGGCCCCTTCCATTACGAACGATCAGCCGCGCACCTCGGCGCAGGCAGCGATCCACCGGTCCAGCACGTCCTTCGCCGCCCCGGAGTCGATCGCCTCGGCCGCACGATCCATCCCGGTCCGGATCCGCTCCGTCAGGCTGCCTGCCTCTGGCGTGTACGCCGCCAGCGCCGCGCCGGCGTTCAGCAGTACGACGTCCCGCACCGCCCCCGGCTCGCCCTCGACGAGTGCGCGCACGACCTTCGCGTTGAACGTCGCGTCAGCGCCCCTCAGAGCGTCCGCGGACACGGGCTCGATGCCCAGCTCCCGCGGGTCGAGCGTGATCGGCCCCTCGACCTCTCCACCGCCGACGATCCACACCTGCGACGTCGTACGCGTAGTCAGCTCGTCCAGCCCGTCGTCTCCGTGGAACACCAGCGCGTCGATCCCGCGCCGCGCCAGTACGCCGGCCATCAGCCCGGCGATCCGGCCGTCGCCGACACCGACTGCCTGTGCCGACGGGTTGCCCGGGTTCGCGAGCGGACCCAGGAAGTTGAACGTGGTCGGCACCCCGAGCTCACGACGAGGTACGGCGGCATGCCGCAACGCGGGGTGGAACGCCGGAGCGAAGCAGAATGTGATCCCGACCCGCTCCCCCACCTCGGCCACCTGGTCCGCGGTCAGGTCGAGGGGGATGCCCAGTTCCTCGAGGACGTCGGCCGCTCCACAGGCCGACGACGCCGCGCGGTTGCCGTGCTTCAGCACCTTCGCGCCGGCGCCCGCGGCGACGATCGCGGACATCGTGCTGATGTTCACCGTGTGGGCTTGGTCACCGCCGGTGCCGACGACGTCGAGCGTCCGGCCGGACACCGCGATCCGGGTGGCGAAGTCGCGCATCGTCGCGACCAGGCCCTCGACCTCGGTCACCGTCTCGCCCTTGGAACGCAGCGCGATCACGAACCCGGCGAGCTGCGCGGGCGAGGCCGCGCCGGACAGGATCTGCTCCATCGCCCATGCGGTGGCGGATGCCTCGAGGTCCTCACGCCGCAGCAGCGGATTGAGTACCTGGGGCCAGCTGTAGGCGCCCATCCTGCGTCAGGCGGTGGTGGCGGGCAGCTTGGCCAGCCGCTGGCGGAGCAGGTCCGCGGTGACCTCGGCCAGCTTGATCGGGTCGATCGGGTGCGAAACCGCGCCCTCGGCCCGCGACCAGGTCGCCAGCCAGGCGTCCTGCGGGCGGCCGGTGATGACGAGCACCGGCGGGCACTGGAAGATCTCGTCCTTCAACTGCCGGGCGATCCCCATGCCACCGGCCGGGACAGCCTCGCCGTCCAGGATGGCCAGGTCGATCCCGCCCTTGTCCATGGTCTTGATGACGGCCGGCTCGGTGGCGCACTCGACGTACTCGAGCTCGGGCAGATCGGCCGCCGGCCGCTTGCCGAGGGCCAGCCGGACGGACTCCCGCGTCGTACGGTCGTCGCTGTAGACCAGGACCTTCAGCGGACGCTCTGAACTCATCGATCCATCCCAAGCTTGTTCAAAAGACGACTGGACACCCGGAATGCTACCGGGGCGCCTGTCCAGTCCGGCGAGCCTGTTCCTCCAACCGGTCCAGGCGCCGGTCCTCACGACGCGCCTCACGCTGTGACTCACGCACCCATTGGACGAACAGTACGGCGAAGAACACCAGTCCCACGATGTCGCCGGAGCCCCACAACAGACCGCCGGCGATGTACTGGTCGCGCAGCGGCGACGGCGACCAGGAGCGGCCGAAGCTGGTGTACCAGTCCTCGGCGATCAGCTTGTTCGCGGACATGATCGTGATGCCGAGGAAGGCGTGGAACGGCAGTGTGAGGAACGTCAGGATCAGCCGGAACGGGTAGATCACCCGGCCGGGCACCGGGTCGAGCCCGAGCAGCGGCCAGAAGAACAGCGAGCCGACCAGGATGAAGTGCACGTGGAGCAAGTCGTGCAGCACGGCCGACCGGAGCGTGGCGTCGTACCAGCCGCTGAAATAGAGCGCCCAGGGGCTCAGGACGAACAGCGTGAAGCCGACCATCGGGAAGCAGATCACCTTCGCGAACCGCGAGTGCAACACGGAGAGCAACCATTTCCGCGGCTGCTGCGGCAGCGTCCGGAGCGCCAGCGTGACCGGCGCGCCGAGCGCCAACGCGAGCGGGGTCAGCATCGACAGGATCATGTGCTGCACCATGTGCACGCTGATCAGGACCGTGTCGTAGGTGCCGATCGCCGACTGGGTGGCGATCACGGCGCTTCCCAGCCCCACGCCGACGAACGCGAACGTCCGGCCGCGGGACCACTTGTCACCGCGTTTGCGCAGCCTGTGGACGCCGTACAGATAGACCGCTCCGAGGACGACGATCACGGCGAGTAACACCGGTTCGAAGGTCCATGCCGTCAGCAACCTGACCGGCGTCAGCGGCTCGATCCGGTCGCCGGGCGTGGCGTGAAGGGGAAGCACGCTTCCACAGTAGAAACACTTAGTTGCCGACATGCATGGGGGTGGTCGTGTCAGTTGATACGAGGACCGACATAATGACCGCGTGGCCACTGCAACCGCGCTCCCAGCGTCTCGTGAACACGGACACCACGACCGTCCCAGCATGGTCAGTGTCGGCACGATCGTCTGGCTCTCGAGCGAACTGATGTTCTTCGCCGCCCTGTTCGCGGCGTACTTCACGATCCGGTCGGTGACGACCGCCGCAGCCGCTCCGGGCACGGAGACGCTGTGGGAGGTCATGACGCACCATCTGAACGTCCCGTTCGCCGCGGTGAACACGACGATCCTGGTGGCGTCGTCCTTCACCTGCCAGTTCGGTGTCTTCGCGGCCGAGCACGGCCGCGTCGGCCGGACCGGCTCGGTGCTGAACATCCGCTCCTGGGGCATGCGTGAGTGGTTCATCCTCACGTACGTGATGGGCGCGGTCTTCATCGCCGGCCAGGTGACCGAGTACGCCGAACTGGTGCACGAGGGCATCACGATCTCGTCGAACGCGTACGGATCGGTGTTCTACCTGGCCACCGGCTTCCACGGTCTGCACGTGACCGGCGGCCTCATCGCTTTCGTGTTCGTCCTGGCCAGGACGTACATGGCTCGTAAGTTCACCCACGAACAGGCCGTCTCGGCGATCGTCGTGTCGTACTACTGGCACTTCGTCGACGTGGTCTGGATCGCCCTGTTCGCGACCATCTACCTGCTCAAATGAGTGAGAAGAGACCTTCCTTGTCACCGGCGCGCTTTCTCTCCGCGCGACGACGGCACCGGTCCGCCGGCCTCGTCGTGCTCCTGTTCGGCCTCCTGGCAGTGGGGTCGGCGTACGCCGCCTTCGCCCCTGACAACGCCGTGGCGGACAACTCGGCCCAGTCGCAGCAGATCGAGGAGGGCAAGAAGCTCTTCGCGGTCGGCTGCTCCAGCTGCCACGGCCTGAACGCCGAGGGCGGCGGGAACGGCGAGGGCAAGATGGCCGGCCCGTCGCTGATCGGCGTCGGCGCGGCCGCGGTCGACTTCCAGGTCGGCACCGGCCGGATGCCGGCGGTGCAGCCGGGCGCGCAGATCCCGCGCAAGGCCCCGGCGTACTCGGAGGAGGAGATCGAGGCCCTGGCCGCGTACGTCGCCTCGCTCGCCCCCGGCCCCTCGGTCCCGGGCTCCGAGTCGTACGACGTGAGCAAGGCCACCGACGAGCAGGTCACCCGTGGCGGCGAGCTGTTCCGCACCAACTGCACGGCCTGCCACAACTTCGCCGGTCGCGGCGGCGCGCTGCCGAACGGCAAGTACGCACCGTCGCTGATGGGCGTCAGTGAGAAGCACATCTACGAGGCCATGCTGACCGGCCCGCAGCAGATGCCGGTCTTCTCCGACCAGGTCATGCAGCCGGAGGACAAGCGCGACATCATCGCGTACCTGAAGGCGCTGGAGACTCAGAAGGACCCGGGCGGGTTCGGACTCGGCCGGCTCGGCCCGGTGTCCGAGGGCCTGTGGGGCTGGTTCGTCGGGATCGGCCTGCTGGTAGCAGTAGCGGTCTGGATCGGCGCCAAGGGCGTCAGGGCCAAGGGAGCGAAGGCCGAATGAGCAACGACAATCTGCCGGTGAAGCCGGAGGACGCGCACGGCACCGTCGAGGTGGCCGAACCGATCGCGGACCCGGGTGTGGAGCCGCACGAGCCGCGGATCACCGACATCGACCCGAAGGCGGCCGACCGCGTCGAGCGCCAGGTGTCGGGGATGTTCGGCCTGGCGACGCTGCTGGTGCTGGGCTCCTGCGTGGCGTACTTCGCCGTACCGCGGGACTCGATCCTCGAGTTCGGCCCGCTGTCCGGCAACGCGAACAACATGATCATCGGCCTGTGCATCGGGCTCGCGCTGTTCCTGATCGGGGCCGGTGCGATCCAGTGGGCCAAGAAGCTGATGGTCGACGAGGAGATCTCCGAGGAGCGGCACGCCGCTCACTCGTCGCCGCAGCAGATCGCCGAGATCACCGAGGCCTTCAAGGAAGGCACGGAGGAGTCCGGCTTCGGCCGGCGCAAGATGATCCGCAACTCGCTGATCGGCGCGCTCGGCGTCCTCGGCCTACCGGCCGTCGTGCTGCTCCGCGACCTCGGTCCGCTGCCGGGCCGGGCGCTCTACAACACGATCTGGGCGAAGGGCATCCGGGTCGTCAACGACGTCACCGACCGCCCGATCAAGCCGTCCGACCTGGTCGTCGGCCAGCTGGTCAACGCGGCGCCGGCCAACCTGGCCCCGCTGCAGGAGGAGAACGCGTCGGAGTACCAGAACGCCAAGGCGAAGGCCGCGGTGATCGTCGTCCGGATCAAGCCGAGCGAGATCCGCACCAAGCCGGGCCGGGAGAACTGGGGCATCGACGGCATCCTGTGCTACTCGAAGATCTGCACCCACGTCGGCTGCCCGATCTCGCTGTACGAGCAGACCACGCACCACGTGCTGTGCCCGTGCCACCAGTCGACCTTCGACCTGGCCGACAGCGCCAAGGTCGTCTTCGGCCCTGCTGCCCGCCCGCTGCCTCAGCTACCGTTGGCAGTGGACAGTGAGGGCTACCTGGTTGCGCAGAGCGGCTTCCACGAGCCGGTCGGCCCGAGCTTCTTCGAACGAGGGTGACAACAGTGTCAACAAACACAGAGTTCCCTGGACCGGTCAAGTGGGTCGACGATCGCCTCGGCATCGCGAAGATCGGGAAGAAGAACCTGCGGAAGATCTTCCCGGACCACTGGTCCTTCATGCTGGGCGAGATCGCGCTCTACAGCTTCATCATCCTGATCCTGACCGGCACCTTCCTGACGTTCTGGTTCAAGCCCTCGATGGCCGAGGTCGAGTACCAGGGCTCGTACAGCCTGCTCAAGGGTCTGCACATGTCGGAGGCCTACGCCTCCACGCTGGACATCACGTTCGACGTCCGCGGCGGTCTGCTGATGCGGCAGATCCACCACTGGGCGGCCGTGCTGTTCATCGCCGCGATGATGGTGCACCTGCTGCGGATGTTCTTCACCGGCGCGTTCCGCAAGCCGCGTGAGCTGAACTGGCTGATCGGTTTCGGGATGCTCTTCCTCGGCATCATCGAGGGCTTCCTCGGCTACGGCCTCCCCGACGACCTGCTGTCCGGCACCGGTCTACGGATCACCAACGGCATGATCCAGGCGTCACCGGTGGTCGGCACGTACATGAACTTCTTCATCTTCGGCGGTGAGTTCCCCGGCGACGACTTCGTTGCCCGGTTCTTCATCGTCCATGTGCTACTGATACCGGGCATCATCCTGGCGCTGGTCACGGCCCACCTGTTCCTGGTCGTGTACCACAAGCACACGCAGTACGCCGGTCCCGGCCGGACGCAGAAGAACGTTGTCGGCTACCCGCTGTTCCCGGTGTACACGGCCAAGGCCGGCGGCTTCTTCTTCGTGGTCTTCGGCATCACCGCACTGATGGGTGCACTGATGCAGATCAACCCGGTCTGGCTGTACGGGCCGTACAACCCGGCCGAGGTGACCGCGGGTGCGCAACCGGACTGGTACATGGGCTGGCTGGAAGGCTCGGTGCGAATATTCCCCGGATTCGAGTCGCACTTCTGGGGCATCACACTCAGCTGGAACCTGATCATCCCGGCGCTGATCGTGCCGCCGGCGTTCGTCACGCTGGTCGCGCTCTATCCGTTCATCGAGGGCTGGATCACCGGTGACAAGCGCGAGCACCACCTGCTCGACCGGCCGCGGGACGTGCCGACCCGGACAGGTATCGGCGTCGCGTTCATCACCTTCTACGCGATGCTGTGGATCGGCGGCGGTAACGACCTGATCGCCACCCACTTCAACCTGTCGCTGAACCACGTGACCTGGTTCCTGCGGTTCGCGGTGATCCTCGGCCCGATCCTGGGCTTCTGGATCGCGCGCCGCTGGGCGATCTCGCTGCAGCGGGCCGACCACGACCGGTTGCTGCACGGTCTGGAGACCGGTGTGATCATGCGCTCCCCCGAGGGCAAGTACACCGAGAAGCACCAGCCGATCTCGACGTACGAGGCGTACTCGATCACCGCGCGGGACCGCCTCGTGCCGCACGAGATCGGCCCGGACACCGACGAGAACGGCGTCCGCGCCCCGCGTCGGGCGCTCAACAAGGCCCGCGCCGCGCTCTCCCGCTTCTACTACGCCGACGCCGTACAGAAGCCGACCACTCAGGAGCTCGAGGAGGCGCACGAGCACGCTCACGACGCCGACGAGATCCACGAGCTGACGGAGGACACGGAAACCTACCGAGAGGTCACCAGCGACCGCTCCTGACGTCGTACGAACACAGACTGGGCCCCGGCACTCGCCGGGGCCCTTTCTGTTATGCCAGTGCGTCAGAGACTGCGGTCAGGTAGTCCTTCACCAGGGCCTGCCGGCCGGGGTCGAGGGCCTGGGTGGTGGTGATCAGGCGGTCCAGGAGTGGGCCGAAGAACTGCCAGCCGAAGGCTACGGCGGTATCGGAGACCTGGAGGCGGGAGCTGCGGCCGTCCGTGCGGCTTCTCAGGCGTTCGACGTGCCCTGCTGCCTCCAGGCGGTGGATGACGGCCGTCGTTGCTTGAGAGGTCATTCCAAGCTGTTGAGCGAGCCAGCTGGGCGTCGCCTCCACTCCGGCGCGTTCGGCGTCCAGGAGGCGCACCAGCGCGCGTACGTCGGTCCTGTGCAAGCCCGTCGTACGGGCGAACTCCCCGACCGCCAGGTCGAGCCTCAGGGCGACCTCCCGGAGCAGGTGCACCACGTCCAGTGCGGCGGCCCGTTCCGGGTCGGTCGGTGTCACTCCTTCACGCATGCCTGACAATTTACCTCACTGAGTGAGCTATTCTCGGCAGCATGAGCTTTCACGACGCGTACGACGCTCTCCTCGCCCGCTGGGATGTGCCGGTCAAGCAGCTCGAGCTCACCGACGAGTTCGGTACGACCCACGTCAACGCGTGCGGTCCCGCGGACGGACCACCCGTCGTACTGCTTCCGGGGCACGGCGCGACGTCGCCGGTGTGGTTCGCGATCGCGCCGCGGCTTGCTGAGCGGTACCGCGTCTACGCGATCGATCTGATCGTCGACGCGGGTCGCAGTACGAACACTGGTCGGACACCCAAGACGCCGGCCGACCTGCATACGTGGCTAACGAACACGTTCGACGGACTCGGCATCAGCCGGGCGGCGTTGTGCGGTCATTCGTACGGCGCCTGGATCGCGCTCACGTACGCGATCGAGCACCCGGAGCGCGTCGAGCGCCTGGCCCTGCTCGACCCGACGGACTGCTACGTCGGGTTGCGCGCGCCGTACATCCTCCGGGCTCTGCCGAGCCTGCTGCGACCGTCTCGGAAGCGCACGGTCTCGTTCCTGCGCTGGGAGACGCAAGGGCTTCCGATCGATCCCCAGGTCCTGGAGCTGGCGGGCCTGGCCGCGGAGCAGCCCTCAACCCCATTCGTCCGCACCAAACGGCCCACGGACGACCAGTTGCGCGACCTCGCTCCCCTGGTCTTCGTCGCGGGCCGCAGCAAGAGCCACAACGCCGCCCACCTGACCCGCCGAGTCACCACACTCTCCCCCGCCGCAATCGTCGTACAACTCGAAACCGCGACCCACCACTCCCTCCCGTCACTCCATGCGGACGAGGTGTGGGCTGTGTGGGCCCACGAATTGCCCACAAAATAAGGGGATTCTGGTTCGTCGCTCGGCGGTCGGGCGTTCTAGGGTCGACGCCATGGAACTCCTGGGCGAGCGGCCGGTGTGGTCGATGAGTGGCAGCGAACTGCTGTCGACTCTCGACGCGCTGGAAGCTGAGGCCGCCCACCGGGAGAGGTACCGGCTCGCGGTGATCGCTGCTATCGAAAGCACCGGGTACGCCGCTGAACTCGGCGCCCGGGACACCGCGGAGCTCCTGCAGTTCCGGTACCGCCAGGATGCACCGGTGGCACGCCGAGCGCTCCGACTCGCCCAGGCCCTGCCGAAGTACCCCGCCGTAGCCAGCGCCCTCGACGACAGCACCGAGGACGACGGGAGTGAGTGGTTGCTGCGGCCGGCACAGGCGGAGGCGATCGTGTCTGCGCTGGAACGGGTTCCGTCGCACGTGCCGGTCGCTGATCGCGACGCGGCCGAGCGGCAACTGGTGAAGCTCGCCGCACACCTCTCACCGAGTGAGCTGCGCCAGGCCGGCAAGGAGATGCGGGACATCCTGGACACCGACGGCCCCGAGCCGGAAGAAGCCAAGGCCTACGCCCGCGAGTCGCTGACTTTCGCCCCGGCGGATCGCGGAGTGAAGTTCCGCGGCTACCTCGCCAACGAGAACGCCGAACTCTTCCGTGCCCTGATCCACGCCGGTGCCCGCCCTCACAAGACCGCCGACGGCGAACACGACCCGCGCTCCCGCGAGAAGCGCCAGGCCGACGCGCTGTCTGCCACCCTCAGCATCGCCGCCGCAGCGACCGACACCGCGCAAAAGACGGACCCCGCGTCGGACGTGGTGCCCGGGTTCGGAGCCAAGGCGCAGCTGACGGTCACCATCGACTTCGAGGACCTGAAGGCGGCGACCGCGAGCGGACAGGTGGTGTACGGCGACGGACTGTCGGCCGCCACCGTACGGCGCCTGGCCTGTGACGCACGGATCATCCCGCTCGTGCTCGGCACGAACTCCGAGCCGCTGGACGTGGGCCGCAGCGAACGCCTGGTGACCCGTGCGATGCGTCGCGCCCTCAACGCCCGCGACCAGGGCTGCGTCATCTGTGGAGCCCCGCCGATCATGTGCGACGCGCACCACCTGCGCTCCTGGATCGACGGCGGCGAGACGAAGACCTCCAACCTCGCGCTCTTGTGCCGGCGCCACCACGTCGACCTGCACAACGGTCAGTGGAGTGTCACCATCACCGACGGCCTCGTCGAGGTCGCCCGCCCCAGCTGGGCAGAACCACCACCCAGACAGCACCGCAGTTCCCAGCGCTCGCGATGGAGGGCCGATGAGGCGGTCCTTCAGCAAGCGGCTGACTTCGCGTTGGCCGACGTACCGGCGGGCTGAGCCAGCCATGGTGAAAACACAACAGCCTCCTGCCCGCGGGCATGCGGGGAGGAGGCTGTCGCGTCTTGGTGTGTCAGGAGAGGGCGGAGCCGGCCTTGTAGGCGGCCCAGGTGCCGTTCCAGTCGGTCCAGCCGTTACCGGGCTCCATGTGGCGGGTGGTGCCGGTGACGATCACCGGGTCGCCGCGGAGGGTCTGGTTGTAGTACCACTGGGCGTCCTTGAGGCTCATGCCGACGCAGCCGTGGCTGACGTTGGAGCTGCCCTGGCTGCCGGACGACCACGGGGCGCCGTGGATGAACTCGCCGGAGCTGGTGACCCGCTGGGCCCACTTCACGTCCGGGATGTTGTAGTACTCCGGGTCGCCGGGCTTGAGGCCTACCGTCGCCGCGTCCATCCGCTTCACCGGGAACTTCTCCATGATCACCTTCACCCCGCTGCGGGTGGTGAAGCCGTCCTTGCCGGCGGTGATCGGGATGGTCCGGGCCAGCTTGCCGCTGATCGTCACCGTCATCGTGTGCTTCTTGACGTTGATGTTGGTGACCACCGACTTGCCGATGGTGAACGCGATCGTCCGGCTCGCGGTGCCCCACGTGTTGTTGCCCGCGTTGACGCCCAGGGTGCCGATGTCGACGGTCACCTTGGTGCCGGCCGGCCAGTAGTTCTTCGGGCGGTAGTTGACCTGCTTGCTGTTCACCCAGTGCCAGCTGCCGTCGACCGGGACCGAGGTCTTCACCGAGAGCCGCTTCTCGACCGCGGCGCGGTCCTTGACCGGGTTGTTCCAGAAGATCTGGATCGGCAGCGCGACGCCGACGGTCTCACCGTTCAGCGGGACGACCGAGGCCTTCAGGCTCTTCGACGCCTTCAGCGTCTTGAAGGTCGAGCTGATCGGCACGGTGGCGCCGTCAGTGCCCTCCGCCGAGCCGCTCACCGTGTACGTCGCGCTGGGCTTGAGCTGCGGCGACGACGTCCACTGGGTCTTGTCGGCGTTGAAGCTGCCGGTCACCTTGTCACCGTCGTCGTCCTTGAGCGTGACCGCGGTCAGCTTGCCGGCCGTGGTGGTCACCGTCACCGGCTTGTCCGGCTGCACCGACGACGCGCCCTTGGCGGGCACGATCGCGATGCTGGCCGACGCCGGGGTCTCGGACGGTGTCGTCGAGTTCCCTGGGGTGCTGGAGGCACCTGGGGAGTTGCTCTGGGACGTGCTGGGTGTCGACTGCCCGCCGCCGCCAGTTCCGCCGCCGGCCTCTGTGTCACTACAGGCCGTACCCGCTAGCAGCAGGACGCAGATCCCCGCCACGGCAAGGCCGTGCTTCCTCACCGAACCGCTCACCATTCCCCAGTTCTCCCCTGTTTAGTCAGACCGCGGTAAGGGTAACCTGCCGCAGCGACATTTCTGTGCATCCGCACGAGCCGTTCCGGTACAGTCCACGACTCTCCGTACCGGTTCGCAGTACTACAGACGCACGAAAACGCCGCCCGGTTCGTTCCCGGACGGCGTTTCTCGTACGACTCTCAACTAGTGAGCGTGGTCACCGCGGTAGTACTCGAAGATGAACCCGCTCAGCGTGACGATGCCGATGCCGCAGCCGGCGATGAACAGCCACCAGCCGAAGACGATGCCGAGGACAACCACCGCCAGCGTCAGCGCGCACCACAGCGGCCACCAGGAGTACGGCGGGAAGAAGCCGAGCTCGCCCGCCCCTTCGACGATCTCCGCTTCCTTGCGGTCCTCCGGGCGGGCGTCCATCCGCCGGGCGGTGACGCTCAGGTAGAACGCCACCAGCAGCGACAGGAAGAACGTCATCACCAGTGCGGTGGTGCCGGTCGGGTCCTCGGACATCAGCCAGTAGATCGGCGTGACGACGAGCACGAACACACTCAGGATCCCGAAGACCCAGGCTTCGACCTTCACGCCTTGTCCTTCCCGTCGTTCCCGGCATCGGACTCGACCTGCTCGACCAGGTGCTCGACGCGGCCCTGGTCCTCACCCGCGTCCAGCAGGTTGTCCTTGCCGGCCCGGTTGTCCGGGTACTCCGCGAGCGCCAGGTCGGCGTGGTGCAGGTCGAACGCCGGGGACTCCGAACGGATCCGGGGCAGCTTCTCGAAGTTGTGCCGCGGCGGCGGCGAACTGGTCGCCCACTCCAGCGAGCGGCCCCAGCCCCACGGGTCGTCGACACCCACCGGCGGCGTCTTCCGGGACTTGTAGATGTTGTAGAAGAACGGCAGCATCGACGCGCCCAGGATGAAGGCGCCGACGCTGGACACCTCGTTCAGCGTGGTGAAGCCCTCGTTGGCGCCGTACGACGCGTAACGCCGCGGCATGCCCTCGACGCCGAGCCAGTGCTGCACCAAAAACGTGGTGTGGAAGCCGATGAACAGCAACCAGAAGTGCAACTTGCCCAGCCGCTCGTCGAGCATCCGCCCGGTGAACTTCGGCCACCAGAAGTAGAACCCCGCGAACATCGCGAAGACCACGGTGCCGAAGACGACGTAGTGGAAGTGCGCGACCACGAAGTACGAGTCGGACAGCTGGTAGTCCAGCGCCGGCGAGGCCAGGATGACGCCGGTCAGACCGCCGAAGAGGAAGGTGGTCAGGAAGCCCACCGACCAGAGCATCGGGGTGTCGAACGAGACCGACCCGCCCCAGATCGTGCCGATCCAGTTGAAGAACTTCACGCCGGTCGGGACCGCGATCAGGAACGTCATGAACGAGAAGAACGGCAGGTTCACCGCGCCGGTGACGAACATGTGGTGTGCCCACACCGCCACCGAGAGGACCGCGATACCGAGGGTCGCGCTGACCAGACCGATGTAGCCGAAGACCGGCTTACGGCTGAAGACCGGCAGGATCTCGGTCACGATGCCGAAGAACGGCAAGGCGATGATGTACACCTCGGGATGCCCGAAGAACCAGAACAGGTGCTGCCACAGTATCGGCCCGCCGTTGGCCGCGTCGAAGACATGGGCCCCGAGTGTTCGATCCGCCTCCAGCACCAGCAGCGCCGCCGCCAGGATCGGGAAGGCGATCAGCACGAGGATCGACGTGACCAGGATGTTCCAGGTGAAGATCGGCATCCGGAACATCGTCATGCCAGGAGCGCGCATGGTGATGATCGTGGTGATGAAGTTGACCGCACCCAGGATCGTGCCCAGACCGGCCATCCACAGACCCATGATCCACAGGTCGCCGCCGACGCCCGGCGAACGGACCGCGTTCGACAGCGGGGCGTAGGCGAACCAGCCGAAGTCGGCCGCACCGCCCGGGGTGAAGAAGCCGCTGATCGTGATGAGCCCGCCGAACAGGAACAGCCAGAAGCTGAACATGTTCAGCCGCGGGAACGCGACGTCGGGGGCGCCGATCTGGATCGGCATGATCTCGTTCGCGAAGCCGACGAACAGCGGCGTCGCGAACAGCAGCAGCATGATCGTGCCGTGCATCGTGAAGAGCTGGTTGTACACCTCTTCGTTCACG
Organism: Kribbella sp. VKM Ac-2569; assembly: GCF_004216905.1. Classification (GTDB taxonomy): domain Bacteria; phylum Actinomycetota; class Actinomycetes; order Propionibacteriales; family Kribbellaceae; genus Kribbella. The sequence continues at coordinate 559,987 of NZ_SGXJ01000001.1, forward strand.
ATCTGCAGGCCCGGCTTGGCCAGCTCGGCGCGGATCAGCAGCGCCATCACGCCGCCGATCAGGAAGAACGCGAACGACGTGATCAGGTACATGTGCCCGATCAGCTTGTGGTCCGTCGTGGTCAGGTACTTGACCAGCAACGCACCCTTGCTGCGCCGACGGGGCAGCACGCTGGTGCTACCGATAGCGCCGGTGCGCTCGGCGAAGTCGGTCACTTCTCGCCCCCTGTGCCGGGAATGGTGGTGGCGTCGGCGCCGCCGGTTGCGGCGCCGGTCTGGCCCTTGGCGGCCAGTTCGCGCAGGTGTGCGTCGTACTCGTCGCGGGAGACCACCTTGACCGAGAAGACCATCCGGCTGTGGTAGAGCCCGCAGAGCTCAGCACACTTGCCGGCGAAGGTGCCGGTCTTGGTCGGGGTCAGCTCGAACTTGTTCGTCTTGCCCGGGATCACGTCGAGCTTGAAGTAGAACGACGGCACCCAGAAGGAGTGGATGACGTCCGGCGAGGTCAGGTCGAAGTGGACCGACTCGTTCACCGGCAGCCACAGGGTGGCCGGCTTGTCCATCGTGCCGGTCTCCCAGACGCCCTGCTGCCCGTCGACGGTGTCCTTGTAGTTGAAGGTCCACTGCCACTGCTGGCCCACCACGTTCACGGTGTGCGCGGGGTTGGCGTCCATCTTCGTGACCTTGTTGCCGTGCTCGACGGTGTAGAAGAACAGCACACCGATGATCGCGAACGGGGCCAGGGTGTAGAGCACCTCGAGCGGCAGGTTGTACCGCACCTGCCGGGGTGCCTCGTCGTTGCGCTTGCGGTACCGCACCGAAACCCACAGGATCAGGCCCCAGACCATCACGCCGATGATCAGGGCGGCGATCCACGCCCCGATCCAGAGGCTGCGGATGGCCTCGGTCCGGTCCGATGCGCCCTCGGGCAGACCGAGTCGTTTCCACTGCTCAGTGGTCGCCGTCGAGCAACCGGTCAGCAGCAGGGTGCCGAGCACCACTGCACTGCCGACCAGCAGGCGACGCTTCGCCGGCCGTGTGGCGCCGGCAGAACCTGCCGGTCGCTCCTCCACTCCGGGCGTGCCGTTCGAACCCACGGGGCGCCTTTCCCTTCCCAAGTGAGACTGACGACCAAACACTACTGGACACCATTCGCGTCTCCGCGCATAGGTAGGGCCAAGAGCATGTCGACCCCTCCGACGCCTGCTGCGGGGCACTCGGTGGGCGTCTCGCTGCACTGGAGCAAAGGCCACGATGCTCCGCATCGAGACCTTCACTCCAGCACACCGAGCCACTCCACCGAGCACCTCCTCGCGACGGCGTCGGAGGGGTCGACATGCTCTAGCGTTTCCCTTGTGAGCGAGCGTACGTATCTGGACGCCGCGTCGGCCGAGCCGATGCACCCTGCGGCGCGGGAGATGTTGCTGTCGGCAGTGGATTCCGGCTGGGCCGATCCGGTGCGTCTGCACCACGAGGGCCGGACCGCGAGACTGCTGCTGGACAACGCCCGCGCGGTCCTCGCGGACGCGGTCGGCGTGCGGCCGGACGAGCTGTACCTGACCACGTCCGGTACGGCGGCGATCCAGGCCGGCCTGACCGCGGTACGGGCCGCCCGCAGCCGGGTCGGGGCAACGATCGTGCACAGTGCGGTCGAACACTCCGCCGTACTGCACACGGCTGGAGAGGCGGCTGCCGAGGTCGGCGTGGACCGGCTGGGGCGGGTCGAGCTGGCTGCCTTCACAGACGCCGTACGTCGACCTGGGGTGGCTGTGGCTGCGCTGCAGTCGGCGAACCATGAGGTGGGGACGCGCCAGCCGGTCGAGGCGGCTGCTGCGGCAGCAGGCGACGTACCGCTGTTTGTTGACGCGTCCGCGTCGGTCGGGCACGACGTCGTACCCGCGGGCTGGTCGGTGCTCGCGGCAAGCGCACACAAGTGGGGCGGACCCGCGGGTGTCGGGCTGCTGGCTGTGAAGAAGGGCACGCGGATCGCGCCGGCGTGGCCGATGGACGAACGGGAGGACGGCCTCTCCCCCGGGTTCCCGAACGTCCCCAACGCGCTCGCTGCGGCCGCAGCGTTGCAGGCGCGGCTGGCCGAGGCGGAGGAGCTCGGCAAACAGCACAGGGCCTGGATCGACGAGGTACGCCGCCGTGTGGCCGCGGACATCCCCGATGTCGAAGTAGTAGGCGACGCGGACGACCGCCTGCCGCACATCCTCACGTTCTCCTGTCTCTATGTGGACGGTGAGGCGCTGGTGACCGCACTGGACGCTGAGGGGTTCGCTGTCTCCAGTGGTTCGGCCTGTACGTCGAGCACGCTCCGGCCCTCGCACGTGCTCGCTGCGATGGGCGTGCTGACCCACGGCAACGTCCGTGTCTCTCTCGGGCGCGACACGACCCACGACGAGGTGCAGCGGTTCTGTGCTGTGCTTCCAGGACTGGTGCAGCGGATCCGAGCGGAGGTGGGGATGTGAACATCGACCTGGACTGCCGTGGTCTGATCTGCCCACTCCCAGTGATCAAACTGGCCAAGACGCTACCGACTGTTGCCGTGGGCGACACGGTCACGGTGCTGGCCGACGACCCGGCCGCGGCGACCGACATCCCTGCCTGGTGCCGGATGCGCTCCCAGGAGCTGGTGTCGGCCGGCGAAAACCAGTACGTCGTACGGCGGGTCAGCTGACACACTGCGCGGCGTGACCGACTTCGCGTACAAGCCGACGCTCACCGGGGACCTGGTGGTCCTGCGCCAGCTGGACGAGGGCGACTACGACGCGCTCCGCGCCGCCATGGACGACCCGGACGTCACCCGCCTGACCGGCAGCCACGGCGAGATCGGCGAGGAGCAGGCCCGCGAGTGGATGCGGACCCGCAAGGACCAGACCGACCGGCTGGACCTCGCCATCGTCGACAAGGCGTCGGGAGCCGTCGTCGGTGAGGCCGTGCTGAACGACTGGGACCCGGACAACCAGTGCTGCAACTTCCGGATCCTGATCGGCCCGTCCGGCCAGGGCCGCGGCTTCGGGACCGAGGCGACCCGGCTGATCGTCGGCTACGGCATCGAGCAGCTCGGCCTGCACCGGATCAGCCTCGGCGTCTACGCGTTCAACCCGCGGGCTCAGCGCGCGTACGAGAAGGCCGGCTTCACGACGGAGGGCGTCCTGCGCGACGCACTCTTCTGGGAAGGCGAGTGGGTCGACGAGATCGTGATGTCCGTGCTGGCCACCGAGTGGGCTCAGAGCACCCGGGCCAGCTCGGCGTAGGTGGGCTGCAGCTTCCGGACGATTGCCGCCGCGGCCGACATCGACCCGGCGGTGAGCTCGTACTGCAGGCTGCCGACCAGGCGCGCCTGCGTGTCGAGGATCGCGCTCGCATCGCGAAGCCCGATCCGGCCCATCGCCGTCGCCGCGTCGACGAGCCGCCGGGTGCCCACGCGGACCGCGAAGTGCGTCATCAATCCGTGGATGCCGGGATCCATGCCCTGTTCGAGCAGCTCGGCGAAACGCTCCAGAGCCTCCTCGTTCCCGACGGTTCCGGGCGACACCACGACATCGCCCCGAAGCGACACCCAGGCCCTGGCCGCGGGTACCGACGCCTGTAGCGCATCCTCCACGCTCACGTCCCGCACCTGCTGGAAGCCCGAGCGCATGCTGTAGCTGTAGCGCTTGTAGCTGATCGACTCGGCCCGCCAAGAGGCCAGGAAGGCGTCCAGCGGCAGCGTGGCGTAGGGAAAGCCCTGCGGGTCGTGCAGCAGCACGCGGTCGGAGTCCATCGCCTGCACGACCAGGTAGTGGTCGGCCTCGATCGGTTCGCCTGCGCCCGGGTGGTACAGCAACAGGCCCATCTCCAGTGGTCCGACGAGCACCGGCCCGTCCAGCACCGCCGTACGGAGTCGGTCGAGCGCTTCTGCGGGCGACGACGCACCGGCGCTGGTGCAGGTCCAGCCGAGCAGGTCGATGGCGGCGTCCAGTCCGATTTCCCCGTCCCAGCCGTAGGGATCGAAGAGCGGAAGCCGACCGGAGATGAGTTGTACGCCGAAGGGTGAGCCGGTGAGGACCTCGATGACGGCGGGGGACGGGGCCTGGTCGCCGAGGATCATCGCCAGGCTGTTGCTGTAGCAGTACGGTCCGGAGCCGATGTAGGGAAGCATGTGTTTGACGATCGGGGTTGCCCCTGTGTCAAGGTCAAGTGTGTTCAACGCTGACCGCATCGCCGTACTGACCGGAGCCGGGATCTCGACTGCGTCGGGGATCCCCGACTTCCGGGGACCGCAGGGGCTGTGGACGAAGGACCCGGCCGCAGAGGCGATGTTCGACATCGACGAGTACGTCGCCAGTCGCGAGGTGCGCGTAGCGACCTGGAAACACCGGCTGGCCGTGCCGGCGTGGGCGGTCGAGCCGAACCCGGGTCATCTCGCTCTGGTCGAGCTGGAGCGGCAGGGTCGTCTGACCGGTCTGATCACGCAGAACGTCGACGGGCTGCACCAGAAGGCCGGCTCGTCACCAGAGCTGGTCCACGAGCTGCATGGCACGGTCTGGTATGTCGACTGTCTCCAGTGCAAGCGCCAGATCCCCATGGCCGATGTACTCCCCCGACTCGAGTCAGGCGACGAGGACCCGGCCTGTGAGGTGTGCGGCGGCATCCTGAAGTCCGCGACCGTCTCGTTCGGCCAGTCCCTCGACCGGGCCGTACTGGACCGAGCTGTTGCGGCCACCGAGTCAGCCGACCTGTTCCTGGCTATCGGTACGTCGCTGCAGGTCTACCCGGCCGCCGGTCTCTGCGACCTCGCACTAAACGCCGGAAAGCCTCTGGTCATCCTGAACGCACAGCCGACGCCGTACGACGAGCACGCGACGACTGTATTGCGTACTCCGATCGAGACCACGCTGCCGGACCTCGTGACCTTACCGTGACTTTTGAGCCCTCCTCACGGTAAAGGGCGGCGGCTACCGTCCCCGGCAGGGTGAGTCCGCCGGGGAGGGGCACGTGATGCACGGGTTCAGGCGTTTGACAGCAGGTTTCACCGCAGCCGCAGTGGTCGTACTGGGATTGGGTACGGCGGCACCGGCTCCGGCCCAAGTGACCGCGGACAAGGTGATCACCGTCGCGGGCTCGTTGCAGAGCGAGCTGGGGTGCGCGACTGACTGGGATCCGGGCTGCGACGCGTCCAGTCTGGGTGCGAGTGCGCCGTACACGAAGGTGTTCGACGTACCGGCGGGGTCGTACGAGTTCAAGGTCACGGTCAACAAGAGCTGGGACGAGAACTACGGCGCCGGCGGTGTGCGGGACGGCCAGAACATCCCGTTGGTGCTCGAGGGCCCGGCCAAGGTGCAGTTCAGTTACAACGACACTAGTCACGTTGTGACCATGACCCCGGTGGAGCTCGCCGGGCCGACGGTGACGGCCGCGGACAAGGCGCTCGCGACACCGAGCTTGCGCCCGGATCTCACCAAGGAGCGGTTCTACTTCCTGATGGCGGACCGGTTCGCCAACGGCAACAAGGCGAACGACGCCGGTGGACTCACCGGCGACCGGCTGAAGACCGGGCTGGACCCGAAGGACAAGGGCTTCTACCACGGCGGCGACCTGGCCGGTGTGATCCAGAAGCTCGACTACATCAAGTCCCTAGGGACAACGTCGATCTGGCTGACCCCGTCGTTCAAGAACCAACCGGTGCAGGGCTCGGGCGCCAATGTGAGCGCCGGGTACCACGGGTACTGGATCACCGACTTCACCCAGATCGATCCGCATCTCGGCACGAACGCCGACATGCAGCAGCTGATCGACCTCGCTCACCGCAAGGGCATGAAGGTCTTCTTCGACATCATCACCAACCACACCGCGGACGTGATCGACTACCAGTCCGAGCAGTACGGCTACATCCCGAAGGCCACCTCGCCGTACAAGGATGCCCAGGGCAACGTGTTCGACGACAAGGCCTACGCCGGCGGCGACACGTTCCCCGCGCTCGACAAGAACATCTCCTTCCCCAACATCCCGGTCTTCCGTTCGCCGGCCGACGAGAGCGTGAAGGTGCCGGCCTGGCTGAACGACCCGACGCTGTACCACAACCGCGGCGACTCGACGTTCGCCGGCGAGAGCGCGGAGTACGGCGACTTCGTCGGGCTGGACGACCTGTTCACCGAGCAGCCGAAGGTCCGCGACGGGATGATCGACGTCTACAAGACGTGGGCCGAGCTCGGGATCGACGGGTTCCGGATCGACACCGTGAAGCACGTGAACCTCGAGTTCTGGCAGAAGTTCTCGCCCGCGATCCTGGCGGCTGCCCGTGGAGCCGGGTCGAAGAACTTCTTCATGTTCGGCGAGGTCTTCGACGCGAACCCGCAGTTCATGTCGACGTACACGACCAAGGGCGCGCTGCAGGCGACGCTCGACTTCGGGTTCCAGCAGAGCGCGGTCGCGTACGCGAAGGGCGATCCGAGTACCAAACTGCAGGACTTCTACGCGGACGACGACTACTACACCGACACGGACTCGAACGCGTACGAGCTGCCGACGTTCCTCGGCAACCACGACATGGGGCGCGTCGGCACGTTCCTGAAGCAGAGTGGCGCGTCCGGTCAGGACCTGCTCGCACGGGACGAGCTGGCGCACTCCCTGATGTACCTGACCCGCGGCCAGCCGGTCATCTACTACGGCGACGAGCAGGGCTTCACAGGTCTCGGGGGTGACAAGGACGCGCGGCAGGACATGTTCGCGACCCAGACCGACGACTACGCGGACGACGAGGTCGTCGACGGCACGGGTACGACGACGATCGGCAAGGAGGACAGGTACGACGTCAACTCGCCGATGTACAAGCACATCGTGGAGTTGGCGAAGGTGCGTGCCAAGTACCCGGCCCTGTCCGACGGGCGACAGGTGCACAGGTACGCGTCCAAGACGAACGGCCTGTACGCGTTCAGCCGGCTCGGCAGTGACAACGTCGAGTACCTCGTGGTCGCGAACAACTCGAAGACAGCGGCCGCTGCGACGGTGGCGACGTACGGACCGAACACGTGGCTCAAGCCGGTGTACGGCGGCTCCAAGTCGGTGAAGACCGACCGTGAAGGCAGGGTGGCAGTTAGCCAGGCTCCTCTGTCCGTGACGGTGTACCAGGCCCAGACCAAGGTCCCGCCGCGCGTCAAGGCACCCAGTGTCTACATGAGCTCGCCAGAAGCCGGTGCGACGGTCGGTGGGCGTGCAGAGATCGCTGCTGCGGTCCCGGCGAACATCCCGGTGACAGTGACGTTCGGCTACCGGCCTGTGGGTACGACGGCGTGGAAGCGGCTCGGTGCCGACGACAACGCGCCGTACCGCGTCTTCCACGACGTGTCCGGGCTGGCGAAGGGCACGCTGCTCGAGTACCGCGCCGTACTGCGGGATGTCTCGGGCAACTACTCGGTGTCGGGCTCGTACGGCGTGGTTGGTGACGCTGCTGCACCGGGTGGCGGCGGTGGCGGGACGGGTCCCGTCGTACAGCCGGCCAACGTGTCCGTTCCAGGCGACCACAACAGTGAGATGGGCTGCGGCGGGGACTGGGCGCCGGACTGTGAGGAGGCGCAGCTGAAGCTCGACGCGAAGGACAAGGTGTGGAAGGGCACGTACACGCTCCCGCCCGGTGAGCACGCGTACAAGGCGGCGATCAACAAGACCTGGGACGAGAACTACGGAGCAGGTGGTGTCGCCAACGGCGCCAACATCTCCTACACCGCACCGACCACACCGGTCACGTTCTACTACGAACACGGGCGGCACTACGCCACGTCCACCGCACAGGGGCCGATCATCACGGCGCCCGGGTCGTTCCAGACCGCACTGGGCTGTCCGACCGACTGGGATCCCTCCTGCATGCGACCCTGGTTGACCGACGAGGACGGCGACGGGACCTACACCTGGTCCACCAGCGAGCTGAAGGCGGGCAACTATGAGGCGAAGGTGGCGCACAACCTGTCCTGGGACGAGAGCTACCCGGCGCAGAACGTACCGGTCGCGGTGCCGTCGGACGGGCTGGTCGTCACGTTCTCGTACGTGCTCGCGACCCACCAGTTCACGGTGACGACGGCCAAGCCCGGTGCACAGCCGGACCTCAGCCAGGCGAAGGCGTACTGGGTCAACCGCGACACCCTCGCCGTACCTGCGGTCGACCACGCGGAGCGGTACCGGTGGCGGCTGCACTGGTCGGACACCGGTTCGCTGAAGATAGATGCGAACGACATCGGCGGTTCGTCGGCCGCACTGCGCTACGACCCCGCTGAGGTGAAACCGGGGTACACCACGCTCCGGCTCGACCAGGCGGACGTTCGCAAGATCCTCACCGGTCAGCTCGGTCTGGCGCAGTACGACGACGCAGGGCGACTGTTGGACGCGACCGGCGTGCAGATCCCGGGTGTGCTCGACGACGTCTACGGGAACGCGACCGGGCGCTCGTACGGCGTTACCTGGCAGGCCGGCAAACCGACCTTCACTCTCTGGGCACCGACCGCCCAGGACGTCCAGTTGACGATCGGATCGTCGACAATCCCCATGCACACAAACGGCGACGGTTCCTGGTCGGTCAGCGGACCACGGTCGTGGAAGAACGCGTCGTACCGCTATCAAGTGAAGGTGTTCGCACCCAGCACCGGCAAGGTCGAGACGAACGTCGTCACGGACCCGTACTCGGTTGCCTTGACCACCAACTCGGCGTACTCCGTGGCCGCTGATCTGGACGACCCCGCGGGTAAGCCGGCGCTCTGGTCGAGCACTCCCGCGCCGAAGCTCGCACGGGGTGTCGACTCGACGATCTACGAGCTGCACGTGCGGGACTTCTCGATCAACGACAACACGGTGCCGGCTGCGCACCGCGGTACCTATCTGGCCTTTGCCGACGAAGGCAACGGAACCAAGCACCTGCGGACACTCAAGGCCGCCGGACTCAACACCGTGCACCTATTGCCGACATTCGACATTGCATCAATCCCCGAGACCGGGCAGCAGACGCCCGCGTGCGATCTCAAATCGCTGCCGGCCGACTCCGAGCAGCAGCAGGCCTGCGTGACAGCGGTGGCTGCGAAGGACGGATTCAACTGGGGCTACGACCCGTTCCACTGGCTGGCTCCGGAGGGGTCGTACGCGACCGACCGAGATGGCCTGGCACGCGTCGCGGAGTTCCGCACGATGGTCGGCGGACTGCACAAGTCCGGGCTCCGCGTCGTCCTCGACCAGGTCTTCAACCACACCCCGGCCGCAGGTCAGGCACCGACGTCAGTGCTCGACCAGATCGTGCCCGGGTACTACCAGCGGCTCAACCCCACCGGGAAGGTCGAGACCTCGACCTGCTGCAGCAACATCGCCACCGAGCACGCGATGGCCGAGAAGATCATGGTCGACGGCACGGTGAGCTGGGCGCGCAACTACCACGTGGACGGCTTCCGGTACGACCTGATGGGTCACCACACCAAGGCGAACATGCTGAAGGTCCGCGCCGCGCTGGACAAGCTGACGCTCGCCAAGGACGGCGTCGACGGCAAGTCGATCTACCTGTACGGCGAGGGCTGGAACTTCGGCGAGGTCGCGAACGACGCGCTGTTCGTCCAGGCCCGGCAGGGAAATCTCGGCGGGACCGGGATCGGCACGTTCTCCGACCGGCTGCGGGACGGGGTCCGCGGCGGCGGGCCGTTCGACGACAATCCGCGGATCCAGGGCTTCGGCTCCGGCGAGGCGAGCGACCCGAACGGTGACCCGATCAACGGTACGCCGGAAGAGCGCGCCAAGCGGCTCGCCCACGACACCGACCTGGTGCAGCTCGGGCTGGCCGGCAACCTTCGCACGTTCACGTTCAAGTCGGCGTCGTCGGGTACCGACGTCCGAGGCGACCAGGTCGACTACAACGGCTCACCGGCCGGGTACGCCGACCAGCCGGACGAGGTGATCACGTACGTCGATGCCCATGACAACGAAACGTTGTGGGACACGCTGACGTACAAGCTGCCGACGAACCTGCCGATGCCGGACCGGATCCGGATGAACACGTTGTCGCTGGCAACGACCGCGCTGGCGCAGACGCCGTCGTTCTGGCACGCGGGCGCGGACCTGCTGCGGAGCAAGTCGCTGGACCGCAACTCGTACGACTCGGGTGACTGGTTCAACACCCTCGACTGGACCGGCGCCGACAACGGCTTCGGCCACGGGCTACCGCCGAAGACCGACAACGAGGCCAAGTGGCAGTACATGAAGCCACTCCTCGCCAACCCGGCGCTGAAGCCGTCGGCGACCGACGTCGCGTCGGCCTCCGCCGCGGCCGCCGATCTGCTGAAGCTGCGCTTCTCCACTCCCCTGTTCCGCCTCGGGTCGGCCGCTCTCATCAACCAGAAGCTGAGCTTCCCCCTGAGCGGTACGACGCCGGGAGTCATCACCATGCGCGTCGACGACACCGTCGGCCCGGACGTCGACCCGGCCTTGAAGGGCCTCGTGGTCGTCTTCAACTCCACCAGCTCCACCGTCACCCAGCAGGTCCCCGGTCTGACCGGCGCCAACCTGAGCTTGTCCCCCGTCCAGGCCAACGGCTCCGACGCGGTAGTCAAGCAGACGACCTGGACCGCGTCCACCGGCACGGTCACGGTGCCGGCGCGAACCGTCGCCGTACTGGTCCAGACCTAACGGGTCCGAGCCCTTCCCTCGCTGCGCTGTGCTTTCTAGGTTCAAAGGTGACCAATTGCACAGCGCAGCGGAGGGGGAATGATGTTCCGACGAGCGAGCGTGCTGCTGTCCGGAGCACTCGTCACGATGCTGAGCCTCGGCCTGGGGACGGGGACCGCACCTGCGTCCGACCACACCGCACAGTTCTCGCCGGGAGCGCCCGGTGCCGGCGATCCGTACTTCGGCACCGACGGGAACGGCGGGTACGACGTCCAGCACTACTTCCTGGACGTGAAGTACGTTCCGGCGACCGACCGGCTCACCGGCGTCGCCACGATCACCGCCCGCGCCACCCAGAACCTGTCCCGGTTCAACCTGGACCTGCAGGGGCTGACGGTTCGATCCGTCAGCGTGAACGGCCGGGCAGCGGACTGGTCCAGGGCCGCCGACGAACTCACGGTGAAGCCGCGGTCCGGATTGCCCAAGGCGAAGAACTTCACCACGGTGATCCGGTACGACGGCGTACCGCAGACCCTCGGTGACGGCAGCGGGTTCATCCACACCGACGACGGCGCCGACGTGATCGGAGAGCCGCACGTGGCCGACACCTGGTACCCGGTGAACGACCATCCCAGCGACAAGGCGGCGTACACGTTCAAGATCGCGGTGCCGGCCGGGCTCGAAGCGATCGCGAACGGCGTCCTGAAGGACCAACGAACGAACCACGGCTGGACGACCTGGACCTGGGACGCCAAGGAACCGATGGCGTCCTACCTCGCCACCGCGACGATCGGCCAGTTCGACGTGCGTGCCTACCAGCGTCAGGGTATTCGCTACTGGGACGCGTTCGATCCCGACCTGTTCAACGAGGCCGTTCCGCGGACCGGGCAGCAGTACGCCCTGTCCCTGCGTGTGGACACGAACGAGCCTTCGTACAAGCGGCTGGCCCGGACCGTCAGCGTGCCGGCCGGCGGCGCGGACCTGTCGTTCTGGATCAATCGCGACACCGAGCCGGGCTGGGACCACGTGTTCGTCGAGGCACACACCGTCGGCCAGGACAACTGGACCACGCTGACCGACGGGAACGGCCACACCAGTCAGGACACCGGCCGGGTCTGCCCGTTCTGGCTCGACCTGCATCCGTTCCTCACGCATTACCAGACCGCCCAGCCTGACGGCACGTGTACGCCGACCGGGTCGAGTGGCTCGTGGTGGGGAGCCAGCGGGCGCAGCAACGGATACGAGCAGTGGAAGGTCGACCTGTCTGCCTACGCGGGCACGAGCGTCGAGGTGTCGATCACGTACGCCAGCGACGACCTGGTCCAGCTTCCGGGCGTCGTCGTGGACGACATCGTCGTCTCCACCGGCGAGGGTACGACGTCGTTCGAGGCCGACGCCGACCCGTTCGACGGCTGGTCCGTACCGGGCCCGCCGGCCGGTAGCGCGCCGAACCCGAACGACTGGATCGTCGGCACGGCCGCGGACGCCCCACCGACCACCGGAGAGGTCGTCGAGGCCTCCTTCGCCCGGCAGAGCGAGATCGTCGGGTTCTTGTCCAGCACGTTCGGCCGATATCCGTTCGCGGCCTCCGGCGGCATCGTCGACGACGTGGACGGCCTGGGATTCGCGCTGGAGAACCAGACGCGGCCGATCTACGCCCGCGACTTCTTCACCGACCCGATCAACGGCCAGAACGTGATCGTGCACGAGCTCACCCACCAGTGGTTCGGCGACAGCCTCGCGGTGCAGCGGTGGCAGCACATCTGGTTGAACGAAGGGTTCGCGACGTACGCCGAATGGCTGTGGAGCGACCGTGAAGGGATGGGTACCGCGCAGGAGAACTTCGACTTCTTCTACAACCTGTTCCCGGCCGACGACCCGTTCTGGACGCTGGCGATCGGCGACCCCGGGCCCGACGCCCTGTTCGACTTCGCGGTGTACGCCCGCGGCGCGATGACATTGCACCAGTTGCGGCTCGCCGTCGGGGACGCGGACTTCTTCACGATCCTGCGGACCTGGGCAACGAACTACCGCAACGGCAATGTCACGACCGGCCAGTTCATCGCTCTCGCGGAGAAGATCTCCGGGCAGCAGCTCGACAGCCTGTTCCAGACCTGGCTCTTCTCCACGACCAAGCCGGTGCTCCCCACGGCCGCCGCCAAGTCGGCGACGTCCACACCGGCCGCGGCCGGGAGTCTGCTCGAAAGAGCCAGGACCGGTCAGCTGCGGCGCTAGAGCGCAGCGAACCGAGCAGCGGCTACGAATGCCGCCAGCGCCAGGAGGATGGTGTTGGCGGCAGTCGAGCCGGGCTCGCGCAGGGAGGAGTGCGAGGTGGCCGCGCCGATCATGACCACACACAGGCCCACGGCCGCGAGTGGAGTGAGGACACGGGCGGTGTCTGTCAGCCACGGCGCGAACAGACCGGCCACCGCCAGGAGCTCGCAGACAGCCACGAAGCGGACCAGCGGCATCGGGAACGGCGCGATCCCGGTCTGACCGGTGGCGATCAGGCGAGCGCGGGACATGACGGCCTTCAGGATGCCGGAGATCGTGAAGACAATCGCCAGCATTCCGCTGAAGATCCAGGTGATCGTGTTCATGTCGATTGCAGACGATCGGACAATCAAACCTGTGACACTGTCACAGGGAGGCACCTTCGATCGTCTGTGATTGGTGTGATGGAGGAACTCAGGCCGCTGCTGTTGTCGATCGCGTACCGGATGCTGGGCACGTTCGGGGACGCGGAGGACGTCGTACAGGAGGCGTACCTGCGGTTGCACCGGGAGCCCGAGGTCACTTCACCGAAGGCGTTCCTGACCACCGTGACGACCCGCCTGGCGATCGACCAGCTGCGCTCGGCGCGGCGGCAGCGGGAGGAGTACCTCGGACCGTGGCTGCCGGAACCGGCCGTTGACGAGTACGTCGATCTCGCGGACCGCGCCGCGCTCTCGGACTCGCTGTCCACCGCGTTCCTCGTCCTCCTCGAACGACTCACGCCCGACCAACGCGCCGTTTTCCTGCTCGGTGACGTGTTCGGCTACTCGTACGACGACCTCGCCGGCATCCTCGGCAAGACACAGGCCAACTGCCGCCAGCTAGCCGTCCGTGCCCGCCGTCGGATTGCCGACAATCGACCACGCTTCGACCCGTCCCCGCAGGAACGTGACGAGCTGGTACGACGGTTCGTCGCGGCTGCCGAGGACGGTGAGCTGGAGGCGCTCGTCGCCGTACTCACGCCGGACGCGACCTTCACCGGCGACGGTGGCGGCAAGGGCGGCTTCCCCCGGCCGGTGCACGGCGCCGGCAACGTGGCCCGGATGCTCGTCGGCGTCTTCGGCAAGTTCCGCGAGCTGACCAGCGAGCCGGTGCATGTCGGCGGACAGCCCGCGCTGCGGATCCACGACCGGTCGAACCACACCGTCGCGGTCTGGTCGTTCACCATCGCCGAGGGCCGGATCACCGCGATCCACGGCATCGTGAACCCCGACAAGCTGACCCACCTGCAGCCGTCAGGGCACCCGGACGACCAGAGCTGACGCGTCGACCTCAGCGGTCAACGACGTACCGTCCGAGACGGTGTCGCCGTCGAGCTGGCGCCGTACGGTGCGCTCCGCCCGGACCTGGATGCGACGGCCGGTGAAGCGCTGGATGTGTTCCTCCCGCCAGGACTTGATCACGAGGCCGAGCACGAGCCGCGGCCAGTGGCTGATCCGGCGCGGGGCGAGGACCACCGCGTCGATGCGGCCGTCGTCGGGGGTCGCGTCCGGCAGCAGAGGGATGTTCGCCTGCAGTGTGCCGACGTTGCCGAGCACCACGGTGCGTGCGCGACGACGTACCGCAGGCTGGTCGTCGACCGTGATCTCGACCCGGACGGACGGATGGTTCAGGTTCTTCAGCGTCGACACGACGTACGCCGCCCATCCGGCCCGCTTCTTCAGGTCGTCGGGGGCATCCGCGATGATCGCGGCATCCAGCCCCAGGCCCGCCATCACGACGAAGCGGTCGGTCGGCAGCTGATCTCCCTCGACCAGCACGCTGTCGATCCGCCGGTCCGAGCCGTCGAGTACCTCGGCCAACGCGGTCTCGAGCTCGAGCGAGATGCCGAGATTGCGAGCGAGCAGGTTCCCGGTCCCGGCCGGCAGCACCCCCACCGGGATCCCGGTCCTGGCGAGCTCGGCGCACACCACCCGCACGGTCCCGTCACCGCCGGCCACCAGCACCAGGTCGACCGCGTCGTCGATCGCACGCCGGGCCATCGTCACACCGGCGTCGTCCTCGGTCGTCTCCAGCCACAGCGGATCCTCGAACCCCCGCGCGGCCAGTGCCTTCTCGACGGTACGGCGGAAGTCGTCGCCGTCGACCTTCACCGGGTTGACGATGACGGCTGCCCGCCTGGCAGAACTCACCTGATTTTGTCCGTTCGGAGAGATAGCGTGCTGAGAATGAGCAGACTTGCACGGAGTACGCCAGAAGCCCAGGGGCTGTCCGCTGCCGCACTCGACAGTTTCGTCGGAGCGCTGGACGCCGGGCAGCCGGAGATCCAGACCCTGATGCTGGTGCGGCACGGACACGTGGTGCTGGAGGAGGCGTGGGCGCCGTACCGGCCGGAGGATCGGCACCTGCTGTTCTCGGTGTCGAAGAGTTTCACGTCGACCGGCATCGGCCTGGCGATCGACGCGGGGCTGCTGTCGCTGGACGACCAGGTGATCTCGTTCTTCGGCGCGGACGAGTTGCCCGAGACGATCAGCGACAACCTGGCCGCGATGAAGGTCCTGCACCTGCTGACGATGACGACCGGGCACTCGAAGGACACCGTCGAGGCGCTCAGCCGGGACCGCCGGATGGTGAAGATCTTCCTCGGACTCGAGGTGCAGCACGAGCCGGGCACGGTGTTCGCGTACAACAGCGGCGCGACGTACATGCTGTCTGCGATCCTGCAGCGACTCACCGGTGAGACCCTGCTCGAGTACCTGCGCCCCCGGCTGTTCGAGTCGCTCGGCGCCACCGAGGCGACCTGGCAGGTGTCGAAGGAAGGCATCGTCGTCGGCGGCTGGGGCCTGAGCCTCAACACCGAGTCCCTGGCGTGCTTCGGGCAGCTCTTGCTCCAGCACGGCGAGTGGAACGGCAAGCAACTCGTCCCGGCCGAGTGGTTCGAGGCAGCCACCTCGAAGCAGGTCCCCAACGACAACGAGGAGAACCCGGACTGGAAACAGGGCTACGGCTTCCAGTTCTGGCGCGGCCGCCACAACACGTATCGCGGCGACGGCGCGTTCGGGCAGTTCATCCTGGTCTTCCCGGAGTACGACGCGGTGCTCATCACCACGAGCTCGACCACCGACATGCAGGCGATCCTGAACACCGCCTGGGACTACCTGCTGCCGGCTCTCGAGGGCAAGGAGGTCCCAGAGACGCAACGCCCGGAGCGGCTCGAGCTCGCGCCACCGAGCGGTGCCGCGCCGACGGGCGGCAACGGGCGGACGTACCACTTCTCCGCAGACAACCCGACGGGACTGACGGCTGTGCGGCTGGACCCGGACGGCACCGGCCTGTTCAGCTTCCGTGACTTCAGCGACGGGAGTCCGCACGACCTCGTCTGTTCGCCTGGCGAGTGGCGCGAGGAGACTGCCCGGGGCGCGGTCGACGACGCCGGCCCCGAGATCGGTGAGCGGGTCCTGACCAGCGCGTACGGCGACGGCGACGCGTTCGTCGCGACGTTCCGCTGGGTGGAAACCCCGTTCCTCGCCACCCTCACCTGCCGGACCGACGGCGACACGATGACCGTCGACGGTCAGCTCAACGTTTCCTTCGGACCGACCGAATTCACGCTGATTTCGGAGGAGATGTCACAGAACTGAGGCGGCGCGTGTCCTCCGGGTCGTAATCACGACGACGGAGGAATGACATGAAGGTTTTGGTGGCAGGCGCGACCGGCGGACTGGGCCGGTCACTGGTACCGCAGCTGCTCGCGGCCGGACACGAGGTGACCGGGATGACCCGGTCCGAGTCCGGCGCGGCCGGCGTGCGGTCATTCGGTGCGGACGCCGTACTCGCGGACGGCCTCGACGCCGCCGCGGTACGGGCCGCGGTGGAGTCGGTCCGCCCGGAGGTCGTCGTACACCAGATGACGGCACTCAAGAGCGGCATCGACTTCAAGCACTTCGACGACAGCTTCGCGATGACGAACCGGCTGCGGACCGAAGGCACCGACAACCTGCTCGCGGCCTCCCAGGCGGCCGGCGTACGACGGTTCGTCGTCCAGTCGTACGCCGGCTGGAACCTCGAACACGGTGGATCCGTCGCGAAGACCGAGGCGCAGCCGCTCGACCCGAACCCGGTGCCCGCCCAGCGGCAGACGATGGCCGGGATCAAGCACCTCGAGTCGGCGGCACTGAACACCGAAGGGATCGAGGGCGTCGCGCTGCGGTACGCGAACTTCTACGGCCCGACCGGCGACATCGGCAAGGGCGGTTCGATGGTCGAGATGATCCAGAAGCGCCGGCTCCCGCTGATCGGCGACGGCACCGGGGTCTGGTCCTTCATCCACTACGACGACGCGGCCGCCGCGACGGTGAAGGCGATCGAGAGCGACGTCACCGGCGTGTTCCACGTCGCCGACGACGACCCGGCCCAGGCCGCGGTCTGGCTGCCCGAGTTCGCCAAGATCCTCGGTGCGAAAGCGCCACTCCGTGTCCCGGCGTGGCTCGGTCGCCTCGCCGCCGGCGACGTCGGCGTGGCCGCCTTCACCGAGATCCGCGGCGCCGACAACACCCTCGCCAAGAAGACCTTCGACTGGCAGCCCGGCTACGCGTCCTGGCGCGAAGGTTTCCGCCACGGGCTGTGAGGCGGGACTGGTGAGAGGATTCCTTTACTTCGCTGTTACACGCGAGGACGACTGCTGAAACCGGCTCGTCCTGAACTGGAACAGACCCGCCGACACGGCGGGGCGCCCCTAGGGTTCCGCTGCTGGTCGATCTGACGGCAGGACTGGTCCGAGAGGGGAGGCGGTGCTGTCGCTGTAGTTGAGGCAAGCTCGACGGCGCCGCTCCACGGCGGGACAAAAGCCCGGGAGGCCTTGATGGCCCCGGGCTGCCGTGTGCGTTCCTGGGCCCGATGCAGCGGAGGCCCAGATGTCAGGAACTAGCACAGCACCCCCTGAAACTCTCAGCAGCGAGCAACTCGGCGCACGCGACCTCGGCCACTTCGGCTACGCGCAGCAGCTCTCGCGCCGCGTCGGCAGCTACGCGTCGTTCGCGGCCGGCTTCTCGTTCGTCTCCATCCTCACCACCGTCTTCCAGCTGTTCGGTCTGGGCTTCGGCTTCGGCGGTACGGCGTTCTTCTGGACCTGGCCGGTCGTCCTCACCGGCCAACTGATGGTGGCGTTGTGCTTCGCCGAGCTCGCCGCCCGGTACCCGTTGTCCGGAGCGATCTACCAGTGGGCCCGCCGCCTCGGCGGCGCTGTCGTCGGGTGGTTCGCGGGCTGGACCATGGTGATCGCGCAGATCATCACGCTGGCCACGGCGGCGATCGCGTTGCAGGTCGTGCTGCCCGCGGTCTGGCCCGGTTTCCAGTTGGTCGGCAGCGATCCCGCTCTCGCATCGAAGGACGGCGCGGCGAACGCCGTACTCCTCGGCTGTCTGCTGCTCGTCGCTACGACGGTGCTCAACGCGACCAGTGTCCGCATCACCGCGGTCGTGAACTCGGTCGGCGTGACCTGCGAACTGGTCGGTGTCGTGTTGATCGTTGTTTTGTTGACAACCAGAGCGGAGCGCGGTCCGTCCGTCGTACTGCACACGACGAACCTCGACAGCAGCACCGGGTACGTCGTACCGCTGCTGATCTCGGCGTTGATGGCGGCGTACGTGCTGGTCGGGTTCGACAGCGCGGGCGAGTTGTCGGAGGAGACGCACAAGCCGCGCGCGACGACGCCCCGGACGATCATCCGCGCGGTCACCGCCTCGGGGATCGGTGGCGCGTTCCTGATCGTCGCGGCGCTGATGGCCGCGCCGTCGCTGACCGACGGGGACCTCGCCACGCAAGGCCTCCCCTACGTGCTGACGAGCCGGCTCGGTACGACGCCCGGCAAGCTGCTGCTCCTCGACGTCGCGCTCGCGGTCTGCGTGTGCACGCTGGCGATCCAGACCGCGGCGGCCCGGATGATCTTCTCGATGGCACGCGACAACGTGCTGCCGGGATCGCGACAGCTGCGCAAGGTGTCCACGCGCACCGGTACGCCGGTCGCTGCGACGGTGGTGCCCGGTCTTCTGGCCGGTGTCTGCCTCGTGGTGAACGTGGGAAACGCGGGCCTGTTCCTGGGCCTCGCCAGCGTCTGCATCATGCTGCTGTACGTCGCCTATCTGATGGTCACGACGCCACTGCTGGTACGACGTTTGACCGGCGGCGGACTGCCCGGCGGCGTGGACGAGAACGGGCGGCCGCTGTTCTCGCTCGGACGGTTCGGTCTGATTGTCAACATTGTTGCGGTCGCCTACGGACTCGCGATGGCGATCAATCTCGGCTGGCCACGCGCCGAGGTGTACGACCCGGCCGGTGACGGTTGGTACCTGCAGTACCTCCCGCTGATCACCCTCGGCGTCGTAGCGGTCGGCGGTCTCCTCGCCTACCGGACCCAGCGCACCGCCTACTACGCCTCGATCGGCGTACCCGTGCCCACCACCACGCCGGCCGTCGAAGGCGCCAGCGCATGACCCTCGATCACACGCACGAGGTGCCAGGCGGCGCCGCGTGGTCTGCGCCGGTGCGAGCGGGACGCACCATCACCCTGACCGCGCTCGCCGACGGTGCGAACGCGACGATGCTGATCATCGGCGCCGACCGCCTCGATCGCCTGAACATCCCGGACACGTTGAAGTCCCAGATGTCGGCCCGCATCAAGCCAGGGATGGTCCTGATGTCGGATCGCGGCCTCGCGCTGGCAACCGTCACCGCCTCAACCCTTGACTGGCACGACTGCCTCACGGGCGCCCTCCCCGACCAACTCCTCCTACTCGAACTCACCAAGCACGGCTTCGGCGAACCTGACCTGCACGCCTGCATCAACTTCTTCAGCAAGGTCTCCGTCGCAGACGACCCGCGCGCATCGCTGACCTACGTGACCGACCACGCCCACACAGGTGACACCGTCACGCTCCGAGCCGACCAAGACCTCCTGATCTTCCTCTCGACCGCCTCCCACGCGCTGTCCGACGGCCCCTCCGCGAGCGTCGCCGTACGGCTCGAAACACCTGATCACACACCGGATCCCGAACTCCGCGAGGAAGCGATCCGCGCACTGCGCCTGACCCGGGAGCTGATCGCATGACCATCACCTCAACGACCTCCACCACCGTCGCGCTGGACACCGTGGTGGAGGCCGGCGACGGCGCCCTCGTGACCGTGCCGTCGGGCGGTCGATTGCAGATTGTCGACCTTCACGGCAACCAGGCCGTGGACACGTTGTTCTACGACGCCCACGACATCGACAACCGGTACTCCGCCTTCGACACGATCCGCGAGCAGCGGGCCGTGTTCCTGACCACCGGATCACGCCTGGTGTCGACCAGGCTCGACGAACTCGCCGTGATCACCGACGACACCTGCGGCCGGCACGACACCGTCGGCGGCGCCTGCTCGCAGGAGAGCAACGTCATCCGGTACGGCGAGTTCACGCGGCATCAGCACGCGTGCCGGCAGACGTTCCTGCGCTATGGAGCGAAGGCGGGCATCGGCCAGCGGCAGCTCACACACAACGTCAACTTCTTCATGAACGTGCCGGTGACGTCGAGCGGCGGCCTCACGTTCGAGGACGGCCTGTCCGCCCCGGGCAAGTACGTCGAAATCACCGCGAGCCGCGACCTGTTCGTGCTGATCAGCAATTGTCCGCAGGTCAACAATCCTTGTAACGGCTGGGATCCGACGCCGATCCAGCTCCTGGGCCGGTGGTGACGGTGGCCGTCGTCACAGTTGTTGCCCCAGGCATCCAAACGACGGTGCAGGACCTGGCCGGGCGGCCAGGCCTGTGGGACGTCGGCGTACCACCGTCCGGGGCTGCCGACGAACTCACGTTCGCGCTCGTCAACGCCGCGGTCGGCAACCCGGAGAGTGCGGCCGGGCTGGAATGCGTACTCACCGGACCGGTTCTCACCTGCGACGAGGACCGGCTGATCTGCGTCGGAGGCGCTGCCCGCAATCCGACTGTCGACAATCTGCCGTTCAGACCGGGGATGGTCGTCCGATGGCCGGCCGGATCGGTGCTGGACATCGGCCCGCTCGACGGTCCCGGGATGCGTGGGTACGTGGCGATCCAGGGCGGACTGGACGTGCCGCGGGTGCTGGGCAGCCGGTCCACGTTCGTCCTCGGCGGCTTCGGTGGTCACGACGGCAAGCCGCTCGCGGCCGGCGATCAGCTTCCGCTGGGTCGGCAGGAGAACCTGCTCACCCCGTTGTCGGTGGAGCTGCCGGTGATGTCGGACTCCTGGCAGGTGCGCGTCATCCCCGGACCCCACGGAGCACCGGAGCATCTCACCGCCGAAGGTGTCGACGCGTTCTTTGTCAACGAGTGGATTGTCGACCATCGATCCGACCGCACCGGCGTCAGGCTGATCGGGCCGAACCCCGGATGGGCGCGGACCGACGGCGGCGAGGCCGGTCTGCATCCCTCGAACGTGCACGACTCCGCGTACCCGGTCGGCGGCATCATGCTGTCCGGCGACACCCCGGTCATCGTCGGCAAGGACGGACCGTCGCTCGGAGGATTCGTCGTACCCGCCGTAGTGATCGAGGCCGATCGATGGATGCTCGGCCAGCTACGCGCCGGCGACTCCGTTCACCTGGTCCCCGTGACCCCCGACACGGCGGCCGAAGCGATCCGGGCCCGGCGCCGCTGGCTGACCGATCTCCGCCAGGAGCCCGCAACCGTCCCCGTCGCGACCATCACTCCCGATCGCCCAAGAGTCCTTCACCACGGCGAGCAGGCCGGCCCGGCGCCGTCGTACACGATCAGGTGCGCGGGCGAGCGGCACGTGCTGGTCGAGGCCGGTCCGGCCGAGCTCGACCTCACGGTCCGGGTCTGGATCCACCTGCTGGCCCAGGCCCTGCGGGACGACCCGCCGGCCGGGATCACGGAGATCGTCGAAGGAGTGCGATCGCTGCTCGTCGCGGTCGACTCGGCCCGGCTCGCGCTCACCGAACTCGCCGAGCGGCTCGCGTTCCTGGCCGCCGGCCTGAGCGATCCCGAGACCGTGGTGCTGCCGGCCCGGGAGGTAGTGCTGCCGATCGCGTTCGATCATCCCGCGGCGCACGAGGCGATGCGCCGCTACGCCACGTCGGTCCGGCCGGACGCGCCGTGGTGCCCGGACAACGTCGAGTTCATCCGGCGGGTCAACGATCTGGACACCCGGGACGAGGTCTTCGAGATCGTCCAGGCCGCGACGTACCTGGTGGTCGGTCTCGGCGACGTGTACCTCGGCGCACCGGTCGCCGTACCGGTCGATCCGCGGCATCGGCTCGTCACCACGAAGTACAACCCGGCGCGGACCTGGACGCCGCAGAACGCGGTCGGGATCGGCGGGATCTACCTGTGCGTGTACGGGATGGAGGGTCCCGGCGGGTACCAGCTCGTCGGACGCACGGTCCCGGTCTGGCGGCTCTCCCCCGATGACGCGCAACCTTGGTTGCTGAGGCAGTTCGACCTGATCAGATTCGCGCCGGTGAGCGCGGAGCAACTTGAGCATGAGCGGGCCGAGATCGCGGCCGGACGGGCGGATCTGAAGACCGCACCGGCGACGTTCTCGATCTCCGACGTACGCCGGATCGAGCAGGAGGCACCTGTGGACATCGCGACCTTGCGCGCCAGACGCCGCGCCGCGTTCGAGGCCGAGCGGGCACGGTGGGGAGCATGAACAACGAGTGGATCACCCGGGTCGACCCGATCGAGCCGGTTCCCGGACCGTTGCACGGGCTCACGATGGCACTCAAGGACAACATCGACCTGGCCGGTGTGCCGACGACTGCAGGCGATCCGCGCACGACCGAGCCCGCGAAGGACAACGCGTTCGTGGTCGATCAGCTGATCGCCGCCGGCGCCGTACCCCTGGGGAAGACGAACCTGGATCAGTACGCGACGGGTCTGGTCCGCACGCGATCGCCGTACGGCGCGTGTCACTCGGTCTTCTCGCCTGACCATGTGTCGGGCGGCTCGAGCTCTGGCAGCGCGGTTGCGGTCGCCACTGGGCAGGTCGACTTCGCGCTCGGCACTGACACCGCGGGCAGCGGTCGCGTTCCGGCTGCCTTCAACCGGCTCGTCGGTATCAAGCCGAGTCGTGGTCTGGTCTCCGCGCGCGGTGTCGTACCGGCGTGCCGGTCGCTCGACTGCGTCACGGTGATGGCGCGATCGGTCGCCACCGCGCGCCGCGTCTTCGACGTGATGGTGGCCTTCGACCCCGAGGACGCCTGGTCGCGGCGAGCGTCGTCACTCCCCCATCGCCGGCCGGGCCGGGTAGCGGGATCGGCGGCGGTGATCGGCGTACCGGATGTCGGGCTGGGTCTGGATCCGGAGTACGAACAGACGTGGCAGGCGACGCTCGATGAGGCGCATCGGCTCGGCGAGGTGGTCAAGGTCGACGTACAGCCGTTGCTCGAAGCTGCCGATCTGCTGTACTCCGGACCGTGGCTGGCCGAGCGCTGGCTGGCCTTCGGGGACAAGCTGGATGACTCTGCTGCGGTCGATCCGACCGTACGGACGATCGTGCGCGGCGGCGCGGCGTTGACTGCCGCCGGCGCGTTCACGGGTTTCGACCGGCTGGCGACGCTGAAGCGTGCGAGTGAGCATCTGTGGACGCAGCTCGACGCGCTCCTGCTGCCGGTGACGCCCGGGCATCCCACGCTGGCCGAGGTGGCGGCCGATCCGATCGGCGTGAACAGTCGTCTCGGTCGCTTCACGAACATGGTCAACCTGCTCGACCTGTGCGCTGTCGCCTTCCCGGGGCCGGATCGCGCCGATGGCCTGCCGTTCGGGATCCAACTCCTGGCGCCGGCCGGCCATGACCTCTCGGTGATCGATCTGGCGGCTCTCTGGTGTGGGGAGGAGGTGCCTCCGGGTGATGTGGACACCGACGTACTGCTCGCGGTCGCGGGTGCCCATCTGTCTGGCCAGCCACTCAACGATCAGTTGGTACGGCGTGGTGCTCGGCTCGCCTACACCGCCCGGACCGCTTCGTCGTACCGGATGTATCTGGTGGACGGACCGCGTCCCGGCCTGACCCGGACACTGTCGAGTGCGGACGGCCCGGGGATCGAGGTCGAGGTGTGGAGCGTGCCGGCCGCCGAGCTGGGTGGATTCGCGGCGACCATCGATCCGCCGTTGGCGATCGGGCCGCTCGAACTGTCGGACGGTCAGCAGGTCCTCGGCTTCCTGTGTACGGCGGACGCCGCGGACCCGGAGCGTGACATCACCGCCTCCGGCGGCTGGCGCGCGTACCTGGCCGGGGACTGAGCCTAAGGTTGGTGGGCATGAGCCTGACGCCCGCCGAACAGAAGGTGCTGGACCGCATCGACGAGGACCTGCTGGTCCAGATCACGCAGGATCTCGTCCGGGCCCCTGGACAGAACCCGCCCGGTGAGGAGGCCGCCACGGTGGCCGCCCTCACCGCGGCGGGTCGTCAGCTCGGGCTCGACGTCCGTACTTCTCCTGTCGAGCCCGGCCGGGACAACGTCTCGATCACGCTTGCCGGTGGCAACGATCCCGGCCTGCTGCTGCTCGGCCACACCGACGTCGTCCCGGTCGGCGACGGCTGGACGGTCGACCCGTACGGCGGGCTCCTGCGCGACGGCCGGATCTACGGCCGCGGCGCATCCGACATGAAAGGCGGCCTCGCCGCATCGCTGGTAGCCCTCGCCTCCCTCCGCGGCGCCACGCTGAGCGGCCCCGTCGAACTGGCCGCGGTCGTCGACGAGGAAGAAACCGGCAAGGGCATCCGCGCCTACATCGCCGCCAACCAGCACCCGGTCCGTCAGTACGCCGGATGTATCACCGCCGAGCCGACCGACCTGCAGACGATCGTCGCTGCGCGCGGTGACTCGTACCTCCAGGTCTCGGTCCACGGCCGCGCCTCGCACGCCGGCAACCCCGACGGCGGCGCGAACGCGATCTACGGCGCGGCAGCCGTCGTTGCCGAGATCGAACGCCTGCACAAGGAACTCGCGGCGACGCCCCATCCCCTTCTCGGCCCGGCCACCTGGAGCGTCGGCCAGATCAACGGCGGCACCGGCGGCTCGATCGTTCCCGCCGACTGCGTGATCGTCGCCGACCGCCGGCTGCTTCCCGGCGAGTCCCCTGCCGACGTACTCGCCGACCTCGATCGCCGCGTCGCCGCGCTGCATCTGGAGGATCGCGGGCTGACCGTCGAGCTCGCGATGCCGATGGAGATGCCCGCCTTCGAGACCCCCGAGGACGCCGACCTGATCCAGATCACCGAGGCCGCGCGCTTCGACGCCGGCGGTCCACCGATGCCGCTCGCGGGCTGGACCGCTGCCTGCGACGGCGGGTACATCGCCCGAGATCTCGGCGTACCGGTCGTTGTCCTAGGCCCCGGCTCGGTCACCACCCAGGCACATCGCGCAGACGAATCCGTCGCCGTCGCCGAGCTGGTCACGGCAGCACGCACGTACGCCCTCACCGCACTCCGACTCCTATGAGCGGGCGCTTGGTTCTTCGCGACGGGTCGGTGTTTGATGTCGGGTCTGGCGTCGTGCATCGGGCGGACGTTGTGGTGGAAGGTGAGCGGATCGTCGAGGTCGGGATCGGGCTCGACGGTGACGACGCGATCGACTGTGACGGCGGGTTGCTGGTTCCGGGGTTCATCGACTGCCACACGCACCTGTGCATCGCGCACACGCGGCTCGACCCGTTCGGGCTGCCGCGGTCGGTTCGCCCGCTGTCCGCCGTACCCGTGCTGCGAACCCTCCTGAGCCTCGGCGTCACGACGGTGCGCGACGCGTGGGGCGCGGATGCCGGGGTGCGGATGGCGGTCGAGAAGGGCTGGATCGACGGACCGCAGGTGCTGCTCAGCCTGCGGCAGGTCGGTACGACGGGTGGCATCGGCGACCTGTGGGCGCCGCGGACGGGGTCGCTCGACTTCTTCGAGGATCCTTCGCTGCCCGATCCGATCTTCAACGGCGCCGACGGGGCGCGGGCCGTCGTACGGCGGATGGTCCGGGCCGGTGCTGACTGGATCAAGGTGACCGTCACCGGTTCGCTGGCGATCGGGAAGGGCCTTGCGGACCTCGAGCTGACCGAGGACGAGATGGCTGCGCTGGTCGACGAAGCGCAACGGCGGGGAGGCCGGCGGGTCATGGTGCACGCGCACGGGGCGCGGGCCGCGGAACTCGCCGCCCGCGCCGGTGCGGGGAGCATCGAGCACGGGACGTATCTCGACGAGGCCGCGGTGCACGCGATGGCCGAGCACGGGACCTGGTACGTGCCGACCCTCTCCGTCACCCAGTCGGAGCCGACCGCCACGCCGGAGGGCGCCGCCGAGGCCCACCTGGAATCCATGCGACTCGCCATCGCCGCGGGAGTGCGCATCGCGATGGGCACCGACAACCCGGTCCGACCGCACACCGAGGTGCTGTGGGAGCTGAGACATCTCGCTGCCGCCGGGCTGGGTGACGTCGGCGCGCTGCGAGCCTCGACGATCGACGCGGCGAGGCTGCTGGGGCTCGCGGACGACCGCGGTGAGATCGCGGTGGGCAAGCGGGCGGACATGGTTCTCCTGGAGGGCGTCGACCTGGACTGCAGCTCACTCGAGAGTCGGATCCAACGGGTGTTCCACAACGGAGCCGAAGTCGGGCGTTGACTCTGACACGGTGTCAGACCATAGGACAGCCGCATGTACACAGCAGGAGAGGTCGCGGAGCGGATCCGCACGGGTCAGGTCACGTCGCGTGAGGTGACGGAGGAACTCCTCGCGCGGATCGCAGACGACACGCAGGTCCATGCGGTGGTCGAGGTCCGGCGCGAGCACGCCTTGGCACAAGCAGACCGAGTCGACGCGCTCCTGGCCGAGCGGGGCGGTGTGGTCGGGCCGCTGCATGGGGTGCCGGTGACGGTCAAGGACTGTTTCAATGTCGCCGGGATGCGCACCACTTGGGGCAATCCGGCGTTCGCTGAGTACATCGCCGACCGGGACGCGGCTGTCGTGGAGCGGCTGCAGCGCGCCGGCGCGATCGTCGTCGGGAAGACCAACGTGCACGCGATGCTCGCCGACTTCGGCCAGACCGCGAACGAGATCTACGGACGCACCAACAACCCCGCCGACCTCGCCCGCACCCCCGGCGGATCGAGCGGTGGCGCAGCCGCAGCGCTTGCGGCCGACCTGACGTATCTGGAGTACGGCTCCGACCTCGTCGGCTCGATCCGACTCCCGGCGGCGTACTGCGGTGTCTACGGACTCAAGCCCACCAACGGCCTGGTCCCGATGCGCGGCTTCGAGATCCCCGGTACGCCGTACCTCCCAACCGAACTGCCCGCATTGTCAACAATCGGACCACTAGCCCGCTCCGCCCCCGACCTCCGGACCGCCCTACGCGCGACCGCCGGCCCCGAAGCCCCGTACTCGTACAACCTCCGCCCACCCCGGCACGACCGCCTCCAGGACTACCGCGTCGGCGTGGTCACCGATCACCCCGCGGCGCCCGTCTCCAGCGAGGTCGGCGACGCGCTGTCCGACACGATCGACCGCCTGGCCCGCAGCGGCGCGAAGATTGTCAACAATTGGCCGGACGGGGTGGACGCGAACGAGCAGGCGGAGGAATTCGGCCGCCAGGTAGAGCTGTTCTTCGCGCTCCACGGCGACGAGGACAGCGACCTGACCGCCGCGGACGTGCGCGACCTCGACCAGCGCAGGATGCAGGCCCGCGCGACCTGGCAGCAGTACTTCGAGGACGTCGACGTCTTCCTGTGCCCGACGAGCTTCACCGTCGCGTTTCCGCACGGCTCGACGACGATCGACGGGCAACCCTATGAAACACAGGTGTTCTGGATCGCGCACGCATCACTGACAGGTCATCCCGCGCTCAGCATGCCGATCGGCCACACACCAGCCGGGCTGCCGGTCGGCGCCCAGGTGATCGGTCCGTGGCATGAGGACGACACCGCGATCACGTTCGCAGAGCTCCTGGCTGGTTGACTGCCCTCATGTTCGCAATCGGAGAGTTCGCCCGCCACGGCCGGGTGTCGATTCGGATGCTGCGGCACTACGACGCACTCGGCCTGCTGAGACCGGCGTACGTCGATCCCGTCACGGGCTACCGCAGTTACACCGCCGGCCAGCTCGCTGACCTGAACCGGATCGTCGCGCTCAAGGACCTCGGCTTCTCCCTCGACCAAGTCGGCAAAATGATTGCAGACAATCTCGGCCCGGCCGAGCTGCGCACGATGCTCACGATGCGACGGGCACAACTGGAGACCATGCTCGCCGAGAGCTCCGCGCGGCTCACGCAGGTCGAGTCACGTCTGCGCGGTCTGGAAGCCGACATTCCGACTGTCGACATTGTGGTCAAGGAGCTGCCCGCCGTACGGCTCGTCGGCCTCACCGCCACGGCCGCGAGCTTCACGCCCGACGACATCACGCCCGTAGTGCACCCGCTGTGCGCGGAACTCGGCCGACGCTTGCCGGACGCCGACGTACGGCCCTCCGGTCGGCTGACCTGCCTGTATGCGCAGGAGTCCGAGGACGAGGTCGTCGTACGCGCGACGGTTCCGGCCGCGGTCGATGCCGGAGGCAACCTCAACGGACTGGAGGTGATCGACCTGCCCCTGACGCAGGCCGCGACGCTGGTACACCGCGGGCCGATCGACCAGGTACTGCCTTCCTGGCAGGCGTTGGCGCGGTGGCTCGACGACAACGACCGACGCGCGGCCGAGCCGGCCCGCGAGCTCTACCTCGACACCCCGGACGACCCGGAGCACTGGGTCACCGAACTGCAGCAGCCGCTCACAACCGACTGAACGACAGCGTCTCTCCCCGAGCGCCGCCCATCCAAAGGTCCTGGCAAGCGGCGGCGAACTCGTCGAGGTTCTCGGCGATCGCGCCGAACACGTTGCCCGGGACCCAGCCCTGATCGCCGTTGATCAGCAGGTTGTTGCGGCCGTAGAACACAGCAAGGTCGACAATCGCACCAGTCGTCCCGGTGCCGGTCGTGTTCTCGTACCCGTACGCCGGATTCCCCAGATCGTCGGAGTCGAACGAGAACCAGCACAGATCCCCCGGGATCGGTGTGACAGTCGTGTTCTCCTTGCCGGGATCGGGCGCGAATCCGGGCAACAACGTGTAGATCTCGTTCCGCGCGTACTTGCCGTGGAACACCGGCGCCGACAGCGGCAGCGCGTCCCACACCGCCGCGCACGTCCGCGGCGCCACGTCATCGAGCAACTTCGCCACGCAGCTCACGCCGCGCTTGTCCAGGCTGACGGAGATGTGCTTGCTCACTGAGCCTCCAAGGTCGGGGTACGCCGATGCCAGTCCGTGGCCGCCTGATACGCCTGGCCGACCCGCAGCGTCAGCGCGTCGGCATGCCGCGGCGCGACCACCTGCAGTCCCACGGGCAGCCCGGCACGGGTGAAGCCGCACGGCACGCTCAGCGCGGGCTGCTGGGTGAGGTTGAACGGATACGTGTACGGCGTCCAGTCGGTCCAGTCCGGCGATGCCGAACCGTCCGGCACGTCCTGGCCGATCGGGAACGCCGTGATCGGCAACGTCGGCGTGACGAGTACGTCGTACCGCTCGTGGAAGCGGCCCATCAGCGTCCCGAGGTCCATCCGGATCGCGCTCGCGTCGAGGAAGTCCGACGCGGAGTACGCCGCGCCTAGCTCCGCGACCCGGCGCAGTCCCGGATCGACGCGGTCGTCGACCGTGTACGCCGAGAGCACCTTCGCGGCGCCGGACCACCACAGCACGTTGAACGCGTCGATCGGATCCGCGAACCCCGGATCCACCTCCGTCACCTCGGCGCCCAGACTCTCGAGTACGCCGACCGCGGTCCGGACCAGCGCCTCGACCTCCGGATGATTGTCAACAAAACCAAGATCTACCGAGAACCCGATCCGCAACCCGGCGACCCCGTCGTCGAGCCCGTCCAGGAACGACCGGCCCGGAGTCGGCATCGCCGACCAGTCCCGCGCGTCGAACCCGGTGACCACGTCGAGCAGCGCCGCCGCGTCTCGTACGGTCCGCGTCATCGGCCCCGCGTGCGACAGCGTCCCGAACGCGCTCGGCGGGAACAACGGGATCAGTCCGTACGTCGGTTTCAGCGCGACCGTACCGGTGAACGCGGCCGGGATCCGGACCGATCCGCCGCCGTCGGTGCCGAGCGACCACACGCCCATCCCGAGTCCGACCGCGGTCGCCGAACCGCCGCTCGATCCGCCCGACGTCTTCGACGGATCCCACGGGTTGCCCGTCGCGCCGTACGTGTGCGAGTCGGTGACGCCCTTCCAGGAGTACTCCGGCGTCGTCGTCTTGCCGAGGAAGACGGCGCCGGTCTCACGCAGCCGCGCGACGGACGGCGCGTCCTCGTCCCACGGTCCGGCCGGGTCGATCATCGTGCTGCCGCGCATTGTCGGCCAGCCTTTTGTCCACAATGCGTCCTTGATGGACGTCGGGACGCCGTCGCCGGGTCCGAGTGGCGTGCCGGAGTGCCAGCGGGCTTCCGACTCCTTCGCCGCGGCGAGCGCACCCTCGGCGTCGACGAGCACGAACGCGTTGACCTGCTCGTCGTACCGCTCGATCGCGTCCAGCGCTTCCTGCGTCGCCTCGACCGGGGACAGCTCGCCGGTGCGGTAACCCTCGACCAGCTCGGATGCTTGTCTCATCGATCTCCTGTCGGAATGTAGCCAAGCTTCTTGTCGACAATGTTCAGCAGCGGTTCGCCGGCCAGCCAGCGCCGGACGTTGGCCGCGAACTGGTCCGCGAGGGTGTCGCGCCAGCCGACTACGTCACCGGACATGTGCGCGGTGACAGTCACGTTCGGCGCGTGCCAGAGCGGATGGTCCGGTGGCAGCGGCTCGGTGTCGAAGACGTCGAGGGTGGCTGCGATCCGTCCGTCGCGGACCGCGGTGAGCAGTGCGGTTTCGTCGACAATCGGACCGCGGGCAACGTTGACAAGGTGCGCGCCGGGCCGCATCGCGGCGAGGACCGCCGCGTCGACGAGCCCGCGGGTCGCGGCGGTCAACGGTGCGGCGATCACGACGTGGTCAGCCCATCCGACCTCGGCCGGAAGATTGCTGCTGGCAACAATCTCGCCGAAGTCCGGGTCGTCCCCTCGCGCGACCCGGCCGGCGCCCCGCACCTCCAACCCGGCGGCGCGGAGCAGCCGGGCAGTCTCTCTTCCGATCGCACCGGTCCCGACGACCAGTGCCCTCGCGCCCAGCACGCTCCGGGTCTCGCGGTGCTGCCAGCGACGGCCGCGCTGCAGATCGAAGCTGCGCAGGCTGTCCTTGGCGTTCGCGATCACCGCGCCGAGCACGTACTCGGCGATCGGCCGGTCAAACACACCGTGCGCGTTCGTGACCACGACCGCGGAGTCCCGCAGTTCGTCGAAGAGCAGCGTGTCGACACCGGCAGCGGTCACATGGATCCACTCGAGTGCCTCGGCGTCCGCCCAGACGTCCCGGACCGCCGTCGAGAAGAAGTCCCAGAGCATCAGGGCTCGCGCACCCCGGACCGCTTCGCCCAGGCCGTCCGCGGCGCAGTACCGGAAGTCGACCGGCAGCCCTTCGAGGCCAGGCGGACGGTCGGTCGAGCGCTCGCAGAGCACCGCGATCACAGGTCGCTCGGCGCTTGCTGGCGGGGAGGCTGGCACGTCATCGAGGCTAGGAACTCGCTAGTAGGATTGTCAACAATCTCCTGATGGCCGCACACTGACTCGCATGAGCACGCGTCCCTCCACCCATCCGCTGCCGGCGGCGGTGCCTCCACTGCTGCAGACGGGTATCGGTGTCGTCGCGCCGTACGACTTCGCGCTCGACCGCGAGCTGTGGCGCTGGGTGCCCGACGACGTCACGCTGCACGTCACGCGGACGCCGTACGCACCGATGGCCGCCACCGTCGAGATGGCGGTACATATCTCGGATCCGGAGCTGATCGCGCGGACGACGTACGACGTGCTCGCGGTGGCCCCGCTCGCGGTCGCCTACGCCTGCACGTTCGGCAGTTTTGTCGGCGGACTGACCGGCGAGCTGGCGCTCGTGGACGCGATGGTCGGCGCCGGAGCGCCGGCCGCGGTCACCACGAGCGGTGCGTTGCTGCTGGCGCTGCGCCGGCTCGGAGTCAACCGGATCGCGACAGTCACGCCGTACACGAACGACCTGACCGCAGGGCTGACTGCATTCCTCGCCCAGGCCGGGATCGAGGTGGTCGCGACCGCCGGGCTCGGCCTGATCGCGCAGATCTGGGCCGTCCCCTACGAGACGACCGTGGAGCTGGTTCGCAGCGTCGACAGCGACCTGGTCGAGGCGATCTTCATCAGCTGCACGAACCTTCCGACGTACGACGTGATCGCCGGGCTGGAGGCCACGCTCGGCAAGCCGGTGCTGACCGCGAACCAGGTCACGATGTGGTCGGTGCTCGAACTCGCCGGGCATACCGGGATCGGTCCGGGACAGCGATTGCTGAGCCTCCCATGATCGAGCCTCCGATCAATGAGTACGGCGCCCGCCTGGCGAAGGTCCGCGCCGTACTGGCCGAGCGTGGTCTGGGCGCGCTCGTGGTCAGCGATCCCGCGAACCTCTTCTACCTGACCGGGTACGATGCCTGGTCGTTCTACACGCCGCAGTGCCTGCTGGTTCCGGCCGAGGGCGACGTGCGGTTGTTCGCGCGGGCGATGGACGCGGCCGGAGCGTCGTACACCTGCAACCTGCGTGCGGACCAGATCCACGGGTATCCCGAGCAGCTGGTACACCGGTCGGACGTCCATCCGTACGACTGGATCGCGAACGTCTGCCGCGAGCTGATCCCGGCGGGCGCCGATGTCGCGATCGAGAGCGACGCGCACTACTTCACCGCGCGCAGCTACCTTGCCCTCAGCAACGGTCTGCCCGGACGCCGGCTGGTCGACTCGGCCGAGCTGGTGAACTGGGTCCGGCTGGTCAAGTCGCCGTACGAGATCGGCCAACTGCGGATCGCCGGCCGGATCGCCGAGCAGGCGATGCGGACCGCGCTCGATCGGCTCCAGCCGGGTCGGCGGCAGTGCGACGTGGCCGCGGAGATCCTCGCCGCGCAGACGATCGGGACGCCCGAGCACGGCGGTGAGTACCCGGCGATCGTGCCGATGCTGCCGACCGGTGCCGCCGCCGGTACGCCGCACCTCACCTGGAGCGATCGTCCGTTTGTCGACAACGAGGCAACCACGATCGAGCTGGCCGGCGTGTTCGGCCGGTACCACGCCCCGCTCGCCCGCACCGTGATGCTCGGCGACCCGCCGCGACGCATCCGCGAGACCGCGAAGATCGTTGCCGACGGCATGCAGGCCGCATTATCGGCAATCCGGCGAGGTGTCACCGGCGGCGCCGTGCACGCCGCCTTCAACGACGTGATCGCCGCGCACGGCCTGGTGAAGGAATCCCGGATCGGGTACTCGATCGGTATCGGGTACCCGCCGGACTGGGGTGAACGCACCGTCAGCCTGCGGCCCGAGGAGACCACCGTGCTGACCGCGGGAATGGCGTTCCACCTCATCCTCGGGATGTGGATGGACGGCTGGGGCTACGAGCTGTCCGAGCCCGTGGTGGTCGCCGCCGACGGAGTGGAAAGACTGACCGGTCTGTCCCACGAACTGACGATCAGGAGGTAGTCCCTTGCCAGCACTCCCGTACGCCGCACGCGCCGCCGGACTGGTGGGTTCGGTGATCGACTCGAGTACGTCGCTGCTGCACAAGCAGACGCACGACATCGTCCGTTTCGCGATGGGATCACCCGCGGCCGAGGCGGTACCGGCGCAGATCCTGTCCGCGATCGCGGCCGACGAGCTGAGCCGGCCCTCGAGCTACGACTACGCCGCGACCGAGGGAGACCCGCCGTTGCACGCGGCGCTGCTGGAGATGCTGCGCGGGACCAGCGATGAGACGACCGCTGAACGGCTCACGATCACGGCCGGCGGCATGCAGGGCCTCGACCTGTTCTGCAAGATCTTCGTCGACCCGGGTGATCTGGTCGTCGTCGAGTCGCCGACGTACACGAACGGCAGTGCGACCGCGCTCTCGTACGGCGCGGAACTGCTCGAGGTACCGGTCGACGACGACGGCATGATTGTCGACGATCTACCACGGCTGCTGGACGGGCGGCGGCCGAAGGCGATCTACACGATCCCGACGTTCCAGAACCCGTCCGGTGCGACGCTCTCGCTCGAACGACGGCATCGCCTGCTGGAGCTGGCCCGGTCGTGGGGCTCGATGGTGATCGACGACGACCCGTACGGCCTGCTCCGGTTCGCGGGCGAGCCGCTTCCGACGCTGCGCGAACTCGGCGCGGGCGATCCGCTGGTCTTCGCCGTACGGACGTTCTCGAAGGTCGTCGCGCCGGGTCTGCGCGTCGGATGGGTCGACGCGGATCCCGAACTGCAGCAGCTGCTGATCAACGCGAAACAGGCGATGGACACCTGCACGAATCTGCCCGCACAGCGGCTGCTCACCGGGTTCCTGACCGGCGGGCATCTCGAGGAGCATCTCGTTCGGCAGCGAGCGGCGTACAAACAGCGCAAGGAAGCGATGCGTGCCGCGCTGACCGAGCACTTCGGCGACATCGCGCACTGGACCGATCCGGAAGGTGGCTTCTTCCTCTGGGTCACGCTGGAGAACGGCGTCAACGCCGAGGAACTGTTCGAACTCGCGCTGGCCGAAGGCGTCGCGTTCATCCCCGGCCCGGCCTTCTCTCCCACCGCCCGCTTCCAGAACGCCTTCCGCCTCTGCTTCGCCTCGACGCCCCCCGCCCGCATCCACGAAGGCATCACCCGCCTCCGCCGAGCCACCGACAAACTCGCTCCCTAGCCGGGTGGCGTGGGGAGGGCTTCGGCCAGGAGTTGGGCCAGGTGGCGGGGGTGGCGGGGTGTGGCTTGGGAGATCTGGGTTCGGCAGCTGAAGCCGTCGGCCAGGACGGTGGTTGTCTCGGGCAACGACCGTACGGCGGGGAGCAGCGTGCGTTCACCGACTGCTTTGGAGATCTCGTAGTGGTCGCGTTCGAAGCCGAAGTTGCCGGCGAGGCCGCAGCAGCCCGGGTCCGCGAGACCCGCCTCGATGCCGGCCGCTTCCATCAGCTTGCGGTCGGCGTCGAAGCCGAGGACGGCGTGCTGGTGGCAGTGCGGTTGGACGAACGCCGCTCCCCCCACGTACGGCGGTTGCCAGCCGGACTCGGCGAGCAGCTCGGAGAACGTGCGGATGTTCGCGCCCGCCGACGCCGCAAGCGGGTTGTCGGCGAGGAGGGTGGGGGCGTCGTGGCGGAAGGCCGCCGTACAGCTGGGTTCTAGGCCGACGATCGGCGTACCGGCTTGGAGGTGCGGAGCGAGTACGCGGAGGGACCGGTCGAGGACGCGGCGGGCGGTGGTGAGCTGGCCGGTCGAGATCCAGGTGAGGCCGCAGCAGACCGGCTTCGCGGGCAGGACAACCTCGTGCCCGGCGGCCTCCAGTACGGCGAGCGCGGCACGGCCGATCTCCGGCGCGAGGTAGTTCGTAAACGTATCCGGCCAAAGAACAACCCGCCGCCCACCAGCCGAAGATGGGCTGTTGCGGTGGGTGAACCAGTGTGTGAAGGTCTCCGTTGCGAAGGGCGGGACCTCCCGTTCGGCCGCGATTCCGCCGAGGCGCTTTGTCAGTTGCAGGCCGGCGAACCGGTTCGCGAGGCCCGGCGCTCGGGACGCAAGGCGCGACCACACAGGCAGCCAACCCATCGACCAGTGCGACAACGGCCGCGCCCACGGACGGCGCGCGTAGTGGTGATGAGTGAACTCGGCCTTGTACGTCGCCACGTCGACATTCACCGGGCAGTCCGACAGACATCCCTTGCACGACAGGCAAAGGTCCAGCCCGTCGCGTACCTCGGTCGACCGCCACCCGTCCGTGATCAGGTCACCCTGCAACATCTCCCACAACAGATGCGCCCGTCCACGCGTCGAGTGCACCTCGTCCCGCGTCACCTGGTAGCTGGGGCACATCACACTGCCGGACGACTGCCGGCACTTCCCGATCCCCACGCACCGCCGCTGAGCCTGCGCGAAGTCGTGCTCATCGTCGGGATAGTCGAAGATTGTCAACATTCTGCGATCCTTCGCCGGACCGTCGTGCCGGATCGCGAGGTCGAGCTGCGGCGGGTCGACAATCATGCCCGGGTTCAGCACGCCCGCCGGATCCCAGATCCGCTTCAGCTCGCCAAGGAGCGCGACCCCGTCAGCGCCGTACATCCTGCTGAGCAGCTCCCCGCGCGCCCGCCCGTCACCGTGCTCGCCGGACACCGAACCGCCGAGCTCGACCACCAGGTCCGCGGCCTGCTCGACGAACTCCCGGTACGTCGCGATCCCGCGCGCACTCAGCAGGTCGAAGTCGATCCGCATGTGCATGCAGCCCTCGCCGAAATGCCCGTACGACGCACCCGACAGACCGTGCCGCCCGAGCAGCTCGTCGAGACCGCGCAGGTACGCGCCCAACCGCTCGGGTGGTACGGCGGCGTCCTCCCAACCGCCCCACGCCTCGGCTCCGTCCGCGCGCCGCGTCGCGAGGCCCGCGGCGTCCGTACGGCACCGCCACAGGACGGCCTGCGCCTTCGGGTCGGTCACCAGGGACGCGGTCGCGCCGGAATCACGCAGGTCCTCGAGCATCGCGCGGGCAGCCGACGCAGCGACCGTCTCGTCATCGCCGGCGATCTCGACCAGCAGCCAGGCGTTGCCGCTCGGGAGCCCGGCGTGGACCGCGGCGTCACGGACCTCCGTCGGCAGCCGGTCCACCAGTTCGTTGTTGATGGACTCCATCGTGAGCGGCGCGTGCCGCAGCACGACCGGCACACAGTCGGCCGATGTGATCGAGTCGGCGAACCCGAGAACACACAAGACCTTTGCCTTGGGCAACTCAACGAGCTGGACCGTCGCCCGCAGCGTCGCGGCGAGACCGCCTTCGCTACCGGCCAGCAGACCGGCCACGTTGTACCCGTTCTCCGGCAGCAGCCGATGCAGCGCATAGCCGGAGATCTGCCGCGTGAACTGCCCGAACCGGCGGCGGATCAGCAACTCGTTCCGCCCTACGAAAGCCTGAAGCGCCCGATGCAACTCCCCCTCCCGACCCGGCCGAGCAGCCAGCTCCGCAAGCACAGCCTCCGGTGCGGTACCCGTGCTGATGCCGGAGTCGAGGGTCAGGCGGGTTGCGTCGGCGAGGATCACGTCCAGGGAGCGGAGGTTGTCGGCCGTGGTGCCCCAGGCGACCGAGTGCGCGCCGCAGGCGTTGTTGGCGATCATGCCGCCGAGGGTCGCGCGGCTTGCCGACGACGGGTCGGCGCCGAACGCCAGGCCGTGCGGTTTCGCGGCGGCCAGCAGATCGGTCAGTACGACGCCCGGCTCGACGACCGCCGTACGTGCCGAGGTGTCGATGCCGAGGATGCGATTCACGTGCCGGGACGTGTCGATGACGACGCCGCCGATCGCGTTGCCCGCCATCGACGTACCGCCGCCCCGCACCACCACCGGCGCCCCAGCCGCAGCAGTCAACGCAACAGCCGTCGCCAGGTCCTCGGCATCAGCTGGTACGACGACCAGGTCCGGCACCGCGCGGTAGTTCGACCCGTCCGCCGCGTACAGCGCCCGCGTTCCCCGATCGTCGCCGACCGCACCCCGGAGTTCCCGGCGCAGCGTGCCGGCCAGGCCCGCGGCGTCGTACGCGACGGAGCCGGTGCCGGGGCGCTCTGGGGTTAACATTGTCGACAATCTACCTTTCGGACGATGGACCAGCCAGGAGGCCCGATGGTCACGGTAGGACTCCTTTACCCCGGACACAGCGCGGAAGACGACTACCCGTCCCTGGAGGCGCGGCTCGACGGATCGGTGAAGCTTCCGGTCGTCATCACCTCGGTGGGCGAGGACGCGCATCGGGTGGACGCGCTCCTCGACCTCGGCCGGGCGGAGCGGCTCGCCGAAGGGGCCGCGGAGCTCAAGCCGGCACGGCCGGACTCGGTGATGTGGGCGTGTACCTCGGGCAGCTTCGTGTTCGGCCGGGAGGGTGCGAACATCCAGGCAGCCGGCGTGGCCCAGGCGCTCGGCGTACCGGCGTCCTCGACCTCGATCGCGTTCGTCGACGCGTGCCGGGCACTCGGCGTCAAGCGAGTCGCCGTCGCCGCGTCGTACCCGGAAGACGTCGCGCAGCACTTCGTCCGGTTCCTGACCATGGGCGGCGTCGACGTCGTGTCGATGGGCAGCAACGGGATCATCACCGCCGCCGAGGTCGGGACACTCGCACCCGAGCAGGTGATCGCGATGGTGAAGGCGGCCGACCACCCGGACGCCGAGGCGGTCCTGGTGCCGGACACCGCGATGCACACGCTGGGGATCGTCGACGAACTGGAGGCCGCAGTCGGCAAACCGGTGCTGACCGCGAACCAGGTGACGGTCTGGAAGGGGCTCGAGTTGGCCGGGGCTGTACCCTCCTTGCCAGATCTGGGGACGTTGTTCGCCACAAGGGGGAATTCGGAGTGACCAGTTACATCGAGCCGCTGGCTCAGGAGTCGACGCCGAGCATCATCGCCGACAAACTGCGCAAGGCCATCGGCCACGGGGAGTTCAAGCCCGGCGCCCAGATCGTCGAGGCCGACCTGGCCCGCAAGCTGGGCGTCAGCCGCGGTCCGTTGCGGGAGGGCATGCAGCGCCTGACCCAGGAAGGGCTGTTGGTCTCGATCCGCAACCGCGGCCTGTTCGTCATCGACATGACGCCCGCGGACATACGCGACATGTACCTCGCCCGCGAGGCGATCGAGCGCGCCGCGGCCTTCAAGATCCTCCGCGACGGCGACTTCGAGACCGTCGGACTGGCCCTGCTCGCGATCGTCGACCAGATGGCGGCCGCCGAAGGCGATCCGGCCGCGGTCGGCGAGCTCGACATCGCGTTCCACGAGCTGCTCGTGCGGCTGGCCGACAGCCCCCGGCTGTTGCGGATGCATCAGACGTCCATCATCGAGACGCGGATGTGCATCCACGCCCTGGAGGAGACGTACCTCGGCACCGACGCCCGCGCCATCGAGCACCAGAGGCTCGCCAACGCGATCCGGACCGGCGACGTCGCGCGCACCGACGAGCTCCTGAGCGCCCACATGGACGACGCCATAGAGCGCCTCGTCAACCGCTGAGCCCCGCCCCTGGGCCCCGTCAGCTGACCGCGATGCCGATGTACTTGGTTTCGAGGAACTCGTCGATCCCGACCGCGCCGCCCTCGCGGCCCAGCCCGGACTGCTTCACGCCCCCGAACGGCGCGGCGGGATTCGACACCACGCCCTGGTTCAGCCCGACCATCCCGGTCTCGATCGACTCCGCGACCCGGAGCGCGCGCCGCAGGTCGTTGGTGAACACGTACGCGACCAGCCCGTACTCCGTGTCGTTCGCCGCCCGCACGACCTCCTCCTCGGTGCTGAACGGCGTCAGCGGCGCGACCGGCCCGAAGATCTCCTGGTCCGCCATCGCCGCGTCCCGCGGGACGCCAGTGAGGACCGTCGGCGGGTAGAAGTACCCGTTACCTGCCGCAACCTCTCCCCCGGTGAGCACGGTCGCACCCCGTCCGACCGCGTC
The DNA here is from genome assembly GCF_004216905.1 of Kribbella sp. VKM Ac-2569. Taxonomy (GTDB): domain Bacteria; phylum Actinomycetota; class Actinomycetes; order Propionibacteriales; family Kribbellaceae; genus Kribbella. The sequence goes on from NZ_SGXJ01000001.1 coordinate 599,403, forward strand.
CGCCACCAGCGTCCGCACCTTCTCCCGGCCCGCCTCGTCGATCAGCGGGCCGACGTTCACACCCGGTTCGGTACCGCGCCCGACCGTCAGCTCGCCCATCCGCTCCGCGAGCCGGCGCCCGAACTCGTCGATCACCGACTCGTGCACGAAGATCCGGTTGGCCGCCGTACAGGCCTCGCCCATGTTCCGCATCTTCGCCGCGATCGCGCCGGTCACCGCCTCGTCCAGGTCCGCGTCCTCGAACACCACGAACGGCGCGTTGCCGCCGAGCTCGAGGGACGTCCGCAGCACCTTCTCCGCGCACTGCTCGAGCAGGACCCGGCCGACCCGCGTGGACCCGGTGAATGACAGCTTCCGCGCCAGCCCGGATCGGATCAGCGGCTCCATCACGCCGCCCGCATCCATCGCGGTGACGCAGTTGACGGCTCCCGCGGGTACGCCGGCCTCAGCCAGGATCCCCATCAACGCCAGCATCGACAGCGGTGTCTGATGGGCGGGCTTGATGACGCTCGTGCAGCCGGCCGCGATCGCCGGGCCGAGCTTGCGGGTCCCCATCGCCATCGGGAAGTTCCACGGGGTGATCAGCAGACACGGGCCCACCGGCTGCTTGGTGATCAGGAAGCGGGCGTTCCCGGCCGGCGCGGTCTGGTACCCGCCGTCGATCCGGACCGCCTCGCCCGCGAAGTGCCGGAAGAACTCGGCCGCGTACGCGATCTCGCCGCGAGCCTCGGCCAGCGGTTTCCCCATCTCCAGCGTCATCAGCAACGCGAGATCGTCGACGCGTTGCATCAACAGCTCGTACGCCGTCATCAGCATGTCGGACCGTTCGCGTGGCGACGTACGGGCGAAGTCCGGCTGGGCAGCGGCGGCTGCCTCGAGCGCGGCCCGCCCGTCCGCCGGTGACGCGTCGGCGACCGCGCAGAGCACCTCGCCGGTCGACGGATCGACGACGTCGAACGTCGCGCCGCGGGTCGCGTCGGTCCACTTCCCATCGATGAACAGCCGCTTCTCGACGGCCTCGACCACCCTCGATTCGTCCACCCTCGACTGCTCCATCTGCACCCCTTCACCGGCCTCGACAGCTGAGATAGGCTGATTGTCGACAATCTACCATCCGACGACTGGAGGGGAAGTCCGTGGCAGAGCTCTCGCAGATCCTCAAGCAGGCGACCGGCGTGGTCGCCGCCCGCGGTGTGGGCGTTCAACTGTTCGACGAGGACGACCGCAGGTACCTGGACTTCACCGCCGGCATCGGGGTCACGTCGACCGGGCACTCTCATCCGCGGGTCGTCGCGGCCGCCCAGGAGCAGGTCGGCCGGATCATCCACGCGCAGTACACGACCGTCATGCACCGGCCGTTGCTCACGCTCGTGGACCGGCTCGGCGAGGTCCTCCCCCGGCACCTCGACCGGATGTTCTTCGCGAACTCCGGCAGCGAGGCGATCGAGGCGGCACTCCGGCTCACCCGCCAGGCGACCGGCCGGCCGAACGTGATCGTGTTCCACGGCGGCTTCCACGGCCGGACCGTGGCGGCGGCCACGATGACCACGTCCGGGACCAAGTTCCGCTCCGGTTTCAGCCCGTTGATGGCCGGCGTGCACGTGTCGCCGTTCCCGGACCCCGGCCACTTCGGCTGGCCCGTGGAGCAGGCGACCGACTTCGCGCTCAGCCAGTTGGACTACGTCTTGCAGACGTTGAGCACGCCGGCCGACACCGCGGCATTCTTCGTGGAGCCGGTGCTCGGCGAGGGTGGGTACGTGCCCGCGAACGAGCGGTTCTTCGCGGGCCTCCGCGAGCGCGCCGACGCGCACGGGATCCTGCTCGTGATGGACGAAGTACAGACCGGGTTCGGACGGACCGGGAAGTTCTGGGGCGGCGACCACTTCGGTTCGCACCCGGACGTTCTGGTCACGGCGAAGGGTCTCGCGTCCGGGTTCCCGTTGTCCGGGATCGCCGCGTCGTCGGAGCTGATGGAGAAGGCGTGGCCCGGCTCGCAGGGCGGCACGTACGGCGCGAACGCGGTCGCGTGTGCGGCGGCGTTGGCGACGCTGGATGTGATCCAGGACGAGGGCCTTGTGCAGAACTCCGCGGACCGTGGCGCTCAGCTCAAGCAGGCGCTGCAACTGGTCGCGGACAAGCACGAGCAGATCACCGACGTACGCGGGCTCGGGCTGATGATCGGCAACGAGTTCCGCGACGCGGACGGGAAGCCGGACCCCGTGACCGCCACCGCGGTCCAGCAGGAGGCGGCACGCCGTGGCTTGCTGTTGCTCACGTGCGGCGCCTGGGGGCAGGTCGTGCGCTTCATTCCCGCGCTGGTCGTCTCCCCCGACGAGATCGACGAGGCCGCCGGCCTCTGGTCCGACGCAGTCACCGCAGTAGTCGGCTGAGTCCTCGGCTGCTGGGTTCGGCGGGGTCGGATCCGCGCTCTCCGGAAACTCTTTCGCGCTGGTTGGCGAATTGTTTCCGGAGAGCGCGGATCCGTGCGTCAGGCCTTGGCGTGGGTCAGGCCTTGGCGTGGGCCGGTTCGAGGGCGACCGGCGGCGGGGCGTCGTCGGTGCCCGGGATCTCGGTGCCGTTGAGCGGGCACCGTGACGTCTCGGGGACCTTGGCGAGGGCGAGCGCACCCACGACGCAGGCCGCCATCATGTAGTACGCCGGTACCAGCGAGTCACCCAGCTTGGCCGTCAGCCAGTCGTTGACCGCGGGCGCCGTACCGCCGAACAGCGACGTCGACACGTTGTACGCGATCGCGAATCCGGCGTACCGGACGTGCGTCGGGAACATCGCCGGGAACGTCGCGGAGATCGTCGCCAACTGCGGCACGTACAGCAGTCCGAGGACCGCGAAGCCGATGATCGCGCCGGCCACGTTCGTCCCCATCAGCAGGAACATCGGTACGCCGAACACGAACAAGCCGGCCAGCGACGCCCACCACAGCGGCTTGCGCCCGAGCCGGTCCGACGCCCGCCCGGCGAACGGGACGAAGATCATCATTGTCAACATTCCGATGATCGGCACGATCAGCGATTCGTCCGCGCTCAGCCCGATCTCTTTCTCCAGGTACGTCGGCATGTACGTGAGCAGCGTGTAGTTCACGACGTTCAACGCGATGACCATGCCGCCGAGCCGCAGGATCGGGGCCCAGTAAACGGCCAGCAGGTCCTTGAACTGGGTCGTGGTCTCCTGCTCCTTCTGGCCCTTCGCCTCGAGCTCACGGAAGACCGGCGTGTCCTCCAGGCGGGACCGGAGGTAGACGCCGACCAGGCCGAGCGGCGCGGCGACCAGGAACGGCAGCCGCCAGCCCCACGCGTGCATCGCCTCGTCGCCGAGCACCAGCGAGAAGCCGAGCATCAGCAGCGCGCCGAGCGAGAAGCCGGCCAGCGTGCCGAACTCCAGGAAGCTGCCGAGGAACCCGCGCTTGCGGCTCGGCGCGTACTCGGCCATGAAGGTCGCGGCACCGCCGTACTCGCCGCCGGTCGAGAAGCCCTGGACCATCCGCAGCAGGACCAGCAGGATCGGCGCCCAGAGGCCGATCGTGTCGTACGAGGGGACCAGACCGGCGAGCAGGGTCGCGCCGGACATCATCAGGATCGTGATCGCCAGCACGTGCTTGCGGCCGAGCCGGTCGCCGAGCGGGCCCCAGACCAGCCCGCCGAGCGGGCGGACCAGGAACGAGACGGCGAACGTCATCAGCGCCAGCAGGGTCTGGCTCTCGGTGTCGCCCGGGAAGATCGCGGCCGAGATGTACGTCACGCCGTAGGCATAGATGCCGTAGTCGAACCACTCGGTCGCGTTGCCGATCGCCGAGGCGGCGATCGCTTTCCTGAGCACTCCGGGCGGCTGCTCTTGTTCCGTCGTGGTCACGGGGGGCCGGTCCTGGGCGCTTCCACCCTGCGGGGGCTGAGCGCTCTCGGGCGGCTGGGTCTCGGAGTCCACGGTTTCCTCCTGTCGTCATACGGCCTCACCCGAGTGCCCACCCGCAGACAATCCACACACCCCACGGGATCAGGTCGTAGTTTTGTTGACAATCCGAAGGTTAGCCATGTGCAATCGTGAACCACAAGCGATGGCTACCGGTCGATCACGCCAAATCGTTCAATTCCACCCAATGCCGCTCGGTGCCCGCTCAGTGGCGCTCAGCGAGCGACGCGAGACCGGCAGTGATCACCGAGATTCCGAACTCGAACCGGTCATCACCGGCAGCACCGGCCGTCAAGGGACCCGCGAGCGCCATCGTGAGCGGGAACCGGTCGGCCGGCAACGAGGCGAAGTAGGACCGCAAACCGTCCAGGAACCGCTCGAGATCCTCGGGGCTCCACTGGTCGGCCCGCTGCACGTTCTCCTCGAACGCCACCGCGGTCACGTACAGCGGAATCAGATCGACGGCCCACGCCACAGCCTGATCCGGCAGTCCGCCGGCCTTGAGGATGCCGAGCAGACACTCGGAAGTCCGCAGCGCCGCCTCCCCCAGCGGCACGGCCCCGATCGCAGCGCGCGCCACACCGGGCATCGTCCGCATCGCGCGCAGCATCTCGCGCATCGCTTCCTTCAACTGCTCTTGCCAGCGCTCGGGATCCGGCGGCGACGGCAGGTTCATCGCCTGCGCAGCCCGGTCGACCAGAAGCTGATCGAGCTCCTTCTTGTTCGCGACATGCGCGTACAGCGAGGCGGGGCCGGTGTGCAGTTCCTGCGCGATCTTGCGCATCGAAACCGCCTCGTACCCCTGGTCGACCATCACCCGCAGGGCAGTGTCGACAATCCGCTCCCGGTTCAACGGCTCCTTGGCCGGACGCACGGGCTTGGCGGGACTGATCGGCTGCCACGGCGATTGGGTCATGCGAACCACTGTAGCGAACGCCGTACTTGACGGGAACACTGTTCGCGCGTAGAACAGTGTTCGTCAACGAACACCGTTCGCATCCCATCCTAAGGAGCCACCGATGAGCGCCGCCGCCGTACAGACCCCACCCGACACCACGACGACCCCGCGCGGAACGCCGTACCGCTGGCGCTGGCTCGTGGTCGCCACCATCCTCGTCGCCGAGATCATGGATCTTGTCGACGCGACGATTGTCAACATTGCTGCTCCGTCGATCCGGGCCGACCTCGGCGGCTCCGAATCGGCCATGCAGTGGATGCTCGCCGGATACACGCTGGCCTTCGCGATCGGGCTGGTCACCTTCGGGCGGCTCGGCGACCTGGTCGGCCGCCGGCGGCTGTTCGTGATCGGAGCTCTCGGGTTCACGATCGCGTCCGCGGTCTGCGGGCTGGCCACCAGCCCCGAACTGCTGATCGGCAGCCGGGTCGCCCAGGGCCTGCTCGGCGCGGTGATGATCCCGCAGGGTTTCGCGATCCTGAAGTCGATCTTCCCGTCGGACGAGCTCGGCAAGGCGTTCGCGATGTTCGGCCCGGTGATGGGGCTGTCGGCGGTCGCGGGCCCGATCCTGGCCGGCGTACTGATCGACGCGAACTGGTTCGACGCCGGCTGGCGGACGATCTTCTTCATCAACGTCCCGATCGGGATCGCCGCCCTGGCCGGCGCGCTGTGCTTCATGCCCGAGGTCAAGACCACCGGCGCCTCCCGGCTGGATGCCATCGGCGTGATCCTGGTCAGCCTCGCCTCCGGCCTGCTGATCTACCCGCTGGTGCAGGGCCGCGAGCTCGGCTGGCCGTTGTGGACAATCCTGATGTTGACCTCGTCGGTCGCGGTCTTCGCGCTGTTCGGCTGGCGGGAGCGCCGCTCCGGCAACCCGGTGATCGACCCGTCGCTGTTCCGCAACCGCGGGTACGTCGCCGGCCTCGGCGTGATCACCACGTTCTTCCTCGCGATGAACGGCTTCATGCTGGTCTTCAACCTGTTCACCCAGCTCGGCCTGCACTACAGCCCGCTGAAAGCCGGCCTCGCGATGGTGCCGTTCTCGCTCGGCATCGCGATCGGCGCGCCGCTGTCCGCCGGCCTGCTCGCCCCGAAGCTCGGCCGCAAGGCGCTACAGCTAGGCATCGCAGTGATGACGGTCGCGATGGTCGGCGTCTGGTTCACCCTGCACACGCACGGCGACGCGACCACGATCTGGAACCTGGTCCCGGCGACGCTGGCCACCGGGATCGGCGCCGGCATGGTGTTCGCCCCTCTGTTCGACATCATCCTGGCCTCGATCGACGACCAGGCCGCGGGATCGGCGTCCGGCGTACTGACCGCCATGCAGCAGTACGGCGGTGCGATCGGAGTCGCCGTGATCGGCACCGTCTTCTTCCAACTGCTGCCGACCCACGCGTTCCTGGGCGCAACCAAAACCTCGGTCCTGGTCGCGATCGGACTGTTCGTCGTCAGCCTCGCGGTGTCGTACCTACTCCCGAAGCGCGCCCGCGAGGAGAGCGTCAGTCACGGCTGACGAACCCCTCCTTCACCAACCAGTCCATGGCGACGTCGGCGGGCTCACGTCCGTCGACGTCGACCTGCGCGTTGAGCTCGATCAGCACCTCGTCGGTGAGCTTGTCCGACACCGGCTGCAGCAGCTCGCGCAGCTGCGGGTACTTGTCCAGCACCTTCTTGCTGATCACCGGAGCCACGTTGTACGCCGGGAAGTACCTCTTGTCGTCCTGCAGTACGACGAGGTCCAGCGACTTGATCCGCCCGTCGGTCGTGAAGATCTCCCCGAACCGGCAGTCCCCCTTGTTCGTCGCGGCGTACACCGCGCCCGTGTCCAGGGTCCGGATGTTGTTGCGCGGTACGCCGGAACCCAACGGGATCCCGTAGTGCTTCAGCATCGGCTCGAACCCGTCGTTGCGGTTCGCGAACTCGGACTCGACACAGAACGTTCGTTCCTTCACCGGCAGCGACTCGACCTGGGACAGCTTGGTGACGTGGAGCCGGTCGGACTCCTTCCGGGTCATCGCGAAGCCGTAGCTGTTGTTCATCGGAGCAGGCTTCAACCAGATCAGCCCGTACTTCTGCGCGTCCTCCTTGCGTACGGCGTCGTACTGCTGCTGCTTGTCGGGGATGCCGGTGTCGTGGCCGAGGTACGAGATCCACGCGGTGCCGGTGTACTCCCAGGCCATCTGGATCTGGTTCTGGATCATCGCCTGGCGGGACGTGTCGGAGCCGGGCATGTTGGTGAGGTCCTGGACGTCCGCGCCGGCCGAACGCATCAGGATCGCGGCGATCTTTCCGAGGATCAGCTGCTCCTGGAAGCTCTTCGAGCCGATCGCGATCTTCAGCCCGTCGAGGTTCTTCACCTCGGAGAGCGGTCCTTGGAGTGCGCCGGTCGGTACGAAGCCGCCGCTGGTGCCGAGGCCGCAGCCCGACAGGACTGGGACCAGGAGTACGAGTAGCGCGGACGCTGCCGCGACGAGCCGCTTCATCCGAGCCCTCTCGGTCGGGTGACTTCTTCCAGTACTCGGCCCGCCCAGTCGATCAGCAGCGCGAGCGCCGCGACCAGTACGGCGCCGCTGATCAGCACCGGGTAGCGCAGCAGGCGGATGCCGGTGGTGATCAGGCTGCCCAGTCCCCCGGCGTCGATGAACGTCGCGAGGGTCGCCGTACCGACGACCAGGACCAGTGCGGTACGGATGCCGGCCATGATCACCGGCACCGCGAGCGGCAGTTCGATCCGTCCGAGGACGGCGACGCTCGACATGCCCATGCCGCGACCAGCCTCGACGAGGGTCGGGTCGACGCCTTGCAGGCCGACGATCGTGTTCCGCAGTACCGGCAGGATCGCGTAGAGGCAGAGCGCGAGGATCGCGGTCCAGAAGCCGAAGCCGAGCCAGATCGCGAGCAGCACGATCAGCCCGATCACCGGCGCCGCCTGGCCGGCGTTCGCGATCGCGACCACGACCGGAGCGGCCCGGCGAGCCCGCGGCCGGGTCAGCATGATGCCGAGCGGTACGGCGACCAGCAGCACGATGATCGTGGCGACGACCGTGAGCTTGAGGTGCTCCACGGTCAGCTGGCCCACGAGTTTCCAGTCGAGCTGCCGCTGCTCGATCGAGTCGAGCTCGGCACGGGACCGCCAGATCGCCCATACCCCGATCACGACGGCCACGAACAACGGCTGCCCGATCAACAGCCCCCACGACGGCCGACGTGCCCGGTTGCTCGCGAGCCCGGCCGCAGTCGCCTTCGCATCGGCGAGGTTCTCCGGCGCCTTGAGATCCGGTCCAGGGTCCAGTGCGGTCATGGGGCCTCCCGGCCTGGACTGAGGAGCGGAGGGAGCGAAGCGACCGGAGCGACGAGGGAAGGCCGGGAGTTACAGCCCCATGACCCGCCGCGACGGAGTCGCGGCATCGGTACTGTCATTGCGCGACCTCCGCCTCCGGTTGGCCGTTGCCGTCCTGGATGCGGGCGAGTACGGCCTGGAAGTCGACCACGCCGAGGTACTCGTCGCGCCGGCCGGTGACGACCGCACTGCCGTGGCTGGACATCAGCATCGTGTCGAGCGCGTCGTTCAGGGTCGCCCGCCGGTCGATCGTCACCAGGTCGGTGTCGTCGTGCGGCGCCGGCACATTGTCGACATCTGACAAGTCGGATGTCCACATCCAGTCGACCGGTCGCCGCCGGCCGTCCAGGACGACGACCGAGTCGTCACCCGCCTTCTTCGCGGCCCGCAGTACGGCGGGTGCCGAGTCGCCGATCTCCGCGACCGTCGGCTGCCCCAGCTCGATCTCGCTCACCCGGCTCAACGTGAGTTGCTTGAGCGCGGCGCCGGCGCCGACGAAGTCCGCGACGAACCGGTCCGCCGGGTTCGCCAGGATCGCCTCGGGGGTGTCGTACTGCGCGATGTTCGCGCCCTCGGTGAGGATCAGAATCCGGTCGCCGAGCTTCACCGCCTCATCGAAGTCGTGCGTGACGCAGACGATCGTCTTGCGCAGCTCCTCCTGGATGCTGAGCAGTTCGTCCTGCAGCCGCTGCCGGGTGATCGGGTCGACCGCGCCGAACGGCTCGTCCATCAGGATCACCGGCGGGTCGGCGGCGAGTCCGCGAGCGACGCCGACGCGTTGCTGCTGGCCGCCGGACAGCTCGCGCGGGTAGCGGCCGCGGTACCGGTTCGGGTCGAGGCCGACGAGCTCGAGCAGTTCGTCGACACGTTCCGCCGTACGGCGTTTGTCCCAGCCGAGCAGCCCCGGGACCAGGGCGATGTTCTGCGTGACGGTCATGTGCGGGAACAGGCTGCCGCCCTGGATCACGTACCCGATCCGGCGCCGCAGATCGTCGTCGTCGGAACGGCTGACGTCCTCGCCGCCGATCCGGATACTGCCCGACGTGGGCTCGATCAGCCGGTTGATCATCTTCAGCGAGGTGGTCTTGCCGCAGCCGGACGGGCCGACGAACATCACGATCTCGCCGGCCGGGATGTGCAGGGACAGGCCCTCGACAGCGGGCTTCTTCTGGCCCGGGTACCGCTTGACGACATCGGTCAACTCGATGTCGACGCCGCTGACTTCTGGTTCGGATTCAGGCACGGATACCTCTCGAGGTGGTCAGGCGGCCGACGAGCAGCAGCATGGCGTCCAGGATCAGAGCGAGCAGGACCACGCCGATCGTGCCGACCAGCGCGGAGTTCAGAGCGTTCTTGCCACCGATCTGGGTCAGGCCGGTGAAGATGAAGCTGCCCAGGCCGGGGCCGAGCACGTACGCCGCGATCGCCGCGATCCCCATCGACATCTGGGCCGAGACCCGGACGCCGGCCAGGATCACCGGCCAGGCCAGCGGCAGCTCGATCCGGAACAGGGTCCGGACCGCGCCCATGCCCATCCCGCGCGCCGACTCGATCAGCGTCGAGTCGACGCCGGCCAGGCCGACCACGGCGTTCCGCAGGATCGGCAGGCAGGCGTAGAACGTGACAGCGACCACCGAGGTCGCCGTACCGATGCCGGCCACCGGGATCATCAGGCCGAGCAGCGCGAACGACGGGATCGTCAGACCGACCGCGCTGACCGCGCCGGCCAGCGACGCGATCCGCGGGTTGCGGTGCACGACGACTGCCAGGCCGACCGCGATCACGGTGGCCAGAAGCACGCACTGGATGACCAGGCTCAGGTGCTGGTAGCTCTGATAGAGCAGTTGAGAATTACGCTCAGTTATGTAGTCCCACACAGGGCGACACGTACCCAACAAGCGTTCGACTCACACATTGGCACGATCGCTACGGAAGTCCGGACATGCCGAAGCCCCTGGTCGCCTTGCCGGCGGCCAGGGGCTTCAGGGCTAACTCAGTTGCTCAGCCTCAGTTGAACGAGTCGCCGCAGGCGCAGGAGCCGGTGGCGTTCGGGTTGTCGATGGTGAAGCCCTGCTTCTCGATGCTGTCGACGAAGTCGATCGACGCGCCCTTCAGGTACGGAGCGCTCATCCGGTCGGTGACGACACTCACACCACCGAAGTCGGCCACCACGTCGCCGTCGAGCTGACGCTCGTCGAAGAACAGCTGGTACCGCAGCCCGGAGCACCCACCCGGCTGCACGGCGACCCGCAGCGCGAGGTCGTCGCGGCCTTCCTGGTCGAGCAGCGCCTTCACCTTGGCGGCGGCCCCGTCGGTGAGGAGAACACCAGTGGCAACGGCCTGCTCGGTCTGCGCTTCAGTCATTCCTGACTCCAGTCATCTGCTCAAGTGCCGACGTACAGCTCAGTCGGCACGGAAGTCTCTTGTCAACACTGGCCAACATCACCCGGCCCGCGCTCATTCCCATGGTCGCACACCAATTTCGCAGATCAACTACCCCGCTCACAGGCTGGGTGGCGATCAGGCTGGTGTGATCAGGATCTCGGGGTCGGTTCAGCGGGCCCAGGTGCGGGCGACACGCTCCGCGACGGCGGCCAGCGAGCCGTGCGGGTCCGCGAACGCCTGCTCCTCGCCGACCGCGTCGACCAGCGCGTACGCCGACTCGACACCCATCGAGCGCATCTCGCGGGAGCCGATCAGGACCTTGCCCGCGAGTACGACGCAGGGCCGCATCGCGTCGTTCGCGACCTTCGCAACGCCCGCGATCACCTTGCCGTCGCGGGACTGGAAGTCGAACGCGCCTTCACCGCTGATGACCAGGTCCACCTGCGACGCCTTCTGCTTGAGGCCGGTCAGCTCCGCAACCAGGTCGATTCCGGACACCCGCTCGGCGCCGAGCAGCAGGAGCGCGTACCCGAGCCCGCCCGCGGCACCCGCACCCTTCTTGTCCGCGGTCTTCCGGTCGGCCAGCTCGGCGAAGTGCGTCAGCCAACCGTCGACCTCAGGCTTGCGCTCGTCCGAGATCCCCTTCTGCGACCCGAACACGTTCGTCGCGCCCCGCAACCCGAGCATCGGGTTCTCCACATCACTGGCCGCAACGAACTCGACCCCCGCCACCCGTTCCCGAGCCGGCCCCAAATCCACGGCGCTGAGCCCAGCCAGCCCCGCGGCCCCAACATCCAACCGCCCAACACCAGCCGTTGCTCCTAGGGCGGCGAGCAGACCTGCGCCGGCGTCGTTCGTTCCCGAACCTCCGAGTCCGAGGATGATCCGCTTCGCGCCGGCGTCCACGGCTGCGGTGATCAGCTGCCCGACCCCATACGTGCTCGCGTCCTCAGGCCGCCGCTGCTTCGGCTCCACCAAGTGCAGCCCGCACGCCTGCGCGGTCTCGACGTACGCCGTCTCCCCCGCCAGCAGCACCGTCGCGGGAGTCTCCTCACCGAGCGGCCCGCGCACTGTGACCGACAGCAGCTTCCCGTCGACCACCGCGGACAGTACGTCGATGAACCCCGGACCGCCGTCGGCCATCGGCGCGACCAGCACCTCAGCACCCGGATCCCGGCGCCGCCACCCTTCCTCGATGGCCGCCGCAGCCTCCACAGCTGTCAACGTCCCCGCGAACTTGTCCGGCGCAATCAGAATCCGCATGCCCACATCCTCCCTCACCGCATCTGCCTGCCGGGCGCCCCGTCCAAGCCAGCCGCCGTGCTGGGCGGGCCGCACGACAGGACGTAGTCATATACGTGCACGGCGCCGCCCGCCTGAGCAGCCCGCAAACCCACCACGATCACCGGACACCTCCTGTCCTTAGCGCTCAGGACACACGCTGATTGACGGGCCCGGAGGAGGACAGTTGGATCGTTCGGCATGAAGACAATCCTCTTCGCGGTCCGCGTGAGTGACCTGGAGCGTTCGCTCGCCTTCTACACCGCCGTCGGATATCTCACCCTCGCGACGATCCCGCGCGACGACGGCTCCAGCCTGATCTGGCTGCGTCTCCCGGACGAGCAGTCCGTGTCCCTCGAACTCGTCCACCGCCCCGCCGACGGCCCGGTCGAGACCGGCGGCTTCGAGCACTTCGCGATCGAGATCGACTCGCTCGCCGAAACCATCGAGCGGCTGACCGCCGCGGGCCTGCAACCGGGCGAGCCCGAACTGCCAGGCGGTCCCGACGGGCCCAAGACCTCCTGGCTGGTCGACCCCGACGGTTACCGCATCGAGCTGGTCGAATGGCCCCCGAGCGGCGCGCCGACCTTCCCGTGACGAACCCGAGTTGGCCAAGCACGCCCGCCGAGGCGATCGCCGTCCAGGAAGAACTCCGCGGGCTGGTCGATCCCACCGACACCGACGGACCAGCGCGTTATGTTGCCGGGCTGGACGTCGCGTACGACGAAGACCGCCTGGCGGCTGCTGTCGTCGTGCTGGACCTGGAGACGCTCGACGAAGTGGAGCGGGCGGTGGTGCGTGGTGAGACGACGTTCCCGTACGTGCCGGGGTTGTTCGCGTTCCGCGAGGTGCCGGCGTTGCTTGCAGCGCTGGAGCAGCTCGTGGCGGCGCCGGAGCTGCTTGTGTGTGACGGGCAGGGGCTCGCGCATCCGCGGCGGTTCGGGCTGGCGTGCCATCTCGGCGTACTGACAGGGATCCCGGCGATCGGTGCGGCGAAGACGACGTTCGTCGGGTCGCACGGGGAGCTTGCACAGGAACGCGGGTCGACGGCTGAGCTCGTCGACGGCGGCGGGGTGGTGGGGGCGGCGGTGCGGACGCAGGCCGGGGTCAAGCCGGTGTACGTGTCTGTTGGGCATCGGGTGAGTTTGGAGAGAGCTGTCGATCACGTGTTGCGGTTGGCGCCGCGGTACCGGTTGCCGGAGACGACGCGGCTCGCCGATCGGGCTTGCCGGGAAGGATTGTTGGATGGTTGACAATGCACCGCGGGTGCCGGGGTACACGCGGCACGAGTACGGGGAGCGGATCGGCGCGAGCGCGCGGCTGCGCGCGGGAGCGGCCGCGGCGGTGATGGACGGGGATCGGTTGCTGCTGACGAAGCGGACCGACAACGGCGAGTGGTGCATGCCAGGTGGGGCGATCGATCCGGGTGAGCGGCCGGCGGAGGCTGCCGAGCGCGAGACGCTCGAGGAGACCGGGCTGGTGGTGCGCGTGACTGGGCTGGTCGGCGTGTACTCGAACCCTGATGTGGTCGTGGTCTATCCGGACGGGAATCGCGTGCAGGTTCTCGGCGTGGTGTTCCGTGCGGAGGTCGTCAGGGGCGAGGCGGGGTGCTCCGCGGAGGTGAGTGAGTCCGGTTGGTTCACTGCGGAGGAGGCCGCGGGGCTGACGGTGATCGCGGGGCATCGGCCGATCCTGCCGGCGGTGTTCGGAGGCGAGTTGTACTTTGATCCGTCAGCGGCGGAACAGGCGACGGAGGACGAGCGCTAACACCGCGCCGATCAGGTACGGCGCCGCGCGACGGGCAAGCATCGGCAGCAGAGCGCTCCCGAGATCCAGCACCACCTCGTCGGCCTCACCGGAGTTCGCCGAAGCAGAAGTCGATGGCGGCGAGGTGTGCACCGAGCCTCCGCTAGCGGTGCTAGCGGACGGGGTTTCGGTGGAGCTAGCGGTGCTAGCGGAGGTGGGTGGTTGGGGTGTGGGGGTGTCTGCGGTGTCCAGCTTGGTTTTGAGGCAAGCGGTGAACTGGTCGAGGAGTTTGTTGGAGACGTCCTGGATCAGGCCGCGGCCGAACTGGGCGGGGCGGCCGGTGATGGTCAGGTCGGTGTCGACGGTGACCTCGGTAGACCCGTCCGCGGCGCCCGCCAGCCGGGCGGTGACGCGGGCGCTCGCCGTACCGTTTCCTCTGCGGTCCTTGCCCTTGGCCTCGATGACCGCCTGGTGACCGGCCTCGTCGCGCTCGACGAAGGTGCCGTTGCCGGAGTACTGCAGCGACACCGGCCCTAGCTTCACCTTGCACGAGCCGGTGAAGTCATCACCTTCGTACGACGCCAGGGTGGCGCCGGGGAAACACGGCACCACCCGTTCGAGGTCGTTGAACGCCGCCCAGGTCTGCTCCACAGGCGCCGGTACGACGAACTTGTGCTCGAGCTTCACGCGGTACCCGCCGCAGCCAGGACCGCTCGCCGGGTGAGCACCGTGGCGAGGTGCCGGCGGTAGTCGGCGTCACCGTTGAGGTCGCTCACCGGAGACGTCCCGTCCGCCGCTCGCGCCGCGGCCTCCCGTACGGCGTCCGCGGTCGCGGGCTGCCCGACGAGAGCCGCCTCGACCGCAGTCGCCCGTACCGGCGTCGAACCCATGTTGCCGAGCCCGACCCGCGCCTCCGCGATCGAGTCGCCGTCCAACCGCACCGCCGCCGCGACCGACACGATCGACCAGCCCTGCGCGACCCAGTTGAACTTCTCGTAGTGCGCGCCCCACCCGGTGTACTTCGGCACTCGCACCTCGACGAGCAACTCGTCGTCGCCGATCGCCGTACTGAACACGCCCTGGAAGAACTCCGAGGCAGGCACGGTACGTCGGCCGTCCGGCCCCGCGATCACGAACGACGCGTCCAGCGCCACCGCGACCGCGGGCAGATCCGCTGCCGGATCCGCATGCGCGAGCGATCCGCCGAACGTGCCGCGATGCCGGATCTGCGGATCGCCGACCGTTGCCGTGGCCAACGCGATCAGCCGCGCGTGCTCGGCCACCAGCGGATCCGACTCCACCGTGCTGTGCGGGGTCATGGCGCCGATCACCAGCGCGTCGCCGTCGTCCCGCACACCTTGCAGATCGTCGATCTTCCCAATGTCGACAATCACCTCAGGTGCCGCCAGCCGCAACCGCAGCGCCGGCATCAGGCTCTGCCCGCCCGCCAGCACCTTCGCGTCGGGGTGCTCGCGCAGCAGCCCCAGCGCCTCGTCGACCGTCGCGGGGGCGAAGTACTCGAACGCCGCCGGGATCATGACCGGCTCCCTTCCTGACTGGCACTTTTCTGGATGGCGGTCCAGACGCGGTACGGCGTACACGGCATCGGCACGTCCGTGACGCCGAGCGGTCGTAGAGCGTCGACAATCGCATTGACGACAGCCGGCGTGGACGCGATGGTCCCCGCCTCGCCGACGCCCTTCACGCCCAGCTGGTTCGTCGTCGCGGGCGTCTCGGTCCGTGCCGTCTCGAAGCTCGGCAGATCAGGTGCCCCCGGCAACGTGTACTGGTCGAACGACCCGGTGACCAGCGTCCCGGAGTCGTCGTGCACCGCTTCCTCGTACAGCGCCTGCGCGATGCCCTGCGCGAGACCGCCGTGCACCTGCCCCTCGACGATCATCGGGTTCACCACGACGCCGACGTCGTCGACGCAGACGTACGACCGGATGTTCGTCGCACCGGTCTCGGTGTCGACCTCGACCGCGCACAGGTGCGTGCCGTGCGGGAACGAGAAGTCGTCCGGGTCGAGGGTCGCGTCGGCGTCCAGGCACCCTTCGGCCGAGCCGTCGAGCTTGTGTCCCTGGAAGACCGCGAACGCGAGCTCGGCCATCGTCATCCCGGCGTCGGTCCCGCGCACGCCGTACCGCCCGCCACTGAAGTCGAGGTCGTCCGCGTTCGCCTCCAGCAGTTGCGCCGCGATCGGCTTCGCCTTCTCGATCACCTTGTCCGCGGCGGCCAGCACCGCCATGCCACCGACCGCCAGCGACCGCGATCCGTAGGTGTCCAGTCCGCGTACGGCGACCTGGGTGTCACCGTGCAGTACTTCGACATCCTCGAACGCCACGCCGAGCCTGTCCGCGACCAGCTGGCTCCACGCGGTCTCATGTCCCTGACCGTGCGGGCTCGTCCCGGTGACCACCTCGACCTTCCCGGTCGGCAGCATCCGAACGGCGGCGTGCTCCCAGCCGCCACCGACGTACCCCATCGAGCCGAGCCACCGCGACGGGGCCAGGCCGCACATCTCGGTGTACGTCGAGACGCCGATCCCGAGCTGCACCGGGTCGCCGGACTCGCGCCGCTTGCGTTGCTCGGCGCGCAGGTCGTCGTACCCGAACAGGTCGCGCGCCTTCGCGGTCGCGGCCTCGTAGTTGCCGGAGTCGTACCGCAGCCCGGACACCGTCGAGAACGGGAACTCCTCGTGCTTGATCCAGTTCCGCTCGCGGATCTCGAGTGCGTCGACGCCGACGCGGGCGGCGAGCTCGTCCATCACCCGCTCGATCGCGTACGTCGCCTCGGGGCGGCCCGCGCCGCGGTACGCGTCGGTCCACGTCTTGTTCGTGAACACGTTGGTGATGCCGAGGTGGTACGCCGGGAACTTGTAGATGCCGTTGTACATGAACGCCCCGAGCAGCGGGATCGCCGACGTGACCAGGCCGAGGTACGCGCCCATGTCGGCGAGCAGCTCGACCTTCAGCCCGGTGACCGTGCCGTCGGCGTTCGCGGCCAGCGTGACCTGCTGCCACTGGTCCCGGCCGTGGTGCGCGGCCATCAACGACTCGGACCTGGTTTCGGTGTATTTACAGGGCTTCCCGGTACGCCGGGCCGCGATGACCGTGAGTACTTCCTCCGGGGTGAACTGCAGCTTGCCGCCGAAACCGCCGCCGACGTCCGGCGCGATCACCCGGATCTTGTTCTCCGGGATGCCGAGCACGAGCGCGATGAAGATCTTCACGAAATGCGGTACCTGGGTCGACGACCAGACTGTCATTTGTTCAGTTGTCGGATCGACGACAATCGACCGCGGCTCCATGAACGCGGGGATCAGCCGCTGCTGGCGGAACTCCTCCTCGATCACGATGCCGCCGTCGCGGGCGGCCGCGATCGCCGCCTCGACGTCGCCGCCGGTGCCGGACTCGACCGAGTCGTACGACCACACCGCGGACACGTTCGTCCCAAGATCCGGATGCGCGATCACCTCGTCGCGGGCGGCCGCCTTGAGTTCGAGGGCGGGTTCGAGCTCGTCGTAGTCGACGTCGACGAGGTCGGCGGCATCGTTCGCCTCGGCCGCCGTACGGGCGATGACCATCGCGACGATCTCACCGGCGAAAGCGACGTGGTCGACCGCCATCGACGGGTGTACGGGCGCCTTCTGGTCGGGGATGACGGCCCACGCGTTCGGCAGCGCCCCCTGCTCGTCGGCGATGTCGGCGCCGGTGATCACGGCAACGACCCCGGACGCCGCCTTGGCCGCCTCGGTGTCGATCGACGTGATCCGGGCGTGTGCGAACGGGCTGCGCACCATCGCGAGGTGCTGCAGGCCGGGCAGCACGATGTTATCGGTCCAGCGGGTCCGGCCGGTGATCAGCCGGGCGTCCTCCTTGCGCCGGCGCGAGGCGCCGATCTCGGTCGCCGGGCGTTCCTCGGTGGCGGTCATTGCGCACCTCCGGCCGCGCTGTGCTGCGGTGCTGCGGCCGCTGCCGCTTGGACGGCCTTGACGATGTTCTGGTAGCCGGTGCAGCGGCAGAGGTTGCCCTCGAGCCCGAGCCGGATGTCGTCGTCACTCGGATTCGGATTGTCTGCAATCAGATCGATGGATTGCATGATCATGCCTGGTGTGCAGTATCCACACTGCAGGGCGTGGTTCTCGTGGAAGGCCTGCTGCATCGGGTGCAGCTCGCCGTTCGTCGCGAGCCCTTCGATGGTGGTGATCTCATGACCGTCGGCCTGGACCGCGAGTAACGAGCAGGACTTCACACTCCGCCCGTCCAGGTGAACCGTGCAGGCGCCGCAGTTGCCGGTGTCGCAGCCG
Organism: Kribbella sp. VKM Ac-2569; assembly: GCF_004216905.1. Classification (GTDB taxonomy): domain Bacteria; phylum Actinomycetota; class Actinomycetes; order Propionibacteriales; family Kribbellaceae; genus Kribbella. Next base: position 617,346 of record NZ_SGXJ01000001.1, read on the forward strand.
ACCACAGTGCCCGTCTTCCCCAGTTGCTCGCGCAGATACAGCACGAGCAGCGTGCGCGGCTCCACCTCGTCCGTGAAGCTGCTTCCGTCGACCTTGACCGTGATCCGGGTCATCGCCCCGCCTCCAGATGTCAGCAATCGCCGTACTTTTGATCCTGCTCCTGTTGTGATGCAGCCCACAAGGGTCGATCAGTGGTGGATCGGCCCTTCTGCGGCGGAGAGTCGTTGCCCGGCGCCACCCCAGCGCTGGGCGATGATCTCGGCGGCGATGCTCACCGCGGTCTCCTCCGGCGTCCGCGCGCCGAGGTCCAGACCGATCGGGCTCGCGAGTCGCGCCACCTCTTCGTCGGTCAGTCCGGCTTCCCGCAACCGCTTCAGCCGGTCGTCGTGCGTACGCCGCGATCCCATGGCGCCGATGTAGGCGACCTGCGGCAGTCGCAACGCGACCTCCAACAGCGGTACGTCGAACTTCGGGTCATGCGTCAGTACGCAGATCACCGTCCGGTCGTCGATCCGGCCGGCCGCCGCCTCGCCCGACAGGTACCGGTGCGGCCAGTCCACAACCACGTCGTCGGCGGACGGGAACCGCGACGCGGTCGCGAACACCGCCCGTGCATCGCAGACGGTCACGCGGTAGCCGAGGAACGACCCGAGCCGCGCGACCGCCGCCGCGAAGTCGATCGCCCCGAACACCAGCATCCGCGGCACCGGCGCGTACGACGACACGAAAACCCGCATCCCCTCACCCCGCCGCTGCCCGTCCGGCCCGTACTCCAAAGTCTCCGATCGTCCGTTTGCCAACAATCCGCGCGCATCGTCGACCACCGCGTCGTCGGCACGATCCGATCCCAGTCCCCCGCTCGCCAGCACCTCGGTCCCCGCCGACTCCGCCGACGCCGGGCGGACCACGAGACGGCGGCCGAGGCGCGACGGGTCCGGGTGTGCCACGACGGTCGCGACCGCGACCGGGCGGCCCTCGGCGATATCCGCTGCCACCTCCGCCAGTTCCGGGAACGACGTACGGTCGACCTTCTCGACGAACACGTCGATGATTCCGCCGCAGGTGAGTCCGACCGCGAACGCCGACTCGTCGCTCACGCCGTACCGCTGCAGCACGGGCTCGCCCGACTCGAGGATCTCCTCGCCGAGCTGGTAGACCGCGCCCTCGACGCAGCCGCCCGACACGCTGCCGACCACCTCCAGCTCAGGACCGACAAGCATCACCGCGCCCGGCGGCCGGGGCGCCGAGTCGAACGTCGCGACAACGGTGCCGACGGCAACCGATTCGCCGGCCTGCCACCACGCCAGCAACCGGTCTAGTACGTCACGCATCCGCCACCACCTCCAGGAGTTCGGCGAAGCTGGCCAGGCTGTGCCCGGCAACGAGGTCGTCCAGGTGCGGCAGTACGGCGACGATCCCGGCCTGCACCGGCTCGTACCCCCGCTTGCCGCGATGCGGATTCAGCCACACCACCCGATGCGCCAACCCCGCCAGCCGCTGCAACTGCGCACCGAGCAGAGACGCGTCACCGCGCTCCCACCCGTCACTGCACACGACGACGACGGCCCGCCGCGCCGTACCGCGCTGACCCCAGCGATCGAGGAACACCTTCAGCACCTCCCCCAGCCGCGTCCCACCCGACCAGTCCGGTACGACGTCACCCGCCAACCGCAGCGCGAACTCGGGATCGCGGTGCCGCAGAGCCGGGGTGACGCGAGTGAGCCGCGTGCCCATGGTGAAGGCCTCGACCGAGCGCGGCGCCTGCTGGACCATCACGTGAGCGAGCCGCAGCAGGCTGTCGGCGTACGGGCGCATCGAGCCGGAGACGTCGATCAGTACGACGACGCGCCGCGGTCGGACGCCCCGACGGCGGTAGCGGACGCGGCCCGGTTCGCCGACCTGGCGCAGTTGGGCGCGCAACGTGCGGCGCGGGTCGATCTCACCGCGATGGGACGGGCGGCGACGGTTCGCGCGGCGGATCGGGGTCTGCGGGCGGAGGGTGCCGAAGAGGCGGGCGAGTTCGGCGCGGTCGGCGGCGGACAGTTCGGCGACGTCGCGGTGCCTGAGGACTTCCGTCGTACTGGCGGAGACGTTGAGAGTGTGGTCGCCCCCGGTTTCGTCGGTGCCTTCGCCGAGGTTGGCCTGGACGGAGGATTGTGGGGTGCGGCTCGGGACGACGCCGCGCGATCGGTCGCCGGTGAACCAGGCGGCGAACACCTCGTCGTACCTCGCGGTGTCGTCGGGGCCGCTGCACAGTGCGGCGCGGCCGGCCCAGTACACGTCCGCGGTCAGGGTGGCGTCGAGCGAAGCAACGGCTTGCAGAAAGAGCTGCACCCGATCGGCAGTCACCGCAAGTCCGGCGTGCCGAAGCGCAGAAGCGAACCCAGCAAGCGCAAGATCCGGAGCTGTCATCGGTTCTCAGCTCGCCAGCAGGCGGTCGAGGGATTCGCGGACGCGGTCGGTGTCCTCGCGGTACTTGAGGACCGCGCCGAGGGTCGCGGCCGCCGTTTCGACATCGAGTACGTCGGCGCCGAGCGCGTCGAGGGCGCGGGCCCAGTCGAGGGTCTCCGCGACACCGGGCGGCTTGAGCAGGTCGAGATCACGCATCCGCTGCACCGACCGGGCGACCTGCTCGGCAAGCAGTGCGGACACCCCAGGCAGCCGCGTCCGGACGATCTCGATCTCACGAGCCAGACCCGGATGGTCGATCCAGTGGTACAGGCATCGCCGTTTGAGCGCGTCATGCACCTCGCGGGTCCGGTTCGAGGTCAGCACGACGATCGGCGGCACCTCAGCCGTGATCGTGCCGAGCTCCGGAATCGTCACCTCGTACGTCGACAGCACCTCGAGCAGGAACGCCTCGAACTCGTCGTCGGCCCGGTCGATCTCGTCGACGAGCAGTACGGCGGGACTTTCGCGGAGGGCCCGCAGTACCGGGCGGGACAGCAGGAACCGTTCGTCGAACAGGCTCTTCTCGACCTCTTCGACCGCCGCGTCGGAGCTGGTCGCCTCAACGGTGCGCAGATGCAGGATCTGGCGCGGGAAGTCCCAGTCGTAGAGCGCCTGCGAAGCGTCGATGCCCTCGTAACACTGCAGCCGGATCAGGTCCAGGTCGAGCGCCTCGGCGATGGCGCCCGCGAGCGAGGTCTTGCCGGTGCCTGGCTCGCCTTCGAGCAGCAACGGGCGATGGAGCGCGAGCGCGAGATACCCGACCGTGGCCAAGCCCTCTCCGGCTAGATACCCGGTCGCCCGCAGACACTCGGCAAGCTCAGCCGCCGAGCCGACGGCACTCACTCCTTCAGCATTCACCCACTTCCGACCCTTGCCAACCCTCACCCATGGCCCGGCGGCAACTCCCCTACCGTGTCGACGTCCGCGCCGTCACCCAGATCCGCGCACTCCACCAACACCACCTGGTGTTCCCGCATGTACCCCCGGGCCCCCTCGTCACCTCGAGCAGACGCGATCACCCCGTCCCAGTGCGCCCGCCCGATCACCACCGGATGCCCCGGCACACCCCGGTACGTCGCCCGCACCAGTGCGTCCTCACCACCGCGATCCGCAACCCGGCGTACGGCGGCCGCCGTCAACCCCGGCACGTCCACCGTCACCACGACCACCGCCTCCGACAACGTGTCAGTTGAGCTAAGGCCGGCGCGGAGGGACGCCCCCATCCCCTCATCCCAGTCGGTTGCCTCAACAACCTCGCCCGGCTCGTCGGACAGCTCCGCGCGCACCTGATCCGCGGACGCTCCGACGACCACCACGACCGGTGAGCACCCGGCCTCGGTGAGTAGACGGGACGTACGGACCACCCACGGCACCCCGTCGGCGTCCCGGATGAGTGCTTTCGGCGTACCCATCCGACGCCCAGCGCCCGCGGCGAGGACCAGTCCTGCGATCTTCACAACCGCAGCGTACTGATTTCACACTCTGAGCAGTGACGTCTGCCACGCGGCGTACCGCGATCGGCGTGCGACGATATCTGACGTGACGACGATCGCAGACGGCTCGAAGTCCCTTCCGTTGCTGTTTCTCGGGCAGAACACCGACCCGCACTCCGAGCGCGGTGTCGAGTGCCCGGGCGCGCTCCCGCCGGCGTCCGACCCGGATCTGGTCGAGCGGGCACTGAAGGCGAAGGCGGCGCTCGGTGACCAGGTGTTCGTGCTCGGGCACCACTACCAGCGCGACGAGGTGATCCAGTTCGCGGACGTCACCGGTGACTCGTTCAAGCTCGCCCGCGACGCCGCGGCTCGCCCGGACGCGCCGTACATCGTGTTCTGCGGCGTGCACTTCATGGCCGAGTCCGCGGACATCCTCACCAACGACGAGCAGACGGTGATCCTGCCGGACCTCGCGGCCGGTTGCTCGATGGCGGACATGGCGCGCATCCAGCAGGTCGAGGCCGCCTGGGACGCGCTCGCCGACGCCGGTGTCGCGGACGTGACGGTTCCGGTCACCTACATGAACTCCAGCGCCGACATCAAGGCGTTCTGCGGCCGCAACGGCGGCGTCGTGTGTACGTCGAGCAACGCGGAGACCGCGCTGAACTGGGCGTTCGAGCAGGGCGAGAAGGTGCTCTTCCTCCCGGATCAGCACCTCGGCCGCAACACCGCCGTACTGCAGCTGGGTCTGTCGCTCGACGACTGCGTCGTGTACGACCCGCACAAGCCGGGCGGCGGCCTGACCCGCGAGCAGCTCGCGGCCGCGAAGATGATCCTGTGGCGCGGGCACTGCTCGGTGCACGGCCGCTTCACCCCCGAGTCCGTCGACGACGTCCGCTCGCGGGTCCCCGGCGTGAACGTGATCGTGCACCCCGAGTGCCGCCACGAGGTGGTCACGAAGGCGGATCAGGTGGGCTCCACGGAGTACATCATCAGCGCCCTGGAAGCCGCTGAACCCGGTACGTCGTGGGCCGTCGGCACCGAACTCAACCTGGTCCAGCGCCTCGCGAAGCAGCACACCGACAAGAACATCGTCTTCCTCGACAAGACGGTCTGCTACTGCGCCACCATGAACCGCATCGACCTCCCGCACTTCGTCTGGGCCCTGGAGAACCTGGAAGCCGGCCACGTCGTCAACCCCATCAAGGTCGACGCCGACACCCAGCACTACGCCAAGGTAGCCCTCGACCGCATGCTCGCCCTCCCGGGCAAAACCGCCCGCGACTGAACCCCCACGCCTCCCCGCGTTCGAGGGGATATCCGTCCGTACGCAGGGTTCTCTACTCGTACAAGAGGGGAGAACCCTGCACTTGCGCGGATATCCCCTCGAACGAAGGACCGGCGGCGTCAGGCAGCTTTGCCGGCCTGGGCGAACGCTTGTCGAAGGGTCGTTGCGAGCACCAAGGGACGATCGAGGTCCGCCCAGTCGGTCCGGACCACTGCGAGTCCCCGCGCTCGCAGCCGATCCTCGCGACGTTTCTCCTGGATCAGCACCTCCGGAGATCCCCCGCCGTACTTGAGCAGCCCGTCGAACTCCACCACCAGGTTGTACGCCGGGAAGTAGAAGTCCACCCGCCCGATGAGCCCGTGGCTGTCGTAGAACTCGACCTGCAGGACCGGCTCGGGGAACCCGTGTTCGCGCAGGAAGACCCGCAGACGCGACTCGCCGACGGACTCGGAGAGTTTGGTGCCGAAGCGCAGCGCCGCCCGTGCTGTGGTGCTTCCGGGCCAGAACTCGATCAGTTCCAGCAGACGCCGTACCCCGTCCTCACCCAGGTTGTCCGCTCGGAGAGCAGCGTCGATGTTCACGACAGCCTGCTCGAACGACGCCGTACACGCGGACTCGACCGCCGCGCGCGACGCGCTGGTCGCCAATCGCCCTGCGACCACCGTCAGGTCATCCTGGGCCGGCTTGGCGACGTGGTGCTGAACACCGGCGACGACGCCACCGGCCAGCCCGTCCAGCCGGCTGACATGCACACGGTCCAGGCCCAGGCCCCACACAGGCAGGTCGTGGAGCACGAGTGACGACTGATGGCTGACGGCAACAGAGCCCGACCGCAATGAGTTCATCGCAGCGTGGATCTCCTGGCGATGTTTCCACCGGACACGTTCCCAGGTCGGGAGCGCCGAGAGGTCGACAGTCTCGGCGTACTGGCCGCGCCGGATCCGCACCCACCGGCCGTCCTTCAGGTGGCGGAAGATCTGGTCAGCGGAGCAGCCGGACGTCAGCGCCTGGCTGCGGCTGAAGACGCCGCCCTGCTTCTCCGCGATCGCTTGGAGCCGTACATTCACCCACCAAGCATCCCCCGGCCACCGCCTCCAGCGGTCCACGATCCGCCACCCTGTGGATATCCGTTCGAGCGGATATCCCCGCGTCTGTGGGGTTCTCTGCTCATATACGAGTAGAGAACCCAGCACGCGGCAGGTTATCCCCTCGTGTTGGCACGGGACGGGCGTGCGGGGCGGGCGTGGGCTGGAGTGTGGTGCGGTACCGCGGAGGGGGTTAGCGGGAGACGCGGGCGGGGGTGTACCAGTCGGCTAGGAGGTTGGGGAGGCGGTCGGGGCCCCAGCGGTCTACTGGGGTGATTCGGCCGTGTAACGAGGCGAGGCCCTTTGCGAGTTCGCCTACTACGTCGCCTTGCCACGGGACGGTGACGCCTTCGTCGGGGCCGACGATGACGGCGGGGCCGCCGCGGTCCACGCAGACCACGGGGCAGCCGGAGGCGAGGGCTTCGGTGACGGCCCAGCCAGCGGCTTCGCGGAACGCGGGGGCGAGGAGCGCGTCGGCGCGGAACATGGCGGCCAGGACCTCCTCGCGCGGCAGGGCGCCCATGAACTCGACGCGGTCGCGGACGCCGAGCTGCCAAGCCAGGCTTTCGGCGCGTCCCCAGTCGGGCCCGTCGCCGATGATGCGCAGCTCCCAGTTGGCCGCCTCAGGACGGGCCAGCGCGCTGATCGCAATCAGGACGCCCTTCCACGGGATCAACCGTCCGACGAACAGCGCCGTCTTCACACCGCCAGCACCGAAGGGTTCATAAGGACCGGACGCGGTGAAACGCCGGATCGCCACGTTCGGCTGCACCACGATCTCCCGAGCGTACGGCGCGAACGCCTCAGCGACATCGTTGTTCTGAGCAACCATCAGGTCGGCGGTCTGCGCCATCCGCCGCCCGGTCGCGCGGCGCCGGAGCCCGGTGTACGCACGTCGTACCAGCTCCCCCACCACACCGCGCGCACCGAGCCAGTGCGCCATCGACAGCGGCGCAGTCGTCGACCCGCCGACGGGTCCCCAGATCACCTTCGCCGATGACGGCTCGACCACGCCGGCGCCCATCCAGTCGACCGCGAAGGTCAGATGGTGGATCACGTCGAACGACTGCTCCTCATGCAGACGCCGCGCCGTACGCCGCGCCAGCCCTTGCCACAGCGGGTAGTACCAGTACACGTCCGATGGCCGTCGCCGCAGCCGGAGAATCCACTTAGGCATCTCGAGCGGTACGACAGTCAGACCGGGCACCGGCCGCGCCGCGAGCTCCTCCTCGATCTCGTGCACGAACTTGCCCCGGGTCAGCAGCCACACGTCGTGGTCCCGCGCCGCCGCCTTCGCCCACGCCCACCCGGCGCCCGGCTCGGACCCGCCTGTCGGCCGGCAGGCGTACGCGCTGAGCAGTACCTTCGGCCGGCCGTACATCAGCTCATCCCCTCCAGGAGCCTGCGCAGATCGGTGCTCGAGGTCGAAGCGGTGTACGGGAAATAGTGCACCTGTGCGCCCACCTCACCCAGCAGCCTTTCCAGTCTGGTCCCCTTTTCCGTTCCCTTCCAGTCATCGCCCTTGAAGAGAACGTCGTACCGCAACTGCTGCCACATCTCGAACTTGTCGCTGGACCAGTCGCTGACCACCTCGTCGACGAGGTCGAGCGCTCGGATGACATCCATCCGTTCCTCGTGCGGCACGACCGGCGGGCGGCCCTTGATCCGGGTCACCACATCGTCCTCGACGACGCCCGCGATCAGGTGGTCGCAGTACTCGCGGGCGCGGCGCAGGATGTTCAGGTGCCCGATGTGGAACATGTCGTACACCCCGGGCGCGTACCCGATGATCGCCATCAGGCGCGCACCCCCAGCACGGCCATCTCCCGGTACCACTTCCCGACCGCGGCCGCGAGGAACAGCAGGTTCAGCGCGAGCAGAGCGCCGTACAGCACGACGAACAACGACGGCGTACCGAAGGCGAGGAAGACCAGGCACAGTACGCCGTAGTCGGTCGGTGCGATGAGCAACGACTTGACCACGGAATCGCCGCGCTCGTTGGGTTTCGAGGAAGCGCCGTGCCGCCGCCGCAGCTGGTCGATCAGGATCAGCCCGAAGAACAGCACCGACGACACGCACACGTACGCGAGCGGGACCAGCAGCACCAGATCGTTGTCAAAGGCATCGAAACGGTAGAACGAGATCAGTACGGCGCTGTGCAGCAGCACGATCTTGACCGCGTCGATCATGTGGTCGAGCCACTCCCCCAACGGCGATCCGCCGCCCCGGAGCCGGGCCAGCTGCCCGTCCGCGGAGTCCAGCCCGTATCCGAGCACGAGCAACAACGTCACCACCAGCGCGAGGCCGAGTGACGGGCGCACGCAGGCCAGCAGCACGATCCCGACCAGCGAGCAGAACCCGGAGGCGAGGCTCACCTGGTTCGGTGTCCGCTTTCCGAGGAACGCGGCGGCTGCGAACATCCGCCCGATCCGCCGGTTCACGAACCGCGAGTACGCCGGCGTACCGGCCGACGGCTTCTGCGCCCGGGACAGCTGCGCGACAGTCTGCCGCAGCCCACTCATGCGACGTTCGAACTGCGGGACTGCCGCTGGTCGATCGCGGCGCGCAGGATCGGGCTGCGGGAGCCGCGCCCGGCGGGCAGGACGGTGATCAGCCCCGCCGGAATCCCATCGAGCTCGTCCACCCCCAGTACGCCGTCCGTGGCGCCGGCAGCGAATACGGTCTGAACCCCCAGTACGCCGGTCAGCCACTCGGACCGTACGTCGTCCACGGCAACCACCTCGTCGACGCACCGCAGGTGCTCGACGATCTGCGCCCGCTCGAGCAGCGGCACGAACGGCCGCCCGCCCCACGCGTCCAGCGCCCAGTCGTCGGACAGCACCGCCACGACGAGCCGGTCGCAGTGCCGCCGCGCCCGCTCGAGCACGTCGACGTGCCCTACGTGGAACAGGTCGAAGACCCCGGCCACGCATCCAACCCGGGGCACACTGCCCACCCTTACATCCCCCAACGCAAACTCCTGAATTCCGTCCGGCACGACGCCGCCCCCTGCGTCTTCATACCCGTGGTTCCGTGCGCGCCCGGCCGTTGGCGGAGTGCCGGGCGATCGCATCGGTGTAGATCCTTTCCGTGGCCTCCAGGTCACGCTCCGGTGTGAAGCGTTCCAGATAGACCTGACGGGCTCGTTCGCCGAAGGCTATCGAAGTCTCGGGATCAGCCACCAACCCGATCGCTTTCCGCAATCCTTCCGGATCGCCGGGCGCGGTCAGCGCACCGGATTCACCGTCGTCAACCAGCTCCGCGAGCGCCCCGAGCCGGGACGCGACCACGGGCACCCCGTGCGCGAAAGCCTCCACCACTACGAGCCCGAAGCTCTCATACGACCGCGCCGGTACGACGGCGACGCGCGCGGACCGCAGCTGTTCCATGCCGTCCGCCCACGGCAGTTGACCAAGCACCTGAATCGACAGGTCTTTCCGGGCGCGTTCCTCGGCCGCCGCCCGCAGCGGACCATCGCCCACCACAACCAATCGGCCGAGCGACGCGTCCCACACCTGCAGAAGATCCGCGAACCCCTTGTCCTCGCTCAACCGCCCGAGGAACACCACCGCGTCCCCCGCACCGCTGCGCACCGCACCCGAATGCGGTATGGCGTGCGGCTTCACCACGAACCGCTCCGGATCGAACCCGGCCGCGGCGTACCGGTCCCGCACGAACTCGGACGGTACGACGAACGTCCCGACGTACCGCTGCCAAGTGTTCAAGGCGTTGTGCACGCCGATGCTCGTCGCCAGCGGCAACGTCTGCACCCGCGAGTCGCGGTAGCAACCGTGCTTCACGGCCGCCAGCGGCACCTTGCCGATGCAGGACTCGCACGGTCTGCCGTCGCGCTGCAGAACACCGTTCGCACACAGCAGCCGGAAGTTGTGCAACGTCGCCACGACCGGAAGGTTCAGCCGGTACGCCGCCCGCAGGACCGAGGGGCTGAACAACGGGAAAGTGTTGTGCACATGCACCACATCGGGCCGCTGCGCCTGCAATAGCTGTGTTAAATCGCGTTCCGCCGAAAATGACCAAACGGAGCGAGACGGTAACAGTGCGCGATCTTTTCGCCCCATCTCGGCGATGTCGTCGCTGTTCCGGGCGTACAGGTCGATGTCATGTCCTGAGTTACTCAACAAATCAACCGTTTGCGCGACAACCGTGTTCTCCCCACTGGGTTGACCGGTCCGGTAACGGTTGTGCAACATGGCGACCCGCATGGGACTACCTTAAGTCCCGCAGTAACTACACCTGGTTTCGCCCGCCTCCCAGGAGAGTGCATTGAGGAAGTTGTGGTTCGCAGCGCTCATCGCTGCGGCGGCGGCCGTTGTCTCGGTCGCGGTGCCTGTGATCGCCAACGAAAACAAGGCGACCACAACAGCGAAGTCCGAGGACGCCGAGCAGACCGCGTCCCGAGCGCTGCCCTCGCACCGCCCAGGCAAAACCACCACGGCCAAGCCCGGCACGACCCAGCCGAAGACCACAGCCACCACCGCACCGCCGAAGAAGCCCGGCACGACGACGCATCCGACCCGCAAGCCGACGACATCGGCGACGCCGAGCAAGCCGGTCGAGCCGAAGCTCCCGAAGCCACCCGGCGTCGACTCCGACGAGGCTGGCCCCGCCGTCGCCGGACCGTGCGTCGGCACGGTGATCAAGCCCGGCCAGAACGCCCAGTCGATCGTGAACTCCAAGCCGGCGGGTACGACGTTCTGCTTCGCGGCCGGTCTGCACCGGATCAGCGACACCATCCGTCCGAAGGCGAATCAGGTGCTGGCGAGCGCGCAGCGCGCCGTACTCACCGGGTCGGTTCCGCTGAGCGGGTGGGCCAGGTCCGGGTCCGTCTGGGTGGTGCGGGGTGCGCTGCCGTCGGCGTACGGCAAGAGCGGTGAGTGCGAGGACAACAAGGCGAACATCTGCTATCTGAGGGAACAGTTGTTCCTCGACGACACGCACCTGACGCGGGTCGCGAGTGTCGCGGCGGTCAAGGCCGGCAAGTTCTACGCCGACTACGCGGCGAACACGATCTACCTCGGCAGCAACCCGGTCGGTCACGAGGTCGAGATGTCGAAGACCGCGACCGCGATCGAGTCCGGCGCGAGCGGCGTGGCCGTCCGCGGGCTGACGATCGAGCACTTCGCCAGCGCACCGCAGGCCGGGGCGCTCGTCTCCGGGCCCAGCTGGAAAGTGACCGCCAACGACATTCGCTGGAACCACGCGGTCGGCGTGATGCTGGTGAAGGCGAACAGCACCAAGGTCGACAAGAACCTGATCCACCACAACGGCCAGCTCGGCCTCGGGCAGTACAGCTCGGCCGCGGCCGCCGTCACGCGGAACGTGATCAGCTCCAACAACACCGACGGCTTCTGGATCGCCGACTGGGAGTCCGGCGGCATCAAGTCCACCCGCTCGTCCGGCACCGTGAGCGGCAACGTCATCAAGTCCAACCTGGGCATCGGGATGTGGGCCGACGTCGCCGACGACGGCCGGGTGATCAGCGACAATCAGATTGTCGGCAATGCGGCGGACGGCATCCGGTACGAGATCAGCCGCAACGGCACCATCGAAGGCAACACGGTGACCGGCAACGGCTTCGGCACCGGCCGCGGCTCCGGTACGTCGCTGTGGGACGGCGGCGGGATCAACGTGAACACCTCGACCGGGGTCACCATCAAGGGCAACCGGGTCTCGGGCAACGTCAACGGCGTGACGATCCAGTCCCGGACCCGTGGCAGCGGCCCGTGGGGCACGTACCTGCTGCGCGACGTCCAGGTCAGCGGGAACACCATCGAGATGACCGGCGGGACCCAGGCCACCGGCATGGTCCAGAACTCCGGCGCCGCGGTTCCGGCCGGCGAAGTGGTGTTCAGCGGCAACAAGTACGTCCTCGACGACCTCGGCACCCAGCGGTTCGCCCGCTTCGGCACCAAGCTCACCGCGGCCGGCTGGCGGGACGCGGGCCTGGACACGATCGGCAGCTTCCTGGCGAACTGACCGCTTGCCTTTCGCAACATGTTTGTGCGCTACGTATTGCCATGACTACGTGACGTAGGGGTAATCTGCGTAGCGAAGCCGCGCCATGGGGGGTGCGCTCAGGGCTACCTGTGCCACCGGAGGCTCCGCTATGAGGACAGCAGTTGTTGCAGTTGTTGCAGTCGGCACCAGTCTGGTTGCCGTCGGCCCCCTGCCTGCCCAGGGTGCCCTCACTCCACCTGCAACCATTCCACCTACCATCACTCCATCCGCCGCCGTTCCGCCGGCCGACGGGACGTTCCGGACCGGTCCCGCGCTCGCGCCCGCCTGCAGCGGTGTGCCGATCCGGACCACCGACAACGCCGCCCGGATCGTCGACGACGCCCCGACCGGTACGACGTTCTGCTTCACGGCCGGCTGGCACCGGATCACCGAGACGATCCACCCGAAGGCGGACCAGGTGCTCGCCGGCAACAACGGCGCCGTACTCACGGGATCGATCAGACTGACCAAGTGGACGGCGAACAACGGCGACTGGGTGACCACGGGAGCCCTGCCACCGGCGTACGCGCAGACCGGGCAATGTGAGGACAACACGGCGAACATCTGCCACCTGGGCGAGCAGCTGTTCCTGGACAGCAAACATCTGACCCGGGTGGCAACGCGCGACAAGGTTGCCCCGGGCACCTTCTACGCCGACTACGTGGCGAACGCCATCTACCTGGGCAGCAACCCGGCCGGGCACTCGATCGAGATGTCGAAGACGCAGACCGCGATCGAATCGAGTGCGACCAATGTGACCGTCCGCGGGCTGACAATCGAGCACTTCGCCACCCCGCCGCAGGGCGGTGCTGTGGTACTCGGCCTGGGCTGGAAGGTGATCGCCAACGACATCCGCTGGAACCACGGGGTCGGCGCGATGCTGGTGAACGCGGACGGCGCCGTACTCGAGCAGAACCACATCCACTCGAACGGCCAGCTCGGCATCGGCCAGTACAGCACGCTCAAGGCAACCATTGCCTCCAACGAGGTCAGCTACAACAACACCGACGGCTTCTGGATCGCGGACTGGGAGTCCGGCGGGATCAAGACCACCTGGTCCAGTGGCGGCTGGGTGAGCGGCAACCTGATCCAGTACAACCGCGGCGTCGGGCTGTGGAGCGACGCGTACGACGACAGCCGCACGTTCAGCAGCAACCAGATCCTCGACAACGCCGCGGACGGGATCCGCTACGAGATCGGCCGCAACGGCATCATCGAGGACAACGTGGTCAGCGGCAACGGTTTCGGCACCGGCCGCGGATCCGGTACGTCGCTGTGGGACGGCGGCGGGATCAACGTCAACACCTCGTCGAACGTCCAGGTCCGCGACAACGTGGTGGCGAACAACGTGAACGGGATCGCGATCCAGTCCCGCACGCGCGGCTCCGGCCCGTGGGGCACCAACCTGCTCCGCGACATCGTTGTCTCCGGCAACCAGGTGACGATGCGCGGCGGCACCACCGCGACCGGCATGGTGCAGAACGCCGGCGCGGTCATCCCGGCCGGCGAGGTCACCCTGAACGACAACACCTACATCCTCGACAGCCTCGCCGCCGAACGCTTCCAGAAAACCGGCCAGTGGTACACGGCCAAGGCATGGCGCACCACCGGCCAGGACACCACCAGCGCCTTCACCCTAGGCAAAGCAGTCCTGGACGCCACCGGCATCCTCACAATCCTCCCGCAGTGAACTGCCCCACCCACCTGGGCTCCCGCAATCCCCACCACCGCACGCCGGGGCCGCGCCGCGGGATCGCCCACCGAGGCTGGGTAACCCCGCGCACCTCAATCGACCAGCAGGATTCCCCAACCCCAAACCCGATGGCTGCAGGGCTCCAACCCTCTCAGCGACAGTGCGCCTACACGCGAGCTTTCACGAGAGGTGAGCGCGTTCGTCTTGTCCGATCACTGCCCGTCCCCGGGACCGCGGCCGCCAACGTCACCTTGACCACCAAGGTGAAGAACTCCGTGCACGTCACCGCAACAAGCGTCGCCGCAGTCTGCTGACTACGGGCTAGGTCCTGTCTGGACTGCCCGACAGGACCTAGTGGGTCAAGGTGTTGACGTGGTCTACGAGGAGGTCGCGGAAGAGCTGTGAGTCTCGTAGGTCGGGGGTGAAGATGGTGTCGATGGCTAGTAGGGCGTCTACCAGTTTGGTGGGGTCTGTGGTGTCTGCTGCTGCGGACTTGAGGCGGGCTGCCTGGGGGTCGTCCAGGTCTGGGGTGCGTTGGACGTAGACCATCCAGGCGGCGACGGCTAGTGAGATTGTGCGTGGCTCGGCGCCGGCTGTCAGGCGGTCGCGGACTGTGCCGAGCATGCGGACCGGGAGCTTGACCGAGCCGTCCATCGCGACCTGGCGGGTGCGGTGCTTCAGCGCCGGGTTCTCGAACCGTTCCAGCACGGTCGCGCCGTACGCCGCCAGGTCCAGCCCGTCGGGTGGCATGAGAGTCGGTACGACGTCATCGGTCATCAGCTGCCGCGCGAGCCCGCCGAGCTCCTCGTCGCGAACCGCCTCAGCGATCGTCTCGTACCCGCGCAGCGCACCGAGGTACGCGAGCATCGAGTGCGTGGCGTTGAGCATCCGCAGCTTGGCCTGCTCCCACGGCGCGACATCACCGGTGAGTACGGCGCCACCGCGCTCCCAAGCGGGACGCGCACCCGCGAAGTCGTCCTCGATCACCCATTGCAGGAAGGGTTCCGCGACCACCACGGCCTCGTCCCGTACGCCGAGCAGCCGAGCGGCCTCGTCGCGGTCCGCGTCCGTCGTCGCCGGCACGATCCGGTCCACCATGCTGGCCGGGAACCGCGTCCCCTCGAACGTCGCGGGAACCTTGCCGAGCGCATCGAAGTACTCGGTCACCAGCGTCCGCAAGAAGGGGCCGTTGGCAACCAGGTTGTCACAGGAGACGATCGTCAACGGCTCTTCGCGACGGGCGATCGCCGCCGCCAGCTGGCCGACGACCGTGCGCGGCGGACGGCCGGTCAGGTCGGCCTGGATCTCCGGATCGTCCAGGTTCAGCCCGGCACCGGCGGCCCGGTACCCCTTCTCGGTGACGGTCAGCGTCACCACCGACACCGCCGGATCCGCGATCCGCGCGACCACGGCCTCCGGGTCCTCGGGCACGGTCAGCACCTCGCGGATGCTGCCGATCACCTGGACCGACGGCTCGCCGAGGCCGCGCTCGAGGACGGAGTACAGAGCGTCCTGCGGTGCCAGCTGGTCGCGGACCGTGGTGGAGCGCTGGCTCACACCGGTGATACCCCACCGGGTCTCGCCGGTTTCGACCGCTGCCCGTTCGGTGACGACGGCCTGATGGGCGCGATGGAACGCACCGATCCCGAGATGGACGATGCCGACCGACAACGCCTTCGGGTCGACCGCGGGGGCGACGGGGAGGTTGGTGAGACTGAGCCTGCTGGAATTCATTCGGAGGGTTCTTCCTTCACTCGGGCGACCAATTGGGTTGGGTTGACGAAACGAAGAGCCACCACCAGAAGTACCAGCATCATCGCGGTGTAGATCACGGCCATCGCGTCGACGGACTGTTGCGCCCGGATCCCGGCGGCGGACATCGAGTAGTACAACGCGACCACGAGCGTCTGCGAGTCCGGCCCGGCGGTGAGGAACGTCAACTCGAACATTCCGACCGTCCGCACCAGCACCAGGATCGCCGAGGCCAGCAGGCCGGGGACGAGCAGCGGCGCGAGGATCTTCAGGAACACCGCGCGCGTACCGGCACCGAGCATCCGGGCCGCGTCCTCGATCCGCGGGTCGACCTGCTCGATGAACGGCGTCATCGTGAGGATCACGAACGGCACCGACGGCACCAGGTTCGCCAGCACGACACCGGACAGGTGCCCCGCGAAGCCGAACTTGTAGAGCACCGTCGCGAGCGGGATGCCATAAGTGATCGGCGGCATCAGGATCGGCAGCAGGAACGTCAGGTACACCAGCCGCTTGCCGGGGAAGTTCTTCCTGGCCAGCACGTACGCCGCGGGCGCGCCGACGAGCACCGACAGTACGACGACCAGCGCGGACACGAGCAGCGTGACGACGATGACGTGGAACAACGTGAACTCTCGCCACGCGTCGCCGTACCACTGGGTGGTGAAACCGCTCGGGAACCAGGTGTCGAACCACTTCGTGCCGAACGAGCTGACCAGCACCGACAGCACGATGCCGGCGAGGTTGACGAAGAAGAACACGACGACGGCCCAGATCACCCAGCCCAACGGGGTGGCACGAATCTGCTTCATCCTTTGCCTCCCGTCGATCCGGTGTAGAGCCGCGACCGCCACAGCAACACGATCGCCACGACGACCAGCTCCACCGCGCCCATCACCATCGCGATCGCCGACGCGTACGAGTAGTCGTACTGCTCGTACGCCGCCTGGTACGCCGCCAGCGAGATGACGCGGGTGGATCCGGCCGGGTTACCGACCAGCACCGCCGACGGGAACACCGAGAACGCCAGTACGAATGTCAACAAAAAGGTTGTCGCCAATCCGGGTGCCAACAACGGGAGGGTGATCCGCCGGAACCGCTGCGCGCGGGAGGCGCCGAGGGTCGCCGCGGCCCGCTCCAGCGTCGGGTCGATCCCGGACAGGTACGACAGCACCAGCAGGAACGCGAAGGGGAACCCGGTGATGACGAGCGAGAAGAACACACCCCAGTAGTTGTTCGTGAGGCGGATCGGATTGTCAACAATGTGCAGGCTGAGCAGGACGCGGTTGAGCCAGCCGGTCGGGCCGAGGTAGTTGAGCAGTCCCTGCGCGGTGAGCACGGTCCCGAGGGTGATCGGTACGACGAGGATCGTGGTCAGCAGCCGCTTGCCGCGGAACCGGCCGCGCAGGCGGAACGCGATCGGAACGGCGGCCAGCACGTTCAGCAGCGCCGCGGGGAGCGCGATCTTCAGCGTGGTCGCGATCGTGTCGCGCTGGTACGCGTCGCTGAAGAACTTGTCGTAGTTGGCCAGCACGCCGCCGCCCTGCATGGGCTGGAACGACAGGCTGAGCCCGTACAAGAACGGGTAGATGAAGAGCAACAGGACGAAGATCGTGGCCGGGAGCAACAACCACAGACGGCGGTCGACACCGCGCTCGGCCAGCCGGTGCTGCCAGATCGCGCTCATGACGGATACACCAGGAGCCGCCCGGGCGTGACGGTCAGCGCCACCTGCTCCCCCGCCTCGACCCGGCGCTCGGTCCGGACATGCAAGCGAACGTCATCGTCCAGAACCACCTCGACCGCGCGCTCGCGGCCCTGGTACTCGACGACCTCGATGAGCCCCTTCACGCCTTGATCCGCGAGCTTCACGTCCTCAGGGCGCACCGCAGCGATCACGTCGTCGCCCGGCGCGACAGCACCCTGCGCGGACCCGCGGATCGCCGTACCGCCGAGGTCCACGGTCACCTGGTCGCCGTTCATCTGCGACGCCTTCAGCGGCAGCAGGTTGCGGTAGCCCATGAAGTCGGCGACGTGCCAGGTCGACGGCTTGGTGTGTACCTCCTCGGGCGTGCCGATCTGCTGCACCTTGCCCTGCCGCATGACGACCAGGCGGTCGGCCATGCTGAGCGCTTCTTCCTGGTCGTGCGTGACGTACACGGTGGTCAGCCCGAGCGACTGGTGCAGCCGGCGGATCTCGGTACGCATCTCCAGGCGAAGCTTGGCGTCCAGGTTGCTCAGCGGCTCGTCCATCAGCACCAGCGACGGCTCGAGTACGGTCGCGCGGGCGATCGCCACCCGCTGCTGCTGACCGCCGGACAGCTGCCCGGGCAGCTTGCTCGCATGCTCGGTCAGCTGCACCGTCTCGATCGCCTCGGTCGTCCGCCGCCGTACGTCGTCCTTCGGCAAGTGCCGCATCCGCAGGCCGAACGCGATGTTGTCGCGGACGGTCAGGTGCGGGAACAGCGCATAGTTCTGGAACACCATGCCGAAACCGCGCTTCTCCGGCGGCAGCGTGTCGATCCGCTGGTCGTCCTGCCAGATCGCGCCCGCGGTCAACGGGAGCAGGCCGGCCAGGCAGTTCAGCGCGGTCGACTTTCCGCAACCGGACGGACCGAGCAGGGCGATGAACTCGCCCCGCTCGATAGTCAGATCGAGCCCGGACAACGCGTCCGCCGTACCGAACCGGCGGGAGACGCCCTCCAGGCGCAGCTGGTCGAATCCGGTCACGAGCCCTTCACCTTGCTGCCGCCGACCTCGCGGTCCCACTTGTCGAAGGCGGCCACCAGCGCCTTCGCGTCCAGCGGTACCTCTGTCGGATTGTCGGCAATCAACTTGTCGTACTCCGGCCGGCCGAACTCCGCGATCGCGTCCTTGCTCTCCTGCGGCGCCTGCGACAGCTCGACACCCTTGATCGCCGGCCCCGGGTAGAAGTACCCCTTGTCGTACGCCTTGGCCTGCTGCTCGGGCGTCAGCATGAACTGCAGCAGCTGCAGGATCGCCGCCTGCTTGTCGGTCGACACACCCTTCGGTACGACGGCGTAGTGCGCGTCGGTGACCCAGTGGAAGCCCTGGATCGGCGTGATCGCGGCCTCCTTCGGAACGGTGCCGAGGACGCGCGGGTTGATGTCCCAGCCCGTCGTACTGGCGATGATGTTGGCCGAGCCGTTGGCGAGCGCCTTCATCGTGTCGGCGGTGCCGGACGGGTAGAAGTCGACGTACTGGTTGAGTTCCTTGAGGTACGCCCAGGTCTTGTCCCAGCCGTTCACCGGGTCCTTCGGATCCTTGTCGCCGAGGATGTACGGCAGGCCCATCAGGAACGTGCGGCCGGGGCCGGAGTTCGCGGGCCGGGCGTACATGACCTTGCCCTTGTTGGCCTTCGCGTAGGCGAGCAGGTCGTCGGCGGTCTTGGGCGGCGACGGGACCTTCGACGGCATGTACTCGAGCAGCGGGCCGGACGGGTAGTAGGTGACCGTCACACCTTCCTTGCCACCCAGTTCCTGCATCTTCTGTGCGGGCGGCAGGTAGTCCTTCATACCGGGCAGTCGGCCGGAGTACTTCGTCAGCAGGTCGGTCCACAGGCCCTGCTCCCGGCCGGCGGCGAGACCGTCGGTGCCGGTGAGCACCAGGTCGATGTCGACCCGGTTCGCGTTCTGCTGGGCCTTGATCTTGCCGGCCAGCTCGGGCGCGGGTCCCTTCGAGTACGTGACCTTCGAGATCACGTCCGAGTGCTGCTTGACGAAGTCGTCGATCATTCCCTGGGTCAGCTGCAGATTGCCGGCCACGTCGAGGACGTTCAACGTTACGGCCTTGGCCGGCTTGTCCGGTACGTCGCCACTGCTCTCGGTGGCGGGTTTGTTCGGCGCCGGAGCGCCGCAGGCCACCAGCACAGCTAACAGGCCGGTGGCCGCGATCAACTTCCGCTGCAGATGCATCGGGTATCTCCTCGGATCAAGGGCGGCCCGGCACAGCGTCACGACTGGCCGGGTTGATCACTTCTGTGGTGCTGGTCCGGTCGAGTCCCGGACGATCAGTTCCCCGTGCAGCTCCCCGTGCTTCGAACCTTCGGCGGCGCTCTCCGGGTCGTCGAGCATCGCGAGCAGCAGCTCGACGGCGATCCGGCCGGCCTCCTGCTTCGGCAGCCGGACCGTGGTCAGCGCCGGCCGCGCCATCCTGGACATCGCGATGTCGTCGACCCCGACCACGCTCAGGTCGCCCGGGACCGAGATGCCGCGGCTGTGCAGGCGGGCCAGCAGGCCGATCGCGACCAGGTCGTTGTAGGCCACGACCGCGGTGGCGCCGGTCGCGACCACCTGGTCCGCGGCCGCCATACCGCCTTCGTACGTCGGCGCGAAGTTGCCGACCGGTGCGAGCTCGGCCCGCAGCGCCTCGACCGCGTTGCGCAGGCCGAAGCCGCGGTGCTGGGTCGACCAGGATGTCGCCGGTCCGCCGACCCACGCGATCCGACGGTGGCCGAGGGCAACGAGATGGGCGACGGCCTGCCGCATCCCGTCCTCGTTGTCGTAGGCAACGCCCGGCAAGCCGACGGCAGTGCGGTTGACGAGTACGACGGTGGTGTCCTGGGCGATCGCCGCCAACTCCTCGTCACTCGCCCGCGGCGAGCACAGCACAACACCGTCGACCTGCTTGGACAGTGCGCGCACCAGCCCAGCCTCAGCCGCCGGGTCCTCGTCGGTGTCCGCGACGAACACGGCCACGTCGTGGTGGCGGGCGCGCGCCTGCACGCCCTTGGTGAGGCTGGCGAAGAACGGGTTGGCCAGATCCGGCACGACCAGGCCGATGGTGCCGGTCCGGCCAGTGATCAGGCCGCGGGCCGCCCGGTTCGGCTCGTACCCGAGCTGCTCGACCGCGGCCGCGACGCGGGCCCTGGTGGTCGCGTTGACCATGCCGGGCAGCGAGAGCGCGCGCGAGACCGTCGACGGCGATACGCCGGCCAGCCGCGCCACATCCCGGATATTTGCCGCCATGGTCATCTCCTCAGGGGGTCGCGGACGAGTCTGCAATCGGTTGCAGCTTGTGTCAAGACGCCGTTCCCTGGACCGCACCTTGTGCTGACAAGGGTGGACTGCAATCCTTTGCAGTGCCCGTTTCAACCGCTCAACGGAGGACCCATGCCGAAGGCCCTGCAGCCTCATCCGGACCGCGCCCTGCCGGCCGGCGCCGCGCGGGACGTCGCCCGCCGGATCCACGCCTCGACGAAGGACCTGCCGCTGCTGTGCCTGCACGGACACGTCGACATCGGGCTGTTCGCCACCGACGCGCCGTTCGGCAACCCGGCCGACCTGCTCGTCGTGCCGGACCACTACGTGACCCGGATGCTGATCTCCCAGGGCGTCTCCCCCGACAAGCTCGGACTCCCCCGCCGCGACGGCCGGCAGACCGCCGAGCCGCGGGAGATCTGGCGGGAGTTCTGCGCCAACTGGCACCTGTTCCTCGGCACCCCGAGCCGCTACTGGCTGGAGCACGAGTTCGCCGAGGTCCTCGGCCTCACCGTGCACCCGTCCGCGGAGACCGCCGACGAGCTGTACGACCAGATCTCGGCGCGGATCGCGGAGTCCGAGTTCCGGCCGCGAGCACTGCTCGACCGCTTCAACATCGAGCTGATCTCGACCACCGACGCCGCGACCGACGACCTCGCCCAGCACGCGAAGCTCGCCGCGGACCTGCCGGGCCGGGTGGTCCCGACCTTCCGCCCGGACGCTGTTGCCCACGTCGACCGGGACGGCTGGCCCGCGCTGATCACGCAGCTCGGCGCGCTGGCCGACGTCGACACCTCGACGTACGACGGGTTCCTGCAGGCGATCCGGCAACGTCGGCAGGCGTTCATCGCGGCAGGCGCGCGCGCCACCGACCACGGTCACCTGAGCGCGGCCGCCGTACCGCTGACCGACGCGGAGGCCGGGCGGATCTACGCCGGCGCGTTGAAGGGTGACGTGACGGCTGAGGACGCGGCGGCGTTCGCGGGGCACATGCTGTACCAGTCGGCGGTGATGTCGGCTGAGGACGGACTGGTGATGCAGCTGCACCCCGGCGTACTGCGGGACCACGATCCGGCGATCTTCGCGACGTACGGGCCGGACCAGGGGCACGACATCCCGGTGACGACCGAGTTCACGCGGTCGCTGCGGCCGGTGCTCGAGCGGTTCGGTCACGTCGAGGGTTTCCGGTTGGTGCTGTTCACCGTCGACGAGACGGTCTACAGCAGGGAGCTAGCACCGCTAGCGGGGGTCTACCCCGCGGTGCGGCTCGGTGCGCCGTGGTGGTTCCTGGACAGCCCCGACGGCATGCGCCGGTTCCGCGAGCTCGTGACCGAGACGGCCGGTTTCTACAACATGTCCGGCTTCGTCGACGACACCCGCGCGTACCTGTCGATTCCCGCGCGGCACGACCTCGCTCGCCGGATCGACGCCGGCTACCTGGCCGACCTCGTCGTACAACACCGAATGGACGAGGACGACGCACTGCAGGTCGCGAAGGCACTCGCATACGACCTCGCCCGAGACACGTACCTGTCCTGAGAAACCCCGCGAACAGGTAGTCTCACGCAGATCTGTTCACCGGGGCGGTTGAAGGGACCTCGATGAGGCGTGGGGTTGTCGCGGCTGCTGGTGCCGCGCTGCTGTTGTTGTCGGGCTGCACGGATTCAGGGAGCGCCCCAGAAGCGTCGAAGCCCGCGCCAACTGTCACGGTGACGGTTCCCACCGCTCCACCGGCTGCGGCGGCCGCCGTGCTTGGACCGACGGGCCCGAGCACGGCGAAAGCCTGCAAGGGAACCGTTATCGCGGTCGGCGTCGACCCGCAGCCGATCATCGACGCCGCCCCCGCTGGCACCACGTTCTGTTTCGCGAAGGGCGTCCACCGCCTCACGCGAGCGATCCAGCCGCGCGAGGGCGACACGCTCGCGGGTGAGCCCGGCGCCGTGCTGAGCGGCGCCGTCCGGCTGACCGGATGGAAGCGGACCGGGAACGCCTGGACTGTGCAGGGTGTGCTGCCGGCGGCGTACCCGCTCAAAGGTCAGTGTGAGGACGACAAGACCAAACCGTGCCAACGAGGCGAGCAGCTGTTCGTCGACGGCAACCACCTGACCCGTGTGATGAGCCCCAGCCAGCTCAGGCCCGGCACCTTCTACGGCGACTACCGCGCCAACACGGTCTACCTCGGCGACGACCCGACCGGGCACGTCACAGAGATGTCCCGCACCCAGACCGCGATCGACAAGTCGGCCGACAACGTGACGGTGACCGGCCTGACGATCGAGCACTTCGCGAGCCGCCCGCAGGCGGGCGCATTGCAGGCCGGCAGAAGCTGGAAGGTGACCGCCAACGAGGTCCGGTGGAACCACGCCGTCGGCATCATGGTGATCGAGGGCGACAACGCCGAGCTCAGCCGGAACACGGTCGCCGACAACGGACAGCTCGGCATCGGCCAGTACAAGTCCGCCGGCGTCCGGATCGCCGCGAACCTGGTCACCCGCAACAACTCCGACGGCTTCTGGATCGCGGACTGGGAGTCCGGCGGGATCAAGTCCACCCGCTCGTCCGGTGAGGTCAGCGGCAACGACATCGTCGCGAACCGCGGCATCGGGATGTGGAGCGACATCGCGGAGTACGACCGCCGGATCACCGGGAACCG
Source organism: Kribbella sp. VKM Ac-2569 (assembly GCF_004216905.1). GTDB lineage: Bacteria > Actinomycetota > Actinomycetes > Propionibacteriales > Kribbellaceae > Kribbella. The sequence goes on from NZ_SGXJ01000001.1 coordinate 640,719, forward strand.
GATCCGCGACAACGCCGCGGACGGCATCCGGTACGAGATCAGCTACGCCGGCGTCATCGACCAGAACGTCGTACAGCACAACGGATTCGGCACCGGCCGCGGCTCCGGCGGCTCGCTCTGGGACGGCGGCGGCATCAACGTCAACACGTCGTCCGACGTACACGTCCGGGGCAACCTGATCCAGGACAACCGCAACGCGCTGTCCATCCAGTCCCGCACCCGCGGCGACGGTCCGCGCGGTACATACGTCCTACGCAACGTCCTCGTCGAGGGCAACCTGATCGTGATGACCGACGCCGCCTCGTCCCTCGGCGTGGTGGAGAACAAACGCTCCCCCGCGCAACCGGGCGCCATCACGTTCCGCCGCAACAGCTACCAAGGCGCCGATCGGTTCGCCTACCGCGGCATGACGATGACCTGGTCCGAGTGGCAGAAGTCAGGCTTCGACCAGGACTCAGTGAGTAGCTGACGCCCGTCTTCGCTGCCGTAGCCGGTCGCTGTCGCAGATCGCGGCGGCGACCAGTAGGTGCACCGTCATCGAGGACAGGTCGGACAGGCCGCTCTCGTTCAGCGACGCGGCCGTGACGTACCCGAGCAGCAAGGCGCCGCAGGCCCGGATGTACGGCGTCGGCGCGCGGAGGACCGACACCCACGCCGCGATCAGCGCCACCGCGACGATCGCCACAGCCAGCAGACCGGTCTCCCAGTAGAGCCCGAGCCAGCTGTTGTCGATCGCCATCACGTCGACGTCGCCTTCACCGCGGGTGAGCAGCACGCGCTTGTTGCCGAGTCCGTGGCCGATGATCGCGGTCTGGATCGACACCTTCTCGTCGAGGACCGCCTGCCAACTCGTCGTACGGCCGCTCAGCGATGTGATCTGCTGCGTGCCCTGGCCGCGCAGCAGCCAGGTGTGCAACGACCCGATGGTCAGGAACGCGAGGCCGAGCAACCCCGGGACGGCGAGGCACGCGATGCGGCCGAGCCACGTCTTCCGGGTGATGATCAGTGCGATCACGAGCCCCAACGCGACCGCGGCGGCCGACGTACGGGTCCGGCTGGCCGCGATCAGGACGCCGCCGAGGCCGATCAGCATCACCGCGGGCAGTGTGGCCAGCTTCCGGCAGACCAGGCCGATCAACGCCAGCCCGAGCAGGATCGCGCCGACCTCGCCGACGCGCGGCGGCAGCATCGGGATGATGACGCCTTGCAGCCGGTACCCGGCGCCGAGGGACCGCAGCGGCCGCCACGCCTGCGAGGGGGCCACTGCCAGACTCAGTACGACGGTTGCTGCTAGCAACAGGTGGGCCCACAGATGCGCGCGGACCAGCCGCTCCGGCACCTGTACCAACGGCCCCCACAGCAGGAAGAGCAGCACCAGGCCGATCAGGAAACGGGCCAACCGGGTCAGCGGCCCCATCGGCTCCGCCAGCAGGAACGCCGTCGCGCACGCGAACAGCACGTACATCACGTACAGCCAGCTGGCCGGATTCACGCGGGTCCGGAACCCGGGCTTGGTCGCCGCCAGTGCGACCATGAAAACCGCTCCGAGCAGCAGCCCCTTGGCGATGCTGTTCGTGGACCCGGTCGTGCCCTGCGGCGCAGCCACCCGCGCCGACCAGGGCTGCACGCCGAGCACGAACAGGCACCACAGCATCAGCCAGAACCAGGCCGGCCGCTCGCTCTCGCCGGCGACCGTGCCCGGCACTGCGGGGGCCAATCGCGTCCCGGAAGCCATGGACATCAGCGCATCGTCGGCGTACCCGCGTCCAGCGGCTTGTAGTTCAGCGGGATCCCGAGCGTCTCGTCCTGCGTGGAGGTGCCGATCAGTACGACGCCCAGCACCGGGGCGCCGGCGAACTGCAGGGCGCCCGTCAGCCGCGCGACGTCCATCTCCTTGTCGAGGCCGACCTGCACCACGAGCACCGACGCGTCGACCGCCGCGGCGAGCGGGGTGATGCCGTGCCGCCCGACCGAGGCCGGGCCGTGGATCACCACGGAGTACCCGGGCGGCAGGTCCGCGACAATCCCCGGTACCAGCGACGGGCCGACCGCCTCGGCCGTCTCCTCGTGGTTCAGCCCGGGCGGCAGCACGTACAGGTCCGCGACGGTCCCCGGCCGGAACAGCTTCCTGGCCCGGATCGCGCGGGTCGCGGCCGGCTCGTTCACCAGGTCGGTGAGGCCTTCGTGCCCGGTGAGATGCGGGAGCACCGGCGTACCTTCGATGTCGGCCAGCACCAGCAGCGTCTCGCGGCCGTCGCGCGCGTTCGCCTCGGCCATGGCCAGTGCGATGCCCGCCGAGTTCGGCGTCGGGGACGCCGACACGACCAGGAGCGCGCCCGGGGCGCCGGCTGCGAACGCGCGCGGGTTGAGCTCGCGGCGCGCCAACGCGCCGCTCGCCTCAGCGCCGAGCGCGGTGATCTCGTACTGCGGGAGCTCCGGAGCGGACCGCTGCCACACGCGCCGCCGATTTCCCTCGGACGCCGCGATCACCGGCGCGGACGAGGCCCGCGCCGCCTGGTCGCGGGTCAGGATGTACGGCGTCAGGTGCGATCGCAGCAGCGCGAGACCGAAGCCGAGGACCAGACCGAGGATGCCGCCGACGAGGATGTCGCGGGCAACCATCGGCGACGAGCTGGCGGTGTCGGTCGTCGCCGGCGTGACGAGTTGGCTCCCGGAACCGACGGTCGACAGCGCCTTCAGCATCGCGGCCGCGTCGTCCGCGGCCTGCCGGGCCTCGGTCGCCAGCCCGACGCGCTGGTCGCGCAGTGCGGCCGCGGTCTGGTTGTCGCCGCGACCGACGGCTTCATCGATCTGGCTGACCAGGCTGCGAGACTGCGTGGTCGCCGTCTTCGACCGGGCCTGGGCCTGCTCGGCCAGGTTGGTCAGCAGCGACTTGGCCTCGGTATTGCGCTGCGCCAGGTAGATGGCCGCAATCGCGTTCGCCCGGTCGACCGCCTTCTGCGCGGTCGGGCCGTCGGTGGTGACCAGGTAGGCGTTGTCGGTGACAGCCTTCACCCGGGTCACCGCGGCCAGGTCCTGGATGGTCTGGTCGTTGTCCGGCATGCCGAGCGCCTTGACGACGGCCTTGAGCAGCGTCGGGCTGGCCATCACCCGCGCCTGGGTCTCGGCCGGCAGGTCCATTCCCAGCGGGCCACTCTTGTCCGCGGACGTGGACAGCTTGCCGACCAGCGCCGGCGGCACCGCCGGGCCGATCACCAGCTGGCTCGAGGCGGTCCAGCGCTCGGTCTGGGAGAGCGCGAACACGGAGGCGCCGAGCAGTCCGAGCAGGATGCAGCCCAGGATCAGCCATTTCTGCCGCAGCAGTGACTGAGCGGTCTCCCGCCAGACCACGGTGCCCGGTTCCATGCAGTACCTCACTCTGTTCGGCGCCAGCGCCCCAGGATATCCACAGGTGCGGACGGAGTGCTCACGCGATGTGCTCGCTGTGCCCTACTCTCTTCCGGGGGGATATCTGAGGTATCAGGCGCCTCGTGCGTCGATCATGTCCAAGGGGGGACATCGCTACATGACGAAAACACGGCTGTTCACGCGCCTGGGGATCGTGGGCACTCTGCTCGCCGGCGCCCTGGTGGTGACGCTCGCGCCACCGGCGCACAGCGTCGAAGCGTCGCTCGCGGCAACCAACAGCTCGACCTGGCAGACCAACGCCAGCGTCCAGGGCCTCGCGGTCGCCGCCGGCACGGCGTACGCCGGAGGACGCTTCACCAGCGTCCGCCCGCCGGGCGCCGCGCCCGGGACCGGAGAGGTCGCCCAGGCGTACCTGGCCGCCTTCGACACCGGCACCGGCGCACTGGTCAGCACATTCAACCCGGTGCTGAACGGTCAGGTCTACGCGGTCGCCGCCTCCGCGGACGGCTCCCGGATCTTCGTCGGCGGAGACTTCACCACGGTCAACGGCCAGACCCGGAACCGGATCGCCGCCTTCGACACCGCCACCGGCGCCCTGGTGACGAACTGGAAACCGTCTGTTTCGTACCGCGTCAAGTCCATCGCGGTCTCCGGTACGACGGTGTACTTCGGCGGCTCGTTCGGCCTGGTCAACGGCGTGGACCGCCTGCGGCTCGCGGCCGTCACCACCGACACCGGCACGTTGTTGCCGTGGGCCCCCGCGACGAACGGCGACGTGTACGCCGTGGACGCCGCCGACGACGCGTCCAAGGTGTACGCCGGTGGCCAGTTCAGCACGGTCAACGGCACAACGCAGAACACGGTGACCAGCCTCGATCCGGTCAGCGGCGCCGTACTACCCTTCCCCGGCGCATCCGCCGTACCGCCGCCGAACGGGTCCTGCACGACCCGGGTGAAGACGATCGACGCCAGCGGCGACACCGTGTACTTCGGCAACGGCGGTGACGGCGGCGGGTGCTTCGACGGCACCTGGGCGGCCGACATCGCGACCAACACCCTGAAGTGGAAGAACCAGTGCCTGGGCGCGACCGAGGCCGTCAAGGTCGTCAACGGCTGGCTGTACAAGGGCTCGCACGCCCACGACTGCGCCAACCAGGGCGCCGGCGGCTTCCCGCAGGGCTTCGGGTACCGCTTCCTGCTGAGCGAGAAGCTGACCGACGGCACGCTCGGGCCGTGGTTCCCGAACACCGACGCCGACCCGAACAGCGTGACCAACGTCGGCCCACTGGCGTTCGCGACCGGCGGCAACGACCTGTGGGTCGGCGGCGACTTCCTCAACGTGAACGGCACCGGTCAGCAGGGCCTGACCCGCTTCACCAACGCTGCCCCGGGCGCTGCCCCGGCCAAACCGGCCAAGCTGCTCCCGTACAGCGTCCAGCCCGGCGTCGTCGAGATCCACTTCCCGACCGTCGTCGACAACGACGACAGCACGCTGACCTACCGGCTGCTGAAGGGGTTCAGCAACACCACCATCGCGACCTGGACGGCCAAGTCCACGCCGTGGGACCGGCCGTGGCTGAGCTACACCGACACCTCCTCGGCGCCGGGTGAGGTCACCAACTACCGCGTCGAGGTCACCGACGGCAGTACGACGATCCGCGGCAACTACTCCGACCAGATCACAGTCGCCTCGGCGGCATCGACGGCGTACGACCAGATCGTCAGCGCGGACGGGCCGCAGGCGTACTGGCGACTCGGCGAGCCCGTGGGTACGACGACCTCGGTCGACGCCTCGGGGCAGAGCAACAACGGCACGTTCACCGGCGTGACGCTGGGCGGCGCCGGCGCGATCGCGGGCAACACCGCGATGACGACCAGCTCGACCAGCGGGCGGATGGTCGGCGAGAAGGCGTACAGCATGCCGCAGCAGTTCACGGTCGAGGCCTGGGTCAAGCAGAGCGGGTTCAACCGCGGCGGCCGGATCATCGGCTTCGGCAACTCGAAGACCGGGAACAGCGGCGGTGGCGGCGACCGGATGCTGTACATGCGGACCAACGGCTCGGTCGTCTTCGGCGTGAACGACGGCTCGCAGCGGACGCTGACCAGCCCGTCCGGCAAGAACGACGGCCTGTGGCACCACGTGGTCGGCAGCTACGACAACGGAATGATGAAGCTGTACGTCGACGGCGTACTCAGCGGAAGCGCCCTCGTGGGTTCGGCGTCGGTGTACTACGGCTGGTGGCGGGTCGGGTACGACCTGACCAACTCGTGGCCCGGTGGCGGAGCGACCCAGACCGGAATGGGCATCGACGAGGCGGCCGTCTACCCGTACGCGCTCACCCCCGTGCAGGTCCAATCCCACTACGCAGCAAGGTGAGCTGTGTTTTTTAAAGTGAAATGGCGTCTTTCTGCAAGATCTGACACAAACTCATAACGCGGGTAGGAGGTCTGCTTCCGGTAGGCCTCCTACAGCGGTAATGTCCGCCGCTGGTGCGTGATGAGGCACGCACTGTTACGCCCCCGCCTGTGTAAGGACATAAATGAAGAAGTTAGTGCTCGCCCTGATCACGGGTGCGGCTGTGCTCGCCGCCGCGTTGATTCCCTCCGGACCTCCGGTGCAGGCAGCGACGCCGGGCTTCGCGTCCGCGGTGTCCGCGATCAAGCAGACCTCGTGGCAGACCAACAACAGCGTGAACGCGCTGGCGATCGCCGGGAACACCGTGTTCGCGGGCGGCATGTTCACCAGGCTCCGGCAGCCGGGTAAGGCGTCCGGCGAGGCGCCGGAGACCCTCCGCTCGTACGTCGCCGCGTTCGACCGCACCACCGGGAAGCCGACGGCGTTCGCGCCGACGCTGAACGGGCCGGTGTACTCCATCGCCACCAGCCCCGACGGCAAGTGGGTGGTGATCGGCGGTGACTTCACCATGGTGAACGGCATCCGGCGTAGCAAGATCGCGATGTTCTCGGTCGCCACCGGCAAGCTGGTCGCGGCCTGGGACCCGGTCGTGGCGGCCCGGGTGAAGGCGCTGGCGATCTACGGCAACAGTGTGTTCATCGGCGGCGCGTTCCGCGCGATCGACGGCGCGACCCGCAACCGGCTGGGCGCGGTCCGGCTGATCCAGGGCGACCTCCTGCCCTGGAACCCGAACGCGAACAGCGACGTGTACGCCGTCGACGTCTCCGACAACGGCACCCGGGTGTTCGTCGGCGGACCGTTCAGCACGATCAACGGCAAGGACCACTACTCGCTGGCGATGCTGAACAACACCACCGGCGCGGCGTTCGACTTCCCGGCGGCGGCCGCGATCCCGAAGCCGACCGCGACCTGCACCACGCGGGTGAAGGACATCGACACCCTGGGCGACAACGTGTACGTCTCGAACGGCGGCGACGGCGGCGGCTGCTACGACGGCGTACTGGCCGCACAGGTGTCGACCGGCAAACTGCTATGGCAGAACAAGTGCCTGGGCGCGACCGAGGCGATCAAGGCGATCGGCAGCTGGCTCTACAAGGGCTCGCACGCCCACAACTGCTCCTCGTCGCCGAACGGCTTCCCGGACGGCACGGGAACGCACTACCTGCTGGTCGAGAGCACGATCAACGGCAACCTCGGGCCGTGGTTCCCGAACACCGACGCGAACCCGAAGAGCACCACCCAGGTCGGCCCGCTCGCGATGGCCGGCACCGACACCGACCTGTGGGTCGGCGGTGACTTCCTGCACGTGAACGGCACGCTCCAGGTGGGAATCACCCGGTTCACGAACACGCCGGGCGGTGCGGCTCCCGCCGTACCGAAGGCTCCGACGCTGACCGCGACGACGACCGGCCGCGTGTACGTGAGCTACGGGGACTCGTACGACCTGGACAACCTGTCGCTCACGTACAACGTGTTCCGCGGCTCGCTGAACGTCGGCTCGAACAAGTACACGACGTACTTCTGGCAGCCCCGCAAGACCTACCAGGTAGTCGACCGCGGCCTCGCCCGCGGCTCGTCGTACACGTACCACGTAGAGGTCCACGACGGCCGCAACATCATGAAGGGCGCCTCGGCCACGGTGAAGATCCCGTAACTGCCCCTTCCGCATCGGAACCCTCAGTCGTAGCTTGGTGACTGGGGGGAACGATCATGGGGAGAAGACTGTTTGTTGCGCTGGGCATCAGCGGGCTCGTGCTGGGGGTGGTGCCGGCACCACCCGCGATTGGCACCGGTGCAAGCCTGACCGCGGTCGCCGTATCGACCTGGCAGACCGACGCCAGTGTGCTTGGCCTGGCCGTTGCCAAGGGCAAGGCGTACGTCGGGGGCCGCTTCCTGGCCGTGCGTCCGCCGGGCGCGGCCGCCGGGACCCACGAGACGAGCCGGACCTATCTGGCCGCGTTCAGCCAGAGCACAGGGGCGCTCGACGCCGGGATGAACCATGTCCTGAACGGGATCGTCTGGGCGGTCGTCGCGTCGGCCGACGGGTCCAGGGTGTACGTCGGTGGCGACTTCACCCGCGTCGACGGCCAGGTCCGGAACCGGATCGCAGCCTTCAACACCGCGACCGGCGCACTGGTCGCGACCATCGCGCCGCAGGTGTCGTACCGCGTGAAGGCGCTCGCGATCGGCGGAACCAGCCTGTACTTCGGTGGGTCGTTCGGGCTCGTGAACGGCGTGACCCGGAACCGGGCCGCCGCGATCAGCACGGTCACCGGTGCACTGCTGCCGTGGAACCCGAACGCGGACAACGACGTGTACGCGATCGACGCGGCCGATGACAACTCGAAGGTCTATCTGGGCGGAACGTTCGCGAAGGTCCGCGGGACGAGTCGCTGGGCGGTTGCCAGCGTCAACAACTCGACCGGCGCACTGCTGCCCTTCGCCGCGGCGTCCGCCGTACCGTCGCCGTCGAGTGGATGCACGTCGCGGGTGAAGGACATCGAGACGTCCGGCAGCCGGGTGTACTTCGCCAACGCCGGTGACGGCTGGGGGTGCTTCGACGGGACCTGGGCGGCTGATGTTGCCACCGGCAACCTGGTCTGGAAGAGCACGTGCCTGGGCGCGACCGAGGCGATCACCATGGTGAACGGGTGGCTGTTCAAGGGGTCGCACGCGCACAGTTGTCCCGGCACCTTCTCGGACGGCAGCGGCACGCACTTCCTGCTGCTGCAGAACCCGGCGAACGGGACCCTGGGACCTTGGTTCCCGAACACGAACGCCGGACCGCCGACGTCGGTCGGGCCCCTTGTGTCGGCAAGTGGCGGCAGCGATCTGTGGATCGGCGGTGACTTCACCAAGGTCAACGGCGCCGGCCAGCAGGGGCTGACCCGGTTCACCAATCTCGGCCCCGGCGCCGCACCGCTCGCCCCGGCGCCGCCGACACTCTCCAGGCCGGCCATCGGTCAGGTGAAGGCCACTGTTCAGGCCTCGCTGGACAACGACGACATCCGTCTCACCTATCGTCTGCTCCGCGGGACGATCGTCGTCGCCAGCACGAGAGTCAGCTCCGCGTTCTGGTCCCGTCCCACCGTCACGCTCACGGACACCACAGCGCCGACCAGAACCACCCAGAGCTACCGCATCGAGGTCTCCGACGGGAACCACGCCGTACGAGGCGGCTACTCCACCGTCACCGTCCGCTGACCCGGCGGTGCGCGGCGATCGCTCGGTGGGCCTCGTTCCACCACAGGAGCAGGGTGGCGAAGGAGGCGCCGGCCAGGCCCCATGCCGCGCCTTTGGGGCCCCACAGGAAGGCGCCGCCCACACCGCAGACGATCAGAACGACCGAGGAGATCAGGCGGACGCGGAGGCCGCGGGTCGCGGCGGTCAGGGCTCGGAGGATGGCGAAGGCGCCGGCGTTGGAGGCGCCTAGGGCCTGGAGCAGGATGACGGGGACCAGGACGCTGTGGGCCTGGTTCCAGACGCCGGGGCCGAGCAATTCGCGGCCGACGACCGGGGGTAGCAGGAGGAAGATCGCGCCCCACGCCAATGCGCCCGCGCCGACGCCGAGTGAGATGGCGAGGCCGACGAGCCAGAGGCGCCGGTACGAGTGGCGCAACGCCCGGGACGCTTCGGGGACGGAGATCATCCGGATGCCTTGGTTCAGTACGTTCACGGGACCGAGTAGTACCTGCGCTCCCCGGATACCCGCGGTCGCGACGAGGCCGGCGGCCGCGGTGATGCCGAGCATGTAGAGCTGGATGGTGCCGGAGACCGCGAGCATCTCCCCGACGTACTTCGGGCTCACGTCCCAGTTCCGCTTGACCCATTCACGGATCAGCTGCCGCCGCGGCGCCACGCCGGCCTGGAAGCGGCCGGCGATCGCGGCGATCACCGCGCCGAGTCCCCACGCGAACGTCAGCGTGAACGCGGACGTCGTACCGGTGAGATAGAGGCCGCCGAAGATCGCGAGCATCGCCAGCAACCAGATCAGGTCGTTGACGAACGCCTTCTGCCCCTCGCCGACGACGAAGAACGCCCAGCGCCACGCGTCCTGCAGGAGCAGGCCCGGCATGGTCAATGCGAAGGCGAGCAGCACACCACGAGACGGCACGGCCGGGACAGCCGCGATGGCAAGACCGAGCAACGACGCCAGGACGCCGGTGAAGAGAGCAGTCGCTGTGCTCGCGCGGACTGCTCGTTCCCACTCGGGGGTGCGAGCGCCGGAGTGCCGTACGGCGAGGGGCTCGGTGGAGATCGCCCGCGACACGTTCAGGGCGATCGTGTAGCCCCCGAACGCGAGCGCGTAGACACCGAAGTCGGCGACGGTACTGGACCGTGCGACGACGACTCCGACGGCGAGGTTGCTGAGGCTCGACAAGCCCTGATCGGCAAGACCCCAGCCCGCGCGACCAGCCGGACCGGCCAGCCGACGTAGTTTCGGCCGCCGGAACTTCACCGCCTCACTCTAAACGGGACGGGGCGGGTGGCGGAGGATGCCGAGGAGGAATCGCGGGATGCCCAGGACGTAACGCTTCCAGAGCCGGCGCGGCTCCTTGTACAGCCGGTAGCTCCACTCCAGCCCGGAGCGCTGCATCCAGTACGGCGCGCGGTCCAGCCGGCCGGTGTGGAAGTCGAACGCCGCGCCGACCCCGATCAGGATCGTCGCGTTCAGCCGGTCGCGATGGTCGGCCATCCAGCGCTCCTGCTTCGGCGCCCCGAGCCCGATCCAGACGATGTCCGGCCGCGCCTCGTTCATCCGGGCGACCGTCTCCGCGTCCTCGGCGTCCGTCAGTTCACGGTACGGCGGGCATTCGACGCCGACGACCTTCAACGCCGGATGCCGTTCCTGGAACCGCTCGCGCAGTTCCTCCGCCACGCCCTCGGCACCGCCGTAGAAGTACTGCGTCCAGCCGCGATCCGCCGCCTCGGCCAGCACCCGCTCGAGCAGATCCGGACCGGCTACGCGGTCCATCTCCTCGAACCCGGCGCGCTGCCCGGCCCACACGAGCGGCATCCCGTCCGGAACGGTCAGACCGGACGTGTTGTAGACCTCGGTCAGCCGCGCGTCGGCACGCGCGTGCAGCAACGCGTTCATGTCGGACACGCACACCAACTGACGTTCACCGCCGTCGATCCAGCGCGCGAACGTCTCCACTGTCCGGTCCAGATTCGTCACGCTGACGTGGATCCCGAGAACGTCGACCCTACTCATGCGTCCTCCCTGGTCAGCAGTGCGAGGTCGGCGTCGACCATGATGCGGACCAGCTCGGGAACATGCACCTGAGCCTTCCAGCCGAGGTCGGTGGCCGCCTTCGACGCGTCCCCGATCAGCGAGTCCACCTCGGTGGGACGTTCGTAGCGCTGGTCGTGGTCGACGTACTTCTCCCAGTCCAGCCCGACGTGGTCGAACGCCAGCGAGACGAAGTCGCGGACGGAGTACGACGTACCGGTCGCGATCACGTAGTCCGCGGGGGTGTCGTGCTGCAGCATCCGCCACATGCCCTCGACGTACTCCGGGGCGTAGCCCCAGTCACGGGATGCGTCCAGATTGCCCAAGTACAAGCGATCCTGGCGACCCGTCTTGATCGCCGCAACCGCGCGGGTGATCTTCCGCGTCACGAACGTCTCGCCGCGCCGCGGGGACTCGTGGTTGAACAGGATGCCGTTCACCGCGAACATGTCGTACGCCTCGCGGTAGTTCCGGGTCATCCAGTAGCCGTAGAGCTTCGCGGCGCCGTACGGCGAACGCGGGTGGAACGCGGTGTCCTCGTTCTGCGGGGGCGGGGTCGCGCCGAACATCTCCGACGACGACGCCTGGTAGAACCGGCAGTCCAGCCCGATCATCCGGATCGCCTCGAGCAGTCGCGTCGTACCCATCCCGGTGGTGTCGCCGGTGTACTCCGGCTCGTCGAAGCTGACCCGCACATGCGATTGCGCGGCCAGGTGATAGACCTCGGACGGCTGGATCGACGCGAGCAGCGTCACGAGCCGCGAACCGTCGGTCAGGTCGCCGTAGTGCAGGAAGAGCCGCTTGTCGCGGGCGTGCGGATCCTCGTACAGGTGGTCGATCCGCTTGGTGTTGAAGGTGCTGGCGCGCCGGATCAGGCCGTGCACCTCGTACCCCTTGGCCAGCAGCAACTCGGCCAGGTACGAACCGTCCTGACCGGTGATGCCCGTGATGAACGCTTTCATGCCACATGCTCCTGGTACCAGGCGTAGGTGGCGGCCACACCGTCTTCGAGGGAAATGGAGGGCTTCCAGCCGAGCGCCAGCAACCTGCTCACGTCGAGCAGCTTGCGCGGGGTGCCGTCCGGCTTGGACAGATCGTTGCTCAGGGCACCGGTGTAGCCGACCGTCCGCGCGACCAGTTCGGCCAGCTCGCGGATCGTCACGTCGGCGCCGACACCGACGTTGATCGGCTCCGGTGCGTCGTAGTGCTCCAGCAGGTGCAGACACGCGTCGGCGAGATCGTCCACGTGCAGGAACTCGCGCCGCGGCGTACCGCTCCCCCACAGCACCACCTCGGGCGCGGCAGAAGCCTTTGCCTCGTGGAAGCGCCGGATCAACGCGGGCAGAACATGCGACGACGTCGGGTCGAAGTTGTCGTTCGGGCCGTACAGGTTCGTCGGCATCGCGGAGATCCAGCGCAGGCCGTACTGCCGGCGTACCGCCTGGACCTGCATGATGCCGGCGATCTTCGCGATCGCGTACGCGTCGTTGGTCGGCTCCAGCTCGCCGGTCAGCAGGCTCGACTCGCGGATCGGCTGCTCGGCGTACTTCGGGTAGATGCACGACGACCCGAGGAACAGCAGCCGCGGCGTGCGCACCTCGAGCGCCGCGTCCATCAGGTTCACCTGGATGCGCAGGTTGTCGCTGAGGAACTCGGTCGGGTGGTCGCGGTTCGCGAGGATGCCGCCGACCCGCGCCGCGGCGTCGATCACGACCGCCGGCCGGTGCTCGCGCAGGAAGTCGAACGTCTGCTGCCGGTCGCGCAGATCGAGCTCCGCCGACGACGCGCCGATCAGGTGCGTGTACCCGGCCGCCTCGAGACGACGCCACAGCGCCGAGCCGACGAGGCCGCGGTGGCCCGCGACGTACACCGGTCCATGTGAATCCATCAGTACGCTCCCGCGCCGTAGAACACCGCGCGCACGGTCTTCCAGAGAATCAGTAGATCCAGCGTCATCGACCAGTTGTCGACGTACCGCAGGTCGAGGCGGACGGACTCGTCCCAGCACAGGTCGCTGCGGCCGCTGACCTGCCACAGGCCCGTCATTCCGGGCTTCACCAGCATCCGCCGCGAGTCGTCGGCGGCATACAGCGCGACCTCTTCGGCCAGCGGCGGCCGCGGACCCACGAGCGACATGTCGCCGCGCAGCACGTTGAACAGCTGCGGCAACTCGTCGAGCGAGAACCGGCGGATCCAGCGTCCGAGCGGCGTCATGCGTGGGTCGTTGCGCATCTTGAAGATCACGCCGTTGCCGTCGCTCAGCGCATACAGGTCGCTGAGTCGCTCCTCCGCGTCGACGTACATGCTGCGGAACTTGAGCATCGTGAACTCGGTCCCCGCACGGCCGACCCGCTGCTGCCGGAACAGGACCGGGCCGGAGCTGGACAGCTTCACCGCGAGCGCCAGGCCGATCAGCAACGGCGAGAATACGGCGACGATGCCGAGGGCAACGACTCGGTCGAAGACCGCCTTCATCAGGTGCGGTCCGCCGCTGACCGACGGCCGCTCCAGGTGCAGCAGGGACAGGCCGGCGACCGGGCGGACGGAGATCCGCGGGCCGGCCACCTCGATGATGCCCGGGGAGACGATCAGCTCGATGCCGCGCTGCTCCAGCGCCCAGGACAGCCGGCGCAGCAACTGGCCCGCCAACTCCGGGTCGGTCGCGATCGCGACGACCTCGACCGCGTGCCGGTCGGCGGCGGCCAGGATGTCCGGCTCCGCGAGCTCTTCAGGCTGCATCGGGCCGTTGCTGTCACCACGTGGGCGGCAAGTCGCGACAACCCGGAAACCGTCGGTCGGGCGGCTCTCCAAGTGCTCACAAAGCGTCGCGGCCGGGCCACTGCGCCCGACCACGAGAACCCTGTGCATGCAGCGACCTCTGACCCGGTGCCGGTGCAGGTCCTTCCGCAGCGCGTACCGCAGCAACAGCGCCGCCACCACCATCACCGGGATCGCGAGCACCACGAAGCCACGGGCGATCTCGGCCTTGGTCACGTACGACGTCATTGCGACCGCCGCGGTGAGTCCGACGCCGGCGCGAAGCAGCGACCGGAACTCGTCCGGCCCGGCCCCGTAGAACCGTGAGTCGTACCCCTTCGACAAGGCGACCGCAGCCACCCAGGCCAGCGGCAGCACACTGCTCACCACGAGATAGCTGGAGCCGACGTGGTATCCGAACCGGGTCAGCAACGCGATCGAGACACCGAGCATCGCAGCGAGCAGATCGCCACCGACAGCGGCCCAGCGGTACACGCCGACCCAGCGCGGCTCGGTCGAGCGCGACGGCAGCGGAACGATCGCCGGAACCTCGTGCGGGACGACCCAGAGCGGCCGACGGCTGTCCACAGCGTCAGGCGCTTCTGCTCCGCTCACAGCGGCCTCTCGTTCCCTCCCGCGACTGCGCGGTCACTTACAGTGTCCGTCACAGCCTGCAGTGTGTCCTTGTTTACCCGCGCGTCGGCGGCGAGTCACCGAACATTACTACGCGGGCAGTCCTCGGACGACGAGAGGCACCGATCCTTGGGGAGATCTTTCGTTTTCGGCTGAGCCGTCAGGTTTCCCCGCCGGATCGCGGTGCCCGGCCGGCGTCGGAGCGACGCCGGCCGGAGGTGTCACGCGATCGCGTGCGCCGGTGTGTCGTACGCGGCCACGACGTCGGCCGGGATGTGCTGCAGGTCGCTGACCCGGAGGTAGTCGCCCATCGTCGTACCGGTGCATTCCGAGTCGATGTTCGGCGCGGACCGGCCGTCGACCGCGTCGCCGAGGTGCACGGTGCGCAGGTCGATGCTGAACCGGGTCCGGCCCGAGGTGTTCGGCACGCTGGAGTGCAGCTGGGCCCCGGAGAACAGGATGATCCCGCCGGGCTTGCAGATCGGACGGATCTGCGGCACCAGCTCGACCTCTTCCTCCGGCACCGGCTGGACGCGGGTGTCGGTGCCGATCTGGGTCGCCGCGATGTTCCGGCTGGTCGCGTTCCACTCCGCGTAGTTGTAGACCCGGGAGCTGTTCTTCACCGGTGTCTGCCAGTACCTCGGGTGGAACGCGAGCCCGTTGTCGTCGCTGATCGGGAAGATCGGCAACCACCAGTTGAGCTGGGTGAACGGCGCGGAGTACCAGGTGTCACGGTGCGGGTGGAACGCGAACGCGATCCCGGTGGTGAGGTAGTCGTTCGACGTCGAGCTCCGCATCCGCGGTACGTCGAAGTACACCTGCTCCTGGTCGCACCCGAAGTCGACCAGCATCTCCTGGATCAGCCGCTTCGACTCCGGGTGGTGAATGAACCGCGGCTTCAGCTCGGCGAGCAGCGCCGCGTAGTCCTCGACGGCCATGTCGAACTGCGCCGACTCCGGATCCAGCGGCGCGAACGCCTCCCGGGCCAGCTCACCGGCGAACTCGGTGAGTGCCAGCGTCGACGGCCGCGGTGAATAGACGAACAGGTCGCCGTCGTACAGCTTCTGCCGCCGCTCGTCGTCGGTGAAGTCTGCGTCAACATAGATCGAATGCATGGTCTTCCCCCCTCGGGATTCTGTGGTGTGCGGTGTTCTGGTCTGTTCAGCCGTACCGGCGGAACACGGGTTTCACGGGTCGGCCCCCCAGCCACGGATCCGGGCTCCCGAGTTCGAGGGCCGCGCGGTACTCCGAACAAGCCTTGGCCACGACCTCGACGGTGCGGGCGATGTCGTCCGCGGTCAGCGCGCTGCTGACGACGAAGGACGGGCCGATCACCCCGCCGAGGATCAGCTCGCGCAGGAACAGCGTGCGGTACGCCTGCGAGGGCACACCGTTCGCGTCGAGGGTCGCGAACACCAGGTTGCTCGCCCGCCCCCGCACCAGCACGTGGTCCTGGACCCCGGCCGCGGCCGCTGCCGCCCGGACGCCGGCCGCGAGTTCGTCGCCGAGCTCGTGCAGCCGGGCCGCGATACCTTCCTGCGCGTAGACGTCCATCACGGCCATCGCGGCCGCGAGAGAATGCGTCTCGGCGCCGTGGGTCGTGCTGAGCAGGAACACCCGTTCCCGGCTGTCCCGCAGTCCGCCGCGCTCCATCAGCTCGCGACGGCCGGCCAGCGCGGACACCGCGAAGCCGTTGCCGAGCGCCTTGCCGAACGTCGAGAGGTCGGGCGTCACGCCGTACAGGCCCTGGGCGCCGGACTCCGCGAAACGGAAGCCGGTGATCATCTCGTCGAAGATCAGCAGCGCACCGTACCGGTGCGCCAGGTCGCGCAGGCCTTCGAGATAGCCGGCCGGCGGATCCTGCTGCGTCGCGGCCTCGAGGATGAGACACGCGACCTCGCCGTCGTGGCGGCGGAGCATCTCCTCGGCCGCGGCCAGGTCGCCGTACGGGAAGCCGACGGTGAGGTCCGCGATCTCGCCCGGGATGCCCGCAGACATCTCGGTCCGGGCGATGAACCAGTCGTCGATCGAGAAGAACGCGTGGTCGCTGCAGATCGCGACCAGCCGGCGACCGGTGACCGCGCGGGCCAGCTTGACCGCCGCGGTGGTGACGTCCGAGCCGTTCTTCGAGAACTTCACCATCTCGGCCGTCGGCACCGAGGTCAGGAAGCGTTCGGCAGCCTCCAGTTCGATGATGCTCGGGCGGACGAAGTTGGTGCCGCGGTCGAGCTCGCGCCGGACCGCCTCCAGCACCTTCGGATGGCAGTGCCCGAGGCTGACCGCCCGCAGACCGGAGCCGTACTCGATGTACTCGTTGCCGTCGACGTCCCAGACGTGCGCGCCGTCACCGCGGGCGATCACCGGCGCCAGGTCCTCGGGGAACTGGTCCTCGCCCTTGGCGTACGTGTGCGCACCGCCGGGGATCAGGTCGTGCAGCCGTTTGTTGGCCGCGACGGACTTCTCGAAGGACTTCTCAAAGGGTTTGGTCATGTGAGCCTCGCAGTGGCGAGATCGAGCGACGCGGCGGCCCGGTCCCGGTCGGACATCAGCGTCACCGGCAGCGGCCACGGGATGTCCAGGTCGGGATCGTCGAAGCGGATTGCCACGTCCTCGGACGGGTCGTGCGCACGGTCGATGCGGTACGAGACGTCGGCGGGATCGGTGAGGGCCTGGAAGCCGTGTGCGCAACCGGCCGGCACGTACACCGTCACCTGGTTGTCGCCGGTCAGGTCGAACGTCTCCCGGTTCCGGTACGTCGGCGAGCCGGGACGCAGGTCGACGACGACGTCGAACACCGCGCCGTACGAGCAGCGCACCAGCTTGGCCTCACCCCGGCCGGACCTGGTGTGCATACCGCGGACGACGCCCTTCCGCGAACGGGAGATGCTGTCCTGCACGAAGCCGTCCGGGTCCAGACCGGCCTTCGCGATCACGTCGCGATCGAACGTGCGCGAGAAGAACCCGCGCTCGTCGACGTGCGGCGCCGGCCGGAACAGGAACACCCCGGCGATCGCCGGTACCTCGATCACATCCATCGCTACTCCCCCCGCTCCACTGCGACGCGAGACGTCGTCCCCACCCCGAACAGCGCCGCGGACAGCACGTCGTACTGCCTTTTGAGTTCATGGATGAACTCGAGATTCTTGGCCTGCATGGCCGGCACGACCGACGCTCCCCGGACCTCGAGCGCGCGGAACTGGTTGATCAGCTGCGCCACGTCGAGGCTCTGGATCGGCTGCCGGAACTCGGCCAGCCGCATCTGCTCCATCAGCACGTCGCTCTTGGTCCCGTAGCTGATCGAGATCGTGGGCTTCGACATCCTCAACGCCGACAGCACGTTGTGGTAGCGCGACGCGACGACCACGTCGACCCTGGCGAGCTGGCCCATCAGGTCACCGAGTCTCTCGACGGGCTCGTCGATCAGCCGCTCCTCGACGAGCTCCGGCCGCTTCTCCCGCAGGTCCTCGACGATGGCGTCGACCACGGTCCGGTCGATCGCGTCACCGGTGACGAGCCGGATCCGGTAGCCCTGGTCGACCAGCCAGCGGGCGAACTCGACGATCTTCTCGGTGTATGTCGCGTAGACCTCGTGCTTGCGGGCCCGATCGGCGTTCACGCCGTAGTAGGCCATAACCCCGAGGCCGACGGTGCGGTGCGGGTGCTCCACAGGCACCGGCTCCGGCAGGCCGAAGGCGAGGTCGGGATACACCTCGTCCCGGCTGGTGTCGAGGCCCATCTGACGCATCGCGTCCCGGGAGTACTCGTCCCGGAAGGAGCGGTACGACGCCAGTCGCGCGGCACCCACGTACAGCCACCGGATGAGCCGCAGGTGCGTCGGGTTGGCGCCGACGTTGACGAACGCGGCTTTCGTACCGACGATCCGCGCCGACAACGCCATCAGGAACAGCGCGTACGGGAAGCCCCACGGCATCAGGTCGACCGTGGACTCGAACACCCCCATGCCGGGCACGATCACGACGTCGTACTTGCGGATCACCAGCGGCATGCGGACCAGGTCGGCCACCTTGCCGAACGCCTTGCGCGCCACGTCACCGAGCCGCGAACGACCCGGGCCGTGCGCCTGGTACCAGGTGATGGCCACCGACGGGATGCCGTACTGGCGCTCGAACGCCTCGGGGCCGGCGCACACGCAACTGAGCTCGGCCTCCGGGTGCCGGGTGCGGATGAAGGACAGCATCGCGTCGAGCGAGCCGTGGTTGCCGAGGTTCCCGGATCCCAGCAGGCCGAAGAACGCCACCCGTGGCGCACGGGTCATCTGGTCACCCCAGCTTCCGGCTCGAGCACGGTGTCCTCGATCCGTCGCGAACTGCCCGGCACCATCCGGCTGGCCATCCACAGCGCGAGGTACTGGTAGCACTTGCGCCGCTCCGCCGACGACAGCGGCGCCCGGCGGATCGCGCTGACGAATCCCCAGACGTACTCGACGAGCAGGCGCGGAACCGGATTGCGCAGCCGGTTGGCGCGCCGCGGATCCATGTTGGCGCTGCGGGCCCGGATGTTCGGCCGCGCGCGTTCGGCCCGGCCGGGGTGGTCGCGGCGGAAGAAGAGCTGCTCCGGCACCTGGTAGAACGGCCCGTGCAGACCGATCTCCGTGACGAAGGTCCGGTCCGCGTGGTGATAGCTGTCGTGCAACGGCGTACGGCGGATGACGTCGGACCGGATCACTCCGTAGAAGTCGTCACCACCGACCGCGAACAGCATGCTGCGGAACCGCTCGGACGGCCGCGGGTCATCGGTCGCCAGCGGGTACTCGACCGGCAGGACGATCCGGCCCGCGGGGTCGATGATCGCCTGCCAGGCGTGGGCGAGCACGACGTCCGGGTTCTCGTCGAGCGCCTCGACGCACTTGAGCAGCAGATCGCGCCCGTAGAGGTCGTCGTGGGAGGCCCACTTGTGCAGTTCCCCGCGGCCCTCGGTGAAGACGAAGTTGTGATTGGGTCCGGCACCGATGTTGACCGGCTGCCGGACGTAGCTGATGCGCTCGTCGCGCGCGGCGTAGTCGCGGCAGATCTCCTGGGTGCTGTCCTCCGACGCGTTGTCCGAGATGATGAGCTCGAACTCCGTGTAACTCTGTCCGAGTAGCGCATCCAGTGACTGGGCGAGGTACTCCTCGCCGTTGTAGACGGGCAGTCCGACCGTCAGCCGGGGTGCTGCCTTCATGACGTCCTCACCTCTGTTCTTTGTACTTTGAGCCCGATCCGCAGGCTCGACCACCAGATCAGCGCACCGGCGAAGGTCGCGATCGCCGCGCCCCACGCAGATCCGTGGGCGCCGTCGACGACCGCTCCGGTCACCGTCGCGGTCAGATAGATCGCGGACGCCATCAGCTGGGACCGCAGACTCAGATGCGCCATACCGAGCGCACGCAGGCCGGCCGACGCGCCCGTGGAGAAACTGGTACTCATCACGGCCAGCGTGGCGGGCACGATGAGGGCGGACGCGGGCAGCCAGACCTCACCGAGCAACTCGCGTCCCCACGCGCCCGGCAGCGCGACGATCAGCAGCGTGCCCCAGGCAAGAGCGGCGGCAGCCTGGGCGCCTCCGAGTGCCAGGCAGAGGAGCGGCAGGTGCCGCGGTGAACGGCGCAGCACCCGCGCGGCCTCCGGCACGGCGAACAGGCCCACGCCGGTCAGGAGCATGTAGAACGGGCCCAGCAGGAGCTCCGCGCCCCGCACGGTACCGACGTCGGCCACGCCCGCGACCGCGCCCAGGACGTACATCCGCAGTTGGTACGCGCCGCTGAGGCTGACGTTCTCGAACAGGTACCGCAGGCCGAGCGCGCGCTGTTGCGAGAACCACATCCGGGCGCGCGACGGGCGCGGCAGGATATGAGCCTGCAGACCGCTGACCAGAGCCGCGACCGCTGCCGATCCACCCCACGCGATCACGAACAGGCCCACACTGGGCCGCATCGATGCGAGGAGCAACAACGGAACCAGGGTGGCGGCCCAGGTGAGGTCACTGATGAGTGCCTTGCCGCCTTGTCCCGAGGCGAAGAACGCGAACCGCCAGCTGTCCTGCAGCAGCAGCCCGGGCACGACCACGGCAAGGCCGAGGAAGGCCGCGCCGACCACGCCGTCGAGCAGCAGACCGACGACCGCGCAGAACGCACCGGCGACCAGCCCGACCATGATGGACATCCCGGACGACTTGGCCACCGCGGTCCGCCAGACCTGCCGGTCCACACCGCTGAAGCGGACTGTCAGCGGGTCGGTGGCCAGCCCGCGGGAGACATTGAGGATGACGCCGTACGTCACCCAGGCGAGGCTGAAGCCGCCGAACTCGGCCGCACCGAGCTCGCGCGCGACGAAGATCCCGACGACGAAGCTCACCGCGCTGGTCACGGCCTGATCGACCAGGCCCCAGCTGAGTCGGCCGACGATGCCGCGAGCGCGTCCGGGCGGCGCCTTGTGGCGACCGGACGACGCCTTGCGCTCCAGCGAGGTGGTCATAACTCGTGCGGTTCCGGGAGTGGTACGAGATAGGTCGCGCCCCAGCCGCCGTCGGCCTCGAGCTGGGCGATGATCTCGTCGGCGATGTCCCAGGTGAGGACGAGGACGATGTCGGGTCGCGCGGCCTTCAGGTCCTCGATCGGACGGATCGGCACCATGCAGCCACCCGGCACGCGGCGGCCGTGCTTGCCGGGGGCGAGGTCGACGGTGAACGGCAGCAGATCCGTTGTCACCTTGCTGAGGTCGAGGAGCACCGGCGCCTTGGAAGGAGCGCCGTACCCGAGGACCGTTCGTCCGGCGGCCTTGTGCCGGGTCAGCGCGTCGTGCAGCGCGCCGGCCGCATGCGACGCGGCCTCCTGCAGACTGCCGAGCTGTACCTCGTCGGCGATGCCCGCGGCGTCCTCGTCCTCCAGCACCACGTCGACCGAAGCGTCAGGTTTCGCATCGGCCGCGTGCCGGAGCATCACCATCAGGCTGCCGCCGAACATGTCGACCTGCTGCACCGACTCGACCGCCAGACCGTGTACGGCGGCGAGGTTCCGCAGTGCGCGCAGCGAGACATACGCCCAGTGCCCGTGGCGGATCGTGTCGAACTGGTTCCCGACGAACAACGGCAACAGGTGGTGGAACTCCATCACCAGCAGGCCGCCCGGCGCGAGCCGATCCGCCCGCAGCTTCAGCATCTCGCCGTACTGCGGCTCGTGCACGATGCCGTGCACGTCGATGACCAGATCGGCCTTCTCACCCTCACCGGCCAGCCGCGAGCCAGCGGCGTACAGATGCTCGAGCCAGGAACCCCCGTGGTGGCTGGCGAACTCGAAGACGACGCTGTTGTGCAGCTCGGGGTACTCCGTGAGCAGCTCCTTCACCGACTTCTCGGCATGCGCGATGCTCGTCGCGGACTCCACCGCCAGCGGCTCCTCCGGCAGTTGCGCCTCGACCGGACCGAGCTGGACCAGCGTGCAGGCCCGGCACAGCCACAACTCGAGCGGCCAGCGCGGATCCGGACCCGGTGTGTCCACGGGCGGGAAGTAGTCGGCACACGGCTGTGGCCCCAGATCGACCACCGGTACGACGTTCTCCGCGGCGCACCCACGACACTTGAAGCTCACTGCATCCCCCTTGTTCACCATGTCAGCGTGGCTTTGGCTGTCGTGAAGGCTTCGGCGTACGGCGCCCGGCACTCCATCCCCCGGAGCCGGGCCAGTCCGGCGAACACCTCTTCGTCGAACCAGTCGTGCGGGACCTGCGACGGGTACGCCTTGTGCAGCAGCGCCACCTTGTCCCGCAACTGCTCCTCGGTGAGTTCGACGTACAGCCACGGCCGGCCGAGGTCGCCGTCCCACTTGGGGATCTCGTAGTGCAGCACCAGATGGCTGCGCCACACGGTCGGCGCCAGCTCGGCGATCAGCCGGTGGTCCTGATGTGCGTCGTTCTTGCTCGGGGCAAGCACCAGGTCGGGCCGGCGGCTGCCGCGAGCCGTTGCCTCGAGCAACTCCTTGGTCTCGTTCCAGTACGCCGGCAGTCGCCCGTCCGGCAGCTCGGCCGACGTCACGGTGACCTCGCACTCCGGCAGGAACAGCTCCGCCGCGCGGCGGGCCTCCTCCAGGCGCACCGGCGTACCGGTCGCGATCACGAACTCGGCGGTCAGCTCCGGCACGGACTCGGCCAGCTTGAGCAGCGTGCCGCCGCAGCCGATCTCGATGTCGTCCGGATGCGCGCCGAGGGCGACCAGGTGGACCGGTCCGTCGATGAGGCCGAGCTGGAACGGCAGCATCAGATCGCCACCACTACCGGCCCGCCGGCCGACAGGATCCGGCTGTGCTGCTCGCGGTTCTCGTGGCTCCACAATGCCCACGGCTTCTTGCCGGAGCGGTACAGCTCCTCGAGCTGGCTGCGTTCCTTGAGCGTGTCCATCGGCGCCCAGAACCCGTGGTGCGGGATCGCCTCCAGCTTGCTCATCGCGGCCAGCCGCGGGAACGCGTCGCCGACCAGGTCCTCGTCCTCGTGCAGGACGTCGAAGATCTCCTTCTTGATCACGAAGTACCCGCCGTTGATCCAGACGTTCAGGTCGGCGGCCGAGCGCAGCCCGGTGACCCGGGAGTCGGTGCCGAACTCGACGACGTGGAACGACGCCTGCGGCGGCACCGCGAGCAGGCTCGCGGTGATGTCGCTGGTCATCACGTGGTCGACGATCTTGTCCATCGGCGCGTCGGTCAGCACGTCGCCGTAGTTCGCCAGGAACGCGTCGTCGTCCTCCAGGTACGGGCGGACCCGGCGCAGCCGCTCACCGATGCTGGTGTCGATCCCCGTGTCGACGAAGGTGATCTTCCACTCGCTGATGTCGGAGTCGAGCAGCTCGACGTGCTGCCCGCCCTTGGTCATCACGAAGTCGTTGGAGACCGTCTCCTCGTAGCGCAGGAAGTACTCCTTGACCGCGGACCCGCCGAAGCCCAGGCAGAGAATGAACTCGGTGTGGCCGAAGTGCGCGTAGTACCGCATCACGTGCCACAGGACCGGCCGGTCGCCGATCGTCATCATCGGTTTCGGTGCGGAGTCCACGCCGCTGCGCATCCGCAACCCGAACCCCCCGCAGAAGATCACGACCTTCATCTGACTCCCCTTCCCCCCTACTACTTCAGATCACTTCGAGGCGCGGGATGGGTACGACGAACTTCGCGCCCCACTCCCGTGCGTAGCCGAGCTGGTGGACGATCTCCGCGCGCAGGTTCCACGGCAGGATCACGATGTAGTCGGGGCGCGTCTCGGCGAGGCGCTCCGGGGCGTGGATCGGGATGTGCGTGCCGGGCAGGAACATCCCGTGCTTGTGCGGGCTGCGGTCGACCGTGTACGGCAGCAGGTCCTCGCGGATGCCGCAGTGGTTGAGCAGCGTGTTGCCCTTACCGGGAGCGCCGTACCCGGCGACGAACTTGCCGTCGCGCTGTGCCTGGATCAGGAACTCGAGCAGATCGGACTTGATCTTGAACACCTCGGCCGCGAAGCCCAGGTGGCCCTCGACGCTGTGCAGGCCGGCGTCCTCCTCGTCCTGCAGCACCTTGCCGACCAGCTCGGTGGGCTCGCCCGCGGTCGCGGTCGGCGTGCTGAAGACCCGGAGCGAGCCGCCGTGGCTCTGCAGCTCCTGGACGTCGACGACCGTCAGGCCGGCCCTGTTGAGTGCGTCGGCCGCGGTCTTGAGCGTCAGGTACGAGTAGTGCTCGTGGTAGATCGTGTCGTACTGACGGTTCTCGATCAGCTGGAGCAGGTGCGGGAACTCGAGCGACACCAGGCCGTCGTCCTTCACCAGCGCGCGCAGACCCTTCGCGAAGTCGACGATGTCCGGGACGTGCGCGAACACGTTGTTGCCGACGACAAGGTCCGCCTTGCCGTACCGCTGGGCAGCGTCGGTGCCGGTCGCCTCGCCGAGGAAGTAGCTCTCGGTGCGGATGCCCTTCTCGTTCGCGATCTTCGCGATGTTCGCGGCCGGCTCGATCCCGAGCACCGGGATGCCTTCGGCAACGGCGTGCTGCAACAGATAGCCGTCGTTGCTCGCGGCCTCGACGATCAAGCTGTTCTCGTTCAGCTGCAGCCGTTCCTGCATGTCGACGACGAACCGGCGGGCGTGCTCCACCCAGCTGGTCGAGTACGACGAGAAGTAGAGGTAGTCGCTGAAGACGTCGTCGGCGGCGACGTACGCCGGGAGCTGGACCAGCAGGCAGTTGTCGCAGATCCGCACGTTCAGCGGGTAGAACGTCTCACCGCTGTCGATCTGGTCGGCGCGCAGGAAGCTCTCACACGGCGGCGACATACCGAGGTCGACGAACGTCCGGGTCAGCGGTTCGCCGCACAGGCGGCAGGCGACCGAATCCGTCACTGTGTCCGTCATCAGTTCATCTCCTTCGGCCCGGGAAACGGCTCGTCGGTCTGGCGGCGCAACTGGTCGTCGACCAGGCCGGCGCCGAGCAGTTGCTGGATGCGGCGCAGCCGGACGAACTGGGCCGAGTTGAAGTCGTCGAGCGTGAGGCCGTGGCGCCGGTAGGCGTCGTACAGCTCGTCGACGCCCTTGCGGACCGTCCACGCGAGCCTCAGGTCCGGGAACGTGTCGTTGAGCTTGCTGAAGTCGACCTTGTAGTTGCGCAGGTCCGGGCCGGCGCCGTCGGCGATCGACAGGGTCGACCCCGGTACCGCCTCGCGGACCATCTCGGCGATGTCGCGGACCTGGACCACGTCCTCGGAGCGGCCGACGTTGAACGCCTCGTCGTGGATCGTCTCCCGCGGCGACTCGAGCACCTTCAGGAACGCGCGGCTGATGTCCTCGATGTGGACCAGCGGCCGCCACGGGGTGCCGTCGCTCTCCAGGCGGACCTGGCCGGACGTCAGCGCGATCGCGGTCAGGTTGTTGACCACGATGTCGAGCCGCAGTCGCGTCGAGGCGCCGTATGCCGTCGCGTTCCGGAGGTACGTCGGGCTGAACGTGTCGTCGGCGAGCTTGGACAGCTCCTGCTCCGCCAGCGCCTTCGTCTCGCCGTACGGCGTAACCGGGAACATCTCGGCGTCCTCGGCGACCGCCTCCGACCCCGCTGCGCCGTACAGGCTGCAGGAGGATGCGAACAGGAATCGTCCGACACCGGCGTCCTTCGCCGCGCGGGCGAGGTTCAGTGTCCCTTCGAGGTTGACCGAGTACGTGGCGTCGCGGTTGAGGTGCCCCAGCGGATCGTTCGACAACGCGGCCAGACAGACCACCGCGTCGTACCCCGTCAACTCCCCCGCCGTCACGTCCCGCATGTCACGCGGCACCCGCGCACCGATCGGCTCCGGCCCGCCCAAGAGGTCGCACCCCTCGTACAGCCCGGTGTCCAGTCCGTCCACCTGATGCCCCGCAGCGCGCAGGAACGGCACCATCACCGCCCCGATATAGCCACGATCCCCGCTGACCAGAACCCTCATCCGGCTTCCCCTCACCCCAGCCCACACCCCTGCGCAGCCTCTGTCGCCCATACAGATCCGCGGGGACGCGTCCTGATACAGGCAATTTCGGTATCAGACGGCAGGGCTCGGTGCTCTCTTCGGTGGCCGCCCGCAATCGGCAGGAAGCACGACTACGGGAGGTGACGGTGTGTGCGCACCAGCTGACATGAAGCGCTTGGCAGCGGAAGCGAAGGGCTTGGTAGTACAAGCACTGGACCGCGTGACGGTACGGCTGGGGTTCGGTCACTCGCAGGAGCGGCTCGTCGACGACGCGAAGGCGTATTGGGTCGACGGTATGGCGGAGCCGACGTGGCGCGGATTCTCGCACTTCCGGGACGCCGGGGTGTTCCAGACGACGGCGGACTGGACATCGGTCGGGCGAGAACACTGGGACCTCTTCGAGCGGCTGGAGCGGCTGCGCGGCGGTGCCGACCGGTACTCGCGGATCGTCGAATGGGGCTGCGGCGGCGGCGCGAACGCGCTCGCGTTCGCACCACACTGCGACGAGTTCGTCGGGGTGGACGTCAACCCGCAGACGCTGGACGAATGCGGGCACCAACTGGAAGCGGTGCCCAAGACGAAGTTCACCCCGGTCCTCGCCGACATGAGCAACCCCGAGGCTGCCGCCGAGCAGGTCGGGCAGGTCGACGTCTTCATCTGTCTGTACGTCCTGGAGCTGGTACCCAGTCCTGAGTACGGACTGCGGCTCATGCAGATCGCGCACGACCGTCTGAAGGACGGCGGGGTCGCGTTCGTGCAGACGAAGTACCAGACCGCCAATTGGCGCACCGCGTCCCGCCGGCACCGCTACCGCGGCTCCCGCTCCTCCGGCATGACGTCGTACCCCATCGACACCTTCTGGACCCAGATGACCGACCTCGGCTTCCAGCCCGAGGCCTGCTACCTGGTCCCCCACAACCCCCTCGACGAACGCTACGCCTACTACCTACTGAGCAAACGCTGAACCGAAATTCCCGACCGAGATTTTCACCGGCATGTATCAACAGGCCGGGGAGGGCGCTCTCATGGGCGCTGTGGGGACGCGGGGGATGCCGCGTCATGAGCCTGTGGGGGGCGTTATGAAGGTTGCCGTATTCGGCTTGGGATACGTGGGGTCGGTGACGGCGGCATGTCTGGCGGCTGCTGGGCATGAGGTGTGGGGCGTGGATGTCGACACGGCGAAGGTCGAGCCGATCGCCCAGGGTCACAGCCCGGTCGTCGAGCCGGGGCTGGACGAGCTGGTCGCGGCGGGTGCCACGTCGGGACGGTTGCACGCGACCACCGATCCACGGCTCGCGCTCGAGCGGGCCGATGTCTCACTGATCTGTGTCGGCACGCCGTCGACGCAGGCGGGCAGTACCGATCTCACCTACATCAAGCGCGCGGTGCGTGACATCGCCGAGGCCGCGCGGGTCGTCCTCCGGCCCGAGTCGGGATTTCACAGCATCGTTATTCGCAGCACGGTCCCGCCGGGCACCGTCGACGAGGTGGTCGCCCAGGTGCTGGCCGACGTACCGCCGCCGGACGGTCTCACGTTCGGTACGGCGATGTGCCCGGAGTTCCTGCGCGAGGGATCCGGTCTCGCGGACTTCTACGAGCCGCCGTTCGTCGTGGTCGGCACCCGCAACCCGAAGGTCGGTACCGCTCTGACCGACCTGTTCGCCTTCCTGAACGTCGACGTGCAGATTGTCGACGTTCGTACGGCGGAAGCACTCAAGTACGCCTGCAACGCGTTCCACGCCACCAAGGTCTCGTTCGCGAACGAGATGGGGCGGATCTTCCGGCACTTCGGCGTGGATTCGCGCGAGGTGATGAAGATCTTCGTGCAGGACACCAGCCTGAACATCTCGCCGTACTACCTGAAGCCCGGTTTCGCGTTCGGCGGCTCCTGCCTGCCGAAGGATCTGCGAAGCGTCCTGCACCTCGCGCGGCTCAACGACACCGAGCTCCCGCTGCTGGCCGGCACGCTCGCCACCAACGAGCGGAGCGTCCGCGACGTCGTCGACCGCGTGATCGCCGGCCCCGGCCGCGAGATCGCGCTCCTCGGCCTGAGCTTCAAGCACGCCACCGACGACCTCCGCGAGAGCCCGAACGTCGAGCTCGCCGAACGGCTGATCGGCAAGGGCTACAACCTCCGGATCTACGACGCGATCGTGAACCCGAGCCGTCTGGTCGGCGCGAACCTGCGACACGTCACGTCCAAGCTCCCGCACCTCCAGCGGGTTCTCACCGACGACCCCGACGCGGCGCTGGCCGGCGCCGACCTGGCGATCGTCGCGGCGACCGACCGGCCCGCCGTGCAGGCCCTGCTCAGAACACCACCGGCACGAACCATCGACCTGAGCGGCCGGCTCGGCGCCGATGTCGAGGCGTTGCCCGGATACGAAGGAGTGGGCTGGTGAGCGGTCCGCGCATCCTGATCATCATCCAGAACCTGTGGGTCCCGTTCGACCGTCGCGTCTGGCTGGAGTGCCAGGCGCTGGTGGCGGCCGGGTACGACGTCACCGTGGTCTGCCCGAAGGGTCCGGGCGATCCGTCGTACGAGGTCATCGACGGGGTGACCGTGCACAAGTACAAGGCGTATGCGCCGGGCGGCAGCAAGGTCAGCTTCGTCTGGGAGTACGCGTACTCGTTCCTGGCCACGCTCCGTCTGGTATTCCGGGCCCGCAAGGCCGGCAAGTTCAAGGTCCTGCAGGCCTGCAACCCGCCGGACATCTTCTGGCCGATCGCGATGCTGCTGCGCCGCCTCGACGGCACCCGGTTCGTGTTCGACCACCACGACCTGTGCCCGGAGCTGTTCCAGTCCCGGTTCGGCGGTACGACGAGCCTTCCGTACAAGGGATTGCGCTTCCTCGAGCGGATGACGCATCGTAAAGCTGACCACGTCATCTCGACGAACGACTCGTACCGCCGCATCGCGATCACGCGCAGCGGCAAGGCGAATCAGGACGTCACCGTGGTCCGCACCGGGCCGGACCCGGACAAGTTGCTCCGCGGCGGAGCGGACGAGTCGCTCCGCCGCGGTCACCGCTACCTCGTCACCTACATCGGCGTGATGGGTCCGCAGGACGGCGTCGACATCGTCGTCCGCGCCGCGGATCATATTGTCAACAATCTGCAGCGCACCGATATCGCGTTCACGCTGATGGGCGGCGGCGACTCGTTCGACGATGTGGTCGCGCTGCGGGACGAGCTAGGGCTGACCGAGTACATCGAGTTCACCGGCCGCGTGCCAGACGAGACGGTCCGCGCGGTGATGTCGACCGCGGACCTCGGCCTGTCGCCGGATCCGAAGAATCCGCTCAACGACGTGTCGACAATGAACAAGACCATGGAGTACATGGCGTTCGAGCTCCCCGTCGTCGCCTTCGACCTGATCGAGACCAAGGTCTCCGCCGCGGACGCCGCGGTGTACGTCGAGCCGAACGACGTGGCGCAGTACGGCGACGCGATCGTCGCGCTGCTCGACGACCAGGTACGCCGGCGCCGGATGGCGAAGCTCGGCCGCGAACGCGTCGAGCAGGTGCTCGCGTGGAAGCACCAGCAGAAGGCATACCTCGAGGTGTACGACCAGCTCACCGGGCACGTCAGCCAGCTCGGAACCGTGGCCGGCATCCGCAACGCGACGGGGTCCTGACTGTGTGCGGCATCGCCGGTTGCTACCAGCAGCACGACGGCTTCGCGCTTGCGGAGGCGATGAGCGACCGGATCGCCCATCGCGGTCCGGACGCCGACCGGGTGTACGCGTTCGACGAGGGTGACGTCCGTGCCTACCTGGCGCACCGCAGATTGTCGATCATCGACCTGTCGTCGGCCGCGGATCAGCCGTTCAGCAAGCGCGGTCTGACGATCTGCTACAACGGCGAGCTCTACAACTACAAGGAGCTCCGGGCCGAGCTCTCCAAGTCCGGTGTGCACTTCCGGACCAACGGCGACACCGAGGTCGTGCTGGAAGCCTGGCGCCGCTGGGGCCCGGACGCACTCAAACGGTTCCGCGGCATGTTCGCGTTCGCGATGCTGGACGAGGACAGCGGCAGCATGTACCTGGCCCGCGACCCGCTCGGCATCAAGCCGCTGTACTTCCTCCGCCGTGAAGGCGGCGTGATCTTCGCGTCCGAACTGAAGGCCATCGTCGCCGCGGTCGGCTCCGAGCTGCGCACCGAACCAGGCGCCCTGATCGCGTCGATGCTGTATTACTGGCTGCCCGAACAGCGCTGCGCGATCGATGGCGTCGAGAAGCTGCCGCCGGGCTCGTGGGCGGAGTTCCGGCCGGACGGCAGCAGCCGGCACGAGACGTACTGGCGGGTGACCGACGTCGCCACCGAGGCCGCCGCCGGTCCCCCCGCCGACCTGCGCCAGGTCATCGAGGAGTCCGTCGCCGCGCACCTCGTGGCCGACGTACCGGTGTCGACGTTCCTGAGCGGCGGCCTGGACTCCAGCCTCGTCACCGTGCTGGCGAAGCAGATGGACCCCGGGGTCGACTCGTACACGATCACGTTCCGCGCCGAGGACCAGAAGCTCGAGGCGATGCCGGACGACGCGGTCTACGCACGGAAGGTGGCCCGGCAGTTCGGGATCGACCTGCACGAGATCGAGATCGCGCCCGATGTCGTCGAGCTGCTTCCGCGGATTGTTGACATTCTGGACGAGCCGATCGGCGACCCGGCCGCGATCAACACGCTGCTGATGTGCGACACCGCACGCGACGCGGGCGTGAAGGTCCTGCTGTCCGGGATGGGCGCCGACGAGCTGTTCGGCGGGTACCGCAAGCACCTCGCGTGCGTGATGGGAGCGCAGTACCAGCGGCTCCCCGGCGTACTGCGGAACGGTCTGGTCGGCCCGGCGGTACGGCGGCTCCCGGTGACCGCGAACGGTCGCGGACTGCGGTACGCGCGCTGGGCAAAGCGGTTCGAGACGTTCTCGAACCTGCCGGAGGAAGAGGCGTTCCGGCGCAGCTACACGATGTACGACGCCGACCAGCTCGCCGGCCTGATCAGTCCGGACCTGGACCCGTACGTCGGGAAGCTGCTCGCCGAGCACAGCGACATCTACCACGACACGACCCTGACCGACCACGTGAACCGGATGTGCCTCGCGGACTCGCGGATGTTCCTGCCGGGCCTGAACCTCGCGTACACGGACCGGTCCAGCATGGCGGCGTCGACCGAGGTACGGACGCCGTTCGTGGACCCGATCGTCGCGCGGGCGGCGTTCTCGATCCCGGGCAGCGACAAGATCCATCGCCGGGTCAGCAAGCTCGCGTTGAAGAAGGCGGCCGAGGCCTGGCTGCCGAAGGAGATCATCTACCGGCCGAAGGCGTCGTTCAGTGCGCCGCTGCGGGCGTGGGTGCGGAACGACCTGCGCGAACTGGTGGACGACGTGCTGCTGCGCGGGGAGCTGGTCGGGAGCGGGTTCCTGCGGCAGGCCGCCGTACAGAAGCTGGTCGACGACGAGCGAGCCGGGCGCGAGGACTACTCCAAGCAGATCTGGCAGTTGCTGACCCTGGAGACCTGGACCCGGCACATGCGGTCAATGGGCGTCACGATCACCTCACTCTGAAGACTCTTCTCTTTCTGAAGGACTGGCATGAAACAGGTTGCGCAGAACTACAAGTCCGGCGAGCTCGCGGTTCTCGACGTACCGCCGCCGGCCTGTGCGCCGGGTGGCGTGCTGGTTCGTTCGCTCTATTCGCTGATCTCCACCGGGACCGAGCTGATGAAGGTCGGCGAGGCGAAGCTGTCCCTCGTCGGCAAGGCGAAGGCCCGGCCGGACCAGGTGCGGAAGGTGCTGGACTCCGTTGCCCAGCAGGGCGCGCTCAACACCTACAAGAAGGTGATGAACAAGCTCGACTCGTACACGCCGCTCGGGTACTCGCTGTGTGGTGTGGTGGTCGAGGTGGGCGCCGGCGCCGAGGAGTTCAGTGTCGGGCAGTTGGTCGCCGCGGCGGGGAACGAGTTCGCGCTGCATGCGGAGTACAACTGGGTGCCGTTGAACCTGTGTGTGCCGGTTCCGGACGGGGTGCCTGCTGAGCAGGCAGCGTTCTCCACGGTCGGTGCGATCGCTATGCAGGGCGTGCGGCAGGCCGAGGTACAACTCGGCGACACAGCTGTGGTGATCGGGCTCGGGCTTGTCGGGCAGCTGGTTGTGCGGTTGCTGGTTGCCGCTGGGGTCCGGGTGTTCGGCATCGACACGGTCGAGGACCGGTGCCGGATGGCCGAGAAGGCGGGGGCGCTGCACTGCTCCTCGCCTGACGAAGCCGGCGTCGCAGGCCTCGAGCGGGCGTTGCTGGACGCATCAAATGGGCTGGGAGCGGATCACATCCTGCTGTCCGCCGGCGGGCACTCCAACGGTCCGGTCGAGACAGCCGCCCGGCTGGCCCGGGACCGCGCCCGCGTGGTCGACATCGGCAAGACCAGACTCGACCTGCCGTGGAACGCGTACTACGAGAAGGAACTGGACGTCCGGTTCTCGCGTTCCTACGGGCCCGGCCGGTACGACGACCGCTACGAGCTCCAAGGCATCGACTATCCGGCCGGCTACGTCCGCTGGACCGAGCGCCGCAACCTCGAGTGCTTCGTCGACCTGATCGCCCGCGAACAGATCGACGTCGGTTCGCTGATCGCCAGCACCTTCCCGATCGCGGACGCCACGGAGGTCTACCAGAAGCTCAGCAGCGGCGCCTATCCAGGCGTCGGGTTCCTGTTCGAGTACCCCGACGTACCTCTGGCAACCGCACCGCCGACGACAACATCGGCGGCACGTCCTGCCGCACCCACAAGTGGTGGAGTGCGGATGGGGTTCATCGGGGCAGGGAACTACGCGTCGAGCATGTTGCTGCCGCATCTGCAGAAGGACGAGCGAGCCGTGCTGGCGCGCGTGGCAACCAACAAGTCGTTGTCGGCGGCCAACGCTCAGCGGCGGTTCGGGTTCGAGGCAGTTTCCACCAGCGCGGACGAGGTGCTGACCGACGCGAGCCTGGATGCCGTGTTCGTGGTGACCCGGCACAGCTCGCACGCGGAGCTGGCCTGCCGGGCGCTGGAGAGCGGGAAGGCCGTCTTCGTCGAGAAGCCGCTCGCGCTGACCGACGACGAGCTCGACCGGATCGTCGCCACGGTGGAGGCCACCGGCAACGATCGGCTGATGGTCGGGTTCAACCGCCGGTTCGCGCCGTTGCTGACCGACCTGAAGGACCGCTTCGGCCACCCGGGCGGCAGCTTCTCGCTGCGCTACCTGGTGAACGCCGGCAAGCTCGACTCCACCAGCTGGTACCTCGACGCCGGCAAGGAAGGCACCCGGTTCGCCGGTGAAGGCGGCCACTTCATCGACACGCTGACCTGGTGGCTGAACAGTCTCCCGACCGAGGTGTACGCCGTACCCGGACCTGACACCGGCGACGTCGTCGTCACGCTCCGGTTCGCGAACGGGTCCGTAGGCACGATCAGCTACGTCGGCGGCGGCAACTCGCGCTTCCCGAAGGAGACGATCGACATCACCGGCGCCGGCCGGAACGCCCGGTTCGACAACTTCCAGAGCGCCTCGCTGTGGACCGGACGCAAACCGTCCACCCGCAAGTCCCGCAGTACCGACAAGGGCCAGCGCACCGAACTCGAACGCTTCGTCGCCGCCGTGAAGTCCGGTGGCCCGATGCCGATCGCGTTCGACGCGCTGGTCGCCACCACCCGCGCGACGATCGCGGTCGACCGCAGTCTCGCAAGTGGCAAACCGGAGCAAGTGTGAGCCGCCAGCCTCTGGGCTGGTACGTCCGCCGCCTCCGCCGGATGTCCCCCACTGAAATCATCTGGCGAACCCGCGATGCCGGACGCCGTACTGCCTGGGCCTACCAGCACGTCAGGCCCGGGCAGGACGCGGCGGTCAACCTCCCGCTCCGCAAGGATCTGACCTTCGGTACGACGCTCCCGCCGAGAACCGCCGGCGCCGTACCGGAGGAAGCCCGGAAGGCGGTGATCGAGACCGCCGACGCCATCCTGGCCGGGAATCTCGAGGTGCTCGGCGTCGAGCGCACCGACCTCCGCGCACCGGACTGGTTCCGCGACCCGGCCACGGGCCGCCGGTCCGACCCGACGCAGTACGTCTTCAAGCTGAACCACCGCAACGAAGAAGCGGTCGGCAACATCAAGCAGGTGTGGGAGCTGTCCCGCCACCACCACCTCACCCAGTTGGCCGCGGCGTGGTACCTGACCCACGACGACCAGTACGCCGAACGCGTCGCCGACCACCTCAACGACTGGTGGCGGTCGAACCCGTTCCTGTCCGGCGTGCACTGGGCGAGCGGCATCGAGCTCGGCTTGCGCCTGATCAGCTGGACCTGGATCCGCCGGCTGTTGAACGACTGGCCCGAGATCACCGACCTGTTCGAGCACAACGAGTTGGCGCTTCAGCAGATCTACTGGCACCAGCGCTATCTCGCCGCGTTCCGCAGCCACGGCTCCTCGGCCAACAACCACGTGATCGCAGAAGCGGCCGGCCAGCTCGCCGGCGCCTGCGCGTTCCCCTGGTTCACCAAGAGCGCCCGCTGGCGTGCAGACGCCGCAGCCCTGCTGGAGAAGGAACTCGACGCCAACACGTTCCCGTCCGGCGTCAACCGCGAGCTGGCCACCGACTACCACCGCTTCGTCTCCGAGCTCGGCCTGTACGCCGCTTTGGAGGCCGACCTCGCAGGCCATCCGCTCAGCCCGCAGACGTGGGCCCTGCTGACCCGCACCGTCGATGTGGCCGCAGCGATCGTCGACACGAGCCTGAGGCCACCGCGCCAAGGTGACGACGACGAAGGTATGGCGCTCGTCCTCGACCCACCAGACATCACCAACTGGTCGGCGTACCTCTCTCTCGGCGCCGCCGTGGTCGGCGCAGCGCCCTGGTGGCCGGACAGCCCTCCAACAGCGACCTCGGTCATCGTCGGCTCGCTGGTCAACGCCCAGCAACCAGACCGACCGGCCAAACGACCGGACCACTTCCGGGACGCCGGACTGACCATTCTGCGGAGTAGAGACACCGGTCCGGAGATCTGGTGTCGTGCGGACGCCGGTCCGCACGGTTTCCTCTCCATCGCTGCCCACGCCCACTCGGACGCGCTCTCGCTCGAGGTGCGCGTCGACGGCGTCGACATCCTCGCCGACCCGGGTACGTACTGCTACCACGGCGAGGAGGAGTGGCGGGACTACTTCCGCTCCACCATCGCCCACAACACCGTCGAGGTGGCGGGTACCGAGCAGTCCACCTGGGGCGGCCCGTTCCTCTGGCTGCGCGGCGCGACAGGCACGGTACGCCGTCACGACGAGAACAGCTGGGACGCCGAACACGACGGCTACGCCCCTGTGACGCATCGACGTACCGCCGTACTGGACCACGGCGTGCTGCGCGTGGAGGACCACCTCGACGCCGCAACCGACGTACGGATCGCCTGGCATCTGGGACCTGAGGTGTCGGTGGAGCTGGACGGCTCGACCGGACGCCTGGAGTGGTCCAGTGGCTCGGCTGTCGTCGAACTGCCGGCAGGACTGTCCTGGACGCTGCACCGCGGTGAGACCGACCCGATCCTCGGCTGGTATTCCGGTCGTTTTGGCCACAAGGTCCCGTCGACGACCCTGCTCGGCAGCGGTCGATCGGACCCGACCTACCCGATGGTGACCAGATTCCTGCTGTCTACCTGAACCCGTGTATCACGAGGAGCGCTCGCCGCTCCTTTGTACGGAGAGCGCCTGCGGTTGAGGAGGGACGCGTGAGCACGCAAGAACTCGACGTCAAGAAGGCGTTACGAGCGATCGTGCGGCATCGGCGGATCGTCGGCGCCGTTGCGGCCGTCGGGCTGCTCGGCGGGATCGGCGCTGGTCTGCTGATCCCCCCGCTGTACTCGGCATCGTCGCTGGTACTGCTGCCACCGCCGCCGGCCGTGCAAGGTCAGGCCGCACCGAGCGAGCAGAACATCGACACTCAGGTCTTTATCGCGAGCAGCGAACCGGTGCTGAAGAGCGCCGGTCAGAACGTCAGTCCCGCACTCAGCGTCGAAGAGGTCAAGAAGCGCGTCAGGGTCCAGTCTGCGACCTCGGACGTCATCCAGATCAAGAGCGAAGGCGTCAGCAAGCAGCAGGCGACCAGCCTCGCGAACGCCGTCGCCGACGTCTACCTGGTGTTCGTCACGACGGAACAGAAGCTGCCCGGTGATCTGGGCAAGAAGACCGGCGCACGGGTCCTGGAGCGCGCGACGACGGCCAGCGGCGGAGGGCTGGCCCCACATCTCGCTGTCTACGGTCTCCTCGGTCTCATCGGTGGCGCACTGCTCGGCGCGGTGGCCGCACTCGTCATCGCCCGCAGCGACCGGCGGCTCCGGCTGCGGGACGAGATCGCCGACGCGATCGGCATCCCGGTGCTGGCCTCTGTCTCGTCGTACCGGGCGAAAGGCGTCTCCGACTGGAGCAACCTGCTCGAGCGCTACACGCCGCCCGCTGTCGATGCCTGGAGTCTTCGCAAGACGCTGCACCGCCTCGGCCTGGACCCGAAGGAGAACACTTCGGCCTCGCTGACGGTCGTCTCGTTCACCGAGGACGAGGCCGCGCTGCCCTTCGGGCCGCAGCTGGCCGCGTACGCGACCTCCATCGGCATCCCGACCTCGCTGGTCGTCGGCAACCACTACGAAGCGCCCGGCGTCGTGCCCGGGACCGTCGTCGGATCCGGCAGCCGGGCCCATCTGGACATCCTGGTCGTCGTCGTGGACCGCGAGGAGCCGAAACTGAACGACGTCCTCGGCACCACCACCACGGTCGTCGCAGTCGCGGCGGGCGCCGTGACTGCCGAGGAACTCGCCCGGCTAGCGGTCGCCGCGGACGA
This sequence comes from Kribbella sp. VKM Ac-2569, assembly GCF_004216905.1. Classification (GTDB taxonomy): domain Bacteria; phylum Actinomycetota; class Actinomycetes; order Propionibacteriales; family Kribbellaceae; genus Kribbella. The sequence continues at coordinate 677,410 of NZ_SGXJ01000001.1, forward strand.
CGCGGACCGCACCATCGACGGCATCATCGTGACGGATCCCGATCCGTCCGACCGCACCATCGGGCGGGTACCCCGCTCCCTGCGGCGGTCCGGCTCCGCGCTGCCGACCTTGCTCAGCGGCGCGGCGAGGAGGCGAGCCCGATGAGCGAGCACTGGCGGGCCGAGCAGCCAGGCCCCGAGACCGTCTGGTCGGACGACGACGAGCTGTACGGCACCGACGAACGGACCGACAGCTATCCACCGGACGCGCTCATCACGCTCCGGTTCCTCAAGGACGCCGTCCGCCGGCACGCCCGGCTATGGATCGCCGTCGCGGTCCTCGGCCTGGCCCTGGGTACGGCGGTTCCCTTCGTCATGCCGCCCGCGAGCCAGTCGTCGGCCAAGCTGTTGCTGACCCACCGCGAGGGCGAGAACGTCATCACCGCGATGGCGACCGACGCCAGCCTGGTGACCACGCGGAGTGTCGCGCAACTGGCCATCCAGAAGCTCAACCTCGCCGACACGCCTGACGAGCTCCTCAAGCGGTACTCCGCGACGGCGCTGACCGACCGCATCCTCCAGATCGACACCAAGGCAAAGACGAGCGCGGAGGCGACGGCTCTGGCCGACACCCTCGCCAGCGTCTACCTCGTGTTCCGCAGCCAGCAGATCGCCGAGCAGGCTGCGCCTCTGCAGGCCGATCTCGCGGAAGCGGTCGCCGCGGTCAAGCGCGCCGAGGCAGCGGTCAAGGCAGCCGGCGGCGACCCCAGCGACACGTCCGCTCCGACCACCACGCTGACGGCCAGGCTCGGCCAGGCGCGGGAGACCCAGCGCACCATCGAGCAGCAGCTCCTCGACCAGCAGGTGGCGAGCGCCCGGATGACCAGCAGCCGCGTCCTCGACGAAGCCGCGCCGGTCCGGGTGTCCCGGCGGCACACGCAAATCGTCGCCACCGGCTCCGGACTCGCCGTGGGCCTCCTCCTCGGGCTCGGGTTCGTCATCGTCCGGGCGATGATCTCCGACCGGCTCTGGCGGCGGCAGGACGTGGCAAACGCACTCGGCGTACCGATCAAGTTGAGCGTCGGACGCCCGCGGCACCGCCGGCGGCCGACCCTCCGCAGGCTCCGCGCACCGCAGCCCGACCTCGGGCCGGTCGTGCGGCACCTGGGCTGGAACGTCACCGCCGAGGACGGGCTCAAACCGGCCCTCGCGGTCGTGAGCATCGACACGACGAAGGACTGCGCGCTGATCGTCGCCTTACTCGCACGGTCCTTCGCCGAGCACGGGCAACGGGTTCTGGTGGCCGACCTGACCGACACCGGCGACCTCGCGGCCACGTTCGGCATCAAGAAGCCGGGCACGTTCGAGACACAGGTAACGGCCGACGACCTCCCGGTCAACGTTCATCGTCCGGAGTCGGGCACCGGTGCGCTCGAAGGGCTTCGCCTGCACGAGGAGACCGACACCGACGAGGAGAAGGCGCTGCACGCGGTCTGGGCCGCCGCCGACATCGTCCTGGTCCACGCGACCCTCTCCCCCGCGCTGGGCGCCGAGTACCTCCGGGCGTGGTCCGGCCGCGCGGCACTCGTGGCAACCGCGGGCCGGTCCAACGCGACGACCCTGCACGCCACCGGTGAGATGATCCGGCTCGCCGGACTCCGCATCGAAACGACCGTGCTGCTCCGCGCCGACCGCACCGACGACAGCCTCGGGCAGTGGGAGGCGGAGACCGAGCAGACCGAGCAGGCCGAACAGTCCGAGGAGACCGAGCAGGTCGGGCCGAACGCGAAGGCCGGGCAGAACGGGCAGGCTACGGCCGGATCCGGGTTCGGAAAGGTCGCCCCATGACAGCTCCGCCGCTCCTCGGCACCGAGGCGGCGATCCGTTCACAGCCGACGCCGCGGAGCATCCGGCGCCGGATCTACACCTGCTGGGGGCTGCTGGTTCTCAACGTCGTCCCGTTCTATCCCGGCGCGCCGCACCTGCTGCCGATCCCGGAGGCCCTCGGCAAGCTGATCACACAGAGCTCGCTGTTCGTGGCGTTGCTCCTTGCGGTGAGCATCAATCGCCGAGGATGGATCCGCCGGAGCACCTTCATCCTGCTGGTGGCCGTGATGTCCGGGGTGGCAGTGATGGACAGCCTGCGGAGCGAGTTCATCTTCGGCAGCCTGTACCGCGTCTGCCGCCTGATCGCGTTCCTGCTGACCCTGTTGCTGCTGACCCCCTGGTGGGCCCGGCGCGACCTGCTCCTGGTCAAGGCACATCTGTTCATCGTCGGGATCGTCCTGGGCTCAGTTCTCGTCGGGTACCTCGTCGCACCGGGCGTCGCGACGGCGCAGGGGGGCCGGCTGGGCGGCGCGATCTGGCCGATCCCAGCGACACAGGTCGGCCGGTACGCCGCAACCGCGATCGGGCTGACCGTGATCCTCTGGATGTCCGGCACGATCCAGCGAAGAACGGCATTGATCACGGCTACGGTCGCGATGCCGATCCTGTTGCTCAGCCACACCCGCACGGCGCTGGTGTCCCTGATGGCCGGCCTCCTGATCGCGGGGCTCAGTCTGTTCCGCACCCGGGCCCGTGTCCGCAGGGCGTTCGCGACGGGAGCGGTCATCGTCTCGATCGGTGCACTCAGTCTGTCCTCGGTGCTGACCACCTGGCTGGCCCGCGGCCAGGACACCCGGCAGCTGTCGAACCTGACCGGCCGCACCGCGGTCTGGGACATGGTGCTCGCCGCACCGCGGGGCTGGTTCGAGAAGTTGTTCGGCATTGGCCTGGCCAACAAGTCGTTCGACGGCCTGGCGATCGACAGCAACTGGATCTCCACGTACTACGAGCTCGGCCTGGTCGGAGTGGCGCTCAACATCGCGATGCTCCTGTTCCTGCTGGTCGCCGCGGCTTTCCGCCCGCACGGCGTCCACCGGGCGATCGCGCTCTACCTGGTCGGCTACGCCATCGTCTCCAGCTTCACCGAGACGGGTCTCGGCGACGCGTCGCTCGCCTTGCTCGAACTGGCCCTCGCTGCATCTCTGCTCCTGCCGACCCTCAACAGAGGCCCGCGATGAGAATCCTCGTTCTGCACAACCGCTATCGCTCGGCGGCTCCCAGCGGCGAGAACCGGGTCGTCGACCAGGAGAGCCAGGCCCTCCGGGCTCTCGGTCACGACGTGGAACACTTCGAACGGCGCAGCGACGACATCGAGAACTGGTCGCCGCTGCAGAAGGCCGCCCTGCCGGCGACCGTGGTCTGGAGCCGCAGCTCGCACCGGGACCTGAGCGAGGTACTGCGACGGTTCGAGCCTGACGTGGTGCACGTTCACAACACTTTTCCCTTGCTCAGTTCCTCCGTGCTGTACGCCTGCCGTGACGCCGGCGTACCGGTGGTCGCGACGCTGCACAACTACCGCCTGGTCTGTGCGACCGGCGACTTCTTCCGGGACGGCAAGATCTGCCTGGAATGCGCCGACGGCAGCTCCACGGCCGCCCTCCGGCACCGCTGCTACCGCGGCTCGGTGCTCGCGACCGCGCCCGTCGTCGTGGCCGGGCGCGTGCACCGGAACGCATGGCGCTCGCTGGTCTCGGCGTACGTCCTCCCGACTGCTTCCCAGATCCCGTTGCTGGCCGCGATGGACTTCGATCCGGCGCGCGTCTTCGTCAAACCGAACCTCGTGCCGTACGACGGACCTGTGTCGGGGCCCGATTCACGCGAGCACCAGGTGGCCTACGTCGGCCGCCTCGACGAGGCCAAGGGCCTGCCGTTCCTGATGCGCGCCTGGGACGACTACTGCTCGACGGCAGGCGATCAGGCACTGCGTCTGGTGATCGCCGGCGGTGGAGCACTGGAAGCGGAGGTCTCGCGCTGGGCCGAGCAGCGTCCGTCGGTCGAGGTGACCGGAATGCTCAGCAAACAGGAGTGTTTCGAGCTGATCACCCGCTCGCGCGCCGTACTGCTGCCCTCACAGGTCCAGGAGACGTTCGGGCTCGTGCTCGTGGAGGCGATGGCTGCCGGCGTCCCGTCGATCGCCGCGGCCCACGGCTCGTTCCCCGAACTGATCACCGACGGCATGGACGGCTCGCTGTTCCGGCCCGGTGACGCCACCGAACTGGTGACCGCGCTCCAGGACGTCGACCGGTCCCCGGAGCGGTACGAGAAGTACGGGCTGCAGGCAAGGGCGACGTACGAGGACCGGTTCCATCCCACCCAGAACATCGGGCACCTGCTCGAGATCTACCGGTACGCAGTGGAGCATCCCGCTGTGCGACGCCAATGAACACCCGGCGCCTGCTGGTCGGCTGCGGGGCTCTGTTGCTGGTCGGCGGCCTGGTCACTGCCGGGTACGTCGCCAGGAACCGCTCCACCGTGACCCAGGCCTCGACCGACGTCAGTGTCTTTGGATCACAGTCGTCGGCACCGGGGCCATCGGCGACCGCAACCGCGCCTGTGACACCGCCGGCCACCATCTGCGGCAACACGACCCTGTTGGCCGGTCCTGCGAGGCCACCCAGCGGCGCCGTCGTCGTGCTGCGGACGCAGAACCTGATCGCCCTGACCGAGGACCGCCCTGCCGGTACGACGTTCTGGCTCGTCCCGGGGGTGCACACACTGGGCACCGGGCAGTACGACCAGGTGACGCCGAAGGCCGGCAACACGTACGTCGGCGCACCGGGAGCGATCATCGACGGGCAGCACAAGAATCTGTACGCGTTCACCGGGCCGGCGGGCGGCGTCGTCATCCGGAACCTCACCATCCAGAACTTCGGGCGCCACGGTTCCAACAACGACGAGGGCGTGGTGAACCGCGAAACCTCGGCGGCCTGGACGATCCTCGGGAACACGATCCGGAACAACGCCGGGAACGCGGTCATGGTCGGCACCCGGAACCTGCTGCGCCACAACTGCCTCGCGGACAACGGGCAGAGCGGCTTCGGCACGTACAACGCCACCGCCAGGGTTTCGAACATCACGATCGACGGCAACGAGATCACCGGCAACAACATCGACGACTGGGAGCGCATCAGGCCCGGCTGCGGCTGCACGGCCGGAGGGAAGTTCTGGGAGGTCACCGGAGCGATCGTGCGGAACAACTGGGTGCACGACAACAAGGGCGTCGGCCTCTGGGCCACCACGAACAACGCCGGATTCCTCTTCGAGGGCAACTACATCGCCGGCAACGACGCCCAGGGCCTGATCTACGAGATCAGCTACAACGCGGTCATCCGGAGCAACACGTTCGTCGGCAACGGCTACGTCCAGGGCCCGAGCAACGGCAACTTCCCGACCGGAGCCATCTACATCTCCGGGTCGGGGAGCGATTCGCGGGTCCACGCGGGCTCCGGCCGGACCCTCGAGATCACCGACAACGTCTTCACGGACAACTGGTCGGGCGTCGTGCTGTGGGAGAGCTCCGACCGCTTCTCGGGATCACCCGCGGAGGGCAGCCACGCCGACACCCTGGTGAACCCGGGGGTGGTCACCGCCAAGACCTGCACCAAGGCCAACATCACGGCAAAGCCCTACTTCGACGACTGCCGGTGGAAGACCCAGAACGTTCAGGTCCACCACAATCTCTTCAGCCTCGACCCGAGCCACCTTCCGGAGACCTGCAGCTCACAGAGCGGCTGTGGCTACAACGGCCTGTTCGCGAACTTCGGGACCTACCCCGCGTGGTCGCCGTACAAGGGCACCGTGATCGAGGAAGCCGTTGCACTGCAGCAGAACAACAGGTTCTCCTCGAACGTCTACTCAGGCCCGTGGAGCTTCGTCGTTCCCGCACAGGGCTCCCGGGCGAACTGGGCGACCTGGCAGGGCGCGCCGTACAGCCAGGACACGGACAGCGTGATCAAGCTGCCGACTCCCGCCAGCGGATCGACCGGGGGGCGCTGAAGCGATGATCGGGCCTCCGGAGCGAGCCGCCTGTGAGCAGATCGCGCTGCTCCGGTCGGTCGGGTACGCCGCGTTCGGCCGGCACGAGCGGGACCTCGACGTGCTCGACCTGGTCTTCGACAGCCTCATCGACCAGCCCGGAGGCGACGACGTACGACGGCTGCGCTTCGCAGGGCACGGGGTGACGCTGGATGTGGAACGCACCACGCTGACCGTGGAACTGTGGGTCTCCCCGGCCGGTCCGGTCGTGGTCGAGGCCCGCGGCGGCGACAGCCCCGGGGACGCCCAGGTGGTGAGCTTCCTGCTGCGGTGGCCGGGCAGCGCACAACGGCCGGTCCGGACCGCCTGGATCATGCTCTGACCAGAGCATGATCGGTCGGCGGCCCGGACCGGGTCTGCTGCCTCAGGAGGCAAGCAGCAGTCTGAGCTTCTCCAGGCAACGGCCGCGGATCGGGCCGATGCTGCCGATCGGAATCCCGATCGTCGCGGAGATCTCGGCGTACGGCGTCGGCGGATCGGACATCAGCATGCCGAGCAGCTGCTGCCACCGGTCGGGCAGCTTTTCGAGCGCCCGTCGTACGTCGTCCGCCCGTTCGCCGGCGATCAGGTCGGAGTCCAGCTCCGGCGCGTCACCGGCCACGTCCTCGAACGCCGTTGCTTCGTAGGTCAGCAGCACGCGCTTGCGGAACGCCAGTACCCGCAGGCATTCCCGGCGCGTGGTGACGACCAGCCAGGCGCCGACCCGTTCGGGGTCGACGCGATTGATGTGCTCGAGCAACCGCAGCCAGACCACCTGCGAGACGTCAGCGGCGTCGCTGTCGCCCAGGCGGAAGCTGCGGGTGACGGCCCATACGAGCCGTGCATAGTGATCGACCAACTGGCTCCAAGCCCCCTGATCCCCCGCCGCGGCCCTGATCACCAGAGTCGCGGCCTCGGATCGGGCCACGGCCGATCTTTCCAGTACTACAGTCACGGATTCCCCCCTCGGGAACACAAACACCGCCTAGTACGCGCCGTCGCTCCCCAGCACTGCGCGTGCGGTCTTCCACAGAATCAAAAGGTCCAACGCGATCGACCAGTTGTCGGCGTACCGCAGGTCGAGCCGCATGGACTCCTCCCACGTCAGGTCGCTCCGGCCGCTGACCTGCCACAGGCCGGTCAGGCCCGGCTTCACGAGCATCCGCCGCGCGTCGTCGATCGCGTACTGCGCGACCTCGGCGGGCAATGGTGGACGCGGGCCAACCAGTGACATGTCCCCCCGGAGCACGTTCACCAGCTGCGGCAGCTCGTCGATCGAGAACCGTCGCAAGTACCGCCCGACCCTGGTCACCCGCGGGTCGTCGCGGAGCTTGAACAGGACCCCGTTACCGTCGCTCAGCGCGTGCAGCTCCGCCTTGCGTGCCTCGGCGTCGGCCACCATCGTGCGGAACTTCAGCATCTGGAACTGTTCACCGCCCCGTCCCACCCGGGTCTGCCGGAACAGCACCGGACCGCGGCTGGTGAACTTCACCAGAACCGCTGTGACCATCAGGAGCGGCGCAACCGCCAGCAACATCAGGCAGCCGACCACCCGGTCGAAGATGCTCTTCAGCACATGCGGTCCACCGCTCACCGACGGCCGCTCCAGGTGCAGCAGCGACAGCCCGGCAACCGGCCGGATCGAGATCCGCGGACCCGCCACCTCGACGATCCCCGGCGACACGATCAGGTCGACCCCGCGCTGTTCGAGCGCCCAGGACAACTTGCGCAACGAGTGACCGGTCAACTCCGGGTCGGCCGCCACTGCGACCACCTCGACGTCGTACTGGTCGACCGCCGCCAGGATGTCCATCTCGGCACGGCCCAGCCGCTCAGGGCTGGTCTCGCTCAACGGTTCCTCGAACGCGTCGCCGCGCGGCAGGCAACTCGCCACCACGACGTACCCGTCGGTCTTCCGCTCCTCCAGGTGCCGCCGCAGCGTGGTCACCTGATCGTTGCGTCCGACAACGAGCACCCGGCGCATACACCGGCCGTCGAACCGCCGGCCGGAGATCTGCCGGTGCAGCACCCAGCGCGCGAACATCGCCGCGAAACAGGTCATCGGCACCGCCAGCACGACGAAACCACGCGCCACCTGGAACTTGGTCGCGTACGACGTCACCGCTACCACCGCGGTCAGCGCGACGGCCGCCCGGATGATCGAGCGGAACTCTTCAGGGCCCGTGCCGAAGTAGCGGGTCTCATAACCCCGCTCCAGCGCCACACAGGCCAGCCACGCGATCGGTAACGCGGCTCCGAGCAGAACATAGTCGAGGTTGATCTGGGCACCGAACCGGACGACGAGCGCCAGCGAGACACCGAGCAGCGCGGCCGCGAGGTCGCCGGCGAGCGCTGCCCACCGGTACTTCGCGACCCAACGCGCCTCGGTGAACCGTGCCGCACGCGGCACGACCGCAGGTACAACGTCCGGTACCACCCAGACCGGCCGACGTCGTTCCCCCGACGGCGCCGGCCGAAGGTCAGCCGGTTCGGCCAACCCCTCAGACATGACAAGATCAGTCACGCACAGTCACCCCCCACAGGTGAAAACCGAAACCCGTGACCAACCCACACCCCGTCACGGACCTCGTCCCAAACGCCGCCCCCACAACGGCGTGAACCAGAGAGTACTACGTGGATGCAGCGCGCAACAGCACCGGAGGAGAGTGTTTACCCCTGCGTAAAGTCGACTCTGCGGTTCCGTAAATCAAAGACCCCCGGGAACCCGTTCGCCGGGTTCCCAGGGGTCTCAAATGATTACTTCAAGTGACCAGTCGCCGGGTCGGGGCACTGATCGGGGGTGGTGCTTCAGCCGGCGATCAGGCCGTCGCCGCTGATCAGTTCCCGCATCTCGGCGAGCGAGCTGTCCGACGGGGGCAGGATGGCGTCGGAGTCGTGCAGCTCGTTGTCCGGCACCTGCTCGCCGGAGCGGACGAAGTCCAGCAGCGCGGCGAACGCGGTCTGGTACGCCGTCTCGTCGCCGGACGACACGGCCTTCTCGAGGTCGCCGTCCACCGCGTTGAGCGCGTCCAGCTTGTCGTCGGCCAGTCGCCACTGGCCTTCACCCATGATGCGAACGATCACCGAACATCTCCGTCCTGAGGTCGCGCCGGCTCGGCTGCCGGCTGCTGCACTGGCTGGGCGGACTGCGGCTGGGCCTGTGCGGCCCCCTCACCGGAGAGCTCCTTCGGCGCATCGCCGCCGGACAGCTGGGCCTTCATCGCGGCCAGCTCGTTCTCCACGTCGGAGCCGGACGACATCCGGTCAAGCTCCAGGGTGATGTTGTCCTTGACGGTGCCGCTCGCGTCGTCGAGCGCGCCGGAGGCGAGCAGCTCGTCGATCGCGCCGGCCCGGGCCTGCATCTGCTGGGTCTTGTCCTCGGCCCGCTGGACCGCGAGACCGACGTCGCTCATCTCCTCGGAGATGCCCGAGAAGGCCTCGTTGATCCGGGTCTGCGCCTCGGCCGCGGTGTAGGTGGCCTTGATGGTCTCCTTGCGGGTCCGGAACGACTCGACCTTGGCCTGCAGCCGCTGGGAGGCCAGCGTCAGCTTCTCCTCCTCACCCTGCAACTGGGCGTGCTGGGTGGTCAGGTCGTCGATCTGGCCCTGCAGACCGGACTTGCGGGTCAGGGCCTCGCGGGCCAGGTCCTCGCGGCCCATCGAGAGCGCCTTCTGCGCCTGCTCCTGCAGCTTGGCCGACTGGGACTGCAGCTGAGACGCCTGCAGCTCCACCCGCTTCCGGCTGGTGGCCACGTCGGCCACGCCCCGCCGTACCTTCTGCAACAGCTCGAGCTGCTTCTGATACGAGTAGTCAAGGGTTTCGCGAGGATCCTCGGCCTTGTCCAGGGCGGAGTTCGCCTTGGCCTTGAAGATCGTCGACATCCGCTTGAAGATGCTCATCGATATCCGTACCCCTTCTGTGCCGGAGTGACGACCCGGCGTGCGTGCCTTCCACCCTATGTCCCACCGGGTCACCACACCATCAGGACTGGCCCCGATAAAGTAGGAGAAGGTCCGGGGACCACCCCGAGTCGCGACCTGCCCTGCGAATGAGGTTCTGACCCCGTGTTCCGTCGTACCAAGTCTGAGACAGATACCACCGTACCCGCCGACGCCCAGGGCAAGCCGGGCGGCAAGGGCCGGCCCACGCCGAGCCGCAAGGACGCGGAGGCCGCCCGCAAGGCCGCGTTCAAGAAGCCGCGCAACCGCAAGGAGGCCTCGGCGATCCGGCGGGACAAGGTCCGGACCGAGCGCGCCAAGATGCAGGCGGCGATGCAGACCGGCGACGACCGCTACCTGCCGGCCGCCGACAAGGGCCCGGTACGGCGGTTCGCCCGGGACTACGTCGACGCGCGCTACTCGGTGATGGAGTTCGCGCTGCCGGTCCTCCTGGTGGTGTCGCTGGTGGGCGTGGTGTTCTCGCCGCAGTTCCCGTGGCTGGCCGGGATGGTGAACCTGCTGTTCCTGTTCATGATCCTGCTGATCGCGGCGGACTGGTTCCTGCTCACCTCCGGGCTGAAGAAGCAGGTGGGGATCAAGTTCCCGAAGGAGTCGACCAAGGGGATCGGGTTCTACGCGGTCCGGCGGACCATGCAGATGCGCCGCTGGCGGCTGCCGAAGCCGATGGTGAAGCGCGGCGAGAAGCCGTCCTGAGCGCAGGCACGGAGCGCAGCAAGTAGGGTCGGACCATGGACTTCCGCTATCTGGGCAACAGTGGTCTCAAGGTCAGCGAGATCTCGTACGGCAACTGGCTGACGCACGGCTCCCAGGTGGAGAACGAGCAGGCCAAGGCCTGCGTGCGGGCGGCCCTGGAGGCCGGCATCACGACGTTCGACACCGCCGACGTCTACGCCAACACCAAGGCCGAGTCGGTGCTCGGCGAGGCGCTGGCCGGCGAGCGCCGTGAGTCGCTGGAGATCTTCACCAAGGTGTACTGGCCGACCGGTCCGGGCGGACCGAACGACACCGGTCTGTCCCGCAAGCACATCCACGAGTCGATCAACGGGTCGCTCAAGCGCCTCGGCACCGACTACGTCGACCTGTACCAGGCGCATCGGTACGACACCGAGACGCCGCTCGAGGAGACGATGGAGGCGTTCGCCGACGTCGTCCGGCAGGGCAAGGCGCTGTACATCGGCGTGTCGGAGTGGACCGCGGAGCAGTTGCAGGAGGGCCACCGGCTGGCCCGTGAGCTGCGCATCCCGTTCGTCTCGAACCAGCCGCAGTACAGCATGCTGTGGCGGGTGATCGAGGCCGAGGTGGTGCCGGCGTCGGAGGAGCTCGGCATCGGCCAGGTCGTGTTCTCGCCGATCGCGCAGGGCGTGCTCACCGGCAAGTACCTGCCCGGTCAGCAGCCGCCGGAAGGCTCCCGGGCGACCGACGCCAACGGGTCCAACTTCATCAAGCGGTTCCTCACCGACGACGTACTCACCCGGGTCCAGGAGCTGAAGCCGCTCGCCGACGAGGCGGACCTCTCGCTGTCGCAGCTCGCGATCGCGTGGGTGCTGCAGAACAGCAACGTCTCGTCGGCCATCATCGGCGCCTCCCGGCCCGAGCAGGTCACCGAGAACGTGAAGGCGGCCGGCGTGACGCTGGACGAGGATCTGCTGAAGCGGATCGACGAGGTGCTCGGCCACATCGTGGAGAGCGACCCGGCCAAGACCGCGCAGAACGCCCCGCAGAAGCGGCCGAACTCATGAGCTGGAGCTGGCGGTTCGAGACCGCGACCGGCGCCCTGGTCGATCCGGGCGAGGTCGGCGGGGCCGACTTCTCGGCGCAGGGTGACGCGGAGAGCTGGCTGGGTGAGGTCTGGCGGGACCTGGCCGACCGTGGCGTCGGTCAGGTGTTCCTGCTGGAGGACGGCCGCGAGGTCTACGGACCCATGAGCCTCTCCTCCGCCGAATAAGGGCAGAGTAAGCTTCGGTCGAACCACACGCCTGCGTCACAGGGAAGCCGGTCCAAGTCCGGCGCTGACCCGCAACCGTAGGCCACCCCATGAACAGGGTGGCGAGCCGGAACACTGTGACGCAGGCAGTCAGGCTCAACTACCCGCCGTGGTCCGCGGGTGGAGCCCCTACCCTGCCGGTGCAGGCGGGACCTCCTCCACCGGGCTGCGGCCCGACCGAGGAACCACCATGACTGCACACCGGACCGTACGACTGGTCCTCAGCCTGCTGGCGGGTCTCCTGCTGGCTGGGACCGTTGCCACCGTCTCAGCGACCGCCGCCCCGACCGAGGACGGCTACCGCTTCTGGGGCTACTACCAGTGGAGCAACGGCCAGTGGGCCTTCTCCCAGAAGGGCGCCGACGCCTTCGTCCCGGCCGACGGAGCCGTGGAGGGCTGGCGGTTCGCCGTCGGTGGCGCCAAGCCCCGGGTCCCGCGGGCCGCGGGTGACTTCGACGCGATCTGCGGCAAGACCCCGGCCGAGACCGGCAAGAAGCGGATCGCACTGGTCGTCGACCCCGGTACGCCGGAGGACGCGGTCGTCGGTGATACGCCGGGTGAAGCCAAGGGCACCTGCGTGGTGACCGCCCCGAAGTCGACCGGCGCGCAGATCCTCGCCGCGGCCGGACCGGTCCGGATCGAGAAGGGCCTGACCTGCGGCGTCGCGGGCTACCCGTCCAAGAGCTGCGGCGACCAGGTGAAGAACATCAAGGTCCCGGCCACCGAGACCCCGGTCACGCTGCAGATCGGCGCAGCGGTGGGCTCGACAGCAACACCTGCTGCTTCCACGCCTTCTTCAGACAGCAGTGGTACGCCGTGGACCGGCATCATCATCGCCGTCGTCGTGGTCCTCCTGCTGGCGGGCGGCGGGTTCTTCCTCAACCGTCGGCGTACTGCGGCGAGCTAAGTGCGCGCCGTACACCACCTCACACTCCCCCGGGCACTCCACCCGGGGGCCTGGTGGTTGTGGGCGCTCTGTATGGCTGTCGCGGCCAGCAGGACACGCAACCCCGTCCTGCTGGTCCTGATCCTCGCAGTGACCGGATTCGTCGTTTCAGCCCGCCGCAGCGACGCACCGTGGGCACACAGCTTCGCTGCGTTCCTCAAGCTCGGCCTGCTGGTCATCGCCGTCCGCGTGGTCCTGCAGGCGCTGCTGTCCACCCGCTCGCAGGGAAACACGCTGCTGTTCACACTGCCGCAGATCCCCTTGCCTGACTGGGCTGCGGGCGTCAAGCTCGGCGGCGACGTCACGGCAGAGGCTCTGGTGACGGCTCTGTACGACGGTGGTCAGCTGGCCGTCATGCTCTGCTGCGTGGGTGCGGCCAACGCACTGGCCAGTCCGCGGCGGTTGCTGAAGTCGTTGCCAGGGGCCCTCTACGAGATGGGCGTCGCCTGTGTGGTCGCACTGACCTTCGCGCCGCAACTGGTGACGGACGGCCGCCGCGTGCGCGCAGCACGCCGGTTGCGCGGCCGTACGCGCGCCTCCTTCCGTACGACGGCCATGCCGGTCCTGGAAGGTGCGTTGGACCGCTCGGTGGAGCTGGCGGCCGCGATGGACTCACGCGGCTACGGCCGTACCGCGCAGGCTCCTCGTGCTCAGCGTCGGCTCACGGCGTTGTGCGTGCTGCTGGGACTGCTGGGGATCCTGCTCGGTGTCTACGCGTTGCTGACCGACGCCATGGCGTTTCCGTTCGCCGCTGGTGCGCTGGCGGCCGGTGTGCTCCTGGCAGTCGCAGCTATGGCAGTTGGACGACAGCGGGTCAGCAGGACCCGCTACCGGCCCGATCCGTGGGCGCTGCCCGAGTGGCTCGTCGTAGCGGCCGGTGCCCTGGCCGCAGGTGCCATGGTGATCGCAGCGGTCCGCGGCGTGAACGGTCTGCTGCTGGCCGGCCCGTTGGTCGTCCCACCAGTACCTGTGCTGCCAGTCGTCGGCGTACTGATCGGACTGGTGCCCGCCATAGCCGCACCACCGTTAAGGAAGGCGGTTGCATGATCGAGTTCGACCAGGTGACCGTGACGTACGACGGGGCGCGGGAACCGGCCCTGCGGGACGTGAGCTTCACGGTGCCGGAGGGCGAGCTCGCGCTGGTGATCGGGCGGACCGGGTCCGGCAAGTCCACGTTGCTGCGGGCAATCAACGGCCTGGTGCCGCACTTCACCGGCGGCACGCTGGCCGGGCGGGTGCTGGTCGACGGGCGGGACACCCGCGAGTATCGGCCGCGCGATCTCGCCGATGTGGTCGGGATGGTCGGGCAGGACCCGATGGCGGGGTTCGTCACCGACACGGTCGAGGACGAGTTGGCGTACAGCATGGAGTCACTGGGTGTGGCGCCGGACGTGATGCGGCGACGCGTCGAGGAGACGCTGGACCTGCTCGGGCTGGCCGACGTACGGGACCGGGCGTTGACGTCGCTGTCGGGCGGTCAACGGCAGCGGACCGCGATCGGAGCAGCTCTCACGTCGCATCCCGCCGTACTCGTGCTGGACGAACCCACCTCCGCGCTGGACCCACAGGCGGCCGAGGAGGTGCTGGCCGCGCTCCAGCGGCTCGTGCACGACCTGGGCGTCACTGTGGTGATGGCCGAGCACCGGTTGGAGCGTGTGATCCAGTACGCCGACCGCGTGATCGAAGTACCCGGTGGCGCCGCTGCTGTGTCCACAGGCCTGCCGGCCGACCGCATGGTGACCGCACCGGTCGCGCCGCCGGTGGTGGAGCTGGGACGGCTGGCTGGATGGTCACCGCTCCCCCTGTCAGTACGAGACGCCCGACGCGCTGCTGTCGCCCTGCGCAGCCAGCTGGATTCTGCTGCACCAGCGCGGCCGCTGGCTGCGCTCGGCAAGGAGCTGGGACGGTGCACCGACCTAGTCGTTGGCTACGGCAACGTGACGGCACTACGCGGTGTTTCGCTGAGCATCAAGGCCGGTGAGGTCGTCGCACTCATGGGCCGCAACGGCGCAGGCAAGTCGACGTTGCTGAACTCTCTCGTCGGCATCATCACTCCTCGTTCCGGCACTGCGACCGCCGCAGGAGTCGACCCACGCCGTACCAAGCCAAAGCGACTGGTCAAGGCAGTCGGACTGGTCCCACAGGAACCCGCAGATCTGCTGTACGCCGCTACTGTCGCGGACGAATGCGGCAGCGCGGACTCCGACTTCAAGGTGCCCGCAGGTAGTTGCCGGGCACTCCTGGAGCGGCTGGCACCCGACGTGCCTCTGGACATGCATCCGCGCGACCTGTCCGAAGGACAACGGCTGTGTCTGGCGTTGGCCGTCGTACTGTGCGGCGCGCCGCCGTTGTTGCTGCTGGACGAGCCAACTCGCGGGCTGGACTACGGCGCGAAGCGGCGGCTGGTCGCGATCCTGCGCGAGCTGGCGGCTGCCGGGCATGCAGTGGTGCTGTCGACGCATGACGTGGAGATGGTCGCCGAAGTCGCCACGCGGGTGATGGTGCTCGCCGACGGTGAGCTGGTGAGTGATGGCGAGACGGCGGAGGTGATTGCCGGGTCTCCGGCGTTCGCGCCGCAGGTGGCGAAGATCCTTGCGCCGTTGCCGTTCCTGACCGTCGGCGAGGTCGCCGAGGCGTTGGACCGAGCCTCGTGAACCTGATCCGGCTCAAGCCCCGCAGCACGCTGGCGTTGCTCGTCGCGTCACTGGTCGGCGTACTCGCGTTCGCATGGCCGTTGTTCTTCCAGACCTCGCAGGCGGGTCAGTCGGCGATCGGTCACACCACGGATGCGCCGTGGCTGTTCGTGTTGCTGCTGCCGTTGCTGGTGGCCGTCGTACTCGCGGAGCTATCCGAGGCCGGGATCGACGCGAAGGTGATCTCACTGGTCGGCATGCTCGCCGCGGTCGGCGCCGCGCTACGCGCGTTGGGCCCGGGTACGGCGGGACTCGAGCCCGGGTTCTTCCTGCTGGTGCTGGCGGGGCGGGCGTTCGGGGCCGGGTTCGGGTTCGTGCTCGGGGCGGTGTCCTTGCTGGGTGGGGCGTTGATCAGTGGCGGGGTCGGGCCGTGGATGCCGTTCCAGATGTTCGCGTGCGCCTGGGTCGGCTGCCTGGCCGGCCTCCTGCCGCGCGTCGGCGGGCGGTTGGAGTTGCTGCTGCTGGCGGCGTACTCGCTGGTCTCGGGCGTGCTGTACGGCGTGATCATGAACCTCTGGTTCTGGCCGTACGCGACGTTCGGCAGCGACTTCTCGTTCATCCCCGGCGACTCGCTGGCCGCCAACGGGCACAGGTACTTGTTGTTCGTGGTGGCGACGTCGCTGGGGTGGGACATTCCGCGCGGGATCCTGAGCGCGGTGCTGGTGCTGGTGCTCGGGCGGCCGATCCTGAACGCGTTCCGGCGTACGGCGCGCAAGGCGGCCTTCGAGGCGCCGGTGGTTTTCGAGCCCGGGAGGACGAATGCCTGACCGAACCCTCATCCTCGGCGGAGCCCGCTCCGGCAAATCCGTCGCCGCCGAACGCCTGCTGTCCGCGGAGCCCGACGTCCTGTACGTCGCAACCGGCGGAGAGGACTCCGGTGACGCCGAGTGGGCGGCCCGGGTCGCGAAGCACCAGGCCCGTAGGCCCGCCTCCTGGGGTCTGGCGGAGACGATCGACCTGGTACCACTGCTCGAGTCCCCCGGTCCCCCGCTGCTCATCGACTGCCTCACGCTGTGGCTGTCGAGAACCATGGACACCAGGAACGTCTGGTCGGACCTCGGCCGGGCCGACCTCGTCGAGCAACAGATCGCCGAACTCGCCGACGCGTGGTCCGCGACCGCCCGGCGCGTGGTGGCCGTCAGCAACGACGTGGGTTCCGGCATCGTCCCCGCCGACCCCGGCACCCGCCTGTTCCGCGACCTCATGGGCCGCCTGAACACCACCATCTCCCTGGCGTCCGACCAGGTCCTCTGGACCGTCGCCGGCCGAACCCTCCCTCTCACATGAGCGCATGGGGTGCGGCGACCCGTCTTTCGCTCGGGACGCTGACAGTGCTGCCCGCGGGCGTGCCATCCCGGGTTGACCGGGAGGTTGGCGGGCGGGCGATGGTGCTGGCGCCGGCCGTGGGAGTGCTGGTCGGCGGGATCGCGGCGGGTGTGGTCGCTCTGGCTCAACTGGTGAAGCCTGAGGCGGACCTGCTCGCCGCTGTGCTCGGAGTGCTTGTTGTAGCAGGGCTTTCGGGTGGGCTGCACCTGGACGGGCTCGCCGACTTCGCCGACGCGCTGGGCAGCCGGCGGGATCGCGAGACGATGCTGCGGATCATGAAGCAGAGCGACATCGGCCCGTTCGGTGTCGTCGCGATCATCGGCGTACTGCTCCTCGACGTCGCCGCCCTCACCGCCTGCCTGCAAGCGAACTTCGGCTGGCAGGCGCTCCTGATCGCCATCACCGCGAGCCGCCTCACCCTCCCCTGGTCCTGCCGTACGTCGATCCCCGCGGCCCGCCCCGACGGCCTGGGATCGTTCGTCGCCGCCACGGTCCACCCACTCACGGCAACGCTCACCACGGCCGCCACCCTCGCCGCGACCCTCGCCCTCAGCGCTCCCGGCGTACTCCGCCTGACCGGCACCGCAGCCGCCGTCCTCCTGGCCGTCGTGACCAGCCTGCTCACCAGCCGCCGAGCCGTCCGAGCCCTCGGCGGCACCACCGGCGACGTCCTCGGCGCAACCGTCGAACTGGCCCTTCCGGTGACCCTTGTGACGCTCGCCCTGACCGTGTGAGCGCTCACCTCCACCACCTCGCGGCCGGGGTGGTCTACTGTCGCCGACGAGACGTTCCAGTGGGGTAGTGACGGCGAGGTTGCGGAAGATGTTCGTGGTTCACGACCGGTGGGCGGCCGGGCACGCCCCGCGATCCGTTATCTTTATGTAATGAACGCAACTCGCCCAGCCCCGGGCTCGCAGGCTTCGCTGCGCGAAGCCAATCGTGCGCGCGTTCTCGGTGTCGTCCGGCAGCACGGCCCGCTCACCCAGGTCGAGATCGCCGCCGCCTCCGGTCTGTCCGCCGCCACCGTCTCGAACATGGTCAAGGAGCTCGACCAGGCCGGCATGGTCGGCCTGTCCCGCAGCATCCGCAACGGCCGCCGCGCCGTACTGGTCTCCCTCGCGTCCGGCGGCGGACTGCTGGCCGGTGTCGCGTTCGGCGAGCGCGACGTGCGGGTCGCGGTCGCGAACAGCTCCCGCGAGATCCTCGCCCAGCAACTGATGCCGCTGCAGGCCGACCACGTCGCCGACGAGGGCATGGAGCGCGCCGCCCGGCTGCTCGCCGACCTGGCCGAGACGGTCAGCTCCGGCGTCGAGGACATCTCCGCGATCGGGTTCGGCCTGCCGATGCCGGTCGACTCCGTCAGCGGCGAGGCGGGGTCCGACGCGGTGCTGCCCGGCTGGCGCGGCGTCAACGTGACCGAGGCGATGTCCGGGTACCTGCGCGCCCCGGTCGCCCTCGACAACACCGCAAACCTTGCCGCCCTGGGCGAACTGCGGGCCGGCGCGCTCCGCGGCGTCCGGAACGGCTGCTACCTGAAGTTCTCGTACGGCGTCGGCGCGGGCATCGTGATCAACGGCGACGTGTTCCGCGGTTCGACCGGTACGGCGGGCGAGATCGGGCACGTCACGATCGACGAGAACGGCCCGATCTGCCGCTGCGGCAACCGCGGCTGCCTGGACACGTTCGTCGGCTCGCGGGCACTGATCAGCAGTCTGGCCGCGTCGCACGGACCGCTGCGACTGAAGGACATCGTGACCCGCGCGCTCGCCGGCGACCTCGGCTGCCGCCGCGTGATCGAGGACGCCGGCCGGCGCGTCGGCGTCGCCGTGGCAGGCGTCGTGAACCTGCTGAACCCGGAGGCGATCGTTGTCGGCGGCCTGATGGCCGAGGCCGGCGAACTGATCCACGCCCCGCTGCGTGAGGCCCTCGACCGGTGCGCGATCCCGAGCGCCGCGGCGACCGTCGAACTGCGCCCCGCCGAGCTCGGCGACGAAGCCGACATTGTCGGCGCGATCCACCGCGCATCGATGCTGAGTCACACCAATATCTCCATTTCTTGAATTCAAGTCTTGACGCCAAGACGCTGGGGAGCTTGACTGCGGGCAGGCCAATCGGGGCCGTCTCGTCAAGGAGCCGCCATATGTCCGTCTCAGCACTTCGTCTCGTCGGCCTCGGGCTTGCCGTCTCGGTCCTCGCCACCTCCTTGGTGGCCTGTGGGTCCGACGACTCCGGCTCGGGCAGCGGCTCAGGCAGCGCGAAAAAGGTCGCGCTGTTGCTGCCCGAGTCGAAGACCACCCGGTACGAGGCGCTCGACCGCCCGCTGTTCACCGAGGCGCTGAAGGCGGCCTGCGGCGACTGCCAGCTGATCTACAGCAACGCCGATCAGGACGCCGCCAAGCAACAGCAGCAGGCCGAGGCTGCGCTGACTCAGGGCGCGAACGTGCTGGTCCTCGACCCGGTCGACGGCAAGGCCGCCGCTGCGGTCGCCGCCTCCGCGAAGGCCCAGAGCGTCCCGGTGGTCGCGTACGACCGGTTCATCGAGAACGCCAACTACTACGTGTCGTTCGAGAACGAGGCGGTCGGCAAGCTGCAGGCGCAGACCCTGCTCGACGCCCTCAAGGCGGCCGGCAAGACGTCCGGGAACATCGCGATGATCAACGGCTCGCCGACCGACCCGAACGCCGCGGACTTCAAGAAGGGCGCGCACAGCGTGCTCGACTCAAGTGGCTTCAAGATCGCCGCCGAGTTCGACACCCCGGACTGGAGCCCGGACAAGGCGCAGGGCTGGATGGAGGGCCAGCTGAGCGCGATCAAGAACGGCCTGGTCGGCGTGTACGCCGCCAACGACGGCACCGCCGGTGGCGCGATCGCCGCACTGAAGGGCGGTGGCGTGAAGCCGCTGCCGCCGGTCACCGGGCAGGACTCGGAACTCGCCGCGATCCAGCGGATCATCGCCGGCGACCAGGCGATGACCATCTACAAGGCGGTCAAGCCGCAGGCCGAGGCCGCCGCCAAGGGAGCAGTCGCGCTGGCGAACGGCGGCAAGCCCGAGTCCACCACCGACAAGAACGGCGTACCGTCGACGATTCTCGACCCGGTCGCGGTGACCAAGGACAACATCAAGGACACCGTGGTCAAGGACAACATCTACAAGGTCGCCGACATCTGCACCGCGTCCTTCGCCGCCGCCTGCACCGCCGCAGGCCTGTCCGCCAACTGACCCGCCCCTCGGCGTGGCCCCCCGCAGTGAGGTGCGGGGGGCCACGCCGACCTCTCCCCAACCGCGCCCCCGGCGAGGATCATGGCGTGAAATAAGTCCCAGGAGGCTCAACACGTGACTGTTACCCCGACTCCCCTCGATGTCGGTGCCGGTACGGTGCTGACGTTGCAGGGGATTTCCAAGCGTTTCGGGGCCGTGCAGGCTCTGAAGAACATCGAGCTGGACGTCCGTGCCGGTGAGGTGCTCGCTCTCGTCGGCGACAACGGCGCCGGCAAGTCCACGCTGGTCAAGACGATCGCCGGCGTCTACACCGCCGACGACGGGTCGATGGTGTTCGACGGCCGGCCGGTCCGGGTCGGCAGCCCGGCCGAGGCGCAGCAGCTCGGCATCGCCACCGTGTTCCAGGACCTGGCGCTGTGCGACAACCTGGACGTGGTCGCGAACCTGTACCTCGGCCGCGAACTGCGCAAGAACGGCGCGCTCGACGAGGTCGAGATGGAACGCTCTTCCTGGGAGCTGCTCCGGCAGCTGTCCGCGAAGATCCCGTCGGTCCGGATCCCGGTCGCCAGCCTGTCCGGCGGCCAGCGGCAGACCGTCGCGATCGCGCGCAGCCTGCTCGGCCGGCCCAAGGTCGTGATGCTGGACGAACCGACGGCGGCTCTCGGCGTAGCTCAGACCGCCGAGGTCCTCAACCTGGTCGAGCGGCTCCGCGAACGCGGCCTGGCCGTCATCCTGATCAGCCACAACATGGCCGACGTGATGGCGGTCGCCGACCGGGTCGCCGTACTGCGTCTCGGCCGCAACAACGGCGTCTTCGTGGTCAGCGAGACCCGGACGCAGGACATCATCGCCGCGATCACCGGCGCAACCGACAACGCGGTCTCCGAGCGCGCCGCGCGCCGGAGCCGGGAAGAGGGACCGGCCTCATGAGTCTCCAAGGATCGGGGACCCGCCCCCAGGACTTCACAGGTGCGACGGCGGCGCCCGAGGAGAACGGCGCGGCCCAGCTGCCGGCCGATCTCCAGGACGAGCGACTGATCGCCGGCCACGGGATCAGCGGCGCGGTCGGCGCCTTCACCGCCCGGCTCCGGTCCGGCGACCTGGGCTCGGTCCCGGTGGTCGTCGGCCTGGTCATCATCTGGGCGGTCTTCCAGGTCGCGAACAGCTCGTTCCTGTCCAGCCGCAACCTGGTGAACCTCACGCTGCAGACCACGTCCGTCGGGGTGATTGCCCTCGGCATCGTTCTGGTCCTGCTGCTCGGCGAGATCGACCTCTCGGTCGGTTCGGTGAGCGGCGTGGCGGCCGCGGTCGTCGGCGTCACGTTCGTCAACCAGGGCTGGCCGATCGTCGCGTCGCTCGTCGCCGCCATCGCGCTCGGCGTGCTGATCGGCCTGTTCTACGGCCTGCTCTACACGCGCTTCGGCGTACCGAGCTTCGTCATCACCCTCGCCGGTCTGCTCGGATTCCTCGGTCTCCAGCTGCTGGTGCTGGGCAAGGACGGCACGATCAACCTGCCGTACGACTCCGCGCTGGTCGGATTCGCGACGCGGAGCTTCCTCTCCCCCGCGATGGCCTACGCCCTGGTTGCTCTGGTGGTCGTGGCCTACGCACTGAGCCGCTGGCAAGGCCGGACCGCTCGCGCCGCGGCGGGTCTGTCCGCGGCGCCGACCTCGGTCATCGCGATCAAGGCCGCCGGCCTCGCGATCGTGCTGCTGATACCGGTCACGGTCCTGAACGGCGACCGCGGCGTCTCGTCGATGTTCCTGCTGTTCCTCGCCCTGGTCGTGGTCACGGACCTCGCCGTACGACGGACGCGCTGGGGCCGCTCGGTCTTCGCCGTCGGCGGCAATGTCGAGGCCGCGCGCCGGGCCGGTATCAACGTCCGGATGATCTACCTGACGGTGTTCGCCGCCTGCACCACCTTCGCCGCGGTGGGCGGCATCCTCGCAGCGGCCCGGCTCGTAGCGGTCGGCCAGGCCAGCGGTGGCACCGACGTCAACCTGAACGCGATCGCGTCCGCTGTCATCGGCGGCACCAGCCTGTTCGGCGGCCGCGGTTCGGCGTACTCTGCGCTGCTCGGCGCGCTGGTGATCACCTCGATCTCCAACGGTCTCGCCCTGCTCAGCCTGGATTCCAACGTCCGCTACATCGTCACCGCGGGCGTCCTGCTGATCGCGGTCACGATCGACTCGCTCAGCCGCCGGAGCCGCCAGGCCCACGGCCGCGCCTGACCCGCCAGGCAATAAGAGAAGGCAGACACAAGAAAGCCCCGTCGCCGTTGACGGGGCTTTCTCGGCTCTAGGCGATATCGGCTCTAGGCGGTTTCGGCGATCAGGTCGACCTTCGGCTCCGCGAAGTGGCAAGCGGCGGTGTGGCCCGTGCTGGACTGCGGTTTGATCTCCAGCAACGGCTCCTGGGTGGCGCAGATTCCCTCCGCCTTCCAGCAGCGGGTCCGGAACCGGCAGCCGCTCGGCGGGTCGATCGGCGAGGGTACGTCGCCGACCAGCCGGATCCGCTCCTTCGGCGGGACGCCGCGGATGGTGCCCAGGTCCGGCGCGGCCGACAGCAGCGCCTGCGTGTACGGGTGCTGCGGCGCGTTGTAGATCTGGTCCCGCGAGCCCTGCTCGACGATCTTGCCGAGGTACATCACCGCGACCTCGTCACAGAAGTGACGGACGACGCCGAGGTCGTGCGCGATGAACACGAACGCGATCCCGAGGTCCTTGCGCAGGTCCTCGAGCAGGTTCATCACCTGGGCCTGGATCGACACGTCGAGCGCGGAGACCGGCTCGTCGGCGATGATCACCTCGGGCTCCACCGCGAGCGCCCGGGCGATGCCGATGCGCTGCCGCTGACCGCCCGAGAACTCGTTCGGGTAGCGGTTGTGGTGCTCCGGGTTCAGGCCGACACGCTCCAGCAGTTCCTGGACCCGCGCGAGCTCCTTGCCCTTCGGCACCAGGTTGTGGACGCGCAGCGGCGTACTGATGATGTTGCTGACCGTCTGCCGCGGGTTCAGCGAGCTGTACGGGTCCTGGAACACGATCTGCAGCTGGCGGCGGAACGGGCGCAGGTCCCGCTCCTTCAGCTGCGCGATGTCGGTGCCCTTGAACACGATCTCGCCGGCGGTCGGGGTCAGCAGCCGGGTGATCATCCGGCCGGTGGTCGACTTACCGCAGCCGGACTCGCCGACCAGGCCCAGGCTGGCGCCGGCCTTCAGCTCGAAGGAGACGCCGTCGACGGCCTGGACGACCTTCTTGGTCCGGCCGAGGCCGGCCGCTTCCTTGATCGGGAAGTGCATCTTCAGGTCGCGGACCTGCAACAAAGTTTCGCTCATAACTCCTCAGTCCCCTCGTCAGCCCAGTCTCGGCGCGACCTCGGCCTCGTAGATCGAGGCCTTGGCGTGCAGGTGACATCGGGAAGTGTGGGCACCGGCGCCGTCCACCGGCAGCAGCTCCGGCAGTTGGGTGGTGCAGAGCTCGCCCTTGACCCGCTCGACGTACGGGCAACGGGCGCTGAACGAGCAGCCGTCCGGCAGGTTCAGCAGGCTCGGCGGCAGGCCCTTGATCGGGCGCAGCCGCTCGCTCGCCGCGGAGACGGTCGGGATCGACTCGAGCAGACCCCAGGTGTAGGGCATCCGCGGGTTCGCCAGGACGTCCTCGGCGGTGCCGTACTCGACGCAGCGCCCGGCGTACATCACCAGGACGTCGTCGGCCATCTCGGCGACCACCCCGAGGTCGTGCGTGATCAGCACGATCGCGGAGCCGAACTCCTTCTGCAGGTTGTTCAGCAGGTCCAGGATCTGCGCCTGCACGGTGACGTCCAGCGCGGTGGTCGGCTCGTCGGCGATCACCAGCTTCGGGTCGTTGATCAGGCTCATCGCGATCATCGCGCGCTGCCGCATACCGCCGGAGAACTCGTGCGGGTACTGCGAGAACCGGCGCGGCGGGTTCGGGATCCCGACCAGGTCGAGCATCTCCAGCGCCCGCTTCTTCGCCACGTCCTTGGACACCTTGTGGTGCACCCGGTACGCCTCGACCAGCTGGTTGCCGATCGTGTACAGCGGGTGCAGCGAGGACTGGGGGTCTTGGAAGACCATCGACATCGCGTCGCCGCGGATCTTCATCAGCTCGTTCTCGGGCAGGCCGACGAGTTCGTCGCCGCCGAGCCGGATCGAGCCGGTGATCCGGGTCCGCTTGCGGTCGTGCAGGCCCATCACGGCCATACTCGACACCGACTTGCCGGAGCCGGACTCGCCGACGATGGCCAGCGTGCGGCCGAGCGGGACCGAGTAGCTCAGCCCGTTCACCGCGCTCACCAGGCCGTCGGCGGTGGGGAACTTCACGGCCAGGTCCTCGACCACCAGGTACGGCGTCTCGCCGCTCGGGTTGATCGAACCCTGCCGGCGCTCGCGGGTGGCGACCGACGGACCACGCTTGGCGTCCGCGGTGGCGTCCGCCGAGGTGGGTGCACTCTCGGCCATGCTGTCCTTCCGGTCTTCGGGGACGCGGTCTTGAGGGGCGCGGTCCTCGGGGGCGGGTGTGCTCACGACAGCCTCACTCGCGGGTCGATCAGGCTGTAGCCGATGTCCACCAGGAAGTTCATCGCGACGATGATCACCGAGGCGACGAGCACGGTGCCCATGATCACGGGCAGGTCGTAGTTGTTCAAACTGTCCAGCACCAGCTGCCCGAGCCCGGGGAGGTCGAAGATCCGCTCGGTGAAGATCGCGCCGCCTAGGCTGCCGGCGATGTCCAGACCGAAGATCGTCACGACCGGGATCAACCCGGAGCGGAGCGCGTGCTTGTAGGTGACCACCCGGTCGGACAGGCCCTTGGCCCGCGCGGTCCGGATGTAGTCCTCGCTCAGCGTCTCGACCATGGAGCCGCGTGAGTACCGCGCGTACGACGTGCAGTTGTAGATACCGAGCACCAGCCAGGGGGTCAGCAGGCCGGCGATGAATTTCCCGAAGTTCTCCGAGGGCGGTGTCCACTCACCCCGCGGCAGGATCGGATAGACGATGGTCAGGTACAGCGCGACCATCAGCGCCACGATGTAGTAGGGCACCGAACTGACCACCAGCGTGCTGGTCATCAGCGCCCGGTCGCCGAGGCTCCCGCGTCTCTTCGCCGCCATCGATCCGACGAACACACCGATCGTCAGGACCAGTACGGCGTACCCGAGGACGAGCGACAGCGTCACCGGGAACCTGGAGCCGATCAGCTCCGTGACCGGGCGGTCGTTCTTGAACGAGAAGCCGAGGCACGGGGCCGCGCAGTGCTGCGTGACGCCGGAGGTGGTGAAGTCACGGCCGGCGAAGATGCCGATCGTGTAGTCGGCGAACTGCTCGACCTTCGGCCGGTCGAGGTGCAGGTTCTTCGTGATCTCCTCATAGCGCTGCTGCGTGCAGTTGCGCTCACCGCAGATGGCCGCGGCCGGATCGGTCGGCGCGATGAAGAACAGCGCGAACGTCGCGATCAACGTTGCCAGCACCACACTGAGCGCGCTGACCAAGCGGCGCGCCACGAAATAGAGCACGGGATTGTCTCCTCACCGATCGGCGTGGTGCCCGGACTTGTGGTCCGGGCACCACGCCACCCTCAGTGGATCAGTACTGCTTCAGAACGGACGTCGGTCAGGGCTGCTTCAGGAACATCGAGGTGAACTCGAACACACCCTGGGTCGGGTCGTTCACCGCACCGCCGATGTTCTTGCCGACCGGCATGTTGCTCGAGCTGTAGTAGAGCGGCAGGACCGGGAGGTACTTCTCCATGATCTCCTTGTCGATCTTCGGCCACTCCTTCAGCTGCTCGTCCGGAGTCTTGGCCTGGATCGCCTCGATCTTCTTGTCCAGCTCCGGGTCCTTCAGCTGACCGACGCTGTTACCGGCCTCGACCGCAGCGGTCGTGAACAGCACCGGGAACCAGCTGGTGGCGCTCGGCCAGTCGGAGCACCAGCCGGCCGGGGTCCGGCCGATGTTCACCGGGGCGTCCGGCGCACCGGTGAACTTGCGGATGTTCGCCTTCGGCACACCGATCGCCTTGACCTTGAAGCCGGCCTTCTCGAAGGCCTGCTTGCGCAGCTGGTTGGCCTGGGTCGAGATCTTGTCGTCGATCGAGTAGTACCAGCTGAGCTCGAAGTTCGACTTGCCCGCCTTGGCCAGCTCGTCCTTGACCTCCTTGGCGACCGCGTCGTCCTCGGCGCCGTCACCGGTGCCGTTCAGGCCCGGCAGCTCGTACTTCTCGTAGCCCGGGACCGCCGGCGGCAGGATCGTCGACGCGGGCGGGTCGGTGGTCGGGTTCAGACCGGCGACCTTGCGCCACGAGTTGTAGGGGTACGCCTTGGCGATCAGCTTACGGACGTCCAGCGGGATCTTCTGGGTGTCCATCGTGTACATGTTCGTGCACGGCGACTGACCCGTGATCAGCTGCGACTGGTCCTTGACCTCGGGCAGCAGCGTGGTGTCCAGGTTCGAGTAGTTCACCGCGTTCGCGTCCGGGCCGGAGCTCACCAGCACCTGGCGCTGGGCCTTGATGGTGTCCTGACCGAACTTGAAGTCGAAGGCGTCCGCGTACTGGTGCCGCACCGGGTCGGTGTTCGGGTCCCAGCTCGGGTTCTTCACCAGCTTGAGCTCGCTGCCCGGGTTGTAGGACTGGACCATGTACGGGCCGGTCGACATCGGGTGCTGCTCGTAGTTCTTCTGGGTGTCCTTCGCCTTCGGCATCGGCGCGAAGAGCGGGAACGCCGCGTAGAACGGCATGTCGTCGAACTTCTTCGCCAGGTGGATGACCAGGGTGTGGTCGTCCGGCGTCTCGACGCCCTTGTACGCGTCGCCGCCGGCGACGTACGGGCCCTTGTAGGTCTTGCCGTCCAGGAAGTAGTCCATCTGGTACGTCGGGCCGTTCTCGTACAACGTGTGCGCGAAGGACCGCTTGATCGCGTACGCGTAGTCCTCGGCCTTGACCGGCGTACCGTCCTGGTACTTGATGCCCTGCTTGAGCTTGAACGTCCAGGTCAGGCCGTCGTCGGACTTGGTGCCGAGGTCCTCGGCCAGGTCCGGTACCAGCACCGGCTTCTTGTCCGGGCCGTCGAGGCGGAACTGGGTCAGCGCGCGGAAGTACAGCTTCTCGATCGCGTTACCGTCCACGTAGTACGTGTCGGTCGGGTCGAAGCCGGACGGCGTCACGTCGGACAGGACGGTGATCGTCCCGCCCTTCTTCGCACCCTCTACGTCAGGGGCCGGGCCTTTCGCAGTGGGGTCCGTCGCCTTGACCTGCGCGCCTCCCACCGCGTCGGTGCCGCCCTTGCTGCCGCTGTTCGAGGACGGGCTGCCACAAGCCACGGCGGTCAGCATGACCGTCGCCGCGACCGCGGTTATCCGTTTCCACTGCATGGTCGGGTTTCTCCTTTTCTGCCGCTGGGGCAATCGCCGTACTACCGGCGAGTCTTGGGGTCGAAGGCGTCGCGGATCGCGTCTCCGAGCAGGGCCAGCGCGAGCACCAGGGCGGTGATCCCGATGACCGGCAGCCACAGGTAGAGCGGGTCTGCCTTGTACCAGTTGGTGGCGACGGCGATCGTCTGGCCCCACGAGGGCTTCGGTTCGACCAGTCCGACACCGAGGAACGAGAGCCCGGCCTCCGCGGTCACGTACGCGGGGACTGCCAGCGAGGCCGAGATCACGATCGGGGCCACCAGGTTGGGCAGCAGTTCCTTGAACAGGACCTGCCAGGTCGGCACACCGATCGCCTTGGCGGCGAGTACGAACTCGCGCTCGCGCAGTGAGAGCACCTCGCCGCGGATGATGCGGGCCAGGCCCGCCCAACCGAAGAACGCGAGGACGAAGATCAGCACGTAGAACCGGATGTTCGCCTGGTCTTCCGGCGTCAGGTTGAACGAGCCGCCGCGCAGCGACTCGACGATCGGAACCAGTGCGATCGCGAAGAGCAGGAACGGCAGGCTGAGCACGAAGTCGATCAGCCAGGAGATGACCCGGTCGACCCAGCCGCCGAGGAAGCCGGCCAGCAGGCCCATCACGACGCCGATCGCGGTGCCGACCACGGTCGCCAGGAACGCGATGATCAGCGACGGGCGGGCGCCGTACACCCAGCGGGCGAAGTTGTCCCGGCCGGTCTTCGGCTCGATGCCGAACCAGTGGTCCGGGGTGATGCCGATCGTCGGGTAGCCGAACTCGTCGATCTGCCGGGTGTTGAAGGTGCTGATGTCCTGGCCCTCGAGCTTGGCCAGCAGCGGCGCCAGGACGGCGACCAGGATGAAGAACAGCACGATCGACGCGCAGATCACCGCGACCTTGTCCTTGCGGAGCCGGTCGAACGCGATCCGGCTCGGCGACTTGCCGTGCGGAGTGGCGGCCGTACGGACTGGCTCCGCCGAGGCCGGGTGTTCTTCGACCCCTACGGTCGAGTCGGGCGACCCAATACTCATTCGCACTCCGTCAGTTCAGTCGACCGGATTTCGGTCCGCGGATCCGGCACTTATCGGTGGATAGCGTGCCGACCTTTGCTCTCTTGCGGGCTCGCGTCAAATCCCCTTGACAAGGGATTCCGCCGTAGCCGCGCGCTAGCCTGCCCGACACTGTGACACCAAACCAGCAGTGCCCGGCAGCAGTGCACAAATCGTTACCGGAACCGGTAGCCGAACGGAACATTTGCCCCATTTCGTCACCGTTCGCAGTCAAACCTGCGCAAAACGCGTCGGCACAGTACCGACAGTGGCCGTTTTGTGCCAGGTTATGACGGAGGGTAACGGTTCTCGACGTTCGGTCGCGGAACGCGGTCAGCGCACGTGAACGGTCACGAAGGGCGGTTTGACGACGTCGAAGGTTTCCCCGCGACCCCGGATGTCGACGGTTACCTGATCGCCTTCTTTCACCGACGCGTCCAGCAAGGCCAAAGCAATACCTTTCTTCAGCGTCGGCGAGAACGTTCCGGAGGTAACTTCACCGAGCGCCGTACCGGATTGATCCAGAACCGACATATGCGGCCGCGGAATACCCCGGCCGGCGGCCCGAAGACCGCGCAGGATCCGGGCCGGACCGCGCTCCTTCTCGGCGCGCAGGGCCGCGTCGCCCCAGAAGTGCTCCTTCTTCCAGCCGACCGCCCATCCGGACCTCGCCTGGACGGGCGTGATGCCGGGCGCGATGTCCTGGCCGTGCAGCGGGTACCCCATCTCGGTCCGCAGCGTGTCCCGCGCGCCCAGTCCGGCCGGGACGATGCCGTACTGCTCGCCGGCCGTCAGCAGCGCGTCGAACACGGCCACCGCGGCGGCGTTCGGTACGACGAGTTCGAAGCCGCGCTCGCCCGTGTAGCCGGTGCGGCACACGACCACCGGCGTACCGCCGAAGTCGGCCGTGGCGAAGGACATGTAGTCGTGTCCGGTCGGCAGGCCGATCGCGGACACCACCTCGTCGCTGTTCGCGCCCTGCACAGCGAGGATCGCGTAGTCGTCGTGAACGTTGGTCACCTCGACACCGTCGGGGGCGTCGGCCTGGAGCAGGCGAACCACCTCGGCGGTGTTGGCCGCATTCGGGATCAGGAACACGTCGTCGTCGGCGTGCAGGTAGGCGATCAGGTCGTCGACCACTCCCCCGTTCTCGTTGCAGCACAGCGTGTACTGCGCCTGACCCGGCGCGATCTTGCCGAGATCGTTGGTCAGGCACGCGTTCACGTACGCCGCGGCGCCCGGACCCTTGACCGTCGCCTTGCCGAGATGGCTGACGTCGAAGACGCCGACCGACGTACGGACCGCGGTGTGCTCGGCCACGACGCCGGAATACTCCAGGGGCATCTCCCAGCCGCCGAACTCGGCGAACTTGGCGCCGAGCGCGACGTGGCGCTCGTGCAGCGGGGACTTCTTCAACTCGGTCGACTCGGTCATGGAGCGGAACTTACCCGACGCGTAGCATGCTCAGGCAGCACGCACGTACCGTGACGACCGGCCATCTGCCCGCCGGTCAAGGAGGACTGAGGATTTCGTGACCACCATCACCCTGAGCAAGTCAGATGCCGCCGGCGTCAAGAGCGACGCCGTGGTCATCGGCGTGGTCAAACTCGGCGGCGCCGTCACCCTGCCGGCCGGCACCGAGTCGCTGAACGCCGCGTACGGCGGGAAGCTGGTGGAGGTGCTGTCCGGTCTCGGCGCCACCGGCAAGGTCGGCGAGGTGACGAAGGTACCCGGGCCGCTGCTCGGCAAGCCGGGCAAGTCCGCGACGCTGATCGCGGTCGGTCTCGGCTCGGCGCCCGACGGCGCGCTGAAGACCGAGGACCTCCGGGCCGCGGCCGGCACCGGTGTGCGGGCGGCGAAGATCTCGCAGTCGGTCGCGTTCGCGCTGCCGGCCCCCGACGCCGAGTGCGTGCGTGCTGTCGCCGAGGGCGCGTTGATGGGTCGCTACGCGTTCACGGCGTACAAGTCGTCGGACGGCGCGAACGAGGTGCCCGGCAACCTGACCGTGCTGACCGACCTGGCCCGCAACAAGGACGCCAAGGGCGCGCTCGAGCGCGCCCAGGTGACCGCGGATGCCGTCGCGCAGGTGCGGGACTGGGTGAACACCCCGCCGTCGGACCTGCACCCGGCCGAGTTCGCGGCCGACGCGGTCAAGCTCGGCAAGGAGTACGGCGTCAAGGTCGAGGTGCTCGACGAGAAGGCGCTCGCCAAGGGCGGGTACGGCGGCATCCTCGGCGTCGGCCAGGGCTCGAGCAACCCGCCGCGGCTGGTCCGGCTGACCTACACGCCGAAGAAGCCCGTCACCCACCTGGCCTTCGTCGGCAAGGGCATCACGTTCGACTCCGGCGGCCTGTCACTGAAGACGTCGACCGGCATGGTGAGCATGAAGTCCGACATGGCCGGCGCCGCCGCGGTGATCGGCGCGACGATCGCCATCGCGCGGCTCGGTCTGCCGGTCCAGGTGACGACGTACGCCGCGATGGCCGAGAACATGCCGTCGGGTTCCGCGGCCCGGCCCTCCGACGTACTGACGATGTACGGAGGCAAGACCGTCGAGGTGCTGAACACCGACGCCGAGGGCCGCCTGGTGCTCGGCGACGCGCTGGTCCGGGCCTCCGCGGACCAGCCCGACCTGATCATCGACGTGGCCACCCTGACCGGGGCGTGTGTCGTTGCCCTCGGCACCAAGGTGGCCGGCGCGTTCGGCAACGCCGACACGGCCCGCGACCGGGTGGTGGACGCGGCGGTCGCGGCCGGCGAGTCGATGTGGCCGCTGCCGATCCCGACCGAGATGCTGGACAAGCTGAAGTCGCACTCCAAGGTCGCCGACCTGGCCAACATCACCGGCGAGCCGTGGGGCGGCGCCCTCGCGGCGGCCGCCTTCCTCGGCGACTTCGTTGCTGACGGCATCGACTGGGTGCACCTCGACGTGGCCGGTCCGTCCTTCAACGACAGCGGTCCCTCCGGCTACACGCCCACCGGCGGCACCGGCTACGCCGTCCGCACCCTGGTCGAGCTCGCCGCCTCAGCAAGCTGAGGTGACGGTTCGGGGAGTTCTACCTACCTGCAGCGACCGGTAGGACTCCCCGCACGACCACTCAGGCGAGGCCGTTCTTCTTCATGCGGGCGTTGTACTCGCGCATTCGGGGCGGGTAGCCGACGACGGCCGCGTCGTACGACGGGATGCCGAGGCGGTTCGCGAAGTCGTGGGCCCACTTCACCGACGGGACCCGGCGCCGGGTCCACTCACCGTCGACCGCGACCAGCAGCAAGGTGTACTCCGTCACCGCCGTCCGCGGCTCGACGAATCCCTCGACGCCCTGACGGGTCTGGGCGAACTCGCGCAGGTGCGCTTGGTCGGGAGTGTCCGACCGTCGCATCGTTCCGGCCTTCTGCCGGCGACCGAACCACTTCATGGGAGTAAGTGTCCACTATCTGTGCAAGTCCGGGCCGAAATCCTGGATAACGGTTGCGGCCGGTCCGGATGGGCGCGTCGTGACCGGCCCGGGGGTGGATCCGCGCGCGATCGGTGGAAAGATGACGCCGGGCCGGTACCGCGACCCGGGCCGCCCGCCTTGGACCACACCCACGGAGGAACCTGTGACTGAGAGTGGTACTGCAACCGGTACGTCGTACGACCTGGTAATTCTCGGCGGCGGCAGCGGTGGCTACGCCGCCGCGCTGCGCGCCGCGACGCTCGGCCTGTCCGTGGCGGTGGTCGAGAAGGACAAGGTCGGCGGGACCTGTCTGCACCGTGGGTGCATCCCGACCAAGGCGCTGCTGCACGCGGCCGAGGTCGCGGACTCGGCGCGCGAGGGTGAGCAGTTCGGAGTCCGGACGACGCTCGAGGGCGTCGACATGGGCGGCGTGAACAAGTACAAGGACGGCGTCGTCGACCGGCTGTTCAAGGGTCTGCAGGGCCAGTTGAAGGCCCGCGGCATCACGGTGATCGAGGGCGAGGGGCGGCTGACCTCGCCCACCACGGTCCAGGTCGGCGACACGACGTACACCGGCCGCAACGTCATCCTTGCCTCCGGCTCCTACTCCCGTTCCCTTCCCGGGCTGGAGCTCGACGGGCACCGGGTGATCGCGAGTGAGCACGCGCTGACGCTCGACCGGGTCCCGGAGTCCGCGGTGATCCTCGGCGGCGGCGTGATCGGCGTCGAGTTCGCCTCCGCGTGGACGTCGTTCGGCACCAAGGTGACGATCGTCGAGGCGCTGCCGCGGCTGGTCCCGTCCGAGGACGCCGACTGCTCGAAGACCTTGGAGCGCGCGTTCCGGAAGCGGAAGATCGCGTTCAAGACCGGTACGCCGTTCGAGTCGGTCGCGGTGACCGATTCCGGCGTTCAGGTGACCGTCGCGGGCGGCGAGGTGATCGAGGCCGAAGTACTGCTGGTCGCCGTCGGCCGGGGACCCAACACCACGGGCCTTGGGTATGAAGAGGTCGGGGTCGCTCTCGACCGTGGGTTCGTGACCGTCGACTCGACGCTGCAGACCAGCGTGCCGGGCGTGTACGCGGTCGGCGACATCGTGCCGGGGCTGCAGCTCGCGCACCGCGGGTTCCAGCAGGGCATCTTCGTCGCCGAGCACCTCGCGGGTCTCGCGCCGACGCCGATCGACGAGGCCGGCATCCCGCGCGTGACGTACTCCGAGCCGGAGGTCGCGTCGGTCGGGCTGACCGAGGAGCAGGCCCGGGAGAAGTACGGCGACGTGGAGATCCTCAACTACAACCTCGGCGGCAACGGCAAGTCGCAGATCCTGAAGACGGCCGGCTTCGTGAAGCTGGTCCGCGCTCGTGACGGCGCGGTCGTGGGGCTGCACATGGTCGGTTCGCGGGTCGGGGAGCTGATCGGCGAGGCGCAGCTGATCTACAACTGGGAGGCCTACCCGGCGGACGTGGCGCCGCTGGTGCACGCCCACCCGACCCAGAACGAAGCCCTCGGTGAGGCTCACCTCGCCCTCGCCGGGAAACCTTTGCACTTCCATGACTGACCCTGCTGGACCGCCCCAGTAAGTTTGAGCTGCAGGAGCGTGAAGGATGCCCGTGACCCGGATCCCGAGCGCTCCGGCGGCACCGTAGGCTGACACTCGACCGATCAGACGAAGGAGCAACGACCGTCATGCCGACCTCTGTATCCCTGCCGGCCCTCGGGGAGAGCGTCACCGAAGGAACCGTCACCCGCTGGCTCAAGCAGGTCGGTGACACGGTTGCCGTGGACGAACCCCTGCTGGAGGTCTCGACCGACAAGGTCGACACCGAAATCCCGAGCCCCGTCGCCGGCACCCTTCTCGAGATCAAGGCCGCCGAGGACGAGACCGTCGAGGTCGGCGCCGAACTGGCCGTGATCGGCGACGCCGGCGAGGCCGGCTCCGCTCCCGCCGCTCCGGCCGAGCCCGCGGCAGACCCCGCGCCGGCCGCTGCCCCCGCCGAGTCCGCTCCGGCTCCGGCCGCCGAGGCCCCCGCCGCCGCTGCCCCGGCCGCTCCTGCTGAGGCTTCTGCTGCTCCGGCCCCTGCCGCTGAGGCTCCTGCTCCGGCTGAGGCTCCTGCTCCGGCCGAGGCTGCTCCGGCCGACGGTGCTTCCGGTACGTCGGTGACGCTGCCCGCGCTGGGCGAGAGCGTGACCGAGGGAACCGTCACCCGCTGGCTGAAGCAGGTCGGCGACGACGTGGCCGTTGACGAGCCGCTCCTCGAGGTCTCCACCGACAAGGTCGACACCGAGATCCCGAGCCCGATCGCCGGCAAGCTCCTGGAGATCAAGGTCGCCGAGGACGAAACCGTCGAGGTCGGCGCCGAACTGGCCATCGTCGGCTCCGGCGCAGCCGCCCCCGCCGCCGCTCCGGCCGACTCGGCTCCTGCTCCTGCTGAAGCCCCCGCCGCTGCTCCGGCTGCTGCTCCTGCCCCAGCCGCCGCTCCCGCTCCCGCACCTGCCCCGGCTGCCGCTCCGGCTCCTGCCGCTGCCCCGGCTCCTCAGGCTCAAGCTCCTCAGGCTCAAGCTCCTGCGGCTCAGGCTCCGGCTCCCCAGGCGGCTCCGGCTCCGGCGGCAGCTCCGGCTCCTGCGGTTTCGCCGAACGGCTCCGCCGACGGCGCGAACTACGTCACCCCACTGGTCCGCAAGCTCGCCGCGGAGCACGAGGTCGACCTGAACGCCGTACAGGGCACCGGCGTCGGCGGCCGTATCCGCAAGCAGGACGTGATCGCCGCAGCCGAGGCGAAGAAGGCCGCCGCCGCCGCACCCGCTCCGGCAGCCCAGGCCGCGGCCCCTGCCGCCGAGGCGAAGGCCCCGGTCGTCAGCCCGCTGCGCGGCACCACCGAGAAGATGAGCCGGATCCGCAAGGCGATCGCGGCCCACATGGTCAACAGCCTGAAGGTCTCGGCCCAGCTGACCACGGTCGTCGAAGTCGACGTCACCGAGATCGCCAAGCTGCGCAACAGGAAGAAGGCCGAGTTCGAGGCGCGCGAGGGGACGAAGCTGTCCTTCCTGCCGTTCTTCGCGCTCGCCGCGGTGGACGCGCTCAAGCAGTACCCGAAGCTGAACGCGTCGATCGACGAGGAGAAGGGCGAGATCACGTACCACGCCGCCGAGCACCTCGGCATCGCGGTGGACGTGGAGCGCGGCCTGATGGTCCCCGTCGTACACAACGCCGGCGACCTGAACATCGCCGGCCTGGCGAAGAAGATCGCCGACCTCGCCGACCGCACCCGCAACAACAAGGTGCTGCCGGACGAGATGGCGGGCGGCACGTTCACCATCACCAACACCGGTAGCCGGGGCGCGCTGTTCGACACCCCGATCCTGAACCAGCCGCAGGTCGGCATGCTCGGGACCGGCGCCGTCGTGAAGCGTCCGGTGGTCATCACCCACCCGGAGCTCGGCGAGACGATCGCGATCCGGCAGATGGTGTACCTGGCGCTGACCTACGACCACCGCCTGGTCGACGGCGCTGACGCGGCCCGCTACCTGACCGCGGTCAAGCAGCGGCTCGAAGAGGCCCAGTTCGACGTCTGATCCGATCGGACACCCGGCGCCGGTGCCTGTCTCCGCGGAGGCGGACACCGGCGCCGTTCTCTTTCGATCCGGCTGTCGTGACCCCGACAAGGAGCAAGCGGGATGAAGTACGTACTGGCCGGCGCCTCCGGCTTCCTCGGCAAGGCCCTCGCCCGCGACTTGGTTGCCAACGGCCACCAGGTGCTCCGACTGGTACGCCGGTCGCCGTCGGCACCGGACGAGGTGCGCTGGGACCCGGCCCGGGGCGATCTGGACGTTGGTGCTCTGGGCGATCCCGATGTCCTCGTCAACCTGGCCGGCGCGAACATCGGCCGCCCGTGGACACCGACGTACCGCCTGAAGATCCGGGAGAGCCGGGTCTCGACCACCGCGACCCTGGCCGCGGCGGCGACGCGACTCGACCGCCGGCCGGTGCTGCTCACGCAGAGCGGGATCGGCGGCTACGGCACCGACCTCGGCGATCGCATCCTGACCGAGGACTCCGACCTCGGCGAGGGCTTCCTGTCCGACGTCGTCCGGCTGTGGGAAGGCGCGCTCGAACCCGCCCGTGAAGCAGGCAGCCGGGTGGCTGCGCTGCGAACAGGCGTCGTACTCGACAGCAAGGCCCCGGCGTTCCAGCTGCTGTCCCTCCCCTTCCGCATCGGTCTCGGGGGCCGCTTCGGGTCTGGCACGCAGTACTTCCCGGTGGTCTCGCTGACCGACTGGATCCGCGCCGTCCGGCACGTCGCCGAGAACGACACCGTGAGCGGCCCGGTGAACATCACCCTGCCGACACCGGCAACCAACCTCGAACTCACCGAAGCCCTGGCAACCGCCCTGCACCGCCCGTCCCTCGTCCCAGTGCCCGCGATCCTCATGAAGGCGGCCCTCGGCGAGTTCGCCTGGGAGCTCCTGGGCAGCAAGCGAGCCCTCCCCACCCGCCTCCAGTCCACCGGCTTCACCTTCCACCACCCCACAGTCACCGCCGCGATCTCCGCCGCCCTCGCCTAGCCCCGTGACACCCACGCCGAAGACCACCGCACGGTACGACGGCCTCGCCGAGTGGTACGACGACCACAACGCCGCTGCGGCCGACTCCAACCGTGAGCCCCTGCTCGATCTGCTCGGCCCGGGCGATGGTCTGTGCCTGGATGTTGGGTGTGGGACCGGACAGAACCTGCAGACGCTGCACAGTACGGGACGCACCGTCGTTGGCCTCGAGTACTCCGCGGATCAGTTGGGCCTCGCCCAGCAACGCGCGGCCGATGGCAAGGCGCTGGTCCAGGGCGACGCGGCTGAGCTGCCGTTCGCTGACGCTGTCTTCTCTACTGTCGCCGTTCTGTGGCTCTCCACCGACGTCGACGACTTCGCCGCTGTCCTGCGGGAGGCGGCTCGCGTGCTGCACCCAGGCGGGGTGCTGGTGTTTTACGGGGCCCATCCGTGCTTCAACGGCCCGCATACCGAGAGCCGTCCCGATGACGGCCGCATCGTGCATCCGACGTACCGCACTGTTGGTTGGCATCCCCCAGCGCCCTGGTGGGGCGAGGGCGGTATTCGCCAGCGCCTCGGCATGCGACACGTGCCGCTTGCCGACCTTCTCAACGCGTTCGCCGGCGCGGGACTGGCGATCACCCGGACCGTGGAGCCGCGCACCGACCCGGTGCCCTGGGTCCTGGCCCTACGCGCCGAGAAGCGCTAACTCGCCGAAACAAGCGCCGTTCACGGATGGCGCGGTTGGTTGGACGATGCCGCGCCGGTGTGGTCTCGCGGACCGGTGTTGCCCTGGTTGGATTGCTGGGTGGCGACTCTCTTCGTTGATCTGGAAACCACGAGCGTTCGGGAACCTTGGCTGCCGGGTGGCCGGCAGATCTGGCAGGTGGCGGTGATCCGGCGTGAGGACGACGGGCGCGAGACGGCGTACAACCGGTTCGTCCGGCTGGACGAGCTGGATCTGTCGGCCGCGACCGAGCGGGCGCTGGAAATCAGCCGCTTTCATCGGCACCCGTCGCTGAACGGATCCGAGCAGGACGTGAGCAGCGGTCGAGAGGTCGCGGAGCTGATGGTCGAACTGACGGCCGACGAGCCGCTGTGGGTGGGGGCTGCGCCGTGGATGGATGCGACCGACGTACTGCATCTGATGCATCTCAACGGCCTGGTCGCGGATGACGCAGCGGACGTGCCGTGGGACTTCCGGCTTGTATGCGTGATCAGCCAACTGTTGGGCCGGACCAACCTGCCGCCGACGGCGGACGTTGGCGAGATGTCGGCGGCCGTCGGCATCGACCAGTCCTCGTACGCGATTCACGACGCGTTGGCGGACACCTACTTCGTACGGGACGTGTTCGACGCACTGAACCGACCGAACTGACGACCGTCGCGCCGCCGTACCCAGGGTTCGTGTCAGCGTCTTTGTGCACCCACCGACCGTTTTGGCGCGCTCAGAATGGTTGGTGGGGGCACAAAGTTGCCCCGAGGAGGTGGGGTGGGGGCGTTTAGGTCGAGTGGGTGATTGTGGTGATGCGCCAGGTGTGGGTGGGTTGACGGGCGGCGCTGCGTGAGGGGGCGGCGGTGCGTGGGGTGGTTGTCAGGGTGATCAGTCTGGTGACCGGGGGTCCTGGTGGGAGTGGGGTCTTGGCGCCGGTGTGGTCGACTGCTTGGCCGGCTGTGAGGTGGTCGGTGGTTTTGAGGGTGACGGTGTTTGCGGTGCGGCGGGTGATTGCGGTGCTTTCGATCGTGATTCGGAGTCCTTCGACGCGGACGTTCTGGTTGCGATAGGCCGATAGGAGGGCTCTGTCGGCGCGCCAGGGGGCGCTGCCTGGAACGTAGATGCGGTCGAGGGCGTCGAGGTCGAGGGTCCAGAAGGCTTGAGCGCGCTGGACGTCGAGCGCCTGCAGCGTCTCCATCCAGGTGGCCAGCTCTGCTGAGGACGCGGACTCGGGGCGTGGCGCCGAGGTCGTGGCTCGGGTCTGGCTCGGCGATGTCTCGGGTCGCCCTGAAGCCGTTGGGTGGGCGGTGGGCGACTGAGTGGGCGGGGACGCCGACGGGCGTCGGGCTGTGGACTGCGCAGCGCTGGGGTCTGGATGGGCGGTTGCTGGGGTGTCGATTGTGCGGAGTGTGGCGATGGCGATCGCGAGCACGATGATCGCGGCCAGGGCGGCTGCGGCGAGTACGCCGTACGCGGGGTGTGGGAGTTGGGGTAGCGCGGAGCTGACCACAAACCGGGTACGGCGGGGTTTGTTGCGGCGGTTCGGGCGGATGCGCTTCGAGCGAGTCTTGGCGGACGGTGCGGTGGGGTGTGGTCGCTTTGGTTTCGTCAGTGGTGGGGTCGGTGGGTCTGCTGGAGGTGGGGCGAGCGGTGCACGGGAGGCGGCTGGCGCATCGTCGTCGTCTGCAGATCCCCCCGCGGACGTCGGAGGGGGTGTCGGGGCGTGGGGCGGTGGGGTGCTGGTGGGTGCTGTGGGTGCGGTGCTGGTGAGTGGGGCGAGGTCTATGGGGGCGGCGGGGGTGTGGGTTAGGAGGCGGTGTGGGAGGGCTCCAAGCGGGGTCTTGGTGATGAGGGTGGGCGGGAAGGGGGTGGGGTCTGCGCTGACGCGGTGGGTGAGGGCGGCGAGGGCTTGCTGGTCGGCGGTGGGGTCGGTGGGGCGGAGGGTGGCGTCGGTGAGGATTGGGCGGCCGTCGGCGTCGAAGAGGATGTTTTCGGGGGTGATGGAGCCGTGTGTGAGGTTCGAGGCGTGGAGGTGGGCCAAGGCGTCGGCGAGCGGGGCGAGGAGGGTGACGAGTTCGCCGCGGGACAGTGGACCGCGGCGGGTGAGGAGGGCCGCGAGGCTGCCGGCGGCCAGGTGCTGGGTGATCAGGATCCAGCCGGTGTCGGTCTCGCGGAACTCGTGGAGCTGCGCGACATGCGGGTGGCGGAAGCGGGACAGCAGGCTCAGGTCCTCGCGGAGCCGCCCCCGGTCGGGGTACGCACTGTGCGGGATGTGTTTGAGCACGGCGTTGCGGCCCGAGGCGCGGTCCCGGACCTGCCAGACGGTGCCGGCCGGCCCGGACCCGAGCTCGCGGCGCAGGCTGTAGCCGGTGAGATCTGCGAGGTCCATGTCCAAGAGGATGCACCGATCGCGACCTCGCCCGTCGAAGTTATCCACAGCCCAGGGCCCGGCCCCGATCAGCCCCCGCCTACACTCGAAGGCGTGAGGGCTATCAGGTACGTGGAAGCCGGATTCGGCGCCGACGCGGTGGACTACGAGACCGCGTGGACCGAGCAGCGACGACTGCACGCGGAGGTTGCCGAGGGCACCGGCTCGGACACGGTGATCCTGCTCGAGCACCCGCCGGTCTACACGGCGGGCAAGCGCACCGAGCCGCACGAGCGGCCGATGGACGGTACGCCGGTGGTCGACGTGGACCGCGGCGGCAAGATCACCTGGCACGGCCCCGGGCAACTGGTCGGGTACCCGATCGTCAAGCTCGCCTCCCACGTGTACGTCGTGGACTACGTCCGGCGGCTCGAGGAGGCACTGATCGGCGTCTGCGCCGAGCTCGGCGTCAAGACCGGCCGGGTCAAGGGCCGCAGCGGCGTCTGGGTCGCGGCCGATGACCGCGGCCGCGAGCGGAAGATCGCCGCGATCGGCATCCGGGTCGCGCAGGGCGTGACCATGCACGGCTTCGCGCTGAACTGCAACAACGACCTGGCCTGGTTCGACCGGATCGTCCCGTGCGGCATCTCGGACGCCGACGTGACCACGCTCTCCAAGGAGCTCGGCCGCGAGGTCTCGACCACCGAGGTCCTCGACTCGGTACGCCGGCATCTCGACGAGCTCCTCGCCTGGAACGAGTACGAGCGCAGCCCGGACATCGACCACCACGAGGAGCCCCCGACCGCGATTACCTACGGATTGACGGTCTGAGCCTCAAGCCCAACCTCCGCACGCCAATCGGCGTGCAACGAGCGCAATCGGTCGACGATCTCCGGCTGCGCTGACAGGTGGTTGGTCTGCTCGCCAATGTCGTCAGCCAGGTTCGCGAGGAACCAGCCTTCCCCCATCGGCGCGTGCTCGTAGTCACGCAGATGCCTGGTGTTGGCGTCGTCGGCCACCCAGCTGAGCTTCCACTCCCCCGACCGCACCGCCCACTGGAACCCGCAGTCCCAGTGCAGGTTCTCGTGCGCCACTTCGGCGATCCCGGCCAGCACGGGCAGGATGTCGACGCCGTCGGCATCGTCCACTGTCGCGCCCGCAGCCGCGGCCAGCGTGGGGACCAGGTCCATGGTGCTGACAAGTGCGCCCGTACGACGTCCCGCCGGCAGCTGGTCCGGCCAGCGCCAGAGCATCGGGATGCGGATGCCACCGTCCCACAGCGTGTACTTCGTCCCGCGCAACGGTGCGTTGTCGCCGAAATTGCAGGTCGATCCGCCGTTGTCGGTCACGTACACGACGATCGTGTCGTCGCCGGCCATGTCGAGCAGCCGCCCGATCTCCGCGTCCATCAGCTCCAGCTGGGCGAGGTAGTACTCGCGCCCGTGCGGCAGGTTCGGCACGATCACGTCGTCGTACCACTCCATGAACGGACCGTCCGCATCCGGCGACCAGTCGCGGAACGCCGGGAGCCCGCGCGCTTCCAGCTCGGAGTCCGGGAGCTGCCAGCAGAAATTGTGTACGGCGTTGAACGCCACCATGCAGAAGTACGGCCGCTCGTCCTCCGCGTCCATGAACTCCGCCGCGCGGCGACCGAACTCCGCGGTCAGGAAGCCCTCGTGCTCAACTGGCTCGTCGCCTGACAGCAGAGGCTGCACAGCCATGTGGTGCGCGGCCGGCTGACCGTACGACTCGACTGACTCGTCGGAGTGATGTAGGTAGTTCAGCCGCCCGAACGACTGCCCCGCCAGCCCGTACAGCGTCTCCTCGAACCCGTGGTGCGGCGGACACGCTCTGTCCCCCACACCCTCCTTCCCGTAGTGCACCTTGCCGAAGTACCCCGTCCGGTACCCCTGGTCGCGCAGGATCTCCGCGAGCGTCGGTACGTCGTCCGGCGGGAACGCGGCCGAGTCGAACCATTGGCCGCCCCACCGCTGCTGGTACCGCCCAGAGATGATCGACGCCCGTGACGGGCTGCAGATCGGCGCGGTCACGTAGGCGTCGGTGCAGCTCACTCCCTCGGCGGCGAGCCGGTCCAGCGCCGGAGTGCGTACGTCGGAGTGCACCCCGAGTCCACCGCGGTCGGCGTACCCGTGGTCGTCGGAAACGATCAGCAGAATGTTCGGAGCGGGCAACAGCTCATCCTCTCGAAAGGCGCACAGCAGCCATCTCACCAGAAAACGCGCCTTTGGTGGGTCTACCCACCAGATGCAGGGTTGGCGTCCGGGATCTCGGACGCCAACCCTGCATCGCGGACGTCAACCCACGATCGGGGGTGTGCCGAAGTGTCTGCGGCGTGTAACCGCAGTTCGTCGCTACCTTGGGGGTGTGTCCAAATTTCTTGGGTTCTTGCTCGGCGTAGCTGTTGCTCTGGCCGGACCGGCCGTGTTCGGAGTCCTCGCGGCGCCGGGTGGTATCGAGCTGAACACGAAGGGGATGGCGCTTGCCTTCGGCATCGGCGCGCTGATCTTCTGGGCCGTGGTGTCGTACTTCTCCGGCGCCGGCGCGCTGGGGGCGTTCATCGCCTTCGGCGCCCTGATCTACTGCTGGCTCTGGATCCCGAACCGGACCACGAACTTCCTGAACGACGTCCCCGGCGTCACCAACGGGATGATCGACGGGTCGAAGCAGTACACCCTGAACGGCGTGGTGCCGATCCTCGGGGTGATCTCGCTGGTGTACGCGATCCAGTTGATCGTCCACGGCGTCCAGCGCCGGCGGCGGGAGCGGGCCGACGCCGAGCGGCTGCAGCGCGAGCAGGAAGCCGCGCAGGCGCAGCAGGAGGCGGACGTCGCGGCCGTATATCCGGTTGCCGGAGGCACCTATCAGGCGCCGGCGGCGTACGAGGGTCACACGCGGTACGACGACCTCTTCGACGAGCCCGAGGCGGCGCAGCCGCGGAACCAGGCCGACGATCAGACGCGGCAGTTCCCGGCCGACGAGGCGGAGGAGTTCGAGCACACCCGCCAGTTCCCCGAGGCAGATGCCGAGAGCAACTACCCCGGCGAGGACACGGTCATCGCCGCGCCTCCGGCGGCCGAGGAGCCAGTCGCAGAGCAGGAGTCGCCGAAGCCGGCAGCCCCTGTCGCGGAAGCGCCCGCCGCACAGCAGGAGCCCGTCGCACAGCAGGAGCCCGCAGATCAGCCGACTCCGGTAGCCGAGGCGAACGAGCCGGCTGAGGAGACTCAGCCGGTGGAGACCACGCCCCAGGCGGCCGCGCCCGTCGAGGAGACCCAGCCCGTAGAGGCAAAGCCCGAAGCGGTCGCGCCCCCCGTTGAGGAGACCCAGCAGGTCGAGGCGAAGCCGCAAGCGGTCGAGGAGACCCAGCCGGTTGAGACCAAGCCGCAGCCGGTGGAGGAGAAGAAGGCGGAGCGGAGTGTTTCGCCTCGGGAGCAGGTGGGGTCTCAGTATCGGGAGCGGATGGAGAACCCGGAAGACACCGGGGAGTTCCACCTCGCGTTCGAGAACCCGGTGGTCAAGCCCGCCTGAAAGTCAGGCAACGTGCATGCGCTGCTGGTGCTGATCCCGGCGCGCATGCTCGGTGATGGCCTCGTCGTACGCCGCGCTCGCCATCTGCAGCACGTCGCCGGCCATCTGCGCCCGAGGTGAGTCGGTGCTCCAAGCGAGCACCAACTTCCGGTGAATCGGGTCACCCACCAGAGTGCGAGTAGTGACGTCAGCCGAAAGCATCCGGTACGACGTGGGCGAGATGAGCGCCACGCCCTGACCGCTGGTCACGAACCCCATAAGCACCGACGTGTCGACCGAATGGTGCTCGACCCGAGGCTGGAACCCAGCCGCCTCGCACGCCGCCCGGAACAGCACGTGGAACCCGCTGTCGTCCGGCGGCTCACCGATCCACTCCTCGGCCGACAGCGACGCCAGATCGACCTCACCACGCGCCCGCGACGCTTCCGCTACCGGGTGGTCCGCCGACAAAGCGACGTACGCCGACTCTGACTCGACGACCGTGGTGGACTCGACCCCTGCCGGCAGCCGCAGCTCGAACCCGGGGAACTCCCGCAACAGCGCGAAGTCGAGCCGCCCGCTCTCCAGCTGCTGCAGCAGCACGCTGGTGGACCACTCGACCTCGATGCTCACCTGCTCGATCTCGCCGTGGGCGCGGAGCCGGGACGCGATCCCGGACATCGGCGCGGTCGGGAACCCGCCGAGCCGGACCGCCGACGACTCGACCGCGGTCATCGCGGACACGGTCGCCGACAGGTGGTCGACGTCGACCAGGATGGCGCGCGCGCGATCAACGGCGTACCGGCCGAGCGGAGTCGGCTTGACGCCGGTGCGGGAGCGTTCGAACAACTCGCCGCCGAACGCGGCCTCGATCCGCTTCAGCTGCGCGGTCAGGCTCGGCTGGCTGACCTTGAGCCAGCGGGCGGCCCGTCCGACGGACCCCGCTTCTGCCACCAGGACCACCACCCGCAGGTGGCGCAGCTCAACGTTCATGCGTTGAGACCGTAGTCGAGGTCTACACACAGCACACAGCGACCCTACATTGCGGTTTCGTCACAGCCGGGCCCGGAGC
This sequence comes from Kribbella sp. VKM Ac-2569, assembly GCF_004216905.1. Taxonomy (GTDB): domain Bacteria; phylum Actinomycetota; class Actinomycetes; order Propionibacteriales; family Kribbellaceae; genus Kribbella. The sequence goes on from NZ_SGXJ01000001.1 coordinate 721,531, forward strand.
TGTAACGCCGGGCCCGGTTGTGACGATGTGCTACCTCGATTCGAGCGCCAGAGCCTCGCGGTAACCGAGACGACGGCCGGTCTGCAGCAGGGTGCGTTCGTACAGCCGCGCGCCCATCCGGACGATCAGCACGGTGGCGGCCAGCAGCAGCGCGATCGCGACCAGCGGCTGCCAGATCGGCACGTCCTCGGTCAGCATCCGGCCCGGCATCGACATCGACGACGCGATCGGGACGAACGACGCCACGGTCTTGGCCGACGACCCCGCGAAGACCGAGAAGAAGAACGGGATCATCAGGATCATCTGCCCCGGCAGCGTGGTCGACCCGAGGTCCTCCTGCCGCGTGGCCAGCGATCCGGCGACCGCCCAGAGCCCGGCGAGCGCGACGAACCCGAGCACGAAGAACACCACGAACCACCCGGCGACCGGCGCGACCACTTCGAGGATGTCGGCCTGGTCGGTGGCGAGCAGCCCGATCAGGGACGCACCCGCGATCACCACGATCTGGGTCAGCGCCAGCACCGTGTTGCCCAGCACCTTCCCCCACAGCAGCGACCGGATCGGCACTGCGGCGGCCAGGATCTCGACGACCCGGCTCTCCTTCTCTTGTACGACGCTCTGCGCGATCATCATCCCGAAACCGAGCGCGGTCATGTAGAACACCAACGCCAGCCCGATGTTCACGAAGTCGGAGACGATGTCCGGCAACGGGCCCGGGTTCAGCAACTGCAACGAGACCTTCGTGCCGGCGTGCAACTCCGCCGGGCTCAGTCCCGCCTTCCCGGCGTTCGTTTCCATCCCGACGGCCGCGGCCGCTTCGCGCAGGGCGCCTTCGACCCCCGAGTCGACGCGGTCCTTACCGAGGACGACGTACCCGTCCGCGTCCGGCAGCAGCGCGGCCTTCACCTTGCCGTCCGTGACCGCCTTCTCAGCGGCCGGCCGGTCGGCGAAGCGGGTCGTTTCGTAACCGTCGCCGCCCGCAGTCGCCGACGCCGTCTGAACGACCTTCTGACCTCCGTCGTCGATGACCCCGATCTTGTCCGGGCCGCCCTTGCCGGCGAGGATCGCGGGCAGGATCACCGCCACCATCACGATCAGTAGCATCACCAGCGTCGAGCCGATGAAGGTCTTGTCCCGCAGCTTCGTGGTGATCTCGCGCTCGGCGATCAGCACCCACGGCTTGTCCAGTGTCTTCATCGGGTCGCCTCCCGGAAGACGTCGCTCAGTGCCACCCGCTCCGGCCCGAACTCGAGCACCGGTCCGCGGCTGATCGCCTCCTGCAGGATCTTCTGCTCCACGGCTCCGTCCAGTACGTCGAACAACGCCGTACCGCCGGCCACGTCGCGCACCTGGATCCCCCGCACGTCACGCAGCCACCCGGCGTCGCCGTCCACGACCAAGCGGTACGTCGACGTAGGCCCGGCCGCCAACTCGGACACGGCACCCGCCGCAACGACCTTGCCGCGGGACAGTACGACGAGGTCGTCGCACAGCCGCTCGACCAGGTCGAGCTGGTGGCTGGAGAACAGCACCGGCACGTCCGACGTCACCTCCTCGCGGAGCAGGTCGACCATCGCGTCGACAGCGAGCGGGTCGAGGCCGCTGAACGGCTCGTCCAGCACCAGCGCGATCGGCTCGTGGACCAGCGCGGCCGCGATCTGCACCCGTTGCTGGTTGCCCAGCGACAGCGTCTCGAGTACGTCGGACGCACGCTCGGCCAGCCCGAGCCGCCCGAGGATCTTGTCGGTCCGCGCGGCGGCGCGCTCCTGGTCGAGCCCGTGCAGCCGGCCGAAGAACACCAGCTGGTCGCGGATCTTCATCTTCGGGTACAGCCCGCGTTCCTCGGGCATGTAGCCGAAGTCCCGGCGTACGTCCTGCGTCAGCGGCTTGTCCTGCCACCGCACCTCGCCGGCCGTCGCGGCCAGGACCCCGAGGATGATCCGCATCGTCGTCGTCTTCCCGGCCCCGTTGGCCCCGACGAATCCGGTCATCCGTCCCGGTACGACGTCGAAGGTCACGTCGTCCAGCGCCAGATGATCACCGAACCGCCGGGTGAGCCCAGCCACCCTCAGCATGTGTCACCGTTCCCATCAGCTTTCAGCCCCCGGCCGGGCGCTCGCCCGACACTCCTAAAGCTAGCCAGCCGAGGTGTGCCGGCACGTCGCCCGTGAGGGTGATCGCCGGCGTCATCCGTACGACGGATGGATCAGCCGGTCGGGTCGTCGCCCGGGGTGACGAGGCCGCATTCGTACGCGAACACGACGGCCTGGACCCGGTCGCGCAGGCCGAGTTTCAGCAGCACGCGTGACACGTGGGTCTTGACCGTCGCCTCACCGACATACAGCTGGGAGGCGATCTCGGTGTTGGTCAGGCCGCGGGCGATCAGCCCGAGCACCTCGCGCTCCCGCTCGGTCAGCTCCGCGAGCAGATCCGGCCGGTACACCCGTTCTCCCTTGCCGGTGAATCGTTTGATCACCCGCCGGGTCACCTCGGGAGCGAGCAACGCGTGCCCGGAGTGCACGACCTGGATCGCCTCCACCAGGTCCTCGGGCGCGGTGTTCTTGAGCAGGAAGCCGCTCGCACCGGCCCCGAGCGACTCGAAGAGGTAGTCGTCCCGGTCGAAGGTGGTGAGGATGACGACCTTTCCGGCGTCCTCCGCGACGATCCGCTGGGTCGCGGTGATCCCGTCCATCCCGGGCATCTGGACATCCATCAGTACGACGTCCGGCCGCAACGCCAGCGCCAGCTCGATCGCCTTCTCGCCGTCCGATGCCTCGCCGACCACCTCGATCTCCGGCTCGACCGACAGGATCATCCGGAACCCGGCCCGCACCAGGTCCTGGTCGTCGACCAGCAGCACCCGCATCGGGTCAGTCACGTACTTCTCCCCCAGCCAATGGACGGTTCTGCGGATCCAGTGGGATCCGGACCCGGACCCGGAATCCTCCCACGGGCCGCGGGCCGATCTCGCTCTCGCCGCCGAGCAGGCCGACCCGTTCGCGGATCCCGACATGACCGAGCCGGCTGCCGACCGGGGCGTGTTTCGGGCGGCCGTCGTCGAGCACCTCGAGCTCGATCGCCTCACCGAGATAACGCAGTGTGACGTGGGCGCTGCGGGCCGTCGAGTGTTTGCGGACGTTCGCGAGCGCCTCCTGGGCGATCCGGTACACCGACACCGACACAGTCTTGGGCAGCTCGGCCGGCGATCCGATCTGGTGGAAGCCGACCTCCAGACCCAGGCTGTTCGCCTCCGCGATCAGCGCGGGCAACCGGTCCGCGCCGGCCTGCGGCTCCTTGGGATCCGGCGTACCGATATCGAGGTCAGGGTCCGCCGAGCGGAGCATGCCGAGCAGCTGGCGCATCTCGTTCACCGCGCTCCGGCTGGACTCCTCGATCACGTTCAGCGCGTTCTTCGCCGCGTCCGGGTCGGCGTCCATCACCCGCCGGGCGCCTCCGGCCTGAATGCCGATGCTGCTGATGTGGTGGGCGACGACGTCGTGCAGTTCGCGGGAGATGCGCAGCCGCTCGTCGATCACCGCGCGCCGCGAGTTCGCCTCCTGCTGCGCCGCCAGCTCGGTCGCCTGCTGCTCGAGCTCGAACCGCTGCCGCGCGGTCGCCCACGCGGTCCGGCCCCAGAAGTACGCGCCGAAGAAGTAGAGGACGTTCAGCGCGACCGCGATGATCACGCTCGAGACGTACGGCGAGAAAAGGGCGTGGTTCGGCCCCTCGAGCGCGTTGTTGCGCAGCGCTGTGACGAAGTTGAGCGCCAGCCAGCCGAACATCACGATGAAGACGACCGCGACCGCCGCCTTCATCAACCGCCGGTCCCGCGCCCACGCGACGGCCGCGTAGATCGCCATGAACATCGTCGCCTGGGTGACCAGGTTGCCCGCGAACGCGAACATCGCCCGTTCCCCGTTCACCACGAACAGCACCGCGACCGCCAGCAGCACCGGGACCGGCCACCGGCGCCGGAAGCACAACGGCAGCGCGGCGGCCGCACTCAGCACGTACGGCTCGACGCCGCCGATCCCCAGGTCCACGTGCGTCGGCGAGGCGCCGCGGGCGAGCTCGGTTGCGAACAGGCCCGCGACCGCCATCCCGAGACCGAGCAGTACGTCGTACCGCTGCTCGCGGGCGGTCGGCGCGGGACGGGTCCAGCCGCGCACCCCGGTACGGGATCCAGTACCGGATCCCGTACCGGACGCCGGCGGGGTGCCCGGTTCGGCATCCGTACGCAGCTCAACGGTGGACATAGCCCATCACCCTACGGGTGGGACGGCCCTGATTCCTGGCGCGTACCCTTGGGGGCGTGACCATCGCCCCAGAAGGACGGAAACTGCTCAGGCTCGAGGTGCGCAACGCGGAGACCCCGATCGAGCGCAAACCCGAGTGGATCAAGACCCGCGCCAAGATGGGCCCGGAGTACCAGGCGCTGCAGAAGCTGGTGAAGTCCGAAGGACTGCACACGGTGTGCCAGGAAGCCGGCTGCCCGAACATCTTCGAGTGCTGGGAGGACCGCGAGGCGACCTTCCTGATCGGCGGGGACCAGTGCACCCGGCGCTGTGACTTCTGCCAGATCGACACCGGCAAACCGGAGGCGCTGGACCGCGACGAGCCGCGCCGCGTCGCCGAGTCGGTCCGCACCATGGGTCTGCGCTACGCGACCGTGACCGGCGTCGCCCGCGACGACCTGGACGACGGCGGCGCCTGGCTGTACGCCGAGACGATCCGCCAGATCCACGAGCTGAACCCGGGCACCGGCGTGGAGATGCTCGCGCCGGACTTCAACGCCGTACCCGAGCAGCTTGCCGAGGTGTTCTCGTCGCGGCCGGAGGTGTTCGCGCACAACGTCGAGACGGTGCCGCGGATCTTCCGCCGGATCCGGCCCGGCTTCCGGTACGAGCGCTCGCTGGACGTCATCACCCAGGCCCGCGACTACGGGCTGGTCACCAAGTCGAACCTGATCCTCGGCATGGGCGAGACCCGCGACGAGGTCAGCCAGGCGCTGAAGGACCTGCACGCGGCGGGCTGCGAGATCATCACGATCACGCAGTACCTGCGGCCCTCGGTGCGGCACCACCCGGTCGAGCGCTGGGTGAAGCCCGAGGAGTTCGTCGAGCTGGACGCCGAGGCGCAGGAGATCGGTTTCGCCGGAGTGATGTCCGGTCCGCTGGTACGGTCCTCGTACCGCGCCGGCCGGTTGTACCGACAGGCCGTTGAGTCACGTATGAACGCCGCCAACTAACACGGCATGAACCAGGACAGGTAGAGATGGCCAAGAACGACGCGCCCGAAGAGAAGACCAGCAGGCTCAAGCAGATCGTTTCGGCGTACAAGCTGACCCGGAAGTCCGAGCCGCTGGTCGGCCTGGTGCTCGCCGGGATCTTCCTCGGCGTCGTCGCGCTGGCCGTGCTCGGCGGATTCCTGGTGGGCCCGCTGCTGGTGTGGATCCCGCTCGGCGTCGCGCTCGGTTTCCTGGCCGCCACGATCGTCTTCGGCCGCAAGGTCGAGAAGGCGGCGTACAGCCAGATCGAGGGCCAGGCCGGCGCGGCCGCGTCCGCGCTGCAGACGCTGCGCCGCGGCTGGAGCGTCGACCCCGCGGTCGCGGTCACCAAGAACTCCGACATCGTCCACCGGGTGGTCGGCAAGCCGGGCATCATCCTGGTCGGCGAGGGGCAGCCGAGCCGGGTGAAGAACCTGCTCGCGGCCGAGGCGAAGAAGCACAACCGGGTCGCCGGCGGCGCGCCGGTGACCCAGATCGTCGCCGGCAAGGGCGAGGGCGAGATCGACATCCGCAAGCTGACCAAGTACGTGATGAAGCTGCCGGCCGTCCTGCAGCCGTCCGAGATCACCGACCTGCTGCAGCGGCTGAAGGCGCTGGACGCGGTCCGGCCGCAGGTGCCGATGCCGAAGGGCCCGGTGCCGACGAGTCTCAAGGGCGCCCGCCAGGCGATGCGCGGCCGCTGAAATAGCTGTTGGGGGTATCTCTGAGTGAGACACCGGTAACCCGGTGGCCGCTCAGGCAGTTGATCTGTCGTGACGTGGCACGTGTGTGCCTCCGTGTCGCGCTGTGGGGTGGCTGGTTGGCCTTAAGGTGCGACCAGGACGGATCGATACAGGGGTAGAGATGACGGATGTGATGCCGCGTGTGCAGCATCCTGTACACGCGCCGGAGACCGAAACCTGGCCGACGCTGGCCCGGCCACGGTCGAACCCGGTCCGTCGGTACGGCGCTGCGACCGCGATCCGGCTGATCGCCAAGGATCTCCCGGCCACGATCCACCTGGACCGCAACCGCTCGTTCGGCCTCGGCGGCCCCGCCATGCGGGTGCACCGTACGTCGGCGTTCCTGGACCGGCTCGGGCAGGATGCCGGGTCCGGGTTCGGCGAGGCGTACCTGGCCGGCGACTGGGACCCGGAGCCGGGCACCGACCTGGCCGACCTGCTGGTCCCGTTCGCCGAGCGGTTCAGCAACGACGAGACCCGGCACCTGCTGCCGAAGTGGGCGCAGTCGCTGCGCTGGCTGGTCACCCGGTCGCAGCCGGGCGAGCAGGAGAACGACCGAGCCGGCGCCCGGGAGAACATCAGCCGGCACTACGACCTGAGCAACTCGATGTTCGCCGAGTTCCTGGATCCGACGCTGACCTACTCCGCTGCCTATTTCGGAGACACTGCCTTCGGCGGCGACCCGACGGCCGATCTCGCGACGGCGTCGTACGACGAACTCTCCGCCGCCCAGCTGCGCAAGCTCGACTCGATTCTCGACGCGGCCGGGGTGCGGTCCGGGTCACGGGTGCTCGACATCGGCTGCGGCTGGGCGAGCCTCGCGATCCGCGCCGCGCAGCGTGGCGCCTGGGTGACGGCGATCACGATCGCCTCGCAGCAGGCGTTGCTGGCACAGCGCAAGATCGCCGAAGCGGGCGTCGGTGACCGGGTGCAGGTCGCGCTGCGCGACTACCGCGATCAGATCGGCGAGTTCGACGCCGTACTGAGTGTGGAGATGATCGAGGCGGTCGGCGAGAAGTACTGGCCGGTGTACTTCGACGCGATCGAGCGGCGGCTCGCGCCCGGCGGGGTCGGCGTCGTGCAGGCGATCGTGATGCCGCACGAGCGGATGCTCGCGACCCGGAACACGTTCACCTGGGTGCAGAAGTACATCTTCCCCGGTGGTCTGATCCCGTCGATCAAGGTGATCGAGGACGTCACCGCGCAGCACACCGGCCTGCGGGCGGAGGTGATCCGCCACCTCGGCGGGGACTACGCGCGGACGCTGCGGGTCTGGCGGAACCGGTTCATCGAGCACTGGCCGGAGATCGCGGCGCTCGGGTTCGACGACACGTTCGGGCGGATGTGGGAGTTCTACCTCGCGTACTCCGAGGCGGGCTTCCGGACCGGGTACCTGGACGACGTACAGCTGCTCCTGACGAAGCGCTGACTAACGCAGTACGACGACCGTCCTGGCGGCCAGATCGTGCAGCCCGCGCCGGTCGCGGTCGAAGATCACCGCGGGGATCAGCAGGCTGACCAGCAGCGCGCGGAGGATGCCCGCCAGCACACCGGGCGGCGCGGTGTACGTCTTCCGGTCGCGGACCGGAACCACCCGCAGATCGCAGATCCGGTGGCCGATGGTGCCGCCGGCCAGGCCGGTCAGGATCCCGGTCGTCACGGCGAAGATGGCCGAGTGCATCACGCCGAAGTCACTGCCGCCCGCCCACATCGGCCGGCCCATCACCACGGACGCGATCAGGCCCGCGATCAGCCAGTCGATCAGCAGCGCCACTACGCGGCGTCCCCAGGTCGCCACCGAGCCCGGTCCGTCCTCGGGAAGGCCCAGCCGATTGCCCGGGTAACGGAATTCTTCGGTGGGTCCGGTTGCGGCCGCCGCGGATGATGCCATGATGTCTAGCCTACGGACACACCCGGGGTCGGTTCCACGCGGACCGCGAGATCTCAGGGCGTGACCGCCGTACACCAGTGGGTCAGCGCGGACACGCTGGGCGTAACATCCGCGAAACATCAGGGTCACGACGGAGAAACCGGCGGGCCCTACGTTCAGATGCAATCTCTGAGCCACCCTAGGAGTACGTATGTTTTCCAGCGCTGAGGAGCTGCTCGCCTACGTCAAGGACGAGGGCGTCGAGATCGTCGATGTCCGGTTCTGTGACCTGCCAGGCATCATGCAGCACTTCACCGTCCCGGTGTCGTCGTTCGGGCCCGAGGTCTTCGAGGACGGCCTCGCGTTCGACGGTTCGTCGGTCCGCGGCTTCCAGCAGATCCACGAGTCCGACATGAAGCTGCTGCCGGACCCGACCAGCGCGTACGTCGACGAGTTCCGCAGCGCCAAGACGCTGGTGGTCAACTTCTTCGTGCACGACCCGCTGACCGGCGAGGCGTACTCGCGTGACCCGCGCAACATCGCCCGCAAGGCTCAGGAGTACCTGAAGTCGACCGGTATCGCGGACACCGCGTTCTTCGCTCCCGAGGCCGAGTTCTACGTCTTCGACGACGTCCGGTTCGAGACCAAGGCGAACTCCTCGCACTACTCGATCGACTCGATCGCCGGCGCCTGGAACACCGGCCGGGTCGAGGACGGCGGCAACCGCGGCTACAAGGTCCGCTACAAGGGTGGCTACTTCCCGGTCGCGCCGACCGACCACTTCGGCGAGCTGCGCGACGACATCACGCTGGCGCTGGAGCGGTCCGGCCTGATCGTCGAGCGCGCCCACCACGAGGTCGGTACGGCGGGTCAGGCCGAGATCAACTTCCGCTTCGACGAGCTGCTCAAGGCCGCCGACGACGTGATGAAGTTCAAGTACATCGTCAAGAACACCGCGTGGAAGGCCGGCAAGACCGCGACCTTCATGCCGAAGCCGATCTTCGGTGACAACGGCTCCGGCATGCACTGCCACCAGTCGCTGTGGAGCAACGGCGACCCGCTGTTCTACGACGAGTCCGGGTACGGCGGCCTGTCCGACACCGCCCGCTGGTACATCGGCGGCCTGCTCAAGCACGCCCCGTCGCTGCTGGCCTTCACGAACCCGACCGTGAACTCGTACCACCGCCTGGTGCCGGGCTTCGAGGCGCCGGTCAACCTGGTCTACTCGTCCCGGAACCGCTCGGCCTGCATCCGGATCCCGATCACCGGCTCGAACCCGAAGGCGAAGCGGATCGAGTTCCGCTGCCCCGACCCGTCGGCGAACCCCTACCTGGCGTTCGCGGCGCAGCTGCTGGCCGGCCTGGACGGTATCCGCAACAAGATCGAGCCGGCCGACCCGGTCGACAAGGACCTCTACGAGCTGCCGCCGGAGGAGCACGCGGGCATCGCGCAGGTCCCGACCTCGCTGCCGGCCGTGATCGACGCCCTCGAGGCCGACCACGCCTTCCTGCTCGAGGGCGACGTCTTCACCGAGGACCTGATCGAGACCTGGATCGACCTCAAGCGCGACAACGAAATCGCCCCGATCCAGCTCCGCCCGCACCCGCACGAGTTCGAGCTCTACTACGACGTCTGAGCCGCTTAGCCGGCCGAAACGGCGGCAGACCTGGGAATCTCTCCCGGTCTGCCGCCGTTTCTCGTTGGGATGTGTAGGTGCTAGATCCCTACCACCAGGTGACCGGCAGCTTCAGGTACATGCAATAGTTCCCACTGCCGTTGTTGGCGCGGGCCTTCATCTTTTTGCGGGTCTCCGGGCCGTACCATCCATCAGCGGTCACTCCGACGTACGACTGCACGGTCTTCAGCGCCTTCTCGGTGGCGGAACCGAACTGCCCGTCCGTAGCGAGGTTGGTGCTGAACTTCTTGACGCCGCCACTTGCGGGGTGCGGCCCGTAGCACTCGTTGAGAGTCATCTGGAGCTGTCGGACACCGTCGCCGCTCGTGCCCTTGTAGAGGTTGCAGTTCAGGCTCCTGCTGCTCGTGGTCCCCGTCCCGTAGATCGGCACGATGCTCGCGCTGGGGTCGAGGTTGACGTTCCTGACGTACGCCCAGCTGTTGCAGGTGGTGACCGCCTCGGCGGGACCTGTGGCCAGGATGGATCCGGCCACGCCGACGGCCGCGACCGCGCTGATCATCAGGATGTTCCGTGGAGCTTTCTTCAACGTACGCATCGAGAGAGTCCTCTGTGAGACGACAGGCAACACCGCGAACGTATTCGCAGCGCCTTTCCACTCCCTTTCTGTTCGCTTTCCAGCGGTCAGACCGCGATCGCGTCGAGCTTCGCGAGCGCCTCGGGGTCGAGGTGGGTGGCGGCGGCGCGAAGATTGTCTTCCAGGTGGGCGACGCTGCGGGTTCCTGGGATGAGGGCGGTGTGTTCGTCGTGGGCGAGGATCCAGGCGAGGCAGACCGCGGCGGGGCTTGCGCCGAGTCGTGCGGCGGTTTCCTGTACGGCGGGGTGCTCGGTTGGGGATGGGATCTGGTCGAAGGCCGAGCCCAGGGGGAAGTACGGGATCCAGGCGATGCCGTTGGCTGCGCAGAGTTGGAGTTGGGGTTCGGACGAGCGGTCCAGGAGGCTGTAGGCGTTCTGGACGCAGACGATCCCGGCGGGCAGCGCCTGCTCGAGCTGGTCGGTGCTGATGTTGCTGAGGCCGATCGCGCCGATCAGCCCTTCGTTGCGCAGAGCAATCAACTCGGCGAGCTGGTCGTCGAGCGGGACGATGTCGTCGCCTTCGGCAATGAGCCCCGGCCCCTGATCCGCCCGGCGGAGGTTGACCACGGGTACCTGCTCCAGACCGAGCGACGTGAGGTCGAGATGGACCTGCTCCCGCAGCTGCTCCGGCCGCTGCGCCAGGGCCAACGGCACCGGCGCGTCCACCCGGCGTGCGCCGACCTTGCTCACGATCACGAGGTCGTCCGGGTACGGGTGCAAGGCGGCCCGGATGTGCCCGTTCACCGTGGTGTGCCCGTAGAACGACGCGGTGTCGAGGTGATTGATGCCGAGCTCCACAGCGCGGTGCAGGACCGCACCGGCCGCGGCGGTGTCGACGTGTTCCAGTTGCATCGCGCCGTACCCGATCCGCGCGATCTCGTGCTGCCCGAGCTTGACTGTTCCGCCCGGTCGTTCGGATGTCATCAGCTATGTCCTCAGGTAGAGTCAGTGGAAGTGGAGATTTCTCCACTTCTTTCGACGATAGCACTAACTGGAGGTTTCTCCACTTATGCGGGCGGACGCTGAGCGGAAGCGTGAGCAGGTGGTGGCGGCGGCCGGGGACGAGCTCGCCGATCTCGCCGTGGCCGCGCGCAACGGCGAGCCGGTGCGCCTGTCCCTCGACCGGGTGGCGGCTCGGGCGCGCGTCGGCGTGGCCACGCTGTACCGGCACTTTCCGACCCGCGAAGCGCTCCTCGAGGCGGTCTATCGGCAGGAGCTCACCCGGCTGTGCGACGCCGCGCCCGAGCTCGCCGCCGGCGCGCCCGCCGACGAGGCCCTGCTCACCTGGATGCACCGCTATCTCGACTTCGTCGACTCCAAACGGGCCATGGGCCTCGATCTGCGCAACATGGTCGCATCCGGCGCCGTGACGCAGACCGACACCCGCGCCCGGCTCTCCGAAGCCGTCGGACACTTCCTGGATGCGGGTACGGCGTCCGGCGTCTTCCGGTCCGACGTACCTCCGGACGATGTCGTCGCGGCGATGGCCGGCGCGGTGATCGCCGCCGCTCCAGACCAGCAACGCGAGCAGACACAGCGCCTCCTCGCCCTCCTGATCGAGGGCCTCCGCACCCGCTAGTGCCTCGCCAAGGAACATTCGGGTCATAACGCTTCCGGACGAGGCACGGCGCCGTGACCGCTGACCACTCAGCGACGAACGCCACCACTCGGGCGGGACATCCTCACCCGACCGACACACTCATCACCAAACCAGTTTGGGGAGCGTCCGCGCACAGACCGGGGAGTCCTACCTCCCGATCCGGGCAGGCAGGACTCCCCAAACCAGTTTGGGGCTCACAAGCACGTCACGCCTCCGCACGGGCGTACGACGCGGACCGGCCGAGCTGACGGATAGGCGACCCGACCGATTCTTGAACGATCGCGCTCAGTGCCCCAGCATCGAACCCGAGTCTGTGTACCGCGCCCGCCGACAAGTACGCCTGACCGCGCTCGAACGACCGAGGGTCAGCCAGTCGCCGTACCATTCGCGAAAGACTGTCCGTGCGGTGATTCACTCGTGCAGCCTACGGCCGCGCAACGCTCCGAGTCGTGGCGAATGGCTCCCGTGCCGAACCTTGAGTCGTGGATCGGGATTGTCCCAAGCGGCGTGTCGTCAGCCGATTTCCACGACCGGACGGGCGGTGCGTCACGCGAAGGACTGGGTGCCGATGACGCGGAGGAGGTCGAGTTTTTCGCGGGCGTCGGTGCCTTCGATCGGGAGGAAGGCCCGGACCCGTACGTCGGCCGCGGGCGTCAGGAGGGTTTCGCAGGTGAGGTCGAGCTCGCCGACCTCCGGGTTCAGGAACCGCTTGCGCGGCAGGCGGCGTACGGCGACCTCGTGGAGATCCCACAACGCGCGGAACTCCTCGCTGTGCGCGACGAGGTCCTCGACCAGTTCGGTGATGTCGCGGTCGCCCATCCGGCGGGAGTACGTCGCGCGCAGGTCGGCGACGTGGGAGGCCGAGTGGACGTCCCAGTCCTCCTCGGGGAAGATCCGCCGGATCGCCGGATCGGTGAACCAGAGCCAGGTCAGGTTCCGGGCGCGACCCTCGCCGACGAGCGGGCCGATGACGACGTCGGCCAAGGCGTTCTGCCAGAGCACCTCGTCCAGGTCGGTGCAGATGACGACCGGGAGGTCGGTGAGACGACTGACGAGTGCGAGCAGGCCGGGGTTGATATGCGTCCCGGCCCGGCGCAGCGGAGGGTTGAGGCCGGCCAGGTGGTACAGGTGATCGCGCTCGTCCAAGTCGCAGCGCAGCGCGCGGGCGAGGCTGGCGACGATCGGCTCCGACGGGTTCGCGCCGCGGGACTGCTCCAGCCGCGAGTAGTAGTCCGTCGACATGCCGGCCAGCTGCGCGACCTCTTCCCGGCGCAGTCCCGGCGTACGGCGGCGTGCGCCCTCCGGAAGGCCGACGTCCGCCGGCCGGAGCAACTCGCGGCGACGGCGGAGGAAGTCGGCCAGGCCATCACGATCGATCACACGTTCCATCATGCGTGACGTACGGCGCGCTATCCAGGGACAACCTGTCCGTGGATGAAGTGGACCTTCTCCACGGCCGACGGTCGCTCCAAGGTGGAGACAACCCCAAGGAGGAAACACCATGCACTACCGCACGCTCGGCCGGACCGGTATCAAGGTCAGCCCGTACGCCCTCGGCGCGATGATGTTCGGTGCCGTCGGCAACGACGACCGCGAGGAGTCGATCCGGATCATCCACAAGGCGCTCGATGCCGGGATCAACTTCGTCGACACCGCGGACGTCTACTCGCACGGCGGCTCCGAGGAGATCGTCGGCGAGGCACTGAAGGGCCGTCGGGAACACATCGTGCTGGCCACCAAGTCGAACCGGCCGATGGGCGACGATCCGAACCAGCGCGGCAACTCCCGGCGCTGGATCATGACCGCGGTCGAGGACTCGCTGCGCCGGTTGCAGACCGACTACATCGACCTCTTCCAGATGCACCGCCCGGATCCGGAGACCGACATCGAGGAGACGCTGTCGGCGCTGACCGACCTGATCCGCAGCGGGAAGGTCCGCGCGATCGGTACGTCGACGATGCCGGCGAGCGACCTCGTCGAGGCGCACTGGGTCGCGGAACGGCGTGGCCTGGAGCGGTTCCACACCGAGCAACCGCCGTACTCCATCCTCAACCGCGGGATCGAGCGCGAGGTGCTTCCCGTCGTGCAGAAGTACGGGATGGGCGCACTCGTCTGGAGCCCGCTCGCCCAGGGTCAGCTGACGGGACGGGCGCCGGCGGACCTTCGGCGTACGGCGATGTTCCGCCACATGTCCGACGAGCGGCGGCTCGAGGTCGTCGAGCAGGTGATCCCGGTCGCCGACGCGGCCGGGCTGAAGCTGACCCATCTGGCGATGGCATTCGCGATCGCGCACCCGGCGGTCACATCGGCGATCATCGGCCCGCGCACGATGGAGCACCTGGACGACGCGCTGACCGGCGTCGACGTCGTGCTCGGTGACGACGTTCTCGATCAGATCGACAAGATCGTCCCACCGGGCACCGACGTCGGCCGCCTGGACATGGACTACGACACACCGGCCATCCTCGATGCCGGCCTGCGCCGCCGCCCGGTGGACGATCGCTCAGCTGCTTAGGGCCTAGTTGTACGTAGCAGTCACGTGGTAGACGCGGCCGCCCCAGCCGTCGTCCGGGAACGAGTCGGAGATCCGGACGTAGCCGGCCTTGTCGGCACCTAGGTACTGCGTGAGGTCGAAGGTCCGGACCGCCTTGTTCTCGCCGTCGTGGTACGGGGTCGTCTCGGTCGCGACCGTGGTCCAGTTCTGCCCGTCGCCGCTGATCTGGACGACAAACTGATTGTCGATTGTCAACGATACGGATGCCGACGTGGTGTCGGACGGGAACGGGAAGCGGTAGACGAAGTACGAGTGCCCGTCGGCGAACCGGTTCTGTACGCCGTTGCTCTGCGACCCGTCCGCATCCCACAGCCACGGCGTTTCAGCCGCCGTACCGGTGTCGAAGTCGGCCGTGTGCGCAATGAGGATGTCGGACCGGGTCGTGAACGACAGTTGCGATCCGGACGTCGCCGATACGGTCACCGAATGCAGACCGTCCGGCGTACCCGCGGGAATCGTCACGTCGAGGTCGACGGACGTCTGCACCGGTACGGCGTTCCCGCGGGTCTGGAGCGACACGGTCGTCTTGCTCGGCGTGACCGTCCAGCCGGACGGAGCGGTTGCTTGGACGACGGCCTGAATCCGGTCACCCACCGGACCGGTCGCCTGTACGTCGACCTTCACCTTCACGTGGGTGGCACTGCCAGTCGCGGGCATCACGACGGGCAGAGCAGGATCGGTTGTCGCGGACAACGATCGCACCGGCGGCGTCAGCGGTACGGCGGCGATCAGAGCGCTCAAGGCGCTGGCCTGAGTACGCCAGTCGAAGACGTTCGGGGTCGCGCCGGACCACCGCACGCCGAGCCTGTCGGCCGCGTCGTGGTTGTTGTCCCAGATCGTTGCGGCCTGCTGCGCGACGAAGTCGGTGTAGCGACGGTCGCGCGTGGTGTCGGCGAGATCGGTCCAGTAGCGCATGAAGATGCCCTTGAACTGCTTGCCGTTGTCGTCACACGTGCGGCCCGGCGCATCGCAGGCCTCCGTCAGGACGCCGTCGGTGACGAGGCCGCCCGGAGCGATCGCGGCGTCCGCCAGCCGCCGTACCGTGGTCAGCAGTTTCGGGTCGCGGGTCGCGCGCCACAGCTCGAGGCCGGCGCCGATCGCGAGGCCCTGGTTGTAGCTCCAGACCGTGTCGCCGTTGCTCTCGCAGTTGCTCTTCAGGCCGTCGTTGACGAGGCCGGCGGAGTTGATCATGCCGCTGCCGGTGAACCAGTTCCAGCCTTCCTGCGCACGGCCGAGCCAGCGAGTGTCGCGCGGCAGGCGGTTGTGCAGTTCGGCGGTCAGGCGGATCCAGAGTCCGTTGGTGACGGCGTTCTTGTAGGTGCGTTCGCCGTCCCACCACACTCCCCCGCCGCACGAGCTCGGGTCCCAGTAGCCCTCGACGTACTCCGCGATCGTGATCGCCATGTCGAGGTACTTGCGGTTCTTGGTCAGGTCGTACGCCTGGATCCAGGTCAGGCCCCACCACTCGGAGTCGTCGATGGCGCGGCTGGTGAAGTTGCCGAGCAGCGGGTCGCCGGACAGGTACCCGGCCGGGAACACGCCCTTGTCCTTCTCGAACGTGTTGTCCAGCTGCCCCAGGTAGCGCCGGTCGCCGGTGCGCTGCATGTAGTCGCCGATGGTCTGCAACGCGACCGCGGAGTTCCACCAGCTCGACGGGAACCAGGCCTTGTTCGGCTCGTACGAGCCCATCAGTACGTCGGCCGCGACACGGGCCCGCGCGGTCGCGGTCGCACCGTCGGACCCACCGGCGGCACCGGCGGGTTGTGGCACGAGGGCCGCGGCGAGCAGGATCGCCCCGGCCGTCAGAACCTTCAGAATCTGCACACGACGATTCACACGATCTCCTCGAGATGCTTCATGGCGGCTCGGCTCACCGAGGTTGGAAACGTTTCGAGAACGTATCGTCGTCGCCCCCGACAACGATGTCAATGCCTCGGACGACCAGCCCGCGAGACACCTCAAAGTCGACTAATCGAGTGCATTTAATGTTCTTCTCATGACTTTTCTCTGGTACATCCCGAACCAGGTCGATCCCGGTCACCGGGGGGACGACGCCGTCCAGGGACACAACAGCATCGAGCGGCTGACCGAGCTGGCCCGGCTCACCGAGGACCACGGGTGGTCCGGCGCGCTGCTCGGCACCGGGTGGGGCCGGCCCGACACGTTCACGGTCGCGACCGCACTGGCCGCGCGGACCACGACGTTCCAGCCGCTGGCCGCGATCCGGCCCGGATACTGGCATCCCGCCCACTTCGCGTCCGCGGCGAGCACGCTCGACCAACTGACCGGCGGGCGGCTGCTGGTCAACATCGTCTCCGGCCAGGACAACCTCGCGGCGTACGGCGACAGCGAGGGCGACCAGCCGCAGCGGTACGCCCGCACGAAGGAATTCCTCCAACTGGTACGGCGCTTGTGGACCGAGGAGAACGTGACGTTCGCCGGCGAGTACTTCTCCGTCACCGGCTCCACGGTCGCGACACGTCCCGTCGTACGGGAAGGCCGTCCGCATCCGCGGTTGTACTTCGGTGGCGCGTCGGATGCCGCGCAACAGGTCGCCGCGACGGATGCCGACGTACAACTCTTCTGGGGTGAGCCGCTCGACGGGGTCGCCGCACGGATCGCTCGGCTGCGCGAGCTGGAGAACGAACTAGGTCGCGAGCATCCGCCGCTGGAATTCGGGCTGCGGATCACCACGCTCGTCCGCGACACCACCGAGGAGGCCTGGGCGGACGCCGAGGCGAAGGTCGCGAAGATGGCGGAAACGCACGGCTCGCGCGACGCCCGCTGGTTCAAGGCAGTCGGCCAGCAACGCCTCCTCGACCTGGCCGAACGCGGCGAGGTCCTCGACGACAACCTCTATACCGCCCCGGGTAAGTACGGCGGTGGCGGTGCCGGCACCACCTGGCTGGTCGGCTCCCCCGACGACGTCGCCAAGTCCCTCAACAAGTACCGCGACCTCGGCATCACCCACTTCATCCTCTCCGACACGCCGTACCGCGAAGAAATCATCCGCATCGGCGACCAACTACTCCCCCTGCTTTCCTGAGGTCGAACCCCAAGGCTGATTGGATGTGATCATCGCTTGACGAGCGCATGCCGAGTGTGATCGGTTGATTACCGAGCGCCAACGGTGGGTATGTGGCGCTGTGAGGCATGTGAGGAGCACTGATGGTCGAATATCTGCCCCGGTCCGCGTGGAACGCGCGCCCGCCGAACGGTGGACCGGGCAACCTGACCGTGTCGCGGGTCGAAGGCGCTGTCATCCACTGGCCGGGCACCGGATCGACGAGTGTCATCCACTCCCAGGCGGCCGTCGCGTCCGCGTTGCGTGGCTGGCAGGACTACCACATGGACACCCGCGGCTGGTCCGACATCGCGTACCAGATCGCGGTCGACCAGGCCGGCCGCGCCTGGACGTTGCGCGGCCTGCGGACCCAGTCCGGCGCCAACGGCGGCACCGACGTGAACGAACGGTACGGCGCGATTCTGCTGATCCTGGTCACCGGGGAGCAGCCGTCGGCCGCGATGAAGGCGACCACCCGCGGAGTGATCGCCGACTTCCGCAGAATCTATCCCCGCGGTACGGCGATCCGGCCGCACTCCGCGGTCCGCCCGGAGCCTACCGACTGCCCCGGCGACCCCGCCCGCGCCGCGATCGCCCGCGGCGAATTCACCCCCGGCCACTCGGAGGACGACATGACCCCGGCCCAGATGCAGGAACTGAAGAACTTCATCGAGGCCCGGACGCAGGCCTACGCGCTCTGGACCCACCGGCAGTTGCGCAAGGACCTGTCCGCGGTGGTGAAGGCGTACGCGCTCGACATCAAGAACTACGAGCGCCAGACCGACGCCGCCGACGCCGCCCGCGCCGCTGCGGCGGTCTGGGCCACCGCCCCGCCGAGCCTGCAGGCCGACGGCGCCGCTGCCGCGGAGGCGCCGGCCGCCCCGGACCCGAACACCGATCCGGACCTCAGCCTCCCGGACCTCGACCCGTTCCCGGACGCGCCGGCCGCCGAGGAGCAACCGGCCTCCAACGGCGACGAGCCGACCGCCTGATCCTGACGCTCCCTCAACGCCCTGCGGCCTTCAGAACCCGCAGGGCGTTGAGCGTGATCATCTCGTTCGGTCCACTGCGCCCCCAGTCGACGACTTCCGGCGTACGGTTGCCGCCGAGCGGACCCCACCACGGCGTGCCCGCGTTCCACCGTCCGTCCGGGCGACGCCGGCGCTCCAACTCGTCCAGTGCGTCAGTGGCGCGCTCGTCCTTCCCCAGCCCGAGCCGTGACAACACGAGCAGGGCCTGCAGGATGTCGTAATGCCAGTACGGCGGATAGCTCGGGCGCAACCACCGCGGGTTGATGACCTCACCGGTCGCGAGGCTGCGGAACAGCCGGTGTTCCAGAAACAGCTCCCCTGCCCGAAGCGCGGCGTCTCGGGCCGCTGCCTCGCCCGTGGCTCGGTAGTACTCGTGGAGTCCCCAAGCAGCAGCATGCGTCTCGTGGAACGACGATCGCCGGCCAGACGCGCTCCGGTCGCAGTTCCAGCCGCCGTCCGGCCACTGCCACTCGATCAACCCTTCGGCCAACCGCTGCACCCGTGGATCGGCAGCCATACCGAACCGGCTGCAGGCGCCGAGTGTGTTGCCCTCGATGGACCCGCACCTGCGCACCAGCCCGTCGATGACAGCCACGCCGTACTTCAGAGAGCGCATGATCTCGGCCAGGTCGTACTCGGCCGCCGCCACCGCCCGCGGTTCCTGCGCCGGTACCTCCAGTTCCGCCAGCGAAACGATCCGCCAGTGGGCGCCGGTCCACTTCTTGTACGCCCGCCGGTCCGCGCAGGCGTCGGTCAGCAATCGACTCACGATCGCCCCGCTCAGTACGTCCTCCGCGTGTTCCTCCCCCAGCAGGTCCCGTCGGGCCATCCCCCGAACCGCCGGCTCCCTTGACTCCAGTAGCCACGCCACCGCATCCATCCCCCCATTCTGGCCCCCCATTCTGGACCGATGGATCGGCGATTGTCGGTGCGAGCTGATTGGGTAGGTTCGTGGATCTCGAAGAGCTGACAGCGCGGTTGGAGAAGATCTCGGTCGGGTACGGCGAGCGACTGGGCTTCGACCGCGACCCGGACTGGTTCCTGCTGAAACTCCAGGAGGAGGTCGGCGAACTCACGCAGGCCTATCTCCAGCACACCGGCCGCGCGCGAGCCAAGGGCGCGACACCGGACGACATCCGCGCCACGTTCCACCAGGAGTTCGCCGACGTACTCTGCCAGCTTCTGCTCTTCGCTCGCCGGCACCAGGTCGACCTCCCGGCAGAGGTCGACCGAAAGTGGCTTCGCTACGAGGCCTGACCGGCCGGCTGCACCTTGGCGGGCGCCTTCGCCGCCAGCACCATGCCGACCAGCAGGGCGACTCCGATCAGGGTGTCAACTGTGATGCTCAGCGCCCACGGCGGCTGGATGGTGGCCTCCATCCCGAGCAGGACGGCGTACGCGAGCGGCCAGTTGAGTGTGCCGAGGAGCTTCCACGCGACGGTCCAGCGGTTCGACGACCACAGCATCCCGATGCCGATCACGTAGGCGATCATCGGCACCCAGATGCTCGGCAGATAGGGACCGAGGAACACCAGCGCGAGGGCGACCATGTCGCTCGGGCGCAGCTTCGGTGGGACCTCCACCAGGACCAGACCCTCGGTGGCCGCGGCAACGATCTCTTGCGGGTCGCCGAGGCGCTGCAGGATCTGCCGGATCTCGCTCTCCGAGGAGGCACCGGCCGCGCGCTCCTCGGCGATGTGCGCCTTCATGTCGTCGATCAGCTCGGTCCGGCGCGCTGCCGGCAACGCCTCGGCTGCCTTCGCCAGCTCTTTCAGGTACGCGTCGACCAGCCGGTCGTTGTCCTGCTCCACGTTCATCCCCGTCTCCCATTCTCAAGGATCGCGTCGACCGAGGCGCAGAACCGTTGCCAGTCCGCGGTGAATGCAGCCAGCGCCTGGCCGCCCTCGGCCGTCGATGTGTAGTACCGCCGCGGCGGTCCGGACTCGGACTCGCGCCAGCTCGTCTCCACCAGGCCTTCCCGTCGTAGCCGGGCCAGCAGTGGGTAGATCGTCCCCTCGGTGGTCACCAGACCGTCGACCTCGCCCAGCGCCTTCACCAACTCGAAACCGTAACGAGGCTCTCCCTGCAACAGCGCGAGGACGCAGAACTCCAGCGTCCCGCGGCGCAGCT
Organism: Kribbella sp. VKM Ac-2569; assembly: GCF_004216905.1. GTDB lineage: Bacteria > Actinomycetota > Actinomycetes > Propionibacteriales > Kribbellaceae > Kribbella. The sequence continues at coordinate 742,058 of NZ_SGXJ01000001.1, forward strand.
GGGTGAAGACCTTCTCCGCTACCATGCGACACAAGGTACCTGTCCGCACCAAGAACCTGCAACCACCACTGACCGGTCAGGCAGTCTTGGGGCGGACCGCGAACATCAGCATCAGGACGACGGACGGGATCACGACGACCCAGAGGCTGCTGAGGTTGAACAGGACCGGCGCCAGGCACAGGACCAGGAGGTCGAAGCCGCGGGCCGGCTGGGAGAACAGGCCGGGCGGGATCGCGCCCATCGGGGACGTGACCAGCGGTCCGGCGTACGACGGCGGCCGCGCGGACGCCTGCCGGACAGTACCGGAGATGACGGCGGCGGCCACGGCGAAGCTGGAGGTCGCGCTGCCGACCGCGGGATAGGCGCAGGCCGCCCAGACGATCGTGAACAGGCCGGGGACGACGGCCATCACCACCCGCAACTCGCGGAGGTCCCAGCCGAGCGCACGCACCAGGCCGGTCGAGCGGCACGCGGTGCGGAGCCCGTCGAGCATCGGCCGTACGGCGATGAAGCCGGCGATCGCGGCCGCTATCGGTACGAGGACGTGGAAGCCGGCGCCGTGGACCGCATACGGGACGACGAGCAGCCCGAACGCGACCGCGATCCGGCGCGGCCAGCGCAGGATCCGGTGGAACTCGCGATGCACGATCGCGGCCCCGTCCGCACCCCGACCGCGGCGGGAACGCACCCGCCCTTTCAGCCGCCAGTGCCGCCCGGCGATCACGTCACCAAGCATGCTGACATCAAGACTGCTGGCCGCCCCCGCGAGACCAGCCAGCAGTTCGCCCCCGGCAATCACACTGATCCGCCCGAGCCGATCAAGCGTCCGCGAGGCTAGCACCGCCAACACCACACCAACCACAACCGCCATCGCGCACAACAGCAGCAAGTACAGCTGACCGGAAGTCAGCCCGCCTGCATCACGAACGGTGAATGTCGAGGTGATGATGTGGTTGGTGAAGCGGTCCTCGCCTGGGCGGAAGGCCAGGAACACTGCCGGGATCACGGCAGCCGCCAGCAGCACGTCCGAAACCCTCAAGGCCCACTTGGAACGACGTGTGGTCTGCTGGGCCCAGACGGTCGCGACTGCGGCGCAAACGAGCAAGGCGCCGATCAGTACGGCGGCCTCGATCACGTCGAACCACGGCTCGCCGAGCAGGGCCCAGATGACTGCACCCGCGACGACGCCGATCACCGCGACCGAGGCGATCACCAAGCGGTACGCCGGTCGCAGCAAGGAAGCTCGGTTCACCGGAGTCGCCAGCAACCAGAACCCGGTCGCCCGCGACGCCGACACCGGGCCTACCGCGAGCAGCACCCGGATCGTGGTTGCCAGCAGCAACGGCATGACGATCCACGGCAACCACGACGTCAGCTGTCCGCACGTCCACGACGTACAGGTCGCCGCGTTCGAGTTCAGATGCCGTACGACGTTCCCGCCCGTCGCCCCGACCATCGCCAGGGTGAACAGGACCAGGTACACGTCCTCGAAGATCTCCCAGAACGACCGGTCCGCGTGCTGCCGCCGCGTCGTGCGCATCCACGACCGCAGCGCCCGCGACGACGGGATCGTCCCGAAGTCCGATGGATCGAACCGCACCGGCCCGTCGGCAGCGCTCATGGGAGCGGAGTGAGGGTGACGACGGAGTCCGCGACCGTCTCGACCAGGGCCGGGTCGTGGCTCGCGAAGAGGATCGCCGTACCAGACTTCTTCTCCTCGAGGAGGCGGTCGGACAGCCACTGCACGCCGCCGGTGTCGAGGCGGGCCTCAGGCTCGTCGAGGACCATCAGCTTGCGCGGGCGGACCAGCGCCGTCGCCAGCGCGAGCCTGCGGCGCTGGCCGGACGACAGCGAGCCCGGCAGCTGATCGGCAGCCGGCAGCAGACCGATGTCGTGCAGCGTCGTGTCCACCAGGTCTTCCGGCGACGAGTTGCCGTGCGCGCGGGCGAGCAGGTCGAGATGCTCGGCCGCGGTCAGGTCCGGGAAGAAGTCCAGGTCGTCGAGCAGGGTGGCGACGTCCCGGCGTACCGCCTCGGCGCGCTCGTCGATCGGCAGACCGTCGAGCAGGATCTTCCCGGCCGCCGGCTCGGCCGCGCCGACGATGCACTTCAGCACGGTCGTCTTGCCCGCGCCGTTCGGCCCGACCAGGGCGATCGCCTGGCCGGCCCGCAACGTGAACGTGAGGCCCTCGATCACGGGACGGTCGCCGTACTTGTGCTGCAGATCCGTCACCGCCAGCCGAGGCGCCGCCTTCTTGCTCATTTCGCGCGGCTCACTTCTTCCGGACCAGGGTCAGCCCGTCGCCGATCCCGAGCATGATCACGTCGACGCGGTCGTCCTTGGCGACGTGCGCGTTGAACTCCTTGCGGTCCGCCGGGCCGTCCGCGTCCACCACCCGGCCGCCGGCCAGCGTGTTGTCGAACAGCAGCAGCCCGTTCGGCCGGATCAGCGGCAGCACCGCCTCGAAGTACTGGATGTACCAGCCCTTGTCGGCGTCGACGAAGGCCAGGTCGAACTCGCCGTCGAGCTTCGTCACCGACTCGTGCGCGTCGCCGATCCGCAGGTCGATCTTGCCCGCGACCCCGGCCCGCTCCCAGTACCTGCGGCCGATCGAGGTCCAGTCCGCGTCGACGTCCAGGCAGATCAGCTCGCCGTCGTCGGGCAGCCCGCGGGAGATCGCCAGCGCGGAGAAGCCGGTGAAGGTGCCGATCTCGACCGCCCGGCGGGCGCCGATCAGACGGGTCAGCGTGGTCAGCAGACCGGCCTGGTCCGCGGTGGTCAGCATCCCCGCGGCGCTGCCGAGCTTCTCGGTCTCGGCGCGCAATTCGGTCGCGATCTCGTCCAGCGGCATGCCGTGGGCGAGCATGTAGTCGTGCAGTTCCTCGGTCACCGGTACCTGATGGCCCATGGAAATTCACCCCTCCGTGTATTAGATCGGTCGCCTGTAGTCTCTATGGGTTGTTCGTTGGACTGACACCCACCCCACCTCGAGGGAGCACCCCGTATGCGCATCGCCGTCGCCGGATCGATCGCGACCGACATCCTGATGACGTTCCCGGGCCGGTTCAAGGACCAGTTCCTCGAGGAACAGATGCACAAGGTCTCCCTCTCGTTCCTGGTCGACGAGCTGGTCGTCCACCGCGGCGGCGTCGGCGCCAACATCTGCTACGGCATGGCCCAGCTCGGGTTCCCGTCGCTGCTCGTCGGCTCGGTCGGCGCCGACTTCGTCGAGTACGGCGCGGCGCTGACAGCGGCCGGCGTGGACATCTCGCACGTCCGCGTCTGCGCGAACGTACACACTGCCCGGTTCACCTGTACGACGGACCTGGACGCGAACCAGATCGCCTCGTTCTACACCGGAGCGATGGCCGAGGCGCGTGAGCTCGACCTGGGCGCGATCCATCAGGCCGCGGGCGGTGTCGACCTGGTGCTGATCGGCGCCGACGACCCGGAAGCGATGCTCAAGCACACCCAGCTGGCCAAGCAGCACGGCATCGCGGTCGCGGCCGACCCGTCGCAGCAGATGGCGCGGATGGACGGTGCCGACATCCGCACGCTCGTCGACGGCGCGGCGTACCTGTTCAGCAACGAGTACGAGGCCGGGCTGATGGTGCAGAAGACCGGCTGGAGCCACGACGAGATCCTCGAGCGGGTCGGCGTACGCGTCACGACCCACGGCGGCGACGGCGTCGTGATCGAGGACAGCAGCGGGATCCTCGCGAAGGTCCCGGCGGTGCCCGCGCCGAACCTGGTCGACCCGACCGGTGGCGGCGACGCCTTCCGGGCCGGCTACCTGACCGGCCGCGCCGCCGGACTCGACCACGAAGCGGCCGCCCACCTCGGCTGCACGCTGGCGACCACGGTGCTGGAGACGGTCGGCACCCAGGAGTACAGCCTGGACCACCCCACGTTCCTCGACCGGCTCACCAGCACGTACGGCGCCGACGCTGCCGCCACCGCGAAGCAGGCGCTGAGCGTGATCTCCTAGGTCCCCGTCTCCTAGGTAGAGGTGATCCGGTCGATCGTGAAGGTGGCCTGTTTGCTGTTCGCGATCCCGACCCGGATCCGGTAGCCGCCGATCGCCGCGGACTTCTTCGGCCCGAGCGTGACGTGCTTGTTGCCGACGTAGAAGGTGATGGCGGTCTTGTGCCGCTCGTACCCGACCATCTGCCCGCCGTTGCAGGTGAAGCCCTGGTCGGAAATGAAGATGTTGCTGCCCGAGAAGTTGAACCTGCCGTCCTTGAACGACCCGGTGCAGTCCGCCTCCGGCACAACCGGCTTGGGCTTCACCGTCGGCTTCGGCGTCGGCTTCGGAGTGGGCCGCGGGGTAGGCGTGACGATGGACGTCGGCGTACTGCTGACCGGCGTCGCCCCACCCTGCGACCAGTTCCCGGACTCACCGCTGCACCCGGCCAGCACCAGCGCCACACTCACCACGCCCAACCACCGCATCTGACCCATACCGCCAGCGTCCCAACGATCCGGGTGTCAGGGCGCAGAGTGGCCGCAACCTGTCACGACGACCGGGCCCACAGTCCTCGGACGTGGCCGATGTGGCGGCGCATCAGTTGCTCGGCGCCCTCGCCGTCGCCGGCCTCTACCAGGTCCAGCAGTTCGTGGTGTTCGGTGGCGGACGGGACCAGGCGGCCGCTCTCGACCAGTGGAGTGAGGCCGAGCAGGCGCGTCTGCGAGCGCAGGTCCGACACGACGTCGACGAGTTTCTGGTTGCCGGAGTACGCGAGCAGCGTCACGTGGAAGACCCGGTCGGCCTCGATGTACGCGATCAGGTCGCCGGCCTGGGCAGCCACCACGATGTCCTCGGCCAGCCGCCGCAACCGCGGGTAGTCCTTCGCCGGGATCGCGGGTACGACGTCCCGGATCGTCGGCGGCTCGATCAGCTGGCGGAGCGCCGCCAGGTTGTCGAGGTCCTCGTCGGACACGTCGGTGACCCGGAAGCCCTTGTTCCGCAACGAGATCACCAGGCCCTCGCGGACCAGGTCCAGCATCGCCTCGCGGACCGGCGTCGCGGAGACCCCGAACCGCGCGCCGAGCGTCGGCGCCGAGTACACCTCCCCCGGCTTCAGCTCGCCGGAGATCACCGCCGCCCGCAGGGCATTGGCGACGCTGTCGCGCAGGTTCTCGCGTTGCGCCAGCCGCCGTACGCTCGGCAGCGGCCCGATCGAATCGGCAGCCATGGTTCACCTCCTGGGGTCGCCGCCTATTGTGAAGCACCGGTCATCAGCGATGAGGGATGCCACCCCCGATGGAGGCGACCAGCTCGGTGAGCCGCTCGAAGACCCGCTGCGTGCTCAGCCCGTCGTGCTCGTACTCGTTCGTCACCCACGCCTGCACGTTGCCGACCCGGTGCGCGGTGTCCAGCTGCAACCCGGAGTCGACGTACATGTCGTCGAAATACACCGCAGCCGCCACCGGTACGTCGTTCGCGGCCAGCCGCTCGAGGTCGTACAGCTCCGGCCACCGCGGCCGCTGCGCCAGCACCTCGACCGCGCCCTGGAACGGCCGCAGCCCGCGGATCTCCTCGAACATCCAGGGGTACATCATCTCGCCGGTGAACAGCAGCGGCCGCGCGTCCTCGGCGAACTCGGGATGCCGCGCCCGCTCCGCCTCGGCCGCCCACCCGGTCGCCCCGTCACCGGATCCGTAGATGCTCTCCTGCAGCGCGGCGAACAGCGGTCCGCCGACGTACGACGACGCTCCCAGCACCTGGCCGAGGAAGCCGTCGGACAGTTCGTCGCCGTCGAAGGCCTCGTCGATCAGCCAGTGGATGCGCTCGTACCCGGGCTTCATCCCGAAGTCGATCCCGAGCGACTGCAACCGCCGTACCGTCAGCCGATCGCCGTCCGGCAGCAGTACTTCGGACTCTGCCAGCCGGTCCGCGATCCGGCCGATCCGCTCCTCGTTGTGCGGGTACCGCCGGTAGAACTCCCGGTTCTTGGCCGCCACCCGCGGATAGGTCCGCCGGTACACCTCGGCCGCCGACGGGTCGATCGACGCGAGCCCACCGGTCACGTAGCACGCGGTCAAGGCATCCGGCGCCTTGGACAAGTAGGTGAGCGTGAGGAAACCGCCGTAGCTCTGGCCGAGTGTCGACCAGCGGCGGCCGCCGAAGACCTTGTTCCGCAGCTGCTCGGCGTCCGAGATGATCGAGCCCGCCCGGAAACACGCCAGGTAGTCGGCGCCTTCCTCGGCCGACATCGACGCCATCCGCCGCCCGCTGACCGGCGTACTCCGGCCCGTGCCGCGCTGGTCCATCAACACGACCCGGTAGTTCTTCAGCGCGTGCTCGATCCACCCCGACACCCCGGTCGGTCGCGGGCCCTTCCCACCGGGTCCGCCCTGCAGGAACAGCAGGCACGGCAGGTCCTCGTCCTTCCGCGTCGGATCGATCAGCTCCCGCGCGAACACGGTGATCGACTCGCCCGGGTCGGACCAGTCCAGCGGCACCGAAACCTCGTGCTCACGAACATGCATCCCCGGAATCGTGTAGCTCGTCATGAAGCCTTCTTCCCCCTGCGTCTGGCGTCCCATTCCGGGTTGATCCGCGGTACGGCGGCCAGCAGCGTCTTCGTGTACTCGTCCTGAGGATCCCCGAACACCTGGTCCCGTGTCCCCACCTCGACGATTCTGCCTCGGTTCATTACCGCGACCCGCTGTGAGATCTGCCGTACGACGGCCAGGTCGTGCGCGATGAAGACGTAGCTGAACCCGCTCTCCCGCTGCAGCCGCATCAGCAGCTCCAGCACCTGCGCCTGGATCGACACGTCGAGCGCCGACACCGCCTCGTCGCAGATCACCAGCTTCGGGTTCACCGCGAGCGCCCGGGCGATCCCGATCCGCTGCGCCTGGCCGCCGGAGAACTGCGCCGGGTACCGCCGGCAATGGTCCGGGTTCAGCCCGACCCGCTCCATGAGCTCCTGCGTGAACGCCCGCCGCCCGCCCTTCGGCGTGATCCCCTGGTACGTCAGCGGCGCAGTGACGATCCCCTCCACCGTGTACCGCGGGTTCAGCGACGAAAACGGATCCTGGAACACCACCTGCACGTTATTCCTGAACGACGCCAGTTCCTTGCCCCTGGCCCTCGTCACGTCCTGCCCGTCGAACACGACCGCCCCGGCGGTCGGCTCGAGCAACCGGGCCGCGATCCGCGCGGTCGTGGACTTGCCACTGCCCGACTCCCCCACGATCGCGAGCGTCTCACCGAGCTCCACCTCGAAGCTCACGTCGTCGACCGCCGTGAACACCGACTTGCGAGCCATCGTCCCTTCGCCCCTGGTGACGAACTCCTTCGTCACCCCGCGCACCTCAAGCAAAGTCACAGTGCCACCTCGTCATCGATCCGCGGTACGGCGTCCAGCAGCATCCGCGTGTACTCGTGCCGCGGATCCGAGAACACCTGCTCCGCGGTCCCGTACTCGACCGGATCACCCGACTGCATCACCAGCACCCGCTGGGCGATCGAGCTGATCACCGCGAGATCGTGGGTGATGAACATCATCCCGGTCCCGGTCGTGGACTGCAGCTCGCTGAGCAGCTCCAGGATCTGCGCTTGCACGGTCACGTCCAGCGCGGTCGTCGGCTCGTCCGCGATCAGCAACGACGGCGAACAGCACAACGCCATCGCGATCATCACGCGCTGCCGCATACCGCCGGAGAACTGGTGTGGGTAGTGGTCGACCCGGCGCGCCGCATCCGGGATGTGCACTCGCTCCAGCGCCTCGATCGCGACCCGCCGGGCGGCCCGTCGCGTTCCACCGCGATGCGTCCGGTACATCTCCTCGATCTGCAAACCGACGGTGTAATAGGGATTCAGCGACGACAACGGGTCCTGGAACACCATCGAGATCGCGTTGCCACGCACGGATTTCAGGTCGCGATCCGAGCGCCCTAGCAACTCGGCACCGTCCAGCCGGACGCTGCCCGACGTACGGGCGCCACGTGGCAGCAGCCCGAGTACGGCGAGGGCGGTCATCGACTTGCCCGACCCGGACTCGCCGACGATCCCGACCGTCTCGTCCCGGCCGACCGTGAACGACACGTTCTTCACCACGTCGACCGGTCCGCGGCTCGTCGGCAATGTGACAGTCAGATTGTCGACAACGAACAATTCGTCACTCATGACGACACCACCCGTACCCGCGGATCGAGGGCCGTGTACAGCAGGTCCACCACGACGTTGCCGATGACAACAAAGAAGGCGGCGAGCAGGGTGACCGCCATGATCACCGGCTGGTCGTTCTTGGCGATCGAGTCGGCGGCCATCTTGCCGATCCCGTTCAGTCCGAACACGGTCTCGGTGATCAGCGCGCCGCCGAGCAGGCCGGCGAAATCCATCCCGAAGATCGTGGTGATCGGCGTCAGCGCGGGCCGCAACGCGTGCCGGCGCATGATCAGCGCGCCGCTCAGTCCCTTGGCCCGCGCGGTCCGGTAGTAGTTCTCGGCCAGCGTGTCGATGACATTGCTCCGGGTCAGCCGTGCGTACAGACACGCGTAGCCGACGGCGAGCACGACCCACGGCATCAGGTACGACTCGAGCCACAGCAGCGGGTCGTCCGCGAACGGCACCGCCGACGGGAACGGCAGCAGTTGCAGCTTTACGACGAGCACGTACTGCAGCACCAACGCGAGCACGTAGTTCGGCACGCTCACACCGCCGAGCGCAAGGCCCATCGCAGACCGGTCCCACCACGTGCCCTGCTTGACCGCGCTGACCAGACCACCGATCACGCCGACGAGCAGCCACAGTACGGCGGCACCCACAGCGACCGTGATGCTCACTGGCAGCCGCGCGGTGATCATGCTCCACACCGACTCGTTGGTCTGGAAGCTGTACCCGAGACACGGCGCCGAGCAGTGCACCGAGCCGTAGTCGCGGCCCGCGAAGATCCCACTCAGGAAGTCCCAGAACTGCGTGAGGAGCGGCTGGTTGAGCCCGAGCACGTCACGGATCGAGTCGATGCGCTCCGGCGTACATGTCTTGCCGCAGATCATCACCGCGGGATCCGGTGAGAGCTTGAAGAAGATCAGGTACGTGAACAGGCAAACGGCCAGCAGGATCAGGACGACGCCCCCAAGGCGGCCGAGGACATAGCGCATCATGCGGCTTCTCCTTGGTCGATGAGGGTTCGGATCTTGTCGCCGAGGACGGTCAGGGAGAGCACGGTGAGGAACAGGAACAGGCCGGGGATCGCGAAGAACATCGGGTCCACCGAGTACCAGCTCACCGAGCTCGAAATCATCTGGCCCCAGGAAGCGGTCGGCGGCGAGACACCGACGCCGAGGAAGGACAGGCCCGCCTCGGTGCCGATGTAGCCGGGGATCGCGAGCGTCGTCATCACGACGATCGAGCCGCGCAGGTTCGGCAGGATCTCCCGGAACACCACCTGCGAGTCCTTCGCCCCGGACGCCCGCGCCGCCTCGACGAACTCGCGGTTCGCCAGCGTCATCGTCTGGCCGCGGATCACCCGCGCCAGGTACGGCCAGCCGAACGCACTGATCACCACGACCAGCAGCACCGGCCGGTTACCCGACGGCAGCGACGACAGGATCGCGATCATGAAGATCAGCGCCGGGAACGCCATCAGGAAGTCCATCAGCCGGGAGATCACCTGGTCGACCCAGCCGCGGTAGAACCCGGCGAGCATGCCGAGCACGACGCCGAGGATCCCGGTCAGCAGGGTCGCCGAGAGCGAGATCGTGATCGACACGCGCGCGCCGTACACGATCCGCGCGAACAGGTCGCGGCCGTTCTGCGGCTCGACGCCGAACCAGTGCGAGCCGCTGATCCCGCCGAGCGAACCGTGCGGTACGCCGCCGAGGTCGGAGTTGATCGCGGCCGAGTCGAACTGGTACGGCCCCCAGCCGCTGAGCTTGGTGATCAGCGGCGCGGCGACCGCCATCAGGACCACGATCGCCAGGAACACCAGGCACGCGAGCGCGCCCTTGTCCCTGGTGACCGCGGTGAGGATCCGCCGGCCCGAGGTGGGCGGTGCCGACGACGGCACCACCTCCTCGACTTCGGCAAGGGTCGGACTTGTTGTCACTTGCTGCTGTCCTTGAGTCCGACCGACACCAGGTCGATGCCGCCCGAGAACCCGTCGTGCAGGTAGGCGCCACCAATGTTGCTACCGACAAGCATCAGGACCTTCTCGTACAGCAGCGGGACGACCGGCGCCAGCGCCATGATCTGCTTGTCCAGTTCGCCGTACGCCGCATTCGCAGCCTTCACATCGGTCAGCTTGGCGATCTCGTCGATCTTCGCGTTCACGCCCGGGTCGTTCAGCTGCGCCAGGTTGCTGTTGCCCTTCGGGGTGATGTTGCGGCCGTCGAACAGCGGCGGCAGGAAGGTCGCGCCGGACGGCCAGTCCGGGCACCAGCCGGTGATCGCCGCGTCGTGCTGCTGCGACGTCGTACCGATGACCTCGTAGTACGTCGCGGTGTCGATGGTGTTGATCTTCACGGTGATCTTCAGCGGCTCGAGCGCCTGCTGGATCGCGACCGCCATCGCCTGCATCTTCGGTTGCGCGCGAGTGTCGAGCGTCATGGTGAAGCCATTGGCGAAGCCGGCCTCGGTGAGCAGCTTGCGGGCGCCGTCGACGTCACCCTTGTGGTCCGGGCTCGGGTACGGGTCGTAGTCCACCCGGCCGGCAATGGTCGGCGGCTGGATGCTGGTGGCGATCTCCGCGAGGGTCGATCCGCCGACCGCGTCGCGGACGGTCTGCTTGTTGACCGCGAGGTTGATCGCCTGCCGCACCTTCACGTTGTCGAGCGGCTTCTTCGTGGAGTTCAGCCCCATGTACGTCGTACAGCCGCCGAGACCGCTCATCGTGCGCTCCTTGAGCTGCGGCGTCTGGATGCGCGCGACCGAAGCGGCCTGGATGGTGCCGGCGATCGCGTCGGCGTCGGTGCCCTGGCCGGCGATCATCCGCTCGTCGATCGTCGCCGGGTCGAGGCCGAAGGTCCACTGGAACGCGTCCGGGTTGGCCGTCCGCACGTCGTCGGTCTTCTTGTCCCACTTGTCGTTGCGGACCACCTTGAGCGACGCGCCCGGCTTGTTCTCGGAGACCTTGTACGGCCCGGACGCGATCGGCTTGCTGTCCAGCGAGTTGCCCGCGCCCTGTCCCTTCGGCACCGGCGTGAAGGTGTTCTGCGCGACTACGCTGCCGAAGTCGGCGTACGGCTTCTTCAGGTGGAACACGATCGTCTTGGCGTCCGGCGTCACGATCGTCGGCAGGTCACCCGACTTGTAGGGCCCTTGGTACGACGCGGGCGCGGCGATCAACTGCTTCGCGTACGGCGAGCCGATGCCGATCTCCGGATCCCAGGCACGCGAGACACCCCACTTCACGTCGGCACTCGTGATCGGCGCACCGGTCTCGAAGAACAGGCCGTCCTTCAGCGTGAACGTCCAGGTCTTGCCGCCGTCGGAAGGCTTGCCCGTGTCGGTCGCGAGGTCCGGCACGATCTTGGTGCCGTCGGCCCCCGGCGCGGCGCCCTGGGTGGTGAGCGTGCGGTAGATCAGCCGGTAGAAGTTGTTGACGCCACCGTCGAAACCGCGGGCCGGGTCGAGGTGCGAGAACGCTGCGTTCGCGAGCACCTGAAGCGTGCCGCCCTGCGCGGCCTTGGCGCCGGGGCCGGCGGATTCACCTTTAGCGCCGGAACTGTTGCCGCCGCACGCGGTCAGCGCGAGCGCCGCCGATGCCACGAGCCCCACCAGCATGGAAGTTCTCTTCATCAGTCTTCTCTTTCCGTTCGCAGCCATACACGCATGGCCAGGGCCTGACGGTTTCCCCAGAGGAAGTACGGCACGAACGTCACCGGTACCTCGTCGATGGCGGATCCTGGGGTCTGTTCGGTGAGCACGGGATAGAGCTCGGGAGGCGGCGCCGGCGCGATACCGGCGGTCAGTTCCAGCACGAGATGGTCGTCCTGGCGGCGCGCGATCGCCTTGGTCACGGCGGTCGGCGTGAGCAGCAGGTCGTCGACCGGTGCCGCGGAATCTTGTTGCTCGACGCAATAGACCAGCGGTCCGCGGGCGACGGCGATCGCGCCTCGGGTCGCATCGAGGTACGGGTGCGATCCGTGCGCTCTCGGTGCCATCGGCAACGTCAGCCGCAGTACGTCGCCACGCTTGAAGTTTCGGGTTGTCACGGCCCAGCCGGCGTCTACGGACTGTCCGTCGAGCTGCGCATCCGAAGCCCATCGCGGGATGCGGAGGGCGATCGCTCGCTCCTCCGCCGGTGCGTCCTCGACGGTCAGCGTGATCTCGCCGTCCCACGGGTAGTTGGTGGTGACGGTGACGGTGAGATCCTCGGTGGTGACGCGGGCGTCCGCGTAGATGCCGACGTACAACGTGTCGTCGCGGTGGAGCGCGACGTGGTCCTGGAGTTCGGACATCCAGCGGATGATGTTCGGCGGGCAGCACGGGCAGCCGAACCAGGACCGGCGGAGAAGTTCGCCGCCGTCCTCGGCGCCGGAGCGCTGCTCGTGGTCCGGGCGGCGCTGCAGCGGGTTGTCGTAGAAGAACGCCGTACCGTCGGCCGAAAGCCCTACGGCGTAAGCGTTGTAGAGCACGGTCTCGTACACGTCGAGGTACGACGCCTTGCCGGTGGCGCGGAACATCCGCCAGGCCCACTGCATCGTCGCGATCGCCGCGCATGTCTCGGCGTACGCCCGCTCGGACGGCAGCTCGTACCGGTCGCCGATCGCCTCGTCGGAGTGCCGGCTGCCGAGCCCACCGGTGAGGTACAGCTTGGTCGCGACCATGTCGTCCCACAGCCGCTCCAGCGCTGCCAGCAGCGTCGGGTCGCCGGTCTCCAGGTGTACGTCAGCCGCACCCGCCGCGAGGTACGCCATCCGTACGGCGTGACCGGTGACGGACGGCAACTCGCGGAACGGCACGTGGTCCTGGAAGTACTCCCCCGGGAAGATCGTGTGCTTGAGCTTCCCCCGACCACGCCGGTCGACGAACAGCCGGGCCTGCGTGAGGTAGTCCTCGTCGCCGGTTTCACGATAAAGCTCGACGAGCGCCATCTCGACCTCGGGATGCCCGTCGACAACCTCCTCGCCGTGGTCGCCGTACTTCTCGACGACGAGATCCGCGAACCGCCGGGCGATTGTCAACAATCTTCCATCGGACAATCGGCGCCGCGCTGCGACGGCCGCCTGGATGAGGTGGCCGAGGTTGTACAGCTCGTGACCCCAGCCGAGGTCGGACCAGGGCTGCTTGGGCTGGTCCGGGTCCTGGAAGTACGAGTTCAGGTAGCCGTCGTCGGCCTGCGCCTGCTCGAGCAGTTCGACGACCTCGTCGTAGAACTCCCGCGCACCGGCCGGCGCGTCGTCGCGATCGACCTCGTAGGCGAGGCCCTCCAGCGTCTTGTAGAGATCGGTGTCCAGGAACGGGTACCGCCCGCGGTACGGCCCGACCGACGGGTCGGCCAGCCGCCGGAGGTTCTCCAGGTTCCCGGCCTTGCGCAGCTCCGTGATCGCGTGCGGGATCGTCGCCTGCCGGTTCCGCTGCTGCCAGTCGTGCAGCAGTCCACCGGTCAGCTCCACGCTCAGCTCTGTACCGTGTGACATTGCACAGACCTTAAGTGCAATGTCACACCTTGCCAACCCCCAACCACAGACGTTTACACACCGGAAACGATCCGACCGGTCAGCATGCGATGGCCCTCCGCAGCGAGATCGTGTTCCGGTGACCGCCCAGCGCCTCGATCTCCGCCGTCCGCCGACCAGGCCCGCCGCCGGCAATCTCTTCCGCGTCACGGCCGCCGTGAGCTTCCTCAGCATTCCCCTGCTCTGGGTCGCCTACTTGGTCGTCCCGCCTGAGGAGATCCCTTGCCAGGACCACGCCTGCCCGCCGTCGGTCGACGTGGTCAGACGTACGGTCGAACCGTGGGTGGTCGTCGTCGCGGCCGCGGGCGCCGAGCTCGTCGTGATCGCCTGTTATCTCGTCCTGGCCGCGGCGCGCGGGACCCTCGACCTACGCACCGGTCTGCGATGGTCACCTACAGCGGTCGCCATCGTGGCGCTCTCCGTCGGCAGCTTCGGCTGGCTGATGGACAACGGCGCAGGGCTCAGCTTCGACGCCGCAGAACTCACCTTCTTGCTCTTGCTGGCCGCCTGGCTGCTCACGCCGCTGGTCCTGTACGCCGTGCATCGGGGCGACCGGCGCGCCGTGCTCCCCGTCGTGGTCGGCCTCGCCCCAACCGCCCTCGGCAACGCGGTCCTGATCGCGAACGACCCGCTCGTCGCGCCCATGGGGCTGCCCGCGATCATGCTCGTGGTCGGCGTGATCACCGTCCTCGTCGTTCGCCGGCGGCGGTGAGTCAGAGGCGCGGGTCGATCGGTTCGGATTCGAGGGCCAGTACGGCGAAGACGCATTCGTGGATGCGCCACAGCGGTTCGCCGCGGGCTGCGCGGTCGAGGGACTCCAGGCCGAGGGCGTACTCGCGGAGGGCCAACGAGCGTTTGTGGCCGAGGTTGCGGTCGCGGAGGCGGGTGAAGTTCTCGGGCTCGGTGTAGTCGGGGCCGTAGATGAGCCGCAGGTACTCCTGCCCGCGCACCTTCAACCCCGGCTGGGCGAGACCCTTCGCCGTGCGAGTCAGGTTCGCGGCAGGCTTCACCACCATGCCCTCTCCCCCGGCCCCGGTCAGCTCCTCCCACCACGCGACCCCGGCGTCCCAGTTGTCCGCATCCACGAACAGCCGCCGTGTCTGCGTGACCAAGTCCGGGCCCGCGGCAACCATCCGGTCCGAGATACCGAGGTGCCAAGCATGCGGTCGTTCCTGATACGTCGTCCCTTCGGACGCAAGCACCTGGAACGGCGCGACCCGCACCCCGTCGAGCCCGTCGGTCGGCCAGCAGTACCGTCGGTACGCCGCGGTGAACCGCTCCGCATTCGCCGTACGCCGCTCGGCCGACGCCAGCAGATCGCCGACGTCCAGGCCGGCCGCCTGGGCAGACCGTAGCGCAGCGGTTGCTGCGGGCAACGACGTACGAGCGGCCGCTCCGACGGCGGCGTACTGGTTCCGGAGCAGGTCCTCGGCCTTCGCGCTCCACGGCAACAGTTCGGCGTCGAGCAGCAGCCAGGACGTGTCGAGTTCATCGAAGACACCAGCATCGGAGGCGACCGCACGCAGGCGGAGCAGCAGCTCGTCGGTGAGTTCCGCGTCGAAGAACGACCGTCCGGTGCGAGTGTGGATCGCGCCGCGGCCGGCCAGACCGAACCGCTTCTCGGCCACGTCGTCGTCCCGCGTCAGCAGCACGACCGCCCGCGAACCCATGTGCTTCTCCTCGCACACCAGCTCGGTGACACCCTGGCCCCGGAACGTCTCGAACGCCTGCCGCGGGTGCTCCAGCAGCCCCGGCTCCGGCGAGGTCGCGACCGGGCTCATCGTCGGCGGCAGGTACAGCAGGAAGCGCGGATCGATCGCGAACCGGCTCATCACCTCCAGCGCCGAGCCGGCCTGCTCGGCCCGGATGCTCAGCCGCCCGTGGGCAGCGGTCTCGATCACCCGGCGACCGGTCACGTCGGTCAGCTCGAGTACGTCGGGCTCGCGCGGCGGCGCCGTTGCCACATGCAACGGTTTCGCCGGCGCGTAGTACTCCTCGGCCGCCTCCACCGCCACGAGTTCCCGCTCCGGGTAGCGCAGCGCGGTCAGCGATCCGCCGAAGACGCAGCCCGTATCGAGGCAGATCGTGTTGTTGATCCACTCCGGCTCGGGCGTCGGAGTGTGGCCGTAGACGACCATCGCGCGACCCCGGTAGTCGTTCGCCCACGGGTAGCGCACCGGCAGCCCGAATTCGTCGGTCTCCCCCGTCGTCTCGCCGTACAGGCAGAACGAGCGGACGCGGCCCGACGTACGACCGTGCATCCGTTCGACGAGGCCGGCGTGCGACACGACCAGCTTGCCGTCGTCGAACACGTAGTGCGAGATCAGCCCGTCGATGAATGCCGCGACCTCATCGCGGAACTCCGAAGGCTCAGCGGCCAACTGCTCGAGCGTCGTCTCGAGGCCGTGGCTGATCTTCACGTTCTTGCCCCGCAGCGCACGCAGCAGCTTGTCCTCGTGGTTGCCAGGGACGCAGTAAGCGTTGCCGGCCGCAACCATTCCCATCACGAGCCGGAGTACGCCGGGAGAGTCGGGACCGCGGTCGACGAGGTCACCGACGAAGATCGCCCGCCGGTCCTGGTGTACGGCGTCGACCGGCCGTCCGGCGTCGTCGCGTGTCAGCGTGTAGCCGAGGTCGGTGAGCAGCCGCTCGAGTTCGGGACGGCACCCGTGCACGTCGCCGATGATGTCGAACGGGCCGTGACGGTCGGTCAGATCGTTGTACAGCCGCGTCCGTTCGATGCTGACGGCATCGATCTCCTCGACGCTTTCCAGCACGTGAACCGTCCGGAAGCCTTCACGCTTCAGGCTGCGCAGGCCGCGCTTCAACTGCGAGCGCTGCCGCGTGATCACCTTCGACCCGAACTGCCGGTCCGATCGCTGCTCGTTCCGCTCGACGCACACACGCTCCGGCGGGTCGAGCACGATCGCGACCGGGAGTACGTCGTACTCGCGGGCCAGATTCACGAGCTCCTTGCGGGCCTCCGGCTGCACGTTGGTGGCGTCGATCACCGTCAACCGCCCGGCGGCCAGCCGCTTCCCGGCGATGAAGTTGAGAACCTCGAAGGCGTCCTTCGTCGCGGCTTGGTCGTTCTCGTCGTCCGAGACGAGCCCGCGGCAGAAGTCGCTCGAGATCACCTCGGTGGCCAGGAAGTGCTGACGCGCGAACGTCGACTTGCCGGAGCCGCTGGCACCGACCAGCACGATCAGGGAGAGAGCTGGTACGTCGATCTTCATCGAGCCTCCTCCCGGCGGAACAGCGCGAGCTGCGTCGGCGGTCCCACCTCAGGGTCGTCGGCGCCGACGGGCCGGAACTGCACGGTGTAGCCGAAGCGGTCTGCGATCTGCTGGGACCAGGTCCGGAACTCCGCGCGGGTCCACTCGAAGCGGTGGTCCGGGTGGCGGAATTTGCCGGCCGGGAGGGACGGGAAGCGCACGTTGTACTCGCTGCTCGGGGTGGTGACGACGACCGCGGCAGGGCGTGCCGCACGGAAGACCGAGTCCGCCAGAGCCGGCAGCCGTGGCGGGTCGACGTGCTCGACGACCTCCATCAGCACGACGGCGTCGAGCCCGGCGAGCCGCTCGTCGGCGTATGTGACCGACGACTGCAGGAACTTCAGCCGGTCCCGCTGGCGATCCGGCAGGTCGTCGTAGTGCAGCCGCCGCTTGGCCCTGATCAGCGCCCGCGCCGACACGTCGGTCGCGATCAGCTCGCCGATCATCGGGTCCTTCAGCAGTTCGCCGACCAGCGCGCCCTCACCACATCCGATGTCCGCGATCCGCCGTGCACCGAGCTCCCGCAGTACGTCGGCCACCGTCGTACGCCGTTCGACGGCCAGCGACACCGAGCCCTCGTCCGACGTCTCCTCCGCGAGCTCGAGCCCGTCCGCCTCGGCCAGCCGTTCGAGGACGGCGTCGGCCAGGTAGCGCCGGTGCGCGAGGTAGCGGTGCGAGATCAGGTCCTTCTCGGGATGCGCGGCCAGCCAGCCCTCGCCGGCGCGGACGAGTTTGTCCACCTCGTCCGATCCGACCCAGTAGTGCTTGGCGTCATCGAGGACCGGGAGCATCACATACAAGTGCTTGAGTGCATCGGCCAGCCGCAGTACGCCGGTCAGCCGCAGGTCGACGTACCGCGAGTCACCCCAGGCCGGGATCTCCGGGTCGAGCGGCACGGGGCGGGCGTCGACGGTCCAGCCGAGCGGCGCGAAGAACCGCTCCGTGAGGTCGGCGCCGCCGTTGCACGGGAGCGCCGGGACGTGGACCTCGAGCGGGATCGGGCGCACGGCGAGGTCCGGGTGGGCGTCGCAGCGGCCGTTCATCGCCGTACGGAAGAGCTTTCCGAGCGCGACGGCGAGCAGGCTGGAGGCGGCGTACGGGCGGTCGTTGACGTACTGGCCGAGCGTGAAGCCTTCGGCCGCCTTGCCGCGGCCGGCCTTCACCAGGCCGATCGGGTCGATCTCGAGCAGCACCGCCGCCGTACAACGCTCGGCGGTCGCCTCCGGGTAGAAGACGTGGGCCGATCCTCCGGTGACGTCGATCGCCTGCGGACGGGCCGGGTTCTTGTGCAACAGGAACCCGAAATCACTCGCGGGCGCGTCTACTCCGGCCAGATCGGTACCAATCGTCAGGAACACCGTGGTATTCGATCACGGGTCGAGGATTGAGACACGCGGATTCAGGTCTGGCGTGTTCGGGGGGTTTGGTTCTAGCTTGTTTTGAGAAGATGAGTCGCTACAGACCGTCCTTCCCCGCTGACAGTCGGTACATGTCCCCGGTTTGTGGCGAGAGCCCAACTACGCCGCTACGGGGAAAGGATCATGGCAGCTCTTACACGCCACACGGGGTGTCGCCGGTGAAGCCCCAGACGTTCGAACTCGTTCGTTACACCGACATCAGTGGGGTTTCCGGAACCGGCGTCGTCGCCGAAGGTTGTGTCTTCACCGACGGCTCGGTCGCCCTGCGCTGGCACGGCGCGAACCCGTCGACGGCCGTCTGGCCGGACCTGGACTCCATCCTCGCCGTTCACGGCCACTGCGGCGCCACCGTCGTGCGCTGGCTGGACGTCTCCGAGATGGAACCAGTACCGGGCACCGACCTCCTGCCCGGCGAGCTCACGCACATCCTGGCCACCGGTCGCCGCACCCACCACCACCCGTCGGCCGCCGCGTCGGCCTAACTGAAAACTTCGTCTGGCTGCCCTTACGGGGTGAGGCCGGTCAGCGCGAAGAACTCCTGCCGCGAACTGGGGTTGCCACGCAGGATCCCGTGCAGCGAGGACGTGACCGTCCGCGAGCCTGCCGCACGGACGCCGCGCAACGACATGCACTGATGCTCGGCCTCGATCACCACGCCGACCCCCTTCGGGTCGAGGTGATCCTGGAGCCAGTCGGCGACCTGCTTCGTCAGCCGCTCCTGCACCTGGAAGTCGCGCGCGAACAGCTCCACCACCCGGGCCAGCTTCGAGAGCCCGAGGATGCGGTCGCCGGGCAGATACCCGACATGGGCGACGCCCTGGAACGGCAGCAGGTGGTGCTCGCACAGCGACTGCACCGGGATGTCCTTGGCCAGGACGAGCTCGTCGTACCCCTCGTCGTTCGGGAAGGTGGTCAGCTCGAACTCCCGCGGCGTCAGCATCTCCGCGTACGCGTTCGCGACCCGGCGCGGGGTGTCCGCCAGGTGCGCGCTCTGCGGGTCCCGCCCGAGCGCGGTCAGCAGGTCCGCGACCGCCCGCTCCGCGGCGGGCATATCGATCTCCGCCCGGCGCGCGACGATATGGAGGGGCACGGACTCGAGGTCGGCCGAGATCGCCATCTGCACACTCCCTGAGGTATCAACGAACTGACATCATACTGTTTGACCAACCGAAGTTGTCGATAGAATCATTCCGTGGACATGTCCTGGGACGCCGCCGTACAGGCGGTCGCCGTACTCGAGGAGCCGACCCGTCGCCGGCTCTACGAGTACGTCGTCGGGCAGCCCGGCCCCGTGAGTCGGGACGACGCGGCTAGTGCACTCGGGCTGCCGCGGACCACGGTCGCGTTCCACCTCGACAAGCTCACCGAAGAGGGTCTGCTCGACACCTGCTACGAGCGCCGCACCGGCCGCACCGGCCCGGGCGCGGGACGGCCCGCGAAGCTGTACCACCGCTCCGACCGCGAGATCGAGATCACCCTTCCCGAACGCCAGTACGCCGTCGCCGGCCACCTCCTCGCCACTGCCATCCAGGACGCCGAAACCACCGACCTCACCCCCCGCGAGGCAGTCAACCGCCGAGCCCACGAGTACGGCGAGGCCCTAGGCCGAGCCGCTCGGGACCGCGGTGAGGGAGACCCGTTGGTCGAGGTGCTCGAGGCGCATGGGTTCGAGCCGCGGCCTGAGGAGGACGGGATCGCTTTGGCCAACTGCCCGTTCCGGCGACTCGCGAAGGACCACCCGCAACTGGTCTGCAGCATGAACCTGCACCTCGTCGCCGGCCTCCTCACCAGCCTCGACTCCCCACTCGAAGCCGAACTCGCCCCCACCCCGGGCCACTGCTGCGTCCGGATCACCAACAGTTCTCACTAAGCTCTCCCCGTGGCGAAGAAGCAGAGTCAGGGAACACCCGCGACCGTTGTGCTGACGAAGGCGAAGGTCGAGTTCACGACGCATGCGTACGAGCACGACCCGGCGGCGAAGTCGTTCGGGCTGGAGGCCGCCGAGGCGCTCGGGCTGGCGCCGGAGCAGGTGTTCAAGACGCTGCTCGTCGAGGTCGACGGGAAGCTCACGGTCGGCGTCGTACCGGTCGGCAAGCAGCTCGACCTGAAGGCGATCGCGGCCGCGGCCGGCGGGAAGAAGGCGGTGATGGCCGACCCGGCCGCCGCCGAGCGCACCACCGGGTACGTCGTCGGCGGCATCAGCCCGATCGGCCAGAAGCGCGCCCTGCCCACGGTCGTCGACAGCACCGCCACCGACCACCCGACCGTCTACGTGTCGGGCGGCCGGCGCGGCCTCGACATCGGCCTGTCCCCCGCGGACCTGATCACCGTCACCAAGGCACGCACCGCGGCTATCGCCAGATAGACCTGAGCCGATGGATGGTGAGCGTGTCGAGGTGTATCCGACCCTCGGCGACGAGCTCTGGCTCAGCTGAACGAATGTTGTAGCTCTGATAGACCGCGCCGTCATTACCGAACACATCTAGCTGATCGCGGTCGACGAGTAGCTGCAGCTTGATCTTCCCGTCGACCGTCCGCAGCTTGGCGCCGTCCAGGGTCTCCTGCTCAGCGTCGTACACCACCTCGCGACCGACTCTCAGACTGAACTTCCTCGCCTCTCGGACGTCGACGGTCGCCTCGAGCTCGTAGGTAGTCCCAGCTGGAAGCTGCTGTACGTCGTCTTCAACTGTCAGGCTCTCCCAGGTCCGCGTGCTTTCGCGCAGAGTTGCGAGCTCTGGGACCGGGGTGCTGAAGACGCGGAGGCCGTCGTCGGTGTGGTGCAGGGTGAAATCCACCGGGAAGGTTGCGTTGCCGGTCCAGATCGATCCCTTGTTCTCGCCCTGCCAGGCCATCGACACGACCCGGTCGTTCGGCAGGTTCGAGAAGTTGAGTGCCGCGTAGTATCCGCTGCCGGCGTACGTGTCGGTCTGATTGATCTTCTGCGGTCCGGTCCAGTCGGTGTGAAACGCCGTACCGTCCCACTCGCCGATCTGATACTCACCGCTCCCGCCGTGCAGGAGCCAGCGGTATCCGCCGTCGATCGGCATCCGGATCATGTTCGGGCACTCGAACAACCAGTCCGCTCGGTACCGCGACGCGAACGTCCAGTCGAGCAGGTTGGTGGACGTGTAGAAGTTGACGCCGTTGCCGCCCTCGTCCGACCACACAACCATGCCCCAGTGCTTCGACACCGGATCCCAGAACACCTTCGGGTCGCGGCTCGTGCCGCCGGGCGTCACGACCTTCTTCCCGTCGGCGTACGTCGTGAACGTGTTGCCGCCGTCCAGGCTGTAGAAGACCGTGACGCCGTTCGTGCCGGAGTAGACGACGATCGGGTCGTCGTCGCCGTTCTTCAGACCGCTCGCGTTCTCGGTGTCGACCACGCCGCCGCCCGACCACAGGTCGCCAGGATGGACGTGCGGGTCGAGAGCGATCGGTTGTTGCGTCCAGTGCACGAGGTCGGTGCTGGTCGCGTGGCCCCAGTGCATGGTGTCCCAGACCAGGCTGAACGGATTGTGCTGGTAGTAGAGGTGATACACGCCGCGGTAGTACAGCGGCGCGTTCACGTCGTTCATCCAGCCGCCGCGGGTACTGAAGTGGAACTGACCCCGGTTGTCCTCCTGGTAGTTCGTCGCCGGGTACGGAAAATCCCTCGGTACGTCGGTGTGTGCGCTCACCATTACAACGATGACATAGCGCTTCAGCCGGTGATGCTCGGCTTGCCCGTTTCCAAGTGGCCGGAGAGGCGACGGCGGTATGTCGGGTCGTCGGGGGTCGTGGCCTCGACGTCGTACCAGCCGCTGTCGGTCGGCCAGAAGATCGGGCGGGACTGCTTGCCGCGGAGCTCGATCGTCGTGGTCTTGCTGCCGTAACCGCGAGCCTTCAGCTTCACGGTCAGCGGTTTCCTCGAGGCGTTGACCAGGTGCAACTGGAGAGCGCCGGCGCGGTTCTCGATGCGTACGTCGAGGCCCGCCGCAGGGCCGGAGGACGAACCGGCGACCTCCGCCCAGAACCGGTTCGGGCCCTGGACCGCGAGTTCGAACGGACCGTCGACGGGAATCGCGACCGCCGTCGGGGTATCCCCCGGAGTCTTGTCCGCGTGCGTGTGGTGGACGTCGAAGTGCGCCGGCGCCGGGAGTTCGCCCCCGTACGGATAGACGGTGAAGTGCGCCGACTGTGCGCCGTAGTTGCTGAGGGCAAGCATCAGCTTGCCGTCGGCCACTGATCCCGAAACCGCCGGCCCGTAAGGGAGTGCGCGGGCGGGGCGCCGGCCGGGTTCCTGCGCGGGGACAGCCTGGTCGGTGGGCGGTGCCGGGTGCCAGCGGTTGATGGGCGCCGGGACCGGGCCGGGCTTGTCGACAGACGGCTGCCGGTAGCTGCGGTCGAAGTCGAACGTCGACGTCAGGTCACCGCAGACCGTCCGCCGCCAGGAGCTGATGTTCGGTTCGCGGACGCCGGTCCAGAGTTCGAGGAACCGCAGTACCGAGGTGTGGTCGAAGACCTGCGAGTTCACGTGACCGCCGACCGTCCACGGTGACACCACGGTCATCGGGACGCGCGGGCCGAGCCCGATCGGCTTCCCGGCGTACCAGTCGTCGCCCTCGCCGGACGGCGGCCGCGGCGCGACCGGCGGCGGGACGTGGTCGAAGTACCCGTCGTTCTCGTCGAAGTTGATCAGCAGCACGGTCTTCGACCAGGTCTCCGGGTCGGAAGCGATCGCGTCGAGCACGTCGTAGATCAGGTTCGCGCTGCCGACCGGCGTGGACGAACCGGGGTGCTCGGAATCGACCGCGGAGGGGACCAGCCAGCTCACCTTCGGCAACGTGCCGGCCTTGATGTCGGCGCGCAGCCGTGGCACCAGCGACTCAGGCTCGGACCGGTACATCGCCTTGCGGAACAGCTCCTGCTCGTCAGCCGAGAGCTTCCCCACCGCCGCGTCGAGCTGCTGCAACGCGACAGTCCGCTCGGCCTCGGTCTTCGCGAACAACTTGTCGTAGAACTCCTCGGTCGTCCGGTAGCCGCCCGGTACGTTCTCGAGGATCCGGTGCCCGATCTCCTTGAAGGTCTTGAAGTACTCGACCGCGTTGTCGGTGAAGTTGTCCCACTCCTGGTAGATCTGCCAGGAGACATCGGCCTGCTCCAGCCGTTCCGGGTACGCCGTCCAGTCGTAGCCCTCGTGGTCATACGAGTACGCCGCGTTCGTCACCGCGCGCTGCGTCGTACCGGGCTCGTAGCCGACCGTGCCGGACCACAGGTAGTTGCGGTTCGGGTTGGTCGAACCGTTGACCGAGCAGTGGTACGCGTCGCAGATCGTGAACGTCTCGGCGAGCTCGTACTGCAGCGGGATGTCGCGGCGGTCGTAGTAGGTCATCGTGGCGGCCGTCTTGGCCTGCACCCAGTCGTCGTTCCAGCCGCCCGCCCAAGCCTGCGTGGCGTCGCCGTACCCGTGGGCCAGCGCGCCGAGGTACTGGATGTCGTCCGGGTTGCGGCCCGCGTCGGCGGCGGCCTTCCGGAGCGAGAACGGCAGCACCTCGCCACCGCCCGTCTTCGGCTGGTGGAAGATGCTCTTGCCGTTGCGCAGCCGCAGCGGCTGCCGGTCGCCGTACCCGCGGATTCCGCGCAGCGCGCCGTAGTAGTGGTCGAACGAGCGGTTCTCCTGCATCAGCACGATCACGTGCTCGATCGCGCGCAGACCACCACGCCTCACAGGTTGCGCCATCGCGGTGTGCAGTGACGGTGGAAGCAGCGAGACCGCTGCCCCACCCGCCACCGAACCGAGCACCAGACGCCGGGAGATCTCAGTCATGGTCCGGACCTTAGGGTCCGCCCGTAGCCGAAGCGAGACCTCGAGGTGAACAGCTATCCGCGCCGGGCCACCACCGCGTCGCGGAGCTTCTCTAGGACTGCCTCGGTCGTTTCCCAGCTCATGCAGGCGTCGGTGATCGACTGGCCGTAGACCAGCTCCCGGGTCGGGTCGAGGTCCTGGCGACCCTCCTGCAGGAACGACTCCAGCATCACGCCGACGATCGCCTGGTTGCCGGCCGCGACCTGCGCGCCGATCTCCTCGGCCACGACCGGCTGCCGGCGGTGGTCCTTGCGGCTGTTGCCATGGCTGGCGTCGATGACGACCCGCTCGGCCAGGCCGGCCTTGCGCAGCAGCTCCTGCGCGCCAGCAACGGACTCGGCGTCGTAGTTCGGGCCGCTGTCCGAGCCACGAAGTACCAGATGGCAGTCCGGGTTGCCGCGGGTGTGCAGGATCGCGGGCGCACCATCGTGATCGATGCCGGTGAAGACATGCGGTACGGCGGCCGCCTTGATCGCGTCGACGGCCGTGGCGATCGATCCGTCCGGACGGTTCTTCATCCCGATCGGCATCGACAGGCCCGACGACAGCTGCCGGTGGACCTGGCTCTCCACGGTCCGGGCACCGATCGCACCCCAGCCGACGGTGTCCGCGATGTACTGCGGGGTGATCGGGTCGAGGAACTCGCAGCCGACCGGAAGCCCGAGCTCGCTGACCTGCACGAGCAGCTGACGGGCGATCCGCAGACCGCGGTTCACGTCACCGGAGCCGTCGAGGCCCGGGTCGTTGATCAGGCCCTTCCAGCCGAGGGTCGAGCGCGGCTTCTCGAAGTACACCCGCATCACGACGAGGAGCCCGTCGGACAGCCGCTCGGCGACCGGGCGGAGTCGTTCGGCGTACTCGAGGGCCGCGTCGGCGTCGTGGACCGAGCACGGGCCGACGACGACCAGCAGACGGTCGTCGACGCCGTTCAGTACGTCGGCCACCGCCTGGCGGCCGTCCGCCACGGTTCGGGCGACGTCGTCGCTGAGCGGGAACTCGTCGTGCAGGGCGAGCGGGGTGACCAGCGGGACTGTCTTCTCGATACGTCGGTCGACGACTCGGGACTGCTGTTCGCTCGGTTTCGGGAGGGTGTTCATTGTGGGGACCTTTCCGCCGGTCCGCATGCGTGCGACGCAGTCAGCCGGCTGGGAACGAGAAAAGGCAAGGACGGTTGTCCTTGCCTTCGTGCCGGCTCTGGTGTCTGCGGGTGGGCGTCAGCAATCGGCTGAGTCGCCCGGCACCAGGGCCGGCCACTCAAAAAATCGCCAATAGCTGCGCTTCACGTGCACGACAATATCACCCATGAACATCCGTACCGCCCAGCGAGACGAGCTCCCCGCACTCCAGGAGCTCGAGGTTGCTGCCGGCGTGCTCTTTCGCAACATCGGTATGACGGACGTCGCGGAGCATCCGCCGCCCGCCTTGGAGATCTTCGAGCAGTCCTGGGAGGCCGGGCAGCTGTGGGTGTCGGTCGACGACGCGGACAAGCCGACCGGCTTCGTCTTCGTGAAGCTCGTCGACGGCGGCGTACACATCGAGCAGGTCAGCGTGCACCCGGATCATCAGGGACACGGGATCGGCCGGCAGCTGATCGAGTACATCGGTACGTGGGCCGCCGAGCAAGGGTTTCCGGTGCTGACGCTGAGCACGTTCCGGAGCGTGCCGTGGAACGCGCCGTACTACGCGCGGCTCGGGTTCACGGAGCTGCCGGCCGCGGAACTCACGCCCGGGCTGACGGAGATCCTGGCCGTCGAGACGGCATTCGGACTCGACCCCGCGGAGCGCATTTTCATGCGTCGGCCGGTTGCTCGCGAGTAACCACCTGATGGGTGGCTTCGTTGATCGCTGCAAGACCGGATCGAGACATCGGGGAGTGCAGCAGGTGGTGAGGCCGCGAACCTTCGAGTTGGTTCGGTACCGAGATCCCAGTGGCGTGTCCGGGACCGGCGTGGTGGCGGAAGGGTGTGAGTTCACCGACGGCTCGGTGGCCCTGCGCTGGCGCGGCGACAACCCGGCGACGGCCGTCTGGCCGAACGTCGACGCGATCCTGGCCGTGCACGGCCACCAGGGCGCGACCGAGATCCGCTGGATCGACGCGCAGACCTCGCCGGCGGCTCCACGGGCCGGCCTCGACAACCTGTTCGACGAGCCGCACCAGGTGCGGCCGCCGACGTCCTTGACCGACTCGCCGCCGCCCGGCCACACCCGTGGATGGGCGGGGGCCAGACATCTCAGGTAGAACATGCCCGTGACGCAGATCCACTCCCGGCCACGCCCATGCCCGTGACGCAGATCTACCTCGTCCGGCACGGTGAGCCGGACTACGAGCCGATCGACTCCCGCGGCTGGCCAGGAATGGCGGCCGACTCCGCGCCACTCACCGCCCTCGGGACGAAACAGGCCGAGGAGCTCGCGGACCTGCTCGGCGGCATCCGCGCGACGTACCTGGTCAGCTCCCCGTTCACCCGGGCTCTGCACAGCGCCGCGATCGTCGGCCATCGGCTCGCACTCGGCGTCAAGGTCGACTACGACCTGCGCGACTGGTTGCCGGACCACACCGGTCGGTGGCGCAGCGCCGCCGACGTCCGCGCGGCGCAGGCCGAGTTCGAGACGTACGACGGCGAATGGCCGGACGGCATCCAGCGACCCTGGGAGCCGCTGTCCCGGGTCCGCGAACGCGCCCGCGCCGCCCTCGCCCGGCACACCGCCAGCACCGACGGACCGGTCCTGGCGATCACGCACGCGACAGTGATCCGGGCCCTGACCGGCGAACGGAACACACCCCATGGAGCCCACGAGTACTACCGATTCGACCCGGAGATCGGTGCCTGAGGCATCTGCACGTGCAGACGAACTTGCACCGTTAAAGTGACTCATGTCACATCAGGTGATGACGTGAACACACCTGCCGCCTGAAATCCGCCGATCACCGGCCGCGACGGCACGCGGCGATAACGAATGGCCCGAACTTCGAGACAACAAGGGTTGAACTCGCTCTGAGATGAGCATAGTTTTCACCGAGCGCCCGTCCGCGCTTACGGTGAGTCATAGGAGGTTGCCATGTCGAGAGGGATGCCTCGTCTGCCCCGCCCGCTCATGGATCTGTGGGACTGGCAGTCGCAAGCCGCATGCCGGGACGTCAACCCGGAACTCTTCTTCTCACCCGAATCGGAGCGTGGCGTTCGCAAACGCGCCCGCGAGATGGTGGCCAAGTCGCTGTGCGGCACCTGCCCGGTCCAGCCCGAATGCCGCCAGCACGCCCTCGCCGTCGGCGAGCCGTACGGCGTCTGGGGCGGCACCACGGAGTCCGAGCGCGACAACACCCTCCTGCCCGAGCACCGGAAGTCCGCCTAGCTGCTCGCAGCCGGCGAACCGCGTCGTAAGGCCTGTGTGAAAACTCAGGCCTTACCGTCGTCGGTCTCGGACGGGGAGTCCTCGGATCCCTTCGGTTCCTTCGGTTCCTTCGGTTGCTTCGGCTCGTCCGCCGGGTCCTCGGGCTCGGGCGGCTTCACGGTCGTGCGCGGGTCCCGGTAGCGGTCCAGTGACTTGAGGAAGTCCGGATCGTCATCCGGCGCCGTCGGCCGCGCAGGCGGCTTCGACGGTTCCCGCCGTACGACGCTCTCCTGACGATTGGCGTGCGCCCGCGACATCAGCAGCCAGACGATCGGCCCCGCGAACGGGACGAACACGATCAGGACGATCCACAGCAGCTTCGGCAGATGCGGCACGTCTTCGTCGGGTGTCTGGATGCACGAGAACAGCGCGTAGACAGTGAGCACCAGGCTGATCAGGAACGGCAGAAATCGGACCACGTTCCAACAGTACGGCTAGTTCGGGCACAGGTTGGTCAGTGAGCGGACGAGGTGAGTCCCCGGGCGCGGAGCACCGAGTTCTCCAGCGGCCGGAACACCAGCAGTTCGATGCCGACGCCGACCACGAAGATCAGCACGATCCCGGCGAACACCATCGAGATGTCCGACAGCGACATGCCGTTGTGCAGGAACTGCCCGAGGCCCTCGCCGAGCTCCGGCGAGGTCGCGATCAGCTCAGCCGCCATCAGCGACCGCCACGAGAACGCCCAGCCCTGCTTGAGACCGCCGAGGAACCCGGGCAGCGCGGCCGGCAGCAGGATGTACCGGATCCCGCCGAAGCGGCCCGCCCCGAGCGCCTTGCCGACCCGCGGCAGGATCGGCGGCACCTGGTCGAGACCGGACACCAGCCCGTTCGCGATCGACGGCACCGCGCCGAGCAGCACCACCCAGTAGATCGCGCGGTCGTTCAGCCCGAACCACAGGATCGCCGCCGGCACCCACGCCACCGAGGGCAGGCTCTGCAGCCCCGAGACGAGCGGCCCGATCCCCCGCCGTACGACGCGGATGTTCGCGATCGCCAGCCCCAGCGGTACGGCGATCAGCAGCGAGATCGCGAACCCGATGACGGCCCGGTGCACGGATACCCAGAACAGCTCGAGGATGTCGCCGCTCGTCACCAACTGCCAGATCTGACCCCAGACGGCCGCCGGCGAGGGCAGTTTGAACTCGGGCCAGAACGCTGCGGCCCACAACGCCTGCCAGATCGCCACCAGGACGACGATCGCTCCGACCGGCGGCAGTACTCGCGCGGCGATCCGCCGTACCCGCGATCCCTCGGGCGCGTTGACGGGCGTGTCGAGGGCGTCCAGGCCGGCCTCGACGGATCCTTCCTGGACATCAAGCGGCATGACTGCTGATCACCTTGCGCAGCGCGGTGTTGATCTCGTCAACTGCATCAGGAGCATCATCCACATCCCATTCCTGCACGACGCGCCCGGGACGCGACGACAGCAGTACGACGCGTTGCCCGAGCCGCACCGCTTCGCGGACGTCGTGCGTGACGAACAGGATCGCCGTACCGGTCGCACGCCAGATCCGCAGCAGCTCACCCTGGAGAACGTCGCGGGTGATCGCATCCAGCGCCGAGAACGGCTCGTCCATCAGCAGCAACGACGGCTTGCCCGCGTCGGCACTATCAGTGGTTGACGCCAGAGCCCGAGCGAGAGCGACCCGCTGCCGCATGCCACCGGACAGCTCGTGCGGCCGTTTGTCGCCGAGACCGGCGAGCCGCACCAACTCCAGCAGCTCCGCGGCCTTGGCCCGCCGTTGCGCCTTCGGTACGCCGGCCATCCGCAGCGGCAGCTCGACGTTCCCGGCCGCGGTCAGCCACGGCATCAGCGCGGCCTCCTGGAAGACGACGGCCGGGCGCGACGAGTTCAGCTCGATCCGGCCGCTCGTCGGCCGGTCCAGACCGGCGACCAGGTTGAGCAGTGTGGTCTTGCCGCACCCGGAGGCGCCGAGCAGGCAGACGAACTCGCCGGCACCGACCTCGAGGTCGACACCGTCCAGCGCGACGACCGCCTTCCGGCCGCTGCCGAACGCCTTCCCTACTTGGTGAAACCGCACCGGGGTGAGCTGGTCGGGCGGCGCGTCGACAATGGCGGTCATCGGGCTCTCCTCTACTTGACTACTACTTGGCGTCCAGGCCGGCGGCGTCGACTGCCGGCTTGCCTGCCTGGGTGAGGACCTCGTTCAGCGGTCCCAGGTCCGCGAAGCCGGCCACGTTCGGCGCCTGCTTCGCGATCCCCGCGGTGACCTGGTCCTTGGCCAGCTGCGGGAAGGTGGCGGCGATCGGGTCTGCGGTGATCTTGATGTGCTCCCACGCCCGGTCGATGACCGCAGGCTTCAGCGCCTTGCCGGTCGCCGCCTTGAGCTGGTCGTTCACCACGGTCTTCGCCTGTGCGGCATCCGACGTGCTGAAGTCGATCGCCGCGTTCAGGCCCTTCAGCAGCGCCGTCACCGTTGCCGGGTGCTCCTTCAGGAATTGGGTCCGGACGATCAGTACGGTCGTCGGGAACTGCCCGTTCGGCCACAGCGTCGCCTCGTCGAGCAGCACCTTCGCGCCCGCATCCAGGACCAGGCGGGACGACCAGGGCTCGGGCAGCCAGGCCGCGTCCACGTCGCCCTTCTTGAACGCGTCCAGCGTCTGCGCGTTCTCCAGGTTGGTCACCTTGACCTTGCCGGTCAGCTGGTTGTCGGCGAGCCACTTCTTCAGCGACACGTCCTGCGTGTTGCCGAGCTGCGGCGTGACGACGGTCTTGCCGACCAGGTCGGCCGGCTTGGTGATCGTCGGCTTGACGACGAGCTGCGCGCCGCCGGACGTGGCGCCGGCGATCAGCCGGACCGCCTCGCCGTTCGACTTCGCGTAGGCGTTGATCGCCGGGCCGGAGCCGATGAAGGAAGCGTCCAGCGAGCCGCCGAGCAGCGCGCCGACGGCCTCCGGGCCGGCGTTGAACTTCGTCGGCACCAGCTTCGTGCTGCCGAGCTCCTTGGTGAACAGGCCCTTGCCGAGACCGACCAGTGCGGCGGCGTGGGTGACGTTCGGGAAGTAGCCGAGCCGCAGCTCGGTGGCGGGACCCTTGTCGCTCGACGCGGCGGGCGACTCGTCGCTGTCGGCGCGCGAGCAGCCGGCGGCAGCAACGGTCAGGGCCAGGGCGGCAGCGAGCAGGCGGAACGGACGAGTGGCGGAGATGCTCACAAGAAGACCTTTGTCTTGGCGGAAGGTGAAGCTCAGGAAGCGGGCTCGAGCTCGGTTTCGTCGAGCAGTTGTTCGGCCTCGCGGACGGTACGGCGGGCCGCGGCGCGGACGCCGTACGTGACGATCGCGGCCCAGCCCAGGACGAGGGCCGTGTAGACGGCGTACCGCGGGCCGGTGGTGACGTCGAGGCCGTTCAGCACGGTGCGGGCGTTGGTCAGGATCAGCACCAGGCCGACCCCGACCCCGAGCCAACGAGTGGCCAGCCGGGACACCAGCCAGGCGGCGAGCGGGGCCGCGATCACGCCGCCGATCAGCAGCGCGGCGACGATGCCGAACGGCAGGTTCTTCCCGCCCAGCCCGAACAGGAACCCGATGCTGGCGGCGACCGAGACCAGGAACTCGGCAGCGTTCACCGAACCGACCGCCCGGCGCGGCGCCAGCTTGCCGCTGGACAGCAGCGCGGAGTTCGCGACCGGGCCCCAGCCGCCACCGCCGGTGGCGTCGATGAAGCCGGCCACCAGACCGAGCGGGCCGAGGAACCTCCCGGCCGGGCGGCCCTCGATCACCGCCCGGACCTTCCCGGTGCCGAACCGGACCAGGATGTACACGCCGAGCAGGAGCAGCAGGCCGGCGACCCACAGGGACGCCGATTCGGTCGAGAGGCTGGAGAGGAATGTCGCACCGGCGAACGCTCCGACCGCGCCGGGAGCCCCGATCAGCGCGACGACGCGCCAATCCACGTTGCCGAACCGCCAGTGCGACAGGCCGGAGGCAAGCGTCGTGCCGACCTCGGCCAGGTGGACCGAGGCGGACGCGACAGCCGGGGTGATCCCGGTGATCAGCAGGGCGGTACTGGCGGTGACGCCGTACGCCATGCCGAGGGTGCCGTCGACGAGCTGGGCGATCGAGCCGAGCAGCGCGATCAGGACGAGGCGACGCATGGATGTACTCCTACGGAACGGGGAGGAGACGGGCAGGAAGGTACGCCGTCGTTCAACAACCCGAGGAGTTCACGCGCAGCAGATCGACGTGCCGGCGCCGGGTGAGGGCGTCTCCGGGCGCGTTCGCGATGATCTGCATAGGACCATGAAAGCGGACAAAGTCGAGCAAGATGCTCAGGTTTCAGCATTTGGACCTACGAATCACGAATCGAGACGAACGATCAGATTCGATCATCGGCCAGATCTGGTCACACGGTTGAAAGCCACGGCGACCGCTGCCTACGGTCCTGTGCGTGCTGACTCCCCGCTCTTTGAAGACCGAGTACGCCGCCCAACCGCTCGGCGTCGAGGTCCCTCGGCCGCGCTTCAGCTGGATTGCCGTCGCCCCCGGGTACGGCGCGACGCAGACGGCGTACCAGATCCTGGTCGCCTCCGCGCCGGAGCTGCTCACGCCGGAGAGCGCCGACGTGTGGGACTCGGGCAAGGTCGAGTCGGCGCGGACCTTCGGGATCGAGTACGACGGTCCGACGGCGGCGCGGACGCGGTACCACTGGACTGTCAGGTTGTGGGACGACCAGGGCGGTGAGTGGGCTGCACCAGAATGGTTCGAAACCGGAGTGCTCGACGAGGGGTTCGGGGCCGCGCAGTGGATCGGTGGCGCGACCGACAGCGCACCGCTCCTCCGGCGCGCGTTCGCCGTGGACGGCACCGTCCGGCGCGCCCGGCTCTACGCGAGCGGTCTCGGGTACGCCGACCTGCGGCTCAACGGGCACGCGGTGAGTGACGCCGTACTCGATCCGGGCTTCACCGCCTACGACCGCACCGTTCTCTATGTCACGCACGACGTGACCGAGCTCCTGCAGGCCGGCGACAACGTGGTCGGCGCCGAACTCGGGCGTGGTTTCTTCGGACTGACCTCGGTGAACGTCTGGCGCTGGCACGACACCCCGTGGACCGCTGACCCGCGGCTGATCGCGCGACTGGTGGTCGAGTACGACGACGGCCGGGTGGACGAGGTGGTCACGGACGAGACGTGGCGGATCTCGGGCGGTCCGACGCTGTCGGACTCGCTCTACACCGGTGAGACGTACGACGCCCGGCGGGCGCTGCCCGGCTGGGACGCGGCTGGGTTCGACGACTCCTCCTGGTCCGCGGCATCGGCCGTCGAGGCGCCCAAGGGGAAGCTGACCGCGCAGGCCCACGAGCCGATCCGGGTGGTCGAGACCGTCGACCCGGTCGAGGTCACCGAGGTTCGGCTCGGCGTGTGGATCGTGGACTTCGGGCGGACCGTGGCGGGCTGGACGAGGCTGTCCACCACCGCGCCGGCCGGGACGACGATCAGCCTCACGCATGGCGAGACGGTTGCCGACGGCAACGTGGCGGCGTGGAACGTGCACGTCGACGGCGACCGGATCCAGCGCGACGAGTACATCGCGGCCGGCACCGGGGTGGAGACGTGGGAGCCGCGGTTCTCCTACAAGGGCTTCCGGTACGTGCAGATCGAGGGCGCGGCCGCCGATCTGCAACTGCGGGTGGTGAACTCGGACGTTCCGTCGGTGACCCGGTTCTCGTCGACGCAGGCGCCGTACGAGCAGTTCGAGCGGGCGATGCGGCGCACGATCCTGAGCAACCTGCACGGGATCCCGACGGATACGCCGTACTTCGAGAAGAACGGGTGGACCGGCGACGCGCAGGTCGGCGCGCCGACGATGCTCGCGACCCTCGATCTGGCGCGGTTCTTCACCAAGTGGCTCGGCGACATCCGGGACAGCCAGGCGGACTCCGGGCAGCTCCCGGTGATCGTGCCGACCAGCGGCTGGGGTTTCACCGACCTCTCCCCTGCGACCGAATGGCCGACTGTTTATCCGTTCCTGTTGCGCGAGATGTATCGCTGGTACGGCGACGAGCGGCTGCTCCGCGAGCACTGGGACTCGCTGACGCGCTACCTCGCGTGGGAGTTGGATCGGGTCGAGGACGGGTTGTCGGTGAGCGTGCTCGGCGACTGGCTGCCGCCCGGGTTCGGGGGCGGTCCGGCGCCGGAGGACCGGCGGCTGACGGGTACGGCGTACCTCTACCGGGCGCTCGTGGTCGCGGCGGAGATCGGCGAGGTGATTGGGCAGCCCAACGAGTACCGGAAGGCGGCGGACGGGCTCGCCGACGGGCTGAACCGGACGTTCCTGGATCGCGCCGAAGGCCGGTACCGGTCGGCCGACGACCCGGACTACCGGCAGACGTCGAACGCCGTACCGCTGGCGTTCGGAATCGTGCCGGACGAGTTCGTCGAGCAGGTCGCGGCCGGGTTGGCAGCCGACGTCGAGGCTCGTGGCTTCCACCTCAACACGGGCTGCCTGGGCGTCGGCGTACTGCTGCCGGTGCTGACCGCGCACGGGTACGGCGACGTGGCAACGAAGGTCGCGCTGCAGCGGAGCTATCCGAGCTGGGGCTACTGGTTCGACCTCGGCGCGGACACCATGTGGGAGAAGTGGGAGGACGATTCGCGGTCGCGCAACCACTACTTCCAGGGCACGGTCGTGCAGTGGATCTTCGAGAACGTCGCCGGGCTGCGCGTCGTCGACGCCGGCAGCGAGCGGATCGTCGTACGGCCGGATGCCCGCGACGAGGTGGACTCGGCGAGCATCCGCACCGAGACGATCCGCGGGCGCGTGGCGGTCTCATGGAAGAAGACGGCACGGGTCCTGTCGCTGGACGTCCAGGTGCCGGTCGGCACGACGGCTGAGGTTCATGTGCCGTCGGAGCGAGCAGCGGATGTCGACGCCGTACCGCAGGCGTTCGCCGGCTCAGCGACGTACGACGAGGGCTACACCATCTACACCGTCGGCGCCGGACTGTGGTCGTTCACGAGCCGGTCGGCTTAGAACTTGGTGTAGATCAGGTCGCGGACCTCGCGGCCCTCGGCTTGCGCGCGGGACTCGAACTTGGTGACCGGGCGCCACTCGGGCCGCGGGGCCCATCCGCCGTACTCGTTGTGCAATGAGGGTTCGGCTGCGCAGACCTCGAGCATGCGGTCGGCGTAGTCCGTCCAGTCCGTTGCCAGGTGCAACGTCCCGCCCGGCTGCAGGCGGTCGGCGATCAGGCCGACGAACGGCGCCGTGACGAGCCGGCGTTTGTGGTGCCGCTTCTTCGGCCACGGGTCCGGGAAGTAGATCCGTACGCCGGCCAGCGCGCCGGGGGCGACGTGATCACGCAGGAAGTCCAGCGCGTCGCCCTGCAGCAGGCGGACGTTGTCGAGGTCGTACTTCTCCACCCACAGCATCAGCTGACCGAGCCCGGCCGGGTAGACCTCCGCGGCCACGTGGTTGACCTCGGGCGCGGCGACGGCGAGCTGCGCGGTCGCCTCCCCCATCCCGGAGCCGATCTCCAGCACGGTCGGCGCCGTACGGCCGAACCAATCCACCAGATCCAGCTCACCGGTCGGCAGATCCTCCTGCGTCCGGCCGAGCTCCGGCCACCGTGTCTCCCAGACGCGCTTTTGCCCGACCGTCATCCGCACGCTGCGGCGGACGGTGCTGAAGACACCGACTTGCCGGACCTGATCTGTTGCTCCCACCAGGTGAATTCTAGGGGGTGTCAGACACCCCCTCAGGAGAAGGTGATCTCCAGGGTTCGGTTGGTCTCCAGGTAGGTCTTCAGGTTGGCGAGGATCGGGGCCCAGCCGTTCCGCCAGCCCTCGACGGTGTCCTCGGCGATCTCGTCGTGCACGACCTGCAGTTTCACCACGTTCTTGCCGGCCGGCTCGATGGTGAACGTCACCCGACCGGGGGCTTCGTCGGCGCGGGCCTCGAGGAACTCGTTCTTGAACGTGTACGCCAGCGTTTTCGGCTCGTCGTACAGCAGGACCTCGCCGGAATCGGTCAGGCTGTCGTCTGCGCTGTCGTAGAAGCGCACCGGCGAGCCGACCGTCCAGTCCGACTCGATCCGGCGACCGAACCAGTACAGCTGGGTGAACGCTCCCGACGTGAGCGCCTCCCACAGCTTCTCGGGGGTGGTCTCGATGTAGGTCACGTGGATCATTGCCGGCTTGCTCATCTTTCCTCCAAAGCTGCCTTGAGCGCGCTGAGCGCACGCAACTTGTCGCGTTCGTAGTTGCTCAGCCACCGTTCGGCGATCTCGTTGATCGGCACCGGGTTCAGGTAGTGGAGCTTGTGGCGTCCGCGCTTGACCGTGACCACGAGGTTCGCGTCCTCGAGGATCCGCAGATGCTTGGTCACGCCCTGCCGGGTCAGGTCCGGCAGCAACTCACACAACTCCTGCAGGCTCTGCCCGTTGCGCTCCCGCAGGGCGTCCAGCAGCTGCCGCCGGCCCTCGTCGGCCAACGCCTTGAACACCAGCTCCACACGTTCGACGATAGGCAACTAAAAGGTTGCCTGTCAACCTAGTCGTCCCAGAACAGACGGGCGACGGTGTTGTGGGCCCGGCGGGTGGTGCGGAGGTAGTCGTCGGAGAAGCGGCCGGATTCGCCAGGTGGGTAGCCGCAGATCTGGGCCACGGCCGCCAGGTCGCGCGGATCGCGCGGGAGCGAGTCGCCGGGGCGGGCGCGGACGAGCATGATCGCGTTCCGGATCCGGGTGGCCAGCACCCAAGCCGCTTGCAGCGTCTCAGCCTCGGTGGGGTCGACGAGGTTGGCCTCCACCCCGGCTCGGAGCGCGGTGAGCGTGCGCGTCGTACGGAGACTGGGAACGCGGTGCGCTTCGCGGAGTTGCAGGAGCTGAACGGTCCACTCGATGTCGGCCAGACCGCCGCGGCCGAGCTTGGTGTGCGTGCTCCGGTCGGCGCCGCGCGGCAACCGCTCGGCGTCGACGCGCGCCTTGATCCGGCGGATCTCCATCACGTCGCGTTCGCTCACACCGTTCACCGGGTAGCGCAGCGGGTCGATCAGTTCGCGGAACGACTGACACAGGTCTGCGTCGCCGCACAACGGGTCGGCGCGGAGCAACGCCTGCGCTTCCCACACGGCCGACCAGCGCGCGTAGTAGGAGGCGTACGACGCCAGCGTCCGTACCAACGGTCCTTGCCGGCCCTCCGGGCGCAGGTCCGCATCGATCGCGACGGCTGGATCGGCGCCGGGCAACGACAGCATCCGGCGCAGCTCGGTCGCCGCCTGGGTCGCGAAGTCCGTCGCCTTCTTCTCGTCTGCGCCCGGGAGCGGGTCGTGCACGAACATCACGTCCGCGTCGCTGCCGTACCCGAGCTCGTGACCACCGAACCGGCCCATCGCGACGATCGACATCCGGGTCGGTTCGGGCTCCCCCTTGGCGACCGCCTTGCGTGCGACTTCGAGCGCGGCCGTCAGTGTTCCGACGGAGATATCGGTCAGCCCGTCGCCGACGGTCTCGACGTCCAGCAGGCCGGACAGGTCCGCCGCGGCGGTCCGGAACAGTTCACGGCGTCGTACGGCGCGGATCGCCGCGACCGCGGCCTCCGGCGAATCCTGCCGCCGGGCCGCCGCGGACATCTCGGTGAGCAGAGCCTCCTGGGTGCGCGGCGTCAGCTCTCGCTCGTCGGCGAACATCGCGGTCGCTTCCGGGGCGCGCTGCAACAGGTCGACGGCGTACCGGCCGCTGGCCAGCAGGTGCGCCAGCCGCTCGGCTGACGCGCCCTCGTCGCGCAGTTGGCGCAGGTACCAGGGCGTCGAGCCGAGGGCGTCGGAGATCGTGCGGAACGCGAGCAGACCGGCGTCCGGATCGGGTGATTCGGCGAACCAGCCGAGCATCGCGGGCAGCAACGCCTTCTGGATCGACGAACGCCGCGAGACCCCTTCGGACAGTGCTTCGATGTGCCGCAGCGCCGACGCCGGATCGGCGTACCCGAGGGCTGTCAGCCGCTGCTTCGCCGCCTCGGGAGTCAGGCGTACTTCGTCGCCCGGGATCCGCGCGACCGCCGCGAGCAGCGGGCGGTAGAACAGCTTCTCGTGCAGGCGCCGTACCTCGAGCGCGTGCTTCTTCCACGCGGCGGTGAGATCGGTGACCGGGTTCTTCGTGAAGCCGAGCGAGCGACCGAGCCGTCGCAGGTCGGCCTCGTTGTCCGGGACCTGATGCGTACGGCGCAGGCGGAACAGCTGGATGCGGTGCTCCATCGACCGCAGGAAGCGGTACGCATCCGCGAGTACGGCGCCGTCCGTGCGGCCGACGTACCCGCTGCTCGTCAGGGATTCCAGCGCGACCAGCGTCGTACCGCTGCGGACCGAGTCGTCGCTGCGACCGTGCACGAGCTGCAGGAGCTGTACGGCGAACTCCACATCACGCAATCCACCGGGACCGAGCTTCAGCTGGCGATCGACGTCCGCTGCCGGGATGTGGTCGATGACGCGTCGGCGCATCGCCTGGACGTCGGAGACGAACCCTTCCCGGTCGGCGGCGGACCACGTGAGCCGACCGATCTTCTCGGAGTACTCACGACCGAGCTCGGCGTCGCCGGCGACCGGGCGGGCCTTGAGGAGGGCCTGGAACTCCCAGGTCTTCGCCCAGCGCTGGTAGTACGCGAAGTGGCTGTCGAGGGTGCGGACGAGCGGACCCGACTTGCCTTCCGGCCGGAGGGCCGCGTCGACCGGCCAGAGCGTGCCCTCGCCGGTGTGCGCCGAGCAGATCCGCATAGCGGCAGCGGCGAGCTGGGTCGCGGTCTTGATCGCCGGAAGCTCCGGTTCGCCGTCGAGCGG
Organism: Kribbella sp. VKM Ac-2569; assembly: GCF_004216905.1. Taxonomy (GTDB): domain Bacteria; phylum Actinomycetota; class Actinomycetes; order Propionibacteriales; family Kribbellaceae; genus Kribbella. The sequence goes on from NZ_SGXJ01000001.1 coordinate 780,415, forward strand.
CTCGGCGACGAACAGTACGTCGACATCGCTGACGTAGTTGAGTTCCCGGCCACCACACTTGCCCATGGCAATGATCGCGAGCCGGCAGTCGGCGGCGGCGGGATGAGCGGCGAAGTATTGGTTGCGGGCGATGTGCAGTGCGGTCTCGAGCGCTCCCGCGGCGAGATCCGCGAGTACGGCGGCGACCTCGTCGACGAGCAGCCCCTCGGCGAGATCCCGGGCCGCGAGCCGGAGCAGCAGGCGGCGGTACTCGACCCGCAGCGCGTCGACCGGGTTCTCCGCGTCGACGGCGGACGCGAGCTTGGCCGCGACATCCTCCACCGACGGCCGCGCACCCGCGAGCGCGGGGTCGGCGAGGTCGTACCAGTGCCGTGGATGTACGCCGAGATGCCGCCCGAGCGCCTCGCTCGCGCCGAGCACGTACACGAGCCGGCGACGGAAGCCCTCGTCCATCTCGAGCGTGCGGGCGAACGCGGCGAGATCGTGCTTGTTCCGGTGCAGCGCCTCGGCCATCGCGCAGAGACTCTGCAGCGCGAGATCGGGATCAGCCGACTCCGAGAGCGTCGTGATCAGCTGCTCGGTGGCCAGCGGACTGTGCGAGTCCAGCGCGTCCAGGTCCTCGAGGATGCCGGCCGCCCGCCGCGGGTCCTCGAACCCCAGCCGAACCAGCCGCCCCTCCCAAGACCCCCTACGCCCGTCAGCCACCCCCGCAGGCTACCCAACCCACTCCGGCCAGACTTTGAGAACCCACCGACCACGTTCCGGCCGGCGAAATGGTCGGTGGCTTCTCAAAGTCTCGGCTGGATCGCGGATGGATTGCGGTGAATACACGGTGTCGTGTAGCGAACTCGCTCAGTAGTCGGGCATGATGACTGTCCATGGTCATGATGACGGGGACACTCGCCGTGCGCGGCACGGTGGTGTGGTTGACACCGCAGCAGGGCGGACGGGTCTCCGGCCCGCCGGAGCCGGACTACGACTACGACTACACGGCGACCGCGTACCTCCCGCCCCGCACCCCCGAGGACGGCCAGGCCGGGATCGCCCTGCGCCACTTCTCGCCGGGCGCCTGGCGGACGCCGGCCGACGCAATTCTCGTTCCTGCCAAGGGAAATCGGGCCCAGCAGGTGATCCCCGGCTGCATCGTGATCATCACCGAAGGCGTCCGCCCCGTCGGCCTTCTCACGGTCGAGGAAGTCAACGCGCTCGCCCCGGACGGTACGCCGGTGGTCACCACCGCCCCGTCATTCGAGGCGACTGTCGAGGCCACCCCGCTCTCCACCGAGCCGCCGTACCGGCACTCCACGGCAGCCGCGCGCTGGACCTCCAAGCACGCCTCCGATGACTCCCCCACCCAGCCCGCCGGAGTCTGAGCACAGGCCCGTCCGGGATTTGTGCTGACGGACCCCCAACGTCGCCGTCCGGTTGTTCGTCTATACCGGTAAGAGGACGGACGGTGGTGTGGTGGCTGACTGGGAGCATGCGTTCCGGGTGTTGCTGGCTACGCGCGGCGCTGCACTGCGCAGCTACGCCTATCTGTTGACCGGTGACCCGGCAACAGCCGGCGACCTGGTGCAGGAAGCGCTCACGCGGGTGTTCGGCCGCCGCCGGATCGGCGAGGACATCGATCAGCTCGAGGCGTACGTCCGGCGAGCGATGCTGAACCAGTACGTCGACGGCCGCCGGCGACTCGCGCGGTGGAACGCGACCCGCCATCTGCTGGTCGACGTGCCACACCACGACGACGACCAGGTTGCGGTGGCGGACGAGGTCCGCAGGGCGCTGGGCACCCTGTCGCCGAGGCAGCGGGCGTGCGTTGTTCTGCGCTACTACGAAGACCTGACCGTTGCCGAGGTCGCGGCCGAGCTCGGCTGTGCCGAGGGCACCGTGAAACGTCACCTGGCCGACGCCAGAGCCAAGCTCGCGACGCAGCTCGGCATCACCGAGGAGAGTGCCCGATGAACGACCTACGAGAACTGCTCCGGGCCACCGCCGCCGAAGGCAGCGAGGCCGTTGACCTCGCCGAGGACCTGGTGGCCGAGCGCATCCGGCATCGCCGGACCCGCAACAGGCGATTCGCGGTCGGGGGTACGGCGCTCGGCGCCGCCGCGGTGATCGCCGGGACCGCGTGGATCGTCCGGCCCGGCGACGGACAACCGCCGGCAGCAAGTGGGCCGGCCCCTCGAATCGTCAGGTCCGACTCGGACTACTCCAGTGGAATGGAGGCCCTGTTCCGAACCACCTTGACCGTCGACGCGAACGGGTGCGTCCAGGCCGGCCCGGACCATCCCGCGGTAACCCTCGTGTGGCCACGCGGGTACACCGTCCGCGGTGATGCGAAGTCCTTCGAGATCCTCGACCCAGCGAACAAGGTCGTCGCACGGTCGGGCGTACCCCTCGACATCGGCGGTGGCGGCGCCGACAGCTTCAAGGACACCTGGACGGGACGGGACTGCAGGAACGGCCGCGCGGTGTGGTTGGTCGGTCACGTCGGACCCAGGCGATAGGACGTCGGCGTACTACAGGACCGGGAGCAGCTTGTTCAGCTCGAACGGGGTGACCTGGCGGCGGTAGTCCTGCCATTCGGCGCGCTTGTTGCGGAGGAAGAAGTCGAAGACGTGCTCGCCGAGGGTCTCGGCGACCAGTTCGCTGTCCTCCATCGCGCTGATGGCTTCGGCGAGGCTGCCGGGCAGAGGCTTGATGCCGAGCGCCTTGCGTTCGCGCGGCGTCAGGGACCAGATGTCTTCCTCGACCTCGACGGGCAGCTCGTAGCCTTCCTCGATGCCCTTCAGACCGGCGGCGAGCATCAGCGCGAAGGCGAGGTACGGGTTCGCGGCCGAGTCGAGCGACCGGAACTCGACCCGCGAGGACTGTCCCTTGTGCGGCTTGTACATCGGCACCCGCACGAGCGCGGACCGGTTGTTGTGACCCCAGGAGACGAACGACGGCGCTTCGTCCCCGACCGCGAGGCGCTTATAGGAGTTCACCCACTGGTTCGTCACCGCGGTGATCTCGGCCGCGTGCTGCAGCAGGCCGGCGATGAACGCCCGCCCGGTCTTCGACAGCTGGTACTGCGCACCGCCCTCGAAGAACGCGTTGCGATCCCCCTCGAACAGCGACATGTGGGTGTGCATGCCTGACCCCGGCTGGTCCGACAACGGCTTCGGCATGAACGACGCGTAGATCCCCTGCGAGAGCGCAACCTCCTTCACCACGACGCGGAACGTCATGATGTTGTCGGCGGTCGACAGAGCGTCGGCGTACCGCAGGTCGATCTCCTGCTGCCCCGGGCCGCCCTCGTGGTGGCTGAACTCGACCGAGATCCCCATCGACTCGAGCATCGTGATCGCCTCGCGGCGGAAGTCGTTGCCGATGCCCTGCGGCGTGTGGTCGAAGTACCCGGACGAGTCGACCGGCTCCGGCGTCGTACCGGGGGCGCCGCTGAGCGACTTGAACAGGTAGAACTCGATCTCCGGATGCGTGTAGAACGTGAACCCGAGATCGGCCGCCTTCGACAGGGTGCGCTTCAGCACGTGCCGCGGGTCGGCGAACGACGCCGAGCCGTCGGGCATGTTGATGTCGCAGAACATCCGCGCGGTGCCCATCGTCTCGCCCCGCCAGGGCAGGATCTGGAACGTCGACGGGTCCGGTTTGGCCAGCATGTCGGCCTCGGTCACCCGGGCGAAGCCCTCGATCGCCGACCCGTCGAACCCGAGTCCTTCCGCGAACGCGCTCTCCAACTCCGCCGGCGCGACCGCGACCGACTTCAGGAACCCGAGCACGTCGGTGAACCAGAGCCGCACGAAACGTACGTCGCGCTCCTCCAGCGCGCGCAGTACGAACTCCTGCTGCTTGTCCATCAGTCCACCTCTCACCGGAACATCTCTCAGGGACATCTCTCAGGCACATCACGGGGTCTCTCACAGTGTGCCCCGCCCTTGTTAAGCAGACGTTACGTGGCTGGGCGGACTTGACCGCATTCAGGGCCTAGCGTGTCCCTTTGTGCAGACGATCTTCCACGCCGCCCTGACCGTGGCCGCGATCCTCTGCCTCAGCGACCTGATCGTCAGTACTGCCCGCTTCGCGCAGTCGCTGCGGCGTAAGCGACCTGCCGAACGGGACGTGCTCGGGCGCCGCTGGCTGCCGATCCCGGAGCTCGGGTTCGGCATGTGCGCGTTCTGCTGCCCGGGCCTGGTCACGCTCGGGCTGACGCATCACAACGCCGACAACCTGCCGACCCTCCAGATCCTGCTCGCCGCCCTGGTCTTCGGGTACGCCGGCGCCGTACTGTCCCGCGTCGTCCGGACCCCGGGCCCCGGCGGGCGCCGCTTCAAGCTACGCGCCGGCCTCCTGCTCGGCCTGCCGGCCGTGTTCGGCCTGGTCTTCGGCCTTTCCGGCATCGCGGTCTGAACGGCGCGCCTGGAACCACGGAGCGATGCGTTCGAGTGGCGCGAACGCGAGCCAGCAGACGACTGTCGGCAGGAAGTGGATCAGCAGGATCGCGGTGTTCGCCGCATGGAACCCGAGGAAGAACAGCGCCCCGAACAGCTGCCAGCGCCCCTTGAGCCACAGGATCACCGGCGAGCAGAACTCCCCGATGATGCCGACCCACTGCATCACGTGCAGCACCCACGGGTAGTGCAGCAGCCACTCCCCGACCGGGTGCGGCCGCCGCACGATCGCCCACGTCAGTACGGCGCTGCCCGGCCAGCTCAGCACCCATCCGGCACTGCGCAGTTTCGCGACCGCGGACAGGAAGTACGTCGCGATCACGCAGATCTGGATGCACCGGATCGCCCAGCCGGCCGCTTCCGATCGAGTTTGGTCGCCGTACGACGTGATGCCCCGGCTGCCCGCCTTCACGGTCGGCAGGACCCACAGGGCGATCACCAGCGCGAGGTGGTCGTGGTCGACCTTGCCGTCGCTCATCCCGATCAGCACCCACCAGGTGAACGCCGGCGCGACGATCCAGCCGGCCACGCGGGGGAAGTAGTTCGTCGCCCCGATCAGGCACGCGACGATGAGGACGACATACAGAATTGTCGTGTTCGCGACCGATGGTTTCGGTAGGTCGAGGAGGCGGGCGAGGAGCAACGGCTCGTACAGCCCGGGGTGCTCGCCCTTGTCGCGGGTGTCGCGGACGAACGCGTGCATGTCGAGGATGACGAACAGGTACAGGACCGTCCGCAGCCAGGCGATCCGCGCCAGGGCGATCGTCGGTGTGAACCAGTTGGCGATCTTCATCGGCGTACCTCCCAGGTTGCGAGCACCTGGGACGTCGGCGGTCCTTCGACCTTGCCTTTCACGAGCTGGGTCGTGTCGCGGATCAGTTCGAGCTTCACGTACTTCGGCTGGTCAGGATGCTTGCGTGCCCACCCGTCCGCGACCTGCTGCAACAACGACGGGTCCTTCACGATCTCCCCGGCCCGCGCCTCGATCTCGGCCCGCGCCACCCCGGCGCCTTCGATGTTCAGCGGTACGTCGACCGTCGTGCCGGCGTCCGTCACCGCGCTGACCCTGGTGTAGTCGATCTTGGCATCGTCCGGCACCGACATCGCGTACTGCGACATCGGACCGAACGGCCAGGCGTCGTCGCTGGCGCGCACCGAACCGTTGATCAGCAGGCCGATGCCGGCTACCGCGACGAGCACCCGCACCGCCTTACCGACCCGCCCCACCCGCACCACATCCGGCGCCTGACTCTGTGTCACCACGTCATTAGATCATTCCGGTTTGGGGCACTCGTTGGTAGGGGATTTTCTATAACATGACCGCCCCAGAAAATTTCCAACATGCCCGGGTGTCCCGGCGTACCGTCCTCGGCGCAACCGCCGGCGGCGTACTGCTCGGTGGCATCACACTCCCGACAGCAGCGCACGCCGCCCCCGCGCCGCGCTGCTACACGCGCACCGAGTGGTCGGCGCGCCCTCCCAAGTCCGCGACGCAGGTGATCGCCAAGCCCGATCACATCGTCATCCACCACACCGCGAGCCCGAACGTCACCGACTACTCGCTCGCCGCGGCGTACAAGGTCCAGCACTGGATCCAGGACCTGCACATGGACACCAACGGCTGGATCGACATCGGCAACCAGCTCACGATCAGCCGCGGCGGGTTCCTGATGGAGGGTCGGAGCAAGTCGCTGTCGTCGATCAACAACGGGCAGAACGTGCTCGGCGCGCAGACCGCGAACAACAACAGCCACACGATCGGTATCGAGCACGAAGGCATCTACGTGACCGAGAACGTGCCGGTCGCGCTGTTCGACATGTCGGCGCTGACGTGCGCGTGGTTGTGCACGAAGTACGGTCTGGACCCGCAGGTGGCGATCGTCGGGCACCGGGACTACAACACGACACAGTGCCCGGGTGACGTGTTCTACGCGCGGCTCCCGGAATTGCGGGATCGCGTGTCCGAGATCGTCTTGGGCTGATACGTGATCCTTCGGATCAGGAGCTCGAACGGTCCGCGGTAGCTGGCGCGTCGCATCCGGTCGGCGAGCAGTACGGTCGCCAGCCAGGTCGCGACGGCGAGCAGGGCTGTCGTGGTCGTGGTGAGCGTGTCCGACAGGTCGAGCAGGTACGGCGTGAACACGGCCGCCCAGACGACGGACTGGGCCAGGTAGCACGTCAACGATCGTTGTCCGACGGCGGCGATCGCCACGGTCACACGGCCCTGGCGGTCGCCCATCCGGTGTGCGATCAGGACGATGAGGGCGGCGTACCCGAATCCGCCGAAGACGCCGGTTGCGTCGTGCAACGGTCCGAGGATGGTCACCGCGTGATCGCTGGGCCGGGTGAGTACGCCGCCGACGATGAGCGAGATCGGGAGGGCGCCGAGGATCGCGATCGTGAGGCCGAGCAGGGCCGTCGTACGGAGCAGGGTGAGGTGTTCGGCCGGGCGTTCGAGGATCCGGCGGCGGCCCGCCCACAGGCCGATCAGGAACGGGGTGACGAAGCCGATCCAGCCGAGTCCGGCGATGAACGGCTGCACGACCAACCGGTCGGGGAACTGGCCGAGGAAGGTTGCCGGGAGCATCGAAGGATCGGGGCCATCGGCGGAGCCGGCGAGGGAGTCGTCGCTGGGCAGTGCGGTGAGGACGAGGACGGCCGCGGCGACGACGAATAGCCAACGGTCCTTCCAGCGCAGGGCCCAGACGCCGAGGAACAGGAGTACGCCGTACGCCGCGAGGATGTCGCCAACGTAGAGCAGCATCGCGTGCAGGAAACCGAGCACGACCAGCACGAGGCTGCGGCGCCACAGCAGTTTGCGGATCGGCCACCACTCCTTGCCGGATTCGCGTTGGCGGCGGACGATCTGCGCGACGCCGTACCCGAAGAGGACGCCGAACATCGGGAACGCGCGACCGTCTACGAGGGTCGAGATCAGCAGGCCGAGCACGTGGTCGACGGGCGATCCGGCGGTCGGGAATCCGCCGAAGTACTCGTGGCCGGCGATGAAGTAGTGCGAGTTCGCCAAGGCGATGAAGAGCAGCATGAAGCCGCGGGCGAGGTCCGGGCCCAAGGCGCGTTCACTGAGTCCGGTCGGTCCGCCCTGGGTGGTCATGGTTCCCAGTCAATCCGTGCGGCGTCGGCGGCACATCCGACGAAAGTCCCTGCCGAGTGAACCTTCGTCGCTGTTCGATAGTTGCATGCACGACGAGGCCCTGAGTCGTTGGCAGCGTGGGTGGTCCGCCTCCCGCGGGTGGACCGACTTCCAACGCGTCGACGACGTCACGGTCGTCCGGATCGGCGAGCCGGAGCGGCGGGTCGAGTACGTCGCGGCCGAGCAGCACGCCACCGCCGCGGCGCATCTCGCGCTGACCGACTGCAATCCGCCCGGTACGTCGTGGCTCACGATCACCGGCGCCGCGGATCGCGTCGCCGCCGACCTCAGGCCGCTCGAGATCGTCCGCACCGAATGGCTGATGACCGTCCGGCTGGTCGACCAGGTGTCGTATCCCGTTCCCCCGCCGTACTCCCTCGAACTCTCCGCCACGCCGTCCGTGGTCGAGGCACAGGTCTGCGGGTACGGCGAGGTCGCCGCCACCGGACGGATGGCGGTCCTGCACACCGGCGCCGTCGCCGACATGATCCAGACCGATCCCGCCCATCGCCGCCGCGGTCTCGCGCGGGCCGTCATGACCGCCCTCGCCCACGCCGCCCGATGCCGCTCCGCCACCACCGCCTACCTCGCCGCCTCCCCCGAGGGCCGCCGCCTCTACAAGTCCCTCGGCTGGACCACCCTCACCCCCCTCGTGGTAGCCCGCACCTCGCTAACGTCATCACGGTGAAGCAGATCATCGCGTTCACCGGACTGCCGGGAACCGGAAAGTCGACGCTGGCCGAACAGTTGGCCACCGAAACCGGAGTCCCGGCTTTCGCCGGCGACTGGTTGCTCGGAGCCCTCAGACCGCACGGCGTCCTCGGCGGCCTCGACCGTCCGGCGTTCCTGGCGATGTACTACGACCTCCTCGGGACGCTCGCCGAACGGCAGCTGATGCTCGGGCAGTCGGCGATCGTGGACTGTCTGGTCAACGAGGAGATCGCGGAGCGGTGGGGCGAACTGGCCGCGAGGTACGACGGGCGGTTGCGGATCGTGGAGTGTGTCTGCAGCGATGAAGGCGAGCACCGCCGGCGGCTCGAAGGGCGGCGGCGTGGGATCCCCGGGTGGCACGAGGTGGGGTGGGATCACGTGGTGCGGATGCGGAGTGAGTATGCGCAGTTGGGGGGTGAGCGGCTGACCGTGGATGCGATGGAGACGGTGGACGGGAACCTCGATCGGGTGCGGAGTTTCCTTCGGCATTCGTAAGAGGTTGGCGATGCACGTGGGGTCGGGCCGGGGGAACCAGTAATGTGCTCTCGTGCCTCAGCTTCGGGTAGCGCTTGCTCAACTCAATGTGACCGTGGGTGATATCGACGGGAACACCGACAGGATCGTCGCGTGGACCCGGAACGCGGTCGAGCGAGGTGCGCACGTGGTCGCGTTCCCGGAGCTCGGACTGACCGGTTATCCGGTGGAGGATCTCGCCCTGCGCGCGTCGTTCGTGGACGCCTCGCAGCACCGGATCCACTCGCTCGCCAAGCGGCTCGCCGACGAAGGACTCGGCGACATCGTGGTGATCTGCGGGTACCTCGACCGGGCCGGCGGTACGGCGATGGGCATCGACCGCCTCGGCCGTCCGAAGGGCTCCCCCACGAACGCCGCCGCGGTCATCCACCAGGGCCGCGTCGTCACGAGTGCCGTGAAGCACCACCTGCCGAACTACGGCGTCTTCGACGAGTTCCGGCACTTCGTCCCCGGCAACACGTTGCAGGTCGTCCGCATCCACGGCGTCGACGTCGCCCTGGTGATCTGCGAGGACCTCTGGCAGGACGGCGGCCCCGTCGCGGTCACCCGCGAGGCCGGTGCCGGACTCCTGCTCGTCGTCAACAGTTCGCCGTACGAGGCCAACAAGGACGACGTCCGCGGTGATCTCGTACGGCGCCGCGCCCGCGAGGCCGGCTGCGCGCTCGCGTACGTGAACCTCGTCGGCGGCCAGGACGAACTGGTCTTCGACGGCGACTCGCTGATCGCCGATGCCGACGGCAAGATCTTCGCCCGCGCACCGCAGTTCGAGCAGGGCAGCATGGTCGTCGACCTCGACCTCCCGGCGGCCTCGGGGACGCCGTCCGGCACCCACGAAGGCATCGAGATCGTGCACACCGTTCTCCAGGACGACGAGCTCCCGTCGTACGAGGCGATCGAGTCGAACATCGCACCGCGGCTGTCCGACGAGGCCGAGATGTACGGCGCGATCGTCACCGGGCTGCGCGACTACGTGCAGAAGAACGGCTTCAAGTCGGTGCTGCTCGGGCTGTCCGGCGGCATCGACTCCTCGCTGGTCGCCGCGATCGCCTGCGACGCGATCGGCGCCGAGCACGTGTTCGGGATCTCCAACCCGAGCGTGTACTCCAGCGACCACTCCAAGGACGACGCCGCCGACCTCGCCGCGCGGACCGGCCTGAACTATCGCGTCGTACCGATCCAGCCGATGGTGCAGCCGTTCCTGGACACGCTCGGCCTGACCGGGCTCGCGGAGGAGAACCTGCAGGCCCGGGTCCGCGCGGTGATCTGGATGGGGCTGTCGAACGCCGACGGCCACCTGGTACTTGCCTGTGGCAACAAGTCTGAGCTGTCCGTCGGCTACTCGACGATCTACGGCGACGCGGTCGGCGGGTACGCGCCGCTGAAGGACGTCCCGAAGACAGTCGTCTGGCGGCTCGCGAAATGGCGGAACGAGGACGCGAAGGCTCGCGGCCAGCAGCCGCCCATCCCGGCGAACTCGATCGCCAAGCCACCGTCGGCGGAGCTTCGCCCGGGTCAGCAGGACACCGACTCGCTGCCGCCGTACGACCTGCTCGACGACATGCTGGACGACTACGTCGAGCAGGACCGCGGCAGTGCGGAACTGGTCGCCGCCGGGTTCGAGACCGGGCTGGTCACCCAGGTGATCCAGCTCGTCGACCGAGCGGAGTACAAGCGCCGGCAGTACCCGCCGGGCCCGAAGATCACCCACAAGGCGTTCGGCCGGGACCGTCGGTTGCCGATCACCAACGCGTGGCGTGAGGATGCACGAAAGGCGGCCGAGCACTGAGCGACTCCTGGCGGTACCGACCGTCCCAGCCCGACCCCTGGGCTCAGGACCAGCCGTGGGGCTCCTCTGAGGAGACCCACGACCGCTCTGGCCTGCCCAAAGAGAGTCACCCCGACGATGTGAGCGATCGCTCACCCACAGGCGGTGGCGCTCACCCTCCGCATCGGTGGGACGATGAAGGCATGGTTGACAACTTCCTGTCGGCCGGTACCCAGGGTGACGACGAGGAGTTGCCCTCGCCGTACGGGACCGGACCGGCGAACCGGGCAACCGAGGAACACCGCCGCTCGGACTACGACAACGACACCTGGCGGGACCGCGACTCAGGTACCTCTGGGTGGGGTCTCGACCCGTCACCGTCGCTGCCGAACGCGCCGCGCACGTACGAGCGCGGGCCGGTCCCGCAGCAGCCGTACGTGCCGAAATCGCCATACCTTCCCAGTGCGCCACCTCCTCCGCAGGAGTCGTACGGGCGGGAGCACCAGGAGCAGAACCCGTTCCGGCAACAGCCGCCGGCGCAACAGCCTCCGCAGGCACCGCCGCAGGGGCGGCCTAGTCCGTTCGGGCCTGGGTCCAACGGTGCGGCAGGTGCGGCCCAGCCGCGGCCGGCCCAGCCTCCAGTACCTCCGGCGCCTCAGGCTCCGGGTGGAAGCGGTACGCCGCAGCGCCCACCGCAGCCGTCCAACGGCAGCACGAACTGGGGCAGCCCGGCACCACAGCCGAACCCGTTCGTCCCACAGCCGCCGTCACCCGCTGCGAACAACGGCACCAGCAACGGACTGAACCACGGCTCGAGCAACGGGCTCAGTAGCAATGGGTCGAGTAATGGGTCGAGCAACGGTTTGAGCAATGGGTCGAGTGCGCAGCAGCCGCCGCGGCCTCCGCAGCGTCTCCAACCACCGGACGCACCACGAGCCCAGGAGCCCGGCCGCGGCCAGGAACCACCCCGCCGCTACGAGCCGGGCCCGGGTCCAGAACCGATCTGGAGCCACGACCGCGTCCCCGAACCACCCCGCACACCCGAGCCGCCCCGTCAGGAGGGAGACACCCAGCGACGCGAGGACGCTGAACGCCGCCTGGAAGCTTTGCGGCGTCAGGACGCTGAGCAACGCGAAGCAGCTCGGCGACGCGAAGAGGCCCGACAGCGCGCGGAGGCTGAGCGGCGGCAGGGTGGTGGTGACGAGACTCGGCCTCAGGAGATTCGGCCTCGGCCGTCGCAGGAGGCAGCTCCTGGTGTGCGGGACAACGGGTATCTGTCGGACCCGAGTGCCGAGTACGAGAGCAACGCACCGGTCAACGACGCCAGCGAGCAACCGCACGTACCTGGTGCAGCCCGCCCGCTCGGCGCCCGCCGACGCGCGGGCGTCCAGCAGGACGCCCCCAGCCAGATCACCCCAGAACAAGCCACCTCACACCGAGCCGGCCGTCGCGCCCAACCAACCACGAGCGACACCGCAGGTCCGTCTGCGACCAAAACACAGGCCGCCGACACATCCCCGAGCAGTGCAGCTCCGGCAGCTGCAGGTGCAGTCGCGGGTGGTGAGGCGGAGATTTCGCCGTACGGCGGAGGTGCAGGGAAGCAGGCTCCGGAAGGCGCGGCTCCTGGTGACGGGGTGAAGCGGCCGCGGCGGTATCGGATTCATCATCTGCGGGACTTCAAGAGCCGTGGTGAGAAGTGGGCGATGCTGACGGCGTACGACCAGTACACCGCCGAGATCTTCGACCAGGCCGGTATCCCGGTGCTGCTCGTCGGTGACTCCGCCGCGAACAACGTGTTCGGCTACGACACCACCCTCCGGGTGACGGTCGACGAGCTCATCCCGTTGGCGCGTGCGGTTGCCGGGGCGGTCGAGCATTCGCTGGTCGTCGCGGACCTGCCGTTCGGTTCGTACCAGGCGTCGCCGGAGCAGGCGTTCCACACGGCAGTGCGGTTCATGAAGGAAGCCGGCGTTCACGCGGTGAAGCTCGAGGGCGGGCGGACCGTCGTACCGATGGTCGAGAAGCTCACGCAGTCCGGCATCCCGGTGATGGCGCATATCGGTTTCACGCCGCAGAGCGAGCACAGCATCGGTGGGTACCGCGTCCAGGGCCGGGGTGATCAGGCAGCCGGTCTGATCGACGACGCCGTGGCGCTCGCCGAGGCCGGTGCGTTCTCGGTGGTGCTGGAGATGGTCCCGGGCGACGTCGCCGCGGAGATCACGAAGCGCATCCCGATCCCGACGATCGGCATCGGCGCCGGCCGCGACACCGACGCCCAGGTGCTGGTGTGGCAGGACATGGCGGGCCTCCGCTCCGGCACCATGCCCCGCTTCGTCAAGCAGTACGCCGATCTCCGCGGCATCCTCACCAACGCCGCCACGACGTACGCCTCCGAGGTCGCCTCAGGAGCATTCCCAGGAGACGAACACACCTTCTGACAACCCACGCGTCGGCAGCTCGACAGTACGTATACGCCCACTACCGATCCGCGCGGACGCACGCACGCCTGTCACCCAGGCCAACCAGCAGACACCTCCTGTCGAGCTGCCGGCCCACCGGCCCTGAGCTAGCTGGGTTTGGGCGTCGCGGTCAGATCCAGGGGAGCGATGAGCGTTCGGTCCAGTACTCCTCTGGTTGCTGGGTGAACTCGGTGAGTGGGCCGTCGGTGCGGTAGGCGAGGTTGCTGGCTAGTTGGGCCGTCGTGGTTGCTCCGCTGAGGACCACGTCGGCCCACGGTTGAGCGACGGCCGCGCCGACGGCCAACGCGTCAGGTGCGACGCCGTGCTGGTGGGCGAACTCGTTGAACGGCGTCTCGCCCGCGCGGGACGTGAGGCGGCCGTTGGCGACGGCCTCCTTCACGACGACGAACCAGCCGGCGTCGTGCGCCTCCACGAGTGCGGGACCGACTGACGTCTCCAGGACGTTCCAGGTGGCTTGTACGGCGGAGAACGGCGTACCGGAGGACAACGCCTTCCGCAGTGTCTCGGCCTGTCGTGGACCGCTTGTGGAGAGCCCGACGCGGACACCGGAGTCCGCGAGTTCGCGCAGCCGATCGAGCAAGCGCTTGTCCTCAAGCGCGGGGCTGTCCGACGTGAGGCTGTGCACGAGGTAGAAGTCCGGCGGTCCACCAAGCGCTTGCAGGGTCTCCGGCCATTGGCGTTCGAACGTCGCGAGGCTGTGGTTCTTCACCTCGTGCGTGTCCACGTCGTGCCGCCAGTCGGCGACGTACGTGTAACCCCATTTCGACCCGACAGTCATCGCGGTACGGCGTTCCGGTGTGATCCACTCTCCGAGGAACTGCTCGGCAAGACCGTACGAACGCGCGGCGTCGAAGTACCGAACACCTGCCTGCCAGGCCTGCTCCAGCAGCTCGTGCGTCCGCACCCGCAGGTCCTCGACCGCACGTCGCGGCGGCAGGTCCTCGTCGTGCCCGAGATTGATGTACCCGGGACGCCCGAGCGCTGCCAGTCCCAGACCGATGCTTGCCATGTTTCGATCGTAGGTGTCCACAGCAACCATGTGAGACGCGCCGCAGCACCCGACGCGGAACATGCACTGTCCTTTAGCGTTTTGTGGTGTGAGCGAATCCCAGTTGCCACCACGAGGAACGGTCCGGCACCGTACGACGGCCCGCGTGCTGCCGGTGCGTCCGGACGGCAAGGTGCTGCTGCTGCACGGCTGGGATCCGCTGAAGCCGCAGACGCCGTACTGGTTCACGATCGGCGGCGGCGTCGAATCCGGTGAGACGGTCGCGGAAGCGGCCGGCCGCGAACTGCGCGAGGAGGTCGGCATCGTGCTGCCGATCGACGCGCTCGGAACACCGGTGGCGACGAACACGATCGAGTTCGAGTGGGGCGGGTGCCGGATCGTCCAGCACCAGACGTTCTTCGCGGTCGCGGTGGACCGCGTCGACGTGACGTTCGCGAACCAGGAGGAGCTGGAGCTGCAGACCATCAGCGCGCACGGCTGGTGGTACGGCGACGACCTCGAGGCGACCGGTCAGGCCGCGCACGCCACGATCCCCGGAATGCTCCGGCGAGCAGCGGACGTCATCACACTGCGCCGAGCTTCGTAAGTCAGCGCTTGCGGGCTTCCTTCAGGACCTTCTTCGGGACCTTCTTGTCCACCTCGTAGTGCACGCGATCGAGCCGCTCGGCGCAGCCTGCCTTGGACAGGCGCAGCAGGACGACCGGGCACTTCTTGCACCTCGGCTTGTCCTTGCAGCATTTCTTCTTCGCGGTCATCGACGGCACGCAGGGAGCGTAGGTGAGGCATGCCTAACTCGTCCAGAGGTCGGGCGGTGATCGTGGCGGACGTCACGCGAGCTGTTCGCTCAACAGGTCGCGCGCCTCGACGAGTGACGGTCCGTACCAGGTCAGATGCCGCCCGGATACGCAGCGCGCGGGTTTCGTGAACGCCTCCGGACCGTCGTCGGGAGAAAACGGATAAGGCTCGTCGGGCAGCACCACGATGTCGTAGTCCGGTAACACGTCGAGGTCGATCCGCGGATAACGTTCACCGGATTGTCCAAGGACGTTGTCGATACCGATCCTCGACAACAGATCGCCCGCGAACGTGTCCCGGCCGAGCGCCATCCACGGCCGCCGCCAGATCGGTATCACGGCCCGCCGGCGCATTCCGTCGTACGGCGTACTCCACACCTCGCGCGCATCGTGCAGCCACTGCGGTTCGCCGCCGATGATCGCGGACAGCATGCGACCGAGCGAGTCGAGTGATTCGGGCACCGTCGTCGGCGCGGTCACCCAGACCGCGATTCCACTCGTTCGCAACGCGTCGAGATCGGCCGCGCGATTCTCCTCGGCGTTCGCGACGACGACGTCCGGTGCGAGTGCGCGGATGCGATCGAGGTCGGGATTCTTGGTACCGCGAAGACGTACGACGTCGAGGTCCGCGGGATGCGTACACCAGTCGGTGGCACCAACGATTTCGGCCGGATGCGTGACCGCGATCGACTCCGTCAACGACGGCACGATGCTCACCACACGACGCACCTCGCCGGGTAGTTCGACGACGTTGCGCAGGTCGTCGTACGCACTCTTCATCTGCTCGTTGCACCTCACGTTCGCAGGACGTTGCCGAGGACAACACTCGTCGATCGGGGCGTTTGAGGCCCAGATTGTGCGCGTGTCGCCAAGAAATTATTCTGCCTATCCGGCATGCTCGGGGCGCGGCGGAATCCCTTCTGCACAAGGATTTTCGGCATTTGCCTGCCAGTACGCCGCCAGTTCTCCTTAACCTGCGGACGTTTCCGGTGCTTTACGTAGCGCACAAGTGTTGTCATCATCATGACGACGAGGAATCCACCGTGGTTTTCCTCAGCCGCACCAAGGAGGCAGAGTGCCAGCCAAGAAGGCAGCCGCAGGGAAGGCGACAGCCAAAAAGGCTTCTCCCGCCAAGAAGACTGTCGCGAAGAAGACCAGCGCCGCGAAGACGACCACCGCGCGCAAGGTCAGCGCAGCAAAGAAGACAGCGACGAAGAAGGTGAGTGCGGCCAAGAAGACCGCCGCCAAGAAGACGGTGGCGAAGAAGGCGCCGGCCAAGAAGACCACCGCCAAGAAGGCCCCCGCGAAGAAGGTCGCGGCGAAGAAGGCTCCGGCGAAGAAGGTCACGGCCAAGAAGACCGTCGCGAAGAAGGCGCCGGCGAAGCGCGCGACCGCTGCGAAGAAGACGACGGCAGCGCGGAAGACGACGGCCAAGAAGACTGTCGCGAAGAAGACCGTCGCCAAGAAGGCGCCGGCGAAGAAGGCTCCGGCCAAGAAGGTCGCCGCCAAGAAGGCGCCGGCCCGCAAGGTCGCCGCCAAGAAGGCTCCCGCGAAGCGCGTCGCCGCGAAGAAGGCGCCGGCCCGCACCGCCGCGAAGAAGTCCGCGGTGAAGAAGACGGCTGCGAAGAAGGCACCGGCACGCAAGGCGCCGGCCCGGAAGACCGCGGCCAAGCGAGTAGCCCGCTGACCTTCACGTCAGCAGAAGTCGGTAACTGTCGAGGGGCACCACCCGGGTCGGGTGGTGCCCCTCGGCACGTCGTCGGAGCCGGACCTCAGTCGTCGTTCCACTTCGGGTCGTTGTCCCAGTCCTCGTTGCGTTCCTGGGCCTTCTCCAGGGCGCGGGCGGCCTCCTCGGGCGAGCTGTACGGCCCCAGCCGGTCGCCCGACTTCGCACCCTGGTACGGCTCGACCTTGCCGGTCCTTGTGTTGTAGTACCACTCGTTGCTGTGATCGTCGCTCATCTGGATGACCACCTCCTGGGAGTCTTGTCGCAGCTCTCTAGAATGATCTCACCATGTCTGTCCTTACCTCTGGCGTCATTTCGCCGCGCCGCGACGTACCTGCTTCCATTCCGCGTCCGGAGTACGTCGACAAGCCGGCGCCGACGCCGTACGACGGGTCCTATGTGACGTCGCCCGAGCTGATCGAGAAGATGCGTGTCGCGAGCAAGCTCGCGGCACGTGCGTTGCAGGCGGTCGGTGCAGCGGCGAAGCCCGGCGTGACCACGGACGAGCTCGACAGGGTCGGCCACGAGTACCTGGTGGAGCGCGGCGCGTACCCGTCGACGCTCGGCTATCGCGGTTACCCGAAGTCGTTGTGTACGTCGGTGAACGAGGTGATCTGCCACGGCATCCCCGACGACCGTCCGCTCGAGAACGGCGACATCGTCAACGTCGACATCACGGCGTACCTGGACGGCGTGCACGGTGACACCAACGCGACGTTCCTGGTCGGCGACGTCGACGAAGAGAGCAGGCTGCTCGTCGAGCGCACTCTCGAGGCACTGAACCGCGGCATCAAGGCGGTCAAGCCCGGTCGTCAGGTGAGCATCATCGGCCGCGTGATCGAGTCGTACGCGAAGCGCTTCGGGTACGGCGTGGTTCGCGACTTCACCGGCCACGGCATCTCGACGTCGTTCCACTCCGGCCTGATCATCCCGCACTACGACGACGAGCGTTTCGACGACGTGATCGAGCCCGGGATGACGTTCACGATCGAGCCGATGCTGACACTCGGCACGTACGAGTACGACCTGTGGGACGACGGCTGGACCGCGACCACGAAGGACAAGTCGCGTACGGCGCAGTTCGAGCACACGCTGGTAGTCACCGACACCGGCGCCGAAGTACTCACCCTCCCGTGACCGTCACGCAGTACCAGGAGACCCACCTCCCGGGCATCCTCGCAATCTGCGAAGCCGAGAACTGGCCAAGCCTCCCCGCCGATCCTGCTCGCGCACACGCGGTCTTCACGGCTCCCGGCGTGACGACCGTCGTCGCACTCGACGGCGACCAAGTCATCGGCTTCGCCTACCTACTGAGCGACGGCCTCATCCAGGCCTACCTCGCCCAGATGGCCGTCCACAGCGCATACCGCCGCAAGGGCATCGGCCGCGCCATCCTCGAGTACGCCACTCCCCTGACCGGCGCCCAACGCGTAGACCTGATCACCGACACCGCCGAAGACTTCTACGCGTCCCTGGAGCACCGAACCTTCTCGGGCTTCCGGATCTACCCGTAGCCGTTCCCACGCTGCCAAGCTACGGCCGGCATGAGATCGCGGTCTTCAGATATCAGAGAATCCTGGATGGGGGGTGGATCGGTCGAGGGATCGCCACGGACTGCGAAGCGGGCGGCTTCCTGCATCGTGGCTTCGTCGGCGGACCACCGGCCCGAACGCTGACTGCGCACCGCAGGTCCCGTGGCGGCATTGCCATCTGGCCGCGGGGCGGTTGCCGCGAGGAGGGCTGAGACGGGTGGCCTTGGTTGGGGTGGTGGGTCTGCCCAGCTCGGGCGGGACACCTGGACTTCTCCGTCGACGATGGTGATGACCCAGTGGCCGTCGTGGAGGGCCCGGTGGTGTGCTCGGCAGAGGAGAACCAGGTTGTGGATCGCAGTCTCGCCGCCGTCGATCCACGACCGGAGATGGTGGGCGTCGCAGTGGTTCGGCGGCGCACCGCACACCACGCAGCCCTTGTCGCGGACGTTCAACGCACGACGCATCACCCGCGTCACCAGGCGTTCGGCCCGTCCGACGTCGAGTGGCTCGGAGTTCGAGCCGAGCACCAGCGGGATGATCTTCGCGTCGCAGGCCATCCGGCGGATCGCCGCGGCTGAGAGACCATCGCCGTACACCAGGTCGCCGGTCGCGTCGGCGACGGCAGACTTCAGGTCCTCGAAATCGATGGTGACAGTGATGTTCGCCTTCGCACCGAACCCGGGCAGCCACCTCTCCGCGCCGGGCGCCGCCGCATCGTCGAGAGGAAGGGCACCGTCGAGAGGAAGGACCTCGGCGCCCGCCGCGGGACGGTTGTCGCCGATCGGTGGCTTGAAGCCGGTGTCTGTCGCTGCCGCGGCGATCGTCAGGGTGGAGGTGAGCGCGTCCGCTTGGCGCTTCTCGCGGGATCGCGGGTCGAGCTCACCGTCGACGGTCTTGTGCGGTCGAGCCGCCGCGTGGACGCGGGACCGGAGCAGCTCGGCGTTCTCGTTGGCCAGGTAGCCGCGGAACTTCACGCCGTTCTCGGCCTCGATCAGGGTCAGCGATTCCCGCTCGTACGCCGCGTTCTCGTCGGGTTCGGGGCCGTCGGAGTCCAGCAGGTCACAGATCTCCTTGGCAGCCTTGGCAAGCTCACCTGGGCACAGGTGACCGGCGAGGTCGACCAACTGTTCCTCTGCGACATCGAGGTCTGCTATCGGGACTCTGGACCGAACCCGCTCCAGCGCGGTGACGATCGCGTTCGCCTGGGCCGGACGCAGCGGCCGGGTCTCGTCGGTGAGGGCTGTCGACACGGCGCCGTATTTCGGCAATCTCCGGGCGAGCTTCAGGTCGCGGTGGGCCTCGCGGCGGTCGATGCGGTGGCGCATGGCAAGCAACTCGGCAGTGTCGCGAGCGCCAAGTTCTTCGGCAAGACCGGTCTCGTCGACGCGAGCGACCAACTGCAGGCGGTAGGTGAGCAACGAGGCGACGGCTGCGTCTACCTGGTCGAGAGTCGGCAGCAGCTCGCCGTCGCTCATCGACCAGACCGGCCGCTCGCCCAGAAGTTCCATGCCCACAACGATAGACATGCCCACCGACAGTTATCAAACCGGAATCTCCTTGTTTTCAAGGAGATTCGGTTGTCCACAGATGGAAAGATCATCCGTCGCGGAAGCCCAGATCACGATACAGTTCGAGTGCGGGCACGTTGCCGTCATCGACTCGCAAAGCAACAGTTGTCGCCGCACAGCAGGCCAGCAAAAACCGCGCGATCCCCCGCCGACGGTGCGAGCGGGCGGTGAAGAGTTCGATGATGAAAGCGCAGTCCGGGGTGTCGGGCCAAGGGGCGCGTTCGACGACCAGGAGTGCGCCGACCAACGTCTCGTCTTCCCAGGCGAGGCGGCTGAGGTTCGGCGCCAGTACGCCGTACTCCCCCGCGAACGTGAGCTCGATGTCCTCGAGTGCTTCCTGTTCCGTGGCTGCGGCAACGCCCGCGTCGTACGCCTCGAAGTACAGCTTGCCGAGCGGGATTGCGTCCTCGACCGCCGGTGGACGCAGTACGACGCCTGGGACGGCCGGCGTCTGTACTGCGTCTGCGCGGCGGATGAGGATCATCGGTTGGACGATGCGGTGATGAAGGTGCCGAGGTCGGCGGACTGTTGGATGCGGGACTGGTCGTGGATGTACATCATGTGGCCGGCTGGGTAGTACTTCGTTTCGATGTTGGTGGTCAGCTCGGCGGGGATCTGGAGGCGGGCGAGGGTGTGCTCGGTGGCGAAGTACGGCGTCGCGCCGTCGTAGTGGCCGGACGCGACGTGCACCTTCAGGTGCGGATTGACGCGCATCGCCTCGGCGAGCTTCTCCGCGACCGAGATCTGCGTGCCCTCGAACTCCTTGAACGACCAGTTCTTCGCGGCATCCATGTTGATGACCTCGTACGGCAGGTCGTTCTCGTAGCCGAGCTCGACGCGGACGTAGTGGTTGAGCGCCGCGGAGTACGGCCCGGTGATCGCGTTCATCGACGGGTCGCGGTCCTGCCGTTCACCGGCCGCGTCCGGGTCCCATCCGGTGAAGCGGCCGTCGAGCCGGCCGACAACCAGCCGACGGGCACGCAGCAGTTCGGCGAAGAAGCGGCCGTGCTCGATCCGCAGGTTCACGCGATCGATGTAGTCCTCGCTCAACCCGGTCAGCGAGGCCAGCCGGGTGACCACCTCGGCGCGGTAGTCCGCCGGGATTCGATTGCCCTGGGCAAGCGCATTCGGGTACCGGCCGGCCGCGAACCGTTCCGCGTCCGCGAGCACCTCCTCCAGCGACTGATCCGGCACAAGACCGTGGTAGTGCGCAATCGCGGCGTACGACGGAAGGAACAACGTGTACGGCAGGTCGTTGCCCGGCGTGAAGTCGAGCGTGCCGAACTCCAGCACCACCGAGATCAGCATGACGCCGTTGAGGTACATCCCGTACCGCTGCTGCAGATGCGCGGCCAGCCCCGCGGCGCGCGTCGTACCGTAGGACTCGCCGGCCAGGAACTTCGGCGACATCCATCGCCCGTTCCGCGAGGTCCACAGCCGGATCACCTCACCGACCGACTCCAGGTCGCGCGTGAACCCGTGGTAGTCCCCCGGCTTCTCCCCCTCCGCGGCCCGCGAGAAGCCAGTCGACACCGGGTCGATGAACACCACGTCGCTGTACTTCAGCAACGTCTCCGCGTTGTCGACGATCGAGTACGGCGGGGGCGCGAGCTCACCCACATCGCCGGAGACCACGCGGCGCGGGCCGAGCAGACCGAGGTGCAGCCAGATGCTCGACGATCCCGGCCCGCCGTTGAACGCGAACGTCACCGGACGGTCCTCGGCGTCCGCGTCGTCCAGCGTGTACGCCGTGAGGAACACCTCCGCCTTCGGCTTCAGCCCGTCGAACTTGCCGTCGGTGACCACCTCCTCGCGGAGCACGATCCGTCCGGTGGTCGCCGTGTACCGCAACTCCTGCCCGTCGACCGTCAGCGTGTGCTGCGTCGTCACCAGGTCGTCGACCGGCTTCGCGGGCTTGGTCTCCGGCTTGGTCTCGGGCTTGGTCTCGGGGTCGGTGTGCTCCTCGTTGGCCATGTCGAGCACCTTAATCCACCGCCGTAACCACTAGCGTTGGGTTCATGGCGACGATTCTGCACATCGCGTTCGTGGACCAGTGGGAGGCTGCGGTAGGGGCCGGAAGCTACCGATGGTCGACCCGCGGCAAGAGCCTCGACGACGGCGCGACGTTCATCCACGCATCCCGCCCCGACCAGGTCGCGATGGTCGCGAACTTCGCGTACGACGACGTGACCGAGCCACTGTGCCTGCTGGTGATCGACACCGCCCGGCTGGTGTCCGCGCTGTGCGACGAGGACCTGGACGGGACCGGGATGAGCTTCCCGCACATCTACGGGCCGCTGAACCTGGACGCGGTGGTCGACGTACGCCCGTACCTCCGGGGTCCCGACGGCCTGTGGCCCGAGGTGACCGCCGAGGCCGTATCCTGATCGTACGGAACGGGTCGGTCGGGCGATCGCGTCGTCCTTTGCAGAGGACGCCGAGGAAAGTCCGGACTCCACAGGGCAGCGTGGTGGGTAACGCCCACCCGGGGTAACCCGCGGGACAGTGCCACAGAGAACAGACCGCCAGCGGCTCCGATGAACCCCGTGGTTCGTCGGAGTGCGGGTGAGGGTGAAACGGTGGTGTAAGAGACCACCAGCTCCGCAGGTGACTGCGGAGGCTAGGTAAACCCCACGTGGAGCAAGGCCAAGAAGGGCGGTGGGCAACCACCACCCGCGCGAGCGTCCGAGGGCGGCCCGCCCGAGCTCGCGGGTAGGCCGCTAGAGGTGTCCGGCAACGGCCACCGTAGATGGATGATCGCCACCACAGAATCCGGCTTACAGACCGGCCCGTTCCCCCACCCGGCGATTCCTCCCCCGCGAGTTGAGTGGGGTCGAGGCCTGGCGACGGCCGGGGTTTGGTGCGAATGTGCTCCCAGGGGTCACAGGCAGGTCACGGGTAACGCTTGTGTGGGGTTCATGGGATGGGGGATCGGACAATGCTGTCTTGGATCAGGAAGCTCGGTGTCATCGGGATCGCGGGGGCGGTTGCGGTCGCGATGGTCGGGGTGGCGCCGGCCGCCGCCGACCCACCACCACAGCACAAGAAGGAACTTGGCTACGCCGCCAAGGCGCTGTTGCAGAAGGCAAGGTCGAAGGGCCAGACGTCGGTCACGCTGCTCGTCGCCGCCGACAAGGGACAGAGCGGCAATGTGGCGCAGCGGCTCGTCAAGCTCGGCGGCACCATCGAGAAGCGCACCGACTCGGTCGGGTACCTGCGCGTGAAGATCAACATCGACAAGGCCCAGGACGTCGCGAGCCTCGCAGGCGTGACCGCCGCGGACGTCGACGACGTGATCCCACTCGAGGATCCGCGCCCGCACGGCAGCACGGACCCGAGTCCACAGCCGGCGCCGAACGCGTCGACCCCTCGGGTCAACCCGTATATGCCGACGGGTGACACCGGTGCCGCACAGTTCGTCAACGCCAATCCGGCGTGGGACGGCCGCGGCGTCACGGTCGGCATCCTCGACACCGGTGTCGACCTCGGGCACCCGTCGCTGAACACGACCTCGACCGGCGAGCGGAAGATCACCGACTGGGTCACCTACACCGACCCGGCGTTCGTCGGCACTACCAACGCCGACAACGACCCGACGTGGATCCACATGACCGCGCAGGCCGCCGGCTACCCCGCGCAGTTCCGTCAGGGCACGTTCAACGAGCGCGACGCACGCCTCGGCGGCGAGGTCGGCAACGACGTCAACCGCGACGGCAACCCGGCGGGATCGTCAGGGCTGTTCGGTGTCCTCTGGGACACGGCCGCCAACACCGTCTGGGTGGACACCAACCAGAACGGCACGTTCGCCGACGACCAGCCGATGACCGACTACAAGGTCCACTACGACGTCAACCACTTCGGTACGGACAACCCGGCCACGCCGATCAGCGAGTCGATGCCGTTCGTCGTCCAGACCGACCCGGCGAACCAGGCCGTGAACATCGGCATCGTCTCCGGCGCGCACGGTTCGCACGTCGCCGGCATCGTGGCCGGTAACAAGCTCTTCGGTGGGAACATGAGCGGCGCGGCGCCGGGCGCGAAGCTGGTGTCGGTGCGGGTGTGCCTGTTCATCGCCGGATGCACGAACCACGCGCTGCTCGAGGGCATGATCTACGCGGTGACCGTCGCGCACGTCGACGTGGTCAACATGTCGATCGGCGGCCTGCCGGCACTGAACGACGGCAACAACGCCCGCGCGGTGGTCTACAACCGGCTGATCAACGAGAACGGCGTACAGCTGTTCATCTCGGCCGGTAACAGCGGCCCGGGGATGAACACCGTCGGCGACCCGTCGGTGGCGTCCCAGGTCGTCAGCGCCGGTTCGTACATCACCCGCGCCACCTGGCTGTCGAACTACGGCTCGACGACCGGCCCCGCCGAGAACTTGCACCCGTTCTCGTCGCGTGGTCCCGCCGAGGACGGCGCACTCAAACCGGAGATCGTCGCACCGGGCGCCGCGGTCTCGGCCGTGCCGACCTGGCAGGCGGGTCAGCCGGTCGCCGGCACGTACACCCTGCCGCCGGGCTACGGCATGTTCAACGGCACGTCGATGGCCTCGCCGCAGATGGCAGGGGCCGGCGCGTTGCTGCTCAGTGCCGCGAAGGCCAACGGGCAGGCGGTCACACCGGCGCAGCTGCGCAAGTCGCTGTTCTCGACGGCACGGTTCCTGACGAACTACAGCGCGTACCAGCAGGGCAACGGTCTCGCCAGCGTCGGCGACGCGTGGAACCTGCTGAAGAAGAACTCACGGACCGACACCGTTAGTGCCAAGGTTCCGGTCAGCACCGCGCTGTCCGGCTTCCTGGCGACGCCTGGCGTCGGTATCGGCATCAACGACCGCGAGGGCGTCGTCCTGGGTACGGAGTACACCCGCACGTACACGCTGCGTCGTACCTCCGGCCCGGCCGGCATCGTGAAGTACAAGCTGTCCTGGCTCGGCAGCGACGGCACCTTCGTCACCGCCGGCAACGTGATGCTGCCGCTGAACACGGACGTCCCGCTGCCGGTCCTGGTCAAGGCCAAGTCCGTCGGCGCGCATTCGGCGCTGCTGCAGTTCGACGACACCAGTACACCGGGGATCGAGTTCCAGACCCTGAACACGATCGTGGTGCCGTACACCCTGGCGCAGGCCACGCCGTCGCGGACGGTCAGCGGCTCCATCGGCCGCAACCAGACGACGAGCTACTTCTTCCGGGTTCCCGCGGGTGTCGCCGCGTTGAAGGTGGACCTGTCCGGCCCGAACGGCACGGCCGGTACCGGTCAGGCACGATTCCTTCGGTTCAGCCCGTACGGCTTGCCGAGCGAGTCCGCCGAGACCAACAGCCTGTACTGCTACAGCCCGCCGGTCGCCGGTGGGACCTGTGGGGGCGATCCGCTCAGCCGGACCGTCATCAACCCACTGCCCGGGGTCTGGGAGATCACCGTCGAGGCCCGGCGTACGTCGGACGTCTTGAACACTCCCTTCACCCTGACGGCATCGCTGCTCGGCGTATCGGTATCGCCGAACCCGGACATCATCCCCTCGGCAACTCTCGGGACGCCGCAGTCCCGCTCGTACACCCTGACGAACCAGCAGGGACCGTTCACGGGCAGGGCTGTAGGGACCGCACTGGGCAGCGCGAAGCTGTCGACGCCCTCGATCGCGGACGGCGCGGGGCAGCAGTTCCAGGTCAGCGTCACGCCAGGAACGACGCAGCTCCGGGCGTCGATCGGGGGCGCGAGTGACATCAACGCGGACCTCGACCTGTTCCTGTACAACTGCACTACCGGAAGCTGCGTCCTGGCGGCGCAGAGCGCGGGCAGTACCGCCGAGGAGGCGGTCACCGTGAACAACCCCGCGGTCGGCGTGTGGGTCGCGCTCGTCGACGGGTACGCCGTGCCTTCGGGAACGACGACGTACAACTACCGCGACGTACTCGTCAATCCCGTCTACGGCTCGATCGCGGTGGCAGACGCCAACGCGCTGAGAGCGACGGGCGCACAGTGGACCGTCTCGGCTGCGGTGACCGCCACCGCGGTACCCGCCGCAGGGCGGGTGCTCCTCGGCAACGTAGAGGCCCGGACCGACGCGAACGTCCTCATCGGCCAAGGAGACGTGATCATCCAATCCGTGAGCTAGTGGCAGTGGTCGTCAGGTGACTCCAGGCTGCGGCCTTCGGGCTTCTCCCAGGGCTCCTGGCGACCCAACGCGGTGAGGTCCAGGGCGGTGGCGGTGAACGTCATCGCGTCTGGGCCTCGGCCGTACGTCGAGTAGGTGTGGTAGACGTTCTCGTCGACGCGGAGGAAGCAGCTCAGGCCGTGGAGGTCGAAGGGCTGCTGCGTCTGGGTGTGCTCGTTGTTCAGCAGCACGTCCCACTCGGCCTTGGTGCGGTAGTTGTACTCGAACGGTACGACGGACTCGTCCAGCGTGACGTGGTAGTCGTAGTTGAAGTCGCTCCCGTACGACGAGAACCACGGGTACTCCCACCCACGCGTCTCCCGGTACGCGGCGAGCTTCTCGTACGGCGCCCGCGAGACCAGCGCGAACGTGGTGTTCGCTTCGTTGAGCAGCCGCGTCGACCCGATGTCGTCGACGAACCCGGTGCAGTTCGGGCACCCGGCATCCCACTCCGGCTGAAACATGAAGTGGTACACAACCAGCTGGTCCCGCCCCTCGAACAGCTCGATCAGCCCCACCGGACCGTCGACCCCGTTGAACGCATACCCCTTCTCAACCAACACCATCGGCAGTTCACGCCGACGCGTGTTCAACGCATCCCGCTCCTTGGTAAACGCCTTCTCCGCAGCCAACAGCTCCCGCCGAGCCCCCAACCACTCATCCCGCGACACCACATCCGGCAAGCTCATCCCAACTCCTTCCTCAACCAACAGAACACCCGAAACGTCGGAACCACCTCGCCCACTTCGACATCCTGCCGCCAACAATCGCCGTACGATCGAACCCGTGGCCGACAACTCGAACCACACGCCGTACCTGACTGTCCAGGAACGGCCGGCGCGCAACATGGCGGCGCGACTCGAAGGAACACTCATGGTCGACGAGCGCACGAACTGCGTGGTCGTCCGGAAGAGCGATTACCTCATCGAGGTGGCGTGGCCGCCAGGATGCTCGGTCGTCGCGCGTGGTGTCTCGTTCGCAGTACTCGACGCCGACGGCCGCACAATCGCCGCGCTCGGCGACACTGTGGTCCTGGGAGGCGGCTACGTGCTGCCCTCGGCCGCGCACACAACTTCCCGCACCGGCAGCACAAAGGTGTTCGCCGTCGGCGGAGGCTACGGGCTCCCGAACTGATCCTGCCGCCGAGTCGTGGGGATTGGTTGGCGGGGTGTTTCTCGAGTCGTGGATTGTGGTGGGTTTTCGGCGCCGATTCTCACGACTCGGCGGTGGTACGGCGGGGTGTTGGCCGCGCGGGGTGAGAAAGTGGGGGTATGCGGAGGCGAGTGCGGACTGGGGTCGTGTTTTTCCTCCTGGTTGTGCTTGTTGGTGGGGCTGGGTATGTGGGGTGGGTGTTGGTGCAGCGGTCGGAGCCGGTGGCGTTGCCGGAGACGACCGGGAGTTTTCAGGTCGGGCGGCGGACGTACGAGTGGACCGACACGCCCCGCCGCGACCCGTACTCGAACGGCCCGCGCCGCCTCGCCGTCTGGCTCTGGTATCCGGTCGCCAAGGAGACGACCGGCCGCCGCGTGCAGTACGCGCCAGGTGACTGGAGCGGGCTGCACCTGAAAGCCCCGATCTCCTTGTTCCAAGGACCGTTCGACACTCTCCAGGATCGCGCTCTCGACCGCGTCGCCGTCGCACCCGGGCGGTTCCCGGTCGTCGTCCTGATGCCCGGTATGGGCCTGTCGGCTCCGATGTACGCCGCGCTCGCGGAGGATCTCGCCAGTCACGGATACCTGGTCGCCGGCGTCACCCCGACGTACAGCGCGAACCTCACCGTCCTCGGCGGGCAGACCGTCGAGAGCAAACCGGACGCGAACCCGCCGAACCTCGGCGAGAGCACCGAGAGCGCGAAGCAGGTCGGCGATCACCTCGTCGGCGTCTGGGCCGCCGACGCAAGGTTCGCGGCCGGCATGGTCGCCAAGGAGCTCCCGAACTCGGTCGAGCCCACGATCGGACCGTCGTACGTCGGCCACTCGTTCGGCGGCGCGGCCTCACTCGAGGCCTGCCGTCTGGACGCACGTTGCGCGGCCGCGGTCGACCTCGACGGGATCCAGTTCGGTGACGTCGTGACGAAGGGAGTGACGGCGCCGATCATGCTGCTCGGCGCCGACGACTCCTGCATCACCAGCGTCTGCGGCCCGGACGCGAAGAACGACCACGACCGGGACCGCGCCCTCTCGTTGCTCAAGGCAAGCACCGGTACGTCGTGGTGCGCCACGGTCCCCGGCACGCGGCACTTCAACTTCACCGACTACGGCGCCTACTACCTGGCGTACCCGCTGCGCAGATTCCTGCCACTCGGCAAGGTCGGCCCGCGCCACGCGCTGACCCTCACGAACGGGTACGTCAACACGTTCCTCTCGCACGCGATCTACAAGACCGCCGCGCCCGGCGCACCGGCCTGTAAAAGCTAAAGGTCCAACTCGTACGTCTGCCCGACGAGGTTGTCGCCCCACATCTCGTGTACTTCGGAACCGGTGAGGCGGAACCCGCGCGCCAGGTAGATGTGCCGCGCCGCGACCAGCGGATCGTTGGTCCACAACACCATCCGCTTGTAACCGACAGACCGCGCGAACGCCAGACACGTGTCAACCAACTCGCCGCCGAGCCGGAGGCCTCGCGCCGCCGGAGTCACGAGCAGCAGCCGCAACTGCGCGGTCGTCTCGTCCGGCCCGCGCACGCAGAAGATGCTGCCGGCCCGTTCTCCGTCCACCTCGGCGATCCACGCGGCCTCGCGCTCGTCGTCGTGGTCGGACGCGTACGCCGACACGATCTGCGCGATCAGCGTCTCGTACGCCGGGCCCCAGCCGTACTCCGCCGCATAGACCTCCGCATGCGACTGCACGACCCAGCCGAGGTCTCCAGGCTGCCCCAGCTTCCTGATCAGTTTCGTCATCTACCTACCCGATCTACTGACACGACTGTTTCAGTAAGCAATACTAGCCCCGTGCCGACAACCAAGGAAGCCCCGTCCGCGCGCGAGCAAGAACTGCTCGAGCGCGCGTACGCCTACTCGCTCACCCACGGGCTCGGCGACCTGTCGCTGCGCCCGCTGGCGACCGCGATCGGCTCGAGCCCGCGCGTGCTGCTGTTCCTGTTCGGCAGCAAGGACGGCCTGATCCGCGCCCTGCTCGCCCGCGGCCGCGCCGACCAGCTCGAACTGCTCCGCCAGACCGAGCAGCGGTACGACGAGCCGCCCGGCCTGACCGTGATCGCGCGCGAACTGTGGACCTGGCTCGCGGCGCCGGAACGCCGGCCGCTGATGACGTTCTGGGTCGAGGCGTACGGGCGCTCGCTCGTCGCACCAGACGGGCCGTGGTCGGACTTCGCCCGCTCGACCGTCGACGACTGGCTCGAGCTGCTCAAGACGAGCGCGCCCGAGCAAACGGAGGCACGACGTACCGCCGTACTGGCAATGCTCCGCGGCGCCCTGCTCGACCTGCTCGCGACCGGCGACCTGCAGCGCACCACCGCCGCGGTCGAGGACTACCTGACGAGGCGCTGAGGCAGGTTCCAGCCTGTCGGTGGGTGAAGTAGGGACCTGGAGGTGGCTCGGCTGTTCCCATTACGCACGAAGCCCTATACGGTGACGCACAGTAGACGGTCTAGACCGTCTCGGTGTGCGGGGATGGGCCGGGTTCGAATCCTGGCGGCACCGCAATTCCGCCCGTTCGGGGTGGAAGCAAGGGGAATCATGTCCAACACGAAGAACCGCCTCGCGGCGGCAGGATCCGCATTCACGCTGGCTGTCACAGCTGTCGGCATCTCGGTGCTCGGTGGTGGCGCGGCCGACGCCGGCGTCACCGGCCAGACCGCGACGGCGATCACTTATCCGCTGGTCCGCAACTCGGTGGCCGAGAGCCAGGTTGTCAACTACAGCCTCGGCCAGAACGACCTGCAGAAGGCGTTCGTCGCCCAGTTGTTCGCGGTCCCGGCGAACGGGGTCGACACGTCGGCCAAGCTGAAGGACGGCGTGGTGGCAGAGGTCGACCTCGCCCCGGCCGTCCAGACCAAGCTGAACAAGACCGGGCCGACGTACCTGAAGCACTGGGGCACGGTGCACCGCAACGTGATCGGCGCGGCCGATGCCGAACTCGCCACGACCTCCACCCAGTCGCCGCTCGGTGACGGCGCCCTCAGCCTGCACACCGCGTCCGCGGCCGACAAGGTGGCTTTCGGCAACGAGGTGGACTTCGCCGGCCAGAACGTGAAGGACCTCGGTACCGTCGGCTTCTCGGTCTACACGACCGGCGAGAACAATGCCCTGGGCAACAACATGCCGAGCATCGCCTTCGAGATCGACCCGAATGTGGCCGCGGTGGCATCGAACTACTCGTCGCTGGTGTACGCACCGGCCAACGGCACCGCCAACCAGTGGACGGCCTTCAACGCCAGCACTGACGCGGACAAGCACTGGGGCCTGACCGGTACCGCCTTCAACGGAACGGCGTGCTCGATCAACGGCGCCCGGTGCACCTGGACCGAGATGCTCGCCTACCTGGGCGACGGCGGCGATGACGCCAAGCTCCTCACGGCGACGCTCAGCAAGGGCCGGGACTACGCGTTCTCCGGCGCGGTCGACGCACTGAAGTTCGGTGGCAAGACCTACGACTTCGAAGCCGCCGGAGTCTCCGTCAGCTAGCCGTCGGTTCGCCAAACGCCGGCGCCCACGAACCTGGTGTCGTCAGCCTTGAACCAGTTCGAAGGCGACTGTGCGTTTGGCGATGTCCGCTTCGACGAGCTTCACCCGGACCTGCTGACCGAGCGGGAGCGCCGCACCGGTGACCCGGCCCTCGATCGCGAACTTGGTCAGCGCGACGATGCCGCGGGTGTTCTCCTTGTCGTCCACGTCGGTGATCACGCCGTCGAACTCGGAACCGACCTGATCCGCGACCAGGCCCGCCTCGACCATGCTGACGATCGACCGCTCGTACGCGTGCGCCCGCCGGTCTGCTTCGTCCATGATCTTCGGGATCTCGTCCATCGACTCGCGCACCCAGGCCGGTACCTCGACGCCCGCCGACAGCGCGACGCAGATCTCCCCCGTCCACCGGTCCACCAACCGCCGCAGCGGCGCGGTGACATGTGCGTACTCCGCCTTCATCGCGGCATGCTGCGGCCGCTCCGGCACGCTGCCGTCGAACGCCGTGTACCCGGCGCCGCGGAACAGCACCGTGCACGCCGCGAGCATCGCCGCGTGTGCCGGCACCTTCGGGTCGAGCCCGTGGATGAATTCGGCGTACGTCGCCTCGGCCGCCCACACGATCCCGAGCGCCTTGGCGGTGTTGCCGAGCTTGCGCCGCAGGTCGTCGTGCGACTCGGGCAGCGTGCGCAGGATGCCGATCTTGCCCTTCGTCATCAGGTACGCGGCCGCCATGCCGGTGAGCAATGAGATCTGCGCGTTCCAGCCCTCGACCGGCAGCGGCGCGCGGAACTCTAGGCCCCAGCCGTGGTTCGAGGTGACGATCTCCTGGTCCGGGATCGGGAGGTTCACGCCGCCGCGTTCCAGTTCGCGCTGCTCGCGGAGCTTCCCGACCTCACGCAACAGCTGCAACGACTCCGACGCCGTACCCGCATCCAGATCCTTCTGTACGCCGGCATAGTTGAGCTTCGCGCGCGACTTCACCAGGGCTCGCTCGCACGTGACGCCCGTACTCTCACCAGTCGCATCAACCGTGATCGTCCACAGCAGCGCGGGACGAACCTGGTCGGGCAGCAGCGAGGCCGCGCCCTCGGACAGCTCCGGCGGATGCAGCGGGGTGCGCTTGTCCGGGGCGTACAGCGTCTCGCCGCGGCGCCGGGCCTCGGCGTCGATCGGATCACCGGCCTGCACGAACGCGGCCACGTCAGCGATCGCGTAGTACACGGTGTACCCGTCACCGGTCCGCTCGATGTGCAACGCCTGGTCCAGGTCCATCGAGTCCGGCGGATCGATCGTCACGAACTCGAGGTCGGTCCGATCGAGTTCCGGCAGGCGCGCGTTCTGGGCCGCCTCGAGAGCCGCAGCGGTCACCTCAGGCGGGAACTCCGCGGGCACCTCCTGCTCCCGGCGGATCTCCTGCAACGATGCCCGGAAGACCTCCGGAACGGCCTCGGCGAAACGAACCCTCTGCAACGGCATAGGGGTCAGACTAGGGCAGGCTGCACATTGAAGGAGCGTAGGGACGCGAGGCCGTCGGCGTACCAGTGGATCTCGGTCAGCGTTGCCGGGCGCAACTCCATCCGGAACAGCGCGGACATCGGGGCCTGCAGCACCGACCGGACCATCAGCTTGATCGGCGTTACGTGAGTGACCACGACGACCGTCTTACCCGGGTACCGCGCGAGTAGGCCGTCACGCGCCGAGCGGGCCCGCCGGGCGCACAGGTCGAACGATTCGCCACCGGGCGGCGCGACCGCGGTCGACTCCAGCCAGGCGTTCATCGCGTCCGGCCACTTCTGCTGGATCTCCGCGAACGTGTGCCCGTCCCAGTCCCCGAACGCGACCTCCCGCCAGTTCTCGTCGACGACCGGGTCGAGCCCTAGCTTGGCCGCGACCGCCGCCGCAGTCTCCTGGGTGCGGCGCATCGGCGACACGACCAGTGCGTCGACCCCACCGATCCGCGACAGGTAGTCGGCGGCCGCCAGCGCCTGCGCACGGCCGGTTTCACTCAGCCCGGGATTGTCACCACCGGATCCGGAGAAACGCCTCTCCACGGTGTGCGGTGTCTCGCCGTGCCGCAGGAAGATCAGCTGCGTCGGCGGCTCGGTCTGCGGACCCCAGCCCTGGATCGCCTTCGCGAGGTCCGACGGGTCCTTCGCCACCGCCGGTGACGATCCGGCGGGCGCCGGCGTCAGCGGGATGTCCACGCCGTCGAGCGCGTTGTTCGCGAGCGCGTCGGCGGCGGAGTTCTGCGCCCGCGGCACCCAGGTCCACTCGGTCCCGAACGGCGCCAGGCCCTGGGCCTTGATCGCCAGCGGCTGCAGGTCCGGGTGCTTGATCTTCCAGCGGCCGGCCATCTGCTCGATGACCAGCTTGGAGTCCATCCGCACCTCGATCGAGGCGTTCGGCGCGTACTCCGCGGCGAGCTCGAGCCCCGCGACCAGCCCGGAGTACTCCGCGACGTTGTTGGTCGCGATCCCGAGCGTCCGGCCCTGCTGCGCGATCACCTTCCGCGTCACCGGGTCGCGCACCAGAGCGCCGTACGCCGCCGGCCCAGGGTTCCCGCGCGATCCACCGTCAGCCTCGACGATGACGTGGTCGTAGGTCATGCGGCGCTCTCCGACGTCCGCACGAGGATCCGTCCGCACTCTTCACAGCGCAGTACGGCGTCCGGTGCGGCGGCCTTTATCGTGTTCAGGTCGGAGGGTGCGAGCTCCATCCGGCAGCCCATGCAGCGCTTGCCGACGAGCGGCGCGGCGCCGATCCCGCCGTTGTGCTCCCGCAGCCGCTGGTACTGCGCGAGCAACTGCTCCGGCAGCTCGGCCACGACCGTGGAGCGCTTGTCACCGAGCTCGGCGCGCTGCTCGTCGAGCTCCTTGAGCACGGCGTCGCGGGTGGTCTCCAGCTCGGCCTGCCGGCCGGCGAATGCCTCGGCCCGGGTGCGCAGGTCGGTCTGCACCGCCTCCGCGGCCTCGAGCTTCTCCATCACCTCGAGCTCGGCGTCCTCCAGGTCGGAGATCCGCCGGTCGAGCGAACCGATCTCGTGCTGCAGGTTCTCCAGGTCGCGCGGCGACGTGACCTGACCGGAGTCGATCCGCTGCTGGTTGCGCGCCTTGCGCTGCCGGACCTGCTCGACATCGCTGTCGGCCTTCTTCTGCTCACGCTGCAGGTCGCTGACCTCGGTGTCGGCGGTGACCAGTTCGCGGTCGACCACGGACTTCTCGGCGATCAGCTCCTTGAGCGCCTGATGCTCGGGCAACGACGCGCGCTTGTGCGCGACCTGATCCAGCTGCAGGTCGAGATCCTGCAGGTCCAGCAACCGGCGTTGGACGGCGGGCTCGGCGTTCAGAGTCGGCTCCTTCAAAATGGTGGCGGCGCGCTCAG
This sequence comes from Kribbella sp. VKM Ac-2569, assembly GCF_004216905.1. GTDB lineage: Bacteria > Actinomycetota > Actinomycetes > Propionibacteriales > Kribbellaceae > Kribbella. The sequence goes on from NZ_SGXJ01000001.1 coordinate 814,325, forward strand.
ATTCGCAGGGTCCATGCGTCTGTGCAGAGCGTTGAGATGTGAGTGTCCACGGTACTGCCTTGGGCCGCCAGTCCTTCGCGCAGGAGGCGGTCGGCGTCGACCAGCCACGGCCACTCGCTGGCCCAGTGCGCCACGTCGACCAGCGCGGGGTCGCCATACGCCCGGGCCTCGGTGGCGGGATGGTGCCGCAGGTCGGCGGTCAGATAGGCGTCGACGCCGGCCGCGCGGACCCGGTCGAACTCCGAATCCCCCGCTCCCCCGACCACCGCGACGGTCTCGATCGTCCGGTCCAGATCCCCGGACACGCGCACACCGTGCTCGGTCTGCGGCAGGCTCTCCGCGACGAGCCGCGCGAAATCGGCCAGCGGCAGCGGCTCCGCGAGTACGCCGACCCGCCCGCCGCCACGCTCACTCGGCAACGCGGCTACCTCATAGATGTCGTACGCCGGTTCCTCGTACGAATGCGCCGCGACCAGCGCCTCGACGACCGCGCGGCGCTTGCGGCGCGGCAGGAGCATCTCGATCCGGTTCTCGGGAACGACCTCGATGTCCCCGACGATCCCGATCGTGGGGTTCGCGCCAGCAAGCGGCCGGAAGGTTCCCTCGCCGGTGCCGCTCCACGCGGCCCGCTCGTAATCGCCAATCTGTCCCGCACCGGCCTTCGCCAGCGCGTCGAGCATCGCCTGCGTCTCCGTGACCGGGACGAACACGACGACCTTGTCCATCGGCTCGGCCGGCATCGCCTTCAACGGCCGGGTGTCGCGCAGCCCGATCGCGGCGGCGAGCGCGTCGCTGACGCCCGGGTTCGCGTTGTCGGCGTTGGTGTGACAGACGTGCAGTGCGACGCCGGCGCGGATCAGGTCGTGGATCACGCGGCCCTTCGGCGTCGTCGCGGCCACGCTGTTCACTCCGCGCAGCAGCAACGGGTGATGCGTGACGAGCAGATCGAACCCGCCGTCGATCGCCTCGTCGATCACGCCCCGCATCGGGTCGACGGCGAACAGGATCCGCCGTACCTCCTGCTCCGGATCGCCGGTCACGAGACCGACCGCGTCCCAGGATTCCGCCCAGGCCGGGTTGTAGAGCCGATCGAGAACCGCTATCGCGTCCGCAAGCGTCGTCACGCGCTTATCCTGACATTCCCGCAGTTGGGACGGATCGTGACGGGGGCAACCGCCCGGTGCCCCCGCCACGTCCATCAACGCCCCGGTCACAGGGGGAGGGCCGCCACACGGGACGGCTTGACCGGAGCGGATCTTGGGGTGCTAGATCAGCCAGGCGGTCGTGGCGCTGGGCAGCTTGTCGCCCTCGAGCGGTCCGCTGGACAGCACGACCGCCGCGTCGGGCAGCTCGACCGGGGCAGCGCCGAAGTTCGTGACGCTCTGCCAGCCGCCCGAGCGGACGAAGTGCAGGACGTCGTCCGAGCCGTCGATCCAGGTGAGCGAGCTGCCGGTGCGCAGCCCCCGCCGTACGGCGAGAGCCTTGCGGTACAGGCTCAGCGTCGACTCCGCGTCGTCCTGCTGCGCCTCGACGGAGTACGCGCCGAACCACTTCGGCTGCAGCAGGTGCGAACCGCCCGTGCCGAAGCCGAACGACAGGCCGCCGACGGTCCACGGCAGCGGCACGCGGCAGCCGTCACGGCCTTTCTCGGCACCCTTCGAGCGGAAGTACGCCGGGTCCTGCAGGTTCGCGGCCGGCAGCTCGCCGACCTCCTGCAGACCGAGCTCCTCACCCTGGTACAGGTACGCCGAACCCGGCAACGCCAGCATCAGCAGGGTCGCGGCACGAGCGCGGCGCAGACCGAGCGCGACGTCGACCGTCGGCTCGGTGCCGTTGCTCAGCAGCCAGTCCTTGCCGTCCTGCCAGCCGCCCTTCGGGTTCCGCGGCAGGCCGTACCGGGTGGCGTGCCGGACGACGTCGTGGTTCGAGAACACCCACGTCGACGACGAGCCGTTCTCCTCGGCGAGCGCGAGGTTCTCCTCGATCACCTTGCGGAACTTCTCGTACTCGAAGTCGGCCTGCAGCAGGTCGAAGTTGAACGCCTGCCCGAGGCCGTCGGCACTCGCGTACCGGGCCCGGCGAGCGGCCGGCACGAACGCCTCGGCGACCGCCGACCGCGGCGGGTCGTAGGTGTCCAGCAGCGTGCGCCAGTCCTTGTAGATCTCGTGAACGCCGTCCTGGTCCCAGAGCGGGTGCTGCCCGTTCGACTCGGACTGCCGCGGCAGCGTGGTCTTCGACGGGAACGGCTCGGACAGGTCCTTCACGAGCGCGTGCGCGACATCGACGCGGAAGCCGTCGACGCCACGGTCCGACCAGAACTTCAGGGTGTCCAGGAAGTCCGCGCGTACCTCTGGGTGCTGCCAGTTCAGGTCCGGCTGCTCGGCCGCGAACATGTGCAGGTACCACTGGCCGTCGTCGGTCTGCGCCCAGGCGGAGCCGCCGAACACCGAGTCCCAGTCCGACGGCGGCTGGTCGGGGGCGCCGTCCGGGCCGTCGCGGAAGATGTACCGGTCGCGAGCGGGGTGGCCCTTCGCGGCCTCGAGCGCCTCGACGAACCACTCGTGCTGGTTCGACGTGTGGTTCGGGACGATGTCGACGATCAGCTTGATGTTCTCCGCGTGCAGCGCCGCGACCAGCCCGTCGAAGTCCTCCAGGGTCCCGAGCCGCGGGTCGACGTTGCGGTAGTCGTCGACGTCGTACCCGCCGTCGGCCAGCGCGGACGGGTAGAAGGGGCTCAGCCAGACCGCGTCGATGCCCAGCGCCACCAGGTACGGGACTCGACTGATGATGCCGGGCAGGTCACCGACACCGTCGCCGTTCGCGTCAGCGAAGCTGCGGGGGTAGATCTGGTAGACGACAGCCTGCCGCCACCAGTCGGGATCGGTCGTCTGCGGACTCGTCACGATCGCCTCACTCGGAATCTGCTGGTAACCCAGCGTTTATATATAGGATCTAAATTTAGAATCTGCATGTATTCTGCGGTCGGTACGACGACGAGGTCAAGGGGCTTTCATGGCGAAACCACCGACAACGCCGCCCACGGCCACGCCGACGATGTTGCGCCGGGTGAACGCGGGCAAAGTACTCGGCGTGCTCACCCGCGCCCGGGTGATGACAGGAACCGGCCTGATCGAGGCCACCGGTCTCACCCGCGCGACCGTGCACGCCGTCTGCAACGACCTGATCTCGATGGGCTGGGTGGTCGAGCTCGACCCGGGCCGGACCTCGGTCGGGCGGCCGTCGCGGCGGTTCGAGTTCAACAGCCACGCGGGGTACGTGCTCGGCATCGACATCGGCGCGGCCAAGACGACGGTGCTGGTCTCCGACCTGCGCGGCGAGACGGTGGCCAAGGCCGGGCGGTCGGCCGCCGGTGTGAAGACGCCGAGCGAGCGGACCGAGATCGTGCACGAGACCGTCGTCGAGGCGCTCGCGTCCGCGGGGGTGTCGGACGCACAGGTCCTCGCCGCCGGCGCCGGGGTCGCGGCACCCGTCGACCGGGACGGGAACATCCTGGTCGACGACGAGTTCTGGCGGCGCTTCGACACCGGGCTGGCGCAGCGGTTGACCGAGCTGCACGGGTGGCCGGTCCTGCTGGAGAACGACGCCAACCTCGCGACGCTCGGGGAGCATTGGCGGGGCGAGGCGCGCAACGTCGACGACCTCGTCGTACTGCTCGCCGGTGAACGGTTCGGGTCGGGGCTGATGGACTCCGGCCGGTTGCTGCACGGCAGCCGCGGCGGCGCCGGCGAGATGGTGTTCCTCAAGCTGATCGAGGGGGTCGGCGACACCCACGGGATCGCCCGGATCGCGCGTGAGAACGGTACGGCGGCGGTCGCGGACGCGGGCGTGCACACGTCGTTGCGGGACCTCGCGATCGACGGCGAGGTGACCGCCGAGCAGGTGTTCCGCGCGGCCGCCGACGGCGACAAGGTTGCTCAAGGCATCCTTCAGGACATCGCCGGGCGCACTGCACGGGTGGTCGCGACGCTCGGCACTCTCTTCAACCCTGAACTGGTGGTCCTGGGCGGAGCGGTCGCCCAGGCGGCCGCCGCTCTGCTCCCCGACCTCGAAGCCCACTTGGCCCGCTACACCAGCACTCCCCCACGCGTCGCGGTCTCCTCCCTCGGCGACGCGATCGTCTCGGTCGGCGCCGTCCGCCACGCCCTCAACCACGTCGAACAGCACGCCCTCGACCTGGAACTAGGCTGCCGCCCGACCTGACGCGCGGACGGTTTGGGGCGGTTAAAGCTGGCGGGTTAGTTGGCGCGCGATGGTTTCCAGGACGATGACGTTGCGGCCGGAGGTTGTGGCGGACGGGGTGCCTGCCGGGACGAGGGACTGGTCCTCGGGGATGCCGGTGCAGAGCACGAAGACGTCGTCCGGGTGGCCCTGGACGAGGTAGTTCAGGGCCTCGCGCATCCACGGCGTACGGCCGGCGTCCTGGACGGCGATCACCAGCGGGCGGCCCTGCGCGGCCTTGGCCGCCCTGGCGATCGCGTCGTCCTGCGGCTCGCCGGTGTCGGTGAGGTGGTGCTCGCCGCGGAGTACGACGCCTTCGGCGCCGGGAGCGACCCGGGTGAAGATCTCGGGCAGGCCGGAGAAGTAGGGATTCCAGGCCGGGTGCAGGCCTTGCGTCAGATCGACGACGTACGGCGTCGCGCCGAACGCCGGGAACGTCTGCCCGGCCACCACGCGCGCGGCGACCTCGCGGATCGGTGCGCCGTCGAGGCCTGGCTGCCGGCTGCGCTGCCCGAGTGAGGCGGCAAGGGCCCGAACCCGGGCGGCGGCGTCGGCGACCCGCTCGGCGGGAAGCGTGCCGGTGCGGACGGCGTCGACCACGCGGGCGGTAAGGGCTTGCGGGTCCGCCGTACCGACCGCGATCATCGCGAGGTCTGCGCCGGCGCCGATCGACGCGACCGCGGCGTCCTCGATCGAGCGGTTCTTGGTGATCGCCTGCATCTCGAGCGCGTCGGTGGTGATGACGCCGGTGAAGCCCAGTTCCTCGCGCAGCAGTCCGGTCAGCACCCGGTGCGAGAGCGTGGCCGGCTGATCGTCGTACGCCGAGAAGATGATGTGCGCGCTCATCACGACGTCGGCGCCGGCGGCGATGGTCGCGCGGAACGGTGCGAGCTCGACGGCCGCGACCTCCTCGATCGAACGGTCGACGCGCGGAAGGTCGGTGTGAGAGTCGACCGAGACGTCGCCGTGGCCCGGGAAGTGCTTCGGGCAGGCGGCGATACCGGCGTCGTGGACGCCCTCGACGAACGCGACGCCGTGCCGCGAGACGACGTCCGCGGTGCGGCCGAACGAGCGCGTGGAGATGATCGGGTTCGCGGGGTTGCTGTTCACATCCACCGACGGCGCGAGCATCAGGTCGATGCCGAGGGAGGCCAGGGTCGCGGCCGCGTCCCGGGCCGCGGCGCGGGTCAGGTCGACGTCGTCCAGGTCGCCCAGCAGGCGCGGCGACGCGAGCGGCCACGGGTTCGCCGGCGCGAGGTGGCTGAACTCTCCGCCCTCGTGGTCGATCGCCACGATCAGGTCCGGCCGCTCGGCCCGCAGGGCGGCCGTCAGCGCCGCCACCTGCTCGGCGTCCGCCACGTTGCGGGTGAACAGGATGACGGCCCCCAGGCCACCCGCTACTGCCCGCCGGAGGTCGTCGGGAGCTGTGGTCCCGGTGAAACCGACGACCAGCGAGCCGGCCGCGTCACGATCCAGTTGATCACTCATGCCCCAACCCTCTCGCAGCCCCGCCTCCGGGCGCCAGCTATCACCGACAGCTAATAATTAGCCGCCTTGGAACGCCTGGAGGGGCATCGTTGTCAGGCGTTGTCATGGCAGTTACCTGCCTCCTTCCTGCGGGTTTTCCGTGATTACCACGAATCACCTCTGTCTGTTCGGGCCGACTACAGATAACGTTGTCTCTCGACCCTGACCGCCCTAACCGGGGGGACGATGAGCGACGACACAGCGAAGGCGCGGGAGACCGTGCTGGGAATCGACATCGGCGGCACGAAGATGGCCGCCGCTCTGGTGTCTGCGGACGGCACGATTCTCACCGGCGACCGGATCCGCACCCCGTCCGGCGACGCCGACCAGGTGTTCGCCGCGCTCGGAGAGCTGATCGAGCGCGTTCGCGGCGACGCCACCCCGCTGGCCGTCGGCATCGGCTCCGCCGGCCCGGTCGACCAGCGGCACGGCCTGGTCTCCCCGGTGAACATCGCCGGCTGGCGCAACTTCCCGATCGTCGACCGGGTCCGGGCGATGACGGGCGACATTCCCGTGGCACTCGGGCTCGACGGGCACTGCTTCGCGCTCGGTGAGTTCTGGAGCGGCGCGGGACGCGACGCGCACACCCTGCTCGGGATCGTCGTCTCGACCGGTGTCGGCGGCGGCCTCGTCGTCGACGGCAGACCGCTGATCGGCCAGTCCGGCAACGCGGCCCACATCGGCCACATGGTGATCGACCAGGACGGCGAGGCCTGCGTGTGCGGGTCGTTCGGCTGTGTCGAGGCGTACGCGAGCGGCCCGCGGATGGTCGCCCGCGCGCAGCGGAGCGGCTGGCGGACGGGCGAGGACGTGGATGCCGAAGTACTGGCCGCCGATGCCGCGGCCGGGGACGAGCTCGCGCTGGCCGCGTTCGACGACGGGGCGCAGGCGCTGGCCGCGGGGATCGTCGCGACGGCCGTGACCGTCGACCTGACCGCGGTCGTGATCGGCGGCGGGGTCGCGAAGGCGGGGCCGGTGCTGTTCGACCCGGTGCAGGCGTGGGTGAAGCGGCTGGCGCAACTGCCGTTCGTCACGGACCTCACCGTGGAGCCCGCTCAACTGGACAATGCGGGCCTGCTCGGCGCCGCGCATCAGGCCTGGGCTGCACTGGCCTGATCCGCATCGTCGGAATACGCAAACTTTTGCGCGTTGGGTAAGGCCTCTCCCGCGCAACTTTGCGCAATTTTTACGAATCTCCGGAATCCGTGTAACGACGGACCTATGTCACGCGATGCAACGGATGGATGGGGTGGGGGCACCGTCATCCACGACCGGTCGAGGGGGGCTCAGACCGGGCGTCAACCGGGAGATCGAGGGGGGCTTTGGTCGACCGGAACACGTGAGCGGCGGGCGAGGGCACTCTCCCGCCGCAACCGTGTGACCTGCGGGGTCGGGAACCAGTCTGCCACCGGCGGCGTCCGACTCTTTTGAACGCGATCGATCTCGTGGAGGGATGGGATCGAACGCGGGTTGTGCATCGTGTGCGGCGGACGGTGGCTGTTTGGGAGGGCTGCCACCGACTGGCCCACCGTTCTTGTTGCAGAGCGGATGCCCTGGCCCAGACCCCGCTAGGGCGTCAGCCACTCCGGCTCGGGCAGCCGGGAGCGATCCAGCCGGCCGTTGTCGTCCAGCGGCAACTCTTCGATCGGGATCAGGTCCGCCGGCACCAGATAGATCGGCAGCTCCTTCCCCAGGTCGAGCATCAACCGTGCCAGTACGGCGGGATCGCTGTCCTCGAGCACGACGTACCCGATCAGGCAGGTGTCACCGCCCGGGTCCGAGCAGGCCACCACGACCGCGTCGACGACGCCGGGCTGGTCCGCGAGCACGTGCTCCGTCTCGCCGGGCTCGACCCGGTGGCCGCGGATCTTCACCTGGTCGTCCGCGCGGCCGAGGTACTCCAGGGTTCCGTCGGCGCGCCAGCGGCCGAGGTCGCGGCTGCGGTACAGCCGCGCGCCCGGGTGTCCCGGATCCGCGACGAACGCGTGCTCGGTCTCCTCCGGCCGCCCGATGTAGCCCTGGGCAACGGCAGCGCCGCCGAGGTGGATCTCCCCGACCGCACCGACCGGCACGGGCCGCAGCGCGGCGTCCAGCAGGCGTACGGCGACACCGTCGATGGGCCGCCCGATCGACGGCCGGTCCTCGGCCGGGTCGACCGCGTGGATCGTGGTCACGATCGATGCCTCGGCCGGACCGTACTCGTTGAACAGCCGGCACTCCGGATGCGCGTCGAGGAAGTCACGCACCTTGTGCGTCAGCACCATCGCCTCGCCGCCCGCGACGATCTCCCGCAACTCGGGGAGCTCGGGCAGCCGGCGCATCGTCGCCAGCAACGCGGTCAGCGGACTGAACGCCATGAACAACCGCTGCACGCCGTGGTCACGCAGCGCCGCGACCACCGCGTCCGGGTCGTACCGGTCGTCCTCACCGATCAGCACGAGCGCCGCGCCCGACGCGAGCGTCGTGAACATCTCCTGCACGTGGACGTCGAAGCCGAACGACGTCCACTGCAGCGTCCGCAGCGACCGCCGCGTCCGCAGGTAGTGCCGGACCAGGTTCACCGGGCCGCGGTGCGGGACGATGACGCCCTTCGGGTTACCGCTCGAGCCGGACGTGTAGATGCAGTACGCGACGTCATCGGCAGCGGCCCGCACCGGCGGCGCCTGCCGCGCCCGTGTGTCGCCGTCGCCGCCCCCGACCGGCACCAGTCGCAGACCGAGACGGTCCGCCAGCGCCGCGTCGTCACCGACCAGCGCGACCGCTGCCGCGTCCTGGACCATGAAGGCCCAGCGGGACTCCGGTACGCCGGGATCCAGCGGCAGGTACGCCGCACCGGACTTCAGGACTGCGAGCACGGCGACAACCATCTCGGTGCCGCGAGCAACTCGTACTGCGACCAGCTGGCCCGGCTTCACGCCGAGGTCGACGAGCTGCCAGGCGACCGCGTTCGAGCGGCGGTCGAGTTCGGCGTACGTCAGCTCGCGGCCGTCCTGGATCAGCGCGATCGCGTCCGGCGTCCGCGCCACCTGCTGCTCGAACAGGGTGTGCAGTCCGCTGAGTTCACCGGCGACCACGGCGTCCCGGCGTACCCGGCCGATCGGCCCGCTCGCGTCGGCGTCGGACTCGAGTTCACGGAGCGCCTCGAGGTCGGACTCGATCGGGAGAACCAGCTCGGGCAGGCGGAGGTCCGGTTTGGTCGTTGCCCTGCGCAACACTTCGGCCAGGTAGTCGAGCAGGCGCTTGATCGTCGGCTGCTCGAACAGGCCGGAGCGGTAGTCCGCCGCACAGTTGATGCCTGTCTCGTGGTGGGTCAGGCGGAAGCGCAGGTCGAGGCTCGGCGGCAGGTCGTCATCGTCCCGGTCCGCGAACTCGTCGTCGAACTCGACGAGGATCTGGAACAGCGGGTCGCGTTCGAGGATCGCGAGATCGATGCCGGCGTGGTCGAAGGCGCCCGCGGTGATGTCGCGGATCCGCTCCGTCAGCTCACCGAGGTCTGGTTCGCCGGACAGGTCGATCCGCAGCGGAAGCGGGCGGCTCTCCTTCGGGCGGAGCAGCGCCGAGCCGATGGTCACTTCGTCCTGTGCGGCGAACCGGCCGAGCACAGTTGCGACGGCGGCCAGCATCGTCATCACGGGGCTGAGCTTGCGGTCGCGGCTGTACTTGAGGACGGCCTCGCCGAGATCCTTGTCCAGCTCGCGCTGGACCGACGCCACCGCGTCGTCGCCGGCTGCGCGGGCGCGATCCGCGGGGAGGACCAACGGTTCGGCGCCGGCGAGGACCTGCGTCCAGTAGGTGAAGTCGCGGCGTTGCACGTCGGCCGGCGATTCCGTCGTACGGCGGAACTCCGGGGCCGGCTCGTGCTCGTCGGTTGGGACGATCTGCTCTTCTTCTGTTGCCTGCTCTGCTGTCTGCTCCGTCGTTTGCGCGGCCGGTTCGCCGAGGAGGGCGAGCTGTTCGCGCATGAGTTTGGTGACACCGTCGACGAGCTGCCCGGCGATCCGGAGCTGCTGCGACATCAGCGCCGCCATACCGCTCCCGGGCAGATCTGCCTCGCTGGTCGCGGCCGCAGCCTCGTCGACCTTCGCCGCCAGTTCCGCGAGCCCCGATCCGAGAACAGCCAAGGCCGCCCGCGCATCCCGCGCCGGCTCCTCCTCCGACGCCACCTCCTCGGCTGGGGCCTCGTTCTGCGGCTCGACAGGTTCGACGGATTCGATCGGCTCGGCCGTCTGCATCGCGACCGCGGTCGCGAGCTTGTGCGGTGTGGTGTACGCCAGGAACAGGTCGTCCGGCGCCAACTCGGCCTCGAACCGGCTCTTCAGCTCGTCGATCACCGGCGCCATCGATGCCGGCGTCGCCCCGAGCTCGGCGAATGTGTGGTCAACCGTGAGGTCGTACGGGTCGAGGTTGTGCACCTCGCAGGTCAGGTCGAGCACGACGTCCAGCGACTCGCGGTACCGCTCCGCGGACATCTCATCCCCGGACAGCGACCCGGCCTGGGCCAGGTAGTCCGCGTCGATCTGATGCGTCTCGGCCGGCAGCGCGAACGGCGACCGCTCGGCCTCGTCCGCCTGCTCGACCGGCTCGCTCGCTACCGGCTCCGGCGGGTCCAGCGGGATCCGCTTCACCGCGGCGTTCGACGGCGGCTCGAAGACCACGGCCTGTGCGCGCGCGGCCCGTTCGAACGCGTTGAGCCGGGGCGCATTGTTGTCCCCGGCAACCGCGGTACCAGGACCCGCCAGCACCGTCACGGACGGGTCGACCGGGTGGTGCACCCGACGGAACGGGTACGTCGGCAACGGGACGCGGCCACCGTCCGCGTAGACCTTCGACCACGCGATCTCGGTGCCCTGCTCGTACAACTCGGCCAGGCCGTTCATCGTGGCGAGCACCGGGTCCTGGCCGAGGCGCTGCGCGGGAATCCATGTGCTGTTCGGCGCGATCCGGCGACCCGCGGGACTCAGTACGGCGTCCGGCCCGAGCTCCAGGAACCGGCGGCAGCCGGCCGCCGTCACCGCCTCGACCGCGTCGCCGAACAGCACCGGCTGCCGCAACTGGCCGACCAGATAGTCGCTGTCCAGCACGGTCCCGGACTCGAGCAGATCACCCGACCAGCTCGACACCATCGGCGTCCGCAACGGCTTCAGCGTGATCTCGCGGACGATCTCCGCGAAGTCAGCCAGTATTGGGTCCACCAACGAACTGTGGAACGCGCGGTCGACGTCCAGCCGTTGCCAGGCGACCTGCAGCTGATCGAGTTGCGCGGCGAGCTGCCCGACGATCACTTCGGATCCGGTCAGCACGAACGACTGCGGACCGTTGCCCGCGGCAACCTCCACGCCGGCGGTCCTTGCGATCTCGCGGACCCGGTCGGCGTCGGCGCGGACAGCGACCATCGCGCCGGGAACCGTGCCGCGCTGCATGAGCTCGCCACGCTTCGCGGTGAGGCGTACGCCGTCCGCCAGCGAGAGGGCGCCCGCGACGCACAGAGCGGCGTACTCGCCGACGCTGTGACCGACGACGAGTGCGGGCTGGACGCCGAACGACTGCCAGAGGCGGGCCAGTGCGAGCTCGAACGCGAACAGTGCGGGCTGCGCGGTCTCGGTCGGCCAGACGCCTTCCGTCGTACCCCTCGGGGTGAGGAGCAGTTCGAGCAGGCTGCCGCCGGTCTCCTCGTGGTAGACGCGGTCGCATTCGTCGAGGACCGAGCGGAACACCGGGAAGCGTGCGGCCAGGCCGGCGGCCATCCCGCGACGGGCGGCGCCCTGTCCGGTGAACGCGTAGCCGAGCGGGCCGGGTCCGCCGCGCGGCACCTCGGTCGGCTGGGCGGCGCCGAGAGCGGTGACGAGTTCGGCCTCCGTCCCGCCTGCCACCGCGATCCGGTGCCGGTGCGCCGGGCGGCCGAGCGCCGCCGTACCGGCGAGGTCGATCAGGCGGTGACCGGTGCCGTGGCCCAGGTCCGTGCGGTAGAGGTCGACGAGGTCGGCGAGGGCGTCCGGGTCGGGCGCGGACAGCGGGAGTACGACGGGGCCGTCGTCGCCGCGGCGGATCTGGCGCGGGGCCTCTTCGAGGATCACGTGCGCGTTCGTGCCGCCCGCGTCGAGGGCGCTGACGCCCGCGCGGAGCGTCGTACCGCCGGACAGCAGCGGCACCGTCCACTCGCGGACCTCGGTGCCGATCACGAACGGGCTGCCGTCGAGGGCGAGCTCCGCGTTCGGCTCGGTGACGTTGATGGTCGGGACCAGCATCCGGTGCTGCAGCATCAGAATGGTCTTGATCAGGCCGGCCATGCCCGCGGCGCTGTCCAGGTGGCCGATGTTCGGCTTCACCGATCCGAGCGTGCAGAAACCGACCTTGTCGGTGTGCCGGCGGAGCGCGGTCGTCAACGCCTTCACCTCGGCGGCGTCCGCGGCCGGGCTGCCGATCCCGTGCGCCTCGATGTAGCTGAGCGAGTCGGCGTCGAACCCGGCGCGGTCGAGTGCGCGCTCGATCAGCTCCGTCTGGTTTCCGGCCGGCGCGTCCTCGTTGCTGACCGCCGTACCGCGAATCACGGCGTACACCGTGTCACCATCGGTCAGGGCCTGGTCGAGACGCTTCAGGAGTACGGCGGCGACACCGTTCCCGCCGACCGTGCCGTCCGCGTCGGCGGCGAACGCCCGGATCTGACCGCTCGGCGACAGGATCGAGTCCGGCGTCGGATGGTAGGTCGTTGCCTGCGGCACCTGTACGGCGGCGGCACCGGCCAGAGCGAGGTCCGCGTCGCCGGATCTGAGCGCCTGGCAGGCGAGATGCACTGCGACGAGGGACGACGAGGAGGCCGACTGCACGCCGATCGCCGGGCCGGTCAGGCCGAGGCGGTACGCGACGCGGGTGGCGATGGAGTCGCGGGACTGGTGCTGGCGGTTGTACAGGTTCATGCCCGAGCCCGCGAACACACCGACGCGGCTCGTTGTACCGGCGTACCCGCCGTGCTCCAACGCCTGATGACAAACCTCGAGGAACAACCGCTGCGCCGGATCCATCAACTCGGCTTCACGATCGCTCAACCCGAAGAACTTCGCATCGAACGACTCGACGTGCTCCAGCACGCCACTGACCGCAACAACCCCGTCCCCCGACTCCCGCCGGACGCTCTCCACACCCCCGACGAGGTTCTCCCAGAACTGCTCCACCCCCTCAGCCCCCGGGAACCGCCCAGCCACACCCACAACCGCAACCGGCTCAACAACCCCAACCCGCCCAGCAGCAACCGCAATCCCGACCTCAGCCGGCTCCTCGGCAGCAACACCGTCCTGCTCAGGTACGACGGCAGCCACCACACCGTCCACGTCCACCACAACAAGCCCCGCAGCCCCCGCACCAGCCAGCTCGCCGACCTCAGCCGACTCATCCTCAGTGCGATCGCCCGCGTCCTGTTCTGCGTCGACGTCATCCGCGTCGACCTCGGACGAACCCGGCTCGGCGTCCAACGCCCCTTCGTGCGCAGCCACGCCAGACTCATCGCCCACGAGCTCGTCGCCACCCACATCACCGACGACATCGCCAGCCCCGACCTCGCTGACTACTCCGTCCGCAAAGACTTCATAGACACGTACTTCATCCGCACGTACATCATCAGGATGTGCTTCGTCCGCACGACTTTCGTCGGCATCTATCTCGGCATCTGCGTCGTCAGCGCGTGCCTCACCCGCACCTACCGCGTCCTCAACGTCCGCCTCTTCAACGTCCGCCTCTTCAACCTCCGCGTCGGATTCGGTGTGTGCGGTGTCGGTCGGCGCGGGCTTGATCGGCTCGGAGGCGGTGTCCTCGGTCTCCGCGATGTCGGTGGTGGGCTCGACTTCGGCCGCAGCGCTGGTGTCGACGGCGTCGTTCGTGTCCGCGTTGTTTGCGGGCTCGTCGGCCTCGTCGATGTCTGCGGAGGTTGAGTCGGCGGGCTCCGCTGTGTCTGCCTCGGAGTCGGTCGTCTCGTCGTGAGTGTCCGCAGCCTCGGAGCCGAGCGCCGGCGCGGACGATGCATCACCCTCGGCTTCCACCTCGGACACTGCACTGGATGCCGCCTCGTCGGACGCCGCCTCGCTGTCATCTTCGTCGGAGGCTCGGTCGGCATCCGTCTGGTTCTCTTCGAGGTCGGCGTTCTCGTCGGTTGTCTCTGCGTCCGATCCCGCCGGAGCGTCCTGCGGTCCCATCGATGCATCGTCCGCGGTATCTACGACGGCATTCGCGTCATCCGAGTACGCCGCAACCTCATCCGCCGCCAGCTCGTCAGACCCATCGTCCGACGTACCCGCAACAACCCCACCCTCGAACGCCGCATCCTCACCACTGTCGATGCCCTCAGCAACCACGTCCCCAGAACCCGAATCACCAGAAGCCGCAAGGCCAGCGGAATCCCCCGCCGACGCCTCCACAGCATCCGCCCCGTCAGCAGCATCGACCGAATCTGCATCATCGGCCGCATCCGTGGCATCCGTGGCATCCGTCGCGTCCGTCAGGTCGGTCGTGTCCGCGGAGTCCGTCGTGTCCAGTTCGTTCGCGGTGTCGTCGCGGTCCGCTGGCTTCTCGTCGGCGGACGGGGTCTGGTCTTCGACCGGTACCTCGGCGTCGACGGTCGCAGCGTCGTACGACTGCTCAGCCTCAGACCGACCGGCGGTGTCCTCCAGTTCGGCGGAATTCTCGTCGGCAGACGGTGCGTGTTGTTCGTCCGGTACGTCGACGCCCGCGGCCGCAGCGTCGTACGACTGCTCGGCCTCGGACTCACCGGCGGTGGGCTCCGATTCGGCCGAGTCCTCATCCGCGGACGAGGACTCTTCTTCGACCGGCACGTCGGCGTCAATGGTCGCAGCGTCGTACGACTGCTCACCCTCAGATCGCCCGCTCGTGTGCTCCTGCTCGGCCGAGTCCTCATCCGCGGACGAGGACTGTTCTTCGACAGGTACGTCGATGGTCGCAGCGTCGTACGGCTGCGCGGCCTCGGACTCGTCGGCGGTGGACTCCAGCTCGGCTGAGTTCTCGTCGGCGGACGGAGTCTGATCTTCGACCGGACCGTCGGTGCTGACCGTCGCAGCGTCGCGCGGTCGCTCGGCGGTGTCGGACTGCGCGTTGGCAGGCTTCTGCTCGGCGTTGGGTGCCACGGCGTTCGGCTGCGGGGCGGGGTCCGGAGCGATGCCGGGCTCGGCAGGAGCTGGCGAGTTGGTGGGTGCCGGGGCGGTCGCGTGCGGCGGGTAGGCCGCGGGGGCTGGCGGGGGCGGGGCCGTGGGACCAAGCGCAGGTGCCGTGGTGGAGGCGGTCGGCGTGGATGCCGTCGCGCCAGTGCCTTGCTCAGGTGTCGACGCGGTGCGGCTGGCCTCGGGTGCCGACGCGGCGGACGCGGGCGCGGGGGCAGGAGTTGACGCGGTGGTGGTGGGGTCGGGAGATGGGGCGGTGGGTGGTGGGGTGCCTAGGGTCGGGCGTTGGGGTGGGGTGGGGATGGATTGCTGGAGTTCGCGTTTCCACGCCAGGCGGACTACCGGCAGTTCGGTGGTGCGTTCTGCGGCGTCCTCGTCGGCGAACGGGGTGGACTCGGGGGTGCTCGAGGGGCCCTGGCCGGTGGGGCCGGAGGCAGGGGTGGCGCCGGCTGGTTCTACGTGGGTCCTGGCGGGTTCGAGCAGGGTGCCGTCGATCCACCGTTGTTTGAGCAGCGGGCGCAGGATCTTGCCACCGGGGGTCGTCGGGAAGTCTCGGCGCGGGACGCCGACGACCTGGGCCGGCAGGCCGAGGCGGGTCTGGATCAGACTGCGAATCGCCTGGTCCATACCGGGTACGGAGTCGGCGGTCAGTGCGTAGAAGACAACCAGCCGATCGGTGCCGGTTTCCTCGTCAGCGATGCCGCAGGCGGCGACCAACCCCTGTTCGGCGCCGACGACGGTCGCGGCGACGGACTCGATGTCGTGGGCGTAGTGAAGCTTGCCGGACATGATGATGCGTTCGCTGTCCCGGCCGGTGATGACGACCTGGCCACCGGTGATGAAGCCCTGGTCGCCGGTCGCGAGCCACTTGCGGGCCGGCCAGTTCCCGATCGGGAATGCGGTGCGGTCCGCCTCAAGATTCCCGAGGTACCCGGGCGTTACCCGGGCCGACGCGACCTGCAGCTGACCGATTCGGCCTTCCGGCAGTACGGCGCCGTTCGGGGCCACGATGCGCACCGTCGTACCGGGGGCCGGCGCTCCCACCGAGACCAGCGAAAGCACACCCGGCACCTCGGTCCGCGGCTTGCCCGGGCGCGCGACCGCGACCTTCCCGGACGACGGCCGCTGGTCGACCCACTCGACGACGCCGGTCGGTGGGATCCGCACACGGTGCACGTTCGGCGTCAGACCCGGGCGCGCGAACGTGATGCCGGTGACCGTCTCGGTCATCCCCCACGCCGCCACGAACGTCTCCGGAACCACCCCGAACCGGTTCGTCACCCGCAGGAACTCGGACATCACGGGCACAGTGATCTGCTCACCGCCGCTAACCAGGCTGCGCAGCGCGGAGAGATCCCAGTGCCGGTCCGCTTCGCCGGCCACGGCGGCCGTCGCGAGCCGGTACCCGAAGTTGGGCGACCACGAGTGGTTGACCCTGTGCTGCTCCATCAGGTCGAGCCAGCGCAGCGGGTTGGCCAGCACCCAGTCCGTGTTCACGTGGATGTTCGTGCAGCCGGTGAACACGGGCAGCAGGTGATAGAGCAGGAACGCGCCGCTGCGGTCCAGCGGCAGCCAGTTCAGCGTCGTCTGCCCGGGTCGTACCGGCAGCATCGCCGGCGTACCCGCGGCGAACTCGACCAGCCCGCGGTGCGTGAGCTGCACGATCTTCGGCGTACCGGTCGAGCCCGAGGACATCATCAGTACGGCGACGTCGTCCGCGGCCGGGCGGTGGAAGTCGGAGGTCGGCTCATGCCCGGCCATCGCGTCCGGGTCGAGGACCGGGAGGCCGAGGTCGTTCGGCAGGTCGGTCGGGCGGCCGATCAGGACGGTCCAGCCGAGCAGGTCGGTGATCCGGCGGAGCCGTTCGCGGCCCTCCTCGGTGCGGTCGCCGCCCGGGTTCGGCGCGACCAGCAGCGGGCGGATGCCGCCGAGGGTGCAGGCCCAGAACGCGGCGAAGAAGCCGACCGGCTCGGTGCAGTGCACGACCGCGGGGTCTCCGGCGCGTACGCCGTTCGCACGCAGGCCGGCCAGGATCCGGGCGGCCAGCTCGAGCAGCGTCGGGAAGTCGAGTTTGGTCTCGCGGCCGTCCGGCCCGATCTCGACGACACCGGCGCCGCCGAATTCGCGGGCGGCGCGGAGCAGTGCGCTCGGCAGGTCACGCGGGTACCCGGCGGGAATCATCAACGCCGGCCCGGTGGAGATCGCCGGCCGGTCCGCACCACTTCTCACGCCGATGCCACCACCAGCTGGGCCCCAGAGGACGGCTCGGGTACGACGGGGCGCTCGGCCGGTTGGCGACCCACGGACACGTGCCTCCCCAACTGGACGGGGCGGGTTCTGGGCAGACCCGCCTCACTTCACACCGACAGCAGCCCCGTTCTCCGCCTGCCGGAACGATGTCGTGACCGGGCACACCCGGTGCGTCATCGCGCCGACCGACAGCCGTGAACCCTACCAGCCGCGACCTGCCCTGGAGGAGTCCGTTCTCACCAGCCGATGGTTAAGAATTCCCGTGAGAAGCACTGACCACCGACATGGTTCCAACGAGTGACCGCGGGTTCCGATACGGCCCGTACGAAAGCCGGTCACCCGCACCGCGTCAGCGCCGTGGCGGTCCCATGTCAGCACTCCCCGTGATCGTGAGTGACGTCGAACAGAACATCACCAGAACGAGGAGTACGAAACATGTCGATCCAGTCCCCTTCCGTGGAAAGCACCGACCGCCCAGAGCTGCAGAAGGCCGCCCAGGAGTTCGTCGACGCCGGGTTCGGCGGTCTCGAACTGCGGGTCCACGACGAACACGGCGAGTGGGTCGGCACCGCCGGGATCCGCGAACTCGGCAGCACCGAAGAACCGCCGGTGGACGGCCAGTTCCGGGTCGGCAGCGTCACCAAGACGTTCGTCTCGACCGTGGTGCTGCAACTGGTGGCCGAGGGCAAGCTCGAGCTGGACGGCGCCGTTGCCGGCCAGCTGCCGCGGTTCGAACTGGACCCGCGGATCACGCTGCGGATGCTGCTCGACCACACCAGCGGCCTGTTCGCGCAGGCCACCGGCACCAAAACCCTCACCGCCGCCATCACCATGGGTGACGCCGACATAGACCTACTCCAGACCTTCCCGCCCGCACTCGAGCGCCTGGTGAACGCGGTGTTCGGCGAGACACGTCCTTCCCTGTAGTCAACGAAGCTCCGGGGAGGATGTCCGCCCGATCTGGGTAGGAAATCCTCCCCAAACCCTCGATCCGTCGCGTTGTCTTGCTGGCGGGCCGGTGGGGAAGCATGCTCGGGATGGCGCTACTTCGCGCGATCGTGGGAGGCGGCATGGACGAGGCACGCGCTCTTCAGCGCGCGGGATGGGCGGGTGCCGCTTCGATCGTGCTGCTCGTCCTCGCGGTGGCGCTCGGCTACCTGGTCGGTGTCGACGACGCAGGCATGTCGGACTCGGACATCCTCGAGAGGCTCAACGACGACGCGCGGCAGGCCGCGGCCGGCATCGGTATGCCGGTGCTCGCCGCGGGGGTCGCGCTGCTGCTCTGGTTCGCCACCGGTCTGCGGCGAGTGCTGGACCGGCTGTCCGGCGGCGACCCGCTCGCGCATGCGATCGTGCCGGCCGCGGCGCTGTTCGGCGGACTGATGATCACGGGTGTCTCACTCGATGTGGGAAGCGCGGTCGCGGCATGGTCGGACGAGTTCACCGCCGACCCGAACACCGTCCGCGCGCTCGGCATGGCGGGGCAGGTCGTCGCGCTCACCGGGCTGATCGGCTGCGGTGTGCTGGTCGCCGTCACGACGCGGATCGCCCAGCAGGCGCGCGCCCTGCCGACCTGGGCCGTCTGGGTGTCCTACGCGGTCGCCGTGCTGTGCCTGTCCGGCTTCTGGAGCGGGGGCATGGCGTCCGTGGCCTTCGCGCTGTGGCTCATCGGCGCCGTCGTCGGGGTGCTGCGCGCGGCGCGGCGGCACTCCGGGTGAGATGATAAGGTCGGTCCGCTTGCTCCGCAGGAGCGCAACTTTCCCGGCCCGTCGTTGGCCGGGCTTCGTTTGCCGTGGACATGGGCTGTTAGCTCAGTTGGTTAGAGCACCTCGTTTACACCGAGGGGGTCGGGGGTTCGAGTCCCTCACAGCCCACCACACAACGCGCTCCGCGCGTGCCCCTAGCCGCGCTCCGACGTGAGACTCGCCAGCGCCTCGGCGTAGTCGTCGGGGTTTCGGGCGGCTGGGATCGGGTTGAGGACGGACCAGCGGATTTGGCCGGTGCGGTCTATGACGAAGGTGCCTCGGAGGGCGCAGCCGCGGGTGGGGTCGAAGACGCCATACGCCGACGCGATCTCGCCGTGGGGCCAGAAGTCGGTCAGTAGGCTGAAGTTCAGGTTCTGGGCGTCGGCGTAGGCCCGGAGGGTGAACATCGGGTCGCAGGAGATCGCCAGGAACTCGGCGGCGGCAAGCAACGACGGGCGGTCCCGTAGCGCGGCCAGTTCGCTCGTGCAGACCTGGCTGAAGGCGTACGGGTAGAAGACCAGTACGACGTCCCGCCGGCCGGTGTAGTCGCTCAGCCGGACCGGTTCGCCGTACTGGTTCTGGGTCTCGAAGTCTGGGGCCCGGCTGCCGACAGCCGGGAGGCTCATCCCCGGCGGCCGGACTTGGGAACCACCAACTTGGTGGCGGACCAGTCGTCGGTCACGCTCAGGGTGCTGGTCGTCGCCAGGCCTGCGACCGGCGCGGCCTCGGTGATGTCGCTGGTCTCGACGTAGCCGTCGCGGCCGACCTTCGGGGTCAGCAGCCAGACCACTCCACCGGCCTTGAGGTCGGTCAGGATGTCGAAGAACGCGTCGACCAGGTCGCCGTCGTCCTCACGGAACCAGAGCAGGACCACGTCGACGACTTCGTCGGTGTCCTCGTCGACGAAGGCTTCGCCGGTGATCTCCCGGATCGCATCGCGGAACTCGTCGTCGCAGTCATCGTCGTACCCGATCTCCTGGACGACCCAGCCGGCCTCCAGGCCGAGCCGGGAGGCCATGTTCGGCACTCCGCTCTTGCCGTCCGCGTGGTCCGCGGTCGCGCTCACGTGTCCTCCTCCGTGGTCCCCGCTTACCCGGGGGTAGGTGTCAGTAGCCTGCTGTCAGCGATAGTCCATCGTGACGTACCGCGTCGCGCAAGTATGCACCAGGGTTCCGTGACGTGTCCGGTATGCGCGTGGCCGGTGCGAGGCGTGTCCGCTGAGATCTGGCCCGGCCAACCGGAATCGGGCCGGAAAGGAAGGCGAAGTAGAACGCATACCGAACAGGTGACAGGATTGCAGTGAAGACAACCAGAGAGAACGGCAGGACAACGTGGCTTCCGGACACGAACCACCAGCCATCATCACCGAGGGGATGCCCACCCAGCTCCCCGACATCGACCCCGACGAGACACGGGAGTGGGTCGAATCGCTCGACGCGGTCCTGGACGAACGGGGCAAGGCGCGAGCGCGCTACCTGATGCTCAAGCTGATCGAGCGCGCCCGGGAGCGACAGGTCGGCGTGCCCGCACTGCGGAGCACCGACTACATCAACTCGATCCCGCCCGAGCGTGAGCCCTGGTTCCCCGGCGACGAGCACATCGAGCGGCGGATCCGGGCCTTCATCCGGTGGAACGCCGCGGTGATGGTGAGCAAGGCCAACCGCAAGGGCCTGGAGGTCGGCGGTCACATCGCCACCTACCAGTCGGCCGCCAGCCTGTACGAGGTCGGCTTCAACCACTTCTTCCGTGGCAAGGACCACCCCGGCGGCGGCGACCAGATCTTCATCCAGGGCCACGCCTCCCCCGGCATGTATGCGCGTGCCTTCCTCGAGGGCCGGCTGACGACCGACGACCTGGACGGCTTCCGCCAGGAGGTCTCGCGCGGCCCGCACAAGGGCCTGTCGTCGTACCCGCACCCGCGGTTGATGCCGGAGTTCTGGGAGTTCCCGACCGTCTCGATGGGTCTGGCCGCGCTGAACTCGATCTATCAGGCGCGCTTCAACCGGTACCTGCACCACCGCGGCATCAAGGACACCAGCCAGCAGCACGTCTGGGCGTTCCTCGGTGACGGCGAGATGGGTGAGCCGGAGTCGCTCGGCGCGATCGGCCTGGCCGCGCGCGAGGAGCTCGACAACCTCACCTTCGTGATCAACTGCAACCTGCAGCAGCTGGACGGACCGGTCCGCGGCAACGGCAAGGTCATCCAGGAGCTGGAGGCGTTCTTCCGCGGCGCCGGCTGGAACGTCATCAAGGTGATCTGGGGCCGCGAGTGGGACAACCTGCTCGCCCAGGACCACGACGGCGCGCTGGTGAACAAGATGAACACCACGCCGGACGGTCAGTTCCAGACCTACTCCGTCGAGTCCGGTGAGTACATCCGGAACAACTTCTTCGGCGGCGACCAGCGGCTCCAGCAGATGGTCAGCAACCTGTCCGACGAGGACCTGCGCAAGCTTCCCCGCGGCGGTCACGACTACCGCAAGGTGTACGCCGCGTTCAAGAGCGCGACCGAGCACGTCGGGCAGCCGACCGTGATCCTGGCCCAGACGATCAAGGGCTGGACGATCGAGGCGCTGGAGGGCCGCAACGCGACCCACCAGATGAAGAAGCTGACCTCGGACGACCTGAAGGCGTTCCGGGACCGGCTGTACCTGCCGATCGACGACTCCGCACTCGAGGACGCCTACAACCCGCCGTACTTCCACCCCGGCACCGACTCGCCGGAGTACCAGTACATGATGGATCGGCGCAAGCAGCTCGGCGGTTCGCTGCCGCAGCGGCGGGTGGCGCCGAAGACCTCGCTGAAGCTGCCGGGTGACGACGTCTACAAGCCGTTGTCCAAGGGCAACAACCAGCCGGTCGCCACCACGATGGCGCTGGTCCGGTTGTTCCGCGACCTGATGAAGGACCCGGAGATCGGCTCCCGAATCGTCCCGATCGCCCCGGACGAGTACCGCACGTTCGGTATGGACTCGATGTTCCCGACGGCCAAGATCTACAACCCGCACGGGCAGACCTACGAGGCCGTCGACCGCAACCTGCTGCTGTCCTACAAGGAGTCCGAGCAGGGCCAGCTGCTGCACGAGGGCATCAGCGAGGCCGGCGCGATGGGCTCGATGATCGCGGCGGGTACGGCGTACGCGACGCACGGCGAGCCGATGATCCCGTTCTACATCTTCTACTCGATGTTCGGGTTCCAGCGGACCGGTGACTCGCTCTGGGCAATGGGCGACCAGCTCGGCCGGGGCTTCCTGGTCGGCGCGACGGCCGGCCGTACGACGCTGACCGGTGAAGGACTGCAGCACGCGGACGGTCACTCGCCGCTGCTCGCCTCCACCAACCCGGCGGCGGTGCACTACGACCCGGGCTTCGCCTACGAGGTCGCGTACATCGTCAAGGACGGTCTGCGCCGGATGTACGGCTACGGTCTGGACAAGGACAAGCCGTTCGGCGAGGACGTCTTCTACTACCTCACGGTCTACAACGAGCCGGTGGCGCAGCCCGCCGAGCCGGAGAACCTCGATGTCGCGGGGCTGCTCAAGGGTATGTACCGCTTCGACGAGTACCAGACCGCCGAGGGTGACGACGTACCGCGGGTGCAGCTGCTCGGGTCCGGTGTCGCGCTGCCGTGGGTGCGGAAGGCCCAGCAGATCCTCGCCGAGGAGTACTCCGTGGCCGCGGACATCTGGTCCGTGACCTCGTGGAACGAACTGCGCCGGGACGCCGTCGCCGCCGAGCAGCACAACCTGCTGCACCCGGAGGAGCCGGAGCAGGTGCCGTTCGTGACCGAGCAGTTGAAGGACACGAAGGGTCCGGTCGTTGCTGTCAGCGACTTCATGCGCGCGGTGCAGGACCAGATCTCCCGCTGGGTGCCGAACGACTACACGTCGCTCGGGACCGACGGCTGGGGCCTGGCCGACACCCGGGCCGCGGCCCGGCGGCACTTCCACGTGGACGCCGAGTCGATCGTCGTCGCCACGCTGGAGATCCTCGCCAAGCGCGGTGACGTGAAGCCGGAGGTCGCCGCTGAGGCAGCCCGCAAGTACCGCATCGACGACCCGACCGCGGTCGCCGGCGTAAAGCAGGAGGGCGCCGGCGCCTGACGCCGGTCCCCACGGGCCGCTCACCCCATCCGGGGTGGGCGGCCCGTTGCCTTGTCCCCGGTTTACTACGGTCGGCGCTGAGTAATTGGCGACGACGGGGAGTAGTCGAGCGTGTCCGGACTGCAACAGGCTGCGGTGGAGGAGAAGACCTTCTTCGGTCATCCTCGCGGGTTGATGACGCTGTTCACCACGGAGCTGTGGGAGCGGTTCAGCTACTACGGGATGCGCGCGATCCTGTTGCTGTACCTGACCGACCAGGCGCACGGGCTCGGGCTGGGTGAGTCGCTCGGGCAGGCCGTGGTGTCGATCTACGGCGCCTCGGTCTACCTGCTGTCGGTGCTCGGCGGCTGGTTCGCGGACCGCGTGTTCGGCGCCCGTCGCACCGTCCTGTACGGCGGTACGGTGATCGTCGCCGGCCACCTGTGCCTCGCGCTCCCCTCGACTGCACCGGCGTACGCCGGCATCGCGCTGGTTGCCCTTGGCACCGGACTGCTGAAGCCGAACGTGTCGACGATGGTCGGCGAGCTCTACGAGCAAGGTGACACGCGGCGGGACTCGGCGTTCTCGATCTTCTACATGGGAATCAACATCGGGTCGTTCTCGGCGCCGTTCGTGGTCGGGTTCCTGCGCCGCGAGTTCGGGTTCCACGTCGCGTTCGCGGCGGCCGCGGTCGGTATGACGCTGGCGCTGGTCGCGTACCTGCTCGGCCGGCGGACCCTGCACGGCCGCGGCGACACCCCGCCGAACCCACTGACCGCCGCCGACCGGCCGACGATGATCAAGGTCTCGGCCGCTGTCCTCGCGCTGCTCGCGGTGGTGTTCGCGTGGTCGGCCTGGCGGTCCGGCGGCGTCGGCCCGAGGCCGGTCGTGGACGCGATCTCGTACGTGTGCTTCCTGGCGCCGATCGCGTACTTCGTGATGCTGCTGCGGAGCCCGCTGGTCACACCGGTCGAACGGCAACGGGTCCGTGCCTACATCCCGTTGTTCGTCGCCGCGATGCTGTTCTTCATGCTGTTCGAGCAGGCCGCGACCACATTGACGACGTTCGCCGCCAGCCGGACGCAGCTCGACCTGTTCGGGATCGAGATCTCGCCGGAGTTCTTCCAGTCCGTCAACCCGTTCTCGATCGTGGTGCTGGCGCCGGTGTTCGCGGTGATCTGGATCCGGCTCGGCGACCGCGGGCCGTCGATCGGGCAGAAGTTCGCGACCGGGCTGCTGCTGGCCGGCATCTCGTTCGCGGTGATGGCGCTCGCCTCGTCGGTTGCCGGGGACAACCTTGCGTCACCGCTGTGGCTGGTCGGCGTGTACGTGATCCAGACGCTCGGCGAGCTGTTCCTCTCCCCCGTCGGCCTGGCCGCGACGACGGTCCTCGCGCCGCGCGCGTTCCTCAGCCAGATGATGGCGCTGTGGTTCCTCGCGCCGGCCGCGGGTCAGGCGATCACCGCCCAGCTCGTGCAGGCGACCGAGGACGCGTCGGACACGGCGTACTTCGGCGGCCTCGCGGTCGTCACGATCGTAGTCGCGTTCGTCGTCTTCGCGCTGGCGCCGTGGATCCGGCGGCACACCGACGTCCAAGAAAACACCGACGTACGAGAAACCTCGTAGTCGCGCCGTTCGCGAGTTGCGCATTCCGTCCGACGCGACCGGCGGGCCGGGAGACCTAGCGTCAGTGACATGACTGGCGCAAGCGTTGCTCTTCTCGCGGGGACGATGTCCACCATCCTCTTCGCGTCGAGCGCGCTGCCGATGGTGCTCCGCGCGATCCGGACCCGCGACCTCGCGTCGTACAGCCCGGCCAACCTGGTGCTGGCCAACGTCGGCAACGCCGTCCACTGCATCTACGTGGTGCACCTGCCGCCGGGACCGATCTGGTTCCTGCACGGCTTCTACGTCGTGACGTCCGCGCTGATGTTGCTGTGGTGGCTCCGCTTCCACAGTCACCAGCGCGAGGTCAGGGAGGTTCTGACATGAACACCATCATCATCGGCGCCGGCCAGGCCGGCCTCGCCACCGGCCACCACCTGCAACGGCTCGGGGAGCCGTTCACGATCCTCGACGGCAACGCCCGGGTCGGCGACCAGTGGCGGGCGCAGTGGGACAGCCTGCGGCTCTACTCCCCCGCCAAGTACGACGGCCTGCCCGGGCTGCCGTTCCCGGGCGATCCGTGGAACTACCCGGCCAAGGACGAGGTCGCCGACTACCTCGCCTCGTACGCGGCCCGTTTCGACCTGCCGATCCGGCACAACACGCGGGTCGAGCGACTCGAGCGCCTCGACGGCCGATGGACCGTGGTCACGGGCACCGAGCGGATCGAGACCGACAACGTCGTCGTCGCGACCGGCACCTTCGGGCGTACGCCGTACCTCCCGGACTACGCGGTCGACCTGGACCCCGCGATCCGGCAACTGCACTCGTCGGAGTACCGGCGGCCGGGTCAGCTCAAGGACGGGCCGGTGCTCGTGGTCGGCGCGTCACACTCCGGCACCGATGTCGCGTACGAGGTCGCGCAGACCCACGACACGATCCTGTGCGGTCGCGATCCCGGGCAGATGCCGTTCCGTCCCGGCGCCCGCGGTCAGGCGATCTTCTGGCCGGTGTTCCTGTTCGTCGGACGGCATCTGGTCACGCGCCGGTCGCCGATCGGCAAGTCGGCGATGGAGGAGATCCGGTTCCACGGCGGCCCGATGATCCGGGTGAAGCGCGCGGACCTGCTCGAGCGCGGCGTCGAGCGCGTGCACGACCGGGTGACCGGCGTCCGGGACGGGCGGCCCATCCTCGCGGACGGCCGCGTACTCGACGTGACCAACGTTGTCTGGGCGACCGGCTTCCAGCAGGTCTTCGACTGGATCAAGGCCCCGGTGATCGGGCCCGACGGCTGGCCACGCGAGTTCCGCGGCGTGGTCGCGGACGCACCAGGCCTGTTCTTCTGCGGTCTGTCCTTCCAGTACTCCTTCAGCTCGATGGTGCTGCCCGGCGTCGGGCGGGACGCGGGGTACGTCGCCAAACACATCGCGGCCCGGTCCCGGGCGGACCGGAGTCTTGCCGCCGCGTGACCGACAGGCGCATGCTCGCGAGTGGGGGCATGTGATGGGGATTGTCGACGATCTGCAGCGGGCCCGGACGGCGTTCGAGCGCCGCGACTGGGCGGCCGCGTACGGCCGGCTCACCACGGCGGACGGTGAGCCGGGGTCCGCCCTCGGCCCGGAAGACCTGATGACGCTGGCCACGGCGGCGTTCTTACTCGGTGACACGGACGGCTGCATCCGCGCACTGCAGCGCGGCTACCGGCTGCGGATCGACGCCGGCGAGGTGCTCGGCGCGGTGCGCTTCGCCTTCTGGCTGGCCCTCGTCCTCAACATCCGCGGCGAGGTGGCGGTCGGCAGCGGCTGGGCCGCACGCGCTCACCGCCTGCTCGCGGACCAGCCGGACGACGTACTGGAACGCGGCTACCTGCGCGTCCACGACTTCTTCCGGTGCCTGGACAGCGGCGACTTCCCGGGCGCGCTGGCGGTGAGTGAGGACATGATCGGCATCGCCCGCCGGCATGCCGATCCCGACCTGCTCGCCCAGAGCCTGGTGTGCAAAGGCCGGCTGCTGATGTACTCCGGCCGGGTGCCGGAGGGCCTGGCCCTGCTGGACGAGGCGATGGTCGCCGTCGCGGCCGGTGAGCTCTCGCCGATCTTCGCGGGCAACGTGTACTGCGCGATGATCGAGGCCTGCCAGGAGGTTCTGGACTTCGCTCGTGCATCCGCCTGGACGACGGCGCTGACGCGCTGGTGCGACAGTCAGCCGGACCTGGTGCCGTTCACCGGGCAGTGCGCGGTCCATCGCGGTCAGATCCTGCGCCTGCACGCGGCGTACCCCGAGGCGCTGGCGGAGTTCGACGCCGCGTGCCGGCGGTACGCGGCCGCGGGATCCCAGGTCGCGGCCGGCCTCGCGTTGACCGAGCGGGGCGACGTACTGCGGATCCGCGGCGAGCTGCCGGCGGCGGAAGCGGCGTACGACGAAGCGGCCGGGTACGGGCACGAACCGCAGCCGGGCCGGGCGTTGCTCCTGCTGGGCCGTGGCCGGACCGCGGCCGCGGTTGCCGCCGTACGGCGTCTGCTCGCGGAGACCGGCGACCCGGTGCATCGATCGCGGCTGCTCGCGGGCGCGGTCGAGGTCCTGCTCGCCGGCGACGCTGTGGACGAGGCCTCGTCGGCGGCTGAGGAGTTGTCGGCAATCGCCGACAGCTTCGGCTGCGCGGGGCTACGGGCGTCGGCGGCGTACTGTCTGGCGCTGGTCGCGCTGCAGGACCGCGACCCGGACCGTTCGTTGCGCCAGGCAAGGGTCGCCGGTCAGTTGTGGAACGAGCTGCAGGCCCCGTACGAGGTGGCGCGGGCGAAGGTGCTGGTCGGCCGCTCGTTCCGGTTGCTCGGGGACGAGGACTCGGCGACCACCGAGCTGAAGGCCGCCTGCCACACCTTCACCGAACTCGGGGTTGTGCCCGCGCGGCAGGAAGTCGAGAGGCTGTTGCACACCGAGAGCACCGGCGGTCTCACCGGGCGCGAAGTGGAGGTTCTGCGTTTGGTTGCTGCTGGCAACAGCAACGCCGAGATCGCGGAGCGGCTGGTGCTGAGCGACAAGACCGTCGCCCGGCACCTCACCAACATCTTCGCGAAGCTCGACGTACCGTCCCGGACCGCGGCCGTGGCGTACGCCCGCGATCACGACCTGCTCTGAGAGACCCAGGTCGACAAGGCTTCATCCAGTCCTGTCACAATGCCGTTCGCGGCGGCCCAGGCGACGTACCCGTCCGGCCGGATCAGTACGCCGGTGAGGTCGCCGTCGTACTTCGTGGTGAGCACGCGCACCCGCCCGGACGCGAGCTCGCGCAGTTGCGCCGAGTCGGACAGGTCCAGCAGCAGCGGCTTGCCGTCGAACAGGTGCTCCCCCAGCCGCGTGCCGTCCGCGAACTTGAAGTCGGGCGCACCCGAGCCGACCAGCTCGTGCGTTCCCTCGATCGGGTACCGATGCAGAACTCCGGACAACTTCTTCGCGAGGTACGTCGTACCACCCGCCGTCTCGAGCAGGTCCTTGACCACACTGCGCAACGCCGCTGTCCGGAAATCCGTGCGCATCAAGGCGATCTGGGCACGCGTCCAGTCCAGTACCCACTCGCCGACCGGATGCCGCTCGGTCGTGTAGGTGTCGAGGAGGCCCGCGGGCGCAGTGCCGTGGATTGTCGCCGCCAGCTTCCAGCCAAGGTTGACCGCGTCGCCGATCCCGAGGTTCAGGCCCTGACCGCCGAAGGGTGAGTGCACGTGCGCCGCGTCCCCTGCGAGCAGCACATGGCCATTGCGGTACGACGTTGCCTGGCGGGCATTGTCCGTGAATCTGGTCGCCGACAGCAGGCGGGTGACCGTGACGTCGACGCCGGTGACCCGGCGCAGGCTGCCCTGGATCTCCTCGGCGGTGATCGGTGCGTCGCGATCCTCTGGCGGACCGTCGAACTCGACGGTCAGCACCCGGCCCGGAACCGGCCCCCGCGCGTAGAGCCCAGTCTCGGTGTAGTTCCAGCTGCGGCGCAGACCCTCGGCGCCCTCGAGCTCCACGATCGCCTGCCGACCCGTGATCGCGGGCTCGGTACCGGGGAAGTCGAACCCGGCCAGCTTGCGCACCAGGCTGCGGCCGCCGTCGGAGCCGACCAACCAGCCCGCCCGCACCGCGCCGTCGCTCAACTGGACAGTCACGCCCTCGTCGTCGGTGTCGAAGCCGGTGACCTCGACCCCACGCCGGATCTCGACGCCGAGCTCGGCGGCCCGCGCTCCCAGCACGGACTCGATCGCCTGTTGCCCGACCGCGACCACCGACACCGCGGGACCGGCGTCACGGAAGTCCGGATCCGCGAAGTCCACCCCGGCGGAGCTGACCATGATCCCGGCGAAGTGCCCGGCCGGCGGCAGGCCGCTCGGCCCCTTCCCGCCCCGGAACGCCTTCATCTGCTCATATGCGAGCCGCTGGTGCTCCTGCAACGCCGGCAGCATCCCGCGCCGGTACAGCGCCTCGGCGGTCGGCACGTTGATCGAGCCGGCCTTGATCGTCGGGTCGATCTCGAGCAGCCGCTCGACGACCAGTACGTCGACTCCGGCCAGCGCGAGTTCGCAGGCCAGCATCAGTCCGACCGGCCCGCCGCCGGCGATCACCACGTCCTTGTTGTCCATGCCGAGAATCTTAGACCGGGTATAAAATTTGGTCCAGTACAATCCCATCATGGCCGAGCAAGGACTGCGCGAACGCAAGAAGCAGGCGACCCGGCGGATGATCGCGGACGTGGCCACCGGCCTGTTCGTGACCCGTGGGTTCGACGCGGTGACGGTCGCCGAGATCGCCGAGGCGGCCGGCGTGTCCAAGATGACGGTCTTCAACTACTTCCCGCGCAAAGAGGACCTGTACCTGGACCGGCACCTCGACCGGCTCCGTGAACTCGAGGCCGTCGTCCGCGACCGGCCGGCCGGCGAGCCGGTGACCACCGCGATGCGCCGCTACCACCACGAGTTGCTCGCCACAGGGCACCCTCTGTCCGGCGCGATCGCCGGTGTGCACGGGTTCTGGAGCGTGCTGCAGTCCAGCCCCGCTCTGATGTCCCGCATGGTCGAGCAGGAACACGAGATCGGCGACATGCTGGCCGGCGTACTGGCCGAAGAGACCGATGACGAGTTCTCCGCGCGCCTGGTCGCGAACCTGCTGACCGCGACCATCACCACGATCTTCCGCACCCCGGTCGGCCGGATCGTGGCCGGCGACGACGTCGAGCAGGTCCGCCGCGATCAGGTGACCGTCATCGACCGTGCGTTCGACGTACTGGAACAAGGAATCGGTCCCCGGAGGGAGCAGCTTCACTCCGACGGGTGAGGCGCCGCCGGGAGCTAGGCCAGATGCTCGGAATGTGAGCACAACAGAGCGTCCCGTCCCCCGCTGGGCCTACGTCCTCGCCCACGCGATCCCGTTCCTGACCCTGCCGTCCGGCCTCTGGCGGCTGGGCCTGGCGTTCGGTTCGTCGATGGGCATGCTGGACGACACCGGCAACCCCGCCCAGCTCGGCGGCATCGGCGGCAAGGTGTATGTCGTCTCGCTGTCGATCGTCTCCGAACTGGTCGCCCTGACCGCCCTGGGCCTGGTCAGCCGGTGGGGCGAGGTCGCGCCGCGCTGGATCCCGTTCATCGGCGGCCGGCGGGTGCATCCGTACGCCGCGATCGTGCCCGCGGTCCTGGGATCTCTGTCCCTGATCGCGATCTGGACATACGGGTTCCGCGACGCGTACACCGACCACTTCATCCCGTTCTCCGGCACGGGCTGGAAGGTGCTGATGCTCGCCTGCTACTCGCCGCTCAACCTCTGGGGTCCCGCACTGCTGGTCGTCACCTGGGCGTACTACCGGCGCCGGGTCAGCGCGCCCGCGGTCGCGGTTTGAGAGTCGTCCCGGGCAGCGGCGGCGCCGGCAGCGGATCACCGTCGTACCCGGGAACCATGGGGAACCGGTCGTTGCCCGCGGCATCGATCGCGGCCTGCCAGGCGTCCCGTGCGGCGACGATGTCCTCGTGCGAGCGGCCGATGAAGTTCCACCACATCACCAGCTCCTCCTCGAACGGTTCGCCGCCGAGCAGCAGGAACCGCACGCCATTGCCCGAGGCAACGAGCTCGATCGCGTCGCGGCCGGCGCCGAGGTAGGTCATCTCGCCGAACCCGGGATTCAGCTCCCCGACCGTCAGCGATCCGTCGACCACGAGGACGGCGTACTCGTTCGACGGGGTCAGCGGGAGCGAGACGGTGCGGCCCGGCTCGATCGTGACGTCGGCGCCGACGAGCGGGGTGTACGCCGGGGCGGGTGAGGTGACACCGGCGACGGTCCCGATCATGACGGTCACCTGCGCGCCGTCGAGTTCGAGCTGCGGCAGGTCGGCGTACGCGTTGAAGGCGGGCGTGGTCGACGTACGGACGTCATCGGGCAGGGCGACCCACAACTGGGCGCCGTGCAGCCTCGGCGGGGCGTCCGGGGTGGAGACCTCGGAGTGGGCGATGCCATTGCCGGCGGTCATGATGTTCAACTCACCCGGACGGACGAACGCGTGCGATCCGACGCTGTCGCGGTGCTCGATCTCGCCCTCGAACAACCAGCTCACCGTCTGCAGACTCGTGTGCGGGTGCGGCGGGACCTGCATGCCGCGCTCCCCCGGTACGTCGTACGAGTCGACCCGCTGCGCCAGGTCCTCCGGTCCGTAGTGGTCCACGAAGCACCACGCGCCGACCATCCGGCGGTTCTTGTTCGGCAGCAGCCGCCGTACCTTCGTGGTTCGCCCCAGCACGACGTCGCGCGCCTCGAGCATCTCCAGCGCGGGACCCTCACAGTCCCCGGTCCCGACGACCTCGGCCGGGTCCTTCTCCAGATCACTCATGACGCAGTCCATTCCACGAGTTTCTGCTGATCCCAGGTGTTGATGACGCGGTCCGGCGTCACACCGCAGTCCTCGGCACGTTCGCAGCCGTAGACCTGCCAGTCGAGCTGGCCGGGCGCGTGCGCGTCGGTGTCGATCGAGAACACACAGTCCATCTCGACCGCCATCGAGAGCAGCCGCTTCGGCGGGTCGAGGCGTTCGGGACGGGAGTTGATCTCGACCGCCGTACCGAACTGACGGCACGCCTCGAACACCACCTCGGCGTCGAACTCCGACTCGGGACGCGTCCCACGGCCGCCCGTGATCAGCCGGCCGGTGCAGTGACCGAGCACGTCCACGTGCGGGTTGGCGATCGCGCGGACCATCCGCTCCGTCATCGGCTCGGACGCCATCCGCAGCTTCGAGTGCACGCTGGCCACCACCACGTCCAGTCGGGCGAGGATCTCGGAGTCGCAGTCGAGGGAGCCGTCCTCGTTGATGTCGACCTCGATACCGTTCAGGATCGTGAAGCCGTCCAGCTCGTCCTGGAGCTTCTTGTTGAGCTCGGCAACGACCTCGAGCTGCTGCAGCCGCCGTTCCCGCGACAGTCCGTTGGCGACGGTCAGGCGCGGCGAGTGATCGGTGAGCGCGATGTACGAGTGGCCCAGGCGATGCGCCGTACGGGCCATCTCCTCGATCGGGCTGCCGCCGTCGGACCACTCCGAGTGCAGATGCAGGTCCGCCTTCAGCTCGGCGCGTAGCCCCTTGCCCGCGCCGGTCAGCTCTCCCGCGTCACCCTCCAGCTTGACCAGGTACGCCGGGGTCTCGCCGTCCATCGCCTCGATGATCACGGCCTCGGTCTTCGGCCCGATCCCCGGTAGCTCGGTCAGCGTCCCGGCCCGGCGGCGCGCCCGCACCTCGGCGGCCGGCAACGCGGCGATCGTGTCGGCCGCCCGCCGGTACGCCTTCACCCGATGCGTCGGTTGCCGGTCGCGCTCGAGGTAGTACCCGATCGCCCGCAGCGCGGCCACAGCGTCCGCGACGCCCGCGTTGTCCGTCATGCGACCATCATGGCAGCCGGGGTCTATGGTCGGTCCGTGGCGAAGGGTGCGCATCTTGCGCGGGCGGAGCGGTTGCAGGCAGCGACCGGCGCGCTCGCCACCGCCGCGATGGCGGCGATGGAAGAGAAGCTTCCGTGGTTCGGGAAGTTGTCCGCGCAGGATCGGTCATGGATCGGCCTCGTCGCGCAGTCCGGGATCTCGGCGTTCGTCGAGTGGTTCCGCGACCCCGAGGCGCACTCGTCGATGCCGACCCGGATCTTCGGCTCCGCGCCGCGCGAGTTCACCCGGGTGATCTCGCTGCACCAGACCGTCGACCTGGTGCGGACCACGATCGAGACCATCGAGAACACCATCGGCACCCTGCTGCCGCCCGACGACGTGCCGATCGTCCACGAGGCCATTCAGCGGTACGCCCGCGAGGTCGCGTTCGCCGCCGCCACCGTCTACGCGCAGGCCGCCGAGATGCGCGGCGCCTGGGACGCCCGCCTGGAGGCCCTCCTCGTCGACTCCGTCATCCGCGGCGAGGCCGACGAGTCGGTCCGCTCCCGCGCCTCAGCCCTCGGCTGGACCGGTGCCGCCGGTACGACGGGAGCCGCCGAGGTCGCCGTGGTGGTCGGCCGGGCTCCCGCCGCCGAACCTGCCGAAGCACACAACGCCGGCTCGAACGTCGCGGACCTGGTCCGGCACGCGGCTCGCGAGGCGGGTGCTGACGCTCTGTGCGCGATCCAGGGCGACCGTCTGGTGGTCGTACTCGGCGGTACGAGCAAACCTGTGGAGATCGTACAAAAACTCGCGCCCTGGTTTGGACCCGGTCCGATCGTGGTGGGACCGGTCGTGAAGGACCTGATGTCGGCCGTGACCTCGGCACGAGCCGCCGTCGCCGGGCTCCGCGCCGCCGTGGCCTGGCCGGGCGCCCCACGGCCGGTGCCGGCCGACGAACTGCTCCCGGAACGGTCACTCTCCGGAGACGGCCACGCCCGCCGGCAACTCGCGAACGAGGTCTACGGCCCGCTCACCGTGGGCGATGGCGTGCTCCTCGACACGGTCTCGGCGTACCTGGACTCCGGCGGATCGATCGAGGCGACGGCCCGGGCGATGTTCATCCACGCCAATACCGTCCGGTACCGGCTGAAGCGTGTGGCGGACATCACCGGGTACAACCCACTGAATCCCCGCGACAGTTTCACGTTGCGTGTCGCACTGACCTTGGGTCGCCTGCTCAATCCCGAGCCTGGAAGCACCGTTTTGTAGGATCTCCACAAACCGGCCCGGGAGAATTCGTGCTCGCCTTTCCGCTCACGACCGGCCCGACTGAGGGAGAGTGGACACGTGCTCGTCATCGTCGCACCCGGTCAGGGTGCCCAGACCCCAGGATTCCTCGAGCCGTGGCTGACGGATCCCGTGTTCGAGAGCCGGCTGAACTGGCTCTCCGCGGTCGCCGGTCTCGACCTCGCCCACTACGGCACCGAAGCCGACGCCGACACGATCCGGGACACCGCGATCGCGCAGCCGCTGCTGGTCGCCTCCAGCATGCTGGCCGCGCTGGCGGTCTTCCCGCACCCGGCCGACGCCTTCGCGAAGGTCGGCGCGGTCGCCGGTCACAGCGTCGGTGAGCTCGCTGCCGCGGCCGGGACCGGTGTCCTGACCGCCGAGCAGGCGATGGTCCTGGTCCGCGAGCGCGGCAAGGCGATGGCCGCCGCCGCCGCGCTGACGCCGACCTCGATGACCGCGATCCTGGGCGGCGACCGCGAGGAGATCCTCGCCAAGCTCGCCGAGCACGGCCTGACGCCGGCCAACGACAACGGCCCCGGTCAGATCGTTGCCGCAGGCACCGTTGAGGAACTGGCCGCGCTGGCCGCCGATCCGCCCGCCAAGGCCCGGCTGATCCCGCTGTCGGTCGCCGGTGCGTTCCACACCCGGCACATGGAGCCGGCCGTCCAGACGCTGGCGAAGTACGCGACCGCGATCAGTACCCACGACCCGCGCAGCCGACTGATCTCGAACCGCGACGGCCACGTCGTCCACGACGGCCGGGACGTCCTGCGGCGGCTCGTCAACCAGGTGAACGCACCGGTCCGCTGGGACCTGTGCATGCAGACCATGGCCGACCTCGAGGTGACCGGCATCCTGGAACTGCCGCCCGCGGGCACCCTGACCGGGATCGCGCGGCGCGCCCTCAAGGGTGTCGAGACGTTCGCGCTGAAGACCCCGGACCAGCTCGACGACGCCCGCGCGTTCGTCGACAAGCACGGAAGTCCGTCCGAGATCGACGCCTCCCCCACCTGGCGCCTGCTGGTGGCCCCGATCAAGGGCACCTTCACCCGCAAGGTCGACGTACTCCGGGAGTCCGGTGCGACCGTCGAGGCCGGTGAGGTCGTCGCGAAGGTGGCGAGCCTGCGGGACGAGGTCGACGTGACCGCGCCGCACGGCGGCATCGTCGTCGAGTGGCTCGTCGAGGAAGGCGACCCGGTCGCCCCCGGCCAGCCCCTGGTCCGCCTCCACCCCGCTGGGAGTAACGCATGATCACCGCATCGACAGGCTCGCAGTACGCCGGGATTCTCGGGATCGGGTCGTACCGTCCGCGCCGCGCGGTGCCGAACGCCGAGATCCTCGAGCAGATCGACTCCAGCGACGAATGGATCCAGACCCGCTCCGGGATCAAGGAACGGCGCTGGGCCAGCGAGGACGAGACCGTCCTGATGATGTCGGTGAACGCGGCCAAGGAAGCGCTCGCCGACTCCGGTATCGACCCGTCCGAGATCGGCTGCGTGATCGTCGCGACCGTCACGCACCTGTACCAGACGCCGGCAATCGCGACCCGGATCGCGGTCGAGGTGGGCGCCCCGACGGCTGCCGCGTTCGACATCTCCGCGGCTTGCGCGGGCTTCTGCTACGGCGTCGCGATGGCCAACGACCTGGTCCGCGGCGGCAGCGCGAAGTACGTGCTGGCGATCGGGGTCGAGCGACTCAGCGACATCACCGACCGGACCGACCGCGGGACGGCGTTCATCTTCGCCGACGGCGCCGGCGCCGCGATCGTAGGACCGACCGACGAACCGGGCATCGGCCCAGTGGTGTGGGGCTCCGACGGCACACAGCACCAGGTGATCAGCCAGAAGGAATCCTGGGTGGAGGTGCACGGCAACCACAACTGGCCGCACCTGACGATGGACGGCAACCCGGTGTTCCGCTGGGCGTCGTTCGAGATGGCCAAGGCCGCGCAGCGGGCGCTGGACGTGGCCGGTGTGAAGGCGGAGCAGCTCGACCTGTTCGTCCCGCACCAGGCGAACATGCGGATCACCGACGCGATGCGCCGCACGCTGAAGCTGCCCGAGCACGTGAAGGTCGCCCGGGACATCGAGCGCCAGGGCAACACCTCGGCCGCGTCGATCCCGCTCGCGATCACCGCGATGCGCGAGGCCGGCGAAGCCAAGAGCGGCGACCTCGCCCTCATCATCGGCTTCGGGGCCGGGCTCGTGTACGCCGCCCAGGTCATCCGCCTGCCGTAGTCCATAGTTGTCCGGGGCGGCTCAGGTGGCCGCACCCGGCTGTGACAAGCCAGAAGAAATCCGAAAGGGAACCAGAGAACATGGCCAGCACCGAAGAGATCCGTTCCAGCCTCGCCGAGATCGTGAACGAGATCGCCGGCATCCCGGTCGAGGACGTCCAGCTGGACAAGTCCTTCACCGACGACCTCGACGTCGACTCGCTCTCCATGGTGGAGGTCGTGGTGGCCGCCGAGGAGAAGTTCGACGTGAAGATCCCCGACGACGAGGTCAAGAACCTGAAGACCGTCGGCGACGCGGTCGCGTTCATCGAGCGCGCCCAGAACGGCTGACGTACGCCGTCACCGTGCTGGCCCGGATGCTCATCGGGCCGTGATCGCGGTCCGATGAGCATCACGCAGTACACACCCCTCGCTCCCAACCGCAGAACGCTCATGTGAAGGATGAGGTAACCATGTCGAAGACCCGAGTCGTCATCACCGGACTCGGAGCCACGACTCCGCTCGGCGGCGATGTGACCAGCACCTGGGAAGGGTTGCTGGCCGGTCGCTCCGGCGCACGGCGGCTGACCGACGAGTGGGTGCAGAACCTGGCGGTGCAGATCGCCGCACCGGTCGCGGTCGAGCCGACCGAGGTCATCGAGCGCGTCAAGGCCCGCCGTCTCGACCGTACGGCGCAACTCGCCGTCGTCGCCGCCCGCGAGGCCTGGGCCGACTCCGGCCTGGAGGACTCCGGGCTCGACAAGGAGCGGCTTGGCGTAGCGGTCGCCTCCGGGATCGGCGGCCTGCACACCACCCTGTCGAACTACGACGCCCTGCAGCAGAACCCTCGCAGGGTGTCGCCGCTGGCGATCCCGATGCTGATGCCGAACTCGTCGGCGGCCTACGTCAGCCTGGAGCTCGGCGCGAAGGCCGGCGTCCACACCCCGGTCTCGGCGTGTGCGTCCGGCAACGAGGCGATCTGGCTGGGACTCGACCAGATCCGGCTCGGCCGCGCGGACGTGGTGGTCGCCGGCGGCGCCGAGGGCGCGATCATGGCGCTGCCGCTGGCCGCGTTCGGGATGATGCAGGCGCTCAGCAAGCGCAACGACGACCCGGAGCGGGCCTCGCGTCCGTGGGACGTGGACCGCGACGGCTTCCTGCTCGGTGAGGGCGCCGGGATCCTGATCCTGGAGTCGTACGAGCACGCGAAGGCGCGCGGCGCGAAGATCTACGCCGAGCTGGCCGGTGCGGGGATCTCCGCCGACGGCCACGACATCGCGCAGCCCGACCCGACCGGTTCCGGTGCGCGGCGGGCGATGGAGCGGGCGCTGTCCGAGGGCGACCTGACCCCGGCCGACATCTTCCACATCAACGCGCACGCCACCTCGACGCCGCAGGGTGACATCGCCGAGTCGCTCGCGATCCGGCAGGCGCTCGGCAAGGAGGCCGACCACGCGGTCGCCACCGCGCCGAAGTCGATGATCGGTCACCTGCTCGGCGGCGCCGGCGCGGTCGAGTCGGTCGCCACCGTGCTCGCCCTGAAGAACCGGGTCTCGCCGCCGACCATCAACGTGGACAAGCTCGACGACGAGATCGACCTGGACGTCGCGACCGAGCAGCGCAAACTGCCCGACGGGGACATCGCGGCACTGAACAACTCCTTCGGCTTCGGCGGCCACAACGCCGCCATCGCCTTCAAAACGCTGTAGTCCCTGGAGGCACCATGACCGTCGCCCCGGCAAAACCCGCCAAGCTGCCCCGTGAGCTGGACCCGCGTAATCCGGTCAGCCGGCTCACGGATCTGCTCGACCCGGGCAGTCTGGAGCTGATCACCCCCGACGATCTGTCGGGGATGATCGCGGCCCGCGGGCGGATTGCCGGGGCGAAGGTCGTGGCGTTCTGCTCCGACGCCACCGTGATGGGCGGCGCGATGGGCGACATCGGCTGCGAGGTGGTGGTCAAGGCGTACGAGGTCGCCCGCGAGGAGCAGGTGCCGATCATCGGCCTGTGGCACTCCGGCGGCGCGCGGCTGGCCGAGGGCGTGCTCAGCCTGCACGCCGTCGGCAAGATCTTCTACGCGATGACGCAGGCCTCCGGGAAGATCCCGCAGATCTCCGTCGTCCTCGGCCCGGCGGCGGGCGGAGCGGCGTACGGTCCGGCGCTGACCGATGTCGTCATCCTCGGTCCGGAGGGCCGGATCTTCGTGACCGGCCCGGACGTGGTCCGCTCGGTCACCGGTGAGGACGTCGACATGCTTCGCCTCGGCGGCCCCGAGCCGCACGGGCGGCGCTCCGGCGTCGTCCACATCACCACCGACAGCGAGGCGGCAGCGCTGGAGCACGCGCGCCGGCTGACCGATCTGCTCGCCAACCAGGGCACGATGTCGACCGCGATCCCGGACACCGATCTGTCCGGGTTCCTGCCCGAGTCGGCGAAGCGCGCGTACGACGTCCACCCGCTGGTCGGCGGGGTGCTCGACGAGGACTCCTCGGTCGAACTGCACCAGCGGTGGGCGCCGAACATCGTCACCACGCTCGGTCGCCTCGGCGGCCGGACGATCGGCGTGATCGCGAACAACCCGCTTCGGCTCGGTGGTTGCCTGGACGCGCTGTCCGCGGAGAAGGCGTCCCGGTTCGTCCGGATGTGCGACGCGTTCGGCGTACCGCTCGTCGTCCTGGTCGACGTACCGGGGTATCTGCCCGGTGTCGGTCAGGAGTGGGACGGTGTCGTACGACGGGGCGCGAAGCTGCTGCATGCGTTCGCGGAGGCCGTCGTACCGCGGGTGACGCTCGTGACGCGGAAGACGTACGGCGGGGCGTACATCGCGATGAACGCGCGCTCGCTGGGCGCCACCCGCGTCTTCGC
The DNA here is from genome assembly GCF_004216905.1 of Kribbella sp. VKM Ac-2569. Taxonomy (GTDB): domain Bacteria; phylum Actinomycetota; class Actinomycetes; order Propionibacteriales; family Kribbellaceae; genus Kribbella. The sequence continues at coordinate 853,177 of NZ_SGXJ01000001.1, forward strand.
GTGGCCGCGCGCCGAGGTCGCCGTGATGGGCGCGGTGGCGGCCATCCGGGTTCTGCATCGCCGCAAGCTCGCCGACGTGGATCCGGAGCTCCGGCCCCAGGTCGAGGCCGAACTGGCCGCGGAGCACGAGAAGATTGCCGGCGGCATCGACCGGGCCATCGAGATCGGCGTTGTCGACGAGGTCGTCGAACCGACCCGCACGCGCACCGCCCTCGCGACCGCCCTCGCCAAGGCCGAGGCCGGCGGCCCGATCCGCGGCAACCACGGCAACATCCCGCTGTAGAAACCCCTGAATCGGCTTGAAGGGCACGGATCCGAAGATCCGTGCCCTTCACGTGGTGCGGCCGCTGTGGTTAACAACCACCGGGGGTGTCCCGACACCCGGTGGCCCAGCGGCCACGGCCCCTCCCACCCTTGTAGAACGTCTGATGCCCAGTCTCACCGAAAAGTTCGGCGAAATCCCCTGGTTCACAGGTTTCTTCTGAAGTTCTCAGCAAGTCCTTAGACGACCTGGTGGAGCCAGCGCACCGGGGCGCCGTCACCGGCGTACCGGAAGGGCTCGAGCTCGTCGTCCCACGGGCGGCCGAGCAACCGCTCGACCTCCTCGGTCAGGTCGGCCTCACCGCTCGCCGCCTTCAGCATGGCCGCCTTCAACCGCTCCTCGGGCACCATGATGTCGCCGTGGACGCCGGTGGTCGCGTGGAAGACCCCGAGCGCCGGGGTGAAGGAGTACCGCTCGCCTTCGACGCCGTTGCTCGGCTCCTCGGTCACCTCGAACCGGAGCTTTTGCCATCCGCGCAAGGCAGACGCCAGCTTCGCCGCGGTCCCGGCCTCAGCCTGCCACGACAGTTCGGCCCGGTACTGGCCCTGGGCCGCCGGCTGCGGTGTCCAGTCCAGTTTCACGGGCACGCCTAGGATGCCGCCCGCGGCCCACTCGACATGAGGGCACAACGCTGACGGCACCGTGTGGACGTACAGAACGCCACGAGTCGTCGCCACCGGGACCTCCTGTGCTCGAGGGGCGCCTTCCCCAGCGTTCTCGATCACTTGTCTGTCGGTCCTGGCGGTACTGATCCCTCAAGGCATCACAAGACGCCCCTCGGAACTCTGGTACATCTTGCACCACAGACCCCTACGACACCAGCAACCTCGCCGTGTCAACTACATCACCGTCGTGTCGCGATCTCAGCTGGACCCGCGGCGAACCAGCCGGGTCGGGAGAATAAGTGGTGTCGGCGTCTCCCCGGAGATCAGTGCCAGCAGCATCCGCGCCATCTCCCGGCCGAGGGACTGGATCGGCTGAGCCACGGTCGTCAGCGGCGGATCGATGTGGCGAGCGCCGGCGATGTCGTTGAAACCCACGATCGCCACGTCGCCCGGAATCGAGCGCCCAGCCTCCTTCACCACCTGCAGCGCGCCGACGGCCATCTGGTCGGACGCGACGAACACGGCGTCCAGGTCGGCGTGCTTGCTGAGCAGCTCGCGCATCGCCGTACAGCCGCCGTCCTCGGAGAAGTCGGCGTGGGCGACTCGGGCGGCGTCGAGTCCGGCGACGGCCAGAGCCTCCTGGAAGCCCTTGTACCGCGCGCTGCCGGCGCCCTCGTCCATCCGGCCGGTGATCGTGGCGATCCGGGTCCGTCCGTTCGCGATCAGGTGTTCGGTCGCAAGCCGTGCGCCGCCGCGGTTGTCCGCGTCGACGTAGTACCGCGGTTCGAAGCCGATCGGGCACCCGCCGAACACCACCGGTACGTCGGACTTCTCGGCGAGCCTCGCAAGCGGGTCGTCGCCGTGCATCGACATCAGCATCACGCCGGCGGCCTGCCGCGTCCGGAGCAGCTGCTCGAGCCGGGTCTGTCCCCGCGACGACGTTGCCAGCAGCAACATCAGCTCCAGCTCGGTCTCCTCGAGCACCGCCGAGATGCCGACCACGACCTCGGCGAAGAACGGGTCCGCGAAGACCTGCGGGCTGTCACTGGAGATCGCGAGGACCACCGCGCCGGCCTGCTGCGTCGCGAGCGCCCGCGCCGTCGCGTTGGGCACGTAGCCCAGGTCGGCGACTGCCCGCAGTACGGCGGCCCGCTTCGCTTTGCTGACGTGCGGGGCGTTGTTGATGACGCGCGACGCCGCCGACCGGGATACACCGGCACGCTCGGCGACTTCGTCGAGCGTCACCTGGCGTCTAGAGCGATCGGCCACCTGCGCTTCCTACGGGAAGCGCGTGGCGAGGGCGATGCAGGCGCCGGCGGCGGCGAGGGTGAAGAGCATCGCGATCCCGGCGTACCGGGCGGTGATCTCCTTGTCGACCTCGTCGTACCCGACGGAGGAACCGATGTCCTTGTAGACGTCCTCGAGCTCACCGGCCGACTCCGCGGTGTACGCCTTGCCGCCGCTGATCTCGGCGACCGACCGCAGCTCGGCGCGGTCCGGTGGGACCCGCTGCCGGATGCCGTCCATCTCGATGAAGCCGGAGTCGGTGCCGAAGCAGATCGTGTACACCGGGGTGCTCTTCGCCTTCGCCGCCTGCGCGCCCTCCTGGGCGGTCCGGCCGACGGTGCGCTTCCCGTCGGACAGCAGCACGATCCGCGCCGGGGCCGGCTCGGTCGGGTGCTCGGGGTCCGGCGGGACCTGGGTGAGCGCCTGCAGCGAGGTGAAGATGCCTTCACCGGTCGCGGTCGACTCGGCCAGCTCGAGCCCGTCGATCGAGCGCAGCACGGTCGCCCGATCGGTGGTCGGCGGCACGATGATCGACGCCGTACCGGCGAAGTTCACCAGCGCCACGTTGAACTTGCTGGGCAGCTGGTTGACGAAGTTCTTCGCCGACTTCTTCGCGGCCTCGAGCCGGTTCGGGTCGATGTCGGTGGCCATCATCGACAGCGAGACGTCGACCGCCACCACGATCGTGGCCCGCTCGCGCGGCACCTTCACCTTGTCCTTCGGCTGCGCGAACGCCACCACGCAGGTCATCGCGGCCAGCAGCGCCAGCCCGACGGCCAGGTGCCGCCGCCACTGCGGCCGCCGCGGCGCGACCCGGTCCAGCAGCGCGATGTTGGTGAAGCGCAGCGCGTACTGCGAGCGACGGTGCTGGAGAAAGATGTATCCCGCGATGATCAGCGGGATGAGCAGCAGGAACCACAATCTGGCCGGAGACAGGAACTCCATCAGCGAGCCACTCCCTTCGGCGGTTGGTGCAGGCGGGACGCGACATGCCGGTAGGCGAGCACGAACCGCACGGTGTCGGCGACCCAGTCGCGGTCGGTCCGCAGCACCAGGTGCCCCGCACCTACCCTACGCAGGGCGGCCCGCGTTCGTTCCCGCTGCGCGAGCGCCGCCGTGCCGAAAGCCTCCCGGACCTTGCGCCGCCGGGTGTCGATCTCGCGCACCTCGCCGGTCTCCGGGTCACCGATCGTGACGACACCGATGTTCGGCAGCTCCAGCTCGCGCGGGTCGACGATCTCCACCGCCAGCACCTGGTGCTGCGCGGTCAGCTTGCGCATCGCGCGCTCCCAGGACGGCTCGACCTGGCTGGCCACTTCGCCGTCGTGCGGGGTGAGGAAGTCGGAGACGACCACGCGCAGTCCACGCTTACGCTGCGTCCGTGCCATCGACTCGAGCGCCGCGGCCAGGTCGCTGCGGTGCGCCTCCTCGTCGCCGTTGAACTGCTCGGCCAGCAGCGCGCGCAGCAGGCCGTAGAGCGCGAGGCGCCCGGACCGCGCCGGCCAGCGGCGCAGCGCCGAGTCGCGCAGCATCAGCCCGCCGAAGCGGTCGCCGAGCCGGTGGGTCAGGAACCCGACCGTGGCCACGGCCGCGACCGCGAGCTCCCGCTTCTCGAGTGTCGACGTACCGAAGTCCATCGAGCCGGACAGGTCGACCAGCGCCCAGGTCTCCAACTCACGGTCCGCGATCAGGTCGCGGACGTGCGGAACCGTGGTGCGCGCGGTGACCGCCCAGTCCATCCGCCGTACGTCGTCGCCGACCTGGTACTCCCGCGCCTCGGCGAGCTCGGTGCCGGGCCCCGGGAGCAGGCCGAGGTGCTCCCCGTGCAGGTACCCCTCGAGCCGCCGTACGACGGTCAGCTCCAGCCGCCGCAACGCACGCTCGGGAGCGAGCTGCGAGATCGTCATCGCAACCCGCGGGTCTGGTCGGTTGGGCACTACACGAACTCCGGGCGGCCGCTGCTGTCGGTGCCGTCGCGCCAGACCGGCTGCGGCGGCGGGACGGTGGCCAGGATCCGCTCGATCACGGCGCGCGGGTCGATGTTGTCCGCGACCGCGTCGAAGGTCAGGCCGAGCCGGTGCCCCATCACGTCCAGTGCGACGGTCTGGACGTCGCTCGGCAGCAGGTAGTCCCGGCCGTGGATCAGCGCCAGCGCCCGGCCGGCCGCGATCAGGCCGAGGGTCGCGCGCGGGCTGACGCCGAGCTCGATGATCGGCTCCAGGTCGGGCAGGTGGAAGTCGGTCGGGGTCCGGGTCGCCATCACCAGGCGGACGGCGTACTCCGCGACCAGGTTGTGGACGAAGACCTGCTCCGCGGTCCGCTGCAGCTCGAGGATCGTCTCCGGCTTCAGCACCGGCCGCGGCTCCGGCGGGTCGACGCTCATCCGGCGGAGGATCTCGAACTCCTCGTGACCGCGCGGATGCGGTACGTCGATCTTCACCAGGAACCGGTCCCGCTGCGCCTCGGGCAGCGGGTACACACCCTCGGACTCGATCGGGTTCTGGGTCGCGATCACGATGAACGGCTTCGGCATCGGGAACGTCTGGCCGCCGATCGACACCTGCCGCTCGGCCATCAGCTCCAGCATCGCGGACTGCACCTTGGCCGGCGCACGGTTCACCTCGTCGGCCAGCACGAAGTTCACGAACGTCGGGCCGAGCTCGATGTCGAAGGTCTCCCGGGTCTGCCGGTAGATCCGGGTGCCGACGATGTCGGACGGGACCAGGTCAGGGGTGAACTGGATGCGGGCGAACGTGCCGCCGACCACACTGGCGAAGGTCCGGACGGCGAGCGTCTTGGCAACGCCCGGAACACCCTCGAGCAGACAGTGACCCTTGGCCAGCAACGACACCATCAGGGTCTCGACCATGTGCTCCTGGCCGACGATCACCCGCTTGACCTCGCCAAGGGCCTCGCCGATCAGCCGGGACTGCTGGGTCACCGTTCCTGCCGGCACCGTGGTTTCGGTCATGCCTGTCCTTCCGGGGCCCGCACGCGGACCATGTCATTCCCCACTGTCTCCACCGCTCGCAACGCCAGCCCATTCCATCAGATCACCGGGGCCAGCGCCGCTACGCCCCGTCCCATCCTCCCCCGCCGGCCCAAATCCGCACTTCGTGCACGACATCCGTACGTCGGCCGCGCCGCCGTACGGATCTGGTGCCCGAAGTCGGCTCGGGAGGAGCGGCGGCGACAGTGCTACCGGGGATGTGGTGGGATTGGGGTGATGACTGCGACCGAATCCCAGCCGAAGGTGCAGCCGGAGGACCGGCCTGCGCTGGAGATTCCGGACGCCCTCCCGTTGCAGCCGGAGGACCCGCCGCGGGTCGGCGAGTTCTGGCTCCGCGGCCGCCTCGGCGCCAACGCGGCCGGTTACCTGTACACGGCCAGCTCCGAGGACGGCCGGGACGCGATCGTCGCGATGATGACCGAGGGTTCGGCCGACGACGCCGCCGCCCGCGAGCGGTTCGTGAACGCCGTCGACGAGCTGCCCGAGGACGCCGTACTCGCGCACAACGACTCCGACGACGACGATCTCGCGCTCTGGGTCGCGGTCGGGCCGATCCGGACCGACGACGGGTCCAGCGCGGCGTCCGACGAACGGCTGATCGCGGAGCGCCGGGGCGAAGAGATCCTGTCCGCGGTGTTGATGGACCGGATCCCGCAGGCCGGAAAGCTCCTCGGGCCGGACTTCCGGCACTACTGGGAGAACCGTCGGCGCCCCGGCCTGTTCCGGATCTGGCCGCTGCCGTGGCCGAACGCGCTGCGCCCGGCGTCGCGGTGGGCGCTGGCGTTCGCGCTGCTGACGATGGCCGTGATCATGGCGCTCGCGGTGTTCCTCGCGTGGCTGCTCTTCCGGCACGCCGCGCCGCTGGAGCCGGAGCCCGTCATCCCGACGCCGAGCGGAACCACGACGGTCACGGTCACGCCGACCACACCGCCGCCCGGGACCGGTAGTGGGTCCGCCTCGCCGACGACCGGCAGCCCGACGACGGCCACGCCGAGCAGCGGCATCCCGACGGTGGCGCCGACGGGTTCGCCCGGTACGGCGACGAACCCGGGCGACAAGTTCTAGTTCGCGTCCTCGCGCCTCACCAGATTCAGCAGGCCGAGCAGGCTGATGACGGCCCAGCTGCCCTCCAGCAGCAGGAAGCCCCAGGACAGCTGCACGGCCGCGATCGTTGCCAGCACCCCCGATCCGAGCAGGTTCAGGAGCTGGTACGTGATCGTGCGCTGCTGCAGCCTGCCGGCCTGGGCAGCCGCGAACGCCACCAGAATGGTGAGCGCGCCAACGATTTCGACGACATCGATCGCATGCATGGGACGACCCCCTCCCCGAGGGGCAAGGCGTCGTCTTCTCAGACCGGGTACGGCGCCGCTCGTCCGGGGAGCCCGCAGGAACACGAACTCCTGCCCTCAGGATAGCAAGCGCAGCAACTCCGGATCCTTCCAGAGCCGCTCCGGCACCGGCTGCCGGACGAGCGCTGCGTCGGCCCGGATCTCCGCGGGTGACGACGCCGCGATCAGCACCGACGTGACCGCGGAATGCCTGCTGGGGAAGGCGAGTGCGGCCTGCGGCAGCGAGACGCCATACCGCTCGCAGACCGCCGACAGCCTGCGTGCCTGGACGGTCTCCATGTGCAGCACCTGTGGGGTGAGTACGCCGGACACGACCGCGGACACTCCGCGCGCGAGGCAACGATCCAGCAGCGGCCTGGCCGACTGGTCGAGCAGCTCGTACTGCGCGGTGAGCAGCACGCAGTCCAGGTCGACGTCCCGCACCAGCCGATCGAGCTCGCGCCAATCGTCCGACACTGCCCCGAGTGCTTTGACCACGCCGTCGCGCCGCAGCCGATCGAGCACCGGGTACGTCGCGTCGTCCTGCGCGAACACCAGATCGACGGCGAGACCGAGTCGCTCGCTGCTCGCCCTGACCGAGTCCTCGGCGTCGGCGCCGACCACCTTCGTCGACACCAGGAACTCACCGCGTGGCCTCCGCTGCAGCGCCGTACCGAGTCGTCGCTCGGATTCGCCGTACGCCGGGGACGTGTCGAAGAACCTGATGCCGGCCTGGTACGCCGCGTCGACCGTCGCGACTGCTGTCTCGGCTGCGGTCTCGTCTCCTGGGTCTTGGCCGCCTAGATGTGAGCCGCCGAGGCCGAACCGTGGCGGCCGGAACCGGGCCGTGGTGCGGGGTGCGAGCACCTGGCTGGGTGCGGCCATCGCACTCACCTCCGCTGGTCGGTTACCTACCAGGATCAGGGCTCGGCGGCTTCTGCGCATCTCGAACTTTTACCGGCCGGATTCGTACAGGGACCGCACCTCCGCGTCGGTCAAGGCTCGGTCGTACAGATGTACCTGGTCGATCGTCCCGTCCAGGAAGTCGACCTGGTTGCCGCCGAACTTCGCCCGGCCGATCAAGGTGTTGCCGGTCGAGCTGGAATCCAGCGTGCAGGCGGACTTGGCGGCGACGAGCTGACCGTCGACGTACAGCCTCAGTTCACCCTTCACCACGTCGCGTACGCCGGTGACGTGGTACCACTGCCCCGGGTTCGGCTTCGTCGGCGACAGCGCGCGGATCCCCGGGAAGCTCATCGCGAACCGCTGGTCCTGGCCGGAGTACTGCAGGAAGAACGCACTGTCGCGATCGCCGTCCTGGCTGACGAACGTCTGGAACGAGCCGTCCGCCTTGTTCAGCTTCACCCAGGCGCTGGCGGTGTAGTTCTTGCTGGTGTCGAGCAGGGCCGCGCCGGTGTCGGCGTACTGGCCGGATCCGTTCAGCGCGAGACCTTGGCCGTTCTTGCCCGGTCCGTAGACCGCGCCGCCTTGCAGCGTCGCGTCGTTGTTGCCGACGGCATCTTCTCCGGATCCGTCCAGCGGGTAGAAGTGGATGCCGTCGACGCCTGGTGTGCCCGGACCGGGATCCGGGGTGCCGGTGCCGGTTCCGTTCGCATTGTCGACAATCTGTTTGTTGATCGTCCGCACTTGGGCGAAGTCCATCTTCGGCACCCGGCGGTCGTAGGTGAAGAAGCCGTTCAGCTCCCCTTCGACGTCGGTGATCTGGGTGTAGACCGAGCCGCTGATCCCGCACTGCTGGGCGGATCTCAGCACATCGGTCTGGTTCTCGACGTACCTGCGGGTGAGAGTCGCCGAGTCCGGCTCCATCTCGTACGCCGACCCGTCGCCGAACCACATGTGGTCAGGCACCTTCAGGCCGAACCCGCCGTGCTCACCGTCGACCGCCGCGCGGTCGCTCGTCGGCGCGGTGGTCGCCGGGCCGAGGTACGCGTGATAGTCGAGGAGGTCGCCGCGGCCAGAGTCGCCGTGGGAGTTGCAGCAGTTCACGCCGCTGTGGGCGTTGACCAGGCGGGACGGGTCCTGCGCCTTGACCGAGTCTGCGATCGCGCCGGTCTCGGTCCGGTCCCACTCGCCCCAGCCCTCGTTGAACGGCACCCAGACGGTGATCGAGGTGAAGCTCTTGTGCTCCTCGACCATCTCGTGCAGCTCGGACTTGAACTGCGTGCGCCACGGCTCGGGCATCGCGTCGGTCTTCGACGCCGGCATGTCCTGCCAGACCATCAGGCCGAGTTTGTCGGCCCAGTAGTACCAGCGGTCCGGTTCGACCTTGATGTGTTTGCGGACGGTGTTGAAACCGAGCCGCTTGTGCTGCTCGAGGTCGAAGCGGAGCGCCGCGTCGGTCGGCGCGGTGTTCAGTCCGTCCGGCCAGAAGCCCTGGTCGAGGGTGGACAGGTTGAACAGGATCTTCCCGTTCAGCGCCATCCGAAGCTTGCCGTCGGCCCCTTTCTGTAGGCCGACCGAGCGCATCCCGGCGTACGAACCGATTTGGTCTACCATTTTGCCGCGGTCGAGCAGCTTGACCTTGAGGTCGTAGAGGAACGGGTTGGCGGGCGACCAGGTCTTCGGGTTCGGGATCTTCAGCCGAAGCTCGGTGTCCGCCTTGCCTTTCACCTGGCCCACTTGCCGGCGTCCGTCGTACGCCGTGACTTCGACGTCGAGGTTCGCCAGTCCGGAGGTGTCTGCCGTGACCTTGAGGGTCTGGTTCGGGAGGTCCGGTGTGACCTGGAGGCGGCTGATCGAGGCGACGTTCACCGGCTCCATCCAGACGGTTCGCCAGATGCCGGAGCTGCCCTGGTAGAAGATGCCGTGGTCGCCGACCTCGCGCTGCTTCCCGATCGGCTGGTATGTCTCGTCGGTGAGGTCCTCGGCCCAGACGATCAGCTCCTGCGGGCCCTTCGCCTGCAGGGCGCTGGTGACGTCGACGTCGAAGCCGTCGTACCCGCCGCGGTGCGTGGCGACCTGATGCCCGTTCACCCAGACCTTCGCGTCGTAGTCGACCGCGCCGAAGTGCAGCACGAGCCGCTGACCCTTCCAGTTGTCGGGGATCTGGAAGGTACGGCGGTACCACATGCGGTCCTCGTGCTTCTGCAGACCGGAGAGGGCGGACTCGATCGGGTACGGGACGAGCACCTTCTCGTTGAGCGTGCGTCCGAACGGGGGCTGCTCGTCAATTGCGGCGGGCGCCCACTCCCAGAGGCCGTTGAGATTGCGCCATTCCGGGCGGGTCAGCTGCGGGCGTGGGTACTCAGGCAGTGCGTTCGTGGGCGAGACGTCGTGTGTCCACGGGGTGGTGAGGGGCGGTGTACCGACGTGCCAGTCGGGTGTTGCCTGAGCTGTCGGGACCATGACGGCCGAGGCCACGAGGACTGCTGCGGTGAGGACTCTGAGCATGGGCGTCGTCCTTTCGGGGCGGAGAAAGGCGATCCCATGACAACGCTCTCACCACAAAAGCGCAAGAGCTCGCGCATGATCAAACATTGACGCAGACCGGGGTCGGCGTGCTGAAGTCGCCGGTCTGCGTCAGCGTGCCGGCGGTTTGGTCTACCGAAAACGTCACGACGTTGTTCGACTTCTGGTTGGCGACGAACAGCAGGCGACCGGTCGGGTCGAACGCGGCATGCCGCGGCCAGTTCCCTCCACAGCTCGGCGTACCTACTAGCTCGAGACCCGCCTCGTTGGTGCGGAAGATGGAGACGCTGTTGTGGCCTCGGTTGGTCACGTAGACGAAGAGGCCGTCGGCTGAGATCACCACCTCGCCCGGGTAGTTCTCCCCCGCGCCGGTCGGGACCGTGTCGAGCACCGTGAGTACGCCGTTGTTGTAGCCGCAGATCGTCACCGTGCTGTCGAGCTCGTCGGCGACGTACGCGTACATGCCCGACGGATGGAATACCAAATGTCGCGGCCCGGCGCCGGTCTTGACCTTCGCCTGATGCTGGAGCGTGAGCTTCCCGGCGGCGAGCGTGTAGGTGTAGATCGAGTCGGTGCCGAGGTCGACGGCCAGCACATACTCGCCGGCCTGCACCACCTGGTGCGCGTGCGGTGCGGTGCCCTCGTGCTTGACCAGGTCAGTCTGTTGCCCAAGGCTCCCATCCGCCGCGATCGGATGGACCGCGAGGTCGCCGGATCCGTAGTTCGCACTGAGCAGATGGTCGCCCACCTTGGCCAGGTGGCACGGACCGGATCCCTTGTTGGGTTGGCGATTCAGGACCTTCGGTGTAGTGGAGATGTCGATCGCCGTCACCGCACCGATGTCCTGCTCGTTCACGGCGTACAAGAAGTTGCCGTCCCGGATCACGAAGGACGGGTCTGGTATACCGTCGATCGTTCCGGTCTTGGTGATCTTGCCGCCGGCGTCGTACGTCGCGATGCCGATGCCGTCGCCGTACGTCCCGAGGTACAACGTCCCGCCGGCCTCGCGGCGTGCTCCCCGGCCTCCGGTTCCCGCGGGGCCTTCGTGGTCCGGGGCCTCGCGGGTTGCGGCCTGGTGGATCGGGACGAGGGCAGCGGTGAAGCCGAGGAATCCCCGGCGGCTGAGGTTCACGCGGCCACCGGAACGCTGACCCACGACGGATCGCCCGCCGGGGAACTGAACGTCACCGTCGACCCGATCACGCTCCGCCCGAGGTACCGCGGATCGACCGTGTCCACCACGAGCACGAGGTGATGCCCGGCCGGCACCTCCCAGCTCGTCGCCTCCAACCGGATGTCGAGCGGGACCGCCTTGCCCGGCGTCGCCCCGCGCAACGTGTACGGCTTGTGGGAGATCAACGAGCCGACGCCGAGCGCGTCGACGTCGTACAGGTAGGCGAACAGCGACGTACTCGCCGCCGACGGCTTCACGGTGAGATGCATCTTCGGCGACCCGTTGACCACGGTCGCTCGATCGAACGCCGGGCCGGACCAGACGCCCGCGAACGTCCTGTCCACCAGCGGCGTCGCGACCCCGGTCGGGATCGACAGAAGCCCTTGCAGAGCGCCCGATACGAGCGCGACCCCGCTGTCGGCGACGGTTGGTATACCGGCCCCGATCGCCCGGCTCCACCCGGTCGACTCGTTCCCCTGCAGCGCACCGGCCTTCGTCAGGTACGACGTACGCTCCTGGCCGACCGCTGCCCAGTTGGCATACCCACGCCACACGCCGCGCTGCGACTTCAGCTGCACCGGCGCTTCCGTGTCGGCGCCGTTGTCCGCGCCGGTGAGGTAGTGCCGCAACCAGCCGGCCAACTCGTCCCACGTCTCATTTGGTAGACCAATCGCGCCGCTCGTCTCCGGCGTGGCGTGATCACCGTGCGCCAGTAGCAGCCGCTTCGGACCGGTCAGCGCGGTGAAGAAGTCCGTGTACTGCGCCGGCGGAAAGATGGAATCCTCGAACGCGTTCGCGAGGAAGACCGCCGGTTTCCGCGCATTGATTTGGTCTACCATCGTCGCGGCCGAGCGGACCGGCGACAACTGCTTCGCCTCCGCGATCGCACCGTCGAAGTCCCCGGTGACGAATTTCGTCTGCAGGGACGCCATCTCCGGCCCGGGCCGTCCGGTGACGTTGCCCAGGGCAAGCAGACCGGCGACGGCCTGGAGCGCGACCGTGTCGTTCGGATTCAGCGACCGGATCAGATCCGCCCAGCCGCTCATCGCGCCGACCGCCTTGATCCGCGGGTCCTTCGCCGCAGCGAGCAGCGACGTACCGGCGCCGTACGAGATCCCCACCGCGGCGACCCGGCTGGCATCCGCGGGCGTGTGCTCGTCGGCAAAGTCGATCACCTTGCTGACATCGGCGACGGTCGGCGGACCGGCGATGTCGATGCCGCCGCCGGTATCCCAGAAGCCGCGGCTCGAGTACGAGATCACCTGGAACCCGGCGGTGGCCAACTTCGCGCCCTGACCGACGTACTCGACGTTCGGCACACCCCAGCTCGACGGCATCACCACGAGCGGGAACGGCCCGTCGCCCTGGCCGGTCGGCGTCAGTACGACGGCACCGATCTCGATCCCGTCGGCGCCCGGGATGCGCTGGTACGACGTACTGAAACCTGGCGCGGCCTGACTCGCGTCCGCATGCGGACCCTTCGCGATCAAGGTCGTGGCGATCAGGGTCAGGGCTACTGCAAGGGCGGCAGCGAACTTGCGCACTGGAGAACCTCCGGCAACTGGAATTACCGGAGGGTAACCAGAAAGTTGCCGCTATGTCACTACCTCGGCACGGTGAGTGCTGGATCGACGCCGGTCGCCTCCACCGACCACGCCCAGAGACGCTCTGCGAGCTCGGGGTCCTGAGCGGTGCGGGTCGGCAGGACGACCTTCGGCGTACCGCGGTACTCGAAGAAGCTCGGGCCGACGAACGATCCAGGACGCAGATCCGGGTACGTCGCGGCGTACAGACTCGGCCAGGCACCGGCCGCCGCGGACTGTGCGACCAAGCGCGTCGCGGCGCCCCACAACTGCGCCTGCCGGGCGCGCCCGGCGAGCTCGGGACCGGCTGCCTGCAAGTGGGTTGCCGCGTACCCGGGATGCGACCCCACGCTCAGCAGATCGGCCCCGGCGGCGCGGGCGCGACGGTCGAGCTCCAGCATGAAGAGCAAGTTGGCGAGCTTCGACTTCCCGTACGACTCCCACTTCCGGTAGCTGCCCGCCGGCCGGCGCAGGTCGTCCTCGCTGATGCCGCGCACGGTCTTGTGCATGAACGAGCTGACCGTGACAACCCGGCCGCCCTTCACCAGCAACGGAAGCAGCCGTCCGGTCAGCGCGAAGTGACCGAGATGATTGGTGCCGAGCTGCAACTCGAACCCGTCAAGCGTCTGCCGGTACGGCGGCGCCATCACGCCGGCGTTGTTGATCAGCAGATCCAGCCTGTCGTACAACTTGACGACCTCTTCAGCCGCCCGCTGGACACTGGCGAGATCGGCCAGGTCCAGCTCGAGGACCGTCGGCGCCCGTCCGGCCTTCTGCGTCAGCGTTTCCGCCGCCTGCGCAGCCTTCTCTGGATTCCGCGCCGCGACCAGCACGTCTGCGCCATGTCTCAGCAGTTCGAGCGCGGTCTCGTACCCGAGTCCACTGGTGGCCCCCGTCACGAGCGCCAGTCGTCCGGTCAGGTCAGGAATATCCGCCGTACGCCAGGTCATGCGCCCACAGTAACTGGGGGCGCACGACCTGGTGTTGTTTACGGGAGGATCTTGCGGTCCTGGAAGGCCTTCGTGACCTGGGCGGCCGTCGGCTTTCCGTAGAGCAGCCGGGCAGCCTGGACGGTGTCCTGGGCCGCGGCGGCGAACGACGTGTCCGGGTCGTAGAAGAACGTCGACTCGAGGATCAGCTTGTTCGCCTTCGTCCGGCCGAGCGCCTGGTGGATGTCCCACAGCGCGTTCGACCAGATCTCGCCGTCGTCGTGAACCTCACCGGTCTTGTCGTCGATGGTCTTGCCGGTGTCCGTCCGGCGCAGGCAGTGCGGCTCGTCCGTCGTGTACGACGTGGCGTCCCAGTCCATCACGCACGGCAGCTCGAACCCCTTGCTGACCGGAACCGACATCGTCACGGCCCAGTAGTCGCCGAAGCCCTCGCCGATCGCGCCGGCCTCCTCCGACTCGCCGAAGTTGGGCACCACGTCGTCCTGGATCGCGTGCCCGTACTCGTGCCAGATCACCTCGGCATCCTCGGCGTCGTCGACACCGCCCTCGCCGACCGTGATCATGTCCGTCGACGGGTCGTAGAACGAGTTGTCCCCGGCGTACGTGTCGACCGAGAAGTCCTGCGACTCGTTGTTGACCTCGGTGAACCCGAGCTGGTGGATGTACTCCTGCGTCTGGTTGATGTGGTAATACACCATCACCTGCTCGAACTTGTCGTTCGCACGCTGGTAGACGAAGGTGTTGGTCTTGCTCTGGGCCAGGCCGCCCTTGGCCTCGGCAATGTTGACGTAGGTGCCGTTGAGCTTGCCGGATCCGTCCAGGTTGCGCAGGATCACGTTCTTCTGCGCCAGGAACAACGCGTCCTGGTTCTTGTCGTTCTGGTCGGTCAGCTTCTCGTTCTGCTCGCTGACCACCGGGTTCGGGTCGAACACCGAGCCGCGGCCGTCGACGTTGTCGCTGATCACCTTGGACTCGACGACGGTGCCGGAGTCCGCGTCGACGAGCGAGCGGGTGACGCCCTCGGCCGAGCGGCTCGTGACATTCCAGACCAGGCGCGCGTCCGGTCCGCCGATCACCGCCAGTTGCGCGGCGCCGCTGGTTGCGCCCGGCTGCGGAACGAGGTTCTTGTTCGGCCCGGCGATCCGGGCACGGTTCGCGCGCGCTGTGACCGCGGCGTTGGCGGTCTGCGTGGCGGACGCCGGCGCAACCGCCGCACTGACATCCAGGTTCGCCGGTACGGCGTCCCGGCCGTCCGCGATCTGCACCGCGCCGTCCTTGGCCACATGCTTGGCGTAGTACCCGTTGACCACCGGCAGCCCCTTGAAGGTCTGCTGGTACCAATAGTGCTTGCCGAGCAGCGACGTCTTGGTCTTGATCAGCTTCAGCCCGTTCGGATTGGCCGTCGCTGCTTCCGGCGCTGCCCCCGCGGCGCTGGTGAACGACAACCCGAGCGAGACAGTGGCCAGCCCTGCAGTGACGGCCACCAGCGCCTTACGGCGTGTCCTCATCCGTTTCCCTCCCACGTCCAGGTTGCGTAACGCAACCACTACGGTCCGTCGAACCCTAGTTCCGCGCAGTACTCGCTGGGAAGCAGATCGTCACCAGACTCGCACCGTGCAAGGGAAAACCCTGCGTTCCCGGCCTTCAGGACGAGCGCGCAGTAGCGGACCGAATCTGGCCGCTTCTCTGCCTACCGTTGGATCCGCCGACCAGAGAGGATCCCCGCCATGACCAAGCTGAGCCTGCAGGCCCTGAACCGCGCCACCCTGGACCGCCAGTGGCTCCTCGAACGCCACGACGCGAACGCCCTGGACGCGATCGAACACCTCGTCGGCATGCAGGCCCAAGCCCCGCAAGCGCCGTACGTCGGCCTCTGGACCCGGCTCACGAACTTCGATCCCGCCGACCTCTCCACCCTCCTGGAAACCCGCCAGGCCGTCCGCGGATCGATGATGCGAGCAACCATCCACCTGGTCTCCAGCCGCGACTTCCTCGCCTTCCGCCCGCTCGTCCAGCCACGCCTGGAACGCGAGGTCTACCAGAACCAGACCTACGGCCGGCACCGCCTCGAAGGCCTGGACATGGACGCCGTCCTGGCCGCCGGCATCGCCCGCCTGACCGAAAGCCCCGCCACCGCCGCCCAACTCCGCGACCACCTCGCCCCGCTCTACCCCGACCGAGACCCCGCCGCCCTGGCCCACGCCATCCGCTGCCTCCTCCCCACCATCCAAACCCCACCCCGAGGCCTCTGGAACAAATCAGGCCAACCCACCCTCACCACAGCCAACCTCTGGTTCCCCAACACAGCCGCAGACGCGGACGACTCAACTGCGACCGTCGAGGCGATGATCCTCCGCTACCTAGCCGCCTACGGCCCCGCCTCAGTAGCCGACGCCCAAACCTGGTCCGGCCTCACCCGCCTGTCCGAAGTCTTCGACCGCCTCGACCTCCGCACCTATACCGACGCCACCACCAACCGAACCCTCTACGACCTCCCCCACCTAGCCATCCCCCACGAAGACACCGAAGCCCCCACCCGCTTCCTCCCCGAATACGACAACCTCCTCCTATCCCACGCCGACCGAACCCGCTTCCTGGACACCCCCACCCGCCAACGCCTGACCCTCCAAGAAGTCCTCACCAAAGGCTCAGTCCTCCACGACGGCCACCCCAAAGCCCTCTGGAAACTAATCAAAAACACCAAAACCCAAGCCGTCCTGGAAATCTCCCCCTTCACCCCCATATCCCCCCAAGCCTGGACCTCCATAGAATCCGAAGCCCAAACCCTCCTAACCTTCACCACCCCAACAGCCACTCCCCAGATCAAACGCGTAGACCCCTAAGCCACGAACACCAATCCGCGCAACAACAACCCCGCGACCGCATCCACGAGCAACAAAGTCTCAGCCATGACCTGCCCGTCTGCCACCGACGACCAGTTACGCCACCCGGCATCCTTCAGCCGTCAGCGCTAACACCAGTAATGCCGATGAGACCACGGCACATCTTTGGATTCGACTCCGTGCGCCGCGGTCTGCTCTACGCTCGCAGATTGACCAGGACAGGGCCGACTCGGACGCCGTTCGACCGAGCAAGTGAGATCAAGGCTTGTCCGGCAGGTACACCAGTGATGATGTCCGACACGGTCCACCGTGCACGCTCAATACGCTGGACGCTGAAACCTGTCGTTTCGCTCTGAGACGTCCCACCCGGACGACCGAACTGATTGAACTGCGCACCAGAGGTCGCGCTTCGGTTGATGGTTGTCTGACTCACGTACTGATCGCCGAACCATCTCGAGAATATCTCCGCATCCTGCGGATCGATGCCTCCGAAGACGGCCTTACACCCTGTAGAGCCGAAGATCGTTGGACGCACCTCGGCGGGGAAGTCGGACATGGTCTGCGAGAGCAGAACCAAGCCAGCATTGTTCGACCGCAACTTTTGTACGCCCCGCGCCACATAATCATCGACGAATCGACCAGCTTCGTCGATGACGAGGCTCTTGAAGATTGACCTGTCAGTCTCAGATGACGAGGTGATCTGCACGAACTGGGAGACGACGAGACGTGCGAGGATGCGGGAGGCATCGGGGTACTCGGCCTCCGGGAGAGCGACTCGAACACGTACTGGCCGGTTCAGATCGCGCATTTGGAATGTCGGGCCAGGGTGATCTAGGAGCTTACGCAACGCAGGCCGGTCAAGTAGCGCGAAGCGCTCAACCAGACCCGCAGCGGGGTCATCGGTCCTCTGAACCTGAGCTTTGCGACTGTCGAGCAGCGACTTCATTTCCTGTCCGTCAGCACCCTCGAGCCGCTGCTTCACGCGGTCCATAGAGGCGTCGTCGGCCCGGAGAAGCCCAAGTAGCTCAGGCACGGTCGGCCACCGCTGGTACGCGGCTTCAAAGGGAGCCAGGCACGCGTAGAGAGCGTTCTTCGAAGCATCGATGAAGTAGGCCTTGTCGTCGCTCACACGGGGCGGCAACAGCGCGGAAGCCAATCGGTCGGCAGCAATGTCTGCGGTCCTCGATCCTCCGAACAGGCTGAACCCACACGTTGGATTCAGCGGATCAATCGTGACATCGAACCACCCGTCGTACGCAAAGTCCGTCGACTTCGGGTCAACGACGACCATGCTCGCCTTGCCAGTCAGCGCCGCCAGAGACAGATGCTCCACTATCGGTGTTGCGATACCTCGAGTCTTACCCGAACCCGGCGGGCCGATGACGAGCAGCGAGGTCCTGAGGACGTCCAAGTCGATGCCGAAGTCGCCGCTCAACTCGAAGTCACTGCGATGATCGGGAACAACCTGACCGAGTCGCACCTGACCTGCCAAGAGGTTATGCCGTGCGAAGCGCTCGCCGGGCAGGTTCCGCTGAAGAGACGGGTGAACCAATGCAGCACTGCCCTCCTGTTCAAGGGCCGCTGTCAGGTTCTGCAGATCGTGCGACGATCCACTGAGTCGGGCCAGCGCATGAACGATCCTGGCTTGATCGACGTCACTGAAGTCCGCGGACTCCGCCATGCTGTCCAACCGACCAGCGAGATCAGGATGCGACTGGCGGACTGAGTCCCAAGGCCTCTTCGGACTCGGAGCTTCGGTCTGCCCGACAGGCGCGCCGGACCTTGCGTTGCCGCCGCCGGCCAACTTCCTGCGGAGTGATTCGAACTGCGGAAATCGCTTAGTCATGAGCCCGTGTTCTGCAGATAGCGTTCGAGCGCGGTTATGCGGTCGGCGATAGACGGGTGATGCGAGTAGAGAGCGCCTCGCCATCCACTTGCCCGTCTGGCCACATCCTCTCCCTGCGCTTGGAGGTCGTACAGCATCGCGACCGTATCCCGCGCGTATCCAAGATCTGCTGCGACTTGATCCGCCCACAACTCGCCCCGCCTGCTGAACCATGCCAGCGGAATCGGCACCAGGAACGGCACCAACGAGTAGAAAGCCCAGCCCCATCCAACATGGAACACCAACGAGTACATGAGCAGACCCCCATAAGCACTCACGAAGATCGCCAGGAGCAGGCATCCAACGGCTGGAACCTGGGTAGCTCGCCGGAACAGCCAGCGGACCGCGCCAACCACAAACCGTCCTGGCAATGCGTACCAGAACGCGATGAGCCCGGCCCAAGGATGCCCTCCTTGGTGGTGACCGAACTCGTGGGCGAGAACTGCTTGCAATTGCCTAGGGGGCAACGAAACGACGGCCCATCGGCTAACAGCGATCGATCGGCCGGCCATCGCAGACCCATTGATGCTGTCGGATTCCTCGATCCAGAGTTTGTAATATCTTGGATTGACAGCCACTACGGAGCATACGGACCGCCACGCGACATCGATCTTTTGCTGCTCCAGGAGCGTAGGGTGCCGGAGCCGAAAGGCGTACCGAGCGAGATAATCCTCAATTGGCGCCCAGAACACAAGCAATCCTGAGAGAATCCACAGCGCGATCGCCAGGACCACCCAGAAGCCGTTCAAGACAAGCGCCGAAAGCCACGACACCACACCGAAGCTCCACAACGCCCACGGAATGCCAAGCAGCAGTTCAGCCGCAGACGGCACAGAGATCCGAGCCCTGCGAGTGGGCTGGGGCGAAGGTGACGATGCGCCCGGCGACGAGAAGGACCCCGGAGTGGTGTCAGGCGCGTCGGGGGGTTCCCCTCGGCCGTGAGAGCTGCTCGGCTCCCAATCGCCGGAGGAGAAGGAACCCGGCCGGTCCTCAGTTCCACCAGATCTGTTCATCGGACACGCCTCGATCTTGTGGGCGGCTGCACTCGTCGAGCTCCTTTCGCTCTACCTTCTCTCAGTACATCGAGACATGGACGTGATCGTAATGGCCGCCTGTCGCGTCGCTCGGATTGTAGATGCCACCGCCGTTGTACGTTCGCCACGCGCCCGTCCGAGCACTCCATATCTTGCCGTACCAGATGACATACCTGACTCCGGTCGTCCCGGCGCTCTGGACAACCCAGCTCGCGACCTGGTCGCCCTTCGCACGTGCTGCGGCCGACTTCCTGGCATCGGCACCGACCATGACATCGCAGGCCTTGCCCTTCGGGTGATCGCTGGTCGGATTCCAGAGATGCGCATCCCAGCAAGAGATGCTGAGATTCGGCAATGCAGTCCGAATCTTGGCTACCCACGCCGCCGTTCGCGGCGTCACCATTCCACCAGTCCCCGTAGGATCTGGAACGTTCTGCTCCTCGACTGGCCAGTTCCCCGCGATGGGGCGTCCGTCCACGAGACCACCACCGCATTGGTCGGCGATCGACATCGACGGTGTGGCACTTACTGCGACGGGATGCGCGCTTGAGCGTCCTGCATACGGATTGCCGGCACGAGTGAGGTCAATTCCAGCCTCCTCGGCGATGTCTCGAGCGGTGTCCTCATGGCGTGCGTAGGCGTCCGGGAATGCCGAGCGCTGCACTGCCTGGGCCGCAACGGTGTACGGCATCGAATCCCAGTTGTCGACGTCGACAAGGCCAGGCGGACTGGGGGGCTGATCACCGCCGAAGAACGCGTTGGCCGCGTAGACGGGATCCATCAACTGCGAGACGGCACCCCAACCTGTCGAGGTTCGCTGTTGAAAGAGCCCGACTGAGTCGCGATCGCCGTACGACAGATTCTGAAGCTGCGACTCCTGCAAGGCTGTCATGAGCGCCACCAGCGTCGCGCGCCCTGGGAGCCCCCTTGCCACGGCAACGCTGTCGATGATTTTCGCGTATGCGATTTGAGTTGTCCGGAGCTGCCCGCTAGGGACCGGGTCATTCGCATCACCTGGCGCACCCGGGGGACAGGCCGCACTGACCTGACTCGTTCTCGCGCCGAAGGGCGCAAGCATCACAACAACCATCAGCGCCAGAATGCTGCCGACCAAGGCGACCTTCGTCGCAATGCTCGTCGCCCCACTCAGTCCCGAGGCCGCGGCGAGGTCGCGACCGCTAAACATCGCAAGCACCGTGTGATGCGCTCATGGCCCGGTCCCGCCATCCACTGCACTGACCAGCCATCGTGTCCCATCGGGAACCACTGTGACGAGAAGCGGCACATCGAACTGAGCCGCACGCTTCCCCGTTGTCGTGACCTTCACGGTCACCAACCGAGTAATACGCGTGGGCGTATCCACCGGTGCGGTGTCGGGGCGAGGCGCCGTAACGTTGACAGAGACGACGCGCGATGATCCACCTTCTGCTTTGAGCGCGTCATACGTCGCGTCCCCCGCGCTGGTGAAGGTCGTTGCGAGTTCGGACGTCATGTACTGCGTCGCTCTTCCCACCAACTGGTCGTACGTCTCGTTCGCCGGTGTGCGCGTATAGAAGAGGTTGGCCCAGTTGCGTGCTGCCTCATTCGCAGACGCAGTCTGCGAGGCTCCAGGCCGCTGCGTCAGTGGTGGCGGTGTAGTCAGACCCGTCGCTTCGGGCTGTTGAGTCGGGGATGCCCGCGTTGGTTGTGGCACTTCGCTTCCTGGAGCAGCAGGCGTCAGCAGCCCTGCGGACCCGCGGTCCTCTGAACCGCGATTTAGCAGACGAGGTAGTCCGCCACCGATACCCAGCACGAGAATCGCCAGAAGGACGATTACCGCAATCGCCCCGAGTGGGCTTGCCGGCTCGCTACGACGTTGATCACGTAGCGTCGCTCGCTGGCGAGCGATGTCGTCTCGCCTACGCTGTCGGCGAGATCTGCGATCATCGCCATTCGTTCGCGACCCTGCAGCCCAGGGATCGTTGTCGCCGTCTGTTCCTGGCGTGCTCTCGTCCCGTCGTCGCGGGTGCGGAGTCACCGTTTCTCACCGCCCACCCGACGGGCGATGGCTCGTCGGGCCGCTGCCGCGCGCAGCGGAGTACTCGCGATACCGACGTTGCTGGACCGGCGAGGCTCCAACCCTCCGCGGGGTGCGCGCGACCTTCGCCGGACCATCGCGGAGGCTCGCTGAGTAAGCATGCCGCCGTGGCTCGTAGCTGCTCTGCCTGAGCTGAGCAGCCGTCACTGATGGCTTCGCATGGCGCCCTGAGTTGCGCTCCGTCGGGTTCACGGTCGCGGCCTGTCCACGCTTTGACTCATCGGAGGCGCCTCCTCGATAGACGTCTCGCGATCGCGAACCGCTCGGCCGAGCGCCCACCGAGATCGGCGACGGCGCCTTGCGCCCGGCGGTATCGCGCCCACTGGTCGACTTCTTACCCAGCGTCGGCACGGTTCCGCTCAGACCGGGCCTCTTTGAATCCGTCCCCTTCGTCGCAACCGGCGCCCGTCGCTCATTGTCTGCCTCTGGCCGCCCGTACGTCCTGTCCACATCAGGGCGACGCGCGGTCCGGAAGACACGACTCTTCTCCATGCTCTCGGTCTTGCCACTCTCGCCAGACCGCGGGGATCCGCCCGTGCGCTCCCCGTGACGCTCCGACGGGCTCGGCGCCGAACCCCGGCTGCGAATTGCGGTTACTACTCGCCGCACTGCCTGCACCGCACCACGCCGCGCATAGGATCCCATGAGCATGCTTCCTACACCGGGCCGCATCATCGTGGTGAGGGATTCGAGCAATCGGCGAAGTCGGAAGGCCGCAATTAGCACAATCAACGCCAGTCCAGTTACCGGGAGCCAGCCAAGCGTCTGACTGAGGCTGAATACCGCGGTCAGGAGAGACAGGGCGACACCGAAAACAAGCATCGCGGCAACTGACTGCAACACAAGGCCCAGCAATGCCTCAAGCCAGTTCATCCCCCACTGTCTCGCCCTGCCAGGGACGATGAAGAGGCAGGCAAACACGACACCGACGACGAGCATCACCAGGCAGCCAACAAAAGCCATGAGGGCGGTCGCAGCCAGTCCAATGTTGAGGAATGCGAACAAACTGGCCGCCACGGCGGCAATCAGCAAAACACCGATCCGGCCGAACGGGTTCTCGCCCTTCGCCCATTTGACTGTCGGCGTATCGCCGCCGCCTTCAGAATCGGCCACCTGATTCTTGATGTAATCCATGCGCTTGCTGGGATCGACACCGACATCGAGCATTCCCTTGCCGTAGCGCCCGCATGCTTCAAGCGAGCCGAACTCGGCGATGCACCACGGCGTGGCTGCAAAGCCACGCCAGGCCGCATCACCGGATTTCCGAAGCATCGTGTCGCGCGAAGTTCCCGGGAAAGCAGGCTCCGGCGTCTCGAATGGCGTTTTGAGGGTGCTTCCGACCACCTTTCCTGACGCACCCATCACGGTCTCCGCGCCAACCTGACGAGCGCCGTCAACGCCCTTCAGCCAAGTCGCCGGTCCGAGCGCCAAGCTGACCGCAAGTAGGCCGGCCGCGAAGACCCAGACCAGTTGGCTCATAGCAGTTCCGCTTGATCGTCGCTGTACATAGGCCGCGACGGCGCCGAGCGCCAGCGCCGACGGCAGCAGCCAGCCCACCAACTGGCCGCTCACACCACCGATCGCGTCCGAGGTCGAATCGACGAGCGGACGGATGTCGGTGAACGAGAACAACCACCATCCAATGGCGATCGCCGCCCTCGTTGCCGCCACGACGAACAACATGAGCATCTGGGCGAACGAGTTGAAGACCGGCCTAAATGGGTCGCTGAAGCTGCCCTCGAAGTCGAGGGTGTAGGCCATCGGGCTGTATTGCTCAAACAACGTTCGGGTGTCGCCGTGCGTTAGGTCTGGCGTCGGCAGCAGATCGCCGAACCCTGTGGGACTAGTGGGCTTGGGATCAGCGGCCAGCGCAACCTGGGTCGTCAGAATCAGCGAGATGGCAAGGACGGTGAGCGCCGTTCGGGTGCGGCGCTGCCATCTCATGCGACGTGTTCCTTGCCGCTGGGGGACTTGGTGGGTTGGTCGGAGCCGTTGGGGGTGGGGTCGGTGGTGTCGTAGGCGGGGTACATCGCCTCGTTGTAGGCGGCCTCGTCTGCCTCTTGGTCGTAGACCTCGTCGGGGCCGATCGGGGACTCGTAGCGGAGGGAGTGACCGTTGGTGCCTTCGGAGCCGTCTTGGCTGTTGGGGGTTGGCGGATGGCCGTTTTGCTGAGCGACGGCGGGGGCCGCAGGTTGGGACGGCTGAGAGGGCGCTTGCTGCGGGCCCACCGCGGGTTGCGTGGCCGCTACGGGCTCGCGGTCTGCGGCGTTCGAGGGCTGGCGCGATGGTTCTGCGGCGCCAGTGGGCTCCTGTTCGGCGATCCCCGCGGGTTGAGGGGACGTCGGGGCGGGTGCCTCCGGAGCGGAGCTCCCGTTCCCTGCGTAGGTCGGGGCCGCCGCAGGTGGTGTGGGGGGCGGCTGGTTGACCTGGGGAGCCGGCGCGGCTGGGGTTCCCGCGGCAGTGCCAGTCGGAGCTGACGGCCGGGAAGGCGTGTCCTGCGGCGACGTCAGGTGGCTCTGGAACTGGGCAGAAGATGCCGGCTCGAGGATCTCTTCGTCGTCCGCGAAGGGGTCTTCGGGTTCGTACGCCGGCACGGCAGGAACCGTGGCGGTGGCGTGTTCGGATTCGGGGGTGGTTCTGAGTAGGGCTGCTACCTGTTGGCTGGGGATGTCGATTTGGACGGTGGCTACTTCGTCCCAGCGGTCTCGCATGATGCAGTGGCCGTGGCGGATGGATTTGCCGTTGGCGGCGGTGTTGATGCCGCGGACCAGGGTTTGGTAAGGCGCGGTTTGCGGGCGGCCGAGGAGCTCGAGCAGGGAGTCGACCTGTTCGCGGGACCGGAGGCTGAAGGCGAACAGGGTGGTGATCTGCTCGACGAGGCCGGGGAGCTTCAGGATCGAGGCCGGGTCCTGGGTGTCCAGGACCAGGGAGGCGCCCAGGGCGCGGCCCACACGGGCGATGTAGTCCAGGAACGAGGCGCCGTCGGGGGTCTTCGTCAGCAGGTGGACCTCAGGGACGATGACGACCTTGGAGCGGCCGCGGAACTCGCGGCGGCCCGTCGTACGGACCATCCAGGCGAGGCAGCCGCGGAGGCAGGCCATGCCGACGCGTTCGATCGGGGACCAGGACTCAGGGGCCGACTCGGGGGACGGCAGCGTGAGTCCGGGCATCTGGACGACCCAGAGGCCTGGGTTCGTGGTCAGGGAAGAGAGGCCGGACGGCGGGCCGGCGACGACGGAGCCGAGACCTGTCTCGACCAGGTCGCGCAGCGCGAAGCCGACAGTCCGTACCGTTTCGGAGTCGGAGGCGCAGAGCCGCTGGATGACGCCCCACGACGACGGATCGGGTGACTGGATCTCGGCGCGGGTGGCGGCCATGACCGGCGCCTCGGCCGCACCACGCAGATGCGGTGGCAGCAGCAGCATGAGCTGAGACGGGGCCTGCAGTAGCGCGTCGTCAACGGGCAGCACCCGCAGCAGGTCTGCAGCGCCGGAGAACTGCGCCGTGATCTCAATGACAGCAGTGGGTACGCCGTACTCCGCGGCGACTGCTGACACGCCGGCAGCGTCGCCCTTCAGGTCCAGCAGCGGCACCCACGCACCGGCGAACGCGGAGTCCAGACCGCCCAGCATCGCGGCAGTCGTCTTCCCTCGACCAGACCGGCCCAGGAACAGCGTCGTGGTCGCGTCGCCAAGTGCAGAACCAGCTGCGGCGTCGAAACGCACCAGACCGGGTGTAGAGCCGGTCAGGTACCCGATAGCCGGGCCAGTGGCGTCACCGATCGAGGCACCGCCCCAAAACCAGGACCCGAAGAACGCGGTCGACTCACGCACGTGCCCGAGGTCCGGCACGCGCAACTGGTCGCCCGGCAACGACTCCAGCCACAGGTCGCGCTGCTCATCCGCGCCGGCGGCGACAGTGATGCCCCGGTCCGCGTAGTGCGCGATGACCGCGTCGACGTACGCCTCGAGGTCCTCACGCGTGTCCGCGCTGACCAGCAACCGAGGGTGGTCCTCGACCAGCGTCAGACCGCTGCGGTTGATGTCGCGCTTGACCTCACGCATGACGCGCTCGGTCTCGACGATCTCGTCGGCGGTCTCCTCCGCAGTGCCCTTCGCGGCCGAGCGGCGCTGCTCCTTCGCGCTCTTCCGGGTCTCGTCGACCAGGTGACGCGCGGTCTTCTTCGTCAGTACGCGAAACCGGACCGAGGCCTCGACGGTGACGTCGATCTCGTCGCCGTCGTCGTCGATCGCCTTGATCTCCGACAGCGTCCGCAGCCACTCCCCCGCGCCTGGTGTCTCGAGCTCTTCGGGGAAGTCGGTCATCGCGAGGACAGTCGTGTACGCCGCAATCTGGCCACGCGTGTCGTAGATCCGCAGATGGTCGGTGTACGGCACCACGCGACCGGACGTCAGCCGGGCCAGCGAGGCACCGGTGATCAGACCGCGCCGTGGCGCCGCGACCGCACCGCGGTGCATCTCACGGCTGATGAGCCAGGAGATCACCTCGGCCGGCGCGGTGTGGGCCCTCCACACGGTCGAGCCGAGCTGACGAGCGAGCTTGCGCACCCGCTCGTCCAGGTGCGCGAGCTCGCGCGCGCTGACCCGCCACGACGTCGTACCAAGGGCGTCACTGATCGAGCCGCGGACCTGCGCGGTGGCCCGCGGGTCGCGGTCGGACAGGTGTACGCCGAGCGCGACGTACCGCTCCGGCATCCGCATCTCGTCGATCCGGTCGGCCCGGGTCTGCGCCCACGCCTCGTGGTCGCCGAGCCGGTAGTGGCCGGCCACGGAGTCGATGTAGTCCTGACCGGTCGAGCGGCCCCACACCACCTTCAGGTGGCTGAGCCGGTCGCCGAGGATCGTCGCGGCCGCGCTGACCGCGGCGTCGAGGGCCGCGTCCTGCTCGGCCTCGGTGGCCAGGTCGGTGTTCGCCACCGAGATCAGGAACCACGCCTCGGCGCTGCGCTCGGTCACCAGCAGACCGTCGGCGATGGCCACCAGACGCGGTGGTGGCAGGCCGCGCTCGCGACCGACCCCCACCAGGTTCAGGAGCTTGTCAGCGATCTTCATTCAGGCCTCTTCCTGACGATGTCCTGCGACTCACCCGTTGCACATGATCCGAACCCAGCAGGCGGGCCCGCTGGCTGACCGTGATGTCCGCGCCCGCGCGAACCCTCGGGTCGACCTCCACCACGACCTCACGCTCCCACTCCGGCGTGACCCGGGCCTTGGCCAGGTCGGCCACCTTCCGGGTCGAGACGCGCTCCCGCCAGGGCAGGTACTCCGTCTTGTCGGCGGCGCGCGCGCCCAGGCCGATGATCGGGCGGTGCGCACGCAACGCGTACCGGACGGCGAGCGCCCACTCAGTCACCCGCCGACGGCGTTCGTGGAACTTGCCGGGGCGCCAGCCGAACGCGGTGATCACGAACGGCGGCACGACGTACAGACTGACGGTGGGTTTCTTCGGTACGCCGATGAACGGGAACAGCAACGCGATCCAGAGCAGGATGATCACCGCTCCGAAGATGATCATCCGGCGCCGGGCGCCTTCTCCGAGGTCGATCCCGAGCAGGTCGTACTGCCGGGTCTCGATCTCGAAGTGGTGGGTCAGGGTGCGGCCGACTCGCATCAATTACCTCCGGACAGCAATCCCCAGAAGCCCTTGAGCACGTTGATGGTCTGGTTGTTGGCGTAGATCAGCCCGCCCACCAGCACCCCGGCCGCGATGTGGCCGAACAGCTCACCCCACTCGCGCTTGAAGTAGTGGCCGATGGCACGCAACACGAGGATCGCGATGAAGATGTTCCCCGCGATGACCAGGACCCAGTCCTTGAAGTCCGCGCCCGTCGGCACATTGGGGTCGGCCATGGGCACGGCAAGCTGAAGCACGCTCGCAGCCAGTTCGTGAGTCGTCATTGCGGTGTCTCCCTTGTTGCCTCGGTCATCCGATGGCCAGTAGCTGGATTCATCCGACGGCAGCCACTTGCCATCGCTGTGCTCCGTCCGTGGCGACAGTACGCCTCAGCGTGAGCGTGTACGTCTGGTCCAGAGTGGTGTCACCCACGCCGTTCCAGGTGACGGCCGCGGTCGCCCGCCGCTCGTCGTCGTTGCCGGTGTACACCTGCCAGTCCTTGAGTTCACCGAACTTCACCGCCCCGTTCAGGCTGCGGATGGTCGAGCCCGGCGCGGTCACCGCGGACACCTTGTTGTCGGACTCGGCGTACGCCGAGAAGAACGCCTCCGCGTCCTTCTCGGTCACCCCGGTCAGCTCGTCGTCAGGCTTGCCCGCGTCCGGCATGTTGCTCGGCAGCGCCGCCCGCAGGTCCGGTACGAACGTCGGCGGCCCGCTGACCACCACGCGCGACGCGGTCCGTGCGACCGGGACCGAGATGCGTTCCCAGGTGATCGGGCCGGCGGCCCAGCTCTTGCCCTGCTTGGTGAACGTGTACACGCGGACCCGGACGTCCACCACGGCGGTGATGCCGTTGGAGTCGGCCTTGACCTCTCCCGGGTACGCGACGTCGGCGGTCTGCTTGCCGCGACCGTTCCAGCCGGCGCGGCTGTCCAGGCCGGCGGCGAGGTCCAGTCCGATCTGCGCCGGACGGGCGTCGGGGTTGCTCTCGTCCCAGGTCAGGTACGAAACGGCGTACCGCGTCGCGACTGCGCTCGCCTCTGCAGACGGGAAGCTGCTCTGCCCGCTGACCACCGTCTCCGGTGTCTTGTTCGGCGCGATCCAGGAGCGGATGCCGCTGATCGCAGCCAGCAGCAGTACGACGACCACGAGGCCGCGGAAGAACCGCCTGGCCCACGTGGAGAAAGAGGACTCCGGTTCGGTCGACCACGGCGTCTGTCCAGGCTCGAGCACCTCGCGGACCGGGCCTGGCGCCGCGTGCGCGCCGTGGGGCGAACGCTGTTTCAAACGTTCGGGTGTGCGATGCGCCAGGTCCTGCGGCTGTACCTCCGGAGGGCGCGCACCAGGACGACGCGGCGGTGCCATCACGCCACCCGGCGGCGGCGCCGGGTTCTGCGGAGGCTGGCCCTGGGGATTGGCGTACTGCGCGGCTACACCCTGCGCCTGGCGAGGGGTAGGTGACACCGGCCCGCCGGGGTGGGCCCACCACTCCGGCGCGGTGCTTTGCGGGCGTCCTTTGCCCGCCTTCTTCCGGCGCTGATCTGTCCGGCGCTGGTCCGACCAGTGCTCACCTTTTGGCGGCAGATTCAGCAACGTTCGCCACCAACTCATCCCTACCCGCCCCTCAGACAGCAGTTACGCGGACAGTAGCCGGGAGAATACGGCAAGCGACCGCACTCCGGGAGACCTGAGCCCAGGATCCGGATGGTCCATCGCTCCCCGCTGCCATACTGTTACCCCACTCGCGGGCAGTGTCACCCTCACCGTCACTCTTACCGGCCAAGCGTGACACCTTCGGTACCGTCGTCATAGCTCCTCTCTCATGCCCGCTCAGGTCGGGCGGGCAGCGCACACCATGCCACACGCCGCGGACAGGTTCGAAAATCCGTGCGAACAACATGGTAAGAGAACGCACCAACTGATCACTGATAGTAACCGATCGGTCGGTTCGCCTGTGGAAAACTCTCCCGTGGCGAGGGGTCAAAATCGGCTGTGGACAACCGCTTGCCGACAGCGGTCGTGGGCATAAGGTCGGAGTGACCCCTGCTACCCCTGGAGGACCAGGATGGAAACTCGCCGACTGGGCAGACTCGGCCACCAGAGCTCGGTGCTGATCTACGGCGCCGCCTCGCTCGGCGGCGTCGATCAGGACCGCGCCGACGCGTCGATCCAGGAAGCCCTCGACGCCGGCCTCAACCACTTCGACGTGGCCGCCGACTACGGCGACGCCGAGCTCCGCCTCGGACCCCGGATGCCGGAGATCCGGGACCGTATCTTCCTCGCCACCAAGACCGGCCGCCGGACGTTCGAGGAGGCCTGGAGCGAGATCAACCGGTCGCTGGAGCGGCTGCAGACCGACCACGTCGACCTGATCCAGATGCACGCTGTGTGCGACCTGGAGAACCTCGATCTCGTGACCGGCAAGGGCGGTTCGCTCGAAGCGGCGGTCCGGGCCAAGGACGAAGGTATGGTCCGCGCGATCGGCATCACCGGCCACACCGCGCAGGCGCCGTCGGTGCACACCGAGGGACTGCGCCGGTTCGATTTCGACAGCGTGCTGACGCCGCTGAACTACAAGCTGTCCACGGATCCGCAGTACGCCGATGACTACGCGGCCCTCGTGGAGGCCGTCAAGGCATCGGACGCGGCGCTGATGACGATCAAGATGATCGCCCGGCGGAATTGGCAGGAAGGTGAGGAGAAGTCGTACGACACCTGGTACCGGCCGTTCGACGAGCAGCGCTACATCACTGCCGCGACCGCATGGCTGCTGAACGGGCATCCCGAGATCACCGGTCTCGCTACCGCGGGTGAGACCAGGCTGCTGCAACAAATGATCGTTGCAGAGCGCGAGCGGGCCGACCTCACCCCGGAGGCCGCGGCGTCGATCCTCGGCGAGGTGCAGGACTACGCATCACCGTTTGTGGACATGCCGATCTGACAAAGTGTCCCAGGTCACATACGAGACTCCGCATTCCGGTCAGGTCGTACGGCGTACGAGATCGGCCGGCGTACCCGCCCGGAGGTGCGGGAACAACTCGGCCACCGATCGGTGTTGACTAACGCGTACTCATCTACTTTCGGAGGTCGTAGTGGCAACGGTCGAGCTGACCCAGGACAACTTCAACGACGTGGTCGGTAGCGACGGTCTCGTACTGGTGGATTTCTGGGCCGAGTGGTGTGGTCCGTGCAAGATGTTCGGGCCGGTGTTCGAGAAGTCGTCCGAGCAGCACGGTGACATCACCTTCGGCAAGGTCGACACCGAGGCGCAGGGCGAGCTCGCGCAGGCCTTCCAGATCCGGTCCATCCCGACCCTGATGGCGGTCCGCGACGGCGTCGTCCTGTACTCCCAGGCCGGTGCGCTCCCGGCGGCGAGCCTGGAGGACCTGATCGGCCAGCTGCGCGCGGTCGACATGGAAGAGGTCAAGTCCCAGATCGCCGCCCACGAAGCCGAACACGGCACCGAGCCGCACACGCACTGATTCAAACAGTTCAACGGATCCGGGGACTCCCATCGAGTCCCCGGATCTGTTTGTGCGGCGGCAGGCTCAGGAGTCGCGGGAGCTGAGGACGCAGAATTCGTTGCCTTCTGGGTCGGCGAGGACTGTCCAGGTGGTGTCGTCCGGTTGGCCGACGTTTACGCGTTGAGCGCCGAGAGCTTCCAGGCGGGCGATTTCGGCGTCGCGGTCCTGACTGGTGTGCGGCGCGAAGTCGAGGTGCAGGCGGTTCTTCAGGGTCTTGCCCTCGGGCACCGGGACGAACACCATGCCGGGGCCGATCTGCTCCCACGGGAAGTCATGGATCTTTTCCGGCTCGACCCAGCCGGGCACGTTCACGCATTCGTCGTCGGTCTCGATGATGGTCTTCCAGCCGAACGCCTCGGCCCACCAGGCCGCCTGCTTGCGGACGTCGTGGCAGTCGATCACGACGGTGTACCAGCGAAGCACCATGACATGTCCTCCCAGGAGTCAGAGGATCACGGTCGCACAGCCCACCGACAGAAAAGAGCGGGCCCTGGGCAGGAGAAAGACGCCAGGGCCCGCTCTCAGGGCTGACCGGAGCGGCAACGTGGTGGCCTGAGGAGGTGCGGGCAGGTGAGGTGCTGCCCGAGGAGGGTCACCGAAGGGGCTGCTCGAAGAGACGGTCAGCGAGATGGAGGGACCACGTCGTTGGGATCCCTCCAAGCCGGAAGAGTCGTCAGCGGAGCGGGTTGAACGGACGCAGTTCCGCCGGCGCACGGCCGGTGGTGATGGTCTCGGCCAGCAGTTGGCCGGTGATCGGGCCGAGCGTGATGCCCCACATACCGTGCCCGCCGGCGGCGAACACCCGCGGCGACGCGGTCGCGCCGATGATCGGCAGGCCGTCCGGGGTGCAGGGCCGCGGCCCGACCCACTCGAAGGTCCGCGCGTCCAGGTCGGCGTCCCGCAGCAGCGGCCGGGCGGCCTCGACGATCGCGTCGATGCGGCGCGGGTCGAGCTTCGCCTCGGGCTTGCGGAACTCCATCATCCCGGCGACCCGGAGCCGGTCACCCAGCGGCGTGCAGGCGATCCGCTGCGCCGGGAAGTAGACCGGGCCCGCCGGTACGTGCGCCATCGGCACGCTGAAGCTGTACCCGCGACCGGCCTGTACGACGGTCTTGACGCCGAACTGCCGCGCCAGGTCACCCAGCCATGCACCGGTCGCCATCACGACCGCGTCGAACGGATCGGTCTCGCCGTCGCCGGTGACGAGCCGGACGCCGCGGATCTCGTCGACGATGTCCTTCACGACGACGCCGCTGATGATCTGGCCACCGCGGGCGATCACCGAGTCGGCGAGCAGCTGGACGTACTCGCCCGGGTTGATGAACCGCTGCCCGTGCAGCCGGATCGCCGCGCCGATCTCGTCGGACAGCGACGGCTCGATCGCGCGGGCGTCGTCACCGCTGATCGCCTCGAACTCGATGCCTTGGCCGGCGGCGTGGATCTGCTCGATCTCCTCGAGCAGGACCTTGCGCTCCTCGACGGTCCGGTAGGCGGCCAGGAACGACTTGGCCTCGTAGGTCTGTGCCTCGACCCCGGCCTTGGTCAGGAAGTCGAACGCGGGCAGAGCCTGCCGGTTGATCGGGACCAGCGCGTCCATGGCGGTCTTCCAGCGTCCGGCGGTGCTGTTGCGAGCGAAGCGGGTGAGGAATTTGAGGAGCCGCGGGCTCGCGGTCGGTGGAACGTACACCGGTGAGGCAGGGCTCAGCACCGCACGGACGCCGTACTTGAGGACCGCTGGTTCCGGGAGCGGGGTGGCCAGGCCGGGGGTCAGCCAGCCTGCGTTGCCCCAGGACGCGCCGGCGGCGACGCCCTCACGGTCGAGCACGGTCACCTCGACGCCGGCCTCCTGGAGGAACCAGGCGGTGGCCAGGCCGACCATGCCCGCGCCGACGACGGCGACGCGGTCGGGAACGATGTGGTTGCTACCAGCGGAACCAGTAGTGGTCATGTATCGATGGTGGGGCCGCTGCCAGCGGCTGTCATGGTGCGATCACACCATTGCCGGGACGAATGACTGTGCTCATCGCACAATAACCTGCACAATAACCTCATGATTTCCTCGTCCGACCTGATCGTCGCCGTCGGGCCGGCGCTGTTCGAGGTCGTGGTGCCCGGCAAGGGCGACCGTGAGATCCGGGACGTCTTCCTGGCCGACCCACAGGAACCTGCGACGGGTCAGCCAGGCGACCTGGTGCTCGGACTCGGTCTACGCGACGCAGAGGACGCCGTGGAGCTCGTGGAGCGCTGCGCGGCCGGCAACGCCTCAGGAGTGGTTCTCCGTACGGCGCTAGCGCACAAGCCGACCGTGGTGGCTGCAGCGGAGCGGGAGGCCATGACCCTCGTCGCACTGCAGCCGAGCGTGACGTGGGCCCACGTGGTCTGGCTGCTCCGCGGTGTACTCGACCGAGCGGCCGCACCGGACTCCCCTGCCGCTGGCGACGCCGGTGTGCATCAGGAGCTGTTCGCACTGGCTGACGCCGCCGCTGCGATCGTCGACGCTCCGGTGACGATCGAGGACAACCAGTCCAGGGTCCTGGCGTACTCCTCCGGCCAGGACTTCACTGACCCCACGCGTGTGTCGACAATCGTCGGACGCCGAGTTCCACCCGAGGTGATCGCGCACTTCCGGGCCCGGGGCATCTTCCGACGGCTGGCGCGATCCAGCGAGCCGTTCCTGGTACCTGACGGCCCTAACGGCATCCGCCCGCGTCTCGTCGTACCGGTCCGGGCTGGTGGTGAGTGGCTGGGGTCCATCTGGGCCGTTGTCGACGGTCCGGTGAGTGATGCGGTCACTGCGGAGCTCAGCAACGCCGCCTCTGTTCTCGCCTTGCACCTGTTGCGGCTGCGCGCTCAGGCCGACGTGGCGCGGCGGAGTGCGATCGACCGGCTGCGGACGATCCTGCGGCAGTTCTCCCCGGACAACCCAGTCGACGTACGGCTCCCGCGGCAGCCGTGGCGGGTTGTGGCACTCGGGTCGCCCGACGGGTACGACGTACCGCAGCAACTCGACTTGTGGGAGTCGACCGGTCGCCGGCACGGCTGGAGCGAGCCCCAGCTGGCTGACCTCGACGGGACTGTGCTGGCTGTTGTTACAGACACTGACGGACCCGGGTCATGGACCTGGTTGCAGAAACTCGTCCTCGAACAGTCGGCTGGTACGTACGCCGCTGCCGGTGGTCCTGCCCGCGGTCCGGCGGATCTGCCGAGCTCACGCGCCGAGGCGGTCGAGCTGCTAGGTCTGGTACGGCGGGGTGTCGCGCCGGGGCCGGCGTTGCGGGTCGAAGAGGCGTGGCACGTGCTGACGGTGCACCGGGCGGTCACCTCGCTTGATACCACCAAGATGGATGGTCCGCTCGCGGTGCTGTTGCGGCACGACATCGAGCACGACACGGGGTACGTGGAAACGTTGCAGGCCTGGCTGAACTTTCCGGGGCAGCCGCAGCGGGCGGCCCGGGAACTGCACCTGCACACCAATACGTTGCGGCACCGGATGAAACGGATCGGGGAGATCGCGGAGCTCGATCTGTCGGATCCGCGGGAACGCTTGGCGTTGCAGTTGCAGATCGCAGCAGTCCGGACGGAGCACTGAGATCTACGCCACAGCCCTATGTAACAAGGCTTCATATTCCGGCAACTGCTGGGCAACATCCGCCTGACAGAGTCTTCCTTGTCAGCAGGTCCGACCCTTCACCAGGGGGCCGGAAAGGCTGCGGGTTCGAGCTTTTCACCAGGAAGCTCGAGCCACCCGTGGGGCCCGGCGATTGTCTGAGCGATCGCCGGGCCCTACGACATTGCCCGAACCTTGCCCGAACCTTGCCTAGGACAACCGGTTCACGATGGTGCGGTAGACACCCGGGAGCGCGGCCGCGGCAGGGACGATCCGCGGCGCGAGGAGCGGTCGGTTGCGGGCCCACAGCAACGACGCGGTCAGCAGGCGGCATTCCCAGGAGACGCGGCGCCAGGCTGCCTCGTAGTCCTGTGGGCGGTCGGCGCGGACGCAGTCGACCAGCTCGGCGGAGGTGCGCAACGCGACCGCGATGCCTTCGCCGGTGAGCGCGTCGACGTACCCCGCGGCGTCGCCGACGAGCAGGACCCGGCCGGCGGTGCGGGCACTCACGCGTTGGCGAAGCGGACCCGCGCCCATCACGGCGCTCGCGGCCACAGCCCCACGCAGTCGGCGCTTCAAGAGCGGGAACGCGTCGAGGTGTGAGTCGAAGGTGCCGCGCGCGGAGGTGAGGACGGCGACGCCGACGAGATCGTCGGCGACCGGAGTCACGTAGGCCTCCCCCAGACGAGACCAGTAGACCTCGACGAGGTCGGTCCACGGCGAGACGGCGAAATGCTGCCGGAGCCCACGGCGTACCTCACCTGAACTCCCACCAGAAAAATCCAACTGCCGGCGAATGGGTGAGTGGAGACCGTCGGCGGCGGCCAGGTAGCGGGCGGTCAGGCCGGCCGCGGTGACGGACGTGGTGTTCTGGGTGATCGGGCCGACTCGAGCGCGAATGACGGGGATATCTAGCGCCGCTAGCCGGGACATCAGCGCGGCGTGCAGCGTCGTACGGCGTACTCCGAGGCCAGGTCCTGCGGTGAAGCGGGCGTCGACGCTATGTCTTCCGTCGAGGTAGCGGATGCCGTGGAACGGACGGCCTGTGAGTTCCACACCCAGGCGCGAGAGGTACGAGACCGCGCTGTGGGCGATGCCTTCGCCGCACGCCTTGTCGATCGGAGCGGAGCGCGGCTCGACGACGGCAACAGACAGACCCGCCAACGCTGCCCGGATCGCTGTGGCTGCGCCTGCTGGACCGCAACCAGCTACCAGAAGATCGATCACGTCACCAGGGCAGACTTCAGCGCCGCCTCTTCAGACCGGATCCGGACGGCGAGGATCGGGATGTTCAAGAGGGTGAACACCAGCGCGGTCACCCACGCGGTGTGGACCAACGGCAGGGCGATCCCCTCCGCCACGACCGCCACGTAGTTCGGGTGCCGGATCCACCGGTAGGGGCCGCGTGCAACCAGCCGGAGACCTGGTACGACGATGACGCGGGTGTTCCACTGATGGCCGAGGACGCTGATGCACCACCACCGCAGTCCCTGCGCCAGCAGCACCGCCGCGAACATCGTCCAGCCCAGCCACGGAACGAACGGCCGGTGCAGCGCCTCCACCATGCACGCCGCCAGCAACAACGTGTGCAGCGCGACCATGAACGGGTAATGCCCCCGCCCCGACTCCACGCCGCCCTGCGCGAAGCTCCAGCGCGCGTTGCGCAGCGACACCACGAGCTCGGCCACGCGCTCAGCCGCGACCAGGAGCACCAACCCCAGATACCAGCCGTACATCACCACTCCAGCAGAACGAGCTCGGAACAGAAACCAGGACCCATCGCCAGCAACAACCCAGGACCTGCAGGATCCAGCCTCAGGGTGTCACCGAGGACATGCAGCACCGAGGACGACGACAGGTTGCCGACCGCATCGAGCGACTTCCACGTCAAATCGAGCGCCCCGGGCCGCAGCGACAACGTCTCCGCCACCGCCTCCAGCACCTTCGGTCCGCCCGGATGGCTGACCCACGTCGCGATGTCCGGCACGGTCAAGCCACAAGACCCGAGGAAGCCCCGCACATCACTCCCGAGATAGGTGCGTACCACCTCCGGCACGTCCGCACCGAGCACGATCCGGAACCCGCCGGACCCGACATCCCACCCCATCACGCGCTCCGAGTCCGGGTAGAGCCGCGAACGCGTCGCCACCACGGACGGTCCCGACGCGGCCGGATGTTCCGATCCCGTCAGCACCACCGCCGCCGCGCCGTCCCCGAACAACGCGCCACCCACCAGGTTCGGCAGCGACGAATCGTCCCGCTGCAACGTCAACGAACACAACTCCACCGACAGCAGTACGGCGACATGCTTCGGCCAGGCCTTCAAGTAGTCATGGAGCCGCGCAATCCCCGCCGCTCCCCCGACACACCCCAATCCGAACAGCGGCAGCCGCTTCACGTCCTCCCGCATCCCCAGCCGCATCGCTACCCGCGCATCGATCGACGGCGCGGCCACCCCGGTCACCGTCGTGAACATCAGTACGTCGACATCGTCCAGCGTCAGCCCCGCGTCCTTCACCGCGCCCGCGACCGCCTCGGCCCCGAGGTCCACGGCCGCCGCGATCCACGCGTCGTTCGCCTCGCCGAAGTCCTTGAGTACGGCGTACTGCTCCAACGGCAGCGCGAGATGCCGATACGAGACTCCCGCGTTCGCGTGCAGCCGGCGAAGCAACGCCGTACCGCGGCCGTCCGGGAGACAGATCGACTCGAACGCGGCCGTCAGCTCGGACTGCGGATACCGGTACGGCGGGAGCGCGGGCCGGACCGCTGCGATCCGCGTCATCGTGGCATCGTTACGTCGGTGAGAACGCTGCGGACCGTCAAGGGTCTGGCTCTCGCGTGCCACCCGGGCCCGACCGTCGCCGTCACCGCTCTGGTCACCGCCGTCGCGTGGTCGGCCGGGCGAAGTCCGGCCGGGTGTCTCCTCGTCGCAGCAACGATCCTCACCGGCCACCTCTCGATCGGCTGGAGCAATGACGCGATTGATGCCGCCCGCGACACCATTGTGAACCGCCGGGACAAGCCCGTGGTGCTTGGACTGGTGAGTCGCCGGACGCTCGCGGTCGGTGCCGGCGTGATGTTGGTCGTCACCGTTCCGGTCTCCCTTGCCAACGGTTTCGCGTCCGGGTCGATGCACCTGCTGTTCGTGGCGTGCGCCTGGGCGTACAACCTGGGCCTCAAGTCGACCGTGATCTCCTGGCTCCCGTACGCCGTCGCGTTCGGCGGCCTGCCCTCGTTCGTGACACTCGGCACCGCGCACGTGTGGGCCCCGTGGTGGGCGACCGCGGCGGGTGCCCTCCTGGGGATCGGTGCCCATCTGGCAAACGTCGTACCCGACCTCGCCGACGACCTGGCCACCGGTGTCCGCGGCTGGCCGCAGCGCCTCGGCCGCTACGCCCGCCTCATCGCACCGCTCCCGTTGGCGACAGCAACCGGTCTCCTGGTCATCGCACCACCCGGAGCGATGGGCATCATCGGCTGGATCGCCCTCGCACTCGTCGCCGCCCTCCTCGCCACGATCCTCCTGTGGCGCAACGCCCCTTTTCTCATCACCATCGCGATCGCCGCGGTCAGCATCATCTCACTCGTACTGCGGGGGGACGCGCTCGTCTAACCCGCGTCGGGCTTCAGTGGGGCGTTGCTGCCGAGGATGGCGGCGGTGAGGGCTTCGGCCGGCTCCTTCGCGGCACGAGGGTTGGTGATGAGGACCAGGTCGATGGAGGGGAGTTCGGGCAGGCCGGCGCTCGGGGGCGGCTCGACCAGGTCGGCGGGCATCAGGGAACGGGCGAAGATCGCGATCCCGAGGCCGGCGCGGACGGCCGCGAGTACGCCGTTGACGCCGCGGACGATGCACGTGATCCGGCAGGTGCGACCGGCCTGCTCGAGCGACTGCACACCGAGCGACCGGCTCAGCGACGGTGCCTGGTATGCGACCAGCGGGACCGGCACGTCGGGCGCGATCCGGGTCCCGGCGATCCCCGCCCAGACCATCGGGTCCCGCCGTACCAGCCGGCCGTTCGGCTCGTAGCCGCCGCCGGCGCCGTGCTTCACGTAGGCCAGATCGAGGTGGCCGGACTCGACCCGGCGGAGCAGGTTAGGGCT
This sequence comes from Kribbella sp. VKM Ac-2569, assembly GCF_004216905.1. Taxonomy (GTDB): domain Bacteria; phylum Actinomycetota; class Actinomycetes; order Propionibacteriales; family Kribbellaceae; genus Kribbella. The sequence continues at coordinate 891,570 of NZ_SGXJ01000001.1, forward strand.
CTGGGCAACGGTCAGCTCCAGGTCGATCCGCGGGTACAGCTGGCGGAAGTCGCGGAGGATCTTCGGCAGCGGCGTGAGCGCCAGGTCGTCGGTCACGCCGAACCGCAGCCGGCCGCGCAGCTCCGAGCCGGTGAAGTACCCGGCGGCCTCCTCGTGCGCGGCCAGGATGGTCCGGGCGAACCCGGCCATCGCCTCGCCGTCCGCGGTCAGCGTGACAGTGCGGGTGTCACGGACGAACAGCGGCCGCCCGACCGCCGTCTCGAGTTTGCGCACGTGTTGGCTCACCGTCGGCTGCCGGATACCCAGCCGCTCGGCTGCCTGGGTAAAGCTCAGCGACTGCGCCACCGCGAGGAACGTGCGCAACTGGTCCGGGTCGTACATCGATATCCTTCCCATTACGTGACGCAATAAGACTAATAGGAGTAATTCGTTGGGGGAATTCAGCACCCAACCCTGAGGATGGACATGTCCTCCCCTGACCAGTCCACTCGTGTAGGGATCGCTCTTGACCACCCGGGCCACCGGTACTGTCCCGTCCACCGACTTCCATCTCCACCGCAACACCGACTCCACCAAACTCCGGGAGACGCAAACGCGCCCCGGATTCAAGGACACCTTCAGCGCACTGCGGGTCCGCAACTTCCGCCTCCTGGTCAGCGGACTGCTGGTCAGCTCGACCGGCGGCTGGATCCAGCGCATCGCCCAGGACTGGCTGGTGCTCACGCTCACCGGCAGCGCCACCGCGGTCGGCATCACGACCGCTCTGCAGTTCCTCCCAACCCTCGTGCTCGGTCTGTTCGGCGGCGTGATCGCGGACCGGTTCCCGAAGCGGAAGATCCTGCTGGTCACGCAGATCACGATGGGCACCTGTGCCGGCGTCCTCGCCCTGACCGCCTTCACCGGTCATGTGCAGGTCTGGCACGTCTACACGATGGCCTTCGTCCTCGGTCTCGCGACCGCGGTCGACAACCCGACCCGGCAGTCGTTCGTCACCGAGCTCGTCCCGCGCGACACGGTCCGGAACGCGATCAGCATGGTGTCGTCGACGTTCCAGCTCGGCAGCCTGATCGGCCCCGCGCTCGGCGGCGTACTGCTCGGCACGATCGGCGCCGGCTGGGCGTTCGCGCTCAACGGGCTGACGTTCTTCGCATCGATCAGCGCACTGCTGCGGATGCGCGAGAGCGAGATGCCCGGGTTCCACGCGGCGCGCAAGGCGAGTGCCGGGATGCGGATCCGGGACGGGCTGCAGGACGGCGTCCGGTACGCCTTCCACGAGCCGGCCGTCCGCTGGGCGATCGCGCTGGTCGGCATCTACGGGATGTTCTGCATCAGCCTGCCGGTGACGCTGACCGCGTTCGCCGACCGGGTCTTCCACACCGGCGCTTCGGGGTACGGCGTACTGAACTCGGTCGTCGCGTTCGGGGCCCTGGCAGGCGCATTGCTCTCGGCCCGCCGCGTCCGGCCGACCCGCCTGCGGAACCTGATCGGTATCGCGTGCCTGCTCACGATCACCGAAGTACTGGCCGCGATCCAGCCCTCGCTGTGGACGTTCATCCCGGTGCTGGCGTCGATGGGGATGGCGACGCTGATGTTCCTGACGGCGGCCCAGTCGATGGTCCAGCTGACCACGCCGGACGGCCTGCGCGGCCGCGTGTCCGGGATCTACAACCTGGTCTTCATCGGGGGTGGCGCGATCGGCGGGCCGTTGGTCGGCTTCCTGGCCCAGCACTTCGGCGCCCGCTCGGCGCTGATGATCGCTGGCCTGGTCCCCGCGATAGCGACGGTCGCGATCGGCCTCCGGCTGCGGCGCGACGGCCGGCTCCGGCTGGTACTCGTCCGGACCCGCTCCCCGTGGCACCAGGTCCCGATCCGCGTGAACCTGCAGCAGACCGAGATCCACCTGTCGGCCCCGAAGAGCACCCCACTGCCGAGCCGCACGTCACGCCCCTTCGCCCTCGGCCGCCGGCAACACGCCCGCACCGACCCCCACCTGCGCCCACTCCGCCCCCGCCGCCGTCCCCAACACCACTGAACTCCACTTTGAGCACCCACCAACCATTTCGGGACGCTCCGTTTGGTTGGTGGGTGCTCAAAGAACGGCTCGCGCCCCCGGCTGGATCGTGGCCGGGGGCGCGAGTGCCGGCGGGCGGGCCGGCGAGGCGGCATCAGGGAGCGTTGATGACGCCGACTGGGGGCACCTTGACGGTGCGGTGGTGCTTGGCGCCGCCGAGGACGACCTTGCGGAGGGCGACGTTGTTCTTCGTGGTGGACTCGAACAGGCGGTTCTCCGGGTTGGCCGTTACCTGGACGTAGTACGTGCCGTTGGCCAGGTTCGTGATGTCGAAGGACTGGCCGGGCAGCGACTGCACGTAGGTGTCGCCGGAGCCGACGTCGAGGACCTCACGGACCGACAGTGAGCCGTGGTCCCCGCACGCGGTGTGCAGGTCGGTGTTGTCCGGGTGCCAGTTCGCGTTCCTCACCGTGTAGTCGATGGAGTCCGTCGCCGCCAGGCAGAACGCCTCCTTCTGGCTGCGCACCACCTCGGTCTGCTTGGCGTTCAGCAGGCTGTAGCGGGCGAAGTCGGTGAAGTGCCAGTGGTTGTGGCCGTCCCGGCCGTCCCATTCCAGCGTCCCCGTGTTCTGGTACCCGACCTGCTTGCCCTGCGCGTTGTAGAAGTACTGGTACGCGTCCATCAGGTCCTTGCCCTGCCGCCGGAACCCGTCCAGCACCAACGGCGACGGGCCCGCGTTCCACACGGTCGCCGAGAACTGCAGGAAGTCCTTGTTCGCGTCCGGCGTACCTTCCTCACCCGGCGCGGACACGATCCCCCAGGCCGGCACGGGCCGCAGGTCCGGCTTCGGGCCCTTCGGCACGCTCGCCTTGCCGGCCGGACGCGCCGCGTTCGGCTTCGGCGCTACCGAACGCGAGCTCACCTTTGCAGCCCCGGAGGCGTCCGACTTCTGCACCGTCACGTTCAACTTCACTGACGAGTCCTTCGCCGGGATCTTGAAGAAGTCCCGGTACGCCTTGTTCACGGTCACCGTCGCCTTGTACTTGCCGACGGCAAGCTGCACCGGCTCCCCGCCGCCGTACGTCCGCGCCGACCATCCGGTCTGCAGTCCCCACACCGCGCCCTGGGTGAACGGGTTCGCCGTACAGCCATTCGGGTACGGCGAAGTTGCCGGGGCATCCGGACGGGTCCGCGACCCGTCGCCGTTCAGGCAGATCGACTGGTCCTTCTCGAGCACCTTCTTGCCCGCGCTGTTGGTGAGCGTGATGTGCAGGAACTTCCCCAGCCCGGAGAAGTCTGTGACGAGTCCCTTCGGCAACTGCCGGACCGGCTTGCCGTGGACGTACTGCGTCGCGACCACCGGCGAGCTGTACGACGCCCGCGTGCTGCGGACCTCGATCGGCGCGTTGCCGGCCACCACATGCGTACCGAGATCCAGGTCGACGCCGTAGTCCTCGACACTGGCCAGGGTGACATCGGTGCCTCCGGCAACCAACTTCAAAGGTGGCGGCGATGACGCCGCCGATGCACCGGCGGCCGCGAGTGCGACCAAACCGGCCGCCCCGGCCGCGGCGACCGCCGTCCGGCCGAGCTTCCTTGTGTTCACGATGACGGAACCCCCTCCTACCTCCGGCCGGCATCCTCACGAGCCGGCCCGTTGCTGGTACGACGACCCGGCCGCGGAGCGAAGTTGATCAAGGTTCCATGGCAGTCCTGTCACACGAAGTAACAGAGGCTCAATACTTGACTGCGTAAATTAAGCCGACCTAGGCTCGACGGCGTCCGCTCACTCCTCCCCCGGAGGACGTTTTCATGTCCTTGAGACGCCGTACGACGCTCGTCCTGGCTGCCCTCGCCCTGGTGTCGACAGCAGTCGTGACCGCCCCAGCCGATGCAGTCCAAGACCAGAAACCCGCCTATCCGCAGATCGCTGCCAAGCCCTACATGGGCTGGAGCAGCTGGAGTCTGCAGTCGACCAACTACCCGGGCGTCAATCCCGACGGCCCCGGCAGCTTCATCAGCGAGAAGAACATCCTCACCCAGGCGAACGCCCTGGCCACGAAGCTCAAGCCGTACGGCTACGAGTACATCAACATCGACGCCGGCTGGCAGGACGGCGGTGACGAGTACGGTCGCCCGGTCGCCAACCTGAAACGGTTCCCCCGCGGCATGAAGGCCGTCGGCGACGACATCCACAAGCTCGGCCTGAAGTTCGGCATCTACACCGTTGTCGGTCTCGGCATCGACGTCTACCGCGACGGCAACACCCCGATCTACGACGCGCCCGGTTGCTTCACGCGCGACATCGTGTACCCGGACCTGCGCAAGACCAACGGCTGGGACGCGGCGTACAAGATCAACTACGAGAGCCCGTGCGCGCAGAAGTACGCCGACTCGATCGCCCGGCTCTTCGCCGGCTGGGGCGTGGACTTCATCAAGATGGACGGCGTCGGGCCCGGCTCGTGGAAGGGTGCGCCGGACGACCCGAACCACAACAACACCGAGGACGTCGAGGCCTGGTGGCGCGCGGTGCAAAACGCCGGCCGGCCGATGATGTACACGCTGTCCTGGTCGCTCAGCCACCGGTACGCCGACGTGTGGAAGCAGAACTCGAACGGCTGGCGGATCGACACCGACGTCGAGTGCTACTGCGACACGATCGTCAAGTGGGACAGCTCGGTGAGGCAACGTTGGTGGGACGTCACGCAGTGGATCGACGACGCCGGGCCGGGGCACTGGAACAACCTGGACGCGATCAACGTCGGCGTCGGCGCGATGGACGGCCTGACGGACGCGGAACGCCAGTCCTACATGACGTTCTGGGCGATCAACTCCGCGCCGCTGTTCGCCGGTGACGACCTGACCAAGCTGGACGCGTACGGCCTGAAGCTGCTGACGAACCGCGAGGTCATCGCGATCAACCAGTCCGGCAACCCCGCGCGTCCGCTGAACCAGGACCAGCTGCAGCAGGTCTGGTACGCACAGAACACGGACGGCAGTACGACGGTCGCGCTGTTCAACCTGGCCGACTCCCCCTCCACGGTGACCGGCAACTTCGACCAGCTCGGTATCGGCGGGAAGGCCACGGTCCGCGACATCTGGGCGAACCAGAACACCCGCAACGTCTCCGGTTCGGTCAGCGCTCAGCTGCCCGCGCACGGGTCGAAGCTGTACAAGATCACGCCGAACGAGGACGTGCCCGTGAGCATCCCGGCCGATCTGACCGCGACAGACGTCAGCAGTACGACGGTGTCGCTGAACTGGCGGCCGAGTGCGGGTGCGACGTCGTACCAGGTGTTTGCCAACGGCAAGCAGGTTGCGACGAGCACGAAGCCGGGCACCGTGGTGAGCGGGCTGCAGCCGCAGACGCAGTACACCTTCACGGTGAAGGGCGTGAAGTACAGCCGTACGTCGGACGTGAGCGCCGAGATCACCATGTACACGTCGAAGTCCGGCGGACCGGTGCGCTACGAAGCCGAGTCGCCGACGAGCACCCTGACCGGCGATGCGAGCGTCTCCGGATGCACGCTGTGTTCGGGCGGCTCCAAGATCGGCAACATCGGCTACTCGTCAACGGTCACGCTCAACAACCTCACCGTGCCTACGACGGGTACGTATCTGGTGAAGATCGCCTACACCGACGGCGACACCAGCCGGCAGAGCATGCTGACGGTCAACGACACGGACAGCTACTGGGTGAACTACCACGGCCTCGGCGACAACGACTGGGGTACGCCGCAGGTCACCTACCTCCCGATGAAGCTGACCGCCGGATCGAACTCGATCAAGGTCAGCAACCCGAACGGCTACATCGCCGACATCGACTGGATCACTGTGTAGGTCCTGTCTGGCCCCACCAATCCGCGGGGCCGGCACCACCAGGGCCGGCCCCGCGCTTTACTGGACGAATGAGCGCCTACCCCGAACCCCTGATCCCGCCCGGCGGCACCGCGCCGGTCCCGCGGCGGATCCGCGCGATGCTCGACGACCGCGTCGTCCTCGACACGACGGACGCGATCTACCTCTGGGAGTTCCCGCCGTACCCGCAGTACTACGTCCCGCTCGCGGACGTCGCCGACGGATTGCTGACCGACACCGGTGAGACCAAGACGTTCGCGCACGGTGTCGCGCGAGTGCACACCGCGGGCGTCGGCAAGGCCTGGGTGTACGACGATGGCGTCGCAAAGGGCCGTGTGCGGTTCCAGTGGGACGCGCTCGACAGCTGGTTCGAGGAGGACGAGGAGGTCTTCGTCCACCCGCGGAACCCTTACTCCCGCGTCGACGCGATCAAGTCCACCCGCCACATCACGGTCACCGCCGCCGGCCAACTCCTCGCCGACTCGACGGCGACCGTCATCGTCTTCGAGACCGGTCTGCCACCGCGCTACTACTTCCCGAAAACGTCCGTCCAGCTCGAGCGCCTCACCCCGTCCGACACCGTCACGGCCTGCCCGTACAAAGGCCGTACGTCGGCGTACTGGTCGGTCCCCTCGGTCCCGGACGTCGCTTGGTCGTACGACTTCCCGACAGCGCCCCTGCTCCCGGTCGCCGGCCACGTCGCGTTCTTCAACGAGAACGTCGACATCACCGTTGACGGCGTACCGCAGGAGCGTCCGGTAACGCCGTTCTCGACCCCAGGTCAGCGACCGACCGACGGAAATGTGAAGAGGCCCTGAAATCGGCTCTGAGCTTCAGATGACCGCGGTCGTCGCGCCGTCCATGGTGATGATCGAGGCGGTGACGTAGCTGGCCCGAGGCGAGGCGAGGAAGATCGCGACGTCGGCGACCTCCTGCGGCTCGCCGGCGCGGCCCATCGGGATCTCGCGGACCATCTCCTGGAGCAGCTCGTCCTTCGGCTTGCCGGTCGCCCGTACTGCGGCTTCCAGCCCCTCGTCGACTCGGGAGGTGCGCGTCATCCCGGGGTTGATCACGTTCACCCGGACGCCCTGGCCCGCGTACGCCTTCGCGTAGCCGGCCGACGCCAGCATCAGCGCCGCGTTGGCCGCACCGCCGCCGATGTGCAACGGGTTCGCCGCGCGACCGCCCTGACCGACGACGTTCACGACTGCGCCGCTGCCGCGTTCCGCCATCCCTCGGATGACGGCCTCGGTCGCGTGCATGTACGTGAAGTACTTCGCGTCCATCGAGGCGTGCAGCGCCGTACTGTCCAACTCGTCGACCGGCGTCCGGCGGGCCGCGCCCGCGCAGTTGATCAGGATGTCCGGTACGCCGATCCGCTCGAAGGCGGCCCGCGTCGCGTCGGCGTCGGTCAGGTCGACCGCTTCGGCCTGGAAGCTCAAGCCTTTGGCGGCGAGCTCCTCCTGCGCCTTCGCCAGGTTGCCGGCGTCCCGCGAGATGCCGACGACCACCGCACCCTCACGCGCCAGCGCCTCGACACAGGCCAGCCCGATCCCTTTGCTCGCACCGGTGACCACCGCGGTCTTCCCGGACAGTTCCAGCTCCACGTGACTCCTCAGAGATTGGCGTCGTACTCGTCGCGGGCGGCGGCGATCTCGTCCATGTGGTCGTAGGCCCAGGTCCGCATCATCGCGACGGCAGCGGCCAGGCTCAGGCCGAGCGGGGTCAGCGTATAGCTGACCGTCACCGGCACAGTAGGAACAACATCACGCCGTACGACGCCGTCCCGCTCGAGGTTGCGCAGGGTCTGGGTGAGCATCTTCTGGGTGATGCCCTCGATGATCGACTTGAGCTGGCCGGAGCGCAGCGTGCCGCCCTTCTCGAGCGTGCTGATCACCAGCACCGTCCAGGTATCGCCGATCCGGCCGAGCACCTGACGCGTCGGGCAGGCGCCTTTCGTGGCGTCCCACCTGCTTCTGACCTGGTCGGTATCCATTAGGTGCCCATAGCAGTAATTAGTGCTGTCTTCCGCCTGCCACGACCGGTTCGTAGCGTCCATGTCATGTCCAGGGTCATGTCCAGGGCCGAGTCTAGGTGAAGGAGTGAAACAGCAATGAGAGCAGTGGTTCCGGTGGACACCGGCACAGTAGGGTTCGCCGAGGTCGACGAGGTCCGGCCGAGCGCGGGCGAGATGGTGATCGAGGTGGCCGCCTTCTCGATCAACCGCGGTGAGACCTTCCAGCTGGAGGCGCCACGGGCTGGGTGGCGACCTGGCAAGGACATCGCCGGTCGAGTGATCGAGGCCGGACCCACCGGTCCACCGGTCGGCACCCGCGTGGTCGCGCATCTGCCGCACTCGGGCTGGGCGGAGCACGTGACCGCACCGGCCACGCAGGTAGCCGTACTGCCGGACAGCATCTCTTTCGACCAGGCCGCCGCGCTTCCGCTCGCCGGGCTGACAGCGCTGCGCCTGTTGCGTACGGCGGGCAGCGTGATCGGCCGGCGGATCCTGCTGACCGGCGCCGCCGGCGGTGTCGGGCACTACTTCACCGAGCTCGCGGCCGGCGCCGGTGCATCGGTCACAGCCGTCGTCTCGTCCCCCGCCCGCGGCGAGCGGCTGCTCGAGCTCGGCGCCGAGACCCTGGTGTACGACGTCTCGGACGCGCGGGGACCGTTCGATCTGGTGCTCGAGTCCGTCGGTGGTGAGAGCCTGCCGGTCGCGTTGTCGAAGCTGGTGCCGGGCGGTGATCTCATCTGGTTCGGCGAGGCCAGCCGGCAACCGGTGACGCTCGACTTCTTCGACTTCTTCACCGCTCCGGAGGCCGCGCGGATCCGGCACTTCCACTACATCCAGGGCCGCGATGACGAAGACCTGGCAACGCTGGTTCGGCTGGTCGGGTCCGGGCGACTCCACCCCGAGCTCGGTCGCGTCGAGGACTGGTCCCGGACCGATGCCGTCCTCGATGACCTGCGTCACCGTCGCATCCGTGGCAACGCCGTACTGACCCTGCCATCCACATCGCACGAGGAGGCAACGCCGATGGATCCCAGGACTGTCGTGACCCGGTACGTCGAGGCGGTGGCGGCGGGTGACGTGGCGACGATCCGGGCCAGCTTCGCGCCGGACGTGGTGTGGATCTATCCGGGTGATCTGCCGCTGTCCGGTGACTGGAAGGGGCGGGACATGGTCGTCGACGAGTTCCTCGGCGCGGCAGCGGGCAACCTGTTCGCGCCCGGTGCGCCGGTCACGATCACGCTGGTCAACGTCGTCGCCGACGGTGAACAGGTCTTCGCCGAGTGGACGGCACAGGCGACGGCCCGGAACGGCGATGCCTATGACAACCGTTGTGGAGGAGTCTTCACCGTTCGGGACGGTGTGATCGTCGCGGTCCGGGAGTATCTCGACACCGACCACGCCCGCCGCGTGCTGTTCGCGAACGAACAATAAGCATCAGGACGAGTCGATGCCCTGAGCAATCGTCACCTTCGACGCCGGAGGCAACGATTTCGGCGGATCGCTGTTCTGGGCTTGAACGGGTCAGTACGATGGGTAACCAGATCGACACTCTTTGTTTCGACGCCTGATGCCCGAGCAATCCTGAGCACCGACGCCGGAGGACCCGTGCCGACCCCTTCCCATTCTCCCCCCACTTCCAGCGAACGTTTCTCCTGGAAGACTGTTCTCCACCATGACCTACCGGCCTCGCTGGTGGTCTTCCTGATCGCAGTACCGCTCTCGCTGGGAATCGCCGCCGCGTCCGGCGCCCCGCTGATCGCCGGCCTGGTGGCCGCTGTGGTCGGCGGCATCGTCGCCGGCGCGCTCGGCGGCTCCCCGCTCCAGGTCAGCGGCCCGGCCGCCGGCCTGACCGTTGTCGTCGCCGGACTCATCACCCAGTTCGGCTGGGCCGCCACAGCCGCAATCACCTGTGCGGCCGGCCTGTTGCAGATCTTGCTAGGAGTCACCCGAATCGGGCGACTAGCGCTGTCTCTCTCCCCCGCCGTCGTCCACGGCATGCTCGCCGGGATCGGCGTCACGATCGCCGTCCAACAACTGCATGTGGTGCTCGGCGGCAAAGCCCAAAGCTCGTTGATCTCCAACGTGACCGCACTTCCCGCGCAGCTGATCGCGCACCACGGCCACTCGGTCTTGGTCGGCGTACTCACCGTCGCGATCGTGCTCAGCTGGCCGCGAATCCCTAAAGTAAAGGTGATTCCGGCACCACTCGTCGCCGTCGTGGCGGTCACGGCGTTGGCCGCCGTCACTATGCCCGACGTGACCCGGGTCGACCTGCCGGACAACCCGCTGCAGAGTCTGATCCTCCCGGTGATGCCCGAGGGCACGCCGCTCGAGATCGCCACCGCCGTACTGACCGTTGCTCTCGTCGCCAGCGTCGAGTCGTTGCTGTCGGCCGTTGCCGTCGACAAGCTTCATCGCGGTAGGCGGAGCAATCTCGATCGCGAACTGATCGGCCAGGGCGCCGCGAACGCGGTGTCCGGTGCGCTCGGCGGGATGCCGGTCACCGGCGTGATCGTGCGCTCGTCGACGAACGTCGCGGCCGGCGCCCGCACCCGCGCGTCGGCGATCCTGCACGGCGTGTGGATCGCGGCGTTCGTGCTCGCGGCAGGGTCGATGCTCGAACTGATCCCGATGGCCGCGCTGGCCGGCGTACTGCTCGTCACCGGACTGCGCCTCGTGCAGCTCGCTCATATCCGCACACTGCGCCGGCACGACGAATTACTCGTGTACGTCGTGACCGCGGTCGGCGTCGGCGTACTGGGACTGGCCGAAGGCGTGCTGCTCGGTCTGGTGCTTGCGCTCGCGCGCGTGCTGTACCGGCTCGCGCGGGCAACCGTGACGGCGACCGAAGCCGATGGCGTGTGGACAGTACGGATCCGTGGTTCGCTGGTGTTCCTCGGCGTTGCGTCGCTGGTGCGGACGCTGCGGTCGATCCCTCCCGGCGCGACAGTTCGGGTCGATCTCACGGTGGATCATCTGGACCACGCGGCGTCCGAGGCGATCGAGGACTGGCGGCGCGGGCACATCGCCCGCGGCGGCTCGGTCGAGGTGTACCGCGCAGGGTCCGCCGAGCAGCTGGACGACGTACCGATCCGGGCGTTGCTGGCGAAACTCGCGGCCGAGGGCCAGCAACCGGCGCACCTGTTCATCACGTGTGCGGACTCGCGGATCGTGCCGACGATGATCACCACCAGCGGCCCGGGCGACCAGTTCTGCGTGCGGAACATCGGGAATCTCGTGCCACCGAAGGGATCGAACAGCAACTCGGTCGACGCCGCGATCGAGTACGCGGTCGACGTCCTCGGGGTGAAGTCGATCGTGGTCTGCGGTCATTCGTCCTGCGGCGCCGCGGCCGCCGCGCTCGCGGCCGACGTACCCGAAGGATCGGGACTGCAGAACTGGTTGCGGCACCTGGAGCCGTCGGTACGGCGGGCGGTCGCGTATGAGGACATCGTGGACCCCGCGACCGGCGTGCGGTTGTCGCCGGCCGACAAGCTGTCCGTCGCGAATGTCGCCGTACAGCTGGAGAACCTGCGGAGTTTCCCGTCCGTCCGCGCGGCCGAGGATCAGGGCCGGCTCGAGCTGATCGGGCTCTGGTTCGACATCGGCGCGGCGACGGCACGATCGGTCGTGGACCGCGCGCCGTTCCTGGTCCGCGCCGACGAGGAGCTGTTGAAGATCAGGAGCAGCGGTACGGCGAGCGCGATCGCGACCAACCCGTCCATCCAGTAGTGGTTCGCGGTGACCACGACGACCGTGAACGTGAGCAACGGATGTGCGATCCACAGCCAGCGCCAGCGTGACCGGGTCGCGCGGATCAGGAAGACCGCGACCATGAATGCCCAGCCGACATGCAGGCTGGGCATCGCGGCGAACTGGTTCGCGACCCCGGAGTGCGTGCTCGGTCCGTAGACCGACTGACCGAGCAGCACCCCCGTGTCCACCCAGCCCGGCATCATTCGGGGCGGGGCCAGCGGGAAGAACATGTGCCCGATCAACGCCAGCCCGGTCAGTGACGCGAGCGCCCAGCGCGCCTTCGCGTACTCGGCCGGGCGGCGGATCAGCAACCAGAGCAGCACCACCGCGGTCAGCGGGAAGTGCACGCTCGCATAGAACACGTTGGCGAGCTGGGCGAGGCCGTCGATCTTCAGCGCGTGGTGCTGGATCGTCGCCTCGCTCGGCAGCCCGAGCCAGGCCTCCCAGCGGATCAGCTCGTCCGCGTGCCGGAACGCCGACCCCGCATGCTCCGCGGACAGGAAACGGCCGAGGTTGTAGACGCCGAACAGGACGGCGAGCAGTGCGATCTCCTTGACGATCCGCCAGATCCCGCCGCGATGCCGCCTCAGCTCCGGCAGACTCGGCTGCCCTACCCGCTCCAGAGTCACCTGCGCCATGCCGACCCCCACATCAAACCGAACGCTCGTTCTCTGAAATTCCACCCTGCGCCTCGAGCCGCCCTCAGATCAAGAACGGTCATTCGTTTTCTCTTGTGATCCCTGGCACTCTTTCAAATTATCGCAACATGCTGATAGTTGCGAACAATATGAAGCAACTCACATCAAGCCATGGTGAAGGCCCCGGCTAAATCGGTCGACGCGGGGTGCAGGCCTCGGGAGAGTGCTCGCATGGAGACGGTCTTCATCCGGTGGACGTGGCTGCGGGCGGTGCTGCACAACGGGTGGTGGCTGGTCACCAGCGTCTATCTGGTCGTCGACGCCGGACTCTCTCCTGCCGAGCTCGTGCTGATCGGGTCCGTGCAGAGTGCGTTCGCGCTCGTCTTCGAAGTACCTGCCGGCGTCATCGCCGACACGATCAGTCGCAAGTGGTCGCTGGTCATCTCCCAGGTGCTGATGGGTACGGCGATGCTCGCGACCGGGCTGTTCGAGTCGTTCCCCGCGCTGCTCGCCACGCAGGTGCTGTGGGGCATCTCGTGGACCTTCGCGAGCGGATCCGACGTCGCGCTGATCACCGACGAACTGAATCGGCCCTCGGAGATCAACCTCGTCCTCGCGCGGGCCGCTCGTGCGCAGCTAACGGGTGCCGCGACCGGTCTCGTCGTCCTCGGGCTGCTCGCCTGGACGACCCGGCGCGACCTCACCATCGTGATCGCCGGCGCCGCGATGGCGGCCCTCGGGCTGTACGTCGCGTTCCGCTTCACCGAACACAACTTCGTCCCGACCCGGACCGCCCGTTGGTCGGCATCGTGGAGCACGTTCCGACGCGGCGTCACGCTGGTACGACGCAGCCGCGCGATCCTCCTGATCTTTGCCGCAACTTTCCTCGTGAACGGCGCCTCGGATGCCGCGGGACGCCTTACCCAGAAGCAACTTCTCGACCTGGGCCTGCCGAGTGCGCCGGACCCGATCGTCTGGTTCACCGCCCTCGGCGTCACGGGGCTCGTCGTCGGTGCCGTCGTACTCAGGCTCGTCACGCAGCGGATCAACGGCGCCCATGCCGCGACCGACTACTCATTGGCCGCCCTCGTCGGAGTGCTGGCCATGCTGCTGCTCGCGTTCGCTCGCGATCCGGTCGTCGGCGCGATCGCCGTCGTACTGCTGAACGGCATCGTCACGCCACTCACTCGCGTGATCAGCACGATCTGGGTCAACGCCCGTACGACCGCCGACATCCGCGCGACGACGCACTCGTTCCTCGCGCAACTGGAGTACCTGGGCGAGATCGTATGCGGCGTCACCATCTCCGCGATCGCCCGACTCACCACACTCCCGCTCGCGCTCATGGCGTGCGCGGTCCTGTTCGCGGCGACCGCCGTACTGATGCGCCGGCCAGTCACCAGGTGATCGTGCCGTCGGTGACCTGCACCAGGGCGTCAGTGGGGATTGCGTCGTACGGCGCGACGACGACCGGGAAGTTGAGGCCGTACAGCTCGGCGGCGATGAGGGCGCCGAGCGGGATGATCGGGTCGGGGCGGGACAGGATGATCGCGGCGGGAGCGGTGCGGGCGCGGATCTGCTCGGCGAGGACGCTGGAGGCGGAGCTGGAGCCGCGGCCGGACTCCATCAGGAGGATGCGGCCGGTGAGGAGGGCGCCACACTGCGGGTGATGCGCGTCGACGATGCGGCCCTCGTTGTCGGTGCCGCCCCAGAAGGACAGCGGCGCGGTGAGGCGGATCGGCGTACCCGTCGCGGTGCCGGGGTGGAGGGTTCGGCCGCGGATGATCATGCGTCGAGGACCACGTGGCCGGCGCGGGCCGAGGCGACGCATTCGGTGAGCGAGCCGAGGATCGCGGAGACGTTGATGTTGCCGGGCGCGTAGTGGGCCCACTTGCCCGAGTTCGTCATCACGTACTTCCAGGTGGGCGACAGGATCGCCGTGACGTACGTACAGGTGTCCACGACGACCGTTACACCGGCGGCCTCCAGCACCTGGAGTACGCCGTTCTCGGCCAGGCGCTCGCGGGTCGCGCGACCGGTCGACAGGTAGAACGGCAACTTCAAGGGCGGTCCCACCACTAGCTCGGACAGCCGGACGCACTCGGCGTACGACGCGTGCGGCGTACCGATGCTCACCGCATCCAACTCCGACGCGACGGACGACAACTCGCGCCGGACTCGCTGCAGTGTTTCCAGATCGACCACTCGCACGGGCAGACCGCCAATCGCCGTCGGTGCCTCCGGCGTGACGCCGACCGCGTGGAACAGCGCGACACCGCCGGCCGACGCGGCCGCTGCGCCGAGAGCCTTCAGGTCGTCCTCTCCCACGTCGGCCGGAATCCCCAGCAGTACAGGGATTTCGGCCCCGACGACCGACCCGATGTGGTGACCGAGCAACGGATACACCAGATCGGTGAACTCGCCCAGCGGCCGGCAGTCGAACACCACAGTCCCCTGCCGTGCCTCGGGAGTCTGCAGCCCGGCGTACGGCGCTCTTCCGGTGATCGCCGCGCAGACGTCGAGGAAGTCGCCGTACCGATCCGTGCGCGCGCCGAGCACCGAGTTCGCGAACACGATCGCGTTCGACTCCGCCCACGCGATGTGCTCACCGAGCGCGGGGCGATTCGGGAGCTGGTACGGCGCGCAGGTGAACGTCGGCGTACAACCGAGGTCGACGTACGCCGCCATCAGCTCCCGCCCCGCCGCTGCGAGTTCATGATCCCGGACGAGGCCTGGATGGATGAGGTCCGTCGATCCCACGTTCAGCGTCGTCGGCACGCGCACGCGGGCGCCCAGGTCGACGAGGCGGTGCGCGAAGTCCAGGCTGACCTGACCGTGGTACAGGCACGAGTCGACGTGCGCCGACGTGATCTCGACCAGCCGCGGCGCGTCCGAGATCCGCGCCTGCCCGACGATCACCCGCATCGCGAGCGCCACACCGCCCCCGTCCCGACCGCCGAGCATCGCCTCTTCGTCGGCGGTCAGGTGCAGAGTGGGCATGCGTTGAACTTAGCGGACCTGCACCACTCACTAACCTGCCCTACGCGGCGAGCGTCACGCTCAAACAAGCGGCCGGGGCGCGGTTGGTGAGTGGTGGCGGTCCGCCCTTCTATACGACCTGCCGACGGGATGCGACGAGCTCGCCCGCGTCGTACCCGTCTGCGCGGAGGAGTTGGCCGGGTTTTACGTCCAGGATGTCGATGCTGAGCGGGCCGCTGTAGTCCTCGGAGCTGATCGGGCGGCCTTCGACGTAGAGGTCGACGCGGTCGATGCCCTGGGCATCTATCGCGACGGTGAGCGTCGTCCCGGTCAACGACGTCTTCAGGTCGAGTCGGCGGACCGGCAGCGCGGCGAGCAGCTCGCCGGCCTTGTTCAGCAGGTCGACGTTGCCCTCGAGCAGGTCGTCCCTGGTCATCCGGTGGGTCTCCTGCGGCTTGACGCCGAGGTCCTCGACCGGCGTACCGGCGAGCTTGCCGACCCGCAGGGTGCGCCGGATCGCGACCCGCAGGTTCGCGCCGTTCGGCAAGGCGACGTACGGCGAGGTCTCGTCGGGTGGCGGTGGTTCGTTCAGGAGCGCCGCGAGCAGACCGTGCGTCCAGACGTTCGCGCCGCCCGCGCCGGTGTTGTCGTCGACGCCGAGGATGGTGCCGATCTCGTGGTCGGCGAACCCGGCGGCGAAGATGTCCGTCGCCGAGTAGACCCGGGCGTCGGTGATGAGCACGACCGGTCCGTGGTACGTCTGGCCGATGTCGTTCGCACCGTCTTCGGGTGTGATCGGTTTCGCCGCCGAGTACTGCGCCCCGGTCTCGATCGCCAGGTCCAGCGAGTCGAACCACGGACCGAGATCGATCCCGGCCGGGTTCTCCTGGTGCCGGCGGCAGATCCGGAGGTTGAGCGGCGAACTGATGAACTGCACCGGCTCCGGCGCGACGCGTCGCGGGGTCATCGTCTGCAGGGTGAACTCGCTCGCGTAGATGTGCCCGCCGCCGTTGTCCCGGACGTCCACGATCAGGCCGTTTTGCGGCAGCACCGCGGCCAGCCGCACGAACTCGTCCCGGAACGCGACCGGGTCCGGCACGCTGAACGTGAAGATCCGCAGGTGCCCGAACGTGCCGGACGACGTCACGACCTCACGGGCCCGGAACACACCAGGCATCGTGGTCGGCAGATCCGCGCCGGTGACCGCCGCCGGGGCAGCCAGCTCGGCCGAGCTCTGGCCGCGTTCGAGTTCGACGACGTCGCGGACGTACAGCGCCTTCTTCGCGCGCGACTTCTCGTCGGAGTCGAGGTCGAGACCCATCGATGCCGAGGCCTCGCTGATCGCATCGAGATCGGTCATCGGCGGAAGGTTCGTGGTGACCTTCCACTGCTCGCGCAGTTCCTGATCCGAACCGTCGAGGCCGACGTACGTCAGCGTCACCCAGTCCTCGTCGGGTGGTGCCTGGATGACGAGTGGGCGCAGGGTCAGCGACTCCAGGCCGCGGGCCAGGTTGGCGGCCTCGTTGCTACCGGCGAAGACGGCACCGTTGAGCGCGACCGCGCGGGCGATCGGCGTACCGTTCCAGTGCGTCACCTCGGCGCCGGGACCGAACTGCGGGGCCTGGTAGCCCGTGATGGTGCGGGTGATCAGGTAATGGTCGGAACCGTCCGCGTCGTGGCACTTCTCGATCATGAACGGCAGGAACGCGATCTTCCCGGCGAACGGCACCGGCAGCAGGTAGTTGGTGTGCAGATCGCGGACCGAGTGGAAGATGCTCGACATCTCGCGATGGAACAGCCACTCGGCCTGCATCGTCTCCGCCGTCTGACGCTCCATCCGCGCGCGCATCACGCGCAGCCGCTGCAACGGATTCACGGCGTGCATCGCGACCTTCAAGGGCAAGTGCACGTAGTTCTCGCTGAGCAGCAGAAGCGCCTGATCCACCAGGAGTTTCCGCTGGTCGAGCGTCAGCGTGCCGGCCGCGTCGAGGAAGTCCGCCAACGGGACAGCACCCGCCGCGTCCGTCCCGACTGTTTCCCGCACTGCCGGCCGACGCGCGGCCGTCTTGCTGGCCGCCGTCCTCTTCGCTGCGGTCTTCTTCGCTGCGGTCTTCTTCGCTGCGGTCTTCTTCGCTGTGGTCTTCTTCTTTGCCGCGGTCTTCTTGGCGGCTGTCTTCTTGGCTGCTGTCTTGTTGGCCGGGCGCTTGGTCGTGCGTGGTTGAGACATCTTTCCCCCAATGCGGCAGCCCCTCCCCGGGCCGCGATCCCTCCACCGTCGTCCGCGCGCCAGGCGATGTCAACGGCCCGCCACGCCGTTCCACCAGGACATCTCACCGCCTTGTCAATCATTATCGAAAGCATGCGGATCAGCCGTTTGTTCTTGACGGCCGCCCTCCTGATCGGCGTGCTCGTCCCGACGCCCGCGCAGGCGGCGGCAACCTTCCCACGCATCGACGCGAGCGGCTTCCAGCTCGTGTCGGGTGACACGTTCGCGACGTACGGCGCCCGCGTCGCGCAACTGGAGACCAAGCCGCCGCTCGCGCCGGTCGGCGTTGCCGAGGTGCTCGCCGCGTCCAACCGGACAGGGCGGCCGTTGTGCCATGCGACGTACCTGAACGCCCCGCTCAATCCGCAGGGGTTCTGTTGGCAGGACGGCGAGGACGACGAGAACGTCTGGATCCCCCAGGGCGTCAGCGGTTCCGGCGACGCCCAGCCTGCCGGCGGGGCGGTCCTGCGGGTGTTCGACCTGCGGCACATCTGGCGGACGGACACCAGCACCGGTGAGGTCGGACTAGGTCGTGGCTGATGGTCCAGTGCGGCGAGGTGCCGTGCCGAGTGCCGCGCAGTAGGCGCTGGACCATCAGCCACGACCTTGGTGCCGACGGCAAGTATCACGCGTTGTGGCACGCGTTCGCGCTGCCGCAGATCGGTGCCTACTGGTACGCCGGTGGCGGGTGCGCGAACACGACCGGGACCAAGCCGTGCTTCGCGTCGCTCGGGATCGACCACGGCGGGACGGGATCGTTCGTGGCGGTGGAGCACACGACGCGGGGCGGCGGATCGTTCGCTGGCCGCTCGACGAGTCGACCGGGCTGCTCCGTGCGGGCGCCGACGGGGTCGTGCACGCGGTCGAGGCGTTCGACTCGCCGGTGTGGGGGATGCAGGGCGCGACGTCGTACAGCAACAGCTTCGTGATCACCGGCGTGTGTCCGGAGTACGCCGGGAACATCGGTGACGGCATCGACTACCCGAGTTGCCCGCATCGCGGCCTCGGCGGCGAGTCGACAACGGTCTGGACCAAAGCACCGAAGAACACCGAGAACCTGTCCTACTGGCCCGCGACCGGTGAACTGTGGCTGATCAGCGAGCAACTCCGCGAACGGGTCACGGTCCACATCCCCTTCCCCCAGTAGTTGACCACTCGCCTGTAAGGATGGGCGGGTGAAGGAGTTCTGGGACAACATCACGTCGGTTCAGCCGGAGCCGTCGCTCCAATTGATCATCGGTACGGGAGTGGCCGCGCTGCTGCTGATCGCCTGGCGCCCGATCTGGAAGCACACGCGGCAGGTCGTGACGATCGCGCACGAGGGCGCGCACGGACTGATCGCCGCGTTGGTCGGCCGCAAGCTGTCCGGGATCCGGCTGCACTCGGACACGTCCGGCGTCACCGTGTCGCGTGGCAAGCCGACCGGCGGCGGGATGATCGCCGTACTGCTGGCCGGCTACCCCGGTCCCGCTCTCTTCGGCCTGGCTGCCGCGTTCGTCCTCAGCCGCGGGTTCGCCGTTGCGCTGCTGTGGGGACTGCTGGCGGCGCTGGTGATTCTGCTGCTCCAGATCCGCAACCTGTTCGGGCTGTGGTCGGTGCTGGTGTTCGGAGCCCTGGTGTTCAGCGTGACGTGGTGGGGCTCTCCGTCGGTGCAGTCCACCTTTGCGCACCTGCTCACGTGGTTCCTGCTGCTGGCCGCGCCGCGTGCCGTGCTGGAGTTGCAGCGCTCGCGGCGGCACGGTCAGGGGCGTAGCTCCGACGCGGATCAGCTCCGGCGCCTCACCGGCGTACCTGCGTTGATGTGGGTCGGTGTGTTCGGGCTGGTCACGCTTGCTTGCCTGGCGTTGGGCGTGCTCTGGTCAGGCGTGCTCCCGAGCTAGGGAGGTGGCAGGGTGACGCCGAAGCCGGTCACTGCGAGCCGCAGCAACACCTGTCCTGGCCTGAGCAGGTCAGCCACCTTCGCCGCGCTCAGCACCTCTAGCTCACCCAGCCGCTTCTCATAGCTGCCTTGTACGCGTGCCTGCTGCAGCTCGACTGTGTTGTGCCAGACCTTCTGCCGGGACTCGCGCAGGAAGCGTTGCGACGCGAGCCGGTTGAGTGGTGTAAGGACGCGATCGATCAGGCTGCGCGCACCGGTCGCGGCGAGCTCACCGTCCTCTGCCGCGACCCGTTCGGCGAGCACACCGTCGATCCGTTCGTGATCGCGCCGGCGTCGATCCATCAGCTGCGGATCCAGGAACTCGTCGTCGCTGATCACCGCGAGCAGCGCCTGCGGCAGGTCGTAGTTCACGTGCGCATTGATACCGAGCAGCACATGCGCCAACGCCGGCAGCTTCGCCGACGCCTCGAAGGCCAGTCGCCACGGACGCGCCACCGACGTACCGTCGTGGGCCTGCAGGTAGAGCTCCGCGAACCGCACGTCCCAGACCTCGACCCAGTCCGGATCCTCGAACCGGCCGTGGTCGATCGCCCGTCCCACAGCCTGTGTGGTGCGCAGATACGTCTCCAGGAAGAACCGCCGATGCACAATCTCCGGCGGCAGCTCGTCAACCCGCAGCCGCATCTGCGCTACCACGTCCGCGATCGGACCACGATCGGTCATCGGATCAGGCACGCCCTCCGCTGATCGGGCGGGCGCGTTGGTCTACGCCTGGGCCGCCGTACGGATAGTCGGCTGCACCCGGGTCGCTGGCCTCGTCGAGTTTCGCGGTCTCCTCCGGGGTGAGGTGGAGGTCCGCTGCGGCGAGGTTGTCGTCCAGCTGCTCGAGCGTGCGCGCGCCGAGGATCACCGATGTCATCGCAGGCCGGTCGACCAGCCACGCGAGGGCGACCTGTGCCATCGAGATCCCGCGCGCCTCGGCGATCTCGCGGACCGCGTCGACGACGTCGCGGACACGCTGGTTGCGGCTGCGGCGGTACCAGGATTCGACGCCGCGGTCCGGGTTCTCACCGAGCCGCGTCGCACCGGCAGGCTCCTCGTCGAACGAGTACTTGCCGGTCAGCCAGCCGCCACCGAGCGGCGACCACGGCAGCAGGCCCAGGCCGTTCTCCTGCGCGGCCGGGACTATCTCCCACTCGATCTCACGGACCAGCAGGTTGTACTGCGGCTGCAGCGTGACGAGCGGCGACCACCCGCGGTACGCGATCAGGTCGCACGCCTTCTGCAGCTGCCATCCGGTGAAGTTCGACAGGCCGCCGTACGAGATCTTGCCGGCGCGTACGGCGTCCTCGAGGAAGCTGAGCGTCTCCTCGAGCGGCGTGACCGGGTCCCAGGCGTGCAGCTGGTAAAGATCGATGTGGTCCACGCCGAGTCTCTGCAGTGACGCCTCGAGCGCCTTGCGGAGGTGCCGGCGCGACGTACCGACGTCGTTCGGCCCGTCACCGGTCGGGAACCGGCCCTTCGTCGCGAGAACGACGTCGGCGCTGCTCTTCTTCGCCAGCCAGCGCCCGACGATCTCCTCGGACACGCCGGCCGTGTACACGTCCGCGGTGTCGACGAAGTTGCCGCCCGCCTCGACGTACCGGTCGAGCTGCGCGTGCGATCCTGCCTCGTCGGTCTCGTTGCCGAAGGTCATGGTGCCGAGCGCGTACGTCGAGACAACGGCGCCACTCGCGCCGAGAGTGCGATATTCCACGATTGCTCCCTCTCATCGAAGTGTCTGAAGCGAAGACTACGGTGGCGGGTATGAAGACAAGTGAACTGCTCCTCGATGCGCACAGCCGGGTTCAGGAGGTGCTGCACGACGTCGTCACCGGGCTCGACGACAAGATGCTCACGTCGCGGCCGGATGACACGGCGAACTCGATCGCCTGGCTGGTCTGGCACCTGACCCGGGTCCAGGACGATCACCTGGCGGACGCGGGTGGATATGAGCAGGTCTACACCGCCGACGGGTGGTTCGAGCGGCTCGGGCTGCCGCTCGACGAGGCCGACACCGGGTATGCGCACACCTCCGACCAGGTCGGTCTCGTGAAGCTCTCGGCGGATCAACTGCTCGGGTACTACGACGCCGTACACGCACGGACCGCGGAGTTCCTCAGCACCGTGACCGACGAGGGCCTCGACCGGATCGTCGACCGTCGATGGAACCCACCGGTCACGCTCGGAGTGCGACTGGTCAGCGTCATCGACGACTGCGCGCAGCACTCGGGCCAGGCGGCGTACGTGAAGGGTCTCCTCAGCTGAGGGTGGTCTGCCAGAGCGAGGTGCCGGCGATCAGGTAGAGCTTGCGATTCGGCATCAGTACGGCGTCGGTCACCGTGCCCTCCGGACCTTGCGCGTCCTGGACGGTCCACTGGCCGTCCCGCCCGGTGAGCACCTTCACCTTGTTGTCCTGGGCAACGACCTGGACGACCTTGTCGCCGTCGACGATCGGCGGCGGCAGCTTGTCCTTGTCCCCCACCGGGATCGACGGCACGCCCTGGAGCCGCTTCGCCGCCCCGGAGGCGTCGAGCTGCCAGATCGCGAGCTGACCGTCGACGTACCCGGAGATCACGCAGTCCTTCGCGCAGGTCGCGGTGTTGGCCTGACTGCGGCTGCCAGGATCGGGCAGCACGATCCGGGTCCAGCCCTGGTTGAGCTTGGTGGATCGCCAGACAGCGGCCTCCTGCGCGACGGTGTTGGGCGCGAGCCGGACCTGCGAGCCGACGAGGACGATGCTGTCGCCGAGCGTCGTACCGAAGCCGGGCCCGACCAGGAGGGACGGCGTACTTTGCAGTGCGGTCTTCGTCGGGTCCTGCCTGGTCCATTTGCCGTCGCTCTGCGGCAACCAGACCATTGCGTCGTTGCCCGTCTGGACGCCGCCCCAGGTGCCGAGGAGCGCGCCACCGCTCGGCGTGCGAACCGCGCTGAACAGGTCGCCCGCGGTCTGGCCGCCGAAGGTCCAGAAGTTCTGTGGTTGCTCGACGAGTCCGGTCTGCGGCGTTCCGGTCCAGACCGTCCAGCGGGTGTTGGAGTGCGCGCCGCCCGATGCCCCACCCAGCGCGAGGAGTTGCTTGCCGTCGTACGCGATCGAGTACCAGATCGCCTCGAAGGCGTACGGGCTGGCCGGGTTCGGTTTCACTGTGATCGGTGTGCGCTTGCCCGTGCTGTCGAGGAGTTGGAGCTCCGGGACAACCTTGGCGCCGCGGTGCCGCAGGCCGACCAGCAACTGGTTGTCGTAGGCGGTCAGGGTGACCGGCTCGGCCGGGCCGACGTCGACCTTGGTCCAGGCGATCGGCTGCGGCTTGTCGTCAGCTTTGTCGTCAGCTTTGTTGTCACTGCAGGCGGTGAGGGTCGCTAGCACCAGGATCACGACCGCAGCGAGGCGCCGCATGTCAGCGGCTCTGCGGAAGCTTGGTCGTCTTCTTCCGGCCGGTCCGCGGCGCGGACGGGGGCGGCACGACCGGACCGATGTCGCCGTCCGGCGCGGTGTCGAGGTCGATGATCACCGGTGCGTGGTCGCTCGGGCCGGTGCCCTTGCGGGCCTTGCGGTCGATCCACGCGGCCTTGACCCGCTCAGCGACCGGGACGGTGGCGAGCATCAGGTCGATCCGCATGCCGAGGTCCTGGTGGAACATACCGGCGCGGTAGTCCCAGTAACTGAAGATGCGGTTGTCCGGCCAGCGGTCGCGGACGACGTCGTGCAGGTCCTTCGCGGCCATCAGTTCCGCGAGCGCCTGCCGCTCGGGCGGGGTCACGTGCGTTTGACCGACGTACGCCACGGGGTCGAAGACGTCGGCGTCGGTCGGGGCGATGTTCATGTCACCGCAGACGATCTGATCGGCCGGTCCGTTCGCCACGACCTCGGTCAGCGCCGCCAGCCAGGCGAGTTTGTAGTGGTAGTGGTCGGAGTCGGGCACGCGACCGTTCGGCACGTACAGCGAGTGGATCCGGACACCGCCACAGGTCGCGGCCACCGCGCGCGCCTCGGGATTCGGGAACCCGGGCGCGCCGGCGACTCCGGTCACCACGTCCTCGAGTCCGACCTTGGACAGCAGGGCGACCCCGTTCCACTGCAGCTCGCCGTACAGACCGATCTCGTAGCCGCGGCCGGTCAGCTCGGCACCCAGCAGCTTGGTGAACGCGTCGTCCGCGAGCTTCGTCTCCTGCAGGCACACGACGTCCGGCTGCCGCTCGTCCAGCCAGTCCAGCAACCGCGGCATCCGCTGCTTGACCGAGTTCACATTCCACGTGGCGACTCGCATCCGACCAAGGTAGCGCCAGCCACGGACCATTTCAGCCGAGCTTCGGCGCCCGCCAGACGAGAGTGTTCAAGAGGTCGGTGCCAGGACGTTCGACGCTGTTGTTGTGCCGGGGTTTGTCCTTGCGTCCCCAGGCATCGTTCCCCAGCCACGGCGGTACGCCGAACGGCAGGTCCCGCGGCGGGATCGGCGCGTAGTCGGACTCTGCGAACTTCACGCCATAGTTGGGAATTGTGGTGTCGCCGTCCGGATCCGGCGTCACGATCGCCCGCAGCTCGACGATCGCGTGCCGCCAGCTGTCGACGAGCACCTTCGGGCTGCGACTCGACGGATGCGGTACCTCGAACAGCGGTACGTCGGGCCTGTCCGTCCACAGGTGCACGGCTGAGCGGGCCTGGGTGCCGAACGCGACGATCGCCTGCAACTCGGGGCCGGTGATCAGGTCGAGCAGCGTGTTGCGCCAGGCGAGGTGGTCAGGCCGAGAGAGCAGCGGTGCCGCCTGCTGTGCGCGAGACGGTCTGAGCGCATAGGCGTAAGCGTTGACCAGTGCGTAGCTGCGGGTCAGACCGAGCTTGCTCAGGAAGCCCTGCACGCGCTGACCGGCGTCACCGACCAGCGTGCGACCGGCGATGCGTTCGGTCGGGCCCGGGTCGGACGCGATCGCGAGCAGCCGGGCCGTGCGATTGAGCCGTCCCCGATAGAAGACCGGACCCCAGTCGTGCCAGAACAATTCCCGGAAATCCGCGTAACTGGGAACCTTCGCGAAGTGTCGCGCCACCGGAGCCGGCGGACCGGGATCGAAATCACCCATCGAACTACCTCCCCCTCGGCGATACGCTCATGATCAGGGGCGGCAACGGGGATTCTACGGGAGGGTGGGCCATGTTTGTACTGCGTGGAACCGTAATGACGATGCGATCCGGCGGGGAAGTTCTCACCGGCGGCGCGGTGTACGTCGGTGACGACGGGCTGATTGCGGCGGTCACGCCGTTGGATCCCGTCCCGGCAGGATTCGAAAATGCGCCGCGGATCGCCGCGGGCGGGTTGATCTGCCCGGGTCTGATCGATCTGCACAACCATTTGATGTACAACAGCCTGCCCTTGTGGACGGAGCCTGCACGCGCCGTTCCGTGGACCTCGCACAACCAGTGGGGGCGCGCACCGACGTACAGCAGCCAGATCAGCCAGCCGGCCCGCCTGCTCGGCGCCACCGCGGGGCGGGCGCTGCTCCGGTACGTCGAGACTCGGGCGATCGTCGGCGGTACGACGTCGATCCAGGGGAACCCGCGCGGCGCCGTACCGCCGGACAACGACCTGATCCGGAACGTCGACTCGGAGAAACTCGGGACACACGACGATTTCATCCGGGTCAGCACCCTCGTCGCCGAGAACGCGGCCGCGCTGGCGCCGTACGCCGCCGCTGTGCAGGCCGGGCGTGGATTCATCGCGCATTCGGCGGAGGGGTCGGATCCGAAACTGCGATCCGAGTTCCGGCTGCTGGCCGATGTCGGTGTGGTGAAACCGCAGCTGGTCGCGATTCACGGCGGGGCGCTGAATGCCGATGATTTCGCGGCGATGAAGGTCGGGAATTCGAGTCTGGTCTGGTCGCCGTTCTCGAACTTCTGGTTGTACGGGGCAACGGCAGATGTGAAAGCCGCGCATGCGGCCGGGGTGCGGTTGTGCCTCGGGTCGGACTGGGGTCCGTCGGGAACGCGAAATGTCCTGTGGGAGTTGAAGGTTGCCGATCTGTGGAACAAGACGCAATCGGTCTTCACCGACGAAGAACTGGTCCGGATGGTGACGTCGAATCCCGGTGAGGCGTTGTCCGGGGTCTGGCCGCGTCCGGTCGGTCGGCTCGAGCCCGGCGCACTCGCGGACCTGGTCGTCGTACGGCGCTCTGCCGCGGGCACCTATCGCAGTGTGATCGAGGCGACCGAGGCCGACATCCGGCTGGTCGTCGTGGGTGGTCGTGCCCGCTACGGCCTCCGGTCGCTCATGACACCGCTCGCGCCGGCGGCGACGCCGATCAGGGTCGGTCGGCTGTCGCGCGCGATCGACTACGGCGACCCGGCCGTCACCTGGAAGACCGTCGTAGCGGACCTGGAGAAGATCCGCAGCGACCCGGCCGGGGCGTCCGCTCGCGCAGCTGCCACCTTCGCGGGTTTTGTTGGGGATGGTGTTGCCGGGAACGGTTTCGCCGACTCGTTCGTGTTGTTGCCCGACATGCCAGCACCCGAGGTCGACGACGAGATCCTCCGCGGCGGCCCAGCCACTCCCTCCCCCGATCCCGTCACCATCCCGCCTTTGGAGCCCCTGACCACCGGCACGGCCTGGTTCGACACGGTCGACGCAAACCCGTTCCACAACGGCCTCCTCAGCGGCCTCCGCGCGTACGCCTGAGGTACTCGACCTGCTCGCGGAGCGGGAACGACCGGCCGGTGAACCGGTGGAGCACCCGAAGGTCGGGATCATCTCGATGCTGCGGCCGGTGCGCCCGTCGATGGCGGGCTCGACCAAGCGGTCGGAGCCGGTCAAGGGGTCAGTCGTGTGGTACGCCGCACTGGCGCCGTCGTACCCAGCCTGGAGCTGACTCGAGGTAGTTATCCACATACTCGAAGTCACCGGTCCGGCGTGGGTCGATTCGCGGCACTCTCTTTGGCAAGGAGATCGGCGGCGAAGGGTCCGGAATGGGAGATCTCGACTGTGAACCGGCGGACATCACCGCGCTGGTGGCGTATTTGCGCGACATCGGGCAGCACGAACTACTGACCTTGGAGGAGGTGAACGAGCACTCGTACTGGATCGAGGCCGGCCTTCTGGCGGCGGAGCGACTAGCTGGCGATCCCGGGCGGCACGATCCCGGCGACCTGCAGAAGGTGGTCGCGCTCGGGCGGCACTCGTGGCAGCGGATGATCGAGGGCAACCTGCGACTGGTCGTGTCCCTCGCCCGGCGGTACGGCGGGAAGGGCATCTCGCTGCTCGACCTGATTCAGGAGGGCAACATCGGGCTGATGCGGGCGGTCGAGCGGTTCGACCACCGGCTCGGGCACCGGTTCTCGACGTACGCGATCTGGTGGATCCGGCAGTCGATCGGACGCGCGATCTCGGACCGTTCCCGCCTGGTGCGGATGCCCGCCCAGGCGTACGCCGACGCGTCCCGGGTGGCGTCGGCGCGCCACGACCTGACCCAGGAGCTGGGACGTGAACCCGGTACGCCGGAACTCGCGCGGGCGACCGGGCTGAGCATCGCGCGGATCGAGCGGGCGCAGGCGTGGCGGATGCAACCCGAGACGCTCGATGTCGAGGACACCGACCCGGTGATCGACGACGACCCGATCGTCCTGCGGGCCGCGCTGCGCCGGGACCTTGCCCATCACCTCCAGTTTCTCGACGACCTGCACCAGACCGTGCTCCACCGCCGGTACGGACTGCACGGCCATATCCCGTCCACTGCTGAGGAGATCGCGATGCAACTCGGTCTGAACACGGCGAAGGTTCGCGCGCTGGAGCGCGAAGCCCTGCGGCAGCTCCGGCGCCGGGCGCTGCCGCAACTCCGCGACTACGTCGCCTGACCGGCCGCCTGATCGACGGCCCCTGGTCGGGTGCGCTGATCGGCTTCTTGGTGCGGCTGGGATGATGTGGGTGTGAGACTTCTGCGTAATCCCTGGCCGCGCGAGCTGGGCGAGGCCGTGTCGGCCGCCGCCCGCGAGTCGACCGGGAGCAAGGAAGACGTCCTGGCCGCCGTCGAGTTGACCAACGGCCGCTGGGTCGCCGGCACCCGCGCCGCCGTCTACCTGCCGTCGGACGCCGCAGACGCCGACCGCCGGGTCGGGTGGGAGAAGATCGAGCGCGCCAACTGGGATTCCGAGGTGTCGGTCCTGCACGTCTACGAGACCACCGACTTCGGCACCCCCCTGCGCGCTACCGAGCTCAAGGTCGAGGACCCGGGCCGCTTCGGCCAGCTCCTCCGCGAGCGCGTCGACGCGAGCATCGTCGTACAGCGTCATGTCCCGTTGTCCGGCAAGCGCGGCGTACGCATTGTCGGCCGCCGCAACCCGGCTGCCACCGACGCGGCCGTCACCTGGAACTTCGTTCTGGACAAGGGATTGGAGCCCACCCAGCCCGGCGTCGTGGACGCGGCTGAGGCAGCCCTCCGGCAGGTCCGCGACGAGTTCGGAATCTGACCCGGCAGCGGCCCGAATCCCGTTTTTGTAGTTCGCCGCCCGCCTGCTAACCTACTCAGGTCCTCGGGGATCGAGGGCTTGAGCATCACCACGATCCCGCGTAGCTCAATTGGCAGAGCAGCCGGCTGTTAACCGGCAGGTTACTGGTTCGAGTCCAGTCGCGGGAGCAACACACCAGCCGGGCCTCCACAGGAGCCCGGCTTCTGCATTTTCCAGGCCTCAACCGCGGGGCAGGTAGGTTCGGGGAATGCATCGCCGGGGGTGGGTGGGATTGGTCGGTGGGCTCGTACTGCTGACGGGCTGCGGAACCGAGGCAGCGGGCTCCGAGCCGGCTGGAGGGCCGACATCAGCGAGGGTGAGTACGCCGACAACTGTGGCACCTACGCCTACTCCTCCCCCGCCAACCTGTCCTGCGTCAGGCGCAATGATCACCGTCGGGCCCGTTGAGCCGGCGCTCGGCCATCGAGCCGTCGTACTGAAACTGACGAACTGCCGCACCGCTCCGATCACCCTCAACGGATACCCGGACGTTGCCGTACTCAACGCTCGCCGACGAACGATGAACGTGACGATCACGCACGGTACGTCGTACATGGCAAGGGACCCGGGCCCGACCCAGATCCGCCTACGTAAAGGGGAATCGGCGCTCGCCGCCGTCTCCTGGTCCAGCACCGTGGAAGTTGCCGAGGACAAGGCCTCCGGCACCTATCTCGCCGTCGCGCGCCACCGCGGCGACCGCCCGGCGGTCTGGCCGGTCGACACCGACCTCGGTACGACGGCCAAGGTCACGCTCACCGCCTGGTGCCTGAAGTTCCCGAATTGATTCGCCACGAATCTATTTTCGCGTAGCTATTGGCCTAGACCGGGAACTGGGCTACTTTCCTCTGAGTATCCCGAGGGGGGCCTCGGGGATGGAGGGGAAGGAACCCTGTGAACATCAAGAAGGTTTTCAACACCAAAGGTGGCCGACTGCTGGTGGCCGCCGTACTGGGGGCCGGCGTGCTGGTCGGTGTCACGGTCGCGGCGAACGGCGCCGTACGACCGGACTGCAAAACCCTGTCGTACCCGCTCTGCCCGCGCTCGGTCGCAGCGTCGCAGGTCGTCGACAACAGCATCCCGGCCAGCAAGCTCGTGCCGGGCGATCGCGCAGCGTTCCTCAAGAACACGGACGTGTACGGCAAGGCCGGCGTGTCCGCCGACTTCAAGGCCGTGACCATCGACAAGATCGGCGGGTCGTTCAAGACCAACAAGACCAAGGTGGGCGAGTTCAAGCTCGAGCCCGGCACCTGGCTGCTGAACTCGACCGCGTTCTTCGCCCGCACCACCGCCGGCGCAGAAGGCACCCGGCCGCAGCTCGCCCTCCGCGTCGGTGCCTCGGACACTGCGTTCGGCACTGACTACGGCACCATCCTCGGCGCCGAGATCTCGCCCGCGAAGGACCGCGAACTGACCGGCTCGACGGTCAAGGTCGTGACCGTCGACAAGGCGACCACGGTCGAGGTCTTCGCCTTCGGCTACAACGACGACGCCGGCTCCGCCGGAAGCGGCGAGATCGCCGCCTCCGCGTCCGTCGTAGCGGTCCTGGTCGGCTGACCAGCCACCCACTCATCAAGGAGGCCCTGACCGCAACCTGCGGTCAGGGTCTCTTCGTGCTTCGGGAGGAAGTGTCTACTTCCCCTTCTTCCGGTCGATCGCTCGCTGGATACGTTGCTGCGGCTGACCGAGGATCTTCGCGAGCAGCGGCACGCGGTACTTGTACGCCGCGATGGCGCCCACCACGATCACCAGGAAAATGAACCAGCCCATAGGGTTCCCTTCGTCCGGACCTGCTGCCTCCATCATGCCCGGTCAGCGGTAACCACCCCCTCAGTCGAACCCCTGACCCACCCCTGGTTTCGCACCACACCCCCACCCACCAGATACGATCTCCCGCACACGGGGCGGTAGCTCAGCTGGTTAGAGCAGGGGACTCATAATCCCTGGGCCGCGGGTTCGAGTCCCGCCCGCCCTACTTTGTGTCTGTGTGAGCCCGGGTCATCCTTCACAGGTTGGCTCGGGCTCTTGCCAGCCAGAACCGGCCCGCGCGGGTTGACCTGGAGCGCGCTTCAGCAACGAGGCTGGGGCCATGAACACACCCACGATGGCCCTCGGGGCGATGTACTTCGGCACCAGGGTGGACGAACGGACCGCCTTCTCGATGCTCGACCGGTACGCCGAACTTGGCGGGGCCTTCATCGATACCTCAGACAACTACAGCTTCTGGACCTCCGAGACTGGCTTCGGCGGCCAGAGCGAGGCGCTGCTGGGCCGCTGGCTGGCGTCCAATCCGGGGGTCCGCGTCCGCCTCAGTACCAAAGTCGGCGCCCAGCCCACGCGGGTCGGCGGGTTTCCCGACCATCTCGAAGGGCTGCGCGAGGACGTCGTGCGGGGAGCCATGGCAAAGAGCTTGGAGAGGCTGGGCGTGGACGGTGTGGACCTGTACTGGGCGCACGTCGAAGACCCGACCGTTCCGGTGGAGGATCTGGTCGAGACGTTCGGCGGCTTGGTCCGTGACGGCCTGACCGCCCGCTGGGGCGTGTCGAACCACCCGTCCTGGCTGCTCGAGCGGATCCGGGCCACCGCCGAACGCGCCGGCCACCCGCAACCAGCCGCGTACCAGGAGCGCTACTCCTACCTTCAGCCCGCCGGCGGCATGGCCGTGGAGGGCCAGCCGATCCCGCTGGGAATGCTGTCACCGGACGGCCTCGACTTCCTCCGACGCAACCCGTCGTTCGACGGCTGGGTCTACACCGCCACCCTCCAGGGCCGGTACGACCGGAACGACCGCCCCCTCGAGACCGAGTACCGCCACCCCGGCACAGAACGACGGCTGGCCGCGCTGACCCGCGTCGCCACTGCGCGCGGACTCCGACCGGGCCAGGTGGTGCTCGCGTGGCTGGCCTCCGGGAGCCCGGCGCTGACCCCGATCGTCGGAGCCAGCAGCGTCGAACAGGTCGAGCAGGCCGTGGTAGGCGCGTCCACCATCCTCACCGAGGATGAACTGGCAGCGCTGGACGGCGCATAGGCGACGCACGGACAGCCCTAATGACGGAGTGGGTCAGGACGTCGCATCCCCCGTCCGGCCCGGGCGGCCTACAGGCTGAAGGCTATTGAGCGCAGGATCAGGGCGGCGAGGAAGACTGCTGTGAAGGCCAGGTCCAGGGACAGGCCGCCTACGCGGACCGGTTTCAGGACTTGGCGTACTCGGCTGATTACTGGCTCTGTCCAGGCGTGGGTCAGGGCGCGGGCTCGGGTTGCCCATTGAGGGCCGTTTGCGAGGACGCCTGTCCAGTCCAGGACCATCCGGGCGATCAATACCAGGATGTACGCCGTCAGGATGTACCCGACGAGACCTCCGATGAGGCTCATGAATGGACTCCTCCGTGATCGCCATGCTGACCGTCTTGTCAGTATCAACGGTGCAGGGCACGGAGGAATGTCCTCCTGGCCGTCTTCTTAGCGGACTATCAGGTGGTTGGGTTGCCCCTCCGGAGTTCGGAGGGGCAACCTCAGCGTGCGGCTAGTGGCGGGTTACGGCGGCGTAGGCGTCTACGATGCCGTGGCCGTAGAAGCCGTTGAAGTCTCGCGTTCCCTCGCAGAGGGCGTTGAACTCTTCGGAGCGGCCTTCGTTGATGTAGGTCTGGAGTGGCGGGGTCGGGCAGGCTCGGGGCTGCGCTGTGTTCATGAGGATCTGGCCGACCTTGTCCGGGTCCATCCCGAAGTCGCCGTGGCTCTTCTTACCGAACTGGCTGACGATCAGCGCGGCGACGCCGGTGGCATGCGGTGACGCCATCGACGTGCCCTGGAGCACGAAGTAGTACCCACACTTGGTGAAGTCCGTGACACCGGCCGGACATTGCTTCTGCGCTCCGGCCGTGACGCCGGCAGGCGTGATGTTTCCGGCAGCGTCGACCAGTCCGCCGGCCTGCAGCGTGTTCACCGGGTACGTCGACAGGATCAGGTTCTCGTTCGTCCGGAACTGCGGCGTCCCGAAGTAGTCGCGGAACCATCCGCCGGGCGCGGAGACCTCGGTCTGCTCGACGCCGTAGTTGGAGTAGTCGGCCTTCGTCGTCGACGGACCGAGCGCTGACACACCGATCACGTGCGGGCCCTCCACCGGCAGGTCGACGCAGGTCGCGTTGTCGATCACGCGCGGGTACGCCGTGTTGAGCGGGAAGTCCGGGCTGCTGATGTCGGTCCGCGGCTTGCCGAGATCCTCGTGGTTGTTGCCGAGCGAGCCGACGAGCGTGACGCCGTGGTTGTGCGCGTAGTTCAACGCCCGGTTCATCGCGCGGATGATGGTGCGCTGCTCAGCCTGCGCCTCCGGGCTGTCGGCCGGGTTGGCGGTGCAGTTGTACAGCCAGGGGTCGACGTAGAAGGACATGTTGACGACATCGAGTCCGACATCACCGGCGTACGTCAGTGCGTCCGTGACCGGGCCGAGGAACAGGAAGCCGCTGTCCTGGCCGCCGCGAATCTCCACCAGCGTCACGTTCGGCGCGACACCGGAGACGCCGACGCCGTTGGCCGCGGCACCGATCGTGCCTGCCACGTGGGTGCCGTGACCGCTGTCGTCCCAGCCAACCGGGTCGACACAGCCGCGGAACTCACACACGCCGTCGATCTCCGGGATGTCCGGCGCGAAGTTGCGGGACAGGTTCCAGTCGAAGTTCGGCGCGATGTCCGGGTTGCGGGCATCGATCCCTGAGTCGAGTACGCCGACCTTGACCGACTTCTTGCCCGGCTGGACCATCCGCGCCAGATCGGAGCGAACCATCTTCAGGCCCCACAGTTGCGCGTCGAGCGGGTCCATCCCGACCGTCTTCGTGGCCTCCGCCGCACCGGCCTTGCTGGTCGCGCCGTTCTCACTCTCGACGGTGCGCGGCTTCTGCTGCGGCACGGTGCCGATCGGCCGGCTGCGGGCCGCACCCTCGACCGCGCTCGACGCGGACACGCGGCTGACGAACCCCGACGCGGCCGCGCGCACGGTCAGGGTGCCCAGGTGCGCGTTTTCCTTGACCACTTCACCGCCGGCGGCCTTGACCGCCGCGATGGCCTGGTTACGGTCCGCGCCCGCCTCGAGCAGGACCAGATACTCGGTGTCTCCCCCGGCAACGCTCGTAGCTCCAGCGCCGGCTGTGACCGGTGCCGCGAGCGTGGCGGCGACCAGGGCGATAGCCCCGGTCACTGCCATCAGATTTCTCCGGACGTCCCTCATTGGTGGATCCCCTCCCCTGGAGAATGTGGTGACGGGGCTCACAGTAAGTCGGAGTGCCGCACCCGAGAAGGGGACGACGTTGTCAGTTCCGAAACGGCATGCTGGGTCGGCCTCACGGATTGGCATCCACGAAGGGGTGGTCATGGACTGGAGAGATCTGCCGAAGGAGCACTGTCCGCGGGGTGATGAGGTGGAGATGCTGCAGTTTGCGATGGACCGGGTGCGGCAGCAGTTTGCGTGGAAGACCGGCGGGCTCACCGCCGAGCAACTCCGACAGACGCATCCACCGTCGACCATGACGCTGGCGGGGCTGATCAAGCACCTCGCGTTCGTGGAGGACGGCTTCACCGCGCGGGCAGCCGAACAGCCGCTCGCCCCGCCGTGGGACACGCGCAACTGGGTCGAGAACGATCGCTGGGGTTGGGAATCCGCAGTCACCGACGACCCGGACGAGCTTTACGCGCTCTGGTACGACGCTGCCGCGCGCTCCCGCGCCGCCTGGCAGCAACTGAGTGCGAACGGCGGCCTGAACGCCCTGGTCGAGGACCCGGACCCTGCCTGGACCTCGAACCGCCGGCGCATCGCGATCGACCTGCTCGAGGAGTACCTCAAGCACACCGGTCATGCCGATGTCCTGCGCGAGGCCGTCGACGGCGTGAGGGGAAACGATCCTGACTGACATCGCGGACGCCCTGCGGGATTCGTACGGCGTCCACACGGCCGAACTGCACCGGATCCCCGCCGGCACCAACACGATCAACTACCGCGTCGTCGCCGACAACGGCCGGCGGTGGTTCGCCAAGCTCTACCGTGGCGACCTCGAGTGCGAACGCGCGGCGATCGAACTGACGGAGTTCGCCCGTCAAGGTGAAGTCCCGGTGCCGGCAGTACGGCGGACTCTCGACGGCAACCTGATCTGCGAACGAATGCCGGTGTCGTTGTGGGAGTTCGTCGACGGCGAGACGGCCGAGGGTGGGCTCACCGGTGCTCGCTGGCAGGCGGTCGGCACCGTGCTGGGCCGACTGCATCGACGGTTGGCCGAACATCCGGCGGCGACGCCGACGAGGCAACCGGCTGTCGGCGTGCGCGATGTCAGCAAGGCGCCGCGATCCTTCGATCGGGTGATCGACGGGTATGCGAACCGCTCGGGCCTCAGCCCGTTCGAGCAGTGGGCCTGGGAGGCCGCCAAGGAGCGCCGGGGACTGCTCGACCGGGCCGGCGCGATCCTGGCGGAGCTGCCGGACCTGACGGTGCAGATCGTTCATGGTGATCTCGCCTCTCCGAATCTGATGCTGCGCGACGACGAGGTCGCCGCCGTGATCGACTTCCAGCCACCGAGCCCGCGGTTCACCGCGTGGGAGATCGCCCGGATCGGCTGCGACCCACGCACCGTGATGCTCGGCGACGACTGGATCGACGGGCTCGCCGAACTGCTGCTCGCCTACCGCGACGAACATCCCGCGGCGCACGTCGACGACCTCGTGTCCTCGGTCGCCACGGGGTGCGCCTACACGCTCGCGTCGACGTACCCGCTCGCCGAACCGCTCGACGATCCCGCTGCCGTCACCCCGTCGCTCGAGCTCTACGCCCGGGCGCGTCACGAGGCCGCGCTCGTGATGCTCGAGCGGCTGCCCGACGTACAGGAAAGGTTGCGGGAGCAGCTCACACCGAGACCTTGAACATGCGCTCGGCGTTGTGGAGGGACTCGGTCACGATGGGCTGGGAGTTGGCGATCACCTCCTGCTGGTACGTCACGAGGTCCTGGTCCGAGGTCAGTGCGCGCGTCAATCGCGCGGCGTCCCAGAGGGCCGTGTTGGCGCCGGCGCCAGCGGCTGGGGTCATCGGGTGTACGGCGTCGCCGAGCAGGGTCACGCGCAACGAGGACCACGACGGGACGGTGATGCAGGTCCGCAGCGTGATCGGGAAGGCCGCACCGGGCTCCCCCGCATCGACCAGCTCGCGGACCGTCGGATGC
Organism: Kribbella sp. VKM Ac-2569; assembly: GCF_004216905.1. Taxonomy (GTDB): domain Bacteria; phylum Actinomycetota; class Actinomycetes; order Propionibacteriales; family Kribbellaceae; genus Kribbella. The sequence continues at coordinate 926,694 of NZ_SGXJ01000001.1, forward strand.
CAGTCGGCCACGGACCGCTCCACGACCGCCCACAGCTCGGCCGGGCTCATCGCGAACAGTTCCTCGTCCGACGCACCGAGCACCGCGTTCGTCCCGGTCAGCACCGCCATCAGATAGTCGCCGTACTCCGCCGGCGGCTCCCGGAACACCACTGGTGCGAACGCCGCGCCAAGACCGGCTCCGTCGCTCGCGAAGCAGAACCCGCGAAGGAAGGCTTCCGGCGCGGTCTCCCGGACGGCCGGAGTCAACGGCACCTTCCCGTAGATGCAGCGCACCCCGATGTCCAGCACGTCGAGCTCCGGCACCAGCTGACCCCGCACGCGCGAACCGACACCGTCCGCGCCGACCAGCACGTCGGCGACCGCGGAAGTGCCGTCCGCGAAGGCGATCTCGACCCCGTCGGGTGTCTCGACGTACGACGCGAACTGCTTGCCGAACTGCAGTACGTCGTCGAGCCCGGTCATCAACGCGCGGCGAAACGCATACCGATCCACCGAGGTCACGGCATCCGGACCGGCCACCGGGTATACCTGCTCGAACTGCTGGTTCAGCTGGGCGTCGAAGCCCGCCACCAGGTCACCGGGCTGCGTCGCCGTGGCGATCACCCGACGCCGCACCGCGTCCGGAAGCATCGCGGCCAGCGCCTCTTCGCCGACCGGGCTGATGTGGATCCGGTAGCCCTGCTTGCGGTACTGCGGGGAGGGATCGCGCTCGAACACCGTGACGTCCACACCCGTCTTGAGCAACCCCTGCGCCAGCGCCAGCCCACCGATCCCGGCACCCATGATCGCGACCTTCATCTCCGACTCCAATCATCCGCTTGGCAAACCTTGTCATCCGTCTGGTTGATTAAGTTAGCACGCCGGATGGAAGTCCGCTAGGATGATTTCCGTGCGGAGATCACCGGACCCTGAGCAGCGGCAACGCGACCCCGAGCGCAGCAAGCAGCAGTTGCTGGACGCGGCGGTGGTCGAGTTCGGCGCGCACGGGTTCAGCGGGGCGCGGGTGAGCGAGATCGCCGCCCGGGCAGGCGTCAACAAGCAACTGATCTCGTACTACTTCGGTGGCAAGGAGGGCCTGTACCGGGCGGTCGCCGAGCGCTGGCGGGCCGGCGAGCCGGAGCTCGCAGCGGACGCGGAGTCCCTCGGCGAGGTGGTCGGGGCGTATGCGAGTGCCGCGATCGCACAGCCGGACCTGCTCCGGCTGCTCGTCCGCGAGGCCGTCGAGCGGGACACCAGCAACCTGGATCGGGAGGGACAACGCGCCCGCTTCCGGGCGATGGTCGAGGACTTCAAGCGCCGTCAGGACGAGGGTGAGCTCGCGCCCGACCTGGATCCGCGGCACACCGCACTCGCACTGTTCGGCCTCGCGGCCGCGCCGGTGGTGTTCCCACAGATCGCCCAGGCGCTGGGCCTGGACGCTGGGAGTGAGGAGTTCGCCGCCGAGTACGCCGACCAGACGGCGAAGCTCGTCTCACACCTCAAAACGGACGAGAGCTAGATCGCCCCGGAGATGGCGCGGTTGCGGAGTTCGGACTTGTAGGCCTCGAGCGCGATGAGTTCGCCGAACATCCGGTTGTACTCGTCCGCGCGCTCGATCGGGTTCGTCCGCTGCAGCTTCGACTTCAGGTCCTGGATGCGGCGCGCGCACGTCAGCTCCTGCAGCCGCGCCAGCAACGCGAGCGCATACGGCTCGTCGGGCTCCCGCCCCAACCGCAGCGGATCCACAGCCAGCGCACCGACCACCGCGGCCGCCGGGTCGTTCCCGATGGCATCCCGTACGGCGACCACCCAGGCCTCGCCGGGTGGCGCGGCGGACGGCCCGCCGATCTTCGCCATCGCGGCCCGGATCGCGCCGAGCCACGGATGCGTGAAGTCGTGGTCGTCGAGCTCGTCGAACGCGACCCCGACCAGCGCTGGATGCTGCATCGCGACCTTCAGCACGTCCCACTCGATCACGAACCGCTGATCCCGCGGCGACGGGATATCCACCCGCGGCCGGGCGGGCTCAACGGTCCCAACCGTCTGCTGCTTGACGTGCACCTGTCCCGAAGTCGAAGGCTGCCGAGACGCCGCTTTGTACACCTCGGATCGGACCTGGTCCTCGTCCATCCCCAGATGCCCGGCGAGCTCGCGCGTGAAGGCGTCCACCTTCGACCGGTCACGGATGCTGATCACCAGCCGCGCCGCATCCCGCAGCGCGTCGATCCGGGTGTCGGCCCGGTCCAAGTCGTACTTCGACAGCACGTTCCCCAGCACGAACCGGTACAGCGGGACGCGCCGCCCGATCAGCTCGCGGACCGCGGCGTCCCCCTTCTGCAGCCGCAGGTCGCACGGGTCCAGCCCGTCCGGCTCGACCGCGACGTACGTCTGCGCGGCGAACGCCTGGTCGCCCTCGAAGGCCTTGACCGCCGCGCGCTGACCGGCTGCGTCGCCATCGAAGGTGAAGATCACCTCGCCGCGGAACTGGTCGTGGTCGAGCAGGAGCTGCCGCAGCACCCGCGCGTGGTCGTCGCCGAACGACGTACCGCAGGTGGCGACCGCGGTCTGCACGCCCGCGAGATGACACGCCATCACGTCGGTGTAGCCCTCGACGACCACGGCCTGCCGGCCCTTCGCGATCTCCCGGCGGGCGAGGTCCACGCCGTACAGGACCTTGGACTTCTTGTAGATCGGCGTCTCGGGGGTGTTCAGGTACTTCGCTTCGATCCGGTCGTCGTCGAACAGCCGGCGCGCGCCGAACCCGATCACGTCGGACGACGCGTCCCGGATCGGCCACATCAGCCGGCCGCGGAACCGGTCGTACAGCCCGCGCTGCCCGTCGGCGCACAGACCGGATGCGACCAGCTCGGCGTTCGTGAAGCCGCGGCCGCGGAGGTGGCTGGTGAGCGCCTCGCCGCCGCGCGGCGAGAACCCGACCCCGAAGTGCACCGCGGCGTCCTTGTCGAAGCCGCGCTTGTCCAGGAACTGCCGCCCGATCGAGGCCTCGGCCGCGCCGAACAGGTTGTCGACGTAGAACTCGGCCGCGACCTTGTGCGCCTCGACGAGCCGCGGCCGCTGGTTGCCCGGGCCGCGCTGCACCGGCGCTCCGGAGTCCTCGTACCGCAGCTGGATGCCGACCTTCGAGGCCAGCGTCTCGACCGCCTCGGAGAAGGTGATCTGGTCGACCTTCTGGATGAAGTCGATGACGTCGCCGCCCTCTTGGCAGCCGAAGCAGTAGAAGAAACCGCGGGACGGGGTGACGTTGAACGACGGCGACTTCTCGTCATGGAACGGGCAGAGGCCCTTCAGGTTGCCCCCGCCGGCGTTCTTCAAGGTCACGTACGAGCCGACGACGTCGTCGATCCGGGCGCGCTCGCGCACCAGCGCGATGTCCTCTTCCTTGATCCGGCCTGCCACCCCGCGAGTCTAGCCGGGCGGATCACGTAGGTTTGCGGGTATGCCACGTACTCTTCGCCCAGGTCAGCGGTCCGAGCTGTACGTCGTCGACGTCGCGACCAACACCCACCGGCTGGTGTTCAGCTCGGACGAGGTGCTGTTCGAGGCGCCGAACTGGCTCCCCGACGGCACTCTGGTTGTCAACGGCAACGGGCTGCTGTTCCGGGTGGCGGACGGACTCGAGGAGATCGAGCTCGGTGGCGTACCGGCGATCAACAACGACCACGTCGTGAGTCCGGACGGGCGGACGGTCTACGTGTCGGCGAACGACGGCCACGTGTACGCCGTACCGATCGAAGGCGGACCCGGCCGCCGGGTGACGAACGATCGCGGACCGGGCTTCCATCACTACCTGCACGGCGTTTCGCCCGACGGTACGACGCTCGCGTACATCGGGCTGGAGTGGGTCGGCGAGCAGCGGATCACCAACGTGTGGACGATCCCGACCGCGGGCGGCGCCGACGTACCGGTGACCGATGACAAGTTCGCAGACGACGGGTCGGAGTTCAGCCCGGACGGGCGGTGGATCTACTTCAACTCCGAGCGGTCCGGGCATGCCCAGCTGTTCCGGGTCATGGTCGAGGGCAGTGCGATCGAGCAGCTGACGAGCGACGAGCGGGTCAACTGGTTCCCGCACCCGGCGCCGGACTGGTCGGCGGTCGCGTACGTCAGCTTCCCGCCCGGCACCGAGGGGCATCCGGCCGACATCGAGGACGTCCGCCTGCGCCTCCTGACGAACGACGGTGAGATCCGCGAACTGACGAGCCTGTTCGGCGGCCAGGGCACGATGAACGTGCCGAGCTGGTCGCCGGACAGCGCGTCGTTCGCCTACGTCACCTACCCGCTCTAGACCTCGGCGAGGTCGATCGAGGTGTCGGCCAGGCGGGCCGGGTCGACCTCCTTGCCGGAGCGGATGAGGCTCTGGACCGCGTCGATGGCGCCCCACGTGTTGACGTGCATGCCGGCCAGGACGTGGTGGTCGTCGTCGAGCCAGAACGCCACGTAGGCCCCGGACTTCGGGTCGCCGCGGAGGACGACCTGGTACGACGTTCCGCGCGGGAGGTCCCCGGCGTACTCCATCCCGAGGTCGAACTGGTCGGTGAAGAAGAACGGGATCGCGTCGTGCGCCACGTCCTGCCCGAGCATCGCCTTCGCGGCCGAGGCGCCGGTGTCCTTCGCGTTCTGCCAGTGCTCGACTCGGACGAACCGCCCGAACAGCGGGTGGTCCCAGCGGACCACGTCACCGGCGGCGTACACGTCCGCGACCGAAGTCTGCAGGTCCGCACCCGCGACTATGCCCGAACCGTTCTCCCGTGTCGCGACCTCGATACCGGCCGCCTCGGCCAGCTCGGTGTTCGGCTGTACGCCGACTCCGACCACCACCAGACCCGCCGGAATCACCTCACCGCCGTTCACGCGCACCCCGGTGACCTTGTCCGTCCCCTCGAACCCTTCCACCCCGGTCCCGAACCGGAACTGAACCCCGTGCTGCCGGTGGAACTCCGCGAACAGCTCACCGATCTCTTCACCAAGTACGGCGGCCAGGGCAGTGGACTGCGGCTCGACGACCGTCACCTCGCACCCACGCTCGCGAGCAGCCGACGCCGCCTCGAGCCCGATCCATCCGGCGCCCACCACGACGACGCGCGGCTTCGCGGCGTACGCGTCGGTCAGCGCCTGCGCCTCCTCGGCCGTCCGCAGGTAGTGCACGCCCGGCAGATCTGCACCCGGTACGTCGAGCTTGCGGACGCGGCTGCCCGTCGCGATCAGGAGCTTGGCGTAGGACACCTGCGAGCCATCGTCGAGCGTGACCGAGTGCGCGGCCGGATCGAGCGCTGTGACCGTGGCACCGAGGCGCAGGTCGATGTTGTTGTCGTCGTACCACTGCTGATCGTGCAGCTGCGCCGATTCGGTTTGTTCCTTGCCGAGCAGGACGCCCTTCGACAGCGGAGGTCGCTCGTACGGCAGTGACTGCTCACTGCCGATCAGGACGATGCCACCGCTCCAGCCGTCCTTCCGAAGGGCCTCGGCCGCGGTCGCTCCCGCAAGACTCGCACCGACGATCACGATCTGCTCTGCATCAGCCATGACAGAACGATAGTCCTCCGCGACCCCTTGTCGCCGACCGCGCCGATGACTACGTTGTCGCAGGACATCAGACGTCCTATGTCCTTCCTGGGAGAGTCATGCGCGTACTCGCACCAGGCCGTCTAGCGGCCGCCGCCCTACTGGTCTTCACAACCCTCACCGCGCCGCCTGCCCAAGCCGGCCAAGACGACACAGCGCCCTTCGTCGACGACAGCGTGCTGTTCCAGCAGAAAACCGAGGGCTACTCGTGCTTCCGAATCCCAGCCGTCGTGCACGCGACGAACGGCGACGTACTCGCATTCGCCGAGGGCCGGGTCGCGGACTGCGGTGACGACGGCGACATCGACATCGTGCTGCGCCGATCGACCGACGGCGGCAAGACCTGGGGCCCGCTGCAGGTGGTGTCGGACGGCAACGGCAGTACGCACGGCAACCCGGTCCCAATCGTGGACCGGAAGACCGGGCGGATCGTGCTCGTCACGACGCACAACGGCCCGCAGCCGTGCACGAACGGCTGCGACCGTGACCCGTACGTCCAGACCAGCGACGACTTCGGCGCGACCTGGACCGCGCCCCGCGAGCTGATCGACGCGAAGCTGCCGAGCTGGAACTTCTGGTACGCGACCGGCCCGATGCACGGCATCCAGCTCGAACACGGACCGCACGCCGGCCGGCTGATCGTCGGCGCCAGCTTCGAGACGTACGACGGCGTCGGGCCGCACGTCTACGGCACGCATTTGCTGTACTCCGACGACGCGGGCGAGACGTGGCACATCGGCGCGACGACCTCGCGGGACGACGGTTCGGTGATCGCGCAGGAGGTCACCGTGGTCGAGCTGACCGACGGCCGGATCTACGCGCTGGCCCGCGAACGCGGCACCGATCCGGGCAATCGCGCGTACGCGATCAGCAGCGACGGCGGGGACAGCTTCGACGCGCCGTTCAGGACCATCCCGAAGTTGGTGATGCCCGACGTGCAGGGCTCGTTGCTACGGTTCAGTGCGCACAACGAGGGCGATCGGCGGAACCGGATTCTGTTCTCGGCGCCGGCACATCCGGCCGCGCGCGAGGTGATGACCGTGCGGTCGTCGTACGACGAGGCGCGATCGTTCGGCACGTGGCAGCAGGGGAAAGTCTTCTACTGGGGCCCGTCGGCGTACTCCGACATGGTCCGGCTGGATGGTGACGAGGCCGGGTTGCTGTACGAGGCAGGCGTCGCGAACCCGTACGAGTCGATCCGCTGGGCTCGGTTCAACGAGGCGTACCTCTCGTCGCCGAATGGGACGCCGCCGGGCATCCCCGGTCCGCCCGCGCCCGGGCCGCTGACGCCTGACGTCGGGCCGGCGCGCAATCCGGCGTACGTGCGGGGCGGGGTGACTGTTGCCGCAGGCAAGTTCGGGAACGGGCTCGCGCTGGACGGGGTCGACGATTACGTCGAGGTGCCGTACGACCGGTCGATCGATCTGGGCGCGGACGACTTCACGATGATGGCGTGGATCAGGTACGGCGCGACGACCGGGACGCACGCGATCCTGTGGGCGTACCGGACCGGTTCGGGCAGTACGCCGCAGGTGTGGTTGCGGGCGGAGCCGGAGAGCAAGCGGATCCGCGCGTTGTTGTCCGTCGACCGTTTCAACGTGACGGTCCAGTCGGCGTCGGCGTACAACGACGACCAGTGGCATCACGTCGTACTGCAGCGGGTCGGCGGGAAGTTGCGGCTGCTGGTCGACGGTGCCGAGGTCGGCTCGGCGACGGCGCCCGCCGGGTCGGTGACAGCGGGCAAGGAGTTCGGCGTGCAGGGCATCCACGTCGGCCAGCGCGTCGACGGCGTCAACCGTTTCCACGGTGCACTCGACGAGGTCCGCGTCTATCGCCGAGCACTCACCGACAGCGAACTGCAGCAGATCCGCGAGCAGAACAAGCCGATCACCGACAGGCTGGGCCTAGACCTGCCCTTCGACAAGGTGGGCGTGCCAGGCGAGGGCTGAGGGGTCGGTGAGGGAGGCGACTTGGTCGACGATGACGCGGAGTCGGGCGTTGTCGTCGGTCGCCTCCGCGAAGTCGGACCGGAACGGGACGTCCAGGTGCCGCGGGGCCGTTTTCCACAGGGCTTCCACGAGTTCGGTGAGGAGCTCGCGCTGGGTGGCCCGGCGGGCCTGGCGTTCCGGTGAGTTGAGGACGTGGAACATGCCGACGCCCTTGAGCAGCCCGATCTCGGTGCGGGTGCCGTCCGGAACGACCAGGTCGGCCTCGTACCGGATCAGGCGGGACCGGCCGAAGACGGCGTGCGTGGTCTGCTCGGCGGCGGTCGCGAACCGGCCGATGAGCTGGCTGGTGACGTCCTTGAGTGCGCCCAGTGCCTGCCTGCTGTCGTCGAACGCGGCACGCGGCCAGTAGTTCAGCGCCTTCAGCCGCGCCCAGCCCTCGTCCAGCTCGGCGTCGGTTGCCTCCGGCAAGTACATCTGCCGGACCGTCTCCCAGTACGGCGCCGGCTCGGCGTCGACCGCGGCGAGATCGATGTGGTGCGCGACGATCCCGTCCTCGACGTCGTGCACGGAGTACGCCACGTCGTCGGCGAAGTCCATCACCTGCGCCTCCAGGCAGCGACGCTCCCCCACGCCCTGGCGCAACCAGGTGAAGACTGCGAGATCGTCGTCGTACACGCCGAACTTGTTCTCGTCCGGCCGGCGGGGCCACGGGTACTTCGTCGCGGCGTCGAGTGTCGCGCGACTCAGATTGAGGCCGACGCTGCGCCCTTCGGCGTCGAACGTCTTCGACTCCAGCCGGGTCAGCAGCCGCAGCGTCTGCGCGTTCCCCTCGAAGCCGCCGATCTCCGCGGCGACCTGGTCCAGCGCGCGCTCGCCGTTGTGCCCGAACGGCGGATGCCCGAGATCGTGCGCCAGGCAGGCCGCGTCCACGATGTCCGGATCGCAGCCGAGCGTCGACGCCAGCTCGCGGCCGATCTGCGCGACCTCGAGGCTGTGCGTCAACCGGTTCCGCACGAAGTCGTCGCTACCGGCCGTCACGACCTGCGTCTTGGCCGCCAGCCGTCGCAACGCCGCACTGTGCAGCACGCGCGCACGATCACGAGCGAACGCGGTCCGCCCCGGCCGCTTGACCGGCTCGGCAACCCACCGCTCGGCGTCGTGCTCGTCGTACCACTCATGCTGCTTCCTCATCACCGCTCACACTAGCGGCGACCACCGACAGTTTGCGGGCCCTTCAGGAAACGCAGTACCGGATCCAGATGACGCCGTCCTTGAATACTTCGGTGCCGGCGTGCTGGAGGTTGAGGCGGTGGATGTCGTGCCATGGTTCGCCTCCGATGAGCACCGGGTGGACAAGGAGGGCCAACTCATCGACCAGGTCGAGGCTCAGACAGGTGCGGAGCACTGCGTGCGCATCGACGCGGACGGTCTGTACGCCGCGGCGGCCCAGGGCGTCGAGCACTTCGACGAGGTCGACCTGGTCGTAGCCGGTGATCAGCTCGCGGGTCGTCGCGTCCGGCGGGCGCTCCGGCGTCTGCTCGGCGTACAACGCGAGGACTCCGGACCAGTAGCCCAGCTCCCGCAACGAGTCCCAGCTGCGGACCCGCGCCCGCTCATCCACCACCGCGAGCAGCGGACCCTCCGCCCGCGGACCGCGCCGAGGAGCCGCGAGTACGGCGTTCTCTTGGGCGAGGATCGTGCCGGCGTCGATCAGCGTCACATCCTCCTGCCACAGCGACGCCAGCGCATAGAACCGCGCGAGGTCGACGTCGAATCCCGACGTCACCCCGTCCAGCGAGACCGCCAGCTGAGCCACCACATGAGGCCGCATGCCCCAAACCTAGGGACGGCCACCGACAAATCCTGGTTGCAGAGACTCCTTTGCAGAGACTACTCTGCATTCATGCGACGCATCGATGCCCGGAGTCTCCGCGGACTCGCCCACCCGCTCCGGATGCGCATTCTGGAGGCGATCGAGCTCGACGGACCCGCGACGTCGAGCACTCTGGCGACGCGGCTCGGCGAGAACACCGGGACGATCAGCTGGCACCTGCGGCTGCTCGCTGAGCACGGGTACCTCGAGGACGACACCGACCGCGGCACGAAGCGCGAGCGCTGGTGGCGGCTCCCCCACGGGCCGACCGTCCTCGACCCGGCCGAGTTCCTCGACGACCCGGAGACACGGCGGGCGCTCGACGTGTACCTGCGCGATCTCGTGGAGCGCTACTACGACCGCGTCCGGGCGTACGTCGACGAAGACTGGCCGGCCGACTGGCAACACGCGGCCGGGCTCTCGGACTGGCGCGACCTGCGGCTGACTCCGGAGCAGCTGCACAAGCTCAACGAGGAGCTCGCGGCCGTCATCGACCGCTATACCGGCAGCGAACCGGCCGAGGGGTCCGAGCGCGTGATCGTCCAACTGCAGTCGTTCCCTCGGCGCTCATGAGCCTGCTGCGGACGCACCGCGACTTCCGGCTGTTCTGGATCGGCGAGACGATCAACCGCTTCGGCAGTGCGACGTCGTCGGTGGCGCTCCCGCTGGTCGCGATTTCGATGCTCGACGCAACGACCTTCGAGGTCGGCCTGCTCACCGCGGCCGCCTGGGCACCATGGCTCCTGATCGGCCTGCCCACCGGCGCCTGGATCGATCGGGTACGTCGACGCCCGCTCATGCTCGCTTCCTCGGCAATTTCCGGCCTCCTGCTCGCCGTGGTTCCACTGGCCCGCGACCTGCTGACGATCGAGTTCTTGCTTGTCATCGCAGGTCTCGTCGGCGCCGCGTCGGTCGTCTTCCAGACGGCGTACACCGCTTATCTCCCGACTCTTCTGGACCCGTCCGATCACGCCGAGGGCAATGCGAAACTCCACGGCAGCGCGTCCGCTGCGCAGATCGCGGGACTCGGATGTGGTGGGCTCCTGGTCCAGTTCGCGGGCGCGGCCAATGCGCTGTTCGTCGACGCGGCCAGCTTCGTGGTCGCGCTCGGTTGTCTCGCCGCGATCCGCTTCCGGGAACGCCGTACGAACGCGCCTCGGCAGGCGGGTGCGATCCGGGAGGGCATCAGGCTGGTCGCGCACGACGTCTGGCTGCGTACGTTGACGATCTTCGGCGCGGTCTCGAACCTCGCCCTGATGGGCTATCAGGCGATCGTCGTCGTGTTTCTGGTCCGCGAGGCCGGGCTGACCGCCGGCACGGTCGGTGCCCTGATCGCGGCGGCCTCCAGCGGCGGTGTACTCGGCGCGCTCCTCGGCCGCAAGATGATGCGGTTCGGTACGGCGCGTGCGCTGCTGCTGTGCGAGCTCGGCCTGCCGACGCTGGCGTTGCTGATCCCGTTGGGTGGCGCGAGCCCGTGGTTCTACGTGGTCGGCGCGTTCGGCGTGAGCCTGGGAGTGGTCGGTGGAAATGTCGTGAAGGCGACGTTCCTCCAGTCCTACTGTCCACCTGACCTGTTCGGCCGGCTGACCGCGACGAACGCCTTCGTCAACTACGGCACCATCCCGCTCGGCGCGCTGCTCGGCGGAACGCTCGGCCAGACCCTGGGCCTCACTCCTGCCCTCTGGATCACGACGGCCGGCGTACCGCTGGCCGGTCTGGTCCTGCTCGCGTCACCGATCCGTGGGCGCCGCGACCTGCCGACTCACCAAGGCACCGGCGTACCTGGGACGACCGCCGACTCCAACCGGATCCGCACCGCCTGACGCGCGCGCTCGTACCCCGTCTCGTCGTTGTGCAGGATCGAGGCGAGGTTCGCGGCCTCGTAGTACGCGTTCAGGTCGAACGCGAGCTGCACCGGATCCGCCGCGAGCTCACCCCGTTCGACAGCCTCGGCGACCGCGGTCTCGATCAGGTCCATCCACTCGTGATGGACGGACGCGAGGTACTCGTGCACTGCGCCGCCACGCGCGGAGAACTCGTGCGAGACCTTCTGAAAGAAGCATCCGCCCGGGAACACGCGACTCCGCGAGTAGTCCAGCCAGTGCCTGCTCAGCGCCCACACCCGCCCGAGACCGGGCTCCACCTCGTACGCCGGAATCACGACGTTGTCGGCGTAGATCCGGCGCGCGGCCCGGACTGTCGCCAACTGCAGCTCCTCCTTGGAGCCGAAATGCGCGAACAGCCCGCTCTTGCTGATCCCGAGCTCGGTCGCGAGCCGCCCGATCGACAGCCCTTCGAGCCCGTCGACCGACGCGATGTCGACCGCGCGGCGCAGGACGGCGCGGCGGGTCTGGTCACCCCGCGCCAGCCGTCCGTCGACCTTCTCCACGATTCCCGATCCTAAGTCCCGTTGACTGCTAGCCTGTGCGAAACTAATAATACGACCGTTCGTATAGTTTGACGGAGGGGATCTCATGCAGAAGCTGGTCAGTGTCGGATTGCAGACAATCGGAGTGTTGTCACCGCGACTCGGCGGGCGGCTCGCGTTCAACCTGTGGCGGCGTCCGCTCGCCCGCGGTCGGGTCCGTCCGGATGAGCAGATTGTTCACAATGCCGCACGGGTCGAGATTGTCGACAATGTGAAGACCTACAACTGGGGCGACGGCAACCGCCCGGTGCTCCTCGTCCATGGCTGGCGTTCCCGCGCCTCGCGGTACGCCGGATTCATCACGCGCCTGCTCGAGCTCGGGTACAGCCCAGTGTCGTACGACGCTCCCGCGCACGGGGACTCGGACGGCGACGTCGTGTCGATCCTCGGCCACCAGCGGATCATCCGCGCACTGGAGGAACGCCACGGCCCGTTCGAGGGCGTGATCGCGCACTCGCTCGGCGTACCGTTCGCGCTGTACGCCGTCCGCGAGGGCGTCGCGGCCAAACGGCTGGTGATGATCAGCGGCGTCGCGGACTTCGCGTACCTGGCCGACACGTTCTGCGCCCAGCTCGGCCTGGGGCCGAAGATCAATCAGCAACTGCGGCGACAGATCGAGCGCGGGTACTTCGACGGCGACGACCAGATCTGGACGCGCTTCTCGGTGACGGCCGGAAAGCTCGAGCTCCTGGTGATCCACAACGACGAGGACGAGATCGTCGACCCGGCGCAGGCCCAGGTGCTGCTACGCAACTACGGCGACCGCGCGCACTTCCTGCCGACGACCGGCCTCGGCCACCGCCGGATCCTCTCGGACCCGGCAGTGATCACCGAAGCCGTCGCATTCCTGCAAGACCCAGATTCAGAGCAGAACTCAGATGTCCCGGAAGGTCTCGATCTGAGCGCCTAGCGAGTTCAGCCGGGTCGCCAGGTCCTCGTAGCCGCGGTTGATCACGTAGACGCTGCGCAGGACCGACGTACCCTTCGCGGCCATCATCGCGATCAGCGTCACGACGGCCGGGCGGAGCGCCGGCGGGCACATGATCTCGGCGCCGGAGAAGTGCGTCGGCCCCTCGACCATCACGCGGTGCGGGTCGAGCAGCTTGACCCGGCCGCCGAGCTTGTTCAGGTCGGTCAGGTAGATCGCGCGGTTCTCGTAGACCCAGTCGTGGATCAGCGTCTGCCCGGTGGCGGTCGCCGCGATCACCGCGAAGAACGGCAGGTTGTCGATGTTCAGGCCCGGGAACGGCATCGGGTGGATCTTGTCGATCGGCGCGTGCAGCTTCGACGGCCGGGTGGTGAGGTCGACGAGCCGGGTACGGCCGTTCTCGGCGAGGTACTCCGTACTGCGGTCGTAGTCGAGCCCCATCTCCTCCAGCAGCGCGAGCTCGATCTCCAGGAACTCCACCGGCGCGCGCCGGATGGTGATCTCGGACTTCGTGACGATCGCCGCGGTCAGCAGGCTCATCGCCTCGATCGGGTCCTCGGACGGCGCGTAGTCGACGTCCACGTCGATGTCGGCCTTGCCGTGCACGGTCAGCGTCGTGGTGCCGATGCCGTCGATCTTCACGCCGAGCAGGTCGAGGTAGAAGCACAGGTCCTGGACCATGTAGTTCGGGCTGGCGTTGCGGATCACCGTGACACCGTCGTACCGGGCTGCGGCCATGATCGCGTTCTCGGTCACGGTGTCGCCGCGCTCGGTCAGCACGATCGGCTTGCCCGGGGCGATTGCCCGGTTCACCAGGGCGTGGTACTGCCCGCCGGTCGCCTTCACCTCGAGACCGAACGGCCGCAGCGCGGTCAGGTGCGGCTCGACGGTGCGGGTGCCGAGATCGCAGCCGCCGGCGTACGGCAGCTCGAACGCGTCCTCGCGGTGCAGCAGCGGACCGAGGAACATGATGATGGAGCGGGTACGACGGGCCGCCTCGGCATCCATCGCACTGAGGTCGAGGTGCGTCGGCGGGATGATCTCCAGGTCGCCGGCGTCGTTCAGCCAGGTGGTCTTGACGCCGATCGAGTTCAGCACCTCGAGCAGGCGGTTGACCTCCTCGATGCGCGCGACCTTGCGCAACGTCGTACGGCCCTTGTTCAGCAGCGATGCGCAGAGCAGCGCGACGCCCGCGTTCTTGCTCGACTTCACGTCGATGGCGCCGGACAATCTCCGGCCGCCGGCGACACGGAGGTGGACCGGGCCGCCGCCGAGAGAGACAATTTCGGAGTCGAGCGCCTCGCCGATCCGGGCGAGCATCTCGAGGGTGAGGTTCTGATGACCCTTCTCGATCCTGTTCACCGCACTCTGGCTGGTGTTCAGTACTTCCGCGAGCTGCGTCTGCGTCCAGCCGCGATGCTTACGGGCGTCCCGGATGAGATTTCCGATCCGGCTCAGGTAGTCATCGGTCATGCGCGGGACCTTATCTCATATATGAGATACGTCTGCACCGACCCGCCGGTGTCAGCGTATCCAACGTCACGTCGACTCCTGTACCCACCCTCGACAGGCCCCGCACGGTCTGTTGATACAGCCGCCGCCTAGAGTTATCAAAACTCCCGCCGCCACTCGGAGAGGACCAGCAGATGCCCGAGGACACCTCCGCCGCGGTGGTCAACGAGTTCGAGGCGGAGTCGTGGCCGCTGGAGGCTGCCGCGGACAGCCTGCACCAGGTCATCGAAGGCTTCCACAACGGGGACACCCGGCCGCTGGTGATCGGCGACGGCGACCAGCCAGTGCTCGTGGTGCTGGCGATCGCCGACCTGGCCGACTTCCGGGCCCGGATCGCGGACCTGCTCGGCAACCCGGTCGACGCCGGCTGGCTGCGGTACTACCTGCGCTCCAACTTCGACATGAGCTCCGAGCGGCTGGTCGAGCTGCTCGGAGTGGACACGGATCATGGGCTGTCCTCGCTGGCCAGTCAGGTGAACGTCGAGCAGGCCGCGACGCTGATGTCCGACCACGTACGCCGTACCGAGGCCGGCGGCAACCCGCTGATGCTGATCGGCGACGGGACGATGGCGACCGCCGCGCTGCTGTCCTTCCAGGCGTTCCAGGTGCTGCTCGCGATGGAAGGTGACGGGAAGGGCGAGGACGACTCCTGCGCGCACGACGACGAGGAGAAGCCCACCACGCCGCTGGAGGTGCTCGCCGAGCGGATCGGGCCGGTGTCGACGCAGCTGGTCGCGCAGATCAACGCCGGCCGCGAGCCGGGCCTCCCGCGGTACGAGCTGCACTTCGAGGACGAGCTGATCGAGCACCTGCGTGACCTGGAGGCGCGTGCGCAGAAGGCGCCGGGCGGTGGCGCGTACGACGAGTTGAACGCGCTGCTGCACCAGTTCGACCAGATGCGCAGCGGGCTGATCGAGGCGGAGGCCGACGAGGAGCCGGACGAGGCGCCGTACCTCGAGGCGTCCGATCTCAAGGCGGCGCTGCCGGACATCCGGGACGCGTTCCGCGACGGCGCCGACGACCCGTACCTGGTCGGTCTGGACGGGCGGCCGCTCGCGGGGCTGATCTCGTTCGACCTGTACGAGGAGCTGCAGAAGGTCTCGGTCGAGCTGGACGGGACGGACGAGGCACCGGTCCTGCCGCTGCCCGAGCCGCGCTGGGAGAACGGCCCGCGGCTGGTGCCGTTCGAGGTCGCGCTCGAGATGTGCGAGGCGGTCATCGAGGACCTCACCAACGGCGAGGCGTCGATGCTGTTCATCGCCGACGATGACAACGAGCCCGAACTGGTCCTCGCTCCCCTGGTCTGGCTCTGGGCGTACGTCGACCACCTGAACATGGAAGGCGCCGACGCCTGACCGTCAGCTGAACGGGAAGAGCGGCTGCCATTCGGCGAGGGTGGCGATCTCGTAGACGTCGGCCGGGGTGTACGGGTCCTTGGCGAGGATGTCGCGGAGCTCTGCCTCGTCGGCGACGTCGTACACGAGCAGCGCACCGGTCTGGTCGGCGAACGGTCCGGCGGCGACGAGCTTGCCGTCGGCCTTCAGCGCGGTGAGGTACTCGCGGTGCGCCGGACGGACCTCCATCCGGCGGTCGGTCCGGTCAACGTCGAAGCGCAGCTGAACGACATATTGGGCCATGCCCCGAACTCTACAATGCCCTTGGAAACAAGGAGATTTGGTGCGGGAAAGGGAGTCACGAGCCGCCACAGCGGCTGGTTCAGGTCAGACCCGAAAGTCGACGAGTGATCTCCCTTCCCGCCCGGATATTCTCACCAGCCGATGGCCCCCTACGCAAGGGGTTGGTTAAGGGAAATTCCTACAGACAGTTGATTGAGATAACGCTTCGTGATCGAACCCCCGGCCGCATCGATGAACACGCCGATGCACTCGTACAGTCGGTCACGCCGGTCCGTTGTCAAGGCCCGATGACCCGAATACGAGGACAGAAGTTCGAGGTACTCGGCCGTCGAATAGACCGCATCCCACGCATAGCTGCGGAACTCCACGGTCCCGAAAAGCTGCGTCTCCCCGAGCCCTGCCGGATCCACCGGTACGTCGTCCGCGGCCGGCAAACCGCCCTTCACCGCATCGTCGGTGAACCGGTCGTAGCAGGACTGCACGTCGACGAAGAACTGCTCGGAGCCGCCCGCGACGTGATGCGTCGACACGACCGCCAGCGCGCCACCCGGCCGCAGCACGTCCACACAGCGCTGGACGCGCGTCGCCGGATCGAGCCAGTGGAACGCGGTCGCCGAGATGACCAGGTCGAACTCCGCCGACGGCAGCTCCCAGGTGTCGAAGTCCGCGACGATGACCTCGACCTCGGGAAGCTTCCGCTGCAGTACGCCCGCGAGCTCCGGACTCAGCTCGACCGCGGTGACCGACCAGCCACGCTGCACCATGGCAGCAGTCGCCTGGCCGGTCCCGGGCCCGATCTCCAGCACCTTCGGCCGATCCCCGGCGATCCGCGCGAGCTCGTCGAAGAGCTCGCGCGGATAGGCCGGCCGAACGCGGTCGTACAGCTCCGCGTCTTCTCCGAAGGTCTGCCGAAGGTTCTGTCTGCTCACCCGGCCAATGCTGCCCGGCCTGCCTCCAGGCGTGCTACTGGAATACGGAACGGCGAGCAGGAGACGTAGTCGAGGCCGACCTCGTGGAAGAAGTGGATGCTGTCGGGGTCGCCTCCGTGCTCGCCGCAGATGCCGAGCTTGAGGTCCGGCTTGGTCGCTCGCCCGCGGTCCACACCGGTCCGCACCAGCGCGCCGACGCCTTCCCGGTCGATCGACTCGAACGGCGACACCGCGAAGATGCCCTTCTCCAGGTACCGCGAGAAGAACGCACCCTCGACGTCGTCACGGCTGAAGCCCCACGTGGTCTGGGTCAGGTCGTTGGTGCCGAACGAGAAGAAGTCGGCCGCCTCGGCGATCTGGTCCGCGATCACCGCGGCCCGCGGCAGCTCGATCATCGTGCCGATCGGGATCTCGGTGCCGCCAGGGTAGTCAGCCAGCACGCGTTCCACCTCGTCGCGGGCCAAATGCAGCTCCTGTACGGCGCCGACCAGCGGGATCATGATCTCCGGCCGCGGATCCTTGCCCTGGGCCCGCAACTCGGCGGTCGCCGACGCGATCGCCCGGACCTGCATCGCGAACAAACCGGGGATCACCAGCCCGAGCCTTACCCCGCGGAGGCCGAGCATCGGGTTCTCCTCGTGCAGCCGCTCGACCGCCGCGAGCAGCTTCACATCGTGCTCCGACTCCTCGCCCCGCTCGCGCGCCACCGCGACCTTGACCGCCAGCTCCTCCATCGACGGCAGGAACTCGTGCAGCGGCGGGTCGATCAGCCGGATCGTCACCGGCAGCCCGTCCATCGCGCCGAGCAGCTCCAGGAAGTCCCCGCGCTGCAAGGGTTCCAGCTCGGCCAGCGCGGCCTCGCGATCCGCGTCGTTGTCCGCGAGGATCAGCCGCTCCACGGATTCGCGCCGCTCCCCCAGGAACATGTGCTCGGTCCGGCACAGCCCGATCCCCGACGCCCCGAACCGCCGCGCCCGCGCCGCGTCGTCCGCGGTGTCCGCATTGGTCCGTACGCCGAGTCGCCGTACGTCGTCCGCGTGCGTGATCAACCGGTGCACCGACGCGACCAGCTCGTCGCCCGCGTCCGGGGCCAGCGTGCCCTCGAAGTACTGCACGACCGGGGACGGTACGACCGGGACCTCGCCGCGGAACACCTCACCCGTGGTTCCGTCGATCGAGATCAACTCGCCGGCCTCGAGCACGGTGCCGTTCACCTTGATGGTGCCCTGGGCAACGTTCACGTCGAGCTCCTCGGCGCCGCAGACACAGGTCTTGCCCATGCCGCGCGCGACCACGGCCGCGTGCGAGGTCTTGCCGCCGCGGCTGGTCAGGATGCCCTGCGCCGCGATCATGCCGTGCAGGTCGTCGGGGTTGGTCTCGCGCCGGACCAGGATGACCTTCTCGCCGCGCTCCGCGGCCTCGACTGCGGCCGCCGACGTGAACACGACCTTGCCCGAGGCCGCACCCGGCGACGCACCGATCGCCTTGGTGATCAGGTCCGTCGCGGCGTCCGCGTCGAACCGCGGGAACATCAGCTGCGCGAGCTGCGCGCCCTTCACCCGCTTGAGTGCCTCGTCGGTGTCGATCACGCCTTCGTCGATCAGGCTGGTCGCGATCCGGAACGCCGCCGCCGCGGTCCGCTTGCCGACACGGGTCTGCAGCATCCACAGCTTGCCGCGCTCGACGGTGAACTCGATGTCGCACAGGTCGCGGTAGTGGCCTTCGAGCTTCGCCATGATCTCCATCAGGTCGTCGTACGACGCCTTGTCGATCTGCTCGAGGTCCGCGAGCGGGACGGTGTTGCGGATGCCCGCGACGACATCCTCGCCCTGGGCGTTCTGCAGGTAGTCGCCGTACACGCCGGGCTGCCCGCTCGACGGGTCGCGGGTGAACGCGACGCCGGTGCCGGAGTCCATGCCGAGGTTGCCGAACACCATCGAGCAGATGTTCACCGCCGTGCCGAGGTCGGTGGGGATGCGCTCCTGGCGGCGGTAGAGGATCGCGCGGTCCGAGTTCCAGGAGCGGAAGACTGCCTCGGTCGCGAGGTCCATCTGGGTCCGCGGGTCCTGAGGGAACTCGCGGTCGGTGTGCTCGTGCACGGCCTGCTTGAACGTCTCGACGAGGCGCTTCAGATCGGCGGCGTCCAGGTCCAGGTCGTTGCGCGTGCCCTTCGCCTGCTTGGCTTGTTCGATCGCGTCCTCGAATACGTCGCCTTCCATACCGAGCACGGTCTTGCCGAACATCTGGATCAGCCGGCGGTACGCGTCCCAGGCGAACCGGGGGTTGCCGGAGTGGTGCGCGAGCCCGTTCACCGAGTCGTCGTTGAGGCCGACGTTCAGGACCGTTTCCATCATGCCTGGCATCGAGACGGCGGCACCGGAGCGGACCGAGACCAGCAGCGGATCGTCAGCCTGGCCGAGCTTCTTGCCCATCTTCTGCTCGAGCAGCGCCACATGGTGGTCGATCTCGTCGGCCAGGTCGGCCGGGACCGCGCCGGTCTCCAGGTACGCGCGGCAGGCGTCCGCGGTGATGGTGAAACCGGGGGGCACCGGCAGGCCGAGGTTGGTCATCTCGGCCAGGTTCGCTCCCTTGCCGCCGAGGAGCTGCTTCATATCTTTGTTGCCTTCGGCGAAGTCGTAGACGAGTTTCGGCACGGTCACTCCCTGGGTTGCAGGCGGGTGTTTTCAGGCGCGGGAAGATGGCCCGCTGGCCCGTCGACTCCGGCGGCGGGGGCGTACTTTCAGGGTAAGCCCAAAAACCAGTCCAGTTGAACACTGGTCTCACGATGCTGACGTGACCCTCCCCACAGGTCGAAGGTCGGAAAACCCTTCCCTGATTGACAACGCGAGACATTCGGCGTCTTCACCGATGAAACCTTCGAGACGGGCGCTGAGGCGGTTTCGTCGGTGGTGGGGTGGGTAGGCGGGCTAGAGTCTGCGGGGTGCGTATCGTCTCGTTGCTCCCGTCGGCGACCGAGATCTGTTTCGCGCTCGGGGCCGGTGAGGATGTGGTCGGTGTCACCTTCGAGTGCGACTACCCGGCGGCTGCGCGTGCCCGGCGGATCGTGTCGACGACCGCGCTTCCCGAGGGTCTGACACCGGGCGAGATCGACGCCGTCGTACGGCGGAAGGTCGCGGCTGGGGAGGATCTGTATCACCTGGACGCGGGTGCACTGCGCGAGCTCGAACCGGATGTGGTGATCACCCAGGACCTGTGCGCGGTGTGCGCGATCGACGTGACAGACGTCGACGAGGCGCTCGCCTACCTGGGGTGCAGTGCGGAGGTGGTGAGCACGGATCCGCACAACCTGATCGAGGTGCTCGAGTCGATCGAGACCATCGGAAAGGCAATCGGCCGAGACGCCACACAGTTGGTGGACAGCCTCCGCACGCGCCTGGGGATGCTGGCAGGTGGGGGTGGGCGGGTTGCGTTGTTGGAGTGGACGGATCCGCCGTTTGCGCCGGGGCATTGGTTGCCGGAGATGGTGACGCTGGCGGGTGGGGTGAATGTGCTGGGTGCGGCCGGCGAGCGGTCGAAGGCGATCAACTGGCGAGAGGTCGCGGCCGCGAAGCCTGAGGTGGTGGTGTCGGCGCCGTGCGGGTTCGGGCTTGACGGGGCTACCGAGTTGACGGAGCTTCTGATGGGCGAACTGCCGGCCGGCATTCCGGTGTGGGCGGTCGACGCCAACGGGTACTTCGCGCGGCCAGGCCCTCGCCTGGTCGATGGTGTCGAGGTGCTGGCTGCCATCCTCCAGGGCAAGGCCCCGGACCCGGCCATCGCGCGGCGCGTGCGGTAGTGGCGTTGGTCTCGCCGTACGCCGAACCGCGTCCGGCGCGCGTACGCTCGACAGTGCCGACGGTTCGCGTGGTCACGCAGGATGTGGCTGGGCGAGGCAAGAGGGAACCCGGTGGGAATCCGGGACTGCCCCGCAGCGGTGAACGGGAACGACCGCCGTCACGAGCACTGGACTAGCGTCCGGGAAGCGACGGCCAGTAGGTCCACCGGTCATGTCATGGCACAGCCGGTTTGCCCGTGAGTCCGAAGACCTGCCGCCGGCCCGCACACCCAGCCGGGTGCGCGGGGGATCGGTGGTCTCGTGGGAGGACCCGCCCGGACTCACGGCGCACCCGTGGTCCCTGCGTTTCCCGCGAGCGATCCGCCGATCCATCGGCACGCTCGCGAGGAGAGAGACGTGAACACCAGCACCACCATCCTGGGCTACCCCCGGATCGGCCCCAGCCGCGAACTCAAGCACGCGCTGGAACAGTACTGGGCCGACGGCAACGCGACGCAACTCGAAACAACAGCCCGCCGGCTCCGCGCGGAGACCTGGCTCGACCTGAAGTCCCGCGGTCTCGGCACCATCCCCGGCAACACCTTCTCGAACTACGACCAGATGCTCGACCACGTCCAGCTGTTCGGCGTCGCCCCGGACCGCTTCCGTGGACTCGGCGACCTCGACCAGTACTTCGCGATGGCCCGTGGCCGCGACGGCGTCGCCCCGCTAGAGCTCACCAAATGGTTCGACACGAACTACCACTACCTGGTGCCCGAGCTAGACCGCGAGACCCGCTTCACCCTGAACCCAGCCAAGATCCTGACCGAACTGGCCGAAGCCCGCGAGCACGACATCAACCTCCGCCCGGTCCTGATCGGACCACTCACCTTCCTGCTGCTCTCAAAGTCCAACGACGTCCAGCCGCTGACCTTGCTGGACCAACTCGTCGACGTGTACGCCGAATTGCTCACCCACCTCGACACCGACTGGGTGCAGCTCGACGAACCCGCGCTCGTTCAGGACCGCACCCCGGCGGAACTCGACGCTCTGCACCGCGCGTACACCAAGCTCGCCGACCTGACAGACCGGCCACGCCTGCTGGTCGCGACGTACTTCGGCGACCCCGCCCCCGCGCTACCCGTGCTGACCTCGACCGGTGTCGACGGCCTGGCCCTCGATCTTGTCTCCTCCCCTGGCCTCGTCGAACAGATCGCCGGACTGCGATCACTCCGCCACAAGACGGTCGTGGCCGGCGTCATCGACGGCCGGAACGTCTGGCGAACCGCGCTGAGTGACGCGCTCTCCACCTGCGCCACGCTCGCCGGTTCCGTCGGTCGGCTGGAGGTGTCGACGTCCTGCTCACTCCTCCACGTCCCGTACGACGTCGACGTCGAGGAGGACCTCGATCCACAGGTCCGTGCCCGGCTCGCCTTCGCCCGTCAGAAGGTGGACGAGGTCGTCCTGCTCGGTCGCGCGTTGAACGAGGACGCCGGCGTCGTAGTGGATGCCGTGAACCCGGCTGGCGGTCCGCTCAAGGAGTCCGACCTGGCCCGTGAGCAGGCCGTCCGCGACCGGGTCGCCACGATCCGGCCCGAGGACCGACAGCGTCCGCCGTACGACGACCGCCGTACCGCGCAGGAATCACTCGACCTGCCGAAGCTCGCCACCACCACGATCGGCTCGTTCCCGCAGACCGGGGAGATCCGTCGTACCCGAGCCGACCTCAGCAAGGGCAGGATCGATCAGGCGGCGTACGACGAGCGGATGCGGTCCGAGATCGCACAGGTCATCGCGCTGCAGGAGGACCTCGGGCTGGACGTGCTTGTCCATGGCGAGCCCGAGCGCAACGACATGGTCCAGTACTTCGCTGAGCAGTTGGACGGATTCGCGACCACGAAGTACGGCTGGGTGCAGTCGTACGGCAGCCGCTGCGTCCGGCCGCCGATCCTGTACGGCGATGTGTCGCGGCCCGTTCCGATGACGGTGCAGTGGTCGTCGTACGCGCAGTCGCTGACCGCGCGGCCGGTGAAGGGCATGCTGACCGGGCCTGTGACGATCCTGGCCTGGTCGTTCGTGCGTGACGACCAGCCGCTGCAGGTGACGGCGGATCAGGTCGCGCTGGCGATCCGGGACGAGGTCGCCGATCTCGGCGCGGCCGGGATCCGGATCATCCAGGTGGACGAACCCGCGCTCCGCGAACTCCTGCCGCTCCGCAACGCCGAGCGGAAGGCGTACCTGGAGTGGGCGGTCGGCGCGTTCCGGCTAGCGACCGGTGGAGCGCCTGCGGAGATTCAGGTACATACGCATCTGTGCTACTCGGAGTTCGGCGCGGTCATCTCCGGGATCGACGGTCTGGATGCCGACGTCACCACGATCGAGGCGGCGCGCTCGCGGATGGAGGTGTTGGCGGATCTCGCCGCCGCCGGTTTCCGGCGCGGGGTCGGCCCGGGGGTCTACGACATCCATTCGCCCCGGATCCCGACCATTGAAGAACTCACTGCCCTGATCCAAGCGGCTCTCGCCACGACCTCCGCTGACCAGCTCTGGATCAATCCCGACTGCGGCCTGAAAACCCGCACCTACGCAGAGATCGCCCCCGCCCTACGCAACCTCACAACAGCAATCCAGCAACTCCGCACAACGCTCTGAACTAGGGCCCTGGGACATGTCATTCCATGTCCCAGGGCCCCGTGCGGTGGTCGGCCTACAGCTTGCGGCGGGTTCGGAGGTAGTCGCCTACTACGGCTGCGCCTAGGCCGTCAGCGTCGGGGGCCAGGACTCGGCCGCCGCTGCGGCGGGCCAGTAGGTCGACGAACGCGTTCAGGCGCGGGTCGTCACCAAGGCGGAAGACGGTCAGCGAGGCGCCGAGCTTGGCCAGTCGGTCGACCTCGAAGATCGTCTTGCGGAGCGTGGCTGCCTCGGGTGGGTACGAGAACTCGGCCGTGCCGTCGGGCTCGAGGTGGGCGGTCGGTTCCCCGTCTGTCACCATCAGTACGACGGGCTGCGCGTCCGGGTGCCGCCGCAGATGACGACCGGCGAGGAGCAGCGCGTGGTGCGCGTTCGTGCCCTGTTCCCAGGTGCCTTCCATCCCGATCAGCTGGGGCAGCTCGACAACCCCGGCGTACCGGCCGAACGTGATCAGCTGCAACGCGTCGTTCCGGTACCGCGTCGAGATGAGCTGATGCAACGCGAGCGCCGTCCGCTTCATCGGCAGCCAGCGACCCTCCTGCACCATCGACCACGACGTGTCGACCAGCAACGCCACCGCGGCCCGGGCCCGATGCTCGGTCTCCGCGATCTCCACGTCCGCCACATCAAGCTTGACGGACCCATCGAGCGTCGCACTCCGCAGTACGGCGTTCCGCACCGTCCGCGGCACGTCCCACGGCTGGGTATCCCCGAACTCCCACCGACGCGACGATCCACTCAGCTCACCGGCCGCGCCCGCGTTGGCCGCGTCCCGTTCACCTGATCCCCGAGCGGTCCGCAGTACGTCGGCCAACGCTGTCTGACCGAGCTGACGCAACGCCTTCGGCGACAACCGCAGCGAACCGTCGGGTGCCCGCTCGATCAGACCCTGATCACGCAACTGCCGTTCCAGCTCACTCAGCCGACGCGCGTCGACCGTCGCCTCGTCACCCAGCTGACGGGTGAGCGCCTCGAGATCGATGTCCTCGAGCCGGGCCCCCGGATACGACTGCGCCAACTGCTCCGCCAACGCGTCCAGTTCCGCGAGGTCGGACATCGCCTGCGCGCCCTCGGCGAGGCCGAGCGGATCGTCACCACGCATCTGCTCCGACCCGTACCAGTCCTCCCCCGGCCGCAACGACTGCAGCTGGGCGTCCAGCTGCGCCAACTGCTGCGCGAGTTGCGGACTGCCGAACGCCTGCTGCGAAAGCTCCGCCAGCTCGGCGCGCTGTTCGGGTGTCATCGAGTTCATCATCCGTTGCGCGGCGGCCGCCCGCTGCGCGAGTACGTCGATCAGCTCGTCGACGTTCCGCGGATTCTCCGGGAAGAACTCGCCGTGGTTGGCCATGAACTCCTCGAAGAGTTCCGGTACCTCGGGCCGGCCCTGCGCGTGGGCCGCCAGCAGGGCGTTGAGGTCGGCGAGCATCTCGTTGATCGCCTCGACATCCTCGGGTGTGGTCTGCTGCAGCGCCTCCTTCATGCCCTCGAACCGCGAACCGAGCAGCTCCCGTCCGAGCAGCTCACGGATCTGCTCGTACTTCTCCCGAGCCTCCGACGACTCCCACTGGTAGTTCGCCAACTCCCGTACGGCGGCCGCCGTACCAGAGGGAAGCGCGTCGAGCTCGGCCTCCTTGAACCGCGCGTCGTCGGACGGATTCGGGAACAGCTCGCGCCGCTCCGCTTCCAGCGCCTCGTTCAGCAGCCGCTGGACGTCCCGCAGCGTGCCGTCGAGGTTGTGCCGCCGCTCGATCTCGCGGCGGCGCTCCCACAACCGGCGGCTCAGGTCGTCCAGGCCCTGGGTGTTCCGGGTGCCGCGCCGGAGCAGTTCCTCCAGCGCGGACCGTGGCGACGACCCGTTCATCACGTCCCGGCCGATCTCGTCCAGCGCATCCCGCAGATCCGCCGGCGCCTTCAGAGGATCCGGCCCGTCGTGCCACGGCCCGTAGGACCAGCCTTCCGGAATCGAAGCCGACATGTCAGGCCCCGTAGACGGTCGTGTCGTCGTCGGCGTCCTTGGCGACGCGTTTGGACAGGTACAGCATCTCCAGGGCGAGTTCGATCGCGGCGGCGATCCGTCCGGACGAGTCGTCCGGCTCGACGCCGGCGCGGGCGGCGACATCGTGCAGGACAGGCAGCTCCGGCAGCGCGGCCAAGACGTCCCGGCCGGGCACCCGCTCCCCCGTCGTCACAAGGTTGCCGTCGGCAATGGCGTGGGCGAGCGGCGTGAGGTCGAGACCGGCGAACCGCTCGCGTGCGGTGTCCGCCACCGACCGGCGCAGGAGGTACTCAAGCAGTTCGATCTCGCGCCCCTCTTCACCCGGCTCGAACTCGAGCTTGCCCCGCAGTACGGCGGGAACTGCCTCGAGGTCCACCGGGCGGGCCACCGCGGGCTCCTCGCCCGTGATCGCCGAGCGGCGCAGCGCGGCGGCGGCGATCGTCTCGGCCGCGGCGACCGCGAACCGGGCGGACACCCCGGACCGCTGGTCGATCGACGTCGACTCGCGCAGGTGCCGCACGAACCGGGCCAGCACCTCCAGCAACGGCTCGCCGACCTCGGCGGTGAACTCGGCCTCCTGCCGGATCACGTCCACCTCGGCGTCGATGTCGAGCGGGTAGTGGGTCCGGACCTCGGCGCCGAAACGGTCCTTCAGCGGCGTGATGATCCGGCCGCGGTTGGTGTAGTCCTCGGGGTTGGCCGTTGCCACCAGCAACACGTCGAGCGGCAGCCGCAGCGTGTACCCGCGGACCTGGATATCGCGCTCCTCCATCACGTTCAGCAGCGCGACCTGGATGCGCTCGGCGAGGTCGGGCAGCTCGTTGATCGCGACGATGCCGCGGTGCGCCCGCGGGACCAGTCCGAAGTGGATGGTCTCCGGGTCGCCGAGACTGCGGCCCTCGGCAACCTTCACCGGATCCACGTCACCGATCAGGTCGCCGACCGAGGTGTCGGGGGTGGCGAGCTTCTCGGCGTACCGCAGATCGCGGTGCAGCCAGGCGACCGGCAGGTCGTCGCCGAGTTCGGCGGCGCGGCGGCGCGAGGCGGGCGTGATCGGGTCGAGCGGATGCTCGGGCAGCTCGGCGCCCTCGATGACCGGGGTCCATTCGTCGAGCAGCCCGACCAGCGTGCGCAGCAGGCGCGTCTTGCCCTGGCCCCGCTCACCGAGCAGTACGACGTCGTGCCCGGCGATCAGGGCGCGTTCGAGTTGGGGAATCACCGTGCGGCCGAAGCCGACGATGCCGGGCCAGGGATCACGCCCGGCCCGGAGCTGTTTCAGGAGGTTGTCACGGATCTCGGCCTTGATCGACCGAGGAAGATACCCGGCGGCCCGGAGGTCACCGGCTTTACGAGGGAGTTCAGCAGGTGCACTAGTCACCCTGACGACGTTAGCTCGCCGCACCCAAAGCGCACCTCAAATATCTCACCGCCTGGGCGTGACACGTCCGCCAGTGAAGACATGCGTGGGGGTGAACGTGACCGGCACCCACGGGTGCGCCGGCGACTCGCGGGTGACGAAATGGTTGCCGTCGGCCGGTTCCGTCGGGCGCAACTCGTACTCGTGCACCGGGTCCTCCGAGAACAGCAGGCGATCGCCCGTCGCGGAATAGACCATTACCAGCTCGTCGTCACGCTTCGCGACATCGAGCCGGACGCTGGCGCGCTCGTACCGGCCCGCGTGGCGGTCGTCGACCGGTACGTCGATCGGCTGCGGCGCGGGCGGATGCGCGACACCGGCGTACTCCGTGAACACCTCGGAGGCGAGCGGCTCGAAGAGGCGGGTGCCGTTGCCGGAGTTGGTCAGCAGGCACATGGCCAGCCGCGCCTCCGGATCGATCCGCAGGAAGGCGAGCTGGGAGATCGTCGACCCGTCGTGACCGAACAGGCGCCGGCCGCCCCAGTCGTAGATGCGCCAGGTCAGACCGAGGTCGATGAAGCCACCGATGCCGGCCGCGAACGGAACCTGCGGCTCCTGCATGGCGGCGTACCGCCCGTCGGCCAGGTGCATCCGGGCGAACTCGAGCAGGTCGCCGGCGCTCGCAGTGATCGTCCCGGCGGGGCCGATGCTGCGCGGGAGTTGCCACGTCTTCACGCGCGAGCCGTCCGTCGCCAGGTGACCGACCGCGGCGCGTTCCAGGATCGCCTCCTCCGGCAGGGTGACGGTGTGGGTCAGGCCGAGCGGCTCGACCAGACGGGCCTTCAGTGACTCGTCCCAGGTCCCGCCGTCGAGGACCTCGATCAACCGGCCGAGCAGCACGAATCCGGCATTGCAGTACGAATACGCCGTACCGGGCTCGAAGAGCTGGTCCACGTCCGCGAGCAGAGCGACGTACCGCTGCAGGCAGTCGTCACCGCGACCCGTATCGGTGAACAGGTCGCCGTCGATGCCACTGGTATGGGTCAGCAGGTGACGGACCGTGATCCGCGGGTCAACAGGTGCCTCGGGCAACAACTTGACGATCGGGTCGTCCAGGCCGAACCGGTCCTCGGCGGCGAGCTGGACGATCATCGACGCGGTCCACGGCTTGCTGATCGAGCCGATCTGGAGGAGCGAGTCGGCGGTGGTCTCGACGCCGGTCGTGGCGTTCAGGACGCCGTACGGCGCTATGGTCGTCTCGCCGTCGTGCCAGATCCCGAGCACCGCACCGGTGACCTCGGCCGCCACCGCCAACTCGTTCAACCGCGCAGACCAGTCAGGCATGCGCCCAACTTACTTCGTGAACCCTTCGAGGGCGGCACGGATATCGGTCCAGGCAGCTGACTCCTCCAGGCCCTGCTCGAGCAGGATCTTCGTGGCGATGCCCGCCTGGTCCCGGTAGAACGCGAGCAGCAGATGCTCGGTACCCACGTAGTTGTGGCCGAGTGTCACCGCCTCACCGACCGCTCCTTGGAGAACGTGCGCCGCGCGGCGCGTGTACGGCGGATTCTCGGCGTCGAGGCTCTTCGGCTGGTCGCTCGGCTGCCCCGCCGGGCTCTGGACATCGACCGCCGTGCGGACCGAGTCCTCGGTGATGCCGTGCTGGACGAGGACCTTTGCCGCGATCGCGCCGGGCTCCTTGTACATCGCGAGCAGCAGGTGCTCGGTGCCGATGAAATCGTGGTTGCGTTCGCGGGCGATACCGCCGGCCGCCCCGACGACGGCGCGGGCTCGCTGGGTGTAGCGCTCGAACGCCGGGCGGGCGGTCCACGAGTCGGCGAAGCGTTTGTGGGCGGCTTGTTTGCTGACGCCGAGCACGGTGCTGATCTCGACCCAGGACTTCCCCGCGCCGCGGGCCCGGTCGACGAAGAAGCCGAGGGCGGCGTCGCTGGTGGCGGTCAGTTCGTTGATCGTCGCCGCCGCGGTCCCGAGCTGCTCCAGCTCGTCGTCGCTACCGGCGTCGGCCTTGATCGTGTTGATGAGCTGCTGCAGATCAGGTCCGGGAGTCATGCCGTCAACCCTAGGTTGACAACCTTGCTCCGTCAACCCTGGGTTGACGAAGGCCTCGGTCTAGGGTTTGGGGCGTGGAGGGGATACCGGATGTCGTCGGTGACGGGTTGCGAGTGTTGTTCTGTGGGATCAATCCCGGGCTGATGTCGGCGGAGACCGGGCATCACTTCGCGCGGCCGGGGAACCGGTTCTGGCCGGCGTTGCACCTGAGCGGATTCACGCCCCGCCAACTGCAGCCGGTCGAGCAGCAGGAGTTGCTGACCTACCGGCTCGGGATCACCAACGTGGTCGACCGGCCGTCGGCGAAGGCCGCGGAGTTGACGCGCGCCGAGTTCGTGGCGGGAGGCGAGAACCTGGTGAAGAAGGTGCTCGACGTCCAGCCCGAGTGGCTGGCGGTGCTCGGTGTCACGGCGTACCGCGACGCTTTTGGGGACCGTACGGCGGCAGTGGGCAAGCAGGATCGGATGATCGGCGCCACCCGGGTCTGGATCCTGCCGAATCCGAGCGGCCTGAATGCCCACTACACGTTGCCGAAACTGGCCGCGGCGTTCGCCGAGCTGCGGCTGGCCGCCGGCCATTAATTCACATTCCTTCGACGGTGCTTCTGACTACCCTGAAGCCCATGGCAAAACGCAATTACCTTGTCGAGGGCGGTTCCGGCACCGGCAAGAGTTCGGTGTGCCGCGAGCTTCGGAAGCGCGGTTACACAGCCGTTGACGGCGACGACGAACTCGCCTATCCGGGCGATCCGGAAACCGGAGAACGCGACGAGGTCCACGGCTACTACAACCACATCTGGGACGTCGCCAAGGTCCGCGAGATCGCCGCGAGTACGACCGAAGAGATCGCCTTCTTCTGTGGCGGTTCGAGGAACTTCACCAAATTCCTGGACGTGTTCGACAAGGTCATCGTGCTGGACGTGGACGCCGAAACCCTCAAGCGGAGGCTGGCAAATCGCGAGGCCGACGACTGGGGCGGGGACGACGAACAGAAGGAATTCATCGTCCGCCTGCACGCCACCAGAGAAGGCGTACCCGAGGGCACAATCATCGACACCGCGCGCCCTCTCGACGAGGTTGTCGACGCGATCCTGGACGCCTCGCTGAGGAGCTGACACCACCCATTGGGCAGGATGGGCGCATGCGTCTGCCCGAGCTGCTGCGATCGATCGACGGACTTTCGTACGGACAGCGCGTACGCCTGCTCGCCGACCAGGCGCCGCAGCTGGTGAGTCTCCTCGACGAGTTGGGCCGAGGTACCTCGTTCGAGCGCGTCCTCGGTCTCCAGATTGCCGAGGTCACCCGCGAGGCGTCGTACGTCGGCCGGATGCTTCGGGACCCGGATCCGGCCGTGCAGACCCGGGCGCTCGCCGCGGTCCGTCGCGGGGTTCCGGTCGCGGACGACGACCTGCGGATCGTGTACGACGACGCGCCCGCGGCACTGCGCTCGAAGCTGGTGGCCCTGGTACGTCGGCAGCGCCGCGAGCATCTCGCCGTACGGCTGATCGACGAGCACCGGGCGCGCTGGGGTGACGTGGCGGCGACCGGTCTGCTGGACGCAACCGATCACGCGACCGTGGCGCGGCTGCTGCCCGAGCTGGCGTACTGCGTGACGCCTGGCGGCTGGCGTCAGCTCGCGAAGCATCATCCGGACGAAGTACTCGCGTTTGCTCGTCAGACGCTCCCGGCCAATGACGAGTGGTGGCAGAGCGTCGGCCACGGCGTCACCGCGTCACTAGAGCACGCACCGGACGCGGTACTGGAGCTGATCAAGCAGGCGGTACCTGCGCACGACCTGCCCGTCGCAGTGCTCGACATCATCGGTCCGCTCACGGACCGGGACCCGGCAGGGGTGCTGGAGCTGCTGCTCGCACCTGACCGGCGCGGCGTGGCGACGCGGGCGCTTACTCCGGCGTTCCTGCGTCGCCTGCACAGGTACTCCGACGACGAGCTCATCACCCTCGGACGGATCCTGTGGCCGCAGCTGGCCACCTTCCTCGAGACACTGGAGCCGTCGCGGCGGGCGGTGATCTTTGCGGCTGTGACGCAGTACGTCGACCTCGGGCAGGCGCAGCTGAGTACGGAGCTTCTCCAGGCGCTGCCGCATGCTGTGCGCGCGGAGCAGACACGTCGGATGCTGGCGCTACCTGCCATCAGTGAAGACGGGTGGTGGCGGCGCAGCATCGCTGGTCACCTTCCGTTCGACGAGGCCTTCGCACTCCTCGAACCGGACGTCAGCGATCCAGACGCCGCGGTACGCAGCTCGGTCTACCAAGGGGTCATCCGGTCGGCCGGGTACGGCAGGCGGCCGGAGCAGGTCTTGCAGGCTGTCACGTGGGTAGCCGGGAGGATCCGCAACGACCAGGACACCGCGCGGCTCAACGCCGTACAGGCTGTCGCGGAGCTGCCGCCGACACTGCTGACCGATGCACTGACCGAGTCGTTGGACACGCTGCTCACTGATGCGCTGGCAGCGCGAGACATGTCGTGGGCGACGCGGCATGCGTTGACGCAACTGGCCGAGAATGCCGTTGTACAAGGCGCATTGGGCAACCGGACCGCCCTGCTGGACTGGGGTTTGCAGGCGCACGCGCGGCTCTCGGAGAACCGCGGCCGGATCGACTTGGATCCGCTGGTCGACAGGCTGCCGCGCGGACGGGAAGCCGACGTGTACGAGGCACTCCGGCCCGCGATCGAGGCCGCGGCCAAGCGCGAGGAATTCTCGCTGGCGTTCACGGTGGCCGCGGCACTGGGCCGCCGCGACTGGACGTCGGATCACCTCGAGAGTGTGCTCGAGCAGGCGGTCTGGTCGGACCAGGAGTACACGTCCGACCAGGCCTGCAGATACTGGTTGGAACCGCCCCGGACCCGGTACGACCGCCTCCGTCAGATCGTCGAGCGGGACGTCACGATGGCCCGCTGGCAGCCGGTGTGGTGGCTGGTCACCGAGCACCACACCGACCTGCTCGACCCGGTCCTCGCCGCGGCGGATCGGATTCGCCGCTTCGATCGCAGCAGCACGTCCTGGCAGGTGCCCGACTACGCCCTTCGCCGCTGGTTGCCCCGACAGCAGGCTCGGTACGCCGATCTGCTCGTCCAAGCTGCCCGTGACGACCGAATGCACACGTGGTACCGGGCGTTGGCGGTAAGGACACTTGGACGCGTGCCGGTTGCTGGCAGGGCCGCGTTGGACGAGTTCCTCGGGAGTTCCGACGTACTGCTGCAGGAGGCCGCGCTGGCGGCGTTGGCGTGGACAGAGCGACCTGACCTTGCCATGCCGTTGCTGCTCGCGCATGCGGGTGACGACCGGGCACGAGTCGCTGTGTACGCAGCTAGCCGGGCGGCGCGGTTCGTTCGGCCCAGTCTGCTGCCGGGGCTGCTGCAGCCGGTGCTGACTGGCGACCGCGTGAAGGTCACGTCGCGGAAGGAGGCGGTGCGGCTGCTTGGCGAGCTACGGGCGCCTGGAGCTAGCGCCGTACTGACGGAGGCGTGGGCTGGTGCGCATCGGGACGTGCGGGCCGCTATTGCGCGGACTGTGTCGCAGTACCTGCTGTACGACCCTGCTGCGTGGGCGGTGCTTGAGCAGGCAGTGCACGACTCTCCGGCTACTGCGACGGCGTTGACGGTACGGCGCGCGTACGACGTACCTGTGGGGTACAGGGCGCGGTACGCCGACCTGTTGATCGCTGTGACGACTCGCAGCGAGCCGGAGGTTGTGGGGCCGGCGTTGCTCGCGTTGCGGG
The DNA here is from genome assembly GCF_004216905.1 of Kribbella sp. VKM Ac-2569. Classification (GTDB taxonomy): domain Bacteria; phylum Actinomycetota; class Actinomycetes; order Propionibacteriales; family Kribbellaceae; genus Kribbella. The sequence continues at coordinate 959,145 of NZ_SGXJ01000001.1, forward strand.
GGTGGGCGCGGTACAACCCGGCTGCTACTCGGGTCTGCGCGGACTTCATCAGTCGGCTGTCGCTGCGGAGTCGGGTGTGGCGGGACGCGATCACTGCGCTCGTCTCGTTCGTCGCGACGGATGCGCCGGCGGGGCTGGAAGACGTGGCGGACGTCGCTCGGCTGCTGGTGCGGTCGGAGGCGAATCCTGAGCTGCCTAACGCGTTGCCGGATCGGGATCATCCGGCTCGGCAGCGGCTCACGTATCTGGTGAGTCAGCTGTCTGCACAGTTCAGCAGGCGCTCGGCGGAGGACCGCCGGCACCTGCGCGTGGTGGCCGACGAGCTGGTTGGGGCCGACTTCCTTGAGTTGCGGCTGCAACTGCTGGTGCATTCGCAGTCGGCGGTCGAGCTCCGCGATCTGGTCGATGATGATCCGTTGGCCGCCTTGAGGGCCGCTGACCTCGTCTCCGCCCGGTTGTCCGCGACCGAGTCGACCTGGACGCCTGCAGAATTGCTGCCAGTTGCTGATTCGCTGGTCCAGTCCCCTGACTTGGCATCCGGGTTGCTGGCTCACGTGCTCGTGAGCGCGGCTGCGCCCCGAGCCGGGTGGTCCGCCGAGTGGCGCGAGCTGCTGGTTGCCCTCCGCAACCACCCGTCTCCGGCCGTCCGCCGCCGAGGCCTCGACCTGACAACCGCTACGGAGTAGGAGCTAGTCGGCGCGCTTCTGTTCTTCGGCTTCGCGGGCGCGTTTGCGGCGTTTGCCTTCGTGCATGGCCGCGACGCGGGCGACCGGGATGGCGCGGCCTTCGAGGAGGACGTCCTCTGGGATCTCCTGCGGCGCGGGCAGTTGCTCGGCCCACGGGTCGCGATCGCCGAGGAGCGCCGGGGCGGTGCGGACCGTGAAGTCGCGCGGCGTCACGCTCTCCAAGTCGTCCCAGCCGACCGGGAACGAGACCGTCGTACCGGGCCGGACGCGCGGGCTGTACGCCGCGACGACCGTCGCACCGCCGGACCGTGTGGAGTCGACGAAGACCTTCCCGTGCCGATCGTCCTTGATGTACGCCGTGGTCGCGACCGACGGATCGATCTTCTCGGCCCGCGCAGCGATCGCCCGCGTCGCGGCCGCGGCGTCCTCGATCGACACCGTGTCGACAATCGGCACGATCACGTGCACGCCCTTCGCGCCGCTCGTCTTGACCGCGCCGGACAGCCCGCAGTCGGTCAACGCCTGCCGCACCAGCAGGGCGGCCTGCACCGCCATCGAGAACGTCTCGCCCTCCGGTGGGTCGAGGTCGAGCACGAGATGCGTGACGCGGTCCCAGCGATCGGCGCGCATCAAGGTCGGGTGGTACTCCACCGCGCGCTGGTTCGCGAACCACAGCAGCGTCCGCCGGTCGTCGCACAACGCGTACGACACCTCGCGTTTCGACGCCTCCGCCCAGACCTGCACGGTCTTCACCCAGTCCGGCGTGTACTTCGGGACGTTCTTCTGCATGAACTTGGGCTGCCCCGGCCGGATCCGCACGACCGACAACGGCCGCTCCCGCAGCTCCGGCACGATCCGCTCATGCACCGCGTCGAGGTAGTCGACGAGATCCCGCTTCCTCGCGTCAGCCCCGTCGAACAACGGCTGATCCAGATTGGTCAGGTCAACGCCATCCCGCGTCTCATCCGGCTTGCTCGCCATTCCCCGAGCTTAGACCCGGGCGGATAGCGGGTTGTTTCACCGCTGGCGTGAAGCAATCCTCCAGCCGTCACATAACCCGCCACCGGCCGGACGTTACTGGGGCTAACCAATCCCTGAGCTCGCCCGCCACGAGACCCGCCGCCCGCTCGGGTCTGATCGCCGGACTGGCTCGCTTGAGTGGAGCGCTTTCAGCACATCAGTGGAAGGTTTCTGGCGCTATCGCAGGAAATCCCTCCTACCAATCACCAGCCGACGACGCCGCAGCTCGCTGCGGAGCCCCCGGGCGTCAGGGACTTCGGGGACTACGGTGCCAAGATCTTGAGGAGGGCGTCGAGAACTAGCTTGTCCTCGCCGGGTTGGAGGGTTTGGGGGTTGAGGGCGATGGCGTCGTCGGGTACGCCGAAGGTGCCGACCGCGATGCGCGGGTCGCCGTCCCACAGCGCCTTGATCACCTCGTCGCGGTCGCGGGTGAGGCGGAGTACGGCACGGCTGTGGGGTTGGCCGGCCTCGCTCGGGTACCCGCGCTCGACGGCCACGATCCCCTGCAGTCCTACGATCCAATTGTCAACAATCCGCTCGTAGGACGCCAACAACTCGTCCTCGTCCTGCGCGAGCGTCCACTCGACCGCGGCGAGCAGCCCCATCAACTCCTCCTTCCCCACCTTCATCCCGCGCCCGAGCTCCTGCTTCGGCGACGTGTGCGCCCGCACCCGATCCACGAGCCACCGCTTCCCCAGCACCAACCCACTCGCCTGCGGCCCTCGCAGGCCCTTCCCGCCGCTCACCAGCACCGCGTCCGCACCGACGTCCCGCGTGAACCGCCAGAGCGACGCAACCGGCGGGATCTGCGCCGCCGCATCCACAATCACCGGTACGCCGAACTCGCGCGCACCCCGCACCACTTCCTCCACCGGCAATGCACCCGTCGCGTAGTGCGCTCCCGCGAACCACAACACGCACGCCGGCTTGCGTGCGAGCGCCGTACGGAACTCGTCGTACGACGGTCCGATCTCGACGATGCGGGCGCCCGTGAGTCGAGCCGAGTAGTCGTAGCCGTTGCGCTGGCTCGCGAACATCACTACCTCGGCGTCGGTCGGAAACACCTGCGATTCGGTGGATATACAGGCGGCAACCGTCAGCGAGATAGCGGCCGCGGCGCCGGATGTCACGTACGCGGCCTCGTTGTGGGTCAGCTCCGCGAGCCGCGCCCCCACCCGTTCGTTCAGCTCGGGCAGGTCGACGAACTGCGCCGCCGCGTCGTTCATCGCCTTCAGGACCGGGGCCGGCATCAACGATCCACCGAGCACCGTGACTGTGGCGTTGGCGTTGATGACCGGCCGCACACCTAGTGGTGCGGTCATGCGACGAACTTCGACATGGCCGGTACGCCGAACCGTTGGGCCAGCCACGCGTCGAGGAAGTCGTTGTCGGTGCCGTCGAGGTGGGTGACCTGGTAGACCTCCGGATCCGGCAATGCCGACAGCAGCGACCCGCACCAGTCAGCGTCGTCGACGGCAAGCAGCGTCCGACCGGCAACTGCGGGAGCGTGCTGCGACGGATCGAAGTACGACAGGGTTGTCGACAATGCGCTAGTCGACGATCCACCGCGCAGATGGTCGTTCAGCTCCTCCAACGGGTACATGCACGACTTCAGCCGCGCCTCCATCGCGCGGTAGAACAACAGGTCTGTCACGCGCACCGTGCTGAACCCCGGCCGCCGCGCCGCCGTCAGCACCGCGAGATCGTCACCGGTCACCGCGACCCGCGCCGGATCGACCTCCGCCAGTCCCATCAGGAACTCCGCCGCTCGTAGACAATCTGCGGCGATCCCCCGATAGATGTACGTCGACGGGTCGTCGATCCCCATTGTCAACAATCCCGGGTAGGCCGCCGCGAACCCCTCGTCGGCGAGCCGCTGACCGCGGTGCATCAGCCCGAGGACGACGTACCGGCTCCGGTCGTTCGGGTGCGGGATGTTGTTGACACTTCCGTACCGCGGCGTGATGAGCAGCCCGGGGAACGGGCCGTCGCCCTTCGGGATGCTGAGGTTGCCGTACACGCGGTACGGCCCGGTGCTGGTGGTCCGTACTGTGTAGAACGTCGCCTCGTCGGTCGTCCGCGCGGGCACCACGTCCAGCACCGGCCGGCCGGGGATCGCCGCGAGCTCGTCGTCGACCGCGGCCCAGTAGGCATCGAAGGTCATCAGGTCACCGTCCCGGGGTGAGGTGCTCGGCAAGGAAGTCCTCCACGACGCGCATGACGTCCGGCAGGCCGGCGTGGTGCGCGCAATGCGGATAGGTGTGCAGCGTCTTCTCGCACGTCAGCGTGCGGTGCAACGCGAACCCGGTCTCCGGCGGGCAGACGTCGTCCTCGAGCCCGAGGTAGATCAGCGTCGGCGCCTGCACCTTCGGGGCGAAGTTCAGCCCGTCGTAGTACGCGACCGTCTCCCGCACCCGGTCGACGTCCTTCGGATGGATCCGCAGGTACTCGTTGATCTCCTCGTACGGGTACGACCGGGTCAGCGTCGGCGCGGTCATGATCCCGCAGAGGTACGGCGCTCCCGCCGCAACGCACCGGATCACATCCGGGAGCAACGCGGCCGTGGAGATCCCGAGCCCACCGCCCTGGCTCGACCCCTGCAATCCGATCCGCAGATTGTCGACATCTGGACGATCAAGCAGCACTTCGACCGCGCGCACCACGTCGAGGTAGAACCCGCGGTACCCGTACGTGTTGGGGTCGACGATGTTGTGCGTCAGCAGGCCCGGGTACCCGGGGTTGAACACGTCGTTCGAGCGGAGCTTTCCGCGCGGCGCGATCGCGAGCGCGGCGTACCCGAGTTCGGCCCACTCCTTCGGGATCGTCGGCTCGGAGATGTACCCGGGGATCGTCACCAGGCCCGGGTACGGCGCGTTGCCCGCGCGCGGGACGGCGTACCAGCCGGCGATCCGCAGACCGCCGTAGCTGGTGAAGCGCAGATCGTAGACAATCACATTGTCCGTGGAGAGCGTCGGCATCTCGGTGAGCACCGGGTCCAGCGGGTACGACGCGCAGTCCGCGAGGCCGGCCGCCCAGAAGTCGTCGAAGTCGGTGGGCAGTTCGACCTCGACAGTCGCGTTCTCGGGGTCTCTCAAGAGTGTTCCTCTCGTTCGGGCGCGTGGAGTGCGGTGCCGTCGGCGGCGGCGAACAGGTGCAGGCGGTTCGCGTTGAAGCCGACGTACACCGTGCTGTCGTGACCGAGGCGGAAGGGAGTCGGGACGCGGGCCTTGATGAGCTCGCCCTCGATCCGGACAGTGACGAGGACGTCGGGGCCGAGCGGTTCGGAGACGAAGACCTTGCCGGGGTGATGGCCGGCGACGGGGGTTGTCGACAAGGTGATGTCCTCGGGGCGGATCCCCAGGACCACGGCCGGGTCGGCCGGCTCGACCTCGAGCTGGATGGGCTGGTTGAACGCGGGGGCGCGAAAGGTGCGCACCCCGTCGACATCGGCGAGTTCACCGGTGACGAAGTTCATCGGCGGGGAACCCATGAACGACGCCACGAAGCGGTTCGCCGGGCGCTCGTAGATCTCCTCCGGTGTCGCGCACTGCTGGACGACGCCGTCGCGCATCACCGCGATCCGGTCCGACATCGTCATCGCCTCGACCTGGTCGTGCGTGACGTAGATGAACGTCCGCGCCACGTCGACGTGCAGCCGCTTGATCTCCGCGCGCATCAGCACCCGGAGCTGGGCATCGAGATTGGACAGCGGCTCGTCGAGCAGGTAGGCGCCGGCCTCGCGGACGATCGCCCGCCCGAGTGCGACCCGTTGCCGCTGGCCGCCGGACAGTTCCCGCGGCTTGCGGTCCAGCAGGTCCTCGATGTCCAGCGTCCGCGCCGCCTGCAGGACCTGTTCGGAGATCGTTGCCTTCGGCACCCGCATCATCTTCAGCGCGAACCCGATGTTCTGCCGCACGGTCTTGTGCGGGTAGAGCGCGTAGCTCTGGAACACCATCGACACGTCCCGCTTGTTCGCCGGCAGCCAGCTGACCGGCTTGCCGTCGAAGAAGATGTGCCCCTCGGTGGCCCGCTCCAGCCCGCAGATCATTCGTAGGGTTGTCGACTTTCCACAACCGGACGGTCCGACGAGCGTCAGGAACTCGCGGTCCTCGACGGTCAGGTTGAGATCGCGGACGGCGGTCTTGCCGCCGAACGACTTGGTGACGCCTTCCAAACGCACTTCAGCCATCTGTCTCAGCCCTTCACGGATCCGGCGGCCATGCCCTGCACCAACTTGCGCTGGAAGAGCAGGGCGAGTAGCAGGGGTGGAACGACCGCGAGCACACCGGCCGCGGCCATCACGGTGAACTGGGTGTTGAAATCGGTGGCGAAGTTCGCCGCCACCACCGGGATCGTCTTCGCCGCCTTCGTACTGGTCAGGAACAGCGCGAACATGAATTCGTTCCACGCAGTCATGAATGCGAACACCGCGGCCGCGACCAGCCCCGGCGCCGCGACCGGCAGGAACACCGTCCACATCGTCCGGAACCATCCGCACCGGTCGACGCGCGCCGCCTCCTCCAGTTCGCGCGGCACCGACCGGAAGAAATCCTTCAGGATCCAGATCGTGATCGGCAACGCGAACGTCGTGTACGACAGGATCAGCGCGAGATACGTGTCCAGCAGCCCGAACGACCGCATCAGCAAGTAGAACGGGATGATGATCGCGATTCCCGGCACCATCCGGGTCAGCAGGTACAGCACGAGCAGCACCTGACTCCCCCGGAACTTCAACCGCGAGAACGAGTACGCCGCGAACGTCGCCAGCGCCAGGTTCAGTACGGCGGTCGCGGTCGCCACGACCAGGCTGTTCCGGAGCGAGTACGGCGTCTCCGACACAGCCCGCCCACCGACGAGCTCCTGCGCCGCGTTCGGACGGACGAACCCGAGATAGTTCTCCAGCGTCGGATGCGTGGGAACCCAGTGCGGAGGCACCGAGATCGCGTCCACCTCATGCATGAAACTCATCGCGACAATCCAGTAGAACGGCAACACCAGATAGAGCGCGAAGCCGACCGCCAGCACGTAGAGCACGATCTTCTTCCACGGAATCCGGTAACTCAGGGGAATGCGTACGTCAGTGCTCATACCTCAAAATTCCCCTTTCGATATAGGAGACCGATGTAGCCGACTGAGATCAGCAATGTGATGGCGGTGATCACCCAGGCGTAGGCGCTGCCCAGGCCGAAGTCGGTGAAGGTGAGGACGGTCTGCACGTCGAGGAGGGCGATCGTGGTGGTCGCGTCGCCGGGGCCGCCGCCGGTCAGGACGTAGATGGTGTCGAACGCGCGGAACGCGTTCATCGTCTCGAGGATGAGGACGATCAGGAGTGGATGGAGAAGCCACGGCACGGTGACCTCCGTGAACCGTCGCCAGGCGCCCGCGCGGTCCACGGTCGCGGCGTCGTACAGCTCCGAGGGGATTGTCGACAATCCGGCGAGCAGAATGATGACCGAGAACGGGAGCGTGTTCCAGACCTGCGCCAGCGCCGTGAACAGGAACGCGCCCGTGCCGGACGTCAGCCACGCGTGGTAGCTCTCGATCAGCCCGAGTTGCTGCAGCAGACCGTTCAGCGCGCCGGTCTTCGCGTCGAAGATCGTCCGCCACATCAGACCGTTCACCACCCCGGGCATTGCCCAGGGCAACAAAGCGAGGCTGAGCAGCAGACCGCGGCCCCGGAACCGTTCGTTCAGCACCAGCGCCAGGATCAGCGCGAGTACGACGGTCAGCCCGAGCACCACCAGCACGAACAACGCCGAAACCTTCAGCGCGGACAGGAACGCCTGGTCGCTGAGCAGTGCCTTGTAGTTGTCGAAACCGATGAATCGCTTGGCCCGTGGGCGTTTCAGGTTGTTCTTCTGCAGGCTGACGTAGAACGAGTACCCGATCGGATAGGCGACCAGTAGGGCGATCACCGCGATCGCCGGAGCATTGAGAGCCCAGGCTTTCGCGTTGTCGCCCAGCGGCCGCCGTTCGGCGAACGCAACCATCGTCAGGAGTACTTCTTCTTGAGCGTCTCGGCCGACTTCGCAAGCGCTGCGACTGCTGCCGATGGCTGGGTCTGGTTACTGAGCACGCCCTGCACGACCTTGTGCATCTCGGTCTCGAACTCGGTGTACCAGGGCACCCCGAGAACGTTGCGCGGCTTGGCGATCTCCGCCAAGTGCGTGTAGATCTTCGGATCGGCGAACTTCTTCAGCGCCGCGGTGATCGTCGGATCGTTGACCATCGCTTTGTAGGCAAACCCCAGTCCGCGCTGCAGGAACCAGAACTTCGCGGTGTACGGCTGCTTCTGGTCGTCGTACCCGCCGAGGTACGTGAGCAGCTTGAACGCGTTGTCCTTGACCTCGGTGTCCTTCGCCAGGCCGTACATCCGGGTGTTGCTGACGGTCCCGTGCTCTTTGCCGTCCAGGCTCGGCACGAGCCCCATCCGGATCTTGCCCGCGGCCTTGGACTTGGCCGGGTCGTTGTAGTCGCGGCTCGCGTAGCGGGCGCCGATCGTGTATGCGTACCGGTTCGCCTTCATCGCGTTGTCGACCGGCACCGGCAGCAGTTGCAGCGACGCCGGGTCGATCACCTTCGACTTGGTCGCGGCCTGCTGCAGCCAGGCGAACACGTCCTTCGTCACGGTGTCAGATGTATTCATGATCGGGTTCTGCTGGTCGTCGAACATGTTCCCGCCGCTGCCGAACAGCAGCGCCCACACCCAGGACCACCAGGTGTCGGACAACTGCGCGGGCAGACCGATCGGGTACTCCAGCAGACCGGCCTTCTTGATCTTCAACGCCTGCGCCTCGAGCTCCTCGAGACTGGCCGGCGGCTTCGAGATCCCTGCTTGGGCAAGGATTCCGGCGTTGTACGTCAGGCAGGTCGCGTCGGTGTAGTACGGGAGGCCGTACCGCTTCCCGTCGTACGTCATCGCCTGGGCGTTGCCGGGATAGATCGCGTTGTAGACCTCGTCGACACCGGCCATCCCGTCGAGAGGTTGCAGGTAGTCGCCCTCGACCCAGGCCGCGAGCGAGTCGTCGTACACGTAGAGCGCGTCGGCCCCGCCGCCGCCGGTGAACTCGGCGACGACCTTCTGGACGTACTGCGCACTCGTGATCGGGGTGTAGTTGACCTTGACGTTGCTGTTCTTGGTGAAGCGATCGAGATTCTGCTGGACCAGCGCTGCCTCGTAGTCCCAGCCCTCGAACTTCACGCTGCCGTCGCCGGAACCACCTCCCGAGGAGGAGTCGTTCGAGCAGGCGGACAGCAGGGTGGGGCCGGCCAGTCCGAGACCGGTCAGCTTGAGGATGTGGCGGCGGGTGAGCTCCATGGTTGTGCCTCCAACGCTTGGGCGATGCGCAGTCGGTACAGACGCGTCGGGCGTCCTTTGGCGTGGTGCTGGGCAGTTCCCTCGACGCTCACCAGGCCGCCTGCGTCGAGAGTCCGGATCAGGCGGCGTCCGCTCTGGTCCGTGATGCCGAGATGACCGGCAAGCTCTCCAGGCGAGAGCGTGCGGCCTTGCAGTTCCTGGTCCAGCGCGGCCAGCCGGGAGACGGTGGTCGCGCTCAGACCGACGTACTTCGCGAGTTGTTCGACCTCGTCGCCGTGCTCGCGGTATGAGAACCGCAGTGCTTCGCCGGCCGGCCCCATCGGGCCGATCACGACACCGCTGTCCTCGAACAGGTACGCGCACGGTTCGTCGGCGAGCTCGGCGCGTGCGGCCGCCTGCTCGGCGAGCAGGACGCAGTTGCGGGCCGACACACCGACACCGAAGCCGGCCGAGATCTGTGCGCCGAGCGCCACGGCGGCCTCGGCCAATGCCGGTACGGCGACCCAGTTGCGAGTGATGCGCTCGAACAACGCCTTGTGGGCGAAGACGACGACACCGCGGCGCCCGCGGTTCTCGATCCAGGCGCCGGCGAACTCGGGGGTGTTGAGCAGGTGGTTCATCAGACCGATCCGGGCCCGTTCCTCGTCCGCGGACGCCTCGATCAGGAAGACTCCGGCGGCGAAGCGTTGCGCACTGGCCCGCTCGGACTCGATCCGCAGCGCGAGCTCGTGCAGCTCGGTGCGGATCGTGGCCGGCACCGGCATACCGCTCATGATCTGGATCCGACCGGCGAGCTGTTCCCGTACGGCGGCGCGCACGCTGATCACGTAGCTACGCTCGCCGAACCTCCGGTACGCGGCCTGGTGGAACGCGACGATCTCGTCGACGCTCTGGGTCGGTGCGTAGGGCAAGCAGTCGATCTGGTCCTGATCGAGGTCCAGCGCGGTAGCCACCGCTTCGACCGCTTCGGCGGGGAACGTGTCGATGCTGACCGGCGTACGGCCCCAGCCGCGTTCCTGCGCACGGTAGAGCGCGAGCGTCAGGTCGAGCGCCGACGAGCGGATCACGCCGACCGGCAGGCCGGGTGGGAGGAGTTCCTGGCTCGCGGTGTACGGCACCGGGCCGGCCAGGAAGCCGTCGAGTCGCGTCGTACTCAGGAACTCGGCGACCTTGTCGCGGATCTCGTCCTCGTGGTCGTAGCTGACCCACTCGAGATCCACCCCGCCCAGCGTGCGCGCGGCGTCGTGGAACAACTCGTGGTGGGTCACATGGGTGACGACCCCGATCACGATGTCCACGGCACTCCTTTACGAACCAGGTTCGGAAGTGACTCGTAAATCCAATGCCGTCAAAGATCGCGTGATTCCGGCCGTCAGGTCAAGGGATCGTGCGGGATTCGTTCAAGACGCGGACGCCGTACGGCTCGTAGCGTCGCGGGCATGATTCTCGTCACCGGCGGGCTCGGAATGATCGGCGCCCACACCGCCCGCGCTCTTGTCGACCTCGGACAGGAGGTCGTCGTCACGTCGTACCGGCGTACCGATCCCCCGTCGTTCCTCGACAGCAAGGTCACCGTGGAACAGCTCGACGTCACCGACCGGGACGCGTTCCTCGCGCTCGGGGAGCGGTACGACGTCAGCGACATCGTCCACCTTGCGGGCACCATCCCGGGCGACGATCCGGTCGCGTACTTCCGCCGCGACACCGCTGGACTGCTCAACGCGCTGGATGCGGCGCGGGCGTGGAAGGTACGGCGGTTCGCGGTCGCCAGCAGCATCGGGGTGTACATCGGACAGGACGAATCACCGTGGCACGAGGACCTTCCGCTGCCGACCGCCGACCTCCCGCACTTGATCGTCGCCTTCAAGAAGGCCGTCGAACCGGTGACGACGCACAGCCTGGCCGGAACCGGCGTCCAGCCGATCGTGCTCCGGATCGGCTCGACCTGGGGCCCGCTGATGGACCCGGAGTCGATCTTCAGCCCGATCCCGCCGTACGTCAGCGCCGTACTCCGCGGCGAAACTCCCACTCCCCTGCCGGCTGACGCCGGTGGCGACTGGTGCTATGCGCCTGACATGGGCCGCGCGATCGCCTCCCTCGTCAGCGCGGACACCCTCAACCACACCACCTACAACGTCTCCAGCGGCAGCCCCTTCGTGTACAGCGAAGCGGCCGGCCAGCTGACAGTCGAGCCCGGTGGCCAGTCAAGCCCGCACCTCGACATCACCCGCCTGACCAATGAGACCGGCTTCACCCCCACCTTCTCTTTCTCCGAAGCCGTCGCCGACTACATCACCTGGCGCACTACCAACGCGCGCTGAAGCGGATCCGTCGGTGTGGTTGGATGCGGACATGCCGGCGGTCACCAGACTCGTTCTGTTGTGTGGGACGTCGTTCTCCGGGAAGAGCACGGTGGCGCGAATCCTGGCGCCGAGCCTGTCGGCGAGCATCGTGAGTCTGGACGAGATCAACGAGCGCCGCGGGTTGTGGGGCGGTGACGGGATCCCGGTCGAAGAGTGGATGCGGACCCACGAACTGGCGTCCGGCGAGGTTCGCGGACTACTCGCCTCGGGTGCGTCCGTTGTTGTCGACGACACCAGTTCGCCGCGGTTCCTGCGCGACGGCTGGCGTTCGCTGGCCGCGGCTGCCGGTACCCGCTTCACCTTGATCTACGTCGATGTCGACCATGCGACGATTCGCCGTCGCCGGGCCGCGAATCGGCTCGATCCGCGCAGGCGGGATGTCTCCGACGCGGTCCTCGATCAGCACCTCGCCGACTTCGAACCACCGGCACCCGACGAGGACGCCGTACGATTGACGTCTGTCGACGACCTCCAGTACCTGGCGCTCTGAGTCACCGCGGCTTCAGCCGCCGGAGACTCCTATTTCGGCGTCGGCGAGGTCCGCGGTTAGGCCGTCGGTGTCGTCCAGCCAGCCTTGCGGGAGGACGATGTGGTCTCGGGGGCTGCCTTGGCGGCCTCGGGGGGCGCCTAGTTCGGCGACCGGGAAGGGGACGGTGCGGTCCAGTTCGGCGAGGAGTTCGTCCAAGCGGGCCAGTGAGTCGACCATGCCCAGGGCGGCGCGGAGTTCGCCGCCGGCCGGGAAGCCCTTCAGGTACCACGGGACGTGTTTGCGGAAGTCGCGCAGGCCGCGCTGCTCCCCCATCAGCTCCGCGAGCAGCTCACCGTGCCGCCGCATCACGTCGGCAACCTCGCCGAGCGTCGGCAGGTTCAACGCCTCGCCCCCGGCGAACGCGACCGCGAGATCGCGGAACAACCACGGCCGCCCCAGGCACCCACGCCCGACGATCACACCGGCGCACCCAGTCTCGGCGACCATCCGCAAAGCGTCGCCGGCTTCCCAGATGTCGCCGTTCCCCAGCACCGGGATCGAGACGTGCTCCACCAGCGCAGCGATCGTGGTCCAGTCGGCCTGACCGGAGTACGCCTGCGAAGCCGTCCGCCCGTGCAACCCGATCGCCGCAGCGCCGGAGTCTGAAGCGATCCGGCCCGCGTCGAGATACGTCTGATGACCGGCGTCGATCCCGATCCGGGTCTTCATCGTCACCGGTACGCCGTACGGCGTCGCGGCCTGCACCGCCGACCGCAGGATCGCGCCGAGCAGATTGCGCTTCCACGGCAGCGCGGCGCCACCGCCCTTGCGCGTCACCTTCGGCACCGGGCACCCGAAGTTCAGGTCGATGTGCGCAACGCCGTACTGATCACAGAGGATCTGCACCGCGCGCCCGATGTACGTCGGGTCGACGCCGTACAACTGCACCGACCGAACCGTCTCGCGGGCGTCGAACGTCAGCATGTCGAGCGACTTCTGATCACCCTCGACGATGCCGCGCGACGTGATCATCTCGCACACGTACAGACCGGCGCCCTGCTCGGCGCACAGCCGTCGGTACGCCGCGTTGGTGATGCCGGCCATCGGCGCCAGCACCACCGGCGTCTCGATCGTGAGATTACCCAAATGAAGCATGGTCAGGCCTTCGCCACCAGCACCTGTCCGTTACCGGAAACCTGTGCTTTGTAAGGCTGTACGGCGTTCGCCGTCGTCGTCACGTCACACGCGATACCAGCATCGGAATGCTTGACCACGGCAACATCATCCATCGTGCAGGTCACCTTCGCGGCGTCGGTGACGGTCCGCAGTACGGCGTCGACCACCTTCGGCTTGACGATCGCGACCGACTCCGAGGTGAACCTGTACGACGCCGTGTACTGCTTGGCGTCGACCGTCAGCGTGCCGGTGTACGGCTTCCCGGCGTACGTCACCGTGCAGGTCAGCTCGTGCTTGCCGGCGGTCTCGACCTTGTCGATGCCCGGGCACTTCACGGTCGTTGTCGCGGCCTTGCCGGCGGCGATCTGCGCCTGCTTCGAGATCGCGAACGTGATCCGGTCGGCGAGCGGCGCGTCGTTCTCCGGCTCACCGGTGACCTTCGGCGTCGGCCAGGGCTTCGACGGTGTCGGCAACGCGGTCAGCGTCGGCGTTGACGCGGTCGGGATCGGCGCACTCGACGTACCGGACGACGGCGTACCGGACGCGGTCGTCGTCGGCGTCGGAATGCCTTCCGGCTTGCTGTCCGAGCAGGACGACAGCACGAGCACCGCCAGCGCGGACAGCCCTAAGACGGCCGGCCCCCGACCCCGTGACAGCTTCATCGTCAGCAACCCACCAGGTGCTGGGCGAGGTAGCCGGTGACCTCGGTGAGGGCGACCCTCTCCTGCTTCATCGAGTCCCGCTCGCGAATCGTCACCGCGTGGTCCTCGAGGGTGTCGAAGTCGACGGTGATGCAGTACGGCGTACCGATCTCGTCCTGGCGGCGGTACCGGCGGCCGATCGCACCGGCGTCGTCGAAGTCGACGTTCCAGTTCTTCCGCAGCTCGCCGGCCAGGTCGCGGGCCTTCGGCGACAGGTCGGCGTTGCGGGACAGCGGCAGCACGGCCGCCTTGACCGGGGCGAGCCGCGGGTCGAAGCGCAGTACCGTCCGCTTGTCGACACCGCCCTTGGCGTTCGGCGCCTCGTCCTCGGTGTACGCGTCGAGCAGGAACGCGAGCACGTTGCGGGTCAGGCCGGCCGCGGGCTCGATGACGTACGGCGTCCAGCGCTCGCCCTTCTCCTGGTCGAAGTACGACAGGTCGGCGCCGGAGTGCTTGGAGTGCGTGGACAGGTCGAAGTCGGTGCGGTTCGCGATGCCCTCGAGCTCGTCGAACTCCTTGCCGCCGAAGTTGAACCGGTATTCGATGTCGACGGTGCGCTTCGAGTAGTGGCTCAGCTTCTCCTTCGGGTGCTCGTAGAACCGCATGTTGTCCGGGTTCAGCCCGAGGCCGGTGTACCAGTCCCAGCGCGCCTTCAGCCAGTACTCGTGCCAGTCCTCGTCGGAGCCCGGCTCGACGAAGAACTCCATCTCCATCTGCTCGAACTCGCGGGTCCGGAAGATGAAGTTGCCCGGGGTGATCTCGTTGCGGAAGCTCTTGCCGACCTGGGCGATGCCGAACGGCGGCTTCTTCCGGGCGGTGCCCATCACGTTCGCGAAGTTGATGAAGATACCCTGCGCGGTCTCCGGGCGGAGGTAGTGCAGGCCCTCCTCGGACTCGACCGGGCCGAGGTAGGTCTTCAGCAGGCCGTTGAACATCCGCGGCTCGGTGAAGGTGCCCTTGTTGCCGCAGTTCGGGCAGGCGATCTCGGCGAGCTTGACGTCGTCGACGTCCTTGTTCTTCCGGCGGGCGAAGTCCTCGCGGAGGTGGTCGTCGCGGAACCGCTTGTGGCAGGACTGGCACTCGGTGAGCGGGTCGACGAACTCGGACAGGTGGCCGGAGGCCTCCCATACCTTGGTCGGCAGGATCACCGAGGAGTCCAGGCCGACGATGTCGTCGCGGCCGGTCACCATCGTCCGCCACCACTGGGTGCGGACGTTGTTCTTCAGCTCGACGCCGAGCGGTCCGTAGTCCCAGGCCGACTTGGTACCGCCGTAGATCTCGCCGCACGGGTACACGAAGCCCCTCCGCTTACTGAGGCTGACGACGGCATCGACGGTTTCCACGGGCACTTTTCGACTCCAGAACGGGCACAGAAATGGATACTGGCGAATCTACGGAAGAGACCAGGCTATCGGTCCCGGGCGTCGCGGATCGAATCCGTGCCGCCTGGATGTCAGCTCAGGAAATCCTCGTACGCCGTCGGCTCGTCGAGAGCCTCCGACAACAGCGGCACGGCGGCCAGTTTCACCTCGTACGGCGACAGCGCCCGGCGGTAACTGCCGATGTTCTCGAAGTCCAGTGTCAGCGCCAGCAACTCCGGGTCGTCCACGTTCCGCCCCACCCGCGCCGAGACGAACCCCTTCTGCCGCCCCAGCACCTCGACCGCGCCCCGCATCCGCTCCGCGAACCCGGCCTGCGCGCTCTCCCCCACCCGAAACCTGATCACGACGAACACGGGCTCAACCATAGGACCTGGAACAATGGGCGCATGAGTACCCCCAGCAGCCCGTTGCGGCAGCGGATCACCAAGGTGAGTTACCCGTACGTCGCGAAGCTGCATGCCGCGCCGAAGCTGACCCTGCCGGGCATCACGCTCTTCCTGGCTTTGGTCGGAGTGTTCGCTCCGGTGCCGGTGGGGATTCCGGCGTTGGTGCTGCTGGCGTTGCTGCTGGGATGGCTGGCGTTCCTGTCGTGGCCGGCGGTGACGACCGGGCCGCGGTTCCTGCGGATCTTCTCGATCCTCGTCATCCTGCTGTTCGCGGTCTCCCGCATCGCCACCGGCTGATCAGGGCCGTCCAAGACTGTCGTACGCCGCTTCAACCGCCGCCTCACGCAGTTCGGCGACGGGCTCGTGGTCGATCATCACCGCGCAGTCCGACAGTCCGCCGAGCGCGACCATGCAGCGAACCACGTCGGACAGCGACGGGCTGGTGCCGATCAGCAGCTCCGCGAGCGTGCCGCGCCATTCGATGAAGCGGTCGGCCAGCTTCAGTTCGTGCAGCACCGAGAGGTCGCGAATAGCGAGCTGGATCAGCGCGCGGTGCTTGTAGGCGACGTCGAAGTACGAACCGAGCAGTTCGCGCGGTGCGACCGGGGCGGCCTCCCGTTGCGCCGCGGCGTACGCCTCGAACTCGGCGATCATCGGCTCGACCAGGCTGTTCAGCAGGTCCTCGCGGGACGCGAAGTGGTAGTACAGCGCCGGCTTGGTGACGCCGAGGCGGTCGGCGATGTCGCGCAGGCTGGTCTGCTGCATCCCGCGCTCGGCGAACAGCTCCAGCGCGGCCTGCTGGATCCGCGCCCGGGTGTCGCCGGTCCGTTGTCTCGGCATACCCGGAAGATTAGCTGACCTTCCGGTAAGTAAGCCATTGACAAGTCCGCCCTCGTCTACTTACCTTCCGATAAGTAAGCAAACGCGAGGGAGTTGCCATGAAGGTCCTGATCTCGGGTGCGAGCGTGGCCGGCCCGGTCCTCGCCCACTGGTTGCACCGGTACGGCTTCGAGCCGACGCTCGTCGAGCGCACGCCGGCGCTGCGACACGGACTCGGCGGTCACGCCATCGACCTGTTCAGCTCGGCTGCCGACGTCACGCGGCGGATGGGCTGCTGGGACGCGATCGAGGCCGCCCGCACCCAGCTCGACGCGATGACCGTCGAGCGGTTCGGCAAGCGCCCGGTCGAGGTCGACCTCAGCCGGATGTACGCCGGGATCTCGAGCCGGCACGTGGAGATCCTCCGCGGCGAGCTGACCAGGATCCTGTACGGCGCCACGCGCGACACCGCGGAGTACGTGTTCGGCGACTCGATCGCGAGCCTGCACGACGACGGCACCGGAGTCGACGTGGTTTTCGACTCGGGTACGCAACGCCGCTTCGACCTGGTGATCGGCGCGGACGGCCTGCACTCGAACGTGCGCCGGCTCGCCTTCGGCCCCGAGGAGCCACTGCGCCGGCCACTCGGCGGGTACCTCGGGGTGTTCTCGATGCCGGACGTCTTCGGCCTGGGCAGCCACACGCTGTCCCACTTCTCCGTCGACAAGCTGGTCGGCATCTACGGCGTACACCAGACCGGTCAGGTCCGGGCGGGGTTCCTGTTCCGCGCACCTGAGCTGCAGTACGACTACCGCGACAAGGACGAGCAGAAAGCCCTGCTGGCCAAGGAGTTCCGGCACTACGGCTGGAAGGTGCCTCAGCTGCTGGAGCACCTGGAGCAGGCAGAGGACTTCTACTTCGACTCGATCGCGCAGATCACGTTGGACACCTGGCACCGCGGCCGGATCGGACTGGTCGGAGACGCGGGCTACTGCCCCGGCCCGGCAGTCGGTGGCGGCACGAGCCTCGCTGTCGTGGCGGCGTACATCCTGGCCGGTGAGCTGGCTGCGGCACGCAGCGACCTGCCGTCCGGACTGCGCAACTACGAGCGGATGATCCGGCCAGTGGTAGAGCCGACCCGGCGGCTCGCACCGAAGGTGATGCGCACCATCATCCCGGGCAGCCCGCTGGCGTTGCGGCTGATGCCTGCCGCAGCTGCCGGGCTGGCAAAGCTGCCGACAGCGGTCCAGCGGTTCATCTGGTCGCAGAACGCAGTAGGTAAGGCCCTCAGCTCTGTCCCGCTGCCTGACTACTCAGACCTCATCCAACCCCAGCGCGGTCAGGCGGTCGCGTAGCCACGTCAGCTCCTTGGCGATCCGTTTAGCCAACGCCTGCTGGGTTCTGGCCGCACGAGGCCACACGTACACCTCTGACTCCAGGTGGTGCGTGAGTGGATGCCCACCACCGACCAGTCTGGTCAGACAGTCGTCCAGTACGCCGGTTGTCGCGCTCAACGGATCTGGTGGCGCAGCGTGGGCCGCCAGGTGAGCGTGCATCCGCCAGGCGGCGTGACCGGACAGTTCGTAGGCCTGTGCCACGTCGTCCACCCCAGGCCCGCCCCACTCACGCACCTGACGCAGGTACTTCGGTGTGCCGAGCTGACCGAGCACGTACCGACCGGACGCGTCTCCCGGGTCCACGAGTGTCGGAGCCAAGGACAGCTGCGCCTTGACCACGTCCACGCCCGCTCGCCACAGCAGCTCGAACGACTCGGCCGGGTCCTCGAACTGCACAGCCAGATGACAGGTGTCGAGTCCCAGGCCGATGCGCGACGTACCGCCGTACGGGCTGGAGTAGCGGTCCAGCCACGCGGCGGCCTGGCCGATCATCTCGAGGACGCAGCCCGGCTCGGTCTCGACGGCGATCCGGATCCTCCGGCCGGTCCTGGCCTCGGTCCGGGCCAGGTGCTGTTCGACGCGGTCGATCGCCTCACGCGCAGCCTGGTTCCGCGCCTTCGACCACGGCACCCGCCAGCCGAGCGGCACGGTCGAGACCGATCCGTACGCGACGTCCGACGGGAGCAGTTCGGCCAGCACGTCGACCAGGTCGAGGGTGTAGCGGAGCCGCTCGGGGTCGGTCCAGTCGGGGCAGTACAGCTTGGCGCCGACGACCTTGTCGGCGAACTGCGCGTGCGGTGTGCCGTTCAGCGTGACGACCTCGAGCCGGTTGCGCTGCAACGCCCGGCGGAGCTTGCTGAGCGCGGCCGGCGAGTTCGCCAGACGATCGGCGAGCCGATGCGGAAACCACAGACCGACCCCGAGGACGGGTACGCCGAGTGCCGAGCGGACCGTGCCCGCACAGGTGTCGAGCCCGGCGATCAGCTCGTCGAGCTCCGCGGCCGGATGCACCGTCGCGCAGTACCCCAGATGAACGGTCGACCCGTCCCGATGACAGAACCTCATCAGCGCTCCTCACCCCGTTGGGTGTGTCTCCCGGTCCCACGCCGTAGCGAGCAGGTGCTCGGCGGAGTGCCTCGGCGAGCTGGAGCGGAGGGGTCGATGTGGTTTCATCGTTCCCTTCGCTCCAGCTCGGCGAGGTGCCCGCCGAGTGCCGCGCAGTAGGCGTGGGGCCGGGAGACGCACCCCAGGTCGCCGAAGGTAGTCGTGGACGGACTCTCCGTGACCTAATTGCACTGTAGAAGCCTGGGCGCTCGGGCGGAAGAGCTGATTTTCGGTTAGAGCCGTTCGGCGTCGGCGACCAGTTCGCGGGAGCGGTCGGCGACCGCCATCGCGGCGAGCGCGGTGGTGAGCGGCACGGCCGCGATGATCCCGAGGCTTCCGATCAGGCCGCGGACGACCTCCATCGCGACCGACTCGGTGGAGATCACGGACAGCGTGGGCAGGTCCTGGATCGCGAACACGATCAGCACCGGCATCGCGGCACCGGCGTACGCGAGAACCAGCGTGTTGACCACCGAGGCGACGTGGGTCCGGCCGATCCGCAGGCCCGCGGACATCAGCTCACGCCGGCTCGCCGAGGGGTTCGCGGCGGACAACTCCCACACGGCGGCCGCCTGAGTGACCGTGACGTCGTCGAGGACCCCCAACGCCCCGATCACCATTCCCGCCACCAGCAGGCCGGTCAGGTCGAGGTTGGGCGCGAACGACTTGGCCGCGGACGCCCCGTCGGCGGCCAGCCCGCTCAACTGCGAGAACTTGGCGAAGAACCAGCCGAGCAGCACGGTCAGTCCGAGCGCGGCGATCGTCCCGGCCAGCGCGATCGACGACTCCGCATTGATCCCGTGCGTGAGGAACACCGCGATCGTCATGATCACGGCACCGCCGACGACGGCGACCACCAGCGGATTCGAGCCCTTCAGGATCGCCGGCAGGATGAACTGGGTGAGCATCACGGCGGTCACCGCCAGCGCGATCAGAGCCGCGAATCCCCGCCATCGCGACAGCGCGACCACCGCGATCGCGAAGATCACCGCGAGGATCAGCAGCGGTCTCGACCGGTCGTGGTCGACGTACTGGTAGCGCTGGTCCAGCGGCGCGCCGTCCTGGATGCCGAGCATCACCGACTGACCGGCCTTGATCGCGAACGGGGTCTGGCCGGCGCTCGGCACCTCGACCGGCACCGCCTTCCCCTTGTCCGGGCCGTTGCTCACCTTGACCGTGGCCAGGTCGCACTTGTCCTTCGGGTCCGGGCACGCCTTGATCGCGGTGACCTCGCCGCGAGCGGTGCTGGTCTGGTACGAGTCGACCTTCACTCCCCCACCCGGCCACAGCGCGATCATCAGCACCACGGCCGCGGTGATCAGCGGGATCAGGATCGCGGCGACGACGATCCGGACGCGCCGGGCGACGACCGCATCGGAGTTCACCACCGAGGTGTCGACCACGTGATCGCCGTGGCCGTGACCGTGTCCGTGACCGTGACCCTGCGGAATATCGAGTGCCCGGCGGCGGTTGCCCTTCGGGTCGGCACGTCGTCGCCCGACGTTGCGGCTGGCCATCGTGAACTCCCTGTTTTGACAATCAGTTCCAATTAAATGAAAATGATTGTCATGAAATCTGGTCTTCGAGCTGTCCTCGCCGGCGCCACCGCCCTGGCCGCCCTCACCCTGGCCGGGTGTGGTGACTCCTCCGCCAACGGCAGCGGTGGCGGAAAGCTCGACGTCGTGACTTCGTTTTACCCGCTCGAGTTCATCGCCCGCACAGTGGGGGGCGACGCGGTCGACGTCACCACTCTGACAGCCCCCGGCGTCGAGCCCCACGACCTCGAGCTCACGCCCAAGCAGGTCGGCGAGATCGCGGAGGCGAAGCTGGTCGTCTTCGAGAAGGAGCTGCAGCCGGCCGTCGACGAGGCCGTCGAGCAGAACGCGAAGGACTCGGGATTCGACATCACCCCGGCCGCCCAGCTGGAGGCCACCGGCGCGGACTTCGAGGAGCACGAGGAAGGTGCCAAGGAGGCCGCCCACAAGGACGATGCCCTCGACCCGCACTTCTGGCTCGACCCGGTGCGGTACGCCGCGGTCGTCAAGGCGGTCGAGGACAAGCTTGTGAGCGTCGACAGCGCCAACGCCGCCGGGTACCACGAGCGCGCGAAAGCGCTGCTCGACCAGATCGGCAAGCTCGATACGGAGTACAAGACCGGTCTGGCGACCTGCAAGCTGAAGACGTTCGTGACCAGCCACGAGGCGTTCGCGTACCTCGCGAAGCGGTACGGTCTGACGATGGTCGGGATCGCCGGGTTCACGCCGGACGCGGAGCCGGCACCGGCCCGGATCAAGGAGGTCCAGGACATCGTGAAGGCCCAGCACGTGACGACCATCTTCTACGAGGAGCTGGTCAGTCCGAAGGTGGCCGAGACGATCGCGAAGGACGTCGGCGTCCAGACCGCCGTACTGAGCCCGATCGAGGGCCTGTCGGACGCGAACTCCAAGGAAACGTACCTGACCTTGATGCAGGAGAACCTGCAGGAGCTGCGAAAGGCGAACGGCTGCTCGTGACATCCGAGAACGACTCCGCCAGGGCCGTCCAGGTCGACGATCTCTCCGTCGATCTGGGCGGCCGTCTGGTGCTTCGGGGCATCGACCTGCGGATCCGCCAGGGCGAGGTGGTCGCCGTGCTCGGCACCAACGGCTCCGGCAAGTCCACGCTGATCAAGACCGTCGTCGGGCTGCTGCCGGCGGCCCGTGGCGAGGTCCGGTTGTTCGGGACGCCGGTCCCCCGGTTCCGCGAGTGGCGGCGGGTCGGGTACGTGCCGCAGCGCATCACCGCGGCCGGCGGCGTACCGGCGACCGTGTACGAGGTGGTGTCGTCCGGTCTGCTCTCGAAACGGCGGATGTTCGCGCCGCTCGGTGCCGCCGGCAAGCAGGCGATCGAGGACGCGCTGGAGGTCGTCGACATGGCCGACCGGCGCAAGGATGCGGTCGCGGAGCTGTCCGGCGGGCAGCAGCAGCGGGTGCTGATCGCGCGGGCCCTGGTGTCCGACCCGGAGCTGCTGATCCTCGACGAGCCGACCGCCGGCGTGGACCTGGCCAGCCAGCAGATCTTCGCCGACGCGATCCGGGAGCGGGTCGCCGGCGGCACGACCGTGGTGATGGTGAGCCACGACCTCGGCCCGATGGACGCCCTGATCGACCGCTCGGTCGTGATGCGCCGCGGCCGAATCGTGTACGACGGCCCGCCGCACGCCTCCCAGACCCACGCCCACGTCCACCACTCCCACACCGACGACGACCCGGGGTGGCTGACGTCATGACGATGTTCCAACTCGAGTTCATGCAGCGGGCCCTGATCGCCGGCCTGCTGACCGGGCTCTCCGCGCCTGCCATCGGGACGTACCTGGTGCAGCGGCGGCTGTCGCTGATGGGTGACGGCATCGGCCACATCGCGATCACCGGTGTGGCGCTCGGTCTGCTCACCGGCAGCGCACCTGTGCTGACCGCCATCATCGTCTCGATCGCCGGTGCCACCGCGATAGAGCTGGTCCGCGCCCGCGGCAAGGCCACTGGCGACGTGGCACTCGCCCTCCTGTTCTACGGCGGTATCGCAGGCGGTGTGCTGCTCATCGGACTCGCAGGTCAAGGCGCAGCCACGCTGAACACCTACCTGTTCGGTTCACTCACCACGGTCTCCCAGAGCGACCTGTACGTCGTCGTAGGCCTCGCAGTCGCCGTACTGGTCGTAGCGATCGGTCTGGGCCCACAACTGTTCGCGGTGTGCCAGGACGAGGAGTTCGCCCGTACGACGGGACTCCGGGTCCAGCTGCTCAACCTGGTGATCGCTGTGATGGCTGCGGTCACCGTGACGGTCGCGATGCGCACGGTGGGGCTGTTGCTGGTCAGTGCGCTCATGGTCGTCCCGGTGGCGACAGCGCAGCAGGTGACTCGGTCGTTCCGCAGTACGTTCATCACCGCGTGTGTCATCGGTGTGCTGGCGTGTCTGGCTGGCATCGTCACGTCGTACAACGCGAATGTGGCGCCCGGTGCGACCATCGTGGTGCTGGCACTGGCAGGGTTCGTGGTGGCGGCGACGGTCGGGACGCTGCTGCGGCGGCGGGCCGGGCGGGCGCGTCCGCTGGCGGATGAGGAGCCGGAGGTCGGCGTACCGGCACCGGAGCCACATGTGGTGAGTGCCGGACACCCGCACGCGCACAGCCAGGCCTGCGGCCACAAGAAGGTCGAGCACGGGGACCATGTCGACTACGTCCACGACGGTCACCTGCACGCGGCGCACGGGGATCACTGGGACGAGCACTGAGTTGCTGACTTCTGAGAGACTGGACGGCGGTAAAGAGATGACAGGAGGAACGGTGGCTATCGGAACACGCTCGACCCGTCAGCGCGCGGCGGTCGCGCTCGCGCTAGACAACATCGACGACTTCCGGACCGCCCAGGAGATCCACCAGGAGCTCCGGTCCGCCGGTGAGGCCGTCGGTCTGACCACTGTCTACCGCACCCTGCAGGCGCTCGCGGACTCCCGCGAGGTCGACGTACTGCGCACCGCCGACGGCGAAACGGCGTACCGGCGCTGCTCGAAGGGTCACCACCACCACCTGGTCTGCCGCAGCTGCGGTCGCACCGTCGAGGTCGAGGGACCGGCCGTGGAGCGCTGGGCCGACAAGGTCGCGGCCGAGCACGGGTACGCCGACATCAGCCACACGCTGGAGATCTTCGGCACCTGCGCCGAATGCCAGCAGACTGCCTAGCCTTCGACGGACTTCATGGATCGCTGGTAGTTGCGCTGCCCGAACAACCGCCAGATGACCCGGACGGGCGCGGGTAGGCCGGCCAGCATTCGTGCGGCTTCCTCGGGGCGGGCGGTCGCGAGCAGTTCGCCCATCGCGGTGAACCGCTGGTTCGACTTGAACTTACTGAACGCGACTTTCCCGAGGTGATCCCACTCGGCCTGGGTGATATGCGTCGCGATCAGCGGTACGACGTCGCGCTCCTCCTCGCCCAGGTGTTCGGCAAGTCGCGCGGACACGGTCTCGAGCGCGGTGCTGAGCGAGTCCGCACCAGCAGCGGTCGGCGTCGTACGCCAGGCTGTGACGGCATCGCGGGCCGAGTCCACGGCCTCGTGGACAGCGGCGTGCTGCTGCTCCATCCGATGGATCAGCCCTGCCGACAGTTCGGCGCGCTCGAGCAGCAGGGGCCAGAGCAATTCGTCCTCGCTCGAGTGGTGCGCGTACAGACCGTCGAGCTGGAAGTCGACGTACGCCGCCACCGCCGCGGCCCGTGACTCTGCCCCCGCGGCCAGCACATGCGCCCTGGCCTGCTCGAACCCCCGCCGGATCACCCGGTGGATCAGAGCCATCTCCCACGGATCAGATGCCTTCACGGCGTTGACCGGTGTCGCCATGTCCCTCCCCCTTTCACTAGTGGCCGCCACTAGTGAACGACTACTGCTAGCGTGGGACCGGTGGAGAAGCCTGTCAAGACGCCGAAGCGCACTCGCCGCGAACGGGCGGCGGCGACCCGGGAACGGATGATCCACGCCGCGATCGAGGTCTTCGCCGAGGCCGGGTACGTCGGCGCGCGGATGACCGACATCGCCGCCCGGGCCGATGTCGCCGTACAGACCGTGTACTTCGTCTTTCACACCAAGGCCGAACTCCTGCAAGCCTGCTTCGACCACGCCGTCCTCGGGCCGGACCGGCTTCCGCCTCAGCAGCAGCCCTTCTTCGCCGAGATCTCCGCGGCGGAGTCCGGCCGGGCGGCACTGGCCGCCTTCGTTCGCGGCAACACGGCAATCCTGACGCGGGTCGCGGTGATCAAGGAGGTCGCCGAATCGGCGTCCCACGAGCCCGATGCGGTGGCCGTGGTCGAGCGCAGCGAGCAGCTGCGCCGCGACGGCCTGGGCCAGGTGGTGGATCAGATCGCCGGCCGCTGGGGGCTGCGTCCGGGTCTCGACGCAGCCGACGCGGTCGACCTGCTGCTGATGCTGTCCACTTCCGGCCCGTTCCTGGAGCTGCGCCGCTACGGCTGGAGCGACACGAAGTACGCCGAATGGCTGACCGACGCGCTGACCCGGGAGCTCCTCGGCTAACTGTGACCGAGGCCACCTTTGCCTTTGAGCGCGCTCTAAGGCATACGGTCGTAGACATGAACGCGACCGAACTGCTCGCCACGGACCGTCGGGCTGCCATCGCGGCGCACCGCCCGGAGCTGGAGCCGATCGATCCGGACCTGCTGTGCCTGCTGGAGCTGCCGGACGACCTGCCCGAGCACCTGTCGATCGCCGAGGCCTCCGAGCTCACCGGCCTGACCGCGCACACCCTGCGGTACTACGAGCGCATCGGTCTGGTCGACGTACGCCGGGACGCCGCCGGGTACCGCAGCTACGACCTGCGGGCGATGGCGCGGATCGTGTTCATCAGCAGGCTTCGTGCCTCCGGCATGCCGATCGGTACGATCAGCCACTATCTGGAGCTGGTGCTCGAGGGCGACCACACTGCACCCCAGCGGCTCACCCTGATGCAGGAGCACCGTGACCGGATCCAGCGGCAGCTGCGCGATCTGCAGCTCGCCCTCGCGGTGACCGACTACAAGATCACCTTGTACGGCGGCACCGCCGCTCCGTAACAAACCACATGAGAGCTCAGCCGACCGTTGCGCACGTTCGGCCGGCGGAGCCATGCCTTCAGATGGGAGAAATCATGAGACTGGGTAGCCAAGGCGCCGAGGTCAGCCGGCTCGGACTCGGCTGTATGGGGATGAGCTTCGCGTACGGCGCAGCCGACGAGAACGAGTCGACCGCGACGCTGCACCGGGCGCTCGACCTCGGCATCACGTTCCTCGACACCGCCGACATGTACGGGTTCGGCGCCAACGAGGAGCTCGTCGGCCGGACCATCGCCGAGCGCCGCGACGAGGTGTTCCTCGCGACGAAGTTCGGCATCACCGGCGATGGGCGGAACTCGGCGGCGCGGGGTGTGAACGGGTCGCCGGCGTACGTCCGGTCCTCGATCGACGCGTCCCTCCAGCGGCTCGGCGTCGACCACGTCGACCTCTACTACCAGCACCGGATGGATCCCGACGTCCCCGTCGAGGAGACGGTCGGGGCGATGGCATCGCTGGTGGAGGCCGGGAAGGTCCGGTACCTCGGGCTGTCCGAGGCGTCGGCGGAGACGATCCGGAGGGCGCACGCCGTACATCCGATCACCGCGGTGCAGAGCGAGTGGTCGCTGTTCAGCCGGGACATCGAGGAGTCGGTGCTGCCGGCCTGCCGCGAGCTCGGCATCGGGATCGTGCCGTACTCGCCGCTCGGGCGCGGCATGCTCACCGGCGCCCTGCCCACGGACCTCGCGGCCGACGACTTCCGCCGTACCCTCCCCCGCTTCTCCGGCGACAACCTGGAGACGAACCTCGCCCTGGTCGAGGAGATCCGCGCGGTGGCAGCACGGTACGACGCGACACCCGGACAGGTCGCGTTGGCCTGGGTGCTTGCGCAGGGCAACGACGTCGCGCCGATCCCGGGGACGAAGCGGCGCAAGTACCTGGAGGAGAACGTCGGGGCGCTCGACCTCGCGCTGTCCGCTGCCGACGTCGAGGCGCTGTCGAAGCTGACGCCGGTCGGCACCCGCTACCCCGACATGAGCTGGGTCGCCGGGCAGACCGCCGCACAGGGCTGATAAACTGACCGCAGTAAGCCTTCCGTACCGGACTCTTCCGGCGGGAGGCTTTTCTGCGTTCTCAAACAAGTCCTGAGGAGACCCATGTCTGATCTCGTGGTGCGCCGTGTCCAGCCGTCCGACCGACCGTTGATGGAGCGGCTGTGGCTGATGTTCCGCCACGACATGTCCGAGTTCCAGGGCCAGCTACCGCGCCCCGACGGCAGTTTCCGCACCGAGTGGCTGGAGAAGGTCCTGACCGGCGATCCCGAGTGGGCCGGGTATGTGATCTCGTTGGGCGAGAACCCGGTCGGCTTCTGCTTCATGCGAGCGCTGCAGCAGCCGGTGCACGTGCTGAACGCGTTCTTCATGGTGCGTCCGGTACGGCGCAGCGGACACGGACTGCGCGCGGTCCAGGAAGTGCTGTCGCATCACCCCGGTCCGTGCGAGGTCGCGTTCCAGGGCAACAACGAGAAGGCAGTCAGGTTCTGGCAGCGGGTCGCGACCGAGATGTCCGGCGACGTGTGGACCCAGGAGGCCCGCCCGATCGCCGGCAAGCCGGACGCGACCCCCGACCTGTGGATCTCATTCAAGGTCTGACGGGAGGCCGAAGTACTCGAAGAGGTCCTGGTCGAAGAAGACCACGTTGTGCGTGATGCCGGCCTTGGCGACCGTGAACACCTGCAGGCTGTGCGCGTGGAAACGACCGTCGTCCCCGCGCACGTAGGCGCCGATGGCGGGCTGGTCGTTGGCGACCGTGGGCAGCAGTCGCCAGGCCGGGCCGCGCATCGCGTACACGCGGGCCATGAACTCGCCGTACGCGTCGCGGCCGACATACCAGAGCGGGGCCGGCGGCATCTCGAGGACGACCTGGTCAGTGAGCAGCCGGGTCAGGCCGTCGACGTCGGCGGCCTCGAACGCCCGGATGTAGTCGTCGATGACGGACTTGACCTCCCGGTCGGCAGGCTCGTCGACGTCGTCCTCGGTGATGTCGATCTCGGCGAGCTTGGCCCGCGCCCGCTGCAGCGCGCTGTTCACGCTCGCGGACGTCGTCTCCAGCGCCTCGGCGATGTCCGCGACCGGCCAGTCGAGCACGTCCCGCAGTACCAGGACCGCGCGCTGCCGGGCCGGCAGGTACTGCATGGCGGCGATCAGGGCCAGCCGCAGGCTCCCCCGCGCGACCATCGCCGCCGCGGGATCGGTCGGGAACGGCTGCAGCCATGAGACGTCCGTCGACAGCTCGATCGGCGCCTGGGCGTCCTCGGTCGCACTCACCAGCCCCGAGGGCAGCGCGCGGCGACCTCTGCCTTTGAGCGCGGTCAGGCAGGCGTTCGTGGCGATTCGGTACAGCCACGTCCGCAGCGAGGCCCGCTGCTCGTCGTACGTGCCGGAGGCCCGCCACGCCCGCAACAGAGTCTCCTGCACCAGGTCTTCCGCGTCGTGTATCGATCCGAGCATGCGATAGCAGTGCACCAGCAGTTCGTGCCGGTACGGCTCGGCCCTCCGGTCGAAGTCGTCACGGTCCATCGAGGTCAGCCTCCCACAGTCCGGTTGCGGGAGTACGTACTGCGCAACCGCCGGAAAATCATCGGTCCGCCGCCGATGAATCCGGCCGCCGCGCCAGGTATACACCCACGTCCCGTGCAGACGAGGGAGAAAACCTGATGACCGTTCTAACCACCGATCGCGCTGTGGATGCCGGCACCCGGCGCGGACTGATGCTCGCCGTACTGCTGCTCGGCCAGTTCATGGCGCTGCTCGACACGTCCATCGTGAACGTCGCGATGCCTGCCATCGGCTCCGGCTTCCACGCCTCCGGCGCCTGGCTGCAACTGGTCGTCGGCGGCTACCTGGTGGCGTACGCGATGACGCTGATCACCGGCGCCCGGCTCGGCGACCTCTTCGGCCGCCGCCGGATGTACCTGACCGGAGCGATCCTCTTCACGCTCGCGTCGCTCGCGTGCGGACTGGCCCCCGCGGTCCTGCCGCTGGTGCTGTTCCGGTTCGTCCAGGGCGTCGCCGCCGCGGTCATGGTGCCGCAGATCATGAGCCTGATCCAGGCCCACTTCGCCGGGCCGGCCCGCGCCAAGGCGCTGTCGGCGTACGGCGTGACGCTGTCCGCCGGCCAGATCGCCGGGCTGATCGCAGGCGGCCTCCTGGTAGGCGCGAACATTCTCGGCTCCGGCTGGCGCCCGGTGTTCCTGGTCAACGTCCCGGTCGGCATCTGCCTGGCGATCCTGGTGCCGCGGTCGATCCCGGCGGACCGGCCGACCGCGACGCGTCGCCTCGACGTGACCGGGCTGGCCTTGTCGACCTGCGCCGTACTGCTGATGGTGCTGCCGGCGGTGGTCGGGCACGAGCTCGGGTGGCCGGTGTGGACCTTCGGCTGCATCGCCGCCGGTGTGGTTGTCGCGGCGGTGTTCGTCCGGTTCGAGCGCCGTACAGCCGACCCGTTGCTCAACCTCGAGGTCTTGCGCGCCCGCGGTTTGCCGGCCGGTCTCCTGACGATGGTGTGCATGCTGCTGGCGATGGGCGGGTTCCTGTTCGCATTCACCCTTCATCTGCAGACCGAGCTCGGTGAATCAGCCATGCGGGCCGGGCTGACCTGGCTCCCGTTCGCCGTCACCTTCGGTCTGGTCGGCTACTTCTGGCGCCTGGTCCCGAGCCGGCTGCACCACCTCGTCGTACCGGTCGGCCTCGCGCTCTGCACCCTCGGCTACGCGGGCATCGGGTCGTTCCAGTGGCCGGCTCTGCTCCTGGCCGGAGCCGGCATGGGTCTGTCCGCGAGCCCGCTCGTCACCCAGTCCCTGGCGCATGTCCCGCTGCCGCGCGCGGCCGACGCGAGCGGCATCCTCACCACCGCCATGCAGCTGAGCCAGGTCGGCGGAGTCACGATCTTCGGAACCCTGTACCTGTCGACGCACTCGTTCCCGGCCACGAGTCGGGCGGTCGCCCTGGCGGCGGCGATCGGCATCGTCGCCGCCGGGTTCCTCGCTAGAACAGGACGACCGACCGCAGGACGTCGCCGTGGTGCATCTTCGTGAACGCGTCCTCGACCTCGTCCAGCGTGATCGTCTCGGACACGAAACGGTCCAGGGGCAGGCGGCCCTGGAGATGGAGGTCGATCAGCAGCGGGAAGTCGCGGGTCGGGAGGCAGTCGCCGTACCAGCTCGACTTCAGGGAGCCGCCGCGGCCGAAGAAGTCCAGGAGCGGCATGTCGAGGCGCATGTCCGGCGTCGGTACGCCGACCAGCACCACGGTGCCGGCCAGATCACGCGCGTAGAACGCCTGCTTCCAGGTCTCCGGACGACCGACCGCGTCGATCACCACATCGGCGCCGAACCCGCCGGTCAGTTCTTGCACCGCCGCGACGACCCCGTCGTGGTCGAGGCCCTTCGAGTTGATCGTGTGCGTCGCGCCGAGTTCCTGCGCGGTGGTGAGCTTGCGCTCGTCGAGGTCGATCGCGATCACCTTCGCCGCTCCGGCGAGGCGGGCACCAACCACAGCCGCCGTACCGACGCCGCCCGAGCCGATCACGGCGACGGTGTCTCCGCGGCCGACGTTGCCCGTGTTGATCGCGGCGCCGAGACCCGCCATCACGCCGCAGCCGAGCAGGCCCGCGACCTCCGGCTTGGCAGCCGGATCCACCTTCGTGCACTGCCCTGCCGCGACCAGGGTCTTCTCCGCGAACGCTCCGATGCCGAGCGCTGGGCTCAGCTCGGTGCCGTCCGCGAGCGTCATCTTCTGCTTGGCGTTGTGTGTGTTGAAGCAGTACCAGGGCCGGCCGCGCAGGCAGGCGCGGCAGTTGCCGCAGACGGCCCGCCAGTTCAGTACGACGAAGTCACCCGGCTGTACGTCGGTCACGCCGTCGCCGACCGACTCCACGATCCCCGCCGCCTCATGCCCTAAGAGGAACGGGAACTCGTCGTTGATACCGCCCTCGCGGTAGTGCAGATCCGTGTGGCAGACCCCGCACGCCTGCACCTTCACGACCGCTTCCCCGGGACCCGGGTCAGGGACCGTGATCTCCTCGATCGACACCGGCGCACCCTTACCCGCCGCCACCACACCACGCACCGTCTGAGCCATTCCCCGAACCTAACCGCCCTACCCCGTCCACGTCAGCCTCCCCGGCGTGTGGGTGTGCCGCAAGAACAGGACGTAGTCGTCTACCTACACGGCTCCTCCCGCCTGGACCCGTCCGCCGACGACCCGGTTGACCCCACCACCTCCTGTTCTTACGTACACCTCTGTCCACCGGTCGGGGGACAGTGAGTCCGTCGGGCGGTGCTCCCGGGGACGGTGGTTGGCCGCGAGAGTTGAGGCATGGAGAACGACAACGCAGTGAGGGTGCGCGGCCTGGTCAAGCGGTACCCGGACAAGGTCGCGGTCGACGGCGTCGATCTGGACATCCACCGGGGCGAGGTGTTCGCCCTGCTCGGCCCGAACGGGGCCGGCAAGACCACGACCACGGAGATCCTGGAGGGGTATCGCCGGGCCGACGAGGGAGAGGTCAGCGTCCTGGGCACGGACCCGGCACACGGCGACCGCCGGTGGCGCAGCCGACTCGGGATCGTGCTGCAGACGTCCCGCGACGAGGCCGAGTCGACCGTCCTCGAACTGGTCAGCCACTACGCCGGCTACTACCCGAACCCGCGCGACCCGGACGAGGTGATCGCCGCCGTCGGGCTCGAGGAGAAGCGCAAGACCCGGCCGCGCAAGCTGTCCGGCGGTCAGCGCCGTCGGCTCGACGTGGCCCTCGGCGTGATCGGCAACCCGGAACTGCTGTTCCTGGACGAGCCCACGACCGGGTTTGACCCCGAGGCGCGCCGGCAGTTCTGGACCCTGATCGAGAACCTGCGGACCAGCGGTACGACGATCCTGCTGACCACCCACTACCTGGACGAGGCCGAGCACCTCGCCGACAGGGTCGGGGTGATCGCCGACGGCCGGATGATCGAGATCGGTACGCCGGAGACGCTCGGCGGGCGTGGCGCCCGGACGGCGCGGGTCTCATGGAGCGACGCCGACGGACCGCACGAACTGCGCACCGACCGACCGACCGCCGAGGTCGCGGCGCTGATGCAGCGCTTCGACGGCGAGGTACCCGAGCTCGAGGTCCGCCGCCCGAGTCTGGAAGACATCTACCTGGACCTGATCGGCAAGGCCAACGCCGCCGACGCCGCTGTCGCGATCGAAGCTGGAGCACTCTGATGGCCGACACCACCACGAAGCCGCTGCCGTCCACGCTGTCAGTGGGCCTGGCCCGGACCAAGCTCGAGGTCCGCGAGTTCTTCCGCGAGAAGGAGGCTCTGATCTTCACCTTCTTCTTCCCGATCATCTTCCTCGGCATCTTCTCGGCCGTCTTCGGCAGCACCGACTTCAACGGCGTCAACGCCGCGACCTACTTCACCCCCGGGATGATTGCCTCCGGCATCTTCCTGAGCAGCTTCCAGTCACTCGCAATCAGCATCGCGCTCGAGCGCGACGAGGGCCTGCTCAAGCGGCTCCGCGGTACGCCGATGCCCCCGCAGTCGTACTTCATCGGCAAGATCGGCCAGGTGCTGGTCACCTCGATCGCACAGTTCGCGCTGCTGCTGGTGATCGCCGGGCTGGTGCTCGGGGTGGACATCCCGACCGAGCCGTCGAAGTGGCTGGACTTCGCCTGGATCTTCATCCTCGGCGCGGCGTCGGGGTCGGTGCTGGGGATCGCGTTCAGCGTCGTACCGAAGTCCGGCAAGGCCGCGTCCGCGGTGATCACGCCGGTCGTCCTGCTGCTGCAGTTCATGTCCGGTGTGTACTTCGTCTACAGCAGCCTGCCGGCCTGGATGCGTGACGTCGCCTCGGTCTTCCCGCTCAAGTGGCTCGCCCAGGGGATGCGGTCGGTGTTCCTGCCGGACGGGTTCCAGGTGAACGAGCCGGGCGGTTCCTGGCAGCTCGGCACCGGCGCGATCGTGCTCACCGTCTGGCTGATCCTCGGCCTGTTCCTCGCCCAGCGGGTGTTCCGCTGGACCCGCCGGGACGCGGGCTGATGAACCAACTCTCCGGTACGACGTCCTCCCTTCCGGAGCGGCGTCGTACCGAGCTGTCACCGGCGTGGACCGGTCCTCGTGTGTGGATCCGCCTGTGGAGGAAGATGGGGTCCGTGCAGAGCTCTCGCGGTGGCGCCGGACAGCCCGTGTGGACACGGACACTGATCGGTTGGCACATCGTGTTCTGGGTGCTGCTCGGGATGACGCTGGCGCTGTCGTTCCTCGGGGACCTCGGGGCGGTGCGGCAGGCCCTGTTCGCCGGCAC
The DNA here is from genome assembly GCF_004216905.1 of Kribbella sp. VKM Ac-2569. Lineage (GTDB taxonomy): Bacteria > Actinomycetota > Actinomycetes > Propionibacteriales > Kribbellaceae > Kribbella. Next base: position 991,884 of record NZ_SGXJ01000001.1, read on the forward strand.
GGTGGTGGTTCTCGGGGCGGCGTACCAGTTCATCGGGCTGCGCGCGATCCGGTCCCGGCGGGCGCTCCCGTCGTACGCCTATCGGCTGGTGCTGATCGCCTGCCTGATGGTGCTGATCGGGATCTATCCGCAGTCGGTGTTCCTGATGTTCATCGCGTCGGCGCAGATATGGCTGCTGTGCGCGGACATTCGCGAAGGGGTCGGGCTCAGCCTGCTGCTGGTGATCGGCGTCGGTACGGCGCAGTTGTGGAGCGCCGGGTGGGGTTGGGACGCGTTCTGGAGCATCCTGCCGTGGATGCTGGTCAGTCTCGTGGTCAGTCTGCTGTTCGGGATCTGGATCGAGAAGGTGATCACCCAGAGCCAGCAGCGTGCCGAGCTGATCGAGCAGCTCGAGTCGGCGCGGGACGAACTCGCCGAGGCGCACCACAGCGCCGGCGTGATGGCCGAGCGCGAGCGGATGGCGCGGGAGATCCACGACACGCTCGCACAGGGGATGACTTCGATCGTGATGCTCGCGCAGGCCGCCGCCGTCGAACTTTCCCGGGGTGGGGCTGACGGCGCAGCAGCCAGGCTCGCGGCGATCGAGGATACTGCGCGGGAGAACCTGGCCGAGGCGCGTGCGTTGGTTGCCGCGTTCACCCCGGTTGCGTTGTCGGAGGCAACGTTGACCGAGGTACTGCGTCGGCAGGCGGAGCGGTTCGCGGCCGAGACCGGTGTCGACGTACAGGTCTCGCTGGACCTGCCGGATGACGAGGTCACGGCGTTGCCGCAGGCGCAGCAGGTGGTCTTGCTGCGGTCGGCTCAGGAGGCGTTGGCCAACGTACGCAAGCATGCGGCGGCCACGCAGGTGCTGATCACGCTGGGGTTGTCGGACGGTCGGGTGTGGATCGAGATCCGCGACGACGGGACCGGATTCACGCCGGGGTCGGTGTCGGGCGGCTTCGGGCTGAACGCGATGCGCGGCCGGGTCGAGGAGTCCGGCGGCACCGTCGAGGTGGAGAGTACGCCGGGTCGCGGCACCCGGGTCCAGGTCCTGATTCCGGCTGTACAGGAGGATGTGTGATTCGGGTTCTGGTGGTCGACGATCACCCGGTGGTGCGCTCAGGACTGAGCGGGATGCTGTCGGTGACCGACGACATCGAGGTGGTCGGCGAGGCCGGCGACGGGGCCGAGGCGCTCGCGCTGGTGGAGTCGACCAAGCCGGACGTCGTACTGATGGATCTGCGGATGCCGCGGATGGACGGGGTCGCTGCAACCGGAGCGATCGTTTCCGGGTACGCGGCGACGCGGGTACTGGTGCTGACGACGTACGACACCGACACGGAGATCCTGCGCGCGGTCGAGGCCGGCGCCGCCGGGTACCTGCTGAAGGACACCCCGCATGCCGAACTGCTGAACGGGATCCGGGCCGCCGCCCGCGGTGAAACCGTGCTCGCCCCGCCGGTCGCGGCGCGGCTGATGTCACGTCTTCGTACGCCGGCCGCACCCGCCGCCGCGCAACCCTCGCCGCGCGAGCTCGAGGTGCTGGCCGCTGTCGCCCGCGGTCTCAGCAACGCGGAGATCGGGCGCGAACTGTTCATCGGCGAGGCCACCGTGAAGACGCATCTCCAGCGCCTGTTCGCCAAGCTCGACGTCGACGACCGCACCCGCGCCGTGACCGTGGCGATCGAACGCGGCCTACTCCCCTCGCCCGGACGGTGACCGGCTAGCGACCTTGTCCCCGGTCCTTCGACTGTCCGTCCGTGTCGGGACGGTACTCCTGCGCGCCCATGGAGTAGGCGATCCGCGGATCCACCGCGGGCTGCGGCGTGAAGCCTGCCCGCGCAGCGTCGGCCAGCTGGGCCTTCTCAACGTCCGCTTGCTGCTTCTCGGCCGACGCCTGGTTGGCGACGTCGACAGCGAACTGACCGATCCTCCGGAATCCCGCACTGTTCTTGTCGAGTTCCGTCCGCAGGTTGCCGACCTGTCCTTGTGCCTGAGAGATCGCGCCTCCGATCTCACGGGTCGCGGAGCCGATCTCGGCGGAGTGGCTGCGCGTGCCGTCGATCCTGGCGGCGGAGTTCTCGAGGCTGTTGGCCGATGACCGCGCCTGGGACAGTTCGCCCATCATCTGCTCGACCCGCTGGTCGACGACGTCGACAACAGTGTTCAGGTACTCGACGCCCCCGCGGAGCTTCGCCACGTCGTCGGTTGCACGGTCCGGCAGTTGCTCGATGCGCTCCAGATCCCGGAGGGCGTTCTTGAGGGCCCCACCTCTCTGATGCAGGGACTCGCGGAGACCGTCGAGGTCCCGCTGGGCCGCTCCGATCCGGCTGGACAGGTTCCCGGCCTCGACCTGGTACGACCGAAAGGTGGAGACAAGAGCCTGTTTCGCCGGCTCCACGGCCGCGCCCTCGGCGTTGTCGATCCCCTGCTCGAGCGCGCGGACGCTGTCGACGCCCGGTCTCAGCATCTGGACTTCTTCCATCCGCCGGCCCAGCATCCGGCCGATGTGCTCGTCACTGAGCTCGTTGGCCACTGACTGCAGCGTTCCCTGCGTCTGGGTCACGGCCGTCGCGATCCGGTCGGTCAGGCCGGCGAATTCCTCTTCGTCAGCCATCAGCTCTCACCCTTCGTCCGCCGCACGCTCCTGCTCCCGTCACGATCGATGCCTCGCACAACGAGCGTAGACGCTCGTGGGTCTGTCTCCGGTTCCCACCCCCAGGGCGAGCCCGCCGTACTGCGGGGTCAGCGCTCGGTGGCGACCTCGTTCGGTACGGCGCCGCCGTACCGCCGGTCCCGCTGCGCGTAGATCTCGATCGCCCGCCACAGGTCCCGACGGTCGAAATCCGGCCAGAGCGTGTCCAGGAACACCATCTCGGCGTACGCGAGCTGCCAGACCAGGAAGTTGCTCGTCCGCTGCTCCCCGGACGACCGGACGAACAGGTCGACCTCGGGGATGTCGGGCGCGTAGAGATGCCGGGCGATCGTCTTCTCGGTGATCCGGTCCGGCTTCAGCTTGCCGGCGGCAACTTCTTTGGCGATCTCCCGCATGGCGTCGGCGATCTCCGCCTGGCCGCCGTAGTTCACGCAGAACTGCAAGGTGATGGTGTCGTTGTCCTTGGTCCGCTCCTGCGCGTACTCCAGCTCGTCGATCACGCTCTTCCACAACCGCGGCCGCCGCCCGGACCACACCACCCGGACCCCCATCGCGTCCAGCTCGTCGCGCCGCCGATGGATCACCTCACGGTTGAACCCCATCAGGAACCGCACCTCTTCGGGCGACCGGGCCCAGTTCTCAGTCGAGAACGCGTACGCCGAGATGTACTTCACCCCGATCTCGATGCCGCCCTTGATCACGTCCAGCAACGAAGCCTCACCGGCCTTGTGCCCCTCGGTCCGAGGCAGCCCCCGCTGCTTCGCCCACCGCCCGTTCCCATCCATCACGATCGCCACATGCCTCGGCACCAGTTCCTTAGGCACGTCAGGCACCCGAGCCCCCGAAGGATGCGGCTCCGGCGCCACCACCACCTTCTCCGCTCCCCGAGCCCCCACCAACCCACGACCCCGCCGACGACCAATAGGCATACCCCGCAGTCTCCCACCCCGCCCCCAGCCCTCCACCCCCACCTCACGCCTTCACCGGACTGCTTTGTGCACCGAATCCGTATCCGCAGGCCCGCGCCGTACGGACTGGATGCACAAAGCCGCCCTCCTCAACCACCGTCCACCACACCTCATTGCAGCAACCTGCAACCTGTGGACAACCCACCCCGCCGAACACCCTCCGTATGCCACCCTTACACCAACAGCACTCAAGAACGGAGCCCCACCACATGCCCCGCCGACCGCTACTCGCCGCCGTCGCCACGCTCAGCACCCTCACCCTGCTGACCGCCTGCAACGGCTCCCCCGAAGCCGGCCGGCCCAACACAACCCCCACCACAACCTCGGCTGCAGCCACCCCGACGCCAACCGCACCATCCACCCCGACCTGGACGCCAGCGGAGCAGACGGCGATCGCAGCAGCGAAGAAGCAGTACACAGTGGCCCGCGCTGCGATCGACACCGCCTTGGCATCACCGGCCAAGGCAGACCAGGCCAAGCTGGCGAGCGCCGGCAACGGAGGCGCGTGGATGACCACGGTGCTGGAGGACCTCACCACCTTCCAGGAGTACGGCTGGTACGAATCCGGCCGTACGAAGATCACGACCCTCCAGGTGTCGTCCGTCAACCTCAAATTGGAGCAACCAGAGGTCCGGCTCATCAATTGCATCGACAGCTCTGCAGTCGTCATCCGCTCCCAGGCAGACAACAAACCGGTGTCAGCCGGCACCGGGACCAAGAAACCCAAGAAGGTCTCGTCCAGCGTCGTCTACGCACCGTCTGCGACGGGCGGCGCGAAACGTTGGTGGTTGATCGCCGAGCAGGAGTTGGGCGCATGCTGAAGTCCGCATCCAAGCTGCTTCTCACGCTGACCATAACGGTTGCGACGATTGCTCAGCCGTTGCAAGCAGACGCCGGCGAAACGCGTGCCCCCAAGCCGGGACCAAATTACGTCTGGAAATGCATCAAGGCTTTGGCCATTTGTGACTGGTTCGTCAAGACGACCAGCCACAAGCCAGGCTCCGTCAAGACCGGCGGCAAGAAACCTGTCAAGTCGATCACGAAGCGGCCGGAACGAATCTGTTTGCAGGGCGGCGCCGCGCATACGTGTACGTCGGTCTTGGGCAACTGGTCGAACAGCCGGCAATGCTACTTGCGGCGACTCGATCCTCAGCCTCCGCGCAGCGACCCCGCGTGGCAGGGCCACACCGACGGCGCAATATGGACCTGTGTCAGTGAGTACGACGATCGCTTCGTCACCAAGTGGGTATGGATACCTGGCAAGCCCGACACAGTAGTTGTCGATCCGGTGACGTTGGTCTATGAGGCGATTGCAGACATGCATCTGGCTGCACCTCTCATCAACACGGCGCCAGGCTCGGGGCAGATCGGGCTGGTGAACATGCCGGTTTGGTTGTGGGTTAGGAAGACGGAGAACACCTGGGGGCCGATCGTGCGGTCGGCGAGTGTGCCGGGGTTGTCGGTTACGGCTACTGCTCAGGTCAAGGCGATCAACTGGTCTATGGGCGACGGTAAGACGGTTCGATGTGAGGGGCCAGGGACGCCGTACGACAAGTCGATGGGCGTGAAGGCCTCGCCTACCTGCGGGCATCGGTATGTGAAGACGTCGCGGAAGCTGCCGAACTGCAAGTACCCGGTGACCGCGGTAGCGCAGTGGGACATCACCTGGCAGAGCACCCTCGGCGACACCGGGCAGATCTCGATGACTCAGCAAGCCGAGACCCAGCTGCGTATTGGCGAAGCTGTCCCAGTACTCGTTGATCCGGACGGTGGCGATGCTGTCGCGCCGGCGGCGGGTGGATGCTGACGGGGACATTGGATGCGGGTGCCGCGGGTTGTGCCTGAGCGCCTGCGGCGGTGGAGCCGAGTCGGTGCGGGAGGAGTTCCCGCCCGGAGCTGCCGATCGACGAGGCAGTTAGCGCGAAGGATCGGACGCGTTGTCCTGCGGAAGATGTTGCCGAAGCGGATGTCCCGTTCCGATCGTCGGGCGGGCCAGCTGCCCGACGCCGTCAACCCTGGACGTTGCCCTCCGCAAGCGACGCCGCGTCGTTCTCGGCACTATCTCTGCCCTCGGGAGTTATCCACAAGGGACGAGCGGCCTGCGCCGGACCGCGCCGCCGGCGACTAAAATCCATTCATGTTTGAGCCGACGATGGACGCGCGGATCTACCTGCTGGACGAGGACGAACGGCACACCTCGCCGGACGGGCCTGCGGTCATCCGGCCGGACGGGGTGCGGGAGGAAATTCCGCCGCAGGTGTATCGGGCGGTGGAGCACGTACTCGACGCGATGCGGGCCGGGAGAGCGGTGAAGGTCAGTCCGTTCCGGACAGAGCTGCCGATCGACGAGGCGGCTGCCGCGATTGGGATGCGGCGGGACGACCTGAGGAAGAACGTGGCGAAGGGCGCAGTCCCGTTCCGGTCGAGCGAGTACGTCGATTGGGTACGGCTGGCAGACGTCATCGAATGGGACAACAGGCGTTACTCGGAGCAGCAGGCCGCACTGGATGAGCTGATGGGGGGCGACCCCGCGGACGACGACGGCACGTCATGACCGAGAGGGAAGGGCCGGAATCGCCCAATGTCGAGCGAGCCTTTCTCGACGCCAATGTGATCCGTGGGCAGCAGACCACCGACGTTCTGCTGTCGTTGGCGAACCGCCGCGTGTTCGAGCCGCGATGGACTCAGCACGTCATCGACGAGATGCGTCGTAACCGTCCGCCCGGGTTGCCCGAGGCGGACATCGACAGGCGTATCAGGACGATGAACCGTGCGTTCCCAGACGCGTTCACGGAGGCTCCTCCGCAGGGTCTGCAAGACCGGATGCGGGCCGATTCCAAGGACAAGCACGTGCTGGCGGGTGCCGTGTACAGCGAATCGGAAGTTCTCGTCACCGACAACCTCAAAGACTTCGATCCGCCGTCGAGCGGACCTGACGCGATGCGGGTCGAGAACCTGAACCAGTTCCTCAACCGGAAACTCCGCGAGAACCCCGACCGAGTTCAGGGTGCGCTGCGGGACATGTTGAGTCGCTACAAGCGGGATCCGCGGACGATGCCGGCTCTGATTGATGCGATGGCTGAAGGGCAGGAGCTTCGAGAGTTTGCTCAGAAGCTGGATACTGTGGTGCCGATTGAGCAGCGTGGGAGTTCGCCGGTTTTGGCGGCCAGCCAGCGGGGGTCGGCGCAGTACGCCGCATTTGAGGGCATGGTTGAGCCTGGTGTGCCAGCGGCCCCTTCGACGGCTCCGGAGGCACGGAAAGCCGGTGGCAAACACGGCGTGGAGAAGGCCAAGGGCGCCGAGCAGGACCATTAGCCGCGCTCCCGCGGACCGTCGTACGTCCCGTGCTCGGGTTGTCCACACAGGCTTGCGCGGATCGCCGAGCGCGGAGCTGGGACCCGGGTGGCGGTTAGGATCTGGGTATGGCTGGGCCGACTACTGATGCGCGGATCTATCTGTTGGACGAGGACGAGCGGCGGATCGTGCCTGGTGGGCCTGCGGTGATCGGGCCGGACGGCACGCGAGAGGAGATTCCGCCGGCGGTGTATCGGGCGGTGCAGCATGCGCTCGAGGCGATGCGGGCCGGACAGGCGGTCAAGGTCGTTCCGCTCCGCACGGAGTTGCCGGTCGACGAGGCAGCCGATGCGCTCGGTGTCGGGCGTGACGTCCTCCGCAAGCACGTCGCCAAAGGTGACATTCCGTTCCGGTCCTCTGAGTACGTCGACTGGGTTCGACTGGCTGACGTCATCAACTGGGACAACGCGCGCCGCGAACGCAGGAGTGCGATTCTCGACGAGATGTTCGCTGACGACGAGGAGGAGTAGGCCGCGTGACGGAGTCAGCGTATTCGCCCAACTCCGGGATGCCCGAGCGGGCGTTCCTGGACGCGAACGTGATTCGCGGGCAGCAGACCACCGACGTACTGCTGTCGTTGGCCGACAATGATGTCTTCGAGCCCCGCTGGACTCAGCACGTGATGGACGAGATGCGCCGCAACCGGCCGCCAGGGCTGTCGGAGAAGGCCATCGACCGGCGGATCGGGATGATGAACGGCGCCTTCGAGGATGCGATGACCGAGACTCCGCCGCAGGAGCTGCAGGATCAGATGCAGGCCGATCCGAAGGACAAGCACGTTCTGGCGGGAGCCGTGCACAGCGAGTCGCAGGTGCTGGTCACCGACAACCTCAAGGACTTCCACCCACCGTCGACCGGGCCGAACGCGATGCGTGTCGAGGGTCTCAACCAGTTCCTCAACCGCAAGCTCGACGAGGACCCCCAGCGAGTTCAACAGGGCCTGCAGAAGATGCTGGACCGCAGCCGACGGGAACCAAAGACGATGTCGGCTCTCATCGACAACATGGCTGAGGGGCAGCAGCTTCGGGGGTTTGCGCAGCAGCTCAACACCGTGGTGCCGCCGGAGCAGCGTGGGACCTCGCCGGTGTTGACGGCGAACCAGCGAGGGTCGGCCCAGTACGCCGCGTTCGAGGGTGTGCCTGGGCCTGGCACGCCGAAGGCACCGGATGCGGCTCCTGAGGCGCGGAAGGCCGGCGATTCGAAGTCCGCCGAGCGCGCGAAGGGCGCCGAGCAGGACAAGTAGGTGAAGAAGGCGGTTATCACGCCAGGAACTGTGCTTCCTCGCTCGTGTTATCCACAATGGCGAAGATCCAGCGTCGTGGGGATTGTGGGCGACTAGAATTTCGCACATGTTTCGGCCCGAGATGGACTCGCGAATCTACCTCCTGGACGAGGACGACCGGGGCACCATCCCTGACGGGCTGGCGGTGATCGGGCCCGATGGGGTGCGGGAGGAGATCCCGCAGCTGGCTTATCGGGCGGTCCAGCATGTGCTCGAGGCGATGCGGGCCGGCCGGGCGGTGAAGATCGTGCCGTTGCGGACGGAGCTCCCGATCGACGAGGCCGCTGATGCGATCGGTATGGCGCGGGACGAACTGCGGGAGTACGTCGCGGAAGGCGCCGTACCGTTCAGGTCCACGCAGTACGTCGACTGGGTGAATCTCGCAGAGGTCATCGAGTGGAACAATCAGCGTTACGAGGAGCAGGGCGCCGCACTCGACGCGATGATGGCCGACGACGATTCGCGGAATGACGAGGAGTAGTCGGCATGACGGAGTCCGGCACGCCGGAGTCGACAGCGCCGGAGCGTGCGTTCCTCGATGCCAACGTGGTCCGCGGTCAGCTGACCACCGACGTACTGCTGTCTGTCGCACGACGCGGCGCTTTCGCGCCGCGGTGGACTCAGCATGTCATCGATGAGATGCGGCGAAACCGGCCGCCGGGGCTGCCCGAGGCAGCCATCGACAGGCGCATCGCCAACATGAACAAGGCATTCCCACGGGCTATGAGGTCGGCTCCCCCGCGGGATTTGCAGGATCAGATGCGGGCTGATCCCAAGGACAAACACGTGTTGGCGGGGGCTGTCCATAGTGGGTCGCATGTGCTTGTCACGGACAACTTGAAGGACTTCGATCCGCCTTCTTCCGGGCCACATGCGATGCGGGTCGAGAGTTTGAATCAGTTCCTGGTTCGCAAACTCGAGGAAGATCCGGGGCCGGTGCAGGCGGGGTTGCAGGACATGCTGGACCGGAATCGGCGGGAGCCGCAGACGATGTCGGCGTTGATTGACACGATGGCTGAGGGGCAGGAGCTTCGGGGGTTTGCTCAGAAGCTCAACACCGTGGTGCCGCCGGAGCAGCGTGGGAGTTCGCCGGTGTTGACGGCTAACCAGCGAGGGTCGGCCCAGTACGCCGCGTTCGAGGGTGTGCCTGGGCCTGGCACGCCGAAGGCACCGGATGCGGCTCCTGAGGCGCGGAAGGCCGGCGATTCGAAGTCGGCCGAGCGCGCGAAGGGCGCCGAGCAGGACAAGTAAGTCAGCTTGCTCCGGTCGCGCAGAATACCTCCGAGGTACTGCGGCTGCGTTGACCGAGGTCCGTTGCGCCGGGCAGCCGTGGTTGCCTTCCGATCCGGGGCGTCGAGTCGTGTGAGTCGGCGGACGAAATGCCGCCTGGAGTTCGACGGGTGGTGTCTTCGCCCGGCGGCGGGTCGGCGCGCCAATGTCGTCTCCTCCCCCGTGACGCTGCCCGCTGGCGGGTTGTTTGATCGCTGGTGCGCTACAACCCGGCAGCGGCACAACAACCTGCCAGCGGCACAACGCCCGGTAGGCTCGCCCGCCGGGCGCGTGCCGGACCGGCGCGGTACGACGACCGAGACGCTCCGAGGCAGACCGTTCTCACCAGGTGGCTCGAAGGCGCTGTGGGCGGTGATTGCGGAGCTGGAGACCCCTGCACCTGGCAGGCGCAGGTGCTCCGGGTGCCGGGCGGTGGCCCCTCTTCCAGGTACGCAGGCGGGTGCCGAGGGTGGGGTTGTGGATAAGTTCCGCGGGGTGGGCGCGGCAGGCAATAGATTCGGGGTATGACGAGTTGGGCTTCTGTTGATGAGGTTCGGGCGGACCTGGCGGGGGTGCTTGCGCGGTTTCGGGCGGGTGCATGGGCGTTCAGTTTTGGGGACGGGGTTCCTGAGGCGGTCATGCTCACGTACGACCAGTTCGAAGACCTCGGCGGGGAAGGCAAGTTCGCGGTCGCGGACGAGGTGATCGAGCCAGCGGTGCTTGCGCAACAGCTGCCGCAGCTCGTGGCGGCCGCGCGGGTCGGTGCCGGTGGTCCGGTGGTGTGGGGTGAGGACGGTGAGCCGGAGGCCGTGGTGATGTCGACGGCGCAGTACCGCGACCTTCGCGGCGACGATCACCCACCGGCCGGTGTCGTGGACGACCCGACTGTGCGGAGGTACGCGACGGAGCCACTTCCCGGCAGCCGGCCCCTGGACCTGGACGAATGGGCTGCCAACGATCCCCTGACCCGCGAGCTTCTCGACGAGATACGTGCCGAGGAGAGGTCAGAGGGCGATGACCGATGACACCAGATACCTGATCGTCGGAATCGAGAAGGCCCATCAGGATGTGCACTTCCTGCGCCGGCAGGCCAGAGCGTCGTCGGCTGCCCGCCAGCTGTACCGCGAGGTCCTGCGGGAGATCGAGAGACTTCGGACCGGGGCGACCGACGGACACCATGCGCTCGGCTGCGAGCCGGGAAAGGGCGATCTCCGCGATTGTGTGACGGCGTACGTCCGATCAGATCCTGCCCGCAAGGCTGACTACCGGTTGGTGTTTCGCGAGATGGGACCGGCGGCTCCCGGCGAACGGCCTCGGCGGGAGATACTCGCGGTCAAACCCCGCCGCGGCCCGAACGACGTCTACGCACATGTTTGTGCTCGGCTCAGCCGTCATCCGGACGACCAGCAGCCCGGGCTCAACCGCTTCGGGGACCGTCGACCCGACGCCAGAGGCAGCCAAGTCGCCCGTCAGGCAGAGCTGGACACCAAGAGAGCGATCGCGCACGCCTGGTCCGGCCAACAGCCGTTGAGCTCAACCCGCGCGCTTCTACCCGCCGGTGCCTCGCGAGGCATCCCCGAGGACCAGGCCCGAGCCGCGGCAGTAGCCCAGTACGCGGAGCCGCGTCGCAGCCTGCAATGGTCCGGCTCAGACCCGACGCCCGGACGCCCGCAGCCGGCGACCGGGTATCCGCGCCCAGCCCGCAGGACATCAGGCCCGACCGGTTGGCCGACGCGTGAGCGGTGAGGGGTTAGCCGGTTTGGTGGGAGTTGGGGGTTAGGTCTAGGTGGGGTAGGGAGCGGAGTTGGTTTTCTTGGTGGTAGGTGAAGAAGGCGGCTATCAGGCCGGTGGATTCTCTACGGGTTCGGGGGTCGGCTTGTAGGGCGGTGGGCCAGTCGCCGGTGAGGAGGGCGGCCAGGTGGGCGACGGTGGCGAGGGACGGCATGGCTGAGGCGGGTGGGCGGCAGGTGGTGCAGACCATGCCGCCGGCGGCGGGGTTGAAGGCGCGGTGGGGGCCGGGTTCGCCGCAGCGGGCGCAGTCGTCGAAGGACGGGGCGTAGCCGGAGATCGCGAGGGAGCGCAGCAGGAACGAGTCGAGGACCAGGGCCGGTTCGCGTTCGCCGGTGGAGAGGACGCGCAGGGCGCCGGCCAGGAGCAGGTGATGCTGGGTGGCGGGTTCCTTCTCCTCGACGACGAGGCGGTCGGCGGTCTCGAGGAGGACGGTGCCGGTGGTGTAGCGGGCGTAGTCGTTGACGATGCCTTCGCCGTACGCCGAGATCGATTCGGCCTGTGTGACGACGTCGAGGGTGCGGCCGGTGGCGAGCTGCAGGTCGACGTGGCTGAACGGCTCGAGCCGCGCGCCGAAGCGTGACGACGTACGCCGGACGCCCTTGGCGACCGCGCGAACCTTGCCGTTGGCGCGGGTCAGCAGCGTGGCGATCCGGTCCGCCTCACCCAGTTTCTGGGTGCGCAGCACGATCGCCTGATCCCGGTAGAGCGGCACGACGTCAGTGTCTCACCCGCGACCGACATACTCCTCGAGGCCGATCGGCTGGCGCCCGGTGATGTCGGCGACAGCGGTCGAGACGTTCCCCATCTCGCCGCTGGCGATGGCCGCGTACGACGTGACCCACCCGGCGACCTCCCACGGGGCGGCGCCGTACGACTCGCGGGACCGGTAGGCCTCGTCGAGCGTCTCGGCCTCGTACCGCACCTTGCGGCCCCAAGCCTCCGTCAACACCGCCGCCGCCTCGGCCAGCGTGAACGCTGACGGCCCGGTCAGGTCGTAGGTGGCGCCGTCGTGACCGGACCCCGTGAGGACCTGCGCCGCCACCGCGGCCACGTCGTCGCGAGCGACCGCGGCGACCCGCCCGTCCCCCGCCGGCCCGCGGATCACGTCGTCCGAACCCACGAACCCGGGCACGAAGTCGAGATACAGGTTGTCCCGCAGGAACGTGAAGTCGACCCCGGTCGATCGGATGTGCTCCTCGGTGTGCCAATGATCCCGGGCGAAGGTGAACGTCGCACCCGCAGCCGCTCCGACGAACGACGTGTACACGATCCGCTGCACACCCGCTGCCACCGCCGCGTCGACCGTTGCCTTGTGCAACGCCACCCGATCCGCCGACTCCGTTGCGCTCAGCAACATCAGTACGTCGACCCCGTCGAGCGCCGACAGCAACGCTGCGTGTTCGCCGTACGCCGCCTGCGCGACGGAGGCACCCGGCACCGACGGAGCCCGCGCCGGATCCCGCACGATCAACCGCAGCGGTACGTCGGTCAACCGTGCGACGATCCGCGACCCGAGCTGTCCGGTCGAACCGGTGACGGCGATCACTTGCCCACCAGGTCCATCCCGCCCTGGGTGTACCGCTGCCCCGACACCGCGTCCGGCGGAAACGCCTCGTCGAGCGCAGCCAACTCGGAAGCCGACAACGTGACATCCAGGGCACCGAGGTTCTCCGAGAGGTAGGTGCGCCGCTTCGTCCCCGGGATCGGGGCCACGTCATTGCCCTGCGCAAGCAACCAGGCGAGCGCCAACTGCCCTGGGGTCACACCCTTGTCGGCGGCCAGCGACTGCACCTGCGCGACCAGGTCCAGGTTCCGCTGGAAGTTCTCGCCCTGGAAGCGCGGCAACCCCCGCCGCATGTCATCTGAAGGGAAGTCCGCCTCCGACTTGATCTGCCCGGTGAGGAACCCGCGCCCGAGCGGGCTGAACGGCACGAACCCGATCCCGAGCTCACGCAGCGTCGGCAGGACGACGGTCTCCGGGTCCCGCGTCCACAGCGACCACTCGCTCTGGACGGCGGCGATCGGGTGTACGGCGTGGGCCGCGCGCACCGTCTCGCCGTTCACCTCGGACAGCCCGAGGTACCGCACCTTGCCGGCCTCCACCATCGAGGCCATCGCGCCGACCGTCTCCTCGATCGGCACCTGCGGGTCGCGGCGGTGCAGGTACCAGAGGTCGACGTGGTCCACGCCAAGCCGTCGCAGCGACGCGTCGATGGCCTCGCGTGCGTAGGCAGGCGAGCCGTCGACGACGGACGGCAGCGCCGAGGCCGACGCCGGACGCTTGAAGCCGAACTTCGTCGCGAGTACCACCTGGTCACGGCGGCCGGCCAGCCCGCGGCCGACGAGCTCCTCGTTCTCGCCGTCGCCGTACACGTCGGCGGTGTCGAGGAAGGTGCAGCCCGCGTCGATCGCCGCGTGCAGCGTCGCGATGGACTCGGAGTCGTCGGCGCGTACGCCGTACGACTGGGACATCCCCATGCAGCCGAGGCCGAGGGCCGAGACGGTCAGGTCACCGAGCTGGGATTCACGCATACCCCGAACCTACCGCCGCGGCCCGCTCAGCGGGCAAGGGGCCCAAATCTGCAGCTCAGATCCCCAGTCGGGCCGGCATGCTCGGCGGACCCGACTCGAGCAATCTGCGGACCAGCGCGGGGAGCTCTCGCGGGGCGAACCGTCCCGCGTGCGCTTCCAGCTCGGCCAGCGTCCACCACTGCATGCCGTGAACGTTCTCGGCGCGGAGCTCTTCGGCGGTCAGCGAGCCGGCTGGTGTGAAGTGGTCCGTGCGGATCAGGAAGTAGTCGTTGAGGACACCGTCGTACCCGGTGGCGTGGCCGTCGGCAACTACTTCCTGGTGCCAGAGGTGCGGCGGGTCGGCGAAGTCCCGGAGGCCGACCTCCTCGACGAGTTCGCGTCGCAGACCCTCGACCACGGTTTCGCCGGCCTCCAGACCGCCGCCGGGTGTCGCCCACAGCGGCCCGTCGCCGAACTCGAAGCGGACCAGCAGGATGCGGTCGTCAGGATCGAGGATCACGCCGCGCGCCGCCGGGCGAAGGCTGGGCAGGCGGAGCTCCAGTTCGCGGTGCTGCTCGACCGCGCGGAAACCGAAGCGGGTGTTGACCTTGCGCATCGGGGCGTTGGTCAGCGCGGTCCACGTGTGCAGGAAGCGTTGCGTCGTACGGTGCTTGGCCAGTTGGTCGAGATTCGCCAGCTTCAGGTGGGTCCCGAGGTTGTGGCCGCGGTGCTCCCGCAGGACCAGCGTGTCGTCCTGCTGGGCGTTCTCGGCATCCCCGCGTGACAGGTAGATCAGCGTGTACCCGGCCGGCTCACCGGCGAGAGTGTGCGCCATCGTCACCAGGGCAAGGTAGCTCCGGTTGATCCGCGCCTCGCTCGCCTCCAGTTTCTCGACCGTCCACGGCACGACCTCGCGCGTCATGCCACCGGTCGGTACGTCGAGATCCATCGCGGTGTGCAGGTCGGCGTACGCCTGCTGATGTTCCGGCGGGCACAGTCCCGCCCACGATGTCAGCCGGTACCCGTCGAGCCGGCCCGCGGAAGAGCGCAGGTCCTCCAGCCGCAGGTCGTCGTACGGCAGCGGTACGACGAGATGCTCCTCGACATGCTCCACCTGGAACCCGAGCCGCTCCGCGAACGCGGCCCCCGGTGAATCGTCAGCCGGTACGCCGAGCTCGGTCTGGACGATCGTCCTACCGAGCTGGGCCGCTCGGGTGACGGCCCACTGCCACAGCGCCGTACCGATCCCCCGCCGCCGATGCGCCGGCGGTACGTCGATCTCGACCTCGACCGTGTCGAGATTGTCGTTCAGGCGGTACCCGAACAGCAACGTGGCGAGCACCCGGTCGTCCTCGAACGCGCCGACCGCGATCCGCCGTTTCAGCGGGCTCGGATTGCGCAGCGGATACCCGAGCGCCTCGCGGGCGGCCACCAGCGCGGCCTCCCGTCCGGCGACCGCGCCGGCCCGGAAGGCGTCGTACCACTCGTCGAACAGGGCCAGGTCGGCCGGGTCGATCTCGCGAATGCTGATCACCCGGCCGACCCAACCAAACAATCGGGTCAGAACGCCAATCTTTAAATAGGACGCAGCTTTAGACCGGCGCGACCGTGCCCTTGTACATGCCCATGATCACGAAGTTGTCCGCGTACGGCGCGTTCTTCAGGATCGGGTCGTCGTCGGCCGGGAACTTCGCCACCCGGGTGCCCTCGAGCGCGGGGTTGTTACCGTAGCGCTCCCAGAGCGGGATGATCGGCAGCAGTTCGTTGAACGCCATCGCCGCGGCGGTGATGTTCTTCTTCTGCTCGTCGACGTTCAGGCCCTGTGCCGACTTGTCCACGACCTGCTGGAGGTCGATCGGACCGGCCGAAGTGGTCTGCTTCAGCGGGAAGTTCATGCCCTTGCCGCCGGAGTTCGCCGCGATCACGTAGTTGAACGTGTACAGGTCTTGGACGAACGCGAAGTACGGGTGCGGGTGGCTCGACGCGCCCCAGCCCTGGATGGCGATGTCGAACTTGCCGGCCAGGACGTCCGGGTTGAGCTGGGTGAACGTGATCCCCCGCTTGGTGATGTTGAACCCGAACTTGGTCAGCTGGTCGGCCGCGTTGGTGGCGGCCGGGTTCCAGTCGGCGAACTCGGTCGGGAACTTGATGTCGTAGGCGGCCGGCTTGCCGTTCGGCAGCGTCCACTTGCCGCCGTTCTTCTTCCACCCGGCCGCGGTCAGCAGCGAGGTGGCCTTGGCCTCGTCCTTCTCGTACGCCTGCAGCTTCTTCTGGTCGGCGTCCGAGACCCAGTCGGGCACCAGGATGTCGGAGAAGCCCGCCATGAACTTGCAGGGCTTGCCCGAGTCGCCGAGTGCGACGGTTCCGTTCTCGTTGCGGTCCAGGACGTAGGCGATCGCCTGCCGCACCCGGGCGTCGGCCAGCTCCGGGTGGGCGGTGTAGTTGAACACCAGCGCCGGGCCCGAGTACACCGGCGGCCGGAGGATCCGGAAACCGCTGGACTGCAGGGTCTTCTCGGTGGCCACCGCGAAACCGTGGGTGGCGTAGTCGACGTCCTTGTTCAGCACGACCGGGGAGATGTCCGAGGTCTCACCGTTGTACAGCACGACCTTGGTGAAGCCGATCTTGTCGGCGAACAGGCCCTTGTCGTTCTTGACCAGCGACATCTGCGCGTTGGTCATGCTCTTCACGTCGAAGTTGAACGGGCCCGAGACGACCGGGTTCTCCGGACGGAACTTCTGGAAGTCGCCGTTCAGCTTCTTGCCCTCGGCGCTGTCCAGGCTGGTCTTGGCCTTCCGCATGGTCTCGGCCTTGGTCGCCCACTCACCGTAGACCGAGTCCGGCAGGATGCCGGCGCGGAGGATGTAGCGCTCCAGCACGGTGGACGGCGTACCGATGGTGAACAGCACGGTGGTGTCGTCCTTGGCGCTGACGTCGGACAGGAACGTCCAGTCCTGCTGGCGCAGCAGCCAGCGCAGGTTGAACGTCGACACGACGTCCTTCGCGGTCACCGGCTTGCCGTCGCTCCAGGTCAGCCCGGAGCGCAGCTTCAGGGTGTAGGTCTTGGTCGCCTCGTCCAGCGTGCCGGACTCGGCCATCATCCATTCCCACTTCTTGTCGGCCCAGTAGTACATGCCGGCGCTCGGGTAGACGAGGTCGAAGTACGGGCTGTTGCTGGCCTGGATGCCGTCGGTGACACCGGCGACCAGGTTGAAGTGGCCCTTGGGCGGCAACTGGTACGGGTACGCCCCGTGGAACTCCTTGTTGCCGGACTTGCCGCTGTCACCTCCGCTGGCGTTCGGCTTGCTCGGCGAACACGCCGTCACAGACCCGATGCCGGCCACGCCGACACCGGCGATACCGAAGATCTGGAGCACGTGCCGGCGGGAAATCGCGTTGGTCAGGGCGCTCGCGCCCGTCCCGTTGGTGCCGGAATCGTTGGTGCCGGTGGGACTCATCCTTCGTCCTTTCTGGACTGACCACACACCTATGTGGGTCAGTTACTACTTACTGGTGGGACTAACTACCGCCCTCGCGTTTTTCCCGGCGCCGGGTGATGACCACCCCGACGACGACCACCAGGCCCAGTAGCAGGCCCAAACACAAGGTGAACAAGGTGACGACGAACTCCGGGGTGCCCGGCGTCAGGGTGAGCAACAGGACTCCGCTGGCCAGCACCAGGAACGCCGACCAGCTGAGCGCCATCCGGCCGATCTGCGACGACATCAGGCCCTCGGTTCATCCGACCGTGCCTCGTCGTCGAGAGCGGCCACGCCGTCCCGCGCGACTACGTGGCACGCGGCGGACTGGCCGGACCGGATCGTGACCAACTCGGGGACCGCCCCGTCGCACAGCCCGTCCTCGAACAGCGGGCAGCGCGGATGGAACGTGCATCCGGACGGCAGGTGCGCCAGGCTCGGAATCTCCAGGCTGCGCAGGGACTCGCGGCCCTTGGTCTTGGTCAGGTCCGGGTCGGGCTCGGGGATCGCGTCGATCAGCGCCCGGGTGTACGGGTGCGTCGGCGCGTTGATGATCTTCGGCGTCGGCCCGAACTCCACGATCCGGCCGAGATACATCACCGCGGTCTTGCCGTGCCAGCCGAAGTACTTCGCGATCGCCAGGTCGTGGGTGATGAACAGGAACCCGACGCCGAGGTCGTCGCGCAGCCGGCCGAGCATCGCGAGCACGCTGATCCGGATCGAGACGTCCAGCATCGACGTCGACTCGTCGGCGATGATCAGCTTGGGGTCCAGCGTCAGCGCCCGGGCGACGGCGACCCGCTGCCGCTGACCGCCGGACAGCTGGTGCGGGTACTTCGACAGGTAGTTCTCGGGCGGCGTCAGGTCGACCTTGGCGAGCAGCTCGGTCGCTCTCTCGACGGCTGCCTTCTTGGTCTTCACCACGCCGTGCTTGAGGAGCGGGGCGGTGATCGTCTGCTGGATCGTCCGGGTCGGGTTGAGCGAGGCATATGGGTCCTGGTGGACGTACTGCACGCTGCGCCGGAACGTGGTGAAGTCGTCCCGCTTCAACGCCCAGATGTCGGTGCCGTCGAACGCGACCTCACCGCTGCTCGGCCTGGCGAGACCGGCCGCCATCCGGGCCGCCGTCGTCTTCCCGGAACCGCTCTCGCCGACCAGACACAGAACCTCGCCGGGGTTGACCGACAGGTTGATGTTGTCGACCGCCCGGATCGGACCGGCCTTGGTGTGGAACACCTGGCTGACCCCGCCGAGCGTCATCAACGGCGCCCGGCCCGCGGTCTCGGGGGATTTCTCCAACGCGCTCATGATGCGTTCCCCAAGTCGCTCGGCACCTCGCGCTGGAGGTGCACGTCCTTCCAATGGATGCAGGCCGCCTCGTGCGCGTCGCCCGGCTCGTCGGTGATCGGGAGCAACGGCGGGTCCTCTTCCTTGCACTCCTCGGTCGCGTACTTGCATCGGGGATTGAACGTACAACCCGGCGGGAGCGCGGCGAGGCTCGGCGGTCCGCCCGGGATCGACTCCATGTCCGGCAGGTCGCCGACGATCGGCGGCACGGCCTTGATCAGCCCGAGCGTGTACGGGTGCCGCGGCCGGTAGAACATGTCCCGGACACCGCCGGTCTCGATGATGCGACCGGCGTACATGGTGGCGACCCGGTCCGCGAGCTCGGCGGCCAGCGACAGGTCGTGGGAGATGAAGATCATCGAGAACCCGAGCCGCTCGCGGACCTCGTGCAGGACGTCGACGACGGACCGCTGGGTGAGGATGTCGAGCGCGGTGGTCGGCTCGTCGAGGATCAGTACTTCGGGTTCGAGCAGCAGGCTCATCGCGATCAGCACGCGCTGCCGCATACCGCCGGACAGCTCGTGCGGGTAGCTGTCCATCACCCGGGACGGCTCGAGCCGCACCAGCCGGAGCAGCTCGCCGGCCCGGTCCTCGATCTCCTGCTTGGTGAACTTGGTGTGCGCGCGCATCGTGTCGTGCATGTGCGCGCGGATCTTCAGCACCGGGTTGAACGCGTTCATCGCGCCCTGGAACACCATCGCCGCGTCCCGCCAGCGGAACTGCCGCAGGTCCCGGCCGTCCAGGCCGAGAATGTCGATCTCGGTGCCGTCGCCGCGGTTGAAGGTCACCTGGCCGCTGGCGTGCCCGAGCCGCGGCAGCAACCGCAGCAGGCCGAGCCCGAGCGTCGTCTTGCCACAGCCGCTCTCGCCGACGAGTGCGACGCTCTCACCCGGAAACAGGTCGAGGTCGACACCGCGGACCGCCTGCACCGTCGCACCGGAACCGGTCCGGTACTCGACCTTGAAGTCGCGGATGGACAGCAGCGGCTTGCCCTCGCCGCCGCGCTTCGCACGGGTACTCGAAGAAGTAGTCGTCACAGTGCTCACCGGTCCCGGAGCCGCGGGTTGAGGATCTCTTCGAGGGATCTCGTCATCATCACCAGTCCGAGCTGCAGCAGGATGATCGCGACGATCGGGCTGAGGATCCAGGCCAGGCTCGCGTCGTTGAAGATGGCGCCGGCGATCCAGGCACGGTTGAGCATGATGCCCCAGTTCGCCCCACTCAGCGGCGCCAGCCCGAGCAGGTAGAAGCCGACCAGCTGGTAGATCGCGTTCGTCACGCCGATCATGAAGTTCATCAGGATGAAGCTGGCCATGTTCGGCAGGATCTCGACGAACACCACCCGCACTGTCCCGAGGTCGAGCAGCCTGGCCGCCTCGACGAACTCTCGCTCCTTGAGGGAGAGGACCTGCGCCCGCACCGCCCGGGTCAGCACCGGCCAGGACAGGACGCCGACCAGCAACGCGAGCAGGATCGGCGAATCGAGCTTGAAGAACGCGCCGAGTACCGCGAGCAGGATGATCGGGGGGACCGTCAGGAAGACGTCGGCCACGGTGACCACCGCGGAGTCGACCCATCCGCCCAGATAGGCGGCCAGCGATCCGAGCACGATCGCGATGGCCGTCGAGATCGCCGCGGCGAAGAATCCGACGAAGATGACGGTGCGGCCGCCGCCGATCATCTGGGCCAGGACGTCCTTGCCCTCGTTGTCGGTACCGAGCAGGTGGCCCGGGGAGCCGGCCGGGAGCAGGATCTCCTTGACGTTCGGCGCGATGTCGGGCGCGAAGAAGGGCCCGATCGCGGAGACCAGCACCAGCAGCAGCACCACCACGAAGCCGATGAAACCCGCTGGACTGCGGCGCAGTGAGCTGAGGATGCCGGCGAACCGTGAGACGCCGGTCGTGCCGATCGAGGTGACCGGAATCGATGCTTCTGTCATCTCAGCTCACCCCTTGGCCTTGCCGCCGACCCGGATCCGCGGATCCAGGCGGCTGTAGAGGACGTCCGCGAGCAGGTTGGCCGCGACCACCGAGATCGTGACGACCAGGAAGATCCCCTGCAGCACCGGGTAGTCGCGGCCGTTGACCGCGTTGAAGAGGCTGAAGCCGATGCCCTGGTAGCCGAAGATCTTCTCCACGAAGATCGCGCCGCCGACCACGAATCCCAGCGACACCGCGAGCTGGCTGAACAGGGGCAGTACGGCGTTGCGTCCGACGTACCCGGACCGGATCCGGTTGTCCGACAGACCGCGCGCCCGGGCGACCGTCACGTAGTCCTCGCCGAGGGTCTCCACCGTGGACGACTTCATCACCAGCGCCCAGGAGCCGACCGTGGTCAGCGCGTAGGCGAGGATCGGCAGGAACGCGTGGTAGAAGATGTCGTTCAGGAAGCTCAGGCTGAACGACGGCTCCACTCCTGCGGTGTACGAGCCGCGGGCCTCGGTCAGGTTGAACAGCTGCAACTTCACGCCGAGGAAGACCACGATCAGGATCGCCAGGATGTAGTTCGGGATCGCGTGCAGCAACGAGCCGATCGACGTCAGCAGGTGGTCCAACCAGCTCTCCCGCCGGTAGGCCATGATCATGCCGGCCACGATGCCGACGATGAAGCTGATAACCGTCGCGACACCGACCGAGAACAGCGTCCACGGCAGGTAGGTCTTGATCACCTGCGCGACTGTGGTGCCCGGCGACAGCGTCGAGTTGCCGAAGTCGCCGTGCAGCAGGTTGACCATGTAGGTCGCGTACTGCGAGATCACCGGGGCGTCCGGGTCGAGCGAGAACAGGTTCTTCGCCTGTGCGGCGGCTGCCTCGTACGAGATACCGGTCTGCGCGATCTGCGTCTGGATATAGGTGTCGACCGGGTTACCGGGCAACAATCTGACCAGGAAGAACGTACCGGTGGTGACGATGAAGACCGTCAGGACCGCCTTGAAGAGTCTTCGGACCAGCCAGGCGTTGACAAAACGCCGAGCAGCCGAGGGTCTCGGTTCGACGACCGGTCCTTCGATCAGCTTCGTCGCGGACGTGTCGACCGCACCACTCACTGCTCACCTCCACGCGACTACCAGGGAAAGTCGGTGGCGCAGACCCTGATCAGCTCGACTTAGTAACACTGTCTTGCAAGGATCTGCGCATAGTGACGACAGTGTGCGCAACCTCGGTCACCGAGTCAACGACTTGAGGCAACGTTGAGACAACGTTGCGGACTGTGACGCAACGGTACCGGGGCGTGCAGGAATTGCCCGCCTCCGACACGGAGACGGGCAACTCGGAGTGAAGATTCGAACGCTGTCAGCGCGTGGCGCGATTGACAGCAGACACCACGGCCTTCAACGACGCAGTGAGAATGTTGGCGTCCCTGCCGACGCCCCAGAACACGTCGTCGCCGACCTCGCACTCGACGTACGCAGCGGCCAGCGCGTCACCGCCCGCGGAAAGCGCGTGCTCGTGGTAGTCCAGCACCCGTACGTCGTACTTCAGCGGCTTGATCGCGTCCACGAACGCCGACACCGGACCGTTGCCTTCGCCAACCAACTCGTGCGGCACGCCGTTGGCATAGACCTGAACCCGGAGCTGGTCGCCCTGGCCCTCACCGGACGTCGAGTTGACGCTGAGCAGCGACAGCGCGCCCGGCGCCAGGTACTCGGCCGCGAAGATGTCCCACATCTGCTGCGGGCCGACCTCGCCGCCCTCGTTGTCGGTGTGCTGCTGGATCACCCGGCTGAACTCGATCTGCAGCCGGCGCGGCAGGTCGAGCCGGTGCTCGGACTTCATGATGTACGCGACGCCGCCCTTGCCGGACTGCGAGTTCACCCGGATCACGGCCTCGTAGCTGCGGCCGACGTCCTTCGGGTCGATCGGCAGGTACGGCGCCTCCCAGGTGATGTCGCCGACCGGCTTGCCCTCGGCAGCGGCCCGCTTGTCCAGCGCCTCCAGACCCTTCTTGATCGCGTCCTGGTGCGAGCCCGAGAAGGCGGTGTAGACCAGGTCACCGGCGTACGGCTGACGCTCGGGGACGCGCATCTGCGTGCAGTACTCGACCGTACGGCGGATCTCGTCGATGTCGGCGAAGTCGATCTGCGGGTCGATGCCCTGGCTGAACAGGTTCATCCCCAGCGTCACCAGGTCGACGTTGCCGGTCCGCTCACCGTGGCCGAACAGGCAGCCCTCGACACGGTCCGCGCCGGCCATCAGCGCCAGCTCGGTGGCGGCCACCGCCGTACCGCGGTCGTTGTGCGGGTGCAGGCTGATCGTGCTGTGCTCGCGCCGGGTCAGGTTGCGGCCGAACCACTCGATCTGGTCGGCGTACACGTTCGGGGTGCACATCTCGACGGTGGCCGGCAGGTTCAGGATGATCTCGCGGCCCTCGGCGGGCTGCCAGACGTCGCTGACCGCCTCGCACACCTCGAGCGCGAACTCCATCTCGGTGCCGGTGAAGATCTCCGGGCTGTACTGGTACCCGAACTCGCAGTCGCCCAGGATCTCGTCGGCGTACTTCATCACGGTCTCGGTGCCGCGGACCGCGATCGTGCGGCACTCGGCCTTGTCGACGTTGAACACCACCCGGCGGAACAGCGGCGCGGTCGCGTTGTAGAGGTGGATGGTGGCCTTCGGCGAGCCCTGCAGGGACTGCACGGTGCGCTCGATCAGCTCCTCGCGCGCCTGGGTCAGCACCGAGATCGTCACGTCGTCCGGGATCACGTCGTCCTCGATCAGGCTCCGGACGAAGTCGAAGTCGTACTGGCTGGCGCTCGGGAAACCGACCTCGATCTCCTTGTAGCCCATCTTCACCAGCAGGTCGAACATCCGCCGCTTGCGGGCCGGGGACATCGGCTCGACCAGCGCCTGGTTGCCGTCGCGGAGGTCGGTGGACAGCCAGCGCGGGGTGCGGTCGACGGACTTGGCCGGCCACGTGCGGTCGGGCAGGTCGATCGGCGGGAACGCGCGGTAGCGGTGGGTCGGCATACCGGACGGCTGCTGAACAGGCTTGGGCTGGTTCTTCGGTGCCACGGGGGTTCTCCTCGAGAAGCTGTCTACTGCACAGGGTCGCTTGGACGACCGGCGAACGACAGAACTCCGCGGCGAGGGAACCGGCCTTAACAGGCCTCGCCGCGGCAGCGAAGGAGGAGAAGCTGGTGCCGCATGATGCCAGCGAGTCTATGCACAACTCCCCCGGCCCGTCGAACCGGGGGTCTCGAGCGGCGAGACACGGAGAGTGATCAGGGTGTTCGCTGAGGATGTGCTGAGGATCCGCGTTGCGGGGTCGCGGGACAGCTCGCGACCGGTGCGAGGATGGGCGGATGACGGCGCGAGTACTCGTGGTGGAGGACGCGGAACCGATCCGGACCGCCGTCGGGATCGCGCTGACCGAGGCCGGGTACGACGTACGGACGCGGCCGGACGGTGACGGGTTCGAACGGGAGCTGGCGACGTACCGGCCCGATCTGGTCCTGCTCGACGTGATGCTGCCGGGTCGGGACGGGTTCGAGCTGCTGACGCTCGCTCGTGAGACGTCGAACGCGGGCGTGATCCTGCTGACCGCCCGCGACGCCGTCGGGGACCGTCTGCACGGGTTGCGGACCGGCGCGGACGACTACGTGGTCAAGCCGTTCGTCCTGGCGGAGCTCATCGCCCGCGTGGAGGCGGTGCTGCGCCGGATGGGACGGCTGCGGACCGTGCTGACGGTGGGCGACCTCGAGGTGGACGTCGAGGCGCGAGCGGTACGCCGGGCCGGGACGGCGATCGAACTGACGGCGACCGAGTTCAAGCTGCTCGCATTCCTGGCCGGACGGGACGGGAAGGTGGTCGGCAAGACGCAACTGCTGACCGCGGTCTGGGGGTACGACGACTACGCGGACAACCTGGTCGAGGTCTACGTCAGCGGCCTCCGCCGCAAACTGGAGGCGCACGGCCCGCGCCTGCTGCACACAGTCCGCGGCTCGGGGTATGTGTTGCGCTCATGAACCTGTCGCTGCGGGTGCGGGTGACGTTGACTGCTATCGCCGTACTGCTCGTGGTGCTGCCGATCACCGGGCTGACGGTGAAGGCGGTGTTCGACGCGCAGGCGGAGCGCAGTCTCGACTCGCTGCTCACCGGGCGTGCGCAACTTGCGCAGCAGCTCGCGCGGCAGAACGTTGCACCAGGCAACTTGGTACGGCGGGTGGACGCCGACGGGGTCCGGGTGACGCTGATCCTGCGCAACGGGCGGCAGCTCGGTGCTCCGCCGATCGATCCGGGTGGGACCGTCCGGCAGGTGAAGGCCACACTTCAGGCCGGCCAGCAGACGAAGGGCGCGACGCTGTTGCTGTCCGCCGACACCGGGTTGCTGGCCGATGCGAGTGCCCGGCTGCGGAACGTCCTGTTGATCTCCGGCGGGCTGGCGATTCTGATCACCGCGCTCGCGTTGGTGATCGGGATGCGATTCGCGTTGGCGCCGTTGGATGCGATGACCGGTTTGGCGCGGTCGATCGCGGCCGGACGGCGGGGCGGGCGGCTGCAACCCTCGCGCGCTGACACCGAACTCGGTCGCACAGCAACCGCCTTCGACGAAATGCTCGACGCCCTCGAAGGCGCTGAGGGCGCGGCGCGGCGATCGGAAGACCGGATGCGGGAGTTCGTCGCCGATGCCGCACACGAACTGCGTACTCCGGTCGCAGGTCTGCAAACCGCTGCCGAGACCCTGATCCAGCTCGGTCCGGAGGCGTCGGCCGCGCAACGTGAGGAGCTTGAGTTGTTGTTGGTTCGCGAGTCCCGCCGCGCCGGCACGCTGGTCTCCGACCTCCTCGAACTCAGCCGGATCGACGCCGGCCTCCAGCTACATCTGGCGCCCGTGGACCTCGGCGATCTCGCCGAGACGCAGGCCGCTCGCCTTCGCTTAGTTGCACCCGACGTTCGCGTGGAGATCGTCGGCTCGGCGACGGTCATCGCCGACGCCGACCGGCTCACGCAGGTCCTCACCAACCTCGTCGACAACGCCCGCCAGGCCGGCGCCCACACACTGCGCATCACGGTTGCTCCCACCGGCGTACGTGTCGAGGACGACGGTCCCGGCGTACCCCCACCCGCCCGCGACCGCATCTTCGCCCGCCTCGTCCACGGCCCCCACAGCAAAGGCGCCGGCCTCGGCCTCGCGATCGCCCGCGGCGTAGCCCAGGCTCACGGCGGCGACCTAACCGTCACCGACCGCCCAGACGGCCACCGAGGCGCCGCCTTCCACCTCCACCTCCCACCCCTCGCCCCGCCACCTGACCCACCCCAAACCTGACCCGCCGCGGCCGCATTTGCCTGGCTGACCAGCCAAATCGGGGGTTCCACACCCTGATTCCGGGTCAGGAACCCCCAACTTGCTGGGTCAGCCAGGCAAATGCGGTGCGGGCGGGGGCGCTGGGGTCGGGCGGGGGTCAGGTTCGGAGGAGGTTGTTGATGGTGGTGGTGTGGTTGGCGAGGATTCGGGCGGGGTCGGCGCCCAGGACGTGCTGGAGGACTGTGGCGTAGACGTCGCGGAAGTCGGTGGTGGACTTCAGGTCGCCGTTCGACAGGTCCGTCAGGCTGGGCTGTTCGCCGTAGAAGCCTCCGGTCACCTTCTCGCCGAGGACGAAGACCGGGCCGGCCGTGCCGTGGTCGGTGCCGTCGCTGCCGTTCGCCTGCACGCGGCGGCCGAACTCGGAGTACACGAGGACGACGGCGTTCTTCCCGCGGTCTGTCCGCTGTAGCCGTTGCACGAACGGCGTCAGCGCACCGTCGAGCTCGGTCAGCAACCGCTGTTGGGTCCCGCGTTCGTCCGCATGCGTGTCGAAGCCGCCGAGGGAAGCGGAGTACGCCCGCGTCGGTACGCCGGCCTCGATCAGCCCGGCGATCAGTTCGAGTTGCGCGCCGAGCTGCGAGGCACCGCCCGCGGACGCGCCTTTCGTGCGCTCCTCGTCGTCCTCGTCCTCCTGCTCATGACCACTCCGAACCGCCTTCCCCAACACCTGCGCCGCGTTCTGCAGATCCTGCACCGACTTGGCTGCCCGCGCCTGCCAGGGCCCCTCCCCCGGACTCGGCTTACCCAGCGCCGCGTACGCCGTACCTAAGGCGCCGCCAGGCAAAGCCAACCCGCGCAACGGCAGCGATGCTGCGGCCGTGGTCTCGCCGGCGAGCAACGGCGGCAAGGTCGGCTCGACGGAGACCGCCCGCAGCGGGTCCGCACCGGTCGCGTCCAGCCAGCGGCCGAGCCACCCGGTCGGTACCGGCGACTTCGGCGACGCCGTCTGCCAGATCGCCATCGACCGGAAGTGACTGCGATCGGGCTCCGGATAGCCGACGCCGCGCACGATCGCGAGCCGCTTGCTGTCCCACAACCCCTTCAGGCCCTTCATCCCCGGGTTCAGCCCGAGCCCATCGCCGAGGTCCAGCACGTCGTCGCCCGCGTACGCCAAGTCCGGCCGAGCCTTCTGGTACGCCGGATCCGCCGCCGGGACGACTGTGTTGAGTCCGTCGTTCCCGCCGTACAACGTGATCACGACCAGCACCGACTGATCGGTCGGCAGCGGATCGTCGACGGCCGCGGCCATCAGGTCGGACCAGTTCACCTGGGTCGCCCCAGCGGCCAGCGCACCAGCCGCGGTCACCCCGCTGAGCGTCAGGAACCGTCGTCTCGTCAGATTGTCCACAATTCTCCTATCCGCTCACGACGTACTCGGGTGCGCACGCCGCGACCGCAGTCAGCTGCGCTGGATCCTTCACACCGGCCAGCGCCGACCGGGTCCGCTCGGACCAGCTGTCGACACCGAGCAGTGCGCCGACCGCGCTCACTCGATCCGTTGCGTTGTCGACAATCGACAGGTCGGCCTTCTTCGCCAACTGCTGCGCGAGTTGCAGCCGCGTCACACCGGCAGACGTGGTCAGCCAGCTCGCACCGGCCGGCCAACCACCGACGCTCGGCGGGCGATACGGCAACTGGCCCATCCCCCGCAGCCCCGCGAGCAACTTGGTCTGTTCCTTCTCGGCCAGCTTCCCCGGCCGCACTCCCAGCGCCCGCAGCAAACCGACCGCCCACTCCACCGGCTGCTTCACCAGACTCGCCGCTGGATCGCGGAACCCCGCCTCACCAACCATTGCCGTCAGCAACGACCTCACATCCCGGCTGCTACCGTACGCCGTATTCAGCCGGGCAACCGTGGCCGCATCGGGCGGCGTCGCCGACACCAACCGGAACCACAACCGCCCGATCACGAACCCGGCCGACGCGGGATGTGCCAACGCGAGCCCCGCGAAGTCCTTCGCGTCGAAGTCGCCGGTCTTGCCGAGCACCGCCTTCGTCCCGGAGTCGAACCGCCGGCGCTGGAACGTCGCGCCGTCTTCCCGCAGCACCCACCCGGTCAGGCAGCGAGCGCCCTGTGCAACATCCGCCTCCTGGTAGTGGCCGATGCCGAGCGTGAACAGCTCCATGAACTCGCGGGCCAGGTTCTCGTTCGGCGAACCCTTGCGATTTCGTTGACCATCCAGCCATCGGATCGTGGCATTGTCGACAATCATCGCCTGCGCGAGGTCGCCGAACCGGCCGAGGGCGAGCCGGCGCTGGGTCTGGTTCTGCGCCAGCATCCAGGCCGCGTTGCGGACCTTCTGGTTGCTGGTTGCGAAGTGCCCGTGCCAGAACCAGGTCAGCCGCTCCCCTGCGGTCCGGCTCACCACCATCCGGTCGAGCCACCAGATCGTCAGCTTGCGTTCCTGCGCGGCCCGCTGCCGATTGGCAGCCTTCTTCGCGTCCCGATCCTTCTCCGCGTCCGGGCTCTTCTCCGCGTCCGGGCTCCTCTCCGCATCCTGGCCTGGCTTCTTCGCGTCCCGGTCCTGCTTGTTCGGCTTCGCCGGCGGCTCGAGCCCGGTCGGTACGGCGATCGCCGCCGCGGCCGCATCCGCACCCGGACCGAGCAGGCGCCGTACGGTCGCGTCGACGCCGGCCTCTAGGTCGCCCGGCGCGGGCCCGAAGCCCAGCCGATCGTTCAGCCGCCGCACGACGGCTCTCTCGCTGATCCCGGTCATGCTCCCGATCGTGTCCAGCGCACGGCCGCCGGGCCAGGATCCGGCGGCCTTCTTCAGCGGATCCACAGGTTCGAGTAGACAGCGTCTATCGGATTCCTGTAGACACTGTCTACGTGATCGCCTTGGGCCTGCTGACGGCCTCCGCCTGCTGCCACGCGGCCTGGAACCTGCTGCTCAAGCGCAGCGGCCTGGGCGGTCCGGCGTTCGTCTGGCTGTGCGGCCTGCTGACGCTGCCCGTCTCGATCGTCCTGCTCGTTCGCGGCTCACTCCAGACGGTCTGGTGGGCTGGGTTGGTGAGCATGGCGCTGCACACGACGTACGCCGTCACGCTGCAGAAGGCGTATGCGCTCGGGGAGTTCTCTACGGTGTACCCGGTCAGCCGGGGTACGGCGCCGGCGCTGGTGACGGTCGCCGCGATGCCGCCGCATCCTCAGGTGTACGTCGGCGCCGCCCTGGTGCTGGCCGGCGTACTGATCCTCGATCCACCGCATTCACAGCGGCGCAACGTCGCGCTCGGGTTGGCGGTGGCGGGGTGTACGGCGGCGTACACGTTGTGGGATGCGTTCGCGGTCGACGCGTTGCAGGTCGACGTGCTCTCGTATCTGGCGGTCGCGAACGTGGCGCAGATCGTCGTGTTGTCGACAATCGTCCGCGACTTCCGCGGCGCGGTCCGGCCATGGCGGGCCGCCGTACCGATCGCGGTGTTGATGCCGGCCAGCTACGGGCTGGTGTTGCTGGCGTTGTCGTTCGCCTCGGTCGGCACGGTTGCGGTCGGTCGGACGCTGAACGTCGTCCTCGGCGCACTGCTCGGCGCAGTCGTGCTCCGCGAGCGGCCACGTGTCGCCGGGCTGGTCGTGGTGGTGGCCGGCGTATTTCTAGTGAGTGTGTGAGAGGAGCTCCAATGCGGGATCTGGTGTGTTTGCACGCAGGTACGAGCGGACCGTCGACCTGGGACCGCTTCGTGCCCGAGTTCGAGGCGTTGGGCTATCGGGTGCACCGTCCGACGCTGCTGGGCCACGGGAGCGCTCCACGACGCCGCCCGTACCGCCTCGACGACTTCCGGGACCAGGTACTGCGTGAACTCGACGGCTTGGACCGCGTGACCTTTGTCGGCAACTCACTCGGAGCCTTCGTGGCGAGCGCAGTTGCCGTCGCCGAGCCCGAGCGAGTCGACCGCCTGGTCCTCGAGGAACTGCCGGTTCCGCCACGCGATGCCGCGGACACCGCACCAACCACGCGCCCGATGCCCGCGCTAGCACTGCTAGCGGCCGGCTGGCTGACCCGACGCAAAAGCGATCCCCTCCTCCTACGAGACGTCATCGCAGACCTCCGCCGCCCGCGGCCCAGTTGGTGGGCCGGACTGCCGACCGTGCAAGCACCGACCTTGCTGCTCGCGGGCGGGCCCAAGAGCCACCTGGACCAGACCCGCTTCCCCCTCGTCGCGGAAACGATGCCGACGGCAACCGTCACCACGATCGACGCCGGCCACCGGATCCACAGCAAGGCGCCGGATCGCTGGCTGGACATCGTTCGCGGTTTCCTTGCATTCAAGGGCGCTTGAGCTTTTAGGGTTCTTGGCATGACTCAGATGAGGATCGCCCGGCCCAGCACCGACCTCGCGGCGATCGAGCGGTTCTACCTCGACGGCCCGGAGCCGGACGACCTGGTCGAGCGGCTCGTCGCGGCCGGCGGAACCGTCGTACCGTCGCGCAACCCGTACTGGGACACTTGGGGTGTGACAATCGTGGATCCAGATTCGTACCGGTTGGTTCTGTGCACCCGCTCCTGGAGCAACCGATGAGCCGGGCGGAAACTCTCCTCGAGCGGATCGGGACCCACGGGCTCGGCGTGCTGGTCACGATCAAGCGGGACGGCCGGCCGCAGCTGTCCAACGTGACGTACGTGTTCGACGGGACGCGTGTGCGCGTGTCGCTCACCGACGGGCGGGCGAAGACCAGGAACCTGCGCCGCGACCCCCGCGCCAGCCTGTACGTCGACGGTCCCCGCGGCCGCTCGTACGTCGTACTCGAGGGCAAGGCCGACCTCAGCCCGGTCGCCGCCGAGCCGTACGACGCGGTGGTCGAGGACCTCGTCGACTACTACCGGACCGCGTCCGGCGAGCACCCGGACTGGGACGAGTACCGCGCGGTGATGGTGCAGGACAAGCGGTTGATGTTCTCGATGACCGTCGAGCACGCGTACGGCATGCCTAAGCCGTGACTGCCTCGTCCGGATCGTCGGTGACGCGCGTTGCCCGAACGGCCTCCCGGTAGCGCCGAGGGGCAACGCCGTTGACGCGTTTGAACGCGTTGCTGAACGCGCTGTCAGAGGTATAACCGAGCGAGCGCGCTAGGGCGGACAGTGGCTGGTCGTCGTCGCGAAGGGCCCGCTCGGCGAGGCGCATCCGCCAATTGAGTAGGTACGTCAGCGGCGGGACGCCGGCGACGGAGCGGAAGCGTTCGGCGAACGTCGTACGCGACATCGCCGCCGCCTGGGCCAGTTCCTCGAGCTGCCAGGCGCGACCGGGTCGCTCGTGCATCAACTGAAGCGCCGGCGCGATCCGTTCGTCGGCGATCGCGCGGAGCCAGCCGACCGGCAGCGACTCGGCCTCGGCCAGGCAGGCGCGCAATGCCTCGAGGAAGAGCAGGTGGGCGAGGTCGTCGGCGGCCAGGCTCGCACCGGGCGCCGTGGTCGATGCCTCGCGCAACAACCTGTCGAGCAACCAGCGGAACGTCGCGGCGCGTTCGTCGGTGGCGCGGAGGTGGATGACCGGCGGGAGGGCGCGCATCAGGACCTCCTCGCCGGTGCGGTTCAGGGACACGTGACCGCCGATGCCGACCACCTTCGGACCGACGCCGGTGTCGACGCCGCTGCCGAACCGCGCGATCGGACCGTCTGCGGCACCGAACGCCTCGACCGCGTCCCCGACCGGGACGGTGTCCGAGTTGCCCTTCACGAACTCGTGCCGCCCGTCGAAGAGAACGACATCGCCCGGCTCCAGTTCGATCCGGCCGGTCCGCAGCTCCGCGCCGAAGTCGATCCAGCAGGTGCCCTCGACCGCTGCGGTGAACTTGAGGCGCCCAGTGGCCGGGTACCGCAGAGCCCACTCGCCGATTGCCTCGAAGCCGAGGGAGACATGGCAGTGCGCCTCGGTGAGCGCGAGGGTGTCGGCGAGCGGATCGACCATCTCCGTACTATCGCGCAAGTATTCGGCACTCTCAAGCATTCTGCGTCCGGATCAACGCTCGTAGCGTCGGAGACATGCAAACACCAATGGGATCCGGATTCACCGCGGCGTCGACGACGGACGACGTACTCGACGGCATCGACCTGAACGGGAAAGTCGCGATCGTCACCGGCGGATACTCCGGTCTGGGCAAGGAGACGGTCCGCGCCTTCCGGGCGGCCGGGGCCGAGGTCGTCGTCCCCGCGCGGGACGTCGCACGCGCCACCGGGGAGCTGTCCGATGTCGAAGGAGTGGTCGTCGACGAGCTCGATCTGCTCGATCCGGCGAGCATCGACGCGTTCGCGGACAGGTTCCTGGCCAGCGGGCGGGCGCTGCACGTGCTGGTGAACAGCGCGGGGATCATGGCGAACCCCCTGACCCGGGACGCGCGCGGGTACGAGTCGCAGTTCGCGACGAACCATCTCGGGCATTTCCAGCTGACCACGCGGCTCCTGCCGGCGTTGCGGCAGGCCGATGGGGCGCGGGTGGTGGCGGTGTCGTCGCGCGGACACCGGTACGGCGCGGTCGACTTCGACGACCCGAACTTCCGGCACCGGACGTACGCGCCGTACCTGGCGTACGGGCAGTCGAAGACGGCGAACGTCCTGTTCGCGGTCGAACTGGACGAGCGCGAACGGGCCAACGGGATCCGCGCGTTCGCGGTGCATCCCGGCAGCATCATCACGCACCTGGCGCGGTACTCGAACCGCGAGACGTTGCGGCAGGGCGGGTTCCTGGACGAGAACTACGAGCCGATCATCGACCCGGCGCGCGGGCTGAAGACGGTAGAGCAGGGCGCAGCGACGCAGGTGTGGTGCGCGGTGAGTCCACAGCTCGACGGGTACGGCGGGGTGTACTGCGAGGACGTCGACATCGCGGCAGTGCACACGTCCGACGTACCGGACACCGACGTGCTGGCGGTGACTCCCGGCCCGTTCGGCGTACTCCCCTATGCCATCGACCGGGACAACGCCGCGCGGCTGTGGGCACTGAGTGAGGAACTTCTCGACCTCGGATAACCAGGTGCGGTAACCGGCCGTCACGGTGGACGCTGTGGACGTGGACATCATCAAGCTGTCACCCGACGACGAGGCCGGCTGCATCGAGGCCGTCGCCGTACAGAATGCTGCCGTGAAGCAGGACTGCCCGGAGATGCTCGTGGCGACCCCACGAGGGTTCGCGGACATGCTGCGGTACGGCTGGGACATGGATCCCCAGCAGGCCTTCCTGGCGCGGGACGACGACGGCACGGCTGTCGGGCTGCTCGTCGTGTCGCAGCCGACGTACGACAACACGAACCAGGTGTGGTTCGACCTGGCGGTCCATCCGGACCATCGTGACGGCGCGGTCGAGGCGGCGCTGATCGAGCACGTCGAGCAGCTCGGCCGCGACAACGGACGCACCGTCATCGGGTACGGCGGCTTCGACCTGCCCGAGGCGATCGCGCTGGCGGACAAGCACGGGTACGAGCGGAAGGCCGTCGAGGTGAACCGCCGCCAGGAGCTGACCGGTCTCGACTGGTCGATCGTGCAGTCGCTGTACGACGAGGCGGTCGCGGCGTCGACGGCGTACGAGCTGGTCACGCTCACCGGAGCGCTGCCGGACGACATGCTCGACGGGATGATCGCGGTCGCCGCGTCCATCAACGACGCCCCGAAGGACGACCTGGACATCGAGGACGACGTCTACAGCACGGAGCGGTTGCGCGCGTACGAAGAGGCGCAGGCGAAGAGCGACCACACGCTCCACCGCATCGTCGCGCGGGAGAAGGCCACTGGCGCGCTCGCCGGTCACACCGTCGTTGCGGTCGAGCGCGAGCGTCCGCACATCGGCCACCAGCACGACACCGCAGTCGCCCGCGATCACCGCGGTCACCGGCTGGGCGCCCTGCTGAAGTCCGCGATGCTCCTGAAGCTCCGCGACGCCGAGCCGGCACTGGCCCAGATCGACACCTGGAACGCCGAGTCCAACGACCACATGATCAGCATCAACGAACAACTCAACTACAAGATCGTCGCCCGATTCCTGGCCTACCAGAAGACAATCCAGCCGTAGCGGCCAGATCCCCATTTGCTGGGTGGGACCAGCGAATTTGCTGGGTGGACCAGCGAAATGCGGGGTTCTCCACCGTGAACCAGGGTGCAGAACCCCGCATATGCCTGGCTTACCCAGCAAATTGGGGATGGCCGGCGCGCCGCGAGGCACGGCGGCTGGTGCTGCTAGACCGGCTCGACGATGGTGACCTTCATTTCGTTGGAGAGCTCGAAACCCAGCCCTTTGTAGAGGCGGATCGCGTTGGTGTTGTCGCCGCCGGTGTGGAGGAACGGGGTCTGGCCGGCTGCGGTGATGTGCGCGGCCACCGCGCGGATCAGCCGACTGGCGAGGCCTTGGCCCTGGTACGACGGATGCGTGCAGACCGCACTGATCTCGGTGAGCCCGGGTAGCGCGAACCGCGTACCGGCCATCGCGATCAGCTCGCCGTCGCGGCGTACACCGACGTACGTGCCGAGCTCGATCGTGCGGCTCCGGAACGGGCCCGGGTCGGTCAAGGCGACGAGGGCGAGCATGTCCGGCACGTCGTCGAGGCCGAGGACGACCGCTTCGGGGTCCTCTGCCGGAAGAGAAGCCGGCGCCACGAACTGCACCAGGTCGATATGCCGGTCCAGCTTGAAGGTGTCCGGGACCGGAAACTCGGGGCGCATCAGTGCGACCACGGTGCCAGGTCCGGCGAGCTCGGCCGCGTCGGTCCAGTCCTGCTCGGTCGGTACGTCGGGCAGGGCAAGGAACGGCGCGATCGCCGACGGGTAGCGGCGGGCGTTGCCGCGGACCTCGGCGAACGACGCGTGCGGCCCGGTCAAGGCGGCGTACACGGGATTGCGCAGGTTCATCAGAAGCCCAGTTTGCGCAGGTTCTTCGCGTCTGTCTGCCAGTTTTTCGCGATCTTGACGTGCAGGTCGAGGTACACCGGCGTACCGAGCAGGGCCTCGATCTGGTGGCGGGCGGCCGCGCCGACCTCGCGCAGGCGCGCGCCCTTGTGGCCGATCACGATGCCCTTCTGACTCTCCCGCTCGAGGAAGATGTTCGCGTAGATGTCGAGCAGCGGCTTGTCCTCGGGGCGGTCCTCGCGCAGGTTCATCTCGTCGATCGTCACCGCGATCGAGTGCGGGAGCTCGTCCCGGACACCCTCCAGCGCCGCCTCGCGGATCAGCTCCGCGACCAGCGTCTCCTCGGGCTCGTCGGTGATGTCACCGTCCGGGTAGAGCGGAAAACCGGAAGGCAACAGCTTCACGAGCTCGTCGGCGACCAGATCGACCTGGTACCCGGACGTCGCGGACACCGGCACGATCGACGCCCACTCGATGCCGGCGGACTCACCGAGCGCCTGGATGTCGGCCAGGTGCTCGACCATCCGCTCGGGTTCGACAAGGTCGGCCTTGGTGGCGAGCGCGACCTTCGGCGTCTTCGCGACCTTCGCCGCCTCGGCCGCCAGGAAGCGGTCGCCCGGGCCGATCTTGTCGCTGGCCGGCAGGCAGACCGCGATCACGTCGACCTCGGCCCAGGTGGTCTTCACGAGGTCGTTCAGCCGCTCACCGAGCAGCGTGCGGGGTTTGTGCAGACCGGGTGTGTCCACCAGGATCAGCTGCGCGTCCGGCCGGTGCACGATCCCGCGGACCGCGTGCCGCGTGGTCTGCGGCTTCGACGACGTGATGACGATCTTCTTCCCCACCAGGGCGTTGGTGAGGGTGGACTTGCCCGCGTTCGGCCGGCCGACGAAGCAGGCGAACCCTGCTTTGAAGTTCTCAGGTGTGGACGACATCGCGGACCTCTCCAGTGCCAAGGGCAAGTACTACGGGAATGTTGGCGCCGGCGAAGTGCCGTACGACGCCCACATCGGCGGATTCGGACTCGGTGACCACCGCGGCCGCCTCGAGACCCTTCACCCCGGACGCGAGCGCCATCGCCACCGCCAGCTGCAGCGCGGTCAGCTCGACCGTGTCGAGCGCGACCGTGCAGGCGGCGTACGTCCGCCCGTCGGAGTCCCGTACGGCGGCACCCTCGGCGGCCCGGGTCCGCGCACGGGCAGCGCGGGCGAGCGTGACGAGTTTGGCGTCCTCAGCGGAGAGGTCTGACAACAAAAGCTCCTAGGCGTGTTGGTGGTTCTGGTCCTGGGGCGCGGGAGTCGGCTCCTCGCGCCGTACGAGAACCGTACCTACCTGGTTGCGGCGGCCGGACGGCCGCTCCGCGGTCAGCGAGAGACCTTCGATCCCCACCTCGGCGCCGGGGATCGGCACCTTGCCCAGCAGCTTGGCCATCAGACCGCCGACGGTGTCGACGTCGTCATCGTCCAGCGGTACGCCGAACAGCTCGCCCAGCTCGTCGATCGGCAACCGGCTCGACACCCGGTACGCGCCGTCGGACAGCTGCAGCACCGAGTCCGGGTCCTCGTCGTACTCGTCGGTGATCTCGCCGACGATCTCCTCGAGGATGTCCTCGATGGTGACCAGGCCGGCCGTTCCGCCGTACTCGTCGACGACGATCGCGACGTGCATCCGGGCCGCCTGCATCTCCCGGAGCAGCTCGTCGACCGGCTTGGAGTCCGGGATGTACATGCATCGCCGCATCACCGACTCGACCCGCTCGGTCGACTCGGCCTGGGCGTTGTCGTACACCCGGCGCATCACGTCCTTGAGGTAGACGACGCCGACGATGTCGTCGAGCGACTCGCCGATCACCGGAATCCGCGAGTACCCGGAGCGCAGCGCCAGCGACGTGAGCTGGCGGAGCTTCTTGTGCCGCTCGATGTAGACCATGTCGGTCCGCGGCACCATCACCTCGCGGACGATGGTGTCGCCGAGCTCGAACACCGAGTGGATCATCTGCCGCTCGCCGGACTCGATCACCGCGGACTTCTCCGCGTAGTCGACCAGCGCCCGCAGCTCGGCCTCGGTCGCGAACGGGCCCTCGGCGAATCCCTTGCCCGGGGTCAGCGCGTTACCGATCAGGATCAGGAACTTCGGCAGCGGCCCGAGGATCCGGGTCAGTGCCATCACCGGGCCGGCCGACACGATCGCGAACCGGTCCGAGTGCTGCCGGCCGAGCGTCCGCGGCGCGACCCCGATGATCACGTACGAGATCAGCACCATCACCACGGCCGTGATCAGCACGTGCTGCCAGGTGATCTCGAGAATGCCGGACAGCGCCTGGGTGACCAGCACGATCGCGGTGATCTCGCAGATCAGCCGGAGCAGGAGCAGCGAGTTCAGGTACCGCGGGGCGTCGGACAGCAGGTCACGCAGCCGGATCGCCCGCAGGTTGCCCAGCTCGACCTGCTCGTTCGCCCGCACCTTCGAGTACGACGACAGTGCCGCCTCGGCCCCGGCGAGCAGCCCGGCCAGCAGAACGAGCACCGCAGCCACAACCAGGAGAACAAGGTCGTGGGAAGTCATCTCGGTATCACGCCTCTAGCCGGTTTCCAGGGGCTCGCCATGCTTCCAGAAGGCGGCCCTGGACGTCCCACATCTCCGCCTTTTCGGCGGGTTCGGCATGGTCGTACCCGAGCAGGTGCAGGATGCCGTGCACCGTCAGCAGCTCGAGCTCCGCCCACGTGCCGTGACCGGCCTTCGCGCCCTGCGCGGCGGCGACCGTCGGGCACAGCGCGATGTCGCCGAGGTGCCCGAGCGGCAGGTCCTCGTCGGCGTCGCCGTCGGAACCCGGCCGCAGCTCGTCCATCGGCCACGACATCACGTCGGTCGGACCCGGCAGGTCCAGGAACTCGACGTGATATCGCGCCATGGTGTCCTCGTCGACCAGCTTGATCGACAGTTCACACTCCGGGTGCAGCCGCAGCGACGACAGCACGAAACGGCTGAGCCGCATCAGTCCGTGTGCGTCGATCTCGACCCCGGACTCGTTGTTGACCTCGACGTTCATCGGTGGTTGTCAGCACTACCTTCATAGTTTTCGTACGCCGAGACGATCCGGCCGACCAGCTTGTGCCGGACCACGTCGTGCGAGGTGAGCCGGCAGAACGTCAGGTCCTGGACGCCTTCGAGGATGTCCTGCACGACCCGCAGACCCGAGTGCATCCCGTTCGGCAGGTCGACCTGGGTGACGTCACCGGTGACGACCATCCTCGAACCGAACCCGAGCCGGGTGAGGAACATCTTCATCTGCTCCGGCGAGGTGTTCTGCGCCTCGTCCAGGATGATGAAGGCGTCGTTCAGCGTCCGGCCGCGCATGTAGGCCAGCGGCGCGATCTCGATCGTGCCGGCGGTCATCAGCCGCGGGATGGACTCCGGGTCGAGCATGTCGTGCAGGGCGTCGTACAGCGGCCGCAGGTACGGGTCGATCTTCTCCGACAGGGTGCCGGGCAGGAACCCCAGCCGCTCGCCGGCCTCGACGGCCGGCCGGGTCAGGATGATCCGGTTGACCTCCTTGGCCTGCAGCGCCTGGACCGCCTTGGCGACCGCTAGGTAGGTCTTGCCGGTACCGGCCGGGCCGATGCCGAACACGATGGTGTTCTTGTCGATGGCGTCGACGTACCGCTTCTGGTTCAGCGTCTTCGGCCGGATCGTGCGGCCGCGGCTGGACAGGATGTTCTGCGTCAGCACGTCGGCCGGGCTCTCGGCCGTGGCCTGCTTGATCATCGCGATACTGCGCTCGACCGAGTCGGCGGTCAGCCCGTGCCCGGTCCGGATCACGGCGATCAGCTCGTCGATCAGCCGCTCGGCCAGGGCCAGCTCGGCCGGCTCGCCGTTCAGCGTGATCTCGTTGCCGCGGACCATGATGTCGGCGGCGAACTCCTTCTCGACGATGCGGAGGAACTCGTCCCGGGCTCCGAGCAGGGCCACCATGTCGATGCTGTTCGGCACGACGATCTTGTGCGACGCCTGCGTGCTGGCGGCAGCTGCCCCGTTCGGGCGCGCCTCCGGTTCGATACTGCGTGGCCTGGACAGCCTGTTCCCTCCTGATGCCGATGAAGTAGTCCACCCATGCTAGCCGTCTCGTCCGACACCCTCACCGGTAATTCCCCGGGACACGCTTCCCGGGCGCCGCTCGGGCGGCTTCGCCGGGGTCGCCCCGGCGGCGGCGTTCGGGCTCAGGACACCGGCGAGGCGGGCGATCTCGTCCGCCTCCGGGCCGGCCTGGAGCACCCCGTGCTCGAGAGCGAGCCGGCGGTTCCGCTCGAGGGTCCACTCCCGGCCTGGGTACAGGTTCACGGTGACACCGGACGGCGACGGGCGCAGCATCGGCGCCAGGTCGTTGCGCCGGGCCCGGTTCGCCGTCTCTGGAGCGAGGTCGCGATTGAGCTCGTAGCTGTGCAGCATCCGGTACGTCGCCTCGATCGCGGCGCGCGTCGAGCCCGAGGTGGCCGGTGGCGTGTCGAACTCGTCGGAGTGGGTGTTCTTACCGTCGTCGATTCCCACCGCGTGTACGGGCGTGAACACGTGCAGCGACTGCACCGGCGCGGTCGGGTCACCGTCGTACACCGAGTCCGCACGCCAGGCGTGCGCACCGGAGTAGCTGTCCTGCAGGGCATGGGCCGCCGCGCCGAGATGCTTGAACTCGTCGGCAGCCGACGCCCGCGCGAGCTCGTCGTAGATGTACTCGGTGTTGATCTGCAGATTGTCCCAGCCCTTGCGGTACGGGTCCGCCATGAAGTGCTCGCGTTGCGCGTTCGGATTCACGTACGCCGAATGCGCGGTCGGGCCGGGACCGGCGTACGGGACGGACTTGCCGGATCCGCCGTAGTTCTCGATCACGCCCGCGCCGAGCGGGCGGTCCTGATGCGCCTGGCTCTTGTCCAGCGCGGCGGCGTACTCGTCCTGTCGCAGACCGCGGATGGTCCCGTCCGGTCCCGCCAGCTGCTCGTACAGGCGCGCGACCGCGGCGTACGTGATGTCGTGATGCCCCGACCACTGACCGTCACCGCGTTGCTTCATGCGTCCAGGTTCCCACTGGTTCGGGCGAACCTGTTGTCAACCTGGGACGGGGTCTTTGCGTCGTCTTTTCGTGGCACAACCGGCCGTGGTGTACGAAGAGTGCGTGACACATGAGTCCTCGTGGGATGCCGACGAGGCGCTGACGGCTGTCTACACCGCGCACTACACCTCGCTGGTCCGCCTCGGCTCCCTGCTGCTGCGTGACACCGGTACGGCGGAAGAGATCGTGCAGGACGCGTTCGTCGCGATGCACGGCCGCTGGCACCGGTTGCGCGACCCGCACAAGGCGCTCGCGTACCTGCGGACCGCGGTGGTGAACCGCTGCCGCTCCCGCCAGCGCCACCTGGTGGTGGTGGACAAGCACACCCCTCGGACCCTTCCCGATGAGCCGAGCGCGGAGCAGGCCGTACTGCGGACCGCGGAGACCGACCGGGTGATCGAGGCGATGCGGACCCTCCCGGAGAAGCAACGCACAGTGATGGTCCTGCGCTACTACGGTGACCTGTCGGAGGCCGAGATCGCGGACACGATGGGCATCAGCCGGGGATCCGTGAAGAGCCACGCCGCGCGCGCGAGCAAGTCGCTGCGCCAGCTCCTGGAGCAGAACGTATGAACGACAACAAGCCGAACGACCCGTTCGACGAGCTGATGCGGCGGTCCCTCCACGAGGAGGCGGACCGGATCGAGCCGTCCGACGCACTGCCGGAGATCCGCGCCCGCGCGCACGCCCAGCGTCCCGCGGCGCGGCGCCCCTGGCTCCTGACCGCCGGCCTCGCCGCAGCCGGCACCGCCGCCGCCATCGGCGCCTTCACCATGCTCAACGGCCCCGACAACATCGCCGACGACGGCGACGCAGTAGCGGGCCCCGGTACGACGACCACCGCAACCGGTGTACCGGAGAGCCAGACCCCGTCGATCGCGAGCGCCACCCCCGAACCATCGCAGGCGCCGACCGAGCCGCCGACCACGTCGCCCTCGGCGAAGACCGCCGGGCCGACGGATCGCGGCGTACCGGAACCGGCCGTCAAGAGCACCGTCGTACCCGTGTACTGGCTCGGCCAGCAGGTCGGTGCGCCGAAGAAGTCGGCCGCGCGTCTGTACCGCACCTGGGCCAAGGTCAGCGGCCGCCCGGCCGAGCAGGCGGTCCGCATCATGACCACCAAGCAGCCGAGCGACCCGGACTACTACTCGGTCTGGCGCGGCGCAGCCCTGAACACCGTCACCCGCTCGAACGGCATCGTCACAGTCGACTTCAAGCAGCTGCCAACGACCGCCCTCGACGCCGACCTCGCGCGGGTTGCGGCGCAACAGCTGGTCTACACCGTCCAGGGCGCGCTCGGAGACAACCGAACCCCGATCCAGGTCACCGAGGCCGGTCGCTCAGGTCGAAGGCTGTTCGGCCAGGTCGACACCAGTGGGCCGTTGAGCCGTGCGCAGGCAGCCGACGTGCAGGCGCTGGTCTGGATCGACTCGCCGGCCGAGGACCAGTTGGTCAAGTCCAAGGTCACGGTGCAGGGCGTCGCGTCGGCGTTCGAAGCGACGGTCAACTACGAGGCGACGAACCTGAAGACGCGAGAGACGAAGAAGAGCTTCACCTCCGCCAAGGAAGGGCAGAAGTTCTCGCCGTACTCCTTCCAGCTGACTCTCACGCCTGGGGAATGGCAGATCAGCGTTTACCTGCTCTCGGCCGAGGACGGCAGCATCACGAACACGGACAGCAAGTCAGTCGTCGTGAAGTAGTTCCTCAGTCCGCGCGGTCGATGGTGGCCGACAGGAGGCCGGGGAAGGCTGTGTCGAATTCGGGCCGGCGAAGGCGGTTGAGGCGGCGGGCGCCTTCGTCGCGTTGTTCGATCAGGCCGGCGGCGCGGAGTACGGAGAAGTGGTGGCTGGCGGTGGCCTTCTTCACCGGGAGGTCGAACGTGCCGCAGGCGCGGGTCCAGTCGTCGTGGACGGCCAGGTCCCGCAGGATCGAGCGCCGCACCGGGTCCGCCAGCGCATCCAGCGCAGCCTGCAACGGCACCTCGGCTGGATCCACGTGGCTGAGCGTGCGGGCACGAGCTGACTCGACGGACATGGTGTTCGATCCCTGTCGTACAGTGGTGTTCGGTTCCTGTCTAACAGCTTAGCGAGGGCGAACCAGCGAGAAGGGCGCGGTCAGGTCCAGCGGGAGCGGGACAGGAGGGCTGCGGCTGCTGCGACGCCGGCTGTTGAGGTTCGGAGGACGGTGTCGCCGAGGCGGATCGGGTTGGCTGCGAAGGACTTGAGCTCGGTCGGGGCTATGCCGCCTTCGGGGCCGATAACTATGACGACGTCGCCGGTTGTGGGTAGTTCGAGGGACGCCAGTGGGGTGGTGGCTTCTTCGTGCAGTACGACGGGGAGGGCTGCGCCGGCCAGCAACTCGGCGACCTCGGTCGTGGTCGCGATAGGGGTCACCTCGGCGAACCAGGTACGCCGCGACTGCTTGCTGGCCTCGAATGCCCATGCCCGCCACTTCGCGAGCGTCTTCTCGACGCGCTCCGGGTTCGCGCGGAACTGACTGCGCTCCGCGTTCCACGGCACGATCACGTCGACGCCGACCTCGGTGAGCATCTCCACCGCCAGCTCGGCCCGCTCGCCCTTCGGCACCGCCTGCACCACAACCACGCGGGGATCGGCGGCAACAACGGCTCCCCGCTCGTCCACCGCCACGGTCACGCCAGCCTTGGACGCGGCAACCACAGCCCCTTCGGCCCAGGTCCCGCGCCCGTCCGTCAGCCGAACGCGCTCCCCCGGCCCGATCCGCCGTACGACCGCCGCATGCCGCCCCTCGGCGCCGTCGAGCACCAACTCGTCCCCGCCGAGGTCAGCGCAGAAGAACACCGCAACCCCCACCTACAGAACACCTCCGGGGCGTCGCGAGGCCATCTAGTGGGTGCCGAAGGCGTCGCGGAGGCGGCCGAAGACGGTCTTGTGGGTGGCTTGGACCTGGCCCTGCGGGCGTTCCTCGTCGCGGACGGCCGCGAGTTGCCTGAGGAGCTCGGCCTGGGCGTCGTCGAGCTTGGTGGGGGTCTCGACGATGACCTGGACGATGAGGTCGCCACGACCGGCGTGCCGCAGCCGCGGTACGCCGCGTGCGGTCAGCGTCATCGCCGTACCGGACTGCGTGCCGGGCCGGATCTCCAGCGGTGTCGTCTCGCCCTCGAGCGTCGGGAGGTCGATCGTCGTACCGAGCGCGGCCGCCGTCATCGGCAGGGTCACCGTGCAGTGCAGGTCGTCGCCGTTGCGGGTGAAGATGTCGTGCGGCTCGACCTCGATCTCGACGTACAGGTCGCCGGCCGGACCACCGCCGGGGCCGACCTCGCCCTGCCCGGACAGCTGCACGCGCGTGCCGGTGTCGACGCCGCCGGGGATCTTCACGGTGACGGTACGCCGGGAGCGCACGCGCCCGTCGCCGGAGCACTCGACGCACGGGCTCGGGATCGTGGTGCCGTAGCCGCGGCAGTTCGGGCACGGCCGCATCGTCCGCACCTCGCCGAGGAACGATCGTTGCGTGTGCGTGACCTCGCCACGCCCGTGGCAGATCTCGCAGGTGACCGGCTCGGACCCGGCCGCCGCGCCGGACCCGCTACAGGTCGGGCACAGTACGGCGGTGTCGACCTTGAGCTCCCGCGTCGTGCCGAACGCCGCCTCGGCCAGGTCGATCCGCAGCGGGATCAGCGCGTCCTGACCACGCCGGGTCCGCGGCCGCGGCCCGCGGGTGGCCCCGCCGGTCTGGCCGAAGAACGCGTCCATGATGTCGGTGAACGTGAACGCCTGGCCGAAGCCGGCCCCGCCCGGTCCACCCGCCGCGGTGGCGAACGGATCGCCGCCGAGGTCGTGCATCTGCCGCTTCTGCGGGTCGCTGAGCACCTGGAACGCTCGTCCGATCTCCTGGAACTTCTGGTGCGCGTCCTCGGAGTCGTTCACGTCCGGGTGGTACTGGCGTGCCAGCTTGCGGTACGCCTTCTTGATCTCGTCCGACGAAGCGTCACGGCTGACACCTAGGACGGCGTAGTAATCGGTGCTCATACTCCAGACCAGGGGGTTGTCTTCATTAGGATTCGGCCAGGATCTGGCTCACATAGCGCGCGACGGCACGTACGGCGCCCATCGTGCTCGGGTAGTCCATGTGGGTCGGGCCGACGATGCC
Organism: Kribbella sp. VKM Ac-2569; assembly: GCF_004216905.1. GTDB lineage: Bacteria > Actinomycetota > Actinomycetes > Propionibacteriales > Kribbellaceae > Kribbella. The sequence continues at coordinate 1,035,882 of NZ_SGXJ01000001.1, forward strand.
AAGTGTGGCGAGCGCCTCCGACTGCGACCCGTACCCGGTCGCGACCACCGACGTGGTGGCCAGCTCCTCGAACGGGTTCTCGTGACCGATGCGAACGGTCAGCGTCTGCGGGTTGGTCGCCTCGCCGAGCAGCTTGAGGAGGATGACGTGCTCCTCCAGCGCCTCCAGCACCGGCTTCACGTTCCGCTCGAAGTCGTCGCCGTACCGGGTCAGGTTGGCGGCGCCGCCGACCGCGATCCGCTGCTCGCCGACCTCGTCGGTGAACGCCTCCAGCAAGGTGGTGACGATCGCCGCGACGATCGACCGGTCGGCCGGCGCGAACGACTCCGGCACGCCGGCCAGGGACGTCGTCGCGTCGGTCAGCCGCTGACCGGCGAGCGCAGTGTTCAACCGGGACCGCAGGTCCGCGATCAGCTGCTCGTCGACGTCGTTCGGGTGCTCGACGAGCCGCTGCTCGACCCGGCCGTTGCTGGTGATCAGCACCAGCAGCAACCGCCGCGGGCTCATCGTGACGACCTCGATGTGCCGGACGCTCGACCGGTTCAGCGACGGGTACTGCACGATGGCGACCTGGCGGGTGATCTGGGCGAGCAGCCGGACGGTACGGCGGACGACGTCGTCCAGGTCGACCGCTCCGGCCAGGAACGACGTGATCGCCTTCTTCTCGGCGATCGACAACGTCTTGACCGTGCTCAGCTTGTCGACGAACAGCCGGTAGCCCGCGTCGGTCGGAATCCGGCCGGCGCTGGTGTGCGGCTGGGTGATGTACCCCTCCTCCTCCAGCGCGGCCATGTCGTTACGCACGGTGGCCGGGGAGACGCCGAGATTGTGCCGGTCGACCAGTGTCTTCGAACCGACCGGCTCATGAGTGGCCACGTAGTCCTCGACGATGGCGCGGAGCACATCCAGCTTGCGTTCGTCGAGCACGCGCACCACCCTCTCCGACTGTCTTGGCACTCAATCGTTCGGAGTGCCAGTCTAGGCGGTCTCGGGCGACGCTCCCAACGGAACGGCCGCGGGACGTGTCACCGTACTGGCCACATCGAGGGGCTGATCCTGTACGGCGGAGTCCACGAACGACTCCAGTACGTCGAGCACGTGGTACGCCAACTCCCCGCTCGCGCGGTGCGGCTCGCCGGTCCGCAACGCCCGGGCCATGTCCGCGACACCGACCCCGCGCCCGGCTCCGGCGTACCCACCGGCGACCGGGACCTCGGTCCACTCGCGCTGCTCGGGAGTCACGACCTCGACGGTCCCGTCGAACCCGTTCGGGTCCGGAACGGACAGGCTGCCGTCCGTACCGTGGACCTCGATCCGCGGCAGCCGCCCGGCCCACACGTCGAACGACATCAGCACGGTCGTCAGCGCGCCCGACTCGTGCTCCAGCACGCCGGTGACGTGCGTCGGCACCTCCACGTCGAACACGGTCCCGGCCCGCGGCCCGGTGTGGATCTTGCGCTGCTGTTTCGACTGGCCCGCGCGAGCGGTGACCCGGACGACCGGGCCGAGCAGCGTGACCAGGCTGGTCACGTAGTACGGGCCCATGTCGAGGACCGGTCCGCCGCCCGGCTGGTAGTAGAACTCGGGCGCGGGGTGCCACAACTCGTGGCCGGGCGTCACCATGAACGCGGTCGCCGCGTGCGGGGTGCCGATGTCACCGCGGTCGATCACCGCACGAGCCGTCTGGGTGCCGGTGCCGAGCACCGTGTCCGGTGCGCAACCGATCCGGAGGTCGTTGGCGGCGGCGTACTTCAGCAGCGGCTCCGCTTCGGTGCGGTCCATGGCCAACGGCTTCTCGCCGTACACGTGCTTGCCGGCTGCCAGCGCGGCCTGGTGCACAGCGGCATGGGCGGCCGGGATCGTCAGATTGACGACAATCTCAATGTCGTCAGCCGCGTACAGCTCCTCCGGTGTGAGCGCGCGGATGGCCGGGTTCTTGTCGGCAATCGTTTGAGCACGCGCCACGTCCAGGTCCGCGACCGCGACCACGTCGACGCCGGGAAGCTTGCCCAGGTGGTCGAGGTACGTGCCGGAGATGACGCCGGTGCCGACGATGCCTACGCGTGTCACTTGCTCGCCCACAGCAGTCCCCGTTCGATGATCGTGCGGACCTCGGGCGTCTCCAGGTCGTCGAGCTTGTGACCGACCGTGCAGACGAAGACCTTGCCCTCGCCCCAGGTGCGGGTCCAGACGGCCGGCATCACGGCACCCTCGATCCACGGGTAGTCCGGGTGCGACTCGAACGTTGTGGTCGCGAGCACGTTGTTGGTCGGGTCGTAGTGCACGTAGTACTGCTCGGTGTGCACGTCGAAGTGCGTGATGCCCTCGACGATCGGGTGGTCGGCGACCACCTCGACGCGATAGTCCGTGAAGCCGTGCGGGTGCGAGATGAACTGCCCGCCGGTGATGAAGCTGTAGTCCACGTTCTTGCGGAACGAGTCCGCGATCCCGCCGTGCCAGCCGGCGAACCCGGTGCCGCGCCGGATCGCCGCTTCCAGACCCTTGAAGTGCTCAGGCTCGATCTCGCTCATCGTCACGCACTGCAGGATCAGGTCGACGTTGTCGAGATCCAGGTACGCCTCGGTGCTGTCGAAGACGGCCACCTCGTAGCCGCTCTCCTGCAGGAACGGGATGAACAGGTCGGTCGCTTCGACCGGGGAGTGCCCTTCCCAGCCGCCCCGGACCACCACAGCACGTCGTGTCGTCACACCGACCACCCTTCGAAAGTTTCGGAGTTCCGATCGGAACACTTGCGACCTTAAGTCGCCAGGAGAGGGCTTGCCAACCCGCTAGTCTCGATGGATGGGCTGGAAGTTTTGGAAGCGGTCTAACCCGATGGATCCGCAGGAGATGCTTGCGCGGGGGCATTCGCAGCCGAACAGTTTTCCGGGGCCACCGCGGCCGCAGGACAACCTGCCGGTCGGGTCGTTCGGGATGACGGTCGAGGACGTGTTCTCGATCACCGGTCGCGGCACCGTGGTGACCGGGCGGGTGCAGGCCGGGACGGTGACGGTCGGCGAGCAGGTGCTGCTCAGCCGGGCCGGGCAGCCGATGCTGCAGGTCGAAGTGACCGGCGTCGAGATGTTCCGCAAGACCCTGCAGACCGCGACCGCCGGCGACAACGTCGGGCTGCTGCTCCGCGGCCTCGCGAAGGACCAGGTGGCCAGAGGCGATGTGCTGAGCAAGTAATGTCGAGTCCATGAGCGCTTGGGCCGAGATCGGCGATCGCACCTGGGTCCGCCGGTACGACGAATGGGACCTGAACGTCGGCCTCGTCGTCGGAGCCGACGGCGCACTGGTGATCGACACCCGCGCCACGACCGAGGAGGCCGAGCAGCTCCGCGAGCACATCCGCGAGCTCACCGACGTACCGGTCAAATGGGTCGTCAACACGCACGCGCACTTCGATCACGTGGCCGGCAACAGCGTCTTCACCGACGCGACGGTCTACCTGCACGAGAACGCCGCCGCCGAGGAGAAGCTCACCGGTACGACGTTCGCGGTCGCGAAGGTCATCGACCTCGGCGACCGTCGCGTCGAGCTGCTGTACGTCGGCAACGGGCACACGTCCGGCGACACCGTGGTCGGCGTACCGGACGTGAACGTGTTCTTCCTCGGCGACCTGCTTGAGGAGTCCGCGCCGCCGTCGTACGGCGAGGACTCGTTCCCGCTCGAATGGCCGGACACGGTCCAGAGCGCGATCGGCATGATGACCGCGGACGCGAAGATCGTCCCGGGCCACGGCGCGGTCGTCGACGTCGAGTTCGCCACCGACCAGGCGATGGACCTGGGCAAGGTCGCCAACACGATCTCGACCCTGCACCACAACGGCACGCCTCTCGAGAAGGCGCTCGAGCACACCGAGGACTGGCCGTGGCCGGTCGACAAGCTCCAGGACGCGATCCGCCGCGGCTACCAGGCTCTCGGTACGCCGCAACGCCCGAGCCTCCCGCTGCTCGGCCTCTCCGACTAAGGGCTGACCCGAGTTCCTGCCCTTTCGGTAGTTGTCCGTTGACACGAAGTCATCCCGTCGCGCAACTTGTTCGGAGCGGACCCGACCGGATGGGGTGGAACTTCATGGCCACGACCGAACAAACGGTTCACCCCGACGGGCGCGTCGAGCTAGCTGATCCTGACGTACTGGCGGACAGCGCGTACGCGAACGCGGAGCTGGCGCCGACGCGGTTGCCCGAGCGCACCTGGACGACGTACAACTACGCCGCGCTGTGGATGGGGATGGCGCACAACATCCCCAGTTACCTGCTCGCATCCGGCCTGGTCGCGATCGGGATGAACTGGCTGCAGGCGTTCTTCACGATCACCCTCGGGAACCTGATCGTCCTCGTTCCGCTGCTGCTGAACAGTCACGCGGGAACGAAGTACGGCATCCCGTTCCCGGTCTTCGCGCGGGCGTTCTACGGCGTCCGCGGCGCGAACTTCCCGGCGTTGCTGCGGGCCTTCATCGCCTGTGGCTGGTTCGGGATCCAGACCTGGATCGGCGGGCAGGCGATCTACGTGATCGTCGGCGAACTGGCCGGCACGGGCTGGATCGAGGCGTCCGCGATCGGCGGGCATCCGTGGACGATGTGGCTGAGCTTCCTGTTCTTCTGGGTGCTGCAGATGGTGCTGATCTTCCGCGGTATCGAAGGACTGCGCCGGTTCGAGAACTGGGCGGCGCCGCTGGTGACGGTCGCGTTCGTGGCGCTGATGGTGGCGATCCTGGTGAAGGCCGGCGGGTTCGGGCCGATCCTGTCGCAGCCGTCGAAACTCGGCTGGGACGCCGACTTCTGGAAGATCTTCGCGCCGTCGCTGATGGGCATGATCGCGTTCTGGGCCACGCTGTCGCTGAACATGCCGGACTTCACCCGGTTCGGGAAAGGCCAGCGGGCGCAGGTCTGGGGGCAGATCATCGGCCTGCCGACCACGATGTCGTTCATCGCGCTGGTCTCGATCATCACGACGTCCGGCACCGTCGTGCTGTACGGCTCGGCGATCTGGGACCCGGTCGAGCTCACCCGCCGGTTCGAGAACCCGGTGATCGTCACGATCGGCCTGGTGATGGCGATCCTCGCGACGATGTCCTGCAACGTCGCGGCCAACGTCGTGAGTCCGTCGTACGACTTCGCGAACGCGCTGCCGCGATGGCTGAACTTCCGGACCGCGGGCCTGCTGACCGGCGTGATCGGCATCCTGATCCAGCCGTGGCGGCTGATCTCGGACCCCTCGATCTACATCTTCGTGTGGCTGTCGTTCTACGGCGGTCTGCTCGCGTCGGTGGCCGGCGTACTGATCGCGGGCTACTGGGTGATCGACCGGACGAACCTGAACCTCGCCGACCTCTACCGGCCCGGCGGCCGCTACTGGTACGCCGCCGGCTGGAACTGGCGCGGCGTCGTCGCCACCCTGCTCGGCTCACTGCTCGCCGTCGGCGGCGCGTACTCGAACCCGGGCGCCGGCCCGTTCCCCGAGAACGGCCTGATCCCGTTCCTCAAGCCGCTGTACGACTACTCCTGGGCCGTCGGTCTCGCAGTCGGCTTCATCGCGTACTTCGTTCTCACACTCACCGCGCCGAGCCGCCGGTCAACTGCGACGCATGCGGCTCCCAGTTATTAGCATGAGCAGGTGGCTGACAGGTATGGGAACGACGTGCTTGCGGGTGACTGGCGTAAGCCCAAGAACGGGCGGACCGTCGAGGTCGAGATCGCGAAGGGGATGGTCGTCGAGGAGCCGAGTTCGGGGTTCGTCGGGGCGATCGTGCGCTGGGAGCACGGGGTCGTCGACCTGGAGGACCGGCACGGCAAGATCCGTACGTACCCGCTCGGTCCGGGGTTCTGGATCGACGGCAAACCGGTCAGCCTGAAGCCGCCGAAGAAGGCCGGGCCGGCGAAGAAGACCCGGACCGCTTCGGGATCGGTGGCCGTCGACAACGTCCGGGCGAAGGTCGCGCGAGCCAGCCGGATCTACGTCGAGGGCCGGCACGACGCGGAGCTGGTCGAGAGGGTGTGGGGTGACGACCTGCGGATCGAGGGCGTCGTGGTCGAGTACCTCGAAGGCGTCGACGACCTGGTCGAGATCGTCAACCGGTTCCAGCCCGGTCCCGGCCGGAGGCTCGGCGTACTCGTCGACCACCTGGTCGAGGGGTCGAAGGAGTCGAAGATCGCCGCGCAGGTGTCGAACCGGTACGTGCACGTGGTCGGCCACCCGTTCATCGACATCTGGGAAGCGGTCAAGCCGTCGTCGGTCGGTATCAAGGCGTGGCCGCGGATCCCGCACGGGCAGGACTGGAAGAAGGGCGTGCTGCAGGCGTTCGGCTGGCCGGCCACCGATCAGGCCGACGTCGCCGCCGCCTGGAAGCACATCCTGTCCAAGGTGAACAGCTTCGCCGACCTCGATCCGGCCCTGCTCGGCCGCGTCGAGGAACTCATCGATTTCGTGACTCTCGACTGATTTCGGGCATCCGCCGCACGATCCACGCGCGGATCCGGCGGCGGGCGCGGCGTACATACCAGGTGACGACGCCGAGCACCGCGCTGAGTGCGAGCACCGCACCGGCCAGCACCGCGGCCGGGATCCGTAGGGCATCGACGACACCGGAGAGCACCAGCAGCACGATGCCGGCGGCAGCTGTTGCCGCAGGCAACCATGGCTCGAAGATCGCGGGTCGATGCGCGGGGCTCAGCTTGGCGCCGCGCACCATCCGCTCCCACACCGTCTGCCGGGCCGGTTCGGTGAACCAGCGCGCGGTCCGCAGCAGCCACGAACCGGGCTGCTGCTTACGGCCCGCGGCCGCCTTCACCCAGCTGCCGACCTGCGGACCGAGACCACCGGAGACGTCGACCATCCGGTCCGCGATTCCCTTGGTGATCGCGCGTCCTTCGGGTGACGCGTTCAGCTCGTCCCGCATCGTCACGAGCGCGCCGAGGCCCGCATCGACCGGGAAGTCCTTGGCCAGTCGTTCGATCCGCTCGGCGACCGCGTCGAGCTGCCAGCCTTCGGCCTGCAGGACCTGACGCTGGGTCTCACGGATCCAGTCCTCGTCCGCACCGAGCATCGCGCCGAGGTGCGCGACGCAGTGCAACCGGCCCATCAGCCAGTCCCACCGTCGCCAGTCGGCCGCCCCGAACGCGCCGAAGTGACCCACCTGGCTGCCGTAGAGAATGCGATCGTTCAGCTGGTTGGCGATCGATCCTTCCTGCAACTCGTCGAGTACCTCGAGCGGGATGTCCGGTCCGAGGCGGAGGAACTGGAACGGGGCGCTGCGCTGTTGCGGCGTGCGTGCCGACGTACAGCGGGAAACGATCTCGACCTCGAGCGCGGTGTCGACGAGCTCCCAGCCGACCACCGCGATCAGGGTGGCGAACGCGTCGCCGAGCGCGCGCTGGATCTGCAACTGCTCGAAGATGTCGTTCAGCCCGACCGCGACCGCTTCCGCGCCGCCGGCCGGACGAAGGTCGAGATTCGCGGCGGCCAGTTGTACGTCGAGTGCGTCGCGGACCGCCTGGACCTTCATCAGGCAGTCGCTCGCCGCGGTCAGCCGCTTGTCCAGATCGCCGCGCTCGTCCTGCGGCGCGGACCTGATCCGGTTCCGCAGCGAGCGCAGGATCAGGCGGACGATCCGCTCGGCGGCGCCGGTCCCCCACAACCAGCTCGGGTTGCCGTCGGCATCGTCCCGGAGCGCCGCCGTGGAGCCGTCCGGCGCCGGGACCCACGGGTGCTCGGTGGCGAGGATCTCGTCGATCTCCGATTCCGAGAGCGCGGTCGCGGCGTCCAGCACGGTCGACTGGTCGTGGCTCGCGATCGTCACAGCCTCCCAGACGCCGCCGGCCGCGCGTCCCCGCGAGTAGGCCGGCTGCAGCGCCTCGGCCGCCGCCTTCAACCGCACTCGCTCCTCTGGTTGCTTCAGGCAACGGTCGAAGAGGCGCTGGCTGTCGGACCAGGACGCGTCCGCCTCCAAGAGCAGGCGTTCCAGCTGCTCGACGTCGGAGCGGAAGTCCACCTCCCGCGGGAACTGCACCGCGGACATCGCCGCGACCCGCCAGCTCGGCTCCTTCGCACCGGGCAACGCCGTCGACGCGTGACCGATCCCGGCCGACGGTACGACGTACAGCACATAGCGGGTCGCCTTGCCGTTGACCGGACGCCGGGCAACGACATCGAGCACCGGACCGAAGGGCGCGTTGTCGAGCACGCCGCCGTCGACGAGCCAGGATCCCGACTCGGCCGGGCCGGGCTGGATCCGCGGAGGTTGCGCGGCCAGCTCCGGCGTCTCCAGCACCGGACCGAACGCGGCCGGGAACGACGCGCTCGCCCGCGCCGCCCGCGCGAGCAGGTCGGTGTCCTTCAGTCCGTTCTTGTCCTCGACGGTGAACTTCCGCTGCGCGCCGTCGTACGTCGGCGCATCCTCACTCGTGAAGCCGTACAGGTACCGATGATCCGGTACGACGAATGCCTGGCCCGCAGCGTCCTTCGCCTCGAACTGCTGCACACCCAGCCCCGACGCGGTGACGAACAACGTCACCGGCTCCTCCGCCTTGCTCTCGCCCGCGTCGGCGACGCCCTTGAGCAGGTCCTCGAGCTGCCGCAGGAAGTACTTGCCGTCGAGCACCGAGCTCGACTTCGCTCCCGCGGACGGCACCAGCTTGCCGACGTCGAGCGACCCGAGCCCGATCCACTTCTGCCGCAGCCACGGACCGTTGTCGCCGTCGGGGTCGAGGGTCGAGCCGTTCGCGATCGCGGTCGCCAGCAGCGAACCGTTCAGACCGCCGGCGCTCGTCCCCGCGATCACGTCGACCACCACCCGGCGCCGTTCCTCACCACGATGGCACAACTCCCGCCAGCGATCCGCGAGCACCGCGTCGTACGGCTGCGGGCCGGGCGCATCGTTGCCACCGGACGCGCGCCGGATCAGATCCAGCTCATGCGTCACCCCGCCCATCCAGACCGCCAGGCTGACACCACCGTTCAGAACCAGCGCGATCCGGATCTCGTGGTCGGTCATGGGGCTTAGAACTATCACGGATGGCCGGTCGTCGCAGCGGAGAGTGAACAAAAGGTTGTGGCCTTCTGCACGCAGGGTCATCCTGTTCGTGGGGGTGGTCGTGATGCGCGCCTGGGCTGTGATGGTTTCCGTCATCGCACTGCTGGTGGCGGGGTGCTCCGACACGTCGGGTGACGAAGGTACGTCGCCACCGGACGGGACCACGACCTCCGAGAGCACCAGCGAGCCGGCTCCCGAGTCGACGGGCGCCGAGTCGACGCAGCCGCGCGAGAAGAAGCCGTCGGTCGAGATCGCAACGCTGCCGATCGGTCCGGGAGCCCAGGCGAACCAGCCGGACGACCAGGCCAAGCAATGCGTCGGGGTCAGCCTGACCGGACTGGAGCTTCCGCAAGGGTCCACAGCGACTTACCGCGCACCCACTCTGAAGCAGGACGGTACGTACTTCGAGATCGACCAGTCCGCCTGTGGCGGCCAGAGCCCGGTGTGCTCCGGCCACCAGATCAGCGCCGACGAAACACCGGCCTGCTTCGCCGGAGTCCGGCAGGTGACGAACGCCGAAGGGCACCACGCCACCTTGATCATCACCGCGGACGCGACGTGCGCCACCGCGGAAGACTGCAAGGCACTCGAGCCTGGTGGCATCAGCCAGATCGGCTTCGACTCACGCGCACTCGGCGGCCCGGGGCCGAGCGAGTCGCCGATCGAGACGCCCGAGACGCCCGAGACGCCCGCTGAGACGCCGTCGGACGGCTGACCGATGGCGGACGAGCGGTCGCAGGCTGAGCGGTGGATCAGTTTCGCGGCGAGCATCGTCACACCGGTGACGTTGGTCAGCGCGCTGCTGTTCTACTTCGGGTACGTGTCGGCGCGTTCGCAGTACGAGTACTTCGGGATCGACGTCGACACGATCGGGCTCAGCACGCAGGACTACGTGATGCGGAGTCCGCAACCGCTGCTCGTCCCGCTGCTCGTCATCACGTTGCTGGTTGTCGCCGCGCTGCTGATCCACAATGCGATCCACCCGACGCCAACCGGCGTACGGCGGGCTGCGCGGATCGCCGTACTGATGCTGATCGTCGGTGTGGCCGGCCTGCTCGCCTATCCGTTGATCGGCGGGATCGCGTACTACGCGCTCATCGTGCCCGCCGTCATCGGCCTGGCCGCCGCGACACTTGCCTACCTCACCTATCTACGCCGCAAGGCCGACCCGTCCGTCGGTCCCCAACGGATCCTCATCGCACTCCTGGCCGTCGTCACCGTCATCTGCGCGTTCTGGGCCACCGCAACCATCGCCCAGTACTCCGGCCTCGGCCTCGCCAAGTCGGACGCCCGCCACCCGAACCGTTTCCCCGTGGTCATCCTCGACACGAAGGAGAAGCTCGCGCTGCGCTCCCCCGGTCTGGAGGAGACCGCGCTGCGTGCGGGTGCGGGGCAGACGTTCAACTACCGCTACCGCGGCCTACGCCTGCTGGTAGTCGGCGAGAACCGCCTGTTCCTGGTGCCGACGAACTGGTCCGCGTCGAACACCACGCTGATCCTCCCCCTCGACAACACCATCCGGGTCCAGTTCCAGTTCGAGAACGACCCGCCCTAGCCGGAAAATGTCGGACCCGCGAGCGACGATGTCGCTTATGAGTGCTGACGCTCCTGCGACCCGACCGGTACTTCGCAGCCTTGATGCGGTCGTCCTCACGGTTCCCGACCTGGACGCAGGCCTCCGGTTCTATCGGGACCGGCTGGGACATGACCTGCTGTGGCGCAACGACGACCTCGGTCAGGCCGGCCTCCGCTGCCCGGAGTCGGCGACCGAGATCGTGATCTCGACACGTCTGCCACCTGAGCCCAACTGGTTGGTGCAATCGGTGGACCAGGCGATCGAGGCGATCACGGCAGCCGGTGGTCAGCTGCTCAGCGGCCCCACCGACATCCCAGTTGGCCGCGTCGCGGCGGTGTCCGACCCGTTCGGAAATCGGCTCGTTCTGGTCGATCTCAGCGCGGGCCGCTACACCACGGACCAGCACGGCCAGGTAACAGGCGTCACCCCGGAGCCGTAGTCCGCCGCGAGTGTCTGGTCAGGCGCTGTCGCGAATGATGAGTTCGGTGTCGTAGATCTCGGCGGCTGTCAGGTTCGCGCCGGCGATCTTGGCGAGGAGGATCTCCGCGAGGCGTGCGCCCAGTTGTTCGACCGGCTGGCGGACTGTGGTGAGTTTGGGGGTGGTCGTGGTGGCCAGGACCGAGTCGTCGAAGCCGACCACGGCTACGTCAGCGGGGACGCGGCGGTTGTGTTGCGACAGGACGCGGAGGGCCGCGGTCGCCATCAGGTCGGACGCCACGAACAGTCCGTCAAGATCCGGGTGCTCGTCCAGGAGCCGGAGGGTCGCCTGTTCACCACCGTCGGCGGTGAAGTCGCCGTACGCGATCATCGCGGGCAGTCCGGCTTCCTTCATCACTTCCTGGTAGCCGGTCAGGCGGTCGATGCCGGCGGTCATGTCGAGCGGCCCGGCGACCGTCGCGATCTTGCGGCGGCCGATCGACAGCAGGTGCTCGACCCCGGTCCGGGCGCCGGCGACGTTGTCCACGTCCACACTCGCCACCGGTACGTCGACCCCGAGCGGCCGCGCGCTGAACACGATCGGCAACGGCAACTGCGCCAGCTCCTGCAGCACGTTGTCGCGGCCGTGGTGGCTGATGATGATCGCGCCGTCCACGTGCCCGCCGCGCAGGTACCGCAGGAACCGCTGGTCGTCGGCCTCGGCCGGCTCGATCAGCAGCACGAGCTGGGACGACGTCGGCGCGAGCGTCCGGCTGACGCCGCTCAGCATGCCGGCGAAGAACGGGTCGGAGAACACCCGGCTGTCCGGCTCCGGTACGACGATCGCGATCGAGTCGGTCCGCCGCGTCACCAGCGCGCGAGCCGCCCGGTTCGGCACGTAGCCGAGTTGCAGGATCGCCTGCTCGACCGCGGCGACCGTGTCCGGCAGCACCTTCGGCGATCCGTTCACCACCCGCGAGACCGTTGCCCGCGACACCCCGGCGAGCGCCGCGACCTGCTCCAACGTCGGAGAACCAGACTCGTTCATCGGCACTCCTCAGTTCTCGATTGGCCCGCGTTCACACCGTAGTACCTCCCCGGCCGAACGCGCGTCAGACGTCGGCCACCGGACGTGGCGTGTTGTTCAGTTGCCGACGCGGGTGTCGGCGACCTTCTCCGCCTGGGCGAGGGCCTGCTTCCACGCGGCGTCCGGCGGCTGCTTGCCGTCGTCGACGCGGGACAGCGCCGCACTGAAGATCTGGTTGATCTCGCCGTCGCGGGGACCCTTGTGCTGCTTGAGGATCACGTTCCGGGCCCGGTTGATGAAGATCTGCCCGACCGGCGCGTTGTTGAAGTACGCGTTGACCTGCGACTTCACCTGCGGGTCGTTGTAGGCGTCGAGCGTGGACGGGAACGAGCCGATCTTCTTGAACACCTTCACCTGCTGCTCCGGCGCGGTCAGCCAGGCGGCCAGCTTGGCGGCCTCCTCGGGCTGCGGCGACTGCGCCGGCACGGTCAGGTACGACCCGCCCCAGTTGCCACCGCCGCCGGGAAACACGTCGGCGACGTCCCACTTGCCCTTGCCGTAGGCACCAGCGTTGTCCTGGATCACGCCGAGCAGCCAGCCCGGGCATGCCATGGTCGCGAACTTGTCGCTGCGGAACGCGGCGTTCCACGCGTCGCTCCAGGCCGGCAGCCCCGCGGACAGACCGTCCTTGCTACCGGCGACCACCTGTTTCCAGGTGTTCTTCAGGAGCGGGTTCTCGTCGCCGAGGAAGCGGTCCTGGTTCGAGTAGTACGCCTGGATCAGCTGGTTGCGCATCGCTTCCCAGGTCAGCACCGCGGAGTCGTACCAGGCCGAGCCCGGGACCCGCTCCTTGAACTTCCGTCCGGTCGCGAAGTACGACGGCCAGTCCTGGAAGAGCTCGGCCACCTTGGCCCGGTCGGTCGGCAGCCCGGCCTTCTCGAACAGGTCGCGGCGGTAGCAGATCGCCTCGGGGCCGATGTCGGTGCCGTAGCCGATGATCTTCCCGTCCGGCGCCGTCGCGCCGGCCACCTTCCAGTCCAGCCAGCGGTCCCGCAGGTCGTCCGCGCCGTACTTGCGCAGGTCGACGAACTTGTCGTCCTTGGCCAGGTACTTGTAGATCCAGCTGACCTCCATCGCCTCGATGTCGGCCAGGCCGGTGCCGCGGGCGAGGTTCGCGTCCAGGTTCTTGACGTGGTCGTCGACGGTCTTGGCGTGCTGCTCCACGATCGTGATGTTCGGGTGCGCGGCCTCGTACTCGGCGTACAGGTCGGCGTACCCGAACTCGTTGAAGGTGGCGATGGTCAGCTCGACCTTCGGCCCGTCGGTCTCGGCGGCACCGGACTCGGGGGTGCCGGAACCGCCGCCGCAGGCAGCGGCGGTTAAGATCGCGGCGCAGACCAGGACGCCGGCTACGGGGCGATAGCGGGCCTTGGGCCGCATGCGAAGCTCCCTGGAACTCGGACGGGGGTTGAGAGCGCTCTCGGATCGCGAAAGTGAGCTGAGTCTCAAGTGTCCACAGTGGATATGTCAAGCATCCCGTCGTCACACTGAGACACGAGGTCAGACAGGTCCTGACATAGTGTCATCGCTGATCACGCTGCGAATCACTCCGATCACCGAGGGCGGCCGAGGCTGGCAGTTCGCTGTGAGTGATCAGCGCGACCGCGGCGGTCCGACGGAGTCGCGGACCACGACGACGGTGCCGAGCGTGGTCATCGGCTGCTGATGTGCGAACGGGTCCGCGCTCGGTGCCTGGCCCGCAAGCCCGGCCCGTACGGCGGCCCGCCCGAGCTCCTCCAGCGGTACCCGCACGGTCGTCAGCGCCGGCTGCAGCTCGGTCGCCACCGGTACGTCGTCGTACCCGGCCACCGACACGTCGTCCGGGATGCGCAGGCCGCGCTCGCGCAGGGCGGCGTACACGCCCGCGGCGACGATGTCGTTGGCGGCGAAGATCGCGGTGAAGTCGAGCCCGTCGTCGAGGGCCCGGAGTGTCTGCTGGTAGCCCCACTGCCGGCCGAACGCGCCGGTCCGCACCAGGGTCGGGTCGTGCTCGAGCTTGCGCGCGGCGAACGCCTGCCGGAAACCGCGGAGCCTGGCGGTCGTCGTGGACAGGGTCGTCGGCCCGCCGAGATACAGGATCTTGGTGTGACCGGCGCTGAGCAGGTGATCGGTGATCGCCGCCGCGCCGCCCGTGTTGTCGTACTCGACCGCGAACGCCGGTACGCCGTCCTCCAGCCCCGGCCGACCGCAGAGCACGAGACTCGAACCGTTCTTCGCCAACTGACGGGCGCGTTGCCCGACCGCGGCGAAGTACTCCTTGTCCTCGACCGCTCCGCCGACCAGGATCACCGCGTCGGCGCGCTGTTCGAGCAGGAGGTCGACGAACCGCAGCTCGGCGGACTCGCCGCCCTGGGTCGAGCAGACCAGGCACAGGCGGCCGGAGGCGAGCGCCTCGGACTGGACGCCGCGGGCGATATAGGCGAAGAACGGATCGACGATCTCGCTGACCACGATGCCGACCACGCGGGTGGTGGACCCGGCGAGGGCGCGGGCGTGCGCGTTCGCGACGTACCCGAGGTCCCGCATCGCGCGTTCGACCGCGGCCCGGGTCGAGGCCGCGACCGGATAGTTGCCGTTGACAACACGAGAGACGGTCGCGGTGGAGACGCCCGCGCGGGCGGCCACGTCCCGGATGGTCCGGGCGGAGTCGGGGTCACGCCGGCGCGCCCGCGACCGGGGCGGTTCCGCCGCCATCACCCACCTCCTCACCCAGTTGTACGTCGGCCGTCGTACCGTCGGCGAACCGGACTGTGACGTGCAACCCGTGCACCGTCACGTCGATGCTCTCGGCCAGTTGCCGCGGCCAGACCGTGTCGCCGGACAGTACCACCGCGGACACCAGCACCAGCGGATCTTTCCCGTCGTGCTGAGCCTCCAGGTACGGCGTCGCCGAGTGCGGACCGAACGCGTTCGCGTCGAGCCCACGTCGTACGGCGGCGCTCTCGGTACTCACGCAGTCCGACCACCACTGACGTGAGCCGGTCGTCCCTGAGCCTCCTCGCCGATCGTGACCTTCGCCTGGCCGGTGTCGCCGATCAGCTTGAGGTAGACGACGCCACCGCCTGCATCGGTGACAGTGTTGCGGCCGAGTTGGAGCGGGTACTCGCGCGGTGACTTGAACTCCTTGCGCGCATCGGCGTCTGAGGCGCCGATCACCAGCGCCGGGGCCAGGCACCCGTCGTGGACGACCAGGTTGAGGGCGGTGGCGGCAGGCAGGTAGTAGCCGGTCGAGCGGAGCTCGCTGGCGCTCAGCGAGTTCCGCGTGCGGTCGAGCTCGGTCGGCGGGCCGGCACGGGTTGCCGGCCCCGGTTGCTTGCGGAAACTCAGTTGAACGACACGGTGTGAGTTGCGCCTTTCGTACCGCTGACGGCGATGTCCATCACCAGCTGTTTGCCGGTGGCAACTACCGTGACGGCCGGATCCTTGGCGAGCACCGCGCCGACCTGACGGTCGATCGTCAGCCGGACGGTTTGCGCGGTCCGGCTCGGATCGGACACGGCGACAGTCGTCGTCCGGCCGTCGCTGCCGATCACCACGGAGGCGGGCCCGTCACTGGCCACCAATCGCGGCCCTTCAGCTACCTCGGACACGGCACCGGCTGTCCAGAAGTTCACCAGGACCAGGTTCTCGCGGTGGGACCGAATCGCTTGGACATTCGGATTGTTGACAAGGACGGTCATCCCCGGATCAGCCGCCCGCTCGGCCGTCTGCCGACTGGTTGCATTGGGCAACACGACGTACGCGTAGTTCCCGGTCTCGGTCCCGTGTTCCAGGATGAGCTTGGCGTAGCGGCGGGTGTACGGCGTCGTCGAGCCGGCCGTGTCGTTGCCGATGTTGATCTCGGACCACGATCCGGTCCGGTCCTCGCGCTGGATCCTGAGTGGCCCGCCACTGGGGAACACGTAGCCCGCGACGCCCTCCAGGTGCGCCCACTGCGGGTCGTCGTACGTCCCGTCCGTTGCTCCGCTGCCGTCGAGCAGCAGCGCGGCCGTCCCGTTCTCGTGGAGATTCCGATTGTCGACAATCGTCTCGACCGGGTAGCCGCCGGTGCCGGTGACTCCGGCGCCGAGGGCAACGATCGAGTCGCTCAGACAGAACCAGGACTTCCTGGCCTGCAGGGTCTTGTCGTGGTTGATCAGGTGCATTCCGACCGCGCCGGCGACGTTCTTGTACGACGCTCCACCGACCCATTCGGCGTACGCCGCGACCGTCCCGGTCCCACTCCCGGAGCCGCCCGGTTGGCGGGGTTGCGTGCTGACCGTCGTACCGGGCATCCGTTGCGCGTCGACCGTCGGCCAATAGGCGTCGTTGAACTGGGACTGGTCGCCGTTGTACAGGTACGTCATGCCGTCGCCGACGTACCAGCCGCGGAGGTTCTCGCCGTTGCCCCACTCGTAGCGCGCCATCCGCTTCGACGACATCGCGATCGCGAACGTCCAGCCCGGACGGCGGTGCACGACGCGGTCCTGGTTGTAGAACTGGAAGTGCCGCGGGACAGCCGGCGCCGGGACGACACCGGCATCGTCGAGCAGCGCCTTCGCACGGGAGATCTCCGGGATCGACGCACCCGGGAGGTAGTCGTTGAGGCGATCGCGGGTGATCCAACCCTTGGCGAGCGGCTTGTAGCGCGAGGCGTACGGCTCGGCGACGCCGCTCGCGAGGAGCAGGACTGTCGACGTGGTGCCGTGGCCGTTGCGATGGTCGCCGGCCCGTTCGCGGGAGATCGCGCGGCCGGAGACGCAGTCCATCATCAGATTGTCGACAATAAACGGCGCGAAGCTCGCCTCGACCGCGTCCAGGAGTACGGCGCGGTTCGGGTCGGCGATCTCCCAGGTGGAGCCGCCGAGCAGGGCGATCAGGTTCGCGACCCCGCCCAGCGCCACGTTGCCGTACGTCCCGACGTACGCGAGGTTGCCGTGCTGGACGAACGAGCCGTCGCGGTAGAAGCCGTCGCCGCTCGTGACGTAGGTGAAGACGCTGTTCTTGCCGGACTCTGCGACGTCGCTGAGGGCATCGCGTGCTGTCGACAATTTGACGGTCGACTTTCCGACGATGCCGCGGAGCGCGACGATCAGCGCCTTGTCGACCCGGTTGGCGCCGGTCTCGCGGAGCGTGGGCGAGTTGGTACGCCGGTTCGGGTCCGGGACGAACCGGTCGACGGCCGTCAGGTACTTGGTGAGCTGCTCAGCGGACAGGACGTCGTACGCGAGAACGCAGGTGTCGAGCAGCGCCCGCGGCGCACCGATCTCCCAGAACCACCAGTTCCCGGTCTCTTTGAGCGTCTCGTTGTAGGCGTTCGCGTTCAGGAAGTCGAGCGCCCCACTCAACAGTTCTCCGGTCTCGCTCTCGGTCTGGGTAGTGCCTGTGGTCGCGCGGGCGAGCGCGATCGTCTTCAGGCGCGTGTAGCTGATCGAGAAGTTCCCGCTCGTCGAGCTGAGCGGCAGATCCGGCCAGAGCGCCGTCCGGTCCGCCGACGTGATCATCGTGTCGACGTACTGCTGCGCCTGCGTGCTGAGGCCGGCGAGCGCGTTGGCGTACGCCGGATCGGCCGTGTCGATCGCCCCGCCGGTGTTGAGCTCGGCCCAACGTGTGCGGAGTACGTCGTACTCGTCCTCGGCGTACGCGCGGGTGGGCAACCCGAGCGTGCTGAGCGCACCGGCGGCAAGGCCGGCCTGAAGCAACAGTCGACGACGGATGAAGGGCGGCATCGCGACTCCTCGAACGGTAGTAAACGCTTACCGCCAAGCCTGCCGTCTGCTCATAACAGTCGTCAACAGGTGACTGTGATCAGTTCTGATCACTTCACGGGAGCAGGTCCCGGACCACCGCATCGGCCAGCAACCGCCCGCGGTCAGTCAGCACGAGCCGGTCGCCGGACACCACGACGAGCCCGTCGGCCACCACCTGGTCCAGTGAAGCGCGACCTGGCTCGTCGAGCACATCCAGCGGAAGTCCGGCCGACAACCTGACCTCGAGCAGCACTCGCTCGACGCGCCGGGTCTCCTCGTCGAGGGTCTCCCGCGCGTGCGCCGGACTCTCGCCGGCGTTGATGCGCTCGGCGTACGCGCTCGGATGCTTGACGTTCCACCAGCGCACCCCGCCGACATGGCTGTGCGCGCCCGGCCCGATCCCCCACCAGGTGTCGCCGCGCCAGTACAGCTCGTTGTGGCGGCAGCGTGCCGCCGTACTGCGGGCCCAGTTGGACACCTCGTACCACCGCAGCCCCTGGGCCGACAGCAGTTCATCGGCCAGCACGTACTTGTCGGCCAGGTCGTCGTCGTCCGGCATCGGCAGTTCACCGCGCCGGATCCGCCGCGCGAGCTGCGTGCCGTCCTCGATGATCAACGCGTACGCGCTGACGTGGTCCGGCTGCGCCGACAACGCCGACTCCAGCGACGCCCGCCAGTCGTCGAGCGACTCCCCCGGCGTCCCGTAGATGAGGTCCAGGTTCACGTGCTCGAACCCGGCCGCGGTCGCTTCCTTGACCGCCTGCAACGCGCGGCCCGGCGTGTGCTGCCGGTCGAGGATGCGCAGTACATGCGAGGACGCGCTCTGCATCCCGAAACTGACCCGGGTGAATCCCGCCTCGAGCAACGCCTCGAGGTACGCCGGGTCCACCGACTCCGGATTCGCCTCCGTCGTCACCTCCGCGCCAGGCGCGAGCCCGAACTCGTCCCGCACGGCGGCCAGCATCTTCCCCAGATCGGCGGCCGGCAGCAAGGTCGGCGTACCGCCCCCGAAGAACACCGTGTCGACCGGCCGGTCCAGATCCCCCAGGACCCGCCGCGCCATCCGGACCTCGTCGACCGCGGTCTCGGCGTACGACGCCTGCGAACCCCCACCACCCAACTCCTTGGCGGTGTAGGTGTTGAAGTCGCAGTACCCGCACCGCGACGCACAGAACGGCACATGCAGATAGAACCCCAACGGCCGCGCGGAAGCCTCCCGCACAGCAGCATCCGGCAACGCCCCATCCCGAGGCGCAACCTCCCCCTCAGGCAATGTCGACGGCACCCACCCATCCTACGGACCCACAACCACCCCTCCACACGCTGACCACAGCCCGCCCCCACAGTCCGGTCAGAAGCTGGGGTAGGGGGTTCCTTCGGGGCGTGGGGCCTTGAGGTTGAGTCCGGCGGTTCGGGTCGGGCCTCGGAGTTTCAGGTGGTTGGACTCGATTGTGTAGGTAAGCGGCGTGCGGAGGCTTTCGAGGACCGCCTCTTCGAGGGCGGTGGGGTGACCGGGGGCGACGGTGAGGTCGGTGAAGGTGAGGGTGTCGTTGTCGCGCGTAACCGTGGCGATGAAGGGACTGCTGCCGGTGGAGCCGCTGGCTTCGGTGCCGTCGAGGGTCAGGGTTGCGGGGCCGACGCCGAAATAGTGTTGGAAGAGGCCACCGCGGACGACCGACTCGATGGTCCAGGTGGTGCCGTCGAGCGGGAGATCGGGTTCGGCGAACCGGCGATCGAGCAGCACGATCGTCGTACCGCCGTCGATCAAGGTGAGCGTATCGCCCTCGACCGACCACTCCGGCTCGTCCAACAGGAGCCTCATGAGCCAGTCGTCCTGGGCCTCGAACTCCGGACCGCATCCCATCTGGGTCTGGATCGCCCGCTCGAACCGCAGGACCCCGTCGTCGAGCATGATCCCACCGCTCAGCTCGTTACAGCCGGCCCGCGCGATCAGGACGCCGTCCTTCCGGATCTCCACCCGAATCCGGGTCCCCGGGACCAGCTCTCGCTCCACATCATCTTCGGTCACCGCCACCGACAAGTACGTCTTCCCGAGCGGCGATCCCTCTCCACCGATCAACGGCCCATAAACCAACGTCATCCGATGCCCCCAACCGCGTCCTCCCCATCATGGACCCGTGAACGACGGGTTCGTAAAGGCGTCTTTGGGCTCGGGTGCGCGTATATGCTCGCCGCCATGCTGAGTGATGGGGTGCGGACGATCACCGCTGGTGGGGTTGAGCATTGGGTGCGGGTGGCTGGGGCGGGGAACGGCGGGGTGCCGTTGGTCCTGGTGCACGGCGGACCTGGGGAGAGTTCGTATTCGATCGAGCAGTCCGTCGGGGACGAGGTCGCGAAGCTGGCGCCGGTCGTGTTCTACGACCAGCGTGGGTGTGGGCGTTCGGCGCGGCCGGACGATACGTCGACGTACACGATGGAGCAGCTGGTCGCGGATCTCGAAGAGTTGCGTACGGCGCTGGGCGTCGAGCGGATCGTGCCGTGGGGTGTGTCGTTCGGGTGCCTGCTGGCGGCCGAGTACGCCGTTGCGCACAGCAACCATGTGGACGGCCTGATCCTGCACGCGCCGCCGATCACCGATCCGCTGCACCCGGGGCTGTGGACGATGCGGCCGGGTGCCGTCGACCCGTTCCTCACGCCTGACGAGCGGACGGCGCTCCGTGCGCAGCTCGACGGCGTCACGGAGTCGATCGAGCGTACGGTCGCTGCGCTCGGGGCGATCGCGGGCAGTGCGAACGCCGCCCGCTTCTTCTACCACGACCCGGCGAACATCCCGCCCGACGACGAGAACGCGCCCGAGTCCAACCTGGAGATGGCGATGGCGCTGGTCGGCAACGAACGCGTGGAGCTCGCCGACGACCTCGCCGCCCTCGACGTACCCGTCCTGATCCTTGCCGGTCTCTGGGACCGCCACGTCGGATTCGACATGCCCCGCGATCTCGCGACCCGGTTGCCGCGGGCGACGCTCGAGATCTTCGACCGTTCGGCGCACTCGATCCATGACGAACAGCCCGGCGAGTACGTCGAGGCCATCCGCAGGTTCCTCGCCCGATGAACCTCATCGAATCGGTCGAGTACCCGGGCCGCGGTCTCGCCATCGGCCGTGACGTCAACGGCGTCCCGTTCTTCACGTACTGGCTGACCGGCCGCTCCCCCGCCTCCCAGTCCCGCGAACTCGTCGTCCACGATCGCGAGATCATCGTCCGCGACACCTCGGGCGGCCCGGTCGACGACCTGCGCCACTACACCGCGGCGACCCGCGGAGACGACTGGGTCATCGTCGGCAACGGCACCCAGGTCAGCGAACTGACCGCAGCCCGCGATCAGCAACCGGACCTGCAACTCGCGCTGAGGCGACTCACCTACGAACCCGACCCGCCGATCCGCACCCCACGCATCACCGCCGGCGCCACCATCACCGGCAACGAACTCACCGACGCCGTCATCGGATCCGCACGAGCGTACGACGATGCGCCGGAACTCACCGAGCACCCGTCGCTCTACGCAGCCCGCATCGCACCGGCAACCGCCGTCACCACCACGACGTACTCCGGTACGACGGACCACGTGATCACCAACGGACGCCCGGAAACGATCGCGATCCCGTTCACCTGGTCCGAGTCCACCGACCTGATCTGGCGCGCCCTGCAACCGGCACTCCGCGTCGCCGCGATCACGGTCCGCCTGAACGAACCCACCTTCACCGACGCGGTTCTGCAAACGAGAGCAAGTGCCTGAGCCTCCCGACCTCGCAGTGGAGTGAACCCCTGTGTGCGTAGCATCACAGCCTTTCATCGAAGGACTGTGCACGCGCACCAGCAGTAGCTCCAGGACGATCAGGTCGGAGGAGACACTCGAATGCTCGGACAACTGGGCCGCTCACGCGCTGCCCTTGTCACCGTCGGCGCCTTGCTCGTAGGAACGATCGGAATCACCGGCTCGGACGCCGCGATCAGCGAAAAGCCTGCTGCACAAGGCCAAACCTCAGCTGTCAGGACGACCGCCGAGACCGCCCACGACGCGACGACGAGTCGCGCCAAGACTCATCGCAGTACCACGACGCACACCACCAAGAAGGATTCGGCGACACGCGCGACCCGGGACATCGCGCTGCGCAAGGTCCTCGCCAAATATCTGAAACCTGGTCACCGTGACTATCTCGGTCTCGAGAAGGGCCTGTCGGCGATCGGCGCGACCGGTCTGCGGATCGGTGGCCGTACGCCGGCCGAAGCGCAAGCGGCGCAGAACGAACCGAAGGGCAAGGCTGCGGCACCCCGGACCCTCCAAGGCGAGGACGGCAAGTGCCCGAAGGCGACCAAGGAGTACCGGTTCAACTGTGAGCTGCTCTTCTTCCACGAGACCTCTCCCGGCTACACCTACATGGGAGATGTCGCCGTACTGTCGTGGGACTTCGAGTTCCTCGGCGGTGACAAACCCAAGGGCAGCCCGCTCGACGACATCGCCGCGATCGACTTCGGCAACTACAACGAGAAGTGCTACGAACCGGGCAAGTCGTCCGAGGCGGCGTGGACGTACTACCCCGGCGGCGGCGAACTGAACGGCGAGCCTGCCAAGGACGTGAGCGACCTGGTACGGCGGGAGTCCGCGAGCCCGGAGAACAACGCCACGGTCTGGCGGGTCGTCGACGAACCCCAGGACGGAACGAACCTGCCGAAACCTCTGGTCGGGTACGTCGAGGTCAGCCTGCAGCATCGGATCGGTGCGCCGGGGTGCGGCGACAGGTTCGAGGAGATCCGCGCCGCCGGTCACTACCTGCACAACGAGGACGGCAAGGGCAACTGGGACGGCGTGACCGTCGGCGCCGGGTACGGGCCGCTGTCGGTGTCGTACACGCCCGGCTCCGACCCGGGAATCGACAGGCAGTCGTCCACTGGGGTTCTGGCGCTGCACGAACCGGATGTCGTACCGACGAGACTGAACTACATCGGTTCGAAGAACATCCGCTACAACGTGCCGTTCACGGCTGCGGCCAGGCTGACGGGTGGTGCGGCAACGGCAGCCCACAGAGGGTCAGCTTCGCCTCGGACGCGGGCCGGAGAACCGAGCGTGCCGATCCCAGGTGCACGGATCCAGTTCACGCTCGGTCTTGGTGGTGGTACCCAGACGTGCACCGGGACGACCAACTCCAATGGCGTCGCGAGCTGTGTGCTCACGCCGACGCAGAAGTCCGGGCCGACGACCCTGACGCTGCGGTACCTCGGCGGTGACGGGTCCGCTGCGAGCTCCAGCTTTGTCGCGTTCACCGTCGAACACCAGGCGACGGACGTTGCGTACACGGGACCGAAGCGGGTCGCCAACGGCACTCCCGCCAATCTGTCCGGGACGCTCCGCGAGCACCACGGTCCGCCGATCGCCGGCCGGAAAGTCCAACTGGCGTTGGGGAACGGCAGTCATCGCCAGGTCTGCACCGGGACGACCGACAAGTCCGGCAAGGCCCGCTGCACGATCAAGTCCGTCGATCAGCCGTTGAATTCCAAGGCCACTGTTCCGGTGTCGGTGGGGTTCTCCGGGGACGACTACTACCTGTCCTCCAGCAAGTCGGCGACTGTCCTGCTGGAGTACTACACCGGACGCGCGTACGGCATGACCGGCAACGTCACGCTTCCGCTGATCGCCCAGATCAAGGTGCCGCCGTCCCCGGACACCAAGGGCGTCCGCGTCGCGAAGGCGTACAGCACCAAGACATCCTGCACGGCGGAAGTCAGCGCTGACCGTCTGGTGACCACGAAGGCGCTGTGCCCGAAGGTCGTCACCGCCCTCGCGCCCGGCACGTCCACCGCGACGTCCACGGTGGAACGGACAACGATCGGCATCCCCGGTCTCCCGGCGATCGAGGTGCGGGGCGCCACCGCCACGTCCACCAGCAAGTGCGGTGCCAGCGGTTCCGCATCCGGCACCACCGACCTGGCCGGCCTCTACATCGGCGGCCGACGGATCCCCATCTCCGCCGAACTGAACAGCACGATCGACGTAGCCGGAATCCACATCATCACCAACGAACGCAAGCCGGCACCAGGAGCCGAACACGGCCAAACCGTGAACGCCCTCCACATCACGGCTCTCGACGGCAAGGTAGACGTAGTCGTAGCCTCCGCCACCACCGCCGTACACAACTGCGCCAGCTAACCCCGAACGCAACAGCCACCGGGGCCGGCACTGCAGGACATGCACCGCGAGGCACCTACTGCGGCGCTTGTCCTGCAGGCAGGTGCTACTCGTACATCTTGTCGAGTACGTCGGCGTACTGGGTTTCGACGTGTTTGCGTTTGAGTTTGAGGCTCGGGGTCATCTCGCCCGACTCGACGGTGAGGTCGCGGTCGAGGATGGTGAACTTCTTGATGGTCTCCCAGCGGTTGAGGCCGGCGTTGAGTTCGTCGACGTACCCCTGGACCATCGCGTGCGCGGCGTCCGACGTGACGATCTCGTCGTACGGCTTGCCGCCCAGGCCGTTCGCGGCGGCCCAGCCCTCGATCGCGTCGGGATCGAGGGTGACCAGCGCGGAGACGAAGTTGCGCAGGTTGCCGTGCACGATGAACTGGCTCGCGTACGGGCAGATCGTCTTGAAGCGGCCCTCGATCACCTGCGGCGCGACGTACTTGCCGCCGGAGGTCTTGAACAGGTCCTTCTTCCGGTCCGTGATGAACAGGTACTCGTCCTCGAAGTGCCCGATGTCGCCGGTGTGGAACCAGCCGTCGGCGCCGAGCACCTCGGCGGTCTGCTCGGGCTGGTTGTGATACCCGCTCATCACCCCGTCGCCCTTGATCAGGATCTCCCCGTCCTCGGCGATCTTGAACTGCGTCCCGGGGAACGCCGGCCCGACACTTCCCAGCCGGTACTGCGTCGGTCGGTTCAAGGTCGATCCCGCCGAGGTCTCCGACAACCCGTACCCCTCGAGGATCAGCAGCCCGGCCGCGTGGAACCACTCCGCCAGCGACTTGTCGAGCGCGGCAGACCCGGACACGAAGAACCGGATCCGCCCGCCGAAGCGGGCCCGGATCTTCGACAGCACGAGCCGATCGGCCGCCGCGTACTGGGCGCCCAGCAACCCGCCCGGCTCCTTGCCGGCCTGCCGCAGCGCCGAGACCTTGGCACCCACCCCGAAGGCCCAGTCGAAGAGCTTGGCCTTCGCGCCGCCCTCGGACTGGATCATCGTCACGATCCGCCCGTGTGCCTTCTCGAAGATCCGCGGCGCCGCGGCCATGAAGGTCGGCTGTACTACCGCCGCATTGTCGACAATCTTGTCGATCCGTCCGTCGACCGCGGTCGCGAACCCGAGCTGGAACTGTACGGCGAGCAGCACCTGGCCGAACACGTGCGACAACGGCAGCCACAGGAACTGCAGGTCGTCCGGTGAGAGCACCCGCATCCCCTCGACCGCGGCGCCCTCGTACGTCCACACCGAGTGCGGCAGCCGCACGCCCTTCGGACGTCCCGTCGTACCGGACGTGTAGATCAACGTGCACAGGTCGCCCGGCTTGATGCCTGCAATCCGATCGTCGACAATCGACGGGTGCTCGGCCAGGTGCGCGTCGCCGAGCAGGTCGAGCTCGGCCAGCCCGATCACCCAGTCACCGTCGCTCTCCTCCGGCGTCCCGTCGAGCAGCACGACCTTGCGCAGCGACGGCGTCTCGGTCCGGTGCTCGCGGAGCTTGTCCACCTGCCCCGCGTCCTCGGCGAACACCACCTGGACGTCGGCATCGGCCACGATGAACGCCACGTCGGACGAGATCGTCGACGGGTAGATCGTGGTGGTCGCGGCGGCGGCCAGTACGGCGGCCAGGTAGCACTCGATCCACTCGATCCGGGTGCTCGAGGCGACGGCGACCCGCTGCTCCGGCTCCACCCCGAGCGCGATCAGGCCGGCGGCGCGCCGGCGGGTCAGTGCCTCGGTCTCCCGCCAGGACACCGACTTCCATTGCTCCCCGCGCGGGAAGCGGAACGCCTCCCGGTCAGGCGTCGCCTCCACCCGGTCCAGGAACATCTGGGCCATGGTGTCCTTGCGGTTGCTGAGAAGCGCGAGCTGGCCGGAATCGGCGACAGGCTTCATAACTGGCCTCCGTAGGGGGTCAAGTGACTGGAGGGTAATCGCTGGGCACCGTGCCTGACCATGGCACTCGCTTGCCCACCTGCACCTTCTCCATTACGTTTCCGCAACATGCGCATACGGTCGGTGGCTCTCGTCTCACTATCCGTTCTACTCCTCGCTCTCGGCGCTCCGGCCCACGCGGTGACCCCGCCGGCGGAGTTCGGGTCGGACTACGACGATCCGCGGACCCCCGCGCCGACGGTCGCCGTACCGGACACCAGGCACTGCGAGGTGCAGATCGTCCGGAACCAGTTCCGCAACTTCGACCCGTACCAGGCGACATACACACCGCCGGCTGCCTGTGCGGGGCCGTGGTCCAAGGTCGTGCTGCGGATGCACGGCGAGGTGAAGGGCGTCCAGTACGACCGCCTCGGACACATCACGATCGGCGGCGTCGGCGTCTTCCGTACGTCGACCCCGGAGCCGAGCGCGGACGGTATCGCCTGGGACGTGGAGAAGGACGTCACGTCGTACAGCCCGCTCCTGCGGACGTCGCAACCCGTCGTGATGGAGCTCGGCAACGTCGTCAACGACACGTACACCGGTGTCCTCGACATCACCGTCACGCTCGACTTCTACACGACCGACCGGCACACCCCGGCTGCCCGGACCGCCAACGAGGTACTCCCGCTGGAGAACCAGACGCGTCAGGACTCGGACCTGATCGGTACGGCGACGTTGCCGCGGAACACGACCCGCCTCCTCGGCGAGGTCTACGTCACCGGATCGGGCGGCGGCTGTGAGGAGTTCTGGGACACGTCGGCGCCGGCTGAGACCGGGTACTCGTGCCCGGACGGATCGCCGTACCGCGAGGTCGACGTCAGCATCGACGGCAAACTCGCCGGGATCGCGCTGCCGTACCCGTACATCTACACCGGCGGCTGGTCGAACCCGTACTCGTGGCGCCCGTCCCCCGCACCGCGCGCGTTCGACATCAAGCCCTTGACCTATGACCTCACGCCGTTCACGGGACTACTCACCGACGGCAAGCCGCACGAGTTCCGCGTGCACGTCGACGGCGTACCCGCCGGCCAGTCCGGGTGGTTCACGGTCCCGAATCTGCATGTGTGGACCGACGCACACCGCGCGCAGACTACCGGCGGCCTCACCTCGTACGCCGTCGGCCCGCTGACGAAGACCGACGACGTGACCGGCGCACCGAACGCGGCCGGCTCCGTCACCACGAACGCGTCCCGCATCCTGACGATCAACGGGTACGTCGACACCTCGGCGGGCCGCGTCCGGACGAGCGTCCAGCGCACGCTGAGCAATGTCTCGAAGCACACCTGGGACGCCGGCGAGTCCCGTGACGCACTCGACGCGAACTGGCGCGACACCGCGACGACGATCAGCAACGGACGCGTCGAACGCACCGACCTCGACTACGGCAAGAACGGCGTACTCACCTTCTTGCCCAACGCAACAATCCCCGGAGCGTACGACGTCGTCACCGACCTGAAGATCCACGACACGATCCGCACGCCGGCCAGGATCAGCACCGAGACGTACGACGGCCGCGCGTCCTGGATCTACGGCGTACCGCGGGACCAGCGACATGCAACCGGGACCCAGACCGTGCGCTACCGCGCGATCGGGCACGGCTGCTACGACCACACCCTGACCGCGGTCAACGGCGTGTACACCAAGGACTTCTACCGCTGCTGAAGGTCAGCGTTGGGCGAGGAGCTCTGCGATCTGGACCGCGTTCAGGGCGGCGCCCTTGCGGAGGTTGTCGTTCGAGACGAACAGGATCAGTCCGTGGTTACCCGGGACGGACTGGTCCTGCCGGATGCGACCGACGTACGACGGGTCCTGGCCGGCCGCGAGGAGCGGGGTCGGGAGGTCCGTGACGGCGACGCCCGGCGCGGCACCCAGGATCTCGGTGGCGCGCTCCGGGGTGATCGGCTCGGCGAACTCGGCGTGGATGCTGAGCGAGTGGCCGGTGAAGACCGGCACCCGGACGCACGTGCCGGCGACCGGCAGGTCCGGGAGGTGCAGGATCTTCCGGCTCTCGTTGCGGAGCTTCTGCTCCTCGTCGGTCTCACCGGTGCCATCGGCAACGATCGAGCCGGCCAGTGGCAGGACGTTGAAGGCGATCGGCCCGGCGTACACCTTGGGCTCCGGGAGGGTGATGCCATCGGTCCCGCGGGCGAGCGCGCCGCCGGCCACGGCCAGCTCACGAGCCTGGTCCTCGAGCTCACTGACGCCGACGCCGCCGGAACCGGAGACGGCCTGGTAGGTCGAGACGACAAGGCGAGTCAGACCGGCTTCGCGGTGCAGCGGGGCCAGCACCGGCATCGCGGCCATGGTCGTGCAGTTCGGGTTGGCGACGATGCCCTTCGGGATCGTGCCGAGGTCCTCGGGGTTCACCTCGGACACCACCAGCGGCACGTCCGGGTCCATCCGCCAGCCGGACGAGTTGTCGACGACGACGGCACCGGCCGCCGCGACCTTCGGGGCGAGCTCCTTCGACGCCGTCTTCCCGTTGGAGAACAAGGCGAGCTCGAGCCCGGAGAAGTCCGCCGTCGCCGAGTCCTCGACGACAACCTCCCGGTCCCCGAACGCCAGCTTCTTCCCCGCCGACCGGGCCGAGGCGAAGAACCGCACCTCGTCCACCGGGAAGTTGCGCTCAACCAGCAACTCCCGCATCACGCCGCCGACCTGACCCGTAGCACCGAACACACCAACTCGCATGCGACAGACATTAATAGGTCAAAGCCGAACCCGCCCGCGCGTTTCACCATCCGGTGCCCCCGGCCGACCACAGACGCCCGCATCTCGTGGGTTGGCGTCCGAGATGCCGGGTTTGCGTCCGGGATCCTGGACGCAAACCCGGCATCTGGTGGGTGGACCCACGAGAGGGGATCAACCCGCGGGCCGGTGGGGTGCGCGGGTGCGCGGGTCAGGCGTCGGAGGCGAGGGTTCCGCCGTTGGCTACGTCGGTCTTCTCGATCTCGGTGAAGACGATGCGGACGGCTTCGCGCTTGGCGCCGAGGATGGCGATCGCGGAGTCGGTGACGGCGGCGACGAACTCGCGACGCTGGTCGAGGGTGCGGCCGGAGAGGAGTTCGACGGTGATGTTCGGCATAGGGGTCTTCTCCTAGGGTGGACGGTTCCGTGACGTGGGACAGTGTTTCAGATTCAGGACAGCGTTTTCAGGACAGGGCCGCCTGGCGGATGGTGACCTCATCGGGGTCGGTGTTCAGCGAGTCGACCAGTTCGTCGACGTCCGCGCGGTTCTCCGGCGCGAGCAGGCCGAGTCCCACGTACACCACCAGGGAAGTTGCCAACGGCAACGCGACGACCAGCCCTTGCGGGGCTGGGGTTCGCGGTTCATAGCCGTGCCTGACTGCGCAAGAAGGCTCCCCGCACTGCCACGGCCCGTCCGGCCGCGGTTACTGCTGGTCCAGCTACTGCCGGTTGCTTGGCTATCGCAACTGGTGAGGACGTTACCTCCCCCAACCGACAAAATCTGAATCGAGCGAGTACGGCGATCGCGACCCACTTCGACGCGATGTCGACGACCTTCAGCGCGGCACCGGAGTACGCGAGCGCCTGCTGCGTCGGCAGGTTGTAGCGGCGCGCGAGGTACTCCAGCGGCGACACGACCCCGTGTTTGGCCCGCAGCCGGTTCCAGCGCGCCGCGAACAGGAACGCGCCGATGCCGACACCGACGCCGATCGTCATCGCCCACCAGACGTAGACGGTGATGCCGTACGAGTACGCGACCGCCGCGCACGCGACGAACATGCCCTCGGCCGGACATGTGGTGCGAGATGCCGGACAACCACCAGGGAATCCGGCCTCCGGTCGTGAAGTAGTCCACGACCGTCTTGATCTTGGTGCGCGACCAGACTCCGATCAGCACCATCAACACGAAGTAGCCGACCAGGACCGACCAGTCCACAGCGGTCATCGAGATCCTCCCAGGGGCGATGGGCGAGTGACTGGACGGTTCCATTCACCAGAACCGCGTGTCAAGGCACAGAACCTGGAACACCTTCCTGGCCCAGTTCCAAGACTCCACAGCGATTGACAGGTGGTTCTGCTGAGTAGAACCTTGTTCCGTGACTCTGCAGATCAGGCACGCCACCCACCCCGAGCAGCTGCCCGGCTTCGACACGGCCGCGCTGCGCCGCCACTACCTCGTGGACGACCTCTTCGTCCCCGGCGCCGTCACCGCGGTGCTCACCCACCACGACCGGATCGTGCTCGCCGGCGCCCGCCCGACGGACGGGCCGCTGACGCTGGGCACCTACCCCGAACTGCGCAGCGAGTTCTTCCTCGAACGCCGCGAGGCCGGCATCGTCAACGTCGGCGGACCCGGCACGGTCACCGCCGACGGAACGAAGTACGAGCTGACCACCGGCGCCTGCCTGTACGTCGGACGCGGCGTCCGCGACGTGGTCTTCGAGGGACCCGAGTCGGCGTTCTACGTCTTCTCCGCGCCGGCGCACACCAGCTTCCCGACCGCGCAGGTCAATCCCGGTGAGGGCAATCGCCTCGAGCTCGGCGATCAGCAGACCGCGAACCGCCGGACGATCGACCAGTTCATCCACGCGGACGGCGTACAGAGCTGCCAGGTCGTCCTCGGCGTGACGACGTTGCACGCGGGCAGCACCTGGAACACGATGCCCGCCCACACCCACGACCGCCGTACCGAGTGCTACCTGTACTTCGGGCTCCCGGAGACCGAGCGGATCGTGCACCTGCTTGGCGAGCCCGAGGAGACCCGGCACCTGCTGGTCGCGGATCGTCAGGCGATCATCTCCCCCAGCTGGTCGATCCACTCGGGCTGCGGCACGTCGTCGTACAGCTTCGTCTGGGCGATGGCCGGCGAGAACCAGGCGTTCGGCGACATGGACGGTGTCGACGTACGGGATCTGCGGTGACGCTCTTCAGCCTCGAAGGACGTACGGCGCTCGTCACCGGAGCGCGGCGTGGGATCGGCGCGGCGATCGCTGCCGGGTACGCCGCCGCCGGTGCCGAGCTGATCCTGATGGCTCGGGACGCCGCGCTCGAGGACACGCTCGAGGCGATCAAGCAGAACGGCGGCGGCGACGCGACCGTGGTGATCGCGGACTTCGCCGACCCGGCCGCGGTCGAAAGGGCAGCGACTGAGATTGTCGACAACAGGAAGGTCGACATCCTGGTCAACAACGCCGGCACGATCCGGCGGGCGCCGGCGGCCGAGACCACGACCACGGACTGGCAGCACGTCATCGACGTGAACCTCAACTCCACCTGGGCGGTGACGCGCCCGATCGGGGCCGCGATGGCGGAACGGCGTACCGGGAAGATCGTCACGATCGCGTCGTTGCTGAGCTTCCAGGGCGGGATCACCGTCCCGGCGTACACGGCGAGCAAGCATGCGGTGGCGGGGCTGACCCGGGCGCTGGCCAACGAGTGGGGGCCGGCAGGGGTCCAGGTGAACGCGATCGCGCCCGGGTACATCAGCACGGACAACACCACGGAGCTGCGCGCGGACCCGGAGCGGGAGGCTTCGATCCGGCAGCGCATCCCGGCCGGCCGCTGGGGGCAGCCGGAGGACGTCGTCGGGGCCGCGGTGTTCCTCGCGTCGGCGGCGGCGGACTATGTCAACGGGCACGTGCTCGCCGTCGACGGTGGCTGGCTGGCGAGGTAAGGAGTGGCAGGATGTCCGACATGAGTTCGCCCTCGGCCATCGACAAGACGTTGATGGTGCTGGACGCCGTACTGGAGCACTCGCGGTTCACCGACGTGGTGAACGCGACCGGCCTGGCCAAGTCGACCGTGCACCGGATCATGGCGTCCCTCGTCGAGCACGAGTTCGTCACGCAGGCCGACGACGGCTCGTACCACCCGGGCCCGAAGGCGCTCCGGCTGGCCGGTCACGCGCTGACGAACGTCGATCTCGCCACCGTGGCCCGCCCGGTGCTCGCGGACCTCGTCGCGCAGACGCGGTGCACGGTCCACGTCGGCCTGCTGAACGGTGACGAGGCGATCTACGTCGCGCGCCTCGACGGCCCGAAGCCGTACCGGATGCCGTCGCGGGTCGGCAAGGCGATCTGGCTGCACTGCACCGGCATCGGCAAGGCGCTGCTCGCGGAGAAGGACGACGAGGCGCTCGACGTCCACATCACCCGGACCGGCCTGCCCGCCCGCACTCCCCTGACCCATACGTCGGCGGCCGCGCTGAAGGCCGATCTCGCGCAGACCAGGTCCCGCGGCTACGCGCTCGACGACGAGGAGAACGAGCCCGGCATCCGCTGCGTCGCCGCAGTCATCCACGACCACACCGGCGCCGCGATCGCCGCAGTCAGCATCTCGACGCTCTCGCTGGAACAGTCGATCGCCCAAGTCGCCCTAATGGCACCGGCCGCCATCGAGGCCGCCCGCAAGATCTCCGCAGCCCTCGGCTACCGCGAACCCACCAACTGACCCGCCGCCTGCCGCGCGGCCGCCCAGCGCACGACCGGTACCGACAGGATGCCGACGACGGCGAACCAGACGCCGAGGATGATCCAGCCGGGGACGCCCAAGCCGAGTGGGAGAAGGGCGAGGACGGTCGGCGCGAGCATGCTGCTGATCGACATGCTGGTGTTCCAGACGCCCTGGTACTGCCCCTGAGCGTGGCCCGGCGCCAGGTCGAAGCTGAGCAAGAACGACCCCGAGGACTGCAGCAGTTCGGCAATCACCTGGACCAGAGCACCGACCGCGAGCAGACCGACCGCGATCGCTGCGTTGCCCCAGGTTGCGCCGGCCATCAGGACCATCGATGCCAACAGCAACAACCCTGCGGTACGGGTGGCGCGGGCGGCCGTGGTCGGATCGGCGATGCCGCGCGACGAGCGCACCTGGAACAGCGAGACGACCACGGTGTTGATGATCAGGAGCAGCGCGACCGTCCAGCGCGGGGCGTCCGTGTGATCGACCACCCAGAGCGGGATCGCCACATCGAGTACGGCGAAGTGGATGCTCATGCCCGCGTTGAGCGCGGCGACCGCGAGGTACGCGCGGTCGCGCAGCGCGATCCACACCGGCCCGTCGTCGTCATGGGGTCGCGGCGCGACGCGCGGGATGGCCAGTACGGCGAACGCCGCGATGCTGCTGAGTGCGGCGTCGAGCACGAACATCAGGCGGTACGCCGTACCGGTATCGAAATGCAGCGCGAACGCGCCGATGCCCGCACCGGCCATGATGCCGATGTTCGTGACGGCCCGTAGGTACGCGCGGGCCGCGACCCGGCCGGCCCCTACCGTGACGGCGGCGATCAACGCGGCGCGGACGGCTCCGGCGCCACGGTCGATCATCGTCAGCACGATGCTCACGACCAGGAACTGCCAGAAGTTGTGCACGAACAGGTAGACCAGCGAGAGCGCGCACACCATCAGACTCAGTACGACGAACAACCCGCGAGGCCCGCGACGATCCGCCAGATGCCCGAGCGGTACGGCGGACAGCAGCCCGAACAACCCAGCCACGGTGAGGCCAAGCCCGACCTGCGCGATCGACAGCCCGATGATCCGGTTGAAGTACAGCACGCTGACCGTCATCAACAGCCCGTTACCGACCCGACTCAGCAACGTCGCCAGCGCCAACGGCCGCAACGGCCCAGCCTCCGGCAGTACCCCCTTCACCACCCCCGCTCTCCTCTCCCCATTTGCCTGGTTGACCCACCAATTTGCCTGGCTGACCCAGCAGATCCTGGGTTACTGACCCTCAGTACGGGTGTGCAACCCCTCATTTGCTGGGTCAGCCAGGCAAATTGGCCGGACACCCGGGTCGGGGTGATGTGGGTGCGGGCCGTTGGGGTTGGTTGCGGGTCGGGGCTCATCCGCGGGACAGGACGCGGTGGGCGGTGTCGCGGAGTTCGTCCATCAGGTCTACGCCGGAGTCGAGCATGCGCCGGAACTTCGCCGGATCCTGCGGGCTGAACATCTCCGCGATGGTGACCTCGTGGTCCGGTCGGCTGATGATCTCGATCGGGTCGCCGGCGCCGATCGTGCCTTCGCGGAGCACCTTCAGGTACGCGCCAGGGCAGCCGGCCTGGTGGAAGCGTTTGACCCAGTGCGGTTCCTGCATGCGGTGCTGGAACGTGATGCACGGGATGCGCGGCGCGCGGACCATCACCTCGACCTCGTCGCCGATCCGCCAGACCTCACCGAGCAGGGCACCGCTGATGTCGAGCCCCTCGGTCCGCAGGTTCTCGCCGAACAGACCGGTCGGGATGTCGCGCCCCAGCTCGGCGGCCCACCAGTTGGCGTCTTCCTCGGCGTACGCGTAGAGCGCGAGATCCGGGCCGCCGTGGTTCTTGGTGTCGCAGACCCGGTCGCCGGCGAGACCGAGCTCACCGACCCGGACCCGGCCGGACTGCGGGCGCTTGTCGATCGCGGTGAATCCCGTCTCCTTCGGACCCGGGATCAGCTTCTCCACCACATTGACCGTCAACAACCGCATACCGGCATCCTCTCCCGGCAACCGCTAACGATCCACCGGTTTAAGCGGGAGTACGGCGATGATCAGCAAGGTGACCGCGGTGGCGGCAACCCCGATCCAGGCGGCCGCGCCGTACCCGGACTCGCGGGGGAAGACGCCCGTCGTATGAGTCGCCAGGATCAGGCCGCCGAGGGCGCTGCCGGTGGAGAAGCCGACGCTCCGGACGACCGCGTTCACGCTCATCGCGCTCGCGGTCTCGGCGGGCGGCGTGACCGCGAGGATCACGACCGGCATCGCGGCCGAGAACGCGCCGACGCCGAACCCGAGGATGCCGATCGCAAGGATCGGTTCGACCAGATGTGACCGGGTGAGTGCGAAGAGTACGAACGCGGCGAGGACCACCGACGTACTTGCTGCTAGCAACAACCTGGCGCCGAGGCGGTCCCGCCAGGCCGGGATCAGCCGGCCGGCGGCGAAGCCGAGGAGCGAGAACGGGACCAGGACGAGGCCCGCCTGGAACGAGTTCAGGCCGAAGCCGTAGCCGGCCGCCGCGGGCGTCTGCACGTAGCGGGTGATCAGGCTGAAGAGCAGGTACATGCCGACGCCGCCGGTGAGCATCACGAGATTGGCGGCGGCCACCGCGGGGTGCCGGAGGAGCTTGATGTCGACCAGCGGACTCTCGGTGCGGACCTCGAGGAAGGTCCAGCCGATCAGGAGCAGAAGCGCGGCCACGAGGATCGCGACGGCCAGGCCCGCGTGGTGGCGCCACAGGCCCGTGTCACCGATAACGAGCAGTAAGGCCGGCAGGGCGATCGCGAGCAGGATCGCGCCGCGGACGTCGAGTCGGGACGACGGCCGGTCCGGGGCCTGCGGTAGCGCGAAGACGGCGGCGGCGAAGGCGGCTGCGGTGATGGCGAGGCCGAGTCCGTACGCCGCGCGAACGCCGGCGACATCGGTGAGCAGCCCGGACAACGGGTAGCCGATCCCGATCCCCGCGGTCGACGCGACGGACAGCAACGCGATCGTCCGCGCGGCCCGCTGCTCGTCCAGGTGGTCCCGCGCGACCGCCATCATCAGCACGATCAACCCGATCCCGGACCCCTGCAACGCTCGGCCGACCAGCAGGAACGCGAACGGCAACGGGATCACCGTCAGCAGACTGCCGACGACCTCCACCGCCAGCATCACCAGTACGACGGTGCGCCGCCGCGGGCCGGACCCGAGCCGCCCAAGCACCGGCGTCGTCACAGCGCCCGCCAGCAACGCGATCGTCAACGTCCACTGCGAGGCGGCGAGCGAAACGTCGTACGCCTCGGCCACCGCCGTGATCAACGGAGCGCCAAGACTCCCGATCACCGCGCCGACCAATCCGACGAAGACCAAGAACCGCGCGAGCATCCCTGGCGACTGCACCAAGGCGCTCTGCCTCGTGCTCATCGGTTCGTGTCGGTGGTGATGTGGGTGAAAAGGCCTGGTTTGATGCGGGTTCTGGCTTGGTGGGACCACGGTTCGTCCACCTGCGGGAGATCCAGGGCCGCGTTCGTGTTGAGAAGCATGCCGAAGGCAAGGAACGCCTTCACCGTGACCGGGTCCAGTTGGGCGGTGTCGGCGACGGACTGCCACAACCGCGCGAAGCTCGCCCGTACGGCGTCCCGCACCTCACCGTCACCCGCTGCCGCGGCGGCTGTGCCCTGCAACTGGAGCAGCAGCGTCGTGCGGTCGGCGAGCATGTCGTTGTACTCCTGCCCCATCGCCGCCAGCGCCTCGACCCCGCTCGCCCCGCCGGCGGCCGCGACCATCGCCAGCCGCATCCGCTCGAATGCGGCGTCCACGCACTCCAGGAACAACAGTTTCTTCGTCCCGAACAGCCGGAACACGTACGCCTGCGTGATCCCGGCCCGCCGTGCGATCGTCTCGGTCGAAGCGCCGTACAGCCCCGCGGCCGCGAACTCCTCCTCGGCGATCCCGAGGATCTGCTCCCGCCGCTCCTGCCCGCTCATCCGTGTTGGCATATCGCCGAAGTTAGTAGGTAGTAACTACTAACTTCAACCCAGTGTCTCCTACCTCACGTCGACCCGTATCAGTCCTGGATGGCCTTGACGATGGCGATGTTGCGGGTCAGCCAGTCCTGCGGGAGGGACTCGTCGCTGCTGGTGGACTCCAGGGTCCAGAGGACGTTGAGCATCTGGCGGACGATCACCCAGTTGCGGGCGCGGTCCTCGTCGAAGCCGGCTGCGTCGATCGTGGTCCAGAACCGTTGCCGGACCGCGAAGCGCAGGTCATGGGCGGCCTCCACTTCATCCCAGCGGTTCCAGATCAGAGGCGCGACCTCGTAGTGCGGGTCGCCGGACAGCGGTTTCGGGTCGATCACGAGCCACGGTTCACGGTCCGCGGCGAGCATGTTCTCGTAGTGCAGGTCGGTGTGGATCAGCCGGCCGTCGGTCGCGGGATCGGAGATGAAGTCCTCGGCCAGCGAGATCGCCTGCTCGACGTACCGGTGCGGCACCGGCGCCGACGCGGGCAGTTGCCGGAATCGAGCCACCCAGTGCTTCAGTTCCTCGGACAGGGTCCGGAACTGCGGTCCCGCGGGCACATGCAGTCGCTTGTAGGTGCCGCCAACGAGCTCGCAGGCGTCGAGCGCGTCGATCGTCGTCAGGTCTCGCGGTTCCAGGCGTTCGAGCAGGAGCGCGAACCGGCGCGGGTCCGCGCGCAGCATCCGTACGGCGCCGTTGCCGGCCCAGGTCCGCAGCGCCAGGTGCTCGGTCTCCGCCTCCCAGTGCGGGAACTGCACCTTCAGCACGGCCCGCTGACCCTGGGCAAGCACGGGTACGACGATCGCACAGTTCCCGTACGCCGCCGTACCGTCGACGCGCAACTCCCACTCGTCGAGGAGATCCCGCAGCAACCGCGGCAGCCGATCCAGCCAATCCGCCCAGTCCTGCCCGCGCGAAGCGACAACGAGCAGGCCTTCAGGTATCTGGACCGGCACCTATTTCTTGCCGGCTTTCTCGGCGGATTCCGACGTACGGAGGGCGGCGATGAAGGCCTCTTGCGGGACCTCGACGCGGCCGACCATCTTCATCCGCTTCTTGCCTTCCTTCTGCTTCTCGAGCAGCTTGCGCTTCCGGGTGATGTCACCGCCGTAGCACTTGGCGAGGACGTCCTTGCGGATCGCGCGGATCGACTCGCGGGCGATCACCCGGGATCCGATCGCGGCCTGGATCGGCACCTCGAACTGCTGCCTCGGGATCAGTTCCTTCAGCTTGCCGGCCAGGGCGACACCGTACGAGTAGGCGTTGTCCTTGTGCACGATCGCCGAGAACGCGTCGACCGTCTCGCCCTGCAGCAGGATGTCCACCTTGACCAGCGCCGCCGCCTGCTCACCGGTCGGCTCGTAGTCGAGGGACGCGTAGCCCTTGGTCTTGGACTTCAGCTGGTCGAAGAAGTCGAAGACGATCTCGGCCAGCGGCAGCGTGTAGCGCAGCTCGACCCGGTCCTCGGACAGGTAATCCATGCCGCCCAGGTTGCCCCGCTTGGTCTGGCACAGCTCCATGATGACGCCGATGAAGTCCTTCGGGCTGAGGATCGTCGCCTTGACCACCGGCTCGTAGATGTCGGCGATCTTGCCCTCGGGGAACTCGCTCGGGTTGGTGACGACGTGCTCCTTGCCGTCCTCCATCTCGACCCGGTAGACCACGTTCGGCGCCGTCGAGATCAGGTCCAGGTCGAACTCGCGCTCGAGCCGCTCGCGGACGATCTCCATGTGCAGCAGCCCGAGGAACCCACAACGGAAGCCGAACCCGAGCGCGCCCGAGGTCTCCGGCTCATATTGCAGGGCCGCGTCGTTCAGCTGCAGCCGCTCCAGCGCGTCCCGCAGCGTCGGGTAGTCGTCGCCGTCGATCGGGAACAGCCCGGAGTACACCATCGGCTGCGGGTGCTTGTAGCCGCCGAGCGCCTCGGTCGCGCCATGGACGGCTGCGGTGACGGTGTCACCGACCCGGGACTGGCGGACGTCCTTCACGCCGGTGATCAGGTAACCGACCTCGCCGACGCCGATGCTCGGGGACTTCATCGGCTCGGGTGAGATGACGCCGACCTCAAGCATCTCGTGCACCGCGCCGGACGACATCATCTTGATCCGGTCCCGGTGGGTCAGCTCGCCGTCGACCACCCGGACGTAGGTGACGACGCCGCGGTACGTGTCGTAGACCGAGTCGAAGATCAGCGCGCGCGGCGGTGCGTCCTTGACGCCCTTCGGCGGCTCCACCTGCGCGACGATCTCGCTGAGCAGCTCCTCGACGCCCTCACCGGTCTTCGCGGACACCTTGAGCACGTCGGACGGGTCGCATCCGATGATGTGCGCAAGCTCCGCGGCGTACTTCTCCGGCTGCGCGCTCGGCAGGTCGATCTTGTTCAGCACCGGGATGATGTGCAGGTCGGCGTTCAGCGCGAGGTACAGGTTCGCGAGCGTCTGCGCCTCGATCCCCTGCGCGGCGTCGACCAGCAGGACGGCGCCTTCACACGCCTCGAGCGACCGCGAGACCTCGTACGTGAAGTCCACGTGGCCCGGCGTGTCGATCATGTTCAGGATGTACGTCGTCCCGTCCGGGGCGAGCAGGCCGCCCGGGGAGTCCGGACCGGGTGCGTACGGGAGCCGGACCGCCTGCGACTTGATCGTGATGCCGCGTTCCCGCTCGATGTCCATCCGGTCCAGGTACTGCGCCCGCATCTGACGGCCGTCGACGACACCGGTGATCTGCAGCATCCGATCGGCCAGCGTCGACTTGCCGTGGTCGATATGGGCGATGATGCAGAAGTTCCGGATCAGCGACGGGTCGGTGCGACCCGGCTGCGGCACTTTCGTGGGGCCAACGGGCACGGAGGGGATCCAGTTCTGGTCTCGAAGGGTATATCCGGTCAATCATCCCATGGCGGTCCAGCAGATTCGAAAATCACGGGCGGACGGCCTGTGGGCCGCCTACCGTTTGGTCGCATGGCACATGCTGCTGGGGTCCGGTTGCCCTTCGAGAAGCTGCCCGCCGCGGTGCGGGCCTGGGTGGAGCGCTCTCTCGGCTCGGTCGTGGTGTCCGCGGTCACCCAGCAGGGCGGCTTCTCCCCCGGCGTCGCGGCCCGCCTGGTGACCGCCTCCGGCCGCCGGGCCTTCGTCAAGACCGTCGGTACGGCGCTCAACCCGAAGACGCCGGAGCTGTTCCGCCAGGAGATCACCGCGACGCAGGGAATCGGCACGGTCCCGATGGCACCGGTCCTGTTCGACGTGTACGACGACGGCGACTGGGTCGGGATGCTCTTCGAGGACATCGAGGGGCGACTACCCGCGCACCCGTGGGAGCAGGCTGACGCCGAACGGGTGCTGGGCGCACTGGACGAGCTGACCGATGCCCTGGACCCGTCACCGTGGCCTGACGCACCTGTGGCGGCTGTGCGGAGCAGGGAGTTCCTGAGCCGGTGGGACAAGGTGCTGGAGGACGGTCTCGCCGTACCGGACTGGATGGACGGCCGGGTGGAGGAGTTCGCGGAGCTGGCGCGGACCGGGCTCCGTGCGCTGGCCGAGGGGAAGGCGCTGGCGCACTGGGACCTGCGGGCGGACAACATCATCCTGACCGACGACCGCGTGG
The DNA here is from genome assembly GCF_004216905.1 of Kribbella sp. VKM Ac-2569. Classification (GTDB taxonomy): domain Bacteria; phylum Actinomycetota; class Actinomycetes; order Propionibacteriales; family Kribbellaceae; genus Kribbella. Next base: position 1,075,907 of record NZ_SGXJ01000001.1, read on the forward strand.
TGTTCATCGACTGGGCGCACCCGGCGCTGGCACCGCGCTGGGCGGACACGGTGATCCTGCACGCCGAGATGCGCGCCTCTGTCACGCTGCCGGAGTTGCCGGACGACGAGGCGATCACGGGGTTCATCGCGGCGATCGGTGGCGGGTTGTGGTGGGGTGCGGCGCAGCCGGCGCCACCGGGGCTGCCGACGGTCCGGATGTGGCAGCGCGAGAGCGCTCTGGTGCACTTGGACTGGGTGCGGGACCGGACGCAGCGTTCCTGAGCGCCGCGCGTCTCTAGCGGTGTGACGAATCAAATGGTGAGCATCGGACGCCCGGCGCCTGCACAGGCGGCCGTGTCGGCGCTTTACCAGCAGCACTGGGCCGGACTGGTCCGGCTGGCGGTGCTGATGGTCGACGACCGGCAGGCGGCGGAGGACGTCGTACAGGAGGCTTTTGCCGAGCTGTACCGGCGCTGGCCGTTGCGGGGGCCCGATGCGGCCCTCGCCTACCTGCGTACGGCGGTGGTGAACCGCAGCAGGTCAGTACTGCGACGACGCAAGGTCGCGCGGTTGTACATCCCACCGCACCAGGCGCCGAACGCGTCCGCCGAGAGCGCCGTCGTACTGAGCGAGGAACGGACCCAGGTACAGCAGGCGCTCCAAGGACTGCCGCGGCGGATGCGCGAGGTCCTTGTCCTGCGCTACTACCTCGATCTCCCCTTTGCCGAGATCGCCCAGATTCTCGGGATCAGCGAGTCCTCCGCCCGCGCCACGTCGTCGCGCGGTCTCGCCGTCCTGACCGAACGCCTCGAGGAACTCCGATGACCGACACCGAAACCCGCCTCCGCGACTACCTGCACACTCAGGCCGCCACCGTCCCCGACAACGCCCAAGGCCCGGGCCTTGAACCACCCGAACGCCGCCGCAACTGGCCGGTCCTCGCAGCAGCCGCAGCGATCGTCGTGGTCGTCGTACTGGCGGCGTCCCTCTTGACCCGAGGCGACCGACCCGACCCGGCGCGACGCCCGGCGCCACCTGTGTCCGGAGCCGCTCCCCAAGTTCCATACACGGTGTACGAAGAGAACGCGCTCCACGACGGCAAGCAGAAAGTGCGCATTCCGAAGGGGATCGACGGTTTCTTCTTCGGGCGGGCCGGCGGTGGCTGGCTGGGCCAGCAGATGTCCGTGCCCGGCCAGTTCCGCCCCGGCATCCTGCTGCCGAACAGCACCTTCCGGACGCTCGGCCCGGACCGGTCCGGCTATCAGGTCCTGTCGCCGGATCGCAAGCAGGTGGCGATGTACCACTACCTGTCGAACACGCGCGGCCAGGTGATCGTCGTCGACATCCAGTCCGGGAAGCAGGTCGCAAAGCTGCCCGCCGCGGCTGGGCAACCGGCCCTCCTCGGCTGGAACCAGGACGGCCTGTGGATGGATCGCGGCAAGGCCGGACTGGTCGTCTGGCAGCCGGCCTCCGGCCAGCAGCGACCGGTGTCCATCGCCGGCTTCGACGGCAGCGCGGCGATTCCAGCGGCGGCCGGGACCATCGTCGTGTCGACCAAGGCCGACGGGAAGCGGTGCCTCAAAGCCGGTGCGCTGCGCGACGACGGGTTCAAGGTCCTGCGGGACTACTGCGACGAGGGGCCTGAACACCTTTACCCGGTGCTGTCACCCGACGGGCGGACCATGATCCACAGCGTGCGGGCGGAGGCCATCGATATCAACACCGGTCAGGTCACCAAGCTCAAACTGCAGGACAGGATGACGGACACCCTGCCGCTGCCGGTCTTCGAGAACGGCACCCAACTGCTGACGCTCACCGAGACGGTTGCTGCCGGCGGCGCCGTCCACAATCAACTGTTCCGCTGCGACGTCACGTCGGGCGAGTGCAAGCTGCTGGTCAAGAACGCGGACGGCTGGACGATCCACGAGCCGTAACAGACGACGAGGGCGGCCCGGCGGTGTGCCGGGCCGCCCTCGTCGGTGTCAGCTGTCTACGCGTACGACGGTGGAACCGGAACCGTCGGCGCCGTCGGTGAAGTGCAGCTGGCCGAGGTACCTGGTGCCGGCAGTCAGTCCGGTCCAGTTGGCAGTCACTGAGGTCTGGCCGGCGACTGTCACCGGCTGGCTGGCCGGTGTGACGGTCAGATTGCCTTCCGCCTTCTGCAGCTCCCAGTGGTCGAGTTTGACCTGCTGCTCGTTCGCCCCGGCGTACAGGTCGACGTACACGTCCACCTGACCACCTGCGGGCTGCGACAGGTTCACCTCTTCCTCAGCCGAGCCCCCGGTGCTACTGCCGAGCAGAGTCGTCGTACCGGCCTTGTACGCGAACACGTCCAGGTCGGTGCCGGCCGGGTAGTCCGCGTCGAACGTGGAGAACCGGGCGTACGTCGTACCAGCCGGGACGTTCACGGTGAACTTCGCGACGTGGTCGTTGACCTTCGGCGCTGTCGTCGGGAACGACACGCCACCCGGGTTCTTCAGCGCGGCCTCGCCGACCGTGGCCGGGTTCAGGCCCACCGCGGTGGTCTCGAGCGTTCCGGCGTACCCGGCCGTGATCGGGACCTCCACGGAGCCGGCTGTGCCGGTGCCGTTGACCTGGACCGGCGCCTTCACCGTCAGCGGCTTGATCGCCAGCGTGCTCGCCACGGTGTGCTTCACCGACTTCCAGACCAGGCGGCCGAACGAGTACTGCTCGAGCGGAGCACCGTCGTTCTCGATCGTGACCTTGTACGTCGTACTGCGGCCCGGGAGCGTGATCAGGATCCGCGGCGTCACGGTCACCTTCAGGCCCTTGAGGCCCTCGACCTTCGGGAGGTAGACCTCCGGGACGTCGCCGACGTTCGTCACGGTCCGGGTCACGGTCTGCTTGCCGGCCAGGTCACCGATCGCGATCGTCGGGTAGTTCAGGTCGCTGAGGTCGATCTTGCCGTTCGCGCACAGCTCGTGCGTGCTCGGCACCTGGCCGGAGCCGCAGACGAACCTCGTCCAGTCCGTGTACGTCGAGTCGTAGACCAGGCCCGGGTCCATGCCGAGCTTCGGCTGCACTTCGCCGGCGCCGTACCCGAACGGGTTCGCCGGCGAGCCGGAGTCGTTCTGGATCGGCTTGCCGCTGGTGTCCTTGTCGGTGGCGGTCGTCATCATCGCCGACTTGATCGCCATCGGGGACCAGGTCGGGTGCTTGCTCTTCAGCACCGCCGCGATGCCGGCGATGTGCGGCGTGGACATCGACGTACCGCTCATGAACGCGTACTCGCCACCGGCCGCGCTGAACGCGGTCGTCGCGGCCAGCACGTTCGTGCCCGGCGCCATGATGTCCGGCTTGAGCAGATCGCCGTTGCCGGCCGGGGACGGGCCGCGGCTGGAGGAGCTGGCCACCTTCGGGGCGTTGACTCGGACTGGCGTACCGGGGCCGATCGTCGCAGTCGGGTTGGTCGTGCCGCTCACGTACGCCTTGACCGCGGGCGCGGCCTTGTCGTCGAGGTGGACGGTCGGGACCGAGTGCAGGTCGGAGTCCAGCGTGCCCGGGGTGATGTTGAGCAGGATCATGCCGACACCGCCCGCGTTCTTCACCTGCAGGCTCTTGTCGACGCGGGCGTTCCCACCGCGGTCACAGACCACGATCTTGCCGGTGGCCTTCGCCGGGTCGAGCGTGCCCGCCTGGCAGAGGGCCAGGTTGGCCGGATCGGCATTGGGCAGGCCGGCGTCCTTGGCCAGGACCACCGGCGTCTGCGGCGTACCGGAACCGATGCCCGCGCCGGTGTAGGACTTGCCGTCGCCGAGCGTCACCGTGGTCTGGATGTCGCGGTCATGGGTGCCGTTGGCAACCGACGTGACCCAGGGGTACGTCTTGCCGACGGTCGCCTCGCCCGGACCGGTGTTCCCGGCGCTGGTCGCGACGAACACGCCCGCCTTGGCCGCCCGCAGGAACGCGAGACCGGTGGCGTTCACGTACGTCGATCCGCTGCCGGAGATCGAGTAGTTGATGACGTCGACGCCGTCCGAGACCGCGGCGTCGATCGCGGCCACGATGTCAGCGTCGGTACCGCTGCCGCCACCCGTCGCGTCGACCGCCCACAGCGCCTTGTAGATCGCGAGGCGGGCGTGCGGCGCCATACCGGAGCCCTTGCCGTAGTCGCGGCCCATGACGGTCATGTCGACGCCGTAGTTGCCGGCCGCGGTGCTGGCGGTGTGGGTCCCGTGGCCGCCGTAGTCACGCGGCGACTTGAACTCGTCCGGGATCGGGCGGGTGCCGATGCCCTTGTCGAAGTACCGGGCGCCGATCACCTTGTTGTTGCAGGTGACGGGCGCCTCCTCGCCGGCCTGGCAGGTGCCCTTCCACTTCTTCGCGACGATCGCGTCGGACTGCTTCGTGGTCTTCATCGGCGCGAAGCTCGCCCGCTCCGGGACGTACCCGGAGTCGATCATCCCGATGATCACGCCGTCGCCGGCCTTGTCGATACCACCCGCCTGCTGCCAGGCGCCGCCCTTGCCGGACAGCCCGAGGAAGCGCGGGGTGTCGACGGTGTCGGCGTGCTCGATCTCGCTCGGCTCGACGCTCTTCACTCCCGACGACTTGGCCAGCTTGACCGCATCGTCGTACGACATCTCGGCGGAGAATCCGGCGTACGTGTAGCTGTAGTCGTAGAGCTTCTTGACGCCCGGGACCTTGGCGATGACCTGGTCGCGCTCGCCGGCGAGGTGCCTCACGTAGTCGACGACCGGCGCTGCGGTCTTCAGCAGCTTGCCGCCCGGCAACACCTTGGTGGCGGCGAGACCGGCGATGCCGCCGGCGTACTCGGCGACCGGGGAGTCGTCGAGCTGGACGATGTACGAGCCGGTCTCGGAGCGCTTGACCTCCGGGTCGGCGACCGTGCTTGTGGCCGGCTGGCTGGCGCTGGCGGCGTTCACCAGCACGGGTACGCCGGCGCCGGCGGCGATCAGTGCGGTGGCGACGACGATCGCCGGGCGTTTGCGGGTCACGCAGTTCCTCCAGGGCTTGGACGGAGCGATGGTGGAGCCTTCGGCTCGCGGACGTCCCGGCGCGCAGGCGTCACGGGGCCCCGAGTATGCCGTCACGTGTCGCCGGTGTCACGCTGTGCACAGCAGATGATGGCCGACAGCAAGGGAAAACCCGATGCCGGATCTGACCGAGTCCATCACAGTGCATTCGTCTGCTGACGCACTGTATCGGTTGGTCAGTGATCTGCCCCGGATGAGCGAGTGGAGCCCCGAGTGCACCCGCGTCACCTGGTCCTCGGGCGAGTCCTCCGGCGGTCCGGTGTCAGGGGCACGGTTCGTCGGGCACAACTGAGTGGGCGTCGTGCGGTGGTTCACCTTCGGGAAAGTGGTGACCGCGCAGCCCGGCCGCCGGTTCACCTTCGACATCACCTTCGGCCCGGTCCCGATCTCGCGCTGGGACTACGAGTTCACGCCGACCGCAACCGGCTGCGAGGTCACCGAGTCCTGGACCGACCACCGCCCGTCGGTCCTCAAGCTCCTCTTCCGGCCCGTCTTCGGCAACCGCGCCCCACGCAACGCGCACGGCATCCACACAACGCTGACCCGGCTGAAATCCGCCGCCGAGACGACCGCACGGGCCTGATTCACCCCCGGCCCGGCTGGAGCGGGTTTGGAGGAGTGGACGGCTTGTTGGTAATCTGGCCCTTCGCGCGTTCACGGGTGGTGCTCAGCCGTGCGCCGTAACACCTTCCGAATGACCGCATACTCCTGATCGAGGCACTGCTCCGTGGCGAACATCAAGTCCCAGATCAAGCGCAACCGCCAGAACGAGGCTGCGCGACTTCGCAACAAGTCGGTGAAGTCGACCCTCAAGACGGCTGTTCGCCGCTTCCACGAGGCCGTCGACGCCGGCGAGGCCGAGAAGGCCAACGAGACCGCCCGCAAGGCTGGTCGTCTGCTCGACAAGGCCGTCAGCAAGGGCGTCATCCACGCCAACCAGGCGGCCAACCGCAAGTCGGCCCTCTTCAAGAAGGCCGCTTCCCTCTAACACCAGGGCCGCGTCCCCGACGCGCCCCGCCAACGATCGGCCCGGTCCTCGCGACCGGCCGATCGTTTTTGCGTACCCAAAACCAGCACTGACGGTCGTCACTCGGGACTCCCAGCGGGAGCTGAGCGGTTAGCGGCGGCCGTGGGCTCGGGTGATGGTCAGGACCATGCGTTCCAGGGCGTAGCCGGCGTCGCCCGAGGCGCCCTTGACGTCCGCGTCGGCCTGCGCGACCGCCTTGATCGCGGTTGCGAGGCCACCTGGAGTCCAGCTGCGCGACTGCTGCTTGAGCTGCTTGAGCTTCCACGGCGGTACGCCGACCTCGCGCGCCAGGTCCCCCTCCCGCATCCCACTCGGCGCACTCGAGTACTTCGCCAGCCCTCGCAACCCGCCCGCCATCGCACTCGTCACCAGCACCGGCGCCACGCCGCAGTCCAGCGCCCACCGGAGCTGCTCCAGTGCCGGCTCCGTCCGACCGGCGATCGCCGCATCCGCGACCGCGAAGCTCGTGACCTCCGCACGCCCACCGAAGTACTGCCCGATCAGCTGAGTCGTCACCGCCTGACCGCCCGAATCCGACACCAGCTGCGAACACGCCCCCGCCAGCGCCCGCAGGTCGTGACCGACCGCGTCCACCAGCGCCGACGCCGCCCCCTCGTCGACCGTCCCGCCATGCAGCCGGATCTCCCCCGCCACGAACTGCGGAAGCTCCCACGCCTTCGGCGCCGTCGCGACGACCTCGGTGACCGATGCCTTGCGCAACTTGTCGAGGACGCCCTTGCCCTTCTGCCCACCGGAGTGCACCAGCACGGCCAGTACGTCGTCCGACGACGAGCCGGCGTACTCGATCAGGTGTGGCGCCATCTCACTCGGCAGGTTCTCCAACCCGCGCAGCACCAGCACCCGCTCGGTCGCGAACAACGAAGGCCCAGTCAGCTCCGCGAACACCCCGACATCCAGCGTCGACGCCTCGAGATCCGTCACCTCAACCGCGTCGCCGCCGCCGTCCGTCGCGTTCTTCGACACCGCCGCGATCGCCGATCGCACGGCCCGATCTGCCAGGAACGACTCGGTTCCGGTCACGAGGAGCACATCGCCCAGCTTCGGCGCAGAACCTTTACGAGCAGCCACCCCGTCAGCATCCCACGCCCTCCGGACAATCCCGGTGCGGCCCCGCAGCAAACCGGCGAGGATGGCGGCCATGACCTCACCCGGCGCGACGCCCCCACCCAGCGCGATGCGCTCACCCGTCGACGCCTTGGTGCTCGTCGATCTGCAGACCGCGTTCGTCTCCGGCCCCGACGCAGTACCCGGCGCAGCTGCCCTCCTGGATCGGACAAGCGACCTGCTGGACCGTGCCCGAGCCGCCGGCGCAGTCGTCGTACACCTCCAGAACGACGGCCCACCCGGCGCAGACGACGAGCCCGGAACGCCCGGTTGGGAGCTGTACCTGCCGCTCAAGCCGGGTCCCCGCGAACACGTGATCCGCAAGCCACGTGACGACGGCTTCGACGCGACGCCACTCGGGGAAAACCTGGTGTCGGCCGGCGTACGGTCGCTCGCCATCTGCGGTGTCATGTCGGAGATGTGCGTACACGCGACAGCCAAAACCGCCCTCGCCCGCGGCTACCGAGTCGTCCTCCCGTACGACGCCCACGCCACGTACGACATACCCGCCGTCCCCGGAGTAGCGGACAAGATCCCAGCCCACATCGTCTCCCGAGTAGCCGCCTGGTCCCTAGGCAACCAACCCGAAAACACCACCCCCACCTCCGCCGTCACCTTCTAGCTCCCTCCTGCAGGCGTGGGTGGGTGGTCAGGGCCAGGTGGTTGTTGGTGTTGGTGACGATGAGGGCACCGCTGACGTTGGTGGTGGCCGTTCGGGTCGCGTCGTGGGACAGGAGGTCCAGGGTTCTCGGCGCCGGGTGCCCGTAGTCGTTGTCCCGCCCGGCTGAGATGAGCGCCAACCGAGCGTTCGCAGCAGCGATGAACGCAGGATCCTGCTGAGCCGAACCATGGTGCGGAACCTTCAACACATCCGCCCGCAGATCGGCCCCGCTCGCCACGACAGCGCGCTGCGACTCAGGCTCCAGGTCGCCGGTGAGCAGGATCCGGAGGCCGTCGAGCTCGACCATCATCGCGATGCTGGCGTTGTTCTCCGGCGACCCTTCATCCGTGGACGTCGCAGACGACGTACCGGGCGGAGGCAACGCCGGCACCTTCGCCGGCCACAGCGTCGTCCACCTCACCTTCCCCACGACCCGTTGCTCGCGGAACGCGACCGTACGCACAACCACCCCGTGCTGCGACGCCAAATCGACCACCCGGTCATACTCAGCACGCGGTGAGAAGTACGGCGTCACCTCGATCTCGTCCACCCGCCGATCGTTCAGTACGCCGGCCAACCCGCCGACATGATCCGCATGGAAGTGACTCAGCACGACGACCGGGACGTACTGGACATCCAGGTCCTTCAAACACCGATCCATCGCCGCCGGATCCGGCCCGGTGTCGACAACAACCGCCGTACGATCACCCGCCCGCAACACCAGACCGTCCCCCTGTCCGACATCGCAGGCGACGAACAACCAGTCGTCGGGCGGCCACCCGAGCGATCCGACGGGACGCAGTACGACGACCGCGAGCAGGATCACCGCGAGAATCATCGCTATCGGGCGAGCCAGGATGCGGTGCAGACCCAGCACGAGCGCCAGGCAAAGCACCGACAGTACGGCGACACCGACCACGGTCGCCGGCCACGCGTTGGCGGCGCCCGGGAGATCCGCGCCTTCGCGAGCAACCAGGATGATCCAGCGGGCGGGCCATCCGGCGGCCCAGCCGACGACCTGCGCCAGTTGGCTGCTCACCAAAGCGACCCCTGCCGCGACGAAGCCGAAAATCGTGGCCGGTCCGACCATTGGTCCCGCCAACAGGTTGGCGGCGACCGCGATCAGCGACACCTCACCCGACAGCCACGCGACGACCGGCGTACACGCGAGCTGCGCGGCGAGCGGGCACGAGATCGCGTCGGCCAGCCAGCCAGGCATCCACTTCGCCAACGCATCCCGCCAACCTGGTCCGAGCAGGATGATGCCCGCCGTCGCGAGCACCGACAGCGCGAACCCGGCCGAGCGCGCGAGCGACGTGTCCAGTAGCAGCAACACGATCACTGCGACCGACAGACTGCGTACGGCGCGGCGCCGCCCTCCCCCGCTGGTCATCGCCGCCAACGCGATCAGTCCCATCGCGGCCGCCCGAAGGACGCTCGGCTGTGGTCTGGCCAGGACGATGAACACGACGACTGTCGACAACCCGACCGCGGTCAGCCCGCGCGCCCGCACGCCGATCAGGCGCGCGAGCGGGAGGAGGAACGCGAGGAGGAGCGTCAGGTTCGTCCCTGAGACGGCGGACAGGTGCGTCAGGCCCGTGGTTTGGAAGTCCGCGTTCAGGTCGGTCGACACGCCGGAGACGTCGCCCATGACGAGTGCGGGCACGAGCCCGCGGACATCCTCGGGCTCACCAGCGACCGCGTCTCGCAGTCCTGCCCGGACCTGTTCAGCCTCACGCAGCCACCACGGCGGCTCGTCTACTGTCTGCGGAGGCGACCTGGTCGAGAGCATCGCGGCCACCTCGGCGCCACCTTCTACCTGCTCGAGCCTCCCGCTCGCGTCAACATGCTGGCCGTACCTGACGTGCTCCCATTTCGCAGTCCCCACCACCAGGACCGGTGTACGCACCCGTTCCCGGATCGCGTGCTCCGTGCCGGCGCGACTGCGGATCTCCTCGACGGTCGCTCTGACCACGACGTACGGCGGCCGTCTACTGGTGGTGCTCTGCCGGAGCGATGGATCCCCGTCGATCTTGAGTCGGACGGTGACCGTCGCTGAGCCGGTCGCGAGTTCCTGCACGGGTCCTGCGCGGAGGGCGGCGGTGTGCAGCCCGGCGGCGATCGCCAACCCACCCACAACAACCAACGAACCAACTACCGCCCCACCACTCACCCAGCGGCTGGCTCGCGGGGTTGCTGCAGTTCTAAAGCCGCGGTTCGGCCGTCGGAGGATCAGCCCGAGTGTCGCGGCGAGTGCCAGTGCAAGCCCGGCGACGATCCCGCCGACGATTGGCGACTGACCGACCAGCACCGCCGCAGCCAACCAACCCACAGCCGCCGGGATGAGCAACCGCGCATCGAGCCGCTCAGCCTCAGCCGCCTCCGCGGTTGCCGACTCAGCAGCCTCCCCAGGTACAGGAACAGGTGCGGGGGTTGGTGCGGGTGGGTGGTTGGAGGGTGGGTGGTTGGCGGGGTCAGGTGCGGACATGGGGTTTTAGGGAGTCGAACTTCTTGGGGCCTACGCCGGGGACCTCCTGGAGTTGGTCGATGGTGGTGAAGGGGCCGTTCTGGGTGCGGTAGTCGAGGATTCGTTGGGCTAGGACGGGGCCTACACCGGGGAGGGCGTCGAGTTGGTCGAGGGTGGCGGTGTTCAGGTTGACGGGGGCGTTGGGGGCTGAGGACGGGCTTGGTCCTGCGGTTGACGATGGTTGGTTCGGGGGTTGGGGTTGGGTGGTTGCGCCGACGATGATTTGTTCGCCGTCGGTTACTTGGCGAGCGAGGTTGAGGGTGGTGAGGTCTACGCCTCGGAGTGCGCCGCCTGCGAGCGTCAGTACGTCGGCTACGCGGGAGCCTGCTGGGGCGCGGATGAGGCCGGGGCGGCGAACCTTTCCTGCGACGTGGACCACGACGGGTGGTTGGCCGGATGAGGTTCCGGTGCCAGGCGTCTGATTGATGCCTGGGGTTTGGTTGGCGCCGGTGGATTGGTTGGCGGCTGGCTGGGTTTGCGGTGAGGCGGGGCCGGGTTGGGTGGGAGTTGGCTGGCTTACTGCGGAGCCTGTCGTTGTGGTGGTCGGACGGGTGTCGGGGAGGGGTTCGGGGCGGGCTCGGAGGAAGGTCCAGGCAGCCCAGGTCAGGCCGAGGATGAGTACTACGGCCAGGACGGCTATGTGGCGTGGGGTGAGGGTCCAGCGGGCGTCGCGTAGTCGGTCGGGTCGGGGTTGTTCGGGGGTCCAGCCGCCTCGCACCTCATCACGCTCCTCCGGGTATTCGTCTCGGTTCTGCCTGTCGCTCGGCTGCCTGCCGCTGGGATGTACGCCGCGATCAGCCGCGGCGGGCGCACCGCCCGGGTCGCCCGTTTGAGCGGTCCGGTCGCTGGACATCCGCCCTCCGATGGTCCGGTCGGCGGGCGGCTGGGTGGTTGGGGTGTGGTCGGCGTACGGGGTGTGAAGGTGGGTGGCGGTGGGGTCGGCGAGTGGTGGGCGGGGGGTGAGGCGGGCGAGGGCGAGGGCTCGGGTGGCCGGGTCGAGGGGTGGGGTGCGGCGGAAGACCTTCACGCCAGAGAAGGTACGAGTCCGAGGCTTGCGTGAAACCGCGAGTTGAAAGCTGTGGAGAACCTCCCGCTTGCACCGGGAGCTCAGGATCGGGCGCCCCAGGTGATGCCGTCGGTCGCTGGCAGAGCGCGGCGGCGTTTGGCCGGTTCGTGGGACTGGGGACCCCCTATGGGGGCGGGGAACAGGAAATAGCCTGTCTCCAGACCCCAGTAGCAGTTCCCAGCATCCGGTCCGAGGCGCGATGCGCACGCGCGGACTTCGCGCCGGCTATTGAGGGCCGGGCGGTCTGCTGGGGTCGGTCAGCCTCGTGGGTGGATTCGGGTGCTGTTGATTGCTGCCAGTAGGAGCAGGGCCGCGGCTGAGCCGAGGCTGATTCGCAGGCCGGTGAGGAAGGTGTGCGGGTTGGCGATCAGGGCGCCGAAGACGGCGATGGCGACTGCTCCGCCGATCTGGCGGAAGGTGTTGAACACGGCGCTGGCGGTTCCTGCACGCTCGGCCGCGACACCTTCGAGGACGACTCCGGTGATCGAGGGCATGGCCAACGATCCGCCGGCGCCGATCGGCACGACGCAGAGGGCGGTCACGACCGGCGACTCCAGCGGTGCCGTGAGGAGCAGGGCCAGGAGTCCGGCGGTCATCGACAGCAACCCGGCCACGACCGGGACCCGCGCTCCGAACCGGTTGGTGACCGGGCCGCTGGCGAGATTCCCGGCGATCGCGAAGAAAGCGGAGGGCAAGAACGCCAGTCCGGCGTGCAGCGGCGACAATCCGAGGTGCTGCTGGAGGAACAGACTGACGACGAACACGTTGCCGTAGTTGCCGACCATGAAGGCGAACCCGACGGGCAGGGCCAGCCGGAAGCCGCGCGCCCGGAACAGTTCCAGCGGCATCATCGGGTGCCGGCCACGGGCCTGAACGGCCAGGAAGGCGGCGAGCGTGATCACGGCGATCGCGAGCGCGGCGACGACGGTGGGTTGGGTGAACCCACGATGGCCGCCTTCGATGAGTCCGTAGACCAGGGTGGACAAGGCAACGACGGCGAGGAGCTGGCCGGCCCAGTCGAACCGGGACGGTCGGGTGGGCGAGGCGGCCACCGCGACCAGGAAGGCGACCATGCCGGCGCAGACGGGCAGGTTGATCGTGAAGACCCACCGCCAGTCGAGAGTCGTGAGCAGCCCGCCGAGAGGTTGTCCGACCAGTCCGGCGACGGCGCCGCCGACCGCCCAGACGCCGAGCGCACTGGCTCGGCGTCGTGGGTCGGGGAACGCTTCACGCACCAGGGCCATCGACGCCGGCAGCATGATCGCCGCGGCAGCGCCTTGCGCGCAGCGGGCGGCGACCAGTACGCCGATCGTGGGCGCGGCCGCACAGGCGGCCGAGGCCAGTCCGAACCCGACGATGCCCGCGCCGAGAGCCTTCTTCGCGCCGATCCGATCCGCCAGGTTGCCCGCGAACAGCAGCAGCGCGGCGAACAAGAGGGTGTAGCCGTCGATCGTCCACTGCTGGCCGGTCGTTCCGCCGCCGAGCTCGGTCCTGATCCGGGACAGGGCGACGTTGACGATCGAAATGTCCAGCGTGATCAGGAAGAAGCCCAGCGAGGCGATCGTGATGACGATCCGCGCGTGCGGCGCATCTGCGCTGGCTGATCCAGCTACCGGCGGTACCCCGTCCTCGGTCGAGTGGCTCGGCACTGCGTCGGTACGTGGCAAGGCATCCCACTCTGCGCACAGTTGCGCGGTCGGTCTCGATACATCAGGTCGCGTACTGAGTCTGCCAAATTCGTTCGCGACGAGGCAGGTACTGCGATTACCCCGCTGCGGCGGATGCCCGCGCTGCCGCCCTGGTGGCGCGGGGGCTAGTAGGGGCTTACTACTACGGCTAGGAGGCCGGGGCCTACGTGGGCTCCTATTACGGCGCCTACTTCTCGGAGGACTATTTCGTCGGCTCGGGGGAGGCGGGTGGCCAGGTCGTCGGCCAGGGTTTGGGCTTTTTCCAGGTTGGCCAGGTGGTGGACGGCGATCTGGACGGGGGTGTCGCCGGCGCGTTGGACGGCGATGTCGGCGAGGCGGGCGATGGCTCGGCTGGAGGTGCGGACCTTTTCCAGCGGGACGATTCGGCCGCCGCTGATGGTGAGCAGTGGCTTGACCGCTAGCGCCGTACCGAGGAGGGCCTGGGCGGCGCCGATGCGGCCGCCGCGGCGGAGGTATTCGAGGGTGTCCACGTAGAAGTACGACGAGATGGACTTCATCCGGGCCCGGGCGGCGGCTTCGACCGCGATGGCGTCCTCTCCGGCGGCGGCTGCGGCGGCCGCGGCGAGGACCGGGAACCCGAGGCCCATGCCGAGCGAGCGGGAGTCGACCACGTGGACCGGGATCGGCGATTCCTTGGCGCCGATCATCGCGGCCTCGAACGTGCCGGACATGTCACCGGACAGGTGGATCGAGACGATCGCCTCGGCACCGTCCGCGGCGCACGCGGCGTACATGTCGGCGAACGTGTGGGGCGCCGGTCGGCTGGTCGAGACCGGTGTGAACGTCCTCAGCGCCTCCGCGACCGCGTCCGCCGAGGTGGCGCCGTCGTCGTACGAGGTCCCGCCGATCACGACCTGGAGCGGTACGACGGTCAGCGGGTGGCGGAGCAGCTCGTGCGTGGACAGACCGGCCGTGGAGTCGGTGACGACCTGCACGCGGGCTGCCATGCAGCGAGGTTACCGGACAGTTAATGTCCCAGCGCAGTGCCAAACTCCACAATATGAAGGAGACAGGGACCGAAGTCACACAGTTACAAGCGCTCCTCGACGCGGCGTACGAGCGGTCGACCGAGCATCTGCGGAACATCATCACCGGACCGCGACGGCTGGACGCCGGGGAACTGGTGCGGGTTCTGACCGGGATGTGCACCCTGAACCTGGCCACCGTGACCGCGCACGGCGAGCCGCGGATCAGTGCGGTGGACGGGCACTTCCTGCACGCGCGGTGGGTGTTCACGACGTCGGCGTCGGCGGCCAAGGCTCGGCACCTGAAGAAGCGGCCGGCGGCGAGCATCTCGTACGTCGACGGCGAGCGGATCGGGGTGTTCAGCCACGGGAACGTCGAGTTCCTGACCGCGGATCACCCGGATTTCGCGGAGATCGAGGAGCACCTCACCAACCACTACGGCAGCTCGCCGTCGAGCTGGGCCGACGACATCGTCTACTGCCGCCTCCAGCCCTCGTGGATGGTCGGCTACGCGTTCGACAAGGCGGCGGTGCTGGACACACCAGCGAGGTGAAGGCCACCCCTCCCGGGACCTTCACCTCGCTTTGGTTGTGCCGGGCTACTGACGTCCCCTGTGCGTCACCAGCCCGGCTCGTCCTGCTGACTCCCCCTGGTTGTCAGCCGAAGTTGGTGGGTCCTCGGCGAGCTACTCCCCGTATCCGGCTCCGTGAGAACCGGCCTGACCGCGAGCTCGTCGAGGTCCCGGGAGGTCCCAGCGGCCGGCCCGCCGGCGGGTGACCAAACCCACCGGTTTACCCGCACCAGCCGGATCGCGACACTCGTCCCCTGTCTCGTGTGCCTGATCCTGTGCTGGGACCCCGCCCCGGAAGCAGTGCCCTGACGGTGCACCGCGCCCGGTACAGGCAGGACAGATCCACACTCCACAGCACTCCGGAGCTCTCGGCCGCCGGTCGGCGCCCCCACCAACCAGCCACCGGAGGCCCTCCGCGTCGCCTTCGCCGGGCTAGGCAGTTGAGCGGTTCGCCATGGCCTCTTCATGGTTCACCACCCTTTCGCTGCCCGTTTCCGGTGTCGGTCTCTGCTTCGTGGAACCTGCCCTACGGCTGTAATTCTTTGTCCGGCAGCCATGTCAGGACGAGGCAGAACAACCGGCAGTTACCCGGCAGCTTCAGCAGATCCGCGTCATAAAAGCGGCGAAGAAAGCGCAGCGAGTACGTCGCTGGCCAGTCGCTGTACGGCGGCGGACGGGTCCGGCTCCGGCCACCCGTCCGCGACCGATGCGCTCTCGCAGGACTCCTGCAGGACCGCCCACGCGGTCGGCAGCATCGGCGGGTCCATCGACTGCTGCCACGCCAGCAGCTGGCCGCACACAGCGTCTCCCGCCTCCGAGCGCCCCAGTGCGTGCAGCACCGCCACAGCTTCCGGCAGTACTTCGAGCAGGTAGACGACCCGCCCTTCGAGCAGCAACCGATTGAGCGCGTCCAGGATCGTCACCCGCGCCTGCTCGGCCTCACCGGCGGCACGAGCCAGCCGGGACCGGTAGAGCATCACCAGGTAGTCGAAGTACCCACGGTGGCCGCGGATGTCGGCGTCGGCCTGGTCAAGCAGCGCCCGCGCCTCGTCGTACCGGCCGTCGTGGTACTCCACCATCGCGAGGCACCCGGCGACCTTGGTGCGCTCCGGGTCGTCCGACGCCTGGCTGTCGCGTGCGAGCTGTGCCCAGTGACGGGCGCCGGACAGGTTCCCCAGCTCGAGGTCGACGCGGCTGAGCGCCATGTACGCGATCTCGTCCGGGTAGACGCCCGGATTGATCAGTGCGGCCTCCCACGCAAGCAGGAGCTCCTTGGCCTCCACCAACCGACCCCACCGCAGCAACGCCAGCCCACAGGTCGCCTGCACGGTGGCAGACCGCTGTACGTCGCCATGCTTGCGAGCGTCATCTACCAGCGCCGGGATCTCGGCCAGGCTCTGTGTATCGAGCAGGTGCGACCCGGACGACACCCAGCCGCCCCTGGCGACCAGGCCCATCTCTGTCTCACCCGGGATCCGCGTACGCGCCTCCTCGTAGTGCCGACGAGCACCACGGATGTCACCGGTCAGACTGGACAGTCGACCCGCGATGGCGAGCAGCCGCCCGCTCGTCTCCTTGTCGGACACGTTCTCGGCGCACAGCGTCGCCCACCGGATCCCGCTCTCGGCGACACTCGCCTGGTACTGCCACGCGATCCGGAACCCGAGCACGATCCGCGCCGCGGTGTCCCACTCCCCCAGCTCGCCCGCCCGATCCAGCGCAACCTCGAACAGCGCCGAGTTCGCATGCGCCGCCCGGTACCGCCGATCGCGGTCCGGTGAGGACCACGCACCCTCGAGCCCCGAGACGTACGTCGTGCACCACTCGACCGCCCGGTTGCGGAACTCTGTGAGGTCGTCGCCCTGTGACGACAGCCCGGCGTACGCGTGCTCCCGGATCGTCTCCAGCAGCTTGTACCGCGCGCCGTACAACTGCTCGAACTCGTGCACCGGCTGCAGCAGCGACTTCTCCACCAGCTCGGCGAGCAGCATCGGTACGTCGCTCTCGTCGATCGGAACGCCCGTGCAGACACCCGCGACAGCCTCGAGCGTGAACGGTGAACCGAGAACCGAGGCCCGGTACAGCAGCTGCCGCGCTGGGTCCGAGAGCGCATCGACGCTCCACGCGATCGTGTCGGCCAGCGTCCGCTGATGCGGCGCACCGAACCGCCGCGGCCCGGACAGCAACCGGAACCGGTCGTCGAGCGCAGCGAGAATCGCCTCCACCGACAGCGACCCTGCCCGCGCGGCCGCGAGCTCCAGCGCGAGCGGCAGACCGTCCAGTCGCCTGACGAGCCGCGCCACAGTCGAGGCATTCGAAGGGGCCAGTGTGAAGCCCGGCCGCACCCGCGCGACGCGGCGGCAGAACATCTCGACCGCCGGTGACGCCGCGATCGCCTCGAAGTCCTCGTCGTTCGCCGGTACGCCGAGCACCTGCACCCGACGTACCACCTCGTCCGGCAGGCCGAGCGGGATCCGGGACGTGACCAGCACACCGATCCCCGGGAAGCTGCGGACCATCCGGTTGGCGACTGTCGCGACACCGTCGAGGACGTGCTCGGCGTTGTCCTCGACGATGACCAGGTCGCCGGGCCGGCGTCCGGACAGTACGTCGTCGAGGTCCGACGTACCCGGGGCTGTGCCGAAGGCATCCAGGATCGCCGACGGTACGGCGGCATCGCGCTGGACAGTGGTGAGGTCGACGACCACGACGGTCGTGTCGGCGCCGGAGAACCGGTCTGCCGCGGCGAGCGCCAGCTCGGTCTTGCCGACCCCGCCGGGACCGACGAGCGTGACGAGCCGGTTCTGCCGCAGCAGCGACTCGAGCTCGAACAGCTCCTGCTCACGACCGACCAGACCGTCAGGAATCGGGCGGGTGCCACGCCAGCGCAGACCGGTCGGTACGGCGTCCGCGACCGAGACGACCGGCGGCGATGGCGCCACCGCCCGTACGACGGGACGCATCGAGCCATGCCCCGCGGTGGCGAGGAAGTGATCGGTGTCGTCAGGCCGCAGGCCGAGCGCCGAGGCGAGCAGGCGGACGGAGTCCTTGCGCGGGCGCGCGACCCGGCCGGCCTCCATCTCGCGGATCGACCGGACACTCAGCCCGGCCCGGTCGGCCAGCTCCTCCTGGGAGAGGCCGGCCTGGACCCTCAAGTCGAGCAACAGATCGGCGAATCCTCGCCGACCGTCCGCCCGGCCATCCGTGTCCGACACAGCCCGTCACCCCTCTGAAGGCCTCACGTTCCTGTCACAACATAGCGTGACGGACGGGAACTTGCCGGAGGTGATCGGCGTGCGGGATGCGGCCTGGGTCACACAATTCGTTGACTTCGGCAACGGATTCGACGGCCCGGAGAAATCCCTGCGAACTCAGAAATGCATGTTTCAAGCAGTCGCGCGAACCGAGCTGGATTCATTTTCGGCGGCGTACAGAGAAAGGATGCCGGCCCAGTCGTCGATCCGGGCGCGGGTATCCGCGCGGCCGGAGTCGGCATTCAGCAGGCTGCCGTCGGAAATGCCACGGGTGGCGCGAACCAGGAGCTCGGTGGTGACGTCGCGCAGCGTGTCAAGGGCAGCCATGGCGACAATTCAAGCGGAGCCGTGTTTCGCAAACGTAACGCGATCGGCAACATCACGATAAGTCACGAAAGACCTGGAAATACTTGTTACCAGGTAGTCCATTAACCGGCCAGGAACGACAACCGGACATGCCGGTCGGGATTGTCGCGATTGGTGTCGACCAGACAGATCGATTGCCAGGTACCGAGCGTCAGCCGGCCCCTCAGCACCGGCACGGTCGCGTACGGCGGAATCAGGGCCGGCAGCACGTGGTCGCGACCGTGTCCGGGCGACCCGTGCCGGTGCTGCCACTCGAAGTCCCGCGGCAGCAGGTCCCCGAGCACGGCCAGCAGATCGAGGTCGCTGCCGGCGCCGGTCTCGAGGATCGCGACACCGGCGGTCGCATGCGGCACGAATACGTGCAGCAGGCCGTCACCGCGACCGGAGACGAACTGTTCACACCGGCTCGTGAGGTCGAGGACGACCTCACGAGCACCGGTATGAATATCCAGGACGACCGAATCCATCAGGCTCCAGAATCAGGCAGGGACGATGTTGACCAGCTTGGGCGCCCGCACGATCACCTTGCGGGTGCCGCGGCCGTCCAGCGCCTTCTGGATCGCCTCGGACGCCAGCGCCAGCTGCTCCAGGTCGGCGTCGGAGATGTCCGGCGCGACCTCCAGCCGGTCCTTCACCTTGCCGGCGATCTGCACCACGCAGGTGACCGACTCCTGGACCAGCAGCGCCGGGTCGACCTTCGGCCAGCCGGCCTTGGCGACGGTCGGTTCGTGGCCCAGCTCCTCCCACATCTCCTCGGCCGTGTACGGCGCGACCAGGCTCAGCACGATCGCCACCGTCTCGACCGCCTCGCGCACCGCCGGGTCGGCCGCGCCGGGACCGGAGTCGATCGCCTTGCGGGTCGCGTTCACCAGCTCCATGACCCGGGCGATCATGACGTTGAACCGGTGCGAGTCGATCAGCTCGGCCGCGTCCGCCACCGTCCGGTGGGTCAGCTTGCGCAGCTCGACGTCACCGGTCGAGGGGTCCGAGCCGACCGGCGCCTCGACCGCTCCGGCCAGCCGCCAGGCCCGCTGCAGGAACTTCAGCGAGCCGCCCGGGGACATGTCGGCCCAGTCGATGTCGTCCGCCGGCGGACCGGCGAACACCATCGTCAGCCGGACCGCGTCGACACCGAACTCGTCGATCTGGTCGCCCAGGTTCACGCCGTTGCCCAGCGACTTGCTCATCGACTTGCCCTGGTTGATGACCTGGCCCTGGTTCAGCAGCCGGGTGAACGGCTCCACGACGTTCAGCAGGCCCATGTCGTGCAGCGCCTTGACGAAGAACCGCGCGTACAGGAGATGCAGTACGGCGTGCTCCTTGCCGCCGACGTACTGGTACACCGACATCCACCGCTCGGCCGTGGCCTGGTCGAACGGACCGTCGGTGTACTCCGGCGACAGGTAGCGCAGGAAGTACCAGGACGAGTCGACGAACGTGTCCATCGTGTCGGTGTCGCGCTCGGCCTTGCCGCCGCACTTCGGGCAGTCGACCTCGACCCACTCGCGGGCCGCCGCCAGCGGCGACACGCCCTTCGGCTGCAGGTCGGCGCCGCGCAGGTCGGGCAGCTCCATCGGCAGTTGGTCGTCGGGGACCGGGACCTCGCCGCAGGACGGGCAGTGGATGATCGGGATCGGGCAGCCCCAGTACCGCTGGCGGCTCAGCAGCCAGTCGCGCAGGCGGTAGTTGATCGTCCGCTCGCCCAGGTCCTTGCTCTCCAGCCAGTCGATGATCCGCGACTTGGCGTCGGCGATGTCCAGACCGTCCAGGCTGATCTCGTCGTTGGCGCTGTTGATCGCGGCGCCCTCGCCGGTGAAGGCCTTCCCGTCGAAGTCAGCAGGAGGCTGCACGGTACGGACGATCGGCAGGTCGAACTTCTCTGCGAACTCCCAGTCGCGCGTGTCCTGGCCGGGGACCGCCATGATCGCGCCGGTGCCGTAGTCGGCCAGCACGTAGTCGGCGGCCCAGATCGGGATCCGCTGACCGGTCACCGGGTTGATCGCGTACGAACCCAGGAAGACACCCGTCTTCTCGCGCTCGGTGCTCTGCCGCTCGATCTCGGTCTCGCCCTTGACCTTCGCCAGATAGACGTCGAAGTCCTCCTGCTGCTCCGGCGTGACCAGCTCGGCGGCCAGCTTCGCGTCCGGCGCGACGACCATGAAGGTGGCGCCGAACAGCGTGTCCGGCCGGGTGGTGAACACCTTGATCGGCTCGTCGCGGCCCTCCACCTGGAAGTCCGCGAACGCGCCCTCGGAGCGGCCGATCCAGTTGCGCTGCATCAGCAGGATCTCTTCCGGCCACTGCAGCAGCTCCATGTCGTCCAGCAGCCGCTGGGCGTAGTCAGTGGTCTTGAAGTACCACTGGGTCAGCTCCCGCTTGGTGACCTCGTGCCCGCAGCGCTCACAACGCCCCTGGACGACCTGCTCGTTGGCCAGCACGGTCTGGTCGTTCGGGCACCAGTTGACGAACGAGGCCTTGCGGTACGCCAGGCCGCGCTCGTACAGCCGCAGGAACAGCCACTGCGTCCAGCGGTAGTACTCCGGGTCGGACGTGTGCAGCCGGCGCGACCAGTCGAAGCTCAGCGCGTAGCGCCGGATCGACTCGGCCTGCGTCTCGATGTTGCCGTAGGTGTACGTCGCGGGGTGCTCGTTGCGCTTGATCGCGGCGTTCTCCGCCGGCAGACCGAACGAGTCCCAGCCGATCGGGTTCAGTACGTCGTACCCCTGCTGGAACCAGTAGCGCGCCAGGACGTCGTGCAGCGCGAACACCTCGGCGTGGCCCATGTGCAGATCGCCGGAGGGGTAGGAGAACATCGTGAGCGCGTAGCGACGCTCGGCCGAGCCGTCGTCCTTCGCCTTGAAGGGATCCAGCTTCTCCCATACCGGACGCCACTTGGCCTGCATGGCGTTGAAGTCGTAGCCGCCCCTGTCGATCTGGGCGTCCTCCACCTGCTCGCTCACGGTCCTACTCCATACTTCGTGTGTTTGTTGAGCCTAAATGTGCCAGAAGGCACCCCTGGACATAAAAAAGCCCCTCGCACAGGAGGGGACGCCGCACTGACCGGCGCTTCGGCGCCTGGATGCCAGCACGGCTAACTAAGGAGCAGGCTCACTCGCATGGAGTCAGAATAGCACCGGTGCCGCGACGTACCGAGACGCCGCGGCACCGGGTGCGGTCAGCCGATCGGTACGCCGAACGTCTTCAGCCAGTCCTGGACGACCTTGATGTCGATCCGCTGCAGCCCGTCGAGGTAACGGCAGTTCTGCGTGTAGCCGTAGCTGGTCACGGTCACCTGGTAGCCACCGTGGAACGTCGGGCCCCCGGAGTCACCGAAGCAGGTGCCGCCGGTACCGCGGTTGTCGTTCTCGTTGCCGTTCACCTGCAGGATCTGCGGGGTGAGCTTCTGACCGGGCTCGTCGGCCCAGCGACGCAGCAGCGGGTACGACATCGGGGTCGGCTTCTGCGGACCCGAGTCGGCCTTGCGGACCTCCGTGCCGTAGCCGACGGAGCGGAAGATCGTGCTGTTCAGCTTGGGCTGCTGGTACGCGTTCAGGTAGTTGGCGGGCGCGACCTTGGCCGGAGCGATGTTCGTGACCGCGCGGTCGAGCACGATCACGCCGACGTCGTTCCAGTTGGCCAGGTCGGTGAAGTCGGAGTACTTCGGATGCGCGTACGCCGTACCGGACTTGTAGCCGGCCTTTTCGAGCTCCGCCTGCGTGTAGCCCTTCGCCGGGTCGGCGGCGACCGGGAACGGCGACGGCGGCTGCTCGGCGATCACCGAGTCGAACGTCACCAGGGTCTTGCCGAGGGTGCCCAGCGTGCAGTGGGCCGCGGTGACCACGACGGTCGGCGACACGAGTGTTCCCGTGCACCGGAAGCGTCCGTCCGGTTGGTAGAACAGGATCAGCCCGACGTTGGGATGCGCGTTGCCGTCGGGTTGGCCGCCGGTGATGGCGCTCGCGGGCACCAGGGATGTCGCAGCAAGTCCCAGTGCCAGCGCACAGACGCCGATGATGCGGCTGAGTCGATTCCTCATGGATCCCCTCCAGGGGTACGGCGGAATACCTGAATGCATTGGAGCAATCACCCACCGCGTTGTCCATAGGTTCGTTTGACTACGTTCTGTGACCACGCCGCCCTAGATGAACTCGGTGCCGCCGGCGCGGCGGTGGTCGCCGGGGGTGCGGCCGTACTGGCGTTTGAAGGCAGTGGAGAACGGACGTACGTCGGAGTAGCCGCAGGCTCTTGCTACCTCGGTGATGGACAGGGTGTGGTCCATGAGGAGCTGGGCGGCCAGCTCGAGGCGGAGGCGGCGCAGGGTGGACATGATGGAGGCGCCGGTCTGCTGGGTGAACAGCCGTTCCGCGTGACGTTCTGACAGGTGTGCGGCGGCCGCTACGTCCCGGACGGTGATCGGGCGGGACAGGTTGTCGCGGAGATGACGCTGCATGGCGTCGACGACCAGTGGTCCCCTGTCACGTCGTACCGGCTCTACAGCTAGGTCGTCGTCCAGGGCGAAGGCTCGCGCGGTCTCCAGAACCAGTGTGGCGCCGAGCGTGCCGAGCGCGGTGGTGTACCCGGAGACTGGTGCAGCTGCTTCAGCTGCGAGTGCTGTGACCAGGGACGGCAACGAGCCGGCTCGGTCGGACACCACCGGTCCGTCCGACCGGGTCAGTCCGGACCACCAGCCGGAGTCCCCTGGAGTAGCGCCGGACGGTCTGAACGTGAAGCCCCAGAAGGCGATTCCCAGTGGAGACACCCGCGACGACTCGATCTCGTGGATGTCGCCCGGGCGTGCGAGGAAGACCGAGCCGGGTGCCACGTCGTACTGCACGGAGCCGGAGTTGAAGCGGCCCTCGCCGGAGTACGCGAGGCAGACCTCGTGGAACGAGTGGCTGTGCCAGTAGTTGCGCCAGTACTCCGGCCGGTAGTGGCCCCAGCTGAGGAAGTCCGCGCGGAAGCCGTCGACCTCACAGGACTCGAGCAGTCCCGCGAGGTCGACGAACCGGTCCGCACCGGCAACGTCCAAGAGGGTCAAACAGCGCTCCTGCCAGTGGGGTCGACTCCGCGCAGAATCATGCCCTGGCCGAGCGACCACTCGTGCGTCTTGACGGTCGGCGGGTCCGACGGGTCGCGGTACTGGATCAGCCAGGTGGTGCGCGCCTCGTCACTGGTGTTCACCCCGGACCCGTGCACGGTCAGGTAGGTGAAGAACAGTACGTCGCCCGCCTCGGCCGGCTGCGGCGTCGCCGCGTCGAACGACGGCTCCAGCAGGTGGTACGACCCCTCCGGGCTGTGCTCCCGCGGCCCGTCCTTGTGACTGCCCGGAATGACCCGCACGCACCCCTTCTCCACCGGTGCGTCGTCGAAGTGGAAGATCGCCGCCCCGACCCGGTGGTAGGTGTGCGGGAAGAACGGGTGGTCCTGGTGCAGCGGGAACGGCGAACCGTTCTCCGGCGGCTTCACGAACAGCTTGGTGTGGTGCAGCTGCACGTTGTCCACACCCATCACCGCGGCGGCCACGTCGGTGAACCGCGGGTCCACCAGGAGCTTCGAGAACTCCGCGTCGTAGAACTGCGCGTCGTGCAGGTGCTGCAGCTTCGTCGGCGCCTCGGTCATGTCCCGGGCGGCGCCCCAGGTCGGGTCGTCGGTCCGGTTCAGCCGCGCCAGCAGGTCGTGGCTGCGCTGCCGGTAGTGCGCTGCTTCTTCCTTGCTGAGCAGGCCTTTCACCAGCACGAAGCCGTTCTCGGCATACTGCTGCGCGAGCGTCGAGAGTTCGGGACGCTCGGATGTGATCGTCATGTCGGAGTACCTCCTGATCGGGTACTTCGAGATTACGAACGCCGGCGCCCGGACGGGAGGACCCGACCGGACGCCGATGTTCGTCAAACGGACATGGCTACTCGTCGGCCGGTTTCGAGTCGACCGGTACGGCGATCGGCCGCAGCCGGGCCCACAGCACGAACACGGCGGTGAACACCAGCATCCCGAGGCCGCCCCAGAGGTTGATGTTGATCCCGGCGGCCTTGTCGATCTCGGCCTGCTTCTCGACGATGCCGAGGACGGTCAGCACCACGCCGTAGATCCCGACCAGGGTCGCGATCACGATCCGGATGTCGAACGCCCCGGCCTTCTTCTTGTCTGCCATCACAATGCTCCCTTCGCCGACGCTCAGCCGAAGACGATGTTCAGGACGATGGTCATCGCCAGCGAGATGCCGGCCAGCAGGACCGGCCTGCGGTACCAGCCGTGGTCACCCCGGAGCACCACCTCGGTGCGCTGCGCCTTCGGCGTCAGCGAGTACACCAGGCCGACCAGCTCGGAGTCTTCCTTCGGCCTGGTCATCGTGCTCACCAGGACGCTGATCAGGATGTCGACCACGAAGGCCGCGCCGGCGCCGACGAAGCTCGCGCCCTGACCGGGCAGGTTGATGACACCGGTCTCGGACAGGACGAAGACCAGGATCGCGGTCGCCGTACCGCTGACCAGGCCGATCCAGCCCGCCGCCGCGGTCATCCGCTTCCAGAACATACCGAGGATGAACGTGGCGAACAGCGGCGCGTTGAAGAACGAGAACAGCTGCTGCAGGTAGTCCATCAGGTTGCTGTAGCCGGACGCGATCGCGGCGGTGCCGATCGCGATCAGCGTGCCCGCCACGGTCGCCCACCGGCCGGTCCGCAGGTAGAAGTCGTCCGGCCGGTCCTTGATGATGTAGCGCTCGATGATGTCGTACGACATCACGGTGTTGAACGAGCTCAGGTTGGCCGCCATACCGGCCATGAACGACGCCAGCAGACCGGTGATCGCGAGGCCGAGCATGCCGTTGGGCAGCAGGTCGCGCATCAGCAGCAGGATCGCGTCGTTGTAGTCGACCTCACCGCTGCCGGTGGCCTTGAACTGCGCCAGTTCCGGCACGATGACCGCGGCGATGATGCCGGGGATGATCACGATGAACGGCACGAACATCTTCGGGAACGAGCCGATGATCGGCGTCCGCCGGGCCGCTGACATGTTCTTCGACGCCATCGCCCGCTGTACCTCGACGAAGTTCGTCGTCCAGTAGCCGAACGAGAGCACGAAACCGAGACCGAACACGATGCCGATCACCGACAGGAAGCTGTTGCCGAATCCGCTCAGCGCGTTGCCCGGCCAGGCCGACATCTGCTCGCTACCGCCCGGCGACGCGGTGACCTTGTCGACCAGGCCTTGCCAGCCGCCGACCTTGTGCAGGCCGACCAGGGTCAGCGGCAGCAGCGCGGCGACGATCACGAAGAACTGCAGCACCTCGTTGTAGATCGCCGCGGACAGCCCGCCGAGCGTGATGTAGCTGAGCACGATCACGGCGGCGACGATCACCGACACCCAGATCGGCCAGCCGAGCAGCACGTTCACGATGGTCGCCAGCAGGAACAGGTTCACGCCCGCGATCAGCACCTGCGCCAGGGCGAAGCTGATCGCGTTCACCAGGTGCGCGGGCTTCCCGAACCGGCGCAGCATGAACTCCGGCACGCTGCGGACCTTCGAGCCGTAGTAGAACGGCATCATCACGACGCCGAGGAACAGCATCGCGGGGATCGCGCCGATCCAGAAGTAGTGCACGGTCGGCATGCCGTACTGCGCGCCGTTCGCCGACATGCCCATGATCTCGATCGCGCCCAGGTTGGCCGAGATGAACGCCAGGCCGGTGACCCAGGCCGGCAGCGACCGGCCGGACAGGAAGAAGTCCAGGCTGTTCGACACCGCGCGTCTGGCCAGGTACCCGATACCGAGTACGAAGACGAAGTAGAGGGCGATGATGATGTAGTCGATCGCCGTGGCATCCAGTCTGAGGATGGATTGTTGGGCAAGCATCGGGCCTCCGGACCGCCGGTATGACAGATCGTGTTGTTACCGGTCAGGAACGTTACTCCTACTTTCAACCAAGCGGGCGGCGACCCGGCGGACGACCGGTCTCCACCCGGATCTCCACCCCTGGTCGGTCCCCTGGAAAGACCGGGCAGACCTACCGTCCGTGACATGAGCTTCGGAGCGTTGCCCAACGCACTCGTCGTGATCGCCGTCGTGGTGGCCGTGCTCGCCCGGCGGCTGTCCTGGTCCGAGCTGGAGAACTCCGACACCGACGTGTGGCGTGGCCCGGTCGTGCTGATGGGGGTCGGGGTCTACCAGCTGTACGACCGGCACACCGGCCTCGGCGTCGTGGACGTCGTACTGCTCGTCGTCGGCACCGCGCTCGCACTCGTCGCCGGTGTCGGCTCGGGCCGGGTCGCGCAGGTCGAGCGGCGCGCCGGGAAGGTGTTCTTCCGGCTCGGGATGCCCGGGCTCGGCATCATGGTGGCCTACCTGGTCGTCCGGCTCGGGCTCGTGGGACTCGGCCACCTGCTCGGCGCCTCGGTCGCCGGCGGCGGCGCGCTGATGGTCTCGATGGGTGCGAACCTGTTGACCCAGTCGCTGATCATCCAGAGCAAGGCGAGCCAGATGGCCGAGGAGTACACCAACCAGTGAAGCTGAAGGCGCTGCTGCCGCCCCGTCCGCACGGAGAGAGCGGCTGGGTCGGCCGGGTGCTCACCACGGGTGTCGCGGTCGCCGTTCTGGCCACCGCGCGCCCCGCGTCCGCGTGGGTCTGGGTCGTGCTCGGTGTGACCTTCGCCCTCTTCGTGGCCGGCTCGGTGCTGATGACGGCTCGCCCGTACGTCTCGCTAGCACTGCTAGGCACGGTCGCGGTCAGCAACGCGCTGATCGCGGGCTACCCGCAGTCGAACGCCCTGGTCCTGGTGCTGGTCGCGATCACCGACATCGCCGTGATCGACTTCGGGCGCCGCGGCAACCGGCCGATCATTGCTGTCGGCATCGGTGTCGCGGCGGCATACGCCGGTTCGGCGTGGTGGTTCGAGCAGCCGGACACCTGGTACTTCTCCCAGCTGCTCTGGACCGCCGTACTGACCGCCTTCGGGTTGAACCGGCGCCAGTACGAGGTGCAGGCAAGGCAGACCGAGCAGTTGCTGGAGCAGACCCGGCTGGCGCAGAGCGAGCACGCCCGTGCAGCCACGCTGGAGGAGCGCGGGCGGATCGCTCGGGACCTGCACGACGTACTGGCGCATTCGCTGGGCGCACTGAGCGTTCAGCTCGAGGTAGCCGAGGCGTTGCTGGATGAGCGCGGTGACACGGCCGGGGCGTTGGAGCGGGTACGTCGGTCGCGCCGGCTCGCCGTACAGGGGCTGACTGAGGCGCGGAACGCTGTAGCTGCGCTGCGGGCAGATGAGGTGCCTGAGCTCCCTCAAGCACTCGCTGCGATCGCGGAGCAGCACGAGAAGGACCACGGAACCGCCGTACGGCTCACTGTCACTGGTGGTCCTAGGAAGCTGGACTCCGGTGTCACGGTCGCACTGCTCGGTGCGGCTCGCGAGGCACTGACCAACGCGGCCAAACATGCACCTGGCCAGGCGGTGGAGATGCAGCTCGACGGTATGCGGCTGTCCGTTCGGAACAAGGGTGTCACGACTGGCGAGGGGTATGGGCTGGCCGGGATGCGGGAGCGGCTGGCCCTGGTGGGTGGGACATTGACGGCAGGTGCGGACGGCGACGACTGGTTGGTGGTGGCAGAGGTTGACTGACGCAATCCGAGTGGTCGTGGCGGACGACCAGCAGGTCGTGCGAGAAGGACTGGTCGCTCTACTCGGGCTGATCGACGGCGTCGAGGTCACCGGCGCGGCAGCGAACGGTGTCGAAGCCGTCGACCTGGTTGCCCGGGGCAACGTGGACGTGGTGCTGATGGATCTGCGGATGCCGGTCCTGGACGGGACGCAGGCGACCGCGCGGATCACGGCCGACTTCCCGGAGGTCGCCGTACTCGTGCTGACCACGTACGCCGACGACGCCTCGATCGCGAACGCGCTCCGCGCCGGGGCGCGCGGCTACCTCACCAAGGACGCCGGCCGCGCCGAGATCGGCGCCGCGCTGCGGTCGACCGCCGCCGGGCAGTCGACGTTCGACCCCGAGGTCTCGAAGCGTTTGATCGCGGGACTCACACCAACAGACCAGGAGACCGATGGGCTGACGGCCCGGGAGACCGAGGTACTGCGGTTGATCGCGCAGGGCCTGAGCAACCCGGAGATCGCCGGTCAGCTGTTCATCAGCGAGGCGACCGTGAAGACGCACATCAACAACACGTTCGCGAAGATCGGGGCCCGGCACCGCGCGGAGGCGGTGCGGTACGCCTATCGCAAAGGGATCGCGTCAGATGCGTAGCTCGGCGACGACCGGGCGGTGGTCGCTGCCGGTCGAGCTCATCACCCAGGCCTTGGTCGGGGTGACGCCGCGCACCAGGATGTGGTCGATCCGCGCCATCGGGAACTTCGCCGGCCAGGTGAACCCGAAGCCGATGCCGGCCGCGCCCTGCGCCGAGCGGAGGCCGGCCGTCAGCGGGGCGAGACTGCGATCGTTCGCCGTACCGTTGAAGTCGCCCATCACGATCACGCCAGCGAGCCGCTCATCGGCGATCTGCCGGCCGAGCGCCTTGATCGTGTCGTTGCGCTGGTCCGACGTGAAGCCGCTGGTGCCTACGCGGACCGAGGCCAGGTGCGCGACGTACACGGCGACCTTGCCCTCCGGCGTACTGACCTCCGCGCGCAGCGCACGGGTCCATTTGAAGCCGACGTCGACGGACGTGGTCTCGACGACCGGGTACTTCGACCAGAGGGCGACCGTGTCGCGGGACACCTGGTACGGGTACAGCTTGGCGAAAGCAGCCTTGTAAACCTTCAGGTCCGACGCAGTGAGCTCCTCGAGCGCCATAACATCGGCGTCGGCCCCGATTAGGTCCTGCGCGGTCTTCTCCGGATCGGGGTTGGCGGCGTCGACGTTGTGCGTCAGCACGCGCAGGTCGTACGCTCCCCCGCCGCCCTTGCCCGGGACGAGCAGGTCGCCGAACATCAGGCCCCACACGAGCGCGGGGACCAGCAGCGCGACACCGGCCGTCGCGGAGCGGCGTACCAGAGCGGCGACACCGAGCACCGGTACGGCGAGGCCGACCCAGGGCAGGAAGGTGTCGAGCAGACTGCCCAGGTTGCCGACCGAGTTCGGAACGTGACGGTGGAACAGCAGCGGCAGCGCCGACAGGATCGCCAGCACTGCGATCACCCAGCCGCGCCGCCACATGCCACCCATTTTCCTCCGCCGCGCGCTGGTGCGCGGCGGCGGCGGTTTGCGAGTGGCGACAGCTGTCTGGCGGTCCGGCATGGAGTGATTGTTGCGGACGGCCGGGCCGGACCAAAGTCCATGCACCGTCAGGTACGGCGATTTCATCCGTACGGACGATCGCCCGGCACCGGAATGATGAGGAATCTGTGAGAGCTCTGGTGCCTTCGAGG
This sequence comes from Kribbella sp. VKM Ac-2569, assembly GCF_004216905.1. Taxonomy (GTDB): domain Bacteria; phylum Actinomycetota; class Actinomycetes; order Propionibacteriales; family Kribbellaceae; genus Kribbella. The sequence continues at coordinate 1,105,544 of NZ_SGXJ01000001.1, forward strand.
GAGCGCACCGCACAATGCCCGTATGCCGTCAGCGCAGATCACCGAGCCGTTCGTCGTCAAGCGCCACGGGCTCGGTACGACGAAGACCGCACTCGCGCTCGGCACCGTAGTGTTCGGCCTGATGGTGGCGCTGACGCTCGCGATCGTCGTGGTGCAGGCGATCCGGGGCGCATCGATCCGGGAACCGCTCGAGGCGGTGTGGCTGGGCTGGGGCGGTACGCCGTTGATCTTCGCGGTCGGGCTGCCGATCCTGCTCGTGGTCGGTGCGATCACCGCGTTGGAGGAGCGCCGCGAGGACGACGTCGACGACGTACTGCTGACCGTGGACGACGCCGGCATCTACCTCGGCGGTGAGCAACCGCGCACGATCCCGTGGGACGAGGTCCGCGGCGTCTGCCGGGTCGAACGCCAGGAGAGTGAAGAGATGTGGGAGCCGCGGCTGGTCGTCATGCTCGTCGACGAGGACGCACTCCCCCGCAGTACCAAGGCCTGGGGCCCGTCCTGCCCGTGGCCCGGCACACACGAGATCCTCGCCCGCTCTCTCCCGTACGACGACCTGGTCACCGCGATCGCCCAACGGGCCCCGCACATCAACGTCACCAACCGCGGCCGCGTCGAGGACTGATCGCCGGTTACCGTCAGGACATGACGGCTCCTGACATCGGCAGTGCGGAAGAGCAGGCGCGGTACCAGCGTGGGCTGGAGGTTCTGAGCGGTATCGACGGTGGCGGCGCTCCTGCTGTGATGGACAGCCTCGGAGACATCGCCCCGGCGCTCGCACATCACATCGTGGCGTTCGGCTTCGGCGACCTGTACTCCCGGCCGGCGCTGGTTCCCCAGCAACGCCAGCTCGTCACCCTCGGGATCCTGGCCGCGCTCGGCGGCTGCGAACCCGAGCTCGAGGTGCACATCAAGACCTCACTCAACGTCGGCCTGACGCCGGCCGAGATCGTCGAGACCTTCATCCACACCGCCGGGTACGCCGGCTTCCCCCGCGCGATCAATGCGATCACGGTCGCCAAGAAGGTCTTCGCCGAACGCAACCTGCTGCCGGTCACGGAAGGATGAGCTCCATGGCACAACTCGTCTACTCAGCCATCGCCTCGCTCGACGGGTACATCGCCGATGCCGACGGCTCCTTCGACTGGGCCGCGCCGGACGAGGAGGTCCACGCCTACGTCAACGGCCTCGAGCGTCCGAACGGCACCTACCTGTACGGCGCCCGGATGTACGCCACGATGTCGTACTGGGAAACCGCCGACGACCCGGCGCCGGTCAGCCGCGAGTACGCCGAGATCTGGCGCGCCGCCGACAAGATCGTGTACTCCCGCACCCTGCCGGCGGTCACCACCGCCCGCACCCGCCTGGAACGCGAGTTCACCCCCGACGGCGTGGCCCAACTCAAACAATCCTCGCCGACGGCCATCTCGATCGGCGGTGCGAACCTCGGCGGCCAGGCCCTTCTAGCCGGCCTGGTCGACGAGATCCACGTCTTCCTCGTCCCGGTCATCGTCGGCGGCGGCACGCGAGCCCTCCCCGACGGTCTCAAGGTCGGTTTGGAACTCGTGGCCGAGCGACGCTTCGCGAGCGGTTTCGTCCACCTGCACTACCAGGTGACGAACTAGCCCTTCGGTCCGAGCAGCTTCTCCAGGTCGGTCAGGACGTCCATCGCGCCGATCGGGCCGAGGCCGAGGAACCAGACCTCGTCGTCGACGCGGGCCGACTTGCCTGCCTTGACGGCGGGCAGGGACTTCCAGAGGTTGCCGTTGACAACCTTCGTCTCGTCGGTGGTGCCGGGCTTGCCGTAGCTGGAGTAGAAGATCCAGTCGCCGGTGGCCTGGCCGATGTTCTCCTGGGAGACCTCGACGGCGAGATCCTGCACGTCCTGGATCTTCGGGCGCGGCAGGCCGATGTCCTTCAGGATGACGCCGATGAACGACAGGTTGCCGTACAGCCGGATCTGTCCGGGACGGAACCGGACCAGCGAGATCGTCGGCGTACCCTCCACCTTCGACTTCACCTCGTCGGCGCGCTTCTGGTAGTCGTTCAGCAGCGCGGTCGCCTTGTCCTCCTCGCCGACCGAGTCCGCGACCAGCAGGAAGTTCTCCTTCCACGGGAACCCGGGCCGGATGCTGAACACGGTCGGCGCGATCGCGCTCAGCTTCTCGTACAGGTCGTTGGCCCGCAGCTTGCTGCCCAGGATCAGGTCCGGCTTCAGCGCGGCGATCGCCTCGAGGTTCAGTTCGCTGATGCCGCCGACGGTCTTGATTCCCTGCGCCTTGTCGGCGAGGTACGACGGTACGCCGCTCTGTCCCGCCGTCGTCGCCATCCCGACCGGGGTGATGCCCAGTGCCAGCACGTCGTCCAGCTCGCCGCTGTCCAGGACGACCACCCGCGACGGTTTCGCCGGGATCTCGGTCGAACCGAGCGCGTGCTTGACCGTCCGGGGGAACGCTCCCGGCGCGGCGTCCGAGCCGAGTTTCGCGGTCTCCTCGTCGGCGGTCTTGAACAGCCGCCCGCCGGTCGCCACTTCCTTGTCACCCACGCCGGTGTCCGCAGTCTTGGTGTCCCCGCCGCCGCACCCGGCCAGCACCAGTACGGCTGCGGACGCAACGATCCCGATCAGTTTCTTCACGGACATTGAGACTACAACAAGTTTGGTTAGGCACCCCTAACCAGGTCCAGCTGCTGACCGGCCGCCAGCTCCACAGTGCGCTCCGCGTCCGGCAACGCGATCCGATACGTCCCAGCGGCAGACGCCCGTACGACGGCCTCGGTCAGCCTCCCGTCGCGCCAGGCGACGTCGAAGGACAGGCCGCCCCGAGCGCGGAGCCCGTGGAACGAACCGTCAGGCCACTCGGGCGGCAGGGCGGGAAGCAGCCGGATGACGTCTGTGTGGCTTTGCAGGAGCAACTCGGGGATGCAGCCGGTCAGGCCGAAGTTGGCGTCGATCTGGAAGATGTCGCCGTCGCGGTGCAGCAGGTTGCCCGACACGAGCCGGCTCAGGTAGTCCTGGATCACCTCGACGGCTCGCGCCGGCTCGAACAGCCGCGCCCACAACGCCACCAGCCAGGCCGCGGTCCACCCACCGTTGGTGGCACCCGCGGTCCGCAACTCCAGTGACGCACGAGCCGCCGCGGCGAGTTCCGGCGTACGCATCGGGTCGATCTCGGCGCCCGGGTGGAGGCCGTACAGATGCGACTGGTGCCGGTGCTGCGGCTCCGACGGCTCCCAGTCCGTCGGCCACTCGTGCAGCCGTCCGTCCGGTGTCACGCGAATCGCAGGCAACCGATCACGAGCAGCCGCAGCCCGCTCGGCCAGCGACGAGCTCAACCTCAGCACACCTTCGGCTTCGACCAGGTTCGCGAACAACTCGCGGATCAGCCAGATGTCGTACGTCGACGTGAGGTCGACCGATGCCTTCGCACCGGACGGCAGCACGAAGTGATGCTCCGGCGCAGTCGACGGAATGAACTGCAACTGCTCGCCGTCGTCGACGAGCATCGCCAGTACGAACTCCGCCGCGCCCGCGATCAACGGATACGCGCGGTCCCGGAGAAAGTCCGCGTCCACCGTGAACCGGTAATGCTCCATCAGATGCGCCGTCAACCACACCCCACACGTCGCGCACATCGACCACACCGGATCGTCCCCGCCGTCGCCGACAGGCCAGGTCGCCCGCCAGATGTCCGCATTGTGGTGCGACCCCCAGCCAGGAGCGTCGTACAAGATCCGAGCCGTCTCGGCACCCGATGAAGCCAGGCCCTCGAGCAGATCGGTGAGTGGGTCGAAGCACTCGCTCAGCCCGGTCAGGTCGGCGAGCCAGTAATTCATCTGGGTGTTGATGTTGTTGGTCCAGTCGCTGGCCCACATCGGCCGCCGGTCCTGGTTCCAGATGCCCTGCAGATTGGCCGCCTGCGTCCCAGGGCGGGAGGATGCGATCAGCAGGTACCGGCCGAGGTTGAAGGCCAGCGCGACCAGATCCGGATCGTTGCCCCCGGCAGCGACCGCCTGGACGCGCTCGTCGGTCGGCAGCTCGACAGAGACGCCGAGCTCCAGCGACGCCCGGTCGTACAACGACGCGTGGTCCTCGACGTGCCGCTCCCGAAGCTTGTCCACGGCAACCGAATCCAGCACCGCCGTCGCAGCACTCAAAGCCACCAGCGGATCCCGCCCCGGCGGCACCCGCCAGCCGGCGAACGTACTCGCCGCCGCCAGCACCACGGTCACCCGAGACGCCCCACGCACCGCGACACCGGCGTCGGAGGTCGTCACCGATCCTCCGTCGGAGAAGGCACGCAGCGCGACACCGAACCCGATGCCGCGCCCCTCCTCGTACCGGATCGGGTCCGGACTCTCCCGGTACTCGATCGTCAGATCCGACGGCGCCCGCCCGACGACGCCATAGGTGCCATCGGCAACGTCAACCGTGATCGGATGCTGACTTTCCAGGCTCAGATCCAGCGAGATCGCACCAGGCTGGTCGGCCGTGATCGTCCATGCCAGCACCTGGTCCGGCGCGGACACAAAGGTCTCGCGCCGGAACCGGGTGCCGTCCACCGTGTAGTCCACGCCCACGACGCCGGTGCTCAGGTCGAGCGTGCGCCGGTACGCCGTCGCCGTACCGCTCGACCGGATCACCAGGTCGGCGAGCGGCTGGTACGACTCCACCAGCGGACCCTGCAACGCCCGGGTCCGCTCGGTGGCCGCCAACCGATCACCGTCCTCCAGCAACAACCGGCGTACGTCGGCCAGCACCGCCGGCCCGTCCGGGACGGTCAGCGTGCGCGGACCGTCACCGGACCAGACGTCGTCGAGGTTGAGCGCGATCCGCTCGTCGGCGACCCGGCCGTACACCTTCGCGCCGAGATGCCCGTTGCCCAGCGGCAACGCCTCGAACCAGTCCGACGCAGGAGCGTGGAACCACAGTAGGTGGGACAACTACTTGCTCCCGGACTTGTACTTGTCGTAGGCCTGCTGGTTGATCTCCAGGTACCGCGGCATGCCGGTGCTCTCGAGCCCCTTCACGTACGCGTCCCAGTCGGTGTCGATGTTCTTCGAACCGGTGATGAACGCCAACTGGTTCTGGTTCACGTAGGTGTTCAGGTTGGTCTGCAGCGTCGCGAGTTCACCGCTCAGGCTCGGGTCCGGCCAGACGAACGTCTGCGGGAACCACTGCGCCTTGTCCTCGTGACCCTCGTACTGCTTGGTGGCCTCCCACAGCCGCCGCTCCAGGCCGGCGCCGGTGTAGATGTCCTTCGGCACGACCTGCGCGTTCCGGAAGGCCAGCGTGTTGTTGTACTGACCGAGCGCGCCCCAGCTGATGTTCTTCGGCGCGTCCTGCTTCGGCTTGTACAGCGCCTTGGTGCTGGCGTCGAGCGCGATGTCACCGGCAGCGGGCTTGGTCCAGCCGACACCCTCGGGGCCCATGTTGGTGATCATCTGACCCTCGTCGCTGTAGATCCAGTCGAGCATCTTGATCGCCGCGACCTGGGCCTCCTTGCTGGCCTTGTTGGTCAGCATGAACGTGTACCCGGTCGAGGTCGGGTGGTTGTACCCCGTGTAACTCTTGCCCTCCGGACCGGTCAGCGGCGGCACGGCGTCGTACTGCTTGTCCCGGCCGTCCTTCGAGTCCAGCTGGACGAAGATGCCCGGCCACAGCACCGGCACGGAGCCCAGTACGACGGCCTTCGGGTTGTTGCCCTGGGCCTGCAGCGCCTGCGCGTTCTGGGTGAACGCGGCCTGGTCGATCAGACCGTCCTTGTAGAGGCCGTGGATGTACTTCAGGCCTTCCTTCCACTGGTCCGACGTCACCGGTGTGGTGACCTTGTCGCCGTTCAGGGTGAGCAGCGACCGGACGCCGTTGTTCGCGCCGACCGGGTCGTAGGCGAACGCGTTCATCAGGTACGCGATCAGGCTGCTGTCCTGCGGGTCGGTCGTCATCGGGATCTCGTCGGCCTTGCCGTTGCCGTTCGGGTCCTTGGTCTTGAACGCCTCGAGCACCTTGCGCAGGTCGTCGGTGGTCTTCGGCACCTGCAGGCCGAGCTTCTTCAGCCAGGTGCTGTTGATCCACAGCTTGTCCGGGTACGTGCAGTGGAAGCAGTCCGCCCACTGCGGGAGCGCGTAGATGTGACCGTCGGGCGCGGTCGACATCTCCTTGTACTCCTTGTTGGAGTCCAGCGCCTTCTGGATGTTCGGCGCGTTCTCCTTGATCAGGTCCTCGAGCGGTACGGCGATGCCCTGCTGGCCGAGCTTCAGCACCTCCGCCTGGGTGAACGCGTCGATCCACGGGATCAGGAAGAACAGGTCCGGGTAGTCGCCGCTGGCCAGCGAGATCTGCCGCTTCTCCTTGGCCGGCCCGGCGTCGTACGTCGTGGTCTGCCAGCGGAACTGGATCTTGAACTTGTCGCTGATGATCTTGGTCACCGCGTTGGTGTCCAGGTTGGTGCTCTGGTCGGACGGCGTGAAGGTGTCGATGACGACCTTCCCGTCCGCCGATGTCTCGTTCGCCGCACCCTTGCCGGACTTGTCCGAGCTGCAGGCGGCCAGGACGAGCGCGCCGGCTGCTGCCAGCGCCACGACCTTGCTCACGGATGAGCGCATTGCGGTGTTCCTTTCTGAATGGGGTAGGTGGTGGCTGGTGGTCCCGCGCCGTAGCGAGCAGGTGCTCGGTGCGGTGCATCGGCGTGCGGGGGCGAAGGTCTCGATGCGGAGCATCGTGGCCTTTGCACCCGTGCGTCGAGGTGCCGTGCCGAGTGCCGCGCAGTAGGCGGGGGACCACCAGGCACCACCTTCGTCAGCCCTTGACCGCGCCGACCATGACGCCCTTGGTGAAGTGGCGCGCGACGAACGGGTAGATGATCAGTACGGGCAGGCTCGAGATGACGATGAGCGCGTACTTGAGGACGTTGGCCAGCTGTTGCTGTTCGAGCTGCTGGGCCAGACTCGTCGTGGTGGTGGACCCGGTGAGGGTGTTCAGGATCAGCACGTTCCGCAGCACGATCTGCAGCGGGTACAGGCCGGGGTCCTTGAGGTAGATCAGCGCGTCGAAGTAGCTGTTCCACTGGAAGATCGCGTACATCAGCGCGATCACCGCGATCACCGGCTTGGACAGCGGCAGCACGATCGACCACAGGAACCGGAGATCGCTGGCCCCGTCGATGGTGGCCGCCTCGTACAGCTCGTCGGGGATCGTGCTGCGGAAGAACGTCCGCGCGATGATCACCTGCCAGACCCCGATCGCGCTCGGGATCACCATCGCCCAGCGGGTGTTCAGCATCCCGAGGTCCTGGACCACCAGGTACGTCGGGATCAGGCCGCCGGAGAACAGCATGGTGAAGATCAGCACGCTCATGATCACGTTCCGGCCGAAGAACGTCCGGCGGGACAACGGGTACGCGATCGCGATCGTCAGCGTGACGCTGATCAGGGTCCCGCCGATCGCGTAGATGAACGAGTTCAGGTAGCCCTTCATGATCAGCGGATCGCTGAAGGCCTCCTTGTACGCCCGCAGGCTCGGCTCGATCGGCCAGAGCAGCACCCGGCCGGCGCTCACCGCCGACGGGCTGCTGAACGAGTTCGCGACGATGTAGATCAGCGGTACGGCGACCAGGATCAGCGCGATCCAGAGCATGATCCGCACGCCGATCAGGAAGATTCTGTCGGTGCGCGTCTCCTCGATCGTGGTGCGCTCCGACCGCTTCACCGACGTACGCCGGAAGCCTTGCAGAGTGATGCTCATGACCAGAGTCCGTTTCCGGTGATGCGCTTGGCGGCGAAGTTCACGCCGAGCAGCAGGAACAGGTTGATCACCGAGTTGAAGAGCCCGATGGCGGTCGCCATGCTGAAGTCGGCGTTCAGCAGACCGGTCTTGTAGACGTAGGTGGCGATGATCTCGGACTGCGCGGTGTTCAGCGGGTTCTGCAGCAGGAAGGCCTTCTCGAACCCGATCGACATGATGTTGCCGACGCCCAGCACCAGGATGATCACCACGGTCGGCATGATCCCGGGCAGGTCGACGTTCCGGATCCGCTGCAGCCGGCTGGCGCCGTCGATCCGCGCCGACTCGTGCAGCGCCGGATCGATCCCGGACAACGCGGCCAGGTAGATCACCGCGGAGTACCCGGTGGTCTGCCACACGTCCGACCACACGTAGATGTGCCGGAAGTAGTCCGGATTGCCGAGGAAGTCCACGGACGGTACGCCGAACAGCCCGATCGCGTCGTTGACGAACCCGAGCCGCGGCGACAGCACCAGGATCGTCATCGACACCACGACCACGGTGGAGATGAAGTACGGCGCGTACGTGACCAGCTGGACGAGCTTCTTGAAGCGGCCGTTGCGGATCTCGTTCAGCGCGATCGCCAGGATGATCGGGATCGGGAAGCTCGCGAGCACCGTGTAGACCGACAGCAGGAACGTGTTCTTCACCAGGGTCCAGAACACCGGGTTCTGGAAGAACAGTTCGAAGTTGCGGAAGCCGACCCAGTCACTGCCCCACGGGCCTTTGATCGGGCTGTAGTTCTTGAACGCGATCACGGCGTTCGCGATCGGGACGTACTTGAAGATCACGAAGTACGCGAGCGGTACGACGACCAGCAGGTAGAGCTGCCAGTGCCGCCGGAGACTGCGCCAGGCCTGGGTTCGGCGACTCGTTCGCGGTGGTTTCCGGGCGGTCACTGCAGCCGGCGATGCCGGTGCCGCCGGTGCCGGTTTCACCTCGAAGGTTGCGCTCACTCCGCATCCTTTCCCTCACGCGCTGGAGTGGAACCGATATCCGATAGGATCTCGGGTTTCGCTATCCCGGAGGATGACACACAACCCAGGGGCAGCGGAAGACTTTCTGCCCGGGTCGATACCGGACGGTGACCGATGGGCTCAGATCCCTTGCAGGTAAGGGTTTTCCAGCGTTGCCGCTAGCAACTACCGATCACAGAACGCCGAATGATCCGGTGGCTCACCACCGGATCCGGGCGTACGTCGATCACACCCGGGGTCGCTCTGAGCCACCGACACCGGATCGATCCACAATTTATTTCTTCTGTTAACTATATCGCAGTCAACCCGCCTGCGCCGTTCTGTGTCAAGACCTGATCGCGGCCAGCTGCCGAGCGATCAGCACCTCGTCGAAACGGCCCGCCTGCCGGCCGTTCCAGAGCTCGGCCATCACCATCAACACCCGGAACACCACCCGCAACGGCTCAATCGCAGCCAGCTCGTGCTCGGTGAGCGGTTCGACGGCGGCTCGCTGATAGCCGGTCAGCATGTCCGGCTGCGCCCTGGCGATCACGAGTTCCCAGACACGGCTGTCCGGGTGGCACAGGTCGAAGTCGATCACCCCGGCGAGACGATCGTCGTCGTCGAAGTGCAGATTCCAGCTCGCGAAGTCCCCGTGCACGATCGTCTGCGGCAGTCCCAACAGGTCGTGCTCGCGCACCAGCTCCTTGGCACCGTCCATCGCGTGCGCGGCCCTGTCGGCAAGGTCAGGCCGCTGCTCGCGGAGCAGCTCGACGCCGCCGTCCCAGCCCTGGAAGTCCCCCATCGCGTCCAGGTCCGCGGCCTGGAAGAACCCGGGCCGCGAGCCCAGGTCGACGTCACTCAGGTCCGCGTGCATCCGGGCGAGCACCTCGCCGCGCTCGGTCTGCTGCGCCGCGGTCTCGTTCTGGCGTGGTTGGCCCGGCACGAAGCGGGTGACTGCCCAGAGGCGTCCGTCGTACTGGATCGGGCCGGCGATTCGCGCGGGGACGCACCAGCCGCACGCTGTCAGGCGATCGAGCACCTGGGCCTCGTAAGTGAGGTCCTCTTCAGTCCTCAGCAGGTGGTACCGGCGGAGGATGTGGTGCTCGCCGTCGCTGGTCCAGAGATGCCAGTTCCCGTTACGAACCGAGTCCTCGTCGCCACGCCGCGTCGGCTCCAGCCGCGCCTGCTCGATCCCCAATGCTTCCGTCACATCACCCAACGCGACCATCCCTGCATCCTGGCAGGTCGGGGTGGATGGGGCCGCTGTGGACCGAAAGGGCGATGAAAAACCTGACCCGACCATCACGGGGGAACGGCCGGGCCAGGCACTACCGATAGTACCCCTGATCACCAACAGGAGTCGGCTAATTCGAAGGCAGACGCGCCGCGTCTCCCCTACCCTGTCGCCATGCGTACTCGCTCCTGAAAGCGCACCACCGCGGCCCCGCCGCCGTCCGTGCGCCACGCAAGCGTTTGACCTTGTCGGTCGGCGCTTCGTCCTGCCCGCACGCGCTTTCAGGAGCCACCCGAAATGCTTTCCTACCGGTCTGCCGACCCCACTCCGACGTACTACGTCTACAACGCCGCCTGGTCCTTCCTGGCCGCCCTCTCGTTCACGCTCAACCTCGTGTACTACGTCCGCGACGCCGGACTCGACCCACTGCAGATGGTCCTGGTCGGGACCACGCTCGAGCTCACCTGTTTCCTGTTCGAGATCCCCACCGGCATCGTCGCCGACCTGTACAGCCGCCGACTCTCGATCGTGATCGGCTTCGTGCTGATCGGCGCCGGCCTCCTGCTTCAGGGCCTGGTACCGGCGTTCCTGGCGATCCTCGCCGCGCAGGTGCTGTGGGGCGTCGGCTACACGTTCACGTCCGGCGCCGACCAGGCCTGGATCACCGACGAGATCGGCACCGAACGGGTCGGCCGGGTGTTCGTCCGCACCCAGCAGTTGGAGCTGGCCGCGAAGATCGCCGGCACGGTCACCGCCGGTGGTCTCGGACTGATCAGCCTGCCGTTGCCGATGGTGATCTCCGGTGCGGGGACGATGCTGCTCGGCCTGCTGCTCGCGGTGTTCATGCGCGAGCAGAACTTCCACCGCACGCCGCGCGAGGAGCGCGAGACGTTCCGGCAGATGGCCGAGACGTTCAAGCACGGTCTGGCGGTCGCCCGGCGGCGTCCCGTCGTACGGACGCTGGTGGTCATCAGCCTGATCGCGGGCCTGTCCAGCGAGGCGTTCGACCGGTTGTGGTCGGTGCGGCTCTTGACCTTCAGCTTCCCGACCGTGTTCGGTACGTCGGACCCGGCGCTCTGGTTCACCCTCCTGGCGTTGGCCGGCACGGCCCTCTCGCTGGGTGCATCACTGCTGCTGAACCGCTTCTCCGCCGAACGCCTGCAGGCCTCGCACCCGACCGGCATCCTCGCGACGCTCGCCGCGCTGGACGTCCTCGGCATGTTCCTGTTCGCGTTCGCCGGGAACCTCTGGCTCGCGCTCGCGGCGCTCTGGCTGCGACAGATCGCCGACACCGTCGCTACTCCGATCCACTCCGGCTGGCTGAACCGGCACGTCGACTCGCGTTCCCGGGCGACCGTGCTGTCGATGGTGTCGCAGGCGAACGCGATCGGTCAGGTCGTCGGCGGCCCACCGCTCGGTGCCCTCGGCCGTACGTCGTTGCGCGGCGCACTGCTCGGATCCGCGCTGATCTGGCTACCGATCCCGGCGTTGTACCTGCGGCTCAAGGAAGCCCGCAGTACCACGGCCGTCTGATCGGCAGTGGTTCATTCGTCGATCTTGATGCGGATCGCTTCGCGGCGGTTGTCGCGCGCCGACTTGAGCAGGCTGGCGACCGTGGTGACGAACAGCGTGCCGACGATGAAGCCGAGCGAGGTCAGGATGCCGATGTGCGGCAGGTGGATCGCGCCGATGTCGTCGATGTGCGAGCCGTGCAGCGCCTCGATGATCAGCTTCACGCCGATGAACGCGAGGATCACCGACAGGCCGACGTTCAGGTAGACGACCCGCTCCAGCAGGCCGCCGATCAGGAAGTACAGCTGCCGCAGACCCATCAGCGCGAACGCGTTCGCGGTCAGCACGATGTACGCGTCCTGGGTGAGGCCGAAGATCGCCGGGATCGAGTCCAGCGCGAAGATCACGTTCGCCATCCCGATCGCGGAGATCACGATCACGAGCGGGGTGAGCATCCGGCGGCCGTCGGTCCTGGTGACCAGTTTGGCGCCGTCGTAGTCGTGCTGCAGCGGCAGGATCCGGCGCATCCCGCGGATCACGACGTTCTCCTGGAAGTCGGACTCGTCGTTCTCGCCCTCGATCGCCAGCCGGACCGCGGTGTAGACCAGGAAGGCGCCGAAGATGTAGAAGACCCAGCTCGCGGCCGAGATCGCGGCCGCGCCAGCCAGGATGAAGACCGCCCGGAGCAGCATCGAGACCACGATGCCGATGTACAGCACCTTGTCCTGCGCCAGGCTCGGTACGGCGAACCGCGCCATGATAATCACGAACACGAACAGGTTGTCGACGCTCAGGCTGTACTCGGTGATGTACCCGGCGACGAACTCGCTGCCCGACTGTCCGGGACTGAACAGGAACAGCCCGAGCGCGAACAGCCCGGCCAGGCCGACGTAGAACAGCACCCAGCGGGTCGCGTCCTTGATCGTCACGGTGTGGTTGCGGCGCGCGATCACGATCAGGTCGAACGCGACGATCGCGAGCAACCCGGCGATCGTCAGCACCCAGACGGCAGGGGACATGACAGAGACCATGACGAACCTCCGGACGTCGGCGTACAGCTGGCTTGGTCCGGAGGTCTCTCCCACCCGGATGATCTCGTGCTCGATCGGTCCGGGCCGGCAGCACCGGTTCGGCCGCCCAGGCCTCCCGTGATGACGACGCTGCCGTGGCGGGATACTCCCCTCCACAAACGCGGCAAGTGTATAGGGTCCCGATCGATCTCACCGTTCACCAGGTCACACCCGACACGCTCTCCGTGATCGTATACCGCATACAGGCTTCAATGCTAGAGAACTCGATGAGACACCACTGTCTCATTTGAGGTATTGTCGTCTCATGGCTGTTGATCGAGAGCAGGTACTGCGGGCCGCCGCGAGTCTGCTGATGCGGAAGTCCTCCGCGACCATGGACGAGGTGGCGCGGGCCGCCGGGATCAGTCGCGCCACGCTCAACCGGCAGTTCGCCGGGCGGGACGCGCTGGTCCGGGCGCTCGAGGAGCTCGGCATCGCCGAGTGCGAGGCCGCAGCGGAGAGGGCGGCCGTCGACGACGGCCCGGCCCCGGACGCCGTACGGCGCTTGGTGCTAGAGCTGGAGCCGGCCGCGGGACTGCTCGCGTTCCTGTACTCCGAGAACCAACTGTTCGAGGGCGAGGAGCTGAACGAGGGCTGGGCCAGGCTCGACGCGCGCATGGTCGCCCTGTTCCGGCGCGGTCAGGAAGCAGGCGAGTTCCGCATCGACCTCAGCCCGGTGTGGCTGACCGAAGCGCTCTACGGGCTGCTGGTCTCCGCGGCCTGGGCCATCTGCGAAGGACGGGTCGCCCCCAAGGACTTCAGTTCGAACGTCACCGAGTTGCTGCTCGGTGGCGCAGTACGGAGAGAGAAATGAAGCAGCAAGCGATCACGCGGCCGAGGCGCTGGCTGGCGCTCGGCGTACTCGTGCTGGCCGTTCTGCTCGTCGCCGTTGACGCAACGGTGCTCGGGCTCGCGACGCCATTCCTCTCGGAGGATCTGAAGCCGTCGGGCACTCAACTGCTGTGGATCGGCGACGCGTACTCGTTCGTGCTGGCCGGGTTGCTCGTGTCGATGGGCAGCCTCGGCGACCGGATCGGCCGCAAGCGCATCCTGCTGATCGGCGCGACGGCGTTCGGCGCGATCTCGGTGCTGAACGCGTACGCGAACTCGGCCGAGCTGATGATCGTGGCGCGAGCACTGCTCGGGGTCGCGGGCGCGACGCTGATGCCGGCCACGCTCGCCCTGATCCGCAACCTGTTCCACGACCCGCGGGAGCGCAGCGTCGCGATCGGGATCTGGGGCGCCGCGGCGTCGGCGGGAATGGCGATCGGCCCGATCGTCGGCGGCGTACTGCTGGAGAACTTCTGGTGGGGTTCGGTGTTCCTGATCAACCTGCCGGTGATGGCGGTACTGGTCGTCGTCGGCGCTCGCCTCCTCCCGGAGTCCCGGAACCCGCAGCCGGGTCCGTGGGACCTGATCAGTGTCGTGCTGTCGATGGTCGGGATGATCGGGATCGTCTACGCGATCAAGGAGTTCGCGGCGCACGGGTTCGGCTGGATCTCGCTGGCCGCGGGCGTGATCGGCGCGATCGCCCTCTACGGTTTCGTACGTCGTCAGCGTCGGCTCCCGATCCCGTTGCTGGACCTGCGGTTGTTCCGCAGCCGTGGTTTCAGCAGCGCCGTACTGGCCGATCTGCTCACGATCCTCGGGCTGTCGGGATTGATCTTCTTCCTGTCGCAGTACCTGCAACTGGTGCAGGAGCGGCGGCCGATCGAGGCCGGGCTCGCGGAGTTGCCGGCCGCGATCGGTGCGATCGTCGCCGGTCTGCTCGCCGGGCAGGTGGCGCGCCGGTTCTCGGTGCGCGCGGTCGTGGCCGGTGGTCTCGCCGCGATCGGGCTCGCGCTTGCAGCGCTCACCACGATCAGTCAGGACACCGAGTATCCGTTGCTCGGTGCGGCGTTGCTCGTGGTCGGGGCTGGTGCTGGGTTCTCGTTCACGGTCACCGCCGACGTGATCCTGGCCGCCGTACCGAAGGAGGAAGCGGGTGCGGCGAGTGCGGTGTCCGAGACGGCGTACGAGCTCGGTGCGGCGCTTGGGATCGCGCTGCTCGGGTCGATCGTCACCGGCGTCTACCGCGACTTCACCGGTCCCGCGGGCACGCCTGCCGCGGCACACGAGTCGCTGGGTGGAGCGGTCGAGGTGGCCGCACAGCTTCCGCCGGAGGCGGCGGCTCAGTTGCTCGATGCAGCGCGAGAGTCCTTCGCACACGGGGTTTCCATCGCCGCCGGCGTCGGTGCTGCCGTCCTGCTGATCACCGCGGTCGTCGCCTGGTTCCTGCTCCGCGGACAGGTACTCAGTACCGAGCGCTAGGCAAAAAGTTTCCGTTTCTGCGATTACCTCTGGGAGATTCCGCCGGATCGGAGTACAAAAGAGTTCCAGTAGGTCTTACCGCCCCTAGACCTGGAGGAATTTGTCATGGCCGGATTCAACGGCGAAGCATCGTGGTTCTGCTGCGGAAACGCATGGGGACCCTGCGCGAGCACCGGTCACGGTGCCTGCGGCACGTGTAATTCCGGGAGTTTCCAGCACGCGTGGCCGAATACGTCGGACGCGTGCCTGTCAATCACCCGTCCGGACCGCTGCGGGTTCACCGGAATGACCCGGCGTACCTGCGGTTTCCGGCACGCCACCACCAACCTGTGCAACGGAAAACGGGTCGTCACCTCGATCGCGGACTGCGGTCCGCAGACCGACCTGTTCTGCGGTGAACGCGCCTGCTGCGGCGGGACGTGTGCCGCGAACCGCCTCCTCGACCTCACTCCGGCCGCGTTCTCGGCGATCGCGAGCCTGAGTGCCGGTCTGATCCCCGCGAACATCGACGTCGGCTGAGGAGTGAGTGAGATGACCACAACGATGGACCGTCGCTCGCTCCTCACCCGTGCGGCCCTCGGCGCGACCGGCCTGGTCGCCGCGAGCGCCATGGGTTCACTCGCCCCCGAGGCCGCGTTCGCCACGCAGTCCCCCGACGCCGGTCAGCCGGACCCGAACTTCGCCGAAGGCGTGATCACCGGCCGGAACCAGGATCTCCTGCAGGTACAGGGATCCGACGGCCGGCTGCACCGGATCCAGCTGACCGGCGTGACGAGTGTCTGGAAGCTCCGCCCGACCACGATCGACCAGGCCCGGATCGGCGACGGTCTGTACGCGCGCGGCGTACTGCTGCCGGACGGGATCCTGGCCGCCGAGGCGATCTGGGTCAACATCGTCAACCTGACCGTCGCGATCACGGCGATCGGGCGTAGCGGCGTCCAGTTCGACCACCACGGGCAGAAAGTCGTCGGGCACGTCCAGTCCGGAACCACGGCGGCCGTGTACAACGGCACGCCCGCGGTGTCGGACCTGTCGATGCTCAAGGTCGGCCGGCACGCCCAGGTGATCGGGGCCTGGCGACCGGGGACCAACGAGATCGACATCGCGACCATCTACACGTCGAACTGACATGGGTACCTTGGCGGCTGCTCAGCCGCTTCTGATCGGGTTGCTCCTGCTCTGGTCGTCGTACGGCAAGTTCGCCGATCCGAAGCAGGCCGAGCGTACGGCGTTACCGCGACTCGTCGGCGAGTCGCGGGCAATCACGGCGTACCGGACTGTTGCCGGGGTCGAGGCGTTGGTTGCCTTGGGCCTCCTGTTGCCACCCGTCTGGACCCTCGAGGCGCTCGCCGCGATGGTGCTGGCGGCCGGCTTCACCGGGTTCCTGATCTACTCGAAGATCGTCGTACCCGAGGCGTCCTGTGGGTGTACCGGGAAGTCGGCCAGACCAGTTGGCGCACGAGCGATCGCGCGCGCTTTGTTGCTGCTGGCAACTGCTGTGGCAGCGGCTTTCGCCTCAACCGGCTGGTGGTCAGCGGGTTCGGGGGTGCTCGTGCTCGTCGTCGAGGCGGCGGCGTTCGCGATGCTGTCCGCCGAGCTCGACCGGTACTGGCTGCTGCCGCTGCGGCGGATCCGGATCCGGCTCAGCCACCCGTACGCCGGTACGGCCTCCGACGACACACCGCTCGCCGCGACGCAGCGGCGGGTCCTGCTCAGCCCGGCGTACCGCGCGGTCGACGGGTTGCTGCGTTCCGACATCCACGACTACTGGGACGACGAGGACTGGCGGTTCGTGAGCTACGCCGCCAGGTACGACGGCCGCCGCGCGACCGCCGTCTTCGCCGTACCGCACCAGGACTCCACCCCGTCGGCGATCCGGGTCGCCGTCGTCGACGAGGAGGGCCTGACCCTCTACCGTCCCACCATGCTCGCCACCGCCGGGTAGGCCCGGACCGCCAGCCCATCACAATTACCCCTCCACCGCTCCCGTCACGCTCGTCGCGGCGGGAGCGGCCGCATTGTGATGGCCTGGCGATCCACGCTCAGGTGCACTACCCCACCGCCCGACACGTCCTGTCGAGCTGCGCATCACCGGCCCTCAGATGGGGTGGCCGAAGTCGGCGTACGTGGGGGTGCCGGTGGTTAGGGCTTGTTGGGCGAGGGTTAGGCGGCGGGTCATGGAAGGGCGGAGGCGGGGAGTTGCCTCGGTGAGGGTGAGGTAGTGGTGCGCTCGGGTTTCGGTGGGGTCGAGGGTGAGGGCGGGGTCGTCCAGGATGCCGCCGTCGAAGATGAAGGCCAGGGAGTCCGACCACGGGCCGTGGGCGGGGACCCAGTCGACGACCAGCAGGCGGCCGATCTCCAGGTCGAGGCCGATCTCCTCCTGCACCTCACGGCAGCACGCCTCGTACGGGGACTCGTCGGACTCGACGATGCCGCCGGGGATGTCGAGGGTCGGCTTGTAGGTGGGTTCGAGGAAGAGGATCCGGCCGGCGTGGTCGCGGATCAGTGCGCCGCCGGCGGCGGTCTTGCGGGGGAAGCGGGCGGCGATGCCTGGGTTGAACTCCTTCTCCGGCTCGCCTTCGGCAGCAAGGTCGTCCAATCGATTCACGACTCCAGTGTCGGCTACCTGCTGAACTCGGCCGGCTGCGGGCAGCTACCCACTCGACGGTTGCCGTGGATGGGCGCATTCTGAACCACAGACAGCGCCCGGAGGGGTCTGAGGCGCTGAGAAGTGGGGGACGAGATGTGGGGTCTCGGTAGAACCGCGCACGGGCGCGGACGGATCAGCATGGCGGCGGCGATGCTCTTGGTCGCCGCAGTACTCAGTCAAGGCGCGGCCAAAGCAGAAACATTGCCCACCGGGTTCCGCGACTCGGTCGTCCTGAGCGGATTGACGAACCCGACGGTGCTGCAGTTCGCGCCGGACGGGCGGATCGTCGTCGGCCAGAAGAACGGCGTGATCAAGATCTTCCAGAGTCTCACCGACACCAGTCCAGTCACTGTCGCCGACCTGTCACTCCAGGTCGGCGACTACTGGGACCGCGGCCTTCTAGGTCTCGCGCTGCCACCCAACTTCCCTGCCGACCCGTACATCTACGTGCTCTATGCGTACGACGCGGCGATCGGCGGAACCGCCCCGCGGTGGAACGACGCCTGCCCGACACCACCCGGCCCGACCACGGACGGCTGTCTCGTGTCGGCCCGGCTGTCCCGGCTGCAGATCAGCGGCAACGTCATGACCGGCTCCGAGCAGGTACTGATCAACGACTGGTGCCAGCAGTTCCCCAGCCACTCGGTCGGCACGCTGCTCTTCGGGCGTGACGGCTACCTCTACGTCAGTGGCGGCGACGGCGCGAGCTTCAACAACGTCGACTACGGCCAGTACGGCGCGACCTACGCCGGCGACCAGGCGAACCCCTGCGGAGATCCGCCGGGCTCGGTCGGCACCGCTCTGACAGCACCGAACGCGCAAGGTGGCGCGCTGCGCAGTCAGAGCGTCCGCCGTCCCAGCGGTCCGGCCACGCTGGACGGCGCGATCCTGCGCCTCGTCCCCAGCACGGGTGCCGGCGCACCGGGCAACCCGTTCATCTCCTCGGCGGATCCGAACGCCCGGCGGATCGTTGCCTACGGCGTACGTAATCCGTTCCGGATGACGCAGCGCCCGGGGACCGACGAGCTGTGGATCGGCGACGTCGGGTGGAACTCGTGGGAAGAGATCAACCGAGTGGTGGTCCCGACGACCGCGAACAACTTCGGCTGGCCTTGCTACGAGGGGACGCCCGCCCAGGGCGGGTACCAGGGTGCCGGGTTGTCGTCGTGCTCGTCGCTGTACTCGACGCCCGGTTCGGTCGTCGCGCCGTACTACGCCTACAACCACAACGCCTGCGTGGTGAGCTACACCGGCTGCCGCACCGGCGGTTCGTCGATCACCGGGATCACCTTCTACCAGGGTGGGTCGTATCCGTCGGAGTACAACGGCGCGCTGTTCTTCGCCGACCACTCGCGGAACGAGATCTGGGCGATGCTGCCCGGTACGAACGGCTTGCCCGATCCGGCCCGACTGCGGTCGTTCGTCGGCGTCGACTCGACGGGTGGCGCCGCCGGCCATCCGGTTGACCTCAAGACCGGTCCGGGCGGCGACCTGTTCTACGTCGACATGGAGAGTGGCGCCGTACACCGCATCACCTTCACGGCCGCCAACCAGGCGCCGACCGCGGCCTTCACGGCAACCCCGTCCAGTGGCGCCGTCCCGCTGACCGTCAACTTCAACGGCAGCGCGTCGTCCGATCCCGAGGGCGGACCGCTCAGCTATTCGTGGGATCTCAACGGTGACGGCACGTTCGGCGACGCGACCGGCGCGACGGCGACGCACACCTACAGCGCGGCGGGGACCTATCACCCGAGCCTCCGGGTGACGGACAACCAGGGAGCGACGGGTACGACGTCCGTCACGGTCACGGCCGGCAACACGGCGCCGACGGCGGTGATCGACTCGCCCGCAGCGAGCCTGACCTGGAAGGTCGGTGACCAGATCGCCTTCAGCGGCCATGCGACCGACCTGCAGGACGGGTCGTTGCCTGCGTCCGCGCTGAGCTGGAAGCTGATCATGCATCACTGCTTCACGCCGTCCGACTGCCACACGCACGAGGTGGAGACGGTCGGCGGTTCTGCGGGGACATTCGCGGCACCGGACCACCCTTATCCGTCCTGGCTCGAACTGGCGTTGACCGCGACCGATTCCGGAGGTCTGTCCTCGACGACTTCGGTCCGGCTGGACCCGCGGACCGTCGTACTCACGTTCCGGACCAACCCGGGCGGGCTCACCCTGACCAACATGGTCGTCAACGAGGCGCCACGCTCGACACCGTTCTCCGTCACCGTCGTGGTCGGCTCGGCGAACTCGGTCAGCGCTCCGTCTCCACAGCAGTTCAACAAGTTCACGTACTACTTCACATCGTGGTCGGACGGAGGTCCGGTGAACCACACCATCACCGCACCGGCGGTGAGCACCACCTACACCGCCGTCTACCGGAAACGCTGATTTGTCGGATCGCTCCTCTAGCGTCGTAGGCCCATAGGAGGAGGTACTGCGATGCTCAGAGGACGATCCGCGAAGGGGCACTGGTTCGGGACGGTGATCGACGCACCGGACCCGCAGGCGCTCGGGCTGTTCTACCACGAGGTGCTCGGCTGGGAGATCCACAAGAACGAGCCCAACGAGTTCACCCTCGCGGTTCCCGGCAACTCCGAGACGTACGTCGCGTTCCAGGCACAAACGTCCGCGCCGTGGGAGCGCCCGGTCTGGCCGGCTGTCGAGGGACGGCAGCAGATGATGATGCACCTGGACGTCGAGGTCGGTGATCTCGACGCCGCCGTTGAGCATGCCTTGGAACTCGGCGCCACGCTCGCCGAGTTCCAGCCCCAGACCGACGTCCGCGTTCTACTCGATCCAGCCGGCCACCCGTTCTGCCTCTACGCCGACAGCTGAGCGCGGAGGTAGGCGAGCATGCCCACCTGACCGCGCCCACCCCCAGTTCGTGACGACACCGAACGTGACCGTCGTCACATCCACAGACCCGGATGGATGCTCAGGGCAACCCCCTCGACGGGCGCCCGGGATCGGCGCATCGTGGAGACAGCACCACCGGGGAGGGACCATGCAGGCACTCGTAGACATCGAGGAGACCATCCACGTCGACGCCACACCGGACGCCGTCTGGCAGCTGATCACCGACGTTCGGCGGCATCCGGAGTACGCCGGCCCGAAGAGCATCACCAAAGTCATCGACTTCGATGACACGCTGCACGTCGGAGCGCGTTGGATCGCGCACGAGAAGTTCGGGCCGCAGAAGTTCGACGCGCCGTCCGAGGTGACCACGTGGGTTCCGGACCACAACTTCGGCTGGGTCTCGTTCCCGCCGATGAAAGAGGCCAATCGCGGCGAAGGCGGCCGGGTCTTCTGGTCCTACACCGTCACGCCGGAGCTGGACGGCACCCGTCTCACCCATCACATGGAGGTCCTGCCACCGGCGAAAGGCGCGTGGACCCTGAAGACGATGTACGCCGTCCTCCGGCTGCCCGCCAAACAACGGCGAGGGATCCGGACCACCCTCGCCAACATCAAATCCACCGCCGAGCACACCTGACGCGCAAGGTGGTCAGATCGATCAGTTTTCGAGAAGCGAGGGTGTGCGGCGGCTTCTAGTGTTTGGGGTGTTGGAGACGGCAACCACACAAGGGAGAGTCCGATGGCCACCACGAAGAACACGAAGAAGTCGTACGACGGGTTCAGCGAAGCCGAGCGGGACGCGATGAAGGAGCACGCGAAGGAGCTGAAGAGCAAGGAGAACCCGGCCGAGGCGCAGGCGGCGAAGATCGCGGGCATGGCCGACGCGGACCGCGAGATCGCCGAGCGGCTGAACGAGCTGATCCCGCAGATCGCGCCGGAACTCACCCCGAAGCTGTGGTACGGCATGCCCGGCTGGGCGAAGAACGGCAAGATCGTCTGCTTCTTCCAGGACGCCGCAAAGTTCAAGTACCGCTACTCCACGTTCGGTTTCCAGGACTCCGCCAACATCGACGACGGCGCGATGTGGCCGACGTCGTACGCCATCACGAAGCTGACGCCGGCAGTCGAGAAGCAGCTCATCGCGCTGATCAAGAAGGCCGTCAGCTAGAGCTGCGGCGGCGGAGCCAGGATCGTGATGCCGTATCCCCCTCCACCCAACCCGACCTGCGTCGGCGTCACCAGCCTGCGCGGGGAAGTGGTCAGGTAAGCACTGGGTGCGTGGCAAGATCTGGTGGGTGCAGATTGGGATGTTGGGGCCGTTTGAGGTGCGCGCGGGCGATGGGGGGCTTGTCGACGTGCCGGGGGCTCGGTTGCGTGGGCTGTTGATTGTGCTTGCGCTGGACGCCGGGCGGGTGGTTCCTAAGGCCACGTTGGTGGACTGGATCTGGGGTGAGCAACCGCCGTCGGACGCCGCGAACGCCTTGCAGCGGTTGGTGTCGCGGCTGCGGAAGGTGCTTCCGGACGGCTCGGTCGAGGGCCACACGGACGGCTATCGGTTGAAGATCGATCCCGACGCTGTGGACGCCGTACGGTTCGAGCGCCTCCTCACCCGGGCCCGCACCGACCAGGACCCGCAAGGTGTCCGGCTGCTGCGTGAGGCGCTCGCGCTGTGGCGTGGCTCGGCGATGCAGGATGTCGGGCTGACCGAGAGCGGCGCGTTCGACGCGGCCGTGACCCGGCTCGACGGACTCCGCCTGACCGCGATGGAGGACCGGTATGACGCCGAAATCACCCTCGGCCACGGCGCGGATCTCGTCACTGAGCTGACCGACCTGGTCGCCGCCCACCCGGTGCGCGAACGCCTCGTCGCCGCCCTGATGCGCGCTCTGGTCGCCTCCGGCCGCGATACCGAGGCGCTTCGCGTGTATGAGCGCACCCGCGAAACCCTCGCCGACGAACTCGGCGTCGACCCCTCACCGGAGCTGTCCGCCCTGCACGTCGCCCTCCTCCGCGGCGAGCTGGTACGCCGGGACGAGAAGCGGAACACGAACCTCCGCGAAGAGCTCACGACGTACGTCGGCAAGGACGCCGACATCGCCACCGTCCGCGACCTGATCGCTGGACACCGCCTGACCACGCTGATCGGGCCGGGCGGATCGGGTAAGACCAGGCTCGCGACCGAGACCGCGCGGACCGTGCTCGGCGACCTGCCCGACGGCGCCTGGATGGTCGAGCTCGCGGCGATCGGCGCCGACGGGGACGTGGCGCAGGCGACGCTCGGCGCGCTGGCGCTGCGGGACGCGCTGCTCGGCGACGTACCGGACGCGGCCCCGACGGACCGGGTGATCGCCGCGGTCCGCGAGCGGGCGATGCTGCTGATCCTGGACAACTGCGAGCACGTGATCGAGTCCGCGGCGACGTTCGCGCACCGGGTGCTCGGCGAGTGCCCGCGGCTGCGGATCCTCGCGACCAGCCGGGAACCGCTCGGTATCACCGGCGAAGCGCTGTGGCCGGTCGCACCACTCGCGCTCCCCACCGGCAACAGCGAGATCGACGCCTCGCCGGCCGTCCGTCTGCTGCAGGACCGGGCACGGGCCGTCCGCGCGGACCTCGCCTTGGATCCGGAGACGATGGCCCGGATCTGCCGCGCGCTGGACGGTATGCCGCTGGCGATCGAGCTGGCCGCGGCCCGGTTGCGCACGATGTCGCTGGAGCAGCTCGCGAACCGCCTCGACGACCGGTTCCGCCTGTTGACCGGCGGCAGTCGTACGGCGCTCCCCCGCCACCGCACGCTGCGCGCAGTGGTCGACTGGAGCTGGGAGCTGCTCTCCGACGCCGAGCGGTCGGCCCTGCGCAGGCTCTCGGTCTTCGCGGGCGGCGCGAGCCTTGAGGCGGCCGAGCAGGTCTGCGCGGGTGGTGAGGTCGAGTCGTGGGAGGTGCTCGACCTGCTGACCGCGTTGACCGAGAAGTCGCTGGTGGTCACCAAGGACGAGGGCGCGCCGCGGTACCGGCTGCTCGGCACGATCAAGGAGTACGCCCACCAGCGTCTCGAGGAAGCGGGCGAGACCGACCAGACCCGCCGTACCCATCTCGCCTACTTCACCGAGCTGGCCGAGACCGCCGACCCGCACCTGCGCCGGACCGAGCAGCTCGAATGGCTGGCGATCGTCGAAGGCGAACACGACAACATCGCCGCGGCGATGCGGGCCGTGCTGGCGGCCGGTGACGCGGAAGGCGCGATGCGGCTCGCCGCGGCCGCCGGGTGGTACTGGTGGTTCGCCGGGCACAAGGTCGAGGGCAGCGAGTTCCTGATGGCGGCCCCGGCGGTCCCGGGCGAGGCCCCCGACGAGACCCGCGCGGTGGTGTACGCGTTCGTCACCGGGTTCATGACCTCGGGACGCGGACGCGACGAGAGCAACGCCGAGGAATGGATCCGCAAGGCCGCGGACGTCAGCCGGCGGGTCAAGAACACGCATCCGGCGGTGACGATGTCGGAAGCACTCGAACGCCTGCTGCAAGGGCCGTCCGAGTTCGTGTCCGCCTTCGAGCCGCTGCTCACCGACGAAGATCCTTGGGTACGGGCGCTTGCGCGTTTGCAGACCGGCAAGATGCGGATCATGCTCGGCGACGGAGACGTGGACGCGGACGTCGCGCTCGAGACCGCGCTCGGCGAGTTCCGTGCGATCGGCGAACGCTGGGGGATGTCGTTCGCGCTGACCGAGCTGGCGGACCGGGTCGCCGTACGTGGTGAGTTCGCCGACGCGTGCGAGTACTACGAGCAGGCGATCGCGGTCGCCGCGGAGGTCGGGGCCACCGAGGACGTCGTACGGATGCGGTCGCGGCAGGCCCAGCTGTACTGGCTCGCAGACGACCACGAGGCGAGCGCGACCGCGATGGCGGAATCGCTGCGGCAGGCGGACCGCGTCGCGTGGCCGGAGGCCCTGGTCGAGGTGGCGTTGTGCAAGGCGGAGCTCGCGCGCTGGAGCGGCGACGCCGAGGAGGCACGCCGGCAGCTCGACCTCGCGACGACCCTGCTGGGCCACGAGGCGGAGCGGGCGAACCTGCGCGCGATGATCCAGGACGTACTCGGCTACCTGGCCGTGGATCTCGACCAGGCCTGGCAGCACCGCAGCGCGGCGTTTCAGGCAGCGACCGAGAGCGGGCACGCCCCCGGGATCGCGCAGATGCTCGTGGGGATCGCGGATCTTGCCTTGCGCACCGATCAGGACGAGCAGGCCGCGCGCCTGCTCGCCGCGAGCGCCGTCGTACGAGGCCTGCCCGACCGGTCCAACCCCGATGTGGCCAAGGTGGAGCAGGAGACGCGCCGCCGCCTCGGTGACGCGAAGTTCACCGAGGCGACGGAAGAGGGCCGGCAGGCGAGCTGGCGAGAACTCGTCGAGGTCACGCTCGCTTCTTGAACGTCGAGGTCGCCCAGACGTACCCGACCACGGCGATCCCGAGGCACCAGGCGAAGGCGGCGATCATGTCACCGGTCTCCGGCGCGCCGTTCAGCAGCCCGCGCAGGCTCTCGATGATCGGCGTGAACGGCTGGTACTGCGCGAACTGCTTCACACCGGGACCCATCTTGTCGGCCGGCACGATCGCGCTGCTGAAGAACGGCAGCATCACCAGCGGCACCGAGGCCAGGCCCGCGGTCTCCGGGGTCTTCGCGAACAGGCCGAGGGCAACGGTCAGCCAGCCGGTCGCGACCCCGAGCAGTACGACGAGACCGATCACGCCGAGCCACTGGGCGAAGCTCGCGGACGGGTTGAAGCCGAGCGCGAACGCGACCCCGATGATCGCGGCGATCGCGATCAGGTTGGTCATCACGCTGGCGATCACGTGCCCGGTCAGGACCGCGCCCCGCGGCACGTCCATCACCTTGAAGCGGTTGATGATGCCCTTGGTCATGTCGGAGTTCACCGCCGTCGCCACGGCGCCGAGCCCGTAGCAGACCGCCAGCAGGAGCATGCCGGGGGTCGCGTAGTCGACGTACGGGACGCCGACGCTGAACGCGTCGCCGAGCATGTAGACGAACATCAGCATCACCACGACCGGCATCAGGACCGCGTTGAAGACGGAGGTCGGGTTCCGCGCGATGTGCTTGAGGTTGCGGCGCAGCATCACGATCGAGGGGTTCTTCATTTCGCGACTACCTCCGCGGTGTCGTGGCCGGTCAGGGCGAGGAATACGTCATCGAGGTCAGGGGTGTTGACGGAGAACTCGTCGGCGTCGATCGAGTACTCGTCGAGCCGGTCGAGCAGCTTGCGGACCGACTGGGTGCCGCCGTCGCTGGGGACCCGCAAGGTCAGCGCGTCGTCGTCCCGGGTGGAGTCGGGCATGATCCGGGCGGCCGTGTCGAGGTCCTCGACGGAGCCGAACCGGAACCGGACGTGGGTGCCGGGGATCTGCCGCTTGAGCTCTTCCGGGGTGCCCTGGGCAACCAATCGGCCCTTGTCGAGTACCGCGATCCTGTCGGCCAGCTGGTCGGCCTCGTCGAGGTACTGCGTGGTCAGGAAGATGGTCACGCCGTCGGCCAGCAGCTCGCGGATGATCGTCCACATGGTGCGCCGGCTGCGCGGGTCGAGGCCCGTCGTCGGCTCGTCGAGGAAGATGATCTGCGGGTCGCCGACCAGGGTCATCGCCAGGTCGAGCTTGCGGCGCATACCACCGGAGTACGTCGCCGCGGACTTGTCGGCCGCCTCCGCGAGGTCGAAGCGCTCCAGGAGCCGGTCGACGACCTCGTCGCCCGCGCCCTGGCTCAGGTCGACCATCAGCTGGAGGTTCTCGCGACCGGTCAGCAGCTCGTCCACGGCCGCGAACTGGCCGGTGACCCCGATCGCGGACCGGACCGCCTTGGCCTCGGTCGCGATGTCGTGCCCGGCCACCCGGACCGTACCGCCGTCTGCCTTGGTCAACGTGGTCAGCACGTTCACCGTTGTCGTCTTGCCGGCCCCGTTCGGGCCGAGCAGGGAGAAGACGGTGCCCGCGGGGACGTCGAGGTCGATCCCGTCGAGCACGGTCTTGTCGCCGAATGCCTTGCGCAGTCCTGTGACCGCGATCGCCGAAGTTGTCATGGGAACACCTTCGGCGGGCGTCCTGACACGCACCTGACACGCCGCCTACACGGTGTCAGCGCCGTGTCCGCAGGGATCACAGAGCCTTGTCAGCGCACCCGGCCAGAGTTGTCGTCATCAGCCGGATCACGACTCAGGAGCACTCGAAATGGCGACCTTCAGCACCCCAGCACCGATCTCCGCCGCCGTCGACATCATCTTCGGCGACATCACCGTCAAGGCGAGCGACCGTACCGTCACCGTCGTCGAGGTCCGGCCCGTCGACCCCACCTGGGAGCTCGACGTGAAGGCCGCCGAGCAGGTGGTCATCGAGTTCACC
Organism: Kribbella sp. VKM Ac-2569; assembly: GCF_004216905.1. Lineage (GTDB taxonomy): Bacteria > Actinomycetota > Actinomycetes > Propionibacteriales > Kribbellaceae > Kribbella. The sequence continues at coordinate 1,132,314 of NZ_SGXJ01000001.1, forward strand.
GACGGGAAGCTGCAGGTCAAGCACCCGAAGCTGAGGTCCATGTTCAGCAAGCGGTACGGCGCGATCGAGGTCCTGATCGAGCTGCCGACCGGCTCCGACGTCCAGGGGTACACGGCGAAGGGCGAGTACGTCGTCGAGGGCGAGGTCGGCTCGTGCGAGCTGAAGACCGCGAACGGCGACATCCGGGTCGGCAAGGTGGCCGGCACCCTGCGCGCCAAGTCGGCCACCGGCCACATCACCGTCGAAGCGGCCGGCGCCGAGGTCAACGCGCGGACCGCGAACGGCGACATCCGCGTCGGTGCCCTCGGCACCGGCACCGTCGACCTCTACACCGCCACCGGCGAGGTCGCGATCGGCGTCCCCGCGGGAACTGCGGCCGCGCTGGACGCACACACCTCGATCGGCCGCGTGTTCAACGACCTGGAGTCCGATGAGAACCCCACCCGCACCGTCACCGTCCGCGCCCGCACCCACGGCGGCAACATCACCCTCCGCCGCGCCTGAGCTCGGATCTCCAGGCCATCACAATTGGCCGCCACGGCACGTCCCCAGCGCACGCTCCCCCGGCGTCCAGCAATTGTGATGGCCTGGCCGTCGAAAAAGAAGCCGAATTATGTCGGACTGTTGACGGAATAATTCCGGGTTCCTAGCGTCACGAAGGTGCAGACCTATCCAGGAGTGCAGGCGCTGATGCGGAGGACCCACGAAGAGCGGGTCCTCCAGGTGCTGCGGGAGCAGGGCGCGCTCAGCCGGAACCAGATCGCCCGCGCCGTCGGCCTGTCCCGTACGACCCTGTCCGAGATCACCGGGAGCCTGCTGCAGCGGGGCGCCATCGTGGTGACCGACACCGACGCGGCGCACCGTGAGGGCAGCGGCCGGCCCGCCGAGCGGCTGGCCCTGGACCCGGCATCCGGACAGTTCATGGGCGTCGACTTCGGGCATCGCCGCGTGCACGTCACCGTGGCCGACGCCTCGCACGAGATCGTCGCGTCGGGCTCCGACCGGTACGAGGACCACATCGACTGGCCGACCCGGCTCGACGTCGCGTTCCGTCTGGTGGAACGACTCAGTGACAAGTTCGGCGTCCACTACGGCGCCCTGCAGGGTGTGGGCATCGGCATCCCCGGGCCGTACTCGGGCAAACCTGGTGTGCGCGACTACCCGTCCCACCGGGTGGCGGCCGACGGTTTCCACGAGGCCTCGGTCGACGAAGCGTTCCTCGAGCGGTTCGGCGCACCGGTGATCGTCGACAACAACACCCGGCTCGCGGCGCTCGCCGAGGCGATCTTCGGCGAGAAGGCGATCGAGCACCTCCTCTACGTCCGTCTGTCCGACGGAGTCGGGGGCGGGCTCGTGGTCGGCGGACGCCTCGTGTCCGGCTCCGCCGGACTGGCCGGCGAACTGGGCCACGTCACGGTGAATGCCGACGGCGGCCCCTGCCGCTGCGGCAAGAACGGCTGCCTCGAGACCGTCGCCTCGGTCCCAGCGATCCTGGCCGCCTGCCGGGCCGCCGGGCTCCCAGTGGAGAGTCTGAACGATCTGGCGGCCGCGGTCGCGAGATCGCACCCGGTGGCCGACCGGGTACTGCGTGACGCTGCCGCGGCGGTCGGCCGCGTCCTCGCCGCTGTCGCGATGGCGCTGAACCCCGCCGAGATCGTGATCGGCGGCGAGATCACCCGGCTCGCGCCCGTGATCGTCCAGCAGGCCGCCGCGACAGTCGCCTACGAGCTCTTTCCGGGCGCCGCCTCCCCCGGTGTACGGGCGGCGCACCTCGCCGACGACGACGGCGCGCTCGGTGCCCTCGCCGCGGTGTTCCACAGCTCGCCGCTCCTGGCGGGCTACCCAGAGACGCCGGCGTCGGACGGCGCCGGTTCGCGGGCGGCAATCCGCCCGCGGCAGACCCGAGGAGTGGCCGATGGCCGTCATCAGTGAACAGACCGCCCGCGGCGCGAAGCCGCGCGACCGCGCCGGAGGACGATCTCGCGCTCGGGTCGGTGGTCTTCCCCTGCTCCTGAACGCGGTCTCGGTCGGCCTCGGTATCGCGGTGTGGTGGGCGCTGGCTCTCGCCGGACTCAAACTGCCCACGCCTCCCGAGGTCGTCGCGCAGGCGATCACCCTGATCGGCAACGGCACGCTGGGCAAAGACGTCCTGGCCAGCCTGACGCGGGTCCTGATCGGTTTCGCGCTCGGCACCGCCGCCGCCGTCCCCGTCGGGTTCCTGATGGGCTGGTACGCCGTCGTCCGCGGACTGGTCGAGCCGTGGATCCAGTTCTTCCGCACCGTTCCACCGCTGGCGATCATCCCGCTGGCCATCGTGCTGATGGGGATCGGCGAGGCGCCGAAGATCTTCGTCATCTTCCTGGCCGCGTTCCTCGCCTGCGTGATCTCGACGTTCCAGGGCGTGGTCAACGTCGACCGCACGCTGATCAACGCGGCCCGGGTGCTCGGCGCCAAGGACGCCGGCATCTTCGCCCGGGTGGTGGTGCCCGCGTCGACGCCGTTCATCCTCGTCGGCATGCGGGTGGGTCTGGGGTCGGCCTGGGCCACCCTGGTCGCCGCCGAGCTGATCGCCGCACAGCAGGGCCTCGGTTTCCGGATGCAGAACGCGCAGCTCTACTACGACCTGCCGACGATCTTCGTCGGCCTGATCTCGATCGGGATCCTCGGCCTGCTGATGGACCGCGTCCTCCTGATGGCCGAACGCAAACTCACCGGATGGCAGGAGCGCCGATGACCGCCAAGATCTCCGTGCAGTCGGTCACCAAGACCTTTGCCCTTGGCAAGGACATGTTCACCGCGCTGGACCAGGTGTCGCTGGACATCGCCGACAACGAGTTCATCACCGTTGTGGGGCCGTCGGGGTGCGGGAAGAGCACGTTGATGAACATCCTCGCCGGCCTGGAGGAACCGACCTCGGGGCGCGCGCTCGTCGACGGCGTACCGGTGTCTGGTCCCGGGCCTGAACGCGGCGTGATCTTCCAGCAGTACGCGCTCTTCCCCTGGCTCACCGTGCGTAAGAACGTCGAGTTCGGCCTCAAGACCGCAGGCGCCGGCAAGGCCGAGCGACGCGAACGAGCCCAGCATTTCATCGACATGGTCGGGCTCGGCGAATTCGCCGACGCGCTGCCCAAGATGCTGTCCGGCGGTATGCGGCAGCGTTGCGCGATCGCTCGTGCGTACGCCGTGAACCCGTCGATCCTGCTGATGGACGAGCCGTTCGGGGCCCTGGACGCCCTGACCCGGGTCAAGCTGCAGGAACAGCTCCTCGACACCTGGAGCCAGGAGCAGCGCACGGTCATGTTCATCACCCACGACGTCGACGAGGCGGTCTTCCTGGCGAACCGCGTCATCGTGATGGCCGCCCGGCCGGGGCGGATCTACGACGTGGTCGACGTCGACCTGCCGTACCCCCGGTCGGAGGACTTCCGCCTCAGCCCCGAGTTCGCCGCGCTGCGCAACCGGGTCTGGCACTCCGTGTACCACCAGGACGGCCGCACCTCGGCCGATTCCGGAACCTCTCTGCCGTCACCCGCGACGGCTCGATCCTAAGGACGTCTCATGTCACTCTCACGCAAACTGACGGCCCTGGCCGCCGGCACAGCCGCCCTGGCGCTGGCCCTGTCCGGCTGCGGAGGCGGCTCGGACGACGGCGCGAGCGGCGATCTCCAAGAGGTGAGGTTCGGCTACATCGCCGACTACAACGGCACCAGCCTGCTCGCGATCGCGAAGGACCAGAAGCTCTGGGAGAAGCACGGCCTGAAGGCCGACACCAAGGTGTTCACGAACGGCCCGTTGCAGATCCAGGCCCTCGGCACCGGCGACCTCGACTTCGGCTACATCGGCCCGGGTGCGTTCTGGCTGCCGGCGTCCGGGCAGGCGAAGATCGTCGCGATCAACACCCTCGGCAACGCCGACCGGGTGATCGCGCGCTCCGGTACCACCTCGATCGACCAGCTCCGCGGCAAGACCGTCGGCGTACCGGAAGGCACGTCGGGTGACATGATCCTCACCCTCGCGCTGCAGAAGGCCGGTATGACGAAGAAGGACGTCAAGGTCGTCAACATGGACGCCTCGACGATCGTCTCGGCGTTCGCGTCCAAGAAGATCGACGCCGCCGGCTTCTGGTACCCCGCCATCGGAACCATCAAGAAGCAGGTCCCGGATCTGACCGAGCTCGCCAAGAACTCCGACTTCGAGTCCCAGGTCTCGTTCCCGACCGCGTTCGTGGCCGGCAACGACGTGGTGTCCGGCCAGAAGGACAAGACCGAGAAGACGATCGCCGTACTGCGGGACGCGATGGCCTACCGCTCCGCCAACATGGACAAGTCGATCGAACTGACCGCGAAGATGCTCAGCGTGCCGGTCGACCAGGTCAAGGCCGACGCGGGCAACGTCAAGGTGCTGTCGGTCGACGAACTGGACGCGAAGACCAAGGACGGCACGATCGGCAAGTGGCTCAACGGGATGGCCGACTACTTCGTCCAGGCCGGCAAGCTGAAGTCGAAGACCGACCCGAAGACCTACTACACCGGCGACCTGTTCACCACGGCGGCGGCCAAGTGACCGAGCCGAAGAACATCCTCTTCCTGATGACCGACCAGCACCGGGCCGACACGCTCGGCGCCTACGGCAACCGGTTGGGGACCACCCCGAACCTCGACGAGCTGGCCCGCACCGGGACCCGGTTCGACCGCTGGTACACGCCGACGGCGATCTGTACGCCGGCCCGGGCCAGTCTGCTCACCGGCCAGGCGCCGTTCCGGCACAAGCTGCTGGCGAACTACGAGCGGAACGTCGGGTACCTCGAGGACCTGGCCGACGGGCAGTTCGCGTTCTCGCAGGCGCTGCGTGACAAGGGGTACAACTGCGGACTGATCGGCAAGTGGCATGTCGGCACCAACAAGTCGGCCGGTGACTTCGGGTTCGACGGCCCCGACCTGCCGGGGTGGCACAACCCGGTGGATCACCCGGACTACCTTGCCTACCTCAAGGAGCGGGGCCTGCCGCCGTACGAGATCTCGGACCGGATCCGCGGCACACTGCCCAACGGCGGACCCGGCAACCTGCTCGCCGCCCGGCTGCACCAGCCGGTGGAGGCAACGTTCGAGCACTACCTCGCCACTCGTGCGATCGAGATGCTCGAGCGGTACGCCGCGGACGTCCGTGAACGGGAGCAACCGTTCTTCCTCGCGTTGCACTTCTTCGGGCCGCACCTGCCGTACATCCTCCCGGACGAGTACTTCGACCTGATCGATCCCGCGGATGTCGAGCTGCCACGATCGGTGGCGGAGACGTTCCAGGGCAAGCCGATGGTGCAGAAGAACTACAGCGCGCACTGGACGTTCGACACCATGCCGATCGAGACCACGCGCAAGCTGATCGCGATCTACCAGGGGTATGTCGCGCTGATCGACCGCCAGCTCGGCCGGGTGCTGGACGCGATGCGCCGGCTCGGGCTCGCCGACGACACCTCGGTCTTCTTCACCTGCGACCACGGGGAGTTCACCGGCTCGCATCGGCTGCACGACAAGGGGCCCGCGATGTACGAGGACATCTACCGCACGCCCGGCCTGATTCGCGTGCCGGGGCAGCCGGAGGGCGTCGTACGGAACGAGTTCGTCAGCCTGCTCGACTGCACCGCCACGATCCTCGAACTGGCCGGGGCCGACCCGAAGGCGGCCGTCGACTCGCGGAGTCTGCTGCCGCTGGTGAGTGGCGAGCCGGCCGAGTGGGAGGACGACATCGTGTGCGAGTTCCACGGGCACCACTTCCCTTACCCGCAACGGATGCTGCGCGCGGACCGGTACAAGCTCGTGGTGAATCCGGACTCGGTGAACGAGCTCTACGACCTGGAGCTCGATCCGGACGAACTGCTCAACGTGTACGAGCACCCGGAGAATGCCGGCGTACGGTCGCGGATGATGCGGCGGCTGTACACGGTGCTGCGGGAGCGGGGCGACAACTTCTACCACTGGATGACGTCCATGTACGACGTGGGCGACGTCGGCTACGACCCCACGATGAGCGGGCTCGACGAAACGACGTACCAGAAGTAACTCCGTGGGCCCTCCCGCACGAGGGCCCACGGTCTCTTCACTGCAGCGCGCGGAAGTCGTCGATCCAGGCGTAGCCCGGCGCCGACATCGCGTCGTCACGCGACTGCACGGTCAGCGGGGCGAAGACACAGTTCAACAGCCACGGTGTCTTGGTGGCGCTCCAGCCGGCCGTCATGGACGGGATCTGCCGGAAGCCGTACGTCGCGACGGCGAGCCGGCACGTGGCGCGGAAGCGTTCCAGCTCGTCCCGCAAGAAGTGTTTCTTGGACTCGAACCACGGACTCCCGGACAGCAGGTCGTTCCACTTGCGTGCGGGGAACGGGTGCTTGATGGCGTCGCCGATGACTTCCCACACCTGCCGGTCCGGCGAATAGCCGTACTGCTGGGCGAAGGCCGCCGGAATGCGATCGGTGAGGTGCTGCTGCCAGTACCAGACGAGGGAGAACTCCGTGACGAGGAACATCTGCTCAGGCCGGAGCCGGGGCAAGGTGTAGTCGAGGAAGTCCTGGATCGCGCCCTCGTCGGCGACGTGCGGATGCAGGTCGACGCCCTCGAGCTCGGGCGTCTCGCGGACGAACCGCAGATAGCGCTCGACGGCGGGTGTGCGGTTCTGCGGCAGATCCAGCCGGTTCAGGGCACCCATGAACAGATGGGTGGTGCTTCCCTCTGGCCGGGCGTTGACGACATGACGGGCAACGGTCTCGTAGAACTCGTTGAGACGCTCGTCGCGCTCGGCCGGCAGGCTCTCGATGAACGGCTCGTTGCCGATCGTGACGACGTCGGCGGTCCCGAATACCAGTGGCAGCACCCGGTCGAGTCGCGCGAGTTCGGCAGCCATCTCCGGGCTGCCCGGGCGCGGGAAGGACGTCGTGGTCTTCGGGAACTTCAGGCTGAGCAGGGTCTTGTAGCCGCGGCTGTGGGCGTCGCGCATCACTCGCAGGGTCTCGCTCTGCGCAGGCGGTACGGCGTCGGCCTCAGGCAACGCGTAGAAGCCGCGGACCCAGCTCGCGCGCGCCGTCCGCAGCTCGCGATAGTTCACCTGGTTCAGGTTCTCGTTGTAGTTGGCTCCGAGAGCACCGAGGGCCGGCAGCGGTTCGGTCCCGGCGGCGGGCGTCGTACGGCGTTGCACGTACATGCGATTGCTGTCCGGGCCCGTCCACTCCATCCGGACGACTCCTGGCACTGCCGCGTCGGCGATGCGGGTGGGGTCGGCCCAGTAGCCGAACGCGGGGTTTCGGAAGAAGGTCGCCCACAGGTGGCCGGATGCGTCGACGAAGACGTTGTTGTGGCCGGCGCCGACACCCGCGGTCCAGCGTTTCGAGTACGGGCCCTCGAAACGGTCGGCGACCGCCATGATCAGGTCGTACTGGTACTGGACGCGTCCTGGCGCGGGCGGGTCGTACGCGTTGCGTGCGCTGCCGTCCGGGTTCGTCGAGGCGCGGTCCCAGGCGGCGTGCATGAGGTAGTACTTTCCGCCGTACTTCAGCACGTACGCACCCTCGAGGTAGGGCTCGGGCGAGTACGGGCTCTGCTGGAACGCGGGCAGGTTGGTCGCGGGAACGATGTCTTCCATGTCGTCGCGGAACCGCGCGTAGAGGTTGTTGTGCAGGACGAGCCACGCGTCGTCGCCTTCGGAGTACAGGCCGCCGTCGATGTGGTGGTAGGCGCCGGGCAGGACGAAGGCAGGGCCGCCGACGAGCGGGTCACCGAAGGGCTTTTCGAGGTTGCCCTGGGCAACTCGGTACGGGCCCTCGACCCCGCCCTCGCTGATCAGCAGGAACGACCCGACCTTGCGGGAGTGATCGCCCATACAGGCGACGATGTACCAGGTACCGCGGAAGTAGTGGAGTTCGGGAGCCCAGGCGTTTCCCCGTTTGCCGAACTGGTCGTCGTACCAGTACTCCTGCCACGGAGCGACGACGGTACGGCCGGGCGTGTTCTCGCCGGCGAACTCGGGTGACCAGACCTTGCCCAGCTCCGCATCGGGCCGGATCCCGCTCGTGTCGGCGAGCCGCCACGGGCCGTGCAGAGACGGTGCGGTCCAGACGAAGATGCCGTCGTTCCACGGGCCTGCCGCGGGCCGCCCCGGCACCCGCGTCGTACCTGTCGCGACGTACAGCGGGCGGCCGTCGACCGTGAAGCAGTTGACGTGCGTGTCACGCATCCACACCCGCCCGAGCTCCTCGTCACGAGGCCGTAGCTCGAGCGGCAACACGAAGGAGTTGTCGTCACGCGGCCACAGGTCGAGCCGGGTGTCAGCCACGCCGTACGGCTCCAGCTCGGGCCAGGCCCCCGGGTACCGCCGCAGCGGGCTCGCCTCCATGGAAGTGCTTCCGTACGCCGTTCCGCCGGGTAACGCCGCAGCGGCGACGGCCCCGGCCAGGCCGCCCAGGACTGTCCTCCTGTTGACGTGAGCTCTCTCCATCTGCGCATCCTCCTTGAGCGAGCAGGACACCGTGCCCCACCCGGAGCACACGCTAATCAGACTCATTTCGACGGTGAACCAGCGACAAAAGCAGATTTTCTGTGCGGTGATGTCAAGACGGGGTGGTTGGCGTCGACCTTCCCGTGAGAGCGCCCGAAGGCGGCGCCGAAACGAAGGAGCATTCCGATGTCCGAAATCCGTGTTCACAACCTCGCGATCTCACTCGACGGCTTCGCCACCGGCGACGGCCAGTCCCTCGAGGCCCCGTTCGGGCACGCCGGTGAGCGGCTGCACGAGTGGCTGGTCGGCACCCGGTTCTTCCACGCGGCAGACGGCCTGACCGGTGGCACCGTCGGCATCGAGAACGCGTTCGCCGAGCGGCACGAGCCCGGGATCGGCGCCGAGATCATGGGCGCTGGCAAGTTCGGTCCGCCCGGATGGCAGGACGACCCGGAGTGGAAGGGCTGGTGGGGCCCGAACCCGCCGTTCCACTCGCCGACGTTCGTGCTCACCCACCGCCCGCGCGCGTCGGTCGAGATGGAGGGTGGCACGACGTACCACTTCGTCGACGCCACGCCGCGCGAGGCCATCGAGCAGGCTCGCGCCGCGGCGAACGGCGGCGACATCCGGGTCGGCGGCGGGCCTACCGTCGTACGGGAGTTCCTCGCCGAAGGCCTGATCGACTACGCGCACATCGCCCAGGTCCCGATCCTGCTGGGCCGCGGCGTCCGGCTGTGGGACGGCCTGGAGGCGCTCGAGGACAAGTACGACTTCGAGGCGGTCACGAGCCCGAGCGGCATCACCCACCTGACTCTCACGCTCAAGGCGGCTTAGATCAGATTTCGGGCCCGGCGGCGCCGTGGGTTCGTCGTGTCCTGCTCTTCTCGGCTTTCCGCAGGGGAAGTTCCACGGTGACGCGAAGCCCGCCGCCTTCGCGCGGAGTGAGGGTGAGGGTTCCGTTGTGGGCCTGCGCGATGCTGTTGACGATGGCCAGGCCGAGGCCGACGCCGGCGTGGTCGGAGCGGGCCCGTTCGGCGCCCCGCTGAAACGGCTCGACCAGCGTGGACACCAGGTGTGCGGTGAGTTGCTGGCCGGTGTTCTCGACGGTGAGCCGCACGGTCCGGGGGCCGACGCCGGTCCTGACCCAGATGCTGCCCTGGTCCGGCAGGTTGTGGACGATCGCGTTGTGTACGAGGTTCGTCGTCAGCTGCAGGAGCAGCGAGTTCGAGCCCATGGTGGGGGCCACCTCGCCGGAGGTCTCGATGGTGAGGCCGCGCTTCTCCGCGAGTGGGAGCAGCGTTTCGGTGGCCTCTTCCGCGAAGAGGGACAGGTCGACGGGTTCCCGGATGAAGGTCCGCTGGTTGGCGCGGCTGAGCAGGAGCAGTGCCTCGGTGAGGTCGATCGCCCTGGTGTTGACCAGGTGGAGGCGCTCGACGAGTTCGCCGGTGTCGCGGTTCGAATCCTTGCGGGCCACGTCGAGCAACGTCTGCGTGATCGCCAGCGGGGTGCGCAGCTCGTGAGACGCGTTCGCCGCGAAGCGTTGCTGTTCGGCGTCATGCGCTTCGATACGGGCGAGCATGACGTCGAAGGCGTCGGCCAGCTCGCGGAACTCGTCGGTGCGGCCCTCGAGATGGATCCGGTGCGACAGCGAGCCGTTCGCGGCCAGGCGGGTCGCATGGGTGATGCGAGTCAGCGGCGCGAGCATGCTGCCGGCCAGAATCCATCCGCCGACGAGACCGAAGACCAGCAGGAACGCCATCATCATGGTGGCCTTCGGGATGAAGGCGCGCACCAGGTCGGAGCGGTCGGGCATCCGCATCGGCGCGACGATCATTTCGGGTACGTAACGCAGCAGGAACACCCAGACGACCGCGAGCAGCAAGACACCGGCCAGCACGATGAATCCCGCATAGCTGAGGGTGAGCTTGAGCCGAACGCTCAGCCCCGGCTCCCTATCCACGACCTTCAGCTCCAGTGTCGGACGCTGTGTCGATGCGGTAGCCGGCGCCGGCCACTGTGGCGATCAGCCAGGGCTCACCGAGGCGTTTACGCAGGGCCGAGACAGTGATCCGTACGGCGTTGGTGAACGGGTCGGCGTTCTCGTCCCAGGCCCGCGCGAGGAGATCCTCGGCGCTGACGACACCGCCTTCGGCAGCGACCAGGACCTCGAGTACGGCGAACTGCTTCCGGGTGAGAGCGACGTACCGGCCGTCGCGGTAGACCTCGCGGCGGAACGGGTCCAGCCGCAGTCCCGCGATCTCCCACACCGGCGGCCGGTTGTAGGCGCGCCGGCGGTCGAGCGCCCTGAGGCGGAGGACCAGCTCCTGAAGTTCGAACGGCTTCGTGAGGTAGTCGTCGGCGCCGAGCTCGAACCCCGACGCCTTGTCGTCCATCCGGTCGGCGGCGGTCAGCATTAGGATCGGCATACCGCTGCCGGAGGCAACGATCCGCTTGGCGATCTCGTCACCGGACGGGCCGGGGATGTCGCGGTCGAGAACGGCGATGTCGTAGGTGTTGATGCTCAGCAGTTCCAGTGCGGCGTCACCGTCACCCGCCACGTCGGCGGCGATCGCTTCGAGGCGCAGGCCGGCCCGGATGGCGTCCGCCATCTCAGGTTCGTCCTCCACGATCAGTACGCGCACAGTCTCGATGGTACGAGGCGTCACATATCGCCCGCGTATCCAAAACCGGATACGCGCTGACAACACCCGCGTGTTTTGACTGGACCCATGTCCGTCAGCGCACCGGCAGCAGGCCGCCGTACCAAGATGACCATCCGCGCGACGCTCCTGGTCGCGAACGTGGCGATCATCGGCGTGTTCATCCACCAGTCGCTCGCGTTCCCGTCCTTCCCGGCCGGATCCACGCTCGGCGAGACGGACGGCGCCGTACCTGACGGTGTCACGGTCTTCGACGACATCCCCGCGGTCGCCAACCTCGATCCCGCCCTGCTCGTTGCCCTGCGCAAGGCCGCGACGGATGCCGCGGACGACGGGGTCAAGTTCTACGTCAACAGCGGCTGGCGTACGCCGGGGTACCAGGAGCACCTGCTCCAGGAGGCGGTCTCGAAGTACGGCTCGGAGCGGGAAGCGGCCCGCTGGGTCGCCACTCCTACGACGTCGCCGCACGTGGCGGGGCAGGCTATCGACATCGGGCGCTCCGACGCGACGGCCTGGTTGTCCGAGCGTGGTTTCAGGTATGGGCTCTGCCAGATCTACGACAACGAGCCGTGGCACTACGAGCTGCGCCCGGAGGCCGTCACGCGCGGCTGCCCGCCCCGCTACGCCGACCCGACGCAGGATCCGAGGATGCAGGGGTGACGCTGACCGTCGCGCCGATCAGCTCGGCCGAGCATCTGGAGTTCGTGCAGGCCCAACGGTCGGTGAGCTTCCTGCAGACCCCGGCGTGGGGGCGTGTGAAGACCGAGTGGCGTAGCGAGTCTCTCGGTTGGTACGACGGGCGGCGGCTCGTCGGCGCTGGGCTCGTGCTGCACCGGCCGGTGCCGCGCCTCGAGCGCCATACGCTGGCCTATCTGCCCGACGGGCCGTCCATCGACTGGACCGGCGATCTCAGCAGGTGGCTCGACCCGTTGGCGGCGTACCTGAAGGCACAGGGTGGGTTCGCGATCCGGTTGGTTCCGCCGCTGCGCACGGACAGTTGGAGCGCCGCTCAGGTCAAGGCGGGTATCGCGGACCCGGGCGTCGGGCGGCTCACGGACGTGCCTGGTGAAAGCGATCTGGTTGGTGCGCGGGTGGCTGGTTGGCTGCGCGACGCGGGTTGGCTGGCGCAGAGTCCGGAGGACGGGTTCGGGGCAGGGCAGCCGCAGTTCAAGTACGAGGTTCCGCTGGCCGGGCGGAGTGAGGACGACGTGCTCGGGGGCATGAATCAGCTATGGCGCCGCAACATCAAGAAGGCGGCTCGGGCCGGTGTCGAGGTCACGGTCGGCTCGGATTTGAAGGCATTTCACGATCTGTATGTGCACACCGCCGAGCGCGATCACTTCGTGCCGCGGCCGCTGCGGTACTTCGAGACCATGTTCGCCGAGATGAGCGCGGAGGACCCCGAGCGGATCAAGCTCTACCTGGCTCACCACCAGGGCGACCTGGTCGCCGCCACGATCCTGGTCCGCGTCGGCGCCTACGCGTGGTACTCCTACGGCGCCTCCGCGACCGAGAAGCGAGAGGTGCGCGGCTCGAACGCGTGCCAGTGGGCGATGATCCGCGACGCGCTCGCGGCCGGCTGCGATGTCTACGATCTCCGCGGCATCACCCCTACCCTCGACGTCGACGACGCGCACGTCGGGTTGATCCAGTTCAAGGTCGGCACCGGCGGTCAGGCGGTACGGTACGTCGGGGAGTGGGACCTGCCCCTGCGGCCGGTGATGTATCGGGCCTTCGACCTCTACATGAGGCGGCGCGAGTACCTGAGAGGCAAGCGAAGATAGCGTGATGGTCAAGGACTGGCACCACTTGTTCGACACCTTCAACGGAGTCGTCCTCCTCACGATCGCCGCCGCGCCGGTGGCCGTTCTCGTGGTGTGCGTTCTGGCCGTCCGGCGACGTCCTGACGCGCAGCGTTGGCGTAGGTCGGTGGCCGAGGTCGGCATGGTCTACGGGACGGTGCCGTGGGTCTGGATGACGATGCTGCCGGGCAGTCACGCGGGCGAGGTCCCCGGTCGGTTCAGCCTGGTACCGCTGCGGGACCTGCTAACGATGTCGGCAGGTGGGATCGTCGGGAACCTGCTGGTGTTCGCGGCGCTCGGATTCTTCGCTCCGCTTCGGTTTCCTGTCTTGGCATCGATACCGCGAGTCCTTGCACTCGGAGCAGGCTGCTCGATGCTGGTCGAGATCGCGCAGTACGTGCTGCGGCTCGATCGGGTGTCGTCCGTGGACGACGTACTGCTCAACGCCACCGGTGCCGGGCTGGCCGCGTTGCTGTCGCGGCGCTGGTGGCGCGACCCGGCGACATTTCGTCGGCATATCGAAAACCGGATACAGGCTGGCAACAAGACCTCCTCTTGACTTGGAGGCATGACCTACAGCGAACCGGCTGCTACTGCGGTACGGCGCAACGTCACGGGCATCACCGTTTTCGGGTGTGAGCCGGACGAGGCCGCCTTGTTCCGGGAGCTGGCGCCACGCTTCGGCATCGCTCCGATCATCACGTCAGCGGCAGTATCCGAGGACCTTGTCGAACTGGCCCTCGGCAATCGATGCGTCAGCGTCGGCCATAAGACGCGAGTCATGAACGCCACCCTGCTCGCCCTCAGCCGGATCGGCGTCACGTACATCTCCACCAGAAGCGTTGGATACAACCACATCGACGTGCGGTACGCCGAACGCGTCGGCATCTGTGTCGAGAACGTCGCCTACTCGCCTGACAGCGTGGCGGATTACACGCTCATGCTGATGTTGATGGCAGTGCGGAACATGAAGTCGGTCCTCCGGCGCGCCGACGTACACGACTATCGGTTGGGTGCCACCCGCGGGCGAGAGCTCCGCGACCTGACCGTCGGGGTCATCGGCACGGGTCGCATCGGCAGTGCGGTGGTCGATCGGCTGCGCGGGTTCGGCTGCCGGGTGCTTGCCTATGACAAGGATCCCGGAACAGGTGTTCCGCTCGACGAACTGTTGCTGCAGAGCGACATCGTCACGCTGCACACGCCGCTTACCGCGGAAACCCATCATTTCCTGGATCGCCGGCGGATCGGGCAACTGAAGCCCGGCGCGTTCGTGATCAACACCGGACGCGGCGCACTCCTCGACACCGAGGCGCTGGTCGACGCTCTCGAAAGCGGGCGGCTAGGTGGCGCCGCACTCGACGTACTCGAAGGCGAAGAAGGGATCTTCTACGCCGACCGCCGCGACGAACCCGTCGAGAGCGAACTGCTGCTACGGCTGCAGAAGCTGCCGAACGTGCTCATCAGTCCGCACACCGCCTACTACACCGACCACGCGCTCAGCGACACGGTCGAGAACTCCATCATCAATTGCCTGAACTTCGGAAGCAGGGAACAGCATGGATAGGTTGAAGATCGGCGTCCTCTTCGGGGGCATTTCCGAGGAGCACCACATCTCGGTCAAGTCCGCGCAGGAGATCGCGAAGAACCTCGACCTCGAGAAGTACGAGCCCTTCTACATCGGGATCACAGAGCACGGCGCCTGGAAGCTTTGCGATGGCCCGGGTCCGGACTGGGAGAACGGCAACTGCCGTCCAGTGGTCCTGTCGCCTGACAGCAGCGTGCAGGGCCTGCTCGTGCTGGAGGTCGACCGGCTGGGTTCGCGGATCAGGCAGGGGCAGTACCGGACGATCAACCTGGACCTGGTGTTTCCGGTGCTGCACGGCAAGCGCGGCGAGGACGGCGTGATTCAGGGCTTGCTGGAACTGTCCGGGATCCCCTATGTGGGCTGCGATCTGCAGAGTTCCGTGCAGTGCATCGACAAGTCCCTGACCTACACCGTCGCCCGCAGCGCCGGCATCGCGACGCCGAACTTCTGGATCGCCACGGCCGACCTCGATCCCGAGAAGCTCCCGTATCCCGTCTTCGTGAAGCCGGCCCGTTCGGGTTCGTCCTTCGGCGTCAACAAGGTGTCCAGCAGTTCGGAACTGCCTGATGCTTTGGAAACTGCGAGCCAGTACGACTCGAAGGTGCTCATCGAAGAGGCTGTCATCGGCAGCGAGGTCGGCTGCGCCGTGCTCGGCAACGAATTGGGCTTGATGACCGGCGAACTCGATCGCATCGCGCTGTCGCACGGCTTCTTCAAGATCCACCAGGAGGACTCACCGGAGACTGGCTCGGAGAACTCGACCTTCGTCGTACCGGCGGACATCTCGGAGGAGTCGCGCGCGCTCATCCAGGAGACCGCGCAGGCCGTGTATCGCGCGTTGGGCTGCGGCGGACTGGCACGCGTCGACATGTTCCTGACGGCAGACGGGAGAGCCGTCCTCAACGAGGTCAACACCATGCCCGGTATGACGTCGTACAGCCGTTATCCCAGGATGATGGCGGCTGCCGGCGTACCGCTGAGTGAAGTGATCGACCGGCTGGTGTCGGTGACCCTGACCGGGAAGCTCCAGTGAACGCTGACTTCGCCTTTGTGGATGAGGTGGCGTCCGGGATTCGGTGGGATTCCAAGTACGCCACGTGGGACAACTTCACCGGCAAACCGGTGGACGGCTATCTGGTGAACCGCATCGTCGGGACCAGGGCTCTGTGCGCGGCGTTGGAGAGAGCACGCGAGAAGGCGGAACCGCGGGGTTTCGGCCTCCTACTGTGGGACGGGTATCGCCCACAACGTGCCGTGGACAACTTCCTGCGCTGGGCTCGGCAGCCCGAGGACAGGCGAACGAAGCCGCGGCACTATCCGAACATCGACCGTCTTGAGATGTTCGAAAAGGGCTATGTAGCAACGAAGTCCGGCCACAGTCGGGGCAGCACCGTCGACCTCACGCTGTACGACCTGGCGACCGGCGAACTGGCGCCGATGGGCGGCTACCACGACCTGATGGACTCGATCTCGCACCACGGCGCAACCGGCATCACCTCACTCGAAGCTGAGAACCGTCGGCATCTCTGCTCGATCATGGAGGCCGCGGGATTCAGCCGGTGCGATCACGAGTGGTGGCACTACACGTTGCTGGACGAGCCGTACCCGGACACGTACTTCGACTTCCCGATCGCCTGATGGACATCCGCCTCGCCCGCAGTACTGACGCTAACGCCATCAACGAGTTGCTGGACCAACTGGGCTATCCCCAGTCTGATCCGGCGGCGACCGCTGCGCGCCTCAAGACCTGGGCCGACGACCCAGCCGGAGCGGTCTACGTCGCCGACACCGACCGGGGCGTCCTAGGCGTCATCGCCGTACACACCTGCCCGTTCTTCGAACGCGACAGCACCTGGGCCCGCATCGTTGCCCTGGTCGTCTCGTCGCGCGCCCGCCGCCAAGGCGTCGGCGCCCGGCTTGTCGCGGCCGCGGAGTCCTTCGCCACCCACCACGGCTGCCTACGCATAGAAGTAACCAGCTCACCCCACCGAACCCAAGCCCACACCTTCTACCAATCCCACGGCTACACCATCACCCCCACCCGCTTCCTCCACCCCCTCCCCACTGACGATGTGCACTATCGACAGGTAGAGCACCCCGAGACACCGTACGCACCCAACACCACCACGCTCAGGTGCACTACCCCACCACCCAACACATCCTGTCCACCTGCACACGGCGCCGGCGGACTTCACGTCCGCCAGTGGTCGAGGGAGTTCTCGATGTAGGTGAGGTCGCGGAGGTAGCCGGCGCCGTGGCGCCATGGCTCGGGTTGTTCCCATTGCGCCTGCCAGCCGGGTCGTCCTTCGGAGGCCCAGATCCGCATCGTGTCGTAGGCGGCTTGGACGCGAACGGGGATGGTGTCGAGAACCGTGTGCCACTGCTCTTGCGTGCAGCCGTAGGCGTCCCGGATTCGCGCAAGCCGTTCGTGCACGGGAGTTGGGCTCGGCCAGCCCATCGGCTCCAGGTTCTCGGGCGCGGCCAGAGGGACGAGCGTGTAGGCCAGATACGCCAGGTCCCAGGTGCGCGGGCCGGGTGCCGCGGTATCCCAATCTACGAAGGCCACGACCGCGCCGTCTCGGGCTATCAGGTTCCAGGGAGCGGTGTCGTTGTGGCAGATGACCTCCGGATCACCAACCGACAAGGGCGGCGATTGCCACGCGTCGGTCGCGGGGCTCCAGCCCGCGACGGCGTCGTGGTACCTGCGCAACAGGGCGGCAGCGCTCTCGAGCAACGCCGGCTCGAATAACACCGGGCCAGGTGGCCACGGGTTCGCACCCGGCACCTTGGACAGGACCTCCCGACCGTCCTGATCGATGCCTAGGAATCGCGGCGCTCCGGTGAAACCGCTGGCTTCGAGATGCTCAAGGAGTTCATGGACGGATGCAGACCAAGGCCCGACCGGACGGCGGATCGTCTGCCCGATCTGCGAGACCTGATTGATGCCTCCATCGAGGCGGCGCTCGTCCTCCACACGCCATGCTCCCACGCGAGCCCATGGGTTCAGAAGCAGAACGGGTGGCCGGCTGGGTCGGCGTACACGACGTTCTGGAGGTGGATCGCGCCCAGTTCTTCGGCACGCGCCATCGCGGCCTTGGCTGCCGGGGTTTGGAAGTGGGGAACTTCGTGGTCGACCGTGAATCGGTAGTCGACGTGCAGTTGCGCCGGGTAGGCCGGGTCAGGCCACCGCGGGGCTAGGCACTGTGCGTGCTGAAACGCGAGGTTTGGCAGCTCATCGTCGTCGAGGTCGATTACGACTCGCTCGGGTGAGTCTTCGAGTCGCTCCGGTACGCCGACGAAACCCTCGTAGAACTTTGCGAGCGAACGCGGGCTGAAGCAGTCATAGACCAAGCGGGCGACTGTCGGCTCGGTCGCCGCTGGGTCTGGGTAGAGGCAGAGCGGGTGCCCAGCGGGATCGGCGTACACCCGGTGGTCGGCGTTGTCCTGAAGCAGCGCCCCACCTGCGGAGGTGACGCGAGTGCCGGCGGCGTCCAGATCCGGTACGGCGATGTCGAAGTGGATCTGCTGTGGGTACTCCGGGTCAGGCCATCGCGGCGGCCTCTGATCCGACCAGCCGTCACCGTCGAACCCGATCCGGAACTTGGGGCTTCGCGACAGGAAGAAGGTCCCGTACGCGTCGTACAGCTGCCAGCCGAGCACCTCGAGATAGAAGTTGGCCAGCACCGTCCCCCCATCCTCACCACCAAGCAGCTCGGGGCATCCGACATAGACAGTCATGCCAGCGTCATCCGCCAGAAGATGCACCACCGCTGCCTCCACACCTGTCGCGCGGCAAACACAGTCCCGTCGGCCACCATAGGTCCTGCACCGGTCGACCTCGCATCGCAACGCGGCCTTGCCGTGCGAGCCAACCGGTAGACACTCAGGTCACGCAAGAGGCCGGGTCAGGCCGATGGGACTTTGCTCAGAATCTGTGCGGCGTCGTCGTTCTCGGGGTTGAGATCGATGGCGCGTCGGAGAGCGCTCCTCGCCAGGTCGAGTTGCCCGTCCAGTTGATGGGCGCAGCCGGTCAACGTCCAGGCGTCGGACGAGTCCGGACGCAAGTCGGTCCACATTCGCAGGAGGGGCCAGACCAGACTCGGGCGGTGCAGTTCGATCGCTGCCCACGTGGCATCGACGAACCCCTCGTCGTCGAGGTTGAACTCGGCCGGCTCGACCGCGGCCAGTCGGCGGAACTCCACCTTGGCGGCTTCCGGTCCCGATGCTCTCAGCACCTCGGCGACAGGTCCGACGACCGATCGCGGGAAGGCGCGGAGGTCGGTCATCCCGTCAGGTTTCGCTGAGAGAGGTACGTCGGCGAGGGCGATATCGAGCGCCGCCGCGGCGATGTCCGAGGCAGGGATGTTGTTCGAGTTGGCCAGTACGACGACGCCTGTCCGCAACTCAGGCACCATCACGAGCCTCGATCCGAACCCGGGGTCCGAGCCGGCGTGGCTCACCGTTCGATGCCCGCGGTAGCTGCCCACGAACCAACTGAGTCCCACCGCGTCCATCCACGGCGGGCCGTCCAGCGGCAGCACCGGCTTCCACATCAGCTCGAGCAGTCCAGGATCCAGCCGCGCCCACCGCCCGTCGGATCCCTTGGCCGGCTCGAAGTGGGCCACCATCCAGCGACACATCTCGACCAGATTGGAGTGCAGGGTCGAACTCGGGGCATGGCGCCTGGTGTACGGATAGGAGCCCTCGGGCACCGTCAGTGGCATCCCCACGTGAGGTGAGGCAGCCAGGTGCGCGGGTACGTCGCCGCGCAGGAAGGTGCTGTTCCGCATTCCGAGTGGGGCCAGGACCAGGTCCCGGACTGAGTGCTCGAACGTCTTGCCCGTGACCCTCGACAGCAACAGCCCGAGAAGCTCGAAGCCGGCGTTGGAATAGGAGAACGCCGAACCCGGCTCCGACTGCAGCCGCCAGTCCGAGATACTGCCGGCGAACTCGCTGAGCGCGTCGTCGCCGAGCTGAGGATCGTGCCAGCCATAGTCGTCGATGTCGGGGAGTCCGCTCGAGTGGCTCAACAGGCGCCGGGCTGTGACCTCTCCTTCCCGACCGTCGGCCAGGGTGAACTCAGGCACCCATTCGGTGATCGGAGCATCCAGATCGAGCACCGGTTCGCCGTCGCCGCGACTGGTCGCCACGGACACGATCGCGGTCGCGACGAAGGGCTTCGACACCGAAGCCAGGTGGAACATCGTCTCGGGCGTGACCGGCGTACCGGTCCCGACGTCACGAACGCCGAACCCCCGCGAGACGACCTCCTCATCCCGCACCACCGCAACCGCCAGACCTGCCACGTCGTGCGAGCCGAGAAAGCCCTCGACCAGTGGCCACAACCCTTGTTCCATACGCTCCCGAAGGCCCGCCCCCACGTCCATCTTCCGAGAGTACGCCGCCCCGCAGCCCCTGGCGTCGCAGTTTCCTATCCGGTCTATGCGAGAACGCCGGGGTCAGAATGTGGCGATCGGGTTGACCGGGCTGCCCGACGTACCGGCGAAGCGGACCGGGGCGATCGCCAACTGGAAGTCCCACTGGCCGAGCTCAGCAGCCGTTGTCACGCACTCCTCCAGGTCGCAGTTGTCGAGCATCCACAGACCCATCGCGACGAGGCTCACGGCGTGCACCGGCATCAGTACGTCGTCGTACCCCGACGGCTGTACGTCCTGGGGCGTGTCAGCGCCGATCAACGCGACCTCCCGCTCCCGCAGCCACGGCAGGCAGGACGCGTGCCACCCGGCCTGCGTGATACCGCCGGCCGCACCGGCTTCGTGTCGAGCGCGGCCATAGCCGGTCCGCAGGAGTACCGCATCGCCGGACTGCACTCGCACACCCTGGCGACGCTCGGCCTCCTCGAGATCCTCGGGGAACACGCCCTCACCGGGTTCCAGCCACGGGACATCGCGGACTGCTGCGACGTCCAGCAGGACTCCCCGCGTGACGATCCCGTTCGCCGCCGCCGTGACGGCAGCCCACGCAGATCCGGTCTCCGCGTCGACCAGCGAGTGCGATCGCCCGTTGTACAACTTGCCGTCCCAGAAGAGATGGCACGGCGAGTCGAGGTGGGTGATCGTGTTGCCGTGGAACATCATCCCGAGCCGCTCGTTCGAAAAGCCCCAACGCCGATCCTTGTGGAAATGCGGCGGCATGTGCTCGGCGCCTGGCATGTCGGCGGCACACGGGCACGAGTTCGTCGCCCGCTCCATCTCTTCCGGTACGGCGACCTCCCAGGCGCACGACACACTCCGGCCATGGCGCACAGCCCGAGCCGCCGCCAGCCGAACGTCGTCGGTGATGTGGTTCAACGTGCCGAGCTCGTCGTCATCCCCCCACCGCCCCCAGTTCGACAACGAATCGAAGTACCCGAGCACGTCATCCTGCGTAGGCACCGCTCGCCCTGCCGTCATCCCACCATCAACTCCTCCAAGACCCACTGAACTGGCACGAAACTACATCGCCAGGCCAACAGCCGGGAGGAGCACGGTTCAGTCGCGCGTGCTCGGGGCGACCTCGCGGACCATTACGCAGTTGCCCAGGCCCTTGGGGCGGTCGTAGGTGAAGCCCTCGCGCTCGTACATCGTGCGGGTGCCGTTGTAGAGGAACGACGAGTTCTTCTTCCGGACCCCGCCGGTGTCGTGCGGGTAGCCCTCGACCAGGCCGCCGCCGGCCTGCGCGATCAGCTCGACGGCTCCGCGCAGCGCGATCGCCGCCAGGCCCTGACCGCGAACGCCGCGCTCGACCAGGATGCAGGTGACCCGATAGTCGGGCAGTCGCTCGGCAGTGGCGACGTACTCCTTGCGGTGTTGGATGTTGGGCAGCTCCTCGGGTGATCCGTACTCCGCCCAGGCGACAGCTCGATCGCCGTCGTAGACCAGCGCCGCGTGCGCGATCCCGTCGGCCACCAGACGTTGCTTCAGCACCCGGTTTCCCTCGGCGCTCTGGCCCTTCTCCGCGCAGTCGGGATGGAAATGCGTACACCAGCAACTGGCGAACATGCCCTTGTTCCGCTCGACAAGAGCGGCGAAGTCGTCGAACGTCTCCGGCGTGAGCGCCTTGATCGTGAAGTCGGACATACCGGCAACGTACCCCCGATTCCGGACGATCAGCGTCCGGTAGCTCGAACTGCCAGGGCGACGTCCGAGATCCTGCGGCGAAACCGGTAGTCACTCACGTCATGCAAAAGGCCGGTCTCCCGAGGTGGGAAACCGGCCTCTGATCTGTTGTGGAGCTTAGGGGATTCGAACCCCTGACCTCTTCCATGCCATGGAAGCGCGCTACCAACTGCGCCAAAGCCCCGCGGTGTCTTGCGACTCCGAAAGCTTAGCGGATGAGTACCTGCAAAGAAAAATCGGTTCCCTCGTGGGGCTGGTGAGGTAGACAACAGGCTGTTTGCGGTCTGCAACTGGGTACGACGAGAGCCTGATCTGCACGTTCTGTCCGCTGCTCACAGTACGTCGCAGCGCGGCCCGCACGCTCCCGAAGCAGGCATGATCCCCGCCCAACCGCGCGCCGCCGGAGGCGCAAGAGAACTGCCGCCGCGAAGCGGTGTCCTTCTTACCTTTGGGGGTCGTCGCTCATTACTGGTTCGGGGAGGGAGCCGGCGTTCCATTCTTCAATTCGCCAGCCGGCGCGGCCGGGGAGGAGGGAGACCCAGTTGCAGTTGGCGAGGCCTCCGAAGGCGGGCCAACTGGTTTGGGGGATGCCGAGGAACAGGCAGATGCCGACGCGGGCGGCGAGGCCGTGGGTGGCGATCACGATGGTGTCCTCGGAGGATCCCTCCGCAGAGATCCGAGACAACGCATCCGCGAAACGGGCCGCGACTTCTTCGATGGTTTCGCCGTTGGAGCCGCGGCGCTGGGGTTCGCCGCTGCGGATCCGGGTGGCCGCCTCGGGGTTGATGGCGGCGAGCTCGGACATGGTGAGGCCGGCCCAGTCGTCGACATCGATCTCGCGGAGCGCCTCGTCGTACTCGATCTTCAGGCCGGTCAGTACGGCGAGCTCACCCGCGGTGGACGCGGCGCGCTGCAGGTCACTGGCGAAGAGCCGCGTGGGCGCGAGCGACGCGAGTCGAGCGGCTGCGGCGCGTGCCTGCGCTACGCCGACCGCGTCGAGCGGGATGTCGGCTTGTCCCTGGATCTTGTCCTGCAGGTTCCATTCCGTCCGGCCGTGCCGCCAGACGATCAGTCGGCCCGCGCTCATTCCGCCGAAGCCGAACCAGGGACGGGCGACGGCAGCGGGATGACCGGGCAGTCGCGCCACAGGCGCTCCAGCGAGTAGAACGAGCGCTCCTCGTCGTGCTGGACGTGGATGACGATCTCGAGGTAGTCGAGCAGCACCCAGCGGCCCTCGCGGGCGCCTTCCCGGCGGACCGGCTTGGCGTCGAAGTCGACGCGGAGCTTCTCCTCGATCGCGTCCACGATCGCGCGCACCTGGCGGTCGTTGGAGGCGGACGCGACCAGGAACGCGTCGGTGATCGCGAGCTGCTCGGACACGTCGAAGGCGAGCACGTTCTCGGCCTTCTTGTCGTGGGCCGCTTCGGCAGCCGCGGTCAGCAGCTCGATTGCGCGTTCACTGGCAGACATAAACGTCCTAACGGTTGGTGTAGAGCTCACGCTTGGCGATGTACTGGACGATGCCGTCCGGCACCAGGTACCAGGTCGGGTTGCCCTTGGCGACCCGGGCGCGGCACTCGGTCGACGAGATCGCCAGCGCCGGCACCTCGAGCAGGGTGATCCGATTCATCGGCAGCTGGTCCAGCGGCAGTTCGAGGCTTTCGGTGCCGGGCCGCGTACAGCCCACGAACTGGGCCAGCTTGAACGTCTCGTCGACGTCCCGCCAGGTCAGAATCTGGGCGAGCGCGTCGGCACCGGTGATGAAGAACAGCTCGGCGTCCGGGTACAGCTTGGACAGGTCGCGCAGGGTGTCGATCGTGTACGTCGGGCCGGGCCGGTCGATGTCGACCCGGCTGACCGAGAACCGCGGGTTCGACGCGGTCGCGATGACCGTCATCAGGTACCGGTCCTCGGGCGGGGAGACCTTGCGATCCGACTTCTGCCACGGCTGGCCGGTCGGGACGAAGATCACCTCGTCGAGGTCGAAGTACGCCTGCACCTCGCTGGCCGCGACCAGGTGGCCGTGATGGATCGGGTCGAACGTGCCACCCATCACGCCGATGCGTCGTACCCGCTCCACAAAAGCCACGTCAGCCCTTCAGCAAGCCGCTCAGCTGTGCGGCCGGCCCTTGCCCATGATGACGGTGACGAGCAGCAGCAGGACGAGGACGAAGAGCGCGAACCCGCCGTACCACCACTTCGAGATGTGCGAAGCCTCGACCGCGGCCTCTTCGAGAGCCGCGACCTGCGGCACCAGGAGCGTGAACATGAGGCAGAGCCTATCTCGTGACCGCCGGAACGACAGCGACCGGTGGCCCGGACACTCGCCGCGGGGCACCGGTCGCGATAGGAAAGTCAGTTGTGGCGGCCGTTGCGGGTCAGCAGCCGGCGCCAAGTGGACGGTACGGCGTGCGCGCGGCGGGCCTGCGCTGCGGCGCGGTGCATCTCGTCGATACGGGCACGGGCAACTTCGGGGGTGATCATGGTTCCTTCACAGGGTTGGTACGGCGGAACCGGGGTGAACTGTCCCCGGTACCTCGAATTGTACGGCAAGAGTTACGCTCTCACAAACGAATTGAAGGCACGGGACATTCCTTGCCTTAGAATCTGCGGTGAACAGGAGGCGTCATGGACGCGATCGATCGTCAGCTGATCGAGGCGCTCCGGCTGAACGGCCGCTCCAGCTGGGCCGAGCTCGGCCGGGTGGTCGGCCTGTCCGGCCCGAGCGTCCAGGAGCGGGTACGACGCCTCGAGGAGCGCGGCGTACTGCTCGGCTACCGCGCGATGGTCGCCCCGGACCAGGTCGGCCTGGGCACGAGCGCGCTGATCGGGTTGTTCCAGCGCGACGACGTGGAGACCGACGACATCGTCGACCAGGTCCGCGAGATCCCCGCGGTCGAGGACTGCTGGTTCGTCGCCGGCGACCAGGAGCTCGTGGTGAAGGTCCGGGTGGCCGACGTGACGCAACTGGAGGCGGTCGTCGGCTCGCTGCGCCGCGTGAACGGCGTGGTCAGGACCCGGACGACGGTTGTGCTGTCGACTCGCTGGGAAGGACGTCCCGCACCTTTACCCGAGTGAGCAGCAGTACGGCGCCCGCAGCCAGCGCCAGGCCCGCCGCTACCGGGTAGAGCAGTCCCGGCGCGTGCTGGTACGTCGTACCGCCGATCGCCGGCGCGAGGAACATGCCGCTGATCGACGCGGCGGCGTACAGGCTGGAGTACCGCCCGATCATTCCCTCCGGCGCCGCATCGGCCACGTGCGCGGTAGCGGTCGGCTTGTAGAGCATCTCCCCCGCCGTCATCACCACGATCGCGAGCGCGGCCCCTGCCAGCGCGGGCCAGACGCCGATGATCGCGAGCCCCAGGCCGATGCACGCGAAGCCGGCCGCGATCACCCGGGTCGCACGATGGCCCTGGAGGCGTACGGCGATCGGCGCCTCGAACAGGACGATGACGACCGAGCTCGCCCCGAGCAGTACGCCGTACGCGACCGCCGGCGTACCCGCATCGCGCAGGAGCAGCGGCATTGTGGCGAAGATCTGCCGGTAGACGGTGTCGACAACCACGATCGTCGCCAGCACCATCAGGACCGGGCGGTCGCTCAGGACGGACTTCCACAAACCGGTTGCCGAGGGCCCCGGAGTACGACGCGCGCTCGGGACCCAGCGCCACACGATCGCGGCCATGACCAGGCTGGTGACGGCGTCGACGACGAAGACCAGCGAGAAGTCGTACGCCGCGAGCAAGCCGCCGAGGGGCGGGCCGATGGTGAAGCCTGCGTTGGCTGCGGTGCGAGACAGCGCGATGCCCTCGCGGCGGCGTTCGGGCGGAAGCGAGGTCGTGACGAGGGCACTGAGATTAGGGCGCCCTGCTCCACCGAAGAGACCGGCCAGAGCTGCGACGACCGCAATCGAAGCACCTGGCACGAGCGGCATCGCTGTACACGCGATCGCCCACAGCAGTTGGCTCGCGAGCGCCGCCGTACGCAGACCGAACCGGTCGCCGAACCAGCCGCCGCCGAGGTTGCCGCCGACCAGGCCGACGCCGTACGCCGCCGCCGCGAAACCGGCCTGCTGCGCCGACATACCGCGGTCCTCGACGAGGTAGAGCGTGAGGTAGACCCAGGCGAGCGCGCCGGCGCCGTTGACGAGCTGGCCGACCATCACCGCCTTGAGCCAGGTGGGCAGCTCCGCGATCCGGCGCCAGTACACGTCCGCCCCCTCCGGTACAGTGAGTTCCTGTTGGGAACTTACTCGACCGGTCGGCGTGGCGGCAACCGGGATTCCAAGGAGGGCGGACGTGCGGCGGAGCACCTTCTCGCCCGAGCCGGACTGTGCGATCGCGCAGTCCCTCGGCGTCATCGGCGACGGCTGGGAACTGCTGATCGTCCGCGATCTGGCGCGCGGGCTGGCGCGGTTCGACGAGCTGGCGGGGTCGTTGCACATCTCGCGGAAGGTGCTGACCGAGCGGCTGAACGACCTGCTGGAGAGCGGGATCGTCGAGCGGTCGGCGTACCAGGACCGGCCGACGCGCTACGCCTATGAGTTGACGCCGCGCGGGCGCGCGCTGCTGCCGGTGCTCGTTGCCCTGCAGGACTGGGGCGATCGCTGGCTGCTCGGCGACGGCTCACTCACCGGGACGAACGCCGCGGACGAGCCGCCGGCCCAGCGCCTGCAGGAGCTGGTGGGTCAACGAGTGCCGTACGTCGCGTTGCCGTCGATCGCTGGTACGACGGTTGACGTGGTGGATGCGGATGCGCGGGCGACTGTGCTCTTCGGGTACCCGGCGACCGGGCGACCGACTCGACTGCCGGACGGGTGGGACGAGATCGCCGGAGCGGCCGGGTGCACGTTGGAGAATCGCCTCTTCGCGGGCCGGTACGACGACTTCGCGTCGCAGCGGATCGCGGTCCGCGGGGTGAGTACGCAGCGGACCGACGAGCAGCAGGCGTTCGCCCAGGCGGAAGAGATCCCGCACCTGCTGCTGTCCGATGTCGATCTGGAACTGGCGGCGGCGCTGCGGTTGCCGACGTTCCGGGCCGGCGGGTACGAGCGGCTGAAGCGGGTTGTGCTGGTGGTGGGCGCGGACCGGGTGGTGCAAGCGGTGCGGTACCCGGTGACCGACATCGCGGATGCCGTCGACTGGGCGCTCACGACTGCTTGAAGAAGGCCTTCACCTCGGAAGCGATGCGTCGTACGAACTCGGGCTTGCCGTTCGGGTTGACGCCACCGGGATCCGAGGACGAGCCGTGGTCGTAGCCGTCGAACTCGATCCGGCGGCAGTGTGGTAGCACCTTCTCCAGGGTCGCCCGGCCGGGACCGAGGCCGGGAAGACCTTTGCTGCCGCCGAGGAGCAGGACCTCGGCCTCGACGGTGCGGAACTTGTCGAAGGTGCCGCCCAGTTCGGCGACGATCGTGCCCTCGGCGCGGATCGTGGGCGCCAACTGGCGCATGGTGATCGCGCCGGCGTCGGCCTGGCGCTCCTCCTTCGCCATCATCTTCTCGGTCATCCAACGGAGCAGGCCGCGCGGCATCACCTTGAGGAACGCCGGCGCCATCTCGAAACCGAACATGCTCGTCACCATTGCTCCGGCGACGTCCCCGCGGGCGATCTCCTGGTCGAACCGCGCGAGCCACTCGCGATGCGGCGCGCCGTCGGCGACGATCGCTGGCTCGTAGAGCGCGATCTGCTTGAGGTTCGGGAGGGTGCGGGCTGCCTCCAGGACCACCGCTCCCCCGGCGCTGATGCCGAACGCGCGCTCGGCTCCGGCTGCGGTGAGAACGGCGTCCAGGTCCTCGATCTCGGTGCGGACGCTGTGGTCCGGCTTGTGCGGGCCGGAGAGTCCGCGGCCGCGGCGGTCCGGGAGGTAGACGGTGAACTCGTCAGCCAGCGCCTCCGCGAACAGCGTGTGGCTGCGGGCCGACTCCATGCTGCCGTGCAGGACGACGACGGCCGGTCCTTCGCCGGTCTTGTAATAGCCGATCTCGGTGCCGTCGCGGGAGGTGACGGTGCCTTGGGTCAGTTCTGCTGCTCTCATGGATCGATAGTTACATGGGGTCTAGTTACATTGCAACTAGTTTCTTTGTCCCCTATGGTGGAGGGGTGACTTTTCGACGCTCAACGCTGGCGCTGGCGATCCTCGGCCTGCTGGAGAACGGGCCGCTGCATCCGTACGGGATCCAGCGGCTGATCAAGCAATGGGGCAAGGACCAGGTGGTCAACGTCGGGCAGCGGACCAGCCTGTACCGGATGATCGTGCGCCTGGAGGAAGCAGAGCTGATCACGGCCGGCGCGACGGAACAGGACGAGCGGTACCCGGAGCGGACGGTCTACCACCTGACCGACGAGGGGCGGGAGGTGTGCCGGGAGTGGTTGGCGGAGATCCTGACGACGCCGCGGAACGAGTTCCCGGAGTTCCCGGCGGGGTTGTCGTTCGTGATGCTGCTACCGCCGGAGACCGCGGGTGAGTTGCTTGGTCAGCGGCGCGAGCGGTTGACCAAGCGGATTGCGGAGCTGCAGTTGGAGCTCCGGTCGGAGGTGGACGGGCAGCCGGTCCCCCGGTTCGCGCTGCTCGAGACGGAGTACCAGGTCGCGGTCGCCGTCGCCGAGGCGAAGTGGATCGACTCAGTCCTCCACGACCTCCGAACAGGCACCCTCACCTGGACCCCCGGCCCGGTATGAGCCCAGCCCGGAACGAACAGGCCGAAGCGCGCGTGGGGGTTGAGGTTTGGTGGGTGGGGGTTGGGGAGGCCCGGGACGAGTTTGCGCGGGATCTGGATGAGGTGGAGCGGGGGCGGTTGGCGGCTTATCTGCGGGACGTGGACAAGGCGCGGTTTCTGCTCGGGGTGACGTTGGTGCGGCGGGTGCTGGCTCAGAGGTTTTCGTTGCCTGCAGCAAGAGTCGTTTTGGACAGGACGTGCCCGGAGTGCGCGAAGCCGCATGGGAAGGTGCGGGCTGCGGGGGTTGAGTTGTCGGTGACGCACTCCGGGGAACTGGTGGGCGTCGCGGTGGCTGATCGGCCGGTGGGGCTGGACGTGGAGAAGGTCGATCCGGGGATGGATGTCGACGCGGTGGCTCGGGTTGCGTTGACCGACGCGGAGATGCGCGAGTTGAGCGGGTACGACGGGATCGCGAAGGCGCGGGCGTTCACGACGTACTGGACGCGGAAAGAGGCAGTCGTGAAGGCAACCGGCGAAGGACTACGCGGAGATCTGCGCGCGACGGTGCCGGAGGGTGTTCAGGTGCAGGATCTCGACGTTGGCGTCGACCACCGCGCCGCGCTCGCGGTGATCTCGAACGCGACGCCCGTCGTACAGGTGCACGACGGGACGTGGCTGCTCGGGTGATTTAGGTACGGATCTGGCCTTCGCCGGTGACTACGTACTTGGTGGAGGTCATTTCGGGGAGGCCCATGGGGCCGCGGGCGTGGAGTTTCTGGGTGGAGATGCCGATCTCGGCGCCGAAGCCGAACTCGCCGCCGTCGGTGAAGCGTGTGCTCGCGTTCACCACGACCGCCGCCGAGTCGACCGCCGTCGTGAACCGGCGCGCTGCGGCCTGCGAGCGGGTGATGATCGCGTCGGTGTGACCGGAGCTGTACCGGCGGATGTGCTGCACCGCGTCCTCGAGCGAGTCGACAACGGCCGCCGACAGATCGAGCGAGTTGTACTCCGCCCCGAAGTCCTCCTCAGTAGCCTCGACCACAGTTGGTTGATTGTTGCTGGCTGCAACTACCTTGGGGTCGCCGTGGACGGTGACGCCGGCTTGCGCGAGGGCCGGCAATGCGCGGGCCAGGAACTCGTCCGCCACCGATGCATGCACCAGCAGCGACTCCGCGGCGTTGCACACACTCGGGCGTTGGGTCTTGGAGTTGAGCAGGATCTCCAGCCCGAGGTCGAGATCCGCCTCCGCGTCGATGTACACGTGACAGTTGCCGACCCCGGTCTCGATCACCGGCACCGACGACTCGCTGACCACGGTCTGGATCAGCCCGGCGCCACCCCGCGGAATCAGTACGTCGACCAACCCGCGCGCCTGCATGAGTTCCTTCACCGCGGCCCGATCCGTCGGCACGCCCTGTACGACGTCCGCCGGTAGCCCGGTCGACTCGGCGGCGTCCCGCAGTACGGCGATGATCGCCTCGTTGGACGCGGCCGCGGACGACGAACCGCGCAGCAGGACCGCGTTTCCGGACTTCAGGCAGATGCCCGCGGCGTCGGCGGTCACGTTCGGTCGGGCCTCGTAGATGATCCCGACGACGCCGAACGGCACCCGCACCTGCCGGAGCTCGAGTCCGTTGGGCAGCGTGTACCCACGGACCACCTCACCGATCGGATCCGTCAGCCCCGCGAGCTGCTCCAGCCCGGCCGCCATCCCGTCGACCCGCGCCGGGTTCAGCGCGAGCCGGTCGACCGTGGACTCCGGCGTACCGGCATCCCGCGCCGCCGCCACGTCCTTCGCGTTCGCCGCGACGATCGCGTCGGTGTTCGCCCGCAGCGCCGCCGCCATCGCGTGCAACGCCGCGTCCTTGGTTGCTCGGGAAGCCTCCGCCAACGCGTACGACGCAACCCGCGCCCGCCGCGCCAACTCGATGATCTCGCTCACCCCTTCATCGTATGGCCCCGCACGCACGAAGAAGGGCGCCGATCTCACCAGACGACCCCAAGCCCCGGACGCCCGCCACTCATCAACCGCCCAATCCTCGCCACGACCACGCTTGGGCACCGCGACGGATAGCCCGTCCGGAGGGGTTGGTGAGTGTTGGGGATCCGCGGATCGCCAGGCCATCACAATCGCTCCCAGGACGCGCGGCCGAGCGTCGCGGCGGTCACCGGTCGCGCATTGTGATGGGCTTCAGGTTCGTCGTAGGCGGGGAAGGCGGGCGATCGCGTGGGAGAGCGGGACGATCGCGGCGAGGGCGAGGGTGAGCCGGCGATCGGTCGGGGCGATCGGTACGCCCTCGGTCTTCAGCCGCCGCCAAGCCCACGCGCTGAATGGGATCACCACCAACGGCGTGGTGATCAGCCCGGGCGTGTAGCGGCGCAGTACGGCGGACTGGGCGAGGTGGGTGGCGGCGTGCAGGCCGAAGCCTGCCAACGTTGCCTGGAAAAACTTGCTGCGGCCGTTGGTGGCTGCGCCAGCGGCTGACGCGGCGGCAATCGCTACCCCGGTGAGGCCGATCGCGGTGGCTGCCTCGCTGCGGGACATCGGAAGCACCTTCGTCAGCGGCGCCGGGAGGTCGGTGCGTTGCGAGAACGACGGCATCGTGGCGAGCTCTTCAAGGTCGTGGACGATCCACGCCGCGAGCAGGCCCCACGCCACCTTCTTCACAGAAGGACGAGGTCGTCGCGGTGGACTACCTCGCGTTCGTACGCCGCACCTAGCTCGCGGGCCAAGTCCCGGGTTGAGCGGCCCAGGAGGTCGGGGAGCTCGGAGGCGTCGTAGTTCACCAGCCCGCGGGCGATGACGACACCTGTCGGCGACACGAGGTCGACCGGGTCGCCGGCGGAGAAAGTGCCTTCTACTGCGGTGATTCCGGCCGGCAGCAGCGACGCGCGGCGCTGCGTGACCGCACGGACAGCGCCTTCGTCCAACCGCAGGATGCCCTGGCCCGACGTGGCGTGTGCCAGCCACAGCAGGCGCGTCTTGCGGCGCCGGCCGGTCGGGTGGAACAGCGTGCCGACGGGCTCCCCGCGGAGCGCCTCGCCGACCCGCCCGGCGGAGGTGAGGATCACCGGAATCCCTGCCTCCGTAGCGATTGCGGCCGCCTCGACCTTCGTCTGCATGCCACCCGTGCCGACGCTCGACGAGCCGGTCTTCCCGATCGCGAGCGGCTCCAGGTCGGCAGCGCCACGGATCTCGGTGACCATCGACGTACCGGGTTTGCGCGGATCCCCGTCGTACAGCCCGTCGACGTCGGACAGCAGGAGCAGCAGGTCGGCGTGCACGAGGTGACTGGTCAGCGCGGCGAGCCGGTCGTTGTCGCCGAAGCGGATCTCGGTGGTCGCGACCGTGTCGTTCTCGTTCACGATCGGTACGACGCCCAGCTCGAGCAACCGCGCAAACGTCCGGTAAGCATTGCGATAGTGCGATCGGCGCGTCACGTCGTCGACCGTCAACAGCACCTGCCCGACCCGCAAACCGTGGGCCGCGAAGGCGTCGCTGTAGCGGGCCATCAACAGCCCTTGGCCGACCGAAGCAGCCGCCTGCTGCGTCGCCAGGTCACGCGGCCGGGTCCGCAACCCCATCGGAGCCAGGCCGGCAGCAATCGCGCCGGACGAGACGAGCACGACCTCGGCACCCTCCACCCGGCGCGCCGCGATGGCGTCGACGAGCAGCCGGAGCCGTTCGAGGTCGATCTTGCCGCGCTGGGTCAGCGACGACGAACCGACCTTCACGACGATTCGCGTGGCGTTCAACGCCTCCGCGCGCCCTGTCCTGGGATGCACCGTCATGGATCAACCGTTCTGGTCGAGTTCCTCCTGCGCCGCCAACTCGCGCGCCTCTTTGCGCGCCAGCTTCGCCGCAGCGTCCGCTGCTCGCTTCGCCTCGGCCGGGGACAGGTCGACCTCGTCGGCGTCCCAGTTCCGGCCGTACTCCGACCAGTCCTCGGTCCGCTCGCCCTCCCGGAAAGCGTGGTACTCGGTGTCCTTCGCCCGCCGCCGCTGCGCCGCGGGACGATCCTCCTCGAGCCGGTGGTCCTCACCGCGCCGGGCGAGGATCTCCGCACCGGCCTGGACGTCGGGCGCGAAGTCGAACACGATCGCGTTCGGTCCGTCCCCGATCACGACCGCGTCGCCCGGGTTCGCACCGAGCTTGAGCAGCTCGTCCTCGACCCCGAGCCGGTTCAGCCGGTCGGCGAGGTACCCGGTCGCCTCCGCGTTCGCGAAGTCGGTCTGCCGCACCCAGCGCTCGGGCTTCTGGCCCTGCACCAGCCAGCCGCCGTCCTCCGGCAGCTTCTTCACCTTGAACTCGGGCCCGCCCTGCACCTGCGGCCGGATCACGATCCGCGTGGTGTCGGGCTTCGCCTGCTCCGCACGCCGCCGTACGACGATCTCGGCCATCGCGAACTTCAGGGCCTCCAGGCCTTCGTGCGAAGCGGTCGAGATCGGGAACACCCGGTACCCGCGCTGCTCCAGCTCGGCCTGCACCATCTCGGCGATCTCGCGGGCGTCCGGTACGTCGATCTTGTTCAGGGCAACGAGTCGCGGCCGGTCCTCGAGCCCGCCGTGCGCCTGGAGCTCCGCCTCGATCGTGTCGAGATCGCTCAACGGATCGCGGCCCGGCTCGTACGTCGCACAGTCGATGACATGCACCAGCGCCGCACACCGCTCCACGTGCCGCAGGAAGTCGTGCCCGAGCCCGCGCCCCTCGCTCGCACCCTCGATCAGACCGGGTACGTCGGCGACGGTGAACGTGGTGTCACCGGCAACGACCACACCGAGGTTCGGGATCAGGGTGGTGAACGGGTAGTCGGCGATCTTCGGCCGGGCGCGGCTGATCGCGGCGATCAGCGACGACTTGCCGGCGCTCGGGAACCCGACCAGGCCGACATCGGCGACGACCTTGAGCTCCAGGACGAGAGTGCGCTCCTCGCCCTCCTCACCGAGCAACGCGAACCCGGGCGCCTTCCGCGAGCTGCTCGCCAGCGCCGCATTGCCCAGACCGCCCTTGCCGCCTTGTGCCGCGACGAACTCCGCGCCCGGTCCGACCAGATCCGCGAGCACCTCGCCGCTCGCCGAACTGATGACGGTGCCGTCCGGGACGGCGAGGATCACGTCGCCGCCGTTGCCGCCGGCCTGGTTGTCACCCTTGCCCTGGGCACCGTTCGTGGCGGTGCGGTGGCTGGAGCGGTGGTAGTCGACGAGCGTGGTGACGTCCGGGTCGACGCGCAGGATCACGCTGCCGCCGTCGCCGCCGTTCCCGCCGTCGGGGCCGCCGAGCGGCTTGAACTTCTCCCGGTGCACCGAGGCGCAGCCGTTTCCGCCGCGGCCTGCGGTGACGTGCACCGTGACGCGGTCGACGAAGCTGGGGATGGCCATCGGTGTTTCTCTACTTCCTGTTGGGTGTTACTAACACAGCAAAAGGGCGGGTCCGCGGTATTCCGCGACCCGCCCCTTCTGCGCTGTCAAGCGCAGCGCAGAGCTGCTGATACGTCCGGGTGGCGGTGTTACTCCGCCGGGGCCGGGACGATGTTGACGACGCGGCGACCGCGCCGGGTGCCGAACTCCACGTGACCCTCGGCCAGCGCGAACAGCGTGTCGTCGCCGCCACGGCCGACCAGGTTGCCCGGGTGGAAGTGGGTGCCGCGCTGACGGACGATGATCTCGCCGGCGTTGACCAGCTGACCGCCGTACCGCTTCACGCCGAGGCGCTGGGCGTTGGAGTCGCGACCGTTACGGGTCGACGCTGCTCCCTTTTTGTGTGCCATGTCTTGATCAGCTCACTTCTTCTTCGCGTCGATCGCGGTGACCTTGACCTGGGTGTAGTGCTGACGGTGCCCCTGGCGCTTGCGGTAACCGGTCTTGTTCTTGTACTTGAGGATGTGGATCTTCGGGCCTTTGGTGCGGCCCAGGACCTCGGCCGACACAGCCACGTTGGCCAGCGCCGCAGCGTCGGCCGTCACGGTGTCGCCATCGACGACGAGGACCGCCGGCAGCGACACAGTGTCGCCCACCTCATCGGTCAGGCTGTCGATCTCGATGACATCGCCGACGGCGACCTTCTGCTGGGTGCCGCCACTGCGCACGATCGCGTACACCGTGGATCTCACTCTCTGCTGGATCGGAAAACTAACGGGGGCCTGCACAGACCTGGCGGCCCACACAAACATGGCACGCGGAACCGCGCGCCGACGCTCAAGTTTACGGGTCCCCTCACAAGCGGGTCAAACTGGCGTGCCCGCCCGCTGAGGGACCCATGTCACATCGCGTCAACTACCGGTGGTGACGAGTTCCGAGGGTTCGGTCGTTTCACTGTCGGTAGCGGTCTTGCTCCGGCTGCGGCTGCTACGCCGCCGCCGGGTGCTCTTCGGGGCGCCGTTCTGCGCGGCGTCCGCTGCCTCGGCAGCCTCTGTAGCCGGTGCCTCAGCGGTCTCCGGGGCCGGGAACCCGGTGGCCTCGGGGCTCACGTGCTCGTCGGAGCCGGCGGACACCGGGTAGCCGGTGGGTTCCGGCGTACCGTCGGTCTGCTCGTCCGTCTTAGAGGAGGCGGCGGCGATCTGGGCCAGCTTCTGGGCCGCGTCGCCGTTGTGCTGTGCCTCGGGCTCGGTGGTCTGCTCGTCCTCGCCACGGCCCTTGCCGCGGCGGCGGCGCGAGCTCTTCCGGCCGCCATCCTCCGACTGCTGCGCAGGCTTCTGCTCCTGGCTGTTGCCGTTGTTCTGGCCGTTGCGACCGTCGCGGCGGCGGGACTCCTTGGGCTCGTCGTGCAGGATCAGCCCGCGGCCACCGCAGTGGTCGCAGTTCTCGCTGAACGCCTCGAGCAGGCCGGTGCCGATCCGCTTCCGGGTCATCTGGACCAGGCCGAGCGAGGTGACCTCGGCCACCTGGTGCTTGGTCCGGTCGCGGCCCAGGCACTCGACCAGCCGGCGCAGGACCAGGTCCCGGTTCGACTCGAGCACCATGTCGATGAAGTCGATGACGATGATGCCGCCGATGTCGCGGAGCCGGAGCTGCCGGACGATCTCCTCGGCCGCCTCCAGGTTGTTCTTGGTGACGGTCTCCTCGAGGTTGCCGCCGGACCCGGTGAACTTGCCCGTGTTCACGTCGACGACGGTCATCGCCTCGGTGCGGTCGATGACCAGCGAGCCGCCGGACGGCAGCCAGACCTTGCGGTCCAGCGCCTTCTTGATCTGCTCGTCGATCCGGTAGTCCGAGAAGACGTCGCTCTGGGCCTTCTCGAGCCGGTCGACCAGGTGCGGCGCGACGCCGTCGACGTACTCGCGGACCTGGTCGTAGGCACGGTCGCCGGAGACGACCAGCTTGGCGAAGTCCTCGGTGAACAGATCCCGTACGACGCGGATCAGCAGGTCAGGCTCGCCGTACAGCAACTGCGGGGACTGACCGTTCTTGGACTTCTTGTCGATCTCTTCCCAGGCGGCCTGCAGTCGGCTGACGTCGGAGGTCAGCTCCTCCTCCGAGGCACCCTCGGCGGCGGTCCGGACGATGACGCCGGCCTCGTCCGGGACGATGTCCTTGAGGATCGTCTTCAGCCGGTTCCGCTCGGTGTCGGGCAGCTTGCGGCTGATGCCGCCGTTGCCGCCGCGCGGCACGTACACGACGTACCGGCCGGGCAGGCTGATCTGGTTCGTGAGGCGGGCGCCCTTGTGACCGATCGGGTCCTTGGTCACCTGGACCAGGACCGACTGACCGGACTTCAGCACCTGCTCGATCTTGCGCGGGCCGTTGGCGCCACCAAGGGTCGCCCAGTCCACCTCACCGGCGTACAGCACCGCGTTGCGGCCCTTCCCGATGTCGATGAACGCGGCCTCCATGCTCGGCAGCACGTTCTGCACGCGGCCGAGGTACACGTTGCCGATCAGCGAGGTCTGCTCCGCGGTCGTCACGTAGTGCTCGACCAGGACGTTGTCCTCGGAAACCGCGATCTGGGTCACGTCCTCGCGGGACCGGATCACCATCGTCCGATCGACCGACTCGCGCCGGGCCAGGAACTCGGCCTCGGTGACGATCGGCGCGCGACGGCGGCCGGCGGCGCGACCCTCGCGGCGACGCTGCTTCTTCGCCTCGAGACGGGTCGAGCCCTCGATCGCGGTGACCTCGTTGGCGCTGTTCTTGCTGCGCGGCTCACGGACCCGTACGACGGTCTCGTCCGGGTCGTCGGGGGACGCGGCGCTGTCCTCGCCCTTGCGGCGACGACGACGGCGACGACGGCGGGTGGAGCTGCCGCCCGCTTCGCCGTCCTCGTCCGTGTCGGCCTCGGCGTCGGCTTCGGAGTCAGCGTCAGCGGCCTGGGCGTCGGTGTCCTGCTCGGACTCGTCGTCCTGGTCGTCGTCGGACTGCTCGTCGGCGCTGTCGTCCGCGCCGTCCGCGTCACCGGACTTGCGGCGACGGCGACCGCCACGACGGCGGCGGCGACGGCGGGTGCCTTCCTCGCCGTCCTCGCCCTGACCGTCGGCGGAGCTGTCGGCAGCCTCCGCGTCGGCATCGGTGGTCTCGTCGGTCTCGTCGCTCTTCGCGGCGGTCTCGGCGTTGGTCCTGCTGCGGGTCCTGCGGCTGGAGCGACCCTCAGGCTTCGCGTCGGTCTGGCCGTCGGCCTGGTCGGCGCTCACGGTCTGCGGGGCGTCCTCGGTGGTCGCCTCGGGCGCGGTGTCGCGGGCCTCGGCGTCGCGGCCGCGGCGGCTCCGGCGACGGCGCGTGCCGCTCGGCTGCTCGTCGGCACCCGGCTCCGGGGCTGCAGCATCCGCCGCGGCAGTCTCCGCCTGGGCGGTGTTGGCCTGGGTGGTCCTGGACTGTCCGGCCTTGGGCTGGGTGGTCCTGGCGGTCGCGGGCTCGTCGGCCTGCGGTACGTCGGTCGCGGTCGGCGCCTGGAACAGCACGGCCGCCGCAGCAGCCGGCCGACGGCGCGTACGCCGAGTGCTCGGCGCCTCGGCCTGAGTCTCGGCGCTCACGGACGCCTCGGGAGCCGTCTGAGCGTCGGGAGCCGTGGTCTGGGCGTCGGGCGCCGAGGAGTCGCCCGACGCGGCGGACTTCGTCGTACGGCGCCGAGAGCTGCGCTTGGCAGCCGGTGCCTCGGCAGGCGCACCGTCAGAAGCGCCGGCGTGCTCGCCACCCCCGGGGTTCGCGGACGCGTCCGCGGATGCGGAGGTGTCGGCGGCCGGGGTGGCTGCGGTCTTCTTGGTGGTGCGTTTGCGGGTGGTCTTCTTGGCCGGAGCGGGCTCCGCCTCAGCAGACTCCGCGGCCGGCGCGAACAGCTCCGGGAAGGTGTCCTGGGACGCGGCCTTCTTCGTGGTGCGCTTGGCGGTCTTCTTGGCCGCCGCGGCCTTCTTCGCGGGGGCCGCCGCAGCCTTCTTGGCCGGCGCCTTCTTCGCGGTCGCCTTGGCGGCCGTCTTCTTGGCCGGCGCGGCCGCCTCGGCGGCGGGCTCAGCGGTCTTCTTCGCGGCGCGCTTGCGCGTCGTGGTGGTCTTCTTCGCGGCGGCCGTCTTCGCAGTCTTGCGGGTGGCGGCGGACTGGGCGGGGGCAGCCGTGCCGGCTGCTTCGGTGGTCGGCTCGTTGTCGAGCATGTAGTGCGGGTCTCCTCAAGCCTTCCGGCGCATCCGGCGACCCCTGTCACGGGTCCGGCGCGGCCACAAGGCGGTCACGGTTCGCCTCACCGGGCCCTCAGATGGTGCACGGGCCGCGGTACGGCGGAAGCCTGCTGGATCCGCTCCGCCCGCGCTCAGGGCACAGAGGGAGCGGCGGCGTCGCCCTCCGCTGTGTGCGTCTGGCGGGGATCTGCCTGGCCGGTCGCGGTCGCCTGGTTGGCGTCGCGGTCACGAGCGAGCGGATCTTCCACCGTGCCGGTGTCCGTGGTGAGCGGGCCCTGGGCGAGCCTGGTCAAAAGAGCCGGGCCCGTCACCGGGAGCGTCGCTACCTCGAGCACGCCGGCGAGAACGTCGTCGGGTCTCACGGCCGGGGTTCCGTGCCGTAACACCACTTGCAGTATCGCACACGCCGCAACCGGCCCCGGTTCACTCGCGACGGTGAGTCGGAGAACAGCAGCCCGACAGTCGAACGAGCGAAGTCCCCGTTTGGTCATGCGCTCGACCAGAATTTCGTCCTGTTCGAGGAACGTCCGCACCGCCACGGCGGCCGCCTCCGGATCCGCTCCAGGCAGCGCGATCTGCCACTCACTGGCCTCCAGCCGCTCGGCCAGCGCACCCGGCCCCGCGACGACCACCTCGAGGACGTCCAGCCCTGGCGGCAGCGCCTCGTCGAGGGCGGCCCGAACCTGGTCGGCGTCCCGCTCGTGTGTGAGCGATATCTCCAGATACTCCGCCTCCGAGGCGGCTCCGGTCGGCGCGGCACCGGCGTACGAGATCTTCGGGTGCGGGCTGAAACCGTGCGAGAACGCCACCGGGAGCTCGGCGCGGCGTACGGCGCGCTCGAACGCCCGCTGGAAGTCGCGGTGTGAGGTGAATCGCAGCCGCCCGCGCTTGGCGAACCTCACCCGCAGCTTCTGGACCGCGGGGAGCTGCTGCGACGGCGGAGCTTGAACTGGTGGCACGCGGACAGTCTCTCAGAACCCGATCACTCCGACGGGGCGTACCGTGCCTGCACCTTGTGGAGCGCGTCGGACGAGCTGGAGTTATCCGGCACTTGTGACTGATGTGTGAGTGGTTTGGTGTGCCGGCGCGGGCAACTGGGTCTGCATTCTCGACAGGCCGTGTGGACTGGCTGGGCAGTGCACCTGAGCGTGATCGCTGCCTCGTGTACGGCGTCTCGCCGGTGCTCTACCTGTCGAACTGGCCCGCCCCCCGGCAAACCCCGGTGGCTGCCCTCGCTCCCCAAACCAGTTCGGGGACCATTTCGTCCGCGACTGGGGAGCCCCACACCCCCGAAACGGGAGGTGATCGTCCCCAAACCGGTTTGGGGAGCTCTGGTCCCCGAGAGTTGGCGGGGTGGGGAGGTGTGATGTCGCGTTGCTGCCCGGTCCGGGGAAGCCCGAAGAGCGGGGAAACAAAGTTGCACATAGCGACGGTTTCTTTCCCGACAAGACAGCTCACGCGGGCCGACGACGCAGCCCACTGTCGGGGGCACCGCCGAAACCCACGACTCGTTGTGCCTGGCGCTCACCGCACCTCAGTACCAGCGGTACGACGCACACCGGCACCTGGACAGCCCTTCGCACGAGGAGAGGAGTCGCCGGACCCGATCCATCCCGGTGGTGACCACCCGCCGGGCCGATGGCGGTGACCGGGGACAGGCAATGGTGAGTGGGGACAGGCAGTGGTGACCGGGGACAGGCAACGGTGACGGGGGACGGGTAATGCCAGGTGCTCACTCACCATTGCCTGTGGCGCGATCCGGAATCGGGTTGTTCGCCGCCCACACGTCGGACAGGAGAGCCGGTTATCCCCTCGCGTGCAGGGTTCTCCCGTCGCAGACCAGTAGAGAACCCCCAACGAGAAGGGATAACCCGTCGCCAAGGTAGCCCGGGCGGTACGACGGGAGGCGGGGAGGCGGGGAGGCGGTACGACGGCGGGGGGCGCCACTGACGCATCCGGACGGGAGAGCGGACTGAAGCTCAGGGCTGGGCCGCAGACTTTCCGGTCAGGTAGAGGGCCCAGCCGAGGAGGCCGAACGAGACCAGCGCGAGCAGGGTCCGGGCCAGGTTGAAGGCCACCCATTTCGCCTCGTCGAACGCCGCGCGGGCGGCCGCGACGTCGATCGTCGCCGGGTCGCCGGCCGCTTTCAGTGCGTCGTTCAGCGGCACGTTCACCGCCATCGTCAGGATCATCGTGACCAGGTACAGCACGAACGCGACCGCGATCCACGGCAGCGCCTTCTCCTTCAGGCTGAGCAGGCCGGCGAGCCCGGTGAAGAGCAGTGCGCCGACGAATCCGAGGCCTAGGAACAGCGGGTTCACGATCGCCCGGTCGACGGCCGTGAACGCCCCGACGAAGGTCTTGTCGTCGGTCTTCGCGAGGCCGGGCATGAACGCGTTCGCGTAGATCCCGTACACGCCGGCCACCAGGCCCGTCGTCATCGTGGCCGCCATCAACGAGGCCACCCGCAGTCCGTTCATCTCACTCCTCCAGTACGGCGGGAACTCCCCGCACCGAGAAAGTTAGAAGATCCCGGGGGCCGGGAACATGTCGGCGAAACTCACCTGCATGTCCGCCCGGCTCAGAGCTTCGCGCACTGCCCGGAACGCGGCCCGGAGACCTGGTTCGGCGCCTGCAGGTTGGTCGGCGCCAGGGTGTTGGCCGAGCAGGTGAGCGGGCCGTTCACAGTGTTCCCGGCGAGCGTGACCGGGTCGGTCGTGCGGCTGTTCGTGACGGACACCGGTCCCTGAACGGTGCTACCGACCGCGACCAGGCTGCGGGTGACGCCGCTCGCGCTGACCGGTCCGCCGATCGTGGAACTCAGCAGGTGCAGGTCTGCCGCCTGATCGGCACGGACAGGGCCGTTGACGCGCGAGTCGATGGCGACAAGGGATGCGCCGGCGGCGACCAGTACGGCGCCGTTGACGGTCGCGTTGGTCAGGCAGGTGACGCCTTTGCTGAGGTACAGCGGTCGGTCGTGCGTCCCGGTGAGTGTCGTCGTACAGGCCGGTGCCGGATGCAGGAGCGTGACGGCGAACCGGCGCGGGTCGCCGATGTTGCCGGTGGCATCGATGGCGCGGTACTCGACCTGATGACGCCCGTACCCAGGCGGTACGTCGTCCCACGGGACGATCCGCGGTACGCCGAGCTTTCCGTACACGAGCTGGTCGATCGCGGTCCCCTCGGCGGTGAACCGGAACGGTGCGGACGCGTCGGTCGGCCAGCCGTAGTAGTTGTACCAACCGTCCCCGTCGACGCGGAACTCCGGTACGACGTACCCCGCGCTGTCGTCCGTCGCGGCCAGGCCCATCGTGAACGCGTCGTTGTAGATGTACTCCGGCCCACTCGGTTTCTGCACTGTGAGCAGCGGTTTCGACAGCGTCGACGTGACGACCGGCTGTACACCGTCGACCGTCCACGTGAGCGTCTCGGAGCCGGTCTGTGCCGTCAGCGTATGCCGCCCGGTCAGCTTCAGCGGTGCGAGCGCGAGGTCGCGATCGTTGCCTGGGTTGTCGACAATCCGACCGTCGACTTTCCACACGATCGCGCCGACGGACTGCGCGGTCTCGGCGTACACGACCTCGTCGGCGCTCACCGGCTGCTCGGCCGAGGTGGATCCGGTGAAGGCCGGCGCCGTCGGCTGCGGTGCGATGG
Source organism: Kribbella sp. VKM Ac-2569 (assembly GCF_004216905.1). Lineage (GTDB taxonomy): Bacteria > Actinomycetota > Actinomycetes > Propionibacteriales > Kribbellaceae > Kribbella. The sequence goes on from NZ_SGXJ01000001.1 coordinate 1,173,871, forward strand.
CAGACGGTTGGATTGTCCACAATCGGATTGCCGTCGGCCGGATGGCGGGATCGCGGATGAACGCTGTGTTGTCGACAATCTTCGCGGTGAGCGTGTGCGGCCCGGGCGCGAGGTCGAGCGTGGACAGGTCGACGGTACGGGCGTTCGCGGTCGGCAGCGCCGTACCGTCGAGGGTCCAGGTGACGTCGAGCTCGTGGTCGACCGGGTGCAGGGTCTGCAGCCAAACGACCTGGTCAGCCGCGACTGGGCCGGCCGGGGTGCTGTCCTGGAACAGGTTCGTCTTGGCGGACAGGCGTTGGGTCATCCGCTCGCGCGACGGCTGGTCGAAGTAGTAGCCGAGGGCCTTCATCATCGAGTGCGCACTGGGCCGCCAGACGCCCGAACCGGCGTACATGCCGCCCTCGTAGCGGCCGATCGTGCCGCCGGACTCGGACTTCTCCCCCAGCCAGCGCCACCACTTCTTGTGCTGCTCCAGCATTTGCTGCTCGGTCAGCAACGTGTGGTGGATCGAGGTCGGCTCAGGACCTACGTACGGCGCACCGCGCTCGCCGCGGGCGTAGTAGTCGTACTCGTCCTGCAGCCCACCGAGCGAGTGCCCGAGCTCGTGCGGCGTGATCAGGGCGGAGAGCGCGTTGCCCCCGGACGCCGTGGCGTACGTTCCGCCCGCACCGCCGTACGTGTCGCTGTTGCCGATAGCAAGGATCTGCCGGTTGGCGCTCGTGGTCCCCGGGACGAGGTCGGCGTATTGCGTCGCGGCGGCCTGGCTGACCGTCAGCAGGCGCTGGACGCTGCCCGGGTTGCAGCCACCCCAGAAGCCCATCTGCAGCGGGGTGTCGCGCTTCGGGTCGGTCAGACCTGGATCGCAGTCGACGCCGGACTCGGGGGACGCGATCTCGACGGCGTACACGTTGACGTAGTTCCGGTACGACTTGAACGGCTCGATGCTCCAGAGGATGTTCAGGTGCTTGTCGAGCTGCTCGCGGAACTTCGGCAGCTCGGCCGCCGTGTAGCCGTCGCCCATCACCACCAGGTTGAACCGCGACGCCGCCGGGCCGGTGACCTGGATCGGTACGACGGTCGCGTCCGGGGCGGCTGCTCTCGCGGGCAGGGTCACCAGAACCCCGGCTAGCAGTGCTAGGACTGCGATCAGGAGCTTCATGCGCATGGTTCTCTCCCCCACCTGGGCGACGGTGCCGTCAGCAGCTTACGAAGGCCGGCGGCGGAGTGTGAGGAGTTCCCGCGTGGCGACGTACGGGCCAAGTGGGCGATCGTGCGGCATCATGAGGGGTCGGGGAACGTGAGGCTGCGTGACTTTAAGGAAGGATGACCCGATGACGGAACCGGCACAGTCGCCGCGGCGCGAGCCGGACCCTGCGGTCGTGGATGCCGGCGACGGCGACGGCAAGGGCATCTACTGGGTGCTGAAGAACGTGGTCGTCGGACCGCCGGTGCGGCGGATCTTCCGCCCGAACGTGGTCGGCGCCGAGAACATCCCGGAGACCGGCGCCGCGATCATCGCCAGCAACCACCTCTCGTACTCCGACTGGATCTTCATGCCGCTGGTGCTGCGGCGGCGCGTCACGTTCGTGGCGAAGTCCGACTACTTCACCGGGGCGGGCATCAAGGGCCGGTTCCAGCGCGGGTTCTTCAAGGGCACCGGCCAGGTGCCGATCGACCGCTCCGGCGGGTCGGCGTCCGAGGGCGCGATGCGGGCCGGGATGAAGGTGCTGGAGCGCGGCGAGCTGTTCGGGATCTACCCGGAGGGCACCCGCTCGCACGACGGGCGGCTGTACAAGGGCCGGACCGGCGTCGCGCGGCTGGCGCTCGAGGCCAAGGTGCCGGTGATCCCGTGCGGCGTGATCGGGACCGACGTGGTCGCCCCGCCCGGGAAGATCGTCGCGTCGTTCGCCTCGCCGACGGTGAAGTTCGGTGAGCCGCTGGACTTCTCCCGGTACGAGGGCATGGAGAGCGACCGGCTGATCCTGCGGGCGGTCACCGACGAGATCATGTACAAGATCATGGAGCTGTCCGGGCAGGAGTACCTCGACATGTACGCCACCAAGGCGAAGGCGCTCGAGGGCCGGGCGGTGACCGGGACGCCGGAAAAGGTCCGCAAGTCGGACACCTGATCCGGGTCGTGAGATGGTCGGGGTCTAGGCTGGTAGATCGTGGACGGACCGATCGCTTACCAGGGTGAGCCAGGCGCCAACTCGGCGATGGCGTGCACCGACATGTTCCCGGACCGCGAGCAGTTGCCCTGCACGACGTTCGAGGACGCGCTCGAGGCGGTCAGCAGCGGACGTGCCGGACTCGCGATGATTCCGGTGGACAACTCAATCGCCGGCCGGGTCGCGGACATCCACCACCTGCTGCCGGAGTCCGGGCTGCACATCGTCGGTGAGTACTTCCTGCCGATCCACTTCCAGTTGCTGGGCGTTCCCGGTACGTCGCTCTCGCAGATCCGTACGGTTCGGAGCCACGTGCACGCGCTCGGGCAGTGCCGGAAGATCATCCGTGAGCACGGGTGGTCGACGGTCGTTGCCGATGACACCGCTGGTGCGGCGCGAGAGGTGTCGGAGCTGGGTGATCCGACCGTCGCGTCCCTGTCCCCGCGGGCCGCGGCCGGGCTGTACGGGCTCGAGACGCTGGCGTCCGACGTCGAGGACGAGCACCACAACACGACCCGCTTCCTGGTCCTGTCCCGCGAGCCCGAGGTCCCGCCGGTCGGGTCCGGGCCGGTCATCACGTCGTTCGTGTATCGCGTGCGGAACGTGTCCGCCGCGCTGTACAAGGCCCTCGGCGGCTTCGCGACCAACAGCGTCAACATGACCAAGCTCGAGTCGTACCAGTTGGGCGGCATGTTCTTCGCCACCCAGTTCTACGCCGACATCGAAGGCCACCCCGAGGACCCGAACGTAGCGCTGGCCCTCGAGGAACTCGCCTTCTTCTCGGTAGAGGTCCGCATCCTCGGCGTCTACCCCGCCAACGAGTTCCGCACCCAAATAGCCGAACCCGCCGCCAACCGAGCCCTCCGCCCCCACCACTGACTCAGCACACCCCCCGGTCACTGGGGACAGGCAATTGTCTGTCCCTACTCCCAACCGCCCATTCCCAGTTAGATCAAACGCCAGGACAGCCTGTACGACGGAGCTCACCTGGGTCTCGTCTTCGGTGCGGGTGTTGAACCATCGCGAGCCGGCCGTGTCCGGCGACACGTCGTGGACGGTGCGGTCGGTGGTAATTCGCGGGCGGTTGCGGATGGGCGCGCCATAGGGTCGGTGGGTGGAGATCATCAGGGTGGACGGGCGGGATTCCGAGGTTTTTCGGCGGTTTTATGGGGTGAAGTTCGGGGTCCGGCGGGAGGAGCTGGAGTTTCCTGCAGGGATGGGGGTGGAAGAGGCTCGGGTGATGATGGCTCGGGAGCATGCTGAGGTTCGGGCGGACGGGCTTGGGCTGGTGGATGGCGATACCTGGTTGGGTATCGCTTGGCTCGACTGGTGGTTGGTGGGGAACACCGACACCGTGGACGTGGAGCTCGCGGTCGCTCCGGCGTACCGGCGGCGTGGGGTTGCGACGAAGCTGCTCGACGCGGCGATCGAACGCGCTCGGGCCGACGGCCGGCGGATCGTGTCGGGGATGAACATGGCCGGTGATCCGGTGACCGGCGAAAGCCCGGGTACGGCGTTCGCGGCGGCGCGGGGGTTCGTGAAGAAGCATGCCGAGCTGCACCAGGTCGCCGAGCTGCCGATGACCGACATCGTGGAGCAGCCGGTCGACGGGTACGAGATCGTCCAGTGGCGGGAGCACGCGCCGGACGAGTGGCTCGAGCAGTTCGTGGAGTTGCTGAGCGGGATGAGCGAGGACGTGCCGACCGGCGATCGCACCTCCGAGGCGGTTCGCTGGACGCCCGAACTCGTCCGTGACGCCGAGGACCGCCGAGTCGCCCAGGGCCGGTTCACGTACACCACGGTCGCCGTACACACCGCCTCCGGCGAGCTGGCGGCGTACACACAGATGGGCGGTACGCCGGAAACCCCGGACCGGCTCAACCAGTACGACACCTATGTACGTCGTACGCACCGCGGCAACCGTCTCGGTATCGCGGTGAAAGGCCCCAACCTCCGCGCTCTCCAGGCCGGCGTCGCTCTCCCCGCCGTACTCCACACCTGGAACGCCCCGGAGAACGCGCCGATGATCGCCGTCAACACCAAGCTCGGCTTCCGCCCGGTCGCCCAACGCACGATGTGGGAGCGAACGATCTAGCTACAGCTTGCGCATCGCGCGGTAGGCGCAGTCGGCCAGGTGATCCAGCACCTGCGCCCGTCCGTCGTGCGGATGCTCGCCGGCACAGACAACCACCTTGGTGCCGACCGCATGGACCCGACCGCGGTGTTCGATCGCGTCCCGGAACACCCAGGACAGCAGAACCACCGTCAGCACCAGCCACACGGCCAGCTTCCGAGAACCGATCACGACCACAGCGTCGCACCCGGCCCATCGGCCGTCGCAGCCGGTCCCCCTCCAAGCTCTTGAAATTCGTCAACCACCACAGCGGATCGCTCGAAGTTGACTGCCGGTGCGCGAAGGGTTGTGCACGGGCGGTGATGAGCGGATCGTAAAACAAGAGCAGCGACTTGGGGGCCGACTGTTCGGTGGGGGAAGACGGCAGGACCGTCTTCGATCGAGGGCGCGCTGGGGGTGGACTCTTCGGTTCGGCGTACGCCGGCCTGCTCGTGCGCCCCCGCAGAAGGGGGAGAGATGCCGAGGAAGGCCAACGGGCGGGCGGACAAGCACCGGGACGACTACCGGATGCCGGGCGAGGCCCAAGCGACCGAGCCGAACGGGCACGCCAAGAGCGACCAGCCCACGGCGGACGGCATGCCGACAGCCGGGATGACCGGCGCGCCGGCTTCCAGCAGTACGACGAACATGAGCGGAGGTGGATCGCCGGCCGCTGACATGGGCGGTGGCGGATCGCCGGGCGGCGCGGGAATGACCGGCGGCGGAGTGCCGGGCGGTGCCGGGATGTCGGGTGGCGGCCAGGCCGGTGGTGCCGGTATGAGCGGCGCGATCGACGGCGGACGGACGGAGTTCCCGACCCGTCGCCAGTGCGGCGTGATGGACGTGCACCGGCGACTGCTGTCGACCTCACCGGCGTACGCCGCCGCGCGATCGGCACTCGAGACCGCGACGATGAGCTACGTCGCCGCGCAGCAACGGTTCACCGGGATCGCCCGTATCCCCTGTGTCGTCCACGTCGTCTGGAACACCAACGCGCAGAACATCTCACAGGCCCAGATCGACAGCCAGATCGACGTACTGAACCGCGACTTCCGCGCCACCAACCCGGACACCAGCATCGTTCCGGGCGTGTTCAGCGGCCTGATCGCGGACACCCGGATCGAGTTCTTCCTGGCCACCGAGGACCCGAACGGGAACCCGACGACCGGCGTCACCCGGACCCAGACGAGTACGGCGGGCTTCGGCACCGACGACAAGGTGAAGTCGTCGGCGACCGGCGGGATCGACCCGTGGGACACCGCCCACTACCTGAACATCTGGGTGTGCCAGCTCGGCGGCGGCCTGCTCGGGTACGCGCAGTTCCCCGGCGGCCCGGCGAACACCGACGGCGTGGTCATCCTGCACAGCGGATTCGGCACGAACGGTACGGCGGCGGCGCCGTTCGACCTCGGCCGGACCACGACCCACGAGGTCGGGCACTACCTGAACCTGCTCCACATCTGGGGCGACGACGGCAGCGGCTGCAGCGGCAGCGACGAGTGCGCCGACACCCCGAACGCGGCCGGCCCGAACTTCGGCGTACCGACGTTCCCGCACGTGACGTGCAGCAACGGGCCGAACGGCGACCTGTTCTACGACTACATGGACTACACCGACGACCGCGGCATGGTCATGTTCACCACCGACCAGGTGACGCGGATGCAGGCGTGTCTGGACACCGTGCGCAAGGATCTGCCGGATTTCGGCGGCACGGGTACGCCGGAACCCGCCGGATCGGTCGTGGCGTGGGGCTCGAACCGGCTGGACGCGTTCGTGCTCGGCACCGACCTGGCGATGTATCACAAGTGGTGGGACGGATCGGCCTGGGGACCGTCCGTCGCAGGTTACGAGTACCAGGGTGGTATCTGTATGAGCGCTCCTGAAGTCGCGTCCTGGGCGCCGAACAGGCTGGACGCGTTCGTCCTCGGCACCGATCACGCGCTGTACCACAAGTGGTGGGACGGCACGGCCTGGAACGGGTACGAGTACCTCGGCGGCGTCTGTATGAGCCCGCCGCGGCTGGCGACCTGGGGCCCGAACCGGCTCGACACGTTCGTCCTCGGCACCGACCGGGCGCTGTACCACAAGTGGTGGGACGGCACGGTCTGGAACGGGTACGAGTACCTCGGCGGGATCTGCATGAGCCCGCCGGAAGTCGTTGCCTGGGGCCCCGATCGGCTCGACGCGTTCGTGCTCGGCACGGACAACGCGGTCTACCACAAGTGGTGGGACGGCACGGCCTGGAACGGATACGAGTACCTCGGTGGCGTCTGCGCTTCGCCGCCGCGCGTCGTGGCCTGGGGCGAGAACCGTCTCGACATGTTCGTCATCGGCACCGACTCGGCGCTGTATCACAAGTGGTACGACGGCTCGGCGTGGTCGGACTGGGAGTACATGGGCGGCGTGTGTACGACGGCGCCGACCGTGGTCTCGTGGGGCCCGGACCGGCTGGACGTGTTCGTCCTCGGAACGGACTCGGCGCTCTACCACAAGTGGTGGGACGGGTCCGCGTGGGGACCGTCGCTCACCGGGTACGAGTCCTTGGGCGGGATCTGCACCGACGAGCCGCGCGTGGTCTCGTGGGACACGAACCGGCTGGACGTGTTCGTCACCGGAACCGACAAGCAGCTCTATCACAAGTGGTGGGACGGCACGGCCTGGAACGGGTACGAGCCACTCGGCGGCGTCATCAGCGACTTCAGGGTGACGGTGCCCGATTCGCCCGCCACGATCCAGCAGGGGGTGGGGATCTGACCACTCCACCGATCGGGCACTGGACGCATTCCGCCGAGGAGGACCACGACGGGATCAGCGTCTACCGCCGCGACGACTACGCCTTCCCGCCGGCCCGCGGCCGGCGGGGGGTGGAGTTCCGCGCGGACGGAACGTTCGTTCCCCTGATGATCGGCCGCGGCGACGCCCCGTCCCCCGGCCCACCCGGCCGCTGGGACACCGCCGGCCGCCTGTCCGGTGTCCCCGGGCGCATCGTTTCTGTCACTCCTGACCGGCTGGAGATCGCATGGCAAACCTGACTGCAGGACCTGTGCGCTATCTGGTCGTACCGACTGCGGATGCCGCTGACGGCGCGCAGTCGGCGCGGTTCGGGGAGCGGACGCTCCTCTGGGTCCCGGCCGACCAACGCCTCGGCCGGGCCTCCCGAACCGCTCCCGGACTGCTGCTCGTCACCCAGGTGGGCCGCAGCTTCCAGGACGACTACCCCGACGTCACTCCCCTGCTCGATCACGGCCGGCATCTGGTGATCTCGGCCGCCGACAAGCCCCGTCGACGGTCCAACCACTGCTGGCGGATCGAGCCCCTGCGAGCCGGTACGACGGTTTTCGACACCCCTCCCGTCGTACCGGCGCGCGCTGACCCGGCCGTCGCGCAACTCGTCGCCGACGTGTCCACGACGTCGTACCAGAGCGACCTGACCTGGCTGGCGAGCCTGCCGACCAGGCACTCGCTGAGTCCGACGTTCAGGCAGGCGATGGACTTCGCCGACGACCGGATGGTTGCCCTCGGCTACCAAACGTCCCGGACGCCGGTCACCGTCGGCGCCGGCCACTCCGCAAACCTGATCGGCGACCGGGCCGGTATCGGATCCAGCCGTGGACTGGTGATCGTCACCGCCCACCTGGACTCGATCAACCTGGCGGGCGGCCCGGCCGCAGCGGCACCGGGGGCCGACGACAACGGCAGTGGCTCGGCCGGGGTGTTGGAGCTCGGTCGATTGTTGGCAATCCGATCGTGGAAACACGACATTCGCCTGATCCTGTTCGGCGGCGAGGAGGAGGGCCTGTTCGGCAGCAAGCAGTACGTCGCGACGCTGCCGCCGGCCGAGCGCTCCCGCGTCCGCGCCGTACTGAACATGGACATGATCGCGACCAAGAACAGCGCTATACCGACCGTTCTCCTCGAGGGCGCACAGGTATCGGCAGCTCAGATCAGTGCGCTGGCGACCGCGGCCGCGACGTACACGGGGTTGAAGGTGGAGACCTCGCTCAACCCCTTCGCCAGCGACCATGTCCCGTTCATCGACGCCGGGATGCCCGCGGTGCTGACGATCGAGGGCGCGGACAGCGCGAACGGTCACATCCACTCCGCCAACGACACGCTGAACTTCATCGACTGGTCGTTCGCCACAGAGATCCTGCGGATGAACATCGCCGCCCTGGCCGGCTGGCTGGAGCCCGCGGCCGTCCGCCCACGCCCGGCCGGCTCGGTCGTCTCCTGGGGCCCGGGCCGCATCGACGTCTTCGCGGTCGGCACGGATTCCGCCTTGCTCCACAAGGCTTTCGACGGATCCTGGCACGATTTCGAGTCGTTGGGAGGTGTTGTTCTAAGCTGACAGGTATGTGGAGCCCGAATGCGCGTGACGTTGGCGGACTTCCGACGCGGTACGGCGTCCAGACCCGGCCGCGGGCCGTCGTACGCAGCGATGCTCTCGACGCTGCGGACCTGGCGGATTTCGAGGCGCTCGACGCGGGACTCGTTCTTGATCTGCGGTCCGACTGGGAGATGCAGCAACCCCATCCGCTCGAGGGCACATCGGCGTACCAGAGGATCCCGTGGATCGACCCGGAGGCCGAGCTGCTGCGTGACGCGGATGCGGAGCCGCGGCTGGTCGATGTCTACCGCAACAGCCTCACGCGCAACGCGACCCATATCGGCCGCGTCTTCAGCGCGATCGCGGACGCGCCGGCGGACCGGCCGGTCGTGGTGCACTGCAAGGCGGGCAAGGACCGGACCGGTCTGACCATCGCGGTGCTGCTCGACCTGGCCGGCGTACCGCGGGAACAGATCGCGGCGGACTACGCGATCAGCGAGGTGCACCTCGGGATCCAGGACGGACCGGAGTTCACCCGGACCCTTCCGGAGACGATCCTCGGGTCGCTCGAGCACCTGGACGACCTCGGCGGTGTGCGTGCGTACCTGTCCTGGCTGGGGTTGAGCGCGCTCCAGATCCATCGCCTCGCAACCCGACTCGTGCCGGTGGAAGTGCAGTCGATCGTCTTCGATTTCGACGGCCTGCTGATGGACACCGAGACGACGATGGTCGAGAGCTGGCAGGCCGAATGGGCGCACCACGGTCTGGAACTCGAGCTGGACGGCTTCTGGCCGGGCCACGGAGGCAACGTCACCGACGACCGGTACGCCACACTCGCCGCGGCCGTCGGCCCGGGCTTCGACCTGGCCGAGAGCCACGCCCGCCGCATCGCGCACCGAGAGCTGCTGCACGCCGAACTCGACTTCCGACCGGGGATCCGGGCCTGGATCGCGGGAGCACGGGAGCTAGGGCTTCGGGTGGCGATCGCCAGCAGCTCGCCACGCGAGTGGGTGGTCGGCCACCTGGAACGAGTCGGTGCGATCGACCTGTTCGACCACATCGTCACCGGCGACGAGGTGGAGACACACAAACCCGATCCGGCGATCTACGAGCTCGCCCTGCAGCGTCTCGGCGTACCCGGCTCATCGGCGATCGCCGTCGAGGACACTGCCCACGGCGTGGCTGCAGCACAGGCGGCCGACATGTACGCGGTCGCCGTACCCAATCCCTTCGTCACAGCCGCCGCGGTGGCGGAGGCCGACCTCGTTCTGGGCAGCGCTGACGAGCTCTTGCTCACCGATCTGCTTCTTTCCGCCGCGCCGAAAGGGTCGACGTCCGTAACTGAGTGACCTAATCTGCTGACCCTCTGTAGGTTTCCAACAGGAGGGTGGTCAGATGCGGAAACTCGTAACGACGGTCGCGGCCGTTGCGGCGGCTGCGGCAGGTCTGACGGTCGCGGCGCCGGCCCAGGCGTCGACCTCGGCCTGCGATCTGGTGACGGCGAAGTCGGTCGGGTACTCGGCGTTGATGCTGTACGTCGCCGTGGGCCTGGAGGGCTGCTCCAACAGCGTGACCGAGGTGCGCGTCGAACTGCAGAAGGGCGACAGCGCGAGCGGACCGTTCACCACGGTTGCGGAGACGTACGCGTACTCCGGCGGCGGCGCCTGGTTCGACGAAGGCACCGGCTGCGGGTACTACGTCGGCGTAGCCCACTGGCAGGACCAGACCGAAACAACCCCAACCCCGGCGTACTACTGCAACTGAAGGCTCGAGGGGCCTGCGGCGTCGCGCCGCAGGCCTCACACCACGGACAGCGGCAGCAGCTTCTTGCCGGTCGGGCCGATCTGGATGCTCGTGTCCATGGCAGGACACACGCCGCAGTCGAAGCAGGGGGTCCAGCGGCAGTCCTCGACCTCGATCGCGCCGTCCTCCTCGAGTGAGTCCTGCCAGTCCTCCCACAGCCAGTCGCGGTCCAGCCCCGAGTCCAGGTGGTCCCACGGCAGTACTTCGGCGTACTCGCGCTCCCGCGTCGTGTACCAGGCGAGGTCGACCGGCTCGTCGGCGAGCGCCTTCGCGGTGCAGTCGATCCAGCGGTCGTACGAGAAGTGCTCGCTCCACCCGTCGAAGCGGCCGCCGTCGCGCCACACCGCCTCGATCACGCGGCCGACGCGCCGGTCGCCGCGGGACAGCAGTCCCTCGATGATGCCGGGCTTGCCGTCGTGGTACCGGAAGCCGATCGCCTTCGCGTAGCCCTTCTCGGACCGGATCGCCGCGCCGAGCTTCGCCAGCCTGGCGTCCGTCTCCTCCGCGCCGAGTTGGGCGGCCCACTGGAACGGCGTGTGCGGCTTCGGTACGAACCCGCCGATCGACACCGTGCACCGGATGTCGCGCCGGCCGGACACCTCGCGGCCGGTCTCGATGACCCGCTTCGCGAGGGCGGCGATCGCCAGTACGTCCTCGTCGGTCTCGGTCGGCAGGCCGACCATGAAGTACAGCTTCACCTGCCGCCAGCCGTGGCTGTACGCCGCCGCGACCGTGCGGATCAGGTCCTCCTCGGTGACCATCTTGTTGATCACCTTGCGCATCCGGTCCGACCCGCCCTCCGGCGCGAACGTCAGACCGCTGCGTCGGCCGTTGCGGGAGAACTCGTTGGCCAGCGTGATGTTGAACGCGTCGACCCTTGTCGAAGGCAACGACAGCGAGACGTTGCTGCCCTCGTACCGGTCCCCCAGGCCCTTCGCGACATCCGCGATCTCGCTGTGGTCGGCACTCGAGAGACTGAGCAGTCCGACCTCCTCGAACCCGGACTGCTTCAGCCCGTTCTCGACCATGTCGCCGATCGTGCTGATGCTGCGCTCGCGCACCGGCCGGGTGATCATGCCCGCCTGGCAGAACCGGCAGCCCCGGGTACAGCCGCGGAAGATCTCCACGGAGTACCGCTCGTGCACGGTCTCGGCGAGCGGGACCAGCGGCTTCTTCGGGTACGGCCACGCGTCGAGGTCCATGACCGTGTGCTTCGCGGTCCGGAACGGAACGCCGTGGCGGTTGGGTACGACGCGCTGGATCCGGCCGTCCGGCAGGTAGTCGACGGTGAAGAACTTCGGGATGTACACACCGCCCGACTTCGCCAGCCGCATCAGTACCTCGTCGCGGCCGCCCGGGCGGCCCTCGTCCTTCCACTCCCGGATCACCTCGGAGATCGCCAGTACGATCTCCTCGCCGTCACCGAGCACCGCGGCGTCGATGAAGTCCGCGATCGGCTCCGGGTTGAACGCGGCGTGTCCGCCGGCCAGCACGATCGGGTCCTCGTCGGTCCGATCGACCGCCTGCAGCGGGATCCCGGCGAGGTCGAGCGCGGTGAGCATGTTCGTGTACCCGAGCTCGGTCGAGAACGACAGCCCGAACACGTCGAACGCCCGCACCGGCCGGTGGCTGTCGAGCGTGAACTGCGGGATCTCGTGGTCCCGCATCACCTTCTCCATGTCCGGCCAGACGGAGTACGTCCGCTCGGCCAGGATGTGGTCGCGCTCGTTCAGCACCTCGTACAGGATCTGCACGCCCTGGTTCGGCAGCCCGACCTCGTACGCGTCCGGGTACATCAGCGCCCAGCGGACACTGACCGCGTCCCACTCCTTACTGACCGAGTTCAGCTCACCACCGACGTACTGGATCGGCTTCTGCACACCCGGCAGCAGAGCCTCCAGGCGCGGGAACAGCGATTCGACAGTCATAGCCACTTCCAGTCAGCGATCAGAGCGCCTACCAGCCTAACCGCGACTCACCCCCAGATCATCATCGCTCGGGCTTCGGCGGCAACACAGGTGCCAGTACGCCGACCATCGCGTCCCGGCGCTCCCAGGTGCAGTCCTCCGGTTGATCACCGCACTGCGCCATCAACAGCGGACCGACCTCGCGGAACCCGGTGAACACCCCGGACGCCTCCAGAGCACCCCGTCCCCCGAGCAGCCGAAGATGCTCCGGCCCCAGCAGAATCTGCCACGCCGGCCCGCGAACGCTGCTCCGCGGATCACGCCGTACGTCGGAGCGCACTCCGGCGAACGACTCGTACCGCGACTGACCGTCGCCCAGGTAGAACCGCCGCGCAGCGTCGATCCAGCCCCCGACGACCGGCAAGGTCTCGACCGCCCGAGTGACGAGATCGCTCACGAACAGTCCTGAGACGAACGAGCGCATCGGATGGGAGATCTCGACAGTGAGATGGGCGGGCAGGCTGTACAGGCGCTGGTCCGCTGCGAGCTGAGCACCGATCAGCAGATCGCCCCACCGTGCCGCGTCACCCACCACCTTCCCCTCGAACTTGACCGACGTCAGCTCTCCGGACCGGAGCCGCTTTTGCACCCGATGCCAGGCCTTGTCGTCCGCACCGCTGGTCGCGTAGCGGCCGCGAGCCGATGTGTAGACGAGCGTCAGCGTCAGGCCGTACAGGGGCACATCCTGATTGTCGAAACGAACCTGCCCGCCGAGCTCCGCGTAGCCGTCGGCCACCGGGGTCAGCAGCAGGCCGCGGGCCTGTTCGAGCCAGTCCGCGACCTCATCGACCTTGTCCAGAAGGTCCGTACCCATCGCGAGCTCGATCGCCACGTGCTGCGGTCCGGCGATCGAGTGCCGCCACCCCTCCTGCCTGCTGAGGTCGTGGTACCAGGGCACCTCCTCGACGCCGTCGGGGTAGTCCGGCGGTACTTCGAGGTTCAGCGGCAACCGGTGCTCGTCCGCCGGCCGGCCCTGGACTCCGACGTTCTCGCGTGCCCAGGTGGCGGCGGCCGGCAAACTGCCGGCATGACTGGAGGGCACCTCTTGCCACTCCACGCCGAGGTGTTCCGAGACCCAGGCGCGGTCGGTGTCAGGGCCGTAGCTGACCAGGCTGATGGGCGGATCGAAGGCGACGTGCAAGGATCCGTCGATCGCGACGAAGGACGGCGGCTCACCGAAGCTCTGCAGTGAATGCTCGACGACCAGCCGGCGCCAGGCCGCGGAACTGTGGTCGATCGGCGCCGCGAACACCCCGGCCATGGTCGGCCCAGCCGGCGCTTCCTGTTCGGTCTCGGCCGCACCGAACGGCTTGCCGTCGGCGTCGACCGTGGGATCGAGATCCTGGTACTCGGTAGGGCTGTCGGCGGACACGATGCCGAGTGCCTCCAGCACCTCGCTGACGCCTTCCTCGGCGAAGACGTAGCCGCGTTGCAGGATCTCCGTCAACGCCTCCCCGTCGACAGCGAGTCCGGTCCCGGTTGCCCACTCCGCGATCAGCTGCGACGCTGCCCTGGCCCGTCCGGGCAGGGTGGTCTCGAGTTCGAGATGGTCGACGGGTCGCTCTTGGAACGCGGCGAGCATGGCCTCTCCGTACACCCACTGCCAGGCGGGTTCCCCCGCGACCAGCCCCCGGATGTCCGCGACGTCGCTGTCGAAGATGTGTGCGACGACGGCATGGCCAGGTCCCGGATCCCAGTCGGCACCCCTGGCCAGCGGAAGCTCCCACCAGACCCATCCCGGCACGGTTTTGCTGTGCCGGGCGTACGCAGCCGGAGGATCCTCCCGCTCACGCGCGATCAGGTACGTCGCCCAACGCCCCACCCTGGCCTCCTCGCCGATGTGGGTGGGAGCGTAGCGGCTGCGTCGGACAGTCCTCAGCCGAGGTGGGCGAGGAGGAGGGGATTGATGACGTCGGGGTGGGAGTAGGTGACCAGATGGGCGGCGTTTTCGATGATTTCCAGGTGGGCGCCGGGGATCTGGGTGGCTACGGGTACGACGGTTTCGGGTGGGATCGAGGTATCGGAGTCGGCGGTGACGACGAGGACCGGGGCGGTGATGTCGCTCAGCCCGGGGAGGAGGTTGGTGGTACTGAGGGCCTCGCAGCAGGCGGCGTAGCCCTCGGCGGGGCAGTCCTGCAGCATCCGTCGTACGGGCTCGATGTCCTTGAATTCGGGGAGGAACCAGCGGCCGAGGGTCGCGTCGGTGATCGCTTGGGTGCCCTCGGCACGTACCTGCGCGGCGCGGTCGATCCACATCTGCGGGTCTGCGGCCGGGTTCGACGGCGGGCAGATCACGACGAAGCGGTGGAAGCGTTCCGCGGCGTTCTGCGCGAGCCACAGGCCCACCGCGCCACCGAGCGAGATCCCGACGTACGACGCCTGCTCGACTTCGAGCGTGTCAAGCAGTTCGACGACGTCGCCGCCCAGGTCGTCGATCGTGTACGGCCCGTCGGGGACCTCCGACCCACCATGACCCCGGTGATCGAACGCCACCACCCGGAACCGCTTGGCCAGTACGTCGACCTGCGGCGCCCACATCCCCTGATCCGCACCGAGCGACGACCCGAGCAGCACTACGGGCGCATCGGCCGGTCCTGTCTCCACGTAGTTCAGTCGCATGCCCCCACCCTACGAAGTCAGCGGCATGATCGTGGTGCGGCGGTGGTGTTCGAAGACGACCGAGCTGCGGATGTCGGCGATTTCCTGGCGTTTCGCGAGGGCTAGGACCAGATCGCGGAGGGCCTCGGTGTCCTTCACGGCGACGTGGGCGAGGAAGTCGGAGCCGCCGGAGACCATGTACATGTCCAATGTCTGCGGCAGGTCCATCACGTACTTCTGGAACGCGGTTGCTACCGCCATCGCCTGCGGGCGGAGCTTGATCGAGATGATCGCCTGGGTGGACCGGTCGATCGCCTTCAGGTCGACGGCCGCGTGGTACCCGCTGATCACGCCGCGGTCGCGCAGCCCGCGGATCCGCTCCAGGCAGGTCGACGGCGCGATCTTGAGCTCGGCCGCCATGTCCCGGTTGGTCCGGCGGGCGTCGTTCTGCAGCATCCGCAGCAGCGCCGTATCAAGTTCGTCCATGCCGCCCAGTTTTCCAGATCCGCCGAACGATGTTCGGAGTACGCCGAGATCGGCCGCCCATCGAGCTAGCGTGACCGCCGTGCTGACGAACAAGATGGTCGTGATCATCGCGGCCGAAGCCCCCATCGGTGTCGCCTTCAACACCGCCGCTCTGCTCGGAGTCGGCGTCGGCAGGCACCACGACGACACCGTCGGACCCGACACCGCCGACGCCGCCGGCGTCCCCCACACCGGCATGTGCGCGTACCCGATCCCGATCCTCCGCGCCCCCGCTGACACCCTCAGCACGCTCCGTGCCGAGGCTGCCGCGCGTCCCGACGTCACCATCCACGACATGCACCAGGTCGCCCAGCAGGCCCGCACTTACGACCAGATGTCCACGACGCTCGCCGGCACCAAGCCTGATGACATCGAGTACTTGGGCCTGGCCCTTTACGGTCCTCGCGCCTCGATCGACTCGCTGACCGGAGCGCTCCCCCTCTACCGCTAGTCCGGCAGGTGTGGGGCGATGAGTTCGAGCAGGATCGCGTGGCTCTTCTCATCAGCCGCAGCGATGACTCCCGGACCGGAATGGAGCGGCCCCCCACGCAGATCGGTGACGACGCACCCGGCGGCGCGGCCGCCGCGATCGCCAGCTCGAGATCAGAACTCATTCCGTCATCTAACACGCGTCACACAGCGGAAAGCTTCTCCGGGTTGGCCACGACGCGGATCGCCGTGATCGCCGTGCCGTCGGAGTCCACGGTCAGCAGATGGTGGTTGCCTCGGACAACCACCATCAAACCGGGTCCGGTGATCAGGTCCACCGGGGTAATCGTCACGTCAGGACGCCCGTAGATGTGGGCGAAGAAGGTGGCGACCTTCTCGCGGCCCGTGACGGGTTTGCGGGCGGCCCGGCGGCGACCGTTGGCGTCGGTCCAGGAGATGACGTCGTCCCTGAGCATCGACTCCAGACGCGGCAGGTCGCCGTCGCGCGCGGCGGCCACGAAGTCCAGGAGCAGGCGCCGCTGTTCGTCGACAGTCGGCTCGTAGCGTGGCCGGTCGTCGGCCAGCGCATGCGTGGCCCGGCGGTGCAGTTGGCGGCAGTCGTCCGGCGTACGGTCGAGGATCTCGGCGATCTCGTCGTACGGGAGGGTGAACGCGGTCCGCAGTACATAGACCGCGCGTTGCGGCGGGGTGAGGCGCTCCATCACGTGCAGGAGCGCCATCGACACCTCCTCGAGGTCGAGCGCGTTCGCCGGGACCGGCTCGGGAAGCCACTCGCCGATGTAGCTCTCGCGGCGCGACTGCCGAGCTCGCAGTACGTCGACGGACAGCCGCGTCACCACCCGCGTCAGGTAGCGGCGCGGCTCGGCCACGTCGGAGCGGTCGGCGGCGGACCAGCGGACGTACGCCTCCTGCAGCACGTCCTCGGTGTCGTGCCAGCTGCCCAGCATCCGGTACGCGAGCCCAGCGAGCATGCCGCGCGCCGACTCGTACTCCTGCAGGATCAACCGGCCAGTTCCGGCTGTTTCCGGGTCGCGACGTTCAGACGGGTCCACAGGTTGATGGTGCCAATCGCGAGCAGCACGTTGGCAGCCCCCTCCTCGCCGAACTGCTCCAGCGCCGCATCCCACACGTCATCCGGTACGCCGGTGCGCTCCAGCACCGTGACCGCGTCGGTCAACGCCAGCGCCGCGCGCTCCCGGTCGTCGTAGAACGACGAGTCGTGCCAGGCGGCGAGACCGAACAGGCGCTGGCTGCTCTCGCCGTCCTTCAGCGCGTCCGTGGTGTGCATGTTCAGGCAGAACGCGCACCCGTTGAGCATCGACGCCCTGACCTTGATCAGGTGCAGCAACGTGTGGTCCACCACGCCCTGCACGTACTTCTCCACGCCGAACACGGCCCGGAAGCCGGCCGGCGAGACCTTGCTGAAGTTCATCCGCTCGTCCATGCCAACACGACGGCGGCTCGGCCGTCCTACGTGACGACTACGCCTGTGACACCGATCACGCGGGCTTCAGGACGTGCCTGGCCTTCGTGACAGCCGCCTCGGTCGCGGGGTCGAGCTCGGTGCCCTGGCCGGCGAGGACGCCGACGGAGATGATCACGTCGTCGACGCCCGTGACGGCGGCGGCGTACTCGAGGCCGCGCTTCGGGCCGCTGGTGCCGGTGAGGCGGAATGCGAAGGGCTTCGAGCCGTACTGCGGGGCGGTGATCTTCTCGACCTTCATCGACGTACTGGCGGCGCCGTCGGTCTTCAAGGTCACCTTGGCGCAGGAGTCGACGGCCTCGGCGTACGCGTCGCGCAGGTCCGTGACCTCGTCCGCGGTGCCCATCGAGTCGAGGCCGTAGTCGATGTACGGGCCTTCCTGACCGCCGGTGAACGTGCGGGTCACGCTGGCCTTGGAGCCGGGCGCCTTGGTGGCGTTCAGGTACTTCACCAGCGTCTTGCACCGGCTGCTCGACGACGAGAACGGCTTCGTGTCCTCGTCGGCCTCGTCCTTGTCCTCCGCGAAGCCGGTCGGGAGGTCCGCGAGCTCGAGGAGTGCCTTGGTGAGCTCGGTGGTCGTCCGGGTGACGGGCACGGCCGGCGTCGACGCAGTGGCGCTGGGCGTCGGCGTCGGTGTGGTCGCCGGTGGATCGGCGGCAGGCTTGTCGTCCCCACCGCCACAGGCAGCGAGGGACAGCGTCAAGACGGCAAGTAGCGCAACGAACCTGGTCATGGGGCCTCCCGGTCTGGACTGAGGAGCGGAGGGAGCGAAGCGACCGGAGCGACGAGGGAAGGCCGGGAGTAACAGCCCCATGACCCGCCGCGCCGGAGGCGTGGCATTCAACAGAGTCATCGGGCCTTCCAGCGGGGCTCTGGGCGGGGGCCGAGCAGGGAGCAGCGTACCTGACGGGTCAGTCGAGCGATCAGTAGCGGTGCGAGCGGAGGTGGATGTTCTGCAGCAGGCCGACCGCCAGCAGGCACGCGAACATCGAGGAACCGCCGTACGACACGAACGGCAGCGGCAGGCCCGTTACCGGCATGATGCCGAGCGTCATCCCGATGTTCTCGAATGCCTGGAACGCGAACCAGCAGACGATCCCGGTCGCCACCAGCCGGCCGAACGCGTCGCGCGCGTTCACCGCGATCCGCAGCCCGCGGAACAGGATGATCGCGAACAGCACGATGATCGCGCCGGCGCCGATCAGCCCGAGCTCCTCCCCCGCGACCGTGAACACGAAGTCGGTGTGCTGCTCAGGGACGAACGCGTTCTGCGTCTGGCCGCCGTGGAACAGGCCCTGCCCGAACACGCCGCCGTTCCCAATCGCGATCCGCGCCTGGTTCACGTTGTACCCGATGCCCTGTGGGTCGGACGACGGATTCGCGAACGCGGTGAAGCGGGCGATCTGGTAGTCCTTCAGCACCTGCAGCTTGATCGCGATCGCCGCCACCAGTACCCCGCAGGTGAGCAGCCCCAGCATCCAGCGTTTCGGTACGCCGGACACTGCGATGATCCCGAACACGATCGACCCGAGCACCATCACGGTGCCGAGGTCCGGCTGCAGCATCACCAAGATCACCGGTACGGCGGCGACCCCGACCGCTTGCGCGACGTCGATGGTCCGGGCGTCCTCGTTGCGGTCGGTCTCGCTCTTCTCCGCGATCAGCAGCGCCATGCCGACGATCACCGCGAGCTTGGCGAACTCGCTCGGCTGGATCGACATGAACGGCAGCTGGATCCACGACCGGGAACCGTTGATCGTCGAGCCGACGCCGGGCACCAGGACCAGGATCAGTCCGACGACCGAAGCGGCGTACAGCAGCGGGGCGAGGATCCGGACCCGGCGGTGGTCGGTGATCGCGGCGCCGATCGCGAGGACCAGGCCGATCGCGAAGTTCAGCGCGTGCCGGAGCAGGAACGCGTCCGGTTTGCCCTCGGTCAGCGAGGTCCGGTTGTGGGTCGCGGACCAGATCAGCAGGGCGCCGATGAACGACAGGGCGACCACGCCGAACACCAGGATCCAGTCGACGTGCCACACCGTCGACCGGCGATCCATCCGCGGCCGGGTCCGGATCGGAGTCAGGAACGCCATTTCACCGCACCGGCTTTTCTTGGCCGGGCGGCGGTGCGGGCTTGATGTTGTACAAGGTCTCGTAGATCTTGCGGACCGCGTCACCGCCGGCACCCGAACCGGTACCGGCCTGGCTGAGCATCATCACCACGGCGTACCGATCGGTGTACGACGCGAGCCACGACGTGGTCTGCTTCCCGTACACCTCGGCCGTACCGGTCTTGGCGCGGACCGGGATCTTGTCGAGCGGGAAGCCCTGGAACTTCCACGCCGCCGTACCGGTCTTGGTGGTGCCCTTCAGCGCGGTGTCGATGTACTTCAGGGTGTTCCGAGGCACCGGGAGCTTCGACTTCACGACCGGCTTGATCTCGTGCGGCTTGCCGTTCGCGCCGACCCAGGACTGGACGACGCGCGGCTCGTACAGCGTGCCGCCGTTCGACAGGGCCGAGTAGACGGTCGCGAGCTGCAGCGGCGTGATCGTGGTGTCGCCCTGGCCGATCGCGAAGTTCACCGCGTCACCGGCGCGGTACTTGTACCCGTCGACGCAGAACTCGCGGGCGAACTGCTTCAGGAACGCCGACGTCCCGGCGGGCGGGGTGGACGCGATCTTGCAGTAGTAGTCCTTCTGCGAGTCGTAGTACGTCTTCTTCCACTTGCGGTCCGCGATCCGGCCGCTCACCTCGCCGGGCAGGTCGATCCCGGTCGGCTTGCCGAGCCCGAACTTCTGCGCCATCTCGACCAGCGGGTCGCGGGTGCTGGTGTCGCTGGAGTTGCCGCCCTCCTTGAGCCAGAGCGCGTACGCGATCCGGTAGAAGAATGTGTCGCAGGACAGCGCCAGCGCCTGGTCGAAGCCGATCGACCCGTACGACGCGGACTCATAGTTCTTGAACCGGCGGTTGCCGACCTCGAAGTACGACGAGCAGTCGAGCCGCGTCTTCGGACCGTACCCGGCGCTCATCGCGGCCGCCGTGGTGATCGGCTTGAACGTCGACCCCGGCGCCAGCTGGCCCTGCAGCGCGCGAGACACCAGCGGCGTCCCGGACTTGGTCGAGTAGAGCGCGTCCAGCTCGCGCTGGCTGATACCGCCGACCCAGACCCCCGGGTCGTACGTCGGGTAGCTGGCCATCGCCACGACTCGGCCGGTCTTCGTGTCCATCACGACCGCGGCGCCGGAGTCGGCGACGTACTTCTTCTTGGTGATCTTGTCGTACTGCTTCCGGGCGGTCATGATCGCGTTCTTCAGCTGCGCCTCGACGGACGCCTGGATGCGGGCGTCGATCGTGGTCACCAGCGTCGCGCCCGGGACCGGAGCGGTCTGCTTCTTGATGCCGGTGGTGTACCCGACCGCGTCGACGATCACGTCCTTCTCGCCCGGCGTACCGCGCAGGAGCTTGTCGTACGACCGCTCGACGCCGGCCCGGCCGACCAGGTCCGAGCGGTGCGGGACCGAGTCCTGCCCGGCCTTGTCCATGTCCTCGAGCTCTTCGGTGGTGATCGGCGACAGGTACCCGAGGATGTGCGCCGCGTTCACCTTGTACGGCGAGGGGTACGCGCGCAGCGTCTGCGAGTCGGCGGCGATCCCGGGGAAGTCCTCGCGACGCTCCATCACCTCGATCGCGACCTGCTCACTGACGTCCTTGGCCACCGGGATCGGCTGGTACGGCGTCCCGTTCCAGCAGGCGGGTGGTTTGGACGCGCCCGGCTCACCGCACAGCA
This sequence comes from Kribbella sp. VKM Ac-2569, assembly GCF_004216905.1. Classification (GTDB taxonomy): domain Bacteria; phylum Actinomycetota; class Actinomycetes; order Propionibacteriales; family Kribbellaceae; genus Kribbella. The sequence goes on from NZ_SGXJ01000001.1 coordinate 1,195,090, forward strand.
TCGTGCGCGCCTTCAGGTCCTTCGGCTTCTGCCCGAGCACCTTCGCGAGGCGGGCGAGGACGACGTTCTGCTGGCTCTCCGGGAGCTTGGCGAGCACCGAGCGGTCGACCGTGATCACCACCGAGACCCGGTTGCCGACGAGGGTCCGGCCCTGCGAGTCGACGATCGTGCCGCGCGGGGCCGGGACGAGCACCTGCCGGATGTGCTGCGCGGTCGCCGCCTGGCTGTAGTCGGCGCTCGACATCACCTGCATGTACCAGAGGCGGCCGAACAGCGTGCACAGCAACGAGAAGACCAGCACCCCGATCACGAACAACCGGAGCCGTGCCTTGAGCGGGGCCTCGAACCCGTCCCAGCTCACGGCGCTACTCGTCTACTGCGTTCACGTGCCGGTTTGACGCGGCCCATGAGCCACATGACCAGCGGAATCACGACGATCGCGCCAACGACGTCGTACCCGGCGGCGATGCCGAGGCGGACGCCGAACTCGCCCCAGTCGACCGACGGGTCGTGCAGCAGCGATCCGGTCGCGCTGTAGATGAAGAACGAGACCGCCGTCCCGAGCACGACCGTCAGCGCGACACCGAGCGGCCCGACCGGGCTGCCGGAGGTCTCGCGGCGGATCAGCCCGGCGATGTACCCGGCGATCGCCAGCGACAACGCCCAGCGTCCGGCGGTGTGGTCGGCGGGGGGCACGACATCCAGCAGCAGACCGCCCATGAACCCGGCGATCGCGCCCCACTCCGGGCCGCGGGACAGCGCCAGCGCGATCACCACGATCAGCGTCAGGTCGCACGTCACACCGGCGACCGCGATGTTCGTCAGCACGGACGTCTGCACGGTGACGGCGAGCATCAGGAAGAGGGCAGCCAACCCGATCCGTAGTGCAGTCACGTCAGTTCCCCTTCCCTGTGATCTGAGTGCGCGGCGGACGGGCGGGTGGCCCGGTCACCACGCCGACGGTGTCGATCCGGGTCGGATCGACGTACGGCTTGACGGTCGCGGTGGACCCGAGAGACCCCTCGTTCGCCGTCACCGAGGTGACGACGCCGATCGGGACCCCCGGCACGTACGGCGCGTTGCCGCTGGAGCCCCAGGTGACGATCCGGTCGCCGACCTTCGGCCGCGCCTTCGGGTCGATCAGCTTGTAGTCGAGGGTGCCGCCCACCTCGCCGCGCCCGGAGACGAAACCGAGCGCCATCGACGCGTTCAGCCGGCCGCCGACGGTCGAGTTGCGGTCGCCGATCAGCAGCACGGTCGCGGTCGCCTGGGTGGTGCGCACCACCCGGCCGACCAGACCGGTTCCGTTCAGCACCGTCATGTCGGTGTGCACGCCGTCCGCCGTCCCGGCGTCGATCGTGACCGTGTGGCTGAACGTCTGCGCGCTGCCGATCCCGATCACCCGGGCCGGCGTCATCGTGTACGCCGGCGCGATCTTGAGCAGCTTGTCCAGCTCCTGCGCCCGGTTGCGGGCGTAGTCGGAGGTGGTCAGCTCCCGGGTCAGGTCCTCGTTGTCCTTCTTCAGTTTTTCGTTCTCTGCTTTCAACCTATCCATTTCCGCGAATCGGTCGCGGAGGTTGTCCACAGGCTGCCGGGCCGAGGTCGCGGTGGACTCCAGCGGGCCGAAAACGCCGGCCGCGGCCTCCCGCAGCGGCTCGACCGGCGATCCGGCCGACCGGCGGGCGTCGAGCACGATCAGCGTGAAACAGGCCAGGATCACCAGCACCAGCACGGTACGGCGGCGGCGCACGTCACGCGGCGTACCGGCCGAACGCAGCGGGGTCTCCCCCGCCGACCGGAACGCGCTCCTGGTCGTCGGGGTACCGAGGTCTTTGAGCATCGCCTGCTACCTCAGCGCCGGTTGTCGGTGACCAGGATGCGGTTGAGGGTCTCGATGTTGTCGACGCACTTGCCGGCACCCAGGACGACCGCGTCCAGCGGGTTCTCGGCGACGTGGATCGGGATGCCGGTCTCGTGCCGCAGCCGCTCGTCCATGCCCTTCAGCAGCGCACCGCCGCCGGTCAGCACGATGCCGCGGTCGACGATGTCGCCGGCCAGCTCCGGCGGGGTCTTGTCCAGCGTGGCCTTCACCGCGTCGACGATCGCGGTGATCGGCTCCTCGATCGCCTGCCGCATGTCCGCCGACGACACCTTCACGGTCCGCGGCAGGCCGGAGATCATGTCCCGGCCGCGGATCTCGCTGTCCGGGCCGTCGGTGGTCGGGAACGCCGACCCGATCGTCATCTTGATCTGCTCCGAGGTGGCCTCGCCGAGCAGCAGCGAGAACTCCTTCTTGCAGTAGTTCACGATCGCCTTGTCGATGGCGTCGCCGGCCACCCGGATCGACTGGCTGGTGACAATGCCGCCGAACGAGATGACCGCGACCTCCGTCGTACCGCCGCCGATGTCGACGACCATGTTGCCGGTGGCGTCGCGGACCTCGAGGTTCGAGCCGAGCGCGGCGGCCATCGGCTCCTCGATGATGTACACCTTGCGGGCGCCGGCCATGTATCCGGCGTCGCGGACCGCGCGCTGCTCGACCGCGGTGATCCCGGACGGGACGCAGACCACGATCCGCGGCTTCGCGAAGTACCTGCGGCGGTGCACGCGCTGGATGAAGTACCGCAGCATCTGCTCGGCGGCGTCGAAGTCGGCGATCACGCCGTCCTTGAGCGGCCGGATCGCGGTGATGTTGCCCGGCGTACGGCCGATCATCTTCTTCGCCTCGTGCCCGAACGCGACCGCCTCGCGCGGCTCGTCCGTCCGGGTCGCCACGACGGAAGGCTCGTTCAGTACGACGCCGCGGCCACGCACGTACACCAGCGTGTTCGCCGTCCCGAGATCGACCGCCATGTCGCGGCCCAGCATGCTGTTCGCCACCGCGGCACCTCCCACTCGGACCAACTCAGGCTAAGCGCCGCCCGCGCACAGCCCGTGGACCGACACGACCGGCCCGCCCAGAACAGATCGTATCGGTCCACACACCTGCAGTCCGCAACGGCCTGCAACTACAGCGTTCCTGCGACCTTCTCCAGGTCACACAGGACCGCTTTCCGCACGCGGTCAGGGGAGGTCGGGGAACCAGATCTTGATTTCTCGGGTGGCGGAGTCCTCGGAGTCGGAGCCGTGGACGAGGTTTTCGCGGTTGGAGAGGGAGAGGTCGCCGCGGATGGTGCCGGGGGCGGCCTTGCGGCCGTCGGTGGCGCCGTTCAGGGCACGGACCACCTCGATCGCCTCGTCGCCCTCGAGGACCAGCGCGACCATCGGGCCGCTGGTGACGAAGTCCCGCAGCGGCGGGTAAAAGGCCTTCTCGACGTGTTCGGCGTAGTGCTGGTCGGCCAGTTCGCCGTCGATCGTGCGCAGATCCATGGCGACGATCCGGAGCCCCTTGGCCTCGAACCGGCCCAGCACCTCACCGACCAGGCCGCGGCGGACCGTGTCGGGCTTGAGCAGGACCAGGGTGCGCTGCGACATCTGTCAACTCTCTCTCGAAGTAGCCGGGGCGGATGAGCCTAACCGGTCTGTGCCTGGTGTGCCTTCTTGGCCACTTCGATGCGGCGGCCGAGGACGATGGCCGCGACCCAGAAGGCCGCGAAGAAGACGCCGAGGACGAACATCACGGAGACGACGAAACCGAGCCCGACCGCGCCGACCTGCACCACCGAGCCGAGGACGTACCCGGCCTGGAACCGGAGCAGACCGGCCGAGACGATCGCGAGCGCCGCCAGGCCGAGACAGACCGGGACGGCGATCGCGGGGCGGATGTCCGCGACCGAGATCATTACCGGCGTGACCAGGGCGAGCACGATCGACTCGAACGCGAGCACGATCGACGCGAGCGACCTCACTGCTCGGCCTTGCCCTTGCGGACCAGCAGCGCCCGCGCCTCGCCGGCGGTGATGACCGATCCTGTGATCAGTACGCCGCCACTGCCGAGCGCGACCGCATCCTCCTCGGCGAGCCGGATCGCGTCGTCGATCGCGTCGATCAGGTGCAGGCGGACCAGGACGCGGTCCTCGCCGAACACCTCGGCGGCCAGTTGGCCCAGCTCCTCGGCCGGCATCGACCGCTCGACGAAGCTGTTCCGGGTGCAGATGACCGTTTCCATGATCGGCTCGTACGCCTCGAGGACGCCGTACACGTCCTTGTCCTTCATACAGCCGAGTACGCCGATCAGCGGCTGGAACTGGAACGCCTCCGAGACCGTGGCCGCGGTCGCCTCGGCGCCGTGCGGGTTGTGCGCGGCGTCGACGACGATCGTCGGGCTGTTGCGGACGACCTCCATCCGGCCGGGGCTGGTGACCTGCTCGAAGCCGGCCTGCAGCAGTTCGGTGGTGACCCGGCCCTCGGTCTCCGGGCTGGCGCCGAGCAGGGCCTCGACCGCGGCGACCGCGGTGGTCGCGTTGTGCGCCTGGTACTCGCCGTGCAGCGGGATGAACAGGTCGTCGTACTCGCCGCCGAGGCCCTTGATCGAGACGACCTGGCCGCCGACCGCCAGCGCGCGGCTGACGATGCCGAACTCGATCCCCTCGCGGGCGACCTGCGCGCCCACCTCGGCGGCCCTGCGGAGCAGGACCTCGAAGACTTCCAGGCTCTGCTGCGCCATCACCGTCGTACCGCCGGGCTTGATGATGCCGGACTTCTCGCCCGCGATGGTGACCGGATCCGCGCCCAGCAGGTGCGCGTGGTCGACCGCGATCGGGGTGATCACCGACACCGTGCCGTCGGCGACGTTGGTGGAGTCCCAGCTCCCGCCGAGGCCGACCTCGATCACCGCGACGTCGACCGGGGCGTCCGCGAAGACGGAGTACGCCATCGCGGTCATCACCTCGAAGAACGTCAGGGGGTGCTCCTGCTCGGCGTCGACGACGTCCAGGTACGGCGCGATCTCCTCGTACGCCTCGACGAAACGCTGCTCGCTGATCGGTTCGCCGTCCAGCGTGATCCGCTCCCGGACCGACTCCAGGTGCGGGCTGGTGAACCGGCCGGTACGCAGCCCGGCCTCGCGCAGCAGGGTGTCGATCATGCGTGCCGTGGACGTCTTGCCGTTGGTCCCCGTCAGGTGCACCACCGGGTAGGCCTTCTGGGGGTCGCCGAGCAGCTCGACGAGCCGCTGGACGCGCTCCAGGGTGGGCTCGATCTTGTGCTCCGGCCAACGCTGCTGGAGCCGTGCCGATACCTCGGCGAAGGAAAGGTCGCTCATCAGGAGGCCAAGTCTAGGAGGGGTTGTGGATAAAGCGGTCGGAGCACCCCTTGACAACCACTAACATTGTGCGCATGAGCCAGACGTCCCGTGTTCCAGACAAGCCCAGCCTCGACGGTCTCGAGGAGAAGTGGGCTGCCGTATGGAAGGAGCAGCAGACCTACGCCTTCGACCGCACCGCCGAGCGCGCCGATGTCTACTCCATCGACACGCCGCCGCCGACGGTCTCCGGGTCGCTGCACGTCGGGCACATCTTCAGCTACACCCACACCGACCTCGTCGCGCGGTTCCAGCGGATGCGCGGGAAGAAGGTCTTCTACCCGATCGGCTGGGACGACAACGGCCTGCCCACCGAGCGCCGGGTCCAGAACTACTACGGCGTCAAGTGCGACCCCTCGCTGCCGTTCGACCCCGACTTCACCCCGCCGGCCAAGCCCGACCCGAAGAAGCAGGTCCCGATCTCCCGGCAGAACTTCGTCGACCTGTGCGGTGAGCTCACCCACATCGACGAGCAGGCGTACGAGGCGATGTGGCGGCAGGTCGGCCTCAGCGTCGACTGGTCGTACCTCTACACCACGATCTCCGAGGATTCCCGGCGTACGTCGCAGCGCGCCTTCCTGCGCAACTTCGCCCGCGGCGAGGCGTACCTGTCCGAGGCGCCGACGATGTGGGACGTCACGTTCCAGACCGCCGTCGCGCAGGCCGAGCTGGAGCCCCGGCCGTACCCGGGCGCCTATCACCGCATCTCCTTCCACAGCGCAGACGGCCCGATCTACATCGAGACCACCCGCCCGGAGCTGATCCCGGCCTGCGTCGCGCTGATCGCGCATCCGGACGACGACCGCTACAAGCACCTGTTCGGTACGACGGTGAAGTCGCCACTGTTCGGTGTCGAGGTCCCGGTCCTGGCGCACGAGGCCGCCGAGACGGACAAGGGCGCCGGCATCGCGATGTGCTGTACCTTCGGCGACCAGACCGACATCCAGTGGTGGCGCGAGCTGCAGCTCCCGGTCCGCACGGTCATCGGCCGCGACGGCCGCCTGCTGCGCGACACCCCGGCCTGGCTCGAGGGTTCGGAGCTGTACGCCGAACTCGCCGGGAAGACCGTGTTCAGCGCGCGCGAGCTGATGGTCCAGAAGCTCCGGGAGTCCGGCGACCTGGACGGCGAGCCGAAGAAGACCGAGCGGATGGCGAACTTCTACGAGAACGGCGACAAGCCGCTCGAGATCGTCTCCACCCGGCAGTGGTACATCACCAACGGCGGCCGCGACGCCGGGCTCAAGCAGGAGTTCCTCGAGCGCGGCAACGAGCTCGCCTGGGCCCCGGAGCACATGCGGCACCGCTACCTGAACTGGGTCGAGGGCCTGAACGGCGACTGGCTGATCTCCCGCCAGCGGTACTTCGGCGTCCCGTTCCCGGTCTGGTATCCGCTGGACCACGACGGCGAGCCGGACTACGACCACCCGTTGATGCCGTCCGAGGCCGAGCTACCGATCGACCCGACCTCTCAGGCGCCGCGCGGGTACGACGAGTCGCAGCGCGGCAAGCCGGGCGGGTTCGAGGCCGACCCCGACGTGATGGACACCTGGGCGACGTCGTCGCTGACGCCGCACATCGTCTGCGGGTGGGAGCGGGACGACGACCTGTTCCGCCGTACCTTCCCGATGGATCTGAACACGCATGCCCACGAGATCATCCGCACCTGGCTGTTCTCGCGCATCGTCCGGGCGCACTTCGAGAACGGCTCGCTGCCGTGGGCGCGGTCGCTGATCTCCGGGTTCGTCGTCGACCCGGACCGCAAGAAGATGTCGAAGTCCAAGGGCAACGCGATCGTCCCGTCGGAGATCCTGGAGAAGTTCGGATCGGACGCGGTGCGCTGGCGCGCCGCGATGGCGCGCCCAGGAATGGACTCGCCGTTCGACGAGTCACAGATGAAGGTCGGGCGCCGGCTCGCGATCAAGGTCCTGAACGCGTCGAAGTTCGTTCTCGGGTTCGGGGCGACCACGGTCGACCCGTCGGCGGTCACCGAGCCGGTCGACCTGGCGATGTTGCAGCGGTTGCGGGCGGTCGTGACCGACGCCACGGCGGCCTTCGAGCGGTACGACTACACCGGGGCGCTGGAGATCGGCGAGCGGTTCTTCTGGACGTTCTGCGACGACTACGTCGAGCTGGTCAAGGAGCGCGCGTACGGCGGTCAGGGTGACGCCGCTGCCGCCTCTGCGAAGGCGGCACTCGCGGTTGCGTTGTCGGTGCAGCTCCGGCTGCTGGCGCCGTACCTGCCGTTCGCGACCGAAGAGGTCTGGTCGTGGTGGCAGGAGGGCTCGATCCACCTGTCGTCGTGGCCGACTCCGGACGGGGATCTCGCGGTCGCGGAGCAGGAGCCCGAGGTGCTGGACGCGGTCTCCGAGGTGCTCGCGGGCATTCGCGGCGCGAAGTCCGAGGAGAAGGTCTCGATGAAGACCGAGGTCTCCAAGGTCGAGGTCACCGGGCCGGCCGCGCGGCTGGAGCTCGCCGAGCGCGCCGAGCCGGACCTGCGCGCCGCCGGGCGGATCACCGGCGAGATCGTCTGGCATGCGGACGACTCCGACACGGTCAAGGTCGTCGCGACGCTCTGAACACATGCCCAGGTGCCCGTCTCCTGCTGGGAGGCGGGCACTTGTGCGTTCGGAGGTTCGACTACGGTTTGTCATGATGTGGAACCATCGGGACGAGCCGACCGCTGCACCCCGTGACCCTGACGTCCGAGGAGCCAATCGATGAGCGACCCCACCAACCCGGCAGATCCCAAGAACCAGAGCGACGACGCCGGCGCGGACACCACCGAACTGGCCCCCGTCCCAGCGGTCCACCCGAACGCAGCCGAGACGGCGAAGGATGCCGGGGGGGCGGCTGTCGCGGCAAAGGATGCGCCGGCCGACGCGGGTGAAGAGCCGAAGAAGAAGGGGTCGCGGCGGTTCAAGGTTCGTGGGCCTTGGGTGACTGTTGGCAGTGCGGTTGTCGTGCTGATCGTGTTGGCGGTGCTCGGGTATTTGTGGGGTCTCGGGCCGCTCAGCCGACTGAACGCGGAGCGTGCGATCACCCCACCCGCCAACGTCGCGGGCCTGGACCGGATCACCGACCCCGAGATCCGCAGTCAGGCACAGCTCGATCAGACCCGAGACGCGTTGAGCAGGATCAACGACGGCAAGAAGGTGATGGTCGAGGCGTACGGCAGCCTCGAGGGCGACCGGTTCTACGTGCTGATCGCGCTCCGCGGCCGGGTCGACATCGACAAGGTCGTCGCGGACTCCGGCGCTAGCGCGGACAAGGTCAAGAAGATCGGCAACTCCACCTGCATCGAAGCCGCCGGCAACCTCCCGACCCAGTGCTACCGCGGCTCCAACACCCTCACCGTCATAGCCCAATCCGCCAACGAAGGCGTAGCAGTAGACCAGGTAGAACCCATAGCCGAAGAAGCCTTCAAAGCGATGAGGTAGCGGGTACGTCCTATTTGCGCCAGCGGCGAAATAGGACTCTCCTGTCCGATGTGTGGGTGGTGATCAGGCCGATCTGGTGACTGGGGACACGCAATGGTGAGTCGGCACCTGATATTGCCTGTCCCCAGTCACCAGCGCATGTCCCCGCTCCCCGCCGTCGTTCGCCGGTCAGGCTGCCGTCGTCCCACCGGTCGGTCAATAACCCGTCGAGCAGACGACGGGTTATCCCCTCGAATTATGGGTTCTCTACTGGTACGCGAGGGGAGAACCCCGCAAACGAGAGGATAACCCTCTGCTGATGGCGCTCCTCGGGCTCCGGTGTGGGCGGGTCGGTGCGGCTGTCGCGCGGAACGCCTGCCTTGTCCAGGATCGCGCCGAGTCGTGGCGTTTGGTTGGCCACTGGAACGTCGAGTCGTGAATCGAGGCTGCTGCTGGCCGCCAAGGTCCACGACTCGAGAACCACGGGTGCCTGCGGCACGGCGGTCGAGAGGTCGCCAGCAGCCCAAACCACCCACACATGCATCACAAGAGCCGGAAATAACCCGCCAGCGGCAACAGGGACAACCAAACTTGGTGCGTTCAATTTTGATTGTCTCCTGCGTGGGACCCTTCGCGCGGTTCTCGCTCAGGTGAGTAGGCCGGCTATGAGGATCATTACGGGGATTGAGAGCAGGGTGCTGAGGAGTACGGCGCTGCGGGCCAGGGTGCGGCTGGCTCGGTAGTGGACGGCGTAGACGTAGACGTTTTGGGCTGTGGGTAGGGCGGCTAGGAGCGTTGGGGCCAGTAGGGCCGTGCCGTGTAGGTCCAGGGCCCAGCGGGCGATGGCGTAGGCCGCGAGCGGTTGTACGAACGTCTTCAGTGCAACGGCTAGTACGACGTCCCGCCGTACGGTGATCGAGTCCTTGGTGCCTGCGCTCAAGCTGAGGCCGTATGCGACCAACGCGACCGGGACCGCCGCAGCCGCGACCAGGTCGATCGGTCGCATCACCATCTCCGGCAACCGCACGCCGAGCAACGACACCAGCAGCCCGAGCAGCGATGCCACCGTCAACGGATTGCGGAACGGCCGCGTAATGACGGTCCGCAGGGACACCCGCCGCCCGCTCCCCTGCCGGTCACCGTCCAGTACGGCGAAGGCCACCGGCGCCATGATCAGCACCTGGAACAACACGATTGGCGCGACCAACGCACCGTCCCCCAGCACGTACGCCGCCACCGGTACGCCGAGATTGCCCGCGTTGACGTACGACGACGCGAGCACACCGATCGTCGCCTGGGACCGCGTCCGTCGCCAGATCACCGCGGCGATCAACAGGAACAGCGCCTGCACCACGAACAGGCTGACGAGGTTGGTGACGAGCACCACCGAGAAGATCGTCCGCAGGTCCGCCCGCGCGACGGTCGTGAACAGCAGCGCCGGGGTCGCCACGAAGAACGCCAGCCGGGAGAGGACGAGCTCGTCGTCCTTCCGCAGTACGCCGAAGACGCCGACGACGTACCCGAGCACGGCCACAGCGACCAGTGCGCCGAAGGCACCGACGACGGCGGACATCTCAGCTTCTCAGCGGGGTGGACACCCGTCGATCGTAGGGGTAAGCGCTGTCCGAAACGCCTGGCGGCTCAGGAGCTGGACGGTGATGTGCGGCACCTCGTGATGATGCCGGCCATGACGACCCGGAAGTGTTCCCGATCGGCCGGGCTGAGCTGCCCGATCAGCTCGTCCAGCGCCTCGCCGACGTCCGCGTGAAAGGCCTTGGCTGCGCGACGGCCAGGCTCGGTCAGCGTCACCTGCACGGCCCGCCGGTCGCCAGGGACCGGCGAGCGCTCGGCCAGGCCGCGCTTCTCGGCGCGATCCATCAGACCGGTGAGAGCGGCCTTCTCGACGCCGAAACACTGCGCGAGCTCGGCCATGCCCTTGGGTCCGTCGAGCAGGACACACAGCAGTTTGGCCTGCACCGGCGTCAGATCGTGCCGCTCGGAGATGCCGGCGTACATGGCCTGCACCAGACCGGTGAGCTGCACCAGCCCGGTAGCGACGTCCAGGTCCGCGGGATCCAGGCCGGCGCCGTGCACCTGGGCGAACCCGGCGAACCGCCCGCCGCCCCGCCGGGCGCGGGCCGGTCCCGGGGGCGTCTGCGTCTCACTCACCTCTCCACGGTACATGGGATGTATAGTTAATGACGCATACAGTAAATGTCATGAACTATCGAGGAGATTCGATGTCCTTCAGCGACGAGGAGCTCGACTACCTGCGGTCCCAGCGCATCGCCCGGTTCGCCACGGTCGGGTCTGATGGGCAGCCGGACGCGGTACCGGTCGGGTTCGAGTACGACGGGGCCCACCTCTACATCGGCGGCGGCATGGACCCGCTGAAGACCCGCAAGTTCCGCAACGTCGAGGCGGGCAACACCAAGGTCGCCGTGATCCTCGACGACCTGCTCTCGGTCGACCCGTGGACCCCGCGCTACCTGCGGATCTACGGCACCGCCGAGCTCGTCGAGCGGACCGGCCAGTTCGGTGCCAGCAGCTATCTGCGGATCACGCCGGCGATCTCGTGGAGCTTCAACCTCGAAGGCCGGCCGTTCACGTACGACGACAAGGTCACTACGACCCGCACCGTGCACACCCCTGAGGCGGTGGAGGCCCGATGAGCTTCGACACTCGTCCTGGCACCCGAGGCGCGCGGCAGCCCGGCGGCCGGATCCTGCACTGGTTCAACAAGTTCAACGCCCGGCGCATCCGGCGGCGAGGCGGCGGCAAGTTCAGGGGCGGCGACGCGCTGGTACTGCGGACGATCGGGCGGAAGTCCGGTGCCGAGCGAGCGACGCCGGTCGCCTGGTTCACGGACGCTGACGGCAACCGGCTGATCGTCGCCTCCGCGGCGGGCGCGGCCGGCAACCCGGCGTGGTACTACAACCTGGCCGCGAACCCTGACCAGGTCCGCATCGAGGTCGGCGGCGAGGCGATCGAGGTCCGCGCCGAGCAGTTGCACGGAGCGGAGCGTGCGGACGCGTGGGAACGCATCACCAAGGCATCGCCCGGTTTCGCGGAGTACCAGAAGCAGACCGATCGCGAACTCCCGGTCATCCGGCTCGTCGAGCGGCGCTGAACCGTCACCTGGAAGATGCTGACAAGTCAGAGGGAGGTCTAGAAAGATTCCACCGCCTGCTCGGAGGATAGGCGGCATGACTACTTCCGCTCGAGTGTTCAAGGCCGCCCTCAGCACGGCCGCGGTGTTCGGCGTATTGGCAACCGGGTTGTCGACCGCCGGCGCCGCGCCGGCGCGCGAACAAGTGCAGGGCCTGCCGATCGGGGACGCTGACCTGGCCGAGACCCGCACCGTCCAGACGCTGGCGCGCGGCGTGACGCTGACCCGGATCGTCCGCGGCACCGACCCGGCGCCGGCCGACCAGATCAACACCACGCCGCGCGGCCCGTGGGTCGTCAATGTGCTCACGATCGATCCGCGGACGGCCGACGGCCAACTGAAGGCGACGTACGGCCCTGACCTGGCCCGCGTCGAGAAGACCTCGGACCTGGTGAAGTCCTCCGGCGCACTGGCCGGCGTGAACGCGTCGTTCTTCACCTTCACCGCGAACCCGCAGTACCCGGGCGACCCCGTCGGGCTCGGCCTCTTCGATGGCAAGCTGCTCAGCGAACCGCTCGCCGATCCGACCGAGGCCAACCTGGTGATCGATGCCAAGAGCAACAGAGTGGTGACCGGCCACCTGCGCTGGACAGGCACCGTCCGCAACCTCTTCACCGGCGTCGGGCTCCCGCTCGAGTTCCTCAACCACCCGCCTGTGGTCCCGACCGCGTGCGCGACGCTGCCCGACCAGACCACGTGCACAGTGCCGGGCGACGTCGTCCGGTTCACGCCCGAGTTCGCCGCGGCGACACCGGCCGGCGCCGGAGTCGAGGTCGTGCTCGACCGCCGCGGTTGCGTCGTCCGTACGTCGACCACACGCGGTACGGCGCTCAGCCCGAGCCAGACCTCGTTGCAGGCGACCGGCCAGGACACCGTCGCGCTTCTCAAGCTGGCAAAGGGCTGCCTGGGCACGGACCTCGCGGTATCGGACGAGGACGGCCGCACGGTCCCGTTGCGCAGCGGCCTGTACGGCGTGACGGGTCGCTACCAATTGACGAAGAACGGCGAGATCGTCGTACCGGACGGCACCGGCAGTTTCTTCGATCGCAACCCGCGCACGATCGCCGGTACGACGCGCGGCGGCAAGATCGTCCTCGCCACCATCGACGGCCGCCAGACCACGAGTGTCGGCACCACGATGGACGAGACCGCCGCGGTCGCCAACGCACTCGGCCTGTACGACGCCATCAACCTCGACGGCGGCGGCTCCACCGCGATGGCGCTCGGCGACGGCACCGTCGTCAACCACCCGAGCAGCACCGGCGGCGCCGAACGCGCGGTCGGCGACGCAGTCGTGTTCGTCCCCAACCACTGAACCGATCAATGATGTGACTCAGGTCACACGGGACGAGCCATTGACGTTCTGACTACGTAGACAGAGTCTGACTGCGTAGTCAGAACAGTCAGAAGCACGGCACAAACGTCCCGAGATGAGGCCCGATGACCGTGGCGAAACCGGGCTCCGAGGACGGTCGGGCGCGCCGTCGTCCCGGGAGTACGGACGTCGCCCGGCTGGCGGGTGTGTCGCAGAAGACCGTGTCCCGCGTCATCAACGGCGAGCCGTACGTCAAGGACGAGGTCCGGCTCCGGGTCCAGGCCGCGATGCGAGAGCTCGGGTACCGCCGCAACGACGCGGCGCGAGCGCTCAACTCCGGCCGCACGCAACGGATCGGCGTCGTCTGCCTCGGTACGGCGCTGTTCGGCCCGGCGACGCAGTTGGTGGCGATCGAACGCGCCCTCCGCACCACCGGCTACTCGGTCAGCATCGTCAACACCCTCGAAGGCGACACCGTCGCCGACGCGATCGAGCACCTGCTCGTGCAGGGGGTGGACGGCATCATCCTGTCCGAACCGATCGACGAGGGCGACGGCGCCCGGCCGATCGACGTCGACCTCCCGGTGCTGAGTTTCGGCCGCTTCCCAGGTCTCACCGCGAAGCCGAGCCTGGACACCGGCGCCGGCAACGTGGAGGCCGGCCGGACCGCGACCGAGCATCTGCTCGGTCTCGGGCACCGGACGGTCTGGCACGTCGCCGGCCCGCAACGCTGGTGGGCCGCCCGGGAACGGATGACCGGCTGGCGTCAGGCCCTCGCCGAGGCCGGCGCCCCGGAACCACCTGTACTGGAAGGTGATTGGCTCCCCACTTCCGGCTATGCCGCCGGCCGGGAGCTGGCCGCCGACGACGACGTCACCGCGATCTTCGTCGCCAACGACGACATGGCCATCGGCGTCCTGCGCGCGCTCACCGAGGCCGGCCGATCGGTCCCCGGCGACGTCAGCATCGTCGGATTCGACGACATCCCGACGGCGGCGTACCTGACTCCCCCACTGACCACCGTCCCGCAGGACTTCGACGTCCATGTCGCCCGCGGGATCGAAAGCCTCGTCAAGGAGATCGAGTCGCCTACCGGCGACCGGTCCCCCGCGCCGCAGCCGCCACCGCTCCGGCTGGTCATCCGTCACTCCACCGCCGCTCCACCCGAGCGGCACCGCTGAACGCACACGTCCGCCCTGAGGGGTGGTCCGCGCCGGCCGGCCGAGGCCGCGATCCCGGGTGAAGTCTGCTCAGATCCCAAGGAGTTGTTCCACGTGTTCCGTTTCCAGCACACATCCCTGCGGCGCCGGGTCGCGCTCGCCGCGGCACTCGTCCTGAGCGGCAGTCTCGCCCTGGCCGCCTGCGGCGGTGGCGGTGACAGCTCCAGCGACCAGCCCGCGGCCAAGACCGTCAGCCAGGCCGACATCGACAAGGCCATGTCCACACCCACCGATCTGACGTTCTGGACCTGGGTGCCGAACATCCAGAAGGAAGTCGACCTGTTCCAGAAGAAGTACCCCGCGATCAAGGTCAAGGTGGTCAACGCCGGCCAGGGCGGACCGCAGTACACCAAGCTGCGCACGGCTCTGAAGGCCAAGGCCGGCTTCCCGGACGCCGTTCAGATCGAGTTCCAGTACATCCCGACGTTCTCACTCACCAAGAGCCTGATGGACCTGCGCCCGTACGGCGCCGAAGGGCTGAAGGACAAGTTCGTCGGGTGGACCTGGCAGCAGGTGGTCGGATCCAACGGCGAGGTCTGGGCGGTCCCGCAGGACAGCGGACCGATGGGGATGCTGTACCGCAAGGACATCTTCGACAAGCACGGCATCGCCGTACCCAAGACGTGGGACGAGTTCGCCGCGGCGGCCCGCAAGTTGCACGCCGCGGATCCCAAGGTCTACCTGACGAACCTCGCGCAGAGCCAGGCCGGCGTGTGGCTCGGCCTGCTCTGGCAGGCCGGCGTGAAGCCGTTCGAGAACACCGGCGCTGACTCGGTCAAGGTCGATCTGAACGGTGCGGAGTCCAAGAAGATCGCCGACTACTGGAGCGGACTGATCAAGGACGGCTCGGTCTCGACCGACGCAGACTTCAACGACCAGTGGTACCAGGCGCTGAACCGCGGCAAGTACGCCACCTGGATCACCGCGGCATGGGGCCCGGTCTTCCTCGAAGGCAGTGCGAAGGCGACCAGCGGTAAGTGGCGCGCGGCACCGCTCCCGCAATGGGAGGCGGGCAAGAACGTCTCCGGCAACTGGGGCGGCTCCACGACCGCGGTCGTGCAGGGGACGAAGAACCCGATCGCGGCGGCGAAGCTGGCAGAGTTCATCAACACCGATCCCGAGTCGACCAAGATGTTCGCGACCCAGCAGTTCCTCTTCCCGGTGACGAAGTCCCTGCTGGCCGACACCTCGTTCGTCGACCGCCCGCTGCCCTTCTACGGCGGCCAGACGGTGAACAAGCTGTTCGCCGGGATCAGCGACACCGTGGACACGAAGTTCCAGTGGCCGCCGTTCCTGGACCAGGCCTCCAGCGACTGGGGCGAGACCGTCGGTAAGTCGTTCGCGAACAAGACCGACACCAGCGCCGCACTCGACCAGTGGCAGGACCGGACCACGAAGTACGCGAAGAACCAGGGCTTCAAGGTCGGGCAATGAGCGTCAACACGACCGATCGGCTCGGGACGCGGGCCCCGAGCCGGGCTGAGCCTCGCCGGCGGGGGCGTGGCGTGAGCCATGCCCGCACCGGGTACCTCTTCGTCGCGCCGTTCATGCTGGTCTTCCTGGGCCTGCTGGTGTTGCCGCTGGTGTACGCGGCCTACCTGAGCCTGTTCCAGGAGCGGCTGATCGGCGGCACGGTGTTCGCCGGGCTGGACAACTACACCCGGGCGCTGACCGATCCGCGGCTGCTGCACGGAGTCGGCCGGGTCGGGCTGTTCTTCCTGATCCAGGTGCCGATCATGCTCGCGATCGCGTTGTTCGCGGCGCTGGCGATCGACAGCGGGCTGCTCCGGGTGGCGAAGGGCTTCCGGCTCGGCATCTTCCTGCCGTACGCCGTCCCGGCCGTGGTCGCCACCCTGATGTGGGGCTACCTCTACGGCCAGGACTTCGGCCCGTTCGCCCAACTGGCCGACAAGCTGAGCCTGTCGCCGCCGAAGTTCCTCAGCAGCGACTGGATGCTCGGTTCCATCGCGAACATCGTCACCTGGGAGTTCACCGGCTACAACATGATCATCCTGTACGCCGCTCTGCGGGCCGTGCCGCACGACCTGTACGAGGCCGCCGCGGTGGACGGCGCCGGGGCGATCCGGACCGCGTGGAGCATCAAGATCCCGGCGCTCCGGCCGGCCCTGCTGGTCTGCCTGATCTTCTCGGTCATCGGCAGTTTCCAGCTGTTCAGCGAGCCGCAACTGATGCAGCGGCTGGCGCCCAGCGTCATCGACAGCGGCTACACGCCGAACCTCTACGCGTACACCCTGGCCTTCACCGGTCAGGAGGTGAACTACGCCGCAGCGGTCTCGTTCCTGCTCGGCGCCGTCATCGTCGTCGCGTCGTACGCCGTGCTGCTGGTCACCACCCGAAGGAGCCGGTCATGAGTAAACGCCGCAGCAGCGTGCTGACCATCTGCATGGTGGCGTTGCTGATCTACTTCCTGCTCCCGTTGTTCTGGCTGTTCGTCGCCTCGACCAAGACGGTGGGCGACCTGTTCTCGAGCTTCGGCCTGTGGTTCGCCGGCGACTTCTCGCTGTGGTCCAACATCCGCGCGACCTTGACCAACGGTGATTGGGTGTTCTCCCGCTGGATGGCCAACACCGTCTTCTACTCGGTGGTCAGCGCGGGCGGCGCGGCGTTCCTCTGCGCGCTCGCCGGGTACGGCTTCGCGAAGTACCGGTTCCGGGGGAACGCGGCGATGTCCGGGCTCGTGCTGGGCGCGATCATGGTGCCGACCACGGCCCTCGCGATCCCGACGTACCTGCTGTTCAGCAAGGCTGGGCTGGTGAACACGCCGTGGGCGATCATCCTGCCGTCGCTGGTCAGCCCGTTCGGCCTGTACCTGATGCGTGTCTATGCCCAGGACGCGGTTCCGGACGGGATCATCGAGGCCGCCCGGATCGACGGCGCGGGCGAGTTCCGGATCTTCTTCCAGGTCGCGGCTCGGATGCTTGCCCCGGGCATCGTCACGGTAGTGCTGTTCACGCTGGTCGCGACCTGGAACAACTACTTCCTGCCGCTGATCATGCTCAACAACCCTGATCTCTACCCGGTCACGCTGGGGCTCGCGCAATGGTCGTCGCAGGCCAGTGCCGGCGGCGGGACGACCGGTGCCGTGCTGTCCCTGGTGATCACCGGGTCGTTCCTGTCGGTGATCCCGCTGATCGCCGCGTTCCTGCTGCTGCAGCGGTACTGGCAGTCGGGGCTGGCCTCCGGCGGCATCAAAGCCTGATTCCCTTCTGAGTTTGGAGAAAATACTGTGCACGAACGGGTGCTCTTCGGGGCTGCGTACTATCACGAATATCAACCGAACGACCGGCTCGAGCTCGATCTCGACCTGATGGCCGAGGCGCGGTTCTCGGTGATCCGGGTGGGCGAGTCGGTGTGGTCGACGTGGGAGCCGGAGAACGGGCGGTTCGACCTGGACTGGCTGCAACCCGTCCTCGACGGCGCGCACTCCCGCGGGATCGCGGTGCTGCTCGGCACCCCGACGTACGCCGTGCCGCCGTGGCTGGCCCGGCTGTACCCGGAGATCACCGGCGAGCGTAAGACCGGTCAGCGGATCGGGTGGGGCGCGCGACAGGAGGTGGACTTCACAAACCCCGGCTTCCGTTTCCACGCCGAGCGGGTGATCCGCAAGATCGTGGAGCGGTACGCCGATCACCCGGCCGTGATCGGGTTCCAGGTCGACAACGAGCCGGGGAACGAGCTTCTCCACAATCACGGAGTGTTCCAGCGGTTCGTGGACAGCCTGCGGCACAAGTACGGCGACGTACAGAAGCTCAACGACGAGTGGGGCCTGGTGTACTGGTCACATCGGCTGTCGGACTGGGCGGACCTGTGGACGCCGGACGGCAACGTGCAGCCGCAGTACGACGTCGCGTGGCGGCGGTTCCAGGCCGAGCAGACCACCGACTTCATCGGGTGGCAGGCCGACATCGTCCGCGAATACGCGCGCCCTGACCAGTTCGTCACGACCTGCATCTCGTACGGGCGTCCTGCGGCGGCTGACGACGAACTGGTACGCCGTCTCGACGTGACGGCCGGCAACCCGTACTACGCGATGCAGGACGGCCTCCTCCATCCACAAACCGAGCAGGCGTCGCAGAGCTGGACCACGAACGGCACGTGGGCGCTGTACCAGAGCGCGGACCGCATGTACTCGTCGCAGCAACGGCCGTTCCTCGTCACCGAGACGAACGCGCACTCCATCGGCTTCCCGTGGGACAACCGACCCGCGTACGACGGGCAGTGGCGTCAAGCCGCCTGGGCGCTCGTCTCGCGGGGAGCCACGATGATCGAGTACTGGCACTGGCACACCCTGCACTTCGGCGCCGAGACCTACTGGGGCGGAGTGCTGCCGCACAACGGACTCCCGGGCCGCACCTATCGCGAGATCGCCCGTCTCGGTGCGGAACTGAAGACCGCCGGCTCGCTGGTTGCGGGTCTCACGCCGGACAGTGACGTGACGATGCTCTACTCGCAGCCGAGCAAGTGGCTCATGGAGAAGTACCCGCCGCTCTCGCACGAGGACGGCAGGCCGGACTACCAGTCGTACCACGGTCTCTTCGATCCCTTCTACCGCGGGGCTTTCGACGCCGGACTGCAGGTACGCATCCTGCACGTCAGTCAGTTCACCGGCTCGGTCGACGAGCATCCAGTGCTCGTCGTACCAGGGCTGTACCTCGCGGACGACGAACTGCTGAGCCGTCTGTTGGCCTACGCCGCGGCAGGCGGTCATCTGGTCGTCGGCCCGCGGACAGGTTACGCGGACCACGAGGCACGGGCTCGTACGGCGACGATGCCGGCCGGGCTCGCTGACGCGGCCGGTGTCCGGTACGACGAGTACAGCAACGTCGGCGCGGAGCTGCCGGTCCGGTCAGCAACCCTGGAGCTCGGTGACGAGGCCGCCGCGACCCGGTGGGTCGACGGCCTCCAGGTGGACGGCGCCGACGTACTCGCGAGCTACGAGCACCCACACTTCGGTCGATGGCCGGCGATCACCACGCGTGCCCATGGTGACGGCCGCATCACCTACGTCGGGACAGTTCCCAACGCGCCGTTGGCCACCGCCCTGCTCCGGTGGATCAAGCCAAGCCGTTGGCAGGACCTACCGAGCAGCGTGACGGTCACGTCCGCTACGGCTACGGACGGGCGCCGACTGCGCTTCGTGCACAACTGGTCGTGGGACAGCGTGAGCATCGACCTGCCAGACCCGGTGTACGACGTACTGGCCGACACCTCGCCCGGGGAGAAGCTCCACCTCGGGCCGTGGGACGTCAGGGTGCTGCTGGTTCAGTAGCCGTAGTTGCCGCCGTCCGACGACGAAGGAGGCTGGGTAGGGGCGGCGGCTGTGGTGGTTGCGGCGTGCCAGGTGAAGTCGACGCCGGAGAACGCGTCGGCGAGGTTGTTGCCCTTGGCCTCGCCGGCGGCGGTGTCGAGTTTGAACGTGTAGAGCGGCTTGCCCTGGAAGGTGAGCTGCTCTGCGCCGGTGTCGGTGCGCTTGATCGTGGCCAAGCCCTTCACAGCCTGCGCGTCGCCGGTCGCGGGCATCCAGAAGCTCAGGCAGCTGGCGGTGCATTTGATCGTGCCGCCGGCCTCCTGGTCGGCGAAGTACAGCGTCTTACCGGAGGCGTCGACCAGCGTCTGGCCGACGCCGCTGACATCCTTGACCGAGACCGCAGCCGCGGCACCACCGGCGTCACCGCCGGCAGGCTGGGAGTCGTCACCGCAGGCAGTCAGCGCGCCGAGCGCCGCCACCGTTGCTCCTAGCAACAAGATTGTGGTTTTCATCGAATCTCCTCTCCCGGCTAGATACGCGAGATCGGGCCCGGCGGTTCAGTTGAACCTTTCACCGCCGTACCGCGTAGTTCCTGGGTGTGGATGACGACACAGTGATCCGCGCGTTGTACGACAAGTACCGGCGGCCGTTGTTCGGGTACGTCCTGCGTTCCGTGGGCGACCGGCAGTACGCCGAGGACATCGTGCAGGAGACGATGGCGCGGGCCTGGACGCATGCGGCCGACCTGGACCCGGACCGGGCCGGGCGCTGGCTGTTCACGGTCGCCCGCAACCTGGTGATCTCCGGCCGCCGTCGGCAGAGCGCGCGGGTGACGGAGGTACCGATCGAGGATCGCGAGTTCCCGGCCCTCACCGACGACATCGACCGCGTGCTGCAGGTCTGGCAGGTGATCGACGTACTGCGGGGTCTCAGCACCGACCACCGGCAGGTGATCGTCGAGCTGTTCTACCGCCGCCGCACCGTCAACGAGGCGGCCGCTGTCCTCGGCGTACCGCCGGGAACGGTGAAGTCGCGCAGCTACTACGCGCTGCACGCGTTGCGCGCCGCACTGGAGGAACGAGGGGTGACCGGTTCATGACGTGCCCAGAGACGATGTCGATCGGCGCCTACGTGCTCGGTGCGCTCGAGGCGTCCGAGCGTCGCGCGGTCGAGGAGCACGTTGTGACCTGTACGGCGTGCCGCGAGACGTTGCTGCAGTTCGCGCATCTGCCGGGGCTGCTGCACGCCGTACCGGTCGAGGACATCGAAGCGGAGCAGCCGGAACCTGCGCCACTCCAGCTGAGCAGGAAGACGCGGCCGCGGTGGGTGCTGGCCGCGGCAGCAGCGGCAGCGATCGCTGGTGTCGCTAGCTGGGGCCTGCTGTCCGCGCCGGCGTCAGCAACGTGGACGGCGACGGACGGGGTTGGTGGCCTCGACACCACGGCGAAGCTGGTCAGCCGCGGCTGGGGCACGGACATCCAACTCCGACTGACCGACCTGCAGCCGTACGAGCACTGCATGCTCGTCGTCCACGGCCGCGACGGAACCGTAGAGACAGCCGGTTGGTGGGCAGCGAACGGCAGCTACCACGCACAGGTCCCCGCGAGCACGTCGATCCCGCTGGGCGAAATCGACCACCTCGAAGTGGTCGACGCAGGGGACACCGTACTGAGCACGGTGTCCCCCACGACGCACTGATTCACCAGCTGTTGTTGGAGATTCCGGTGCCCAGGTAGACCTGGTCGTACGTGTTTCCGTCGTTGTCGTCGGTGTAGGCGACCGCTACTTCGGCGTACGGCGAAACTGCGACTGTCATCTGCTCCTGCCTACCTGTGGCCACGGAGCTCAGCCGCTGCGCCGAGAGCCGACCCGTGTCGGTGCCGTCGGTGCCGAAGCCACGTACCCACACGTCCGGGTCAGCGCCGGCCACTGTCCAGCCAACAACGGTCTGCGACTGGTCGTCGATGCCGATCGATGGCCCCACACCAGCAGTCGCCACCTGTACGTCGGCGTACCCGGCCGTGCCCGCAGTGTTGAACGCACGCGTCGCGACGGTACCGGCCGACTCCCAGGCGACCGCGAAGTCGCCGTTGAAGTTGGCTGCCGCAGCTGGATGCGTCTGCTGACCTGTGGTGTTCGAGTTGGCCACCCGGCGCGACAGCGTGGCTGCGCCGTTCGTACGGCCCAGCCGGATCAGTCCGATGTTGTAGTCGCCGTTGGCGTCGCCGTCCTCGTCCCACACGACGACCGCGTCACCTGACGCCGACACGGCCACATCCGGGTTGTGGTGCTGGCCGGTCGTCTGCGAAGCGGTCACCTCCCAGGCGCGTGTGGTCGGCCCGGTGAAGCCGGCTGCCTTCACCGTTGCCGGCGTACCGGTCTGGATGTCCTCCCACGCCACGGTGAACGCGACAGCAGCACCGGACGGTGCGCCGTCCGGGTCGACAGCAACTCGTGGGTTGATCTGCTGGCCCGTGGAGCTGCTGTTGGAGTTGCCGGACGCTGTCACGGTGCCGGCAGTGTTCACGACGCGGTACGGGATGTTGTAGTACCCGTTGCCGTCCGGGTCGTCCTGCCAGACCACGACCGCGTTGCCCTTGTCGTCCAGGCCGACGTCCGGGTGCAGGTGCCGCCAGTTCGTCACACCGCTGCTTCCACCGGCGGACAGCTTCGTCTCGTACACGGCAGTGCCGTTGTGGAAGAGCCGCAGGTAGATCTCGCTGTGCACGTTGTCGGTCGCGTTGTCGGTGTCGCGGTCGTCCTCCCATGCCACAGCGACGTACCCGTTGCGGTTGATCGCGACAGAGGCAGCGTCCTGGTCGCCGGTGGACACACTGTTCGCCGCCACCCAGGTGGGAGCGGCAATGTGTGCGTCGGCGTTCGTCGCAGTGAAGGTGAGCACCGTCGCCGCGATCGCAGTCATAGCAAGCGTCTTCTTCATCGTCACACCGCCTGCAGTCCGGGCTGACCCTCTTGGATGACGAACGATTTCGCCGTACTCACCGCGGCGCCGTGCTCCGACACCTTCGCCACCGCACGGAAGTCGGCCCGCAACTGGGTCGGGCTGATCGTCGTCCGGATGTAGCCGCGACGGTTCTGGTAGAACCGCAGCCACGGGTTGTCCGCGAGGTTCGGGATCGTCGTGGCTCCGTCGCCGTCGCCGCTCGAGGTGACCGAGCTCGTCACCAGCTCGGACCCGATGACGGCCGAGTTCGCGTTGCTGTAGTCGGCTTTCAGGTCACTGGCCCAGGCGCGATGGACGTCACCGGTCAGGACGACGGGGTTGCGGGTTCCGCGGTCGATCCAGCCTTGCTGGATGCGGGCCCGCGAGGCTCGGTAGCCGTCCCACGAGTCCATGCTTCCCGCACCGGCCGAGTCGAACCGGCGCGCGAAGAACACCTGCTGTCCAAGGATGTCCCACGTGCCGTAGTGCTGGTTGAGACCGTCGAGCAGCCAGGTCTCCTGGGTGTTGCCGGGCAAACTGCGGCTGGCGAGGTCGGCGTCGGAGCACACCTTCCAGCCGTCGCCACAGGCCTGGTCGTTGCGGTACTGCCGCGTGTCGAGCATGTGGAACGTCGCGAGACTCCCCCACCGCAGCCGGCGGTAGAGCGGGATCGAGTTGCCGCTGTTCGCCTGCGCCGGCCGCAGCGGCATGTTCTCGTAGTACGCCTGGTACGCCGCGGTCCGCCGGGCGGTCCACTGCGCTGTCGTGAGAGACGGCGTACTGTCCGCCCGCACCATGTTGGCGTAGTTGTTCTCCACCTCATGGTCGTCAGGTACGACGAGCCACGGCGCGACGGCATGCGCTGCCTGCAGGTCGGGGTCCGACTTGTACTGCGCGTACCGGCGACGGTAGTCCGCCAGCGACACGATCTCGCTCGCACCCGCGTGCAGACGAGGCCTGCCGGCGGTGGCGCCGTACTCGTAGATGTAGTCACCCAGGAAGAGGATGAGGCCCGGGTTCTCCTCGGCCATGCGCCGGTAGACCGTGTAGTAGCCCTCCTCGTAGTGCGCACAGGAGGTGAAGGCCATCACCAGGTCACGCCCGTTGGTGCCCACAGCCGGAGCGGTGCGGGTGCGGCCGACGGGTGAGAGGTGGCCCTGCGCGCGGAAGCGGTAGAAGTAGTCGGCGTCCGGGCTGAGGCCGCCTGCGACGACATGGACTGAGTGAGCGGAGGCGTACTTCGCTGTCACCGTGCCGGACGCGACCAGCGTGCTGAAGGTGTCTGTGGTCGACACCTGCCAGTCAACGGCGACGTCGGCGTTCGCCATGCCGCCCTGGCCGTCGGCATTCAGCGGCGACGGTGCCAGGCGGGTCCAGAGCACGACGCTGTTCGCGTCGGGCTCGCCGGACGCGATGCCGAGCCGGAACGGGTACGGAACGGCGGCGGTGGCGGTGATCACGGACGACTGGGCGGCAGCCGGGAGGGCGCCGGCCCCGGCCGCGGCGAGTCCGCCGAGAACAAGGGTCCTGCGACTGATTGGGCTCATGAGGCCTCACCTTCACGGGTACTCAGGGCGGTAGGCCCCCGGATCGGTCGAACTGCGGGTGACCATTCGGGAACCTTGAGTGTGTGCGGTGCTCCGTGCCCATGATTGCGCAGAATTGGTAAATTTCCTACAGCAGGACGAGCAGCAGCAGTACGGCGGCCGGAACCCCTTCGAGCAAGGTGTTCAACCAGAGTCGCCGCTCCGTTGCGAGCAGGACGAGCGCGAGGAAAACGTGCTGCGCCGCGGTGAACGCGACCAGCGCCTCGCCCTGCGGAACATGCCCGGTCCGGGCGAGGACGACCCCGAGCGCCAGCGCGACACCGGTCGTGAAGTTGTAGAACCCGAGGTTCACGATCCACAACTTGACCGCGTCGAAGTCCCGGGGCTCCAGCAGGAACAGCGGATACAGCCGCGGATGGCGGTAGAAGAACGACTCCATCAGCCAGACCGAGGCCAGCATGACCGCGATGGCGATCGCGAGGATCTGTGCCGCCGTACTCATGCCGTCGCCCCCAGCCGGACGCCGTGCCGGCTGGTGATCTCGCCCAGCGCGGCGTAGTCGGCCGGATCGGCACCGGCCAGATCCGCGAAGAACGCGCCCATCCGGCCGGTCTGGCTGATGGTCAGGAACTTCGCCGACGGCGTCAGCACCGAGAACGTGTTCACGGTGCCGGCCGGGATGCTGATCGAGGCGCCGGGACCGAGGTCGTAGCCCTGATCCCCTGCCTGGACGAGGATCCGGCCCTGCAGGACGTAGAACGCCTTGCTCCACGACTCGCTGTGCGGCGGCGAGGCGTCGGCGCGCGGCGCGTCGATCTCGAACAGCTCGTACTGCCCGCCGGTGTGCTCGGCGCCGATCTTCACCGTCACGGTCGCGTCCGGGGCGGCGTACTCGACACCGCTGCCCGCATTGCTCAGATGCACTGTTTCGTTCATGACTGCGACGGTAGGAACCGGCGTACGACAGAGGTATCCCGTGCGGATGGGCTCGTCGGGACCGCCGGAATCCCCACATTTCGGGGATAGGCGGCGGTGGTACGTCGGCGCATACTGAGCGCATGTGGGAGGGCCGGGCGCGGGCCGCGCGCCGGGACATCGCGGCACTGGCGACCTCGGGTATGGGCGTCGCCGAACTGCACGCGGCCGCGATCGAGGTGGTCGAACAGGTCGTCGGCAGCGAGCTCACCTGCTGGGCCGGGATGGATCCGGGCACGCTGGTGATCAGCTCGATGACCAGCGGCGCGGCCCGCATCCCATCGGAGTACGAGCCGCGGCTGGCGGAGACGGAGTACGCCGGAACCGTGCCGAACTCGTTCGCCGAACTGGCCCGCACCTCACACCAGGTCGCGCGATTGTCGGACCTGCCGTACCGCGAGGTCGTCGGTCACCGGCGACTGAACGAGGTGTGGCGGCCGCTCGGGATCGAGCACGAGGTGCGGACGACCTTCGTCGTCGACGGGGACTGCTGGGGCGCGGCCGGGTTCGTCCGCAGCGGTCCCGACTTCAGCGATCGGGAGGTCGAGTTCCTCGGGTCGGTGGCGCCGGTCATCGGCGCGGCGACGCGGGTCGCCGTACGCACGGACGCACACGGGTACCGCGGAGGGGTCGGCCCGTCGATCGTCGTCACCGGCCCGACCGGCGAGCTGCGGGCGATCACCGCGGCCGCACGGACCTGGCAGGACGAGCTGGACGAGATCGCGCCGGGACGCTTTGGCGTACTGCTCCGGGCTGTCGTCACGGGCACGCGTGCCTCCGGCACCTTCCAGGCGCGGGTGCAGACCGCGTCCGGCGAGTGGGTTCTGATGCAGGGCAGCCGGCTGTTCAGCGAGATCGAGGACGAGATCGTGGTGACGATCGAGCCTGCCTCGGGTCAGCATCTGGTCGGCATGCTGCTCGCGGCGTACGGCCTGACGACGCGGGAGCGGGAGATCTGCCTGGAGATCATCTCCGGGCACACCACCGGCGCGATCGCCGACCGGCTGTCGATCTCGCCACACACGATCCAGGACCACCTGAAGTCGGCGTTCGCCAAGGTCGGCGTCCGCAGCCGCGGTGAACTGGTCGCGACCCTCAGGCCGGGATGACCTGCTTGCGATAGGTGCCGGGCGGTACGCCGAAGTCGCGCTTGAACGCCTTCGCGAACGCGAACTCCGACGTGTAGCCGATCTCCTTCGCCACCGTGGCGAGCGGGCGATCGCAATCCCGCAGCAGCCGCGCCGCGGTCGTCATCCGCCAACGGGACAGGTACGTCAGAGGAGGCTCCCCGACCGCTTCGGTGAATCGCCGCGCGAAGGCGGCCCGCGAGAGACCGACATCGGACGCCAGGTCGGCGACCGTCCACGCGGCGCCCGGCCGCTCGTGGATGAGCTCCAGCGACTGCACGACCGCGGGATCGGTCAGGGCCCGTGCCCAGCCCCGATCCGCCGGGCAGTCGTTGTTCTCGAACCAGGCCCGCAGGATCAGCACCAGCAACGCATCCACCAGCGCCGGCACCACGGCAGCCGCGCCGGGGCGCTGCGCGTCGAGCTCCTCACCCAGGATGCTGATTGCCGTATGCAACGAACGGTGGCGTCCCGGGTTCGCCGGTACGACGACCACGTCGGGCAGCCTGCTCAGCACCGGGTGCGGGCGCTCGCGGTCCAGCCGGTACGTGCCGCACAGCAGCAACGACCGCGCACCCTGACCCTGCGGCGGCTCCTCGACGGACGGGTCGAAATCGACCAGCGGCGAATCCGGGTGGTCGGCGATCGCGTGCTCGACGCCGCGTGGCATCAGGACCGCGTCGCCCGGGCCGAGCGGGATCGGGTCTCCCTCCGGCGGCAGCAACCACGCCGTACCTTGCAGGACGAGGTGGAAGGTGGCGCCGAAGGAGTGCACCATCCGCAGCCCCCACGGACCCCGGACGTCGGTGCGCCCGGACGTGGCCGGGCCGGTCTTCATCGCGGAGACAACATCGGCGAGCACATCCATACCTGTCATGATACGCGCAGCGGTCAAGACGATCGGATATAAAGGCGCGCTCAATGGACATAGATCCGCTCGCACAGACGGCCTACTGTCGGTGACAGAACACCAACGACTAGGAGTATGAATGAGCATCGTTGTCACCGCCGCCACCGGACACCTGGGCACGCTCGTCATCGACGGGCTGCTGCAGCGCGTCCCCGCCGATCAGGTCGTCGCGGTCGCGCGGAGCGCCGCGAAGGCGGCCCCGATCGCGGACCGCGGCGTCGAGGTCCGGGTCGCCGACTACAACGACCCGGACGCGCTGGCGAAGGCCTTCGGCGCCGGTGACACGGTCCTGCTGATCTCGGGCCTCGAGCCGAACCGCCGCGAGCAGCACCAGGCGGTCATCACCGCCGCCACGAACGCCGGGGTCGCGCGGATCGCGTACACCAGTGTGCTCGGCGGACCTGACGCCGACTTCGATCTGGCTGCCGACCACATCGCCACCGAGCAGGCGATCCTCGATTCCGGTCTGCCGTACACGTTCCTGCGCAACGGCTGGTACAGCGAGGTCTACACGGACCAGATCGCCGTACAGCTGGCCAACGGCGTCTTCGGCGGTGCCGGGGACGGTCGGATCGCATCGGCCGCGCGGCGGGACTACGCGGCGGCGGCCGCCGTCGTACTGACCGGCGAGGGGCACGAGAAGAAGGCGTACGAGCTGAACGGCGACTCGGCCTTCACGCTGACCGAGTACGCCGCCGAGCTGTCCAAGCAGTCGGGTCAGGACGTTGCCTACAACAACCTCTCCCCCGAGGACCTCACCCAGGTGCTGACCGGCGCCGGGATCCCCGCGCCGTTCGTCCCGATCCTCGTCGGCGTCGACAACGCCATCGAACGCGGCCTCCTCGCGGGCCGCGGCTCCGACCTCAGCCGCCTCATCGGCCGCCCGACCACGCCCATCGCCGACACCATCGCCGCCGCCTTGAAGGTCTAAGGAGCCGCGACGAGCTGGTTGTGCTGCTCGCCCAGGCCGTCTGCCCACACCCGCAGTACGTCGCCCGCGCGTAGGTACCGGGGTGGTTTCTGCCCCGCGCCTACGCCGGCCGGCGTGCCGGTGCTGATCACGTCGCCCGGGTAGAGCGTCATGAACTGCGTGATGTAGTGCACCAGGTGCGCGACGCCGAAGATCATCTCGGCCGTCGAACTGTCCTGCAGCGCCTCGCCGTTCACGTCCAGCCCGAGCTTGATCGCCTGCGGATCCGGCACCTCGTCCGCGGTCAGGATCCACGGACCGAGCGGGCAGAACGTCGCCGAGTTCTTGCCCTTGTCCCATTGCCCGCCGCGCTCGAGCTGGAAGTGCCGCTCGGACACGTCGTTCACCAGGACATACCCGGCGATATGCTCCATCGCCGACGCCTCGTCGGCGAGGTACGACGCCGTACGCCCGATCACCACGCCCAGCTCGACCTCCCAGTCGGTCTTCTCGCTGCCACGCGGAATCACCACGTCGTCCTGCGCACCGACCACGGTGTCCGGCGCCTTCATGAACAGGATCGGCTCGGCCGGCGCCGCCTGACCGCCCTCGGCCGCGTGGTCGGCGTAGTTCAGTCCGACGCACACGATCTTCCCGGGGCTGAGCGGCGCAGCCAGCCGTACCGCCTCGAACTCCACCGCCGGGTCGGTTGCCGCGGCGGCCCGTTCGCGCCAGCGGTCCGGGTCGAACGCCTCCGACGTACCCGGCAACGTCACCACCCGGCCGTCATCGGTGAGTACGGCGTCGCGCAGTCCGTCGTCGGTGTGGATCCGGAGCAGTCTCACTTGTTCCTCCAACCAGAGTTCTTCGCCCAGTTCAGGTAGGCGATACCCAATGCGTGCGAGCCTTGCACCGGGACGAGCTGTACGGCGTCGTACACGCGCAGGGACTGCTGATAGACAAGCAGATCCTGTTCGGCATAAGCACCCCAGCGTGCACACTGCACCGCGTTCGCCGGCACCGCGTCGCCGGTCCCGTCGACCCGGTACCAGACCTCGGTCGCCGACCGGATCAGCTTCTGCGTGAACGTCTTCGTGAAGCGCTGGATGTCCGTCGCGGGTCCACCGGCGATCCCCGCGTCGTACGCCGCATGCACGAACTCGGTGCTGATCGCGGCGTGGCTCAGATCCTCGATCTGCTTCGAGGCCGGGTACGACGGCGTGTACTCCGAGATGCCCGCGGTCTTCGGGTACCCGGCGTACAGCTGGCTGTACGGCGGCCAGTAGGTCCAGACGTAGGCGTCGCCAACGAGTCGTAGCGCGGGCTCGTACGCCTTCAGCATCTGCAGGACCCGGGTGCGGTAGCGCGGCTGCTTGGTCACGCGGAACAGCTCGACCAGCACCTGGCCGATGCCCTGGCTCTGGTTGTACGGCTGGATGGTCCCGTCGAACGGGATCGGCGCGCCCTTCGGCCACACGTAGTCGCCAGTGCCGTCAGCGCGCGACACCCACTCCGGGTCATGGAACGCCACCGCCGCGGTCGCAGCGTCCAGAACCTCCCTCGCGAACTCCTGACTGCGTCGGAGCTTCGGCGATTGCAGCACCATCCGGGCGTAGCGGGCCAACGGGAACGCGATCATGCCGGTGTGCACGGCGAACACGTAGTACTGCGATTTGAACGCGATCGTGGTCGCCGCCGGTGCGGGCGCGGCCGCGGGAGCCGTACGCAGATCGACTGCGGTCCAGCGCAGGGACGCGTTGTAGGCGTTGTTGACCGCTGTCACGACGTACGTCGGTGACGCCGGATCGAGGCTGACAGCGGGCAGCGTGACGACGCTGGTCGTGGCGGGGTTGCGGAGCACGAGGTCGAAGGTGCCGTCGGCAACGTTCAGGACCTCGGCTGTTGACTCGGCCGACCTGATTCCGGCCCAGCGGAGCTGGATCGCCGGAGTGCCGTTGCCGTCGGGGAGCACGCCGTGGCCGGCGGTGTAGTTGCCGGCCGTGCGCCAGACCTTTCCGGACCGGCCGGCGTAGTCCTGGACGCGCCGGGCGTGGTCGGTGGTCTTCATCAGGTGCCGGGCGCGGTCCTCGAACGTGCGCAGGTAGCGCTCGTCCTGGTAGGCCTCGTACATCCGTAGCAGGGCGAGCAGGAAGTAGGACTCGCCCCAGGCGTACAGACCGACCTCGTTGTCCTGGGCGTTGGACGCGAGATATCCGGCCTGCGCGGCGTCGAACGCGGCCGGAGAGTCGTAGACGAGTGGATCGGCGGAGGCCGACAGGGCCGGGAGACCGGCCCAGGCGGCGACCCCGCCGGCGGCGCTGGTGAGTAGGAGCGTGCGGCGGCTGAGCTCAGGGTGCATCGGTGCCTCACAAAGGAAGGAAGGGATGGGTCAGCCTTTGACTGCGCCGCCCATGCTGTTGAGGATGCGTTTCTGCAGCAGGAGAAAGACGACAATTACCGGGACGAGCGAGATCACAGTGCCGGCGGCGAGACCGCGGACGTCGGTGCCGGAGACGCCGCTCAGATAGGCGATCCCGAGCGCGATCGGGAACTTGGACTGGCTGGTCAGCACCACGAGCGGCCAGATGAAGCTGTTCCACACCGACACGAACCCGAGGATCGCCAGTACGGCGAGCGTCGGCGCGACGATCGGCACGCAGATCCGCCAGAAGATCGCGAACTCGTTCGCGCCGTCGACGCGGGCGGCCTCGACGATCTCGTCCGGGATCTGCGAGAACGCCTGGCGGAGCAGGAAGATCCCGAGCGACGACAGGATCGCGGGCAGGATCACCGCGGCGAACGTGTCGGTCAGCCCGAGCTCGCTCATCACCAGGAACCGCGGGATCAGCATCAGCTCGCCGGGCAGGAACATGATCGACAGGAACAGCATGAAGAACACGCCGCGGCCGCGGAACGCGATCCTCGCCAGCGGGTACGCCGTCAGCGCGGACACCACGAGGTACACCGGGACGGTGATGCCGACGTACAGCACCGAGTTCACCAGGAACCGCGCGTACGGGATCGTCGTCCACGCCTCGCGGAACCATTCGAACACCGGCGGGCGCGGGATCAGGTCGGGCGGGAACCCGAACACGTCCTGGCTGGCGGGTTTGGTCGCGGCGCTGAGCAGGATCAGGAACGGCCCGATGAACAACGCGGCGACCGCGATCAGCAGGACATAGAGACCGATGCGCCGTCCGTTGATCGGCGGCTTGGGCCGGTACAACCTGCGGGCCATCAGACGTCCCTCCGCCGGGTCACCAAGAGGTTGAAGCCGGCCAGGACGATCATGATCGCCCACAGCAGCAGGCCGACGGCGCTCGCATAGCCCATGTCGTAGTCCTCGAAGGCTTTCGACCAGATGTAGTAGCCGAGGGTGAGAGTGGAGTCGAGCGGCCCGCCGCGGGTCAGCACGTACACCGACTCGAAGGCCCGCATCGCCTCGAGCATGCTGAGCACGAGCGTGACCGCGAACGTGGGCCGCAGCGACGGTACGACGACGTTCAGCAGCCGCTGCCACGCGTTCGCGCCGTCGATCGTGGCCGCTTCGATCTGGTCCGACGGGACGGACTGCAACCCGGCCAGGTAGATCATCATGAACAGACCGGCGTTCTTCCACGCCTCCAGCAGGACGACGGTCGGCAGGGCCCAGTGCCGGTCGAGCAGGAAGTCGGTCGGCCCGGCGCCGAACAGGCCGAGCACCCAGTTCACGACGCCCTCGCGGTTGAACACGTACCGCCAGGTGACCGCCACCGCGACCATCGACGTGATCACCGGCAGGTAGTAGAGCATCCGGAACGCCTGAATCGCCCGCAGCTTGAGGTTCACCAGCATCGCCAGGAACAGCGGCGCGACCACGGTCAGCGGCAGGAACATCAGCACGAACAGCAGCGAGTTCCGCAGCGCGATCCAGACCCGCGGGTCGTGGGCCAGCCGGACGAAGTTGTCCAGCCCGGAGAAGCGCACCGGATGCACGATGTCGTAGTCGGAGAACGCGAGCTGGATCGCGATCACGGCCGGCCACGCGAACATCGCGGCGTAGAACAGCAGCCCGGGCAGCATGAACACGTACGGCGTGTACCAGTGCTGACCGACCACGCGGCCCCGGAGACCCGGCATGCGCTACTCCTCGTGTCTGAAACCAGGATTTCGGATACCAAGCTGACGGGAACCGTAACGCAGAACTCAGCGCCCCGGAAGCGGTAACTCCAGAAAATTTCCCCATCTTCCGTTGACTCGCGCGAGTTGATGGCGAACACTCTGGTGTCTGTAAGCCAGGTTTAGGACATTCCCCTCCTGAGGAGCCAACGATGGCCCGACTCCGACTCACCGCTGTTGCCGCCGCTCTCGTCCTCGCGCTGTGCGCCAGTTTGGCCGGCTGCGTGTCCGGCAGTCCGGCGGGCGGGAGCGACGACCAGAAACAGTCCGGCGACGCCTACTCCGGTGACGTCGAGTGGTGGACGATCAACCTGCAGAAGAACTACGGGCCGGATATCCAGAAGTGGATCGACGCCTACCAGAAGGAGCACCCGAAGGTCTCGATCAAGTGGGTCGACGTACCGGGTGCCGACATCACCACCAAGCTTCTGGCCGCGATCGCCAGCGGCAAGGTGCCGGACGTCGTCAACTTCACCTCCGCGACCACCGGCCTGTTCGCCGGCTCGATGGCCGACCTGAGCTCGCTGTTCAGCACCGACGACGTCGCCGCGTACCTGCCGAACCTGGCCGAGCCGTTGGTTGTCGACGGCAAGCGCATCGCGATCCCCTGGTACAACGGCGGCACGTCACTGGCGTTCTACAACAAGGATCTGCTGGCCAAGGCCGGCTTCGACGCGGCCAAGCCGCCGAAGACGTACGACGACGCGCTCACGCTGGCGAAGACGTACCACGACGCGACCGGCAAGTCGGCGACCAACTTCATGGCGTACTCGAGCGTCGTCCAGGCGAACGGCGTTCCGCTGCTGTCGGAGGACGGGAAGAAGGCCGCCTTCAACACCCCCGAGGCCCTCGCGCTGCTGGAGAAGTTCAAGCCGCTCTTCAGCTCGGGCGCGATCGCCCCCGGAAGCCTCAGCGAGAACCCGCGGGACATGCCGCAGTCGCTGGAGAACAAGGGCATCGCGTTCAACCCGGCCGCCGTGTCCAGCTCGCTGCTGAACGTCGAGAAGAACGCACCCGATGTCTACTCGTCGATCACGGTCGGCCCGCCGGTGACCGGTGCCGGCGGCAAGTTCTACATGCCCGGCCAGCAGGTGATGGGCATCCCCGCGAAGTCGGACAACCAGGCCGCCGCAGCCGCCTGGCTCAAGTACGTCGCCGCGCCCGAGCAGCAGCTCGCGTTGTGCAAGCTGGTGCCGATCTACCCGTCCTCGGTCAAGGCGCTCGCGGATCCGTTCTTCACCGAGATCTCCGGCACCACGCCTGCTGACCAGGCGCGGAAGATCCTGGTCGACACCTTCAAGCAGAGCATCGACGCGTCGATGGGGTCGGGCAACGACGAGCAGCTGCGGCAGCTGTTCGACGACCAGGTGCGGGCGTTCATGTCCGGGACCAAGTCGGCGAAACAGGCTTTGGATGACGCCGAGAAGGCGTGGAACGACACTCTGGCGAAGGGCAAGTAGCGTGCTGCGTATCGGTATCGTCGGGGCCGGGATCATGGGGCGTGGCAATGCGTTGTCGTTGTCCGGCCGGGCCGACGCCGAGATCACGGCCGTGACCAGCCGATCGGCCGACCCCGCCGCGCAGCTCGCGGACGAGATCGCCGAGCGCGGTGCGCCACGGCCGACGATCCATCCCGACCTCGGGGCCCTGCTGGCCGACGACGCGGTGGACGCCGTCGTCCTGACCACGCCGGACGACGTCCACGGCGAGATGATGGTCCGCGCCGCGGAGGCGGGGAAGCACATCCTGGTGGAGAAGCCGATGACGACGTCGGTCGCGGAGGCCGACGCCGCGGTGAAGGCGATCCGCGAGAACGGCGTGATCGCGATGTGCCTGTTCAATCACCGGTGGGTGCCGGCGTACGCGCAGGCCTACGAGTTGCTCGCGGACCTCGGCGACGCCGCGGTCGCGTACGCGCGCAAGGACGACACGATCTTCGTCCCGACCGAGATGCTGTCGTGGGCCGATCGCACGACCTGCGCCTGGTTCCTGTCCAGCCACGACATCGACCTGGTGTCGTGGCTGCTCCGCGACCAGGTACGCCGGGTCTACGCGACCGCGCGCTGGGGCAAGCTCCGGTCGCTCGGGATCGAGACGCCGGACGCGATCCAGATCCAGGCGGAGTACTCGCGCGGCGCGGTGGCGACGTTCGAGTCTGCGTGGATCTACCCGAACACGTTCCCGACGACGGTTGATTCGTACGTCGCGGTGGTCGCGGACAACGGTGTGGTGCAGCTGGATCGGCAGCGGGAGAACGTCGTACTGGCCAAGCCGGACGGCTACAGCTACCCGCGGAACATGCTGCAGCGGGTCATGCACGGCATCCCGTCCGGTGCGTACGCCGACGCGATCGCGCACTGGGTCGACTGCTGCCGCACCGGCCGGGAACCGCTGATCACGATCGAGAGCAGCCGCAACGTCACCGCCGTACTCGAGGCCGCCCACCTGTCGATCGAGACCCGCCAGCCAGTCGACGTCTCCATGCTGGTCGCATGAGCGAAGGACCTGAGAAGCCTCGGCATATCGACGGGCGCGTCAACCGGATCGGGACGGACGACCTGATCAAGGCGTTCGGCTCACCTGCCGCTGATTTGGCAGGGCTGCGCGCGTACGTGGGTGAGCAGCTGAGGCGGCCGGCTTGGCCGTTGCCGGAGTGGGCTGAGGCGACTCGGTCCACACCGGACGCCGTACTAGCAGCTGCTGCTCCACTACTGGACGGTGTTGATGTCACCGGACAGGGACTTGGGCGGTCGCAGCTGTATGGCTTCCACTACCTCGGCTGGCTCGCGCCTGGAGTGCAGGCGTGGTTGCTGACCGGTGACGAGCGCTACCTGCAGGCGTTCGAGCAACACCTCGATCAGTGGGTGGAGCAGCGTGACGCGGTGACCGGTGAGTGGCCGGGACTCGACGTCATCTGGTACTCGCTCGGGACGTGGGCCCGCTGCCGCAGTCTGCTGCCGACACTCGAGGTCCTGACCTCCTCGCCACTGTCCGGACGCGTGTGGGGCCGGCTGGTCGCGACACTCATCGGCGGAGCCCGCTGGTCGTACGACGAGCATGACGTCTTCCGGCACGGGAACTGGCAACTGGTGTGCGCAACCGAGCTCCTGCACCTCAGCGCCGTACTTCCGTCTCTCGTGGAGTCTGCGGCGTGGGCGGAGCGTGCGCGGCAGCGGATCGAGGAGCACCTGCTGCTGGACATCTATCCGGACGGCGGGCACTACGAACGCTCCCCTGGGTACCACCGGATGGTGTTGACAGCTCTGCAGACCGCAGCACGGATCGACCCGGCTGTTGCGGCACATCCCCGTTTTGCCGCGATGCACACGTGGATGTGCGAACTGGTGTCGTCGGGCGGCTGGCTACCGCATCTGCAGGACAGTGGGATCGAGTGGCCGGCAGCGTCGTTGCTGCGCGGCAGCTACCTGCTGAACGACCCAGTGTTCGCGCGGGTCGCAGCGCAATGGATGTCGCCGTCGGAGCTCGCTGCGGAGGTGGCCACGTTTCCTGCCGGACCGGAGCAGTGGCTGACGCCGGGTGCGGTGCCTGAGTTGCCGCCGGCGACTGTGCTGCCGGAGTCGGGGTACACGATCCTGCGGAGCCCTGAACTGCGTGCGGTGATCAACCACGGCCCGCACGTCGAGCACGAGTTGGAGTCGCACTCACATCGCGCCGTACTGGACCTGGTGCTCGACGGGTGGCAGCAGCCGTTGCTGTGGGAGGCGGGCGGTCCGCCGAGCTACGACGATCCGGAGTACCAGACGTGGTACCAGTCGGGCCGTGGCCACAACACGGTCCTCGTCGACGACCAGGAGCTGTCGACGGACCGTGGTGTGCTCGTCGATCCGCTGGTGGACACCGGTGTGCTCGCGGTCTTCTCGGGCCGTCACCACGGCAACGGCATCGAGCAGACCCGAACGATCGCACTGGTCCGCGAGAGCCCGTCGTACGTCGTCGTCACCGACCACGCGCCGGACGCGCACACCTTCCGTGCTTGCTGGCATGCGCTGCACCCGTGGCGTGAGGTGGGCCCGCTCGCGTACGACGCCTCTGCACCCGACGGACCGGGCTTGCTGCTGATCGATGCCGGTGATGCTGCTGCAGTCGAGCTGACCGAGGGTGTGGCTCGTCATCCGGTGCTGGAGCGTCGGGCGGCTGAGTACGGCCCGCTGCATTCGCTCACGGTGACGCGGTCGACCGGCGACTTCACGACGGTACTGGTGCCGCACGCCGGGGCTGAGCCGGGCGACGTGTCGGTGGATCGGGTCGATGGTGAGCTGGTGGTCGCCCTCGACGAGACGGTCGACCGGATCGGGCGGTCCACGTGGACACGGACCGTCGGCGGTCAGTTGTCCTGGGCAACCGGGTGGCGGGTGCGGACGCTGCCGGCACTCCTACGGGCGACCGACGACGTCGACGTACTGGCCAGGCCGACCGGCGACAAGCTCCACTTCGAGATCACCTGTTCAGGACGCTGCGGGCTGTGGATCCGCGCACGCGGCGAGATCAGGCTCAACGGGATGCTGGTCGACGCGGTCGCCGAGGACGAGTGGGCGCACTTGACTCTTCCGTACGCCGGGGCGTGGACTGTTGACGGGGTTCGCTATGAGTGACGATGTGACGAGCGGGTGGTTCGACGCGCGGATCGTCACCGGCGCGCATCCTGCCTCCCTGCTCCCACCCACCGACCGAGACGCGATCGCCGCGCACCTGGACCGCTACGCGCTGTCCGGCGCCCTGGTGAGCGCGATGGCGTCGTGGTTGCACGACCCGATCGGCGGCAACGCGGAAGCCTCCGCGATCGCGCACGACCTGGCCGACCGCGGCGTACTGGCGTGCTGGACCGCGGTCCCCGCGACGTCCGGTGAGCTCGACTCGCTGACCGCCCTGGTCGATCGCGCTGTGGACGACGGCGTCGCGGCCTTCCGCATCCACCCCGCGTCGCACGGCTTCTCCCCCGCTTTGCTCAACGACCTGTACGCCGCACTCCAGACCAACCGCCTGCCGTTGTGCGTCGATGCCGCGGAACTCTCCTGGCCGGACCTGAACACGATCGCGACCCGCTTCCCGGAGCTGCCGATCGTCGTGTCGAACCTCGGCTACCGGAAGCTCCGCGAACTCTGGGCCGCGCTTGTTGGCCACACCAACGTCTTCGTCGATCTCGTCGATTTCGCCGCGCACCAGGGCGTCGAGTGGCTCGTCGCCAACGACCTCGCCGACCGGCTGCTGTTCGCGACCGGTCTCGGGGTCCGTGATCCCGGCGAGAGCATCGTCCGGCTCGCATGGTCCGGTCTCGACGACGCGACGGTCCGCCTCGTCGGCTCCGAGAACGCGCGTCGGCTGCTCCAGGGAGTCCGAGCATGATCGGGCGCCGGCCGCCGCATCGGATCGTCGACGTGCACGCGCACCTCGGCCCGTACTCGCTGTTCTTCATCCCCGAGTCGGACGCCGCGACGATGGTCGCGGTGATGGACCGGACCGGCACCGACGTCACCGTGCTCGCGGCGAACCGCGCGATCCAGCAGGACGCGCACCTGGGCAACTCGCAGTCGCTCGCCGCGGTCGACGCGTACCCGGACCGGATCGCGGCGTACGCGGTCATCAATCCGTGGCAGGAGCCGGAGCGCGAGCTCGAGCGGCTCGCGGGCGACGACCGGTTCGTCGGCATCAAGGTGCACCCGAGCCTGCACCGCTACCCGGTCACCGGCGCGCGGTACGCCGCGGTGTGGGAGTTCGCCGAGTCCACCGGCTGTCCCGTGCTCAGTCACTCCGAGCACCAGTCGCCGTACGACGCGCCGCGGCTGTTCGAGGCGGTCGCGGAGCGCTACCCGGGTACGTCGGTGGTTCTCGGGCACGCCGGGATCACGCCAGCCGGGGTGGACGAGTCGATCGCGGCAGCCCGCCGGTACGACTCGCTCTGGCTGGAAGTGTGCGGCTCTCAGATGACCGGGCCGCTGATCCGCGCAATGGTCGACGAGGTGGGCAGCGGGCGGGTGCTGTTCGGTTCCGACTTCCCCTTCATCGACCAGCGCATGTCGCTGGGCCGCGTGGTCTGTGCACCGCTGACGGAGAGTCAACGCCAAGATGTTCTCAGCGGGAACGCCCGCAAGCTGTTCCGGTGGCGGCCGCTACCGGGAGAACGAGGGGTTGGCCAATGACGGAAGAGATGCAGCAGTCCGAGCCGGTGTCCGGCGAGCGGTTGCCGGCGGTGACGGTCGGGCTGTTCGGGCCGCGCCGGCTGGTCAAGACGATGTCGGAGGTCGGCCAGGAGGTCGCGGAGCGGTCCGTGCACGGCGTGCGGTTCCTGACCGGCGGGTACGACGACCTGTCCGAAGCCGAGGAGCGCTACCTGCGGCTGCGGGACCGGATCGACGCGGCGGTGTTCCCCGGCCCGTGGGCGTTCGACCTGGCGACGACCGGCCACTGGCTCACCGTTCCGTCGACCCACCTGCCGCTGACCGGCGCCGCGCTGTACGCCGCCCTGCTGCGGGCCTCGCTGACGATCAAGGACGTCGACCTGAGCCGGGTCAGCATCGACTCGCTCTCACTCGCGGACGTCTCCGAGGCGTACAGCGAGATCAGCCTGGACACCGCCCAGGTGTACGACGTCCCGTACGAGGGCCCCGAGTCCGTCGCGGGATTCGCTGCGTTCCACCGGGAGAAGTGGGAACGCCAGCACACCACGCTGGCGCTGACCACGATCCTGGCCGTGGAGCGTGAACTGCGCGCGGACGGCGTACCGGTGCTGCGGATCGCGCCGACGCGATCGAGCGTGCGGGATGCGCTGGAGACCGCCGTACTGCTCGGCCAGGGCACCCGGATGGGAGCGCATCAGCTCGCGATGATCGCCGTACAGGTCATTCCGACCGGTGCGTCGCGGGCAGAGTCGGGTGACTACTGGCAGCAGGAGCTGGCGCTGTCGACGCACCAGAAGCTGCTGTCCGAGGCCCGCCAGGTCGGTGCGTCAGTCACGCGCCGGTCCGACACGCTCTTCCTGGTCACCACGACGTACGGCGCTCTGCTGCGGCTGACTGAGCAGTTCGCGGTCGCGCCCTTCCTAGGCGCGTTGACTGCCCAGCTCGGCGTGCCTGTCGCTGTAGGCGCCGGCACCGGCCAGACCGCTCGTGCTGCTGAGGCAAACGCCCTCATGGCCGTTGAGGACTCGGTAGCGGCAGGCGGCAAGGTGGCCGTGTACCTAGACGGCAGCAGCGACCGGGTGGACCTCGAGCCCGGCCCTGCGACGACTGAGTCCGCACCGGTCGACGGGACGTCGCCGATCGACCAGCGGGCGCTGGAGATCGTCACGTCGATCGCCTCTGCCATGAGCTCGACTCCTGGTCGTCAGGTGGTCGTGGACGTCGAGAGCGTCGCCGCGATCATGCAGGTCACCCAGCGGACCGGCCGCCGGATGCTGAAGGAGCTGGTCGAGGCAGGTCTCGCCTGGCCGCTGCCCCCGGCTCGCTCGACCGCTGGCGGCCGGCCACGCCAGCAGTTCCGCTTACTCACCGAGAAGCTCGACTGACCTCTCTCGATTGACCTCTCTCGATTGACCTTGGAGAAGCCTGTGCAGACTCGCCGTCACGACCACGCAGACCGCCTGTACGCGCGCGCCCGACAGGTGATCGCAGGCGGTGTCTCCAGCGACGCACGGCGCGCCGACCGGCCGCTGTTCGTGGACCACGCCCGCGGCGCCGAGCTGTGGGACGTGGACGGCAACAGGTACCTGGACTACGTGCTCGGCCAGGGCCCGAACCTGCTCGGCCACGCCGCACCACTCGTCGCCGACGCGGTCTCCGACCAGGTACGCCGTGGCGTCGCGTACGCCGCCCAGCACGAGTTGGAGGCACAGGTCGCCGAACGCCTGTGCAGCATGGTGCCGGCTGCGGAACTGGTCCGCTTCAACACCGTCGGCTCGGAGGCGGTGCACGGCGCGATCCGGCTGGCCCGCGGCCACACCGGGCGCCCGAAGATCGTGAAGTTCGAGGGCAACTATCACGGCTGGCTCGACCCGGTCCTCTACAGCGTGCATCCGGACCTCGCGCTGGCCGGCGATGCCCGGCACCCCACCGCGGTCGGCGGTACGGCGGGCCAGCCGCGGCACGACGCCGACGACCTGATCGTCCTGCCCTACAACGATCTGCCTGCTGTCGCTGAGGTGTTCGCACGGAGTGGGGACGAGATCGCCGCGGTCATCCTCGAGCCGCTGCTCTGCAACACCGGCTGCATCACGCCGGCACCTGGTTATCTCGAAGGGCTCCGGGAGCTGACCGAGCAGCACGGATCGTTACT
Organism: Kribbella sp. VKM Ac-2569; assembly: GCF_004216905.1. GTDB lineage: Bacteria > Actinomycetota > Actinomycetes > Propionibacteriales > Kribbellaceae > Kribbella. The sequence goes on from NZ_SGXJ01000001.1 coordinate 1,235,581, forward strand.
GATCTTCGACGAGATCATCACCGGGTTCCGGGTCGCTCCGGGCGGGGCCGGTGAGCTGCTGGGCGTCGTACCCGATCTGGCCGCGTTCGGGAAGGCGATGGCCGGCGGGATGCAGGTGTCCGCACTGGTCGGCTCGGCCGAGGTGATGGGGACGATCGCGGACGGGAAGGTCGCGCACGCCGGGACGTTCAACTCCCATCCGGTGGGGATGGCCGCCGCCGACGCGGTACTGCGTCATCTCGACGAGCACCGCGACGACGTGTATCCACCACTGACCGCGACAGGCCAACGGTTGATGGCCGGCCTGCGCGCGGCAGCTGCAAAGCATGGGGTGCCGCTGCTCGTGGACGGTCCCGGTCCGGTGCTCCAGACGTACATCACGGACCAGGCCGCCGTCACGGACTACCGCACGTTCGCTGCCTGCGACCGGGCCGCGATGACTCGCTTCCACGCGGGGCTGTTCGCTGCCGGCATCAGCATCGTCCCGCGCGGGTTGTGGTTCCTCTCCACCGAGCACACCGCAGACCACGTCGACGAGACTATTGCGGTAGCAGACTCAGTGCTCGCTGCGCTTTAGTCCCAGCAGGTGCCGGGGCGAACGGCTTGTGCGGTCCTGGTTGCAGGTCGCGCCGTGCCGGCGCCGGGGCGCGCGGCTAGTGCCCGGCTGCTCCTGTCGCGTCCGCCACGAGAAGGAGGCCGGGAACCCGTCTGGTGACGGTCCCGGCCTCCTGCTGAAGCGTGAAGCTCTTACGCGCTCTTCTCGCGGCGGTCGCGCTTGGTGCGCTCGATCTGGTCGCGCGGGATCAGCGTGGGGTTCACGTTCTCCAGCACGACCTCGCCGGTGACGACGACCTTCGCGACGTCCTCGCGGCTCGGCACCTCGTACATCACGTTGAGGAGAACCTCTTCCATGATCGCCCGCAGACCACGGGCGCCGGTGCCACGGAGCAGCGCCTGGTCGGCGATCGCCTCGACCGCGTCCTCGTCGAACTCCAGCTCGACGTTGTCGATCTCGAACAGCCGCCGGTACTGCTTGACCAGCGCGTTCTTCGGCTCGGACAGGATCTTGATCAGCGCGTCGCGGTCCAGCGGCGAGACGGTCGTGATGACCGGGAGCCGGCCGATGAACTCGGGGATCAGACCGAACTTGAGCAGGTCCTCCGGCATCACGTCGGCGTACCCGCCGAGCTCCTTCGGCTTCTCCGGCTCGCGCACGGTGTTGAAGCCGAGGGACTTCTTGCCGACCCGCTGCTCGACCATGTGGTCCAGACCGGCGAACGCGCCGCCGACGATGAACAGCACATTGGTCGTGTCGATCTGGATGAACTCCTGGTGCGGGTGCTTGCGGCCGCCCTGCGGGGGCACGCTCGCCGTCGTTCCTTCGAGGATCTTCAGCAGCGCCTGCTGCACGCCCTCACCGGAGACGTCCCGGGTGATCGACGGGTTCTCGCTCTTGCGGGCGATCTTGTCGACCTCGTCGATGTAGATGATCCCGGTCTCGGCCTTCTTGACGTCGTAGTCCGCGGCCTGGATCAGCTTCAGCAGGATGTTCTCGACGTCCTCACCGACGTACCCGGCCTCGGTCAGCGCCGTCGCGTCCGCGATCGCGAACGGGACGTTCAGCATCCGGGCGAGCGTCTGGGCGAGGTAGGTCTTGCCGCAGCCCGTCGGGCCGATCAGCAGGATGTTCGACTTGGCCAGCTCGACGGCCTCGTCCTTCGCGTGCCGGCCGGCGCTCGAGGCGCCCTGCCCGTCGCGGACCCGCTTGTAGTGGTTGTAGACCGCCACCGCGAGTGCCTTCTTGGCCACGTCCTGACCGACGACGTACGCGTTGAGGAAGTCGTAGATCTCGCGCGGCTTCGGCAGCTCGGTCAGACCGACCTCGGAGCCCTCGTTCAGCTCCTCCTCGATGATCTCGTTGCAGAGATCGATGCATTCGTCGCAGATATAGACGCCGGGACCGGCGATGAGCTTCTTGACCTGCTTCTGACTCTTGCCGCAGAACGAGCACTTGAGCAGGTCGCCGCCGTCACCAATGCGTGCCACCGGGGCAGATCCCTTCTATCCGATGCGCAATCGAACTGTGCAGAACATCATGGGCCGGGAGGGCGTAGGCCGCAGGAACCGGGACGATCGTCAGTACCCCGATCCGATTTCGACGGTACCCCGTCCGGGGCCGAAAAACCGCGCTCGCCACCGGGTTGTGACTACGCCGGTGGCGAACGCGTCCTGCTCTTGACAACCGGTCAGACCGGCCCGGCCTGAACTGAACCCGTTCAGACGCCGGCCGGGACCGGGGCCTTGAGAGACTCGAACACCTGGTCGATCAGCCCGTACTCAACGGCCTGCTCGGCGGTCAGGAACTTGTCCCGCTCGATGTCGCGGGACACCTCCTGGATGTCCTTGCCGCTCGCGTCGGCGATCATCCTCTCCAGCAGCGCACGCAGCCGGAGGATCTCGTTCGCCTGGATCTCGATGTCGCTCGACTGGCCGTAGGTGCCCTCGGTCGCCGGCTGGTGAATGATGATCCGGCTGTTCGGCAGCGCGAACCGCTTGCCCGGCGTACCGGCGGCGAGCAGCACGGCGGCGGCCGAGGCGGCCTGGCCGAGGCAGACCGTCGAGACGTCCGGCTTGATGTAGCGGATCGTGTCGTAGATCGCGGTCAGCGCGGTGAACGAGCCGCCCGGGGAGTTGATGTAGATGCTGATGTCGCGGTCGGAGTCCATCGACTGCAGGCAGAGCAGCTGCGCCATCACGGCGTTCGCGATCTCGTCGCTGATCGGCGTACCCAGGAAGATGATCCGGTCCTCGAAGAGCTTCGTGTACGGATCGATCCGGCGCATGCCGTACGACGTGCGCTCCTCCCACTGCGGGATGAAGTAGTTCATGTGCTTCCTTAACTGACGAAGTGGGAGATCAGGAGTTCGGGCTGCCCGAGCTGAGCTGGGCAGCGCTGGTGACCACGTGGTCGATGAAGCCGTACTCCTTCGCCTGGTCGGCGGTGAACCAGCGGTCCCGGTCGGCGTCGTTCTCGACCTGGTCGAGCGCCTGGCCGGTGTGCTCGGAGATCAGCCGGAACAGCAGCGCCTTCAGGTGCAGTGACTGCTCGGCCTGGATCTTGATGTCGGACGCCGTACCGCCCATACCGCCGGAGGGCTGGTGCATCATGATCCGCGCGTGCGGCAGCGCGTACCGCTTGTTCTTCGCGCCGGCGCAGAGCAGGAACTGGCCCATCGAGGCGGCCAGGCCCATCCCGACCGTGGCGACGTCGTTGGAGATCCACTGCATGGTGTCGTAGATCGCCATGCCGGAGTCCACCGAGCCACCCGGAGAGTTGATGTACAACCAGATGTCCGCGTTCGGGTCCTGTGCGTTCAGCAGCAGCATCTGCGCGCAGATCGCGTTCGCGTTGTCGTCGCGGACCTCGGACCCCAGGAAGATGATCCGGTTCTTCCGCAACTCCCGGTAGATGTCGTTTTCGTCTCCGCCGGATCCGTTGCCGCCCGCGGCGGTGGGGCTGGCTGCAAATGTCTCGTTCACGAACCCGACATTACTGGGCGAGAGCGACAGACCTAAGGCTGGGCCGGAGGTGTTCGCTCACGGCGCACCGTTCGTCTGCTCTGAGCGAATTCGGGCGCATTCACCAGCCGCACAGGACAACGGATCCGGACTCGTCGTCCGCTGCCTCGTCAGGTACTTCGCGGCGGTCCGGCAGCTCCGGCTCCCGCCGTACCTCAGGCTCCTGCAGCAGCGCGGCCACACCCGCCCCCTCCGCGTTCGACCCACAACACTCCGGAAATCGTTTCACCGGCCACGCTAGGCCAGGTTTCTTACGGTCGCGTCGCAATCGTCCGGCGAACATGCGTACGGCCCGGACCCACCCTGAGGGGATCCGGGCCGTACGGCGAGACGTTGCTCAGGCCTGCGCGGGCTCCGCGACCGGGGCCTCGGCGGCCTCGTCGGCGGCCGCCTCCGGGTCGGCGTACGAGCCGTCCGGCTGCAGGGTCTTCAGCTCGACCGTGTTGCCGGAGGCATCGGTGACCTTGGCGTTCTCCACCAGGTACGCGAGCGCCTTGCCGCGGACGACCTCGGACACCAGGCTCGGGACCAGGTTGTTCTCCACCGCGTGCTGCGCGAACTGGTCCGGGCTGACGCCGGAACGCTGCGCGTGCCGGACGATGTGCTCGGACAGCTCCTGGTCGTTGACGCTCAGCTCCTGCTGCTCGGCCACCAGGTCGAGCACGAACTGCGCCTTGATCGCGTCCTCGGACCGCTTCTTCAGGTCCTCGTCGAACTCGTCCTGGGTCTGCTCCTCGCCCTCGAGGAACTGCTCCATGGTCATCCCGGAGTACCCGAGCTGCTGCTCCAGGTTCTCCTTGCGGGCGGCCAGCTCGTCGGTCAGCAGGCCCTCGGGGACCGGCACGTCAACCAGCGTCAGGATCTTCTCCAGTACGGCGTCGCGCGCCTCACCGGCCTGCTCGAGCCGCTTGCCGCGCTCCAGCCGGGTCTGTACGTCGGTCTTCAGCTCGTCGGCGGTGTCGAACTCCGACGCGGTCTGCGCGAACTCGTCGTCGAACTCCGGGAGCTCCTGCTCCTTGACCGCGGTGACGGTCACCTCGACGTCGACGTCCTCGCCCTTCAGCGAGCCGCCCACGAGCTGGGTGACGAAGGTCTTCTTCTCGCCGGCGCTCAGGCCGAGGACAGCCTCGTCGAGGCCGTCCAGCAGCTGACCGCTGCCGACCTGGTACGACAGGCCGGTGGCCTGCGCCTCCTCGACCTTCTCGCCGTCCTTGCTGGCCGACAGGTCGAGGGTGATGAAGTCGTTGTCGCCGACCGCGCGCTCGACCGGGTTCAGCGAGCCGAACCGCTGGCGCAGCGACTCGATCTGCTCGTTCACCTCGTCGTCGGAGATCGCGATGTCCTCGACCTCGGCCTCCAGGCCCTCCAGGTCCGGCAGGGTGATCTCCGGGCGGACCTCGACCTCGGCGGAGAACTGCAGGCTCTCCTTGTCGTTGAACTCGGTCACGTCGACCTCGGGCCGGCCGATCGCCTTGACCTGGTTGTCGCTGACCGCCTGCGAGTACAGCTTCGGGAGGGCGTCGTTGATCGCCTCCTCGAGCACCGGACCGCGGCCGACGCGCTGGTCGATGACCTGCGGCGGGATCTTGCCCTTGCGGAAGCCCGGCACCACGATCTGCTGGCCGATGCTCTTGTACGCCGCGTCGAGGCTCGGCTTGAGTTCCTCGAACGGCACCTCGACGATGAGCTTGACCTTGGTCGGGCTCAAGGACTCGACGGTGCTCTTCACGGTGGCGGTTCTCCTTGATTCGGTGACATTCACAGCACGCGCGACACCCCGCGCTGCAGCGGTGCTACAGGGGGTTTGTCGGGGCGACAGGACTCGAACCTGCGGTCTCCTGCTCCCAAAGCAGGCGCGCTAGCCACTACGCTACGCCCCGCAGTGACCGGTCGAGTGTAGTCGACCGGAACCAGTGCTCGCGCCACCGGGGTCCCAGCACCACGGTTTTGAGTCCGACCCACCTCATGTGGAATCATGTCCAAGCACGCGGGTGTAGCTCAATGGTAGAGCCCCAGTCTTCCAAACTGACTACGCGAGTTCGATTCTCGTCACCCGCTCGGGCGAGAGGGCGAGGTGTGCCTGCGGAAAGCGCAGGCTTCCTCGCCCTCTTCTGTTGTGCGCCTTCGCTTCGCTCGGCGCGGGCGGGGGCTTCGCCACCCGCACCCCCTGGCGTGGGTCGGGTTGGGTGCGTCGGCCCCGGGGCGTGGGTCGGGTTGGGTGCGTGGGCCGGGTGTGGGTTGGGTTGGGTGGGGGCTCAGGGGAAGGCTGGGGGGCCTCCTCTTAGGGCTCGGCAGGTGGCTTCTGGGTCGTTGACGAAGTTCGGGACCTGGTTGTCTGTCTCGTAGTAGCGGTGGAAGACCGGGGTCTGGGAGCCGGACATCGGCGGGACGATCCAGCTCCAGTCGGCGGGGCAGCCGCGGCCGGCGCGCTCCTCCTTCTCCAGGTGGATGAGGAACCTGCGGGACTCGGTGTGGTGGTCGGTGACCGTCACGCCGTTGGTGTGGAACGAGTGCAGGACCGCCCGGTTGATCTCGACCAGGGCCTGGTCCCGCCACAGGGTCGCCTCGTGCGAGGTATCGAGGCCCATCCGCGCCGCGACCTCCGGGACCAGGTCGTAGCGGTCGCTGTCGCCTAGGTTGCGAGCCCCGATCTCTGTGCCCATGTACCAGCCGTTGAAGGGCGCGGCCGGGTAGGAGACACCGCCGATCACGAGGCGGTTGTTGCTGATCACCGGGACCGCGTGCCACCGGAGTTCCAGGTCCGCGAACCACTTCAGCTCGGGGTGCTCGAGTGGGACCTCGTGGACCGCTTGCCCGGGCAGCTGGAACATCCGCGGCCCTTCCTCGACGGTCTCCACGACAAGTGGGAGTACGTCGAAGGCTCCTTGTCGCTCGGGCGGTCGCCAACCACGCTGGATCAGTTTGCTCGTGAACGCGCGGTAGCGGGGATCCCCCAGCGCGCGACCGTCCGGTTGCTCGTACCCGGCGTACCGGATGAGCTGCTCGTTCCAGATCCTGGGAGCTGGGCGGGACGGCGTCTCGGGAGCGAAGACGCTGATCATCGGCCGGATCTTGCCGCCGTTGTGCGCCGTACTGAGATGCTCGAAGCAGTGCGCGGCGACGCTGCTTGCGTCGGACACCGTTCTCAGATCGCGCACCTGCAGGCTGCGCCAGTACAGGCGGCCGATGCAGCGTTTGTTGTTGCGCCAGGCGACGCGGGCACCGAAGACCAACTCCTCGGCGGTGTGCCAGTAGGTGCCGGTCGTGTCGATCTCGCGCATCACCTCGGCCATCCGGGGCTCCAGCGGCCCCACGTGTGGGTCCTCGCCGTAGAAGAGCTCGAGGAACTCCTTCGCCGCGGCACGCACCGTCTCGACATCGAGATCCGGCTCGGACCGGCTCACTGGCGGGTGACCAGGCACTGGCGGGTGACCGGGCACCGGCGGGACCGTCACGGGCCGTCGTGACGCCGTACGTCGGGCACGTCGGGCGGTGCCCCACCGCGCGCCGGCGACCTGGAGCAGCTGCTCCGCGCCGCCGACCGCGACGACATGGCGGACGCAGATTCCCACGGCGAGTAGGAGACCTGCCAGGCTGAGCGCGATCGCAACTTGGGTCGGGACGCCGATCGGCGCCCACCGGCCGAGTTCGAGCGCGCCGAGGGCGGCGCCTGCCACGGCCAGTCCGAGGACTGCGAGTGGCAGAGCCAGGGGCCGGCGGCCTCGTGCCGCCCGCCGGCTTGTCGGGGCTTCCGCGCGGTGATCCTCCGTCCGGGCGGGGTTCGGAAGAGTTCGCACGGGTCAGTCCGAGCCTGGAGACCTCGGACCGCTACCGTTCGGGCCCCCGTGCCCGTTACTGTTCGGATGCCCGTTTCCACGCCCGTTCTGGAGGCGGACCTGCCAGTCGCTCAGGTCGTCGAACCAGGCATCCTTCTGGCGGGGCGCCTGCTCGCCGGACTGGCCCGAGCTCCCGAGCCGCTCGACCTCGGTCGAGAACGAGTCCACGATCGACTGCATCCGGGTCTGCGCGTTCTGTGCGTACGAACGGACCTGCTGTCCGGCCGTGTCCATGGCCTCCTCGACGATCCGGCGCTCGTGTGCGCGCGCCTGGCCGATCCGCTCGCGGGTGTCGCGGCTGACGTCCTCGACCATCTCCTCGGCGACCAGTTGTGCCTGGCTGAACAGCTGAACGATCTGCTCGTTCACGCGCTCGCCGACCTGCTCGTACTCGTCCAGCTCCCCTTGCACACGCTTCACTTCCGCCCGGGTCCGCCGCAGCTCCGCCTGGAGCCGTTCGTTCTCGGCGCGGCACTCGCTGACCTCTCTCGCGGTCGCGTGCACCTGGTCGGCGAGCAGGTCGATGTACCCGTACACCTGGTCCGAATCGAGGCCCCGGAGCCTACGCCGGAACGTTTCGCCCCGGATCGCATCGGGGGTCTGGTAGTGCGGAGAGCCGTGGCGGTGCTTTCCGTTGGTCACTGGTTGTCTCCTGACCTGGTGAGCGCTGGCGTGCCCGTGTGCTCATCCACGGGCGCGTAGTAGAAGTGCTCGTACTTGATGTGCTCGGGGTCCATGCCGGCGCCTGCCAGTCGCTCCAGCGTGTGCGCGACCATCTGCGGGCCGCCGCACACCATCGCGGTCCGCCCGTACAGGTCCTGCCGGGCCGCGACCATGCCGACCTTCCCGCGCGTTCCGGGATAGGACGCGTCGTCGGACACAACTTCGGTGTAGTCGAACCAGGGCCGCTTCTGCGCCATTTCACGCAACTGCGGCCGGTCGTAGAGGTGCCAGGGCATCCGGACCCCGTGGAGCAGATGGACCCGTGGGGCGGTGCGCGACCGTTCCCACTCGTTGTCGATCTGTTCGAGCACCGCGAGCAGCGGGGCGAGACCGGTTCCGCCGGCGACCATCAGCACGTCCCGTACGTCGCCTGCGCGCCGGGTCAGCCGTTCGCCGACCGGGGCGCCCAGCTTCACGGCGTCGCCGACCTTCAGCGACCGCACCACGGCCGGGCTCACCTGGCCGCCGTCGATCTGCTGCACGTGCAGGTCGATCGAGCCGTCCCGGCGCGGGGCGTTGGCCGGACTGAAGTACCGCCACAACCGGGGCCGTTGCGGGATCTCCATGGAGACCGACTGGCCCGGGAGGAACTGGAACTCGCGCCGCGGCCGGATCGTCAGCAGCGTGAGGTCCATGGTCCGCCGTTCGACCGCGACCACGTCGGCGTCCCACCAGTCAGGGGTGGACTCCGAGGAGGTCTCCGCCGCCTCGACCATCATCCGCGCGATCACCTGGTAGGCCGCCGTCCAGTGGCCGGCGAGCTCCTCGTCCCAATCGGGCCCGAGGAAGTGCTTCAGGGTCGCGCACAACGAGGCTCCGACCGCGTCGTAGTGCTCCGCGAGTACGGCGTACTTGCGATGATCGCGTCCGAGATGCTGCAGGTACGCGGCATCGTTCTCGATCTGATCGGCATGGCTGACGATCCGGCCGAGGGCGCCGACGAACTTGTCCCGCTGGTTCGACATGTTGAGCGGGAACATAGGCCGCACCTCGGGATAGGACACGAACAAATGCGAGTAGAAGTACAGCGGTACCTGTTCTCCGTGCTCTGTCACCCGGTCCCAGCTGCGCTGGAGGGCGTTGGCATCCATAAGGGTTCGCTATCCGGCTCGAGAAGGCAGCTCCTCGAGTGATGCGGTCGGCCCGTCAGTGGGCACCAGGTATTGCCGATCGTCGGCCGAGTCGGCCGACGGACACTGCGTTGACAAGGGTTCCCTCCCAGTCCAGTCCCCGAGTCGGTCCTTCGTGGTGTCTCCCGCCCGCAACCTACCCGCGGCCAACGGCTTGAAACCGCGAACCGGACTGAGACGTGCCGAAATTCCTACGGGGCCCGGAGAAAGGCGATGCCGTCGATGGCGGCGGGTGCCGTCGAGGTGGAGATGATCTTGAGAGGCCCTGTACGGAAAGGGGTTGCAGGGAGGTAGGTGACGACGCGACTGGTGGTGGCTGCGGCCAGAGAGACCGTGCCGATCTTGATGTTCGCGTGGTAGATGTCCACGCGGCCTTGGCCCGGGCCGTGAATCGCTACCAAGGCAATGCGCAGGCCGGCTTCGGTGGCCTTGGTCAGGTAGGCGCCGTTCGCCTTGAGGATGGTCGTGGTGCCTTGGAACGCCAGCGTGCTGGTGGAACGCGTGACAGTGCCGGCGGAGGTCAGGGCGCGGTCGTCCTCTGGCGCTACCGAGCAGATCGGTGCGGACCAGGCGGAGAGGTTCCCCAGGTAGTCGCGGGCGCGCACCATGAAGCACTCGTCCCAGCCGAGTCGCGGCGACCAGGTGATCCCGGTGATGCGCGTGTTCTGCCAGACAGCGGGGTAGATCCACTTGCCCAGCGCGGCACCCGGTGCGGCCACCTTGTAGACGACGTCGTACGACGCGATGTCGGTGTCGTCCTTGTAGGCCCAGCGCACTGTCGCGGACCCGCTCAGCTGCACGCGGTCCCCGATTCGCCACGTGACCAGCGACGGCGCCGTACCGTCCACTTCACTGCAGTACGACGTACTCCAGGCACTCAGGTTGCCGGCGTAGTCGCGTGCACGCACCTGCCAGCACGTGTCAGTGCCGATCGGTGCGCTCAGACTCGCCCCGGTGGTCTTGAGCCCCTGCCACGCGGGCACCTGGTTCCAGGCGCCGTACGGCGAGGTGCGGTTCGGGCGCTGCTGAATTCGCAGGTCGTAGCTGTCCACACCGGTCGCAGGCGAGTTCGGGTCCTGCGGATCGTCGTACGCCCACTCGAAGGACAGGCTGGTGTTGTCGCGGACTCGATCGCCTGCGGATGCACTGGTCAGTACGGGCGCGACGGTGTCCGGGTGCTGCTGCGGGTCGGCGGTCAGCCAGGACAGGGTGATCACGCGGGGCTTGCTGGTCGCGTCGGCGTACACGATCTTCGCGAGACCGGAGCCGTCTGCGCGGAAGCTGGGGGTGGTGGTGCGGATCGGCCCGTAGCGCCGCTGTCCCAGTGCCGGGTCGTTGAGGTCGGTGACCAGCAGGTCGGAGCCGGACGCCTGCACGGTGAATCCGTTGCCCAGCTGGGAGTCCGCGGCCACAGTCAGATTCCGCGGCGGCTGCGGCCCGCTGACGTCTACAACCTGATTGCAGCCGCTCAACACCGCCCAGCGGCCGTTGACGTCGTCTGGGCCGACGGTGCACGCGCTGGCGACCAGCACGGTCTTCACGACACCGGTAGCCAGGTTCTTACCGTCCAGGTGACCCGGCTCGGTCACCTTCCACACCGTATCGCCGGACATGGCGAACGGCGGGGCGACGTCGGCCAGTTTGGTCTTGCTGGCGACGTTGTACACCTCTGCGGTCGCAGCAGCCGGTGCACGATGCGAGACGAGCTTGCCGCCCTTCCCGAGCACCACGTCGTCCGCGGCGGGGAACGTGAGGCCACCGACCTTCGCAGTACCGCCGTCGAACGTCAGTAGCGCAGCTCCCTCGACCTGCAGCGGCTTGCCGTCGTTCGAGCCTCCAGAGGCTGTCCACGTGGTCCCGTTGTTACTCGTCTCGTAGACAGGGTTCGAAACGACCACGCGGGCGCCCGACATACCGACATCCACCGCCGTACGCCCGGGAACGAGGACACCCTCCCCCAGGTGCTGCGGTGGATCGGCAGCCATCACCTGCGACGCCGTCAACGGCAGCAGTACGACGGCACACACCACGGCCGCCTTGACACGTAAGCCCAGCACGAGAGACCCCCCCAGTACTCCGATGACCTCGCGCCGCACCCTAGTCAGTAACCACCAGTAACGGAAGCCACGTGGAAAACCGGGTGACACACCGTGACCTCGAGAGGATCCTGAAGGGCTGACCAGCGACGAAAGGGACTGATGCAAGCGGGAATCACGGTATCGGCAGCCGAACTGCCCGAAGTACTGCTGCACGTGGCAGTGGTACGCCCGGTCTTCCTCTGGGGCGCACCGGGGATCGGGAAGAGCAGCCTGGTACGGGCGTTCGCGGAATCGCTCGGTCTGGAGTGCGTCACGCTCCTGGGCACGCAGCTCGCGCCGGAGGACCTCATCGGCGTACCGCAGATCGTCGACGGCCGCAGCCGGTTCGCACCACCCGTCGCGATCGCCCGCGACGAGCCGTACTGCCTGTTCCTCGACGAACTGAACGCCTCCTCGGCCGAGGTGCAGAAGGCGTTCTACTCGCTCATCCTGGACCGCCGCATCGGTGAGTACGAGCTGCCGGAGGGGTCCGTAGTGATCGGCGCCGGCAACCGGGCCACCGACAATGCCCTGGCCCGTCCGATGGCGAGCGCCCTGGTGAACCGGCTCGTGCACATCCACCTCCGCGCGTCCGCGACCGACTGGCTGCAGTGGGCCGGTACGGCGGGCATCCACCCATGGGTCCTCGACTACCTGCGCAACCGTCCCGACCACCTCTGGACCGCGCCTCCGAAGACCGAGGAGCCGTTCTCGACGCCGCGCAGCTGGCACATGCTGTCGGACGCCCTGCACTCGTACGGCGACGACGTGTCCGACGAGACGCTCCGGGTCCTTGCCTTCGGCACCTTGTCCGCGGCGCACGCGTCGGCGTTCCGCGCGTATGTGAAGACCGTCCGGCACGCGTTCGGGCTGGACGCCGTACTGAAGGGTGAGACCGGCTGGCCGTCCGCACCGGAGGACCGGGACCTGCTGTACTTCCTGGCCGAGACGTTCCGTGCCCGGCTGATCAAGGAGCTGGCCGCTGACAAGGCGTCGGCGAGCCCTGCCGCTCGTCAGCTCGCGCACCGCGGCAAGGCGCTGCTGGTCGAGCTGGCGGAGATCTCGCTCGAGGTGGCGCAGGTGGTGATCGCAGCCGACGACGACGGCCGCCCGGTGCTCCCGACCTGGTTCCTGGTCGAAGTCAGCCGCGACCTGCCGCGGCTGGTGGCGGCACGTGCCTAAGCGGAAGAAGGCACAGCGGGACCCGGCGTGGGAGGCGATCCAGGCTGGCTGGGCCATCGTCGCGCGGCACCCGCTGTTCGCGCCGATGGCGGACTGGGCGCACAGCCCGCTCCGCGACGACAGCTGCCCAGCAGACGGCTGGGCGACGATCGACTCGAACGGGCAGATCCGCACGCACCGGACGCGCCGCGCCATCCCAGAGGAGTGGGCATGGATCTTCGCGCACCTACTGATCCACCTGGGCCTCGGCCACGCCGAACGGGACCTGCCAGAAGCTGACCAGGCCGCGAGCGCCGCAAACGACGTGGCGGTCAACCGCTACCTCCAGTCGCTCAAACTCGGTACGCCGGTCGTTGACCTGCCGCCAGACTTCCCCGCAATGGAGGAGGACGCGCTGGCGCGACTGTGGCGGCGCGCCGGCGTACCGGCGGAGTACGAGCGTCTGGGAGTTGCCGGTCACGCCCGTGACGTCCAGACCGCCCGCTGGAACGGCTGGGGCAAGCCGCCGAACTGGGGTGAGCTGTTCGCCGCAGGCCTGTCCGCCGCGGCTGCTGCGGCTGTCGAGGTTGCTGGCGGCGCACGCTCGTCGCTGAGCGCAGGCGGCGGCGGCCGCGACAAGTGGGACCTGGCCCTCGGCTGGTTCGTCTCGTCGTACCCGTTGCTCGGTGCGATCGCTGCGAGCATGACGGTCGTTGCCGAGGCCGAGCTCGCTCGCGGCTGGGACATCCGGGTCGCGGCAGTCAACGCGTCCGCCGGCGAGATCTACGTGAACCCGCTGACCAGTCTGACGCTGAGCGAGTGGCGGTTCGTCATGGCGCACGAGATGCTGCACGCCGCTCTGCGACACGGTGAGCGCGTCGGCGGCCGTGACCCGTACCTGTGGAACGTGGCCGCCGATCTGGTGATCAACGGCTGGCTCCTGGAGATGGGTGTCGGCACCCTGCCCGACGGTGGGCTCTACGACCCGGCGCTGAAGGGCATGTCCACGGAGGAGGTCTACGACCGCATCACCACGGACCTGCGCCGCTACCGCAAGCTGGCGACGCTGCGCGGCGTCGGCCTGGGCGACGTACTCGGTCACCCGCTCCCGCACTCCGGTGAGGCTGCACGGGGTGCCGGTCTGGACGACATCTACCGACGCGCCCTGAGCACCGGACTGGCGTACCACGACCCAGCGCGCGGCACGCTGCCTGCTGGACTGGTCGAGGAGATCCGTGCGCTGGACCACCCGCCTCTCGCCTGGGACGCACAGCTGGCCCGCTGGTTCGAGGAGCACGTCCCCGCGGTCGAGAAGACCCGCACGTACGCACGGGCCTCCCGACGCCAATCCGGTACGCCGGACATCCCACGCCCCGGCTGGATCCGCCCGGTCGAGCTGGAACGACTCCCGACGTACGGCGTCGTTCTGGACACCTCGGGTTCGATGGATCGCGAACTGCTCGGCAAGGCACTCGGAGCGATCGCGTCGTACTCACGCGCTCGCGACGTACCGGCCGCGCGGGTGGTGTACTGCGACGCCGCGGCGTACGACGCCGGGTACGTGCCGGTGGACGACATTGCCGGCCGCATGACGGTCCACGGTCGAGGCGGGACCGTTCTCCAGCCCGGTGTGGACCTGCTGGAGCGGGCGGACGACTTCCCGATCCACGGCCCGATCCTGCTCATCACGGACGGCCAGTGCGACGTCGTCCGGGTACGGCGGGAGCACGCGTGGCTGATCCCCCGCGGCGCATCCCTCCCCTTCACCACCAGGGGTCCTGTCTTCCGGGTGGAGTGAACAGGCTCGGCCGGCGGCGAAAGGCCGTCGTCAGGCGACTCCGATAGTGCCTCGTCAAGGAACGTTGGGTCATATCCCTCATAGGCGAGGCACAGCGCCGTGACCGCTGACCACTACTCGACGAACTCGCCACCACTCGAGCGGGACATCCTCAACCCACCGCGGCGTTCCTCCCCAAACCGGTTCGGGAGCGTCGGAGCTCCTCCCCAAACCGGTTTGGGGAGCGTCTGCACACGGAGCGGGGAGTCCTACCTCCCGATCCGGGTATGTGTTCTGAAGGGACATGTCTGACAGAGGTGTGTAGGGACATGTCGGACACCTGATGGTTGTGGCTCAGTGTGTGGGTCATGGCGGATCTGGTGGTTCCGATGGAGGTTCGGTTCGCGATCGGCGCGTTTGCTGCGCTGGATGATTCGTCGGTCTCGGTGACGGAGTTGTGCCGGCGGTACGGGATCAGCCGGGACACGTTCTACCGGTATCGGGCGCAGTTCGCGGCGGAGGGTTTGGAGGGGTTGTTGCCGCGGTCGCGGCGGCCGCGGCGCAGCCCGAACGCGACCCCGGTCGAGGTGGTCGAGCGGCTGCTGGCGATGCATCGCCGGTTGGCTGCCGACGGCTGGGACGCGGGGGCCAGGAGTGTGCGGGACTGGTTGCTGCTGGACGGGGCGGTGGGTGTCCCGTCGGCGCGCACAGTGCACAAGATCCTCACCGAGCACGGCTGTGTCACGCCGTCACCGGGCAAACGTCCGCACAGCTCTTACAAGCGGTTCGAGGCCTTGTCACCGAACGGGATGTGGCAGACCGACGCCACGGCCTGGTGGCTGGCCGCCGGCCACGGTGGCAGGCAGGAGGTCGCGATCGTGCGGGTGATCGACGATCATTCCCGCAAGATCTTGGCCACCGTGGCCGCGGTCAGCGAGAACGCCGTCTCGGCCTGGGCATGCATGAAGATCGCGTTGGAGCGACACGGCAAGCCCGCGGTGGTGCTGTCCGACAACGGGCTGTCGTTCAGCACACGCCGCCGCACCGGCGGCTACTCCGACCTCGAGGCCAAACTGGCCCGGATCGGGGTCTACCACGTCACCTCCTCGCCCTACCACCCGCAGACCTGCGGGAAGAAGGAACGCGACTGGCAGCCCCTGAAACAGTGGCTCAACGCCCGCCCCGCGGCCGCCGACCTGACCGAACTGCAACGCCTGCTGGACAGCTACGACATCATCTTCAACACCCGCCGCCCCCACCAGGCCCTCGACGGCCAGACCCCCGACCAGCGCTACCACGCCAGCACCAAGACCGGCCCCGACCCGGACCAGCCGCCGGCACCACGCACCACCCTCACCACGGTCAAGGCCTGCTCCAAAGGACGCCTCACAGTCGGCGACGGCTACCGGATCGCGCTCGGCCGCGAATGGGCCGGCACCCAACTGCACATCCTCCGCGACGGCCCGCACGTCGTGGTCTTCCACGACCACCACCTGATCAAGCACATCCAGCTCGACCCAGACATCAAAGACATCCCGTCCGGCCTGCCCCAAGGACGCCGCCCCACCAAACCCCTACCCTCGAACACCTAACACAAGCCGTGTCCGACATGTCCCTTCACACCCTGTCCGACATGTCCCTTCACATCACATCCCGATCCGGGTAGACAGGACTCCCCAAACCAGTTTGGGGCTCACAAGCACGGTTACGCCGCCGCGCGGGCGTACGACGCGGACGGCCGAGCTGGACCGACCTGCGACCCGAACTACTCCTGACGGGGCACTAGAAAGGAAGTTCGCCCGGCATCAGCACGCGATCAGTGCAGTTAGGCGACCTTCCTCCAGGCCGCGCAGTTGCTGGTTTCGAAACCCTTGTCGGTCTTCTTGATCGTCACCGTCTGCGGACCGTCGCTCAGATTGTTGGCGAGGATGGCGTCGAGGTCGCCGTCCAGGTTCTTCAACCGCGCCCAGTAGCAGCCCTCACCGCCGGTCGACTTGTACTTCCCAGGCTTGATGTCGACGCCGACCTCGTAGGTGCCGTCGCCCTCGAACGTGGCTGCGGCTTCGGGCGGCGCAGCCGTCACAGTCTTGGCCGGCGGAGCAGGCTTCGTCACCGTGACCGGCGGCGCCGTCACCGTGACCGGCGGCGCTGTCACGTTCACCGGAGGCGCCGTGACCGTCACCGTCGAGCCTGGTGCCTGGACGGTCTCGGTGGCCGTCGCCTGCGGTGTGCCGGCTGACGTCGATGCCGTGCCGCCGCTCGGTGCGGCGCCGATGACCAGACCCAGTACGAACGTTCCCGAGGCCACGGCCCACGGGACCCAACGACGGCGCTTCTTAGGCTGCGGCGGCTGCGGGCCGGGACGCATCGGCCCCTGCGGCGGCGGCTGCTGCGGTGGCAGCTCTTGCTGCGGATAGAAAGGTTGCTGCGGAACTTGCTGCGACATGGTCGCTCTCCCCCCATGTCCCCGAGGTCCCCGGGGATCTCCGGCCACCGTAACCCTCCGTGATCGACGCTGCCCTGGTCCGAAGGTCCTCTCGATCCGGCCAGAGGTCCTGATCCGGCCACCGCGGTTGTCGCACTGTTTCGCCTGGAGTGAATTGCGTCTGCTCCGGGCGAACAGGTGTAGTCGAGTGGCTCTGCTGAGTGACAGGTTCACAGGCATGGGATGGGTCGTGAGGGGCGAGTTCCGGAAGCTGTGGATCGGGCAATTGGTGTCCGCGTCGGGCAGTGCGGTCACCACTGTCGCGCTGCCGCTGGTGGCTGTGGTGACCCTGCAGGCGTCGGCCGTGGAGATGGGTGCGCTGTCGGCGTTGACGATCGCACCGCATCTCGTGTTCGGGCTGCTGGCCGGCGTCTGGGTCGACAGGTGGTCGCTGCGTCGCGTCCTGATCTGGACCGACGTCGGACGGCTCCTTCTGCTCGGCTCGGTGCCTGCGGTGGCAGCACTGGGCTGGCTGCGCATCGAGCAGCTGTACGTCGTCGCCGTACTGACCGGAGTGCTGACTCTGCTGTCCGACACCGCGTCGCAGACGATGATCCCGGCGCTGGTGCCCCGTGAGGACCTGATGCGGGCGAACAGCGCGGCAATGCTCAATCTCAACCTCGCCTCCACACTCGGACCGTCCGCAGCCGGCTTCCTCGTACAGGTGCTCACGGCACCGTTCGCGATCCTCATCGACGCCGCGTCGTACGTCGTGTCCACGATCGCGGCATACCTGCTCCGCGAGCCCGCCCGGGTACCCGCACGACCACGGTCCGAGGTGCGGCTGTCGGCCGGCCTGCGGGTGCTCTTCGGCGACCGGATGCTCAGACCGCTCGTCGTCTCGGCAGGATTCGCTGCCATGGCCGGCGCGATGCAGGGTCCGCTCGTGGTTCTCTTCCTGATCCGTGAGCTGCACAGGTCACCGGCGTTCGTTGGGCTGTCCATGACCACGTTCGGAGCTGCTGCGGTGGCCGGAACCTTCCTCGCCCCCGCGTGGTGCCGCCGGTTCGGCCTCGGTCACTCCTACCTGTCCGGTGTGTTCCTCGCGTCACTCAACGGGGTCGCCCTGTTCACCGGTGTGACGCCGGTGATCCTCCTCGGACAGGTACTGGCCGGACTCGGTATGTCCCTGTTCGCCGTCCCGCAGCGCACCCTGCGCCAGGCGCTCGCGCCGCCGCACCTCGTGGGGCAGGTGACCGCGTCCTGGCGCACTCTGGTCATCGGCGGGCAGACGGTCGGCGCAGGCGTCTCCGGCGTGGTGGCCACCGCCATCCACATCCGTCCCACCCTGCTGATCGCGGCCGCCGGCATGCTCGCCGGTCTCCTGGTCGCGGCCTTCTCCCCGCTCCGCGGACTGCAGGATCTGCCCGAAGAGGAACCGGTCGAACGATCGGTCACGTAGTACTGATTGCGGATCGTGATAGGTGGAGGTGGGGTTCCCGCGTGGGCATTGGATGGGCTATTGCGTTTCATCGGCAGGGAATGGAATTCGCGCGACAAGCGCTTACCTACTGAGCGATACTGGAAAGTGCGCCGTTTTCAGGTCGCAAAACCCCTTTGACTCGAAGTAGATGGGAAGTGCGCCCGTCCAGATGCCTTCAGAGCACACTGTCCAAGCGCCGTCGATCGCAGCCCCTACCACCCGTGCCCCAGAACGCAGCCGCAACCTGTGGCGGCTCCGTCCCTACTTGAAGCCACACCGTTGGCGCCTCGCGGTGATGTTCTCCACCGCCATGCTGGGCGTCGGCGTCAGCCTCGCCGTTCCGCTGGTCACCCGAGCCATCATCGACGGTCCGGTCACCCGCCGCGAGCTGAGCATGCTGGTGCCGCTGGCACTGCTGGCCCTCGGGCTCAGCATCTCCGAGGTCATCCTGGTCTGGATGCGTCGCTGGGCGCAGTCCCGGACCGTCAGCGACCTCGAGGCCACGCTCCGGCACGACCTGTACGTCCGTCTGCAGTCCCTGCCGATGGAGTTCCACACCCGCTGGCAGAGCGGTCAGCTGCTCTCCCGCGTCACCACCGACCTGTCCACGATCCGCCGGTTCATGGGCTTCGGTCTGCTGTTCCTGGTGATGAACATCCTGCAGCTGGCCGTGGTCACGGTCTTGCTGCTCCAGCTGTACTGGCCGCTCGGCCTGGTGGTCCTGGTGGCCGCTGTGCCGATCGTCATGGTGTCGCTGAAGTTCGAGAAGAAGTACCTGCGGATCTCCCGCAAGGTCCAGGACCAGCAGGGTGACCTGGCCACCCGGATCGAGGAGTCGGCGCTCGGCTTCCGGGTGATCAAGGCGTTCGGCCGGCGGCCGCACGTCCAGGGTCAGTTCGACGACGAGGCGACCACGCTGTACGACACCGAGGTCGAGAAGGTCCGGCTCGCGTCGCGGTTCTGGAGCTTCCTCGGCGTCATCCCGAACCTGACGCTGGTGATCGTGCTGCTGCTCGGCGCGCTCGCCGTCGGCCGGGAGGCGATCACGCTCGGCACCCTGGTCGCGTTCATCACGCTGATGCTGTCACTGGTCTGGCCGGTCACCTCGCTCGGCGCGATCCTGGCGATGGCGCAGGAGTCGATGACCGCGGCGGACCGGATCAGCGAGATCCTGGACACCTACTCGGTGATCAAGTCCGGCTCGGAGGAGCTCCCGAACGCGCGTGGTCACCTGCGTTTCGAGCACGTCGGGTTCCGGTTCTCGGACGACTCCACCGAGGTGCTGCACGACATCAACCTCGACCTGACCCCTGGTACGACGCTCGCACTGGTCGGTGCCACCGGGTCCGGCAAGACCACTCTGACCGCACTGGTCCCCCGGCTGTACGACGTGACCGCCGGACGGATCACCATCGACGGGCACGACATCCGGGACCTGTCCCTGGTGTCGCTGCGGACGGCTGTCGCGTCCGCGTTCGACGACCCCACCCTGTTCTCCATGAGCGTCCGGGAGAACCTGACCCTCGGCCGTCCGGACGCCACCGAGGCGGACGTCCAGCAGGCGCTGGACGTCGCTCAGGCGCAGTTCGCGAACGACCTCCCGTGGGGCCTGGACACACGCGTCGGTGAGCAGGGCATGTCGCTGTCGGGTGGTCAGCGGCAGCGGCTCGCACTGGCTCGTGCAGTGCTCGCCAAGCCCGCCGTACTGGTGCTGGACGACACCCTGTCCGCTCTCGACGTACACACCGAGGCGCTGGTCGAGGAAGCACTGCAGAACGTGCTCTCCGAGACCACCGGCATCGTGGTCGCGCACCGCGCGTCGACGGTGATGCTGGCCGACCAAGTGGCCCTGCTGCAGAACGGCACGGTCACCCACGTAGGAACCCATCACGAGCTGCTGACCACGGTCCCGGCGTACCGGCACCTGCTCGCAGCGGAGGAAGAGGAGGTGCACGCATGACGACAACGCAGACACCTCCTCCCGACGAGGTGAAGGACGAGCAGGAGCCGGAGGAGCAGAAGTGGCGGGGGCAGTTCGAGGAGGACCCCGACCGGGAGATCTCTCGTGCGACCAGCATCCGGCTGAAGGAGGACTCACGGAAACTGCTGGGTGAGCTGCTCCGGCCGTACAAGAAGGTCATCTGGCTGCTGGTAGCGATCGTGATCGTCGAGAACGCGGCCCGGCTCGCCGTGCCGTACCTGGTCCACCTGGGCATCGACAACGGCATCCCGCCGATCCTGGCGGGCAAGGGCTCCCAGGAGCTGGTCACGATCGTCATCGCCGTCCTGGCGTCGGCGTTGCTCCAGGCCTTTGCGCGGCAGCTGTTCCTGATGCGCTCGGGCCGACTCGGTCAGACCATCCTGCTCGGGCTGCGCAAGCGGGTGTTCGACCACTTCCAGCGGCTCAGCCCGGCGTTCCACGACAAGTTCACCTCGGGCCGGGTGATCTCCCGGCTGACGTCCGACGTCGGCGTCATCGACGAGATGCTGGCGAGCGGGTTCGACAGCCTGGTCACCGCGGTGCTGACGCTGGTCGGCACGTCGATCATCCTGCTCACGCTCGACGTGAAGCTCGGTCTGCTCGCCCTGCTGTCGTTCCCGGCGCTGCTGCTCCTGACAGCCTGGTTCCGGAAGCGGTCCGCGGCGGTCTACCGGCAGACGCGGGAGGCCGTCGTCCTGGTCATCGTGCACTTCGTCGAGTCGATGACCGGCATCCGCGCGGTGCAGGCGTTCCGTCGGGAGCCGCGGAACGAGGAGATCTTCCACGGCGTCAACGACCGGTACCGGAAGGCGAACCTCGAGGCGTTCCGGCTGAACGCGGTCTTCATGCCGGCGATCAAGGGCGTCGGCAACATCACCATCGTCGCGATCCTGGCGTACGGCGGTTACCAGGCGTACCACGGGCACGTGACGGTCGGCGTCCTGACCGCGTTCCTGCTCTACCTGCGGCAGTTCTTCGAGCCGCTGCAGGACATCACGCAGTTCTACAACACGTTCCTGTCCGCTTCGGCGGCGCTGGAGAAGCTGTCCGGCGTGCTGAGCGAGACGCCGGACGTTCCGGAGCCGATCCAGCCGGCCAAGCCAGGTCCGGCGCACGGTCATCTGGAACTGCGGAACGTGCGCTTCGAGTACGTCGACGGCGTACCGGTGCTGCCCGGTCTGCAGCTGGACGTGCCGGCCGGTCAGACCCTGGCCTTGGTCGGTACGACGGGTGCCGGCAAGACGACCATCGCCAAGCTGGTGGCACGGTTCTACGACCCGACGAGCGGTCACCTGCTGCTCGACGGTGTCGACCTCCGGGACCTGGCCGAGGACGACCTGCGTGAGCGGGTCGTGATGGTGACGCAGGAGAACTTCCTGTTCACCGGCTCGGTCGCCGACAACATCCGGTTCGGCAAACCGGGCGCGACGATGGAGGAGGTCGTCGAGGCCGCGAAGGTGATCGGGGCGCACGACTTCATCACGGCGCTGCCCCACGGGTACGAGACCGCGGTCGAGAAGCGCGGTTCCCGGCTCTCGGCGGGTCAGCGTCAGCTGGTCGCGTTCGCGCGGGCGTTCCTGGCGAACCCCGCCGTACTGATCCTGGACGAGGCGACGTCCAGCCTGGACATCCCCAGCGAACGCCTCATCCAGCGGGCGCTGAAGACGATCCTGGCCGACCGTACGGCGATCGTCATCGCGCACCGGTTGTCCACCGTCGAGACCGCCGACCGCGTCCTGGTCCTGGAACACGGCCGGATCATCGAGGACGGCCCTCCCGGCCACCTCATCACCATGGACGACGGCCACTACGCCGGACTCCACCAGGCCTGGGAAGAGTCACTGGCCTGACGGCTCTGGGCGCGTGGGGTCCTCCTCACGCGTCCAGTCCGTTGTACGGCGGGCCGCATTCGTCTCCTGTACGACGGCCCACGCGTCGGCGACCGGTCCGACGTGCCGGAGCTTGTCCGGGTTCACCACCGCACGGATCGCCTGGATCTGCCCGTCGACGATGTCGAGGGTCCACGTGTTGACCACTCTGCCGTCGCTATCGCGGAAGATCGCGCCCGGCTGACCGTTCACCAGCTGCGGCTCCACAACGCCACCGATCTGCGCGAAGGGTCCAGCCAGCGCAGCCAGCATGCCTGCCACGTTGCGGGCGCCGGCCACGACACCTCGGCCCCACTGCGGCGCCTTGCCGCCCGCGTCGCCGACAAGCTGCACGTCCGCGGCCAGGAACTCCATCAAGTTGCCGACAGCACCCTCTTTGAACGCCTCGAAGAACCGCACCGCCAGCTCCTCCCGCTCTCGCTGGTCAGCTGCGAACCTGGGGCGCCCCGCGTCCATGTGCCGACGGGCACGGACCACCAGCTGACGGCACGCCGCCTCCGAGCGCCCCACGGCCGATGCCACCTCCGCGAAGCCGAACCCGAACCCGAACCTGCCGAGGATCCGATCGGTGATCGAGAACAGCAGCGGTCGCAGCTCCTCGAACTCCTCGTCGCGTGTGCGCATCAGGCCAGCTCGGCCTTGAAGCCCTGCCGCCACGACGGGTACTGCAGCTCCCAGCCGAGCTCTCGCTTCGCCTTGGCGTTCGAGAAGCCGCGTCCCTCGGTCATCATCACCACAGCCTGGTCTCCCGCCAGCCGCCGCGCCAACCACACCGGCACGCGCAGCGGCGGCTTCGCACCGGCGCACTCCGCCAGGTACGGCAGCCAGTCGCTGGCCGGCAGTTGGGGCGGGTCGTCGAGTTCGAGCAGGGACTGCGCTGGCGTGTGTGGTTTCCGGACGAGGAGCACGTGTCGGCATCTTCGTTCTTGCGGGATCTGGCTGCCTCGGATTGTTCGCCGGCGACGCTGCGCAGCGACGCCTACGACCTGCTGCGCTGGTTCCGGTTTCTGCACGACCGGTGGACAGCATGGGAGCACGCTGAACGGACTGACGTCCGGGAGTTCGTCGAGCGGCTACGCGACTCGCCGGTACCGCAGCGGTTGAACCGGCGAACTGGTGCAGCGGCGCCGGGGTCGGTGACTCCGATCACGGGCAAGGCGGTGCTGGGCACGAAGTACGCCGCTCGCACGATCAACCATCAGCTGAGCGTCTTGTTCGGATTCTACGAGTGGGCGTGTGCGGCTGATCTGGGTCCGTTGATCAACCCGGTGCCCGCACAGCGAAGCCGCGCCGCGCGCTGGTGTCGTTCTGGCTGTCCAGTGGTGCCCGGGCCGGCGAGCTGCTCGGGTTGTGTCTGGATACCGACCTGGACGCCGGCGCGAACACGATCACGGTGGTCAGCAAGGGCAGCCGCCTGCGGGAGACGATTCCGGCCAGCGTGGACTCGTTCGTTTGGCTGGCGCTGTATCTGCGCGAGGAGTGCCCGCCCGTCACGCCGGGTGGACCGCTGTGGTGGACCCGGCAAGGCACACCACGGCAGCACGGCTGCTCGCTGATCCGGCGTTCACGCTGTTCGACGTGCAGACGATCCTGCGGCACGCCAGCGTGTCCACGACCCAGATCTATGCCCAGCCACGGCTTGAGGATCTGGTCACCAAGGTTCTGGAGCACTACGCCCGCCCCCGCACGAAAGGCCCCGTGATCAAGTCGGCCTACGACTCCGCCGCGGTCCGCGAACTACTCGGCCTGCCCGCATGAGCGGCCCCACGACCACCGCTCACGAGATCCCGGCGCAGCGGCGGCAAGCGAGCACGACTCGTGCAGCGTCCGGGCCGTCGATCAAACTGCGGTCCGCGGGGATGAGTTCGGCAACCTCATGTGGATGCGCCGGCCAGGTGGCACAGACTTGCATTACCTGCGGCCTTCAAGCGCAAATTCTCGAGGCACAGACACCGACTGTCGATCGGCCTGCCTTGGAGTCACCCCCCACAGTGCGGAGCCCGTCCCCCGCTGGGGCGAGGCGGTCGTAGAGGGCGTCCCGGCGGTGGCCGCGACGGCGGCCTACCCCCCGCGGTCGGTCAGCGGGCGGTGAGCCCGGTGAGCAGGAGGGCGAGCCATCGGGCGCGGGCGGTGGGTGGCTGGTCGGCGGGGAGGGTGAAGAGCATCAGGTACAGGTCGTCGACGGTGAAGTCGGCGCGCAGACCGCCCTGGGCTTGTGCGGTGCGGATGAGTTGGCCGAGGGCCTGGGTGACGCGGGTCTCCACCTCCTGCATGGCGGGGTGGGCTGCGTGGTCGGCGCCGAGCGCGTACGCGGCTGCTTTGACGGCGCGGTTGTGGGCGACGGTGTCCATCACGCGGCTGAGGAAGCCGGTGAGCTCCGCCATGGCGGGTGAACCCTGGTTCTCGCGTTGCAGGCACTCTTCGGCGTCGTCGGCGAGTGTTTCGAACGAGGTGGCGACCACGGCTGTGACCAGGTCGCTCTTGTTCGGGAAGTGCTTGTACAGGGTTCCGACCGCGACGCCCGCAGCAGCGGCTATCTGCTCCATCGACACCTCGGGCCCGTGCTCGGTGATCTGCTCATGCGCCGCGGTCATGATCCGGGCGCGGTTGCGGGCCGCGTCGGCACGCAGCGGTCGGGGTGAGGTCATGGAGCCCTCCGGGACCATTTGACGAAAGATGAATGATGCTTCACTCTACAAGATGAAGCATCATTCACGTTATGGAGGTTGATCATGGCCAGCACGACCGACCGGTGGACCGAACAGGACATCCCTGCCCAGGACGGCAGGGTCGTTGTCGTCACCGGCGCCAACAGCGGCCTCGGGATGCAGACCGCGCGGGCCCTGGCCCAGCATGGCGCGCACGTCGTCCTCGCCGTGCGCAACCTCGACAAGGGCGACGAGGCCCTCGCCCGCATCAGCGAGCGTGCCCCGGGCGCCAAGCTCAGCCTCCAGCGCCTGGACCTTGCCTCCCTCAAATCGGTACGCGCGGCCGCCGATGAGCTGCACGCGGCGCATCCGAAGATCGACCTGCTCATCAACAACGCGGGCGTGATGTTCACACCCCGGCAGAAGACCGAGGACGGGTTGGACATGCAGTTCGGGGTCAACCACCTCGGGCACTTCGCGCTCACCGGCCTGCTGCTGGACCTGATGCTGCCCGTGCCCGGCTCCCGGGTGGTCACCGTCAGCAGCTTCGGCCACCGCATCCGGGCCGACATCCACTTCGACGACCTGCAGTTCGACCGCTCCTACAACCGGGTTGTCGCCTACGGTCAGGCCAAGCTGGCCAACCTGATGTTCACCTACGAACTCCAGCGCCGCCTCGCCCCGCACCACACCACCATCGCCGCCGCCGCGCATCCCGGCGCGTCGGATACCGAACTCACTCAGAACATGAGCGGCCTGGTGCGCAAGGGGGCCGAACTGGTCCAGCCTCTGCTGACCCAGCCGGCCGCCATGGGAGCGCTGCCCACCCTGAGGGCGGCCACCGATCCCGCCGTCACCGGAGGCCAGTTCTACGGCCCCAACGGCATGGGCGGAACCCGCGGATACCCCGAGGTGGTCACCTCCAGCAAGAAGTCCCACGACACGACCGTCCAGCAGCGCCTGTGGACCGTGTCCGAGCAGCTCACCGACGTCCGGTTCTCCGTCTGAGGCCTCCACCCGCGATCGGCCGACCAAGAGGAGAGTCGGCCTGCGCTGCTACTCGCGGACCCTGGAGGACCTTGGCCGACTATGCCCCTGGCGGCGTGGGCGCCGGGACGGCGGTAGGGCACACCGGTGACAGCAGGTCAGCGGCGCGCGTCGCCGGGTGCGAGCAGGCTGGTGACCTCGGCGATCGCTTCCGCCGACGGATGGAAGTAGCGCCGTACCTTCTCCGGCTTCTTGTGCCGGGACTTGGCCATCAGCATCGGCAGGCTGGCCCCGGCCTCGCCGAGGTGGGTGAGCCCGGAATGCCGGTATTCGTGCAGGTCCCAGCCCGTGCCCGGTACGCCGCCGACGAAAGGGTGTCCGGCGCGCCACCGCGCTTGACTTGTTCAGTGAAGACAGCCACCACAGTTGCGCTCGCAGCGTCGTCAAGATGCACCCAGGAACTGTAGCCAGTCCCGCGTCCCACCAGCGGGTACTGGCGTTTGCGCACGAGCTCCACCTGGTCGTCGATGGCCCCTGGTCCGTAGAAGGCCGTACCGCATGACAGCGCCACCGATCTTCAGCACGAGGTCCTCGATGCGGCTCAGCGCCTTGAGGCCGACGTACGCCGCTGTTCCCTCCAGAAGGTCCAGCGGGTCCTCCTCGGTCTTGACCCAGCCGCCTTCGCGGATGCCGTTCCAGCTCGCGTAGCCCTGCGCAACGAAGTGCGCGACGCCGACTGCCTCGGCCGCGGCCAGGAGGTGGTCAGTGCCCTCGGTGCGTAGTCTGTTCGTCTTGGCGAACCAGCGGTCCGGGTGCTTGATGTCCGGCTTACCCGCGTGCGTCATCGAGATCGCAGTCATCTGATGCACGATCACATCCGGCCGCGCCAACGCGACAGCCTCGCCGCCAGCCGCCGCCCCAGCACACCGCTTCCACCAGCCACAAACACCCGCATCCTCAACACCCTCCTCATTCGGTTTCGCTCCCGAGACGAGACAGCACCGCCGTCTGTGACATGACGACGGCCCAGAACTGTCGCAGGGCGTCGGTACCGTGAATGGCATGTTGACGACGTTGGCGGTGGAGAACTACCGGTCGCTGCGGCGGGTCGTCATGCCGTTGCGCGGTCTGAACGTCGTGACCGGGGCCAACGGGACGGGGAAGTCGAGTCTCTACCGGGCACTGCGGTTGCTGGCTGATGCTTCGCGCAACGGTGCGGTGGCGGCGCTTGCGCGCGAAGGCGGTCTGCAGTCGACGCTGTGGGCGGGGCCGGAGCATGTCCGGAAGGATCGCCCGACGCAAGGCACCCGGCGGACCGGGCCGGTGACGTTGCGGATGGGGTTCGCGGGGGACGACTACGGCTATCTGATGGATCTCGGGTTGCCGATCCCGAACGGTTCGCAGTTCGATCTGGATCCGGAGATCAAGCGGGAAGCCTTGTGGGCCGGGCCGTTCCTGCGGCCGGCGGCGTTGCTGGTCGAGCGCACCAACCACGAGGTGCGGATCCGTTCGGCGAGTGGTGAATGGCAGCGCGGCGGGCACCAGATCCAGACGTTCGACAGCATGCTGAGCGAGTTCGCAGACCCGGAGCGCGCGCCCGAACTGCTGCTGGTGCGGGAACGCCTGCGGGGCTGGCGGTTCTACGACCACTTCCGCACCGACGCGACAGCGCCCGCCCGCCGAGTCCAGGTCGGCACGCGCACCGCCGTACTCTCCGCAGACGGCGCGGACGTGGCCGCGGCCCTGCAGACGGTTCGGGAGCTAGGTCCTCAAGGAGCTTTGGACGAGGCGATCGAGCTCGCGTTCCCCGGCAGTCGTGTCCAGATCACCAACACCGCAGGCCGTTTCGAGATCGCCTTTCACCAGCATGGGTTGCTGCGTCCGCTCTCTGGCGCCGAGCTCTCCGACGGCACCCTCAGGTACCTCCTGTGGGTCGCCGCGCTGCTCACGCCGAGACCGCCCGAACTCCTCGTCCTCAACGAGCCCGAGACCAGCCTGCACCCCGATCTCCTGCCGGCGCTGGCCAACCTGGTGGTCACCGCGGCGAAGGAGACCCAGGTCATTGTCGTCACCCACTCCCGCCCGTTCATCGCGTCGATGGAGGCCCTCTCCCCCGACCTCCAGACGATCGAACTCGTCAAGGAGAAAGGCTCCACCACCATCACCGGCCAAGGCCCACTGGACGAGCCGCCGTGGAAGTGGCCGAGTCGCTAAGGCTTGACGCTCTCGAAGCGGACGAGGATCACGGATCCGGCCGCGGACAGGACGAAGCCGGCGATTGCGGCCGGCCACCATCCGGCGCGTACGGCGTCGTCGAGGACGAAGACGCCCACGGCGGCCGGGGTGATGGTCTGCAACGCGATCATCGGCGTGGTGGCCAGCGTCACCGAACCGCGTTGCAGGGCCAGCGAGTAGAGGATGAACGCAAGCGCCCCGCTGATCGGCAGCGTGTACAGCGTGGGGCTCCGGACGAGTTCGCTCATCGACCCGTCCTGCAACAAGCGCGCCGAGATCGCAACCCCGGCGTACCCGAGACCGGCGAGCAAACCGAGCAGTGCCGTGGAGACACCGTGCTGCGAACGACTGGCAACGGCGCCCAGTACGGCGAGGACGACGAGCCCCACGATGATGCCGATCGTGAGCCCGTGATGCTGCGCGCTGGCGCCCGCATCGCCTGCCGCCACCGCGAGCAGACCGAGGCCGACGCAGACGCCGATCACCGCAGACCACTCGAGCGCACTCAGCTTGTCCGACATCAACCGAGTCGCGAGCAACGCCGTCACAACCAGACTGACCGCGATACCAGCCTGCGCCAGGTACAACGGCAGCAACCGCAGCGCGACGAAGTGCAGTCCGAAGCCGGCCAGGTTCAGCGCCAGCGCACCGAGGAACGCCGGTTGCTTGAGCAGCGCGACCACGAACCCGCCGAGCCGCCGCGGATCCAGCTCCGACTCGGTCGGCACCTTCCGCGAACCGACGGCTTGCAGGATCGCCCCGACACCGAACAGCACCGCGGCGCCGAGCGCCGCGCCGAGACCGAGAACCACTAGGAAACAGCCCTGCGGCGCCAGGTGAGGTAGAGGCTGAGGCCGCCGTAGTAGACGAGGTAGGCCAGCGAGATCGCGACCACGATCGCGTTCGGGTTCGGCATCTGCGCGAGAAGTACGGCGTACGACGCGAGCCAGATCGCGGTCGTCAGCAGGTTCAGCGAGCGGAACGCCTTCGTGCGCGACGGGTACACGTACTTCACGGGAATGAAGACGAGCACCGAGCAGACCACCAGGATGGTGCCGGTGCTGACCGGGCTGAGGCCGAGCACCACGACGTAGAACGCGACCACGTTCCAGTAGCTCGGGAAGCCGAGGAAGAAGTGGTCCTCGGTCTTCGCGTCGACCCGGCAGAACTGGTAGCTGGAGGCAAGCAGCGGCAGCGCGCCGAGGACCGCGCCCCAGGTCCCGGACGGGAGATAGCCGCCGGTCCACAGCAGCACGATCGGCGCGAACGCGTACGTCAGGTAGTCGACGATGTTGTCCAGCATCGCGCCGTCGAACCACGGGATGGTCTCCTTCACCCGCAGCCGGCGTGCGAGCATCCCGTCGGTGCCGTCGATCACCAGGGCCGCGAGCCCGAGCCAGAGCGCCCGGACGGCGTCGCCGTCGATGGCCGCGATCACGATCAGCAACGCGAGCACCGTTCCGCTCGCGGTATAGGCATGCAGTGCAAATCCGGCCAGACGCAACCGCGTCGACCCGACGAACGGTTCCCGCACCGCGTCGTGTGTGGTCAGGACAACTCCCAGAACTCAGGCGACGCAGCGCGTCGGGCCGGGTCGAGGTGGACCCAGCCGTCGCCAGCGTCTCACAAGCCTGGTCTCGCCCCAGTGACCGACCGTCATCTCCCGCAGATCTTTGCAAGGACTTAGTCAGTCACGGGGCGCGGGGAACTACGCGATCGGGTCGAGCAGGAAGAGCGGGATCTTCCGGGTGGTCTTCGTCTGGTACTCGGCGTACGGCGGGTAGGCGGCGACTGCCCGCGGCCACCACTCGTCGTACTCCGCGCCCTCGATCTCGCGGGCCACGTACTCCTTGGTGGTCTCGCCGTCCTGCAGGGTGAGCTTCGGGTCGGCCTTCAGGTTGTAGTACCAGACCGGGTGCTTGGGAGCGCCGCCGAGCGAGGCGACCGCGGCGTACACACCGTCGTGCTCGACCCGCATCAGCGGGACCTTCCGGATCTTGCCGGACTTGGCGCCGCGCATGGTCAGCAGCACCACCTTCATACCCTTGATGTCGACCGCTTCGGTGGTTCCGGCCGCGGTGACCTTCTCGACCTGGTCCCGCACCCAGCCGGTGGGACTCGGAGCGTAGTCGTCAGTGTTCGATGTCATGTCATCAATGGTAAT
This sequence comes from Kribbella sp. VKM Ac-2569, assembly GCF_004216905.1. Taxonomy (GTDB): domain Bacteria; phylum Actinomycetota; class Actinomycetes; order Propionibacteriales; family Kribbellaceae; genus Kribbella. Next base: position 1,265,677 of record NZ_SGXJ01000001.1, read on the forward strand.
GGTGACACATCAACATCGACACCCCCGGCGTGGTCAGAGTGTCGGGGCCAGCGTGGTCAGGGTGGTGAGGGCGTTGTCCCAGGCCTGGGCGGACTGGTCGGGGTCCTGCTCGTTGTCCAGGCGGTCGAAGCCTGACTCGACGACCAGCAGGCGGGTGCCTTCGCCTTCCGGGGTGACGGTGAACTCGACCAGGTTCGCATTGCCCGGCGCCGGTTCCACTCCGGGATCGACGGCGTACCGGTAGGCGAACCGCCGGCCCGGCTCGACCTTCTCCACGAACCCGAAGAACTCCCCGTGCTCGTCCCACCGCATCACCAGCCGCCCGCCTGGCCGCAGATCGATCTCCGCGCCACCGAACGCGTACCACCGGGCGAACACCTCGGGTTGCGTCACCGCGGCCCACACCGTCTCCGGCCGAGCCTCGACGTACACCTCACGCTCAACGCTGTCCATGCCGACCATCCTGCCCCTCAAACGGCGCAGGACTTGAGTTGTGTCGCGGTCGCGATCGTCGCCTCGACCCACCGGCGGCGCAGGAAGTGCGCCTTCAGGAGCCGGTGTACGCCGTCCAGCACGACCAGCCGGCCGCGGTACGCGACCAGGTTGATCGGGAAGTCGAGATCCGCGTCCATCACCCGCTGGTAGTGCGCGCGGAAGTTCATCGGCGTCTCGGCGACCTGATGCGGCGTGACCTTGAACCGCTCGCCCTCGAGCTGCCACAGCGGCAGGTCGAACATCCAGACCAGGTCCGCGATCTCGACCGGCTCGACCTTCAGATCGAGCTCCCACAGCTTCGCGAGTTGCCAGCGGTACGGCGGGAACACCTCCCGCAACGCCTCCGGCATCATCGCGACCAGTTCCTCGAACGAGACCTCCGGCGCCGCCCGATCCGCGCGAGCGCCGAACGTGTCGCCCAGCCCATCGATCGTCACGACGGAGCAGGCTACGCCATCGGCAGGGCGAGGACGACCACGTTGCTGAGGTAGACCTCGCCGTTCCAGTCCTCGCACGTCACGAGAACGAGCCGGCCGGGAACGCTCTGGTCGAACAACTGCGCCGCACGCTTCGCCAGCGTGGCCTTCCGGTACGTCGTCACAGTGGCAACCCGGTACGGCAACTGGCCACGAGCCGTCGACACTCGCACAACGGCTCCGGGAACCAACTTGCCGAGGTTGTCGAACGCTCCGCCGCCGTTGTGAACCGTGTGGCCGGTGATGACAGCGGAACCGCGCGTGCTCCCGGGCTCCGCTCCCCCGGACCACCAGCCGACCTTCGACGGGTCGGAAGGCGGGGTCAACGCGGCATGTACGGCGTCGATCGCGACGACCGGCGCGGTCACGCCGAGCCGCGGGATGCTGATGCCCGTGGGCATTCCGGCCCGCGCTGTCGCCGTGCGGCCGGCCGACGATTTCGGCACAACTGCAGGTCTACCCGGACCTTCTGCTGACATTGCCGCAGGGGTCGGCAGAGTCGACGACGCACCGGCTTGCTGGTTACCGCCGAACTGCAGGTACGCGCCGGCTCCGAGTACGCCGACACCCACGAGCGCGACCACCCCACTCCACCGAAGTGGAGCAGGGCGGCCGCGTCGACGGGCAGAGCTCATTCCAGGTCCTGCTAGGCGCTGCGGGTCCCACGTCGACGGAGCGCGACGATTCCGGCACCGGCGAGCATCGCGCCGCCGGCCGCGAGCAGCAGACCGCCCGCGAGACCGAACGGACTGTTGCTGTCGGCAACCGAGTTGGAGGACGGGCCACCGAAGCCGGCGTCGACCTCGGTCGGTACACCGGCCGTCGGGGTGTCACTCGGTACGTCGGAGGCCGGGGTCGACTCGGTGACCGTCGGGGGCGTGTCCGACGGGCTGGTCGACGTACCCGGCGAGGTCGGCGTCGTAGACGGCGTCTCCGACGGGCTCACCGACGGCGTATCGGTCGTCGTGGGCGGTGTCGTCGGCGGCGTGTCCGTGGTCGTCGGAGGCGTGGTCGGCGGCGTGGTGGGCGGAGTGTCCGTCGACGTCGGCTGCGTGGTCGGCGGGCTCGTCGGCGGAGTGGTGGGAGGCGTGGCGTCGCAGCCCTTCACCCAGAACACCTTGTACTTCGTGTCCTTGCCGATGGAACCGGGGGCGTTCACGGTGACCTTCACGTGGTAGCCCTGCTTCGGATGCGGCTGGCCGGTGAACTTCAGCGTGTAGACCTCGCGCGCATCCAGGTCGTTGCCGGTGCCACCCGCCGCGTCTTCGCCGATGAACGGGTGCAGGTTGCCGGACACGACCTGCAAACCACCGTCCTTCGTCGGCGCCTGATCCTTGAAGGTGACCGTCGCGTTGTAGTCGCCCTTGTCGAAGTTGTAGAACTCGACGGTGAACGAACAGCCCTGATGCGGGTTGTTGTTCGGCGGCTTGTCCTGGAGCTCGGCGCCCTCGATCTTCACGGTGCCGTTGTTGCCCGGTGGGTTGCCTTTGTGGCCGCCGGTCGCGACGGTGTGGTCGGTCTGGTCCGCGTTGGCGGAGGGCGCGACGAGCAGTGCCGTTGCGCCGAGAAGCAGGGAAAGGGCTCCGGCGCCGGCGAAGATGCCGGCGGCCCGGGAGCGAACGCCCGTGTGGGTCATGTCCGTCCTCGAACGAGAGTGCAGGGGTAAGCCTAGAGAAGTATTTCGGTTTCGTCACAGCAGTCAAGGTTGTTCGGTAACGATTGGCCCCGTGCCGGACGTGGTTGTCCACAGGCCTTCGCGTTGGGGCCTGTGGACAACCTGCACGGTCGATCGTTGACTGCTGGAGCGTGCTCCGGGCTACCTGGCGTGGCGGCCGTGGCGGCGGAGGGAGGCGATCGCACCACCTGCGAGGAGCATGCCTCCGAGCGTCATCAGAATGCCGCCGGTTTCGCTGGTTCGGCTGTCGGTTGCCGCGACCGCGCGGGTCGGCGGACCGGGCAGACCGGCATCCACGGCAGTCGGTACGCCGGAGGTCGCCGAACTCGTGTGGTGCGTCGAACTCGTCGACGGCGCACTCGTAGGCGGCGCGCTACTCGGCACCGTGCTCGACGGAGGCACAGTCGCAGACGTGGTCGGAGGCGTCGTCGGAGGCGTCGTGGGAGGCGTCGTCGGCGGCGTCGTCGGCGGCGTGGTCGGTGGCGTCGTCGGTGGCGTCGTGGGAGGCGTCGTCGGCGGCGTCGTGGGCGGCGTGGTCGGTGGCGTCGTCGGAGGCGTCGTCGGCGGCGTGGTGGGTGGTGGGGCGTCGCAGCCCTTCACCCAGAAGACCTTGTGTTTGGTGTCCTTGCCGATGGAACCGGGGGCGTGGATGGTCACCTTGACGTGGTAGCCCTGGACGGGATGCGGCTGGCCGGTGAACTTCAGCGTGTAGACCTGCCGAGCGTCCAGATCGTTGCCACCACTCGCCGGATCACCGCCGATGAAAGGCGTGAGGTCGCCTGACACGACCTGCAGCCCGCCGCCGGCCGTCGGCGCCTGGTCCTGGAAGATCACCTGCGCGTTGTACGGCCCCTGGTCGTAGTTGTAGAACTCGACGGTGAACGAACACCCCTGGTGCGGGTTGTTCTCCGGCGGCTTGTCGCCGACCTCCACCCCGTCGATCTTGATGGTCCCGTTGTTCCCCGGCGGCGCGGCCATCGCCGCACCGGCAGGTCCGGAGACCTCGCCCGGCCGGACCAGCATCGCACCGGCACCGATCAGAACCGTGAGCGCTCCGGCAGCTGCCACCATTGCGGCAACCTGAGCGCGAACCCCCATGACGAGCATCCCCAGTCCCCCTGTCGTACCTGCAGCCACAGCACGGTCAGACATCTCATCTGCAGTATGCCCCTCTCGTTGCCTAAGTCAACAAAACGGGGAATTGACAACGAGAGACTTGGTTGCCTTAGGCATGGGCCGTGCGGTGGATGATGACGATCGCCGAGTCGTCGCCCGGTCCGCCGGCCGCTGCGACCAGCTCCTCGGCCGCGCCCAGGAATCCCTGCCCGACCAGCCGTTCCGCGAACCCGGTCAGCCGGTCCGTACCGCGGCCGATGTCCTGCCGCGGCGTTTCGACCATCCCGTCGCTGTAGAGGAACAACGCGTCGCCGAGCTTCAGCACCCCGCGGTTCACCTCGAACGTCGGCGCCTCCATCAGCCCGAGCAGCGGCCCGTCCGCGTCCCGCGTCTGCCACCGCCCCGACCACGCGTCGAACTGGATCGCCGGCGGATGCCCGGCCGTCCGTACGTCGAAGTCGCCGGTCCGCAGGTCCAGCACGACATGCACCACGGTCGCGAAGTCGTCGTCCCAGTCCTGGCGCCGCAGATACCGGTTCGCCGACGACAGGAACTCCTCCACCGGTACGACGCCCAACAGCCCGCCGAACGCACCGGACAGCAACAGCGCCCGCGTCCCCGCGTCGATGCCCTTGCCGGAGACATCGACCAGCGCCACCTCGAGCAGGTCGTCGTGCATCGTCGACACCACGAAGTCACCGGAGAACGTCGACCCGCCGGCGGACTGGATCGCGACCTCGACCCGCCAGCCGGGCGGCAACGGCGGGATCTCCCCCTGCGCGGTGAGCGTGTCCCGCAACTCCATCAGCATCGACTCGCTCCGGGTGCCGGCGACGCCCAGCCGGCTGCGCACCTTGGCGCTGGTGATCATGATCCAGCCGACGATCACGAGCACCAGCACGAAGCCGATCCGGGGCAACGTCATTCCGCGCGACAGCACGACGTACGCACCGAACGCCGTCGTGATCCCGGTCAGCGCCACCAGTTCGCCGAACCGCAGCAGAACGCCGCCGACCACCAGCGGGACGATCAGGAAGGACGCCGGTACCAAGGTCATCCAGACGTCACTGGCGATGGAGATCACCAGCTGCACGAGCACCAGCGCGACGAACGCCACCCGGTGGGAACGACGGGCACGACGACCCAGCGCCTCGACCCGGCGGCCGATGCGTCGTACCAGCGCAAGACCGCCGCTCTTCCTCATGGTGTGAAGAACATAACGGTACCGAACGGTCCGTGCATCAATTCGCAACACAACTGATGGCTTTCAGCCCTTGCGAGTGAGACCGGTTCGTTGGCATCTGGGACACCAGAACAAGTTACGGCCCGCGAGGATCTTCGTCCGGATCACCGACTGGCAGACGTAGCACCGTTGCCCTTGGCGCCGGTACACGTACACCTCACCACCATGGTCGTCCCGGCGCGGGTCACGACCCATCGCCTCCGGCGTGTGGTCGTCGGCAACGGTGTCGATCCGGCCGGTCTCCACGCCGTACTTCATGAGCGCGAGCAGGTCGTCCCACATGCCCTGCCACTCGCGCTTCTTCACCACGTTGCCGGGCGTCATCGGGTTCAGCTTCGCCCGGAACAGCACCTCCGCGCGATACACGTTGCCGACACCGCTCAGCACGTCCTGGTTCATCAGCAACTGACCGATCGGCAGCTTGCTACGGTGGATGCGGTTCCATGCCAGGTCCGGATCCGCGTCATCGCGCAGCGGGTCCGGACCGAGCCGGCCGAGCAGCTTGTCGCGCTCCTCGTCCGTGATCACCTCGCACACCGTCGCGCCGCGCAGATCGGCGTACGACGTGGCGTTCTGCAGCCTGAGCCGGACCTGGCCGACGGGCTCTGGCACCGGCGCCGGCCGGATGTCCATCTTCCCGATCAGTCCGAGGTGGATGTGCAACCAGCCCGCGCCCTCGAAGTCGGCGAGGAAGTGCTTGCCGTGGGCCTCGGTCTGACGCAGCAGGTGCCCGTCGAGCAGCGCGGCGCCCTCGGCGAACCGGCCCTGCGGGCTCGACGACCGGACCGGGCGGCCACCGAACGCGTCCCAGACGTCGTTCGCCAGCCGGTGCAGCGTGTGACCTTCAGGCATCATTCCTCTTTGACGTCCTCCCCGACCTCATGGCCAGGGATTTCTAACTACCACGCGGGCGTAGCGAGTTGGGGTTCACGCTTCGGCGAGACCCGCACTGGCGTCTCTCGGCGTGCGCTGACGGCCCGTCCAGCCGCGATGTTAACTGCCGCGTTCACGTCCGCGTTCACCTGGTGGCCGCAGGCCACGCATCGGAAGATCGCTTGACTCTCGCGGTTTCCCGGTGCGCAGTGCCCACAGGCGGCGCAGGTTTGCGACGTGTACGCAGGATTCACTTTCTGGACCCGCCCCAGCGCTTTGTGCTCCAGGCGCCGGACGAGCATTCCCCAGCCATTGACCAGGATGCCGCGGTTCAGCCCGGCCTTGGCACGGCGCCGGTTCGGCAGGTAGGAACCTGGTTGTTCGGGGCTGGGTTTGGGCTTCGGTCGCCGGGTCATCTGTGCGATCCGAAGATCCTCCACGCGGATGACGTCGAAGCGCCGTGCGAGGTCGGTGCTGGTCTTCTCCGTCCAATCCTTGCGGCGGTCGCCGGCACGGGCATACAGCTTCGCGATTGCTGCCTTCACCCGCCGACGGCGTTTGGAGCCAGGACTGCAGCGGGCAAGGCGGCGTTGCAGGTGCTTGAGCCGCGCCTGCTCGCTCTCAGACGGGCCAGGGCACTTGAGCAGCTCGCCCGTGGACAGTGCCGCCGAGACGGTGACACCGCGATCCACTCCGACTACGGCGCCGGTGCCGGGTCCCGGGATCGGGTCCGGGATAGCCGCAAACGCAATGTGCCAGCGGCCCGTCCGGTCACGCTTGATCCGGTAGGACTTCGCTTCAGGTACGGCTCGGGAGAGCCGGAACCGCACCCAGCCAACTTTGGGCACGTTCGCCGCGGCCCACTTCCGATTCAACTTGACCACTTTGGAGGCCTCGGGGCCAACGATGCGGAATCCCTCGTGGATCTCGACTTTCCGCCAAGTTGGTCGCTGGTGAGTGCCGCGATAGAAGTTCTTGACGGCCTGGTTGAAGTCCCGTAGTGCTTGCTGCTGAATGGTTTGCACCCCGAGGCGCAACCAGCTGAACGCGGCCCGTGCCTCGGTCAACTGCCGACATTGCTTGACATAGCCCGGCGTTGGGCCCTTGTCGCGGGTCCACATCGACCATTGCTCGACCGCCAGGTTCCAGACGTACCGAGCATGCTTGCACTGCTCAAGCAGCGCAGCCCGCTGCGCGGGAGTCGGATACATTCGGAAGCGGGACATGCCCGTATCCCATCAGCCAGGACCGACAGTCCTGATGTTCGAGAGGAGGCAGCCAGTGACAGACGGAGCAAAAGGTCGGCCGCCTACTCCGGCCGTGGTCGGTACTGGGCGGAGTATGCGGGCCCGGGACGTGTCACGACCACGTCAGCCCGTCGTACGCCGTCCTGTGCTGCCGAAGACCGACGAGGACGATCAGGGCAGTGGCGGGAGCTTGCCGGTCGACTCGTAGCCGGACAGCATCTCGATCCGGCGGGTGTGCCGCTCCTCGCCGGAGTAGTCGGTCGCCAGGAACGTCTCGACGAACCCGGTGGCCTCCTCCTCGGAGTGCATCCGGGCGCCGACGCTGATCACGTTGGCGTTGTTGTGCTCGCGGCCGAGCCGTGCGGTGTCGGTGCTCCAGGCCAGCACGGCCCGGACCCCCTTCACCTTGTTCGCGGCGATCTGCTCGCCGTTGCCCGAGCCACCGACCACGACGCCCAGACTGCCCGGCTCGTCGACCACCGCCAGCCCGGTGCGCAGGCAGTACGGCGGGTAGTCGTCGACGGCGTCGTACACCGCAGGACCGTGGTCCACGACGTCGTGCCCGGCAGCGGTCAGGTGCTGCACCAGGTGGTTCTTCAGTTCGAAGCCGGCATGGTCGGAGCCGATGTGCACTCGCATGGCCCGCAATCTACTTGTCAGCCATCTGCACGCGTACGCCGCCCGGCACAGTCAGGGCCGCGGTCAGCTGCGTCACAGCGGCATAGGCCTGCTCGTACGGCGTACCGCTCGGGTGCAGCGTGAACACCGCGACAATGGTCCGGTCATCCGCTCCGACCGTCCCCGTCGTATGCAGAGCGTCGTTGACCAGGTCCACCACGGACCGCGGCTTCGCCTTGTCGGACCGGTACCCGCTGGACCCGTGGAACCCGGACCAGCCCTGTTTGATGCTGTAGCCCGTCTCGAAGACCGATGCGATCCCGAAGTACTGGTCGAAGCCGTCCGTGCCGTGGCGGGTCGCCTGGTGCAGCTGTCCCATCACGTACTCACGCACGGGCAGCGGAGCGTCCTCCAGCAGGTAGCGGTAGATCCGCACGGTGTCGGCGGCCGTGATCGCGACGTACCCCCAGAAGCCCGGGTGACTGGCCGGCGGGCCGGCTGTGTGCGTCAGACCGAGCCGCTTGACCATGCGATCGACAATGGCGGCACCGCCGAGCTGCTCCCAGTAGTAGCTAGCCGCGTCGTCGTCACTGCTCCGCAGCATGACGTCGAGCCGCTCCCGGTCGGCAGGCGGTACGTCGTACTCCGGACCGCGGTCCCAGAAGAAGTCCAGCACGATCAGCAGCTTCACCACCGACGCCGACCGGAACTGCCGGTCGGCGTCCTGCTGGTGGACGAACTGCCCTGCTTCGCGGTCGAACACGGCGATGCCGGCGGTCAAGGTCATCTGAAACCTACTCACAACTGGACGGATTCCTGAGTGAGCAACTTTCACCGGCCGGGCGGTTCCAGTTCAACCCCTGAACCGTCAGTCGAAGATCGGGCCGCGGTCCCGGGTGCGCTTGATCTCGAAGAAGCCCTCGGTGCCGGCCACCAGGCGGACGCCGTCCCAGAGCTTGCCGGCCGCCTCGCCCTTGGGCGCCGGCGTCACCACCGGACCGAAGAACGCGGTGCCTTCCACCGAGATCACCGGCGTACCGACCTCCATGCCGACCTGGTCCATGCCGGCGTGGTGCGACTTCTTGAGCGCGTCGTCGTACCGGTCGGTGTCCGCGGCCTCGACCAGCGACGCCGGCAGACCGACCTCCTCGAGCGCCTCGGTCAGTACGGCGTCGTCCTTGCCGCCGCGGCCCTCGTTGTGGATCCGGCGGCCCAGAGCGGTGTAGAGCGGCAGCAGCACCTCGTTGCCGTGCGCCTGCTCGGCGGCGATCAGCACTCGGGTACGACCGATCAAGCGCTCCCAGTTGGCGTCGTGCTCCATACGCTCGTCGTTCAGGACGGCGAGGCTCATCACGTGCCAGGTCGTCTTCACGTCCCGGACCTGCTCGACCTCGAGCATCCAGCGGGACGTCATCCAGGCCCAGGGGCAGGCCGGGTCGAACCAGAAATCTGCAGAGGCAGTCATATTCACCATCATACAAAGTTGAAGGAATGGTTATACCGACTCGGTATCCAATACCCAATGTCGGGGGGAAACCCGCATCCAAGCCGTCAGCCAGGTGCATAGGATGCCGACATGCCTGGAACCAACCTGACGCGCGACGAAGCGCGTTCCCGTGCGGGCGTGGTCAGTGACGTGAGCTACGCCATCGAGCTCGATCTGGCCAACGCCCCGAGTGGCGCCCCGACGTACCCGTCGGTGACCACCATCACGTTCGCGGCCACCGCCGGCGCGAGCACGTTCGCCGACCTGATCGCGGACAAGGTCCGCGAGGTGACGCTGAACGGCGTCACCCTCGATCCGGACGTGGTGTACGACGGCGCCCGCATCCAGCTCGACGGACTGGCCGAGCGCAACGAGCTCACCGTGGTGGCGGACTGCCTGTACTCACGGACCGGTGAAGGGCTGCACCGCTCGGTCGACCCGGCCGACAAGGAGACCTACCTCTACACCCAGTTCGAGGTGCCGGACGCCCGCCGGGTGTTCGCCACCTTCGAGCAGCCCGACCTCAAGGCCCCGTTCACCTTCACCGTTTCCGCACCGGCCCGCTGGGTCGTCATCTCGAACGCCCCGACGCCCGAGCCCACGCCGTACCAGGGCGAGAACGGCGAGGAGCTGGCCCGCTGGGAGTTCCCGCCGACCGAGCGGATCTCGACGTACATCACCGCGGTCGTCGCGGGTCCGTACCACGTGGTGACGGACGTGTACGAGGGTCCGCACGGGACGTACCCGTTGTCGCTGCTGTGCCGTCCGTCGCTCAAGGAGGCGCTGGACGTCGAGGACCTGTTCGAGGTCACCAAGCAGGGCTTCGCGCTGTTCGAGGAGGCGTTCGGTACGCCGTACCCGTTCCACAAGTACGACCAGGCCTTCGTGCCGGAGTACAACATGGGCGCGATGGAGAACGCGGGCTGCGTGACGCTGCGCGACGAGTACCTGTTCCGCAGCCGTACGACGCACGCGGAGCTGGAGGCGCGCGCCAACACCGTGCTGCACGAGCTGGCGCACATGTGGTTCGGCGACCTGGTGACGATGACCTGGTGGGACGACCTGTGGCTGAACGAGTCGTTCGCCGAGTGGGCCAGCCACTGGGCCCAGGTGGTCGCGACGTCGAAGTACTCCGACGCGTGGACGACGTTCTGCAACGCCCGTAAGAACTGGGCGTACCGGCAGGACCAGCTGCCGTCGACACACCCGATCGCGGCCGACATGATCGACTTCCACGCGGTCGAGGTGAACTTCGACGGCATCACTTACGCCAAGGGCGCGTCGACGCTGCGCCAGCTCGTCGCGTTCGTCGGTGAGGACACCTTCGTCACCGCGCTGAAGGAGTACTTCCACGACCACGCGTTCGGCAACACCGAGCTGACCGATCTGCTGAAGCCTCTCGAGAAGGCGTCCGGCCGCGACCTCGACGACTGGACCGAGCGGTGGCTGCGGACCGCGGGCGTGAACACGCTGCGCGCCGACTTCGCCGTCGACTCCGCCGGCGCCTTCACCTTCTTCGCGATCGAGCAGACCGCGACCGAGAAGTTCCCGGTCCTGCGGCCGCACCGGCTCGCCGTCGGCCTGTACCGGCGTACCGACGAGGGTCTGGTCCGGACCGAACGGTTCGAGGTGGACATCGACGGGCCGCGGACCGAGCTCCCCGAGCTCACCGGAGCGACGCAGCCGGACCTGGTGCTGCTGAACGACGACGACCTCACCTACGCCAAGATCCGGCTGGACGAGCGGTCGCGGGCCACGCTGGTGGAGTCGATCGACCAGCTCACCGAGTCGTTGCCGCGGGCGCTCGCCTGGGGCTCGACCTGGGACATGACCCGGGACGCCGAGATGCCGGCCAGCCAGTACGTCGGCATCGTGCTGCGCGGCATCCGGGCCGAGACCGATCTGACCGGCGTCCGCTCCCTGCTCAACCAGGCGAGCAGCGCCATCAACCAGTACGCCGCCCCGCAGAACCGGCCCGCCCTGCGCGCGCAGTTCGAGGAGGAGCTGGCTGGTCTCGTGGCCGGCTCCGAGCCGGGCAGCGACCACCAGCTCGCCTTCGTCCGGGCCTACAGCTCGGCGGTGTTCTCGAACGCCGGCGGCGACCGGCTCGCCGGATGGCTGGAGGGTCGCGACCTGCCGGAAGGCCTGGTCGTCGACACCGACCTGCGCTGGACGCTGATCGTGGCAATGTCCCGGCTCGGCCGCATCGGTGCGGACGAGATCGACGACGAGCTCACCCGCGACACCACGATCACCGGTCAGGAGCGGGCCGCGCAGGCCCGTGCCGCCCGGCCGACCGTGGAGGCGAAGGAAGAGGCCTGGCGGATCGCCGTCGAGTCCGAGGACACTCCGAACGAGACCCAGTTCCGGACCATCCTCGGCTTCCAGCAGCCGGGCCAGGAGGACCTGCTGCGGCCGTACGTCGACAAGTACCTGAACGCGGCCAAGGACGTGTACACCCGGCTGGGCTCGTCGATGGGCGAGAACGTGCTGGTGTACCTGTCGCCGCGGCACCTGGCCGACCAGGCGGCGCTGGACGCGCTCACCGGCTGGCTGGCCGCGGAGTCGTCGTCCGTCGACGCTCCGACGCTCCGGTACGTCACCGAGGCCCAGGCGGACCTGACCCGCGCGATCGCCGCGCAGGCGCAGGACGACGTCGCCTGATCGATGTTTCTGACAGGGCCGGTCTCATGCGAGACCGGCCCTGTCGCGTTGAACCTCGCAGTGCGGTAAGACTGGACCGGTGCCCGCCTCTGACCCCGCCCTGGCCGGTGCGGCAGCTGTTGCGCTGACCGGACTCGCAGACGCGTACCGACCCCGCCCCATCACCCCACTGATGCCCTGGCGGTACGCCAACCGCCTGGTGAAGCCGTACGTCGTCACGGCACGCGGACGGCAGTGGGACGACCAGATGGTCGACCACGCCCGCAGCACCGCCACGCGGCAGCTCGAGTTCGACGACGCGATGGGGTCCGTCGGACTCGGTGTCGTCGTACTGCACCTCGGCGACGACGGCGTCTACCTGGTGGTGCAGAGCTGGGCGAAGGACTTCCAGTCCCGCTTGAGCATCTTCAGCGGCATGGACGTCGACGACCTCCGGCCGGCTCCGATCGGCGCTGCTCCGTGCGTGTGGGAGCTGGAGGTGCTCAGCCACGAACGTACGTCGTACGTGAACCACATCCTCTCCGCCGACGTCGACGTCGACTCCTGGCTCGAAGACGCCCTGGACACCCGCCCCGAACCGCACCCCCACGGCATCCCCTCCGGCACCTAGGAACATCGCGATTTCGTACCCGCCCGACTGCGTTCGGTGAGGGTCAAACGATTGTTGGTCAGCGGATCGTGAGGTGGCGTGTGCGGTGCGCGATTCCCTTGTGGAGAAAGAGATTCTCGCCACGTGAGAGACGCTCACTTACTCAGTGGTTCGGTTTAAGCTGCACCGGATACCCATCTAAGGGTTGTCTGGGGAGGGGCCCAAGCCGTGACACGCGTCGACCACCGGAAGCCGCCCGCGCGGGCTGCCCGGAGACAGCACAGGTCCGCGGACAGGCATAGTGCGCCCAGCGCGCGCCCGCGGAAGGCACAGCGTTCGCACAGTGCCATCGGAGCGGCGATCGTGGCCAGCCTGGCGATGGTCGCGGTGTTCGCGTTCATCCTCACCCGGGGTACGGCGTCGGACACGCCGGCCGACGGGCTGCGCATGGGTTCGGGCACCGACAACGGTGCGGCTGCACCGGCCGAGCCGACCGCCAGCGCCACGGGGAGCGCCACGAAGGCGGACCGGAAACCACCAGTGTCTGCTGCGGCACCGAACCCGTCGGCGAAGGCTCAGACGACCACACCGCCGGCCGTGAACACCGGACCGACCTCACCGAGGTTCAAGCAGGGCCAGTGGATCGCGATGATGGACAAGTACCCGGCCGACGCGGGTCAGATGGCCAAGGACACCGCAACCAGGATCACGCGGGCCGGCATCCCGGCGAAGGCCATGCTGGTCGACGGCCAGTACCCGGGCATCACGAACAGCTCGCTGGCACCGGTCACCGGCACCTGGGTGGTGTACCTCGGCCCGGGCACGTCCTCGGAGCAGATCCTCAACCTGTGCCTGGACCCGCGCACGCAGGCGGCGTACCAGAGCGCCTGCCCGACCTACGAACCAGCAGGCTGAGGTCCTAGGTCAGGTGCTGTGTCCGTCGCGAGCCGGGCGTGCAGGTGCGAGTCGTGACGCTGCCCCGTCACCTCGACGTAGTAGTCACGCATCACGCCTTCGAGCTGGAAACCGGCGCGTAGTGCGACGTGGCATGACCCCTCGTTGACCAGTGAGTGGTCGAGCGAGATGCGGTGCAGCCGTAGGCCGCTCGTGAAGCCCCACCGCGCGGCTGCGTCGAGCGCGCGAGCGCCCAGCCGGCGGCCACGGGCCACCGGACTCACCCAGTACGCCGCGACGGCCTGGTCGGGGACGCGGTGGACGTCCCGGAGTGCCACGTTGCCGATCACCTGATCGGTCTCCGCGTCGGCGATCGCGAAGACCGCGTTGCCGCGCGCCCAGCCGTCGATGCGCGGCTCCAGCCAGCGGCGGGCACGCTTGTCGGCGGGTGAGCTGATCACCGCCGTACCCGCGGTCCAGCGCAGGATGCCTGGATCCTGCAGGGCCAGCGCCACCGCGGGCTCGTCGGACGCCACGAACGGGCGGAGCACTACGTCGCCCAGGTCGATGCGATGCGGCTCCAGGGCGGCCACGTCAGAGCTTGTGCGCCTCGTCGTTGGCGTGCAGCATCGGCGGCTGATGCGCGTGCGTACCCAGCTGCTGTACGCCGGTCACCAGGCCGCCGGTCAGGTCACCCGTGGCGAACGACGTCTGCATCGTCAGCGCGGCCAGACCCGCGGACGAGTCCGACAGCTGCCGCTTGGCCAGCTCGCCGATGACGATCTCGAGACGCCGGCCGGCCGGGTCGACGTACACCAGGACCGTGCGGTCCGGGTCGTCCAGCTCGTTCAGCAGCTCGATGGCGAACGGACGGGTCTCCGAGTCCGCGCCGCCGACGTACACCGAGAAGTGCAAGCCGGAGGTCTCCTCGGCGTACCGGACCGCTTTCTCGATGTCGTAGAGCTGGTCCGGGGTGAATGCGTCACCAGCTGGCACTTGCGCCTCCGAGCGTGCGGGCGACGCCGGTGGCGGCAGTCGCGGTGGAACCGGGCGCGCTGGTCAGCTCAGGCAGCTCGGGCAGGTTGGCCGGGTCCGGCTTGGTCGCCGTCGGTCCGTTGATCCAGACCGGTGGGGCCCACCACGACAGGCCCGGGCGGTACCGCGGCCCGTTCGCGATCGACGACGCGAACACCAGCAGCGCCAGCACGGCGATGACCAGCACAGGAATCCCGACGAACACCAGCAACGAGTGCCCGGACAATTCGACAATCACGGCCTGAAGCCTAGTACGCGCCGTACGGGAGGAGCCGACGCCCCTCCCGTATGACCCTCAACAGCTCAGCAGCCGCCGCAGTTGTAGTACGTGATGTCCCAGTGGCTTCCTTCGTCGGCGTAGATGTTGCCGGCGCCGGAGCGCCACTGGGCGGCGCCGTCACCGCGGTCGGCGATCCGGGTGAACGTGTTGTGGATGTAGTTGCCGACACACGTGTACTTCGAGATGTCGACCTTGTACCCGTTCCAGTGGCTGTACGTGCCGCTGGCGTGGCCCACCTCGGTGCCACCGGTGATGTTGACCGCGCACCCGCTCGCGGTCTTCAGCGTGCGGACGCCGTACACCGTGCTGTCGTTGATCTGCTCGAACGAGGTGCAGGTGGAGTTGTAGCGGTCGGAGCAGCCGCCGCTGGACGACCAGGTGAGGCCCGCGGCCCGGAAGATCGAGGTCGCCTGCGAATGCGTCAGCTTGGTCAGGGCGGACGCCTGCTCGACCGCCACCACACCGGGCAGCAGGCCGACGACCACGGCGACGAGAGGTACGGCGACGCGACGGAGCAATGACTTCATGGGGACACTCCTTGAAATATGGGGCGGTTATTTCAAGGAGTGCACTGCCCAAGAAAGTTATTGGCGAAACCTCAGGTTGAATCAGAAATTAACATCCGAACACTGGTAGAAGGCGTTTGCGGTATCGGCGATCGTCCAGACCGCGAGGATCATGTGCCGTCCGGACCGGCCGGTCGGGATAGTGCCCGGATGCGACACGTCGCTGGGTGGCCGGGCGCCGTTCATAGCGACGGTGAGGAACGGATTCAGGTCGAGTGCGGACCGGGTCAGCGGCTGCGTCGGATCCCAGCCCTGCTTGGTCATGTAGTACTTGAAGTCGGTGGTCGAGTGCGCCGCGGTCAGGTGCCACGAGAACGTGAACCCCTGACCACCCTGGAGCTGTGTGGCCGGCCAGGCCCCGCCGCGCTGATCGTCGAGCTCGGCGAACTGACCGAGCCCCGCCGAGCAGAGCGTCCCGTCCGCGGGGCCGCTCTGCGGGAAGCCCTTGGGGCCTTCGACACTCTGCGGCTCCCACTGGATCTGCCCGCAGTTCGTGACGACCCCGTCCTGACAGTTCTTGGCCCGGCTGGCCGGCCCGGTGGTATATCCGTGGCCGTAGGCGAGCGGAACCGACGTACACACCGTCAAGGCGAATGCTCCGACGGCAATTCCGGCCATGCTGAGTTTCCGTTTTCGCAGCATGCGAACTCCTGCACTGTTGGGGCGGTGGACAGTGAAGGAAGGGCGCCTCTCCTGCTCAATAGAAAACAACCGTTCAAATCTATTGTCAACGGTTCGTGAGCAGGTGAATACGGAAAGCTAGATATTGAGCGAGCCGATCAAGCGACGGAGACGCTGGTTGTTCGGCAGGTCCTCGACCAGCACGGGCTCGCCTTCCGGACCGCCGAGCGGCACCCGCCAGTTCGGGTATTCGTCCGTGGTGCCGGGCTGGTTCTGCGTACGGCGTTCTCCGACGGCATCCGTCAGCGCGACACCGACGAGCTTGGCCGGCGTGTGCGCGACGTACCGGTGCATGGCCTCGACGATCCGCGCGACGTCGCCGTCCGTGTTGCTGAGCAGATGGCGCTCCCGGAGTGCGTTGAGCCAGGCGTCACGGTCCGCCTCGTCGACTGCGAGTTCCTCGTCCACAGGGCGAGTCAACAGACCAAGGCGGTTCCGCAGCTCCACGTGGTCGCCTGCGAGGTACCCGGCGGTCGGCGGCAGGTCGTGGGTGGTGACAGTGGCCAGGCACAGCTCCCGCCACCGCTCCGGTGCCAGCGGCTTCCCATCGGCATCCCGCTCGAACCACAACACCGACGTACCGAGAATGCCGCGTTCTGTCAGGTAGTCGCGCACCCAGGGCTCTACGGTCCCTAGGTCCTCACCGATCACAGTCACGCCGGAACGCTGCGCCTCCAGCACCAGGATGCCGACCAGTGCCTCATGGTCGTACCGCACGTAGGTGCCCTCGGTAGGCCGCTCCGGCGACGTCACCCACCACAGCCGGAACATCCCGAGGATGTGGTCGATCCGCAGCCCGCCACCATGCCGCATCACCGCACGCACCAGGTCCCGCCAAGCGGCGTACCCGGTCTCAGCCAGCGCGTTGGGCCGCCACGGCGGCTGCGACCAGTCCTGGCCCTGCTGGTTGAACGCGTCCGGCGGTGCACCCACGTGGATGTTCTGCGCGAGCACGTTCTGCAGCGCCCACGCGTCCGCACCATCCGGATGCACACCGACGGCCAGGTCGTGTACGACGCCCAGCGACATGCCGGCCGCCTTCGCACGAGCCTGTGTCCGCGCGAGCTGCTCGTCGAGCTGCCACTGGAGCCAGCAGTGGAACTCCACGGCATCCGGGTTCTCGTTGCGGAAGGCAACAACCTCCGGTGTCGTCGGTTCCTGTAGCTCCTCGGGCCACTTGCTCCACTCGGGCCCGTGCACGTCGGCGATCGCGGCCCACGTGGCGAAGTCGATCAGCCCCTGACTCTCCCGGTCGCAGTACGCGCCGTACTCCGCGATCCGCCCCACCGACGGCTGCACGCGGAACAGCACCTGCAGCGCCTCACGCTTGGCCGCCCACACCGTGTCCCGGTCGAGCGCCGTCGAGTCCTCGCTGAGCGCCCGCGCCTGCAGCGCCAGTGTCCGGACCCGGTCGCGTTCCGCGGGGGCCAGGTCGCCGTACTCGTCGACGTCCTCGATCCGCAGGTAGATCGGGTTCCCGAACCGCCGCGACGCCGGCAGGTACGGCGAGGGCTCCATGCGGCCCGCCAGCTCCGCAGCGTGCAGCGGGTTCACCAGTACGAAGCCGGCGCCCAGGTCATGCGCCGACCACGCCGCCAGGTCGGCCAGGTCATGCAGGTCACCGATACCCCAGGAGCGCCGGGAGCGAACGGAGTACAGCTGCAGCACCCAGCCCCAGGTCCGGTGCAGGTTCTCCGGCTCCAGCTTCGTCGGCGTCACGATCAGCGTGCTGACCGAGATCTCCGGGTTGGTACCGACCCGCGCGCACAACCGGTGGTACCCGAGCGGCAGGTCCCCCGGCAGCTGGAACGTCGCTTCACCGACCTGTACCCCGTCGATCCACTCTGGCTCGACCAGGTGGTCCTGCTGCGGGATGTCCCGCCGCTGACCGCCGTCCTCGAGGTCCACCCACACCTCCGCCGACGACCCGTGCGGCAGGTGTACGGCGAACCAGGGGGTCCAGCCCTCCCTCATCACCACGGTGGCGGGCAGCGTACGACGCCAGCGCGCCTGCTGGTGCTCGGCCAGCGCCAGGGCCGCCTTCTCCGGTGTCGACGCGTCCACACCGAGTGCCGCGAGTACGTCGGCCACGACCTCGCTCGAGACGACCACATGCTCGCCCTGCCAGTTCCAGTACTCCGTCGCCACGCCATGGGCAACCGCTAGCTCGACAAGGGCCGGAGTGGGAGCAGTCACCCCAGCGAGTCTGCCGCATCAACCGCGTCAACGGCCAAACGGCGCGCGTTGCGTTACTCGTTCGAGCGGCGGCGGCTGAGCATCAGTACCGCCAGTAGGAGGACTGCGCTGGCTACGACGAGTCCGATGGCCACGCCGGCCAGGTTGTCGGTCAGCTGGTAAAGCGCCGTCGGCCAGATGACCAGGAGGATCGAGCAGCCCACCACGGCGTACGCCGAACGCCGTGTCCGCCCGTAGGCGACCAGCAACGCCGCAGGTCCCGCCGTACCGACTGCGAGCGCCATGATCTCGCCGCGCTCCTGCACCAGCCAGCAGATCGAGGAGCTGAACATCGCGGCTCCGGCCAGTGACCACGACGTCACCTGATCGCGCACCAGGCCGAGCATCGCGAACACGAACGCCACCAGGATGAATCCGGTCCCGGCGATGCCCGCGCTGTTGGTGGCCGACCCGGTGTCCGGAGTGAGGACATCTGCCGTGATCACCAACACACCGACGGCCAGGATCCCGAACGTTGCCACCAGCAACGAAGGCTCCTTGAGCCACCACAACCCGGCGGCGGCCAGCGCCAGCGCGACCGCCACCCCGACGACCCGTCCGGCCTCCCCCTCGACCGCCACGAACGTCGCGAACCCGGCCACGCAACACCCCAGCGCCGCGAGCGCCGAACTCAACTGTTCCCGGCGCCGCAGCAGCGCCAGCACCACGGCCGAACCGAGCAGGACGACCGCGGCCGCCGTACCGGTGGTGATCCGCGCGGCGCGGCCCATTTCGCCCCAGTTCGCCAAGGTCAGGAGCGCGACCGCACCGAGCAGCAGCGCGCCGCCGATGTAGCCGAGCACCTCGACCAGCGCGCTGGTGTGGGCAGCGGCGGGCGGCTCCTCCTCCTCGGCCGGCTCAGGCCCTTCAGGCTCCCGCTGCGGACGCGGACGGCCCGGGTCGGCGAGCGCTGCGTCGATCTCCGCGTCGGCGGCGTCCCGGATCGACTCGGCCTGGTACTGGCGCAGCACACCAGCACTCACGAGCCTGGACAGCTCGTCGTCCAGCCGGCTCGACATGCGATCGCGTCTCCTTGTCAGCCCTACTAACATCAGGCGGCGAGATGCCTATTCTGACCAGCTACCTTGTGTCCTTAGTCAGTCACCCCCTGTTTTCACCGTTGCTGAGCCTGCCGGACGCCTTCCCGACGTTCTTCCGGACCGGCAACGACGGCAAGCTGGAGGTGACCGACCAGGTCGTGGTCGTGCCTGCCCGGATCGCCGGCCTGATCATCGGCTTCTTCCTACTCCGCTGGGTGCTGCACAAGGTGATCCGGCGGTTCGCCCGGCGAACCGGGAACGGCGCTGTCGCAGGGGTGCTGTCGAAGTCCAGGATCGGTCAGGACTTCGTCGAGAACACGCTCGCGAGTGAGCGCCGCGCCCAGCGCGCCCAGACGATCGGCTCGCTCCTGAGCAGCATCGTGACGATCGTGCTGGCCGCCGTCCTGGTGGTGATGGTGCTGGCCGAGCTCGGCTTCAACATCATGCCGGTGATCGCGTCCGCGAGCATCATCGGCGTGGCGCTCGGGTTCGGCGCGCAGACGCTGGTGAAGGACTTCCTGGCCGGCGTGTTCATGATCTTCGAGGACCAGTACGGCGTCGGCGACCTGATCGATATGGAGAAGGCGACCGGCGTCGTCGTCGCGGTCGGCCTCCGGATCACCACCCTGCGCGGCGAGGACGGCACCACCTGGTATGTCCGCAACGGCGAGGTGCTCCGGGTCGGCAACCTGACCACGCGCGACCCGAACAGCGCCGCCTCCTCCGGCGTCGGCTCCGGCACCGAGAAGGAGGAAGAAGTCAAGACCGACGAAAGTGTGGCGAGCGGTAAGCAGGACGAAAACCAACGCTGAGGTACAGGCGCTCAGCGTCCGAGCCCTCGACCACCTGCAACGTGAGCCGCCCACCGGCCGCGTCGCGGCGCGCCTGCGCGAGCAGCCGCGTCGCCAGACCCCGGCCGCGGTACTGCGGTTTGGTCGCGACCGCGTAGACGCCGGCGACCGGCCCGGTCCGCAGTACCAACGTGATCGCCGCCGGATCGCCGTCCACGCGGAGCAGGTAGAGCGACTGGTCGGGCGCCCGGTAGTTCCGCAGGGCCTGCTCGACGAACATCTGTTGCCACCAGTCGTAGTCCGGCTCCCCCACCTCGAGAAACGCCGCACTCTGCACCTGTGCGAACCCCACCGCGTCCGCCTCCGAGCGGATCGCCGCCACGGGCTCTCCAACCGCTGACCCGGCCGGCGCCTCCATGTGCACCAGCACCTCGGCAGCCTTGAACCCCGCCGCGGCCAACCGCTCTTCCCACCCCGCTCCGCTCCCAGGCACGAGCCGAACCGTCCGCACACCGGCCGGAATCTCCGCATCGGGCGTGAGCGGTATCCACGCAGAGAACTCCTCCGACTCCCCAACCACCTCGATCGCCTCAGCGGACCGCCGTACCGAACCGCGATGGGCAGCGAGGAAGGCGAGGTGATTGTCGAGCAACGCATCGAGCATGCGCAGAGTCTGCACCGCCCCACCGACAAAACGCATCCCGCGCAGAACTCTGCGCGGGAGGCGTTCGGGCCGGTGGCTCAGGCGGTGAAGGTGACGTCCAGGGTGATGGTCGTTCCGGTCAGCGCCTGGGAGACCGGGCAGTTCTTCTTGGCGCCCTCGGCGAACTCGGCGAACTCGTCGGCGGTCAGGCCGGGGACGTTGCCGTTCACGGACAGCTTGATGCCGGTGATGCCCTCACCGGGCTGGAAAGTCACGTCGGCCTGGGTGTCCAACGAGGCCGGCGGGTTGCCGGCCTGCGCGAGCGCGTGCGACAGCGCCATCGAGAAGCACGCCGAGTGCGCGGCGCCGAGCAGCTCCTCGGGGCTGGTCCGGCCGCTGGCCTCCGGCTCGGTGCGCGCGGCCCAGGTCACGTCGAAGGAGCCGAGACCGGACGACTCCAGGTTGACCTGACCGCCGCCCTCCAGCAGCGAGCCTTCCCAGTGGGCCTTGGCGGTACGGGTAGCAGCCATGCTCGTGTTTCTCCTTAGAAGGTTCAGCGGCCGGACACGTCGATCGCGCCCGGGTACTGCGGTTCGTCGGTGTTCACCATGCTGTGCGCGGCCATCACCATGTAGCGCCAGATCTCCTCGTCCCGCTCCGGGGTCAGGCCGAGCTCGTCGAGCGCGGCCCGCATGTGGCCGAGCCAGCGGTCCCGTGCGGTCGGGGTGACGGCGAACGGGGCGTGCCGCATCCGCAGCCGGGGGTGCCCACGCTGCTCGGAGTACGTCTTGGGGCCGCCCCAGTACTGCTCCAGGAACATCCGGAAGCGCTCCTCGGCCGGACCGAGATCCTCCTCCGGGTACATCGCCCGCAGTTCCGGGTCGGCGGCAACACCGCGGTAGAACGCTGCCACCAATCGGTGGAAGGTCTCCGCCCCACCGACGGCGTCGTAGAAGCTCTGCTGCTCAGTCATCTCGGACCTAGTCTCTCAAGTGGTCACAAGATGCTTCAGCAGGGCTGCCCGTTCGGGGTCTCCGAGGGCTCGTTTCGCGTGCGTCGTCCCGTCCACTGCGACGATCACAGACTCCGCCTTGGCGTACACGTCCTCCGACTCGCCACTGCGATCGACGATCCGCGAGCCCAGCGTGTACGACGACGTACCGACGGATGCGATCCACACGTCCACGTCGTACGGCGGGTGCCGCAGCAGGATCGGCCGCAGGTAGTCGACGGTCTGACTGACCAGCACGCACGGGTACTGCGCGAAGAAGTCGCCCGTGGTCTCCATCACCTGCCCGAGGAACGCGATCCGGGCCTCCTGCAGGTAGTCGAAGTACCGCACGTTGTTCACATGGTCGTACGAGTCGATGTCCGACCACCGGACGAGGACAGGATGGGTGAAGGTCATGCGCCCACCAGCTTCTCGAGGGCCTCGCGCTCGACCGGGGTGATCCGGCGCAGGCGGTTGGCCGCGAAGTCGAACGGGACCAGCTTGGTCTTCGCCTCGACATAGGTACGGCGTTCCGGTTCGGCGTCGAGGATCTCGTAGTCGACCGTGAACGACGCGGCCCGGATCTCGCTGATCCAGAGCTCGATCCGCACCGGTTCGGGCCGGAAGTGCAGCGGCGCGCGGTACTGCACCTCGTGCCGGGCCACCAGCAGGCCGGTCTCGAGGTTGTCGGCGCCGAGCTCCTTGGCGGTCCGGAACAGGAAATCGACGCGGGCGTCCTGGAGGTAGTCGACGTACCGGCCGTTGTTCACGTGTCCGAGCGCGTCCATGTCGCCCCAGCGCAACGGGCAGTGGTAGACGTGGCGGTTGTGATGATCCACACGACGATCATGTCATCCGGGGCACTACCCCGGTGACTGACCGTGGGTAATGTCATCTTCGGCAGACCAGTGCACCGATTGGAGTGGTGGATGAGCACGCAGCGGGTGGCGATCGTGACCGGGGCAGCCCGGGGAATCGGCGCGGCCGTCGCGCAGCGGCTCGCGGCGGACGGTAACGCCGTCGCGGTCATCGACCTCGACGAGGGCGCCTGCGACGCGACCGTGAAGGCGATCACCGAGGCCGGCGGCAAGGCGATCGGCGTCGGCGCCGACGTCAGCAAGTCCGACCAGGTCACGGCTGCGGTCGAGCGGGTCGTCGCGGAGCTGGGCGCACCGACGATCCTGGTCAACAACGCCGGCGTACTGCGCGACAACCTGCTGTTCAAGATGTCCGAGGACGACTGGGACACGGTCATGTCGGTGCACCTCAAGGGCAGCTTCCTGATGTCGAAGGCCTGCCAGGCGCACATGGTCGAGGCCAAGTACGGACGGCTCGTCTTCCTCTCGTCGACCTCGGCGCTCGGCAACCGCGGCCAGGCGAACTACGCGTCCGCGAAGGCGGGCCTGCAGGGTCTGGCGAAGACGCTCGCGATCGAGCTGGGCAAGTTCGGCGTCACCGCGAACGCGATCGCGCCGGGCTTCATCGAGACCGACATGACCGCGGCCACCGCGGCCAGGGTCGGCGTCGACTTCGAGGAGTTCAAGAAGGCCACCGCCGCCACCATCCCGGTGAACCGGACCGGCAAGCCGGAAGACATCGCCGCCGCGGCGTCGTTCTTCTGCAGCGAGGAGGCCGGCTTCGTGTCCGGCCAGGTTCTGTACGTCGCCGGCGGACCCCGCAACTAACAGGGAACTGAGGAGAAGCCGACATGCCGCAGACGTTCGACGGCGTCGACGAGGTCGTGCACGCGGTCGGAACGCCGCTCGGCGAGACCGCGTGGCTGGAGATCACCCAGGAGCAGGTGAATCAGTTCGCCGAGGCGACCGGTGACCATCAGTGGATCCATGTCGACGTCGAGCGGGCCGCCAAGGGTCCGTACGGCGGAACGATCGCGCACGGCTACCTGACGCTGAGCCTGATCGCCCGCTTCGGCGAGGAGCTGTTCAAGGTCGAAGGTGTGACCGCGAAGCTCAACTACGGCGTCAACAAGGTCCGCTTCCCCGCCCCGGTCCCGGTCGGCAGCCGGGTCCGCGCCGGCGCGTCGATCGCGAACGCGGTGCAGACCCCGGCAGGCATCCAGGTCTCCCTCAACTGGGTGATCGAACTGGAGAACTCCACCAAGCCGGCCTGCGTCGCGGAAACCGTCGTACTGCTGGTTCCCTAGAGCGGGCAGATGAGCACCGCATGCGTGGCGATGCGGGCGTAGCCGAGCCATTCGTTGACGGCGAGCATCGGCGCGTTGCCGTCGTAGTTGGCGGTGTACGCGCCCTGCACGCCGGCCGCGGCGGCGCGGTGCAGCGCGGCGGTCTTGACCAGCTTGGCGAGGCCGCGACCGCGGTACTCCGGCAGCGTGGACGTCATCCTCGACCAGATCTTGGTGCCGTCGCCGTGGTTGCGGGTGAACGCGATGATCCGGCCCTCGTGCCTGGCGGCGACGCTCACAGCGTGCATCAGGTCGGGTGAGTTCCAGATGTCGGCGAGCCATCCGTCGTACGGCTGGGAGGAGATCTTGGCGTCGCCCGGCTTGGTGCGCTGGGCGACCTCGTCGGCGGCGTGCAGCAAGCGCGGATCGACCTCGGTGAACGGGATCAGCTCCACCTCGCTCGGGACCTCGGGAAGGTCCGGCGCCTTGCGCGGGTCGATGCCCGCGTAGTGCACCTGCCGGGTCTGCCGGTAACCGAACCGCGCCGCCCATTCCACAGTGCCCGGGTCGGCGAACACCCGCGCCGACGTGGCTCCCGCCGCCCGCAGGCCGGCATGGATCTCCCCGAGCAGCCGCGTACCGATCCCTTGGCCGCGGTACTCCGGCCGGACCAGCAACCGCAGCTCGCCGTCCAGCGGGTCGGATCCGCCGATCAGGCCGCTCGACGCCCAGCCCACCAGGCCGCCGTCGTCCACCGCCACGAACGACCCGCGCCCGGCGTCGGCCGGCGTCGCCAGCCGACGGGTCAACGCACTGCGCGTGATCACCAGATACGGAACGAGCGCATCGTGCATCGCCACCGCTGCGTCGACATCCCCCGGACCCGCTGCCCTGATCTCCATCCGAACTCCTTGGGAACTCCAACGACGAAGTCCCCCGGAAGGTAACGTTTCTTCAGGTGCATACCGGAGGGAAACTGATTGCAGCTCTGTTTCAGAGGGTTCTGAGCAGGCCCATCTCGGTCTGCACCCGCCGGTACCCGAGCCAGTTGTTGACGGCAAGCATCGGGCCGTTCTCGTCGTCGTTGGAGGTGTACGCCGCTGTGATCCCGGCGGTCGCCGCACGCCGCAGAGCGACCGACTTCACCAGCTTCGCCAGCCCTCTCCCGCGGTACCCCGGAATCGTGCCGGTCATGCCCGACCACATCCGGTCACTGTGCGTCTCGACCACCGTGAACGACGCCATCTCGTCGCCTGCCATCGCGGCGACACTGAGCGACTTGTCCATCGCCGGGCCGTTCCAGATCTCTTCCAGCCACCGGTCGTAGTCGACCGAGTCCAGCGGCGAGTCACTCGGCTCGTCCAGCGAGGCGATCGCGTCGGCCGTGTACGCCGCGTGCGCATCCACGGTGTCGAAGGCGACGAGTTCGATCCCCTCGGGCGTCTCCGGTGGCTCGGGCAACGACGTCAGCTCGACGCCGGAGAAGTGCATCTGGCGCGTCCCGTCGTACCCGAGGTTGCGGGCGAACTCGAGGCCCTCGGGCTGGACGAACGTCCGCACCCGGATCGCTCCGACCTCGGTGAGGTGCTGGTGCAGTCGCTCGGCGAGCTCGCTGCCGATGCCCTGCTTGCGCTGCTCCGGGTGCACGAAGATGCTCAAGTGGGCCTGGCCCGGATCGCTCGTCCAGACGTTCAGGCCGGCCGACGCCCAGGCGACGACCTCGCCGTCGCGTTCGGCGACCAGCGGCAGGAACCGCTCCCCCGGCGACTGGACGGTGAGCATGTGCCGCGTCGCCGCGGGCGACATGACCTTGTACGGCGCTACTACCCGTCGTACCGCTGCCACTGCCTCGGCGTCGTCTGCCACGGCCTGCCGTACCACCGCCCGGGTCCTCATGCTCCCGGACCTTAGCCAGCGCGCCGTACCCACGCCACGCATTAACAACCAGCAACGTGATCGCAACGGCGGCGAGTCTCTTGTGATTCGGCTGTGTAGCGGACTCGTACTAAAGTGGCGCGGTGCTGTCGGACTGATCGCCCCGACCGCCGGAAGTGCCATCGTGGTTCCACGCGACGGGGTCACCGGCGGCGGGGCGTCCGCATTTACCCTTGACCTCTCGCGGCCGTCAGGCGTAAACAGCCACCATGCAGATGACCGATGGAGCGGCAGCCGCCCGCACCCTCGCCGGCCTGATGGTCGCCGACAACCCGCGCCCCGAGTACGCCGACGCATTCCGGCCGTTCGCACCGCTGATCGGCAGCTGGGACCTCGACGTCGCCTGGTACGACGACAGCGGCGCGATCACCCGGCAGACGAAGGGTGAGTGGCACTTCGCCTGGGCGCTCGACGGCCGCGCGGTCGCGGACGTCTGGATCACCCCGAGCCGGGCCGCGCGAGCCACCGACGGCGACGGTGAGTGGGGGCTGTCGATTCGCATCTACGATCCGGAACTGCAGGCGTTCCGCTCGACCTGGATGGGCCCGAAGGCGGCGTTCGTCATGCCGTTCATCGCGCACGCGACCGCGGACACCATCACCCTCGAGTCACAGATCGCCAACACCCGCTGGGAATTCACCGGCATCACCGCGACCGGCTTCCACTGGCGCAACGAGGACCTCGATGCCGAGGGCAACGTCATCCTGCGCCAGACCTTCGTGGCCACCCGTCAGCCGTAGGTCGCCAGGGCGGCCTGGGCCAGCTCCAGCATCCGGGCGCGCAGATCGCCCGGTTCGAGCACCTCCAGGTCGCCCGCGAATCCGAGCAGTACGCCGCACGCCGCCTCGCGGATCCGGAAGTGCAACCGCAAGTGCGGCCACTCGTCGTCCGACGGCACGTCGCGCGCCACCTCACCCTTGGCGAGCATCGGCGAGGCGATCCGCCGGATCAGCTCCACCTTCTCCGGCCGTACCCGGACCAGTACGTCGACTCCGACGGGTGCCTGCCGCTCGAGTCCGGACCGCAGCCGCTCCCATTCGGCGCGGACGTCCAAACCATCGGGCCGTTCCGCCGCCTCTTCGAGTACGTCGGCCTGCTCGACCCGAGACACCCGGTACATGCGCGCCGCCCCGCGATGCGCCGCCACCAGGTACCACCGCCCCGCCTGCTCGACGAGCCCCCACGGGTCGACAGTTCGTTGCTGAACGCCCTCACTCGCCGACGCGTACCGCAGTCGCACCCGTCGACGCTTGACGACGGCCTGCCGCAGTACGGGCAACGCACCGGTGTCCTCCGCCTCCGCGAACCACCGCCGCCGGTCCACGACGATCGCACCGGACAACGCGTCCACGTCTCCCTGCAGCTCCACCGGCAACGTCGCGGACAGCTTCCCCATCGCCGAGTGCAGCGCATCCTGCAGCCCGAGCTCCTCCGACAACGCCGCCCGCCCAGACCACGCGAACAACGCCTGCGCCTCTCGCGGCGTCAGCTCACTCACGTCGGCGCGATACCCAGGCAGCAACACACAGCCCCCGTTGCGCCCCCGCTCGGAGTACACCGGTACGCCGGCCGCGGACAACGCCTCCATGTCGCGCATGACCGTCCGCGTCGACACCTCCAGCCGCTCGGCGAGGTCCCGCGCGCTCAACCGCTCATGCCGCTGCAGCAACAGGATGATCTGCAACAACCGGTCCGCTCGCATGCCGTCAACAATATGGGACAGAAGATGTCGTATATACCCCTGGAAGCTGTCTCCATGACCAACGACCCACGCGCACTGTTCGTCCGCGCCCTCGACCAGACCGAGCACCTCGTCAACACCACCGGGCCCGACGACCTCGACCTACCGACCCCCTGCGACGAGTACGACGTCCGCACACTGCTGGGCCACCTGCTGACCGTCGTCGCGCGCATCGACCTCGCATTGAACGGCGGCGACCCGCTGACGATTCCGGTGGTGACAACTGGCGTCGACGACGTGCCGGCTGCCTGGAAGGAACGCCGGGTGTCACTGGACGACACCCTCGCCGACGACGCCGTACTCGGCCAGATCTGCAAGCTGCCGTGGGGCACCCTGCCCGGCGCAGCTGCCATCGCTGCGTACACAGGTGAGCTCACCACGCACTCCTGGGACCTGGCGAAGGCCACTGGTCGTCTCGACCAGCTGGACGACGCTCTGGCGACGCAGGTGCTTCCGATGGTGCGCCAGTACGTCCCGGCCGAGCAGCGCGGCGGGCACGTTCCGTTCGGCCCGGTAGTACAGGTGTCTGCCGACGCGTCGCCGTACGACCAACTGGCTGGCTGGCAGGGCCGCCAGCCCTAGGCGATCCCGCCGTTCAGCATCAGGCCGCCGTCGATGGTGATGGTCTGGCCGGTGATCCACGACGCCTCGTCGGACAGCAGGAACCACACCAGCGAGGCGACGTCCTCCGGCCGGCCCAGCCGACGCAGCGGGTACGTCGACGCCACCTTGTCCTCACGCCCTTCGTAGAGCGCTCCGGCGAACTTGGTCTTGACCACCGCCGGAGCCACGGCGTTCACCCGGATCTCCGGAGCCAGCTCGACGGCCAGTTCCTGCGTGACCCGGGACAGCATCGCCTTGGTCGCTCCGTACCACCCGATGCCCGGCGACGGCCCCAGACCGGCCACCGAGGACAGGTTGACCACGGCCCCGCCGTGGGCGCGCATCCACGCGTCCCGGCAGGCCTTCACCCAGGCGATCGTGGCCAGCACGTTGGTGTCCACCATCTTGGCCGCGACCGTCTGGTCGACGTCCAGCAGCTTCCCGTAGATCGGGTTGATGCCGGCGTTGTTGACCAGCAGATCCACCGATCCGTACGTCGCCACCGCCGCGGCCACGACCGCGCCCCGGTGCGTCGGGTCGGCCGCCTTCCCGGCCACGGCCAGCGCGTGCTTCCGGCCGCCCAGGGTCTTGACCGCCTCGTCGAGGGTCTCCTGGGTCCGGCCGGTGATGACGACGCGAGCGCCATCGGCCACCAGGCGCTGCGCGATCGCCAGCCCGATACCGCGGGACGCTCCGGTGACGATCGCCGTTCGGCCGTCCAGCGCCATCAGCTGAGGCGCTCGAGAACGATCGCCATCCCCTGACCGCCGCCGACGCACATCGTCTCGAGACCGAACTGCTTGTCCTCGAACTGCAGGCCGTTCACCAGCGTGGTCATGATCCGCGCGCCGGTCGAACCGAACGGGTGGCCGAGCGCGATCGCCCCGCCGTGCACGTTCAGCTTGTCCTCGTCGATGCCGAGCTCACGCGCCGACCCGATCACCTGGACCGCGAACGCCTCGTTGATCTCGACCAGGCCGATGTCGCTGATGCTCATCCCGGCCCGCGCCAGCGCCTGCTTCGACGCCTCGACCGGACCGAGGCCCATGATCTCCGGCGACAGCCCGCTGACCCCGGTCGACACGATCCGCGCCAGCGGCGTCAGGCCGAGCTCGCGCGCCTTGGTGTCGCTCATGATCACGACCGCTGCAGCGCCGTCGTTCAGCGGGCAGCAGTTGCCGGCCGTCACAGTGCCGTCGGGGCGGAACACCGGCTTGAGCTGGCTGACCTTCTCCAGCGTCGTACCGGCACGCGGTCCGTCGTCCTTGCTCACCACGGTCCCGTCCGGCAGCGTCACCGGCGTGATCTCGCGCTCGAAGAACCCGTTGTTGATCGCCTTCTCGGCCAGGTTCTGCGAGCGGACGCCGAACACGTCCTGGTCCGCGCGGCTGATACCCCGCAGCGTCGCCACGTTCTCGGCGGTCTGCCCCATCGAGATGTAGATGTCGGGGATCAGCCCGTCCTCGCGCGGGTCGTGCCAGGTGTCGTTGGTCTCTGCGTACTTCTCGGTCCGCGCGACCGCGTCGGTGAAGACCTCGTTGAACGAGCTCGGGTCACCGACCCCGGCCGAGCCGAAGTTCTTGTACCGCGAGACACACTCGACGCCCGCGCTGACGAAGATGTCGCCCTCACCGGACTTGATCGCGTGGTACGCCATCCGCGCGGTCTGCGTCGACGACGCGCAGAACCGGTTGACCGTGGTCGCCGGCGTGTTGTCCCAGCCCAGCTGGACCGCGACCCGACGCGCCATGTTGCCGCCGTGCTCGTCGTGCGGCTCCGCGCAGCCGAGCGCCAGGTCCTCGATCTGGTCACCGGTCAGCCCGACCTTGCTGACCGCCGCGTTGATCATCTGTACGGCGAGGTCGTCCGGCCGGATCGTGGTCAGCGACCCCTTGTGCGCACGGCCGATCGGCGAGCGGGCCGTGGACACGATGACTGCTTCAGGCATTGCAGGTCCTCCCTAGAGGCCAGTTCACAGGCCCAAGTCGCGGCCGATGAGTTCCTTCATGATCTCGTTCGAGCCGGCCCAGATCTTGGTCACACGGGCATCGCGCCAGGCGCGGGCGACCCGGTACTCGTTCATGTAGCCGTACCCGCCGTGCAGCTGGACGCACGCGTCCAGGATCTCGTTCTGCACGTGGGCGCTCCACCACTTGGTCTTCGCGGCGTCGACCGCGGACAGCCGGTCCTCGTCGTGCGCGACGATCGCGTTGTCGACGTACGCCTGCGTGACCTCGGCCTTGGTGACCAGCTCGGCGACCAGGAACTTGTTGTACTGGAACGAGCCGACCGGCTGGCCGAACGCCTTGCGCTGCTTCACGTACTCGATCGTCTCGTCGAGGATCTGCGTCGCGTGCGCGATGTTCGACACCGCGGCGCCGACGCGCTCCTGCGCGAGCCGCTCCATCATGTGGATGAAGCCGCGGTCCACCTCGCCGAGCACGTTGTCGTCACCGACGAACACGTCCTCGAAGAAGAGTTCCGACGTACCGGACTCGGTCTGGCCAACCTTGTCGAGCTTGCGGCCGCGGGCGAAGCCCTCCATGCCCTCCTCGACCACGAACAGCGTGATGCCCTTCGCGCCCTTCGACGGGTCGGTCCGCGCGGCGACGATGACCAGGTCGGCCATGTCGCCGTTGGTGATGAAGGTCTTCGACCCGTTCAGCACCCAGCCGCCGTCGGCCTTCTTCGCGGTCGTCTTCAGCGCGGCCAGGTCCGAACCACCCGACGGCTCGGTCATCCCGATCGCGGCGACGTACTCACCGGCGCAGAACTTGGGCAGCCAGCGCTGCTTCTGCTCCTCGGTCCCGAGATCCACGAGGTACGGCGCGCAGCAGTCGTAGTGGATGCCGAAGCAGCTCGACAGCGACGCGGAGACCTTCGACACCTCCTCGGCGAACACCGCGTTGAACCGGTAGTCGCCGACGCTCGATCCGCCGTACTCCTCCGGCACGTCCAGCCCGAGGAAGCCCTGCTTGCCGGCCTCCAGCCAGGCAGCGCGGTCGATCGTCTTCTCTTCGAGGAACTGGTCCATCCGCGGCACCAGCGAGCGTTCGCAGTACTCCTTGGCGCTGGCTCGGAATGCGTGGTGATCCTCGTTGAAGATGACGCGCTCCATGAGGCCTCCCCAAGGTGTGAGATGCGTGGCGCTGTGCACATTTTTCCGCTTCGCTAAGCGCTTGCTTAGCTTCACGCGTTTGGTGCAAGGTGTCAACGTGTCCGCAGTCACCGATCCCCTGGTGTGGGAGCACGTTCAGCCGGCCGCAGCCCGCCGGCTGCTCACCGGCGCCGTCGACGCGTTCGCGGAACGCGGTTACCAGGCCACAACGACCCGCGACATCGCCTCCCGCGCCGGGATGAGTCCGGCCGCCCTGTACGTGCACTACCCGTCCAAGGAACGCCTGCTCTTCGAGATCAGCCTGTACGGCCACAACGCCGCCCTGGACGTACTGCGTTCCGCCGACACCGGCCCGGCCCCCGCGGACCGGCTGCGCTCTCTGGTCGCCGCCTTCACCGCCTGGCACGCGCAACACCACACGATCGCGCGAGTGGTCCAGTACGAGCTGGCAGCACTGAGCCCCGAGCACCTGGCAGAGGTCGCGACGATCCGCCGCGCCATCTCCGCGCAGATCGAGCAGGTGCTGGCAGACGGCGTACAGGACGGTTCCTTCGCCGTCGCCGACCTGCCCGGCACGACTCTCGCCGTACTCTCGCTGTCCATCGACGTAGCCCGCTGGTACACCCCCCACCGCGGCGACCCCGCAGCCCTCGGCAAGTTGTACGCCGACCTCGCGCACCGCATGGTCCAGGCATAGCAAAGCCCCCGCACCACCTGGCGCGGGGGCTTGCCGGAGATCAGGCCTGCAGTGCCGCCTGGACGTCGAGGTGGATGTCCACCTTGTCACCGATCAGCAGCTTGCCGCCCTCGAGCGGCACGTTGAAGTCGATGCCCCACTCCTTGCGGCTGATCGACGCGGAGGCCTCGAAGCCGATGATGGTCTGGCCGTACGCGTTCTGGTCGACACCGAGGAACTCGACCGCGAGCTCGATCGGCTTGGTGACGTTCTTGATGGTGAGCTCGCCGGCCAGGACGTAGTCGTCGCCCTCGGGCTTGATCGCGGAGCTGACGAAGGTCATCTTCGGGCTGTTCTCGGCGTCGAAGAAGTCGCCGGAGCGCAGGTGACCGTCGCGCTGCTCGCTGCGGGTGTGCACGGAGCCCAGCTCGACGGAGACGTTCGTCGCAGAATCCTCGATGGTGTCCTTGACGACGATCTCGCCGCTGAACTCCTGGAAGGTGCCGCGGACCTTGGTCATCAGGTGGCGGACGGTGAAGCCGATCTCGCTGTGCGCGGCGTCGATGGCGTACGTGCCGGCGACCAGGCCGGGGATGCTGCTGGTCAGGGTGCCGGTGGTGGTGTCGCTCATGGGGTCCTCTCGGAAAGTGCTGTTGCTGGTCGGGGGCGACGCAGCCAGGTCTATAGTTAAATCTTCAACCGATGACTACGACAGTAGGGATCAACGGTTTAAAAGTCAACTACATTCCCGCTACACTGTTCCCGTGACGATGGAGACTGAGATGGACCGGGGGACTCGGTGGCTCAACGCCGAGCAGCAGGTCGCGTGGCGTGCGTACCTGCTGGGCACCGCACGCCTGATGGCCAAACTCGACGACGACCTGCGCCAGTTCGGCCTCGGGATCAACGACTACGAGATCCTGGTCCGGCTCTCCGAGGCGCCTGACCGGCGGCTCCGGATGGCCGACCTCGCCGACCGGCTGCACCAGAGCCGGTCCCGCCTGACGCACACCGTCGGCCGCCTCGAGGCCGCCGAGTTGGTCCGCCGTACGTCGTGCACGAGCGACAAGCGTGGCGTGTGGGCCGAGCTGACCGACGCGGGGCTCACCCTGCTCGAGCAGGCCGCGCCGTACCACGTCGAAGGCGTCCGGGAGAACCTGGTCGACCTCGCGAGCCCCGAGGACTTCGCCGCGGTCGGCCGCGTGTTCGACTCTGTCTCCGAGCACATCGGCCAGCGTTAGATCTCCAGGGTCAGCTCATCGCGGTTGGCGCCGCGGTAGGTCATCATCTGGTCGCGCATCCGCCGCTTGGCCGGCGGTAGGTGGTTGACCGTGCGCATCGCCGTACGCATGCCTGCCAGCGCCAGCCGGCCGATGCCCGGCTTGTGCACCGGATCGTCGGACGTCATCTGCGCGCGCGACTTGAGGACCGCGTCGAAGCCGTACTCGATCATCCGGGCCTCGTAGTCACGCACGGCCGGGACGAGTTCTCGCCTGCCGTCACGGACATCGATGAGCTTCCGGCACAGGTTCACGGCGTCGCGGAGCGCCGTGTTCGCGCCGACGCCGCGACCGGGCGTCATGGTGTGGATCGCGTCCCCGAGCAGCGTGACGTTGCTGCTCTCCCAAGGGTCGAGCGGGACCGAGGTCCAGATGTTCACCGGGAAGCAGGTGCCCGGATCGGTCAGCTCGAACAGCCGGCGCAGGTTCGGGTGCCAGCCGGGCGTCACATCCAGCGCCGTCTTGATCAGTTCCGCGCCGCGGAGCTCCATGATGTTCGCGGGCAGCTTGTCCTTGGCCGCCGACAGCCCCCAGTTGATGTAGTCGCGGGTGTTGTCGAACTGCAGTCCCGGCCAGCGGCGGATCAGCTCCTCGGTGTTGCCGCCGATCCCGTCCTTGAGATTCCCGTCGTGGTCCCACTGGAACTCCATCACGTGCAGGATGCAGGCGAACCCCCGCGGCGCATTGACCAGCGAGATCCCCTCGAACACCTTCGGCGGCACGAGTTTGGCGCTCTCGGCGGTGATCGGGAGCTTGCCGGCGATCGCCACGATCCCGGTCTGCTCGGTCTTCGCCTGCGGCAGGTACTGACGGCGTACGCGGGATCCTGAACCGTCGGCGGCGACCAGGAGACCGCCGGTGGCGCTGGTACCGTCGGCGAAGTACGCCGTCACGTGGTCTTCGTGCTGTTCGAAGCGGGTGAACTCCTTGCCGAACTCCACGATGCCGTCGAGGCCGGTCAGCAGCACCTGGCGCAGAGTCATCCGGCTGATCGACTTCTCACTCTCCACCGGGTCGGTCGACTCCGGCAGTTCGAGCGAGAGCAGCTCCTTCAGATCCTCGGTCAGCATGTTGAAGTACTTCGGGTCGCGCGCCTTCGTGGCCACGAACGTGTCGTAGAGCTCCTTCGGCAGCAGCGCATGCAGCGCCCGGCTGCCGTCGGGGTCGATGCCAACCCGGTAGCCGTGCAGGCCGTCCGTCCGCAGCGCGTCGCGCTCGAACACGGATACCTCGATCCCGGCCCGCTGCAGACCGTGTGCCAACGCGAGCCCGCCCGTCCCACCGCCGATTACCAG
Organism: Kribbella sp. VKM Ac-2569; assembly: GCF_004216905.1. Lineage (GTDB taxonomy): Bacteria > Actinomycetota > Actinomycetes > Propionibacteriales > Kribbellaceae > Kribbella. The sequence continues at coordinate 1,300,106 of NZ_SGXJ01000001.1, forward strand.
CACCTTCATGATCCCTCGTCTCTTCAAGTATCTTGGTAAGCCGAGTATCTTGGGGATCCGAGAGAAATGCAAGCCCTATGCTGAGGCGGACCATGACCAGTTCCCGAGAAGAGCTCGCCGGCGAGATCCAGCAGCGGATGGTTCGGTTCATCGCCGGCGTGGTGCTGTTCAACCACGCGGTCTCCGCGAAGGTCGGCCTCGGCGCCAGCGACTCCCAGTTCATGACGCTGCTGCAGACCTACGGCCCGATGACGCCCCGGCAGCTCGCCGAGCACACCGGCCTGACGTCGGGCACCGTGACCGGCGTGATCGACCGGCTGGAGTCACACGGTTTCGTCACCCGGGAGTCCGATCCGCGTGACCGCCGCAAGGTCGTCGTCACGCCGTCGCTGGAGGCGATCCAGGAGAAGCTGGTGCCGTTGTACGCCGAGCAGGGCGAGAGCATGCACGCCGTACTGGCGACCCGCTCCGTCGACGAATTGAAGACGATCTCGGCCTTCCTCAAGGACGCGGTCGACAACGCTGTAGTCCTGGACTAAACACTTTGAGACCGCAGCGAGGTTTCGGGACGCTTGCGCGATGACGGATTTCCATCAGGACGGCCGCGCCGGCATCGACGCAGACCTGGTACGGCGCTTGATCGCGCAGCAGTTCCCGCAGTGGGCCGACCTGCCGGTGACGCCGGTCAAGATCGACGGCTGGGACAACCGGACGTACCGGCTCGGCTCCGGGCTGACCGCGCGGCTGCCGACGCACACGAGCTACGTGGCCGCTGTCGACAAGGAACACCAGTGGTTGCCGGTTCTCGGCCCGCAGCTGCCGGTCGAGATTCCCGAGGCGGTGGCCAAGGGCGCGCCCGGTGAGGGGTATCCGTATCCGTGGGCGATCCGGCGGTGGATCCCGGGCGAAACCGCGTCGGTCGAAACCATTGCCGATCTGGACGAGTTCGCACGGTCGATCGCGGCGTTCATCCTGGCCTTGCAGGACATCGACGCGACCGGTGGACCACTCGCAGGTGCGCACAGCTTCCATCGCGGCGCTCCACCGGAGTACTACCACGACGAGACGCTCGCGGCCCTCGCCGTACTCAAGGAGCGAATCGACACCGATCTCGCGCGTGAGGTGTGGGACGCGGCGCTGGCGACGTCATGGGATCGGCCGCTGGTGTGGTTCCACGGCGACATCGCCAACGGCAACCTCCTGGTCCAGGACGGTCAGCTGTCCGCCGTGATCGACTTCGGTACGTCGGGCGTCGGCGACCCTGCCTGCGACCTGGTCATCGCCTACACGTTCTTCTCCGGCTCGTCCCGCGCCGCGTTCCGGGATGCTGTCGATCACGACCCGGGCACGTGGGCCCGCGCCCGCGGGTGGGCTCTGTGGAAGGCCCTCATCACCGAGGACCTCCGAGTCATCGACAACGTTTTGACCGACTATCAGACTCATACGGTCTAGCACGCAGACGCGAGTGCTCGTCGGCGCTACCGTCGGAAGATGTGGTGGCTGCTGACCGCCTTGGGGGGCGGAGGGTTGGCGCTCGCGGGCAGGTACCTCTGGGACCGACGAGCCGCACAGCGCGGTGACGCCGAGGAACTGGAGGAGATCCGCAAGCTGGCCGACGAGGATGTGACGCTGCTCGGCGAGGAGCTGCGGCGGCTGGACACGCAGGTGGAAGGGCACCCGCTCGACCCCGACGCGCGGTCGGACTACCAGGTCGCGCTCGACGCGTACGAGGCGGCGCAGCGGGCCGTCAAGGGGATCCGAAAGGCCGACGGGATCAGCTCGGTCACCGACACCTTGGCGACGGGACGCTACGCGATCACCTGCGTCCAGGCGCGTATGCGGGGCGTGCCCGTGCCGGAGCGGCGGGTGCCGTGCTTCTTCAACCCGCAGCACGGGCCGTCGACGATCGACATCGTCTGGACCCAGCCGAAGGTCGGCACCCGGACCGTGCCGGCGTGTGCGCAGGACGCCGCCCGCATCCGCGCCGGTGACGAGCCGGAGGTCCGCTACGTCCGGTACGGCAGCCGCCGGGTCCCGTACTGGGAGGCCGGGGCCGCAATCACGCCGTACGGCATGGGGTACTTCACTGCCGGTGCGGGCGCGAGCTACATCGCTATCGCCAGCTTCCAGGCACAAAGTGGTGCGATCGGCGGTTGGGGAGACGCTGGCGGACACGACTTCGGCGGCTTCGACGGGGGCGGCGGGTTCGACGGCGGTGGTTTCGATGGTGGAGGGGGCGGCGACGGCTGACTCAGAGGTACGCCGTCACGCCTTCGTACTCTGCCACCGGAGCAGCACCGACCGTCTCGTACTCGAGCAGCAGCAGACCGCTCGGCGTCGCCTCCTGCGCCGTGAGCCGCAGCCCTGCCGCGTCGACGGGATGCTCGAACAACCGCCTCCCGCTGCCGAGCACGGTCGGCGCGACGACCAAGCGGACCAAGTCGACCACCCCTTCCTTCAGCAGCGCGTTCCCGAGTCGCGCACTGCCATGGATCTGCAGCTCACCGCCCGCCTGTCGTTTCAGCTCCTCGACGTCGTCGAGACTGCGCAGGACGGTCGTCGGATGCCACGTGCCTGCGGTGAGCGTGCTGCTCACGACGTACTTCGGCAGTGAGTTCATCCGCTCGGTGTACGGGTCGTCGGGGTCAGTGATTTGGGGCCAGTCCCGCGCGAAGGCGTCGTACGTGCGTCGCCCGAGCAGTAGGCCGTCGGCGCGTTCCAGCCACTCGGCGGTCCGCCGTACGAACAGCTCGTCGATGTACGGCACGAGCCAGCCGCCGCGGGTGAAACCGTCGCTCGCGTCCTCGGTCGGCGACCCCGGACCCTGACTGACGCCATCGAGCGTGACGAACTCCGTCAGTACGAGCCTCATCGCTCGACCAACGCTGCGAGCTGCTCGATGACGGTGCCCCAACCGTCGGCGAAGCCGAGCTCCGCGTGCCGCCTGCGACTCGTGGGATCGCCATGCCGGGCAACCATCCGGTACGCCGTACCGTCCGGGTGATCCTCCAGGAACACGTCGGCCGTCACCGCGATCGGCTGTGGATCCGCCGGACGCCACGTGCTGTCGATCGCATTCGTGAACGCGATCCGCTCGAGCTTGTCGGCGGCCAGAATCACCGCGTCGAGATGCGGGACGAACTCGCCGCCGTCCTCGCTCAGCCGCGTCACGATCGCCCCGCCCGGCCGCACGTCCAGCCGCTCGACGCGGCAGACTGCCGGAGCCGGCACCCACCACTGCTCGAACCGCTTCGGATCGGTCCACGCCCGCCACACGGTCTTCCGGGGCGCACGGATCACCCGCTCCACCAGCAGATCCAGCTCCGGATCGAACAGTTCACTACTCACGATTCCTCTTCCCTTGTGACGAAACGCTCCAGCCGGTCGGTGCGGTCCTCCCAGATCCGCCGCTGCTCGGCGAGCCAGTCGTCCACCAGTTCCAGCCGTTCACGATTGAGCACACAGGTCCGGACCCGCCCGGTCTTCACCGTGCGGATGAGGCCGTTCGACTCGAGCGTCCGGACGTGCTTCATGAACGAGGGCAACGTGATCGGGAACTCCGCGGCGAGCTCCCCCACGCTCGTCGGTCCTCGTCCCAGCCGCCGGATCACCCTCCGCCGCGTCGGATCGGCGAGCGCCACGAACACGCCGTCGACCTCCGCCGAATACTGTGCCATGAGGCTAAGTATTGTCACGACTCGATAGTTAGCGCAAGGGCTAAGTGTCGGAAAGTACGAAGGACCCCGGCTCCTGCGTGGAGACGGGGTCCTTCGACGGCGTACTCAGTCGCGCTTGAGCTTGCGGTACGTGACGCGGTGCGGCCGCGCCGCCTCCGGGCCGAGTCGCTCGACCTTGTTCGCCTCGTACGAGGCGAAGTTGCCCTCGAACCAGAACCACTTCGCCGGGTCGTCGTCGCCACCCTCCCAGGCCAGGATGTGGGTCGCCACGCGGTCCAGGAACCACCGGTCGTGGGACACGACCACCGCACAGCCCGGGAACTCCAGCAAGGCGTCCTCGAGCGACTGCAGGGTCTCGACGTCCAGGTCGTTGGTCGGCTCGTCGAGGAGCAGCAGGTTGCCGCCCATCTTCAGCGTCAGCGCCAGGTTCAGCCGGTTCCGCTCACCGCCGGACAGGACGCCGGTCGGCTTCTGCTGGTCCGGGCCCTTGAAACCGAACGAGGCGACGTACGCCCGGCTCGGCATCTCGAAGTTCGCGACCTTGATGTAGTCGAGCTCGTCGGACACCTGCTGCCAGACCGTCTTCTTCGGGTCCAGGCCGCCGCGCGACTGGTCGACGTACGAGATCTTGACCGTATCGCCGACCTTGAGCGAGCCGGCGTCCGGCTGCTCCTCGCCGACGATCATCCGGAACAGCGTCGACTTGCCGACGCCGTTCGGGCCGACGATGCCGACGATGCCGGCCCGCGGCAGGCTGAAGCTCAGGCCGTCGATCAGCTTGCGGTCGCCGAAACCCTTCTCCAGCTTCGAGACCTCGAGCACGGTGCTGCCCAGTCGCGGGCCCGCCGGGATGTTGATCTCGTCGATGTCCAGCTTCCGCGACCGCTCGGCCTCGGCCGCGAGCTCCTCGTAGCGGGCCAGCCGGGACTTGCTCTTGGTCTGCCGGGCCTTCGCGTTCGACCGGACCCACTCGAGCTCGCGCTCCAGGATCTTCGCGCGCTTCGCGTCTTTCGCGCCCTCGACGACGAGCCGCTGCTGCTTGGTCTCCAGGTACTTCGAGTAGTTCCCCTCGTACCCGTAGGTCTTGCCGCGGTCCATTTCCAGGATCCACTCGGCCACGTTGTCCAGGAAGTACCGGTCGTGGGTGATCGCCATGACGGCGCCGGGGTACTTCTGCAGGTGCTGCTCGAGCCACAGCACGGACTCCGCGTCCAGGTGGTTGGTGGGCTCGTCGAGGAGCAGCAGGTCGGGCTGCTGCAGCAGGAGCTTGCACAGCGCGACCCGGCGGCGCTCACCACCGGACAGGTTGTCCACCAGTACGTCGGCCGGCGGGCACCGCAGCGCGTCCATCGCCTGCTCCAACTGGGCGTCGACATCCCAGGCGTTGCGGTGGTCGAGCTCGGTCTGCAGGTCACCCATCTCGGCCAGCAGCGTGTCGTAGTCGGCGTCCGGGTCGGCCAGCTCGGCGGAGATCTCGTTGAAGCGGTCCAGCTTCTGCTTGGTGTCGCCGACCCCTTCCTCGACGTTCTCCAGCACGGTCTTGCCCTCGGTCAGCGGCGGTTCCTGCAGCAGGATCCCGACCGTCGCACCCTCGGCCAGCCGGGCCTCGCCGTTGGAGGGCTGGTCGAGCCCCGCCATGATCTTGAACAGCGAGGACTTGCCGGTGCCGTTCGGCCCGACCACGCCGATCTTCGCGCCGGTGAGGAAGTTCAGCGTGACATTGTCGAGAACGACCTTGTCGCCGTGCGCCTTCCGGACGTTGCGAAGCGTGTAGATGAATTCCGCCATACCCCAGAGCCTATGTGCTCGGGTGGCCCGTTTCCCAACCAGGCCGTGGCGGTTGTCCACAGACCCGAAGTTCGGGGCGCCGATCGGGGTGCGACAGGTGCACCTTCTCCGGGTGACAGCACATCGCTCTCCGAACGGAAGGAACCGTCATGAGCCTCGGCGACACCTACCTCACTGTTGTGGGCTGGATCGGCAGCGAACCCGATTTCAAGGAGATCCGGCAGACTCCGCACGCGAGCTTCCGGCTCGGCTCCACTCCCCGCCAGTTCGACAGATCCCTCAACACCTACGTCGACAAGCCGACCACGTGGTACACGGTGCAGTGCTGGCGGAGCCTCGCCCAGAACGCCTTCGACTCCCTCCGGATCGGCCAGCCCGTCATCGTCACCGGCCGCCTCCGCACTCACGAATGGACCGACGACTCCGGCGAACAACACAGCCGCGTCATCCTCGAAGCCTTCTCTCTCGGCCACGACCTCAACCGCGGTACGACGACCTTCGCGAAGAACGCGCCGCGCACGGACTCGGTCCGCACGCCCGTCGAGTCCGCCGAACGCCCGGCCGAGACGACCGCCGCGCCGTTCCCGCCCGACGAGTACTCCGTCGCACCGCTCCCGCTGTCCGCGACGGCGGAGGCGGCATGACTATCTCAATCTTGACTTATATAAGTCCTGCCCGGCATTCTGAGGATCGTCTCAGCAGCCGAGCAGGAGAGGGAACCATCCGTGATCGACATCCTCGAGCACATCAACGCGGTCCAGCGCGAGGTCAGCCGCACCGGCGAGACCGTGACGGTGCTGATGCGCCGCTCCTACCAGGCCGAGCCGGCGGAGGTGTGGGACGCGCTGACGGACCCGGAGCGGATGCGGCGCTGGTTCATGCCCGTCACCGGGGACCTCAAGGTCGGCGGCTCGTTCCAGCTGGAGGGCAACGCCGGCGGCGACATCCTGGAGTGCGACCCGCCGAAGAGCTTCAAGGTGACGTTCGGCGGCCCGAGCAGCCTGCTCGAGCTGCGGCTGCTGCCCGGCGCTGGCTCCTCCACCGAGCTCGAACTCGAACACTCGATGGGCGAGGCCCCGGCGCCCGGTGGCTCCGGCGCACTGTGGGTCGGTCCGGGCTGGGACGGCGGCCTGCTCGGCCTGGCGCTCTACGTCTCCGGCGAGCTGCCGGCCGAGACCGACCCGGTGCAGATGGCCGACTCCCCCGAGGTCATCGACTACAACGAGCAGTCCGTCCGCGCCTGGATCGAAGCCATCCGGGCGTCCGGCACCACCACCGAGGAGGACCTCCTCAGCGCTGCCAAGATCTCCCTGTCGCAGTACGCACCAGACGCCGAGCTCTGATTGCACGTCGTCTCACCTGGGACGTACGGCGGTCGAGCGTCGCCTGCCCGCCGGTAGGACTACTGGCGGGCGACGGCGACGCTGTCGCGGCACTTGGTGTAGGCCGCAAGCTCCTCGCGGGCCGGTGCAACCACGTGGCTGTCGGCGACGTTCACCAGTTCGGCCCGCAGTGCCGTCGCAACCTGCCTGGACCGCCGCAGCGCTCCGCTCGTGGCGGCCAGCCGGCACACGAAAGAGAGCGCCAGCCCCAGGACGCCACCACCGACCAGCATGATCCACGCGTAGGGGATGCCGTTCCACTCCGGCAGCGGCGGATCGTTCCGATCAGCGATCCGCGCCACCAGCAAGGCGATCAGCCAGGCGGCGCCGCCGAGCGTCACGAGGAACAGCAGCCACTGCACCACGCGGGCGAAGCTCCACCACCCGGGATGGCTGGACACACCGAGGTCCGTCCGAGCGACGGCCTGGTCGAGCTCGTCGCCGAGCGACTCCTCGCGCCGCCGGATCGCCGAGCGCACCGAGTCCGCCCACGGACGGGAAAGTCCTTCGGCGGCCTTGTTCGTGATCGTGCGGACCGCCGCGTCCATCCGCGCCCGCTGCACCGGAGTTGCCGCAGGCAACGAAGAGCGGGCGATCGCGACCTCGCTCGCCGCGGACTTGCGCAACGCCCTGCCTTCCTCGCGCGACACCTGGTCGCCGTGCAGCCGCCGCAACGGATCCGGACGGAACCGGCCCAGCCACTTGGTCAGCGGCCATCCCGTCGCAGCCCGGGCGCGCTGCAGGTACGAGCGCCGTACGGCGTCCGACACCACCGTCAACCCACTCGCGTCCGCGAGCGAGTCGACGAGTTCGGTCACATCGGCCTCGGCGATCTCCGGCGTCTTGGCGTTGCCGCACTGACTCGCCATCCGGTCCGCGACCCGATCGACATCGGCCGCGAGCCGCACGCGCGCTGAGCGCTTGTTGCTGACCCGCTTGACCAGAAGGGAGCGAACCTCTTCCAGACCGTCACCGCTGACCGCCGACGTGGCAACGACCGTCGGCGACTTGAGGCCGTCCGACTTGAGCAGCTTGTCCAGGTCGTCGAGGCAGCTCTTGCGCTGCTCCGGCGTCAGCTTGTCCATGTGGTTCAGCGCGAACACCATCACCCCGGAATGCGAGGCGAACGGCTTGATGTACCGGTTGTGCAGTGCCGCATCGGCGTACTTCTGCGGATCCACCACCCACACCAGCATGTCGACCAGCTCCACCAGCCGGTCGACGATCAAGCGGTGCTCCACCTCGGTCGAGTCGTGGTCAGGCAGGTCCAGCAGGACCAGTCCGTCCAGGTCCTCGGACCTGGCGTCCTCGAGCGAGCTGCGGTGCTGCACCTGGTGCCGGCGCGGGATGCCCAGCCAGGTCAGCACCTCACCGGCCGGTTCGTCACCCCAGACACAGGCGAGCGGCATCGAGCTGGTCGGCCGGCGCGTTCCGATCGCGGCCAGATCGAGCCCGGTCAGCGCGTTGAACAGCGACGACTTCCCCGAGCCCGTCGCGCCCGCGAGCGCGACCACCGTCAGGTCGCCCGACATGCGCAGGCGCTGCCCGGCACGGTCGACGATCTGCGTGGCCTCGGTGAGCACCACCGGGTCCAGCCGTCCGTCGCCGGCCTCCGCGGCCGCCTTGAGCGCGTCGATCTTCTTCAGGACATCGGTCTCGGCCCGCGTCGGGGTCTCGACCGTATCCACTGTTTCCGTCACGTGCAGTCCTCCACCGCGCGCGCGGCCTCCGTCAGTAGCCTGGCCGTCTCGGCGTCGACCGGATGCTGGTCAAGGACAGCCAGATAGCGGGCGAATTCGGCATCCATCAGGGCATGAACCTTACCGTCAAGATCCTCGCGTGCCCTATCGACCATGCCCTGAACGGCCTTGTCGCCGAAAACTGCCTCCAGCAGCCGCCTCCCGACGACCGCACTGCCCGTGCCTGCACTGGTCTGAGCACCCTTCGGGATGCCGGCCCCGCTGGCGAACACCACCACCATGAGCGAAAGGCCGAGCCCGTTGACGCCGTACTCCAGGATTCGTGCCGTCGACTTGTTGTCCGCGCCCTCTCGGCGGACCAGATCGAGGACGAACGTCTGCCATTCCCACACCGTGCGGCTCGCCGCTGCCGGGAACTCCTCCGACATCGCGCCGAGCGACCGCCCATCGTTGCCCTCGGCACCGTTAGCGGCTTGGTCGGCCTCGGCTGCAGCCAGAAGCTGGCGACCAGGAGCGGTTGCCTGCCACACCTTCTCGGCGCGCTCCGCGGCGGCAGCCCCGTGCTCACGCAGCAGCGACTCCAAGCCGGACTGGATCGCGTCGCTGACGTCGCGGGTCTCCGCCGGCTTGTTGCCGAGCGAGCTCTTCAACCGGTCCCGCAGCCGGCCGGCATTGGACTGCAGCCCCTTCAGAAGCTCGCCGGTCCCGACGAACTCCTGCCATCGGGCCAGCACCTCGCCACGCAGCAGTGTCCCGTCCTGGCACGCCTTCGCGATGTCCTTGACGCCCTGGTCGTACGCCGACTCCACCGAGGTCCGTAGCTCGACAGCGGTCTCGGCCTGCGCCCGGACTGCGGCCGCGAACGGCGGGGTCTTCTTCACCATCGCACTGACCGCGCCCTGCAGGGTGCGTCGGACGACGGACGCCCGCGCCTCCGCGTCAGCCGCCAGGTCGACCAGCCAGTCCTTGATCGAGGCAACGGACTGCTGCGGCAACATCCCGTTGCCGTCAACAACTGTCTCCTGGATCGAGAACAGCGGCGAGTCGCCGAGCCCGCGCTCGAGCAGCATCTGCGCGAGGTGCCCGGTGATGTCGTCGATCGTCTCGCTCGGCGCCCGGTCGAGCACGACCGCGACCGCCGTACTGCGATCCGAGGCGCTCTGCAGGAACTCCCACGGCACCGCGTCGGAGTACCTGGCCGCCGTCGTCACGAACAGCCAGAGATCGGCCGCCGCGAGCAGCTGCGTCGCAAGATCACGGTTCGCCTCGACGACGGAGTCGATGTCCGGCGCGTCCAGAATCGCCAGTCCGCGCGGAACGCTGTCGGCCGCAACCAGCCGCAACTGTCCCGCGTCTTCCATCCCACCAGGCTCGTCCGAACTCGTCCGCGCCATCCCCGGCAGCACCCGGTCCCCCACGAACCAGTCGGCATCCGCCGGGTGATGGATCAGTACCGGGGACCGCGTCGTCGGCCGCAGTACACCCGGCTCGCTCACGACCTTGCCGATCACGGTGTTGACGAGTGTCGACTTTCCAGCCCCGGTTGACCCACCGACCACCGCCAGAATCGGCGCTTCGAGCTGCACCAGCCGCGGCAACAGGTAGTCGTCCAGCTGATCCAGCATCGACTTCTGCTGCTGCCGAGCCTCGTCAGCCCCCACAACCTCCAACGGCAACTGACTACCGGCCAGCACACCGCGCAACTTCATCAGAGCAGTAATCAAAGCCATAGCAGCCTGCTCAGCCGCCAACCGCTCCCCCAACTGCTCCGCAGTCAGCTCCTCCCCAGCATCCTCCGCAGCGTCTCCCGCCGACTCCTCGCCAGCATCCTCAACACCGTCGGCACCGTCCGCCGCCCCACCACCCGCAGCGCCGTCCTCGCCCTCACCCACCGAGTCGTTGCCCGCAGCATCAGCCGGGGCCGGGTCCTCGTCGGCAGCGTCTGCCTCCGCACCTTCGTCCGCCTGCGCATCTGCGACCGCGCCGTCATCCGCACCCGCGTCGTCTGCAACTTCGGCTTCGGCGTCCGCGTCGGAGGTGCTGTCCGTCGCCGAGTCAGTCGCCGACTCGGCGGAGGCGTCATCCGAATCTGCGGCGTCGTCCTGGGACTGGTCAGCCGTCCCGACAGGAGACTCGTCGGACGAGTCTGCTGATTCATCCGCGGTCTGAGCGGACTCGCTTCCATCGGCCCCGTCCGAGCCGTCGGCCGCAACCTCATCGGCATCGTCATCGTCGGCGTCAGCTGCAACGTCATCTGCGGCGTCATCCGCCGCATCATCTGCAGGCTCATCCGCAGCGACGGGTGCAGCGTCATGAACGGGCTCGTCGTCGCCGGCCGCCGTCGCGTCGGCGCCTGCTGGTTCCTCAGCCTGCACCGTGACCTGCGCGTCCCCCGTCTGCGCCTCGCCCGCCGCGTCCGCGTCGGCCGCTGCTCCGGAGTTCTCCCCCTGCTTGGGAAGACCGACAATGATGTTGCCGAACTCGAGCGGGAAGCCGTCAGGAGACTCGTCAGGTTCGTACACGATGCCAACAGCAGACCGCTGCCGGTCTCCCGGGCTCTCCGAAGGTACGCCGCCGCTCTCGGTCCCCGACGTACCAGTCGAGCCCTCAGCCTCCCCAGCCGCCGACGAACCATCGTCCACGCCGTCCGACCCAGCCGAAGCCTGGCCGTCTGCACGATCTCCTGCTTCTCCGTCCGCGCGCCCCTCAACCTGACCGTCTTCTCCAGGACCGTCGTCCGGGGCACCGTTGGGCTCGGCACCTACCGGCTCAGCAGCGGCCTCTGCGGACGAGCCACCCACAGCACCGTCCTCAGCCGGAGCATCTGCGCCGTCGCCCGCCTGGGTCGCTGAGCCAGACTCGCCTGCCTCGGTGTCTGAGGCGGAGTCGTTGGCTGAGGCGTCGGCGGGCGTGGGCTGGTCGGGCTGAACTGGTTCTTCGGGGGTGGACTTGCGGCGTCGGCGGCGCCAGAAGCCTCGGGGTTTGGGGGTTGACTGGGCGATGAGGTTCGCCAGCTCCTGGGCAGGCTGATCCTGGTTCGGAACCCGCGGTTCCGAACCTTCACCTGCTGCTGACCTGATGTCAGCCACGGTGTCCGCCCACGAGCACAGAGTGCCCGGTCGGACAGCGCAGAAGCAAAGTCATCGTCATCCCCGTTTGGCGGCGTGGACGGGTGGCAGTCACTGCGGTGGTGGATACGGACCGTATCCTCCCGACGGTCCTTGTTGACCAGGGGGTCCCGGTGGGTAACTGGGCTGACCGTCTCCGTGACCGGATTGCCCAGAGGGATACCCGGGCTGAGCAGGCGGATAACCATCCTGCGGCCGCGGATACGGGCCCTGGCCCACCGGTCCGCCACCCGGTCCGGGCATTGGCCCGCCGGGTCCCATCGGCACGCCGGGTGGCACAGGTGCGCCGGCGTACTGCGGGGCGGCCTGGGCGAACGCCGGCATCGGCGGGAACGGGACGCTCGGGCGCCGTCCCCGGAGCTCGTCGAGGAGCGCCTTCTCGGTCTCCAGCGCCTCGGGCCCGATCACCTGGCGGACGATCTTGTCTCGCAGGTACGCAAGTTCGGTGGCGTTGTGCTGGAAGGCCTTCGCGGCCACCTCCGCCTGGGAGCCGTAGCGCCGCGCGTTCTGCCGCAGCGCCTTGCGCCCGCGGAGCGTCGCGATCAGCGGTACGTCCTGCGGCACCAGCCAGCCGAACCGCACATAGTCGTACAGCCTCGACGCGATCATCTGCCCCTCCCGGGACCGCATCACCAGCGCGAAGACCACGAGGCAGATGAAGAGCGGCACCATCAGGCACAGGTACGCGAGGATGAAGCCCCCACCGCCGGCCCAGCTCGCGGACGCGTTCCACGCCGCGTGCGCCAGTACCGCGGCCAGATACCCGACCACCGGTGCCAGATACCGTACGACGGTACTTCGGTGCCGGATCGCGACGCCGATACCGATCGCGGTGAACGACGTGAAGAGTGGATGCGCGAACGGCGAGATCACGCCGCGGATGATGAACAGCGCGAACGCACCGCGCAGACCGGCGTCGCTGCCGGCCTCCTCGGAGAGCGTGTTGAAGACGCGGCCGTAGTACAGGATGTTCTCGGTGAAGGCGAAGCCGACGCCCACCATCCCGGCGTACACCAGGCCGTCGATGATGCCGTCGAACTCCTTGCGCCGGACCAGCGCCAGCAGCAGGATCACCGAACCCTTGGCGAACTCCTCCACGGGCGGCGCGACGAAGACTGCGGACCGGTCGCCGCCGACGCCGGTCTCGGCCAGCCGATGCGACACCTCGGTGTTGATGAAGATGGCGGCCAGCGTGGCGATGAACGCGCCCCAGCAGAGCGCGAAGACGATGTACTTCGTCGGCTCGGGTTCGTACCGGTCCAGCCAGAGGTAGAGCGCGATCACCGGGATGACCGGGACGAACGCGAAGACCAGGCCCCAGGTGAAGCCGCCGGCGCCGGTCGACTTGGCCACGATTCCGAAGATCACCAGACCCGCGATCGCGAAGACCACAGCGATCACGATGCCGATCAGCACGCCACGGTTCCGCCGCTGCCCGGGCACGGGATGTTTCCCGAGTACGTTGGGCTGCGGGTACGGTCCGCCGGGCGAGTACGCCGACCCCGCCGCGGGTTGCGGCGCGCCGGACTGGCCTGGTGAGGGGTAACTCATGCCCCGCAGCCTAGTTGGGGTGCAGATCCAGCGGCAGGACCACCCACTCAGCGTTACCGGGATGGAACGACAGCCCTGTACTTCGCCGCGCCCGGAACCACCACGATCGGGAACCCAGAGGCGAGAGCACCTGGCGATCTGAGAGACTCTTCCCTGCCGTTCGCCCCCGTAGCTCAGCTGGATAGAGCGACAGACTTCTAATCTGTGGGTCGCAGGTTCGAATCCTGCCGGGGGCGCTCCGCGAACACGCAGGTCAGCCGCGGGTCGGGCACCCACAGATCCTAGCCAATCGGCTCCACGTGGGGCTACGGCGACTATGGCGCCGCGTGGTCGTGGCACCGAGGCGGCCTTGGCACGTCGCTTCGTGACTGACGTCGCGGCTCCGGGTGGACAGCCCACCCGGAGCCGGCCCGACGATGACAACGACCGTTACCGGCTAGCCGCCGGCTATCCCGCCAGGGTCGGGCAGAGAGCGCTGTAGTTCTCCGAGTGGAGGCCGTGCTCTACCTCTGTCACGTTGCCGCTCGCGTCAGTCTCGATTCGGTGCATGCCGCTTGAGGCGTAGACCAACCCGACCCCTTCCACCGTGATCATGCCGTCGGTTCCGTGCGCGAGATACGTGATCGAGCCGTCCGGGTGCAGGGTGACGTTGCGACCGCCGGGGCCGGCCGGATGGACGAGCAGCGATTGGCCGGTGGACGGCGCGGAGATGACCGAGTCGATGCGGACGGCGACGTCGTGGATCCGGACAGTGCCGTCTGACAGTTCGATGGTCTGAATCTCGAGTGTCCCGAAGTCGTGCTTGTAGACCTCGAACCCGCAGGTGGCGCTGGTAATCGGGAGCAGATAAGTATCGTCGACCGTGATCGTCTCCCAGGCCGGCGGTTGCGCCATCGCCGAGGTCGACCCGATCCCGACACAGAGCGTCGCGAGCGCTAACGCCGTCAGTAGGCGTCGTCCCGTGAATCTCATGCCTCTGCGTCGGTCGGTCGGCGTGCGGTTGGAAGGTGACGTGATCGCCGCCACTCCGGTGGCGACAATCGTGAAAGCTGCCGTTACCGCGGCGATCACCGCGGGTCGCAAACCTGCCATTTCGGGCCTCCTTTGAGCGGGGTTCCTGGTCGTCCGATACTTGGACGCTAGGAGCCGGGTTCGACGCGGCCCACCGTGTTACCTCGGCATTCGGATGTGGATAACACTGGGGCTGAGGCTCTCAGGGAGTTCCTAGCGACTTCTCAGTTCGTTCTCGGGGCGATCCACGCGTGCCGTTCGTCTTACCGGTACGCGTGGGAAGGACGAACTGATGCATGCAGGAGTCATCGAAGGAGTACTCCGGGGACGGGAGCTGCGGTACGCCGTTGACGCTGTCGTAGTGCTGGCCGGCATACCCGGCGCAGGAAAGAGCACGTTCCTGCGCCGGGTGTTCGCCGACAGCAGCACTGTGCGGGTGCTCGACTCAGCGCACATCCGCGAGCGCTGGATGCCCGTCCTCGGAGCACTCCCCTACGCCGTGTGGCGACCACTCGTGCATCTCATGTACTACGTGACGCTCCTGAACGCGATGCGCCCCGGCCGCGGTCCCCTGGTGATCCACGACTGCGCCACCCGCCCCTGGGCGCGGCACCTCATCGGCTGGCGTGCCCGCCAAGCAGGCCTGCCGCTGCACCTCGTCCTCCTCGACGTACCGGGAGACGTAGCCCGCTCCGGCCAGTGGGCCCGCGGCCGGGTCGTGCGCTCGACCAGCATGGAGACCCATTGCCGACGGTGGCCGGATGTGGTCGCGAGCGCCGCGAGTGACCCGGCCAGCGTGGTGCCGGGGGCACTGTCGGCGGTCGTCCTGTCACGGCGTGAAGCCGATCAGGTGGAGCTGATCGCGTTCGGTAACCAAGGCATGAGGTCTGGTTGCCGCTGACCTCACGCGGGAACATATGTGGATGTCGAGGGACCCCGCCCACTCGGTCCCGTGATGCCTCAGGAGGAACCCGTGAGGATCGAACGTTCGTCACGCGTGCGCCGTACCGGCCAATTCCTTGCCGTCGTCAGTGCGGTCGCAGCATCGCTGTACGCCGTACCGGCGGAGGCGAAGGCTCCGTCTCCGGCTGCGCAGCTGGCCGCGGCGCAGTCCGCTGTCGAGCAGTCCGCCGCACGAGGGGTCGCCTGGTACACCGATGCGGCCGCGGGCAAGGTTGTCGTGACAGCCGACAGCACCGTGTCCGCCAAAGACCTTGCGTCGCTGCAGCGCGACGGTGTGCAGGTCAACCGCACGAGTGGTGTCTTCAGGCCGCTCCTGTCAGCCGGTGACGCGATCTACGGCGGGCAGTACCGCTGCTCGCTCGGCTTCAACGTGCAGAAGGGTGGCAGCTACTACTTCCTGACAGCCGGCCACTGCGGCAAGGTCGCCAAGACCTGGTACACCAACTCCAGCCACAGCACACTGATCGGCCCGACGGCCGGCTACAGCTTCCCTGGCAACGACTACGCGCTGGTGCAGTACACGAACACCTCGCTGAGCCACCCGGGCGGCTTCACGGCGGCCAACGCCTTTGTCGGTGAGAGTGTCACCCGCAAGGGCTCAACGACCGGCACTCACAGCGGCAAGGTGACAGCTCTCAACGTCACGGTGCGGTACTCCGGCGCAGGCAAGGTCGGCGGCTTGATCCAGACCAACGTGTGCGCCGAGCCGGGTGACTCCGGCGGCCCGCTGTACGACGGCATGAAGGCGCTCGGCATCACGTCCGGCGGCAGCGGCGACTGCAGCAGCGGAGGTACGACGTTCTTCCAGCCCGTCACCGAAGCCGCTTCGGCGTACGGCGTGACTGTCTACTGACCTTCGCTCGTTGACGATCCGGCCGCGCCTGGTGTGCGGCCGGATCGTTCGCGTTCAGAAACTGTCGGTGGCGACTGATTGGGTTGGTCCTGTCGATGGGGAGGAGCAGGGATGAAGGTTCGAGTCGGGCGTGAGGTGCTGGCCGAGGCTGTCGGATGGGTTGCGCGTGGGCTGCCGAGCAGGCCGAGCGTGCCGATTCTGGCCGGGATGGTGGTCGAGGCGGCGGACGGGCAGGTGACGTTGTCCGGATTCGACTACGAGAGCTCGGGGCAGGTCAGCGTGCCGGCCGAGGTGGCCGACGAGGGGCGGGTGCTGGTGTCCGGGCGGTTGCTGTCGGACATCTGCCGGAGCATGCCCCGGGACTCGGTGGATCTGAGCGGTGAGGCCGCTCGGGTCCAGGTGAGCAGTGGGGCCGCCCGATTCGTCCTTCACACCTTGCCGCTCGACGAGTATCCGGCGTTGCCGGAGATGCCCGCGGTGAGTGGCGTGGTCGACGGGGACGTCTTCGCGCACGCGGTCGCGCAGGTGGTGAGCGCGGCCGGCCGGGACGACACGCTCCCGGTCTTCACCGGGATCCGGCTGGAGCTCCGCGGGTCGACCATTTCGCTGCTGGCCACCGACCGGTACCGGTTGGCCGTCCGGACGTTCCCGTGGGAGCCGGTCGACGCCGGCGTCGAGGCGAACGTGCTGGTGCCCGCCAAACTGCTCGCGAACGTCGCCAAGGCGATGTCGGGTCACGGGCTGACGCTTGCGCTCGGTTCGACCCGCACCGGGGATGGGTTGATGGGGTTCGCGGGCGGTGGGCGGCGGACGACGAGCCGGCTGATCGACGGCGAGTTCCCGAAGGTTCGCGGGCTGATCCCCGCCGAGGGCGCGATCACCAGCACCGTCACCGTGGAGACGGCCGCGCTGGTCGAGGTCGTCAAGCGGGTGGCGCTGGTGGCGGAGCGGTCGTCGCCGGTGCGAGTCACCTTCGCGGACGGTACGGCGACGCTCGACGCGGGCAACGGTGAAGAGGCGCAGGCCTCAGAGGCCGTCGAGGTCACGCTCACCGGCGAACCGGTCGTGACCGGCTTCAACGCCGGCTACCTGCTCGACGGCCTGGCGTCGCTGGGCACCCCGATCGCACATTTCGCCTTCACCCAACCCACCAAACCGGCCAACCTGACCGGCCTGCGCTCCCCCGACGATGCGCCGACAGCCGACTCGGCCTACATCCTGATGCCGATGCGCCTGCCGACCTGATGTCAAGCTGCCATCTACAGCTCCGACCAGAAGGCACAGACCTAGCGGAGGAGTAGCAGATGGAGTTCGAGCGGCACTGCGCACTGATCGTCGAGCAGGCCGAGCTGCTGGCCGGCCACCTGAGCGAGGGCAAGGACCTGGGTACTGCGGTCCCGTCATGTCCCGGGTGGAACGTCGGGCAGCTGGCCCGTCACGTCGGCGGAGCGCACCGCGAGGCGACCGCGATCGCCAGGACCGGCGAGGCACCGCCCGACGACGAGTTCCGCGACCCGACGCACTGGTACGCCGACGCGTCCGAGTGCACCGACGAAGCAGTCCCCGAACTCGCCGGCTGGATCGTCGACGGCGCACGGGAGCTGGCCGAGGCGCTGCGCACCGCCGGTCCCGACGTACCGATCCGGATGCCGATCGACGAGCCGACGACCCGATTCACCGCGCGGCGGATGGCGCACGAGACCGTGATGCACCGGGCCGACGCGGCGCTGGCGCTCGGGGTGGCGTACGAGCTGGACCCTGAGGTCGCGACCGACGGGATCGACGAGTGGATGGAGCTCGGGGCGCTCCCGCTCCACTTCGAGGTGCACCCGTGGATGCGCGAACTGCTCGCGCCGGGCCGCATGCTGAAGTTCGCCGCGCCGGAGCAGTCGTGGGTCGTCGACCTGACCGGCGACGCGATCCGGTGGCGCCACAGCGCCGAGCCGGCCGCCGTGACCGTCCGCGGCTCGGTCACCAGCCTCCTGCTGCATCTGTACAAACGCCGTGACGAGATGATCGAGGTGGACGGCGACAAGGATCTTCTCGAGTACTACCGGGAGCGCGTCAGCTTTGGATGAGGATGTGATCGCGAGGTACCTCGCGCGGCGCGACCCGATCGAGCAACCGGTCGATCGGGTCGTGTTGATGGGGTCGGCGGTGCTGGAGTCGATCGAGGTCGCCGCGGAAGCGCATCGTGTGTACGGCGTGCCGATCCTGGTGAGTGGCGGGATCGGGCACTCGACGAGTTTCCTCGAAGAGGCTCTGCGCCGACGGGGTGTCGAGGCAGCGACCGGCCGGCCGGAGTCGCACGTGTTTCGCGATCTCCTGATCAGCGCCGGCGTCGCACCCGAGGACGTCGCCGTCGAGGATCGGTCCACGAACTGTGGCGAGAACGCGGCGTTCACCCGTGAGCTGATCAGTACGCCGCAAACGCTGCTGCTGATCCAGGACCCGACGATGCAACGACGTACGCATGCCTGCTTCGAACGATCCTTCGCCGACCTCCCCGGTACGACGCTGATCAGCCGCGCACCGCTGATCCCGTGGATCGGCCCCGACCGGGTGAGCGCCGGCCCGGACGCACCCGAGATCTGGACCCGCGACCGCTTCCGCTCTCTCCTCATCGGCGAGATCCACCGACTCTCACCGGACGTCTACGGCCCCCGCGGCCGCGACTTCATCGACCACGTCGACATCCCCACCGAAGTACTTGCCGCCTACAACCGTCTCGCTGCCGCGTACCCCGCCTCCGACCGTCATCCGTAGGTCCCACGAGGGGCAGGCTCCACGAGGTCGATCTGTTGCGGATTCTCGCGGCGGTCTCGGTCATGGCGTACCACTATCTGTTCTCCGCGTACGCCGGTGGACTCAGCGATCTGCGCTTCCCACACGTGGACGTGGTCGCTGGTACGGGTACCTCGGCGTCGATCTGTTCTTCACGATCAGCGGGTTCGTGGTCCTGCTCAGCGCATGGGATCGCAGCCCACGATCGTTCGTCGTCTCGCGGGCGGTCCGCCTCTATCCGGCGTACTGGATCGCCGTCACGCTCACCACGATTGTCTCGATCGGCCTCAGCCAAGGGCGGTTCCCGGTCTCGCCTCCGCAGTTCCTGGCGAACCTGACGATGTTCAACTCACTGCCGAACATCGAGAACGTCGACGTCGTCCACTGGACGCTGTGGGCCGAGCTGCGGTTCTACGCGATGATCCTGATCCTCACCTGGATCGGCATCACCGCGCGCCGGGTCACGAACTTCTGCTGGGCCTAGCTGGCTGCGCACATCGGCTTCATCATCTTCGAGCGCCTCGGCGACCAGGTGAACCACGTCCTCCTGGTCGCCGCGATGATGCTTCTGATGACCGGCGTTGCCGCCGCCCTGCACGACGGCATAGAGCAGCCGCTGGCGCCACCTCTCAAGCGCCTCCTCGACCGGGTCCTCCCTGGTCGAGCGGTTCACGCACTGAGGAAGTAGTCCGACAGCACCCGCGCCAGCGTCTCCGGTGGCAGCGTGTGGAACGTACCGTCATGCCCCTCCACCGTGCCCCGCGGCAACGCAGCAACCGCCTCCTGCACGGACCGCTGCAGCCACTCCGGACTGGCATTGCTGTACAGCCCCAACGTCGGTACGTCGACCGACGCCAGCAGCTCCACCGGTACGGCGCTGTCCCGCAGCTGCAGCGCGTCGTACACGAGTGTGTGCGCGATGGCCTCCATCCCGGCCCACATCGGCGTCTGCCGGATCTGGTCGACCACCTCCTTCGGCTGCCCGACCGCCTCGACCATGAACAGTTCGGCCGCTCCACCTGGGTTTCCGGCGGCGACGAACTCCTGCAGCCGCTCGAGGTAGCGCTCCGGGGGCGGCGGCGCGCCCTCGACCCGGAACGGCGGCTCCATGATCGCCTGCTTCTCGAACGGTAGTCCGGCCTGCAGCAGCACCATCGACCCAGACGAGTAGGCGCAGGCGAACCGCGCACCGGTCGCCGTGCGCACGGCGTCGAGGTCTTCCCACTCACGCTCCACCGCGTACGGCATCGTGTCGCCGGAATCGCCACGTCCCCGCCGGTCGTAGTTCACGACGGTGAACGCCGCGGACAGCGCCTGGGCGTCCTCGACGTACCGCGCGCGGTCGGTGAATCCGCCGGCCACGAGCACGAGGACCGGCCCGCTGCCGTAGGTGTCGTACGCGAGCTCGGTGCCGTCCTTCGAGACAACCTTCTCCATCACAAACTCCTTTTGCCGAACAGGTCTCTGCCCAACCGTCGAGCGAGCTGTCGCCAGACAGACACAGTGTGATCCACCTCACACGACCGCGAAACCTTCCCGCCGGCCAGAAGCCTCACTACAGTTGGATTATGTATACAGGCGACTGCACACCATCCCGGGGTCGTTGATGCTGCTCCGGCAGCTGGAGTACCTCGTCGCCCTCGCCCGCGAGAAGCACTTCGCCCGGGCGGCGGATGCCTGTTACGTCTCCCAGCCGTCGCTGTCCGCCGCGATCCGCAAGCTCGAGCAGGAGCTCGACGTACCGATCGTGCGCCGCGGCCGCCGCTTCGAGGGCCTGACCCCCGAGGGTGAGCGGGTGCTGCTCTGGGCACAGCGGATCCTCGCCGAGCAGGACGCGCTCCGGCACGAGCTGTCGATGATGCGCGGCGGCCTGAACGGCACGCTCCGACTCGGCGCGATCCCGACCGCGATGCCGGTCGTCTCGCTCCTGACCACACCGTTCTGTGAGCGCCACCCGAACACCCGCGTCACGCTCGAGTCGCTGTCGTCGCGGGACATCACGCAAAAGCTGGCGGAGTTCGAGCTGGACGTCGCAATGACCTATCTCGACGACGACACGCTCGGTCAGGTGCGCAAGACGCCGCTGTACGAGGAGCGGTACCTGCTGCTCACCCCGAAGGACACCGAACTCGCCGACCTGCCAGTGGCGACGTGGGCGCAGGTCGCCGAGTTGCCGCTCTGCCTGCTCTCCCCCGAGATGCGCAACCGCCGGATCATGAACGGGTACTTCTCCGACGACGGCGCAATCGCGACACCGTCGATCGAGAGCGACACGGTCTCCGGTCTCTACAGTCACCTGCACGGCAACCATTGGTCGACGGTGATCTCGCACGCGTGGCTGCACATGTTCGGTGTACCGGACGGGATGCGCGTCGTACCGCTCAAACGCCCGGCGCACGGACCGCGTGTCGGCCTGGTGATCGCCGCGCGGAGTCCGGAACCCGTGCTCGCCCGCGCACTGCTCGACGTCGCCCGGCAAGCGGGCGTCCATGAGGCCCTGGACAGCCTGCTCGACGTGCACTTGATGGGTTCGGGCTATCTCGACATAGCGAGCAAGTCTTTGACCGTCGGTCCTTGATCCGGCGATGGTGGAAATCCCTTCAGAACAAGGAGATTCCCATCATGGCGAAGATAGTGTGCGTGCTGTACGACGACCCCGCCGCCGGCTACCCGACGTCGTACGCGCGCGACAGCATCCCCTCGATCGAGGGATATCCGAACGGCCAGACAGCGCCGAGCCCGAAGTCGATCGACTTCACACCAGGCACGCTGCTCGGAAGCGTGTCCGGTGAACTCGGGCTGCGCGGATTCCTCGAGAGCCAAGGACACACGCTCGCCGTCATCTCCGACAAGGAGGCTGCTCTCGACCGCGAACTTCCCGACGCCGACGTGGTGATCTCGCAACCGTTCTGGCCGGCGTACCTGACGGCCGAGCGGATCGCGAAGGCACCCAAGCTCAAACTCGCGATCACCGCCGGGATCGGGTCCGACCATGTCGACCTGGACGCGGCGATCGGCGCCGGCATGACGGTTGCCGAGGTCACCTACTCGAACAGCATCAGCGTCGCCGAGCACGTGGTGATGATGATTCTCGGGCTGGTGCGGAACTACCTCCCGTCGTACCAGGTAGTGGTCGACGGCGGATGGAACATCGCGGACTGCGTCGCGCGGTCGTACGACCTCGAGGGAATGCAGGTCGGCACCGTCGCGGCCGGCCGGATCGGGACCGCCGTACTGCGGCGGCTGGCGCCGTTCGACGTGAAGCTGCACTACACCGACCGGCACCGGCTGCCGGAGTCGGTGGAGCGCGAACTCAACCTCACCTTCCACCCGAGCGCAGCCGACATGGTCCCGCACTGCGATGTGGTCACGATCAACGCCCCGTTGCACCCGGAGACCGAGGGGCTGTTCGGCGACGAGCTGCTCGCGACCATGAGGCGCGGCACCTACCTGATCAACACGGCCCGCGCGAAGATCGCCGACCGGGACGCGATCGTGCGGGCACTGGAGACCGGACAGCTGGCCGGGTACGCCGGTGACGTCTGGTACCCGCAGCCGGCGCCCGCCGACCACCCGTGGCGCACCATGCCCCACCATGGAATGACGCCGCACATCTCCGGCTCGTCGCTGTCCGCACAGACCCGGTACGCCGCGGGCACGCGGGAGATCCTGGAGTCCTGGTTGAGCGGTACGCCGATCCGGGACGAGTACCTGATCGTCGACGGTGGGCGACTGGCCGGTGCCGGAGCGCACGCGTACTCCACCACGGTGTAAGCGGGATCACGACGTACGTAACCGGGATCACGTCAGACGCGGGCATAACCGGTCAGCACACCTGGTTGAATGTATACAGAAGCCAGAATTCAAGGAAGGGTAGAAATGATCTTCACACGTAGGTTCGGCGCTCTGGCGGCTCGCCCGCAGTTCCCGGATGCCCCGGAGCTGCAGGAGCTGAACAAGCCGGTCGATCTCGATGCCGAGCTCGCCGAGCTGACTGTCCAGGAGGCCCGTGGCGCACACGACGACGGCCGCCGGAACGCGGACGAGTCCGCGGCCTGACCCCGGCGTACCGGGCAACCGGTGCCGGAGGTATATGTCAAGGCATGGCACTTGGTAGACTGTCTACCAAGTGCCATCGCTGTAGGACCGGAAGGGACCTCATGACGACGATCAGTGCGGGGCCAGGGGCGGGTGCGGAACCGGCCGGTGTGCGGCACGTCAAGCGGCCGACGCCGTTGCGGGAGTCGGTGTACGAGGCCCTCACCGAGATGATCATCGACGGCACGCTCGAGCGCGGGCGGCACCTGGTCGAGGTCGAGCTCGCCGGGATCCTGGGCGTCTCCCGGCAGCCGGTGCGTGAGGCCCTGCAGCGGCTGAACAACGAGGGCTGGGTCGATCTGCGGCCCGGGTTCGGCGCGATGGTGCACGTGCCGGCCGAGGACGAGGTCGACCAGTTGCTGGCGGCCCGTGCGGCGCTGGAGTCGGAGTCCGCTCGGCTCGCGGCCAGGCACGCGTCGAAGGACGACGTCGCCAAGTTGCGCGAGCTGTGCAAGGTCGGCACGACGTACCAGGAGGCCGGCGACATCGACGGCACGGTGCGGACGAACGCCGAGCTCCACAGCCTGATCACCCAGATGTCCGGCAACCGTTTCCTGGTCGACTTCGCCGCCCAGGTCGACCGCCGCGTCCGCTGGTACTACACCCCCGTCGCCCCCGTCCGCGGCGCAGCCTCCTGGCGCGAACACAACCGCCTGGTGAAGGCAATCAGCGAAGGCGACGAAGACAAAGCCGCCCAGATCATGCGCGAACACACCGAACACACCCGCAAGGCCTACCACGACCTCCAGGCGAACGCCGACCCCGTCACCGAAGCACCGGACTCGACCCCGAAGCGCCGCCGCCGCACCAGCTGACCCCGAAGAGGGGATGCCCTCCAATGGGCATCCCCTCGAAGGGTTAGCGGTTGCGGCCGGTGGCGGCTTTTCGGGCTGCTAGGGCGGTGGCGAGGTGGGTGTATTGCTCGACCACTCGGCGGGCGTACTGGTTGCGGTCGAGGATGTGGGGCCACCAGAGGCGGCCTATCTGTTCTTGCATCCAGAGGAAGCCGATCGCGAATCCCATGCTCACCAGGGCACGGAAGGCGAGGAACTTCCACGGTTCCGGTGGCAGGCCCGGTGAACCGGTGATCACCCAGGCGGTGACCACCGAATGCACCAGGAGCGCCAGCGGGAACGCGATCACCCAGTAGACCGCCGCCGGCGCGAACACGCCCGCGGGGACCTTGCCCAGTGCAACCAGTACGGCGTACCCGGACCCGAACAGCATCAGTGGTACGCCGAGACCGAGCCCGGTGACGACTGCCCAACCGGCGGGCTGGCCGACGAACGCGGCCAGTCCACCGGCAATGAGCCCCGCCGCCGCGCCGACCGACGCGGCCGGAACGCAGTACTCCGCCAACTGCTTCAAGTCAGTCATGGGTCAGCCCACAGCCACGCCGAAGCGGAACAGGCAGTAGAACAGCATCCCGAGGTAGAACACCGCTCCGAACCCGATGATCACGTTCCGCACCGGGCCGGGACGGATCTTCTTCGGCAGCAGCATGTTGTTGGTCAGCAGCAACACGATGCAGTACGCGCCCATCGCGAACGTGGACAGGAACGCGAGCGTGTCCAGGATCCCGGCCGGGCCGTCGGCGGGACCGAACAGCAGAATCAGGATGCCGAACAGGATCACGCCCCACAGGAACCCGGCGTACAACCGCGACATCGAGAACCGTTTGGCGCCCGGCACGAAGTAGTACGTCATGTCGGCCTGGCCGCGGGAGAACGAGTCGAACAGACCGAGGGTCGCGTTCAGCCCGATCAGTGCGATGAACGCGAAGAACAACGTCCCGAGGATCGGCGAGCCGGCCGACGCGAACGCGTCCGACATCGCCTTCAGCGCTGCATCCCGGTCACCGCCCTCGATCAGCTCCGCCACGTTCGGATTCTCCCGGGCCGCCGACATGGCCAGCACGGTGAACGAGACCGTGACCAGCATCGTGATGCCCCAGAAGAGCAGCAGCGCGTCGAACGTGACCCACTTGCGCCAGCCCTTCCACTTCGCCATCTCGGCCGGGTCCTCGGTGTCGAACATGAACCCGCGCGACGGCATCGACTCCGCCTCGTTCGCGGCCCGCAGCCCGCGGATCTTCGGGATGTGCGCGCCCATGCCGGCGCCGCTGTCCCGCAGCTGCAGCGTGTACCACATCTGTTGCATCCCGGACGGCCCGGCAAAGGCGATCGAACCGACCACGACCGGGAACCACGCCGACGTCATCGCGTCGTCCGGGAAGTACCCGAACGCGAACATCCCGGACAGGGTGCGGCCGAGGTCGTCCCAGTTGCCGACGATCGCCGCGATCACCGACGTACCGACGACCAGCAACCCGATCAGCAGACCGAGCAGCTTCTCGAGGAAGTTGTAGATCACCGACAGCAGGCTGAACAGCACACCGACGAACACCAGAGCCACGCACGCGGTGACCTGCCAGGGTATGCCGCTGATCTCCTCGAACGCGGCCGCGCCGGCGGACAGATGGCCCGGCCACATGTAGATCAGGATCGCCGCCGCGTAGAAGAACCACATCAGCGGTTTGAAGATCCGGGCCGCGCCGAAGAAGATGCTCTCCCCGGTGGCCATCGCGTAGCGCGCCATCTCCAGCAGCACGAACGCCTGCAGTGTGACACCGACCATGAACAACCAGCGGATGTCCGGCCCGAACACCAGGACGAGCCGGGGCCACATGTACGACTCCCCCATACCCACACCCAGCGCGACCAGGAAGACGGTCGGGCCGAGGATGTGCAAGGAGGGCGGTGCGTCCGGAAGTTTCCGGATCGGCATCGGTTCGAGCCTGCCCGCTTTCCAGACCTTCTCGGTCACGGCTGCCGCGGCCGGCTCTTCGGGAACTTCTGAGGTCTTGCTCGTGACGTCCAAGGCGGACTCCTTAGTTCGACGCCAACTAGCGGATCAACTTCCCCCGCGTGCTCCTGCCTCCAATCAACTGATGCCGAGCGGCCCGGCGTTGCGGGCCCAGCGGTACTTGGCACCGAGGACCTGGACCGGGGTCTCGGTGGTGTACGGGTACGCGACCACACCGTGGTCGAACAGGTACTGGCTGGCTTCCTCGACCTCGACGTCACCGGACAGCGAGGCGACCACGGGCTTGTCGATGCCCTTGGCCCGGAACTCCTCGACCACCTCGGCGACCAGCTTCGCGAACACCATCGGCGGTGTCACGATCGTGTGCCAGTACCCCAGGATCAGCGCGTGGATCCGCTCGTCGGACAGCCCCAGCGCGATCGTGTTCCGGTACGTCGACGGCGGCTCGCCGCCGGTGATGTCCACCGGGTTGCCGGCCGCGCCGAACGGCGGGATGAACTTCCGGAACGCCGCGTCCAGATCGTCCGGGATGTCCATCAACGTCAGCCCGGCGTCCACGCAGGCGTCCGACAGCAGTACGCCGGAACCGCCCGCGCCGGTGATGATGACGACGTTCTCGCCCTTCGGCGTCGGCAGCAGCGGGATACCGCGGGCGTACTGGAGCATCTCGTTCAGCCCCGGCGCCCGGACCACTCCGCTCTGCCGCAGGATGTCGTCGTACACCTTGTCGTTGCCGGCCAGGGCGCCGGTGTGCGAGCTGGCCGCCCGCGCGCCCATGGAGGTACGCCCGGCCTTCAGTACGACGACCGGCTTCTTCTTCGACACCCGGGCCGCCGTCTCGGCGAACGCCCGGCCGTCCTTCAAATCCTCAAGATGCATGGCGATCAGGTTGGTGTTGTCGTCGCTCTCGAAGAACGTCAGGAGGTCATCCTCGTCGATGTCGGCCTTGTTGCCTACCCCAACGATCGCGGAAACTCCCATCCGGCTGGACCGGCTGAAGCCGAGGATCGCCATCCCGATGCCTCCGCTCTGTGACGACAGGGCGACGGACCCGCGGACGTCGTACGGCGTGCAGAACGTCGCGCACAGGCTCTCCGGCAGGTAGTAGTAGCCGTAGATGTTCGGTCCCAGAATGCGGACATTGTGCTTGCGGGCGATCGCGACGACCTCGTCCTGGAGCGCCTGCTCTCCGGTCTCGGCGAACCCGGACGGGATCAGGATCGCGCCCGCGACACCCTTCTGACCGCACTGCTCGAGCGCCCCACCGACGAACTTGGCCGGTACGGCGAACACCGCGACGTCCACGTCACCCGGTACGTCGGTGATCGACGGAAACGCCTTCAGCCCGAGTATCTCGTCGGCCTTCGGGTTGATCGGGTAGATGTCCCCGGCGTACCCGCCGTTGACCAGGTTCTTCATCACCGAGTTGCCGATCTTGCCGTCCTCGTTGGACGCCCCGATCACGGCCACCGCGCGCGGCCTCATGATCCGGGTCATCGCGGTCAGGATCTCCTCCTGGCTGAACCGCTCGACCGGCTTGCCGGCCTCGGCGTCCACGATGATCCGGAAGTCCACCGCGGTGGCACCGTCCGGCCCGGCGAGCACCGGGTTCAGGTCGACCTCGGCGAACTCCGGGAAGTCCGTGACCAGGTCGGACACGCGCTTGATCAGATTGCCGACAATCTCCTTGTCGACCGGTCGCGCGCCACGAACGCCTTCGAGCATCTCGTGCGCGTCGATCCCGTCGACCATCGCCCGCGCTTCGTCGTCACTCAGCGGGGCCAGCCGGAACGTGACGTCCTTGAGCACCTCGACGAGTACGCCGCCCAGCCCGAACGCGACCACCTTGCCGAACGTCGGGTCGGTGACCGCGCCGACGATGACCTCCTGCACGTCACCGCCGGTGACCAGCATCTTCTGCACCTGCACGCCGACAATGTCTGCATCCGGTTTGTAGGCTGTCGCGTTGTCGACAATCTGCTTGTAGGCCGCCAGCACGGCATCCTCGGAGTCGACGCCGACCACCACGCCGCCGGCGTCGGTCTTGTGCAGGATGTCCGGCGAGACGATCTTCAGCACGACCGGGAAGCCGATCTCGGCCGCGAGGCCGGCGGCCCCCTCGGCAGTCGTGGCCAGCCCCTCGCCCGGCGTCGGGATGCCGTACGCGTCGGCGACCAGCTTGGCCTCCGGCGCGCTCAGCGAGGTGCGGCCGTCCGCCAGAGCCTGGTCGAGGATGGTCCGGACTGCTGCCTTGTCATAAGTCATGCGTTGCACTCCTGTTCAGATCACGCCGCTGGCTTTGAGTTCCGAGAGCTCGGCCGTGTCGATGCCGAGCGAGCCGTAGATGACGGAGTTGTGTTCGCCGAGGCCCGGTGAGGTCTGCACGTCGACCGGGGAGTCGGACAGCTTGATCGGGCAGCCGACCGTCTTGAACGTGCCGCGCTGCGGGTGCTCGACCTCGACCACCGCGCCGAGGTCGGCGAGCGTCTCGTCCGCGATCAGTTCGGCCGTGGACATGATCGGACCGCACGGCACGTTCAGCGCGTTGAGCTTGTCCATCACCTCAAACTTGGTGTGCTGCTCGGTCCACTGCTCGATCAGCGCGAACATCTTGTCGAGCTTGTCCAGCCGCGCGGTCGGCGTCGCCCAGTCCGGGTCCTCGGCCAGTTCCGGCTTGCCGATCAGGTTGGCGATCGGCGCCCAGCCCGGCGGCTGCACGATCACGTAGATGTAGTCGTTCGGTCCGCCGGGTGCGCAGCGCAGCGCCCAGCCGGGCTGGCCGCCGCCGGACGCGTTCCCGGACCGCGGCACCTCGCCGTTGAAGTTGTCGTTCGGGTACTCGCGCAGCGGACCGTGCGTCAGCCGCTGCTGGTCGCGCAGCTTGACCCGGGTCAGGTTCAGGACCGCTTCCTGCATGGCCACGGTGACCCGCTGACCCTTGCCGGTGTGCGTCCGCTGGAGCAGCGCGGCGAGGATGCCGGCGACCAGGTGGATGCCGGTGCCCGAGTCACCGATCTGCGCGCCGGTCGCGGTGGGCGGTCCGTCCTCGAACCCCGTCGTACTCATCGCGCCGCCCATCGCCTGGGCGACCACCTCGTACGCCTTGAAGTTCTCGTACCGGCCGGGGCCGAAGCCCTTGATCGACGCGAACACGAGACCGGGGTTCAGCTCCTGCAGACGTTCCCAGGTGAAGCCCATCCGGTCGATCGCGCCCGGGGCGAAGTTCTCCACCAGGACATCGGAGTTCTTCACCAGGTCGATGAAGATCTCCTTGCCGCGGTCGGACTTCATGTTCAGCGTGATGCTGCGCTTGTTGCAGTTCAGCATCGTGAAGTACAGGCTGTCGACGTCCGGCAGGTCGCGCAGCTGCTGGCGGGTGATGTCGCCGGTCGGTGCCTCGAGCTTGATCACATCGGCGCCGAGCCAGGCGAGGAGCTGGGTGCAGGACGGTCCGGACTGCACGTGGGTCATGTCGAGAACACGGACACCCTCGAGGGCCTTGGTCATGACGGGTCCCCTTACTTGTACATGGTCTGATTCATGGTTCCGGGGGCGTAGGCGTCCGGGTCGACCCAGACGTTGATCAGCGACGGCAGCCCCGACTCGCGGGCCCGGAGCAGCGCCGGCCCGATGTCCTTCGGGTCGCGAACCTCCTCGCCGTACCCGCCGAGCATCCGGGCGAACTCGTCGTACTTCACGTCGCCGAGGGTGTTGCCGATCCGGCCACGGTCCTTGCCGTACTTGGCTTCCTGGCCGTAGCGGATCTGGTTCATCGAGGAGTTGTTGCCGACGACACCGACGAACGGCAGCTTGTAGCGGACCAGCGTCTCGAAGTCCCAGCCGGTCAGCGAGAACGCGCCGTCACCGAACAGTGCGACCACTTCCTTGTCCGGTCGCGCGTACTTCGCGGCGAGCACGAAGGGGATGCCGACGCCGAGCGTGCCGAGCGGGCCCGGGTCCATCCAGTGGCCGGGTGACTTCGGCTGTACGACGCCACCGGAGAACGTCACGATGTCGCCGCCGTCGCCGATGTAGATCGAGTCCTCGGTGAGGAACTCGTTGATCTCGTGCGCCAGCCGCAGCGGGTGGATCGGGTTCGCGTCGGACAGCTGCCGCGGCAGCCGCTTCTGGTACGCCGCATCCTCCTCGGCGCGCAGCTCCGCGAACCAGGCCTTGCGGTCCGTCTTGTGCAGCCGGCCCGACGCCGCCTGTGTGACAGCCGCCAGGATCGCGCCCGGGTCGCCGACCAGGCCGAGGTCGATGTCGCGGTTCTTGCCGACGGTGCGGTAGTCGAAGTCGATCTGTACGACGGTGGCGCTCTTCGGGAGCCGACGCCCGTACCCCATCCGGAAGTCGAACGGCGTGCCGACGATGAGGATCAGGTCGGCGTTGTTGAAGCCGTACCGCCTGGACAGGTGGAAGTGGTGCGGGTCGCCCGGCGGCAGGGTGCCCCGCGCCGAACCGTTCATGAACGCGGGGATGTCGAGCGTGCGGACGAACTCGGTCGCCGCGTCGCTCCCGCGCGAGGTCCACACCTGGCTGCCGAGCAGTACGACGGGCTTCTCGGCCCGCACCAGCAGGTCGGCCAGCGCCTCGACACTCGCCGGGTCGCCGATGCTCTTCGTCGAGCCCCGGTAGTGCCCGGCCTCGGGGACGGTCGCGGACTCGACCGGCACCGAGTTGTCCAGGATGTCGCGCGGGATCTCCAGGAACGACGGGCCGGGCGCGCCGTTGTAGCACTCGCGGAACGCCATCGAGACCATGTCCGCGGCCCGCGCGGTGTGCGGAACGGTCGCGGCGAACTTCGTGATCGGCGTCATCATGTCGACGTGCGGCAGGTCCTGCAGGGATCCCATCTTGTGCTGGTTCAGGGCGCCCTGGCCGCCGATCAGCAGCATCGGGCTCTCGGCGCGGAACGCGTTCGCGACACCGGTGACCGCATCCGTCGTACCGGGGCCGGCGGTGACGACCGCGCAGCCGGGCTTGCCGGTGACCCGTGCGTACCCGTCGGCGGCGTGCGCCGCGACCTGCTCATGCCGGACGTCGACCACCGCGATGCCCTCGTCCACGCAGCCGTCGTAGATGTCGATGATGTGACCGCCGCAGAGCGTGAAGATCACGTCGATCCCCTCGGCCTTCAAGGCCTTCGCGACGAGGTGACCACCGGAGATGGTCTCCGGCTCCTTGACCACCGCTGTGGGTTGGGTCTCCGACACTGTCTGCGCCATCTGCAGTCAACTCCTCGGAAGGGGCCTGATCAGCCTTGATGTAGATTGCATACCGTATGGTGTAGTCGTAGTCTTATCCCAGGGCGTAGCGGTTGTCCAGAGTTCGCCAGGAGGCTGTGATGACCATTTCCGACGAACTCGACCGGACCCGCGCCGCACTGCTCGCGCTGGAAAAATCCCTTATGGCGTTGAGGAATCGCGTCGGCCCGCATCTCGACGTACTCCGGCTGCTCGACGATCTGAGCGCTGTACGGCGGACCTTCGGCGCCTCGAGCAGCAGGTTCGCGCTCCCCGTCGGCACGAACTGGTAGCGATCCCGGACGGCGACTACGACCACGATTTCTGGGCGGACGCCGAACATGAAGGCTTGGGCTGAGTTGCGAGGCACAGCTTCAGCAGGCTTCGCAGGCGTACGTCGCGGTCACCGTTCGCAGTTCGAGCGGTGACCGCGACTGCTTCTGCTGCGTGTTCCGTGGCGACGAACGTGCGGTAGAACGGTTCGCTCCAGCCCAGGCGACCGAACGCAGGTAACCACCAGCGCGCTGCTCCCCCGGGATCGCCCTCGGAACCGAGCAGGTGCAGCGCTGTCCGATGGGCCGCCGCCATCCTCCGCCGCTCGTCACCGGTCAGCTCGCCGCTCGCGAGCGCAGTGGAAACACACAGTGCGACCAGGCGGGCCGATGCCTCGAAGCCCACACTGCTGGTGTTGATGAAACGTGGTGCGAGCGGCAGTAGGTGCCGACGACCGGCAGAACTGCTGTGGTCGTGGGCTGCACGCGCAACCGAGCTCAGGACGGGATGCACGCACGCGGGGCGGTCCGTCCACGGTTCCCGCGCGAGGCGGGACACCAGTTCCATCACGCACGGATCGGGTCGCGGGACCTTCCCGTAGCCGTTCACTCGCCCGCCACCGGCGTACCGAGCTGGGGCCGCACGGGCAACGCCGGCCGACCGGGTTGTTTGAGGAGGCGCACACTCAGCGCAGTCAGTACGCCGAGCAGTCCGGCGCCCAGGAACAGCGGCCGGTAACCGACCACGGCGATCACAGACGCGGCGACACCGATGCCGACGAGACCACCGACCGCCTTCGCGGAGTACAGGATGGCTTGGTTCTGCAACAGGCTGTTCTCGCCGAAGAACTCCAGCACGAGGTTGGCCATGATCGCGTAGAACGCGCCACCACCCAGGCCCGCGAACATCGCGCAGACGACGAACGCCCAGCCGACGTCAACGGCCACCAGACCGACATGGGCGAAACCTTCGATCATCAGTACGGCGGCCAGCACCCGACGGCGACCGAATCGATCGGATAGGTGACCTGCCAGCGATCTTCCGAGACCGTTGACAGCGGCAAGCATTCCGGCGGCCGTCGCCGCGACCGCGAGACCCAGGTCGGCGCTCACGCCGTAGCTCACCACGAAGCCGATTCCGAGTAGCGACAAGGCGGTACTGATTGCCAGCAGCAACCACATCAGCGGTAGCGCGCCGGTCCGCATCGCCTCACCGGGACGGTACTGCCTGACCGCAGGCGCGTTGTGCGGGATGCTGCGGTTCAGCTTCCGGTCGATCGCCCACACCTGCGCGTCGATCTCCGCGGGCCACCAGTGCCGCGGCGGGTCCTTCAGCAAACCACCGGCGACCAGGACGACCAGCACCGCCACCAGAGCGGTCAGATCGAACACGATCGATTGATCCATCCGCGTCAGCAAGAAGATGCTCGGTACGGCGCCGACCGCGAACCCGCCCGTGACGAAGCCGATGGTCGCCGTACGCCGGTCCGGGAACCAGCGCGCCGACGTGGTGATGCAGGCGGCGTACACGAGACCCGCCCCGGTGCCGCCGAGGAGCGAGTAGCCGACGAGGACCGCCGTGTAGCTGTGCACGAGGGCGAGCGTGACTAGGCCGATCGCCGCGAGCATCCCACCACCGACGACGAGCTGTGTCGGCGTTGCCCGCCGTACTCGGTGGGCCCAGGCGGCTGGGATCGCGACGAGGGCTTGGCAGGCGACGAAGACCGCGAGCAGCCACAGGGTTTGGGCCGCGCCCCAACCACGGTCTGAGGTCAGGCCGAGGGCTGCGGTGCCGAACGAGTACTGCAACGGACTGATCGCGACCATGCAGGCCCAGGCCGCCCAGAGTTGCCAGCGGCGCGAGTGGCCGGTCAGTTCGCGGGCGTCCTCGCCGATCCGGTACCGCCGGCCGTAGACGTCACGTACATCCCGGGGAGTCACGTGATTCATATCGCCTCCTGACTCTGTTGATGCCGCGCATCCGCGCGGTCGTCACGGGGCCTGGGCTCCCGGCCTTCCCTCGTCGCTCCGGTCGCTCCGCTCCTCAGTCCAGGCCGGGGCTCCGTGACTACTGCATACCGTATGAAGTCTGTGGTACTCCTCCGCGCCGGAGGTTGTCCAGACCTGGGCGTCACTCTTGTGACTAGATTGCATACCGCATACAGTCGTCACCACACATTCTTGGAGGCGACGTGGACCTCATGGAGTACCAAGCCAAGGAGCTGTTTGCTCGGCACGGCGTTCCGGTGACGCTGGGGCGGGTGATCGAGGACGCGGCCGACGCCGCGGACGCGGCCCGTGAGCTCGGCGGGCGCGTGGTGGTGAAGGCACAGGTGAAGACCGGTGGGCGCGGCAAGGCCGGCGGCGTGAAGCTGGCCGCCACCCCGGACGAGGCGCAGGCGAAGGCGGCCGAGATCCTCGGGATGGACATCAAGGGTCACACCGTGCAGCGGGTGCTGCTGGCGCCTGCCGCGGACATCGCCGAGGAGTACTACTTCTCGTTCCTCGTCGACCGGGCGAACCGCGAGTACCTGTGTATCGCCAGCACCGAAGGCGGTGTGGAGATCGAGGAGGTCGCGCACACCAACCCGGACGCGATCGCGAAGGTGCGGATCGATCCGGCGACCGGCGTCGACGAGGCGAAGGCCGCGGAGATCGTGACCGCCGCCGGGTTCCCGGCCGAGGCATCCGCGGTAGTGCAGCGGTTGTGGGACGTGTTCATTGCGGAAGACGCGTCGCTGGTCGAGGTGAATCCGCTGGTGAAGCTCGGCGACGGGTCGTTGGAAGCCCTTGACGGCAAGGTCACGCTCGACGACAACGCGGCGTACCGGCACCCGGATCACACCGGCTTCGACGACAAGGGGGCCGCTGACCCACTCGAGGCCGAGGCGCACGCCAAGGGCCTGAATTACGTGAAGCTGGACGGCTCGGTCGGGATCATCGGCAACGGCGCGGGCCTGGTGATGTCGACGCTCGACGTGGTCGCGTACGCGGGTTCGCCGTACGGCGTGAAACCGGCCAACTTCCTGGACATCGGCGGCGGCGCTTCGGCCGAGGTGATGGCGAACGGGCTCGGGATCATCCTTTCCGACCCGCAGGTGCGCAGTGTGTTCGTGAACGTGTTCGGCGGGATCACCGCCTGCGACGCGGTCTCGAACGGCATCGTGCAGGCGCTAGCACTGCTAGGCGACCACGCCGACAAGCCACTCGTCGTCCGGCTGGACGGCAACAACGTCGAGGAAGGCCGCAAGATCCTCGCCAAGGCCAACCATCCGCTGGTGACCGTGGTCGACACGATGGACGGCGCCGCGGCGCGCGCCGCCGAGCTCGCCGCCTAGAAGGGACTGTTCGAGATGGCGATATTCCTGACCGAGAAGAGCCGGGTCGTCGTGCAGGGCATGACCGGGTCCGAGGGACAGAAGCACACCAGCCGGATGCTTGCCGCCGGCACCAATGTCGTCGGCGGCGTGACGCCCGGCAAGGGCGGGCAGTCGGTGGACTTCGCGCGGCGCTCGATCCCGGTGTACGGGTCGTGCGCGGACGCGGTGAAGGCAGCGGACGCCGACGTGTCGGTGGTATTCGTGCCGCCACGGTTCACGCGCGGAGCCGTCATCGAGGCCGTCGACGCGGGGATCCCGCTGGTGGTGGTGATCACCGAGGGCGTTCCCGTCCACGACACCGCGGCGTTCTTCGCGCACGCACAGGCCAACGGGACGCGCGTCATCGGCCCGAACTGCCCCGGCATCATCAGCCCAGGAAGCTCCAACGCGGGGATCATTCCCGCCGACATCGCAGGGCCGGGGCGGATCGGGCTCGTCAGCAAGTCGGGCACGTTGACCTACCAGATGATGTACGAGCTGCGGGACTTCGGGTTCTCGACCGCGATCGGGATCGGCGGCGACCCGATCATCGGGACCACGCACATCGACGCGCTGCGGGCGTTCCAGGACGACCCGGACACCGACGCGATCGTGATGATCGGTGAGATCGGCGGTGACGCCGAGGAGCGTGCGGCCGCGTTCATCAAGGAGAACGTGACCAAGCCGGTCGTCGGGTACGTGGCGGGCTTCACCGCGCCGGAGGGCAAGACGATGGGCCACGCCGGCGCGATCGTGTCCGGCTCATCCGGTACCGCGGCCGCGAAGCAGGAGGCTCTGGAAGCAGCCGGCGTACGTGTCGGCAAAACCCCGACCGAAACCGCAGACCTGATGCGGGCCGTGCTCTCCAACCAGCAAGTCGCCGTCTAACGGGCCGGTGGGGGTGCGGTGCTCTTGCGGATAACGAGTTCGGTGGGGACGGCGACCGGGGCGTGGCGGTGATCGCCGGCCTGGATCTCGGCGATCAGCGCATCCACGCTTCGGCGGCCCACTTCGGTGAAGGTCTGGCGAACGGTGGTGAGCGGCGGCCAGAAGTGAGCCGCCTCTTCCATGTCGTCGAAGCCGACCACGCTGACATCGTCCGGCACAGCGCGACCTCGTTCGTACAAGGCGCGCAGCAGACCGAGCGCCATCTGGTCGTTGGCGACGAAGACCGCTGTCACCTCGTCGTTCGCGGCGAGCGCCCGGCCCGCCTCGTAGCCGGAGGTCGAGGTCCAGTCCCCGTCGAAGACCGGCGGCACCTTCCGGCCGTGGTCGAGCAGCGTCTGTTCCCACGAACGCCGGCGCCTGTCCGCGGCGAACGACGTGGGCGGTCCGCCGAGATGCCAGACCGTCTGGTGCCCCAGCTCCAGCAGGTGCTCCGTCGCCAGCCGCGCACCCTGGCGCTGGTCGCTGTCCACGATCGGATAGTCGTAGTGCGCGCTCGAGTCGACCACCACCACCGGCAACCTCTCGGGGAGCCGAACGCCTGCCTCGTCCAGGGTGTGCGCCTCGATCAGGATGATGACGCCGTCGACGGCCTGCTCGCCGAGGCGGTCGAAGGCGCTCGTCACCGCACTCTGACTCACGTCCAGAACCGGCACGAGGTTGATTGCGTAGCCTCTGTTCGTCGCCGCGATGGCGATCGCGTCGAGGGTGCGCGTCGTACCGTAGCTGTGCAGCTCGAAGACGATGACGCCGATGCTGCGGTACACCCCGTTGCGCAGGGCGCGCGCGGCGCTGTTCGGGCGGTAGCCGAGTTCACGCATGGCGGCCCGGACCCGGTCCCGGGTGGCGGCGTCCACATTGAGCCGGTCGTTCGCGACCCGCGACACGGTCTGTCCGGACACGCCGGCGACCCGGGCGACATCGGCCATCGACGGTCTCCGCCGCCTGGGGCCCGCTGATCCCTCCCCCGTCATCCGCACCTCCTCGGTTGTGTCCGCAGTGTAGACATGTTGACGTAAACACGCTACCGTCACGCCGTCGATGTTGACGTCAACATCGCGCGTCGCGGTGGTCGTCCGCTGCGCGGAAGGCGAGAGGGAGTCGGGCATGACGGAGTCCGTGGTCCAGCAGCCGGTCACCCGGACGGGCGCGCCCGGCCGACGGCGCCGGGGAACGTTCCGGGACAGCAAGGGGTGGCTGTTCGTCGGCCCGTTCCTCGCCGTCTTCGCGGTCACTTTCCTGGCCCCGATCGGCTACGCGATCTATCTGAGCCTGTACCGCGATCAGGCGTTCTTCGGCGGCAGCGTCTTCGTCGGACTGGACAACTACACCGAGACGTTGCAGGACCCGAAATTCTGGGAGGCGTTCGGCCGGGTCGGTGTCTTCCTGGTGGTCCAGGTGCCGGTGATGCTGGCCTTGGCCCTGCTGGCGGCGCTCGCGATCGACAGTGCCCGGCTGCACGCGGCGGGGTTCTTCCGCATCGTCATCTTCTTGCCGTACGCCGTACCGGGTGTGGTCGCCGTACTCATGTGGGGCTACATCTACGGCGACAACTTCGGCCTGGCGGCGAACCTGAACGACCTGCTCGGCACCACCGCGATCCAGCCGCTGAGCAGCACCTGGATGCTGCCGTCGATCGCCAACATCGTCACCTGGGAGTTCGTCGGCTACAACATGCTGATCTTCTACTCGGCGCTGCGCACGGTGCCGGGTGAGCTGTACGAGGCGGCCGCGATCGACGGGGCCGGGACGTGGCGGACCATCCGTGCGGTCAAGTTGCCGGCGCTGCGCGGCGCGATCGTGATCGCGACGATCTTCTCGATCATCGGCAGCTTCCAGCTGTTCAACGAACCCAACATCCTGCGCACGCTGGCGCCGAACGTGATCACGACGTACTACACGCCCAACATGTACGCCTACAACCTGTCCTTCGCCGGGCAGCAGTTCAACTACTCCGCCACCGTCGCGATCGTGATGGGCTTCATCACCGCGATCATCGCGTACGTCGTGCAACTGCGGGGATCTCGGGAGGCATTGTGAGTACGACCATCCGCACGCCCCGCGTAGCGAGCACGACGCTCGGCGCGGAGAAGACCCGGACGTCGCCGCTGCGGCCGAAGCGGTCGCCCCTGCTGACCGGCGTGATGGTGCTCTACTTGATCTACACGCTCGTCCCGCTGGTCTGGCTGTTGCTGAGCGCAACCAAAACGCAGGACGATCTGCTGTCCACGCCGGGTCTGTGGTTCGGCAAGAGCTTCGCGTTCTTCACCAACATCAAGGACACCCTGACCTACAACGACGGGATCTTCCTGCGCTGGCTCGGCAACACCGTGCTGTACGTGGTCGTCGGCGCAGGTGGTGCGACCCTCCTCGCGACCGCGGCCGGCTACGGGCTGGCGAAGTACAAGTTCGCCGGGCGGCGCGCCGTCTTCGCGATCCTGCTCGGTGCGGTCGCCGTGCCGGGTACGGCGCTCGCGGTGCCGACGTTCCTGATGTTCTCGAACCTCGGCTTGACCAACACCGTGTGGGCGATCATCATCCCGTCGCTCGTCAGCCCGTTCGGGCTGTACCTGATGTGGGTCTACGCCACCGACGCCGTACCGGTCGAGCTGCTCGAGGCGGCCCGGATCGACGGCGCGGGAGAGATCCGTACGTTCTTCACCGTCGCGCTGCGGCTGCTCGCCCCGGGCATCGTCACGACGCTCCTGTTCGCCGTGGTGTCGACCTGGAACAACTACTTCCTGCCGCTGATCATGCTCAGCAAACCCAACCTCTACCCACTCACCGTCGGGCTCACCCAGTGGAGCAACCAAGCGACCGGAGTGGGGGCCCGCCCCATCTACAACCTGGTGATCACCGGATCGTTGCTGACGATCGTGCCCTTGGTGATCGCCTTCCTCCTCCTTCAGCGGTTCTGGCAATCAGGCCTGAGCGCTGGCAGCGTCAAATGAGTGCAGTGAAAGGAACACCATGAAGTCACATCGGTGGGGCATCCGGCGGCTGGTGGTCGCCGGAGCCGCGGTCATGGCCTTGGCGGTCGTGGCCGCCTGCGGTGGCGGGTCGGACAACTCAGGCAGCAGCAGTGCGAGCACGGGCTCGGCCGACGCCGTCGACGCCGCGCTCAAGGCCGGCGGCACGATCACCTACTGGAGCTGGACGCCGTCGGCGGAGGCCCAGGTGAAGGCGTTCATGGCGCAGTACCCGAACGTCAAGGTGAACTACGTCAACGCCGGGACCGGCAACGACCACTACACCAAGCTGCAGAACGCGATCAAGGCCGGCTCGGGTGCTCCGGACGTGGCCCAGATCGAGTACCAGGCGCTCCCGCAGTTCGCGTTGCCCGGCTCGCTCGTCGACCTGGGCCAGTACGGCTTCAGCCAGTACGAATCGGCGTACACGGCCTCGACCTGGGCCGCCGTCCACGCCGGCAGCGGGCTCTACGGCCTGCCGCAGGATTCCGGGCCGATGGCGCTGTTCTACAACAAGCAGGTCTTCGACAAGTACGGCATCGCCGTACCGAAGACCTGGGACGAGTACGTCGCGGCCGCGAAGAAGCTGCACGCCGCCAACCCGAAGGCCTACATCACCAACGACGCCGGTGACGCCGGCTTCACCACCAGCATGATCTGGCAGGCCGGTGGCCAGCCGTTCAAGACCGACGGCAAGAACATCGCCATCAACCTGCAGGACGACGGCTCGAAGAAGTGGACCAGCACCTGGAACCAGCTCGTCACGGGCGGCTTGGTGTCGAACATCCCCGGTTGGACCGACGAGTGGTTCAAGGCTCTCGGCGACGGCACCATCGCGACGCTGCCGACCGGCGCCTGGATGCCCGGTGTGATGGAGTCCTCGGTCAAGGCCGGCGCCGGCAAGTGGGCGGTCGCCCCGATGCCGACGTACGACGGCCAGCCGGCGACCGCGGAGAACGGCGGCAGCACGGAGTCCGTGCTGAAGCAGAGCAAGAACCCCGCGCTCGCGGCGGCGTTCGTCCGGTGGCTGAACCACGACGAGGGCGTGAAGCCGTTCCTCGCCAGCGGTGGCTTCCCGGCGACGACGGCCGACCTCAAGGACCCGGCGTTCGTGGACAAGGCCAGCACGTACTTCGGCGGCCAGAAGATCAACCAGGTCCTGACCGGTGCGGCCGGCTCGGTCGTGAAGGGCTGGAGCTACCTGCCGTACGAGCTGTACGCGAACAGCATCTACGGCGACACCGTCGGCAAGGCATACCAGTCCAAGTCCGACCTGAACACCGGACTCAAGGCCTGGCAGGACGCGCTGGTGACCTACGGCAACCAGCAGGGCTTCCAGGTCAACGGCTGACCACCTCGCGACCAAGTCCAGAAGTGGAACAGGTGGGTCCGGCGTCGCTGTTTGCCGGACCCACCTGGTCTATATGCCGACCTTGCTGGCCAGGAGGTCGGCCACTGCGTGGACGGCTCGGAGGGTGGGGGCTTTGACGCCGGTGAGGTCGGCGAGTTCGACGACCGCGGCGAGGATGACGTCGAGTTCGAGCGGCTTGTCCTTCTCCAGGTCCTGCAGCATCGAGGTCTTGTGCCCGCCGACCCGTTCCGCGCCGTCGAGCCGTTTGTCCACGGAGATCTCCGGGTGGCAGCCGAGCGCGGCGGCGATCTCCAGCGACTCCTCCATCATCAGCCGGACCATCTGCCGGGTGCCCTGATGCGTCGCTATCTCCACCATCGTCGCCCGGGCCAGCGCGCTGATCGGATTGAACGCCGCGTTCCCGAGCAGCTTGATCCAGATGTCGTTGCGGATGTCGTCCTCGACCGGGCACTTCAGTCCGCCGGCGATCATCGCCGTGCTGAAGGCCGCACAGCGCTCCGACTGCCCGCCGCCGGGTTCGCCGATCGAGAAGCGGGTGCCTTCCAGGTGCCGTACGACGCCTGGACCTTCGAGCTCGGTCGAGCAGTACACGACGCAACCGATCGCGCGGTCGAGGTCGAGCACCTCGGTGACGGCGCCACCGGGGTCGACCGATTCGATCCGGCGGCCCTCGTACGGGCCCTTCAGACCGTGGAAGTACCACCAGGGGATGCCGT
Organism: Kribbella sp. VKM Ac-2569; assembly: GCF_004216905.1. Taxonomy (GTDB): domain Bacteria; phylum Actinomycetota; class Actinomycetes; order Propionibacteriales; family Kribbellaceae; genus Kribbella. The sequence continues at coordinate 1,340,746 of NZ_SGXJ01000001.1, forward strand.
TCTGCGCCGCGACCACGACCGTGCGGTCGTGCAGCAGGGGCTCGAGCAACGGGCCGGCGTTCGCGTACGAGTTCGCCTTGAGCCCGAGGAACACGTAGTCGACCGGGCCGATCGCGACCGGGTCGTCCGTGGCCGGTGTCCGGGCCGTGAAGTCACCGCGTGGGCTGAGCACCGTGACACCGTCCGACCGGATCGCTTCCAGATGCGCGCCGCGGGCGACCAGGTGGACCTCTGTCCCACCACGGTGTAGCGCCGCGCCGACGTACGCACCGATCGCACCGGCGCCGAGAACCGCAACCCTCATAAAGGTCCCTGCCTTCCGGGAGGCTTGTATACCGCATACAGTAGGCTGGAGGCTGAATGCGGTCAAGATCACACTCTCCGGCAAGCGCTCGCCAAAAATGTTCGGTGCGCGGCGATGAATCGGGGCCTGCTCGGCGGTATGTACCGGCGTGAATCACTCGACACAAGGAGCAGGAACCATGAGCCACGTCATCGTCACCGGATTCGTCAGCCTCGACGGCATCGTCACCGACCCGGACGGCTCCGGCGGTACGCCGGCGGGCGGCTGGGCGTTCCGCCACGGCCCCGAGACCGTCGGCGGCGACAAGTTCCGGCTCGGCGAACTGATGGACACCGGCGTACTGCTGCTCGGCCGGACCACCTGGGAGCTGTTCAGCCGGCTCTGGCCGAACCGCACCGACGACTTCTCGACCCGGATGAACAAGATGGCCAAGGTGGTCGCGTCGCACTCACTGACCGACCTGTCGGCCTTCCCCAACTCGACCCTGATGGAGGGCTCGCTGACGGACTACGTGCGGACCGAGTCGCGGACCGTTGCCGTGACCGGCAGCCTCAGTGTGATCCGGGCGCTGCAGGCAGCTGATCTCGTCGACGAGTACCGGCTGATGACCTTCCCGTCGATCGTCGGCACCGGCGAGGGGCTGTTCGGCCCGTCCGACACCCCCGTCCACTTCCAGCTCGCCTCGGTCGCCCAGACCGGCGCAGCATCGCTGGCGACGTACGTGCGGCCCTAGCAAGATGAGCCGGTGGCGTGGCGAGGGGTGGCTGACGGCTCATCCAGCGTGCTAGGGTTTTGACTCGATAGCAGTTTTGCAGTTCCACGTTCGTGTCGAAGCGCCCGCGGATTTGTGATCCGCCGGGCGTTTTGTCGTATCAGGAGAAAATCATGGCTTTGGGAACAGTGAAGTGGTTCAACGGCGAGAAGGGCTTCGGCTTCATCTCCCAGGAGGACGGCGGCGCCGACGTATTCGTGCACTACTCGGCGATCCAGACGCAGGGCTTCCGCTCCCTGGACGAGAACCAGCGGGTTGAGTTCGAGATCGCGCAGGGCCCGAAGGGCCTGCAGGCGGAGAACGTCCGCCCGGTCTGATGCTGTAAGCGGCAGACCCGGCTCACGCCGGGTCTGCCGTGTTCCACAGGTACTCGCCGTCTTCCAGTACGTCGGTGCGGGCGAGACCGATCGCGGCTGCGACAGCCGCCGATGCGGTGTGGTCCGGATGTACGTGCGCGATGATCCGGCCGATTCTCTGAGCCCGTAGCCAGGTGACCATCCCCTGGGCGGCCTCCTTCGCGAAACCGCGGCCCTGCCAAGCGGTGCCGATAACCCACGCGATCTCCGCCGTACCGGCGATGACTGTCGCCTGGACGTAGCCGATCAGCCCGTCGTCGTACTTGATCACCCAGTTGAGCCACTGCTCGTCCGCACGTCCCGGACCGGCCAGTTGGCGGCGGTAGCGTGCCTCGAGCGCCGCTACGGACGGCGGTTCGCCGCCTGTGAAGGTGTAGAGGGCGGGGTCGGACAGGACTTCTGCCATCGGTTCGGCGTACTCGACCTCGAGCGGCAGCAGCGTCAGACGGTCGGTGGCGATCACCCACGCAACGGTAACGCCATTTGCCGGACCGGCAACATGACGTGGGTTTCGTCGGCGGCGAGGACGAGACTGTCGTCATGATCGAGATCGATTGGGCTGGAGAGGCCGGACGGTTGCGCGCGTCGGCCGAGGGCGAGACCGACTGGAACGCGGCCGTGGCCCGCAGTCTGGTGCGCGAGGGCGACAAGGTCGTCGCGGACATCGGCTGCGGCGGTGGCGGGATGGCCAAGGCGCTGGCCGAGGCGTTGCCCGGTGCGACGGTGGTGGCGATCGACGCGGATCCCGACGTACTGGAGCAGGCACGGGAGCACACCGCCGGCCTCGTGCGGTGTGAGCTGGCGTCGATGGACGACGGGGCGGAGCCGTTGCGTCGGGCAATCGACGCTCCGGCCGACCTGATCTGGGCATCGGCCTCCGTTCACCATGCTGCCGACCAGCAGGCCGCAGTGGACGCGCTGGCGTCGCTGCTCGCGCCCGGTGGACGGCTGGCGCTCGCGGAGGGCGGACTGCCCGCACGGCACCTGCCGTGGGACCTCGGAGTCGGCGAGCCCGGTCTGGAGCTGCGGCTCGATCTGGCGCAGGACCGATGGTTCAAGGTGATGCGGGACTCACTGCCGGGGTCGGTGCCGATGCCGTACGGGTGGACCGAGGCGCTGACTCGGGCTGGACTGACCGGGGCGACCACGCGGAGCGTGCTGACCGAGGCGCCGGCCCCGTTGCCGCCGGAGCGGCTGGAAAGCGTCGTACGGGCGTTCCGGACGCGGATCGAGCGGCTCACCGGCTCCTCGCAGGGACACGGTCACGGGCACGTGGTTTCTGACGAGGAGTGGCTGACTCCGGAGGATCTGGACGCCTGGCGGCAGTTGCTGGACCCGGACGGGCCGCACTACCTCGGGCAGCGTTCCGACCTCGCCGTACTGTCCGTCCGGAGCGTCCACCTGGGGCACGCGCCGCGCTGACAGGGCACGCCGTCGCCGCACTGTCGGCGCGTCACCGTAAGGTGGGTGCCCATGAACGACCGGCTGGTGTGGATCGACTGCGAGATGACCGGCCTCGACCTGGTGAACGACGCCTTGATCGAGGTTGCGGTTCTGGTCACCGACTACGAACTGAACGTGCTCGGTGACGGGATCGACCTGGTGATCGCGCCGCCACCGGCCGCGCTCGACCAGATGGGCGACTTCGTCCGCGACATGCACACCGCGTCCGGGCTGCTCGAGGAGCTCGCCAACGGGATCCCGCTCGCCGACGCCGAGGAGCAGGTGCTCGACTTCATCACGTCGTACGTCAAAGAGCCCCGCAAGGCCGCCCTCGCCGGCAACTCGGTCGGCACCGACCGGACCTTCCTGGTCCGCGACATGCCCCGCGTCGAGTCACACCTGCACTACCGCAACGTCGACGTCAGCTCGATCAAGGAGCTCGTACGGCGCTGGTACCCGCGCGTGTACTACGCGACGCCGGCCAAGACCGGCAACCACCGCGCCCTCGCCGACATCACCGAAAGCATCTCCGAACTGCGGTACTACCGGGAGACAGTGTTCGTGCCCCAGCCCGGCCCCGACTCCTCCACCGCCCGGGCCGCCGCCAGCCTCGTCGCAGCACCCACCGAGGACAGCACAACCGGCGCCTGACCTGCGGATCCGCCCTCGATTTCAGGTCCTGACAGTTCGTCGCTATGATTGCTCAGCCGTCGCAGTTCGGACGGCAATGGTGGGTGTAGCTCAGCTGGTAGAGCACCTGGTTGTGGTCCAGGTGGCCGCGGGTTCGAGTCCCGTCACTCACCCGATGGCCGGCCATGCCCGCAGATTGCGCGGGTTTGGTCGGCTTCGTCATTTTGTGCGGCTGCGCTTCGCTTGCCGCCGGCGGGGGCTCCGCCACCCGCACCCCCTTTTGCCTTCGCTTCGCTCGGCTTCGGTGGTCCTGTTCGGCGGTTGGCTCGGCTGCGGTGGTTCAGTTCGTGTGTCGCTGATACGCCTCGTGGGAGGATCTACTCGTGAAGTTGAGCGGGAGCGCGTGGTTCGGGTACGGGGTCGTTGTGCTGGTGACGTTTGTGGTGGGGTTTTTGGCGTTCTCGGTTTGGGTCTTGTCGAAGGTCTTTTGAGTTGGGTGTGATCTGACTGCCTCCTCAGTGCGTCTCTTCAGGCAGAGGCGCCTACTGGAGGTGTGGATGGGTACGACTGAGGACTTCGAGGAGTTCGCGCGGGTTCAGATACCGCGGCTGTACCGGACTGCTTGGTTGCTGGCTGGGGATCGGCATCATGCTGAGGATCTGGTGCAGGAGACGCTCGCGAACCTGCTGAAGGTTTGGCAGCGGATCGACAGTCCTGCTGCTTATGCGCGGACTGCGTTGGTGCGGACGTATATCTCTCAGCGACGGCGACGTAGTTGGTCCGAGCGGCCTACTGCTGAACTGCCGGAGAGTGCTGAGCGGGTTGGGGATCCGGAGCTGCGGATGGCTTTGCAGAGCGCTTTGGCGGAGCTGGCGCCGTTGGATCGGGCCGTGTTGGTGCTGCGGTTCTTCGAAGATCGCAGCGTCGAGCAGGTGGCGCTCGATCTTGGCAAGAAGACCAGTGCGATCACCACTCGCACCGCCCGCGCCCTGGACCGTCTGCGGGCGGTTCTCGGTGACGGTGCCGACCACTTGATCGCGCTCTGACGCTGAGGAGAACCATGAACACCCAACTCACCGATTTGATGCACCGTGCCACCGAGAACCTCGAGCCGGTCACACCTGATCTGCTGGAACGCAGCGTTGCGCAGGGGTTGCGGCTGCGGCGTCGGCGTACGGCGATCGCCACGGCGTCCGGTGCTGGGGCCGTGCTGGCTACCGCGGGGCTGATCGCCGGCGGGATCCACCTGGCCGGCTCCTCCACGAACACCGCGGTCGCTGGCTCTCCGGTGCCGATCGCCAAGCCCTCGACCAACTCGTCGGCCAAGGCCACCCCGACGACCAAGCCTGCGGGGGTCAACCCGAAGCAGACGCTGGCGACGCTGAAGGAGCTGGTCGCGGCGCCAGGCCGGACCTTCTCGAACCCCGAGAGGTGGGGCGGGGGCGACTACGCCGGTGCGGCGTACGTCGTCAATGACGGTCACGGGGCCGCGCGGGTCGACGTACTGCTCTCCGGCGGGGGCGAGGGGAACCCGTGCGTGCCCAAGCGCGCGGGGTGCAGCACGCTGCCTGACGGGTCGGTCCTCTACGTCTCCAAGGAGTCGCCTGAGTACACCGACAGCCGCCAGGCGGAGTACGGCGTCGTCAGCAACTACGTGGTCCTGTTCCGTCACGACGGCCGCAACATCAACCTGACCAGCTACAACGGCCCGGCGGAGAAGGGCAAGCAGCACACCCGCTCCAAGCCTCTCCTCTCGGTCGAGGACCTCTCGGCCCTCGCGAAGAGCAAGGCCTGGAAACTCCCTCCGGTCTCGCCCTCCAAGGGCATGAAGTAAAGGTGGGGTGAGCCCATCGCGTCCCCTCGTTGGAGGACGCGATGGGCTCTATTTCGCCGCGAGTACGCCGTGGGTAACTAGTTCGACGCCGATCGCCAGCGTGAGGAAGCCGATGATCCGGCTGAGGGCACCCAGGCCCGTAGGGCCGAGCTTGTCGACGAGCGGCGTACCGAAGCGCAGCAGCGCCGCCACGAGAGCGGCGATCACGACCGACGCCACGATCACGCTCAGCCGGTTGGCGATCCCGGGGTGCCGTGCGGTCAGAGCGATCACCACGCCGATCGCACCCGGACCGGCGATCAACGGCAGCGCCATCGGCGAGAACGAGACGTCCGGCTTGGCCGCCCCGTGCGTCTTCTCGTCCTCGGTCAGGGTCTCCCGGGCCACGATCATGCCGAAGCCGGAGTGCGCGACCACCAGACCGCCGGCGATCTGCAGTGCGGGCAAACCGATGCCCAGCCCTTCCAGCACGAGCGTGCCGAGCAGCGCGAAGACAGTCAGGATCGCCAGGACGTAGACGCCGGTCATCACCGCCTGGCGTTTCATCGCGGCGCGCTCGACGCCGTCCGTCAGACCTGCGAAGGTGGCCAGCGCGCCGATCGGGTTCATGATCGGCAACAATGCAGCCAACGCCGAAACCGCAACGTGTACGGGCTCCACGGTCGGGAGCGTACACGGCTCAGAGAGGACCTGCCGTGCGCCACGAGGTGACCGCCGCCGACACCGCACTCGCCGTGGGCAGCGGCGACGTCGAGGTCCTCGCGACTCCCCGCCTGATCACCTGGCTGGAGTACACGACCGCCCAACTCGCTCTGAGCGCGCTCGATCCCGGCCAGACCTCGGTCGGTACGTCGGTTCGCATCCGCCACCGGTTGCCGACCCGGGTCGGCGACACCGTGGACGTCGCTGCGGACGGCCCTGAAGTGGACGGCCGCCACCTGCGCTTCCAGGTCCGCGCGACCAACTCGGCCGGCCAATTGATCGCGGACGGCGAGCTCGAACGCGTCGTCGTCGACCGCGAACGCTTCCTCGCGAACGTCCCCTAGACGGGTCGCTCGACGTACCAGGTAGGCAGCTCGCCGGGCTGGAGGCTGGTCGGGTCGCCGGGACGGGAGAGTGTGAGGATCGCCTGCTGGATCTCCGGGCGGGCGTTCAGCGCGTCCTCGATCGCGTAGAGGCGGGCGGCGACCTCGGACTCGACGTCGTTGCCGACGACGTCGACCGCGGCGACCAGGAAGATCCGGTCGGCGCCGACCCACTCCATGTGCAGGAAGCTGATCCGCTCGATGTCCTGGTGCGCGAGCAGGGCGCGGAGCACCCGGTTCCGGGCCAGCGGCGTGACCGCTTCACCGGTCAGGAAGTCCATGTTCCGGCTGATCAGGAACAGCGCGACACAGCCGAGCAGGATCCCGACCACGATCGAGCCGATCGCGTCCCAGACCGCGTTGCCGGTCAGTTGATGCAGCAGGATCGCGAGTGCCGCGATCAGGATGCCGATCAGCGCGGACAGGTCTTCGACGAACACCGCCCGGAGCACCGGGTTCGACGTCAGCCGCACGTACCGCCACGGGCGCAGCATCCGCTCCAGCGCACCGGCCTTCGTCTGCCGCAGCGCCTGCGTGAACGAGATCCCCTCGAGCACGAACGAGACCCCGAGCACGGCGTACGCCCAGCTGTACGACGTGCCTTCGGCCTCACCGTGCTGCAGCGACTGGATGCCGTGCCACACCGAGACCGCGGCGCCGACCGTGAACAGCCCGAACGCGGCGAACATCGACCAGATGTACCCGACCCGCCCGTACCCGAGCGGATGCGACTGGTCGGCCGGCTTCCGCGCCCGCCGCTCCCCCACCAGCAGGAACACTTCGTTGCCGGTGTCGGCCCATGAGTGCGCCGCCTCCGCCGTCATCGAGGCGGATCCGGTGATCACGGCGACCACCGTCTTGGCGACGGCGATCAGCAGGTTCGCGGCGAGCGCGACCAGCACCGTCAGGAGGCTCTCGCCACCGGACGCGTCGTCCTCCGAGCTGCTCACAGTCAGACCTTACTCAGCTGACTGGCCGGATGATGCGCTGTTCGATCGCGCGTGCCACGGCCGCTGCTCTGTTGTCCACCTCCAGCTTCGAGTAGATGTGCGCCAAGTGAGACTTGATCGTCGCCTCGCTGACATAGAGCTTCTTGGCCATTTCGCGGTTCGCCTTGCCGGTGGCGAGCAGGCCGAGGATCTCCACCTCGCGCTCGGTCAGCGTCGGGCCGGAGCGTCGTACCAGCCGTGCAGCGACGGCCGGAGCTAGCACTGTTTCGCCGCGGGCGGTGCCGCGGATCGCGCGGAAGAGGTCCTCCGGCGGCGCGTCCTTCAGCAGGTAGCCGGAGGCCCCCGCGTCGATCGCGCTCATGATGTCGGCCTCGGTGTCGTACGTCGTCAGCACCAGCACGTACGGCGGCTCGGCCAGGGCACGCAGGCGTGCGGTGACCTCCGCTCCGCCGGCGCCCGCGCCGAGGTTGAGATCCATCAGCACGACGTCCGGGTGCAGGGCCGCGACGAGTTGCTCCGCGCTGTGCGCATCCGAGGCCTCGCCGACAACGGTCAGGTCATCCTGCCCCTCGAGCAGCGCCCGGACTCCCGCGCGCACCACGGGATGATCGTCGACCAGGGCGACCCGGATCATGGGCGCTCCGGCGTCGTTGGTGGCGCCATCGTAGGTAGCGGGATCGATGCGGCCAGCGCCGTACCATCTCCCGGTTCACTCTCCAGCACCAGCGTTCCTCCCAGTTGTCTCAGCCGTTCTCGGATTCCGGCCAGTCCATGACCGCGGTCGGAATCGATCTTGACATGAGATCGCGGAATGCCCCGGCCGTTATCCACAACGTCGAGAACCACCGCGTCCGGGTGGTAGGTGAGCGTCACCACGACCGCTTTCGCGTGCGCGTGTTCGAGGACATTCGCGAGTGCGCCACGGGCTGTGCGGAGCAGTGCTGTCTCCACCTCCGAGTCGAGCGTGACCGGCGTACCGTGCACCTGCACGTTGACGTTGACGTCTGCGTGGGCCGCCCAACGCTCACAGGTCTTGCGGAGTGCTTCCGGTAGACCAGCCGCGAGCTCAGCCGGTGCCAGATCGCGGACTACCCTCCTGGCCTCGTCCAGTCCGTCGCGTGCCGTGGCTGCGGCCTGGGCTGCGTGCTCACGTGCGGCGTCCGGTCTGTCGTCCCACTCGCGTTCCGCGGCCTGGAGCAGCAGGTTGATGCTCGACAGGCCTTGCGCCACGCTGTCGTGGATCTCGCGCGACAGCCGCGCCCGCTCGGCTATGACGCCGGCCTGGTGCTGTGCGTCGGCCAGATCGCCTTGTGCTGCGTGCAGCTCGTCCAGTAGGGCCTGTCTGGCCAGTGCGTCCCGCTCCAGCGCCCGATAGGCGCCTACGGCAAGCACTGCGACGCAGACCGGGCCTAGGACGATGGTCGGGTCCAGCCGGTCGGTCATCCGGGTCCACTGCACCACAGTGACGACCACCATGCCCGCAACGACCAGACAGGCCGGCCGGAACGACAGGATGCGCAGGGCAACGAAAGACAGCGGCACTGCGCACCAGGCGAACGACGGCGCCAGTAACACCAGCGCGCACCACTCCACGACCAGCAACGCCAGCCAGACCCAGCTGGGCAGCAGGCGGTAGGCGGCGTACGTCGCCAGCAGCACTACTGCCCCGACCAGCACCCACGGTCCACGGTCGTCGAACCCGTGTCCTGTGAGGTACCGGATCGCCGACGCCAGCACGAGGACCACCAGTGCCGCGTGCAGTGCGGTCACCAGCCGGGTCGCGTGACTCAGGATCGACGGGGTGTGTGCAGTAGACATGTTCAGCTGATCGTAGGCCGCGTAGACCCGGTTCCGAATCATCCGTTCGGCTATCGATTGGTGGCCGAACACCCGTCGTACGGCGAGCCCGGCGGACGGAGGCTGGAGGCAGCTCGAAATCCACCGACCGATTCAGGGGTCCAGATGTCTGTCCGTTCGCTGTCCGCCACCCTCGCGCTGTCCGCCACGCTGCTCGGCGCCGGGACCTCGACGGCCTTCGCCGCCCGGCCGACGACTTACGAGCTGCCCGGTGACGCCGGCGGCTCGAAGTTCGAGGGCATCGGGTACGACGCGCGTACCAAGAACTATTACGTGTCCGAGACCACCGGCGGCGAGATCCACCGCGGTCAGCTCCGCTCCGGCGACGCTGTCGAGTGGCTGAAGGGCGACGGCACCGACGGCCGCTGGACCGCCCGCGGCGTGAACGTCGACTCCCAGGGCCGGGTGTACGTCGCCGGCGGGCCGAACGGGATCGACCACCCGGGCGCGCCGGACCTCTGGGTGTACGACCGGGACGGGCAACTGCTGGCCGCGCTGCGGACCGGCGTACCGAACGCATTCCTGAACGACCTCGTGATCGGGCCGGACGGCGCGGCGTACTTCACGAACTCGAACGCTCCGCAGATCTTCCGGGTCGCCGAGCAGCACGGCCGGTGGACCGTCACGACCTGGGCCGACGCGACCGGGACCATCGAGACGGCGACCGGCTTCAACCTCGGCGGGATCGTGCTGTCACCGGACCGCCAGGCACTGGTCGTGGCCCAGGGCAACGTCGGCAAGCTGTGGCGGTTCGACCTGCGGACGGCGAAGGCCAGCGCGATCGACACCGCCGGCGCGGACCTCGTGAACGCCGACGGCCTCGTCCAGCAGGGCGACAGCCTCTGGGTCGTGCGCAACTTCTCGAAGGTGCTGAGCACGCTGCAGTTGTCGGCCGACGGCCGGACCGCACGGCTGGTGTCCGCGACGCCGACCGACCCGGACCGGGTGCTGACGACCGCGAAGCTCGCCCAGGGACGCCTGTTGGTGGTCGACAGCAAGTTCGACGAGGCGACCGCGATCCCGCCGTACCAGGTCATCACCCTGAATCCGCGCCGATGAAGCGCCGTCCGATCACCGTGGTCGCCGTCCTGCTGATGGCGGTGACCACCGCATGTTCCACGGAGACCAGCAGCGCGCCCGCTGCATCACCTACTAGTTCGCCCTCTAGGAGTGCCGCTGTGCCGTCCGCCGTCGACCGTCAGCTGATCGCCGCCGCCTGGAAGAACGACGTGGCCGAGGCCAAGCGCCTGATCACCGCGGGCGCGAACGTCAACGCAGTCGACGACACCGTCCAGAGCGCGTTCCTGATCGCCGCGAGCGAGGGCTACCTTGAGCTCCTCGACCTGACCCTCGCGCACGGTGCCGACGTCCGCAGCCTCGACAGCTACCACGGTACGGCGCTGATCCGGGCGGCCGAGCGCGGTCACGCCGCCGTGGTCGGCCGACTGATCAAGGCCGGCGTGGAGGTCAATCACGTCAACAACCTCGGCTGGACCGCCCTGCACGAGGCAGTCATCCTGGGGAAGGGCACGCCGGCGTACGTCGACACCGTGCGGCTCCTGATCGCGGGCGGGGCCGACCGCACGAAGCCAGCCGTCAACGACGGCGCCACGCCGGTGCAGGCCGCGAAGGACCGCGGCCAGACAGGGGTCAGCGCTGCACTCGACACCCAGGCAAAGGCCGACGCGCTGCTGGATGCTGCGTCCACCGGTGACGCAAACAAGGCCGCGGCGGCGCTCGCTGCCGGTGCACCGATCGAGTCCCGCGACGACCAACGCCGTACGGCGTTGTTGCTCGCCGCACTCAACGACCGGGTCGAGGTCGCCAGGCTGCTCGTCGCACTCGGTGCCGATCCCGACGCACAGGACGACCGGCAGGACTCCGCCTGGCTGGTCACCGGCGTCACCGGGAGCGTGGCGATGCTGGAGACGCTGCTGCCCGCGAACCCGGACCTGACGCTGCGGAACCGCTTCGGCGGCATCTCGGTTATCCCGGCCAGCGAGCGCGGCCACGTCGACTATGTCCGGCGAGTCATCAAGATGAAGATCAACATCAACCACGTCAACAACCTCGGTTGGACGGCTCTGCTCGAGGCGATCATCCTCGGCAAGGGCACAGAGCAGTGGCAGGACATCGTCAAGATCCTCATCGACGCCGGCGCCAACCCCAACCTGCCCGACGCCGAGGGCGTCAGCCCGCTGAGGCACGCCGAGTCCCACGGCTACGACGAAATCGCAAAAACCCTCCGCGCCGCCGGGGCGCGCTAGTCGCGGGTGAGGCAGCGGGACGGGAGTTCGAACCAGCGGAGGTGGTCGAAATCGGTGTTGACGTGACCCTCGGGGTCGGTGCTGTCCTGCTGACAGGTGGACAGGAGGTCGCGGGCCTCGGCGAGGTAGTCGTCGAGGGCGGACTCGGGAGCCGTGTGGTCGTGGCGCGGATACCTGAGCTTGCCGTCGGCGTCGTACCCGACCTGGGAGAGCCGCAACGGCGGCTCCACCGGACCGCGGCGGTGCCGCCACAGGCCGTTGGCCGGGTCGAAACGGTAGTCGCCGAGCAGCCGCCAGCCCTCGCGGGCGACAAGCTGGACGGCCTCGACGACGTACGTGAAGACGGCGTCCGAGATGAAGTAGTTGAAGTTGACCCGCACCCAGCCGGGCTTGATCCCCTCGCAGCCGTGCAGGATCTCCTCCTCGAACTCGTGCGACCGGTCGAGGTCGATCCCGAGCAGAAGGTGACCGTACGGGCCCGCACACGAGCAGCCGCCGCGGGACTGGATGCCGAACAGGTCGTTCAGCAGCGCGACCACGAAGTTGTGATGCAGGTACCGTCCCGACGGTGCCTTGACTACGAACGACACGATCGACAGCCGCTCGGCGTCCAGATTGCCGAGGATCTGCAGATTCGGCTCCGCCTTCCACGCCTCGACCGCGCGCCGCAGGTACGCGTCCTCGTGTGCGCGGATCACGTCGATTCCGACCGCCTGCTTCAGCTGGAACGCCAGCCCGGCACGGATCGACCCGATGATCGCCGGCGTCCCGCCCTCCTCGCGGTGCACCGGGTCGTCCAGGTACCGATGCTCGAGCGGGTTCACATACGCAACGGTTCCCCCACCCGGTACGTCGGGTACCCGGTTGCGGAGCAGCTCGCGGCGCGCAACGAGTACGCCGGGCGTCCCCGGGCCGCCGATCAACTTGTGCGGGCTGAGGAAGATCGCGTCCTTGTACGACAACGGGTCCTGGTCGCGTCCGCCGTACATCTCGATCTCGACGTACGGCGCGGCCGCGGCACAGTCCCAGAACGACAGCGCGCCGTACCGATGCAGGAGCGCGGAGACGCGCTGCGTGTTGCTGACGATGCCGGTGACGTTGCTCGCCGCCGAGAACGAGCCGATCTTGAGCGGACGGTCGACGTACTCGCGCAGTCTCGCCTCGAGCTGGTCGATGTCGATATGACCGTCCGTGTCCTGGGAGATCACCACCACGTCGGCGATCGACTCGCGCCAGGGCAGCTCGTTCGAGTGGTGCTCGTACGGGCCGATGAACACGACCGGTCGCTGCTCCAACGGGATCTGGTCGGTCAGGTGATACGTGTCGTCGAGCTCGGCCGGGATCCGCAGGCCCATGATCCCGATCAGCTTGTCGATCGCCCCGGTCGCGCCGGAGCCGCAGAAGATCACCGCGGTCTCGTCGTCCCCGCCGACGCTGTTGTGGATGATGCGCCGGGCGTCCTCACGCAGCCGGGTCGTCTGCAGACCGGTCCCGCTCGACTCGGTGTGAGTGTTCGCGTACCGCGGGAGAACCTCTTCGCGGATGAAGTCCTCCAGGAAGGTCAGGGCCCGCCCGGACGCGGTGTAGTCGGCGTACGTGACGCGGCGCGGACCGTACGGCCCCGGCATCACCTGGTCGTCACCGATCACCGATGCCCGGATCCGCCGCAGCAACGGCGACTCCGGCGGCATCGCCGCTGTTTCCCCCTGGCTGTTCATGTCTCAGAGTATGGCCAGGAAGTGATCTGCGTCTCGTCCTGACAGCCTGCCCTCTGGATAGGGTCGGTGCCAGTCGACGGCGAGGAGTGGGGATGACGTTTTCCAGCGAGCTGTGGGAACGCGGGGCGGCCTCCGTGTACGACGAGATCGTCCAGCACCCGTTCATCACCGGGCTCACCGACGGCACCCTCGACCACGACGCGTTCCGGTACTTCATCGTCCAGGACAGCCACTACCTCCGCGCGTACTCGCGGGCGCTCAGCCTGATCGCCGGCCGCGCACTCGACGAGGACGCGGTCAGCATGTTCGCGCTGCACGCCGCCAACGCGATCGCGGTCGAGCGGGAGTTGCACACGTCGTTGCTGGCGTCGCTGGGGCTGACTGCGGAAGACGTGGACAGGGCCGGCTCCGGTCCGACTACCACGGCGTACATGTCCTACCTGACGGCTGTGTGCGCCACAGGCACGTACGCCGAGGCCGTGGCCGCCGTACTGCCCTGCTACTGGATCTACCGGGACGTGGGGCGGGAGCTGCTCAAGCGGTCGTCACCGGACCCGGCGTACCGCAAGTGGATCGAGACGTACGGCTCCGAGGAGTTCGACGCTGTAGTCGAGTCAGTGCTCGCCGTCACGGACAAGCTGGACGTGGGAGCCGCGGAGCGGGAACGTTGTCACCAGCACTTCGCTATGACGTGCCGCTACGAATGGATGTTCTGGGACGCCGCGTACCACAAGCTGGATTGGCCGGTGGGATGAAGGACTTCTACGACGTCGTCATAGTCGGCGGTGGGCACAACGGTCTCGTCGCTGCCGCGTACCTGGCTCAGTCCGGTCTCTCCACGCTGATCCTGGAGCAGCAGTCGCACACCGGCGGCGCAGCGGTCAGCGAGCGGGTGTTCCCGGGTGTAGACGCGCGGCTGTCGCGCTACTCGTACCTGGTCAGTTTGCTGCCCGACAAGATCGCCGCAGACCTGGGCCTCAACCTGGAGCTCCGGTCCCGCGCGGTCGCGTCGTACACCCCGGTACGCCGCTCTGGACGCGACGTCGGACTAATGGTCGAGCGGCCGGAAGGCGCCGGCACCAGGGACTCGTTCCGCGCCCTCACCGGGAGCGACGCGGAGTACGAGGCCTGGACGGACTTCTACGGCTCTGTCAGCTCACTGGCCGCTGCAGTTGCTCCTACTCTGCTGGAGCCACTGCAGTCGGCGGCTGACCACCGCTCCCGTGTCGACGGCGCGCTGTGGGACGAGCTGATCGAGCGGCCACTCGGCGAGGCCATCGAGCGACGGTTCGCCGACGACACGGTTCGTGGGGTCGTCGCGACGGACGGCGTCATCGGGACGTTCGCCGGGCTGCACGACGAGTCACTGATCCAGAACAGGTGTTTCCTGTACCACCTGATCGGCAACGGCACCGGTGAGTGGCGGGTGCCCGTCGGCGGCATGGGCGCGGTCACTGACGCACTGGCTGCTGCTGCGCGGCGTGCTGGTGCCGCACTCGTCACCGACGCAGCAGTCACCGCGGTCGAAGCAGACGGGACCCGTGGATCGGTCACGTGGCTCGGCGGCGACGGTGAACGATCCGTCGACTGCTCCTGGGTACTGTCGAACGTCGCGCCGTCGACACTGGCTGCGCTGCGTGGTCAGACGGGTGTCGAGAAGCCGGAAGGGTCGCAGCTGAAGATCAACCTGCTGCTGCGTCACCTGCCGCCCTTGAAGTCCGGTGACGACCCGACAAGGGCGTTCGCCGGCACGTTCCACATCGACGAGGACTACAGCCAGCTCGAGACGGCGTACCGATCCGCCTCGAGCGGCGAGCTGCCCGCCGTACCGCCGTCCGAGGTCTACTGCCACTCGCTGACCGACCCGTCGATCCTCTCCCCCGATCTGGTTGCCTCCGGCCACCACACCCTGACCGTCTTCGGCGTGCACTTCCCCGCCCGTTTATTTGCCTCCGACAACGACTCGGCCCGGGCCGAATCCGCGCGGCGCGTGCTGGCCGGACTGGAGTCGTACCTCGCCGAGCCGCTCGAGGACTGCATCGCCCGGGACGCAGACGGCAACCTGTGCATCGAGGCCAAGACGCCGTACGACATCGAGGAATCCGTCGGCATGCCCGGCGGCCACATCTTCCACGGCGACCTCCAATGGCCCTGGGCCACCGACCCCTCCGACGCCGGACGCTGGGGCACCGAAACCGACGTCGCCAACCTCCTGATCTGCGGCTCCGGCGCCCGCCGCGGCGGCGCCGTCTCCGGCCTCGGCGGCCACAACGCCGCCATGACCATCCTCACCCGCTAACCGATTTCGCATCTCCCCGATCCCCCTGCTACGATCCTCTTCGTTCGAAAGCAACACCAAGCGCCGCTAGCTCAATTGGCAGAGCAGCTGACTCTTAATCAGCGGGTTCGGGGTTCGAGTCCCTGGCGGCGCACAAAAGCCCAGGTCACGATGGTGGCCTGGGTTTCTTCATGCCCGCAGGTCACCTTTTATTCGACGCTTTCACTCGCACGTCTCTCTCACCGACCGATGTGCTGACTTCATCTCGTCGTGACTGTGCGTCACGTCACAGGCGTGCGAGACATGTCCCGACTTGCCGACTCTCTGCACCGGCCACGCGTTGAACAGGCAACGCTCACGGCTGGAGGAGACACATGCCGAGGACACCACTGCCCATCGGAACCTGGGGAGAGATCTCAACCAGGACGGCATCCTCCAGACACAATTCTGGAAGTGGTGCGACCCCAAAGCCATGACAGATGCCGACGATCACCGTCCATGGACCACGGATGTCTGAGCCACCGACCGCTGGCGCCGTCAGGCAGCACGGGCGAGTACGGCAACGGAAACGAGGCCGCAGGCGGTCGTGAACACGGTCACAGCGAGGAGTTGCCTCCCACCGGGGAAGCCGATCGGCGAAGTGGCGCGTGCGCAGCGGTTGAAGTGCACATATCGGCGCCGTGCCGCGGACCACAGGTAGACCGAGAACCCAGCGCCGACGAGTCCGAACAATGCCCACAGCGGGCTCCCGAGTAGCTCTGGGAGGACCCGGACGGATACCAACGATGCCGAGGCGAGAGACAAGGCGGTCCGGCGCCAGGCGAGTTCGGTTCGCTCCGGCTGAAGGCCGACGTCGAAGAGTTCGCGGTCTGTCATCGCAGCCAGACTGCGCAGACCACCAGTGCACCGACAACGGTCACAGCAACCGCCAGGAGGAGCCCGAGATGTGCTCCGGGCAGAGGACGCGCGAGGCGGAGCGCGCGTTCGGTCTTCATCCACTCGGCCCAGGCAATCAACGGCGTGAGCGTTCCGGTGGCGACCAGGACGAGCGATGCCGCCAACCGGAACCCCGGGTGCAACTGCAGACCCAGGCTCTCCAGCGCGACCCCACCGGCGATGAGTGCGAGGGCGGTGCGGGTCCAGGCGAGGAAGGTGCGCTCGTTGGCGAGAGTGAAACGTGGGTCAGGTTCACTGCCCGCGCCGAAGACCGTCCGGGGGAAGCGGTCTCGTACGGTCGTCATCGCCGCGGTCCCTCGACCAACGCCCCGTACCGCTCCAGCTGTGGGTCTGCGGTGCGGATCATCCAGTCCCGCAGTACGGCGCGCATCGCGTCCAGCCGCATCCCGTGCTGCGGCTCACCGGCGAGATTCGTCAGGCTGTTCGGGTCGGCGATCAGGTCGTAGAGCTCTTCGACGGCACGGTGCTGGTAGAACTCGACCCGCGCAGACACCGCACGGTCGGTTGCCGCGGCTTCCTGCATCGCGGGCCACGACAGACCCGACATGTTCTCCGCCTGGTACGTCGTGCTGCCGTCCGCCCAGCCGTTCCAGATGTAGCCGAAGCGATCGTCCTGGACACAGCGCATCTCGTAGCGGCGCTTCATCGCGGTCTCGTGGAACACCGTCACGGCGTACTCGCGAGCAGGGACGGCTTCACCGCGCAGCAGCGGCACCAGGCTCTCCCCGTCGGTCTCACCCACCTGCACTCCGGCCACTTCGCAGAACGTCGGGAACAGGTCGAGCATGGAGACGAAGCTGCCGGTCTCCTGCCCGCCCGCGGCCACCTCGCCTGGCCAGCGAACGATGAGCGGCGTCTGCGTCGACTGCAGATAGCAGTTCGCCTTCGAGAACGGGAACGCCATTCCGTTGTCCGACAGGAAGACCACCAAGGTCGACTCCGCGAGTCCAGCCGCGTCCAACCGGTCCAGGACTGCCGCGACCACGTCGTCGCACCGTCGCGCCGAGCTCAGGTACTGCGCGTACTCGTCGCGGACCGTCGGCAGATCCGGAAGGTACCCGGGCGGCTCGGCATCGTCCGCGTCGAAGACGCGCGAAGGCTCCGGGATACCGGCACTTGCCGCCCCGAACCTGCGCTCCACGTCCGCTGAGCCATGGAACGGCCGGTGCGGATCGTGCGCGTTGACCATCAGGAACCACGGACGGTCCGCGGCGCGCACGAAAAAGGCGGCCGCTTCCTCGGCGTACCGGGCCGGGTCGCGTCCCAGACCCAGGTCGCGCATGTCGACGATCGTGTCCCAGCCGAAACGGTCCACGGGCTGCAGGTGGTTGACCTTCCCGAGGATGCCGACCGCGTATCCGGCCCTGGCCAGCAGATTGGTGAGCAGTGGTACGTCGTCCCGGATCGGCTGGAAGCCTTCAGCTCCGTTGCGATGCGGCCACTGACCGGTCATGATCGCCGACCGGCTCGGCTGGCAGACCGCGACCGCGACGTGAGCCCGATGGAACACCGTTCCTTCGGCGGCCAGCCGGTCCAGCGCAGGCGTCACGCCGGCCGGGCCGCCGAACGCGCCGGGCGTCGTCCCTTCCAGGTCGTCGGCCGTGATCAGCAGAATGTTCGCTGAGTTCATGGGTCAGCCGACCGCCCGCGCGACAGGGATGCCCCGGGCTGCGTAGTCGTCGAGCACGTCCTGCCACGGAATCACGGCATGCGACTCCGCCCACTCGGTGTACGCCGCCGTGAGCTCCTCGACGAGCTCCGGCTGCTCGGCCGAGAGATCGGTGGACTCGATCCGATCGGCTTCGATGTCGTAGAGCTCCCACGGGCCGCCCCACGCGCGCACCAGCTTCCAGCGGCCACGGCGGATCGCCGCGTTGCCGATGTGCTCCCACCAGACCGTGCGCTCGGCGCCACTCGTCTCGGGGTTTCGCCAGGCTTCGAGGAGACTCTCGCCCTCCCCGGGATTGGGTGCACCGAGCGCATCCATCACGGTCGGCACGATGTCCGTGACATGACCGAGGCTGTGGCTGATCCGGCCACCGCGCGGAACCCCGCCTCCGGGCCAGGAGGCGATGAAGGGCGTCGAGATACCGCCCTCGTGAACCCACCGCTTCCAGAGCCGGAACGGGGTGTTCGACACCGTGGCCCAATCGGGGCCGTAGCTCTGGTACGTCGATGCCGGGCCCGGCAGCACCGACGCATCGTTGCCGAGTACAACCTCTTCGCCCGACGGCGTCGTCCGTGGGCAGACTACCTCGGAGAGGAACGGGATCTCCGGGGGCAGCTCCTCCGCACAACCGCCGTTGTCGGAGAGGAAGACGATCATCGTGTCCTCCGCGGCACCCGATGCGTCCAGCGCGTCCAGGACCCGCCCGACGCCGCGGTCGAGCGCCTCCACCTGAGCCGCGTAGACCGCCATTCGCTCCACCTGCCACGCGGTGTCCTGATCGGGCCACTCGGCAGCCGTCTGTGCGTCCGGCAGCCGATCGACACCAGGCACCAGGCCCTCCTCCTGCAAGCGCCGCAACCGCTCCTTGCGCACCGGTCCCCAACCCGCCGCGAACCGCTCCCGATACTTGACGATGTCCGCTTCACGAGCATGCAGCGGCCAGTGCGGAGCGGTGTAGGCCAGGAACAGGAAGAAGGGTTCCTCCTGCGCGGCGTGCCGGCGGACGAAGTCGGCACCGTGCTCGGAGATGTCGTCGGTGAAGTAGAAGTCGTCACCGACCTGATCGGGCACCCGCTCCTCGCCTTCGACCAGCGGCGGTTGGAAGAAGCTCGACGCGCCGGGCAGGATGCCCCGGAACTCGTCGAATCCACGCCGGGTCGGCCAGGTGTCGCTCGGAGTGCTGAACTCGCTCGCGAGGTGCCACTTGCCGAACAGGCCGGTCGCGTATCCGCGCCCGCGCAGCATCTCCGCGAGGGTCGGCACGTCCGTGCGCAGCGAGCCGGCGTATCCGTTGGGGCGGTTGTCGGTGGTGAGCACGCCGATGCCGACCGAGTGCGGATGACGTCCGGTGAGCAGGGCGGCGCGGGACGGGCTGCAGCGCGGCGTCACGTAGTACGAGCTCATCCGGACCCCGCGGTCGGACAGTCGCTGCAGCGAGGTGGTGTCGATCTCGCCGCCGAACGGTCCGATGTCGGAGTAGCCGAGATCGTCGGCGACGATGACGATGACATTGGGTTGTGGCACAGGGAGTCCTTCGATCGTGTGAGTCGTCAGGGACGCATGTAGGGCTCGAGGAGCCTGAGGAAGAGCCGCACGTGCTCGGCACGCGCGAAAGCGCTGGTGTCGAAGACCCACTGGGCGCCGAGCCCGTGCGCGAGGCCGAGCATCCAGCGGGCCACCACCTCGGCGTCGATACCGTCCGGCAGCTTCGATTCGTCGACGGTCTCCTGAACGAGACCGATCATGGTCTTCATCAGGTCGATGTTGCGCTGCACGAACCACTCGTGGCCCGCGTGGCCTTCCGCGGTACTCTCGGCGGCGAGAATCACGAAGAGCTGCACGAGCTCCGGGTTCCGGTCGTTCTCGGCGAGTGTCTCGACGTACGCAGCGAGCGGGGACTCGCCGTGCTCCTGACGTTCCTTGCGGGACACCACGTTGCGCGCTTCGCGCTCCTGCAGAACGGCGAGCAGGAGTGCGGCCTTCGTCGGGAAGTAGTGCAGGATCCCGGCCTGAGTGATCCCGACCTCGTTCGCGATGTCCGCCAGACTGACAGTGTTGAACCCGCCGACGGAGAACAGCGACATGGCCGTGTCGAGGATCGCGCGCCGGCGCGCGATCCCCCGGGCCTGGGTCGACCGCCCGGCACGTCCGCGCTGTTTGGTGCTCTCGCCGTCCAGAGCCGTGTCCTTGGTCATATGCCCCTCCTACCGGGAACAGCGCTCACGCGATCGCCTTGTCGAGATCAGGTGTGGCGGTGAGCAGCGTGCGGGTGTACGGATGCTGCGGATTCTCGAAGACATCCTCGGTCGTGCCCTGCTCCACGATCTCACCGTGGTTCATGACGGCCACCCGGTGACTGATCTCCCGGACGACGGCCAGGTCGTGGGAGATGAAGAGGTAGGCGAGATCGAAGGTCTTCTGCAGGTCGGTGAGCAGGGTGAGGATCTGGGCCTGGATCGAGACGTCGAGGGCCGACACCGGTTCGTCGAGGATCAGCAGCCGCGGGTCGGAGGCCAGCGCGCGGGCGATGCCGATGCGCTGCCGCTGACCGCCGGAGAACGCCCACGGGTACCGATCGAGGTACTGCGGACCGAGACTGACTCGCTCCAGCAACTCGACGCTGCGGTCCCGGACGTCGGCGCGTGGGACGCCGGCGATCCGGAGCGCCTCCTCGAGCGACTGTCCCGCAGTCCGGCGCGGGTTCAGCGACGAGTACGGGTCTTGGAAGACGTACTGGATCGTTCGCGCGAGCGCCCGGCGTTGTTCGTCGCTCCGCGCCGACACCGCCGTACCGTTCACCAGGATCTCGCCGCCGGCCGGTTCGTTGATCCCGACGACCGTCCGCGACAGCGTCGACTTCCCGCAACCCGACTCCCCGACCAGCGCCAGGGTCTCGCCGGCCCGCACCTCGAGCGACACTCCGTTGACGGCATAGAACGGCTTCGGTTTGCGGAACCAGCCGGGTCGCGCCGTATTGACGTCGGTCTTCAGCTCACGGACTTCCAGGACCGTGTGCTCCTGCTCGGGCGCGTCGTCCCGCAGCGGCGAGTCCATCTTCGGAATGGCGTCCATCAGGCCGATCGTGTAGGGATCCTCGGGCGCGGTGAGCACCTTGCGGACCGGCCCGCGTTCCACGATCCGGCCGAGGTGCATCACCACGACGTCGTCGCACAGCTCCGCCACCACGCCCATGTCGTGGGTGATGAACAGGATCGCCACGCCCAGCTCGTCCCGCAGGCGCCGCAGCAAGTCCAGGATCTGGGCCTGGATCGTCACGTCGAGGGCGGTCGTCGGCTCGTCGGCGATCAGCAGCGACGGGTTGTTCGCCAGGGCGATCGCGATCACGACGCGCTGGCGCATGCCGCCGGAGAACTGGTGCGGGAACTTGCGTGCCGCTTCCGGCACGTTCGGGATCCCGACCTGTTCCAGCAGCTCGAGCGCCCGTGCCTGCGCCGTGGCACTGTCCACGCCGTGGATGTGCAGGGCCTCCACGACCTGGTCCTTGATCCGCATCACCGGGTTGAGCGCCGCCTGTGGGTCCTGGAAGATCATCGCGACCTCCTTGCCCCGGACCGCGAGCATCTCCTTCTCGTTCAGCCGCAGCAGGTCGCGGCCGTTCAGCCGCACCTCGCCGCCGGTCACCTTCCCGGGATGCCGGATCATCTGCATAATCGCGCGTGAGGTGACGGACTTGCCGGAGCCGGACTCACCGACGATGCCGAGGATCCGGCCCGGCCGGACGTCGAACGATACGCCGTCGACGGCCTTCAGCTGTTCGTCCTGGAGATCGAAGGTGACCTCCAGGTCGTGCACGCGCAGCAGGGGTTCGGTGCTCATTTGCGGATCACCGTTTCGTTGAGGGCGTCGGCCAGCAGGCTGAACGACATGGACAGCAGGATCAGGACGGCCGTCGGCCCGAGGATGTACATCGGCGACTGCTCGATGAAGCGGATTCCTACGTTCAGCAACGAGCCCAGCGACGGTGTCGGCGGCTGGATCCCGAGACCGATGATGCTCAGGCCGGCCTCGATGAACACGGCGACGACGACGAAGATCGCCCCGCCGACCAGGATCGGATCGACCGCGTTCGGCAGGATGTGGCGCCACAGGACGGCACCCTTGCCCACTCCGAGGGTGCGCGCAGCCACGACGTACTCGCGTCCCATCTGCTCGAGCAACGCGGCCCGGGCCTGGCGCCCGAAGTACGGCAGGCCGCCGATCGCAATGGCGACGACGAGCGCCGACCAGCCCGGGCCCATGATCAGCACGACGCAGACGCCGAGCACCACGCCCGGGAACCCGAGGATGATGTCGAGGACTCGCTGGACGACGGCCCCGGCGACGCGCGAGAGTGCGCCGACCAGCCCCAGTGCGGTGCCGGCGATCATGCTCAGCGGTACGGCGACGACGATGATCGAGAAGTCGGTGCGCAGCCCGTAGACGGTCCGCACCAGCAGGTCGCGGCCGAGTTCGTCGGTGCCGAGCAGGTGCCGTCCGCTGCTGCCACGCAGCGAGTCCGCCGTCTGCTGGTCGTACCCGTGCGGGAAGATCACCGGCGCGAGGACCGCGGTCAGGAGCAGGACGGCCAGGATCGTCAGCCCGATCACACCACGAGGAGTCCGGAAGGCCGCCAGGTACCTCCGCACCGTCGCGTTGCCACCAGGCGTCCGCGTCCGCGGCGCCGGCCGGGCTGACGTGTCCGTGGGTGGCGTGTCCGTGGGTGGCGCCGCGCCCATCGTCGTGACGTCGTTGTTCCTCATCTCAGGCGTCCAATCTGACTCGGGGATCGAGGGCGGCGAGGATCAGCTCGGTGACCAGTTGGGACAGCACCGCGACGAGTACGGCGCCCATGACGAGGATCTGGACCAGCTGGTAGTCGCGGGCGTTGACGCTCTGGACCGCGAGCTGCCCGAGCCCGTTGCGGGCGAAGATGGCCTCGATGATGATCGCGCCGCCGAACAGCTCACCCACTCTGATGCCGATGGCAACGACCGCCGCGCCGAGACTGGTGCGCAGGACGTGCCGGAAGGTGATCCGGCGCGGCGAGGCGCCCTTCGCACGCGCCAGATCGACGAACTCCTCGCCCCTCGTGCTGCGCATCGTCGTCTGCAGCAAGCGCGATATCGACGGCGCGTGGGCGAGGCCGAGCGCGAGCGCCGGCAGCAGCAGGTACTGGATACCGATCTCGGGGTTCTCCGACAGCGGCACCTCACCACTGACCGGCAGCAGCCGCCAGGTGACGCCCAGCAGAACGATGAGCAGCAACCCGACCAGGAACGCGGGGGTGGCCAGCAACAGCGTATTGGCCGTGTCCACCGCCATCCGTCCCGGCCGCGACCGCGTCGAGCCACCGAGGACACCCAGGCCGATGCCGATCAGGATCATGAAGACGGAGGCGAGGACGGCCAGCTCGATCGTGCTCTCCATCCGCGACAGGATCAGGTCGCTCACCGAGCGGTTGAAGATGTACGACGTTCCGAGGTGACCGCGCAGGACGCCTCCGAGCCAGGTGAGGTACTGGACGAACAACGGCCGGTCGAGCCCGAGAGACTGCCGGATCGCCTCGGTCTGCTCGGCCGTCGCGTCCGGCCCCGCGATGGTCTGGGCGGGGTCGCCCGGAGCGAACCGCGGCAGCAGGAACGCGATGATCGACGTCGCGAAGAGCACCAGCAGGATCGACGGCAGCTTCTTGACCAGGAACCTGAGCATCAGACACGCTCCCCGGCAGTGACAGCCAGCAGCCTGCGTACCGACTCCGGACGCTCCGCGGCGAGGTCGTGTTCCTCGTGCGGATCCGCGGCGAGATCGACGAGATGCGGATGGTCGAGGTCAGGGCTCACGATCAGCTTCTCCTCGCTGGTGGTGACCGTTCGCCAGCCGCGCAGACGCACCCACTGGTTCGCGCCGTAGTGCCGGGCCGCCATCTCGATCTCGCGTTCGGAACGGTCGAGCCCTGACACGACGTACTCCCGATGGCTGTCGCTGTCGCCCCGCAGGACGCCCAGCACCGAGCGGGCGGTCATGTCCGCCGGCGTCTCCAGCTCCGCGATCTCCAGCGCGGTCGCCGCCAGATCCTCTAGCGACACCAGAGCCTCCGACACCGCGCCCGGTCGCTCGACGAGCGAGCCGGAGATCACCAGGGGGATCCGGATGCTCGGATCGAGGGCGATCTGTTTGCCCCAGATGCCGTGGTCGCCGAGCATCTCGCCGTGGTCGCTGGTGTAGATCACCACGGTGTTCCCGAGCTCGCCCTCCCGTTCGAGCCGATCGAGGAAGGACCCGAGATGCCGGTCGATGTTCTCGATCATCGCGGCGTACCGCCGCCGTACCTCGTTGTGGTCGCCGTCGAACTCTGTCGACCCGTGCGGCGGCGGGAAGTCCACCTCCGCCCAGTCGGCGCGCATCCGCTCGGTGACGTCCATCGGGTCGTGCGGACCCGCGAAGTTCACCACCAGGTGCCACGGTGCGTCTGCTGGTCTGCGGTCGAGCAGCGCGTGCGCGTTCGCGGCGATCCAGTTGTCCAGGTACGACTCCTCGGGCAGCGGGCTCAGGGAGGTGTCGCCGTACGGCGACTTCGCCCGACGCGAGAAGTCCGCCAGATGGGCCTCGGCGAGCCCCTCGTCGTACAGGTGCTTCATGTACGGCCCGTGCGGCTCCTCGCGGCCGGACCAGAGCGAGTCGAACTTGCCTTCGTTGTCGATGCCGGCCGTCATCCCCCATTCTCCGAGCAGGCGGGAGCCGTCGAGGTTCCAGTCGAACGTCGCCTTGTGCAGATCGAACTTGCCGACTCCTGCGACGAAGTACCCGGCATGGTCGCGGAGCCGCCGGTAGTACGTGTCCGAGTCGACCGGCAGGTCGTGGAAGTTGTTCGGTACCGGCGTCGAGTCGTAGTCACGACCCGTCGCGAGGCAGGCGCGCGCCGGCGCGCACAACGGCGACGGTGTGGTCGCCCGCCGGAATGTCACACCGGCGTCCTGCAGTCTGCGGATGTTGGGTGTTCGCACCGGCAGGTCGCCGGTGCCCTCGAGCCAGTCGAAGCGGTGCTGGTCGGCGATGACCAGCAAGATGTTGGGGGTACGACGGTTCACGGACTCCTCCTGAGCAGACGGAACCACGGGTCAGTGGTCGACGTAGGCCGACTTCGCATCGAGGTAGGAGCGGCTGGTCCACGTCAGTTCGTGCGCGGACTTGGCCACCACGTTCTGGCCCAGCGCCTGAACGACCGCCACCGTGAACGCCTGATCGAGGATGTACTCGGACAGCTTGTGCAAGGCCGTGGCGTAGGCGGCGTCGGTGTCGGCCGCAAGCAGATTGTTGCGCAGGGCCTGGTACTCGTCGGTCCAGAACTTGGACGAGTTTCCCCTGCGCAGTGAGGGAAGCGAGTCCATCAGGGTGGAGGCGCCGAGACCGTTGAGACCGTGCAGCGGCATGAAGGCGGTGCCGAGCTTGCCGGCGATCTGGATCTGGTCGAACCCTTGCGTCTCCTGGACCTTGATCACGGGCTTCAGCCCGACCTCCTCGAGGTTGCGGCGCACGATCTCCGCGACGCTGGTGTTCTGCGGCAGGCCGATCACGGTGATCGGCACGGCCGTTCCCTCCGCCCCGGCCGCGGTGAGCATCTGCTTGGCCTTCGCCGGGTCGTAGGTGTAGCGCTGCTCGAGATCCTTCGGGTATCCCGGCGACGTCGGATCCCAGAGCAGGTCGGTGACGACACCAGCGGCACCGAAGATCTGCTTGGCGATCCGGGCCCGGTCGATGGCGTAGTTGACCGCCTGCCGGGCCTCCAACTTGTCGAACGGCGGCTGGGTGAGGTTCAGGCCGAGCGGATAGACACTGCCGCTGGTGTTCACGACGGAGAACGCACTGTTGGACGCCATCGACTGGATGTCGACCGGGTTCATCCCGATCGCGATCTGGGACCGGTTGCTGCGCACCGCGTTCAGCATCGCGGTGCTGTCGTTGATCACGGCGATCGTGATGCTGTCCAGGTGCGGCTTCGGTCCCCAGTACTTGTCGTTGCGGACAAGCTGCGCCTCGGATCCCGGCGACCAACTCTTGAACAGGAACGGCCCGGTGCCGATCACCTTCGAGCCGTCGGCGAGGCCCTTGACGCTGTCCTTGTCGACGATGAAGGCGTACTCGAAGAGATCGAAGATGTTCGGGATCGGCTTGCTGAACCTGATCGTCAGCGTCGTCGGACCGGTGACGTCGACGCTGCTGAACTTCTTGGCGATGAAGGCGACCTGCGAGCTGGACTTCACCAGGTGGTCCAGAGAGAACTTCACGTCGTCGGCTGTCATCGGACGACCGCTCTGGAACGTCACGCCCTCGCGCAGCGTGACACTGATCGAGAGCTTGTCGTCGGCAACCTTCCATTCCTTGGCGAGCAGCGGTTGCGGTTTCCGCTGATCGTCGTACCGGGTCAGCGTCTCGAACACGTTCGCTGCCCAACTGGCGTTGCCCAGCCGTCCGGCCAGCACGTTGTTGGGCTGGATGTCGGAGGCCTGGGCGATGGTCAGAACGCCGACGTCGGTCGGCTTGGCGCCGGCGGAGGATGCTTCCTGCTGCTTCACCGCGGACTGGCAGCCGGTCACGGACAGTGCGAGCGCCACCGCGCCGGCGACCACCGCTGACCGCACCCTGGATCGTCGTTGCACTTCGCGCATCCTGGTTCAACTCCTCGAACGATGAGAGTGACCCCGAGGATTGAAAACCTAGCGAGCACTTAGTAAGTTTCGCAAGAGTTCGATCCCGCCCAGCGAAGGATCTGGTGATGTCGACACCGAACGTCCTGTGGATCATGGCCGACGAGCTGCGGGCCGACGCCCTCAGTTGCTACGGCAATCCCCACCCCGAGATCGCGACGCCCCACATCGACTCTCTCGCCGACCGCGGTGTGCTCTTCGAACGCGCCTACGCGTCGTCACCTGTCTGTGTACCGGCCCGTCACGCGATGCTGAGCGGACAGAGCCCACTGGCCTCGGGCGTGCTCAACAACGAGGGCTATCTGCCTGAGGACTTCACACCGCCGGAGATGTTCCCGGAGACCTTCGCGGCCGCCGGGTGGACGACCTCCAACTACGGCAAGGAGCACCTGCCAGGAGGCCGATCTCCATGGCAGCACGACGATCACGCCGGCTCCGGCACGCGGGAGATCCTGCAATCGGCCACGGAGCACGGCGTCGAGGTCCGGCGCTCGCCCGGAATCGGTCACGTCTTCTCGGCGGTTCTGCCCGCAGACGCGGAGGTCGGCTCCGAGGCGATCACCCGGTCCGTCGTCGACGTACTGCGATCCGCCGACGGACCGTTCGTACTGCGTGCCAGCTACGTGCAGCCGCACAAACCGATGGTCGTCCCGGAGCCGTGGGCGAGCCGGTACGACGAGCTGGACTTCGCGGCGCCTCGATCACCGGAGGGATCAGGGAACCGGTTCGAACGTGAATGGGGTCTGCTCACGCGCGGCGCCGAGCTCTCAGCCGCGGATCTGAACCGGTCGTTCAGCCGGTACTACGGCTGTGTCTCGTGGCTCGACAGCCAGGTCGGACAGATCCTGAACGCCCTCGACGAATCCGGACTCCGGGAGTCGACGATCGTGGTCTTCTCCACGGATCACGGTGCGTCGCTCGGCGAGTACGGGATCCTGGCGAAGCACACGTTCACGCCCGAGAGCCACCGGGTTCCGTTCATCGTCTCCCGGCCAGGCGTCCTGCCGGAGGGAACCCGTCGGTCCGATCTCGTGCTGAGCGAGGATCTCGCACCCACGCTCCTTGCGCTGGCCGGCCTCAGCCGCCCAGCGACGTGCACCGGGCGCGATCTGTTCGGTGAGCCCGCCCCACACGTCGTCCTCTCGGCGATCGGCTATGGCGACAGCACCAGCCGCGCCTTCCCCAACCGGGACGCCGGCGGCTGGGCGGACGGCCTCGGCTGGCCGCAGCGGATCTGCGCCCGCACCGATCGCTACCGGCTCGACCTCAACACCCGGCGGGCCGGCAAACCTGTCCCACCCGACGAGGCGGACCTCTTCCTCGCCGACAGCCTCAACGATCCGCAGGAACGTACCAACCTCGTCGATGATCCCCGCTACGCAACAGTCCTCGCCGAGCTCCTGCCGATCGCCACCGCGGCCGCCGCACGCATTCCGGCGGCCGTCGTCCGCACCGACGAGTTCCGTCGTACCCGAACTGCCACCACCCCTGTCTGATCCCCCCGCCAGGAGCCAACGCCCATGCCCGATTCCAGTGCCCGCCGACCGAACATCGTCTTCGTACTCACCGACGATCACGCCGCACATTCGATCGGCGCCTACGGATCCGTGGTGAACGAGACGCCGTACATCGACGAGATCGCCGCCCGCGGCGTACGGCTGAACAACTGCTTCGTCACGAACTCGCTGTGCTCCCCCAGCCGGGCGTCGATCCTCACCGGCACGTACAGCCACATCAACGGCGTCTCCACGCTGTGGACGCCGATCGACGCCTCCCAGCCCACCTTCGTCTCCCAGCTGCAGGCCGCGGGCTACCGCACCGGCATCGTCGGCAAGTGGCACATGGGTGAGGAAGCGGCGTCGAATCCGCAGCACTTCGACTACTGGGACGTGCTGATCAACCAGGGCGAGTACTTCGACCCGCGGTTCCTGTCCGCGGACGGCGTACGCCGCGAGCCGGGATACGCCACCGACGTCATCACCGACCTCGCGATGCGTTGGGTGGAAGGGCTCGACGATGACGCCCCGTGGTGTCTGCTGGTCTGGCACAAGGCACCGCACCGTCCGTGGGAGCCGGACGAGAAGCACGCGGACATGTATTCCGACCCGATTCCGGTACCCGGGACGTTCTGGGACGACTACAGCACCCGATCGGCCTCGGCTCGCCGCGCGCTGATGCGGATCGCCGACTACATCAACAGCGAGGACCTGAAGGCCGAACCACCGAGCGGCCTCAGCTACGAGGAACTGGCGTTGTGGAAGTACCAGCGCTACATGGAGGACTACCTGCGCTGTGTGGCCTCGATCGACGACAACGTCGGCCGGCTCACGGACTGGCTACGCGAACGCGGCGAGCTCGACGACACGCTGATGGTGTACTCGTCCGACCAGGGCTTCTTCCTCGGCGACCACGGATGGTTCGACAAGCGGTTCATGTACGAGGAATCGCTGCGAATGCCGTTGATCATGAGCTATCCACGAGCGATCGCCGCCGAGAGTACGCACGACGGCATCGTCACGAATGTGGACTTCGCCCGTACCTTCCTGGAAGCCGCCGGCGTCGTGCCCCACGAGCGGATGCAGGGACGCAGCTTCTGGGGAGATCTCGTCGGTGAGCCGACATCGCCACCCGCGGAAGGCATGTACTACCGATACTGGGAGAACGACGACTGGTTCCACAAGGCGCCGGCGCACTACGGCTACCGCGATGCCCGCTACAAGCTGATCTACTACTACAACACCGGCTACGGACTTCCGGGCAGCGGCGTCTTCGAGTACCCGCCCGAGTGGGAGCTCTTCGACCTCGACACCGATCCTCACGAACTGCGCAACGTCTACGACGATCCCGCGTACGCGCAGATCCGCGAGGAGCTCAAGATCAAGCTGTACGCCGCGCAGGCCGCGGTCGGCGACGAGCCCGCGACGAACGACCAGCCGGCACAGGACGAGCGGGCCTCCGTGCTCGCACGGTTCACGGGCAGCTCGGCCATGAACCCCGTCGTCCCGGGCGGCCGGAAGTGACCGGCACGACCCCGGCCGCACCGCCCAACATCCTGTGGATCTCGACCCACGACATCAACCCCCACCTCGGGTGCTACACCGGCGTCTGGCCTGGTGCCGAGGTCGCGCGAACACCGAACCTCGACGCGCTCGCCGCCGCCGGCGTCCGCTTCGACCAGGCGTTCGCGACGACACCCGTCTGCGCACCGTCACGGTCATCGCTCATGACCGGCTGCTTCCCGACCTCCATTGGCACGCACAACATGCGGTCCAAGGCAGTGCCACCCCCTGAGGTCCGCTTGCTGAGCGAGTCCTTCCGGATGGCCGGCTACTACGCGACCAACAACGTGTTCACCGATTTCCAGGTACCGGTGCCGGGTACGGCGTTCGACGACTGCTCGGCGACGGCACACTGGCGCAACCGCCCGTCCAGCGAGACGCCGTTCTTCGCGATGTTCCACGGTATGACGACGCACGAATCGCAGTTGTACGTCGACGACGCGCGGTTCGCCGAAGTGACTCGCGAGCTCCCCGACGAGCACCGGCACGACCCCGGCTCGACGCCCGTCCCGCCGTACCACCTCCACAACGACGTGTTCGCGACGGCCTGGGCTCGGTACCACGATCTGATCTCGGTCATGGACGCCTCGGTCGGGCGGTTGCTGGCCGAGCTCGAAGACGACGGTCTCGCCGACAACACCATCGTCGTCTTCTGGAGCGACCATGGCGCAGGCTTCCCACGAGCGAAGCGCTGGGCCACCGAGGCGGGTCTTCGCGTTCCGGTCATCGTCCGCTGGCCGGCACGCATCGCCGCCGGCCAGGTCCGCGACGACGTCGTACACCTCGCGGACCTGGCTCCGTCGATGCTGCGGATGGCTGGACTCGACGTCCCTGCACACGCGCAGTTCTCGGCCCTGTTCGACGCAGCGGGCACCAATCTCATCCAAGGCGAGTACACCTTCGGCGGCCGCGACCGGATGGACGAGCAGCGCGACTCGTCGCGTACCGTCCGGGACGCACGTTTCCGTTACGTCCGGCACCGGCACCCGGACCGGTCTCCGTTCCAGTACCAGCACTACGCGGACCAGTTCCCGACGTGGAAAGAACTGCGCCGAGCCGTCAACGACGAGGCACGCCAGCGCGCCGCCGGCCAAGCACCCGACGCCTTGTCCACACTGCAGCGCCGAGTAACCGCCGAGCGAAAGCCCCGCCACGAGCTGTACGACGTACAAGCAGATCCCCACGAGACGACCGATCTGGCCGCCGACCCTCGGTATGCCGACACCCTGCACAGACTCGAGGCGGCGTTGGACGACTGGCTCGCGCGGGTGGGAGACCTCGGCACCGTCGACGAGGACCTCCTGATCGAGACCTGGAGGCCCGGCGGCACCTGGCAGGTCACCGCAGATCCCGTCTGCACGATCACTCCGGACGAGACCGTGACCGTTTCCTGTTCGACGCCGGGCGCCCTGATCGGGTGGAGTCGCGACGACCCGGCCCCGCATCGGGAACTCACGCTCCAGGAGACCATCACCGGCGATCCCGAACTCGACGGGCAGACCTGGCACATCTACACGGATCCACTGAAAGCCGGCACCGAGGGTCCCCGATGGATCCGCGCCTGGCGCCTCGGCTACGCGCCGAGCTCACTCGTCGAGATCCCTCGGACCACACCATGACGCCGACCGACCCGCCGTCCGCGGAGCCCGCGCACTCCTGCTGCGCCCCATCTCCGACAGACCTCGGCGCCGACCGCAGCGGGCTGCCCTTGGCCGGCCGGAAGGTTGCCTCAAGCATCGGAACCGACCGTCACCGGATCGAGCAATCCTTGGTCCCGGCAGGCGACTACCTGATGGGCGACGGGTTCGGAGACGGATTCCCCGGTGACGGCGAAGCCCCGGTCCACCAGGTCGAAGTGTCCGCGTTCTCCATCGATGCGACCAGCGTCACAAACACGGACTTCGCGCGCTTCGCGGACGACACCGGCTACCTGACAGAGGCCGAGCGCTTCGGCTTCTCGGCGGTCTTCCATCTCGCGGTCGAGGCACCCCCGAAGGACATCATGCGCGCGGCCCCCGGCAGTCCCTGGTGGCTCGGAGTCCGCGGCGCGGACTGGCGACACCCGGGCGGCAGCCGCTCCGACCTCGAAGGGCGCGACGATCACCCCGTCGTCCACATCAGCTGGAACGACGCCACCGCCTACTGCGAGTGGGCCGGACGCCGCCTCCCCGCCGAAGCCGAGTGGGAGTACGCCGCACGTGGCGGCCTCGAAGGACGCCGCTACCCCTGGGGCGACGAACCTCTCGACCCGCACACCGACGCCTGGCGGTGCAACATCTGGCAAGGCAGATTCCCGACGGCCAACGACCTGTCCGACGGCTATCTCACCACCGCTCCGGTACGAACCTACGCGCCCAATGCGCACGGTCTCTGGCAGACAGTCGGCAACGTCTGGGAATGGTGCAAGGACTGGTTCAGCCCACGCACCTACGAACTGGACGCCCGACAAGGCACAGTCACCAACCCACAAGGCCCACGATTCGGCACCACCCGAGTGATGCGAGGCGGCTCCTACCTCTGCCACGACTCCTACTGCAACCGCTACCGCAACGCGGCCAGAACCGCCAACACCCCTGACTCCTCCATGGGCAACACCGGCTTCCGCACAGTCTCGCTGCGGTTCCCCGCCGCAGATGCCACGTGATCGGCGAGTGTCTCGGTCAGCCAGCCACTGCCTTCCGGGACCCCGCCTCGCCACAACCAGAACAACTAGTCGCCAGAGCGCCCGGCGTGGATCATGTCGAGCAGCCAGCGGCGCGCACTGCGCAGGTGGGGCAACTCGACGTCGGGCCGCAGGTGGGCGCGGGCGTCGGCATGAGCGTGAAGGCGAAACGACGGTCAACTGCAGCTTGCCCCAATTGGGAGCAGGCTGACGACGTCAGCAGCCGCGACGATCACCGAGAGACGCATCATGGGCGCCGTCGCCGGCGCCGCCATCCAGCGACTCAACACACCTCTTTACGCACCTCAATCATCGCGTGAGGATGGTTGCCGATGAGAACTTACGTGCAACAAGAAGCCTCGGAATCCTTTACCTGTAAGGGATCCCGAGCATCGTTGACAACTGATGATTCAGTCTCAGCTGGAATTCAGCGGGTTCGGGGTTCGAGTCCCTGGCGGCGCACAAAAGCCCAGGTCACCAAGCAAGGTGCCCTGGGTTTCTTTGTGCCCGTCGCGCACCACTTACGCACCACTTTCCCCGGATCTCCGCACCGATCTGACCCGTCGGCACTCACCCCAGCTCTTCCTTGCGGGCTTCATCTGATCGTGACTGTGCGTCACATCACATCGCTTCGCATCGTTGCCGACTTCTCGGATTCTCCAAGCCGACAAGCGTTGAGCAGCCAACCGTCGTACCGGTTGGAGGCCTGACATGCCGAGAGCACCACTGCCCATCGGAACCTGGGGTGCGATATCGACCTGGGTCGTGCAGACCGACGACAAAGGCCGCGCCGTCAAGCACAAGTCACAAGCCAGATTCCGCGACCACGACGGCCACGTCCGACCGGTCTCCGCCTACGGCAAGACCAAGACCGCCGCCGAGCGCGCCCTACTGAAGAAGCTTCAGGACCGCTCGAAGACAGGCCACCACGCCGGCGAACTGACCGCGATGCACAAGATGAACGACCTCATCGACCTGTTCGAGGAGAAGTTCAAGGAATGGGTCAAAGACGGCAGGCGCTCACCCACCACGATCGACAACTACCAAGGCGCGATCAAGAACCACATCCGCCCCGCCCTGGGCGAACTCCGCATCGGCGAAGCCACCACCCCCCGCATCGACACCGTCGTCGCGCAGATCAAGCAACGCGCCGGCGCCCCAAGAGCGAAGACCTGCCGCGCCGTCTTGTCCGGGATGATGAAGCTCGCCGTCCGCTACGGCGCCATCACGGTCAACCCGATCCGCGAGATCGAGACCATCGAGGCCCAGCCGAAGAGCCCTCCACGAGCCCTGAGCAACGACGAAGTCAACCTGCTCAGAAGAAGCCTCGCCGCCGACGAACGCGCCGCCGAAGCCGACCTCCCCGACCTGGTCGCGTTCATGCTCGGCACCGGCGTCCGCATCGGCGAATCCCTCGCCGTCCTCTGGTCCCAAGTCGACCTCGAAGCCGGCACCGTCGGGATCACCCACACCATCGTCCGGGTCAGAGGCGAAGGTCTGATCCGCAAGAGCACGAAGTCAAGAGCCGGCGTACGCCTCCTCCACCTCCCGAACTGGGCCCTGGCCGTACTCCGCGCCCGCCACGCCGCAGGCATCCGCCTCGACAACCCCATCTTCGCCGACACCCACAGTGGCGCACGGTGGTTGAGATGCTCGCCAACAAGTGGGCTCTGTACATCCTCGGGGCCCTTCGCCGACATGACCGACCGATGCGGTTCAGCGAGCTTCGGCGACTCCTCGACGGGATCACGCAGAAGATGCTGACCCAAACCCTCCGGGCGCTGGAACGGGACGGACTCGTGAAGCGCAGCGTCTACCCCACCGTTCCGCCGCGCGTGGAGTACGGACTCTCCGAGCTCGGGATCGAGGCCGGCCGGTTGACCAGCGCCATCGCCGAATGGTCCGTGCAACACGCAGGCGAGGTCCTGTCAGCTCGTCACGATTTCGACGATCGCGCCAGCCAGGGCCCCGCAGCCCGTTCAATGACCACCCGCCGTCCAAGACCCTCATCCGGCGACCAGTAACCCGGTGAACCAGAGCCGCTCAACAGGCCACCGACAAGCCCGCGGTGCACGTCGTTCATCGTCCAGCGGTTGACTCCGCTACCCGGCCCGCATGGACAGCAACGTCGACTGGAAGTCAGATCTCGAGAAGCAGTGGCCGGTGGTCGGAAACCTCTGGCTGGGCAACGATCGTGAAGCTCTTGACGGCTGCCGGGTCGGAGACCAGGAGATAATTGGCGTGGCGGCCGGGTTTCTCGTACGCCGACGTGCGAGTGTCGGCCGTGCCGACCAGGTCGGTCAGCCCGAGTTTGGCCAGTACGGCGAAGGTTTCGCTGTCCGGCAGGAGATTGAGGTCGCCGCCAACCACGGTGAGATCGCCTTGAGAGCGGGCTCGTTCGATCAGGTCGGCGAGGCGTTCGGCCTGGGTACGTCGGGCTGGCGTGTCATGCTTGCCGGCTGGGTCGCGGAGGCCGTGGAGCTGGACGACTGTCACGCGGCGAGGCCCGTCGATGACACTGACCGCCAAGGCCGCTCTTGGGCGCACCTCGATCGCCCAGTCGTCATGATCGACGTATTCGCCGTGCACGAACGCGGTCTGTACGCCGACCACCGGCACGTCCTCGGTGACGAAGGTGGCGATGCCAAAGTCCTGGCGTCGCCGTACACCGGACTCGTCGGCGACCGGGCCTGCGTTGCTGACGACCATGACGCTCTGATCGGTGAGTCGCAGTGATCGCACGTCCTGGAAGAGGTTCGCACGTTGTGGGAGGGATCGCTCGCCTCTTCGAAGCGCGTCCAGCCGGAGGTGCCCGGCGTACGGGTGACTTCTTGCAGGCAAAGAACGTCTGCGTCGACCGTCGTGAGCCAGGGGGCGAGCTGGTCGAACATCGCACCGCCCCACGCATTCAGGGAGACGATTCGCATGACGGGCACCCTAGCTGGTTGAACCTGGCGAGGCGTCCGGTGGCTGCAGCCGGTGCGCCGGTGATCGGGGCCCATTTAGCCATGGTCGGTGGCACGGCGCGCCAGTACGCCGCTGACTCGTACAGCTCATCGTCGGCGCTGGTCGCTGTGCCAGGACCAGTTCACCGCGCTGCCCGGCGGTTGGGTGCGGGCGCGCCCAGGATGTCTCCGACGACGACGGGGAGTTCGACGCGTCGCGGCTTCTTGGTGATCTTGGCGCCGTCGAGTCTTTCGAACAGCATGCGTGCAGCTTGAGCGCCGAGCTCTTTCGGATCATGGGAGACAACGAGGAGAGGTACCTGCATGAGGTGAGCGAGTTCTACGTCGTCGAAGGCTATGAGGGTGGGTGGCGGCGGGGCTGCAGACCGCAGGCGACGCTGGCCGATGGCTTCCAGCGCTCCGATGGTGTTGCGGTTGTTCGTGCTGAACACGGCCGTGGGCGGATCCGCGAGATCCAGCAGGGCCTCCATGGCCTTCTGCGCGTCGGCCGCGTCCTGCTGACCTCGCATGATGAGCTCTGGATCCGGCTCGAGGCCGAACTCGGAGAGCGCCTGGCAGAACCCTTCGTAGCGCCGGCTCGCGGTGGCAACGGAGATGACGTTGCCCAGAAACGCGACTCTGGTGTGCCCGGCTTCCAGGATCCGCTTCGTGCTCTCATAGGCTCCGCTGATGTCGTCGATGAGGACGGTGTCGGCCTTCAGCCCGCGCACGGTTCGCGACGCGAGAACCAAGGGGATGTCTCCCAGGCGTGCGGGTCTGAGGTGATCGGCTGCAGCGCCGGTCGGTACGACGATCAGCCCTTCTACCTGCCGTCCGACGAAGTCCTGGACGAGCTGCTTCTCCCTGGCGACCTGCTCGCCCGTGTTCCCCAGGAGCATTCGGCGGCCGTGCTGAGCGGCCACCTCCTCGACACCTAACGCGAAATTGCCGTAGTAGGGGTTTGCCAGGTTGGTGATGGCAACACCGATGAGGTCCGATCGGTGCCCGGGCCGGATACTGCGGGCGTTCTCGTTGCGGTGGTAGCCCAAGGTGGCAACAGCATCCATCACCCGCTGCTGTACCTCGGGACGTACGTACTTTCCGCCGGACAATGTCCGGGAGACCGTCATCGGGCTGACCCCGGCGAGCTCGGCGACCTCGCGCACGGTCGGAACAACATTCCTCTCAGGACCCGAGTTCACCAACGCACTCCTGACCAGCGCAATCCAGTGTCACCACCTCGGCCACCAGATGTCGGACCTTTCGCTCACAGTATCAAGTCGAACTCTTTCCACGGTTCGTCTCCGTGCCGCGGACGGATGCCTTCACAGTTCCCAGCCGCTTTCCGATGCCGGCACCGTGAGGGCGGATGCGGTACGGGCCCACGCCGGCGGGGACGATGAACGTCTCCGCGTAATGGACCACGAAGGGCCCGAAGGCACCGGTGGGGCTCTCGACAACTGCTTCCGGTCCTTCGACGAGGTTGAGCACGTTGACGGTGCCGCAGGTGTCGTGATCGACAGCCTCGGTGAACCAGTGGCGACGTACCTCGATGAATTCAAAGCTGTGCAAACCGGTTCGTTCCTCCACCCATCCAGGTCCGGCGGCCAGTCGCTCTACCTGACCGACGAGATTCTCCCGGGTCCATTCGGTGTCGCGGTTCCACTGGATGTTGCGTCGGGCATGATCGAGGTGAACAGGTCGTGGGACTCCGTCCAGGCCCACCCGGCCCCAGTCCCACATCTTGAAGGTGAACAGGTACGGCGTCGCCGAGATCTCCAGGACCATGGAGTTCGCGCCGGAGCAGTGCACGGTCCCGGCCGGGATCGAGAAATGATCGTGCTTCTTCGCCGGGAAGGCGTTCACGAACTGCTCGACGGGGAACGTCGACTCGCCGCGCGAAGCCGATTCCAGCGCCTTGACCATCTCGGCCGGATCTGTCCCCGTCTTCAGGCCGAGATAGACAACGGCATCCTCGGCCGCGTCGAGCAGGTAGTAGCTCTCGTCCTGGGTGTAGTGCATACCGAAGGTGTCGTTGATGTAGTCGGTCAACGGATGGACCTGTAGCGACAGGTTGCCGCCGCCAACAGTGTCGAGGAAGTCGAACCGGATCGGGAACTCGGCGCCGAAGCGCGCGTAGACCAGCTCACCGAGCAGATTCCGAGGTTGCGTGAAAACCACATCGATGGAAGGCAACTCGACGATGTCGCCGCCGAAGTCGAGCAGGATGCTGTTCTCCTCCGGGACACAGTCGAAACACCACGCATAGTTCTCGACGTCGGGATCGAGGTCGAAGGCCTGCTGCATCCAACGACCGCCCCAGACGCCCGGGTCGAAGAACGGCACCACCCGAAAGGGCGTGCTCACGGCCGCGGCCATACCCGCTCTGAAAGCGTCCGCCGAGATCAGCTTGGCGTCGCGTGCAGACCTGTTCGTATCAAGGACATAGTCGATGGACGGGAACAGCGAGCGCTTGTGCCGGTCCGCGATCCGCCACTCCACGAAGAAGCCCCGCTTGACCTTGCGGAGGTTGTCCTCGTCGCCGTTGTTGCATCTCCAGTTCGGTGCGCCACGCCGTTGCCGTTGCTGGATCTCCCACCGCGCCAGATCCGCCAGGACGCGGGTCGACCGATGCAAGGGCACGAGCGCGGCGCCCCAGCCGATCAGCACGGTCGGCTGCGTGGACTCCAGCACCCGGTCCGCGAGGCCTGCCAGCCGGTCCGTCTCGTAGAACTCCTCGAGGCTGTGGTGGCTGATCACGCCGAACACTCGATCGTTGGTCAGGTTGGCCCTGATCAGCGCGTCGATGTCGTCGATGGGCTTGGCAGCAGCATCCTCGACGTTGATCACGACATACTCGGGCAGGGCGCCATGAACGGCCGCCGTGAGTTCCACCAGATCCGTGCCGGGATAGGTGTCGACGACGATCAACGGCGTCCGTCGCCCGCCGTTGCGAGCATGCCGGTCGACCTCCGCCCAGGCCGCGGCGCCGTCGAAGACCTGATGCCCTTCAACCCGGACAGCCGGCTGCTTGTCGTAACGATGCGACGGCCCAACGATCATCCCCGAACTCCCTATTCCCCTCATCGAACAAGGCTGATAACGTTACCAGATCTACGGCCCCGTGGAGGAGAA
Organism: Kribbella sp. VKM Ac-2569; assembly: GCF_004216905.1. Classification (GTDB taxonomy): domain Bacteria; phylum Actinomycetota; class Actinomycetes; order Propionibacteriales; family Kribbellaceae; genus Kribbella. The sequence goes on from NZ_SGXJ01000001.1 coordinate 1,379,372, forward strand.
ACGTATGAAGAACCCGAAGAACTCCGTTGAACGAACGGTGTCGCGGCGTAGCTTTCTGAACTCGGCAGCCCTCGCGAGTCTCGGCGTGGCAGCGTCCAGCACGTTGCTGTCGGCATGCGCCGGAGGAAGCAGCGGCGCCCCCGCCGGCGGGGGCGGGGGCGGCGGCAAGGGCAGCGGTTCGGTGACCTGGGCCAGTTGGGTCGCGACACCGGGCGAGGTCGGTCTGCTGAAGAAGTTCTCCTCCGACTATCAGGAGAAGACCAAGGTCAAAACGACCTATCAGACCGTCACCGGCGACTACCTCGCCAAGATGCTCACCCAATTGCAGGGCGGCAAGGCGCCGGACGCCTTCTACGCCGACCCGGCCTGGCTGAACAAGTTCGTCGACACCAAACAGGTGATGGACCTGGAGCCGTACCTGACGTCGGCTGACGCACCGGTCAAGTTCGACGACTTCTTCCCCGGACTGGTGGCCTGGGCGAAAGGGGCCGACGGCAAGGGAGTGTACGGCCTGCCTGTCGACTGCAATCCATCCGTGTTCTGGTTCAACAAGAAGCTGCTGTCGGACGCCGGTGTGACACAGGATCCTGCGAGCGCCTTCGAGGCCGGCGCGTGGAACCTCGACGCGGTCACCGACCTGCTCGCCAAGGTCAAGGCGACCGGCAGGCGCGGCATGGTGTTCGAAGCCAGTTGGGGACAGCTCTTCAGCTGGGTGACTTCACTCGGCGGCAAAGCGTTCGACGACGCGGGCAAGGCGATCTTCGACACCGACCCGAAAGCTCAGCAGGCGATCGAGTGGTTGTTCGATCAGATGGGCTCGGGCACCATCGCGTACGGCGGCTCGCTGCCGAAAGGGCAAGGCGTCGATGCCCTGTTCTATGGTGGCCAGCTCGCAACGGTTCCCGGCTATGGGCGTTGGTTGTTGCCCAACCTGAAGAAGCTCAAGGGCAAAGTCGAGTACGACATCGCGCCCTACCCCTCCGAGGACGGCAAGACGGTCGGACCCGTGGCCGTGTACACCGCGGCGATGGCGGTCAACGCCAAGGCGAGCAACGCGGACGCGGCACGAGCATTCGCCGGGTACTACGTCAGCCCGGACGGTGTGAAGGCCCGCCTGGCGGGTGGAGGTAACGCCGTGCCGGTCCTGTCCGGACTCGAGGAGATCGTCACCGAGAACAACGACCCGCCCCACGGCAAGTGGTTCATCGACATCGCGAAGAACGGCTACGCCCTGCCGAACGCGATGGCGCGTGATGCGAAGAAGAACACCGACTTTCCCTTGCAGATGGACACGCTGCTGAAGTCCAAGAAGGAATCGCCCAAGTCGTTCAGCACGAAGCTCGCGAATCTGCTGAACGGGTGATGCGGTGACCACCGCGACGCGACATCGGGCGCGAGGGACGGCTCAGCCGAGACTCGACGAGGCGGCGCGAGCGCGGGCGAAGCTGGGACAACGCCGGGACAACGTCGCCGGGTATCTCTTCCTGGCGCCTCAACTGATCGGCCTGCTCGCGTTCATGCTCGGGCCGCTGATCTTCGCCCTCATACTCAGCCTGTCGCACTGGGACGGCTTCGGCACACGGTCCTGGGCCGGCTTGTCCAACTTCACCGCCGTACTCAGGGATCCGCAGCTGCGGACATCCGCGAAAAACACCGTCTGGTACACCGTGGTGTCGGTGCCCGCGACGATGGTCTCGGCGTTCGCCGTCGCGTACATGATGCAGAAGGTGAAGCACAGGTCCTTCTACAGGACGTTCTACTTCGCGCCGGTCGTGACCTCGACGGTGGCGGTGGCTGCCATCTGGCTGTGGCTGTTCAATCCGGAGATCAGCCCGCTCAACTCGCTGCTCCGGCGCGTCGGGCTGCCGGCTCCGGACTGGCTTCAGGACGCGCGTTTCGTGATTCCGGCCTTCGCGCTCGTCGGTATCTGGCAGGGCCTCGGCTACCAGGTGGTCATCATGCTGGCCGGTCTGGAGAACGTTCCCAGAACACTGCTCGAGGCCGCCGACATCGACGGCGCCTCGGAGTGGCAGAAGATGCGGCGGATCACGATCCCGCTGTTGTCGCCGACCATTCTGTTCCTGTCGATCACGTCGATCATCGGGTCGTTCCAGATCTTCGACTACATCTACGTCTTCATGGGCTCGAACGCGCCGTCGGCATCTCGCACCGTGGTGTACGAGATCTACCAGAAGGCCTTCGTCGAGTTCAACTTCGGACTCGGTTCAGCCATTGCTGTCCTCTTGTTCGTCGCTCTGCTAGCCCTCACCGGCCTGCAACTCCTGGCCCAGAAGAGATGGGTGCACTACACAGAATGACCACCTCACAGCTGGACGACAACAGAGCCGCCACGGCCGCTCGGCCCGACCCGCCGTCCCGACGACCTCGGCTTCGCTGGCAGCGGGTGGTGCTACATCTCCTGCTCCTGGCCGGAGCTGTCGTCATGGCGCTGCCCTTCGCCTGGATGGTGCTGAGTTCGTTCAAGCCGTTGGACGAGATCTTCGTCCAACCGCCGAAGTTGTTCCCGCAGGTCTGGCAGCCGCAGAACTACCGCGACGCCCTCGAAGCTGCCGACTTCCTCCGGGGCTTCCTCAACAGTCTGTACATCGCCGTGATCGTCGTCGTCGTGTCGGTCTTCACCTCGGCCATGGCGGCCTATTCCTTCGCCCGGATCAAGTTCACCGGGCGAGGTCCGCTGTTCATGGTGTTCCTTGCGACCCTGATGGTGCCCGTGCAGTTGACGGTGATTCCGCTGTACATCATTCTGGGCTGGCTCAGATGGGTCGACACACACCTGGCCCTGATCGTGCCGGCGGCGTTGTTCAACGCGTTCGGCGTCTTCCTCCTGAGACAGTACGTTCGCGGGATCCCGATCGAGCTGGAGGAAGCCGCGGCCATCGACGGAGCCAGCAGGGTGCGGATCTTCCTGACCATCGTCCTTCCGCTCCTGCGCACACCGATGGTGGCCTTGGGCATCTTCACGTTCCTCGGCCAGTGGAACAGCTTCTTCTACCCGCTCATCTTCCTCAACTCCGACAGCAATTTCACGCTGCCGCTGATCGTCAACCAGTTCAAGGGAACCTACTCGAGCGACTGGACCGCGCTGATGGCCGCGGCGACCCTTGCCGCCGCTCCCCTGCTGATTCTCTTCGTGATCGCCCAACGGCAGATCGTCGAAGGCATCGCGCTGTCCGGCTCGAAGACGTAGTACGCCCTCACCCCCACCGCCCAGACGCAAGCCTCTGGGATCCCCCTTCCCGAAGGAGCGAGACCATGCATTCTGACCGTACTGCGCTGTCGCGCCGTGCATTCACCATCGGCCTCGGCGGACTCGGACTGTCCGCACTGTTGCCGACGACAACCGGATTGGCCGCCGCCGCTCCCGGCAAGACTCAGTGGGACAGCCGTGCACGGGCCAGCTACGCCGCACTCCAGCGGTACCTGTACCTGCCGGACAGTGGCCTGTACAAGGAGAACCACCCCACGCAGCCAGGAGAGAACCCGTTTTCCTACGTCTGGCCGCTCCGCGAAGCCACCGCGGCGACCATCGACGTGAACCAGCTCCCGCCGGCCGGAGCGACGTACGACGACGATGTGAACCGTCGGTTCCAAGCTCTCGCGCTGTACTGGGACAGCGAGCGAGGCGCCTACGACTCCTACCCGCCGGAACCTCTGGGCACCAGAGGTGACCCGTTCTACGACGACAACGCCGTCATCGGCCTCGAGTTCGTCCGCCGCTACCGGCTGTCCGGTGACCGACGCATGCTGACGCAGGCCGGGCGGGTGTTCGACTTCGTCGCCGAGGCCTGGGACACCGACCCCAACCGGCCGATCCCAGGAGGTATGCACTGGGTCGACGCATCCTGGAACCCTTACCGGGGTGCCGCCAACGTCACCAGTCTCGCATCGGAACTCGCCGCGCACCTCTACGAGGAGACAGGAGAGCAGCGCTATCTGGACTGGGCGCTTCGTACCTACAACTGGGTCCGGGCTGCCCTGAGCCGCGGGCCAGGCCTGTACGCGAACGGTATCCGATTCGACGAGACCGTCGAAGAGACGCTGTGGACCTACAATTCCGGTTCGATGATCGGTGCGGCGGCCCTGCTGTACCGATCGACGAAGCAGGAGGCCCATCTGGTCAGGGCGGCGCAGGACGCCGAAGGTGCCATGGCCCACTGGACCCAGAGCGACCGCCTCTACAACCAGCCGGCCATCTTCAACGCGATCCTGTTCGCGAACCTTGTGCTACTGGAGTCGGTCAAGCCCTCATTGACCTATCGCGACGTCATCACCGAGTACGCCGATCGCATCTGGCGGTCGAACCGCGATCAGGACACCGGGCTCTTCCGATTCCAAGGTTCTGGTGGTGGTGCACCGGATCCGGCACTGCGTCCTCAGACACTGCACCAGTCGGCAGCAATCCAGATCTTCTCGCTGCTGGCATGGCGCCCGAGCGACTACAAGCACGCCGCCTGACTGTTGATCATCAGGCAAAACCGTACTCGGCGATGGTGGTAGGTACGACGACTCGCCGCATGGGGCCCTGATAGCCGTGCTCGCCCGGTCGAAGCCGATCCAGGAGAAGCTGGGCAGCGCGGCGCCCCAGCTCGTCGGCGTCGTAGTCGACGATGAGCGTCGGCACGCTGAGCATGTCGGACAGTTCGAAGTCGTCGAATCCGGCCAGTGCGACGGACGCCGAGGCCCGATGCACTGCGCGATAGGCACCGAGCGTGTTGCGGTTCGTCGTACAGAAGATGGCATCGGGCGGTTCTCGCAGCGCGAGAAGCCGCACCGTTGCCTGTTCTGCGGACGAAGGGTCGCGGGCGCGCTTGACGTAGCTGTCGCGCACCGGCAAGCCGAAGGATTCGAGCGCGGCGCAGTACCCCCGAAAGCGTTCCGAGCCGGTGTACACCGATGGCGGGTTCCCCACGAACGCCACCCGCGTCCGGCCGCGCAGGACCATCTGTCGAGTTGCCTCGTACGCACCACCGAAGTCGTCGACAAGCACACAGTCCGCGTCAACGCCCGACGGTGGCCGAGCCACCATCGTGACCGGTATGTGCTGCGGCACGTCCGCAGCCAGGTAGGAGTGGTTCGTCCCCGACGGTACGACGACAATGGCGTCGACCTGCCGCGAGACGAAGTCACGCACCGCCTCACGCTCACTCTCGGGGTCCTCGTTGCTGCTCGTCACCATCAATCTGATGCCATGTTGCGTGATGACCGATTCGATGCCCAGCGCAAGGCGGGCGTAGAACGGGTTGGCGAGACTGGTGACACTCAGCCCCACGGCGCCCAGCCGACGTCCCTGGCTCAGCACCCGCGCTACATCGTTGCGGCGATATCCAAGCTCCTTGACCGCCGCCAGAACGCGTTCGCGATTCTCCGCCGACACCGTCGGGTGGTCCTGCAGAACGCGGGAAACAGTCATCGGACTGACCTTCGCGAGCGACGCGACGTCGCGCATGGTGGGGACCGAACTGTCCGCGGATCGTCGGCGGGGCATGGGAATCAGCCTAGGCCTTCGGTACGGCGCAACTCGTGGACGGCACCGACCAACGCCGCACTGGCCGGGTGCGCGGCACGAGCCAGCACCCCCGGGGTCGCGCACGGCCCACTGAGCCCGGACCAGATCGCAGGCTCGACGAGATCCCACGAACCGATCATCGAACCACCGACGACGACGGTCGTCGGCGCGAAACGGAGCAGCCATGGCTCCAGTGCCCTGCCGAGCGCGTGGAAGGCGTGATCGAGAATCGTCCTTGCCACAGGCTCGCCGCCGCGGGCGCGCGCCGCGATGTCGTGAACATCCAGCGCGACGCCGGTACGGTCCCGGTAAGCACGCATGATGGCTCGTCGGCTGACGGTCTCCTCCAGCGGACGCCGATCGTAGGACAGCAGATCCACGCAACCCTGCGGTGGCACCAGAGGACCGTCCGCGACGATCTCACCGTCGGCAAGGAACGCACTTCCGACACCGGTGCCCAGCGTGATGCCGATCGCGCGGCGATGCCCGGACGCTGCTCCGTCACTCCACTCGCCCAACAGGAAGGCTTCAGCGTCGTTCACGAACGTGAGCGTACTGGGCCACGCCCGGATACGCGCACGCAGTTCTTCTCCCACCGCGACACCTCGCAGTGAGTCGAACTTGCCGACGGACTCGTACAGCGCCACGCCGCGAGCATGATCGAACGGTCCCGGGACCGCGACTCCCCAATCCAGCCCAGCAGGGCAGGCAAGGGAGTCGGCGCACGACGCGATGGCCGACAGCAGATGTTCGGCGGGGCCATCCGCGCGAAGAGAGGTCCTCACCATCTCCCGAACGACGGGGCGGTGGTCACCGAACTCGACCAACGCCCCGGTCACATGGGTGCCGCCGATGTCCAGGGCGCCGTACAAGCCGGCCCTGCTCAGATTCTTGTCAGCTGTCATCGCCACAATCCAGGACTTGGTGGTACCGGTACCTTACTGTGGATTCTCACACTTCGGACGTCAAGAGCGTTGATTACAAGCGTATTCGGCAATCGAGCGCTGCGGAACGTTGTGGCGCAGATCAAGTTAGCGGTACCTTCACGCCATGAGAGGCTCAACTCGATCGTCCTGGTGGGACAGCACGATCGCCCGGGACGGCTTGACAGACCGCACAGCCGAGACGGCTCGGGACAGCAACGGCGGATCGATCCGCTTCTGGCTGGAACCGCTGTTTCGCGCCGCGACCTCCGGCGGTCTACTGCAGGCGGTCCGCGTCGAGACTCCAGGCAGTCTGAGGCCTGATGCCGTCACCGTACGGACCGAAGGCGGGACCAGCCTGCCGTGCAGCGTCGAAGCCGCGCCGGCCGGGACCGTGAGGCTGCTGCTCCCGGCGGTCGACGAGGACACAACCGTCCTGGTCGCGTTCCCCGAGATCGATCCGGACACGGAGTTCACCGTGCGCATCCGGCCGCAGCGACGGTGGACGCTCCATCTCGTGCAGCACTCCCATCTCGACATCGGCTACACCGACCCCCAAGGCACAGTCCTGGCCGAGGGGAGGTCGTACCTCGACGCCTGCCTCGAGCTGGCACGGGCGACCGACGACTGGCCGGAGGAGGCTCAGTTCCGGTGGTCCGTCGAAGGCCTGTCGTCCTTCGAGCAGTGGGCTGCCTCCCGGACCCCGCGCCAGGTCGAAGACTTTGTCCGCCGCGTCCGAGAAGGACGGCTGGAACTCACCGCGCTGCCGTTCAACCTGCACACAGAGACTTGCTCGACCGACGAACTGCATGAACTCCTCCGGTCCGCACGTGATGTGAGCGCGCGGTACGACCTGCCGATCGTCACCGCGATGCAGACAGATGTCCCGGGCCAGGTGGTCGGACTGCCGGATGTGCTTGTTGCGAACGGCATCAAGTACCTTTCAGTCGCTCACAACTGGGCCGGACGCGCGGTACCGCACCTGGTCGGCGGAGCCAACCTGCCCCGGCTCTTCCGTTGGCGTGCGTCGGACGGCCGCAGCGTGCTGGTATGGCGGACCGACACACCCCACGGCCTTGCCTACATGGAAGGTTCGATCATCGGTTTCGACGAGTCGTACGCACAAGTGGACGAACTGCTCCCCGCCTACCTCACCTCGCTGGCCGCCAATCCGTACCCGCATGCGGGCAAGGGGATCCCCGGGTTCCCGATTCTCGATGCGCAGTTCGACCGCGAGCCCTACCCGTGGGACATCCTGCACCTGCGGGTACTGGGCACCTTCGCGGACAACGGGCCGCCTCGTCACGTGGCCGCGGAGACCGTACGGCAATGGAACGAGACCTGGGCCTATCCCCGGATGCGGCTGTCTCGGCACGAGGACTTCTTCCACGATGCCGAGGAGCGGATCGGCGGTGCGTTGGAGACGTTCGAAGGCGACTGGACCGACTGGTGGGTCGACGGAGTCGGCGCCGGCGTGGTTCCGATGGCGCTGAACCGGGATGCCCAGTCGACGCTCGCCGATGCCCAGACAGTCAGCACCCTGAGCGGAATCCTCGGCGCGGACGACGTCCAGGACGACACGGAGTACGCCGGTCCGGTGTACCGCAGGATCTCGCTGTTCAACGAGCACACCTGGGGAGCCGGCGACCCCTGGACGCACGGTTGCCAGGCGCACCAGTCCGGCGAACGTCAATGGATCTGGAAGTACAGCCAAGCCGTCGAAGCCTACGATCAAGCCAACCTGCTTCTCGAGCGCGCGTGCGCCAAGTTGTCCGAGCGCATGCCCGCGACTGCGGACGCGCTCGCCACCTATGCGGTGGTGAACACCACGAGCTGGGCCCGGACCGACCGAGTAGAGATCTTCCTGCCCGACAGCGTGGTCCACCTCGACGAGCAAGTCCAGATCGTCGACAGTCGCAACGCGGAGGCGATCCCCTTCGTCGAACGGCCCCAGACCAACCCATTACATCGGTCGGCCGGTCGCTTCGTGGAGTGCGTCGTTCCCGACATTCCCGCGATGAGCACGGTCCGGCTCGACGTGCGGCGAGCGGCTGAGCAGGCACAGGTCTCGACCGACTACGAAGCGACCTCCAAGGTTCTGGAGAACGAGTTTCTCGTCGTCCGAATCGACCTCGCACGCGCCTGCATCAGTTCCATCCGGGACAAGGCCACCGGCCGGGAGCTGGTCTCGGAGACGTCTGCCTTCGGGTTCAACAGCTACATCTATGACCAGTACGCGACGGCGGGCGGATTCAACCATCAGTCGAGCAAGACAGTCGCCGACGAATCGATGCACCTCCTGGCAGGTCGATGGGAAGCACCACCGGCGGCGCTGCTCGGCCGCGAGTCCACGGCTGTCGGCGAAACGATCTCCTACGAATGCGTACCAGCCGGCACCAGCAAGCTGCGAACCACGATCACGCTGCCGCGAGGAATCGCCCGCGTGGACATCGTGAACCGCATCGTGAAGCCGGCCACGCTGGTCAAGGAAAGCGCCTACTTCGCCTTCCCGTTCAACACCGACAACCCGAGAGTTCGTACCGAGACAACCGGGGGCATGCTGGGAAGCGACCTGCCGGTGGTTCCCGGATCCGCGACGCATATGCGAGCTGTACGGCGGTGGGCCGCCCTCGACGACGCCCACGGAACGATCGCTTGGGCCACGCACGATGCGGCCCTGGTCCAACTGGCCCGCATCAGCATTCCTTACGTTCCTTATCCGTCCTCGATGACGATCGATGAGCCAGGGACCATCTACTCCTGGGTGCACAACAACATCTGGGACACCAATTTCCCGAGCGAGCAGGCCTTCGACCAGGAGTTCCGCTACAGCATCGCCTTCGATCCGGCTGCGTCCGGGACCGATCCAGCCACCCACGGAATGAGACTTGCCGCGACAGGCAGCCGTCCGCTGCGCGCAGTACGGTGCACTGGCCAGCCCGGGGCGGCAGCGGCGACCCAACCGCTGCTGGAACTCAACGACCCCCGGGTCCGCGTTGTCGGTCTGACCTCGCCGGACGACCGAACCGTCCTGGTCCGGCTACAGTCATTCGCCGACGAGCGGATCGACTGCAGGATCCGTCCGTCCTTCGACTGGACGAACGCGTTCTCGGCTACCTACCTGGGCGAACGCCTCCAGCAGTTGCCGTCGATGCCAGACAATTCGGCTGCCATCTCATTGGCCCCGCGGGGCACAGCCGCGCTGGCACTGACACGGTGACCGCCTGCCCACACAGACAACATCGATGGCGCCTGGCGTGCCCTCGGGCGAGAGATAGTGACGACCTGGTGACTTCCTCCTAGCGAACATGACCGACTCGGAGAACCGGCATCCGGTGCGCGACGGGATGAGCTGCGTCCAGCTGCTGCCCTACGACTGGCGATCGTGACTCTCCGGCAAAACAACCCGCAGGCCGAGGACGTGCTGCGAGACAACCGGCAGCTGCTCACCACACGGGCTACGCCCCTGGTGGAATGGCGCGACTGCCCGCCTGGCATCTGGTGGGCCCGTTCACGCGCGAGGCTTCGACGATTGCCGGGGCAGCGCGCGGGCACTCCGAGCTAGCGAGTTGCCATTACATGATCGTGGCCGGTTGCACGAACGACGGAAAGCGTGTGGTGAACTCGTCCGATGCTGTGAGGAGGTCGCGGGCGTAGCCGGGTGCGTTTGAGGCAGATGCGTCGACGTCGAGTTCGAGGATCGTGCGGACATCGGCGGGTCCTTCGATCAAGGACGCTTCTACGCGGAGCCCGTCTTGGTGGATCTCGTCGACGAGGTCGCGGGTCAGTTCGCGGAAGGGCATCAGGACTGTGGACGCGCCGATTCTGTTGACCTCATCGCGCCAGTTGCTGTCTGTGTTTGGAACATGCAGCCCAACTCCTCGCTGCAGGCCCGGGTTTGCCGCGACGAAGTCGGCGAGTGAGAGCGAGCTGAAGCTGGTCACGATGCATCGTGCTTGATCGTGCTCAGGGCGCTGACTCAGCAAGGCGGCAAGGGGCCGTGCCGCGGCGAGCGCCTTGATCTCGACCCGGAGCAAGGCGGTCGTGGAGTCGAGTACCTCATCCAGCGTTGGGATCCGCTGGCTCTGGCCCAGGTCGATACTGCGGATCTGTTCGAGTGTCAGGTCCTCGATTGGCGTTCGCAGATGGGGCGTCGAGGTGGCGGCGGTGCGTTCGACAGTGCGGTCATGGATGACGACCAGGGCATCATCTCGTGTGAGCTGAACGTCGAGTTCGATCTCGTCGACGCCGACGCTTTCCGCACTTGCGAATGAGAGCAGCGTGTTCTCCGGCGCAGCAGCCATGTTTCCGCGATGCCCGGCGAGGACGAAGGTCCGTGGTGTGGTCAAGATATCTCCTTGAGATGCGGCGTGATCGTGTCTGCGAGCAGCGGATGGGCGGCCAGGAGGAGGGGTGTTCGTGGTGAGTCCCTCCCACCTTGGACTCGGGCGCCGGCGCGGGTGGCGATGAGTGCGGCTGCCGCGTAGTCCCAGATGGGAAGGTCCCAGAGGAAGACGGCGTTGAGCCGCCCGTCGGCGACTGCGCAGATCTCCAGAGAGGCGGCGCCGTTGAGCCTGAAGTCGCGAATCTTCGGTGCGAGCCCTGACATGGCGGCAAGGACTCGGTCTCGCCTGCCGTGGTCATAGGGGAAGCCGGTCGCGACCAGGGCGTTGTCGAGGGTGACTTGGTCATCGACGTACAGTTCGCGTCCGTTGAGGAGGGCAGGCTGATCGGTGGTCGCGGTGTACTCGGCGTCGAGTTCGGGTGCGAAGACGCAGCCGGCCAATGTACGGCGGCGGCCGTCAGGCTCGAGGATCGTTGCGGCGATCGAGACCGCGTAGTACGGCGATCCGTACAGATAGTTCACCGTCCCGTCGATCGGGTCGACGACCCAGGTAATTCCGGAGGTTCCATCACTCGGGTCGCCCTCCTCGCCGAGAAATCCGTCGTCGGGGCGGGCGACCGCGAGGCCCTTCCGGATCAGCGACTCGACGGCGGTGTCTGCCTGGGTGACGATGTCCAGCCGATTCGATTTCGTCGACTCGACGCTGATTCCATCAGCGCGCATCTCGGCGGCCAGCTGGCCGGCCCGTTGGGCGCTGCTTCGGGCGATGTCCAGGAGGTGTTGGGTGTCGAAGTTCGTCAAGTCGGCTACCGTTTTCGCATAGTTGATCGTGCGGACTTGTTGCGGGGATGGCGAAGCAGACCGGTGGTCACCACACCGGCGAGCACCGCGGGATTGCGCTGTCAGGCTTGGACATGTACTCAGCGCTGGACAGTTACATGCCAGCACGCATCGCGAACGGGGCTAGCGTGCGGGCGCCGGTCCCGTTGTGCGGCTGATGAGCAGTTCACCAGGAATGAACACGCCGCCGCGTTCCACTTCCTCGTCCCGGATCAGCTTGTGCACGAGATCCACTGCCGCGGCCGCCAGGCCGGCTGTCGGGACGCGAAAGGTCGTGAGCCCGACCGCCACATGGTCAAACGGCGGGAGCCCGTCGAAGCCCGCGACCGATAGATCGCCGGGAACCGAAAGCCCGAGGTGCGCGGCGGCGGCCAGCACATCAAGCGCGGCGAAATCGTTGTTGCACAGCACCGCGGTCACAGCCGCCTTGTGCAGTTCGGAGACCAGGTCGACGAAGTTCGTCTCGGGTCCGATGGTGACGATGCGGTTGCGGATGCCTCGGTCTTCGAGGTGGCTGCGCATCCGTTGGATCCGGACCCACTGCGTCGGAGAATGTTCAGGCGAGACTGCGGTCAGGGCCACGGACGTGTGTCCGAGAGCGGCGACATGCTCGATGAGCACGACCCCGTCGTCGGGGTCTGGGGCAACGAACGGTACGTCGGGGTTGGATGCCTGGCCCATCTGACCCACGAGCACCAGCGGGACCCGTGCTGCGACCCGACGTATCGTCAACGGGTCGACAACCGGCGAGGCAACAACGATTCCTGCTGCCCGAAGACCGGCGAGAACCATCAGCGACTGGTAGTTGGCGTCGTCCGGCTGATCGAACGAGGACACGGACAACACCTCGTAGCCGCGTACGCCGGCCTCAGCGGCGAACCCTTTGGCGAGGTGGCCGTAGAACGGGTACTCCGCGCTTCGCAGGAAGAGACCCAGCGTTGCCGGCGACGGCACGGACAGGCTGCGGGCAATCTGGTTCGGAACGAAGTCGAGCTGCTCAATTGCCCGCTGCACCTTTTCGAGGTTCGCCCGGCTGACCCCTGGCTGCCCCAGCAATGCCCGGGACGCCGTCGACTTCGATACCCCAGCCGCCAAGGCGACGTCTCGGATCGTGCTCGCCTTCTGAGGGTCCCCCTGAGAACCGCCGCTCGGGGAAACGCCGTCCGGCGAATCGGCGCTGCTGGGCATGGGACTCATGTTATCGGCCCCCGACCTGTTCACACTCAAGAGCTGCGGACGTCATGCGGAAGTCCCTTCTGTCGTCGATCACTTCAGCCCGCTGCGGGCGACGCTGGCGATGAACCGCTTCTGGAGGATGAGGAAGATGACGATCATCGGCAGAGCGGCGAGCACGCCGGCGGACATCAAGACGTTGTAGTCGGTGGTGTAGGAGCCGCGGAGCAGGGCGATCCCTGGTCCCAGGGTCAGCTTGTCGATCGACCTGTTGACCACGATCGGCCACAGCAGCTCCTTCCACTCCGAGAGCACCGTCAAGATCGCCAGCGTGATGAGTCCACCCCGAGCGATCGGCGCGACGATCGTGGTCAGGATCCGCAGGTGTGATGCGCCGTCCATCCGGGCCGCCTCGACCAGCTCCCGCGGGATCCCCCGGAAGAACTGATAGAGCAGGAACACCCCGAAGACGTCGAAGATCGACGGCAGGAACAAGGCCACGAGGGTGTCGGTGAGACCGAACGCGGAGATGATCGCGAAGTTCGGGACGATGAAGATGTCGCCGGGGACCATGATCAGGGCCAGAACGGTGACCAGGATGACCCGGGCTCCGGGGACTTTGATGACGGCGAGCGCATACGCGGCGAGCGTGCAGATGACCAGTGTTCCGATCACCCGGCCGATCGAAGCGACGACCGTGTTCCCCAACAGGGTCAGGTACGGGATCCGGTCGAACACGCCCCGCGCCCCGTCGAGAGTCGCCGGGTTCGGGATCACCTTCGGTGGGACCAGGAGGGTCTGGCCCGGGGTCATCAAGGCCGTGGCGACCATCCATGCGAAGGGCACCAGGATCAGGAGCGCGACCGCGGCGATGACGGCGAAGGTCCACCAGCGGAGGCGATATTGGTGCAGCATCAGCCGTCCTCCCCGTAGTGGACGAAACGCCGTTGCAGCCTGAACAAGACGATCGAGACGGCGAGGATGAGCACGAACAACAGCAGGGAGACCGCCGAGGCGTATCCGCGGTCACCGACGTTGAGGAATGCCAGTTGGTAGTAGTAGTACACGGCCGTGAGTCCGTAGTTCACCGAAGCGGACTGCTCGGGCGGCAGCAAGACGTAGGCCACGTCGAACAGTTTCAGTGTGCTGATCGTCGTCGTCAGGATCACGAAGAACAGCGACGGGCTGAGTAGCGGCAGGGTGAGCGAGAAGTACCGGCGCACGGGCCCGGCGCCGTCGAGGGTGGCCGACTCGTAGATGTCGGACGGGATCTCCTGCATGCCGGCGTACAGAATGATCGTCGGGACGCTGAAGGACAGGAAGACGACGATCACCGTGATGACGACGGTCACGCCGGCCGACGATCCGAACCAGCTGACAGACGAGCCACCGACAGCTTGGATCACGGCGTTGACGAGGCCGTACCGGGTCTGGAACAGCCACCCGAACAACAAGATGGCCGCGGTCGGGAGACACACCGCGGGCAGGAACACGATCGCTCGGAACGCCGACTGCCCGCGGAACTTGTACTGCATCAATGTGGCGCACAGCAGCGCCACCACGACCACACCAGGGACGACGATCGCGGTGAACTTGAACGTGTTGACCAGCGAAATCCGCAACTGGCTGTCGGAGAACAACCGCTCGTAGTTCTCGAGTCCGGTGAACCTTGCTCGGCCGAAGGCGCCCGCCTTGTTGAACGACAGCCACACGTTGTAGCCGAAGCCGTAGAAGCGGAAGACGAGGAGTCCGGCAAAGAGGGGAAGCAGGAACAGGAAGCCGATCCGGGCGTCGCGCCGACCCGGTTTGCGCCGCACCACTGGGCGGCGCAGGCCCTCCTCAACGCCCGCGGTGCGTCGTAGCGTGACGTTGGTCATTGCTTCAGAGACCTCGTGAGGATGGCGTCGGCCTTGCTCGCCGCCTCCGCCGCGGACATCGATCCGGCGTAGTACGGACCGGCCACCGTGCTCTCGATCTCCGGCATCACCGCACGGATCTTCGGGAATTCGGTGGTAGTGCGCAGGTAGTTCTCTTTCAGCGTCACATCGAACGCTTCCTGCATCCCGTCGATCTTGCTGTTCGCCTTGTAGTACGCCGCTTTGACGTCGGGAGAGACGTTCGCCGGCATGCTCGCGCCACCTTCGGCATGCAGCCTGGCGCCCTCAGCCGAGGTGAGGTACTTGATGAGCTTCCACGCCGCATCCTTCCTCTTGGAGTTGGCGTTCATGACGTAGGACAGCCCGTTGGTGTCGGTCGCCCGCGACCCGTTGACCGAGGGCTGCGGGACCATGTGGAACGTGCCGCTCGGGACGTTGGCCTGCGCGAGCAAGGACAGCTCCCAGGAGGGAACCTTCGCCATGGCGATGCTTCCCGAGAGCAGGGACTGCGTGCCCTTGAAGTCCGCCGAGTCCTTGACCGGTGGGATCAGCTTCTTGTCCTGCAGGTCCTTGATCATCTCGAACGCCTTGATGCCCTGCGGCGAGGACACGGTGCCGTTGCCGTCCTTCACGACGGTGCCTCCGAGGGAGTGGATGAGGCTGCCCACTCCACGGTTGAAGTCGTAGTTGTAGTACATCGGCACATCCGCAGACGAGGTCTGCTTCGCCTTGATCTCCCCGGCGATCCGGAGCATGTCCTCCCACGTCCATCCGGCCGTGGGTACGTCGGTCACCCCGAGCTTCTTGAACACCGCGGCGTTGTAGACGACCGACCAGACGTCCTGGTCCTTGGGCATGCCGTACTGCTTGCCGTCGAACTTGTACAAGTTGACGAGCTTGTCCGGGTAGGCGTCCATCGACACCTTGTCCTTCTCGATGTACCCGTCCAACGGCTCCAGGGCACCGCCCTCGACATACACGGGAGCCCGCGAGCTCTGCCACATCACATCCGGGCCCTCGCCGGCGCCCAGCGATGCATCAAGCTTCGTGTAGTACTGGTCCTCCGGAACCTGCTCCAGCGAGACCTTGACGTCCGGGTTGGCGGCCTGGAATCCGTCCACGGCCTTCTGCACACCCGCCTTCTGCGCCGGATCCCAGATCATCAAACTCACGGTGGCGGCGCCACCGCCCGAGGAGCCTGAGGAGTCCGCCGAGCAACCGGCAAGGGTTACAGCGACAGCCGCTACGACCGCTGCCAGGGCAAGGGGCCGGCGAGAGCGTTTGAAACGGTGCATCTTCGTGCCTTCCGACGAGATATGGTTCGGAATGTCCGAAACTGGGACCGGTCCCGGGATCGGTCCCAGTCGTGGACGCTACCACTATGAGAACCGATCGAGAAGAGGGAGCATGCGACGTTCATCGTTGCTTCACCACACCCACACCGGCTGGATCCAGCGCCGTACTCCGGCCTCCGGCGGTGCTCCGACGCAGACCGTGCGAAGGGGTTGAGCATGGGATGGGCCTGGACCGAAACAACGACGACCGAGCTTCAGTTGCTCGGACTCGCCTTCGTGCTGTGCGCGATCATCGGCCTTGAACGCCAGTACCACCAGAAGGCCGCCGGCCTGCGCACCCACACACTCGTCGGCATGGGCTCCGCGGTCTTCACCCTCGTCTCTGCCTACGGCTTCTCGGGCGTGGTCGGAACCGACGTCGTCGTCGACCCATCACGCATCGCCGCGCAGATCGTCTCAGGAATCGGCTTCCTCGGAGCCGGGGTGATCTTCACGCGCCGCGACATCGTCCGCGGCCTGACCACGGCCGCGACGATCTGGGTGTCCGCGGGCGTCGGCATGGCGTGCGCCGCCGGGATGCCTGTCGTCGCGACGGCGGTCACCGGTCTGCATCTGGTGACGATTCTCCTGCTCGCGCCTCTCGGGCGCATACTGCCGACACCGGACCGACGCCGAGTCCTCGCCGTCCGGTACCACGACGGCGAGGGCGTGCTCCGCACCGTTCTCGCGACGGCGACCGGCATGGGATTCCATGCCGCGATCCTGTCGACCTCGCTGGACGAAAAGCCTGACGGCGACCGCATCGTCGCGGTCAACACCCGGTTCCGCGGCAAAGCACCGCTGCGCGACCTCGTGACCGCGCTCACGGCCGTACCCGGCGTCGTCGGCATCCAACCCCAGGACGACAACACCGACGACGACTAGCTCACCCGCACTGCGGCAGTCTTACTGGTCGCCGGGCACCGTTGCGCGCGGGGTTGCAGGTTGCTGGTCATAGGTGGCGAACCGACCTGGACGGAACGGCGCCAACTGCTCGACAGGGTTTCCTTGGATGATCTCTTGGACCGCGTAGTCGGCCAGCAAGGGCGCGAGGGTCACGCCGCTGTGGGTGGCGATGGCGTAGAGCCATGCGCCTTCGCCGGTGAAGCCGCTGACCGTCTTCCCGTCGGCCGGGATGGATCGTCGTCCGATCTGTAGGCGTTCGATCTCCGCAGGGCTGTCCAGCCTGACGACCTCTGCAAGCCGTTCCAGCAGGTCGGCTGCCAGTGACCCATCTGCGTCGACGGTGCCAGCGGGGTCGACGACACCATCCAGGTCGAGCGCGTGCAGCACCATGCCACCGTCGGGTTGTGGTCGCACGTTGAGCCGCGAGGTGGTCACAATCCGAGTAAGTCGTGGCGGACGTGGGCGTGTGTAAGCCAGCAGACCGATCGTCGGCAGACCTTTCGCCTCGGTGGGAGCCATCGGCACTTGGTCGACGCCGGCGGAAGCGAGCACCTTCCCGGTCCACCGACCTGCACAGGTCACCACTACGTCCGCGTCGAGAACTGTCCCGTCGGCGAGGCGGACATAGGCTCGATCACCGTGTTCGATGTTGGTGACTTCGGAACCTGTGAGTACCTCAGCCCCCAGGGCGCGGGCCGCCTGCAGCGTGACCGAGATCAGCAGCTCCGGAACACAGAACGCCTCTTGCGGATAGGACACCACACGGTCTACGCCCTCTCCGAGACGCAAGGCCGGCTCCACTGCCAAGGCTTCACGTGGTTCCAGAACGTCCGCCGGATAACCCCAGTCCGCCATCCGCTCGAGCTTCTCGTCGAGACGAGTTGAGTGGGTCGGATCTGTGCTCCATTCGAGGTGGCCGGTGTGCCAGAGCCATTGGCCCAGCGCACCCGCGCTCTCCGCGAGGTCTCGGTGCCAGCGGTCGTGCGCTCGCATGCCGTCGACGTTGAGGTCGAAGTACTCTCGGGGCTCCTTGCGATTGGCGTTGATCCACGCGTAGGACTCCCCCGATGTACCGGCCCCTGGGTACTTCGCCTCGCACACGGTGACCCGGGCCCCGGCTTTGGCCAGGGCGTACGCCGTCGCGCTTCCGACGACTCCCGCACCAATGACGATCACCTTCATCTGTTCACCTTTCAGTCCTCGTCTCCGGCCATGCCTTTGCGTCGCAAACGCATCCCGAAGAGCACCGATACCACGGTGAGGGCAGCGAAGGCGATGAAGATCGGTCGCTCCAGGAAGAACGTAGGCGACAGCGCGAACGACTGCTGCGCTGCGACCTCCAGCAAGGGCCCCAGGATCATTCCCATCACCAACGGAGCGAGCGGGACGCCCCATTCGGTGAGGAGCCAACCGACGACGCCGAACACCAGAGCGGCAGCTGGCTCGACAAACTCCTGGGCCGCTGACAACACCGGCGGAGCCGGCATCCGGACGCCGCCATACTGGGGTGATCATGATGCGAGCCAAGGACGCGCTCTACAGAGCCTTCACCACGCTGCACGGGGCCGTGTTCTTCCGGTCGAAGGGCCGGGTGTTCGGCCGGGCCGCGGGTATGACGGTGGTCGGGCTCGTCACCATCGGCCGGAAGACAGGGCAGCGACGGACCACAATCCTGACAGCGCCGATTGCCGATGACGACCGCGTCGTGCTGGTGGCGTCATTCGGCGGCGATGACCGGCATCCCGCGTGGTACCACAACCTGCGCGCCACTCCCGCAGTCCAGGTCACACTGCGCGGGACGACCCGCACCCTGATCGCGCGCATCGCGACCGGCCCAGAGCGAGTGGCGCTGTGGGAACAGATCGTCAAGATCCACGGAGGGTACGGGCGCTACCAGCAACGCACCGACCGTCTGATCCCCGTCGTCGTCCTCGAACCGGCGTCAGAAGACCGTTGTGCCGATCAGGCCGCCGACGCCGTACATCACCGCGACGACCACGACCTACCGGAGGCCTGAACGGTGCCCGTAAGAGACGCGTCACCAGTGGCAAACGAGGGGAACCAGGGCACATCAGCAGCGCGTCTGCCGTCTACTCGCCGTTGAGCGGCGGGGTCAGATCCGGGCGGCCGGTCATCCGGAAGTAGACCGGGTCGGCGAACTCACCGTCGACCCAATGGAGTTCGTTGATGACGGTCGCTGTGCCGTTAACGTGGCCGATCGCGAACATCTCGGCGTTCTGGCCGTTGCGGTCGATGCCGAGCAGCAAGGTGCCGTACTGGCCGCAGCGCTCCGCGACCAGGTTGATGGGCTTCTCCCACCGGCTCCCCGCCGCCCCCACCAGCTTCACCACCGGCTTGAACGCGCCGGTCGTCGGCACGCGGACCGAATACAGGGCGCCACCGCGGGTCGTGGCCAGGAACGTGTCGTACGCGGAGGTCTGGCTGATCAGGGCCATCGCCCGGACCGACGAGAAGCCAGGGGCGCTGACCTTCGCAGCCCACGTGCCGCCGCTCATCGTCCACCGCAACAGCGTGCCGTCCGAGCGGAGTGCGTACTGATTCGTCCGCGTGGTGGTGCGAGAGGTCTCGAAATAGCTGTACCCGTCCCAGCCGCCGCCGACCCGGGCCGTCTTGGTCGTACCCGCGATCGGCTTGTTCTGTGCGTCGATCTCGTAGCTCACGGCCCACATGACGTTGCCGAAGACCATCCAGCCGGAGTACCGCGAACCCGCGGCCACCGGCTCCTTCACCATAGAACCAGCCATCCCGGCATCCAGGAATGTCGCCAGGAGACCGCGCGTCTCACCGGTCATCGACGGTGGACTGGTCGCCGTGTACTCGCGGATGTAGTGATCGCCCGCAGCGGTCACCGAACCGACCGGCATCTTGCACGCGGCGGTCACCTGCTGAGCCCCGGTCGGCGCCACCACCGGCGAGGCGCTCGCCGGGCCGGCGCCGAGGCCTGCCGCCAGCAGTGCGGCCAGTGGCAGTACGCCGGCCCACCGCGACCTCGAGTCCTTCATAGTCATCACCGTCCAGATCGTGTCGAAAGTATCCGCACGATGTGATGCAAGAAGAGGTCGCGAAGTTATCGCGATCGCGCTGGTGCTCGTCGAGGGCGGGGAGGAGGCGCTGCGGACCCTCACCCGGCTTGAGGGCTGCACCGGGCCACTTCCGACGTACGGTCAAGTAACTCTTGACATCGGGGGGCGATGCCATGAATCTGTGAGGACAAGACGTCTATACCTCATAGTTTCTCTCCCTTTGGAGTCGCCATGTCTACCGTCGCTGGAGTTCGGTCCCGCTCGATGCGCCGACTGGTTGCGGCCACGGTGGTTGGCAATACCATCGAGTTCTATGACTTCGCCGTCTACGGCACGCTGACGGCGATTGTCTTCTCGAAGATCTTCTTCCCGCAGTCGGATCCGTCGGTGGCGACGTTGCTGGTGCTTGCCACCTTCGCGGTGGGCTTCCTGTCACGGCCGCTCGGCGGTGTGATCTTCGGGCACCTCGGGGACCGCATCGGCCGCAAGCCGACCCTGATTCTCTCGATGCTCCTGATGGGTGGTGCGACGGCGCTGATGGGCGTGCTGCCGAGCTACGAGAGTGCCGGGATCGCCGCGCCGATGATGCTGGTGGGTCTGCGGTTCCTCCAGGGCTTCGGCATCGGCGGCGAGTGGGGAGGAGCGGTCAGCCTGATGATCGAGAGCGCGCCGAGGCATCGTCGCGGTATCTACGGTGCGGCCGTCCAGACCGGCAGCGGGCTGGGCATCATCCTGTCGACGCTGACTGTCACGATTCTCACCACCACCCTGACGTCGGAGCAGTTGCTGGCCTGGGGTTGGCGGATTCCGCTGTTGCTCAGCGTGGTCCTCATCGTCGTCGGCTTGGTGATCCGCTCCAGCATCGACGAGTCGCCGGAGTTCGCGCGGGTGCTTGCAGGCCAGAAGGTCGTGCGCGTCCCTGTCTGGGAGACGCTGTGCCGGCACTGGCGTACGGTGCTGCTCGCCATCGCGATGTACATCGGGGTCGCGGCCTTCGGGTTCACCCAGGGCGTGTTCTTCGTCGGACACCTGGTGAACGAGATCGGCCTGCCACGACCCACCGCCACCGAGGCGAATCTCATCGCCGCCGTCTTCTACCTGCTCGCCACCCTTGTCGGCGGTCTGCTGTCCGACCGGCTCGGCCGAATCCGGGCCTACGTCCTGGGCGGCGTGGCGCTGATCCCGGCGCCGTACCTGATGTTCTGGGCCGGCGACACGGCGTCGGTGCCGTTGATCTTCGCGGCGATGGGTGTCGTGGGTGTCCTGTCCGGCGTGGCGTACGGCGCTCAGGCGGCCCTCTTCTTCGAACTGTTCCCCGCCAAGCTCCGCTACACAGGGATCTCGCTGGCTTCCAGACGGCAGCGGCACTGGGCGGTGGGCTCACGCCGATCTTCGCGGCGCTGCTGTTCCGATCCAGTGGATCGACGGTCCCGGTGTCGCTGTACCTGACGGCTTTGGCGGGCCTGATGATCGTGTCCTCTCTCGTCGCACGCCCGGTACTGCGCGAGGAGGCGAGCCGCGCCGACGACGCGAGCGACGTCGCCCAGGCGGCGACCTGACCATCCGACCATCACACAAAGGAGAAGCGCCGGTGCCGATCCCGTCGCGGTCGCCCCGCACCATCGTCCTCGTCATGGTCGATCAACTCGCCGCGAAGTGGCTGGAGGTTGCCCGGACGCACGATGTGGTGGACCTGCCGAACTTCGACGCCCTGCAGGCCGAAGGGGTGACGTTCACCCGCGCCTTCACGCCCAACCCGGTGTGCAGTCCGGCCCGGGCGAGCCTGGCGACGGGAATGCCGACGCCGAGCCACGGGCTGACCGAGTGCGGCTACCGGCTCGATCCGTCGGTGCCGACCTTCATGCACGGCCTGCAGTCGCAGGGATGGCGAACAGGTGCCTTCGGCAAGCTTCACCTCGTCCCGCAGATCGAGGTGCTGCGGCCGGAGTACGGCGAGTACGGGTTCGACGTCACGCACATCACGGAGGACTCGCGGGCGGGTGAGTGGACGGACTGGGTACGTGCCACCTATCCCGAGTACTACGACGCCGTACTCGCGACAGTCTGGATGACGATGATCGAGGAGCTCGCGGAGTACGGGCCCGAGAAGGAAGACCTGCGGTCGCGGATCTTGGACGCGCAGAAGCGGTACCCCGAGTGCACCGAGGAGGCGTACGTCCTGCCGTACCCTGCGGAGGTCTCGCAGACGGCCTGGATCACCGACCGCGCGATGGAGTACCTCGAGTCGGGTGGCGAGCGCGACCTGTTCGCCCAGGTGAGCTACGTGCAGCCGCACAACCCGTTCACGCCGCCGCCGGAGTACGTCGACAGGGTCCGGGTGCACAACATCCCCGAGCCGATCCACGCCGAATGGCTCGACGCAGCCATCCCGTACTACCGGCAGGACCGCTACGCGATTCCCAGCTACGAGCAGCGGGACTGGAAGCGGGACCGTCACCTGTACTTCGCCGACCTGGCTCACCTCGACCACGAGCTCGGCCGCCTCCGGGAGACGCTCGTGCGCACCGGCCGCGCCGACGACGCGTTGGTCGTGTTCACCTCCGACCACGGGGAACTGCTCCACGACCACGGCCTGCTCGGCAAGTGGGAGCGTCACTACGACTCGTGCATCCGCGTGCCGCTCATCGCGAGCGCACCCGGCGCGCGGCCCGGCGAGTGCGACGCCCTGGTCGAGCTCACCGACATCGCCACCACGGTGTACGACTGGGCCGGCGTGCCGCACCCCAGCGTGCCGTCGCGCGACAACAAGACCCGCACCGTGGCTCAGGCCGATCTGCTCACCGGTAGGTCCCTTCTGCCCTTCGTCACGGGCGCCGGCGTGGCGGACCAGCGTGACCACCTGCTGGTGCAGTCCAACAACTCACATGTCGAGGCCACCCCACGCAGCTGGGCCCGCACCGTGCGAACCGACTGCTACCGGTACTCCCGGCACCTCGCCGGCGGTGGCGAGCAGCTCTTCGACCTGCGCACCGACCCGTACGAGCAGCACAACCTCGCGTACGACAAGGTCCTCGAGGGCACGCGTACCGAGCTCCTCGAGCTGCTCTACGAGGCATCGGTCACCGACGCGTTCCCCAGCTCGCCACGCCAGCTCTACCAGCTCGGGTCATGGTGATGACGGGGATCGGACACCAGGGACGCCAGAATGGGCGCATGCCGCAAGCCAACCGAGTCCACCAAGTCGAGGCGGCCTGCCGCGAGCTCATCCTCGCGGGGCGCCCCGGAGATCGCCTGCCCGGCGAGAGCGAGCTCGCGGCTCAGCTGTCGACGAGCCGGGTCACTGTCCGCCAAGCCCTGTCCCGCCTGTGGCACGCGGGACTGGTGGTGCGCCGCTGGGGCGTCGGCACCTTCATCGCCGATGCAAGCCGGTTGACCTCCGCCGGCAGCATCTACCTGGGCATGGAGCAAGTCGGCTCACTCCCGCGGCGCCTGGCCGACGCCGGGCACGAGGTCGGGCTGAGCCACTTCGCCACCTCGCGCGGCCGGTGGCCCGAATGGGCGGCGCTCGAGGACACGTACGCCGCCCCGTGGCGAGTGGAGCGGTGCATGACGATCGACGGCGCACCGGCCATCCTGCTCCACGACTACCTACCAACCACCGTGGGCGACATCGAACTCCCCGATCCCCATCGGCTGGCCGACATTCGCAACGACCTCCCCGGCATGCTCCGCACGGCCGGAGTACGCATCGTCAAGGACGAGGCCACGCTGCACGGCGTGTCCCTGACCGCCGCGCAGGCCCGTCACCTGGGCCTGCGCCAAGGGAGCGCCACCCTGCACGCCCAGCAGCGCAGCCTCTCGGAGAACGGCGAGGTCGTCGCCTGCGCCGAGGCCTACTACCGCACCGATGTCTTCACCACCACCCTCGTCCGTACGGTCTCCGACTGACCGGCGCGCGGGGCGCCCACCAATTCAGTCGTTCCAGGACGACAGGCCTGGCCCCTGCGGCAACGGGTAGCACCCGTCGACCAGTTCGACGTTGCCGTTGAGCAGACCGCTCTCGACGTAGATCGTGTTCGGCAGTGCGGCCAGCACGTGGATGTGCGCGCCGCCGCCGTGCGACGCGTACGGTACGCCGAACCCGGCCGCCATCAACCCGATCTCGAGGCAGTCGGTGAGCCCGCCGGCCCGCCGCAGATCAGGCTGTACGACGCCCACGCCGCCGCGCGCGATCAGGTCCCGGAACGCGGCCTGCCCGTAGCGGTTCTCGCCGGTCGCGATCGGGATGTCCAGCTTCTCCGCCAGCCGGACATGACCGTCGGTATCCCCTGCCGGCAGTGGCTCCTCGAACCACCGGCAGTCCAGGTCTTCGTACACCCGGCCGCGCCGCAGCGCCTCGGCGTACCCGAAGGCCTGGTTGGCGTCGACCATCAGCGGCGCGTCCGGCCCGATCACGTTCCGGACCGCCTTGATCCGCTGCACGTCCTCGGTTAGCGGCCCGCCGCCGACCTTCATCTTCACGCCGCGGAAGCCCTGCTCCATCGCCCGCGCGGACACCTGCTCCAGACCGGCGACGTCGAGCTCCAGCCAGCCGACCATCGCGTACGACGGGATCGCCGTGCGCTGCGCACCGAGCAGCTTCCACACCGGCACGTCGAGCGACTTGCCGAGGAGATCCCACAGCGCCAGGTCGATCGCCGAGATCCCGTACGACGAGAGCCCGACCGTCCCCTGGTAGTCGGTCAGCGTCTGCAGCTTATGCCGGATCCCCCGGATCAGCGTGGGGTCCTCCCCCACGATCGCCGGCGCCAGCTGCTCGCTGATCAGCTTCCCGAGGACGGCGGGTGAGCTCTCGACGCGACCGAAGTACGTCGAGCTGACGCCGCTCACCCCCTCGTCGGTGTCGATCCGGACCCTGGTGTGCCCGTTGCGGTCGAGCAGCTGGATCGCGTCCCGGACCGCGTGCTCCTTGGGCTCGGACGTGACGTCGACGGTGATGTCAGTGATCTTCATCCGGTCATCCCTTGCCTGCGAGAACGTCTTCGACCTTCTGCTTGACGCTGCCGAGCGCCGCTTCCGCGGTCTTCTTGCCGCTCCAGACGTCGTCGAGCACCGGCCGGTAGATGGTCCGGGCCCGCTCGATGTAGCGGCTGAAGTTCTCGTTCACCGCGTTGCCGAGCGCCTGGGTGACCATCGCGAGGTTCGCCGGCGCCTTGTCGTCGGCGACGAACAGCGACGACGAGCTCTTCGCGACAGGCATGAAGCCCCGCGACTGCGCCAGCAGCTTGGCCGCGTCGGCGCCCGCGCAGTACTTCAGGAAGTCCCACGCGGCGTCGGGATCCTTGGAGGCCTTCGGGACCGCGAGCACGGTGAGCGTGTTGACCGTGGTCCGCTTCACCTTCATCGGCGTCGGGAAGATGTCCCACTTCACCTTGGCGTTCTTGCGCAGGTAGGGGATGCCGCTGGTGAGCGATAGCAGCATCGCAACCTTGCCGGTGCCGAGCTGGGACAGCGCCCAGTTCGGCGTCTGGCGGCCGGCCGTGACGGTGGCGAAGTCCGGGTGCACCTTGTGCTTCAGCGCCAGGTCCGCCACCCATTGGATCGCCTCGGCGCCCTGCGGCTCGGCCAGCGCGAACCGGGTGGCGTCCTTGGAGTAGATGCCGTCACCGCCGTTGCTGACCGGGAAGACGGTCTCGAGCGAGGTGTCGGGGAAGACCAGCGCACCCCAGCGCTCGCCGTTCGGCTTGGTCAGTTTCTTCGCCGCCTCGACGAAGTCGTCCCAGGTCCAGCCGCTGTTCGCCCAGTCCTTCGGCGGCAGCTCGACACCGGCCTCCGCGAAGGCGTCGGTGTTGCAGATCAGGATGCCGGGGTTGGTCATGATCGGCCAGGCGGCGTGGGCGCCGTCGGGCTGCTTTGCGAAGTTGTACGCGACCGGGAAGTAGTCGTCCGGCTTGATCCCGTCCTTCTCCAGGTACGGACGGAGGTCGAGCAGCGATCCTTCCGCGTAGTAGCCGCGGACGTAGTCGTCGTTGATCCGGATGACGGTCGGCGCGGCCCCGGATGACAGCACCGTCCGCAGCTTGGTGTCGTAGTCGTCGCCGGGAACCGACTGGATGTCGATGGTCTTGCCTGCGCCCTTGGCCCAGTTCTCCGCGACGTTGTAGAGCGGCGTACCGCTGGTGGTGTCCCAGGTCATGAAGGAGGCGTTCTTGCTGCCGCCACCACCGCCACCGGTGCCGTTGCCGCCGCACGCTGCGAGCGGGAGTCCGGTGGCCAGCGCGCCACCGGTGATGCCGAGCGCCCGAAGCACCGACCGGCGAGAGATCTCTGTCATGGTCGTTCCTGTTCTGGTCTCGAAAACTCAGGGGAAACTCAGGGATGGTCAGTTGGTGCGGAGCTTGGCGATCGCGTCCTCGTCCAGCTCGATGCCCAGACCGGGCAGGTCCCACGGCGTGATCTCGCCGTTCACCGGGACGAGCGGGTTCTTCCAGATCGGTACGTCGTCGAGGATCGGGTTGTGCTCGATGTTGTACTCCTGCGGGTAGACGCAGGCCGGCGTACTGACCCAGACGTGTGCGTGGGCCGAGGTGCCGATCGTCTGCTGGGTGTTGTGCACCGTGATCGGCCTCGTGTAGGTGTCCGCGAGGACGGCGATCTTCTTCAGCTCGGTGATGCCGCCGCACTTGATCACGTCGGGCTGCAGGATGTCGACCTTGCCGGTCTGGATCAGGTCGCGGAACTGCCAGATGCTGTACTCCTGCTCGCCCGCGGCGATCGGGATGTCGACCGCGTCGGCAAGCCGTCCGTACGCCGCGTAGTCGTGAGCGGCGAGCGGTTCCTCGAAGTGCCACACGCCGAGGTCCTCCAGCGCGTGCGCCATCTTGACTGCCGTGTGTTCGTAGTACGCGTTGTTGACGTCGACCAGGATCGGGAAGTCGTCCCCGACGAGCTCCCGGACCGCGGTGACGGTCGCGATGGTCTGGTCGAAGCCGTCGTCGTGCATCCACGGCGTCGACGAGTGGATCTTGTAGCCGTGGAAGCCCTTCTCCTGAAAGGATTTCGCCCGCTCGGCCTCCTCCTGCGGGGTCATCCTGCGCGACATCGAGCTCGCGTAGACCTTCGCGCTGGGGCGGTACTTGCCGCCGAGCAGCTTGTACACGGGCAGCCCGGCGGCCTTGCCGAGCAGGTCCCAGAGCGCGATGTCGATACCGGCGATCGCGTTCAGCTGGACGCCGCCGGGACCGAGCTTGTACGGCTTGGTGTACATCCGGCGCCACAGCCGCTCGATGTCGGTCGCCTCCTCGCCGACCAGCAGCGGCGCCATGGCCTGCTCGACCACGCTGTGGCTGACGTGTGCGTTCATCGGGCTGATCTCGCCGACACCGACCAGGCCCTCGTCGGTGTGCACCTTCACGATGTGCAGCTTGTCGAGCAGGATGATGGACTCGATCCGGGTGATCCGCATGACTATCCTTTCAGGCCGGACATCGTGATGCCCTGGACGAAGTACTTCTGCGCCACCAGGAAGAGCAGCAGCGGCGGCAGGATGGTCAGCGTCGCGGCCGCCATCATCAGGTTGGTCTGGGTGAAGAACTCACCCTTGAACAGCGCGAGCGCGATCGGCATCGTCTGCAACCGCGTCGAGTTGAGGAAGATCAGCGGCCCGAACAGGTCGTTCCACGAGCCCATGAAGGTCAGCGCGCCGACCGCGGCCAGGGCCGGTTTCACCTGCGGCAGCATGATCCGCCAGAAGGTGCCGAAGATCGACGCGCCGTCGAGCTTGGCGGCCTCCTCGAGCTCGATCGGTACGCCGCGGAACGCCTGCCGGAGCAGGAACGTGCCGAACACCGGCGTCAGCACGTTCGGGACCCAGAGCGGGTAGTGGGTGTCGATCCACCCCATCTCGCGGAACAGCATGTATTGCGGGACGAGGTACACCATGCTCGGGATCATCGCCGTCGACAGCAGCAGCGCGAACGCGAGGTTCTTGAAGGCGAAGTTCAGCCGGGCGAACCCGTACCCGGCCATCGAGGCGAACACCAGCAGGAAGCCGACGTTCAGCGCGGCCAGCTTGCAGCTGTTCAGGAAGAACGGCAGCAGCCCGTGGCCGGCCTGCGAGTAGTTCGCCCACTGCGCCGTCGACGGAATGAACGTCGGCGGGCTCTTGAGTACCTCGTTCTCCGGTTTCAGCGAAGCGCTGACCATCCAGAGCAGCGGCATCGCGAAGACGGCCGCGAGCACGATCAGCACCGCGAAGATCACGACCCTGCGCGGAATGTGCCGTGGTGGGCGGTTGTACACCCTGATGGCTTCAGTTGTCATAGTGCACCCACCGCTTCTCCAGCCGCCACTGGACCGCCGTGACGACGCCGACGATGACGAACAGCACCCAGCCCATCGCCGAGGCGTACCCGAGCCGGCCGTGCCCGAACGCGGCCTCGTAGATGTGGAAGATGAACACCGAGGTGGCGTTGTTCGGGCCGCCCGACGTCATCACGTAGATGATTCCGAACACCTGGAACGAGGTGATGAACTGCGTGATCGTGAGGAAGAACAGGCTCGGGGTGAGCAACGGCACGACGACCGACCAGAACCGCCGCCACGCGGAGGCCCCGTCGACGGTCGCTGCCTCGAGCAACGACTGGTCGATGCTCTGCAGCCCGGCCAGCAGGATCACCATCGGATAGCCGACGCCCTGCCAGATCGCCACGATGATCACCGCGATCAACGCGGTCTTCGCGTCGGACAGCCAGGCCGGTCCGTGGATCCCGATCGTCTTCAGCGTCGAGTTGAACAGCCCGTTGTCCGGGTCGTACAGCCAGAACCACACGAACCCGATCGCGACCACGTTGGTCACCGCGGGCGAGTAGTACAGGGTCCGGAAGATCCCGATCCCCTTCACCTTCTGGTTGCACAGCACGGCCAGTGCGAGCCCGATGCCGATCGTCAGCACGACAACCGCCAGGGTGAAGATCACCGTGTTCTTCAGCGACGGCCAGAACGTGTCGTCGGCGGTGAACAGCTCCTTGTAGTTGTCCAGCCCGAGGAACGTCGGCTTGTTCAGGCCCGACCAGTTGGTCAGCGACACCACCAGGCTCGCCGCGACCGGGGCCAGCTGGAAGAACAGCACCCCGAGGATGACCGGGCCGACGAACAGCCAGCCGGCCAGGTTCTGCCGCTTGGGCTTCACCTTGGTGCGCCGCTTCGGCTTCGGGCGGTCCACGTCGGCTGGTGGTGACACGGTAGGAAGGACGGCATTGGTCATCGGTCACACCTCGATCCCGATGTACTTCTCCTCCAGGAACTCGAGAATTCCCTCGGAGCTGCCTTCCCGGCCGAGGCCGGACTGCTTGGTACCGCCGAACGGTGCGGCCGGGTCGCTGAGTACGCCGCGGTTGACGGCGACCATGCCGGCGTCCAGCCGCTGCGCCACGGACAGCGCCCGCGTCGGGTCGCCGTACACGTAGGCGATCAGGCCGTAGACAGTGTCGTTGGCCATCCGCACCGCTTCGTCCACGTTGGTGAACTCGACGATCGCGGTCACCGGGCCGAAGATCTCGGTCTGGTTGATCTCGCTGCCGTGCTTCACGTCGGTGAGCACGGTCGGCGGGTAGAACGCGCCGACCGCCGTCGGCTCGCCGCCGAGAGTCAAGGTGGCGCCCTCGCCGACGGCGCGGTCGACCAGCCCGGCGACCTTGTCGCGCTCCTCGGGTGAGACCAGCGCGCCGAGCTCGTTGCGGTGATCCTTGCCGGGTCCCATCGTGACGGACTTCATCGCCTGCGCGATCCGGCTGGTGAAGTCGTCGATCAGCGAGGAGTGCACGTAGAACCGATTGGCCGCCGTACAGGCCGAGCCGCCGTTGCGCATCTTCGCGACCATCGCGCCCTCCACCGCGGCGACGACGTCCGCGCCGGGCAGCACGACGAACGGCGCGTTGCCGCCGAGCTCCATCGACGGGCTGATCACCTGGTCGGCCGCCTCGCGCAGCAGCAGCCGGCCGACCTCGGTCGACCCGGTGAAGGAGAGCTTGCGTACGGCGGGGTGGTGCAGCATCGCCCGTACAGCAGGGCCGGCGTGCACCGGGGTGACCAGGTTGACCACACCCGCCGGTACGCCGACCCGGTGCAGGACCTCGACGACGTACGCCGCGGTGAGCGGGGTCTGGCCGGCGGGTTTGAGGACAACCGAGCAACCGGCCGCCAGCGCGGGCGCGATCTTGCGGGTCGCCATCGCGGCCGGGAAGTTCCACGGCGTGACCAGGATCGAGACCCCGATCGGCTCCCGGCGGACGACGATCGTCTTGTCACCGGACGGCGAGAGCCGGAAGTCGCCGCCGATCCGGACCGCCTCCTCGGCGAACCAGCGGAAGAACTCGGCCGCGTACGCCGCCTCGCCGAGCGCGTCGGCGTACGCCTTGCCGTTCTCGGCGGTGATGAGCGCCGCGAAGGTCTCGCGCTCGGCGGTGAGGATCTCGAAGCAGGCGCGCAGCAGCTCGGAGCGCTGCCGTGGTGGTGTCGCGGCCCAGCCGGCCAGTGCGTCGGCGGCCGCGTCGACCGCATCCAGGCAGTCGGCCTCGGTCGCGGCGGCGAACTGGGCCA
The DNA here is from genome assembly GCF_004216905.1 of Kribbella sp. VKM Ac-2569. Lineage (GTDB taxonomy): Bacteria > Actinomycetota > Actinomycetes > Propionibacteriales > Kribbellaceae > Kribbella. The sequence goes on from NZ_SGXJ01000001.1 coordinate 1,409,901, forward strand.
GCTCGGAGCCGTCGGCGGGGTCGTGGACGGGGAATCGACGTCCGTCGGATGCCGGTCGCCATTGTCCGTCGATGAACAGGTCGTGCGGAGAAGTCATCTGCTGGCTCCAAATGGCCGGTCTCAGAAGGGGTTGCCGCGGTCGCCGGCGTACGCGGCCCGGGTGATCTCGAGCAGCGCCGCGGTGTCGAGCGGACGCGGGTTGTTGTCGACCAGGCGGGCGGACCGCATACCCATCTCGGCGACGTACGGGAGCTGATCCTCGGTGAGGCCGAGCTCTTTGAGCGTGGGTGGGATGCCGATCCGGTCGAGCAGCGCCTCGACGGCCTCGAGCCCCTCGAGCGCCTGGGCCTCGCGGCTGTCGGCGGCCGGCTTGCCGAAGATCGTGGCGATCTCGGCGAACTCGTCGATCCGGGCCGGGGCGTTGTAGCGCATCACGTACGGGAGCAGGACGCCGACGCCGACGCCGTGAGGGGTGTGGGTCAGCGCGCCGAGCGGGTACTGCAGGGCATGGGCGGCCGCCGTGCCGGCGACGCCCAGCGCGTAACCGCCGGCGTTGGCGGCGAGCATCACATCGGAGCGCGCCTGCCGGTCGGTCGGGTTCTCGAACGCTGCCGGGAGCGCGCGCTGCAGCAACTCGAGGCCCCAGCGACCGTAGAAGTCGCTGATCACGTTCTTGCCGATGAAGACCCGGCCCTCGGCGATCGCGGTCGCGGGCCGCTGGATCGCGGTGAACGACTCGACCAGGTGCGAGACGGCATCGGCGCCGGCACTCGCGGTCAGGCTCGGCGGGCAGGTGTAGGTGAGCTCGGGGTCGCAGATCGCGACGGCCGGGACCAGGTGTAGCGAGGAGATCCCGGCCTTGAGCTCGCGGCGGCTGTCGCTGAGGACGCAGACCGGTGTCACCTCGGAGCCGGTGCCGCCGGTGGTCGGCACGGCGATGACCGGCAGCACAGGCCCGGGTACGGCGTTCTCCCCGTAGTACTGGTCGATCGGGCCGCCGTGGGTCAGCAGCAGCGCCTCGGCCTTGGCGAGGTCCAGGCAGCTGCCGCCGCCGATACCGATCACGACGTCGATCCCGACGTCCTCCATCGCGTCGTAGCACGCGTCGATGTCGGCCATCGGCAGCTCGGGAGCGGTGTCGCTCCAGACGTGCACGGTGAGGCCGTGGTCTTCGAGGTCGGCGCGCAGACCGGCGAACTCGGGTGACTCGGCGAGGCGCTGGTCGGTGCAGACCAGCGCGGTACTGCCGTGGGCGGCGGCATGCAGGCCGAGCAGCGAGCGCTGGCCGGCCCCGAAGACAACCGTGCGGGGTGCCCGCTGCACGCCGAAGCCGGCGGCGGTCATGATCATAGGGTGGTCCTTGTCCGGTCGAGGGCGGGATCAATCGGCCAGGACTGCTTCCCGCGCCGTGTCGAGAGCGGTGAGCTCGCGCCACAGGCTGTCGGCAATCTCGATGCCTTGAGCAACAGAGTTCTGGTAGCGGTCGCGGGCGCCGTCGCCCGGGACCGCGACGGGTGTGTCCGGGTCCGCGGGCCGGCTGCGGCGTACCTGGTCCAGGTACTCCGACGCCTCTGCGACACGGTGCCGGCCGCCGCCGAGCAGGATGAACAGGTCACCCTTGTTGCTCGGGTGGTGGTCGTCGAGGGTGCCGCCGACGTCCGTGCCGTAGGCCGCGCCGGTCAGGAACGTGACCATCGCACCCAGGCCGAGCCCGAGGCCGTAGCCCTTCGCTCCCCCGAACGGCGCGATCGAGCCGTTCTTCGCGGCGCACGGATCGACGGTTTCGTTGCCCTCGGCGTCCAGCGCCCAGCCGGGCTCCAGCGGTACGCCGCGGATCGCGTGGTCGTGGACCTTGCCCATCGAGATCTTCGACGTGGCCATGTCCAGCACCAGCGGCGCCGGCCTGGCCGGGACCGCGAGCGCGAGCGGGTTGGTGCCGACCATCGCCTCGGTACCGCCCCACGGGTGCACGAGCGCCTCGCTCGTGGTCATCCCGAGGCAGGCGAGCCCGCGGTCGGCCATCCGGGCGGCGTAGTACCCGAGCATGCCGAGGTGGTTGTTGTTGGTGATCGCGCAGACCGCGACGCCGAACTGCTCGGCCCGGGGTGCGATCGCGTCCAGCGCGCGCAGGGCGACGACCGGGCCGAGGCCCTGCTCGCCGTCCACGCTCAGGTAGCAGGGGCTCTGCCACTCGTGCCGGCCGGTGCTGGTCGGGCTCGCCGTACCGTTTCCCAGGCGGCGGAGCAGGCGCGGCAGCCGGAGCAGACCGTGCGACGGGAGCCCTTTGGCCTCGGCGACGACCAGGAGCTCAGCTTGTTCGGCGGCGGCCGGGGCGGGCACACCTGCGGTGATCAGGAGACGTTCGGCCAGTGCTTGGGCCGTGAGCAGATCTGTGTGCACGTCGACCATCCCAGAGGTGGTGCATTCGTATACAGCGCTCGATTTCTTGGGAGGTTAGATCAGATCGGATACGATTTGCAATGGTCTGAGAATACGAATCCACAAGATTCTGCCGACTGGATGGACAACAGATGAGCCAGCGCCGCACGGAGCGTCCCGGGAAGGCCCGGATGAGTGATGTCGTCTACGAGCGGCTGCAGGGATTCCTGCTGGACGGGGAGATCCAGCCGGGTGAGCGGATCCGGGTGGACGAACTGGCCCGCCGGCTCGGAGTGTCGCAGACCCCGGTCCGCGAGTCGCTGAACCGGCTGGAGGCGGAAGATCTGGTCACCAAGACACATCTGATCGGATATTCCGCGACCCCGAAGCTGACACCGGAGCGGTTCGAGGACCTCTTCGAGGCGCGCTTCCTGATCGAGCCGTATTGCTCGGGCCTCGCGGCCGGCCGGCACCGCGGCGGCGAGGCGGAGCGGATCGCCGCCATCGCCGCCGAGATGCGCACCCGGTACCAGGCGGGCACGATGTCGTACGCCGCGTTCGCGCGGGCCGACGCGGAGTTCCACGAGGCGGTGCTCGCCGCGACCGGGAACAGCTACTTCGGCGAGATCTTCGCGAAGCTGCACTGCCACCTGCAGCTCTTCCGGCTGCTGCGCGACAGCAGGGTCACCGAGGACGCGCTCGACGAGCACGACCAGATCGTGACCGCTATCCGCCAGCGCTCGCAGGAGTCCGCGACCGACGCGATGCGCGCACACCTCACCGCGTCACGGACGCGGCTCCGCACCGCGTTCGCCTCGCCCCCCGAGGAGGCAACCGCCTCAGCGTCCGGAGCCGGAGACTGACAGCGGGTGGTTCCTCGGCTGCCTGCCGGATTCAGACCGTTGTCACGCGGACTCCGGTTCGGCGGAGGGCGTCCAGCTGGTCAGGCTGGGCGCCTCGGTCGGTGATGATGTCCGTGACGCCGGAGAGCAGGCTGATGCGGGCGAAGGTCACCCGGCCGATCTTCGAGCTGTCGGCGATCACGACGCTGCGGCGAGCCCGGCGCAGGAACGCCAGGTCAGTCTGTGCCTCCATCTCGTCGTACGTCGTGCAGCCTTCTTCCGGCGTCAGGCCGTCCACGCCGATGAAGGCGATGTCGAGGTGGTACTTGGCGAGCATCGCCTCCGCGGCCGGGCCGACCAGCTCGTAGGTCGAACGCGCAATACCGCCGATCAGGACGAGCCGGATCCCGGCGTGGCCGACGAGCTCGGACGCGATGTTGATCGCGTTCGTCACGACGGTGATCCCGCGCCGCTGGGCCAGGGCGCGGGACAGCTCGAGGGCGGTGGTGCCGCCGGTCATGCCGACGACCGCGCCGTCCTCGACCAGCGCGGCGGCCGCCCTGCCGATGCCGCGCTTCTCCAGCTGCCGCATCGCAGCCTTCACGCGGGTCGGCTTCTCGTCGCCCGTTTCGTTGGACACCGCTCCGCCATGGGTGCGAACCAGCAGCTGGTTGCGGCTGAGCGCCTGGAGATCGCGGCGAATGGTCGCGCCGGAGACACCGAGCGCCGCAGCCAGCGCGGCGACGTCCACCGTGCCTTGCCGGCCGACCTGATCGAGGATCTCGCTCAACCGCTCCGACTTCCGCACAGCGGCACTGTACAAGATGCGCACGAACTGCGCGTTTGCTCAAGTTCCTGCGCGTGTATACGAAATCCTTGACCGTTAGTTTTCTTTCGAACTAACTTCGCATCACATTCGCGCACGGATCAGTGCGCAACTGCGCATCGCGCAAGACCCTTGGAGCAAGCATGCTGAGGAGCACACGACTGCTGGCCGGAATCGCGAGTCTGACCCTTGTCCTCGCGGGCTGCGGCGGATCGGGGAACAAGCAGAGCAGTGGCGGATCGACCCAGACCTCCGGCGTCACCATCACCGTCGCACTCGCCTCGGACGCCCCGCCGAAGGCGGCGCTGGACGCGTTCACCCAGCAGACCGGCATCACCGTCAACTGGGTGAACATCGACTGGGACAGCCTGCAGAACAAGATCTCGGCGGCAGCCACCGCGAAGACGTACTTCGCCGATGCCACGAACGTCGACTGGTCCCGGGTCGGGCAGCTCGGCAAGCTCGGCTGGTTCTACCCGGTGGACTCCTACGTCGACACGAAGGCGATGCAGGCCGACGTACCGCAGCTCGCCTCGTTCACCGTCGACGGGCATGTCGTCGGCATCCCGTACGACGCCTCCTTCATGGTCACGACCGTGAACACGGAGCTGTTCCAGAAAGCCGGCGTCAACCCGGCCCCGCGGACCATGGACGAGTACACGTCCGCGTTGAAGACCATCAAGGCCAAGGGCGTCGCGGACCACCCGCTGAACATCCCGTTCGCCGCGGCGGAAGGACTGTCGACCTACTGGTACGAGACGACCGGCGCCTTCGGCGGAACGGTCCTCGACAAGGACGGCAAGCCGCAGTTCACCAGCCCCGACTCGGCCGGCTACAAGGCCGCCGACTGGATGGTGAACGCGCTGAAGTCCGGGCTCGTCCCGCCCGGCAACATCAACGTCAGCGACTCGCAGGGCATGCAGAACCTGATGGCCAGGGGCCAGGTCGCGAGTACCTTCTCGGACTACTCCGGCAACGTCGGCACGCTGTACAACATCAAAAAGTCTTCCTCGGTGGTCGGCAAGGTGAAGTACATCGCCACTCCGGGCGCCTCGGGCCCGGCCGCGAACCTCAGCAACCCCGACGGCATCGGGATCCCGAAGCAGGCCAAGTACCCGAACGCCGCGGCGAAGTTCATCGAGTGGTTCACCGCCACCGAGCAGCAGGCCGACTTCGCCGGCGTGAACGGTCCGGAGAAGACGTTCGCGACGTACCCGATCCCGTCGCACCTGTCGGCGGTCAAGCAGATGACCGCGAAGGGCAACCTGATCGGCGGCGCGGAGCTGGTGCCGATGCTGCAGGGATCGAAGCCGGTCTTCGAGGGCGGCGCTCCGTCCTGGTACCCGAAGTTCTCCAACGCCGTCTACACCAACCTGCACGCCGCGGCCACCGGCTCGATGTCGGTCGAGCAGGCGATGAAGACGATCGGCGACACCGCCAACCAGTTGGCGTCCGGGTCGTGACGGTGACCTCCACCACGGCCGAAGTCACGACGGCCGGACCGGCGCCTGGCACCGATCCGGTACGGCGGTCCCGCGTCGATCTGCTGCCCTACCTGCTGGTCGCGCCGGTGATGATCTTCATCGCCTGCCTGGCGCTGGTTCCGGCGGTGTTCACGATCGTGCAGTCCTTCTACAAGGTCGATGCCCTGGACCCGCCGACCAGGTTCGACGGACTGGGCAATTTCGTCCGGCTCGCCAAGGACCACGCCGTCATCGGCAGCCTCGGGAACACCGCGTTGTACGTCGTGATCGGCGTGACCCTGTCCACCCTGATCGGCATCGCGGCCGCGGTGGTGCTGCAGCGGCCGTTCCGGGGCCGGAGCCTGGTGATCGCCATCCTGATCCTGCCCTGGGCCATGCCCGGCGTGGTCGAGGGCATCCTCTGGACCGGCATCTTCGATCCGAACGCGGGCCTGATCAACAGCGTCCTGTCATCGTTGCACCTCAGTGACGGCAACGCCGTACTGCTCGGCCAGAACCGGCTGCTCACGATCGCCCTGATCGAGCTGGTCCAGGTCTGGCAGATCGCGCCGCTGTCCGTCCTGCTGATACTGGCCGTCCTGCAGCTCATCCCGAGCGAGCTCTACGAGGCCGCCCAGATCGACGGGTGTTCGGCGTGGGGCGCGTTCCGCCGGATCACGCTGCCACTGGCCAGGCCCGGGATCGCGGTCACCATGGTGCAGGCAGTGATCGCCACGCTCAACGTCTTCGACCAGCCCTACGTGCTGAACGGCGCGGCCAACACCGGCGCCTCGGTGACCATGCAGACCTACTTCATCAGCTTCCAGGACCTCGACTTCGGCAAGGGGTACGCGCTGTCCCTGCTGATCACCATCGTCACCCTGCTCGTCTCGCTGGTCGTCGTCCGCCTCGTCTACCGGAGGGTCGAACTATGACGAAGCGACGTACCGGCCTGCGCGGCCTCGGGGTCGCACTCCTGCTCATCTGGTCGCTCGGACCGGTGTACTGGGCGATCAAGACCAGTCTGCAGACCGAGACCGACGCCCGCGCACGGCCCGCGCACTACCTCCCGACGAACGCCACGCTGCAGAACTACAGCACCCTCCTCTCCGGAGACAGCGACATACCGGCGCAGGTCCGGCGGTCGGCCGTGAACATCGTCGTCGAGTGCGGCGCGGCGACCATCGTGACCGTGGTGCTCGCCACGCTCGCGGCGTACGCGTTCGCCCGGATGCGGTTCCGCGGCCGGAACGTTCTCTTCTACGCGGTGCTGGCCACGATGGCGTTCCCGGCGTACACGACGCTGATCCCGCTGTACCGGATCATGAGCACCTTCGGTCTGGTGAACACCTATACCGGCATCGTGCTCGTCTACGTCTCCGGATTCTTGCCGTTGGCAACATGGATTCTGCACAACTACTTCGCCAGTCTGCCCGACGGGATCGAGGAGGCCGGACTCGTCGACGGCGCCCGGCGGCTCCAGGTGCTGTGGCACCTGCTGCTGCCGCTGGCCCGGCCGGGCATCATCTCGACCGCGCTGATCACGTTCCTGTTCGCGTGGGGTCAGTTCCTGTTCCCGCTCGTGTTGTCCAGTGACCTGTCGACTCAGCCACTGACCGTCGTCATCGCTGCTCTCCAAGGCCGCCACGTGGTGCCGTCGACGCTGCTGAACGCCGCCGGCGTCCTCGCGATCGTCGTCCCCGCGGTCCTGGCCCTGGCATTCAACCGCTACATCGTCAACGGCCTGCTGGCCGGCAGTACCAAGTGAAGGGGAAATCCGTGAGCGACAACTCCATCGTTCTGATCGGCGCCGGCAGCACCGTGTTCACTCCCGGCCTGATGACCGACCTCGCGGCGTCGCGGACGTTCGACGGCTGGACGGTTCATCTCGTCGATCTGAACGGCGAGGCCGCGGAGACCATGGCCAAGGTCGGACGCCGGATCGCGACGGAGCGCCGCGCCGACCTCACGTTCGTTCCGCACGTCGACCGGCGGGAGGCCCTGCCGCACGCAAGGTTCGTCACCACGACGATCGCCGTTGGTGCCGCAGCCGGCTGGCGGGCCGACGTCGAGGTACCGGCCAAGTACGGCATCGCCCAGACCGTCGGCGACAGCGTCGGACCGGGCGGCGTACTGCGCGCGTTGCGGCACGTGCCCGAACTCGTGGCGATCGCCCGCGACGTCGCCGACCTCGCGCCCGACGCACAGCTGATCAACTACTCGAACCCACTCACCGCGAACGTCCGCGCGATCACGGCCGAAACCGAACTCCAAGCGGTCGGCCTGTGTCACGGCACCATGCACACCCTCGCCAAGCTGACCGCCGACCTGGGCTACGCCCGCGGCGAGCTCAGCGCGATCTTTGCCGGTTTGAACCACCTCTGCTGGCTACTCGACCTGCGCCGTGGCACCGAGGACGTGTACCCGAAGCTCCGCCGTCTCGTCGCAGAACGCGCCGGGGACATCCACGCGCCGTCGACCGGCGAGGAAGGTGTCCACCTCGCGGTCTCGGCAGATCTGCTGAGGACGTTCGGCCGCTACCCCGCACCGGGCGACCGGCACGTCGCCGAGTTCTTCGGCGGGTACCTGCGAGCCGCCGACGGCAGCCCGGCCGACGAGACCAACCTGCCCTGGGGCCTGCAGGGCGGTCGAGACGCGACGATGCGGTACATCGGCCAGAAGGACGACCTGTGGGAGCAGCTGCACGCGCAGGCGGACGGCAAGGCCCCGCTCCCCCGTACCGACAACCAGGAAGCTGAACGCCTGGTGGGAATCGCCGAAGCAATCGTCACCGGCAAGGACCACGTCGAGTTGGCGGTCAACGTGCCGAACGAGGGCAAGATCCCGAACCTCCCGTCGACAGCCGTCGTCGAGGTGCCGGCGGTCGTCGGCGCCGCCGGCATCATCGGCCTCGGCGTCGGACCGCTGCCCGACGGCATCGCCGCCGTACTGTCCGCACGCGCGCAGCAGCAGGAGATCACCGTCCAGGCGGCGCTGACCGGCGACCGCGCGCTCGCTCTGCAGGCCCTGGCCCTCGACCCACTCGTCAACGGCCTCACCGTTGCCACCAGCATCCTCGACGACGCGATCGACGCGCACGGTCCGCTGCTCGATCGCTTCGCCTCGGCAGAGAAGTCCGCATGACCGGCACGACCACCCACCAGGAGGTTCTGCAGCAACCCTCGGTCTGGCGTGAAGCGGCCGCGATGCTGGCGGCCAGATCGACCCAGGTGAACGAGTTCCTCGGGCCGGTGCTCGCACTGCCGGACCTGCGGATCGTCCTGACCGGTGCCGGCACCTCGGCGTTCGCCGGCCAGATCCTGGCTCCGGCGCTGTCGAGAGACCTGCGCCGCCGGGTCGAGGCGATCGCCACGACCGACATCGTGTCGAGCCCGCGCGAGATCTTCGCCGAGGACGTACCGACCCTGCTGGTCTCGTTCGCCAGATCCGGCGACAGCCCCGAGAGCGTGGCGGCCACGGAGCTGGCGGCCACCTGCCTGCGATCGGTGCATCAACTGGTCATCACGTGCAACGCCGACGGGCAGCTCGCGCGGACGCACGCGGACGACCCGTCGTCGCTCGTGCTGTTGATGCCTCCGGCAACCAATGACCGGGGTTTCGCCATGACGTCGAGCTTCACCTCGATGCTGCTGACCGCCTGGTTGGTGCTGTCGCCCGATCCGGATCTCGTGCTCGCCGACCGGCTCGCCGCCACCGCCGAACAGATCCTCGCCCGCGCCGGCGAACTGACGACGTACACCACCCGCCGCTACGACCGGATCGTCTATCTCGGCAGTGGCGCGCTGGCAGGTCTCGCCCGCGAGTCGGCCCTGAAGCTTCTCGAGCTCACCGCCGGGAAGATCGTCAGCTACTACGACACCCCGCTCGGCTTCCGGCACGGTCCGAAGGCGGTGCTGGAGGAGCGCACCCTCGCGGTCGTCTACCTGTCCAACGATCCCTACACCCGGCAGTACGACCAGGACATCGCGAGCGAGCTCCGCACCGCGATCGGCGCCGGCAACGTGCTGGTCGTCGACGCCCAACCGAGCGACCGGGACACCGTCCTGCAGATCGACGGCGTGGCCGACGTAAGCGACGCAGTACTCGCTCTGCCGTACGTCGTGATCGCGCAGTTGCTCGCACTCCGCTTCTCGGTGGCTCTCGGCCGGACACCCGACAACCCGTTCCCTGACGGCGAGGTGAACCGCGTCGTCCAGGGCGTGACCATCCACCCGCTGCAGCCGTGAACATCTACCTCGGAGTCGACGGCGGCGGCTCGGGTACGGCGTTGTGCCTGGTCAGTGCCGCCGGCGAGGTCCTGGCCGAGACCCGCGCGCCGAGCTGCTACTACCTCGACGCCGGCTGCGAGGAGGGCGTCTCCCTGGTGGAGCGCGTCCTGGCCGATGCCGTCGCCGAGATCTGTACGTCGGCCGGCATCGGGCCCGCCGCCATCACGTCGGCCTTCTTCGGACTTCCGGCGTACGGCGAGGTGAGCGCCGACGTACCGGTGCTGGACGCGGCCCCACGCGCCTCGCTCCAGCACGACCGGTATCGCTGCGACAACGACATGGTCTGCGGCTGGGCAGGCTCGCTCGGACTCGCCGACGGGATCAACGTGATCAGCGGGACCGGGTCGATGACGTACGGGCGTTCGGGAGACGTCGGCGTCCGCGTCGGCGGTTGGGGAGAACTGTTCGGCGACGAAGGCTCGGGCTACTGGATCGGTGTGCGCGGGCTGCAGGCGTTCGCGCAGATGAGCGACGGGCGGCTGGCGCCCGGTCCGCTCCTCGCCGTACTCCGGGAGCACCTCGATCTCGCCGCCGATCTCGACCTGATCGACGTGGTGCTCAATCGCTGGCGTCAAAGTCGGCGGAAGGTGGCTGCGTTGTCGCGAGTCGTCGTACAGGCTGCACGACTCGGGGACACCGCGGCCGGCCAGATCCTCGATGATGCAGCCGCCGAGCTTGTCCGGCTGGTGGAGACCACCCGCACCCGTCTGGCCTTCACGGGAACGGTGCCGGTGTCGTACTCGGGCGGCGTACTCACAGCGCCCGAGGTGCTGCAGGCGTTCACAGCACGGCTCGCAGGCAGCACCTACGAGCTACGCGAACCGCAGTACAGCCCGGTTGTCGGCGCAGCCCTCTACGCGGCGGCCCTGACTGGTGAACCGCTGAGCCCGACGGCCCAGGAAACACTTCGTCGCAGTCAGGAGACCACTCGAGTGAGGTGATCGTCATGGGTACGGCAACGCCCTCTGCCGTGCGCTCTTGGCAAACGTCGCCGCGGCGCGCTCAGCGGCTGGTGGAGATTCTCGACCTGCTGGGTGAGCGCGGCCTGATGTCTGTCGATTGCTTGTGCCGTGAGCTTCGTGTGTCGTCCGCGACGCTGCGCCGCGACATGACCCACCTCGAGGAGCAGGGCCTGATCAGCAGGACACACGGCGGTGCCCGGCCGGCCACCGGTCCGGAGCTCCCCGTCCGGCTGCGGGACACCAAGAGGCCGCGAGCCAAGCACGCCATCGGCGTCACGGCCGCCGCGCTGCTGCCGTCCAACCGGCCGCTGGCGGTGGCGATCGGCGGTGGCTCGACGGCCGCCGAGGTCGCTCGTGAGCTCGGCACCCGGCGACGGCTGACGATCGTGACGAACGCGCTGACGACCGCGGCTGCGGTCGCCGCCCGGCCGAATCTTCAGGTGATCATGACTGGTGGCGTGATCCGGGCGAACTCGTTCGAACTCGTCGGCAGCCTGGCCGAGAGCGCCTTCAACGGGATCAGCGTGCACGTGGCCATCCTCGGCGCCGACGGTGTGAGTGTTGCCCACGGTGTGACCACCCACGACCCGACCGAGGCGCGCACCAACCACGCCATGGTGTCGCACGCACACCGGCTGATGGTGGTCGCGGACGGGTCGAAGATCGGTCGGGCCACCGTGGCGAAGGTCGCCGACGCATCGGCCATCGACATTTTGGTCACCGATGCGTCGGCGGACCCGCGTGAGCTCGCCGGGCTGAAGGAGCTGGGTGTCAGGGTGCGGCTGGCCCGGGTCCCCCGCTGAGTCAGCCCTTCACCCCGGAGAACGCGATACCGCTCATCAACTGTCGCTGGAAGACGACGAACACGACGATGACGGGCAGGCTCGCCACGAGGGAGCCGGCCATCAGCACCGGGAAGTTCGTGGTGTACTGCCCCTGCAAGCTGGCCAACCCGGCAGAGACCGGCATCTGCCGGGGATCCGAGTTCACCACGAGTGGCCAGAGCAGGTCGTTCCAGGACCAGATGACGACCAGAACGCCGAGCGCGATCATGCCGGGTGCCGCCATCGGCAGCATGATCCGCGAGAAGATCTGGAAGATGTTCGCACCGTCGATCCGCGCCGCCTCCTCGATCTCCATCGGCAGCTGCCGGAAGAACTGCCGCATCAGGAAGGTGCCGAAGGCACTGAACATGCCGGGCAGGAACAGCGCGACCAGTGTGTTCAGCAGCCCAAGCTTCTGCATGATCTGGTACTGCGGCAGCAGGAACACCTGGTACGGAACCATCGTCACCGAGAGGAAGATCGCGAAGAGCACGCCGCGCCCGCGGAACTGCATCCGGGCGAACGCGAAACCCGCGAGGGCACTGAACAGGACCTGACCGACGGTCCGCGCGATCGTCATGACGGTGGTGTTGAGCAGCTCGCGGCCGAACGGCAAGGCGCCGAAGACGGTCGACAGGTTCGACCACTGCGGCGAGGTCGGTACGAACGTCGGAGGCACGCTGACCGACTCACCGAAGGTCTGCAGCGAGGTCGAGAGCTGCCAGAGGAACGGGCCGACCATGAAGATCGCGCCGATGCACAGGACCAGGTGTGCGATCGGGTGCCTGAAGCGCCGCTTGGCCGACTCAGCCATAGTGGACCCACCTCCGCTGCAGCCGGAACTGGGCCGCGGTAAGGATCAGGGTCGCGAGGAGCAGCAGTACGCCGATCGCGGCCGCATAGCCGCCGTCGTGCTCGGCGAACCCACGTTGGTAGAAGAGGTAGACCAGGGTCTCTGTCCTGGTGATCGCGGGACTCGTCTGACCCACCATCAGATACACGAGATCGAAGGCCTGCAACGAGTTGATCACCGTGATCACGGTGACGAAGAAGATCGACGGCGTGAGCAGCGGGACCGTGATGTGGAAGAACTGCGCCACTCGCCCGGCACCGTCCAGCTCGGCCGCCTCGTAGTAGTCGGTCGGGATGCCGCGGATGCCGGACAGGAAGATCACCATGTTGTACCCGATCGATCCCCAGACCCCGACGATGCTGATGGCAAAGATCGCGGTGGCCGGATCGGACAGCCAGTGCGGGCCGTCGATGCCGACCTTGGACAGCAGCCAGTTGATCAGGCCGTAGTCGCCGTTGAACAAGTACTTCCAGGTCAGCGCCACCGCCGCCGGGAGGGTGACCACGGGCAGGAAGTACAGCGTCCGGTAGATCGTGACCCCGCGCATGCCGGGCAGGCTCAGCAGCGCCGCGACGACGGCCGACAGCGGTACGGCGAGCAGCGAGATCGCGCTGATGATCGCCGTGTTGACGATCGCGTGGAAGACGTCGGAGTCGGCGATCAGCGTCCGGTAGTTCTCCAGCCCGGACCACGCGTGCCCGCCGAAGGCTCCCCAGCTGGTGAACGAGTAGTAGATCGTCTGGAAGGTCGGCCAGATCTCGAACACCAGGAGCCCGACAGCGGCCGGCAGCAGCAGTACCGCTGCCCACCAGCCACTGTCCCGGGTCGGCGGTCGCGGCCGGCCTGCCGTTCTGGCGCGCTGACCGGCCGGCTTGTCGGTGAGCGGGTCGGCCGGCACGGTGGCTGTGCCTTGGCCGCTCACTTCTTCTCCTTCGCCAAGGCCTGGTTCATCGTCTCCGCGACGCGCCGGGACACGTCGGCGACCGGTGCCTTGCCGGTCCAGGCGTCGGCGAACTGCTTCGTGGCCGCGTCCCGCCAGGCGGCGGTGTCGGTGGACGCCGGGAACGGCTGCGCGTACTTCAGGTGGTCGACGAAGACCTGCAGGTCGAACTCCGGCATCGCCTTGGCGTAAGCGTCGGCGTGGCCCTGGTACGCCGGGATCACCGTGCCGGTCTTCGCCTGGATCTCGGCGGCGCGGTCGGACCCGAGGAACTGCAGGAACTCCCACGCCTGGTCGGGGTGCTTCGTCTTGGCGGACATGCTGTTCGCGAGGCCGTTGCTGTAGTAGTTCCGGTTCCCGTCGGGTCCGGCCGGCAGTGGTGCGATCCCGATGTTGGCCTTGCCGTACGGCACGGCGGCGATCTCCTCGGGCTCCCATGAACCGCAGTACCGCATCGCGACCTTCCCCGAGGTGAGCATCGCGAGCGGATCGGTGTCGGTCGTCTGCTGCAACGTCGGTGAGACGTGGTACTTGGTGATCATGTCGGTCCAGAACTGGATGCCCTTGATCGTCGCGTCCTGGTCGTAACCGGAGCTCGTGCTGTCGGGCGAGATCACCTGGCCGCCGACCTGGGGAACGGTCAGGTACCAACTCAGCTCGTCGGCCTCGGGAGCGACGAATCCGTAGACGCCCTTCTGCGGGTCGGTCAGCTTCTGCGCCGCCGCGACCACGTCGTTCCAGGTCCAGGAATCGTCCGGGTGCTTCAGCTTCGCGGCGTCGAAGAGCAGCTTGTTGTAGCAGAGTCCGAACCCGTTGACGTCTTTCGGTACGCCGTACACCTTGCCGCCGAACGTGTACGCCTTGGTGACCGCGGGCACGTACGCGCTCATGTCGAGCTTCGACTTCTTGATCTGGTCGTCGAGCGGTGCGATGCCGCCGCCGGCGGCGTAGTACTTCGCGTACACCATCGTCATCCAGAACAGATCCGGTCCGGTGCCGGCGGTGACGCTGGTCTGGAGCTTCGTCCAGTAGCTCTCCCAGGGCGTCACCTGAACCTGTACGTCGATGTTCGGGTGCTTGCCGTGGAACTCCTGGATGATCTGCTTCATCGCGGCGGCCTGGGCCTGGTCCCAGATGGCGTAGGTGAGCGTGACGTGCTCGTCGTCGCCACCCGACCCGGAGTTGCCCGAGCAGGCCGCCGCGGCGACCAAAGGTGCCACCAGCAACAAGCTCAGCAGGCGCCGGCGAATTCGTCGTACCGTGTTCATGCGGACTCCTTCGTGAGGGGACGGCCGGGGCTGAGGAAGTCGAGCCGTTCCGGTAGTTGTTCGCCGAGCGCGTGCCGCGCCGCGAGCTCGCCGAGCAGAGGGCCGAGGGTCAGCCCCCACGCACCGAGCCCGGTCGCGACATGGACCGCCGGCGCCACCGCTCCGACCAGGGGCAGGCCGTCGCTGGTCGCGGGCCGGAGGCCGACTCTGGTCTCCAGCACGGTGGCGGCGGACAGGCCAGGCGCCAGGTCGAGAGCGGCTTGCAGTACGGCGTGCTGGCCGCCGGCGGTGACGCGCGCATCGAATCCGACGTCCTCGTGCGTCGCCCCCGCAACGATGCGGTCGTCGAATCCGAGCAGGTAGCCGGCGCCCGGGGTGTTCACCACTGGTCGCATGCCGGTTTGCTGACCGTCGAGACGCAGGTGCACGAGCTGGCCGCGGATCGGCCGGACCGGGATCTGGACGCCGTACGGGACGAGGTCTGCTGTCGCCCAGGCACCGGTCGCGAACAGAACGGCTCGGCCGTCGAGCACGCGGTGCCCGACGCGGACCCGCGGGGACCCCGCATCCAAGATCCCGGCACCGGGAATGATCTCCAGTACTGCGCCATCAGACTGCGCATGTGCCCGCCGGCGCGCCGCTGTCAGCAACCGGTCGTGCAAGCGAGAACCGACGACTCGGCCGACCTCGGTGATGAACAGGCCGCGAAGGTCGCGCCGCAGTTCAGGCCAGTACGTGCGAACGTCCTCGACGATCTCCACCGGTTTGGTGACGCCGTGGGCCCGGCGACCCTCCGGGGTAGAGAGGCGCTCGGCAACAACGTCGAGCGCTGCCTGCTCACCTGGATCGTCGCCGGCAACGACCAGTTCACCGACCTGCTCGTACGTCGCCGACCCGGCGCCGGCTGGGTCGACCGCGTCCAGCTCGGCCAGAAGGCTCTCGTAGTAGCCGACGCATTCGGTGATGAGCGCCGTCCACTCGGGACGTTGCTCGCCGCGGTCGAGTGCGACCGGCGACACGATGCCCGCTCCCGCGTCGGTCGCACGACCTGCCAGTCCGGCATCGATCAGCACGACCCGCGCGCCTTTGCGGACGCCGGCCAGGGCGGCACTCGCTCCGACGATGCCGCCGCCGATGATGATCAGGTCATAGTCAGCCATCGTTCGTCCTCACCGCGAGGGACGGGATGAAGGCACGGGCGTTGTCGCCCTCGACCCGCGCGGCCAGGTCGTCAGGCAGGCCGAGGCCCGAGATCGTCCAGCGGCCGGTCGGCGGTGGTTGCTCCGTCGAGTAGGCAAAGGCTTCGTCGCAGCTCGCCAGGAAACGCAGGTACAGCTGGTAGTCGGCGGCTTCCGGCGGCGCGCAGTCTGTGCCAAGCAGGACCCGGTCCGGGTGATGCTCGATGAGTGCCCTGGTACGTCGCGGTTGCCGGCCGAGCTCGGCGAGCCGCGCGGCGATGTCGACGCGGTAGTTCGGGTACCGGTCGAGCATCTGCTCAACCCAGTCGAGGTTCTCCGCCAGGCAGCCGACGTGGGCACCGATGAACCGCACCCGCGGGTGCGCAGCGACGACGGCCTCGAACGCGTCCAGGAGGCGCTGCAACGGCGGGAACTCGGGTCCGTAGAAGTGCCAGTCGGGATGCCGCAGCAGCTCCTCGAGCCTTTCGTTGTTGGCATCGAGCGGCTGGAAGAACGCCGCCGGATCGGCGGTGTGGATCAGCGCGGGGACACCGGTCTCGGCGAGTGCGTCCCACAACGGCTCCAGCCGCTCGTCGTCGAGGAAGATCAGCTCGTCCCGCTCATCGCGTACGCGGAGCCCGATGTCCTTCCAGAGCTTGAGCCCGGCGGCTCCACGGCGTACCGAGTCGGCCAGTGAGGCGGCCATCCGGTCACCCCAGCCGGGTGTGGACGTGTCGTTCCAGTCCACCCGTGCGAACGTGACGAACCGCCCGGGGTACTTACGGTCGTAGCGCTCGAGGTTTGCCTCGAGCTCGTCGGTCCACTCACCGTCGAGGTTCACGATGGTCGCGACGCCGGCGGCGTCCATCATCGCGATCAACGCGTCCGGGTCCGGCGCTCGCCAGACTCCGGTCAGCCGGCGGCCGAGGTGATTGTGTACGTCGACGATCGGAGCGGCGGGCTCGGTCACGTGCGTTGTCTGGGCGGTCATCATCGACACCGGAGCAAAGTCGCGCAGGCGGACATCGGCGAGTGGCTCGGACATAGATCCCTCAATTCGCGAGTGCGAGATTTCGGGACGACGCTAGGTCCGGCACTTCACCGGCAACAGAAAACGCTCACTCCAACTGATCGGATGGAGCTGAGTCCGAAAGACTTCTGCGCGATGTCGTTTGCTCTCCGTGCCTGGTGGGGCGGGCCGTCGTTTGAACGAGGTTCGGTGCGGGTGTTAGGTGGAGACAACATCAGCTCGGTGGCTCATCGGAAGGACACACCGGATGGAACTCGGTCTGCAGATTCCTGACTTCACCTGGCCGAACGGTGCGACCGCCCTCGGGCCTGAGCTCGCGGCAGTCGCCCGCACGGCCGACCAGGCCGGCTTCGGCTACGTGGCGGTGATGGATCACTTCTTCCAGATCCGTGGTGTGGGGCCGGCAGAGCACGACATGCTGGAGGCGTACACGACGCTCGGATTCCTGGCCGCTCACACCGAACGCGCCAAACTGCTCACCGTCATCACCGGCGTGCACTACCGGCATCCGGCCCTGCTCGCGAAAGCGATGACCACGCTCGACGTGCTGTCCGGCGGCCGCGCCATGATCGGGCTCGGCGCCGGCTGGAACGAGGAGGAATCGCGTGGTCTCGGCTTCCCGTTCCCGCCGGTCGCGGAGCGATTCGAGCGGCTGGAGGAGACGCTCCAGTACCTGCTGCAGATGTGGTCCGACAACGACGGTCCGTTCAACGGGCAGCACTACCAGGCCGAACGGCTGATGAACGTCCCGCAAGCGCTCAGCAAGCCGCATCCGCCGATCATGGTCGGCGGTGGTGGCGAGAAGAAGACGCTGCGCCTGGTGGCCAAGTACGCACAGGCGTGCAACGTGTTCAACACCCCAGATCTCGAACACAAACTCGACGTCCTCAAACAGCACTGCGAGAACGAGGGCCGCGACTACGACGACATCACCAAGACCGTCTACCACCTGATCGACACCGGCGAGAACGGCGAGAAGACCAGCGAACTCATCGACGAACTCGGCCGCCTCCACGGCCTAGGCTTCAGCGCCGCCATCGGCATGGTCCCCCAGGTCCCACGCCTCGACGTACTGGAACGCATCGGCTCGGACGTCATCCCGGTCGCCTCAGCCTTCTGACGCCGCAATACGGGTGGCTAGTGCTCTCGTGCCAGGTACGGAATGGTTTGTGGTCCTTCCGGGAGGACGCACATCGTCGCGCCCGGGCCGGCGGCCGCGAGGGCCTCGGCGGCGGTTGCCGAGATGTCGTGCGTCTGCTCGAGCTGGACGGCGGCGAGGTCCGCGTCGCTCAGGAATCCGGTGTGCATGACGACTCGGTTCGCCGACTGGATCTTGGCCTGGATCTGTATCTGCCATTGATCGGGAACGGTGACCGACCGGGACGCGATCTCAGCCAGCAGCGCTTGTGGTGAGCCGGCCGACTCGAGCGTCTTGCGGTACAGACCATGGTCCGGGAAGCCGTCACGGCACTCCGCCGCACAGATGATCGTTCCACCCGGCCGGACGACTTGATAGGCGGCCGACATGCCCTTGACGGATTGGTACAGGTTCTGGTCGAGCGGGAACCCGGAGTTCGTGGTCACGACGACGTCGAACCGTCTGTCGACGGGCCGCATCGCGATGTGGCGCGCGAAGGACGCCGCGGCCGCGTGCATCGGCAGCAGATCACCACCGAACGCCGCGACGATGTCCTTGTCCCGATTCAGTACGACGTCCAGCGCGAACGTCACTCCGGTCGCCTCGGAGATGGCTCGTACGTCGTCGTGAACCGGGTTGCCCTTCGTGACACCCCAGGTCGCCCTCGAGTCACCGATCCTCGACGCGTCGTGCAGGACGAGGACCGTCTCCAAGCCGGCGAGGCCGGGCGCCACCAGCTTCGGACCTCCGGAGAAGCCCGCGAAGAAGTGCGGCTCGACGAAACCGGTGGTGATCCTTACGTCCGCCTCGGTCCACTCCCGGTTCAGCCACACCGGTACGCCGTTGCCGTGCGTGCCGCGCCAGACCAGCTGTGACGAGTCCCGGCCGTCATGGTTCACGACCCGCACGGATTCGACGACATCGTCGCCGAACATGAGCCGGAGTTCGGCTTCCGTGTTTCCGCGATGGGTGCCGGTAGCAACCAGGACCACGATGTCACCTGGGGCCACGATTCCATCCAGCTCCTCGATGATGGCAGGGATCATCAACTGCCGCGGCTGTGGCCGGGTACCGTCGCAGGCGGAGATGGCGACCGATTGCCCTGGGCGAACCCGCTCACGCAGCGGCGGTCCTGCCACGGGCTCCCGCAGCGCCGCGCGAAGGGCCTTCATCTGGTCGGCAGCCGCGACACTGTGCACGGGTTCGACAATCGTCGTCGCTTCCGGGTCTACTGCCAGTCGCAACCCGCTGTCGCCGTACGCCAGTCGAACGTCGGTCATCAAGGCATCTCCCGATCAGTGGCTCTTTGGGCGTGCAGGGGGAAGTAGACGGTGTACGGTTCGTCGCGGATTTCGGCGAGGGGAACGAATCGGATGCCTGTGGGCTGACCGATGGTTCGGTAGGTTCCCGTCCGCCACCAACTGTGGTGTCGTTCCTGGTCGGGTGTGAGGAAACTCGCCGGCTCGTCCGGTTCGCCGTACAGGATGGACTCTTGGCTCGTCAGACCGGCAAGGACCACTGGGCCGTCGAGCACCGCGACCGTATCGGGTCGATCCGCCAGCGGCACTGTGCTCAACCCTGACGACACGGTCAGCCGAAGACGCTGGTTGCTCCAGACCTCTGAGGCGACAATCCAGCCGTCGTCCACAGCCACCGGCACCGACTTGCCCTCGATCTCGAGCATCGGTGCCCCGAGTACCCACGATGGAACCCGAAGCCTGATCTCGAACCTCGACGGCCGATCGCAGTCAACGTCGACAACGTAGACGCGGTGGTTCGGCCGCCGTGGCGGTAGCGGCCGTGACAGCAGTTCCTGGATTCCGGCGGCACCGTGGAGGGTCTGTCGTTGCCCGAGGACGACCCCTTCCTCGGGGTCGGCTGCGATGGTGAGCTGCACACTTCCGCCGAACAGATCGGGCCACGTCGTGACCGAGTTCAGGTACTGGCTGATCGAGATCCCGGTGCCGTCGACGTACAGCGCGGCCTCGTCGATCGAGGCGTGTGCCTGGAGCAACGTTCCGTGGCAGCACCAGAAGTCCTCGGCCGGCCGGCCCCACTGCTTGCGGCTTCCGGCTGCCAAGGGCAGGAAGTACGCCGGCATTCCGGTATCGGGGTGCTGCTGCGCCCAGATGCCGTTGAGCAGGTTGCGCTCCCAGTAGTCGGCGTACCGGTGATCGCCGGTCCAACGGAACAAGACGGCGGCGAGTCGCATCAGGTTGTAGACAAGGCAATGCTCCTGCACCGCATGGAGACGCGCGGACTGTTCACCGGGCGGCTGCCAGACCTCACCGCAGCTGCTGCCGCTCGTGCAGTAGGTTCCACGCGTCTCCACCGCGGCGTCCCAGAAGGCTTCGACGATGTCGCGCCAGCGCTGCACGCCAGTGACCTCCCACGCCCGCGCGGCGCCCAAGATCTCTGCGATCTGGGTGTTCGCATGCTTGTTGGTCAGCACATCGACGCCGGCGAGCAGCGGCTCGAAGAACCGCGGACGGTCGTACCGGTCGACGAGATCGGCGGCGCGCTGGTCGCCGGTGAACGCGAGGAGGTCCGCCCAGACCTCGAGCATCCCACCCGTCTCCTGGTCGAGTACGTCGTCCAGCTGCTCTCGCGACAGCTTCCCGCTCCAGTCGTGGAACCATCCGGCGAAGGCCGACACCACGCTGAGGGCCTCTTCGCTGCCGGCGATCCGGTACTGATCGAGCAATCCCATCAGCGTTTTGTGGACGACGTACTGCGGTGCCCACACCGGCTTGCCCGCGACCAGCCGTTCGAAGTACGCCGGTGGGATGGACGCAGCCCATCGGCCGCCGTTGGCGCGCTGGCACGCAGCGAGCTCGGCGACGATCGAGGATGCTCGCGCGGCCACCTCAGGGTCCTGGTGGCCGATCCGAGCCGCTGCCGACAGCCAATGTCCGAGGATGTGGCCACGCAGCTCGCAGGTGATCGACTCCCATCCCCAGTGCCAGTCCTCCGGCCCGTCGGTGGCTGCCGCGCCAATCGTCGTACCCCACGACCCGGAGTAGCTCCACATGCCGGCCTCCGCACGGTACGGCCGCAGCAGGTTGTCGGCGCTGAGACTCCGTAGGTAGCGCGTGTTCAGCAGCCATCGATCCTTGGCCGGTCCGTCCGTCAGCTTCGTCTGCCCGCCCGACCCAACGACCGTCCGCAGCCTGTCGGCAACAGGATCCGGCACTGTCTTGCTCCTCGTCAGTGATGGGATGTGGCCGTCCACCCACTCAGGGTGGTGGGCGCCGCGAGAATCGGCGATAGATGGGATCTTTCTCCCACTTCGATGCCTGTTTCAGTATGGACCATCCCCGCAATGAGCGCTACGACCCGAGCAATCATGGGATAAATACCCTCGGTCAGACTGGCACCTTCGTGGCGGTGGGGTCGGTGTCGATCCATCCGCTGGTCAGGGTCAGTTCGTCGGCGCGGTGGCATGCCACGTGGTGGGCCGGTGCTATCTCACGCCATACGGGTGCTTCGACTCGGCACCGGTCGATCGCGTAGGCGCAGCGGGGGTGGAAGTAGCAGCCGCTCGGTGGTGCGGACGGGCTGGCGACCTCTCCACGCAGCACGATCCGTTCGCGGTGCCGGCTCGGTTCGGGAATTGGCGCCGCGGACAGCAGTGCCTCTGTGTATGGGTGCCTTGGCCGGCTGAACAGCTCATCGGTCGGTGCTTGTTCGACGAGCTGGCCGACGTACATGACCGCCACCCGTTGAGCGATGTGTTCGACGACGGCCAAGTCGTGGGCGATGAACAGATAGGAGATACCCAGCCGGGACTGTAGGTCCTTCAGCAGGTTGAGGATCTGCGCCTGGATCGAGACGTCGAGCGCGGAGACGGCCTCGTCGCACACGATCAGCCGCGGATTGCAGACCAAGGAGCGGGCGATGCCGATCCGTTGCCGTTGGCCACCACTGAACGCGTGCGGGTAGCGGTGCAGGTGCCGAGCACTCAGTCCGACGAGCTCCAGAGTCTCCAGGACTCGACGGCGGGCCTCGGCGCCTCGTGCCAGATGGTTGTAGAGCAGTGGCTCGAGCACGATGTCCTGGACGGTCATCCGGGGATCGAGCGAGGAATAGGGGTCCTGGAAGATCATGTGGAACGTTCGTCTCGCCGCCCTGAGCTGTTCGCCGTGGGCCGCGGTCAAGTCCAGCCAGGTGTCGTCGTCGCCGCGAAGCCTGACCTGGCCGCTGGTCGGCTCGATCGCGCGGACGATCATCCTGCCCAGCGTCGTCTTTCCGGAGCCGGACTCCCCTACCAAAGCCAGCGTCTCGCCTTTGTCGACGTGCAGGCTCACCCGGTCCACTGCGCGAACCACCGTGGACTGCCGGCGCCACAGACCTTTGCGGACCGGGAAGAACTTGGTGAGCTCGTCGACCGCGAGCACTCTGGGGTCAACGGATCCCTCAGACATCGGCCCACTCATCCTTCGGCTCCTGTTGCTCGTCGTAGAGGAAGCATCTGACGAAGTGGCCTTCCTCCACCTCGGTCATTGCGGGAACGGCGCCGTCGCAGATTCCTTCGAGCGCGCTGGGACAGCGCGAAACGAAGCCACATTGCGGTGGCAGTCCGATCGGGGTGGGGACCGAGCCTTCGATGACGTCCAGCTTGTCGACGCGTTTCCCGGGGCGCGGGATCGACCTGAGAAGTTTCTGGGTGTAGGGGTGGAGCGGCTTCCCGAACAGTTGCTCCGTACTCGCGCTCTCCACCACTCGGCCCAGGTACATGACGTAGACGCGGTCGACGTACTCCGCCACGACGCCGAGGTTGTGGGTGATGTAGATCGCCGACATCTCCTCCTGCTCCTGGAGGGACTTCATCAGCTCCAGGATCTGCGCCTGGATGGTGACGTCGAGCGCGGTCGTCGGTTCGTCGGCGACGACGATCCGGGGTCTGCAGCCGAGCGCCATCGCGATCATGGCGCGCTGCCGCATGCCGCCGGACAACTGGTGAGGGTATTCGTCGTAGCGCTGTTCGGGACTGGAGATCCCTACCCTGGCGAGCAGTTCGAGGACCCGTTCGCGGATCTCGGAAGGCTTGAGGTCGGTGTGCAGCGAGATCATCTCACCGATCTGGGAGCCGATCGTGTGGACCGGGGAGAAGCTTGTCATCGGCTCCTGGAAGATCATCGAGATCTCGTTGCCGCGGATCGAGCGCAGTTCGGCGGAGTCCGGCTCATGGGCGAAGACATCGGTCACTGTGCCGTCCTTGCGGGTCAGGACCGCGCTGCCCTGGACGATCTCTCCCGGTGGCACGACGAGGCGCAGCAGCGAGTGAGCCATGGTGCTCTTGCCGCAGCCGGACTCGCCGATCACGCCGACGATCTCGCGTTCGCCGACGGTCAGGCTGACGCCGTCGACCGCCTTGACCACACCTTCGTCGGAGAAGAAGTACGTCTTGAGATCGTGGAGCTCGAGTAGGTTCATGGCGTTCCCGTCAGTTGGGTGGCGGTCCCACGGAGTCGCGGATCACGGCCGGGCACTCGATCTCGTGGACGGTGCCGGCCGACCCGTTCGAAGGCGCATCTTCGAGGAGGTACCTGGCCGCGGTGTAGCCCAGCTCGTAGTGGGGCAGCTGGATCGTCGTCATCGGCGGGCTGGCGTACGCCGCCAGTTCGAGCTGGTTGTCGTAGCCGACGACCGAGACGTCACGCGGGATCGACAAACCCAGCTCCATGACCGCGTAGTACGCGCCGACGGCCATCCGGTCACTGCTACAGAACAGTGCGGTGGGCGGATCCTCCCCGGTCAGGAGCTCCCGGGCGTGCAGGTGGCCGCTGTCGGAGTGATAGTTGCCGTTGCGGACGAGTCTCGGCTCGTAGCTGACGCCGTTGTCGCGCAGGGCCTGCCGGTAGCCCTTCAGTCGTTCCTTGGCCGCGTAGGTCGTGCTGAGGCCGTTGATGAAGCCGATCCGGCGGTGGCCGGCGTCGAGCAGAATCTGTGTGGCGGTGCGGCCGCCTTCCTTCTCTGCCGGTATCACCGAGATGTAACTGGTCCCCGGGGCATAGCAGTTCAGCAGGACCGCACGAGTCCTTTCGAGGCTGCGCGGAGGCGAGACCTCACGGGTGTACATCGCACCGAAGATGATGCCGTCGACCTGGCGCCCGAGCACCATTTCGATGGACGCCTCCTCCATCGCGGGGTCTCCCCCGGTGTTGAGCACCGTGAGGAGGTGGTTGCGCTTCCACGAGTAGTCCTGGGCACCACGGATCGTGTCGCCGGCGAACGGCGCCGTGGCGATTTCGTCGGTGATGAAACCCAGCGTCTCGGACTTCTGCGTGCGCAGGCCGCGGGCGGCATGGTTCGGGCGATAGCCGAGCGACCTCACCGCTGCCGCAACCCGATCCCGGGTCGGCTCCGAGATGCTTTTCGCCCGCGGGTCGTCGTTGATCACCAGCGACACCGTGGTCGGCGAGACGCCGGCCAGCTTCGCCACCTGAGCCATCGTCGGCCGCGAGGACTTCTCTGACGCCATGCACTCCTCCACTCGATTTAGTAAAAGGATTGAGTGGAGTGTCGGCCCTGTCAAGCCTTCATGGCCGAGATCTGCCAGCTGTACAACGGAAAGATGCCCACCTATTGACGGCCTCTGGCACCCGTTGTATCAATTTACTAAATCGTAACACCTAGCTCATCCGCACGACCGCTGCGGAGACGCCACCACCCGCTGCCACCGATCGGCGGGCGCCCCGGACGCGTGCACGTCACCGCGCCGCCGGGGCGGGGCCGTGGCCGCCCCGCGCTTTCCCCTGACAGCCGCCGCAGCAGGCGCTGATCATCAAGGAGTTGGATCGCAGATGAACCGAAAGATCAGGCGTCTTGTCGCGCCGGGTGTCGTCGTCGCCCTCGCGGTGGGCTTTGTCGTTGTCCGGCAGACGACGGGAGACGACAAACCGGTGGAGGTCAAGGCAGCCAACGAAGGCCCACGCTCGGCGCGCGGGTTCATCGAGCCGCCGGCGCTGGCGGAGAAGGTGGCCGCAGGCAAGCTTCCGCCGATCGACCAGCGGTTGCCGGAGCAACCGTTCGTGGTCGGTCCGGGCACGCTGATCCAGAACGAGTACATGGACTGGCAGGACGGCAAGTACGGCGGCACCTTCAAGGGAGCTGCGACCTTCCCGAGCGGGTGGCTCAACATCGCCGGCGGCGCCACCATCCTCCGTTCCCCCAGCCAGTCGACGGAGGTCAGCGCGCCGAACATCGTGAGCGCGTTCTCCCACAGCGACGACTACAAGACGTTCAAGTTCACCATCCGCAAGGGGCTGCGCTGGTCCGACGGGATTCCGTTGACCACCGAGGATGTGCGGTTCCCCTTCGAGGACATGTACCAGGACAAGTTCGTGCAGACGCCCTGGCCGACCGAGCTTTACACCCAGGGCAACGCCAACCTCGGTCCCGCCAAACTGAAGATCGTCGACCAGTACAACTTCGAGCTGGGCTTCTCCCGTCCCTACGGATCGTTTATCGCCGATCTGAACTCGTGGATCCCCTACTACAACGATCTGTTCAAACCGGCTCACTACCTCAAGCAGTTCCATCAGAAGTACGCCAAGCCGGCATCGCTGGCCGGCCTGGTGAAGTCGACCCGGCGCGCGAACTGGGTGCAACTGCTGACCTACAAGGACGTCCTCCACTGGGACGTCGGTGACCCGCGGGCGCTGGGGATGCCGACGCTGAACGCGTGGGTGCTGACCAAGTCGACCGAGAACCGCAGCGTGTACGACCGCAACCCGTACTTCTGGCATGTCGACAAGTCCGGGCACCAGCTGCCGTACGTCGACCAGGTCGTCATCGACAGGGTCGTCGACACCGACGCGCTCACCAACGCCGTCCTGGGCGGCCAGGTGTCGGTGGCCTCGGGTGGCGAGGTGAGCCTGAACAAGATGCCGGTCTACAAGCAGAATGCCGAGCGATCGAAGTTCAGGGTCTTCACCACCAAGTCGTTCAACAACCCGCTGGTCGTCTATCTGAACCAGGACTACCAGTACCAGGACCCGGGCAATACCTGGCAGAAACTGATGGCGGATCCAGCGCACCGCTTCGGCAAGGCGATCGAGGCCGCGATCGACCCCGAGGGGATCAGCAAGTCGGTGTACTTCGGGCTCTACAGCAAGCCCGGGCCGGAGTGGCAGGGCCACGATCCCGGGCTGGCCAAGCAACTGCTCGACGAGGTCGGCATGAACCGCACCGACAGCAAGGGGTTCCGGCTCGGCCCCGATGGCAAGCCTTTCGTATTCCGGCTCACCCATTCGGCCGGATCCCCGGACTTCGACCCGGTCGCAGAACTTCTGAAGGAACAACTGGGGCAGGTCGGAATCAACGTCCAGATCGAGCGGATCGAAGGAACCTTGTTCGACCAGCGCAAGGCCGCCAACCAGATCATGGCGTCGATGGCCTGGAACGACGGCCCGGCGTGGGCTTCGGGAATGTCCGAGGACTTCCTTCCGGCCAGCAAGGGGCCCTGGTCGCCGGCGACGTGGACCTACTTCACCTCCAACGGCAAGGAGGGCCGCAAGCCGCCGGCCCACCTGCAGAAGTTCTACGAGCTGTACACCGCCCGGAAGGCGTTCCCGCCCGAGTCGCCCGACGGCAAGAAGGCGTATGAGGACCTGATGACGTGGTTCCGGCAGAACTACGTCTTCATCCCCACGGCCGGTGTGCGAGTCACGCCGAACATCGTCGACGCCCGGTTGCGGAACGTGCAGAAGGAAGGCTCGCCGTACGAGCTCGACACCTACATCAACGCCGAGGCGATGTGGTTCGCCGATGAGTGAGCCACCAATGGCCGGTAGGGAGGCAGTCTGATGGCTCGGTTCGTGCTCCGCAGGCTTCTGCTCCTGATCCCGTTCCTGTTTCTGATCTCGGTCGTCTCGTTCGCGGTGATCCAGCTGCCCCCGGGCAACTTCGTGGACACCTATGTGCACAACCTGGAACTCCAGGGCGGCTCGGTCAACGCGGGACAGCGCGCCTCGGTCGAA
The DNA here is from genome assembly GCF_004216905.1 of Kribbella sp. VKM Ac-2569. Lineage (GTDB taxonomy): Bacteria > Actinomycetota > Actinomycetes > Propionibacteriales > Kribbellaceae > Kribbella. Next base: position 1,436,877 of record NZ_SGXJ01000001.1, read on the forward strand.
GCCCAGTACGGTTTGGACAAGCCCGTCTACGTCCAGTACGGCCTCTGGGTCGGACACATCGCGCACGGCGACTTCGGCAACTCGTTCCTCTACGACCGTCCAGTGGTGGACATCCTGAAGGAGCGAGTCCCGCGCACCGTCGGCATTGCCCTGGCCGCGATGTTGCTGACCTGGCTCATCGCGGTCCCCATAGGCATCTACTCCGCGCTACGCCAGTACTCGATCTGGGACCACCTGTTCACGTTCATCAGCTTTGTCGGTCTGGCGGTCCCCGGATTCCTCCTCGCGCTGGTGCTGATGTACGTGGTGTACGAGAAGACCGGCTGGCTGGTGACCGGCATGTTCTCGCCCGAGTACCGGGCGGCGCCGTGGTCGGTGGCGAAGTTCGTCGACATGATGAAGAACCTCTGGCTGCCGCTGATGGTCCTGGCGGTGACCAGCGCGGCGGGAGTGGTCCGCGTGCTGCGCGCGTCGCTGCTGGACGAGATCAAGAAGCAGTACGTGACCACGGCACGCTCGAAAGGCATGCCGGAGTGGAAGCTGGTCATGCGCTACCCGGTCCGGATCGCCATCAACCCCCTGATCAGCACGATCGGGTGGATGTTGCCGGCGCTGGTGGGCGGCGAGGTGGTGGTCTCGAAGGTCCTCAACATCCCGACCACCGGCCCGGTGCTGCTCGAGTCCATCCTCTCCCAGGACATGTATCTGATCGGTGCACTGGTGATGATCCTCAGCGCTCTGACTGTGGTCGGGACCCTGGCCTCCGATGTTCTGCTCGCCGTTCTCGATCCCCGCATCCGGTACGAGTAAGGAGGACGCGATGACCGACACCGCCACTCACTACGTCAACCACCGCGGCGCTGAACTGCTCAAACACCACCGGTCGGCTCGCGGCCGGCGCCAGCGGCAGATCGAAGAGCGCCTACGTGACGCCTCACAGTCGAGACTGGTGCTGGCCAGATTCACCAAGCACCGCCTCGCCACCGCGAGCCTCATCCTGCTCATCGCGATGTACGCCGTCGCGTTGTGCGCGGATTTCGTCGCGCCGTACGACAAGCTGCAACGTTTCGGTGATGCGCAGTACACCGCACCCACCCGGGTGCACCTGATGGACCAGCAGGGCAAGTGGCACATGCCCTTCATCTACGAGACCCGCAACCAGCTGGACCCTGCGACGTTCCAGTACAAGCAGATGGTGCCGGACGACGCGAAACGATATTCGATCAAACTGTTCGTGAAGACGCCGCCGTACAAGCTCGCCGGCGTCATTCCGCTGGAACACCGGCTCTTCGGCACCGAAGGGCGCCCGATGTTCCTGCTGGGCAGCGATCACCTCGGCCGGGATCTGTTCTCCCGGTTGATCCACGCCTCCAGAGTGTCGCTGCTGGTCGGACTAGGGGGTGTGTTCCTCAGCTTCGTCCTGGGCGTCGTCCTCGGCGGCATCTCCGGCTACTTCGGTGGCTGGGTCGACTCCGTGATCCAGCGGCTGATCGACTTCATCATCAGCATCCCGCTGATCCCCCTGTGGATGGCGTTGTCGGCGGCGATTCCCCAGGGCTGGTCAGGTATCCAGACCTACTTCGCGATCACCTTGATCCTGTCCCTGGTCGGCTGGACCGGGCTGGCGCGAGTGGTCCGAGGCAAGGTGATGTCGCTGCGGGAGGAGGACTACGTCACCGCGGCCAGGATCTCCTCGGCCGGCCACCTGGCCATCATCCGAAGACACCTGCTGCCCGGCGTGACCAGCTTCCTGGTCGTCCACGTCACCCTCGCGATCCCAGGCATGATCCTCGGCGAAACGACGCTGAGCTTCCTGGGGCTCGGCATCGCCGCGCCCGACGTCAGCTGGGGAACGCTGCTGCAGCAAGCCCAGGACGTCACCGTGGTGGCCAACTACCCCTGGCTGCTGGCACCGGCCGCCTTCTTGGTGTTCGCCGTCGTGTTGTTCAACTTCGTCGGGGACGGGCTGCGCGATGCCGCCGACCCGTATTCCCACTGATCCCCTCGACAGTTTGGAAACCTCGTGCAGATCTTCTACAAGCCCGTCCCGGGCGTCGTCGGCGATTGCATCCCCTTCTACGCCGACGGCCGCTACCACGTGTTCTACCTTCGGGACTACCGCGACAAGGACTCGTACGGCATCGGCAGCCCCTGGCACCACGTCTCGACAGACGACTTCGTCACCTTCACCGACCACGGCGAAGCCCTGTCGAAGGAAACCATCGACGACCAGGACCTCACCGTCGCCACCGGGTCGGTCGTCACCGATGACGACGGGCTGCACCACATCTTCTACACCGGGATCAACCCGTACTTCCGCGACGAAGCTCACCGCGAGCAGGCCATCCTGCACGCCACCAGCAAGGACCTGATCAGCTGGACCAAGGTCGCCGGCGAGGTCTCCTACGCTGACGAGTCGCTCTACGAGCGCCACGACTGGCGCGATCCGTTCGTCTACAAGGATCCCGACACCGGCCGGTACAACATGCTGGTCGCTGCGCGCACAGCGAACGGTCCGGCTTCGCGCCGCGGCTGTACGGCGCTGCTGACCAGCGACGACCTGTCGAACTGGACCGTCGAGAAGCCGTTCTACGCGCCCGGCCGCTATCACGGTCACGAGTGCCCCGACCTGTTCCGGATGGGCGACTGGTACTACCTGGTGTTCTCCGAATACACCACGCGCACCGCCACCCGGTACGCAATGAGCCGCTCGCCGCATGGCCCGTGGCTCACCCCGGCCGACAACTTGTTCGACAACCGCGCGTTCTACGCCGCGAAGTCCGCCGGCGACGAGGACGGGCGCAGGTACCTGTTCGGCTGGAATCCCAGCAAGGTCGGCGACTCCGACGACGGTGACTGGCAGTGGGGCGGCAGCCTCACCGTTCACGAGGTCGTGCAGAACGACGACGGAACCCTGGGTGTACGGATGCCGCAGACCCTGACCGCCGCCTTCGGACAGCCGAGCCGGCCGGAACTTCAGCTGAACGGATCGGGCTGGGTCGCCACACCAGACGGGTACCACGCAGACTCCCCCTCTGCCTATTCGGAGGCGTACGGCGAGGAGATGCCGTCGAGCTGCCTCATCGAAGGAGAACTCACCTTCAACACGAACGCCGGCGAAGCGGGTGTCCTACTGCGAGTAGACGCAGCTGGCGACACCGGATACTTCCTGCGCTTCAAGCCCGACCGGCAGGCGGTCCAGTTCGGCAAGATCGGCGGCTACCGCGACTGGTACGTCGACCACATGCCCGAACTCGACCGGCCACTCGACATCCAGCCAGGTGTCCCGATCCGGTACCGGATCGTCGTCGACGGCACTGCCCTGGTTGCCTACATCAACGATCAGGTCGCGCTCAGCGGGCGCCTCTACACCCGACGACCCGGACGGGTCGGGCTGTACGCGGACGGGGCCAGCGTCACCGCCGCTGCACCGAGCCTGCGGCGAGGAGTGCGATGACGCACGAGACCACGCTGCCGACCGCCGGCGACCTCGGCGAACTGGCCTGGCAGGACCCTCATCGGCCCCGGTTCCACTTCGTCTCCCCCGGCGGCTGGTTGAACGACCCCAACGGACTCACCCAGTGGGGCGACACCTATCACGTCTTCTACCAGTACAACCCCGACGCCGCGCGGCACGAGCAGATCCACTGGGGCCACGCCGTGAGCACAGACCTCGTGCATTGGCACGACGAGCCCATCGCCCTCACCCCCGAGGACGGACCGGACGCGGACGGTTGCTGGTCGGGCGTACTCGTGAACGACGGCGGCGTCCCCACCCTGGTCTACTCAGGTCGTCGCGACGGGTACGAGCGCGCCTGCCTGGCAACCGGCGACCCAACCCTGCGCACCTGGCGCAAGGAGCCCGGCAACCCGGTGATCCCCGAACCGCCCAGCGACCTCGACCTGGTCGCCTACCGCGACCACTGCGTCTGGCACGAGGACGGCCAGTGGCACCAACTCATGGGCGCCGGCATCACCGGGCGTGGAGGGGCCGCATTGCACTACACCTCCCCCGACCTGCGCCGGTGGCGATACGAAGGCCCGCTGCACTCAGCTGAGGTCGACGTACCGGGCTCGCTGTGGACCGGCACCATGTGGGAATGCGTCGATCTCTTCGCGCTCGGTGAGCGGCACATCCTGCTCTTCTCCGTCTGGGACAACGGAACGACGCACTATCCGGCGTACTACGTCGGCGACTACGCCGACGGCAAGTTCGTTGCCACGTCCCTGCACCAGCTCGACTACGGTCTGAGGCACTTCTACGCTCCGCAGACGATGACCGACTCCACGGAGCGGCGGGTCGCATTCGGCTGGATCCAGGAAGGCCGAACCGACGGTGCGACCCAGCGGGCCGGTTGGTCCGGCGCCATGTCGCTGCCGAGACAGCTGACGATCGGAAGCGACGGCCAGGTCGTCCAGGCCCCCGTCACAGAGGTCGCGGCGCTGCGCCGTAACCACGTGACCGTGCAGCCGCAGACACTCGAGCCCGGACCAGCCATCGGGCTTACGGGCATCGCAGGCGACCAGCTGGACATCGAAGCGCAGCTTGTCATTCCCGACGGCGCTTGCGCCGAAATCGCGCTTCGCTGCTCACCAGACGGCTCCGAACGCACGGTCATCTCCCTGGACCGAACAACCGGCGAACTACGGCTCGACCGATCGAACAGCAGCCAGGACCCCGACGTCGACAGGGCACCGCTAGCCGGCGCACTACCGATTCCGGTCGACGGGCGAGTGGAACTGCGGGTCGTCATCGACCACTCCGTGCTGGAGATCTTCGCCAACGGCCGAGCTCTCACCGCGCGGATCTATCCCACCCGGCCGGACGCCACCGGCATATCCCTGCGCGTGTCGGGAGGCTCTGTCCTCCTCGAGCAACTCGACGCCTGGACCATGGCCGACATCTGGACCGGCCCACGCCCACTGCGGCCCTGACAAGGAGACAACGACTTGTACGAGTTCGCACCACTCATCCGGCCGGGCGTGGTCAGCCGCTCCATCACCGCCGAGAACCCGACCGGAGCCAAGGGAGCCGGCGGCCGAGCAGCCTCCCAGCTCGGCGCCGGGCGAAAGGGCAGACCGTGCCTGACCCTGCCGGCGGGCGAAACAACCGAACTCGCCCAGATCGAGGGCAGCGGCCGCATCACCCATCTGTGGTTCACCCTGCCCAACCACACCGAGGCGGTCGGCTTCGTCCTCCGCGACCTCGTCCTACGGGCCTACTGGGACGGTGAAGACACGCCCTCGGTCGAGGTCCCCATCGGCGACTTCTTCTGCTGCGGCGCAGGAACCCGGGCGCTCGTCACCTCCGCACCGATCACCGTCGCGCCGACCGGCGGCATGAACTGCTACTTCCCCATGCCGTTCGGCACCTCCGCACGGATCACGATCACCAACGAACACCCAGTAGAAGTCGGCGGATTCTTCTTCCAGATCGACTACCAACTCGGCGAACCCCTGCCGGCCGACACCGGCCGGTTTCATGCCCAATGGCGCCGGCAAAACCCCACCCGGCCAGGCATCGACTACACCATTGTCGATGGTATCCGCGGCCGCGGCGCGTACGTCGGCACCTTCCTCAGCGTCACCGCCCTCGAGCGCTACTGGTGGGGCGAGGGCGAGGTGAAGTTCTACCTCGACGGCGACGACGAATACCCCACGATCTGCGGAACCGGCACCGAGGACTACGCCGGCGGTGCCTGGGCCTTCCAGGACCAGCTGAGCTCCGGCGTCGAGCCCAACGTCCTCACCTTCAGCGCGCCTTTCTCCGGCTACCCGCACTACGCCACCCGCGACACCTCGAAACAAGCGGTGTACGCCACGGCCATGGCGCCCGTGCACGGCATGTACCGATGGCACCTGCCGGACCCGATCCACTTCGAGCAAGACCTACGGGTCACCGTGCAGCAGATCGGCCAGGTGGGACCAGATCTCTTCGAGCGGAGCGACGACATCTCCTCCGTCGCCTACTGGTACCAGGTCGAGCCACATGAGCCATTTCCCCCATTCCCAGGTAGAAGCCAGCGGAAGCCGCGCTGACAGAAGCCCGACCAGCACAAGCAACCAGGAAAGGCGATCCGATGACCAATCCCCAGCACATCTCCCGCCGCGGCGTCGTGGGCGGCCTCGCACTCGGAGGCGCAGCCGCAGCGTTCTTCAGCGCTCCGGCCGACGCCGCGCCAGGACCGAGCGGTGCCGCACCTGGAGCACCACGCGCGTCAACGACCTACCGCCCGGCATTCCACTTCTCTGTCCCCGACAACTGGAAGAACGACCCCCAGCGGCCCATCTACCTCAACGGCGAATACCTGTACTACTACCTCTACAACGCCGACTACATCAACGGCGGCGCGGGCACGGCCTGGCGGCGTACGACGACGCGCGACCACGTGCAGTTCCGTGACCACGGCATCGCGATTCCCAAGAACAGCAACGGGAACGGCGACTGCTGGTCGGGCAGCCTGGTCGTCGACGAGCACGGCACCGCCGGGTACGGGAACGGCGCTGTCATCGCGCTCGTCACCCAGGCGCCGAAGGGCGTGCAAGCGCAGTACCTGTGGCATTCCTCCGACGGCGGCCGCACCTTCCAGCCCGGACCGACCGAGCCGGTGCTGCCGAATCCAGGCGTTCCCGACTTCCGCGACCCGAAGATCATCTGGGACGCCGACCGCTCGCGGTGGATCCTCGCCAACGCCGAGGGGCAGCGTGTCGGCTTCTATTCCTCGCCCGACCTGCATGCGTGGCAACGTGTCGGCGAGTTCGTACGCACCGACATCGGAGTGCTGGAATGCCCCGATCTCTTCACAATGACCGCGGACGACGGCACGACCCACTGGGTGCTCGGCGTCAGCGCGAACGGCAAGTCTCGTGGCCTACCGGCGACGTACGCGTACTGGACCGGGATGTTCAACGGCGCGACGTTCGTACCTGACGCCGACGAGCCCCGGTGGCTCGACCACGGATTCGACTTCTACGGCGCCGTCACCTACCCACACCACGACACGAACGGGAACGAGGACCCCACGCTGCGGCACGCCATCGGCTGGGCCAACTTCTGGGACTACCCCCACAACACCCCCTCACTGGTCACCGACGGCTACAACGGCGACGACATGATCACGCGCGACGTCCGGCTGCTGCGGACCGGCGCGGGCTATGCGCTCGCCTCGTCCCCGACGGCAGCGCTGCGGAACTACGTCACCCGTACGCATCAGATCGGCGACGTACAGCTGTCCGGCGTGCGCGACCTGGACCTGCGTGCGACGGCGTACGAACTTTCGTGCGAACTGGTCTGGAGCCCCGCGGCGTCACCGTCCAACATCGGATTCGAACTCCGCCGCGGACCGCAGGGCGGCCGGCACGTGGCAGTCGGCGCCTTCCTCAACGGACCGTTCGCCTACGTCAACCGGCGCCCCACCGTCAACCCGACAGGTGGCGAGACACAGACGCCGATCAACCCCTCGACCGGGCGACTCGCGATCCGCGTGCTCGTCGACCGCTCGAGCGTCGAGTACTTCATCGACGAGGGTCGCGACGTGCACTCGCATCGTGTCTTCCCACTACCGGGCGACGACCGCATCCGGCTGTTCGTCAACGACGGCGAGGCAACCTTCCGCGCCCTCACAATCCGCGAACTGAAAGTCTGAACGCTGGAAGATGCTCGTCCGGCGGTACGACGTATCAGCTGAGCCAGAGGTCGGTCGTTGGCGTGAGCGACGTGAGTTCGGACCAGATGTGCTCGGGTAGGTCGGCTGCGGCGAACGCGAGTGTCTCGTCGATGCGGGCCGGGTCGGAGACGCCGACGACGGTGGAGGCGATTCGGGGGTCCCGGAGTGAGAACTGCAGGGCGGCGGCCTGCAGCGGTACGTCGTGGCGGGAGCAGACCTCCTGCATGCCGCGGACCGCTTGCAGGACCGCATCCGATGCTTGCCGGTAGGCGTACTTGGGCTGAGCTTCCGGGCCTTTGGCAAGGATTCCACCGCCGTACGGCGCTGCGTTGACGAACGCGATGCCGCGCCGGCAGGCGTCCTCGATCAGCGCGTCCGCGCTGCGGTCGAGCAGGGTGTAGTGGTTGTGGTTCAACGCCACCTCGAAGACACCGGTCCGCAGGAATTGCGCCAGCATGTCCAGGTCACCCATCGCGACACCGATATGCCCGAGGACGCCCTGCTCGCGAAGATCGGCGAGTGCTGCCACCGGGCCGTCGTCGGCCATGGCTTGCTCGAACGTCAGGTGGGCCTCAGGATCGTGCAGGTACATCAGTTCCACGTGATCGACACCGAGTCTGGAGAGGCTTTCCTCGACGGAGCGCCGTACTCGCTCGCCGTCGAACTCGCCGGTCGCAGCATCCGCATCGACTTTTGTCGCGAGAACGAACCCTGCGGGCACACCGCCGCGCCGGCGCAGGACCTCGCCGATCAGCGTTTCTGCCCTTCCCGCCCCGTAGTTGTTCGAGGTGTCCAGGAAGTTGACAGGTCCGTCCAGAGCCTTGTCGATCGTGGCGGTGGCGACCTCGACGGCGACCTCGTAGCCGTACAACCCAGGCATGTTGGACAGTGGGCTCGTGCCGACGCAGACCGGCGTCACCTGCAAGCCGGTACTCCCCAAAGGCCGCACTGTCATCCCCATCAGATCGCTCCTCGCTCTTCGGCGGTGAGTAACACTACGACCGGTTCGAGTCCCAACATCCCGCATCAGGCGAGTGGAACACCTGTGTGGCTTTCCAAGGCCTTGATGAGCTGAGCCTGGAAGTCTTCGTCTTCGCATGCTGGGTGTGATGTCTGCGTCTGCCGGTGGTGCCAGTAGCCGCCGCTGCTCGGGGTCACGTCGTCGTGGGTGCCGAGCCACACCTGGGTCTCGTGTCCGGCGGTCAGGTCGTCCGGTGCGCCGGCGCCGCCCATCCGGGTCGGAACCCAACCGGGATCGACCGCGTGGCTAGAGGTTCCCGACCAGCGCGATGCGAGCGCCAGCGCGAGGGTGGTGACCCACAGTTTGCTGTCGGAGTACGTACCGCCGGCCGACAACCGCCGCAGGTCGGTAGAGCCGCCACGATGCATGGAACTGCTGAGGTAGATCAGCCTGCCGGGCTTGTCCATCCACGCTGTCAGCAGGTACGGCGCGACCACGTTGACCGTGATCACGTCGGGAGAGCCCATGACTCCGGCATTGTGGATGACGGCGTCGAAGCGGCCGAAGCCGGAGGTTTGCCGAGCAACGTGATGGATCTCGTCCACCCGGGCGAGATCGCCGATCACCACGCCCTTCCACCGGTCCGGATCCCTGAGGCGGGACTCGTTGCGGACGTGAACGACCACGTCATGCCCGTCGTCGGCCAACGCCTGCGCCGTGTTGTACCCGAGTCCGCTGGCTGCCCCGGTCACCATGACGAGTGCCATATCAGAGGGCCTGCGTTTCGGAGGCGTCTTCGTGGGAGGCGGCCCAGGAGGCCAGCAATTGCAGGCCTTCCTCGGACGGTGAGCCAGGTTCGGCGGTGTAGACGGTGAGGGTGAGGCCGGACTCCGACGTCATGGCCAGGGCTTCCCAGCTCAACGTGAGCTCGCCGACGACCGGGTGATGGAAGCGTTTGGTGCCGGTCCCATGACGGGTGACGTTGTGAGCGCCCCAACGCGTCCGGAAGTCGTCACAGCGCGTCGAGAGTTCCCCGACCAGGTCGTGGAGGTCCTTGTCGTGCGGGTTGCGACCGGCCTCGGTACGCAGCAGGTCCACAGTCATGTCGGCGACGTGGTCCCAGTCGGGGTAGAAGCGGCGGGCCGCGGGGTCGAGGAACTGGAAGCGGGCCATGTTCGGCGGCTTCGTGCCGCTCGTTGTGTAGAGGTCGGCGTAGAAGGCGCGGGCCAGCGCGTTGGCGGCGAGGACGTCCAAGCGGCCGTTGGCGACCCACGCCGGCCCGGCGGTGATGGCGTCCAGGGTCCACTGCAAGCTCGAGTGCGGGGTCCACTGGCTGCTGGAGCGCACTCGGGGCCGGGCGAGCGTGTCGGAGCCTTCGGCGGCCTGGGCCAGATGGAGCAGGTGGGCACGCTCGGCCTCGTCGAGCTGAAGCGCCCGCGCAACCGCCTCCAGCACGGCGGGTGAGACGCCGGAAAGGTTGCCGCGCTCAAGCTTGGCGTAGTACTCGACGCTGACATCAGCCAGCGTGGCGACCTCGCTACGTCGCAGTCCAGGCACCCTGCGCCTGCTGCCCGCGGGCACCCCTGCCTGCTCCGGGCTGAGCCTGGCTCGCCGCGAGACCAAGAACTCGCGGACCTCGTCACGGTTGTCCACACCACGACAGTACGTCGACCGCCGCCCCAAAGGGATGCACTGCCAGTACACCCTTCACCAGTAACTCGATACCCACCCCGAGAGCCGGTTACCTGGACGTACCACGGCCGATGACCTCATCACAGCAAGGAGCACAACGATCATGCGCGGTGTCTTGATGCACGCCCCGGGTGACTTCCGGGTGGAGGAGCGGGAGGATCCGAAGATCCTGAAGCCGACCGATGCCGTCGTCCGGCTGGCCGCGACGTGTGTCTGCGGCTCCGACCTGTGGCCCTACCGCGGAGCCGAACCCATCGACGCACCCTCCCCGATCGGCCACGAGTACGTCGGGATCGTCGAGGAGATCGGCAGCGACGTCACCACCCTCGAGCCCGGCCAGTTCGTCGTCGGCGGCTTCTCCGCCTCCGACAACACCTGCGAACTCTGCCGCGCCGGCTACCAGACCGCCTGTGTCCAGAGGGAGTGGATGAACGCCATGGGCGCCCAGGCCGAACGGCTGCGGGTCCCGCTGGCTGACGGCACACTCATCGCCACCCCTGGCATGCCGGACGACGACCTGATCCCCAGCCTGCTCACCGCCTCCGACGTACTGGGCACCGGCTGGTTCGCGGCCGTCGCGGCCCAAGCCGGACCCGGCAAGACGGTTGCCGTCGTCGGCGACGGCGCGGTCGGCCTGCTCGGTGTCCTTGCAGCCAAACAGCTCGGCGCGGAGCGGATCATCGCCATGAGCAGGCACGAGTCCCGCCAGAAGCTCGCACTCGACTTCGGCGCCACCGACATCGTCACCGCGCGCGGCGACGACGGCGTACGGCAGATCAAGGACCTCACCGACGGCTTCGGCGCCCACTCCGTCATCGAGGCGGTCGGCACCCAGGAGTCGATGCTGCAGGCGATCCGCTCCACACGCCCCGGCGGCCACGTCGGGTACGTCGGCGTGGCCCACGACGTCACCCTGGACGGGCAGGAACTGTTCTTCTCCCACGCCCACCTGCACGGCGGGCCGGCCCCGGTCCGGCAGTTCCTCCCGGAGCTGATCGACTTGATCTGGAACCGGCGGATCGACCCGGGCAAGGTGTTCGACCTCACCCTTCCGCTCGAGCAGGCACCGGAGGCCTACCGCGCCATGGACACCCGCCAAGCCATCAAGGTCCTACTCCGTCCCTGACGAAGCGGATCGCACGGCGCTGAAATGCCCGGGCGGAAGCGTCGCCTTTTCGCCGTCCGGGAGGACGACTTCGGCGGTGGAGCCTGGCGGTACGTCGACGGTGATGTGGAAGCTTCCGCCCTCGATGCGCCAGGCGACGTCGATGCGGCCCTGAGGACTTTCGTAGGAGCCCTCGGCCCACGTGATCTCCGGATGGTGAACCGGGGCGACGACAAATGATTCCCAGGCAACGGAACCTTCGGCCTGCCGGAGGCCGAGAACGTGGGTATGCAGGAAGTGGACGACCGCGCCCTTGCTGTAGTGGTTGAGGGAAGCATGCGGGTTCCCGTTGTCGTCGATCCCGTCCCATTCTTCCCAGATCGTCGTCGCCCCGCGGTCCAGCATCGTCAACCAGGACGGGGACGTGCGCTGGAAGAGCAGGTCATAGGCAACCTCGCCGTACCCCAGGTCGGCGAGCACCGGGAGCAACTGCGCCGTGGACAGGAATCCGGTCCCCAAATGGTTGCCCGCGGCCCGGATCAGTTCGACCAACCGTCGTACGGCGCTCTGTCGCAGGTCCTCCGGAATCAGGCCGAACCACAAGGCCCGCACGTAACCGGCCTGGGTATCGCCTGTCGTCCGCCCGGACCCGTCGAGGAACTCCGTGCGCCAGGCATCGCGCACCCGACGCGCGACCTCGGCGTAACGCGCCGCGTCCGCGGGCCGGCCAAGGATCTCGGCGATCCGCGCGAGGGTCACGGTCGATCGGTAGAGGTAGGCAGTTCCCAGTTCGCCCTTGTCCGCCTTGAGCCACGCCTCCCGACTGGGCTCGATCGGCGTTCCACCGGGTGCCTTGGGCGGAGGCTCGGCCCATTCGCCCCAGTGATACGTGCCGTCCCAGATGAACTGTTCGTGGGGCAGCGGCTCGGCCGAGCGCTCGATCCGGGAGGGATGCCGATGGGTGCGGGCGGCATCAAGACACCACTCCACCCAGCGAACCATCGCGTCCCAGTTCTCCGACAGAACCTCACCATCGCCGTAGGCCTCGTAGAGCTCCATCGGGACCGCTACGATCGCGTCGCCCCAGCCGGCCGATCCGGTGGTCTTGGCCAGGCGATCCTCGAGATTGAGCTTGGTACGTCGGCCGTCCGGTGAGAAGTTCGCGATTCGTCCATCGGGCAACTGGTCGTCCCGGACCGAACGAAGCCACTTCCGGCTGAACCCGAGAACGTCGTACAGCCGCGTCGCCGCGGGAGCGAAGATCTGGTAGTCACCGGTCCAGCCGATCCGCTCCCGCGTCGGGCAGTCTGTGGGCACATCTACTGCGTTACCACGGAAGCTCCAGACCGCGATGTCGTGCAGGCGGTTCAGGTCGGCACTGCTGCATTCGAACGTTCCGGTCCGGGCGAGATCCGAGTGCACCACGTGCATCGTCACACTCGCTGGGACGATCACCCGACCGTCGTCGCGCCGCAATCGCGCGTACTGGAACCCATGCACGGTGTGGCGGGGTTCGAACACCTCGCCGTCGCCCGCGGACACAACCTCGTCACGCTGCACGAACCGGACCGGCCCGCCCTCTGGCAGGACGGAGTCCAGATGAGCGGTAGTCAGATCACCATCGGTCCCGACGAACTCGCCATAGTCGATGATCGTGCGAGTTCCCGCCGGGCCGAGGTCGGCAAGCGAGATCCAGCCCGACGCGTTCTGACCGAAATCCGCCACCCAGCTCCCGGCGCCGGTGCGCCGCATCGTGACTGGCGGCCGGGACTCGATCCGCCGCACTGGCGGCGCGGGTGACCAATCGATGTCAGGAGCAACGACCTGGTCGACCAGCACCGCATGCCGTACGTCGGGCAGCGGCCCGAGGTCGACCGCTTGCCCATCCATGAGGTCGGCGCGAGCGATCCTCGATCGTGAGCTGGTCCACGTGCCGTCGCTGCGAACGACCTGCCGGGATCCGTCATGGTGCCCAACGTGGAGCTCCAGCCGCGCGGCCGTCGTCGTACCCCATCCGGACGGCAGGCGGAAGCCGCCTGTCTTGCCGCGGTACCAGCCGTCCGACAGCAAGACCTCGAGCTGGTTGCTCCCCGGCTGAAGGGATTCCGTGACGTCCATCGCCTGCGCGTAGAGCGTGTGGTCGTACGACGTCGAGCCGGGCGTCAGCTCAGCGCTACCGGCCCGCCGGCCGTTGACGAACGCCTCGTAGACACCGAGCGCGGTGGCATACAGCCGCGCGGACGCCACGTCGGCCGACAGCTCGAACCGCGTCGACAGCACGTATGCAGGTCGCTTGCCATAGCCCTCGTCGGCACCTTCGACCGGAGAGATCCATTGAGCCATCCAGTCGCTGTCGAGGAGTCCGACCTCGAACCTGCTTGGATCGGACCAGTCCGACAAGCCCTGGTCACCGTGCACGCGGACGCGCCACGTCACCCGCTGACAGCTTTCGAGCGGCATCCACGGCCACGGGATGAACAGGTGCTCGGCCGACGCTAGCGTGACACGAGCGAGCGGGGCGCCGTCGACGGTTGCTTCGAGTTCGTACGCCGATTGGCTGGTGAACGCCCGCGGAACCCGCCACGAGAGTCTTGGCGACGGGCCGGACACAGTGAACTGGTCGCCACCGCTGTCGATCCGTAGACGGTCCGGAGAAGGACTCATGTCTTCCGGCGCGGACTGCGCGCAGTACTGGCGCGGATGACCAGCTGATGCGGCAGGATGGTCGCCGGAGCCGCTGCTTCGCCGTTGATCTGAAGCATCAGTTGCGCGACAGCCTGGCGACCGTACTCGGCGTCGTCGACCCTCACCGTCGTTAGGGGTGGACGAAGGTAGTCCGACCCAGGAGCATCGTCGAAGCCCGCGACGCTGACGTCTTCTGGAACCCGGCGTCCAGCCTCGGTGAGTGCGTAGACGACTCCCAAGGCCATCTCGTCGTTGGCGGCGAAGATCGCCGTCACCGAAGGATCTTCGGCCAACTGCCGGCCGGCCTCATATCCGGAGTGAGCGGTCCAGTCGCCGGCCAGCGGTTCCGCAATCTCGGCACCGGCGTTCCGTAGCGCGCTCTCCCAGCCGCGTCGACGAAGACGGCTGGAGGTCCAGTCGAGCGGACCGGCGACGTGATGAACGGTTTCATGTCCGAGCGACAGCAGATGATCCACCACGTCCGCGGACGCCTTGGTTGCGTCAGCGTGAACGGCGGGACCGTCGTAGTCGGGAACCTCACTGGTGGACAGCAACGGCAAGGAGGTGTCCAGCGCACGCAACGTCTTCGCAGCCGACACCCACGGGGCCATGAAGATCACCCCGTCACATCCGGCCCGGGCGAGCCGATCGATCCCGTCCTGCACAGTCGCCCGATCGAAGCTCGCGAACGTGGCCACACTGACGCCGAGCCCCAACTCGGCCGCGGCCTGCTCGACGCCGATCATGATCGAGATCGCACCGAGCCCCATTTGCCGGTCGGTCAGCTGATGGGTCAGCAGGCCCACGCTGAGTCCTCGCCCCGTGGACAACGCCCGCGCGATCGGATCGGGCCGGTAACCGAGCGCCTTGATCACGCGCCGAACCCGGGCCGCCGTCCGCTTGTTCACGTTCTCGCCACCGCGAGCCACCCGTGACGCCGTCTGCCGGGACACCCCCGCAGCGCGCGCAACATCGGTGAGAGTAGCCCGCACTACGGGCACAGGTTCCTCGGCCAACTCTTCTCCACCTCCCTCCGACCCACGAAGCCTACTTGACCGCTCCGCTACTGATCCCTTGTACAACTTGCCGCTGGGCGAAGACGTAGAACACGACCACCGGCAGAACGGAGATCGCCGTGGCGGCCAGCAGAATGTTCTGGACCGGCGTCTCCGCAGACACGAAGTTCATCAACCCGCGCTGCACCGGCATCAACTTGTCGTCGTCGAACAGGACCAGCGCCAACAGGTATTCGTTCCACACCGCGAGCCCCTGAATCACCGCGACTGCGATCAGGCCCGGTCGCGCCAACGGGAGAATGACGCGCGCAAACGTGTTCAGCGCCGAGCTGCCGTCGATCGCGGCCGCCTCCTCCAGATCCTTCGGCAGGTTCGCGAAGAACCCGCGCATGATCAGCGCGGAGATCGGAATGCCCGCCGAGATCAGAATCAGCACATAGCCGACCCGGCTGTTGGTCAGTCCCAGCATCACCATCAGTTTGTACTGCGCGATGAACGACGCCGGCGCCGGAATGATCATCACCGCCAGCAACGCGAACGTCACCGCGGCCTTGCCCCGGAACTCGATCCGGGCCAGCGCGTACCCTGCCAGACTGGCGACGACCAGGATGCCGGCGACCGCCGAAACCGTGTAGATCATGCTGTTCGGCAGGTAGGTGCCGAGATCGCCGTCGGTCCACGCAGTGACGTAGTTCGACCACTGCGGCTTCGCGGGCAGCAGATCTTTGCCGCGGTACAACTCACTGCTCGTCTGCAGCGATCCGATCAGCAACCAGACCATCGGGAACAGTGCCCCGACCGCAGCCAGTACCAGCAGCCCGTACAGACCACCACGGCCGGCCAGACCCTTCATCATCACCATCACCTCCGCCGCCGGGACAACCACAGGTGCAGCATCGCGAGCAGGACGAGCGCGCCACCGAAGATCACCGACATCGCCGCCGCGGATCCGAAGCGCTGGTTCGTGAACGCCTCTTGATAGATACGCAGCGTCGGCACCATCGTGTGGTCGCCCGGCCCGCCATTGGTGAGGACCTGCACGGTGCCGAACACCTGCAACGCTCCGAGCAGCGTCAACAACGACACGATCGCCGTCACCGGCAGCAGGTCCGGCCAGGTCACGTACCGGAACTTCGCCCAGCCACCCGCGCCGTCCAGGTCGGCCGCCTCGTACAACTCCACGGGCACGTCCTGAAGGCCGGCCAGGTACAGAATGAAGCCGAATCCCCAGTGATACCAGAGGAAGACCGCCGCCACGGCCGGCAGTGCGGTACCGGGATCCTCGAGCCAGTTGTGCTGCAGCCCGGACAACCCGACGCCGCCGAGCAGGCGGTTCACGATGCCTGCGTTCGGAGCGAGCAGCCACGAGAACATCATCCCGATGACCACGACGGAGAAGACGCCTGGCAGGTAGAACGCCGTACGGAAGAAGGCCTTCCCGCGACGTACCCGGTTGACCGCGATCGCCATCCCCAACGACAACGCGTTGCCGAGAACGAATCCGGCCACACCGAAGATCAGCACGTTCCGCATCGACGACCAGAAGACGCTGTCGTGCAGGACGAACGTGTAGTTGGACAGCCCCACGAACGGGCTGGTCGTGCTGACACCGTCCCACTGCTGGAAGCTCAGCACGATGGCCTGGACGAACGGTACGAGCGTGAAGACGGCGAGCAGGAGCACCGCCGGCAGGAGGAACGCGTAGGCCATCAGTTCCCGGCGCCGCGCGAGCGGACCGCGACGACGGGTTCTCGAGGGCGCTCGAGCGAGTTCGACTGCTTCGAGTGGACGGACGGTCACTTGGCCCTCTTCTGCGCCGTCTCCATGTCGTCGAGCACCTGGTCGACGGTCTTCTCCTTGAGCACCAGGCTCTGCACTCCGCTGATCAACGCCGTACGGGCGTCGGTGCTGAACGGTGACGGAACAACCTCGATCGCGTCGGCCAGCGACGCGAAACCGGCGACCTGCGGCGGCAGGTCGGCGGCGGTGACCTTCGGGTTCGCCGGGATCAGTCCGACCATGTCGACGAACACCTTCGCCTGCTCGGGCTCGGTCAGCCACTGCACGAACTTCACCGCGGCATCGACGTTCTTTCCCTTCGGGTTGATGCAAGCACCTTTGCCGACACCGCCGTAGACCCGCGGCTTCTGCGTACCGTCGGCCGCCTTCGGGATCCCCATCGAGATGTACTCCGTGAAGTCCGGCGCGGTGGCCCGCGCGACTCCTATCGCGACCGACGCGTCGAAGATCGCCGGTGTGTCCTGGACGTTGAAGAAGCCCTTCTCCACCGTCGGGTTGTCGTCGTTGCCGCCGGGCAGGGTCTTGTTGACGATGACTCCGGCGTCCCGCAACTCGGCCAGCAGTTGCAGACCTTGACGCCAGCCGTCCGACTTCCAGCTCGTCTTTCCCGCGAGCGTCGCGTCGATCTCGGCGTCGGTCATCCAATTGGAGGCGTGACTCAGCAGGAACCGGTCCGCCAGGGACGCGGCCATCAGGAACGCGCCGTTGCCGGTCTTGGCGGAGACCTTCTTCAGCTGCTCGATCCACGCGTCCGTCGTCGCCGGTGGAGCCTTCGGATCGACCCCGGCCGACTCGAACGTCTTGGTGTTCAGCAACAGCCCCATGGTCTGGATCTCCCAATGCGCCGAGTAGACACCGGCGTCCAGGCCGCTGACCGTCCCGGCCTTCACAGTGGTCAGGTCCAGCGCGATCGGCGAGAAGTTGCCCTTCCACTCACCGGTCAGCTTCGGCTCCAGATTCATCGCCCAGCCGGCCTTGTAGTACGGGATCATCTCCGGCAGCGTCAGCGTCGAGTAGATGTCCGGCATGTCACCCGACTGCGACTTCGACTGCAACTTCGCCGGAAAGTTCGTCGGCCCGGGACTGTCGATCGTGACCCGCACGCCGGTCTGCTTCTCGTAGGTCTCGACCAACTTGTCCAGCGCCTTCGCCTGGCCGCGGGACTGATTCAGGAAGGTCAGCGACGTCGAGCCACCGCCACTCGTCGCTGAATCCTTGCTGCAACCGGTCAGAACCGGCCCGGAGATCGCAGCGCCGGCAGACACCGCGGCCAGCCCGAGCAATCGGCGGCGCGTCAGTCGATTTCCTACGCCTGATGTGGGCATTTGTCTTCCCTTCCTCGCCGAACGGCATCCATCCCGCCGCAACGCTGTTACCGGTAGCATCTTGTTACCGGTAACAGTCCCTGTCAACAGCCCATCGTGACCGGATCCGGTCGCCGCTCGGCTGGCAGGATGTCGGTATGGATGAGCGCTTAGAGGGTGGGTTCGACGGCGGGGCCTCATTGGTCGGCGGTGTTGTACGGCGTACTGCGGGAGCCTGGACGTCTTCGGTCCATGCGCTACTGGCTCATCTGGAGGCTGCTGGGTTCGCGGGGGCACCACGGCCGTTGGGTGTCGACGCCGACGGACGGGAGATGGTCAGCTTCTTGCCCGGGCAGACGGTCGGGAACGCGCGGCCCTGGCCGTCGTGGACGCACAGCTCATCGGCTTTGACGGACGTTGCGGGCTGGCTGCGGCGCTATCACGCGGCCGTTGCCGACTTCGTTCCGCCGCACGATGCGTGCTGGCGCGAGGGAGAAGTGTGGCGGCCGGGCATGATCGTCGCGCACAACGACGCAGCGCCGTACAACGCGGTGTGGAACACCGATGGCCTGGTCGGCATCGTCGACTGGGACATGGCCGGGCCGGTACGTGTAGAGCTGGACGTTGCCTGGGTCGCCTTTTCCTGGACGCCGCTGCACGCCCCACACGTCGTGGCCGCCGAAGGCTTCACCGACCTCGACTCACGCCTACCCCGACTCTCCCTCTTTCTCCACGAATACCGCTGGCAAGGCACCACTCGCGACATCCTCGACCTCATCGCCGAGCGCCTGAGCCTGCAGCTGACCCTGATGACCCAAGCCGCCTCCAGCGACCCCACCTACCAGCGGATGCTGGCCGCCGGCCGCGACCAAGACCTGACAGTGGCGCTCAACCAACTAGCCACTCTTCGCTGACCTCAGCTGATCGTGAAGGTGGACGCGCCGGAGGCGGCTTGATACGTGGCAGCGGTCGCGGTCCTGCTGATGAGTACGGCGTTCGCCGGGGCGGCAACGTGCGCTGCAGGGCTCGCGAGCGGGACGACGACCGTGGGTGTGCTGTTCAGGGGCGTGGTGATGGTGAGCTCGAGCCCGGCCGAGGTGCGGCGCCAGGCTGACGTGATGCGGCCGCGGACGGTGTCGATCGAGGCGGTGACGTAGTCGAGACTTGCGGGTGTGCGCGGTGCGATGGTGACGGTCCGGTATGCCGGTGATGTCAGCTGGATGCCGGCGAGCACGGTGTAGAGCGAGGTGTTGATGCCGGCGAACATCGCATGGTCGTGGGTGATCATCCCGGCGTCGTACAGCCACTGCTCCCAGCTTGTGGTCGCGCCCTTGCCGATCTGGAATCCGAAGCTCGGGTACGTGCGTTGCCCGAGGATCTGCATCGCGAGGTCCAGCCGGTCGATCGCGGCCAGTGCGTCGACGAGATAGCGCGTGCCGAAGATACCGGTGTCGAGATGGCCGGCGTGCTTGGTGGTGATGGTCTCTGCCAGCTTCGCTCCGACAGCCCCGAGCCGATCGGCCGGGACGAGTCCGACGGCCAGCGGGAGCACGCTGGTGGTCTGTCTCCCTGAGCTGTAGGTGTTGTCGGCCTGGAGGAATCGCGCATTGAAGGCCGTCTTGATGGCTGCGGCCAACTGGTCGTAGCGAACGCCGTCCGCGGTCTGCCCGAGTGCCTTGGCCGCCTTGGCGAGATCGATCGTCTGTTGGTACCACAACGCGGTGTTCACCAGCGAGACCTCGCTGAAGCAGTCCCCGGCGTTCAGGCTGCCCATCCCGCCGTTGGCCTCCGGCCCGTGATCCGGCGGGCACCAGTCGCCGAAGCCCTGGTTGCCGGGCCAGATGAGGCTCGGCTGGTCCTGTGCGTTCTTGTCCACAAAGGCTTTCATGAGCGGGTACGTAGCAGCCAGCGTGGCGCGATCGCCGTACTGCTCGTACAGGTGCCAGGCCAGCGAGACCTGTCCACCGGCCATATCGGGGTACTGCGCCTTCACGGCGTCGCTGGGTAGCGCGGTCCCGGGCGGCAGATCGCGCAGGTACTTGGCGTAGAAGCGGTTCATCCCGAACTCACGGATCGCCGCGTCCCGGTAGGCCTGGACGTCCATCGTCGGTGGCGTGCGTTCGTCGCGTACCGGAGTGTCGGTCGGCAGGCTCATCGAGTTGTTGAGGATCGCCCAGCGGTTGTTCCGCCAGATCGTATTCAGCAGTTCGTCGGACGAGTGGAAGGTACCGGTCGAGGCCACGTCGGCATGGACTGCTCGCCCTTCGAGCGCGTTCCGGTCCGGGCGCCCCGGGAAGCCGGTCATTTCGACGTACCGGAAGCCGTGGTACGTGAAGCGCGGCTCAAAGGTCTCGAGGCCGCCGGTGCCCTTGAGGATGTAGGTATCGGTGGCGGCGGCGGAACGGTTCGTCCGAGTGTCCACCATGCCGTCGGCACCGAGTTCCTCGGCGGTCCGGAGGTGAACCGCCGTACCCGCGGGCCCCTTGACGCGCAGCCGGGCCCAACCGGCGATGTTCTGGCCGAGGTCGTAGACGTAGACGCCAGGCTTCGGCTCGGTCAGGCGGACCGGACGCAGGGTCTGCATGACGCGGACGGCCGGCATCGTGTTCGCGGCCAGCACGGCGCTCGGCGCGGGCGTGGTGCGGACGGGCTGCCAGTCCGCGGCGTCGAACCCGGGGCGGTCCCAGCCCGGCCGTTCCGCGCGGGCGTCGTACGTCTCGCCGGCATAGATGTCGTTGGCAACGATCGGGCCGGTCGACCAGGTCCACGAGCCATCGGTGCCGACCGCCTCCGAGGTACCGTCGGTGGAGGTGATCGTGATCAGCGCGATGGCTTGTTTCGGCCCGGTCCACCGGAAGCCGTACGGGTTGTACCGCGCCCCGTAGCCGTTGCCCAGCCAGATCCCTACGGTGTTCGCACCACGGCGTACGTCGTTCGTGATGTCGTAGGTGTCGTAGAGGTTGTGTCGCTCGTACGGCGTACTGGCCGGAGTCAGCACCCGGTCACCTACCTTGGACCCGTTGAGCCGCAGCTCGTAGAAACCCAGACCGTAGACAGTTGCCCGGGCGCGGGCGATGCGCTTGCCGACGTCGAATTCCTTCCGCAGCATCGGGGCCTCGGCATTGCCGGTGTCGGGCGTGATCCACTGCGCGCCCTGCCAGGCGGCGTCGTTCAGCAGACCGGTCTCCCACCAGGCGATCTGCTCCGAGCCCGCACGACGGCCCCCGGTGTCCCAGACCTGGACGGTCCAGTAGTACGGCGTCGACGATCGCAGCGCGGGTCCGTCGTACTGGATGCCGATCGCCTCATCGCTCGCGATGCGCCCGCTGTCCCAGACGTCGGCACGCCCGCTCCGCAGCCGCACCGGGTCACTGGAGACCAGGATCCGGTACGCCGTCTGCTGCCCACTGCCGGTGAGCTGCCAACTCAGGGCCGGTGCCAGGTTGTCGATACCGAGCGGGTTTACCGCGTTGTCCACCCGGAGCTCGATGGCCTGCACCGAGTCGCCGATCATCATCGCCGACACACTATCTCGGCTCGAGGGGTGACTACTGCATCTGCAGCAGGACGAAGGGGCCGGAGTGGTTCTGATTGTGTAGAGGTTTGCCTTCTGCTGTACGACGACGGCGGCCAGGCCCGGGCGAAACGATGGAACCTCCGCATCTTCAGATGGAGTGTTCCTGTGGCAACAATTCTGGCTCGGCTCGGCCGGCTCGCATTCAGGCGTCGTACGTCGACGCTTCTGGCATGGCTCGCGATCTTGGCGGCGGCGGTCGTTGCAGGTCTGACCGCCCCGCCTTCTCCCGCTGACGACTTCTCGATGCCCGGCACCGAGTCGCAGGCGAGTATCGAGTTGCTGCAGCAGCGGTTCCCCGGGCTGATCGGCGAAGCAGGCGAGGGGCGGGTCGTGTTCGTGGCGCCTGAAGGTGAGGAGGTCACGTCGCCGCGATTCAAGGCGGCTATCGAGTCAGCCGTCGGACAACTTGCCGCCGGCAAGCAGGTCTCCGAGGTCGCGAACCCGTTCACGTCGCACGCCGTCAGCGACGACGGATCAGCCGCGTATGCAACGATCTCCTTCGATGTACCGGCGGCTTCCGTGACTGCCGAGAGTCGTACCGAGGTCAACAGCGTGGTCGATTCCGCCCGGAGCTCGGGATTGACGGTGGAAGCCGGCGGTGAGGCTCTGGAATCCGGCGGGCCCGCCGGAATCGCGGAGCTGATCGCGATCTCGCTCGCTGCGGTGATCCTGTTGATCACCCTGGGATCCGTGGTGGCGGCCGGGCTGCCGCTGCTCACTGCGATCATCGGCGTGGCCATCAGTCTGCTGTCGCTGCTGGGCGTGAGCAAGGCCTTCGGTCTGTCGACGACCTCGACGACGCTGGCGCTCATGCTCGGCCTCGCGGTCGGAATCGACTACGCCCTGTTCGTCGTGGCGCGGTACCGCGAGGAACGTGGGCGAGGAGCCACCGCGATCGACGCGGTCTCGCTGGCCGTGGGCACAGCGGGGTCGGCGGTGGCGTTCGCCGGACTCACGGTGGTGATCGCGCTCGCGGGCCTGACGGTGATCGGGATGCCGATGCTCACCAAGATGGGGCTCGCCGCCGCGGCCGCAGTCGTGATCGCCGTGCTGGTGGCCCTGACGTTGGTGCCTGCGCTGATCGGATTCGCCCCCGACAAGGTCCTGTCCCGGTCGGCCCGTCGTACCGGAGCGCACGTGCCGGCGCTGGGGCTCGCCCACCGGTGGGCCCGGTTCGTGCTGCGCCGTCCCATCGCCGTACTGGCCCTCGGGGTGATCGTGCTCGGAGCACTCGCGATCCCTGCCCTGGGGCTGCGTCTGGGAATGCCGGGCGACGAGTCCAAGCCGACCACAGCGACACAGCGCCGTGCGTACGACGAACTTGCCAAAGCGTTCGGTCCCGGCTTCAACGGCCCGCTGATGATCGTGGTCGACGCTCAGGGCGCGGGCGATCCGAAAGCCGCCGTGACCGCGATCTCCAACAAGATCTCATCGACTCCTGGGGTGGCGTCCGTCTCCCCGCCGATGCTGAGCGAGAACGGCGACACGGCGTTGTTCGAGGCGATTCCCTCGACCAGCCCGACCGACGCTGCGACGACGAACCTGGTCAACACGCTGCGCGACACGCGCCCGACCATCGTCCAGGGGACGGGCGCGAGCTTCAAAGTCACGGGAACCACCGCCATCAACATCGACCTCGCCGGCAAGCTCCAACGCTCCCTGGTGCCGTACCTCGCCACGGTGGTCGGACTCGCGGTACTGCTGCTGCTGGTGGTGTTCCGCTCGATCCTCATACCGATCAAAGCAGCCCTGGGCTTCCTGCTCTCGGTGCTCGCCGCGCTCGGCTCAGTGGTCCTCGTCTTCCAGCACGGCGTCCTCGGCGGATTGCTCGGAGTCGAGCAGACCGGACCCATCATGAGCGCGGTACCGATCTTCATGATCGGCGTCGTGTTCGGCCTGGCCATGGACTACGAGGTCTTCCTCGTGTCCCGCAAGCGGGAAGCCTTTGTCCACGGTCAGACACCACATGCCGCGATCGAGACCGGAATGCGGCAGAGCGCCCGGGTCGTCGTCGCAGCCGCGCTCGTCATGATGGGAGTCTTCGCAGGGTTCGTCACCGAGCAGGATGCCTTCATCAAGATGCTCGGCTTCGCGCTCGCCGCGGCGGTGCTGTTCGACGCCTTCGTCGTACGGCTGGCCATCGTCCCCGCCGTCATGGCCCTGCTCGGTCACCACGCCTGGTGGCTTCCGCGCCGGCTGGACAGGATCCTGCCCGCGGTCGACGTCGAAGGAGCCGGCCTGGCCCGGCCATCGCACGGCCGGCTCGAACCGGGGACAAAGCCGAATACGCCCGTCCCAGCCCCGTAGCGGGACAATGGGTGCGACGGCAACCAATCCACGGACGTCAGGAGGCACCAGATGGCCGGCTTGGAGCAGTACGTCGCGCGCCGTCCCTGGCTGACCGACGCGGTGATCGTGCTCGCAGTGCTCGTCGGGGCGGTCGTCGGGGTCAATCTGTCCGACCCCGACGGCGCGCGCCCGGGCGACGTCTGGCTCGCGGACTTGCTGGCCGTGGGCGCGTGCTTGGCGCTGTTCGGCGCTCGTCGGCGTCCAAGGGTCACCGTTGCAGCTGCGACCGCCTGCGTGGTCGCCGTAGGTGCGCTCGGTTACCTGCTCACCCCGCTGGTGCTGGCACCAGTCATGGTGGCTTTGTACTGGCTGGCCCGCGGGACGCCGAACCGCACAGCCTGGACGTACGGCGCGGTGGCCACCGTGCTGGTCGTGGCGATCGCAGTCGGCCCCACCTTCGACCGCACGGTTGCCCTCCGCGCGATCGGCCCAGCCCTGTGGTTGCTGCTTCCCCTGGCGCTGGGCAGCCGTTCGCGGCTGCAGGCCGCCTATCTGGACGCAGTCCAGGCCCGCGCCGCCCACGCCGAACGCACCCGCGAGGAAGAAGCCCGCCTGCGCGTCGCCGAGGAGCGACTGCGGATCGCCCGCGATCTCCACGATGTCGTGGCACACCACATGGCCGTCGCCAACGCCCAGGCCGGGACAGCCGCCCATCTGCTCGACACCGGGCCGGACGCCTCCCGGAAGCTGCTGACCGACCTCCAGGCGACCACTTCCACCGTCATGCTCGAACTTCGGGCGACGATCGGCGTCCTTCGGAGCGCGAGCGATGCCGACGTCGACACCCTTCAACCAGCGCCCGGGCTCGCACAGCTCCCCGATCTCATCGACGCCTGCACCTCGGCCGGTCTGGAGGTCAGCCTCGAGGTCCAAGGCGACCCTCGGGAACTCCTGCCCGGCGTCGACCTCACGGCGTACCGCATCATCCAGGAGGCGCTCACCAACGCCACCAAACACTCCGGCTCGCCGACTGCCCATCTGCTGATGGCCTACAGCGCAGCCGGCCTCACCATCAAGGTCAGCAACGAATCCAGCACACCGCCTCGTCCAAACCTCGGCGGCTACGGCATCATCGGGATGCGCGAACGCGCCAATTCCGTAGGGGGCCACCTTGAGGTCACCGACACCGAAGGCGGGCCCTTCGAGGTGGTCACCACCTTGCCACTGCACATCCACGCACCGGTGACGACATGACGACACAGGTCCTGCTCGCCGACGACCAGGCCCTGTTGCGCGGCACCTTCCGGTTGCTCATCGACTCCTGCGACGACCTCACCGTCGTCGCCGAGGCGGCCGACGGCGCAGAAGCCATTCGACTGTCCCAGGTCCACAAGCCCGACGTCGTTGTGATGGACATCCGGATGCCGGGCACCGACGGACTGAGCGCAACCGAGGCCATCTGTGCGGACCCCGCCCTGACCGCCACCCGTGTACTCATCCTCACGACCTTCGAGAACGACGAGCACGTGGCCCGCGCGCTTCGCGCAGGAGCCAGCGGATTCCTCGGCAAACACGCCACCACCGACGCACTCCTCGATGCCATCCGCACCGTTGCCCAGGGCGACAGCCTGCTGTCACCTGGCGCCACCAAGTCACTCATCAAGCAGTTCCTCACCACCCCCGCCGTGCCAGGGAATCCTGCGACGCCAGGAATCGCCGAGCTGACCAACCGCGAACTCGAGGTGACCAAGCTGGCGGCCGACGGCATGTCCAACGAAGACATCGCCCGTGACCTCCACCTCAGCGTGCTCACCGTCCGCACTCACGTCCAACGAGCCATGACCAAGCTCAGCGCCCGCGACCGCGCACAGCTCGTTGTCATCGCCTACAAGAACGGCCTCGTCAGGCGCTGAGGCGCTCGTACTCTTCGGCGGTCACTGGCAGCACGACGCCGTGGCAGGGGTCGTCGGGCAGGCGGTGGTCACCGGAGGGGATCCATTCGCCGCCGGCGAGGTCGGTCGTCTCGAAGGGGACATAACGGCGTTGCGAAGTGAACTCGTCGATCCAGAGATACCACTTCTCCTCGGTGTTCGACCTGTACACCAGCGGGCCCTCACCTTGACCGATCGTGCCCAGGCCGATGCCTTCGGCAACCGGCTTCCACGCGGCGGCCGTGAGGGAAGTCGAGGTCTCGCAGAACACCGACTTGCCGAGCGGGGCATCACCACCGCGGCTGCGTTCGTCCTTCAGGAAGCGGTAGTAGACGCCCTCGTGCTCGATCACTGTGGCGTCGATCGTCTGCCATCCTCGGTCGACCCACACGCGCGGCTCGGAGAACTCGCGGAAGTCCCGGGTGGTCGCGGACATGATCCGGTTGTAGCTCTCGCCCTCGTGGGCGGCGTCGGCGTACAGCGTCGAGGACCAGTGGACGAGATAGGCGTTCTGCTCGGGGTCCCAGATCGCTTCCGGTGCCCAGGCGTTGCCGGCCTCGGGCGGTGCGACCTCGACGAGTCGCCCCTCTCCCCAGTCCACCAGATCGCCCGACTCCCAGATCATGATCGACCGACTGCCTCGGCGCTGGTGCCGATCCCAATCGCGGTCGGCGTACAGACGCAGGTCGGTCGCGACCAGATAGAACCGACCACCTTCCGGCGACCGGACGATGTGCGGGTCCCGGACGCCGCGTTCGCCCAACGTCGAGTGCAGCACCGGCTTTCCACCGTTGAGGTCGCGGAAGTGCAGCGGGTCGTTGCCGTCGCTCAAGGCGAAGTAGATCTGCTCACCGTCGGCTGATTCGCGCTTGAAATGCACGTACAGGTAGCCCACGTAGTCGGGCCTGTCGGTGGATGTCATCGGTCAGCCGGCGCGGAGGTCGAGGGCCAGGCAGTTCGCGACGTCGAGCGGAGCGGTGTCAGGCAGCTTGGCCACCAGAATTCCCTCCGCCTGCTCGAAGGGAACCGGGCCGTGTCCGAGCAGCCGGACGCCGGCCACCGTCTCGTGGTCCGCAAGGCTCCGGATCACGGCACGTCGGTCGTCGGGCCAGGCCAGCTGGAACGCGTAGACGGTGTTGTCCCGGCGGGTGAACCGGAAGTCTGAACTCGTCCAGCTCACCCGGTCTTCGGTGAAGCCCTTGATCACCACAGTCGAGGGTCCCTCGCCGAACACCCGGAACGGTCTCGTCCCGTAGATACCTTCGCCGCACACCCGCATCCAAGCGCCCAGGTCATCGAGCAACTGCGAGCATTCGAGGTCGATCGTGCCGTCCGGCAGTTGCGGCACGTTCAGCAACAGGTTCCCGTTCTTCGACACGATGTCGACCAGCATCTCGATCACGTGCCCGGCGGTCTTGTACACGTCCCGGACGTTGTAGAACCAGTCACCGACCGACGTGTCCGTCTGCCACGGCGCGGGGTGGATGCCGGGGGTCTGGCTCCGCTCGATGTCCATCACACCGACGACGCTCACCTCGGGCCGGCGGTCCTTCTGCTGATACACCGCGCGATTCGCGCCGTGGATCCGTGCGCTGGTGTTGTAGAGATGGGACACCGCCTGGAGACCAGGTGTGTAGTCGATCTCGCCGAACGGCAACGGGCCGTCGGAGTACAACAGGTCCGGCTGATAGCGGTCGATCATCTCGGTCACCGACTCGAGCCAGTGCCGGTGCCACGCCGGATCCTCGCTGTACCAGGGGTCCTGTACTTCGACATCGACTTCCGGCAGGTACCGGCTGTTGTCGAGGTACAGGTCCCGGTACGCCGGATCGGACCCGTCGTACGGTACGCCGGCCAACGGCCCGCGCTTGTCGGCGCCCTTGTTGACCGCCAGCCATCCCAGCGTGGCCCCGAGGTGCTCGGTGATCCCGAACGGCAGCTCGTGCCGGTCCGCGGCGGTCTTCCACAGACCCACGATGTCCTTGCCCGGCCCGAACTTCACCGAGTTCCAGCGATTGACGGTCGACTCGTAGTTGAAGAAGTTGTCGTGGTGCACGGCCTGTGCCACGAAGTACCGGGCGCCTGCGGCCGCGAAACGATCCATCAGCTCGTCCGGATCGAATCGCTCCGCCTTCCACAGCTGTACGACGTCCTTGTAGCCGAACTGCGACGGGTGCCCGTAGGTCCGCAGGTGATAGCGGTACTGATCGGTGCCTTCCCGGTACATGTTGCGCGCGTACCAATCGCCGTACCGAGGCACCGACTGTGCCCCCCAGTGCGCCCAGATGCCGAGCTTCGCGTCGCGAAACCAGTCGGGGCATTCGAACGTGGCAAGAGACTCGAAGGTGGCATCGAACGGCACTGGTCGCTCCTTGGTCAGAGGATGATGGACCGGCCGGCGTGCTCCGGCCGGTCCAGGGTCGGACTACTTGTTGGGGACCTTGTCGTACGCCGTTTGCTGGATCTCCAGGTACCGCTTCAGGCCGAGGCCGTCGAGACCCTTGACGTAGCTGTCCCAGTCGGTGTCGATGTTCTTCGAGCCGGTGACGAACTGGAGTGAGTTCTGTTGAATGTAGTTCTCGATGTTGGTCTGCAGCGTCGCGACCTCGTTGCCGAGGGTCGGGTCGATCCACACCTTCCAGAACGGGTAGATCTGGGCCTTGTCTTCGTGGCCGGCGTACAGGTTGGTGGCCTCGAACAGCTTGCGTTCGTACCCCGCCTGCGAGTGGGTGTCGGTGTCGATGACCTCGGAGTTGCGGTACTTCGCGGTGTTGTTGTACTGCGCCAGCGGACCCCAGCCGCTGTTCCGCGGTTTCGACCCGGGCTTCAGGGGAATCTGCTTGAAGCTCGGCTTCAGCGACTTGTCGAGCGCCACATCGCCGGGACCGGGCTTGGTCCAGGCCTTGCCCTCCGTGCCGAACTGTCCATTGTTCTGTCCCTCATCGGTGAAGATGTAGTCGAGCATCTTGATCGCCTGGATCTGCTTCTCCGGTGTTGCCTTCGACGTCAGGACGAACGTGGCGCCGGGAATGCTCGGGAAGACGTAGCTGGCGTAGTTCGCACCACTCGGACCAGTCAGCGGCGGTACCGCGTCGTACTGCTGGTCCCGCCCGTCCGCCGAACCGACGGTGACGAAGATGCCCGAGTGCATGACGGTGCCCGCGCCGAGGATGACCGAGCCGCCGTGGTTGCCCTGCTGCTGCATCGCGTCCGGGTTCTGCGTGAAGGCGCCTTTGTCGATCAGGCCCTCTTTGTAGAGCGAGTTGATGTACCGCAGGCCTTCGCGCCAGCCGTCCTTGTTCGCCTGGACGTCGACCTTGCCGTTGTTGAGAACCAGTGTGGAGTTGTTGCCGCCGCTGTTGTTCTGCCCTTGCGGGTCGTAGATGAAGGCGTTCATGAAGTACGGGATGAGGTTGTCGCGGACGTTCGCGCTCAGCGCGATCTCGTCGGCCTTGCCGTTGCCGTTCGGGTCCTGGGTCTTGAACGCCTGGAGCACCTTCCGCAGGTCCTCGGTGGTCTTCGGCTGCTCGAGGCCCAGCTTCTTCAGCCACGCCGAGTTCATCCACAGCTTGTCCGGGTACGAGCAGTGGAAGCAGTCGACCCACTGCGGCATCCCGTAGATCTTGCCGTCCGGCGCGGTCGCCATCGCCTTCCACTCGGGCGTGGAGTCCAGCGCCTTCTTGATGTTCGGCGCGTACTGGTCGATCAGCTGGTTCAGCGGTAGGACGACACCCTGATTGGACAGCTTCAGCAGCTCCGCCGGGGTGAACTGGTCGACCCACGGGATCAGCAGGTACAGATCGGGGTAGTCGCCGCTGGCCAGCGAGATCTGCCGCTTCTCCTTCGACGGACCGCCGTCGAACGTCGTGGTCTGCCACTTGATGGTGATGTTGAACTTCTGCTTCATCAGCTTGGTGAAGTCGTTCGTGGCGAGGTTCGTCTCGGCCGACTGCGGCGCGAAGACGTTCAGCGTGACGTCGGGATTTCCGGTGATCGTCGGCAACGGCTTGTTCGCCGAGTCGTCGTCCGATTTGCTGCCGGAGCAGGCCACGAGGGCGAGTGCCAGGAGGCTGGTGCCGACGATCGCGGCACGCCTCCGCGTACTGAGTTTTCCAGACATTGCGTCCCTCACAGGGTTGAGGTGATACGGAGGTGGTACCGGGATCAGCCCTTGACGGCGCCGATCAGGATTCCCTTGGTGAAATAGCGGGCGACGAACGGGTAGATGAGCAGCACCGGCACGCTGGCGACCACGATCAGCGAGTACTTGAGCAGATCGGCGAGTTCCTGGCGCTGGATCACGATGGAGGCGTCGACCGCCCCGCCTCCGGTGGTGTTCAGGATCAGGATGTTGCGCAGCACGAGTTGCAGCGGGAACAGGTCCGGGTTCTTCAGGTAGATCAGGGCGTCGAAGTACGAGTTCCACTGCATGATCGCGTACATCAGCGCGACCACCGCGATCATTGGCTTGGCCAACGGGATCACCACCGACCAGAGGAAGCGCAGGTCGCCGCAGCCGTCGAGCTGCGCGGCCTCGACCAGCTCGTCCGGTATCGCCGTACGGAAATAGGTCCGGGCGATGATCACCTGCCAGACACCGATCGCCTGCGGGATGATCAGTGCCCACCGGGTGTCCAGCAGGCCGGCCGACTGCACCACCAGGTACGTCGGGATCAGCCCGCCGGTGAACAGCATCGTGAACAGGATCAGCGTCATCACGACGTTGCGCCCGACGAGGGTACGGCGCGAGAGCGGGTAGGCGATCGCGACCGTCATCGTGACGCTGACGATCGTGCCGACCACCGTGTAGAACAACGAGTTCACGTACCCCTGGACGATCTGCGGATTCTCGAACACCGCGTGGTACCCGCGCAGTGAGAACTCCACCGGCCAGAACAGCACTCGTCCCGACGACACCGCCGCGGGGCTGCTGAACGAGCTGGCCACGATGTAGAGCAGAGGCAGCAGCACGACCAGGAAGAAAACGGACAGCAGCAGGTACACGCAGATCAGGAACATCCGGTCGCTGCGCGGCTCGCGGATCCGGCGCTCCCGCGCCGCGCGCCGCTCGGACCGCTTGCTCGGCACCGTTCGTACTTCGGTCTGGACGCTCATGACCACAATCCGTTCCCGGTGATCCGTTTGGCCACCGCGTTGACCATCAGCAGCAACACCAGGTTGATCACCGAGTTGAACAACCCGACCGCTGTCGCACCGCTGAAGTCGGCGTTCAGCAGACCCGTCTTGTACACATATGTCGCAATGATCTCGGACTCGCTCAGGTTCAGCGGGTTCTGCAGCAGGAACGCCTTCTCGAACCCGATCGCCATGATGTTGCCGACGGCAAGAACGAGGATGATCACCGCGGTCGGCATGATGCCGGGCAGGTCGACGTGCCGGATCCGCTGCAACCGGGTGGCGCCGTCGATCCGCGCCGACTCGTGCAGCGCCGGGTCGATCCCGGACAGCGCGGCCAGGTAGATCACCGCGGAGTACCCGGTGGTCTGCCACACGTCCGACCACACGTAGATGTGGCGGAAGTAGTCAGGGTTCCCGAGGAAGTCGATACCCGGGACGCCGAAGAACCCCAGCCCCTCGTTGACGATGCCGAGCCGCGGTGACAGGACCAGGATCGTCATCGACACGACCACGACCGTGGAGATGAAGTACGGCGCGTAGGTCACCAGCTGAACGGTCCGTTTGAACAGGCCGTTGCGGATCTCGTTCAGCGCCAGGGCGAGGATGATCGCGATCGGGAAGCTGGCCGCGACGGTGTAGACCGACAGCAGGAAGGTGTTCTTCACCAGGTTCCAGAACACCGGGTTGTGGAAGAACAGTTCGAAGTTCTGCCAGCCGACCCACTGGCTTCCCCAGATGCCCTTGGTGACGTTGAAACTCTTGAACGCCAGGACCGCGTTCGACATCGGGATGTACTTGAAGACGGCGAACCAGACCAGCGGCACGACCATCAGCAGGTACAGGGTCCAGTGCCGGCTCAGGCTGCGCCGGAGCCCCGCGATGCCGGGGCGCTCCCGGCGTCGTTTCCTTGGCCGGCGTGGTGTCTCACCGGCCGGTGGCCGGACGCTTGTCAGGGTTGCCATCAGATCTCCTCGTCCACGCCGGCGATCAACTCGTGCTCACGCGGTGACCGACGCCGGCCGTCAACCGGACCGGCGCCCGGTCGCCGCCGTGCCGGACGACCCGCTCCTGGTCCCGATCAGCGGTCAGAACGGCCTCGATGCCGTGCGGTGTCCACGCGATATCGACAACCACACCTCCGCGCGCCCTCAGGCCGGTCACTCGTCCGCTGGTCCACGCTGCGGGCAGCGCCGGCAACAGTTCGATGTCACCGGTGTGGCTCTGCAGGAGCATCTCGGCGATTCCCGCGGCCGCACCGAAGTTGCCGTCGATCTGGAACGGCGGATGCGCGCAGAACAGGTTCGGATAGACCCCCGCACCGCTCCCGGGACGCCCGCTCGCGGCGTCGTCCGCCGGACGCAGGAACGCCCGGACAAGGCGGTGGGCCGCGGCGGCGTCGCGAAGACGTGCTCGCAGGCAGATCTTCCACGCCAGCGACCATCCCGTCGCCTCGTCGCCGCGGAGGTCGAGCGTCCGCGTCGCCGCCGCGGCAAGGCCCGGCGTGCTGTCCGGCGTGATCGCGTCGCCTGGATGCAGACCGATCAGATGAGACATGTGGCGGTGCTGCGGGTCCTCCTCCGGGAGATCAGCGGCCCACTCCTGCAACTGCCCCCGTGCACCAACAGGCGGATCGGGCAGCCGCTTCCGGGCGGTCGAGATCTCGCCAACCAGTGGATCCACGACCTCGAGCAGGTCCGCCGCGCGCTCGACCCGATCGAAGAGATCCGAGATCAGCGCGAGGTCCATCGTCGACGACTCGGTGACCGATGCGGGTTGCCCGTCCGGCGCGATGTAGTCGTTCTCCGGCGACGTCGACGGCGACGTACCGAGGCTGCCGTCCGGCAGCTCGACCAACCAGTCCAGGCAGAACTCCGCTGCGCCACGCAGCACACGCCAGGACTCGCCGAGGAATTCGAGATCTCCGGTGAACTCGTAGTGATCCCACACATGCCGGGCGAGCCACGCACCGGCCAGCGGCCAGTTCGACCACCGAGGGTCACCTTCGACAGGTGGAGTCCAGCACCACGCGTCGGTGTTGTGGTGCGCGGTCCAGCCGCTGCAGCCGTACCGCTCACGGGCCGTACGGCGTCCCGCCTCGGCAAGATGATCGATAAACCTGAGCAGTGGTTCGTGACACTCCGACAGGTTCGTGGTCTCGGCCGGCCAGTAGTTCATCTCGGTGTTGATGTTCACCGTGTAGTTCGAACTCCACGGCGGCCGCAGGATGTCGTTCCAGATCCCCTGCAGCGTGGTCGGCAGGCCACCCGGTCGCGAGCTCGCGACCATCAGATAGCGCCCGTAGTTGAAGATCAGCGCGGCCAAGGCCGGGTCCTCGGCCTCGACTGCCCGGGTGACCCGCACATCGGTCGGCAACCCGGAGTGAGCCGTCGTCGCCAGCTCGAGCGACCCGCGGCGGTACAGGCGCCGGTGGTCCTGTCGATGATCGGCCAGGAGCTCGCCGTACTCGCGATCGAGCGCCGCGAGCACACTCTGATCGGCGGCGTACCAGCAGTCTTCCGCGGTTCGCGCCGGAGGATTGGCCGGGCCGTCGTATCCCGTGGCGGTCGAGAGAATCAGCGTGATCTCGGTTGCGCTGGAAACCGCGAGCCCGGTGTCACTCGTACGGATCTCGCCGTCGCTGGTCGCGCGCAGCGCCACGGCGGCAGCCATCCCGCGATCCGCGCCGTCGGAGTACCGAATCGGCTCTGGCACGTCGCGATGTGGAGGAGCGACGTCAGCCGGCGCCTGCAGGAGGAGCCCGAGCCCGTCGTCGACAGTGTGCTGGCGCGACCTCAACTGCGATGTCAGTCGACAGGTCAGCTCGATGGGTTCGGACGCGGTCATTCGCTGGACCAACACACCGTCCGGCGCGCTGACGAAGGCCTCTTGCCGAACCGTCACTCCTCCGAACTCGTACTCCACCGTGGCCGTCGCGGCGTCGAGATCGAGTTCCCGCCGGTACTGCGTGACGTCGCCGGCGCGAGGCACGACGCCGCCGACACTGACCTCAAGCAGGAGATCACCGAGCGGCAGGTACGCCTGCGAGTAGCCGGAGTGAAAGCCGCGGGACAACTCGTGCGCCCGGCGAATGTCGCCCGCCCGCAGCGCGTCGCGCACGGCTTGCACAGCCTCGGCACCGGTCGCACCGAGCGGAGTCGACAGCAGACGCGCGGTCTCCGGACCGCCCGACCACAACGTCTCGTCGTTCAGTCCGGTCCGGTCGGTGCCGACGCCGCCGAAGCACATCGCGCCGATCCGTCCGTTGCCGAGCGGCAACGCCTCCAGCCAGGTGTCCGCCGGGCGGTCGTAGTACAACCGCTGCGTGCCGGACCGGTCCGAGCTCACCAGGTCGCCCATGCACAGTCCTCCGAGATGACCAACTATTAGTCCTACGAATTGCCGGGATCGTAGCGCTGTAGGGCGCAGTGGTCCATACTGAACGCCATCCTGATGGAAGAAAGATCCCATCTATCTGTGACAGTGAGGGCCGCCATGCCGCGCATCACCTCCGTGGAGGTTGTCGATGTCCGCTTCCCGACATCACTGACCCAGGACGGGTCGGACGCGATGAACAAGGACGGCGACTACTCGGCGGCGTACGTCGTCGTGCACACCGACGATCCGGCGCTGTCCGGGTACGGCTTCACCTTCACGATCGGGCGCGGCAACGACCTGTGCGTCGCCGCGGCGGTCCAACGTGCCGCGCCGCTGGCGGGGCGTGACGTCGACGTACTCTGCGACGACCTCGGCGGGATCTACCGAGAACTGCAGTCGGACAGCCAGTTGCGATGGCTGGGCCCGGACAAGGGCGTGATCCACCTCGCGCTGGCCGCGGTGATGAACGCGGTCTGGGACCTCGCCGCCCGCAGGGCCGGCGTACCGCTGTGGCGACTGCTGTCCGAGATGTCACCCGAACAACTGGTGGCGGCCGCGGATCTGCGGTACCTGTCCGACGTCCTGACGCCGGACCAGGCCGTCGCTCTGCTGGCCCGGCAGGAAACGGGCCGGAAGCAACGAATCGAGGAACTCGAGACGACCGGCTACCCGTGCTACACGACCTCCGCCGGATGGCTCGGGTACTCCGACGCCAAGCTGCGGCGGCTCTGCGAGGAGGCCGTTGCCTCAGGCTACAAACACGTGAAGCTGAAGGTCGGCGCCGATCTGGCCGACGACATCCGGCGGTGCGGGATCGCCCGGGAGGTCCTCGGACCGGACGGCCACCTGATGATCGACGCCAACCAGGTCTGGGACGTCCCCGAGGCGATCGAATGGGTCAAGGCGCTCGCCCAGTTCGACCCGCTGTGGATCGAGGAACCGACCAGTCCGGACGACATCCTCGGCCACGCGGCGATCCGCAAGGCCGTCTCCCCCATCGGCGTCGCCACCGGCGAGCACGGCATGAACCGGGTGCTCTTCAAGCAGATGTTCCAGGCCGAGGCCATCGACTACTGTCAGCTCGACGCCGCCCGCCTCGGCAGCGTGAACGAAGTACTCGCTGTCTACCTCCTCGCCGCCTGCTTCGACGTACCGGTGTGTCCGCACGCGGGTGGTGTCGGTCTGTGCGAACTCGTTCAGCACCTCGCGATCTTCGACTACGTCGCGGTCTCGGGCAGTCTCGACGGTCGTGTCACGGAGTACGTCGACCACCTGCACGAGCACTTCGTCGAGCCCTGCGTGGTACGGAACGGCTCGTACGTGCTTCCGGTCGCGCCCGGTTACAGTGCCGAGATGTACACCGAGTCAGTTCAGACCTACCGGTTCCCGGACGGCACCTACTGGGCGTCACGCGCGGACGAGGAACTGGTTCCATGACCTCGGGCAAGCTCGCCGAGCAGCCTCGTACTCCTGGCGTCTCACAGACCGACGTCGTGGTCCAGGGAATCCGGCAGATGATCATCGACGGCCGGCTCCGGCCGGGCGACCGGCTTCCCATCGAGAAGGACCTCGCGGCAGCCCTCGGCGTGTCGAGGAACCCTTTGCGCGAAGGGGTCCGCGCACTGTCGATGATGGGCGTTCTCGAGACGCGCCAGGGCGACGGTACGTATGTCACGAAGCTGGACCCTTCGATGCTGCTGGCGCCGATGGGCTTCGTGGTCGACCTGCACGACGGCACCGGAACCACCCACCTGCACTCGGTACGCCGGATCCTCGAGACGGAGGCCGCCGCGTCGGCGGCGCAGCGGGTGGGCGTCGAGGAACTCGAGGCCGCCGCCGAACTGCTCCGGCACAACGAGGCCGAACTGTCGCTCGAGGAACCCAACCACGAGACGGTCATCGAGAACGACATCGCGTTCCATCGCATCATCGCGGAGGCGGCCGGCAACCCGGTGCTGACCGCGCTGATCGACGCCCTGGGCGGACGCACGATGCGGGACCGGCTGCGCCGATCCATCACGCAGCCCGGCGCCGACGAGACCGCCCACCGGGAACACCTGTCGATCCTCGCCGCACTGACCGCCCACGACCCCGACCGGGCACGCACCCGGATGTCCGCCCATCTGTTCACGGTCGAGGACTACCTCCTCGAACGAAGTGTCGTGAACCCGAGCACGGAATGAGAGCGCGTGAGCCTGCTGCACTGGAGTACCCCTGACCTCGCCCTGACCTTCGCCCTCGACGACGGGCCGGTGCGGCTGGTCGCCGTACGCGAAACCACTCAGCCCGACGGGCCCTTGCCGGATCCGAGCCAGCCGCTGGTCGAGATCTCGGCCATCGGGTACGGGCACAGCAGGAACCGGCACGCGAACACCGTGCTCGGTCAGCGACTGCGCTATGTCCGCCACGAGGACAGCGAGAACACGCTGCGGATCCAGCAGGAGGACCCCGAGTCCGGACTGCTCGTCACCAGCGTGTTCGAAGCGCGGGCCGGAGTCCGCACCTGGTCGGAAGCATCGATGACCGGGCCCGGCTCGCTCGAGCTGACCTTCCTGTCCTCTTTGGTCGTCGGTCTCGAGTCCGTCGACGCCGAGCTGTACTCCGCCGCCAACAGCTGGATGGCCGAGAGCAGATGGTCAGCACAGCGACTGCGCGCCGGGGAACTCGCGGACATTGTCAGCGAGGGGCATCATCACGTCGCCAATACGCGGCATGCGGTGACCAGCACCAACTCGTGGTCCTGCGGCGAACGGCTCCCGATCGGCGTGCTGGTCGATCGAGGTACGCCGTACGCGCTCGGCTGGCAGATCGAGCACAACGGACCATGGCACTACGAGCTGGGAGAGAGCCGGCGCGGCGGCTACCTGCTGCTGAGCGGCCCGACCGACCTGGAACACCAGTGGACCGTGGAGCTCACCGGGGACAAGCCGTTCACGTCCGTGCCGGTATCACTGGTCGCCGGAACCGACCGCGACAGCGTGTTCGCCGCGCTCACCCGGCAACGCCGCGCGATCCGTCAGCGGCGGCCGATCGACGACCGGATGCCAGTGGTCTTCAACGACTACATGAACACCTTGCTCGGCGATCCGACCACCGAAAAGCTCCTGCCGCTGATCGATGCGGCCGCCGAGGCCGGCGCGGACTACTTCTGCATCGACGCCGGCTGGTACGCCGAGGGCAACTGGTGGGACACCGTCGGCGCCTGGCAACCCTCGACCACGCGTTTCCCGAACGGGCTCGCCGAAGTGATCAAACGGATCCACGACCGCGGCATGGTGCCTGGGCTGTGGCTCGAACCCGAGGTCATCGGCATGCGTTCGCCGATCGCCGGCGAACTGCCCGACGACGCGTTTCTCACCCGCCGCGGCATCCGGGTCGCCGAAGGCGGTCGCTACCTGCTCGACCTCCGCAGCCCGACCGCCCGCAAGCATCTCGACGACACCGTCGATCGGCTGGTCGAGGAGTTCGGTGTCGGCTTCTTCAAGTTCGACAACAACACCATCACCGGTCCTGGAACCGACAAGGGCGGTACGTCGCTCGGCCACGGACTACTGGAACACAACCGCGCGCTCCTCGACTGGCTCGACGGGCTCCATACCCGCCACCCGGACCTGCTGATCGAGAACTGCGGTTCCGGCGCGATGCGGATGGACTACGCGATGCTGTCCCGCCTCCACCTGCAGTCGACCTCCGACCAGGAAGACCCGTTGCTCTACGCACCGATCACCGCTGCCGCGCCGGCCGCCGTACTGCCTGAGCAAGCCGGCCATTGGGCCTACCCGATCACCGGAACCACCCGCGAACAGTTCACCTTCGCTCTCGTCAACGGCATCCCCGGTCGCCTGTACCTCTCCGGTCACCTGAACCGCATGACACCGGCCGAGCTCGACCTGGTCCGTTCGGCACTCGCCGCCCACCGGGACATCCTCGAGGATCTCGATTCGCTCGTCCCTGCTTGGCCCCTGGGCCTGCCCGGATGGACCGACGACTGGATCGCCCTGAGCCTCAACGGCCCGGAAACCACCTATCTGACCCTGTGGCATCGCGAGCCCGGCCCCGCCACCATCAGCCTCCCCATCCCTCGAGCGACGATCGTCCCGCACTTCCCCGCCGACGACTCCGACTG
Organism: Kribbella sp. VKM Ac-2569; assembly: GCF_004216905.1. Taxonomy (GTDB): domain Bacteria; phylum Actinomycetota; class Actinomycetes; order Propionibacteriales; family Kribbellaceae; genus Kribbella. The sequence goes on from NZ_SGXJ01000001.1 coordinate 1,475,544, forward strand.
GACCTACACCTGGGCCGACGACGACACCCTCACCGTCACCGCCCACACCCCCGAACCCTCCGCCCGCGTTCTGCGCCTGACCCCCACCGGGCAGTAGCTCGGCAGGGCTGTCTCCAACGGGTAGCGGCCGACTCGGGTGGTTACTGCGTTCTGCTCTTGTGGTCGTCGCGTAACTGGTTGGTCGTCACGTTGATGTCGGCGACCTGGCCGGCCAGGTTCGGGTTGCTGTTCTCGAGCTGTGCGCCGGCCTCGGCCAAAGGCGCCAGCAAGGTTGCGGTGTCGTTGTCACCGAGCGCGTGCAGAAGGCGGTCGACGCTTTCCTGGGTGGTGGCGTCCAGGTCGTCGAGCGCGGTGATCTGCGCGGCGAGCCGCCGCAGGTGCGCCGCGTTGTCCCGGGCCCATTGGGTGACGGCACGTTCGCCGGCGCGGCGGTCGCGGGCCGCCTGCACCCGCTGTTCGCCAGTCATGTCCGCCTGATCGGTGCTGTGCGAGTTGAGGCGCAGGTAGCGACGCTCGGCCGCCTGCCGGCTGGCAACGCCGAGTGCGGGGGCGAGGTCTGCCCAGCTGACGCCCTGGTCGCGCGCCGCACCGATGAGCAACGGCTCCCATGTCGCGAGCCGATCCTGCACGACCCGCAGTTCGGTCAGCGCCGCGACAACGTTCAACGAGCTGACGCCGTACCTCGGGGCTTCATCGACCTGAGATGCGAGCTGCCGAACAATCTGCTCGACGGCGGCGAGCGCGGCTGCCACCGGATTGCGCGCGTCGGCGGTCACTCCGTCACCTCATCAATTCAATGTCAGCGATTGGACGACATCTCCGCTTGTCATCGTTTCGATGACATGTTATACCGGAAGTGCGTATTGACACCACCGTTCACTCGACGACACAGGAGGTGCAGACGATGTTGATGCGCACAGACCCGTTCCGGGAGTTCGACCGGCTGGCTCAGCAGGTCCTCGGGAGCCAGGCGCCGGGCACGTGGTCCCGGCCGACCGCGATGCCGATGGACGCCTATCGGCAGGGCGACGAGTACGTCGTTTCCTTCGATCTTCCCGGTGTCTCACCGGACGCGATCGACCTGGACGTGGAACGCAACGTACTCACCGTGAAGGCCGAGCGCAGACCGCTCGAACTCGGTGAGGACGTGGAGATGCAGGTCGCCGAGCGTCCGCTCGGGGTGTTCTCCCGGCAACTGTTCCTGGGTGACGCACTGGACGCCGACCGGATCGAGGCCGGCTACGAAGGCGGCGTACTGACGCTGCGGATTCCGATCGCCGAACAGGCGAAGCCACGCAAGATCTCGATCGCGGGCACGGCCGGTGATCGCAAGCAGATCAACGCCTGACCCGGCACCGCTGACACCGCCGGCCACAGGGCTTGATGTTGTCGATGGGGTGAGATCGATGACGGTCGACACACAGCAACTCGACGAGGCGTTTCTCGACCTCACGCTCGCCGATGACGAGCTGATGCGGGCCGAGTTCGACGCCCTGATCGCTGCCTGCTGGGAATCGCCGAGCGAACCACCCCTCGACAAGCCCTGTCCAACCGGCGGTGGGCGGCGGCCACGACCACAGTCGCCGCGGGTCCGCCGCCGTGCCTCTGCGCCCGAACGGGTCCTGCCGCGACGCCCGGCCGGCCGCGCCCGCGGCCCTCCGCAGCACCAAGCGGCCAGCCGCCGCATCACCGCTACTGGTTCAGTAGGCGACGGTGAAGCGGGTGCGGTGGTGTTTGGGGATCTCGAGTTCGTCGGCGAAGGCGATCGCGTAGTCCGGGCCGGAGATCTGGGAGACGCCGTTCTCGTCGCGCAGCAGGATGTCGTCGCCGATCCGGAACTTGCCGGTGCGGTTGCCCGGGTTGAACGATCCGTACAGCATCGGCGGACTCACGTAGAACCAATCAGCGTCCACCGCGGTGTTACGCAGTACGTCGAGGGCCCGAGCGTGGGCCTGTGCTTCACCGAGGTACTCGGCCGGCCACTCGGGCAGGTCCAGCACCAGCGGACCGCCCGGCGAGGAGGCGAGGCTGCCGGTTCCACCGACCACGCCGAGGCGCGCGCCGGTTTCGGCTGCGGCCTGGAGCATCGTCGGTACAACGTCCTTCAGCTCCGGGAAACCTGGCGGGATCGAGGGAATCGCGAGCACGATGACGTCGGCGCCCTTGCTGACGTCCCGGACGAACGCATCGTCGTACGCCGATCCGGCAGTGGCCGTGAGCCGTGGATGTTCGGGTAGTTTGCTGACGTCGCGGGCTACGCCGACCACGCTGTGACCGCGGTTCAGCAGTTCCCCGGTGATCTGGCCGCCGGCGTAACCGGTCGCGCCGAAGACGACGACTGTGGACATAGGGGTGCTCCTCATTGTTGGTTTTTGCGCCGGGTGCGGGACGCCCGGAGGTTCGGGGCGTTGCCGCACACCTTGGAGTCGTGCCAGACGCGGGCCTGGTTGCGTGACTCGTCGTAGAAGCTGACGCCGCAGCGCGTTCCCGCGCAGGACTTCAACCGCGAAAGCGTTCCGTTGCTGTGGGCAAGCAACAACTCCATGGACACCAACGCGGCCACGCCCTCCCAACCGCGCTCCACGGGTCGGTAATCGACACGCCCGTCCGGTTCGAGCTGCAGCCGGATGTCGACCGGCAGCACCTCCGCAGGCGCGGTAGCCGGCGAGTGGACGTGCTCTGCCTGTGCTCGAGTCGCCTGCCGTAGTTGTTCACGTAGACGCCGAAGCGGCGGCAGGTCCGCCTCGCCCAGCAACAGGTCCGGCATCGGTTTGCCGGTTGCATCCGCCCAGCGAGCCAGCGCCTCCCGCAACCAGTCGTTCGCGGCAGCCGGATCGGCAAGCTGGTCCTCGGTTCCCTGCAGCTCGTCGAGCGTCGTGTTCACCAACTCCTGCGCGAGCCGCAACCCACCCGGCGCCAACACCAGCCCGAACCGCGCCGTACTCGATGACATAACCAAAACGTATACGCTTATGTCACACCAGACAAGGCCCAGCCACCCCAACCATCCCCGGCCTACGCACGAGTCAGGCGTCTGCCGCGTCCGGTAGGGCGTTTGGTCCGAGGAGGTCTTTCAATGCGGCTGTCATCGCCGCGACGAGGTTGCGGTGCGGATCGATGAGCCACTGGAGTTGGAGTCCGTCCCAGAGGGCCACCAGGGATTCCGCGATGCCGTGCGGGTCGCGATCGTTGGTGATGCGCCCCTCCAACTGGTCCCGGCGTACGGCGATCGCGAGCATGCCGATCGTCAGCTCGTACCGCTGACGGAACCACTCGTGCGCCGGATGATCCGGCGCCGATGACTCCGCGGCCATGAGCGCCAGCAGGCGCAGCATCTCAGGCCGGTCGACGTTCCGGCGCACATACTGCAGTACGGCGTACGCCACGCCCTCGTTCTGGCTGTCGAGCTGGAACGAGTCGGCGTGGGCGGAATCGGCGCTCTCGAGAACCGCAACCAGCAGCGCACTCTTGCTCGGGAAGTGATGGACGACTGCGGTCAGGCTGATGTCGAGCTGCTTCGCGATCTCCCGCAGCGACCCGCCCCGGTAGCCCCGCGACGAGAAGACCGACGTCGCGGACGCGACGATCTCGGCCTGGCGCCGCGCGCTCTTGGCGTACGGCCCGCGCCGAGCGGCCGGCCGACTCGCTGTCTTGTCGCTCATGACGCCACCCTATGCGCCAGAGAATCCGTCCGCACGAAAGTATGGCAGTTGTACTGTTTTCGCTGTATGGTCCTGGTCACCCACAAGACGACGTACGGACGAGGCGGCGACGCTTCGACCCCGGGCGAGAGGATCGGGAACCTCGATGTTCACCTCACGCGGTGCGAACGCACTCGCCGGCGGCCTGGCCGTCGCGCTGCTCCTGACCGGCTGCGGCCGGTCCGACACCGGGCCGGCGGCTGCCGCGGCAGGCGCCCCCGTCGACACCAAAGCTGCCGGCGGGACCATCACCGTTTGGGCGATGGGAACCGAAGGCGAGCTCCTGCCCAAGCTGGCCGATCAGTTCAGCAAGGAGAACCCCGACGCGAAGGTCGAGGTGACAGCGGTTCCCTGGCAGGACTACGCCAAGAAGGTCCAGACGGCCATTGCCTCGGGCGATACGCCTGACGCCACGATGGTGGGTGCGGTCGACCTCGCCGCGTTCGCATCCACGGGCGGGCTCGAGAAGGTCCCGTCCGACCTCGTCGACCCCGGCGTCTTCTATCCCGGCGCAGCCGACAGCACCAAGTTCGAAGGCGCGGAATACGGCGTTCCTTGGTACGTCGAGACGCGTTCGCTGTTCTACCGCAAGGATCTGGCGGAGGCGGCCGGGGTCGCGGCGCCGAAGACCTGGGACGAGTACGGCCCGTTCCTGACGGCCCTCCAGAAGCATGGCGCCAAGTGGGGGCTCGCGCTGCCTACCGGAGCACCGTCGACGTGGCAGACCGTCGTGCCGTTCCTGTGGCAGGCCGGCGCCGAAATCATGAGTTCCGACGGGAAGAAGTTCACCTTCGACACGCCTGAGGCGCGCAAGGGACTGGAGTTCTACCGGCAGTTCATCTCGTCGAAGACCTCGAATCCGAACGGTCCGGTGAGCCTGGGAGAGATCGAGCCGCAGTTCGTCGCCGGGTCCACCGCAGCCCTCATTTCGGGGCCCTGGGAGGAAGGCCTGCTGAAGTCCGCCGGTGGCCAGTCCTTCCTCGACGGCAAGGTCGGGATCGCGCCGCTGCCGGCGGGACCGAAGTCCAATGCCAGCTACATCGGCGGCGGCCAGTGGTCGGTGTTCAAGGACGCCAAGAACCGCGACGGCGCCTGGAAGTTCATCCGGTGGATGGCCACTCCCGAGGTACAGAAGACCTGGTACACCGTCTCCGGTGACCTGCCGGCCGTCCAGTCCGCGTGGAACGAGGGAAAGCTCGCGACCGACCCGACGCTGGCGGTCTTCCGGACCCAGTTGAAGACGGCGCAGTCCGGGCCCAACACCACAACCTGGCGCCAGGTCACCGCGGTGCTCGATGCCGAGTTCGAGAAGGTCGCCAAGGGCGTCTCGTCGCCCGAAGCCGCCCTGCAGGAGATCCAGAAGCGGGCGGCCGCGATCGGAACGGGACAGTAGCGATGGGTGCACGCGCACGGCGTACGGCGATCGCTTGGACCTTCTGCGGCCCGTTCATCGCACTCTTCGCCACCTTCGGGCTCTGGCCGGTCATCTCGTCGCTGTCGATGAGCGTCACGGACATCACCGCCCGGGACATCCGGACCCCGTTCGGCGTCAACTTCGTCGGCCTCGCGCACTACACCGCGCTCTTCACCGATCCGACGTTCCTCCGCGCTGTTGTGAACACGCTGTACTTCGTCGCCGTGGGAATCCCCCTGACGATGGTCATCGCCCTGGCGATCGCTGTCGCTCTCAATTCCGGGATCCGGCGGGCGAAGGGCTTCTTCCGGGTCGGCTACTTCGCGCCGGTCGTGACCAGCGTCGTGGCGATCGCTGTGGTGTGGAGGTACCTGTACGAGCCGGACGGAATGATCAACTCGATCCTGGCCGTCGTCGGGATCCACGGGCCGGACTGGCTGAACGACCCGAACTGGTCCATGCCCGCCCTGATCCTGATGGCGGTCTGGCGCCACTTCGGCATTCCGATGGTGATCTTCCTGGCCGGCCTGCAGTCCATCCCGGCGGACCTGCTCGAGGCGGCTCGCGTCGACGGAGCCACTCGCTGGCAGTCCTTTCGCAGTGTCACGCTGCCGCTGCTCAGACCGACGACACTGGTGGTCGCCGTACTGCTGAGCATCGGCTACCTGCAGTTCTTCGAGGAGCCGTTCGTGATGACGAGCGGTGGACCGCTGGGCAGTACGACGTCGATCAGCTACTACGCCTACGAGCAGTTCGGCTTCGGCAACTACGGCATGGCCTCTGCTGCGTCGTACGTGCTGGTGGCCGCTATCGGGCTGCTCAGCTTCGTACAGTTCCGCATCTTCCGAGCGAGGGCATGAGATGACCGCCACGACCGTGAGTACCGTTGCGTCCGCCTCCGGCGTCAAAGCCGCCACGCGCCTCCGGCCCGCCCGCATCCTGCTGTACGGCGCCCTCGCACTGGGCCTCGTCGCGACGCTGGCCCCGTTCGCGTGGATGTTCCTGGGGTCGATCAAGCCGACCGGCGAGATCGTCGCGAACCCGAGCGTCTGGCTGCCCCGCTCCCCGACGTTCGGAAACTTCCAGCAGCTGCTGTCGAAGCAGAACTTCGCGCTCTACTTCTTCAACAGCACGCTCGTCGCCGTGACCTGTGTCGCGGGGAACCTGCTCTTCAGCTCGATGGCCGGGTACGCGTTCGCGAAGCTGGAGTTCGCCGGAAAGCGGCTCCTGTTCGGCCTCGTCCTCGCGATGCTGATCATCCCTGGCGTCACCACCTTCGTGCCGCTCTTCGTGCTGGTCAGCAATCTAGGGCTGAGCAACTCCTACCTCGGGTTGATCCTGCCCTTCGTCGTGACACCACTCGGTGTGTTTCTCATGCGCCAGTTCATCAACGACGTACCGGATTCACTCGTCGAAGCTGCCCGCCTGGACGGTGCGGGTGATGCGCGGATCTTTCTCAGGGTCGTCCTTCCGCTCTGCCGGCCGCCACTGGCGACCCTGGCGATCCTGACCTTCCTGGCCCAGTGGAACAACTTCCTCTGGCCGCTGGTGATCGCGCAAACTGAAGATCACTACACGCTGCCGGTCGCGCTCGCGCTGTTCTCGGTCGGTGCCAACGGCACCAACTACGGTCTGCTGCTGTCCGGCGCCGTCACCGTCGTCACCCCCATCGTGCTGCTGTTCCTCGTCCTTCAGAAGCAGTTCATCCAGGGCATCGCCAATACCGGCCTGAAATAAGGAGAATCCGAAGATGCTTCGTCCGCAGGACGGACCTACCCGCGAACGACGCTCTCTGGCCGGCTTGTGGAGGTTCAGGCTGGATGCCGAGGGCGCCGGCCGCACCCAGGCGTGGTGGCGCACGCCGCTCGCGAACGCAATGGACCTCCCGGTGCCCGCCAGCTACAACGACATCTACCCCGACACGGCAATCCGCGACCATGTCGGCGACGTCTGGTATCAGACCAGCGTGTGGGTGCCCACAGGCTGGGCGGAGCAGCGGATCGTACTGCGCTTCGACGCCGCAACCCACCGCGCGACCGTCTGGGTCAACGACGCCGAGGTCGTCCAGCACGAAGGCGGCTACACCCCTTTCGAAGCCGACGTCACCGCACACCTGCGACCCGGAACCGAGAACCGCCTGACGGTCCTGATCAACAACGAGCTGAGCTGGACGACGATCCCGCCGGGCACCATCGAGACGCGTCCCGATGGCCGCCGGGTGCAGCGCTACCTCCACGACTTCTTCAACTACGCGGGACTCCACCGGCCGGTCTGGCTCTACACCACACCGCGGGCGCACATCAGCGATCTCACCGTGACTACCGCGTTCGACGACACCACGGGGATCATCGACTATCTGGCGGACATCACCGGCGAAGGGGCGCTCCGCGTCGTACTGCGCGATGCATCAGGTAACGAAGTGGCTGCAGCCGACGGTGCGGCGGGTGCGTTGCGCGTGCCCGACGTACATCCCTGGGCGCCCGGCGACGGCTATCTCTACGAACTCGAGGCCTCGCTCCTCGGTAGGTCCGGGAACGTCATCGACAGCTATCGGCAAGCGGTCGGCGTACGCACGATCGAAGTACGCGGACAGCAGTTCCTGATCAACGGAAATCCCTTCTACTTCAAGGGTTTCGGTAAACACGAGGACGCGGCGGTGCGCGGTAAGGGGCACGACGACGTACTCATGCTGCACGACTTCGCATTGCTCGACTGGATCGGCGCGAACTCGATCCGCACCTGCCACTACCCACACGCCGAAGAGGTCCTCGACTACGCCGACCGGCACGGCGTGGTCGTCATCGGCGAGACTCCGGCCGTCGGCCTCAACCGCAACATCGGCGGAGGTGTCTTCGGCTCCGGAAAACGAGTGCCGACGTTTTCCGCGGACGCAGTCGGCGACGATGCTCAACGCGCCCACCTCCAGGCGATCCAAGAACTGGTAGCCCGCGACAAGAACCACCCCAGCGTGGTGATGTGGTGCCTGGCCAACGAACCCGACCACGTCCAGCCAGAAGCACGCGACTACTTCGCACCACTCGCCGCGGAAGCCCGGCGGCTCGACCCCACGCGGCCCGTCGCCTACGCCAACGCGCTCCTCGCTCCGCCGAAAGAGTGCGTGATCACCGACCTGTTCGACGTCATCCTGCTCAACCGCTATTACGGCTGGTACTTCGGCACCGGCGACCTCGAATCAGCCGAGACCGAACTGGAAGCCGAACTCCGCGACTGGGCCAAGCTGCACGACAAGCCCATCATCATCTCCGAGTACGGCGCCGACACCTACCCGGGCCTGCGCAACACCCTGCCCACTCCATGGACCGAGGAATACCAGACCGAACTGCTCGACGTGTACCACCGCGTCTTCGACCGGATCGACGCGGTAGTGGGCGAACAGGTCTGGACCTTCGCCGACTTCGCCACGGTCCCCGGCATCTTCCGCGTCGACGGCAACAAGAAAGGCATCTTCACCCGCGACCGCCGACCCAAGACCGCTGCCTTCCACCTCCGCACCCGCTGGCGCAAAGACCAATGAAGCCCGCCGGCCTCGCGGCTCGTGCGTACGCACTACACGTAGGACACGCCTACCTCGGTGGCTGGAAGCCGATCGTCTGCTCGAGCAGTTCGGCCAGCCGCAGCGGGGTGCGGTCCTCGAACATCGGACCGATGAGCTGCACTCCCACCGGTAGACCGTCGGACGACAGGCCCGCTGGTACGGCGGTGGCGGGCAGGCCGGGCATGGTGGCCAGACCGGCCCAGACAAGCTGGTCGAAGAACGGGTACTCGACGCCGTCGATGTCGATCCGGCGTGCCAACAGATCAGGGTCGTGGTCGTGCGGGAACGCGGGAGTCGGCGTGATCGGGCACACCACGGCGTCGAACTCGGCGAAGAGCTGCCGCCAGCCGTGACGGTGGAGCTCGCGGCGGTTGTTCGCCTCCATCCAGTCGCGGTGGCTGAACACCATCCCTCGCAACCGCGCCGCATCGAGACTGTGGTCGTCCGCGCTCAATCCGGCGGCGCGGGTCCGTAGCTGCTCATATGCATCGACGGGAAAGCGCGCAACGGAGCCCGAGAACAGCAACTGCGTGTAGAGCGTCGCGGCTTCGGCCAGGTCGGGTAGCAGCGGAGTGTGCCGTTCGACGTGGGCGCCGCCGGCGACAAGTGCTTCAGCCACCCGGTTCACGCCCGCCCGCACAGCGGACCCGGTCGGGATGAGCGGATGCTCGTCGAGGACCAGGACCCGGAAGTCGCTCAGCCGCTCGTGGCGGGCGGGCGGCAGCGTCACGTCGTACGCCACGCCAAGCGTCAGCGGGTCCGGCCCGGCCATGACGTCGAGCAGGAGCGAGAGGTCGCGGGCGGTGCGCGCCATCGGACCGACGACGGCGAGGTCGAGGTCAACTGGCAATGCCGGCGCGTCCGGCGGCACCATCCCGCGGGCGGCCACCAGACCGAGTGTCGGCTTGTGCGCGTAGACACCGCAGAAATGCGCGGGGGTGCGCAGCGAGCCGCCGATATCGGAGCCGATGGACAACGCGCCGAATCCGGACGCCAGCGCCGCCGCCGATCCGCCGGAGGAGCCGCCCGACGTACGAGCGTGATCCCACGGGTTGTTCGTCGTACCGTAGATCTCGTTGAAGCTCTGCAGATCCTGCAGCCCCAAGGGCACATTGGTCTTACCGAGCACCACCGCGCCGGCGGCCCGCAGCCGCGACACCTGTACCGCGTCCTCGGCCGGCACATAGTCCCGGTACTGCGGCATGCCCCAAGTCGTGGGCAGCCCGGCGACGTCGTACGACTCCTTGACCGTCACCGGAATACCGAGCAGCGGCCGGTCCTCGCCGCGGGCGCGCGCCTGGTCGGCACCGCGCGCGGCGGCCCGCGCACGGTCGTAGTCCGGCACGCAGATCGCGTTGATCGCCTTGTCGTCCCGCTCGATACGGGCGATCGCCTCGTCGGTCAGTTCCACCGAGGTCACCGCACCGGCACGCAACGCGACCGCGAGCTCTTCGGCCGTCCGAAACTCTCTCTCCATGAACATGAATCGGACGTTATCGACCTACCTCAGAGGCCATAAAATCCCGATTTGCACCAGAGGGGGTGGCTGCATATGCCCGGGTACTTGGTGATCACCACAACGGGCGAAAGGACAATGAGATGGCCAGCGACGTAGTCGATCTGATCATGCAGGACCACCGCGAGGTCGAGCGACTGTTCGACGAACTCAAGGACAGCCCCGAGAAGCGTCCGAACCTGCTGCCGGTGCTGACCACGTTGCTCACCGCCCACAGCCGCGCCGAAGAGGCAGAGGTCTACCCGGTCGCGGCCGCCGAGGCAGGCGAGAAGGAAGAGGTCTCGCACAGTCAGCAGGAGCACATCGAGGCCGACCAGTTGCTGGCGAAACTCGCCGCGACCGATCCGGCATCGGCCAAGTTCGACACGGTTCTGCAGAACCTGATCGACGCGGTGTCGCACCATGTCGAGGAGGAAGAGACCAAGGTCCTGCCCGGGATGCGGTCCAACCTGTCCGACGAACGCCGTACCCAGCTCGGTGAAGCCTTCGTTGCCAGCCGCAAACAACACCTCGGCGAACAGCCCGGCGACATGACCCGTGACCAACTCGCCCAGCAAGCCGGAAACGCCGGCATCTCCGGCACCTCAGGCCTCAGCAAGGACCAACTCCAGAAAAAGGTCCAAAAAGAAGCCGAAAGCTGACCGTCGGCGCTGCGGGGGCAATGAGCTCTAGCTGAGTTCTGAGCGGGCCAGGCGGAGGAAAGCTTTGAGGCCGGCTATTACCTCCTGGTTGTCGGTGAGGCGGGTCAGGGAGTGTTCGAACTGGCGGGCGTGAGCGTCCACCTTGGCGTGCAAGGCTCTGTCTCGGGCGGCGGCGTTGGCGTCGGCGGTGGCTAGCCCTTGCTCCAGGTGAGTGAGGCGGCGGCCTTGATCGTGTGATTCGTCATGCAGGGTCTCGAGGTCGGCCTTCATGGTGTCCAGGCGGCGGAGCGTTTCGATCAGGTCGTCGCGGGGGTGCTTGATGTCCTGCAGCATGGTGGTCATCCGGTCGCGCAGGTAGCTGAAGTAGGCGCCTGCCGGCCGGAAGAACGTGCTGATCAAATAGAGGCCGGCCAGGTAGTAGCCGATCGCGCCGTCGGACAGATAGGTGATCAAGGCAACGAGTGCCGCGGACACCAGATGGGACCCGACCGCGAACCAGCGCATGCGAGAGGCGATGCGTCGTGCCTCTGGTTCCCGCTCAGCCGGTACGTCGATGCCGCGGTCACGGCTCGTCCGGATCTCATGAATCAGTGCGTGCGCCTGAAAGTAGAGGTTCCACGGCACAGTCAGCAGCAGAATCAACCAGAGCAGACACAGCACACCAAGGAACAACGACAGGATCTCCTGGAGCGGCACATCGGCGATCGCAACCAGCACGATGGCGACAATCGTGACGACCACAGCCCCGCAGAACACCCAGATCTTCGACATACCCAGCAGACTGCCCGACCCCACCACCCCCGAAATCGGTACAACTACTCAGCCAGGCCGGACGCAACTGGACCGAGACAGCTACCGACGGACCGCCTTGTACTCCACAGCCGGCTCACCCGTCCGGGGATTGCGCTTGTCGGCGCTCGGACGGGTTTCGTACCACCCTCGTTCGAGTCCCTCCACAAGACAGGCGCGCACCAGGTTCCCCGACAAGCCGACCAGGCGGCATGCGGCCCCGACGTTGGCGTAGTCGCCGTACCCCAGGAGTCTGCTGTGCACTTCCTCGATCCGCGCTTCCGAAGGTTGATACATCTCGCGCACCTCCACCTTCCGCCTGTCACCCCAGACGACGACGTCCAGCCTCGGTCCAGCCTATCCGCAACGTCGCTGGTCGAACTGGGCATGCCGGAAGAAAGCCGTGGGCTGCGGGGTTGGGGCTCGTATGAGCACACTTGTCGACCGCGTTGTCGCGGCGTTGCGGGCCAACCATGACGACCTTGCTGCACTGGTGCCGACCTTGTCCGATCAACAGCTGAGGGGCCGCAGTGGGGCGGCGGAGTGGACCGTCGCTCAGGCGCTCTCGCACCTCGGAAGCGGTGCTGAGATCTCCCGCAAGCCGATCGCGATCGCGGCAGGCGAGCACGTCGAGGCTGAGGACAACCAGTCGATCTGGGCCCGCTGGAACGCCGCGTCCCCGGCCGACCAGGCGGCCGGGTTCATCAAACACAACGCCGCGTACCTCGACACGGTCGACGGGCTCAGCGCCGAGCAGCGCGATCTCCAGATCGACATGGGCATCCTGCCCCAGCCGGTGCCGCTGGTGGTGGCGCTCGGCCTGCGGCTCAACGAGGTCGCCAGCCATTCCTGGGACGTACGCGTCGGAGTCGACCCGTCGGCAACCTTGGATCCGGACTCGGCCGAGCTGCTGATCGATCTCTTCGCCGGGCCGCTAGGTTTCCTTCTGGGTTTCTCGAGCAAGGCCGACCAGCTCGAGCAGGAAGTCCGCCTGGCGATCCCAGGCGGCAGCATCGAGATCACCGACGCGGTCACCGTGGCCGACGCGGTCGACGACCCGACAGCCACCTTCGAGGGTCCGGCAGAGGCCGTAGTGCGGCTACTGACCGGACGGCTCGGCGCCGAGCACGCCGCGGGTGTGACCGTGACCGGCAACGTCACGCTGGACGAGCTCCGGCAGGTCTTCCCCGGCTACTAGCCACCAGCCGGTGACGGCACCTGCCGGCGGGATCGTCAGACGGCGGGTGGGACGGCCACGATCTTGCCGTGGATCTGTCCCGTCTCGGCCTGCTGGTGGATCGTGGGCAGCTCGCTCAGCGGCACGCGCCGGGCGATCTCGACGTGGAGGTCGCCGCTGTCGATGAGGGCGACGAGGTTCGAGAGCACGTCCGCGTCGGGGTGGACGAAGATCGTGGCCGCGCGCACGTTTCGCTCCTCGTCGCCGGGCGTCGTCACGGTCGGGGTCGTGGAGACGACAACACCGCCGTCACGAACCCGTGTTACCAGGGCGGTGAACCCGTCCGGGGTGATCGGGGCCAGGTTGAGCAGTACGTCGACAGGCTCGGTGACCGCATCGAGCACAGAGGTGGCCGTGTGGTCGATGATCTCGTCCGCACCGGCCGCCTTGACGATCTCGCTGCTGCGCGGGCTCGCCGTGGCGATGACGTGCGCACCGGCGCGCTTCGCCAGCTGTACGGCGTACCCGCCCACCGGGCCGCCGGCACCGTTGATCAGCACCCGCTGACCTGCCTTGAGTTCGCCGGCCTCGAAGAGTGCTTGTGAGGCGGTGAGTCCGACCGACGGCAACCCGGCAGCATCGGCAAGCGGGATGCGCACCGGAGCCTTCACCAGTGCGTCCGCCGGAGCGACGACGTACTGCGCTGCCGAACCGTCAGCGTTCATGGGGATGAACCCGACGACGTTCTCGCCCACGGTGAGGCCATCCACCCCGTCGCCGAGCGCGTCGATCGTGCCGGAGACGTCGTAGCCCGGAACGTGCGGCAGCGTCACCGGGATCGGCAGAAAACCGCCGCGGATGCCGCCGTCGGCCGGGTTGTACGCCGACCCCGCGACCAGGATGCGCACCTCACCCGCGCCGGGGACCGGCTGGTCGGCGTCCTCGTAGCGCAGAACCTCGGGGCCGCCCGTTGCGTGGAACCGTACTGCCTTCATGATCTGTTTCCCTTCGGTGATGTGCTTCGGATTCGAAGCAACTGAGAACCACCGTAGCGCTGCTTCGAAGTCGAAGCAAGTGCTTCGAGTTAGAAGCACTGATAAACTCGGCCCATGACCTCACCGCGGCCTTCTCTGGACGCCACGCAGCTGGGCGCGTACTTCGCCCTCATCGAGGCGAGCAGCCTGCTGAAGCACGCCGTCGAGCAGCAACTGCGAGAGGCCGGGGACCTCAGCTACGTGCAGTTCCAGCTCCTGGCCACCCTCGGCGACTCCCCGACGGGCAGTCAGCGGATGACCGATCTGGCCGACGGTGTCGTCTACAGCCGCAGCGGACTGACCTACCAGGCCCAGACGCTGGAGAAGCGGGACCTCGTGACCCGGACGCAGTCCTCCGATGACGAGCGCAGCACCACCGTCACCATCACCGACGAGGGACGTGCCGTGCTCGCGACGGTCTTCCCTGGTCACATCGCGGTCCTCGACGACCTGCTGTTCGCCCCGCTGTCCCGCTCCGACATCGAGACACTCGCCGACATCCTCGCCCGCGCACGAGACCATATGCGTCGGACGCCGCCGCGGTCGGCGGCACCACGGCGACGCAGGAAAACAACCCAAGCTCCCTAGGTCGTTCCTGTGCGGTGTCCTAGATTGCGAAGAGACGGCGGGCGAGGGTGGCGAGGGCTGGGGATTCGTAGTCACGGTGGTTGTGCAACGCGGCGCCGGTGTCTGTGCCGGGGCCTTTGAGGGCGTTCGTCAGCTCGGCTCGGAGGAGGTGAGCTTCCGGCGACGGGTCGGACTCGAGTGCGGCCAACGCGCGTCGGGCGGCGGGGCGGTAGTTGGGGATGAAGAAGATTCCGGGGTCGCCGGGGAGTACGACGTTGTCGGGATGGGCGTCCCAGAACTCGACGTGAGTGAAGGCTGCCGCACCGAAATCCAGGTTGCGCAGTGGCGCCGGGGCCGGGCGGTCGGGTCGGGGGCGGCAGTCGAAGACGACGTCGCGGAGCGCGCCGGCGAAGGTGCAGTCGCGGAGATCGCACTGCTCGAACTGGACACCGTCAAGACGCGCCTTCGAGAAGTCGCAGCCGTCGAAGAGCGCGCCGATCATCACTGCGCCGCGAAGGTCGGCGCCGGCGAACGAGACCCGCTGCCACTCGTTCCGGCGCTTCCGGTGCCAGCTTCCCAGTACGGCGTCCCGCAGGTCGGCCCCGGCGAACGAGGAGTCCACCACCTTCGTGTCCCAGATCCGCAGATCCCGCAGCGACGCGTCCCCGAAATCGCAGCCCTCGATCCGGCTGCCCGTCCAGCGCAGCCCAACGGCCTGGGACCCGCGATGGCCCTCGCCGCGCAACCTTGCCTTCTTGAGATGGTCCACGGACCGAAAATAGTCGCTGTGGTGGGTCTCAGGTGAGCAGCAGGGTCTTGCCGCCGGTTGTGCGGGATTCGATCGCGGCGTGGGCGGCGGCAGCTTCGGTCAGCGGGAAGGTCTGACCGATGGTGGGTTGGATTCTGCCGGCCGCAAGGTCCCTGAGTGCCCGGCGCGGCAGTTCACGCCAAGCCACCGGATCGGGCTGGAAGATTCCGACCACGGCGACGTCACGGTTCCCCGACGTACCGGCGAACTCCCCGCTTGCCGCACCGTAGGCAAGGAAGCGGCCGCCGGAGCGGGTGATCGCGTACGCCGCCCTGCCGATGTCCCCACCGGCGCCGTCGAAAACCACGTCCACCGCGTCCAGCCCGTCGGTCCAGCCGGGAGCCGAGTAGTCCACGACTTGGTCCGCGCCCAGGCCGCGGGCGTACTGAAGCTTGGCGTCACCGCGCGCGGCCGCGACCACTGTCGCGCCTGTTGCCGAAAGCAACGGAATCAACCAGCTGCCGAGGCTGCCCGCGGCGGCCGTGACCAGGACTCGCTCCCCGGCCGCGACCTTGCCCAGGTCGAGTTGCGCCAACGCCGTGGCCCCGTCGTGCAAGGCGGCCAGCGCGACCGTCATCTCCAGTTCGTCCGGTACGGCGAACACCTCGGCCATCGGTACGGCGACCTGCTCGGCGTACCCACCGCCGTTGTAGGTTCCAACTCCCCCGGTACCCGCGATCACCCGCCGCCCGACGAGCCCCGCATCCGCGCCGTCTCCGACCGCCCGAACCACCCCGGCAACGCCCGCTCCCGGGATGAACGGCGGTCGCACCGAGAAATACTCCTGCCCCCATCCGGCCCGGAGCTGAGTGTCCAAGAACAACACCTCGGCCGCCACCACGTCGACCACAGCCTCTCCCGCCGCAGCCTCCACCTGCGGAACCTCAACTGCCTCCAGCACCTCTGGTCCCCCGAACCGCACCACCTGCACCGCGCGCACTTCGCACCACCTCAACTCGACAACGTCCTCCGACGCTAAAACCTGAACATTGGTCTAGGTCAAACGCGGCGTGCCGGGCGGGGGGTGCGGAGGCCGAGGGTGCGCCGGCAGCCTGGTTATGAAGGGCGGCCCGTGCGCGGGTCGACCAGGCCGCGCTGTACGGCGGCTACCAGGCGGCGCGGGACGAGGTGACGATCGCCGTCGACGATCACCGGCACCAAGGGTTGGGGCGCCGCCTTCCAGTTCGAGCGGCGGTGGCGGGTGTTGCTGCGGGACATGCGGCGTTTCGGGACGGCCATGAGTTCCTCCAGGTCAGGTGGCGTGAGCCGGCTCGGTCGAGCGATGAGAGGTACGGCGTACGGACAGGAGTCGGCAGGTCAGGTAGATGGCGAAGGAGATGCTTGTGATGTAAGGGCTGATCGGGACCGAACTGCCGGCGGCGAGCAGGATTCCTCCGACCGACGCGACCACGGCGAAGGCGGTGCTGAGCAGTGGAACCCAGACCGGTGACGAGGAGACTCGTAGCGCCGCGGCCGCGGGTGTGACCAGGAGCGAGAGCACGAGTAGCGCGCCGACGATCTGCACCGAGACCGCGACCGCGAGGCCGAGCAGGATCATGAAGGCGATCGACATGAGGCCGACCGGGACACCGCGGGCAGCGGCGACGTCCGCGTCCGTACTCGCGAACAGCAACGGTCGCCAGATCACGACCAGCCCGACGGCCACGACGGCGGAGATGACGATCAGCGACTTGATCTGCGGATCGTCGATCGCCACGATCTGCCCGGTGAGCAGGCCGAACTTGTTCGCCGCCCGCCCGTGGTAGAGGCCGAGACACAAGATCCCGAGTCCGAGGCCGAACGGCATCAGGACGGCGGTCACCGAGTTGCGGTCCCGGGCGCGAGCACCGAGTATGCCGATCAGCAGCGCTGCTGTCAGCGATCCGAGCAGGGCTCCGGTGACGACACTGGCTCCGAAGAGCAGGCTGGCCGCCGCACCGGCGAAGGACAGTTCGCTGACGCCGTGCACGGCGAACGCCATGTCGCGCATCATCACGAACACGCCGATCAGGCCGCCGACGATGCCGAGCACGACGCAGGCGATGATCGAGTTCTTCAACAGGGGCAGGAGTTGTCCGTAATCGGAGAAGTTGAAGATCTCCGACCAGACCGTGCCGAGACTGTCCAGGCCGATCACCGGAGCACCGCCGCTTCCGGGTGGTGGTACGGGTCGTGGTCCGGCACACCCGCGACCAGGATCCGTCCGTTGTGCCGGATGACTTCGACCGGGGCGTCGAACAGTTCACTCAGTACGTCGGTGGTCATCACCTCGTCCGGCGTACCGATCCGGAACCGGTGGTTCGCGATGTAGAGCACCCGATCGACCTTGTCGAGGATCGGGTTGATGTCGTGGGTGACGAACAGGACGCCGAGGTCGAGCCGGCGGCGGGCGTTGTCGACCAGATCACTGACCAGCCGTTGGTGCGGCAGGTCGAGCGACAGCAGCGGTTCGTCGCACAACAGCAGCCGCGGATCGGCCGCGAGCGCCTGCGCGATCCGCAACCGTTGTTGCTCGCCGCCCGACAGGGACGACAACGGAGTGGACGCGTAGGCCTCAGCTCCGACCGACGAGAGCAACTGGTTGACCCGCTGACGCCGTGCCCGGGACGGAATCGGAACACCCCACCGGTGCCCGTCCACCCCGAGCGCCACGAGGTCCCGGCCGCGGAGCGGTACGCCGTCCTCGGCCAGCCGCTGTTGTGGCACGTATCCGATCCGCCGATCGCCCCGACGTACCGGCGAACCAAGGAACGTCGCGGACCCGGACCACAACCGGACCTGGCCGAGAACGACCTTCAGCAGGCTCGACTTGCCCGATCCGTTGGCGCCCAGTACGGCGATCAGCTCGCCGCTGCTGACCTCGAGATCGAGACCTTCCCAGAGCGCGCGACCCCCGAAGCCGAGCGCGGCCCGCTCCAGGCGCAGTACGACGCTCACTGCCCGAGCGCGGCGCCGACCGCCGTGAGGTTTGCCGACATCCAGCCGACGTAATCCTTGCCGCTCGGGAGGGTCTCGGTGACCGGTACCACCGGGATGTTGTTCTGCTTGGCGGCGTTCAGCACCTTCTCGGTCTCCGGACCGGTCGTCTGCGCGTTGTACGCGAGCAGCTTGACCTCGTGCTTGCTGTACAGCTGCAAGGTCTCGTCCAGCACCTTCGCCGG
This sequence comes from Kribbella sp. VKM Ac-2569, assembly GCF_004216905.1. Lineage (GTDB taxonomy): Bacteria > Actinomycetota > Actinomycetes > Propionibacteriales > Kribbellaceae > Kribbella. Next base: position 1,493,908 of record NZ_SGXJ01000001.1, read on the forward strand.
TACGTCGCTGTCCTCCTCGATGGCCTCGCTGAACTCGTCAGGAGTCTTGTTCTGCAGGCCGATCGCGTCGAGCAGGTAGACCGGCACCGGCTCGGTGATGGCGACCGGCTGACCGTCGTACTTCGCCTTGAGCGTCGCCTCCTGCTGCGTCAGCGCCTCGATCTTCTGTTTGAGAGCGTCGGCGTTCTGCTGGAACGTCGACGCGTCGCCGGGCGCGGCCTTGGCGTAGGCCTGCTGGATCTGGTCGATGACCTTTGCGACCGTCGGGAAGTCGTACCAAACGTGCTCGTTGAGCTCCTCGCCGCCGGCCGCCTTCTTGCCGGAGATGGTCACCGCATTCAGCACGGTCGCCGAGGTGTTCTTCGCACTCTTCAGCATCCGGTCCATGAAGTCGTCGTAGCCGCCGCCGTTCTCGAGCACCACCGCGGCATCGGCCAGCGCCAACTGGTTGCGGGTGTTCGCTTCGTACTCGTGCGGATCGGCATCCGGACTGGTGATGATCGACGTGACCTCGACCTTGTCGCCACCGATGGTGCCGGCCAGATTGCCCCAGACATCGGTCGACGCGACCACCTTGATCTTCGCGCCACCGGACGCACCGGGCGACGACGTGGACCCGGCGGCAGCGTCACCACCCGACGAGCAGCCGCTCAGCCCCAGAGCGACGACGGTGACGACAGCGGGCACAGCGAACAGTCTGCGACTCATGGCAGAACCAACCTTTGAGCGGAGTGAAATGACAACCGTTATCATTATCGCATCCGCCCCGGATCCGCCAGCCGCGGCCCCCTAGGAACCCGGGACCGGCCGGCGGCATGGCGGCTCGCCGTTGGAGGCCGCGGGCAGGCAGTCCGCGCAGATGCCGGACAGCTCCAAGGTGTGTTCGACGTCCGTGAATCCGGAGTCCGTGGCGATCCGCTCGGCCCAACGCTCGACCACCTCGGCGTCGACCGGCCGGCTCAGACCGCAACAGCGACAGATCAGGTAGTGCCGATGCCCGGCGGCTGGGCGCTGCCGGTAGTACCGCCCACCCGGATCGTCCCGTACGACGTCCACCAGCTCGGCACACTCGAGATCGTGCAGCGCTCGATACACCGTGGTCAGGCCGATCGTCGCGCCCGACGACGTCAGCAACGCATGCAACTCCCGCGCCGACACGAAGTCCACGCAGCCCCCGAGCGCACCGAGGATCGCAGCCCGCTGACGCGTCCGCCGTACCCCGACATCGTCGGCACTCAACCGCCGCAGACCCTTCGACCCCACCTCGCGCAGCGCTCCTCCTCGAACGGACGGTTTGCGCTCAACACTAAATGAACATGGTTTCCATGTCCATCATGCCCACGGAATCGCGCCGAGCCGTTCGAAGGTCGCCATGGCGCTGCTCAGGTGGATACGCGCCTGCGTACGTTGCCTCGACCGTCGCAGAGTTTCTCCGAGTAGAAGCTGGATCGAAGTAACCCTCGGCGCAGTCTGGGTGGTGGCCGCCATTGGTGTGGCGGTCTACTCGGGCCGCAACACGTCGCGGATCATCTCGAGGTAGCCGTAGCCGTTGTGGGTGTCGGGGAGCAGGGCCGAGCCCTCGGTCCATTCGTTCCATGCGTTGACGGTGATGATGGGATGCGGTTGGCCGTGGCGTTCGAGGAACGACTTGGCCATCGACAGCCCGTCCCTGAACTCCTCAGGAGTCGGATCGAACGTCGTCGTCCACGGATAGCGGCCGCGCTCGAACGGCCGGCTCTGGTCGGTGCGCGGGGATGCATCCCACCCGACGGTCACATTCGGGTAGAACGGTACGTCGAGCTCCGCGACGTACCGCTCGTATTCGGCGAAGGCGGCATCGCGCAACTGTCCGATCTCGGCGCGCGGGAAGTCGAACCCGCCGAGGTCGGCGTGATGCACCCAGACGTACGACGTCGCGGACCGGAAGCCGAGTCTCCGCACCAGGTCGGACGGCGAGTCGAGCGTGATCGCCGCGGGCAGTACGCCGACGCCCCAGATCACCGCGTCCAGATGGAGCCCCACGAAGCCCGCCTGCCTGGTCTGCTCGTCGAACCACTGCAACGCGTCGGCGGTCTCCTCGACACCGCCGAGGCCGGCGATGAGACTGCCGAGCTCGTAGATCGACAGCCACGGCCGCCCGTCGACAGTGAGATAGTTCGGGCGCGCGAAGTACTTGTCGATGACGTGCCTGACCAGCTTCTCGAACGCGGCGCGATCGATCGCACCGTTCTTGAGCCGTTGGGGTGAGTCGTTCAACGGGTCGTCGTGCGGGAAGATGTCGACGAGTTCGTGGTTCGCCCACATCAACGCGAACTTGACGTCGCTGCTGTTCCGCGCGGCGAGCAGGCCGTCGTCGAGGGCGGCCTCGAGATACGGGCCGTCGTCGTACCAGTAGTAGTCGACCAGGAAGCCGTCGACGCCGTACTGCTTGGCGAGACGGATCTGCTGTTCCGCTGCGGCCGGAGTGGCCTCGTCGAAGCGGCCGTCGATCGGAATGCGCGGTTGCCGGTGTCCGTCGAATCGTGGCCGCGCCGCTTCGAGAAGCTTCCACTCGTCCCAGTCCGCGCCGAACCACTGGGCGTTCCGCGGATCGCGGTGCCAATCAGGGAAGTAGTACGCGAGTACCTGCGGTCGATCCATGAATCAATCATTTCATTCGCCGGCGGGTACGGGTTGGCGGGTGCCCGGCGCAACTTTCCGGTCCTGCGAGGTATCGAGTAAGTAGAAGCGTTACTGCGTAGTGTGACCCGAGGGGCTGGCAATGTCCGGTCGACTGAGCAAAGCGGCGGTTGCCGCGTTTGTCGCAATAGGAATCACCCCTGGGGCCGCGCAAGCGGTGGGTGCGGAAAGGTCTGCGACAGTGCAGGCGTCAGCGGGCTGTCGCGTCCATGTCGAATCCGTGACCGCCGGGGGTGATCACGCCGGCAAGACGGTCACCGTCGGCGCAGCGCAGTCCGAGCAGGTGTACACCGACATCTATCCGGACGGTGCGGTCCGCGTCAGCGGGTCGACGGAATCCAATCCGGACGTCACCGGATACGGCGGGTGGATCGGTGGGTACGCCGTGCTGGGCTCGACCATGTACGCCACCTCCTACTACCTCACCCTGGACGGAGACGTCGACCGGACCAGGCCGACCACCTACCGGGTCGGGGGCGGCTGGGGTGACACGACCTACTTCGAGACCACCCGATTCTGGGACTACCCCAAACCGCCGAACCTGATCACGCAGTACCAACTGCGTGCCGACGGGACCCTGAGCCGTTGGGAGATGCAGTACAACAACGGCAACAGCCCGGTGCAGTGGGCGAACAAGCAATCCGCGACCGGGTTCGCCGCGGTGAAGACGATGGCCATGATCAGCCAGACGCTGACCTACGACACCTTCCTGGCCAACACTCGCGGCGGCGCGCTCTACACGATCCGGGTTCCCCGCACCTCACCGATGAAGCCGATCGTGAAGAAGGTCCGGACCTCGACCTGGCAGGCGTTCGACGCGCTGGTGGCCGAGAAGTGCGGTCGGTACGGAACGATGCTGGTCGGCATCGACGAGGACTCCCAGTCCGCCTACGCGTATGCCGTCGGCCACGCGAACGGCACGACCACCGTGATCCAGGGGCTCGGCAAGGTGCCGGCCACGTTCGCCGATCCGGTGTACTTCCGAGGCCAAGCCCGTCAGGGCGACGCCCAGATGCTGTTCGGAGAATGAGGATCATCATGTCCGTTCGACTGAGTACTGCTTTCACTGCCGCCGCCACCGCGATCCTCCTGACGGGGACCGGTACTGGCGTCGCAACCGCGAAATCGATGGCCGGTACGGCCGGTACGGCCGCGTCCGCAGCCTGCCGCTCTGCCCCGGGATCCGTGACGGCCGGCGGTGACCACACGCGCACGATCGTGACGGCCACGTCGCCGCCGACGGTGCAGCAGACCCCCGTTTACACCGACATCTACCCTGACGGCCAGGTCCGCTTGAGCGGGTCCGTCGAGAACGATCCGGACATCACCGGGACCGGCGGGCGGTTCTCCAGTTACGTGGTGATGGGCTCGACGCTGTACGGCAGCGGCTATCTGCTCAAGGTGGACGGCTCGGTCGACCGGCCGACGGTCGGCCTCAGCCGGGTGGGCGGCGGCTGGGGTGACGCGACCTTCTTCGACTCGACCACGTACTGGAAGTATCCGGATCCCCCGATGTTCACGACGCAGTACTCGCTCCGGAGCAACGGCACCATCACTCGATGGGGCGGCCCCTCCGCGTCGGTCTGGGGGAACAAGCAGACCGCGACCGGGTTCTCCGCGGTCAAGACGATGGCGCTGATCAGCCAGACGCTGACCTACGACACCTTCCTCGCCAACACTCGCGGCGGCGCGCTCTACACGATCCGGATCCCCCGCACCTCACCGATGAAGCCGATCGTGAAGAAGGTCCGTGCCTCGACCTGGCAGGGCTTCGAGGCCCTGGTGATCGAGAAGTGCGGCATCTACGGAACGCTGCTGCTCGGCATCGACAAGGACACCGGGTCCGGCTACCTGTACGCCGTTGGCCACGCCAACGGAACTGCTACCGTCATCAAGGGACTCGGTAAGGTCCCGGCGAACTTCGCCGACCCCGTCTACTTCCGCCACGTCCTCCGCCCGGGCGACAATCAGATGCTGTTCGGGGAGTGATGGTCAGCATGTCGAGACGACTCGGTACTGCGGGGCGTGTGGCTGCTGCTGCCGCGCTGGTGACGGGGGTGCTGGCCGTGGCCCCGGGCGAGGCACTGGCTGCTGACACCACAGCCACCGCGGCGTGCAAGATGGAGATCGGGTCGCTGACGGCCGGTGGCGATCACACGGACAGGGTGATCACTGCCGGCTCGCCGGCAACGGTGCAGGAGAAGACGAGCTATCCCGACCTCTATCCTGAGGGCCTCCCCAGGTTGAGCACTCTGTTCTTCAACGACCCTGTCGTCCAGGGTTTCGGCGGCGCGTACGCCGGCCACGTGGTGATCGGCTCGGGCCTGTACAGCAGCACCTACTTCCTCACGGAAGCCGGCGAGGTCGACCGATCGCAGTCGCACAACTTCCGGATCGGTGGCGGCTGGGGTGACGCCACCTTCCTCGAGACGAGCTACCCGAACGATCCGGATCCCTGGGCCTTGGTCAACCACTACTCGCTGCGCAGCAACGGCACGCTCACCCGGTGGGACGACAAGGGCGGGTTCGGCTGGGTCAACGCACAGTCCGCTGGTGGGTTCTCGGCGGTCAAGACGATGACGCTGATCAGCCAGACCGCGACGTACGACACCTTCCTGGCCACGACCCGGGGCGGCGCCCTCTACACGATCCGGCTCCCCCTGACGTCACCGATGAAGCCGGTCGTGAAGAGGGTCCGCAGCTCGACCTGGCAGGGTTTCGAGACGCTGATCGCCGAGAAGTGCGGCCAGTACGGCACTCTGCTGCTCGGCATCGACAAGGACACCGGGTCCGGCTACCTGTACGCCGTTGGTCACGCCAACGGAACCGCCACCGTCATCAAGGGACTCGGCAAGGTCCCGGCGACCTTCACCGACCCGATCTACTTCCGCCGCGTCCTGCAGCCCGGCGACCAGCCGCTGCTGTTCGGGGAGTAGGGCTGGACTCGCCGGCTGCCCTCGGCACGCATGATGTCGCGTGCTGAGGGCACTGACGGAGAGGTAGGCAATCCGATCGGCTGAGGTGGCGACATGGGACCCGACGCGGCACTGGACAGATGAGTGGGCGCCGGTCCGTCAGTGATCGTCACGCGCAGCTGACCCTCGCGGTCGGCGCGCTGCTGGTGTCCGTGTCCTCGGTCCTCATCGACCTGGCCGGAGCAACGCCGGGCACCGCCAGTGTCTATCGATGCCTGCTGGCGCTGCCGCCGCTCATCGTCCTCGCCTGGTACGAGAGACGTCGCTGGGGATCGCTCCGCGGCCGTGACGTCTCCCTCGCCGCGCTGGCCGGCGCCTTCTTCGCGGGTGACATGCTCCTGTGGACGCAAGCGATCTTCGAGGTCGGCGCAGGCCTGTCGACGGTCCTGGTGAACGTACAAGTCATCCTGGTCCCCCTGCTGGCCTGGGTCGCGGATCGCGAGGGCGTTACCGCTCGCTATCTGAGCTGGGTACCCGTCCTGCTGGCCGGAGTCGTTCTCACCTCAGGTGTCGCGGGAGGCGGTGCGTCCGGGACCAGACCGCTCGCAGGCACAGTTCATGCCACGTTGGCGGCCGTTTGCTACTCGGTCTTCCTGTTCCTCCTTCGGCGAGGCGGTCGACAAGGCTCGCCGATACAGAACTACTGCGTTGTGATCGCCGCGGCGTGTGTGGTCTCCCTGGCCGCCGGATCGCTGTGGCACGGCGTCGACCTCGCCCCGGGGTGGAGGGTCATCGGCTGGCTCACCGGTGTCGCGCTCGCCGGCACCGTCCTCGGCTGGCTCCTCGTCGCCACAGCATCACCACATCTGCCCAGCCACGTCGGCGCCGTACTCCTGATGCTCACTCCGGTCGGCGCCCTCGCTCTTGGTGCGCTGATCCTCGGCGAGCGGCCGACTCCGCTCCAGTTGCTCGGCTGCATCCTGATCCTCGCCGGCTCCTACTTCGCGACCCAGCGCGTCCGGCTCAGATCGTGAGTTACGGCTCCTTGTCGGCGTGGTAGCGGACGAGGTCGGGGAGGAAGTTCTCCAGGTTGCCGATCTCCTCGATGTGGTGGCGGATCCACGGGCCGAGTTTGCTCTCCGGGAAGGCCTTCGTCCGGGCGACCTTGTTGAACCAGAGCCGGCCGGGGACGGTGCCGTCGCCGAGGACCAGGCGGGTCACGTAGCGGGTGTCGCCGCCGATCGCGTCGTACTCGTTCTCGAGGCGGACGAGGCTCGATCCGAGCACGCGTTTGGCGATCGTGGCCGAGCGGTCGTCGATCTCCTCGACACCGACGTGGATGTCGATGAGCGTGTCGAGATTCCGCCCGAGAGCCTCGGTGATGTGCAGCCGGGCTCCCGCGCTGACGCCGCCGTCGACACCTGGCGACTCGATCTCGTAGGAGATGTGATCGAGTGGATGCCAGACGAGGTAGCGCGGCTGCCGGGTGCCGGCGTACATCATGGTGCCGGGCACGTGCCGGTACCACCAGGCCAGCATCTCCGGCGTGACGCCGGCGAGCGGGGCGTGCTCGATGGTCACCCGCACCTGGCCGTCTGCGGTCGTCTTCGAGACGCGGGCCGACTCCTGCGGCCGGAGTGGCCACAGGACAGGGCGCGGCGCGGGAAGCTCAGGCATACCGGACCTTGTGCCCGATGCGCCCCACTTCATTCAGGTGCGGGGCAGCTTCCGGGTGTCGATGAGTTGCTGGGCGACGTCGCGCAGTTTGGTGTTGGTGTCCTGGGAGTAGCGCTTGAGGATCGCGAACGCGCGGTCGTCGTCGAGGCCGTAACGCTCCATCAGGATCCCCATCGCCTGGCCGACCAGCTTCCGCGCGTCGACCGCCCGGGCCATCGTCTGCTCGTGCCGGGCAGTGGCGACCGCGACCGATGCGTGCCGCGCGAGGATGTGGGCGATCGCCTCGTCGTCCGGACCGAAAGCGTCCGGATCCGGGGAGTACAACCCGAGCACGCCGAACGACCGCGAACTGGCGGCGCCGACGGCCAAGGGCACGTCCAGCACACTGCGGACGCCGAGACGAGCCACCGCCGCAGCCCACGTCGGCCACCGGGCATCCACCGTGGTGTCGCGGACCAGCACCACCGACTGATGCTGCAACGACTCGATCAGCGGGCCGGCCCCGTTGTCGATCTGCAGGTTGTAGATCTCGGCGACGACCGGGTCCGTCACGGCCGGGATCTCCGGCCGCCGGCCTCGGGTGTAGAGCGCCACTCCGGAATAGCTGCAGCTCAAAGCCTGCAGAGCAAACTGGACGACCGCATCAATGGTTTCCTCGACGCCGCCGGCGCTGTGCAACTCGACTGCCAGTCGCGCGAAGACGTCGGCCGTCTCGTCAACCGTCTCGGCCAATCGCAGCCGGGGCTCGGGCACCAGCTCGTGAGCGCCATATTGGAGGGCGTCGTCCTCGATCTCGCTCATGCTGCGTCAACGCCGCTGACGGCCATGGGTCCTCCTGGTCAGCCCGAACTAGCGCATCCGGCTGCTGACTGCCCAACAGTCGCCAAGACAGAGCTTGCCATCATCCCGAACTCCGCACCAGTCCCGATTTTTCCCGTGACTACAACGAGACGAGTACGACGGTGGCTGTCGCGCAGGCCAGGCCCAGGATCTGGGTCCGCGTCAGACGTTCGCGAAGGATCGTGATTCCCAGGAGCACGGGTACGGCCGGGTAGAGCGAGGTCAGCACGACAGCCACGGACAGAGCCTGCTCCCGGCTCGCAAGGAAGAACGCTGCGATTGCCGACGTGCCCAGAAGGCCTGACACGACAGTGAGTGTGGCGGTACGCCTGTTCATCCGGAGGTGCATCGGCCGGGCCGCCAGCGGCGCAACCATGAGCATGGCAACGAGCCGATTCAGCGCCAGTGGCCACAGGCCGGCGCCGACATCGGCGCGCGCGAGAGCGACGTACTGCAACGCGAAACCTGCCCCGGACAGAAGTGCCCATCCGGCACCGGCGGAGTGCTCGCCGCGGGTTCGGTGGCTGCCGGCCATCAGCCAGATCGCGGGTGCGGCGATCGCGAACCCGCACCACGCGCGCCACCCGATGTGATCGTGCAGCAAGAACACGCCGATGAGCACCGGAACGGCGACGCCGGCGACGTCGCTCAGCGGTACGACGAGGCTCAGCCGGCCGAGCCTCATCGCCTGGAAGAGACACACGGCACCCAGCCCGGTACCGATCCCTGACAGCGCTCCCCACCCGAGATCCACACCGGTGACGTGGGGATGGGAGACGACCAGAGCGAGGGTCGTGACCAGCACACATCCGACGAGCTGACCCACGAACACCACGACCGCACTGCGCACTCGGCGGGCAGCCAGGCCGGCCGCGAAGTCCGACAATCCGAAGCACAGTGCCGACACCAGCGCCAGCGCGATACCCACCGGTTCGATCCTCCACTTCGGCTTGCGGCCTCGAATGGTGATCGGGTGCCCTGCGGGGCGGTTTCCTACTCACCAGAAACCGCGATTGCGAAAGGCGGTCAGGGGGCACTGGTTGCGTATGGCTCGTACAACAGAAGCGCGAGCGACGCGCACCGATCGGGCGCCGCAGTTGAGGTATGTACGGACGTTCGTTTGTGATGCGGACCGCTTGTGGAAACTCATTACCAGGGCGGAGCACCTCAGTAGCTGGCTCGGGCCGACCGTACTGAGCGACACGCAGTACGGCGGGTTCATGGTCGTGACACGGGCGCGGGCCGAACAGACCGGGATCGTCACGGTCTGCGAACCCCCGCACTACTTCCGGGCAGCTTTCGACGATCCGCCGCATCCCGCCAGCACGGTCTTGGTGGACGTGGTCCCAGGGCAGGACGAAACGCACCTGATCCTGACCCACGGCGGCATCCGCCACAGCCTGCTGGCCCAGTTCGACAAGCTGTGGACGGGCGCCCTCGACCGCCTGCGGCAGGTCGTGGAGGGAGAGACCCCCGCCACCGCTCCCCGCTACCTCCCGAAGTCAGCAGGCGGAGCAGGTTAGCTCGTCCCGTCCGGCCGCGGAAGCTGCTCGTCGGGGTCCTCGTTCGGCGTCGGCTCGGGGTCCGGGTACGGCGTGGTGTCCGGATCGTCGTCCGGGTCAGTCCGGCCCGGGAAGGACCGGTCCGGATCCGTCGGATCGGGCAGCGGCGGCACAGGCGGTACAGGCGTCGTACTCATGATGACCTCCGAACAGAGGAACGTGAATCCACCTCCAGGTTCCCGTCCCCCGCCCCATCCATTCCCAGGTGTAGCGGTTGGCTACCTGGGTGAAGATGGTGCGAGGATCGCGCTACGACCTCGAGGAGTTGTCTGAATGACTGGCTTGCGTGTGCTCTTTCTCGGCGGGACGGGAACCATCAGTTCGGCTTGCTCGTGGCGAGCAGTCGAGGCGGGGCTCGACCTCACGGTCGTCAACCGAGGCAAGACCTCGACCCGCCCGCTGCCTCCGGAGACGCGAGTGCTCACCGCCGACGTCGACGACGCATCGGCGTTCGCCGCAGTTGCCGGCGAGGACTTCGATGTCGTGGTCGACTGGTTGGCGTTCACACCTGATCAGGTGCGCGCTCGCACCGACGCGCTGCGAGGACGAGTCGGCCAGTACGTCTTCATCAGCTCCGCATCGGCGTACCAGACACCACCGGCCCGACTGCCGATCACCGAGTCGACGCCCTTGCGCAACCCGTTCTGGCAGTATTCACGCAACAAGATCGCCTGCGAAGACCTCCTCACCGGGCTGTACCGCGACGAGGGTTATCCGGTCACGATCGTGCGGCCCTCGCACACCTACGACCGCACCCTGGTCCCGTTCGACGGCGGCTGGACGATCGTCGAACGCATGCGCCGCGGTCAGCCCGTCGTGGTCCACGGCGACGGCACCTCCCTGTGGACCCTGACACACCACCGCGACTTCGCTCGCGGCCTGGTTCCCTTGCTTGGCCACCCCCGCACCCTCGGCGAGGCCTTCCAGATCACTTCCGACGACGTCCTCACCTGGGACCAGATCGCGAACACACTCGCCGCTGCGGCCGGCACCTCCGCCCAGATCGTGCACGTCCCGTCGGACGCCATCGCCGCGCTACATCCGGCGTGGGGTGCTGGTCTCCTCGGCGACAAGACCCACTCAGCCGTCTTCGACAACACCAAACTCCGTCGCGTCGTCCCGGACTATGTCGCCACCATCCCGTTCGAATCCGGCGCCCGCGAAATCATCAGCTGGTACGACGAAGACCCGGCCCGCCGTCGCATCGACCCCAGCATCGACGAAGCCATGACCACCCTGACAGCCCGCTACACAATCTGAGCGCGGGCCGCGACAGCCGTGGCCGAGGTTTAAGCATTTGAATACGTATCACGGTCGACACGCTCCGCATCCGTACTGGTGAACGCGCATCGCGCGGAGGGGGAACGTCACCATGTACTTGCCGCCGGTCCTGCGCCCCCTGGCCGCCCAGGGCGTCATCAGCCCGGCGGTCCAACGCATCGCAGAGGCACCGTTTTCCGTGGTGCGTGGGGTGCCGGGGTCGTACGCCGCCGAGCGATTGGCCGGCGTGATCGACAGCTGGCAGCGATGGAACGACTGCGTGTGGCTGCGCGCCCAGGACATCCGCCCGACAGAACTGGCACAGTCGCTCGCAGCGGCTTGCGGGCATCGCTGGTTGCCCACCGAGCCGCAACCCGGGACCAGGCCGCTGCCTGCACTACGACTGGGCGAGATGATCTACGGCGCACCAGAAGGCGCGGTCATCGTGCTCGAGCTCGGACGCCGGGTGACCCCTGGTCTCACGAGGCTGGTGAAGGCGATTCGGCTGGCCATCACCGAACGTGGGGTCCGGATGGTGGTGGTTTCCGAGAGCCGGTTGCATCCGCCGGTCGCCCGCGGCCCGGACTGCGTCGTATCTGCGTCCGACCTCGCCGACAACACTGCTCTGGACGGTTATTCGTCAGCCCCCGACCGGGCGCGGTTGCTGAGATTCACCGGTCGGCACGCCGCCGTACTCGATGACGTTCTGGCCGCCGCGCGTCTGTGGTCGCCGGACGCCGTGGACGAGGCCCTCAACTCGTCGTACGGCGTACCGTCCCTGCTCGGCTGTCTCACCACCGCGCTGCTCGACCGTCTGACGCCCGAGCAGCGCAGCGCACTGCAAGTTGCGGTGGCGGTCGGCTATTGGCATCCGCAGATGGGGACGGGACCGGTCACCTCCGAGCAGCTTCGGCCGTGGTTGGTGCCGATGGAGCAGCAATGGGGATGGCTGCGGCCGATCTGGGCATCGTCCCTGCGCAGGGAGCTGACCCGACCGAGACCTACCAGGCAACACTGGTTCGGCGGTGGCCGGGCGGCGCTACGCGAGGTCCCTCGCCTGCCCACCGTGCAGGCGGCGCCGCGGCAAGGCAGATTGCAAGCGCAACTGCTCGGCTCCCTCGAGGTACAGGTCAATGGCGCGCCGGTCGCGTCGTGGAACGGGCAGCGGGGTACGAGCGTGCTCCGGTACCTGCTCTACCGAAAGCAGCACGCCTGCGCACGGGACGAGTTACTCGAAGAGTTCTGGCACGACGCCCCAGCCGCGGCCGCGCGGAACCGGCTGCAGGTCGCGGTCAGCGGCCTGCGCCGAGCGTTCCTCGGCGTCACCGCGCTGAACGTCGTGGAGTACGCCGACGGCGGTTATCGGATCAACCCGAAGCTTCTCGTCGAGGTCGACGTGGAAACCTTCGAGCGAGGTCTGTCGGCGGCCGCGGCGTCCGAGCGGGCTGACATTCAGGAGGACGCCAGAACGGCGTACCGGCACGCGATCGCCATCTACCGCGGTGACTTCGCCGCCGATGCGCCGTTCGAGCAATGGACCCTGCTGCCGCGCGAGAGCCTGCGCATCAAGCTCGTGGACGCCCTCGACCGACTCAGCCGCATCGAGCTCACCGACCACCGGACCGACGACTGCATCGCGACCGCGCACCGCATGCTCGACATCGATCCGTGCCGTGAGGACGCCCATCGCCTCCTGATGCGCTGCTACGCCGAACAGGGACGCACCTATCAGGCGCTGCGGCAGTACGAGTTCTGTGCCCGGATCCTGCAGGCAAGGATCGACGCCAGCCCCGCACCCGACACCATCAGGCTGTACGACGCGATCCGGAACAGCTCGGCCTGACGACAGGGCGCCGCAAGCAGTTGATGCTTGCGGCGCCTCGTCGTACTAGGCGAGCACCAGCGCCGGAGGTCGACTGGCCGGCGCAGCCAGGTTCACCCTGAGGAGCAACTGCAGGCTGTGGATCCCCGTGGCCAGGTCGACCGCCGGGAACTTCAGCGCGACCTCGTGCGCCGCGGAGCCGATCCCGTCCCCGTGCCCCACCTCGGTCCAGCCCTCCCCGTTCCCGTACCGGCGAGCGGACAGCGTGGCCTGGTACCTGAAGTCACCACCGGCAGCGCCGGTGTTGGTGACTACCAGGTCGATGTCGCGGCTCGATCCGCCGAGTACCTTGCCGGCGTCGAGCACTACATCGTGATCCAGCGACAGCGGCTCCCCGAGCGCCGCCTCCCGTCGGCGGCGCGACGTCGGGACACGCCGCGGCACCTCCTTGTTCGCCTCACTGTTCGCCTCATTGTTCGGCTCTTTGTGGGCCTGAACGCTGCCCTTCTCCTCGATGAATCCGACCAGTTGAGCCGGGGTCCAGCCGGCCCAGGTCTGTTCGGCCATCGTGCGGACATGAGTCACCTCGCAGCGCTGCGGATCGCCCTCACCCGTCAGCGCCATCCGTACGACGAACGCTTCGACTCGCTCGCCGCCCGGCAGGCCGGGGCCATCGGCATGGTCGTCCTCCTCGGCCCCCCGTGCTGCCACTACATGCGCCACGTCCCGTAGCGTCTCGCCTTCGCCGTGGACCGACGCGAGCGCTGCGGCCGCCGCGGCCAGTGTCTCCCAGGTGTAGATACCCGACTCGTGCAGGCGGGCCTCGGTAGCCGGGCCGATGCCCTTCAGTTCACGGAAACTCGCGAGCGGGACACTCATCTGTCTTCGCCTCCCGAAGGGACCGGTCCGCCGGTCACTTCGGGTCTTCGACCTGAATGATCGGTCCCTCGGCGAACCCGATCATGTCGTAGCCGTGGCCCAGGTAGGTCAGGTCGCTGTTGAGGAAAACCGAGGCCACGAGCTTGTAGATCCCGCTGGTCTCGTCGCCCGGGTTGCCCTCGGGCAACTTGAAGGGCGGAACGGTGAGCTCTGCGGCATAGCTGAGGACCGCCCCGCTGGCTGGAACATCGTTCCTCGCGGCCAGAAGGATCTCCGGGCCTCCGCCGATGGACTCGGCGAAGAGCTGGACGTTCCAGTTGCCGCCGAGAGCCTGAAGCCACACAGGCGCGAACCAGCCCTTGAGCGTCCACTCGACCTTGACCTTGAACGGCGCCTTGGTGTCCAGGACGTGGTTGGGGCGCTCGAGCGGCCAGAAGTTGAGGGCGGGGTCCACGATCTCGAGGGTGGTGATGTTGCCCTCGATCACGGAGGGATCGCCAGGGTTCTGGCCTGGAATGTTGGGATCGAACTGCAGCATGACTAACTCCCCCTACTACGGGCGGCCCAGGGTGGGATCCGCCTCGTACCGAGGGTGCGGGGCAGCGCTGAGTGGGCACCCACGGTGCCGCTGAGCGTCGGCACTCAGGCTTCGCTAAGGGGAAACGCGCAGGTCAGCTGGCGATGTCGGCCCAGACCTCCACCCCGCGCCCACCGGAGTGCAAGGCGAAGAAGTCACCTCGATCGAGCACGACCAGTCCGCCCGAACGCTTGAGCACCAAGCGACGGCCACAACCCTCGTGCGGACACACGAACAGGACTTCCGCTCCGTTGTCAGCTTCGATAACCATCCGGTGCTGGGCGTTCATGGCCAGACCTCCTCGGCTCTGAAGTCACCGCGAGCCACTGACTGCTCACAGAACAGTTGTACCCAGTGCCACCCGGGAGCATGCCGAAGCTGCGATGCTGCTCTGGCGGACGGAATGCGAGAACAGGGAGGACCGTCATGGCACGGCAGATCATCACGACCGCGAACGCTCCGGCTTCGCCGCTCTACAGCCAGGGAGTCAAGGCCGGACCCCACGTGCTCGTCTCGGGCACCGCCGGTGTCGACCCGAGCACCGGCAGCCTCGTCGAAAGCACCATCCAAGCGCAGACAAGACAGGCACTGACGAACTGCGAGGCCATCCTCCACGCCGCCGGCGCGACCCTGGACGACGTTATCGAGGTCGGCGTACTCCTCACAAACCCCGCCGACTTCACCGGCCTGAACGAGGAATACGCGCGGTGGTTCCCATCCGAGCCGCCGACGCGCTACGTCGCCAAACTCGGCGCCGACCTCCCCGGGCTACTTGTCTCGATCCGGATGACGGCCTTCATCGGATAGCGCCGTCCCGCGGTGGGGCAGTTGTTCTGTGAAGGTTTGGGTGATGCGGGTGGGGTGGGTGATTGCGGTCCCGACGACGACGGCGTACGCGCCGGCGTCGAGGCAAGCCAGGGCGTCGTCGGGGTTGCGGATGCGTCCTTCGGCGATGACCGGGACGGACAGCTGCGCGACGACTTGGGTGAGCAGGTCGAGGTCGGGGCCGTCGGTAACCGGGCGCTCGCCGGTGTAGCCGGCCAGCGTGGTTCCGACGCAATCGGCACCTGCTGCGACGCTGTAGAGGGCATCGTCAAGGCTGCCGCAGTCGGCCATCACCAGAGCGCCCGCTGCGTGGACGGCGGCGACGGTCGCGGCCAGGGGCTGTCCGTCGGGGCGGTCGCGGCGCGTGCCGTCCACCGCGACGATGTCCGCGCCGGCGGTGACACAGTCCAGGGCATCCGCGACGATAGGCGTGATGAAGACGCCGTCGGCTCCGCGTTTGACCAATCCGATCAGGCAGACGTCGACAAGCGGGCGAATGGCCGCTAGGTCCTCGACACCTTGGGCCCGGACACCTCTCGCACCACCTGCGACGACGGCTTGCGCGACGGCAGCCATGACGCCCGGGGACCGCATCGGCTCACCAGGGTAGGCCTGGCAGGACACCACGAGCCGGCCCTCGATCGCGGCAAGTCGCGAGTCGATCATGCACTCATCCTCCTCACCAATAGTGTGCTGCTGACGCACCATCCCATCGAAAGGACGCCATGAACGCGATGCAGAAGTTCTCCCTCGAGGGCAAGGTTGCTCTGGTCACCGGTGGTAGCCGGGGGCTTGGACGCGCGATGGCCGAAGCGCTCGGCGACGCCGGTGCGGCGGTGGCGGTGACGGCGCGCACCCTCGCATCGGCCGAGGCCGCCGCGAACGAACTGAGCGAGCTCGGCATTCGCGCGTACGGCGTACAGCTCGAGGTGTCCGATGTCGAGGACGTCGAACGTGCGGTCGAGCAGGTCAGTACCGAGTTCGGCGAGATCGACGTGTTGCTCAACAACGCCGGCATCGGCGTCGCCGGCCGGGCCTTCGAGACGCCCGACGAAGCCTGGCACGACGTGTTCTCCGTCAACGTCGACGGCGTCTGGTACTGCAGTCGTGCGGTCGGACGCCGGATGGCGCAGCGGGGCGGAGGCACCATCGTCAACGTCGGTTCGATGTCGGCCGAGATCGTCAACCAGCCCCGCTGGCAGGCGTCGTACCTGTCGTCGAAGGCCGCCGTCCATCAATTGACCAAGGCTCTGGCGGCCGAGTGGGCGCCGCACGGGATCCGCGTGAACGCGATGGCGCCGGGGTACTTCCTGACAGAGATGTCGCCGGTCGACCAGCCGGAGTTCAAGCAGTGGTGTGTCGATCCCGCCGCCATGAAGCGCTACGGTTTGCCGCCGGAGTTGGGGCCGGTGGCAATCTTCCTGGCGAGCGAGGCGTCCAGTTTCATGACCGGCTCTGTCGTCAAGGTCGACGGCGGCTTCACACTGTTCTGATGGTCACCATAGGCATTGTCGGCGCAGGCTTGCGCGGGAGGCTGTTCGCCGAGGCTCTCAAGGAGCAGCCGGATGTCACTGTCGTCGGCTTCGCGGAACCCTCGGCCAAGGTGGCCGAGGACGCCAGGGCCGCCACGGGTCTACCTGTCACCGGGTCGCATCCGGAGTTGCTCGAGGCCTTCGATCCGGACGCCGTGATCGTAGCGACCCCAGACTTCGCCCACCGCCAGATCGCCGTCGACGTGGCCGAATCCGGTAAGCACCTGCTGATCGAGAAGCCGGTCGCCACCACCCTCGACGACGCCCACGCCATCGCTGCGGCGGTTCACCACGCGGGCGTTCGATGCCTCGTCGGCTTCGAGAACCGGTGGAACCCTCACGTCGTACAAGCGAAGACAGCGATGGCGAGCCTTGGCAGGCCGATCACGGCATCGGCCACCCTGAGCAACTCCTTCTTCGTGCCGACCACCATGCTGTCGTGGGCGGCTCAGTCGTCGCCGGCCTGGTTCCTCATGCCGCATACCCTCGACCTTGTCCTCTGGCTCACCGGCCGGAAGCCCGTGTCGGTCAGCGCGGTGGGATCTCGTGGTGTCCTCGCTCGGCGCGGCATCGACACGTGGGACGTGGTGCACGCCCTGGTCGCCTTCGACGACGGATCGACGGCGACGCTCTCATCGGCGTGGACGCTCCCGGACGCCGGTGACGGCATCGTCGACTTCCGGTTCCAGGTGATCGGCACCGAGGGGTCGGTGACCGCGGATCTGTCGCATCAGGGCCTCACTGTGGTGAGCGACAAGTACCGGTCGGCGTGGCCGGTCTCCGGCCGGATCGGGCGATCGCAGGTCGGCCCTGCCGTGTGGATGGTGCAGAACTTCGCGGCGGGACTCGTCGACGGCGGCGACCTCGGACCAGACATCGACCACGGCGTACTCGTCACACAGATCATCTGCGCGATCGAAGACTCCATCAGCACCGGCCAGACCGTCCAGCTGACCACCCCGACCGACTAGGACGCCGTGGATAGACTTGATTTATATGATCTTTTGGGTGGGTGGGCCGGCTGGGGCGGGCAAGACGACGGTGAGTCGGTTGCTGGCGCGGAAGTACGGGTTTGTTTGGTACAGCGTGGATGCTCATGCTCTGGATCATGAGGAGCGCGCGGCCGCGGCGGGGCTTCATGTGTTGGGGAGCGGGCCAGGGGATTTTGATCGGCGGCCGATGATCATCGAGGACATCCGGTCGTTGCCTGTGGCGACATCGGTGGTTGTCGAGGGTGCCTTTGTCACGCCGGCAATGGCTGGGGTTGCCGAGAACGCCGTGTGGCTGATGCCTTCCAAGGACGAACAGCTTGCACGGCTGGAAGGCAGGAATCCAGGCGGCGAGCATGGCGGTCTGGTCTGGGGTTGGGAGCTGGTGCGAAGTCAGCTCGAGGGGACCGACGCACGCGTCATCGTGGTCGATGGCCAGACAGTCGAGCAGTCACTCAAGGCAGTCGAGCAGAGTTTCGGCGCTCTGCTGCACCCCTGACACGCTGTACCGCTGCGGTCAGCGGTGAGACGACTGATGATGGTCTCTGCGTGCCAACTCAACGGGAGGAATGTGCTGCATGGAATCCAGTGGTTGGTCGTTCGACGATGATCGGCAGCAGCGCATAACTCCGGCGCGTCGCCCGGAGCGGGTGCTTGCGTACGCTCAGGCCGCACAGACGTTGAAGCAGCTCGGCGTACCTCGACCACGGGCTTCATCGTCAGCGGGTACGACTTCCGGCCCTTCGACAGGTTGCCATTGGCATCGACCGCGTACGACGCCTTCGCCGACCCCGAACGGCCGCCCCGCCGGTCGGTCGACGGTGTGCAAGCTCGACAGGTAGTGCACCAGCGAGACACCGTACGCACGACCACAATCACGCTCAGGTGCACTACCCAGCCACCCGACACCTCCTGTCCAACGGGAGGAGATACCCCGACTGGCTTAGCTCGGGATGAGGCCGCGGGTGGTGAGGGCTTGCCAGAGTGCCGGTGGGATCGGGGCGTCGAGGTGGGTCAGGTTTTGGCGGAGTTGGTCGGGAGTTGCGGCGCCTGCGACGACTGAGATGACGCGCGGATCGAGCAGCGGGTACTGGAGCGCAGCGGCGGGAAGGTCGACGCCGTGGTCGGCGCAAACCTTGTCGATCTCGAGCGCACGAGCGAAGACGTCGTCGGGAACAGCTTCGTAGTCGTACTTCGCGTCGCGGCTCGGCGTGAAAGCAAGCAGCCCGCTGTTGAACACAGCCGCCGCCACAATCCGTACCCCGTGCACATCACACGCATCCACCAGCTCCGGTACGGCGCTCTGGTCCAGCAACGTGTAGCGATTGGCCACCATCAGTACGTCGGCCAGCCCAGTGCGGACCGTGGTCAGCTGAGCATCAATGCCAAGCGAACCGGTGCCGATCGCCGCAACGATCCCCTCGTCCCGCAACTCGGCGAGTGCCGCCAACGCCGAGTCCGTCGCGCCAGGGATCCCGGACAACTCCGGGTCGTGCACATAGAGGATGTCGACCCGATCCAAGCCCAGCCGGTCCAGTGACTCCTCGACCGACGCCCGTACTCCGGCACCCGAGTAATCGAGCACCCGCTGCAGACGCGCAGGTACGACGAATCCGCCGGCGGCCATCGCCGATCCGTCCCACGACGGATCCTCCCGCAGCAGGCGCCCGACCTTGGTCGACAGAACGTACTCGTCGCGCGGCTTCGTAGCGAGGAAACGGCCCACGCGCTGCTCGGACAACCCCAGCCCGTAGTGCGGTGCGGTGTCGAAGTGCCGGACGCCGGCGTTCCAGGCCGCGTCGAGGATCGCGTCGGCCTCGGCCTCGGAGTACTGCCGGAAAAGGTTGCCGAGCGGTGCGCACCCGAGACCGAACCGCGGTACGTCAATCACGTCTGCTCCCCAGCGTTCTGAACTGTGGACGCACGCTAGACATCATATGTTTCACCTGTCAATGTGAACCGAAGCCGCGAATCAGCCAGTCAAAGCGGCTAAAGATACGATCTGGAGGTAGTGCGATGAAGTTCGCCCGCTTGGGTCCTCTCGGTGCGGAAGCGCCGGTCGTCGTCACCGGGGACGGCGTCCGCAGCCTCGCCGGGCTCACCGCGGACCTCGACGCGCGGTTCTGGGAGTCCGACGGGCCGACCCGGGTCGCGGCCGCACTGGCCGCCGATGAACTGCCGCTGGTCGAGAACGCCGACGACCTGCGGATCGGTCCGCCGATCGCCCGGCCGGGCGCCATTGTCTGCATCGGCATGAACTACGCCGCGCACGCCGCCGAGTCCGGCGCCGAGCCGCCGTCGTCGCCGGTCATCTTCTTCAAGGCACCGAACACGCTGGCCGGCCCGAACGACCCCGTGACGATCCCCAAGGACAGCACGAAAACGGATTGGGAGGTCGAGCTCGGAGTGGTGATCGGCAAGCGTGCGTCGTACCTCGACTCCCCCGCGGACAGCCTGGAGCATGTCGCCGGTTTCGTGGTGGCCAACGATCTGTCCGAGCGCGCCTTCCAGATCGAGCAGTCCGGCGGCCAGTGGAGCAAGGGCAAGATCGCCGCCGGCTTCAGTCCGGTCGGTCCTTGGCTGATCACTCCCGACGAGATCGAGCACCAGAAGCTCAGCCTGCGCAGCTTCGTCAACGGCGAGCCCCGCCAGGATTCCAGCACCGCCGACCAGATCTTCGACGTCGCCACGGTCATCCATCACCTGAGCCAGTACATGGTGCTCGACCCGGGCGACCTGATCATGACGGGAACGCCGGAGGGCGTGGCGCTGTCCGGCCGGTTCTCGTATCTGCGGCCCGGCGACGTTGTCGAGGTGGAGATCGACGGTCTGGGCCGGCAGCGCCAGGAGTACGTCGCGTTCGAGGGCGCCTGATGAGCGCCGGGGAGTTCGACGGCCTGGTCGCGATCGTCACCGGAGGCGGATCGGGCATCGGTGCGGCCGTCGCCCGCGAACTCACCGCGCGGGGTGCGCGCGTCGCGGCGTTCGACCTCGAACCTGCTGGCGTCCCGGAGGGCGTGCTCGGGATCAAGGCCGACGTGACGGATGACGCCAGTGTGCGTACGGCGGTTCAGCAGGTCGTCGAGGCGTTCGGCCGAATTGACGTGGTGGTCAACAACGCGGGCATCGGCGCACAGGGCACGATCGAGGACAACCCGGACGACCAGTGGCACCGGGTCTTCGACGTCAACGTGATGGGCGCGGTCCGGGTCAGCCGGGCCGCACTCGCGTACCTCCGTGAGTCACCGGCTGCCGCGATCGTCAACGTCGCCTCGGTCGCCGCGACCACCGGCATTCCCCAGCGAGCGCTCTACTCCACCACGAAAGGCGCGGTGCAGTCGCTGACGCTGGCGATGGCCGCCGACCATCTCCGCGAAGGTATCCGGGTCAACTGCGTGAACCCCGGTACGGCGGCAACTCCCTGGGTGCAGCGCCTGCTCGACGCGGCGCCCGATCCCGTCGCCGAGCGCGCTGCCCTTGACGCGCGTCAACCGCACGGACGGTTGGTCTCCGCCGAGGAGGTCGCACTCGCAGTCGTCTACCTGGCTGGGCCTTCCTCCGGCTCGACGGCGGGTACGGCGCTCGCGGTCGACGGCGGCATGGCTACGCTGCGCCTACGTCCAAAGGACTGAGAAGGGAGCCGGATGGCGCTGACCGACGTCGCGATCGAGAAGATCAAGACGATGATTCTCGACGGCCGCCTCAAGCCGGGCGACAAGCTGCCTCGCGAGGCAGATCTCGCCGACCAGCTCGGCATCTCGCGGAGCCCGCTGCGCGAGGCGGTCAGCGTGCTGTCGATGCTGCGGATCCTCGACGTACGGCGGGGCGACGGTACCTATGTCACGAGCCTGACGCCCGACCTGCTCCTGGAGACGATGAGCTTCATCATCGACTTCCATCAGGACTCCGGCATCCTCGACCTGTTCGAGGTACGCCGGGCGCTCGAACCGATGGCCGCAGAGAAGGCCGCGCTCCTGATGAGCGCCGACGACGTGGCCGAACTACTCGCGCTGACCGGGGCTGTCGACGTCGACAGCCCGGTCGGCGACGTTGTGGCGAACGACCTGGAGTTCCACCACCGGATCGCGACGGCCGCGGGCAATCCGGTGTTGTGCTCGTTGATCGACAGCGTCGCCGGACGTACCCACCAAGCCCGAACCTGGCGAGCTGTCACTCAGGAAGACGCCTTCGAGCAGACGAAGCGCGAGCACCGCGCGATCGCCCTCGCGATCGGTGACCGGCAGCCCAGCGTCGCCGCCGCGCTGTCGCTGTCACACGTGGCAGGCATCGAGAACTGGATCCGCCGCAACCTGGGGCCGGACGCTACGACCGCGTGAACCGCGGCGCCCGCTTGTGGACCCGGCCTAACGGCCGACGGCCTTGGCGAGCTGGGCCTTGGTCATGGTCGAGCGGCCCTTGATGTTCTTCTGCTTGGCCTCGTTGTAGAGCTGTTCCTTCGTGCGACCCTTCGAACCGCTGTGCGAGCGCAGTCCGCCGCGGCGTCCGGACGAGATGTCGTGGGTGGAGGAACGGCTCGACTCCTTCGCCTCGCCGGCGCGGGCACGCTCCTTGTTCACGGTGCGCGCCGCGATCTCCTCGGCGATGTCCTCGCTCCGGCCCCGGTCCTTCAGGCCTTCCTTGATGTGCTCGTACTGCCGTTCGCGCTTCCGATTCGATCCTGCAGGCATGTCGGTCACTCCTTCCATCGCCCCTCCCGGTACCCCGACCCTCACCCCACAACCAAGCGGTGGACAGTTCGGTGCCAGGGGTTGGCTCGGAGAGTCGGGTTCAGGAGCGCGGCCGCCACGCAGTATTTGCTGACCTGGATCGGGCGGATTCGGAGGTCCCGCAGTACGGCGTCTGCGGCTCCGGTCTGGCCGTTGGTCTTGCTTTCGACGAGGACGGAGTCGGGCAGGACGTCGATCGAGCTGGTCGCGTCGGAGAAGCGCAGGTCGATGTCGCAGGTCAGGCGCTCGTGTGCCGTCGGGTCAGTGAGCGTGCTCCTGCGGTACGTCGTGAGAAGCGCGGGCCGCAGTCCGTCGACGGGCCCCACGCCGTACGCCGTCCTGAGCTGCTCGGCGAGGAAATCGTGAGCGGGACCCGTCAACCGCCCGCGATCCGAGGCGGCGTACGGCAGGCGTGACTTGATCGTCTCGGAGCGATTGCCCTTCAGCTTCACCTCGAAGCTGCACTCGCCGCTGTCCAGATAGGTCCGCGTACGCACCTTGTACCGGTAGCGCCGGCGCTGGAGATGCTGCCGGTACAGTCCGTGCGACGGCGTGTCGAAGTACACGGACTCGTACTGAAAGCTCCGCTGCCCGTCGATCTCCAGTACGGCGAACCGGTCGCGCAACCGGTTCACCAGTTCGACGAACACCCCGACCGGCACCAGGTACTTGCGATCCACCCGAACCTGCAGCGCCGCCTCGGCCAGCACCTCCTCCAGCGAGATCGGCCGCAACTCGGCGAGCGCGCCCGTCAACGCGGCCCGGGTCCTCACGACGCGTACCGCTGGAACGGACGTACGGCGGCCGGCGCGTCCGCCCGCGTGCGATAGCGGACGTCGACGACGGTCGTGTCGGTGACCAGATCCAGATCGAGTACGACGAAGTACCGGACGTCGGCGCGCAGCAACCGCTCGAGCGCCGGACCGACGTCACGGACATCCGGATACGCCTGATCGAGAACGACCTTCTGACGCCGCGACCGCAGCGTGAGTCGCGGGTGGTCGACGACGTACATCAGGGCGACGAGCAGGAAGCTCAACGCGGGCGCGAGCCAGAACGGACCGGGATGCAGGCCGTTGACGAGGCCGAGGGCCAGCGAGATGAAGTAGTACGCGACCTCTTCCTGGGTGATCGAGTCCGAGCGGAGCCGGATGATCGAGAGGATCCCGAACAGGCCGAGCCCGAGCCCCACCCCGGCGCCACTACCGGCCAGCATCGCGGTGACCGCGAGGACGCCGACGTTCAGCGCGACGTACGCGAGCAGCAGGTCGCGCCGGTGGTAGCGGCGAAAGTAGGTGCCGTAGGCAAGCAGAGCGATGGTGAGCAGGTCGGCGGGTATCGCGAGTCCCAGACCGGACATGGTTTCCTCCAGGTGGCTGATGTTGCTTCCATCTTTCCGCCCTGCCGTGAGAACCCGCTGAGGCGATCGTGAGAGACCTCTCACGGAAGCAGGCGGTACCCCATCCCGCGCACGGTCTGGATCCGGTCGGCGCCGAGCTTGCGGCGCAGGTACCGGATGTAGACGTCGACCACGTTCGAGCCCGGGTCGAAGTCGAAGCCCCAGACCTGCGAGAGCAGCTGTTCGCGCGACAGCACCTGGTCGGGATGCCGACAGAACACCTCGGCGAGCAGGAACTCCCTCGCTGTGAGGTCGATCGACGCGCCGTCGACGAACACGCGCCGGGTCCGCAGGTCCAGGCTGAGCTCTCCGACCTGCAGGATGTTCGCGTCCGGCGTGCCTTCGCTGCGCAGCCGGAGCCGGACCCGCGCCAGCAGCTCCTCGAACGCGAACGGCTTGGCGAGGTAGTCGTCCGCACCGCCCTCCAGCCCGGCAACCTTGTCCCGGACGCTGTCGCGCGCCGTCAGGATCACCACCGGCATCGCGACCCTTGCCTCACGCAACCGTCGCAGCACGGTGAACCCGTCCACCCGAGGCAGCCCGATGTCCAGGACCATCAGGTCGTAGTTGCCGGTAGCACCTTCCTGGTACGCCGTCTCGCCGTCGCCGACTACCGTCGTCACGAACCCGTTGCTGCGCAGGCCGCGCTCGACGAACGAGGCGATCCGCTCCTCGTCCTCGGCGATCAGAATCCGGTTCACTCCGCCTCCACTCCGGCCGGCAACGTCAGCTCGAACCGCGCACCCGGCCCGGCGGCCAACCGTACGTCGCCGCCATGCGCCCGGGCGATCGATCGTACGATCGCCAAACCCAACCCGGCTCCTTCCGTACGGCGTTGCGCCGTACCGCGAGCGAACCGCTCGAAGATCCGCTCCCGATCCTCCGGCGGAACCCCCGGCCCGGAGTCGGCCACCCACAGCAGCACGCTGCCGTCGGCGTCGAGGTACGACCCGACCTCGATCCGGTCATCCGTCTTCGTATGCCGGACCGCATTGGACACCAACTGCATCAGGGCCTGTGTGAGCCGCTGCCCGTCGGCGAGGATCGTCGCGTCCGCGGTCGCCGCGACCCGCCAGGCTCGCTCGGCCAGCGGTCGCGCCTTGGCGACCACTTCGACGACGAGTTCGGTCAGATTGACCTCGCCGAGTTCGAGGAACCCGGGCCGGTCGCTCTTCGCGAGGACCAGCAGGTCGTCGACCATCCGGTTCATTCGGGCCAGTTCGTCCAGCACGAGCGCCTTCGTCTCAGCGCGGTCCCGCGGGTCGTCGCCCATCAGTTCCAGATGCCCGCGAATCACCGTGATCGGGGTCCGCAGCTCGTGCCCGGCGTTGTCGACGAACTCGCGCTGCGCGACGAACGCGTCCTCGAGCCGGTCCAGCATCGTGTTGAACGTCCGTGCCAGGTGCGCCACATCGTCGTTGCCCACGACATCGATCCGGCGCCGGAGGTCGGTCTCGCTGATCCGTTCGGCCGTCGTCCGCAGCTGCCGGATCGGAGCGAGCACCCGGCCGGTGACCAGCCAACTGGCGCCGGCGGCCAGCACGAGCGTGATCGCGGCGATGATCACCAGCGCGCGGGCCGCTTCCATCGACGGCTTCGCGATCAGGTCCCGGAACTCGAGTACGACGAGCTGCGCGCGGACCGGCTGCGCCCCGATCCGCACCGGAAGTACGCCGTACCGGACGCGGCCCGCGGTGCTGTCGATCCAGCCGTACGCCGGTTCCGTGGCGCCGGCGAGGCGCCGTACGAAAGCAGCGTCGGTATCGAGGCGTGCGGGCGGGCTGCCCTGGCTGCGGTGGTACGGGTTGCCGTTGACGATGGTGAACAGGGCCTCGGAATCGTCCGGCAGATTGCTCTGCAGCCATCGGTCCAGCAGATCCTCCGGGCGTTGGAAGGACGCGGCGGCGGGCGAGGCAGCGAAGGCGCGGAACTTGTTCGCCTCATGGGTGAGTTCGTCGTCCGCGGAGTCGTCGGCGCGGGCTGCGAGGACCTGCCAGGTGAGGAAGACCAAGGCGCCCAGCGCAAGCGTGAGGACGCCGAACATCCAGCCGATGATCCGCACCCGGGCGCTGACCACCGGGCGGCGATCAGCCATCGTCGTCCGGGTCGTCCACACCGTCATCATCGTCGTCCACCCCGGCCGTCCGGGCCGGCGCGGGCGAAACCGGCGAGGCTCCCGTGGTCGGCGGCGAGATCGAGGGAGCCGGGGTCGGCGTAACGGTAGAGGCCGGTACGACGACTGTGTCGCCGAGTTCCGGCGCGGACCGGCCGGCCAGGTACCGGGGCAGCACGAACCCGGCCACCACCAGCACGCCGGCGACGACCCCGTAGATCACGCGTGGAGATCGCATCCTCAAAGCCTGCGATCCCTCCCGAAGAACCGCATGAGCCGAACATTACAGACTTCTCATGTTCAAAGGCCTCGTGCTGTTCGCGCGGCTGGCAGGTTGTTGCGCAAGTAGCGGGTTGTTGCACGCCAGGCGTGAAACAACCCGCCACCGCGCAGTTCGATGTGGCTAGCTCGTCTTGCCGAAGGCTTCTAGTTCGAAGAGGGAGTAGCCGTACGTCGTGCCGCGTGCGGTCCCGTAGACGCGCAGGTACCGGCCCTGGCCGTTCAGGTTCGACCACTCGTCGGTGCCGCCGTTACCTGCCGACTCGGTGGCGAGGTTCGTCCAGGTGGAGCCGTCGTCGGAGATCTCGACCCGGTAGGCCTTCGCGTACGCCGCCTCCCAGGTCAGCCTGACCTTCGAGACGGTTGCTCCCGCTCCGAGATCGACTCGGATCCACTGCGGATCGGACCCTTCGGCGCTCGCCCAGCGGGTGGACGTGTTGCCGTCGACGGCGCGGTCGGCGGTCAGTGTCGAGTCCTCGGTCGAGGACGAGGTCGTCGGCCGGTGCTGCGAGATCAGCACACCGGCGGGGTCCGGGCCCGGATCGGTGCCGGGGTCGGGATCGGTGTCGATGCGGAACGGCTCGCCGTACACCGCCCAGCTCAGCGGCGTGTTCAGGTCCAGGTTCCCGTTGTCGAGGAAGACCCGTTGCGCGGTGTCGACCCGGCTGGTGTCCTCGTGCGCCGCCTCCTTCTTCATCTCCACAACGCGCGCATCGAGGAACGCGTTCAGGTACTCCGTCTCGTCGCCGCCGTCGGCCGGGGTGTCGGCGTGGCTCTTCGCGTCGGCGCGGATGCTGTCCAGGCCACCCTCGCCGTGCATGACGATGGCGTCGTAGTAGGCGAACTGGCCCAGCGTCCGCAGGCCGTCCTGCTTGGCCAGCGTGACGGCCGGGTTGAAGTAGACACGGTCGCGCTCGTGTTCCTGCGCGGCCTGGAACTCCGTCGTCGCGGCCGCCTGCTTCCAGGCGTCGGTGAAGCCGGGGTCCAGTCCCTCGTGCGAGTCGCTGCCGTCGACCTCCCGGAGCGCCGGAAGGTACTCGGCGAGCGGGTTGTCCGGCACCTGATCGGTGTAGTACTCGACCAGTTCGAGCATGTCGTGCGTCCCCGAGCAGAAACCGATGATGCCGGCCGTGTAGCCGCGGCCGTCGCCGATGTCCTCGATGTAGCCGAACTGGTCCCGCCAGTTCAGCGACGAGTTCTCCGCGGAGGAAACGATCTGCTGGGCGATTTCCTTCTTCACCGGATCGTCCAGGTCCGCCGCCTCGGCCGCGTGACCGACACCGAGGAAAACGGTGGCCGGTACGGCGGCCAGCGCCAGGGCTGTCACGATCCGTCCGGCGATCCGCCAGGGCGGTCCGGACGACATCTTCAGAAAGGGCGTACGCATGCTCTTCTCCTTCTTCCGGGTGGGGCGGTGCCCAGGCAGGGAGGGTGCACTCGACTGTTAGGAAACTTTCCTAATCGTCAAGAGGCATTAATAGCGTGCCTCGCCCCGCCTCCGCAAGAGGAGAGGTCAGATTGCCGGGTAGGCCTCGAGTTCGTAGAGGGAGTAGCCGTACTGCGTGGCGCGGTGCACACCCTGCACGCGGACGTAGCGCCCGGTGGCGTCGACCCAGAGCGTGTCGGTCCCTCCGTCGCCGTCGGTCACCTCGGTCGCGGTCGTCCAGGTGCTCCCGTCATCCGAGACCTGCACCTGGTACGCCGAGCCGTACGCCGCCTCCCAACGCACCACGAGCTTGCCGAGGCGCGTCGACGTACCGAGGTCGACCTGCAGCCACGAAGCGTCGTCGTAGCCGGACGCCCATCGCGTGGCGGTATCTCCGTCGACCGCGAGATCAGCCGTGAACGACGTACCGGGTTCGATGCTTGAGGCAACGGCAGGACGATCGAGCGCCACGTTGGCGGCATCTGTGCGGGGGCGTACGGCGACCTGCAGTACGGCGTCGAAGGTGGTCGCGCCGGAGGTGAAGGTCACCGGAATGTCCACGTCGGCCAGGGCGGCGTCAGCGGGAGGAGTGAGCTTCACGGTGACGGACTGGGTGAATCCACGTTTGACGGTGACCGGCGTACTGGCCGGATCGACGGTCCACCCTGCCGGCGGGGCGACGCTCAAGGTGCCGGTCACGTCGGCGCCGCGTTCGGCGGAGATGTCGACCACGAAGCTCGACGCCGTACCGCGGACCACGTCGGCGCGGTCCGCGTCGACGTGCAGCGCGGCGAGCGGCGTGTCACTCCACAGCGGCACAATCTCGGCGACGGCCGGGGTCCCGCTCTTCCACACCAGCCGCACGGCCTCGGCGCGAAGATCGTTCGCAGGCACCTCGGCGTACGCCGACGAGACGGAGCCGACGCGCTGCCAGGCTCCACCGACCTGGACCTCCACGTCCGCAGAGCCCACGTTCGCCGACTGCTGGAGAATCGTGAGACCCGCCAGTTCCCTCGGCGCCGACAGGCCGACGGTCAACGCATCGCCGGCACCAGGCGCCGCGACCGGCACATAGGCGGTCTCCAGGTTCCCGTCCACCGCACGCTGGTACGACGATCCCGGCGCGGGCGCCGGCGTACCACTGGCCGTCAGCGTCGTCTTCCGGCCGCCGATCGTCTCCACCGAGAACTCTCGTACCACCACCCAGAAATCGGTCGCGGACAACGACCGGTACCGCACATAACGCGCGGTCGTGCCGGCCGGCGCCGTGGTCCGCACTTCGGCCGTGGTGGCGCGGGTCAGCTCGGTCCATCGTGTGCCGTCGAGCGAGTACTCCAACGCGCCGGACTGGATGTAGTCGTTCGGGCTGGAGGCCTTGCCCATCAGCAGTTCGATCGCGCCGATGGTCGCCGGTTCGCCCAGATCGACCCGGATCTCGGAGCCCTGATCGGGAGCGCCGTTGCTCCAGAAGAACGTGTTCGGGTCTCCATCGACCATTCGCGCCGGCACATTGTCCTGATAGGTCCCCAGGTTCGTCGTCGCGGTGCGACCCGGCTGTACGCCGAGCCAGCGGTCGTACACCCGACCGGTCTCGGCGATCAGTTCGTCGACGACCCGTTCACCGATCCGCGGATAGGTACTGCTGTGCGGCAGCCGGCCGTCCCGGATCGCCTTGGCCTCGGTGACGAGACCGCTCATCTGCTGCCGCGCGGTCCAGGCCGCCGCTCCGTCGCCGGCGTCCAGCGCCGCGAGCAGATCGAGGGCGCGCCCCATCGCCTGTCCCCACAACTCTGTTGCCTTGAGCCACGATTCCGCCTCGTCGGCGAACGCGGGATCGACAACGCCCGACCGGATCGTCGCCGGTGCAGCGGTGATGGCGCTCACCCGTGGCCGCAGTACGGCGATCGCCTGGGCGCGCTGCCCGGATCGCCACAGCTGCCAGAACTGCTCGACCGCGGCACCGAACACGGGCGCACTCTCCGGATGCAGCGTGCCGTCGTACGTGTTCAGATCCGCGAACACCTGCAAGGCCGCGGCCGTCGCCGGGTTGCCGCCCGCCCGCTCGGCCAGCGCGCGGCGCCAGGACGCCTGCTCGTCGTACTTCGCCGGGTTCCAGCCGAGCTCGGCGAACGAGTACAGGGCAATCTTGCTGACTGCCGCCTGATTCATCGGATTCGAGATGACGCCGGCGACGTGATCGGCGATGGCGGGCTCCCGGCCGCTGTACGGCGCGAGCAGCAGCCGGCCGGCGGCGTAGTCGTTGACCGGGTAGTTGTCCCAGATCAGGATGTCGTGGCCGAACACAGCCTTCGCCTGGGCCGCCTGCGCCGCCGTGATCGTCCGCGGCACCACTCCGATCCCGGTCCAGTGCACGACCACGTCGGTGTCGAGCTGCTCCCGCAAAGCCTTCTTGTACGGCGTTTCGCTGACGTTGTAGTACTCCGTCGGCACCATCTGCAGCGGCGCGACGTCCGGCTTGGTCTCGACCCATTCGCGTTGCACCCGGTTGAGCAGATCGCTCTGCGCCCGGCCGGCGGCGCCTCCGCCCGTGCCGTACTTCGTCTTGTCCGCGGCGCAGTGCCACGAGTTGTAGTCGATGTCGTCGAGCGGCACGTTGAACGATCGGGCGCCAACGTCGTACAGCGCCTGGAACTTCGCGATCAGGGCCTGGAAGTCGGCGTCCGAGGTGTAGCAGATCGACAGGCCCGGCGAGAGCGCGAAGGTGAAGTCGACCTTGTTCTGGCGCGCGCGGGTGACGAGCTCAGCGAGTTGGGCGAGCTTGTCGGCCGGGTACGGGTCGCGCCACTGCTCCCGGTGGTACGGGTCGTCCTTCGGCGCGTACTCGTACGTGTTCATGCGATGGTCGCCGAGGTAGCTGAGCTCGTCCAGGCGGTCCGCGTGTGACCAGGGCGTGCCGTAGAAGCCCTCGATCGCGCCGCGGTAGCGCATCGTCGGCCAGTCCCGGATCGCGACGCCGGGCACCCAGTCTCGGCCGGGGCGGGCCTGGATGAGCTGCGCGAGGGACTGCGCCGCGTAGTACGTGCCATCGGAGTCGACGCCGTCGAGCACAACGTGGCCGCGATCGTGGCTGTCACGTCCGGCGGCGAGGACGTACCCCTCGACGGGCAAGCCGGTGCTGTCCGGAACGTGCAGGGCCCGGAGCGCCGACGCGTCACGGCCCAGCCAAATGGTCGTCGGCGTACCGGGGTCGCTGCCGTTCGTGGTCCGGATGCTCGTGACGCCGGCGCGGTTCAGTGCCTGGCGTACGACGCGCTCGGCATCCGCATCGGAGCGCGCGGTGCGGACCAGTCCGACAACCGGGGCGAGCGGGAAGCCGTCGGCACGTTGAACGAGTTGCTGCGGCTCGGGCGAGACCGCGGCAACAGCTGGATCGGTCGCACCGGCGTACTGCGGCAGAAGTGCGAGTGGGGCAACCAGGGCGAACACGCAGACAGCAGACCGGAGCAGGCGCATCGAGTCTCCTCGGGCATGGGCGGGTGAAGCCAGTTAGCCAGTGCGCATAACTGCACGTCAAGGGATCAACCAGACAGATTCAGACAACCTATGATGGACAAGGTGGATCTAGGAGTCTCGCCGCCACAGGCCGCCCACCTCCGAGTCCACGACTACAACCTCGCCCCGTGGGCCCTCTACTTCACAACGTGCGCAGCCGCCCTCATCACAACCATCGCCTACCACTGAACTCGGTTTAGGCTGGCCCGATCATGGGGTCCTCGGTGGTGGACGGTAGCGATCATTCGCGGTTGCGGCAGCTCAACGAGCGTGCGGTGCTGGCGTCGGTGCGGGCGGCCGGCGAGTTGCGGGTCGCGCAGATCGTCGAGCAGAGCGGGCTCGGGCGGACGGCCGTCGAAGAGGTGCTGTCGAGCCTCGTGACGCGGCGCTGGCTGATCGAGGAGAGTCCTGCGATCCGCGGGCGCGGTCGGCCGGCGCGCAGCTACCGGTTTCCCGCGGAGGCGGGGTACGTCGCCGGGCTGGACATCGGCGCGTTCTCGGTCCGTGGAGTGCTCACCGATCTCGACGGGCGGATGCTCGCGAACGCGCGGCGCTCCGTGACACCCGAGACACCACGCAAGCAGCGACTGGCGACAGCTGACCGGGTGATTGCCGATTGCGCGCGGGAGGCCGGCGTACCGGTGGCGCGGGTGTGGGCCGTCGGGGCGGGTACGACCGGGCTGGTTGACGCTGCGGGCACCGTCGTACGGGCCAATGCGATCCCGGACTGGGGCGGCACCGATCTGGCCGGATACTTCAAGGCGCAGCTCGTTGTCGTCGACAACGACAGTCAGCTCGCGGCTCTGGCCGAGCAACGTCGCGGGGGCGCGGATCACTCGGCAGACATGGTGTTTCTGCACGCGGGACGGCGTACGGGATTGGCGTTGGTGCTCGACGGGCAGCTGCGGCGGGGAGCGTTCGGTGCGGCGGCCGACATGTCCGCGCTGCGGGGTGTCGCGTGGGAGGCCGCGCTCGAGTACCTGCACGACGTCGTACCGGCGGAGATTCCCACGGTGGACAAGGCCGAACGCGCCTTCGCCGCCGCGCGAGACGGAGACCGCGCGGCGCGGGCCGCCGTACGGAAGTACGCGCGCGCCATGGCAGTGGCCGCCGCGACGGCGATCGCGATCGTCGACCCGCGGCTGCTCGTCCTCGGCGGGGCGTTCTCCCAGGCTGCCGACGTACTGCTCGAACCGCTGGCGGCCGAGCTCGACCGCCTCTGCCCGCGCGTCCCGGAGTTGCACGCATCGTCCCTCGGCGCCCTGTGCGTCGCCCTCGGCGCGGCCAGCCTCGCACAGGACGCGATCGACACCCGCCTGCTGAGCCCCAGCCGCGGTCCGCTCCCTCAGCTGTCGGCCCGGAGTCTCTGACTTCAGGTTGGCCGATTGTTCACTGGGCCGTTGACGCATGTCCTGTCCGGCAGCTAATAATGTCGGAAAGAGGCAATAATGCGCACTAACGCGCACCCCTCCGCCAGGAAGCAGGTTGCCGTGAACAGTCGGATCCGCCGCCGGACGTTCCTCACCACCACCGGCGCGATCGCCACCGCGACCGCGGTCGGCGACGTCGCGTACGCCACATCGCACGCGCTCGACAATGCCGCATATGGGGCCTCGGAGTACGTCGACGTACAGCTGCTGAACATCACCGACTTCCACGGATACCTGCAGCCGACGACACCCAGTCAGGGCAGCGTGATCACCGGCGCGGGCGGCGTCCAGGTGACCGTCGGCGGCGCCGGGTACCTGGCCACGCACCTGAAGCGGCTGCGCGAGGGTCAGCGGAACTCGATCTTCTTCTCGTCCGGCGACAACTTCAACGGCTGGCCGTTCGAGGTCGACGCGCACGCCAACGAGCCGACCATCGAGGCGCTCAACGCGCTGGGCCTGCAGTTCAGCACCGTCGGCAACCACGAGCTCGACCACTCGGTGGACTTCCTTGTCGACCACATGGAGAAGGGCAAGCCCTACCCGGTCAGCGGACGGGACGACAACTTCGTCGACTCGACCGGGCAGCGCTTCCAGGGCGCGAACTTCCGCTTCTACACGGCGAACATCGTGCACGCGGACACCGGCCGGACGATCGTGCCGCCGTACAACATCGAATGGGTCGACGCCGGCGGCGGCCGGAAGCTGCCGATCGCGTTCATCCACCTGACCTTGGTGGGTTCCGAGGTGGGATCCACGTCGTACCAGCCCGGGCTGCGGTCGCTGTCCGACCTGGAGCAGGCGAACAAGCTGGCCGCGCAGCTCAAGAAGCGCGGCGTCAACGCGATCGTCATCAACATCCACGACGGCGGCGTCGCCGGGAACGACTACAACGCGGGGACGAACCCGTCGGGGCCGGTGTTCCAGCTGGCCGCGAACGCCTCGCCGGACATCGCCGCGATCGTGACCGGGCACTGGCACTGCCGGTTCAACATGATGGTTCCGGATCCGAACGGCGTACCGCGGCCGGTTGTCGAGGCCGGTAACCACGGGTCGCTGATCAACGAGATCAACCTCAAGCTGGACCCGCGCACCGGCGAGGTCATCCGTGAGCTCACCCGGTCGACCAACCACGCCAACAGCCGCGACGTGCCGCTCGACGAAGAGCTTCAGTACATCGCCGACTACTGGACCGCGCAGGGCAAGAAGCGTTACGCCACGCCGCTCGCCCGGGTCACCGCCGACTTCACCCGTACGCCGAACGCGTCCGGCGAGAGCACGATGGGCAACCTGGCCGCGGACTTCGCCTACTGGGACGCGAACCAGCACCGCGACGGGCGCGCCGACCTGGCCCTGATCTCGGTCAAGCCGGTCTCCGGGTCGAACGCCGTGACCGGTGATCTGTTGTTTGCCAAGGGCACCAACCCGTCGGACGTGGACGGCACGGTGCTGTTCGGCGAGGCGTGGGGCGCGTTCGGGTACGGCAACCCGATCCTGACGGTCACGCTGCCAGGTACCCAGCTGCACGCCGCCTTCGAGGCGCAGTGGGTGCCGCAGGCAGGAGGGACCGAGAAGTTCGCCCCGTTCGCGGTGTCGCAGAACGTCAGCTACACCTACGACACGACGAAGCCGATCGGTCAGCGCGTCGATCCCGCGACCGTGCAGATCAACGGGAAGCCGCTCGACCTGACCCGGGACTACCGCGTAGCCGCGCTCGCCTACACCTTGATCGGCGGCGACGGTACGACGGTGTTCGCCGGGTTCACCGATCCGGTCCGCAACGACCGCGACCACGAGGGGTTCATCGCGTACCTGCGCGCGCACCCGGTGCTCACGCCCGCACCGCTCGGCCGCGCGCGTCCGGTGAGTTAGGCTGCCGTTCGAGATGATCTGAATCCCGGATGATACGAGAGCGGAAGTATGCCGAAGGCTCCGTCGCGCACTGCCGTGATCAGGACCGCGCTGCGGGACCTGCGGGTCCAGCTCGCCCTGCTGAATCATCAGGTCGGCTCGCAGCTGTCCCTCAAGGACGCCGAGCTGGACTGCCTGGACGTGCTCGCCAGGGACGGGGCGCTCACACCGAGCGCCCTGGCCCGGCGGGCCGGCATCCACCCGGCCACGATGACCGGGATCCTCGATCGGCTCGAGCGCGGCGGCTGGATCGTCCGTGACCGCGACCAGGCCGACCGCCGCCGGGTGACCGTCAGCGTCGTCAAGGAGCGGACGGCGGCGGTCTACCAGGCGTACCGCGGGATGAACGGCGCGGTCGACAAGATCTGCGCCGGCTACACCGAGGACGAGCTCGACCTGATCGCCGGCTTCCTGAACCGCTGCGCCGAGGCCGGCCACACCTCCACCGAAAAGCTCGCCGCGAACTGAGCCCCGTCAGGCGTGGAACGCGGCAGCGTGGTCCGCGACCCAGTCCGCGAGGGTTCGCGCCGGGCGGCCGAGGACGCGTTCCACCTCGTCGGTGACCTCCGCGGGTTGCCCGGCGCCGCGCTCGTACCGGGCCATGAGCGCGGTCACGAACTCCTCGCGCAAACCGTGCGCGACCATGCCCTTGGCAGCCAACTCCGGCGGAACCTCCCGGAACGTCAGCGGCCGGCCAAGCACCTCACCGATCACCGCGACCTGCTGTTCGTGGGTCAGCGACTGCGGGCCGGTCACCCGGAGCCTGCGCCCGTCGAACTCCTCGTTGAGCAGCGCTTCGGCAATCACCGCGGCCAGGTCGGCCTCGTGGATCGGCGCTTCCGCGAAGTCGCCGTACGGCGCCCGCACGACGTCACCGCCGCGGAGCTGCGCGCCGAACATGCCGATCACGTTGGCTGCGAACGAACTCGGGCGTACCGCGACCCACGGCAGTCCACCGGCGACAACCGCCTCCTCGACCTCCTTGTTGCGGTCGCCGTTCAACCGCGACGGCTGGTGCGCCAGGTCGTCGTCGACGTTGATCGCCGACAGCACGACCACCCGCCGTACCCCCAGCTCACTCGCCAGCGCGAGCACCTTGCCTGCACTGTCACCCACTGCGCGCGGATGCACGAACAGCGCGTCCGCGCCCTCCAGCGCAGGCGCGAGCGTCTCCGGCTGAGCAAGGTCCACGGCGACTTCCGACGACCGCGCGACTGCACGAACCTCGACCCCACGGTCCCCCAGCAACTGCACCAGCGGCCGCCCCACCAGACCGGTAGCCCCGGTCACCACGATCCTCATCTTGCGCTCCCTGTCTGGATCATTTGAATCTCATATTATCTGATCCTCAAATTACCAACCACAGGAGGGGTGCCACTGGGAGCGCTCTCGGTTTCAGGAGCTGAGGCGCTGTTCAGTTTCGAACAGCTGGAGCACAGATGGTTGACGACCGGGTGACTGATCCGACACGATCGGTGCGCAGTAACTGGAAGCGCTCCCGGAGTGTCCGCCCCCAACTCGAGACAGGAGCAGCACATGCGATGGATCCTCAGAGGCCTGGTCGCGGCCGGCCTGACGCTCGGCGTCGCCCTCCCCGCACACCAGGGCGCCGGCGCCGCCACCACCGGCAACCCGGTCCAACTGACCAGCGGCTTCTACGTCGACCCGAACTCGAACCCGGCCGTCTGGGTGCAGAACAATCCCAACGACAGCCGCCGGACCGCGATCCAGAACTCGATCGCGACGAAGCCGATGGCGCGCTGGTTCGGCAACTGGAGCAACCCGATCGGCGCCGCGGTCGGCAACTTCGTCGGAGCCGCCGACGCCGCGGACAAGCTGCCCGTGCTGGTCGCGTACAACATCCCCGGCCGCGACGCCTGCGGCGGCCACTCCGGCGGCGGCGCCGGCACCCCCGCCGCGTACCGGGCCTGGATCCACGACTTCGCCGTTGCCATCGGCAACCGCCCGGCGGTGGTCGTGATCGAGCCCGACTCGCTCGGTGACTTCAACTGCATGAACGCGGACCAGATCGCCGAGCGCAACGGGATGCTGACCTACGCCGTACAGCAGTTCAAGGATCTGGCGCCGAACGCGTGGGCGTACCTCGACGGCGGCAACGCCGGCTGGGTCGCCGCCGACGTGATGGCGCAGCGGCTGAACGGCGCCGGTCTGGCGAACGCCCATGGCTTCGCGCTCAACGTCTCGAACTACTACACCACCGCGCAGACCGTGAGCTACGGCAATGCGGTCAACAGCCACTTGTCCGCGCCGAAGCCGTTCGTCGTCGACACCAGCCGGAACGGCAACGGTACGGGTAACGACTGGTGCAACCCGCCCGGCCGCAAGCTCGGCGTCACGGCGCAGACCGGCGGCGGGGCGGAGATGCTGCTGTGGATCAAGGTGCCCGGCGACTCCGACGGCGACTGCGGGATCGGCGCCGGCATCCCGGCCGGCACGTTCAGCCCAGACCTCGCCCTACACCTGATCAACGGCGACTGAGTCTGATTCCAGGGTCAGGCCTCCAGCGCCGGGGGCAGGCGCCTGGCCAGCACGGCGGCGACTTCGTGCCGGTACACCGGCCGAGCCACGTCACAGGTGTGCGTGAGCGCACCGGTGCGAAGCATCCGCTGGACCTCGTCGACGTCCGCTCCGAGCGCGGTCGCGGCGGACGACACGGTCAACCACCCCTCGCGCAGGCGTGCGAGGACGTCCACGTCGTCGCGTCGCAGCGGCAGTTCCTTGCCGTGCGCCGTCAGCAGTCCGGCCGTGATCAGCCGCCGTACGCCGGTCTGACCGAGGCCCAGTACGGCACCGGCTTCCGCGACCGACATCCACTGGTCGAGGCCCGACCGTACGACGTCGGACAGCAGCAGACGGCGGTGCGAACGAGATCGCGCCGGCAGATGCCCCGCCCGGATCAGCCCGGCCACGCGCTGTGGCGGCACTTCCAGCAGGAGCGCGGCCTGCGCGGTGGTGACCAGTGGATCCT
Organism: Kribbella sp. VKM Ac-2569; assembly: GCF_004216905.1. Lineage (GTDB taxonomy): Bacteria > Actinomycetota > Actinomycetes > Propionibacteriales > Kribbellaceae > Kribbella. Next base: position 1,531,249 of record NZ_SGXJ01000001.1, read on the forward strand.
CGACCATCAACGGCTCTCCGAGCAGATCGGTCAACCGGCTCCGAAACTCCCTGACCACTTCCCCATCACCCATTGCAGTCCTCCCCAGGTCCGCGCCGTCATGTGCGAGCAAACGACACAGGTCCAGGGCCACAGGCTCTGTTGCATTGTGGCACGCTCTGCGATGAATTGATGCAGTTCGGTACCAGTGAATCCCGGCGCTGCGGACGGAGACTCGAAGGATGACGAAGCCTGTGCAGCGCCCGTGGGCGACGAATCCCGGCGCCGGGTCCTGGATCGCGCCAGGGGTGCGGGAGTCCGCAGTCGAGTTCCATCGGAGCATGCCCGGGTACGCCGCGACGCCGCTGATCGAGGTGCCCGCGCTCGCGGATCTGCTCGGGGCCGGGAGCGTGTGGGTGAAGGACGAGTCGAACCGGTTCGGGCTGCCGGCGTTCAAGGTGCTCGGCGCGTCGTGGGCGGTCAATCGTTCGCTTGGGCCGGCGCGGACGTTCGCCGAACTGGCTTCGCTGGTCGAGGGCCGCCGACTCACGCTGGTGACCGCGACAGACGGTAACCACGGCCGGGCGCTGGCATACCTCGCGCGGGCGCTCGGGCTCCGGTCGCGCGTCTACGTCCCGGCCGGTCTGCCGGAGGACCCGGTGCAGGCGATCCGTGACGAGGGGGCGTCCGTGGTCGACACCGGGCTCCCGTACGACGACGCAGTACAGGCCGCCGCGGCAAGTGTGCGCGATGGTGACGTGCTGATCCAGGACACCGCCTGGCCCGGGTACGAAGAGGTGCCGCGGTGGATCGTCGCCGGGTATTCGACCCTGTTCGCGGAGATCGACGTACAGCATCCCGCCGCGATCGGACTCGTCGTGGTCCCGACCGGTGTGGGGTCGCTACTGCAGTCCGCGATCGAGCACTACAAGGCGCCGGACCGCCGTACGTCGGTCCTCGCCGTCGAACCGGTCACCGCAGCCTGCGTTACGAACTCACTCGCGGCCGGTCGGCCTGTCACGGTCGACACCTCGGCCCCCACGATCATGGCCGGCCTCAACTGCGGCACCGTCTCATCCACCGCCTGGCCCACGATCCACCGCGGCCTGGACGCCGCCATCGCCGTCACGGATGACGAGACCCGCGCCGCCCAGGCCCTGCTCCACACTCACAACATCCCCGCCGGTCCTTGCGGCGCCGCCGCCTTGGCTGCCCTGCAAGTCGACAGCTCCCTCGAACCACCACCTTCCGTCGTACTCATCAACACCGAATCGAACGCAAGCTAGCTCGTCGGCGGTTAGCCGACGGACGGGCCGAGGCCCAGGGATTGTGGTGTGCTGGAGTCCGGGGACGGCTGGTGCAGTCCCTCGTCCAGGGCGCCGTACTCGGTCATCAGGGCCGCGCTGCCGCCCCAGGGGGTTTGTTCCTCGGCGATCAGCGTGTTGGTGGTGAGCAGCAGGCCGGCGACCGAGGCGCCGTTCTGCAGCGCCGACCGGGCGACCCGGAGCGGGTCGATGATGCCCATCTCGAGCATGTTGCCGTAGCGGCCTTCGAGCGCGTCGAACCCGTCGTCGACACCCATCTGACCGGTTCGCTCGAGCACCTCCGCACCGTTGTAGCCGGCGTTCGTCGCGATCAGGTACGCCGGCTCACGCAACGCCCGCCGGACGATCTCGACACCGGTCGCGTAGTCGCCCTTCACCTCCAACGCGTCGAGCGCCGGTGCGGCATGGAGCAGCGCCATCCCACCGCCCGCGACGATGCCCTCGGCCATCGCGGCGCGGGTGGCCGACAACGCGTCCTCGACCCGGTGCTGGAGCTCCTTCAGCTCTGCCGGGGTCGGTGCGCCGACCCTGATCACCGCGACCTTGCCGGACAGCGAACCGATTCGTTCGGTGAGCACGTCCTCGTCGACGCCGAAGGTCGCGCGCTCCAGCTCGGCACGCAACTGCGCGATCCGGAACGCGACCTCCTGCTCGCGCCCGGGAGACGCGACGATCGCCGTACGGTCCGCATTCACCCGGACCTGATCCGCGCGGCCCAGCTGGGCGACGGTCATCGTCTCGAGGCTGAAGCCCGAGTGCCGGCTGTAGACCGCGCCGCCGGTGATCGCCGCGATGTCCTCCAGCTTGTGCAATCGCCGGTCACCGAACCCCGGCGCCTTCACGGCCACGCACTGGAACAGGCCGTTGACGTGGTTGTGCACCAGCATGCTGAGCGCCGTACCTTCGAGGCTCTCGGCGATGATCACCAACGGCCGCGGCTCGCGCATGATCTTGTCCAGCAGCGGCATGATCTCCTGCACCTTGGTGATCTTCTCGCTGCACAACAGGATGTACGGGTCGTCGAGATTGGCCTGCAGGCTGCCCGGGTCCGTCACCATGTACGGCGACAGGTAGCCGTTGTCGAACTCGAATCCCTCGACGAAGTCGACCCCCATGCCGTGGACGGCGGACTCCTCGACCGTGACGATCCCGCCGTCGCCGATCGTGAACAGCGCCTTCGCGATCGCGGCGCCGACCAGGTCGTCGTCATTGGCCGAGATCGCCGCGACCCGGGCGAAGTCCAGCTCGGTGGCGACCGGATGGGCGACCTCACGCAACCGCTCCACCAGCTTGCCGACGGCCAGGTCGATCCCCCGCTTCACCAGAACGGGATTCCCACCGGTGCCGATCGCGGCCATGCCCTCGCGGATGATCGCCTGCGCGATCACGGTCGCGGTGGTGGTGCCGTCGCCGACGATGTCGTTGGTCTTGATCGCGGCTTCCTTCACCAGTTGCGCGCCCATGTTCTCGAACTGGTTCTTGAGGAAGATCTCGCGGGCGATCGTCACGCCGTCGTTGGTGACCACCGGCGACCCGGTGATCTTCTCCAGGATCACGTTGCGGCCCTTCGGCCCGAGCGTCGATTTCACGGCGTCCGCGAGCTGGTCGACGCCCGACAGCAGCAGGTCGCGCGCCTCTTCTCCGAATCTGAGTTCCTTGGACATGAAGACCCCTCCGGTCATGAACTACGCAAATGGAAAGGGAAAGAAAAGAAGGAGTGGGAGTGGCGGAATGGTCGTTACGGAACGAGGATCGCGCGGCCGCGGACGCGGCCGGCATCAAGATCGGCGACCGCATCGGCGGCCGCTTCGAGGGGGTACGTCCGGGTGTGCAGAGTGACCTTTCCGGCCTGGGCGAGCGCCATCAGTTCGGCCAGCTCGTTGAAGGTGCCGACGATATTGCCGACGATGTTGCGTTCGGTGGAGATGATGTCCAGGGTCGGGATCTGCACCTGGCCGCCGTACCCGATCACGAAGTACGATCCGCCGCGGCCGGTCATCGCGAAGCCGTCCTGCTCCGCCCCTTGCTCGGCGACGAAGTCCAGCACGACGTGCGCGCCGGCGCCTTCGGTGAGCTCCAGCACCGTGTCCACCTGTTTGCCGTCAGCAACGACCGTCTGATCGGCGCCGAGCTGCTCGGCCAGCTTCAACGCGTCCGGGTTGCGATCGACGACGATGATCCGGGCCGCCGTCAGCGCCGCGAGGCACTGCACGCCGATATGCCCGAGACCGCCCGCGCCGATCACCACAGCCGTCGTGCCCGGCGGAAGCAGCGGAAGCGCCTTGCGGACCGCGTGGTATGCCGTGATGCCGGCATCCGCCAGCGCCGCGACGTCCTGCGGCCGGGTGCTCGGGTCCAGCTTCACGCAGGCGCGGGCGGACGTCAGCAGGTACTCCGCCATCCCGCCGTCGCTGTCGAGCCCCGGGAATGTGCTGTTCTCGCAGTGCATGTCGTCCCCAGCACGACAGGCGCGACAGAGCCCGCAGGTCGGGGTCGGGTGCAGGATGACGGTGTCGCCGACCTGCACGTTGGTGACAGCCGAGCCGATCTGGTGAACCCAGCCGGCGTTCTCGTGGCCGATCGTGTAGGGCAACGACGGGTGCATCGCCGCGTCCCACTGGCCCTCGATGATGTGCAGGTCGGTACGGCACACTCCGGCGCCGCCGATCTTGACGACGACATCCAGTGGGCCTTCGACGACCGGTTCCGGTACGTCGTCGACCACTGGTTGCTGGTGGTACCCGTGCAGTCGAACGGCCTTCATCCCTGTTCCTCCTCGCCCGCACCGGACTCGGCGTACCGGTGCTTCAGCATTCCCCTGCAGATCCCGGTGTTGGCCTCGATGCCGGTCCGGGTCAACCGGGCCAGCCCGAGGTGCCGTGCCGCCGCGGCACCGGCGATCGCCGCCCCCGTGCCGACGTCGACGAGCAGCGGCGCGTCCGGACCCGCCGGCAGCCCGAGCTCGGTCCGGCGCCGGAGCAGCCGGTCGAGCTCGGGTGACGGCGGTACGTCGGCGATCGTCAGCCGGGCGACGCCGGCCGGATCGATGCCTGACGCAACCAGTGGCCGGCAGACCTGATCGGTCCCGGCCAGCACCGCCTTGGCGACGAAGGTACGGCGCAACTCGTCCAGCTCGGCCGTCGCCTCACCGTCGAACGACGCGACGAACCCGGCCCGCAACGCCACGCCGGCGTTGATCTGCGCGGCCGCGAAATGATCCTCCAGAGCGACGTCGACCGAGCGTACGGCGGGCAGCGCGGCGACTACGTCGTACGCGTCGGCGACCATCAGGAAGGCGAAGTTCGGCGCACAGAAGTAGGTCGGTAGCCGCAGCCGGACGACCACGTCACCGGCGGCCGACACGACGCAGGTGGACACGAAACCCAGCGTCGTGATCGGCTCGTCCAGCTCCGGGTCCCGGACCGCACCCAGTGCGTCCAGAACCCGGTCCCGCTCAGTAGCAACCGCCGTCATTACGACGAAACCAGCTTGGAGTCGTCCTGTGCGGCCGGGGCCTCCTCCTTCAGTTGCAGCTCGTCCGGCACCTTGAGGTCGTACAACGTGGCGGCGTTCAGCCCGAGGATCTTCTTCTTTCCGTCGATCCCGAGCCGCGGGTAGTCCGCGAACTCCGGGTCGTCGGGAAACTCCCAGTCCACGAAGCCCTCGATCTGCCACTTCGGTTCCCAGATGCCGTAGTCGCTGCCGAACGTCATCTTGTCCTCGCCGACCCAGAACAGCAGCTCGCCCATCACCTTCGCGAAGAACCGCGGCCGGGCGTGCATCAGGCCGCCGATGACGACCGACAGACCGGCGTACACGTTGGGCTCCTGGGTCGCCATGAAGCAGAAGTCCTCGATCCGCGGCAGCCCGACGTGCTCGACGATGAAGTTGAGCTCCGGGAAGTCGGTCGCGGCGTGGTCCACGTCGGCGACGTCGAACGCGTCCTTGTCCAGCGGCCAGATCGTGGGGCCCTTGTGGACGTGGATGTTCTTGATCCCGAGCTCCTGCGCCTTCGCCAGGTAGGTGTACGCCGCGGGATCGGTGAGCTTGTAGCCGCGCGAGCCGGCGTTCCACTCCGCGGTGTACAGCTTCACACCCCGGGAGCCGTACCGGTCGACGTTGCGCTTCAGCTCCTCCAGCCCGGCGTCCCCGTCCCGCGGGTCGAACCGGGTGTTGTGGACGAACATGCCCGGGTGCTTCTCACCCAGCGCAGCGTTCTTCTCGGTGGTGTTGAACCCTTCCGTGTACCACTCCTTCAGGTACGTCGGCTGGAAGATCGCCACGTCCACGTAGCCGTCCTCGAAGACGTCCTTCATCAGATCGTCCTCGGTGTAGCTCATGAACTTCTCGATCGGCCAGTGGGTCTCCTTCGGCGCGAGGCTCTGGTAGGCGTGGAAACACTCGATCCAGCCCTTGGCGTACTGCTCCGCGCCCGGCACCCAGTTGTCGGGGCCTGCGTTCCAGAAGTGCATGTGGCTGTCGACCACGAAGTACTTCTCACCGTTCTTCTCGTACACGAAAAGACCCCCTTGTCAGCTGGATGCGGTCAGGTCGAAGCCGATGTACTCGGCGGCGTCCTCGGGGTTGGCGAACATGATGGTGCGGTCGTCCAGGTGCACCATCCGCCCGTAGTGGGTGGACATGTTCTCCTCGAACTCCGCCTGGTCGAAGAACCCCGGCTCCTCGCCGAGCGCCTCGGAGATGTCGTCGTACACGAAGTCCATCCGGCCGATCGCGTCGACCCGGATCATCGACGGCAGGTGCGTCACGGTGACGTTGTCCAGCCCGGTCATCACCTCGGCCACGATCGCGCCGACCTGGTTGTTCATCAGGGTGACACCGCACTTGTTGGACGCGGTGCTGTCCGACTTGAACGGGCTCTCGACGACTGCCCTGAGCGTGGTCACTGTGCCAACTCCTTCGGTGCCTCGAGGCCCAGCGAGCCGAGGATGCCGCTGAACCGGTTCTTGACGCGGTCGAGACCGTCCTCGAACCGTGGTGGTTTGGCGTCCGGCTGCGACCACAGCGGCTGCAGCGTCCGGGCCGCGGACAGGGCCTTCGCCGTCCAGGAGCCCAGCCAGTCCGCCAGGATCGCCTTGTTGTGGTCCGCGAACTCCTTGTCGTTGGTGAGCAGCTCGAACATCGCCGTGGTGTAGCGCAGGTCGCGTTCGGCGAAGTCGTACTCCGCCGCGCCGACCACCGTCGGGGTGACGAAGTCTCCGTTGCGCGGAGACGCCTGCTGGACCAGCTGGCTGCGGAACAGCTCGCCGACGAGCGGTTCGAAGACGACGTTCGCGGCGAAGATCGCCTCGCACCAGTCGTCGATCGCCGTCAATTGCTCGGCGACGTCACGGACGCCTTGCCAGGCCGGGTCGTTGTTCCAGGTCTGCAGGTGCGCACTGCCGTCGAATCCCTCGATCTCCTCGGACAGCGTGAGGTTGTAGAGCGCGAGGTCCTGCGCGGCGCGGATCCGGTGCATGCTGTTCACCGAGATCGCGTTGTTGTGCATGTTCGTCGGCGCCCGCCGGTTCGCGTTCGCGTACAGGTACAGACCGAGACCGTGGTCGACGTGCATCCAGGCGCCGATGTGCTGCTCGACGAAGCGGACCCAGTTCGGGTTCCACTGCTCGAAGGCCTTCGACTGCTTGGCCGCCTCGACGTTCTGGGTGACCTGGCGGACGACGTTCGAGTTGTAGCGGTAGAGGGTGAGCTCCCACTCCTCGTTCGGGTCCCGGAATTCGTGCCAGCCGGTGGCCGGCCAGTCCTTGACGATCATCCCGCCGGTGCCCGGCCCGCGCTGCGGTGACGGTTTGTCGGAGCCCCAGGCCTTCAGCGCGGTCCAGTCCAGCGGATAGCCGCCGCGCCCGTCGGCGAACCCGTACAGCCAGCCCTGGGTGAGGTAGTGCCGTGGATCCGGCTGGACGTCGACCGTGACGTCCTCGTAGTGGCTCTGCTTGCGCTTTTGCGGCTTGTAGTAGTTGTAGTGGCGGAGTGTCGAGTCCGGGAACTCGCGGGCGCCGGCCTCGGCGTCGGTGAAGACCGGCTTGGGAACACTGCGTTCGAACTTAGGTGAGTCCTGTGTGGTGGTCATAGGTTTCCTGCCTCCAGCACCTTCGAGTCACCGGCGTCGCCGGTCGTGGTGAACTTGTCGTAGTAGATGTGCTTCGTCGCGACACCGAGACGTTCGAGCAGCGGGAGGGCCGCCTCGACCATCGGCGGCGGACCGCACACGTAGGCATCTGCGCCGGTGAGATCCGGCTCGAGCCGACGGACCACATCGGTGATCAGTCCGCTCTCGCCGTCCCACTCGTCTTCCGACAGGGCTGGTACGAACCGGAACTGCGGTAACCGTTCCTCCAGCTCATGGAGCTCGTCTTCGAAACACAGGTCGGCCCGGGTACGGGCGCCGTAGTAGAAGACCGCCGGCCGGTCGATGCTGCGGTCGGCCATCGACCGCAGCAACGACAGGATCGGCGCCAGTCCGGCGCCACCACCGACGAAGACCAGCCGGGCGCCCGGGTTGTCCCGGAGGGTGAACACCCCGAAGGGCCCGCTCAGCTCCAGTTGGTGGCCGACCTGCAGTTCGGTGTCGAGAAACTCCGAGAACAGGCCGCCTGGGTAGACCTTGATGACGAACTCCAACTGCCCGCTCTCCCTGCTCGAGGTGTTGGCCATCGAGAACGAGCGGCTGGCATCCCAGCCCGGCACCTGGAGGTCGACGTACTGCCCGGGAAAGAACTTCAGTTCGCCGGGGCCGGAGAGCTTCAGCACCAGGTGCCGCAGGTCGTGGGTCACCGGAGTGATGGCCACGACCTCGGCGGTGCGCTCCTGGATCGGCAGCCCGGAGCGGATCATCTCCTCGTCATAGTTGAGCAGCTCGATCGTGAGGTCCTCGAACGCGTGCGCCCGGCAGAGCAGGGTGTAGCCCTCGTCCAGCTCGTACTCCGGCAGCGCGAAGGTGGAGTAGCGGTCCAGGTCGATGTCCTCACCGTCGAGGACGAACGACTTGCAGGAAGCGCACTGTCCCTCCTTGCAGCCGTGCATGAGCATCACGCCCTGCTCGGCCGCGGCACGCAGGATCGTCTGTTCCTCGTCGACCTCGATCTCGATGCCGACGGGCTCGAACCTCACGACGTGCTTCATTACGCTTCAGCTGGGGCGGGACGGCCGGCGGGACCACCCTTCACATAGCGGGCGGCGAACGCGGTGCGCTCGTCATCGGTCATCTGGTTGAGCAGCACGTTCGGGCTCGCGAGCGGCGGGCACTTGCGCAGGTGGTCGAGCGTCCACATCTTGTCCGGGTTCAGGTCCAGGTGCGGCTGCGCGACCATCGTCTTGCCGTCGTCGCGGACGAAGCCCATGTCCGACACCACGTCGGCCCAGTTCCAGCCGTGGTACAGCGTCTCCCACTCGCGGTGACCGATCAGCTTGCCCATGTTCGGCGTCTGCCGGCCCTGGTACGTCGGCCGGAACGCGGTCTCGTCGGTCCACTTGCACATCTCGTGGCAGTACGTCCGCCACTGACCGTCGACCTTCGCCATCACCATGTCCTCACGGACCAGGCACGGCACCATGCACGTCCAGCAGCGGTGCGGGTACTCGTAGTCGACGTCCTCGAACACGATCGGCTTGTGCCCGTTCGGCCGCGACAGCCGGTTGTAGTTCTCCCACCAGGCGCCGTACTTGTCGTACCAGCCCGGGTACTTGTACTCGAACCACTCGAAGTCCTTGTCCGTCATCGGGTCGATCCGCCAGTAGTTGGCCAGCCAGCCGGTGGCGAAGAACTGCGCGACCTCGTGCACGTAGCCCTTGTTCCAGATCTGGTTCCAGGACTCCTCGATCAGGTCGTGCGGGATCTCGAGGCCGTACTTCTCCAGCGGTACCAGGTAGCTGCGGTAGTAGTCGTCGTAGATCCAGCGACGCCACATCTCGGCGTACGACTCACGGTCCTTACGGCGGTCCTTGGTGCCGTACTCGATGAAGGTGCCGATCGCGGCGTCGACGACGCGGTGGTTGTTCCACCAGGCGTAGCGCAGGTCGCGGGCCAGCAGTTGGTGGTTGTCCTCGTCGGCGAGCGCCATCAGCAAGGTGGCGTAGCCGTTGCTGATGTGCCGGGACTCGTCCGACTGCACGGAGTGGAAGACCGTCGGCAGCAGGTAGTCGCCGTTGGCCGCGGCCTCGGCCGGCATCGCGACGAACAGCGTGTTGGTGAAAGCGGTCTCCGCCACGATGGTCAGGTAGATGCTGGCCGCCGTGATCGCGTCACCGGTGATGAACCCCTCGGCGAACTGCCGGCCGATCGTGCCGCAGTAGTCGCTCTGGAAGTTCCGCAGGCTCGAGTTGAAGCCCGCCGGGTCGATGTAGTTGTTCATGTAGAGGCGTTTGAGGTTCTGCTGGATCGTCGAGTGCCTGACCTCGTCGATCATCTGGATGGCCTGCCCGTTGTGCAGCTCGGGGTTCGGGACGGTCCGGAACAGCAGCGGCATCGCCCGCGCGGCGGAGATCTCCGGCAGCGGGATGATGCTCAGGAACAGCTTCTGCCACTCCAGCCAGCGCTCCTGCACCTGGCGGAACATGTTGCCGCGGATCGCGCCGTCGGAGGCGCCGTACACCCGGTGGTCCTTCTCTTCCTGCATCGGGAAGTACGACCGCAGGACCTGCTTCAGCGGGTCCTTCTTCTGCGCCTTGCGGAACGTGTAGTCGGTGCCGTACTGGGAGACCGGCTCGTGGTACGCCGGTTCCCAGGACAACTCCTGGATCTTCTGGTGGGCCTTCGCCACACTCTGGCGACTCATGGCACTCCTCCCGCTCATGTGACCGGCTGTCCTCTGCAGTACACGCGGGAGGGCGGGTGCTGAAGGTCTCAAATTGAGAAGGGCGTCAGGGCGCTCCGAGCATTCGTTCCCGAAGCTCCGCCAGCGTCTCCTGGGTCTGTTGCGCGATGCGTTGGTCACCCTGCGGATCCGGGCGGATACCGAGGCAGCGCAACAGTTCGGCGGCCGGCTCGCCGGGGTGCCCGGTCGCGCCGAGGACCGGATGCAGGCCGGCGTCCGCGAGGTGCTCGAAGACCAGGTGGACCACGGTCCACGGGTTGTACGACTCCTCGTTCTCCATGGTCTCCAGGTTCTCCACGCAGACCCTGCGCGCAGGGCCGGTTGTCTCAATCTGAGACAGCAGTTGCGGCTGCGTGCATTAGGCTCGAAGAGGACCGGGTGGGGCCGTGGATCTGCGCTGCTTCCACCTGGCGTCAGGAGGCCCCGGTGGACGAGCTCGCACCCTCGATCATGGACAACCGGCGGGCCGCGACGGCCCGGCTGAACTTTCTCACTTTGGATCCGGTCGCGCCGCAGGACGTCCGGCCGCCGATCCTCGCCTCGTGGGTGCGGTCGCGGCACTGGAACCTGCCCGCCGACCGGATCACCTTGCCGTACGTCGCGGACCCGGACCAGGACCTCCCGCTCACCCGCAGCGCGGGGCCGGTACTGCGCAAACTCCACGAGAACCTCGACGGTCAGCCGATCAGCGTCATCCTCACCGACCGCTCCGGCCTGGTGCTGCAACGCCTGACCGCGGACACCGAACTGGCGCGGCACCTCGACAAGGTCTACCTGGCCCCGGGCTTCAGCTATGCCGAGGAGTTCGCCGGTACCAACGGGATCGGGACCGCGCTGGACGTCGGCGGACCGATGCATGTCTTCGGCCACGAGCACTACGCCGAGGATCTGGAGGACCTCGCGTGCGCCGGCGTACCGATCAAGCACCCGTTGAACGGGAAGACGATCGGCGCCATCGACCTCACCTGCTGGCGCAAGGACGCCGGGTCGCTGCTGATGGCGCTCGCCAAGAGCACGGCCGAGAGCATCCGCGCGGCGCTGCTCCGCGACAGCTCGATGCGGGAGCTGTCCTTGCTGGAGGCGTACATGCAGACGTCCCGCCGGCTGGGTGACATGGTCATCGCGATCGACGACGACCTGCTGCTGATGAACGCCAAGGCGCGGCAGTCGCTCGACGCCGGCGACCAGCGTGCGGTCCTCGGGCACGCGACGGAGATCCTCAGTCACGGGGGCACCGAGACGATCCTGGCCGAGTTGCCGACCGGGGCCTGGGTCCGGATCACCGGCCGCCCGATCGGTGGGCGCACCGGGGCCGGAATCCTCCAGATCAGCCCGCATTCCGCCGGTGTGGACCTGCGCTCGCAGGCGTCCGGTCATCGGCCGCCGCCGCGTCCGGTGCTGCCCGGACTGGTCGGCCGGAGCGCGCCATGGCTCGGCAGCAGCCGCGAGGTCGACAACGCCTGCCGGGCAGGCCAGTGGGTCGTGCTCAGCGGCGAACGTGGCGTCGGCAAGGTCGCGCTGGCCCGTGCCGCGCACCATCAGAACAACCCGGCCGGCCCCTTCCACGTCGTCGACGCTGCCCGGGCGGGTGACGGTTTCGCCGCCGAGCTCGACGCGGAACTGGCCGACGACTCTGTGCAGGCCCTGGTGATCCGGCACGCTGAGTGCCTCGACGCGGACGGCCTCGACAGCCTCATCGAGGCGCTGTACGGCGTGCTCGAGCGCCGGCCGTCCGCGCCGCCCTGGATCGCGCTCACACTCACCTGCGAGAACGGCGACACCCCGGACCTCGGCGAGTTACTGACGCTGTTCCCGCTGTCCGTGGAGGTGCCGCCCTTGCGGCACCACATCGAGGACGTGCGCGACTTGGTTCCACACTTCCTCAACCAGCTGAGCCACGGTGACCTCACGTGCGCACCGGACACCATGCAGCAACTGCTGCGCTCGTCGTGGCCCGGCAACACGGCCGAGTTGTGCCAGGTCCTCAAGCAGGTCGTCGTACGGCGTCGCCGGGCCGGTGTCATCACGCCGGCGGACCTGCCCGCCCGTACCCGGGCCGTCAGCCGTCGCAGCCTCAGCCAGCTGGAGGCACTCGAGCGCGACGCCATCGTCCACAGCCTGATCGCCAACGGCGGGCACAAGGGCCGCGCCGCCAAGTCGCTCGGCATGTCTCGCGCGACCATCTACCGGAAGATCCACGACTATGGAATTCAGTCTCCGTAAATGTGATCGGAGTTGCACCTGAAATCGTCACTTCTGGCACAAGTGATCATTTTGCCCTTGCCGTGAGGCCTCTGCTCGCGGTGAGATAGCTGTGTGACGGAAACGCGACCCGCCGACGCGGCGGAGGGCCGGAGCTTCTCGTACCGCCCGTTCATCTGGCTTGCGGTCGCGACGTTCTCGATGGGCATCGACGGCTACGTGCTGGCCGGCCTGCTGCCGCAGATCGCCGGCGACCTGAAGGTCACCCCGGCGGCCGCGGGTCAGCTGATGTCCGTGTTCGCGTTGACCGCCGCGCTGGCCGGTCCCGTGCTCGGCACGCTGACGTCACGGTGGGAACGCCGTACGACGATCGTCCTGTCACTGGGTGTGTTCGTGCTCGGCAACGTGGTTGTCGCGATCGCGACCAACTACCCGGTCGCGATGAGCGGCCGCGTGATCGCGGCGCTCGGCGGCAGTCTGCTGAACGCCGCCGTCACCGGGTATGTCATCGCGCTGACCCCGTCCGAGCACCACGGCAAGGCCTTGTCGTTCGTGCTCGGCGGCTGGATGACCGCGACCGCGCTCGGCGTACCGGTCGGTCTGCTGCTCGGGCAGTCTTCGTGGCGGTTCCCGATGATCCTGGTCGCGGTCGTCGGCACCATCGCACTGATCGGCATCCTGCTCCGGCTTCCGCAGTTGCATCTGCCCGGCGGCACCCTCGTCGAACGCCTCCGCCCACTCGGCCAGCCACGGCTGGTCGCGGGCCTGCTCGTCACCACGGGCATCCTGTGCAGCAGCTACGCCTGCTTCACGTACGCGACGCTGATCCTTGGACCGCACTTCCACGCCCAGTGGGCGATGATCCTGATCATGTTCGGGTACGGCGTCTCGAGCATGGCCGGCAATGCGGTGACGGGACGCCTGGTCGACAAGTTCACCGCGCTCAAGGTGCTGACCGTTGTGCTGGTCGGGCTGCTGCTGAACGCAATCCTCGGCATGATCGCGCTGATGTTCGCCCCGGCCGTGGTGGCGGCCGTCTGGGGGCTGGTCTGGTTCTTCTCGGCCGGCGTCGGCAACGGCGGCGGGGCTGTTCCGCAGCAGGCGCGACTGGCGTCGATGGCGCCGGACTCGGCGGCGATCGTGATGGCGCTGAACGGCAGCTCGATCTCGCTCGGCTCCGCCCTCGGCAGTGGTCTGGGCGGTATCGCACTGACCGCGGGCTCCTCGGCGAACGGGCTGCTCGGCGTTTCGGCCGTCGTCCTCACGATCACTGTCGGACTGCACCTCTTGGTCGCCCGGGCATCTCGCGCTCGATCCGTATAATTCGGTCATGGCCGAAAAGCTGCGGGTGGTGCTGGCGGCGACGCCGGCGTACCGGGAGATGGTGTTCGCGCCGGAGAGTACGGCGCGGCTGAAGGCGCTCGGGGATCTCGTCGTACTGGATGATCCGGGCGATGCTCAGGCGTTGACGGCGGCGTTGCCCGGGACCGACGTACTGATCACGTCGTGGGGTGCGACACCGCTGACCGCGGCGGTGCTGGATCACGCGGACCGGTTGCGGTTGATCGCGCACAGTGCGTCGTCGGTGAAGCATTTCGTCACCGACGAGGTGTTTCGGCGCGGGCTGCGGATCACGCAGGCGGGGCAGGCGATGGCGGAGCCGGTGGCCGAGGTGTCGCTCGCCTTCACGTTGAGCCTGCTGCATCGCATTCAGCGGTTCGATCACGCGATGCGCGGTGGGGCTTGGCGGGACGACGTACCTCCGCAGCACGGGCTGACGGCGTCGCGGATCGGTGTCGTGGGTGCGTCGCGGACCGGCGTCGAATACATCCGGATGCTCGTCGCGCTTCGGGCCGCCGAGGTCGTCGTCTACGACCCGTACCTCACGGACGAGCGCGCGGCGGAGCTCGGCGTACGTCGTACCTCGCTCGACGACCTGCTCCGCACCAGCCGGGTCGTCGCCTTGCATGCGCCGACGCTCCCCGAGACCCACCACCTAATCGGCGCCCGCGAACTCGCACTGATGCCCGACGATGCGTCCCTCGTCAACACGGCCCGCTCATGGCTCGTCGACACCGCCGCGTTGCTCGACGAGCTCCGCAGCGGCCGGATCGACGCCGCCCTGGACGTCTTCGACGAGGAGCCGCTCCCGCCCGACGACCCGTTCCGCGCCCTCCCCAACGTCCTCCTGACACCACACCAGGCCGCCGCCACGGTCGAGTGCTACTTCGGCATGGGCGAGATCACCGTCAGCGAAATCGAACGCCACGCGACGGGCCGCCCCCTTCAACACGAACTGACTGAGGCAGCCTTACGCCAGATGGCCTAGTCCGTCGGTAGCGGTGTGCATAAGGACAGGAGGTACCAGGGCCGCCCCTAGTGCACCTGAGCGTGGCGGGATCCGCGCGTACGGCGTCTCGCCGGTGCACTACCTGTCCTTCTGCACAGTACGCACGTGCACAGATCTCGAACCATCCGGAGCCTTGCCGGCGCCGAACTCCTGGCATGCACAAGACACTCGGGGCATTGGGTGGTGTGGTCGCAGCCGGTACGGCGCTCGCGGCCGGGTATCTCGTCGCGGATCTGACCGGCGGACCGTGGCCGGTCGACGCGGTCGGCGTACAGGTCATCGACTGGTCCCCCGGTCCGGTGAAGGACTGGGCCGTCCGGACCCTCGGTACCGCCGATCGTCCGCTGCTCCGCGTCGGCATCTGCGTGACGTTGGCAATCGTTGCCGCCGTCGCGGGATGGATCGGCGCGCGCGGGCATCGGCGGACGGCGGTCGCGATCGCGGGTGGGCTCGGCCTCGTGGGGTTGGTGTTCGCGATCGTGAGCCGGTCGGCCGCGGGAAGCACGGTCGATCGGTTGCTGCCGGCAACGGTCACCTTGGTGGTCGCCTTACTGGCGATGGCTCTGGTCACGCGGAGTCGGACTCAAGAGCGGGGAGATGCCGAGCAGCCGGAGGGGTTTGATCGGCGGAGGTTCTTGCTCACGGTTTCGGCGGTGGCTGTCGCGGGGGTTGGGGCTGGTGGTGCTGCTCGGTTTGCCGGTGGGTCCGGGCAGGAGTTGCGGGCGCGGGTTGGGGTGCCTCGGCCGACCGATGCCGCGGGGCCGTTGCAGGCGAGTCTCGACGTACCCGGGATCAGCCCGTTCACGACGCCGAACGCCAAGTTCTACCGCGTGGACACGCTGCTTCAGGTACCGCGGATCGACCCGCGGGACTGGGAGTTGCGGATCCACGGACTTGTCGACAAAGAGCTCCGGCTCTCCTTCGATCAGTTACTCGAACGGCGCCTGATCGAGCGCGACATCACCCTGACCTGCGTGTCCAACGAGGTCGGTGGTCCGTACGCCGGCAACGCCCGCTGGATCGGCGTACCGATCGCGGATCTGCTGCGCGAGGTCGGCGTACAGCAAGGGGCCGACGCGGTGAAGTCGACCAGTGTCGACGGGCTCACCATCGGCACCCCGCTCGCCGCGCTCACCGACGGACGGGACGCGATCCTCGCGCTCGCGATGAACGGTGAACCGTTGCCGTTCGAGCACGGCTTCCCGGTGCGGATGGTCGTACCCGGCCTGTACGGGTACGTATCCGCGACCAAGTGGATCGTCGACTTCGAGGTCACCAGGTTCCGGGACTTCAGCGCGTACTGGACCGACCGCGGCTGGTCCGTCGAGGCGCCGATCAAGACGTCCTCGCGGATCGACGTTCCGAAGGGCTTCGCGACCGTCAAGGCCGGACCCGCGGTCGCGGCCGGGGTCGCCTGGGCGCAGCGCCGCGGCATCAGCAAGGTCGAGGTCCAGGTCGACAACGGCCCGTGGCAACCGGCCTGGCTGGCACCCGTCGACGACCCAGACACCTGGCGGCAGTGGACCTTCCGCTGGAACGCCACGCCCGGCACCCACAAACTCACCGTCCGCGCGACCGACGCGACCGGCGAGCTGCAGACCGATCGGCAGGCACCGCCGCGGCCGAACGGTTCGAGCGGCCTGCACAACACGGTCGTGATGGTCGAGTGACCCATCCGGCCCGCGACCCGCTCCGAAGTACTTCCATCAGCAGCCTCCCCCAGGAAAGGGATCACGTCATGTCCAAGCACCTCACCCGCGCCGGAATCGCTCTCAGCGCGCTGGCCCTCGCAATGACCGCATCCGCTTGTGGGGGTGGCGACGACAACGGCAGCGCCTCCAGCGGTACGACGACCAGCACGAGCGCACCGGCCACCAGCACCACGCCGTCGACGAGCGACGCGGCCGGCGGACTGGTCGGACCGGGCTGCGCCGACTACGCGAAGGCCAACCCGTCGGGCGCCGGCTCGATCGACGGTATGGCGGCCGCACCGCTGGCCACCGCCGCGTCGGGCAACCCGCTGCTGAAGACCCTGGTCGCGGCGGTCTCCGGCAAGCTGAACCCGAAGGTCGACCTGGTCTCCACGCTGAACGGCGGCGAGTTCACCGTCTTCGCGCCGGTCGACACCGCGTTCGCGAAGATCCCCGCGGCGACCGTGAACACGCTCAAGACGAACGACGCGCTGCTCACCAAGATCCTCACGTACCACGTCGTACCCGGCCAGCTCGACCCGATGGCGGTCGTCGGCAAGCACCCGACCGTCGAGAAACAGGACGTCACGGTGAGCGGCTCGGCCGACAGCCTGAAGGTCAACGGTGCCAACGTGATCTGCGGCGGCGTGAAGACCGCGAACGCTACGGTGTACCTCATCGACTCCGTTCTGATGCCCCCGGCAAGCTGACCGTGAACGAACCCACCGCGCTGCCTTGGCCCGCCGGATCGCACTCGCGATCCGGTGCGGTCGCGGACGGCGACCTCCTGATGCTGACCGCGACCGGTGACACGGCCGCGTTCAGCGCGCTCTACGACCGGGTCGCGCCGTGGGTGTTCGGTCTGGTACGCCGGATCCTCCGCAACCCCGCCCAGTCCGAAGAGGTGACTCAGGAGGTCATGCTCGACGTCTGGCGCACCGCGACCCGGTACGACGCCGACCGCGGCTCCGCGCACTCCTGGATCCTCACGATCGCGCACCGCCGCGCGGTCGACCGGGTCCGCTCCGAACAGGCCGCCGCCGATCGCACCGAGCAGGTCGGCGCGCGGTCCGCCGACGTCGCATTCGACCAGGTGGCCGACACCGTCACCACCCGGCTCGAAGCAGAGCAGGTACGGCGATGCCTCGGCTCGCTGACCGAGCTGCAACGCGAATCCATCGAGCTCGCGTACTACAACGGCTACACGTACCCCGAGGTCGCCCAGCAACTCGGGGCCAAGCTTCCGACCATCAAAGCGAGAATGCGCGACGGCCTGATCCGCCTCCGCGACTGCCTCGGAACGTCGAAGGGGCAGCGGCCATGACGGAACCCGACGTACACACTCTCACCGGCCCGTACGTGCTGGACGCGCTGCCGGACGACGAACGGGACCGCTTCGAGGCCCACCTCGCCGAATGCACTTTCTGCACCACCGAGGTCGCCGAACTGCGCGCCGCCGCGGTAAAGCTGGCTACTCAGGTCTCCACCCCGCCGCCTCCCGCGCTCAAGGCGAACGTCATGTCCGCGATCGAGAACGTCCGCCAACTCCCCCCGGTCGTCCACGGTCAGCCCCCCGTACGTCGGCGTTTCAACCGTCGATCGGTACTGGCGCTGGCCGCCGCGGCAGCTGTGGTTGCTGTCAGTGGCGGTATCGCGATCGACCAGTACCGGGACCGGACCGCCGCGGAGCAGGCCAACCAGCAGGTCGCCGCCGTTCTCTCACAGCCCGACGCGCGGACCGTTCACGGGGCGGTCCAGGGCGGCGGGCAGGCCACGGTCGTCGTGTCCGCGAAGGCCGACAAGTCGGTCGTCGTACTGCGGGATCTGCCCGAGCTACCCACGAACCGGACCTGGCAGCTGTGGATGATCGACCGCGGACAGACCGCCCACTCGGTCGGCCTCGCCGCCGGCGACCTCACCCGGGTCATCGACGGTTCGACCGCCGGGATGACGACGTTCGGCCTCACCCTCGAGCCCAGCGGTGGATCCCCCAAGCCGACGCTCCCGGCGGCGGCCTTGATTCCGCTGACCTAGTGTGATGTGCAAGTTCGACAGGTAGAGCACCGGCGAGACGCTGTACGCAAACACGCGTTCACGCTCAGGTGCACTACCCGGCCACCCGACACCTCCTGTCGAACTGCAGATCACCAGGTCCGGGCGGAGCGCTGAAACTTGTGCTCATCGGAGCGATGAGTTCGTGGTGTCTCGCTGGTCTGTACAAGTGTGCGGACAACTAGTGAACAACGATGGGTTTTGGGCTTGGCCTCGCTCGGGTCGGTCATGGTGGCGCTGGACACCCTGGTGGTGGCCGCGGCGCTGACGACGATCCGCAGCGACCTCGGCGCAACCGCCGAGCAGCTGGAATGGACGGTCAACGCCTATGGACTGAGTTTTGCGATGCTTCTGATGACGGCCGCCGCGATCGGCGACCGTCTGGGCCGCCGCCGTACCTATGCCGCCGGTTTGGCGCTTTTCACCGCCGCCTCCGTCGCGTGCGCGCTGGCCACGACGCTGCCGTTCCTGATCGCGGCCCGGGCCGTGCAGGGCATCGGTGCGGCGATGGTGATGCCGTTGGCGATGAGCCTGCTCGGGGCGGCGTTCCCGCCGGAGCGGCGCGGCCAGGCGATCGGCGTGTTCAGCGGCGTGACCGGGATCGCCGTACTCGGTGGGCCGCTGATCGGTGGCGCGGTCACCGAGGGATTGTCGTGGCAGTGGATTTTCTGGATCAACGTGCCGATCGGCGCGGTCGCGATCGCGTTGGTGCTGACGAAGATCCCGGAGAGCACCGGCCCGGCGCGACGGCTGGACCTGGTCGGCGCGGTGCTGATCAGCCTCGCCGTACTGGGGCTGGTCTGGGGCACGGTGCGCGGTGAGTCGGCCGGGTGGACGAGTACCGAAGTAGTGGGTGCTTTCGCGATCGGGATCGTGATGCTGGCGGCGTTCGCGTGGTGGGAGCGGCGGACGGACCACGCGATGGTGCCGCTGGAGTTCTTCCGGAACCGGACGTTCACCGCGGCGAACTCGGCCGGGTTCTTCCTCAGCGCGGCGTTGTTCAGCGCGGTCTTCTTCCTGTCGCAGTACATGCAGGCCGTGCTCGGATCGGCGCCGTTCAAGGCCGGTCTGCAACTGCTGCCGTGGACGGCGACGTTGTTCATCGTCGGCCCGATCGCCGGCCGGCTGGTCGACCGCATCGGCGAGCGCCCGCTGGTCGTGATCGGTATGGCGCTGCAGACCGCCGGCATGTTCTGGGTCAGCCGCGGCGCGGACCACTACTGGGAACTGATCGTGCCGCTGGTCGTCACCGGTTGCGGGATCTCGCTCGCGATGCCCGCGGCGCAGAGCGCGGCGATGGCGGCGCTGCCCCGGGACGCCGTCGGGATCGCGTCCGGGATCTACAGCATGAACCGGCAGATCGGCGGCGCGGCCGGGGTCGCGGTCCTCGGCTCGGTCTTCACGGCGGCCGGCGGCTACACCGGCCACGGCTTCGGCCGGGCGCTCGCGGGATGCGGCGTACTGTCGTTGCTCGGGGCCGTCTCGGGCCTGGCGATCGCGGCGCGCCGCCGTAGCGGTGATCGTAGGGGCGATGTCGTGGTGGCGAAGGAGGCGGAACGAGTCCGATGAATCTCGAGGAGGAGTTCGCGCAGCATCGGGGCGAGTTGGTCGCGCACTGCTACCGGATGCTCGGCTCGTTGCACGACGCCGAGGACGCGGTCCAGGAGACGTACCTGCGCGCCTGGCGTGGTCACGCGGACTTCGAGCACCGTTCGTCGGTCCGGACCTGGCTGTACCGGATCGCCACGAACGTGTGCGTGAACCTCCTGCAGCACAGCAGCCGCCGAGTCATCCCGTCGGCGCTGGGTGCCCCGGGCAACGATCCCGACGAACTGCACGCCCAGGCGCTGGAGGTGCCGTGGCTGGAGCCGTTCCCGGATCAGCTGCTCGGGGCCGACCCGGCCACGGTGGTCGGTGATCGCGCGAGCCTGCGACTGGCGATGGTCGCCGCGATGCAGCACCTTCCGCCGCGGCAACGCGCCGTACTGATCCTGCGCGAGGTGCTCACGTGGCCCGCCGCGGACGTCGCCTCGTTGCTCGACACAACAACCGCAGCGGTGAACAGTTCACTGCAGCGCGCACGTGCCGAGCTCGCCCGGTTGCGGCCGCGGGAGGACGAGTTGAGCGAGCCGCACGAACCGTTGCGGCGGGCGTTGCTCGACCAGTTCCAAGCCGCGATGGAGAGCAAGGATCTCGTCGTACTGGAAGGGCTGTTCAGCGCGGATGCGCGGTGGGAGATGCCGCCGATCCCGACGTGGTTCAGCGGGCGTTCCGACGTACTGCGGTTGCTCGACGCGAAGCTGCGCCCGGGTCCGGGACAACGGGTCCTGGTCGAGACGTCGGCGAACGGCCAAGCGGCCTTCGCGCTCTACATCCGCGGCACGGACGACCTGTTCCACGCGCACTCGATCAAGGTGCTGACGTGCACCAAGGACGCGATCTCGGCCGTGCTCGCGTTCCACCAACCTGCTTTGTTCCCAGCCTTCGGGCTGCCCCTGATCCATGGGAGATCTTGATGTCATTGGCAACCACTCTGCGGGGACTGCATGTCCCCGGCACGCCCCTCGTCGTACCGAATGCGTGGGACGCCGCCTCGGCCCGGATGGTCGAGGCGGCCGGCTTCGCAGCGGTCGCGACCAGCAGCAACGCGACGGCCGCGGTTCTCGGGTACGACGACGGCGAGCACGCGCCCGTTGACGACGTACTGGCCGGTGCGGCGCGGATCGCGCAGTCGGTGTCCGTCCCGGTCACGGTCGACTTCGAACGCGGGTACCGGCTGGCTCCGAGTGAACTCGTGGAACGCTTCCTCGCGACCGGGGCCGTGGGACTCAACCTGGAGGACTCCGACCCGGCGACCGGGTCGATGATCGACGTTGGTGAGCAGGCGGACTTCCTGGCCGCGGTCCGTGCCGCGGCCGGTGACGCGCTGGTGATCAACGCGCGGATCGACGCGTTCATCCGCAAGGCCGGTACGGCCGACCAACAACTGGCAACCGCCCTCGACCGCGGGAACCGCTACCTGGCCGCCGGCGCCGACTGCGTGTACCCGATCGGCGTCGGCGACCTGGACCTGATCTGCACGCTCACCACGCAGCTCGACGGCCCGGTGAACGCCGGCTACGGGCAGGGCGCGAACTCGGTCGCGGACTACGCGGCACGCGGCGTGGCTCGGGTCACCTTCGGCCCGATGTTCCAGCGGCACCTGTACGCGAAGTTCGCCGACGCGCTCCTGCCCGCGATCGCCGCGGACCACAATCCGTTCACTGCATGAGATCGGGGACTTCCTCGGCGTGGATTCGGCCGCGGTCCTGCGCTTCGGCAGACCGTAGAGCGGCGGGGGCTGCGGTCGGATCCGCGGGGCGGCGATGGTGCCAGTCGGTGACGGCCTGGTAGGCGGCGGCGACGGAGAGAAGGCGGTCCTCGCCGAACGGCTTGCCGCCCAGGATCGTGCCGATCGGTACGCCGTTCGCGGTGAACCCGATCGGCAGGGCCAACTCGGGAAGTCCGAGCGCGTCGAACGGTGTCGGGGACGTCTGCACCACCATGTCGCACTGCTCAAAGAGGTCCTCGAGGACCCGCTCCAGCAGGACCACCTTGGCGCGCTGGCCGATCAGGAACTCGTTGGCTCCCAGCAATGCGCCCTGCAACCAGCCGGTCACGGACACACCGAAGCCGCGGAGGTTCGACTGCAGCATCGGAAGGAACGGCTCACTCCGCTCGGGGAGCCGGACACTGTTGAAGGCTGCGTTGGTGAGCAAATCCCACTCGTCCGGCATGGTCACGTCGACGACTGACAGTCCCTCGATCCCCGCGAGGACATCGAGTGCCGTCGTACGGGCGGCGGCGGACTCCGACGTACCGCTGGTGAACCCGGGGATCACGCCGATCCGGGTCCGCCAGCGAGCCCGTCCCGGTCGCACCGGTGTCGCGGCCGTCATGAGATCGGGCACCGGCGGAAGCCCTTGTGTTCTTGGGTCTTCCGGGTCCTCGCCCGCCATCGCGGTCAGCATGATCGCGGCGTCCATCGCGTCACGCGCGAGCGGGCCGGGGTGGTCGCGGGTGTAGCTCAGCGGCACGATGCCGTGCAGCGACACTCGACCCATGGTGGGCTTCAGTCCGGTCAGGTTCTGGGCGTTCGACGGTGCGGTGATCGACCCGCCGGTCTGCGTCCCGACCGCCGACGTCGCGAGTCGGGCTGCGACCGCGGTCGCCGATCCGGATGACGAGCCGCCTGGGTCCGTGGTGGGATCGTTCGGCGTCCAGGCGTTCACGGTGGTGATCCGGCCGTCCGGCGTCGTCGCCCGAGTGGTTGCCAGCGGCCCCATCTGGGTCTTGCCGAGGACGATCCCGCCGGCCGCGGTCAGCCGTCGTACGGCGGTCGCGTCGAAGGGCGGCACGAAGTCGGCGAACAGGTACGAGTTCGCGGTCGTGGTCACACCCCGCGTGTAGTAGTTGTCCTTGATCGCCAGCGGGATGCCGTGCAGCGCACCACCGCGGGTCCGGCCGAGCGCACGGGCACGTTTGAGCGCCTCGTCGGCGAGCACCAGGTTGAACGCCTGGTACGCCGAGTCGAACTCGGTGATCCGTGCCAGATGAGCCTCCACCAACTGTTCGGGCTTCAGCTTGCCCTTGCGGATCAGCGTGGCGGCTTCGGCGATGGTGAGCTCGCTGACGTCCACCGATCTCGCCGGTACGTCGACCAAACCCGCCGTACCCGTCGACGCTGTGGACGCGGGGGCTGCGTGCGCGACGGCCGGTAGCGCTACCGAGCCGACCGCGGTGGCGGCGGCCAGTGCGCTTGC
Organism: Kribbella sp. VKM Ac-2569; assembly: GCF_004216905.1. Taxonomy (GTDB): domain Bacteria; phylum Actinomycetota; class Actinomycetes; order Propionibacteriales; family Kribbellaceae; genus Kribbella. The sequence continues at coordinate 1,554,484 of NZ_SGXJ01000001.1, forward strand.
GCGGTGGAGGAACGATCGCCGATCGACCTGGCTGTCCTGCGGCTCGCTCATCATGCCTCCCGGGCGACGTCGATGGACGGGTACAGCTTCGGCGGAGCGGCCTGCTGAGCGAGCCGGGCGTCCGCGGCGAACGTGTACGAGCTCAACGGCAACACCGTCGTACGCATGAAGCCGCGCAGGCTGGCGAGCACCGAGTCGCGGCCCGGGCTCCCGGTGTCCGGATCCGGCGCGCTCCCGGCCGGCAACTGTTCGAGATCGATTCCGATGGAAGCCAGACGCGCCCTGATCATCACGTCCAGTTCGGCGTCGGTGGGCTGACTGAGACTCACGAGTCCCCTCCCGGTCGTGGCGGCAACCTGTCAGCCTGTTATGTCATCTTCAACTACTCCGCAGGTTTCGTGGGGATCACCACCAGATTGCGGCGCCCGGTGGTGTGGGATCGGATCGATCGGGTACTGACGGTTCGGTAGTAGAAGGCAACCATCGAGAGAACGGGGAAACCACGATGGGCATGTTCGACAACATGAAGGACAAGGCCGGCGATCTGGTCGACGAGCACGGCGACAAGGTCGACGAGGGCCTGGACAAGGCCGGCGAGTTCGCGGACGAGAAGACCGGCGGCAAGTACGGCGACAAGATCGACCAGGGCACGGACATGGCCAAGGACCAGCTGGACGGTCTCGACGGCCAGAACGACGACATCCCGGACAACCAGTCCTGAGCCAGTCCTGAGTCGAGCCCACCTGAGGCGGCCGCGGACCTCACCGCGGCCGCCCAGGGGTCGGCCTGCTCAGCGCCCGGGAACGCTTTACCAGTTGGTCGATGCTGCGCGCAACAAGTTCCCTGTGGGCCCGCTGAGGGCCGGCTGAGAGTTCAGATGAATGCTGCCGGCGACCACGCGGTCGCTGGTGGTCAGAAACGCTCACAGGGCTACGTCTCACGCGCTGCAGGACGTACTCTCTGGTTCAAGGGGTGGGTTTGGGTCTGCAGGGGGGAACTGCATGATGCTGGATTTTTGCCTGCGCTCGGGGACGGTCAGCCGATGACGCCACTGCGGCGGATTCTGGTCTGGATCTCTGGTGCGTCGGCGGGACTGGGGGCTGCGCTGGCGGCGACGATCCCGTTCGAGAGCGTGGAACTGATCGATATCTCGCGTCGCGGCGGTACGCCGGGCACGCAACACGTCGCGGTGGATCTCGCCGACCCGGAGTCGTGGCCGGTAGTCGAAAAGGACTTCCGGCAACGAATCGAGGCCGGCGATCCGCAACTGGTGGTGTTCATCCACAACGCCGGGACGCTGACACCGCTCGGCTCAGCGGATCACGTCGACACCGAGCAGTACACGCGCAACGTGCTGCTGAACTCGGCGGCCGCACAGGTGCTCGGGCAGTCGTTCCTCAGCGCGGTGTCCGGACGGGACTGCGAGCAGCACCTGATCATGGTGTCGTCCGGCGCAGCGAGCCGACCGCACGAAGGCGAATCCAGCTACTGCGCGGGCAAGGCAGCGATCGACCAGTGGGTGCGCACCGTCGGGCTGGAACAGCAGCGCCGAAGTCCCGGCTGCCGGGTCATCTCCGTGTCACCTGGCTCGGTCGACACCGACATGCAAGCCGAGTTACGAGCGGCCAGCCCCGACGAGGTGCCGGTGTCGGCCCGCTTCCGCGAAATGCAGGCCCTCGGCCACCTCGCGAAGCCCGAGACCGTGGCGCGGACGATCTGGTCACTGCTCGACCGCGATCTCCCCAGCGGAACCGTGCTGCACGTCCGCGACGTGACCTGAAGTGCGGGCACTCATCCGCTGATTGTCCAGGTGCGTGAGACCCCGGCGGCGAGAGACACCTCCTCGCGCTGCTCCCGGTGCCGGAGTACGACGGTGGTGTCCCGGTCGGCCGTGAGTACGGCGTTGGCCGCATCCGGGGACCAGGTGAGGTCAACACGGACACCGCCGCGGGCGCGGAGACCTGTGATCGAGCCCTCCGGCCACGCGTCCGGGAGCGCGGGGAAGATCTCGAGTTCTCCGGTGTGGCTCTGCAGCAGCATCTCGGCGATCCCGGCGGTCGCACCGAAGTTGCCGTCGATCTGGAACGGCGGGTGCGCGCAGAACAGGTTCGGGTACAGACCGGAGCCATCGCCGACGTAATCGGTGCCGGAGTCTGCGGCCGGGGTGAGCAGTTCGCGGACCAGGCGGTGGGCGGCGGCACCGTCGCGGAGCCTTGCCCACAACGAGATTCGCCAGGCCAGTGACCAGCCGGTGCTCTTGTCGCCACGCAACTCCAGGGTGCGGGTGGCGGCCGCTGCGAGTTCCGGCGTACCGTCCGGGGTGATCTGGTCGCCGGGGTGCAGGCCGATCAGGTGGGACGTGTGGCGGTGCTGCGGCTCGGCCTCGGGCAGGTCGGCCAGCCACTCCTGTAGTTGCCCTTGGCTACCGATCTTGGGGTCGGGGATCCGCTTGCGGGCTTCCGTCAGGTCGTCGATCAGCGGGTCCGTGAGGCCGAGCTCGGCGGCGGTCTGCGCGCAGCGGTCGAACAAGTCGGCGATCAGCGACAGGTCCATCGTCGACGAGGTTGTGACCGAGGCCAGCTTGCCGTCTTCGGCGACGTACTCGTTCTCCGGTGAGGTGGAGGGGGCGGTGCCGAGGGTGCCGTCCGGGAGTTCGACCAGCCAGTCCCGTGCGAATTCGGCGGCGCCTCGGAGGGTCGGCCAGACGTCGTTCAGGTACTCGCGGTCGCCGGTGAACGCGTAGTGGTCCCAGAGGTGACGGCACAGCCAGACGCCGGCCATCGGCCAGTTCGACCACTTCGGATTGCCGTCGACAGGCGCGGTCCAGCACCAGGCGTCGGCGTTGTGATGAGCGGTCCAGCCTTTGGCGCCGTACAGGTGTTCGGCGGTACGGCGGCCTGCTACGGCGAGGTGTTCGACGTAGTCGAGGAGGGGTTGGTGGCACTCGGAGAGGGACGTGGTCTCGGCGGGCCAGTAGTTCATCTCGGTGTTGATGTTGACCGTGTAGTTGCTGCTCCACGGCGGCTGCAGGTGCTCGTTCCAGATCCCTTGCAGGTTGGTCGGCAAGCCACCGGGGCGGGAGCTGGAGATCATCAGGTAGCGCCCGAAGTTGTAGATCAGCGCAGCCAGCCCGGGATCATCCCCCGCCTCCACAAGCCGCCGATCGGTCGTCAGCTCCTTTGCCGAAGGAAGCACGAGCACAGAACGACGGAACAGCCCTTGGTAATCGCGGACATGCTCATCCCGCAGCACCGTGGCTGCCTGAGCAAGGGCGGTGCTGACTGCGGTGTCGGCTGTCTGTTGGCACTCGTCTGCGGTGCGCGTGGGGGCGGTGTGTGGGTCTTCGTAGCCGGTGGCTGTGGAGAGGACCACCAGGAGTTCCGTGGTGTTGCTGACGGTCAGTTGGTCGTCCGTGGGCGTGAGCGTGCCGTCGGTGTGCGCACGCAGTACGACGGCTGCGTTCATCCCGCGGTCGTCCCCGTCGGAGTACTGGATCGGCTCGGCGACGTTCCCGTGGAGCGGGGCGACCGACGACGGACAGGTGGCTAGCAGCGCTAGGCCGTTGTCGCCGAGGGTCTGCGTGGTCGCGCGGAGCTTCGAGGTGAGGCTGAGCGTCACCGTCAGCGGCTGCGAGGCGCCCAGACGTAGGACCAATGCCTGCGCCGGCGCACTGACGAAGACCTCCTGCCAGACCTCGACACCGCCCACCTCGTACTCGGCGCGGGCGAGCGCGGTGTCCAGGTCGAGCCGGCGACGGTAGTTCGTGACCGCACCGGCGGACTCGAAGTCCAGCAGCAGGTCGCCGAGCGGGAGATAGGCCTGTGAGTGACCGCTGTGAAACCCGTGGGCAAGCTCCTCGGCCGCGCGCACATCACCCGCCGCCAGCGCCGCCCGCACCTGCTCAACCGCACCCGCCCCAACCTCGCCGGTTGGAGTCTCGAGGCGGCGGGTTGTTGCGGGGCTGCCGGACCAGCAGGTTTCGTCGTTCAGGGCGATCCGGTCCTGCGTGGTGCCGCCGAACCACATCGCGCCGATCCGGCCGTTGCCCAGCGGGAGCGCCGCCAGCCAGTCCGCCGCGGGAGCGTCGTACGTCAACTCGGTGGCGGCCGCAGTCATCCGATCTCTCATGGCGCGATCCTCCCCCGCCCACACACCGTCCCGCGACCGGGGGTCCGACTACTGGTCACCCCAACGGCCTGGCGGTCCGGGTCAGGCGCGGGTCGGGTCAGGCGGCCTCGGCGAACTGGGTTGCGTAGAGGTCGGCGTACAGGCCGCCCTCTGTGAGCAGTTCGTCGTGGGTGCCGCGTTGCTGGATGCGGCCTTCGTCGAGGACAAGGATGACGTCGGCGTTGCGGATCGTGGAGAGGCGGTGCGCGATGACGAGCGACGTACGGCCGACGAGTGCATTCGCGAGCGCGGTCTGGACGGCGGCCTCGGACTCGGAGTCGAGGTGCGCGGTCGCCTCGTCGAGGATCACGATCGACGGGGACTTGAGCAGCAGCCGTGCGATCGCGAGGCGCTGACGTTCACCACCCGACAACCGGTATCCGCGATCCCCGACGACGGTGTCGAGACCGTCCGGCAGGCTGTCGACGAGCGTCGCGATCTGCGCCGCCTCGAGCGCCTGGTGCAGCTCGTCGTCGGTCGCGTCCGGGCGGGCCAACTGCAGGTTGGCGCGGATCGTGTCGTGGTACATGTGCGAGTCCTGCGTGACCACGCCGATCGCCGCACGGAGCGAGGCCTGGGTGACTTCGCGTACGTCGTGACCGCCGACCAGGACCGCGCCGCCAGTGGCGTCGTACATCCGGGAGACGAGCGAGGAGAGCGTGGACTTGCCGGCACCGGACGGGCCGACGACGGCGACCATCTGCCCGGGCTCGACGGTGAAGGTGACGTCCTTGAGGACCTCTTCCCCGGTCTCGGCCGACAACGTCGCGACCGACTCGAGCGAGGCAAGTGACACCTCCTTGGCGGACGGGTAGTGGAATGACACGTGGTCGAACTCGATCGACGGCTCCGCGGCCGGCGGGAGCGTCTTCGCATCCTTGCGGTCGGCAACCATCGGCGGGAGGTCGAGCACCTCGAGCACCCGCTCGAAGCTGACCAGCGTGGTCATGATGTCGACCTGCATGTTCGAGAGCGCGGTCAAGGGACCATACAGACGGTTCAGGTACGCCGTCAGCGCGACGACCGTACCGATCCCGAGCGCCCCTTCGACGGCGAAGACCCCGCCGACGCCGTACACGAGAGCGACCGCAAGCGCGGCTACCAGGGTGAGCGAGACGCGGAAGACACCGGCGTACATCGAGGTGGTGACGCCGATGTCGCGAACCCGGGCGGCCTTGCCGGCGAAGTCCCGCGAGGCGTCCTCGGTGCGGCCGAAGACCTTGGCGAGCACCGCGCCGGCGACGTTGAAGCGCTCGGTCATGGTCTGCGCCATGGTGGCGTTCAGCTTGTACGTCTCCGCTGTTGCCGTGCGCAACTTTCCGGCGAGCAGCCGGGCCGGGATGACGAACAGCGGGAGGACGACGAGCGCGAGCAGCGTGATCTGCCACGACATCACGAACATCGCGGCGAGCACGAGCGTGACGCTGAGCAGGTTGCTGACCACGTTCGAGAGCGTGGAGGTGAATGCCTGCTGGGCGCCGAGCACGTCGCCGTTGAGGCGCTGGATGAGCGCGCCGGTCTGCGTCCGGCTGAAGAACGCGACGGGGAGCTGCTGCACGTGGTCGAACACGGCGGTGCGGAGGTCGTAGACGAGACCTTCGCCGATCCGCGACGAGAACCAGCGTTCGACGAGGGTGATCGCACTGTTCACGATCGCCAGCAGTGCTACGACGAGGGCGAGCCAGACGACCACCTGGGCGTGACCCGGCACGATGCCGCGGTCGATGATCGCCTTGAACAGCAGCGGGGTGACCGCGCCGGTGCCGGCGTCGAGCGCGACGAGGACGAGAAAGGCGGCCAGATAGCCGCGGTACGGACGGGCGAACCCGAGGATCCGGCGGAGCGTGCCCGCCGACAACTTGTGGTGCCGGACGGAGGAGTCCTTCAACAGCGAGCGCATCGCACGGCCGCCGCCCCCTCCCCCACCCGGAAATCCGGAAATCTGCGACATGCAGTTCCTTCCAGTCAGGGATCAAAACATACTGAGGTTACCTCACTATGAGCTAACCTCACAAGATGGTGTTTTGTTCCCCGCGGGCACGAGAGCTCCCATTAGGCTCTGCACATGCATGCCCCTGATGACGCGGCCGAGCAGATCGCGGCGCTGCTGGACGGGATCGTTCGGCGGCAGCGGCGGGCTTCGCGGGAGGGGTTCGGGGAGAGCGTCACGCACGGGCAGTTCCGGGTACTGCGGACGCTCGATCGCGCGGAACATGCGCTGCGGCTGAGCGAACTGGCGGCACAGCTGGGGATCGTGCCGCGGTCGGCGACCTCGGTCGTCGACGACCTGGAGGCGGCCGGCCTGGTGGCACGGCAGCCGGACCCGCACGACCGGCGGGCCACCCTGGTGGATCTCACGCCTGACGGGCGAAAGATCCTGACCACCCTCCGCGAGAAGCGCCGCGACGTGATGGTCAGCCAACTGTCCCGCCTGACCGCAGCCGAACAACAAACCCTCGCCGAACTCCTCGAGCGCCTCGCCGAGGAATAACTCACACGCCGTACCCCGCACTCGGGCCCCCGCCTCTCGTGGGTTGGCGTCCGTGATGCAGGGTTTGCGCACGGGATCTCGGACGCAAACCCTGCATCTGATGGGTCAACCCACCAGCGGTGGGGGAACCGGGTGAGGTGGGTCAGGCCTTCTTCAGGTGGGCGATGATGCCGTCCAGGTCTTCGATCATGCGGTTGGGGCGGACCATGTGGCCGCCTGGGTCTTCGTAGGCGGTGCAGGGAATGTTGGCCTTGTCCAGGGCGGCGCGGAACTCGCGTTGGCCGGCCAGGACCTGGGTCTCGTTGGCGTAGTCGAACGGGTCGGGGCTCGGGCTGGTGCCGGCGACCAGGAAGATGCGCTTGCCGCGGTACCGCTCGAGGTTCTCCATCGGATTGTCGGCCGTGACGCGTGCCTCGTCCCAGGCCGGGGCGCCGTAGATCGTGCCGCCGGCCAGGTCGACGGCCGCGGAGGACACGTTCGCCCAGTGCACGACCAGGCCCGCGTCGCGGCGGACGCTCGCCGGGCCGGAGTGCGAGCTGACGGAGGCGAAGTGGCCGTAGTACTTCGCCGTGTACTTGAGCGCGCCGAACCCGCCCATCGAGAAGCCGGCGACGGCACGGCCGGCGGACTCGGCGTACGTGCGGAAGTTGGCGTCGATCCACGGCACCAGCTGGTTGAGGTGGAAGCTCTCCCAGTTGCGCGGACCGGTGTTGGAGCTGACCGGGTTGGAGTACCAGCCGGCCTTGCCGCCGTCCGGCATCACCACGATCATCGGCTTGCCCGCGGTCCAGTCGCGGATGCCGAGGGGGTCGAACGCTCTGAAGTCCTGGTTGCCGCCGTGGAGCAGGTACAGCACAGGGTAGGTGCGCCCGCTGGTGTGATAGTCACTCGGCAGCAGGACGTTGACGGCCGGGGCCCAGCCGATCGCGTCGGTCTGGAAGCGGTAGTACCACATCCGCGGATCGTCTTCGTTCCGCTCGGTGATGTGCAGGCCGAATCCGTCGTCGGCCGCACTCGCGGCGAGGGAGGTGGCCAGAATGGTGCCGGCGCCGAGGCCGGCGGCGACGGTCAGCCCGCCGGCGGCCTTCAGCATCGTGCGCCGGGTGGGGCGAGGTGCGCTCACCATGATCTCCTGAGGAGTAAGGGACAGAACATTCACCGTCGGTGACGGTGATGATCTAAGTTAGTAGCATAACTTTGGGGTCAGACCCCGCCAGAGGAGAGTTGTGACAGCGAATCCGCCCCGCCGGAAGACCGGCGGTCGCCAGGCACAGATCACCATCGCGGACATCGAGCGGGAGGGCCTGCGACTCGGCCTGACCAACCTGACCGTGAACGGGGTCGCGACCGCGCTCGGCGTCAGCCCGACCGCGCTGTACCGGCACGTCGACGGCAAGCTCGGGCTCGAGGCGCTGGTCGGTGAGGCGGTACTGCGGGAGCTGCACATCGTCGACGACCCGGACGACGACGTCGAGGCGCACCTGTTGTCGTTCGCACGGCAGTTGCACACATTCGTGCTCGAGCGCCCCGGGCTCGCCGCGTACCTGCAGGGGCTGTTCCCGCGCGGCGAGGCCGGCATACGGCTGCAGCGGGAGGCGGTCGAGGCGCTCGGCCGGCGCGGTTACAGCCCGGCCGGCGCGGTGCTGATGTCCGGCACCGTCGCATCGCTGGCGATCAACCTGACCGCGGCCGAGGAACGGCATCGCCCGTACTTCGAAGGGCCGCACCAGCGCGAACTGGAGAAGGTCTACGCGCTCCTCGCCGCGGACGAGGTCTTGAGCGCGGCGCACCAGGAACTTCCGATGATCACGTCCGAGCCGTACTTCCGGATGGTGATGACCGGCTGCATCCGCGGCCTGGTCGCCGCGGCGCCGCCGAACCGCCCGGTGATGGACGTCCTCACCGACCTCGGGTTGGAGTAGACGGGGTCAGTTGCCAGCGGCAAGCGCTCGGGCGCCGGCGAGCTCGAACAGGAACGTGTTGACCGGTGTCGGGACGCCCGATTCGTCGCCGAGCCGTACGACGGCGCCGGTCCAGGCGTCGAGCTCCGACGGGCGGCCGGCGATCAGATCGCGCTGCAGCGACGTGGTCCCGTCGGCCGGGAGCTGATCGACCCAAGCGAGCGTCCGCGGTACGACGTCCTCGGCAAGCCGAATGCCTCGCGCCAACGCGATGTCGCGGATCTCCGTGGTGGCCTCGGTGAGCAGCCGGCGGGTGGCGGGGTGGGTGCGGAGTACGCCGTACCCGGCGCCGGTCGCCGTACCGAGACCGCCGCCCGGGACGACCGAGAGGAACTTCGTCCACAACGCCGCCCAGATGTCCTCCGGAACGGTCGCCTGGAGGCCCGCCGCGACGAACGCGTCGCGCAGCAGGCCGGTTCGCGGCGTGGCCGTGTTGTCCCATTCGCCGAAGTTGAGTTTCCCGTTGCCGAGATGCCGGATGACGCCGGGACTCTCGACGTATGCGATCACCTCGGCGGCGCCGGGGAGTACGGCGTCACGCCCGTAGATCTCGGCGATCTGATCGGGGGCCTCGACTCCGTTCTGCACCGTGACGATCGCGGTGTCCGGTCCCACGAGCGGGCGGATCGTGTCGATCGCCTCGGGTAGCTGCCACGTCTTCACGCAAGTCAGCACGTAGTCCACCGGGCCTACCTCGGCCGGCGCGTTGGTCGCCTGCACCGGCAGTTGCAGGTCACCTGCCGGGCTGCGCACCACGAGCCCGTCGGCCTTCAGCGCCTCCAGGTGCTTGCCTCGCGCCACGAACGCCACGTCCTGTCCAGCGGCGGCCAGCCGCGCGCCGAAGTACCCGCCCACACCGCCCGCGCCGACGATCCCGATCCTCACAAGCCGCTCCTTCGGTTACCGGTTCAACTGGTAACGGCGATGATAGACTATTCGGCATGGACACGCGCTTCACCTGGGTCGGCGGGCGGCCGTCGGTCGACTTCACCGCGACCCTCGGCAAGCGTGAGCAGACGCCGTTCGAGCGGATTCCGGAGCCTGCCGATCTCGGTCGCTGGTTCCGCGAAGCCGGCCTTACGCTGGACGAGCCGGCAGTCCCGGGGCGTGCGTACCGCCAGGCCGTCGAGTTGCGGGAGGCGTTGTACCGGCTGTTCACCGGGACGACGTACGCCGCCGATCTCGAGGTCGTCAATCGGTGGAGCAGCCGTCCGTTGGCCGGTCCTCGACTGACCGCGGAGCTTCGTGCGGAGAGTGCGGCGGTCGATGTGCCCGGTCTGCTCAGTGGTTTGGCTCGGGACGCGGTCGAGTTGCTCAGCGGTCCGCTTGGCGATCGGATCCGGACGTGTGCCTCGGATGAGTGCTCGCTGCTGTTCGTTGACGCGAGTCGTGCGGGGCGGCGGCGGTGGTGCTCGATGAACACGTGCGGGGCGCGCGCGAAGATGGCGACGTACCGAGCGGTGGATTGAGGGTTTCGCGCAATCGAGCGAGGTGGGGGCGGTCGGGCTGGTTGATTGTCGGCATGCGTACACCGACTACAACACCGGCTCAGGCGGCCGGGATGATCCGGCGGGACCAGGACCTGTTGCTGCGCCGGATCGAGGGATTGAGCGAGGACGAACTGCGGGCGCCGTACGACGTGACCGCCGGGCCGCTCGGGGACTTCTGCGACTCGTTGCACGACCTGGTCGCGCACGTGCTGATGTGGGACGAGATCACCCTCGCCGTACTGCGGGACGCCCGGGCGGGACGCCTGCATTGGAGTCTCGATCCGCGCTGGGAGACCGCCGAGATCGGGCGCGCACTCAACCTCGGCGGCGTCGAGGCGGGCCGGCGGATCCCGTCCGAACTCGTGCTGCACCGGTTCCACACCGTCGGCGACGCACTCGTCGACGAGATCTCGCGGTACGACGAGGAGACCTGGACGGACCCGTCGACGGGTGCCGGGTTCGACGGCGGGATCGGGGCGCTGGCGGAGTACGTCTCGACGACGCCCGACGGGATCCTGTTCGCGCATGCGGCGCGGCACCTGCAGCCGGTGAGCGCATGACGCCCGAGCTTGTCGACAGCCCGGAGTACGGACCGGAGACGGACGCGCTGCTGAAGTTGCTCGCCGATCAGCCCGGCTACCCCGAGCTCGATCCGTACCAGGCGCTACTGCTGGATCGGGAGGATCTGCCGGATCCGGCGCTGGCGGGTGAGCGTGACCCGCGGCCGGGGATCGAGGACCTCGTGATCGACCTGCCGGGACGGTCTCTCGACGCACGGATCTACCGCATGTCGCCGGAGCCTCGACCGATTCTGCTCTGGCTGCACGGTGGTTCTTTCATCGGCGGGCATCTGCGGGACATCGAGTATGCGACGTCCGGGATCGCTGCCGGCGGCAACGTTACTGTGGTTTCCCTCAACTATCGGCTCGCACCGGAGAATCCTTATCCTGCAGGGCTTCTCGACGTTCACGACACTCTTCAATGGATTCGCGCGAACCTCGGTGGAGACGGGCGGATCGCGGTAGGCGGGCAGAGTGCGGGCGCGGCATTGGCTGCCGGGGCGTGTCTGCTCGCTCGGGACGAAGGTGGTCCGCTCGCCGATCGTCAGGTCCTGTGTTACCCGACGTTGGACCTACATCCCGACGTCGAGTGGCACGAGTGGTACTTCCCCGCGGACGACGTACCGGCGACCGCCGTGCCGCTGCGGGCCGACTCGCTCGTGGGGCTTCCGCCGACACTGATGCTGGCGGCCGGGCGGGACTCGTTGCGCGACGACGCGCTGGCGTATGCGGGTCGCCTGGAGCAGGACGGCGTACCGACGCGGCTGGTCGAGTACGCGGACACGATGCACCCGTTCCTGAACTTTCCGGGAGCACTGTCCGCCGGCCGCCACGCGGTCGAGCTGATCGCCGCGGACCTTCGTACTGCGTTTTCTTAGTGGTCGGCGCGGTGGGTGAAGAAGCGGGCCGGGTTGCCGGCGGCGCGCGGGTTCGACGCCAGCCAGACGGCGAACGAGTCTGGGTGGCGGCGTTCGAGTTCGTCGAGGTAGGCGCGGCGTACGTCGACCATCGCCTGTCTCCGGTCGGGGCTCATCGCGCGCTGGAGTTGGGTGAAGCTTCGTCTCCAGGCTAGGCACAGCTCCTCGTCGCTCAGCTCGCCGACGCTCCGCACCACGGCGACCAAGTACTTCGGCATCGGCCAGTCCGCGGCCGGGTCACCGTCGGCCTGGACGGCGTTCAGCTGACGATTCGATGCCTTGGGCAACCTGATCGGCCGGCGGGGCAGTGTCCGCCGCGCCGGCCGGTCGGCCCGACCTGAGCGCAACCAGCCGATGACCGGCGGAGACACGCAGACCATCAGCAGGAGCAGTGTCACGGTGCGGGCTCCGATCGCGGCGGCGTACCCACAGACCGCGAGTACGCACAGTCCGCCGAGCACCGCTCCGCGGGGAACCATATTGTGCAGGTCCGAGGTCGGCAGATCGCGGCCGAGCCCGACGCTGAGGCAGATTGCTCCGGCGGTGAAGGCGGCGACCATGAAGACCGCCAGGTTTGTCGCCGGTGACACGAACACCAGCGAAGTGACCACACCGAGAACGGCCAGCAGTCCCACGGCTGCCCGCCAGATCCGCAGATACCGCAGCTCGACGTCCACCATGCTCACCCAGTGCCCATCACCCGGTCCTCCAACCGGAGTCGACAAGCTCCCCCTAGACCAGTGTTACTCGTTTCAGGGCAGTAATGAAGACCGCCGTGGCCGGCGGGTCGGGCGGTTCGCCGTACGTGGCGAGCAAAATGCGGCGAACGACCGGCAATTCGGTCGCTCGCACCCCGTCGGCGAGGTGCGCCCGCAACGCCAGACCGGGCGTGGTGGTGACACCGAGACCGGCGCGGACGAGGGCCTGCTTGACGATCACATCGTCGCTGGTGAACGCGATCCGGGGCGTGAAGCCGGCGCCTGCGCAGTGCTGCAACAGCTCGTGGCGGCAGTTCACGCAGCCTGCGATCCAGTCCGACTCCCGATGGTCGGCAAGGGTTTCTCCGGTCCGGCGGCTGAGCAGATGGATCGGGTCGTCGCGCAGGTACGTGTACCGGATGCCGTCGTCCGGCTGCTCGTCGTCGTACCGGAAGACGATCGCGAGATCGATCTCACCTGCCCGCAGCTGCTGGACGGCGACCCGCGGGTGGACGTCGGTCAGTTCGAACTGGAGGTTCGGGTGCTCGCGGCGGAGCTCGGCCGCCGCGGGTGGGACGAGTTCACTGAGCGCCGAGCTGAAGGCGCCGACCCGGACCAGGCCGGAGCGCAGGCCGACGAGGGCGGCGAGCTCGGCGTCGGCGGCGTCGACGCGGCCGACGATCTCCGCGGCGCGGCGCGCGAGGACCTCGCCCTCCGGGGTGAGGCGGATGCCGCGGCCGGCCTTCTGGACGAGCTTCGCGCCGGTCGCGGCCTCGAGCCGGGCGAGATGGTGGCTGACGGTGGGCTGCGTGTAGTGCAGCGCCGCGGCCGCCGCGGTGACCGAACCGTGCGCGGCGACCGCAGCCAGCACCCGCAGCCGGACGAGATCGAGCATGTATCGATGTTATCTATGCTTCGGTCGCGACGTTGGCATTGGACGCATGGGTCAGGCCGGAGCAGGCTGGATGCCATGAACGGCACAGTGATCTGGCACATGACGATGTCCCTCGACGGCTTCATCGGGGACCGCGACGACAGGGTCGACTGGATGTCCGCTGCCGATGGCGGCCCGTCCGGGCTCGGCGCGGAGGTGATCGCGACGTGCGGCGCGTTCCTGTGCGGCGGCAGACGCGTCGAGTTGGTCGGCGAGAGCCGTCCGTACGGCGGGGCTTGGCAGGGCCCGATCCTCATCTACACCCGCAAGGACCCGGCCACGAACCCGATCCCGGAGTTCACGTACGTCTCCGGCGACATCCGCGACGTCGTGGCCCATGGCCTGGAGGCAGCCGCGGGAAAGAACCTGGTCGTCACGGGCGGCACGGTCCCCCGCCTGGCGGTCGAAGCCGGTCTCGTGGACGAAGTCGTCCTCCACATCATCCCCTCCTTCTCGGCGAGGGTGTCCGCTTCTACGACAGCCCCGGCGTACACCCCACCAAACTGAAACTCCTGACTGCCGAGAACCTGAACTATCGGTTCGAGGTCATGAAGTAGAGGGTGCAACCGGTTGCATGGAGCCTTATGGTGTGGGCATGGCATCACGTGCCGGCCGGGCGCCGGGGGTCACCATCGGGGACGTCGCGGCCGCCGCCCAGGTTTCGCGGTCGACGGTGTCGCGCGCCTTCACCCGGCCGCAACTGCTCAGCCAGGAGACCGTCGAGCACGTCCGCGCGGTCGCAGTCCGGCTCGGGTACGTCGGCAACCAGGCGGCGCGGGCACTCTCGACGGGACGGTTCGGGAACATCGCGGTCGTCGTACCGGATATCGCGAACCCGTTCTTCCCGCCGCTGGTGCGGAGCCTGCAGTTGGCCGCGGAGACCGCCGACCTTGCGGTGTTCCTCGGTGATTCCGACGAGTCCGCGGAGCGGGAGGCCAAGCTGATCGCCCGGCTGGCGCCGCAGGTCGAGGGGTTCGTGCTTGCCTCGCCGAGGCTGTCCGAGGAGTTGATCCGCGAGTTGGCGGCGACGCGTCCCGTCGTACTGGTCAACCGCGATCTGGACGGGATCTCGCGGGTGCTGATCGACTCGTCGGGCGGGATGACCGAGGCCGTGCTGCTGTTGAAGAAGCTCGGCCACAAGCGGCTCGCGTACCTGGCCGGGCCGCGCGACTCATGGTCGGACCAGCAGCGGCGGGAGGTGCTGACGCAGACGTCTGCCAAGGCGGGGCTGACGGTGGAGATCGTCGAGGTCGGGCGGCCGACCTACGCAGCCGGGCGGGACTCGGTGTCGGCGGTTGTGCGATCGGGCGCGACCGCGGCCATCGCTTTCGACGACGTGGTGTCGCAGGGCGTGCTGGCCGGGCTCGAGGTGCGCGGCATTTCGGTGCCGACGGACTTCAGCCTGGTCGGCTGCGACGACACCCTCGCCGCCCTCACTACACCGGCCCTGACCAGCGTTTCCGCGGGTGCCGCAACAGCGGGTACGGCGGCTGCGAAACTGCTCGTCAACCTGCTGGAGGCCACCGAGCCGAGCGCCGAGTGCGTCACGATCGCGACCCACCTGGTGACGCGCGCGACGACCGCGGCGGCACCGAAGTCGACGCCCTGATGCGTTGACGTGCAACCGGTTGCATGCTGGAATCACGATCATGACGCGTATCGCCATCGTCGGCGCCGCCCATCCGCATGTGGCCTATGCGACCGCGGAGGTCGATCAGGTCGCCGAGTACGAGCTGGTCGCGGTGGCGGATCCGTCCCGCGAGACCGCCGAGCGGTGGGCCGCGCCGTACGACGCCAAGGTGTTCACCGATCACCAGCAGATGCTGCGCGAGGTCGAACCGGATGTCGTCATGGTCGCCGGGATCTACGGCGACCGCGGTCAGGTTGTGGTCGACGCTCTGAACGCGGGCTGCCACGTGATCGCTGACAAGCCACTGTGCACGACGCTGGAGGACCTTGACGCGATCGCCGAGGCCGCCGACCGCACTGGCCGCCACGTGACCCTCCTGCTGGAGAAGCGGTACTACCCCGTCACCATCGCCGCGCTGGGCATCGCGGAACAACTCGGCACGATCCACGGCGTGACGTCGTCCGGCCCGCACAAACTGAACCGTCCGACCCGGCCCGCGTGGTTCTTCGAGCGCCAGCGGTACGGCGGACTCCTCAACGACCTCGCCGTCCACGACATCGACGCCGCACTGCTCTTCACCGGCCTGACCGGCGGGACCGTGAGTGGCTCGATCGTGGACAGCTCGTACGGCGTCGCGACGCTGAGCGGACACGGTGCGGTCATCACCGCGGGCGTGGACTGGATGAACCCGGCCGGCTCGCCCGTGCACGGTGACTACCGGATGAAACTCGTCGGCACCGGAGGCACCGCCGAGCTGCTCTGGGCACGCAACCGCCTCGTTCTCACCACAACCGACCTCGCGCCGCACGACGTACCGCTGCCTGCTGGTCATCGGCCGGCCGAGCTCGTCCTGCAGGCGCTTGCTGCAGGCAACGAACCGGACATCACCACCGAGCGCGGCCTGCTCGCGACGCGGCTCGCACTCCTCGCGCAACGGTCCGCCGAGAACGGCGGCGTACCCATCTCCTGGACGACCGACTGAAGAGAGGTCCTATGCGTTTCGCCCTCATCGGTGCCGGCGCGATCGGCGCCGTGCACGCTCGCCTCATCGAAGCCCTCGGCGACGAGGCCGTTCTGGTCGCCGTCGTGGATCAGAACCTCGAACGCGCCGGCAAGCTCGTCTCGGAGTACGGCGGTCATGCTTATGCGACGGCCTCCGAGGCGTACGCCGCCGAGGAGGTGGACGCCGTCGGGATCTGCTTGCCCAGCGCGCTGCACGCCGATGTCGCCGTCGAGGCGCTGCGGGCCGGCAAGCATGTGATCGTCGAGAAGCCGGTCGACATCACGCTCGCCGCCGCCGACCGGCTGATCGAGGCGCAGCGGGAGACCGGGCTGACCGTCTCGGTGATCAGCCAGCGCCGCTTCCAGCCGCCGGTCGCGCAGATCCGGGCCGCGATCGACAGCGGCGCCCTCGGGCGCGTGACGTCCGGGATCGCCGAGTCGGCGTTCTTCCGGCCGCAGTCCTACTACGACGGCGACGACTGGCGCGGCACCCTCGCGATCGACGGCGGCGGCGCCCTGATGAACCAGGGCATCCACGCGCTCGACCTGCTGGTCTGGATGCTCGGTCGGCCGGTCCAGGTGAGCGCGCAGACCGGTCGGCTCGCCCACTCGGGGATCGAGGTCGAGGATCTGGCCGGTGCATCGATCGTCTTCGAGAGCGGAGCGATCGGACTGATGCTCGCCAGTACAGCCGCGTACCCGGGCCGTCCGGTGCGGCTGACGATCCACGGCGATCGAGGGACGGCGGTCCTCGACGACGATCAGCTTGCGTACTTCGCCTCGGCGGACTCCTCGGAACCCGAGGTGCCTGTGCTGGCAGGGCCGGATGGGTGGGGTCCCGTGGAGCTCGCGCATCTTGCGCAGTACCGCGACTTCATCGGCGCTATCCGCGAAGGCCGCCCGCCGGCGGTGACGCTGGAGGCAGGGCGTCGGTCGTTGGCGACTGTGCTCGCTGTCTACGAGTCCGCCCGTTCAGGACATCCGGTCTCGTTGAAAGAGGACTGACCCATGCTGCGCGTCGCCCTGGTTGGTACCGAGAACAGCCACGCGGACGAGATCGTCCGGCACCTGAACGTCGATCCCGTCGCTGATACTGCCCGCATCGTCGCGCTGGTCGGCGCGGATGACGAACGCAACCGGAAACTCGCCACGACCGGTGGCATCACTGAGCTCGTACCGACCTCGGCCGAGTTGCTCGGCAGCGTGGACGCGCTGATCGCCACCAATCGGGACGGCGCGTTGCATCGCAAGCACGCCGTACCGTTTCTGGAGGCAGGTGTCCCGGTGTGGGTGGACAAGCCGTTGGCCGCGAGTACGGCGGATGCGCGGGCGATCCTGGACGCGTCGCGGCGCGGTGGTGCGCCGGTGACGTCGTACTCCGCTGTGCGCTGGGTCGCGGACGCGGATGCACTCGCTGCGGCGTCGGTCGGTGAGCTGCAGGCGGTCACGGTGACCGGGCCGGCTGATCCGGACAGTGAGTACAGCGGGATCTTCTTCTACGGGATCCATGCGGCTGATCTGGCGCAGCGGTTGGCTCCTGGCGAGCCCGGTCCGGTGACGGTGGAGCGTGTTGGGTCCACTGTCGTCGTGCGGTACCTGTGCGGCGGGGTGCTGGTGACGTTGCAGTTGGTGAAGCCGACGGACGACGGGCGGGTGCCGTTCCATGCCGAGCTCGTCGGGCGGACGGGGCTGGTTAGTCGCGACGTACGGCTCGACTCTGAGTACGTCGTACCTGGGCTGAAGGTCTTCCTCGGGATGCTCGAGACCGGTGAACGGCCTCTCGATGACGCCACCATGCTGGCTCCGATCACGGTGCTGGAACAGGTGTGAGGCGCCTCGTTGCTCGCGTTCTAGCTCGTCGACGGCTCGGTGACGACTGCCACTGCTGAGGTGAGTGCGCCGACGGAAGGAGCCGGGTACGGCGCTGGCTCGATCTACTGCAGGAGTTCATGCAGTTGCGGGACGCGTCCGGGCAGGAGTTGCTCGTCGAGCCGGCGATCCCGTTCTGGTTCGACAGCTCGAACTGCTGTACCGCGATCACGTGGCGCGGGCCCGAGGTAGCCCTCACATACGTCCGGGCTGCGCCGTTCCATGGGTATGAACAGGTACGAACGACGCGTGGCCGGAGCCGACTGGGACGCCGTGGCCGCTTCGGTTGATGACCTCGGTTGTGCGCTGCTGCCGCAGCTGCTGACGCCGGCCGAGGCTGCGCGGATAGCTGGGATGTATGACGACGTACAGCGGTTCCGGGCGACGATCGACATGGCGCGGTATCGATTCGGCGAGGGGCAGTACCGGTACTTCGATCGGCCGTTCCCGGAGGCTGTGGAGGCGTTGCGGCAGGCGTTGTATCCGCGGCTGCTGCCGATTGCGCGGGAGTGGTACTCGAGGCTCGGGCGAGAGGCCGAGTGGCCGGACACGCTCGACGAATGGCTCGACGTGTGTCATCGGGCGGGGCAGGAGCGGCCGACGCCGATCCTGCTGCGGTACGGCGCGGGCGACTGGAACGCGTTGCACCGTGATCTCTATGGCGACAAGGTGTTCCCGCTTCAGGTAGTGATCAATCTGAACGATCCTGGCGTCGATCACACCGGCGGTGAGTTCCTGCTGGTCGAGCAGCGGCCGCGGGCGCAGTCGCGGGGTACGTCGACGCTGATCCCGCAGGGGCACGGGTTGGTGTTCACGACCCGTGATCGTCCGGTGAAGTCGGCGCGCGGCTGGTCGGCGGCGCCGGTGCGGCACGGCGTCTCCGCGATCCGCTCAGGGCAGCGCCATACGCTCGGGCTGGTCTTCCACGACGCGAAGTGAGGTTTCGCGGAGGGGGATTTGGTTTTGCGGTGTATTCGAACATATGATCGATTGCATGAGTGAGTGTCCGGTCGATCGGCCAGCCGACGAGACCAGCGGCCCGTTGGGGGCGCCGGTCGGACGTGCGCTGTCTGTCGTGCCTGGTGCGCCGGGAGCAGCGATGGCGGACGAGGCAGCTCGGGATGATCACTGGGATGCCGAGTTCTTGGCGTTGGTCGACCGGGTGCGCGCTGATGCGCGGCTCGCGGCTCGGCACGGACTGCTCGGCCGGTATGACGAAGAGAACGACCCGGACCGTGGTGTCGGGTTGTTCGAGGCGGTGGCGTTCCAGGAAACGTCGGAGTTGAGCGATTCGGGCTGGCTGAATCGGCACGAGGCGATCGTCCGGTTGGAGGCACGGCTGGCCGCCATGAAGGCAGAGGCGACCGCCGGGTACGAGGCCTCGTTGCACGGGGTGTCCGCCGATCTCGGGCGCCGCCACCCCGAGCCCGGGGATCGGGAAGCGGAACCGGGCGAGCGTCGATGGGTGGCGGGTGATCTCCGGTCGACTGCTGATGAGCTCGCGTTGGTGTGGCAGATGCACAAGGGCGCTGCGATGGTCCGGATCCACACCTCGTGCGAGTTGGTGCACAACTTTCCGGCCACGTTGCGGGCGCTGGAGGAGGGCCAGCTGACGGAGCGGGCCGCATTCACGATCGTGCGGGAGTTGTCGGTTCTGGACGATCCGGACGCTCGGCGTGCGGCCGAGACTGCACTGCTGGAGTGGGCCGGGAAACATCCCTTGCAGAAGCTGAAGCAGGAGGCGCAGCGGGAGGCCGCGCGGCGGTCACCGGAGGCGCGTAGCAAGGCGCATGCGCGGGCGATGGATGAGCGGTCGGTGCGGATCTTCCCGAACAGTGACGGCACGGCTGAGCTGGTCCACACCCACGATGCGTTGGACGCGGGCGCGGTGATGAACAGCCTGACCCGTGCGGCGGCGCGCCGGCGTCGTCAGGGCGACTCCCGTTCCATGGACCAACTGCGCGCCGACATCGCCCTGGCTCGGCTTCTACCGCGGACTGACACTCGCGGACCGGCGGAATCAGTCGACAACGCGGACGCTGGACTGCACGACGACTCGACCGTTGGCGCAGACGCCACCGTAGCCATCCATGCGACCGGCGCCGAGATCCGCGCGCTGATCGACGGCGAGAACAGCACTGGCGGGACGGCCGAACACTACGGGCCGATTCCTCAGGAATCCCTGCGCAAGCACCTCACTCGCGCCCTGACTCAGAGTCTCCTCGGGAATGCCGGCCGGTCCCGGATCGGCCTTCGGCTCAGCGACGAGCCACCGACCGGAAAACCCGACAGGTACACACCGGATGCTGCGACCGACCGCTTCGTCCGCCTGCGTGATCGAACCTGCCAGTTCCCCGGGTGCAACCAGCCTGCCGAGTTCGCCGATGTCGACCACCGCGTCGCCTTCGCAGAAGGCGGCCGCACCACCACGGACAATCTCCACTGCCTCTGCCGGCACCATCACCGCCTCAAGCACGAAGGCGGATGGGTCGTCACATCCAATCCCGATGGCACGTCGACATGGGCCAGCCCTACGGGTCGGCGCTACCGCACGCCTCCGCCTGATCGCGGCGGTTCTGATCCACCCGAATCTGGGCCGCCACGGTGATCGTGGTGGGTTACTCGGCTGCGGCCAGGTCGGAGCAGATGTCCCATGCTGCCTGCCGGAGCTGGGCGGCGGTGTCCGCTGTCAGGCCCTTCACGGGTACGGCGGTTCCGACCGGGTCCTCGTTCAGCAAGGCGATGAGGAACACGCACGCCGCGAGGTAACTGCCCGCGAGCGCCGGGTGGCTGTTGTCCGCGTCGTGCAGCGCTGGTTCGTCGTGCTGGCTGAGGAAGCGTTCCCAGACCATCCCGACGGGTACGAGCGTCGCACCGAGTTCCACCGCGGCGCCGCCGTACGCCTTGGTCAGCGCCTGCTGGGTCTCCGGTGCGTTCCGCCGGGCCCAAGTCAGGTAGAACGCGGTCCGCGCACCGGCTGCGGTGATCGCCTCGTCGAAGTCGCGGGCGCTCTCCCGGAAGCGGTCCGGACTCTTGATCGGCAGCGTGCTCTGCTCCTGCAGTACGACGGTGTCGAAACCGCCGCTCGCGATCTCGGCGGCCGCCTTGCCCGCGTTGAGGTGCTGCCGCAGCGATGCGCCGCCTGCCGAAATCAGCTTGTGCTCGATCTCGATGCCGCGCGCCCCGCCCAGACCCTTGATCAGCCCAGGCAGGTTGTTCCGCGAGGTGAAGCTGTTACCAACGAAGAGAATCCGCACGACACGGACGCTACTACTCCCCCGCGACCGAATCCCGTTTGACCGCTGGCCGCGCCCGGCTGTTGGCTGACGGGATGAGTGAGCTTCGGATCGTGCCGGTGACGGACGACCAGACTTTGCTGGACTGGCAGCGGGTGCACAACGAGATCATTCCGACGGCGCCGCTGTCGGTCGACGAGATCCGCGAGCGGGTGACGCGGAACGTGCTTGAGGTGGCGTACGACGGTGACGTGCTCGTCGGATGCTCCACGGTCCGGCCGCCGTCCGGGGAGACCTCGGCCGCGGTGGTGATCGCTCGCGTGCTCCCGGCGTACCGGCGTCGTGGATTCGGTACGGCGATCTACGAGCACTGCTTGCGGCGCGGGCGGGAGCTGAGCGACGGCATCGAGACGCACATCCTCAGCAGCAACGAGGACGGCGTACGGTTCGCGGAGGCGCACGGGTTCGTCGAAGTGGAGACCTACCTGCTGCCGGGCGACACGATTCCGTTCATCGAACTACGGCTGGGTGAGTGACCATGCGCTTCTCGATCAACATTCCGAACTTCGGGGACTTCGCCGACGCTCACACGGTGGTGCGGGTGGCGAAGGCTGCCGAGGACGCCGGCTGGGACGGCCTGTTCCTCTGGGACCACGTGGTGCACAGCAAAGAGCGGCGGCGCGGGCAGCCGTTCGGCGACCCGTGGATGCTGATGACGGCGGCCGCGCTGGCGACATCCCGCATCAAGCTGGGTCCGCTGGTCACGCCGATCGCCCGGAGACGGCCCGAGCAACTCGCGCGACAGGTCGCCACCCTCGACGGGCTGAGCGGCGGCCGGGTGATCTTCGGCGCCGGGCTCGGCGGACCGATCGACGACGAGTTCGGCAGCTTCGGCGACGAGACCGACCCGAAGGTGCTGGCCTCGCGGCTGGACGAGGGCCTCGACCTGCTCACGGCGTACTGGTCCGGCGAACGGGTCGACCACGCCGGTGAGCACTACCGTGCCGACGACGTCGAGTTGCTGCCGGCAACGGTCCAGCAACCGCGGCCGCCGGTCTGGATCGCCGGCTACTGGCCACGCAAGGCCCCGATGCGCCGCGCCGCGCGCTGGGACGGCGCCGTACCGCTCTTCAAGACCGCCAACCACGGCGAAGCCCCACCGGTCGACGAGCTCCGCGACCTGGTCGCGTTCATCAACGGCGAGCGCAAAGGCGGAGGCACGCCGTACGACGTGATTGTCGGCGGCATCAGCCCGGCCGACCCCGCCCGCTCCCGCGCCCTCGTCGAACCACTCGCCGAAGCGGGTGCCACCTGGTGGGACGAACGCCAACTCATCATCGGCACCGACTTCTACCGCCTGGACCCGATCCTGCGCCGCATCGAACAAGGCCCACCGAGCCTCGGCTGACCCCGCGAGTACGCCCGACCTAAGCTTGCACGCATGAGCGATGACCATCCGTCCTGTTGTGCGCCGGCGCGTGGTGAGGCGGCGGCGCCTCCGCCGGTGCCGACCACGCGCGGGGAGCATGGGGTCGAGCAGGTTGTGCTGAGTGGTGGCTCGTTCGCGATGGGCAACAGCAACGGGGACGAGAACACCGCCGACGGCGAGACGCCGGTGCATCAGGTCGAGTTGGCGCCGTTCAGCATCGACGCGACCAGCGTGACGAACGCCGACTTCGCCCGCTTCGCCGACTCGACCGGTTACCGGACCGAGGCCGAGACCTTCGGGTACTCCGCGGTGTTCCATCTCGCCCTGGCCGCGGAACCTGACGCGGTGATGGGACCCGCGTCCGGGACCCCGTGGTGGGTCGGCGTCCGTGGTGCCGACTGGCGGCACCCGGGCGGCTCACGGTCTGATCTCGACGGGCTCGACGACCATCCCGTCGTCCACGTCAGCTGGAACGACGCGGTCGCGTACAGCAAGTGGGCTGGACGAAGGCTGCCGACCGAGGCCGAGTGGGAGTACGCCGCCCGCGGAGGTCTCGAGGGCGCGCGATACCCGTGGGGCGACGAATTGATCGACGACGAGCTGACCGGCGAGTGGCGGTGCAACATCTGGCAGGGCGAGTTCCCGCGGACGAACACCGAGGAGGACGGCTACCTGACCACCGCCCCCGTCCACACCTTCCAGCCGAACGGCTACGGACTGTGGCAGATGGTCGGCAACGTCTGGGAGTGGTGCGCGGACTGGTTCGGCCCGCGCTACTACAAGTTCTCCCCCGCCGAGAACCCGCCCGGACCGTCCCTCGGCGCAGCCCGGGTGATCCGCGGCGGCTCGTACCTCTGCCACGACTCGTACTGCAACCGCTACCGCAACGCCGCCCGCTCGTCGAACACGCCGGAGTCCTCGATGGGCAACGCCGGCTTCCGTACGGTCGGTCTCACGCGTCCTGAGTGACGGCAGGCTGCCGCAACCTCGGCGTACTGGCGGCAACCGCGGCGACGGCCGCAACACACAGCAACGCCCCGGAGGCAAGCGAGGCGACCGGTGAGGTGAGTTGCGCGACCACGCCACCGCGGAGGTTGCCGAGATCGGGACCGGCCTGACCGACGATCTGCTCGGCGGCGCTGACCCTGCCGAGCAACTCCGCAGGCGTGTGCAACTGAACGATCGTGCTGCGGGAGACAACCGCGACTGTGTCCGCGGCACCGGCGAACGCGAGGCACACCAACGCCATCCAAGCGGCCGGCGAGAACGCGAACAGCAGCAGGGCAATCCCCCACCCGGCCGAACCGCACAACATCACCAGCCCGTGCCGAGGCAACCGGGTGAACGACCCGGAGAACAACGACGCGGCGACCCCACCGACGGCGATCGCGGTCAGGAACAACCCGAGCGTCCGCGGATTGTTGCCGAACCGCTCCGCATTGATCACCGGGAACAGGCTGATCGGCATCGACAACACAGTCGCGGCCAGGTCGGTGATCAACGCGCCCCGGATCACCGGCGTCGCCACGACGAACGTCAACCCGTCCCAGACCCCGCGCAGTCCCGGTTTCGCAACCCCCTCGATCTTCATCCGCGGCAGCCCCAGTACGCCGTACAGCGCGGCGAGGAAACTCACCGCGTCGACGAGGTAGCAGACGCCGACGCCCCAGGTGCCGACGATCACGCCACCGAGCGCCGGCCCGAGCAGCATCGCCCCCTGGAACCCGATTCGGTTCAGCGCGATCCCGGCCGCCAACTGGTCACGCGAGAGCAGTTGCGGCAGCACGGTCCGCGCCACCGGCCCGGCGGTCGCGCCGAACGCCGACTGTACGGCGACCAGCGCCAGGAGCACCCCGACCGGGACCCGGCCGATCACCAACTGGCTGGCCATGACCGTTGCGGTCAGCAACTGCCCGATCGTGGTGATCAGGTAGATCTTGCGCCGTTCGAGCCGGTCGACGAGCGTGCCCGCGAACAACCCGAGCACGATCAATGGCAACGCCTGCGCCAGTCCGACCGCGCCGGTCCACGCCGGGCTCGCGGTCTGGTCCCAGACCTGGAACATCACCGCGACGAAGGTCAGCTGACCGCCGAACCCCGACAGCACCTGCCCGATCCACAACCGCCGGTACGTCAGGACTTTGAGCGGCCCGACGTCGATGAACGCGCGCTTCACTGCAGCTTCTCCGCGATCCGGTCGTGGAAGCTCTTCCGGGCCAATGCTTCCTCGACGTCGCGGACGACCTGAGTCATCGGGTACGGCAGCTCGGCCTCGAGCTCGGCGATCGCTGCCTCCGTCGCCCGCCACTCGGCGGCGAGCAGCTCGACGAGCTTCTTGGACTTGGCCGTGAGCGTGACCTGCTTGCTCCGCGCATCCGCACCCGGCACGGTCCGGACCAGGCCGGCGGTGCGCATCGCAGCGACCTTCTGGCTGAGCGCCGAATGCGTCCGCCCGATCGCGTCGGCGAGCTCGGTGATCGTCATCGGCCCTTTGAGGTGCAGCTGGAGCAGCTCCCGCACGTACGTCGGCTTCAGCCCCTTGATGTCCCGATCGGTGTAGATCTGCCCGATCTCGGCATCGAGCCGTGCCAGCAACTCGTGCAACGGCCGCCACAAACTCTGCTCAGTGGGATCCTCCATGCGCCGATCATAACAGCACTTATATAAGTGCTGTTACATCTGGCCGGCGCCAGATCACCGCGCGCTCCGGTCGAGCCAGTCGCCGGTGGCCAGGCCGAAGATCTCCCAAGCGTTCGGGTTGCGGTGGATCAGGTTGCGGACGAGCTTCCGGACCTCGCCGCCGTACAGCCACCAGTGCGGGTTCGCGGGACGCGGTGACACCGTGTCGGCGATGGCCGCGCAGCCGCCGACCGCGACGAGGGAACGGATGTGCCGCAGTACGGCGGAGAGGTCGGCGACATGATGCAGCGTTGCCGAGCTGGTGACGAAGTCGTACTGACCTGACATCTCGAGGATGCCGGACTCGAGGTAGGTGATGTTCGAGCGCGGACGCTTGTGGCGGGCGAGGCGGATCATCGGGCCGGAGAGGTCGATCGCGTCGACCTGGTCGAAGTAGTCCGCGAGAACGAGCGCGTGCCGGCCGGCGCCGCAGCCGAGGTCGATGGCTCGGCGGCGGCGGTCGGGCAGGACGGTCGGGAGCCAGTCGGCGACGTGGTCGGCGGTCAGTTCGCCGAGCCGGTCATACCGCTCGGCCAGGTGATCGAAGGACTGGTCGCGCTCCATGGTGGTTGGATGCGGCGCGGCGCGAAATGGTTGAGATCCACGCCGCGGCGAGACCGGCGGCCAGGAGGCTGATCACGGCGACGGTCGCGAAGCCGTAGCGGGTGTCGGAGTGGCCGGTGACGACCGAGGCGATCAGCATGACGACGATGGTCGCGGCGAGACCGTACCCGTTGGCCAGACCGAACGCGTGTCCGACCCGCGACTCGTCCACCGACGTCATCAGCAACGACCGCGTCGCGATCCGCGCCTGCCCGAACAAGAAGGCGCCCAGCAGCACCAGCACCATCAGCACGGTTACGCCGAACAGCGGCTGCAGCGCGAACAACGCCGTACAGACGAAGAATCCGCCGACTGCGAGCTTCAGGTCACCGACGCGGGACGCGGATCGGTGGTAGACAGCCGCGGCGAGCAGGAAGCCGGCTCCGCCCAGCGCGTCGACCACACCGAGAACAGCCGGACCGCGATGCCACTCTCCGATCAGCAGCACCGGAAGCAAGGCGTTGAAGACCGTCACAACCACGAGCCCTTGGCCGAACAGCAAGGCCAGCGGAGCGAGCGGGAGAACTCTTGCGGCGGTGGGGTGTGCAGCCCGGGTCTTTGCCCCGAGCAACTCTGTTGGCCGGCGTCCCGTTCCGACCGCGAACACCAGTACGGCGGAGAAGGCGAACGTCAGCGCGTTGAAGGTGAAGAGCGGCTTCGAACCGAAGTACTGGAGTGCAATTCCGCCGACGCCGGCGGACAGGAGCATTCCGCACTGGAGGGCGATCTCGTAGTGCGCGTTGAAGCGGCGGAGCTGCGCGGTAGGGACTCGTTCGCGGATCAGTGCCGCACTGGCCGGCGTGAACTGGGCGGCAATGACGGCCAGGGCGAAGTTGGTCCCGTAGACGAGCGGCTGCTGGGACACCCCGAGCGCCAGTCCGACCGGGAGGGCGAGCGCGGCCGCCGCGCTGACGAGGTCGCAGATGATCCACAGACGGCGCCGGTCGAAGCGGTCCGCGAGGCGACCGAAGTACGGCGAGAGGACGGCCTGCGGTACGGCGACAGCGATGAAGAGCCAGCCGACGTCGAGCATCGAGCCCTGCGCGCGGACCAGCAGCAGCGCGGCGCCGAGGAGCTGGATGTTGTTGCCGAGGGACGTAATGAAGGCTGCGGGCAGCAGCAGCCGAGGTCGTGAAGTCACTTGGTCAACCGTGACACCAAACCCTGACAATCGATGGCAGCGTTTCTGTTCCTCTTCGACGGCGAACACTCCTTCCGTCTGACCGCTCAGCCGGACGGCCCCACCTCGTCCAAGAGGAGAAGTTCAGCGGTGCCACCGTCCCCTTAACCCGCTCGATGCTCAACAAGACCATCAAGCCCCAGTTCGAAGCCATGAACCAAGCCCTCGCCGCCCGGGCCCTAGGCAAATGACGGTGAGGTGGCTTGAGGGATGAGGAGCTTGGCAGGTGTGGTGAGGCCTACGGACCAGAGGTCGAGGGTGTTGTCGGAGTTCCTGAGCGGGTAGAGGAGGGTGTTGTTGCCCTGCCAGACGGGCTGATCGTCGACGGGGCGGGAGTCGGGCGGATGGGTGATGCGGCGGGTGGCGAGATCCAGGACCGCGAGGCGCCAGACACCGTTGGAGACCTTTTGTTTGTAGGCGATTCGGCGGCCGTCGGGTGAGAGGGACGGGCATTCGACGTTCTCGGCGATCGCGGTCCCGCGGTATGCGCGGTAATCGGCCTCGATCAGGTACGTCTTCCCCTTGCTCGCCATCGTCACGTAGAAACGGTTGCCGTCGTCAGCGAACGTGATACCCCAGTAGTTCACATCCGAGGCGAAGTACCGCTTCCCGTCGACAAACACCGCGAGCTCCTCGATCGTCTTCACCAGCCGCCCGGTGTCCACCTCGTACAACCCGGTGCGGGTCGAGAAGCCGGTGGCGGCGTACGAATCGCCCGTGACGAACAGCGTCCAATTCACGAACCGCCCGTCCGGCGACACCCGCGCCCGGCTCGGCGTACCGGGGAGCGCCTCGCGATGTCGTTCGCGGAGGTTCGCATCCAGGACGATCATGTCAGTCATCGCGGGGAGCGAGCCGGCCTTCAACCGCAGGCAGATCGCCGTACCGTGCGCCGCGGCGAACCGGTCGCAGCGCAACTCCCCCACACGCCGGGCCGCACCTGGATCAGCAATCGGTACGGCGGCCAACTTGCCGGAGTCCGGTCCGTCCGCGAGGTTGCGGAAGAACAGCGTCTTGCCGTCGAACCGCATCGGCTGCCCCGTGACAACCGGTACGGCGTTCTCGGCCGGGCGACCCTCGCGCGCATACGCGACGTAGGTGATCGCGCCGCCGACGAGCGCGAGAACACCGATTGCGGCGAGCACACGGCGTCTCATCGGCGTACCTCCAAGGGCTTGAAGACGGCGGCGGCGATCGTGATCACGAGCAGGGCGAGTGTGAAGACGAGGAGCGCCGGGCGGAGGTCCGACAGGGTCCACAACAGACCGACGGTGACGGCTGCGGCCATGCGGGCGAGCGCCTGCCCGGTTTGCAGTACGGCGAGACCGCTGGCGCGGAAGTTCTCGGGCAGGAGCGGACCCACAGCGGCAGGGAGGACGCCATCGGTGGCGGCGTAGAAGAGACCGTGAAGGGCGAGGACCAGCCACCAGGCGCCGACCGGACCGCAGACGAGCAGGAGCGCCACAACCAAAGCGAGGTGTCCCCCGATGAAGACCCTCCAGCGGCCGACCCGGTCGCCGAGCCGGCCGAGAGGGATGGCGAGCAGCAGGAAAGTGCCTGCGGTCCCCAACGGAAGCAATGGGAACAGGCTGGTGCTGATGTCCCAACGACGCTGTACGGCGAGGTAGACGAAAGAGTCGGTGATCGTGAACAGGCCGAGGGCCGCCGCCCAAAGACAGCACCGGCGGAAGTTCGGATCACGCAGCAGACTCAACATCGGAAGACCGCGCGCGGAAGGGGCAGGTGGGGATTGGTCGCGGACGAAGGCTGTCAGCAGGATGACGCCGCAGGTGGCCAGCGCGAAGCTGGTGACGAAGACCGAGTTGTAGTCGTTGAGGCTCGCCCACAGGACGAGCGCTGCCACCAGCGGACCAAGGAACGCCCCGATGGTGTCGAGGGCTCGGTGGACGCCGAAGGAGCGGCCCATCGTGGACGGGTCGCTGCTCAGCGAGATGAGGGCGTCGCGAGGTGCGGTCCGGATACCCTTGCCGGCGCGGTCGATCGCGAGAACCGCGCCGATCGCCGGCACCGTGGAACCGGCGGCCAGGAATCCCAGCTTCGAGATCGCCGAGAGCGCGTAGCCGACGCCGGCGACGGTCTTCAACCGTCGCCAGCGGTCGGCCACATGTCCGCCGACCAACCGCAGTACGGCGGTTGCTCCGGCGTACAGGCCGTCGAGCAGGCCGAACTGCAGGGGGTTCAGCCCGAGCCCGAAGACCAGGTACAGCGGCAGGATCGCGGTCACCATCTCGGCCGAGACATCGGTCACCAGACTGACGATGCCTAAGGCAACGACATTCCCGGGAACCCGTCGCAGCGGCGTCCGGAGCGGGCCGACGGATGCGAGGTACATCAGTGGCAGCTGTACGTCGGGCTGCTGTCCAGGACCGTGCCGTCGAGCCCGATCAGCTGCGTGGCGAACGTGGTGTCGGTCATCGACAGCTTCAGTACGCCGAAGTCCGAGATGATCTTCGCCGTCGCCGGATGCGCGGCGTGCACCGGGTACAGGGGCGCTCCGCCCATCCCGCCGATGATCTGCACCGGGCCGTTCGCGTCCTTGTCACCGTCGGCGTTCTGCGGCAGGAACCGCTCGTAGTGGTGGTCGTGCCCGTTCAGTACCAGGTCGGTCTTCGCCGACACCAGCGTCTGCCAGAGCGGGTCGGCATCCGGGTTGTCGCCGTGGTCACCCGAACTGAACCGCGGGTGGTGGTAGTACGCCGCGATACAGCCCTTGGTGTTGTTCGCGAGGTCCTGCTTCAGCCAGGTGAGCTGCGCCGGCTCGCGGAGCCCTTCTTCCTGCACGAAGTCGTTCGAGTCGAGCGCGACGAAGTGCCAGTTGCCCTGGTTCCAGGTGTAGTAGTTCTTGCCCTGCGGCGTCGCGATCGAGCCGAAGTAGTCGTGATACCCCTTGAACGGAGTGTCGTCATACGTCTCGTGGTTGCCCGGGATCGGGTGGGTGATGCTCTTGAACTTCCCCCACGTCTTCGCGTAGTAGTTCTGGAAGTCCGACAGGTGCGCGTCGTCGTACTGGTTGTCGCCCATCGTGATCACCGCGGCGGGATTCATCGCCTCGACCAACTGGGCGGTCTTCGGATGGATGCAGTCCGAGTCGGACGCCGTACAACGGTCCGCGATGTCGCCGGCCGCCGCGAGCACAAACCCACCGGTTCCGCCGGCCGACGTCGTCACTGTGATCGGCTCACTCGCGGCCGACACGTTCCCGGCCAAGTCGCGGGCGCGCACCGAGTACTTGTACGCCGTATTCGCGGTCAGCCCGGTGTCGTTGTACTGCGTGCTCGCCGTCGTCGCGACCGCAGTGCCGTCACGCAGTACGTCGTACCCGCTGACGTCGATGTTGTCGGTCGAGGGGGTCCAACTGAGTGCGACGGAGGTGGCCGTGGCGCCGGTGCTCTTCAGACCAGCCGGGACCGTCGGCGCCTGGGTGTCGCCGGACGAGTCGGTCGTGCCGTAGACCTCGAGCTCCCACAGCGAATAGCCGTACGACGTGCCGCGCTGCGTGCCGACGACCCGGACGTACCGCCCGTGGCCCTGCAGGCCGGTGAGATCGTCGGTCGCACCGTTGCCGTCCGCAACCGTCTTGACCGTACTGAAGGTGGTGCCGTCGTCGGAGACCTCGATCCGGTACGCCTTCGCGTACGCGGCCTCCCAGTTCAGTGTGACCCGGCCGACGGCGGCCGCCTGGCCGAGGTCGACGCGGATCCATTGCGGATCGACACCTTCGGCGCTGGCCCAGCGGGTCGACGTACTGCCGTCGACCGCCTTGCCTGCGGTCAGGGTGTCGTCCTCGCTGCTCGAGGCAATCACCGGCTTGCCCTGCGAGAGCAGGGTGTCGGCAAACATCTCGGCGTTGGCGGCGGAACCGCCGAGCGCGGCGAGCAGACCGACGGGTAGCACCAGCGCGAGCAGGCGCAGTTTCATGAGATACCTCCGGGGGCGCGGAGCCAGAATTGTTAGGAAGGTTACCTAACGGTTAATGGTAGGTAAAGGCCTCAGTTTCGTTACATGCACTGTGCGCATCAACTCTGCCCAGAAGATTCATTGGACGGATCACTGGCGGGCTGGTTGGCTCGAGGACATGGATATGCGCACGTTGGGACGAGCAGGTATCGAGGTCAGCCCGGTCGGATTCGGGTGCTGGGCGATCGGGGGCCCGTTCAGCAACCCGGCCGGCGAACCGCTTGGCTGGGGCGTGGTCGACGACGAGGAATCGGTGCGGGCGATCCGCCGGGCGGTCGAGCTCGGCGTGACCTTCTTCGACACCGCGGACGTGTACGGCGCCGGTCACAGCGAACGCGTACTGGGCCAGGCGCTCGCCGGGATCCGCGACCAGGTGGTGATCGCCAGCAAGTGGGGCAACACCTTCGACGAGTCGACCCGGATCATGCACCACCAGGACACGACCCCCGAGTACGTTCACAAGGCCGTACGGGCGTCCCTCGAGCGGCTCGGGACCGACTACCTGGATCTCTATCAGCTGCACTTCGACACCACCGACGAGATCGCGCTACCGCTGCGCGAGGCCTGCGAGGAACTGGTCCGCGAAGGGCTGATCCGCAGCTACGCATGGAGTACCGACACGGTGCACAGCGCCGAACTCTTCGCGCAGGGCGAGCACTGCGCCGCGGTTCAGCACGAGGCGAGCGTCCTGCACGACGCACCTGAGTTCTTCGCGCTGTGCGAGCGCGAGGACCTGGCGAGCATCAACCGGACCCCGCTCGGCATGGGCATCCTCGGCCGCCGGGACGCGAACAAGCCGGCGACCGGCGCGGACATCCGCACGCTGCCGCCGGCCTGGCTACGGTACTTCGCTGAGGGCGGCGTACCGGCACCCGAGTGGTGGGAGAAGGTGTCCGCGATCCGCGACGTACTGCAGAGCGACGGGCGGACACTCGCGCAGGGCGCCCTGGGCTGGTTGTGGGCGCGGAGCCCGCGGACGGTGCCGATCCCCGGTTTCCGGACAGTCGCGCAGGCCGAGGAGAACGCCCGCGCGATGGAGCTCGGCCCGCTGACGGACGACCAGCTGAAACAGATCGCGACGCTACTGGCCGCGTGAATCGCCTCCGGCCGAATGGGTACTCCGGGGAGTAAGCGAACCTCGAGAGGATGACGGCCGATGCGAGTGAAACACGGCAGGCCCATGATCACCGGCGCGGCCCTGACCATCGCCGGAGTCGGCGCCGGGATGCTCACCGAGTACCTGCTGGACCCGGACCAGGGGCGAGCACGGCGCGCGCGGATGCGTGACAAGTCGACCCGCTCGAGACACCGGATGGCCGATGGTCTGAGCGGGATGTCCCAGGACGCCGCCAATCACGGCCGGGGACTGGCGATGGGAATGCGGTACCGCGTCACCGGCCGGTCGGCGGACGACGCCGTACTGCACGATCGCGTGCGGGCCGAGTTGGGGCGGCACGTCAGCCATCCGCACGCGATCCAGGTGCGGGTGGACGGCGGCATCGTGACACTGACCGGTGACGTGCTGGCCGCCGAGGAGAAGGCGGCCCGGCGGGGCGTCAAGCGGATCCCGGGCGTGAAGGGCGTCCACGAGCAGTGGACCGTGCACCAGGAGCCGGGCGACGTACCGACCTTGCAGGGCACCGGACACTCGAAGAGCTAGCGGGTATCGCCTACTGCCACTGCTGGTTCTCACGGTCCAGGTCGGAGATCGGCCCGAGGAGCGTCCATCCCGGCTCCAGCGCCCGCTTGCTCCGGAACCCGCGGTCCTTCGCGAACGCCTTCACGTCCGTGCCGTCGGGTGCGTGCATGATCGTGTAGCGCGGCGGGTCTTCCCCGTAGAAGCAGAAGAACGTGCGCTCTTGGTCTTTCGCCTGGCGCACGATCCTGTCGGTGCTCGGCAGAGCCAAGTACGTCGCCTCATCGTCAGGGGTCGGCCGCCGACAGACCTCGGCCCGGCCGGCGTCGCGCACGCAGATCCACGCTCGGGTCCACACAATCCGTTCGGCCTGCGGGTGGGCGGCCGCCAACTCCCGCATTCGGCCCTCGGCCTCGCTGAAGGCCGCCTGCGAGTGATCGAACTCCGTCTCCAGCTTGCCGAACCGGCGGTGGTCGAACCCGCTGCCGAAATAGAGCTCGAGTGATCCGATGACGGCGACCCGAAAGGCCAGGAAGAGCGTCGCCAGGACAATCAGCGTGATGAGCAGGATCCGGACCGGCGAGCGCCGCCGGGTGGTCGTCACTGGTCGAGCTCCTCGTGCTGGTGGGCGTCCGAATCGTCCACCGTACGGGACCTTGCGGGGCGTCAGGCACTTGCCTTGAGGCTTGTTTATCGATATACCTACTGCTGTGCGGCGACGGCGAATGTCAGGCGAGCGGTTTCGTCGTGCCGCGGAGAACCAGCTGCGCAGGTACGACGAGTTCCTTCGGGTCGCCGCCCGGGCTGCCGAGCTGCGCGGTCATCAACGCAGTGATCTCGTCGGCCATCTCCTCGTGCCCCGGGTTGACCGTGGACAGCGACGGCACCAGGTACGCCGCCTCGTCGATGTCGTCGAAGCCGACCACCTGGATGTCGTCCGGCACCCGGAGCCCGGCGTCGGCGAGCGCGCGCAACGCGCCCATCGCGAGTACGTCGGTCAGCGCGAACACGGCGTCGAAGGCGATCCCGCGATCGCGCAGCGCCTGGATCCCGTCGCACCCGTCCTGCAGGCCGAACGAGCAGCGCACGTTCAGCTCCGGGTCGACCGGTACGCCGGCCTCGGTGTGCGCGAGCGCGTAGCCCTCCGCCCGGAGCGCGGGCATGGTCGCGGAGCCGGCCGGATCGCCGCCGATCATCGCGACCCGGCGCGCGCCGGTAGCGAGCAGGTGCGCGGTGGCCTGGCGGGCGCCGTCGACGTTGTCCATCATCACGTGGTCGAAACGCGACGGCTGCGCCCGCTCCCCGATCATCACCACCGGCGCATCGGTGCGGAGCTGGCTCAACTCGGCCGGGTCGATGTCGACCACGCTGAGGATCAACCCGTCGTACATCCGCAGCCGCGAGAACGCGACCGCGTCCATTTCGCCCTCCCGGCTGGCGCCGGTGCGTTCGGTGACGATCCGCAGGCCGTGCGTCTCGAACCGGTCGGCGAGGCGAGCGGCGAGCTGCGCGAAGTACGGGCGCTCGAGTTCAGGTACGGCGAGACCGACCACGCCGGTGCGGCCCGCGCGCAGGTGCCGGGCGGCCAGGTTCACCTGGTACCCGAGCTCGCCGATCGCCGCCAGCACCCGGTCACGGGTCTCCGGACCGACCCGCGGCCGGCCGTTGATCACGTTCGACACCGTCATCGTCGACACCCCGGCGAACCGGGCGACGTCGGCCATCGTCACGACACTCGATGGCTTCCCCATGCGGACCACTGTAAAGACCCAGGAGGGCTCAATGCCTGAAGCACGCGTCGCAATCGATCTCGACGTACCGGGACCGACGATCAGCCGGCACCTGTACGGCCACTTCGCCGAGCACCTCGGGCGGTGCATCTACGGCGGGTTCTACGTCGGCGAGGACTCACCGATCCCGAACGAAGGCGGGATCCGGCTGGACGTGGTCGAGGCGTTGCGGGCGCTCGACATCCCGAACCTGCGCTGGCCGGGCGGCTGTTTCGCGGACGAGTACCACTGGAAGGACGGCATCGGGCCGAAGGCGGACCGGCCGTCGATGGTGAACACGCACTGGGGCAACGTCGAGGAGAACAACCACTTCGGCACCCACGAGTTCATGGCGTTGTGCGAGCTGCTGGGCGCCGCGCCGTACGTGAACGGGAACGTGGGCAGCGGGACCGTGCGGGAGATGAGCGAGTGGGTCGAGTACCTGACCCGCGACGGCGACAGCCCGATGGTGCGGCAGCGCAAGGCCAACGGGCGTGACGAGCCGTGGAAGATCCCTTTCTGGGGCATCGGCAACGAGGCCTGGGGCTGCGGCGGGAACCTGCGGGCCGAGGCGTACGCCGACCTGGCGCGGCAGTACGCCACGTTCCTCAAGGACCACGGCGACAACAAGCTGTACCGGATCGCGGCAGGCGCCTCGGACGACGACCTGAACTGGACCGAGGCGTTGCTGAAGTCGATCAGCTGCCTGGGCTGCGGGCGCGATCCGAAGAACATCTACCAGGCGATCTCGTTCCACTACTACACGGTCGCGGGGACCTGGGAGAACAAGGGCAGCGCGACCGAGTTCAGTGTGGACGACTACTACCGGACGTTGTCGAAGGCGCAGGACATCGAGCGCGTCATCCGTGCGCACTCGGCGCTGATGGACGCGTACGACCCGGAGCGCAAGATCGGTCTCGTGCTGGACGAGTGGGGCACGTGGTGGGATGTCGAGCCGGGGACGAATCCCGGGTTCCTGTACCAGCAGAACGCGATGCGGGACGCGCTCGTCGCGAGCCTGCACTTCGACGTGTTCCACCGGCACGCCGAGCGGCTCGTGATGGCGAACATCGCGCAGACCGTCAACGTGCTGCAGGCGATGCTGCTCACCGACGACGAAGGCGGGCTTGTCCGTACGCCGACGTACCACGTCTTCGAGATGAACAAGGGGCATCACGACGCACGGTCCTTGCCTGTCCACGTGATCGAGGGGGCGACCTACGATCTCGACGGCAAGGCGATGGACCTCGTGTCGGCGTCCGCCTCGGTGAAGGACGGGCGGGCGCTGGTGTCCCTCAGCAACCTCGATCCGTCCGCGGCGCTCGACGTCGTACTGGATCTTCGCGGCGGTTCGCCCAGCGAGGTTTCGGGACGGTTGCTGACGGCATCGAAACCGCAGGCGTACAACACGGTCGCGGATCCGGACGCGGTGGCTCCGGTTCTGTTGAAGCTGGAACCGGAGCCGCGCGGGTTGCGGGTGACGCTTCCGCCGCACTCGTTTGCGACGGTCAGTTTGGCTTTGTGACCGCGATCTGGAACTCGTGCACCCAGTTCGCCGGGTTGTCCGGGTCGAACTGCACGGTGACCTCACGCGCGTACCCCTGGCTGCGGTAGCCGTTGTCCTCGATCCACCGGGCCAGCGTCTGCATACTGCGGTCGGCCTCCATCATGTCGCCCTGGTGGACGATGGTGGCGGCGTTGAGCTCGGGGAGTTCGGTGATGTCGACGTCCGCCGTCGTACCTGTTTCGACAGGTACGGCGGCGTGGACGCGGATCGTGTCGTTCTCGGCGTCCTCGTAGTACGCGACCGGCGAACCGCACGGGTTCACACCGGCCGCGCCGAGACGTTCGAAGAGCTGCCCGAACAGGGGCTGCAGTACCGGGCCGATATCCACACCGTCGTAGCTCGGTGAGATCGCGGACAGTTCGGCGACCCGGGTCGGGGCGATGTGTTTCAGGACGACGTCGTCGGTGGGCATGTGGCCTTCCCTCTCGATGAGTCGGAGCCTCGCCTCGACGCTCGTCAGCCGGGCCGCGCTGCGGGCCAACTCGTCCTCGAGCTGGGCCTGCCGCAGTCGCAGCATTCCGCGCAGTTCCTCGGCGGACAGCTTGGCGTCGACGATCTCGCCGACCTGCTGCAGGCTGAACCCGAGGTCCTTGAGCGCGACGATCCGGTTCAGGCGGCTGAACTGGTCGGCCGAGTAGAACCGGTAGCCGGTCGCCGCGTCGACCACGGCCGGACGAAGCAGCCCGAGCGCGTCGTAGTGCCGCAGCATCCGCGCCGACACCTGCCCGAACGCCGCGAAGTCTCCGATGGTGAACATCCACCCACCTTCCGGCTTGACACAGTGTCAAGGTCAAGCCGGACCAACACTACTTTGAGCCCCTACCAACCATTTGGGGCCGCGCAGAATGGTTGGTGGGTGCCCAAGGTTGGGCGTTAGGGGGAGACGCGGGTACGGCGGTCGCGGACTGCGGCGACGGTGATGGCGGTGACCACGAGGGCGACCCCGCCGGCGCCGAAGCCGGTGACCAGGGTGCCGCGGCTGCTCAACCGGGCGTCGCACTGCATCGGCGTGATGCCCTTGTCGGGCTGGAAGACCGAGCCGCAACCGTCCCCACCGGCATGGACCGGCCGGACGGCGAGCACCACCCCGACGATCAGCAGGACTGCACCCACCGCGCCGAGGACCTTGCTCAGCACCGGCCGTCCTCTCGGGTCTGAGGGCATGCGTCAGCCAGGACCGACCACGGTTGGCGGGTCAGACCCCACATACGCACCTCAGCTTCCTGGCAGCCTCGTAAGATTTGATCAAATCTAACGCAGCTAGCGGTCAGCCTTGAAGTTGGGAACGGGCCAGTGCTGGAATCTTCACTCACTTCTAACGCTCCCCCGGCCGCACCGGTTCAACCGTTCCAACGCTCCCCGGGCCGCATCGGTTCAGCCGGTTCTAGCGTTGCTCGGGCGGCAACGGTCAGCTGCCGACGACCGCGACCAGGGACCCGCTCGCGCGGCCGTGCGCGACGTCGGCGAGCGCGCGGTCGACCGCGTCGAACGGGACGATCGTCGTGTGCGCGGCGACCGGCAGCCGGGCGACCAGGCGGAACAACTCCTCGCCGTCGCGACGGGTATTCGACGTGACGCTGCGGAGATCGCGCTCGTGGAAGAGATGCCGCTCGTAGTTCAGCACCGGTACATCGGACAGGTAGATGCCGGCGACCGCCACAGTTCCACCGGGCTTGAGCGATTCGAGCGCGGCCGGGACCACGTCGCCGGCCGGCGCGAACACGATCGCCGAGTCCAGCGGTACCGGTGGCCGCTCCCCGACGAACGCAGCACCCAACTCACGCGCGAGTGCCTGGTTCCGCTCGCCACGGGTCACCACGAACAGCTCGGCGCCCTGAGCCATCGCGAGCTGCGCGGTGAGATGGGCGCTCGACCCGAAGCCGTAGATGCCGAGCCGGCCACCGGGCGGCAGGTTCGCGCGGAGCAAGGAGCGGTAGCCGATGATCCCGGCACATAGCCACGGCGCGAGCTCCGCCGCGGGCCGATCCGCCGGCAACGTGTAGGCGTAATCCTCCGGCACCACGGCGTACTCCGCGAATCCGCCGTCGGCGTCCCAGCCCGTGTACGTCGACCGCGGGCAGAGGTTCTCGGATCCTTGCCGACAGAACTCGCAGACGCCGCAGGTGCCGCGCAGCCAGGCGATCCCGACGCGGTCCCCGACTGCGAACCGCCCGGCCGCCGTACCCCGATCGACCACCTGCCCGACGGCCTGGTGCCCCGGGACGACGCCCGGGCGCTTCGGTGCCAGGTCGCCCTCGGTCAGATGCAGGTCGGTCCGGCAGATCCCACACGCCTCGACCTTGACCAGTACTTCGCCGGCGCCAGGTTCCGGCACGGCACGTCGTACGCGCTGCAGCGGACCGTTGTCGACGGGTCCCGGACGATCCACTGCCCACGCCTGCATCTGCTCCATGGCTCCATCATGCGACTCGTTGGAGAGCGCGTTCACGACGCTCGGCGACCTTGGAGCCGGACTCTCGGCGCGCCATTCGCCGCAGTACGACGGGCGCGAGCAGCAGTCCGGCAATGGCCCAGAGCCCGAGGACTGCTGCCGTCTCCAGGTGGCGCCACGACTCCCCGACCTCGACCACAACCGCTTCGTCGGGGAGGAGCGCGGACCGCATGCCGAGGCCCATCCAGTACACCGGCGTGAGCTGGCCGATCCCTTCGAGCCAGCCGGGCAGCGCGGTGATCGGGTAGAAGATGCCGGAGACCGCGATCAGCGCGAGCATCGGCAACTGGATCAGGCCTTGGGACCGCGCGGTGGTGAAGACCGAGCCGAGGATCGCGCCGATCGGCAACGTCGCGACCAGGCCGAGCAGCAGCACCCAGATGAGGGTGGACCAGTGCGCCGATCCGAGCGCGAGCCCTTCGACGAGGAACAGGCCCGGGATCAGGAGGATCGCGAGATCTACCAGCAGTCCGCCCGCGACCGACACGACCTTGCCGATGAGGTAGCTGACCATGCCGTTCGGTACGGCCTTGGCGCGCAGCAACGTGCCGTCCTCGCGATCGGCGGTGAGCTGCTGGCTCATGCTAACCATCCCCATCGCAGCATTCATCCCGAGGATGCTCGGCAGGGCGAGCGCGCCGAGCAGGAAGCCGGTGGAGCCGAAGTCGCGATGCCGGAGGAAGAAGAGCGCAGCCAGCATCAGCACCGGCCACAGGAAGTGGCTGAACAGCTCGGGACCGTTGGTGAAGGACTGCCGCAACTCGATCAGCCCACGCTGCCAACCCGTTCTCATGCTTGCTCCCGGACCAGGGCTAGGTAGGTGTCTTCGAGTGAGACCCGGCGTACTTCGAGTTCGCTGACCGCGTCGCCGTACGTCGCGAAGAGCTCGCGGACGAACGCGGTGGAGTCGGCGGTCGACTTCCGGAACGCTTGCCCGTCGACGGACCAGCGGACCTCGTCCTCTCCCGCGATCAGCTCGGTGAGCTGCGCCGTACTGCCGGCCGCGATGATGCGGCCCGCGGCGAGGACGAGGATGCGATGCGCGAGTTTGCTCGCCTCGTCGAGGTCGTGGGTGGTGAGCAGGATCGTCGTACCCTGCTCGGCCGCGAGCCCGCGCACCAGCTCGTGGAACTCCGACCGCGCCTCGGGATCGAACCCGGTCGTGGGCTCGTCCAGGAACAGTACGTCGGGGCGGCCAACGATCCCGATCGCGACGTCGAGCCTTCGCCGCTGTCCGCCGGAGAGGGTCTTGATCTTCTGCCCGGCGTACGGGGTGAGGCCGACGGCGTCGAGCAGCTCGCCGGTCGGCCAGGCGCGTTGGTACGGCGTGTAGTACGAGCCGAGGTGGTGGAGTAGCTCGCCGACTCGCCAGTTGCCGTGGTCGCGCCACGACTGCAGCACGATGCCGATCCGCGACCGCCACCGCTCGTCGCCCGCGGCTGGGTCGACGCCGAGCACCTCGACCCGGCCCGCCGACCGGAGCCGGAAGCCTTCGAGGATCTCGATCGTCGTACTCTTCCCGGCGCCGTTGGGACCTAGCAGTGCTAGCACTTCACCGGGGCGCGCTTCGAACGTCACGTCATGCAGGACCTCGCGGTCGCCGTACCGCATCCGCAGGCCGTCCACTGTCAGAACCATGCCGTGGAAACTACGTTGCGTTCATTGAATCGGCAATCGTCAGCCTGGATCGCGCGCTCGTGAAACCCTGTAAAACATGGCATTCTGTGCAATGGGATTGCGAGAGAACGCAATCCGTTGCAATGAGCTGACGGTGAATGCGCGGAGGTTGGGATGCTTGGAGGTTGCCGATGCCGGGAGGCAGGCTGAGTCACCAGGACCGGCTCGACATCGCGGCCGGTTTGGCGGACGGGCTCGGGTACGCCGAGATCGCGCGGCAACTGGAGCGGCCGACATCGACGATCAGCCGCGAGGTCACACGCAACGGCGGCGCAGGTGGGTACCAGGCCGACCACGCCCACTACGCCACCGCCTCCCGCGCCCGCCGCCGACGGCCCACACCCAAGGACGCGCGGGTAGATGCGCCGGGGGTGGGGCCGAGGCGGGCATACGTCGAGCGGTTCGCGACGATGATGGCCGACGGCGGGTTGCCGCGGATGGCGTCGCGGGTGCTGGCACTGCTCTATACGTCCGACTCCCGCACGCTGACGGCAGCCGATCTCGTCCGCGCGCTGCGGGTCAGCCCGGCGTCGATCTCGAAGGCGATCGGCTATCTCGAACGGGTCGGGATGGTGTACCGCGAGCCCGATCCGGTACGTCGCCTGCAGCACTACGTGATCGCCGAGGACGTATGGCTGAAGGCGTGGGAGGTGAGCGCCCGCACCAACCACAACTGGGCCGAAACCGCAGCCGACGGCGTCGAGCTGGTCGGACGCGACACCCCGGCAGGCGAGCGGCTCACCCAGATGGCGGAGTTCTTCGAGCGGCTCAGTGAAGACATGTCCGGCGGCGCAGGCTTCCAGGACTGCCTAGCAGTGCTAGCAGTTCTGTGGGAATCAGATCGCGCTGCGGAGCTTGCCAGCCGACTCGGTTGGTCGATTGAACGCGTCACCGACGCCGTCGACTACGCGATCAAGGCGTCAGCGCAAGAGAGTGCGGAGGAGGCGACGCGTCAGGCCGCCGTCCGCGAGGCCTAGCTCGACGAGGTCGTCGAACACGTGCTGATCCGCAGCGGCCGCGCGAATGCCGCCGTCGAGGATCCGGCTCGATCGGCTCAACTGAGCAACGAGTGCGGTATCACGAAGATGCCTGGCGAGCAGGCGCGTCGTGCGACGACGGTACGGCGTACCGGCGTCCGAGGTGCCCGCTCGAAGCGCGTCGGCGATCGCACGGCCCGCGAGCAGACCGGTCGCGACCGCGTAGTAGATGCCTTCGCCGGTCATCGGGTTGATCAGACCGGCCGCGTCCCCAGCGAGCAGGACCGGCCCGCTGCGCGGCCGCCACGACCAGCCGGCCAGCGGCAGGTGATGACCCCACCACGACTCCCCGCCTTCGGTTGCTCCCGGGAGCAGCGCCTCAAGGTGGTTCAGCAGCTCGGTCCGCGTCGGGCGGGTGCCGGCCAGCAGTTCGCCGTACCCGACGTTCGACCACCCGTCGCCACGGTCGAAGGACCAGGCGTACGACGGTTGTCGACCCGGCCCGTACGCGATCACCTGACTCGCCGCGCGTGCAGCCGGAGTCGGCGCGTATCCACGGATCGCCAACGCGACCGGACCAGGCTTCAGGCCGAGTTCCTGCCGTACGACGGAATGCGCACCGTCAGCGCCAACCAGGAAGCGCGCGTCCAGGTCCTCGTCCACCGTGACGGAACGGTTCTGGATCTCGAGGTCGCGGACCCGTCGGCGGATGAACTGCGCGCCGGCCGCTCGCGCGGCCTCGACCAGGCGTTGGTCGAACACGGTCCGCGGGACTACCCAGGTCGGTCGGGACATCTGCCGGTCCACGCCGACGTCACCGCGGTTGAGCACGAACCGCCGTACCGGGGTCCAGTCGTCGAGGATCCCGGTGACACCGACGCCGGCCAGCAGGTCAAGTACGTGCGGGGCGATCCCGTCACCACACGCCTTGTCCCGCGGGAACTCGTGCCGATCGAGCAGCAACACCGACAGGCTCGGATCCGCCGCCAACGCACCGATCGCAGCCGACGCTCCCGCCGGCCCAGCTCCGACAACAATCACATCCCACACACGCGCCTCCCCAGCCACAGTCTTG
This sequence comes from Kribbella sp. VKM Ac-2569, assembly GCF_004216905.1. Classification (GTDB taxonomy): domain Bacteria; phylum Actinomycetota; class Actinomycetes; order Propionibacteriales; family Kribbellaceae; genus Kribbella. The sequence continues at coordinate 1,596,461 of NZ_SGXJ01000001.1, forward strand.
CAGCTCCAGGTAGCCTCCGCGCGACCGGCGGGGGGCTTGGCGCGAGGTTAGGTGCCGGGGCGTCGGCCAGGTTTGTTGGGGCGGCGGGCAGTGGTACGGCGGCGTGGGGTGTGGGGGGTGACCGGGCCCGAGGGGGTGACCGGGCGGGCCTCGTCGAGGTCGACGACCTTCGGGGGTGGTGGGACGAAGACCGGGATGGTCTCCTCCTCATCGACGGCCACGGGTGGAGCCGGTGGTGGTGGCGCGGGCTTGGCGCGGGCGGCCGACTCCTTGCTCACTCGCGGCTGGACCTTCGCGACCGCGGGAGCGGCGAGCGGGTTGCGAGGGGGCCGGCGGCGGTGTGGGAGGCGGGTGCTCAGCTCGATGCCGAGCGCATCGATCAGTTTGCGGCAGGCAACGATCGCGACGGCGACCGCGAGCACCGTGCAGGCGGCGAACAGCACCGACTGGCCGCCGGACGACCAGTTCGACGGATCGGTGCGGGCCATCGCGGCGATCATCGCGACGACGATCGCGTTGGTGATGCCGAAGGCAACGGCCACACCGACTGTCCGGAGCAGTACGCCCCGCGCGAGCCCGACGTCGTCGGCCGCCGCGACCAGACCGGCGATCAATCCGGCGAGAACGGGCACTGTATAGACAAGCGCGAGCGTGAGTCCCGGGCTCGCCACGAGATAGAAGATGTCGAACACCACCGCGGTGCCGGTCAGCGCGGCGGCGAAGCACACCACCATCGGCGGATACGCGCGCAGCACCGCGACCGCGTCCGCGGGCACGGTCTTGAACATCCGCAAGGCCAACAGCAACGACTCATCCCCTCGTCCTCCCCCCATTGTGCAGTCCCGCCACCACCCTCGGTGAGATGCCCCGGCCAGCGAGTCGCGGATCGCTAAGGTCGGTCTCGTGGACGAAGACGTGCGGGCAGCGGTCGAGGCGGAGTTGCGGTTGTTGCTTCCGGAGGTGCGGGGATCGGCCGAGGTCGACGTACTGCTCGATCCGGAGTTCGTCGAGGTCGGCGCTTCCGGGCGGTTATGGGACCGGGCGGCGATCGTTGCCGCGTTGGCGTCCGGGGAGATCACCGACGCGGATCCGATCGAGGCGACCGAGGTCGCCGGCGTTCGGCTGGCCGACGACCTCGTCCATGTCACCTATGTGTCCCGGCGTACAAGCGGTCCGCCGGTCCGCCGCAGTTCTATCTGGCGACGGACCGACGGCACCTGGCGCCTGTACTACCACCAGGGCACTCCGGCAGCTGACGACTAGGCAGCCGTCTGGACCGGGGCCAGCTTTTCGCGGAGGTCGGTGAGGATCCGGCGAAGGACCCGCGAGACCTGCATCTGGCTGACTCCGATGTCGTCGCCGATCTCGGACTGGGTCCAGCCTTCGACGAAGCGCAGTTGCAGGATGCGCCGGTCCCGGTCGCCGAGGCCGGCGAGCACCGGCTCCAGCATCTCGACCGTCTCCAGCTGATCGATGCTCGCGTCGTCGTCATCGGCAACGACATCCGCGAGCGTGAGCTCCGCGTCGGCCTCGGCGGGCCGATCCAGCGAAAGCACGTTGAAGCAGCCGCGCGCAGCGAGTGCCTGCTCGACCTCTGCCACTTCGACCTGGAGATGGTCGGCCAGTTCGGCGGGCGTCGGTTCGCGGTTCAGCTGCTGCTCCAGCTCCGGCAGCTTGGTCGCGATCGTGCCCTGCATCTCCTGGAGCCGGCGCGGGATCCGAACCGTCCAGGCGCAGTCGCGGAAGTACCGCTTCACCTCACCGCGGATGGTCGGAATCGCGAACCCGATGAACGGGGTGTCCGCCTCCAGCCGATAGTGGTGGGCTGCCTTCACCAGCCCTAGATAAGCGACCTGCTCCAGGTCGTCGGCCTCGGCTCCCCGCCCGCGGAAACGGCGCGCGATGCCCTTGGCCATTTCCAGGTTGAGCTCGACGACCTGTTCGAGAAGTTCCTGCCGCTCGTCTTCGGCGGTGCTCGCTGCCCGGCGTTCCATCAGTTCCCGGGTGGCTGCTTCACGTGCGGCCCGATCGGTCGGGGCGCCGCTGCGGGTGGATTCCCGCTCGATGGTGCTCGTAACCATTGGTATGACCTCGCGACTGTCTCGTCACGGCGTGGCACTTCGCTGAACCACGGTCATGCCTACAAGGAAGTCGTACCCCACCTTCCCCGAACTCATGCATTGGGCCGGACCCCGAAACGGTCACCGATCGCGACGAAATCGGTGAGCCAACGCTCGTTTGACCACGCAGAGATCACAGGACGTAAGGGAGCGGACACACGAGCCAAAAGTGTGTACGATGCAGATGCAAGGCCAAATGCACGTGCATATGCCAAGGACGTACGGAAGGTGCAGCTGATGACTGCGATCTACAACGGCATGCCCGGCGACTCGAACAGCGAGCTGATCTGGCGCAAGAGCCAGCGCAGCGGCCCGAACGGGAACTGCGTCGAGGTAGCGAAGCTGCCGGACGGCGGTGTGGCGGTGCGCAACTCGCGCTTCGCCGAAGGACCGGCGCTGGTGTTCACAAAGGCAGAGATCGAGGCGTTCCTCGGCGGCGTTCAGGACGGCGAGTTCGGCTACCTGATCTGAGCAAGAACCAGCAACAAGGGCAACTCAGAAGCAAAGGGCCCCTTCGCCAGGCGAGTGACGAAGGGGCCCTTTTCTGTGCCCTGAGAACATCGGTACGACGACCCGGCGGACGACCTCGAACAATCGCCGGCCGACGCGGTACGGCGCGGCCGTTCGGCACACGCAAAACGCCAGGACCGACCCTCCGGAGAGAGTCGGTCCTGGCGTTGCCCGAGGGGCGGGTACGGACTACTGGACGGTGAGCGGCCAGAGCTGCTCGCTCGGCAGCTCGGAAGCCTTCCCGGTCGCCGCGTTGTCAACGGTGATTCGCAATCCGGTGAACTTCGGCGTCATCACTCGCTGGTACCGCGACGCGCGGTCCGGCTCGGCGACGTACTCGGCGATCAGGTGGTCGCCCAGCCAGATCCGCACCATCTTCCGTCCTCCTGTTGCTCTGTCGGTGGTCATGGAGCCAAGCTCACGATCGGGTCGCCGTCGAGTTGGCGGACGCCGCGCAACCAGCCCTCGAAGGCCCAGCGCTGTTGCTCGGGGCAACGCGCGACCAGGTCCTGGATCTCCCGCTCCGTCAGCTCCTCGGGCGCGCGGCCGCCTGCCATCGCGGCGGTCTGCTCCACAACCTCACTGTCGTCGTCGTTCATCGACTCGGGTTCCCCAACCAGTCATGCCAACGGGGGGCCGTCGGCGCTCTGTAGGACCGGCCTGCCGGATCACGCGATGTCACTTTTCGCGAGATCCAGCTCACCTTCTGTGCATGAATCAATCATGGCGTCGGCACGCGACGAATGCAAGCGCCCGATGCACGTGCATCCGCACGTTTTCCATTTCGAGACCAGATCGGGCCACTTTCCGCCTGATTGAGCCTGGATCGATCGCCGGCGAACGGTGTTCGACCCCCACTAGGCGGACTAGTATGTGCTGACAAAGCCGCTCAACCCCTGATCGGCTAGTCTTACGCTCCGTGATCGCCGATGCGGATTCGACGCTCTTTTGTAAGAACTCCGGCAGATCAGCGCTCGGGCATGCGATGATGTGCACCTGCGGATGAGGTTGCCGATGAAGACCGCTGGGGCCGCTGGGAGGTGGGTGTGACCGAGTCGGGCGCGCAGAGCGGGCCGACCGCGCTGCGCATCATTCTCGGCGGGCACCTTCGCCGGATGCGGGTGGCAGCAGGGATCAGCAGATCCGACGCGGGGTGGGAGATCCGGTCGTCGGAGTCCAAGGTCAGCCGGATGGAACTCGGCCGCGTCGGCCTCAAGGAGCGCGACGTCCGTGACCTTCTTACTCTGTACGGCGTCGACGACGAGGAAGAGCGCGAACGCCTCCTCGCTCTGACCCGCGAGGCGAACAACCCGGGCTGGTGGCACCGGTACGGCGACGTACTCCCGAGCTGGTTCCACTCCTATCTGGACCTCGAAGCCGCGGCGCAGCTGATCCGTGTGTACGAACTGCAGTTCGTCCCCGGTCTGCTGCAGACCCCGGACTACATCCGCGCGGTGATCCAGCTGGGCCGCGGGCTGATTCCGGCCGAGGAGGTCGAGCGCCGGGTCGCGCTGCGGACGAGCCGGCAGAGCGTCCTGACCCGACCGGAGCCGGTCCGGATCTGGGCCGTCGTCGACGAAGCGGTGCTCCGCCGGCCGATCGGTGGCGTGAAGGCCATGATCCAGCAGCTCGACCACCTGCTCGAGGCGTCGCAGTATCCGAACGTCACGCTGCAGGTGATGCCGTTCAACGTCGGCGGCCACGCAGCCACCGGCGGCGCCTACAGTATTTTGCGTTTCCCGGAGCAGGACCTCCCGGACATGGTCTACATCGAGCACCTCAGCAGCGCTCTGTACCTGGACAAACTCGAGGACCTCGACCAGTACACGGCGACGATGGAAGCCCTCTGCGTCGCAGCCCCACCCCCGAACAAGACCCGCGACATCCTCGCCACCATCAAAAAGGACTTCGAGAGCTGACCCCAGCCGGTCGCGTCCGACCGCCAAGCGGTCAGCCAGTTGTTCCGCATCTCGTAGACCTGCTCGCCCAGAGGTGTTGTGGAGAGCGGGACGGGCACGGGCGACAGGGTCCAGCATGCCCGCCCCGCTGATCATGGGGTGCGGCTGACGAAGACGAGCGGATGGCCGGTTAGTTCGCGCAGGGTGCGGGTGAGGCGCGCCCGCGGACGTAGCAGAACAGCGTGCGTTGCACGGCCGGCTTGAGTTCTGCGATAGCCATGCAACGACCGTACGGAGCACGCGTGATCACGCACCATACGAATCTGAGCGATCCGGTGGTGCCTGTCGGAGTCCGTTTCGGCTCGGCGAGGTACCGACGTACGGCTAGAACGCGAGGTTGTGGATAACGGCGCGGTTGGTCATTGCGCGATCAGCGCCGCGACGAAGGCGCTGGTGTCACGTGGGCTGAGTGCGGTGGCACGCAGGTGGTCGAAAACGAGGCTGTGCCGCTCGACCTCTGCCTCCGATTCCAGGAAGATGTCGCCGGCAACGCTCTCCACGTAGACGATGTCGGGTGCCACCGCACCGAACCTCAGTTGGACGAACGCGCCGAGCATTCCGGGATGAACCCCACGGTCGAACGGAATCACTTGCAGCGTGATGTTCGGGCGCTCGCTCATTTCCAGGAGCCGGCCGAGCTGGGCGCGCATGACGGCACGGCCTCCCACTTCCCTGCGCAGTGCCGCCTCATCGATCACCGCCCAAAGCTCCAGCGGATCACGTCCGTCCCGCGTGCGGCTCAGAATGCGCTGCCGCTCCATCCGCGTCTGCACGCTCAACTCGAACCTGTCGGCGTCCCTCGGCAAACCGTCCGCCAGCGCCGCGCGGGCGTACTCCTCCGTCTGCAGGAGTCCTGGAACAAACAGCGATTCGTAGTTGTGCGCGACCTTGGCCTCCGACTCGAAGCTGATGTACGCCGCATAGCTCTGCGACATCACGTCCTTGAGCTGGCGGAGCCACCAGGGTTGCTTTCCGCCCCGGGCCAGTTCGATGAGTTCTGTGCGCCGTACGTCGGGTACGCCGTACAGGTCGAAGAGGGTTTCGAGGGTGCCGGTCTGCGGCTTGGCCTGGCCCTTTTCGATGCGCCAGAGAGTGCCCTGGTTGACGCCGGTGCGTTCCTGGACCAGCTCGCGTGTCAGGCCGGCCTCCGCGCGCAGGGTTCGCAGCTCGGCCGCGAGTCGCCGAAGCCGAACGGTCGGCGGACCGGCTGGTCTCGGCACCTATCCACAACCTCTCGTTTTCGAGTCCGCGAAGGTACACATCAGGACCAAGACGATGGATTCACTGCCATGAATCCCAGATCCACAGCAATACGTGTACCTAGATTCGTATGGTACAAGAGCCATTACGCTCCGTACGGTCGTGTCATGGCAAGGTTTCAAACACGAACAGAACGAGGCGGTTTGCGATGATCCTCGGCGCAATGCGCCGACGTTCGTGTCTCTACGGGTGACGAACGATCGGGCGTCTCAGGACGCGGGCTCGCGAAAAGGGAGCGGCGCCGTTTACCAGGAGCCGCCGCCTCCGCCGCCGGAGCCGCCGCCGACGCCGCTGCTGGAGCTTCCGCTGTAGCTGCTGCTGGAGGACGACCCCGCGGAGCTGCCGGAGGATGACCTGGCGCTGTCGACGGCCATCGGCAGGTGCAGGCCCAACTTCCAGCGGTCGTGGAGGTAGCCGGGCTGGGCCTGACGGGCCGAGCCGCCCTGCTTCGTTGCGCGCTCGGCTTCGATCGTCCAGGAGGTGGTCTCGCCGAGTCCGGCGGCCCAGGCGGTGAGCAGGTCCTCGTCGCGGCCGTCCCACCCCTCGAGGCCGGCGAGATAGAGACGGTACGCCTCGGCCTGGCACCACAGCTCCGAGCCGCGCGCCGTACGGGCCCTCAGCTCCCAGGACCGCAGCACCGCCGCGAGGCCGCCACCGGCCAGTGCTGCGCCGACGGCGGTCGGCGTGCGCCACGCCGTCCCCGACTCCAGCGCGCCGTCGGCCGTGAAGATCAAGACGATCACACCGGCGACAGCCGCCAGCACACCGGCGATCAGGGCCACGCGGCGTGCTCGCTCCGCACCTGGCACCCACAGCTCCATGTCATCGGACAGCCGCCAATCGTTCAGCCCGCTCTCCAACTCGTGCCAGGCCTCGGCGAAATTCTTGTTGTACTTGCGCAGCGAGACGTCCGGATTCCTGGCGAACAGGGTGCCGACGACCCGCTCGGTCAGTTCGTCGGCGTTGCCGGGCTCCTCCATGGCTCTCCGCAGTACCGGTCGAGTCGCCCCGGTAACGCGCAGGTGGCCGTCCATTGCGGCGCCGAGCAGCCACGCGACCAGATGGTTCTTGCGAACCTGTCCGGTCAGGAGGATGCCAGCTTGGGCTGCGCCGAGCTCCGCCGGCGGGACCGAGGAGGGCTGAACAGTCCCGGCCAGCTTGCCCAGGTCCATCCGGCGGCCGCCCCGAACATGCTGACGTCCCGCGAGCCGGAGGAGTTCTGCGATCACCAGGGCGGCCACGAGTGCGATACCCGTGATCCACAACCAGCCCTGTGCGAGGTGCCCCTCGGACTCGGCGGTCGCCGGTCCGGTCGGCGGCTCGGGCAGCGTCGCACCGCCACCGCTGGCCGTGAACTCGCCGTACACGGTCAAGCCCTGTCCCTTGTCCAGGCCGCCGTGGCCGGCATCCAACTGTCCCGGCCGGGGCTGTCGCATCGTCGCGCAAGGGTCTTCCGAACCGTACGAACCTGCATTGCACTGCACCGACCGCAGCCCGTACGGCGTGGCGACGTGCACCTCCACCCGCCTGATCGGTACCTCCCACTCGGTACCCACGGCGTCCCACGCCAGCCGCTCGGGATTTCCGAGCGTCCGCAGGGTGTACTCGATCCGGTACCGGTGCGTCCCCGTCACCGTCGACGCCGCGTCGCCGATCATCATCTTGGTCACGACGGACCCGTTGAGCCGGAACGGGACCTCCGCACCGTCCATCGTGATCGAGACGTCCCGCAGATCGCCACGCTTGTCGAGTGGCACGGTCCGGAAGATCCCGTGCTTGTCGTTGCCGGCGAAGTCGTAGTCGATGACCTCGGTGATCCGCGCGCTTCCGTCCGTGCGCACCTCGGCCCCGACCCACATCCGCGCGACCTGCTCACCTGTTTGCGCGAGGAGCCCGACCAGCAGCCCGACCAGGCCGATCAGCAGGACACCCGTGACCAGCCAGAGGGCGTCCTTCTTCCTGCGCCTTGCGACCGAACCCGCCATCGTCGTACGTCCTCTCCTGACCCCCCGGTGCCGGCACGGACGTCCACCATGCTTCCAGTCCCAGGGGTGCATCACCGCAGCGCATCGGTACGGGCGCGGTACGGGCAGAGCGGCCGCAGCGGCGGTCCCTAGACTCGCCGGTTGATCTCGAACGAAGTCTCTCTACTGGCGTTCAGGTGTTGTCAGTGAGCCACTGGATCAGGGGTTGGGTGGCTCGCCAGTCTTTGCGGATTTGGGTGGTTAGGGCTGGCGTGTGGATGACGGGTTCGAAGCCGTAGTTCTTGCTGACGGTGAGGGATTTGTGGCGGAGTAGGTCGATGCGAGGGTGGTCCGGGTCGTAGCCTCGGGGGCTGGTTTTGAGTTTGTCGCCGCCTACGGTCCAGCCGGCCTTCACCAGCTTGGCGAGTAGCTTCTCCAGTTCCTTGCCGCGGCGGTCGTCGTCGATGGCGGTGCGGACGCGAGCGAGTCGCTCGGACGACGCCTCGTAGAAACCTGCCGCGACTCGTACACCGGGTGCGGACACCTGCACGTACCACCCGGTGGCGGGGGCGACGTCGATGAAGGCGCCCTGGTGGATCTTGTACGGCGTCTTGTCCTTGGCGAACCGCACGTCGCGGTACGGGCGGAAGAGTTTCGCCGTACCGAACTCCTCCTCGAGCTCCGCGAGCAGCGCGGCCATCGGCGCCCGGACCGACTCCTCGTAGACGTGCTTGTGCTCCGTCCAGAAGGTCTTGGTGTTGTCCATTTCGAGATCGTCGTAGAAGTCCAGCGCCGCAGCCGGAAAACCGGTAAAACTCATGCGGTAACGATAGTTCGCCCGGCAGATCGGACAGACACCCCATGCGCGCGATCCAGGTCACCCAGTTCGGCGGGCCCGAGGTACTCGTACCGACCGAGCTCGAACCACCGGTCGCAGGCCCCGGCCAGCTGCTCGTCGAGGTCGGCGCGGCCGGCGTGAACTTCGCCGACACCCATCGCACCGACGGCTCGTACCGCGGCGGCGTCACGCTTCCGTTCGTCCCGGGCGTCGAGATCGTCGGCCGTACCGAGACCGGCCGCCGCATCCTCTCCCCCATCCTCGAGACCGGCGGAGGGTACGCCGAGTACGCCGTGGCGCCGGCGAACCGCGCGGTCGACGTACCGGACGAGGTCAGCGACGGGCAGGCGCTCGCACTCCTCATCCAAGGGCTGACGGCCTGGCATGTATTAAGGAACAGTGCCCGGCTCCGCGCGGGCGAGTCCGTGCTGGTGAACGCGGCGGCCGGAGGCGTCGGATCGATCGCGGTGCAGCTCGCCAAGCACTTCGGCGCCGGCCTGGTCATCGCGACGGCGTCGACCTCGGCGAAGCGGGAGCTGGCGCTGGAGCTCGGCGCGGATGTTGCTGTGGACAACAACCCTGACGGGTACGCGGACCGGATCCGGGAGGTGACCGACGGCGTGGACGTCGTACTGGACTCGACGGGCGGCGCGACGATGCTGGCCGGGCTGGAAACACTCAGCGGCTTCGGCCGCCTGGTCAACTACGGCAACGCCGGTCGCGAGGGACGACCCAGCATCGATCCGAGTGCGCTTGCCCAACGCAACCTTTCGGTGGCCGGCTTCTGGCTGGTCCCCGCGATGGACGAGCCAGGCGGATACGTCGAGCCGCTGACCGAGCTGCTCGCCCTCACTGCCGCCGGCAAACTCCGCCCACTCGTCGGCGCCGAGTACCCGCTGGAGGACGCCCGCCGCTCACACGAGGATCTGCTCGCCCGCCGGACCACCGGCAAGCTCATCCTCAAGCCGTGAAAGCCGTGAAGCCGGTAAAGAAGGCACGGATGTCCGCGGCCAGCACCTCGGGCTGTTCGAGCGCGGCGAAGTGACCGCCGTGCGGATGGCTGGTCCAGCGGACCATGTTGTCGGTGTGAGCGACCTTGTGCCGTAGCGGGATGAAGTTCTCGTGCGCCAGGTCGAGGAGCGCCGTCGGCGTCCGCGACGGCTCGGCCGGCTGGCCCCAGTACGACGCGTGCGCGCGCTCGTAGTAGATCGCACCGGACGATCCGCCGGTCCTCGTCAGCCAATACAGCATCACGTTGGTGAGCAGCACATCACGGTCGATCACCGACGCCGGATCCGACCAGGTCGCGAACTTCTCCGCGATCCACGCCAGCTGCCCGACCGGCGAGTCGGTCAGCGCGTAGGCCAATGTCTGCGGGCGGGTCGACTGCAGGTCGGCGTACCCCTGCTGCTCCGTCGCGAAGTCCTGCTGCCGGTGCCACGACGCCCAGGTCCGCTCGCGCTCGGCCGCGTCGAGGGGCGCGAGTTCCTCGAAGGTCGGCTCGGAGGTCGCGCCCGCGCCGGGGATGAGGTTGAGGTGTACGCCGATCACGCGCTCGGGATCGATCCGCCCGGCCTCGCGGGAGATCGCCGAACCCCAGTCGCCGCCTTGCACGCCGTACCGCTGGTACCCGAGCCGCGTGACCAGCTCGGTCCACGCGCGCGCAACGCGCTTGAACTCCCACCCGGGCTCGGTGGTCGGGCCGGACAGCGTGAAGCCCGGGATGGTCGGGAGGATCAGGTGGAAGTCGCTCAGCAACTCGGCGACGAAGGTGAACTCGACGATCGAGCCCGGCCAGCCGTGCGTGAGGACGAGCGGGATCGCGTCCGGCGACGACGAGCGGATGTGGGCGAAGTGGACGACCGCCCCGTCGATGACGGTGGTGTACTGCGGCCACGCGTTCAGCCGTGCCTCGGCGGCCCGCCAGTCGTACCCGTCCCGCCAATAGCCGACCAGTTCGCGCAGGTAGTCCAGCGGTACGCCGCGGGACCAGCCGGCACCCGGTACCTCCGAGGGCCAACGCACCAGGTCCAGCCGTCGGCGCAGGTCGTCCAGCTCGCCCTCCGGCACATCCAGCCGGAACGGTTCGATCGTCATCGCGGCAACTCTGACACAGAAGGTGCCGGTCAGGCGGTGATTTTCTCCTGGGTGCGGTCGCGGATGACCTTGACCGCGACAGCGGCGATCAGGCAGATCACGCCGGCGCTCATCACGACGATGGTCAGCGTGCTGGCGCCGTTCAGCGCGTTGTCGCAGGACATCGGCGTGATCCCGGCGGCCGGCTGGAACGCGGAACCGCAGTCGGTCCCACTCGCCGAGACCGACCGGAAACCGAGCAGCGCGCCGCCGACCAGCAGCACCAGCCCGGCCGCGCCGAGAATCTTGTTCAGCGAGATCACGGTCAAGCCGGATCCGCTGGATACGGGCATGCCGATCGCACGCCCCGTGAGCCCCGTAGCACTTCGATCACTCCTGACTTCGTCGGACCACCCAGTCATCGACGGTACGGTCCGGCCCGCGATGATCCCCACCCGAGCAGCCGGTCAGGATCGATTCTTCACAGAGACCTTACTCAGAACATGACCGGCTGTGACGGTGATCTCAGATCAAATGGCGGTGCAGATCAAAAGGAAGGCACTCTCACCCGAGACGTTCCTCCAGGTACACGGTGATCTCCTGCCCCGGCTGCTTGCCGATCAGGGTCCGCAGCTCGCCCTTGACGGGCAGTTTGTGGGTCCCGTCGCCGAGCGCCATGAACGAGCTCTCGAACGGGTGGCCGTCCATCGTGCCACGCACCTTGACCAGTCCGCGCGTCCCGAAGTACGCCGCCGAATCCGGCATCTGCACGTAGGTCCAGCCGCCCTTGGCGTCGCTCTTCAGCAGCGGCGCGGTGAAGGTCTTGTCCAGCTTTCCGGTCTTCTTGCTCACGGTGAGCTCCTCTCTACACCCCTAGGTAGAGACTGCGGACGGCGTTTCGACATCTCCCGCCAACCTATTCTGGGAAATGTGCAGATGACGATCCGCCGGGCCGGGCGGGACGACGTACCGGCGGTGCTGGCGCTCCTCGACGGGGCGACCGAGTGGTTGGTGGCGCGCGGGCGGACCGACCAGTGGGGTACGGCGGCCCACTCGACGAGCCCGCGGCGGGTCGAACAGATCACCGGCTTCGCCGACGACGGCGGACTGTGGGTGGGCGAGACGGACGACCGAGTGGTCGGGGCACTCGCTGTTGGCGCCGCCCTCGACTACGTGCCGCCGGCAACCGAACCGGAGCTGTACGTGCGGCTGCTCGTGACCGACCGCCTGTCCACCGGGCAGAACCTTGGCGGGCTGCTGCTCGACCATGCCCGCAGGCTGGCCCGCGCGGACGGCGCGCGGATGCTGCGGGTGGACTGCTTCGCGGGCGGCGACGGGGCGCTGGTCCGGTACTACGAGAGGCAGGGCTTCACGCGCGACGCCGAGTTCGCCGTACCGCGGGTCAATGATGTGGACTGGCTGGGTCAGGTGCTGGTCCAGCACCTGTGATCGCGCGGTGAACCACGCCGTGTGAGTCGCTGCAGTGCTCCGACTGCTGACTTGCGGTGGCGTGATCGACCTGGAGCGTCGAGTGCGTCAGATGGTGGCGCTCGGCAAGCACTTCCTCGATCCGGACCCGGATCTGGTGACAGTCGAGGCCCTCGGCGACCAGGATGTGCGCGGACGCGGCCGGCTCGCCCGAGGTGATCTCCCAGACGTGCAGGTCGTGCACCTCGACCACACCCTCGACTGCGCACAGCTCGGCGCCCAGCGACTGCGGGTCGATCGCGATCGGCGCGGCCTCGAGGAAGATCCGCCCCGAGTCACGGACCAGGGAGACGCCGGCCTTCAGCATCAGTACGGCGACCACGAACGCGGCGATCGCGTCCGCACGGGCGAACCCGGTGAGCAGCACGACGAGACCGGCGATCGCCGTCGCGATGAACGCGAACAGGTCGTTCAGGATGTGCTGGTACGCGCCCTCGACGTTGAGGCTGGAGCGGTTCGCCTTGCTGATCAGCCAGGTCGCGAACAGGTTCACCACGATGCCGACGACGCCCGTGATCAGCACCAGCGCGCCCTTGACCTCGGGCGGATGGATCATCCGGCTGACGGCCTCGTACACGAAGTAGACCGCGAGCAGCAGCAGCGTGATGCCGTTGGCCTGCGCGGAAAGGATCTCGACGCGCTTGAACCCGTACGTGAACCCACCGGCCGGCGGCTTCGCGGCGAGCCGGATCGCTAGCAGTGCCAGCGCGATGGCGATGGCGTCGGTGAGCATGTGCGCCGCGTCGGTGATCAGGGCCAGCGAACCGGCCGCGAACCCGACGATCACCTCGGCGATCATGAAGCCGACGATCAGCGCGAGCGCACCACTCAGCAGCTTCCGGTCCGCCGCCGCGCTGACGCCGTGCCCGTGTGCGTGGCCGGCGCTCATGCTTCCGACCGTTCCGGGTGAATGGCGTCGGTGTGCTCGGTGTGCGCGACCGCGAGGTCCAGCAGCATCCGCACGTGCGCGTCGTCGAGCCGGTAGAACGCGTTCCGCCCGTCCCGCCGTACGCCGACCACTCGGTGAGCACGCAGCAACCTGAGCGCATGGGATGTCGCGGACTCGCTCAAACCGGTGATCGCGGCGAGATCGCAGACGCACAGCTCCCCGTCGAGCAGCGCGACGAGCAGCTTCAGCCGCCGCGGGTCGCCGAGCAGACCGAACACGTCGGCCGTGTCGGCGATGTCCTCCTCGCCCGGCATCCTGGCATTGACGCTCGCCACCCGCTCCGGGTCGACCAGCCGCACGTTGCATGCGTCGAGCTGCACATCTGCAGAACTCTTCATATATCGAGACTAGGGCAGCAGCCCGGCGTGCCGCAAGCTACAACGTGTCCGCGAGCCACTTCAGATGACGCATCCGCTGCAGTTGGGCGCCGCCCTCGTGACCGTTGTACGGCCACACGTCGATCTCCGCCGGACCGCGATAGTGGTTGTACGCCGCGAAGACCGTCGACGGCGGGCAAACTGTGTCCATCAACGCGACCGAGTACCGGGCCGGAGCCGTCGCCCTCGCCGCGAAGTTCACGCCGTCGAAGTAGTCGAGGACGCCGAACACGTCCTCCGGCGGAATCCTGCGGCGGGCGAGGTAGTCGGCGATCTCGCCGTACCCGGTCTTCTCGATCATCTCGGTCGCCCGCCGGAAGTGCGTCAGGAACGGTACGTCGATCAACGCGGCGGCGAGGTCCGTCCGCAACCCGGCGACTGCCTGCGCGATGCCTCCGCCCTGGCTGCCGCCGGCGACCACGATCCGGGCCGGGTCGGCGATCGGGTGACTCCGCGCCGCGTCGACCGCCCGGACCGCGTCGGTGAACACCCGCCGGTAGTAATAGGTGTCCCGATCGACCAGTCCACGCGTGAGGAAGCCGGGCACCTGCGGATTCGCTCCCGGATCGGGATCGGCCGTCTCGGTCCCCTGCCCGCGCGTGTCCATGACGAGTACGGCGTACCCGGCGGCGGGGTACACGAGCCAGTCGATCGGCCAGTTCCGCCCACCTTGATAGCCCAGGAAATGTACGACCGTCGGCAGCGGCCCGGCCGGGTCACGCGGCGCCAGGAACCACCCCGCGATCCGGTGCCCGCCGAATCCGGTGAACCGCACGTCCCACACGTCGACCGTCTTCAGCCCCGAGTCGTACGGGACAAAATCAGGTTCGAGTGGATCCGTAGAGGCCTTTGCCAGCGTCTCCTGCCAGAAGCGGTCGAAGTCGGCCGGCTCATGCCGCTCCGGACGGTACTCGCGGAGGTCGGGCAACGGCTTGTCGAACAAGGGCATGGTGAGTCCTCTCCTTACCCGGCGGCGCGGGTGAGATCAGCGGGAAGCGGCCGGACGTCCAACGGGACCCGATGCTCGGCCGCGAACCCGAGCAACTCCTCGACCTTCGACAGATCCATCGGTACGGCGCGCCCCGGCAACGCCCGCCGCACCGGAACCGACGGGTGGTACCGCGCCAGCAGGTCCTCGGTCGCGTACGGCGCCAGCGTCTCCGGGGCCGCGACCAGCACGGCGTGGAACCCCGACGCCGGGGCGACGAGCGCCAGCCGCAGTGCCCGCGCGGCGTCGCGGAGATCGAGGTACGCCCACATCTCGGTGGACCCGACCAGCGGGTCGGCCGTGGTCGCCGCCAGCCGATCACGCCGTCGTTTCTCGTTGGCGACGAACGGCAGCCGCAACGCGACCACTGTCAGGTCGTAGCGTCGCGTCATCATCTTGGCGGTCGCTTCGTCGACCTGCTTGGACAACCCGTACGGATCCTCGACCTGCGGCGGCAGGCCCTCGTCGATCGGTACATAGGCGGGATGCAGTGGCTGGGCCGCCCAGGGCAACCCGGTGATCGAGTAACTGCTGCTCATCGCGACCCGGCGGATGTTCCGCTGCCCTGCCGCCTCGAGGACGACGAAGGTCGCGCGGGTGTTGTTGCCGAACACCTCGAGCGGTGTACCCAGGACAGGCGCCGGCACCGCGGCCAAGTGGATCACGGCATCCACATCGACCAGCGCCTCGTCGACCGCGGCCGGATCGCCGGCGTCCCCGACCACCACCCGATCCGCCGGCAACCCGTCCGGCTCGATACGCTCCAGCGCGGTCACTGCGATGCCCTGGGCAACCAGGTCGTCCACCACGGCACGTCCGATCATGCCGCCTGCCCCCGTGACGAGAACCCGGTTCACTCGCACTCCCCTCATCCCTTGATCCCCCCGGCCAGTCCGGCGCCGCGGATGAAGTAGCGCTGGAAGAGCAGGAAGATGACGATCGGCAGCACCACCGAGATCAGCAGTCCGGCCATGAACAGGTTCACCTGCACGTTGTCGCGGATCGACGGCAACATCACCGACAGCGGCTGTTTGGTCCGGTCCGGCAGCACGAGCTTCGGCCAGAGGAACTCGCGCCAGGCCGCGATGATCGACAGCAGCGACACGACGCCGATGATCGGGCCGGACAACGGCAGCACCAGGGACGTGAACATCCGGAAGTTGCCGACACCGTCGATCTTCGCGGCCTCGAACAGCTCGGCCGGCAGGTTCGCGAAGAACCGTCCGGTGATGATCACGTTGAAGGCACTCGCCCCGGCGGGCAGCCAGATCGCCCAGTAGGTGTTGATCAGCGACCCGCCGATGATCGGTACGTCGATCACCGTCAGATAGAGCGGCACCAGCGAGATCACGCCCGGAATGAAGAGCGTCGCCAGCAACGCGCCGTTGACGAACTTCGCGTACCCAGGGCGCAGGATCGCCAGCGCATAACCACCGGTCGTTGCCACCAGCACCGACACGGCCCAGTTGCCGAGCGCGATCCAGACGGTGTTGATCAGTGCCGGCCCGACCCGGAGCCGGGTCCAGGCGGTCTCGATGTTCTGCCACTGCGGTTGCCCGGACCACAGGCCGAGCGGGTTCGACGCGATGTCGCCCGGTTGGGAGATCGCCGCCTTGGCCAGCCAGAGGATCGGCCCCAGCCCGGCCAGTGCGAGCAGGACCAGGATCACGACCTGACCGCTGCCGAGGGTCCACCGCACGAGCGGGCGGCTACGGTCGGCCGGAGAGATGATGCCACGATCGCTCATGTCGTCCCCCAACGCCGGGTCAGCCGGAAGTACAGCAACGAGAGCAGCCCGAGGAAGAGCGCCAGCAGGACCGACAACGCGGTCGCGCCGCCATAGTCGCCGTTGATGAAGGCGTAGTTGTAGAGCAGCATCAGGATCGTCGTGGTCGCGTTCGCCGGACCGCCGCCGGTGAACAGGAACGGCTCGGTGAACACCTGGAACGTCCCGATGATCTGGAGCAGCAACGTGATCATCAGGATCGTCCGCAGCTGCGGCAACGTCACGTGCACCACCCGTCGCCAGATCGAGGCCCCGTCGATCTCGGCCGCCTCGTACAGATCCGTGCGTACGCCAGACAACGCGGCCAGGTAGATGATCATCGTCGAGCCCGCGTTGGCCCAGGTCGCCTCCAGGACGATGCTGGGCATCGCCGAGTGCGCGTCCTGCAGCCACTGGAACGGACCGAGGCCGATGCCTCGGGCAAGCGTGTTGAACAGGCCGTCGTCACTCGCGTCGTAGAACACCCTCCACAGCAGGATCGCCACCACCGGCGGCAGTACCACCGGGAGATAGGCGAGCACCGAGAACAAGGCCCGGCCGCGGCGCAGCTCGCGGACGAAGACGGCCAGTGCGAGCGGCGCCGGGTAGCCGAACACCAACGCCAGCAGGGCGAACCAGGCCGTGTTGCGGACCGCCGTCAGCAACAGCGGGTCGGCGAGTACCTTGCGGAAGTTGCCGAACCCGACCCACTGCGCCGGCTCGACCAGGTTCGTCTGCTGGAACGCGAGGACCAGACCGCGCGCGATCGGCCACCACGAGAACAACCCGAACACCAGCAACGTCGGGATCAGGAACACCAGGGTGCTGATCCCGCCGTTGCGGATCCATCGGGCGGTACGGGTCACGGGTTCGCCAGCAGGCCGTCGACGGCCTTCGACGAGTCAGTGAGCAGCTTGCCGATATCGGTGTCCTTCTTGGTCAGCACGGTCTGCACGACGGTGTCGAGGTTCGCGTAGACCTTCTGGCCGGCGACCGGCGGCTCGATCATCAGCTTCAGGGACGAAGCCTTGCTCGTGTACGGCGTGAAGTTCGCCTGCACCGTGTTCACGTACGGCTTGATCCACGCGTTGTACTGCTGCTGCGACGCCTCGTCGAACAGCCACAGCATCGGCAGGCCGACGGAGTGCACCTTGTCCGCGTTCGCTGCCTTGGCGTCGGTGACGGCGTGGTCCTGGTCGGTGAACTTCTCCAGCCAGAAGAACTCCGCCCACTTCACCGCCGCCTCGACCTGCTCCTTCGAGGCCTTCGGGTTGAACATCTGTACGGCGCCACCGGTCAGCGTCCCGCCGTCCGGCGAGTTGAGCGGCAGCGGCGCGACACCGATGTCCTCGCCCTTGGCGCCCATCGTGGTGACCTCGTCGCGGTAGTCGCCCGGCGTACCGATGTACATCCCGATCTTGCCGCCGGCGAACTCCTGCTGCAGCTGCTTCTGGTTGAACAGGAAGTTGCTGCCCATCGCGTTGTCGGTCCACCGCATCTCGTGCAGGGCGGTCAGCGCGTTCTTCATCGGCGCGTCGTTGAACGCGGCCGAGGCCTTGCCACCGTCGACGTTCTCGATCTTCCCGCCGTACGTGTAGGTCATCGTGGTCAGGATCCAGCCACCGGTGTTGTTGGTGGTCATCATCGAGTAGCCGGCCTTACCGGTCTTGTCCGCGATCGCTTTCGCGTCCGTCCGCACTTCTTCCCACGTCGTCGGCGGCTTGTCCGGGTCGAGCCCGGCCTGCTTGAACAGCGCGCGGTTGTAGTTGAGGCTCATCGTGTATGCCTGCACCGGCAGCCCGAAGATCTTCCCGCTGGAGTCCTGGACGGTCTTCAGCACCTCGGGGTTGATCTTGCTGCCGATCGGCGACGCCTTCACCACGTCGGTGATGTCGGCGAGCTGCTTGCGCTCGATCAGGCCCTGTACGTCGGTGTACGGGATGGCGACCACCGTGGGCAGCGTTCCGGCAGCCAGGTCGGCCTGGAACGTCTGCACGTCGTACCCGTACTCCGAGCCCTCGATCTTGATCTTCGGATTCGCCTTCTCGAACTCGGCGACCCGGTCGGTCCAGGTCTTCAGCGCGGCCGCCTGGTCGGGCGTCGGCTTCTGCCCGACCTTGATCGTCACCGTGCCGTCGGCCTTCGTGCCTTCGGCACCAGATTCTGACGAGCAGGCGGTGGCGCCAAGCATCACCAATGCGGCGACTACCCCTGTTGTCCGTCGTGTGGTCAGCACGTGCATCTCCTAACTGATGAACGTTCCGGGCAGGAACAAGGTCGTGGTCTTTCCGGTGACGATGCCGCTCGCCCACTGCAGCGCGCCCGCACGCCCGGCACCGTCGTTCTCGTTCAGGGCAAGGGATATCGCGACCGGTCCGGTCGGTTGGCTCTGGAACCCGAGCGCCGCCCACGGGATCTGCACCTGGTACGACGTGATGCCATCGGCGCGCGTGATCGCGGCCGTCGCGCCTGGCGTCGTACCGGTCGGGCTGCCGTCCGAGGTGCCGAAGGTGTAGACGGCCGGACCGGTCGGCAGCAGCGCGGCGCCGATCTCGGTCGCGGTCGCGTTCTCGCCGGGCAGTCCGTTGCTGACCGCGAACTGCAGGCTGTCGCCCCGCCACAGGTTCGGCGCGGTCTCGGTCTGCGCGAACACGTCATCGGTGACCGCCGCATTGAGGATCAGTCCGGTGGCGTCGTACTGGAAGTTGGCAGTGCCCGACAGGTCGGCGGCGCCACCCCAGGGGCGGGTGAACGCGATCCAGCTGGCGTCCGTCGCCAGGTTGATCGAGCTGGCCGGGGTCGTTGCCGAGGGCACGATCGGGTTGAAGGCGGTGGTGCCTTTGGCGGAGATCTTGTTGCCGTCGGAGGTGGTGAGATCGACCGTGTAGGCGTAGGCCTTCCACGGTGCCAGGCCGGTGACCGGGATGGCGATCGTTGCCTTCTGCCCCGGTTCGATCGACTGACCGGCGCCGGCGGTTCCGTGTTGGCCGGCGATGGTCCAGGTCAGGTCCTGGATCGTCGCGGCCGTGGCCGCTCTTGTGTTGGTGAGCTCGACGCCGAGAGCGGTCTGCAGGTCGGACGTGAGCTGTGGAAGGACGCGGATCTTGGTCGCCGGTTCGACACTGGTCCAGGCGACCAGGCGGGCGGTGGGCTTGCCGTCGCGCGCGACCGTCGCGACCACGTGCCGCAAACCGAGGGTGTCACTCGGCGGGATCGGGATCGTGACCGTGGTGTCGTTGCCCGGCGTCACCAGGACGCGCTCGGTCCGGCCCGCGACCGTCACCTCACGCGGACCGAGGTTGGCCACGGCACCTTTCAGGGTGACCGTGACCGCCGTGGGCTCCTGCGAGTTGGACGGGTCCGCGGCCGCGATCGTCAGCTGCGGCGCGGTCTGCTGGGTGACCGAGGTGGCGGGTCCCTTGACGAAGACCGGGTCCTGGTCGACGGTCAGATTCACAGCGCCGGCGGTCGGGGTCAGGGTGGTCTTGTGGCCGTACATGTCGGTCACTTCGAGCGGGGTTGTCGTGTTGAGTTTCACCGATGACGTGCCGGCGGCGGTCGACCACAGGACGCGGGTGGTCGACGTACCGGAACCGAAGCGGTACGAGTACAGCGGTGACGGCAGGGTGTCGCGGCCGCTGTAGGCGAGACCGGTCAGCGCACGGATCGTGGTTGCCTTCGCGACCAGGCCCGGCTTCGGCGCCATCCCGGCGATCGGTCCGGCAGGTGCCTGCAGGAGACCGAAGGTGCTTTCCTTGTCGTCCAGGTTCGTGCCGTCGTTCAGAGCGTCGTACCAGTAGAACTGGCTGACGTTGCTGGCGACCATGATCGTGTCGGTGCGGATGGACTTGCGGGCCTGGTCGATCATCGATCCGCCGAAGCTTGGCGCGGTCGGGTAGCCCTCCTCGCTGACCCAGATCGGCTTGCCGGAGCCGCCGTTCGCGTTGGCCGCGGTGCGCAGGCTCTGGAGCTGCGTGTCCAGGTCACCCTCGGGGCCGGCGAACGTGTAGATGTGCGCGTTGATCGAATCCAGGTAGGCCAGGCCGCCGTTGGACAGCACCTGGTCGCGGAAGGACGTGTCGCCCTTGTTCGGCCCGATGTCGGCGATGACGTTCGCGCTCGGGTTGTCCGCGTGGGTCTGCTCGTACGCCGCCTTCATCAGCTGCACGAAGCACGCGCCGGTCACGCCACAGGCACTGTCGTTGAAGCCGGGCTGGTAGTACTCGTTGTAGGTCTCGATGTCGTTCGTGGTGCCGGCGAAGTGCTTGAGCCAGAAGCTCTGGTACCGGCCGAACCCGGCGAGTCCTTCGGGGGTGCTCGGGGTCTTGCCGCCGTCGTACAGCGCGTTGCGGTAACCGGTCACGAGCAGCGGGCGGATGCCGTTCGCCTTCGCGTCCGCGATCATCGCGTCGTACTGCGGCTCGACCGTGTAGTTGCCCGGTGTCCCGGATTCGACGTGTCCCCACTCGAGGCTGTCCCGGATGTGCGAGAAGCCGGCCAGGGCGAGCGTCCGGATCAAGGCGCCGCTGAGGTTGTAGTAGTGGTTCATGTGGGTGTTCACGCCCCACTTGCCCGTGGGGGACTGGATTCCCGCGGGTAGCGGTGAGATGACGGCGAGCGTCGTACCGACGACTGTCGCTCCGGCGGTGAGGCGGAGGTTGTAGAAGCCGGGGCCGAGGGCTGCCGTGCTGATCGAGCCGTTCGTGGTGTTGCCTGAGGCAACGGGCAGGTACTGGTCGTCGGTGATGCTCCAGGCGACTGAGGGCGCCGTCGAGGTAAGGGTGACGCTGCCCGAGCCCTGGGTGAAGACGAGGCTCTGGTTCGTGACCATGATGCCGGTCGTGTCCGCGAACGAGATGCTCACCGACGAAATGCAGACCGAGCTGATGACTCCACCAGGAGCATTGGCCATCAGCCGGACATCGGCGCCGTTGGCGCGATTCTGGAAGTTGACGTTGGACATCCGGAACTGGGTGGACGCCCAAGCGCCGGTGCCGGGGAAGACGAACCACGGCAGCGGGGTGAAGGCCGAGCTGACGCTGTCGTACTGCGCGGTGAGCTGCTGGCCCGGGGTGTCGAAGTAGTTGACCGTGAGCACCGCGTCGGTCGCGCCGGCCGGGATCCGGGTCGCGTCGATGTTCAGGTAGATGTACTGGTCCTTCAGCTCCTGGCTGGTCTGCCAGCAGGGAACCCCGAGGCGGCTCGACGCCGCGTGCTCCGGGACCTTGTCCGGGTCTCCCGGCCAGGCGGCCATCCCGTCCGCGGCGACCGGGTTGGTGAAGACGATGCCGGGGTTGGTCGCCGCCTCTGCAGGCGCCCCCGACTGCACGGCGACCAGCGCGCCGGCGGCCAAAGCTCCACCGGCCAGCACCGCGAGCACCTTCCGAACCGGACCGAGCATGGGCGGTTCCTCTCGTCGAGTTCACATACATGAACGCTGTCTGTGATGCTGAACGACGAAAAGGTAGGGCGAGGCACAGGAACGTGTCAACGGTTCAACTGTTCGGCCCGGCGCGGCAGCCCGGTTCGGGCTGGTTCAGGCGCCTGGGAGGCGGCGGAGAGTGCCGCCGATCTCGTCGGCGTGCTCGAGCAGCGCCTGGACCACGTCACGCTGATGCGCGTCGGTGAAACGGGTCAGCGGAATCGAGCAGCTGAGCCCGTACGTCGCCGGCCGCCCGTACGGGATCGCGACCGCGATGCTGCCCAGGCCGAGCGAATCCTGCTCCCGTTCCGCGGCCCAGCCACGGACCCGGATGTCCTGGAGTTCGAGCGCGAGCGACTTGTGATCGGAGATCGTGTGCTGCGTCTCCGTCGCGAGCTCGGCCGGGATCCGCTCCCCGACCTCCTCGGGCGAGAGTTGCGCGAGCAGCACCTGCCCGAGAGCAGTCGAGTGCGCCGGCATCCGGCGACCGACCCGCGATCCACTGCGCAAGATGTGCATCGACTCGCGACTCGCCAGGTAGACCACATCGGCACCGTCGAGCCGCGCCAGATGAACGGTCTCGTTGAGATGCGCGCGCAACGCGGCAAGGTGCGGAGTCGCGACCTGATTGACCACGTCCCGGTCCAGGAACGCCGTCCCCACGAGAAGGGCGCGGACGCCGATCCCGTACGCCGTACCGCGGTCGTCGGACTCGACCCACCCGGCACCGACCAGCGTCCGCAACAACATGTGGATGCTGGACTTCGGATAACCCAATTGGCTCGCCAGTTCGGTCAGGGTCAGCCGTCGCGGGGCCTGCGCCAGCGCCTCCAGCAGCTCCACCGTCCGAGCCGCCGACTTCACCCCACCAGGTACCTCGGCTCGCTTCGCGGCTCCGTCGCTCATCTCCCCCGCCTCCTCCCGAAACGCCTCAGTTCGGTATATCAGATCACGTTCGCATACCTGAACAGCGAGCGAGAGACAGCCACACTGTAGACCGTGAAGAACTATCCGAACGTCACAGCCGACGAACGGCGATCCCTCGAGCAGTTCCTCGACTTCCACCGCGCCGGCGTACTGCAGACACTCGACGACGTCAGCGACACCGAGGCCACGACCCGGCTGTTCCCGGCGACAGAGCTGACCGTGGGCGGGATCGTCAAGCATCTGGCCGCTATGGAGGATCTGTGGTTCAGCCACAAGTTGCTCGACGTGCCGTCGGCCGAACCGTGGCGGTCGGCGCCGTTCGACCAGGACCCCGACTGGGAGTTCCACTCGGCGGCCGGCAACACGGTCGCGGAGCTCCGCGAGCTGTACGAGAACGCCTGCGACGCCAGCCGGAAGATCGCGGCGCAGGTCGAGTCGCTCGACGAACTCGCCGTACGGGCGTCGTTCGGGGAGAAGCTCGTGAGTCTGCGGTGGATCTACCTGCACATGCTCGAGGAGACCGCGCAACATCGCGGACACCTCGACCTGCTGATGGACGCAGTGCGTCAGGCGAGGCCGAGTCGGTAGGCATACGCGACTGCCTGGGCGCGGTCGCGGAGGTTGGCCTTGGCGAAGAGGTGGTTGATGTGGGTCTTCACCGTGGCCTCGCTGACAACCAGGTGGCGGGCGATCTCGGTGTTGGAGAGGCCCTCGGCGATCAGCCGCAATACCTCGACCTCGCGCGGCGTGAGCCCCGAAACCCTGGCTTCAGTCCGTTTGGCCGTGCCCTCGATCAGCCGGCGCTGTACGTCAGCGTCGACGATCGACTGACCGGCGGCGGCCGCCTGGAGAGCCCGGCCGATCGACTCCGCGTCCGCATCCTTCGTGAGGAATCCGCGCGCACCGGCCCGCAGCGCGGACAGCACCGAGTCGTCGTCGCTGTACGTCGTGAGTACGACGACCTCGGTCCGCGGATGGTCGGCCCGCACGCGCCGGGTCGCCTCCACACCGTCCATGGTCGGCATCCGCAGATCGACAAGCAGTACGTCCGGGTCGTGCTCCGCCACCAGCTCGACCGCTTCGAGGCCGTCCGACGCGGCCGCGATCACGTCGATCCCGGGCAGCAGCTTGAGCAACGTCACCAGCCCGTCGCGCACCACGGTCTGGTCGTCCGCGACCACCACTCGCACACTCACGCAGGCACCTTCAGTTCGACCCGCCAGCCCGTCGAAGTCGGACCGGCCTCCAGCGATCCGCCGACCAGGTCGGCACGTTCACGCATCCCGAGCAGACCATAACCGCCCGGTGCCGCCCGCTCCGGACGCTGCCCCGGCCTGTCCTCGACAGTCAGCCGGACCACGTCGCCGTACGACAGTCGCACCTGCACCGGCGCCCCCGGCGCGTACTTGCGCGTGTTCGCGAGCGCCTCCTGCAACGTCCGGTACAGCGTGCTCAACACCTCAGCCGGCAACTCCCGCTCCTCGCCGTCGACCTCGAACTCCGCCGTCGCGCCACTCTCCAGCCGGTACGCCGTCACGAGATCGCCGAGCGCCCGTACGTCGGGAACCGCGTCGTCCCGCAGCGCCGCGACCGCCCGCCGCGCCTCGGCCAGCCCATCCGCGGCCAGGCCCTGCGCTCGCGTCACCTGCTCGATCGCCTCCGCCGACGCCCCGTCCCGGACAAGCATCAGCCGCGTACCTTGCAGACTCAACGACAACCCGGCCAGCGAATGCGCGAGTACGTCGTGCACGTCGCGCGCGATCCGCGCCCGCTCGGCCAGCGCCGCCGCCCGCTCATGCTCCTCGATCGCGGCCTGCTTCCGGGCCAGCGACACCTCGAGATCTTCCAACTGCTGCTCGCGAGTACGCCGGTTGACCGCGGCGAGCGTCAGCGCAACCAGCCCGAACGCGGCCCCGAACGCACCGGGCAGCGAACGCGTGCTGAGGTACAGCGGGATGCTCGCTCCAAGGATGCTGATGGCAACGATGATCCATTCGAGCGGCTGCGCGCGGTAGTAGCGGACCGCCGCGCGGCTGACCCAGAACGGGACGATGATCATCGCGCTGCCCGGCAACGCGTACCAGAGCACGGATCCGGCGATCGCGAACACGAGCAGGCCGTAGCCGGCCGGGCCGGGTGGTTCGCCGTACTTCAGTCCGAACAGCGTGATGTTGCTGATGACAACGATCACGCCGATCGCGACGATCAGCGGGTACGGCAGTCGCTGGTCGTCGTGGTGCTGGGCCGCGACGACGAGAGAGATGATCGTGATCACCCCCGGGACGGCACGCAGCAGCAGGCCCGGCACGGAGTTGTCCCGCACCAGGCCCGCCGGCGTCCACGTCATAGCCGCATCATGGCTTCATCATGCCCGCTGCACTGCGAACGGGATGTTCATGGCCAGCGAGCGACGGTAGATCATCGCGTTCTGGGCACCGATCGTGATGCCGATCGTCAGCGCGAGCGCCGCCTTGCTGACTCCGCCGTGCGGCCAGAGGGCGGCCGACGCGAACGACGCACCGACCCGGAGGCCGATGGTCAGCAGCCACAGCAGGAGCGTCGCCACGGTCCCCTTCTGGAACAGGCCCTCGTCGGTCTGTGTGAGCCGGATGCTCGCGCCGCGGGCGAGCCCGCAGCCGAGCAGGACGACGCAGTCGAGCGCGAGGAACGCGAGCTCACCGGTCGAGGCGCCGTGGACGGCCGACGACAGCGAGAGCACGCCGACGCCCAGCAGGATGAGCGGCATCACGAACAAGGACTTCTGGGTGACCAGCGAACCGGTCACCTGCCGGCCGACCACCCGCACCAGCACCAGCAGGCCAATCAAGATTCCGAGCAGGGCCGACATGTCGGAGGTTCCTTTCCAAGGAGGTTTGTCGTTGCTGACAAGCCTCCTCGGAAGCGGCGCCCGGAACGTCAGCCCCGAGGTGAGACCCGGGTGGAACCGGGTCTCAACCCCAGGGTTGAGTCACGCTAGCGACACCAGGTCGAGGTAGTCGTCCGACCATAGGTCCTCGGTCGCGTCCGGCAGGATCAGCACGCGGTCCGGACTGAGTGCCTCGATCGCGCCCTCGTCGTGGGTGACCATCACGATCGCGCCCGGGTAGCTGCCGACCGCACCAAGCACCTCGTCCCGGGAGGCCGGGTCGAGGTTGTTGGTCGGCTCGTCGAGCAGCAGCACGTTCGCGCTGGAGTGGACCAGGCCGGCGAGCGCCAGCCGGGTCTTCTCGCCACCGGACAGGACCCCGGCCGGCTTGTCCACGTCGTCACCGCTGAACAGGAACGAGCCGAGCACGTTCCGGACCTCACCGTCGGTCAGCCCGGGAGCGACCGACGCCAGGTTCTGCCGGACGGTACCGGCCAGGTCGAGCGTGTCGTGCTCCTGCGCGAAGTACCCGAGCCGCAGTCCATGACCGGGTACGACGCGTCCGGCGTCCGGCTGTTCGCGGCCCGCGAGGAGCCGGAGCAGCGTGGTCTTGCCCGCGCCGTTCAGTCCGAGGATGACGACCCGGCTCCCCCGGTCCACGGCCAGATCGACACCGTTGAGGACCTGCAAGGCGCCGTACGACTTCTTCAGGCCGACCGCGGACAGCGGCGTCCGGCCGGACGGCGCCGGGGCCGGCAGCCGGATCTTGGCGACCCGTGCAGCTCGGCGTACCGGCTCCAGCCCGGCGAGCAGCCTGTCCGCGCGACGGGCCATGTTCTTGGCCGCCATCGCCGTACTCGCACCGGCCTGCATCTTCGCCGATTGGGCGTGCAGGACCGCGGCCTTGCGTTCGGCGACCGCACGCTCGCGCTTGCGGCGCCGCTCGTCCACCTCCAACTGCTCGAGGTACTTCGTCCAGCCGGTGTTGTGGATGTCGATCGTCAGCCGCTGCGGGTCCAGGTGGAAGACCCGGTTGACCGTTGCCTTGAGCAACTCGCGGTCGTGGCTGATGACGATCAGGCCGCCGGGGTACGCCAGCAGGAACTGCCGCAGCCACAGCACCGAGTCGGCGTCGAGGTGGTTGGTCGGCTCGTCGAGCAGCAGTACGTCGTGCTGCGCGAACAGGATCCGGGCCAGCTCGACGCGCCGGCGCTGACCGCCCGACAGGTCACCGATCGGCTGCTCAAGCGCACGGTTCGGCAGACCGACGCCGGCCGCGAGCCGCGCCGCTTCCGCCTCGGCCGCGTAGCCGCCGCCGGCCTGGAACTCGGCTTCGGCGCGCGCGTACGCCGCCATCGCCTTCTCCTGTGCCTCGCCGGTGGCCGAACTCATCGCGGCCTCGGCCTCGCGGAGCTGACGTACGGCGACGTCCAGGCCGCGCGCGGACAGGATGCGCGCGGTGACGGTGATCGCGGGATCGGCCGCCCGCGGGTCCTGCGGCAGGTAGCCGATCGACCCGGTCACGGTGACCTGCCCCGTCGCGGGACGGACCTCGCCGGCCAGCGTCTTCAGCAGCGTCGTCTTGCCGGCACCGTTACGGCCGATGAGCCCAACCCGGTCCCCCGCGCCGACACCGAACGAAACGTCGGCCAGCAGCAACTGCGCGCCGACCCGAATATCTACACCGCGAACGGCGATCATGATGGTTACTCTCCGTGGTAGCTAGTGGACACACCTCACCTGCAGAAGCGGGTGCGCCAGCTAGACACAGAGGCAAGTAGCCATGCGCCCACGGTAACCGGGGCGGGCAAGATCCGTCAGCTGATTTTCGCGGGCAGCTCGACGACGAAGCGCGCGCCCCCGCCCGGACGGTCGGTGACCTGGATGGTGCCGTGGTGCCACTGGACGTGGCGCGCGACGATCGCGAGACCCAGACCTACGCCACGGCCACGGCCCGACGTCTCGCCGCGACCGAAGCGTTCGAAGACCCTGGACCGGTCCTCGGCGGCGATGCCCGGCCCGGCGTCGTCGACGGTGATGACGACACCGAGACCGCCCGCCGCGACCCCCACACCCTTGCAGCCGCCCGCGTGATCCTCGGCGTTCTCGACCAGGTTCGCGATCACCCGCTCG
Organism: Kribbella sp. VKM Ac-2569; assembly: GCF_004216905.1. GTDB lineage: Bacteria > Actinomycetota > Actinomycetes > Propionibacteriales > Kribbellaceae > Kribbella. The sequence continues at coordinate 1,624,102 of NZ_SGXJ01000001.1, forward strand.
AGTCGGCGCTTGTCCGCGTTCATCGTCAGCGCCTCGGCCTCCGGCTCGACGACCGTCACCTCCCGCCCGGCGGTCGCGTCGGCGGCGGCCCGGACCAGGTCGGCGATCCGCACGATCTCCCGGCTGCCCCGGTCGCCGCCGTCGTCGCGGGAGATCTCCAGCAGGTCGATCACCAGCCGCCGGAACCGGTCCAGGTCGTCACCGAGCAGTTCGACCGGCTCCCGTACGGCGGCGGGCAGTTCGGCGCGGTGGTTCTGGATCAGCTGCATCGAGTTCAGCATCGTCATCAACGGCGTACGCAGCTCATGACTCACGTCGCCGGCGAACCGGGCGTCCGCCGCCACCCTTCGCTCCAGGTCCGCCGCGGTCTGGTTGAACGACCGCGCCAGCCCGCCGAGGTCCTTGTCGTTCTCCGCCGGCAACCGCGCGTCGAGCTTCCCGCGCGCGACCGCGTCCGCGACCCGGGTCAGCTCCGCGAGCGGGCGCAGCGCGAGCGTGCTCGCCAGCCGCCCGACCGCGAGCCCGACCAGCGCGGTCGCGATCGCCGCCGCGATCAGGGTGATCTTCATCCGCTGCAGCGTGTCGTCCAGGCTGCTCAGCGGATGCCACTCGAAGAACGCGTCCCCCTGACGCCCGATCGGTACGCCGACTGCGAGCACCGGCTGCCCGCCCACCTCGATCCGCCGCTGCACCACGCTGCCGCCGATCGCGGTCTGGATCAGGTCGGGAGGCAGATCCGACGGCTTCCCGGTCATCGCGTACCAATGGTCCTGGAGGTACAGCATCGTCGCCGCCGCATCGGTGGACGGCAGGCTGTTCATCACCTCCGTCACGGACACCCCGGGCTGCAGCGTCGGGGTCTCGCACTCGACCCGCTCGTGGCTGGGCCGGCACGGTTCCGGCGGACCGAACAGCCCGTACCGCAACGCCGCCCCGTTGTCCGCCGTGATCGTCTCCGCCGCCGCCTCACGCTGCTGCACCAGGTAGTCCGAGACCACGGTCCAGGTCACGATCGACAGCACGGTCGACAACCCGAGCGCCAGCAGGCCGTAGGCCAGCATCACGCGGCCCCGGAGGGTGACCCGTCCCAGCAAGGTCAGCTCACCAGTCGGTAGCCCAGGCCGCGGGCAGTGACGAGATGCTTCGGGCTGGCCGGGTCGCGCTCGATCTTCAGCCGCAGCCTCCGGATGTGTACGTCGACGATCCGGCTGTCACCGAAGTACCCGTAGCCCCAGACCTTCGACAGCAACTGCTCGCGGCTCAGCACCTTGCCCTCGGCATTGGCCAGCTCGGCGAGCAGCTTGAACTCGGTCCGGGTCAGCGGCAGTACGTCGCCGTCCCGCGTCACCTCGGCCCCCGGTACGTCGATCCGCAGGTCACCGACCTCCATCAGATCGGCCTGCCGCGCGCTGGCCGGCTCGACCCGGCGCAGCAACGCCCGGATCCGGGCCGACAACTCTTTGGCGACGAGCGGTTTCGTCACGTAGTCGTCCGCTCCGGCCTCCAGGCCCGCGACCACGTCGTGGCTGTCGGTCCGCGCGGTCACCATGATCACCGGTACGTCGCTCGCGCGGCGGATCTCCCGGCAGACCGCGAAACCGTCCCGGTCCGGCAGCATCAGGTCCAGCAGCACCACGTCCGGCGGTTCCCGGCGCAGCGCTGCGAGAGCGTCGTACCCGTTGGCCGCTTCCGCGACCTGGTAGCCCTCGTCCTCCAGGGCAAGCCGCAGTACCCGCCGGATGCGCGGCTCGTCGTCGACCAGCAGCAAGCTGTGTGCCACGGGACCAGTGTCGCTCACCGGCGGACCGGACAGGGGTTACGGCTGTCATGAATCCGTCATCTTCGCGCGAGGGCCGATTGACATCTGTTTGACGGTTCCGTGACCCACGTCCCAGGCCCGCCCGGGAGTCCTAACTTCGGCGCTATCGAGTCCCGGAGGAGGACCAATGGCCAGGAAACGGCTGGCGGCAGTATCCCTTGCCGCCGTCGCGAGCATCGCGCTCGCGGCTTGCAGTAGTGGCGGCACAACACCGTCCGGATCCGGAGGCAGTGCCGGCACACCGGTCAGCGGCGGCACCCTGAACATGCTCGGGGCGGGTGACGTCGACTACATGGATCCCAACCTCAGCTACTACTCCGTCGGCTACCTGAACCTGCGGATGTGGAGCCGGCAGCTGTTCACCTATCCGGCCGAACCCGGTGGCAAGAACACCACGCCGGTCGCCGATCTCGCCACCGAGATCCCGACCGCGGCGAACGGCGGCATCAGCCCCGACGGCAAGACGTACACGATCAAGATCCGGCCCGGAGCGAAGTGGAGCACCTCCCCGGCCCGCCAGGTGACCGCGGCGGACATGGTCCGCGGCGTGAAGCGGACCGCGAACCCGGTGCAGCCGTTCGGCGGCATCCCGGACTTCGCGAACCTGATCGTCGGCTACAAGGCGTTCGCGGACGGTTTCGCCAAGGCGCCGAAGACGGTGGCCGGGATCCAGGAGTACATCGACAAGACCCCGCTGCCCGGCGTGGTGGCCAAGGACGACACGACGGTCGTCTTCCACCTCACCCAGCAGGCGTCGTACTTCGTCGACATGCTGACGCTGCCGGCCTTCTCCGCCGCCCCGGTCGAGTCGCTCAAGTACCTGCCGGCCAGCACCGAGCTGGGCAACAAGTTCCCGTCCGACGGCCCGTACAAGGTCGACTCCTGGGTGCCGACCAAGTCGATCACGTACTCCCGCAACCCCGCCTGGGACCCGGCGTCCGACCCGGTCCGGAAGGCGTACGTGGACAAGATCGTGGTCAACGAGACCGTCACCCAGGACTCGATCCAGCAGCAGCTGCAGACCGGTACGCCGTCGGCCGACATGGAGTTCGACGTCGCGCCGCCGCCGTCCCAGCTGCCCGCCCTGCAGGCCAAGAAGGACCCGAAGCTGACTATCGGCGACACCGCGAGCTCGAACCCGTACGTCATCTACAACACCGTCTCGCCGAACAACAACAAGGCGCTGCAGAACCCGAAGGTGCGGCAGGCGATCAACTTCGCGATCAACCGCGACCACATCCTGCAGGTGCTCGGCGGCAAGACACTGAACCCGCCGCTGACGCACGTGCTGCCGGACGTGATCACCGGCTCCAAGCAGATCGATCCGTACCCGTACAACCCGGACAAGGCAAAGCAACTGCTGGCCGAGGCAGGGTTCCCGCACCTGACGCTGAAGTTCCTCTACCGGAACGCGACCGAGGGCAGCAGCAAGTCCTTCCAGACGATCCAGCAGGACCTGTCGAAGGTCGGCATCACGGTCGTCGGCGTACCGTCACCGAACGCGGACTTCTACGTGAAGTACCTGCAGGTGCCGAGCGTCGCGAAGCGCGGTGTCTGGGACGTCTCGCTGGCCGGCTGGGGTGCTGACTGGTATGGCAACGCGGCGCTGTCGTTCTTCAACCCGCTGTTCTCGGGTGAGCCGTCATACCCGCCGGTCGGCAGCAACTTCGGGCTCTACAACGACCCGGAGACCAACACGCTGATCGAGCAGGCGATCGCCGCACCGACCGTCGACGCGGCCTCCGAACTATGGGCCAAGGCCGACGCCCGGGTGATGGACCAGGCCGCGTTCTTCCCGCTCACCAGCAACAAGCAGGCGAACTACCACGCCGAGCAGGTGAACAACGCGGTCTACGTGCCGTCCATGCAGAACTACGACCCGACCAACGTATGGCTGTCCAAAGACAAGCAGGGCGGCTGAAACCTCATGGCCCTGCTCGAAGTAAGGGATCTTCGGGTCTCCTTTGACACCCCGGACGGTACCGTCCGTGCCGTCCGGGGGCTGTCGTTCGACGTGGAGGCCGGGCAGACGCTCGCCGTGGTGGGCGAGTCCGGGTCCGGCAAGAGCGTCGCCACCCAGACCATCACCGGCCTCACCCGCGGCGCGAAGGTCTCCGGTACGGCGTACTTCGACGGCACCGACCTGATCACCGCGGACCAGGCGACGCTCCGGCGGCTGCGCGGCGCCCAGATCGGCATGATCTTCCAGGATCCGCTGTCCAGCCTGCACCCGCAGTACCGGATCGGCTGGCAGATCGTGGAGATGATCCGGGCGCACGACCTGACCATCGGCAAGCAGGCGGCCCGGAAACGAGCCGCCGAACTGCTCACGCTGGTCGGCATCCCGCGGGCTTCGGAGCGGATCGACGACTATCCGCACCAGTTCTCCGGCGGGATGCGGCAACGGGTGATGATCGCGATGGCGATGGCTCTCGACCCGGCGCTGCTGATCGCGGACGAGCCGACGACCGCGCTCGACGTGACGGTCCAGGCCCAGGTGCTGAACGTGATGCGCCGGCTGCAGGAACAGTTCGGTACGGCGATCATCCTGATCACCCACGATCTCGGCGTGGTGGCCGAGATGGCCGACGAGGTCGTGGTCATGTACGCAGGCGCGGTGATGGAACGCGCTCCGCGCCGGGACATCTTCTACCGCAACCACCACCCGTACACGCAGGGTCTGCTCGCCTCCCTGCCGGCCCGCAGCGGTGACCGGCTGACGCCGATCCAAGGGACCCCGCCGAGCCTGATCAGCCTGCCGAAGGGCTGCCCGTTCGCGGCCCGGTGCTCGCACGTGTTCGACAAGTGCTCGGAGCCACCACCGCTGACCGACGTGGGCGGCGACCCGCGTCATCAGTCCGCGTGCTGGCTCCCCCACGACGTGAACGAGGCGGTGGCTTCATGAACGACGTACTTCTGAAAGTGGACGACGTACGGAAAGAGTTCCCGACCCATTCCAAGGAGGTTGTGCAGGCTGTCGCCGGGGTCTCGCTGGAGGTGCACAAGGGCGAGACGCTCGGACTGGTCGGCGAAACCGGCTGCGGGAAGTCCTCGTTGGCCCGTTGCATGGCACATCTGTACGACGTGACGTCGGGATCGGTGTGGTTCGAGGGCCACGAGATCAGCAAGCTCTCGCGCAAGGCGATGCGGCCGCTGCGCCGGGACGTGCAGGTGATCTTCCAGGACCCGTACGGCTCGCTGAACCCGCGCCGCCGGGTCGGGTCGATCATCGGCGACCCGTTCGCCATCCACAACATTGCTTCCGGCAACGAACGGAAGAAGAAGGTCCAGGAGCTGATGGAGCTGGTCGGGCTGAATCCCGAGCACTACAACAGGTTCCCGGCCGAGTTCTCCGGTGGCCAACGGCAACGGATCGGCGTCGCCCGGGCGCTCGCACTGCGGCCGAAGCTGGTGATCTGCGACGAACCGGTGTCGGCGCTCGACGTGTCGATCCAGGCGCAGATCATCAACCTGCTGTCGGATCTGCAGCGGGAGTTCGACCTCACCTACGTGTTCATCTCGCACGACCTGTCCGTGGTCCGGCACGTGAGCGACCGGATCGCGGTGATGTACCTGGGCAAGATCGTCGAACTGGCGCCGACCAGCGAACTGTTCGGGCAGACCCGGCACCCGTACACGAGGGCCCTGCTGTCGGCGTTGCCGGTGGCGGACCCTGACACCGCCGACAGCCGCCAGCAGATCATTCTCGGCGGCGACATCCCGGCCGCGACGAACCCGCCGACCGGGTGCCGGTTCCACACCCGCTGCCCGAAGGCCCGCCTCGACTGCACCGCCGAGGAGCCAGCACTCGAACCAGTCTTGGACGACAAACCCGACCATCGCGCCGCATGCCTCTACCCCCTGACGGTGGGCGAAGACCTCTCCACCGCCGTACCGGATCTGAAGGCATCATGACCGCCGCAATCGAGATGGTTGATGTTCTCGAGGAGCCGAAGGCGATCGAGGGGCGGAGTCCGTTCTCGCTCGCGCTGCGGCGGTTGCGCAAGGACAAGGTGGCAATGATCTCGCTCGCCGTGATCGTGCTGATCGTGCTGATGGCGATCCTCGCGCCGGTGTTCGCGGCCGTGACGGGGCATCCGCCGAACGAGCAGTACCGCGACCTCGGACTGACACCGGACGGCCTGCCGCGCGGACCGAACGGCACGTTCTGGCTGGGGACCGACGACCTCGGCCGTGACGTCCTGGTGCGGATCGCGTACGGCGCACGCATCTCACTGCTCGTCGGCGTGATCGCGACCGCCATCACGGTCGTCATCGGTGTCGTACTGGGGCTGGCGGCGGGGTTCCTCGGGGGGATCACCGACACGATCCTGGCGCGGCTGATCGACGTGGTGCTGTCCGTGCCGTTCCTGCTGGTCGCGATCGCGCTGGTTTCCGTGACCGGACCGAGCCTGACCGTCACGGTGCTGGTCATCGGTTGCTTCAGCTGGGCGTCCGTGGCCCGGATCGTCCGCGGTCAGGTGCTCTCGCTGCGGGAGCGGGAGTTCGTCGAGGCGGCCCGTTCGCTCGGGGCCGGCGACCGACGGATCATGTTCGTCGACGTACTGCCGAACGTGATCGCGCCGGTGATCGTCTACACCACACTGCTCATCCCCGTGGTGATCGTGACCCAGGCGACGTTGTCGTTCCTCGGGCTCGGGCTGCCCCCGCCAACTCCTGACTGGGGCGGGATGATCAGCGAGTCGCAGAACTACTACACGACCGCGTGGTGGTTCATCCTGTTCCCCGGTCTGGCGCTGCTGGTCACCACGCTCGCCTTCAACCTCTTCGGTGACGGGGTCCGGGACGCCTTCGACCCCCGCGCAGATCGGACCTGATCATGGCCATGTTCCTGATCCGCCGGATCGGTCACGGGATCCTGGTCCTGTGGCTGATCAGCGTCGCGGTGTTCGCCCTGTTCTTCGTTGCTCCGAGCAACGTCGCGCAGACGCTCGCCGGCCGGCAGGGTACGCCGGAGACGATCGCGCTGATCAAGCACCGACTCGGTCTCGACCTGCCGGTCTGGCAGCAGTACCTGCACTTCCTCGGTAACGCGGTGAAGGGCGATCTCGGGTACGACTACTACCACCAGGTGCCGGTGACGCACATCATCGGGCAGGCGCTGCCGATCACGGTGTCGCTGGCACTCGGGGCGGCCGTGCTGTGGCTGGCGCTGGGTGTGTTCAACGGTGTCATCTCGGCGACGCACCCGCGATCGCTGGCGGACCGCGGGCTGACGCTGTTCGCCTTGTTCTTCTACTCGTTCCCGTCGTTCCTGCTCGGCCTGCTGCTGTTGTACTTCCTGTACTTCCGGCTCACGCTGTCCGGCTTCGGCTGGTTCCCGGCGGGCGGCTACTCGCCGCTCGCCGGCGGGATCGGGCCCTGGTTCCAGCACCTCCTGCTGCCCTGGATCGCGCTCGCCTTGTTGCTGGCGGCAACGTATACCCGGCTGACCCGTGGTTCGATGCTGGACGTTCTCGGTGAGGACTACATCCGGACCGCGCGGTCGAAGGGGATCCGGGAGAGCCGGGTGGTCGTCGTCCACGGCCTGCGCAGCGCGCTGACGCCGGTCGTCACACAGTTCGGCATCGACCTCGGGCAGCTGATCGGCGGCGTGGTCGTCACCGAGACCGTGTTCAGCCTGCCGGGACTCGGGCAGACCGCTGTCACCGCGATCAACCAGCAGGACCTGCCGGTGATCATCGGCATCGTCCTGTTCGCCTCGGCGGCGGTCGTGGTGGCGAACATCCTGGTCGACATCGGGTACGCCGTACTCGATCCACGCGTCCGACTGCACTAGCCGTACCGAAGGACGGGTGTATGTGGCCCGTCCTTCGGTACGTTGTTCCTCGTGATTGCTGTCTATGGCGCGGGTGGGATCGGGTGTTATGTGGGTGGCCGGCTGGCCGCGACCGGTACGCCGGTGACGTTCATCGGCCGGCCGAGGATGGCCGCCGAGCTGGCGACGCACGGCCTGCACCTGACGGACTACCTGGGGGCGGACCTCCGGGTCGCTGACGTGCCGTTCGAGACGACGCCGGCGGGCGCGGCCGAGGCGGACCTGGTGCTCGTGACGGTGAAGTCCGCGGCGACCGAGGGCGCTGCGGAGGAGTTGGCCGACGTGCTGTCGCCGGGGACCGTGGTGGTGAGTTTCCAGAACGGCGTGCGGAACGGCGAGATGCTGCGGTCGCGGCTGACCGAGCAGGTCGTGGTGACCGGGATGGTCCCGTTCAACGTGCTGAACCGGGGCGCCGGGGTGTTCCATCAGGGCACCGAAGGCGCGCTCGACGTACAGCGGGATGCCGCGTTGGCGCCGTACCTGAAGGCCTTCGAACAGGCCGGGCTGCCGCTCGCGCAGCATGACGACATCCTTCCGGTGCAGTGGGCGAAGCTCCTGCTGAACTTGAACAACCCGATCAACGCGTTGTCGAACCTGCCGTTGCGCGACGAACTCTCGCAGCGCGCGTACCGCCGCTGCCTGGCCGCAGCGCAGGCCGAGACCCTCGGGCTCCTCGACGCGGCCGGGATCCGGCCGGCCCAGCTACTGGCCGTTCCGATGCACCGCTTCCCCGCTGTCCTTCGGTTGCCGGACTTCCTGTTCCGGCGGCTCGCGAGCAAGGTGCTCGCCGTCGACCCACTCGCGCGTACGTCGATGTGGGAGGACCTCGAAGCCGGCCGGACGACCGAGATCGACTACCTGAACGGCGAGGTCGTGCGGCTGGCCGAGTCCCTCGGCCGGACCGCGCCGGTCAACGCACGGTTGGTGGAGCTGATCCGTGCGGCCGAGACCGACCGCCGGTCCTGGTCCGGGCCTGACCTCCTCCGCCAGCTGTCTTAAAATACGAGATGATATCTCTCGTATCATGAACGCATGGATGTCGCGGTGGTTGGTGGGAGTGTGGCGGGGCTGCAGGCAGCGCTGACGTTGGGACGGGCCCGGCGCCGGGTGGTGTTGTTCGACGACGGGCAGGCGCGGAACCGGGCGGCGTCGCACGTGCACAACTTCCTCGGCGCGGAGGATCTTGCGCCGGGCGAGCTGCTGGCGGTGGGGCGGCGACAGGTCGCGGCGTACGGCGTCGAGGTGCGGGAGACGCGGGTCGACGACGTGGACGTGGATGGTGACGAGTTCGTCGTCGGTGGGGAACGGGTGCGGGCCGTCGTACTGGCGACTGGGTTGTGGGACGAGTTGCCCGACGTATCAGGGGTGGCTGACAGGTGGGGTCGGTCGGTGGTGGCTTGTCCGCACTGCCATGGGTGGGAGGTGCGGGATCAGCCGCTGGTACAGCTCGGGATGCGCGGGGCGCCGGAGCGGTCGGTGGCGCGGGCGTTGCTGCTGAGCCGGTGGAGCGACGACGTGACGTTGTGCACGGACGGGGACGAACTGACCGCGGTACAGGTGGATCAGTTGGCTCGAGCCGGGGTGGCTGTGCGGACCGAGCCCGTCAAAGAGGTGCGGTCAGGTTCCGTGCTGCTAGATGGGGTGGAGTTGGCGGCGCGGCGGGTGTTTGTGGTGGTGCGGCAGCATCAGCAGAGTGATCTGGCCGAGCGGCTCGGGTGCCAGGTCGCGGACGGTGCGGTGGTCACGGACGAGGGCGGGCGAACCACGATGCCTGGGGTCTATGCGGTCGGTACGACGACCAGTCCGGCGCTGCTCGCGATCGGCGCAGCAGGTCATGCGAGCACGGCGGCGGTCGCCGTACACGGGGATCTTCTAGAGCTGGATCTGGGCGGCGGGCGGTAGCCGCGTCGGGTCGGCGATCGGCCAATCCACTGGTGGTTCCAGGAGCTCGTCCAGTTGCAGGAGGCACCAGGGCGAGAGGTCCGGGAGTTCCCGTACTTCGTGCCACTCGGCCCACCGGTAGTCCGCGACCTCGGCCGGGTTCGGCGTCGGGTCACCGGTCCACCACGCTCGGTACACCGGGCAGATCTCGTTCTCCACCATGCCGGTCGGCATCTCGGCGCGATACCGGAACTCCGGCAGCACCAGCTCGACTGTGTCCGTGACGATCCCGAGCTCATCCGCGAGCCGGCGCCGTACTGCCTGCTCCAGCGGCTCATCCGGGAGTGGGTGCCCGCAGCAACTATTGGTCCAGACGCCGGGCCAGGTGGGCTTGTCCAACGCCCGCCGGGTCAGCAGCACCCGCCCGGCCGCGTCGACCACGTAGCAGGAGAACGCGAGATGCAGCGGTGTCGCCGTGTGGTGGACCGCCGCCTTCGCCTCGGTCCCGACCGCACGCCCACCCTCGTCCACCAGCACAACCCGCTCGTCGATCACGCCCTGAGCCTAATCGGATTCCGGGAGGTGCCTGGCAGCTGTTAGCCTCAGGGTGTGACCAAGCACTGCGTGACCTATCGACCGGCTCTGGGAGGAGTCGGCATTCGGTAGTCCCCGCAGTCGCTGCACCCAGAGCCTCCGAGGCAGGAACCGTCCGGTTCCTGCCTCTTTCCGTTTGCCGGAGGCACTGGTTCACGGGTGCCTCGTCCTGAGAGGAACCCTCATGAACGCTGTCATCGACCGGTTACGCCGTACCACCGACCTCATCATCGGCGAGGACGACCTGCGCGAGCGCCTGGAGTCCGGGCGGCCGCTGCGGATCAAGTACGGCGTCGACTGCACCGCGCCCGACCTGCACCTCGGGCACGCGGTCAACCTGTGGATGATGCGCCAGCTGCAGGACCTCGGGCACCGGGTCGTGTTCCTGCTCGGCGACCTCACCACCCGCGTCGGCGACCCGACCGGACGCTCCGAGACCCGGCCGGTCCTCACCCCGGCGCAGATCGACGCGAACGCCGCCTCGTTCCTCGAGCAGGTGTCGCTGGTCCTGCGGACCGATCCGGACGTCTTCGAGGTACGCCGGAATTCCGAGTGGTACGACGCGATGCCGGTGGCGGAGCTGTTGGGTCTGTTCGCCCAGGTCACGCAGGCGCAGCTGATGAGCCGGGACATGTTCCGCGAGCGGGTCGCGGCCGGGCGGGAAATCGCCGTACATGAACTTGTGTACCCGGTGCTGCAGGGATACGACAGCTTCGCGATGCAGAGCGACCTGACGATCGTGGGATCGGACCAGCTGTTCAACGAGCAGCTCGGGCGGCACTTCCAGCAACGGTTGGGCGCGCCGCCGCAGGTGGTGATCACGACAACGATCACGCCCGGGATCGACGGCCGGGCCAAGCAGTCGAAGTCGCTCAACAACTACATCGGGTTGACGGACAGTCCGCGGGACAAGTTCGGAAAGCTGATGAGCATTCCGGACTCGCTCGTCGAGCCGTACGCGCGGGTCTACACCGAGCTCCCCCTCGACACGGTCGCCGCCCTCGCGGATGCGACCGGCCCGGCGGCGCGTGACGCCAAGCTCCGGCTGGCGGCTGCGGTCGTGACTCGGTACCACGGCGCCGGCATCGCCAAATCCGAGCTGGACGCCTTTCGTCACACGTTTTCCGAGCGTTCCGGACCGGACGAGATGCCCGAGGTCGTCGTCACCGGTGAGGTCGCGACTGCCTTCGACCTGCTGCGCGCTGTCCGTCCGAACGACAGCAATTCCGCGCTGCGTCGGCTGCTCCAGCAGGGCGCGGTGACGATCAACGGCGTACGGATGGACGACCCGGCCGCTGCCGTCGAGCTCGACGCCGGCGTGGTGCTCAAGTCGGGCGCTCGCACTTGGCACCGGATCACGCGACAGTAAGCGGGTGGAATTCAAGACGGTAGAGGCCTTGGTCAGCGTTGGTGACCGGTACGTCGGGCGCACGCCGGCGTTCGACGTCGAACCGGCGTGGTGGGCGGAAGTCGAGGCGATCACCCGCCATCTCGACGAACTGCTCGAGGTTCGGACAGTGGTACTGCGACTCGTCCACGCCGACGAGGCCGTGATCGGCCGCGGCGGACGGGTCGTGTACCACGTCCAGGCGCTCGAAGAGCCACGGTACGGCGTACTCGACCAGACTCCGCTGCCCGACTGGGACTCGATCATCGCGCCTGACGCGTTGCGATCGACCTGGGCGGAGATCGACGGGCCGAGCCGGCTGATCGAGTGGGCGCAGAACATTGTCGGACCGCACGACGCCGTACAGGTGAAGACGTGGAACCTGTCGTGCCTGATCCGCTTCCCCGGCGCGTGGGCCAAGGCCACCAGCCGGTTCGGGAGCATCGACGCGGACATCATCCAGCACGTCCACCGGTACGACGCGACGCTGGCGCCCGCCGTACTGGGTCAGTCGACGGACGACCGGTGGTCGCTCCTGGCTCATGCCCCGGGCATCGACTGCTGGGAGCCGGACCAGGCAACGGTCGACAACGTGGTGAGCCGTTGGGTCGCAGTTCAGGCCGCGCTGGCGTCCGAGGCCGACACGCTCGCGGCCCCTCGCCTGCTACCGGAGGACCTGGTCGCGGAAGTCACCCGGCTGCTGCCTCGCGTCCCACTCTCCTCTGACGAATTGGCGAGCCTGGATCAGCTGGTCGCGAAGCTCCCAGACATCGTCGGCGAACTCGACGCGGCCGGCCTGCCGATCACGGTCGTGCACGGCGACTTCCATCCGGGCAACTGGCGGTCGGACGGGACCAACCGGGTCATCGTCGACTGGGCCGACGCGTTCATCGGCCACCCGGCGCTGGACGTCCAACGCCTGCACGAATTCCTACCCGCCGAGAAACATCCGCACGTCACGGACGTCTGGTGCGCCGCGTGGAAGAAACATGCACTGGGCAGCGACCCGGTGCGCGCGATCCGGCCGATGAAGGTCCTCGGGTTCCTCACCTACGCCCTCACCTACCAACGCTTCCTGGACAACATCGAACCCGCCGAACGCGTGTACCACCAGGACGACCCCGGCATGTGCCTCCGCGCGGCCGTCGACGCTTTTCGGGACTGGTGACGCTGTTCGCGCGGTGTGGAATGTGACAGGGTTGCGCGGGTGACGATTCTGATTACGGGTGCGTCCGGTAACGCGGGCGGCGCCGTGGTGCAATCGCTGGCGGAACAAGGGATCGCGGGGCGGGCGCTGATCCGCTCGGCGCGCGAACTGCCGGGTGGTATCGAGCCGGTGCACGGCGACCTGAACCGGCCGGAGACGTTCGTGGACGCGTTGACCGGGGTGACCGGGATCTTCCTGTTGAGCGGCTACGACCGCCTCGACGAATTGCTGACGAACGCGGTGCAAGCCGGGGTGCGGAAAGTCGTCGTACTCTCCAGCAGTTCACTCGAGGGCGAGCTGACGAACGCTGTTGCCGCGTATCACCACGCCACCGAGGAAGCGGTCCGGGCGTCGGGACTGGAGTGGACGTTCCTGCGGCCGAACTCGTTCATGTCGAACACACTGCGCTGGCGCGACCAACTGGCGGCCGGCGACGAGGTGCGGGTGCAGTTCCCCGACGTACCGGTGTCGACGATCCATCCACGGGACATCGGCGACGTCGCGGTCCGCGCGCTACAGGGTTCCCACGACGGCGAGGTCCTGCGCCTCACCGGCCCGGTCGCCCTCACCCCGGTCGAACAGGTCGCCATCCTCGCCGAGACCCTGAACCGCCCGCTCACGGCGTACCCGATGAGCCGCGCCGAAACCCACGAGGCCCTCCACGCCTCCATGCCGGAGCCCTACGCCCAAGCCATCGAATCCTTCTTTGCCGACGGCACCATCGACGAAACCACCGTCACCACCACGGTCCCCGACACAACCGGCCACCCCGCCCGAGCCCTCCAAACCTGGACCCACGAAAACGCCGCACTTTTCGCCTAGCTGAGTGCCTTCAAGTACTCCGGGGTTGTGCAGACTGCGCCGAGGCGGGGGAAGGTGTAGGAGATCGCGAAGTTGTGGGCGTGGTCGTCGAGGCCGGTCATGGCGTCGGTGAGGAAGAAGGTTTCGTAGCCGAGGTCCGAGGCGGCGCGGCCGGTGGATTCGACGCCGAAGTTCGTGGCGATGCCGGCGAGTACGACGTTCGCGATGCCGCGGGATTGCAGTTCGCTGTCAAGGGGCGTGCGTCCGAACGCGCCCATCGTCTGCTTGATGATCACCAGGTCACCGGGCTGCGGCGCGGCCTCGGGTGCGAACCCGCTGCCTTCCGGCTGCACCTTCACCCCGGGCCGATCGACCCGGACGTTCACCACCAGACCGCCGGCGGACCGCGTCGCCGCAGCCAGTGCCACGGATCGCTCGAGCACGACCGATCCGCTCAGCGGCGCCGTCTCCAGCGCGATGATCCGCGGCATCAGGTCGATCAGAACGAGCGCAGTACGACGAGACTCCAAAGGGTTCACGGGGTGAGCCTAAGATCCAGCAGATCCACTCCGACGAGGTAGCCGGTTGCTGCCTCGTTCTTGCCGGTAACTGTCACCACGAACTGGTGACCGCCCGCCGCCAACTGGACGGTGCCGAGCGCAACTGCCTGTGTACCGACCCCGGACGCCTGATAACCGTCAAAGGTGACAGCAGCGTTTCCGTCGATCTGTACGTCGACGATCCCGTAGTCGGCCGCCTTCGTCAGCACCGTCGACAACTGGTACGAACCGGTCGTCGGGACGTTGAACCCGAACACGGTCTCGTCACCGGCCTTGGTCCCGTGGATCCACGCCTGCGCGCCACCCGACCAACTGACCCCGCAACAGTTCCCCTGCGGATCCACCGCGACCGTCGACGACACCGGCGGCAGCATCGACTCCCCCTCAACCCGCAACGTGCTGCCACTCGTGCCCTGCACACCGCTCGACTTCGGACCCGTGTTGCCGGCGAGGTCGACCGCCGCGATCCGGTACGTCCACATCTCGTGCAGCCCGAGGCCCCGGTGCAGGAAGCCCGGCAGCGGCGACGTACCAAGCAACCTCTCAGCTCCACCTTCGGGAGCGCCGTACACGTTGTAGTGCGCGCCCCCACTGTCGTCGCTGACGTCGTTCCACGTCACGTTGATCGCGTTGTCGGAGCGACCGATGGCAGTCACGCCGCCGACCGCGCCGGGCGCCCGGTTGTCGCTGTACGGCGCGGTCAGCGACTGGACGACGTACGACGATGCGGTCCACGCCGGCCCGGTCGGGCGGAGCTCGATGTCGAGACGACTCTTGCCGGCCGTGATTGCTGCAGGCAACTGGTAGTTGTCGTCGAGCCAGCGTTGATGCGTGTTGCCGAGCGGCTGCAGCCACGTGCCTACATTCTTGCCGTTGACAACCACCCGCGCCGACTGCCCGGCAGCGTTCTGGTCGCTCGTCCGGCGGAGCGAGACGCCGCGGTTCGCCGGGTCGGTCTTCACGCTGAAGCGGATCGGCTGCGTGCTGGCGCGGACCTGGTCGGTGAGGGTGATGTCGTCGTGATCACCTTCGTACACCGAGCTGAGATCCGCCTGGGTGCCGTTGTCGACGTACCCGTGCTGCTGACGACTCCCGGCCGCGCCGGTGTCGATGCGGTCGGTCTCCCGCGCACCGAACTTGGACGCGGTGTAAAGGAAGGCTGTCGAGCCGTAGATCGCCGGGTGGTCGTCCTGCTGGCCGTGCTCGATGCCGAAGTCGAGCTGGTTCTCGAAGGCGACCGAGTCGGTGATGTGCAGTCGCCACGCGCCATCGCATTCGTTGGTACAGAATCCGGCCCGGACCTCGTGCGCGGAGTTGCCGTGGAACGGGGTCGAGTAGGTGCCGGCGTTGAAGTACCAGCCGGACTCGTAGTAGTCCTCGGTCCCGGTGCCGTGGATGGCCGGCGTCCGCTCGCCGTCGACGTACACCCGCTCGTCGCCCTCCAGGTAGCCGCGAGTGTTGCCGTCGGCAAGCAGTCCCTCCATGGTCTGCGAGACGCCGACGAACTTGCCGCGGCCGGCCACGCCGGCGAACGTCCAGTCGCTGCCCTGCGTGGTCTCGCCGCGCGTCGAGATCGCGGTGAAGTAGCCGATCTTCCCGGCCGCCAGGTCGGCCGCCTTGCGAGCGTCGCGAACCGACGTCACCTCGGCCTGACCCTTCAGCGGGTACGTCGTCTTGTTGACCAGCGTGACCGTGGCGCGCGCGGCGTACGGCATCGGCCACCAGGAGGAGTACCAGCCGTCGGGGTCCATGGCGAAGAAGAGCGAGTGGACCGGGTTCTCGCCGAGACCCGAGCCGAAGAACTCGCCGAGCGGAGCGTCGACGCGCTTCTGACCGTCGATCGTCACCTGCACCCGCACACCCGTCAGGAGCGTGTCGGACGGCTTGACGCGGGCGGCGTCCTCGTCCGTGGCGGCGTACGACATGGCGTGCTCGCCGCTCCAGTTCTGCTTGGTGATCGCGTACCCGTGGGCCTGCTCGTCGGCGACGTGGTTGGGCCCGACGTCGAGTGTGTCGGTGCGCTTGACCTGACCGCCGACCGTCGAGTCCGCCCAGTACGCGAACTCGTTGAAGTCCAGGTCGGACGAGACGAACTCGTTGGTGATCGTGATCTGCGACTTGCCCGCAGTCAGCGCCGCCGGGAGGTCGACGGCCTGGTCGTGCCACTGAGCGCCCTGCGCCTTGAGCGGCGCCCACTCGCCAGCGGGCGCGCCGTCGACGAGGATCTTCGCGCGTTGGTTGCCGATCCGCAGATCCATCCGGCGGGTCAGCTTCACGCCTGTGTTGGCCGGGTCGATCTTCAGCGTGAACGTACTGCCGCCGAGGAACGCGCGACCGTCGTCGGCGAAGCTCTTCAGATCGAGCCCGACGAGGTCGGGCAGCTTCAGCCGCAGCGCACTCAGCTCACCGGAGCCACGGGCATCGGCCAGCGGCACCTGCTTGCCTGGGGCAAGGTTCAACGGAGTGCTCGTGGTCCGCGCGTCGGGCCGCGCGGGCTTGGGGTCCTTCGTGCCGGCTGCGTGGAGCAGGGCGAGCACGTCCTCAGCCTTGTCATTCGGGTCGAAGGTCTGTACGCCGTTCGCGTCCGGGAACTCGCGGTAGTCGACGTGGTAGAAGTACGGGTTCGTCTGCGTGGTGATCCGCATCGACGAGCGGTACGGCATCGGGACGCGGATGTAGACGCCGCCGCTGGTCTGTACGCCGTTTGCGACCAACGGGTACCTGAACGGCGCGCCGAGCTTGCCGTCGACGATGTCCTGCAGCGAGCCGTGCAGGACCTGCTTGCCGTCGAGTTCGACCGTGATCGTGCCGGTCCTGGTGACGTTGCCCTCGTCGCGCGTGAACCAGATCGAGGCGACCTCACCGGGACCGCTGTCCTCGGCGATCACGCAGCCCGCGTCCGTCGTACGCAGGCAGGAGTAGGTGCCTTCGAAGCCGTCGTTGTTCGTGCCGTCGCGGCCGAAGCTGGAGAACTGCTTGGTGCGGACGGCGGTCTGCAGCTCGGGCAGGCGGTCGAGGTTGCGGTACACCTCCCAGCCGACCGGTCCGTTGCTCCCGGAGGTGCCGGCCGAAGCTGACACCGAACCAGCCACCGATCCGGTCAGCATCAGCACCGAAGACATCAACACAACGACAGCACGACGGAGCATGGGCGGTTTCCTCCGTGATGGGAAATCGATTTCTGAGATGTCTACCATCGTTGTCCCCGCTTTGAGAAGAGCTCGCCGGTGTCCAGTTGCCGAGCCCCCTGCGGAGCGCGCTTGCCAGGCAAGCGAGACTTGGTCCGCACACAACTCGAGACTGCGGGAGATTTCGATGAGTTCTGCCCAAGCCCAGATCGGCGTCACCGGCCTCGCGGTGATGGGCCGCAACCTGGCCCGGAACCTCGCGCGCAACGGGTTCCGCGTCGCCCTCCACAACCGCTCCCAGGCGCGCACCGACGCGCTGGTCGCGGAGTTCGGCTCCGAGGGCGAGTTCATTCCCTCCACGGACCTGGCCGGCTTCGTCGAGTCGCTGGAGCAGCCGCGCAAGGTGATCATCATGGTCAAGGCCGGCGCGCCGACCGACGCGGTCATCGACGAACTGGTGCCGCTGCTCGCCGAGGGCGACATCGTCGTCGACGCCGGTAACGCGCACTTCGCCGACACCCGGCGCCGCGAGGCCGCGCTGCGCGACAAGGGACTGCACTTCGTCGGCAGCGGCGTGTCCGGCGGCGAGGAAGGCGCGCTGAACGGCCCGAGCATCATGCCGGGCGGCTCACCGGAGTCCTACGCGGCACTGGAGCCGATGCTGACCAAGATCTCCGCGCACGTGAACGGCGAGCCGTGCTGCGTGCACGTCGGCCCGGACGGCGCCGGCCACTTCGTGAAGATGCTCCACAACGGCATCGAGTACGCCGACATGCAACTGATCGCGGAGGCGTACGACCTGCTCCGCCACGTCCTCGGCCTGTCGCCGGCAGAGCTCGCGGACGTGTTCCGGGACTGGAACACCGGCGACCTCGAGTCGTTCCTGATCGAGATCACCGCCGAGGTCCTCAGCCAGACCGATCCCACCACGGGCGGCTCGTTCGTGGACGTCGTCCTGGACCAGGCGGAGCAGAAGGGCACCGGCCGGTGGACCGTGCAGTCCGCGCTCGACCTGGGCATCCCGGTCAGCGGCATGGCCGAGGCCGTGTTCGCGCGGTCGCTGTCGGGTGACGTCGTACGGCGGGAGGCCGCTGCCGGCGTACTGCCCGGGCCTGGGGACGTGAAGGCGGAGGTCGATCGGGACGCGTTCATCGAGGACGTGCGGTATGCGCTGTACTCGTCGAAGATCGTGGCGTACGCCCAGGGGTTCGACGCGATCCGGGCGGCCAGCGAGGAGTACGACTGGAACGTCGACCTCGGCGCGATGGCCAAGATCTGGCGCGGCGGCTGCATCATCCGGGCGCGGTTCCTCGACCGTGTCACGGAGGCGTACAACCGGAACCCGTCGCTGCCCTCGCTGCTGGTGGACGACTACTTCAAGGAAGCAGTCGCCAGCGGGCAGGAGGCCTGGCGACGGGTGGTCGCGACCGCGGCGACCGTCGGCGTACCGGCTCCTGGGTTCTCGGCGGCCCTGTCGTACTACGACGGCCTGCGGGCCGAGCGGCTGCCTGCCGCCCTGATCCAGGGCCTGCGCGACCTGTTCGGGGCGCACACCTACAAGCGCGTCGACCGTGAGGGCAACTTCCACCTCGAGTGGTCCGGCGACCGCTCCGAGGCGACCGCGTAGACAGCAACCGCAGCAACACACAGGAAGCCCGCCGCTCCGACGCCGGCCACGTTGAACCCGTGTACGGCGTCGGAGCGGGCGGCTACTGTTCCGGCGACTGTGCTGAGCAGCGCCGTACCCAGTGATGCTCCGACCTGCTGGGACGTCATCACCATGGCGCCGGCCACCGCACTGTCGGCACCGGCGCCGAGGGTGGCAGTGCTATTGGCCGTGACCAGGACCCAGCCGGTGCCCAGACCGACCAGCAAGAACACCGGCATGACCTGCAGCCAGTAGCTGGAGTCCGGGCGCAGGAGACCGAGCAGAGCGAGACCTGCCGCGATGGTGAGCAGTCCGGGGCAGATGAGCGCACGAACGCTCGCCTTGGCCAGCAGGCGGCTCACCGCACGTACGCCGACCATCAGACCGACTGTCAGCGGCAGGAAACTCAGGCCGGCGCGGATCGGCGAGTAGTGGCGGACGGTCTGCAGGTAGAAGGTCAGGAAGAACAGCGCCGCGAACATGCCGATCGCGAGACTGAAGACGGCCAGGTACGACGCACCTCGCTTGCGGTCTCGCACTACGCGCAGCGGGAGCAGTGGGGACGCCACTCGCGCCTGCACTGCCAGAAACGCCGCTAGTAGTGCCACACCCGCAGCCAATGACGCGTACGTCGCGGGCGCGCTCCACCCATCCGACTCCGCTCGGCCGAATCCGAACACCACTGCCATCAACCCAGTGGTGGCCAGCAGTGCACCTAGTACGTCGACTCGCACGTCTGCAGCGCGTTGCACCGGAGGTACGGCGTACAGGACACCTCCCGCCGCCAGTGCAGCGATGGGGAGGTTGACGAACATGGACCAGCGCCAGTCCAGGTACTGCGTCAGCACACCGCCCGCCAGGATGCCCAGGCCGGACGCACTGCCCATGACGGCGCCGTAGATCCCGAACGCCTTTCCGCGCTCCGCCGGCGCCGGGAACGAGGCCGCGAGCGTTGCCAGCACGGCCGGAGTCAGCAACGCGCCGAAGACGCCCTGCAGTGCACGTCCGGTCAGCAACATCGCCCCGCCTGTTGCTGCCCCACCGAGCGCAGAGGCCAGCGCGAATCCGGTCAGCCCGATCAGGAGCGCACGCCGACGCCCGATCAGGTCACTCGTCCGTCCACCGAGCAGCAGAAGTCCGCCGTACCCGAGCGCGAAGAGAGTGATCACCCACTGCCGCGACGGATCCGACAACCCCAGGTCCTGCTGCATCGACGGCAGCGCGATGTTGACGATCGTCAGATCGATTCCCACCATCAACTGCGCCGTAGCCACCGCCCCCAACGCCCACCACCGCCGCTGCTGGCTGTGGTCGAGGGCGACTTGTATCTCGAGTTCGCTCATGGTCATCCTTAAGTGAACAGCTGTAGTGCTACGACTGTAGGGCAACGTGTGTTGCAATACAATCGGCTGTATGGATGCTGGGACGACGCGGAGCCGGAACCGGCGCGGGCAGGGTGAGCTGCTGCGGCGCGAGATCATCGACGCCGCGTTGCGGATGCTGAACGAGCTCGGCGACGACGAGGCGCTCTCGCTGCGCGCGGTCGCCCGCGAGGTCGGGATCGCGGCGACCTCGGTGTACATCCACTTCACCGATCGCGACGAACTCGTGTTCGCGGCGCTCGAGCAGTGCACCGCCGACCTGCTGCGCGACCTCGAACAGGCCGAAGCGAGTGGCGGCGACGACCCGGTACGCCGGCTACGCGCGCGACTCCTGTTCCTCGGCAGCTGGACACGCGAGTACGCCGGTCTCTACAAGGTGCTGCACGAGAGCACGCTGAACCGGCGGATGCATCTGATCTTCAAGGAAGAGTTGGCGATCCGGGCGACCGCTGCCGTTCAGGCCTGCATGGACGCGGGACTCGCACCGACGGACGATGCGGCGGCCGTGGCGCTCGACCTGCGCTCGGCGGTGCACGGCGCGGTCTCGATCCGCATCAACGAGCCGGAGGCCGATCTTCCGCCTCTGGAGGACCAGATCGATCGTTTCCTGCGCAGGCTGGTTGGCGTGCCAATCGAACATGTGTTCTAATGGTCGTCCCGCGTCAGTTCCGAAGGAGATCGCCGCAACGATGACTGTAGACACTCTGGCAGTTGAGACGCCGTCCGACCTCGCCGACACTCCCGACCCGGCCAACCTGTCGACGGCCGCCCCCGAATCCACTTCCACCCCGGCGCCGACCAGCTCTGAGCCGACCGAGGCTGTGAAGCCGAAGAAGGCGCCGGCCAAGAAGGCCGCGAGCAAGAAGACGAAGACCATCGAGCTGACGCTGACCGTCACCGGGACGGCGGACGGTGAGTGGCGCGCCGAGCTGAAGCAGGGCACGACGTACCTGGCCCGCGACCTGGCCGTCGCCGCGGCCGCGGTGTCGCGTGCGGCCAAGGAGCTGCACGAGGACCTGTCGACCCCGATCGACGAGGTCATCGAGGAGGCCCGCTCCCAGCAGGCCGCCAAGGTCGCCGCCCTCGAGGCCGAACTGGAAGCCGCCCGCAAGGCCCTCGCCGACCTCGACTGAGCGCCCGGCTGATACCGCCTGATCCCGACGACAGGCTCCCCGTGGTCGGTCACCTTCCCTGATCAACCACGGGCAGGAAATGCAGAACCCGTCCGCAACCGTGTGAGGTGGTTGCGGACGGGTTCTGACGTTTGCTGACGCTGTATCCGTTGCCCACCGCAACAACTGGGACGGCGTGGCTCGCGCGCGGGCGAGAACCGGGGCTGCGCCCGCGTGGTGGGTGCATTGAACAGGTTACTTCCTGTCCGGCCACACGAGTTCCTGTACACCGGGCCCAGCGGAGGGCGGGGCTGGAGCAGGGATGTGACTGAAACGGCACGCCGTAGTGGTGGGCGGGGGTGGTGGGTTGGCCTTACCGTGGGTGACCTGGGCCGGGTCGGTGGGCCTTGATCTGGTCGAGGGGTTTGGCCGCTCCGGGGTGACAAGGGGTCAGATGAGCACTTTCCAGGACTTGGGTTCGCTGCTGATGGTGCGCGGCGCCGACGAGATCGACCACGCGGGCGGAAGCCTGTACGTCCACCTGCATCGCGTGGCCAAACGCCTTAGCTCCCTCGGTGCGTCCGACACCCTGGTGCTGGCCGGCCTCGCCCACGCGGCGTACGGGACCGACGGCTTCCCAACCCACCTGTTCGACTGGCAGACCGAGCGCTCGGTCCTGGAGTCGGTGATCGGCGCCGAGGCCGAGCTGATCGTCTACCGGTACGGCGCCTGCGACCGGGAGACCACCTGGCGCGACCTCGCTGAGCACCGCACGGTGACGGACCGCTTCACCGGTACGTCGGAGGAGCTCGGCACCGAGGACCTCCGCGACTTCGTCGACCTGACGATCGTCAACGAGCTCGACGTCCTAGACCACGATGCCAAACGGGCGCCGAAGCTGCGCGCGTTCCTCCAGGAACAGATCCCGCGCTGGCAGTCCCTCGCCTCCCCCGCGGTCCTCACCGAGTCGCAGCGCATCCTCCAGCTGTAAACAGGGGCCTGTAAAACTAGGGCTGTGAAACGGTTCCTGTGGCGGGGGTTCTTGGGACTTCTCGGGCTCTGGCTGGTCGTCACCGCGGCATCTCTCGGCTACAACCTCGTCACCAACGGAACCGCAGCACCACCACCCGGCCTCAAGTACGTGCAGGCCGGCGACATCAACACCCGCTACGACACGTGGGGTACGTCGGGAGCACCCGTCGTACTCGTGCACGGGTCAGCAGAGTCCGTCGACACGTGGTCACGGCTGGTACCGCTGCTCGCCGCCAACCATCGCGTGTACGCGTACGACATCACCGGCTACGGGTACTCCGAGCGCAAGGCGCCGTACACGATCGAGCATCTCGCGGCGCAGCTGCTCGGATTCCTGGACGCGATGCACCTCGGCGGGCCGGGTGAGCCGCGGCCGATCCTGGTCGGGCACTCGCTCGGCGCCGGGATCGCGGCCGAGGCGACGCTCGAGGCGCCGGACCGGATCGGCGGGATCATGTTCCTCGACGGTGACGGGCTGCCGTTGCCGGGCGGGCAGGCCGGGCCGCCGCGGTGGCTGATCGTCCCGCCGTACCGGACGTCGCTGTTCCGGCTGGTGCTCGACCAGGGCTGGCTTCTGAAGAAGATCTATAACAACGTCTGTGCCCCCAACTGCCCCGAGATGGTCGTCGACGACTGGACCCGCCCGTTCCGCCAGCCCGGTGCCGAGAAGGCAATCTGGCAGATGACCGCGCACGGCATCCCCGCGGTCGCCCCCGAACGGCTGGCGAAGCTGAGCGCTCTGAAGCTCCCCAAGGCGGTCGTTTTCGGCGTCGACGACACGAACGGCGGCAATCCGACCGAGACCGCGACCCGTATCGGCGCCCCCGCGCCGACGCTGATCCCGAACGCCAACCACCTCACGCCGATCTCCAACCCGGCCGAGGTGGCGGCTGCGATCAACGCACTTCGCTGATCGCAGATACAGCATTGATTTCTGGAAATCCGGCGATCGCCGACGGATGATCGGGGTATGGCCCGTTACGAAGTGGTTGCGCGCGCGAAGCCCGATCGTCGACTGTCCAACGCCGACTACATCGACCTCGCCCTGAACTCGTGGTCCTTGGACAAGGGCCTGCGGTTCCAGCGAATCGAGGACCTGCCGGACGGGTCGATCGCCGTCGTCCTGCAGCAGAAGATGTCGCCGCGCAAGCACGACACGGCCTGCGACATGGCGAACCGGAGCCTGGCCCAGCTCGGCATCCCGGCCAGTCAGGTCCAGCAGATCGACCTGCACCGGATGACCCGCAAGGGCGGCCGCGCGCTGGTCCGCTCGTGGGTCGGCCCGAACAACCCGCCCGGCCCGGGCACCGCCGGCGACCGCGAGCCGCGGCGCCCGAAGCCGACGCCGCCGCACCTGCAGACCTACCTCAAGGAGTGAAGACCTCGAACCGCGTGCCGTACTTCGTGCCCAGCAAGCCACCGGCCGGGCGCGAGGTGCCTTCGAGGAACTCCTCCGGGTCGAAATGCGGCCAGTTCAGCCCGTCGATGTAGGCCTTGTGCGCCTTCAGCGACTGCACTCCGACGTCGAACGTGTCGGTCGTGTCCGCCCCGTGCCGCGCGTCGGGTGAGCCCGCCGCCCAGACCTGCCGTACGCCGTCCCACTTGTCGCCGGCGTCCGTGAAGATCCACCGGTTCGCGGCGTCCCGGACCGCGTCGAGCGTGGCGCGGCCGGTGTTGATGTGGTCGGCCTGGTTCAGCAGTACGTCGCCGTCCCAGGTGTCGCGGAAGTTGTTCGTGATGACGATCTCCGGCTGGTGCCGGCGGATCGCGGCGGTGATCACGCGGCGGAGCGCGACGCCGTACTCGATGGTGCCGTCGGGCTGGCCGAGGAACTCGACCGCGGAGACCCCGACGATCCGGGACGACTCGATCTGCTCGGCCTCGCGAAGCGGAGCGCACTCGGCCGGGTCGACGCCGTCGATCCCCGCCTCGCCGGAGGTCAGCAGGCAGTACACGATCTGCTTGCCCTGCGCGGTCCAGCGCGCGATCGCGGCCGCCGTACCGAATTCCAGGTCGTCGGGGTGCGCGACCACCGCCAGCGCCTTCTGCCAGTCCTCGACCACGGGCTCTAGCCGTTCCACTGTGCTCATCCCCGCAGGCTAGCCCCCGAAGACCTGCTGGGTGTAGGCGTTCTCGAACGTGCGCTGCGGATCCAGCCGGTCGCGGACCGCGAGGAAGTCGTCGAAGCGCGGGTAGCGGCTGCGCAGGTCGTCCGCCGTGAGCGTGTGCAGCTTGCCCCAGTGCGGCCGTCCTCCGTAGTCGGCGACGATGTTCTCGAAGGCCCGGAAGTACGGGTCGTGCGACAGCCGATGGTACTGGTGGATCGCGACGTACGCCGTCTCGCGCCCGGACGCCGTCGACAGCCAGATGTCGTCCGGCGCGGCCACCCGGACCTCGATCGGGAACGAGATCCGCGACCCGGACGCGTCGATCCACTCCCGCAGCCGGCGGATCACGTCGACGACGTGCTCACGCGGTACGGCGTACTCCGACTCGCGGAATATCACGTTGCGCTCGGAACAGAACACCTTGTACGACGCGTCGACGTACTCCCGGGCCGACAGCGCACGCGAGGCGAGCTGGTTGGTCCGCGGCACCAGCCCAGGCTGCCGGACGGCGAGCCGGTTGGTCAGCTCGAAGACCTTGTTGGACAGCAGTTCGTCGTCGATCCAGCCGCGGACCCGGCCGACCGGCGAGGCGCCGACGCCCGGGCCGACCCGGTTGTTCCGCTTGGTCAGCGCGATCTCGGTGTGCGGGAACCAGTAGAACTCGAAATGGTCGTTGCCGTCGGCAAGTTCGCCGAACCCGTCCAGGACCTCACCGAGCGGCAGCGGCATCTCTTGCGCGCGCAGCAGGAACGCCGGCACGCACTGCAGGGTCAGTGCGCTGATCACACCGAGCGCGCCGACCGAGACCCGGGCCGCGGCGAACACGTCCGGGTTCTCCTCCGCCGAGCAGTGCAGCACCGAACCGTCCGCGGTGACCAGGTCCAGCGCGACGACCTGCGTGGCCAGACCGCCGAGCCGCGCACCGGTCCCGTGCGTGCCGGTGGAGATCGCGCCGGAGACCGTCTGCTTGTCGATGTCGCCGAGGTTCGCCATCGCCAGGTCGAACGCGGCCAGGCCCGCGTTCAGCTTCCGTAGTCCGGTGCCGGCACCGACCGTGACGCGGCCGGAATCCTTGTCGGCGTTGACGATCGAGGACAGTCCGTCCAGCCTGATCATCACCTGCTGCGGGACCGAGCAGCCGGTGAAGGAGTGCCCGGAACCCACCGCCTTGAGCTTCTTGCCCTGCTCGGCGGCGGACTTGACCGCGGCCGCGAGTTCGTCGGCCGAACCTGGTCGCAGGGTCTCGATCCCGGTCGCCGACTCGGTGCCGGCCCAGTTCCGCCAGGTGCTCATCCGAAGTTCTTCCCTTCGCCGCGGTAGGTGACCAGTTCGCTCACCTCGTCGCCCTCGATCGCCTGCAGGACGTCGAACCGCTCCAGCATCTCGCCTGCCTTCGCGTACCGCATCCACACTCTGTCGCCGATTTTCAGCCGATCGGCCGATTGTCCCTGGACCGGAGTCTGCACCTCACCGGCGCCTTCGGTGCCCAGCAGTTTCAGCCCGGACGGCGCGGCGGGCAGCGGCAGCCGCGACTTCTTCGCCGGCCCCGAGGCCACGTACCCACCGCCGAAGAGCGTGGCGATCCGCGGTGCGGGCCGCCGTACGACGTCCAGCGCGTAGGCCATCGCATGCTCAGGCTGGAAGACGTCGTACTTGTCGAAAAGGGTCGGGCCGTAGAGACCGGAGCCGGCGGTGACCTCCGTGACGACCGGGTCGGCGCTGCTGATCTCCAGGCTGCCCGTCCCGCCGCTGTTGACGATCCGGAGCGGCGCGACTTGCTTGACCGCGTCGACGACCGCGCCGCGCCGGTCGGCGAGCTCGGCGGCCGAACGGCGCTTCACCCAGCGAACGGCCGGCGACGTGTCGGGGAGGCCGGCGATCTGCGCCTCGTAGAACATCACGCCGGTCAGCTCGAACGTGTCGTCGGCGGCGACGGTGCGGGCCAGCGCCGCCACATCGGACGGGGTCCGCAGCGGCGACCGACGTACGCCGAGATGCTGGCCGAAGATCCGCAGCGAGGCGTCGACGTCGAGGCAGATCTGGATCCGGGCGGTGCCGGTCACGGCTGCCTTGACGTACCCGAGGTGCTCCGGCGAGTCGATCATCAGCGTGATCCGGGACGCCGCCTCAGGGTCCTCCGACAGCTCGCGGAGCGCGGTCCGGTGGGTCGTCGGGTAGCCGAGCAGGATGTCGTCGACACCGTTGCGGGCCAGCCAGAGCGCCTCGGGGAGCGCGTAGCTCATCACGCCGTGGAACCCGGGCCGCTCGAGCGCGGCCGTGATCAGCGCGCGGCAGCGGACCGACTTGGACGCGATCCGGATCGGCGTACCCGCGGCGCGCCGGACCAGGTCGTCGGCGTTCCGCCGGAACGCGGCGAGGTCGATCACCGCGTACGGCGCGTCCAGCCGCGCGGTCAGGCGGGCATACCGGTCGAAGTCACCCATAACCGGAGTGTAGGACACGAAATACTGAAAGGTAATACAACTTCTCCTCCAACTTCAGACCTGGGACCAGGGTGTCTCACGGGCGCGACCAAGGACCGGCACAGCTGAATCTGGATCCACACCCACTCGGAAAGGATTCTCATGAACGTCAGCCGCCGCACCCTCCTCCGGACCACCGGCGCCGCCGCGCTGGCCGCTCCGTTGCTGACAGGAGGCGCGGCCGCCTCTCCGAACCTCCCGTTCGGGCCGGTCAGGCAGATCGACGCCGGCGTCCTCAATGTCGGGTACGTCGAGCTCGGCCCGGCGCACGGCACCCCGGTGCTCCTGCTGCACGGCTTCCCGTACGACATCCAC
The DNA here is from genome assembly GCF_004216905.1 of Kribbella sp. VKM Ac-2569. Taxonomy (GTDB): domain Bacteria; phylum Actinomycetota; class Actinomycetes; order Propionibacteriales; family Kribbellaceae; genus Kribbella. The sequence goes on from NZ_SGXJ01000001.1 coordinate 1,651,398, forward strand.
AGCTACGAGCAGGTCGCTCCGCTGCTCGCCCGCCGCGGCTACCGCGTCATCGTGCCCTACTTCCGCGGCCACGGCACTACGACGTTCCGCTCGGCCGCCACACCGCGCAACGTCGACCAAGCCGCGTTCGCGCTCGACATCCTCGCCCTGATGGACACGCTCGGGATCCAGCGGGCCGTGCTGGCCGGCTACGACTGGGGCTCGCGCACCGCGGACATCATCGCCGCGCTCTGGCCGGAGCGGGTCAAGGCACTGGTCTCGGTCACCGGGTACCTGATCACCAACCTGGAGTTCAACAAGAAGCCGCTGCCACCCGCGGCCGAGAACGCCTGGTGGTACCAGTACTACTTCGCCACCGAGCGCGGCGCGGAAGGCCTGCACCAGTACAAGCGAGAGATCGGCGAGTTCATCTGGAAGTTCAACTCACCGACCTGGAACTACAGCGCCGCGACGTACGCCCGGACCGCGGCCGCCTTCGACAACCCGGACTACGAGGCCATCGTGATCGGCAACTACCGGTGGCGGCAGAGCCTGATCCCGGCCGAGCCCGAGTACGCCGAACTGGAGACCGTACTGCAGAAGGCGCCGAAGATCGCCGTACCGACGATCACCATCGACGGCCGCTACGACCCGTTCACACCGGCCGGCAACGGGTCGTCGTACCGGGACCACTTCACCGGCCGCTACCAGCACCGCACCTTCGACGTCGGCCACAACGTGCCGCAAGAGGCACCGCGGGAGTTCGCCCAGGCAGTGATCGACGCTAGTCGATGACAGCCTCCAGAGCCGGTACGACGGTGCGCGCCCAGTCGGCCTGCTGATTTGCGTGTGTGGACGTGGTGGCGAGTAGGGCGACTGTGGAGCCGTGGACCACGGACAGGTCGACGTACGACTCCGCACCGGCGTACGCACGCACTGCGGCAGCAGCTGTGTCGTTGGCCCAGAGCTGTTTCACAGTCAGGTCACCGCCAGTGCCGCAGGCGTCCATGCGTGCCTTGTAGCCCTGGTAGTAGGTCTCCGCTTGGTTGGAGTTGCTGAAGCGGAGCAGGAGCGCTGTAGCAGGTAGGGCGTCGGCTGTGCGGTAGCTGCCGGTCAGGGCGTACGCGGAAACTGGCAGCGAGCCCTTGACTGGCTGGCCGGCACAGCCGGAGGGCAGTGCTTCGTACGACGCCTGGTGTGGGTCGCGGCGGCGGGTCCAGGTGTTGTTGCCGATGAAACCCACCTCGGCACCACCTGGGTCGACGTAGGTCTTCCAGCCACTGCCGAGCTTCTCTGGTGCAGGGAGGTTGGCAGCGGTGAGCGGACCGGCGCTGGCCGGGGGTGGTGCGGTCGCCTCCTCCGGTAGCTCCGGTGGGATGGCGGCGTCTGTCGGTTTGGTGGAGCTCAGTGTGTTGGTGGGCACCGGGACCGTCCCGCCGATCACTGTGGGGATCGGAGTCGGTGTGGGCGTCGGTGTGGGCTCTTGGGTGGCCGAGGTCGAGCTGCAAGCGACTAGAACGACTGACAACGCGCTGGCGACTACTAGGGCTTTCACTTCGGCTGGAAGTGCTGATAGTCGGGCTTGGACCAGTAGGCGCCCCAGAAGTACCCCTGGCCGATCAGAGCCTTTGTGGCAACGCTGCTCGAGAACAGCATGCCCGGACGCACCACGGACCGGTTGCGGTACGCCAGCCCGTTCGACGGGTACCAGACGCCGTTCGCGGCCAGGTAGGGGTTCTCCACGGTGTTGATGTCGATCGCCCACCCGTACGAGTGCGGCGACAACGAGTACGGATCACCTGTGACGCGGCGGCAGTTGAACGCGGACGTGTTGTCGGCCGCCATCGACTTGATGTCGCTGCCGCCGAACACGTCCACCCGGCGCATCTGCCGGATCGGGAACTTCGACGCGAACGTCGAGGTCCACACGGTGATCATCTTCGCCACCGCGGCATCCCGCAGGATCAGCTCGCCACGGTGCACGCGGCCGTCGAAACCCCAGTAGTTCAGCTGCAGCAGCCGTAGCGACGACGGCACCACGGGGCATCCGGAGCGGTACGTGTACGGCACCATCGCGGCGGAGACGGCGTACACCTTCGGGTTCAGGGCCGCCTTGATGACGATCATCGCCAGGCCGGAGTACTCCATCGCGGACTGGGCGACGTACCGCGTCACGACGCGGACGGTCCGCGTCTTCGGCAGGTCGTCGGGAACCCGCAGGCGGAAGTTGCCTCCTGCATCCATCGTGCCGATGTTCAGCAGTCGCCACACGCCGCTGCCGAGGTATTCCTGCAGTGCGAGCTCCTTGCCCGGCTCGGCCGGCACCATCCGCCCGGTGACCGAGACGCCGGTCAGCGTCGCGTACCAGGACGCCGGGGTGTTGATCAGGATCTTCCGATCCTGGATCGGCACCGTCCGGTAGTCCGAGATCGCGAGCGCCGTCTCCGCCTTGACCCCGATCATCGTGCGGAACGCCCAGGTACCCGTGTACGCCGACACGAAGCTGAACTTGTAGACGCCGCCGGTCGTGGTCCTTGTCGAGGCGCGCAGCACCCACGCACCGGGGACGCGCTGCCACAGCGTGATGTACGAGCCCGCGATCGGCTGACTGATCCTGCCGGTGAAGACGGTCGGCTTGTCCTCCCAGGACGCGGCCGGCTGGTCCAGCGTGATGGACCAGGCCGCCGCAGGGACCACCGCTGGTGTCGATGTAGGCGTCGGCGTGGGAGTAGGCGTAGGTATCTCAGTAGGTGTTTCAGTTGGCGTTTCAGTAGGCGTCTCTGTGGGAGTCACCGACGGTGTGACACTCGGCGAAGGACTCTCGTCCGCATTGGCCACACCAATCGACCCAAGACTCAGCAGAACCGCTACCGCCACCCCGACGACGCGTTTCATCCGCCTCCCCCTCCCCTGGACAGCACCTACCCCCTATAAGAGGCAGTCACACAGGGAAGACGTCACACGAAGGCGGGAAGTTCTTTCACTCCTGCAGTCTCTTCACAGCGGCGTCGATGCGCTCGTCGGTCCCGGTAAGCGCGACGCGGACGTGCCGGTCACCCGCGGTCCCGTAGAACGCACCGGGTGCGACGAGGATCCCCCGGTCCGCCAGCGCGCCGACGGATCCGTACGCGTCGTACGACGGGTGCGACGCCCACAGGTACAGCCCGCCGTTGGACAGGGTGATCTCCCAGCCCGCATCGGTCAGGGCGTCCCGCAGTACCGAACGGCGACGCAGGTAGCGAGCACGCTGCTCCTCGACGTGAGCGTCGTCCGAGAACGCGGCAGCCATCGCGGCCTGGATCGGCGACGGCACCATCAGCCCGGCGTGCTTGCGTACGGCGAGCAGCTCGGTCACAACGGTCGGATCGCCGGCGACGAAGCCGCCGCGGTACCCGGCCAGGTTGGAGCGCTTGGACAGCGAGTGCACCGCCAGCAGGTTGTCGAAGCTGCCACCGGACACGGCCGGATGCAGCACCGACACCGGCTTCTCGTCCCAGCCGAACTCGGTGTAGCACTCGTCGCTGACCAGCAGTACGTCGTTCGCCCGCGCCCACTCGACCGCGCGCCGCAGGTCAGCCGGCGGGGTGATCTCACCGGACGGGTTGCGCGGAGAGTTCAAGTACGCGACCCGGACCGGCCCGTCGTACGTCGTCGGGTCGGCCACCGGGACGCTGGTAGCCCGGGCGAGCGCCGCGCCGGCCTCGTACGTCGGGTACGCCAGGTCCGGGATGAGGACCGTGTCACCGGCCCCGATGCCCAGCAGCGTCGGCAGCATCATGATCAGCTCCTTGGTGCCGATCACGGGCAGTACGCCGCTCTGCGGGTCGACGCCGGCCACGTCCAGCCGCCGTGCCATCCAGTCCACGGCCGCCTGCCGCGCCGCCGACGTACCGATCGTGGTCGGGTACGCCGGGGCGTCCGCCGCGTCGGCCAACGCCTGCTTCACCAGCGCCGGCACCGGGTCGACGGGGCTGCCCACCGACAGGTCCACGATCCCGTCAGGATGCGCAGCCGCCTTCTGCTTGTACGGAGCGAGCTTGTCCCACGGGAAGTCTGGCAACCGGCTGGAGGTCTCAAAGATCACCTGCTCATTCTCCCCTACCCGCTCGGCAGCTGAGATTGCCTGTCCACATCACTACGATCAGTGCTGACAGGGGGTGACCGTATGACGTATGACGTGGCAGTGGTGGGGGCCGGTGCGATGGGGTCGGCTGCCGCTCGGGCGCTGGCTGCGGTCGGGCGAGAGGTCGTCGTACTGGAGCAGTTCACGCTCGGGCACGAGCGGGGCGGGTCGCACGGCGCGACGCGGTTGTTCCGGCCGGCTGCGGACGACGCCGAGATCGCTGAGCTGACAGAGCGCGCGCGGCCGCTGTGGCGGGAGCTCGAGGCGGAGTCGGGCGAGACGCTGCTCGAGGAGACCGGTGGGATCGACCACGGGATGGGTGACGCGTCGATCGAGGCCTTCCGGTCGTTGCACGGGGCAACCGGGTCGGTGCTGCCAGCGGCGGAGGCTGCGGAGCGGTGGCCGGGGTTCCGGTTCGAGACGCCGGTGCTGTACCAGCCGGGGTCAGGTCGGCTGTACGCCGATCGGACCGTTCGCGCGCTACAGGTCGTGGCTGATCGTTTGGGCGCCGAGTTCCGCGTGCAGTCACCTGTACGGGCGCTGCGGCCGCATGAGGGTTTTGTCGAGCTCGGTGTACCAGGGGGCGCGGTGCGGGCGCGGCACGTCGTATTGGCCACTGGTCCGTGGACTCCGCGGCTGGTGCACGGACTGGTGTCGTTGCCACCGTTCACGGTGACCCAGGAGCAGCCACGGTTCTTCACACCCCTGTCAGACGAGCTGGAGTGGCCGTCCTTCGTGCACCACGGCCCTACTAGCTACGGCCTCTACGAGCCCGGCTCCGGGGTCAAGGTCGGACTGCACGCGACCGGGCCTGAGGTGGACCCCGACGAGCGCGATTTCCTGCCGGAGCCGGAGCGGGACTCGGCCCTGCTGCAGTACGTCGAGCAGTGGTACCCGGGTCTGGACCCCTACAGATCCACAGCGATCAGCTGTCTGTACGACAACACGCCGACGGCCGACTTCGTCATCGACCGGGCCGGACCGGTCACGGTCGCCGCCGGGTTCTCCGGCCAGGGATTCAAGTTCGTGCCGCTGGTGGGCGCGCTCGTCCGCGACCTGGTCACCGGCGCCGCCAAAACGCCGGCCCGTTTCAGATTTCAGAGCTTTCAGAGGTAGAGACCGGTCTGGCCGTCCTCGAGGCGGCCGGCGGCCACCGCGTGCAGGTCGCGCTCGCGCAGCAGGATGTAGTCGTCGCCGCGCACCTCCACCTCGGCCCGGTCCTCCGGGTCGAACAGCACCCGGTCGTCGACCTCGACCGTCCGTACGTTCGCGCCGATCGCGACCACCTTCGCCCAGGAGAGGCGGCGGCCCATCTGCGCGGTGGCGGGGATCAGGATGCCCGCCGACGACTTCCGCTCGCCCTCCTGCTCGAGGGAGACCAGGACGCGGTCGTGCAGCATCCGGATCGGGAGCTTGTCGTCGGACAGCCGCTTGCGTGAAGTCACCGGCGACCCACCAGGCGGCGGATCACCAGGAGGACGCCGACCACGCCGACGACGGCACCGGCGACCGCGACGATCTTCTGGGTCCGCAGCTGGCCCTGCTCGTCGAAGACCTGGGACTTGGCCTGCTCGACCTGCCGCAGGGCGACGTTCTTCGGGTTCGCCCGGTCGACCAGCTCGTCCACGGTCGAGGCCAGACGCGCCCGGGTGGCGGCGATGTCCGCCTCGATCTGCTCGGCGGTCCGAGCCTTCGTGTCCGACACGTGTCGGCGCTCCTTCCATCGGCGGGGCTGCCCCGGTCTGCTCCTCGTCACCCACCATCCTCGCAGGTCATCGCAGCAAGTCCACGACCACCTTGATGTCTTCCGGTTCCCGCACCAATGCGTCCGGCCACTCGGACAGCGGCACGGTCCGGGTGATCAGCTGCTCCAGCCAGGCCCGGTCCGCGGCCAGCAACACGTCCACGGCGTCTGCGTAGTGCCGCCTCCCTGCGTTCACCGTCCCGACCAGGGCCGCGTTGCGGACCACCAACTGCCGGACCAGCGCGTCGAGCTGCACGTCGACAGTCGCCGGCCCGGGGTGGATCCCGGCCAGACACATGACACCAGCAGGCGGCAGCAGCGACGCACAGTCGAACACCAGCTGCCCAGCACCCGTTGCCTCGATCACCACATCCGGTACGACGTCCAGCTGCCCGAGGTCGGTGATGTAGATCCCGCCAAGCGCCCGTACCAGCTCTGGCTTCGGCCCGTCCTCAACTCTGTCCAGCACGTGTACGTCGTACCCGCGCTGCCGGGCGATCAGTGCGGCCAGCAACCCGATCGGACCGGCACCCGTCACCAGTACGTGCTGCGGAGCGAACCACGACCGGGCTCCGACCTGGTCCACCTGCTCCCACGCCTTGGTGAGGATGCTGGCCGGCTCCACGAGCACACCCAGCTCTCCTAGAGCAGCAGGCACGGGTACGGCGAAGTACGGGTCGACCCGCCAGCGCTCAGCGCCGTACCCATCCATCTCCTTGATGCCGCGCTCGGTGTACTGCCCGTTGCGGCAGAAGTCCCACTCACCCCGTGCACACGCCGGACAGGGCACCGGGTCGGGTCGGCGTACCACTCCGGCGACCAGGTCCCCGGTGGTGAAGCCGGAGCCGGCAGGTGCCTCCAGCACGCGTCCCAGCGACTCGTGTCCGATGACTAGATGATCGGCACCGGGACGGCCGCTGCCGAACGCTCCGGAGACCAGCTCCAGGTCGGTCCCGCAGATGCCTGTCAGCAAGCCCTCCACCAAGATCGACCCGTCGACGACGGGAGGTTCTGGGACGTCGCCTACTGTCGCCGAGTCGGACTTGCCCGGCGTGACTGTCATGGCCCGCATCGGGTCAGGCTAACCGGGTCATGTCGACGGTCACCTCGATGGCCGTCGCCGCATCACCCGAGTAGATGCCCTTCAGCGGTGACACGTCCGCGTAGTCGCGGCCGATCGCCACCCACACGTGCCGGTGCCCGATCGAGATGTCGTTGGTCGGGTCGAAGCCCCACCACTCGCCGGTCCACGCCTCCACCCACGCATGGCTCTCGCCGACGACGCTCTCGCCCACTGCCGCGTCCGGCTTGGTGTGCAGGTAGCCCGACACGTAGCGGCTCGGGACACCGACCGCGCGCAGCATCGCCAGGGTCAGGTGCGCGTAGTCCTGGCACACGCCCTCACCGGCCTGCCACGCGTCGACAGCAGACGAGTGCACACCAGTGGTGCCACGCTGGTACTTCAGCGTGTCGTGAACCCACTTGGAGATCGCGAGCACGGTCTCCTCCGGCGAACGGCCCCGCCGCAACGAGCGGGCGACCGCGGACAGCTCCCGGTGCTTCGGCACGTACGTCGTCCACTCGAGGTACTCGGCGTACGCATCCAGGACGTCTGCTGACTTCAGCTGTACCCAGCTGACCTCAGCGGACGGTGGGGTCTGGTCGCTCGTCTCGACGACGGACGCCGCGATCACCTTCAGCTCGGTGTGTGGGGTGTGCAGGTCGAAGGAGTTGACCTCGGTACCCCAGTAGTCCGTGTACTTGTACGCGCGGGCCGGAGGGATCGTCTCCAGCCGAGCCACCATGAGGTTCTGCCGGTCGTCATGCCGCGGCGTCAGCCTGGCTTCGTTGTAGGACTGGGTCACGGCCGTCGCGTAGCGGTAGCCCGTCGTGTGCACGACGCGGAGGCGCCAGTTCACAGGTTCACCTCCGTGTTGTTCCACTCGATCCACGGCACCGCATGGAAGTACTGCCGGGACACCGCCTCACCGACGTCGCGGACCGTCGTCTGCAGCGCCTGCAGCCTGCCGGTCAGGTTGTCCAGCAGCTCCGCCGGCTGCAGGAACTCCAGATCGCTGCGCGCCTTCCCCAGCAACCGTGACGCCTCCGCACCCGCACCGATCCGCGCCGACGGCCCGTGGTCGAGGTCCTCCAGACACGACTCCGCCTGTTGCAGCGCGTGGAACACCGACCGCGGGAACAGCCGGTCCAGCAACAAGAACTGCACTACCCGGGACGCATCGAGCGCACCGCGGTACGTCCGCAGGTACGTGTCGTGCGCACCCGCAGAACGCAGTACTGTCACCCAGCCGGGCGACGTGGGCCGGTCGCCCACTCGGGACATCAGCAGCCGGACAAGCATGTCCACTCGCTCCACCGACCGCCCGAGCACCAGGAACCGCCAACCGTCGTCGCGGCTCATCGTGGAGTCGGCCAGCCCGGCGAACATCGCGGCCCGGTTCTCCACGAACGTGAAGAACTCGTGCGGGCCCACCCGGCGCGCAGCGCGCTGCCGCTCGGGTACGGCGTTCCACATCGCGTTGATGCACTGCCACAGCTCACTCGACACCACCTCACGCGCGACCCGGGTGTTCTCCCGCGCGCTGGCGATCGAGGACACGATCGACCCGGTCTCCGGCGACATCGCGACCAGCTCGGTCAGGCCCCACACGTCCAGCTCGCTGCCGTCCGGCGGAGTGATGCCGAGGACCGAGAGCAGCCGGCGGCTGGCAGTGTCGGCGTCGACGGTGGCGTCCTCGAGCAGTTGGTGGACCGAGACGTCGAGGATCCGGGCGGTGTCGTCCGCGCGTTCGACGTACCGGCCGATCCAGTACAGCGACTCGGCGTTGCGTGCGAGCATCGTCAGCACCTCCTCATCACTGTTGCTGCTGCTGTTGGGCGGCGTTCAGCTCAGGACCTTGCTCCGGCGTGCTCTCCGGTTTCAGCGTGGGGGTCCCGAGACCGGGTCCACGAAGCTCTGCGTCCTCACCGGACGCTCTGGGCGCCAGCACCCAGGTGTCCTTGGACCCGCCACCCTGTGACGAGTTGACGATCAGACTGCCCTCGGGAATCGCCACTCTGGTGAGTCCACCTGGCAGAACGAACACGTCCTCGCCGTCGTTGACCGCGAACGGCCGCAGGTCCACATGTCGTGGCTGCAGCCGTTCACCCACCTTCGTCGGCACAGTGGACAGCTGTACGACGGGTTGCGCGATCCAGCCACGTGGATTGGCCCTGATGCGCCTCCGCTGTGCCTGGAGCTCCTTGGGCGACGCATCCGGCCCGAACACGATGCCGTACCCGCCAGAACCCTCCACTGGCTTGGTGACCAGCTCGTCCAGCCGGTCCAGTACCTCCGCATGCTCTGCGGGCAGCCAGCACCGGTACGTGTCGACGTTCGGCAGCAGAGGCGTCTCACCGAGGTAGTACTTGAGGATCTCCGGCAGGTACGTGTAGATCAGCTTGTCGTCACCGACGCCGTTGCCGATGGCATTGGCGATCACTACATTGCCTGCGCGCGCTGCGTTGACCAGACCGGCCACACCGAGCACGGAGTCCGGAACGAACTGCACCGGGTCCAGGAACTCGTCGTCGATCCGCCGGTAGACCACGTCGACCCGCTGCTCGCCTTCTGTCGTCCGCAGGTAGATGACGTTGTTGCGGGCCAACAGGTCCCGCCCCTCGACCAGCTCCACCCCCATCTGGCGGGCCAGCAGCGAGTGCTCGAAGTACGCCGAGTTGTAGACGCCTGGTGTCAGTACGACGACGTTCGGGTCGGTCACGCCCGGTGCCGCGGCCCGCAGCGAGCGGAGCAGGTGTACGGCGTAGTCGCCGACCGAACGGACCCGGTGCTTGGCGAACAGGTCCGGGAACACCCGCGCCATCGTGCGGCGGTTCTCCATCACGTACGAGACCCCGGACGGGCTGCGCAGGTTGTCCTCGAGCACCCGGAAGTCGCCCTGCTCGTCCCGCACCACGTCGATCCCGGCCACGTGGATGCGGACACCGTTCGGCGGCGCGATACCGGCTGCCTGCCGGTGGAAGTGTTCACAGGAGGTGATCAGCCGCCGCGGCAGTACGCCGTCCGCAACGATCTGCTGCTCGCCGTAGATGTCGGCCAGGAACGCCTCCAGTGCACGCACCCGCTGTACGACCCCACGCTCCAGCCGCGACCACTCCGACGCTGTGATCACCCGCGGCACCAGGTCCAGCGGGAACGGCCGCTCCTCCCCCGACAGGCTGAACGTGATCCCCTGATCGACGAGCGCCCGGTCGAGCGCCTCGGACCGGGTGGTCAGATCCGCCGGCTGCAACGGCTGCAGCGAGTCGTGCAGCCGTTTGTACGCCGTACGCACGCCATCGACCGGATCGAACATCTCGTCGTACGCCCCTGCATGCGGACGACGCGGGTCGAGGTAGCCGTCGAACAACTGGCGGGAGGATGCGCGGCTCATTTGCAGATCTTCACCCACGCAGCCTCCGCTCGCACCCCGAAAGGGCCTAGTTCTTCCGCACGTAACATTGCGCTCAGTAGACCTACCCGTGGAGGACCTGATGTCCGATCGTCTGTCCGTTGGCGACACCGCCCCCGACTTCACCCTGCCCGATGCCGACGGCAACGAGGTGGCACTGGCGGACCTGCGCGGAAAGAACGTGATCGTCTACTTCTACCCGGCCGCGATGACTCCGGGCTGCACCAAGCAGGCCTGCGACTTCCGAGACTCGCTCGACTCGCTGCAGGCCGCCGGGTACGCCGTACTCGGGATCTCCCCCGACAAGCCGGCCAAGCTGGCGAAGTTCCGGGAGCGAGACGGCGTGACGTTCCCGCTGCTCAGCGACCCGGACAAGGAAGTGCTGCAGGCGTACGGCGCGTTCGGCGAGAAGACCATGTACGGGAAGAAGGTGACCGGCGTGATCCGGTCCACGTTCGTCGTCGACCCGGAGGGGAAGGTCGCGGTCGCGCAGTACAACGTGAAGGCGACCGGCCACGTCGCCAAGCTGCGCCGCGACCTGGGCCTGTGACCTGGATTGTGAAAAGGCACCTCCTTGTGGGCGTTTCCGGAGGGAAACCTTCGACCGTTTCATGACGTTGGTCCATGGAACGGTCGTTTGAAGCAAACTACCGCTGTGATTTGGGTCACACAAACATCTCAGCGGATCGCAGCGGAGTCGGCACTCTCGGTGAGTTTTTAAGCGTTCTTGTGAAAGAGCCGTACTCCGGGGACGGTTCCGGTTCAGCGACGGGTGGGTCACGACCTTCGGCGGCCTTCGCCGTGACGTGCGGAAACCGGGTAATCTGCGCGCGCAGTCTGCCTCTGAAGGGAGGGACCTACCGCGATGGGAAAACATTCCTCTGCGGTGACGCGAAGTAACAACAACCGTCGCTCGGTGTACATCACCGCGGTCGGGCTACTGGTGCTGTCGTTGGGCGCCGTCTTTGTGGTCCGCTCCTTCGGGTCCGAGGCAGGCGCCGACGGGTTCCTCGGCGGCGGCAAAGCCTGCGCCGACCCGGCGCAGATCCAGCTGGCCACGACGCCCGAGATGCAGTCCCCGCTCGAAGCCGCGGCCAAGTCGCTGGCGGCCAAAGGCGGCAAGGACGGCACGCCGTGCCTGCAGGTCACTGTCAGCGCGGCGCCGTCGGCACAGATCGCGCGGGACGTCGCTCACGGCAGCGACAGCCGGCCGGACCTGTGGGTTCCGGACTCGTCGCTGTGGGTCGCCCAGGCCGACGACGGCCAGAGCGTGCCGAGCATCGCGGTCCCCTCGATCGCCACGTCGCCGATGGTCATCGTCAGCCGCCGCGAGAACTTCGCCGACACCTCGTCCTGGCTCCGCATCATGGCCGCCAACGAGCCGGCCCTGCTCGACCCGCTGAACACCTCTCCCGGCGCGCTCACGTTGCTGGCGGTGCAGAGCGAACGGCAGAAGACGTCAGCCTCCGACGGTCAGGTGTCGCAGTTGGTCGTCCCGCTGGCCCAGCGGCTCGGGTCGATGGCCAAGCCGTTCACGGACGTCAACGCGCTGTTCGGCCGTGCGGACCAGGACGGCAGCAAGACCGTCGTACCGGCGTCCGAGCAGAGCTTCCTGAAGTACCAGGAGGCGCACCCCGAGGCGCAGCTCCGGGCGATCCAGCCGGACACCGGGACACTGTACCTGGACTACCCGATCGTGGTCACGGCGAAGTCCGACACCGACTCGGCGAACGACGCTGCCCAGGCGCTGGCCACCGAACTGCTGACCGACGGCGCCACGCAGGCGCGTGACCAGGCCGGCTTCCGGGACACCACACTGAACCCGCTCGCCGGCGGCCGCGGCGTCGGCGACGTCAACCAGCTGCCCAAGCCGACCAGCCAGGCGATCGATACCACGCTGCAGAACTGGACCCGGCTGTCGCTGTCCACGCACTCGCTGGCGGTCATCGACATCTCCGGTTCGATGGCGGAGAAGGTCGGCACCAAGACCCGGATGCAGCTCACGATCGAGGCGGCCGCGGGTGGCCTCAGCCTGTTCCCGGACAGCGCGGAACTCGGCCTGTGGACGTTCTCGACGACCATCGGCAGCGACAAGGCCGACTACAAACCGCTGGTGCCGATCGCGCCGCTGTCGAAACGGCAGCGCGGCAAGATCGTCGACCAGCTGAAGATCCAGCACCCGATCCCGAACGGCGGCACCGGCCTGTACGACACCGCGATCGCCGCGGTCCGGCAGGTCCGGCAGGAGTACAAGTCGAACGCGGTCAACACGGTCCTGCTGTTCACCGACGGCAAGAACGACGACCCCGGCAGCCCGACGCTGGCGCAGGCCGTCCAGGCGCTCAAGGCCCAGCAGGACCCGTCCCGCCCGGTCCGCATCATCGCCCTGGGCATGGGTCCCGAAGCGAACGCCGACGAACTCAGCGCCCTGGCCGGAGCCACCGGCGGCGCGGCGTACGTCGCCCGCAACCCCGGCGACCTGAAGAACGTCTTCATCGACGCGCTCCAGAGCCGCTGACCCGAGTCGCCTCCCCTAGGATGTCTGTCCAAGGGGCGGCGACTCCCCCAGCCTGAGTGGTGGAACGGCAGACACGCCGGCTTTAGGTGCCGGTGCCCCCGGGCGTGCGGGTTCAACTCCCGCCTCAGGCACTACACATTCATCCCCGGCGGTCCTCGTACGCCGCTGCCGGCGGTACGTCGTACGACACCGGCAACTGCTGCCCGGTGTTCCGGGCGATCGCGACCAACGCCGACAACGTGTGCTCGAACCACCCGAACAACACCCACACGAACAGACTCCACACAACACACCCGACGGCGTACGCGATCCCGGCCACGACCGAGTAGCCGGTGGTCGGGTCCACCAACGTGAGCAGGATGCTGACCCCTGCCGCGACCATCGCCAGCCCGATCAGCACCCACTTGACCACCCCGATCGCGACCGCGACGCGGGCGCCGGCTGCCATGGAATTCGACATGATTCCCCCTTCGTCCGAACGTCGGCGTACGGTCAGCCGATCCTGGCCCAGGAGCCGCAGCGACGGGTCTCGAAGGCCTTATCGGTCTTCTTGATCGTGACGACCTGGTTGCCACCGTTGCCATTGGCATTGATCCCGTCGAGATCGCCCTCGGTGTTCTTCAGACGGGCCCAGTAGCAGTCGCCCTCGTTGCCGTTGCGGTAGGTGCCGGGCTTGATGTCGGTACCTACCAGGAACACCCCGTCCTCGGTGATCGCAGCCTTCGGTGCGGGCGGCGGCGCCGTCACCGTCTTCGCCGGTCCAGGCACCGTCTGCGTAACAGTCGGTCCGGCAACTGTCGCACCGGCCGGGCCGGGCACAGTCTTGGTCACGGTCGGCTGCGGTACGCCGGCGCCCGCTGTGGGCGAGCCGCTGCCGTTGCTCCCGCTGGTGCCGATGATCAACCCGAGCAGGAAGGTTCCTGCGGCAACAACCCAGGGAACCCACCGCCGCCGCTTCTTCGGCGGCGGCTGCAGCTGCGGTTCCGGCATCGGGTTGTACGGCGGATTGCCGGAGAACCCCTCGCCCGGCTGCAGCGGCTGGTTCGGGCTGTTCGTGTACTGCGGATATTGCTGAGACATGATGATTCCTCCCCCGGTCCCCGAGCCCCCCTCGGGATCCACAGCGACAGTAACGGTGAGTAGCGGTCCTGGCTATAGGTAACCGTGGATCGTTCAAAACCTGCACTCAACTGGAATGCGCCGGTCAGAGGTGGACGGTGCCTGTGGTGCCGTTGAGGGTGGTTGGGGTGTTGGTGGGGATTTGGGTTGTGGCTTGGGGGACGGCTAGGACTGCGGGGATGCCTTGTTCTCGGGCGACTATGGCGGCGTGGGACAGGAGGCCGCCTTGTTCGGTGATTACGCCGGCGGCTATGGACAGGAGTGGGGTCCAGGCGGGGTCGGTGTAGGGGCAGATGAGGATGTCGCCCGGGCGGACGGTCGGGAAGTCGGCCGGGCCGCGGACGACTCTGGCGGGGCCGGTTGCTGTGCCGTGGCTGCCTGGGATGCCGATCAGTAGGTGCTGGTCGCCGGCGAGGGGTGCGGGGGCGGGGGGTTGGGTTGTGATGGGGCGGGACTGTAGGAGCCAGGGGGTGTTGGTGGTTAGGGACCATTCGATGTCTTGGGGGCTGCCCAGGAGCGCGGTGACTGATTGGGCTAGCGCTGCTAGGTGTACGGCGGTGGCGTCGGAGAGGGTCGGCATACGGCGTTGAGCTGCGGGGACCTGGCGGACGGCCAGGGCTGCGCCTCGGCGGTGTAAGGACGTGAGCTTGTCGGCGATTGTGCGGGTGACTGTGCCGTCTGCGGTGACCTGGTAGCGGTCGGGGGTTACGCGGCCCTCGACGACGCTTGGGCCCAGGCCCCAGGAGGCCTCGATCAGCGTGGGGCCGTTCGAGTCGGTGAACATCACGCCGGAGACGTCCGAATCCAGGTGACGCTCGATGATCACGGCCATCGCCGGAGCGTCGGAGCCGTTGCGGTACGCCGTTGCGCGCTCCGACCACACGGATGCCCAGCAGGCGCGTACGGCGTCGACGACCGCAGTGATCCCTTGTACGCCGAGGAAGCTGTCGTGCTGCCCCGCTGCCGATGCGAGCGCGGTGTCCTCGTTCGCGGCCGACGACCGTACGGCGACCGGAGGATCACCGACGCTCGCGAGCCAACGCGAGAGACCGTCAACGAGCTCATCACCAGCCTGCTGGGCACCGAACGGGATGACGATGCCTTCGGGTACTGGTAGGTCGTTGCGGAGGAGGGTGGCGAGGGTGGCTGCTTTGGCGCCGCACAGTTCGGTGGTTGCGTCCGTGAGCGGCACCAGCATGCAAGGCTCCTATCAACGAAACGTTGACAACGGAATGTTGACAACATTCTGTTGATGATCCACTGTAGGCGGATGCGACGCAAGCAGGACGCGGCGGCGACCGCGGACCAGGAACAGGCCGAGCGCCAGCGCGAGGCCCGGGAACAACTACTCGAGCTGGGCGCGAAGGACCTGCCGGCCCGACCGTGGCGCCCGGCGCCGATCCCCTTGTCTGCGGTGGATTTCACACAGTTCGCGGCTTGGCGGGCCGCTGAGCTGAGCGACGACGATCTGCTAGCAGCGCTAGCGTTGTTGCCGGCTGCTCGAGCGGAGGTCGACGAGGTCGAGGCCGGTCTGCTGTTCATGGCCAGGAGTGCAGGGCTGACCTGGGCGGAGATGGCCGACGCGATGGGGTTCAGCTCGCCGCAGGCCTGTCAGCAACGGTTCAACCGGCTGGCCGCACGGCAGGACTCATGATGCACATGGTGCTACACGCGGTCCGGCTACTCGGGTTCGCGGACACGAAGGCGATCGCTCAGCGTTTCGAACTGCAGGGTGTCGAGGACGCCTTGAAGGACGCCGAGGCGCGCGGGTGGGCGACGTACAGCAGCTTCGCCGGCACGTCGGGCTGGTCGCTCACCGAAGCAGGTCGCACGGAGAACGAGCGACTACTCAAGGCCGAGCTGACCGACCCCGACGCCGTACGCAAGGTCTACGCCGAGTTCTTGCCGCTGAACGGCATGCTCCAACAGGCCTGCACCGACTGGCAACTGCGCCCGACGCCCACCGACCCGCTCGCCGCGAACGACCACACTGACTCCGAATGGGACGCCGGCGTACTACACGAGCTCAAGGTGATCGACGGGGCGCTCGGGAGCATCACCGCGCGGTTGACGGAGGTGTTGCCGCGGTTCGGCGGGTACGACCTGCGGTTCTCACAAGCGCTGGCACGCGCCACCGCAGGCGAGACCGCCTGGGTCGACCGCAGCGACGTCGACTCCTGCCACCGCGTCTGGTTCGAACTCCACGAGGACCTACTCGCCACCCTCAACCTGCACCGCGGCGACTAGTTGCCTAGAGCATCCAAGTACGCTGCGCCGCGGGGCGTCAGTCGGTAGCCGACTTCGAGGCTGTAGGTGAGGCCTAGGTTCTTGAGTTTGCGTACGTCGAGTTTGAACGGTGCCGTCTCGCGCCCGAGAGAGGCCGCGAGGTCCGCGGCCCGGGTCGCGGGCGTGGTCTGGATCAGCCGGAGAGTCTCAACAGTCCAAGGTCCGTGGTGGCTGAGCTCGTCGAACCGATCGAGGCGCTCCCGCAGGTCGGAAACATCAGCTTCCGAAAGGGAAGACTGGGCGGCCAGCTCCTCGCGCGGGTCCGGACCCTCGACCACGTGGAAGCGGATCAGGAACGTCGGCAACGTGTCATCGCCCCGCAGCCGTCGCCGTACGTCCTTCGCGTTCTGGCGGTCGGCGAGCGCTACGTCCGGGTCGTTGTCGGCGATCAGCTCCGGATTCACCTGGCGGATGCTGTCGATCTCGATCCGGCCCGCGTTCGTCCGGTAGATCCGCCCCTCGACCACCCGCGGCTCGGCCCACCGCCGGTACGCCACGGTGATCTGACCGCTCTCAACGCCGTCCTTGTCGGTTCCAGCGAACAACATCTCTAGCTCCCCAACGCCTTCGCCACGATCGGGGCCAGTTCGCGCAACGCCTTGCCGCGGTGGCTGATCGCGTCCTTCTCTTCGATCGACAGTTCCGCCGTCGTGCGGTCGTACCCCTCGGCCTGGAACAGCACGTCGTACCCGAACCCGCCGGTCCCACGCAACGAGCGGATCACCGACCCGCGCATCTCGCCGAGCACCAACTCGTCAGGTCCGTCCGGTCGGACGAACGCGACCGCCGCCACGAACGACGCGCCGCGACGCTCGTCCGGCACATCCTCCAACTGCCCGAGCAGCAGCAGGTTGTTCGCGTGGTTGTCCTTCGCCGGCCCCGACCACCGCGCCGACAGCACGCCAGGCATCCCGTTCAGTGCGTCCACGCAGATCCCGCTGTCGTCGGCGATCGACGGCAGCCCGGTCGCGGCGAGCGCGGCACGTGCCTTGAGCAGCGCGTTCCCCTCGAACGTCGGCTCCGTCTCGGCCGGTTCGTCGTACGGCGGTACGTCGCCGAGCCCGAGCACCTCGATCCCGGGCACGATCGGCGTCAGGATCCGCCGCAGCTCCTCGAGCTTCTTCTTGTTGTTCGAGGCAAGTAGGACACGAGTCACGCCAGCGCCTCCTGCTGGATCTTGGCGAGGTCGGCGCAGCCGGAAATACCCAGCTCCAGCAGGCTGTCCAGCTCGGCGCGGTCGAACGGCGCGCCCTCCGCCGTACCCTGCACCTCGATGAACTTGCCGTCGCCGGTGATCACCAGGTTCATGTCCGTCTCGGCGCGGACGTCCTCCTCGTAGCAGAGGTCCAGCATCGGCACCGAGTCGATGATGCCGACCGACACTGCGGACACCGTCCCGGTCAGCGGCTCGCTCTTCAGCAGCTTCCGCTCCCGCAGGAACGACACCGCGTCAGCAAGTGCGACATACGCACCGGTGATCGCAGCGGTCCGGGTGCCGCCGTCGGCCTGCAGTACGTCGCAGTCGAGCAGGATCGTGTTCTCGCCGAGCGCCTTGTAGTCGATCACGGCCCGCAGCGAGCGGCCGATCAGCCGGGAGATCTCGTGGGTGCGACCACCGATCTTGCCCTTCACCGACTCGCGGTCCGAACGGGTGTTGGTGGCCCGCGGAAGCATCGCGTATTCCGCGCTCACCCAGCCGAGGCCGGAGCCCTTGCGCCAGCGCGGCACGCCCTCGGTCACACTCGCCGCGCACAGCACCCGGGTGCGCCCGAACTCGACCAGCACCGAACCCTCGGCGTGGTCGAGCCAGTTCCGGGTCACCGTCACGGGTCGGAGCTGGTCAGCATTACGTCCGTCAATCCGAGCCATACCCAAGACCCTAGTCGCAGTTGCTCACGTCCGAAGAACCGGCGGGAGCTCCTCTCGCTTCTTCGGACGCAAGCGCATCCCCTCCGCAGACGGGAGCGACTGCGTCAGCGCCATCCGGGCCGCCCACGGCAGCAGGTCGTTCGCGCGGCGCCCGACCCACGGCACGCCTTCGCGCACCAGCCACGCCGCGTCCGCCCACTTGCTCGGCGGCCGGTACGCACAGTCCAACTCCGGCCGTACGTCGATGCGCAGCCCGCGGACCGCCAACTCGTCTGCGAACGCCCGCGCAAGCTTGCGGTGCCCGCGCTCCCCCGGATGCAGCCGGTCGACGCTCCAGAAGTCCCGCCGATACACCTCGGGGTAGTCGGCCATGTCGAGCCGGATCCCACCGAACCGCGCATGCAGGTCGTCGAACGCGACGTTGACCTGCTCGATCCGGTGCCACAGCGGCCGCCGCAGCCACCGCGGCAGGCCGAACACCTGGCCGTGGTCGTGGAACCGGACGGTCAGCAGCAACGCGCCGCGGGCGGTCAGCTGCTCCGCGCACAGATTCAGGTGCTCGCGGATCCTGCCGGCGTCGAAGGTCGATCGCAGGGTGTCGTTGACGCCCACGATCAGGGAAGCAAGGTCGATAGGACCTTCACCAGTAGAGGGAAGTTGCTCGGTCGCGACGACCGGCACGGTGGCGCCGCTGGTCGCGAAGTTGGAGAACGTCACACGGTGGGTGCTGGCCAGGGAGTCGGCGAGCAGCGAGGCCCAGCCCCGCCACCCCTCGCCCGGGCGCGCACCGGCACCGGACAGGTCGGTCGTACTGCCGTTCATCGGGTCCCCGACCCCTACTGTGGTCGAGTCCCCCAGTGCCACGTAGTGGAGGCTCACATTCCGCCATGGTGACGGCACGGAGCGAGACGTTGATGTGCGGCGGATGACCAGTGTGGCAATTCCAGCTGGAGGACCGGTGATTGCTTGCCAGAATTGCTCGGAGTTAGGCTGTTGCAAACAACTATGTGCAGGAGTTGCCTGGTATGACTGATCTTCGGTTTGGCGTGGTGGGGCTCGGAGCGCGCAGCCGCATCGCGCAGTACGCACACCGTCCCGGCGAGGGCTCGGAAGTTGTCGCGGTCTGTGACCCGGTCGCGGGCCAGCGGGATCTCGCGCTGGAGCTGTACCCGGACGCCACGGCGTACGCCGACCACTCCGAACTGCTGGACCAGAAGCTCGACGGCGTGTTCCTGACCACGCCCGACGACCTGCACGAGGGTCCGGCGATCGACTTCCTCCAGGCCGGGGTCTCGGTGTTCGTGGAGAAGCCGCTCGCGATCACCACCGAGGGCAGCGACCGGGTCCTGCAGGCGGCGTACGACTCCGGCGCCCGGCTGTACGTCGGCCACAACATGCGCCACATGCCCGTCGTGCTGACGATGCGCAAGCTGATCCAGGACGGCGCGATCGGCGACGTGAAGGCGATCTGGTGCCGGCACTTCGTCGGCCACGGCGGCGACTTCTACTTCAAGGACTGGCACGCGGACCGCACCCGCACCACCGGTCTGCTGCTGCAGAAGGGCGCCCACGACATCGACGTGATGCACTGGCTGGCCGGCGGCTACACGACCCGGGTGAACGCGATGGGCGCGCTCACGCTGTACGGCGGGATCACCGACCGGCTCGACCGGACGGGCCAGCGGTTCAAGGACTTCGTGTCCAGCGACAACTGGCCGCCGCTGGAGCAGAAGGGCCTGGCGCCGGTGATGGACGTCGAGGACCTCTCGATGGCGAACCTGTTGCTGGACAACGGGGTGTTCCTCACCTACGAGCAGTGCCACTACACGCCAGACTACTGGCGCAACTACACCGTGATCGGCACCCACGGACGGCTCGAGAACTTCGGTGACACCGCGGGCGGTGTGGTGAAGGTGTGGAACAGCCGTCGCTCCGGGTACCGCGAGGACGCCGACCAGGTCGTCGAGATCGCCGGCGAGACCGAGCACCACGGCGGCGCCGACCCGCACCTGGTCGCAGAGTTCGTGAACTTCGTCCGTGACGGCGGCGCGACGCTCACCTCCCCGATCGCGGCCCGCGCCGCGGTCGCCGCCGGGTACGCCGCCACCCAGTCCCTGCGCGCGAACGGCGTACCGCAAGACGTCCCGGCGCTCGACCCGGCCCTGGTCGAGTATTTCGACAACGGGCAGACGCGCTGACGGTGCTACGCTTTTCGACGTGACCAGGTACGCCGCGATGCGAATGCTGAGCCCTCGATGCGGGAGGACTTCAGCGGCGTAGGCACGTGTGCTTGCAGCGAGAGGCCCCCGATGTCGGGGGCCTCTTCTCTTTTCCGAGACCTGCTGCAATCACCCTGGAGTGCCACATGATCACCTACATCACCGACTGTTTCGACGGTAACGCCCGCGCCAGACTCAGCACCCGGATCGGTGCCCTGTTCGGCCAGTCGCCGACCGTCGTCGCCGCCGACGGACCCGATCCGGAGTCCTTCGCCGCCCTCACCCTGCTCGACTGCCTGCAATCTCTGGAGTTGCTGGGCGAGGAGGGCCATCCGACCATCACGTTGCTGAACATCGCGCCGCGCGACGGCGTCTGGCCGAACGGCGTACCGTTCTGCTTCTTCTGGCACGGCAAGCACCTGGTCGCGAGCACGTTCAACGCCCGCGTGCTTTCCCTGGTACGGCGTGAGCTCGGCATCGACCACGTCTACGTGACCGATATCCGCGAGGCGGTGACGGCGGCCGGCTTCGGCGCGGACGACGTCGAGAAGATCGCCGGCACGCAGTTCCGCAGCCTGTGGTACCTGCCGCTGCTCGCGAAATGGGTCGCCGACGGCCGCGCGGTCCCGGCGACCGAGACCGCCGTACCCGAACTGCTCGACGAGGAACCGACCGTGAGCGTCGTCGACAACTTCGGCAACTGCAAGCTCGACCAGCGCCTCGACCTCGTCGCCGGCACGACGCTACCTGTTGCCCGACGCAACGATGACGGTAGTACGACGATCGTCGACGTCACCTGCTACCCGCACCTGACCGCCGTACCGCGGAACGCCCCGGGCATCATTCCGGGCAGCTCCGGCACCGGCTTCACCGAACTCGTCATCCGTGGTGGCTCGGCGGCCGAAGCGTTCGGTCTGCAGCCCGGCGACGCGCTACTGGAGCGTGCTGCCGAGAAAGTGGCGTGACAGTCAGGCCATCGGAAGTCCTGCCGCGAGCTGGTCGAAGGCCTGGTCCATGGTGGCGAGGTACTGCGGGAGTGGGGCGTCGATGGCGGACTCGTACGTCGCCATGACGACGCCGACGACTGCGCCGGCCCAGGCGCGGACTGCGAAATCGTCGCCGCGGCGGCCGGTGCGTTCGGCGGCGAGGGTCGCGAGCAATTCGATGCCCTCGTACAACTGGTCGAGCATCCGGACCCGGAGCTCGGGGGCGTTCATCACCAGGCGTTGACGTTCGGATTCCAGCTCCCACTCCTCCGGGGTCAGCACGTCCAGGCCCTGCCGGATCGCCGCCCGCAACGCATCGGTCGGGTGCAGTTCCGGCGGCTGGCTGCGGAACAGCTCGATCATCACCGGGTCGAGCCGGTCGAGGACGATGGTGTCCTCCTTGGTCGGGAAGTACCGGAAGAACGTCGCCGGCGATATCTCGGCCGCGGCGGCGATCTCCTGGACCGTGGTCTCGGCGTACCCCTGGTCCCGGAAGAGCCGCAGCGCATGCTCCTGGATCGCCGCCCTGGTCTTCGCCTTCTTCCGCTCCCGCAGCCCACTCATGCCCTGATTGTCGCAAGTTCCGGCGTGGATGCCTTGGTACGACGGGGCAGGAAGGTCAGCGCGAGCACGATGGACACCACCGCGAGGCCGCTGCACGCCCACAGCGTCACGTCCATGCCGTCGACGAACGCCGCACGGGCCGAGCGGGTCAGCTCGGGCGAACCGATCGCGACCGCCGCCGACGCACTGTCGCGCGCAACCGCCGCGGCCGCGGACGGAAGGCCTGTGACGTCCAGGTGGTTGCGGTACGCCGCATTGAGCACCGTGCCGAGGATCGCGACGCCGAGCGTGCCGCCGACCTGGCGCGACGCCTGGATCAGCGCGGATCCAGAGCCACTCCGGTCGAGGGGCAGGGCGGCGAGCGCCAACCCATTCATCGGCGGCAGCGTGAAGCCGATGCTGACGCCCACCAGGCTGACCCAGATCGCGGTGAACCCGTAGCCGTCACCGACCTTCGTGAACGCCCCGAGCGCAAGCCCGACCAGCATCAACGAGAACCCGATGACCACCGAGATTCGCGCCCCGGCCGCCTCGACCAAACGCTCGGCGACCTTCGCGCCGATCAGCATCCCGCCGATGATCGGGAGCAACCGCAGCCCCGCCTCGAACGCATCCGCACCCTGCACCGCCTGGAACAGTTGCGGCAACACGAACAGCAATCCCACCAGCGCGAACGAAGCTAGCGTCGCTAGCACTGTGCCCCAGGTGAACCCGGCCGACCGGAACAAGGACAACTCGACCAGCGGATCCGCGGTACGCCGGGCCCACGCCCAGAACGCGGCCAGGAAGACCATTCCGGCCGCGATCCCACCGAGCGCCCACGCCGAGCCCCAGCCGTGCTCACCCGCGGCGATGAACCCGTACGTCAGGCAGACCAGTCCTGCTGCCGTCAGCAGGATGCCCGGTACGTCGATCCGCCGCGACCGGTGACCGCTCGTCGACGGGATCAACAACGCCACTGCAACTAGTCCGATTGCAACTAGTGGCAGGTTGATCAGGAAGATCGAACCCCAGCGGTAGTGGTCCAGCAGCCAGCCGCCGAGCACCGGGCCGAGCGGGATACCAAGCGAGTTCGCCATCAGCCAGATCGTCATCGCGCGCTGCCGTTCCTCCGGGGCGAACAACAGGTTGAGCAGCGACATCGACAGCGGGATCAGGAACGCCGACCCGATTCCGAGCGCCGCGCGACCCGCGATCAACTGACCGGGAGAGTCCGCGAACGCGCACGCCGTCGACGCCAGCCCGAACACCACCAGCGCCCCGAGCATCAGCCGCTTCGGCCCGTACCGATCCCCCAGCAGTCCCGCCGGGAGCAGCAGCGACGCGAGCACCAGCGTGTACGCGTTCGCGAACCACTGCAGCTGACTCGTCGACGCCTGCAGATCGGTCGCCAACGTCGGCAACGCGACGTTCAGCACGGTCAGATCCAGCCCGATCACGATCAGGCTGAGGGACATCGCCGCCAGGGCCCACCACCGCCGCGGATCCAGCATGACGAACACCTTTCTGAGATCAACTCTAATTTGAGAGTAGATCTCAGAATCGCGATCTGTCTACTGCACGACGCCGCGCAGCACTTCCCGGACGAACTCCGGCTGCTCCAGCCAGGGCGAGTGTCCGGCGCCCGGGATCAGGTGGAACGTGTGATTCGGGACGTGGTCGGCGAGATCGCGGACCGCCCAGGCCGGGCGTGGGTCCCCGGCGCCGTGGACGAACGTGACCGGGGCCCGGATCGCGGCAGCCTGTGCCTTCAGCTCGTCAGGTGTCAAGCGTCCGGTCGCCCCCAGCGCGCGGTTGGCGGCGAAGTTGATCGGGAGGTCGACGGCCGCACTCGCGTACGCCCACTCCATCGCGCGCTCCCGATCGGCATGGTCGGTGAACCAGGACAGCGCGCGGAACTCGGTCTCCTCGGCCGGCGTGCGCTGCCGTCCGGACAGCTCGTCCAGGCGGGCGTCCTGCTCCGGTGTGATCCGGCGCGCGCGTTCCTCGTGGTACGCCGGACGCCAGTCGCCGATGCCGACACCGTCGAGGTACACGACGCCGGCCACGTGATCGCCGTACGACGCGGCGTACGTCATCGCCAGCGTCGCGCCGAAGGAGTGGCCGATGACGACGATGCGCTCATGACCGAAGTACGCGCGGAGCTCGTCGATATCGCGCGCCGACCGGGCCAGCGTCTGTACGTCGGACGGGTCCGAGCGACCGCAGCCGCGCTGGTCGAAGCGGTGTACGACGACGAGGTCGTCGAGCATCTCCGCGAGGACCGCATAGTCGTCCCACAGGCCCGGGCCGCCGTGCAGGATCACGACCGCGGGCCGCCCGGTCGCCGTACCGGTGGTTGCGGTCCACAACCGAATGCCGTCAGATGTCGAAAACGGCATGCGGCGTAGCCAGCTCGACCGGACCGGAGAAGGTACGGCGGGCGTTCTCGGCCTGCGTCACGCGGTCGTACCACGGCGGCACGTGCGTGATGACGAGCCGCTTCACACCGGCCTTCTTCGCATGCTCACCCGCGTCGGCGGGCGTCAGGTGCAGGTCGACCGGATTGTTCGGTTCGTTGTCCGGCAACGCGGCTTCGGACAGCAGTACGTCGGCGCCGCGGGCGAGCTCGACCAATGCGTCGTTCGGCCCGGTGTCGCCGGTGTAGACGAGCGACTTGCCGCCGTGCTCGACCCGGATCGCGTACGCCGGCACCGGGTGCACCATCCGCGCGGTGCGGATCGTGAACGGCCCGATCTGCTGAACGTCCTGCCAGGCATGGAATTCCAGCTCCTCCTCCATCCCCGGATCGAGCGGCAGGTCGTACGCCAGCGCCATGCGTTCCGCCGTACCGGGCGGCCCGAACACGGGGATCCGCGGGATCGGCGCGCCCGGCGCGTAGCGCGCCGCGACGTACAACCCGCACAGATCCATGCAGTGGTCAGGATGCAGGTGGGACAGGCCGATCGCCCCGATGTCCGGCACAGCGACGTGCCGTTGGAGCGAACCGAGCGCGCCGCTGCCGAGGTCCAGGATCAGGTTGAACCCGTCGGCTGTGACCAGATAGCTCGAGGCGGCCGAGTCCGGCCCGGGCACAGACCCGGAGCAACCGATCACGGTGAGCTTCATACCTGGAACCCTACCGGCGAGTCGACCCCGGCGCAGGACGACCGGACGCGTCGATTCGGTTACCACACAGGCATCCGGGCGCCTTCCGGTGCCTTGGACAACGTCCGGGTGCGACCTGAATCACACTCGTCAGCGGACCCAGGCGAACTGGTCGACTACTCCCAGGGCCGGGCCGAGGAAGCGGGAGCCGATCGCGGCGAACTCCGCGGGGTTGCCCGTGGTGACGAAGCGGTGCGCGGGCGTCGGGAGGTGGTCGGGGCGGAGCAGGCCGGTCTTGGTGAGTACGCCGTACACGTCTTTCGCGCACTCCTCGGCGCTGCTGACCAGCGTGACGTTGTCGCCCATCACGTACGAGATGACACCGGTGAGCAACGGATAGTGGGTGCACCCGAGGATCAACGTGTCGACACCGGCCTCGACCAGCGGGTCCAGGTACTCGTGGGCGGCCTCGAGCAACTCCGGTCCGGACGTCACGCCGGACTCCACGAAGTCCACGAACTTCGGACACGCGTGCGTGAACAGTTCCACCTGCGGCGCGGCCGCGAACCCGTCCTCGTACGCGAGCGACTGCGCGGTCGCCTTCGTGCAGATCACGCCGACGCGCTGGTTCCGCGTCGCCGCCACGGCACGCCGCGCGGCCGGCAGGATCACCTCGACGACCGGTACGTCGTACCGCTCGCGAGCGTCCCGCAGCATCGCAGCACTCGCGGAGTTGCACGCGATCACCAGCATCTTCACGCCGGCCTCGACGAGATGGTCCAGGCATTCGAGCGCGTACTCGCGGACCTCGGCGATCGGCTTCGGCCCGTACGGCTGCCGCGCGGTATCGCCGAGATAGAGGATCGGTTCGTGCGGCAACTGATCGAGTACCGCGCGGGCGACGGTGAGTCCCCCGAAGCCTGAGTCGAAGATCCCCACCGGTGCGTCTGCCACGGGAAAAGCTTATACAGGTCCGGCGCCGGGCAGATCAGAAGTGCAGCCTTACCTAACCGCGGGGAACGACACGCCGAGGTTGTCCACATCTTTACGTTATGGAATTGCCTTTTCGCGTGATGCACGCCACTCTGGAGCGATGTTTGCTCGACCGCCCCTCGTGATGCCATGGATCTGACGCATCACCTCGCGGTGGTAATCGGTACCACCGCCGCACCAACTCCGCAGCCCGACCATGTAGCCGCCGCAGGACAAGCGGCCAGTCAGGCCACGGAGTCGAACAACGGCACAGCCGCGGAAATCGCGTCGTCCATCGGACCGACGGGACTCCTGCTGCTGGCGCTGATGGCGATGTTCGCAATGTACGTCGTCTCGCTGTCGCTGCACCCGAATGCCAAGTGCAACAGGTGCAAAGGTGCCGGCCGGCACCGCGGCAGCATCTTCAGTTACGCCCAACGCCCCTGCAACAGCTGCAAGGGCCGCGGCGTCCATCCCCGACTCGGCCGCAAGGTCCTGTTCAAACAACCGTAGGCAACATGACGTAACCACCCCTGCAGGTGCCTAAGGCAACAAAAGGCGCCACCAGCCCGGACCGGCCCTCCGCCCGCCGTTCCGGTTCCCCTCACTCCTGCCCCCGAAAGGTTCAGCGTCCGGTTCGGCCGTCGAGCTGTTCGCGCAGGATGTCGGCGTGCCCCGCATGCCGGGCGGTCTCCTCGATCAGATGCACGAGCGTCCACCGCCGCGACGGCGCAACACGCCTGCCCGGCCGCGGCCCCGGTACGGCGAGGTCGTCCCAAGCCGCAACCGCCGCGTTCGCTTCGGCCCCCACCTCCCGGTACGCCGCGAGCACCTCCGCCGCCGTCTCGTCAGCTCCCGCGTGGAACGTCGCCTTCCAGTCCGGCACCTCATGCCCGAGCAAGTGGTACCGCTCCACCGCGGTCAGATGCTTCACGAGTCCGAGCAGATTGGTCCCGGACGGTACGCCGGGTGCTCGCACCTCGTCCTCCGCCACACCCTCCGCCTTGGCCGCGATCGACGTACGGAGATAGTCGAGGAAGCCAAGGAGTACGTCGCGCTCGCCCGGCCCGGTCGCCGGCGGTCCGGTATCACGTCTCTTCATCCGGCCAAGTCTGCCGTCCGGCACGTGCTTCGAGCACAAAAAGTTGCCGGGCCAGCAAGGGCTAGGCCCAGAGCTGCCCTTCGAGGCGGTCTTCGGCCTCGTCGATGGTGCCTTCGTAGGCGCCGGTGGACAGGTACTTCCAGCCGCCGTCCGCGACCACGAACGCGATATCGGCATGCTCCCCGTCGCGCACGCACTTGGCCGCCTGGCCGAGCGCCGCGTGCAGGATCGCGCCGGTCGAGATGCCGGCGAAGATGCCTTCGTTGTCGAGCAGTTCGCGGACCCGGCGGACGGCGTCCCGCGGACCGACGGAGAAGCGGGCGTCGATCAGCGTCTCGTCGTACAGCTCGGGGACGAAGCCCTCGTCGAGGTTGCGCAGGCCGTAGACGAGTTCGCCGTACCGCGGCTCGGCGGCGACGATGCGCACCTCCGGCTTGTGTTCGCGGAAGAACCGGCCGGCGCCCATCAGCGTGCCGGTGGTGCCGAGGCCGGCGACGAAGTGCGTCACCGACGGAAGGTCCTCGAGGATCTCCCGCGCGGTGCCGTCGTAGTGCGCGAGCGCGTTCGACGGGTTGCCGTACTGGTACAGCATCACCCAGTCCGGGTGTTCCTCCGCGACCTGCTTCGCGACCCGGACCGCCTCGTTGGAGCCGCCCGCGGCCGGGGAGGAGATGATCTCGACACCCCACATCCGCAGGATCTGGCGGCGCTCCTCGGAGGTGTTCTCCGGCATCACGCAGACCATCCGGTACCCGCGGAGCTTGGCAGCCATCGCGAGCGAGATGCCGGTGTTGCCGGAGGTCGGCTCGAGGATCGTGTTGCCCGGGCGCAGCCGGCCGTCCTTCTCGGCGTCCAGCAGCATCCGCAGCGCGGCCCGGTCCTTGATCGACCCGGTCGGGTTGTGGTCCTCGAGCTTCGCCCAGAGCCGTACGTCGGCCGTCGGCGACAACCGCGGCAGCCCGACCAGCGGGGTGCCGCCGACCGAGTCGAGCAGACTGTCGAAGCGCATGTCCTTGGACCCGGTCCGTCAGCCGCCGGCGACCGCGGGGAGCACGACGACGACGTCGCCGTCCTTGACCTCGGTCTTCAGGCCGCCGGTGAACCGGACGTCCTCGTCGTTCACGTACACGTTCACGAACCGGCGCAGTTCCTCCGGCTCGCCCTCCACGATGCGCTCCTTGAGGCCCGGGTGGGTGCCGTTCACGTTGTCGATGAACTCGGCCAGGTTCACGCCGTCACCGCTGACCGCCTTCGCGCCACCGGTGTAGGTGCGCAAGATCGTCGGCACGCGCAGCTCGATCGCCATCTCAGTGCTCTCCTTCAGTCTCTTCATAAGAACCAACCACGCGTACTTCTTCTTCCGTGACCTCACCGTCGACGATCCGGTACGAACGGAACTCGACCGGCCCGTCGTACGCCGGGGAGTCGGCGCCGTCCCGAGTCGACACCAGCACGTAGTGCGCGCCCGGCTCCTGGGCCAGGTTGATGTCGGTCCGTGACGGGTACGCCTCGGTGGCGGTGTGCGAGTGGTAGATCACCACCGGCTCCTCGTCCCGCTCGTCGAGCTCCTTGTAGAGCCGCAGCAGGTCACCCGAGTCGAACTCGTAGAACGTCGGCGACATGGCGGCGTTCAGCATCGGGACGAACCGGGTCGCCCGGTCCGAACCTTCCGCGCCCGCGACCACGCCGCACGCCTCGTCGGGATGATCCCGCCGCGCATGCGCCACAATCGCATCAACCGTCGCCTTCTCGATCACCAACACGCCTCCACGGTAGTTGGCCGAACCGCCGCATCCTGCCGACCGCACTCTGCGTCCAGATAGTGGATGGTTTCGGAGAGTAATTGGCCGGTGATACTGGGCAACCATGAGGGGATTACAGAAGTACTGGGGCTGGGGACTGCTGGCGATCATGCTGACCGCGATCTGGTCGTGGAGCCTCGGGCCGGCCGTGCTGATCGCGGGATGGGCGCTGGTGACGGCCTATTTCCTGTTCCAGGTACCCGTGTGGTGTGGCGCCGAGGGCCGGCAGGGGCCGTGCAGGAACAACTCGTCGGGGATCCTGCTCGGGTGCAAGCAGGTGCGTCAGCACAAGTACCAGAAGCTCAAGCTCGCGGTCGTACCGCGCAGATGGCGTGAGCTGAACCGCGGACTGTGGGTCAACCCGGCCAAGTGTCTGGCCAGCGCGGGAGCGGTCGTCGGCATCGTCACCGGAATCGTGTCGACGACCGTGAGCGTCGTTCGAGGCTGATCTACCAGCGGTCGTGGATCTGGGGGCGGATCAGGTCGTCGTACGTCTGCTGGACGGCGGCCAACTGGTCGGCGGTCAGCGGGGTGAGGGTGGCGGCGGAAATGTTGCCGGCGACCTGGGCCGGGTTGCGGGCGCCGGGGATGACAACCGAGACGCCGGGCTGGTCGAGGATCCAGCGGAGGGCGAACTGGGCCATCGCGGTGCCCGCGGGGAGCCAGGGCATCAGGCGGCGGACGGCTTCCAGCCCGGTGGTGAAGTCGACGCCGGAGAAGGTCTCGCCGACGTCGAAGGCCTCGCCGTGCCGGTTGTACGTGCGGTGATCGTCGTCGGCGAACGTGGTGTGTTCGTCGTACTTGCCCGAGAGCAGACCGCTGGCGAGCGGGACGCGGGCGATGATGCCGACACCGGCCGCCTGCGCCGCGGGCAGCACCTCGTCGAGCGGCTTCAGGCGCAGCGCGTTCAGGATGATCTGCACCGACGCGACGTTCGGCCGCGCGATCGCGGTCAGCGCCTCGGCACAGGTCTCGACGCTGACGCCGTACGACGCGATGCGGCCCTCGTCGACGAGGGTGTCGAGGGCGTCGAAGACCTCGTCGTCGGAGTAGACCGGCGTCGGCGGGCAGTGCAGCTGCACCAGATCGATCGTGTCCACGCCGAGGTTCTGCCGGGACCGATCGTTCCAGGCGCGGAAGTTCTCCAGCGTGTAGTTCTCCGACACCTGCTCGACGCGGCGGCCCATCTTGGTCGCCACGGTCAGGCCCTCGGACGACTTGAGTACCTGTCCGACGAGCCGCTCACTGCGCCCGTCGCCGTACACATCCGCAGTGTCGATGAACGTCACGCCGCCGTCGATCGCGGCATGCAGCACCGCGAGCGCGTCACTCTCGTCCACCGAGCCCCAGTCGGCCCCGAGCTGCCAAGCCCCGAGCCCGACCACACCAACATCCCGCCCGGTCCGCCCGAGCCGCCGCGTCTCCATGCGGCCAACCCTAATGGCGCATGTTGTGGAGGAGGGCGGACTGGAGGTAGCCGAGCCAGTCGTAGAGGTCGTAGGTGAGGCGGCGTGGGTCGTCGTCCGGGAGTTTCTCCCAGGTCGAGTAGTCGTCCTCGTCCTTGATGTCGAGGCGGGTGCCGATGGCGAGGCGGAGGTCGTTCAGCGCACGCAGCCAGGACAGCTGCTCGTCCGGCTCCAGCGCGATCTCGTCGGCGCCGGACTCCTCGAGCGCCGACAGGACTCGCTTGGCGTCGGTGACCTTGCCCTCGCGCAGCCCGCGCTCGGTGAACCGGCGGAACTCGGACGACGCCATGTCGTCCTGCTTGTACGCGTCCGGCAGCAGCCGCTGCAGTACGACGTCCTCGGGCGGCGACGTCGGTCCGTCGGAGTCCAGCAGCGCCGCGAGCGGGTCGCTGGACTCGGTGGCGCGCGGCGGCAGACCGTCGTACAGCAGCTCGACCAGGTTGCGGAGCAGGTTCGCCAGGATGTCCGCCTCGTGCTCGGCGAAGCTGACGACGACGGTCTTGCGGCGCCTGCGGAACCGCGTCACGACTTCTCGCAGGTGGCCCACAGGCCGTAGGTGTGCATCGCTTCCACGTCGCGTTCCATCGCTTCCCGATTGCCGTTCGAGACCGCCGACTTGCCTTCTTTGTGCACCTGCATCATCAGCTTCTCCGCCTTCTGCTTGGAGTAGCCGAAGTAGGTCTGGAACACGAAGGTGACGTAGTCCATCAGGTTGACCGGATCGTTCCAGACGATGGTCACCCAGGGCGGGCTCAACTCGATCGCCTCGTCGACCTCGGCGCTCTCGAGTTCGCTTGGTGCGGTGGTCACCTGTCCATTCTCTCCATCATCGGTTCCGGTCTCGCAATAGGCTGCTCCTGTGACGCACTCGACCGCGCTCTTGACAGACCATTACGAGCTCACCATGCTGCAGGCCGCGCTGGCCGACGGCACGGCGCAGCGCCGCTCGGTGTTCGAGCTGTTCGCCCGCCGGCTGCCGGACGGCCGCCGGTACGGCGTGGTCGCGGGCGTCAACCGCCTGCTGGACGCGCTCGAGCGGTTCCGGTTCGACGAGCAGACGATCGCCTTCCTGGCCGATCGCGGCGTCGTCGACCAGGCTACCCGGGACTGGCTCGCGGAGTACCGGTTCTCCGGCGACATCTCCGGCTATGCCGACGGCGAGATCTTCTTCCCCGGCTCGCCGGTGCTCGTGGTGGAGTCGTCGTTCGCCGAGGCGGTGCTCCTGGAAACCGTTTTCTTGTCGATCCTGAACCACGACTCCGCGGTCGCCTCGGCGGCGTCACGGATGACCTGGTGGGCCGGTGGGCGGCCCTGTATCGAGATGGGCTCGCGCCGGACCCACGAGGAGGCAGCGGTCGGCGCGGCGCTGGCGGCATACATCTCGGGGTTCAGCGCCACCTCGAACCTGGAGGCGGCCCGCCGGTTCGGCATCCCGAGCACAGGGACGGCGGCGCACGCGTTCACGCTGCTGCACGACCGCGAGCAGGACGCGTTCCGGTCGCAGGTCGACGCGCTGGGCAAGGGTACGACGCTGCTCGTCGACACCTACGACGTCGCGGAGGCGGTGCGGACCGCGATCGAGCTGACCGGCCCCGAGCTGGGCGCGGTCCGGCTGGACTCGGGTGACCTGCCGTCGCTGGCCGGGCAGGTCCGCGAGCAGCTGGACTCGCTGGGAGCGACCAAGACCCGGATCATCGTGACGAGCGACCTGGACGAGTTCCAGATCGCCGCACTCGCGCCGGCGCCTGTCGACGGGTACGGCGTCGGTACGTCGCTGGTCACCGGGTCCGGGTACCCGACCTGCGGGTTCGTGTACAAACTGGTCGCCCGTGAGGACGCGAGCGGCGAACTGGTGCCGGTGGCGAAGAAGAGCCCGGACAAGATCTCGATCGGCGGCCGGAAGTGGGCGCTGCGGCGACGTACGGCGGCCGGGGTCGCTGAGGTCGAACTGATCGGTGTCGGTGAGCAGCCGGTGGACGACGGTGACGACCGTGTGCTCCTGAAGCCGCTCGTCGAGTCGGGCAAGATCGTCGGCCGGACCACGCCGGAGGAGTCCCAGGCGCACCATCAGAAGGTCCGCGACGAGCTCCCCCGCTCCGCCAGCCAACTCAGCCGCGGCGAACCCGCCATCCCCACCGACTACATCGGCGACTACACCAACAGGAACCCTTTCCTTCCCCGGAGCCACACGTGACCAGCACCCGCGAGACAGGCGGCCATGGTGAGTGGTCGCCGGATGCGCCGGCCGATGAGGCTGATGTCCTGATCGCCTTGCGGTTCGCGGAGCGCGCGACCCGGAAGGCGATCGCGGAGGAGCTGGCGGGGACCGTGCTGCACACCGGGCAGGAGCTGGTGCTGGCCAAACTCCTGCACCACGGTTCGTTGCCGGTGGCCCGGCTCGCGAAGGTCCTGGACGTCGAGGTGCCGACGGCAACCAAGACCACGCAGCGGATGGAAGCCGCCGGGCTGGTACGCCGGGTGAAGAACACGACCGACGCCCGCCAGGTCGGCATCGAGCTGACCGACCGCGGCGTCGAGCTCGCCCACACAGTCCAGGAGATCTACGACCGCGCCGGCCGCCGCGCCCTCGCCCAGCTGTCGCCCGAGGACCGCCGGATCATGCGGAACCTGCTCTGGACGATCTCCATGACCCTCGAGCCGCTGTCATACGAGTAGCTCATCCGCCTCGGCCGTAGCCTCCGCCGCCGGTTCCTCCGGCGACGGCTCGGTCGTGCCGCTCTTCCACCAGCGGTACAGCCCGATCAGCAGATCGATCACCACGAACGCGGCCAGGCTGATCCCGAGCAGCGGCAGGAACAACCCGACCCCTACCGCAAGGGCGAGCAGCGTGACCACCGCAAGCACCGGGATCTCCCGCCACGCGCCACGACGAGCCGGACGACCGAACCGCACTGCGTGACCTCGCGTCGGCCGGCGCAGCCACCACATCCGGTAGCCCCAGATCACCGACGCGACGACGGTCCCGGCGACGATCAGCAGCAGGATCTGGTTGACCAGGCCGAACAGCATCCCCATGTGCGCGTCGATCCCCCACCGCGACAGCTTCGCCCCGATCGGGTAGTCCTCGAACCGGACGACGTCGACCACCTTCCCCGACATCGGATCGACAGCGACCGAGTCGGCCTGCGTCGGCCAGGCCTTCCCGATCTCGCTGACCACGAACGACGTACCGGACTGCTTCGGCGCCACCATCTCCACCGGCCCGTCCAGCTGGGCCGAGCGGGCGGACTGCAACGCCTGGGTCCATTCGTCGACCGCCGGGTCGACCTCGCCGCCGGGGAACGTGTGTCCCTCGTGACCCGCGTGGTCGGCGTCGGTGAGCGTCGTACTGACCGTGGGTGTCTTCCAGTCCAGCGAGGCTTTCAGCTCCGTCACGTTCGCACCGGCGAACCGCGACCAGGTGAGGCCGGTCGCCGACAGGAACAGCATCCCGAGGATCACCCACGTCCCGAGAACTCCATGCCACGACAACGTATGGCGTCGCGCGCTGCCGGATCGCTCCACCCGCCAGCGAGATCCGCTCCGGCGTCCGGTGAACCACAGCACCAGTCCTGCAAGGGCGATCAGCCACAACCACGATGCGGCCAGCTCGCTGTAGTTCCGCCCGGCGTCCCCGAGGTGCAGATTCGCGTGCAGACGCGACAGCCAGGTGCGGAACGGCAACGCACCACTGGAGCCATAGGCAACCAGCTCGCCGGTGACCTGTGCGTTGCCCGGATTCACGAACACAGCAAGGCGTTCCGACTCACCGAGCCCGGGTTCGTCGAACAGCACCTGGGTGGTGTCTCCCGGGCCGGCCGCCGGGCGTACGGCGAGCAGCGTGCCTTCCGGTTGACGCTCCCGGGCCGCCGCCACCTGGTCGCCGATCGGCACCGTCGTGCCGGCGCTCTCGACGGAGATCGTGTCCCGGTAGAGCACGCTCTCGATCTGCGGGGCCAGGGCGTAGAGAAACCCGGTCAGTGCCGTCAGGAGGAGGAACGGGCCGACCAGGATCCCCGCATAGAAGTGCAAACGGACCAGCAACGGCCGAACGCCACCACGTCGCACAGACTGTTCAGAAGTAGACACGGCACACCTCTCGGGACGGAGCGTCAGCGATCCGAAACACCCCGTCACTGTGGCGTGCGCCTGTTGCCCCCGAAGACCAACCCGGTTGCCGTCAGATTTCTCTTTGCTCTCCCTTACCCCTGCGCGCTGAGAGGCAGGAACGTGTCCAGGTACTCGTTGCGGAACTTGCCGGCCGGGTCGTACTTCGCTGCGAGCGCGATGAAGTCCTTCACCTTCGGGTAGCGCTCGGCCAGGGTGGAAGCGTCGGCGGCGAAGACCTTGCCCCAGTGGGGGCGGGCGTCCAGCGGTGCCAGCCCGTCCTCCAAGGCGGCGACGACCGGGCGGACGACGGACTCGTCCTGGACCCAGGTGAAGTGCAGCGCGACGGTGTCGCGGCCTTGGCTCGGGCTCAGCCACAGGTCGTCGGCGGCGATCGTCCGGACCTCCGACACCTGGATCACCGGTGCGAACCGGTTGCCCAAGGCCCGCAGTACGTCGAACGCCTCGGCGGCCCGCTCGCGCGCTACGAAGTACTCCGACTGCAGTTCGTCCCCGTTGCTCGGCGTGAACTCGAGCCGGAAGTGCGGCAGCCGCTCGTTCCACGGCCCCGCGACCCCGCCCTGCTGGGTCGCGTAGTCGGCCGGCATCACCTTGATCGGGTGCCGCGGACCGTCGGCGAGCGTCGCGCCCAGCCACTTCGGATCGGGCGCGGTCAGCTCCCGCCGCTTGCGCCACACCATCACGTCCGGGTCGACCCAGTCGGTGAACGCGCTCACGCTGTACGCGCTCCCCATCACCGCGTCGAGGTCCGTCCCGAGCCGGTCCACCGGCAGCCCGTCGTACACCACCTGGCTGATCTGGTACGCCGGTTGTACGTCGAGCGTCAGGCTCACCGTCACCCCGAGCGCACCGAGCGAGATGACCGACCCGGCGAAGTCCTCGTCGTCCCGGGTCAACGTGACGAGCTCGCCGGAAGCGTCCACGAACGTGATCGCGTTGACCGCGTCCGCCAGCGGCCCGTTGGTGTCACCGGACCCGTGCGTACCCGTCGAGCACGCACCCGCGACCGAGATGTGCGGCAGCGAGCCGAGGTTGTGCAACGCGAGTCCCTGGGCCTGCAGCGCCGCCGTGATCTCGCCGTACCGCAGCCCGGCCGAGACCGTGACACCACGGTCTCCGACCTCGATCACCGTCGGCAGGTCGGCGACGCTGACCAACGTGCCGGTGCTGTCGGCGATCCGGTTGAACGAGTGCCCGGTCCCCAGCACGCGGACCTTCTCCGCCCCGGCCACGAGCTCCTGCAACTCCCCGACGGCCCGCGGCCGCTGCAGTTCGCTCGCGAAGCTGATGTTGCCCGCCCAGTTGGTCAGCTGCGTCATGGGCCGACTCTCGCACATCACCTCCGGCGCGGCACCGGGCCGTCTTATCCCTTGGCGGGCAACGAAAAATTTCGCGCTCGCGGAGCCGGATGGTCTGCGTTAACGTGGCGAACGACCAGCGAAATCTCCTACTGAGAGGAAGCTATGTCACGGACAACACCACGCCGCCGGGGCGTCATCGCTCCCGGGCCGGCCGGCGTCCTCGCCACTGGCACCGCGGTCACTCTCGCGGTCGCGGGTGCCGTACCCGCTCAGGGCGCAACCACCTCACCCACCAGCGCCGGCGCCACCGCCTCGACGGTGTCCGCGACGCGGAAGATCAAGTGTGACGACACGGTCGGCGGCAAGCGCTTCTACGATCCGCCGTCGGCATCGAAGAAGTACAACACGAAGTTCCGGAAGAGTGCCGCGCTACCCAAGCTGGGCTCCTACATCCCGCAGGGCGTCGGCACCTGGTGGAACTGGTCCGGGTCGAAGAACCTGCTGCTGGTAGCGATGTACCACCCCGGCAAGCGGTCGCTCATCGTCGGCATCGACCCGGCCACCAACAAGGTCGTCGGCGACGTCTCGATCGCGGAGACGCACGCCGGCGGGATCACCACCGCCTACGGCTGGGCCTTCGTCCAGGGCAGTACGCACGGGATCCGCAAGTACAAGCTGTCGAAGCTCGCCGCCGCGATGAAGAAGCCCGGCACGCCGTACGTGAAGGCGACCGGCTCCGAACGCAAGGTCTACTGGGCCTCGTTCCTGACCAGCTACGGGGACTCGCTGTTCGCGGGCCGGTTCAACTCCAAGGGCCGCGGCAAGATGTACCGGTACAAGATCAAGAGCAACGGCACGCTCACCACGATGAAGGGTGCGTGGGAGATCCCGACCAAGACCCAGGGCCTGCTGGTGACGAAGCGGCACTTCATCTACAGCACCTCGTCCGGCAACGAGAATCTGAGCAACCTGTATGTCGTGCGCCGTGGCCAACGTGATCTCGACAAGGCGAAGCTGACGTGCTTCCGGGCGCCGAGCATGTCGGAGGGGATCACCGACTTCGGCGGCTACGCCTACCTGGCCTTCGAGTCCGGTTCGTACAAGTATCGCGACAAGCCGGACACGAAGAACGTGATCAGCAATTTGCACAGGGCAAAGATCTCGTCGCTGACCGGCATGGTGTGAGCGGCTGACCAGCCTGTCGTGAGCGCATCGGGCGGCATCAGATGGTTTGATGTCGCCCGATGCTCTTCTCTTTCGGTATTGCCGGGTTCTGGTTTCTCGTCTTCGGTGTCAGCTTCCTGCGGGACCGGCGGCTGTTCAAGAACGGGATCTTCCTGGTCCTCACGCTGATGTTCGCGGGCCTCGGGCTGATCTTCGCGGTCGAGTCGGTCAGCCAGACCGCCGCCAAGGTGCTGGTGGTCGCGGTCCTGGTCGCGGTCCCGCTGACGATCGCGGTGCTCGCGGTGTTCCTGGTGATCAACGGCGTCACGATGCTGCGCCGGGAGCGCCGCCGGCTGTCCAACCTGCTGCCGCTGCTGGTCGGCCTCGGGATCATCGGCTTCGTGATCTTCAGCGTGCTCGTGCAGAAGATCGGCTGGGAACCGCTGGCCGCCGTGCGGTCGGTGCTGCTCGGCATCCTGACCTACATCTCGTTCCTGTTCCTCTGCTTCCTGGTGTACGCGTTCTTCTACAGCCGGGTCCGCTCGTCGCGGAAGGTGGACTTCGTCGTTGTCCTCGGGTCGGGCCTGATGGGCTCGCGGGTCACGCCGCTGCTGGCCAGTCGCCTCGACCGCGCCCAGCAGGTGTACGAGCGCGCGCTCCGCAAGGGTCGCTCGCCGCAGCTCGTAACGTCCGGCGGACAGGGCCCGGGTGAGGACCTGCCCGAGTCGCACGCAATGGCGGCGTACCTGGTCGAACATGGCGTCCCCGACGACCAGATCCTCCGCGAGGACAGGTCGACGACTACCTGGGAGAATCTGACGTTCAGCCGGGACCTGATGGTCGAGCTGCGACCGCAGTACCGCTGCCTGATCGTCACGAACAACTTCCACGCGTTCCGCGCCGCGCTCACCGCCCGCAAGGCAAGGGTCAACGGCCAGGTGGTCGGCTCCCCGACGGCGGCGTACTACTGGCCAACGGCAACGATCCGCGAATTCGTCGCGATCCTCGCCGGCCACCCGTACATCAACGGCGCCATCTGCCTCCTGATCGCCGTCATCGCGATCCTGCCGCACTTCTAAAGACGGCCGACCAGACTGCGGCGGAGGCGCGTCAAACACAACGGCGAGAGGAACAGTCCCGCAGTTGCGACAAGCAAGGCAGCCCGTACGCCGAACGCGCCGGCAGCCGCTCCGCCGAGCAATGCGCCGAGTGGGGTCAGACCCAAACCGAGGAAGTTGATCGTCGCGACCACCCGCCCCTGAACCGGTAGTGGCGTGACGAGTTGGCGAATCGCGACGATTGCCACGTCGACGGATTGGCTCAAGGCGCCGTACAGGATGTTGATCGCGATCAGCGCAGCGACCGTGATCGGACCGGGGCCGTGGAGGGTGGAGGTGACCAGCATGACGAGATCCGAGACGAGCGCCGCGTACACCACCACGCGCCCGTACCCGAAGCGCCTCGGCAGCCACGCGGACAGCAGCGAGCCGACCAGTACTCCCGGTCCGAACGACGCCATCACCAGCCCGACGAGCGCACCTGGCAGGTCGAGCGTGCGCGTCAGGAAAAGCAGGTAGACGGTCGTCAGCGCGGTGAACGAGAACTGGTACGCGCACGTCGCCGCAGCGATCGCCCGCAACGATGCATCCCGTACGACGACGCGCAGCCCTTCACCGATCTGTCGCAGTACGCCGTTCTGCGCCACCGGCGTACCCACCCGGTTCCGGATGCGGCTGACGGAGAGGCTGGAGCACGCGAAGAGCACCGCGCCGGCGACCACCGCGATCGGGGCGCCCAGCAGCGACACGAGCCCACCGCCGAAGGCAGGACCGCAGATCTGTGCGGCCGACCGGGCGGTCTCGAGCATACTGTTGCCCTGGGCAAGTTGATTCCGTTCGACGAGCTGCGGCAACGAGGCCATGTACGCGACGTCGAAGCAGACGGTGAACAGGCCGACGGTGAAGCCCACGACGTACAGGAACGGCAGGCCGAGGCCCAGCCCGAGCGGTACGGTGGCGAGGACGACGGCGCGACCGAGATCAGCGGCCACCAGCACGGTCCTTGAGCGCAGGCGGTCGACCAGAACGCCGACGGCCAGCGAGAACAGCAGGATGGGTAGTCCTTGCACGGCGCGGAGTACGCCGAGTTGCGCAGCACTGGCGCCGAGCGAGGTGACCGCGACCAGCGGCAAGGTCACCTGACCGGCGAAGCTTGCGAGTTGCGAGGCGCTCTGGCCGAGCCAGAGCCACCGGAAGTCACGATGCGTCCACAGCGACACAGAGTTGTCCCAGGAGTCGACCCGGGACCACAGCCCCGGGCAAGGAGGAGCTGCGCCACTCACGCACGCCGGAACCGGCGCGAACACTCTGCAAGCGGCACGCGATGACGGATGCGTTCAGCGCGTGCCCGGTTGACCGGGCATCCCCAACTCCTCGTGGACTCTCGACTCGCTGGTCAGCCTAGTTCGTCGCCGACCGGCCGAACCACTCAATTTGCCGGTCAGCGCCGGCGCGGTTGCACCAGGCCGGACTCGTACGCGGCGATCACCAGCTGGGCCCGGTCGCGGGCGTGCAGCTTGGCGAGCAGGTGTCCGATGTGGGTCTTCACGGTGCCGCGGCCGACGTGCAGGTGGTCGCAGATCGGGCGGGACGTCCTTCAGCAGAAACCCACTCGCCCCGGCCCGCAGGCCGGCGTACACGGCGTCGTCGAGGTCGAACATCGTCAGGATCAGCACCTTGGTCCCGGCCGTCTCCGGCGCGGAGCAGATCCGCCGGGTCGCCTCGATCCCGCGACATGGATCGGGACTGGAGACAGGAAACGGAGACTCGAGACAGGCTATTGCGGTCTTGTGTTGGAGTGTGGCTGAGGGTGGCCAGGTCTGGGAACTGGGGACTGCTACCCACCTGAAGTGACCAGCTAGCGTCCCCGGTCGCCCCGGTCGCTGCGGATTCTGTGCAGGGTCGACAGGACGTATACGTCCACTGTCCGGCGATCCGGACTGCCGCCCGGTGCGGGGTGGCAGGTAGTAGACGTATACGTCCTGTCGACCCTGCAGTTTCCAGCAGAACTGCGGTCAGCCGGTTGCCGGGGAACAGACAGCTTCCGGGTACTGCGGACAGGGAATAGCAGGTTCTAGCCCACCAGAACCTGTTGCACGGGCCGCAGTTCACCCGCACATCAGACAGGGAGAACCGCTTTTTCGTGTCTCCAGCCACCACAGGGTGTCTGCGGTCCCGTGAACTGGCTGCGGGTAACTGAGGTGCCGGCCCCGGTGGGATCTGCAGCTCGACAGGATGTGTCAGATAGCCGGGTAGTGCACCTGAGCGTGAATATGTCCGCGCGTACACAGTCTCACCGGTGCACTACCTGTCCAGCTGCAGATCACCCGTTCGCGAGAAGCCTGCCGCCGCCAGCCTGAACACCCAGCCGGCACTCGCTGCTGAGGTCAGCGGACGCGGACGGAGACGGACGGACTCTTCTGGACGTTGCGGCCGTCGCTGACCTCGACGTGGTACCACAGCTTCTGGCCGCTGGTCAGGCCGGAGTCGGTGACCGAGGTGACGGTCGGCTTCGTCCAGGAGTTCGACGTACGGGACCAGCTGCCGATCCGCGTGCGGCCGCGGTACACCAGGTAGGTGAGCGTGAGGTTGTCGCGGTCGAGCACGGTCGGGAAGGCGATCGTCACCTTGTTCACACGCGCGCTGGCGACCTTGGGCGCGGCCGGTCGCGCCGGCGCCGCGCCGCCCGGTGTGTTCGTGAACCGGGTCAGCCCTTCCTGCGGTACGCCGTTCACCTTGGTGAAGTCGCCACCCGCCCAGAGGTCGTTGCCGCCGGACGCGAACGCGAGCGGACCGACGAGGGTCGTGCCACCGGCGGTCGCGTTCGGGAACCACGGACCGAGCTTCCCGGTGATCGCGCTGTATACGAGGAAGTGGTGCATCCCGGTCTTGTCCGGGAACGCTCCGTCCGCGCTGCAGTCGTGGGCGTGCGACCCCTTGTACAGCCAGTTCCCGATCGCCTTGATCGCCTCGGTCGCACCCCGGCACTTGCTCTGCCAGAGCAGCTTGCCGGTCGTGGCGTCCGCGGCCAGCACCCCGTCGTAGCAACCCATGCTGAGCGTACCGGCGTTCGACGCGAAGACCTTGTTTCCTTGGACTTCGAGGTCCTTGACCCGGCTGTCGCACTCCTCGGACTTCGGCGGGATCGCAGCCGCAGCGGGCATCGGGAGCGCGGCACCGGTGGCGGCGTTCACCATCGCGAGCGCGTGCACGTCGCGGCCGCCGATCCGGGTGAACCCGCCGCCGACGAACGCCCGCTCGCCGTCGGCCGACAGCTCGATCGCATGGACGTCGTCGTTCGCGTTCGGACTCCACGCCAGCAGCGCACCGCTCTTCAGGCTGACCGCGGCCGCCCGGCCGCGCGTCACCTTGTCCACCGACCCGAACGAGCCGCCGAGGTAGACGGTGCTGCTGGAGATCTTCAGCGCCGCGACCCGGTAGTTCACCACCGGGTCCCAGCCAGCCACCAGCTTGCCGCTCGCGACATCGAACATTGCCACCCGCGACCGCGGCACCCCGTCGACGACGGTGAAGTCGCCGCCGATCACGACCCGCCGGCCGTCCGGGGACGTCGCGACGCTCCACACCGGCCCGTTGACCTGCGGTGCGAACCGCGTCGGTACGCCGGTGGTCCGGTCGAACACCGCGAAGTACTTCCGCGCCACGTCCCCGACCCCGCGGGCCTTCCCCGGCGGCCGGACCCGGGTGAAGAGACCGCCCGCGAACACCAGGTTCCCCGCGACGGCGAGCGTGTTCACACTCGCATTCGTCTGCCACGTCGTCTGCTGCACCGACGACAGCGCGGACCCGAACCCGCGCGGCGCGCTGCCGGCGGTCCCACTCAAAGCATCAGTAGCTGCCTGAACAGCGGGACCCGACGGAACCAGCGCCGCGGCCCCCACGGCGGCGGCGGTGACAACAGCCAGAACGGCCTTCTTCATGAGCAAACCCCCAAGGGCCCGCTCCGGCGGAAGATGCCGACCCATGACTCGATGACAATGCGCGGTCAAACGATAACTGTCGGCACACGCACCTCGCGGCCCGGGGTCAGCTGCGGTAGCGGCGGCCGGGCCGGCAGCCGGCCAGGGTGTGGGTGCCGGTGCCGCTGACGTGCGGGACCAGGCCGTAGTAGACGCGTGGTGCGCCGTCGAGGGTCAGCGTCGCGTTGCCGTTGGTGACGGGCAACGTCCGCGTCTGTCCGATCGCATCCAGCTCCCGTACGGCGGAACTCGCGGAGACCGTCAGCGGTGTCTTGGTCGGCCACGGGTCGACCCAGACCTCCGGCGCCGGGAAGTGCCAGTCGGTGCGCTGGCCGGCGGTGTTGAGGATGTACCCGTCGGCCCGGTTCCACAGCACGACCGCCGGCCCGTCCGGGGTGTCGAACCACAAGCCGGACGTCAGCGGATCCGCAAAGGTCAACTGCCCGCGGAAGACGGCCTGGTCGAGCACCCGGGCCGCTGTCGCATACGCCAGCAGCGACGGCTTCGGACTCAGATCGCGGTTCATCAGGCCGAAGTGGTATTCGACGTTGTCCGGGTCGGCGATCTGCGGCATCCCGAGCACACTGTCGTGGAACTGGTACCAGCAGACGCACCGAATACCCTCGGCCTTGGCCAGCGCCAAACTCAACAACACGTTCTCCGCAGCATGGCGATAGGTGTCATGCCACCAGCTGTTCGGCTTGGTCGGCGCGTACGCCTCCGTCAGCCAGATCTCCTTCTCGCCATGCTCGGCCATCAACGCCTTGAGCTGCTTCAGCCCGCCGTAGAAGTTCCAGTAGGTGCCCACGGCACCTGTGCCCCAGTCGTCACCCGGTGGGATGTAGTCGGGGGTGAAGTTGCCGCGGCCCGGATGGTAGGCGAAGGCATCGATCAGGTCCCAGCCGCCCGCGGCGATGAAGTTCTCCACCCACGGCTTGTCCATCCCGGCCAGCCCGTTGTTCATCAGCTTCACGGTGTCCCCGGTGACGGCCCGGCGATCGAACACAGGTCGCATCACCTTGTCCAGATAGGCCTGTGCGGCATCCCCGGTGTTGAACGGCCGGTTCAGTTCGTTGCCCACCTCGAAGTACCCCGCACCGGCACCGGCTGCCACCGCCAGCTTGTCCGCGGCCCAGGCGGCCGCCTCGGTGTCGGTCACGGTCAACGACGGCTGCAGCTCGATGTTGTGCCGCATCCCGCGCGCGTCGAACGCAGACGGCGGCAACCCGGGCCCACCGTCGTACGCGATCCGGACCACGCTGATGCCGGCTCGCTGCCACAGATCGAGTACGGCGTCGGCGCTCGGCCGCTGGAGCCACGGGTAGTTGGCGATCCCGAACATGCTCTCCGCACCGGCC
This sequence comes from Kribbella sp. VKM Ac-2569, assembly GCF_004216905.1. Classification (GTDB taxonomy): domain Bacteria; phylum Actinomycetota; class Actinomycetes; order Propionibacteriales; family Kribbellaceae; genus Kribbella. The sequence goes on from NZ_SGXJ01000001.1 coordinate 1,694,695, forward strand.
TGATAGTCGTACGCCGGAAGCACGGCAAAGTTGGTCCGCGCGAACGCCTCGTCGTCGCCGGATCTGACTACTACCTCCGCCAATGCGATCCCACCGGCCGGCGCAGTCAGGTTGAAGGTGTGTTGCCAGGTGTCGGCTGCGGAGACGCTTCCGGTCACGGTCGTCGAGGCCAGGAGCACGCCGTCGAAGCTGCGCATCCACAGCTCGAGCTCGACCGACTTGGCCGCGCCTCCATTGGCCACCAGCGCCGTGAGTGCCATCGGCGCACCGGCCGACTCGTACAGATTGAAGTCGCTGTTGGTGGTGAGCTCGATCCCGAGCTCCCGGCCGCGGCCGATGGTGGCAGTCGCCGACGGGCGGGTCTCGGAGAAGAAGAAGTCAGCCCGGCTGGTCCAGCCGCCGGCCGGATCCACCGCACCCGGTGAGTGCACCCAGGTCGCATTCGTCCACGACTGCCGGGAGCGATCCAGCAGGAACAGACCGTGCAAGCTGGAGCTCCAAGTCGACGTGTGCGCGACCCCGACGGTGTCCTCGTACGGAATGCCGCCGCCCGCGTCGCGGATCCACTCGGTGATCGCGATGTAGTCGTCCGGCGCCGTCGGCGCCTGGATCGCGCGACTGAACAGGAACCCGTCCGGGAGCAGCGTGGACGCCCCGGTGATCCGCCATTCCAGCCTGGCGTGCGACGTACTGACGCTGAACCAGCCAGTGACCATCGTCGAGCCGGCGGCGGCGTCGAAGGTGTAGTCCATCCGGATCGCCGGAGTACCGTCCGCGAGCGCGCTCAGCGTCGGGGTGCCGCCGGTGGAGGTCAGGACTCCGGCGAGGCTGTCCTTGACCTGGAACTTCGACCCGACCGACCGCGTGACGCCACCAGCGTCACGGATCGCGAGCCGCCCACCGGGGCTGGCCAGCAGGCTGATGCCGCCGGCCGTCAGGGTCACGTCACCGGCCGCGGCGAACGCGCTGATCGGGGTCGCTTCGGCGACCAGTACGACACCGGCCGCGAGCGCCGCGCCGAGCAGGCTGCGGCGGCTGAGGGTGGAGGTCATCGACTACTCCTTCTGATAATGCGCATCTTCAGATTCGCTGGACGGAACATTCCCAGCCCCGGACTCCGACGTCAAGAGGTCATTGCGCTATCGGCTTTAGCTGGGCTATGGTCGCCGCAGCTTGTTGAAGATAGGCATTATCACCACGGAGGAACGATGGCACCGAAACCTCGCCGGGTCACCCAGCGCGAGATCGCCGAACTCGCCGGCGTCAGCCAGACGACCGTGTCGGTGGTGCTGAACGACCGCGACGGCGGAGGGGTGCGGATCCCCGAGGCGACCCGGGCGCGGGTCAAGAAGGCCATCGAGCAACTGACGTACGTCGCGGACCCCGCAGCCCGCCGCCTGGCCGGCCTGGACAACCAGATCATCGGCGTCTTCACCTACGAGGCCGCGCTGTCACCCGAGAGCATGGACTTCTACGGACCGTTGCTGAACGGGATCGAGCGCGCCGCCGAGCGGATCGGCTGGGACCTGCTGTTCTTCACGTCGTCACCGGTCGAGGACGGCACCCGGAGCCTGTTCCACCGCAAGACCCGGCTGCGGCTGACCGACGGCTGCGTGCTGCTCGGTCAGCAGATGGTCGCGTCCGAGCTGGAGCGACTGGTCGCGGAACAGTTCCCGTTCGTCGCCATCGGCCGCCGGGACGAGACCGCCGCCGCGGTGCCGTACGTCGCCATCGACTACGTCACGCCGACCACGGCATTGATCGACCAGGCCGCGGCCGCCGGGCACCAGCAGGCGCTCTACGTGCATCGCGGCCGGGACACGCCCGCGGCCCGCGACCGTCGCGGTGCCGTCGAGGCCGCCTCCGCAGACGGCCGGCTCGCGTTCCTGCTGGTCGGTGAGGAGCGGATCGCCGACCTGCCCCGACTGGCGCAGGCCACCGGCGCGACCGTGATCATCGCCGAGGATGCGTTCCTGATCGAGGATGTCGTGCACGCGCTGACGGCCGCGGGAGTCGCCGTACCGGACGAGATGTCGGTCGCGGCGCTCGGCGAGGTGCGCGGTCACCGGATCGAGGGGCGGCCGCTCGCGGGCTTCCACGTCCCGAGGGAACAACTCGCGGCCGAGGCGCTCGACCTGCTCCAGTTGCTGATCTCGACCGAACCGCAGGAGTGGGCCGACCTCGAGACCAGGCGGCACCTCGACTCCGAGGTCGAGCCGGGCGCCACCATCGTCGTACGGACAGAATCGTGATTTCCACCGAGGTCGCGATCATCGGCGGAGGCCTCGGCTCCGTCGCCGCCGCGCTGGCGTTGCTGCAGCGTGGCCGGCGCGTGGTGATGACCGAGGAGTACGCGTGGCTCGGTGGACAGCTCACCTCGCAGGCGGTGCCGCCCGACGAACACATCTGGGTCGAGCAGTTCGGTGTCACCGCCCGATACCGCGCACTCCGCGAAGGCATCCGCCGCTACTACCGCGACCACTACCCGCTGACCGACGCCGCCCGCACGGACCGCGAGCTGAATCCGGGACGTGGCCGCGTCAGCCGCTTGTGCCATGAGCCTCGCGTGGCCGACGCGGTCATCACCGCACTGCTCGCGCCGTACCGATCGACCGGCCGACTGACCGTTCTGCAACCCTGCGTGCCGATCGCGGCCGAGGTGACCGACGGCGTCGTCCGCACCGTCACGGTCGCGGACCCGACGACCGGGGCCGAGACTGTGATCTCCGCCGAGTTCGTCCTGGACGGGACCGAGACCGGCGACCTGCTGCCGCTGACCGGCACGGAGTACGTCGTCGGCGCCGAAGCGCGATCCGACACCGGTGAGCCGAGTGCCGCCGAGGTCGCGGATCCCTCCAACGTGCAGTCGATCGCTTGGTGCTTCGTCTTCGACCACGCCGCCGGCGACCACACGATCGCTCGCCCTGACGACTACGACTTCTGGCGTTCGTTCGAGCTGCCGTTCTGGGGAGCGCCGATGCTGTCCTTCGTCGCCCCGAACCCGCGGACGCTGGCGCCGGAAGAGCGGACCATGAACGTCAACCCGGGTGCCGACGTCACCGGGGATCCGCGGTTCGACGCGGGCGACAACGACCTGTGGCAGTTCCGCCGGATCGCGGCCCGGCAGAACTTCGCCGAGGGCTTCTACGACAGCGACATCGTGCTCGCCAACTGGCCGCAGCTCGACTACGTCAGCGGCTCGATCATCGACACCGACGACCGCGCCGTACACCTGCTGGCCGCGAAGGCGCAGTCGCGTGCCTACGTGTACTGGCTGCAGACCGAGGCGCCACGTCCCGACGGCGGTCGCGGCTGGCCCGGTCTGCGGCTCCGCGGCGACCTGGTCGGCACCACCGACGGCTTCGCGCAGGCGCCGTACATCCGGGAATCGCGCCGGATCAAGGCGCTCACCACCGTCCGCGAGCAGGACATCTCGATCAAGGCCCGCGGGTACGACGGTCCGGCCCGGTTCGACGCCTCGGTCGGAGTCGGGATGTACCGGATCGACCTGCACCCCTCCACCGGCGGCGACAACTACATCGACGTCGAGTGCGCACCGTTCGAGATCCCGCTCGGCGCGCTGGTTCCGGTGGCCACCCAGAACCTGGTGCCCGCCGCCAAGAACATCGGTACCACCCACATCACCAACGGCGCCTACCGGCTGCATCCGGTCGAGTGGAACATCGGCGAATCGGCCGGCGAACTCGTGGCGTTCTGCCTCGAGAGCGGCCTGAGCCCGCAGCAGATCGCGACCGACGACACCCTCGTCGACCGCCTCCAGGGCCGGTTGAGCGAGGCCGGGGTCGAGCTCCACTGGCCCGAGATCGCCGGCTACTAGCTAGTCATCCCCAGCGAAGGACTACATCATGATCACTGCAAGGAAGCTGCTCGGCGCGCTCGCGCTGACCACTGCAGCGACGCTGACTGCCGCCTGCGGCGCATCGAGCACCGGGGCGGAGGGGTCGAAGGCCACCGACGTCAAGCTGCGGATGACGGTCTGGACCTCGAACGAGGACCAGCTCAAGCTGTTCAACGCGATCGGCGACGCCTACCGGGCCGATCACCCCGAGGTCTCCTCGATCACCTTCGAGAGCCTGCCGTTCGCCGACTACAACACCACCCTGACGACGCAGATCGCCGGCGGCAACGCGCCCGACCTGGCCTGGATGGGCGACCTGTCCAAGGACCTGATCGCCTCCGACGCCCTCGTCGGCCTGACCGACAAGCTGAAGGCGACCAGCGGCTGGCAGTACGACGACCTGGTGGACAGCGCGACCAAGGAGTTCAGCCGCGACGGCAAGCTCTACGCCTACCCGTTCTCGAACTCGCCGTTCGCCCTCTACGTGAACACCGACCTACTGGCGAAGGCCGGTCAGAAGATCGATCCGAAGACGCTGACCTGGGACCAGGTCGCCGCCGCGGGTGCCGCCGTACATGCCAAGACCGGCAAGGCGGGCTTCGTGATCCGGGACTTCGACTACAAGTCCTGGAACACGCTGGCCACGGTCTGGACCGGCTTCGGCGGCTCGGCGTGGAGCCTGGACGGAAAGACCTGCACGTTCGACAGCCCGGAGATGCAGCGCGCGTTCACGTTCCTGCACGACGCCGCGTTCAAGACCAGCGCGATGCCTGGCCCCGGCACGAAGGCCGACTTCTTCGCCGGTGACGCCGCCTTCACCGTCGCCCAGGTCTCCCGCGCGTCGTTGCTCACCGGGTCGTTCAAGTTCGGCCTGTATCCGCTGCCGGCGGGGCCGTCCGGCAAGTACGCCGTACTCGGCCAGGCCGGTGTCGGCGTCCTTGCCGCCAGCAAGCATCCTGACCAGGCAACGGACTTCCTTGCTTACCTGACGAATCCGGCCAACGCGGCGAAGCTGGCGCAGTTCTTCCCGCCGCCCCGCAAGTCGCTGCTCACCGGCGCGAAGCTTGCCGAGAACAACAAGAAGCTGTCCGCGGCCCAACTGCAGGAGGTCGTGGTCGACCAGCTGCCGAACGCCGTCACGCTGCCCAACCACGCCAGCCCGGCCGAGATCGCCCAGAAGGGTAAGACCGCGCTGGACGCGCTGTGGAAGGCCGACGCCGACATCCCTGCCGTCCTGAAGTCGGTCTGCACAGCGATCGATCCCATCCTGGCCAAGTGATGCGCTACTGGACCACACGCCGGCGAGATGTGCTGACCGGGTACCTGTTCATCGCGCCACAGCTCGCCGGCGTCCTGCTGTTCGTGCTGATCCCGGTCGGCCTGGCGATCTGGTACAGCCTGAACAAGTGGAACGTCTTCACCGGCAAGCAGGTCTTCGTCGGCGCGGACCATTACGCCGCGCTGGCCTCCGACCCGCAGTTGCCATCGGTGCTGCTGGCAACGGTCGTCTTCTCCGGCGGCGTCGTGGTCCTGAACATCACGCTCGGCCTGCTGATCGCCGTACTGCTGAACCGTCAGTTCCGCGGCGCGACGTTCTTCCGCACCTTGTTCTTCTCGCCGGTTGTGGTGTCCGTGGTCGCCTGGACCCTGGTCTGGGGCTTCCTGCTGCAGGACAACGGCGGCATCAACGGACTGCTGCACGCGATCGGCGTGGACGGGCCGAACTGGCTGCAGCACGGCGACACCGCGATGCTGTCGGTGATCGTCAGCCAGGTCGTCCGCAGTGTCGGCGTGAACATGGTGCTGTTCCTGGCGGCGTTGCAGGGCGTGCCGTCGGAACTGTACGAGGCGGCCCGGATCGACGGCGCGCGCAGCCGGTCGATCTTCGCCCGGATCACGCTGCCGCTGATCTCGCCGACGGTGCTGCTGACCGCGATCATCACCGTCGTCGGCGCGCTGCAGTCGTTCGCGCAGATCGCCGTACTCACCGGCGGTGGTCCGGAACTGAGCACCACGGTGCTCGTGTACTACGTGTTCCAGCAGGCCTTCGAGTTCAACAACATCGGCTACGGCTCGACGCTCGCGCTGATGTTGTTGAGCTTCGTGATGGTGCTGACGCTGCTGCAATGGCAGCTGCGCCGGAAGTGGGTGTTCCATGAGCAATAGAACATCGTGGCTTCGACGGACGCTTCTGGTGGCAGCGCTCGCCGTACTCGCGATCCCGTTCGCGGTGCCGACGATTTGGATGGTCGCCGCGTCGATCAAGCCGCTGCCCGAGATCTTCAAGGCACCACCGTCGCTGTGGACCGAGCATCCGACCCTGGCGGCGTACGGCGAAGCGTTCACGTTCCAGCCGTTCGCACGGCAGTACGTGAACAGCGTCTACATCGCCGTACTGGTCACGCTGATCACGCTGCTGGTCTCGAGCATGGCCGGCTACGCCTTCGCCCGGATCCGGTTCCCTGGCGCCAACGCCCTGTTCCTGGTGGTGCTGACCGGACTGCTGGTGCCGAGCGAGGTGACGATCGTCCCGCTGTTCCAGGTGTTCAAGCGGGCCGGGCTGATCAACACGCACTGGCCGCTGATCCTGGTCACCGCGTTCGGCGCACCGTGCGTACTGGCGAGCTTCATCATGCGGCAGTTCTTCATCGCGCTGCCCGCCGAACTGGAGGAAGCCGGCCGGCTCGACGGCCTCGGCCGTCCCGGGATCTGGTGGCGGATCTGCCTGCCGCTCGCCCGGCCGGCGCTGTCCGCGGTCGCGATCCTGACCTTCCTCGCCTCCTGGAACCTCTACCTCGAACCCACCGTCTACCTCACCTCGCCGGAGCTGTTCACGCTGCCGCAAGCCCTCACCCGATTCACCGACGCGTACGGAGCCGACATGTGGAACACCCAGCTCGCCGCCGCCACCATGACCGTCCTCCCGGTCCTGATCGTGTTCGTCATCGCGCAACGCCAGTTCGTCGAGGGCCTGGCGCACTCGGGCCTCAAATGACCGAGCCGATCGTCTTCGAACACGGCCGGGTACAGATCCGGGTCGATCGCGGCGTCTTCGAGCTGTTCGAGCGCAGCAAGGTCCTCAGGTCGTACCGGACCCCGCTGGAGTGGGTCAAGGTCCAGGTTCAGGTGCGCAAGCGCGGGGTCATCCTGCTGCACTTCTCCTACGTCGAGGACCTGGACGAACCGATCTACAGCCGCCTGATGAGCAGCGTGTACTCACGCTCGACGGTCGAGATCACGATGGCCGACGAGCCTGTCTACCGCGCCTTCTTCACCGAACTCGCCCAGCTCTCCGGCCGCGCGATCGACTGACGGCCGGTGCCGAGGTATTTCCTCCAGCGGCGAGAACTGCTGTCCTGAACCCTGGGGACCTTCTTGGGGGGAAGCACAGATGAGTCTTTGGGATGACACGCCTGCGTCCTTGAAGAACGGTGGCGGGCTCGATGCGCTCAAGCCGGTGCTGGACAGCGTGGACACACCGACCGAGGAGGAACGCGTCGAGGACGACGGGTTCAGCTGGCGGGTGTGGAAGACGACCGTGGGTGGCGATCTGCCGCTCAGTCTCGATCCGGCGACGGGGTCGTTCGACCGAAGTTCGGGAGCGGTGAACAGCACCGGCACGCTGCTCACGTTTCCCGATCCGCGGGTCGGGGTCGAGTTCGCGCTCCGGCTGGACGCGCCGGGTGGTGATCCGGACGGGACCGTCCGGCTCGTTGCCGACACTCCGCAGGCGATCGCGCGGTTGCCGTTCCTGCGCGGTGCGAGGCTCGACGCGCAGGGACAACTGCGCGCCGATCCGGCCAACCCGGATGTCCGGTTCCACCTGCCTGCGTTGCGGGTGCGGCTGTTGCGGCCGGTCGGGCAGGGTCTCGAAGTCAAGCTGCTGAGCAGTACGGTCAGTGGTCATCCTCCGCAGGATCAGATCTTCGACTTCATCCGGATGGAGCCGGCCCATGCGTTGATCGGTCCCGGGGAGGTGGTCGGGTTCGCCTTCCGCAGCGCCACCCTGGATCTGACCGGTGAAGCCGGCCCGTCCGGAGTGCCGGCGAATGCGCGGACGCAGCCGACCGATTGGCAGGGGCTGTATCTGCCCGAGGTCAGGCTCTTCGTCGCGCCGACCGGGCTCGAAGGGCTGGCGGTCAGTGCCGGAGTACGGGATCTGTGGATCGGGATCGGTCAGCACGCGGGGGTGACCGGGCTGTTCGAGGCCGAGGTGGTGAACCGCGGCCAGTCGCCGACGGCCCGGCTCGCGTTCCAGGGTCCGGCCGGTGAGTGGTACCCGGTGCCGGACACCGACCCGATACCGAATCCGGTCGACCTGCCCGACAGCGCAACGCTGTACATCACGGCCGGCGGCGGACTCGCGCCGTACACGTATCGCGTCACCGTCAACGGCGGCGATCCCACCACCCTCGACCGCCGGACGATCCTGCTCCCGGCCGCCGGAACCATGGCGCTGGAGATCAAGGTCACCGATGCCGGCCTGCACGAGCTGATCAGGAACATCTCCGTCCGCAAGGCGACCGCAACGCCGGTTACTCCGCCTCCCCCGCCAGGTGGCGAAGTCGTACCGCGAACTGTCACCAGCACCGGCCATCGCGTGGTCGTCACCAGTCAGACCGACAGCAACGCAACGGTCCGACTCGATCCGGACGACGGCGGCGACATCGCCTGGTCGTGGCCCGGCGGCTCCGCCAACGGTGACACCGCCGAGATCCCGGTGGCAGCCGGCGCGACCGTGACCGTGACGGCAACCAGGACAGTCACCCCCGCGGCAGTGGCCGAGTTCAGCGCCTACACGTTGTTCAACCACCCGTCGACGACCGAGTTCCCCACCGGCACCAGCACCAACTGGACCACCGTCGCGGACAACATCCGCACCTCCCCCGCAACGTCACGCCAGGAATGGGGTGCCGCGCAGCCCTTCCTCGGCACGGACTCGCGGGCCCGGCTGGAACAGATCCCGAAGTCCACGCCGCTGGTCGTCGAGGGCTTCGCGTCGTTCGAGGGCCACACCGACCCGGACGCCGTCACCCGGAACCTCGAACTCAGTAGGCGGCGTCGGGATGCGTTGATCCAACTGCTGACCACGGAACTGCAGTTCACCGCCGTGACTCCCGGCACCGCACACGGTCAGGGGACCGCGGCAGGTAGCACGACGCCACCGCCCGGCTCGCCGCAGTGGTGGCGGGCGACAGCAAAACCGACACTGGCGGCACCAACCACCGAAACCGTCACCGCGGACCTGACTCGCCCAGCGGCCGCGACCATCACGGAAGTCGACCCCGAGCCACCGCGCCAACTGGTCCCCGACTGCTTCCGCAAGATCGGCGTCCGGGTCGAACTGATCCGCGGCACCTTCGTGCGCGCCGAGATTTACGGCGAGTTCGACGTCCGGACCGCGGCCGAAGCGCGCCTGGACGAGCACACGGACGAGGAACTCCCGGCCAGGACCAATCCGAGCGACGGCATCTGCACCTTCCTGGTCCGGCTCAAGGTCGCCGAGGACCGCTCGTCCTGGGAGACCAGTGCCGAGTTCCGCGCCGTCGAAGGCGATCTCGACGGCCTCGCCAAGGTCGAGCGAGCGTCCGCGGGCTCGAACACCGCGCTCAACATCCTCGGTGCGGTCTCCGCCCTCTCCCCGCTCCTGGCCGCTGTCACGCCGCCGAGTCCGACAGCAGGCGAACTGGTTCCGCTCGTCGTCCTCGGCAGCGCCGCGGTCGGGCTGGGTGCCGGCGGCCAGATCCAGACCCAGTACGTCGTCCTGCGCGGCGGGCAGCTCGTGGTCAGCGACGGACTCGTGAACCCGGCCACCGGCAGCGGCCCGACCACCACCCAGATCAGCGTGCTGCTCGATCTCGAGACCGCGTTCTCGTTCGACCTCGGCTTCATCAAGGTCGATCCGCAGAAGCCGATCGTGACCCGCTACCAAGCGGTCGGCATCAGAAGCACGTGGGACACGGAGGACAACGGCGACGGGACGGTCGAGTATGTGCCGCTGCCCGTGTTCGACCCGAGCCGCGGCTACACGCTCGACGTACCGGCCGGATCCTTGATGGCCGCGCCGCCGTTGGATTCGTTGCTCCGGGTGCTCGGCGTTCGCGCGAGCCGGCTCAATCCGACCTACCTGGAAGTGGAAGTCGGCCTCGGAGTCGATCTCGGCATCGTCACCGTCGACACGGTTCGGGTCCGGCTCCGGCTCGACGCCTTCGAGGCGCCGCAACTCACCAAGCTCGGCGCCACTCTGGACATCCCCGGCGCGATTCACGGCACCGGCTACCTGGAGATCACCGATCTCGGGTTCAAGGGCGCCTTCGATCTGACCTTCCCGTCGATCGGCCTGCGCGCGAGTGCCACGCTCGCACTGGAGAGCCGGGCCGGCACGACCGGAGTACTGGTCGGTGCCGAGGTCGAGTTCCCGGTGCCGCTGCCGTTGGGCAACTCGGGGTTGGGGATCTTCGGCTTCCTGGGCGGGGTCGGGGTCAACTACCGCAGGCTCGAGCAGACCGGAGTACAGGCGCCTGCGTTGAAGTGGCTGGAGAATCAGCTCACGCCTGCCCGCGGGTTCAGCGTGATGCATCCGGCGGGGTGGGAGCTCAACCCCGGCAGCTTCGCGATCGCCGCGGGCATGATGCTCGGCACCGCCGAAGGTGGCTTCTTGATCCACCTCAAGGGGATCGTGCTGGTCGAGGTGCCCGGGCCGCGGCTGTTGCTGGTGATGAAGGCCGACGTACTGAAGATGCCGCCGGTCCTGAAGGCGCAGAGCAGTGCCACCTTCCTGGCCGTGCTCGACCTCGACTTCGGCCGCGGCACGATCACGATCGGCATCGTCGCGGAGTACAGCATTCTCAAGCTGCTGAAGATCCGCGTCCCGGTGACCGCGTTCTTCCATCTGTCGCAGGCGCAGAACTGGTTCATCGATCTCGGCAGCTACACCGATCCGGTGACGGTCTCGATCCTCGACGTCTTCCGCGGCACCGGCTATCTGATGATCCACGGCGACGGCACCACGCTCGCCAATCCGAAGCTGCCGATCACCACCAACGGTCTGGCGATCGCGGTCGGCTTCCACCTGCAGTGCGTGCTGATGGGCAGCAAGTCCGTCGGCCTGTACTTCGAGGTCGCGGCCGGGTTCGACGCGCTGATCTCGTTCGAGCCTTTCGGTCTGGGCGGGATGATCTACGCCCGGGGCGAGCTGCGGCTGTGGATCGTCGGCATCTCGGCGCGGGCCGAACTGACCGTGCTGGTCGGCCGCCGCGGCAACACCGACACGACCAGCATCACCGGCCGGGTCTGCGGCAAGGTCGACTTCTTCTTCTTCAGCGTCGAGGGCTGCATCAAGCTCGAGATCGGCGGCGGCCCACCGGACCCGGCCGATCCTCCGGAGCTGATCGGCGGGGTGAAACTGGTCAGCCGCTCCCCCGCCCTCGTCGAGGGCAGTGCGACCGATCGGGCCGTCGACGGCGCGCTGGGTGACGCAGCAGCTCAGTCCGGCGACCCGATACCGACCGTTCCGCTGGATGCGGTTCCGGTCGTCCTGTTCAAGACCCCGCCGAGTGTTCTGCCCGGCAACGTCGTACTTGGTGGTGAAGCCCGCGGCACGTCCGGCGCCGGAGCCGACCCGTGGGTGCGCCGAGGCGACAACTGGTGGCGTTTCCAGCTCACCAGCGTCGAGTTGATCGGCGACCTTCAGCCGGATCCGCCCGCAGGCAAGACACCCGCGACCTGGTGGGCCCGCAACGCGCCCGGCCAGTCCCAACTCGGCCCGGCGCTCGCGTTGTTGAGCTGGTTGCCGACGCCCGCACCACGAGCCGTCCCGTACGGCGAAAGCCTCACCACCACGGTCAACGAACAATGGGGACACATCTGCAGCGACCCCGCCCGCCCGGCGCCGGTCGTGTGGACCTTCGACAGCAAGCCGACCGGACCGAGCCCGGCCGGCTGGCGCCTGACCGGCATTCCCTGGCCGGACCAACCGGGCGACTTCCGCAGTACGCCGGTCGACGCCAAGCTCGACGTCACCGAGACCTGGCGGACCCACAATCCTCTCGCCGATCTCTTGCAGGGCACGGATCCTGCGGTCGTCGTCGGCGACTCGGTGCCGTGTCCGACCGGCCACATCGATCACGTCGACTCGATCCAGGTCTGGCAGAGCGGCAACCCGCTGACCTTCAGCAACGCGGCGCTGCCGATGAACGGCGAGGCTCTGCAGGAGGTCGTGGACCTGCTCGCCACCGGTACCTCGCTGGCCGACCTCGGTGCGGCGTGGGCCGAAACGGCTTGGGACAAAGGGCTTTCCGACCAGCCACTGGGATGCCAGGGCCGGATCCTGCGTTCACCGTCGGGCGACGAACCCGACCCGGCGCCGTACGGGACCGAGGAGGAACGCGAGCTGGTCAAGAAGATCTGGGAGGAGACCGGGTTCAAGCCGTCGGACTTCGGCAACACCGTGCGGCTCTCGGTGGACGGCGGTCTCGAAGCGCTCGAACTCCTCCTGCTGGTGTCCGAGCGGATGCTCAACGAGGGCCTGATCATCACCTGCCGCAAGAGCGACGGCTCGGTCGTCGCGCAGCAGCCGGTCACCCCGGATAGCATGGTGACCTCGACCAACCCGCTGCCAGGCGAGTGGACCGACCCCGCCGGCCCCTGGGCCGACCCGATCGAACGCGCCGGGCGGATCGCGGCCCGGGTCGTCGCCGAAGAACGCGACCTGCTGCTCTGCCGCGTTGTCGTCGATGTACCGGGCAGCGTTGCCGTGGTGGAGCTCGGCGCCGATCGCCACGAGAGGTTCCTCGCCGGTACGCCGTACTGGCTGATCGCCGCGGCCGGGATCACCACCGCCGAGCGGTGGCGTTTCGACTACGACACCCAGGTCATCACCACCGACCGCGATCTGCTCGAATCCACCCTGACCCAGGACCCGACCGACGTCGCCTTGCTCGTGCCGTCGCAGTCGTACACGGTCAGGGTGAAGTACCGCGCCCAGTCCGTGGCCGGTGCGAACAAGCCGTCGCCCACCGAGCCGGAGAACTGGGGCGGTGAGGAGACCCGGGACTTCCGGTTCGCGGCCGACGGGCCGGACGAGGTACCTCGTGATCTCGGGCCGTGGTTGCTGGCCACCGCGCCCGCGATGAACGAGACCGGCATCTTCTGCGCCGAGCCGATCCGGATCGCGCTCGCCACCCAGAACGTGACCGCCCTCTTCGACGCGTACGGTGAGGAACTGCGCGTCCACGTGCAGGCCTCGTCCGGCTTCCATCCCGAACCACCAGGTGGCGGCCTCTCACTCACCCTGCCCTATCAACTGACCGGCCAGGGTGGGGTGATGGGTGCCCTGACACCAGACCTAGGCCAGGTCATGAACCCCTGGCAGCAGGCGGTGACAGAACTGCTCGACGAGCTGCCGTGCACCGACAGCAGTGGCAGCAGCACCCACGGCACGATCCTGACGCTGCCCTACGACCTGCAGCCGCTCACCGACTACCTGGTCGACATCGAAGCCGTACCGAAGGGGGCACCTGACAACGCCCACGGCAGGCGCATCTACCGGGTCGGCTTCACCACCTCTCGCTTCGGCACGGTCGGCGACCTGGCGAAGCTCATCCGGCTCGGAACCCGCGCGCACCGACATGTGCCGACTCCGGCCGCGCTGTCCGCACTACCTCTGACCCCGGCCGGCGACGTACTGGACACGGTCTACCAGTCCGCCGGGCTCGCCGTCCCGCAAGTACCTCGCTATCCCGCGGCCGAAGTGCTCTGGTCCGGTGAGGCCGTACCGCAGCCGGTCGCGGTCGTCGTGGAATGCAGCGAGGCGATGTGGCGCTCGCGGCCGATGCCTACCGTCGTCGAGGGGCCACCCGACCCATCAGCCGGGCCGGGTCACAAGTGGTGGGCCGCGGTCGAGGGTGACTGGCTCTCGCTCGAGCCGAGCACCGCAGCGGTCGCGGCCGGCGATCTACCAAGAGCCGGCATCACCAAACTCGTGAAAGGACCAGGCGGCACCCGAGCCGTCGTCCTGCTCGCCCCAGGCTCCCGCGGCTCCGAGCTGCGCCTGGATCTTGTACTCGCCGGTGACGCACTCGCCGGTACTCCGGAACAGCGGGCCGAGGCCTTGCGCATCGCCCTGCACCGGGCGCCTTGGGAGGTGGAGGACTGATGGCTCGTCGAATCGCCTGGCCCTACTGGTTCCGCGCCGAAGCAGCCAAGATCCCGTGGCCCGTCATTGCCGAGCAGCACCTGCAGCAGGTTCGTCAGCACCACGTCGTGATCGACGACCGGCTGCTGGAGCACCTGAAGACGATCCGGGAGAAGCGGCCCACCGAGATCCAGGTGCGCTGGATCTGCGCCAAGGAACTCGGCGTTCCGTCCGAGCCGTTCGTCGTCTGGCAGCGGTCGCGACGGGACCAGCCCGAACGCGCCGACTTCACCCAACTCCCGGTCAAGGGCGGCCTGGGACTGAACTGGAGCAGAGTTGCCTCGTACGTCGAAGTCGAGTGCGACCCGATCGACCCGGCTCGCCCTGTCGGGCTACTGGTCACCCGCGGTGCTCTGGGGCTCGAGGCCACCGTCGGAGCCGCCGCCGTCACCAGTGCCGGCGGTGCTCGCGTGCGGCTCGTCGTCCGATGCCCGGGTGGCACGAGAGCGCTGCTGGTCAACGGACACAGCCCGGACCTCCGGATCGAGCTACTCCAGCAGGTGCTCGACGACGACGAGTGGACGCCGCTCGAACGCGTGGGCCTGCCAGTGGACTCCCCCTGGCCCGGTACGTCGTACGACGTCGGACCGCAGGGTTTCTTCGACAATCCGGTGGACCCGGTCGAGGCAGCCCTGCAGCGACTCAAGCGCGGCGGTCCCCCGGTCGGCTGGTACCCGGTCACCGCCACCAGCCGTACTGCGCCGCTCTGGGCGCCACCGGACTACGGCATGCTGCTCAAGGAGATCCGCAACGAGACCCTGCCCCGGATCGAGCGGATCTACCGCCCGGCCCTTCCGCCGTACGAGCAGCAGAACGTGCTCGACACCGGACCGGTCGACGGTCCGAGTGGGTCTTCCTTGACCGCGACTGCCGAGCTTCCGGTGCTCTCACTGCTGACCCTGCCCGCGAGTGCGGACCCGTTCCTGGCCCTGGGACTCGGCTTCGGGACCAGCTACCTGGAGGAACGTCAGCACGACCAGCCGGGCGTGGGTGGTGACGACCTGATGGTCACCGCCGAGTACTCGGACACGCCCAACGGGATGGGTTCCACCACGATGGCGGCGTACCTGCCGACCTTCCCGCAGCACGTGAACACCGCGACGCCGATCAACGTCGCGGCCGTCCGCGATGGGTTGGTGGCACCCGAAGTACCGGATCGACCGTGGCGCGAGACGGTGCGCATCTCATGGTTCCGGCCGCCGAGCACGGCCGCGCTCGGGCAAGGAACGGGCGGATCGCTGGCTCGCTTCGAGTCGCCTGCCGACACGACCGCCGAGTGCTTGCTGCCGCTGCGGCCCGCGGGCGACTTCCGGCCGCTGCTTCCGGTGCCTGACGGTCCGGAGGATCAGCCGGAGTTCCGCCGGACGAGCATCGTCGACGCCGCCGCCGAGATACCGCTCGGGAGCGGCGGGCGCAGTCCGGGCTATCCGGTCGCGGTTCAGGACGTCTTCGGCGTTTGGTCGAAGTGGGAGGACGCGCTGTATGCCGGCGGCGAACCTGCTCCGCCGCGGCCGCGCATCATCGCGATGGCGCTCAACTCCACCTTCACCGGTTCGACCTCGTGCCCCGCGACGCTCGAGGTCGAGCTCGCGGTGGGCTGGGAAGACCGTACGCCGGTCGCCGTCGACCTGCGCGTCGTGATGTTCCCGATGGCGTCGTCGACCAGTCCTCCACCGTCGGGTGTCACGCCGTTCGATCCCGCACCCGCTGGTTGCTTTCGGCGGGATGTGGCGCTGAGCTTTGCGGGTCACGAGTTGCAGGGCGGCGCCGGAGTACAGGTCGAGCATCTGGACTCGGCCGGTGAGAACGTCGTACCGGCTGGGCCTGCACAGGGCGAAGAAGGCCGTCGGTACAAGGTGCGGATCTCTGTGCCCGTCCTGGACTTCGGAGTGACCGCGCGCTGGGGTGCGGCCTTGTGGACGCGGTCCCACCTGCTGATCGGCGTCACGTCCGGCCTGACGCCGGCTGCGGCAAGTCCTGCGCTGACAAGCGCGGCGACGCCCGTGCCGGTCGCGCCGATTCCGCCGCCGCTGCCGCCCGGTGTCCCGATGGGAAGCGCACCCGACGCGCAAGGCTGCTCGCACGCGCGCGTGCAGTGGTCCGTGCCCGCCGGCGCGCAACTCCAAGCAGACAAGGGAATCATCGTCTGGGAGATCGCCGAGACAGCCCTTCGTCAATCCGTCGGGCTACCGGCCCGAGCGGCCGAAGGCACGCTGCCCGGCGTACGGCTGCAACAGCTCTGGGACTCGTACGACGCCCTCCCGGCCGACCGCCGCCGGTCGATCTTCCGGCGTCTGATGGTGCTGCCCGGGTCGGCTCGCGAAGCGGACGTCACCCTGCCCAAGGGATCGACGGACATCCACCTGTTCACCGTGACCACGCTGTCCACGTCAGGCATCGAGTCGGCCTGGCCCGGCGGCGCGCCCGCTCACGCAAGCCTGCAGGCCGTCGCGGCACCGCGACTGCGTCGTCCCGCGGCACCTGTCGTCAGTTCGGTCATCGGAGTCGCGGGCACCGTCGCCCTGACCATGACCTCGGCGAGCCGAGTGCCGGTCCGCGAGTTCCGGCTGTTCCGGACGCGGTCCGAGGTCGCCGCGCGATCCTTCGAGTCGATGAGCCCAGCGTTCGCTGTCGTACCGGCTGTTCCGCCTGGCGCAGGGCAGCCACCCGACCCGGTCACCGGCGAGTTGACCTACACGGCCAACTGGACGGGTGCGTTCGGTCCGTCGTGGGACGACTGGTTCGTGCGGGCGGTCGCAGTACCGGTTGATGCCGTGCCGGTCGCGGCTGTGCGTGGTCTGCCGTCGACTGCCTGCGAACCAGTGGTCGTGACAGTCCTTCCAGGAACGGCGCCCGACCTGGCTCCGCTCGTCGCCACGCCGATCGGCACGGGCGAACTGATCCTGGTGACGACGTCGACCTCGGCACCTCCCCGAGAGGTTGCTCTGGGGAACCACCGCATCTCGGTCGAGGTACAGGGCGCTGCCGGGGTGGTCGACGTCGATCCGCTCCCACTTCAAGAGGTAGCGGAAGGGCCGGTCTCCGGACCGTCGCCGGCCAACGCCGACCCAGGTGCAGCCGCAGTCCGCGGACCGCGAGCGGCCGGCCGAACGCCACTCGGCGTATGGCTCACCCGGCCCGACAGCGGCCAGCCGGTCGACGTCTTCGTCCGGCTGGTCGATCCGCTCGGCCGGCTCGCCGAACAGCAAGTCACCGTACCGGCGTTCGTTGCCGAACCGCCCAGTCTCGATCTCATCGACATCTTCACGATCGTCGGCCGCGGTGTGGTGGCACGGCTCCGCTCGGATGCCGATGTCGCAGCTCAACCCCCTTACGTTCTTGGGGTTCAAGCCCAGCGGACCCGCCGTCCGTTCCCGATCGGTCCGCTACCACCACCGGTCCGGGCTCGCTTCGAGCTCGACGACATCCCGACCCGCCCGGGCCCCTTCCCGAGCGCCGATCCCATCCAAGCCGTCCGAGTGACCGACGACCCGCCGCACGAGTACCAGATCCTCATCCGGCTGACACCCCCGATGGTCGTCACCTTCGTACTGCGCGCCCCCAACGGCGCCCAGACCCAAGTAGTCGCCGAGGTGACCGCCTAAATCTTGCATCTGTTTTGTTAGTCGGCTAAGTTTTCTGATTAGCCGACTAACAATGTATGCAGGAGGACGGGTCATGGACCTGGGTTTGAAGGATGCCGCGGTGCTGGTGACGGGTGGGTCGTCGGGGATCGGGCGGGCGACCGCGATCGCGTACGGGCGGGAAGGTGCCCGGGTCGCGATCACCTACAACTCCCAGAAGGACGCGGCCGAGGCGGTCGCGGAGGAGATCGACGCGGCCGGCGGTACGGCGTACGTCGTCCAGCTGGACCTCGGTGCGCCCGAGACGATCGCGGCCGCCGTCGCGTCGACGGTCGAGCATTGGGGCGGGCTGGACGCCGTGGTCGCGAACGCGGTCAGCTGGGGAACTCTCGGGTACGACGACCGACCGGAGCGGATTGAGGACTCCCGGGTCGAGTGGTGGACCGAGATCATCCGCGCCAACCTCGAGGGCAACTTCCACCTTGTCCAGCAGGTCGCGCCGGCACTCCGCGCCTCCGAACACGGGCGGCTGGTGCTGATCTCGACGGACATCGCCGAGCGCGGCATGCGCGGCACCTGGGCGTACGGCGCAGCGAAGGCAGGACTGCACGGCCTGGCGGCGAGCCTGCAGCACGATCTCGGCGCGGACGGCGTACTGGTCAACGTCGTACTCCCGGGCATCACGCTGGAGAACGGGGCGCACCGGGTCATCCCCCGCCAGGCGCTGGACCGGATCGCGGCCGGATTCACCGCCCGGCACCTGCCGGACGCGTCCGAGCTCGCCGACGCGATCCTGTTCCTGACCTCGCCTCGGACCAAGGCGATCCAGGGCCAGCTGCTGCACGTGACCGGCGGCGATCTGATCCCTGCGTAATGCAGCCTTGACGGCGTCGGCGCTTGTACGGTGGGCTCAGAAGCACTCCGGAAAGGAGCGTCGCGATGGCCCGGGCACTGATCGTGGTTGATGTGCAGAACGACTTCTGCGAGGGCGGCAGCCTGGCCGTCGCCGGTGGCGCCGACGTCGCGTTCCGGATCGGCGAGCTACTGCACAAATGGCACGAGGCCGAGCCGGACGAGCGGCAGTACGCGTACGTCGTGGCCACCCGGGACCACCACATCGACCCGGGTGACCACTTCTCCAAGGAACCCGACTTCGTGCACTCCTGGCCGCGGCACTGCGTGGCCGGCACCGACGGCGTCAGCTTCCACCCGAACCTGGACCCGCAGCCGTTCGACGCGATCTTCGACAAGGGCGAGTACGCGGCCGCGTACTCCGGCTTCGAGGGCAAGTCGCACGAGGGCGGTCACACGCTCGCCGACTGGTTACGCGGTAAGGGCGTCACCGACGTCGACGTCTGCGGTATCGCGACCGACTACTGCGTCCGCGCGACCGCCCTCGACGCCCGCCAGGAAGGCTTCGGTACGACGGTTCTCACCGGCCTGACCGCAGGCGTCGCCGAGGCCAGCACCGACCAGGCCCTGACCGACCTCCGCAACGCAGGCGTAGCTCTCACCTGACCGCTTCGCGCTGAGGGGAAGCGTCCTGTTACAGGGCGACGTAGGGCTGCTCGGCTCCGTCGCGCTTGGTGTGGGTTGTCCAGTAGTGCTGAGCGATGGTGTCGGGCTGGGTTTCGGGCCCGCCGGCGCCGATCCAGGCGAAGAGCGGGACGTGCGCGACGTACACGCCGGTGTCCGCGGTCGCCTGGTGCAGCTTCAACGCGTAGCTGCGCAGCGCACCGCTGCCGATGGTGGTCGTGGTGAACTCGGCGGGCCCGGCCAGCGGGTCCTTGGAAGTGCCGCCGGTGGTGTAGAGGATGGTGCCGCTGCCGCGCTTGATCATGGTGGGCAGCACCTGCTCGGTGGCCGCGATCCCGCCGTAGAGGTAGTAGTCGATCTGCGGCTGGATGTTGGCTCTGCTCGCCTCCAGCGGGCCTGGGTTGCTCAGGCCGGGGACGTGGCTGTGCGGGGCAGGCGAGTACTCGAGGACGTCTACGTCTCCGAAGCGCTCCTTGATCCGGTCGAAGGCGACGGCGACCGACGCCGGGTCCATGACGTCGGCAGCGAAGCCGGCAGCCTCGATCCCGGCCTCCTTCAGCTCAGCGGCGAGGGTGTCGAGTTTCTCCTGGGTGCGCGCGACAAGCGCGACGGAGAATCCGTTGTCCCCGAAGGCCTTGGCGATGGACAGGCCGAGGCCGGATCCGGCTCCGACGATGGCGATGGTGGGCACGGTGAGTTTCCTTTCGGTGATGAATGGGACTGCTACTTACTGGTCGTGTGGTAACAGACTGAGAGGTCTGTATTGTGGTGAGATGGCGACACCGACGAGGATCAGCGGGCCGTGTCAGGCATGGCCCGAAGACAGCGCGTTCATCCGCGAGGTGCTCGACCGGATCGGCGACAAGTGGACCGTGCTGATCATCAGCACGCTCGGCGGAGGGCGGCTGCGCTACTCCGAACTACTGGCGAGCATTCCCGGGATCTCGCAGCGGATGCTGACCCAGACACTCAAGAACCTCGAGCGTGACGGTCTGATCACGCGGACCGCGTACGCCGAGGTCCCGCCGCGAGTGGAGTACGAGCTGACGGATCTCGGTCGATCCCTGATGAATGCGGTGATGGCGATGGCCGGCTGGGCCGCCACCCACCACAGCGAGATCGCCACCAACCGTGCGGCCAGCGAACTCACAGGAGTAGGCCGCGGCAAGACCCCGGTCAACAACCATCTTCCTCACCTCACTAGTAGTGCGTAACACCATCATGAGTGAGTAAGAGAGGGCTTACAAAAGGCACTTTGAAGTGCGTACAGCGGCGCGCAGTTCTCTTATCTGACGGGGGCTCCTGGGCCGAGGGGGATGCCGAGGGCCCACCAGGCGAGGAAGAGGAGGGTCCAGGCGATCGTCATCGAGACGGCGAGCGGAACCGTGTACGACGCGAGTGTGCCGACGCCGGCGTCCTTGCGGTAGCGCTGCAGGAAGCCGAGTGCCATCACGAAGTACGGGCTCATCGGCGTGATCGCCGTCGACCCCGAGTCCGCGATTCGGAACAGCGCCTGCGTGGTCTCGGCCGGAACGCTCAGCAGCAGCATCATCGGCACCAGGATCGGCGCGGTCAGCGACCACATCGCGGAGCCGCTCGTCACCAGCACGTTGATCACCGTCAGCAGCGCGAGGATGCCGAGGAAGATCACCACCTTCGGCGCCCCGAGATCACCGAGCACCCGGGCCGATTCCGCGGACAGCAGGTCCCCGATGTTGCTCCAGTCGAAGTACGCGAGGAACTGCGCGATCGCGAAGAACAGCACCAGCACCGGCGCCATCTGCTTGATACCCTCGGCCATCAGCTTCGGTACGTCGGCCGCGCGCTCGATCGCCTTCACAGTCACGCCGTACGTGATGCCGACCAGGCCGAAGAGGACGGCGACCACCAGCGCGATGCCGTCCAGGAACGGCGAGTCGACGATGCTGCCGTCCTTGCCGCGCAACGGCGAGCCGTGCGGCAGCAGCATCGCGACGATCGCCGCGGCCGCGACCAGGAACACGATCCCGGCCCGGCGCAGACCCTTGCGCTCGGCAACCGACACGGCCAGCTGATCCGCGTCGTCACCAGGCGCGTCCGGGTCGGCGTCGAGGTCGGTCCGCTTGCTCAGCACCAACCGGGTGACCAGCGTGATCACCAGCGCGAGCAGGACCGACGACGCGATGTTGAAGAACCAGTTCGACAGCACCGAGACATGGGCGTTCGGGTCGATCGTCTTGGCGGCCGCGGTGGTGATGCCGGCGAAGATCGCGTCGTTCGGGGTCGGGATCGGGCTGGCGTCGTACCCGGAGGCGATCGCGGTGTACGCGACCACGATGCCGAGGATGGGCGACCGGCCGACCGCGCGGAACGCGAGCCCGCCGAGCGGCACCAGGATGATGTACGCCGCGGCCGACGCGACATGCGCCATCGTGCCGGCGAACGCGACCGCGAACACCACCATCGACTGCGGCACCCGGGACACACTGACCCGCATCAGCACCTGCAGGAACCCGGTCCGCTCGGCCAGCGCGACGCCCATGATCACGACCACGATCGTGGCCATCGGCGGGAACTCGGCGAAGTTCGAGATCGCCGTCGACACCGCCATCTGCAGGCCGTCACCGGACAGCAGGTTCTGGACGGCGACCTCCTTGCCGTCCTTCGGCGAGAGTACGGAGACGTCCAGCGCGGACAGGATCGCGCTCACCACGGCCAGGATCGCCGACAGGATCCAGAACAGCCAGAACGGGTGCGGCAGCGCGTTCCCGATCCGCTCGATGACGGCCATCGCCCTGACCAGGCGCGGCAGCTCCCTCGTGTCGGTCGCCGTACTCATAATGTATGCGCCTCGAAGAACGCGCCGATCAGCTCGTGCGCTTCGAACGTCTGCGTCACGTAGCCCGGGCCGGACGTCGCATCCGATCCCGGCCAGCTGTGTCCGCCGTCGGTGACCGCGACGTGCACGACGTCGGCCTTGCAGCCCTTGTAGGTGAACTTCAGTACGTCGTCACCGATCCGGCTCGTCTTCGGATCCGGGTCGCAGTGGTCGCGGACGGTCCAGTCCCGGACCCACGTCTGTACGTCGGGCAGGTCGCGCTGACCGTCACCGCCGTACGGGATCGTGGTGTCGCCGGTGCCGTGGATGTCGAGCACCGGGACCGGGCGGCTCGGCGCGCAGTGCGTGCCCTCGATGTAGAACGCGCCGGAGACCGGGGCGATCGCCGCGATCCGATCGGCGAGCCGGCAGGCGAGGATCCCGGTGAAGCCGGCGCCGTTGGACTTGCCGGTCGCGTAGACGGCGTCCGTGTCGACGCAGTACGACGCCTCCAGCCGGTCGAGCAGATCCTCGGTGAACTTCACGTCGTCGACGCCCTCGGCGGAGTACGGCGCGCCCTGCCAGGCCTGCTTGTTCTCGTCACCGATCACACCGTTGGGGTAGGCAACGATCGCGTCGAGCTTCGACAGGTCGGAGAACGCCTCGGTCTGCGCGCCGGTCTTGCCGCGGCCGTGGTACACAAGGATGAGTCGCTTGGCCTTGGAGCTCTGGTAGTTGTCCGGCACGTGCAGGCGATAGGTGCGCGTGAGACCGCCGCTGGTGACGGTGTAGTCGCCGCTCGGTGCGGCCTGCTTGCCGCAACCGGCACTGTTGGTGCCGGCCGCAGTTGCCGTGGGCAACGTGGTGGCGGCGGTCACCAGAGCCGCCGCTCCTAGCAGCGCACCGACTCGGCGGGCGGTACGACGGGGGATTTTGGGGCGTGCGAGGTTCATCAGGGGCCTCCTCGGGGGCATGCGGCCTGCAGGCGGGCAGGCTCGCGCCTGGACCTCCCTGAGCGAAGGTCCAGTGTTCGGGGGTGCAGCGTCAGGCTCTCGCGATCAGGCTGAGAGCAAGTCGTCGGCGAAGGCGGCGATCCGGTCGGCGGCGGTCTCCACGAGGAGCCGGCCGTCCTCGGCTGTGGCGCGGCGGGGATCACCCAGCACGCCACGCTTGTGGTACGCGTCGAACCCGACGGACAGCCGCGGTCCGCGCGACTGCCGGGAGAGCCGGGCCGTGGTGTTCAGGTCGTCGAGCGTGGTGGCGCCGGGCTCCAGGCGGTCGGCCTGGACCAGGTCCGGTGCCAGGTACAGCATCTGCGCGGTCTCCGCCTCGCCGGCGTGACCGTGCACCTCGCTGACTCCTGTGATCAGGTCCGAAACGACGGACGTGACGGGGGTCCACGCGAACGTGAGCTCGCTGCGGACGTACTCCTGCGCGAGCACGGACAGGGCGGCGTTGTTCCCTCCGTGCCCGGTGATCACCAGGAACTGCCGCCAGCCGTGGTCGTGCAGGCTGGACACCAGGTCCCGGAGAACTTGCATGAACGTTGCCGGCGACAACGTCATCGTCCCGGCAAACGCCATGTGGTGCGGTGAGACGCCGTACGGGACTGCCGGGGCGATCACCGCGCGGCCGGCCAGCCGTTCCGCGACCCGCTCGGCGACGCCGACGGCGCGGACGGTGTCGGTGGACATCGCCATCCCGCCACCGTGCTGTTCCTGCGCGCCGACCGGAACGATCACCAGCGGGGACCGGCGTACGGCGGCCTGCGCTTCATCGGTCGTCATTTCGGCAAGTCTCACGACAGCTCCGGCGAGGACTCGACGGCGCGGCGGATGTTGTCGAGGTGTTCGCGGGTGAGGCGCTCGGCCTGTACGGCGTCCTGCGCGCGGACGGCCTCCACGATCGCCTGGTGCTCCTTGTGATCGCGTCCGCGGTTGTCGTACAGCGCGCGGATCTGCTGCTGCTCGCGGACCCGGACCTTCAGCAGCGAGGCCAGAACCTCTTGCAGCAAAGGGTTCCCGGAAGCGGCCGCGAGCTCGACGTGGAAGTTCAGCGCGAACGCCGGACCACCGGGCGGGACGAGCGCGTTGGTGACGGCGGCCTCCAGGCGCTCCAGGTTCTCGGCCCGGCGCGCCAGGGCCGACTGCGCCGCGACCGCCGGCTCGATCACCAGGCGCGCACTGATCAGCTGCAGCACCGAGTCCTTCGTGATCGGCGGCCGATGCGGATTCGCCAGTACGACGTTGTTGATCGTCGGACCGACGTACGTCCCGGAACCGTGCCGGAACTCGACCGCTCCGGTCGCCTCGAGCTTCCGCAGCGCCTCCCGAACCGTCGGCGTGGTGATCGCGAACCGCTTCGCCAGCTCCCGCGCCGACGGGATCGCGTCACCGGGCCGCAGCCCGCCGTCCCGGATGATCCCGAGAATCGACTCGGTCAACCGGTCGGACAGACTGGGCGGCACTTCCGCAGCTGAGTAACTCACAAACTGACTAAATCACTTAGCCACACCCCGGTCAAGACCTCGGTGAGCAGGCGGCCACCATTTGCCTGGCTGACCCAGGCAAATTGGTGGGTCTGCCAGGCAAATTTGGCGTTAGGTGGTGACGGTGATGGGGGTGCCGTTGGAGACCAGGGACCAGTCGCCGGTGTGGAAGGTGTTCGGGTCGACGGTGCCGGTGGCGGTGACGTAGTCGATCATCAGCTGGCGGATCTCGACCTGGCGGTTGTAGACGACCGGTGCGGTCTTGACGTGCGGGAAGTTGCCGCCGCCGGACTGGCGGTAGTTGTTGACCGCGACAACGAACTGCTGGTCGGCGGCCACCGCCGTGCCGTCGTACGCGAGGTCCGTGATCCGGGAGCCGGCCGCCTTGGCGATGTCGATCTTGTAGGTCAGGGGCTTCGACAGGCCGCCGAGGATGTCGTAGTTGTAGTCCGGCGTACCGTTCGGCGCAGTCGGGGTCGGGGCGTTCGTGACCTGGTCGGACGGGAACGGCCCGGTGCCGGTCACCTGCTTGAAGTACTGCGCGGAGAACTCCAGGTACTCCTTGATCTGCGTACCGCTCATCGTCACCGCGAGCAGCGTGTTGTCGAAGACGTAGAGCCCGGCGACGTCGCGGATCGAGACGTCGCCGGCCGGGATCGCGGCCGCCCGGTTGAACGGCGCCGCGATCGCGAGCACCGGCAGCGAGGCCTGCGGCGTACCGGCGAGGGCCTTCGAGACCGCGTCGGCCTGGATGAAGTTCACGAAGTCCAGCGCGGCGGTGTCCTCCCACGGCGCGGTCGCCGCGGACATCGCCTCGGTGCAGGTGCCGATCTTCGAGTTCACGTACTCGACGACCTTGTCGTGGTCCTTCTGCAGCAGCGCGACGACGTCCGGGTCGGCGTCGACGGTGTTCGCGTTCAGCACCTGGCTGTGCCGGCCGACGACGTTCCACTGCCCGTGGACCTTCTGCAGGTCGAGGTCGAACAGCGACAGCCGCATGCCCCACTTCAGCGGCTCGCTGAGCACCACCTGCTCGCCGCTGGTCTTGTTGGTGACGAGCCGCTCGGGGATCTCAAGGTGCGCGTGGCCGACCAGGACGGCGTCGATGCCCGGGACGGTCTCGGCCATCAGCACCGACGCGTTCTCCGGGTACGGCAGCGCGTCGCCGTACGACGAGGACAGGTCCATCCCCGAGTGCACGGAGGCGATCACGACGTCGGCGCCGGCCTTGCGGACCCGCGGCGCCCAGATCTTCGCGAGCTCGACGATGCCGCCGAACTTCAGCTTGTTCTCGACGTTCGCCTTGTCCCAGATCGCGATGCCCGGGTTGGTCAGGCCGAGGATGCCGACGGTGATCGGCTTCTCCCCCGGCACCTGCACCCGCTTCAGCGTGTACGGCGGGAACACCGGCAGGCCCGTGGTCCAGTCCTGGGCGTTCGCGCCGAGCAGCGGGAACCGCAGCTGCTGCTGGAACTTGCGGAGGATGTCGAGGCCGTAGTTGAACTCGTGGTTGCCGAGCGCGGCGGCGTCGTACCCGATCCGGTTCATCGCCGCGGCCATCGGGTGCGTGTGACCGCCGGTGATGGGCTCGATCTTCGCGAAGTAGTACGACAGCGGCGTGCCCTGGATGGTGTCGCCGGCGTCGAGCAGCAGCGGGCGCGGCGCGTGCCGGTCCGCGGCGATCCGGTCCCGGACCGCGCTGACCAGTGTGGAGATCTTGGCCAGGCCGATGTCGTTGTGCGCGCTGTCGTCGTACTCGGTGTTCTTGAAGTAGTCCCAGTTGAACACGTTGCCGTGCAGGTCGGTGGTGCCCATCACGGTCAGCCGGACGGTCTTCCCGGGCCCGCCGCGGTCGTCGTCCGCGTACGCCGGGACCGCCTGGAAACCGGCCGCGGCCAGCGCCGCCGCGCCGCCGATCACCGTGCGTCGTGTCATGCTCGTCCGCTCACCGCTGTCCGTCATCGGCCCGCCTCACAGGTCTTCCGGCCGGGATCTCCGGCCCCGTTGGCACACGATACGGCCGACACACCCCCACCCCGCGAACCCATGGCCCCAGGCTCGCGAGAAGATGCCCCTCATGACCGCCCTCATGCCACGCCTCCGGCGCGGCGGGTCACGGGGCTGGAACTCCCGCCCTTCCCTCGTCGCTCCGGTCGCTGCGCTCCCTCCGCTCCTCAGTCCAGGGCGGGAGGCCCCGTGACCAGGCCGCCCGGCAAACTGCTGCCGTTGGTCGCCGCCCTCCTCTGCGGTGCCGTCCTCGCCCAAGCCGCCACGCCCTCCGACCACTCCGTCACGTCCGCCGCCCCGCCCGTCTCCCCGACGACCGGCCACGGACTGCTGGGTACGCCGATCACGTCCAAGCGCGGTGAACCGTCGTCGACCAAACAACCCGCGCAGCCCGCCAAGCACCCGGTCGCCAAGCCGCCCGCCGACGACTGGAACCTGGCCGCTCACGGGAAGGTCCTCTACCTGACCTTCGACGACGGTCCCCAGCACGAGTGGACCCCGAAGGTCCTGCAGCTCCTGCGTAAGCACAAGGCGCAGGCGACGTTCTTCGTGCTCGGGATCCAGGTGGCGCAGTACCCGGAACTGATCGCCGCCGAGCGAGCCGCCGGGCACACCGTCGGCAACCACACCTGGGACCACAAGACGCTGACTCTGCTGCCGGACGCGAAGGTGCGGCAGGAGATCGCGACAGGCGTGAAGTCGAAGTGTCTGCGGCCGCCGACCGGCGCCACCAACGCGAAGATCCAGGCGATCGCCGCGTCGTACCACCAGCGGCAGGTGCTCTGGGACGTCGACACCAAGGACTGGGAGAAGCCCGGCGCCGCCAGCATCGAGCACGCGATCATGGCCGGGGCCCGTCCCGGCGCGATCATCCTGCTGCACGACGGCGGCGGCAACCGCTCCCAGACCGTCGCAGCGCTCGACCGAGCCCTGACCAAACTCACCAAGCTCGGCTACACGTACCGCTCGCTGCCCTGCTAACGGGCCACGGCCGCGACCCCGTTGGAGAAGTACCGCAGCGCCTGGTCGATGGCCTCAACGGGCTGGTCAAGAGACGCGACGCTGTAGACACCGGCAGTCTTGACCCGCCTGCTTCGCCGCAGCAGCGCCCGGACAACCGGCTGGTCAAGGCCGCTGACGCCCGGGCTGGCTGCGGTGACCCCGGGCTGTACGACGACCTGCAGGAGCGGCTGCCCGAGCTTCCGCTTCCGCCGGAAGCCCACCACCGCCGGCCACGGCAGCACGACCGGCGCCGGTGCGCCCTCCACGCCGAGTTCGAGTGCGGCGGCGGTCATCCGCAGGGCATACGGCGGGAGGTCCGTGCCGGCGTACCAGCGTTTCAGCTTGCCCCACTGGACGAAGGGGACGAGGCTGCTCCCGAAGAGGAACACCATGCAGGCGATCATCAGCATTCCCATGATCCACGAGCCGCCGAGCCGGAACGTGAGCCAGATCGACAGGGCCAGGCCGACCATCGAAATCAGCAGTGTGAATCCACCGCTGATCATCCGAACCCGGTGGACTCTGCTGCGCCGCCGCAGCATCTCGTCGCGCTTCAGGCCGACCACGAAGCTCTCGTTCATGCCTCGAGCCTTGCAGCTCGGCAGGTCAGCGTAGGACCCCGGCGGCGCCGCCGGAGAAGTGCTTGATGGCCTCGTCGATGACGTGCACCGGCTGGTCGAGCGCCTTGACCAGGAACATGCCGGTGGGGCGCAGCAGCGGGTTCGGTTTCACGACGCTGCGGACGGACGGCTGGTCCAGACCACGGACACCGGCCGTCGTCGCGCCGACGCCGCGGACCAGAGCCAGGTCGAGCATGTACTGGCCGAGCAGCTTGTGCTGTGTGAAGCCGCGGACGGTCGCCCACGGCAGCACCACGGGGAACGCCGCGCCGTCGCAGGCCAGTTCGAGGCCCTTGGCGGAGATCCGCATCGCCACGGGCGGCAGCTCGTTGGCGTCGTACCACTCCACCCGCTCGGCCTGTACGCGATACACCAGGACCGTGCTGAGCACCAGCGGGATCATTGCCACGATCAACAACAGCGCGAACGGCCACATCCCGGAGCCGCGGAAGGCGATCAGCGCGTAGATCGCGGCAACGATCCCGATCGCGCCGAGGGCCAGCGTCACCCACGCGCCGCGCCGCTCGACGGTCCGCACCACCTCACGCCGCCGCAGTACGGCGTCCCGGTCGACCCCGACCACGAACGGCTGCCCCGGATCCTGTGGCGGCACCTGCACCTCCGGCCCGACAACTGAAGTACTGGTCTCCGAAACCTGTGAAGCTACGTCCCCGTCCTCACTCACAGGGGACAGAATCCCACAGACCGCTACGACTTGCGGCGACCCGCCCAGGTCCAGGCGTAGACGCCGTCGTCGACCGCCTGGCCGCCCTCGCCGAGTTCGAGCGTGCGGAAGGTGTCGACCATGACGGCCAGTTCCTCGAAGCGCTCGGCGCCCAGCGAGGCCTCGATCGCCGACGGCTGCGGCCCGTGCGCGTACCCGCCGGGGTGCAGCGAGATCGACCCGAGCCCGATCCCGGAGCCCTTCCGCGCCTCGTAGTCGCCGCCGCAGTAGAACATCACCTCGTCGGAGTCGACGTTCGAGTGGTAGTACGGCACCGGCACCGACAACGGGTGGTAGTCGACCTTCCTCGGCACGAAGTTGCAGACCACGAAGTTGTACCCTTCGAACACCTGGTGCACGGGCGGCGGCTGGTGCACCCGCCCGGTGATCGGCTCGAAGTCGCTGACGTTGAACGTGTACGGATACAGGCAACCGTCCCAACCGACCACGTCGAACGGGTGCGTCGCGTACGTCATCCGGCTGCCGACGATCCCGCCGGCGCCGTTCCCGCGGTGCTTCACCAGAACCTCGACGTCGGTCCCCTCCACCACGAGCGGCTCGGCCGCCGGGTGCAGGTCGCGTTCGCAGTACGGCGAGTGCTCGAGGAACTGCCCGTACCGGGACAGGTAGCGCTTCGGCGGCGCGATGTGCGAGTTGCCCTCGATCGCGTACGCGTGCACGCCCTCCGGCCCGGGCAGCCAGCGGTGCGTGGTCGCGCGCGGGATGATCACGTAGTCGCCCGGGACCGCGTTCAGTACGCCGAACACGGTCTCCACGGTCGCCGAGCCCTTCTCGACGTACACGCACTCGTCGCCGATCGCGTTCCGGTAGTACGGCGACGGCTGCTCGGCCACGACGTACGAGATCCGGACGTCACCGTTGCCGAGTACGAGCCGCCGGTCCTCCACGGCGTTCGACTTGGACGTATCGGTGAACAGGTCGTGCAGCTTCAGGTGCCGCGGCGTGAGCGGGTGGTTCGGGACGGTGGCGAGATCCGGCAGGTCCCACACCTGGGAATCGACGATCGCGGACGGTACGCCGGCGTGGTACAGCAGCGACGAGTCCGACGAGAACCCCTCCTCCCCCATCAGCTCCTCGTAGTACAGCCCGCCGTCCGGTTTCCGGAACTGCGTGTGCCGCTTCGGTGGAACTTCCCCGACCTGCCGGTAGAACGCCATCTTTCCACTCCACGGTGTACGGTATCCGAACGCCTGCGTCCGCTTACCGAAAGCATCCGTTAGGCTTCGACCCATGTCAACCGTCCCTGCGCTGTACCGGCACCTGGTCGACGACGCCTCGATGTTCCCGCCGGGCGACCTGCCGCTGCCCGAGGCCGTCGCGGCCCACCACGTCCACCGCCGGTCGCCGTACGCCGACCTGGTCGGCACGTTCGTGTGCACCGACGACGACCTGATGAAGGTCGCCGCCGAAGCCGCCCGCACCGGCACGGCACCGCTCCGCGTGGCGGTGGTGATCTCCGGCGGCGCCGGCGGAATCGAGCCCGCCGTTCGCTGGGGCGACCGTTCGAAGGACGTCGAGGTGACCGCGGTCGAGGTCCGGCTGCGCGACGAGGACGACCTGTCCCGGAACGCGCTGCGCGTGGTCCGGGCGTGCGACGACTGCCTCGACGAGGAGACGGCGTACGTCGAGCTCGGACTGGACGGAGCGTGGGAGCGCGCCCTCGACGTGGTCGCCGACGCCGGGTACGCCGCGAAACTCCGCACCGGCGGCCTCGACGCCGCACTGTTCCCGTCGGCCGGCCAGGTGGCATCCTTCATCACCGCTTGCCTTGATCGCGAGGTGGCCTTCAAGTGCACAGCCGGTCTGCACAACGCGGTCCGGCACACCGCCGAAGACACCGGCTTCGAGCACCACGGGTTCCTCAACGTCCTGATCGCGACCCGGGCATCGCTCGACGGGGCCGCACACGACGAACTGGTCCAGCTCCTCGACCAGCGGGACGGTGAGGTCCTGGCGGCCCGGGCGCGCGAAATGTCCGACGATCAGGCGGCGAGCACGCGCCGGTGGTTCACGTCGTTCGGCTCCTGCAGCATCGACGAGCCACGCGCGGACCTGATCGCCTTGACCTTGATGGAGGGATGAATGAGCTGGATCGACATCCCGGACGGTTCGCCGTTCGGGCCGGAGAACCTGCCGCTCGGTGTGTTCCGGCACGGCGACGAGGAGCCGCGGGTGGGTGCGGCGATCGGCGACCAGATCATCGACCTCGCGCCGGTCGCGTCCGCGCAGATGCTGGACGGCGCGCAACTGTTCGCGGAGCCGACGCTGAACGCGTTCCTCGCGCTCGGCCGCCCGGCCTGGCGCGCGACCCGGAACTGGCTGCTCGATCTGGTCCGCAACGAGAACGACCGGGACGCCGTCGAGCCGCACCTGATCCCGCAGACCGCGGTGACGATGCAGTTGCCGTTCGAGGTCGGCGACTACGTCGACTTCTACGCCTCCGAGCAGCACGCGTCGAACCTCGGCCGCCTGTTCCGCCCGGACTCCGAGCCGCTGCTGCCGAACTGGAAGCACCTCCCGGTCGGCTACCACGGCCGCGCCGGCACAATCGTTGCCAGCGGCACCGACATCGTCCGCCCCTCCGGCCAGCGCAAGGCCCCGGACGCGACGGCGCCGACCTTCGGCCCGTCCCAGCGACTCGACATCGAGGTCGAGCTCGGCTACGTCGTCGGTACGCCGTCCAAGCTCGGAAAGCCTGTTCCTGTTGAGGATTTCGACGAGCACGTGTACGGCGTGGTGGTCGTCAACGACTGGTCCGCCCGCGACCTGCAGGCCTGGGAGTACGTGCCCCTCGGCCCGTTCCTCGGCAAGTCGTTCGCCACGTCGATCTCCCCCTGGGTTGTCTCGCTCGACGCACTCGCCGCCGCTGCGGTCCCGCTCCCGGCGCAGGACCCACCCGTCCTCCCGTACCTCAGCGGGAGCAGCCTGACGAACTTCGACATCACCTTCGAGGTCTACCTCAACGGCCACCTCGTCAGTAGTCCGCCGTACCGCGACATCTACTGGTCGCCCGCGCAGATGCTCGCCCACATGACCGTCAACGGCGCCAGCGTCCGCACCGGCGACTTCTACGCGTCCGGGACCGTGAGCGGGCCGGCCAAGGACCAGCGCGGCTCGTTCATCGAGCTCAGCTGGGGCGGTCGCGAGCCGCTGATCGTGGACGGGAAACAACACACGTTCCTCGAGGACGGCGACGAGGTCACGATCTCCGCGTGGGCGCAGGGCGCGGACGGCTCGCGGATCGGGCTCGGCGCGGTCACCGGAAAGATCATTCCTGGCTGATCTTGTTCATAACTGTTCGTTTCTCTTGACGAGTCAGCGCTTACGTGCGAACTTTTGGCGCATGAAACGTTCAGTGGGGTGTGGAGTACTGGCTGTAGCGTTGGCTGCCGGTGTGCTGAGCGTGCCATCAGGTGCGCATGCCGCGGGTGACCTCACGCTGCGGTCGGGGGAGTTGACGGTCACCGTCGGGGCGGACTTTCCCCGGGTGGTCAAGTACGTCGACAACGCCTCCGGGCAGGCCCTCGGGGGTCAGCCGGACGCGATCTCGACGGTCATGATCGACGGGGTGACCCGCACCGCGCATCTCGCCGCGTCGCCGACGGTCGACGGCGGACGAGCGTCGTACACGCTGGCCTTCGACGCCCTGCCCGGCGTCGAACTGGATGCGAGCCTGAGCGTGACGGGGCGGGTGACGAAGTTCGCGATCGACGCGGTGCGCGACACCGAGACGAGTCGCGTGCACACCATCGACATCCCCGACCACGACCTGGTCTCGGTGGCGAGCACGGACGCGGGCGCGACGACTGCGTTCACCACGCTGGATCCGGATTCGACGCGGACCGCAGACAAGATCACGCCGGTCACCGCGAGCACGCCGGGCGACACGGCCGCGACCGGAGCGGCGTACGCGTTCGTCAACACCAGCGGGCTCGCGGCGGGTATCGAGTCGAACTCGACGTACGACAAGCCGTCCGGGCCATCGGTCGACGACGGCGCCCGGTTCTGGCACCGCGCTCGCAAGGCCGCCGACGGCAGTACGCGCGTCGGCGTGTGGAGCGGCCAATGGACGTACCGTGCCGACACCTCGCCGTACACCGAACCGCTCCCCTGGGCGAAGGTCGTCGTCACGCCCGACGCGAACAACGACCAGACGGTCGACTGGGAGGACGGCGCGGTCGCGTTCCGCTCGATCATGACCGAGCCGAACGGCGGCGACCAGGTCAAGAACCGGGTGATCACACACATCCCGTTCAACTTCGCCAGCCAGGCCACGCACCCGTTCCTGCGGACGCTCGACGACGTCAAGCGGATCTCGCTGGCCACCGATGGCCTCGGCCAGATGGCGGTCCTCAAGGGGTACGGCGCTGAAGGCCACGACTCCGCCCACCCGGACTACGGCGGAAACTACAACAACCGCGCCGGCGGCCTGACCGACCTGAACACGCTGCTCAAGCAGGGCAAGACCTGGAACGCGGCATTCGGCGTCCACGTCAACGCAACCGAGTCCTACCCGGAGGCGAACGCGTTCAGCGAGGACCTGGTCGACAAGAACGCCAAGGGCTGGAACTGGCTGAACCAGAGCTACTACATCAAGCAGCGCCCGGATCTTGCCTCCGGCAACATCGTGAAGCGGTTCCAGCAGCTTCGCGACGAGACCGACAAGAACCTGCAGGAGCTCTACATCGACGTGTACTACCAGTCGGGCTGGCTCGCCGACGGCCTGTCCCGGCAGCTCGCCGGCCAGGGCTGGCAGATCGCCACCGAGTGGGCCGACCGGCACGAGCGGACGTCGCTGTGGTCGCACTGGGCCAACGACCTCGACTACGGCGGCGCCACCAACAAGGGCCTGAACTCGCAGATCATCCGGTTCGTCCGCAACCACGAGAAGGACGTCTGGAACAACGACCCGATCCTCGGCCAGACCGCGATCGTCGAGTTCGAGGGCTGGACCGGCGAGACCGACTGGAACGCGTTCTACACCAACGTCTGGCAGCGCAACCTGCCGGCGAAGTTCCTGCAGCAGCAGAAGATCCTGGACTGGAACAGCAGCGACATCACGTTCACCGGCGGCGTCCGCGGCGCGGTCGAGAACGGCAAGCGGACCGTGTACGTCGGGAACTCGAAGGTGCTCGACGGCGACAAGTACCTGCTGCCGTGGGACAACAACAAGAAGCTGTACCACTACAACCCGACGGGCGGCCACACCACCTGGCAGGTGCCCGCGGCGTTCGCCGGTACCCGGTCCTTCTCCGTCTACAAGCTGACCGACACCGGCCGGGTCAAGGTCGCCACCGCGCCCGTCCGCAACGGCAGCATCAGCCTCGACACGAAGGCCGGCCAGCCGTACGTCGTCTACCCGGACACGGCGCCGACGCCGCGGCCCGCGAACTGGGGCGAGAGCTCGCACGTCCAGGACCCCGGCTTCAACGCCGGCAACCTCGCGGCCTGGAACGTCACCGGTAATGCGACGATCAGCACCCTCGAGAACGGGCAGCACGTCGCCGAACTCGGTACGAAGGCGTCGTCTATCCGGCAGCAACTCACCGGCCTGACCCGCGGGCGCACGTACAGCGCCTCCGCCTGGATCGAGGTCGAACCGGGCAAGTCCCGCCCGACCACGGTGACCGTCGACGGCGCTCGCAACCAGGTCACCAGATCGACGGCGCAGAACATGGTTGCCTCCGACGACAAACACGAGGCGTACTACCAGCGCGCTCGTGTCGTGTTCCAGGCCAAGGGAAGCATGGCCGACCTGACCATCGGGGCAGGTGCGGGTGCGGCGCGGGTTCGTCTCGACGATGTGCGGGTGGTCGAGACGACGAGCCCCGCGGCCGGGCTGGTCGACGACTTCGAGCACGTGGACCAGGGCTGGGGCCCGTTCGTGAAGGGTGATGCCGGTGGTGTCACCGACCCGCGGACAGTGCTCGCT
Organism: Kribbella sp. VKM Ac-2569; assembly: GCF_004216905.1. Classification (GTDB taxonomy): domain Bacteria; phylum Actinomycetota; class Actinomycetes; order Propionibacteriales; family Kribbellaceae; genus Kribbella. Next base: position 1,729,460 of record NZ_SGXJ01000001.1, read on the forward strand.
CCCAAGCATGCGCCGTACACGCAGGCAGGCTGGAACGGGAAGCTCGTCGATGACGTGCTCGACGGCAACTGGTCGCTCAAGTCGCACGAGGAGAACCAAGGGCTGGTCTACCGGACCGCGCCGTGGACGGTGAACTTCCAGCCGGGCCACAAGTACAAGGTCAGCTTCGACTACGAGAGCGGCCGCGCGGGGCAGTACGCGTGGGTCCAGGGTGTCGACCGGCCGGCGTCCGTCGAGGTCAAGGCGACGCCGATTGGCGAACAGCGGACGAAGGCGACGTTCAACCAGGAGTTCGTGGCCGGCTGCGGCGGCGACTACTGGGTCGGACTGCGCAAGCTCACCGACGGTGGCGACCAGAGCGACTTCATCATGGACAACTTCGCCGTGACGGATCTCGGTACGACGTCGCAGCCGGCGGACTGTACGTCGGTCGCGGTGTCGGGCCTGACCGGGCTTGTCTCCGGTGAAGCGAACACCGTCACCACCACATTCACCAACAACGATGTGGTAGCCGTCAGCAACATCACACTGAGCCTGACCGCACCGGACGGGTGGACCGTCACAGCTACCACGCCGGCGACCCACGCGACCGTTGCCGCAGGCACCAGTGCGACGACCACGTGGGACGTGACGCCCCCGGCCGGTACGCCGGAGGGCAAGTACCCGGTGACGGCGACGGGTGGTCAGGCAACGATCAGCGCGGAAGCGACCGTGCTGCCGCCGGGGATCGTTCCGCAGTCCCGGATCAAGGTGGCCGACGTGAGCAGTGAGGACGTCGCCACGGGTGGTGCCGCAACCTCGGCGCTGGACGGAAACCCCAGCACCCTTTGGCATTCCGCCTGGTCCGAGGTCAGTACGCCGGCTGGCTACCCGCACTACATGACACTCGATCTCGGGTCGACGTACCAGGTGAACGGGTTCGGCTACCTGCCGCGGCAGAGTGGCACGAACGGGATGTTCAAGGGGTACGAGATCTATGTGAGCGCGGACGGTCAGGACTGGGGTACGCCGGTTGCGACCGGGCAGTTCCCGAACTCCACCGCCGTACAGCGGGTCGACTTCACCGCCAAGCCCGGCCGGTACGTGAAGTTCGTCGGCACCAGTTCGCTCAACGGCGCGGTCTTCGGATCGGCCGCCGAGTTCAACGTCTACGGCATCCACTAGGCCGGTGTCTCTGGTCCGGCTGGGAGCACCAGCCGGGCCAGGGCGCCGCCGTCCGGTGCCTCGCCGAACGTCAGCTCGGCGCCGAGGACCTTGGCGTGCCCGACTGCGATGGTCAGGCCGAGGCCGTGCCCGGCGCCGCGTTCAGCCATCCCGGACCGGAACCGGCGCGGGCCCTCGGCAATCAGTTCCTCGGGGTAACCGTTGCCGTGGTCAACGACCTCGACCGTCCGGCCGCAGACCGTGACCTCGACCGGCGGCCGGCCGTGCCGCAACCCGTTGACGATCAGGTTCGCCAGGATCCGCTCGATCCGCCGCGAGTCGGTCGACACCGTCTCGTCCGGCCCGGTCTGGTGCACGATCACGCTGTCCGGCGCGAGCGACTGCTGCATCCGCAACCGCCCGACCGCCGAGCCCACGAACGCGCCGAGCCCGACCAGTTCCAGATCGGCCTGCTCGACACCCGAGTCGAACCGGGCGATCTCCAGGAGATCCTCGACCAGCCGCCGCAGCACCTTCGCCCGGTCGCGCACCAGTTCGCTGGGACGTCCCGGAGGCAATAGCTCGGCGGCGGTGGTCAGCCCGGTCACCGGCGTACGCAGATCGTGCGCGACGTCCGCCGTGAACCGGCGCTCTGCCTCGAGCTGACCGCGCAGCGAGCTCGCCATCGTGTCGAGCGCGGTCGCCAGCGACTGCACCTCGTCCTTGCCCTTGCCAACGGCCTCGGCGGCGGACGCGTCCAGGTCGCCCGCCGCGATTCGCCGAGCCGTACCCGCGACCGCGACGATCCGTTTGGACAGACTGCCGGCCAGGATCACGCTGACCAGTGCGACCAGCGCGACCGTGCCGATCCCGCCAAGGACCAGGGCCTGCTGCAACGCCTTCATCGAGTCGTCGGTGCTCTCGTAGTCCTGCTCGATCGAGAGCACCTTGCCGTCCTTGACCGCGACCGCCGCCCACATCTTCGCGTGCGGCGATCCGGTCTTGAACGTGGCCCGCTTGCCTTCGAGCACCGCCTCCCGCAACTGCGGCGGCAGGTCCGGATCGTCCAGCTTCGCCCCGAACACCGGTACGTCGTTGGTGTCGTAGCTCTGCGCTGCGAGCTGGATCCGCTCGTCGGCGAAGCTGCGCGTCCGGTCCAGCCGGGCCGACTGGGCCTGGGTGTAGACCGCGACGCACAGCACCAGGATCGCGAGCGCGGAGACCAGCAGGAAGATGAGACCGAGCTTGCCGCGCAGTCCCATCGACTATGCCCGCAGCTTGTACCCGAAGCCGCGGACGGTTTCGATGCGGTCGGCACCGATCTTGGTCCGAAGCCGCTGCAGGTGGACGTCGACCAGCCGGCCGTCGCCGCCCCACTCGTAGTCCCAGACCCGTTGCAGCAAGGTCGACCGGCTCAGCACCACACCGGGGTTGTTCGCGAACTCGATCAGGAGCTTGAGCTCGGTCGGCGTCAGCTGGACGGTCTGTCCGCTGCGCCGTACCTCCAGCGCCTCCCGATCCAGCTCGAGGTCGCCGAACGACTCGACGCCGGAGCCGACCGCCGGTGCCGGACGCTCCGGGTCGGAGACCGCGCGCCGCATCACCGCCCGCAGCCGTGCCACCAGCACCTGGGTGTCGAACGGTTTGGTCACGTAGTCGTCGGCGCCTGCTTCCAGGCCGAGTACGACGTCGAGCGCGTCTCCGCGCGCGGACACCATCACGATCGGGACCGTGCTGGTCTCGCGGATCCGTCGGCACACCGAGATTCCGTCCAGCCCGGGCAGCATGATGTCGAGCATCACGACGTCCGGATGGATCTTCTCGAATCGCTCGATCGCTTCCAGGCCGTCCTCGGCCGTGGTCACGTCGTAGCCGTGCCGCTCGAGGGTCAACTGGGTCGCCTCACGGATCACCGCGTCGTCCTCAACCATGAGAATGCGCGCTGCCGGTTCTTCCGGTACCACGAACTTGAGTCTCCCTACTGGTCCGTCGAGCTCACCTTGATCATCTGCCGACCGTTCCAACGGTAGACCTCGACCCGTCGGCCGGACGGGCAGCAGACCGGGTCGTCGATCGCGAAGATCTTCGACTCGACCACCAGGTCACCTTGCGGGCTGGCGTTCACGGTCGGTTGCTCGACATCCAGGTCCCAGATCGGTCGCGGGCCGGTTGGCTCGACGGCGATCAGGAAGATACCGAAGACGAACTTCTCCAGAGTATGGATCAGGACGATCTGCTGAGGTGTACCGCTGTGCAATACATCAACGGTCTTACCCCTGCTGAGGCAACGCGAAATCACGGTGCAATTCGAAAGGACTGTCCGCGAGTAGCTGGACAGGTGCCGATCGGCGAGCAGCCGGGACCGGACTTTGTACAGGTCGACGGCCACTTCGGGGGTGCGTTCGGGGCGCGGAGAGGCGCTGCCGGTGCCGAACGCGACCGACGGCGTCGGGGTCGTCGGAGGGGGCGATTCGGGGCCCTCCACCCGCAGACCTCCGCCGTTCCCGCAGGCGGCGAGCGTGATCGTCGCGGCCACCGCGGCGACGGCAGGCAGCACGGTACGGCGCCACAGACCCATCGGGCGCCTCCTACCCTGCATCAAGTCCCCCCGCGGATTCGTACACGTCCTCACTTCCATGGTGTCGGCCGGACGTCACATTCGACGGGCGTGGACGTCGAGTGGCCTCGACAGTTGCATTGCGGTTCCGTCACAGCGTCAGCCGGCAACGACCTTTCCCGGATTCAGCAGGTTCTTCGGGTCCAGGGCGGTCTTGATCGCCCGGTGCACGTCGAGCGCGACCGGACCGATCTCCTCGGCCAGCCAGGTGCGCTTCAGGACCCCGACGCCGTGCTCGCCGGTGATCGTGCCGCCGAGCTCCAGCCCGATCTCCATCACCCGGTCGAACGCGACCTGGGCCCGCTCGGCCTGCGCCGGATCGGTCTGGTCGAAGACGACCGTCGGGTGCATGTTGCCGTCGCCGGCGTGCCCGAGGACACCGATCGTGATGTCCAGCTCGGCCGACAGCGCCTCGATCCGGCCGATGAACTCGGCCAGCCGCGAGCGCGGTACGGCGACGTCGTCGATCATCGTCGTACCGAGTTCCTCCAGGGCGGTCAGCGCGGCACGGCGGCCCTCGAGCAGCAGCTCGCCCTCGGCGTCGTCCTCGGCCTCGATGCACTCCAGCGCGCCGTGGTCGCGGCACAGCTTGGCCACCGCGGCGACATCGGCCGCGCCCGCCTCGCCGCCCGCGTCGGACTGGGCGATCAGCATCGCGGCGGCCTCGTCGGGCAGGTCCATCCGCTTGTACTTGTTGACCGCGCGGATCGTGGTCCGGTCCATGATCTCCAGCAGGCTCAGCGAGACGCCGCTGCGGATGATCTCCAGGATCGCGTTCCCGGCCTCGACGCCGGAGCCGAACAGGGCGGCCATCGTCTTCGGCTTCGCGGCGGCCGGGCGCAGCGCCAGGGTCGCCTCGGTGATGATGCCGAGCGTGCCTTCGCTGCCGACGATCAGCTTCGCCAGGTCGTACCCGGCGACGCCCTTCACGGTCTTCCGCCCGGTCCGCAGGATCCGGCCGTCGGCGAGCACGACCTCCAGACCGAGCACGTAGTCCGTGGTCACGCCGTACTTCACGCAGCACAGGCCGCCCGAGTTCGTGGACAGATTGCCGCCGATCGAGCAGAACTCCCAGCTGGACGGGTCCGGCGGGTAGAACAGCCCGTGCTCGGCGACCGCGCGGGACAGGACCGCGTTGTAGACGCCCGGCTGCGTGACGACGTACCGGTCGATGGGCTCGATCGCCAGGATCCGGTCCATCTTCTCCAGCGAGATCACGATGCAGCCGTCGAGCGCGTTGGCGGCGCCGGACAGGCCGGACCGCGCGCCCTGCGGCACGATCGGTACGCCGGCCTCGGCCGCGACCCGCACCGCCGCCTGGACGTGCGCGGTCTCCCGGGCCAGGACGACGGCGAGCGGAACCCCGGCCGGGCAGAACATCGCCCGGTCGTACCGGTAGCTCTCCATCCGGTCCGGATCGGTCACCAGCGCCTCGGGCGGCAGTACCTGACGCAGCTGCTCGACAACCTCACTCATGAGTCGAGCCTAATGAATACTCCGCGGTACTGCGCGTCCGAGTTTCAGCGGGTGCGCTTGGTGATGTTCTCCGAGATCTCTTCGTAGCCGCCGCCGTAGTTGTGGTACTCGCGGCCGATCGCGGCGAACGTGATGCTTCCGGCGGTTGCCTTCACCTTCGGTGTCCGGCAGGTGCGCTGGCCCTGGATCACCGAGCCGTTGCCGCCGCTGCTGTCGCAGCTGAGCACCCGGCCGTTGTTGCCGCCGCCGTACTGCACCAGAAAGGCGTTGGCCTTCGCGTTGGCGACGAGCGGCGACGCCATGGTGATCTCGGCCCAGTACTGGTAGCAGCTGTCCCGGACGAGCCGGACCGTTCCCCAGCTGGGCGGCTGATGGTTACGCAGCATCGGCGCCGATGCGATGGACCTCGCGCCCGAGCAGCTGGCGGCCGTGGCCGCCTCGGCCGGTAGGGCGGACAACGCGATCGCGCCTACGCCGGCCAGGCCGGCGGTGCTGAGCAGAATGCTCAGTGTCTTCATGACGAAACCCTTCCTGAGTGCACGCCCCGACGCCCACTCAGGAAGGCACACTACGCGAACGGAGCCTGCCCGGACAGTCATTCCGGTAATCGGACGGCGACACGCCGTGTGCAGTTGCTACCGGCAAGGTTCTGGGCCTCGGTAACGCGTTTAACCAGGTCCTAGAGGTTGCCGCGGCGCTCTTGTTCGCGCTCGATGGCCTCGAAGAGGGCCTTGAAGTTGCCCTTACCGAAGCCGAGCGAGCCGTGCCGCTCGATCAGTTCGTAGAACACCGTCGGGCGGTCGCCGATCGGCGCGGTGAAGATCTGCAGCAGGTAGCCGTCCTCGTCGCGGTCGACCAGGATGCCGCGCGACTGCAGGTCCTCGATCGGCACCCGCACCTCGCCGATCCGGGCCCGCAGCTCCGGGTCCTCGTAGTAGGAGTCGGGGGTGTTCAGGAACTCGACGCCGTTGGCCCGCATGATGTCGACGGTGCGCAGGATGTCGTTGGTCGCCAGCGCGATGTGCTGCGCACCGGCGCCGTCGTAGAACTCCAGGAACTCGTCGATCTGCGACTTCTTCTTCGCGACCGCCGGCTCGTTCAGCGGGAACTTCACCCGGTGGTTGCCGTTGGCGACGACCTTGCTCATCAGCGCCGAGTAGTCGGTGGCGATGTCGTCGCCGATGAACTCCGCCATGTTCACGAAGCCCATCACCTTGTTGTAGAAGGCAACCCACTCGTCCATCTTGCCGAGCTCGACGTTGCCGACCACGTGGTCGACGGCCTGGAACAGCCGCTTCGGGTGGCCCTCGGGGCGGGTGACCTTGGTGGCCGCCGCGACGAAGCCGGGCAGGTACGGGCCGTCGTACTTGCTCCGGTCGATCAGCGTGTGGCGGGTGTCGCCGTACGCCGCGATCGCCGCACGGCGGATCGTGCCGTGTTCGTCGGTGACGTCGTTCGGCTCCTCGAGGACGACGGCGCCGACCTTGCGGGCGTGCGCGATGCACTTGTCGACGTCCGGGACCTCGAGGGCGAGGTCGGCGACGCCGTCACCGTGCTTGCGGTGGTGGTCGAGCAGCGTGCTCTTCGGGCTGACACCGCCGGAGATCACGAAACGGGCGGAGCCGGCCTTGAGGACGTACGCCTTGCTGTCCTTGGAGCCGGTCTCGGGGCCGGAGTACGCGACCAGGTCCATCCCGAACGCGAGCTGGTACCACTTCGCGGTCTGGGTGGCGTTGCCGACCACGAACACCACCGCGTCCATGGCGGTGACCGGGAACGGGTCGGTGCTCTCGTCGTACGGCACCAGGCCGACGAGCTGCTTCAGCTGGTCGAGGTCGAGATCGGCGTCGAGCTCTGCGGGCGTGAGATCGGTGCTGGTCATTAAGCCCTCCCGGGTCGGTTTCGTGCAGCTGAGCCTGGTGGGTTGGCGCAGGTTGCGCAACAGTTCCTGGTTTCGCTGGACAAGCTGTGCAGTATGCTGCGGATGCTGCTGGACTATTTGGTCAGTCTGACCATCGCGGGAGGTTGCCCATGACGGTCGATGCGCTGGACGCCCGGATCCTGGGGTTGTTCGCGGCCGAGCCGCGGGTCGGCGTACTGGAGGCGTCGCGCCGGCTGGGAGTCGCGCGCGGGACCGTGCAGGCGCGGCTGGACCGGCTGCAGCGCGACGGCGTGGTGCGCGGGTGGGGGCCGGACATCGACACGAGCGCGATCGGCTACCCGGTGACGGCGTTCGCGACGCTGCAGATCGAGCAGGGCTCAGGTCACACCACGGTCGCCGAGGCGCTCGCCCGCATCCCCGAGGTCCTCGAGGTCCACACCATCACCGGCGCCGAGGACCTCTGGTGCCGCATCGTCGCCCGCTCGAACGCCGACCTCCAACGCGTGATCGACCAGGTAGTCATTGTCCGAGGCATCCAAAGAGCCTCAACAGTCATCGCCCTCGCCGAACAGATCCCCCACCGAGTACTCCCCCTGGTCGAGGCTGCCAGCAGCTAGGCGAGGCGTTTGGCTACTTCTACTGCGGCTCGGGCCACGCGGGGGCCTACGAAGTCGCGGTCGAGTTTGCCGAGGACGACGACACCGATGGAGGCCTCGACGCCGGGGACGCCCAGAACGGGTGACGACACGCCTTGGGCGCCGGCCTGGAGTTCGCCGGAGGTGACGACGAAGGGGCGGCCGGCGGGGTCGGGTTTGCGGCGGCCGGCCAGGATCGCCTTGCCGGCGGCGCCCTGGTCGAGCGAGTGCCGGGAACCCATCCGGTAGGAGACGTGGTAGTCGGTCCAGCTCGGCTCGACGACCGCGATCGCGAGCGCCTCCTCACCGTCGGCAACCGTCAGGTGCGCGGTGGCGCCGGTGTCCTCGGCGAGCGAGCGCAGGACCGGGAGCGCGGCGTCACGCAGCGTCGGCTGCACGCGCCGGCTGTAGTGCAGTACGGCGAGACCGAGGCGGGCGCGCCCCTCGCTGTCACGACGTACGAGTCGATGCAGCTCGAGCGTGTTCACCAGGCGGTACACGACTGTCCGGCTGACGCCGAGCGCCGCGGCGAGCTCGGTGATGGACAGCCCGTCGGGGGCGTCCGCCAGCAACTCGAGGACAGTCAGCCCCCGGTCGAGCGTCTGCGAGGTCTCGGCTGGCACGCTGCCAGGGTATCCGTTATTCGGGCGCGGCCCGATGGCACCGTATCTTGCTGCCGTGCGAAATTACTGGTCGCTGCTCCCAGCTATCGTCGTGATCGTCGTTCTGATCCTGGTCTATGCCGTTCCGACCATCATCAATCCGCAATGGACGAGCTCGATCACGGCGATGTTCCGCACCACCTCGGTGCCGGCCGACGCCACCCCCGAGGAGGCCCGCCGGGCGGCCGGCATCCTCGGCCCGCAGCAGCTGAAGTCCCGCCGGATGCTCGCGATCGCGATGGTCGTCGGCGCGGTCGCGCTGATCGGCTTCAACATCTCGTTGAACCGCGAGGCGGTCGGCTGTTACAAGGCCGCCCGCGCGTTCGGGGCGGTCGACGGCCCGGACACCAAGGATCCGTGCATCGACATGATCTACGGCACGTTCATCGGCGACGGCTCGCGCGAACCCGACGAGAAGAGCCCGCAGCCGGTGAAGTACTACCAGCGGGTGGACGGGAAGAAGCCGAAGTACCTCAAGTGGATCCAGAACGCCCCCAAGTACGACGATGCGGACCTGCTGTTCGGCACCGTCGGCAAGTGCGCGTCGGACCTCAGCGTCCAGCAACTCGAGGACAAGATCATGGTGGTCGTCGACACCGACGCGCCCTGTCCGGAGGACAGCAACATGTCGGTCACCCCGATCAAGCTGAAGAAGCCGCTCGGCGACCGCAAGATCGTGACCGTCGACGACGCGCCGGTGAGCGAGATCAACCCGGACATGGACTCGTGGTTCACGGTCCTCAAGAAGCTGGCGACCGGCGGCTGATCAGCTGAGCGCGCGGGTCTGCGAGTCGTAGACCCGGAACGGACGGTTCCGCGCCAGCAGGATCAGCAGCCCGGTGACGCAGACCGCAGCGCCGCCGAGCAGTGCGACGGTCGGGGTGGTCAGCGACGCCGTCGTACCGGCGACGAAGTCACCGAGCCGCGGGCCACCGGCAACGACCACGATGAACACCCCCTGCAGCCGGCCGCGCATCGCGTCCGGCGCCGCGGACTGCAACACCGTGTTCCGGTACGCCGAACTCACCATGTCGGCCGCCCCGGACAGCGCGAGCAGCGCGACGCCCAGCCAGATCGTCCGGGACAGCCCGAACAGCCCCACAGCAGCGGCGTACGCCGTGATCGCCAGCACGATTGCCACGCCCTGACGGCGTACCCGGGTCACCCAGCCGGAGAAGATCACCCCGATCAGCGCCCCGATCGCCGGCGCGGCCTGCAGGAGACCGACGGTCCGTACGCCGCCGCCGAAGAACGCGCCCGCCACGGCCGGGAACAGCGCCCGGGGCTGTGCGAACACCATCGCGAGGATGTCCGCGAGGAACGTCGCCAGCAGCGCCGGCGCGGCGCGCAGGAACGTGAATCCCTCCAGCACCGAGCGCAGACCGGCCCTCCGGACGGCGCCTGTCGGAGGCACCGGTGGCAGCCGGAACAGTGCGTAAAGCGCCGCGGTGAACGTGATCACGTCGACCAGGTACGCCGCCGCGAACCCGTGCCAGGCGATCACCGCCGCACCGAGCAGCGGTCCGGCGGTGAAGCCCAGGTTGAACGCGGCCTGGCTGAGCGTGTTCGCGGCCGGCAACAGTTCGGGCCGGATCAGCCGCGGGATGATCGCGGACCGGGCCGGGTTGTTGACCGCGAAGCACGCCGACTGACAGGCCACCACGGCGTACAGCACCGAGACCTGTGCCCAGTCGAGGTGCGACTGCAGCACCAGGACCATCGAGAGCAGCCACAACCCCGTCGACGAGACGAGGGCGAGCGTACGGCGGTCGATCGCGTCGGCCATCGCACCGCCGTACAGCCCGAAGACGATCAGCGGGACCAGCGAGCACAGGCCGACCAGCCCGACCGCGAACGTCGAGTGCGTCAGCGCGTACACCTGGATCGAGACGGTCACCGCGGTCATCTGCTGACCGAGCTGCGACACCGTCGACCCGATCCACAACCTCCGGAAGTCGGCGGACTCACGCAGCGGGCGGAGGTCGGTGAGCAGACGCACCCTGACAACTTATGTCACAACGTGAAGAATTAAACAGTCGGGAAAAGTGGGTGGGCGAGCGGTTCGCCGGTGGTCAGGCCGAGGCCGTCGGTGACCACGTGACCGGCGCCGGTGTACGTCGCCTCGGCGTCGAAGTAGATGTTGACGTGCGCGATCCGCGGGTCGTCGGTGAGGTTCGGTGTCGCGGAGTGCGCCAGGTACGCGTTGTGGAAGGTGCAGTCGCCGGCCTGCAGCGGGATCGTCAGGCGCTCCTCCCAGCGCAGGTCGGGCGCGGCGCGGAACAGGTCGTCGCGGTCCGACAAGTCCTGACGGCGCAGGTCCTGGTGGTCCTGCGAGCCGGGGATGAACGTCATACAGCCACGCTCCACCGGTACGTCGACCAGAGCGATCCACGCGGATAGCGAGGCTCGCGAACCGGCGTGCGGCCAGTACGGCGCGTCCTGGTGGAATTCGGTCGCCGCGCCGTTGTGCGGTGGCTTGATCAGCAGCTGGTCGTGCCAGATCCGCAGCGGTACGCCGGCCAGCGCGGTCGCCGCCGCGGCGAGACGCGGGTCCAGGGTGAGCTCCCGCAGTACGTCGTTCTGCTGCCAGACGTTGACGTACTGGTTGAAGATCTTCGACTCCTTGAACAAGTCGTCGGCGCCCGCGGTCCACTCGGTCGCGGCGGCTGCGAACCGGGCTGCCTCGTCGCGGCCGATGATGTTCCGGATCCGGACGACGCCGTCGCGGCGGTAGGCGGAAATGGTCTCTTCGTCGACGGTCGCGGATGCCGTAGGGTCGGTCGTGGTCATCGGGTTCTCCTCGGATTCCGGTGGCCTGGAAGGTGTTTCCAGCGTCGCGGCTGCCGGGCTTCGAGGACAGGCGGTGGTTGACCAGGACTTGACCGATCTTGACCTCCTGGAGGTTGGGCATGCACAACATGTTGAGCAGCGAGGTCTTCCCGGACCCGCGGTTGCCGGTGGCCGGCGAGCGGCTCGAGGTGGTCGCGGACGTCGCACCGCACAGCCATGCGTTCTTCGAGATCGCCGTCGTGATGGCCGGGCGGGGCACGCACGTCTCGGCGGCCGGCGAGGTCGCGCTGGCGCCGGACTCGGTCGTCGTACTGCGGCCCGGTGAGTGGCACGGGTACGTCGACTGCGAGGACCTCGTGGTGCGGAACGCGTACCTCGGACCGGACGTCTTCGGCCTGCTGTCCGGCGCCCTCGTACCGGGATCTCTCGGAGCTCCGGCCCATCCGGCGGTGCAGCACGCGATGCGCCTGCTCGAGTCCGACCTGGCCGAACCCTGGACCCTCGACCAACTCGCGGCCCGCGTCAACCTCGCGCCCGGCTACCTGATCCGGCTCTTCGGCAAGTCCGTCGGCCTGTCCCCCATGGCCTACCTGAACCGCATCCGCGCCGAGCGCGCGGCCGGCCTCCTGATCGAGACCGAACTACCGATCAGCACGATCGGAACCACGGTCGGCTGGCACGACCCCAGCCACGCCACCCGAAGATTCCGCTCAGCATTCGGACTGAGTCCATCCCAGTACAGGTCCGCTTTCAGACCGTAAGCAAAGATGTCCTTCATGACGTCGTCTGTGCAAACGCCTGATCCGAATCCCGGCTGGTTGTCCGAGTTCGCGCTCGCGGAGACCCGGACGCGGGTACCGATCCTGTACGTCGAGGCCGTCCCGGTCCGCGTCGACACGCTCGGCCAGATCGAGCACATCGGGGTCCTGCTCCGCACGTCCCCCGCGAACGGCGAGATCACCCGCACGCTGGTCTCCGGGCGCGTGCTGCACAACGAGCCGATCCGCGACGCGCTGCAGCGCAACATCGAGAAGGACCTCGGATCGTCCGCCTTCCCGCGGCTCCCGGCCACGCTGGTCCCGGTCACCGTCGCGGAGTACTTCCCGTTCCCGGGCATGAGCCCGGCGCTGCACGACTCGCGCCAGCACGCGGTCGCCCTCGTGTACGTCGTGCCCGTCACCGGCGAGTGCAACCCGCGCCAGGACGCGCTCGAGCTGACCTGGCTGACGCCGGAGGAGGCACTGGCGCCGAGCCTGCTCAACGACATGGAGGGCGGCCGCGGCCAGCTGCTCAAGCAGGCCCTCGCCTGGTCAGGCGCCATCGTCTGACCAGCACTCAGGTGGGTTAGCCCACGAGATGCTGGGTTTGCGTTTGAGATCCGGTGGGCGAACCCTGCATCTGGTGGGTGGACCCACGAGAGGTTGTCGGGCTCACCAGGCCAGTCGGCCTTCCTCGGCGTACACGTGGCCGGTTGGTCCGTCGGGGCCGAGCGTCGCGAGCTTGACGGCGACCGCCGCGCCTTGGGCAGGGGTACGGGCGGCGGTCCAGCCGCCCATGTCGGTCGCGCAGTTGCCGGGGTCGGCGCCGTTCACCAGGATGCCGGTGTCGCGCAGTTCGTTGGCGAGCATGACCGTCACCATGTTCACCGCCGCCTTCGACGCGTTGTAGCCGACCGTCAGCACGGTCGACATCCGCGACTCCGGATCGCCGACCTGCGCGAACGACGCCAGCGACGTCGACAGGTTCACGATTCGCGCGGCGTCGGCGTTGCGGAGCAGCGGCAGGAACGCCTGCGTCACGCCCACCAGCCCGAGCACATTGGTCTCGAACGCAGACCGCAGTACGGCGGTCTCGATCCGCGACACCGCGTCGTCGCCCGCGGGGATGATCGCCGCGTTGTTGACCAGTACGTCGAGCCGCCCGTACTCCGCCTCGACCCGCTCGGCGGCCGCCCGCACCGACGCCTCGTCCGTCACCTCCAGCTGGATCCCGACCACATCGAGGCCCTCGGCAACCAGTTCCTTCACCGCCAGCTCGCCGCGGTGCAGGTCCCGCGCCCCGGCCAGCACGGTGAACCCAGCCCGTCCGAGCTGCCGTGCGATCTCCTTGCCGATGCCCTTGTTGGCGCCCGTCACGAGCGCGATCTTCGTCGTATTCATGCCCTCCACCCTCCGGTGATCCGGCGCGATCAGGCAGAGTCGGCTGAGGCTGGGATCGGCGGTCCCTGGCTGAGCCCGCCGGCGCCTGGGATCCTAGGACCATGGATCGCGACGGGCTGGCGGAGTTCCTGCGGGTACGGCGGGAAGCGCTGCAGCCGTCCGACGTAGGGCTCCCGGCCGGCCTGCGCCGTCGTACGCCCGGGCTCCGCCGGGAAGAGGTCGCGAGCCTCGCGACCATGTCGACGGACTACTACACCCGCCTCGAGCAGGGTCGTGGTCCACGCCCGTCCCGCCCGGTGCTGACCGGGCTCGCCCGCGCGCTGCGGTTGTCGGACGACGAGCGCGGCCATCTGTTCCGGCTCGCGGGCGAGCAGCCTGGTCCGCCATCCGGTCCGCCGGTGGAGGTGCGGACCGGCGTACTGCGGATGCTCGCGCGGCTCGACGTACCGGGTCTGGTCCTGGACGCGAAGTACGACGTACTCGCGTGGAATCCGCTGGCCGCGGCGCTGATCACGGACTTCTCCGCGCTCCCGCCGCGGGACCGGAACCTCCTCCGCCTGCGCTTCCTCACCGATCGGCAGACCGAACTGTTCGGCGAAGAGGCCACCCGGGAGTTCGCGCGCGACGCGGCCGCCGACCTGCGCGCGGCGACCAGCACCTACCCGAACGATCCGGCCCTCGCCCAGCTCGTCGACGACCTGCTGGCCGGCAGCCCGGAGTTCGCGGAGATCTGGGCGCGGCACGAAGTCGGGCGGCAGCAGACGCTGTGCCAGACGATCTTTCACCCGCAGGTCGGACGGATCGACGTGATCTGCGAGGTGCTCGTGGTGCCGGAGCGCGACCAGCGGGTGGTGCTCTACACGGCCGAGCCGGGATCGGCGTCCGAGCAGGCGATCCGGCTGCTGGACGTGATCGGCCTGCAGGAGTTGACAACTAGGCCCTAATCAAGCGACTGTTTGATCCGTTGGTTTCCGACGGAGAGGCTTGCCTGATGCGTAAGTTACTTACCGCGCTGGTCGTACTCGGGTTGCTCGTCGTACCGCTCCGGGCCGCGGACGCCGCTCCGGGGAATCTCGTGTTCGCGGACGAGTTCGACGGTACGGCGATCGACCGGACAAAGTGGGCCATCCACTCGAACGCGGAAGCCGACCAGTGCCTCGGGAACAAGGGCACCGGCGACGCCCTGAGATCCTGGACCTGTTCGTGTACGCGAAGATCCCACCCACCGTGACGTCCGAGTCGATGCAACTCGACTACGTCCGCGTGTACCGCCCGTAAGGCATGAGGCCCAGCACCCCAACAGGGTGCTGGGCCTCGGGGCACCAGCCAGCTAAGGACGCAGGAGCCCTTCCTGCGGGTCGTAACACACGAGCCCGAGCTTCCGCGCCATCCCAGCCGCGTAGGCCGCGACCACCTTCGCATGAACGGTCAGGACACTGAGCGGAAAGACGTCTCCGACTGCGTCGCTGAGCAACGGCTCGACGGCCCACGGACTGCCCTCACCCTCGGGCCAGCGCTCGAGGAGGGCTTCCGCGTACGCCACCAGCCGGGGATGAGGTGGAGTGTCGTCGTCGCGTTCGAGCCGCCGAATCATCCGCTCGTACTGCTTGTCAGCCGCCTTCGGGCTGGCCGGCCGACTACCCACCCAGACCACCAGGTCGTAACTCATGGGTCGATGATCGCACCGCCTACTGGCCGGTGAAGGTGAAGGTGCTGCCGGGTTCTTTGAGGATGTCGCCGTCTCGGGAGTTGGTGATGGTGACGTTCGACAGGTTGGCGTTGCCGCGGGCGCCGCCCATCGCGAGGATGCCGGAACCGTTGTTGGACTTGTCGATCCGAACGTTGGTCAGGGCAACGTTCGGCATCTCGCCGCCGCCGGTCTTGAACTGGATGCCGTCGTACGTCGAGTCGTGGATCTCGGTGTCCCGGATGGTGACGCCGGGGATCGGGAGGTTCGACGGGAACAGCGTGATCGCGCCGAACTCCTGGTCCTCGTTCCAGAACACCCCGCCGCAGCGGTAGAGCGCGTTGTTCGCGATCAGCGTCGTACCGGAGAACGGCAGCGGGTCGTGGTCGGTGGCGAGCATGATGCCGGGGTAGTTCATCGTGTCGTAGACCAGGTTGTTCTCGATCTTGTTGCCGTACCCGCCGTAGATCGCGATCCCGTTCGCCCGCCAGGGCAGCTGGACCGTGTTGTTGGTGAACGTGTTGTCGTGACCGACGTCCACCGCCTGGTCCTTCACGTACTTGTTCGCCCAGACCGCGAGCGCGTCGTCGCCGGTGGTGCGGAAGGACGAGTTGAACACCTTCGAGTTCCGCGTCCCGTTGGAGAGGTTGATGCCGTCGGCGTACGTGTCCCGGATCCGCATCCCGCTGAACTCGAGCCCGTCGGCCGGACCCCACAGCTCGGGGATGTTGTCGTAGTCGCGGCCGACCCAGACCCCGACGTTCGAGTGCTCGATCCAGACGTTGCTGATCTTCGTACCGGTCCCGAACCGGCCGTTCAGCCCGACCCCGCCCTCCGCGTTCCCGTCACCGCCGCGGATCCTCCCGGAGCCGAAGATCGCGATGTCGGACAGTTGCACGTTCTTGTCGATGTCGAACCCGAAGTTTCCTTCGTGCGGGTGGTTGATGCCGCCCGCGTTCTGCGGCTCGATCGTCGAGTACAGCTGCGAGTACCACATCCCGGCGCCGCGGATGGTGGCGTTGCTGATCCCGACCTGGTTGTACTGCCCGCGGTTCAGCGGGTCGTCGGTGAGGATCTTCTTCTCCTGCCGCCACTGCCCTTCCGGGATCCAGACACAGCTGATGACGCCGTTCTGATCGTCCGTCACGGCCCGCTGGATCGCGTCCGCGTCGTCGACCCCGTCGTTCGGCACCGCGCCGTACTGCGTGATCGACGTACACCCGGCCGGCTGGGACAGCGCCGGCGCGACCTGCTCGAGGTCGACCAGATCGATGATGTAGTACGACGCCGTGTCGCCGGAGTCCCTTTGCAGGCGGAACTTGGTGCCCGCTGGGTACGACGTGCCGAGCAGGGCATGTGACTCGTCGAAGAGGCGGCGTGCGTCGCCGCCTGGGGTATTGGTGAGTCCCTCGGGCTGGTCGGTGTTGCCGTAGAGCCAGCTGTTGCGGGAGGACAGCGTGAGCTTCTGCTTGAAGGTTCCGTTGACGTACAGGCTGATCGTTGCCTGGAGCCCCTGCCCGTCGGCGGAGTCCGGGATCGAGTTGCGGACCACGACCGAGTTGGTCGGCATGGTCGAGGTGAACTCGACGTACTGGCCGCTCGAGTTCAGCCGGACCGACGAACGGCCGGACGACTCGGTGGCGAAGTTCGTGTGCCCGAAGGTCCGCGTCGCGTCGGCGGTCAGCAGAGTCCCGATGTAGTCGCCCGCCTCGGCCTCGTACGACGTGTACGGTACGGCGGCACCGCGGCCGACCACGATCGACTTGGTGAAGGTGTTGTTGGTTTCGTTGGTCTCGTCAACGGTATTGCCCGCATCTGCTGTGGCGGTGACGGTTGCGCCGCCGTTGGTCGCCGTCCAGGTGCCGCTGATCGCCACGTTGGCGGTGGCTCCGGCGGCGATCGACGCGGTGCTGCCGTTGAGCGTGGTGGTGCCGGCGACCAACTTGGTGGTGCTGGCCGTGGAGGCCGACGCACCGCGGTTGTTGACCGCGACCGTGAAGGAGACCTGCATGCCGGGCGCCGGGTTGGCCGGGTTGGTGGTGATACCGGTGACCTGAAGGTCGGGTCCCGGGGCTTGGGCGATGGTCAGCTGGGTCGCTGCCTGGAGGGTGTTGTTGGTGTCGCTCTGCTCGACGACCGCATTGCTGGGGTCGGCGACCGCGGCGACGGTGTAGTTGCCTTGAGCATGAGTGCCGGCGTTGGCGGTGACGGTGGTGGAGGCACCGGCGGCAAGATCCTGGACGCTCGCCGTGCCGGCGACCGAGCCGCCGAGAAGGAAGTTCAGACTGCTGGCCGGACCGGGCGCGGAGCCGTTGTTCTTGACGGTCGCGGACAGGGTGATCGGCGTCGACTCGGACGGGCTGGCGGGCGACCAGTCGACGCTCGTCACCACGAGATCGGGGTTGGGTGCCGCCATACCGAAGACCTGGAGCTCGGCGACCTGGCCGCCCGGCGCGCCGCTGTTGCTGAAGACTTGCAGGCGAACGTCGGCGTACCGGCCGGTGACCGGGATGGTCACGGTGTTCTGATTGGCGGACGGATCGAACTGGTAGTCGGTCCTGGCGACCGCCGAGGTGAACGTGGTCGCGGACTGTTCACGGCCGAGGACTTCGACGCTCTGGGTGCGTGCTCCCCAGGCCGAGTCCGGATTGAGCTTGACGACGACTGAGCTGACGTCGGCGTTCGAGCCGAGCTTGACGGTCAGGGTCGACGGGAAACCGTTCGACTCCCAGTAGGTGCCGGCGTTGCCGTCGTTGGCGTTGGACGCGACGAAACCGAAGACCGAGCTCGACGCCTCGATCGGCTTGCCGGCGGCGAGATCGGTGCCGGTCGGAGGTTCGACCGGCCCGCCACCAGGCCCGGCCAGTTCGAACTCCGACAGTTGCGCGGCCGGCCAGCCGGTGTTCGCGGTGAACGTCAGCCGGACGTAGCGCACCGAGGTGTTGCTGAAGGCGATCGTGACGACGTTGGTGCCGCTGAAGTTGTAGGCCGTACTGCTGACGATCGTGGTGAACGCCGAGCCATTCGCGCTGCCCTGGACCGTGATGGTCTGGATTCGCGCACCCCAGGAGGACGGGAGTTTGAGCGTCACCTGGTTGACGTCCTTGGTGGCGCCCAGGTCTGCCTGAAGCCACTGCGGGAAGGCGTTGTTTCCGCTCTCCCAGTAGGTGTTCGCGTTGCCGTCGGCGGCGTTGCCACTCGGGTACTCGCCGAGTGAGCTGCTGGCGGTGAGTGTCTTGGTGAGGTCGGCGGCCATCGCGGTCGGGACGGACAGCAGGCCGGCGGCGACGAGCAGGGCGGCCAGCAAGAGCCGCAGAAGAGTCTTCCGATGCATCGGGGTCCTCCATCGGGGGCGGTGGGAGGTTCTCCGCGCTACGGAAATTGCGTGAGTCTGGTGATTTCTTGCAGCACGGGTATCCGAAGCTTGCAGCACCGGTCGCAGCACGTCAACACCTCGCCACCGACGGAAACGCCCCCGCTCTGGAGGTCCAGGACGGGGCGTTCGGCGCTGCAGCTCAGGCGCGAAGGTTCAGGCGCGAAGGTTCAGGCGCGGCGTTGGGTGGCCCAGTCGCGGATCAGCTCGATCCGCTCCTTCAGCTGGACGGACGAGGCGTGGGCGGCGGCCGGCCCGCCGAGTTTGCGGCGGAGGTCGTTGTGGATGACGCCGTGCGGCTGGCCGGTGCGGTGATGCCAGGCGGCGACCAGACCGTTCAGCTCGCGGCGGAGGAGCCCGATCTGCTCGTGGGTGGCCAGCTCCGTAGGCGTGGGGTCCTCACGGTCGCTGGTGGACCGCTGAGACTTCTTCTGTGCCGCCAGCGATTTCTGCTGGCGTTTGTGCAGCAGCTCCCGCACCTGGTCCGGCTCCAGCAGGCCCGGCAACCCGAGGAAGTCCAGCTCCTCGTCGGACGCGTTGTCGCCGCCGGTGCCGTAGTCACCGCCGTCGAACACCACCCGGTCGAAGCTCGCGTCCGACCCGAGCGCCTCGAAGTTCCCCTCGAGCTCGTCGCTCGCGCCCTCGGTCTGGTTCGCCTGCTTCAGCAGGTCGTCCTCGAGCGCGAAGATGTCGCCGTCCTCGTTGCTGTTCTTGCGGCCCAGGACGTGGTCGCGCTCGACCTCCATCTCGGCCGCGAACCCGAGCAGCCGGGTCACCGACGGAACGAACACCGACGCCGTCTCACCCCGCTTCCGGGCCCGCACGAACCGCCCGACCGCCTGCGCGAAGAACAACGGCGTCGACGTCGGCGTCGCGTAGACACCCACCGCCAGCCGCGGTACGTCGACGCCCTCCGACACCATCCGCACGGCGACCATCCACCGGGACTCGTCCTCGGAGAATTTCTGGATCTTCTTGCTCGCCGCCTTCTCGTCCGACAGCACGACGGTCGGCGACTCGCCGGTGAGCTCGCGCAGCGTCTTCGCGTAGGCGCGGGCCGTGTTCTGGTCACCCGAGATCACCAGCGCACCGGCGTCCGGCATGTGCCGCCGTACCTCGGTCAGCCGCTTGTCCGCGGCCGCCAGCACCGCGCCCATCCACTCGCCGGCCGGGTCCAGCGCGGTCCGCAGCGCCTGGGCGGTCAGGTCCTTGGTGAGCGGCTCGCCCAGCCGGGCGGCGACCTCGTCACCGGCCTTGGTCCGCCAGCGCATCTCGCCCGAGTACGACATGAAGATCACCGGACGTACGACGTGGTCGCGCAGCGCGTGCCCGTACCCGTACGTGTAGTCCGCCTTGCTCCGGGCGACGCCGTCGTGGCCCTCTTCGTACGTCACGAACGGGATCGGGTTGTCGTCGCTGCGGAACGGCGTACCGGTCAGGCACAGGCGGCGGGCCGCGGGCTCGAACGCCTCGCGGACGCCCTCACCCCAGCTGAGCGCGTCACCGCCGTGGTGCACCTCGTCCAGGATCACCAGGGTCTTGAACCGCTCGGTCCGGACCCGGAACGCGAGCGGGTTCACCGCGATCCCGGCGTACGTCACCGCGACGCCCTGGTAGTCCTTGTTCGTCTTCCCGCGCCGACCGGCGAACGCGGGGTCGATCGCGATCCCGGCCTTGTCGGCGGCGTCGGCCCACTGGACCTTGAGGTGCTCTGTCGGCGTGACCACGGTGATCCGCTCGATCTGCCGCCGGTGCAGCAATTCGGCGGCCACGGTCAGCGCGAACGTCGTCTTACCGGCGCCCGGTGTCGCCACCGCCAGGAAGTCCCGCGGGTTGTTGTCGAGATAGAGCTGGAGCGCCTCGGCCTGCCAGGCTCGCAGCTTGCTCGCGGTACCCCACGCGGCCCGGTCCGGATAGGCCGGTGGCAGGACAGCAGGGTTGGCCGGCACGTGCGAATCCACAGACAGCTACTCCCCCGAAGTCGACAGTGTGCCGGGCAGGAAGGTTACCCGAGATCTGTTACGAGATCAGATCGGCCGGCACCACCGTCACGTCGTACGGACTCGTCAACCGCGCCGATTCCTCGCCGGTGACCTTCGCGACCTGCACATATGCCCCGTCCCGCAACTCCCAGGCAATCAAACTCGGCGTGTCGGGATCCACCACCCAGTACGCCTGACACCCGGCGGCCCCGGGTTGCCCCGGGAATCCTCGGGCTGTGGAAAAGTTCCGGCTTGGCTGGTGACACGTCCTACACTCGGGGGTATGAGTACTCAGCTGACCCCCGGTGCGGAGACGGTTGTCGACGAGCGGACCAACACGTCACCGGCAGAGCCGGGCGATCACGAGCGGTTCTCGCACTACGTGCCGAAGGACAAGCTGACCGAGGCGATGGTGATGGGCACACCGGTGGTCGCGCTGTGCGGCAAGGTGTGGGTCCCGAGCCGCGACCCGCAGCGGTTCCCGGTCTGCCCGGAGTGCAAGGAGATCTGGGACTCGCTGAACCCAGGTGACGAGGGCGGCGACGAGTAGCTGCGCTCTAGTTCTGGGTCGGGTCGTCCGGGTATGTCGCCAGGTACGCCATCTGGTCGGTCTGGCGGCGCAGGACCCGGCGCCACAGCGTGTCCGGGTCGTGGCCGAACACGTCCTCCGGCACGGACTCGACGACGTACCACGCGCCCTCGGCGATCTCGCCCTCGAGCTGGCCACTGGACCAGCCGGCGTACCCGGCGAAGATCCGCATCCGGGTGATCGCGCCTTCCAGCAGTGCCGGCGGTACGTCGAGGTCGACCAGACCGATCCGCCCGAAGCACTCGCGCCAGCCGGGCGGGTCCGTGGACTCGGCCACCTCGGCGACCGCGAGCGCGCTGTCGGTGCCGACAGGGCCGCCCATGAACAGCACCCCGGGCTCGTCGACCGCGGACGACCAGTTCGGCAGCACCTGCCCCACGGACAGGTCGGCGGCGCGGTTCACCACCACCCCGAGCGCGCCGTCGTCGTCGTGATCCAGCAGGAGGATCACCGACCGGCGGAAGGGCGGCTCGTCCAGCAACGGCGTGGCCACCAGCAGCGAACCGGTCAGGGTCGAGACCGTCATACCCCCATCATGGCGTACGACGGGGCACCCGGCTCGGCCCGTACCTGGCCAGCCAAGCACCCAGCGCGACCCCGGCCAGGTCGGCGAGCGCGTCGAACGGATCCCCGTCGCGCTGCGGCAGCAGCCAATGCTGCACCAGTTCGCTGACCACCGCGTTCGCGACCAGGGCCCCGAGCAACCAGCGGACCGGCAGCCCGACCTTCGTCCCGGTGAACGCAACCGCCGCGAACAGGAAGCAGTGCGCGACCTTGTCGATCTGCGGAATCCCCACGTGCGGACCCGCCTCGCGCGGCGCGTAGACGCCGTACAGCTGCAACGCCACCGCCGCGACGAACGCGATCCGCCAGACCCAGACGCGCACCCGCGAGCCGGTATCCGCCGAAACCGTTCCAGTCACCGTGTCAGTCACCGGGCCAGTCACAGCGACGGGGAGTCGTCCGGGAAGCTCTCGTGCGCGGGGGCCTTGCCGCCGGCCGCGTCGCGGACCGCGTGCGCGACCCGCGTGTGCACCTCCGGGTGGAAGACGCTCGGAACGATGTAGTCCGCGTTCAGCTCGTCGTCGGTGACGACACCGGCCAGGGCCTTCGCCGCGGCCAGCTCCATGTCGATCGACACCTTGGACGACTGCGCGTCGAGCAGACCGCGGAAGACACCCGGGAAAACCAGCACGTTGTTGATCTGGTTCGGGAAGTCGCTGCGTCCGGTCGCCACCACGGCCGCGTGCTCGTGCGCCGCGGCCGGGTCGACCTCCGGGTCCGGGTTGGCCAGCGCGAAGACGATCGCGTCCTTGTTCATGGTGGCGATGTCGGCGCCGTTCAGGATGTTCGGCGCGGAGACGCCGATGAACACGTCCGCCCCGCTCAGCGCACCCTTCAGGTCACCGCTGTACTTCGCCGCGTTGGTGTTCTCCGCGATCCAGCGCAGCTCCGGCGACAGCCCGTCGCGTTCGGTGTGGATGACGCCCGCGATGTCGGCGACGATCGTGTCCTTCACGCCGGCCTTGAGCAGCAGCTTCAGGATCGCGGTACCGGCCGCACCCGCGCCGGACAGCACCACGCGAATCTCGCTGATGTCCTTGCCGACCACTCGCAGCGCGTTGAAGAGCGCCGCCAGTACGACGACCGCCGTACCGTGCTGGTCGTCGTGGAAGACCGGGATGTCGAGCTCCTCGCGCAGCCGGGCCTCGATCTCGAAGCAGCGCGGCGCGGAGATGTCCTCCAGGTTGATCCCGGCGAAGCCCGGCGCGATCGCCTTCACGATCTTGACGATCTCGTCCGGGTCCTGGGTGTCCAGGCACAGCGGCCAGGCGTCGATCCCGGCGAACCGCTTGAACAGCGCGGCCTTGCCCTCCATCACCGGCAGCGCGGCCTTCGGGCCGATGTTGCCGAGGCCCAGTACGGCGGAACCGTCGGTGACGACCGCGACGCTGTTGCGCTTGATTGTCAGCCGGCGCGCATCCTCCGGGTTGGCCGCGATCGCCAGGCAGACCCGCGCGACACCCGGCGTGTAGATCATCGACAGGTCGTCACGGTTGCGGATCGGGTGCTTGGCCTCCATCGAGATCTTGCCGCCGAGGTGCATCAGGAAGGTCCGGTCCGACACCCGGCCGATCTCGACGCCCGGTACGGCGCGCATCGCCTCGACCAGGCGGCCGGCGTGCTCGGTGTCGGCCGCGGCGCAGGTCACGTCGATCCGCAGCCGCTCGTGGCCGGACGCGGTCACGTCGAGCGCGGTGACCAGACCGCCGGCCTGCTCGACCGCGGTCGTCAGCTTGCTCACCGTCGAGCCACCCGCGGGCACCTCGAGGCGAACGGTGATGGAGTACGAAACACTCGGCAAGGCAGTCACGCGGGTGATCCTCTCATGTCACTGGTAATGCCTGGAGGTTCCGTAAGTAAAGTGCATGACAGACCTCTGGGTAATCCATTACTCGACCGGTTACTGTTCCGTCAGGAAGGGAGCCAGAGTGCCGACTGTCAGCGACGTGGCCGCGCGCGCCGGGGTGTCGACGGCGACCGTGTCGCGGGCGCTGAACGGGAAGCCGACGGTCGACCCGGACCTCGCCGCCCGGGTGCGGCAGGCGGCGGACGACCTCGGGTACCAGCCGAACGGCCCGGCGCGGAACCTGCGCCGCCAGGAGGCCGCGGTGGTGGCGCTGATCATCTCGGATGTGGAGAACCCGTTCTTCACCGCGATCGCGCGCGGGGTCGAGGACGTCGCGCACGAGGTCGGGTACTCCGTCGTGCTCTGCAACTCCGACGAGAGCGTGGAGAAGGAGAACCGCTACCTCGACATCGCCATCCAGGAACGGGTCGCGGGCGTCATCCTGTCCCCGAGCGGCCCGACGTCCACGGTCGCGAAACTGGCGTCGCGTGGTACGGCGTACGTCGCGGTGGACCGTCCGCTGCCCGGGCAGGACAGCGACGTCGTCCTGGTCGACACCCGGCTCGCCGCCCGCGAGGCGACCGCCCATTTGATTGCCCAAGGCTACGAACGGGTGGGCTGCATCACCGGACCGGCCGGCGTCCGCACGGCCGACGATCGCCTCGCCGGGTACCGCGACGCGCTCAAGGCTGCGCGTCGCCGTACGCCGAAGCTCGTCAGGCGGACCGAGTACAAGGCCGCTGGTGCGCACCGGGCCGCGCTCGACCTGCTCGCGCAGCCCGAGTCGCCGGACGCTCTCCTGATCGCGAACAGCGTGATGGCGGTCGGTGTGCTGCAAGCCCTGCAGGAGCAGGGTGTGCGCGCCGGGCGGGACGTCGGCCTCGTCACGTTCGACGATGCGCCGTGGGCCGCGCTCGTCGACCCACCACTGTCCGTGGTCGCACAACCGGCGTACGAGATCGGCGCCGTCGCCGCCCGCCTCCTCCTCGCCCGCATCGCCGACGCCACCCGCCCACCAACCGCAACCACCCTCGGCGCCCGCCTCACCAAACGAGCCAGCTCCCGCCGCCACTAACCCTCCCCAAACCAGTTCGGGGCGGCCAACCGCCCGATCTGGGCGGGTAAACCTCCCCAAACCAGTTTGGGGCCGCGAACCGCCCGATTTGGGTTGGCAAACCTCCCCAAACCAGTTTGGGGCGGCCAACCGCCCGATTTGGGTTGGCAAACCTCCCCAAACTGGTTTGGGGAGGTTGTCGAGGGTGGGTCAGCCCGTCGGGTTTTCCTCGGCGTAGATCTTGGCTGCGTTGGAGGCGTCGATGAGGCGCGTGGGGAGGGTCTGGGTCTTTTCGATGGTGCCGCAGTCGACCAGGATCTTCTTCGCGGCGGCGATCGCTTCCTTGCCGTTGGTCGGGTACGTGAAGGTGGCGGACAGGCGGCCCTGCTCGACGGCCTTGATACCGCCGGACGGGATCGGCAACGCGTCGATGCCGGTGAACTTCATCTCCTTCTCGCGGCCGACCGCCTTCGCGGCCAGGTACGCGCCCTCGGCCATCGGGTCGTTGTGCGAGTACACGACGTCGATCTTCGGGTTCGCCTTCAGCAGCGCGTCCATCTGCGACTGCCCCTTCTCCCGCAGCCAGTCACCGCTCGCGGCCGCGATCACCTTGACCTTCGGGTTGCCCTTGATCCCCTCGACGAACCCCTCGTGCCGCTCGGCCTGCGGCGTCGCGCCGGCCAGTCCCTTGAGCTCGACCACGTTCCCGCCCTGCGGCAGCAGCTTCTCGGCGATGTACTTCCCGGCCTCGCGACCGATCTGCACGTTGTCGCCGCCGATGAACCCGGTGTACGCGTCGCCCTCGACCTTCCGGTCCAGCACGATCACCGGGATGCCCTTGTCGTAGGCCTTCTTCACCACAGAGGTGAGCGGCTTCGCCTCGTTCGGGCTGATGATCAGCAGGTCGATCTGCTGGGTGATGTAGTTCTCCACGTCCGCGACCTGCTTGGCGTTGTCCTGCGCCGCGTCCGCGAACTTCACGTCGAACTGCGGCACGTCCTTGGCGGCGGCCTTGATGTCGTCGTCCATCCGCTGCCGGTACGGCTCGGCGACGTTCGCCTGGCTCATCCCGATCGTGTACTTGCCGTCGGTGCCCTTGCAGGACTTGGACGCCCCGGGCGACGCACCACCCGACGCCCGTTCGTTGGTGGTCCCGCAACCGGCCAGAACGAGTGCGGCAACAGCCGCGGCGGCCAGGGAGATTCGTACAGAACGCATGACGGAGCCTTCCTTACGAGGTGGGGCGGAGTCGCTGCAGCGCGGCGGCGGCAACGATCACCAGTCCCTTGATCAGGAGCTGGATGTTGGAGTCGATGTTGTTCAGGGCAAGGATGTTGTTCAGCACGCCAAGCAGCAGCGCACCCGCCACCGTCCCGGCGACCGAACCACGGCCGCCCGCCAGGCTGGTACCGCCGATCACCACCGCGGCGATCGCGTCCAGCTCGTAGCCGATGCCGTCGTTCGGGCTGCCCTGGTTGAGCTGGACGGCGTGCACGATGCCGGCCAGCGAGGCGAGCAGTCCGCAGATCGCGAACACCGCGATCTTGACCCGGACCACGGGTACGCCGGACAACCGCGCAGCCTTCTCGTTGCCGCCGACGGCGTACAGGTGCCGGGAGAACGCGCTGACCCGGAGGAACACGACCGCGGCGATCGCGACCACCGCGAAGATGATCACCGGGATCGGTACCAGGCCGCCGAAGGTGCGTTCACCGAGCAGCGCGAACGAGGTCGGCGCCTCCTTCGGACCATCGCCGTACGCGATCGCGACGCCCTGGCCGCCGGACCAGAT
This sequence comes from Kribbella sp. VKM Ac-2569, assembly GCF_004216905.1. Classification (GTDB taxonomy): domain Bacteria; phylum Actinomycetota; class Actinomycetes; order Propionibacteriales; family Kribbellaceae; genus Kribbella. Next base: position 1,755,711 of record NZ_SGXJ01000001.1, read on the forward strand.
CCGGGCCAGGCCACGCGCTATCTGCAGGCCCGCGAGCGTGACGATGAACGACTGGATCCCGATCATCGCGGTCGCGACGCCCTGCAGGGCACCGAAGACCAGGCCGATCGCCAGCACGAGAACGACCGACGGCAGGAAACCCCAGTCGTTCTCGACCATGAGGACCGCGGATCCGACCGCGGCGAGCCCGAGCACGGCGCCGACCGAGAGGTCGATGCCGCCGATCAGGATCACGAACGTCATCCCGACCGCGATGATCCCGATCTCGGACACCGCACGAACCACGTTCGCCAGGTTGTCCGCGCTGACGAAGAGGATCGCGCCGTTCTTGCGCGGCGAGAAGATGATCGCCGCGACGAACACCGCGATCAGCCCGAACACGCTCTGGAACCGGAACAGCGTCGCGGCCACGGACATCTTGTCCGTCGTCACCACCTTGTCCTGTACGTCGGTCACTACACCCCTCCGACCTCGTCGAACATTTCCCCGTGTCCCATCGCCGCCGCGAGCAGGTCTCCTTCGCCGGAGTCCGCCGTACTGAACGAGGCGACGTCGCGGCCGTCCCGCAGTACGACGACGCGGTCGCAGACCCCCACCAGTTCGGGAAGCTCCGACGACGCCAGCAGTACGCCGAGGCCCTGCGCCGCGAGTTCACCGAGCAACCGGTAGATCTCGGCCTTCGCGCCGACGTCGACACCGCGCGTGGGCTCGTCGAGGAGCAGCAACTTCGGCTCGGTGAGCAGCATCCGGCCGAACACGACCTTCTGCTGGTTCCCGCCGGACAGCGTGCCGACCTCGTCTTGCAGGCGGCCGAACTTCAGCCGCAGCCGATCGGCCATCCGCACCGACGCGGTCCGTTCCATCCGGCGCGCGATCACCCCGAGCCGGCCGTACGACGGGAGACTCGAGACGACCGTGTTGGCGAGGATGGAGTGGAAGAGCACGAGCCCCGACGCGCGCCGGTCCTCCGGGACGAATCCGATGCCCTGCGCCAGCACCTGACGTGGTCCGCGGGGCCGGATCGGCCTGCCCTGCAGGAGAATCCGGCCCGTTCGGATGCCTCCGGGTGCGACGCCGTACAGGGTCTCGAGGAGTTCGGTACGGCCCGCGCCGAGCAGGCCGGCGAGACCGACGATCTCGCCGGAGCGGACGGTCAGCGAGATGCCGTCCGGGTCGCGGCGGCCGGGACGTGGGCGGCGGGCCTTCAGCTTCAGGTTCTCGACCCGCAGCAGCTCGTCGCCGGTATCGGAGTCGGGGGTCGTGAACATGGTCTGCACCGGACGACCGACCATTGCCTCGACGACTTCCGCCGTACTGAGTTTGCGCGGGTCGAAGCTCGTGACGATCTTGCCGTTGCGGAGGACGGTCGCACGGTCGGCAACCTTGGCGATCTCCTCCATCCGGTGCGAGATGTAGACGATGCCGACGCCGCTGTTCCGGAGCTCGCGGATCACGTCGAAGAGCCGCTCGACCTCGGAGCTGGTGAGCGCGGAGGTCGGCTCGTCCATGATCAGCACCCGGGCGTCGAGCGAGATCGCCTTCGCGATCGTGACGAGTTGCTGCTCGCCGACGCGGAGCTCACCGACCGGGCGGCGCGGGTCGAGGCCGACACCGCTGCGGTCGAGGAGTTCGCGAGCCTCGCGTTCCATCCGGCGGCGGTCGACCGTGCGCACCGTCGTACGCAGTTCGCGGCCGAGGAAGATGTTGTCCGCGACCGACAGGCCGGGGACCAGGTCGAGTTCCTGGTGGATCATCGCGATCCCCGCGGCCTGGGCGTCGGTCGGGCCGCTGAACCGCACCGGCGTGCCGTTGATCGCGATGCTGCCCGCGTACTCCGTGATGTCGCCGGAGAGGATCTTCATCAGCGTGCTCTTGCCGGCCCCGTTCTCGCCGAGCAGGGCATGCACCTCCCCGGCGCCGAGCACGAAGTCCACCTCGTGACACGCCTGCACCCCGCCGTACCGCTTCCCGATCGCAGCCATCCTGACAAGGTCGGCCATCACATCTCCGATCGGGCGAGTAATCGATTTCCCGGACGCTAGACCGCACCCCTCCGACCCGTCAACCCCTCACCGGGTCAACGGCAAGATCCGTGACCCAGCTTCGGTGCCGAACGGGTGGGAGGGGCAGCTGTTCGATCTGGATGGAAAGGTGTCAGCTTCCGGAGACAGTCACCTTCGCGAAGAGCGGGCGGCCGCTCGGGGGCATCACGAAGCCCTGGACGCGGGAGCGGACGGCGGAGTTGGAGGCGAGCTCGGCGGGGAAGATTCCGACGGCGTCGTCCCAGATCGTCTGGCCGGCCTGCTGGTAGAGCTTGGGGCGTGCGGCCTGGTCGACCGACGAGCGGGCGTCGAGGAGGAGCTTGTCGAGCGCGGGGTTGCAGTACCCGTTGCGCTTGGCGGTGCACACGTACAGGCGGGCCAGTGTGTAGTCGGCGTCACCAGTGCCGGTCACGTTGGTCTGCAGGTTCATGTCCCAGTTGAGCTTGCCGAAGTCCTCCAGCCACTGCGCGCGTTCCTTCTCCAGCGGCTTGACCGTGACGCCGATCTTCGCCCAGTCCGAGATCATCGCCTGCGCCAGCGCCCGGATGTTCGGCCCGCCTTCGAGCGGCCACTGCATCGACGTGGTGAACCCGTTCGGGTAACCGGCTTCGGTCAGCAACTGCTTCGCCTTCGCCGGGTCATAGGTGTACGGCGAGAGCTTCGGCGCACCGATCACACCCTGGGCCAGCGGCGCCTGCGCGACGGACGCGAGATCGCCGAAGAGGTCCTTCACGGTGCCTTCGAGGTTGAGCGCGTGCCACATCGCCTGCCGGACCCGCTTGTCGTTGAACGGCTTCCGGTTGGAGTTGAACCAGTCGAAGTAGTACGTCCAGCTCGGCGTCGTCTCGTACTTGATCTGGTCGCTGCCCTTGACCGAGCCGACCTGATCCGGTGGGATCTGCGTCAGTACGTCGACCTCGCCGTTCTCCAGCCCCGTGATCCGCCCGGCGACCTCCGGGATGTTCACGAACTCCAGCTTGTTGAGCTTCGGAGCGCCGTCCCAGTACGTCGGGTTCGCGGCCAGCTCGAGCTTCTCGTCGGGCTTGAACGAGGAGACCGTGAACGGCCCGGTCCCGATCGGCTTGTTGAAGAACCCTTCGGTGTTGATCTTGTCGGCCGGCCCGATGAACAGCAGCGTCAGCGAGCTCAGCAACGTACCGAGCGGCTTGCTGGTCTTCACCGTCACGGTCTGGTCGTCGGTGGCCGCGAACGACGTCACCGTCGAGTAGAGCGGTACGAGTGGGCCGTCCAGCTTCTTGTGCCGTTCGTACGACGCCACCACGTCCTTGGCGGTGAACGGCGTACCGTCGGAGAACTTCACGCCGGAGCGCAGCTTGAACACCCACGTGTTCGGGTCCGGGTTCTCCCACGCGGTGGCCAGGACCGGCACGATCTTGCCGCCGTCGACGCGGACCAGCGGTTCCATGATCTGCTGGATCGCGGTCTGCACGGCCTCCTCACCGGCGTACTTGTGGGTGTCCAGCGACACCGGGAACATCGCCGGCGCGTACCGCAGGACCTGTTCGCCGCTGCTCGGTTCACTGGCCGGCGAGCACCCGGCCACACCTAGGGTGACGGCGACCAGCGCCGCCACGAATCGCTTCCTCAGCACAGGGGTTCTCCTCAAAGCGTGTAGGTGGCGACGACCGGGTAGTGGTCGGAGGGGGCGCGGCCGTCGTGGAAGAAGTCGACGACCTCGCTGGACCGGGCGGCGAGCGGGCCGCGGGCGAAGATCCAGTCGATCGCCTTGGGTGGTGAGGCGAGCGGTGACAACCGGGTCCCGATCGGACCGGTCGCGACCGTCGGCACGACCGGATGGGTCACCGGTGAATGCCGGCCGAGGGCGGTGAAGCTGTCCAGGAACCCGGCGTTCCCGAGCTCCCACTGCGGTGGGCCGATGTCGTTGATGTCGACCGTGAACAGGCAGGCGCCGTCGCCGGCCAGGCGTTCGAGCGCTTCCCCGATCGCGCGGGCCTGGGCGATCCGGCGGTTGACGTGGTCGGTCCGCTCGTCGGAGTGGCCGGGCCAGGTGAGGTGCGCCGTACTGAAGATCAGCTCGGTGCCGTCGGGGGTGCGTAGCCGGACCCAGAACAGGCGCGCGTCGGGCGAGAGGATGCCGACGTCCTCGGCCCCGTGCTCGACGTACGTGAACAGGTCGCGTCGCCACCACAGGTTGCTCTGGGTCTCCCAGCCCGCGGTCCCATCGATGCGGTCGTGGTCGGGCAGGACGTCGTCGAGCAGCTTGCGGGTGGCGGGCCGGAGCTCCTGTACGGCGAGCAGGTCGGGCGGACGCGTCGTGAACAGGCTCGCGATCGCGTCCCGGCGCTGGTCGAGGTAGAACTCGGACCACAGGTTGTAGGTCATCGCCACGAAGGTGAAAGTCATCGGTCCATCCCGGTAGGCACGTTGTACGACGTGAGTCCGTCGAGCCGGAGCGTGGTGAGCGAGCAGTTCCCCGGCGGATCCAACAACATCTCGTCGCCCGCCGGCAGCCCGAGCGCCGATGCCGCCGCGACGCGAATCGGCCCGCCGTGAGTCACGACCAGCACTCGCCGTACGCCGGATCGCGTGATGTCGTGCGCCGCCTCCCACACACGTGCCCGCAACTGTCGGAAGGTCTCGCCACCTCCGCGAGCAACGTCTTCGCCACGAGCGAAGGCCTCGACGACGTCCGGCTCCTCGGCAGCGACGTTCGCGATCATCCGCCCGCCCCACGTCCCGACGTCGATCTCCCGCCACCGCTTGTCGACGCGGACCTCAAGGTGATCCTGGCTGTCCAGATAGGGCTGCAAGGTCTCCGTCACCCGTTGCAGGTCGCTCGCGACGATCCCGTCGAACTCGAGCGACTGCAAGTACTCCGCGGCCTGCTTCGCCTGCTGCCGGCCGCGGGCGCTCAGCCCCGTACCTTGCTGGCCTTGGTACCGGCGCTCGGCGTTCCACACGGATTCGCCGTGGCGGAGGAGGACCAGTTCGGTGCCACTCATCGGGCGGCTCCAGCGAGTTCGGTGGCGAAGTGGCAGGCGGCGGGGTGCAGCTCGAGCCGGGTCGTGAGTTCAGGTACGTCGTGCGCGCAGGTCTCCTCCGCCTTCCAGCAGCGGGTCCGGAAACCGCACCCGGACGGCGGATCCGCAGGCGACGGCACATCGCCGCCGATGATGATCTGCTCGCGCGCCGGCTTGTCCCACGGCTTCGGATCCGGCACAGCGGACAACAGCGCCTGCGTGTACGGGTGCAACGGCCGTGTGAACAGCTCGTCCTGGGACGCGGTCTCGACGATCCGCCCGAGGTACATCACCGCGACCCGGTCGGAGATGTGCCGTACGACGGACAGGTCGTGGGCGATGAACAGGTACGCGAGCCCGAGGTCGCGGCGCAGATCGTCCAGCAGATTGATCACCTGTGCCTGCACCGAGACATCCAATGCGGAGACCGCTTCGTCGCAGATCACCAGCTTCGGGCGGAGGGCGAGCGCGCGGGCGATGCCGATGCGCTGCCGTTGCCCGCCGGAGAACTGGTGCGGGTACCGCTCCGCGTGGTCCGGGTTGAGACCGACCCGCTCGAGCAGGTCGCGGACCTCGGCGCGGTGCCGGTTCCGGGGTACGACGTCGGGGTGGATCTGCCAGGCCTCGGCGATGATCTGCTCGACGGTCGCGCGCGGGTTGAGGGACGCGTACGGGTCCTGGAAGATCATCTGCAGCTGCCGGCGGACCCGGCGCATGGATGCCTTGGGCAACGAGGTCAGCTCGTCACCGTCGAAGACGATGCTCCCCGAGCGCGCCTTCTCGAGCCCGATGATGGTCCGCGCGACGGTCGACTTCCCCGAGCCCGACTCCCCTACCAGTCCCAGCGTCCCACCGGCCGGGATGTCGAAGGAGACGCCTGCGACAGCTTGAATCTGACCGACGGTACGCCGGAGCACGGGCGACCGCATCGGGAACGAGGTCTGCAGGTCGCGCACCGAAAGCAAGGGAGACTCAGTGGACATCGGTCAGGACTCCTTCCGGGTGGTGGCAGGCGGCCTGGTGGGTGCTGGCGCGGTCCGGGAGCTGACGGAGTACCGGCTCGACCTCGGCGCATTGTTCGTCGGCGTACTGGCAGCGAGGGCGGAAGGAGCAGCCGGAGGGCAGGTCCAGCAGGTCGGGTGGCGAACCCTGGATGGGCACGAGGCGGTCGCGCGGGCCTTCGAGAGCAGGGATCGACGCCATCAGGCCGGAGGTGTACGGGTGGCCGCTGTGTTCGTAGACCTCCCGGAGCGGGCCGGTCTCGACGACGCGTCCGGCGTACATCAGGATCACCCTGTCGGCCACACCGGCGACGACGCCGAGGTCGTGGGTGATCAGGACGAGGGACATGCCCTCCTCGGCCTGCAGCCGGGTGAGCAGGTCCATGATCTGCGCCTGGACCGTGACGTCCAACGCGGTCGTCGGCTCGTCCGCGATCAGCAGCCGCGGCGACAGGGCGAGCGCCATCGCGATCATCACTCGCTGCCGCATTCCGCCGGAGAACTGGTGCGGGTAGTCGTCGAGACGTTTGGAGGCGGCCGGGATACCGACCCGCTTCATCAGGTCCAGCGCGGCCGCGCGCGCCTCCCGGCGCGACGCGCCGCGGTGCCGGCGGAACATCTCGCCGATCTGCGCACCGACGCGGAACACCGGGTTCAGCGAGCTCAACGGGTCCTGGAAGACCATCGCGATCTCCCGCCCTCGCAGGCCTTTCGCGACACCTGGTGCGAGCAAGTCCTTGCTGTCATAGGAGATGCTGCCGCTTGGGATCCGGCCGGCCGGCTTCGGCACGATCCCCATCACGGCCTGCGCGGTGACGCTCTTGCCGCTGCCCGATTCGCCCAGCAGGGCAACGGTTTCACCCGCACCGACATCGAACGACGCCCCGTCGACGGCGGTCACCACTCCACCAGAAGTGGCGAACTCGACCCGCAGGTCGCGCACACTCAGCAGTGCCATCAGAGACTCCTCAGCCGTGGGTCGTAGCGGTCGCGGAGGGCGTCGCCGAGTACGCCGAGCGAGATCACCAGGAACGCCAGCGCGATTCCTGGGATCGTCGAGATCCACCACGCGTCCGCGAGGTAGTTGCGTCCGTTCGCGATCGTCACACCCCAACTGGGCGTCGAAGCCGGCGTCCCGAGACCGAGGAAGCTGAGCGACGCCTCGGCCAGGATCACGTGACCGATCTCGACCGTCGCCACGACCAGCACCGGCGCGACACAGGCCGGCAGCACGCAGCGGGTGATCAGCCGCCAGGTCCCGGCGCCCAGCGTCCGCGACGCGTCGACGAACTCCCGCCGCCGCGTCGCCAGCGCCTGCCCGCGAGCGACCCGGGCGAACGTCACCCAGTTCGCCACCGCGAGCACGATCACCACGTTCACCACCGACGGACCGAGCAGCGCCGCGATGAAGATCGCCAGCAGGATCGAGGGAAACGCCAGCTGGATATCCGCGAGCCGCATCAGTACGCCGTCCAGCCAGCCGCCGAAGTACCCGGCGGCAAGGCCGATGGTCACGCCAATGGTCCCGGCCAGCACCAGCGTCGCCAGCCCGACCGCGATCGAGATCCTTGCCCCTTGCAACATCTGCGCGAAGAGGTCCTGCCCGACCTGGTCGGTGCCGAAGATCGCGAACGACCCGTCGGACAGCCGGGTGAACGGCGGCTTCAGCCGGTCCGCGGTCCGGGTGTCGACCGGGTTGTACCGGAACAGCCACGGTCCGATCGCCGCGGCCACGACGTACACCGCGATCACCGCGAACCCGAACCGGATCCGGGCCGACCCCGCCCTGGTACGACGGCGCGCGGTCACCGGCGCCGCGACGGAAAGCTCGACAGTCAAGGTCAGTCACCAGCCAGACGGACCCGTGGGTCCAAGAAGCCGTACAGGAGGTCGACGAGCAGATTGATCAGCACGAAGATCGTTGCCACCAGCAAGATCGAGGCCTGGACGACGCCGTAGTCGCGGCGCCCGATCGAGTCGATCAGCAACCGTCCGACCCCCGGCCAGGCGAACACCGTCTCGACGATCACCGTGCCGCCGAGCAACGCGCCGAACTGCAGGCCGACGACAGTCACGATCGGGATCAGCGCGTTCCGCATCGCGTGGACGAGGACGACGATCCCCTCGCCGAGCCCCTTCGCCCGCGCGGTGTGCACGTAGCCCTCATGTACGACCTCGAGCAGTCCGCTGCGCGTCAGCCGCACCAGGATCGCCAGGAACGGCAACGCCAGCGTGATCGTCGGCAGCACCAGATGCGCCCACGACCCCGAGCCGGCACTGGGCAGCACCTTCAGCCCGCGCGCGAACACCAGGATCAGCACGATCCCCAGCCAGAACGACGGCGTCGACTGGCCCATCAGCGAGAACACCGAGATCGCCCGGTCCACCCAGCTGTGCGCTCGCAACGCCGCGATCACGCCGAGCGGCAGACCGATCAACAACGACAGCAGCAACGCGGTCGTCGCGAGCTGGATGGTGGCCGGAACCCTTTGCAGCACAAGGCTCATCGAGTCCGCGTTCAGCCGGAAGGACTCGCCGAAGTCCAGGTGCACGACGTTCGCCAGGTACGTCGCGTACTGCTGGATCAGGGACTGGTCGAGCCCGAGTTGCGCCCGCAACGCGGCCACCTGTGCCTGGTCCGCATCGGGCCCGAGCATGATGTACGCCGGGTCGCCGGGTACGAGCCGCAGTACGACGAAGATGATCGTGACCGCGCCCCACAGCACGAAGAGCGAGAAGAACAACCGCCGGACGACGTACGCCCCCATCAGACGCCGCTCCGCAGTACGGAGACCACGCGCCGGACCTCGTCGACCGACCCCGGCTGGATCAGCTCCGCACCGAGCGCACCTGCGCAGGTACCGTCACTCGCCCGCACCGGCACGGCGACCATCCGCGGCAACGACGCGACCGGCCGCGCGTTGTGCGCGAACCCGGACATCCGGATGCGCTGCAGCGTATCGAGGAGATCGGGTGTGCCGGTCACTTCGCCGGTTGGAAGGGCGGACAGGTACGCACGACCGAGCGCGCTCTGGCGCAACGAGACTGCATGACCTGGTTGCACCGACGAACCACCCGCTACGGCCGCGACTTGCAGGACGGTTCCGGTCGTCTTGGGCAGCGGTTTCGCGAGGACGACCAGACGGCCGAGGCGGTCGCCGAGGACGGTCAGCGTGTGCTCGGGACCGGCGCGGCGTTGCGTCGTACGGCGAAGTGTCGTTGGGCGAAGGGCCGCCAGACCGTCCTGAGCCGTGTAGCGGTGGTCGTCGACGCGGGCGGCCAGGCCGTGGGCGCAGAACGTGGCGAGAATGCGGTGCACGGTGCTCTTGTGCAGGCCGACGGTGACGGCCAACTCGGTCACGCCGTACGCGCGGTCCTCATGGTTGAGCTCGGCCAGGACGGTGAGGGCACGGCTCAGCGACTGCATGGTGCCTCCCAGCAAAAGATGGACGCCGCCGTGAACGTTAACGGTAGCGTTAATGCACCGTAGAAGTGTGTGATTTACGTGTCAATAGACCACCGTTGCCGTGGGTGAAACGGCCTGTTGACGGCAATTTCCCGTTAACGTTAACTTCACTGGGTGACGACGACATCCGATCTACGCACCGCGTTACTGTCCGCCGATCCCCGGCTGTCCAAGTTCTCGCCGTTGCCGCGCATCCTGGCCTTCGACGAGTTCGACCGTGGGACGCACGGCTGGACCGAGCTGCTCGGCAACTACAACGGCCGCGGCGACCTCAGCACGGTCGACGACCACATGCGCGACTTCCGGCCGCCGCAACTGTCGGCCTGCAACTTCTTCGACATCGGTACGCACGGAGCACTCAGCGGCACGTACGCGCTCAAGCTCGCGACCCGCCCGCACAAGGGCCACACCGCGGTCGCGATCCGCCGGCTCACGATGAGCGGCCGCGGCCTCGTCCAGCTCGAGACGTACTTCGCCTTCAAGTCGGAAGCGACCCTCGGCGGAGGTGCCGAGCTGGACAACTTCGGCGACGTCCAGTGGGACGGCAACACGCACCCGTCCGAGGCGCAGTTCGGCGCGTTCACGGTTGCCACCGATCTGTGCGGTGACGGCGGGCTGCGCTACCACACGGTCGCGCGCTACCAGAACACCGATCTCGACAACCACTTCACCCGGCGGTGGATGGCGCCGACCGTCCCCGAGCCGACGCCGCGCGAACACTTCGAGGGCAAGGTGAAGCTGGAGTACGCCGCCGACTTCACTGCGCCGAACCCGGAGGACTGGCAGGCGTTCGGCGAGCCGCAGGAGCTCTGCTACAACGAGGTCCCGACCAAGGTGAACTGGCACTACCTGCGCTGGCTGATCGACACCGACAAGCGGCGCAACGTCGAGCTGCAGGTCAACGACCGGGTGATGGACATGCGCGACGTACCGGTTCCGCCGTACGAGGAACGCTACGAGACGCTGGAGAACCTGCTGAACTTCTACTTCTCGGTCCGCACCCACAGCTCGGTTCGCAACTTTCTCTTCCTCGACTCCGTCCTCATCTCGGTTGATTGGTAGGCCCATGCGACAGTCCATGACGGCGGTGCTGGAACGCGACACTACGTTCGACACCCGCTTCGCGACCGAGCCCTACGAGGTCGCCTGGGCCGGTGAGGCGCGCTGGTTCGTGCAGCACGTCGGCGGCGACGGTACGGCGACGTACGTCACCCAGGTCTCCCCCGACGGCATCACCTGGTGCGACCTCGACGACGTCGAGCACATCGTCGAACCTGGCAAGCTGGTGAGCTGGCCGGCCGCGGGGTTCGGCCACTGGCTGCGGTTGCGAGCTAAGGTCGAGGGCTCGGTCCAGGTACGCATCCACCTGGCCGTGAAGGCTTAGCCTCGAGGGGGAGGTCGTATGACGGAGGCCCAGGGCCCACGACCGCGGCCGACGTTGCGGGACATCGCGACCGCGCTCGGCCTGTCGGTGAACACCGTGTCGCGCGCGCTCGGCGACAAGGACAGCGTCAGCGCGAGCACGCGGGCCGCCGTCCAGGCCGAGGCCGCGCGGATCGGGTACGTCCCGAACACGCTCGCGCGGTCGCTGGTGCTCGGCTCCGCGATGACACTGGGCCTCGTCATCACCAACCCCTCGAACCCGTTCTACGCGCAGCTGATCAGCAGCATCGAGCTCCGGGTCCGCGCTCAGGGGTACTCGTTGCTGCTGCTCGTCACCGACGAGAGCGTGGAGAACGAGCAGCGCGCCACCGAGGCGTTGCTGCGCTCCGCGGTCGACGGCGCTGTGGTCGTACCGGTGCAAGCCGAGTGGGACCATTGGCGCCGTGTCCGGGACAGCGGGATCCCGCTGGTGTTCGTCAACCGTGACGTGCCCGAGCTCGACTGCGACATGGTCGGGGTCGACTACGAACGCGGGTCGTACGAGGCCACCAGCCACCTGATCGCGGGAGGTGCGCGCCGGCTGCTCCTGCTGGAAGAAGACCTGCCGATCACCACCACGGCGGACCGGATCGCCGGATTCCGCCGGGCGATGGCCGACGGCGGGCTCGACGTCTCTGACGACCTGATCCGCACGGTCCCGACGCGACGGTACGACTCGTTGGCGCTGCCCTGGCAGCCGGAGGAGGCGTACCGCTTCGCGCAGACGCTGGCCCTGCCGGACGCGATCGTCACCGGCAACGACTACTTCGCGCTCGGCCTGCTCCGGATCCTCGCCGAACGCGGTCTCCAGGTCCCGCGCGACCTGGCGATCACCGGGTACGGCGACCACCCCTACGCGGCGTACCTGCAGACGCCCCTCACCAGTGTCCGGCTGCCGGCCGCCGAGGTCGGTACGACGGCAGTTGACATGCTCCTGCAACGACTCAAGCGGGACGCGAGCGAGCGGCCCCGCAAGACGCTGATCCGTCCCGAACTCGTGGTTCGCGCGTCTACTCGGAGTCCAGCCAGGCTCTGACCGACTCGTCGTGCTCGCCGAGCCGCGGCGGCGGGAGATTGGTCTCGCGCGCACCGGCGTACTGGTTGTCGTCGAACCGCAACGGCGGGCCGGGGAGCTGGATGGTGCCGAGGGTCGGGTGCTCGACGTCGATCAGCAGGCCTTGGGATCGGGTCTGCTCCCAGTCGTACACCTGCTGGAAGTCACGGACCTTGCCCGCCGGAATCCCCTTGTCCGCAAGGCGTTGCAGCCACACGTCGGCCTGATCGGTGGCGAACGCGCCCTCGATCGCCGCCGTCAGTTCGTCGCGGTGTGCGACCCGCTGGGAATTCGTGGCGAAGCGCTCGTCGGCCGGGTCGAGTCCCACGATCGGCGCGAACAACCGCCAGAGGCCTTCGCTGCCGATCGCGACCTGCACGATGTCGTCCTGGGTGCGATAGAGCCCGTACGGCGCGATCTGCGCGTGATGGTTGCCGACACGTTCGGGGAGCTCGTGCGCGACCGTCCACTTCGTGCCGTGGAACGCGTGCACGCCGACGACCGAGGCGAGCAGGCTGGTCCGGACGACCCGGCCCTTGCCGGTGATCGATCGCTCGTGGAGCGCGGCGAGGGCGCCGTACGCGCCGTACATGCCGGCAAGCAGGTCCGCGATCGGGGCGCCGACCTTCGTCGGCTCGCTCTCGCCGGTGATGCTCATCAGGCCGCCCTCGCCCTGCGCGATCTGGTCGTACCCGGCGCGGCCGCCCTCGGGGCCGTCGTGCCCGAAACCGGTGATCGACAGGATCACCAGGCCGGGGTTGAGTTCGTGCAGGCGGTCAACCGGGAACCCGAGCCGGTCCAGCACACCCGGCCGGAAGTTCTCGATCAGTACGTCGGCCTTCCGGACCAGCTTGGTCAGGAACTCCTTGCCCTCGTCCGACTTCAGGTCGGCGGTCACCGACTCCTTGTTGCGGTTCGCCGAGAGGTAGTACGTCGACTCGCCGTCCACGAACGGCGGGCCCCAGCCGCGGCTGTCGTCGCCGCCGTGCGGCGTCTCGACCTTGATCACCCGCGCCCCGAGATCGCCCAGCATCATCGCCGCATGCGGCCCGGCCAGCGCGCGGGTCAGATCCACGACCACGACATCGGAGAGAAGGTTCTGCACGAGGTCGAGCGTAGGCGAGATCCCGCACGGCGACCGTGACGCTGTTCTCACCTGTGCGGCTCGACAACGCTGCGTACGGCGGCCAGCAGAGCCGCTCGATGTTCGCTCAGGCGTTGGCTGGACGAGGCTTCGTCCTCGACCGCGGCACGCAGCCCCGGCGGCGCACTCAACCAGCTCTCGGTCATCCGCAGCACGATCGCGAACAGGTCCGGGGCAGGGATGTCGGCGCGCAGCCTGCCGTCCCGCTGCGCCGCGGCGACCACGTCGAGACGTTCGCGATAACTGGCCAGCTCCGCGTCGGTCGGTTCGACGCGTTCGAACGCGCGCCAAATGGCGATCCGCCTGGCTTCCGGATTGGCCAGCACGTAGTCGAACCGGCTCGCGGCGAACTGCGTGAGGTCGCCGTCCTCGAGCGGTACGGCCTTGACGACCGCCTGCGCCTGATCGTCCACGACCGCGTCGAACAGGGCGTCCTTGTCGCCGAAGTACACGTAGATCAGGCGCTTGTTGACACCCGCGCGGTCGGCGATCCGGTCGATCCGGGCACCCGCGAGCCCGTACTCCGCGAACTCCTCCGTCGCGGCGCGCAACAGCAACGCCTTGGTGGCCGCTGCATCGCGCGGGCGCCGGGTGCTGCGGTCGGACATGTAGCTCACCCTCTCATCCAGGTCAGGCACCGACGACGGCGGTCAACTCGTCCAGCCGCCGGGCGCCGTCGATCGCGCGTTCGACGACGGTGTGCGCCTGGTTACCGAGGGCATCGACGGCACCGCTGAACAGCTGCATGTCAAGGAGTTCGAGCGGTTGCAGGTGGTGCACGTTCTCCGAGGTGATCGAGGGGCCGATGGCTTGCAGGGCGAAGCTGCTCGCCGATCCAGAGCGCAGTACGTCGAGCAGCGGCCGGACCGGCAACTCGAGGGACCGCGCCAGGTCGAGCACCTCGATGACGTTTTGGTGGTTCATCATCATCAGGGCGTTGTTGAACAGCTTGCCGTACTGCCCCGAGCCGGCCGGGCCGACGTGGATGACCTCCTTGGAGAAGGTCCGGAAGACCGGAGTCAAGCGCTCGACGACCTGCGTCCGGCCGCCGACGATCGTGGTGAGCTGCCGCGCCAAGGCGACGGCGCGGCCGCCGCTGACCGGGGCATCCAGCACGTCGACGCCGTACGGTTCGGCGAGCCGGACGAGCTCGCGCGCTGCTTGCGGCAGACCGGTGCCGTGATTGACCAGGACAGCGCCGCGACGCATGTTCTCCAGCAGGCGACCCTCGACCGCGACCTGGAGGTTGTCGGAGTCCTCGCGGAGGCACAGCCCGACGATGTCGCTGACCGCCGCCAGCTCGGAAACGCTCGAGTGGGTTGTGAAAGCGTGGCCCTCCAAAGCCATCAGCGACTCGGGGCGCCGCGCCCAGACGTGCAGCGGATAGCCGCCGTCGGCGATCGCCTGCGCGATCGGGGCGCCCTGGTCGCCGAAGCCGATGAAGCCGACCGTGGGCTTGTTGTCAGACATTGCAGATCCCCTACCACGCCAGCTTGCCGGCGGCGTCGAATAACTCGCCGCTCGGTCCGTCCGGAGCGACCTGCGCCAGTCTGACGATGACCTCGGCGCCTTGCTCGACGGTCTGAGTCCCGGCGTGGTGGTTCAGGTCGGTGGCAGTGAAGCCTGGGTCGGCGGCGTTGATCCGGACGCCTGGGAACGCCTTCGCGTACTGCACCGTGACCATGTTGACAGCGGCCTTCGAGGCCGGGTACTCGACACCCGGGTAGAAGTGCGACGGCGACTGCTGGTCCACGAGGTCGCGCACCAGGGAGAGGCCACTGCTGACGTTGACGACGACGGGAGCCGCGGAGCGCTGCAGCAGCGGCAGAAAGGCGTGCAGCGTCCGGACCTGACCGAACACGTTGGTCTCGAACACGCTGTGCATGCTGTCGGCTGTTACGTCGCCGACGGCGAGGAAACCGCCGTCGTCCGCGCGCGGCTCGATGCCGGCGTTGTTGACCAGCACATCGAGACCTCCGTCGGCCTCGATGGACTTGGCCGCGGCCTCGACGGACGCGTCGTCGGTCACGTCGATCTGGACGAACCGGGCCCCGAGGGCTTCGGCGGCGGAGCGGCCGCGCTCGGCGTCGCGGGCGCCGACGTACACGGTGTGGCCGGCGGCGATCAACCGGCGGGCCGTCTCGAAGCCGATGCCCTTGTTCGCGCCGGTGATCAGGATGGTGGACATGATCTACTCCGTTCGATGAAGTAACTAACTGGATATATATAGCATGCCTGGCGAACGGAAGTAAGTCAACAGTTAGTTATATGTGCGAGCTGGCGCTGCTTGATCGAACCACTCACGGTTTCCGGACGTGTCCCGACCAGGGGGACGACCGAGCACCCCATGGACCAGGAGGAATCATGTCCGTACGCACCAGCATCGCCGCCATAGCCACCGTCCTTGCGGCCACCGCACTCGGCCTGCCGGCCGCGAGCGCCGAACCAGCCATCCCGATGAGCGGCGGGCAGGAGGCCGCGGCCGCCGACCCTGACGGCCACGGGTTCTTCACCTACACCATCGAGGGCACCACGTTCTGCTGGACGCTGAGCTGGCAGGACATCGAGACCGCCACGGCCGCGCACGTCCACCTCGCCCCGCGGCACGTCGCCGGACCGGTCGTCATCCCGCTGTCCGTGGCCGCGAACCCTGGATCGGGTTGCACCACGATCAGCACCGACCTCGCCGCCGGCATCACCGCCGACCCGACGGCGTACTACGTCAACATCCACAACGCGACGTTCCCGGCAGGTGCCATCCGCGGCCAGCTGAAGTAGCTCAGCTCACCTTGCGGGCCAGGGACGCGAGCCGATGGGTGACGTCCCTGGGCCGCTCCTGCATGAGCATGTGACCGGCGCCCGGGTAGATCCACAAGCGCGCGCTCGGGAGTTGGGCGGCGATCCGGTTCGCGTGCCGCGGTGGGAGGAGGCGGTCGCGGGTCCCGTGCATGATCTCCACCGGCAACTCGTCGAGCACCTTCAGCGCGTCACCGCGGTCGTGCTCCAGCATCGTCTCGAAGAACCCGCCGTACGACGCACCGGGCACCACGGCCAAGTCCGCCATGAACAGCTCGACTTCGGCCGGATCCGGCTTCCTCCCGAAAACCACCCGCCGCAGAGCGGGCCGTTGCAGGCCTGCGGCGAGAACTGCGGCCCGGTGCGCGGCGCCGCGCCCTTGAGCGGCCGTCTCCGCCGCACGGGCTTCCGCCTCGGCCGCACGGGCTTGGGCTCGGCGCGCGTCGCGGCGGTCGATTCTTCTGCCGACCGCGTTCAGCACGCGTGGTGCGATCCGGGTGGCGGCGGGGTCGAACCTCGTGGGGAGGCCGAGGGCGCCTTCGGTCAGGCGGCCCGAGGTGGTGCTGACGAGGGCTGCCGCGCGGATGCGGGAGCCGAACAGTTCCGGGTACCGGTCGGCGGCCGCCATCAGGGTCATGCCGCCCATCGAGTGGCCGGCGTACACGACCGGGCCGTCGCCGACGACCTCGTCGAGGACCGTGACCAGGTCGTCCGCCAGCTGATCGAGCCGCGTCGTACCCGCAGGCGCCGCGGCCGACCGACCATGTCCGCGGTGGTCGTACGTGACGACCCGCACGGCATCCGGTCCGAGGATCTGCGGCAGCCCCTCCACCTGGTTGTGCCAGGAGCGCGTCGAGCACGTCCACCCGTGCACGAGCAGCACCGTCACCGGCGCGTCCGCCGGCCCGGCCACCTCGACGTTCAGCCGTACTCCGTCCGCGGCCGTCACCCCGGACCGCTCCAACTGGATCGTCACGCAGTCTCCCGTTCCCGTTCGCCGGCGGCCAGGTGGGCCGCCCGCATCCGCCCGCCGCGGGCACCACGCCCGACCAGCCAGGCGATCCCGATCACCTCGAGCAGCCCGACGACCGCGAGCAGTGCGTAACCGGCGTTCCACATCCATCGTGGCACGTCGGTCCGTTCCTCGCGGCGCAGCGTCTGTTGCTCGTTCACGAACTCGACCGTCTGCCCGTTGGACACCTGGATCGCGGGCTTCGCGATCGCCGGGTCCTCCGGCGCGTACACCCAGCTCGCCACCAGGTCTCGCGGCCCCTGGTGCAGCCGGATCATCGACTTCCACTTCCCGTACATCGGCAGCGGGCCGGCCGACCGATACGTGCCGTCGGCAACCTTCTCCATCGGGTGGAACACCAGCCCGCCGCCCTGCCAGGCAAGCGCCTCGAACCACCGCGCGCCGTCGACATGGGCGGCCGCGTCTGCCGGAGACATCGTGATCGTGACGTACGCCGTCGGCTCGGCCCCCGTGGCCACCCGCTCCAACGACACGACCCCGGACACGCCCGTATCCGCTGTCCGCGGCACGCAGAAGAACACCGTCGCCACAACCGCGACCAGTCCGACCGCACCCAGTTGATGAGTACGCCGGACCGCGACCGGCCGGATGTACTTGATCCCGATCGCGCGCTCCTCGCCGGCCACCTCGGCGTACCGGGTCGCGAGCCACGCCCCGACCAGGCCGGCGCCGGCTCCGACGATCACGCCGTACCCGATCGCGGCCGGCAGCATCGACGACGGCCACGCGATCGGCATCCAGACCTGGCTCCAGGCGTACTCCGCGACCACGCCGACGGTCCCGATCAGCAGACCGGAGACGAGCCCCAGCCGGAAGCGGTTCTTGTTGCCGAGGGTAAACGCCACGACCTCGACCAGCAGCGCCTCGACGATCAGCAACGGGAAGTGCCCGACGATCTCGCCGAGCGGCTCGGCCACCGCCCACGCGATCCCGCCGCGGATCAGCAGGTACACGGCCAGTGCGGCGAACGTCGTCCCCGGCCCGCGGCGCGCCCGCAGGATCGTGAACGCCATCGCCGAGCCGAACACGATCAGCAGCGGCTGCAGGATCAACGGGAACTGCGGTACGCCGTAGTTGAACTCGGTGCTGAACAGGTCCCACGCGATCAGCAGCGCACCCACCGACACGAGCTCCTGGAACAGCCGCCGTTTGTTGACGCCCATCAGTTGCTCGACCTCGGCGATCGCCAGCAGCCGCGCGAAGATCGAGAAGACCACGCCGCCGATCATCAGCAGGTGCGTCGGCCCCCAGAGCGTGACGTCCTCGCCGAATAGGCGGTGCCAGACATCGTCGAGCGGGAACCCGACCAGCGCGAACGTGCCGCAGACCGTGATCAGCGCGGCACTGCACGGGACCCGCCAGCCCTTGGCCAGCTTGATCGTCCTGGCCGGCAGTGGCTTCCGTGCGAGCGCGATCGGCAGTACGCCGGAGACGATCACGCCGAGGATCCCGAAGAAGATCGGGTAGTGCGCCGGCGTCCCGAACGGACCGGTGTCGCGGCCCTTGTCGATGTGCACCGCAATGTCCCACCAGACCCCGAATGCGCAGGCGAGCAGCGAGATGGCATGCAGGTACGGCGTGAGCGCGGCCCATCGGGGGACTCCGTCCAGTCTCCCGATGGTGTCCGCGAACCTACCTACCAGCGTGACGCGGCCGGTACGTTCGCGCCACAGCAGCACGGCGAGTGCGACGTACAGCAGCCCGACCACGCCGGTGACGATCGCGATCTGATCGAACGTCGCCGTACCGGTGGTCGCGAGCGGGATCGCCATCGGGTGCTCCTTCATCAGACAGCGTGGGTTTGGTGCGACAGGAGGCATGCGCCATGGCTGATGTTACATCTACTATGTAACGTGGAGTCTGGAAGACTGTCAAGGGTGGACGCACAGGACGAGGAACTCACCGTCGACCAGCTCGCCGCCAAGGTGGGCATGACGGTGCGGAACGTACGCGCGTACGCCGGGCGCGGCCTGATCCCACCGCCGCGGCTGGTCGGCCGGACCGGGTATTACGGCCAGGATCACGTGGCCCGTCTGACGCTGGTCCGCGAGCTGCTCGCCAAGGGCTACACGCTGGCCGCGGTCGAGCGAATGCTGGGCGAACTGCCCGACGGCGCGATGGCGCTCGGCGTCTTCGAGACCCTGGTGAACCCGTGGACCCCGGCCGAGCCCGAGGAGCTCGACGAATTCCAGCTGGCGGAGCGGGCCGGCGTACCGCACGATCCCGCGGTGATCGAGCGGTTGGTCGAGCTCGGGATCGCCGAGCGGCTGGACGACGGCCGGCTCCGGATCGCGAACTCGGACCTGCTGCGCACCGGCCTCGAGGTGATCAAGCTCGGCGTCCCGATGCAGGCGATCTTCGAGATGCTGCCCAAGCTGTTCGCGCAGGCGGACGCGGTCGCCAAGACGTACGTCGAGCTGTTCCGCAGCACGGTCTGGCGCGACTTCACCAACGCCGGCATGCCGACGGAGGGCTGGCCAGAGATCCAGCGCACGCTGGAGGGCATCATCCCGCTGGCCGGGCAGGCGCTGGTCGCGGCGTTCCGGGAGGCGATGGCCCGCGAGATCGAGATCGTCGCTTACGAGGAGCTGGGACTCGACCCGAAGGCACTGCCTTCTACGGGCTAGATGGGACCGGCGACCCGCCGAAGGCGTTCCACTCGGTCGGCGACTGAGCTCGCCACGTATCGCGGTTTCTCCGTCAGCGGGCACGGGCACCGGTGCGGCGAAGGACAGTCCACTCAAGCCCGCAGTACTGCATGCTCGTACGACGGAGTGATCGCATTGCGATGAATGCGCAGGACGAACTCGTCACCGACGTAGTAGCCGGTGTTGTTCGTACCTTCGGTGAGCGGGCGTACGTCGTACCTCTGAAGTCCCCAGCGCTTCAGCAGACTGTCCACCCCTACATCCTCCCTGAGAGAAGCTCAGTCTCTCTGAGGGAAGGCCAAGGGGCAGATAGGTAATCCTCCGCATGTGTGAACCGGTCCTCATGCGCGAGCGTATAGCTACCAGAACAGACCAAGGCAGGAGGAAGAGGATGCGCCAGATCCAGATTCGTCGGCGGCCCCGCACCATCACGACCCGCCGGCAGACTCAGACCCTCGACCTCCGGACCCCGTCCGGGCGCCCCCTGCCGTTCTGAAAGCTGACTCTGATGAAACTCCGACTGCATGTCCACCGCGTCCGCTCCGGCGGCTGGTGTGCCGACATCGACGACGACAACGACCGGCAGCCCGACGACCCGTACTGGTGCGTCGACGAGTGGCCGACCCTCGAATCCGCCCTCACCGCCGGCTGCGCCCGCCTCGCCGAACTGGCCCGCACGACCACCCCGTCCCGCGTCAGCGGGTACTACGAACCGGCCCTGGCCGCCTGAACCAACGGGGACCCAGAGGCCCGGCGAACCGCAGGGGGTTTGCCGGGCCTCACTTATTTCTTGGTGAGGTCGCGTCGATCGGGAAGATCACCTAGATCGGCGTTCCAGTCGTCTTCGTCGTCCGGGAGGTTCGCTTCGTTGCGGCGGGCGATGCGGACGAAGGCGACGATCAGCAGGATCGGGCCGAGCACCATTGCGGTCTCGGGGATCCCGCCCAGGTGCAGCGGGATCATGAGGCCGTCACCAGAGCGATTCCGCCGGCTGTCAACGCGACCATCGCGGCCAGCATCGGGTACTGCGCTCTCCGCAACTGGCGGCGCCGGAACAGGTCGGTAGCGCGATCGTGCGCGGACACGACCCCAAGTACGTGTCCGAGCACGATCGCACCGATCTGGACCCCCGCGATCAGCCCGGTCCCGAGGAACGCGTAGTCGATCCGCGTCCCGCTCGTCCCGAGCAGGTCCCAGCCGCGCCCGAACGGGTCGGTCGCGAGCAGCCAGCCCTCCTGACCCTGGAACATCGCGAACGAGAAGTAGTGCGCGACGGCGTACCCGATCGCGATCGGCACCAGCGAATGCACGAACGCGCCCGGCAACCCGGCGGCCCCGACCGCCCCCGGCCGGATCTGCGCCGGGCCGGTTGTCCGCGCGGCGAGCAGGAACAGGGCCGTGACGATCGCGACCGCGGCGATCAACCCCAATGTGTAAACAGGGATGTGGCCCAGCCCACCCGTCAGCCGCGTCCACGCTGACCAGCGGGAGATTCCATCGAAGGCGGTCGACCCGAGCAGCAGACACAGCAGTCCGACGATTCCCGGCTGCTGCGGCATGGTCGCCAGTCCGGCGAGCGGGTTCCGCAGTTCGAGCCGGGCGTGCGCGCCGCGGCCGAGAGGGCTCAGTCGGCCGAGCGTCTCGGCGTACACCTCGAAGCTGTCCCCGATCGCGAACCAGGACGGGCCGTAAACGATGCCTGCGGCAACATTCACGACGGCGTACGTCGTGGTGAAGATCGCGACCACGCGCGGGTCGGAGCCTTCTGGGTACACCAATTCGAGCCAGAGGAAGCCGGCCAGACCGGCCACCGCGGGCCAGTACGCGATCCCGTCCGGGAGGGGTCGGTACGACGTACGCCGTACCAGGCCCGCGATCGTCCGCAACGGGTTCGCCAGCCGCCAGATCGGTCCGAAGAGCAGCGAGAGCGGGATGATGCCGACCCAGATCCACACGTACAGCCAGGTCGGCGCCGGATTCAGGGACGGCTCGGGGTTACCGAACCACGCGGCCCCGAGCAGGAGTGCGGGCGCTGCTAGCCCGGCCAGCTTCAGTACGGCGCGGGTCACCGGGTGATCGACGATCCGGGTCAGCGCCTCGAGCGGTCGGCCCACGGTCCCCTCGAACCGCGGGCGCGACCAGAACGCGGCGAGCGCGAAGAACGACACCGCGACCGCGGCGCCGGCGGAGTAGATCGCCAGCCACAACGGCACCGGCAGGTCCCCTCGACCGCCGATCCCATGCAGTGGCAGCACCGCGCGCTCCGATCCACCGGACTATCCGACCGATCGAATGTAACACGACCGATGTCACATAGCGAGGGTCTGATATTCGTCGGGATCGAAGCGCCGGGTCAGCTGCCGGAACCGGAACGTGAACGACGGCCAGAGGGTCGTGTTGCGTCCCTCCGAGTCCAGGTACCAGCTGGTGCAGCCGCCGCGGGTCCAGATCGTGTTCCGCATCGACGAGCGGACCCCGTCGACGAACGCGCGCTGCACGTCCGGCCGCACCTCGACCTCTCGCAGACCCTGGGCATCCATGGTCTTCAGCGCGTCGAGGATGTACGCGATCTGGGACTCGATCATGAACACCATCGAGCTGTGCCCGAGGCCGGTGTTCGGGCCGATCAGCATGAAGAAGTTCGGGAAGCCGGCGATCGCCGTACCGAGATGGGCCTCCATCCCGTCGCCCCAGGCCTCGCGCAGCGCGACGCCGTCGCGGCCGTGCACCATGTCCATCACCGGCAGGTCAGTGACCTTGAAGCCGGTGCCGTAGACGATGGTGTCGACCTCGTGCTTCACGCCCTCGGTGGTGACGATGCCGGTCGGCGTCACCTCGGCGATCCCGTCGGTGACCACCTCGACGTTCGGCCGGGCGAGCGCCGGGTAGTAGTCGTCGGAGATCAGCACACGCTTGCAGCCGAGAGTGAAGTCCGGCGTCAGCTTGGCCCGCAGCAGCGGTTCGCGGACCTGGTGCGCGAGGTGCTTCTCGGCGACCTTCTGCGCCTGCTTCATGATCGCGGGCAGCTTCGCGAATCCGAGCACCATCGACTCGCGACCCCAGTAGATCCCGGCCCGGACTGCCTTCTGCACCAGCGGGAAGCGCCGGAAGATCGCCTTCTCCGCCGCGGTGATCTTGCGGTCGGGCCGCGGCATCACCCACGGCGGCGTCCGCTGGAACAGGTGCAGTTCCTCGACCTCGGGCTGGATCGCCGGCACGAACTGGATCGCCGACGCGCCGGTTCCGATCACGGCGACCTTGCGACCACTGAGGTCCAGGTCGTGGTTCCAGCGCGCCGAGTGGAAGACCTCGCCCTCGAAGTCCTCGATTCCGGGAAGCTTCGGGTACGACGGTTCCGCCAGCGGACCCATCCCGGAAAGCACGACATCCGCGGTGAACGTCTGCTGGTTCGTGGTGATCTGCCAGGTGCCGTCCACCCAGCGCGCCGACTCGACCGTGTTGCCGAAGCGGATGTGCGGGCGAACGCCGTAGGACTCGGTGACCTTGCGCAGGTAGTCCTCGATCTCGGGCTGCGGCGAGAAGGTCGACGACCAGTCGGGATTCGGGGCGAACGAGAACGAGTACAGATGCGACGGCACGTCACACCTGCAGCCCGGGTACGTGTTGTCCCGCCAGGTGCCGCCGACGTCCTCGGCGCGCTCCAGTACGACGAAGTCGTCGTACCCGGCCTGCTTCAGCCGAACCGCCATCCCGATGCCCGCGAACCCGGTGCCGATCACCACGATCCGATGCCGCTCGCCCATGAGGTTCTCCAGCCCGTTCGTCGTCGTCGGTAGTTACTCGTGCGGAACTTACTCGCAGTAAGTTACTCGGAGTCAGTTAGACTGCGCAAGTGACCTCGACCACGGTTCCCCAGGGCCCGCCGAAGCGCCGACGCGACCGGGCCGCGCGGGAACGGGAGATCCTCGAGGCGGCCGAGCGGATCTTCGGTGAGCGCGGGTACCAGGGCACGTCCATGGACGACGTCGCCGCACAGGTCGGGGTGTCGAAACCGCTGATCTACCAGTACTACGGCTCGAAGGACGGCCTGTTCCTCGCCTGCCTCGCCCGGCTCCGCGGCCAACTGCTGGACACCGTCGCCGACGCCGTGATGGCCGCTCCCGACGCCGAAGACGCCCTGTACGTCGGCTTTCTGGCCTGGTTCCGTTTCCTCGACGAGCACCCGCAGGCCTGGTCCGTCCTGGTCGACGAGGGCATGCTGAGCGCCGGCCCCGCCGCGGAGGCCACCGACGAGGTACGCGCGGCCTTCATCGAACTGATCGCCACGATGGTCCGGATGAACCTCCCCGCCGGTCGCCCCGTCGACGACGACGAGGTCCAGATCGTTGCCCAGAGCATCTCCGGCGCCACCGAACGCCTCGCCATCTGGCGCACCCGCGCCGCCACGCCCCCCACGCCCGAAAAGGTGGCCCGCACCCTCCAAGACCTCCTCTGGCAGGGCCTCCACACCCTCAAAACCACCTGATCACCCGTCGCCGAAGTACGCTCCTCGCACCCAGCTGACGATGTTTGGTCTGGGAGGGATGTCGGATCGGGGCCGACATGGTCGTAGTAGTGGTGAGGGCACCGAAGAGGCGCCCACCAAACCAGGGGAGAACATCATGACCGCCAGCTACACCTTCGACATCTTCTCGAGCTTCGACGGTTACTCGAACAGCCGGTCCTTCGGTGGCTACTTCGGGAAGCAAGGTCCGGAGTTTCTCGAACACCGCCTCGCTCAGTTCAACGAAGAGCAGCGGCTGGCCCTCGGGGCCAACACCTTTCGGGGGATGGCGGCGATGCTGGCCGCAAGCTCCGAAGGGTCCGAGACACGGGACCCGTGGGTCACCCGGATGCGGAACCTGCCGACGACGGTGGTGTCGAACACCCTCGAAGGAACCCTCGACTGGCCGGACGCCACCGTCCTGAACGGCGACCCCGTCGAAGCCATCGCCCGCCTCAAGAAGGAGTCGGACATCCCGCTGCGCTCGCACGGCAGCCTCACCCTGAACCGCGCACTGCTGGCCGCCGGCCTGGTCGACCGCGTCCAGGTGACGATCTTCCCGGTGATCACGGGCAAGGGCGGGCTGGGCCGGATCTTCGAGGACGCAACCGAACTCGACCTGGAACTGATCGAGAGCCAAACCCTCGACGGCCACACCCAGGAGCTCATCTACCGCCCCACCCTCCACACCTGACCGCCCCAACCCGAGCCCGCCCAGCCCGCCGGTGGTCACTCCACTCCTTCCGCGGTGACCCAGCAGCCACGAACCTCGCCAACCGCCCACCACCCACCAACGGCCGCAGACGGCGGGTTCATGAAGGTAGACACGGGCGACCACCGCACCGGCTGCGGCAGACGGTGGTTCGCAAAGTCGAGCACGCGACCAAACACACCGGCCGCCCCGACGGTGATAGCCGGTGGCGGGTGACCACCGGCAAGGGCTGCGACGCGTCATCCGCCCGCAGATGTGGCCAACTCACCCGAACCCCACGGGCGTCACACGAGCAAGCCGTGCCGCGCGGCCGGGCCGGCGCCGCATGTACCGCATCTACCGCATATACCGGCTGACAGCCAGCGGCTAGCTGAAGCCCGCCATCCAGGGATTCTGCTGGTTCAGCGTCAGGTGCGGTCGATGCTTGCTAGCGGCAACGTGCTTGCGGCCACCGTTACGGCGCATCGGGCCAGCCGTGGCTCAGGCGACTTCGACGGTCTCGCCCCATGGGTCGAGCGGTGTCCTGTCCGAGCCTCGACGCGCCGACTCCGCCCTACGGTCGATTGGAGGGCCGTCGCCCCAGATCGCCAGGTACGTCGCGTCGCGCGAGCCGTTGGCCGATGAGTCGCAGGCCTCTGACTCGCTGACCTGTGACTCGCTGGCCGATGAGGACCCGGCCCGCGAGTGGTTGACCCGAGACTCGCCAGGCGGTGACGGATCGGCTCGCGACCCCTCGGGCAATAGGCGATCGGCCCCGGAGTCGCCGGGCGGTGAGTGGTCCGCTCGTGAGTCGCCAGCCCATGGGTCCTCCGGCGCTGAGTGATCAGCCCGCAAGTGATTGGCCCGCGAGCCCTCGGACAGTGCGTCGTCGGGCAAGAGGTCATCAGCCGGTGACTCGCCGGGCGGTGAACTGCCAGGCGGTGAGTGATCGGCCCGTGATTCGTTCGCCCGTGAGTCGCTGGCTCGCGGGTGGGTTGCCTGTGGTGGTGGCGGTGTGGTTGTTGGTGGGTTTGGGCGATGTTGGCGAGTGGTTGCCGGGTCGGCCCAGGTGGGTCTGGTGACGTGGACTTGGCCGTTGGCGATGGTGATGGTCCAGTGGCCGTGGTGCAGGTCGGTGTGGTGGCGGCGACAGACCAGGGCGAGGTTCTCGACCTTGGTGTCGCCGCCGTCGATCCAGGAGATCAGATGATGCGCGTCGCACATGACGGGCGGTGCATTGCAGATCACGCAGCCGCGGTCGCGGGTGTTCAGGGCGCGGCGGATCGCCTTGGTGACGAGGCGTTCGCAGCGGCCGACGTCGAGGGGTTCGGAGTTGGAGCCGAGCACGATCGGGATGACCTTGGCGTCGCAGGCGAGGCGGCGGATGGTGGCCGCGGACAGTCCGTTGCTGTAGACGGTCTGCCCGATCGCGTCCGCGGTCGCCGCCTTCAGGTCCTGGAAGTCGATGGTCACGGTGAGGTTCGCCTTCGCCCCGAACCCAGGCACCGTGTCCACGACCCCACCGCGCGAACCACCCACGCCACCACAAGCCTGGCCAGCCACCGCGCCGCCGTCCGCGCCGTTGTCCGGATCGTTGTCCGGTTCGCTCTGTGTCTGCGCCGTTGAGGTATCTGAGTCGCCGGCGTCCGGCGTGGTGGGGCGGGGGATGGTGGGTGAGGGGGTGCCGGCGTCGAGCGCGGTGGCGGCCAGCGTCAACGTGGTGCTGAGGGCGTCGGCCTGGCGCTTCTCGCGGGAGCGGGGGTCGCGTTCGCCGTCGATGGTCTTGTGGGGGCGGGCGCCGGTGACGATCAGGGTGCGGAGGAGCTCGGCGTTCTCGTTGGCCAGGTAGCCGGTGAACTTCACGCCCCGGTCCGCGGTCTTGAGGGTGAGGGTCTCGCGGGCGGCGGCCTTGTCCTCTTCGGGTTCGGGGCCGTCGGTGTCCAGGATGTCGCGGGACTGCTCGGCGGCCTGACGCAGATCGGCCGGGCACAGGTGCCGGGCGAGGCGGACTAGTTCCTGTTCGGCGAACTCGAGATCGGCGACCGGGACGGTTGTCGGGACCTTTTCCAGGGCGGTCACGATTGCTTCGGCCTGGGCTGGCCGCAACAGCACCGCAGGAATCTCCCCGTCCTCCACAACCGAGTCGGGGTCGGGCAGCGCGGCGACGACCGCCGCATACTTGGGCAGGACACGGGCCAGGCGGACGTCGCGGAAGGCGCGGGCGTGGTCGAGGCGGTAGCGGAACTCCACGTACTGGACCATGTCCCGGGCACCGACCCGCTCGGCGTACCCGGACTTGTCCATCGCCGCGATGATCCGCAGCCGGCGGGTTTCGATCCGGGTCAGGTCGGCGTCGGCCTGGTCGAGAGCGCGCTCCAGCTCCGCATCGCTCATCAACTCAGGCGGCTTGTCCATGCATCAAAGCCTAGCCACCCCCACCGACAGTTTTCAAAGCCAGATCCCCTTATTTTCAAGGGATTCTGTTATCCACAGATCTCCACAGCCCCTTGCGCAAGCGGCGACTAGTGTGCAGTGAAGTCGGTGAGGATGTCGGCTACCGAGGCTTGGCCGTTGGGGAGGGTGTCGGGGAAACGGCCCATGTAGTAAGGGATTGCGATGATCACCAGGGACAGGGCCCAGCCGCGGGCGCGGAGCCAGGTGGTGTTGCCGACCTCTAACGCTTCGCGGTAAGCCTTCCTGGACTCGCCTTCGAAGATCCACCATGCGGGCAGTACATCGCCTGCCGGGTCGGCGGCGCGCGCCGTGGCGAAGTCGATCACCGCCGAAAGCTTGCCATTAGCAACCAGTATGTTGCCCGACATGAGGTCGCCGTGGATCCACCGCCGCGTACCGTCCCAGGTGCCGGCCGCCAAGGACTCCTCCCAGGCTGCCAGCACGCGCCCGGTGTCGAAGTGTTCCCGCAGCTCGTCCAGCGCCTCGCGGAACATCTCGTCCCGCGGTGCCAGCGGCGTACCGCGGCTGAACGGATCGTCGTCCGGAACGGGTGCGCCGGTCGTGTCGACTTCTCGCAGGGTGCGCACGAAACCGGCGAGGTCACGAGCTGCCTGGGTGGCGTCGACGGTCTCCGGCGACAACGGTGCTCCAGGCAACCAGCGGTAGACGCCCCAGGTGAAGGGATAGACCTCGGCCGGCTGCCCGAGTTCCAGTGGTTCCGGGATCGGGAGCGAGACGTACGGCGCCAGGCGCGGCATCCACGTCAGGTCGTTCTCGACCTGTCCCTGGTTCCGCGACGTCCGCGGCAAGCGAACCGATAGGTCGTCGCCCACGCGGAACGTCACGTTGTCGGTCCCCGACCGTTCGACCACCCGCACCGACAGCCCCGCCCAGCGCGGGAACTGCTCCGCGAGCAATCGCTCCACCACCGTGGAGTCGATTTCCACCTCGTCGTCGTGCAGCTTCGGAACACCCGTCACGGCGCGACCCTCACACCCAGACGACGTACGGTCAACCGATTTCGAGCAGCGTGCATGCGCGAGACTGACTCCATGATGGATTCACCGCTCCCTGAGGCGTGGCAGCGGGCTGAGGTTCCTCGGCTGCCGGCTATCGGATCTGATGTTGTCGACGAGTTCGCCCGGACGATCTACGGTCGTACGCCGGAAGGTGGGCGGTTGACCGAGGTGGTACTGCGTTCGCGGGACAACGGCGTCCTCGACGGGGCAGCCGACCGCTTGCGGCATCGCGCCGTGATCGCCTGCCCACTGGGCAACCTCGAGCTCGACATCATCACTCACCTGCCGGCCGGAGCGAGCGCCGAACACCCCGTTCCGGTCGTCGTCGCCCTCAACTTCAAGAGCAACGAGGAGCCTTCCGCGAAGGTGATGGCGGCCGGGTACGCCGTACTCGCGGTGGACTACCAACAGATCGAGCCCGACGACCCGGCCCCCGCCACACCCGGCGTACGCGCGCTGTTCCCGACCGAGTCGTGGGGAGCGGTCGCTGCCTGGGCTTGGGGACTGTCCCGCCTCCTCGACATCGCCGGCGGCATCGACGGCGTCGATCCGGCGAACGCGGTCGTGCTCGGGCACTCCCGGCTGGGCAAGGCCGCGCTGTGGGCAGGTGCGCAGGACGAGCGGTTCGCGGTCACGGTCTCCAACGGGTCCGGTTGTTGCGGCGCATCACTGTTCCGTCATCCGGGTGGTGAGGACATCGCCGCGATCACCACGAAGTTCCCGCACTGGTTCGTCCCGTCGTTCTCGACGTACGCCGGTAACGAGAGCAGCCTGCCCGTCGACCAGCACCAGCTCCTCGCGAGCATCGCCCCGCGCCGCGTGTACGTCGCCAGCGCCGAGGACGACGCCTGGGCCGACCCGATCGGCGAGTACCTGTCCGTCGTCGCCGCCATGCCCGCCTTCGCCCCGAACGGCATCGGATACCACGTCCGCCCCGGCACCCACGACCTCCTCGAAGAGGACTGGCTGCACGCTCTGGCCTTCGCGAAACGGTGACTGCCCGTCAGTTCCCGAACAGCTCGTGGATGGCAGCTTCCTGATCGTCGGTCAGGTCGGTGTGGATGAGCTTGGCCCGGAGGCCGGTCCTCCGGAAGGTTTCGCGGACCTTGTCCGCCACCTCGTCGCTGGACAGCAGGAACAGCGCCGACGTCCCCGGCGTGACCTGGGCGCGTACCTCCTTGATGAAGTCGTCGTCGATCCCGACGTCGATCAGGGAGCCCGCCACAGCTCCGGCCGCCGCGCCGATCGCAGCTCCCGCCCAGGGCATCAGGAAGATCGTTCCGAACAGCATCCCCCAGAACATCCCACCGACCGCTCCCGGACCTGTCATGTTCCGCACCTGCCTGGTCCGCGGCCGCCGCTTCTCCGGCTGCCACGACACCGAGGCCGCGTCATGGATCCGGATCAGCTTCTGCTTCGCCAGACTCTCCAACGTCCCGATCGCCTGGTTGGCCCCGTCCCAGGTCTCGAACTTCCACACCGTCAACGTCGCCATCGCACCGCTCTCCTCGCGCCCATCCGCCGACTCCCGCGCAGCGCGTGCGTGGTGGGGTACGCCGACCCGCACCCGCACCCCCGCCGCCAGTCCACCCCGCGTCCGCCGCACACCCACCCTGCCGTGCACGATTCCCGCCGCACCGCGCGCTCCAGTACCCACTTCACCCACCCCGATCGCAATCCCTGCATCAACACTTCACTGGACGCTCCCTCTCACCCATCAGTTGCCGACTTTCTCCCCAGATCACGAGTCCACCACCGCAAGCCACCCGGTGCCAGGTCTCACCCGCACCCGGCTGACGGATGTCATGGGTGGGTCGTGACGAGCGATCCAGGGGTGCGGCGGCCCACTCCAGCAGGCTTCAGGTATGACGACAACGACTGCGGTCAGCCTGCGGGGTGTGACCAAGAGGTATGCGGATGTGCAGGCCGTCGCCGGGGTGGATCTGACCATCCGGGCCGGCGAGGTGGTGGCGTTGCTGGGGCCGAACGGCGCCGGTAAGTCGACCACGATCGAGATGCTGCTCGGCCTGGTGAAGCCGGACCAGGGCACGGTGCAGGTGTACGGCGGTACGCCGACCGACGCGATCGCCAAGGGTCAGGTCGGCGTGATGCTGCAGAGCGGCGGGATCATCGAGGACGCCAAGGTCGGCGAACTCCTGAACCTGGTGGCCGGCCTGCACAACGACCCGATGCCCGTCGAGGAGGCACTCGAGCGGGCCGGGATCGCGGACCTCACCAAGCGGACCATGAAGGGCCTGTCCGGCGGCCAGAAGCAGCGAGTGCGGTTCGCGATGGCGATCATCCCGCAGCCCGACCTCATCGTGCTGGACGAGCCGACGACCGGCATGGACGTCGAGTCCCGCCGCGACTTCTGGGCGTCGATGCATGCCGAGACCGCCCGCGGCCGCACGGTGCTGTTCGCGACCCATTACCTCGAAGAGGCGGACGCGTACGCCGACCGCGTGGTGCTGATGCGCAACGGCAAGATCGTTGCCGACGGCACCGCCGCACAGATCAAGGCGAGCGTCTCCGGCCGGACCATCCGCGCCACGATCCCCGGCGCCGATCTCGCCGCGCTCGCGTCGCTGCCCGGCGTACGGAATGTCGAGACCCGCGGCGACGTGGTCCTGCTGCAGTGCGCCGACTCCGACAACACGCTGCGGCATCTGCTGGGCAACACATCAGCCCACGACATCGAGGTCACCTCGGCCGACCTCGAGGACGCCGTCCTCGCGATCGCCGACCAGAACAAGGCACAGGAGACTCTGGCATGAACCGCGACTATCTGATCTTCGACATCCGCCGCACGCTGCGGAACCGGCGGGTGCTGATCTTCTCGATCCTGATGCCGCTGGTGCTGTTCCTGATCTTCGGCCTGACGATCCCGCAGGACGCCAACGAGGCCGGGATCTCCGCGATCGCGTACGTGATGGTCAGTATGGCGATGTTCGGCTCGATGTCCGCGGCGATGAGCAGCGGCGGCGTGATCGCGGCCGAACGCGACGGCGGCTGGAACCGGACGCTGCGACTCACCCCGCTGAAGCCGCAGGCGTACGTCGTGAACAAGGTCATTCTGAGCCTGCTACTGGCGGTCCCGCCGCTCATCGTGGTGTTCCTGTGCGGCATGATCTTCGGGCACGTGCACCTGAGCGCCACGCAGTGGCTGACGGTCGCGCTGGTGTCGTGGCTCGGTGCGCTGCCGTTCGCGGCGATCGGCCTGGTCATCGGGTACATCGCGAAGCCGGACAGCGTGCAGCCGATCACCGGCCTGAGCACGATGCTGATCGCGGCCTTCGGCGGCCTGTGGCTGCCGGTCGACCAGATGCCGTCGATCATGAAGCACATCGCCCAGCTCACGCCGGCGTACTGGACCGGCCAGACCTCGCGGAGTGCGCTGACGGAGAGCGGTGTGGACACCCACGCGCTGCTGGTGGTGATCGGCTGGACCGTCGTCCTCGGGCTCATCGGACTCCGCCGCTTCCGCGCCGACACCGCCCGCGCCTGAAACGTCCGAGACCGATCCCCTGTGACTGAAACAGCTGAAACATCCGTCCCTGAAGATCCGGGCGATAGCGTGACCAGCGTGAAGACTTCGCCGACCCTGATGGACGCGCTCGCCGAGCGCGGAGGCCGCCCAGGACCTGGGCGGTGGGGTTGGCTGGCCGCCGGGGTCTGGCTGTTCTACCTGAACCAGCCGTTCGAGGAGATCATCCACCGGGAGGGGACGACCCGGGTCCTCGGGCTGGTCACGCTCGCTCTCTTCGGGCTCTCGTACCTCGGATTCTTCGGGTGGGTCCGCTGGGTCGGCATCGGCCCCCGCGGTATGCCGACCTGGCAGCGCCTGGTGTACCTCGGCGGGATGCTCGCCCTGAGCCTCCTGCTGCTGCCTTCGGCGGGTCAGCAGGCACTCACCTGCCTGGTGTACATCTCCGCGGTCGCGATGATGGCCCTCGATCTCCGGATCGCGGTCGGCGTCGTCGCGCTGCTGCTCGGCGGTGTCGAGCTGGCGATGCGGGTGGTGCCGGGCTGGACCGACAACGGCAGCTTCGGCTTCGCGATCTTCCTCGGCGCGCTGGCCGTGTTCGGGATGCGGCGGGCGATCCAGCGCAGTATCGAGCTGAATGCGGCCCGCAAGGACATGGCCGAGCTGGCCGTGCAAGAGGAGCGGAACCGGTTCGCCCGCGATCTCCACGACATCCTCGGCCACTCGCTCACCGTCATCACGGTGAAGGCGGAGTTGGCCGGCAAGCTGATCGCGGCGAACCCGGAGCGGGCGGCCGCGGAGGTCGCGGACGTCGAGAGCCTGGCGCGGGCCGCGCTGGCCGACGTACGGGCAGCTGTCGCCGGGTACCGCGAGCTGAGCCTGGCCGGTGAGCTCGTCTCGGCGCGGGCCGCGCTGCAGGCCGCCGAGATCAAGGCGGATCTGCCGACCACGGTCGACGAAGTACCGGAGGAGAACCGCGAACTGTTCGCCTGGGTGGTGCGGGAAGGCGTCACGAACGTCGTACGGCACTCCGGCGCGAAGCGCTGCACGATCCGGATCACGGCGGCGCAGATCGAAGTACTCGACGACGGCAAGGGGCCTACGCCGGGCGGGGACGGGTCGGGCCACGGGCTGATCGGGCTCCGGGAACGGGCGGACCAGGCCGACGCGACTGTGCAGGTCGGCGAGGCGCCCGGCGGCGGGTTCCGGCTGGCCGTCAAGGTCGGCCTGTGAGGATGGGGCTGTGAGCATCCGACTGCTGATCGCCGACGACCAGGCGCTGGTGCGCGGCGCCCTCGCCGCCCTGCTCGACCTCGAGCCCGACCTGGAGGTGGTGTCCGAGGTCGGCCGCGGCGACGAGGTGATCGAGGCCGCGAAGAACGCCCGGCCCGATGTCGCGCTCCTCGACGTGGAGATGCCCGGGCTGGACGGCATCGAGGCGGCCGCCGCGCTGCGGACCGCCGTACCAGGGGTGCGGGTGCTGATGGTGACCACGTTCGGCCGGCCCGGGTACCTGCGCCGCGCTATGGAGGCTGGCGCGGCCGGGTTCGTCGTCAAGGACACGCCCGCGACGCAACTGGCGGACGCGGTACGGCGGGTGCATCAGGGGCTCCGTGTAGTCGACCCGTCGCTCGCAGCCGAGACTCTGGTGGCCGGGACCAGCCCGTTGACGGGCCGCGAGTCCGACGTACTGCGCGCCGCCCGGGAGGGAGGCACCGTCGCCGACATCGCCAAGGAACTGCACCTGTCCGAAGGCACCGTGCGCAACCACCTCTCCGCCGCCATCGGCAAGACCGGCGCCCGGACCCGGGCCGAAGCCGCGCGCATCGCCCTCGACAACGGGTGGTTGTAGCCGGTCTCTACCCCTAGGGTTACCCCAGGGGAGGGATCTGCGATGTCGATCGAGAATTTCAGTGTGCGGGGGCGGTTGGCGGACACGGGCGAGGGGATCACGGCCGACGAGCTGCAGCTGGCGGCGCGGAACCACGGGATGCCGCTGGAGGGCCTGCGGTACGACGTGACGCCACCGGGACTGCACTACGTGCTGGTGCATTACGACATCCCGGCAACGAATGCGGGCGACTGGCTGCTGAGCGTGGACGGGTGCGTCGAGCAACCGTTGGCGTTCGGGCTGACCGAGTTGCGCGCGATGGGACGCCGTACCGTCCGTGTCACGTTGGAGTGCGCCGGCAACGGCCGGGCGACGCTGCAGCCGCGGCCGATCAGTCAACCGTGGTTGTCGGAGGCGGTCGGTACGGCGGAGTGGACGGGCGTGCTGTTGTCCGATCTGCTGCGGCTGGCCGGGCTGCGCTCCGACGCCGTGGATGTGGTGTTCACCGGCGCGGACCATGGTGTGGAGCGCGGAGTCGAGCAGGACTACCAGCGTGGGTTGTCGGTGGAGGAGGCGATCGACTCCGGCGCGCTCGTCGCGTGGGAGATGAACGGTGCGCCGTTGCCGCCGCAGCACGGGTACCCGTTGCGCCTCGTCGTACCCGGTTGGTACGGGATGGCGAGCGTGAAGTGGCTGCGGTCGATCGAGGTGATCGACCACGCGTTCGAGGGGTTCCAGAACGCGGTGGCGTACCGGATCCGGGCCGACGCGGACGACCCGGGCCGCGCAGTGACGCGGATCGAGCCGCGGGCGTTGCTGGTCCCGCCGGGGTTCCCGGACTTCATGAGCCGGCACCGGTTCGTTGCCGCTGGCACCGTTCCGTTGTTCGGCCGGGCCTGGTCCGGGTGGGCGCCGATCGAGCGGGTCGAGGTCAGCACCGACGCCGGCGTGAACTGGCACGAGGCCACGTTGGGTGCCACTGGCAACGAAGACGAGCTGGCCTGGCGCGGCTTCGCCTACGACTGGGAGGCAACACCCGGCGAGCACGTCCTCACGGTCCGCGCGTACGACGCGAGCGGCCGCGAACAACCCATCGAAGCGGAGTGGAACCGCGGCGGCTTCAGCAACAACACCGCCCAGCGCATCACAGTCCTCGTCACCTGATCCTGCGTGTCGTTCGGCCGTTCCGCGCGGAAACAGTTTCATCCTGGAGATGTACACGGTCTCACTCCAGGAGTGGTGCGGTGAACGAGCTGGGAACAGAGATCCACCTGCACGCGCGGGTGTTCCGTGCGGCCGGCGAGTGGTACGCCGACGTCGGCGACGAACGCGATCCACAGCCGGACAACCCGCTCTGGTGGGGCTCGTACGACTCCCAACGAGCCGCCATCACCGCCGCCTGCGAACGCATCGCCGCCCTGCACCGCGCGCACGTGCTGCACCTCGACGACCAAGAGGCGTCCTGAGATCACCCGAACGCGATCGCCAGGCCCATGCCCAGACACAGCAGGGTGATGACGATTCCGAGCGGCCAAACCCACCAGGGCGTCGACCAGTCGACGGCCGCGGCGACCACGTACTCCGGGTTCTCCGGGTCGTCGACCACGCCGATCCGGTCTCCGACCGCGGGCACCGGATCCAGTTCGTTACCGCCGTCCACCTCGACCGGCCGGCCATCGCCGGGATGTGCCACCTTCACCGTCACGTCGTCGTACTTGGACCACTTGTCTTCCTCGACCGAGACGACCACCGCCTGCAGCACCGGGCCGTCGGCGACCAACCGCTGGTTGTAGTGGCCTGCCGCGATCCCTAGCGGCAGGATCGCGAGCGACCCCAGCGCGATCGGCACGCCGACGAGCACCCGGCCGGTCCTGATCAGCACCCCGACGAGCCCGATCCGTCGACGCCCCATGCGCCGATGCCTGCCCTCCCCGGTCTGAGACCGGCGAAGAGCGGCCGCCTCCCGGGCTTCGGCCAGCTCGCGTTGGCGGGCACCCTCGCGCCGGGCCTGCGTGCGCCTGCTGGGTTGTGCGAGGCCCTTCCACCATGGGAACAGCTCGGCGAGCCAGCGGGCGGGGAAGCAAGCCCCGCCCGCGATGGCGGCGCAGACGAGCGGGTTGTCGTAGAGGAAGCTCGGGCGGGTGAGCCACCCGACGAAGTACAGTCCGCCGCCGACCGTGACGAAGAATGCGAGCAACAGCACCTGCTGACGGCCGTGGAGGTCGTCGTCGCTCATCGGAACATCATGAGGGATGGACGTGCCCCGACGGTCAGCGGTTTCATTCCGGTTCGTTGTGGGAGTCGCCGCCTACTCGGTACGGCGTGGTGACGCCTTCGTACATGAGGTGGGTCATCAGGCCTTCGGAGGCGTGGGGGAGGTTGTGGCAGTGGTCCATCCAGAGGCCGGGGTTGTCGGCGACGAAGGCGATCTCGTAGGTCTCCTTGTTGCCGACCTCTACGGTGTCGACCCACCACGGTGAACCCGTCGCCGCGACGCCGTTGCGGGAGAGGACGACGGCGTGGTGGCCGTGCAGGTGCATGGGGTGGGCCTGGCCGCTGGTGTTGGAGATCTTCATCCGGACCACGTCTCCCTCGGCGACCATGAACATCGGTACGTCGGGGAACTTGTGGCCGTTGATCGTCCACCACAACCCCGGCACACCGTCCAGGAACCCGGGCCGCCGCCCGATCCGGTACTCGAAGTTCCGCTCCGCCTTCGCCGGATCGAACCCGATCGGCGCCGACGTCCCGTACTTCAGCAGATCCACCGTCTCCCCCGGCAGGTCAGCCTTCGGAGCGTCGACCGACCCGATCCCGAGCGACAACGCCGACGTACCCGCCACCAGCCGCATCCCACCGGCCGGCACCACCGCCTCGAGATCCACCCGTCCGCCAGCAGGCAGCGGATAGGCAGCCGTCACCGGCGTCGGCCCGTGGATGTCGCGACCGTCGACCGCGACCACCTTGTACGGCGTCCCGATCAACCCGACCCGGAGGATCGCGTTGTCGGTGTTGATCACCCGCACGCGCGCCGTCGTACCGGCCGGCAGTTCCACCCGCCCGGTCCCGGTGCGCCCGTTGATCGTCCGCTTCCCGTCGTACGTGTGGATCGTCGCGACAACCTCACCAGGAACTGCCGGCGCGATCACGATCGGGCCGAACAGACCGCCCTTGACCTCGTCGCTCGACACCTGATGCGAGTGGTACCAGTACGTCCCCGCCTGCGAAGCCTTGAACCGGTACACGTGCTTCCCACCCACCGGTACGGCGTCCTGCGTCACCCCGGCGACCCCGTCCTCGGCGTTCGGTACGTCGATCCCGTGCCAGTGCAACGTCGCGCCGTCCTTCACGGACTCGTTCACAAACGTGACCTGTACCAGATCGCCCACCCGCGCACGGATCAGCGGTCCCGGCGACGTCCCGTTCACCGTGTACCCGTCGATCGTCTCCCCCGACGCGAGCTGGAACCTCTGCTTCCGCGCCACGAGCGTCACGTCGACGTTCGGCGTACCCGTCTTGGGCCCCGTCAACTCCGCGACGCTCATGCCGCTCATCGCGTGGTGCTCATGGTCCATCGACGGTCCGCCGCCGTAGTCGGCGTACCCCATCTCCGCCGGGTTGTACTCCCCGGGGACCAGGCTGGTCGCCCAGAGGTACCCGAGCGGTACGAGTACCGCCAGGGTCACCCCCAGAGCAACCAGCCGGCCCCACCGGCGGTTCTTGACGTCAGCCACTGGTCACAGGCTGATTCGGTACGGCGGCCCGCCGCGCGCCCGCGCTCGCCACACCGGCGATCACGAGCCCGTTGATGCCGTGCAGCAGCCCGAGCGCCGGCACCCCGAAGGACACCACCGCGAGCAGGAACTGCACGACCACCAGACCGACCACGATCCCGGCCATCACCCGGCCCCGCGGTACGTCGGTCAGGAACGACACGATCAGGAACACCAGCGCGAGCAGCGCGATCACCGAACCGGCGATGCTGTGGTAGCTCTGCCCGAAGTTGCTGTAGTCGGCGCCGATCGAGGTGCCGTCGTCGGCGTCCTTCGCGATCGTGAACCCGGCCAGCGCGATCGAGGCGACCTGCAGCACGACCGCGATCGCGATCAGCATCCCCACGACCCGGTACACGTTCCTCATGCTCGCCGCTCCATCCGGCGCTTCCGCACCACGAACACGGCCGCCACGATCAGCGCGAGCGGCAGGATCGGCGGATGCCCGCCACCCACCACACACCCGATCGTGGCCAGTACGCCGAACACGCCGAGCAGGATCAGCAACGGGAAGGGCACCCTGCCCAAGAACCCCCGCGCCGCCCACGCCGGCCGCCCCGGCCCACTGGCTCCGGCAGAGGTCTCCGGTGCAGTCCACGGCTGTTTGCGCCAACCCCACGGACCGGCCCAGCCGTCACCACCGTCACCATCAGCCTGGTGGGCCTTCGGCAGGTCGGCGAACAGCCCGTCCAAGTCCGCGCTCGTCCGCGCCTTCAGCGCCTGCTCGACGCGCTCGGAGTGTTCGTCCGCGCTCAGCCGGCCGGCTTCGTAATGCTCGCCCAGACGCCTGACGGCATCCTCACGCTCACTGTCGCCGATACGGATCGATCCGCCCGGCCTCTCGTCGTTCATGACACTCCTCGATGCTCGTTGTTCTTCCAACGACACCAAGACTGTCTTTCAAACCGCTTCCACCGCGTCGCCTCAGCGGCGGCACCTCCCCTACCCCCGGAGGAGCACACTGCACCGCTGGACGCAGTACGACGTACTCCCCCGGGCGTAGTGCGCCCCAGGGTGAACCCTCAGGCGTTTGCTGACAGGATCTTGTTCACATCTCTGTTCGCCTTCGCCAGCGACCCCGGCTCGGCCTCGAAGGACATCACCGCGTCCATAGCCGGTGTCATCACCGCCGTCACGTCCGCCGCGTTCGGGTTGGCCGGATACGGGAAGACGTCACCGGCCTCGACCGGCTCGAGGAACGGTGTGACGTCCCACCCGCTCTTCGCGAACGCCGCCTTCGCTGCCGGCATGCTCGCCGCCACCGCCGGGAACACAACCCCGGCCTTGGCGACGATGTCCTGGGCGGTCTGCGAGCCGAGGAACTTCACCCAGGCCCACGAGGCGTCCCGCCGCGTGGTGCCGGCCCAGATGGTGTCCGCGAGCCCGTTCATCATCGACATCCGCTTCCCGACCGGTCCGATCGGCAGCCGTGCGAGCTTCGTCTTCACCTGCTTCAGCTCCCCGTAGGTCCCGAGCATCCAGGACCCGTTCGGGGTGATCGCGTACTTCCCCGCACCGAACGAGGTCGTCACGTCAACCCCGGACTTCGCCTGCGCGTACGTCGGCATGTACCCCTTGGTGATGAGCCCACGCCACCACCCGATCGTCTCGGTGAACTTCGGGTCGCCGTAGAAGAACTTCGTCCCCCACGGTTCTCCCTCGGAGTACTTCCAGCCGTTGCTCGCGGCGTACCAGCTCCAACTCGTCTGCCCGTCGCCACCACCGGCGTCGGCGTACCCGAGCCCGTAGACCTTGACGTTGCTCTTGTCGAACCCGGGTTGGTCGCCGCGACGACCCTTGGAGTCGACCGTGAGTCGCTGGACGATCTGCTCGAACGTGCCGCCGTCCTTCGGATTCCACGTCATCGAGTTGAGCTGCTCGGTACTGATCCCGGCCGCCTCGGTGAGCGCGCTGTTGTAGAAGTAGACCTCGGTGTCCCAGTCCTTCGGCAGGCCGTACCGCTTGCCGTCGGCCCCGATCCAGCGGTCCGCCAGCCCCTTCTGGTAGATGCTCAGATCGACGTTGTCCTTGGCAACGTAGTCGTCGATCGGCAGCACCTGCCCCTTGTCCGCGAACAGCGGGTACTTCGACGAGTGCCCGGTGAACACGTCCGGCGCGGTGTCCGAGATGAACCCGGTGACGAGTTTCGACCAGTAGTCGTTCCACCCGTACTGCTCGATCTTCACCGTGTACTGCGGATTCTGCTCGTGGAACACCTTCGCGCACTCGGTGTACATCGGCAGCTGCGCGGAGTCCCACAGCCAGTAGATGATCTCGCCGTCGCCACGCGCCGCCGCACCGTTGTTGCATGCGGCAACAGCCGGTACGGCGAGCGCGCCCAGTCCTGCCTTCAGCAGGGTCCTTCGTGAGAGGTTCATCATTTGATCCCGGAGAAGCCGATGGAATTGGTGATCCGCTTGGCGAACGCGAGGAACAGGATGATCATCGGCAGCGCCGCGATCAGCGTCGCCGCCATCAGCCCGGCCCAGTCCGGACCGCCTTGCGGCGTCTGCGACCGGAACACGCCCAGCGCGACCGTCAGCACCCGCACGTTCTCCTGCTGCCCGACGAGCAACGGCCAGAAGTAGTCGTTCCACGAGTTGATGTAGGTCAGGATCGCCAGCGTCGCGATCGGCGCGGCGCTCAGCGGGATGATCATCCCGAAGAAGATCCTGCGGTGCCCGGCGCCGTCGATCATCGCCGCCTCCTCGAGCTCTCGGCTGATGCCGAGGAAGAACTGCCGCAGGAAGAAGATCGCGAACGGTGTCATGAACGCGCCCGGCAGGATGATGCCGGCGAAGCTGTTCAGCAGCCCGAGGTTCTTGATCAGCACGAAGTTCGGCAGTGTGGTGAAGATCGGCGGCACCATCAGCGCGGCCAGGAACAACGCGAACACCTTGTCCCGTCCGGGCCAGCGCAGCCGGGCGAAGGCGTACGCCGCCATCGCGCTGAAGAACACCTGGCACACCGTCGTGATGGTTGCCACCACCAACGAGTTGCGCAGGTACAGCCAGAAGTTCACGGCCGCGCCGGAACCGCCCTGCGCCTGCGCCTCCTCGATCGACGCCAGTCCGAGCACCCGCTTGAACGCGCCGAGCGTGGTCTCCACGGGCAGCAGCGAATCCGGGTGACCGGGCAGCTGCGTGTTGTCGGAGAACGCCGTACGCAACATCCAGTAGAACGGGAACAGCGTGACGATCAGCAGGACGAACAACAAGATCCACGCGACCGTACGCCCGACACTCACCTGCCGCGTCATGCGAGATCACTCTCCTTCGCCCGCAGCAACCGCAGCTGGAGCAGCGACACGACCGCGAGGATCGCGAACAGCACCAGCGCCATCGCCGACGCGTACCCGAAGTCGAACCGGGTGAACGCCCGTTCGTAGATGTAGTAGTAGATGACCCGGGTCGCGTTGATCGGACCGCCCTGCGTGGTCACGGCGACCGTGTCGAAGATCTGGAACGACCCGATCATGGTGACCACCAGGACCATCACCAGAACAGGCCGCAGCAGCGGCAACGTGATCCGCCAGAACGTCTTCCACTCGGTCGACCCGTCCACCTCGGCGGCCTCGTAGACGTACTTCGGGATCGTCTGCAGCCCCGCGAACACGAGCAGCGCGGTGTACCCCATGTGCCGCCAGACGTTGATCCCC
This sequence comes from Kribbella sp. VKM Ac-2569, assembly GCF_004216905.1. Classification (GTDB taxonomy): domain Bacteria; phylum Actinomycetota; class Actinomycetes; order Propionibacteriales; family Kribbellaceae; genus Kribbella. The sequence continues at coordinate 1,796,733 of NZ_SGXJ01000001.1, forward strand.
GCGACCGTCGGGATCGCCCAGTGCGAGTCACCGAAGAACGCCACCGGATCGATCCCGACCCAGCCCAGGAACGTTTGCACGACGCCGACCTGCACGTCGAGCATCCAGTACCAGACCAGCGCGACGACGACGTTTGCGACCAGGTACGGCGCGAGGATGACCGCGCGGACCGTGATCGACTTCGTCAGCCGGTACATCAGCATCGCGATCCCGACCGCCAGCACGGTCTGCACCCCGATGTTGATCACGACGTACTCGACCGTGACGCCGAGCGCGTTCCAGAAGAAGCTGTCCTGGACCATCCGCTCGTAGTTGGCCAGCCCGTTGAACTTCGGCGCCGAGAGCAGGCTGTACTCGGTGAAGCTCAGGTACGCGCCGCGCAGCGTCGGCCAGATGTAGAACACGACGAACCCCAGGGTCGCCGGGGCGATGAAGATCATCGCGACCTTCAGGTCCCCGAGGTTTCGCCGTTTCCTCGGTGGCGCTGCGGAGTCCCCGTGACTTCGTTTCCTGGTAGGTGGTGCGTTGGTCGTGGTCACGGGGGATCTCCTTCTCTGTTTGGCGGCAGGCGGGCTTACCCCACCGCTGTCACGTCCAGCAAGATCGCGCTCTCGGGCCATTGCACGGGCATGAGTACTCCGGCCGAGGCGAGGGCGGCGCCGTTCAGTTCCACGCTTCCACCGTCGGCCGACCAGGCCGCGGACCGCGACTCGGGTCCGGGTGTCGCGACCTTGCTGATCCGGTACGTCCGCTGCGGGTCCAGTCCGGGCAGCCGGACCCGGCCGACGGCCGAGGTCACCGACTGCGCGACCTGTACGACGCTGAACACGCCACGGGACCCGTCCTGGGCCACGACGCCGTGGACGAGCACGTCCTCGGGCCCGCGGTCGGCGCGAACGACCGACCCGGTGTGCAGCAGCGGTCGCAGTTCCTTGTGCAGGGCGACCCAGCCTTTGAGTTCCTGGCGTTCCTCGGGGCTCGCCGAGGCGATGTCCCACTCGATGCCGAAGTGGCCGAACAGCGCGGTGATCGCGCGGAACGACAGCGTCTGCGTCCGGCCGGTGGTGTGCGCCCGCGGCGGGCCGACGTGGCAGCCGATCAGCTCCGGCGGCAGCAGGAGCTGCGTGTAGCGCTGGATGGTCTGCCGCTCGAGCGCGTCGTTGCTGTCGCTGCCCCAGATCCGGTCCGTGCGCTCCAGGATGCCGAGGTCGACCCGCGCGCCGCCGGACGAGCAGGACTCGATCTCGAGCCCCGGGTGCCGGCGCTTCAGCTCGTCGATCAGCCGGTACACCGCCAGGGTCTGCTCGTGAATGCCCGCCGTACCCGTGTGCTGGTTGCCGCCGTCGACGAAGTCGCGGTTGTGGTCCCACTTCAGGTACGCGATGTCGTACTCGCTGAGGATGCTGTCCAGCCGCTCGAGGATGTAGTCGTACGCCGCCGGGACGCCGAGGTTCAGGCCCTGCTGGTGGCGTGCGGTCGGCGGCATCCGGTCGCCGGTGGCGAGGATCCAGTCCGGGTGCTCGCGCGCCAGGTCCGAGTCCGGGTTCACCATCTCCGGCTCGACCCACAGGCCGAACTGCAGGCCGAGACCCTTCACGTGATCGACCAGCGGGTGCAGGCCCTTCGGCCAGATTCCCTCGTCGACGTACCAGTCACCGAGGCCGGCGTGGTCGTCGCGGCGTCCGCGGAACCAGCCGTCGTCCAGTACGAACCGCTCGGCCCCGACCGCGGCGGCCGCGTCCGCGAGCGCCTTCAGCTTGTCCAGGTCGAGGTTGAAGTACACGGCCTCCCAGGTGTTCAGTACGACGGGACGCTCGGTCCGCGGGTGGTTGGAGCGCGCGCGAAGGAAGTCGTGGAAGCGGTGCGAGACCTGGTCGAGCCCGACGCCGTACGAGCCGTAGATCCACGGGGTGCTGTAGGTGCCGGCGGGCTCGAGGCGGCCTTCGCCCGGGAGGAGCAGTTCGCCGCCGCCGATCACGCCGTACCCGCTCATGCCGCGCTCGGCATACGTTCGGTGGTTGCCGCTCCAGGCGGTGTGCACGGCCCAGATCTCGCCGGCGCGGAAGCCGAAGCCTGGGGTGCCGGCCAGCAGCAACAGCGTGGCGTCGGCGCCGGTGCGGCCGCGGCGGTTGTCGCGGATGTGGGCGCCCTGCGTGAACGCGTGCCGCTGCGGGTGCCGCTCGCCGATGTGCCGGCCCGTCATGTCGAGCAGTTCGGTCGCCTCGGTCGGCACCGGCAGCGCGAGGTACAGCCCGTCGACCGTGTACGGCGTCTCGCCGGTGTTGGTCAGGTCGGCCTTGCTCCGCACCAGACCCGAGTCCGTCAGCTCGACGGTGAGCCTCAGCTCGAGCCCGGCGTCGGCGGCGTCGATCTGCACGGTGTTGTCGGTCTGGGCGACGCTGTTCAGGGTGAAGCTCGCCGAGAAGTCCTGACCGTCGCGGTGGCCGTTCAGGCCGGGCAGGCCGAACCAGCCGGCCGAGTACTCCGGCACGATCGCGATCGGACGGTTCTCGTCCAGGCCGTTGCCTTCCTGGACCGCACCCGCGCCGCGGCGCAGTTCCAGCAGAGCGTTGTCGGCCAACTCGCCCAGATCCGCACCCCAGTGCAGGACGGACGGAAGGGCCGGACCGGAGCAATCGAGCACCAGGCTGACGCCACCGGCGCGGAGCTGCAGAATCTCGATGTTCGACACTGTTGATTCACTCTGCTTTCTGATTGATTTCAGGACGGAACTATTTACCCCGCCAGCCCCGTTGTCAATGCTTCACGAAGTTAAGTAAATACCCTAGAGCTCTACAACGAGGGAAAAGGCGCGTGATCAGCGACTGACGCTCCGCTTTCGCACCGACCGGAGCCAGGTGTCGACGGGCCACGGCCCGACGCCCGGGCCATCACAACTGCGCCCCCGAGCCGATCCCCGCGTAGCGACCCCGGCTACGGCCAATTGTGATGGCGTGGGCGTTGGGCACTCTCTTGACAAATTTTCCTGTCAAGTGGAGATTGAGGGGATGCTGCGGTATCTCGAGGAGCCCGAGAAGGTGCGGTTGGCGTTGTCGCCGATCCGGCGGCGGCTGCTCGAACTGCTGCGGGAGGCGTCATCGGCGACCCAGCTCGCGGCCGCGCTCGACCTGCCCCGCCAGCGGGTGAACTACCACCTGCGCGAGCTGGAGAAGGCCGGCCTGGTCGAGCTCGTCGAGGAGCGACGGCGGCGCGGGTTCACCGAGCGGATACTACGCGCGTCGGCCGATCTGGTCGTCGATCCGGGCGTCATGGGACGTGCGTTCACGCAGATCCAGGACCAGTACGCCGCAGAGCATCTGGTCGAGGTCGCCGCGGGGACGGTGCGGGACGTCGCGCGGATGCAGACCGCGGCCGACGCGGACGGGAAGCGGCTGCTGACGTTCACGCTCGAGACCGAGGTGCGGTTCGCGGACCCGAGCGACGTACACCGGTTCACCGACGCGTTGACCGCCGCGATGCAGCAGGTGGTCGAGGAGTTCGACAGCGAGGGCGGGCGGCCGTACCGGCTGATCGCGGGCGGACATCCCGCGCCCCGCCGTACCGAGGGAGAGACATGAAGATCGTGGTGACGGTGGCCGCCCCGGTGGAGACAGTGTGGGACGCGCTGCGGAACAAGGAGAAGATCCGGCACTGGCACGGCTGGGAGTACGAAGGCGGTCTCGACGAAGAGATCGACCTGATCTACTTCACCGAGACCGTCGAGGACGGTACGACGCTGCGGCTCGGGAACGGTGACGAGTTCGCGGTCGAGGCGGTCGTGGGCGGATCCCGGATCACGCTGACGCGCGCGCCGCTGGGCGCCAACCCCGAATGGGACGCGTACTACGACGACGTCACCGAGGGCTGGATCACGTTCCTCCACCAGCTCCGCTTCGCCGTCGAACGGCATCCGGACGATCCCCGCCGTACCTTGTTCTACTCGGGCACCGGCGCCGTCTCCCCCATCGACGAACTGCAGATTCCGGCCGGCGACGCGTTCGACCTCGACCTGATCGGCGAGAGCGTCAAGTGCGAGGTCTGGTACCGCTCCGACCACCAGCTCGGCCTCACGGTAGATGCCTGGGGCAACGGTTTGCTGGTGCTCAGCCACGTCCCGCCCGGCGACCGGAAGCCGGAGGGCGCCACGATGGCGATCCTGTCGGTGTACGGCGACACCGACCGCGAGGACCTGCACGCTCGCTGGCAGGCGTGGTGGAGCGAGCGACACTGACACGACGGTGACAGGGCGCAAACGTGCCACCACGCTGAGTCTGCGAAGGGTTGTTACCGGGAAGTATCTCGTCGGTGATCAAACGATCATTGAACTCCGGCGAGAGAGGCCTTCCGGTGAGAACAACCAGAAGTCGTCGAGTGTCCGCAGCAATCCTTCTACTCTCCTTGACCGGCCTAGGCCTGGTCGCTCCCCCGGCGCATGCCGACGGTCCCGGATCGGGAACGCCGTACGTCGTCACCGTTGGGGACTCCTACATCTCGGGTGAGGCCGGCCGGTGGGCCGGGAGCTCGAACGACTCCGAGGCACCGGCCGACGCGCTCGGTGCACACGCCTACCACGACAACGCGACGCATACCGCCGAACTGATCCCGAAGTGCCACCGCAGCCTGTCCGCCGAGGCGTACGTCGGCGGCGGGGTCGGCGGACTGAACCTGGCCTGCTCGGGCGCTCGCACCACAACCGGCACCGGCACCGACTTCAAGCCGGGCATCGACTTCTACGACGACGGCGCCGGCAAGCAGGGGCAGGCGAAGATGCTGCAGGTCTTCGCCGCGACCCACAACGTCAAGCAAGTGGTCGTCTCGATCGGCGGCAACGACTTCAACTTCGCGTCGATCGTCACCCAGTGCGTGCAGGACTTCCTGCTCTCGCCGTCCTGGGACCCCGACTACTGCCGCGACGACTCGTCCGTCGTCGCCAACTTCACCACCGCCAACATCACCGCGGTTCAAGGCAAGATCGCGACGGCGTTCCAGAACGTCCGTACGGCGATGCGGAACGCCGGGTACGGCGACAGCGCGTGGAATCTCGTCGTACAGACGTATCCGTCACCGATCCCGGCCGCCAGCGGGTTCCGGTACGGGCAGAGCGGTTACACCCGGCAGAGCGTCGGCGGATGCGGGTTCTGGAACGCGGACGCCGACTGGGCGAACGGCACCGCGCTCCTCACGATCAACAACACGGTCCGCGCCGCGATCGGCCAGTCCGGCCTGTCCAACGCCCGCCTGCTCGAACTCCAGTCCGCGTTCAACGGCCGCCGGCTCTGCGAGAAGACCGTCGGCCTGTACGAAGAGGTCGGCCTCAGTTCGTGGACCCAGCCCACTGCCGTCGACAAGACCGAGTGGATCAACCAGATCCGGACGGTGACAACAGTCGGCTCGAACTACTTCATCCAGGAATCCCTGCACCCGAACTACTGGGCCCAGCTGGCGCTCCGCTCCTGCGTCCGCCAGACCTACACCCAGAACCGCGGCGGCACCTGCACCATCGCCGGCACCGGCCTGGTGAACGGCGAACCGCGTATGACCCTGAACTGACGCAAGACAAAGGCCGGCCGCCGCACCCCCGAAGGTGCGGCGGCCGGGTTCTGTTTACTGCGTCAGCTCAGGTTCAGGCCTGTGTCGTCGATGACGAACGAGGTCTGGAGGGAGCTGTCCTCGGTGCCGGTGAAGCTGATCGACACCGTCTGGCCGGCGAACGACGAGACGTTGAACGACTTGAGCGAGTAGCCGCTCGCCTTGTTCAGGTTCGAGTACGTCGCCAGCGTGGTCGAGCCCGCCTTCACCGTGAGCTTGTCGTACTGCGTCGACGTGGTGGTCTCCGCAGAATCGATGTGCAGGTAGAAGGAGAGCGTTGCCGAGCATCCGGCCGGGATCGCGACCGACTGGCTCAGCGTGTCGGTGTGGGTCGAGCCGTAGCCGTCCAGCCACGCCTTCCAGGTGCCGTTGCGCGCGGGCTGGGAGGTGCTGTTGTCGATCACTCCGGCCGAGGCCGACCACGGCGCCGCCGTACCGGTCTCGAAGCCCGGGTTGCCGAGCTTCTGGCCGGAGCAGCCGCCGGTGCCGCCGATGGTGAAGGTGAACGACGTGCTGCCCGAACCGCCGGCACTCGCGGTCGCCGTCGCGGTGACGTTGAACGTGCCGCTCGCGGTCGGCGTACCGGACACGGTGCCGGTCGACGAGCCGATGGTGACGCCCGCCGGCAGACCGGACGCGGACCAGGTGTACGGCGCGGTGCCGCCGGACGCGGTGAGCGTGAACGACGAGATCGCCGTACCGACCGTGCCGGTCTTGTTGCCCGGGTTCGTGACCGTGACGCCACCCGACGTGGAGCAGGTCGGGTCGGCCGTCTGAGCCGGCACGCTGACCGCGTCCCAGGCCGCCTTCACGGTGTTGAACTCGGTGCAGCTGCCCGGGTACAGGTTCTTGGCCGCGGTCAGCGTCCAGGTCCGGTACTTCAGGTACGAGCTGCTGCTGGTCTTCATCAGCATCGCGTTGTACATGATCCGGAGGGCCTTCTGGACCCCGATGCCGGTCACGGACGAGCTGTTGCAGGTCGGGCTGGTGGGCTGCCCGTTGGTCGGGTTGGTGCCCTCGGCAAGCAGGTAGAACCAGTGGTTGCCGGGGCCTGCTGCCGCGTGCACCTCGGTGCCCGGGATCGAGCTCGAGTAGCAGTTCGGGTCGCCGACCGCCGACGGGTTGTACATGTTCCGGATCGGGCCCTGACCGACCAGGTTGATCTCCTCGCCGACCAGGAAGTCCGGCGGGTCGTACGCCGAGGCCTGGTTGCTGTACCACTCGGTGCTCGCGCCGAACACGTCCGCGACGAACTCCTGGGTGCCGCTGCCGGAGATGCCACCCGGCGTGTGGTCATCGATGCCGTGACCCATTTCGTGAGCCACTACGTCGATCGAGCTGATCCACTGGTTGGCGTTGTTGTGACCGATCTGCACCTGGGTGCCGTCGTAGTAGGCGTTCACGTCGTTCAGGCCGACGCGGATCGGCCAGGCGCCGCCGTTGCCGTCCATCCCGTTGCGACCGAGCCAGTCGGTCAGCATGTGCTTCTCGGTCTCCGCAGAGAACAGTGCGTCGACGCAGCCGGTCTCCTTGTTGGTCGCCGTACCGTTGCCCCAGTTGTCGTCCGGACCGGAGAACGTGGTGTTGTTCGCCGCGTCCTGGCAGGACAGGTTGGTGGTGTTGGGGTCCTTCATCGAGTACGTGCTGCCGGACAGGGTGGTGTCCAGGTGGACCGGGTTCGGGCCGCTGTACGCCGCCGTACCGTTGCCGGCCATCACGTGTTCCTTGGTACCGAGCACCTTGCCGCTCTGCGCGTCGACGTACACCGACAGGCTCGACGGGTCGTGGCCGTTGTTGCCGCTGACCCGCGACTGCCACACGAGCTTCGGGGTGCCGTTCAGGGCGTAGACCGCGAGCGTCGGAGTAGTCGACGAGTCGACCTTCTTGAGCTGCGTCCTGGCGGTCTTCTGCGCGGCCGCGGGGGTCACCTTCGCGGTCGTCGACAGCTCCGGTACGGCGGTGGTCTGGGCGATCGAGGTGTACTTCACGGCACCCTTCGCGTCGGTGACCACGACGAAGTCACCACCGACGACCGGGAGACCCTTGTACGAACGCTCGTACGGGACGTACTGCAGACCGGACTGCTCCGAGATCACCGGTTTCGCGGTGAACTTGTCGTCCTTCGAGGCGTGCAGGGCGCTCGGCCGCCCCGCCACGAGAGAGGAGGCGGAGTCGGCGGCGAACGCCTTCGACTGCGCCTGTGAGGGCCGCGGCGGAGGTGCCGCACTCGTCGCCGCACCGGCCGACGTACCGAGCCCGGCGAGTGCTGCCGCAGCGAGGCTGGTCACCCCGAGAACGACAGCAACTTTGCGGGAACGCTGAAACAAGACCATGGATGTGGTCCCTTCGCGATGTGGTGCTTGGGCGGGTTGCGCCTCGCCGGACTGGAGGCGGTGCACCACTCCGCCTGGAACCTCCGGCCTACCCATCGGCCTGGCTGTCCGGAAGACCCCTTTCCATCCAGCCCCGATAGATCGCGCGGACGGACACTATGTCTCACCTCACACCCGGGCAAGGCGCTGTCGTGCCGTTGGCACCCCGATGACAACTGATCGCGTTGTCATCGCTACCAAGCGCTGACAAACCCCCACCGAACAGCCGCCGTGGAGCTGCGTGACGGGCTCGTTGCGGACGGTGGTGGGGTGGATCTGCTGGTGGTCTGCGGCTGGTGTGGATGGCAGAATCGCGCAGACGGGTTGGCTGCTGCGGGGTGTGGAACCCCGGCGGCGGGACCGGATCGCGATCAGGACGACGCCGGCTGGGGTGTGAGTGGAAACCGAATTCGTGCTGTCGCTCGGCGAACAGCAGTGGACGCTGCAGGCCGGGACCGACACGATCACCATCGGCCGCGCCTCCAACGCCGACATCCGGCTGCAGGCGGACGACCAGATCTCCCGTATTCACGCCCGCCTGAACCGCGACGGCGACACCTGGACCCTGCACGACGAGTCCCGCAACGGCACCGGCCTCAACGGCCGCCGCATCACCGCCCCCACCCCCCTCACCACCGGCGACCGAATCCACATCGGCCGCTCGGTCCTCACCTTCCACAAATCCACCACCACCCCGCCGGCACCTGAGGTGCCGCACGCCGAACCTGACAGCCAGAACGAACCAAACCCGATCGCCCCACCCAACGAATTACCCGCGGCCAGCACCCCCTCCGCACAACCAGACCAACCACCCGCCGCCAGCCAGCTCCCCCAAGCAGATCCGGCACCCGATCCAAGCCCGATCGCGCAGGACGAGCAGGAGCGCGCCGCCGCGTCGTTCGCGCATTCTGACCAGCCTGTCGCTGCCAGCCCGTTCGCGGACGGCGAGCAAGTGCCCGGTGGCGGCGGCCCGTTTGCGCCGGGCGAGGGTGCGGCGAATCCGTTTGTGTCGGCACCGCCTGCTGACCGGCCGGATGAGCCAGCCGCCTACGACCCGGAGAGCAGGCAGGACGCGGACGCCGGTGGGTACGAGGCTGGCGCGGAGAATGGTCGGTCTGGGGCTGCGGGGGTGGTTCCTGGGTTCGAGGCCGGGGACGGGGGGACGTGGGCGTCGTATCCGTCGGCGGACAATCCGGAGCCGGTGCGGTCGCCGTGGGAGATCTCCGCGCAGATCGACCAGTCGGAACCGAACTGGAACGCCTCCGCCGGTTGGCCCGACCCGACCGCAGCCGGCGTCGACCAGCGGACGGGTGGTGACCCACGGGCGGGCGAGCGGCGGTCGGTTGGGCGGGATCGACGTACGGCGGGAACCGATCGGCGGCCGTCGACTGCGGATCAGTTGCCCGGCGCGGATGATCGGCTCCCGAGTTCGGAGCGGTTGCCTGGAGCGGAGCGCCGTACAGCCGACGGGGATGACGCCGTGGGGACGGTGCGGTTGTCGCGGGTACTGATTGTGGCCGGGGCGGTGATCGTGCTCGGGATCGTCGTGAACCTGCTCGTCACCTTCCTCGCCGACGGGCCCGGTAGCGCGCTCAGGTGGCTGGTGCCGCCGGTTATCGCGCTCGTGGTCGCGATGGTCCTCGCGCTCGTTGATGCGGCGGTTCCGAAGCAACATCGGCCGAGCCGTCTAACTGTGTCGGTTCTCGTCGCGGTCGCCGTGGTGCTTGTCGGCGTCGGGGTCGGTGGGTTCGCGCTGACTGCGGGCGCGCAGTACGTCGGCGGCTACCTGACCGGCAACGAGACCGGCGAGGATCGCCTGATCAAACCGGTCTCGAAGCCCGGCACCGGTGTCACGATGACCGTCGAGAACGTCACGTACACGAGCCATTTCACGCGCGTCGAGGTCAAGCTGGTCAACACCGCCAAGCAGGCGATCACGGTCCCGATCGACGGTACGACGTTCACCGCCGCCGACGGCACCACCCTGCGCGCCGACCCCGGCCGCAGCGCCTGGCCGAGCCGGATCGCGGCCGGCGGCACCGAACACGGCACGCTCACGTTCAAGGGTCACCTGCCTGACAGCGCCACCACAGCGGTGCTCACGTTCAAGTCCGGCAGTACGAGCTTCGCCATCTCCAAGATCCCCCTCAGCAACTGAGCACCCTCCGGCCGACTTACATCGAAAATTGATATAGTCACCTCACCCCACCGCCGCGGTGGGCAAGGAGGGAGCGTCGGCATGCTGGACGTCGACCGGTTGACCACGGTCATCGAGGACTTCAACACGATCTTCATCCGCCTCCCGTCGGTACGGCGGCTCAACTTCTCGGCGCTCTCGGTCCTGCACACGCTCAACCGGCGCGGACCGTTGCGCCTCACCGACCTGCTGGCGACCGAGCAGCTGAAGCAACCCGCCCTGACCAGCCTGGTCGCGAAACTCGAGCAGGACGGTCTCGTCCAGCGCCGCCCCGACCCCGCCGACGGCCGCGCCAGCCTGCTCTCACTCACCCGCACTGGCCAAGAGCTCGTCCGATCCCGGCACACGAACCGTGTCGCGAAGCTGACCGCGCTCGTCGAGCAGCTCACCCCCGACGAGCAAGCAGTACTCGCAGGCTCGATCGACGTACTCCACCGTCTGACCGCACTCGCTGAGGACACCCCATGATCCCCACCCCCATCGACGTACCCGACGAGGTTCTCGACGACCTCCGCCGCCGCCTGCGCACGACGAAATGGCCGCGCGACGCCGGCAACGACGACGGTTTCTACGGCGTACGTCGTACCCGCTTGCAACCGCTCGTCGAATACTGGGCGGACGGTTTCGACTGGCGGGCGGCCGAGCGGGCGATCAACGCATACGACCACTACCGTGTCGATGTCGGCGACGTACCGGTGCACTTCCTGCGCCGGCCGGGCGTCGGCCCGCGGCCGATCCCGTTGATCCTGAGTCACGGCTGGCCGTGGACGTTCTGGCACTGGTCGAAGGTGATCGACCGGCTCGCGGACCCCGCGTCGTACGGCGGTGATCCGGCGGATGCGTTCGACGTGATCGTCCCGTCCCTGCCCGGGTTCGGCTTCTCGACGCCGACCCGTGTGGACATGAACTTCTGGAAGATCGCCGACGTCTGGCACGAGCTGATGACGGGCGTCCTCGGGTTCCCGAAGTACGCCGCGGCCGGCTGTGACGTCGGCGCGCTGGTGACGGGGCAGCTCGGGCACAAGTACGCCGATGAGCTCTACGGGATCCACATCGGGTCGGCGCTGAAACTCACGTTCTTCAACGGCGACCGCGGCTGGGACCTGAGCGGCGGCAACCCGATCCCGGAAGGGCTGCCGCCAGCGGTCCACGCCCGCATCATCGAGCTCGAACGCCGCTTCGCCGCGCACCTCGCCACGCACGTCCTGGACCCGAGCACCCTCGGCTTCGGCCTCGCCGACTCCCCCGCCGGAATGCTCGCGTGGATCCTGGAACGCTGGCAGAGCTGGTCGGAGGGCGACAAGGCGTTCACCGACGACGATCTGCTCACGCACGCGACGATCTACTGGGCGGGCAACGCGATCGACACCTCGATCCGCACGTACGCCAACAACAACCGCTACCCGTGGACACCGTCGCACGACCGTACGCCGGCGATCGAGGCCCCGACCGGCATCACGTTCGTCGGCCACGAGGACCCGCCCGGCGTCCACACCCCCGAGGAACGCGTACAGAACTTCCTCGCCAGCGACCGCGCCGCCTGGTACAACCACACCAACATCACCGCCCACCCCAACGGCGGCCACTTCATCCCGTGGGAGGTCCCCACCGAGTGGACCGATGACCTTCGACGAACGTTCCGTCCCTTGCGCTGATCCGACTCGGGCTTGACCGCGACGTACGGTGGAAATTGTGCAGACGATTCTGATCACCGGTGGGACAGACGGCCTGGGGCGCGAACTGGCACTCCGATTGGGGACGGCGGGAGCTCGCGTACTGATCCACGGACGAGACGCGGCCCGCGCCGATCGGGTGCGGGCCGACATCCGCGCCGCGGGCGGTCCCGAACCAGAGATACTGCTGGCCGATCTCGCCGATCTCCAGCAGGTCGACACGCTTGCCGACAGCATCGACAGCGAGCTCGACGTACTGGTCAACAACGCGGGCATCGGCGGCGGCAGGCCTGGTACGGCACGCGAGCTGAGTGCCGACGGCATCGAACTACGGTTCGCGGTCAACTACCTCGCCGGCTACCACCTGACACGGCGCCTGCTACCGCGGCTGGCGCCAACAGGCCGGATCGTCAACGTGGCCTCGGCCGGTCAGCAGGCGATCGATTTCGAGGATCCGATGATGGCGCGCGGCTGGGACGGGTTCTCGGCGTACCAGCGGAGCAAGCTGGCGCAGATCATGTTCACCATCGACCTCGCCGCGGAACAGTCGATCGCGGTGAATTCGTTGCACCCAGCAACATTCATGGATACCACGATGGTGACCGAGAGCGGCGTCAGCCCGATCAGCAGCGTCGCCGAGGGCGCCGACGCGACGATGCGCCTGATCACCGCACCGGACGTGCCGACCGGACGCTACTTCAACGGCCTCCGCGAGGCCCGCGCCAACCAGCAGGCGTACGACGCTGGCGCCCGCGAACGACTACGCACCCTCTCGGACAACCTGATCACGACCGCTCTCCGGTAAGCGTCAGCGCCGGAAGAATTCGGCGGTCGCGGGATCGGCCGGGAGGTACGTCTCGACGGCGATCTCCTCGAGGGTGATGTCGAACGCGGCGCCGAACGTGGTGATGGTGCTGAGGAACGCGAGGTCGGTGCCGCGGTACTGAATGTGGATCGGGAGGGCGATGTCGGCGGGGTCCGGCGGCGTGGTGTCGACGGGGCCGTGCGCAACGAGCTCGTCGTACAGCTGATGGAGCTCGGGGTCGCCGGAGGCCGCGGCCTGGCGGGCGAGGCGGGGCAGGAGGTACCCGCGAACCTGCTCCAGGTTGCGGATCCGGGATGCCAAACCGTCGGGGTGCAGGCCGAGGCGCATCAGGTTGATCGGGGCTGTGAGCAACTTCTTGTCGACGCCGGCCAAGAACACGTTGAAGGAGTCGTTCGCGAGCAATAGGTTCCATCGGCGGTCGACGGCGACGGCCGGGTACGGCGCGTGTGCCCGGACGAACTGTTCGAGGGCCGCGCGAACCCGCGTCATGTCCGGGTCGTCCAGCGGCGTCTGCCGGTAGACGGGGGCATGACCGGCCGCGACCAGCAGGCGGTTGCGCTCGCGGAGCGGTACCTCGAGTTGCTCGGCGAGGTGCAACACCATCGCACTGCTCGGAATCGTCCGCCCGGTCTCGACGAAACTCACGTGCCGCGACGACACGTCCGCCTGGATCGCGAGATCGAGCTGACTCAACTTCCTCCGCCGCCGCCACTCCCGCAACAGCTCGCCCACCGGCCTGTCATCACTCACATCTCCGAGTATCCAGGGCGGCGCCATGACAAGTCAGGTAATCGACAGCACCGCAGCGGCGAGCGCACCGTCGTACGCATGACGATCAAGCAGCTGACCCTGCACGCCTTCCAGGAATTCGCCAACGGCAACCTCGAACCGCTCCGCCCGCTCCTGCACGAGAACTTCATCGAACACAGCCCCGGCAACCCCTCGGGCCGCGACGCCTTCATCGAGTTCATCGCCCAGTCCCCCGTCGCCGGCGCCAAGCTGGACCTGCACCGCGTCATCGCCGACGACACCCACGTAGTCGTCCACTACCTCATGACCACCCCCGATGCCACCCAATCCGTAGTCGACATCTGGCGCTACGACAACAACCAGATCGTCGAACACTGGGACGTCGTACAGCCTGGTTGAGGACGCCCAGGCCATCACAACTGGCCAGCCGCGCGAACCCCACGCTCAGACGGGCCGGCGGCACGCAATTGTGATGGCCTGGAGATCCCGGTCAGCGGATGACGGTGGCTTGTCCTTGGTAGGCGCGGGGCCCTGCTGCTCTCGTCGGGTCTATATAACCACTGGCGTACATAACCGTCGAGGTACATAACGCGGAGCATCAACGAAAAACGCGCAGATCAGCCGGGGCTGACCTGCGCGTTCTCTAGGGGTGGAGGTGGCGGGAATCGAACCCGCGTCCTTCGGCGTCGCTTCAAGACTTCTCCGGGCGCAGTCTGAATAGCGCTTTTCTCGGCCCCAGCGTTTGTACAGACATCTCGCTGACAGGCTCAGTCACTGTAAATGTCCCGTGCTAACCCCGTGACCGGGCTAGCAAAGCAAGCTCTCTAAATGAGGCCAGGAACCGGGGCGAGAGCATCCCCGGGCTGACCACCTCTTTAGGTGCTCAGGCCGTCAGGCGGCGAGAGCGAGGTCAGTGCGCTTAGTATCGGCACTTGTTGGTTTCCAGAGATCGTTTACGAGATAACCCTGGATCCTCGGCCCGCTTCTCTTGCAACGTACGTCCAAAGTCGAAACCGTTCACCCCCTGTTGAGTTGTCAAACTCCCACCCGTACCGCGGTGGAAGGTCCACACTACCAAGTCCAACAACCCGCCCGCACCTGACATTCCTCTACTTGATCAGCCGCAGGGTGAACGGGTAGCGGAACTTGTTGCCGGCCGCGGTGGCCAGGCCGCCGAGCCCGGTCAGCAGGAACCAGAGGATCCCGAGCACCGGGAACAGGAACGACACGAAACCGTCGGTGACGCCGGTCGCGACCCCCAGCAACGCGAACGCCCCGAAAGCGGTCAGCTGGAAGTTCAGCGCCTCGACAGCATGCCGGCGTACGGCGGGATTCTTCTGGCCGGCGGTCGCGACGACCAGTGCCGGGCCGACGAACGACGTCGGGTACCCGAGCCAGTGCGCGATCGTCCCCATCCCGCGTCCGTCGCCGCGGTACGTCTGCAGCGGCGCCGGCCGGGTGAAGGCGGCCGGGGCGAATGTCGGGACCGGCCGGGAGACCAGCCCGTCGAAGGAGCTGTTCAGCTCGGCCCGGGTGCGAGCCTTCAGGGCCTTGTCGAGCCGGAGGTCGAACTCCATGTGGTCCAGCCGACCGTCGGCGTACATTTCTTTCAGGATCTCGACAGCCCGGTCCCGTTGGGCCGGCGTCACCAGCAGCTCTGATGTGGACATGCTTCCACTGTGCGCGCCGACGCCCGCTCACCCCATCGGGTTCGCCCCGGAGGCACCCCTGACCGAACCCGGAAGGACCGGACGCTACTGGCGTCTGCGGTCTGAGAGGGCGCGTTGGGCCTCGCGGTTGGCCTGGCGTTCGGCGAGGGCGTGGCGCTTGTCGTAGTCCTTCTTACCGCGGCCGGTGGCGAGCTCGACCTTCGCGTAGCCGTCCTTGAAGTACAGCGACAGCGGGATCAGCGACACCCCTTGCTGCTCGACCTCGCGGATCAGTTTCTGTACTTCGTCCTTGTGCAGCAGCAGCTTCCGGGTACGGCGGGGCTCGTGGTTCGTCCACGTGCCGTGCTTGTACTCCGGGATGTGCATGCCCTGTAGCCAGAGCTCGTTCCCGCGGACGGCGGCGAACGCGTCGACGAGGGAGGCCCGGCCCTGCCGGAGGGACTTGACCTCGGTCCCCGTCAGCACCAGCCCGGCCTCCACCACGTCTTCGATGTGGTAGTCGTGTCGCGCCTTACGGTTCTGCGCGATCGGCTTCTCCCGGCCGGACTGTTTCACCATCCGACCAGTATCTCAGACCACTCAGAGCCACTTCATCGGATTAACCACGCGGCCGTCCTGGTAGACCATGAAGTGCAGGTGGCAGCCGGTGGAGTAGCCCGTGGTCCCGGCGTACCCGATGATCTCGCCCTTCTGGACGCGTTCACCGACCCCGGCCTTGTATCGCGACAAGTGGTTGTAAACGGTGGTGATCGAGGACCCGCCCATCACACCGTGTGAAACGAACAGACGGTTTCCGTAGCCACCGTTGTAGTACTTGTCCGTCACCTTCCCGTCGGCCGCGGCGCGGATCGGCGTACCGCAGGGAGCGCGGAAGTCGGTGCCGTCGTGCAGCTTCCAGTAGTGCAGGACCGGGTGAAAACGCATTCCGTACGGCGACGTGATGTAGCTGCTGACCGGGTATGCCAGCCGCCCGCCACCGGAGGACGGCGGATCGTCCGGAATGTCCCGCGGTTTCCGGTTCTCCTTGCGTGCCTTCGCCCGCTCAGCCTTCTCGGCTGCCGCCTTCCGGCGAGCGGCGGCTGCCTTCTCCGCCTTCGCCCGCGCGATCAGGAGCTGTTCGACCCGGTTCCGCTCACGCAGCAGCGAGTTGTACTGCGCCAGCTCGGTGTTCTTCTCCTTCTCGGCGGCCTTGAACGCGGTCAGCTTGCCCTTCGCGATCGCCGCGGCCTCGGCGCGGTCGGCCGCGACCTGCTTGGTCAGCTCGGTGACCCGCTTGACCGTTGCGGCGGCCTCGGCGCGAGCAGCCTCGGACTCCTTCTCCGCGGCCGCGACCTTGACCCGCTTGCTGGCGAGCTGCGCCTGCGCGTTGTTCAGGTTGGTGATCGCGTTGCTCTGGATGCCGAACACGTTCCGCTGGACCTGCATCCCGGTCGCGATATCGGCCGGCGCGGCACCTCGCAGCGCGATCGACAGGCCCACCAGGCCGTTCTGCTGCTGGTACGCCGACCGTACGGCGCGACCCGCGACGGACCGCTTCTCCGCGATCAGCTTCTCGCCGGCCTCGACGTCGGAAACCGCCGTACGCAACGCAGCCTCGGCCGCGGCGAGCTTCCCCGCGGCAACCGCATCGGCGGCCTTCGCGGCGGCGAGCTGCCCCTGCGCGGCGGCGTACCGGACCTGGACGGCCTGGTACTTCACGACGGCTTGGTTGTACGCGGCAACGGACTTGCCGAGCTGGTCGGACGCGTCGTCGAGATCAGCCTTCTGCTGACCGAGCTGCGCGTCGAGTTGCTTCTTCTTGGCGGCTGGATCCGGCGGTTTCGCCTCCGCGGACGGAGTGGACGGAACCGCCGCCAGGACGCCGGCGGACAGGGACAGGACAAGGCAGCAAGCGGCAACCGCCGTCTGCCGGCCCGGCGGTCGCTTGCGTGATCGCTGGTACGGCGCGGTGGAGGTGCCGGTGCTGTCGTCTCGCTTGATGCTCCCCCGCTCGCGCGGGTTCGCACCGGGGAAGTGCGGGACCACAGGTCGACCCCTTGCTCTGGATGAAGTTGTGCGGTACAGGAGTTACTGCTGTGACTCCTGATACTGCACGATAGGTCACCCGGGTCAGACTTTGAGGTATTTCCGCGTTGTCAGGAATGTCGGGATCACGGCCAGGACCAGGCCGACGACGACCATGATCAGCGTGGCGCGGAAGGTTTCGGTCGCGCCGACCCACTGCCACACGCGGAACGTCTCCTGGGCCCGCTGCATGACCACGAAGTACACGCCGACCCACAAGGTGCCGCAGGCGAAGACCGCGCCGATCAGCGCCGCCAGCACCGCTTCCAGGAGGAACGGCAGCTGGATATAGAAGTTCGAGGCGCCCACCAGGCGCATGATGCCTATCTCCCGTCTCCGGGCGTACGCCGCCAGCCGGATCGTGTTGGAGATCTGCATCAGGGCCGCGACCAGCAGCAAGCCGGCCGAGATCAGCGCGCCGACTTGCAAGCCGTTGAGGGCCTTGAACAGCGGATCGAGGTACTGGCGCAGGTCCTGGACGGTGTCGACGCCGGGGAGACCGGCGACGGCGCTGACCAGGTTCTGATATCGCGTCGGATCTCGCAGCTTGACCCGGAAGGACTCCTGCATCTGGTCCTCGGTGACCGTGCTGACGATCGGCGAGTCCTTGTACAGCTTCTTGAACGACTCGAACGCTTCCTTCTTCGACTCCGAGAACACGCCGTCGGGCGCGGTGTCCGGGTTCGTCTGGATGACCTGCTGGATCCGGTTCTTCTGCTCCTGCGTCACCTCGGCGCCGGAGCAGCCGCGGCCGCCGGAGTCCTTGGTGCACAGGAACACCGAGATCTGGATCTTGTCGTACCAGTTCCCCTTCATCAGGTCGACCTGCTCGCGGGCGAGCAGCGCGCTGCCGAACAGCGACAGCGAGACCCAGATGGTGACGACGACCGCGATCGTCATCGAGAGGTTCCGCTTCAGGCCGATGCCGAGGTCGGAGAGGATGTAGTTCAAGCGCATCAGTCAGTCAGTCCCCTGGTCAGTGCTGGTAGCCGTAGACGCCGCGCGACTCGTCGCGGACGACATGGCCGTTCTCCAGCTCGATCACGCGCTTGCGCATCTGGTCGACGATCGAGACGTCGTGGGTGGCCATCACCACGGTCGTCCCGGTCCGGTTGATCCGGTCGAGCAGCTTCATGATGCCGACCGACGTACCGGGGTCGAGGTTTCCGGTGGGCTCGTCGGCGATCAGGATCATCGGCCGGTTCACGAACGCGCGGGCGATCGCGACGCGCTGCTGCTCACCGCCGGACAGCTCGTCCGGCATCCGGTCCTCCTTGCCGTCCAGACCGACCAGCTCGAGGACCTCGGGCACCGTCTTGCGGATGTGCGCGCGGGGCTTGCCGATCACCTGCAGCGCGAACGCCACGTTCTCGGCGACGGTCTTGTTCGGCAGCAGCCGGAAGTCCTGGAACACGGTGCCGATCTGGCGCCGCATCTGCGGGATCCGCCAGCTGGCCAGCCGGTTCAGGTCCTTGCCGGCGACCATGATGTGACCTCTGGTCGTGCGGTGCTCACGCAGGACCAGACGAAGGAACGTCGACTTGCCGGACCCGGAGGTTCCGACCAGGAAGACGAACTCGCCCTTCTCGATCTCGACGTTGACGTTCAGCAGAGCGGCCTTGGACTGGCCCTCGTACGTCTTGGACACATTCTCGAAGCGGATCACGGGTTCATCCGGCCGTGGTCGGGAACAGGGAGCGACGCGACGGTAACCACGAAGTGCACCGTACGCCACCGGAGCGGCCGGCGATCAGTCTAGGCGCTCCACGGCGTGCCGCCGACCAGGCGTGCCGGTCCGTACACCCGCGTCCGATACCCGGTGCGTTTGAAACAGCTGTATGTCAGGCGGGGGCCGGCGAAGGGGTGCCGTTGCCGTTGTCCGGGCGGGCGCCGGCGATCCGGGCGACGCCGGCGTCGGGTTTGCGGCCGGCTCGACGGGCGGCTTCGACGTGCAACCGGGCCAGCTCGACAGCCTGGCGGGAGACCTTCACGGTCTTCTTCTCAGCCATGGTCACTGTCTCCCTCGACGACCTCGATGTCGGTGTCCGCGATATCAGCGTACGCGGACGCGCCGATGCGGTCGATCGCTACGGCGGCGGTCAGCGCGGCGACCAGATCGTAGTCCTCGGGTTGTAACAACTCCGACCTCATGAGTGAACGCAGCGTCACCACACCGGCGTCCGTCCCGGCGTCCTCACCCTCGAGAATCTGCTCCACCGCCCATCGGACCATCCGCATGGTCTCCTCGCGGTGCCGCCAGGTGTCGAGCTCGCGATCGGACTTCCGCGTCAGGTAAGACCCCAGGAACACGCCACCGAGCGCGAGCAGCGGACTCAGGAACGTCATCACGACCCCGACGATCGAGATCCAGGTAGGGATCACGGACACACCTCAGCACTCATTCGTGTCCTCCCAATTCCGTGGTCTTGACCGGTCGATGATGCTACGAAGGAGCATTCCACTCGCCACCGACAAACCAGGATGACAAGGAGTCAGGTCACCGTGACGGACGAGCAGGACCGCTACGACGTGTTCGTGCAGGGGACGGTGTTCCTCGACATCGTCATGACCGGTCTGGCGTCCGCCCCGACCACCGGTACGGAGATCTTCGCCGAGGGCATGGGGTCGTGCCCGGGTGGTGTCGCGAACTTCGCGATCGCGGCCGCGCGGCTCGGTCTGCGGACCGGGCTCGCCTCGGTGTTCGGTGACGACGCGTACGCCGACTTCTGCTGGCGGACCCTCGCTGACCAGGAGGGCGTGGACCTGTCGCACTCGCGGCGGATCGGCCACTGGCACTCGCCGGTCACGGTGTCGATGTCGATCGACCGTGACCGGGCGATGGTCACGCACGCGCACGAGGCGCCGGGCGATCCGAGCAAGCTGGTGGGGCCGGGGCTGAAGACGCGGTCGGCGATCGTTCCGGTGGCGGAGGAACTGCCGGGCTGGACGGTCGAGGCGCGGCAGTCCGGTGCGCTGTTGTTCGGTGACGTCGGCTGGGATCCGACCGACGAGTGGTCGCCGGCCGTGCTCGACGTACTCGAAGGGTTCCACGCCTTCACGCCGAACGCGGGTGAGGCGATGGCCTACACCCGCACCGACACCCCGAAGGCTGCGCTGCACAAGTTGGCCGACCGCGTACCGCTCGCGGTGGTGACGAACGGCGCGGACGGCGTACTGGCGATCGACTCGGAGACCGGTGAGGAGGAGCAGGTGCCGGCGCTGCCGGTGCGTTCGTACGACCCGACCGGCGCCGGCGACGTGTTCCTCGCCTCACTCGTGCTGGGCACCCTCCGCGGCTGGCCGCTCGCCCACCGCCTGGCCTTCAGCAACCTGTGCGCCGGCCTCTCGGTCCAGCACTTCGGCGGCTCCCTCGCGGCGCCCGGCTGGGGCGACATCATCGACTGGGTGCGCGACCACAGCCGTCACCGCCCCGGCGATGTCGACCCCGCCGTACTCGAGCACTACGCCTTCATCGGCGACGTTCTCCCGGCCGGTCCCGTCCCGATCGTCCGTCGCGCCTCAGCCACGATTGCGCGCCTGTCGGACGCCTGACGCGCCCACCGTCAGCGCGACCAGGACGAGCAGTACGCCGCCGCCCAGGAAGCCCCAGGACGGCGCCGCGTGCTCGAGCACCAGCCCGGCGGTCGCCGACCCGGCGGCGGAGCCGAGGTTGTTGGCCGTGTTGATCCACGTACTCGCCTCAGTCCGTTGGTGCGGCGGCGTGACATCGTCGGCGGCCAGGTACGAGACCACGAACAGCGGGGCGACCGCGGCACCGGCGATGGCCAGCACGCCCCCGAGCACGACCAGGTCGGTCACGAACGACGCCGCGAGCAGTCCGGCGGCCAGTACGGCGATCAGCCCGCCGAGATGGGTCGACCAGGACCGGGTATGACGCCGGCGCGCCCAGAGCATCCCGCCGACCACACTGCCCGCCGCGATCACCGCCTCGACGTACCCGGCCGCTCCGGGGCGTCCTGCGTGCTGCGCGACGCCCGCCACGCAGACGTACGCCGCGCTGATCCCGGACGCGGTGATCATGATGACGAGCAGGATCCGTCGCAGACCGGGGATCACCAACGGCCCCAACGGATGCCGGGTCGGTGCCGACGCTGACGTCGACGTCGTCACCGGGCTCGTCACCATTGCGATCGTGCCGACAACCATCAAGGCGGCCGAGCAGCCGAGCGCGGCCGGTGCGGACACGAGGCTGATCAGGGTGCCGGCGATCAGCGGCCCGCCGAGGAACAAGCACTCCTCGGAGACCGCGTCGAGGGCGTACGCGCGTTCCTTCAGCACGGAGCCCCCGGTGAGCAATCGCCAGTTCGACCGCATCGACGGCCCCAAAGGCGGCGCGAGCAACCCGGTCGCGCCGACGAGGAGCAGTACGGCGGCATCCGACGTACCGAATGCTGCGATGGCAACCAGGCCGGCGGATGCACCTAGTGCGAGGGGCGGCAGGACGCGGCGCTGGCTGTAACGGTCGACGAGCCGCGCTTTGTACGGCATCGACAACGACGCGAACCCGAACACCGCGACCGCGGCACCGGCCGTCGCGAAGGAATTGGTGGACTGCTGGACGGTGAAGAGCAGAGACAACGGGAGCAGGCCGTACGACAGCCGGCCGAGCAACGCAGGCACGAACGTGCGCAGCGCCGACGGCAACAGCAGGACGTCACGGTAGCTCCCGGCACGAGTTGTGCCGGACACGAGAACGCTCCTAGAGAGACGGAATGAGGCTCGAACCACGCGAGGCGTGGGAGCCGTCTCTAGTCACGGGGCGAGAACATGCGGGCCAGCCTACAGGTCGTTCTCGGCGGCTGGAAATGTCCACGTACTGGGCTTCGCCGGTCGTAGGGTCTGAGGTGGTGCGCGGGCTGTGGGACCGCGCTGGACGAGAGGTGCAGGCGATGACGATCAGTCGGCGGCAGGTACTCGGGCTCGGAACTGGGTTGGCCGCGATGGCCGTGGCGGGATGCGGGTCGAACTCCGGGCGACCGTCGTCCGGGGGGTCGGACGGGTCGAAGCCGGCGCTCCAGCAGTGGTACCACCAGTACGGCGAGGCGGGCACGCAGCAGGCGGTGGAAAAGTACGCGAAGGCGTACCCGGATGCGACCGTGACGATCCAGTGGTCGCCGGGTGACTACGAGAAGAAGGCCGCGACGGCGCTGCTCACCGACCAGGGCCCGGACGTGTTCGAGTACCCGAACGGGCCGACGATCGACATGATCAAGGGCAATCAGGTCGTCGAGCTGACCGATCTGCTGGGCGACGCGAAGAGCGACTTCAACGCTGCGCTGCTCGAGCGGATGTCGTACCAGGGCAAGCTGTACGCGATCCCACAGGTGATCGATATGCAGCTGCTTGTGTACCGCAAGAGTCTGCTGAGCGCGGCCGGCGTACAACCGCCGCAGACCGTCGACGAACTGCTGGCCGCCGCGAAGAAGCTCACCAACAACAAGACCAAGGGCCTGTTCGTCGGCAACGACGGCGGCGTCGGCGTGCTCGGCGGGCCGGCACTCTGGTCGGCCGGTGTCGACTACCTGACCAAGGACAACCAGTTCGGTTTCGACGACCCGGCCGCGTTCGAGTCGCTGCGCAAACTGCGGGAGTTCTGGGCGTCGAAGGTGTTGTTGCTCGGGGCACCGACCGACTGGTCCGACCCGGCCGCATTCACGCAGGGCCTGACCGCGATGCAGTTCACCGGCCTGTGGACGCTCCCGGTGATCGAGAAGGCGCTCCCCGGCGACTACGGCGTACTTCCCTGGCCGAAGCTGAACGCCACCACCGGCGCACCGAGTGTCCCGGTCGGGGCGTTCGGCGCGTGCGTGAACGCGAAGTCGAAGAACCTCGACGCCGCGAAGAAGTTCATCAAGTGGCTGTGGGTGGATCAGACCGACGACCAGCTCGACTTCGCGCAGTCGTACGGCTTCCACGTGCCGGCCCGCAAGAGCCTGTCGGAGAAGGCGGACAAGCTGAAGTCCGGCCCGGCCGCGGACGCGGTCAAGCTGCTGAACGAGAACGGCCGCCCGCAGAACCCGATGCTCTGGTCACCGAAGGCCAGCTCGGCGTACTCCGACGCGCTGAACAAGATCATCCGCAGCGGCGCCGACCCGGCGGCCGAGATCAAGACCGTCAAGTCGGTGACCGAGGCCGAACTCAAGCGGATCACCGGTTGACAACCGGACGCGGCCCCCCACCGTCAGGTGAGGGGCCGCGTCCGTGCCGAGCTGGTGTCAGACGACGTTGACGTTCTCCGCCTGCTGACCCTTCGGGCCCTGGACGACGTCGAACTCGACGCGCTGGTTCTCGTCGAGGCTACGGAAGCCGTCGGTCTGGATGGTGGAGTAGTGGACGAACACGTCCGCTCCGCCGCCGTCGACGGTGATGAAGCCGAAACCCTTCTCGGCGTTGAACCATTTCACAGTTCCCTGTGCCATGTTGTTGCTCCTTCGTGGAGATGGGGCGCACCGCGGTCGCGGTAGACCCGGCCGTTGTCGCACCGGCGGCACACCATCTCTCACAAGGAAAGATCGGGATAAACCACAGCTACTGAAAATCGACCTACCCCATCCAACCACGAATCCGCACAATTCATTCCCATCGGCCGCGCCGGGCGTGGCAGGGTAGGCGCATGCTGAGCCTGCAACCGCTGACCGACGACGACCGCGAGCTGATCGAGCTGGCCCGCCGTACGGTCGATGCGAACACCGACGGACCCGACGGTGTCTACACGATGGGCGCCGCGGTCCGCGGGGCGGACGGCCGGATGTACGCCGGTATCAACCTGTACCACTTCACCGGCGGCCCCTGCGCCGAACTGGTCGCCCTCGGCCGCGCCCGCGCCGAAGGGGCCCGCGAGCTCACCACGATCGTAGCCGTAGGCAACGAAGGTCGTGGCGTGGTCGGCCCGTGCGGTCGCGACCGCCAGGTCTTCGTCGACTACCACCCCACGATCCGCGTCATCCTGCCGACCGAGAACGGCCCCGCCTCGGTCCTGGCCACCGACCTCCTGCCCGGCGCCTACCGCTGGACCCCTTAGACCGCTGGGATGATGTCCTTGCCGTAGGCCGCGAGGGTCTCCTCCTTGGCGTCGTGCTGGAGGTAGACGGCGAACTGGTCGACGCCGAGTTCCTTGAGTTCGGCCAGTCGCGCGAGGTGGTTCTCGACCGGGCCGAGGATGCAGAAGCGGTCCACGACCTCGTCCGGCACGAAGTCGGTGTGCGTGTTCCCGGCGCGCCCGTGCTCGGCGTAGTCGTACCCCTTGCGCCCCTCGATGTAGTCGGTCAGCGCCTGCGGCACGGCCCCTGACGTCCCGTACCGCGCGACGATGTCCGCGACATGGTTCCCGACCATCCCGCCGAACCAGCGGGTCTGTTCACGCTGGTGATCCAGGTCGTCCCCGACGTACGCCGGTGCCGCGACGCAGAACTTGATCGCCATCGGATCGCGGCCGGCCTGCTCCGCCGACCGACGTACCGCGGTGATCATCCACTCCGCGATGTCCGGATCCGCCAGCTGCAGGATGTACCCGTCGCCGACCTCGCCGGTCGCCTTGAGCGCGCGGGGGCCGTACGCCGCGACCCACACGTCGAGCGCGCCGTTCTCGACCCACGCGAGCTTCAGCTCCTGCCCGCGGTGCTTGACGGTCTCGCCACGCGCGAGCGACCGCACCACTTCGACGCACTGCTTCATCTCCTCAATCGTCCCCGGCTGCGCGCCGAGCGTCCGCAGCGCCGAGTCGCCGCGCCCGATCCCGCAGATCGTCCGGTTGCCGAACATCTCGTTCAAGGTGGCGAACTGGGACGCGATCACCGTCCAGTCCCGCGTGCCCGGATTCGTCACCATCGGCCCGACGATCACGCGGCGCGTGGCCGCGAGGATCTGGCTGTAGATCACGAACGGCTCCTGCCAGAGCAGGTGCGAGTCGAACGTCCACACGTACGAGAACCCGGCGTCCTCCGCCTTCCGGGCCAGCTCCACGACCGTGGACGCGGGCGGATCACACTGGAACACCACACCGAAGTCCACGACATCCCCCTACATCAGATAAGACGACAGGCCGCGCTTCAGGAACTTCCCCCGGCCCTTCCGGCCATGGTAGTTGCCGTCAGCCACGATCACCTCGCCGCGCGACACGACGGTGCCCACCCGGCCCTTGATCTCGACCCCTTCGTACGCCGAGTGGTCCATGTTCATGTGGTGCGTCTCGACGCCGATCCGCGTCGTACCGTTCGGGTCGTAGATCACCAGGTCGGCGTCCGATCCGGGCTGCACGATCCCCTTCTGCGGATACAGCCCGAACATGCGGGCCGGCGTGGTCGCGATCGTCTCCACCCAGCGCTCCAGCGACAGCTTCCCGTCCACCACACCCTGGAAGACCAGGTCGACGCGGTGCTCGACGCCGCCGATCCCGTTCGGGATCTTCGAGAAGTCGCCGAGGCCGAGCTCCTTCTGGTCCTTCATGCAGAACGGGCAGTGGTCGGTCGACACGATCGCCAGCTCGTTGTTCCGCAGGCCCTTCCACAGGTCCCGCTGGTGCGACTCGTGCTTGCTGCGCAGCGGCGTCGAGCAGACCCACTTCGCGCCCTCGAACCCGGGCGCGCCGAGCTGGTCCTCGAGCGTCAGATACAGGTACTGCGGGCAGGTCTCGGCGAACACGTTGCGACCCGCGTGCCGCGCCTCGGCGACCTTTTCGAGCGCCTGACTCGCGGACAGGTGGACGATGTACAGCGGGCAGTCCTGCGCGACCTCGGCGAGCGCGATCGCGCGGTTCGTCGCCTCCGCCTCGAGCGCGGCCGGGCGGGTGATGCCGTGGTAGATCGGGTCGGTCTGGCCCTTGGCGATCGCCTGCTGCACGAGGACGTCGATCGCGATGCCGTTCTCCGCGTGCATCATGATCATCGCGCCGTTCTCACGCGCGGTCTGCATCGCGCGGAGGATCTGCCCATCGTCGGAGTAGAAGACGCCCGGGTAGGCCATGAACAGCTTGAAACTCGTGATGCCCTCGTCGGCGACCAACTGGTCCATCGCCTTCAGCGCGTCGGCGTCGACACCGCCGAGAATCATGTGGAACGCGTAGTCGACGTGGCACTCGCCCTCGGCCTTCGCGTGCCACGCGGCGAGCCCGTCCTGCACGACCTCGCCGGTGCGTTGCACGGCGAAGTCGATGATCGTCGTGGTTCCGCCGTACGCCGCCGCACGCGTGCCGGTGTCGAACGTGTCGCTGGCCGCGGTACCGCCGAACGGCAGCTGCATGTGCGTGTGCGCGTCGATCCCGCCCGGGATCACGTACTTGCCGGAGGCATCGAGTACTTCGTCGACCGCGATCGTCGGGCTGAACGACGGGTCGAGGACCGCGACGATCTTCTCGCCCTCGATCAGCACGTCCGCGACCCGGGCCCCGGTCGGTCCGACGACGGTTCCACCCTTGACGAGCAAAGACATCGGAGTTCCCCTTCTACGGTTTCGTCAGGTCTCCGTACGCGTCGGGGCGGCGGTCGCGGTAGAACTGCCAGCGGTCCCGGACGGTGTCCAGCAGGCCGAGATCCAGATCGCGGACGATCAGTTCCGGATCGTGGTCGTGCCCGACGTCGCCGACGAACTTCCCCTCCGGGTCGACGAAGTACGACGTGCCGTAGAAGTCGTTGTCGCCGAACTCGGACTCGATGCCGACCCGGTTGATGGCGCCGATGAAGTACTCGTTCGCGACCGCGGAGGCCGGCTGCTCGAGCTTCCACAGGTACGCCGACAGTCCGCGGCTGGTCGCCGACGGGTTGAAGACGATCTTCGCGCCGGCCAGGCCGAGCGCCCGCCAGCCCTCGGGGAAGTGCCGGTCGTAGCAGATGTAGACGCCGATCCGGCCGACCGCGGTGTCGAAGATCGGGTACCCGAGGTTGCCCGGCCGGAAGTAGAACTTCTCCCAGAAGCCCTTCACCTGCGGGATGTGGTTCTTCCGGTACTTGCCCAGATAGGTGCCGTCGGCATCGACGACCGCGGCGGTGTTGTACAGCACGCCCGGCTGCTCCTGCTCGTACATCGGCAGCACCATCACCATCCCGAGCTCCTGCGCCAGCGCGGCGAACCGCTCGGTGGTGGGTCCTGGCACGGATTCGGCGTACTCGTAGTACTCGGCGTCCTGTTTCTGGCAGAAGTACGGCCCGTAGAACAGTTCCTGGAAGCAGATCACCTTCGCACCCGCAGCGGCAGCCTGCCGCGCGTAGTCCTCGTGCGCCTTGATCATGGACTCCTTGTCACCCGTCCACGACGTCTGAACAAGCGCAGCCCTGACAACGTCCGCCACAAGACCTCCCCAAGTAGAGGTCCCATGCTCTATCCCTTCCCCACCAACCGTCAACGGATGCCGGAGATCGCGGTCAGAACGTGAACGTGCGCGGCGGGGCGGGGAGGACGTGGCCGCCTACGGTGGCGTGGGTTGGGGGATCGTAGGTCGCGTAGAGGTGGGAGCCGGTGCCTTGGATGACCAGGAGGTCTCGGGTCAGTTGGGCGGTTAGTTGGGTTACGGCGGAGCCGGTGGCTTCGTCTTCCTCGACGTTCATGGCGGGGGCGAAGGCTCGGGCTCGGATGATGCCGGCGGGCTCGTCCTGCCAGGACCAGAGGAAGGTGTGGCCGGCGGTGTACGTCGTGGGGTCGGCGGCCAGGACCTCCTCGGGTGAGGAGAGTTGGCGCCAGTCCCAGGGGCTGCCCCAGGCCGTGTCGGCTCGGACGGCGAAGAGGTCGCCGGAGCGGGTGACGGGGATCGGGCCGGCGGGGACGTGCAGGGTGTCGACCGGGTGGCCGTGGGTGTGGAGCCAGGCGGCGGCGCCGACTGTCGGGTGGCCGGCGAAAGCCATCTCGCCGGTGGCGGTGTAGATACGGAGCGTGCCGGTGGCAGCGTCGTCGACGTACACGGTCTCGCTGTAGCCGAGTTCGGCGGCCACGCGCTGCCGGTCGCTCTCACCGACGAGGCGGCCGTCGACGATGCCCAGTGGGTTGCCGAACCGGCCGTCCGGGTCGGTGAAAACCCTGACGACCTCGACCCGGAGGTCCGTCAACTCAGAGAACGACGATCGCGGCAACGATCGCGATCAGCAGCACCGCGCCGCCGACGATCGCGAGGACCCGGCCGTTGACCTTCGGTTCGCTGGTGGCCTCGGCCTGGCCTTCGTTGACGAAGGCGCGGAACATCTGCGTGTTCGCGCCCGGGTCCTGCTCGTTCTCCACGTTCTGCGGGGCGTTCTGGTCAGCCATGGCCCAAGACCCTACCTGCCACCGGTGGCGGGCCAGCAGACCGCCCGCCGAAGCCTCACACAGACCTGATGTACCATTTGGTACATGCGCTTCGATCATTCCAGCACGATCCAGGCCCCGGCCGACCGGGTCTGGGAGGTTTTCAGCGACGTCGAGCGGTGGCCCGACTGGACCCCGACCGTCGATTCCGTCGAGCGGCTGGACGCGGGCCGGATCCACGTCGGCTCCCGCACCCGGATCCGCCAGCCCAAGCTCCCGGTCGCCGTCTGGGAGGTGACAGAGCTCAAGGAGGGCGAGTACTTCGAGTGGGTCTCGAAGGCCCCCGGGATCAAGACCACCGGCGGCCACCGCGTGATCAGCACGCCGGAGGGCACTGTCGCGACCGCGACCATCGTCCAGGAGGGCCCGCTCGGCTGGCTCTTCGGCAGGCTGTACGCCAAGCTCACCCGGGACTACATCGCCACCGAGACCGCGAAACTGAAGGAAGTCAGTGAGTCGAGCAAGCCTGCTGGGTGAGGCCGTCGAGCATTTCGCGAAGAACGGGATCGGGGACGCGAGTCTGCGCAGTATCGCGACCTCGATCGGCACCAGTCACCGGATGCTGATCTACCACTTCGGCTCCCGCGAGGGACTGCTCGCCGAGGTGGTCCGCACGGTCGAGCAGCAGCAACGCGATCTCCTCGCCGACCTGAGCGAGTCGCAGCGACCGATCGCGGAGCAGGCCGAGGAGTTCTGGCGCCGTGTCACCGAGGCCGCGCTCGTCTACGGCCCGCTGTTCTTCGAGCTCAGCGCGCACGCGATGCAGGACCTGCCCCACACCGAGTCCCTCAAGGCGGACCTGATCAACGTCTGGCTGCCGCCGCTGATCGAGCTCTGCGTACGCGCGGGCCTCCCGCCGGCGGAGGCCCCGGCGTACGCGCGCCTCGGTCTGGCCGCCTCGCGTGGCCTGCTCTTCGACTTGCTGCTGACCGGCGATCGCGCGGGCGTCGACGAGGCGTCCGCGCTGCTCAACCGGCTGTTCAGGCTCCCGGTTCAGTAGGCCTTTCGACCCGGCCCGCCACGATCGGCAGCCGCGAGTCCCGCAGTACGGCGGTGAACGCGAACGGCCTGTCCAGCGTGAGCTCCAGGCGACGCTCCTGCCGGGTGACCATCGCGGCCCGTGTCATCGCGACCGCGGTCACCGCCGCGGCCTCGAACCCGGTCGCGAAGAACCGCGCGAGCACCTTCTGCTTCGCCTGCCCGACCTGGAGCGGCGTCGGGCTGAGCGCGCTGAAGTGCCCGTGCGCCCCCGGATCCGACGTGACCGCGGTCAACCCGAACAGCTCCCGAGACGCGAGCAGATCGTGCTCGACCTCGATGCTGAACGACGGCAACGACACCTTCACATCCGGCCGCGACGCCGTGTTCCGCCCGATCCGCAACCCCGGCCCGGGATCGTCCTCGGCAATCAACTGACTTCCAGGTACGCCGTCCGTCGGGCGAGCCGCCGCGTCCAACAGCCGCGGGAGTACGTCGTCACCGTCGCCGATTCCCAGCAGTACGTCGACATCCGCGTCGCCTCGCACCGTGACCACGGTGAGGTCGTCGTACCGCCGTACCGAATCCAGGTCGAAGTCCGTGCGCTCGAGCCAGTGCCATGAACCGGCCCACGGGCCTGCGGCGACCCGACGGATCTGTTCGGTGAACGGGCGGACCCAGGTGGTGCGGAGCAGCAGCGCCGAGGCGAGGACGAGCATCACGTCGCCGTCGAGGTCGACCGGCATCTCGCGGATCAGGTCGTCGGTGTGGTCGGCGGCCCAGGCGTCGAGTTTCGCCTTGTCCACGGTCGGGTTGCCGGTCAGCAGGCCGACGAGCGGCGCGGGCATCACGCCGTCGAACGATTCGGCGAGCTTGAGCTGCTCGCTGACCCACACGCCGAGCGCGGCGTTCAGATCGGCGGAGGCTTCGATCGTCTCGATCAGGCGGATCGCGTCGGTCGACCCGGT
The DNA here is from genome assembly GCF_004216905.1 of Kribbella sp. VKM Ac-2569. Classification (GTDB taxonomy): domain Bacteria; phylum Actinomycetota; class Actinomycetes; order Propionibacteriales; family Kribbellaceae; genus Kribbella. The sequence continues at coordinate 1,827,109 of NZ_SGXJ01000001.1, forward strand.
CGCCGGGTCCACCCCAGCGGCCGCGGCGAGTTCGGTGCGTCCGGGCTCGTCGGCACCGGTCGCGAGGATCGCCAGCAACGGCCAGAGGCCGAGGCCGGCCACCACCGTGTTCTCCGCCGGCAGCGTCCGGGCCCAGCGGGTGGTGAGGTCGTTGACTGCGCGCACCACGTCGGCATCCATATCCCCAGCCTGCCACACGCGAGTATTTGCCGGAATGACGCTGATTTTCATTTCAGAGGTGCTGTGGGTGGTCGTCCGGCCGCACTCTGTTGTGTCAGTATGCGCACCGTGAGTACGCCAACCGAGGTCGAGGAAAAGCCCGAGACGACGGAGAAAGAGCCGTCTGGGTCCTCGATCGCGTTCACCGCAACGCTCGTGCTGCTGGTAGGACTCGCGCTGTTCGGGCGGCGGTTGTTCAACGGGTGGTTCACCGACGACGGGATCCGCACCTGGGCGACGATGTTCGTCGGCGTGACCGTGCAGGCGCTGCCGTTCCTGGTGCTCGGCGTACTGCTCTCGGCCGCCCTCACTGCCTTCGTCCCGGCGTCGTTCTTCGCGAAGGCACTCCCGAAGCATCCAGCCCTCGCCGTACCGGTGGCCAGCGCGTCCGGGGTCGTACTCCCGGGCTGCGAGTGCGCGTCGGTCCCGGTGTCGGCGGCGTTGATGAATCGTGGCGTCACCCCGGCCGCGGCGATCGCGTTTCTGTTGTCCGCGCCGGCGATCAACCCGGTAGTACTGGCGTCGACCGCGGTGGCGTTCCCGGGCCAGCCGAAGGTCGTGGTCGCCCGCGCAGTGACCTCGCTCGCGGTGTCGATGATCCTCGGCTGGTTGTGGTTGCTGACCGGCAAGGGCGGGTCGTGGCTGAAGATGCCGAAGAACCGGCACGCGCACGACGACTCCAAGTTCGACGTGTTCCGGTCCGCGATGCTGCACGACTTCCTGCACGCCGGCGGGTTCCTGGTGGTCGGCGCGGCCGCCGCGGCCACGTTGAACGTCGTCGTCCCGCGGGCCTGGCTCGACCACGTCGCGGGGAATCTCCTGCTGTCGGTGCTGATCCTCGGGCTGCTCGCCGTACTGCTGGCGATCTGTTCCGAGGCGGACGCGTTCGTGGCGGCCAGCCTCTCGCAGTTCTCGCTGACCGCGCGGCTCGCGTTCATGGTGGTCGGCCCGATCGTCGACGTGAAGCTGATCGCCTTGCAGACCGGAACGTTCGGCCCGAAGTTCGCCGTACGGTTCGCACCGGCCACCTTCGTGGTCGCGATCCTGACCAGTCTCCTCGTGGGGTGGTGGTTGCTGTGAAGCGCAACGTTGCCGGGTTGGTGATCGTGTTCGTCGGGGCTGCGATGGTGCAGCTCGCGACGTCCGGGGTTTACCTGCGGTACGTGAAGCCCGGGATGCGGTGGATGCTGCTCGCGGCCGGTGTCGTGCTGATCGCGCTCGCGGTGACCGACGTGGTCGTGCGGTCCCGCCAGACCCATGACCACGGTCTGCCGCGCGCCGCCTGGCTGCTCCTGATCCCGGTCTTCGCGCTGCTCGTCGTGGATCCGCCCGCGCTCGGCGCAGACGCTGCGCAACGGCAGTCACCGGTCGCCGCGAAACCAGCGAAACCCGTCGATCCGCAGGGCAATGCGTACTGGGGCGACGAGTCGCACGGCCCCAAGCCAATGACGGTTCGCGACTACTCGGTCTGGGCGGTGTGGGAGAAGGAGACGATGCAGGGCCGCTCGTTCCAGCTCACCGGTTTCGTCACCCCGGCGAAGAACGGCGTCTGGTACGTGACCCGCATCGGCCTGACCTGCTGCGTCGCGGACGGTACGGCGTTCATGGTCGAGGCCCGCGGTCAGGCCGCGCCGGCGAAGAACCAATGGATCACGGTGACCGGCAAGTGGGCCGAGCCGACGAAGCGCGTCGACGGCGACGTCGCCGCACTCACGGTCGAGACCGTCAAGCCGGTCGCCGCTCCGGCCAACCCCTACGAGTAGTTCACCCAGCCGGCCACGACGGGAACTCCGGTCGGTCGATGTACGGCGATGAACCCGAACGGCCGCTCAAGGTTCACGTATAGGGCCTTCGCGCTCAACGCAGCGCCCGCGGCCATGGCCATCGCGGTGACCGCGGCCGCTTCGAACCCGGTCGCGGAGAACCGCGCCATCACGGCCTGCCGCGCCTGGCCTAGTGCCAACGGCTGCGGGCTCAGCCCCGGGAAATGCCCGCTGCCCGCGTCCGATGCGGACACCAGCCCGAACACTTCGGGATGCTGCAGCAGATCATGCTCCGCCTCGATCTCGAAGTACGGCATCGACAGTACGACGGTCGGCTGCATGGACTCGATGACCTCCACGCCAGGCGCCGACCGCTCCGCGGCGAGAACCTCGGACCCGCTCACCCCGTCCCCGTCGAGCTCTAGCGCCGCGGACAGTACGGCCGCACGCCCACCATCACCGACCACAAGCCGTACGTCGACCTCGCCGGTTCCCTGCACCGTCACCACGGTCAACGGACCCGCCGCACTGTCGTACACCCGCAAGCTGTCGAGGTCCGTATCCGCCCGGCTCAACCACCGTCGATCGTTCCGCGGGTACTCGTCGAACGGCAGCGCCCACTCCGTCTTCAGCACCAACGCCGACGCGAGCACCAGCAACACCTCAGGCGTGAGCTGGACTGGCATCCGCTGCAGCAATCCGTCCGTCTGCTCGACCACCCACGCGTCGAGTGCGGCGCGATCGGTCAGCGTCCCACGCACCTCCTGCGGCAGGAACCGGTCCACGCCCGGCTGCAGCTCGATCTCCGGTCGCGTCCACAGTCCCAACGCCATCCGCAACTCGGGAGCCTGCAGCAGACCGCCGTACCGTCCGCCCGCGGCCTCGGCCAGCTCCGTATGGGCAGGCTCGTCCGCGACCTCGGCCAGCATCGCGAGCAACGGCTGTACGCCGAGACCGGAGATCACGGTGCTGTCCTCGCCGGGCAGTTCGGCGATCCATCGAGCGGTCAGGCGACCGACTTGAGATGCGTCCACTCACACATCCTGACGCATCACCGTTGCATTCGCATGAAGCGCACAGTCGAGCCCAAGGTCCTGTACTTCGGTACGCCGGTAGTCCTGATCAGCTCCTCCAACCCCGACGGCACCACGAACCTCGCCCCGATGTCGTCCGCCTGGTGGCTCGGATACACCGCGATGCTCGGGATGGGGACGAGCGCCCAGACCGTGAAGAATCTCGTCGAGCGGCCGGAGATTGTGCTGAACCTGGTCGACCCCGACATGGTCGCCGCCCTCGACCGGATCGCCCTGCTGACCGGGTCGGAGGAGATGTCCGAGTCGAAGCGGGCACGCGGGTACCGGTACGTGCCGGACAAGTTCGCCGCCGGCGGCCTGACCCGCGAGCCGAGCGAGCTGTCGAGCCTGGATTCCGTCCAGGAGAGCCCGATCAACCTCGAAGGCCGGATCGAGGCGATCCGGGAGATCGGCGGGCCGGGTTCGCACCTGTGCACGTTGGAGATGAAGGTCGAGCGGGTCCGGGTTCGCGAGGACCTGCTGATGAGCAACGAACGCTACATCGACCCGCTGCGCTGGGATCCGCTGATCATGAAGTTCACGGAGTACTTCGCGGGCGGCGCTCCGGCGTACCCCTCATCACTCGCGCGCGGATGGCAGATGCCCCTGATGGTCAGCCTGACTTCACCAGGACCCGGGACTCCGTAGTCAGCGGGGTCCTGCGCCGCTTGATGATCGTGCAGGCCATGCCCCCGATCACCAGCGCCGCCGCGATCGCCTGCTGCAGGCCGACCGCCTCACCGCGCAGGACCCACGCGGCGGACATGCCGACGACCGGCACCAGCAGCGAGAACGGCGCGACCGTGCTGGCGTCGTACTGCCGGAGCAGGTAGCCCCAGACGCCGAACCCGAACAGGGTCGCCACGAAGGCGAGGTAGGCGATCGCGCCGATGCCGCTCAGGTCGATCGCGCGGATCGCGTCGACGTCTGCCTTCGGCCCTTCGGTGAGGAGGGAAAGGATCAGCAGCGGTACGACGGCGACGGCGCTGACCCAGACCATGAAACGCAGCGTGTCCGGCGGCTTCGCGTGCCGGGTGATCGTGTTGGCCACACCCCAGAACCCGGCCGCGACGATCACGAGCACCAGCGCTGGCAGCGGCGCCGACAGCTTGCGGTCGAGGACGATCAGCAGGATCCCGACGCACGCGATGACGATGCCGATGATCTGCGTGGGCCGCGGCCGCTCCCGCAGTACGGCGATCGCGAACAGGACCGTGAAGATCACCTGACTCTGCAGGACGAGCGACGACAGACCGGCCGGTACGCCGTGATCCATCGCGATGAACAGCAACCCGAACTTCGCGACGCCGAGTGCGAGTCCGACGCCCACGACGTACCGCCAGGCGACGCGTGGTTTGCCGAGCAGGAAGATCGCGGGGACGGCCGCGAAGAAGAACCGCAGCGCAGAGAGGAGGAGCGGCGGCATGCCTTCGAGACCGACCTCGATCACGACGAAATTGATGCCCCAGACAACAACGACGGCGAGGGCGAGGAGCAGGTCACGAGGCTTCATACGGTCCAGTGTTGGTCGGAGTACACTTAAGGACCAGCACCGATTGCTACCGCTAACGATGTAGGAGTGCTTCATGATCGATCTCGGACGGCTCAAGGCACTGCACGCGGTGGCGCAGTACGGATCGGTCAATCGGGCGGCCGAGGTGCTCGGCTACACGCCGTCCGCGGTGTCGCAGCAGCTGGCGAAGCTGGAGCGGGAGACCAGGACGACGCTGATCGAGCGGCAGGGGCGCGGGGTCGTGCTGACCGACGCGGCCCAGCAGTTGGCGTCGACGGCGGCACGGATTCTCGAGCTGGTCGAGGACGCCGAACTGACACTGGAAGAGCAACGTGGTCAGGCGATCGGGACGCTCAGCATCGCCGCGTTCCCGACCGCGGCGCGCGGGCTGTTGCCGCCTGCTCTCGCGCGGCTGGTCCACGATCACCATCAACTGGATGTCCGGGTGCTGGAGACGGACCCGTTCGAGGCGGTGGCCGCCGTCAACCGCGGCGAGATCGACGTCGCGATCGTTCACGACTGGCACAACACCCCACTCGGTCTACCCGAGGGCTTGTCGCGGGCGAAGCTCGGCAGCGATCCCGCCGACGTACTGGTCCCGGCGACGCATCGCCTGGCGGGCAAGGAGTTCGTGCGCGCGGAGGATCTCGTCGGCGAGCGGTGGATCTGCCAGCCGGTCGGGTCGATCTGCCACGAGTGGCTGATCCGGACGATGCGCCGCGCGGGCGTCGAGCCGGAGGTCGCGTACTCCGTCGCGGAGTACCAGACCCAGCTCGCGATGCTCGCCCGCGGCCTAGGCATCGGCCTGCTCCCCCGGCTCGGCCGCGGCCCGGTCCCTGACGGAGTGGTCGTCGTACCGCTGCAACCCGCGCCGAGTCGCCGCCTGTACGCCGTTTGGCGCACGACCACGTCGCGTCGCCCGGCGATCAGCGTCACGCTCGCGACCCTCAAAGCAGCCTGGCCGGACAGAGACACGGCTTGATCGCTTGTGATCGCTATCCACCTTCGGAAATGATCACCTTGCGCGACTGGTTGACAGCGTTCCGCGCCTGCCGTTAGGTTCACCTGAACTGTTAGGAAACCTTCCTAATCATCCTCCCCGACGCCCCCTCGGAGGAAGTTCATGATCCGTTCGGTCCTGGCCGGCGTACTGCTGGCCGCATCAACCCTGCTGCCCACCCCGGCCGAGGCTGCCGCCGACGACACCCCGGTCGGCCGCAACGGCCAGTTGCATGTCTGCGGCACCAAGCTCTGCAACGAGCGCAACGAGCCCGTCCAGTTGCGCGGCATGAGCACGCACGGCCTGCAGTGGTACGCCAACTGCGTCAAGACCGCCTCGCTGGACGCCCTGGCGAACGACTGGAAAGCCGACATCCTGCGGATCTCGATGTACGTGCAGGAGGACGGTTACGAGACCGATCCGGAGAAGTTCACCAACCTGGTGAACGACTACATCGAAGAGGCGACCAAGCGCGCCCTGTACGCGCTGGTCGACTGGCACCAGCTCGACCCGGGCGACCCGAACGCGAACCTCGGCCTGGCGAAAACGTTCTTCACCGAGATCGCCGAACGGCACAAGGACAAGAAGAACATCATCTACGACATCGCCAACGAGCCGAACGGCGTCAGCTGGGCCGGCATCAAGTCGTACGCCGAGCAGATGGTGCCGGTGATCCGGGCCAAGGACCCCGACGGCGTGATCTTCGTCGGCACCCACGGCTGGGCGTCGCTCGGCGTCTCCGACGGCGGCAGCGAGGCCGACGTCATCAACAACCCGGTGAACGCGACGAACCTGATGTACACGTTCCACTTCTACGCCGCGTCTCACAAGCAGGAGTACTTCGACGCCCTGTCACGCGCCGCGGACCGGATCCCCTTGTTCGTCACGGAGTTCGGCACTCAGACGTACACCGGTGACGGCGGCAACGACTTCACCTGGTCGCAGAAGTACCTGGACTTCCTGGAGAGCAAGCAGATCGGCTGGACGAACTGGAACTTCTCCGACGACTTCCGCTCCGGCGCGGTCTTCAAGGAAGGCACCTGCGCCGGCGACGACTTCACCGGTACGTCGATGCTCAAACCGGCCGGCGTGTGGATCCGCGACCACATCCGCAACCGCACCGCCTCCACGGTCACCACCGACGTCAGCACCGCCGCCGAGCTCAAGGCAGCGCTGACCGACGCCAAGCCCGGTGACACGATCAAGCTTGCCGACGGCACCTACACGGGCAACTTCAAGACCACAGTCGACGGCACGTCCTCGGCGCCGATCACGCTGACCGGTTCGTCGAACGCCGTACTGCAGGCCGGCGGCGGTTACGGTCTGCATCTCGACGGTGCGTCGTACTGGAACGTCAAGGGCATCACGGTGACCGGCGGCCAGAAGGGCATCATGATCGACACCGCCACGCACGTCACGATCGACGGCGTGACCGTGCACGGGCTGGACATGGAGGGCGTGCACTTCCGCAACAGCTCGACGTACGGCGTGATCAAGAACTCGCGCATCTACGACACCGGCAACGACGGCCGCGGGATGGGCGAGGGCGTGTACGTCGGCAGTGCGGGCGGAACCTCGGACAAGTCCGACCACGTGCAGATCCTCGGCAACACGATCGGCCCGGACGTCGGCGGCGAGGCGGTCGACCTCAAGGAAGGGACGACCGGCGGGCTCGTGTCCGGGAACAGCTTCGACGGCCGCGGTCTGACGGGCGCGAACTACGACGACAGCTGGATCGATGTCAAGGGCAACAACTACGTGATCGAGAACAACACCGGGAAGAACACCACGAACAACGGGTACGAGACGCACACCCAGCAGTCCGGATGGGGGTGCGGGACGGTGTTCCGCGGCAACGAGTCCGATCTGACCGGTGCGACCGGGAGCGGCCGGTACGCGTTCAACATCACCAACTACAACGCCTCGAGCTGCAAGGTCACCATCGACCGCAGCAACACGATGACCGGCGGGAAGGCACTGACCAACCCAGGCATCCCGGTCACCTGACAAGCTCCCCGGCCGGCGCGTCGACGAGGAGCCGGAGTTTGCCTTCGGTCTCCTCGTCGGCCGCGGTGTACACGGTCGCCCGGGTCGGCCCGAGTTGCGACAGCCACAGGTTGACCGGCTCGATCCGGAGGATGCCGTACCCGTCGATCTCCAGCATCTTCGTCCGCGTGCTCGGCGCCGCCACGTCGTACCGCTCCCAGAGCTCCGCGAAGTACGGCGAGCTGTTGAGCAGGCCTTGGATCAGGTCCTGCCAGAGCGCTTCGCCGACGTGCTCCGCGGACGCTGCGCGGAACGCCGCGACCATGTGGTGCTTGGTCATCTCCGCATCGACGAAGCTGCACATCCAGTCGTCGGAGACGAAATTCAGCCAGAGCAGATTCCGCTCCTCGACCGGCACTTCGTTGAGGTCGAGGACCACTTTGCAGTACGCGTCGTTGAACGCGAGGACGTCGTACCGCGTGTTCAGCACCAGCGCCGGGTACGGCGAGACCGCGTCGAGCGTCTTCTGGACCGACGAGGGCAGCGCCGTACACACGCCCGGCGACGGGCCGAGCCGGAGCCCGGCCAGCCGGTACAGGTGGTTGCGCTCCTGCCGGTCGAACCGCAGCGCCGTCGCGATCGCGTCGAGAACCTGGGCGGACACGTTGATGTCGCGGCCTTGCTCGAGCCACGTGTACCAGGTGACGCCGACTCCCGCGAGCAGCGCGACCTCCTCGCGCCGCAGTCCCGGCGTACGGCGGCGGCCGCCCGGGGCGAACCCGACCTCGTCGGGCCGGATGCGCTCCCGCCGGCTGCGCAGGAACACCCCGAGCTCCCGCCGCTGCGCCGTGACGGTTCTGTCGGTGGCTACTGGGACAGTGGTCATGGTTCAATCATGGACACTGGCGCAACCTGGTGCCAGGTGGTGCGAGTAATAGGATAAGCAGGCTCTCACCACCAGGCTCCGAGCGCGCGCAGGCTGGACCTATGACAGACCAGCTCCAGGCTGCCACCACTCCGGTCCCCGCTCGGCCGCCGGCCGCTGCGGTGCCGCTGAAGCCGGTGGCGCTCACGACACTCATCTTCGGCGCCTTCCTGCCGATGCTCTCCTTCTTCGTCATCAACGTCGCCCTGCCCGCGATCGGCTCCGATCTGCACGCCACCTCCGGCGAGCTCCAGCTCGTCGTCGGCAGCTACGGGATCGCCGTGGCGACCTTGCTCGTGGTCGGTGGTCGCCTCGGTGACACGTTCGGCCGCAAGCGCCTCTTCATGATCGGCCTGATCGGCTTCACCGTCATGTCGCTCATCTGTGCCATCGCCCCGAGCATCGGCGTACTGCTCGTCGCACGGGTCGTCCAAGGCGCCGCAGGTGCTGCTGTCACCCCACAGGTGCTGGCAACGATCACCAGCCTGCTGACCGGCCAGCACCGCGCTCGCGCGATGGCCATGTACGGCGTGGCAGGCGGTGCTGCGGCTGCGTTCGGTCAGATCCTCGGTGGCGTTCTCGTCGAGGCAAACGTGTTCGACCTGGGCTGGCGGGCGGTGTTCCTCGTCAACGTGCCGGTGGGCATCGTGGGCGTGGCTGCGGCGATCCGGCTGATCCCGGAAACCAAGGCAGACAAGGCACAGCGCGTGGACCTCGTAGGGGCCGCGCTGCTCGCGCTGACTCTGGTCCTCCTGCTCCTGCCGCTCACCGAGGGTCGCCCGCTCGGCTGGCCGCTCTGGACGTGGCTCTGCCTCGCAGCAACGATTCCGGCCGTGGTGCTCCTCGGTGTGCACCAGCATCGGTCTGAGCGGTCCGGTGCGGCTCCACTGATCCCACCTACCGTGCTGCGGCTGAAGGCGATGCGGATCGGCCTCCTGCTGGCAGTGGCGTTCTTCACCACGTTCGGCGGCTTCATGTTCGTGTTCGCGCTTGCCACCCAGGGCGAGGCACACATGTCTCCGCTGGAAGGCGGTCTGAGCCTGCTGCCGATGGCTGTCGGCTTCCTGATCACCTCGATCTACGGCCCGCGACTACAGGTGAGGTACGGCGCGGGCCTGATCGTCCGCGGCTGGATCATCCAGGGCGTCGGGTACGCCGTACTCGCGGTGGTCGCCCTCACCCTGTGGCCGCACGTCAGCCCGTTGAAGCTCGCCGTACCCATGCTGATCGCCGGCTTCGGCTCCGGCCTGGTCATGGTCCCGCTGATGGGTGTGGTCCTCAGTCAGGTCCCGCCAGCGCAGGCCGGCCTAGGCAGCGGCATCCTGCTCACCAGCCAGCAGACCTGCCTGGCACTGGGAGCCGCCACGGTCGGTACGGCGTACCTAGCCCTAGCCGGCACCTCCTGGGACCAGGGCGGCGCACTAGCCGCAGTAGCCCTGGCAATCACCGCAATCTCGCTGCTGATGACGCCGGTCACGCACCAGTTGCGGACCAGTGGGAAGGGCGCGTAACCGCCTTCGGAAGTCTCGTGGTGTGGTCGCCTCGGGCGGCGTTGATCTGGGACTGGGTGAGGAACAGGGCACCCGTCAGGTCAGCGCCGCTTAAGTCGGCGTCACGGAGGTCGGCGCCGATCAGGTCCGCTTGGCGCAGGTCGGCTGCGCGCAGGTCAGCGCCGATCAGGTAGGCGCCGCGGAGGTTGGCTTTCGCGAGGTCGGCGCCGCGGAGGCGGGCCCCGATGAGGTCCGCGCCGCGGCGTTCCTTCTTCTTGCTCTGCTTGCCGCGGACGAGCCGGCTGGTCTCGAGTAACACCTCGTTGACGATGGCCCGCTCCGCCGCCACGTCGACGGCCGTGAGGTCCGCCGTACGGCTCACGGCCTCCACTCGGTCGATTGCCGGCTGCAGATTCTTGTTGTATTCAAGGGCTTCTGTCAGATACCAGAGCAGCTCGTGCAGCTGGCGGAGGATGGAGAGCGCGGCGAACATCTCCGGCCCGGGCTTTCCCATCCGCTGCGAGATCGCCTGGCCGGCGCCGAAGCAGTCGTAGACCGTGCAGCCCGCGAAACCCTTGGCCCGCAAGGTGCTGTGGATCGTGCAGCGGTAGTCGTCGCTCAGGTTCGGGCAGGCCTCACCGGCGGACTTGTCGATGGCGAAGTCCGCCGACTTGCTGAACGTCAGCGCGATGCAGCAGAGCCCGAAGCAACTACCGCAGTCGGCCTGCAGATCAGTTTTGTTCGGCAACCGTATGGCCGGTGCGGCGCCAGCGGATGCCGGCCTCGATGAAGTCGTCGATCTCGCCGTCGAAGACGCCGGAGGTGTTGCCGGACTCGTACTGCGTCCGCAGGTCCTTCACCATCTGGTACGGGTGCAGGACGTACGACCGCATCTGGTCGCCCCACGAGCCCTGCACGTCACCGCGCAGCGCATCGATCTCGGCCCGCTCCTCGGCCTTCTTCAGCGCGAGCAGCTTGGCCTTCAGGATGACCATCGCACTGGCCTTGTTCTGCAGCTGCGACTTCTCGTTCTGGCAGGAGACCACGGTGCCGGTCGGGATGTGCGTGATCCGGACCGCGGAGTCGGTGGTGTTGACGCTCTGACCACCCGGACCCGACGACCGGTACACGTCGATCCGCAGCTCTTCTTCCGGTACGTCGATCTCGTCGGTCTGCTCGAGCACCGGGACCACCTCGACCGCGGCGAACGAGGTCTGCCGGCGGCCCTGGTTGTCGAACGGCGAGATCCGCACCAGCCGGTGCGTCCCGGTCTCGACACTCAGCGTGCCGTACGCGTACGGCGCCTTGACCCCGAACGTGGTCGACTTGAGCCCGGCCTCTTCGGCGTACGACGTGTCGTAGACCTCGGTCGGGTACCCGTGCCGCTCGGCGTACCGCAGGTACATCCGCTGCAGCATCTCGGCGAAGTCCGCGGCGTCCACACCGCCCGCGCCGGAGCGGATCGTCACCAGCGCCTCGCGCTCGTCGTACTCACCGGACAGCAGCGTGCGGACCTCGAGGGACTGGATCGCCTTGGCGACCGAGCCCAGCTCCTTCTCGGCCTCGGTCAGGCTGTCCGCGTCGTTTTCCTCGCGGCCCAGCTCGACCAGCGCGCCGATATCGTCGAGCCGGCCGCGCAGGTTGGTCACCCGCTCGACGTCGGACTGCAGGCTGGACAGCCGCGACGTGACCTTCTGCGCGTTCGCCTGGTCGTCCCAGAGATCGGGCGCAGCGACCTGCTCGCCGAGCTCGTCGATCTCCTTGCGCAACGCAGGAAGATCGAGCACTTTCTCGATCGAGGTCATCGTCGCGTCGAGCTGCTTCAGCTCCGCGTCAAAATCCAGTCCAGCCACAACTATGCAGCTTAGCTCAGGCGAGACCTCGACGAAGAACGGCGAAGATCTGGGCGATCGCGTTCTCCAGCGCCGTCTGTGCCCGGTCGAGCTCTTCGGGTGACGCGTCGTCGGGCAGCGTGCGCATCAACTGTTCCTCGAGGACCTTCTGTGCGGCGGCGTACAGGGCCGCGATCAGCCGGTTGCGCAGGTGGTCCGGCGACCGCTCGTCGAGGGCCTGCGTGAGCGACGTCTCCAGCTCGTCGGCGGCCAGCCGGCGCCGGGCGAGCAGTGCAGGGCTGCTCTCGATCGTGCGCACGAACTGCTTCCAGGTGGCCAAATGACCGACCTCGAGGCGATCACGCGTGCCCGCCAGGTACTGCGCCTCCAGCACGTCCACCGGATCCGCTTCCGGCGGCGCCTCGCGGATCGCCCGCGCCGGCCGCGTCCACCACCCCGGCTCGTCGAAGAACAGATCCTCCTTCGCCGGGAAGTGGTTGAACACCGTCTGTACGGCGACATCCGCGGCCCGCGCCACCTCGGCGACGGTGACCGCGTCGAAGCCGCGCTCGAGGAACAGCGTGGTGGCCACGTCCGAGATGGCCTGCCGCGTCTGCTGCTTCTTGCGTTCCCGCCGCCCGAGCTCCATTGCACGACCCTAGCGGATCTGCTTTACTGATTCCATTGTTGTAGTCACTCTATTTTTGGAGCACAACCAATGACTGTTCTCGTCACCGGAGGCCGCGGCGCGATCGCCCGCGCCGTCACCGCCGGCCTGATCGCGGCCGGACAGGACGTCCGCGTCGCCAGCCGCGAACCCTCCGCTCTCCCGTCGGCCGTCGCCTACGACCCGGCCGACCCGTCCCCCGCGCTTCGCGACATCAGCCAGGTCTTCCTGTACTCCTCCCCCTCCACAGCGCCTGCTTTCGTGGCCGCAGCCGAGGCCGCCGGCGTGAAGCAGGTCGTCCTGCTCTCGTCCCTGTCGTCGCTCGGCGGTCCCGAGGATCCACATGCGAAGACCGAGCACGTGATCGCCAACGCGTCGTACGCGACCACCCGGCTGCAGCCCGGCGCGTTCATGAGCAACGCGAAGTACTGGGCGCACCAGGTCCGCGCGACCGGTCAGATCCGGCTGCCCTACCTGGAGGCCGAGGAAGCGCCGATCCACGAGCAGGACATCGCCGACGCGGCGGTGCGCGTACTGCTCGACGGACCGGGCAACGGGCACGACGGTCGCGGGTACCCGATGACCGGGCCGGAGTCGATGACGCGCCGGACCCAGATCGGGCTCGTCACCGAGGTCACCGGCGTACCGATCGAGGCCGTCGACCTCACCCCTGACGAGGCTCGTGCCGAGATGGGGATGCGCGACGAAGGCCAGCGCGAGACTCTGCTGGCCTACTGGGCGTCCCGCGTCGGCACTCCGGCCACCATCGAGCCCGGCGTCGAACTCCTCACCGGCCGCACCGGCCGAACCTTCACCACCTGGCTCACCGACAACCCCGGCCTCTTCGGCTGACGTTCAGCGGATCGGGACGATGGCGGCGGCCTCGGACGCGACGTCGGCCGTGCCCGGAAAGCCGGGCGGCTGGAACGGGAGGTCGGCGGTGGAGGTGAGCCGCACCGTCACCGTCGTACCCTCGACGTCCACGGACCAGTCGAGGTTGTCGAACCTGTTGCCCGCGGCAACGTCGTCGAGGTAGTCCGCGGTCAGCCGGCGCGCCTGATCGGGGTCGATCGCGGCGTTGCCGCCCGCACCGGGCTGGGCGTAGACCGCGGCGAGGCCGTTCGCGGCCGCGAGGACAGCGCCGTCCGCGGTGGCATCGAGGTCACGGCGGACCAGGAACGCCTTCGAGATATCGGTGACCACGACAACCATCAGCAGGATCACCACGGTGAACCCGACGATCAGCACGGTCATCTGCCCCTCTTCGCCCCGCCTCCGCCGGGTCATCCGGTGCCCTTTGCTTGGCGGTAGTCACCGAATGCCTCGGTGTGCGAGGAGCTGATCCGGATCGCCGGCGGCTCACCGCCGAGCGCATCCGGGATCAGGGGCAACCGGACCTTGGTCTCCAGGGTGACCGTGACGGTCGAGCCCGGCTGCAGACAGGCCGGACTGCAACTGATCGTGAGCTCGTCCGAGCTGAGCTCCATCCCCTGGTCCTTCATCGCCAACTCCGCGGCGTCGAACGCGCGCGCCCGTGCCTCGTCCTCGGACACCCCGTCCGGCACGATCACGAACGCCCGCCCGGCAGCGCGGGTCGCCGCGGTCGCGCCGTACGACGCTCGCTGTACGTCGAACACGCCGAGCATCATGTACACCAGCGGGACCATCAGCAGGATCGCCAACCAGGAGAACTCCACGACGGCGCTCCCGCGTTCGTCCCGGTGGCGCCTCACTCGCCTGTCTCCTTCACGGCATGTCCCTCGACGGTGAACGAGATCCCCGGTCCCCACAGCCCGAGCGGCGGCATGTGCGCGTGGACGGACACCTCGACGCCGGGCTGCCCGTTGATGTCGGTCTCCTCCGCGGACACCGAGTCGATCAGCCCGTCCGTCACCACGCCGCTGATCAGCTCCCGGGTGCGTGCCGCACCGTCGGCCGGCGCCCGGTTGAGCACGGCCGCGTAGTGCGCACCTTCGGAGGCCGCGGCCGTCACCGTGTTGCGCACGTACAGGAACAGGCCCACCTGGAGGATGCCGAGGAACAACGGCACCAGGATCGTCGAGACCAGCACGAAGTCGACGACCGCCGACCCCCGCTCACCGCGCGCACGCATCACTTGTTGGAAACGGAGTCCAACGCGTTCTGCAGCATGTCAGCCAGTTGCTTGCCGGCCAGTTTCCAGATCGCGACGACCAGGCCGGCCGTCATCACGGTGATCAGCACCCAGCCGGGTACGTCGCCGCGCTCCGTCCGCGCCGGACGTGGCTTCAGCAGCAACGTCAGGAACAGCCTCGTCAGGTATAGGGACATGACCTCTCCTCAGTTCATCCGGCGATCAGCCGGATTCCGACAGCGCCCGGGTAGAAGGCGAACGCGATGGTCACCGGAAGGACCAGGAAGACGACCGGGACCATCATCGCGACCTCGCGCCGGGCGCCGGACTCGATCAGTTCGCGGCGTCCGGCTTCCCGGATGTCACCGGCCTGCGCCCGCAGTACGTCGGCCAGCGGCGTGCCGCGCTCGAGCGCCACCGCCAGCCCGTCCGCGAAGCGCGAGAGTGCCAGCAACCCGGTGCGGTCCGCGAGCGCGTCGAGCGCGCGGACCAATGTCTCTCCCGCCCTGGTCTCCGCCAGGACGCGCTTCAGTTCGTTGGCCAGCTCACCCCGGGACGACCGCGCGACGCGGTCGAGGGCAGCGGCCGGACCTTCACCGGCTGCGACCGACAACGCGAGCAGCTCGGCCACGGTCGGCAACTCGGCCAGCAGGCGCCGCTCACGCCGCCGTACCTGTGAGGTCAGATACGTGTCGCGACCGAGGATCGCGGTGATCCCGAGCACCAGACAGAACACCAGCAGCGCCACCGGGTCCCCGAGGCCGACCATGGCGGCGACGACCGAGATCACCAGACCGGCACCGAAGGCGATCGCTCCCCAGAGCAACTGCTCGATCCGGAACTCCTCGACCGTCCGGTCCAGCCCGGCCCGCTGCAAGCGCCGGCGGATCGTGTTCGCGCCACCGAGGATCCGCTCCAGCCGTTGCGCCGCGGACCGCAGCGACGGACCGAACAACCGCAGGATCGCGTAGAACGGCGACCGCGAGTCGATCACGCCGACGAAGACGTCGGGCGCACCGAGGTCCCGCAGGTACGGCGAGATCCGCTCGTCCACCGTGGGTTTGCGCAGGAACGGCAACCGCAGTACGACGATGAGCAGCCCGGCGCCGAGCACCGCGCCGAGGAAACCGCCGAGCAGCATCGGGCTCATCGCAGCACCCGCTCAGGCTCGGGCAGCCGGCCGATCCGCAGCATCACCCGGTACGCGATCACACAGATCACGGCGCCCACGGCAATGATCAGCGCGCCGACCGGCGAGTTGTACCGCTGGATGACGTCGCCCTGGAAGGACAGCAACAGCAGCACCAGCCACGGCGCCGCGACCGCGACCCGTGCGCCGTTGACCGACCACGACTGCCGGGACTCGAGCTCGGACCGGGTCCGCGCGTCGTCGCGCAGGAACGACGACAGCGACCGCAGTAACCGGCCGAGGTCGCCACCACCGACCTCGCGCGCGATCCGCAGCGCTTCGACGACGCGGTCCCCGACCGGGTCGGCCAGCCGCGCCTTCAAGCGGTCCAGCGACTCGGCGAACCGGCCGGTCGAGGCGTAGTCCGCACCGAACCGCCGGAACGGCTCGCGCAACTGCAACGGCCCGCGCTCGCCCACCTGAGCCAGCGCCTCCGACAACGACAGCCCTGCGCGGACCGCCGAAGCGATGTTGTCCACCACGTCCGGCCACAGTTCGCGGAACTCGGCCAGCCGCTTCCGCGCCCGCGACCGCACCAGTGCGATCGGCAGCCAGCCGGCCATCAGCCCGAACACCACACCAATGGGCAGCGTCTTGGACACCGCGAACATCAGCAGGAACGCGACCAGGGCCATGATCACGCACGCGCCGATGAACGCACCCGGCGTCAAACCTTCGACCCCTGCACTCGCGAGCAGGTCCCGGCTCTTGCCGCGCAACCGCCCGTCCGAACCGGGCACGGCCTCGAGCGGCGCCACGAACGCCGCGATGATCAGCAGCAGGCCGACGCCGAAGAACAGCCCGATCACGAGCCCCATCAGCTCGCCTGCCCGCGCGGCAACTCGGTGAGCAGCCCGGCCACGTTGTACCCGGCCTGCTGGAACCGCTCCGGATGCGGCAGTTGCCCCTCGGCGCGACGCAGGTACCCGTCGCGGGTACTGAACAGCGTCTCGGTCTCGATCGCCTGCTCCTCCAGCCGCCCGGTGACGGCAACGATCTCGCGCACCCGCCGGCGCCCGTCCGCCGCGATCCCGAGATGTACGACGATATCGACGCAGCCGGCCACCGTCGGCAGCACGAACCGGGAGCCGATGTTCTCGCCGGCCAGCAGCGGCAGCGTGCACATCTTGGTCAGCGCCTCACGCGCCGAGTTCGCATGGATCGTGCACATGCCAGGGAGGCCGCTGTTCAGCGCGAGCAGCAGATCGAGGCATTCCTCGCCGCGCACCTCGCCGACGATCACCCGGGACGGCCGCATCCGCAGCGACTCCTTCACCAGGTCGCGCAGCCGCACCTCACCGGTGCCTTCGAGACCCGCCTGCCGGGTCTGCATCGACACCCAGTCGGGGATCGGCAGCTTGATCTCGAAGACCTCCTCGCAGCTGATCACCCGCTCGCTGCCGGGGATCGAACCGGCCAGCGCGTTCAGCATCGTGGTCTTGCCGGCCTGCGTACCGCCGGAGACCAGCACATTGAGGCCGACGGCAACGGACGCCTCCAGCACCGCCGCCGCGTGCGGCGTCAGCGAACCGAGCTGGACCAGGTCGGTCAGCCGGGTCGCGCGGACGGTGAACTTGCGGATGTTGATCGCCGCATACCGCTGAGTGATGCCGCCGAGGACGATGTGGACGCGGCTTCCGTCCGGCAGCCGGGCGTCGGTGAACGGCTGCGAGACGTCGATCCGGCGGCCGGTGGTCTTCAGCATCCGCTCGACCAGGTCGCTGACCTCTTCCTCGGTCAGCACGGTGGTGGTCAGCTCGTGCCGGCCCTCGCGGGCGATGAAGACCCGGCTGGGCTCGTTGATCCAGATCTCCTCGACGGACGGGTCGTCCAGGTAGCGCTGCAGCGGCCCGAAGCCCGCGACCCGGTCGTGAACCTCACGGCTGACCGCCTCCAGGTCGCCGATCGGCGGCACCACACCGCTCAGACTGCGCTCGTCGTACTCCCGGACGACGGTGGCGACGATCGAGTTCACCGCGCCCGGGTCGCGGAGCGGGTCGATGCCTTCGCGGCGCACCACGTCGCGCACCTGGGCGTCGATCAACTCGATGGCACCGTTCCAGCTCGAGCGGTGCGCGTCGAGCCTGTCCGCAGTCATCGATCTCCCCGTGTGAGTCCCGTCTGGCGACCACGCTCGGTCACCATGCGGGACCATCCTTTCAACCGTGGGGCGTTCGGCGCCACCCGCGTCTGCTGCCCTGTGGACAACCGTGACACGCCGCAGGCTCACTCACCGTATCGATCAGGTCACGGCCGGGTCCAGAAAATTGCAGCTTGTTGCAATTCCGGCGTGTTAGCGGTGTACGAGCGTGTGCTCGAAGGAGTAGCGGCTGGCGCGGTACAGGTGGGAGCCGTACTCGACCGGCTGGCCGTGATCGTCGTACGTGATCCGCGTGGTCGCCAGCAGCGGTGAGCCAGGCTCCTCCGACAGCAGCTTCGCCTGCTCGGGTGTTGCCGGTATGGCGGAGATGGTCTGGTGCGCCACCTTCAGCCGGACCCCCTCAGCGCGCAGCAGCTGGTAGAGACCACGCTCGGCCAGTGTGGCCGGGTCGGTCTCCAGGATCTCCGGCGGCAGCCAGTTGCGCATCAGAGCGAGCGGTTCGCCGTCTGCCCGCCGCAGTCGCTCCAGCCGCAGTACACGGTCGCCCACCTCGCATTGCAGTGCAGTGGCAACCTCTGCGGTCGCAGGTGAGATTCCGAAGCGCAGTACGTCCGTTTCGGGCTTACGGTGCGCTGAGGTGAGGTCGTCGTACAGGCTGGTCAGTTCGAGCGAACGACGTACCTGTCCGGAGTTGCCGACTACCTGGGTGCCGACACCGCGTTTGCGGACCAGGAGGCCCTGGTCGACCAGACGGGCGATCGCCTGGCGGACGGTCGGCCGGCTCAGTCCGTAGGCCTCGGCCAGGTCCACCTCGTTGCTCAGCCGGGACCCGACGGGCAGTTCACCGCCCTGGATGGCCGCCTCCAGCTGCTGCGCCAGCTGCACGTGCAACGGCGTACGGCTGTTCCGATCGACCTGGACCTGGACGGTACTCATGGGCTCATCCTGAAGGCTGGACCGGAATCCGTCGAGCCACCACCCGAATTTGATCAGACCCGCCTCCCGTAGCGGCGGACGCTGAACACGGGCCCGACGCCGGGTGAACTTTGTGATCCCCACGGTCCGGATCGCGGTCACCGGGTTTGGAGCCGTGGTGTGGTGGGGCAGGATGACGGCTTGGTCTGCTCGGTGAGCCGTGTCGTGAGGAACCAAGGTTCGCCGCTCTCGAGGACCCGCCCCCCGCCGCCCTGATGGCTGTCAGCAAGGGAGAACGCATGGAACCGCTTCGCATCGGCATCCTCGGTGCCGCTCGGATCGCCGGCCGGGCCATCGTCGAGCCGGCCAAGCTGACCGGCGCGCGGCTGGTCGCGGTCGCCGCACGCGACACCGGCCGGGCCGAAGCCTTCGCCGCCGAACACGGCGTCGAGCGTGTCCATGCGTCGTACCAGCAACTGCTGGACGATCCCGAGATCGAAGCGATCTACAACCCACTGGCGAACGGGCTGCACGGGCCGTGGAACCTGCGGGCCCTTGCCGCAGGCAAGCATGTGCTGACCGAGAAACCGTCGACCAGCAACGCCAGCGAGGCTCTCGAGGTCCGGGACGCCGTCTATTCCTCCGGTCTCGTGTTCATGGAGGCGTTCCACTACGCGTACCACCCGGTGATGCGTCGGCTGCAGGAGCTGGTCTCCAAGGGCGAGCTCGGCGACCTGCAGACGGTCGAGGCGACGATGGTGATGCCCCCGCCGCCGGACGACGACCCACGCTGGTCGCTGCCTCTCGCCGGCGGTGCCGTGATGGACGTCGGCTGCTACGCGCTGCACGCGCAACGGATGTTCGCGCCGTACGCCGGTGGTGAGCCGAAGCTGATCAGCGCACGCGCCGGCGAGCGCAAGCGGCTGCCTGGCGTGGACGAGTGGCTGAACGCGGACCTGGAGTTCCCGAACGGCGCGACCGGTGTGGTGCGGACCAGTATGGCGGCCGAGAACGTCGAGTTCAGTCTCAAGGTCGTCGGCAGCCGTGGTGAGGCGTTCGCCCCGTTCTACGTGCTTCCGCAGAACGACGACCGGGTGATCGTGACGACCAAGGAAGACACGTGGGTCGAGCACCTCGGCACGCGGACGTCGTACACGTACCAGCTGGAGGCGTTCGCCGGGGCGATCCGCAACGGCGCTCCGCTCCTCACCGACGCCGACGACGCACTGGCCACGATGGAGCTCATCGACGCCTGCTACGTCGCCGCAGGTATGGCCCCGCGACCGGTCTCCGCGATCTGATCGCTGCGGCCGGCGACCGCGTGCGCGAACGCCTGGATGAACGGGTGTGGGCGTCTGCCGTCGCCGGCCAGCTCCGGCTGGAACAGGCTGGCCAGGTAGAACGGGTGTCCCGGCAGCTCCGCGATGCGCGGTTCACCTGCGTCGTCGTACCCGCTGAAGACCATGCCGTGCTCGCGCAGTAGGTCGAGTTTGCTGCTGTCCAGACCGTAGGAGCAGTGGTACCGCTCCATAGAGCGCTCTACACCGAGTAA
Organism: Kribbella sp. VKM Ac-2569; assembly: GCF_004216905.1. Classification (GTDB taxonomy): domain Bacteria; phylum Actinomycetota; class Actinomycetes; order Propionibacteriales; family Kribbellaceae; genus Kribbella. The sequence continues at coordinate 1,847,447 of NZ_SGXJ01000001.1, forward strand.
CTCGGCCGCACGGGTTCCTGGTCGCACCTGTACTCCGCCCTCGTGTCCGTCGAGCGAACACTGCAACGGCACGATCAGGAGCTCGTCAGCGTCCGGCGTGCTCTCACCATGCTGTACGGCGGTTGCGCCGCAGACGTTGCGCGCGAACTCGAGCATCGCGTGCTGGAACCCGCCACACGTACCGAGGAACGGGATCCCATGCTCGCGGGCGATCCGGACCGCGGTGACCGCACCGGCCTCGCTCCGGTAAGGACTGCCCGGCAGCAGCCAGATCCCGTCGAAGCCTTCGAGCGCATCGTCCACGTCGTCGCTCGGGACCCAGTAGACGTCGAGGTCCAGGTGATCGCGCTCTTCGAGTTCCTTGAGCAGACCGGGTATGCGGGCGTGCGAACGGACGTGTGGTGAGCGGTCCCCGACCAGGGCGAGGCGTCCGGAGTAGGCGTTCATGGGTCCATCCTCGGTCGCGGTGAGCATCAGCGCCAACGATGATCTCTGCATGGTCGATCAGCGATACTGATGCACGTGGATCCTCATCTGCTGCGGACGTTCGTCACCGTCGCCGAATGCGGATCGTTCTCCGCGGCCGCCTCGCGACTCGGCTACACCCAGTCCGCGGTGTCCCAGCACATCGCCACCCTGGAGAGCGACCTCGGTACGCCGTTGCTCCGCCGACGACCCGTCGTACCGACACCAGCGGGCGAGCGCCTGCTCGAACACGCCGGTCCGATCCTGCTCCGGCTGGACGCGGCCCGCGCCGACGTACGCCGTACCGTCGCGGACCCGCCCAGCACCCTCACGCTCGCCGCGTCTCCCCTGGCTGCCCGGTCACTCGCGACGGCGTTGGCCGAGGTACGGCGTACCTACCCCGGCACCGAGACCTCGCTGACTGTCTGCGGGCGCGATCAGGTCGTCGCGGGTATCGCCGCCGGCACCTTCACGCTCGGTCTCGTGGACGGCATCGCCACCCCTAGCGACCCCCTCAACCTGACCAACGCCGTACAGCTCCGCACGACCTCGGTAGCCCACGACAGCCTGGTCGTAGCCCTCCCCACAACCCACCCGCTGGCCCGGCCTGGTCGTGGTCTCTCGCTGAGCGATCTGGCAGACGCGCGGTGGATCGACGCCCCCGACCTCGCCGCTCCACTGGCGACGTTGCGCGCCGCCGCCGGCTCCGACGCGCTACGCCCGGCCTTCACCTACAACGGCACCGACCTCCACACGCTCCTCACCCTGATCGACTCCGGCCACGGCCTAGCGGTACTCCCGCGCTCAGCGCTCACACCGAACGTCGCAGCCGTCCCACTCACCACGCCACGCCTCGTCCACCGCACCGAGCTCCTGCACGGCCACCTTTCCGACCCAGCAGCCGAAGCCGTGGCCACTGCCCTGTCAGACCACGAGTAGTTGCTCCAGGCCACTACGCGTCATCGGTCGATCAAGCACCCCGACAGCCTCCCGCTCGGCAAAGACCGCGTGGTCGGCGTCCTCCGGGTTGATCGCCTCGCAGATCGAGTTGTACGTCCAGTTGAGCCAGCCAGTGATCGCGACCGCGAACGAATCCAGCCCGAGCTTCGGCCACTCCCGCACCTCGCCGTACCCGTCCCGGAACGCCAACAGCCCACACTGGTTGACTTCCGGCCGCATCAGCCAGTGCGTCAGCACCGAGCCGAGCTCGAGCTCGGGGCTGAGCGATCCGGCGAAATCCCACTCCATCACGGTGAGCTCTCCGTCGCGTCCCTGGCGGACATTCTCCGGGTTCAGATTCCGGTTGCAGAGCATCAGTTCGTCGGGTGCGTCGAGCTCGATCGCCTGCAGTTCGCGGATCGCCGGCAGGCGTGCGTCGAGTTGCTCGGCCCACGGTTTGCCGGCCGCACGCGCACGACCGAGCAGGTGTTGCCAATCGTCCTCTGGACGGCGGAAGGCCAGGTAGCCGTGAATCGGCTCGTCGCTCGGGATCGCCAACGCGTGCAACGTCCCGAACAAGGCACCCGCTCGACGAGCCAGCGCCGTCGACACCGGCAGCATTGGAGCCGGGCCGACCTCGAGCCACTCGTGCACGCGCCAGTTCTCGCCTCGCACCTTCTCGATCAGACGTCCGTGCGGGCTGATCGCCGCGGCCGGCGCGGCTACTCCAGCCGCGACAGCAGCCTCACGGAGCCGGGCGCCGAGCTCGGCCTGCTCGTTCGTGATCCAGTCGTAGACCGTGACGGCCATCCATCGGCCGCGGTCGGTCGTGAGGTCCCAGCAGCGCCCCATCGCGGTGAACAACACGGGTTTCGCCGGCCCGGTCAACGTCCCCAGGTCAAACGCTTCGGCAAGCTCCTCGGCCAGTCCGGCGGGAGCCGTCGGCGTGTCCGCGACCCGGCGCTCGACCTCGGCCTTCAGCGCCGGCCAGTCGCGTACGCCGTACTCCGCGGCCAGCGCGCGTTGCGCTTCCGCGAGCGAGGCGTCCGGCTTGGATTCCCGTAGTGCCGCGAGGAGATCCTTGGCTTCCTTGCGCAGGTACTCGATGCTGGGCCGATCAGGCAGCAGTCTCACAATGCGTCCTCTCGCACCCGGACTCGCACGGGTCTCAAGAGAGCGTCATCGACCGCACTCAGCTTCGGAAATCGAGGTGGCTTCCAGCCTTCCGGCGAGTCTCGACGCGCCCTCGAACGCATCTGCGAGGCTACCCAGCCCCGACCCGCCGGTCAACGGCTACCTGCGCGGCCCGCCCCGGGACCGCAGTCCCCGGGGAACTGCGGTCCGGACGCTACTTCCGCCCTTGTTTGGTGGGCGGGATGATCGAGCTGTCGCTCGGATTGGGTTTCGGCCGTTTGGGTTGCTTGGGTTTGCGGACTTCACGCCCGCCTTTGTTCTTCGACATGACGCACTCCGAGGCTTGCTGATGGCGGGCCGACGGCCCTGCGTACGCCGCGGTACTCCTCATGCCCCGGGGGTCACCTTCGACGCTACACCTAAAGGCCCAATCAGTCGTGGGTCGGGAAGCCGAGGTTGATCCCGCCGTGGGACGGGTCCAGCCACCGCGACGTGACCACCTTGCCCCGGGTGAAGAAGTGCACGCCTTCGGTCCCGTGGGCGTGGGTGTCGCCGAACAGCGAGTTCTTCCAGCCGCCGAACGAGTAGTACGCCATCGGCACCGGGATCGGGACGTTGATCCCGACCATGCCGACCTCCACCTCGTTCTGGAACCGGCGCGCCGCTCCGCCGTCGTTGGTGAAGATCGCCGTCCCGTTCCCGTACGGGTTCGAGTTCACCAGCTCGAGCGCCTCGTCGTACGACGGCGTACGCAGCACCGAGAGCACCGGACCGAAGATCTCGTCGGTGTAGATCGACATCTCCGGCGTCACCTTGTCGAACAGCGTCGGACCGAGCCAGAAGCCGTCGGCCGCACCGTCGAAGTCACCCGCGCGCCCGTCGACCACCAGCTCCGCGCCGGCCTCGACCCCGGCCGCGACGTACCCGGCGACCTTGTCCCGGTGCTCGCCGGTCACCAACGGGCCCATGTCGCAGGCGCGGGTCCCGTCGCCGGTCTTCAGCTTGCCCATCCGCTCCTTGATCTTGCCGATCAGCTCGTCCGCGATCGGCTCGACCGCGACCAGCGCGGAGATCGCCATGCACCGCTCGCCCGCCGACCCGAACCCGGCGTTCACGGCCGCGTCCGCCGCGAGGTCCAGGTCCGCGTCCGGGAGCACGATCATGTGGTTCTTCGCGCCGCCGAGGGCCTGCACGCGCTTGCCGTTGCGGGTGCCGTTCTCGTAGACGTACTTCGCGATCGGCGTGGAACCGACGAACGACACCGACTTGATGTCCGGGTGCTCGAGCAGTCGATCGACCGCCTCCTTGTCACCGTGCACGACGTTCACCACGCCGTCCGGCAGGCCGGCCTCCTTCCACAGCTCGGCCATCGCGTTCGCCGCGGAGGGGTCCTTCTCGGACGGCTTGATCACCACACTGTTGCCACAGGCAACCGCGATCGGGACGAACCACATCGGCACCATGGCCGGGAAGTTGAACGGCGAGATCACGGCGCTGACGCCGAGCGGCTGCCGGATCGAGTACACGTCGACCTTGGTCGAGACGCCCTCGCTGTACCCGCCCTTGAGCAGGTGCGGGATCCCGCAGGCGAACTCGATCACCTCGAGGCCGCGGGTCACCTCGCCGAGCGCGTCGGACAGCACCTTGCCGTGCTCGGCAGTGATCAGCTGCGCGATCCGCTCCTTGTCGCGGTTCACCAGCTCGCGGTACGCGAACAGGACCTGGGCGCGCTTGGTGAGCGAGGTCTGTGCCCAGGTCTTCGACGCCTCGTGAGCGACCTTGACGACCTCGTCGACCGTGGCCGCCGACGCCAGGTCCAGCTCGCCCGTGACCTGACCGGTCGCGGGGTTGTAGACCTTGCTGGTCCGCTCGGCCACGCCGGTCCACGAGCTGCCGCCGACGAGGTGGGTGATGCGCTTGCTGTCAGTACTCACGATGTTTCCTCACTGCTGGTGGTGTTTCCGAAATGCTGCTGGCGGTCATCCCAGTACCTTGCTCCGATCGGCCAGGGCGACGTCGACGGGCTTGCCGGTGCTCAACGACTCCAGCCCGGCCTCGCAGACGGCCGCCGCCGCGTAGCCGTCCCAGGCGCTCGGCCCGTCGATCTCACCGCGCACGGTGGCGTCGACCCAGCGCTGCACCTCGATGTCGTACGCCTGCTCGAACCGGACCCGGAAGTCGGCCGGCATCGTGCCGCCCCACTGCTCGCCGGCCCGGGTGAAGACGCCGGACCCGAGGCCGATCGTCGCGCTCCCGCGCTCGGCCACCGCCTCACACCGGACCTCGTACCCGACCTGGAAGTTCACGAACACCTCCACGTTGGCCATCGCCCCGTTCGCCAGCTCGAACACGGCCAGCTGCGGATCGAGTACGCCGTCACCAACGAGACTCGTCGGCGCCGGGGTGTGCACGGTGATCCGGGTGATCTCCTCGCCGAACAGCCACCGGGCGACGTCGACCTCGTGCACCATCGAGTCCCGGACGATCATCTCGCTCCGGAACGTCGGCGGGGCCGACTTGTTCCGGTGGACGTTGTGCAGGAGCAGCGTCCGCCCGAGGTCACCCGAGTCGAGCAGTTGCTTCAAAGCGGCGTACTCCGGGTCGAACCGCCGCATGAACCCGACCTGGATCAGCTGCCGTCCGAGCTTGTGTTCGGCCTCGACCACGCGCAACGCCGACGCCGCGTCCATCGTCAACGGCTTCTCGCAGAGCACCGGCTTCCCGTGCTCCAAGCACGCGAACAGCTGCTCCGCATGCACGGACCCCGGCGACGCCAGGATCACCGCGTCGACGTCGTCGGCCGCGATCAGATCCAGCGGATCCTCGACCACACGAACAGTCTCCGCGTACGCCGTACCGCCCGAGTGTCTCGCCGTACTGACGGAGCCGCCAGCTGACCTGTCCGCCGACCTTTCCGACAGCCTGCCGGCGAGCGCCTCGGCCCGGCCCGCATCCGCATCGGAGACGGCGACCAGGCGTGCACCCACTGTTTTCCGCACAACGCGTTCGGCGTGGTCGGCGCCCATCACTCCGACGCCGACGATCCCGACCCGCAGCTCGGTCATGTGCCCTCCTGCCCCTTCTGCACATCATCCACGACCACCTCGGGATTGATCTCCCGCAGCTCGTGGCTCAGCGCTTCCAGCTCGGAACCGCCGGCCATCTCGGTCGTCAGCTCCTCCAGCGTGATCTCCGACCGGTGCGTGTCGAGCGCCACCCGACCGAGCTTCAGCACGACGAAGTGATTACCGACCAGGTACGCGTGATGCGGGTTGTGGGTGATGAAGATGACCCCGATCCCGGCGTCGCGCGCCTTCACGACGTACTTCAGCACCACCCCCGACTGGTTCACGCCGAGCGCAGCGGTCGGCTCGTCGAGGATCAGCACCTTGGCCCCGAAGTGGATCGCCCGCGCGATCGCGACACATTGCCGCTGACCACCCGACAGCTTGCCGACCGGCTGCTCGAGATCGGGGATCGAGATCCCCATCTTGGTCAGCTCCTCCTGCGCGATCCGCTTCATCTTCGCCGCGTCCAACTGCCGGAACGGTCCCTTGGTGAGCTCGTTGCCGAGGAAGAAGTTCCGCCAGACCGACATCAACGGCGCCAGCGCCAGGTCCTGGTAAACGGTCGCGATACCGCTGTCGAGCGACTCGCGCGGCGAACCGAAGTGCCGCTCCTCGCCGTTCACCGACATCCGGCCGGACGTGTAGTCGTGCAGTCCGGCGATGATCTTGATCAGCGTGGACTTGCCCGCGCCGTTGTCGCCGAGCACGCAGGTGATCTCGCCCTGCCGGACGGACAGCGACACCCCGCGCAGCGCCTGGATGTTGCCGTAGCTCTTGCCGACGTCCTCGAGCAGCACGATCGGCGTGTTCGGACTGGTCGTCGCGTCGTCCGCGAACGACTTCGTGGTGGTCATCGTGCCTCCGCCCTGTTCTTGACGACGAGATTGACGATGGTGGCCAGCAGCAACATCGCGCCGAGGAACGCCTTGAACCAGTCCGGGTTCCAGCCGGCGTACACGACACCCAGCTGGACCATTCCGAAGATCAGCGCGCCGACCGCGCCGCCCACGACGGACCCGTAGCCGCCGGTGAGCAGGCAGCCGCCGACGACCGCCGCGATGATGTAGAGGAACTCCTTGCCGACACCTTCACCGGACTGCACCACGCCGTTCTGCACGAACAGCAGCTGCATGCCGGTGAACCAGGCGAAGAACCCGACCGCCATGAACAGGCCGATCTTGACCTTCTTCACCGGTACGCCGACGGCCCGCGCGGCCGCCGCGTCACCGCCGACCGCGAAGATCCAGTTGCCGATCTGCGTCTTCAGCAGCACCCAGGCGGCGATCGCGACGAACACGATCCACCAGACGATGATGATCTTGATCGTCACGCCGCCGAGCTTGAACTCCGACGCGAACACCGCCTTCGCCGCGCCGAACCCGTCCATGTCGCTGATCGAGTTCGACGCGACGGCGCCGGAGGCGAGCCGCGTGACCGCGATGTTCAGGCCTTGCAGGATGAAGAACGTACCCAGCGTCACCAGGAAGCTGGGCAGGCCCGTCCGCATCAGCAGCCAGCCGTTGAAGGCGCCGATCGCCAGTGAGAGTGCCAGCGCGACGATCACGCCGAGCCAGACGTTCAGGCTGAACTGGTAGGCGAAGAGGCCCGCGGTCAGGCCCGAGGTCGTCACCGCGACACCGGCCGACAGGTCGAACTCGCCGCCGATCATGAGCAGCGACACCGGCACGGCCATCACACCGATCAGCGCAGCCTGGTACAGGATCGTGCCGGTGTTGTTGATGTCGCGGAACGGCGGGGCTGCGATCACGAAGAACACCAGGATCACGGCCGCGCCGACGAGCGACCCGATCTCCGGCCGGCTGAGCAGCCGGGCGCCGAGGGACCGGGCGGAGACGCGGTCGTCCGCCGACGCGGGTGAGGTGATGGTCGATGCCATGGCGCTACCTCAGCGCGTCCCGGCTTCGGCGTACTTCTGGACCGCGGCGATGTTCGACTTGTCGATGAAGGCCGGCCCGGTCAGAGTCGCCTCGCCGCCGCCGATGGTGTCGCCGTTGGTCTTGTAGAGCCAGATCGCGTCGATCGAGAGGTAGCCCTGCAGGTACGGCTGCTGATCGACGGCGAACTGCACGGTGCCGTCCGCGACCGCCTTGGCCATCTCCTTGCTCATGTCGAAGCTACCGATCTTCGCCGACGATCCGGCGTCCTTGGCCGCCTGGACAGCGGTCAGCGCGATCCCCGCGTTGAGCGCGACCACGTAGTCGGCGCTCTTGTCCGCCTGCAGCTTCGAGGTCAGGGTCGCCTGCGTCCCGGGCTGGTCGGTACCGTTGACGTTGACGTTCTGGACGCCGTCGCCGAGTTTGTCCTTGATGCCCTGGCAGCGGGCCTCGAGGCTGACGTTGCCCTGCTCGTGGATGACGCACAGCACGTTCTTCGCGCCGAGTTGCTTGAGCTTGTCACCGGTCGCCTGGCCGGCGATCCGCTCGTCCTGGCCGAAGTACCCGAGGGCGCCGGTCGTCTTCCACTGGTCGAGGCCACCGTTGAGGATGGTCACCGGGATACCGGCCGCGATCGCCTTCTTGACGTTCGGGATCACCGCGTCCGGCTTGTTCAGCGTGATCGCGATGCCGCCGACCTTCGAGTCGATCGCGGTCTGCACGAGGTTCGCCTGGGCCGCGCCGTCCGGGTCGGCGGAGTACTGCAGCTCGATGTTGTCCTTCTTCGCGGCCGCCTCGGCCCCACGCCGCACGATGTCCCAGAAGGTGTCGCCGGGACCCGAGTGGGTGATCATGGCAACCTTCATCCGCGGCGTGTCCGCGACGTTGCCGCCGCTGTCGCCGGAGCTCTCCTCCTTCTGCTTGCCGCCGGAGGAGCTGCACGCGGCCAGAGCCACCGCGAGCACGCCAGCCGCGACCGCGGCCCCCGTCTTCTTCTGCCACCGAACCATGACTTGCTACCTGCCTTTCAGGTGGTCCGCGGCGCTCCGCGGACTTGCGTGGGACCCGAGAGTTTCACACTCCCGTGGCCGTCATCTCGATGAAGCACCCCCAGAAGCAGTGAGATACGCCAACGTCCGCGCCGCGATCGGCAGCGGTACGTCGGGCGCACACGGGTACATGTCCTGCTCGACGATCGCGAACAGGTCGGCGTCGAGCCCGGCCAGCGCGTCGAGGACCGGCGGCAGCTCGGGCACCCCGTTGGGCGGCTCGCACATCACGCCCCGCCGTACCGCCTCGTCCATGCTCAGGCCCTCGGCCTCGACCTCCGCGAGGATCGTCGGATCGACCTGTTTGAGGTGGACGTAACCGATCCGGTCCGGGTACTTCCGGATCAGCTCGAGGTTGTCGCCACCGCAGTAGCTGATGTGACCGGTGTCGAGGCACAGGTTCACGAAGGCGCTGTCGGTCTCCTCGAGGAAGCGCTCGACGGTGTCCTGCGTGTCGACATGTCCATCCGCATGCGGGTGGTACTGCGTCAGCAGCCCGAACTCCTCCGCCAGGCGTCGACCCAGCTCGGTCACCGCCTGCCCATGTCTGGCCTGACCCTCGTGGTCCAGTCTCTCCTCGACGATCTCGCCGTTGTCACCGCGCCACATCGACGGCATCACGACCAGGTGCTTCGCGCCCATCGCGGCCGTCAGCTCGGCCGTCTTGGCGACATCGCGCCAGGTCGCCTCCCACCCTTCGGGGCGATGCAACTGCTCGAACGTCGTACCGGCGGTCATCGTCAGACCGCGCTGGTCAAGCTCGTCCTTCAACCTCACCGGGTCGGTCGGAAGGTACCCGTACGGACCGAGCTCGATCCGCGTGTACCCGGCCGCGACCACCTCGTCCAGGAACCGCGTCCACGGCGTCTGCTGCGCGTCGTCGGCGAACCAGACTCCCCACGAGTCCGGCGCCGTACCGATGTCGACACTGCCCATCAGCGATCCCCTTCGACCGGAGTCAGGTACGGACGCTGGGCCTTCTTGCTCTCCTCGTACGTCGCTGCCGCGGCCTGTGTGGACTGCAGCTCCGACACCTCGCTGACCGGGACGTCCCACCAGGAGTCGCTGTCCGGACCGCCGACCAACGGGTCGGTCGTGACATGGATCGCGATCGGCCCGGTGGCTGCCTTCGCGCTCTGGATCGCCTTCTCCAGCTCGGGCCGGCTGTGGACGTCGATCACGTCGACGCCGAAGCTGCGCACGTTCGCCGCGAGGTCGATCGGCAGGTAGTCACCGTCGAGCCGGCCGTCACCGGTGCGCTTGCGGTACGCCGTCCCGAACCGCTGGGAACCGAGCGATTCCGAGAGCGCGCCGATCGACGCGAAGCCGTGGTTCTGCACCAGGACCACGATGATCTTGATGTTTTCCTGGACCGCGGTGGCCAGCTCGCTGGACATCATCAGGTACGACCCGTCGCCGACCATGACGAACACGTCGCGATCCGGTGCGCCGAGCCGGACACCGAGTCCGCCGGCGATCTCGTATCCCATGCAGGAGAAGCCATATTCGACGTGGTATCCCTTCGGGTCGCGCGGCCGCCACAGTTTGTGGAGGTCACCCGGCATCGAGCCGGCTGCGCAGACAACCACATCAGACGCCGCCGACAATTCGTTGACGGCGCCGATCACCTCGCCCTGGGTGAGCAGTCCTTCGGCCAGTTTCGCGGTCACGTCGGCGGAGGGCCGGAAAACTGCGTCCACAGTTCCGTTCCAGGTCCTTGTGAGTTCCTGGGCCTCGGCTGTGTACTTGTCGTCCACGGACCACTCGCCGAGCGCGGATCCCAACGAAACAAGGGCTTCCCGCGCATCGGCCACCACTGGGAGGCCGGCATGCTTACCACTGTCGAAACGCGCCACGTTGATGTTCAGGAACCGGACCTGCGGATTCTGGAACGCGGTCCGCGATGCCGTCGTGAAGTCGCTGTAGCGGGTGCCGATCCCGATCACCAGGTCCGCGTCACGGGCCAGCGCGTTGGCTGCCGTGGTCCCGGTCGACCCGACCGCGCCCACCGCCTGCGGGTGATCATAGGCCAGGGATCCCTTACCTGCTTGGGTTTCCGACACCGGTACGCCGGTTCGCTCGGCGAACTCGCGCAGCGCGTCCTCTGCTCCCGAGTAGTGCACACCGCCACCGGCAACGATCAGCGGGCGTTGCGCGGACCGTAGGAGATCTGCCGCCTTGTCGACCATTGATTCCTCCGGCAAGGGACGTGCGACATACCAGATCCGCTCGACGAAGAGCTCCTCCGGCCAGTCGTACGCCTCTGCCTGGACGTCCTGCGGCAAGGCCAGTGTCACCGCGCCGGTCTCGACCGGATCGGTCAGCACGCGCATCGCGTTCATCAGTGCCGAGGGCAACTGTTCGGGCCGCCAGATGCGGTCGAAGTACTTCGACACCGGGCGGAAGGCGTCGTTGACCGAGACGTCCCCGGCGCCGAAGCTCTCCAGCTCCTGCAGCACGGGTGTTGCCACCCGGGTCGCGAACACATCCGAAGGGAGGATCAGCACCGGCAACCGGTTGATCGTCGCGAGGGCCGCACCGGTCACCATGTTGGTCGAGCCCGGGCCGACGCTTGCCGTGCAGGCGTAGGTCTGGAGCCGGTCACGGGTCCGGGCGAAGGCCGCCGCGGTGTGCACCATGGCCTGCTCGTTGCGGGCCAGGATGTACGGCAACGCCTTCGGGTCCTCGAGCTCGGACTGCAGCAGCGCCTGGCCGATCCCGGCGACGTTGCCGTGGCCGAAGATGCCCAGTGACCCGGCGATCAGCCGCTGCCGAAGCCCGTCACGCTCCGAGTACTGGACGCTCAGGAATCGCACCAGGGCCTGCGCGACCGTGAGACGCACCGTCATGACTCATCTCCTGTTCGTCCGAAAGGTAGGCGCGGATCAAGATGTTGGGAGTTCCACAGGTCGCGCACCCAGGCGTGCTGCGGATCGTCGGTGATCAGCCACTGGCGCTCGGTGCCGGGGCCGGCCATCACATTGAGGTAGTACATGTCGTAGCCGGGCGGCGCCATCGCCGGGCCGTGCCAACCGTGCGGGACGAGCACCACGTCACCGCTACGAACCTCCGCCAGTACGTCGATCGGGCGTTCCTCGGTTCCGTAGACCCGCTGGTAGCCGATCGGATCGTTGCCCTTGACACCTTCCGGGACGTCGTCGGACAGCTGCAGCTCGAAGTAGTAGATCTCCTCGAGCTCGCTCTCCTTCCCCGGTCTGTGCTCGTCGTGCTTGTGCGGCGGGTAGGACGACCAGTTGCCGGCCGGCGTGATCACCTCGCACGCAATGATCGAGTCCGCCTCGAGAACTCCCGGCGTACCGAAGTTGCGGACCTGGCGGGACGCGACACCGGCACCCCGGAGCTCGGTCTCGACCTCGTCGGCGCGGATCCGCCGGAACGGATGGTCCGTCGCGGCCTTGGCGTGCGGGAACGCGATCCGCGCGCCACCGGCACTGACCACTGCGAAAGTCGAGTTCCGGGACACGTACGCCAGATCGGTCGGCCCTGCGAACACATCCGCCCGTCCGCCGAGCGGGACAGCTTCACCGTCGACGATCACCTCGGCCGATCCACTCAACGGAAGGACGATGTACTCACAGTCCCCGGTATCGATCTCCACCGACTGCCCAGGAAGCAGGGTCCGAACCAGCAAGCCACTGTGATGCCACTCCGCCTCACCCGGCCGCACCGCGAGTTCGAACCCATCGCTCGCCGCGGTCCCGGCCGGCCGAACCCATTCAGTCATCCCAACTGTCCTTCCTCAGAACCTCAGCGGTCCGGGTCATACGGTCTCGCCGTGGACGAGGGCCGCGGCGCGGTCGACAGCCGCTGCCACGTCGCCGTCGGGTGGGAACAGCAGCGCCCGGCCGACCACAAGTCCGCGTACCGAGGGCAGCTCGAGCGCCTTGCCCCACGACGCGTAGGTCGCTTCCGGCTCCGCGGTCGGATCGCCGCCGAGCAAGAGTGTCGGCAGGGTCGTTGCCTCCATCACCCGATCGAGCTCATCCACGACCGGCAGCTTGAGCCACGTGTACGCACTCGTCGCGCCGAGACCGGACGCGATCTGGATCGACTTGATGACCGAGTCGGGATCGAGCAGGTTCGCGACCCGCCCGTCCTCGCCGCGCGTCGACCAGAACGGCTCCACCATCGCCATCAGCTTGTGCTCAGCCAACCCGGTCACCGCCGCGGCACTGCTCTCCAACGTCGCCACGGTCCCCGGGTCGCCGAGGTCGATCCGCGTCAGCATCTTCCCGCCGTCGAGCCGCCGCGCAGCGATCTCGTCAGCAGTCCGGTACGCCGTGAACCGGTCGTCCAGCTCGAACGCCGCTCCTTGCAACCCGCCCCGGTTCATCGATCCGATGACGACCTTGCCTTCCAACGCACCGAGCAGCAGCAGATCCTCCAACACGTCCGGAGTGGCCAGTACACCGTCCACACCAGGCCGCTGCAACGCGATCATCAACCGGGCAATCAGATCAGCCCGGCTCCCCATCGCCATCCGATTGCCCCGCACGCCCAACGCACCACGCGCCGGATGATCAGCAGCCACGATCAACAGCCGCCCGTCATCCCCCACCAACGCCCGAGTACGCCGCTGCAACCACCCCTCAGCCACCCGCTCCGGATGCCGAACCCGAACCTCGGTCAACTCCCCCAACCGCTCAGCAACCCCCCGAACCAGCCCCACCTGCTCCGCGCCCTGACCACCGTGCGCCAGCCGAGCACCATCGGGTGGTCCACCAACCGGCTCTCCCAGCTCCGATCCCCACCCATCCCCCTGCTCGCCCACACCACCAGCCAAGGCACCACCAACAGCCCCGACATCCCCCGCTCCGATACCAGCACCAGAAACACCTCCGGCGCCTGCGCCGACTACAGCTCCAGGTTCTGCACCAGCCCGGGGTTCTGCACCTGCACCTACTCCAGTTGCAGCTTCGGCTCCAGCTCCCGCACCGGCGCCAATGGCAGCTCCAGCGCCAGCGGTAGCCCCGGTAGCCAAAGCACCTGCGGCGCCAATCGCGGCAACGCCCAGCACACCCGACTGCTGGTCACCGGCAGACTCCTGCCTACTGACCGGCTGTTGATCACCTGGCGACGGTTGCTCAGCGAGCGGCTGATGTTCACCGGGCGACTGCTGCTCAGCGGGCGCCTGCTCAGTTGAGCTCGGCGTACCGCTTGATTGGGTCTCGGCGAGGGGCGGTTCCATGCCTGCTTCTGCGGCCTGCTCTGTTCGCGGACCGTTGGTCTGCTGATCCGCCGGAGCTACGGGCAAGGTCGCTCGCTGCTCTCCACGGACCGTTTGTCCGCTCACCTGATGCCCCGGCGAAGCCTCCGTCCTGCCCGGCCGCTGCTCACGCCCAGCCTGCTCACCCGCTGCCTGCTGGGGTGTGGGGTGTTCGGGGGCGAGGTTCAGGTTTCCGATGACGGTTGTTTGGCCGTCGGGGGTTGCGGGAGGCGTCTCCTGGGAGGCGTCCATCATCACCGTCACGTCGTCGGGGCCTGGTGTGTCCGGGCGGCGCGCAGCAACCGTCGGGTCATTGAGACCTGCGGTCGGGGCGTCCGGGTCGGCGTACGGTCGTCCGGCCTCGGTGGGCGCAGTCGGCCTGTTCGAGTCCGACGGCTGCGAGATGACCGTCGGGTCGTCGGGCGCGGCATACGGAGATCGTTGGGCGGCCGGCGCGGCGGGAGGGGTCGGCGGTTGGGGGTGAGGCGGGGTGATGCGGGCGATGACTGTTGGGTCGTTGGGGCCTGGGGTGAGGGTGGTGGGGTCTGGGTCTTCGTGGGGACGGTGGATGGGGATGGGACGGGCGTGTTCGGAGTACTGGTCTTCGTCGTGGGGGGTCATGATTCGGCTCCCAGGTGGGCGAGGACCTCTTCGGTGGTGGGCATGGCGGTGGAGCATTCGAGGCGGGAGGCGACGATCGCGCCGGCGGTGTTGGCGAACCGGATGATCTTCTCGAGCGGCCAGCCGGACAGGAGCCCGTGGCACAGCGCTCCGCCGAAGCCGTCGCCGGCGCCGAGGCCGTTGACCACCTCGACCGGGTACGGCGGGACCTCGACGCGTTCGTCCCGGGTCCGGGCGAGTGTGCCGCGGGGGCCTTGCTTGACGACGGCCAGGTCGAGGCCGCGGTCGAGGAGGGCCTGGGCGGCCTTGTCGGGATCGGTCTCGCCGACGGCCACCTCGCACTCCTCACGGTTGCCGACAGCAACCGTGCAGTACTCGAGCGCGCGCGACACCTGCGAGTGCGCCTCGCTCGGATCGGCCCAGAACATCGGCCGGTAGTCCAGGTCGAGCACCGTGATCGGACGCCGCCCGCGTGCCTCCCAGGCGGCGAAATGCGCGGACCGCGACGGTTCGGCGGACAGGCCGGTCACCGTGGACCAGTAGATGCGCGCGTCGCGGATCGCGTCCAGGTCGAGTTCCGACGGGTTGATGACCAGGTCGGGTGCTTTCGGGAAGCGGTAGAAGTAGAGCGGGAAGCTGTCCGGCGGGAAGATCTCGCAGAACGTGATGGGCGTCGGCAGGCCGTCGACTCCGGAGACGAAACGGTCGTCGACCCCGAGTTCGCCGAGCGTGCGGTGGATGAACACGCCGAACGGGTCGTTCCCGGTCCGGCTGATCACCGCCGACTTGCGCCCGTGCCGCGCCGCCGCCACCGCCACGTTCGTCGCGCTCCCGCCGAGGAACTTGCCGAACGAGGTGACATCCTCCAGATGCGTCCCGATCTGCAGCGGATACAGGTCGACCCCGATGCGCCCGATCGTCAGTACGTCGTCCACCATCAGACCTTCCCATCCGTACGGGTCCCCGAGGCGAGCCCCGCAGCGATCGACTGCAGGTGCCCGATACTCGCCCGTACGTCGGCCACGGGCCCGTCGTCCGCCGGGCGCGCACGCAGGATCGTGTCCTGTTCGAGGACGTACCACCCGTCGTACCCGGACTTCTCGAGCGTGCTGACGATCGTGGTGATGTCGATGTCGCCGGCGCCCAACCGGCGATACATCCCGGAGCGTACGGCGTCCGTGTACCCGACCTCACCGGACTGCACGCGCGCGGCCCACGCGGCATCGACGTCCTTCAGGTGGGTGTGGCGGATGCGGGACGTGTGCTCGACCGCCAGCGCCACCGGGTCGACCCCGCCGATCAGCAGGTGACCGGTGTCGAGCGTGAGGCCGATCGACGACCCGTTCACAACCTGCGCGACGTCGTCAGCGTTCTCGACCATCGTGCCGACATGCGGGTGGACGGTCGCCAGCACGCCCCGGGAGGCCGCCAGCGCGGACAGCTTGTCCAGGTTGGCGAGCAAGGTGCTCCAATCAGCGGCATCCAGCGCCGGGCGGTCGTCGTACCCGTCCTGGCCGGTCGCCGCGGCGAGAACCAGGGTCCCGGCGCCGGCCGCGACGAAGCCCTCGAGGGCGGCGGCAACCTCCGGAGCGGGATCGTGCGACGGGTCGTGCAGGACGACCGGCACGAATCCGCCGACGGCCCGAAGACCGACGTCGGCCAGGGTTTTCGCCTTGTCCGCGGGGTCGTCGGGCAGGAACCCGTCCGGGCCGAACTCGGTCGCCGCCAGCCCGACCGCGCGCATCTCGGCGAGCACCGTCGCGGCGTCGTACTGCCAACCCCAGCCCGGCACCTCGCTCACGCCCCACGAGATCGGGGCACCGGCGATACGGGTAGCAATGTCAGTCATATGCGTAGCTCTCCTCAGAGCGTGACGATGCGATTCTCGTGGCGGGACAGTTCGCAGGCGTCGGCGATCCGGAATGCCGCGAGCGCGTCCCGGACCGTGCACGGCACCTCGCGGGTCCCGGCGACGACCTCGGTGAAGGCGGTCAGTTCAGCGACGTACGCGGGCTGGAAGCGGTCCATGAACGTCATGTGCGGCGGTCCCTCCGGGAAGCTGACGCCCGGCTCGGCCGACCGGAGCGCGGTGTGCGAGTCGAGGCCGACCGCGATCGAGCCGAGGCTGCCGTGCAGTTCCATCCGTACGTCGTGCCCAGCGCCGTTGTACCGCGTCCCGCTGACGGCGACGAACGTGCCGTCGTCGAGCGTGAGTAGCGCGGCCGCCGAGTCCACGTCGCCGTACTCACCGAAGAAGGTCTCGCCGCGGTTCGCCCCGGTCGCGTAGACGCTGACGACCTCGCGGCCGGTGACGTAGCGAATGATGTCGAAATCGTGCACCGTGCAGTCGCGGAAGAACCCGCCACTCTGCGGGATGTACTCGCGGTGCGGCGGGAACGCGTCGTTCGTGTTCGCCCGGATGTGGTGCACGAACCCGAGCTCGCCGGTCTCCACAGCCGCCCGCGCCGCCTGGTACCCGGCGTCGAACCGGCGCTGGAAACCGATATGTACCGGGACGGTCGCCGCCTCCGCCAACGCCAGTACCCGCTCGGTCTCCGCCAGATCGAGCGCGACCGGCTTCTCACAGAACGTCGGTACGCCGGCCGCGAGCCCTGCCTCGATCAACGAAGCGTGCGCGGACGTCGCCGCCGCGATGACGAAACCGTCCAGGCCGGACGCGAGCAGCGCCGGTACGTCGGGGACCGACGAGACGCCCAGCTCCTTCGCGACCGCCTGGGCCCGGGCGGGGTCCGCGTCGGCGACGACCACCTGATCCACCGCCGGCAACTCCTTCAGCGTCGCGGCGTGGAACGCCCCGATCCGCCCGACCCCGACCAACCCGATCCGCATCCGCGCTGCCCTTCTCGAAGAACGGGCGCGCCACAGCCTCTGTGGCGCGCTGGTTGCCCGTCAGCTTTCCGGGCCCGTGCCAGCAGTGTCAATACTTTGTTAACACATTCTCACGTACGCACATGACCGGGTAACATCCGCCTATGAATGCTGCCCTGCCGATCCAGCTCGATCGGAGCAGCCCGGTACCGCTGTACCACCAGCTGGCCGAGCAGCTGACTGCCGCCATCACGGACGGCCGGCTGCGTCCGGGCGACCCGTTCGAGAACGAGATCGGCATGTCCGACCGGCTGAATCTGTCCCGCCCGACGGTCCGGCGGGCGATCTCCGAGCTGGTCAACCAGGGCCTGCTGGTCCGCCGCCGCGGCATCGGCACCACGGTCGCGAACCAGATGGTGCACCGTAAGGCCGAGCTGACCAGCCTGTACGACGACCTCGCCCGCGAGGGCCGGACGCCGCGGACCGAGGTGCTCGCGCTGGACTGCGCGGCGCAGGACGACCGCGCCGCCGCCGTACTCGAGGTCCCGTCCGGCACCCCGCTGGTCTCGATCGTCCGGCTCCGGTACGCCGACGACCTGCCGCTCGCGATCATGCGCAACTGGCTGCCGCCGGCCCTCAACGACCTCACCCTGGACGAGCTCACGAGCGACGGCCTGTACGCCGTCCTCCGGGCCCGCGGTATCCGGCCGACGGTCGCGCGGCAGCGCATCGGCGCCCGCAACGCGACCGCCGAGGAACGCCGTACCTTGCACATGTCGAAGGCGGAGCCGCTCATCACCATGACCCGCTCCGCCTACGCCGCCGACGGCTCGCCCGTCGAATACGGAAACCACTGCTACCGCGCCGACCAGTACTCCGTCGACGTTGTTGTGTCCGAACGTTAAGCCTGGTTGGCGATCAGGGTTCGGACCAGGCGGAGGCCTACGGAGAGGTGGGCCAGTTCGGGGCCTTCGGTTTCGACGATCTCCTCCAGCATGGTGGCGGCTCGGGCCAGCGCCGTCGCGTTCTGGTCCTGCCAGGTGATGACGCGCTGCTCGGGATCGACCGACGGGTCGGTGGTGGCGAGGACCTGACGGGTGAGGCGGGCGTGCACCGCGTGCAGGTCGTCGCGCAGGGCCGCGCGGGCCATGGTCTGCCAGCGGTCGGTGCGCGGCAGGCCGATGATCCGCTCCAGGAAGCGGCCCAGCTGCAGCCGCTCGCCGAGGGCGAAGTGCACCTTGGCGACCTCGAAGATGTCGATGTCCTCGCGTGACGCGGTCTCCACGATCCCGAGCCCGCCGTACGCCGGCGGCAGCACCGCGATCCGGGTCGCGAAGTCCTCCGAGACCCCCTTCTGCACAAGGGCTTCCCGGCGCTGCTCGAACAGCGCCAGCTCACGACCGCGCAGTACGTCGGGCAACGCCGCCGTCAGCTTCGCGATCCCCGGCCCGAAGAACTCGATGAGCTCCTCGATGTCGACCGGAGGCCGTCGGGTGCTGACGAGCCAGCGCGTCGCGCGCTCGACCAGCGTCCGCGTCTCGAGCCGCATGTGCGTCTGCGTCGCGGCGTCGACCACGTTGTCGAGCTCGGCGTTGCTCGCCAGCAACTCGGGCTGCGAGAAGATCCGCGACGCGGCCAGGTTCGCCCGCACAACGTCCTCGATGGTCCCGCCTGTCTCCAGCGAGAGCCGGTGGTACGCCGTGATGCCCGACGTGTTCACGAATTCGTTGACCACCTGCGTCGTGATGATCTCGCGGCGCAGCTGGTGACTCTGGATCTGGTCGGTGAACCGCTCCTGGATCGCCTTCGGGAAGTAGCTGGCGAGCTTGTGCGCCAGGTATGGGTCGTCCGGCAGCGACGTCTTCAGCAGCTCGGCGTCGAGCACGATCTTGGTGTACGCGATCAGCACCGACAACTCCGGAGACGTCAGCCCACGCCCGTCCGCCTTGCGCTTCTTGAACTCGGTGACGCTCGGCAGGAACTCCAACTGCCGGTCCAGCAGCCCTTCCTTCTCGAGCCGCCGTACCCAGTCCTGGTGGACGTGCATCAGCGCCGGCGCCTGCTCGGCCGCGTTCGCCAGGGCGATGTTCTGCCGGTAGTTGCTCTTCAGCACCAGAGCGCCGACCTCGTCGGTCATCGACGCGATGATGTCGTTGCGCTGCTTCTCGGTCAGGTCGCCGTCCGCGACCACCGTGTCCAGCAGGATCTTGATGTTCACCTCGTGGTCCGAGGTGTCCACACCGGCCACGTTGTCGATGAAGTCGGTGTTGATCCGGCCGCCGGCCGCGGCGTACTCGATCCGGCCGAGCTGGGTGAAGCCGAGGTTGCCGCCCTCGCCGACCGCGCGGGCGCGCAGCTCGGACCCGTCGATCCGGATCGCGTCGTTCGCCTTGTCGCCGACGTCCGCGTTCGACTCGGCGGACGACTTCACGTAGGTGCCGATGCCGCCGTTCCAGAACAGGTCGACCGGCGCCTTCAGGATCGCGTTCATCAACTCGGCCGGCGTCAGCGTCGCCGGACTACCTTCGAGACCGAGGACCTCGCGCACCTCCGCCGAGACCGGGATCGCCTTGTCGGTCCGCGGGAACACCCCGCCGCCGGCGGAGATCAGGGACCTGTCGTAGTCCGCCCACGACGACCGCGGCAGCTCGAACAGCCGCCGCCGTTCCGCGAACGACGAGGCCGCGTCGGGTGCCGGGTCGAGGAAGATGTGCCGGTGGTCGAACGCGGCGACCAGCCGGATGTGCTCGGACAGCAGCATCCCGTTGCCGAACACGTCACCGGACATGTCGCCGACACCGACGACCGTGAAGTCCTCGCTCTGGCAGTCGTGACCCATCTCGCGGAAGTGCCGCTTGACCGACTCCCACGCGCCGCGGGCGGTGATGCCCATCGCCTTGTGGTCGTACCCGACCGAGCCGCCGGACGCGAACGCGTCACCGAGCCAGAACCCGTACTCCTTGGCGACACCGTTCGCGATGTCCGAGAACGTCGCCGTACCCTTGTCCGCGGCAACGACCAGGTAGGCGTCGTCACCGTCGTAGCGCACCACCTGGTCGGGCGGAACGATGTCACCGGCAACGATGTTGTCGGTGATGTCGAGCAGCCCGGAGATGAAGGTCTTGTACGACGCGATGCCTTCGGCCAGCCAGGCGTCCCGATCCGCGGCCGGGTCGGGCAGCTGCTTGGCGTAGAACCCGCCCTTCGCGCCGACCGGCACGATCACCGAGTTCTTCACCATCTGCGCCTTCACCAGGCCGAGCACCTCGGTGCGGAAGTCCTCCCGCCGGTCCGACCAGCGCAGACCGCCACGCGCGACCGCGCCGAACCGCAGGTGCACACCTTCGACCTGCGGCGAGTACACGAAAATCTCGTACTTCGGCCGCGGCTGCGGCAGCTCCGGGATCGCCTTCGGCTCCAGCTTCAGCGAGATGTACGTCCGCGGCTTCCCGTCGGCGCCCGGCTGGAAGTAGTTGGTCCGCAGCGTCGCCTTCATGACAGTCAGGTACGAACGCAGGATGCGGTCCTCGTCCAGGCTCTGCACCGTGTCCAGCGCGGCCAGGATCTCCTTCTCCAGCTGGTCCGTGCGCATCGTCCGGTCCGGATCGTCCGCCGGTCCACGCGCCGGGTCGAAGCTGGTCTCGAACAGCTGCACCAGTAGGCCCGCGACGTCCACGTGGTTCAGGAAGGTGTTCTCGATGTAGTCCTGGCTGAACGGCGTACCACCCTGGCGGATGTAGCGCTGGTACGCGCGCAGAATCGACACCTGCCGCCAGCTGAGGCTGCCGCGCAGTACCAGCGCGTTCAGCCTGTCCGACTCGGCCCGGCCCTCCCAGACCGCCTGGAACGTGTCGGAGAACAGGGTGCGCAGTTCCTCGCGCTCCTCGGTGTCCTCCGGTGCCCGCAGGCCGAAGTCGTAGATGTAGGCCATCGTGCCGTCGTCGCAGCGGATCTCGTACGGGCGCTCGTCGACGACCTCCACGCCCATCGCGCTCAGGTGCGGCAGCACCTGGGACAGCGACAGCGACGACCCGGTGCGGAACACCTTGAAGCGCCGTTCGCCCTCCCACTCCTCGTCGAGCGGGGTGTAGAGCGACATGGCCAGCCCGTTCTCGGACGGCAGCCCCTCCAGAACGTGTACGTCGTTGACCGCGACGCGCGCGTCGAAGTCCTCCTTGTACGCCTCCGGGAACGCGTTGGCGTACCGGCGCGCCAGCTTGGTGACCGCACCGTCGCCGCCCTTGGCGTGCAGCGCCGCGGTGAAGTCGTCCTGCCACGCCCGGGTCGCCTCGATGACCTGCTGCTCCAGCAGATCCGGGTCGTACTCGCCGACCGTCTCGCCCTGCTTCATCCGCACCACGAAGTGCACGCGAGCCAGCACGGACTCGGTGACGTAGGCGGCGTACGTGACGGTCTCGGCGCCGATCGCGTCCTTCAGGATCTGCTGCATCTTCAGCCGGACCGCAGTGGTGTAGCGGTCACGCGGCAGGTACACCAGGCAGGACAGGTACCGGTTGTAGACGTCACGCCGTACGAACAGCTTGACCGCGCGCCGCTCCTGCAGGTGCAGCACTGACTGCACGATCGGCAGGAGGTCCTCCACAGGCGCCTGCAGCAGCTCGTCGCGCGGGTAGGTCTCCAGTACGTCGAGCAGACCCTTGCCGCTGTGGCTGTTCGGGTCGAAGCCGGTCAGGCGGAACAGCTCCAGCGCCTTGCGTCGCAGCACCGGCACCTGCATGACGCTCTCGGTGTACGCCGTCGACGACAGCAGACCGATGAACCGGCACTCGCGGACCGGGTTACCGCTCTCGTCGAACTGCTTGATGCCGACGTAGTCCAGGAACGTCGACCTGTGCACCGTGGAGCGGGAGTTGGCCTTGGTGAGGATCAGCAGCTTCCGCTCCTGCGCCTTGGCGCTCACCTCCGGCGGCAGCTTGCCGGAACCCGGCTTCGGGTCCGGCCGGAGGATGCCCAGGCCGGTGCCCGCGCGGCCGCGCAGGATGCCCTGCGCGCCCTCCATGGTGAAGTCGTACTCGCGGTAGCCCAGGAAGGTGAAGTGCTCGTCGGCCAGCCATTCCAGCAGCTCGCGTGCCTCCTCGACCTCGCTCTCGGAGACCGGCAGGTCGGCGGCGTTCAGGCCGGCGGCGATGGTGACCGCCTTCTCGTGCATCTTCGGCCAGTCCTCGACCGACTCGCGGACGTCGTTCAGCACCTTCTGCAGGTCCCGCTCGAGCGCGCGGTGCTCGGCGACGTCCGCGATCCGCTCGATCTCCAGGTGCATCCAGCTCTCGCGGACCAGGTCGTGCCCGTCCGCGGTCGCGCTGTCGTCGAGGACCTCCTGCAGCGTGCCGGCGACGTCGCGCCGGACCACGAACTGCGGGTGGATCAGGAGCTGGAGCTCGAGGTTGCGTTCGGTGATCGCCATCGAGGCGCTGTCCACCAGGAACGGCATGTCGTCGATGACGATCTCGACCACGGTCCGGCCGCTCGCGGACCAGCCGTGCTCCTCCAGCGTCGGCGTGAAGACGTGCACCTTCGCCGTACCCTGCGGGCGGGACACCGCGGACTTGTAGTGGTGCCGCGCGGCGCCCAGGCAGTCGTTCGGCTGGCGCTCGGCGACGTCCTCGGCGGCGACGTGCCGGTAGTACTGCTCGAGGAACGTCTTCAGCTTGCCCGGGTCGGTCGACTTGTCGTGACCATGTGTTCCCGCGGCCACCGCCTTGGCGAGCACATCCGCCTTCTGGACGTCCAGCTTGCTCTGCATTCCCCACCGTCTCCACACGTGACTTCGGCGTCGTCCGCGCCGGACCGCACGACGTTGTGCGGTCACTCAGAGATTAGTCCACCTTTGTCACTGGTGTGGTGTCGGGACGGGCCTGTCATCGACTACTGAGGCGTAGTGCAAGAGCTGGACAGGCGAGGATTGCGCGGCGCGCGTCCGGGAGCTCACCGGCGGTGATTTCGCGGCCGCGGAGGACCGGGAACCCCCACTCGTCGAGGAGGACGTCATCAGGCATCAGACCGGCACACAAGCCGTGCCCGTCGCACCGGGTCCAGTCGATCTCCAGCTTGTTCATCGGGCACCTCCAAGAACTCCCAGAACCGGTCGCCCACACCCCTGACCAGACAGGTGCAGCTGTACGTCGTCGTCGAACACCTCGAGCGCCGATGTGAGGAACCTCGCAACTCCGTCCGGGTGCGCACAGGCTCCTCGCCCCGGAACCAGGCCGAGGTGCCGATGTGCGTCGTGCCACCCCTGCGGGTCGCCGATGGTCAGCCGGGCGAAGTCGTCGACGAGTGAGGCGAGTCCGAAGACACAGGGCCCGCACTGACCGGCCGACTGACTCCTCAGCCATTCAGCGACTCTGGTGACCTCACCGAGCGGACAGGTTCCGGAGCCGAGCGCCAGGATGATCCCGGCGGACACCTCTGGTCGCTGCAGCATGACGCCGTCGGTCCGCGGCAGCCAGCGCCCGTGGTACCCGCCCAGCAGGACAGGTCCCGGTTCGGCACCGGCGTACTGCAGGACAGTGTTCAGTGGGACACCGGTCGGTGTCTCGATCACACCAGGCCGTTGGACCGCCCCGTCGATCGTCAGCAGCTGCGTACCCGGCTCGCTGATCAGACCGGTGCTGCTGAACCCACGCGACCCGAGCCGCGCGAGTACGGCGAGCTGCGCGAACGTCTCCACGTTCGACAGGAACGTCGGCCGCCGGTGGTACCCCCTCCGCGTCGGCAGCACCCGCCGCCCCGGTGGCACCGCAGTACCGCCTTCGAGAGCGCTCAGCACCGCACGGGCCTCACCTGCGACGAACCGACCCGGGGTGTCACGCACCTCGATCGCCAGCTGGTCGTCACGCTCCATCAGCGCCTCCCGGAGGGAGGTGGCCGCGGCGGTGTCGTGTACGGCGATCAGCACGTGCGGTGCCCGGAGTGCGTGCGCGAGACCGACTGCGCCGTCCAGAACGAGGTGTGGCGCCCGGGTGAGGAGCAGACGGTCCTTCCGGCTCGCGGGCTCGCTCTCCGAGCCGTTGACCACCACAGCCTCCACACCGCGAGCTGGGAGGTCCTGCAGCTTCACTGCGACCGGAAATGCCGCACCACCGCGTCCCCTGAGTCCTACGGCTTCACAGAGCTGCACGTAGTCCTCACGGGTCAGCTCGGGTAGCGGACCGTGGGTCAAAAGGTGCTGCTGGAGGTCCTGGTCGAGTCCGGCCAGCAACCTGGCCTCACCGATGACCCTGTGCCGCTCCCTTTCGATGGTGGTCATTGGGTCCTCCAGGCACGGGTGGGTTTAGGAGCCGCGTTGAGGCGATACGCCCCGGCGGTGGCCACTGCGGCCAGGCAGCCGAGCGTGATGCCGAGCATCCACGGCGTACTGCGGTCGGTACCTGCCAGCAATGCGTGGCCAATGGACAGCAGCCACCCAACCGACGCGGCGATGTGCAGCTTGCGCCAGTGCTTCGTGAACGACTGAGACACGGCCAGTCGGCCACGTGCCGCTCCGACGAGCGACGCCAGTGCCAGGCTGTAGAGAGCGAGCACACCGACGACCATGGCGAACGGCCGGTAGCCGGAGCCGAACGGCCACACCAGAACCGTCGGACTGATGTCCACATAGCTGTCGGCGATCACGGCAACCACATGTGTCGCCAGCAGGACCAGTCCGGTCACAGCTGCCGAGCGGTGCACGTACTGGAGCCAGAACCGCCGCTCCGGTCGACGTACGCCCGGCATGACCATTCCGAGCACCGCGGACAGCGTGAACATGATCATCGTGACCACGCCGGCCGCACGGGCCAGGTACCACAGGGTCATCAGGCAGCCCTGCTCGCTGTCGGCCACCCGCACAGCTCGGTAGCCTCACCGTCGTCGGCAATCAGCCGCGCCGGGTGACCGGACAGCTTCAGCCGCCCAACAGCTGCCTCACCAGTGGCGATGAGCGCAGTACTGAAGGTGTTCGCCCGTACGGCGGTCGGCGCCCAGACGGAAGCAGTCCGGTACGGACCCTCCGCGGGACGGCCCGTGCGCGGGTCGATGACGTGGTGCCCGTAGCCGGTCGGTGTCTGCCAACGCCGTACTGTCCGGGTCGACGTGGTCAGACCGCCGTGGGCAAGCGTCACGAGGACACCCTGGTCGCCGGCGCGCTCCGCGACGGTGATGACCCACGGCTTCTTCGGCGTACCCGCTGCCCGCAGGTCGCCGCCGATCTCGACGAGGACCGCGCAGCCGTAGCGCTTGCTGATCACGTTGGCAGCCCGGTCCGCAGTCCAGGCCTTGGCGGTGGCGCCGAGGTCGAGAGCGCAGTCCTTCGGTACCCCTAGCAGCGCTAGCTTCCGGTTGAGGCGGACCTCCTGCCAGCCAGCGATCTGCGTCGGGTCCTCGGGGGCCTGCGGGAAGCGCCGCCGTACCGCTTCGATGTCGGCGTCGTACCCGGCAGCGATCACCGCCGGACCGACAGTCGGGTCGACCGCCCCGCCACTCATCTGGGCCGCGACCAGGCTGACGTCGACCAGGTCGACGAGCAGCCGGGACACCGGTACGAGTGCACCGGCCCTGGTGTTGACGATCGACAGCTCGGAGTCCGGGCGAAACCGGCTCGCGGCCTTGTCGACGCGGTCCATCAGCGCCTTGAGCTCACCGCACGCCGCCCCCAGTACGGCAGGGTCGTCGACGGTCAGCCGGACCGTGCAACTCCACGCGTTCCACGTGCGGGAGGCGGTCATGACCCGTTGCTCCCGCCCTGCGAGGTGGAGCCGGAATCGGCCGAGCCGACCCCGCTCGAGCTGCTGCCGTCGTCCGAGCTCGAACCAGACGAGGAATCCGAACTGCTGGGCGTCGCCGTCGTACCGGCGCCGGTGCCGTTCGAGTGCTTCGACGACACGACCGCGACCGAGATCCCGGTCGCGCCGACGCCGAGGACGGCAGTGGCTATCGCGGCCGCGGACGCTCGGTGCAGCCAGCGCCGGCGGTTGGGTTGGGATTCGTCTGTGGTGACCATGCCGTAAGCCTCGTTCGAGGCCCGTCAGCCGCACTCCAAGAGAAGATCAAGCCACCGTCAAGTTCTGCTGAAAGCTCTCTGAGAACAGCTCTCAGGAGCGGGCCTCCAGCGGGCAGTCGGTGTCGCAGTGCTTGCCGATCGTGCCGACGATCTCGTCGGCGACCTCACCGAGCACGGCGAGGCGATCGGGGCCGAACACGTCGACGAAGAACTCCCGCACCCGCGCGGCGTGCGCCGGGGCGCACTCCTTGATCGCGGCCAGGCCTTCCTCGGTGATCACGATCTCCGGATACCGCGAGTCGCAGGCCTCCTTGCGGATCAGGCCGCGCTTCTCCATCCGGGTCAGGTGATGCGACAGCCGGCTCTTCTCCCACTGCGTCGCGCGACCGATCTCGAACGCCCGCATCCGGCCGGACTCCGACTCGGACAGGTTCACCAGGATCTCGAAGTCCGACTTGGACAGGCCGAAGTCGCGCTGGAGGTGCCGCTCCAGGTGCGTCTCCAGCGTGCGGTTCATCAGCAGGTAGCTGCGCCACGCCTTCTGCTCGTCGTCGTCGAGCCACGGTCCCTTGCTCACGAGAGCCATCCTACCCGTTCGGGTTGACACATCAACCAATCGCGCTACGATCAGTTGAGTTGACACATCAACCTAACTCTTGGGAGTGAACGGATATGAGCAAGCTGATCGCCGTCGTCGGAGCCACCGGAGCACAGGGCGGCGCGCTGGTCCGCGCGATTCTGGCCGATCCGTCCGGCGAGTTCGCCGTACGGGCGCTGACCCGGAACCCGGACTCCGCCGCGGCGAAGGACCTCGCCGTCGCGGGCGCCGAGGTGGTCTCCGCCGATCTCGACGACGAGGCGAGCATCCGGGCCGCGTTCGACGGCGCGTACGGCGCTTTCGTGGTGACGAACTACTGGGCGCCGCTGACCGCGGACGAGGAGGCGGTGCGGACCCGCGCCGAGATGGAGCTCGACCAGGCCGAGATCGCCGCGCGGGCCGCCCGCGACGCCGGCGTACAGCATCTGATCTGGTCGACGCTCGAGGACACCCGCCAGTTCTTCGGCGAGCGCGACGACGTACCGAGCCTGGACGACGGGCGCTACAAGGTCCCGCACTTCGACGCGAAGGGCGAGGCCGACGAGCTGTTCACGAAGTACGGCGTACCGACGACGTACCTGCGGACCACGTTCTACTTCGACGCGTTCGTCACCGCCATGCCGCCGACCCGCAACGCCGACGGCACACTGACGATCACGCTCCCGATGGGCGACCAGCGCCTGTCCGGCATCGCCACCGACGACATCGGCCGCAGCGCCTTCGCAATCCTCAAGCGCCCCGACCTGATCGGCCAGACCGTCAGCATCGCCGGCGACCACCTCACCGGCCACGAGTACGCCGCAGCCCTGACCAAAGCCCTAGGCGAGCAGGTCACCTACTACTCCCCCACCCTGGAGGAGTACCGCGAATACCCGTTCCCCATGGCCGTCGAGATGGCCAACATGTTCCAGTTCTACGCCGAGAACCACAACGAGTTCACCGACAACCGCGACCTGGCAAAGGTCCGCGAATTGAACCCGGCTCTGGAATCCTTCGACACCTGGCTTGAGCTGCACAAAGCCGACCTACAGGCAGCCACCAGGTAATCCACGACGTCAGTCCGTCGAGTGCAGGATGCGGTCGAGTGTGCGGCGGCCCATTCTGCTCATCGTCGGGTTGGTTTCGACGTAGTACCAGACGACACCCATCGCCTGTTCGAACGCCCAGGCCTTGCCGCGCTCCCACTCCAGATCGTCGCAGGCCAGTGTCCGCCGGAGAACCTCCCGCGGGCCTGGCCGCAACAGGTGCCAGGCACTGACCAGATCCAGTGCGGGGTCGGCCGGGCCGAAGCCGCCGGTGTCGAGTACGCCGCTGAGCCGGTCTCCCGCGACCAGTACGTTGCCGGGAATCAAGTCACCGTGGCTCATCACGTCTGCACCCGTGCGCGGCAACTCCCGAAAATGGCTCCACATCTGGCGTAGCCGCGGTACGTCGAGCAGCCCCTTGCTCTCCTCGAAGCACTTCGCCATCCAGTTGTCGTGGTGAGCGAGAACGCCGCCACGACCTTCGCCGCTGAAAAGCCGGCCCCGAGTCTCGGCGTCCCGCAGGGCTGCGATGAAGGCCGCAAGGTCCTCGGCAAAAGCGTCCGACGCACTCGGGTCGGTATCAAAGGCGATTGTTCCCGGCAACCATGTCTGGACGGACCACGGCATGGGGTAGCCCGCTCCAGGCTTTCCGAAGGCGACGGGTTCCGGGGCAGGGAACCGAGACACCTGTGCCAGCTCAGCGCTCGCCTGGGCTTCCTGTTCCAGAACCGCCAGCGCCTCGGCAGCATCGGTCAGACGCAGCGGGAAACGCGCAGAGAGGTCGTTCCCGACGCGGAAGATGGCGTTGACGGTCCCGGTCGAGGGCACGCGTCGGATCGCCTGGCCGCTCCACTGAGGGAACTGATCCTGGATCAAGGCCGCAACGATTTCGGTGGTCACGTCCACTTGGTCATCGTGCACCGGCCCATACCTACACGACAGTCACCACAACCAACACTCATTTTGACTCTGCAAGTGATGGGTACCAAAGCAGGACGATGAGCGAAGCTGCGGCCCGCACTGGGGCATCGGTACAAAACGGGCATGTTCTGCGCACGGTCGTGCCTGGTGTCGCGATGATCGCGGTCACGTTCGGGTTCGCGCGCTACGGATACGGGCTGCTGCTGCCGCAGATGCAGGCCGACCTGGGCATCACACCGCGCGCCGCCGGGCTGATCGCTTCGGCTGGGTACGTGTCGTACCTCATCGCGAACCTGTCCGTGATCTGGATGACCGTCAAGCTGGGCCCGCGATGGCCGATCGGGCTCGCGGCGGTACTCGCGGCCACCGGGATGACGATCGTCGCGACAGCCGGCACCTCGTTCGCCGCACAGGTCGGCGTGGTCGTCGCCGGCACCGCGGCCGGTCTGGCATTCCCGCCGTACGCCGACATCGTGGCTCAGCACGTGCCGGAGGCCCGGCGTGCCCTGGTGTGGTCGACGATCAGTTCAGGAACCGGATGGGGAGTCGCGATCGGAGGACCGGTCGCGATCGGCTTCGGAGACGACTGGCGGTTCGCCTGGCTGGTATTCGTCGTGCTGGCGGTCGGCGCGGGAATCCTCGCGACGGTGTGCGCGCCATCGCGAGGTCGAGACTCGCGCCGACCTCGGCTGCCACAGCTGAGTTGGACCTGGTTCGTCTGCCCGAAGTCTCGCCCGTTACTGCTCTCCTCCGTCCTCATCGGGGCCGGCAGCGCTGTGTGGTGGACCTTCAGTGTCGAGGCCCTGCACGCGGCCGGACTTGCAGCAGGACAGGCCAAGAGTGCCTACGCGGTGTGCGGTGCCGCCAGCCTCCTCGCCTCGCTGAGCGGATCGGTCGTCAACCGCATCGGCCTGCGGAACAGCTACCTCGGCGCCTGCGCACTACTCACCACAGCACTGGTCCTGATCGGCGTCGGAGCCCGCCAGTTCATCCTCGTCCTGCTGGCCGCGGTGTTGTTCGGAACCTTCTACAGTGCACTGATTGCGACCCAGGGCATCTGGAGTGCCGAGGTCTTCGTCTCACGCCCCTCAGCCGGGCTCGCCGCCATCAACACCGCACTCACCATCGGCACCATCGCCGGTCCAGCCGCGGCCGGACTCCTGATCAACCGATCCGGCTACCCCACCACGCTGCTCGCGGCGGCCTCAGTGGTCGCAATCTCCATCCTCTTCTGCCCACCATCCGCACGCCGCCGCGAGATCCTCGCAGCGCACCGATGCCGAGCCACACCGGTCCACGACTGACAAATCGTCAGGTGCTGATCTTGAACTTCGGCGACGTCACCAGCTCGGCCAGTTGGCGGGCGGTGAACACCGGTTGGGTCAGCGGGGATCGGCCCGTGCGATCGCTCTTCTTGGCCTGTGCGAAGTACACGACGGTGCCGTCGTCGTACCGGTAGGCGGCCCACTGGTCGTAGTCGCTGCCGGCCTTGGCGGTCAGTACGCCGACCTTCTTGCCGGCGACGTCCACGACGGCGCAGGTGCCGGTTCCGCCCCAGAAACCCTTTGCCAGCGTGCATGGGTCGGTCGCCGGTTTGCCGTTGGGCGTGGTCGACATTGCGAGCAACTTGCCGACCCGGTTGTCTTTCTGCACCGGGATGGAGGCTGAGTACTCCCAGTAGTCCGGTTCCCCGTCATTGGACGCGTACTGGCTCTGCGGCCATCTCATCGGGCCGCCTTCCGGGTACTTGAGGTCCGGCGAGGTGAACCCGGCCGGTAGTGACGAGGTCAGGTCGTTCATCAGCTTGACGGCCCGATCGGCGCGAGGCCCCGCGCTCGCCGTACGGTCCACCTGGCCCTCCGGCCACGGGTCACCAGTCTTCCGGGTCTTCGGCGCATTCGTCGGCGCCACAGTGGAGACCGGCGGCGGTGTGGATGCCGACGGCCATGCCGACGGTGTGGCCGGGCCGCCCGCCACCATCTGGCCCACCGACCGGTCACCGGTGAGGTTCGCGACCAGTGCGGGACCGGCCGCGACGCCAACCACCAGCGGTACGACGGCGAGCCCGGCCCACGTCGCCCTGCGCCGCTTGCGCGCCCGGCGGGCCTGCTCGAGAGCGTGCGCAGGATCCATCGACGGCGGTGCACTGCTGCGCACCATCACGTCGTGCAGTGCCTCGTTGAGATCCTCTTCGTTCATCGAACCTTCTCCTCTTCCAGCAGACCGCGCAGCGTCGCCAACCCGCGTGCGGCCTGGCTCTTGACATTTCCGGCCGAGCATTCGAGCAGCGCAGCCGTCTGCTCGACGGACTGGTCCTCCCAGTACCGCAGGACCAGTACGGCGCGTTGCCGCGGCGGCACCTTCACCAGTGCCTCCAGCAACACGAGCCGTTCGTCGGCGAGGTCGGCCGACGGCGCCGCCCGATCGGTCGCCTCGGACGCGACCGACTCGTGCCGGAACCACCCCCGGCGCCGCTCGGACAGGAACGTACGTATGAGTGTCTGCCTGGTGTAGCTGTCCATCGCCTCGTGCCGCTGGATCCGGCGCCACACCAGGTAGATCTTCGTGAAGGTCTGCTGCACCAGGTCTTCCGCGCGATGCCAGTCGCCACACAGCAGGTACGCCGTGCCGCGCATGGCGTCGGAACGTGCCGCGAAGTACGCCTCGAACGCCGCGTCCCGATCACTCATCTGATCTCCCATCCTTGATACCGGGTTAGACACGCCTCCGAGGCCGAAGTTGGTTGCATCCGGGTATCAACCGGGCCGATGGCTCGGTCAGGGGAGTGTGAGTATCCATCGCGCCAAGTACCTGATCGCCGCGGCAGCCCTTTCGGTCGCGACGCTGCTGCTGGCCGGAACCACGGCCGCAGCCGTTTCACAAGAGACCTGCACCGGCCATTGGCTCCCCTCGCCGTCAGATCCTCCTCCCGGTGTCCTTGGCCAGTCAGCCGAAAAAGCAGCGGAGAGTCTCCGAGACGACGGCTACGACTGCAAGGTCGTGAACGACAAGCCCGCCGACGTCGATGAGCAGACCGTCGTCGTCGCCGCGCAGAACACCCGCACCGAGAACGACCCCGACGGCGGCACCACTTCGCTCGTTCATCTCTCGCTCGGCGTGGCGATGCCCGACCTCGTCGGGAAGACCCTCCGTCTCGCCGGACAGACCGTGACGCGACTCGGCCTCGCCGTACGAACGTCGCCGTCGGACGGAGCTGCCGACTGGATAGTCCGCCTGCAGCGTCCCGGTGCCGGCGACTATGTGGTGTTCGAGCGAGCAGTCACGTTGATCCTCGAGAAGCCCGTCCAGCCGGTGCTTGTGCCGGTGCCAGATCTGATCGAGCGCACCGAGGACGAGGCCGCGGCCCTGGTCAAGGACGCCGGACTCAAATACAAGGAGCGGATCCTCAAGGACGGTCAGCAGCCCGGTCGGGTGGTCAGCCAGCAACCGCAACCAGGCGAGCTGGTCGAACGCACCACGACCGTGACAGCCGACGTACGCCGGGTGCCCGCACCACCACCAACCACCGTCGTCCCGACACCGCCCCTGCCACCGCCAGTCGTGGTCCGCACAGTTGTGCCGGATCTCGTCGGCCGGCTCGAATCCACCGCAAAGCAGGCGGTCGGGGTGGCTCGGCTGAAGTTCCAGTCTCGAGTGGTCCGTCCCGGCAGCGCCCCGGGAATCGTCCTGAACCAGCGTCCGCGAGCCGGCTCCGAGGTCGACGTCGGCACCGTCGTTGCCGTCGACGTCACCCGTGCGCCGAAGCCGAAACTCGTACCGGTTCCGGACCTGCTCAACCGCAGTGAGGACGAGGCCCGTGGCGCAGTCGAGGGCGTCGAGCTGATCTTCGATCTGATCGGTGGACGTGATGCTTCAGGTCGCGATCGACAGGTCATCAGCCAACAGCCGCGCGCCGGGGAGCTCGTCCCAACGGGAGCGACCGTGACGGTGGAGTTCGCCGCCGACGAGTCGAACTGGCCGTCGTGGCTGGTGCCGCTGCTGCTCGGGACGGCCGTCCTGGCAGCCGGGACCATCAGCCGTATCAGGCACCGACCGGGCAGGGACCCGAAGCCGAAACCAGTGCCTCAAATCCACGTAGCCGAGCGGCTGACTCTGGGGATCCCGCAGCTCCACGAGTCCGGCCCGGCACACCGAATCCGCATCAATGCTCGCCTTGAGCGCGGGCGCCAGTCCCTGCAGGAGAAATCCGATGAACACCAGTAGCAGCCACCAGATCACCATCGCCTCGCACTTCAACCAGACCAGCCCGGATACCTCCGCCGAGCTGAAGGGCCTGATCACCAGGAGCAAAGTACTCGAACGGGCGCCGCACCTCGGTCCAGTCGCCTGGCTGGTGTCGGCTCCGGTGACCCACGCACTCACCGCGACCTTCGATCGCGACCTGGGTGAGCCGATCCTGTGGGCCTGGCGGACGCATCGTGAGCTCCAGGAGGCGGCGAACGCGACGGTCGCGGGCGCCGGGTCGCCCGAGTACGTCACGTTGGCCAAGCACGAGATCTCGTCGATCCATCACCCAGAGGTGGACGTCACCGTCGACCAGCAGCCCCCGGTCACGCTCACCTTCGATCTCACGTTGCTCTTCACGCTGGAGAGCCTCCGGCTGACCGTCCAGGGCGGCCTGCTCGTCGGGCTGAGTCCAGGCGCTTGCTCCGCCGAGGTGACCCTCGGCGCACACGGCTTCGATTTCAAACGTTCGGCGACGTACGCGCTTCAGGAGTTGGTGAAGCTGCACACCGGCCTGCGGCTCCTGCCGGCATCGGCCTACGCAGCGCAACCGGTCTGAAGCTGGATTGGCATGTATCTGGAAGTACTCCGGCGCGGTCCGTCCAGTAGGGACACGACATCAAGGGGGGCGGCGGAGTGGAAGACGAAATTTCACCGGTCACCGCTCTGGTGGCCGCCGCAGCCGAGGGCGATCAACAGGCGTGGAGCGAACTCGTGAGCAGGTACGCGCCGTTGCTCGTGTCCGTCATCCGGCGGTTCCGGCTGACACCGAGCGAGACCGAGGACGTTGCGCAGACCGTGTGGCTACGGCTCGTCGGGCATCTGGACCGCCTGCAGGAACCGCGAGCCATGCCGGGGTGGATCGTCACGACCGCCCGCCGCGAGGCGCTGCGGTACCTGTCGTCCGGGCGCCGGCTGGAGCCCAACGACCCGCTGGATCCGGGCTTCCAGGCGATCGCTGCCGACCTCGAGGAACCCGACGAAGGTCTGTTCCGGGCCGAGCGGCACGAGGTGCTGCTGGCCGGGCTGGCCGAGCTGCCACGCCGGCAGCGCGACCTGCTGTTGCTGCTGCTCGAGGACCCGCGACCGTCGTACGTCGAGATCACCGAGCGCACCGGGATACCGGCAGGCAGCATCGGCCCCACCCGCTCACGCGCACTCGAACGGCTCCGCAGATCTCCGCGGGTCCGGGCGTACGTCGAATCCGCCGAGCGATCTGAGTTGTCCGGAGGTGATCAGCATGACGCGGCGACTCTGGGATGACGACGAGCGCCTCCTCGAGGATCTCGCCGAGGCTGTCCGCGGTACGCAACCGTTGGCAGACACGATCGCCGCGCAGGCCGAGGGCGTGCTGTCCTGGCGGACGATCGACGAGGACCTCCTGCAGGCGAGCCTGACGTTCGACTCGTCGCTCGAGGCAGTGGCGGCGACCCGGGCCGACCCCGGGCAGACTCGATTGTTGGTGTTCACCTCCGCTCCGCTGTCGATGGAGCTGGAGGTGAACCAGGACGAAGTGGTCGGCCAGATCCTGCCGCCCGGCCCTGGCGAGATCCACGTCGAGACCCCGGACGGCACGGAGTACTCCGTCAGCGCCGACGAGTCCGGCTTCTTCGAACTGCCGTCGTTGCCTGCCGATGCGATCCGGTTGCGCTGCGACACGGCGACCGGTCGAGTGGTCACCGACTGGGTGCGGCTATGACTCAAGCCCCCAGTGCGATGAAGGACTGCCCAGCCGTGCGCGCCGGCCGGTCGTCGCCGGCCGACACCCGTGCCTGGGCAAGTGCTTCGGCAAGATCGTCACCGGCCCGCAGCCTGCCGTGCAGGCCGAGCATCAGCGGCACCGTCGCCGGGTCGTTCACCGGTACGACGCTCGCCACAACGCCGGACGACCCGAGCGCCACCAGCGCACTGACCAGACCGAGCAACTCGTCCGCACCACTGGGTCCGCCGAGCGCGGAGCTGCAGCTCGACAGCACCACTCGGTACGGCGCGCGATCCAGCCGTTCGAGGTCGTACACCGTCAGCGGCCCGTCATCCAATTGGAGCGCCGAGAACAGCGGACTGTCCGCGCGGAACGTGCCGTGTGCGGCGACATGCACCAAGGACGCCCCGTCCATCGCTTCCAGGACTGATTCCGCCGTCGCATCGCCCTCGGTGAGTACCACCGCATCCGGATACAGCTCGGAGAGTCGCCGTACCTCCTCCGGTCCGGTCGACAACTGCGGACCGCCGATCAGCACCACTCGCTCGGTCGCCGGCGGTACGGCGCTCTGTGCGCGCAACCACGCGGCCGCCGACGGGGCCACCGAGGTCGGCCGATGCCGCAACGACGGCAGCAGGCTCCACGGAACCGCGTGCAGCCGGCCAGTCGGTACGACGACCACCGGGCCGTCGGCCAAGTGCTTGGCCACGTCGCCCAGGAGCGCCGTCTCCAGGCGGTCTCCGATGGCGTCCAGGTCGAGCCGGTCCTCGCCGCGTCCGGTCGACTCACGTCGCAGCGCGAACAACGCGTGCGACAACCGACGAGTCGCCTCTTGGGTGGGACCGATCAACTCGAGGTGGACCCGGCCGCGCGCCGCCAGCATCGCGTACAACTGGTCGTCGACGTCGGTGAGCTCGACCAGACTGCGGTCGCCGAGATGAGTCAGCAGGTCGGCACTGCGGAACTGGTCGGGCCGGTCGCCCGTGATGCCGGGCGTTACCAGAACTCTGCGTCGTACTGCGGATTCGAGGCGCCGGCGTTCGCGATGCAGCGGAGCCGGTCCGAGTCGTTGGTCGTGGCTGGTCTCCAGCCGGTAGGTCAGGCTGCGCAGCGCGGTGAGGTCCGCGACCAGGCCGTCGTCCTGCTGCGGCCGGACCGGCGGGATCGCGAGCACCGTGGCGCGCCAGCGTTCGCTCCACTCGAGGACTTGGCGGGCGTTTCCGCGCTGGACGGCGTACCGGAGCGCGATCGCGGCGAGTTCGGCGCCCTGAGCAGTGGCGAGGACGCGAAGCTCGGTGGCGCCGAGGGTGTGCACGTAGACCTCGATCAGGTTCAGGCCCTGCCGGCAGGCGGCCAGCATCGCACGCGCCCGGCCGTCGCCTTGGTGGAGCGTGGCTTGGGCGAGCCAGCCGGCGCCACGCGCTCGAAGGCCGCGGTTCCGCGCGCCGGCCGCGATGCTCAGGTGGTGTCTGGCCTCGGCCGACTCGGAACGCGCGAGAGCGAGCCTGCCCGTCAGCAGATGCGCCTCGACCGCGAGGTCCGCATCGAGTCCGTCGAGTTCGCCGCTGAGTCGTTGGCCGGTGCGCAGCAATCTCGCCGTACGGTCACCACCCGCGTAGCGGGATTGAAGCAACGCAAGCTCTGCACGAGCCGCCCACCACGGACGCTGCTGGCGGCGGAACAGCTTCATGGCGGCGCGGCTGCGGCTCTCGGCCAGCTCCAGAGCACCGGCGGCGTGCGCTGCCAGGCCGGCGCAGTACAACAACTCCGCGCGTCGAGCCGTGGAGCCGCGCTGGTGCTCGAACCGCTCCAGAGCACTGTTGATCTCGGTGAGTGCGTCACGCGTCAGACCGGCTGCCAGCAGCACCACGCACTTGTTGACGAGCAGATCTGGCTCGAAGACCCCGAGCTCGTCGACCACCCGTTGTGCGTCGTCGAGGTACAGCAGTGCCGTCGGCAGGTCACCGCGGGCGAAGGCTGCGGCACCACGCGCCTGCCGGGTGTCGGCGTACTCGGCCTGTTGACCGCACTTCGCGAACAGCTGCTCGCTGCGGGCGTAGTCCAGATCGGCGCGCTCGATCGCGCCCATCGCGAGCAGCACCATCGCCCGGTGGGTCAGCGCGCGCGCCTCCCAGATCAGGTCACCGGTGTCGCTCAGCAGTTCGACCGCCTCTTCGGCGTCGGCCAGCGCTTCGGCGTACCTGCCGAGCAGCGCCCCGCGCACCCAGACCCGGCGGACCAGGATGCGGCCGGCGAGCACACCGGTCCGGCCGGGGACGATCGAGTCGAGTACGGCCAGGCCACGTCCGGTCTGCCCGGCCATGACCAGAGCCACGCCGAGGCTCGCCAGGATGTCCGCCTCGCGGTCGGGATCCGCAGCCTTGCGAGCATGCCGGTACGCCGCCTTGAGTTCGGTCACCGCCTCACCGATGTCACCGAAGTCGCGATGGACGACACCCGCCGCTTTGTGTGCTGCCGCGGCATCCGCGTCGGACGGGGAGTTCGCGAGAACCTGGCGGGCGAGCTTCAGGGCGTCAGCAGGCCGCGACAGTGCGAGCGCATGCAGTTCGTCGGCGTCCACAGCCCCGCCCCCTCACCCAGCCATGTTCCGATCGTAGTACGCCGCACCACCTTGTTTTTGGAAGGTTTCTGACCAACTAGGGGGACGAAATGCCAGCAGACCAACGCCTCAAAGACGCCCTGCACCTCATCCTGGACGACCCCGAAGAAGGTGGAGAGGAGCGATGGCACGGTACGACGGCCGCGTACCCGGCCAACTGGGAGGAGGTCGGGTACGTCAAGTACTTCTACCGCCGGGACACGATCCTCGTCCGCGCGGCCGACACCGATCTGGTGATCAGGACACTGCGCGACACGGTGACGCCCAGCGAGGAACGCAGTCCGATCATTCCCGACGACGTCGTCATCGACCTGCTGCCGGTGATCGACGGCGTGACGAGCCTGGTCTGGCGCTACGGCAGGACCTACCGTGCGGTGAGCGAGGCGCGGCAGGCGGCCGACGGTGACTCCGGCTTCGGCGGCGACTACGACGGGCAATACAACGACGACGATCCACTGTCGGTGCCGAACGTACTGGCCGAGCTGGACCGGCGGGCCGGCCCCGGCGGGTGGTCACCGAACCACGCGCTCCCGTACTGCGGCAACGGTCACCCCTGCCCGGCCACCGAGCCAGACTGCGTGCCCGGCAAGGCGGCGTGCCCAGAGCCGCCGGTGAGTGACGGGATCTGTTGCGGGACACGCGGATGGGACGGCCGTGATGTGTTCGTAGGTGTCGTCGACGGCGGTCTGGTCGACGGTGTGCAGGTGTGGCCGTGGATGGCGGGCGTCACCGGCGAAGCCGAGGATCCCTTCATGGCTCCGGGCAGCACGCGCATCCGGCCGTACGCGTGCCACGGGACGTTTGTTGCCGGATGTGTGCGCTGCGTGGCGCCGAAAGCGAAGGTCCATGTCAAGAAGGCCGAATACATCCCCTGTCGGCCGGACTCGGGGATGGCCTACGAGGACGAGATCATCCAGAAGATGAACGAACTGATGGACTGCGGTGCGGAGGTCATCGTCTGCGAGTTCGATGGCTTCACCCGGTTCCATCGGCCGTTGCTCACCTTCAACACCTTCTACGACACGCGTTTGCGCCACCTGAACGTCGTCATCGTCGCGCCGGCCGGCAACGACACGACGTACGAGCCGACGTTCCCCGCGGCGTACTCGTGGGTGATCGGCGTCGGAGCGCTCTCCGCCGACGGCAACTGCCGAGCGTCGTTCTCCAACTACGGCGGTTGGGTCGATGTCTACGCACCCGGCGAAGACTTGGTCAACGCCTTCGCAGTCGGCGACTACGAGTGTTTCGAAGATGAGGTTCCCCATGAACAGCGCCATTTCGAAGGGCTGGCCAGCTGGAGCGGTACGTCGTTCTCCGCACCCCTGGTCGCCGGGATGATCGCCGCACGCATGTCCGGAACCGGCGAAAACGCTCCCCTCGCCGCAGAATCCTTGTTATGCCTCGCCCGTAGCCAAGCGGCCTCAGGCGTCGGTCCGGTCCTCCACCCACACCAGGTCTGCGCCACGCCCCGCAAGCCCTGCCACCCGACCTGCGATTGCGCCTGCACCCACTAAGTGTTTGCGCTAGGGTCCACAACCATGTTCGGTGTGCGAGGCAGGACAGGTCATCTGGCGTGGTACCGGACCGATGAGGCGGCGGCAGAGGTCGCCTTCCTGCACGGCTTCTCCGACTCGGCGCAGTGCTGGGAGCCGGTGATCCGCGGGATGCCTGGGATTCGGGCGCTCGCGATCGATGCGCGTGGGCACGGTGAGTCCGGGCTTCCGGACGAGCCTATTCGCTATGAGGCACACCGCGACGATGCCGCCCTCGTGCTGTCGAGCCAGCCCCATGAGGGCGGGATCGTCGTGGTCGGCCACTCGATGGGTGCGATGGCGGCCGCCCACCTGGCCGCGTCGCGGCCGGACCTGGTCCGTGCGGTCGTACTGGAAGACCCGCCGACCGGAACGCCTGGCGACCGGCACGACGAACCGTGGTCCGAGCCGCCTTGGCTCGCTGACGTCCGAGCACTCGATCTGCCGTCACGGATCGCCCAGGGCCGATCCAACGACCCCGACTGGCCTGACGACGAACTCGAGCCCTGGGCCGTGTCGAAGGCGCAGGTCAACCCGCAACTGTTCGATCTGACGTTTCGCGACGCAGGCCCGCTGACCGACCTGCTGGCCGAGATCACGTGCCCGGTACTGCTGATCCACGGCGACACCAAACGCGGCTCACTGATCTCCACCGAGTACGCCGAGCGCTGCGCTCAAGCAGCAGCCGGCGAGTTCCGCGCCGTACACATCGCCGGCACCGGCCACTCGGTACGCCGCGACAACCGCCAGCAGTACCTCGCAGAACTCACACCATTCCTCGACCGATACCGCTAGTGCAGGGTGTAGCCGCCGTCGATCACCACAACTGAGCCGGTCATGAAGCTGGAGGCCGGCGAGGCCAGGAAGACGACGGTGGGGGCTATCTCCTCGGGTACGGCGTACCGCTGCATCGGGACGTCGTCGATCCAGCGGGCCTTGAACTGTGGCTCGTCGACCGGTGCCATCTCGGTCTTCACGTAGCCGGGGGCAACGGCATTCACGCGGATGTTCAACGGGGCCCACTCCGCGGCCAGGGACTTGGTGAGCTGATGGACTGCGGCCTTGGAGGCGTTGTACGCCGGTTGCCACTGTGGACGGTTCACGATCTGCGCCGAGATCGACCCGATGTTGACGATGGTGCCACCGCCGACCGTCGTGAAGTGCCGGGCGGCCTCCTGGCTGAGCTTCCACAGGCCGTCGACGTTCGTGGCGAACACGGTGTCCCATTCGTCGTCGGGTACGTCGAGGGCCGGCCGGTGAACGCACGCTCCGGCGTTGTTGACCAGGATGTCGAACCGCCCGGTCGCGTCCAACGCCGCGTGGATCGCCGCCCGGCCGGAGGCCCGGTCATTGACGTCGAGGCCGACGCCGATCACCGTCCGTCCCGTCTCCCGCGCCAGCGCCTCAGCCGCCTCCTGCGACGCCGCGGCGTCGCGCGCTCCGATCACCACGTCCGCACCGGCCTCGGCCAACCCGGTCGCGAAGGCCCGACCGAGCCCGCGATACCCACCCGTCACCAAAGCCGTCCGCCCGGCCAGCGAGAACTTCTCGAGAACACCCATCACCGAGTCACCGCTTCGATAGCCATCGCACCATTGTCACCGGTCGCCGCAGCCGACGATGGCACATCTCGAGCCTCCTTCCGGTACTGCGTCCGTGGTCCTAGGCTGTAGCGGGTCGGGGAGACTGCGATGGGTCTGAGGTAGGCACACCGCTGGGAAGGCGGCGGACTGTGGAACGTGGAGACGGGGTCCGCGGCCAGGAGCCGGAGCGAACCCGAACTGCAAGACTGCTCGGCCGGCGGGCGGAACGGGCGGTCCTCGACCGCCTGCTCGCCGAGGTACGCAACGGCACCAGCCGGGTTCTCGTCGTCCGGGGCGAGGCCGGCGTCGGGAAGACCGCGTTGCTGACCTACGCGACCGACTCCGCAGCGGACCTCACCACGCTGCGGGCGGCAGGCGTCCAGTCGGAGATGGAGCTGGCGTTCGCGGCGCTCCATCAGTTGTGCGCACCGCTGCTTGATCGCCTGCACCGGATTCCCGCACCGCAGCGCCGGGCGCTCGCGACGGTGTTCGGGCTGGCGCCCGGTCCCGCTCCGGACCGCTTCATGGTCGGACTCGCCGTACTGAGCCTGATCTCCGACCTGGCCGGGGAACAACCGGTGCTGGTCGTCGTCGACGACGCGCAATGGCTCGACACGGCGACGGCGCAGACGCTCGGCTTCGTCGCCCGCAGGATCGGCGCCGAATCGGTCGGGTTGTTGTTCGGCGCCCGCGAGATCGGCGTGGACCTCCACGGTCTCCCCGAGCTCCAGGTCGACGGATTGCCTGCCGACGAGGCACAGGCGCTGCTGGGATCGGCCGTCGAGTTCCTGCTCGACGAACCCGTCCGCGAGCGGATCGTGGCCGAGACCGGCGGCAACCCGCTGGCCTTGCTCGAACTGCCCCGGGGCCTGACGGCCACTCAGCTCGCGGCAGGGTTCGGTCTACTCGGTGGACGGGGGCTGCCCGGGCGCATCGAGCAAAGTTTTCTGCGGCAAGCCGATGCCCTGCCCGCATCGACCCGGCAGCTGCTTCTGGTCGCGGCGGCCGAGCCGATCGGCGACCCGGTCCTCGTCCGGCGGGCGGCCGACCAACTCGGGATCGACGCAGCCTTCGCCGAGATCGACGGCTTGCTGAGCCTGGGCGAGCGGGTGACGTTCCGCCACCCGCTGGTCCGGTCGGCACTGTACGGATCGGCCTCCGAGACGGAGCGCCGCGCGGTGCACCTGGCGCTGGCCGGAGCAACAGACTCGGCAGCCGACCCCGACAGGCGAGCTTGGCATCTGGCCGCGGCCGCGCCGGGACCTGACGAGGACGTCGCCTTCGAGCTCGAGCGGTCCGCCGACCGCGCTCAGGCCCGGGGCGGATTCGCTGCTGCGGCTGCCTTCCTGCAGCGCGCGGTAGCCCTGACCCGCGATCCGGTCCGGCGGACCGAACGCGCGCTGGCCGGCGCGCACGCCAGTCTGCAGGCCGGCGCGTTCGAGACCGCCTGGGCGCTGCTGGCGACGGCAGAGGCCGGGAAGCTCGACGACCTCGGGCGGGCCCGCATCGACCTGCTCCGCGCCGAGGCTGCGTACGCGCAGCAGCGCGGCCGGGACGCGCCCGGCCTGCTCCTGCGCGCCGCGAAAACCCTTGAAACGCTCGACGTACAACTCGCTCGCGACACCTACCTCGATGCCTGGAGCGCCGCCCTGTTCGCAGGTCAGCTGGCCGCGGGCACCGGTCTGCGCGAGGTGTCGCTGGCCGCCGAGGCAGCGCCGCGGTCCGAGAGCTCCACGCGAAGTTCCGATGTCCTGCTGGACGGGTTCGCGTTGCTGTTCGCCGAGGGCCGGGCGCGCGCGGTGCCGCTTCTGAAGCAAGCAGCGATCGCGTTCGGCGAGCAGGAAGCCTCGACCGAGGAGGTTCTGCGCTGGGGATGGATGGCCACCGCGGCGGCCGCGACCGCGTGGGACTTCGAAGCATGCCGGTCCACCGCCACCCGGCAGGTGGAGGTGGCACGTGCCGCCGGCGCGCTGGCGGTCCTGGCTGTCGGCGTCAATGTGCTCGGCCAGGTCGTTGCGCTGGCCGGCGAATTCGCCGAAGCTAGCTCGCTCTGGGCCGAGGCCGACGCGGTCCGAGAGGCCACCGGTACGCACGTGCTGCCGTACGGCGGCCTGGTGCTGGCAGCGCTGCGCGGACGCCCGGACGAGGCGTTCCCGTTGATCGACGAGACCATCGCGAGCGCGACCGCCGAAGGGCAGGGTACGGCGGCGCAGTACGCGCGCTGGGCGAGGTCCGTCGTACTCAACGGTCTCGGCCGCCACGACGAGGCGTTGCCGTGGGCGATCTCGGCGAGCGAGGACACACCGGAGCTGTTCGTGTCCTCGTGGGCGCTCAGCGAGCAGATCGAGGCGGCCGCACGCAGCGGACGTCAGCGCGAGGCCGCCGCAGCACTCGAGCAACTACAGGCGAAGACGCTGGACACCGACGAGTGCTGGGGCCGCGGCATCGAGGCCCGCGCCCGGGGCTTGCTGGACGACGGCAAGACCGCAGAAGGTGCGTACCTCGAGGCGATCGAGCAACTGACCGGCACCCGGCTGCGCCCTGACCTGGCACGGGCGCACCTGCTGTACGGCGAGTGGCTGCGTCGTCGTACTCGCCGAGGGGAGGCACGAGCGGAGCTGCGCAGCGCGTACGACCTGTTCACATCGATCGGCATGGCTGCGTTCGGCGAGCGGGCACGTCGCGAGTTGCAGGCGACCGGAGAGACGGTACGCCGACGAGCGAGCGGACCGACCGCGGGTGGCGAGCTCACTCCGCAGGAATTCCAGATCGCCTCGCTGGTCCGTGACGGGCTGTCGAACCCCGAAGTGGGTGCCCGGCTCTTCCTCAGTCCTCGCACTGTCGAGTGGCACCTCCGCAAGATCTTCGACAAGCTCTCGATCAGCTCGCGCAGACAGCTGCGCGAGGCCCTGCCTCAGACCGGTCACGAGGCGACTGTTTAGCTCCGGAGCAGCTGCTGGCCGCCGTCGACGTCGTACGTCGCACCGGTGAGGGCTGTGTTCGTCATCAGGTGGATGATCAGCGCGGCCACGTCGTCCGGGCCGACCACACGCCGGATCGGAAGCGTTTCGCGCAGCTCGGCCCGCCGCTCCTCGAGCTGATCGCCGAGCAGCCGCGCCGACAACGGCGTATCGACGAAGCCGGCCGCGACGGCGTTCACCCGGATCGGGGTGAGTTCCAGAGCGGCGTTCGCGGCGATCGCCTGCAGCCCGACGGTTCCGATCGCGGCAAGACTCAGGCCGACGCCGGGCCGGCGGGCGCCGGTACCGCTGATGAGCGTGAGGGAGCCGCCAGGACGAACCCGTCCGAT
Organism: Kribbella sp. VKM Ac-2569; assembly: GCF_004216905.1. Taxonomy (GTDB): domain Bacteria; phylum Actinomycetota; class Actinomycetes; order Propionibacteriales; family Kribbellaceae; genus Kribbella. The sequence continues at coordinate 1,891,211 of NZ_SGXJ01000001.1, forward strand.
GCACAGGCGGGCGATCCGCAGCGCTCCGAGCAGATCCTCGTCGAGGAGGCGCTGCGCCTGCTCGAAGTCCAGCTCGGCGATCGGTGCGTAGAACGGCCCGCCGCCGCTCACCAGGACATGGTCGAGCTCCGCGGGCAGGTCGGCGAAGACCTGCTCGAGACGGTCCGGATCCCCCAGGTCCAGGGTCGGCGCGCTTTCGGCGTCGACCTCGGCGGCGGCCTTGGCGAGTCGCTCGGGATCGCGGCCGGTGACAACGATCCGGGCGCCGGCCGCGTGGGCCTGGTGGGCCGTGGCCAGCCCGATCCCAGAACTTCCGCCGATCACGACCACGAGCTGTCCGTCGAGTCTGTCGCTCATCGTGTTCTCCAGTTCATCCGGTCAGTTGGACACCGGTACCGCGCAGCCGTGAACGCGCGGCGTCGCCGGCAGTTGGGTGGCGGGTGGGCGGCCACGTGCGACGTACAGGAAGGTGATCAGCGCGGCGACGACGCTCAGGCCCGCCATCACGAGCATCGCCGTCTGGTACCGGTGCGCGAGTGGCTGGACGAGGTCGTCCGAGCCGCCGACGCCGAGCAGGGCGGGGACGAGCGCGATCAGGACCACGCCGCCGACGCGGGACGCGGCGTCGTTGATCGCCGATGCCTCGCCCAGATCCGCGTCGTCGACAGCAGCCAGTACGCCGGCCGTGAGCGGTGCGACGGTCAGACCGATGCCGAGTCCCCACAACAGTGCGCCCGGCAGAATCGCGCGCAGGTAGCTCTCGCCTGGGCTCGCCGACGACAACCACGCGAATCCACCGGCCACGATCAGGATGCCGACAGCCATCGGCCCGCGCACGCCCACGCGGACCACGAGGCCACCAACGAACGGCGAGACGAGCAGGAAGACGGCTGACTCCGGGATCAGCGCCGCACCTGCCTCGGTAGCGCTGTACCCCAGCTGAAGTTGGCACTGCAGGACGACCAGATAGCTCGCCGCGGACAGGGCTCCGTAGAAGAGGATTGTCGCGGCATTGATCGCGACGAACTGCTTGATCCGGAAGAGCGCCGTACGGACCATGGACGCCGGTCGCCGTCGCTCCACCGGAATCAGTACGACGAGGCAGACCACCCCGACAACAGCTGGCACGAGCACCTTGGCGCTGCCCCATCCGGCGGCTGGACCTGCTGTCAGCGCGTAAATCACTCCGCCCAGGCCGAGGATGGTCAGCAGGGCTCCCATCACGTCGACCGAGAGTTCCCGGCGTGCGCGGCTGACTTCCGGTACGCCGTGAAGTACCCACAACGCTGCCGCGATCAGCGGAGCATTCAGCAGGAACACGTACCGCCAGGAGCCGTGGTCGATCAGCCAGCCGCCGCCGTACGGACCGAGCGTCGTACCGAGGGTCGACAGACCCGCCCAGATGCCGATCCCCTTGGCGCGGTCCGCCGGTCGCAAGGTGCCGTTGAGCAAGGCCAGGCTGCTCGGCACGACCATCGCTCCGCCGGCTCCTTGTACGACCCGAGCCGCGATCAGCGCCGCGGTGTTCGGGGCAGCCGCGCAGCACAGCGACCCGATCAGCATCACGACGAGACCGGCGATCAGGATCCGGCGCCAGCCGAAGTGATCGGCGAGCGCGCCGGCGAGCAGGAGCAGCGCGGCGACGGTCACTAAATACCCCGTCAGCACCCACTGCAGCCCACTCACGCCGGTCCCGAGGTCGCGACCGATCGCCGGGATCGCAACGTTGACCATGTAGGCATCGATGAACCCGACCATCGAGGCGAGCACCGTCGCCGCGATCAGCAGTGCCCCCGCCCGCCCACGCACCGCAACCCCTGAGTACGCCGCACGCTCGTCCCTCGTTGTCATCTCACTCCTCCCTTTCACGTCCACGATCTGCCTTTGCGAGGCGGGATGACCCCCGGGACTGTCCCTGGTTGCCGGGGACCAGGGACATTCACTGGCCCGACGGGCGCGTGGGGCGGGTGAACCTGAACCCGAGCGAAAGGAGTCCGCGATGGACAGGAAGCACGAGTACGACGTGATCGTGCTCGGGGCCGGTGCCCCTGGAGAACACTGCGCCGCGACGTTGGCCAAGGGCGGTGCGCGCGTCGCCGTCGTCGAGCGGGAGTTGCTCGGTGGCGAGTGCTCGTACTGGGCCTGCATCCCGTCGAAGACCCTGCTGCGCCCGGGCGAGGCGCTCGCCGAGGCCCTCGACACGCCCGGCGCCAGGGAGGCCGTCACCGGTTCCCTCGACGTAGCCGCGGCTCTGGCGTGGCGTGACTTCATGGTCTCGGGCTACGACGACTCCGGTCAGGTCTCGTGGGCCAAGGGCGCCGGAATCGAGGTACTACGCGGTTACGGCCGGCTCGCCGGCCCGCACACGATCGCGGTGGACGACCGGACCTTCACTGCCGACGCGATCGTGGTCGCGACCGGCGCCGATCCGATGATTCCGCCGGTACCCGGGCTCTCGGATCTGCCCGGCGTGTGGACGAACCGCGACGTCACCGGGATGGTCGACGTACCGGACCGGCTCCTCGTCCTCGGCGGCGGCGCGACCGGCGTCGAGATGAGTCAGGCGCTGGCCCGGATGGGCACGGCCGTGACGCTCCTCGAGCGCGGCGAGCACCTGCTGCCCCGCGAGCCGCGGGCGGTCGGCGAGGCGATCGCGACCGCGCTCGCCGCGGACAACGTCGACGTCCGGGTCGGCACCGGCGTGGAGCGGGCCGCGCTCGCCGGATCGACGTACGTCGTCGACCTCAGTGACGGAACCCAGCTGACGGGTGATCGGATCCTGGTCGCGACCGGTCGCCGGCCGCGCGTCGAGGGCATCGGGCTGGACACCGTCGGCATCGATCCCGACCCACGAGGCATCCCGGTCGACGACACACTCCAGGCAGCTCCCGGCATCTGGGCGATCGGCGACGTCACAGGACTCTGGCAACTGACGCACGTCGGCGAGTACCAAGGACGCGTTGCCGCGAGCAACATCCTCGGCGTCCCCCGTGCGGCGGACTACGAAGCGGTGCCGCGGGTCGTGTACACCTATCCGCAGGCCGCGTCCGTCGGCGCCGCGAACGGAGCGTTCGTGGCGACGATCCAGCTGTCCGGGGTGCCGCGGACGTCGACGTACCTGCGCTCGTACGACACCCAACCGGGCTTCCTTACGCTCGTCTCCGACGGAACCGTGATCACCGGCGCGTACGCCGTCGGCCCGGAAGCCGGCGAATGGCTGCAACAAGCGACCCTCGCCATCCGCGCGAAGGTCCCGCTCCCCGTCCTCCTCGACGTCATCCAGCCGTTCCCGACCTTCTCAGAAGCCTTCCTGCACGCCCTCCGCGACCTCGAAGCCCAGATCGCCACCCGCTGAGTACCCGGGTTCTCTTCGCGATCGTTGACATCACTTGGGACTTCAGCGGCACGGTGGGTGCGAATCGGCCGTATAGTTCGGAGTGTCAGGAACGCCGACTCGAACGGCGTGTCCGGCTGCCCCAGACCCGGCGGTGCTCCAATGGCGTGTTTGGACGGAGTCGGGTCGATGTCTGTCATCCGCACTGAAATCTCCCGGCCACCAGCACCCGGCGGCTTCCGCGATGATTCCGGCGGCGCCGGAACAGACGTATTGCTGGCCGGTGGTCTGGCCCAATTGGCGGTGGAGTTGTACGACGTCGCCGGCATCGAGGAAGCCGTGGGCCTGGTGCTGGCGTACGCGCGGCGCACCACCACGTGCGACTGCGCCGGAGTCGTCCTTGTCGACCGACGGAAGGGTCTGAAGACAGGCGGCGCCACGGATCGGCGAGTGGAGCAGGCCGACCAGCTCCAACTGGAGTACGGCGAGGGGCCTTGTGTGCCCGTGAGCCGGGAGCAACCAAGCGTTCTGGTCAGCGACACCATCGTCGACCCGCGGTGGCCGCGGTGGAGCCCACGCGTGGCCGAGCTCGGTCTTCGCAGCGTGCTCACAGTACGGCTGTGCACTGCCCGGTCGAACCTGGGCGCGCTGAGCCTCTATGCGATCCACCCTGGCCGGTTCACGGCCATCGACGAGACGACCGCGCGGTTGCTGGCCCGGCACGCCGCCGTCGCTATCGCCACCGTCCTGGACGCGTCGACTTTGAGGCAGGCGATCGAGACCGCCACGCTGATCGGCCAGGCTCAGGGCGTCTTGATGGAACGCTTCACCATCGACGCCGATCAGGCGTTCGCAGTGCTCGGTCGCTACTCGCAGGACAACAACATCAAGCTCCGCATCGTGGCGGCCGAGTTGATCAGCACCCGGCGGCTCTCCACCAGATCACCGGTGGCCGCCGCCGACCGATCACCGGCAATCGGCTGATCGGCGGGTTGGCCCTGGTGGGCGAGACGGAATGGGAGGCGGTGTGGTCAAGTGTCATCGTCACGAGTTCGGCAGATCCTGGCCGAGGTCATGGCCGAGGCGGGAGACGGGCTCCCGGAGAAGCTGTGCCGCACCTGTGCGGTGGCGTTGTCGGTCAGCGGTGTGGGGTTGGCATTGATGACCTCCGCAGGTCACGGCGGCACCATCACGGCCACAGACGGGCCGGCTTCGATGATGGAAGACCTCCAGGCCACCCTCGGCGAGGGCCCGTGCCTGGACGCGTCGAACGACGGGCAGCCGGTGTTGCAGTCCGACCTGGCCGCGACGGGACCGGCGCGGTGGCCGGGATTCACTGCTGCCGCTCTCGACGCGGGTCTGGCTGCCGTGTTCGCCTTCCCACTGCAGGTCGGTGCGATTCGGCTCGGCGTGCTCGGCCTGTATCGCGACACGGCCGGTTCGCTGGACCGGCCCCAGTTGGCCGAGGCACTGGCGTTCGCGGAGGCTGCCACCACGATCTTGCTGTCCTTGCAGGACAAGGCCACACCGGGCGAGCCGCTGCATCCGCAGTTGGCCGAGGCCGTCGAGAGCCGCCGCGAGATTCATCAGGCGACCGGGATGATCTCGGTGCAGGCCGGCGTCGGCATGACCGACGCGCTGCTGCGGCTACGCGCCCACGCCTTCAGCAGTGAACGTTCTCTGATCGAGGTGGCCAAGGAGGTAGTCGACAGGCGGCTGCGCTTCACGCCCGAAGACGATCATCATGAATAGACACCACGGGTCCCGGGAACATCATCACGTCGGAAGGAGAGCGCCATGAGCAGGGAGCGGCGACTGGCCAGCGTGTTCGTCGAGCTCGCGGACACCCTTGTCGCAGGTTTCGACGTCATCGACTTCCTGCACACGCTCACCGAACGCAGCGTCGAACTCCTGCAGGCTGACGCAGCCGGTCTGATTCTGGTTGATCCACAAGGACAGTTGCACGTGCTGGCCTCCACTACCGACGAGGCCCGACTGCTGGAGCTCTTCGAGCTGCAGAACTCCGAAGGACCCTGCCTGGAATGCTTCACCGCCGGACAGCCGGTGGTGAATATCGACCTGGCCGAGGTCCAGGCCCGGTGGCCGCGGTTCCAGGCGGCGACCACCGCGGCCGGCTACCGTTCCGTGCATGCCCTGCCGCTGCGGCTGCGCGGTCAGGTCATCGGAGCCATGAACCTGTTCTGCCGGGACCGTTCCAGTCTCAGCGACGACGACATCGCGGTCGGTCAGGCGCTGGCGGACGTCGCCACCATCGGTCTGCTGCAGGAACGCACCGTTCGCCACGGCGAGATCGTCGCCGAACAACTCCAGGGTGCGCTGAACAGCCGCGTCCTGATCGAACAGGCCAAAGGAGTACTGGCCGAGCGAGCCGGTCTCGGCGTGGACGCGGCCTTCGCCGTACTGCGCACCTACGCGCGCCGCAACGGGCGCCACCTCAGCGAGGTCGCCGCCGCCGTGATCGACGGTTCGCTGGACTTGACGACGTCGCCCTCCAACCAGCAGAGCAGGTAGTCACCGACCGAGGAGTCCGACGGCGAAGGAGACGACCAGGACCGAGAGCATCAGCGCCGAGACCGATTCGACCGCCATCAGGAGCTTGGCCCGAACGGTCAGCGGCATGGTGTCGGTGGGGCTGAAAGCCGAGGAGTTGGTGACGGACACGAACAGGTAGTCTATGAATCCCGGCGCCCAGCCGGACCTGGCCGAGGACCGCTGCGCCACCTCACTGATCGCGTCGTGGTCCTCGTCCTGCGGAAATCGGAAGTCGGCAGCGGGCAATCCCGGCCGATCGACCCGGAAGCGCGTGACCGGACCGCCCCGATCAAGCTCCCAGTACGCGAGCGCGAACACGAGAACGTTCGTCAGCCACACCTGGCCGGCGGCTGCCAGCAACTGACCACCCGCCGTCGCCTCTCCGGCTACCAGCGACCGGATCAGTAGCACGAGGGCAGTCGTGTTCGACAACGCGATCAGCAGCACGAGTCCGATCGACAGCCGTCGCAGGAAGCGATTCTCCTTGCTCATCCGGCGTGGGTTGGCCAGGACCAAGGGAACGAACAACAACAGTTCCAGCGCCGGGATCACGAACCGTGGCCCGATCTGCAGAGCGCCGGGCAGGACGGCGTACAACCCGATCGCCGCCATCACCCCGACAGCAGCCGGCAACCGGGGCTCAGCCGGACGGGTCTGCCGCGTCCGTTCATCATCCATGCGAGTCACCCTGGCATATGAGTCGGGGGACGCCCCGCAGGCGGCGTCCTCCAATCTCTACACGTGCGTGAGGGTCGGCAGCCCGCGGTTGCCGTCCGGGGCGATGGGAATGAGCTCGAAGGTTCGTCCCCAGGTGAGGTCGACCGATTCGGCGAAGAAGGCGACGCGGTGGACGCGGCCCAGGTCAGGCCAGGTACGGCCGGCCGCTGCCGTCCCACTTGAGGACACCGGTGTACGTCTGGCGCTTGCTGGAGTCCTTCACGCCGTTGTGGTTCGCGTCGACGTACGCGTGGAAGGCGATCCGGGTGGTCTTGCCGACGTTGATGACGGTCGCGCCGCCCGGTCCGCAGAGCCGGGTCGACTTGGTGGTCATCAGGGTCTTGACGCGGGTGAAGCGACCGCCCCAGAAGGTGCTCGCGGACCACACGTCGGTGTTGTAGGAGCAGTTGATGTAGTCGCCCCGGGAAGCGAACAGCCACACCTTGCCGCCGTGCGCGATCACCGACGGGCCCTCGATCCTGGTCGAGCTGACGATCTTGGCGATGCTCTTGCCGACCACGCGTGTCCCGGTCTGCGTGTCCATCTGGACCGCGCGGATCTGGAAGCCGTACGCGTTGCGGTAGTCGCTCTTGTAGATCAGGTACCGCTTTCCGTCCTTGGCCCGGTACGCCGCCGGGTCGATCGCCTCGTACCCGCGCGAAACCCACGGCGAGCAGACGACCGGCTTGGAGCCCGGGGTGTAGTTCCCCGCCGGATGACGGGAGGTCGCGACACCGATGCAGTGCACGTGCCGTGACGCGGACTCGCCGGTGAAGTACATGACGTACAACGCGCCGCGGCTGTCGGAGCTCTGGAAAACCTCGGGCGCCCACAGCAGCGGCTTGCTGTGGTCGACCCAGGCCGGGATCGCCGCCATCGACTTGTGAATCGCCGACCACCCACCGCTCGTCGTCCAGCGCGTGCCGTATCCCGCGCCGGTCCGGAACAGGTAGTACTTCGAACCGAGATGCGCGAACCCGGGATCGGCGAAGTCCTCAGTCCCAACCCGCCGAACACTGCTAGGCCCCGCAGCAGCCTCCGCACTCCCCGGCTGCACAACAACCAGCCCCACGAGAGCCATCACAACAGCCAGCACAACACGACGCATGAGAACCTCCACAAACCCTGGGCGGACGAGGCTCTCGCAATCTAACCCGCCCACCAGGCCACCAGCTCTCGTGACACATGTGCGGGTACGTTGGGCCGATCGATCCGGCGGCTCCTCGCGCGAAGGCGGCGTGACCTGTCGCGGCGGGAAAGAAATCTTCGCTATATGCAACTTTGTTTCCCCCGCTCGTCGGCCGAGGGTGTGCACGGTCGACAGGTAGAGCACCAGCGAGACACCGTACGCACAACCACAATCACGCTCAGGTGCACTACCCAACCACCCGACACCTCCTGTCGAGAATGCACGCGCCGCCACTTCAACCACCCAGATTGACCGGCCCTGGTAGGGCCAGTGTGCGAAGGCAGGAGACCGGCTCGACGAAGGCGCTAGCTTGAGATCGTGAGTTCTACGAGGTCTACGGCGCCGTCGGTGGTGAAGAGGCCGAGGTGGCCTGGGCCTAGGTCGTAGCGGCGGAAGGTTAGGGCTACTTGGTTGTTGACGACGATCTGGCCGGTGGTGCCGTCCAGGAGGACCTGCACGGTGTGGCGGCCGGGTGGGAGTGGGCAGTGGCGTTCTAGTTCTACGAGGTGTGGGATGTCGCCGTCGACCTGCCATTGGGCTGAGCCGGTGCGGCCGCGGGGCCAGCGGTCTAGGACGATGCGGTTGCGCTGCGGTTCGAGTCGTACGACGGTGGCGTGCTCGCCGTCCGGGCTTGCGTGCAACAACAGCCCGAACGCCTGCGTGCCGGCCGCAACGTCAACGGTCAGCGTGATCAGGCACCGGTCCGGCGCGACCTCCCCGACCCACGCGGCGTACCGATCAAGGGCCGGCTCGACGTCGAGCTTTACCTGCTGTACATCGGAGTACGCCGCCACAACCTCCGCGGGGAGACCGAACGCCAACGTCCCGTCGTCCTCCTGATGTGCTTCGAGTACGGCGAGATCGCCGGCCCACTGCCACCGGCCGGCATCGGAATCCCCTTGTTTTGTGGGGATCCAACCGATGATGAACCGACGCCCCTCGTGCTCGACCGACTTCGCCGCATAGAACGCCCGCCCGTCGACGGTGTCACGCCCCGGCGCGAGCCACGGACCGTCCGGCCCACGCGCGATCCGATAACGCGTCTGGAACGCGTCGGTGAACTCGGAGTACACCAAGTACCACCAATCGCCCCACTGGAACACGTCCGGGCACTCCTGCGTGATGAACCGGTGCGGCTCCCACAACGGCTCCACAATCGTCCACCGCGCCAGGTCGGTCGACGTCAATCGCGCGACGACGCCACACCGACGATCCGGCCCATCGACGTACCGCGCCGCCAAAACCATCTGCCACGGCTGATCGGCTGCGGTCCGGTAGACGAACGGATCCCGCCAGTCCTGGGGCACGTACCCCGGCGGTGCACCAAAAGATTCCGAGGCGAGCTTGGTCCAACGCGTCGGATCGCCGTCGCTGACCGCGTGGCACACCACCTGGAAGTCACCGTCCGCGTCCCCGCGCCGCGGATTGTGCCCGGTGTAGAAGAGATGCAGCTGAGAACCATCGGCAATCACACTGCCCGTGTAGCAGTCGAAATCGACCGCATCCCGATCCCCCGCCGGCAGTACGACGCCGTGGTCCGTGTACTGCACGAAGTCCGTGGTGGACACCAACGCCCACGGCATCCCACTCGCACCGGCGGTCGGGTCCTCGGGACGCTCGTCCAGCAGGTAGAACAGCCAGATCCGGCCGGCATGACTGAACGGAATCACATCACCGACGAAGCCCGACGACGGGCGCCAATGGATCATTTCGCAGTAACTCGTGGTCGCCGGCGTGGCGGATCACCGACCGAGTCCCGCTCGATCAGCGGGCAGTCGATGATCACCCGCTCGGGCGCATCGTCCGGGCCGGCCACCAGGAGCTCGCCGGCCCGTCGGCCCAGCATCAGGTGCGGCAGCTCGGCGGTCGTGAGACCCGGCCGGACCTGGTCCGCGACATCGGGCTGATTGTCGAAGCCGACGATGCTGACGTCCCGCGGGCACTCCAGCCCGAGCGCGTGCAGGGCGAGCAGCGCGCCGATCGCCATCCGGTCGTTCCCGCAGACCAGAGCCGTCGGGGCGTGCTCGGTGATCACCTCGGTCGCCAGGTCGTACCCGTTCCCGATCTGGTAGGTGCCGTACCGATGTACGAGATCGGCCGGTCGCAGACCGGCCGCCCGGGCGGCGTCGTCGAATCCGCGCCGACGTTCCTTGCAGGCGTAGTCGTTCCGCATGCCGCCGAGGAACGCGACCTCGCGATGCCCGCGTTCGAACACGGACGCCGCCGCCGCACGCCCACCGGCGTACTCATCGGCCAGCAGGACCGTGTCGGCGTGGCCCTCCTCGGGCCAGCAGTTGACGAAGATCGTCCGGATCCCGTCGAGGCGCGGGCTGCGGTGCAGCGGCTTGGGCGAGAGCGATGCGTACACGATCGCGGCGACGCCTTGGCCGACCAGGCTCGCCACCGCGTCGTCGCCCTGGCCCGGATCGTCGGTCGTGTCGACGACCATGCACACGTAGCCCGCCGGCTGGACGACCTGTTGCAGGCCGAGCACGATCAGGCCGGCGTACGGCTGGGAGACGATCCCACTGGTCACGACGCCGACGGTGAACGACTTGTTCGACCGCAGCAGCTGGGCCGCCCGGTTCGGGACGAAGTCGAGCTCGGCCGCGGCTTGGAGCACACGCCGCCTGGTCTCCTCGGCGACCGCGACGTCGCGGCGGTCGTTGAGCACGAACGAGACGGTCGGCTGGGACACCCCCGCGCGCCGGGCGACGTCGGTCATCGTGACGCGTTTCGGCCGGCCGTCCGCCTGCTTCGCCATGGTTCCCCTTAACGGTCCGCGGCCTCCGAGCCGCAGCCAATTTACTATCACAGCTCGACCCAATACGTATTGCGCACCACCGTACACCGCTGCTACCGTCCCGGGTCAATACGTATTGGGCGGCGCGCCGGGCCGCCCGATCGGTCAAGGAGGAACCCTCATGACAGGTATTCATCCGCCCGGAAACTCCCTCGCCCGCCGTACGCTGCTGAAGGCCGGAGCCGGTGGGCTCGGGCTGGCCGCGCTGGCCGACCTGGCCGCCTGCAGCAAGGACGGCGGCGGCTCGTCGAAGTCGCTGAAGATGCTGTACTTCGGTGAGCAGGCGCAGGCGACCCAGCTGCAGAACCGGTTGCAGCCGCAGATCGCCAAGCTCGACGCGACCATCAAGTTCGAGATCTCCGCCATCAACGGCACCGACTGGAACGACTTCCTGGCCAAGGTGCTGACCCAGATCGCCGCCGGGACCCCGCCGGACATCATCAGCGTCGCCACCGAGGGCCTGCAGCTGATGGCGTCGAAGGAACTGGCGGTCCCGCTCGACGACTACGTCACCAAGGACCTGGGCGCGCTGAAGGAGTACTTCGCCGACATCCACCCGGCCCTGGTCGAGTCGATGATGTACCAGGGCCACCTGTGGGAGCTCCCGGACAGCTTCAACGCCGGGAACATGTTCTACAGCACGGAGCTCTTCCAGCGCGCCGGCGTCGTACCGCCGAGCGCGGACTGGACCCTCGACGACTTCGAGACCGCGGCCACCAAGATCGCCAAGTTCAAGGGCATCAACGCCTTCGGCTGGGTGGTCCGGCTGTGGGGCAGCTGGACGTCGTTCATGTACGCGAACAACGCCAACCTGCTCGAGGAGAGCAAGTACGACGGCGGCGACTGGCTGTGGAACAAGGCGTACGCCGGTGACGCTGCCGCCGCGGGCCGCAAGGGTGGCTGGAAGTGGGGCGCACCGACCGCGAACTCCGACGCGACCGTCGAGGCGCTGAACTACATGATCGAGCTGACCAAGAAGGGCCTGTCACCGTCGCCCGATGTCGGCGGTGGCGGCACGCTGCAGGGTCTGTTCGCGTCGAACCGGATCGGGATGTCGATCGGCGGCGGGTTCTGGGCCGGCGGCCTCACCAACGCCGGGATGAAGAACGGCAGCTTCGACGTCACGATGTTCCCGAAGTGGAAGAGTCAGCGGCACCTGTTCGGCGCCGGCGGGTACGCGATCTTCAAGTCGTCGAAGAAGAAGGACCTGGCCTGGGAGGTCCTGAAGCTGCTGGTGAAGCCGGAGACCTTCGACCTGGTCTTCCCGGGCAACGTGACCACCCCCGGCCGCAAGTCCCTGGTGACGGCCGCGCGGTACGCCAAGACTGGTCCGAAGCACTGGTCGGTCTTCTACGACACGCTGACCAAGCACCCGGACACGGCCCCGATCCCGGCCCCGCCGTACTACAACGCGCTCGCGACCGCGCTGAACCAGCGCACCACCCAGGCGATCTCGTCCGGTAACGCGAAGGCGGCCCTGGACGGACTGCAGTCCGACCTCGAGAAGGCGGCAGGAGCGAGCTGATGTCTGCCGTCACCGCGGAGGTGCGCGAAGCCGTCGTGAAGCGGCGCGGTCATCCGTCCTCGCACGGAGAGGCGCGGTTCGGGTTCGCGATGATCGGGCTGTCGGTGCTGTTCGTCGCGATCTTCACCGCGATCCCGATCGTCGCGTCGCTGGGATTGTCGTTCTTCTCCTGGGACGTCATCTCGACACCGGAGTACGTCGGGCTGGAGAACTACCGGCGGCTGTTCACCGACGGGCCAGTGCTCAAGTCGTTCGGCGTGACGCTGGGGATGGCGCTCGCGATCGTCGTACTGCAGCTGACCATCGGGCTCGGGCTCGCCGTCCTGGTCAACCAGCGCAAGCTGGTCTGGGTACGGACGTTGTTCCGTACGGCGTTCTACCTGCCGCTGCTCGCGTCGACGGCGGCCGTGTCGATCTTCATGGGCTACCTGTTCGACTACAAGTTCGGGGTCGTGAACTACTACCTCAGCCTGCTCGGGATCTCGAACGTGCCGTGGCTGACGAGTGGTTTCGGGGCGGCCGCGACGATCGTGCTGATCGCGGTGTGGCAGCAGATCGGGTTCACGTTCGTCCTGTTCGTCGCGTCGCTGATGTCGGTCCCCACCGACGTACTGGAGGCCGCGCAGATCGACGGCGCCGGGGCGTTCCGGACGCTGTTCCGGATCAAGATCCCGTTGATCAGCCCAACGATCCTCTTCGCCGCGGTCGTTGCCCTGATCAACGCGATGCAGCTGTTCGACCAGCCGTACATCATGACCAAGGGCGGCCCGGGGTCTGCGACCACGACGGTGACGATCCAGATGTACCAGAAAGGCTTCCAGAACCTGCAGTTCGGGTACGGCTCGGCGATCGCGATCGTGCTGCTGGTGGCGATCCTGGTCATCACCGGGCTGCAGTTCCTCGCGGCACGAAAGCTGGTGTTCTACCAATGACAGAATCGACCGGAATGCTTGCCCGGATCGGCCGGATCAGCGGGATCGCCATCTTGGTGATCGCTGCGATGATTGCCCTCGGCCCGTTGTTGTGGACCGTCACCACGTCGCTGCGGACACCGGCCGAGGCGTTCAGCAACCCGCCGCAGTGGATCCCGTCGCACCCGGACTTCTCCAACTACGCCGCGGTCTTCGACCGGATCCCGATCGGCCGGTTCTTCTTCAACAGCGTGATCGTCACCGGGCTGATCGTGGTCGGCCAGACCATCACCTGCACGCTGTCCGGGTACGCGTTCGCGATGATCAGCTTCCCGGGGCGCTCGGTGATCTTCGGGATCTTCCTGGCCACCATGATGGTGCCGCTGCAGACGATCATCATCCCGGTGTTCGTGATCATCCGGTACCTCGGACTCGCCGACAGCCCGTTGTCACTGGTGGTCTCCGCACTCGGCAGCGCGTTCGGCACCTTCCTGATGCGGCAGTACTTCATGCAGATGCCTCGCGAACTGGGCGAGGCGGCAAGGATCGACGGCGCCGGTCACTTCCAGACGTTCCTGATGATCTACGCCAAGATGGCCGGTCCGGCGATCGCCACCCTCGCGATCCTGAACTTCTCCGGCTTCTGGGCGGAGTTCTACCGGCCGCTGATCTTCCTGCAGTCGCAGGACAACTTCACCCTTCCCCTCGGGCTGGTCGGTCTGCAGGGGAACCTCGGCACGGGTTCGATCTCGGTCGTGCTGGCCGGCGTCGTACTGGCGATCCTGCCGAGCGTGCTGCTCTTCATCTTCGCCCAGAGGTACTTCATCGCAGGCATCACGGCAGGAGCATCACGGTGACCCAGACCCAGTCCGCAGCTCGATCGGCCGAAGCGGTGGCGCACCTCCGCCCCGCGTTCCACATCCGGCCGCCGCGCGGATACCTCAACGACCCGAACGGGCCGATCGAAGTGGGCGACGACGTACACCTGTACTTCCAGTCGCGGCCCACGCTCGACCACCACGTACCGGTCGAGTGGGGGCACGCGACGTCGCCCGACTACGTGCGCTGGACGGTGCACCGGCCCGCGATGGCACCGCGGCCGGGCGGGCCGGACACCGACGGCTGCTGGTCCGGCAACACGGTCCTGGACGACGGACGGGTCCGCGCGTTCTATTCGGGCCGCATCGAGGGACGCCCGTACCAGTCGGTGCTCACCGCCGTGTCCGACGACGGCGGGCGGTCGTTCGGGCCGCCGTACCAGGTGGTTCCTGACCCGTCCGACGACGCGATCATGTTCCGCGATCCCTTTGTCTGGCAGGAGAACGGCAGTTGGTGGATGGTCGTCGGCGCTGGGTACGTCGACCGCGGGGCGAGTATCCCGTCGTACCGCTCGACCGACCTCGAGAACTGGACGTACGCCGGTCCGCTCGCCGAACTGCCCCGCGGCGTCGTGGACGGCCACGACACCGGCGCCGCATGGGAATGCCCGCAGATGCTCACGATCGACGGCCGCCGGATCGCGGTAGTCGCGTCGTGGTCACCGGAAGGTGGTCCCGACGAGGTGCTGTCGTTCGATGTCGACGTACCGGTGGTTCCGCGGCGCGTCGATCACGGGACTAACTTCTACGCGCCATCGGCCTTGCGGGACAGCCGGTTCGGGCCGCTGCTGTTCGGGTGGCTGACCGAGGGACGGGACCGTCCCGGCTGGACCGACCACTGGGCGGGAGTCATCTCGCTGCCACGGGTCGTCTGGCTCGGGCCGGATTCGTCGCTCCGCTGCGCACCGGTGCCGACGGTCGACACCCTCCGCGTCGGAGACGGCTCACCCGCCGACGGCGCGTCGACGGGTGCCCAGTGCGAGATCGTCGTACCGGAAGGTTCCGGGCAGGTCGTCATCCACTTCAGCGAGCAGGAACGCCTCGTGATCGAACTGGACGCCGACACCCTGACAATCGACCGCACCCAAGCCAGCCTCAACCACCACGCCCACGGCGGCCGCATGCAGGCCACGGACGCCTTCGACCCCTCCTCCCATCGCCCAGCCGCCCGAATCATCCTCGACGGCTCAACCCTCGAAGTCTTCACCAGCGCAGGCCGCGTCCTCAGCACCCGCGTCTACCCCACTACCCCACCCACGTGGACAGTAGAAGCCCCAACCAACGCCCGCCACTGGCCGCTCGCCCGCTGACCAACGAGAACTGGCCGAGGCCTCGGTGCCTCGGCCAGTTCGACGTAACTACTCGCCGAACAGTTGGTCGTAGTGGGTGGTGAGGGAGACGTGGGTGACGCCGTTGAAGACGCCGGGAATCTTGCCGTACGACGTGACTGCGGTTGCTCGGCCGTTCGCGTGGCTCATGGCGAACTGGTAAGCGGACTGGGTGTTGTGGTCGACGGCGACGAGCAGCGTGCCGCCGCGGGTGCCGCAGCTCTGGGCGACCAGGGACTCGTACGGTGCCCAGCCGCCGGTGCGGATCAGCTTCAGGACCGGCTTGGCGCCGGCGGCGATCGGGATGTGCACGGTGTAGAGCGCCCCGGCGTTCGTTGTCATCAGCAACGTGTCGTACGTCGCGGTCTCGCTGATCACCGTCATCGCCCTGAAGCCGCGGAAGCCCGGGAGCGGGCCGAGCGCCCGGAAGCCGGTGCCGACGATCTGGTACCGGTACAGGCTGCCGTTGGTGTTCAGGCCGTACAGGTACGCGTGCCGCGGCTGGGCGACGCTGTAGTTCGACGTGGCGATCGACTTGAAGCTCGTCCAGCCCGATCCGACCTTCTTGAAGGTCGGCACCGGCGGCTTCGTCTCGTCAGCCGGAATGTACGTCGTGTGCCGGTACAGGTTGCCCGCCTGCAGCAGCAGGCCGTAGTAGAAGTACTGGGTCTGCGAGGCGTTGGTCGCGAAGTACCAGGTCGCGTCCGCGCGGGTGCTGACGAACGGGAACGACTGGTAGGTGACGGACCGCGGCGGCGTCGCCGGCGTCGCGGCGATCTCCTGCATGGTGCCCGCCACGGTCGGCACACCGACCGCGCTGAGGCACGGCTCGGCAGCCGCGGCCTTCGCGGACAGCGGCTGGGCGGTCTGTTCCGGGAAGTACGGCATCGGGTCGGCTTGGCCGGTGGCGGCTGCCGGGGCCGAAACGGCGGCGGCGACGAGCAGGCCGGCCCCCGCCAACGCGAGCGCGAAGCGCTGCAGTTTCATAGGAGTCCCCCTCCAAGAATGTCTCGAAGTTCGAGATGGCGCCGACTATAGCCGGGTCCACGGACGTTTAACGACAAAGTTGCAGCAAGCTGCAGCCGCGGGGCTTGACAGCGACCGAGCTGGTGTTATCGGTCAGGCCCGAATCTGGCTCGCCTGGTGAAATGACTGATGCCGCGCCGGAGAACCGGCGCGGCGGTCGCGGTCCCGTTGGCCTTGCTCATGGCGTACTGGTAGCCGGTCTGGTGTCGCGCTCGACCGCGACGACGGTCTTGCAGCTTGTTGCAAGGCGGAACGGGGCTACCGTGGCTCGACGCGGAGTGTGGTGGCCTTCGCGGTGGAGTTGGTGATCGCGCGGGTCGGCCCTCCGTTGCCGTACTTGTCGAAGTAGGCCGCGTCGATCCGGTCGTCGGCCGTGTGGTCCGGGACGTACGTGACCTCGCGGGTCGTCGAGTTCCACGAGATCGCGCCTTCGTGGTGCCGAGCGACGCCCTTGTACCAGGCGCCCTCGGCACCGCGCACCGACCGCACGTACAGCTTCCCGTCGACGACGACCTGCCACACGATCGTCAGCGTCCGCAGCGACCCGTCCCGGCGGCGCCCGGCGATGCGGATCTCCTGGAGCCGGTCCAGGGTGTGCAGCTCTTCAGCAGTCCAGCTATTCACGTTCTCCGCCTCCACGGTCCGGGGTGGCCTGCATGCCTTTCACGCTACGTCGTTGTCGCGCAGGTACCAGACCAGACCCTGTCAGTACCCCCTCACCAGGTGACGGTGGCGGCGGTGGAGGCTTGGACTTCTGTGCGGGTTACGTCGGGCGCGAGTTCTACCAGCGTGAACGTGCCGTCGGTGATGTCCAGGACGGCCAGGTCGGTGATGACTCGTTGGACCACCCCGCGGCCGGTCAGCGGAAGGGTGCAGGTGGAGAGGAGTTTGGGGGCGCCCTGACGGGTGCGGTGTTCCATCAGGACGATAACGCGGCGGGCACCGTTGTCGTCGTACGGGAACGGGCCGACGCCGAGAATCCCGTTCTCTGCGTGCAGCGTGACCGACGATCCGGGCGGCAGATGGTTGGGGACGAGGGTCGGCAGGCCGATGCCGAGGTTCACGTACTGGCCGTCGGTCAGCTCCGCGGCCGCCCGCGCGGCCATCTCGTCACGCGTCCAGGGCATCTCACATCTCCCGGGTGGTGCGCTTCTCGATCCGCTTCTGCGCGGCCTGCTCCGGCGTCAGCGGTACGACGCGCCGTACGAACACGCCCGGCAAGTGGATCGCGTCCGGCGCGAGCTCGCCCACGTCCACGACCCGCTCGGCCTCCACGATCGTGAGCCGACCGGCCATCGCGGCGACCGGGTTGAAGTTCCGGGCGGCCGCATGGAAAACACAATTGCCAGCCCGATCCGCGACCGCGGCGCGCACCAGCGCGACATCGGTGACGATCGCCTCCTCCAGCACCATGTCCCGGCCCTGGATCGTCCGAACCTCCTTGGCCGGCGACGCGACCGCGACCGTACCGTCGGGCGCGTACCGCCACGGCAGCCCGCCTTCCGAGACCAGCGTCCCGACACCGGTCGGAGTGAAGAACGCTCCGATCCCGGAGCCGCCCGCCCGCAAGCGCTCGGCGAGCGTGCCCTGCGGTGTCAGCTCGACCGTCAACTCCCCCGCGAGGTACTGCCGCGCGAACTCCTTGTTCTCCCCGACGTACGACGCGATCACCCGGCTGATCCGCCCGCGTTCGAGCAGCAGACCGAGTCCCGCACCGTCGACGCCGCAGTTGTTCGACACCACGGTCAGATCGCTCGCGCCCTGCTCGAGCAACGCCTCGATCAGGAACCACGGGATCCCGGCCAGCCCGAACCCGCCGACCGCGAGACTCGAACCGTCCGCGATGTCAGCGACCGCCGCAGCCGGCGTGGCGACGACCTTGTCGAGACTCATGAACGGACGGCCTCGAAGATCGCGGCGATGCCCTGGCCGCCGCCGATGCAGAGGGTTTCCAGGCCGTAGCGGCCTTCGCGCCGGTGCAGCTCGCGGGACAGGGTGGCCAGGATCCGTGCGCCGGTCGCGCCGACCGGGTGGCCGAGGGAGATCCCGGAGCCGTTCGGGTTCAACCGGTCGTCGAGCGGGTCGATCTTCCATTCGCGCAGGCAGGCGAGGACCTGGGCGGCGAAGGCTTCGTTGAGTTCGATCAGGTCGAGGTCGTCGAGGGTCAGGTCGGCGCGGGCGAGCGCGGCGGCAACGGCCGGGACCGGGCCGATCCCCATCACCTCGGGCCCGACCCCGGCGACGGCCCAGGACTTCAGCCTCACCAGCGGGCGCAGGCCGCGGCGTTCGGCCTCGTCGCGGGTGGTGACGACGCAGACCGCGGCGCCGTCGTTCTGCCCGCTCGCGTTGCCGGCGGTCACGGTCGCCGCCGGGTCCTCCTTGAGCATGACGGGCCGAAGCGCGGCGAGGCCCTCGAGCGAGGTGTCGGGGCGGGGATGCTCGTCCGCGGTGATCAGGCCGCGCTTGGGGACCTCCACCGGAATCAGTTCGTCCGCGAAGCGGCCCTCGGTTTGCGCAGCGACGGCCCGCTGGTGCGAGCGGAGCGCGAACTCGTCCTGCTCCTGCCGTGAGATGCCGTACTCCCGCCGTACGTTCTCGGCGGTCTCCAGCATCCCGCCCGGCACCGGGTGATACTTCCCGCCGGCGGTCTCGCGAGCCCGGATCAGGCGGTCGTTCAGTTCGACGTTGCCGCGGACGCCCGTGCGCAGACCGAGGGCGTAGTGCTCGACCTGCGACATCGATTCGGTGCCTCCGGCAACCACCACGCGGGCAGCGCCGGTGGCGACCATGCCCGCGGCGTACAGCACGGCCTGCAGGCCCGAGCCGCACCGGCGGTCCACCTGGACACCCGGTACGCCGACGCCGAGGCCCGCGTCGAGGGCGGCGATCCGGCCGACCGCGGGCGCCTCGCCGTTCGGATAGCACTGACCGAGAACGACGTCGTCGACATCACCTTCGCCCAGACCGGTTCGGCGTACCAGCTCGGTGAGAGCGACGGTGGCGAGGTCAGCCGCGGACAGCGCGGACAGGGCGCCGCCGAAGCGGCCCACCGGGGTACGGATCGGTTCGCAGATCACCACGTCGCTCATGCCTCGACGTTAGGCCGCTGGAACCAATATGGAGAAATACTCATTTACGCTCGATAGAGACTCTGCGAGTATTAATCGCGTGGAGCTCCGTCACCTGCGGTACTTCGTCGCCGTCGCCGAGGAACGGCACTTCGGTCGCGCCGCGGCCCGCCTGCACATGGCACAGCCGCCGTTGTCGCAGCAGATCCGCCAACTGGAGAGCGAGCTTGGCCTGCAGTTGCTTCGCCGTACGACGCGACGCGTGGAGCTCACGCCCGCGGGCGAGTCCTACCTGGTTCGGGCGCGGCAGATCATCGCGGCGGTCTCGTCCGCGGCAGGTGAGGCGCAGCGGGTCGCGGCCGGGCTGCAGGGGCGGTTGGTGATCGGGTGCGTCGGCTCGGCGACGTACAGCCTGCTGCCGCAGCTGGTCCGGACGTTGCGCGAGGAGCTTCCCGATCTCGAGGTCGCCGTACAGGGCGAGATGCTCGCGCCCGACCAGGCGCAGGCGCTCGCGGACGGGCGGATCGATCTCGGCCTGCTGCGTCCGCCCGTCGAGGACGAGTCACTACTGGTCGAAGTACTGCGCGCCGATCCGCTGATCGTCGCCGTACCCGACGGCCATCGGCTGGCCGGCAGGCGCCGGGTGCGGCTGGAGGAACTGGCGGACGAGGACTTCGTGATCCACGCGGGCGGCGGGCGGTCGGTCATGCACGACACCGTGCTCGCCCGCTGCCGAGAGGCCGGCTTCGAGCCGCGCGTCCGGCACGAGGTAGCGGAAACGTCGACGCTGGTCACGTTCGTCGCAGCCGGCCTGGGCATCGCAATCGTGCCCGCCCCCGTCGCCGAACTCCTGGTCCCAGGCGTCACCTACCGCCCACTCACCGGCTCACCAACCATCGAACTAGCAGCCGCCACCCGAACAACCGACGAAGCACCCCACTTAAAGCGCGCACTATCCGTCCTCAAAGGTCTGATTTAGTTACTCTCAGCTATGGACGCCCGGTCCGAGATAGCTCATCGTGGACCAATCGTCGGCAGGCCACCCGAGGCCCGCCGCGTGTGGGGGGACCACGAATGAGCAGTACGACAACGGGCCAGCAGAAGAACGACCGGGACTACGCATGGCATCGCCATCCGGCCCTGCTGGCCGGGATTCCGGCGGTTGCGGCGATCGGCGGCGCCGTCCTGACCGTAGTCCTCGGTCAGGCCGGGGCGTTACCGCAAGCCATCAACCCGGCACCACCGACAACCACCGTGACAAGCACGGTCCTGGGTACGACGACCGTGACCGCGAGCGCCACCAGCACCGATTCACCGTCGAGTGATCCGGTGGCGGGTGGCGCAGGCACGCTTGTCTGGAAGGAGAAGGTGAATATCCCGGTCGGCGACGGCATCGACATCGATCAGCCCGGTCCGGTCGTGAATCTGGATTGGGGGGCGATCGAGGTGTACGGCTTCGACCTGACTGGAGGCGTGCCGTACGCGCGTACCTGGGGCCGCGCCGCGGCGGGCGGCCTAGACCCCGCGACACCGGCTACCTATGACGGATGCACGACTGCGCTGGCCACGAACGCCGAGCACGAGAGGTTCCGGGCCGCGAAAGGTACGGCGTTCTGCGTGCGCTCAGGCCTCTCGGAGAATCCGCATCTCGCGCTGTTCCAGGTCCAGGGGGTGAACACGAGCACGAACAAAGCTGAGCTTGAGGTGACGGTCTGGTCGATCAGCTGATCTACAGAGCAGCCAGGGTCAGGACGACCTCGTTGCGGTGGAGGGTTAGGGTGCCGCCGGCGGCTTCGGCGCAGCGGCGGGCTATGTCCAGGCCTAGGCCGGTGGAGCCTCGGTCGCTGCGGCCGCGTTCGCCGGCGCCCAGGGGGATGCCGGGACCGTTGTCGGCGACAACTATCCGTACGACGCCGTCCGCGCGGGTGAGGGTGATCCGCGCGGGCGTCCCGTCGGGGGTGTGCGCTACGACGTTCTCCACGAGTGCGTCGAGTGCCACACCGAGGTCCTCGCCGGAGGAACGCACCGTCGCGGGCGCGTTCGGCAGGTCCAGCGCGAGCTCGCGGCCCTGGTCCTCGAACAACGGCTCCCAGAACGCGGCCCGCTGACGCGTCACCTCGACTGCATCCGAGTGCGGAACGCGGCCCTCGCGCTGCGGTCGCCGAGCAGCACTGATCACCGCGGTCAGTGTCCGTTCGAGACTGTTGACCTGGGTGTTCAGCTCCTCGGCGCTCTCCCGGTCCGGCAGCGCCTCGACCTGCAGGCGCAGCGCGGTCAACGGCGTACGCAGGCGGTGCGACAGGTCCGCGACTGCCTCGCGTTCGACCGCGATCACCTCGTCGATCCGGTCCGCGAGACCGTTCAGCGCGGACCCGACCTTCGCGACCTCGGCCGGTCCGGTCGTCGGGGCGCGGGCGTCCATGTCGCCGCGGGCCAGACGTTCCGCCGTACTCGCCGTCTCCTCCAACGGGCGCGCGAGGCGCCGGGACACCAGTTCGGCGCCGATGATGCTGAGCAACAGCACCACCAGGCTCCCGCCGACGAGGATCAGGATCCGCGGCACCACGCCGTCGTACAGCTCGTCGCCGGTCAGGTAGAGGCAGACGGAGGCCGTGCCGTTCGGCGTACCGACGCCGACGTCCACCGCGAGACCGCCGCCGACGTCGCGGTAGTCCGCGTCGCCGATCTTCGGCGGGCCCTTGTCGTCCCCATCACCATCGCCGCCACCGTCGCCGTACCCGGCCGGCACGTTCTTCGGCGTCGGCACCCCACCGGGCGGCGGATCGCCCAGCGTCGTACCGTCCGGCATCCGCACCGAGATCCGGCCCGGATGGTCCGTCAGGCCGTCGAGGTACGCCGTGATGTCGTCGTTCGTGTGGTCCTTGTCGCCGACGTAGTACGCGACGCTCTCCGCCAGGTACCGCGCTTTGTCCTTGGACTCGTTGGCCGTCGTACTGCGGAGCAGAATCACCAGCGGTACGGCGAAAGCGAGCACGACCAACGTGGTCATGCCCACCGACAGCAGCAGGATCCGACGGCGCATGCTCAGCCGTCCACCGCGAGCTTGATCCCGACGCCGCGAACACTGTGCAGGAACCGCGGCGCGGCAGCCGTCTCGCCGAGCTTCCGGCGCAACCACGACAGGTGTACGTCGACGGTCCGGTCACCACCGCCCCACGGCAGCCCCCAGACCTCCGCGAGCAGTTCCCGCTTCGTCACCACGGCTCCGGGTCGACGCGACAACGCCAGCAGCAGGTCGAACTCCTTCCGGGTCAGGTCGACCGCCGCACCGTCGACGGTCACCTCCCGGCTCCGCGGATCGATCCGCAACCCGCCGACCTCGACAGTCGACTCCTCCTGCGGGTCCTGCCCGAGCCGCCGCAGTACGGCGCGAATCCGCGCATCCATCTGCGCCGCGCTGAACGGCTTGATCACGTAGTCGTCCGCGCCCGCATCGAGCAGCCGTACGACGCTCGCGTCGTCGTCCCGCGCCGTCGCCACGATCACCGGCACGTCACTGACTGCCCGCACCATCGCGAGCACGTCCCGCCCGTCGAGATCGGGGAGCCCGAGATCGAGCAGCAAGACCTCCGGCCGCTCCCGTGCGACCGCGGCGACCCCGTCGGCGCCGGCCGCGACCGCCGAGACCACATGTCCGGCCGCCGTCAGGGACTTCCCCAACGACAACCGAATCGCATCATCGTCCTCGACCAGCAGCACCCGCGCCATGCCGTCGAGCGTAGCCGCCGACCCTGCCCGCGAGCCTCAAGCCGGTGTTAAGCGAACGTCAGCCACTCACCAACCCCGCGTCGGCCTCGTCGGCCACGCTCAGCGGGCCGGGTTCACGGGGTGTCGGAGGAGGTTACTGAGTGCTGGAGATCCGGGGGCGGCTTCAGACCAGTGCGGCGGAGTTCGAGGGTGGCGAGGGCGGTGACGACCTCGCGGTCGCCGTCGCGCCAGGCGGCGACCGGGTCGGCGGAGATCTTCGCGAGCTTGTGCATCGGCTGGTTCGCCATCGCCCGCAGCGCGAACAAGTCCAGGTCCGCCGCGTTGTCGATGAACCGCTGCGCCGCGGTCGCCCGCCGCGAGAAGCGGATCCGTCGCGGTACCCAGATCAGTACGGCGAACAGCACCGGCAACCCGATCGTCACGGCCGCGAGCACGTACGCCAACTGCTCCACCGCATGCGCCTGGTCCCGCCCCGCCTGCGCCAGCTTCCCCGCGGCACCGGCCGCTCCGTCGATCGGCGACCGTAGTTGATCCCCCACCGCCGGCACCTTTCCGATCGGCTCGGACAGTCGCCGCAGATCCCCCGCGAGCCCATCGCCGGCTTCGGCCGCCTTGCGTCCCGGGGCCCCGAGCGCGTCCGTCACCCTGTAGACGAGTAACCCCAATTCCACACAGGCCCAGACCCATCCCGCCAGCATCAGATCGCCGACAACCTGCCCGAACCGCTGAACACCCACGTCGGAGTAGAGCTTCACCACTTGGCTCCCATCTCCCGGTGCTCGCCGGTCGGCGATTTGTTTCCGGAGAGGGTCAGAGGTTACTGCGAAGGTTCCAGAGGAGGGGGTAGTAGCGGAGGTCGAGGCGGCTGCGGAGGTAGGTGGCGCCGGACGAGCCTCCGGTTCCCGGTTTGGTGCCGATCATGCGCTCGACCATGACCACGTGCCGGGCGCGCCACGCCGCGGCCAGTTCGTCGTGCTGGACCAGGGCCTCCGCGAGTTCCCAGATGGCGGCGTAGTGCGAGCGGTCGCCGGCGATCTTGCGGAGGGCGTCGCGGATTGCGTCCTCGGAGTCGGTCTCGAAGCCGCCCTTGCGCAGTACGTCGAGGTACGCATCCCAGAGCGTCGGCTCCTCCAGCCGGCGCCGCAACCGATCCTGCTCGACCGAGGTCAGCCCGCGGAAACGCCGTACGAAGGACGGATCCTTCGCGCCGGACAGGAACTCGATCTCCCGGAACTGCACGGACTGGAACCCGGACGCCGGCGACAACCGGTGCCGGAACTCACCGAAGTCCTGCGGCGTCATCGTCTCGAGGATGTCCACCTGTTGGGTCAGCACGCGCTCGATCGTGTGCACCCGCCGCAGCAGGTGCTCGGCCAGCCAGTGCTCACCGGCGAGCATCGCGTCCCGGGACGCGGTCAGCTCGTGCAGGACCTGCTTGAACCACAGCTCGTACACCTGGTGGATCGTGATGAACAGCAACTCGTCGTGCGCCGGCGGGTCCGACTCCAGCCGCTGCTGGTCGAGCAGGTCGGCGAGCCGCAGGTAGCTGCCGTAGGTCAGCCGCCCGCCCTCCTCACCGAAGTGCACGTCGACTCCACCCCACTGTCCAGCAACCCCGTCACCAGTGCTCATGTGACGGAGACTAGCCGACCGTTCCGTGACCGGTCAGTGATTCGTTCGTTGGACCGGTCATGGGGCCTCCCGGTCTGGACTGAGGAGCGCAGGGAGCGAAGCGACCGGAGCGACGAGGGAAGACCGGGAGTTACAGCCCCATGCCCCGCCGCGACGGAGTCGCGGCATGTGCGCAGCGGTACGCCGAGTTGAGGAGTTGCATGTCCGCCACGGTCGAGAGCCCGATCGTCCCGGGACCGGTTCAGGGTCCCACCAGGGAAGAGCCGCTGATCGAGGCGTTGCTGCTCGACGACTACCGGTCGCTCGTCCACCTCGCTTATCTGATCCTCCCGCCTGCGATCAGCCGGGCGAGGCGGGTGGCGGCGGCCCATGCCGTCGTCCAGCGGGCGCTCCCGCCGGGGCTCGCGCTCCCGACCGACCTCGTGCTCCCGTCGAGCCTCACTGTGCCGCCGGACGTCAGGGTCCCGGCGACCAGGCACCGGGAGTTCATGCGCCGCCGGGTCGTCGAGGAGGCGACCCGGCAGGCGGAGCGCCGGTCGTTCCTCGCCCGCCTCGGCAGCGCACTCGCACCGGCCGACGAGCTCGGTTTCGAGCCGTGCGCCACCCGCCCCGACCGCTCCTCGATCACCCGTCGCCGCGCCCGCGGCCGCCGGTTCGCGATCGCCACCGTCCTCGTCCTCACCGCCGGGATCCTCGCAGCGCTGCTGACTTCGTGACGTCTTGACGTAGGGTCGCCGCCCGCTTACCTTCGGTGGCACCGCATTCTTCCTACCGCCCCAGGGAGATCTGTGATGTACGTTGGAATCGTTTCCAGCCTGTCCCTGCTGATCGCTCCCCTCGGCGCGCCACCACCGCCGCCGGCTGAGACCCCACAGGTGAACATGTCGACCCAGGCAACGATCTGCAACAAGTACTGCGACGCCCGCGACCCCGCCCTCGCGCCGAACGACCGGGCTCCCGTCTCCACCAGCCTCTTCGGCCGCACGATCACCCTGCACTTCGACGACGACGACGCGATGGGCTGGGCCTCGATCGAGAACGGCAACCCCGGCGACGAGGTCTGGCTGGACCGCTCGATGGACGGCGGCCGCACCTGGTCCGGCGGCAGCCGCCTCGGCAACACCGCGATCCCGAGCGGCCAAAGCGGCTGGCGCACCCAGATGTACAACATCGACGACTGGAACAACCTCGGTGTCGGAGCGCTCCGTGCCTGCGGCAAGGCCGGAGACCGCGCCGACATCGCCTGCACACCATGGGCCCGTACGACGTGGAACGCGTGGGACCGTCGTACGGCGGCCGCGACCGCGTTGATGCAGAACTACAACCTGGCCAGCGGACTGTTCGACACCACGGGCTGGTGGAACTCGGCCAACGCGCTGAACGCGTTGATCGACAACGCCCGGGTCAGCGGGATGCAGAGCTACGAGTACGCGATCGGCAAGACGTACGACCTGAACCTGAACAAGTTCGAGGGCCAGTTCCGCAACGACTACATCGACGACACCGGGTGGTGGGGGCTCGCGTGGGTTGCGGCGTACGACCTCACCGGCGAGGCCCGCTACCTGCAGACGGCGCGCGTGGACGCCGATCACATGGCGGCGTACTGGGACAGCACCTGCGGTGGCGGCGTCTGGTGGAGCGAGGCGAAGACGTACAAGAACGCGATCTCGAACTCGCTCTACATCCAGCTGAACGCGCAGCTGCACAGTCGGATCACCGGCGACACGACGTACCTGCAACGCGCGCAGGCCGGCTGGACGTGGTTCCAGCAGACCGGGATGATCAACGGCTCGAACCTGGTGAACGACGGGATCGACCGGTCCACGTGCAAGAACAACGGCGACACCGCGTGGACGTACAACCAGGGCGTGCTGATCGGCGCGCTCACCGAGTTGTCCAAGGCAACGAACAACTCGGCGTACCTGACGTCGGCCCGCCAGCTCGCCGACGCATCGACCACCGCGTCGTCGCTGCACACCGCCGACGGCATCCTGCGCGAACCGTGCGAGGACGGCGACTGCGGCGGCGACGGCCCGTCGTTCAAGGGCGCCCACGTCCGCGGCCTCGGCAAGCTGAACGCGGCACTGTCCGACCACCCGTACACGTCCTACCTGCAACGCCAGGCCGACCGCGCCTTCGCGGCCGACCGGACGCCGATGGATCAGTACGGCCTGCGCTGGTACGGCCCGGTCGACAAACTCGACGCGGCTCGCCAGCAATCCGCCCTCGATCTACTGAACACGGTCTGAAAATGCAGGTTCGGTCCAAGGTGCGTCCACGGGTGATCCAGGCGAGGTCCAGACCGGTCTGAATGCGCCTCAAAGGGTCCGTTTCCGGTGCCAAGGTGAAGTGACGGGCCGGCAGCACGGTCGGCTCGGCACAACCCTGGGGGTGAGCCGGTGGCGGATCCGATCGTCGACGAGTTGCGCAGACTGGCCGGGCCGGACCTGTACCGGCGGAACGCCTTCCGGATCAGCGGTCTGCTCGCGGATGCGAACGCACGCACCGCCCGGCAGGTCGCGCAGCGGTTGCGCGCGGCGCTCGAGGTGGGCGCCGACATCGACCTCGGTACGGCGACCTCTCGCGACCCGCACGAGATCCAGGCCGCCTGCGACCTGATCCTCGGCGACCCGCGCCGCCGGCTGGTCCACGAGGTGTTCGCGCCTTGGGGCGACGACGTCTCCGCCTGCGGCTGCCATCCGCAGGTACACCAGGACCACGATGCCGCGATCGCAGCCCACAACGACTCGATCAGCCAGGAGCAGAGCCGCGGTACGCCGGATGTCGAGTGGAGCCGCGCCTCGCAGTCCTGGTCGAAGGTCACCGGCGCGCTGACGAACCACCTGGAGTACCGGGTCCGCGAGCTCGACGACCGGCAGCTCGACGACTCGGCCGTTGCCGGGATCGAGCGGGAACTGCCGCGGACCCTCGTCCAGCCGGCCGTCGATCTCGCGGTCGCCGGCCCACTTGGACGAACGGGCACGCTCGTCAAGGCGGCGCGGAGGTTCCCGAAGGCGGAGACCGTGCACCGCAGGCTGATCGAGGCCGCGGCCGCGCCGTTGTACGAGGACCTGGAGGAACGCCGTACCCAGGTCGCCCGGCGGATCGGCGAGGAGCCGGTCGATCCGATCGTCGCCGAGATCGAGCGTGACCTGCTGCCGCAACTGCAACGGCTGGACGCCCTGCTGCCATCGAAGGACAACCACCGGACCTCCGCGCTCCACGACCAGCTCGCGATCCTGCTCAACAACTGCGCGGTCGACCTGATGAACCGCGGCGAGGGCGGGGACGGCCGCGCCGAACGCTGGCTGGACCGCGCGGGGAAGCTGGTGATCGACCAGCGCGACCGCGACCTGATCGAAGAGAACCGCGAGGCGATGCTCGAGAACCAGCGGGCGATGCGGGAGTTCCGCGAGCAGGTCGACTATCTGTTCCGGATGCGCGGCAAGTACGCCGCACAACGCCTGCTCCGGCAGGCGCGGGCGCAAACCAGCTCGCCGTCGGTCCGTGCCGAGATCGACCATATGCTCGCCGACATCTCGGCCGGCACGTTCAACACGTCCTACTCTCCTTCGCCACAGGTGAAGCGGCCGCCGGATTCCACGAAGCGCCGGCGTCGTCGCCGGCTGCTGGCCTGGCTGCTCGTCCTCGCACTGATCGGACTCGGCGTGTGGCACTGGTGGCCGCAGAAGCTGAGCATCTCCAACGACAAGATCTCCGACAACGCACCGGCCGGGACCTGCCTCGACGAGCAACCGGACGGCTCGCTGACAGATCTCCGCGGCAGCGACTGCGACTCGCCGCACTGGGGCGAGATCATCGGGTACGTCGCGATCACCAAGGTGCCCGCGACGTACCCGGGCGACATCCAGGCGGACGCGCTCGGCCAGTTCCTGTGCGGCGAGAAGATGGTCCAGCAGCGTCTGAACGAGGACGTGTACGACGTGACCACGCTCCATGCGCCCGCACAACGCTGGAACAACGGCAAGAACTCCAGCAAGTACGAGAATTACGCGGCCTGTGTGGTTCATCGGCACGACGGTCTCGAGATCGAGAGCGGTGTGACACCGACCGCCGAGCTGAAGGATTCGAAGCCGGTCGCGATGGACCTGCTCGCCCCGAAGGTGGCTGACAACGCGCCGGTCGGGACCTGTGTCCAGGACCGGATCGACGGCCAGGTCACCGACGGAGCACTCACCGACAAGGTCAAGATCGTCCGCTGCAACGAGTGGCACTGGGGACAGATCTTCGGCTACCCGACGCTCTACGAGGCCGGTCAGTCCTTCCCTGGCGACAGCGAGGTCAGCGCCCTGTCCCGGCACGCCTGCGCGAACAGGATCCCCAGCCTGCCGGGCTTCGCGACCTGGGTAGTGCCGCCGTCGTACCCGTCGTGGAGCGACTTGAAGCAGGTCAAGTACGCCGTGTGCCTGGTGCACCGGGCCGACAACAAGCCGTTCAAGGGAGCAGCCAAATGACCTGGGCCGGATTCCGCCAGTGGCGGCAGCACAAGGCGTTCCGGATCGCGGCACCGAGCTGGTCCGGTTCGGCGTACGACGACCTGGATCGCTACCTCGCCG
This sequence comes from Kribbella sp. VKM Ac-2569, assembly GCF_004216905.1. Classification (GTDB taxonomy): domain Bacteria; phylum Actinomycetota; class Actinomycetes; order Propionibacteriales; family Kribbellaceae; genus Kribbella. Next base: position 1,920,481 of record NZ_SGXJ01000001.1, read on the forward strand.
AGCTCGGGGAGACCGCCGCTCAACCCGTTGAGGACGCGGACGACGACGCGCTCGCCGAGGCCGCGACCAATCTGTGGCGGGCTCGCCGCAAGCTTGCCCAGGGCAACGACGGTCAAGGGAAGCAGGCAGCGCGTTATCTGCGGACCTGTGCCGGTGCGCTGGCGGCCGCGGGGCTCACCGTTCAGGACCATGACGGGGAGCCGTTCCACGCCGGTCGTTCCGTCGACGTGCTGCTCTACTCCGACGATCCCGCGGTGACGGTGGAGACCGTTGTCGAGACCGTGCGGCCGGCCGTGTACCACCACGATCGGCGGATCCAGACCGCTCAGGTGATCGTCGCCGTACCCACCGGCTCCAAGAACTCGAACAGCTCCGACAGCGAGGACAGCCATGCGTGACACCATCGATATCGGGATCGATCTCGGCACCACCAACAGCGCGATCGCCCTGGCCGAGGGCGACACGGTCACGGTGATCAAGAACATCGAGAGCCAGGACACGACACCGTCGGCGGTCTGGATGCCGCGCGCGGGCGAGGTGCGGGTCGGCGCGAAGGCCCGCACGCGGGTGGAGTCGGATCCGGAGAACACCGCGTCCGAGTTCAAGCTCGAGATGGGTCTGGCCGATGTGGCCCGGAAGTTCGCGAGGGCCGGCGTTCAGCTCACGCCGCCGCAGCTGTCGGCGGAAGTCCTGAAGACGTTGCGCAATGACGCGACCCGGTTCCTGAACGATGTTCCGACCGCGGCCGTCATCACTGTCCCGGCGGCGTTCGCCCTGAACCAGAACAAGGCGACCGTCGAGGCAGCCACCTTGGCCGGATTCGTGCCCGGTTCGCCACTGCTGCAGGAGCCGACTGCGGCCGCGTTCGCCTACGGGCTGCAGGACACCAGCGACCGGGCCTACTGGATGGTGTTCGACTTCGGCGGCGGGACCTTCGACGCCGCGGTGGTGAACAAGCGCGACGGCGAACTGCGCGTGCTGCACCACGCCGGCGACCCGTACCTGGGCGGCAAGCTGATCGACTGGGCACTCGTCGAGCGAGTGCTCGCACCGGCTGCCGCCTCGGAGTTCGGGCTGTCCGACTTCCAACGCGACAACCCGCATCACGCACGAAACTTCGCCAGGCTGAAGGCGGCGGCAGAGGAAGCGAAGATCGCGCTCTCCGGCATCGAGTCGACCTCCGTCCTGGTCGAGCTGGACACCCCGGGCGGCGACAGCGAGACGTTCGACTTCACCCTCACCCGCGGCGCCCTCGACCGCGTCGCCGAGCCGTACTACGTGCGCGCGATCAACCTCTGCCGCGAGGCGATACGGGAGAACGGCCTGTCGGCGGACGCGATCGACAAGCTGCTCCTGGTCGGCGGTGTCACGCTCTCCCCTGGCCTGCGCGAACGGCTCGCCGACCCGGCCGACGGGATCGGGATCTCATTGGAGACCCGGTTGGACCCGTCGACGGTGGTGGCCCGCGGCGCCGCGTTGTTCGCGAGCACCATCCGGCATCCCGCGCCACTGGCCGCGGCCCCGGCAGCGGGCGAGTTCGCCGTCGAACTCTCGTACGAACCGGCTGTCACCACGACCACGACGACCGTGGCGGGGCGGCTGCGCGCCGGGCGGGACCTGGATTGGACCGGCTATTCCGTCGTACTCGCGAACCCCGAAGGCCGGCCGCCGTTCCGGACCGCGAACATCGCGCTCAACCGGGTCGGTGCGTTCGCGACCGAGGTCGACGTGGACGAGCGCCGTACGTCGCGATTCACCGTCGAGCTGATCGACCCGGCCGGCGCGCCGCAGAAGCTGGTCCCGAACACATTGTCGATCACCCACCGGACCGAGACGTTCGGCGGTGCGCGGCTCGCGCATTCGCTCGGAATCCAGCTGGCCGACAAGACGTTCTCACCGCTGCTGCGCAAGGGCGCCGGGGTGCCGACGACGGCCCACGGGAAGTTCCGTACGTCGTACACGCTGCTCCGGCGCGACGACGAGGCGATGATCCGGATCCCTGTTGTGCAAGGAGAACGGGTACGCGCGAACCGGAACCGGCCGGTCGGGCTGTTGACGATCAAGCCGGTCGACCTGCGAATGGATCTGCCGGTCGGGACCGAGGTCGAGGTCACGTTCGAGGTGGACGCGTCGAACCTGGTGACGGTGGTCGCCGACGTACCGCTGATCGGGGCGCAGTTCGAGGCCGAGATCGACCTCGGGTCGGTGCGGACGCCGTCGGCCGACGTACTGACGCAGCAACTGGCGGAGGCCGAGGACCGGTACGACGTGTTGCAGCGGTCGGCGGATCTGCCGGATGTTGACGAGCGGTTGCGACGGCTGGAGGCGGAGGGCACGTTGCCGACCGTTCGGGAGCAGGTACGGGCGTCTGCGACGGATGCCGGTGCGGCGGCGACGGCCGAGGACCGACTGCGGGACTTCCAGGCGGAGCTGGACGATATCGACGATCTGGCTGCGTTGCCGCGTCGTACTCGGGGGTTGCTCGATCTGCTGGCGGAGGCTGGTGAGTTGGTTCAGCAGGCGGGTGCGGTACGGGATGAGCAGGAGCTGACCGCGCTGCGGGAGGCGGCACAGCAGGCGATCGACGACCGCGATCTGAAGGCGATCGACGCGGCGACGGAGCGGACCGAGATCTTCATGGCGCGGCTCTACCGGAGGCAGCCGGGGTGGTACGAGGCTGTGTACTGGGAGGTCGTCCGGTCGCCTGGGATGCTGCCGCCGACTGCTGAGGCGGACCGGCTGGTTGCGGAGGGCCGGGATGCGATCAATCGGCGCGACGAGCGGTCGCTGGAACATGTCGTACAGCAGATGATCCGGCTGCTTCCGCGTGACGAGCGGGAGATCATCATCGGGCTCACGCAATGACCGCGTTCCGCCAGCAGGTAGCCCTGGCCCGAGCGGCCGACCTTGCCCGCCACGGGGACCTGCGCGGCGCCGCCACCTTGCTCACCGACCTTGAAGACCCGTCGGTCGAGGTGCTCGACCTACTGGCCCGAGTCCGAGCCCAGCAAAAGAGATGGGCCGAGGCCGACGCTCTCTGGGCGGAGGTGGAGAAGGCTGGAGCAGGTGGGTTGGTGGCTGGGGCCGTGGCGGGGCGGCGGGTGGTTGCGGGTATTCGCGGGCATCGGCGGGCGTCGCGGCCTGTTCTTCCGGTTGTCGTGGCGGTGGTGCTGGTGGGTGCGGTGGTTGCTGGAGGCGCGGTTGCGTTGGGTGGTCGTGCTGATGAGCCTGTGGCGCAACCGACTCAGGTGCAGACGACGCCGGCTCCTACGCCGAGTGTCGACACCGGTGCCGAGGAGCGGGCGGCTGCGTTGGCTCGGCGGTTGGCGGCGTTGGAGGCGCAGCGCCGGGCCGAAGCAGCTGCAACCGCAGGCGAGCTGGATGTGATCGCGCGGCGCGTTGCGGGTGCAGGTGTGCTGGTGCAGCGCGAGAAAGGCGCGGTGCGCGTCGTATTCACAGAGGGGGTCTTCGCAGCCGGCACCGACCTCAGTACATCCGGCGAGCGCGCACTCGACGTACTCGGAAAACGGCTCCCCGGGGTCAAGGCAACGATCACCGTGACCGGCTACTCGGTCGTCGTACCAGGCGGAACCAACTCCGGCGGCTCACGCACCGCACTCCTACGAGCCCGCGTCGCGACCCAGCAGCTCAGCACCGCGTCCGGTCTCCCGTTGACCGCGTTCACGATGCAGTCCGGCGACCAGGCACACCCGCCGTACCGCACCGACGCCCAGAACCGCACCGTCACGGTCACGTTGACGCCGGGTGCCACGCCCTAGATGCCATGATGACGGGCATGGAGCTGAAGATGTCGGCGTCGTACGACGCCACCCCCGAGGAAGTGTTCGCGATCGTGACGGACACCGCCTTCCGCGAGCAGGCCTGCGAGAAGACCAAGGCGCTGTCGTACGACGTCACGGTCAGCACGTCAGGTACCGACACGGTCGTCCGGGTCTCCCGCCAGATGGAGTCCACCGACATCCCCGACATGGCGCGGAAGTTTGTCGGCGACACCCTGACCGTCGTGCAGACCGAGACCTGGCACGCCGCCGCGGCCGACGGTACGCGGACCGCAGACGTGTCCGGCGAGATCGCCAACACTCCGGTGACCCTGAAGGGCACCGCCCGGATCGCCCAGGACGGTGCTCAGACCGTCCAGGCCATTGACCTCGACGTCAAGGTCGCCGTACCCCTGATCGGCAAGAAGCTGGAGCCGTTCGTCGTAGACGCCATCCGCTCGGGCCTCCAAAAAGAACACGACCTCGGCCACGACTGGTCCGGCAAGTAACCTCGCCCATCCTCGTCCAGGCCGTGTCGTTGCGCTGACTGCGTCGCCTCCGGTGGCAACCTGAGAAGAAGTGTTGCACCGGAGGTGACCCGTCTGATGCGAAGTTCCCTGCGAAAGAAGCACGATCGGACCCTGTCGACGACCGACACGGCCCAGTACTGCGCTTTCTGCGCCACCGTGATGCCCTTCGAACGCATCGAACCCTCGGACTACCTGGTCGACGAGCCCGACGAGTGGATCTGCGTCAAATGCGGCTCCGCCCTCCTGGTAGACCCACCCACCCAACAACTCCACCAATCCGCCTAAGTGTGAAGAAGCCCCGGGGACTGGGGACAGGCTATTTCCTGTCCCACGACCCCAGCGGCTATCCCCAGTTCCCGACGCGTCCTCACAGCCGCTGGGTGTGGGTGTCGGCGGTGGTGAGGTTTTTGCGCATGGTTTCGCGTACTTCGGGGGGCCAGGGGCCGGTGTTGGTGAGGGGGATTTCGGTCATGAAGCGGCGTTCGGGCTCGGGGATGGTGGTTACCACGAGATGCGGATCGTCGACGACTGCCGCGTAGAGCCTCGGGCCGTCGGCGCCGAAGAGGTCCGCGGCGACCAGGCGGCCGTCCGCGTTGCGCATGATGTTGTCCGGGTTGTCGTCCAGCTTCGGCGCGAACCACGGCGACTCCCGGAGCCCTCGCTCTTGCACCCGCCGTACGACATCCGCAAGCTCCGCGACCTCCGGCTCCCGTGCGGCCAGCGCCCGGTGGAACTCAGCCGCCTCGTCCGCATCGACCGGTTCGAGCCACTCCATGATCTGCAGGTCCCCGCCACCCACCAGCCGACGATGCGCGAACAGCCGCGGTACCTGACGGGTGTGCGCCGCCTCCCGATACAACGCCACCGTGTACGGCGCAGTCGGATCGAACGGACTGATCCGCGCAGCCGCGCGACCATCCGGAGCCCGCAACGCAATCGCCCAGTCCCCCGCCCCACAAGGAGTCCACCCGGCGTCCCGCAGTGCCCGCTCCGTGTCCCGGTGGTCGGCTTCACGCCCCAGCAACCTGAGTGCCTCGTCGGGTGTCACGTTGGCGAGGATAGGCAACCGCGTGTGTCGCCGCCTCCGAATAAGATCTACAGCGGCGGGCCGAAGGCGCAGGTCACCCGGGTTGCACGCGTGGGGTCGAGAGCGTTGACCACCAGTTGGGCGACGGTCGGGTCGAAGGCGAGGCCGACGTGGCCGACCGGATCCAGCGGGCAGGTTTCCTGGACGTACTCGTTCGTCACGCCGGGCTCGCGGATGAACGAGGTCTCGTGCGGTGTCACCAGGGCGTCGAAGCGGGAGGCGATCACGGTGTACCTCACGCCTGGCTGCGCGATCGGGCCCGCGGTCACCTTTGCGACGGCCGATCCGCCGACGATGAGCTCGTCGCACGCCGGGCAGCCGAACTGCCGCAGAACCTGGTCGACGAGCGGGCTGAGGCCGAGGTAGTCACCGACGCTGACCAGCCCGCCGAACGTCGTACCGTGCGTCGGCGGCGCCAGTGCGATCACCTTGCCGACCTGGTCGGCGTACCCGAGGACCTTCGGTCCGTAGATGGACTGGAATCCACCCTCGGAGTGCCCCACGATGTCGACCTTCGCCGCGCCGGTCGCCTGGCGGACTCGCTGGACGAATGACGCGATCTCCGCGGACGATTGCGCGATCGAGACCGTGCCGCCGACCGGGATCGCCGGGGTTGCCTGGCCGTAGGTGAGGGTGAAGGCGCAGTAGCCCTTCGCGGCCAGGAACGGGCCGAGGTACGAGTAGTTGCCGGGGCCGTTGCCGCCGAGGCCGTGCAGCAGGACGAGCGGATTCGGATGCGCGGCCGACGGTTTGCACGTCCAGTCGTCGAACCCCGACGACACCGCACCAGCCGTGGTCGCGGTGGCAGTCGCGGTGCCGGAGGTGACGGCTCCGGTCAGGAGGACGGCGGCGAGCAGGCCGGCGGCGGTTCGGCGGAGGCGGTAGCGCATGACAACTCCCCGTGACAGTATCGATGAGTGATCAGTAGATCACGGGTAGTGGAGCATGTCGGCAGGTTATAAACAAGAGCTCGTGTTCATAACAAGACCTGTCGGTTACGGATCCGCCACTCGGGGTAGTGTCCAGCGCATGAGTCGCACGATACGGGGACTGGACGCCGGGCAACGCCGGGCCGAACGACGCGAGCAGTTGCTGGACGCGGCGCTGAAGCTGTTCGCCGACAACGGATATCTCGGTACGTCGATCGAGCAGATCTGCAGTACGGCGTACATCGGGACGAAGAGTTTCTACGAGCTGTTCACCAGCCGCGAGGAGTGCTATCTGGCGCTGCTCCGGCGGACCTCCGAACGCCTCGAGGAGCGCATGGAAGGCGCCGCCGCGCAGGCGACCGGCAACGAGCGGCAGGAGGCGCCGCGGCTGCTCGCGATCTTCGTGCATGCACTGGTCGACGATCCGCGGATCACCAAGGTCACGTTCGGCATGGCGTCCGGCATCTCGGAAGCGGTCGAACGGCAGCGCCGTACCAACCGGCGGTGGGCGGCCGGTTTCCTCATCCAGCTCTGGGACCGGTACGACGGACCGCAGCCCGAGGAGCAACGCACGGCACGGCACAGCGTGGCGATCGGGCTGATCGGCGGCATGTTCGACCTGGTCTCCGACTGGCTGCTGGACGCGGATCTCACCGCTCCGCCGCAGGTCGAGGCGCTGATCGACGACCTGACCACCTTCTACATCACGGTACGCCGGGGCCTCGCGACCTGAACCTCAATCGAAGACGAGCGTGCGAAGGGCGACATGTCCTTCCTCGTCGATGACGTAGTGGGCGTGGCCCTCGTCGTCGACCGCGACGCCCTCGACCCGGCGTACATCGCCGAAGTGGTGGATCACCTTGCTACCAACAACCCCGCCGGCCTCGGGCGGTAGTTCGAAGCGGATGTGTTCGGAGTCCGCGAGAGCACCTTCCGGGTGGTCCGCGAGTACCGTGGCCGACTTGCCCGACGCATCAAGGTCGCCCACAACAGCGTCGAACACGTCGCCGCCCCTCGTATCGAGCGCCCGCAGCCCCACCGGCGCCTCCACGCTGCCTGCATCGCCAAGGATCCAGACGTTGCCACAACGCGGTACGGCGTCCGGATCGTCGAACAGCTCGCCGACGTTCTCGAGCTCCACCAGCACCGGATGCCCGTCGGCAGTCACCGGGTACCGCAGCCCCAGCAAAAGGTTGCCGTTGGCACGGAACTCGGCCGCCTCGACGTTGATCGGGTGATCAGCCGGGCGAATCGTCCCGTCCCAGCTCTTGGCCTTCAACTGTCCACGAGCGATCGTCGCCTCGACGTATGTCTGCCGTCCGAGCCGCCCGACAGGCAGCAGGTCGACGTCCGCGAGCGCGTCGTTCACCGCCCGATGCAAACCGAACCGGAACCGCACGATCTCCATCGAGACGGACTCGTCGCCGGCGATCGACTGCTCCGCGACCCGGGCGATCCAGGACCGCTTGGCCGACAGCGGCCCCGCCTTCTTCCCGAACTGCGAACCGAGCAGGTACACGTACCCGTCGCGCGCAGCGCACGCCTCGGCATCCTCGGTCTTACCCGCGCTCAGGCCTGCGTCGGCGTGGATCCGCCGGGCCGACCAGCCCTCGTCGAGTGCCGCTCCGGCGTCGTGCACGAGCAACGCGAGCGCGTCCTCCGCGGTCGTCTCGTCCAGGACGGTGACGAATGCCCGGTCCCATCCGTGCCGCGCCAGGACGTCAGGCGTGAAGACGCGGCACAGATCGGAGGCTTCGTTCGGCTCGAGGTGCAGATCAGTCGCATGCATACCCGGGGAACGACGGGCCCGGCGGAAGTGCTCCCACCGGCCGCCGATTCCCGGGTAATCCCCGATCAACCCTGATGCGGGTAGCGGTAGTCCGTCGGCGGGGCGAAGGTCTCCTTCATCGACCGCGGCGAGGCCCAGCGGATCAGGTTCCACATCGAGCCGGCCTTGTCGTTGGTGCCGGACGCCCGCGCGCCGCCGAACGGCTGCTGCCCGACGACCGCACCGGTCGGCTTGTCGTTGACGTAGAAGTTCCCGGCCGCGAACCGCAGGTACTCCGCCGCCTCCGCGACCGCATGCCGGTCCTGCGCGATGACCGCACCGGTCAGCCCGTACGGCGCCGAGTGCTCCATGCCCTGCATCACGCTCGCGTAGTCCGCGTCGTCGTACACGTGCACGCCCAGGATCGGGCCGAAGTACTCAGTCGTGAAGATCTCGTCGGTCGGGTCGTCGGACACCAGCAGCGTCGGGCGGACGAAGTACCCCTCGCTGTCGTCGTAGGTGCCGCCAGCAACGACCTCGATCGAGTCCGTCGCCCGGGCCCGGTCCAGCGCCGCCTTGTGCTTGGCGAACGCGCGGTCGTCGATCACGGCGCCGATGAAGTTCGACAGGTCGGTGACATCGCCCATCGTGATCGCCTCGGTCTCCGCGACGATGTCGTCCCGGATCCGGTCCCACACCGAGCGCGCGACGTACGCCCGGGAAGCCGCGGAGCACTTCTGCCCCTGGTACTCGAACGCGCCGCGCATCATCGCGGTCTTCACCACCGCCGGGTCCGCGGACGGGTGCGCCAGGATGAAGTCCTTGCCGCCGGTCTCCCCGACCAGCCGCGGATAGGTCTTGTACGACGCGATGTTCGTGCCGACCGTGCCCCACAGGGACTGGAACGTCTTCGTGGAGCCGGTGAAGTGGATGCCAGCCAGATCCGGGTGGGTCAGCGCCGCCTTGCTGACGTCGATGCCGTCACCGGTGACCAGGTTGATCACGCCGGCCGGCAGGCCCGCGGCCTCGAACAGCCGCATCGTCCAGTGCGCCGCGAACTGCTGCGTCGGCGACGGCTTCCACACCACGGTGTTGCCCATCAGCGCCGGCGCGGTCGGCAGGTTGCCGGCGATCGCGGTGAAGTTGAACGGCGTGATCGCGTAGACGAAGCCCTCAAGCGGCCGGTAGTCGACCCGGTTCCACACGCCCGGGGACGAGATCGGTTGGTCGCTGACGATCTGCCGCGCGAACGCCACGTTGAACCGGAGGAAGTCGATCAGCTCGCAGGCAGCGTCGATCTCGGCCTGCTGCACGGTCTTGGACTGGCCGAGCATGGTGGCCGCGTTCAGGGTGTCGCGCCACGGGCCGGCCAGCAGGTCGGCGGCCTTCAGGAAGATCGCCGCACGGTCGTCGAAGGACAGCGAGCGCCAGGCCGGAGCGGCCGCCAGGGCCGCGCCGACGGCGGCCTTGCCGTCCGCCTCGGTCGCGTTGCCGAGCGTGCCGAGCACGTGCGCGTGCTTGTGCGGTTGCACCACCTGGATCGGCGTACCGCCACCCAGCTTCTGCTCGCCGCCGATCGTGCAGGTCAGGTCGATCGCACCCGCCGCGGTGAACTCCTTGAGCTTGGCCTCGAGACTCGCGCGCTCCCCGGAACCAGGCGCGTACCCCTTGACGGGCTCGTTGGCAGGCGTCGGAACAGCGGTAACCGCATCCATCGTGCAAGCTCCTCTACTGGGTGGGGGCCGGTGTGGGTGGGCGGCCTTGCCCGTTGATGACACAAGCATGGTGCCATGACTCACCACGGGAAACGAACCTGACCACAAAACCGACCACAAGACCTACTGGTCCGGTCGAAAAGCACCCACTCCACGCCGCACTATTCGCAGCATACGTTCCACTCGAGCCGGCTCCGCAGCAGCCATTCCGGCGGCGATCTGCAGCAGGTCGATCGGGTCGACGTCCGCCCTCAGCAACCCCGCCCGCTGCGCCCGATCGACGAGCCGGCCGACCGTCTCGGACATCGCCGCATGCCACTCCTCGTGCAAGCCGGACCGCCGCGCCGACGGCTCGAGACTGCGGGCCAGATCGCCCTTCTCCGTCACATGGCGGACGAACGCGTCCAACCAGTCAAACAGCCCGTCGAGCGGGTCATCCGCCTCGGGGACCTCGCACAGCTCCGCGACTTCCTCCGCATACACGGCGACGATCAGGTCGTCCCGGGTCGGGAAGTGCCGGTACAGCGTCGCGTTGCCGATCCGGGCGCGCCGCGCGATCTCGTCCAGCGGCGCCTGGGTGCCGAACTCGGCGAACACCGCCCGTGCGGTGCCGATCAGCTGGTCGCGGTTCCGCCGGGCATCGGCCCGTAGCGGCTTAAGTGGGGACATCCCTGGTTACACTAGCACTAATCGGGGACTTCCCCAGTTAGGAGCAACGATGGACGCGACCGACCGGATCGCCATTACCGAGCTGATCAATCTGCACGGGCATCTCGTCGACAGCGGGGAGCGGTACGACGGGTTGTTCACGCCGGACGTGGAGTACGACGTGTCGGATCTCGGGGGTGGGGTGATCACCGGGCGCGCGGCGCTGTGGGAGGCGGGGCTGGCAATGGGCGAGAACAATCCGGTGGGGCATCACGTGACCAACATCGTGCTGACCGAGGTCGGGCCGGACGAGGTGACCGCTCGGTCGAAAGCCATCGGGATCATGGCCAACGGGAGTTGCGCGAGCCTCGTCTACGAGGATGTCGTGGTGCGGATGCCGGACGGCTGGCTGATCAGTCGGCGGAAAGTGGTTCCGAGGCGCCGGCCCTTGGGGCGGTAGTTCGCGGGCCGGCTGACCTCTAGCGGCGCCAGGGCATGTGTTGGAGGGCCCATGTGTTGCCGTCCGGGTCCTTGAACCAGGCGTAGTACACACCGCCGAGGTCCTCGGTTTCGCCGACCTCGACACCGCGCCCGATGAGTTGCTGACGCGCGGCCTCGATGTCCTTCACGACCAGATGCAGAGCGCGCATTGACCCTGGCTCCATGTCCGCCATCGGCAGACCCCGGAGCAGGCTGATCGAGCAGTACGAGCCCGGCGGCGTCAGCTGTACGACGCGGACACCGTCGGCCGGCGACACGTCCACGTCGACGTTGAACCCGCACTGCTCGGAGTAGAACCGCTTCGCCCGGTCGATGTCGGACACCGGCACCGGGATCAGCTCGAGCAGGAACGCCCCGGGCTCGACCACCGGTGCACCGGGGTCGTCGGGAATCTCCGAAGCATCCTTCGGGATGTCTGTTCGCTCGCTCATGCGGACTTCTTCGTAGCCTTCTTGGCAGCCTTCTTCGCCGGCGCCTTCTTGGCGGCAGCCGCCTTCTTGGCCGGTGCCTTCTTCGCCGCGGCCTTCTTGGCGGGTGCCTTCTTGGCCTCGGCCTCGCCGGACCCACCACCCGCGCGACGCGCCTTTGCCGCCTCGACCGAGGCACGCAGCGCGGCGACCAGGTCGACGACCTCGGCGCCCTCTGTCTCCTCTTCCTCGGACTCCGGCAGCGGCACGCCCTCGGCCTTCGCCTGGACGACCCTCTCCAGCGCGTGCCGGTACTCGTCGTGGTACTGGTCCGGGTCGAACTCACCGCGCAGCGTGTCGATGTACGACGACGCCATCGCCTTCTCCTGCGACCGGATCTCCACGTCCTCCGGCGGTGCCGCGAACGCCTTGTCCCGGATCTCGTCCGGCCACAGCATCACCTGCAGCACCAGGACGTCGTCGACCGTCCGCAACAGCCCCAGGCTCTCCCGCGACCGCAGCGCGACCTTGACCAGTGCATACAGCTCGGAGCCCTCGAGCGCGTCCCGGAGCAGTACGTACGGTTTGGCACCAGGTCCGCCGTCGGCGGCCAGGTAGTACGACTTTCCCAGGTACAGCGGGTCGACCTGGTCGGCCGGCACGAACTCCAGCACGTCGATGACCTTCTTGCTGGACAGCGGCAGGTCGGCGAAGTCGTCCGAGTCCAGCACCACCATCCGGCCGTCCGCCATCTCGTACCCCTTGCCGATGTCGGAGTACGGCACCTCTTCGCCGTCGATCGAGCAGATCCGCTTGTACTTGATCCGGCCCCCGTCGGCGACGTGCACCTGACGGAACGAGATGTCCTTCTCCTCGGTCGCGGAGAACACCTTGATCGGGATCGTCACCATCCCGAACGAGATGGCCCCCTTCCAGATCGCCTGCATCGCCATCAGCTCCCTAAGTGCGCTGTCCGCCGCGCGGCCCCTCCGCCGCGAGCAGATCGGGGATCTCCTGTGTCGCGTACCACATCAGGTCTTCAGCCTCGCACGAATCCAGGGCGAACACCGCGTTGTCGTCACCGCTCTGTGCCGCCTCCCAGAGGTCCGCGGCCTTGCCGATCACCGTGGTCGCCTGCGCCGCGTCGATATGCACGGACGCCACCGACCGCCACGGAATCACCACGTGCAGCTCCAGCCGGGCGTCACCGAGCTCCACGGACCCGTCGGCGGGCGGTACGGCGCTGACCTCGGCCGCGATCACCACCCGTCTCCGAGTGGTACCCGGATCGGCGGCCAGCAGTCCTACCGAGGCGCGGGCCGCCTGCGCCATCGCGGCGTACTCCAGCTCCTCGTCGTCGCCTTCGACGTACCACTCGCGCAGCGCCGGTGTCACGCCGTACGCCGTCAGCGGCGCCGGGCCGACCTCGCCGGCATTGCACGCCGCGCCCAGCAACGGGAGCGTGGATGGGACGTAGACCCTCATGAGCCCGCCTTCTTGGTCTGTTTCTTCCGGCCCCGGGAAGCCCGGTTCCGGCTGCCCTTGGTGGTGTCCAGCAACTCGTCCAGCGCATCGGTCACACATTGGGCGAAAACAGCGAGGTCCGGCATGGCAGTGCGGTCCGCGTTCAGACCGTAGTACACCTTCCCGTCGTACGACGTGACGCCGACCGACAGGCCCTGACCGGGCATCAACGGAACCACCGGGTACGACGCGAGCATCGGGGCACCCTGCGCGTACAGCGGGAACTGCGGACCCGGCACGTTGGTGATCACCACGTCGTCGATCGGCCGGACCGTGGCGGTCGCGACCCGGGCGGCGAGCGCATGCAGCGTCGTCGGGGCGAACCCGGCGATCCCGACCAGCGAGCGGGCGCTGACCGCGCGACCGGTGTCCTTGTGCACCTTGGTCTGGTACGAGATCTGGTGCAGCCGCATGACCGGGGAGTTCTCGCCGACCGGCAGGTTCACGCTCGAGGCGATCACCCGGGAGCCGAGCGAGGTGGGCTCGTCGTCCTCGTCGTCGCGGATGCTGACCGGGACCACGGCGCGCACGCTCCGCGTCGGCCCGACGCCCTCGCCGCGGGTCATCATCCAGGCCCGGAACGCGCCCGCGACCACGGCGAGGATCACGTCGTTGACCGTGCCGCCGTGGGCTGCGCGGATGGTCCGGTAGTCCTCCAGGTCGGTCTGCACGGTGGTGAACCGCCGCTGACCCGATGTCTTCACATGCAGTGAGCTCTCCTGCGCATGCCGCTGCGCGACGAGGGAACCGACCACGTCGCCGAGCACCTCACGAACCGAGGTCGAGCCGGTCAGGCTGGCCATCTCCGCGCGGGCCAGCTCCAGGACCGCGCTGGGGTGCTTGGTGGCGTCGGCGAACACCCCGGCGAGCAGCTCCAGCGCGGACGGCGGGTGCTCCGGCTGCCAGGTGTCCGTCGGCGTGTCCTTGGGCTGCGCCGTCGAGTCCAGCACCACCTGGCCGATGTCGACCGTGCTGTTGCCGTCGACAAGCGCTTGATGGGACTTCGCGATGATCGCGAACCGGTCGCCCTGCAGGCCCTCGACCAGGTACATCTCCCACAGCGGGCGGGCCCGGTCGAGCCGCCGGGACATGATCCGGGCGACCAGCTCCAGCAGCTGCGCGTGTGTGCCGGGGCGCGGCAGGGCGGAGCGCCGTACATGGAAGGTGATGTCGAACTCTTCGTCGTCCACCCACACCGGCCCGGCGAACCGGCCGGGCACGTGCTGGACCCGCTGCCGGTACTTCGGCACGAACGTGATCCGGTCCCGGATCAGCGCCACCAGGCTCTCGTAGTCGAACCCCTCGTCACCGTGCACCGGCGGCTCGAAGATGTCGACCGTCCCGACGTGCATCGGGGTGGCCGGCGACTCGGCCTTGAGAAAGGTGAGGTCGAGCGACGTCAACCGGTCGGGCACGGCGGTCACCTTCCTCTCAGTTCGACGGATTCTCACCCTAGCGGGCCCCACGGACAGTGGGCTGCGACACTGCTTGTACGGGAACACTGAGCTATCCGTGTTCGTCAGGCAAGAGGGTGCGTCTCGCACCTCGATATGTCACATGACCCCTCGAAAGGCTCCTGGACCGATGCGTTCGACGCTCACTCGCGGTGCCGCCACCGCTCTTCTGCCCGCCCTCGGCATGCTGGTCCTGGCCGGCTGCGGCGGAGACAGCACCGGCGGCACGACCACCCCCTCGCCGAGCGCCCCGGCCAGTACGCCGACATCGACCCTCCCGACCAGCACCCCGACCCCGGGCAAGCCGAACACGAGCTCGCCGTCGAACACCGCCGACCCGTCCGGTGAGCAGGCGGACGTCACCGTCGACGTCACCGTTGCCAACGGCAAGGTCAACCCGAGCGGCGCGACGATCAAGGTGAAGGCCGGCCAGACCGTGCTGGTCAAGGCGGTCAGCGACTCCGCCGAGGAGCTGCACATCCACGGGTACGACAAGGAGCTGGAGCTCACCCCGGGCAAGCCCGCCTCGGTCAAGTTCACCGCGAACATGAAGGGCACCTTCGAGGTCGAGACCCACAAGAGCGGCAAGCTCGTCGCCAAACTTGTCGTCTCGTGATGTTGCCCCTTCATGGGATCGGTGGTCGTCAGGACCTGCCGGTTCCGTTCGGGCTGGCGGTCGGTGGGGCCGCGGTCGCGGTCGCGCTGTCGTTCGTCGTACTCGGGCTGGCCTGGCGTAATCCGAAGTACCGCGGTGACGCGTCCGGCGTACCGTTGCCGACCGCAATCACCCGGACCGTCGACGCCGGCTGGTTCCGGTGGGCGGTCCGGCTGCTCGGGCTGGCGACCTTCCTGTACGCGATGGTCTCGCTGGTGTTCGGCGTCGACCGGCTGACGAACCCGATCTTCGGCTTCATCTACATCCTGGTGTGGGTCGGGCTGGTGCCGATCTCACTGGTCTTCGGCCCGGTCTGGCGGACGCTGAACCCGCTGCGCACCCTCCACCTGCTGCTGTCGAAGCTGCTCCGCCAGCCGCCGTCCAAGGGCCTGCTCGAGCTCCCGGCCTGGGTGGGTCTGTGGCCGGCCACGCTGGGCATCTTCGCGTTCACCTGGCTGGAACTGGTCGCGCCGGACCGCGCCACGATCCCGGTGCTGCAGGCGTGGATCGCGCTGTACGTCGTGATCACGATGTTCGGAGCGGTCATGTTCGGGGACCGCTGGTTCGCGCAGGGCGATCCGTTCGAGGTGTACGCGACCCTGATGTCGCGCCTGTCGCCGTGGGGTCGCCGTACCGACGGACTGCTGGTGCTCCGCCGGCCGCTGGAGAACCTCGACGGCCTTCGCGCGCAGCCCGGACTGGTGGGGATGGTGGCGGCGCTGCTCGGCTCGACGGCGTACGACGGGTTCTCGAACTCGTCGTCGTGGATCGGCTGGGCGCAGAACCAGGACATCTCGATGACCTGGCTCGGCACCGGCGCGCTGATCGTCTTCATCCTGTTCGTGCTGATCACGTACTCCGGTGCGACGGTCCTGGCCGGCCGGCTCTCCGACAGCTCGCGGACTTCGCTACCGGGCCTGTTCGCGCACTCCGTCGTACCGATCGCCTTCGGGTACGTCGTCGCGCACTACCTGACCCTGTTCATCCTGGAGGGGCAGCGGACGCTGATCTACCTGAGCGACCCGCTGAGCAACGGCGCCAACATCTTCGGCACCGGCCTCCTCGCGGTGAACACCGGCATCACCAACCACAGCACGGCAATCTCGGTCATCCAGGTCCTCGCCGTGGTCTGCGGTCACCTGCTCGGAGTCACCTCGGCCCACGACCGCGCGGTCGCCCTGTTCCCCCGCGCAAAGGCCCTGGCCGGCCAGCTCCCCCTACTGGTCGTCATGGTCGGCTACACCTGCGGCGGCCTACTACTGCTCTTCTCTTCTTGAGCCTTCGGTAGGCCGCGGCTCGTGATCACCAGCAGGATGAAGGCGATCATTCCGACGATCAGGTGGGAGTTGCCGGGGATCGACTGCCAGAAGGTCCAGTCGAGCTCGCGGTCGTCGCGGAACGGGACCCACCAGATCGAGCGCAGGACGAACAGGCCGTAGAACAGTACGCCGGTGACGACCGCCGGGTTGAGGCCCCAGACGCGGTTGACGCCGCGGATCAGGCTCACGCCGAGCGGGATGATCCACACCCAGTGGTGGCTCCACGAGATCGGCGACGCGTACAGGACCGCGAGCGCCATCACGGAGATCGCGGTGACGCGCTCGCCGGCGAGCCAGTACTTCCGGGCCAGCCACAGCACCGCCAGCCCGAACGCGGCCGACAGCACGAACCAGGTCGGCTGCACCCAGCTCGCCTCGTCACCGATCCGGTGCAGGAACCCGTTGAACGACTGGTTGCCGGTGTAGGCGAGCCCGCCGACCCGGTTGGCGTCCAGGATCACGTCGGTCCAGTACCGCCACGATTGGTGCGGCACGATCGCGAACCCGATCGCCATCGTCGCCAGCAACCCGAGTACAGCGTTGCGCAGCGCCCGCCACTGCTTCGTGACCACCAGCAGCGCGAGGATCGGCAGCGGGGTGAGCTTGATTCCGATCGTCACGCCGAGCCAGAACCCGCGCAGGCGCGCGTCGTTCGGCCGGATCAGGTCCAGCAGGATCATTGCGGTCAGCAACAGGTTGATCTGGCCGAACTGGATCGTCTGCCAGACCGGCTCGAGCAGCAGCGACAGTACGGTCAGCGCGATCAGCACCGCCGTACGCTTCCGCTGGGTGACGAACGACCAGAACGTCTTTGTCAGGCTGGCCCGCCACAGCGCGGTGATGGACAGCACCGAGATCGTCGTCCAGACCACCAGCGCGACAGCCCACGGTACGGCGCCCAGCGGGACCATCGCGATCGCGGCGAACGGCGGGTAGGTGAACGGAAGGTTCGAGCCGCCGGGCAGTTTCGCGTCGTACAGCGAGTCGCCGTGCAGCAGGACCGAGCCGCCCATCCGGTAGACGCGCAGGTCGATCATGCCGCCGTACAGGTGGCCGATCCAGGCGCCGAGCGCCACGAGGACCGCGCATCCGGCGATCGCGATGACGACGCGACGACGACCGGCCGCACGAGTTGGGGAGGAGGGAGGGGTGGTCACGGTCACGTCAGGTCGGCTCCGAACAGGGTTTCCAGCGCTCGCCGGGTGTCGTCGTACTCGGTGTGAAGAATCGCGGTCATCCCGACCGCGCGGGCGCCGTCGACGTTGAGTTGCAGGTCGTCGACGAACACACATTCGGCCGGCTCGAGGCCGAGCCGCTCGGCGGCGAGCTTGAAGATCTCCGGCTCGGGTTTGCGCAGGCCCACCTCGCCGGAGATGACGATGTCGTCGAACATCCCGTCCCAGGTGTCCCGCGGGTAGGTGTTGCCCCAGGAGTTCGACAGCAGCGCGGTCCGGATCCCGCGCTCGTTGACGCGGCGGACCAGCGCGGACATCGCGGGCTGGTGCTCGAAGTGCGCGAACATCCGCTCGATCAGTCCCTCCGCGGGGACCGGCGTACCGTCGCGACGGACCAGGATCGAGGCGAGCTTGCGCTCGAAGTCAGGGACGGCGATCTGGCCGCGTTCGAGGGCGTGCACCGGGTTGAGCTCGGCGGTCACGCTCTCGGACGGGAGCCATTTCATGACTGCTTCGAGGTAGGAATCGAAGTCGAAATCGTCCAGTTCGGCCCAGCGCCGCAGCGCCGGTTCGAGGCCCGAGGTGAGCACGCCGCCCCAGTCCACCAGCAGACCACGCGGCACCGACCGCTCCTCAACCATGCGCGCAAGCCTACTCAGACGGCAGTCGCCCTAACCCTCCCGACCCTCACCCTCACACGCTGTGCGCACTCCACGATCAGTGGTTGTATTCGATGCTGACGTCACCCGAAGACGTCTTCGCGGTGATCGTCCGGCTGGCGTTCGGATCGATCTTCACGTTCGCCGACTCGTCGCCCGACGACGTGTCCGTGTCCACCTTGTACGCCTGGTCGCCGGACGGGATCCGGATCGAGACGTCGCCGGAGCTCGTCTTCGCCTCGATCGTCTGCGGGGCGACGCTGAAGTCCAGCGACGTACTCCCGGAGCTGCTGTGCGTCGTCACCGAGGTCGAGGCGAGCCCGTCCGCCTCGAGATCACCCGAGCTCGACTTGAGGTCCAGCGGTCCGCGGACGTCGTGCACCTCGATGTCGCCCGAGCTGCTCTTCAGCTCCGTCACACCCTCGACCCCGTTGACCGTCATATTGCCGCTGCTGGTCTCGACCGTGAGCTTCACGTCCCGCGGCACCGTCAGGACGTACGTCGTCTTGCACCCGAACGACAGGAATCCACAACCACCGCTTTCCAGCTCGAGCTTGCCTTCACCCTCGTCGTACTTCTCGTTCGGGTCCGAACCGAACACGTTCCGCTCGGACTGCCGGTCGACCTTGACCTCGGTCCCGTCGCCGGGCCGCACCTCGACCGTCGCGGAACCACCCTTCACGAGCAGCGAACTGCCCTGCACCGGGTAGCTGGTCTGGCTGTTCTTGGTGCCCTCGGTCAGTCCGGTGAGCGCCCAGTACGCCCCGCCGAGGATGAGGGCGACGGAGATCGCGATCCCGTACCGCCGCTCGACGCTCATCGAGCTCCGCGGCCGGCCTTGGACATCGGACATGACGCTCCCTCAAGTGCGGGTCGAAGTGCTTCCAACACTGGCACATCGCGGCCCTGCTGTCGGCGGGGATGTCCCCCAGATCCCCACCGACTCGACCCTGAGTGTCCGGGTTCAGGCAGGGACGGAATGGAGGTCGTTCGCGACCGCCGTGGCGAGCTGCTGGAACGCCTTGCGGAGCTTGCTCGACTTCGCGGCCTCGGCCAGACTGCGCCCGTGCGCGACCGCGGTGTCCGTCGCGCTCAGGTCGTACGGCAGCAGGGCGGCGTTGTCGATCCCGGCGTACTGACGCAGCGCATCCAGCGCCGCGTCACCCGGCGAACCGCCGAGCGACCCGGACCGCAGCCGGTTCACCACCACACGGGTGTTGACCGACGGTACGACGGCGCGCAGGTCGTGGACCGCACGGATCAGGCGGGTCAGACCGACCGGGTCCGCCGTACCGACGACAACCACTTCGTCGGCCTCCTCGAGCGTCACCACGGTCGCCCCGTTGCGCCGCGGCGCCAGCGAGTCGAACGAGATCTCCTCGTCGGTCTCGATACAGAACCCGGCGTCCACCACCGTGATCGGGGCCAGCGTCCGCGCGGTCGACCAGATCGCCTCGACCGCCGCGGGTCGCAGCTCCGTCCACCGATCGGCCCGGCTGAGTCCGGTCAGCACCAGCAGATGCGGGTTCATCTCGCGCGCATGCCGGGCGAGCATCACCATGTCGAGCGAGCCGTTCGAGGCCGATCGCGCCGCGGCGGCCAGCCCGGACGTCTCGTCGAGCATCCCGAGCATCTGCGCAACGGTCCCGCCGTACACGTCGACGTCCGCGAGTAGCGTCGGGACCCGTTTCGCCGCGAGTTCACAGGCGAGGTTGACCGCGACCGTCGTACGCCCGGGCGCGCCGGTGGGTCCCCAGACCGCGACCAGTCGGCCGGTGCCCTGCGGGAAGGCGGCCGGCTGCGGGTTGGCGGCATTCTCCGGCGAGAGCGGGACGAATCCGCCCGCGAAGTGCGAGCTCGTGACCGGCGGACCGGCGTCGACCGCATCGGAGATCGCCCGGCCGAGGTCCGCCGGGCTCACATCGGCGGGCAGGATCCGCTCGATCCCCATCCGGCTCAGCCGGTCCTCGGCGCCGAACGGGGCACCGGTCTCCAGAGGGTCGACCAGGGCGAGTACGGCGATACCGCGGGCATACAGCGCGGCGACCGCATCGGACGACAGCCGCGGCAACGCGTCGGCCAGCAACACCGCACGCGCTTGACCGCTCGCAGCCGCCGCCATCACGTCAGCGACGTCGACACAGCGCCGTACGATCCGGATCCCGGGAGCGCCCTCGGTCCGCCGTACGACGTCTGCTTCCCAGGGCGCTCCGGTAACGGCCAGCAGTACTGGGACCGTCATCAGCCGTCCTTCCGAACCAGGGTCGGCTCGCCGGTGCTGATCGCGGTGAGGGCGGCCGGGATACGAGGCAGATCGGCCGAGGCGAGAGCGATCGTCACCTGTCTGCGCGCCGAACCGCCGGCGACACCCTTCACCGAGTCGATCTGCAACACGCGGACACTGCTCCACAGCGACCGGGCGGACTGGCCCTCCTCCTTCGGCACCACCCACACGTCCACCACATCGCCGGGCGCGGTGTCGGACGGCAAGCGACCGGCCGCCACCGACAGCGGGAACTCGGTGCGGTCCTGGTCGGACTTGGGTACGGCGGCGTCCTTCGGCACGAACTCGCCCTGGCCGACCGTCCGCCCGACGACCAGGCCCTTCAGATCGGCGTCGGCCGACAGGTACCGCCCCGAGTCGTCACCACTGGTGAAACGGACGCGAACCGTGGTCAGGTCGTCGTCGGTCAGCGGGGTCCCGGCCTTGAGCTCGTGCTTGGCCGCCCAGATCGTGGTGGTGTCGTCGGCGGACGACAGCAGCTTGGCTCCAGCCAGCGCGGTGACGGCGACCAGCAGCACGCCGAGCACCAGACGACCGTCCTTCCAGCGCGCCTTCCGGTTGCGCTGGGCCGGTGCAGCCGGCGCCCCGAAGCCACTTCGCACTGCTGTCTCGACCACTTCGTCTCCCCAGTCGGTCCTTTTGATCCCGGGACATTCTGCCTGGTGACCGCTCGCAGGGTGAACGGTCATCCACAGGCTGTCATGGCCTGGGGACAAACTCGGTCATCCACTCGCCAACCGTGGCAAACTGAAGGAACCAGCCAATATCCGAAGGAGCACGACGATGCCGGGTCCCCGTTTCCTCCAGTTGGCCGACGTCGCCGAGGTCCTCAACATCTCCGCCAACCAGGTGTACGCACTGGTCCGCCGCGGCGACATCCCCGCCGTCAAGATCGGCGGCCGCGGCCAATGGCGAGTCGAGTCGACCGAGCTGGAGAAGTACATCGAACGCCTCTACACCGAAACCAAACAGTTCATCGACACCCACCCCTTCGGCGAAGAAGTCGACGCCACCGAAGACGCCAACCTCTAGCCCCACCTCCCTCGGCGGGCTGGCGCCAGAGGGCTGGACACAGGAAATGGGGACTGGGGACAGGTAATTGCCTGTTCCCACACACCGGGAGGGGTGCACTGCCGCGGTGGCTGGCCGGAAGCTAGCGGCGGCGGAGGGCGCGGAGGGCCTGGGTGGGGACCAGGCGGACGTTGTAGACCTCGCTGCGGCGGCGGGGTGCGTCCAGTGGGTGCTCGGCGAGTTCCAGGAAGTCGGCGCCGACCCGGTCGATCGTGCCGGTGACCGGACCGCCTCCACTGCAGAACAGGGTGACCGGTGAGCGATCCCGGGCGATCCCCCGCAGCAAATGCGCGAGGCCGAGTTTCCCCTCGACGGCTCCGACCGCCGGCTCCGCCCACGGTCCCAGCCGGTGTACGGCGACCAGCGCGTCGACCGGGATCAGCCACTCCTCGTAGCGCTCGGTCTCGAGCAGCAGGCAGTCCTTCCCGACCCGGCTGAGCAGCCCGCGGACCGGCTCCGCGTCGATCAGTTCGACGCGTACGACGGTGTTCACCGCCCCGCGCAGGCGATCCAGCACCGTGATCTTCCCGACCTCGGCGCGGATCCGATCGGCCACTTCGCCGTACAGATCACTCTCCTGGAGCGCCTCGAACTGCGACTCCAGGTCCGCGAACAACGCATCCCACCGCATGACCGTGAACCTACCGGTCCCGGGCATCACCGCGCCCTGCGACGGTCACCGTCCGCAGCGGAAACCGACGCAGCGTGCGTTAAGGACTTGCAAAGCTGCCGTAGAACCGGTCTATAGTGGTCAAGCCAAAGCAAACTAAAGCAAACTCATAGGTCGGGGGCGAAGCGGGATGAACGCGACGATCCGGGTGATCAAAGGCACGCTCGCGCTGGCCGGACTGGCCGGGCTCTACCTGCTGCTGCGGTGGATCACCGCGGGCTCGATCAGCGGCCTGCGGACGTACGACCTGGACTCGCTGACCGTTCTCGCCGTCGGCACGGTCGCGTGGATCGCGTACGGGTGGCTGGTGCTGGCCGTCGTACTCACGGCGCTCGAGCAGATCCCCGGTGCGGTCGGCGCACTCGCCGGAGCCGTCGCAGGCCGGATCACAACCAAGACCGCTCGCGCCCTTCTCCGCTCCGGCCTCGGAGTAGCCGCCGTCACTCCCCTGACCGTCGGCGCCGCCCACGCCACCCCCGGCGACACCGCCCACGTGAGCCAGTGGACCCAGCCGTCCTCGACCACCCAGTCCACCAACCACCGCGCCACCGAGCCCCACTCCACGGTCCAACTCCGCGGCACGGACACGTCGTACCGCCACACCGAGCCCCACTCCACGGTCGAGCTCGGCGGCACCGACACGTCGTACCGCTCCACCGAGCCCGCCTCGACCGTCGAGATCGGCAACACCGACTCCACGCCACAAACTCCTCAGGCTCACACCAACTACCGCGCCACCGAGCCGCCCTCCCAAGTCCGCCTGACCAACCCCACCACCCCGAGTCGGCCCAGCACGCCAGGCGCGCGCACGGCTGGGCAGGCGGATGGCGGGCGGGACGGCGGGAAGGACCTGCCCGAGGGTGGGCGCCCCCGGGTGGGTGTGCCGGATCGGCCCACCGCCGGTGCACCGACCCGGTACACGAACCTGCGACCATCCGTGCCGGTGAGGGTCGTCGTACGGAAAGGCGACTCGCTCTGGAGCATCGCCGCCCGCGAACTCGGCCCCAGCGCGACTGCCGATGCAATCGCCGCTCGCTGGCCGGACTGGTACGCCACGAACCGCCACGTGATCGGGAACGACCCTGACCTCATCCTCCCCGGGCAGGTACTCCGCATCCCGCCCGCGCCCACCGGCGACCACCTCCCGCCCCACCCCCAGGAGCAGTGACATGAGCCAGCCCCACAACCTCCAGCCGGAAGATCTCCCGCTGGAAGACGTCCAGCCCGCTGCTCCTCTCACCGCCGTCCCCACCCGTACGACGGACCGCACCGGAGCCTGCGCCGCTCAAGAAGACCCCGCCCCCACCCACCCGGACGCAACGGAGGCTCCCATGGCCATCCCAACCCCGACCTCACCGTCAACCAAGCCAGCCCTCCAGCCCGAGCCGAGCACTACGGCCGCAGAGACTGCGGTCGCTAGCACCGCGGTTGCTGACACTCCGGTTGCTGGAGCGGCGATTGCTGGGGCGGATGTGATGGGGATGCTGGCTGAGGTGGCTCGGCCTCGGTTGGCGTCGGTTGGTGGTGGGTTGGGCGAGCACACTGTGCCGGCCACCGCGCGGTACGCCGAGGAGCTGACGGATGGGGCGTTGGCCCTGCGGCTGCAGGCGATCACCCGGCTCGGCGTCGCGTCCGCGCCGCGGCACCTGTCGAGCATCAACGCATCCGCCGAAGACGTGCTTGGTGGCGCAGCTCGCTCGGAGGCTGCGGGCGGTGGGGCGGCGAAGGAGGGCCGGAAGCTCAGTGTGGTGCCGCCAGTTGCAGGCGCCACGGATGTGGTCGCGGCGCCTGGGCAACCTGACGGGGCCCGGGCGTCGCTCGAGACAGCCGACACAAACCCGGCCGACACCGCCGCCAGCACCGCGCCGGAGGTTGTCAAGCGGGTGGCTGGTGGGCGGGAGGGTCGGCCAGGCGCGGCTCCGGCGTTGCCGGAGGTTCGGGTTTGGGGGGCTCGGTTGGCGCAGGCGGTATCGGAGGTGCTGGCGGGGGATCGGCCGATCTCGCAGCTGGTGCGGTTCACCGATGACGTGGTGTTCATGGAACTGAACCGGCGGGTGCGGATGCTCGGGATGAACTCCACCGCAGGTATACGCGGGGCGAAGGAGAAGAGCATGGTGCGTTCGGTGCGGGTGTTCATGCCGGACCCGTGCATCGCCGAGGTCGCCGCGCACGTGCGGCACGGGCAGCGTTCGCGCGCGGTCGCGTTTCGCCTCGAGGTCCGCCGCAACCGCTGGGTCTGCACCGCGCTCGAACTCGGTTAGAGCGCGAACTCTCGGGTGGGATTCGGCGTCTCAAGAGGCGCAATTTGATTGTGCTGCTTCTGTCATGTGGTTGGGGACAACGCGGCGTACGGTGACCGAGATCGCCTGGTTCGGGGGAATGGGATGTTGGAGAGTGCAGCTGCCGCAGCGTGGCAGGTTGATGTTCGGGAGTTGACTGCGGCCGAGCGTGCGCGTGTCCTTCCTGCCGTACGTCGGCGACGGTGGAGTGAGCGCGTGCGCCTGCTGTATCCGTTGGCAGTGCGCTACCACCGGGCCGCCAAGCGGCTGGAGTGGATGAGGTCCAGCACGCCGTACGCCGGGACACGCGACGTGGACGACCTACCGGTGCGCATCAAGCGCCACAAGTCGTTACTACTAAGGCAGCTCGGTGAGACCGAGATGTGGATGCAGCACAACAAGGTGACGAACCTGAAGCTCGCCTGCGCGCAGGTCGACGGGCTGGTGATCCGGCCGGGTGAGACGTTCTCCTTCAACAAAGTCGTCGGCAATGCGACCCGTCGCAAGGGGTATGTGAAGGGCATGCGGCTGTCGAACGGGCAGGCCAAACCGGGCATCGGCGGCGGCATCTGCCAGCTGGCGAACCTGCTGCACTGGATGGTCCTGCACTCGCCGTTGACCGTGACGGAGCGATCCACGCACAGCTTCGACCCCTTCCCGGACAACGGGCGGGTGCTGCCGTGGGGCGTGGGCTGCAGCATCGTCTACAACTACGAGGATCTGCAGTTCCGCAACGACACCGATCAGACGTTCCAGCTGCATGCCGGCGTCGGCGATCGCTATCTCGAGGGCGAGATCCTGGCCGACGTCCCGGCCGAGTCGTCGTACCGGGTGTTCGCGAAGGAGGAGCGGTTCCTCCGGGTCGGCGCGGACTACTTCCGGCGTAACGAGATCTGGCGGACCGTGATCGATCGCCGCACGGGTACGGCGGTCCGCGACGAGTTGATCCGCGAGAACGTTGCCCTGGTCAAGTACCTGCCGGTCGACGTACCGGTGCTGGACGTCGTACTCCCGGGCTGATCACCCGAGCAGCGAGCACCCGTATCTCTCGAACAGCGCCGCCACGTCACCCGAGAACCCGCCGTGCAACTCGCGCAGCATCGCGTGGGTGGTGGACGACATCACCAGCACGTACCGCGCCGGTTCCTCGCCCGGGTTGCCGAACGTGTGCGGCACGCCGCGCGGACCGACGATCCCGGACCCGGCCGGTACGTCGTAGTCCTCGCCGTCGATCCGCATCCGCATCGTGCCGGACAGGACGTACCACGCCTCGTCGTCGGTGTGATGCACATGCAGCGGCGCCTGCCACGCCACGTCGTCCGATGTACGTCCCGCAGCCTCCCACTCGGCTAGGACGAGGCCGGATCCCTCCGGCGCAACTGTCCGCCCGAGCAGCGGAACCCCTGACAGGTCGTCGCGACGTGACACCAGATTCTCCTTCTCACCGGCGAAAATCCCCATCCTGGCCGCGCGAATCCAACGATGCAACAGGAAGCGATGCACCACGAGAAGCGATGCGACTGGAACTGTCGGCGGGGCGTAGCAGACTGGAGGGGTGACTGTGGTCCTCGTCGAGCCGTACCGGGAGCGCCCCGCGCGCATCGCCGGCGCCGACCTGTGGACACGTACGGCGGAGGGCGGTGAGTACCGGATCCTCCCCGACGGCTGCATGGATCTGCTGCTGATGGACGACGACCTGATCGTCGCCGGTCCGGACAGCCGCGCCTGGACGGGCAGCGCCCCGCGGGGCACGCGGTACGCCGGGATCCGGTTCGCGCCGGGCGCCGCGCCGGGCTTCCTCGGCGTACCGGCCCGCGAATTGCTGAACGAACGGGTCCGCCTCGCCGACCTGTGGTCGCCGAACCGGAGCAGACGCCTGCTGGATCGGATCCGGGCAGCGCCCGACCGCGCGACAGCGCTCGATCTCGAGGTCGCCAAACTCCTCGAAGAACCCACCGACCGCTTGACCGCGCACGTACTGCGCAGCGTCCGCGGCGGCCTGCTCCGCGGCACGGCCGGCGTCTCGCGCCTCGCGGCGACGATCGGCCTCAGCGAGCGGCAACTGCACCGGCGCTGCCTGGACGCGTTCGGCTACGGCCCGAAGACGCTCGACCGGGTCCTGTGGATGAACGTTGCCCTCGACCACGCGCGCACCGGCGTCCCGCTCGCCGACGTCGCCGTACTCACCGGGTACGCCGACCAGGCCCACTTCACCCGCGATGTGAAAGCTCTCACTGGTCTGCCACCGAAGATCCTCCTGGGCTGACAAACTGCTCCCCATGACCGAAGTCGGTACGACGACGTTGCGGCACAACCCGCTCAACGCGGTGACGGCGAGCGTCGAGCGGGTGACGTACGCCGACGGCCGGACCGCCGTACGCAAGGAACTGCGGCGACCGAGCGACACGTCCGGGCCGTGGGCCGCGTCGACCGACCCGCGGCACTGGAACTACTGGCGCCGCGAAGTCGAGGTCTATCGCGACGACGAGCTCCGCGAACAACTCGCCGATGCCGGACTGATCCTGCCCGCCGCGGAGGTCGACGAGCGACCCGACGGCGCCGTACTGCTGATGGACGACATCGCCGGTACGCCGGGAACACATTTCAGCCTCGCGGAACATGCAGCGCTCGCCCGCGCCTGCGGCCGCTGGCAGGCCCGCCCCGCATCCGAACGGCCGTGGACGTCGACGGGCTTCCTGCGCGACTACTCGACAACCCGCGACGTGCCCTGGCACCTGATGACCGACGACTCGGCCTGGCAGCAACCACTGATCCGCGCGACCTGGCCGGCCGAGCTGCGCGAGGCCTGGACCGGCCTGCTGGTCCATCGTGACGCACTGCTCGACCTCGTCGCGACTCTCCCCCGCGCCCGCTGTCACCTCGACTTCTGGGTGTCGAACGTGATCCAGCGGCCGACCGGCGAGCTCGCGCTGTTCGACTGGTCGTTCCTCGGTGACGGCGCGCTCGGCGAGGACATCGGCAACTACATCCCGGACGCGGTGTTCGACCTGTTCTGGCCGGCCGAGCGTATGCCCGAGCTGGCCGAGACCTGCATCGCCAACTACCTCGACGGCCTGCACGAGGCCAGCTGGCGCGGTGACCCGGACCAGGTACGCCTGGCGGTAATGGCGTCCGGTGTGAAGTACGCCTGGCTGCTGCCCGGCCTGCTGGGCAGGGCCTCGGACACGACGCACAACGCCTACCACCGCCAGGTCGACAGCAGATACCTGTTCCACCAGCGCGGCCAGGCTCTGCTGTTCGTTGCTGACTGGTGTGCCGAGGCGCTCAGCCGAGCACGACGGTGAAACCTCCCGGTACGACGAGTGGCTTGCCGCGGGCAACCAACTGGCCGCTGGAGTCGTACGTGTACGCGTGTCCGCTAGCGCTGACCACGCGCGGACGGGTGTCGACACTGACCAGCAACGTCGCCGCTCCGATCCGGAAGCTGCTGATGGTTGGGAGGAGCAGTAGGGCGTCCAGCTGAGCCGTGCCCGTCGACTGCGCGCCGAGCGTGGTCGCGTTGGCAGGAAGCGGATTGGCGAGTGTCAGCGGCTGAAGTGCGCCGGGTGCAGCCGAGATGCCCTGCGGGCCGCAGACGTGGACCAGCGTGCCAAGCGTGCGGCCGCCGCTCGTCCAAGTGGTCCGGGCCGGCGTGGGTGTGTCGACGAGGTTGACGACCGGGAGCACCAGCCGCGGCTGTGCTGACGGTGGCACGGTCCACGTCGCCGTACCGTCGACCGAGAGGTAGGAGCCGTTGCTCCATTGGGATTCGCCTGTCCACGCCGATGGCGGTGTGACGACCGCACCGCCGGCCGCCGTCTCCGCCTCGATGATCTGGAGCCCGTCGTACGCCGATGTGCCTGACAGGCGGGCGATGTCCGGGTGGGCGTCGAGGGCGAGCATCGAGAGTTGCCCGTGGATCGTCGACTCGGCGCCGGAGTTGCGGTTGATCACGCCGTCGCCGGAGATGCCGTCGTACGTGCGGCCGGTGGTGGCGTCGTACATGGGTTGACCGGCGCGGTTGGCGCCGAAGTACCAGGCGGCGACGAAGGCGGCGAGGTGTTTCTGGCCGGGGCGGTCGATGGCGAGGAGTGCCTGCAGGCGGGCGTCGACGCCGTACGCGATCTGGGAGCGGTCGATCGGCGTCGGGAGCCAGCCGTTGTCGGGGCCGCCTGCGGTGAGCAGGAGCGGGGTGAAGCCAGCGGTGTCACCGATCGCTGCGGTCAGGAATACGTTTTCGCTGAGCGTGGCCGTGGCGGCTGCGAGGGCCGAGGGCATCTGGGCACCCCAGGCGTGCCAGTCGGAGATCGACTCGCCCCAGGGCAAAAGCGCGCGGAACGGCCATTCCCGGGTCGAGCCGGCGTGCATCTGGGCAATGCCTTCGGCGAAACGCGTGAGGGCCCGACGGGCTCGGGGCGATGCGCCGGCGTTGACGTACGCCGAGAGGCCGAGGACCGCTTCGGAGGTGGCGTCGGCGCCATTAACGATCAGCCAGGCGGGGAGACGGCGGCCGTCGACGACGTTGTACTGGCCGTAGCGGATCAGGACCTGGCGTTCGAGGGCAGCGATCGCCAACTCGAGGCGATCGCGGAGGAACGCGGCGAAGGCGCCGTCGGTACGGCGGAAAACGCTGTACCCCTCCCCTAGCGCCCAGACAGTCCGGGCCAGCCAGTACGACGGCCCGGAGTCGGAGGGGTCCGGGAGCTCGACCGGCTCGGCGCTCGGGTTGAGCGTTCCGTCGGGCTGCATCCAGAGCACGACGTTTCCGTTGGGCGACTGCAGGAACGTGAGGGCTCGCAGCAGGTCGCGGGCCGTCTGCAGCGAGGTCGCCTGGTGGAAGAGTTTCCAGTGCCGCAGGTAGACGACGGCCGCCCGCGCGATGTCGTCCGCGTTGTAGGCGCCCTGCCCGTAGGTGTTCGTCGCCGGGTCGTAGGCCCCGCCACCGATTCGCCGGTACGAGCCGTCCGCCTGATGGTCGGCGTACGTCCACAGAACGCCCAACGGGCCGGAGTCGTAGGTGGTGTGGCCCGCGGCGGCCGGAGGTGAGACCGAAGCCCGGAGGAAATCGAGGTGGGCGAGATTGGTCAGGCGGGTGGAGGCAGCAGCGGGAAGGGTGACTGTGGAGGCGGCAGCCACCGCCAGTGCTCCGCCGAGGACGGTGCGGCGGGTCGGTTTCATGGCAGGCGGTCCAATCTGGCCACGCCGATAGCGGCGTCGGCCATGCCGTAGAAGACGTAGTGCACGCCTTCGACCTCTTCGATGGCGGTCGGGAAAACGACGTTTCCTACCGTTCCGACCTTTTCCTCCTCGGTTTCCGGGACCATCAGGGGTTCGGTGGTCCGGGCGATGACCCGGGTCACGTCGTCGGGGTCGAGGATCAGCGCGCCGGCCGCGTAGCAGACCTTCTGCGTGGTGGGGTCGAAGCCTTCCGGCTGCTCGCCGGTGACGCCGTGGTGGATGACGAGCCAGCCTTCGGGGACCCGCAGCGGCGCCGGACCAGCGCCGATCTTCAACTCCTCGAAGGGGTACTCCGACATCGCGACCAGCCGGTGCTGACGCAGGTGAACGAGGTTCCGCAGATCGTCCTCGACGGCCGCCACCGGGACGAACGACACCCAGATCCCCGGCCGGTCGTCGGTGACCCCGGCCGGCAGGTGAACGCCCTCTCCCTCACGGAACCATCCGAGATCCCACATCGGCCGGTGCAGCATCGCGTACGACGGTTCGCCGTCCGGACCCGGCACCGGCTCGGGGAAGAAAGCGGTGTCCTTGTTCGGGAACAGGTTGAGATCGGTGTCCAGGTCCGGCTGGTACTCGAAGTGCAACGGACCCAGTCGCCGCCACTCCCGAAGGTCCGACGACACCGCGAGCGCCGGCTTCGGACCGAGCGGACCGTACGCGACGTACGTCATCACGTGCAGCCCCAGCGAGGGAACGAACGTGACCCGTGGATCCTCCACACCTGCGTTGTTCTTGCCGCGCTCCCAGCCTTCGTCCGGTGCGAGCACGACACCTTCCCGCCGGACGCCGACCGGTACGCCGTCCGCCAGCTCGACGGCGGCCAAGCCGACCCGTGACACGTTGCCGTCAGCAACCAGCCGCGGCAGCAGGTACAGCTGCCCGTCGGGCGTGTGTCCGGTCGCCGGGTTCAGCACCCCCTCCGCCTCGAGTTCGTTGCCCGGCTCGGCAGTCATCAGGACGCCGACACGAGTAAGGGTGTAGGGAACAGTCACGGAAAAGCCTTTCAGAAATTAGCCTTTGACGCCGGACGACAGGTTCGTCGAGATGAAGCGGCGCTGGAAGACGATGAACAAGGTCACCGCGGGCGCAGCCAGCACACATGCGCCGGCGAGCACGGCACCGAACGGATTCGCGGCCCGCGCCGAGACAGTGGTGAGGTAGTTGGACAGCGAGACCGCGAGCGGCTGCAGATCCTGCTGCTTGGTGATCAGGAAAGGCCACAGAAACTCGTTCCACGGCCCGATGAACGTGAGCAGTACGCCGGTCAGCAGAGCCGGCCGCACCAGCGGTACGGCGACGCGCCAGAGGATGCTCAGCTCCGACGCCCCGTCGATCCGGGCCGCGTCGAACAACTCGGCCGGCAACTGCAGGAAATACTGCCGGAAAACGAAGACCGCGGTCGAGTTGATCAGGAACGGCAGGATCATCCCGAGGTAGCTGTCGGCGAGACCGTAACTGCGCACGATCAGCACGTACAGCGGGATCGTCAGCAACTGGAACGGCACGACCTGGATCAGCAGCATCAGGTTGAACACCAGCCCGCGCCCGCGGAACTGCAAGCGCGCCAGCGCGTACCCAGCGAGCACCCCGAACACGAGCGTCCCGAGGATCACGCCGCCGGTGAAGATCCCGGAGTTGAGCAACGACCGGCCGAGATGGATCGCCTGGTTGATCTCGGCGTAGTTGTGCCCGGTGAGATTCCCCGGCGACGGAAAGGCGCCGCCGACCGACGGATCCGGCTCCGCCTGTAGCGAACCGATCAGCATGTAGTAGAAGGGAAACAGGAAAACGAAGGCCCCGATCAGCAGGCCGACGAACTTGAGCTTCACGACTCCTCCTTCCCCACGAAACGCCGTTCGATCAAGGCGAGCAAGAGCACTCCGATGACGAGCAGCACGCCGATCGCCGAACCCACATCAGGGTTCCCCTGCTCGATCCCGCGCTGGTACATGATCAGAACCGGCGACGCGGACGCTCCGTCCGGCCCGCCGCCTCCGGTCAACAGATAGGGCTCGGTGAACAGATTCGCGCCGGTCACTGTGGCGAGCAGGACGACGAGCGTCGTCGCCGGCCGCACTCCAGGAACCGTCACGTTGAGAAACGATTTCCACCGCCCGGCACCGTCCATCGACGCAGCCTCGTAGAGATCCTTGGATACGTTCTGCAGCGCGGCCAGGTAGAGCAGGATGAAGAAGCCGAGCTGCTTCCAAGTGACGTAGATGGCAACCGTCGGCATGGCCAACGACGAGTTCACCAACCAGGACGGATCAGGCGCGAGCGGGCCCAGCACGGAGTTGACGAGCCCGTTGGAGTTGAACAGGAACAGCCAGACCCCGACGACCGCCACCGATGCGGTGACATACGGGACGTAGTACGAGACCCGGAAGAACGTCCGCCACCTGATCGCCGCGTTCAGCGCGTTCGCGAGCAGCAGCGACAGGACGACCGTCAACGGAACATTGATCACCAGAAACACCAGAACGTTTCCGAACGCCCGCCGTACTGCCGGATCCGACAGCACCGTCACGTAGTTGTCGAACCCGACGAACGGCCGCTCCACGATCGCCCCAGGCGCCGCGAAGAAGTAGTCGTGGAACGACATGTACACCGCGAACCCGAGCGGATACGCAAACACGGCGGCCAGGAAAACGACGTACGGCGTGACGAACGCGGTCCCGACCGGATGCTCACCGAGAATCCGGCCGAGCGGACCACGCGACCTCATGACTGCTTGGCGAGTTGGTCGACCTTCTGGGCGGCGCCGTCGAGGGCTGATCCGATGTCTTCCTGACCGAAGATCACGGACTTGGAGTAGGCGTCGCGGAACGTCTGCCAGATCGTGATCGAGTTCGGCACGTTCGGAACCTCGACGGTGCGGGACGCCTGGTCCGCGAACGTCTTGTAGTCAGGGTTCTTCGCGAAGTAGTCGGCGTACGTCGACGCGACGTCCTTGCGCAGCGGCATCTGTCCCGTCGCGGCCAGGAACTTTCCGTCCTGTTCCTTGCTGGTCGCGAACTTCAGCACGTCCCACGCGGTCCCGCGGTTCTTGCACGCGGAGTACATCGCGACGTTCTTCGCGTCCGAGAATGTGTGGATCTCGTCAGCCGATTTACCGGACGACGTCGGCACCGGTACGACGCCCCAGTCGACCTTGCCCTTGTACGTCGCGATCGCCCACGGACCGACCACGGCCATCGCCGCCGTGCCGTCCACGAACGCGTCCCCGGTGTACTTCTCTGGCGATGCGAGCTTGTCGGCGTACATCGTCCGCCAGAACTGCGCGACCTTCTTGCCCTCGTCGGACGCAAACGTTGCTTTGCCATCGGCAACCAACTGCTTGCCGCCGCTCTCGGCCGCGTACAACGGGTAGAAGTCGAACCAGGACTGGTAGAACTCGTTGCTCGGCGCCGGGTAGATCGCGAACTTCGCCGCCTTCGACGCCACCACCTTGCGCGACGCGGCCAGGAACTCGTCGTACGTCTTCAGCGAGGGATCGGTGATTCCGGCCTTCGCGAAGATCTTCTTGTTGTAGAAGATCATCACCGGGTTCGACTTCCACGGCAGCTGGTAGTACTTGCCGTCCGCCGACTTGTACTGCTGCGCGATGTCGCCGGACCGCTCCTCGATGTAGGACGCGTCCAGCGGCACCAGACCGCCCTGCTTCTGGAACTGCGAGACCGACGCCGGCGAGGTGTTGAAGATCAGGCAGGGCGCGTTCCCCGCGGTGATCGCCGCACCGATGACCTCCTCCGACGACTTCCCGGTCGGGATCTCCTGGGCGGTGACCTTCTGGTCGGCGTGCTCGGCGTTCCAGGCCGCGACCATCTGTTTGCCCCAGGCCACTTCCTCGGCGTTGTTCGAGTACCAGATCGTGATCGGTCCGCGGGCCTGCGCGGCGGCGTCGGCGTCACCAGCGCCGCCACCGCCGCTCCCACACGCGGCGAGCGAGCCGGCCAGAACCACGGCCAGCAAACCAGCTTGCAACTTCATCAGGGTTCCTCCTACAAAGGGGGTGCGGCGGTGGAGCGCCGTACGACGAGTTCTGCGGGCGGCAGCTCGACGTCGGGTACGTCGGTGTCGCCGTCGACGACCCGATTGAGGGTCTGGGCCGCCGCCTCGCCGAAGCGGAACGGGTCGGCGCGGACCGTGGTCAGACCGGGATGCACGTACTCGGCGAGCTCGCT
Source organism: Kribbella sp. VKM Ac-2569 (assembly GCF_004216905.1). Lineage (GTDB taxonomy): Bacteria > Actinomycetota > Actinomycetes > Propionibacteriales > Kribbellaceae > Kribbella. The sequence continues at coordinate 1,954,360 of NZ_SGXJ01000001.1, forward strand.
GTCGTCGAAGCCGGCGATGCTCAGGTCGTCCGGCACGGTCAGGCCGGCGGCCTGGGCGGCGCCGAGACCCGCGATCGCCATCCGGTCGTTCGCATAGAAGATCGCGGTCGGCGGCTCCGGCAGCGCGAGCAGCCGCCGGGTGGTCTCGATCCCGCCGGCTGCAGTGAAGTCACCGGTCTCGACCGCGACCGGTTCCAGACCCGCGGCGGCCAGCGCCTCGGCGAAGGCCGTGGACCGCGCCGTGGCGTGCACGAACGCGGGCGGACCGGCGACCTGCGCGATCCGGGTGTGCCCGAGCCCGACCAGATGCTCGACGACCGCCCCCGTGCCCGGCCGGTCGTCGAGGATCACCGCCGGGAACGGCGACTCGCCGTCCGGACGGTTCAGGGTGACCGCGGGCAGGCCCAGCTCGACCAGCAGGCCGATCCGCGGATCGTCGTGCCGGAGGTCGGACAGGAACACCCCGTCGACCCGCGCGTCCTGCGCGAGCCGCCGGTACCCATCCTCCTCGGACTCGCCGGCTGTGACCACCTGCAGGACCAGCGCCTGCCCCCGCGTCGACAGCACGCTCTCGACCCCCGCGATGAACGCCGGGAAGAACGGGTCCGACGACAGGACGGCCGGATCCCGGGTGATCACCAGGCCGAGCGCGAACGCCTTCGAGACCGACAGCGACCGCGCGCGGTTGCTCGGCCGCCAGCCGAGCTCGTCGGCGGCCGCGAGGATCTTGTCCACGGTCGACTGCGCCAGCCCGGGGCGCCCGTTGAGCGCGAACGACACCGAGCCCTTGGACACGCCGGCCCGGCGCGCCACATCCGCGATCGTCGGCCGCTTCGTCACTCAAGCCTCCAGTTAAACCGGTTTAAAGAGCATCTAAACCGGTTAAAACCACCGCTGTCAAGATCCGACGCTTTGCGCAATACCGCAATCTGCGCGCGGTTCCGCGCACTCGTTTGCAGCCGATCGCTTGACGGAGCGGTTGTCCCGGCGCTTGACTGGTCGGCAGTGACGCACCCAGCCGGTACCAGGCCGACGGCCTGAAGTCCGGTTTCCCGGCGCCAGGGTCGTGAGAAGCCCGAGGCGGGGTAGCGTCCCCGGGACCGATGGAGCAATCGTGTCCAGACTCACCCGCCGCCTGCTGGTAGCAGCCGCGGCCACCGCCCTCGCAGTCACCGTCTCCACCCTCACCCGAAACCCCGCCGACGCGGCCGTCACGCTCCCGCCGGCACACGCGAAGTTCGACTACCAGATCGGCGGCGCGTATACCCCGCCCGCCGGCGTCCAAGTGGTCACCCGCGACCGGACCGCCGCTCCTGCTGCCGGTCTCTACAACATCTGCTACGTCAACGCCTTCCAGGTCCAGCCCGGCGAACAGGGCCAGTGGGACTCCGACCTGCTGCTCCGCGATGCCAAGGGCAAGCTTGTGATCGACGAGGACTGGGGCGAAGCGCTGCTCGACTTCCGGACGGCGGACAAGCGGACCAGGATCGCCGCGAAGGTCAACGGCTGGATCGACGGCTGCGCGACCAAGGGCTACAAGGCGATCGAGCCCGACAACTACGACAGCTACACCCGTTCGAAGAACCTCCTCACCGCCGGCCAGGCCAAGGCGTACCTGACCCTGCTGGCCACCCACGCACACAGCAAGAGCCTCGCCATCGGCCAGAAGAACACGGTCGAGCTGGCCGGCGACCGAGCCTCGATCGGCCTGGACTTCGCGGTCGCCGAGGAATGCGGCCAGTACGACGAGTGCGGTGACTACGTGGATGCCTTCGGCAACAACGTGATCGTGATCGAGTACACCGACAGTGGTCGGCGTACGGCGTGTTCGCAGTACGGCGGCACGCTCTCGATCGTGCAGCGCGATGTGGACGTCTCCGTCCCGGGCGACTCCGGGTACGTCCGCAAGACCTGCTGAAACTCCTTTCCTCCAACCTTTCCGGAGACCGCCATGTCTCAGCATGCTCGAAACCTGTCCCGTCGTGACATCCTCCGCGCGGCCGCCGCCGTCGCGGCCGCAGGCACCCTCGGCGCCTGCGGGAAGAACGACGACGCCGAAGGGGCCGACGCCAACGGTGTCGTGACGCTTGATCTCTGGCACGGCCAGGTGGATCTCGGCAAGGCCGCGATCGACTCCCTGATCACCGCCTTCAACCAGTCGCACCCGAAGATCAAGGTGGTCGGCGGCGGTGGCGGCGTGACCGCGGACAGCATGCTGCAGAAGGTCACCGCGGGTCTGGCGGCGGGGTCCTACCCGGATATCGCGTACATCTTCGGGTCGGACCTCGCCAGCCTGACCAAGAGTCCCAAGGTCGCCGATCTCACCGGCCAACTGAAGATCGACGACTACTGGCCTGCGGCGAAAGACGCGGTCAGCGTGAAGGGCAAGGTCCGCGCGGCTCCGGCGCTGCTCGACTCGCTCTGCGTGGTCTACAACAAGAAGCTGTTTGCGGCCGCCGGTATGGCCCCGCCGAAGGCCGGCTGGACCTGGGACGATTTCGTTGCCGCTTCCAAGCAACTGACCAACCCGGCCAAGGGCATCTTCGGCACCGGGTGGCCGGGCGTCGGCGACGAGGACACGGTCTGGCGGATCTGGCCGATGATCTGGGACCTCGGCGGCGACGTGATCAGCGGCGACGGCAAGAAGGTCGGGTTCGACTCGGTCGGCACGAAAGCCCTGGAAACGCTGGACCGGCTACGCACCGACAAGTCGCTGTACGTCGACCCGAAGCCGGGCAGCGAGCAGCTGTACCAGGTGTTCCTCGGCGGCCGGATGGGAATGGTTGCCACCGGCCCCTGGCAGCTCCCCGAGCTGAAGGACAACGGCATCGAGTACGGCGTGGTGCCGCTGCCGTCGTACTCCGGGAAGCCGATGACGATCTCGGGTCCCGACACCTGGACGATCTTCGACAACGGCAAGGCCAAGGTGAAGGCGGCCACCGAGTTCGTCACCTGGCTGGCCGACCCGGCGCAGGACATCCAGTGGGACATCAAGGGCGGCAGCCTGCCGATCACCAAGGCGACGGCCGAGTTGCCGCAGTGGAAGAAGCACTCGGCCGAGACGAACGGGCTCGAGGTCTTCGTCACGGCCCTCGACACCGCGAAGGTGCGGCCGACGATCTCGACGTACCCGCAGATCTCGGAGCACATGGGTCAGGCGATCGCCGCCGTACTGCTCGGGAAGCAGAGTCCCGCGGATGCGGTGAAGCAGGCCGTCGACCAGTGCAACCAGGTGCTGGCGGTGCCGAACTGATGGCCAGCGTGGTCGGTACGTTCACCGTCGATCCGCGGTCCCGGGGGGCCAAGCGGCGAGCGCGTGGTGAAGGTGCGACCGGGTGGGCCTTCGTCAGTCCGTCGGTGGTGATCATTCTCGGGCTGAGCGTCGTACCGGTGCTGTGGTCGCTGCTGTTGTCGTTCCAGGTGAACGATCTGGTGTCGCCCAGCGAGTGGGTCGGGCTGGCGAACTACAAGGCGCTGGTGAAGGACCCGGCGTTCGGGTCCGCGGTGTCGCATACTCTGATCTACACGGCGTTGTATGTGCCGTTGAGCGTGGTCGCCGGGTTGGGGATCGCGATCGCGCTGGACCGGAAGATCGCGCTGATCGGGCTGTACCGGACGTTGGTGTTCGTGCCGTTCGTGGTGTCGGCGGCGGCGCAGGGCGTGCTGTTCTCGTTCGTGCTGGACCCGGAGTTCGGTGTCGCGAACTCGTTGCTGCACAAGCTCGGGCTGCCGGCGCAGGGGTTCTTCAGCGATCCGGGTCAGGCGCTGTACCTGTTGGTCGCGATCTCCTTGTGGAGCGGCACCGGGTTCTGCGTGATCGTCTATCTCGCCGGTCTGCAAGGGGTTTCGAGCGAGCTGGTCGAGGCGGCGCGGATCGACGGCGCCGGTCGTTGGGGCGTGCTGCGGCACGTGACGCTGCCCGCGCTGGCACCGGTGACGATCTTCCTGTTGCTGTTCCAGACCATCAACGCGTTGCAGGTCTTCGACCTGGTGTTCGTCACCACGAAGGGCGGACCGCTCGGATCGACGACGGTGATCGTGTACTTCATCTGGGAGAAGGCGTTCAAGGCGTTCACGGCCGGCTACAGCGCAGCAGCGGCGTACACGTTGGCCGTCGCGTTGCTGGTGGTCGGTGGGGCCTTGCAGATCTACCGGCGGAGGGTGGCTGCTCGATGAAGAGGTTGCCTTTCAGCGGTTGGCATCTGGTGCTCGCTCCGCTGGCGTTGCTGTTCGCGTTGCCGTTGGTGTGGCTGCTGGTCAGTTCGGTGATGAGCAACGCAGAAATCAACCGTTTTCCGCCGGCGTTGTGGCCGCAGGGGATCAATCTCGGCGGCTACCGGTACGTGCTCGGGAACGCGTTGTTTCCGCGCTGGTTCCTGAATTCCTTCATCGTTTCCGCGGTGGCGGTGACGGCGAACCTGGTGCTCGGGTCGCTCGGCGGGTACGCGTTCGCGCGGATCCGGTTCGCCGGGTCGAAGCTCGTCCTCGGGCTGATGCTGGCGACGATGGTGATCCCGTTCCAGCTGACGATGATCCCGACGTTCCTGGTGATGAAGCAGCTCGGCCTGATCGACACCCTCGGTGCGCTGATCGTGCCGTCGCTGGTGACACCGCTTTCCGTGTTTCTGTTCCGGCAGTTCTTCGTCTCGCTGCCCCGCGAGCTCGAGGAGGCAGCCTGGATCGACGGCTGCGGGCGGCTCCGGATCCTGGTGTCGATCGTGCTGCCACTCGCGCGGCCGGCGTTGAGCACTGTCGCCGTACTGACGTTCCTCGCGACCTGGAACGACCTGACCTGGCCGTTGATCGCGATCAACAGCGACGCCACCTACACCCTCCAGCTGGGCCTCACCACGTTCCAGGGACAGCATCACACACAGTGGTCGGCCGTGATGGCCGGCAACGTCATCACCGTGCTGCCCGTTCTGTTGGGATTTCTCCTGGCCCAGAAGGCGTTCATCCGCTCCCTGGCCTCCACCGGACTCAAAGGCTGACTATGGACCTGCTTGTCATTGGCGACGCCAACCCTGATGTGGTGATCGGGCCGGTTGACCAACCGATCCTGTTCGGCCAGCGGGAGCGTCTGGTTCCGACCGGGTCGCTGGTGCTCGGCGGCTCCGCGTCGATCATGGCGTGCGGCGCGGCCCGGCTCGGGCTCAGCGTCGCGTTCGCCGGTCGCGTCGGCGACGACCCCGCGGGCGACTTCGTCCGTACGTCGCTTGCCGACCGGGGCGTGAACGTCGACGCGCTGGTGGTCGACTCCTCGCTGCCGACCCCGCTCACCACGATCCTCACCTCGGGCAACGATCGCGCGATCCTCACGTCTCCTGGGTGTCTGCCCAGTACGACCGCAGACGACGTACCGCTGGACCTGGTGCGGTCGGTGCGGCACGTGCATGCGGCGTCGTTCTACCTGTTGCCGGCGTTGGCGGCCGGGCTGGCCGGGATCTTCAAGGAGGCGAAGGCGGCGAAGGCAACCACGTCGCTGGATCCGAACGACGATCCCACCGGGCGCTGGGACCGGTCGATCCTCGACCCGGTCCTGCGGGTCACCGACTACTTCCTCCCCAACGCCGCCGAGGTCCTGGCCCTGACCGGCCACCACCAGGTCGAGGACGCCGCCGGTATCCTCGCCCGCCGCGGCCCGCTCGTCGTGGTCAAGAACGGCGTTGACGGCGCGATCGCCCACACCGGGTCGAAGGTCGTCACCGCACCGGCGCTCAAGGTGGACACGATCGACGCCGTCGGAGCCGGCGACAGCTTCGATGCCGGCTGGGTGGCCGCCGTACTCAACGGATCCCGCCCCGGCCGCGCCCTGGCCATCGCCGCCGCGTGCGGTTCGCTCTCAACCCGCGCTGCGGGCGGCACCGCCGCGCAACCCAACTGGAACGAGGCAATAGAAGGCATGACGCCATGACGAAGATCGCTTTTATCGGCGCCGGTAGCGTGGTTTTCACGCAGGGTCTGCTCGCCGACCTGTTCGCGCTCGAGCTCGGGCCGGTGCAGATCGCTCTGCACGACATCGACCCTGAGCGGCTCGAGACGGCTGCGGCCGCCGCGTCGTACATCGCTAGGGAGCGTGGCGCCGTACCGCAGATCAGCAAGCATCTCGAGCGGCGGGCAGCGTTGGACGGCGCCGACTTCGTCATCAACATCGTGCAGGTCGGGATGAACGCGGCGACCCACGTCGACTTCGAGATCCCGGCCCGGTACGGGATCCGGCAGACGATCGGCGACACCCTCGGCGTCGGCGGTGTGTTCCGGGCGCTGCGGACGTTCCCGGTACTGCGGGGGCTCGCGAAGGACATCGCCGACGTCTGCCCGGACGCGTGGCTGCTCAACTACACCAACCCGATGGTGATGAACGTCTGGTACCTCAAGGCGCTCGGGGTCCGGAACGTCGTCGGGCTCTGCCACTCGGTGTACTGGACGATGCAGGGCCTGTCCGAGCTGGTCGGCGTACCGTACGACGACGTCACGTACGTGGCCGCCGGGGTGAACCATCAGTCGTGGGTACTGCGGTTCGAGCGCGGAGCCGAGAACCTGTACGACCGGTTGGACGAGGCGATCGCGGCGGACCCGGAGCTGCTGCGCCGAGTCCGGGTGGACATGTACCGGCGACTCGGGTTCTACCCGACCGAGACGAGCGAGCACTCCTCGGAGTACGTGCCGTGGTACCTCGGGCACACGCGCGAGATCGAGCGGCTCCGGCTGCCGGTCGGGGCGTACCTCGACATCGTCGCCGAGAATCTCGCGTCCTACGAGCAGACCCGCAATGCGCTGAAGGCGAGCGAGCCGGTCGAGATCGACCCCACGATGGAGTACGCGCCACAGATCATCCACAGCATCGTCACCGGCACGCCCCGGACGGTCTACGGGAACGTACCGAACACCGGCCTGATCCCCAACCTGCAGGCCGGGGCTGTCGTCGAGGTCCCGTGTCTGGTGGACGCGTCCGGCGTCCAGCCGACCGCGGTCGGCCCACTCCCGGCGCAGTGCGCGGCGCTCAACCGCTCGTACCTGAACGTGGCCGAACTCGCCGTACAGGCAGCGATCGAGGAGGATCCGCGCGCGATCCGCCAGGCCGTCATGGTCGACCCGGCGACCGCGGCCGCGCTACCCGTCGAGCAGATCTGGGAACTGTGCAACGAGCTGGTGCTTGCTCACCGCAACTACTTGGACCCGTCGTTGAGAGCGGCGCTCAGATAGTCGCGGTACGTCGCGAAACCGGCGAGGACCTCGGCCGCGGTTGGCTGACCGGTCAGTGCGCCGACGCCCTGGCCCGCGTAGATCGACGCGCGGGCCGGGTCGACGGCCTTGGACCCTTCGACCCACAGGTCGTGGGCCGAGTCCTCGGTCTTCAGTTCCTCCTCGTGTCCTTCCCACGTGTCGAAGAAGGCGTTGCGGAGTGCTCGCCCGCCGAACTCGTCCGGCCAGCCTGCGCGCGACGCGGCGTCGAACACGGTGCCGTAGACGGTCTCGGTCTCGTCTGCCTCGATGATGCGCTGCCGGGCCGGTTCCTTCGTCTGTGCCTCGACGCAGGTGAGGAACGCCGTACCGATCCAACCGCCAACTGCGCCGGCGGCCATCACAGCAGCTAGGCCACGAGGGCCGGAGATCCCACCGCCCGCGAGTACAGGCAGGTCAGTCGCGTCGAGGATCGCCTGCAGTAGCGGGAGGGTGGCGACGGCATTCCGCCCGTGCCCGCCTGCCTCGGCGCCTCGGGCAACGATCACGTCGACGCCGGCGTCCACGGCCTCGCGGGCGTCCGCGACCGTGCCGGCCTGCGTCGCGACCACGATCCCGGCATCCTGCAGCGGGGCGACGTACGGCGTGTAATCCCCGAAGCTGAGCGACACCAGCGCGGGCCGCAGCTCCAGCACCGCTTTCAGGTGCTCAGGATGATCCTTCACCGACCACGCCATCAACCCGATCCCGTACGGCGTCCCACTCGCCGCCGCGATCGCTCCCTCGGTGCGAATCCAGTCAGCCGTGACGGCCGATCCCGCCCCCAGCATCCCCAACCCACCCGCGGCGGAGATCGCCGCAGTCAGCTCCCCACCACTGACGTTCGCCATCGGCGCCCCAACCACCGGCACCCCAACCCCAAACCTCTCCCGCAGCCACATACCCCAAGCGCACCACACCGCGCCCCGGCCCGCCATGGCCGACACCACACCCCCCTCGGCTGGGCAACGCAGAGCGGCCACGCCTCCGGCGCGGGTGCTTGGCGGGCGGATGTGCCGCTCGGCTCCGCGGTCCAGCGGGCTGTTTGCGGAACGAATGTTGCACCTGGTGGCAAAAATGTTCCGCAGTACCGGACCGGATCGCACTGGGCACAGGCGATGGTGTCTAGCGACAGGCTATTGCGTGTTCCCGGACCCCGCCGGGTGTCCCCGGCGGGCGGGCGGTGGTGTTGATGTAGATCGGTCACCCACCCCCACGCGAAACGGCCGGCTCCCCAGTGGGGAACCGGCCGTTGGTGGGTGTTGGTCAGAACTTGTAGACGTCCGACTGCGGGTCGCCGTGGCACCGCTTGTACTTTTTGCCGGAGCCGCAGGGGCAGGCGGCGTTGCGCGGGGTGCCGGCGTACTCCAGGGTGCCTTCCTCGACGGCGTCCTGGTGCATCGCGACCTCGTCGTCACCGTCGATCGTCGGCGCCGAGTACGTCAGCCGCTGCGGACGCGGCTCGTTGGTGAGGCCCTTGGCGCGCAGACGCGGCGTGTCCCGCGGCCGCGGAGCGTCCTGCGGTCGCTCCTCGTCGTCCGCCCCGGCGAGCTGCGCGGCAGCCGGGCCGGAGCTGAGGATGTCCTGGATCGAGCGACCCGCGAGGCTGTCCTCATCCGCGAGCGCGGCCTCATTGGCGAGCTCCATCTCGGCGCGCATCGCCTCCACGTCCACCTCGACGTTGAAGATGAAGCCGACCGACTCCTCCTTGATCGACTCCATCATCGAGGCGAACATGTCGTAGCCCTCGCGCTGGTACTCGACCAGCGGGTCGCGCTGCGCCATCGCCCGCAGGCCGATGCCCTCACGCAGGTAGTCCATCTCGTACAGGTGCTCGCGCCACTTGCGGTCCAGCACGCTCAGTACGACGCGACGCTCCAGCTCGCGCATCGCTTCCTCGCCGAGCAGTTCCTCACGCCGGTCGTACGCCGCGGTCGCGTCCTCGAGGAAGCGCTCGAGCAGGAAGTCCTGGGTCAGGCCGGCCTTCTCGCCGCCGGCCTCCTCGATCAGCTCTTCCTCGGTGAGCTCCGACTGGTACAGCGTCTTCATCGCGGTGAACAGCGCGTCCAGGTCCCAGTCCTCGGCGAACCCGTCCGCGGTCGCGCCCTGCACGTACCCGGTGACGGTCTCCTCGAGCATGTCCTGCACCTGATCGCGCAGGTCGGCGCCCTCGAGCACCCGGCGGCGCTCGTCGTACACGACGTGCCGCTGACGGTTCATCACGTCGTCGTACTTGAGGATGTTCTTCCGGGTCTCGAAGTTCTGCGCCTCGACCTGACCCTGCGCCGACGCGATCGCCTTCGTGACGACCTTGTTCTCCAGTGGCTGGCTGTCGTCGTTGTTCCGCGACATCGCCCAGTCGACCATCTCGCGCTTGAACAGCCGCATCAGGTCGTCCTCGAGCGACAGGTAGAACCGGGACTTGCCCGGGTCACCCTGCCGGCCGGCGCGACCGCGCAGCTGGTTGTCGATGCGGCGGGACTCGTGCCGCTCGGTGCCGAGGACGTAGAGGCCGCCGAGCTCGCGGACCTCTTCCTGCTCCTCCTTCACCTGCTTCTCGAACTGCTCCAGCATCGACGGGTACTCCGCCTCGTACTCCTCGATGGCCTCCGCCGGGTCGAGGCCGCGGGCGCGCAGCTCCTTGTCGGCGAGGAACTCCGGGTTCCCGCCGAGGATGATGTCCGTACCACGACCGGCCATGTTGGTGGCCACCGTGACCGCGCCCTTACGGCCGGCCTCGGCGACGATCGCCGCCTCACGCGCGTGCTGCTTCGCGTTCAGCACCTCGTGCTTGATGTTCTCCTTGAGCAGCTGCCGGGACAGCCGCTCCGACTTCTCCACCGACGTGGTGCCGACCAGGATCGGCTGCCCGGTCCCGTGGGCCTCGACGATGTCCTTGACCACCGCGTCGAACTTGGCGTCCTCGGTGCGGAAGATCAGGTCCCGCTCCTCGACCCGGATCATCGGCTTGTTGGTCGGGATCGGGACCACGCCAAGCTTGTAGACCTTGGAGAACTCGTTCGCCTCGGTCATCGCCGTACCGGTCATGCCGGCCAGCTTGGTATAGAGGCGGAAGTAGTTCTGCAGCGTGATCGTCGCGAGGGTCTGGTACTCCTCCTTGATCTCGACGCCTTCCTTGGCCTCGATCGCCTGGTGCAGACCCTCGTTGTAGCGGCGGCCGTGCAGCGTGCGGCCGGTGTGCTCGTCGACGATCAGGACCTCGCCGTCGTCGACCACCACGTAGTCCTTGTCCCGGTGGAACAGGTCCTTGGCCTTCAGCGCGTTGTTCAGGTAGCTGATCAGCGGGGTGTTGGCCGACTCGTACAGGTTGTCGATGCCGAGCCGGTCCTCGACCTTCTCGATCCCGCGCTCGAGGATCGCGACCGTGCGCTTCTTCTCGTCCACGTCGTAGTCGGCGACCCGGCGCTTGGTCTCGTCGATCTCGAGGTCGGTGATCCGCGGGTTCTTCCGCTTCAGCTCCGCCTCGTCGGCCAGCGTCCAGGCCTTCAGGTTGTTCGCGATCCGGGCCATCTCGACGTACCAGCGCTGGCTGTCCTCGGCCGGGCCGGAGATGATCAGCGGGGTCCGGGCCTCGTCGACCAGGATCGAGTCCACCTCGTCCACGATCGCGTAGTTGTGCTGACGCTGGACGCAGTCCTCGATGCTGCCCGCCATGTTGTCGCGCAGGTAGTCGAAGCCGAACTCGTTGTTGGTGCCGTAGGTGATGTCCTTGGCGTAGGCGATCCGGCGCTCGGCCGGGGTCATCTCCGGCAGGATCACGCCGTAGTCGAGGCCGAGGAAGTGGTACACCCGGCCCATCCACTCGGCCTGGTACTTGGCCAGGTAGTCGTTCACCGTCACCACGTGCACGCCCTTGCCGGACAGCGCGTTCAGGTACGTCGGGAGCGTGCCGACCAGGGTCTTGCCCTCACCGGTCTTCATCTCCGCGATGTTGCCCAGGTGCAGCGCGGCCCCACCCATGATCTGGACGTCGTAGTGCCGCTGGTGCAGCGTCCGCTTGGCGGCCTCCCGGACCACCGCGAAGGCCTCCGGGAGCAGCGCGTCCAGGGATTCCCCGTTCTCGTGACGCTCCTTGAACTCCGCGGTCTGCGCGCGCAGCTCCTCGTCGGTCATGTTGACGAAGTCGTCCTCGATGGAGTTGACCATCTTCGCGATGCCCTGCAACTGGCGGAGGATCTTGCCCTCGCCGATCCGCAGAACCTTGTCGACAACCTTCATGGTGGGGAGTTCACTCCTTGCTGCTGAAGCCTGGGTTGCGGCCGAACGCCGACAGGGCACGGCCGACCCACCGGGAAGGCGTGCGACCCCCATCGTACGGGGCCGGGTGTGCCAAGCCACGCGCGCAGCGTGCCCAAGACACCCTCTGGGCCCTACCTCACCCACGTCCGGGCGGGCTTGAAAGTTCCCAGCCGCTCCTCAGGAACCGCGCAGAGCGTCACTGAGCGCTGGCGACAGGTCACCGCCGCCGGCCACCCGGACCTGGTCCAGCCCGAGCCATCCGGCCAGCTGGACGAGCTCCGCGGCCAGCTCCTCGGCGGTCTCCACGGGCGCCTTCGGCTCCGCGTGCGCCGCCTGGACGAGCAGCACACCGCCGGGGCGGTCGGCCTTGAGGTCGACCCGGGCGACCAATCGGTCCCCGAGCAGGAAGGGCAGCACGTAGTACCCGTGGACGCGTTTCTCCGCCGGGACGTAGATCTCGATCCGGTACCGGAAGTCGAAGAGGACTTCGGTCCGGGTGCGCTCGTAGACCAGCGAGTCGAACGGGCTGACCAGGGCGCGCGCGTTCACCCGGCGCGGCAGCCGCGCGTCACGATGCAGGTACGCCGGGCGCTTCCAGCCGTCGATCTGGACCGGGAGCAGTTCGCCCTCCTCGACCAGCTCGGAGATCGCCAGCTGCGTCGGCGCGGGCGCGGTCCGGAAATAGTCGCGCAGGCACTGCGCGGTGGCGACCCCGTGGGCCCGGGCCGCGATGGACACCAGCCCGCGGTGCGCCTCGTCGAGCGTCGGGGTCGGCGTCTCGACGACCGCGCGGGGCAGCACCCGTTCGGGTACGTCGTACAGCCGCTCGAACTGCTGGTTGCGGCGGGCGACCGTGATCTCGCCGGCGAAGAACAGGAACTCGAGGGCACGTTTGACGTCGGACCAGTTCCAGCCCCAGTTGTCCCTGGCACGCTCGACGTCGTCGTCGATCTCGCGGGCGGTCAGCGGACCGTGGTTCCGGACGTCGGAGAGCACCTGCTTGATCAGGTCCGGCCGCTCCTTCGCGATCGACCGCGGCCCGCCCCACGCCTCGGTCGTCGCCCGGGCCATCCGCCAGCGCATCAGCGGGTGCGTCTCGACCGGGATCAAGGACGCCTCGTGCGCCCAGTACTCCACCAGGCGGCGCGGGGCCTTCCCGGACGCCCGGTCCAGCAGGTCGCGCGGGTACGGACCGAGGCGGGAGTAGAGCGGCAGGTACTGCGTCCTGCTCAGCACGTTGACCGAGTCGATCTGGATCAGCCCGATGCGCCCCAGCACCCGGGTCAGGGCCCGCATGTCGGGGACGCCCTTCGGCCGCGGGTCCGTAAACCCCTGAGCCGCGAGCGCCACCGGCGCGCCTGAGCCGTCGAGAGCTGAAGCTGCGTCGTCATACCCGAATTCTGCCCGCCCCCACCGACAATCCGCCCGTACGCCGTCTTTGAGCACCCATCAACCATTTCCACGGCCCGAAGTTGGTTGGTGGGTGCTCAAAGAAGGACGGGCATAACTCTGGTGTTACCCAAAGTGGGAGGTGCGCTACGGATGGTGTTCGGGGGAACCTGCGAGGAGGCCGTCCGCCCGTGCGGCCCCTATCACCCTGGAGTGAGGCATGACAGGAAAGAAGCATGCGGTCCGCGCTGCCCTCGCGGCCGGCGTACTGATCGCGGCGTCCCTCGGTGCGGTGGCCGTAGCAGGCTCCGCGTCGGCCGCGCAGTCGCCCGACGGACCCAAGACCCGGATCGTCGGCGGCACCATCGCCCACACCGCCGACACCCCCTGGGCCATCCAGCTCTCGAACAGCGGCTCCCCCGACCCGACCGGTGAGTGGTGCGGCTCGACGCTGGTGAAGGCGAACAAGATCGTCACCGCGGCGCACTGCGCGCAGGAGGCCGCGTCGACCTACACCGCGATCCAGGGTCGCGACGACCTGGCCGACAAGTCCACCGGCAAGGAATCCAAGATCAGCAGCATCTGGGTGGACCCGGAGTACGGCAAGTCGCCCGCTCACGACGTCGCGGTGATGACGCTGGCGACCCCGTTCGAGGGTGTCGACACGCTGGCGCTGGAGACCGACAAGGCGACCGACGCGGCCGGCGCGGCGTCGATCGTCTACGGCTGGGGCGAGACCGAGGGCACCGGCCCGGCGAACACCTTCCAGAAGGTCGACGTACCGGTGCTGGGTGACGCGTACTGCGAGAAGGCGTACGCGAGCGAGGGCTACACCGCGGACGGCGAGATCTGCGCCGGCTACGAGGAAGGCGGCAAGGACTCCTGCCAGGGTGACTCCGGTGGCCCGCTGGTCCTCAACGGCCGCCTGTTCGGCGTCGTCTCGTGGGGCATCGGCTGCGCGGACGCCGGCAACCCGGGCGTGTACGCCGAGGTCGCGACGTACGCCGCCGAACTGCAGCAGCAGATCGACAGCTGACGTACTGCGGGACAGCGAAGGGGCCGGGCAGTTCGCCCGGCCCCTTCGTCGTGTACCTCCTGAGGTCTTAGACGGCCAGCCGGATCACGCCGTAGTCGTAGCCGCGACGGCGGTAGACGACGCTGGGCTGGTTCTCGTCGGCATCGACGAACAGGTAGAAGTCGTGCCCGACCAGTTCGAGCTCGTAGAGCGCCTGGTCCAGGGTCATCGGCTTGGCGGTGTGGGTCTTCTCGCGCATCACCAGCGGTCCGTCGCCGGTGACCAGGAGAGATCCGTACTTGTGCGTCGCCACCTCGTCCTCGGCGACTGGTTCCTCCACTACAGGTGCGTTGCCGTTGAGCGGCTGCTTCGCGTTCACGTGCCGCAGGCCTTCCGGCGCACGCTCACCACGGTGCACACGACGCCGGTCGGCCGCCTTGCGGACCTGGGACCGGAGCCGGTCCAGGCAGACGTCGAACGCTGCCTGCTTGGTCTCCCCGCACGCCTCTGCGCGGACCACCGGACCCTTGGTGTACATGGTGAGCTCGACACGCATCGCCCGATCGTGCTGTCGCGGGTTCTTTTCCTGGCTGACTTCCACCTCGCACCGCAGTACCCGGTGATCGACCTTCTCGATCCGCTCGAGTTTTTCCTCGACGTACTGCCGGAAGCGGTCACTGACCTCGCAGTGATGACCCTTGACAACGACGTCCACGGAAACCTCCATCGATCGGCGACTCTTTTACGTGTTCGGACCCCCGTGCTCGTGGTGACGGTGCCCGAAACGAGAACACCCGCTGTCGAACCCGTCGGACCTCGTGGCGAGGAATCCGGCTGATCCGGTCCTCCACCACTCCACTGCCCGACAAGCCCTAGCGGGTGTCATAAGCCAACGCTAGTCGGCTTCGGCGAAAACCGGTAGAGAAGTTCTCATGAACCAGACGTCCGGTGTCGCGCGGTCGCCGCGAGCAGCGCACAGCCGAGGACCTGGATTCCCCGGGATTCCAAGGCGCGGCAGGCCTCGGTGAGCGTGGATCCGGTGGTGATCACGTCGTCCACCAGCAGGACCGGTTGATCGATCAGCGTTTCAGCCCAGCGCGAACGCAGCCCGAACACCCCGTCCAGGTTCGCGGTACGGCGTTCCGCGGACAGCCCGGCCTGGTCGTCGGGACGTCCGACGACCCGCAGTGCGGCGGCCGTCCGGGCGTCGATTCCCTGTCTGCGCAGGGATCTGACGGCAGCCTTCGTAATCCGCCCGAGCGGATCGTGCCCGCGCTTGCGGACCGTTGCCCGAGGCGACGGCACCGGGCAGATCCACGCCGCGCGCCGCTGGTCGAGGGCCGCCCGTACGACGTTCGCCAGCAGCTCACCGAGCGGCCTGGCAAGGGCGTACCGGGCGTGCTCCTTGTGCGCGAGGATCAGGTTCCGGAGCTCCCCGGCGTACGGCGCGGCGGCGGTCGGGGGCGCGAGACCGGGTGGACTCGGGTCGGGCCATGCACGGAACGGAGTCAGTTCGGTCAGTAGCCGACGGCAACCACCACAGAGAGTGACGCCAGGCCGCGTGCAGCCCGCGCACCGCCCGCCGAGCACCAGGTCCACGAACCCGTCCCACCCGCGCACCACCTCACGGTCCACGATCGGCCGCGGCCCCCGCAACCGCGGGAGCCCCAGCCTGTGGACAAACGGGTCAGCCGGGGTAGGTGGGGATGATGGTGGCCTGGCTGTTGTCGGCGTCCATGGAGACCCACGCGAGGTCCTTGCTGAGCCAGTGGATACGGCCGGCGTCGTCCTGGATCACCGGCAGGGTGTCCTTGTGCGTGTTCGAGGCGACGTGTTCGGGGACGAAGCCCGGTGCCGAGCCGGGCAGCAGCTGAAGGCTGGACCCGTCGGTGCTGACCAGCCAGGGCTGTGGCGCCGCGTTGGCGGACCCGATCACGATGATGCCCTGCTTGTCCCAGGCGGCGTCGGTGATGTTCGTCAGCTCCAGCATCAGCTGACGGAACGCCCCCAGCATCAGCTGCTTGCCGCCGTTCGTGGTCTGGACCGTCGCGGTCTGGACATAGTTCTGCTTGGTGGCCGCGCTCTTCATCACCAGCAGCGCCCTGACACCGTCCGGTGCCATCCGCAGGGCGACCGGGGTGTCTCCCTTGAAGTCGGTCTCGACCGAACGGAGGCGCCCGTCGCTGTCGCGGACACGCAGTCGCGGGTGGGCGCCGTTGGCCCTGTCCAGGAACCACAGGTTGTCCTGGCCGTCGAAGCTCGGCGGCAAGGTGTGCCCGTCGACCGGGATCTCGGTCGCTTTGGCGGCGTTGTCGGACGGGTCCAGCTTCCCGTAGACGACATCGCGCCCGTCGGCGGTGACGATCGCCCCGGCGTCACCCGCCAGTGTGACCGCGAAGGCCTGCGCCTTGTGGAGCGCCAACGGGCCCGAGTTCAGCGGCTGGGCGGAGATCTCCGACGCTCCGTCCAGTCCGACGATCCGCTGCGGTTTCTGGCCGAGCAGACCGTACAGCTTGGTCATCGCACCGGCAGACGCCTGCGGGTCGTACGCGCTGAAGTTGGAGAACGGCAGCACCTCCGGCTCGTCCGGAAGCAGCGGTGCACCGCCCACGGTGATCTTGGCCCGGAGGTTGAGCTGGTTCAGCGTCCAGACGATCTGCGCCGCCAGCAGCCGCCGGTCCTGGTCCCGGAGTGATGCGGCGGTGTCGTTCAGCGCCACGGTGGCGACGCCGAGGTCCACCGGGACCGACACCTGTACCTCGGTGCCGGGCGGCGCGATGGAGACGACACCGTTGCCGAGCCGGCTGGTCGGGCCCTTCAGCAGCTCCTGGATGAGCTGCGTCGCGGCCTGGCCGGACGGGAGGTTCTGCGACAGCCAGACCTGGTCCGGCACCAGCAGGTCCCGGGACTGGTTGAAGAAGTACAGGTCGCGGGGAGCGAGTTTCAGGTCGACCTGGTTGCTGCCCAGGTACGCACCCGGTGGCACCGTCGCGACGCGGAGCTGCCCGTCGACCTTCTTCAGCTTGAAGAAGAAGTCGGCCTTTTCGTTCGCGGCTGCCGGGGTCCACTCGCCGCGCGCGCCGATGGTGGCGATCTTCTGGGCGGTCAGCTGGATCCCGTCGTTCTTCCGGGTCAGTGATTCGGGACGCTGGTCGTACACCACGGTCTGCGACTCCGGCTTCCATTCCCCCGCGGCCTCCGGGGTCATGTACTGCCGGGCGACGTCGTACGCCTGCGAGTCCGACATGGCCTCGAGGAAGCCGCTGACGATGGCCATGTCGGGGATGTTCGCGCGCGGCGGCTTCGCCTCGACGCCGACGCCGCCCAGGTCCGGGGCGAGCCCCTGCCGCTCGCCGTTGCGGATGGTGCCCTTGGTCGGCACGGTCGCGCAGCCGCCGAGCAGCGCCACGGCCAGCAGGACCCCGAGCAGTCGGCGCCTCACCGCTCCTCACCGCCGCTCAGCTTCTGGTACGGCGCGCCGACGTCGACGAGCTCGGTGACGACCCGGGTCGCGTCGGGCGGGCGTGGCGGCAGCGGCGAGCCGGTGAGCGCCACGTCCGGTCGGCGCGGCAGCGTCAGCCGGAAGTACGCGCCGTCGCCGGGTGAGCCCCAGGCGTCCAGGCGGCCGCCGTGCAGCCTGGCGTCCTCGAGCGCGATCGACAGGCCGAGGCCGGTGCCACCCGTGGTCCGTGCCCGGGCCGGGTCGGCCCGCCAGAACCGGCTGAACACCATCTCCGCCTCCTCGGCCCGGAACCCGACCCCGTGGTCGCGGACGGCCACCGCGGCGGCATCGTCGTCGTACGCCGTGCTGATCCGGATCGGCAGGCCCTCGCTGTGCTCGATCGCGTTGCCGATCAGGTTGCGCAGGATCCGCTCGATCCGGCGGGAGTCGACCTTGGCCCTGCACGGCCTCGGCATGTCCAGCTCGACCGGGCAGCCCTTGCGGTTCAGCAGGGTCTCGTGGTTCTCCAGGACCCGGTTGACGATGTCGCGCAGGTCGACGTCCTCCAGGTCCAGGGCGGCCGCTCCGGCGTCGAACCGGCTGATCTCCAGCAGGTCGGCGAGCAGCTCCTCGAACCGGTTGAGCTCGTTCTGCAGCAGCTCCACCGAGCGGCGGCTGATCGGGTCGAACTGGTCACGGCTCTCGTGCAGCAGGTCGGCGGCCATCCGGACCGTGGTCAGAGGGGTCCGCAGCTCATGGGACACGTCGGACACGAACCGGCGCTGCAGCCGTGACAGCTCCTCCAGCCGGCGGATCTGCCGCTGCAGGTTGGAGGCCATCTTGTTGAACGACACCGCCAGCCGCGCCAGGTCGTCGGTGCCGCGGACCTGCATCCGCTCCTCGAGCTTGCCGGCCGCGAGCCGCTCAGCGATCCGCCGTGCCATTCGCACCGGGGTCACGACCTGCCGGGTGACCAGCCAGGCCACAGCACCGAGCAGGACGATCAGCAACAGACCTGCGGTGAAGAGCGCCCGCTGTACGACGTCCAGCGTCTCCTGCTGCGCGGTGAGCGGGAACAGGAAGTAGATCGCGTACTTGTCGCCCGTGGAGTCGATCCGGATCTGCGAACCGATCACCAGCCCTGGGACGCTCGGGCTCTCCCGGTAGTTGATCAGCGTGTACGTGTCCCACAGCTTGGAGCCGTCACTCACCACGGAGGAGGCCAGCGGCTGCGGGATCGAGTTGCTGTCGACCAGTCCGGTGTAGCGGATCGCGTTGGACGCCGCCTGGTCGGTCGGCACCAGCAGGACGTCGTACAGGCCTGGGCGGTTGGAGCCGAGGACCAGCTTGGACAGCTCCTGGTTGACGGTGTTGCGGTTGGCGGCGTCGATCGTCACGGACAGCTGCTGGAGCTGCGCGCGGACCTCGGCCTGTGCGCTCATCCGGCGGGACTCCAGGACACCGTCGGTGACCTGGCTCATCATCACCCAGCCGACCAGGATCAGGACCATCGTCGACATCAGCAGCGTGCCGGTGACGATCCGGGCCTGGATGGAGCGGCGCCAGATGTCCGGCCAGTGCTTGGGGTGCGTCCGCCACAGCGGCTGCGGCTGGGCAGACCAGTCCACCGCGGCGACGGTCAGTTCCAGTTCCGTCCCGCGGGACTCGGCCGCCTTCTGCTCGGGCGGTGCGGTCGGCTGCGCGCCCTGGTGGTCGGCGATCTGTCCGGTGTGTACCTCGGTGCCGGGGTCCACCACCACGTCGTCGGCGGCAGCCTGCGACTCTTGGCCGCGTCCGTACTCGATCAGTCCGCACCCGCCTTGTATCCGACACCGCGGACCGTGACCACGATCTCCGGGTGCTCAGGGTCCTTCTCGATCTTGGAGCGCAGTCGCTGGACGTGCACGTTCACCAGCCGGGTGTCGGCGGCGTGCCGGTAGCCCCAGACCTGCTCCAGCAGCACCTCGCGGGTGAACACCTGCCAGGGCTTCGACGCCAGGCAGACCAGCAGGTCGAACTCCAGCGGCGTCAGCTGGATCGTCTCGCCGGCCCGCTTCACCGAGTGGCCGGCGACGTCGATGGTGAGGTCGCCGATGGTCAGCGACTCCGGACCGGGCTCGTCCATCCGGCGCAGCCGGGCCCGGATCCGGGCCACCAGCTCCTTCGGCTTGAACGGCTTGACCACGTAGTAGTCGGCGCCGGACTCCAGCCCGAGCACCACGTCGACGGTGTCGCTCTTGGCGGTCAGCATCACGATCGGCACGCCTGACTCGGCCCGGATCGCCCGGCAGACGTCGATCCCGTCCATCCCGGGCAGCATCAGGTCGAGCAGCAGCAGATCGGGCTTGAACTCCCGGAACGCCGGTACCGCCTTGTCACCGGTTGCGACCAGATAGGTGTCGTAGCCCTCGTTGCGCAGCACGATGCTGAGCATCTCCGACAACGCCGTGTCGTCGTCGACGATGAGGATGCGGCCCCGCATCGTCCGGTTACCGTCTGCCACGCCCTTAGCTCCTTGCCGTCCGCTGCCGACCGATTCGACTGCTCGGGGTGCGCCCGGCGGGTGCCCAGGCCGTACGCACTACGGATAGTGTCCCATTCCCCCGGTACTGCACACGCCGGATCGCCGTGTGACCCCGAGTTGGGCTGTGATCATCCGGGATCATGGTGCACTTCGGGGGTTCACCACAACTCACGTGCCGGCTGGTACGACGGTTCACCGGGAGAGGAGGTACGCAGTGGCCGACCAGAGTATGCGCCTGCACGACGACGTGGCGACCGAGCCGCTGCGGCCGTGGCTGCCGGCGGATCTGCTCGACAACGCCGCCCGGACCATCTCCGACAACAAGACGATCATGCTGGGTCTGCCGGTGCTGGCCGGGGTCGCCCTGGTCGCGGTGCAGGCCGTTCTGACCGAAGTCGCCGTACCTGGTGGGCTCGGTGGGTTCTTCGGGACGGAGGATCCGTTCGGGCAGGCCGGTGCGGCTCTTTTGCTCACGTACGGCGTACAGGTCGTGCTGTTCTCGGTGGTGTCGAGCATGCTGGCCGGCATCATCGCTCTGGCCGCGGTGCGGAGTCAGTTGGCGCACCGGGCCGGTCCACGCGAGCTGATGCGGCTGGTGCGACCTGCGCTCCCCGCACTCGCTGCTGTCGGTCTAGTGCAGTCACTGTCGTTCATGCTGCTGATCGGCGGCTGGGGGCTCGCAGTGCTCGGTATCGGCGCCGGAGCGGACGCCGCGGTCTCCTCCGCGGCGGCCGGGGCTGCGGCGCTGGCGATGATGTTCGTCGGCGGCGTCCTGGTGCTGATCTTCGGCATCCGCCTGGTGCTCGCGGGGACCGTCGTACTGATGGAGGGCCGGCACGCACCGGACATCGGCCTCTACATCCCGGTCCGGGTGGGCGTCTGGGGTGCGCTGCGGCGGTCCTGGCAGCTCGTGAAGGGCAAGTTCTGGCGGGTGTTCGGGATCCTGCTGTTCGGCGGCCTGGTGGTGAACATCATCGGCTACGCGCTGCAGTTCGGGGTCAGCGCGCTGATCGTCACCGTCGGCTCGTGGGCCGATCTGAGTGACAGCACCGGGGCCGTGGTGGTGACGATCGTGCTGGCCGTGGCGGCGGGGATCGCGACGCTGATGACGCTGATCGCGAGCCTGGCGTTCATGTCCGCCGTACAGGCCCTGATCTACCTCGACCTCCGGGTCCGCCGGGAAGGGCTCGACCTGTGGATGCGTCCGGCCCTGCGGTTCGAGGAGACCGTGTGACCTTCTTCCCGCTGGAGCCGCCGGTCGACATCGACCGGGACCAGGCTGCCCAGGAGGCGGCCAAGGAGCTGTCCAAGTCCGCGTACCGGGACTCCGGCTCGCTGATCGAGAGAGCCATCGGCAAGGTGGTGGAGTGGATCGGGGACCTGCTGAACAGCCTCACCGGCTCGTCGCCCAACGGCCACGCCGGTCTGACCATGCTGATCGGCCTGCTGGTCCTTGTGGTGGTCGTGGTGCTCTGGCGGTCCGGCGTACTGCGGACCAGCCGTAGGGCGAAGGCTCAGGCGGTTTTCGACACCACCAGGCCGCAGAGCGCCGCGGAGTACCGCGCGCTGGCGGAGCGGGAGGCCGCGTCCGGGGACCTCGCGTTGGCGATCCGCAGCCGCTTCCGGGCGTGCGTAGCGGAGCTGACCGAGCGGACCGTGCTGGACGAGCGAGCCGGGCGTACGGCGTACGAAGTGGTAGCTGATGCATCGCGAGCGGCGCCCGTACTGCGGGAGCCGCTGCAGCCGGCTGCACTGGTGTTCACGGAGGTTGTCTACGGCAACCGCCCGGGAACGCCGGAGCGGTACGCCGTTGTCGTGGCTGCTGACGACGCTGCGCGGACTGCACGGGTGGCTGCATGAGCACGCCGGTCGGGCGAAGTGTCGGCGAGAGTTGGCGGGCGTTGCGGACGCCGCTGCTCGTCACTGGCTTCATTGTGCTGGCTGCGATCGTCGTCCTGATCGCTACTTCGGCACGGACGTCAGGGCAGTTCAGCCCGGACTCCACCGAGTCGACCGGGGCACGGGCGCTGGCAGCGTTGCTCGAGGACCACAACGTCGACGTACACGGCACCGAGTCGCTGAACGACGCCGTACGGACAGGAAGCGGCAGTGCGCTCCTCATCGGCCCAGGTGGCTCGCTGGACGACGGAGACTGGCGGCGGATCGCGCAGGCGCAGTGGAGCCACGTCATCCTGATCCGGCCCGGCAGCCGCGCTCTGGCGGCCCTGGCGCCCGGTGTGCGGCCGACCGGCAACTCGCTGGCCACCCGCAGCCGTCAGCCTGGGTGTGAGCTTCCTGCTGCGGTTAAGGCCGGCACAGTCACCGTCAACGGACCGACGTACTCCGCTCCCGAGGGAGCGACCACCTGTTACGGCGACGGCATCAACAACACCGTGGTCCGGCTGGAGGTCGGCGACCGACTCGTCGACGTGATCGGTACGCCGGGGTCGTTCATGAACGCCCGGCTCGCTGAGGACGGCAACGCGGCGCTGGCGCTCAACCTGCTCGGCACGCACCGGGATCTGACCTGGTACCTGCCGCAGTGGGAGTCGGACTACCCCGACTCCAACGGCGAGAGCAGCGCACAGCTGATCCCACCTGATGTCCGCTACATCGCCTGGGCGCTGGCGTTCGCCGTGCTGGTCGTAGCGATCTGGCGCGGGCGGCGGCTCGGCCCGGTGGTGGCAGAGCGGCTGCCGGTCATCGTGCACGCGGCTGAGACCACCGAGGGCAGGGCGCGGCTGTACCGACGCTCACGGGCCCGCGACCGCGCCGCGTCGGCCTTGCGCGAGTCGGCGCTCGGCCAGCTGCACGAAGCGCACGGCATCCCGCGGCGGGCCGATCCGTCGGCTGTCGTCGCGACTGTCGCAGCCCGGACCGGCCGGGATCCCGCCATGCTGTACGAGCTGCTCTACGGCCTGCCGCCGCTCACTGACGCCGCTCTGATGTCCTTGTCCCAGGAACTCGACGTACTGACGCAGGAGGTACGACACCCGTGACGACTACCGAGGTCACCGCGGACCAGGCCCGGCAGGCGCTGGTCGCGCTACGGACCGAGATCGGCAAGGCGGTGGTCGGCCAGGACACTGCTGTGACCGCACTGGTACTCGCCCTGCTCTGCCGCGGCCACGTGCTGCTGGAGGGCGTCCCGGGTACGGCGAAGACACTCATGGTGCGGGCGCTGTCGACGGCGATGCGGCTGGACACCAAGCGCGTGCAGTTCACCCCGGACCTGATGCCGGGTGACGTGACCGGGTCGCTGGTGTACGACGCGAAGACGAGCGAGTTCGAGTTCCGGCCGGGACCTGTGTTCACGAACATCCTGCTGGCGGACGAGATCAACCGGACGCCACCGAAGACGCAGGCGGCGTTGCTGGAGGCAATGGAGGAGCGGCAGGTCACTGTGGACGGCGAGCCGCGCAAGCTCCCGAATCCATTTGTCGTTGCCGCAACCCAGAACCCGATCGAGTACGAGGGCACGTACCCGCTGCCAGAGGCGCAGTTGGACCGGTTCCTGCTGAAGGTGACGCTGGACATCCCGCCACGCGACGCGGAGATCGCCGTACTCGCCCGGCACGCGCAGGGCTTCGATCCGCGGGATCTGGAGGCCGCTGGGTTGCGCCCGGTGGCCGGCCCGGAGGATCTGCTGGCCGGACAGAACGCCGTACGCCGGGTTGCGGTCCGGGAGGACGTGCTGGCCTACGTCGTGGACCTGTGCCGCGCCACGCGCCAGTCGCCGTCGCTGCAACTGGGTGTGTCCCCACGTGGCGCCACAGCGCTGCTGGCGGTCTCCCGGGCGTGGGCGTGGCTGTCGGGCCGCGACTACGTCATCCCGGACGATGTGAAGGCAATGGCGCGTCCTTGCCTTCGGCATCGAGTACAGGTGCGGCCGGAGGCTGAGCTGGAGGGTGTCAGCGCGGACGCGGTGCTGGAGAGCGTGCTCGCGACGGTGCCGGTGCCTCGCTGATGGTCCTGACTGGCCGAGCCGGCATCCTGGCTGCAGCTGGAGTGGTGTTCGTCGCTCTGGTGATGCCGTCGTGGGCCGGTGTCGGTGTGGTCGTCGCTGCGGTGCTGGTGGTGTGTCTGGTCGACATTCTGCTGGCTGGGTCGCCGCGTCGGCTGCAGTTCAGTCGGGAAGGCGACAACGCCGTACGGCTCGGTGAGCAGGCCGTGGTGAACCTGCTGATCACCAACCCGGGACGGCGAGTGCGCGGGTTGCTGCGGGACGCGTGGCCGCCGTCTGCCGGCGTACTGGATCCACCGCACAAGCTGGACCTGCCGTCGGGCGAGCGGCGTCGGCTGACCACACACCTGGTCCCGACGCGCAGGGGCGACCGGCACGCGTTCCGGGTGACTGTGCGGTCCATTGGCCCGTTGGGGTTCGCCGGGCGCCAGGGGTCGCATCAGGTCGCCTGGACGGTGCGGGCGCTGCCGCCGTTCAAGAGCCGGAAGCACCTCCCATCGCGGCTCGCGCGGTTGAGGGAGCTGGACGGACGTACGGCGTTGCTGGTGCGCGGGCAGGGCACGGAGTTCGACTCGCTGCGGGACTACGTGCCCGGTGACGACGTACGGAGCATCGACTGGCGGGCCACGGCGCGGCGCGGGAACGTCGTACTGCGGACCTGGCGGCCGGAGCGGGACCGGCAGGTCGTGATCGTGATCGACTCCGGACGGCTGTCCGCGGGCCGCGTCGGCGACGCACCACGGCTGGACCACGCGATGGACGCGGCGCTGCTGCTGGCCGCACTGGCCACTCGCGCCGGGGACCGGGTCTCCTTGCTGGCTTGCGATTCCGCAGTACGGGCTGACGTACGGCGTCCGGCGCCGCAAGACGTGCTGCCGTCCTTCGTGAATGCTCTGGCGAACGTCGAGGCCGAACTCGTGCAGACCGACTTCCGCATCGTCGTGTCACAGGTGCTGGAGCGGTTGGGTCAACGCTCCCTCGTCGTGCTCCTCACGGGCCTCGACCCGGCGGTGATCGAGGAATCCCTGCTCCCCGTCATCGGCCCGCTGCTGCGACGTCACGTCGTACTGCTGGCGTCCGTGGCCGACCCGCGACTCACCGAGCTCGAAGCCACCCGGGGCGACCTACTGGACGTGTACGGCGCTGCCTCGGCCGCTCGCACCCGCCTGGACCGGGACCGCCTGACCGCCACTCTCACCCGAGCCGGCGCCACCGTCGTCGACGAAACCCCGGACCACATCGCCCCCGCGCTCGCGGACACCTACCTCGCGTTGAAGAAGGCCGGCCGTCTCTAGGCCAGTGCCGCCTCGAAGATGTGGCGGTTGGCGGTTGTGAAGGCGTGCTCGCGGTGGGACCAGGCGATGCGCTCGGCGGCTTCCGGACAGGGTCTCTGGGTCCAGAAGTCGACGTTCTGGAGCAGGCGGGACAGGACGGCCGGGATCAGGCCGGGGCGATCTGTCGCGGGCAGGTCGTAGCCGTCGGCCAGGACGCGGACCTGGTCGGCCTGGCGGGCGGGGTCGTTGTGTTTGGACGCGATGCACCAGGTCCAGGCGGCGTACCCGAGGTCTTCCAGGGGATCGCCCGGGGCGGCCAGGTCGAAGTCGATCATGGCGGCCGGGAGGCCGTCGGTGAAGACGAAGTTGGTGGGTGCGGGGTCGTGGTGGCAGACGACCTGTTGGCCGACGGCCAGGTGACTGTCGCGGGTGGCGTCGTGGAAGGTGCGGAGCAGTGCACCGGCGGCGGCGATTTGTTGGTCGGACCAGCGTTCGTATCTGGGTGGAACCCAACCCTGCAGGTACGTGAGGATGTCACGGCCGGTCTCGTCCTGGCCCAGGTACTTCGGGGCGGCGGTGAAGCCCCGCTCGTCCAGGAGTCGCAGGAGGTTCGCGGTGAACGCGGAACTGTCCGACCCGGGGCGGCGTACCGTGTCGGCGACACGGACCACCCCGGGCGTCATACGGCCCCCGATGAGCGGCTGCTCGATCACGCCATCGTGGGACGGGCCTGGGCGAACGTCCACTGATGGCCCTCCAGGTCCTCGACTTCGTAGCAACGGTACCCGTGCTGGTGGATGTCCGAGAGGATCTTCGCGCCGTTCTCCTGACTGTGCGCGAAATGGGCGTCGAGATCGTCGACGTACACCCAGACGCTGTGGTCCAGCTGCGCGGTGCGCTTCTCCGTGAGCTTGAAGAGCAGGATCGCGCGGGTGCCGACCTGCAGTTCGATCCAGGACGGGTCTGTGCCCTCGGCCGGGATCTTGTCCCACGAGTCCAGGCCGAAGATCGTGTGCAACCAGCGGGCCGCGGCGGCGGGATCCTCGTAGTACAAGGCGATCGCGAGCCGGTCCAGCTCGCGCGGTGTCCGTGACGCGTGATCGCGCCGTTCGACCCAGGCCGGGAGCCAGTGGATGACGTTCGGCCAGAAGTAGAAGGCCTTCTCGCCACCGGGGACGAGCGACTGTACGACGGTCACCCGAGTGCCGCCGTCGTACGCCTCGAAGTCGATGCGGGTCTCGGTGTCGTCGACCGAACTGCGATAGGCGAACAGCGCGCCCGGCGTCCAGTCGGTGATCGTGCCGAGCTCGAGGACGTCGTCGGGCGGTGAGTACACCTCGAGGATGCGGCCGCCGACGCCGGGCTCGATCTGCATCGCGGTGGCGCGGGCGGCGTCGAAGAAGTTGATCGGGCCGCGCACCCACCACAGGTCGATCTCCTCGGTGAAGATCTCGAACGCAGTCGCCGGATCAACGCCAACCTCGACCGATGCGGTCGCGGACGGTTCAGTCATCGGACTTCCCTTTCTGCTCGACGTGGCGTTTGAAGGAGCCCAGTTGGTCACGCCAGTGCGCCTGGACCTGGTCGAGCCAGGCCTGGACTGCGACGACGGGCTCGGGGTTGAGGCGGAAGACGCGGACCCGGGCGTCGTCCGGGACGCGCTCGTCGGCGACCAGTCCGGCCTCGAGCAGGATCCGCAGGTGCCGGCTCATCGCGGGCGACGACGCCCCGGTCGCCGCGGCCAGCTGACCGGCCCGCTGCGGTCCTTCGCCCAGCAGTTGCACAACCTGCCGCCGCGTCGGATCAGCCAGCACCTCGAAGAACCGATCCACCTGATGTTCCGCCATGCCGCAATAGTTCTACCATTTGTTAACTATTGTCAAGCGGTGGAAGAATCCGTCGGCTGCTTGGATTGGAGGCATGAGTGAGAGAGATGTCGAGAAGGACTACTCGGTCGCCGACTTCGCAGCCAAGCTGCGGCGGCTCG
Source organism: Kribbella sp. VKM Ac-2569 (assembly GCF_004216905.1). GTDB lineage: Bacteria > Actinomycetota > Actinomycetes > Propionibacteriales > Kribbellaceae > Kribbella. The sequence goes on from NZ_SGXJ01000001.1 coordinate 1,981,439, forward strand.
CGGACGCGCTGGAGTCGGGCAAGCCGTTCCGGATCCAGGTCGCGGGCGAGCGGTTCACGGTGCCGAAGAACGCGCGGATCAGCGTCGAGCACGAGCGCGGTGCGGACGAGGAGGAGGTCGAGTTCCAGTTGAAGTGGGCGCTCGCCGACGCGGACCAGGAGCCCGAGAACGACGACGAGGTCTGAGCCGGATCAGGTCGTGGCCAGATAGCACGCGACCTGAGCAGCCGTGCCTGCGGGCAGGATCTGCAAGGGTTGCGTGCTGCACTCCGGTTTTCCCTCGCCGGCGGCGACGAGTTGGCAGCGGGGGTGGAAGCGGCAGCCGGCGGGGATACGGGTCGGGTCCGGGGGTTCGCCGGTGAGGACAATGCGGTTCGGGGACTCGGGGAGAACGCTCAGCAGCGCTTGCGTATAAGGGTGTTGAGGGTTCTTCAGCACGTCCCCGGTGGGCCCGGACTCGACGATGCGGCCGAGGTACATGACGGCGACCCGGTCGGCGATGTTCCAGGCCAGGCCGAGGTCGTGGGTGACGACGAGCGCGGACAGCCCGAGGTCGTCGCGCAGCCGGAGCAGGAGCGAGAGGATCTCGCCACGGACCGAGGCGTCGAGGGACGCGACGGGTTCGTCGGCGATCAGCACCTTGGGGTCGAGCGCCAGCGCGCCGGCGATCACGACGCGCTGGCGCTGGCCGCCGCTCAGCTCGTGCGGAAAACGCTGGAAGAAGCGTTCCGGCGGTCGCAGGCCGGCCCGCGCGAGGGCGTCGGCCACCACGGCCTCCTCGTCGGGCAGGCCGTGGATCCGAGGGCCCTCGGCAACCGCCTCATAGACGGTATGGCGAGGGTTCAGTGATCCCATCGGGTCCTGCAGCACCAGTTGGACCTCGCGGCGGAAGGCCCGCAGCGCGCGGCCGGAGTAGCTCAGCGGCGTTCCGTCGTACGAGATCCTGCCTGACGTGGGACGCTCCAGCCCGAGGAGCGTGCGCGCGAGCGTGGTCTTGCCGCAGCCGGACTCACCGACCAGCGCGACGATCTCGCCGGCGCCGACGGACAGGTTGACGCCGTCGACGGCCCGCGCCCGGCGGCCGCCGCGGCCGGAGAACTCGACGTGCAGCTCAGTTGCCTCTAGCAAGAGTCACTCCCCTACCAGGACGCAGGCGGCGGTCCGGTCGGCGCCGGACGCCCGCAGTTGTACGTCGGACGTCGCACAGGACTCGAGTGCGACCGGACAGCGAGGGTGGAATGCACAACCACCCGGCAACTGCTGTGGATCCGGCGGATCGCCGGCCAGCCCGCGCGGGGCGAGGCGCGACGCGGGATCGCCGACGGTCGGGAACGCGGCCGCCAACGCTTGGCTGTACGGGTGCCGGAACTCCCCGGACGAAGGGCCGACCTCGACCAGCCGCCCGGCGTACATCACCGCCAGCCGATCGCACACGTCCGCGAGCACCGAGAGGTCGTGCGAGATCATCAGCAGCGAGATGCCGTGGTCCGCGATCAACTTGCGGATCAGGGTCAGGACCTGCGCCTGCACCATCAGGTCGAGCGCGGTCGTCGGCTCGTCGGCGATGATCAACTGCGGCTCGCACGCCAGCGCCATGGCGATCATCACTCGTTGCCGTTGGCCACCACTCAGCTCATGCGGGTAGCTCCGTGCGCGCCAGGCCGGTAGCCCGACCTGTGCCAGTAATTCTCGTACCCGCTTGGACGCGTCCGCGCCCGACGCCTGCCGATGGACGAGCAGCGGTTCCGCGATCTGGTCGCCGATCCGCTGCACCGGGTTCAGCCCGTGTTGCGCGCCCTGGAACACGATCGACGCCGACGACCACCGGACAGCCCGCAGCCGACCCCATTTCATCGCCAGCACGTCCTCGCCGTCGAGCATCACCCGCCCACCGACCACGGCGGAGCGCGGCAGCAGCCGGAGCAGCGCGAGCGCGACCGAGGACTTCCCCGATCCCGACTCCCCCGCCAGCCCGAGCGCCTCGCCGGCCGCCAGCTCCAGCGAAACTCCCCGTACGGCGGGCACGTCGGACGACTCGAGCCGGTACGTCACGGACAACTCATCGAGCTCAAGCATGGGCACGCGTCCGCAGCCGGGGATTGAGCACAGTCTCCAAAGCCCTTCCACACAAGGTGAACGCCATCACCACAGTCACGATGCACAGACCGGGCACGAGGATGTACCACCACGCACCGGCCGTCGCCGCACCCCAGTCGTACGAGCCACGCAGCATCGTTCCCCACGAGGTCTTGTTCGCACTCACGCCGAGGAACGCCAGCGTCGACTCGGTGACAATCGCACTCGCCACCTCCAGCGTCGTACTTGCCAACAGCAACGGTGCGACGTTCGGCAGCACGTGCCGCGTCGTGATGTGCCAGTGGCCGGCGCCGAGCGCCAAAGAGCGTTCGATGTACGGGCGGGCCTCGACGGCCAACGTTTGCGCACGGATCAGCCGCGCAGTCGAAGGCCAGGATGTCACGCCGATCGCGACGATGATCGTCGCGGTGGAACCGCCGAGGATCGCCGCGAGTACGAGCGCGGTGACCAGAGACGGGAGGACCAGGAACCAGTCGGTCACGCGCAGGATGACCGCACCGATCCGGCCGCGGAAATGCCCGGCCGCGATCCCGAGCACTGTCCCGATCACCATGCTGAGCAGTGCCGCGAGGAAACCGATCAGCAGCGAGGTCCGGGATCCCCACCAGATCATCAGCAACACCGACCGCCCGGACTCGTCCGTGCCCAACGGATCGTCGAGACTCGGCGGCGCCATCTTCGCCCCGGTACCGCTCACCACGTTCGTCACGCTGGCGTCGATGAAGAGCGGCGCTAGCAGTGCTAGCACTACGGCAACGGCGAGAATCACCAATCCCACGACACCGGCTCGATGCGTGCGGAAATCCGCCCAGAACCTTCCGATGGCACGCCGTCGTCGTACCCAGGTCACGTTGCTCATGCGGACCTCACTCGCGGATCCAGCAGGTGGTAAACCACGTCCGCCAGCGTGTTCATCAGGATCACCGACACCGTGATCAGCAGGAACGTCCCCTGCATCAACGTGAAGTCCGGCACCCGGATCGCCTCGTAGAACAGCTGCCCGAGCCCCGGCCAGCTGAAGATCGCCTCGACCGTCACGGCGCCCCCGACCACGAACCCGATCCGCATGAACACCAACGTCACGGTCGGCAGCAGCGCGTTCGGTACGGCGTGTTTCCGCCGTATGTCGTCGTCGCGCAAGCCCTTCGCCCGCGCGGTCGTGATGTAGTCCTGCCCGACCTCGTCGATCACCGACGACCGCATCACCAGCAGGTACTGCGCGTAGACGACCGCGACCAGCGTCAAGCACGGCAGCACCATGTGCTGCCCGACGTCCAGTACGCCGGCGAACCCGTCCGGCTTGTCGACGCTCGAGCTCCCGCGGGTCGGGAAGATCCCCGGAATCGGGCCGATTCCGGCCGCGAACACCATCAACAGCAACAGCCCGAGCCAGAACGTCGGCACCGACCACAGCACCAGCGAGATGGCGGTCGACACCTTGTCGAACTTGCTGCCGGGCTTCCAGCCGGCCCGCGCTCCCTGCCAGAGACCGAGGCTCACCGCGAGCACCAACGCCGTACCGGTGAGCAGCAACGTCGACCCGATCCGCTCGCCGATCAGGTCGAGGACCGGCCGCTTGTACTCGTACGACGTCCCGAGGTCGAACCGCAGCGTCCGACCCACGAAATGCAGGAACTGCTCGGGAATCGACTTGTCCAGCCCGAGCCGCGCACGCTCCAGGTCCAACTGCTCCGGCGTCATGTTCCGGCCCTGCGCGAGCGCCCGGACCGGATCTCCCGGCAGCAACCGGAACAGGAAGAACGTCGCGACGATCACCATCGCGATGCTGAGCAACGCCCCGCCCGCCTTGGTCGCCCCGTACCGCAGCAACCCATGACGGACCGGCGTCTGCTCAAGCTCTTCTACAGCGGTCGTCATTCGCGCTCGTCGGCCGCACCGCTGCGGCGTCGCAGTACGAAGAAGCCGGCGAGTGCGAGTACGACGACACCGCCCGCGACGCCCGCGATCACGCCGGCGTTCGACCCACCTCCGTCGGCCGACGCGCCGTCCTTCGACACCGCCTCGAGCGTGTAGAACGGCCAGTACCCGGAACCGCCGTACAGCAGGCCCTTGTCCTCCGGGATCGGCGTGATGCTGGCGATCCGGTCCTTGCGGTAGCCCTCGAGGTCGTTCGGGTAGTAGAGCGCGATCACCGGAGCGTCGGTGTAGAGCCTTTCCTCCATTTTCTTGATCGTTTCCGCGCGCTTTCCGCGGTCGAGCTCTTTCTGCTGCTCGAGGTACAGGCTCTCGTATGTCGGGTCGCAGTAGAACGACTCGGTGCCGCCGCCGTCGCCGGACGCGGTCGGACGCCGGCTGCACAGGTGCGTGCCGAGCACCTCCTCCGGGTCCGGGTTCACCGACCAGCCGCTGATCGCGATGTCGAAGAGTGCCGTCGTACCGGTCTCCTCGCTGAACTTGCTGGAGTCCAGCCGCTTGGTGGTCAGCGTGACGCCGAGTTCCTTGAACCAGCCGGTCAGGTACTCGGCGAGCTTCTCCTCGACCGGGGTGTCGGTGTGGATGCTGAACCGGAACTGCAGTTTCCGCGACCCGTCCGGCATCGTCCGAACGCCGTCAGCGCCCTTCTTGTACCCCGCGTCGTCGAGGATCTTGTTCGCCTTCGCGAGGTCGAACGAGATCTTCTCGGCGCCGCTCGCCTCCCAGAAGAAGTCCTTGTACAGCGGCGGAATGATCGAGCCGTCAGCCGGTTTCGCCAGCCCGCCCTGGACCTCGTCGACCAGCTTCTGCTTGTCGATCGCGTAGTGCAGCGCGGTCCGCACCTTCGGATCCTTGAGCGCCGGATGCCCGTCACCGATCGGCTTGTTGTCGCTGGTCGTCGCGCCGTGGTTGATCTGCAGGTACGTCGCGCGCCGGCCCTGCGTGTTCCACTGGACGATGTTCTGGTCGCTCTTCAGGGACTCGAAGTCCGACGGGTTCAACCGGCCGATCAGGTCGATGTCACCCTTCTTCAGGCCGACGATCGAGGCCGCGGGGTTGTCGTAGAAGATGATCTGCAGCTCGTCGATCTTCGGGCGGCCGCGCCAGTAGTCCGGGTTCGCCTCCAGCCGGACGAACTGGTCCTTCTTGTGCTCCACCGCGACGTACGGCCCGCTGCCGACGGTCGGGTACACCTCGGCCTCGTAGTCGCCGATCTTCGGGATCTTCTCCCAGACGTGCTTGGGCATGATCGGCACCGGGTTGTCCAGCATCGACGCCTGCGGGGCCTTGAGCTTGATGGTCAGCTCCTGACCGTTCGCGGTGACGCTCGCGAAGTTCTCCACCGCCGGCCCGTTGCCGGTCTTGGCGTCGTCGTCGGTCATCATCTTGTTGAACGTCCAGGCCGCGTCGGCGGCGGTGATCGGCTGCCCGTCCGACCACTTCGCCTGGCGGATCTTGAACGTCCAGGTCAGCCCGTCCGGCGATGTCGTCCACGACTCGGCCAGGTCCGGGCTGGGCTGCAGTGTTTTCGAGTCCGGCACCGTGAGGAAGCCGTAGATCATCCGCTGGATCGAGCCCGTCACCAGCCGTACGGCGAGGAACGGGTTCATCGAGTCGACCGACTGGGTCACCCCGATCTTGATGACCTTCTTCGGCGCCGGCTCGGCCGCCATCGCCGTACCCGGCACCGCCGCCAGCACGCACAACGCCGCCAGCACCGCCAACAACTTCCTCATTGGGCCGCCCCACCTTCAGCTGGTGTTGGTGTTTGGGGACGAACCCACACCAGCAACCACCACCCTGTCAACAAGATACGAAACTTTGTCACCTCGAAGTAACCTTCTTACCGGCCGGGCCCGGCAAATGCGGCGACAGAACAAGCTGACGAAGGTAACCTCACCAAGTCATGGAGACATCCGAGGTCACACGTGCGATCGCGGCTGCGACTTCGATCGCGGCATCGCTCGACCTGCCGGCGAACGACGCGATCGTTCTCCACAACTCGAACAAGCTGGCGCTGCGGCTGACGCCGTACGACGTCTTTGCCCGCGTCGCCCCGGTGGGGCAAGAGGTTGCGCAGTTCGAGGTCGAGCTCGCTCAACGGCTCGCCGAGGTCGGATCTCCGGTGGCCGCCTTGGACCCTCGGGTTGAGCCGCTCGTGTACACGCGCGACGGCTTCGCAGTGACGCTGTGGACCTACTACGAGCCCGTGACACCTCACGTCTCACCTGTCGACTACGCCAAGGCGCTGGAGCAGTTGCACGCCGGCATGCGCAAGGTCGATGTGGCGAGCCCGCACTTCTCGGATCGAATCGCCGAGGCGGAAGAGATCGTCGCCAACCCGAGCCTCTCGCCGGAGCTCCCCGACGCAGACCGCGTGTTCCTCGGCAGCAGACTACGAAGCCTGCGACAGGCGATCGACGACCGCGGCGCCGAGGAGCAGTTGCTCCACGGCGAGCCGCATCCAGGCAATGTGCTCAGCACGACGTACGGCCCGTTGTTCATCGACTTCGAGACGTGCTGCCGTGGACCCGTCGAATTCGATCTCGCCCATGTCCCCGTGGCGGTCTGCGAGCAGTACCCGGGCGTCGACCAAGGACTGCTGGACGAGTGCCGGCAACTCGTTCTCGCGATGGTCGCAGCGTGGCGCTGGGACGCCGGCGACCAATTCCCGAACGGCCGGCAATGGGGAGAGGATTTCCTCCGCGTACTGCGCGCAGGCCCACCCTGGCCAACCCTCGACACCATGGCCACCCGACTGAACGGCCAGTAGAACTCTCTGACCACAGTCCAACGCCTGCGCACTACACCCATGGGCTTGACTACACGATCGTGTAGTAGTTTGCTTTTGTGTGTAGGGAGAGGAGGAGTTGGGATGGAGCGTCCGGCGGATGACTTGACGGCTCGGGCCCGGATTCGGGATGCGGCGATCCGGTTGTTCGGGGAGCGGGGGATCGAGGGAGCCTCGATCCGGGACATCGCGGCCGAGGCGGGGGTGTCGTCGGGGTTGGTGCGGCATCACTTCGGGTCGAAGGAGGCGTTGCGCGAGGCGTGTGACCGGTATGCGAAGGAGCGGATGCTTCAGATCGGCGCCGAGCTCACGCAGGATCACGACCTCACCGGGCTCGATCCGCTGGCGCTGCACCCGGTGGCGTTCCCGCTGCAGCTCTACATCGTGCGTTCGATGATGGACGGTTCGGAGACCGCGACCGCGCTCTTTCTCGAGGGCGTCGACGCGGTCGAGGAGTGGACGACCAGTTTCGGCATCAACCCCAAGGACCGGCGCGGGTACGCCGCTGCGCTGGCCGCGATCAAGCTGAGCGTGTTCGTGTTCCGCGACCAGGTCTCGAAGGCGCTCGGCGAGGACATCACCACCCCGGCGGGCTACAACCGGATCGGGCAGGCCTTGATGGAGGTCTTCACGATCCCGCTGCTCACTCAGGAACAAGTCGACAACATGCGGAAACAGGAGAAGTGATCATGCCGGCTGCGATCAGCACGGAAGGTCTGGTCAAGTCGTTCGGGCGGACCTACGCACTGGACGGTCTCGACCTCGCGGTGCGAACCGGTGAGGTGCACGGGTTCCTCGGCCCGAACGGCGCGGGGAAGACCACCACCATTCGCATTCTGCTCGGAATGACCCGCGCGGACGAAGGTACAGCGCGGGTCCTGGACGGCGACCCGTGGTCGGACGCGACCGAGCTGCACCGGCGGCTCGCGTACGTGCCGGGCGACGTGACGCTGTGGCCGAACCTGTCCGGCGGCGAGGCGATCGATCTGCTCGGCCGGATGCGCGGCGGCGTGGACAAGAAGCGAAAGGCCGAGCTGCTGGAGCGTTTCGATCTCGATCCGCGGAAGAAGGCCCGTGCGTACTCGAAGGGCAACCGGCAGAAGGTCGCCCTGGTCGCCGCGTTCGCGTCCGACGTCGAGCTGCTGCTCCTCGACGAGCCGACCTCCGGGCTGGATCCGTTGATGGAGGAGGTCTTCCGCGAGATCGTGCAGGAGATCAGCGACCGCGACGGCCGGACCGTACTGCTGTCCAGCCACATCCTGTCCGAGGTCGAGGCGCTGTGCGATCGCGTCACGATCATCCGGGCCGGCCGCGCCGTCGAGAGCGGCACGCTGAACGAGCTGCGCCACCTCACCCGTACGTCGATCCAGGCCGAGCTGGTCGGTCCGATGGACGGTCTGGCCCAGCTCAACGGCGTCCACGATCTGCAGGTGGACGACGACCGCGTCCGCTTCGACGTCGACACGGACGAGATCAACCCGGTACTGCGGCGTTTGACGGAGATCGGCGTACGGAGTCTCGTGAGCCAGCCGCCGTCGCTGGAGGAACTGTTCCTGCGCCTGTACGAACCCGAGGCCGTGAAATGAAGAGCCTGGCAGGAACCGGCGGCCTGATCCGGCTGATCCTGCGCCGCGACCGCGTCGTACTGCCGCTCTGGATCGTACTGCTCGTGGCGATCTCGGTGAGCTACGTACAGGAGTACGGCGACCTGTTCCCGACGCCAGAGGCGCGGGTCAAGTACGCGAGCAACGCCGGCTTCATCACCTTGTACGGCGAACTTTCCGGGCCGAGCCTGGGCGAGTTCGTCACCTGGCGACTCGGCTTCGTACCGGTGATGGTCGGTCTGATCAGCCTGCTCACGGTGATCCGGCACACCCGCGTCGACGAGGAGTCCGGCCGCCGTGAGTTGCTCGGGGCAACTGTCGTCGGCCGGCACGCGCAGCTCGCGGCAGCCCTCGCCACGGTCCTCGGTGCGAACCTCGTACTCGCCGTACTGCTTGCCCTCGGCATGCACAGCCAGGACCTGCCGCTGTCCGGATCGATTGCCATCGGCATCGTCTACGCCGGCACCGGCTGGCTCTTCGCGGCCGTCGGCGCCGTCGCGGCCCAGCTGACCGCGAGCGCCGGGACAGCGCGCGGCATCGCGATCGGCGTACTCGGTGGAGCCTATGTACTGCGGGCCGCCGGTGACACCAGTGCGCACACGGACGGCCCACTCGCGTGGTTGTCGTACCTGTCCCCGATCGCCTGGGCACAACGGATCCACCCGTACGCCGACAACCGTTGGTGGTTGGGCGTCGTGGTCCTCGCAGCAACCGTTGCACTCATCACGACCGCCTTCCAACTCGCCGTACGGCGGGACGTCGGCTCCGGCCTGCTCCCCGATCGGCTCGGCCCCGCGGACGGCACCATGGGCTCGCCGCTCGCGCTGGCGTGGCGCCTGCACCGCGGCCTGCTCGCCGCGTGGACGGTCGGATTCGCCTTGCTGGGCTTGCTTTTCGGCGGTGTCGCCGAGGGCGTCGGCGACATGATGCGCGACGACCCGAGCGTGCAGGAGATGTTCCGGCGGATGGGCGGCGCGGCCGGGTTGATCGACTCGTTCCTGGCCGGGGTGATGACGCTCGTCGGCCTGATCGCCTCGGCGTACGCCGTCCAGGCGACGTTGCGGATGCGGGTCGAGGAGAGCAGCGGACGGGCCGAGCCGGTGCTGGCGACCGCGACGAGTCGCTGGCAGTGGGCCGCGAGTCACCTCGTGTTCAGCCTGCTGGGGCCGGCCGTCGCGCTGCTCGCAGCGGGTGTCGCCGAAGGGCTGGCGTACGGCGTGGCGATCGGCGATGTGGGCGGACAACTGCCGCGACTGATCGGTGCGGCGCTCGCGCAGTTGCCGGCCGTCTGGGTACTGGCCGCGATCGCGATCGCGATCTTCGGGTTCTTCCCGCAGGCTTCGATGGCGTCCTGGGCCGGACCGACGGTGTGCATCTTGATCGGCCTGGTGAGCGCCGGTGTCAGCACCGCCGGCTGGATCCGCGACATCTCGCCGTTCACGCATCTGCCCTCGCTCCCCGGCGGGTCAGCACAAGCCGGTCCGTTCCTCGTCCTCCTCGGGATCGCGATCGTCGTAGGCCTCGCCGGTCTGGTCGGGCTACGCCGCAGGGACCTGCCGGCGTAGATCTCAGCGGCGGGCGTTCCGGGACCAGCCGAAGCAGTAGACGCCGAAGGCCGCGATCCCGACCGCCAGCACGGTCAGCAGCACCGAACCGAACGGCTGCTCCTTGATCGTGTGCAGCGCGGTATCGAGACCGCCGGCCTTCTGCGGGTCGTAGTCGATCGCCGCCCACCCGAACAGCACACCGACCACGACGAACGCGATCCCCTTCGCGAAGTACCCGATCCGGCCCAGCAGGATGGTCACCTCCGAGACACCGCCGACCAGGTCCTCGGTGAACTTCTTCGTGATCGCCTTGTACCCGTGGTAGCAGCCGATCCCGATGATCGCGACCCCGACGGCGACGATCAGGACCCGGCCCGCGCCGTGCGCCATCAGCCGGGCGGAAACCGTACGCTGCCCGCCGCTGCTCGAGGCGCCGGAGCCGACGGCGACCTTGACCGCGCTGACACCCAGCACGAGGTACACGATCGCGCGGCCGGCCGAGGACACCTTCTTGTGCAGGTCCAGGTTCCCCCAGCCGAGCTCGAGGACCCGCCAGATGACCAGCGTGAACAGGCCGATCGCGACGACCCACAACAGCACTCCACCGAGCGGCTTGCTGCCCAGCTCCTGCAGAGCGCCTTGCTGCGAGGCCTCCTGCGACGACTTGCCGAAGGCGAGTTGCAGCGCGATCCAGGCGACCAACAGATGTACGACGCCGTACGCGATGAGACCGACCGTGATCGCAAGGTCGTACGGTCGGCTGTGGCGGACTTCTTGGGCGGTACTCACATCAGCACCAGTGCCCAGAGCCGAAACGGTCAGGCCGAGACAGGTGCCGTGGCCTCGCGGTCCGATTCGTCGATATCGCCGTACTCGCCCTGGCGGTGGGCTCGACGGCCGAGGGTCCAGACGTAGGTGAAGAACGCCAGCTCGGCGAGGATGCCGATCGTGATGCGGACCGGGCCGGGCAGGAACGGTGTGACGAAGGCTTCGATCAGGCCGGTGACGAGGAGGACCGCGGCGAGGCCGATCGCCATCCCGACGGTGGCGCGGCCGGTTTGGGCGACCGACTGCATGCGGGTCCGCGGCCCCGGTACGACCCAGGACCAACCGAGCCGCAGGCCGGCCGCGGTCGCGACGAACACCGCGGTCAGCTCGAGCAGACCGTGCGGGGTGATCAGGCTGAAGAACAGACCGCCCTTGTCGTGGCTGATCATCAGCCCGGCGCTGAGGCCGAGGTTGAGCGCGTTGTCCCAGAGGATGAAGACGGACGGGATCAGCAGGATGCCGAGCGCGAGTACGGCGGCACTGATCGTGGCGTTGTTGATCCAGACACGGAGTGCGAAGTCCTGTGCGGGGTTCTCCGAGTAGTAGGACTCGAAGTCGTGCTCGACGAGCTGCTTGATCTGGTCCGGCGTACCGATCGAGTCCACCACCTCCGGGTGCGCCAGCACCCGCCACGCGGTCCAGGCCGCGACCAGGTAGAAGAGCAGACCGATGGTGACCCACCAGCGTCTGGAGGCGTAGAGCGCGGCCGGGAAGCTGACCAGGAAGTACTTCGAGATGTCACGCCAGACGGGTGCCTGCGCACCTGTCACGGCACCACGCGCGTCGGCGATCAGCCCGGACAGGCGACCGATCGAGACCGGATCCGCTCCGGCTGCTCGCAGCGCGGCCAGGTGCGTGCCGACGCGCTGGTAGAGCACTACGAGCTCTTCGGCCTCCGCACCGGACAGGCGGCGCTGGCGGCGGGTCAGGTAGGCCAGGCGGTCCCACTGCGGCTGGTGCACCGAGACAAACGCTTCTACGTCCACCGCCACCTCCTCCACCCGTGTGGTGGCAGACTAACCGGACCGAGTGTCTACCGAGGAGCGGGGCGGCGGAGTGTCTCAGCTGGTCACCGGCGAAGCGGTCGTCCTCCAGGTGCGGATCGCCCGGATGCCGACGCGGGCGCTGGCGTGTGCGATCGACATGGTGTTGCAGGGCATCGTGCTGACCGTGCTGATCGCGTTGCTGGCCGGTTTCCTGTTCGGGAGCGAGTCCAGTGAGGCGCTGGCGATCGCGCTGATCTTCATCGTCGTACTGCTCGTGGTGGTCGGCTACCGGGTCGTGATGGAGACGCTCACCCGGGGGCGGACGCTGGGCAAGATGGTGCTCGGGCTGAAGGTGGTGCGCGACGACGGCAGCTCGATCCGGTTCCGGCACGCGCTGGTGCGGACGCTGATGTGGTTCTTCGTCGACTTCGCGCCGTGGTTCGCGGCCAGCCCCGGGATCGTGGCGAGCCTGATGAACAAGCAGGGCAAGCGGATCGGGGACATGGTCGCCGGTACGGTCGTCATTCGCGAGCGGCACCAGTCGATGGCGTCGCCGCCGCTGTTCGTCCCCGGCCATCTGGTCCAGTGGGCGCAGTCGCTCGAACTGTCCCGGCTGTCCGACGAACTGGCCAACGCGGCCCGTGACTACCTGTCCCGGTACGCCGAGCTCCTCCCCGGCGCGCAACACGCCCTCGGCGAGGCACTGGCGGCTCGCGTAGCCGCTGTGATCGCACCCACACCGCCGACCCAGATCATCGCGCCCGCCTACCTCTCCGCCGTCCTCGCCGAACGCCGCCGCCGCGAACTCCAGCGCCTCTCCACCCAACGCCCCACCCAAACCGGCCCCTTCGCCCCCAACCCGTACGCCGCCCCGGCCGCCCCAGCCCCGTCGTACGCGATCCCCACCGGCCCGTTCACCCCACCAAGCCCGTACGGCGTCCTCCCACCGCCACCCGCCCCAGGCCCATTCGCCCCGCCCGCCCCACCGTCAGCAACCCGCCCCGCGACGGTGAACGCCCAAGGGTGGGCCGCTCCGGGCAGCAACGAGTCAGGTCGGTGGTCCTGAACGCAAGCAAAACCCCCTCCAAACGGCCATTTTCGACCGTTTGGAGGGGGTTGTGCCTGCGTGGCGGTTCGCTCAGTAGCGGTAAGCCTCAGCCTTGTACGGCCCCTCGACCGGAACGCCCAAGTACGCGGACTGCTCCTTGGTGAGTTCGGTGAGCTTGACGCCGAGGGCGTCGAGGTGGAGGCGGGCGACCATCTCGTCGAGGTGCTTCGGCAGCACGTACACCTCGGTCGGGTAGTCGGCGGTCTTCACGAACAGCTCGATCTGCGCCAGCACCTGGTTGGTGAACGAGTTCGACATCACGAACGACGGGTGCCCGGTGGCGTTGCCCAGGTTCAGCAGCCGGCCCTCGGACAGGACGATGATCGTGTGGCCGTCCGGGAACCGGAACTCGTCGACCTGTGGCTTGATGTTGACCCGCTCGACACCGGCAGTCTTGTACAGCCCGGCCATGTCGATCTCGTTGTCGAAGTGGCCGATGTTGCCGACGATCGCCTGGTGCTTCATCGCCGCCATGTGGTCGGCGGTGATGACGTCCTTGTTGCCGGTGGTGGTGACGAAGATGTCGGCGATCCCGACCACGTCGTCCACGGTCGTCACCTGGTACCCGTCCATCGCTGCCTGCAGCGCGCAGATCGGGTCGATCTCGGTGACGATCACCCGGGCGCCCTGGCCGCGCAGCGACTCGGCGCAGCCCTTGCCGACGTCGCCGTACCCGCAGACGACCGCGACCTTGCCGCCGATCAGTACGTCGGTGGCGCGGTTGATGCCGTCGATCAGCGAGTGCCGGCAGCCGTACTTGTTGTCGAACTTCGACTTGGTCACCGAGTCGTTGACGTTGATCGCCGGGAACAGCAGCGCGCCGGCCTTGTGCATCTCGTACAGCCGGTGCACGCCGGTCGTGGTCTCCTCGGTGACCCCCTTGATGCCCTGGCCGATGCCGGTCCACCGCTGCGGGTCCTCCTGCAGCGTGCGGGTCAGCAGCGTGAGGACGACGGCGTACTCCTCGGAGTCCGCGGTCGACGGGTCCGGTACGGCGCCCGCCTTCTCGAACTCGGTGCCCTTGTGCACGAGCATCGTGGCGTCGCCGCCGTCATCGAGAATCATGTTCGGACCCTCAGCGCCGGGCCAGTTCAGCGCCTGCTCGGTGCACCACCAGTACTCCTCCAGCGTCTCGCCCTTCCAAGCGAAGACGGGGACACCGGCGGGGGCTTCGGGCGTACCGTCGCGGCCGACGACGACCGCGGCTGCGGCGTGGTCCTGCGTGGAGAAGATGTTGCACGAGACCCAGCGCACCTCGGCACCGAGCGCCGTCAGCGTCTCGATCAGCACCGCGGTCTGGATCGTCATGTGCAGCGAGCCCATGATTCGCGCGCCGGCCAGCGGCTTGCTCTCGCCGTACTGCGCGCGCATCGCCATCAGGCCGGGCATCTCGTGCTCGGCCAGCCGGATCTCCTTGCGCCCGAACTCGGCCAGGCCGAGGTCCGCCACCTTGTAGTCGAAGGTCATGCCGCTCCCCTGAAGACAGTGATTGGTTCGTGCTGAGCCTAGAGCGCCGAGCCACGCGGTTTGATCGCTCCAGGCGCATTTTTGACACCGAAATGTCAAGATTGATGCTATGCGCATCACCGAGGCCGCTCGCCAGCTGGGTACCACTCCGCGCATGCTGCGCTACCGGGAGGCACTCGGGCTGCTCCCCCGCTCCCGTTCCGAACACACGGCGCAGCGCCAGTACGACGAACGCGACCTGGCCGCCGTCCAGCTGGCGCTCGATCTCGAACGCCGGTACGACGTGACGCCGGCCGCGCTCGCCTTCGCGCTGAGAGCCCTCGCCGAACCGTCCGTGGCCGCCGACATCCGCAACCTCGGCTACCGCACCGGCCGCCTCACCGCCCCACCCACCCAGGCGCAGATCGACCGCGACCGCGCACTCAGGTGGCTGGGACGTTCCGGCGTACTGCCCCCGAAACCGCGTTAACTGCAGACCGCTGCGGGTTTGCGAAGCCGCAGGGCGAACAGCAACGTCAAGAGGATCCCCGCACCGATCACGAACACGGTGGTACGGATCCCGTCCGCAGCCGCCAGCCGCAGCTCTTCACCAACAAGCCCCGACGTGTGCGCGTTGGCCACCAGCACCAGTACGGCGAGCCCCACCGACGCACCGATCCCTGAGCTGGTCGACACCAGGCCCGACGCGACCCCCTGCTTCCGGTCGGACACCCCGGTCGCCGCGGCGATGAACATCATCGTGAACACTGCGCCGTCCCCGATACTCACCAGCACCAGGCCCGGTACGAGCACGACGTACGACCCATCGGCCGACAGGCCGAGTCCCAGCACCACCGCTCCGGCAGCTCCGACCGCCAGCGCGGCGAGCAACGTACGACGCAACCCGAAACGCGTTACCGCCTGCCCAGCGATCGTCGACCCGGCCACGACCACCGCAGTGGGGAGCAGAAAGCCCAAACCGGTCTGCAACGGGTCGTACCCACGCACGTCCTGGAAGTAGACGGACAGGAAGTACAGCAGCGACCCGAACGTCGCCATGAACAGGAACGCGATCACCAGCGCCACCACGAGGACCCGGTTCCTCAGCAGGTTCGGTGGAACCAGTGGATCCGAACTGCGCCGTTCGATCCTGACGAAGGCCACCAGCAGGACAACCGCGACCGCGGTGGTCCCGACGAGGACGGTCCAGTCGAGCGCCGGACCTTGCACCAGCGTGAACACCAGCAAGGTGACCGCGCCGGTCGCTGTCAGCGCCCCTGGCAGGTCGAACAACCGACGTACCTCCGGACGCCCCCGATCGAGCAGCGGCACGGCCAGGAGCAGCGCCGCACCGACCAGAGGCAGGTTGACGAAGAACACCGCCTCCCAACCGAACAACCGAGTCAGTGCGCCACCGAGCAGTACGCCGATCACCAGACCGGCCGCCCCGGACCCACCCCAGATGCCCAGTGCGCGGTTCCGATCGCGGCCCTCCACGAACATGGTGTTGATGATCGCCAGCGTGCTCGGGAACACCAGTGCGCCCCCAAGTCCCTGGACCGCCCGCGCGCTCAACTGCCAGGCCGGTCCGGTCGCCAGACCACCGGCCAGCGACGCAACGCCGTACAGCGCGAGGCCGGTCATCAGCATCCGCCTCCGCCCGAGCACATCCGCAGCACGACCGCCGAACAGCAGGAAGCCGCTCGAGGCGATCGCGTAGGCGCTGATCACCGACTGCAGGGTGTGCGCGGAGTATCCGAGCTCGCGCCCGATCTCCGGGAGTGCGACCACGACGATGTACTGATCCAGCGACACGATCAGCATCGCGAACGACAGCAGCGCAAGCGCCGCGGACTTCTTCCGGTCCATGACTCCTCCTCTGGAATAATCCGAACTGTACGGGACAGTTCAGATGAACTCAACCGTTCAGTTCAGATATTTGCTAGACTCCTGGACATGGCGAAGTCAGCTCCGCGTGAGCTCACCGGTGACCGGGCGGCGCGCAAACGGGAGGCGATCATCCCGGCCGCGCGGGCCGCGTTCGTGCGGGACGGGTTCGATGCCGCGGTGGACTCGATCGCGGCCGAGGCAGGCGTGTCGAAGGTGACCGTCTACAACCACTACGGCACCAAGGAAACGCTGTTCATGGCCGTCATCGGCGACGCGCTCGAGGGTGCGCTGGCCGAGGTCATCGCCGGTACGGCGCAGCGCCTGGCGGAGTCCGACGACCTGCGCGCGGCGCTCAAGTGGACTGCGAGCGCCTGGGTCACCAGCATGACCCAGCCCGACATGCTGGCGCTCCGTCAGCTCGTCACCAGCGAGGTGCGGCGCTTCCCCGAACTCGGCACCGCGTGGCGCGAGCACGGGCCCGACAGAGCTCGCCCCACCCTCGCGGCTGCCTTCGAGCGCCTGATCGCGGCCGGCCGTCTGACCATGCCCGACGTGGACACCGCGATCCTCCAGTTGTACGCCCTGGTCCTCTACCCGCACCTGGTCCACAGCACGTACGGCGCCACCCTCGACGAGCGCACCACCGGCAAACTCATCGACACCGGTGTCGAGATGTTCCTGCAGTACTACGCGTACCGGGATTAGTGCGAGGGGGCCTCGGGTACGGCGGGGCGTTCGTCGGGGACGTGGTTCTCCACGTAGACGTCGGGCTCGAGGTAGATGTGCCGGCTCATCGGCTCGGCCTCGCGGATGGCGCGTTCGGCCGCGTCGATGATCTCCGCGACGACGGCCGCGTCGGTGGTCGGCTCGACGCCGAGCTTCGCGGCGACCAGGACCTCCTCGGGACCGAGGTGCAGGGTCTTGATGTGGATCAGGCGCTGCACACCCGCGGTGTTCTCGATCGCGGCGACGATCTTCTGCTGCGCCTCGCGGGTCGCGGACTCACCCAGCAGCAGCGACTTCATCTCGATCGCCAGGAAGATCGCCACGACGACCAGCAGCACGCCGATCGCCATCGAACCCAGGCCGTCGAACACACCGTTGCCGGTGACAAGCGTCAGCACGACGCCGATCAGCGCCAGCACCAGACCGGTGAGCGCCGCGAAGTCCTCCAGCAGGATGACCGGCAGCTCCGGAGCGCGCGCGTTCCGGACGAAACGCACCCACGGAACCGGCCCGCGGACCTTGTTCGCCTCGACGATCGCGGTCCGGAACGACAGGGTCTCCATCACGATCGCGGCCACCAGCACCGCGACCGGAACCCACTTCCAGTGGTCGATGCCGTGCGGGTCGTGCACCTTGTGGTAGCCCTCGTACAGCGCGAAGAGACCACCCACGCTGAACAGCACGATCGACACGATGAACGAGTAGACGTACCGCTCCCGGCCGAACCCGAACTGGTGCAACTCGTCGGCCGCCCGCTTGGCCCGCTGGCCGCCGACCAGCAGCAGCACCTGGTTGCCCGCGTCGGCGAGCGAGTGGATCGCCTCGGCCAGCATCGACGCCGACTGGGTCAGCGCCCAGGCGGCGAACTTGGTGACCGCGATCCCGGTGTTCGCCAGCAAAGCCGCGACAACGGCCTTGTTCCCGCCACCAGCCATGGTTGTTCGAGTCCTCCGGAAAAGAGTTCAGCGTGCGGACACGACGAACGCCGTGCCGGAACCACGCAGGGTACAGGGTCCTTCGGTTCCCGAGGCGAACGCCGACTGCCCTGCGGACAACGTCACAGCAGATTCTTTGCCGCCGGCATCGATCGCAGCATCGACTGTCCCGTCGACGCAGCAGACGATCCGCGGCCCGGCGCCGTCCAGCGTGCGCTCGCCTGGGTGCTCGTCCGGCGCCAGATCGACACGGTGCACAGCGAAGTACTCACAGCCCGTCTCGTACGTCGCGACGCCGTCGCCGGCCGTGGTCGCGGTGAGCACAGGATCGGCGAGCGGCTCGAAGTCCACCACCGAAACCAGCTCCGGTACGTCGACGTGCTTGCTCGTCAGCCCACCGCGCAGCACGTTGTCCGAGTTCGCCATCACCTCGAACCCGAGCCCCCGCAGGTACGCGTGCACGTTCCCGGCCGGCAGGTACACCGCGTCGAACCGCTGCAACCGCACCCGGTTCAGCAGCAGAGCCGCGAGTACGCCGGGGTCGTCCGGGAAATCCGCGCACAGCCGGGACATGGTCTCGCGCTCCAACGCGAACGCGTCACCGGTGTAGGTGTCGATCGCGAACCCCAGCGCGGCGACCAGCGGACGGATCGCGTCCCGGTCACGGCTCATGAAATCGGTGAACGCCTCGCGCAGCTTGCCGTTCCGCAGCAGGTCCGTCAGCTCG
Source organism: Kribbella sp. VKM Ac-2569 (assembly GCF_004216905.1). Taxonomy (GTDB): domain Bacteria; phylum Actinomycetota; class Actinomycetes; order Propionibacteriales; family Kribbellaceae; genus Kribbella. The sequence goes on from NZ_SGXJ01000001.1 coordinate 2,000,058, forward strand.
CCGAATCCAGCGGGTCCGAGGGCGTCGAGCAGCGCGACCGAGCTCTCCAGCGGCCGGAAACCGACCAGTGCGTCGAACGGCTCGAGCGCGATCAGGATCTCCGGTTTCGGCCAGGCGTCCTTGTAGTTCCGGTCCGCGGCATCCCGGGGGATCCCGTCCGCCTCGTCCCGCGCGTACCCGTCGATCGCCTGGTCCCGGGACGGGTGCGCCTGGATCGACAACGGCTGCGCGGCCGCGAGCAGCTTCGCGAGGAACGGGAACCTGCCCTCGAACCGCTCGGCCGTGTCCGCGCCCAGTACCGCGGCCGGGTCGGCGGACACCACGTCGTACAAGGTGTCGCCGTTCGGCAGCACCGACGGAGCGGACTCGTGTGCGCCCATCCACATCTCGGCCTGCGGCTCGCCGTCCGGCTGCACCCCGAGAAGCTCGGGGAGGGCGGTCAGCGAACCCCACGCGTAGTCGCGGATCGTGTTCTGGAGTGGGACTACCACGCTGGGTCCTCCGAAGGAATCCCTGGCTCGGTCGGGTCGTCGCCGGTCGCCGTACCGTAGCGGCCGAGGCCGATCCCGAGGTACGCCGCGGCGTACCGGCCGTGCTGGGTCAGGGCGGCGTACCGGGCGATGTCCGTGCCGTTGGCCTGCGTCACCGTATGGACGCGGACGTCGTGCGCCTGCGCCTTCTCCTCCAGCTTGCGGCGGTTCTCGGCGACACCCGGGTCGTCCACACCGTCGTCCAGGATGATCAGAGCCGGCCGCAGCTCCTCCGCCTTGTCGAACGGGTCCGCGAACAGGTCCCGCGGCGGCTGGTTGAGCACCGGCAGCAGGTGACCGGCGTCAGCGGCCAGAGCGGGACGACCGCTCGCCAGCCGCAGTGCCTCGACCACACGCCGTGCTGCCCGTGCTGCGAGCACCGAACCGCCCCACACCAGTGGCAACGCGTCCGCGAGCACCAGCGCGAGGTCCTTGGCCTGGTTCGCCGTGGCGTCCTTGTTGGGCGAGCACTCGATCGCTACCTCGTCCAGCATCGACGCGACCGACTTGTGGTCCACCTCCGGCCCCAGCTCCATCTGGTGCAGCGCCTGCAGTACGGCGACCGCGGACGCCAGCTGGTCGTCCGACTGGGACGGCAGCCGGATAGCGTGCCGCAGACCGGCCGAGGCGATCGCTACGGGTGAGTCCTCCGGCGCGGCCACCATCAACCCGCAACCACGTCGTACCGCTTCGCCTGCGGCCGAGACCGCGTCGAGGTCCTCGGAAGCACCGGCGAGTACGACGACCAGGTCGAGCGGACCTGCCCAGCCGGGCAGCCCCGGACCGGGCCAGGCGAGGAACGGAACCGGGCAGACCGGCTCCAGCACGGCCCGGACCAGCCGGGCGTCCAGTCCGGCCGCCACCACAGCGCGGGGGCGGAAGCCGTCGGACTCGACCTTGGCCAGCACGTCCTCGGACGCTTCCAGCTCGGCGCGGACCCGGGCCCCGGCCATCGCGAGCCGTCGCAGCAGGTGGTCCGCCGCCCGGAGTGCGGCCGGATCGTCCAGCCGGGTGTCGTCGAAGACGCTCATCGGCTCTCCGTCAGCTCTCGGTCGCAGCGGTTTCCCGGGTGTCCCGGGCCTCGTCGATCAGCAGCACCGGGATGTCGTCACGCACCGGGTACGCCAGCCCGCAGGCGGCGTTGGTGCAGATCAGCTCGTTCGCCTCGTCGTCCACGCGGAACTCCGAGCGGCACTTCGGGCAGACCAGGATGCTCAGCAGGTCCGGGTCCAGATTGACTGCCATTCAGTTCTCCTCCACCGATGCGCCGGTGATCAGGGCCAGTACTTCGTCGCGGACGCGTTCCATCTCCGGCCGGTCCGCCGCCTCGACGTTCAGCCGCAGCAACGGCTCCGTGTTCGACGCACGGACGTTGAACCACCACTGTCCCGCCGACACGGTCAACCCGTCCAGATGGTCGACGGTCACGCCCTCGACGCCAGAATACGTATCTTCGATCGCCGCGACGGTCGCCGCCGCGTCCTCGACCTTGTTGTTGATCTCGCCGGACGCGACGTACCGCTCGAACTCGGCGAACAGTTCGCTGGCCGGCCTGTCCTGCTCGCCCAGCGCGGCGAGGACGTGCAGCGCGGCCAGCATGCCGGTGTCGGCGCGCCAGAAGTCGCGGAAGTAGTAGTGCGCGGAGTGCTCGCCGCCGAACACCGCGTCGGTCTCGGCCATCTTCTGCTTGATGTACGAGTGGCCGACGCGTGCGCGGACCGGCGTACCGCCGTGCTCGGTGATCAGCTCCGGGACGGCCTTCGACGTGATCAGGTTGTGGATGACGGCCGAACCAGGATGCTTCGCGAGCTCCCGTACGGCGACCGCGCCGGTGATCGCGCTCGGTGAGATCGGGTCGCCCTTCTCGTCCACCACGAAGCAGCGGTCCGCGTCGCCGTCGAAGGCGAGGCCGAGGTCGGCGCCGGTCTCGCGGACCTTGGCCTGCAGGTCGACCAGGTTCTTCGGGTCGAGCGGGTTGGCCTCGTGGTTCGGGAAGCTGCCGTCGAGCTCGAAGTACATCGGGACGATCGTCACCGGGCCCTCGGAGAACACGGCCGGGACGGTGTGGCCGCCCATGCCGTTGCCGGCGTCGACGACCACGGTCAGCGGCCGGATACCGCTCAGGTCGACCAGGTGATGCAGGTGGTCGGCGTACGCGGTCAGAAGGTCCTTGTGGGTGACGTGGCCCGGGGCGGAGGCGGTCGCCGGGCCCTCGGTCAGGGCCTTGGCGACCAGGTCGGCGATGTCGCGCAGCCCCGAGTCGGAGCCGACCGGGGCAGCGCCCGCGCGGCACATCTTGATGCCGTTGTACTGCGCCGGGTTGTGGCTGGCGGTGAACATCGCGCCGGGCAGGTCGAGCCGCCCGGAAGCGAAGTACAGCTGGTCGGTGGACGCGAGGCCGATGTCGATCACGTCCGCGCCGGTGCTGGCCACGCCCTCGGCGAACGCGGCCGCCAGCGCCGGGCTGGACGGCCGCATGTCGTACCCGATGACGACCGCGCCAGGCCCGCCGAGCACGTCCAGGACCTCGACGAACGCAGCCCCGGTCGCCCGGGCCACCGACTCGTCCAACTGGTCCGGCACAACCCCCCGGACGTCATAAGCCTTGAAGATCCCCGCAACATCAACCATGCACGGACCCTATCCGGCCCACCGACCAACCCGTATCTCAGCCTCGATCCCCGCACCGCAGGCAACAACTGGGCATCGTTGTCAGCCGGCGTCCTGACGCTGCACCTCTGGTTTCGTATGTTCGGTCCTTGGTCACCGAGCGGCGTGGCCTGGCGGCTGGGGGGTGGCCAATGACGTTCTTGCGGCAGGCGCTGCGGTACCGGAGGGCCCAAGGCCTGGTCCTGGCCGGGATCAGCCTGTTGATCGGCACGTGCGCGGCGTTCGCGCCCTGGTTCGCCCGGGCGGTCGAACAGACCGTCACGACCGAGGCCTTGACGCACCAGTGGAACTCCGCGGCCTGGCAGCTCAAGACGACCCCGTCGACGGCCGTCGGCGGACCGGCCGAAGAGACACCACCGGAGGACCTCGCCCAGCTCGTCCCGGCCGACCTGAAGCCGCTGTTCACCCCACCGGTGTACGGACGGACCGCCGTAGTGATCTGGGGTCTCGGCAACGCCAGACCTACCGTCGAGGGCCGGGTGGTGTGGCGGGACGGCTACTGCGCCCAACTCGAACTGACCGCCGGCCGGTGCCCCCGCGCCCCCGGTGAGGTCGCCGCATCGTCAGCGGACGCGAAGAACTTCGGCCTGGCGGTCGGGGCGACGGTCAGGGCCCAGACCGCCAGCAACCCCGAGCGCAGCCCGCTCCGCGTGGTCGGGATCTACCAGGCGGACGCCGAAGCCACCTACTGGTTCGGCCGCAGACCGACCGGGAACTCGCGGCAGGCCAGCGACTCCCAGCCTCCGCTGGGCGACTTCCTGCTCGCCGAGCGTGGCACCCTGTCCGCAGGGCACTGGGACGCCTACTCGACGCTGGACACCCGCCCGCAGCCGGGAATCGCGCGAGCCGACGACCTGGATCGGATCCGGCAGGTGACCGATCAACTCGAAGCCCAGATCGCCGAACGCGGCATCGACGCGCGGAACGGCTCAGGACTGATCGGGGTCATCGACGGCATCCAGACGGAGCGACGGCAGGCCACGACGATCATCCCCCTGGTGATGGTGCAGGTAGCCCTGTTCGGAGTGGTCGTGCTGGCGCTGGCGCTGGCCACGGTGGTCGACCAGCGCCGACCGGAACTGGGGGTGTCGCGACTACGCGGGTCGGGCGCCAGCTCGACCGGCCGGGCGCTGGCCGCCGAGCTGAGTGTGCCCGTGCTGCTCGGTACGTTGGCCGGCGCGGCGGCCGGTTTCGCAATGCTCCTCGCCGTACGAGCGGCCTGGCTGGGCGGAGCAGCGCCGCTGGAGGTGCCGTGGACGGTTCCGGCAGCGGTCGCCGTGGCGGCTCTGGCCGGGCTGACGGTCGTCGCGCTGTCGGTCCGCACCGTCGTCCGCCGGCCGATCTCCAGCCTGCTCCGGCGGATTCCGCTCCGCGGACGCCACCGCACGATCGGCCTGATCGATCTCACCGTCATCGTCGTCGCATCGGCCGGACTGGTGACCGGACTGACCAGTGGTGGACGAGGCCCGCTCCCCATCCTGACCCCCACCTTGCTCGCTCTGGCAGCGGGACTCGCCTTCGCACACCTGCTCCTGCCGGCCGCGGGGCTAGTCAGCCGGTATGCGCTGCGCAGGGGGCGGCTCGGTCTCGCGCTCGGCGCTCTGCAGGTAGCCCGGCGCCCGGCCGTGACGCGGCTCGTCGCCGTGGTCGCCGTCGCGACCGGCCTGGCCTCGTTCGCCGGTCAGGCGGCGTCGGTCGCCGATCGCAACCGGGACACCCGGGCCGGCTACGAGACCGGCGCCGAGGCGGTACTGGCGATCGACCCCGCCAACCTCGGCGTCTTCACCGCGGCAGCCGACAAGGTCGATCCGGAGCGGCGGTGGCTGACCCCCGTCGTACTCACCAGTCCGCCGTCCGCGGAGAGCCTGCGCGCCGTGCTGATCGAGCCGGACAGCTATCGGCGGATCGCCTTCCGCGGCGATCGGCTCACCGATGCCGAGGGCTTCCGCAAGCTCCAAGCGCCCACGGAGCCGAAACCGATCGAGCTGACCGGTCAGCGGCTGACCGTGACCGCCGACGCCGGCGCGATGACGTCGTACGAGCCACCCGCCGGTGACAACGTGGTTCCTCCCCCCGAGGAGCCGGCCAAGTCGGTGGTCCTGCAGGCGACGGTGGTCAACCAGCGCAGCGGGGGGCGCTATCTGGTGGCTTTCCCGCCGATACCGCTGGGTCGCGGCGGCCCGGTCACGCTGAGTACGGCGCTCGGCTGCCTGCCGTCCTGTCAGCTGCTCCGGCTCGGGGTGTCCCGCGAAGTGGGTGACACTGCCGGTGTCAAAGGCGAGATCGCGATCAGCCGCCTGGCAACCGACACCCAGCAGTCGATCCCACTGGGCCGGATGCAGGACTGGACGAACGGCTCGCAGGCGGGAGCCGACCAGGGCAGCATCGCGGCCAGGAACGCGCCGAACGGGCTGGCGCTCGACGTGACCAGCCTCGGCGGCGAACTGAACGTCCAGTACGCCGCGATCCCCACGCCGGTGCCGGCGCTGGCGAGCCCGGACGCCGTCGGCGACGCTCTGACGGTGCCCGGCCTCGACGGGATCTCGATCCCGATCGCCAAGCTCGGCAACCCGCACATCCCGGTGCCGCGCCACACCGACCGGGTCGCCGTCCTCGACCTGGAGACCGCCCGCCGGGTCGGCGGGGGCGTCGACCGCGCTTCGACGGAGTTCGAGCTCTGGCTCAACGCCGACGGGCTCGCGAACGTCGGCAAGATCATGGACGGCCTGACCGCGGCCGGGGTCACCCCCACACTCGTCGACCGGCGGTCGGACCGGATCGACGGATACGGGCGCTCCGCCAGCGCACTCGCGCTCCGGCTCACTCCGGTCGTCGGACTCGCCAGCTGGGCCCTCGCGGTCGTCGTGCTGCTGCTGATGGGCGTCAGCTCCTGGCGATCCCGGGCCCAGGACTACGCGAGTCTGCGGATCAACGGCGTACCGGCGAGCACGACCGGAGGGGCCGCGCGCTGGGAACAAACCGGACCGGTCGCGCTGGCAGCGCTGCTCGGGTCGGCGTGCGGCATCGTCGGCGCCCACATCGCGCTACCGATGTTCCCCCTCTTCGCGGAAACCTCCGAACCGTCGCCGATTCCGCTCGACCTGGCGATCAACTGGCCCGGAGCGGTGATCCTCTGGCTGGCCGGCACCGTCGTGCTGACCGCGACAACGCTGGTGCTGGGCACCGGCGTGAACCGGCGGGCGGGCTACGGCCGGATCCGGGAGGAACTGTCATGACCGGACTGGCGATCAGCACCAGCGGCCTGGTCCACATCTACCGGAGCCAAGGCCATGATGTCGCCGCCCTGTCGGGTATCGGGATCACTGTTCGGCCCGGTGAGTTCGTCGGTCTGCTCGGCCCGTCCGGCGCCGGCAAATCCACACTGCTTCAGCTGTGTGGTGGTCTGCTGACGCCGAGCGCCGGGCGCCTGCAGATCGGCGAGCACAACCTGACCACGATGACCGAGCCCGAGCTCGACCGGATGCGCGCCCGTGACGTCGGCATCGTGTTGCAGGGAGCCGGGCGCAACCTCATCCCGTACCTGTCGCCCTTGGACAACGTCCGTTACGCACAGCGCGCCGCGTCTCACGACCGGTCCTTGCCGACGCCGGAGGACGTACTCGAACTGGTCGGTCTGACCGACCACGCCCGTACTCCGCTGCCCTCGCTGACCCCCGGGCAGATCCAGCTCTGCGCAGTGGCAGTGGGGATCGCGACGTTCCCCGGCCTGCTGCTGGCCGACGAACCCACGAGCCAACTGGATCACCGGGCCCGGGACGAGGTTCTTGCCGCGATCTCGACCGTCAACAGCAGCACCGGCATGACGGTCCTGCTGGTCACCCACGACCCCGAGGTCGCTGCGTCACTCCCCCGCACCGTCACCATCCGCGACGGGCGGATCGCGTCCGAAGGGCGCAGCGGCGAGGAGTTCGCGGTCGTCGCCACCGATGGATCGCTGCCGCTGCCGCCGCACGTCGCCGGGTTGCTGCCACCTGGAACCCTGCTCCGCGTCACCACCACCGAGGACGGCGACGTTCGCCTGAGCCCTGTACAGCAAGAAGGTCAGTCGTGATCACGGTCACCAACCTCACCGTCGCCTACGACGACCTGGTCGCGGTGGCGGACGTTTCCCTGCGGGTGCCGCCCGGGTTCGTCCTCGCGGTCAGCGGGCCGTCCGGGGCCGGCAAGAGCTCGCTGCTGTGGGCCATCGCCGGCGCGATCCGGGCGAGCTCCGGCCAGGTCGAGGTGGACGGTCTCACGATCAGCGACCGGCCCGCCGCCGCGGCGCACGGCGTCGTACTGATCCCGCAGGGCAACGGCCTGGCCCGGGTACTGACTGCCCGGGAGAATCTCGCCCTGCCGCTGCTCGCCCAGCGCACCGACCCGGAAGCGGTCGACCGGCATGTCGAGCAGGCACTGGCCGATGTCGGGCTCCAGGACAGCGGCGACCATCTGGTCGAGGAACTGTCCGGCGGCGAGCAGCAACGCGTCGCCGTCGCCCGTGGACTCGCCCAGCAGGGCCGCGTCATCCTCGCCGACGAGTCCACCAGCGAACTCGACGGCACGAACCGTGAACGAGTCCTCGACCTCCTCCGCCGGGAAGCCGGCCGCGGCGCCGCGGTGATCATGGCGACCCATGACCTCAACGTCGCAGCCGGCGCAGACGGCCACGCCACCATGGACGAAGGCCACCTGACCTGGCAGCGGAACCTCTGACAGGTCAGGCCTTCTCGAACCAGCCCGGGTTCTTGCGGTGGTGGACTGTCGGCAGCTGGCGGGGGCTGGTCGGTGCGGCCCACTTGGCGGCGTTGGCGAGGATCTGCTGGACCTCGGGCTGGTGGTACGTCGGGTACTCCTGGTCGCCGGGGCGGAAGTAGAAGACCCGGCCCTGGCCGCGGCGGTAGCAGCAGCCGGAGCGGAACACCTCGCCGCCGGAGAACGAGCTGACGAACACCAGCTCGTCGGGCTGCGGGATGTCGAACAGCTCGCCGTACATCTCCTCGCGCTCGATCACCAGCGGGTGCGGGACGCCCTGCGCGATCGGGTGCCCGGCGGCGACCGTCCAGATCAGCTCGCGGTCGTTCTCGGCCCGCCAGTCCAGCGAGCAGGTGGTGCCCATCAGCTTGATGAAGATCTTGCTGAAGTGCGCCGAGTGCAGCGCGATCAGGCCCATCCCGGACAGCACGTGCTGCTGCACCCGGTCGACGATCGCGTCGTCGACGTCACCGTGCGCGGCGTGCCCCCACCAGGTGAGTACGTCGGTGTCCGCGAGCACCTCCTCGGTCAGACCGTGCTCGTCCTGCTGCAGCCACGCCGTACGGACGACGACGTCCTGGCCGAGCTTGTCCCGCAGCGCCGCCGCGATCGTCTCGTGCATCGTGTCCGGGTAGACCTTGCGGACCGACTCGTCGCGGCCCTCGTGGACGTTCTCGCCCCAGACGGTGACGCGAATGGGTCCGTCATTTTGCTCAGTCATTGAGCACAACCTCTCGTCCCGCCTTCGCCGAGGCGTAGCAGGCGTCGATGATCTCGGTCCGCAGCAGTGCCTCGGACCCGTTCTGGCCTTCCCAATCACCGCTCTTGACGATCCGGACGAACTCCCGCACCACGGCGCGGTGGCCGAGCCCGGCGCCGGTCGCCGGCTTCACCTCGGCCGGTACGCCACCGACGTCGGTGAAGATCCGCAGGGTGTCCTCGTTGGTGTAGTTCTGGACCTCGATCTTGGCGCCGCCGTCGGTGCCGAACAGCTCGATCCCGAAGTTGTCGCCCGGCGCCCGGAACGTCGCCCAGCTGGTCTCCAGCTGCAGCGCGCCGCCACCCTTCAGGCGCAGGTACGCCGTGGCCAGGTCCTCCACCTCGAACGCCGATCCGAGCGTGTTCGCGTTCGGGTCGCGGCTGCCCTTGCCGCGCGGGCCGAGCTCGGCGAACGTGTCCGCCGACACCGTCGCGACCTGCGGCTCACCCATCAGGTGCAGCGCCATGTCGAGGATGTGGACGCCGAGGTCGATCAGCGGCCCGCCGCCGGACAGCTCCCGGTTGGTGAACCAGCCGCCCATCCCGGGGATGCCGTTGCGGCGCATCCAGTGCGCCTTCGCGTAGTAGATCCGGCCGAGCTGACCCTCGTCGATCTGGTGCTTGAGCGCCGCGACGTCACCGCGCTCGCGGTGGTTGAACACGACCTTCAGCACCCGGCCGGCCTGCTTCGAGGCCTCGACCATCGCGGTGCCCTCGGCCACGGTCCTGGCCAGCGGCTTCTCGGACAGGACGTGCAGACCCTTCTGCAGGGCCGCCAGCGCGATCGGGGCGTGCAGCTGCGTCGGCGTACCGATGCTGACCGCCTCCAGCCCCGGGGTCTCGAGCAGGTCCTCCCACTTCTCGTACAGATGCGGTACGCCGTGCTTCTCGCCCAGACTGGTCAGGGTGTCCTTCTCCAGGCCCGCCAGGCCGATCACCTCGACGTCCGGCAGCTCGGAGAACGCCTCCAGCGCCGTCCGCCCGGCAAAGCCCAGTCCTATGACACCGACCCGCAGTTTTTGATCGTTCACAGACACGATCCTCTCCCGATGACAACGAAGGTCACAAACCTCGATCCACAGTACGGAACAGGTTCGAACACCGCATCAGGGAGGGTGTGTGTGTCAGTCGTCGTCTGTGTCGAAGTCCGGGTCGATCTGTTCGGGGGACAGTGCCAGGACGTCGGCGAGCTCCAGGACCAGGGCGGAGCGGACCAGCCAGGCCAGGCCGGCGCCGGAGCGTTCGGCGCGGAGCTCGATCGGGCGCCGGAAGACCACGATCCGGTACGGCTCGTGCGACGTACCGCCGGTGGCATGCGTGAGCGGGATCTCGGTGGCGTCCAGGTCCAGGTTCGGCACGTCCTCGATCGCGAACTCGACCCTGGCGACCACCTGCGGCAACCGTTTCTCCAGCCGCGTCACCTCGATCGCGACCACCTCGTCGAACTGCGCGGCGGCGGACCGCTGCAGCGGCAGACCACGCGGCGCGAACTTGCTCGGCCGGCTGATCGGGCCGAGCATTCCGCGCCCATGGCGGTCGATGTGCCGTTGATGACGGCGAGCCTCGGTCACGCGCTCAGCCTAGTGGGCGTAATGTCTGGTCGTGAGCATCGCCAGGATCTGTTCGCGCGCCGGATGTCAGAAGCCTGCCGTATCGACGCTCACCTACGTGTACGCCGACTCGACCTGCGTCCTCGGTCCGCTCGCGACGTACGCCGAGCCGCACTGCTACGACCTGTGCGCCGACCACGCCGACCGCCTCACCGCTCCGAACGGCTGGGAGGTCATCCGGCTCGCTCCGGATCCCGCAGCAGCCGGTCCGTCCTCCGACGACCTCGAAGCCCTGGCGAACGCGGTCCGCGAGGCAGCACGTCCCCTCCCCCGCCGCGAACCTGGTGCCGGTACGCCGGGCGCCCCGGTCGAGGTAGCCCGCCGCGGCCACCTGCGGATGCTGCAGGACCCCGGCGCCAACACCAACGAGGGCTGACTACCTCAGTGCGGCGCTGACGTCCGGCTGGGCGCCCAGCTGGGCGCGGAACACCAGGGACGTCGTCAACGGCCATGCGGCCACCTGCGGCACGTCGTTCTCGGCCGGCTTGGCAGCCGGCATCAGCGTGACGCCCGCGACCACAGTCCCCCGCGTCTGCTGAACCATCAGGTACGTCGGCCGCGGCTGCGCCGGGAACGAGATCTGTGCCGTGGCGCCACCGACCACGTCCAGCGCCCGCGTGGTCAGCACCCGATCGACCGCGTCCCGCAACTCGAACTTCACGCTGCCGGTCTTCCCCGGCGCGGTCACCTGCAGCACAGCCGGCTGCTTGTGCGCCGGAATGACCAGGTACGCCGGTCCGGTCAGCGCCTCCGCCGACCCGATCGACGAGAACTCGGTCCGGCTCGCGTCCGTGGACCGCACCGACGCGGTCACCGGCTGGTCCGACGTCACGGTGATCGCGCTGGCGTCACCGTGCAGCACCGAGTCGAGCATGAACGTCTTCACCGATCCTGCCTCGATCTGCACGGTCTCCAGACCGGCCGGCTTGAACGGCCCGTTCGGCCCGTTCACCGTCAGGCTCGCGGTGGCCTGCAGGTCGGTGGGGTTCGCGACCGACAGGATCCGCAGACCGGCACCGGGCGCCACCGCGGGCACGAACACCTTGGTCGCGGGCGCCGCCGAGGTGTTCAGCCAGTCCACACCGGCCGGCTGACTGCCGTTCGACGCGTTGGACCGGACGGCGGCCGCTACCCGACCACCTGTCGATTCCACGTGCAGGGCGATGTCACGCAGGTTCGGAGCGATCTGCTTGAGGAACAGCTCGGTCGTGCCGAGTGCCGGGACTACGATGCCCCGGGCCGCGGGCAGGTCCTGCGCACCGGTCCGCGCGTACACACTGACGTTCACTTCCGCGTTGATGCTGTCCAGGTTGGTCAGCACCAGCACGTCACGCCGGTCGCTCGCACCGGAGGCTCCGACGAACCAGAAGTCCGAACCGGGCACCTGGCACGGCACGCTGGCCATGCCTCGGTTCACGCCGTCCTGCGCGGTCGTCGTACTCGTACCGACCGTCCCCGCGGCCAGCGGCCCGGTGCCCTTGATGGACAGCGGCTCCGGCTTGACGACCACCGCACTCGAACCGATCGTTCCGCGCTTCAACAGCGACCCGACCGGGTTCGACGTGGTCGGCAGCGGGGCGATCGTCAACGGGTCGGCAGTCCCCGGCGCAGTCGGCGTACCTTCGGGCAGCGTCGGTGCCACTCCGTTCACCACGCTGGTCATCTTGCCGCCGGGAGACAGCACCGGGCAGGACAGCGCCGTACGGTTCACCACTGTGCGGGCCGGCTCGGTGACGGCGGCCTGCGCTCGGGTGTCGGCCTTCTCGGGGTGGATGACCACTCCGATTCCGGCCAGTGCGGCCATGGCGACGACAACGGCTCCGATCCGGAGACGCGGGTCGGACAGCAACCGGGTCACCGGTCCCTCCTCGCGTGGGTGCCCTGCGGTACGGCGACGGTGCGGCGCACCGTCGGCAGACAGAAGATCAGTGCGAGGATCCAGCCGATCAGACCGAGGATGCGCCAGACCGTGTGGGTCTGGTCGACCAGTGGCGTCTCGCCCTTGATCTTCGACCGGTCGACCAGCCACGAGGCGTCGCCGTCGCTCGCACTCGCCCTGGTCAGGCCCGGCAGCGAGTCCAGCGTCGACTGCAGCGTCGGGTCCACCGGACCGGGCAGGTACACGTAGTCGATCGCGAGACCGGCCAGTTGCCGACCTTCCTCACCGCTACCGCCGCCACCGAGTGTTGCCAGGACGTCCGTGAGCGGTTTGGTCTGTGCCGCGGTCGGCGCCGCCTCGAGCGCCCCCATCCGCGGTCCGCCGTTCTTGACCAGCGAGAACCGCATCTGACCTTCCGGCGCCTTCCGCACCACCAGGATCGACTGGTTGTCCGGCGGGTCCTGCGAAGCGACCAGGTACGCCGGGAGGTCCTGAGCGGGACCACGCCACAACGGACCGTCGACCCCACGCACCAGCCAGAAGCCGGCCGTCACCACGGTCGTCAGCAACACAATCCCGAGCACGCCCTGGGCGATGATCTCGGTGGACTTGCCGACCGAGTCCCAGGCAACCGCGACGGTGATGATCCAGCCGGCAGTCATCAGGAACATCAACGGTCCGCTGCCACCACCGAGCCGGCTGGCAACCAGCGTCGCGGCCATACCGGCCAGTGCGGCGAACCAACCGAGCAGCTCGTACCGCTGCCGCGACTGACGCAGCAGACTGACCAGAGCCACCAGAATCAGCGGTACGGCGAACCACCACGGCGCCGGCGCACCGATCGGCGTACCGGTCAGCAGATGCGGCAGGCTGTCACCCGGACCGATCGCAGCGGTCGGCGGACCGCCCGCCTCCTGCCCCAGCTTCGAGGGGTGCTGCACCAAGTCAAGCGTCCACGGCAGCACGAGCAGCAGGCCCAGAACGACCGAGAACACCAACTGGCGTCCCTGCCGCCGCCATCCCAGCCCCAGCACCGCGCCGAGGACCAGGATGACGCTGACCAGCAGAGCCAATGCCGGCGTGAACGCGAACAGCACCGCCAGACAAATCCCCGCGAACCACGCTGCCCGCCAACTGCCCTGAACAACCACACGCCGCCGTCGAGCAACGGTGTGGACGGCCGCACCGAGCAGCGGCAGCACGATGGCCGCCACACACGTCCCGAGCCGCCCCTGCGTGATCGCACCGTTCGTGAAAACAGCCAGCCCGTACGCCGATGCGCCCCAGGCCCGCGCCACGCGGTCGACGACAAACGCCCGCAGCAACGCCCACGCGGCCAGACCGGCCAGTGGAACCGCGCCGAGCAGCAGAACGTTCGCCGCACCGGTCGGGCCGAACATGACCGTCGAGAACGCCCAGAACTGCGCTAACCAAGCAGGTGGTGTCACGCCCGGCGGAGCGGACGCTGCTGCATGCCACAACGCCGCAAGGTTCTCCTGCGCCGGCAGCAACAGGTTGGACCGGAGTACGCCGCCGCCGATCAGATCGCGGGCCGCAATTAGCGCACCAATCGCCAGTACGACCCACGCGATCAGGAACGGCCGCCGGATCAGCTGACGCCGCCACCTCGGCTGGTCGACCGCAACGCGCGCAGTGGACTTGGCTCGCCGGGCGGTCGTGACGACCTGTTCTTCCGGCTCGTCCGCCCAGGCTTCGCGGATCCGCTCGGAGATCGTGCTGGTCGTCTCCTCCAGGTTGTGCCGCAGTGCGTGCACGGACCGAGAGAACAGTCCCTTGATGTCGTCGTACGGGACCTGGTCGAGGCTTCGGCGGTTCTTGCGTGCCTGCGTCCAGCCACCGGCGAGGAGGGTGCCGAGCAACGCGGTCCACTCGTCGACGGCACCGGACGGTGTCTTACCGAGCAGGAACCAGATCGACCGCATCACGGTGCCGAGCAGGAACCGCAGGATCAGCAGCGGAAGCAGTTTGCCGGGAGCGTTCGCGAGAACGGTGTAGTACGCATGGGCGCGGTCGAGTTGGTACGCGTGCCGTCGGGTGCCGGCCAGCGCTCGCTCGCCGGTCGCCGCGGCCTGCGCGTGGTAGACGACCGCGTCGGGCGCGACCCCGACCTGGTAGCCGGCGCGGCTGGCGCGCCAGCCGAAGTCGATGTCGTCGCGGAACATCGGCAGGCGTGGGTCGAAACCGTGCAACGCCTCCCAGACGTCACGGCGTACGAGCATGCCGGCCGAGCTGACCGCGAGGACGTTCCGCGGCTGGTCGTGCTGGCCCTGGTCGAGCTCGCCGTTCTCGATGCCGGTGTCGCGGCGTCCGCCGAGCGAGGTGGTGACGCCGACCTCGAGCAGCTCCCGGTCGCGCGGCCAGAGCCGCAGCTTCGGGCCCCAGACGCCGGTGTTCGGCGCCATAGTGGCCTGGAGCAACAATTTCTCCAGGGCCTTCGGCGCCGGCGCGCAGTCGTCGTGCAGCAGCCAGAGCCACTCCACCACGGGCATGTGGCCGTCATCGCCGTACGGACCGACGGCACTCGGGATCGGCGCGAATCCGTGCGTCTCGAGACCGCGGGCGACCGCCATCCCGAACCCGGTGCGCGCGGAGACGCTGACGACCGGCTCCACGCCGGGCATGGCGGCGAGCAGTTCGGCGGTCTCGTCGGTGGATCCGGTGTCGACCGCGATCAGCCGGTCCGGGCGTGGGTTGAGCGCCCACAACGCCTCGGACAGCCGCGGCAGCCAGGCCGCGCCTTCATGCCCGACCACCACCGCGGTGACGACATGCCGGACCCGCTGACGACCCATCGGGTCGTCGATGTGATCGGTCGGGAAGTCGACGGAGTCGAAGAATTCCCAGCCGGCCGGGGCTTCTTGTTCCATGCGGAGCTGTGACACCTCGATGCTTGCGGACGGTCACCGTGACCGCAGGTCCCGGCGAGGACTCACCATACAGCCGCGCTCGCAGAGTCAGGAAAGCCGCGGGCCCCGGGGTGATCACCCCGGGGCCTCGCGGAAGTCCTACGTGAAGTTGTTCGCTGCGTTCGGGCCGTCAGACGGCCTTCTTCTTCAGCTTGCGGCGTTCCCGTTCCGACAGACCGCCCCAGATCCCGAAGCGCTCGTCGTTCTGCAGCGCGTACTCGAGGCACTCGCCCCGGACGTCGCAACCGAGGCACACTTTCTTGGCCTCGCGGGTGGAACCGCCCTTCTCCGGGAAGAAAGCCTCTGGATCGGTCTGGGCGCACAACGCCCTTTCCTGCCAGTTCGGCTCCTCCTCGATCGCCTCACCGTCGACAATCGCCATCAGCTCTGTCACGGTACGACCTCCTCGACCCTGTTCGTTCCCCTGTACATGTGGGTTTGCGGTCCACATGCCTGACCTCGTCCGTCCTGCGCTCTGCAACGGTCCCCGATACCGAGTGTCCTAACGAACGACACGGTTGAAATTACATTCCTGCAATCCACGAAAGTCAAGCCGTGCTCTGCTATTGGGATCATCCGCAACACGGCCGCAAAAGAACGAGAGGCCTGTAGATACAGGCCTCTCGCGCTGTGTACCCGGGCTCAAACCTCGTGCTACCGGGATTTTCCTGCAGGTTCGGTAAGGGCTTGCTGTCGCAGAGCGCCCTTGCTGTTGCCTGATCAGGAAGGTTGCGACCACCAACCCTGCTGGCCCTGGCCCTGCTGGTTCGGGTCGTTCTTCTCCGCCTCGGTCCGCGGGTCGATCCGGGTTTCGTCGGCGGCCTCGGCCTGCGGTGCCGGGTCGGCAGCACTCGGCTGCTGCTCGGCGGCCGGGGTCTCCTCGGCCTGCCAGGCCTGCTCCTGCTGCCATGCCTGCTGAGCCTGCTGGGCCTCCGCCGGCTCCTGGGTACCCTCGGCAGCGCCGTGCTCCTGCTGGCCCCACTCCTGGCCGGCCGGAGTCTGCTGGCCGTACTCCTGGCCGCCCCACTGCTGCTGGCCGGCTTCAGCACCGCCCCACTGCTGCTCCTGCGGCCACTGCTGCGCCGGCTGGGCCTGGTCCTGGCCGCCCCACTGCTGCTGGCCTTCGGAGTTCCACGGCTGCGTCGGCTCGGCGCTCTGGCCCTCGGCGGGCCACGCCTGCTCGGCGGGCTGACCGGCGGCGTGCTGCGCGGAGTGCTGACCGGCCTGCTGGGCCTCGGCGTCGCCGGCCGACCAGTTCTGCTGCTCGCCCTGGTTCCAGCCCTGCTCCTGCGGCCACTGCTGGCCCTGGTCCTGGCCCGCGGCGTAGCCACCAGCGGCGCCGGCAGCACCAGCCGCGTAACCGCCGTACTGCTGACCCTGGTCGTACTGGCCGCCGAACTGAGCCTGCTGGCCCTGGTCGTAACCCTGCTGACCGTAGCCCGGCTGCTGGCCGTACGGCGCCGTCTGGCCGTACTGCTGGCCCGGCTGCCCCTGCTGGAACTGGCCCGGCTTCGGCGCACGCACCGGCGCCGGCAGCGCCTGGAAGGTCTTCAGGGCGTACAGACCGATGCCGCCGTACAGCGCGAGACCACCGAGGGAAGCGATGAAACCGACGATCTTCTCGCCGGCCGTGCCGCTGCCGTTGAACTGCGCGAACGTGGCGACCAGGCCGAGCAGCAGGAAGAGACCGGTGACGATGAGCGCGCCCAACACGACAATGCGTGCGTTCGGCGTCCGCTCACCTTCGTTGACCAGCCAGACCGCACCGACCAGCGCAGGAAGCAGCGCCAGCGTGGTGATGGACGGCGGGACAATGACGGAGTGCACGCCGCCGGAAGCGGCGACGAAGCCGATCCCGCCGACGAACAACTGGAACAGCGAGGCCAGTGCGAGCAGGCCGGCGAATGCGAGCAAGGTGTACGCGACCGGCTCTCTGAGCTTCTTGGTTGCGTCGGTGACCACGAGGGCTCCTCGGATGTTGGGGGGCCGTACAACTGAGCTGTGCGGACGTGATGACCCTCCGCAGCATAGTCGTGCGGTGGTCCGACGCATTGACGACTCGGGCAGACTCTTCCCATGCGATTGACAGTGCTGGCCGGCGGCATCGGCGGCTCCACCTTCCTGCTCGGGCTCCTGAAGGCCCGTCCGGACGCCGAGATCACCGTCGTGGGGAACACCGCGGACGACATCACCCTGTTCGGGCTGCGGGTCTGTCCCGACCTCGACACCGTGATGTACACGCTCGGCGGTGGCATCTCGGAGGAGCGTAAGTGGGGCCGCGAGGACGAGACCTGGGTGATCAAGGAGGAGCTCGCGGCGTACGGCGTCGAGCCCACCTGGTTCGGGCTCGGCGACAAGGACGTGGCGACGCACCTGGTGCGCACCCAGATGCTGGACGCCGGTTACACGCTCAGTGCGGTCACCGAGGCGCTGTCCACGCGCTGGAAGCTGCCTGTCCGGCTCCTGCCGATGAGTGACGACCGGATCGAGACGCACGTGGTGGTGGACGACCCGGAACAGCCTGGGAAGCGCAAGGCCATTCATTTCCAGGAGTACTGGGTCCGCTACCAGGCCGGGATCCCCGCGCACCAGATCGTTGCTGTCGGCCAGGACAAGGCCAAACCCGCGCCCGGCGTCCTCGAGGCGATCGCGGACTGCGACGTACTGATCGTGCCGCCGTCGAACCCGGTGGTCTCGGTCGGCACGATCCTCGGCGTCCCCGGGATCCGGGACGCGGTCCGGGAGACGAAGGCCCCGGTCATCGGGCTGTCGCCGATCATCGGCACCGGTCCGGTCCGTGGAATGGCGGACAAGGTGCTCGCCACCGTCGGTGTTGCGTCCACGGCGTCGGCCGTGGCCCGGTACTACGGGTCCCGCACGTCCGGCGGCGTACTGGACGGCTGGCTGATCGACTCCTCCGACGCGATCCAGGCGGATTCGATCGCCGGGGCCGGAATTCACGTGCAGGCGGTGCCGTTGTGGATGACGGACGAGACCAAAACCGCCGCGATGGCTGACGCGGCACTGACCCTCGCGGAGGCCGTACGGCGATGAGGAAGCACCTGGAGATCTTCCCGGTGACCGGACTGCCCGAGGTGGCGGCCGGCCACGACCTGGCCGCGCTGATCGCCGAAGGCACCGACCTGCGCGACGGCGACGTCGTCTCGGTGACGTCGAAGATCGTCAGCAAGGCAGAAGGCCGGCTGACGTACGGCACCCGCCAGGAAGCGATCGACGCCGAGCTCGTGCGAGTCGTCGCGCAGCGCGGTGAGACGCGGATCGTGCAGACCCGGCACGGCCTGGTGATGGCCGCGGCCGGGACGGACACGTCCAACACGGCGCCCGGCACGGTTTTGCTGCTCCCGGTCGACCCGGACGCGTCGGCCCGCGACCTGCGGACCGCCTTGAAGGAGCGGTACGACGTCAACGTCGGCATCGTCGTGACGGACACGCTCGGCCGCCCGTGGCGCAACGGTCAGACCGACCTGGCGATCGGCGCCGCCGGCGTCCGCGTGGTGGAGGACCTGCGCGGTACGACGGACAGTCACGGCAACGTCCTCGCGGTGACCGAGCCAGCGCTGGCCGACGAGATCGCGGGTGCCAGCGAACTGGTCAAGGGCAAGGCGGACGGCGTGCCGGTCGCCGTACTGCGTGGACTGGACGACGCCGTACTGCCGGTCGATGAGCACGGGCCGGGTGCGCGGGCGCTGGTGCGGGACGCCGAGCTCGACATGTTCAGCCTGGGAACGCGGGAGGCCGCGCGGGCCGCCGTACTCGACCGGCAGCCGCCGACCGGACCGCGTTCAGTCGATCCGATGCTGTGGTCCGGTCTGCTCGCGGACGTCGACGGGGTCCGGCTCGAGGCGGCTGACAACGCTGTCACGGTGTTCGGCGACGAGCCGGTGACCGTGGGAATGGTCGCGGAGCGGCTGGCCGTCCTGCTGCACGCCGAGGGGTACGGCGTCGCGGTGCGTCCCGGACCGGGCAGCGAGGCGACGGTCACGTTCGGCTCACGGTCCCGATAGTTTTCTAGGCAACTTCTCAGGGGCACCTCGTACACTGCCTTCGCACGGCGGCGCGGTGGCCGCCCCGATCCGGGAAGACCAACACTGTGGGTAAAGCGTCGTCGCAGAAACAGTCGCGCCGCGAGATGATCGAGAAGATGCAGCGCGAGCAGGTCCGCTCGGACCGCCGCCGCACGATCCTCATCGTGGTGTGCTCCATCGTGGTCGGCCTGGCCATCATCGCCTACCCGGCGATCAAGCTGATCCAGGACTCCCGGACCAAGAACCAGGCGCTGACCGACTTCGGTGTCGCCGCGAGCGCGGCCTCCTGCGACGCGGCCACCAACGACGTGGCCGGCGGTACCCAGGATCACCGGCCCGACGGCGAGAAGATCCTGTACGCGGTCTCCCCGCCCTCCTCGGGCCCGCACTACGCGGTCTGGGCGCCGTTCGACAAGAAGTTCTACTCCGAGGGCGACCGTCCGCCGGTGGAGAACCTGGTGCACAACCTCGAGCACGGCTACACGATCCTCTGGTACCGCGACACGCTGCCGAAGGACCAGATCGACCAGATCGAGAAGATCGCCAAGTCGAAGCTGCCCGACAGCTCGCTCAGCAAGTTCATCGCCGCGCCGTTCAAGCACACCGACGGCAAGGAGTGGCCGGACGGCAAGAACCTCGCCTTCGCCCACTGGAGCGGCCCCGACGCCGCCCAGAAGTCCTTCGGCCACCGCCAGTTCTGCGGCTCGGTCAGCGGCGAGGCGCTCAAGCAGTTCATGGAGAAGTACCCAGCCACCGACGCCCAGGAGCCCAACGGCGGCTGACCCACAGCAAGCAGCAGAACGCCCCCGAGAAACAACTCCTCGGGGGCGTTCTGCTGTCAGATGTAGTTCGCGTGGTCGGACTGGACGCGGGCTACCAGGTCTTTTACGCGTTCGCCGTCCGAGAGGGGGCAGACCATGGTGACGTCCTGGGTGTGGACGATGATGTGGCTGCGGAGGCCTACGGTGGCGACCAGGTGGTTCGGGTCGTCGGTGACGATGATGTTGTCGTGGGAGTCGAGCAGGCAGCTCAGGGTGACGCTGTCGGTGCGGTTGCCGTTCGGGTCGGCGTCGTACGTGTCGGCCAGCGCGGCCCACGAACCCACGTCCAGCCAGTGCACGGGCATCGGTACGACGACCACGTCCGCGTCGACCTTGCCCTGGGACGCCGGCTCCATGACCGCGTAGTCGACGCTGATCTTGCGCAGGTTCGGGTAGATCTCGGCCAGCGTCGCCTCCCGCTCCGGGGTGTCCCAGACCGCGGCGACCTCGCGCAGCCGCGCGGCCGACTCCGGCAGCAGTGTGTCGAGAACGTTCAGCACTGTGGAGGCCCGCCAGACGAACATCCCGGAGTTCCACCAGAACCGCCCGGTGGCCAGGTACTCCTCGGCGGTCGCCCGGTCGGGCTTCTCCCGGAAGCGGTCCACGACGTACGCCGACGTACCCTCGATCGGCGCCCCGCGCTCGATGTACCCGAGCCCGGTGTGCGGATGGGTCGGCTCGATCCCGAATGTCACCAGCGACCGGCCACGTGCCTCGACCACCTCGAACCCGTGCTCGATCGCCGCCCGGAACTCGTCCTCGGGGCTGATCAGATGGTCCGACCCGACGAACGCGACCACCGCGTCCGGATCGTTCCGCGAAACCACAGCGGACGCGAGACCGACGGCGTTCGCGGTGTCCCGTCGCGCGGGCTCACCGATGATGTTGTGCTCGCCCAGCTCCGGCAGTTCCTTGCGTACAACGTCCGTGTACGCGCCGACCGTGCACACGTAGATGTTCTCCGGCTCGACCAGTCCGCGAAGCCGGTTGTACGCCACCCGCAGCAGCGAATGCCCGGCCGCCAGCGGCAGCACCTGCTTCGGCCTGTCGTCTCTGGACATCGGCCACAACCGCGTCCCTGAACCACCCGCCAGGATCACCACGTTTCGCATGAGGAGAGACCCTACCGGTCACCACTGGGCGGTTGCGGTATACGAAGGTGCTTGAGGTCTGGCGGTACGGGCGTGTCCGAGGGCTGCCAGAAGAGCTCGGACTGCCCGTCGAGGGCTGTCGCGGGTGCGTCCGTGAGGTGGAAGCGGTCGCGCAGCCGGCCGTAGAAGTCCGTCGGACGCAGTCGTACCAACCGCAACCGCTGCGGCGACCCGTACACCCCGATCCAGTCCCCCGGATCGAGTACGCCGCGCAACTGCCCGTCGATGCTGACCGCGGCCTGCCCCGAGTGCGGCAGCACCCGCAGCGCGATCGGCTCGTCCGGCGCCGCGATGACCGTGCGGTTGAAGGTCATGTGCGGTGCGACCGGAGTGAACACGATCGCCTCGGTGTTCGGCGACAGGATCGGCCCACCGGCGGCGAAGCTGTACGCCGTCGACCCGGTCGGCGTCGCGACGATCACCGCGTCGGCGGAGTACGACGCCAGCAGCCGGCCGGACAGATACACGCCGAGCGCCACCTGATGATCCCGCGCGAGCTTCTCCACCACGACGTCGTTCAACGCGGTCACGTCGAGCGCCATCCCCCACCCGTCGCCCTCGGCCATCTCGTGCCGTACCGGCGGCGGAGGCAACGACGGCCCGTGCCCGTACCGCAGCAGCGACTCGATCCCGCTCGGGATCTCCAACGGCCGCGACGCCCGCATCGTCAGCGTCATCCGTTCCTCGTACGTCGCCCCGCCGTGATGCACCGCCTCGAGCGCCTCCTCGACGTCCTTGCACGCGACCTCGGTGAGAAAACCGACCTTCCCGAGATCCACCCCGAGGACGGCGGCGTTGTTCTTCGCCGCGATCCGCGCACCGCGCAGGAACGTCCCGTCACCCCCGAGCGTGACCACGAGATCGGGATCCCCGGCGTGATGCAGCTCGTCGGTCCCGGTACGCCGTTCCTGGTCCGTCCACACGTCGATATCCGTGCACCCGATGCCATGAGCCGTCGCCCACCGACGTACCGTCTCCGCGGTCTGAACCGCCACCGGCCGCCCCTGATGCACCACAAGCCCAAGCCGCCTAACCGCCACAACCCCTCCTCCGCACTCGCCACCCCCACCGTAACCCGGCAACTTTGAGCACCCACCAACCATTCTGAGCCCACCAAAACGGTTGGTGGGTGCCCAAAGACGCCGGGACGGGGGTGGGTACGGCGGGGTGCGCGGGGTGGGGTGGGGGTTAGGTCGGTGGGGTGGGGCGGGTGGCGGTGATGATGGGGTCGGTTTCGTCGTCGAACTCGCCGATGACCTCTTCGAGGAGGTCCTCCAGGGCGACCACGCCGATCGCGGTGTTGCCGCCGCAGACGACTGCCAGTTGGGCGCGTTCGTCGCGCATGGTGCGGATCGCCTTGGCCACCGGGGTGTTGTCGCCTAGTTCGAGGGCCTCCGTCATCAGGTCCGACGCGCGGCTCGTGGTGTCGCCGGCGGTGGTCACGCGGGCCGCGTCGCGGACGTGCACGATGCCGCAGATCCCGGTGGACCCGTCGGAACGCGGCCCGACCACCGCGAGGCGGGAGTGCCCCTCGCGGCGGCTGGTCAGCTCAACCTCGCGCGCGGGCGCGGTTGCCAGGACCGTGGACAGCTGGGCGATCGGCGTCATCACCTGGCCGACCGTGGTGTTCTGCAGCGCGAGCATCGCGGTCAGCAGTTCGTGCTCGGGTTGGTCGAGAGTCCCGTGTTCTCGCGAGGACTCGATCAGCAGCCGCAGCTCGTCCGGGCCGTGCGCGTTGGCGATCTCGTTCTGCGGCGTGACGCCGACGAGCCGGACGCACAGGTTCGCGATCCAGTTGAGGACGCTCAACAGCGGGCGGAAGACGTACGTGAAAGCGCGGAACGGCATCGCCAGCACGAGCGCCGCCCGCTCGGGGTTGCTGATCGCCCACGACTTCGGCGCCATCTCGCCGAGCAGGACGTGCAGCAGGCCGATCCCGGCGACCGCGATGATCAGCGCGATCACGTGCCCTACGCCTTCCGGGATGTGCGCCAGTTCGAAGAGCGGATGCAGCAGGTGCGCGACGGCCGGTTCGCTCAGCGAGCCGAGGCCCAGCGTGCACAACGTGATCCCGAGCTGTGCGCCCGCGAGCATCAGCGAGAGCTCGCTGACGCCGGCGATGGCGGCCCGGGCCGAGCGGCTTCCGGACGCCGCCGCCTCCTCGAGCCGGTGCCGTTTGGATGCGACCAACGCGAACTCGGCGGCGACGAAGAACCCGTTCAACGCCAGGAGTACGGCGGAGATGATCAGCGCAAGCGTCGTACTCATGCCGTCCGCTCCATCACGACGATGCCCGGCACCCGGCGCTCGATGGTCTGCACCGTGAGCCGCACGTACTCAGGCGGAACCGGCCGCCCGTCATGGTCGATCCGGTGCGGAAGCTCGATGATGAGCGAATCACCGACGTCCGGGATCCGGCCGAGCCGTGCCATCACCAGCCCGGACACCGTCTCGTAGTCGTCGCTCTCCGGCAGTTGTACGCCGGTCACCTCAGCGACCTCGTCGACCCGCCGGCGAGCAGGCACCACCCACGACCCGTCACCGCCCTGCACCAGCCCGGTCTCCGGCAGATCGTCCTCGTCGCGGATCTCGCCGACCAGTTCCTCGGCGATGTCCTCCAGCGACACGATGCCCGCGAACCCGCCGTACTCGTCGACGACGATCGCGAGCTGCCGGCGCGCGACCCGGAGCCGGTCGAGGACCGCGGGCAGCGGGAGGGTTGTCGGTACGGCGACCGGCTGCGACGCCAACGAGCCGACGGCGATCGTCGCGCGATCGGCCGGTTCGAGCTCGACGACCTCGCCGATCGCGACCACACCGATCACCTCGTCGACCGAGGCCCCGATCACCGGGAATCTGCTGTGCCCGGTGTCCTGCAACTCGACGACCCGGGTCAGCGGCTCCTCGCGGTGCACGGTGATCACGTCGACCCGCGGGACCATCGCCTCGCCAGCGGTCCGGCCGCGGAAGTCGAGCCCGCGGTCCAGCAGCCGCATCGTGTCCTGGTCCAGCAGGCCCTGC
The DNA here is from genome assembly GCF_004216905.1 of Kribbella sp. VKM Ac-2569. GTDB lineage: Bacteria > Actinomycetota > Actinomycetes > Propionibacteriales > Kribbellaceae > Kribbella. The sequence continues at coordinate 2,024,227 of NZ_SGXJ01000001.1, forward strand.
TCGTACGACGTCTCGATGATCCGGTCGAGCTCCTTCGCGGTCGCGCCCTGCGGCAGTTCCTCGACCGGCTCGATGCCGACGCGGCGGAGGATCCGGTTCGACGCCGAGTCGAACAGGTGGATCAGCGGCCCCGCGATGGTCAGGTACAGCAGGGTCGAGCGGGCCAGCCGGAGCGCGATCGCCTCGGCCTTCGCGATCGCCAGGTTCTTCGGCGCCAGCTCGCCGAGCACCATCTGGATGATCGTTGCCAGCAGCAACGCGAGGATCACCGAGACCGACCTGCTCACCGCGTCCGGTACGTCGGCCGCGCCGAGCAGGTTCTCCAGCCCCTGACCGAGGTACGGCTCGGCGAAGTATCCGGCGAGCAGCGCGGTGATGGTGATGCCGACCTGTGCGCCGGACAGGACGAACGACAGTCGAGCGGTGACTCTCAGCGCTCGCGCCGCGGCCGCGTCACCGTCCGCGGCCAGCGTCCGCAGGCGGCTCCGGTCGACAGCGACGTACGAGAACTCCTGGGCGACGAAGTAGCCAGTCGCAACGGTCAGCGCCAGGATCAGGCCCAGGCCGGCCAGGATCAGCATGGGACGACCTTATGAGAACTCCAGCGACCGCAGCACCGCGGGGTCGGACCGCGCGGAGTAGGGCCTACCGAGAGGTTGACGGCTTCCAGGCGACCACTGCGCCGTCGCGGATCAGCTCGCCGTAGAGGCCCGGATCGACGTCGGCCAGGATCAGGTCGGCGATAGGTACGACGGCATCGGCCGGCGACTTCGCCTGGCTGAAGTCCTCGAACCACGGGCGGGACGCGCGGGTGTCGACGAGCCCCGGGCAGACGGACGCGACCAGGGTGTTCTCGGCGAGGTCGCGCTCCCGTCGCTCAGCCGCGACCGCGCGCACGGCGGCGACCTGCGCCACCTTCGACGGCAGGTTGATCCACTCCGGCCAGCCCTGCGCCTGCGCCGTACCGTCGTGGACCGCCGTACGCCACTCCTCCACGACCTTCTCGACGTCCTCCAGCGAGACCTGATCGAGCCGGCCCCACAGGTGCTCCGGCAGTTGCTCCAGCGTCCCCAGCGAGCTGGCCACCACGATCAGCCGTCCCCCGGGCCGCAGGATCGGCCCGAACGCCCGCAGCATGTACTGCGCCCCGAGGTTCGCCACATCGACGAACTCGTCAACCTGCTCCACGGGTGCCACCCCGGGCTCCAGCGGCCCGACCGCGTTGGACACCACGATGTCCACGGCCCCGAGTTCGGCTGCCAACCGCCGAACGGCGTCCCCGTCGGTCACATCCAGCACGCGCCCTTCGACCCGCGCCTTTCCTTCCACTCGGGCTGCCGCGGCGGCGACTCGTTCCGGGTTCCTGCCGGTGAGCAGGACCAGGTCCTCGGGGTTCATCCGCTGTGCCAACTCTTCTACCAATGCATATCCGATGCCTTGATTGGCGCCGGTGACCAAGGCGATGCGTTGTTCTGTCATGTCTTCAACGTAGGTCCGCAACTGGTATGACTCCAACGAAAGTTCCGCACACGTGGTATGCGTAGATGTCATGGACTTCACCGACGTCTCGCTGGTCGCCCTGCGCGTGTTCCGGGAGGTCGCCGAACGCGGCACGTTCACGGCAGCCGCCGCGGCGCTCGGCTACACGCAGTCGGCCGTCTCCCGCCAGATCGCCACTCTCGAACGCGCCGCCGGCAACCAGCTCCTCGAGCGCCGCCGCGAAGGTGTGGCTCTCACCGACGCAGGACAGGTCGTACTGCGGAACGCCGCCGCCGTCCTCGACCGGATCGACGCGACCGCCCGCGAGCTGGCCGGCCTCCCGGTCGCGGGTGGAACCGTGCGGCTGGGCTGGTTCCCGAGTGCCGGCGCGGTCTTGTTGCCACGGGCAATCAGCGCGGTACGTCGTACGCACCCGGCGATCACCGTGACGACGCGGGAAGGATCCACGCCCGCGCTGGTCCGGGCGCTCCGGGCCGGGACGATCGATCTCGCGGTGATCGCGTCGGCTCCACCGTTCCGGCCGCCGGACGCCGAGTCGCCGGCGTTGAAGCTGGAGACGCTCGCGGAGCGGAGCCTGCGGCTGGCGGTGCCGACCGGGCATCCGCTCGCGGCGTCCGACTCGGTCGAGGTCGCGGACCTGCGCGGTCAGCGGTGGATCGCCGGGCCGGCGTCGAGCAGCGAGCTGTGGATGGGGGTCTGGCCAGGGCTGGACGAACGCCCGGTGCTCGCGCACACGGTCCGCGACTGGCTCGCGAAACTTCAGCTGGTCGCGGCCGGGGCGGGGCTCACCACGATCTCCGCGTCGATGGCATCCGCGGTGCCACCAGGTGTCCGGGTGGTCACGGTCCGGGGCGGACCTCAGGAGTTGCGCCGTACGATCCTCGCCCGGCTGCCCGGCCGGATGACGGAGCCGACAGCGCTACTGGCCGCTGCGCTGCGTGCCGCCGCCCTCGAGGTCAACCCGCCGCTCTGAGCCGTCCGCCGGCGGCTGAGCAGCCTGGGTGACCTGGGCGGGGGTTTCGTCGTCGTCGCCGTGCCGGGCCTTGTCGAACTCCTTCATCGCGCGGGCCGCGTTCCGGGTCAGCTCGGGGAGTTTCTTGGCGCCGAACAGCAGCACGACGATGACCAGGATGACGATCCATTCGCCGCCTTCGGGCAGCGCGAGCTCTGGCACCATGACAAGCCTTCTTTCCGGTCAATCCCCGTCCAACGTACGTCGGTCCGCGGACCGTAGGCTGGGCCATATGTCACGAGTCCTGCCCGAGTTGTTCGCGGCCGCGGTCCGCCGGGACGGCGGCGCCCCGTTCCTCACCTACTACGACGACACGACCGGCGAGCGGATCGAGCTCAGCGCGGTCACGACCGCGAACTGGGTGGCGAAGACCGCCAACCTGCTCGTCGACGAGTACGACCTGGAGGCCGGCGAAACCGTCGCGATCGGCCTGCCGCCGCACTGGCTCGGCGTGGTCTGGGCGCTGTCCACCTGGTCGGTCGGCGCATCCCTGACCAGCGGCACCGGCACCCTCGCGATCACCGGGCCGGACTTCGCGATCCGCGGCGAGCGCGAGACCGTCGCCTCCGCGCTGCTCCCGCTCGGCGGCCGCTTCCGCGAGCCGCTCCCGGACGGCATCCAGGACTACGGCGCCGAGGTCTACAACCATCCGGACGTGTTCGTCCCGTTCGACCCGCCGACGCCGGCCTCCTCGGCGTACGACGACCTCACCCACGAGGACCTGATCGGTACGGCGGAACCTGTGAGCGACCGGATCCTCGTGACGCGCACGCTGACGGACCGCGACGGGCTGGCCCTGCTGACCGGCGTGATCTCCGGAGGTGGTTCGATCGTGCTCTGCCGCAACCTGGACGCCGCCAAGCTGGAGCGCCGGGTGACGGACGAGAAGGTCGACCGAGTTCTGGAGGGATAGCGTGCGGCGGTTCGAGGGCAAGGTTGCGCTGGTCACGGCGGCGGCGCAGGGCATCGGTTCGGCGGTCGCGCGGCGGCTGGCCGACGAAGGCGCGTCGGTGGTGGTGACCGATCTCCAGGAGGAGAAGGTCGCCGAAGTCGCGAAGGAGATCGGCTCGAACGCGCTCGGGATGCGGGTCGACGTGACGAGCCGGGACGACGTCGACGCGGCGGTCGCGGCCGCGATCGAGCGGTTCGGTCGCCTGGACGTCGTGGTGAACAACGCCGGTGGCTGCATCGTGCGCTCCGTGCCCGAGGACGCCACCGCCGAGGAGTTCCACGCGCAACTCGACCTCACGCTGGTCGGCGCCTCGCGCTGCATCCAGGCCGCGCTGCCGGAGCTGGTGAAGAACCGCGGCAACGTGGTCACGATCAGCTCGGTGAACGGAGTCGCCGCCTTCGGCAACATCGAGTACGCCGCCGCCAAGGCCGGACAGATCGCGATGACGGTCAACTACGCCGCCCGCTACGGCAATCTCGGCGTCCGGTTCAATGTGGTTGCCCCCGGCACCATTCGGACACCGAACTGGGACAACCAGCCGGACACCCTGGAGAAGTTCGGCAAGATGTACCCACTCGGCCGCATCGGCGAGCCCGAGGACATTGCCGCCGCGGTCGCCTTCCTCGCCTCCGACGACGCCTCCTGGATCACCGGCCACACCCTCCCCGTAGAAGGCGGCGTACTCACCGGCCCCGGCGTCCTCGACCTGTCGACCTCCGGCCCTTTCAAGAAGGAGTACCCAGGACTCTGAACAGCTGCTCGGCCTGTGCCAGGGCGCCGGGATCGCCCGAAGTGCGGTGCAGGCCCCGGAGCGCGTGAGCCTGTTCGAGTTTGTTGCCGAAGGCCCCCCAGTCCGCGGCGGCGTGCGCGAAGCCGGCGGCCGCGGTCTCCGTGTCGCCGCGGTATTCGGCGAGCAGCGCCTGAGCCGTCGCCGCCGAGTACTCGCGCATCGGCAGCACCGGCTCCACGAAGTCCACGAGGACGGCCGCGGCGTCGGCGTGGCCGGCGGCGAGTGCCGCGCGCACCAAGGACGGCAGGCGGACATCGAATTCGATGCTGCCGTGCAGATCGGCCAGTGAGGTGAGCAACTGCAGGATCTCCAGGACGCCGTCCCGGTCGCCGTCGCGCGCACGCGTCGTCGCCGCGGGCGAGGCCGCGACGGCGATCATGTCCGGCCAGCCCGCCTCCACCGCCACCCGGTACGCCTCCTCGGCGTGATCGCGAGCGCCCGACAGGCCGGACTCGACCTCCGCCACCGCCAGCGCGCCGAGGACCTCGATGCGCCGCAACAGGGTGAACGCCGGGGACGGGTGCTCGAGCTGGGCCCGGCACGCAGCGATCACCTCGGCCGCCCGGCCGGTCTCGATCATCAACTGCAGGACGGTACAGCCGATCTGCTCCATCATCTCGGCCAACCGGCGCCGGGCGGAGAACTCGCGAGCCGCTTCCAGTTCGCCCAGAGCAACCACCGGTCCCTCGATCTGCCACAGCACCCAGCCGTAGTTCAGCCACGTCACCGCCGCATCGCGCCCCTGACCGCCCTCGAGCAGCGCGGTCAGCGCCTCCTTGACGTCGACCAGCCCACCGGTGTCCCCCAGACCGACCCGGGCGAGTCCCCGCGACTCCAGGGCCCGGAGCGGTACGGCGTACCCCTGCTCGGTCGCGATCCGCAGGGCAGAGTTCGCCGAGTCGATCGCATCCTGATAGCGGCTCGCGACCACCCGGATGCTCGCCTGGCCGGACAGCAACAGCGCCAGATCCTCGCTCGGCCCGAGCTCCTCGAGCATCCCGACCGCCCGGTCGACCGTCGCCAGGCTCTCCTCCATGCTGCTCAGCGAGTACGTCGAGGCTCGTAGGGCGAGCGCGACTCCGCGGATGTCCCCGATCGCCTCGAATCCGGCGATCGCCTCGAGGTACGCGGCCTGGGCGTCGTCGAGGCGGCCCGCCTGGAAAGCCGCCCAGCCCCAGCGCAGCAGGACCGTGGGACGTTCGGGATCGCCGGCCGGGCTCAGGGCCAGCGCGCGGTCGAGCAGGGCGAGCGCCTCGTTGGTGTCGAGGTTCATCGCCAGTTCCGCGGCCATCAGCTGGTACTTACGCGCCCGGGGAGCGATCGCCGCGGCCGCCTCCGGGTCGCCCAGTGCTGCGGCAAGGTCCAGTGCCGTGCTGAGGTGATAGGCGATCAGGTTCGGCGTCTCGGCCTGACAGGCGGCGCAACGCAGCTCGAGCCAGTCGGCGGCGGCGAGGTGCCGTGCCGATCGAGCCGCGCGCGGCACCTGGCTGTAGGCGACGTCGCGGGTCAGGGCATGCCAGAAGGTGTATTCGTGCTGGCCCAGCATCGACGACCGCCGGACCGGACGCACCAGCTCCTTGCGGGCCAGCTCCTGCAGCTCCTGGACCACCTGGCCCGGATCACGGTCGGACAGCGCCGCGACGGCTTCGGCCCAGAACACCGGACCGATCACGGCGGCGTCCGCGAGCAAGGCCTTGCGATCCGGCTCCAGGGTGTCCAAGCGGGCCGCGATCAGAGCCGCGATGCCGATCGGCAGGTCGGCCGAGCCGGCCTGGTCCGTCCCGCAATCGGTCACGACCCGGGCGAGTTCTTCGGCATACAAGGGGTTGCCGTCGGCACGGCGTACCAGGCGCAGGCGGATCTCTGCCGGCACGTCCTGACCGGCGAACATCCCGGTCAGGAGTTGATCGGTCTCGTTCGCCGTCAGCGGCGAGAGGCCGACGGTGAGGGCGTTCTGGACCCCGCGGGTCCACTGCGGTCCGCGTTCGAGCAGCTCGGGGCGGGCGGTGACGACGACCAGCAAGGGCAGGTCCGTCAACCACTCGGCCAGGTGATCGACGAAGGCGAGCATCGCGTCCGTCGCCCAGTGCAGATCCTCGAACACCAGGACCACGGGCGACTGCTCGGCGAACGACTCCAGCAGTTGCCGCCAGGCCGCGAACGATTCCTCCTGCGTCGCCGACCCCGGCTGAGCGGACTGATCGGCGCCGATCAGAGGCCCGACCCGGGCTCGCAGCCAGGCCCGGTCCGCGCCGTCCGGCACGATCGCGTCGAGCTTGGCCACGGCCTGCGCCGGTGGGTCGGTGTCCAGGATCCCGGCCTGGACCTTGAAGATCTCCGCGATCGGGCCGAACGGCGACTCGCCGTACGGCAGGGATCGGCCCTCGCGCCAGGTGACGAGCTCGTCGTGCTGATCCAGCCAGGCGCCGAACTCCGCGACGAGGCGCGACTTGCCGATGCCCGGCTCGCCGAGCAGCGTGACGAACTGCGGCACCCGCTCCGCGAGGGCCTTCTCGAACGCCGTGCACAGCAAGGTCAGATCGCGCTGCCGGCCGACCATCGGCGTACTGAGGTCGCGGATGACGTCCGTACCGAAGCGTGCTCGCGGCGAGCCGGCCTGCCAGCGTTCGACCGGACGGCTGATTCCCTTGGCCGCAACGGGTTCCAGCGCCTCGTAGCCGAAGACGCGACTTGTCGCCTCGTGGGTGCCGCGCCCGACGACGACCGCGCCGATCGGCGCGGAGGACTGCAGGCGGGCCGCGAGGTTGACCACCATGCCGGTGACGAACGGCTCGCCGAGCTCCGGTCGCGCAGTCAGCTGGACCAGCGCCTCACCGGTCTCGATGCCGATCCGGACCTCCAGCGGACCGTCCGGGAGCATCCGCACCGCATCGAGGATCGCCAAGCCGGCCCGGACTGCCCGTTCCGCGTCGTCCTCCCGGGACCGCGGTGCGCCGAAGACGGCCAGGATGGCGTCCCCGGCGAATTTCTCGACCGTCCCGCCGTACCGCTCGACCGTCTGCCGCAGGGTCGAGTGGTACGGCGCCAGCCACCGGCGAACGTCCTCGGGGTCGGCGGACTCGGACGCGGTGGTGAAGCCGACGAGGTCGCAGAACAGCACCGTGACGACCTTGCGTTCCTCACTCATCGCGCGCCCGTTCTCCCAGATCGGCTCAGCTCTGGGACTCGAGCGAGCGGATCCGGGCGGTCAGGGCCTTGAGCAGGGCCTGGGCGACCTCCGGGTTCTCCTTCACGACCGGCTCGAACGCGAGCGCGGACAGCGCGAATGTGGTCAGCCCGTCCGGCCCGGCCACCACCGTCGCGGACCGCGGCAGGCCGTCGATCAGCGAGACCTCGCCGAAGTAGCCCCCGACTTCCAGCGGCTCACGGACGACGCCGTTGACCTCCACGGCGGCCGAGCCTTCGAGCACGACCTGCAGGCCGGCGTCGTGGGCGCCCTGCTCGACCACATGGCTGCCGGCCGGAACCTTCAACGTGGTGCCACGCTCGATCAGGTCGGACAGCGTGTCCTTGGACAGTCCTTCGAAGAGGTCGATCTTCGCCAGGAACTGCGGCAGGCTCTCGTGACTCATGGATCGCACCCCTCGATCGGTGCCCGGCACACGGGCAACTAGTGAACTGCGCCACAGGCTACAGCCGGTCCGGGATCCTCGACCACGATTTAGCCCTGAGGCTCAGAAGCCAAACGCGCCGACAACCCGCAAGGGCAACCCGGCCACCGCGATACCGAACCACAGGCCGCGGGCGAGCCAGCACCTTCCACGATGCCCACGCACGCCCTGTAGCACCAGGCTGCCGAGGATCAACGCGCCCAGCACCGCGAGCAGCACAACACCGAACATCGTCCAGCCGCAGAGCACCGAGCCGACCCCGAGTAGGACCCAGAGCGGCCAGCCCACCACCGAAGCGGGGCTCCACAACGTGTCCCGACTCCGCCAGGGCTGCTTCCCGGGCCGCCCGCATCCGCACGCGACGGGCGGCTCCGGCGTCACGCTCATGGATGGAGTGTGACGGTCGGCCGGGTCAGTTCTTCGGCCAGGCCTCCCAGGCCGTTGCGAACATTTCGTCGACGGAAAACGTGTTCTGCCAGGCGAGGTCGCGGGTGGCCAGGTCGCCGTTGGCTACGACGCGGGACGGGTCGCCGGGGCGGCGGGGGCCTTCGGCGGGGGTGAAGTCGATTCCGGTGACCCGGCGGGCGGCGTCCATGATCTCGCGGACCGACGTACCGGTGCCGCTGCCCAGGTTGTAGACGGGTTCGAGGGTCTTGCCGGACTCGAGGGCGCGGGCGGCCGCGACATGGGCACGGGCCAGGTCGGCGACGTGGACGTAGTCCTTGACCGACGTACCGTCCGGGGTCGGGTGGTCGGTGCCGTAGATCTGCGGCACCTTCCCCTGCGTGAGCAGGTCGCAGACGATCGGGAACAGGTTGTACGGCGACGCGTCGTACACCGTCGGATCACCGGACCCCACGACGTTGAAGTAGCGCAGCGAGGTGTGGTGCAGTTCCGCCGCGGCCGCCTGGTCGCGGAGCAGCCACTCGCCGATCAGCTTCGACTCGCCGTACGGCGACTGCGGGTCGGGCGCGGTGTCCTCGGTGACGACCTCGTCCTTCGGCGTCCCGTAGACGCCGGCGCTGGACGAGAACACGAGGTTGCGGATCTCCTTGTCCGCCATCGCTTCGAGCAGCGACACCATCGCCGTCACGTTCTGCGTGTACGTGTGCAGCGGCCGCTGCACCGAAACCCCGGCGTACTTGAATCCCGCGAGATGTACGACGCCCACGACGCCCTCCAGCGCCTTGCGGACCGCCGTACCGTCGAGCAGGTTCGCCTGCACGAACGGCACCCCGTCCGGGACGAACTCCGCCTTCCCGCTCGACAGGTCGTCGATCACGACCACGTCGATCCCGTCGTTGCGGAAGGCGCGCACCACATGCGCCCCGATGTATCCGGCACCACCAGTCACGAGCCACGTCATGTCTCAGATCCTGCCACCAGAATCTGGCCGGGACCCCGTAAACGGGCCGAACCTGTACCAACTAGCAGACAGTTGCCAGCCAGAAATAAGTCAAGTCGGTCCACTCCACCTCGGCCGGGGCGACCTGCGTTGCGAGCTCCTCCCGCGACGGGAAGTTCTTCAGCACCTCGAACGTGCGCCCGTCCGACAACTGCCGGGTCTGGTAGGTATCGCCGTCGTCCGTCGTCCGGGTGATCGGATAGTTGCTGCCCTCCACGTACCGGTTGTCCGCGAGGATCACCACACCACCCGGCTCCACCCGCTCCAGCAGGCCCTCGGCGAACCGGCGTACGTCGGCGCGCAGGACATGGGACCAGAAGAACCCCGCGAAGATCGCGTCGAAGCGCCCCGGGACCGCGCCCAGGTCGTACGCATCCGCGGTCTCGAAACGTACGTCGGCCGGACCGTAGGACCGTGTCCGCGCAACGGCGAGCGTCTCGTCGTTCAGATCCGTCGCGACGATCGACTCCGCGGTGGTCGCCAGCGCGGTCGTCCAGTAACCGGTGCCAGCGGCAACTTCCAGGACCGAGCGACCTGCGACGAGCGGCGGCAGGAGGGCCCGCAGGCGAGCCAGGTCCTCCTGCCGTTCCGGCTTCTCGTACACCGCGTCGTACTCACCGGCACGCTTGCGGTAGTAGCTACCCAGGTCACTCACTTCGCGAGCGCTTTGACCTTCGGCGTGAGCAGGAACGCTCCGACGTACAGCAGGGCGGCGATGATCAGCAGGCCGTGGAAGCCGATGATCAGGGCCGCGTACTCGAGGCAGCCGCCGAGCATCGCGCCGAGCAGGTTCGCGCCGAACGACGCCGTACCGTCGGCGGTGTCGGTGAACCGCTTCGCGAAGATCACGTTCGCCGCGAAGATCGGCAGGAACGCGATCAGCACCGCGACCAGCGCCCGCAACCCGACCGGCATCCCCAGCAGCCAACTGTCCGGGAACACCCACGACAACGCGAGCCCACCGAACAGCACGGCGAACATCACCTTGATCGGTGGTGTCTTGAACCGCCTCGTCACTTCGACCGCCGCGAGCACCGCCACCAGCACGCCGGCGAAGACGATCGCGTTCACGACCCACGTCGTACCGAACAGCAACGCGAACCCGGTGATGCTCTTCGTCTCCAGCAGCATGAACCCGGCCCCGAGCAGGAACAGGTCCGCGTACGGGCGCATCCGCCTGTACGACGCACCGCCGCCGGCGATCCCGACGCCGACGAGACCGGCGACGAGGACCAGTCCGAGCGTGATCAGGTAGAGCGAAGGGATCCGGTCCGTGAACAGGTAGAGGAACGGCCGGTTGTCCGTGGCCGGCGGCGGCGTCTCCGCGGTCGCACCGGGCCACTCGGCGGAACACGCCTGGTCCTGCTCGGTCAGACCGACCGTCACGACCGCCTGCTGCAGACCGTCGCCGATCTTGTCCACGCAGGGCTTGTGCCCGAACGCGGCCTGCGCCGTCGACGCGAGCCGATCGATCAGCCACGTCTCGCGGTAGTAGTTGTACATCGCGAACGCGCCACCCGGGTTCAGGTGGTCACGCGCCGACTCGAACGCCTGCTGCGTGAACAGGTAGCTCTCCAGCCGCAGCGAGCTCGCGCCGTTGACCAGCGTCAGGGAGTCCGGCAGCGCCAGCAGGATCAGGTCGTACTTCTTGTCCGTCCGGGACAGGAACGCCCGCCCGTCGTCGATGTGCGAGCTCACCCGCGGGTCCTGGTACGGCCGGTCCGGGTGCAGCGCCTTGCCGAGGTCCCGGATCCGCGGGTCGATCTCGACCGCGTCGACGTGCTGCGCGCCCTTCTTCAGCGCGATCGCCACGTCCGAGCCCGAGCCGGCACCGATGATCAGCACGTTCTTCGGCGCCTTACCGGCGTTCGCCCGCTCGTACGGCAGCCCGTACTGCGGCTCCCACTGCAGGCGCGCGTCGGCCGGGATCGCCTGCTGGTGCGGTACGCCGTTGACCGTGATGGTCAGCAGCGGCACACCCTCCCAGGTGGTCTTCTTCGTCTGCACCTTGTAGTACGGCGACCAACTGTTGTCGGACTTGGTCGACTCCTTGAACAGCACGCCGAGCATCACCAGCAGCGGCGCCAGCACCATCGCGGCACTCAGCCCGGTAGCGACCGCCCGCCGGCCGGACAGCCCGGAGATTCCGGCAGACCGTGGGATCATCAGCACCGCGAACACGACCGTGACGATGAGCCCCCACCAGATCGGCGGCGCGCCCAGGAAGGACAGCCCGGTGAACGTGACGATCCCGATCAGCGATCCGACCAGGTCGAAGCGGTACGCCGTCAGTCGCGGAAGCTCCGCGAAACAACGGCCGACCAGCTCGGCGGGACCGGCCAGCACCACGGCGGCCGCGACGAAGATGATCGGCAGGATCACCCAGACCGGCGGGCCGGTGGTGTTCAGGCTCGTGAAGTAGATGACGCTCGACGAGCTGCCGCGGTTGACCGTGACCGGCTTCCACGCGATCACCAGGACCAGCAGGCCCAGCATGATCGGTGAGTAGTACGGCAGCCGTTTCGCCCGGCCGGAGCGCAGTACGCCGATCCCGATCCCGAGGAACGAGCCGAGCAGCACGAAGTTCGAGAAGTAACTGAGATGGACGACGTTGGACCCGGTCCAGCGGATCAGCGCGAGCTCGACGAACAGCATCAGCGCGCTGGACGCGACCAACCGTGTCCGAACACCGAACGGGCTCGGCCAACCGGTCGTGACGACGGGATCAGTAGCGGAGTCGACTGCCATGCGGGGCGACGTTACCGGATATCGAAGTGCACTGCGTCACCCCGCAGGCATCGTTACTTTCTGTTCAAATTGCGGTCAGTGACGGCGGGCCGGCTTCGGGAGCTCGCAGCCGGACTTGTTCAGGTCGATGGTCCGGTTCGCGGTCAGGCAGGTGTACAGCCACCAGGTCTGCTGGCCGTACGCCGCGCCTTGCTCGACGGTGACGTTGCCGTCGGCGTCCACCTCGCACGGGTTGTTGACCGTGCACTGCTCGCCGTCCTCGTTCCCGGTGTTGTTGATGCCGATCACCTCACCGGTCGAGGTGCTGACCACCGGCGATCCCGACGTACCGCCGATCGTCTCGCAGCCGGGCTGCTGGTACTTGATCGAGTTCTGCCAGGTCCAGTCGCCCTCGCGGAGCTGCGGGATCGTCGCCTGCACCGAGCAGGTGTAGATCCGCTTCCAGTACCCGGACACCACGGCCATGCCGGCGCCGTCCGCGGGACCCTGCTTGGCCAGCGTCAACGGGGACACGTTCAGGCGGCTCTTGATCGACGCGTAGGACTCGTTGACCTCGTACACGATCATGTCGGTCTTGGTCATCGTGCCGAACAGGATCTTCGCGGCGCGGACCGTCCCGGCCCGGCTGGAGTCCGGGTTGAGCAGCGTGATCGAGCGCGTCGACGTCTTGTTCACCAGGACCTGGCCGGGCTGCAGGAACCCGCCCTCGTAGCAGTGCCCGTTGGTGAGGACGAGCGCCTTGTCGGTGGCAACCGATTCGGCGTACCGGACGAGCGACGCGGAGCAGTTGCTGAGCGCGGCGATGCCGGTGAAGTCGGCGCCGGGTGCCGCCGCTTGGGCGGAGCTGGTGCCGAGCAGGGATGTCGTCGCGACCGCTGTGGCGGCCAGGAGCGTACGGAACAGTTTCATGGGGGCGGTTTCCTCACTGTTTGTGCTTGCAGCACTTCGTAACCCATCCCCCGGCCGGTCACCATCACAGTTGCGTGAAACCGGCTGTCCACAGGGTCATCGCAGGGGTTTTCCTGCGCTCCGTGTCAGGACTGCTACTCTTCGTTTCCGGATCCGCCCGGTCTCGAACCATCGCCGACCCCGGCACGTCGTACCTGGTGACGAGGAACGACAAGGTACGGTCGGCAGCAGCCCGCCGCCCGGATGAGAACGGAAGGACGTCATGCCGCAGGAGACACCAGACCTGCGCAACCTCCGCGAGCCGGTCCGGTTCAAGCGGGCGCTGACGCTGTTGCTGATGACGCTGGTCCTGCCCGGATCGGCGCAGATCGTCGCGGGCTCCCGGAAGGCCGGCCGCTGGGTCTGGCGGGTGGTCGCCGGCCTGGTCGCGATCGTGATCTTCTTCGTGATTCTGGGCCTGATCTGGCGGTCCGGCACGATCAACATCCTGGCCCGCCCGGGCACGCTGCGGATCGTCCAGGTGCTGCTGATCCTGCTCGCGATCGGCTGGGCGGCGCTGTTCGTGGACGCGTACCGGCTCGGTCAGCCGCTGACGCTGGAGCGGAACCACCGCCTGATGACCAGCATCATGGACGGCGTCCTGATCGTCGTCGTCGTCGGCGCCCTGATCTACGCCAGCGTGATCGTGAACACCCAGCGCGACTTCGTCGCCAGCGTGTTCGGCAACGGGCAGAAGTCGAAGGCCGACAAGGGCCGCTACAACGTGCTGCTGATGGGCGGCGACTCCGGTTCGGACCGGATCGGCACCCGGCCGGACAGCATGACGGTGGCGAGTATCGACGCGGACACCGGCCGGACGGTCCTGATCGGCCTCCCGCGGAACCTGGCCAAGGTTCCGTTCCCGGCCGGTACGGCGATGGCGAAACAGTTCCCCGAGGGCTTCAAGTGGAACAAATGCGCCGCCGAGTGCCTGCTGAACGCGGTCTACACGTACGCCGCCAACCACAAGAACCTGTTCCCCGGCGACGCGAACCCCGGTGAGACCGCGACCATGCAGGCCATCGAGGCCGTCACCGGGCTGAAGCTCAACTACTACGTGCTGATCGACCTGGCCGGCTTCCGCGACCTGCTGAACGCGGTCGGCGGTATCACCCTGGACATCGGCAAGCGGGTCCCGATCGGCGGCGGCAGCTCGCCGATCAAGGGCTACATCGAGGCCGGCAAGAACCAGCACCTGGACGGGTACCACGCGCTCTGGTTCGCCCGCTCCCGAGCCGAGTCGTCGGACTACGAGCGGATGGCGCGGCAGAAGTGCGTGATGTCCGCGATGCTGAACCAGCTGTCACCGCAGACGGTGCTGACCAAGTTCCAGGGCATCGCCTCGGCCAGCAAACAGGTGGTCAAGACCAACATTCCGGCGGGTGAACTGGGCACTTTCACGGATCTCGCGCTGGACGCGAAGAAGCTGCCGGTGTCAAGCTTCTCCGCGGTCCCGCCGTTGATCCACACCGGCGACCCGGACTTCGCACTGATCCGGACCAAGGTCGCGGAGACGATCGCGAAGTCCGAATCGCTGGACAAGGACGGCTCGGGAGGAGACGGTAAGACTTCGAGCACTCCGCGTAGCAGCACCAGCAAGTCCAGTCCGGCCCCGACCACCAGCACCACGAAGAAGCCGAGTACGAAGAAGCCGAGCACCTCACCGACCACACCCGCCGCTGGCGTCGACGACGTCGCATCGATCTGTAAGGCCTGACCTGATATGCCGCTGTCCCACTGGCCACCCGTGTCCGTCGTGATGCCCGTGCTGAACGAGGAACGCCATCTCGAGGAGGCGGTCGGCCGCGTCCTCGAGCAGGACTACCCCGGCAACCTGGAGGTCGTCCTCGCGATCGGTCCGAGCAAGGACCGGACCCAGGAGATCGCGGACAAGCTGGCCGAGAAGGACCACCGGATCAGCATCGTGCCGAACCCGACCGGCAAGACGCCGGCCGCGCTGAACGTCGGCATCGCGCACGCCAAGCACGACATCCTGGTCCGGGTCGACGGGCACGGCGCGCTCACCGACGGGTACATCACCCGCGCGGTCGAGGTGCTGGAGGAGAGCGGCGCGGACAACGTGGGCGGCGTGATGGCCGCCGAGGGCCGGACCCCGACCGAGATGGCGGTCGCCTGCGCGTACCGCTCCCGGCTGGGGCTGGGCGCGTCGACGTTCCACCAGGGCGGCAAGGCCGGCCCGGCCGACACCGTCTACCTCGGGGTGTTCAAGCGGGCCGCGCTGGAGCGGGTCGGCGGGTTCGACGAGACCATGCACCGGGCCCAGGACTGGGAGCTGAACTACCGGATCCGCAAGACCGGCGGCCTGATCTGGTTCAGCCCGGACCTGTCCGTCACGTACCGGCCGCGGTCCTCGCTGTCCGCGGTGGCGAAGCAGTTCTTCCACACAGGCCAGTGGCGCCGCGAGGTGGTCCGCCGGCACCCGGAGACCGCCAGCAAGCGGTACCTGGCACCACCGGTCGCGGTCATCGCGCTGGCCGTCGGCACCATCCTCGGCATCATCGGCCTGGCCACCGGCATCAGCTGGCTGGACCTCGGCTTCCTGGCACCGCTCGGGTACGCCGTACTGCTGCTGGTCGGATCCGCCGTCGAAGGCCGCTACCTGCCGTGGAAGGCCCTCGCCTGGCTCCCGCTGGTCTGCGCCACCATGCACGTCTCCTGGGGCCTCGGCTTCCTCATCGGCCTCCGAGAGAACCCGAAGGCCGTCTAACCGCGGGTGGACTTGACGTAGGCGGCCACGACTTCGTCGACGGGGCCGTCGAGCTTCAGTACGCCGGCGTCCAGCCAGAGGGCGCGGTTGCAGGTCTCCTGCACCACGTCCAGGCTGTGGCTGACCAGGAACACCGTGCCGGCCTGGTCGCGGAGCTCCTTGATCTTCCGTTCCGACCGGACCCGGAACTCGGCGTCACCGGTCGCCAGCGCCTCGTCGACCAGCAGGATGTCGTGCGTCTTCGCGGACGCGATCGCGAACTTCAACCGGGCCGCCATCCCGGAGGAGTACGTCGACATCGGCAGGTCGATGAAGTCGCCGATGCCGGAGAAGTCGACGATCTCGTCGTACCGGCGCTGGATCTCGGCCGCGGACATGCCCATCGCCAGGCAGCCGAGGACGACGTTGCGGTCGCCCGTGAGGTCGTTCATCATCGCCGCGTTGACGCCGAGCAGCGACGGCCGGCCGCCGGTGTAGACGGCCCCGGAAGCGGGCGGCAGCAGGCCAGCGATCGCGCGCAGCATCGTCGACTTCCCGGAGCCGTTGCGCCCGATCACGCCGATCGCGTCGCCCTTGTAGGCCGTGAAGCTGACGTTCTTGACCGCGTGCACCTCGCGGATCGTCGGCCGGTCCTGGCGCTTCACGATCCGGCGCAGCGCGGTCGCCGCCGTACCCTTGCCGCCCTGGCCGGCGATCACCTTGTAGATGATGTCCAACCGGTCGGCGATGACCGTCGGTTCAGCCCCAGAATCAGCCACGGCCATAGCGGTCCTCCGCCTGCCAGAAGTACCAGAATCCGGCGGCCAGCATCACGAACGACCAGACGATCGCGATCGACCAGGCGTGCGGCAGCTGGTTCGGTTCGTGCTCCTCGAGCAGCGACCGCCGGATGATGTCGATGTACGCCGAGATCGGGTTGAACGCGAGCACCTGGATCACCCAGCCCGGCGCGTCGACCTGGTTCAGCTTGGCCGGCAGCGAGAAGAAGATCCCGGACGCGTACAACCAGGTGCGGGTGACGAACGGCAGCAGCTGCGTGATGTCCGAGACGAACGTCCCGATCCGCGCGAAGACCAGCGTGATCCCGATGTTGAACATGACCTGCAGCAGCATCGCCGGTACCACGAGCAGCCAACTCCACGCGGGTCCGTCGGTGAATCCGACGACCACGAACAGGATGCCGAGCGACACCAGCATCTGGTTCAGCTCGTTCAGCACGTAGGCGAGCGGGAGGGTCGCGCGCGGGAAGTGCAGGGTGCGGATCAGCGACAGGTTCAGCGCGAGTGATCGCGAGCCTTCGGTCATGCAGCGCTGCGTGAACGTGAACACGAAGATCCCGCTGAGCAGGAACGCGACGTAGTTGTCGATCCCGTTCTTCGTGCCAAGCAGGACACCGAAGGCCAGGTAGTAGACCGCCGCGTTCAGCAGCGGTGTCAGCACCTGCCAGATCGACCCGAGGCGGGCCCCGGCGTACATCGCGTACGTGCGGGCGGCGGCGTAGCTGACGACGAACTGGCGACGGCTCCACAACTCGCGCAGATACGAGCCAAGCGGTGGGCGGACGGAACTCTTGGAGAGCCCGTACCGTCGCGCCAACGCCGCGGGATCGGTCTCTGCGGTTGGCATTGCGCCAATGTACTGCGCTGCGTGACCTGCCGGTGACGCAGGTCAGGCCACTAAGCGGGCTCTCAGCTTGTTCAGGTCCTCCTCGGTCAGACCACCGTGCCGCAGGTATGCCTCGGGTCCGCCGTAGTTCTCGTCCAGATGCCGCAGGATCGCGATGATCGACTCGGCCCGGGTGTCCCGGAACTCGAGCATCTCCGGGTGCTTCGCGACGTCTGGTTCCTCGGCGAGCTGCTCCTCCAGCCACCGCGCGAGCCGCGACTGCGTGAGGTAGTAGTCGGCAACGATCTCGTCCTCGGGTACGCCGGCCACGCTCAGCGCCAGCGCGACGATCATGCCGGTGCGATCCTTGCCGCCGTGGCAGTGCACGACGACGGCGCCGTCCGGCTCGTCCGCGATCGCCTTCACCGCGGCCGCGAACAGCTCCGGCCTCTTGTCCAGCATCCACGTGCACGCAGCGATGATCGTCGGCTGCCCATGGTCGGGGTCCGCCGGATCCACCAGCGACTGCCGAACCGCCAACGGCGTACCCGTGAACGGCGTCGGCGCGATCGCGACCTCGCCGTCACCGCGCAGGTCCAGGATCCGGCTCACCCCGGACCGACGTACCGCCTCGACGCCGTCCGCGTTCAGGTACTGCAGGCTGTCCGCCCGGATCAGCACGCCCTCGCGCACGGCGCGGCCGTCAGCGGTCGGCAGGCCGCCCACGTCGCGAACGTTGCGGCATCCGGGCCAGTCGAGATCCATCGTTCACCTGTCCTGTGGGCGGTTCTGCGGGCGGTCCGGGTTCGGGCCCGGGTTGTACGGCGGGGGCGCCGGGAAGGTGTGGTTCTGCTGCGGGGGCACCGGCGGGTACGGGTAGTTGCCGGGGGCACCTGGCTGGCCGGGGAAGGTGTTTGGAGGCCGGTTGCGCCGGCGCTTCTTGACTGCCCCGACGGTCAGGAACGTGATGCCGAGGCCGAGGAAGATCAGGAACGAGAACACAGTGCCGAGGATCGACAGGACGAACGCGAAGACGGACGACTTCGGTCCGGCCGAGTAGGTCGCGCTGGTCTCGTCGTCGGTGCACGAGATGCTGTAGTCCCCGGCCGGCACGGTCTGCGTCGACCGCGCGACGACGTACCAGCTCTCGCCGTTGATCGTGATCGTCTCCGACCCGCTCGGCGGCTTGATCGGTACGTCGTTGCCGTTCGGGTCCTGCACCTCGCACGGCGGGTTCAGCACCGGGATCGACGCGTAGATCGTCAGCCCTTCCTTCTTCAGGTGGACGACCCCGCCCTCGATCGGCTGCGGCGTCCGCGGCGCGGTCACGACGATCCGCCACACGAAGAACCCGACCACGATCGCGCCGACGACGAAACAGGCGATGCCGATCTTCGGCAGGATCGACTTCTTGGGCGCCGCGGGCGGAGGGGGATACATCGTCATACCCGCACGGTATCCGCTAGCAGGACCGGGACTAAGGAACGCCGAGGAGTCTCAAGCCTGCTGCGGTTGCGGCGGCGGCAACGACCACCAGTACGAACGGGGCCTTGCGCCAGGCGAGGATGCCGCCGAAGAGGACGCCTGCCGGACGTGCGATACCCGCCGGGCCGTGGCCCTCGGTCAGTGCGGACGTGGCGACCAGCGCGGTCAGCAGGACGATCGCGGCCGCGGCGAGAAACTGCTGCGCGCGCTCCGGCATCTCGAACCGGCTCCGCAACGCCGGTCCCGCGATCCGCATCGAAAAGGTGCCGACAGCAAGCACCCCGATCGCGACCAGCACCAGTGGAGTGTTATTCATTCTGCGCGTCCTCCAATGCGGGCTTCCCGGCGCGGTAGAACAGCATGCCGGCGAGTGCGAGCAGCACCGGCAGACCGGCCGGCAGGAACGGCGTTGCGATCAAGGCAATCACCACGCCGGCGAGCGCCGCCGTACGTGTCGATCGATCCCGGAGAGCGGGCAGGACCAGCGCCAGCAGCACCGCGGGGAACGCCGCGTCCAGTCCGAAGACGTCGGTGTCGGTGATCACCGAGCCGGCCAGTCCACCGATCACGACCCCGATGTTCCAGCAGACGAAGATGCCGATCCCGCCGGCCCAGTACGCCGCCCGCCGCTGCTTCAGCTCGTCCTGTCCCATCGCGAACGCGACGTTCTCGTCGGTCATCAGGTGACTGCCCGGCCAGCGCCGCCAGCCGCTGCCGATCACGTCGCTGACCGCCAGCCCGAACGCGATGTGCCGGGTGTTCACCAGCAGCCCCGCGGCCATCGCCGCGATCGGGCTCCCGCCGGCCGCGACGATCCCGACGAACAGGAACTGCGACGCACCGGCGAAGACCACGATCGACAACAGGATCGGCACCCACAACGGCAGCCCGCCACCGACGCTGATCGCGCCGTACGACAGCCCGACGACGCTGTCGGCCAGGCAGACCAGGCCGATGTCGCGGGCGAGTCCCCGATCGAGTGTTCGCCAGATCGAACGCATGGGCATTATGATGAACACCGCACCGCTCGTTCGTCAAGCCGAACGATCAGACCGATGGAGCGAACAACAATGGACACCAAGGCACCACTCGACGTGATCGCGACCTCCCTGCGCCGGCACCGGGCCCGCGCCGGACTGTCCTTGACCGAAGTCGCGAAACGCGCCGGCGTCGCCAAGTCCACGCTGTCCCAGCTCGAGTCAGGCACCGGCAACCCGAGCGTCGAAACCCTGTGGGCGCTGGCCGTAGCACTCGACACCC
Source organism: Kribbella sp. VKM Ac-2569 (assembly GCF_004216905.1). Lineage (GTDB taxonomy): Bacteria > Actinomycetota > Actinomycetes > Propionibacteriales > Kribbellaceae > Kribbella. The sequence continues at coordinate 2,044,292 of NZ_SGXJ01000001.1, forward strand.
CGTTCGCCGCGCTGCTCGACCCGCCCCGCCCGAAGGTCCAGGTCATCCGCGCCGGCGAGGGCCCGGCGATCTACTCCGACCAGGCCGACTACAGCGCCACGCTGGTCGCCTCGAGCCCGCCGAACGCGCGCCGCGACATCTACCGCATCGTCGTCGCCCCCGGCCCCGGCCGGAAGTCCGAGCCGCACATGCCCGGCGTCGTCGAACACGTCATCCTCGGCTCCGGCCGAGCCCTGGTCGGCCCGCTCGACGACCCGGTCGAACTCAACCCCGGCGACTACATCGCCTATCCGGGCGACCTCCCCCACATCTTCCAGGCCCTCGAGGAAGGCACGACGGCCACGCTCGTTTCCGAGCACGTCTAGCGCCGCTTCAACTGCCACCCGAGGGCAAGCAGCGCGGTCGTCCCGGCCACGGCCGACGCCACGGCGATCGCGGTCGGCAGCGAGTAGGCGTCACTCAGCAAGCCCGTCGAGATGGCGGTCGCGGCCACGCCGAGGTACACGCACGTCAGGAAGGCCGCGGTCAGCTCACCACGCCGCCCACTCGGAGCGAGGTGATTGACCTCGGCCTGCGCACCGAAGTACGTCAGCCCCAGTCCGGCGCCTGCGAACACCGCGGCGACGACAACCAGCGCGAGCGACTTCGCCGGGAATGCGGCGACAAGCGCGGACAGGCCGACGACGAGCGACAGCAGACCGGCAGGCTGAGCTCGGCGCGGTGACAGTTGCACCCGGACGGAGACCGCCTGCACGGCGCAGGCCGCGGCCAGCATCATCGCCGAGACTGTTCCCAGCAACGCCAGGTTGTGGGTGTGCAGCAGTTGCGCGGTGTACGACGGAACGACGGACAGGAAGAGTCCACCGGTCGCCCAGACGGTCGCAGCGCTCAGGCTCGCCCGGGCGAAGTCGGCCCGGATCTCGGACGGGACCGACGGACGCTGCGGGCGCCAGCGGCCACCGACCGGCTCGCTCGGCAGCCGCGAAACAGCGATCGCGGTCACCACGGTGAGCACGAGTCCCACGCCGTACGGCAGTTGGCGTGGCGCCGGCGCCCATCCCGCAAGGACACCGGCCACCAGCGGTCCGGCCGCGCTACCGCCACTTTGTGCGAGCACGGTGGCCAGCGCCGCCTTGCCACGATCGTCGTCCGGTTCGAGCTCCACGAGGGCCGCGGCCGCGGTTCCTGCGGTGGCACCCAGAGCGATACCTGCGGCGATCCGGCCGGCAAAGAGCCACACGGTGTTCTGGGCCGCCGCGAGCACGATCAGTCCGACGGCGCCGAGACCCAGCCCGCCGAGCAGCACCCGTTTCCGCCCGATCTGGTCCGACAACTGGCCGAAGACGATCAGCGACGGGACCAGGACCGCCATGTACACGGCGAAGATCAGCGTCAGCTCGGTCCCGGAGAAGCCGAATCGCTCCCGATACACGCCGTACAGCGGCGTCGGCAGGTTCCCGTCCAGCAGCAGCACGAACAACGCTGCGGCCACTACCAGGAACGGCCCACGACGGCTCGTTCGGATCCGTTCGGCTGTTCCGGTCATCCCGTTCGCGGTACCCGCCCGCTACCACCGCAAACGACGATCGTTTCCGAGCATCTGTAACGTTAACTGATCAGCTCTGGACATCCGCGCGCAGTTCTGCGCATCATCGCTTCTGAGAGCTCTCTGACGAAGTCCCGCCCACTTCGCTTGGAGGTAGCAGTCCCGATGAGACTCAAGTCCTTACTGCTGTGCGCCCTACTCGGCCTCGCCGCCGCCCTCGTTCCCGGTAGTGCGTCCGCCGTCGGCGTCACCCCCGGCACTTACGTCAACTACACGTTCGACACCGCCTCGCTCACCCAGGCTGAGTTCAAGATGACGATCAACGCCTCCCCCGGCCGCGCGAACGTCTACTGGGCCAACCAGTTCGGGTTCACCGGCGGCGACGTCGGCGGGTACACCGGCATGCAGACGCACCGCGACGGCGGCGGCATGTTCTTGTACTCACTCTGGAACTCCACCGCCTGGAAGGCCGGAGACGCAGGCACCTACTGCATCCAGTTCCAGGAGGACGGCACCGGCGGCAGTTGCCGCCTCGACCAGGCCCCGGCGGCCGGCCACACCTACACGTTCGCCGTCGCGAGCGAGGGCAGCGGCTGGTACGGCGTCACGGTCCGCGACCTCACCGCCGGTACGTCGTTCAAGCTCGGCAGCCTCCAAACCGGCTCCGGGAACACGATCAGTACGTCGGAAATGGTCAGCTGGACCGAGTACTTCGACTGGAACAACGACAAGGCCACCTGCGACGACGAGCCCTACTCGAAGCTGACGATGAGCGCACCGACCAGCGGCAGCCTCACAGCGCACTTCACTGGCACCTCGGAGAGCAGCGGCTGCGCCGCGGACAGCCAGGTCACGCTGAACGGATCGACCGCCGTCCAGGAGAACGGCATCGGCAACTCGGACTCAGGTGACATCCGCGGCAGCGGCGGCTGCCTGGACGTCTCCGGCTCGGACGGTACGACGATCCTGCTGTACACCTGCACCGGCGGCAACAACCAGAACTGGGTGCACGCGGAGAACTCCACGTTCCACGCCCTGTTCAGCTGCCTCGACGCGAGCGCCACGCAAGCCGGCACGGTGATCCTCTACAGCTGCCACGGCGGCACGAACCAGCAATGGACGCTGCCCGGCGACGGCACGATCCGGTCCAGCGGCCGCTGCCTCACCGCACCAGGTGCCCTGGGCAACGCCCTGACTGTTGCTACCTGCAACAACTCGGCGGCGCAACGCTGGACGGTCTGAGAACAGCACGACGCCCGGGACCGCAGTGGTCCCGGGCGTCGCGACGTACGGTCAGATGCCTTTCTAGAGCTTGCGGCCGACCGCGCCGACGATGCACTCCTCGACCTGGTTCAGCGGCTTGAGCCGCGGACCGTCCGGCCACCAGTCGTCGCAGAGCACCAGGCCCGGGGCGACCAGCTCCTGGTCCGGGAAGAACTCCATCAGCTCCTTCCGGGTGCGGAACCTACCGCTGCCCATCGGGCTGTGGATGAACTTCTCCTCCATCTTCCGGGCGACCTCGGAGTGTTCCGGAGTCTCCGGGTCGAAGAAGTGCGAAACCACCGTGTACGACCCGGGCACCACCGCGTCGACGTACTTCTGCATGATCTGCGCACCTTCGGTGCCGATGTAGTGGTGCAGCGTGCCGTTCTGGATCACGGCCATCGGCTCGCTGAAGTCGAGGAACTCGCGCACCTCGGGGAGGCTCAGCACCTCGTCCGGGTCGAAGATGTCGGCGCTGACGAACAGCGTGTTCTCGTTCTCCTCCAGCAGCGCGCGGCCGTGCGCGAGCACCACCGGGTCGTTGTCGATGTAGAGCACCTTGGCCTCGGGCTGGATCCGCTGCACGACCTGGTGGGTGTTCTCGGCGGTCGGCAGACCGGACCCGCAGTCGAGGTACTGCGTGATACCCGCCTGGCCGGCCAGGAAGCGGCAGGCGCGGATCAGGAAGTTCCGGTTCGACCAGGCCAGGTCCTGGGCCTGCGGCGCGGCGGCCTGGACCCCGCGCAGTACCTCGCGGTCGACCTCGAAGTTGTCCTTGCCGCCCAAGAAGGCGTCGTACACCCGGGCGATACTGGCCCGGGAGGTGTCCACGCCGACCGGGATCGAACTGGGCGCCTTGCTGGCATCGACCATCAGTGGACCTCGCAGAGAGTGATCGGAATCTGTGCAACCGACTCTACTGACCGTAGGGTGTCGTGAACACATCGCGTAGGCGCGTCGGCGTGCACGAGATTACGATCCGTTGTGAAATGATCAGCTGTTGGTACCGGGGACGCATCTGCTGGGAGGCAAGAGGTGACCGAGCCGGGCGCGTACGGCGGCCCGACCGCCCTGCGCATCATGCTGGGGGTACACCTGCGCCGACTCCGTGAGGGCGCGGGCGTCACCCGCACCGATGCGGGCTGGGCGATCCGCGGCTCGGAGTCCAAGATCAGCCGTCTCGAGCTCGGCCGGGTCGGGTTCAAGGTGCGTGACGTCGACGACCTGCTGACGCTGTACAAACTCGAGGACGGCGAGGAACGCGACCGGCTGCTGACCCTGGCCCGCGACGCGAACAACCCGGGCTGGTGGCAACGGTACGACGACCTGACGCCGCAGTGGTTTCACTCCTACCTCGGTCTGGAGATGGCGGCCGATCTGATTCGTACGTTCGAGCTGCAGTTCGTTCCGGGATTGCTGCAGACGCCGGACTACGCGCGGTCCGTCGTACAACTCGGCCGGCAGGACCAGCCGTTGTCGCGGGCCGAGCAGGATCGCCTTGTTTCGTTGCGAATGAGCCGCCAGGAAGTGTTGACGCGGCAACGACCCGCGCGCCTGTGGGCGGTGATCGACGAGGCGGTACTGCGCCGTCCGATCGGCAGCCGCGACATCCTCAGGGCCCAGCTGGAGTTCCTGATCGAGTCGGCGCGCCGGCACAACGTGACGCTGCAGATCATCCCGTTCGACAAGGGCGGATACACCGCGACCGGCGGCGCGTTCACGCTGCTCCGGTTCAACGACGCCGACCTTCCGGACATCGTCTACATCGAGCATCTGACCAGCGCGGTCTATCTCGACAAGCGCGAGGAGCTGGACACGTACGTCGTCACCATGGACGCCGTGTCGATCACCGCGTCCCAGCCCCGCGAGACCGAGTCGATTCTCCGCAAGGCGATCGAGGACCTCGACCGCTAACGCGGTTGCGCGCCCGGCCCGGGGCGGAGGACAACTTCGCGTGGGGTCGGCTCGTGGCCGGCCTCGCACTGCATGACGACCGTGACGCGCTCGCCGCAGTCGCCACGGTGGCGCGGCTCGATCGGCGGGCCGGAGTCGAGTGGCAGGTACTGGTCGGCCCACTGGATCATTGCCACCAGCACCGGGTAGAGGTCGAGCCCCGCCTGGGTCAACCGGTACTCCGAGCGTTCGCGCTGGCCGGGCAGGCGATACGGGTGCCGGCGGATCAGACCGCGCTCGATCAAGGCGGCGAGCCGCTCGGTGAGGACCTGCCGCGGGACGCCGGCCCGCGCCCGGATGTCCTCGAACCGGCGGACGCCGACGAAGACCTCGCGCAGGACGTGAAAAGTCCACTTGTCGCCGAGGATGTCCATCGTCCGGGAGATCGTGCAGTTCTCCGTGGACCAGTTCATCGCCTCCGGCCGCTGTTCGCTCACTGCCGTACTCATGTGAACCATGATAAGTCCGCTTGACAGACTCAGCCAAGTGGAGCCAGGCTGAATCCGTGAACCAGACTCAGACGAGACCGCCACTCGTCCGCCGCGCCGGCGAACCCGACGCGGACGAGCTGGCGAGGATGTTGTCCGGGCTGACGGACCTCAGCCGCTACTTCCGGTTCCAGACCGCGATCGGTACGCCGCCACGCGAGGCGTTGCTGCTGCGGATGCTGTGCCCGACCGGCGCCGCCTTCGTCGCAACCCGCGACGAGACGATCGTCGGCCACGCGATGTGGGCCTGGGCCCCCGGCGAGTCGACCGCCGAACTCGCGGCCGTGATCGCCGAGGACGACCAGCGCCGCGGCCTCGGGATCCGGATGCTGTCCATCGCCGCCGCCGACGCGATCGCGGCCGGCGCGACGCACTTCCTGTTCGTGGTCAGCGCCGCCAACGACCGCTCGCTCCGAATGGTCCGCCGCCGCTGGCCGGACGCAACAGTGGAACGCGACGGCGCCCTACTGGCCTTCGTCGCCCCAGCCCGCCTAGCGGACCAGGCGGTAGAACGTTCGGATGTCGTCTACGAGGAGGTCGGGAGCTTCGAGGGCGGCGAAGTGGCCTCCTCGGGTGAACTCCGACCAGTGGACGATCTGATGTCGGCGTTCTAGTACGCGCCGGATCGCTGGATCGGTTGGGAAGACTGCGACGCCTGTCGGCACACCCGGCATGAGCTCGTCGGCGGTCTGCCGATTCTCGTAGTACAGGTTGGCGGACGTCGCGCTGGTGTTGGTGAACCAGTAGATCGAGACGTCCGTCAGCAGGTGGTCGAGATCGATCGCGTCCTCGGGCAGTTCGCGGTCCGGGTCGGTCCACTCCCAGAACTTCTCCAGAATCCACGCCAGCTGCCCGACCGGCGAGTCACTCAGCCCGAACGACACCGTCTGCGGCCGAGTCCCCTGCAACTCGGCGTACCCGGTCCCGACCGCACGCAACCGATCGGCCGCCGCGAGCCGCTCACGCTCGACGTCGTTCAATTGCTCGCGATCTCCCGGTTCGAGCGCCGGATACGCCAGTCCCCCATTGATGTGTACGCCGACCACGTGCGCCGGATCCACCTGCCCCACAAGGGGCGAGACGACCGATCCCGTGTCACCGCCTTGTGCGCCGTACCGCTCGTACCCCAGGCGACGCATCAGCTCCGCCCACGCGCCAGCGATCCGTGCGTGATTCCAGCCGGATGTCAACGGCACCGAGAACCCGTGCCCCGGCACGGACGGCGCGACAACGTGGAACGCATCGCGCGGATCCCCGCCGTACGCCGCCGGATCGGTCAACGGCCCGAGCACCTCCAGGAACTCGGCCACGGACCCCGGCCACCCGTGCGTGAGCACCAACGGCAACGCATCCGGCTCGGCCGATCGCACGTGCAGGAAGTGAATCGTCTGCCCGTCGATGTCGGTCGTGTACTGCGGATACTCGTTGAGCCGCGCCTCCCAGGCTCGCCAGTCGTACGTCGCCCACCGCTCGACCACCCGCCGCAAATAACCGACCGGCACCCCGCGCTCCCACCCGTCCCCAGGTAGTTGCCGAGCCCAACGAACCCGCTCCAACCGATCCCGCAGATCAGCAAGCTCCGCGTCCGGCACCGCGATCCGGAACTCAGAGATCATGCGCCCGCTCGTGCAGCGGCTCGTACAACCCGACCTCGCCTCCGCCCGGCAACCGGAACGCCGTCAGCACACCCCACTGCTGCCGCTCGACCGGTCGCACGAACTCCACGCCGCGCGCCGACAGGTCTGCCATCGTCTGCTCGAGGTTGTCGCACATCAGCAACAGCTCGTGCGCGCCGGCCGCCGCCGGATGCATCGCGACCTCGGCGGGCGGGAGCTTGAAGATCAGCCATCCGTGGCCCGCGTCAACGGACGGGTACTCCAGCACGTCCCGGAAGAAGGCGCGGTCCGCTTCTGCGTCGGTGGTGTAGATGATCACATGCGCTCCGTTGATCATCTTCAGCACTGTAGCCGGGAATACCGACAATGCCGGGGCAGGTTGCCGAGAGAGTGATCCTCTTGACTGGCGCGACAGGCAACGTCGGGCGTGAACTTGCGGCATTGCTGCCGGACGCCCGCACTCTTGACCGCTCCTCGGGCGCCGATCTCGCCCGGCCCGAGACGCTCGATCTGGAGGGCGTCGACTCCGTCTTCCTGGTGTGGCCGTTTCTCACGTCCGACGGTGCGAGTGCGGTGCTCGGCAAGATCGCGGAGTCTGCGCGGCGGGTCGTCTATCTCTCGTCGTCGGCAGTCCGGTTCGGGGCTGACACGGATCCGATCACGCGATTGCATGCCGATCTGGAGACGGCCGTGCAGGCGTCCGGGCTGGAGTGGACGATCTTGCGCGCGGACACATTCGCGTCCAACGCACTCGGCTGGGCGGCGCAACTCCGTGCCGGCGACGTCGTACGCGGGCCGGACAGCGCCGCCACCGCGGCGATCGACCCCGCGGACATCGCCGCGGTCGCTGCCGCCGTACTGCGTGATTCGCAGCCCGGCACCACCCACACGCTGACCGGTCCCGACGTACTCAGCCGGGCCGATCAGGTGCGAATCCTCGGCGAAGCGCTCGGCCGCGAGCTGACGTTCGACGCGACACCGTTCGACGACGCGCGAGCACAACTGCTCGCGGACGGCCGCCCGCCGGCGCTCGTCGAGGCGCTCATCGGCAGTGCCCAGAACCGCCCCGCCTCCGACCTTGTCACCACAACCGTCCAAGACCTCACCGGCCAACCCGCACGCACCTTCCGCACCTGGACCGACCGAAACCGCGCGGCCTTCGGCTGATCAGTCCTCGACGAGGATCGCTAGCGCGGGGCAGACGGCTGCTGCCTGGTGGACGTCGGCGGCGAGGTCGTCTGGCGGGTTGTCGGTGAGGAGGACGACGATGCCGTCCTCGTCACGTTGGTCGAAGACGTCGGCGGCCGCGGTGACGCACTGGCCGGACGCGACGCACTTGTCCTGGTCGACGATGATCTTCATGGATCGGCCTTTCACCAAGTGACGGGGAGCGAGTAGACGCCGTACACGGCGCCGTCGTGCTTGAACGGGATCTCGTCGAGCGGAGCGGCCCGGCGCAGCGTCGGTATCCGGCGGTAGAGCGTGCTGTAGACGACCTGCAGCTCCAACCGCGCCAACGGTTGCCCGAGGCATTGATGTACGCCGAACCCGAACGCCACGTGCCGCCGCGCGTCCCGGTGCAGATCCAGCGTGTCCGGGTCCTCGAACACCGACGGGTCCCGGTTGCCGATGTCGTTCGGGAAGATGATCCCGTCACCGGCCTTGATCACCTGCCCGTGCAGCTCGAGGTTCTCGAGCACCGCGCGCCGCCGGCCGCTGTGGGTGATGTTCAGGTACCGCAGCAGCTCCTCGACGGCGCCGGCGACCACCTTCGGGTCGTCCGTTTCCTGCAGTACGGCGAGCTGCTCCGGGTGCTCCAGCAACGCGAGGGTGCCGAGGGCAATCATGTTCGCGGTGGTCTCATGCCCCGCAAGGAGCAGCAGAACGCCCATCCCGGCCGCGTCCTGCCGGGTCAGCTCGCCGGTCTTGACTCGCTCGGTCAACCCGGACAGCAAGTCGTCGCCGGGATTCTCGAGCTTCTCGCCCACCAGGTTGTCCAGGTACGACGCGAGGTTGCCGTGCGCCGCCGCACGTTCCTCGGGCGTCGCCGACATCTTGATCAGCATCTTGCTGTTCTGCTGGAAGAAGTCGTGCTCGGCGTACGGCACCCCAAGCAACTGGCAGTTCACCAGCGACGGCACCGGCAGCGCGAACGCCTCGACCAGATCGACCGGGTTCGGTCCGGCCAGCAGGTCGTCGATCAACGAGTCCACGAGCTTCTGGATGCCGGGACGCATCGCCTCGATGCGCTTGATCATGAACGGCGCGGTCACCATCCGCCGCAGCCGCGCGTGCTCCGGGTCGTCCATCAGGATGAACCCGATGCCGACGCCGTCCTTGCGCGGCGGCTCGCCGGTCGGGCTCGGGTACCCGGGTTTGGTGACGTCGGAGCTCAGTCGCGGATCCGCGAGCAGCGTGCGCTGGTCGTCGTACCGCGTCACCAGCCAGGCTGCCTTGCCGAAGACGTCGACCTTGACCAGCGGCGCCTCCTCCTGCAGTTCGCGGAGCTTCGGCGGCGGATCGAACGGGCAACCTGTTGCCCGGGTCATCGGATAGACAGGAGTAGTCATACAAGTCCTTCCCCAGAGAGGTCTTACGCCTGCACCAGGTGCTCCCGGTGCTGGCGGGTCTGTTTCGGTGCGTTCCAGCCGAGGACGCCGACGATCCGGCCGTCCCGGCGGTAGTGGGCCACGAACCGGTCCGCAACGTTGCCTTCAGCAATCGTCACGTCGGCGTCGGCGGACGGCCGGCCGTGGACCTGGATCTTGGTGCTGAACTGGTCGGTCCAGAAGTACGGGATCGGGCGGTACGGCTGCGTCTCGCCCAGGATGTTGGCCGCGACGCACAGCGCCTGCTCGGTGGCGTTGGTCCGATTCTCCAACCGGAGCAGGGAATCCTCGTGCGGCCAGCGCGCCACGTCCCCCGCTGCGTAGACCCCGTCCGCCGCACGACAGTAGGCGTCACACACCACGCCGTTGTCGATCCGAAGGCCGCTTCCTTCCAGCCAATCGGTCGTCGGCACTGCACCTAGCGCCACGACTACGACGTCCGCAGGCAGTACGTCGCCATCAGCCAGTTGTACGCCGCTCACCCGGCCGTCGACGTCCGTCAGCCCGGTCACCGCCGTACCGAGACGAAGCTCAACACCTTCGGACCTGTGCAGCTCAGCGAGCAGTCCACCAACCATTGGACCGAGCTGGCCCTCCAGCGGTACTGCCTGTGGGCCGGCCATCGTGACAGGCAGGCCCAGCTTCCGGGCGGTCGCGGCGATCTCGCAGCCGAGTACGCCGTCGCCGACGACCACCACACGCTGAGCCTCGACGAGATCCTTACGCAGGGCGGCCGCGTCGTCGAGTGTCCGCAGTACATGCAGGCCCTCAAGCTCCGGGCCAGGCAGACGGCGCGGAGTGAGACCAGTAGCGATGACCACTGTGTCGGCCGACAGCACACGTCCCGACGCGGTCCGGACGGTGCGACCGTCGAGGGCGACCGCGGGATCGCCGAGCACGAAGTCGGCCTCCAGCGCCGACAACATCGCCTCCGGAGGCAGCCGCGTTCGCGCCTCATCCCAGTCGCCGCACAAGAACTGCTTGGACAACGGCGGCCGGTCGTACGGCGGATGCCACTCGGCCCCGAGCACCGTGATCGGTTCACGGAAACCCTTACGCCGAAGGGCCTCCACGGTCGTCAACCCGGCCGCTGAGGCACCCACCACAAGCACACTCACGAGGTGACCGGTGCGGTCAGCAGCCCCACGATGCCGTCGATCAGGCCGTCGGCCATCTCCTCCCACGTCGCCCGCGCGGTCGGTCTGCCCTCGGCGAGCGCGAGCTCGAACTCGGCCGTCATCTGGATGATCAGATGCCGAGCCATGTCGCCGCGCTCGATCCGCACCGGCGGCGGCAGCTCCGCGAGACGCTCGGCGAGACCATCGACGACCCGCTGCAGCGACGGCGAGGTCCGCGACTCCTGGAGCTGGATCTCACGCAGCGCCGGGTCGTTCATCAGCTGCGCACTGAACCGCGCGAGCCAACACGGCGTACCCAGGCTGCCCATGTGATCAGTCGCCGATCGGACCAGGACCGTGACCCAGTCGCGCACGTCCGGTTCGGCGCCGAGCTCCGCGAGCAGCTCCCGGCGCCGCGCCTCGACCGGCTCCGCGTGCTTGCGGACGATCGCGCGCACCAGATCGGTCTTGGTCCCGAAGTGGTACCCGACCGCGGTGTTGTTGCCCTGACCGGCCGCCTCGCTGATCTGCCGGTTCGACACCTCGTGCACACCGCGCTCGGCGAACATCCGCTCCGCCGTGGTCAGGATCAGCTCGCGAGTCGCATTGACCCGGACCGCTCGCACGTCTTTCGCCATCATCATCACCAGATCACCCTTACGAGCTGATCACTATCGGTCACAGGCCATCACCTCCGCGTGGTTTCTCCTCCAGCTTCCCTCGCCGGCTTGTTTAAGTCAACTGCCTGACTTAGGCTATTGGTTGCAGAAACCAACTATCTTTTCTCAGCCGGGAGGCTGCTGATGTCCGCTGCTCCATCCGTGCGTACCGGGACCGTCGTCCCGGTGCTCGCCTCGGCCGGTATCACGGTCGCGCTGATGCAGACCCTGGTGATCCCGCTGGTCCCCGAGCTGCCGCGACTGCTGAACGCCTCGGCTGCCGGCACCGCCTGGGCGATCACCGCCACGCTGCTCGCAGCCGCGGTCGCGACCCCGATCATGGGCCGCCTCGGCGACATGTACGGCAAGCGCCGGATGCTGCTGATCAGCATCGGCATGCTGATCGCGGGCTCCATTGTCGCCGCACTCAGCAGCTCGCTCGTGCCCATGATCGCCGGTCGCGCCCTGCAAGGCCTGGCCGCAGGCGTGATCCCGCTCGGCATCAGCATCATGCGCGACGAACTGCCGGCCGAGAAGCTCGGTACGGCGACCGCACAGATGAGCGCCTCGCTCGGTGTCGGCGGCGCGCTCGGCCTGCCCACGGCCGCGCTTCTCGCCGAGAACTTCAACTGGCACACGCTGTTCTGGCTGTCGGCAGCCCTCGGCGCGATCGTCTTCGTGCTCGTACTGCGCTTCGTACCGGAGTCGGCGGTGCGCTCCGGCGGCCGGTTCGACGTACCCGGCGGGCTCGGGCTGTCGATCGGCCTGATTTCGTTGCTGCTGGCAATCTCTCAGGGCGCCGACTGGGGCTGGACCGGCGGGCGGACGCTCGGCCTGTTCGCGCTCGCGGTCGTGGCGTTGCTCACCTGGGGCTGGTGGGAGCGTCGTACCAGCGAACCGCTCGTCGACCTGCGCACGACCGTTCGTCCGCAGGTGCTGCTGACCAACCTGGCGTCGATGGTGTTCGGCTTCGCGATGTTCGCGATGTCGCTGGTGCTGCCGCAGTTGCTGCAGATGCCCAAGGCAACTGGTTTCGGACTCGGCCAGTCGATGCTCGCGTCCGGTCTGGTGATGGGGCCGTCGGGTCTGATCATGCTGGTCGCCGCACCGTTCTCGGCGAAGATCTCGAAGACCCGCGGCCCGAAGGTGACACTGATGCTCGGCGCGCTCGTGGTCGCGGCCGGGTACGGCGTGGGCAGTGTGCTGATGAGCTCGGTCTGGCAACTCGTACTGGTGTCGCTGCTGATCGGCGCGGGCATCGGCCTGGCGTACGGCGCGATGCCCGCGTTGATCATGAGCGCGGTACCGGTGTCGGAGACCGCGGCCGCGAACAGCTTCAACACCCTGATGCGGTCGATCGGCACCTCGGTGTCCAGCGCGGTCGCCGGCGTGATCCTCGCGAACCTCACGATCAGCCTCGGCGGCTACACCCTGCCCTCGCAGAGTGGCTTCCGCGTCGTCCTCCTGATCGGCGCCGGCGCCGCGCTGACCGCCCTCGCCATCGCCTCCTTCATCCCCCGTTCCCCTTCACAGGTTTCAGCCGAGGAAGGCGAGGGTGCGCTCGAGGAGGAGCTTGGCGGCGGGCTCGTCGTAACCCGGGAGGGATGAGTCGGCGAACAGGTGCTCCTTGCCTGGGTAGAGGAACAGTTCGGCACCGTCGACGGCGGCGACCAGGGCCTTGGCAGCGTCCAGGTCGCCGCCTTCCTCGGTGAAGAACGGGTCTTCATCCATGCCGTGCACCTGCACCGGTACGTCGTCCGGCCAGGCGCCGAACTCCTCCACCGGGAGGCACGAGTAGTAGAAGAGCGCGCCGACCGCACCAGCGCGAGTCTGTGCCAACTGCTGAGCAGGCACGACACCGAGCGAGAACCCGGCGTAAACGACGCTCGACGGCAGGCCCTGCGCAGCCTGGACGCCGCGCTCCGCGATGACACCGAAGCCGGTGGCCCTCGCGTAGTCCATCCCCTCGTCAAGCGTCGCGTAGGTGTTGCCCTCGTAGAGGTCCGGCGTGTGGACGGTGTGGCCCGCCTGCCGGAGCTCGTCGGCGAACGCCTTCACCCCGTCGGTCAGCCCTTGTGAGTGGTGGTACAGCACGACCTCGGCCATCATCAGCTCCAATGATCCAAATATCCCGAACAATCGGCGATGCTAGTCTATTCGAACCATGTCGATCAACAGTCAGTACTGATGCCACGCCTCCGGCGCGGCGGGTCATGGGGCTGGAACTCCCGTCCTTCCCTCGTCGCTCCAGTCGCTTCGCTCCCTGCGCTCCTCAGTCCAGGACGGGAGGCCCCATGACCGTCCCTGATTACGAGCTCGCCGACACCGTCGAGCTGACCACGGCGGAGCAGGTGCGGGCGATCAGCGATCCGCTCCGGACGACGATTCTCGGGCTGCTGCACGAGCGCGCGGCGACGGTGACAGAGCTGGCCACGGCGGTCGGGCGGCCGAAGAGTACGGTCGCGCACCACGTGAAGGTGCTCGCCGACGCGGGCATCCTGCAGGTGGTCCGGACCCGGCGGGTGCGGGCGATCGAGGAACGGTTCTACGGGCGTGCCGCGCGGATGTTCTTCGTCGGACTCGGCCGGCAGGGCGACCACGGGCAACTGCCCCACGACTTCAACGACTTCGAGGTCGCGGCCGAGGAGTCGAAACCGGCGTACGACGCGGGTCAGATGCGCTCGTTCATCCGGCACGCCCGCATTCCCGAGGAGCGTGCCGCGGAGTTCTGGCAGCAGGTCGACGCGCTGATCCACACCTTCGACCAACTCCCCCGCGCCGGCGACACGACGTACGGCTTCACGGTCGGCCTCTACCCGATCGGCGACTACCCGACGCTGCCACCGGCCGAAGACGAAGACTGATCTCTGGCGCCCAACTGCGGCCGGCGGCGTAGCGTGGAGATGGCGAGATTCTCCGGTCGCCCGGAGGTGGCACGGTGGATGACGATGGTGATGCGCCGCTGGTCGACGCGCTGAGCTCACTGCACGCGCTGCTGCTCGGCGCGCCAGGGCTCGAGGAGCTGCTCGCGAAGCTCGCCGATGTCGCGGCCAAGATCGTCGAGCCGCCGGCGTCCTGCGGGATCACGACGCGGTACGACGGACAGCCGCGGACGATCGTGAGCAGCGACGCCCGGGCAGCGTGGATCGACGAGCAGCAGTACAGCCTCCGCGAAGGGCCCTGTCTGGACGCATTGGCGAGCGGCGCCGCCGTGGACGTCGTCGACTATGCGGACGAGAACCGGTGGCCGGGATACGTCGACGCGGCCCGGACAGCCGGAGTCAAGGCCTCGCTCGCCCTTCCACTGATCGTCGACGGGCAGTCGATCGGCGCGATGAACCTGTACGGCTACGAGCGGGCGGACACCTTCAGCGACGCGGATCGCGAGCGTGCGACGGCGTATGCCGAACAAGCCGCCACTACGCTGGCCTTCGCGGCGCGTGCGGTGCGGCAGTCGGAGCTGGCCGAGCAGTTGGAGCAGGCGCTGGCGTCGAGGTCGGTGATCGACCAGGCACTCGGGCTGCTGATGGGCCAGCAGCGGTGCGATGCCCGAACCGCGTTCGAGTTGCTGCGCCGCCATTCCCAGAACCACAACCGCAAACTCCGCGACGTGGCCGGCGCCCTGATCGCCCGGCACACCGGCCGGCCGGCGGTCGACAGTCGCGAATTCGAGTCCGGCCCGAACGGGCCCGCCAGCGGTGGTGACACCAGGACGTGACCCGACCCGCGTTACTCGCCGTACACACCCAGGTGCTGCCCGGTAGTGAGTTCGTCGACGACATGACGATGACCCGCCTGCGCCTGCAGGAGGCTCGGCCACATCCACCGGCACGGGCGGTTGCCTCCGACCGCGTGCAGCAAGGTCTCGAAGACCCGTGGCCTGCCACTCGGCAGATGCAGTCCGAGCCACATCGTCATGACTTGTACCCGGCGCCCCTCGACGGCGACGGCGTCGCTGGCGATCACGACGTACTCCGGCCGCGCCGTCAACGCGAGCCAGGTGGCGCGATTGATCAAGTGACCTTGCCGGTCGACGTAGAGGGTCATTGGTGTCCCCTGTGCATCAATGCAGTACTGCGGACTACCTGCCGGATGCGACGACCTGGAACGAGATCCCGTGGTCCGTCGATGCTGGACGGGAATTGCCGGGAGTCGCACACGATCGGCACCGGAATGGTCCGCGGGCTGTTCTCCCAACCTTGGCGCAACCATAGACAAGCCACCCCCTCCTGACAACTGTTCTCGATCCGCGAGACAACGAGCGCAGCCCTGCACCTAGGCCGTGTTCGCGGCCTGGGTCTCCTCGGCCGCAAAGCGGTCGAGGACGTCGACCAGCCGGCCGAGTACGTCGCGGACGACGGCGTACTCCTCCTCGCCGAACTCTTCGGCGAAGCGGCGCTCGAGCTCGCCCAGGTGCGCGAAGCCGTCGCCGGCCACGGCCAGTCCGTGCTCGGAGAACGTCACCACCTTGGCCCGGCCGTCGTTCGGGTCGGACTGCATCTCGAGCAGGTCGAGCGCGACCATGTCGCGGATCACCTCGCCCATCGACTGCCGGGTGATCCCGGCTCGGGCAGCCATGTCGGCGGCCCGCCCACCCTCGGCGTGCAGCGTGCCGAAGACCGAGTTGTGGGCCATCTTCACCTCGGTGTGCCCGTCGGCGTGGGCACGGCGGACCATATCGGACTGCAGCGCGCGACTGGCGCGCTCGACCAGCGAGATCAGCGGCTTCCGATCAAGTCGCTGCACCTGAGGCCTTGACATGTCGTAAGGATACCTTCCAATATTTGACAGGAATCCTTACGGTATCAGGGGAGGGTCGATGGAGGCCAGGGAACTGCACCCGGTAGTGGCCGTTCTGTTCGCGCGGGGGCGGCGGCGGACGGTCCGGGTCGCGATCGAGCAGGAGTACGTCGTCGCCGCGGCCGATGGGGACGTGGTGCCGATCGAGGAAGTGCGGCGGGCGGCGGAGGGGTCGCTCGCGGCGCCGTACGTCAGCTTCGAGCCCGGCGGCCAACTCGAGCTGAGCCTGCCGCCATCGCTCGATCCGATCGGCGACCTGCGTTCGCTGACCGCGGACCTCCGGGGCCGGCTGGACGGCATCACGCTGCGGGCGATCCCGGTCGACCCACGACAGGATGTGCCGTTGCAGTTGACCTCGGCGCGGTACGTCGCGATGCAACGGCACTTCGACCACATCGGGCCGGCCGGTCGGCGGATGATGCGCCGTACCGCGTCCACGCAGATCTGTCTGGACTGGTGGCCGGGACAGGCCGGCATCGAGCAGTGGCGGGTACTCAACCTCGCCGGTCCGTTCCTCGCGGCACGTTTCAATCGCAGTGACCGGCTGGCGACCTGGTTGGAGGTCGACCCGGCACGTACCGCCTTCGACGACAGCCTGCTGCGTGACGAGGACCCGGTCGCGTCGTACGCCGCCTTCGCCGCAGCCGCCACGGTTTTCGTCGACGGTCCGGCCGGGCACGTGAGCACGCTGTTCCCACCGGTCCGCCCGCGCGGGACGTACCTCGAGGTGCGCTTCCTCGACGCTCTTGAGCCAGACGCAGTCGAGCGTGCGCTCGCCGTACTCAAGCAGCTCATGTACGACGACGTACGCCGGCGCGACGTACTGCGGGCGCTCGAAGGGTCTTGTTCCGCAGAACTGTGGCGGGCGGCGGCTGCCGGCGTACTCGATCAGGAGGTGGCGGCATGAGCGGCGTGCTGTTCGTGACCGACCCGTTGGCCGGTCTGCAAAGCGATATCGACGCCAGCGTCGGGCTGATGAGTGCGACGCAGGACCTGGGACTCGACATCTGGTGCTGCGGCCCGGAGGACCTCGCGGTCGTCGACGGGCGGGTGTGCGCGCGGGCTCGGCGGATCTGGCTGCGGCCGCGTGTCGCCGGTGGCGATCATCGGTGGATCGTGGACTCGACGTGGTGGGACGAGCTCGGTACTGCGGTCGTCGACGTCGCGTCGTTCGAGGTGGTTCAGCTGCGGATCGATCCGCCTGTCGACGCGCGGTACCTGCACACGACGTACCTGCTCGATCTCGTCGAAGCGGCGGGCACTCGGGTGATCAACCGGCCGGAGGGGATCCGGGCGATGCACGAGAAGCTCGTCGCGCTGCAGTTCCCCGAGTTGTGCCCGCCGACGTACGTCGGGGCCGATCCGCAGGCGCTGCGGTCGTTCGTGCGGGGCGTCGGCACGGCGGTCGTGAAGCCGGTCGACGGGTTCGCGGGGATCGGTGTCTGGCTGGTGCGGGACGACCGAAGTGCGATCGCGTTGCTGGAGTCGGCCACGCACGGCGGGCGACAGCACGTGATCGCGCAGCAGTTCCTGCCGACTGTTGCGGAGGGCAACAAGCGGTTGTTCCTGCTGGACGGCGAGATCGTCGGCGCGGTGCTTCGGTGCCCGGCCGTCGACGACTTCCGGATCGGGCCGCCGGTCGCACCGGCCGAGATCGACGACCACGACCGCGCGATCGTCGGCGTACTCGGACCGGTACTGCGCAAGCACGGCCTGGTCATCGCCGGTCTCGACGTGATCGACGGCCGGCTGATCGAGGTCAACGTCACCTGTCCCGGCGGCATGCACAAAACCGACGCCCTGCTCGGGACCAACCTCAGCCACACCATCGTCAGCAGTCTGTTCAAGGGAGCACTGGTTTGACGTCCTCCCCGCCGCGAACGGCGGGGATTCCAACACCACTACGCGGAGGTAGCAAGTTGAGGTTCACGGTTCTCAGGGACCAGTACCGCAGTCGCTCCCCGCGCGTTCACGGCCCGTCCGGCCGCGATGTTGATAGCTGCATTCACATCAGCGTTCGCGGTGTAGTCGCAGGACCGGCAACGGAAGACGGCTTGGCTCTCGCGCGCCTCCCTGTCCCTGGTCCCGCACTGCGAACACGTCTGCTATGTGTACGCCGGGTCGATCCTCTTGCGCCACGTCGGCCGCTGGTTGGTGCCACCGAAGAAGCTCCTCACCGCCCGATCGAAATCTCGCAACGCCTGCTGCTGGACGGTCTGCGATCCAGCGCGCAACCAGGCGTTGTCGGCTCGGGCTTCGGTCAGTTGCCGGGCCTGCTCCACGAACCGAGGCGGGTTCCTACGGCGGCCCGCCGACCACATCGACCACTGTTCCAAGGCCAGGTTCCACACGTACCGGGCGTGTGCGCAATGGTCCAGCAAGACCGCTTCCTGCTCCGGGGTCGGGGCACAGCGGAAGCGAGTCACGAAATGAATCCAACCACCATGCACCGACAGTTCCGCCGCTGCGCTGCGGTCCAATTCATCCTCGCCTGAAACGGCGGATTCCTTCGGAGGTTTCGATGAACATGAGCAGCATTACCGTTGTCTGTATTGCCCTGCTGGGCATCCTGTTGTTCCTGCTCGGTGCCAACGTCACCCGGAATCGCGCGCTCCGCGGTGGCGGCAACCAACTGCCGAGCGATCCCACCGACCGGTTGTTGATCGCGGTCCGCGCGCACGGCAACGCGGCCGAGTACATCCCGACGATGATCGTGCTGCTGCTGGTCTGCTCGGCTTTGTCCGACAGCTGGGTGATCGACGTGCTGGCCGTCGCGGCTGTCTTCGTCCGGTATGTGCACGCCTTCGGCATGCTGCGGTCCGCCTCGCTCGCGACGCACGGCCCACTCCGCGATGTCGGTGCCATGGGCACCTATCTCGTCGGGGTCGCGCTCGGTGTCACCGCGATCGTGACGATCTGAAAGCGGTCGGGGTGGCGCCGGTGAACTGGCGGAACATACGGGCGAAGTGCTGGCTGGAGCTGAAGCCGAGGCTCAGTGCGAGCGCGGTGATGGTCACGTCGCTGGATTCGAGGAGTTGGCGGGCGCGGTCGATCCGGCGCTCGTTGAGGTAGCGGTGCGGAGGCTGGCCGAGCTCACCGGCGAACAGTTCGGCCAGGTACGCCGGGGCAAGCCCGACGCGATCCGCCAACTCCTTCAGCGTCCAGTGCTCGTGGAACTCCTGGTCGAGCAGGCGTTTCACCGTCCGTACGGCGGGATGCATCGCGAGCTGCGGTACGGCGGCCGGCGCCAGCGACCGGGAGACCGCGAGCACCAGATGATCCACCGCGAGCGCCAATCCCGTCTCGGCGTACTCGTACCGCGTGGTCAGCTCCCGGACCAACTGCGCGAACGCGTAGGCGAGCTCACCGGCCTCCTGATGTACGACAGTCCGCGGCATCCTGAGTCCCGGGTGACGCCTGCCGACTACCTCCAGGTCGATCGCGGCGAAGTAGAAGTGGTGATTGCCGGACCGGCCCGCGAGGTGATGGATCATCCCGGGCGGTACGGCGAACAGGTGTCCTGGGTGCAGTGCGTAGCTCTCGCCGCCTGCGACCCAGTGCGTGGTGCCGTGCTGCTGCAGGTAGATCTCCCAGACCGGGTGGTCGTGCGGCTCGATCAGGAACTGCTCGGGCACCCACTGCTCGCCTGCGTGCAGCAGTCCGCTGCCTGGCGCGAATCCGTCGGCGTGGAAGCCGGCGCGTAGCCCGCTGGGCCGATGGAGAGACACCTGAAGATTGTGTCCAGTTGCCTGAACATCGGCAACGCAGATGAGGTCAATCGTTCCTAAGTTGATCGCCATGGACGCTGACGACATTGCCTTCTACCGCGAGCACGGCTACTGGATCTCGCCGGTGATCGTGCCCGATGACGTGCTGGACGCGGCCGAGCGCGGCCTGCAGCGGTTCTACGCGGACGATCACGATCGGGCGTTGCCCGACATACCGGCGACTCGTGGGTGGCGGCCGGCGGACGGCGACGTACTGCGGAAGAACGACTACTCGTCGCTTCGGGTGGACGAACTGGACGCGCTGGTTCGGCATCCGGCGATCGCGGCGACGGCGGCTGCGTTATCCGGGGCGGACGGGATTCGGTTGTGGCACGACCAACTCCTGTTCAAACCGCCGGGCGGATCGGCGCGAGTGGGATGGCATACGGACCGGCAGTACTGGCAGTCGTGTACATCGGACGAGATGCTGACCGCCTGGGTCGGGTTCCACGACGTCGACGAGGTGAACGGTGCGGTGGCGTTCATGCCCGGAAGTCATCGGTGGTCCGTGACCGGACTGGACTTCTTCTCGCAGGACGCGGCGGGGCTGGAGGCGTCGATCGTCGCGCAGGGGTTCGACGCGACTCCCGTCGTACCGCGGATGCGGCGTGGGCAGGTCAGCTTCCACCATTGCCGGACGGTGCACGGCAGCTCGGCCAACCTGAGTACGGCGCCTCGGCGTTCGCTCGCGATCCATCTGCAGCCGCTCGACAACCGGTGGCGGCCCGGCGCGAACCACCCGAACGACACCCTCGTCCGCCACAACCCCGACCCCGACTACACGGATCCGGCGATCCTGCCCCAACTCTGGCCCCAGCCTTGAGAACCGGACCACGGTCCGTTAAGGTCGCCGCATGGAGACGCGTGCCGGACTCGACCGGATCAACGAACTCGGGCAGCGGGATCATTTCCTGGCGGTGGCCATCACGCAGCGACGGTCCGGTGAGCCGGCCGCGTCGGTGGTGAACGCCGGAGTGCTCGACCATCCGGTGACCGGCGAGCCGGTTGTCGCGTTCGTCGCGCGTGGACGGACGGCGAAGCTCACGCATCTGCGACGTACGCCGGCCGCGACGCTGGTGTTCCGCGCGGACTGGGAGTGGATCGGCGTGAGCGGATCGGTCGAACTGGCGGGACCGGACGATCCACTGGAAGGGATCGACGCGGAGCGGTTGCGCGTGCTGCTGCGGGACATTTACCACGCGGCGGGCGGCGTACATCCGGACCTGGAGGCGTACGACCGGGAGATGGTGGCGGATCGGCGTACGGCGGTGCTGATCACGCCGGAGCGCTTCACCAGCAATCCGTCCGGCGGCGACCACCAGGAGGACGAGTGAACGTCGTACCCGGGACGATTCAGGTCTGGTCGGATCTGTTGTGCCCGTTCGCGCAGGTTGCGATTCACCGGCTCCGGACGACTCGGACCGAGCTCGAGCTGGACGGGGTGGTGCGGCTGGATCACCACACGTTCGCGCTGGAACTGTTCAACGGTCCGCACTCCCGGCCGGGGACCGACAGCGAGGCGGTCGGGCTCGGTCAGCTCGCGCCGGAGATCGGGTTCCGTCTGTGGACGCAGCCCGACTGGACCTACCCGTCGACGGTGCTGCTCGCCGCCGAGGCCGTCCACGCCGCCAAGGCCCAGGGACTGCAGGCCTCGGAGGATCTCGACGCGGCGCTTCGCCGAGGCTTCTGGTTCGAATCCCGGCCGATCGGCCACCGGCAGACCATCCTCGAGATCGCGGCCGACGTCGCGTCGGTCGACGCCACCGAACTGGCCGCGGCCCTCGACGACGGCCGGGCACGATCCGCGGTGATGGGCGACCACGCCGTCGCTGTCACCGACGCCGTACAGGGCAGCCCGCATCTCTTCCTCGCGGACGGCACGAACATCCACAACCCGGGCATCGACGTGCACTGGGAAGGGCCGTGGGCCTCCGGCTACCCGATTGCTCAGAGCAACGATCCGGACTGGCCGAAACGCCTCCTGCACGCCGCCGCGGCACCCGGACCCTAGATTTCTGCCGGACTCGCGGACGAAGATCTGGTCCGAACGCCTGCCGACCCTTTCCGACTGGTCGGACAGCTTCGTCAACGACCTCGCGATGACCTGATCGGTTCAAGCTGGGCCGGCGCGGAACCCCGCCAGGGCTAGGTGCTGGGCTCCCAGGCGGTCCTACCGATCGAGAAGCGCCGGTAGTAGCTGACGGTGCCGAGGAACGGCTCGTCATCGCCGCGGCCGATCTCGGTCATCCCGAGTGCGGCCAGGATGCGCACCGAAGCCCGGTTCGCATCCACCGCCTCGGCCCAGATCTCCTGGAGCCCCAGTACGTCGAACCCGTACGCGAGCCCGAGCCGCGCAACCATCCCGCCCAACCCGCGTCCCCACCGCTCAGAAGGCCCAACGACGTACCCCAGTTCCCGCCGATCCGGTTCCGCTCCGGCCAGGTCGACGTACCCAACCACCTCGTCGCCGGCGACCGCCGCGAGGCGGAGGTGATCTGATTTCGGCTGCTCGATCAGCACGCGCCAGTGAGCCTCGAGCTCAGCCGCCGACCGGTCCACCGTCCAGCCGGCATGCTCACAGAAGCGCCGATCGCGCCCCCACGACACATAGGCCGCCACATCCGCCAGACCGAGCGACCGCAGGAACACCCGCTCCTGCCGCCTGCGAGGTTCTGGAAGGTTCACGGCGTCATACTCGTCCGGGCAGGGGTCTCGAGGTTGAGCCGGATCAGGACGATGCCGTAGGCGACGAGCCAGACGACCCACATCAGCCATCCGAGGAGACCGAGTAGGCCGAGGACGCCACCGGTGTCGATCACCCAATAAGCGAGGGTGGCCGAGCTGAACTGCAGCGCGGCGGCGACCAGCCCCAGGACGCCGTGCCATGGCGGGATCAGGCCAGTACGTCGGCCTCCGATGGACAGACCGACGAGAGCGAGCGCCAGAAACGTTCCGTTGAGGGTGAACAGCGCATCGTGCAACGCCCAGAGGGCCGTGGTCGCGGAGCGGTCGTGCGGAGCGGTCGAGGTCAGGGCGAGGCGCGTCGCGACGATCCCCGCGAAGGTGCCGTTCTGAAGAATCAGACCGGCGAGCCCGACCAATGACCACGCATCGCGGCGCTCACGCTCGGAGCGCCACAGCGCGGCGACCGCACCGGCGCCGAACAAGGTGGCCAGGACCCAGGCGGCGGGTGTGAGTGCGGAGCCGATGCCGACAGCGAGGCGCTCGGTGGCGAAGAATGCGCTGACCTCGCCGATCTCGGCGCCGGTGAGTGGCAGACCGGCGGGGATCATGATCACGTTGGCGAGGACGATCAGGGCGGCGAAGGCGATGGCGGCGATGCCGCCGACCCGGGTGAAGGCCGGAGCCTCAAATTTCGTTTTACTTGTCATATATTGATTATAGATAGCGTAACTTGGAGAGCGAAGACGGTATGGACGCAGAGCAGAGCAGACGTCGCTACGACTCGCTGCGCCGGACGACGCAGGCGATGGAGACGCGAGCCGAGATCGCCCGCGCGGCCCGCCGGCTCTTCGACTCCCGGGGCTGGGCGGACACGACCGTGCGCGAGGTGGCGCGTGAGGCTGGTGTCTCCGTGCCCACGGTCTATGCGGCGTACGGAAACAAGGTCGGGCTGACCCGTGCGGTGGCCGATTCGGCCGATCTGTCGGCCGACGCACCCCAGATGGTCGCGGAACTCGAGGCCGCGGCGAACCCCGAGCGACAGCTCGCGGCGATGGCAGCCTACGACCGGCGGCTGTTCGAGCGCGCGGGCGACGTCATCCTGATAATTCGCGAAGGGGGCCGCAGCGAACCCGACCTCGCCACGACCTACAGCGACGGTCGCAAGCGGGGCGACGAAACCCGGATCCAGGTCTTCTCGTCCTGGCCGTCCGGCACCCTTCGGCCCGGCCTGGACCTACAGACTGCCGTCGACGTCTACGCGGCCATCTGCAACATCGACGTCTACACCACCCTCACCACCGAACGCGGCTGGCCCCCCGACCGCATCGAGGACTGGTGGGGCCAGGCCCTGGCCCGCGAACTCCTGAGCCGAACGTGACCACCATGCGCCGGGGAGCTCAGGCCCGGCGGGGTGCCGACCAGCCGGCCAAGGCGACGACTGCAGCAACCAGCCAGATGCCGACGGCAACGATTGGTGCCCCGGTCCACTCCACCTGGTAGGTCTCGTCCCTCCAGTTGGTCAAGGTGTAGCCCGGGTCCGGCTCGAGCATCATGATGACAATGGTGAGGATCGACCCGGCGAAACTGGACGCTACTGCGACGATCGTTGCGGGAGACAACAGATATGCCAACATCAGCAAGAGACAGACGACGAGCAGAACTGCTCCCAGATGGCCGAGCGGCGTGGGTCCGCCAAGAAGCTCTATCCCGATCAGACTGATCCCGCTGTAGAGCTCGGTAGGGGTTCGACCGTCCTCCCGCCATGCAGTCAGCCACGGCGGCGCGAGCACAACCAGCAACGCCAGCGACACAGCGAAACCCATCAGCCGGACGTGCTGACGTTTGGACTCGTCACTGCCGGAAAGTGGCGCTTGGACGCCTCCGAGGGAGTCGCGGTTATCTGCCTCGCCCATGCATGCCCCTTGCCCCAGAAACGGATGCTCAAGGCATCTTCCCAGGCCTTCAGGTCAGCCTGTTCGCGATGAGGAGGGTATTTCCGTCGACCGCGAACGAGGGTTGGCGGTCATGAACCGTTGCTGTGATAGTCACTGAATGTGACCATCAGATCACTTCGCGGGCGGAATCTCGTCGTCGCCATCGTCGTCGGACTCGTCGCGGTGGTAGGCGCGGGGTTCCTGGTCGGGCGACCGGCGTGGAACGGGCGGTGCGCCGCCGGCTTCGACGAGATGCCGTCGAAGGAACTCGGACAGCTGCACTCGGTCCCCGTCGATCAGGTGAACGTCGACGACTTCCCGGAGGCCTACCGGCCGAACGCGCGAAGAGTTCTCGAGGTCGCGAAGAAGCCGGTCGCTCCGCTGGGTGCGGCCCGCGACGCCGTCGTCGTACCGCATGAGTACGGCGTGGGCAGTGCGAGGCTGGCCGACTCCGACGACGGCAACGTCAGGTTCGTGATCGGCGCAGGCGATCTGAAGGGGATGGCAACATCCGGCGGCATCGTGCAGGTCGACGGCGAGACCGGCCGCCCTGCCTGGGGACGCGGCCAGGCCGGGTACGCCCTCGGTGGTGGCGGCCTGAGTGACCAGTTCCTGCTGACGCACATTCCGAACGACAAGGCGCCGCGCGTCGCAGCGGTGAACACGAGCAACGGAGACCTCGCCTGGTGCACGAAACTCGGCAAGGACGTCGAGACCGGCTGGCGGCCAACGTTCGACTCCGCCGCCAAGGGCGATGCACTCTTCACCGTCCGAGGCAGTGATTCGGAGGAGAAATCGGATCGGGACGTGCGGTTGTCGCGGCTCGACACCGGATCAGGCGAGGTGAGCTGGGACGTGCCGGTCAAAGGCGTCATCCAGGCCGACTCGGTGCACCTGCTGGGTGATCAAGTGTTGCTGAATCCGCTGCACACCGACATGGATGACCAGACCAGGGCAAGAATCCTCACCCAAGAGCACGACCAGCCCGTCAGGGACCGGGGCGCCCTGGTCGCCCGGTCGGTCGCGGACGGTGCGGCCAGTTGGACCTATCGCGGCCCGGATGAGCGGCCCTGGATCAACAATGTCGTCGGCACCGGCAAGGACGTCGCGGTGGTGATCTCCCGCCGGCCGGTCAAGGACGGCAACAAGCCCTGGTCGACCGAGACCTGGATGGTCGGCCTCGACCGGACCGGCAAGCAGCTGTGGAAGTACGACTTCAAGAACCAGTACGACTACGACCTGTCCCGCTCGTTCCTGGTGACCGATGATCTCGTGGTGTCGCAGGAGAAAGACGGCGAGCAGAACACGTCGCTGCTGGTGGCGCGCGAGCTGGCCACTGGTGAGGTGCGCTGGCGGACCCGGTTCGAGGACGGCGGCCCGCGGCTGGGATCGAACGCGTCGAGCGTCCTAGGAGACAGCCTGCTCGCCGCCTCCTTTACCGGCGGACTGATCGCCGTCGACCTCAAGACCGGTGCCCTCAGCAACCCACTGCCCGGCAAGAACATCGGACCGGTCGACGGCCTCGTCAGCGACGGCCGGACCGTCACGATCGACGTCAACGGCCTCTTCATCACCTTCGACCGAGCATTCTGAGCTCGGCCGGCAAGTGAGTGGAAAGCGAGTAGAAAGCCTCGCTGGGTAGCTTCGCGGTGTCTTGCACGCATCCTGGGGCGCCGCGACGAGGGGAGTGGCGCCCCAGTCCGCGTCGTTGAACTACTGGGGAGATGTATGCGTACCAGTTTGCGGGCGACCGTCGTCGCTGCCGCCACCGCGTTGATGGTGCTCGCCGGGACTTTGGGTGCCCGAGACGCATCGACTGCTGAGGACCTGTCCGACGCGGAGTTCTTCGGGCTCCTCGACTACGGCGTCGCCGGATTGCGCCAGGTCCAGGCCGCCGTACAGAAAGGTGACTACGCCGCGGCCAAGAGTGAGCTGCTCGCCTACTACCGGGCCCGTCCGGCCAACGATGCCGGCAAGTTCACGCACAAGGATTGGCCCGGCGTTCTCGCGTTGACGCCCGACCACATCTGGACGCTGGGCTCCGGCGAGACCTACCTGACCACGGCGCGATTCGGCACCCAGGAGGCGGCGGTCAGCGCTGATGTCACCTCCGCCATTACGAGTGGAACCACCGGTTTCCTGCTGATGGCGCGGATCAAGGATCCCGTCACGGTCGTCGTCAACAGCCGCGAGAAGGCGTCGGGCAAGCCGGCGTTGCGGCTGACGCTCGACGACGGGTCGGTGCGGACGCTCAATCCCACGGCCGACACGTACATCAAGGCAGGTGCCGACGCTGGTACGACGTACGGCGCCAAGGACCACCTCCAGGTCCGGGACCAAGGGGCTGGTCCCTTCACGGCCGAGACCCGGAAGGCCTTCCTGCAGTTCGATCTGACCGGCGTCTCCGGTGTCCGCAGCGCGGCACTGACGCTGACCGGGCGTGCTGACGCTGCCAAGGACGTCATGGTGTTCAGCAATTCCGAGGCGTTCGTGGAGAGCACCCGCACCTGGAACAACACCGTGCAGAACACGTACTCCTGGCAAGGCGACCCCGGCGGCTTCGACTGGCGGCTGCCGACCGGCGCCGACAAGGAGTACTGGTACCAGTTGGCGCGCTTCTTCTTCGCCGGTCCGCTGGCCACGGCGTACCAGAAGACCACCGACGAGAAGTACGCCGATGCGCTGATCGGCACGATGACCGACTTCATCTCCGACGCAGACGGGTACGGCGACGCGGGTTCCTACCCACGCAGCCTCGACACCGCGAGACGGCTGGACAACTGGACGGCGGCGTACGAGATCCTGCGCAGCAGCCCCTCGCTGGACGCGGAGGAGAATGTCGAGATCCTGAAGACGATGTACCGATCGGGCCTCCATCTGCAGGGCAACGTCCACGACAGCCCGAACTGGATGCAGACCCAGAAGATCTCGCTGTTGCACGCCGCCGTCTACCTGCCGGAGTTCACCGCGGCCGCGGGCTGGCGGACCAGCGCGGCCGACTTCCTGGCGGGTCAGCTGAACGACTCGACCTACGCCGACGGCGGCTACCGCGAGGCGACGAGCGGCTACGCCCGGGGATACGTCTCGCAGTACGTCGACCTCGTGGAGTTCATGAAGAAGCACGGGATCGCCTTCACCGCGACCGAGAAGCTCCGCAAGCTCGGTCATTTCCTGATGGACCAGACGCTGCCGAACGGCTACACGGCGAACTACGGCGACAGCGGCAGCGACGATCAGCGCTCGGTCCTGCGCCGGCTCGGCGAGTTGCTCGGCGACCAGGAGCTGATCTACGTCGGTACGTCGGGGAAGGCCGGCACGAAACCCCAGCATGTCGCGGCGCGGTATCCGGACACCCGGGTGGCGGTGTCCCGCTCGGGCTGGTCGGCGGCTGACTCCTACCTGCGGTACAACATCGATCGCGGCCCGCACAGCCACCCCGATGAACTGTCGCTCGTCACCTACGCACACGGCCGCGAGTTGCTGGTCGACCCGGGCGCGTACTCCTACAGCTCGGACCCGAGATCGGACTGGTTGCGGAAGACCACCGAGGCGCACAACACCGTCGAGGTTGACAACCTGCCGCAGAACAACACAGCCGCCGGGGAGATCACCCATTTCGTCAGCAACCCGGCGTTCGACCTGATCAGCGGGAACACCGACGCGTCCGCCGGGGCCTGGCACGCGAGGTCTGTGCTGACGCTGCGATCGGGGATGTCGCTGGTGTCCGATCAGCTCAAGCCGCGCGACACCGCAACGCATCGCTACGAGCAGAACTGGCACTTCCTGCCGGACGCGAATCCCGTGCAGACCGCCACCTCCAAGGCAGCGGTCACCAAGTTCGCCTCCGGCGCGAATCTGGCTGTCGTCCCGGCGGATCCCGAGAAGCTCACAGCCTCGGTGCGCAACGGGTACTACTCGCCCGCGTTCTATCACGTGAGTGACGCGAAGTACGCCTCGTATGTCAAGCAGGGCAAGGGAAAGACCACGTTCGACACGCTGCTGCTGCCATCGCCGGCGGCCGCCGATGGCGCCGTACGGATCAACCGGTTGGCGGTCGGGACACTGACGCCCGATCTGGCGACGGCACTGGACATCCGGTACGGCGACGGCGGCCGTGGCACCTACTACAAGTCATGGGCGTCGAAGGCCACCCGCTCGTTCGGGTCGTACAGCTTCGACGGGAAGATGCTGTACGCCGAAGACCGCTCCCTGGTGCTGTACGACGGATCGAAGGTCACGCGGGCCGGCAAGGTCCTGCTCAGCTCGCCGGTCGCGGTGAACGATGTCGCCGTCTCGTACGCCGGTTCCACGCTCCGCATCGACGGTCGGGGGCTGACGGCCTCGACCGATCCGGCGAAGGCGATCGGTATCGCCGCTCCGAACACGACCGAGGTCCTGCTCAACGGCGCACGCGTCGACTTCTCCCGCACCGGCGACCTGGTCTACGCGGCGGCAACACCCTGACCGGGCTCAGCTGATGCCCTTGAGGAGTTGGCGGGCCATGACGATGCGCTGGACCTGGTTGGTGCCTTCATAGATCTGCGTAATTTTGGCGTCGCGCATCATGCGTTCGACCGGGTAGTCGTGGGTGTAGCCGTAGCCGCCGAGGAGTTGGACGGCGTCGGTGGTGACGGCCATCGCGACGTCGGAGGCGAAGCACTTGGCGGCGGCGCCGAAGTACGTCAGGTCGGAGTCACCGCGCTCCGAGCGGGCGGCTGCGGCGTACGTGAGCTGTCGGGCCGCCTCGATCTTCATGCCCATGTCGGCGAGCATGAACTGCAGGCCCTGGAACTCGGCGATCGCCTTGCCGAACTGCTTGCGCTCCTTGACGTACCCGAGCGCGTAGTCGAGCGCGCCCTGCGCGATCCCGAGCGCCTGCGCCGCGATCGTCACCCGGGTGTGGTCGAGGGTCGCCATCGCGGTGCCGAAGCCCGTGCCCGGGTCGCCGATCATCCGCGAGGCCGGGATCCGGACGTTGTCGAAGTACACCTCGCGGGTCGGCGAGCCCTTGATCCCGAGCTTCTTCTCCGGTGCGCCGAATGAGACGCCGTCGTCGGACTTCTCCACCACGAAGGCGGAAATCCCCTTCGACCGGGCGTCCGGGTCCGTCACCGCGAAGACCGTGTAGAAATCGCTCACTCCGGCGTTGGTGATCCAGCGCTTCACGCCGTTCAGCACATAATCCGAGCCGTCGGCCACCGCGCGGGTCTTCATCGAGACGGCGTCCGAACCGGCCTCCGGCTCGGACAGGCAGTACGAGAACATCGAGTCGCCGGCCGCGACCGGCGGCAGGTAGCGCTGCTTCACCTCGTCCGAGGCGGACAGCAGCAGCGGCAGTGAGCCGAGCTTGTTGACGGCCGGGATCAGCGAGGTCGAGGCGCACGCGCGGGCGACCTCCTCGATCACGATCACCGTGGCGAGAGCGTCCGCCCCGGCGCCGCCGTACTGCTCCGGGATGTGCGGCGCGTGGAAGTCCGAGGCCTTCAGCGCGTCGTACGACGCCTTCGGGAACTCGGCCAGCTCGTCCACGTCCCCGGCGTGCGGGGCGACCTTGGCGTCGCAGACGTCGCGAACGGCCTCGCGGATCGCCTGGTGCTCCTCGGACAGCGCGTACAGCTCGAATGAGTTACTCACGAGTCACACAGTACGACGAACATCTCGCCTGTGGAGGACGTCGTACGCCGAAAGTGAGCAAGAGCGCACTCTCCAGACATGAGCCGATAACCGTCTGATAACCACGATGGGTAGAGTCCCCGACATGAGTGAAGCGACCTCCCGCCCCCTGCGGATCGCCGTGATCGGCACCGGATACCTCGGCTGCAACACCTCCGCGGGGATGGCCGAATTCGGTTTCGACGTGATCGGGGTCGAGATCGACGAGCACCGGCTGAAGCTGCTGAACGACGGCAAGGCGCCGCTGTACGAACCCGGGCTGGACCCGCTGCTGAAGAAGCACGTGGACTCCGGCCGGCTGCGGTTCACCAGCGACTACACCGAGATCGCCGACTGGGCCGACGTGCACTTCATCTGTGCCGGCACCCCGCAGCTCGAGGGCAGCGAGGCGGCCGATCTGTCCCAGGTCTACTCCGTCGTCGACATGCTCGCCCCGCTGCTCACCAAGCCGACCCTGGTGGTCGGCCGCTCCACGGTCCCGGTCGGTACGTCGAAGGCGGTCGAGGAACGCATGCACCGCCAGGCCCCGGCCGGGTCGGCGGTCGAGATCGCCTGGCAGCCCGAGTTCCTCCGCGAGGCGCACGGCGTGGAGGACACACTGCACCCGGACCGCCTGGTGTTCGGCGTCCAGTCCGCCTCCGCGGAGGCCCGGCTGCGCGAGGTGTTCGCGACCCCGATCGGCGAGGGTTCGCCGGTGGTCATCTGCAACCTGCCGACCGCGGAGCTGGTGAAGGGCGGCGCGAACGCGTTCCTGGCCACGAAGATCTCGTTCATCAACGCGCTCGCAGAGATGGCCGACGCGACCGGCGCGGACGTCACCCAGCTGGCCGAGGCGCTCGGGTACGACAAGCGCATCGGCCGCGGCGCGCTGAACGCCGGGCCCGGGTACGGCGGCGGCTGCCTGCCGAAGGACCTGCGCGCGTTCATGCACAGGGCCGGTGAGCTCGGCGTCGAAGAGGTCATCACGCTGCTGCGTGAGGTCGACGACATCAACCAGCACCGCCGCGCCCGGATCGTCGACCTGACCCACGAGATGCTCGGCGGCCAGTGGATCGGCAAGAACGTCACCGTGCTCGGGGCCGCGTTCAAGGCCGGCACGGACGACGTCCGCGACTCGCCCGCGCTGGACGTGGCCGGGCGGATCCAGCTGCACGGCGCGAACGTCACGGTGTTCGACCCGGAGGCGATGGAGAACGCCCGCAAGGTGCGCCCGACCCTGCGCTACGCCCCCACCGCGGTCGAGGCGTGCCGCGAGGCGCACGCCGTACTGCACCTGACCGAATGGCCCGAGTTCCGCGAGCTCGACCCGGCTGCGCTCAGGGGGATCGTCACCGGCCCGGTCGTCATCGACGCGCGCCTGAACCTCGATGCCGACGCGTGGCGCGCCGCAGGCTGGACCTACCGGGCGCCGGGCAGGCCTTAAGCGACTGTCGCCGATCGCAGAACCGGGCGCGTCAGCACGACGCACCCGGTGATGGCCGCTGCCACCGAGATGCCCAGGCAGACGCCCGTGATGCCGATGCCGCTCACATCGGCCAGGCCGCCGAGTAGCGGGTTCGCCACCATGATCGCGAAGCTCTGGCAGAGCACGACGATCGACTGCAGGCGGGACTGGAACTCACGCTCCACCGAGTTCATCAGCAGCGGCAGCACGTGACCGGTGAACGTGCCGACGCCGATCCCGCTCAGCACACCGGCGGCGAACGTCAGCGGCACCGGGTCGAGCACCGAAAGGCCGAGCAGTCCGGCAGCCGCTACCAGAAGGCCGACAGCGGCGAAGATGCCCGGCCGGGGAAACGCGCCCCACATCAGGATGCGTAGGGCGATCACCCCCACTCCCAGGCTCCGGCTGGCGACCAGCAGACCGGCGGTCTGGGCGTTCCAGCCGTGGTCGCGGGCGAGCAGCGGGAACAGCAGTGCGTCCATCGGCATCAGCAGACCTGCCGCAACCGTCATCGTGATCAGCAGCGCCCGGGTGAGCGGGCGGCCGAAGGCAACCTGGATGCCGGCGCCGATCGACCGGAACATGCCGGCCGGCATTCGGCCGGGGGGCGCGATCGTCTTCCGCAGCAGGATCAGGACGACGATCATCACGCCGAACGTCAGGGCGTCGAATCCGGCGGCCGCGGTGAGTCCGGCCCAGCTCACCAGGACGCCGCCGACCGCAGTGCCCGTGACGGCGAAGACCACGCCGGTCACCTGGAAGCTCGCGAGCGCTCGGGGCACCTGGGCCGGCGGCACCAGCAGGCGCGGCATCGACCGGGAGGACGGCAGGAAGAACGCGTCGATCGTTCCGACCACGATGGCCAGGATCACCAGCAACCACACGGGTTCGCCGACGGCCAGGGTGGCCGGGACGAGGGCCGCGGTGACCAGGAACATCGCCGTACAGCTCGCGAGCAGCACCCGTGGGGCGCCGTACTTGTCGCCGATCGCGCCGCCGACCAGCAGCAGAACGGCTCGCGGGGCGGCGGCGAGCAACAGGATGAGGCCGGCGATGCTGCCGCCGTGGCGGGTGGCGGTCCAGCCGATGGCGAACGTCATCGTCAGATCGCCGAGGAGGGACACGACGGCGCCGAACAGCCAGATCCAATAGCGGACCGGAATGCGCTGCGTGTCCGAGTCAGTGGGCGGAGTCACGATCGACGACCTTAGACGACAACCAATGGGAACTCATGACTACCCGCCCCGTCCTGTGGAAAACCAGTGACTGCCTCAGCCTTTACGCAGCTCTGCCGCCCCGTCACGCACCGTAGCGCCCTTGGCCCGCGCCGCCCCCGCGAGAGTTTCCTGGAACGCGATCATCCGGTCCCGCAGTTTCTCGTCGGACGCAGCCAGGATCCGGACCGCGAGCAACCCCGCATTACGAGCGTTCCCAATCGAGACGGTCGCAACCGGTACTCCGGCCGGCATCTGCACGATCGACAGCAGCGAGTCCATTCCGTCGAGGTATTTCAGCGGCACCGGGACGCCGATCACCGGCAGCGGGGTCACCGACGCGAGCATCCCGGGCAGGTGCGCGGCACCGCCGGCGCCCGCGATGAGTACCTTGAGGCCCCGCCCGTGGGCTGACCGTCCGTAGTCGATCATCTCGGTCGGCATCCGGTGCGCCGACACCACATCTGCCTCAAAGGGCACGTCGAACTCGGCACACACCTCGGCCGCGGCCTTCATCGTCGGCCAGTCGCTGTCGGACCCCATCACGATGCCAATCACTGCTGTTTCCTATTCGTCGATCGTGCCGGTCAGGTACGCCGCGGCATGCCGCGCGCGTTCACGGGTCTCCTCGAGGTCGTCGCCGTACGCCGTGACGTGGCCCACCTTGCGCCCCGGCTTCACCGACTTCCCGTAGAAGTGGACCTTCAGGCCCGGGTCGCGCGCCATGCAGTGCAGCAGGCCGCGGTGCATGTCCTCGACGTCCCCGCCGAGCACGTTGACCATGACGGTGTACGGCGCCCGCGCGGCCGGCGAACCGAGCGGGAGGTCGAGCACCGCGCGCAGGTGGTTCTCGAACTGGGACGTGACCGCGCCGTCGATCGTCCAGTGCCCGGTGTTGTGCGGGCGCATCGCCAGCTCGTTGACCAGCAGCCGCCCGTCCCGCGCCTCGAACATCTCGACCGCGAGGATGCCGACCACGCCGAGCTCGCCGGCGATCCGCAACGCGGTCTGCTGCGCCTGGGCGGCCCGCTCCGGCGCCAGACCCGGCGCGGGCGCGGTCACCTCGACGCAGATGCCGTTCCGCTGCACCGACTCGACGATCGGGTACGCGACCGCCTGCCCGTGCGGCGAGCGCGCCACGATCGCGGACAGTTCGCGGACGAAGTCCACCTTCTCCTCGGCCAGGATCGGTACGCCGCTGCCGAACGCGGTCGCGATCTGCGGGTCCTCCGGACCGTCGACGAACCACACGCCCTTGCCGTCGTACCCGCCGCGGGTGGTCTTCAGGATGATCGGGAAACCGCCGACCCGCTTGGCGAAGTCCGCGACGTCGGCGGGCGTCGCGACCACCTGATGCGCGGGCGCCGGCGCGTCGAACGTGTCCAGCCGGGCGCGCATCACAGCCTTGTCCTGGGCGTGCACCAGCGCGTCCGGGCCGGGATGGACCTTCAGACCGTCTGCCTCGAGCGAGTGCAGCAGGTCGGTCGGGACGTGCTCGTGGTCGAACGTCACCACATCGCACTCCGCGGCGAACCGCCGTACCGTCTCCGGGTCCTTGTAGTCGCCGACGGGAGCGTCCGCGACGGCCTGCGCCGCCGACACCGTCTCGCCCTCGGCGAGCACGCGGAGCTGGATTCCGAGGGCGACGGCCGTCTCCTGGGTCATCCGGGCCAGCTGCCCGCCGCCGACCATGCCGACGACCGGGGTACCGACGGGGAGATCCTTACGATCGAACTTCACAGCGGTGAGCCTAATGTCCATACATCATTCGCCGTACGGCGGCCGTGGCGGCACGCGGGCGATTTCGGGGTCGGACCGGTCGCCGGGTACCGTGGGAAGCTGCCCTCCCCGTTGCGGTGTGATCACAGAAGGTTCCGAGGACCGTTGAAGCTCGTCACCACGCTGTACCGCCAGTTCCAGCACTTGGTGCACGAAGTTGCCAAGTTCGGGCTGGTCGGTCTGCTCGGTCTGGTCGTCGACCTGCCGATCTACAACTGGCTGGTCTTCAGCAACCCGCTGGTGCTCGCCGACTCGGGTATCGGCATGCTGCACCACAAGCCGCTGACCGCGAAGCTGATCTCGACCACGGTCGCCACGCTCGTGACGTACTTCGGCAACCGGTACTGGACGTGGCGGCACCGGGAGCGCTCCGGACTGCACCGTGAGTACGTGCTGTTCTTCGTGCTGAACGGCATCGGCCTGCTGATCGCGGCCGGCTGCCTGGCCTTCTCGCGGTACGTCCTGGACCTGCACAGCTGGCTGTCCGACAACATCGCCGCGAACTTCATCGGCCTCGGTCTCGGCACCCTGTTCCGCTTCTGGTCGTACCGCAAGTTCGTCTTCAGGGAAGAACTCGCCCTCGACGAGGCCGAGCACACCCCGACCCCGGACTCCCCCGCCGAACTCGACGGGGAGTCGACGGGAGATCTGCCCGCGGTCCGTTGACGCGGCCCCGTCCTGCAGTTGTCGTCAGCATCGTTCTGGCTGTGCTGCTGGTGGGCTCCGTTGTCGCCGGGACCGTGGCCGTCGGCATCGTGCGGGCCGACGCGAAGACGCAGCTGGAGCGCGCCGACGACCTGCAGCGCAAGGTCGACGCCGCCGGGCCGGGCGAGCAGGTACGCACGGAGGTCCTGGCGGCTGCGCGGGCGAATGTCGGCGTCCTCTTCAGCTATGACTACCGAAAGCTCGACGACTACGCGTCGGCGGCCCAGAAGGTCACGACGGAGACGTTCGGCGCCGAGTTCGCGAAGACCGTGGCGGCGATCCGTCCGCAACAGCTGAGCCAGCAGGCCGTCGCCAAGGCCGAGGTCAAGGACGCCGCAGTCAAGGACGCGACCGCCGCCACGGCCCACGTCCTCCTGTTCGTCGACACCACCACGACCACAAAGGGCGCGTCGGCACCGAGCATCCAGCGCACCCGAGTGCAGCTCACTCTCCAGTCAGTGGGCGGCCACTGGCTCATAGACGGCGTCGAAGCCGTCTGAGTTCGTCACTCTCCGAACGGCGGCTTCCAAGTGGCGTTGCCGTCGGTCCAGTGGAAGTAGACCGGGTCGGTGAAGGTGCCCGGGACCTTGCCGAACGACTGGATGACGGTGGTCGGGCCGGTAGCGTGGCCGAGGGCGTACATGTAGGCGGTGTGGGTGTCCCGGTCGATGCCGAGCAGGACCGATCCGTACTGGCCGCACTGCTGCGCGATCAACGTCTCGAAGCCCTGCCAGGTCTTACTGCGAACCTGCTTGACGATGGGCTTCATCGGCGCGGTGGTCGGGATGTGGATCGTGTACAGCGCACCGCCGCGGGTGTTCGCGAGGAACGTGTCGTAGGTCTTGGTCGAGCTGATCAGCGTCATCGCTTTCACCGCGGCGAACCCGGGCGCGGACACCCTGCTGCGCCAGACACCCTTGCTGTCGATGGTCCAGCGGAACAGCGTGCCGTCGTTGCGCAGCCCGTACATGTTGGACCGCATCACCTTGTCGTAGTAGTTCCCCTCGTCAAGCGCGACGAAAGTCCCCCAGCCGCCGCCGATCCGCTTGATCCCGCCGTCGATGACGCCGCCGCTGGCTGAGTAGTTGGCGTGGTACAGCGCATCCCCCAGGACGCTGTAACCCGACACGAAGGCGATGCTCTCCCCGTCATCGCCCCACGAGATCGAAGAACTGAACCGAACCGCCCCGTCGGGGTACACCCCGGTCCCCAGGATGTGGCTGGCCGGAGCCGTAGGCGGCGTCGCTGCGAAGACGCCCTGATCCCGGTGGTCACCGCCGGCCGTCACGGACCCCACGGCCACGGGGCAGCCCCCTGCCGACACCCCGCTCGGCGTCGCCGCCGCGGTTCCAGGGATCACCACCCCTGCTGCCACGAGTAGGGCCGCTGCTGTCGTTCCGAGTGGTTTGAGCATTCGTACCACCCCCCTTTCACTTGTCTTGCTCATTCGGCGTGTTTCGGACTGCCGGGGTCCTTCAGGCCCGCGTAGACGTTGTCGGGCAGCGTCGCGGGCACCTTGCCCATCGACTGGATCACCGTGCTCAAACCGGTGTAGCGGCCGACCGCGTACAGGTAGGCGGAGTCGGTGTCCTTGTCGATGCCGAGCAGCAGGGAACCGTACACGCCGCACTGCTGGGTGATCAGAGTCTCGAAGCCCTGCCAGGTGCGGGTGCGGACCTGCTTCACGACGGGCTTCATCGGTGAGCTGGTCGGGATGTGGATCGTGTAGAGCGCGCCGCCGCGGGTGTTGGCGACGAACGTGTCGTACGTCGCGGTCTTGCTGATCAGCGACATCGACTTGACCGCCGAGAACCCGGGCGTAGAGCCGGCGCTTCGCCAGACGCCCTTCGAGCTCACGGTCCAGCGGAACAGGACACCGTCGTTGCGCAGACCGTAGACGGTCCACCGGGAGATGCCAGCCTCGGTCGGGCCCTGGTACTCGGCTTCCTCCACCATGGTGAAGTTCCCCCAGCCACCGCCGATTCGTCGCAGGCCGGCCGGCGGCTGGTCGATGATCCCGTCGCCGTCGGCGCCGTACGCCGCCTGGTAGAGCGCGTCGCCGATGATGACGTAGCCGTACACGCCGTGTTCAGAGCCGTCAGGGCCCTGGTCGATCAGTACC
This sequence comes from Kribbella sp. VKM Ac-2569, assembly GCF_004216905.1. Classification (GTDB taxonomy): domain Bacteria; phylum Actinomycetota; class Actinomycetes; order Propionibacteriales; family Kribbellaceae; genus Kribbella. The sequence goes on from NZ_SGXJ01000001.1 coordinate 2,081,667, forward strand.
GACATCGTGGCCATCACCTTCACCTGACCGGGTGCGAAGGCACCGCGGCCGAGCGTGCCGCTGGTCGCCTTCGGCGGCGTGGTCGACACAACCGCCACGTTGTTGTGGTCCCCCATGGCGGTGATCGACGACGCGTGCACGTAGCAGTTGACCGCCGACGTGGCCGACGTGGCCGAAGCCGGGGTCGGTGCGAGGGTTGCGGCGACGAGCAGGGCCACCGCGGTTGTTCCGAGAGGTTTGATCATTGGTCCCACCCCCTTTCACTTGGCTTGATGCTCTCCCGTGGGCGGTAGTTGCGGGTAGGGCATGTGAAAATTCGGAGATGACCGAGATCGAGGTGCGGACGGCGGAGGTCGGAGAGTTCGACGCGGTACGGGCGGTGTTCAGTACGGCGATGATGTTCGAGGTGACGCCGGACGATCTCGCGCTGCAGCTGTTCGAGCCGGAGCGGACGTTGGTGGCGGTCGACGGCGGGGAGTTCGTCGGGACCACGCTGGCGTTGACACGCACCCTGTCCGTGCCGGGTGCCGTGGTGCCCGCGGCGCACGTGACCGGGGTCGGCGTACGGGCGACGCACCGGCGGCGCGGAGTGCTGTCCCAGCTGATGGCGAAGCAGTTGCGCGAAGTGCCGGAGGCGATCGCGGTGCTGTGGGCCAGCGAGCCGGCGATCTACGGCCGGTTCGGGTACGGCGCAGCTGCCTGGGGTACGGCGTACGAGGTCGACCTGCACCGCGTCGGCCCGCCGACCGGACCGATCCGCCCAGGCGAGCTCGGCGAGCTGACCGCGGACGAGGCGCTCAAGGAGCTGCCGCGCATCCTCGGCGAGATGCAGCAGGTTCGAGCCGGCGTGTCCGATCGCTCGGAGCTGCGCTGGCAGAAGCACCTGGAGGACAAACCGGACAACCGCGGCGGCCGGACCGCGCTTCGGATCGTGGTCCATCGTGACGAGACCGGCACCGTGGACGGGTACGCCCTGTGGCGCGGCAAGATGGTCTGGAATCCGACCGGCCCGGCGTACGAGGTGCACGTCGAGGAGCTGGTCGCCCCGGAGCCCACGGCGTACCGGGTGCTCTGGCAGCATCTGCTGACGATGGACCTGAGCGCGAAGCTCGGCTACGGGTACGCCGCCGTCGACGAGCCGCTCATGCAACTGGTCAGCACCCCCACAGCCCTGGACCGCCGAGTCAGCGAGTCTCTCTGGCTCCGCATCACCGACGTCCAGCGGGCACTCCAGCAACGTCGGTACGCCGTCCCACTCGACGTCGTCCTGGAAGTAACCGACGACCTGATCGAGAGGAACGCCGGCCGCTTCCACCTGAGCGCGTCCGACGCGTCCGCGTCCTGCGAACGCACCGAAGCCCCGGCCGACCTGACCCTCTCCACCACCGAGCTGTCCGCCGCCTACCTGGGCGGCCGACCCCTGGCCGAGTTCGCCGCCACCGCCCGGGTCACCGAACACACCCCGGGCGCCCTCAACCGAACAACCGCGGCCTTCGGCTGGCCGCTGGCCCCCGTCAGCCTCGAGGTCTTCTGAGTCGATGTCATCGAGGCGCTCGAGCAGGCCGACTCGGTCTGGCGGCACAACGCCGAGGTCGTCGACCAGCTCCGGACCATCGGTGCACCGATGCGCTACGGAAGTCTCCGTCACGAGCTGCGCGCTATCGCCGACGCTCTGGTGCTCGGGCCGCCGAAGCACCCGAGCGTCTTCGCTGACGGTCGGCGGGCCGGCATGAGGTCGGCGCGCAACGAAGTACTCGACTATGCCCGTGACGAAGGCCGCACGGCCCGCAGTCTGATCGATCCCATCCACCCACGCGTCGACCAAACCGGACAGCTGTCGAGGCCACTCACCATCCGCGTGGTCAGCCTGCGCACGCCGAAGCAGAGGGTCGCGCACCTGAACCGGTTGTTCCGGGAGTTCTTCGGTGAGTGCCCGGAGCAGGCTGCGGTCGTCCGGGCCGAGCAGCTGTGCCCGTCCGCGCTGCTGAGCTAGCGGTCGTCGTCTGAGCTGAAGATTGTGTCGCCGTCGTCGGTTCGCGGCTGTTGCTGGGGTTGTTGCGGGCGGCGGCGCATGTGTTCCGGGGGCTGCTCTTCCTCGAGGATGCCGTCGCCGGGCCTGCCCTCCGGGCCGCCGAACAGCAGGTCGGACATCTGCAGGTGGACGTGCTCGACATGCGGTACGTCGGGGAGCACGACCTGACCGCGTTCGCCGGCGGACTCGATGTGCAGCGTGCCGCAGCCGAGGATGCGGTCCACCAGACCGTGCTCGTAGGACACGTCGTTGATCCGCATCAGCGGGATGTCCCGGCCGGTCCGGGTGAGGATGCCGTGCCGGGTGATCAGCCGCCGGTTGGTGATCGTGTACGTCGAGAACAACCAGTTCAGGAACGGCTTCAGCGCGAAGGTCGCGACGACGACCACGCCGACCGCGAGGATCGCGATCCGGGCCGGGGTCTGCAGTGACCCGGACGGCACGATCGCGGCCAGGAAGCCGCCCAGGCCCGCCACCACCAGCAGCAGGAAGACCGGCCCGATCAGCGCCTTCCAGTGCGTCCGGGTGCTGACGACGACGTACTCGTCCTCACCCAACAACTTCGCCGAGATCGCCATGGCCCCAGTCTCACAGGTACCGGGTTCGGTTGTCCCCTCCCGACACGATCGAGGGCAACCCTCGGGTGCTGATCGGGTGGCAAAGAGGTTTAACACTTCACAAAATGCATACAGTCAGCCAAGATGCGCGGGGGGTAACGACTGGGGACCAGAAGGAGCCGTGATGGCAGTCTTGTCGATTCTCGACCGGGAGCACACCGTCGCACCGCCGGGCTACAGCCGCTGGCTGATCCCGCCGGCCGCACTCGCCGTCCACCTGTGCATCGGCCAGGCGTACGCGACCAGCGTCTACAAGACGTCGATGGTGAAGCACTTCGGCACCAGCCAGACCGCGGTCGGCGTGGTGTTCAGCATCGCGATCGTGATGCTCGGCCTGTCCGCCGCCGTCGGCGGCACCTGGGTCGAACGCAACGGACCGCGGAAGGCGATGTTCGTCGCCGCCTGTTTCTGGGCGACGGGGTTCCTGGTCGGGGCCCTCGGCATCGGCACCGGCCAGCTCTGGCTGGTCTATCTCGGGTACGGCGTGATCGGCGGCATCGGCCTCGGGATCGGGTACATCTCGCCGGTCTCCACGCTGATCAAGTGGTTCCCGGACCGCCCGGGGCTCGCGACCGGCTTGGCGATCATGGGCTTCGGCGGCGGCGCACTGGTCGCCAGCCCGCTGTCCCGCCAGCTGCTCGGCCTCTACGACTCCGGCTACGACCCGAACGTGAGCACGTCGGTGGCCGGCGGCAGCGCGCTGGTCGGCCTGTTCCTGACGCTGGGCATCGGCTACTTCGTGATCATGATGTTCGGCGTCTTCAACATCCGCGTCCCCGCCGACGGTTGGGCGCCGGCCGGCTTCGATTCGTCGGCGGTGCAGCAGAAGGCCCTCGTCACGACCGGCAACGTCTCGGCGGCGAACGCGATCAAGACGCCGCAGTTCTGGTTCCTGTGGGTCGTGCTGTTCTGCAACGTCACCGCGGGGATCGGCATCCTCGAGCAGGCCAGCCCGATGATCCAGGACTTCTTCCGCGGCGACGGCGGCAAGTCGAGCGTCGCGGTCGCGGCCGCCGCCGGGTTCGTCGGCCTGCTGTCGATCTTCAACATGGCCGGCCGGTTCGGCTGGTCCTCGACGTCCGACGTGATCGGGCGGAAGCCGATCTACGCGATGTACCTGGGCGTCGGGATCGTCGCGTACGCGCTGCTGGCGACCGTCGGGCACACGAGCACGGTGGTCTTCGTGCTGCTGGCCGCGGTCATCATCTCGTTCTACGGCGGCGGGTTCGCGACGGTTCCGGCGTACCTGCGGGACCTGTTCGGCACCTATCAGGTCGGCGCGATCCACGGCCGGCTGCTGACCGCGTGGTCGGCGGCCGGGATCGCCGGGCCGCTGATCATCAACGGGTTCCTGGACCGCGAGGGCAAACCGGGCACGCTGACCGCGGCGGCGTACCGGCCGGCGCTGTTCACGATGGTCGGCGTACTGGCCGTCGGGTTCGTCGCGAACCTGCTGATCCGCTCGGTCTCCGAGCGATTCCACGAGAAGTCCGAGTCCACGGTGGAGGCCGCACAATGAATCAGACTCCGCGCCTGGTGATCTCCTGGCTACTGGTCGCCGTACTCCTCGGCTACGGCATCATCCAGACCCTGATCACCGCAGCCAAGCTCTTCACGCACTAGTTCGCAGGTGGGTGACGTCCCCGGCGGCCAGCGGTCGGACGCCGTCGGGGGTGTCGACGATCAGGCGGCCGTCGTCGGCCAGGTCGCGGGCGGTTCCTTCGAGAAAGGTGCCGTCGGGGAGTTCTACGCGCACCGCCTGTCCCAGGGTGGCGGACAGTTCGCGGTACTCCGGGAGGACGACGGCGGGATCGCCGTTGGCGTTGACCCAGGACTGGTAGCGGGAGGCGAGCTCACGGAGTACCGCTGACATCACGGTGGCCCGGTCGGTTGTCGCGGCCTTCTCCAGCGCGAGCGACGTGGCGGCTTCGTGAGGCTTCTCCGACTCGCGGAGGGTCACGTTCAGACCGATGCCGATCACGGCAGCCGGTCCTTCGACGCGCTCCAGCAGGATGCCGGCGAGCTTGCGGTTCTCGACCAGTACGTCGTTCGGCCACTTCACCTGCGCCGGAATCTCACCCACCTGCCGCACCGCCGCGGCCACCGCCAGCGGGACCAGCAGCCCCAGCCAGGGCCACCGTGACGCCTCAACGGCCGTCGGACGCAGCAGAACCGACATCAGCAACGCAGAGCGGGGCGGTGTGGTCCAGGTACGTCCCAACCGCCCGCGACCAGACGACTGGTACTCCGCAGCAACGACCAGTCCCTCTGGCTGACCACCTGCAGCCGCAGCTGCCACAACAGCATTCGTCGACGGCGTCTCCGCGAGTACGTCGACCTGCGTCCACAGCGCACCGGGACGCACCAACCGCCCCCGCAGGAACTGCTCGTCCAGCGGGGGCCGCTCCAGGTCGCTGAAGCTCATCCGGTGTTCTGCAGACCGGCAGCGACGCCAGAAACGGTCAGCAACAGCAGCCGCCGAGTACGGACGATTTGCGCCTCGTCCAGTGAGTCATCGGTGCGCAGCGTCCGCAGTGCCCGCAGCTGCAGGTAGCTGAGCGCGTCGACGTACGGGTTGCGCAGCTCGACCGCACGGCCCAGCACGCGGCGTCCCTGCAGCAGGCGCTCCTGGTCGAGCACCTTGAGCACCCACTCGGTGGTGAGCGCGTGCTCGTCGAGCATCCGCTGCGTCAGCTCCGGCCGGTCGCCCAGCTCCAGGTAGCGGCCGAGGATGCGCCGGTCCGTCTTGGCCAGCGACATCTCCGCGTTCTCCAGCATCACCTGGAACAGCGGCCAGTTCTGGTTCGCGTCCCGCAGCAGGTCGACGTCCCCGACCGCAGCAAGCGCCGTACCGAGGCCGTACCAACCTGGTGCGTTCACACGGGCCTGCGACCACGCGAACACCCACGGGATCGCCCGCAGGTCCTCCAGCGACGACACCGCGACGCCACGCCTGGCAGGCCGCGACCCAAGCGGCAGCTGGCCCAGCTCCTCCAGCGGGGTCACGGTGCTGAACCACTCCGCGAAGCCGTCCGCCTTCACCAGCCCGTGGTACGCCGTACGCGCGGCCTCATCGAGCGTCTTCTCGACCACAGCGAACCGCTCGGCCGCGACCAGGGCCCGCTCCTCCACTGCCGGCGTCGACGCCAGCAACGTTGCTGCAGTCACCTGCTCGATGTGCCGCTGCGCGATCGCCGAGTTCCCGTACCGGGCCGGAATCGCCTCGCCCTGCTCAGTCAGCTTGAACCGCCCGGCCACCGAGCCAGGAGCCTGCGCCAGTACGGCGCGGTTCGCCGGACCACCGCCACGTCCGAGCGCACCACCGCGGCCGTGGAACAGGGTCAGCCGGATCGCGTTGCGCTGCGCCCACGCGGTGATCCGCGCCTGCGCGTCGTACAGCGCCAGCGTCGCCGACACCGGTCCGACGTCCTTGGCGGAGTCGGAGTACCCGAGCATGACCTCGAAGCGCCGGTCGTTCGCGGTGAGCCGGTGCCGGACCCGGGTGAGCTGGATCGCGTTGTCCAGCACCTCCACCGAGTTCTGCAGGTCCTCACCGGTCTCGAACAGCGGTACGACGTCCAGCTCGATCGGACGCCCGTCCAGCGCCGCGTCGGCCAGCTCGTACACCGCCGCCAGGTCGCCGGCGTTGCGGGTGAACGACACGACGTACCGGCGACAGGCCTCGGGGCCGAAGCGCTGCTGGATCTGGCCGATCACCCGGAGTGTGGCGAGCACCTCCTCCGTCTGGTCGGACAGCTCGCCACCGCCGAGGACCTCCTCCAGCGCCTTGGCGTGCACGGAGGAGTGCTGTCGGACCTCTAGCTCGGCCAGGTGGAACCCGAACGAGTTCACCTGCCAGATGAGGTGCTGCAGCTCGCCGTACGCCTGGCGTGGTGCACCGGCGGATACCAGCGAGTCCTGCAGGACCTTGAGCTCGTGCAGGAAGTCAGCGGCCCGCGGGTACCCGAAGTCGGCGTCGCGGGCGCGAGTCGCGGCCAGCCGGCGGGCAGCGAGCAGCAGGAGCTGTCGGTGCGGCTCGGCCGGCGAGCGGGTCTCGATGTCGGTGATCAGCTCCGGGTTGACCGCGCGGGCGTCCTCCAGGATGCGGCGTACCGGCGCGGACGGCGGCGTGGTCGCGGCGTCCAGGGTGAGGGCCCGGCCGAGCGCCTCGGTGGCCTGCTCGAGTGCCCGGAGGACGTGGTCGGCCTGGATCTGCATGGCCTCCCGGGTGATCGCCGCGGTCACGTTCGGGTTTCCGTCGCGGTCGCCACCGATCCACGAGCCCAGGTGGACGAACGGCGCCACCACGGGCGTCCGCGTCCCGGCCTCGTCACCGGCCAGCGCGTCGTCGAGCCGCCGGTAGACGTTGCCGACGACGTTGAACAGGGTCTCCTCGAACACCGCCATCGCCGAGCGCACCTCGTCCAGCGGCGAGGGGCGGCTGGTGCGGAGTTGCGACGTACGCCAGAGGATGTCGACCTGCTCGACCAGGCGGCGACGGTTCTCCGCCAGGTCGCTGTCACCGGCCCGCGGGTCGTGGCGCTCGTCCAGCAACGAGCTGATCCGGCGGATGGTCGCCAGTACGGCGCGGCGCCGGGCCTCCGTCGGGTGTGCGGTCAGCACGGGCCGGAACTCCAGGCCGTTCAGCAGTGCACGGGCCTGCTGCTCGCCGCTGTCACGGGTGATCTGCTCCACGGCTTGCGCCAGCTCGGACACCACGGCTTCGCTGCCGGCGCGGTCGCGCTCACGCAGTACGCGGGCGCGGTGCAGCTCTTCGCTCAGGTTCGTCAGGTGGAAGTAGCAGGTGAACGCGCGGGCGACGTCCTCGGCCCGCTCGTGCGGCCAGGACGCGACCAACTGCTCGGCCGCGGCGCCGTCACCGGCAATGGTCAGCTCACGCAACTTCTCGACGTCGTCGAGCAGGGGCTGACCGGCGTACTCGACCAGAACCTTGCCAAGGATCTCGCCGAGCAGGCGGACGTCGGCCCTGAGTTCCTCAGGCACCTCGAACCGCGCGCGGGTACGGGTCTCACTACCGGTCTCGGTCACGTTCGCCCACCCTATCGGCGGACGCCCGCCAACGCCGCAGACAGTCCGCCCACTGGAAGCGGATCGTGACCGCACACCCAGCAATCTCACCGTACGTCGCGATCCGGAAGGATCCCGTTTCAGACGTTGGTGAAGCCGCCGCCGACCACCTGGGAGACGGTGCGGGCCAGGTCGGCCGGGGAGCGGTCGGTGGCGCCGGTGACGAGCATCCGGGCGCAGGCCTCGATCATCGAGGCCAGCAGCTCGGCCAGGACCGGGAGGTTCGCGTCCGGGTCGGTGACGCCGGGCAGGGACTTGACCAGGGTCAGGCGCAGGCTCTCGACCAGGAACGCGCGGGCCGCGAGGACCCGCTCGGCGACGACGGGCGCGGCGCCGTACTGCGCGCCGAAGACGATCCGCCACGACTGGGGCTGCTTGGACACGGCGGTGAGGAACGAGGTCACGCCCTCGAGGACGTGCTCCTCCGGGGTACCGACGTTCGGGTCCGCGGGAAGCGCGGCCATGATCGAGACCACCAGGTGCTGCTCCTCGCGGGCGAGCAGGGCCAGCAGCAGCTCGTCACGGTTCGCGAAGCAGTCGTAGACGACCGGTTTGGTGACCCCGGCCGCGTCCGCGACCGACTGCATCGTGGTCCCGGCGTACCCGTTCGCGGAGAAGACCTCGAGGGCCGCGTCCAGGATGAGCGGGCGGCGACGCTCCGGACCGAGGTGCGGCGCGCGCCGGCGTCTCCCACCGTCCCCAACCACTTGACAAACCTAGCGCATCGTAGGAAATTCCTACGGTCTGGTAGGAACTGCCGCGGGGGTGGTCGATGACCGATCGAGGCAGTGCCGGCTGGCTCGAGTCCGACGGCCTCACGGCCCTGGACGCGAGTGAGCTCGCCCGGCTGGTCGACCGGACGTCGGAGCGGGAGCTTCGGCATCGACTCATCGGGGGTGTGCGAGAGATCGCGTTGCGCGAGATCTTTCGCCGGATGCCGGAGTATCTCCGACCCGCCCGGGCCGCCGGGTTCGACGCTGTGATCAGCTGGCAGATCACCGGCGCGGGCGGGGCCGGTCGTCGCGAATCGATCGACGAGTACTGGCTCCGCGTCCACGACGGCCGCTGCACGCTCGTGTCCCCGCGCCCCACTCCCGCGGACATCTCGATCCGCACCGACCCCACCACCCTGCTCCGCATCGTCACCGGCAACGAGGACCCCGTTCTGGCCGTCCTCAAACAACGCCTCTCGGTCCACGGCGACCTGGCCCAAGCCGCCCGCCTCCCCAAACTCTTCAGCGCCGGCCCCCTGTAGACCTCACCGGATAAGGCCGTCAGATCCCTTGTTCCGGGAGTGTGCAGCAGCGTCGTCGGCCTGGCGCGTCTGCCCGGTCGGGGCCTGGACCCGGCGGAGGGGCGGGACCGCTGGATCGGTCCCGAAGACGCGGTTCGGTTCCGCGCCCTGAGGATTCGGCGGGTGCACCTCGAATCCCCGGACTGCTGCCAGCGTGCGGTCCCCGAGCGTGCCGCCGTACACCTCGGCCTCCCTCTGCACGTCCGAGCCGTCCGCTCTCCAGCCGGCCACCAGGGCGGGCAGTTCGTCGAAGCCCTCGGTGAGCATGGTCGCGGTCGCGGCGGTGGCCGCCGGCCGGCTCTCGACGGGAATGGTTGACGTCAGCACCATCGTCTCGGCTGCGGCGGCCGTCGCGGCAGGCGGCGACTCCACCTGGCCGTCCGTGAGATCTGTCTGGATCCCGGCGTGATGTTCAACTCTGGACACGAGCCCCCGCGCCACGATCGCCCGGACCTCGTCCAGCGACGGTGCACGCTCGGTCGGCTGCGGTTCCATGGATCGAACCTATCGCCGGACCGGTTCAGTCTGCGGCTTGCGAGCGACGTCACAGGCGGTACGGCGTACTGGCGCGTAGGCTGCGCGTTCATGGGAGAGACCGTGAACATCCACACCACCGCCGGGAAGATCGCGGACCTCGAGCAGCGGCTCGACGACGCCGTCCACGCCGGATCGGAGCGTGCGGTGGAGAAGCAGCATGCACGCGGTAAGAAGACCGCGCGTGAGCGGATCACGCTGCTGCTGGACGAGGGCTCCTTCTCCGAGCTGGACGAGTTCGCGCGGCACCGCTCGACGAGCTTCGGGCTGGACGCGAACCGCCCGTACGGCGACGGCGTGGTGACCGGGTTCGGCACCATCGACGGCCGTCAGGTGTGCGTGTTCGCGCAGGACTTCACGGTCTTCGGCGGCAGCCTCGGCGAGGTGTTCGGCGAGAAGATCGTCAAGGTGATGGACCTGGCGATGAAGATCGGCTGCCCGCTGATCGGCATCAACGACTCCGGCGGCGCCCGGATCCAGGAAGGCGTGGTGAGCCTCGGCCTGTACGGCGAGATCTTCCGCCGCAACGTCCGCGCGTCCGGGGTGATCCCGCAGATCTCGCTGATCATGGGCCCGTGCGCCGGCGGCGCGGTCTACTCGCCCGCGGTCACCGACTTCACCGTGATGGTCGACGAGTCGTCGTACATGTTCATCACCGGCCCGGACGTGATCAAGACCGTCACCGGCGAGGACGTCACCCAGGAGGAGCTCGGCGGCGCCCGGACGCACAACACCAAGTCCGGCAACGCGCACTACCTCGGTTCCGACGAGGAGGACGCGATCGAGTGGGTGAAGGCCCTGGTCGGTCATCTCCCGCAGAACAACCTCGAGGACCCGCCGGTGTACGACGCCCCGGCGGACCTGGAGCCGACCGAGACCGACCTGGCGCTCGACACCCTGGTCCCGGACTCGCCGAACCAGCCGTACGACATGCACACCGCGATCGAGGCGGTCGTCGACGACGGTGAGTTCCTCGAGGTGCAGACGCTGTTCGCGCCGAACCTGATCGTCGGCTTCGGCCGGGTCGAGGGCCGCCCGGTCGGCGTGGTCGCGAACCAGCCGATGCAGTTCGCCGGCACCCTGGACATCGACGCGTCCGAGAAGGCGGCCCGGTTCGTCCGGACCTGCGACGCGTTCAACCTGCCGATCCTGACCTTCGTCGACGTCCCCGGCTTCCTGCCCGGCACCGACCAGGAGTGGAACGGCATCATCCGCCGCGGCGCCAAGCTGATCTACGCGTACGCCGAGGCGACCGTCCCGATGATCACCGTGATCACCCGGAAGGCGTACGGCGGCGCGTACGACGTGATGGGCTCGAAGCACCTCGGCGCCGACATGAACATCGCCTGGCCGACCGCGCAGATCGCGGTGATGGGCGCCCAGGGCGCGGTCAACATCCTGCACCGCCGCGAGCTCGCCGCGGCCGAGGACGTCGAGACCCGCCGCCAGGAGCTGATCACCGAGTACGAGGACCACCTGGCGAACCCGTACATCGCGGCCGAGCGCGGTTACATCGACGCCGTCATCAAGCCGAGCGAGACCCGCGCCGAGATCGTCCGCGCCCTCCGCCTGCTCCGCACCAAACGCGACACCCTGCCCCCGAAGAAGCATGGGAACATCCCACTGTGACCACCATCAAGATTGCCAAAGGCAACCCAACACCCGAAGAGCTCGCCGCTCTGATCGCGGTGGTCGCCGCACGCGCCGCCGTACCGGCTCCGGCCGCCGACCCGGACCGAGCCAGCAACTGGGCCACCTACTGGCGCAACGCCCGCACCCCGTTCCACCCTGGCCCCGGACAGTGGCGCGCCAGCGCTCATCCGTAAACACTGGTGGTATGGCTAAGTACGCGGTCAACCCTGAGGCTCTCGACCACGCACGGAAGCTGATCGACGCGCGCCAGTACGTGCTGGACAGCGACTGGGGTGAGGTGCAGCCGCGGGCCGACGACCAGAACTCGTACCTGGACAAGCACGGCTGGCAGGAGTACGGCGCCTGGCACCTTGGGCTCACCGACGGCGCCGCCGAGGAGACCAAGGCGCGCTACGGGTTCGTACTCGGCGATTTCCGCCGCATCCACCGCACCGCGCTGATCGCCTCGGTCTACCGGGCCTCCGAATGGCGGCACAAGGCCGTCGAACTGGCAGCGCACGACCTCTTGCAGTACCTCGACGACAAGACCGGACTCACCGCCTGACCCGACTTGAGGGTCAGCTCCGTCGGAAACGCACCACCGGGTACGTCGGGGCATCCCCCGTGTTGCGGGTCGGGCCAACGAAGCTTGTGGCGCCGTCGAGGACCAGGCCGTGCCGGGCCGCGACCGCGACCAGGTGGGCGAGGGCGTCCTGGGAGCGGGTGTCGTTGGGGCCGCGGCCGTCGGCGTAGCGGCCGGCGTCGGACTTCTCGGTGGTGGTGACGAAGACGCCGTCGGTGCGCAGGACCCGTGCGACCTCGGCGATGACCGGCTCGCTGTCGTCGAGCAGGTGCAAGAGCCAGACGGCCACGACCGCGTCGCACCGGCGATCGGCCACCGGCAACCGCGTCGCATCCGCCGCCGCGACGTGCCCCGGTAGCCGGACCCGTGCACGCTCCAGCATCGCCACGGACAGGTCGACACCGTGCACCAGGTTGCCCAGAGCAACCAGCTCGGCGCCGACGATCCCGGTCCCGACCGCGAGCTCGAGAACTCGTCCGCCCTTGGGGAGCAGCGAGTCGACAGCGCGTGCGGCCGCTTCGGCGCGGGCCGGACCGCCGCGTGTCTCGTCGTACGTCTCCGCGACGGATTCGTCGTACGTGAAGGGTTTCTGGGACCGCCACAGCTCGGGCCAGGTGATGTCGACCTCGATCAGCATCCGGCGCAGCAACGGCAGCGAGAGTCCGACGACGTTGTGATAGTCGCCCTCGATCGCCGTGACGAACGGGCCGCCGAGTCCGTCGACCGTGAACGAGCCGGCCACCACGAGCGGCTCGCCCGTCTCGACGTACGCGTCGATCTCCTCGTCGGTCAGGTCCGCGAACTGGACCTCCGTCGACGCCAACTCCCGGATCTCCTGCTTGGAGGATGTGTCGAACAGGCAATGGCCGGTGTGCAGTACGCCGCGACGCCCGCGCATCATCCGCCAGCGCTCGCGGGCGACCTCGGGAGTACCGGGCTTGCCGTACGCGACGCCGTCGAACTCCAGGACCGAGTCGCAGCCGAGGACGGTCGCGTGGTCGTCCAGGTTCGCGACCACGGCACGGGCCTTCAAGACGGCGAGCAGGCGCGCGAGCTCGCCGGGGTTCTCCGCGGTGACGTTGTCCTCGTCGACGCCGGAGACGATCACCTCCGGCTCGATCCCCGCGGCGCGCAGCGTCTTCAGTCGCGCCGGCGACGCCGACGCCAGGACGAAACGGGTGCTCACAGCTTCGCCAGCGCCCGGCGCAGCGGGTCGAGGCCGATCGACCCGAGGTTCAGCGCGTCGGAGTGGAAGGCCCGCAGGTCGAACGCGGATCCCTTGCGCTGCTTGGCCTCTTCCCGCGCCTGCAGCCAGATCCGTTCGCCGACCTTGTACGCCGGCGCTTGGCCGGGCCATCCGAGATAGCGGTTCAGCTCGGCCTGCAGGAACTCGGTCTCCATCCGGCAGTGCGCCCGCAGGAACTCGAACCCGAGGTCGGCGTTCCACCGCTCCCCCGGCCGCCAGCCGAACGGGTTGTCCTTCGGCACCTCCAGCTCCAGGTGCATGCCGATGTCGACGATCACCCGCGCGGCGCGGAACCCTTGGGCGTCGAGCATGCCGAACCGCGCGCCCGCGTCCTCGAGGTAGCCGAGCTCCTCCATCAGGCGTTCGGCGTACAGCGCCCAGCCTTCGCCGTGGCCGGAGACCCAGCAGGCGATCCGCTGCCAGCGGTTCAGCAGGTCGGTGCGCAGCATCGTCTGGGCGACCTGGAGGTGATGTCCGGGCACGCCCTCGTGGTAGACCGTGGTGACCTCGCGCCAGGTGGCGAAGCCCTCCACGCCGCTCGGGACCGCCCACCACATCCGGCCGGCGCGCGTGGTCAGGTCCTCGCTCGGCGGGGTGTAGTAGATCGAGCCGTCCGAGGTCGGCGCGATCATGCACTCGAGCCTGCGGATCTCGGCCGGGATGTCGAAGTGCGTGCTGCCCAGCTCGGCCACGGCCGCGTCGGACATCTGCTGCATCCAGTCCCGGAACGCTTCCTTGCCGTGGATCTTGCGGGCCGGGTCGTTGTCCAGCAGCGCCGCGGTCGCCTCGATCCCGCGGTCGCCGCCGTTCAGCCCGGCCGCGATGTCCTGCATGGCCAACTCGATCCGGGCGAGCTCCGCCCAGCCCCAGGCGTACGTCTCCTCGAGGTCGATCGCGGCGCCGAGGAAGTTGCGGGAGGCCAGCTCGTACACCTCCCGCCCGCACGCGTCCCGCTCCGGCGCCCGCGGCGCGAGGTCGGCGGTCAGCCACGAGCCGAACTGGTCGAACGCCTTCCGCGCCGAGGCGGCCGCGGCTTCGACGGTCGACTTGACCGCACTCTCGGGAGCTTGCGCGGCCAGTCCGGCGAAGAAGTCGTCGCCCTCGGCACCGGTCCAGCTGGCGATCCGCCCGGCCAGCCCGGTCACCTGGCGCACCGCCGAGATCCGGCCCTGATCGGCCTGCTCGAGCAGCGTCTCGCGGTACCCGTCGAGCGCCGTACCGATCTGGTTCAGCCGGATGGCGACGATCTCCCAGTCCTGCTCGGTGTCGGTCGGCATCAGGTCGAACACCTGCCGCAACGCCGCGGGCACCGAGGCGATCGCGTTCAGCTGGTGCTGCGGTACGCCGGCCTCGTGGCGCTCGACCTCCAGACCGAGCCGCTCCACGAAGGCGTCCTTGGCGACTTCCTCCCGCGGACTCGCCGGCTCGATCGCCCCGGCCTCGGCGAGCGACCTCTTGGTCTGCTCGATCCGCGCCTCGAAACCGGCCGGCGTGAAGTCCGGCAGCTCGTGGTCGTGGCCGGGGACGCCCAGCTCGGTCGCCAGGATCGGGTCGAGCACGATCTCCTGCTCGAGGTGCCGCTCGGCGAGCTGGTCGATCGGGCTGTTCGGGGTAGTGGCAGCAGTCACCTGATCGACCCTACCTGTCGAGGGTCGCCGGAGCTGACCTGTTTGTTGCCGATACTGTGGCGGTCGCTGAATGCCAGCACGAGGGACGAGAGGAACGGCGTTGAGCCAGCCACCCTACGGGCCGCCCGGCCAGAACCCGCCGTACCAGCAGGGCCCGCCGCAGGGTCCAACACCGGGTCAGTACGGCGGTCCGCCGCAGGGTCCTCCGCCCGGTCAGTACGGCGGCCCACCGCAGCAGGGCCCGTACGGCGGTCCTCCCCAAGGCCCGCCTCCGGGTCAGTACGGTGGCCACGGTTCCGCGCAGTACGGCCAGTCGCCGCAGGGTCCCGGCTTCGGCTGGGGTCCGAGCTTCGGCCCGGGTGGTCCCGGCGGTCCTGGCGGTCCCGGCGGTCCCGGTATGGGCTGGCAGCCGCAGCAGCCGCGGAAGAAGTCGAAGGCGCCGCTGATCGCGATCCTGTCGATCGTCGTGGTGGCCGTCGTCGGCGGCGCGATCATCGGTCTGGTCCGGAAGGCCGCCACCGACGTGACCACCCCACCGGTGACGCCGAGCCGGTACACCCCCGAGCCGACCACCTCCCCGACCGAGGAGCCGACGGAAGAGCCGACCGAGGAGCCCTCCGAGTCGCCGTCCGAAGAGCCGACCACCACGGAGCCCACCACCACCGAGACGTCGAGTACGCCGAACAAGCCGGCGGACACCACGGTCGTGGCCAAGAACGCGCTCTACAAGGTCGGCCAGATGGCCACGGTCAACTGCAGGGAGCCCAAGGACCGGCCGACCAACGCCCGGGGCGCGGCCGCCTACTGGGCCGCGATCAAGCCCTGCCTGGACAAGTCGTGGGCGCCGCTGGTGGCGAAGGCCGGGTACAAGTTCACCGCGCCGCGGATGACGTACTGGTCCGGGAGCTCGATGTCGACGCCGTGCGGCGACGGTCCGGTCGCCGTACCGTTCTACTGCCCGAGCAACCACATGATGTACATGAAGGTGGACGTCTTCGTGAAGGCGTACACCCAGTACCCGGGTGATCCGATCGGCCAGGCGTACGCGCGGATGTGGTACAGCCGCTCGATCGCCCACGAGTACGGCCACAGCGTGCAGTTCATGACCGGCATCCTGCAGTCCGCCAGCAACCTGCGGTACGAGCAGTCGGACTACGAGGGCCGGACGCGGATGACGCGTCGGATGGAGCTGCAGGCGAACTGCTTCGCAGGCGTCTTCCTGGCCGCGAACAAGCGCAGCTACCCGATCAACGGGAACCTGCTGTACGTCTGGAAGAAGTACGTCGTCACCGCGGGCGACAAGCCCGAAGAGGGCGACCACGGCAGTGTGGCCAGTCAGGGGCGCTTCATGGGGAAGTCGTTCAACACGGCCAACCCGGCCAGTTGCAACACCTTCGCGGCGTCACCGGCCAACGTCAGCTGACAGCTCTGGCGGCGCCACCTGCCGCCAGGAGTCGACGAGGATGTCCTGCAGTTCGTCGGCATCCTCCAGCGCCTCGAGGCGGGCTCGAACCCAGTTCGAGCCCGCCTCGTGTTTCGGCACCCAGAACTTCTCCGGCTCCGCGGCGATCAGCTCCTCGCGCTCCAGCCGCGGGCACCGCACCGCGAACGACGTCTGGTCGTCCGGCACGGTGACGAACATCCGCCCGGCCACATCGAACGTCGGGTGCCCCCACCGCTGCTTCTCCACCGTCTCCGGCAAGGACAGCGCAATCCGTCGTACGTCGTCAGCGTCCAGCACGCTCACACTTTAGAGCGTCCCCGACCCGGCAGCAGGAGGGCTACCAGGGTGCCGGCGGTGACGATGGCGGCTCCGGTCCAGACGGCGGGGACGAGGCCGGCGGCGTACTGCGCTGGCGACTCGTAGGAGCCGGCCGACGCGAAGACCGAGGCCAGTACGGCGACGCCCATCGCGACCCCGACCTCGCGGATCGTGTTGTTCGTGCCGGACGCCACGCCCCGGTCTGCGTCGGACGCGTTCTCCATCACCACGCTCGCGGACGGCGCGAAGGTCAGCCCCATCCCGATTCCGGCGAGGACGAACGGTGCGACCAGTTCGCCGTACTGCGTGGTCGCCGTGGTGACCAGTGCGATCCAGGCGAGGGCGGCGGCGAGGAGCGCCTGGCCGGTCACGATCAGGACCCGAGGGCCGACGCGGTCGACGATCAGGCCGGCGATCGGTGCGACCACGAGCGGCGCCGCGGTCCACGGCAGCGTGCGGACACCGGACTGGAACGGCGTGTACCCCTGCACGACCTGGAAGAACTGGGCCAGCAGGAACACCGCTCCGAAGACGCCGACCGCGAAGGTGAACGCGACCACGTTCACCACGCTGAACGAGCGAACCGAGAACAACCGCAGCGGCAGCATCGGCGCCACGGTCCGGCGCTCCCACCCGAGGAATGCGGCCAGCAGCACGCCGCCCGCGATCAACGAGCCCAGCACACCGGCGGACGTCCAGCCGTCATCGGCTCCGTGCACAACACCCCAGACGACGGAAAGTACGCCGGACGTCGCCAGCACCAGTCCGAGCAGGTCCAGCTGCTTCGCCGTACCCCGGGACTCGGTCAGGACCCGCGTGGCGAGCACTACGGCGACGACTCCGACCGGAACGTTCAGCCAGAAGATCCACTGCCAGTTCAGGCCGTCTACGACGGCTCCGCCGACCACCGGACCGACCGCGATTCCGAGGCCGGAGATGCCGCCCCAGATACCGATCGCGGCGCTCCGCATCTTCTCCGGTACGGCGCCCGCGAGCAACGTCAGCGACAGCGGCATCACGGCCGCCGCGCCGATGCCCTGGATCGCGCGGGACCCGATCAGCATCCACGGCTCCGTCGCCAGCGCGCACGCCGCCGAGGCCAGTGTGAACAGCGTGATCCCGGCCAGGAACACCCGCCGCCGGCCGAGCCGGTCGCCGATCGCGGCCGCGGTCAGCAGCAGCGCGGCGAAGGCGAGCGTGTAGGCGTTCACGAACCACTGCAGGTCCGACAGGGACGCTCCCAGCTCGGACTTGATCACCGGCAGCGCGTTCGTCACGACCAGGTTGTCCAGCGTGACCATGAACACCGGAATCCCCACGGCGGCCAGCACCAGCCCGAGTCCACGGCTCCGGGGAGCGGTCTGTTCCCTCTCATCGAGAGCGGTCGATGTCATCTCGTACCCCTAGTTGTAATTGACTGATAACAAGCTTGATGACGAGAGTATGCATCGACTGATAACATGTCAAGGGAGTGGAAGGAGCACGGATGACGCCCAAGGTTCGGCTGACCGCCAAGGAGCGCGGCGCAGAGGTGTTGGTGGCCGCGGTCCGGGCCTTCGCGATGTCCGGATACGAGGGCACCAAGACCGACGAGATCGCCCGGTTGGCCGGCGTCTCACAGCCCTATGTGATCCGGCTGTTCGGCACCAAGCAGGAACTCTTCCTGGCCGCCGTGCGGAGTGCCTGCGAGCGGATCGAGCAGACCTTCCGCGAGGCCGCGGCCGAGACCCCGGAGCTGAGTTCGCTGGGCCGCAACTACGAGCGGCTGTTCGACGAGCCCGAGGTGCTCCTGGTCCTGCTGCAGGGCTTCTCCGCCAGCCGCGACCCTGTGATCGGCGACTGCGTCCGGGAACGCTTCGGCCGCATCTACACCCTGGTTCGCGAGCTGACCGGTGCGTCACCCCAGCAGACCCGGGAGTTCCTCTCCTCCGGGATGTTGCTGACCGTCATGTCCGCCATGCAGGTCCTGGGCCCGGACGCGATCCCGATGCCGTGGGCCGAGGAGATCCAGAAGACGTTCGGCGAGCACTAGTCGCGGCTGAGTTTCTGGTCGGACGCGGGCCGAACTCGGCCGTTGCTCCGCCCACCTGTCCGGCTGGCGTGGGATACTCGATGCGGTAGTCGACATTGGAGGTGACGCCGTGACTGCTGACAACGCTGGACACTCTGGCCGGTCGCGCGCGACCGCGTCGGTCGACGAACTCTTCCGAGGGGCTGCTCCGGTAGGCTCCGCCGAGGATCTTGCCGAGGACGGTGTGTTCGATGACGGAGAACTGGGCGAGTTCCTCGCCGATCTGAGCACGATGCGGCGGGCCGACGTCGCGTGAGCATGCGCAGGATCGTTCTGGACACCGACGTAGCGTCGCTAAGCATCAAGAATGCGCTGCCACCTGCGTTGCTTCGCGAACTGCTCGGCGCCCAGGTCGGCATCACCTTTGTCACCTTGGGAGAGCTGAGCCGCTGGGCACAGCTTCGCAACTGGGGGCCTTCCAAGATCGCCGGCCTCGAGGCGTGGCTCAGCACCCGTCCGACGCTGCCGTACAACGAAGCTGTGGCTCGGAAGTGGGGCGAGATATCCGCCTATGCCACCAAGCGTGGCCGTCCACGGCCCCAGAACGACAGCTGGATCGCTGCCTGCTGTCTCGTCTACGACCTCCCGCTGGCAACGCTCAACGTCAAGGACTTCATCGACTTCGCCGAGTACGAGGGCCTGCGGATCGTGGGGCACGAAGATCAGTAACCGGACGCTGGAGTCGCAGCAAGAGGGCTTACTGATGCCGGTCAGTCGCGGCTGAGTTTCTGGTCGGCGGCGAACCAGATGGTCGCGGCGGCCAGTGCGATGGCGGCGACGGTCACGACGAGCGAGCCGGCGACGTCAGCACCGCGGACCAGCGCGGCCGCTCCGGCGACGGCCGGCGCCAACAGTACGGCGATTGCTCCAGGCAACCACCAGCGCCGCAGGGCCGCTCGGTGCACCCGCGCGTACGACGGCAACTGGCCGGCGAATGCGGCGGCGAGGTGGACGACGACGAGCGCCACCGAGGTGAGGGCCAGGCTCCAACTCGGCACGCCGGGTGCGCGCATCAGCCACCCGAGAGTCACCACCAGCACGAACATCATCGCGGCCAGCGAATCAGGCAGTACGACGGTGCACAGCAACGACGCGGCGCCGACGATCGGGACCAGATCCGCCTGATCCCACGACTGCACCGAAGGCACAACCAGCGCAACCGCCCCGGCCACCGCAATCACCAGCCGAGCAACCACCACAGCCTGCCCAGACGCCCGCAACTGCGCCAACCACAACGTGATCTTTTCATCAGCAGTCATGAGCGAATCCTTGGAGCGGCGGAGACTCTTGCGGCGTCTCGCAGTACCTCGTCCAAAGTCCCGGCGCCTCGCCAACGGACGGTTGGTACGCCGAGGTCGCTGAGGCGGTCGAGGTCGCGGCGGCGTTCGAGCAACCGCAGACGCCAAGCGAGCGGCCATGACCGCGCGTCGTGCGCGTCGAGGTCCATGATCGACACGACGTCCGGCGGCAACGTGTCGATCGCGATCACCGTGCAGCCGGAGTGGACGAGCGTCACGATGTAGCCGAGGATCGTCGGCCGCAGCAACGGACTGAGGACGAGCACCAGGCTGTCCGACCGCACCCGGTTCCGCCGTGCCAACTGCTCCTCGTCCTGCTGCCGGCCGCGCCGGTCCGCGTGCACGAGCGTGTCCAGGATCCGCCGCAGATGCGCGCGTCCGCTCCCCGACCGCACGCCGCGGAACAGGCTCCCGGTGTCGATCAGCCGCACCCGGTCGCCGTTGCGCAGGTAGTGCTCGGCGATCGCGGCGGCCGCGCGGACGGCGGTGTCGAGACTCGAGGACCGGCCGTCGATCCCTTCGCTGATCCCGATCTCGCCGCCGGTGTCGACCATGATCACCACTTCGGTGTCCCGGTCCGACCACGTCGACGTGACGTGCAGTTCCTGCGTCCGCGCGGACACCGACCAGTTGATCCGCCGCAACCGGTCCCCCGTCCGGAACGGCCGTACCCCGGCCAGCTCCGTCCCTTCGCCCGGCCGCCGCGACCTGTGCAGTCCGACCAGTCCGGCCGGCCGCGGTACGGCGTCCACTGCCTCGAATCCCTCGCGCAACGGCAGCGTCGTGACCGACTGCGGCTCCGCCGACGTCACCTGGATCCGGTACGCCCCGACCGTCGACGTCGCCGTGACTGTTGGCCGCTCCAACGACCGCAGTCCCCAGCGCTTCGACCGTACGCCGACCTCCAGCCGCACCTCACCGTGCGAGACCGGCTCCGCGATCGCAGCCTGCGGCGGGTCGTACTGGAACCACAACGTCCGCGGCAACGCCGCCACGATCAGATCGGTGTCCGGGTCGACGGACTCCGGTACGCGCATCCGGTACGTCGTACCTTGCCCTTCGAACAGCACGTCCGCGTCCAGCTCGGTGTGCACCTCCGGGCGCTCTCGCGGCCGGAAGAACCGCCCCCAGACGGCGAGGAACGCCAGCGGCAGACCGAACACGGCCGCATCCGGGCGTCGCAGCAGTACGGCGGCGCCGAGCAGCACCGCAGCGACACAGATCGCCCGGACCTGCGCGTGCGTCGGCCTCCAACTCATGCGCGGGCGCCTACCACGGTGGGCGGTGCTGCGACCGAGCCGAGCACAGTCCGCACCACTGTCGCTCCGCTGACCTCGTGCAGCCACAGCTCTGGCCGCACGGTGATCCGGTGCGCCAGCGCAGCCACCGCGACCGCCTTCACATCCTCCGGTACGACGTAGTCCCGGCCCTTGATGACGGCGTACGCGCGTGCCGTCAGCAGCAGCGCCAGCGACCCACGTGGCGATGCCCCGACAAGCACCTGCGAGTCCCGACGGGTCGCGGTGGCGAGATCGACGCAGTACTGACCAACTGTGTCGTCCACGGTCACCGTCTCGACGGCACGTTGCGCGGCGCGCAGCCCAGCGGCATCTGTTGCCGCCTCGACCGATTGGTCCTCAGTACGACGGCTCATCCGGCGCCGCAGTACCTCCCACTCCTCCGCAGGGCTCGGGTAGCCGAAGCCGATCCGCAGCATGAACCGGTCGAGCTGCGCCTCCGGGAGCGGGTAGGTGCCCTCGTACTCCACCGGGTTCGCGGTGGCGAGCACATGGAACGGTACGGGCAGCGGGAACGTCTGCCCCTCGACCGTCACCTGGTGCTCCTGCATGGACTCCAGCAGCGCGGCCTGCGTCTTCGGCGGCGTCCGGTTGATCTCGTCGGCCAGCAGCAGACCGGTGAAGATCGGGCCCGGCCGGAAGACGAACTCGGAGTCCTTCTGGTCGTACACGAACGCGCCGGTCACGTCCGACGGCAGCAGGTCCGGCGTGAACTGCACCCGCCGGAACTCCAGCCCGAGCGCCTGCGCGAACGACCGCGCGGCCAGCGTTTTCGCCAGCCCCGGGTAGTCCTCGAGCAGTACGTGCCCGCCGGCCAGGATGCCCGCGAGCACCAGTTCCAGCGCCTCGGCCTTCCCGACCACGGCCTGGCTGACCCGCTCCAGCACCTGCCGGCTCAGCTCGGTCACCTCACCGAGCTTCAGCTCGCCCTCAGTCGCTGCGTCGGTCGCTGCGTCGGTCACTGGTCTCCCTCACAGGTTCTCGATGGTGTGGATCGCGTACTCGATCTCGTCGAGGGACGCGGTGCGTTTGTCGTCGCCGGCGATCAGCTGCCAGAGCCGGTCGCCGGTGATCGCGCGGGCCCGGTCCGGCTCCCGCTCGGGGTCGACGCCGTGCCGGTGCACCAGGCGGTCGGTGGCCAGCTCGAACAGCAGTGGGCGGACCCTGCGGGCGAAGGTCTGCGACCCCTCGCCGGCACGCCGTTCGCGGCTCGACTCCTGCAACCAGGTGGCGATGAACTGCGTGCGGTTGTCGTTGGTCCGGGCTCGCAGCGCTGCCAGTTTGTCGTCGTGCCGCCCGGGCCAGCTCGTCTCCACGGTCTGCGGCACCACCAGCCGGATCGCCAGCGACACCACACCGACAGCCAGCGCCGCAGCCACGAACCACAGCGGCCGTGGCGCCATACCAGCAGCGGCGAACACGGTCACGAGCAGCAAGCTCACCAACACAGCCACCCCGAGGTGCTGCAGGAGCAGCTTGCTCGGCAGCATGGACCTCCGCTTGACCTCGGGCGGCGGCCCCTTCTCCTCCAAGGCAGTCCATCGGTACGAAGTCATGAGACCTCCGCCTCCGCGGGGTGAGCTGCGGCGAGCTCGTCGCGCAGTCGCAGGAGGGCCGCACGGGCCTCCGTCCGCGCCTGCTCGCTCGAACCGTGCGTCGAGTACCGCGCCTCGCGGTACAACTCACCGAGCCGGATCAGCTGCGGCTCGGAGATCTCGCCGATCCCGAGCACTCGCACGGTGAACTCGGCCGGAGTCTCGGACGGATCCCGCGGTACGCCGGCTGAAGCAGCTGCCTCCTCCAACGCGACCCAGCACGCGACGACCGCGTCGGTCGCCGTACCGGTGTCGATGCGAGCCAGGCCCGTGTCGACCGCCTCGGCCAGTCGCTCCGCCTTCATCCGCTCCCAGTCGGGCTCGTCGGGCTCCACCTGCGGAAGCCGGACCCGGCGCAGGACGCGGACGATGATCAGCACGATGAACCCCACCACCGCGGCGATGATCAGGTAGACCACGGCCTGCCACAACGACAGCACCCAGCCCGGCGTCTCAGTCTGCGGGAGCGCGCGCGGCGACGGCTGTGACTGCTCCGGTGCCGTTTCGCTCACCGAGAAGGTCGGCAGCGGTCGCGGGCTCGCACTCAGCGTGCTGTCGCTGATCGGGCGCACCGGCCCGCTCGCGGAGGCAAGCACGACAAAGCCGGCCACCACCACACCGACGAACAGCACGGCAACCACCGCGAGCGCACCCCGACGCTGCGTCTGCATCTGGGCAGGCTACCCCCTCAAAAGGCTGTATCGAGGAACGGCAGCCGAGATGTGGAAAACGCTTCCGCAGTCGCGGCGAGCGCTGCGGGCGTGTGCTCGGCGACCAGACCGGCCCGGCCGAGTCTCGTCAGCGACGGGCGGCCTAGATAGACGGCGCCCAGGTCGCGGACGTCGAGCGTGAGGTCGGCGTCTCGCGACACCGATTCGCAGGACGCGCCGTCCGGTCCGCCTGCGAGATGCCAGCGGCCCGCGTTCCACGGGAGAAAGTCGTCGACCACCTCCAGGACGACGTCGAGGTCCCGCGCGTACGTCCGCTCCGCGAGCGCACGACGTACGTCGACCGGCCGGATCCACAGACCGTCCCGCGTGATCGGGCCCGGCGCCCGCGGGTCGAGCAGCAGGTCCAGCAGCGGGTCGTCCGACGCGAGCATCGCGCACCGCGTCTCGCTGAGCAGATCCGGTTCGAGCAGGTACCGCCACAGCGCCGCATGCGACGCGATATCCACCGCATGCACCCGCTGTACGTCGACGTACCCCTTCTCCGCGCGCTTCGTCCGGTACTGCGCGAACCCGGTCAACTCACCGTCCCGCTCGGCGACGACGCATCGCAGCTTGGACGCGCTCGCGATGTTGCTCGTGACGGTGGCGCTGATCGAGTACTCCTGCCAGCGCTCGTCGTGCTGGCACACACCAGGTCGCTCCAGCGCCAGCCTGTTCCGCAGCTCGGCGCAGCGGGCGAGATTCTCACGTACGTCGACGTACCGGATCCGCACGTCGTCGATGCCGGCCACCGGGCGCAGTGTGCGAGACGCCTTGGGTACGACGATCTCCTGGTGGTCGGACGCGAGTCCGTAGCCGAACCGCGGGTAGATCACCGGCTCGCTCGCGGTCAACGCCGCCAGCGGCTCGCGACCGGCCTCGTGGATGTCGGTCAACTGCCTGCGCATCAGGTCCCGCAGGATGCCGCGACGCCGATGCGTCGCCCGGACACCGACCATCGTCACGCCCGCGACCGGCAACTGCCCGCCGGGCACCGTCATCAGGTGCGAGAACGTGCCGGTGTGCCCGACGAGCTGTCCGTCCTCACTCGCGACGACGCTGCGCTCACGCTCCCAGACCCGCCGCTCGGACTCGTACTGCTCATCGGTCCACGGCGCCGAGAACGCCATGTCCAGGAGCTCCAGGAGCTCGTCCCACTCACCCGCGAACTGCCCGATCTCGATGGTCATGTCCCTTACCTACCAGACGACAGGGACCGGCGACCCGGGATTTACGGTGGCACCGGCCGGCATTGCCCCGAGCCGGCCGGTGCCTGTCCGGTGCCGTTTAGAGCGTGATGGACCAGTTGGTGAGCGTTCCGGTGTCGCCGTACCCGTTGTCACCGATGCGCAGCGTCCACGTACCGGCCGCGGTCTCGTCGGCGGCAACGGAGTACGTCTTGGACGCCGGCAGCGGGTGACACGTCAGGCCGCCGGACCGTTGGAGGTAGTACCAGCGGCCGCTCGGTGCGACCAGACTGATGTTCAGGTCCTCGAGGCAGGTGTGATTGCCCTCGACGGTCACCTTCACCGGGCTGTTCGTCCGGCCAGTTGCCGTCGCCTTGACACTGCTGACCGCGACCTGGAAGTCGCGGATCGGGTAGTCCGCGCCGTTCGAGTACATCCGCTCGCCCGGGTCCGGATCCGGGTCGCCCGGATCGCTCGAGCCGGTGAGCAGCGTCAGGCTCCACTTGGCCAGCGCCTCGGTGACGGGCTGGAAGATCGAGTTGTCCTCGTTCTGCGAGCAGGTGGAGTTGCCACCGGAGTGCAGGCCGACCGCCTGGTTGCCACGCAGCCAGGCGCCTCCCGAATCACCACCTTCGGAGCACGCGGTGGTCGTGGTCAGACCGTCGATCACCACGGAGCCGTAGTCGATGCTCTGGTTGACCGCGGTGACGGTGCCGCACTCCCAGTTCGGCGCGGTGTTGCCGGAGTGGCAGACCGTGTCGCCGACGATCGCCTCTGCCGCCCCGGTCACGGTGACGGCCGGTTGTCCCCAGGTGTTGACGTTCGGCGAGATGGTCCAGCCGGCCTCGGTCACCGCGACGACGCCCATGTCGCCTTCGCGAGCGTTGACGCTGTGCGTGCCGCCGACGTTCGACGTACCGAGGCGGTTGGTCTGGCCGCTGGCGCCGTACGCCGCCTGGCCTGCGTCGTTGGTGCAATGACCCGCGGTCAGGAAGTGCTTGTTTCCTTGGGCATCCGTGGCAGGGAAGCCGACCGAACAGTTGCTCTCCGAACCCGGCCACCACGGGTCGCCCGGGTTGATCTCACCGGACTGCTGACGGAAATCGGAGTGCACGCGCACCACCCGGACGCCTTCGCCGAGGGTCGCGAAGGCGTTGGTGACAGTGCGGGTCTTGACGACGACGCTGTTGGTGACCGGGTCGATGCCCCAGCTCTGCAGGCCTTGCTGACTCCGCGCGATCCGATCGACCTGGCCGAGCAGGTGGTCGAGCTGCTGCTGGTCGCGTTCGACGTACTGCGGAAGCGCGCCGGCAGCTCGCACCTGGGCCGCGGCGGCCTCGTCGACGACCGCAACCATCAGCCGGCCGTGATCGATCCAGCGGCCGGCCTGGCCGGGTGCTGTCGCGAGCCGGGCAGCGATCTGCTGCGGGGTGTCCGGTGGGGCTGCCTCGGAGTAGGCGGCGGCGCTGACCGGTGTCACGACCAGTCCGGCGGTCAGAAGTATCACTGCGAGTTTCATCGGTGCACTCCTCGGAGTTGGGACGGTGCACCGACCGTAGGAGTGCCGTCAGCGACGGGAGAATCGCTCAGATCCCTTTCACAGTTGACTTTCTGGCCTTAACAGTTCACACGGCACAGTTCACTTGGGCCACGTCCAGCGGAGGCCGTAGCGACCGGGTCCGAAGTTCAGTACGACGCCGTGCACCTCGGCCGCGACCTCCACCGCACGAACGAGCTCCTCCGCGTCGTCGAGCTGCGAGACGATCGCACAGGTGGCGGGCAGCTCGGCCGGGTCGAAGCAGATCTCCAGCACGAACTCACGCACCGGGAGCCGGAACTTCCGCTCGTAGTTCGTCGCCGGCGGGTACGGCGCGACGTTGACCAACTCGTGCTCGGTGATCACCGTCTCGCCCTTGCGGAGCGGTCGGTCGAAGAGCAGCTCGGCGACCAGCAGTCCGTCAGCTGGCCGCCGTACCGTCCGGCCCAGCCGGCAGTGCCTGAGCGGGCGGATCTCCGGCAGCGGCCGGTCGTGCTCGTCGAGGTGCATGATGACGACCCAGCGGTCCGGGCCGTCCGCCTCGGCGCGAAGGACCTGGCGGGAGTGGTACGACCGTTCGCCGCGGTCGGGGCCGACCATCACCCGGTCGTGCTGGCTGATCCGCGTGAGCCGTTTGTCCCAGCGGATGTCGACCTCGGCGACCGCCTCCTCGACCGCGCCGGGCCGCGGCCAGTACGTCGCCAGCCCGGGACGGTCCGGCACCGTGCTCAGCCAGCGTCCGCGGCGCCGCGGCGGCCCGATCGACGCCGACAATGTCCCGGCCGGGACCTCGAGCAGTTCCTCGAGCAGCTCGACCGCGGCGAGCGAGTCCCGCCGCTCGGGGCGCGAACGGCCCGACTGCCAGTAGCTCAACGTGGCGAGGCTCACCGAGACGCCACGCGCGCGGAGCCGCTCCTGGATCCGCCCGAGCCCGAGCCCGCGCGCCTGGATGGCTTCCCGCAGCACGTCCGCGAACTCCCGTTCGCCCATGCGCCGAACCCTAGGCACAGCAGGCGATTCAAGCCAGCCCTGGCGCGATCAACAGTTAACACCCGCTCTGGACTGATGAAAACCGTTTTCATATACTGTCCGAATGACCGCCCAAGCGAAAACTCCGTTGTCCGTGTTGGTGGGGCTGTCCACGACGTTGCGGGAGCCCGTACTGGAAGCGATGACCGACGCCACCACCGTGGCCGTCGTCATCGACCAGGACGACCTGCCCGGTCGGGGCGTGCTGTCCTGGCGGGTGCGGGACGCGTCCGGGCCGATCGACGCGGGCGAGTTCACGGTCGGGGACGACTGCGGCGCGTGCCAGCTGATCGAGTCGCTCCTACCGTTACTGGAGACGGTCGTCGCGCGTGGGCACTGGGACCACATCGTGCTCGCGGCACCGCCCGCGATGGAGGCGCGGCCGCTGGTCACCACTTTGACGTCCATCCTGCCGGAGATCGTCGTCGACACGGTCACCTGCGTCGTCGATGCCGTACTGCTGGTTCAGCAACTGTCCGGCGACGAGTTGCTCGCTGAGCGCGGCCTGGCGCTCGGTATGCCGGATCGGCGCAACGTCGCGGAGCTGACTGCACGCCAGATCGAGTACGCCGACGTGTGCGTGCTGGCCAATGCGCATCGCAGTACGGCGGTTGAGCGGCTCGAACACCTGTTGGTGCACCTGAACCCGCGGACGTCGGTGGTGACGGCGGATGTTGCCGGCGTACCGAATGGGCCGGTCGCGCGGACCGGGCGGTTCGACTTCGACGCAGCCGAGGCGTGGGCCGGCGAGCTCGCGTCGTCGGATCGGGTGCAGCCGAGCGGCGACGGCGTGACGACGGTGCTGTGGCGGTCGACGCGGCCGTTGCATCCTGCGCGGCTGAACGACGCGCTCGAGGACATCGTGGACGGGGTGGTTCGCAGTCGCGGCGTGGTTTGGCTGGCGAACCGCCCGACGCAGCGCGTGCGGTGGGAGTCCGCCGGGTACAGCGCATCGCTCGGGACGCTCGGCGAATGGTCCGAGACCGAGCACCTCGCCGAGTGCACCGTCGTCGCGACCGGCATGGGTCTCGACCCGGCCCGCCTCCAAGCAGTCCTCGACGCCTGCCTCCTCACCGAGTCCGAACTCGCCCAACTCGACTGGACCAACCTCGAAGACCCCTTCGCCGGCGTCTTCTAGCCACGGCGCCCCGCCCTCTCCGCATTTGCATGGTTGACCCACCAAATGAGGGGTTCCACACCGTGGTTCACGGTGTGGAACCCCCTATTTCGCTGGCTGACCAGGCAAATTCGTGGGTCAGCCAGGCAAATGGGGCGGGGCTAGCCGAGGAGGGGGAGGCGGTGGGCGTGGGAGCCGAGCATTGTCAGGTCGTCCTCGTCGAGGGGTAGGCGGCCTGTTGCCTTCAGGATGTACGTCGTGGTGTCCCACGCGATCACGTCCCAGGCCTCCGGGCCGAACAGCCCGTCCAGCGTGCGCGCCGTGACCTGCAGTCCTTCGGGATCGGGCTCCGGCGCGTCCGGCAGCCCGACGATCAGGTCGAGGTGATGGACCGTTGCCTCAAGCACCAAGGTGGCCACGAAGTCGCCCGCCCGCAGGACGTGACCCTGCGTCTCGACCCGGCTCCCCTTGGTCGCCAGCCCGGTCGCGGCCGCGCGGACCGCCGCCTCGGACACCTCACGCCAGTGCTGCACGAGCAGACCAGGTTTGCGGTACGCCGCGGCGACGCTCCGCTCGAAGCTCGTGTCGCCGTCGGGCTGCGGCGGGGAGTCGCGCCAGTACGTGACGAAATCCCGGTCCGGTTCGACCACGGCCGGACTGGCGAATGCGATCAGCGCCCGCTGGGCGTCGTACAGCAGATGCACGAGCAGCGGACCGACGGGCATGCCGGCGCACCGGGTCTCACGGTGGAAGTCCGCGTCGCTGAGCCCCTGCACCGTCTCGGTCAGCCGCCCGTAGGTCCGCCCCAGCGTTCCCGCCAGCCCCAACGGCAACGCGCCGCGCTCGGGTGCCTTCATCCCCGGCCTCCTCGGTGTCCTCTGAAGAACTTAACCCGAGAAAGCGCCGAGGTGTTCCGGCTCCTACGAGCGGGCCGTGACCAGGTGGGCCGCCGCGATCGCCTCGAGGTGGGCGAGATCCGAGGCGACGGTGGCGAAGGTGTAGCCCTGGTCCAGGCGCTTCTTCGCCGACTCGCCGTCGAAGGTGTGGATGCCCGCGGCGATCCCGGCCTCCCGCGCGGTGCGCGCGATCAGCTCGACCGCTTCCTCGAACGGACCCTCGACCTCCGGATCACCCGGGAAGCGGGCCCCGAGCGCGAGGCTGAGGTCCGAAGGGCCGACGTACACACCGTCGAGGCCGGGCGTCGCGCAGATCTCGGCGACGTTCTTGAGGCCGAGCGGGGTTTCGATCATCGCGAGTACGACGGTCGCGTCGTTGCTGTCCGCCGGCACGGGACCGATCCGCAGCGCGGCCCGCATCGGCCCGAACGAGCGCGCCCCCACCGGCGGATACTTCGCCGCACGAACCGCCCGAGCCACGTCGTCCGCGCTGTCGACCAGCGGCACGATCACGCCGGTCGCCCCGGCGTCCAGGGCCCGCCCGATCGGCGTCGGATCGTTCGCCTCGACCCGCACGAGCCCAACCGTCGGCTGCGGGCCGATCGCGGACCCGGCGTCGATCGCGAGCAGCCCGGTCATCAACCCCTGGTACCCGATCAGCCCGTGCTGCGCGTCGAGCACCACGTAGTCGTACCCCAGCCGCGCGATCCGCTCGGCCGCCGGCGGCGAATCCAGCGTGATCCAGTACCCAACCAGCTTCTCCCGCGACCGGACCCTCTGCGAGAAATCGTTTGCATTCACCCCCGCAGACTATCCAGACCATCGTCCGAAAATCGCTCGACCAACCATCAGTTGGACGCGACGATGCTGCAGATGCCATCCACGGAGCTCCTCCTGCACGAGTTGGTCGCCGAAGCCGGGCTGCCGCCAGTCGCCGACGCCGTACCGATCACCGGACACGGCTTCGACCACCAGGTCGTCCGCGCGACGCTCGTCGACTCGCAGCAGGTCGTGCTGCGGCGTTTCGCCGCCTGCACGCCGTACGGTTCCCGAGTGGGTTGTCCGGACGGTTCGGCGCCGACAGCCTGAACCTCGAGGCGATCGATCCTGTCGAGGACCTGCACGCGCGGATCGCCGCGGCCGAACCGCGGCTCGAGGCCAGCCTTCCGTTCGTGCTCCCGCAGCTGCCGCGCCTGAACGCGATCATCGACGCCCACGCCGACTCGTTGCGCCAGGCTCCGACCGCGCTTCTGCACGGCGACGTGTTCCCGGCGAACATCATCGTCGGACCGGATCGGACCACTCTCATCGACTGGGACTTCCCGCGCGTCGCCGATCCGGCTCAGGAGGTCTCGGCCCTCGACGAGTGGATGTACCTGGCCGGCGGCGGATACCTCGCGGACGCGTTCTTCGACACCTACGGACCGAGACCTCCGAACACCAGCCTGTACCGCATCACCGGCGCGATCGGCTGGTTCGGCCGGGGCGTCTTCAACGGCTGGGAGATCGACTCCACCCTGGACGAGGCGCGCACGGAACAGGTGACGGGCTGGCGGGACTCTTTGGTCGGGTATCTCACTGACCTCGGCGACCGCCTGGACGAGCTCTAGACCGGCGGTACGCCGTGCCGCCGGTGGGAGAACGTCCGGTCCTTGGACTGGGCTGCGGCGAGGCGGGCGATCAGGTCGGTGCGGAGGTTCTCCGGCTCGATGATCGCGTCGATGACCAGGTCGGCGGCCAGCCGGAGGATGTCGATGTCGGTCTCGTACTCCTCGCGCAGCTTGGACACGTACTCGACCCGCTCGCCCTCGTCGGCGATCTCCTGGATCTTGTTGTAGTACACGGCGTTGATTGCCGCCTCCGGCCCCATCACCGCGATCTTCGCGGTCGGCAACGCGACACACGCGTCCGGCGAGAACCCGGGTCCGCACATCGCGTACAGCCCAGCGCCGTACGCCTTCCGGACGATCACGGACACCGTCGGCACCGTCGCCTCGGACACCGCGGTGATCATCTTCGCGCCGTGCCGGATGATCCCGGCCCGCTCGACCTCGCTGCCGATCATGAAACCCGGTACGTCGCACAGATACACGAGCGGCACGTTGAACGCGTCGCACAGCCAGATGAACCGCGCAGCCTTGTCCGCCGAGTCGACGAACAGTACGCCGCCCTTCACCGCCGGCTGGTTCGCGACGATTCCGACCACCTGCCCGGCGAGCAGCCCGAACCCGACCACCAGCTCAGGCGCGTACGCCGGTTTGATCTCGAAGAACGTGTCCGCGTCGACGAGCGCGTCGATCACGTCGTGGATGTCGAACCCGACGCTCTCCTCGGCCGGCACCAGGTCCCGCGTGAAATCCCGGCCGGCATCGGAGGCGTCGTACGACGGCGGTCGCGAGCGCCACGAGCCGGGCAGGTAGGAGAAGTACTGCTTCGCGAGCTCGATCGCCTCGGTGTCGTCGGACGCGAGCAGGTCACCGCAGCCGGAGACACTGGTGTGCATCCGGGCGCCGCCCATCTCCTCGAGCGTGACCTTCTCGCCGACGACCATCTCGGCCATCCGGGGCGAACCCAGGTACATCGAGGCGTTGCCGTCGACCATGATCACGATGTCGCAGAACGCCGGGATGTACGCGCCGCCCGCCGCGGACGGGCCGAACAGGCAGCAGATCTGCGGGACCTTGCCGGACAGCGCGACCTGGTTGTGGAAGATCCGCCCCGCGCCGCGACGGCCCGGGAACAGCTGCACCTGGTCGGTGATCCGGGCGCCGGCGGAGTCGATCAGCCAGAAGATCGGCAGCTCGTCGCGGATCGCGACCTCGGTCACCCGGACGATCTTCTCGACCGTCCGCGCGCCCCACGAACCGGCCTTCACGGTCGGGTCGTTCGCGACGATCAGCGCCGGCCGGCCGTCGACGAGCGCGCGACCGGTGACGACGCCGTCCGCGGGCAGGCCCGCGTTCAGGGCGTTCGCCAGCTGCGCGTCCTCGACGAAGCTGCCCTCGTCGACGAGCAGTGCGATCCGGTCGCGGACATACAGCTTGTTCTGGCTCTCGAGTTTCGCGGCCGCCTTCTCCGGCGGCGCGAGGGTCGCCTCGCGGGCGACCTTGACCTCGGTCCAGTGGTCGTGGGTCATACAGTCATCATTCCACTGGGAGGCCGAGCGACCTCGCGATCAGCATCCGCTGCACTTCCGACGTACCTTCGCCGATCTCCAGGATCTTGGCGTCGCGGTAGAACCGGGTGACCGGGTACTCCTCCATGAAGCCATAGCCGCCGAAGACCTGGGTCGCGATCCGGGTCGCGGTCACCGCGGACTCCGTCGCGTACAGCTTGGCGACCGACGCGGCCTGCTTGAAATCGGCCATCGACGCACCCGCATCCTTCAGCGCGGCGGCTCGGTAGACCAGCAACGAAGCCGCGTCCGCCATCACCTTCAGGTCGGCGATCTGGAACGCGACGCCCTGCTTGCGGCCGATCGGTACGCCGAACGTCTGCCGCTCACCGGCGTACTGCACGGACAGCTCCAGGCACGCGCGGATGCAGCCCAGCGCGACCGCCGCGATCGCGACCCGCCCGTCGTCGAGCGTTGCGAGGAACTGCGCGAACCCTTTGCCGCGCTCGCCGAGCAGATTGGCCTCGGGAACCCGGCAGTTCACGAACGACAGCGGGTGCGTGTCGCTGGCATGCCAGCCGAGCTTGTCGTACGCCGCTTCCGCGGTGAATCCCGGCGTACCGCTCGGGACGATGATCGTCGAGATCTCCGGCTTGCCGTCGGCCCGCTCACCGGTGCGCGCCGTGACCGTCACGCAGCTCGTGATGCTCGAACCCGAGTTGGTGATGAACTGCTTCGAGCCGTCGATCACCCACTCGCCGTTGTCGACGACCGCGCGGGTCTTGGTGGCGCCGGCGTCCGACCCGGACTCCGGCTCGGTCAGCCCGAACCCGGCCAGCGACCGGCCCGCGACCAGATCAGGCAGCCAGGCGGCCTTCTGCTCGTCGGTGCCGTACGTCAGGATCGGGTTGATCCCGAGCCCGACCGCCGCCTCGAGCGTGATCCCCATCGACTGGTCGACCCGGGAGATCTCCTCGATCGCCACGCACAGGCTGGTGAAGTCGCCGCCCGCGCCGCCGTACTCCTCCGGCGCGGTCAGCCCGAACAGCCCGAGCCGCCCCATCTTCTGCACGACCTCCACCGGGAAGTAGTGCTTGCGGTCCCACTCGGCCGCGTGCGGGCCGATCTCGGCCTCCGCGAAGTCGCGAACGCTACGACGGAACTCCTGATGCTCCGCGGACAACTCGAACATGCGGCACCCCTTCGTGCTTGACGCTTACGTAAACGTAAAGCACGCTGAGCAGCATGCACAATAGCCAGGTGTCCGCAGAGACCTGGTCGATCGCCGAACTGGCCGCCGAGTACGACGTGACGCTCCGGACGATCCGGTTCTACGAGGACCGCGGCCTGCTCACCCCCGAACGCCGCGGCACCGCCCGCGTCTACCACCCGCGCGACCGTGTCCGCCTCGCCCTCATCCTGCGCGGCAAACGCCTCGGCTTCTCCCTCGACGAGATCGCCAGGATCGTCGACATGTACGACGCCGAACCCGGCGAGGAAGGCCAGCTCGTCTACCTCCTCGACCAGATCACCCACCGCCGCACCGAACTCGAACAACGCCGCCGCGACATCGAAGAAACCCTCCAAGACCTCGCCGAAGTAGAAACCCGCTGCCACGCCGACCTCAAGGCCCTCCGCGATCAGAGCGCGTCTTCGTGATCCTGGGCAGCAAGACCGGACTTGGGGAGGATTTCCTGCCAAATCGGGCAGGAAATCCTCCCCAGGTCGGCCGCCACACGCAATCAGCTCGGCGTCACACCGTCAGGTAGTGGCCGGGTGTCAGTGGGACGTCGGTGGTGACGAGGAGAGTTACCTGATCCCCCGAGGGCTCGACCGCGAGCACACAGACGGCAGCCTCCTGGTACGTGCGCAGGATCGCCTCGCGGGTGACGACACCTGCAAGGACGCGCCCCACCAGCAGGAGGTCGTTGTGGCCGACGACGTCGTTCACGTCGTCGATCACGAACACCAGCCGGTCGTCGGCGGTCGCCGGCGTGCCTTTGACCGGATACCCCGGTTCGGACGGCGGTTCGTGCTCCAGGCCC
The DNA here is from genome assembly GCF_004216905.1 of Kribbella sp. VKM Ac-2569. Classification (GTDB taxonomy): domain Bacteria; phylum Actinomycetota; class Actinomycetes; order Propionibacteriales; family Kribbellaceae; genus Kribbella. The sequence goes on from NZ_SGXJ01000001.1 coordinate 2,115,981, forward strand.
GTCATCGCGTAGTTGCCGCAGCGGGCGCACATGAACCCGTCGCCGATCGACATGTCGTCCTCGGCGCCGTACATGTCCTGGAGGCATTCATGTGCCTGTTCGTCCGTGCAGCACGGTTCGGTGCCGCCGTGGCGATAGCAGGTGCATGCCTCGCGTTCGGGGCAGTAGTAGGCCAGCGGGCAGCAGTACTTCACGCGCAAGACGATAGAGCAGACAGACGGCTGACGGCTTCCTCGTAGCGGTGCAGGGCGAGGGTAGCGAGGCGGGGGTCGGGGCCCAAGGGTGGGGAGACGGGGTGCGGGGCTGCGAGGTGGCGGGCGTGGTTGGCGAAGAAGCCGGGGGCTAGGAGGTACGTCGCTACGGCGACGCGGCCCGGGGTTCGGGCGAGGACGGTTGGGAGGCGTTCGCCGGCTCCGGAGAGGTAGCCGATCGTCACCGGCCGGTCGATGCGGTCTGCCAACAGCGCGGCTGTCTCCGCGCAGTCGAGGAGCGCTCGGGGGTCGGAGGACCCGGCCGCGGCCAGGACTACCCGGTCGATGCGGGACAGGTTGCCGAGGCGGTCGGCGAGGATCTCGACCAGCACGGGATCAGGACCAAGGGCACTGGCCGCATGAACTCGCCCGGGGTAGCGCTGAGCTTCGGCCGCAACGTCGACGTACACGTGATAGCCAGAACTCAGCAGAAGCGGTACGACGACAGCGTCCGAGGCATCCGTGGTGATGCGACGAACAAGAGACGGAAGCGCCGGCGTCAGCAGATCAACAAACCCCAATGAAATAGGAAGATCCGGCCGTTGACGAGCCATCTCCCGAACCAGTTCGTGCACCACCCGGATCCCGCGCGGATCCGCCGTACCGTGGGCTACTGCCACAAGATCAGTCATGTCGGAACTCCCGCAGGCTCAACGGCCAACCGATAACCGCGACGGACAACCGTGCGCACCAACTCAGGACGCCCGACAGCAGTCCGCAAGCGGTTGACCGTCACCTCGACAGCATGAACGTCCTCCGCACCAGGCAGGACTGCCAGCAACTCAGGACGCGACACCACATCTCCCCCGGCCGCGACCAGCGCCGCCAGGACAGCACGCGGCCCAGGACCGAGCGGCAGTACGACGCCGTCCAGCACCGCCGCGCCGCCTCGGATCACCAACTGGCCGAACGCCGTCTCGATGGACCGCGCGTTGTCGTCGGTGAGTCGATCGGTCACGATCCGGATCAGCGCACCCAACCGGTACCGGTCCGGCACCAACGGGTCCAGTCCCAACGCCCCGAACGGTCCCGCGGTCACCGGACCGACGCAGGCGTTCAGCACCCGCCCGGTCCGCAGCGCCGACGTGAGGTCGTCGTACTGCCCGTTCAACGCCGCCGCGTCGAGCATCGCCTGCGCACCCGGCGCCGACGTGTGTACGACGGCGTCGACGGTCCCCGCGCACACCTGCGAGATCATCCGCTCCACGACAGCCGCATCGGGAGCCGGACCCCACCGGTACACCTCCAGCCCACGCACCGACCCGCCGGCCGACCGCAACGCCTCCTGCAACGCAGGATCCGACAGCCCATGCAGCTGTACGACGATCTTCCGCCCCACAACGCCTTGCGTGCGCAGCCATTCGACCACTTCGGCCGTCGTCTCCGACCGCGCCGACCAGTGCTCGACCAGCCCGGCCGCGCGGATCGCTCCACGCGCCTTAGGACCGCGCGCGAGGATCCGCGACTGCTCCAACGTGCCCAGCAGGTCCGCGGCGAGACCGGCGGTGTCGGCCGCCTCGATCCAGCCGCGGAACCCGACCGCGGTGGTGACCACGACGTCGTCCGGCGGGTTCGCGATCACCCGCCGGGTCGCCTCGATCAGCGCGTGGTCGTCGGCGACCGGCACGATCTGCAGCGTCGGCGCGTGCAGCACCTTCGCACCGCGCCGCTCGAACGACGCGATCAGGTCCTCCGCACGCCGATGCGCCGTGATGGCGATCGTGCAGCCGCTCAGCGGCCCCGGCCTAGTAGTCACCTGGACCCACCACGACCTGTCCGTCGACGATCTCGACCGGGTACACCGGCAGCGACACCTCCGGGTCGTCCAGGCACGCCCCGGTACGCAGATCGAAGACCTGCTTGAACATCGGCGACGCCACCGTCGGTACGTCGCCGCGGCTGCCGACGATGCCTCGCGACATCACGTTCGCCCCGCTGAAGGGATCCTGGTTGCCGATGGCAAACACCTCGTTGTCGTGGGTGCGGAACAACGCGATCTGCACGTCCCCGAGCAGGGCAGCGACCCCACGCTCCGGCAGCAGTGCCTCGAACGCGCAGACCACCGTGTGCCCGACACTGGTCATGGTCATCGACGTACCTCCAATCGGGGGCCGGCCAGCAGCACCGGCTCCAGCTGCCCGCGTTCGGCCGAGGTGGCCGGGCGCGGCTGGTTGCGCTCGACCACGTACCGCAGGTCGGCGTCGGGCTGGTCCGGCGCGTTCACGAACGACACGAACCGGGCCAGCTTGCCGGGATCGTTCAGCGTCGCCTGCCACTCGTCGACGTACGAGTCGACGTGCTTGGCCATCGCCGCGTCCAGGTCGGCGGCGATCCCGAGGCTGTCCTCGAGTACGACGGCGCGCACGTGATCGAGGCCGCCCTCGAGCTCGCGCATCCACACCGCCGTCCGCTGCAGGCGATCGCCGGTGCGGATGTAGTACATGAGGAAACGGTCGATCGCCTGGAACAGCTCCTCGTCGGTCAGATCCGAGGCGAGCAGCTCGGCGTGCCGCGGCGTCATACCGCCGTTGCCGCCGACGTACAGGTTCCAGCCCTTCTCGGTCGCGATCACGCCGACGTCCTTGCCGCGCGCCTCCGCACACTCCCGCGCACAGCCGGAGACACCGAGCTTGAGCTTGTGCGGCGACCGCAGCCCGCGGTACCGCAGCTCCAGCGCGATCGCCATCCCGACCGAGTCCTGTACGCCGTACCGGCACCAGGTCGACCCGACGCACGACTTCACGGTCCGCAGCGCCTTGCCGTACGCATGTCCCGACTCGAAGCCCGCGTCCACCAAGCGCGTCCAGATCGCCGGCAGCTGCTCGATCCGGGCCCCGAACAGGTCGACCCGCTGGCCGCCGGTGATCTTCGTGTAGAGCCCGAAGTCGCGCGCCACCTCGCCGATCGTGATCAGTCCCTCCGGCGTGATCTCACCGCCGGGGATCCGCGGTACGACGGAGTACGTGCCGTCCTTCTGCATGTTGGCCATGACGTGGTCGTTGGTGTCCTGCAGCGTCGCGCGCTCGCCCTCGAGCACGTGACCGGCCGGGTCCAGACTCGCCAGGATGGAGCCGACCACCGGCTTGCAGATGTCGCACCCGCGACCGGTGCCGTGCCGCTCGACGATCTCGCTGAATGTTCGCAGCTCGGTGATCCGGACGACGTCGAACAGCTCGGCCCTCGACAGCGCGAAGTGCTCACACAGCGCCTTGCTGACCTCGACTCCGGCCTTGGTGAGCTCGGTGTTGAGGAGATTCTTGACGATCGGCAGACACGATCCGCACGACGTACCGGCCTTGGTCTGCCCGCACACTGACTTGATGTCGCTGCAGCCCTCGTCGCGGACCGCGCAGCGGATCGTGCCCGCGGACACGTTGTTGCACGAGCACACCGGCGCGTCGTCGGGCAGCTCGAGCTGCACCGGACCGGCACCCTCGGGCAGCAGGAAGGCCGCCGGGTCCGCGCCGAGCTCCCGGCCGACCATCGGCCGCAGTCCGGAGTACGCCGACGCGTCGCCGACCAGGATGCCGCCGAGCAGGGTACGGGCGTCGTCGGACAGCACGAGCTTCTTGTAGACACCGGCCACCGGGTCGGCGTACACGATGTCCAGCGCTCCCTCGGTGGCGCCGAACGCGTCACCGAAGCTCGCGACGTCGACGCCGAGCAGCTTCAGCTTCGTCGACGTGTCCGCGCCCGGGAACGTCGCCTCGCCGCCGAGCAACCGGTCGGCAACGATCTCGGCCATCGTGTAGCCGGGGGCGATCAGGCCCCACACGCGCCCTTCGATACAAGCGACTTCGCCGATCGCCCAGACACCAGGAACGGACGTACGGCAGGCTTCGTCGACCACGACACCGCCGCGCTCGCCGATCTGCAGACCGGCTTCACGGCCGAGCTCGTCACGCGGCCGGACACCGGCCGCGAAGACCACCACGTCGGCCGGCAGATCGGGGCCGTCGGCAACGCCCATCGCGCGGGCCGCACCTTGCGAGGTGAGCTTCACGCGCTGACACGCCGTCCCGGTCAGTACGTCGACGTCGAGGCCCTCGATCAGCCGGGCCAGCGCGGAACCGCCGCCCTCGTCGACCTGCAGCGGCATCAGCCGCGGCGCGAACTCGACGACCTTGGTGCCGGCGCCGAGCGCCCGCAGCGCGCCGGCCGCTTCCAGACCGAGCAGACCACCGCCGACGACGACGCCGTTGACGTCCTTGCCTTCGCTCTTCAGCCGCTCGACGTACACGCGCAGCGCGGCGACGTCGTCGATGGTTCGGTAGACGAAACAGCCCTGTGCATCGTTGTTCTTCACCGGCGGGACGAACGCCGCAGAGCCGGTCGCCAGGACGAGTTCGTCGTACCCGACCTGTTCGCCACGCGCTGTGGTGACGGTCTTCGCCGTGGTGTCGATCGACGTGATCTGCACGCCCTTGCGGAGGTTGACCGCCGGGTCGTCCCAGAGGTCCGGGTCGCCGAGCGACAGGTCCTGCGGGTCGCGGCCGGAGAAGTAACTGGTCAGCGCGACCCGGTCGTACGGGAGCCGCGGCTCCTCGCCGAAGACCGTGATCCGGTAGCCGACCTCCGTGTCGCGCTGCCGCAGCGCCTCGACCAGGCGGTGCGCGACCATACCCCCACCGACCACCACCACGTGCTTGGCCTTGTTCAGCTCTGCCATCGTCGCCCTCCTGCTCGGGACTGGTTCGGTCTCGCCGCGCCGGAAGCGGTCGAGCAGTTCGCCGACGGCGCCGGTGCAGCTTCCGCACCCGGTCGTCGCCCGCGTCGTGGCGGCGATGCCGGCGACACTGTCGGCACCCCCACGCCAGGCCGCTTCGATCGCGACCCTGGTGACGCCGTTGCACCTGCACACGGTCGCCACTTTCTTCTTGGGTACAACGTTTTCCGCGAGCAGCCCGTCCGCGACCACCGGCGTACCCCGGTCCGCCAGGAGCACCAGCTCCGCGGCGACCTCCGGCGCACCGACCGCCACCGCCGACCGGACCACGCCGTCCCGCAGAACGGCCCGCACATACCGCGTCTCGTCCTCGAGCCGAACCACTGCCCCGTCTTCGTCCTTGTCGCCAAGAACAAGCAGGTCAAGGCCGCCGGCCGTCACGCGCACAACCTCGTAGTCAGGTAGCTGCGCCGTCTCGTTGATCAGGTGCTTCGCCAGCGCCTCGGCCTGGTTCCACGCGGAGTCGACGGTGCCGGTGATGCGCCCGTCGATCTCGGCACAGTCGCCGATCGCGTGCACCCGAGGGTCGTCCGGGCTGGTCAGCGTGTTGTCCACGACGATCCCGTCGCGCACCGTCAGGCCGGTTGCCAGGTCGGTGCGAGCCCGGACACCGCACGCGACGACCAGCAGGTCGCCGAACACCTGGCGGCCGTTCCGCAGCCTGAGGGCGCGGAAACGGCCGTTCTTTGTTTCCGTTCCGTCGAGTTCCGTGTTGAGGAGGACCTCGACGCCGAGCCGCCGGACCGCGCGTGTGACGCGACGTCCGGCCGATGCGCGGATCGTCTTGTCCAGCAGGGTTTCACCGTCGTGCACCAACGTGACCGCGACTCCACGTTCACGCAGCGCACAAGCCGTCTCGACTCCGAGCACCCCGCCGCCGAGGACGACGGCCCGCCGGGCCGCGCCTGTTGCCGCGACCAGCGCCCGTGCGTCGTCCGCGGACCTCAGCAGCTGCCCGCCCTCGATGCCCTTCGGAACCACCGGCACCGCACCGGTCGCGAACACCAACCGGTCGTACGGGTGCTCCCGGCCACCGTCGTCGGTAACCACCTGTCGTACCCGATCGACCGCCACCACGCGCGTTACCGGCTCGTTGCCGATAGCAACGTCCGCACGACCCGCGACGTACTCGGTCAGCCGGCCCCGGTTGTACGACGGCTCGTCGCCCAGGACCGTGACGTCGTACGACGGCAACAGATCTGCCAGCCGCCGGCCGGCCATTCCACCGCCGATGATCACTACTCTCATGCCGAAACTCCCGTCGCTGGCAGAGCAGCGGCGGTGACCTCGACGGCACACGCCTTGAACTCGGGCATCCGCGACACGGGGTCGAGCGCGTCGTTGGTCAACTCGTTGACCGCCTCGGCCCCACCGAAGTGGAACGGCACGAAAACGGTGTCCGGCCGCACATCGGCCGTCACCCGAGCCGGCAGCACCATCGACCCGCGCGCGGTCCGCAACCGCAGCGGACGCCCGTCAGCGATCCCCAACTGCGCCGCGACCCGCGGATGAATCTCGGCGTACACCTCCGGCTCGGCCTCGGCCAGCTCCGGAACCCGCCGCGTCTGCGCGCCACTCTGGTAGTGCTGCAGCAACCGCCCCGTCACCAGATAGAACGGTGCCTCCGTGCTGAGATCGTCCGCGACCGGCCGGTGGTCGACCGGTACGACGTGCGCCCGCCCGTCCGCCGTCGGAAATCCGTCGGAAAACAGCCGCGGCGTCCCCGGATGCCCTTCGTGCGGCACCGGCCAGAACAACTCCTCTTCGGCGTCCAAGCGCTCCCAGGTGATCCCGGAGTAGTCGGCCTTCCCGCCGGCGCTCGCCCGCCGAAGCTCCTCGAACACCTCGGCCGGATCCGTCGAAAACCCTGGTACGTCGAGCCTTTCGGCGATCCCCGCGAACACCGCGAGATCGCTCCGCACCTCACCCGGCACGGCCACCGCGGCGCGCCGCCGCAGTACCCGGCCTTCGAGGGACGTCATCGTCCCCTCCTCCTCGGCCCACTGCGTGACCGGAAAGACGACATCCGCGAGCAGTGCCGTTTCCGACGGCACAACGTCCGCGACGACCAGGAGATCGAGAGACGCCAGGCGTTCCCGGACAGACGACAGGTGCGGCGCCGACACGAGCAGGTTGCTCCCGTGCACCAGCAGCGCCTTCGGACCACCCGTCGTACCAAGGGAGTTGATGAGCTCGACCGCGCTCTTGCCCGGCCCCGGCAGCTCGTCCGGATCCACACCCCAGACACCAGCGACATACGCACGCGCCGCCGGGTCCGCGATGCTCCGGTAGCCAGGCAGCTGATCCGCCTTCTGCCCGTGCTCCCGGCCGCCTTGCCCGTTTCCCTGCCCGGTGATGCAGCCATACCCGCTGCCCAGCCGGCCCGGGAGGCCAAGCGCCAACGCGAGGTTGATGCAGGCGGTCACCGTGTCGGTGCCCTTGCTGTGCTGCTCGGCTCCGCGGCCCGTCAGGATGAACGCTCCGGCGCCACCATGCACCGGAGCAGCCGCCGCCAGGACCCGCGCGGCCCGCCGAATCGTCGCGGCCGGCACGCCGGTCACCCGCTCGGCCCGCTCCGGCCACCAGGACGCCGTCGTACGGACGAGCGCATCCGGATCATCGGTCCGCTCCTGCAGGTACGCAGTATCCGCCAGCCCTTCCTGCAGCACCACGTGGGTCAGCGAGAGCACCAACGCGAGATCGGTGCCAGGCGTCGCCTGCAGGTGAATTCCAGCGTTTTCCTCAGTCAGTCCGGCAGTTGCGGAGCGACGCGGGTCGACGACCAGAAGTCCACCCGTGTCGCGTGCGCCCTGCAGATGCGCCACCGCCGGCGGCATCGTTTCCGCGATGTTGCTGCCGACCAGAAGTACGGCTCCGGCACCACCCAGATCGGCCAGCGGAAACGGCAGTCCGCGATCGATTCCGAACGCCCGGTTCGTCGCCGCGGCCGCGGACGACATACAGAACCGGCCGTTGTAGTCCACGTTCGCCGTCTTCAGCGCCACGCGGGCGAACTTGCCCAGCGCGTACGCCTTCTCGTTCGTGAGCCCGCCGCCGCCGAACACGGCGATCGCGTCCCGCCCGTGAGCGGACTGCAACGCCTTGATCCGGTCGGAAACGAAATCCAGCGCTGCATCCCAACTCGTCTCCACCAGCTCGCCCGCGGCATTGCGGACCAGCGGCATGGTGAGCCGGTCCGGCACCGTGAGTACTTCGGGAGCCGTCCAGCCCTTACGACACAGCCCACCGCGATTAGTGGGAAAGTCGCGCGGCCGCACCTCCACTGCACCCGGTCCCGCGACCGGGTGCAGCGTGGTGGCGCACTGCAGAGCGCAGTACGGACAATGAGTCGAGACTCCCGTCACACGCGCTCCCGGGTGAGCGGGCCACCCTTGCGCAGGTAGCAGAAGTACGTCACCGCGAGGCAGACCACGTAGAACCCGCAGAACACGTACAGCGCCGGGATCAGCGAGCCGAAGTTGCTCGTCGACATCGCGAATCCACGCGGGACCAGGAAGCCGCCGTACGCGCCGACCGCGGACGCGATCCCGATACAGGCCGCCGCCTCACGCCGGGCCCGGCCCGGGTCGCCCGGCGTGGTGAGCCGGAAGACCGCCGGAATCATCCGGTACGTCGATCCGTTGCCCGCGCCGCTGGCGACGAACAGGCACAGGAAGCTGATCAGGAACGCGGTGAAGCTGCCCGCCTTCAGCGACACGATCGCGGCCAGGATGCCGAGGCCCATCACCACGAACGCGCACACCGTCACCCACGCGCCGCCGAGCTTGTCGGCCAGCTTGCCACCGAACGGCCGCGCGACAGACCCGACCAGCGCACCGAGGAAGGCGATGTGCGCCACCGTGATCTCGGGGAAAGTGGACTTGATCAGCAACGGGAAGGCTGCACCGAAGCCGATGAACGAGCCGAAGGTGCCGATGTACAGGAAGGAGATGATCCAGGTGTGCGGCCGCTTCGCCGCGAGCACCGAGGCACGGAACGACGAGGTTGCCGCGGAGAGGTTGGCCATTGACCTCCAGGCCCAGACCGCGGCCACGAGGATCAGCGGGATCCACATCAGACCGGCCCGGTTCAGGCTCAGCCCGGCCCCGGCGACGATCACGATCGGAACCGTGAGCTGAACCACCGCGACGCCCAGGTTGCCACCGGCCGCGTTCAGGCCGAGCGCGGCGCCCTTCTCCTTCTCGGGGTAGAAGAACGAGATGTTCGTCATACTGCTGGCGAAGTTTCCGCCGCCGACACCCGCAGTGGCCGCGATCAAGGCCATCACCCAGAACGGTGTGTCCGGCTGGGTCATGAAGTACGAGAGCCCGGTTGCCGGGATCAGCAGCAACAACGCCGACACGATGGTCCAGTTGCGGCCGCCGAACTTCGGAACCGCGAAGGTATAGGGCAAGCGCAGCGTCGCACCGACCAGGCTCGGCAGCGCGACCAGCCAGAACAGCTGGTCGGTGCTGTAGGTGAAGCCCGCCCTCGGCATCGACACCACGACGATGCTCCACAGCTGCCACACCGAGAAGCCGAGGAACTCGGCGAAGATCGAGGGCCACAGGTTCCGCCGCGCCAGCGCCCGGCCCTTCCCGGCCCAGAACGTGGCGTCCTCGGGATCCCAGACATCGATCCAGCGCCCGCGTCGCGGGGCCTCGACCGTGCCGACCGCGCCACTTCCTTCGCGGGTGGCGACAGCCGCTTGTCCTGCCTCGAGCGTCATCGCAAGTCTCCGATCATCCGACCTCACTGATTAGGCCAGGACGCTATGACCGGGGTGTTTCCACGTAGTCATCTTGTTGTTACGTCGCCGAAACGGCTCCCGCACACCCGTCGCGGGGTGGTGAGAGGTTCCGGGTACTGTTCCCGCGTGAACCGGTGGAGGTGGAGGGCGGGGATCGCCGCCGTACTCATCATTTGGCTCGTGCTGGGCGCCCTTGGCGGACCGGCGGTCGGAAAGCTGAGCGAGGTCCAGCAGAACGACAACGCCAACTTCCTTCCGAAACAGGCCGAGTCGACGGTGGTCGCCAACGAGACCGCCAAGTTCGTCGACTCCAGGGCGCTGCCGTACTTCGTCCTGGTCGAGCGTGACTCCGGGATCACCGCCGACGACCTCGCCAAGGTCAAGGCGTTCCAGGCGAAGCTCCCCACACTCGATCTCGGCGCCGGCAAGAAGCTCGGCGACTACCTGGCCGGTCCGGCCACGCCGGCGGTCCCGTCGGAGGACCGCAAGGCGCTGCTGCTCACGGTGCAGATCGACCAGAACCGCGCCGACGAGGTGGTCGACGAGGGCGTAACGGTCCTGTACGCCGTCGCGGACGGCCTGCGGACCGACATCAAGCAAGACCTCACACCAACTGGTCTCACCGTCTACGTCACCGGTCCGGGCGGGGTGTTCGCGGACTTCGTGGTCGCGTTCAGCGGGATCGACGGGATCCTGCTCGGCGTCGCGCTCGCGGTCGTGTTCGTGATCCTGCTGATCGTGTACCGCAGCCCGATCCTCCCGGTCGCCGTACTGCTCACCGCGGTCTTCGGTCTCGCGCTCGCCGCACTCGTGGTCTATCCGCTGGCGAAGAACGGCGTACTGCAGCTGAACGGTCAGAGCCAGGGCATCCTCTTCATTCTGGTCGTCGGCGCTGCGACCGACTACTCGCTGCTGCTCGTCTCCCGTTACAAAGAGGAACTGCACGACTACGACAGCAAGTTTCAGGCGATGCGGGTCGCGTGGCGGGCCTCGATCGAGCCGATCGCGGCCAGCGCGGCGACGGTCATCCTCGGTCTGCTCTGTCTGCTGCTGTCGCAGCTCGGCAGTACAAAGGGCCTCGGGCCGGTCGGAGCGCTCGGGATCGCCGGTGCGCTGATCGCGTCGATGACGTTCCTGCCCGCGATCCTGCTCGCGTTCGGCCGGCGGATCTTCTGGCCGTCGATCCCGCGCGTCGACCATGTGCACTCCAGCGACCAGGTCGGCGGGCGCCGGCTCTGGGGACGCGTGTCGGGCCTGGTCGGCCGGCGCTCCCGGCGGGTCTGGGCGATCTCGGCGCTCGCCTTGGTCGCCTGCGCCGCGTTCCTGCCGACGTTCAGGGCCAGCGGCACCTCGCAGGAGGACCTGTTCCTGAACAAGGTCGAGTCGGTCACCGGCCAGGAGCAGCTGGCCAAACACTTCGACGCCGGAGCGGGTACGCCGGTGCAGATCCTGACCCCGGTCGCTCTGGCCGATCAGGTGGTCCAGACCGCGACGCAGGTCGACGGTGTCGGCGGGGCCTCCGCCTCGGTCGCTCCCGGCGTACCGCCGAAGGTTGTCGACGGCAAGGTACTGGTCCAGGCCACCCTGAAGGTGCAGGCCGACTCACCGGATGCGACCAAGGTGGTCAAGCACCTGCGGACCGAGCTCGATAAGGTCAGCCCCGACATCCTGGTCGGCGGCAACACCGCGATCAACCTCGACGTACTCGACGCCGCGCAACGCGACCTGCGAGTGATCATCCCGACCATCCTCGCGGTCATCTTCGTCGTCCTGATGCTGCTGCTGCGTTCGCTGGTCGCCGCGATCCTGCTGGTGATCGCGAACGTCCTGTCGTTCGGCGCGACCGTCGGCGTCAGCGCGCTGATGTTCAACCACGTCTTCAAGTTCCCCGGCGCCGACCCCGGCATCCCGCTCTACGCGTTCGTCTTCCTGGTTGCCCTGGGCATCGACTACTCGATCTTCCTGATGACCCGCGTCCGCGAGGAGTCCCAGGAACACGGCACCAGACCCGGCATCCTGGTCGGCCTGGCCGTCACCGGCGGCGTCATCACCTCCGCCGGCGTAGTCCTCGCCGCCACCTTCTCCGCCCTGGCCGTCCTCCCCATCCTCTTCCTCGCCCAAATAGCCTTCATGGTCGCCTTCGGCGTCCTCCTCGACACCACCGTCGTCCGCTCCCTCCTAGTTCCCTCCCTGGCCCACGACCTAGGCAAAAAAGTCTGGTGGCCCAGCAAACCCGCGTCCTAGGGTGCGAGCTATGGAGACGTTCGAAGCAGCGATCGTGGTGAACGACGGTGGTGGGTCCTGGGTTGAGGTGCCGGGGGACGTGGTTGCTGCGCTGGGTGGGGGTGGGCGGATTCCGGTGGTGGCTACGTTCGATGGGGTCGGGTATCGGGGGTCGATTGCGTCGATGGGTGGGTGTATGGCGTTGGGGGTGTTGAAGGGCATTCGCAGCGAGTTGGGGAAAGGGGACGGGGACGCTGTGACGGTGACCGTTGAGCGGGATACCGGTGAACGGGTTGTGGAGGTACCGGAGGATCTTGCGGCGGCGTTGGCGGAGGCTGGGTTGCGGGAGGTGTTCGACGGGATGAGTTACAGCCATCGGCGTGAGCATGTGAATGCGATCAACGACGCGAAGAAGCCGGAGACTCGGGCTCGGCGGATTGCGAAGGCCGTGGAGATGCTCAGGGCTTCTTGAGGGAGGCGAGTTCGGTGCGGTTGGAGACGCCGAGTTTGGCGTAGACGTGGGCGAGGTGCGTCTTGACCGTGCCGCGGCTGATGAACAGGCGCTCGCCGATCTCGGGGTTGCTGAGGCCCTCGACCGCGAGCGCGACCACCTGTTCCTCGGTCGGCGTGAGGCTGGCCCAACCGGACGACGGCCGTCCGCGGGCGCCGCGGGTACGCCGGGCATACGCGACGGCCTCGTCCAACGGGAGCGCCGGCTCGTCCTGACCACCGGCAAGCACCGGGAGATCGGGAGGCGTTGCCAGGCCGAGCGCCGTACGGGCGGCGGATGCGGCCCCGCCGAGACGAGCCGCGTCCGCCGGACGATTCGTGTGGATTGCCAGGAGGGCAAGGGATTCCAGGCTGTCGACGATGTACGTGCGTAGGCCGTGGTCGACGCGGATCGTCAACGCCTGGTGCAGGAGGTCGGCCGCCTTGTCCGGGTGTTCGGTGATCGCAATCCGGCCTAGTTGGTCGAGCGCATCCGCCAGGATCCGCGGGAGGTTGTAGCGCCGCGCCAGCTCCGCCGCGCGTTCGAGCAACTCGGTCGCGTCTTGTCCGCCTGCACGCCTAGCGGCGGCGACAGTGGGGAGCAACATCGCGGGTGCGAACGTCCCGGCGAGCGGACTGTCCGGCGCGGTGTCGCGGGCCAGCCATTCGACCGCTGCGTCGTACTCGCCGCTCCAGTACGAGATCAGCCCCATCACCTGACCGAGATTCGGTACGACGGCTCCCGCCGTGTCGGCCAGCTCGAGCAGCGGCCGCATCAACTCGCGTGCTTCGTCGAGTCGGCCCGTTCTGGCCAGCACCGACGCCAATTGTCCGCGGGCGGTGCCGACGCGGTGGAAGTCGGCGAGCGGTTCGGCGGCGGCCAGGGCGCGTTCGGCGATCTCGACCGCCTTCAACGGTTCGCCGGTGGAGACCAGGCTCTCGGACCAGACGGTCAGCACGGTCGAGGCGATACCGCGTTCACCGCTGGTGATCAGACCGTCGGCGGCGCGATCGAGCAGCGGGCGGAGGTCGTCGTGGCGATCCCACAGCGAGAGCAGCACACACTGCAGGGCGACGTTCGCGTTCCGGGCCGATTCGTCGCCGATCCCGTCGGCCAGCTGTACACCCTCCGCCGTCAGATCCCACGCTTTCTGGAAGTCGGTGAAGAACTCACCGACCGCGACCAGCGCGAGGAACAGCGAACGCAGCCGGTCGTCATCCAGTTCGGTCGCGAGCTCGAGCCCGCGCCCCGCCGCGTCGTACCCGAAAGGGTCGACCGTGTCGGCAACAGTCGCGTACCCGTAGAGCAAACGGGCCTGCAGCAACGTTCTGTCGTCCGGCGCGCGCTCGATCGCGCGGCGCAGGTAGCCGATACCCTCGTTGCCGGTCGCCTGCAGGTTCCACAGCCACCGCAGCGCCGCGGCGAGACGTCGGCCGCGTTCCGGATCGTCCGCGGAAAGTCCGTTTTCCAGGGCGGCGCGGTAGTTCTCGCGGTCCGGTTCGATGAGAGCACGCCAGGCGTCGCGATCCTTGTCCAGCAAGGGTTCTGCCGCCTCGGCGACCTCGAGGAAATGGTCGAGATGCCGGTCCCGTACGTCGTCGTTCGCCGTCAAACGTGTTCCGGCGTACTCGCGGATCGTCTCCAGCAACCGGTACCGCCCGCCCTCGGCGACGACGAGCGATTTGTCGACAAGCCGCGCGAGAACTTCCAGTACGGCGCCGCAGACGGCCGATGCGGCGTCGAGGGTGAATCCTCCGGCGAAGACCGCCAGCCGGCGGAAGACACGGCGCTCGTCCTCGTCGAGCAGGTCGTAGCTCCAGTCGATCGACGCGGCGAGAGTGCGCTGGCGAGCCGCCACACCACGAACGTTCTTCGTCAGCAGACCAAATCGATCGCTCAGGCCTGCCAAGATCTGTTCCGGCGTCAGCGTGCGGACCCAGGCGGCTGCCAGCTCCAGCGCCAGAGGAATACCGTCCAAACGCACGCAGATCGAGCGGATCGCCTGGTCCGACTCGGGCTGCGCAAAACCGCCGGCACGCTCCAGGAACAACGCTCGCGCCTCGTCCGGAGCAAGTGCGGGCACGCGCCAGATCGCCTCGCCGGGAACGTCCAACGGCTCCCGGCTCGTCGCGAGAATGGAGACCTCCGGGCAGCCGGTCTGGAGGGCCACGACGAACTCGGCAACACCCTCGATGATCTGCTCGCAGTTGTCGAGGCAGATCAACGCGCGTTTGGTACGGAGCTGCCCGATGAGCAGCCGGTCACCGGACTCGACCAGGAGACCGATCGCGGCAGCGACCGTCTCGGGGATTTGCGCACTGTCGGTGACAGCGGACAGGTCGACCCACCAGACGCCGTCCGGCCAGCGTTCGGCCAGTTGCGCCGCGGTCTGCGCGGCCAGGCGGGTCTTTCCGCTACCACCCGGTCCCGTCAGGGTGACGAGACGGCTGCCGGAGAGTTGGGTGCGGAGCGCTGCGACCTGGGTCTCCCGGCCAACGAAGCTGGTGAACATGACCGGAAGGTTGTTCGGTACCCCGTCCAGGGACCGCAACGGCTCACCGGTGGAGGTGAGCTCGAAGACCCGCTCCGGTGAGCCGAGATCCCGCAACCGGTGCATGCCGAGATCGATCACCTCCGTGAGTCCGGCGGCAGTTGTTGCTGTCAGCAATGTCTGGCCAGGGTTGGCGATCGCCAGCAGATGCTCGGCATGCCGGACTGCCTGCGTCGTCGAAGGTGCCGTGTGCAAGGCGATCCGGAGCAGCTCACCAGCAGGTACCTGGGAGGCTGCGTCCCGGAGCGATTGCGCTGCGGAGGTCGCGTCGAGCGGGTCGGCGTACACCAGGACGGGCCATCCGGCGTCCCGCCGTACCAGCTGCTCCCCCGGTAGCTCGGCGGCCAGGCCGGCCAGGCGTGCGTAGGCGGGTGCGCTGGCGGCACCGGCGTACGACGCGATCAGGACTGTCACCCCACCCATGGGCGACAGTCTGCCATTCGGCCGTATGGGGTCGCCGTTGTCGACAGTATTCGCTACCCTCCCGAAAGGGGGTCCAGGAAGTGAGGAGCCTGATGGCAGACACCGCATCGACTGACCACGGACGATTCGCGCTACCGACCAAGAACCTGCCCGCACCGCAGGTTCGCGACCTTCCCGATCCGCCCACCAAGACCTGGAAGATCATCGGCCCCGGCATGGTCGGCGCCGGGGTGGGGCTGGCCTCGGGAGAATTCATCCTCTGGCCCTACATCTCCAGCCAGATCGGCCTGGTGTTCCTCTGGGGCGCCGTCGTCGGTGTGGTGGTCCAGTGGTTCCTGAACATGGAGATCGAGCGGTACACGCTGGCAACTGGTGAGACAGCGTTGACCGGCTTCAACCGGTACGGGAAGCACTGGGGCCTGTTCTTCGCGATCATGACGTACTTCGCGAACCTCTGGCCGGGCTGGGCAACGAGCTCGGCGAGCATGCTCACGTACCTGTTCGGCGCCGGCAACCCGCGCTGGATCGCGATCGTCATGCTGGTGGTGATCGGCGCGATCCTGACCCTCGCGCCGGTCGTCTACGTGATGCTCGAGCGGTTGATCGCGGTGAAGATCGCGGCCGTCGCGCTGCTCGTCGTCCTCGCGCTCGTGTTCGCGATCCGCGGGAAGACGTACGGCGCGCTCGGGGACGCGGTCACGCACCCGCAGTTCCCGGCCGAGCAGCTCGGGTTCGCGCTGGTGATGGGCGCGATCGCGTACGCCGGAGCAGGCGGCGGCCAGAACCTCGTCCAGAGCAACTGGATCCGCGACAAGGGCTTCGGGATGGGCCTGCACGTGCCGCGGCTGACGTCCCCGGTGACCGGTGAGACCGAGGCCGACCCGACCGCCAACGGGTACACGTTCCCGCCGAACGACGAGAACCTGGCCCGCTGGAAGCGCTGGTGGAAGTTCGCGAACATCGAGCAGGCCGCGACCTTCGTGGCGATCACCGTGGTGACGATCATCTTCACTTCGATGCTCGCGCACGCCACGTTGTTCGGCGACAGCGCCGTGAAGAACAACATCAGCTTCCTGAAGATCGAGGGTACGACGCTGCAGACCCTGGTGGGTGGCTGGTTCGGCTACCTGTTCTGGGCGATCGGCGCCTTCTCGCTGTTCGCCGCGGCGGCCGGCATCGTCGACTACACGTCCCGGCTCGCGGCCGACATGGTCAAGGCCCGGTACCTCCGTGAGTCGAAGGTGTCCGAGTCCAAGCTGTACTTCTGGCTGGTCTGGGGACTCGTTGCCTTCGGCATCATCGTCCTGCTGGCCGGTGTCACCCAGCCGCTGGTGCTCCTGGTGATCTCCGCCTGCACCGCCGGCACCATGATGTTCTTCTACTCCGGCCTGCTGTGGTGGATGAACTCGAGGGCCCTCCCGCGCGCCATCCGGATCACCACCTGGCGCTCGGCCGTCCTCTGGTTCTCGTTCCTGGCCTTCGGATTCCTGGCCGTCTTCACCATCATCGACCAGGCCAAGAAGCTGTAGCGATCCGTCAGCCGAGGAAGTCGACGACGGCTTCCTCGGCTGCGGTACGTCGTACCACCTGGACGCCGCTGCCCTCGCGGACCGTGCGGTAGACGTCGACGGACGCCTTCAGGGCTCGCAGGCAGTCGGCGGGGTCGGCGGTCGCGACGGTCTCGCGCAGGGCCGGGACGAGCTCCGGCGCGAGCGTTTCGAGCCGTCGTACGCCGGCCGGTCTCGTGGTGCGGCCGATTCCGGCGAGCGGTGCGATCGCGGCCGCACGGAGCATGACGAGTCCGTCGATCGCCTCGAACAACTCACCACGGGCGATCTTGACCGCGATGTAGTGCACCCAGACCCAGAACCGGTCCTCGATCCATTGCGGATCGGGCTGCGGCCAGTGCGCGACAGCTTCGGTGTACGCCGCCTCGACGACATCCTCGCGCTGCCACAGCACGACACCGTCCTCGACGCGCTCGCGCAGGTCTTCCGGAGTGACGAACTTGAGGTCGACATGCGCCAACGGCGGCCCGTACAGCGCGATCAGCAACCGCGGCTCGCCAACGTGTTCGCCGGTGAAGCTGGCCAGCAACGGTCCGGCCCGCCGCGCGAACTCCGGCGCCTCGGCGAGACACTCTGCGTGCGTCTCCGGCGTACACACGAGCACCAGATCCAGGTCCGAGTACTCGTCGCTCGTCCCGGTGGCGATCGACCCGCCGGCGATCACCGCCAGCAGCCGCTCGTCGGCCTCGGCCGCCGCGATCACCTGCTCCGCAAGGCCTCGAAGATGTCCTGGCACTCGCTCGCCGACCACAGTCACAGTTCCTCCTCGCATCAGGTCAGCAGGCCATCGTCTCGCGCCGTGCGCCGGTTCGCGAGTGGATTTCTCAGGACTGAACGAGGGAATCAGGCGTGTGGGCCGTACGCCTCCGGGGCTCCGTTGACGGTGGTCAGGAGGGAGTAGACGGAGGTGGTGGCGGTGAGGAAGAGGCGGTTGCGTTTGGGGCCGCCCCAGGTGAGGTTGCTGACGGTTTCGGGGACCAGGAGTTTGCCGAGCAGGGTGCCGTCGGGGTGGTAGACGTGCACGCCGTCCGCGGCCGACGCCCAGACGCGGCCCTCGGAGTCGAGACGGATGCCGTCGAAGATGCCGTTGCCGCACTCGGCGAACAGCTCGCCGCCGCTCAGCTTGTCGCCGTCGACGGTGAAGACGCGGATCGTCCCCTCCTCCGAATCGGTGATGTAGAGCAACGACTCGTCGAGCGAGAACGCGAGCCCGTTCGGCCGGTTGAAGTCGTCGGCGACGCGGGTCAGCCCGCCGTCCGGCGCCACCCGGTACACATGGCAGCCGCCGGTCTCGATCTCGCCCTTGTACCCCTCGTAGTCGCTGTCGATCCCGTACGCCGGATCCGTGAACCAGACCGAGCCGTCCCGCTTCACCACCACGTCGTTCGGGGAGTTCAGCCGCTTCCCGTCGTACTCGTGGGCGAGCACGGTGATGCCGCCGTGGTGCTCGGTCCGCGTCACGCGCCGGTTGCCGTGCTCGCAGCTCACCAGCCGGCCCTCGGTGTCGCGGGTGTGGCCGTTGGTGTTGCCGGCCGGGTGCCGGAAGACGGAGACCTGGTACGACGTCTCGTCCCAGCGCAGGATGCGGTCGTTCGGGATGTCGCTCCAGAGCAGGTACCGGCCCGCGGCGGAGTACACCGGGCCCTCGACCCAGCGGCCGCCGGTCCACAACCGTTCGAGGCGGCTGTCACCGCGGATCCCGGCGAACCGGTCGTCCAGCTTCTCCCAGACGGCCGGCGCGGTCCCTGCCAACGGCTCGAGAATTCCCGTCATCACGACTCCTCCTGATTTGGACGTCTCGAACCGAAGGATATGCGGGGCCAAGTTTTACCGCTGAGCGGTCGACAGCCACGACCACACCGAGGTGGTCGCGGTGATGAACAGGCGGTTGCCCTTCGGGCCGCCGAAGGTCAGGTTCGACACCACGTCCGGCAGCAGCAGCTTGCCGATCAGCGTGCCGTCCGGGTCGAAGCAGTGCACCCCTTCGTGCGTCGCCGCCCAGACCCGGCCGGTGCTGTCCAGCCGGATGCCGTCGAACATCCCGCCCTCGCACGGCGCGAACACCTCGCCCCCGGTCAGCTTCTCGCCGTCCACGTCGAACCGGCGGATGTGCTTGCCCGGGGTGTCGACGACGTACAACTGGCTCTCGTCGCGGGAGAACGCGAGCCCGTTCGGGCGGATGAAGTCGTCCGCGACGACGGTCAGCGCACCGTCCGGGGCGATCCGGTAGACGTGGCAACCGTCGATCTCCTGCTCGGCGGCGTGGCCCTCGTAGCTCGAGGTGATCCCGTACGGCGGGTCGGTGAACCAGATCGAGCCGTCGCTGCGTTCGACCACGTCGTTCGGGCTGTTCAGGCGGCGGCCGTCGAGGTGTGAGGCGAGGACCGTGCGGCTGCCGTCGTACTCCGTTCGCACGACCTGGCGATCGCCCTGCGAGCAGCTGATCAGACGGCCGGCGCGGTCGATGGTGTTGCCGTTGACGTAGCCGGAGGGCTGACGGAACACGCTGACCTGGCCGGAGAGCTCGTCCCAGCGGAGCATCCGGTCGTTCGGGATGTCGCTGAAGACGAGGCAGCGCCAGGCCGGCGAGTACGCCGGTCCTTCGAGCCAACGGCCCCCGTCGTACAGGCATTCGAGGTACTCGTCGCCCGCGATCTTGGTGAAGCGCTCGTCGAGCACCACGAGCTCAGCCCGGAGCCGCGGCGGGGCGGCGTTGAGTGTGATCGTCATATGCGGAACGCTATCCTGTCGCTGACAGCTCAGACAGAATGAGATTTGGTTTGTGATCGATATGACAGTAGATGATGTGGACCGTGGGTTGCTGGCCGCGTTGCAGGAGGACGCCGGGCAGTCGTACGCCGCGCTCGGGCAGGCCGTCGGGCTGTCGGCCGGATCCGCCCACGAACGGGTCCGGAAACTGAAGGCGGCCGGCGTGATCCGGCGTACGACGGTCGACGTCGACCCGGCCGCGGTCGGGCTCGGCGTACTGGCGTTCGTCATGCTCGAGTCCGGCGCCTGGATGGGCGACGAGGCGACGATGAAGGCGTTGCGGAAGATCCCTGCGGTCGAGGAGGCGCACATCATCGCCGGGCCGGCCTCGGTCCTGGTGAAGGTCCGCACCGCGACCACCGAGGATCTGCAGGCGACGCTGCGTGCGCTCCATCAGGTGGACGGGGTGACCAGCACTCAGACAGTCGTCGTCCTCGAGACCTTCTTCGAGGGACAACCCACCGTGCTGTGATCGTGGTGTGAGCAACACCCTCCCCGCAGGACGGCTGCTTGACCCTAGACTCGGGCCAGCCGAAGGGAGTCGCTGTGTCCGACAGCTTGCAGATCACCAAGGTGCTCGTCGCCAACCGGGGCGAGATCGCCGTCCGGGTCGTCCGCGCCGCCGCCGACGCGGGGCTGGGCAGCGTCGCCGTGTACGCCGACCAGGACCGGGACGCGCTGTTCGTCCGGCTCGCCGACGAGGCCTACGCGCTGGACGGGTCCACACCGGCCGACTCCTACCTGAACATCGCCAAGATCCTGGACGTGGCGGCCCGCTCGGGCGCGAACGCCGTACATCCGGGGTATGGGTTCCTGGCCGAGAACGCCGACTTCGCGCAGGCCGTGCTGGTCGCTGGACTGATCTGGATCGGGCCGCCGCCGTCGGCGATCGACTCGCTGGGCGACAAGGTCAAGGCGCGGCACATCGCGGAGAAGGTCGGCGCGCCGCAGGTGCCTGGTACGCCGGACCCGGTTGCCAACGCTGATGAGGTGGTGGCGTTCGCCCAGGAGTACGGGTTGCCGATCGCGATCAAGGCGGCGTACGGCGGGGGTGGGCGCGGGATGAAGGTCGCGCGGACGCTGGAGGAAGTACCGGAGCTGTTCGAGTCGGCTACGCGCGAGGCTGTCAGCGCATTCGGGCGCGGTGAGTGCTTCGTCGAGCGGTACCTGGACAAGCCGCGGCACGTCGAGACCCAGTGCCTGGCCGATGCCCACGGCAACGTTGTCGTCGTGTCGACGCGGGACTGCTCGCTGCAGCGCCGGTACCAGAAGCTTGTCGAGGAGGCGCCGGCTCCGTTCCTGTCGCCCGAGCAGCTGGAACTGCTCTACTCGTCGTCGAAGAAGATCCTCCGCGAGGCCGGGTACGTCGGTGCCGGGACGTGCGAGTTCCTGGTCGGGCAGGACGGACTGATCTCGTTCCTCGAGGTGAACACGCGGCTGCAGGTCGAGCACCCGGTCTCCGAGGAGGTCACCGGGATCGACCTGGTCCGGGAGATGTTCCGGATCGCCAACGGCGAAGAGCTCGGGTACGACGACCCGGAGATCTCCGGGCACTCGATCGAGTTCCGGATCAACGCCGAGGACGGCGGGCGCGGGTTCCTGCCCGCTCCGGGAACGTTGACGCGCTGGCACGCGCCGTCGGGTCCGGGTATCCGTCTCGACGGCGGGTACGACCAGGGCGAGACCGTGCCGGGCGCGTTCGACTCGCTGGTCGCGAAGCTGATCGTCACCGGGCGGGACCGGACGCAGGCGCTGGAGCGGTCGCGCCGGGCGCTGCGTGAGTTCGTCGTCGAGGGCATGCCGACGGTCATCCCGTTCCACGCCGCGGTCGTCTCCGACCCGGCCTTCGTCGGGACGGACGGGTTCAAGGTCCACACCCGCTGGATCGAGACCGAGTACGACAACCAGCTCACGCCGTACGACGGCCCGACCGCCGAGGCGCCGTCCGACACCGAGCGCGAGAAGGTCACCGTCGAGGTCGGGGGCAAGCGACTCGAGGTCGTCCTGCCCGCCGGGCTCGGTGCGATCGGTGCCGCTCCTGCTGCCGGCGGGTCGAAGAAGAAGCCGGCGCGGCGGGCGGGCGGCACGAAGAACTCGGCCGCGTCCGGCGACTCGCTGACGTCGCCGATGCAGGGCACCATCGTCAAGATCGCCGTCGAGGAAGGCGCGACGGTCGCCGAGGGCGACCTGATCGTGGTCCTCGAGGCGATGAAGATGGAGCAGCCCTTGAACGCCCACAAGTCCGGCACCGTCACCGGCCTCAGCGCAGAGGTCGGCGCCACGGTCTCGGCCGGTGCCGCCATCTGCGAGATCAAGGACTGATGACCGCGGACGCCGGGGCGGCGGACCTGCCCTTGCCGGTGGTCGACGCGGCCGTGTTCGACTGCGCGGATCCGGACGCGCTGGGCCGGTTCTGGCAGGCGCTGATCGGCGGCGAGCTCCGCCCCGATCAGCACGGCGTCACCGAACTCCACGGCGGCAGCGTCCGCCTGGACTTCGCCCAGGTCCCCGAAGGCAAACAGGTCCGCAAGAACCGGGTCCACCTGGACCTCTACGTCCCCCCGGACACCAAGGAACGCTCCATCGCCCGCGCCCTGTCCCTCGGCGCCACCCGAGCCGACGACATCTACGACGGCGACCTCTGGCAATGCCTCAGAGACCCCGAAGGCAACGAATTCTGCCTCATCTGGGGCGCCGACCACCCGTAGCCGGGCATGTGGGAACACCTCCTGGCCACTGGGAACAGGCTATTGCTAGTTCCCAGTCACCGGCGGCTGTTCCAACTCAACCGAGCGCGCAGATGCTGGACCCGACGACCTCAGTGTCTGGCATAGTCCGCATGTTATGGACCGGTCGGTGGCGGAATCGTGGGGTTCGATCATCAGGTGGCTGGAGGAGCACCTGCCGCATGCGCTGGAGCACCTTCAGCCGCCGGCGTCCTGGGGTGAGATCTCGACCCTCCGCACGACCATGGACCGTCGCCTGCCGAGCGATCTGATCGCCTGGCTGACGCTGAACAACGGCTTCGGCTGGCAGGCGGACTTCGGGAGACTGATCCCGTTCATCTACATCCCGATGGGGATCGACCGGATGCTGCGCGACCGCGAGATGCTGCGGAGCGTCTCTGCCACGGTCTTTCCGGAGCGACCGATCGCCAGTGAGCAAGCCCCGGCCGGCACCAGCTCCTTCGAGTGGCTGGACGCCTTCCTCCCGATCGGCGATGCCGGCACCGATATCCATCTCTTCGTCGACCTCCGCGACGGCGACGAGTTCGGCTGTGTCAGGACCTTCGACGCTGAGTCCGGCGGGTCGTCAATCCCGGAGTGGTTCAGCATCACCGAGATGCTCGCTGACGTGGCCGACGCCCTCACGCTCGACCAGCCTGCGCTGCAGGACCACGGGCGGCGCTATCACGCCAGCACGCACTTTCCCACCAGGCCTCCGCACGGTTGGCGGCCCTACATCGAGGAAAACCGCCTTCGATGGGAACTGGTGTCTCTGGATTGACAGACAGTTCTCAGGTTTTCGCTGTAGGTTCCCTGCAGGTGTCTCGGTGAGGAGGGTTTCTGCATGACCAAGAAGACCCATCAGCAGCAGCTGGCGGCGCGGAAGGCGAAGCGGCAGGCTGAGCGGGAGATCGAGCGGCGGCGACAGCGGCGGAATCTGGGGATCACCGTGACTGCGGTCGCGGCGGTGGTCGTGGTTCTCGTGGGGGTCTTCGTGGTGTTCGGGGTGGGTGGCGACGACAAGCCGGCCGCCTCCGCGTCGGCGCCGGCGGAGAACAAGCCGGCCAGCATCCCGACCGCGATGGGACCGGCCCCGAAGCGCGCGACGCCGCTCGCGTCCGAGGTGAACTGCACGTACAAGAAGTCCGCCGAGCCGGCCGCGAAGAAGGTCAACGCGCCGGCCGACGGGAAGACCAAGACGTCGGGTACGTCGAAGGTCAGCCTGAACACGTCCATCGGCGACCTGCAGCTCACCCTGGACAGCGCGCTCGCGCCCTGCACGGTGAAGAGCTTCCTGAGCCTGGTCGGCCAGAAGTACTTCGACAACACCAAGTGCCACCGGCTGACGGTCGGCGAGGGCCTGCAGGTGCTGCAGTGCGGCGACCCGAGCGGGACCGGCTCCGGCGGGCCGGGCTACAGCTTCGCGGACGAGGTGTACCCGACGCTGAAGTACGGACGCGGCATCCTCGCGATGGCGAACTCCGGCGCGAACACGAACGGCAGCCAGTTCTTCATCGTGTACGGCGACGCCTCCGGGCTCACCCCGCAGTACACGGCGTTCGGGACGATCGACGAGCCGAGCGTGAAGCTCATCGACAAGGTCGCGGAGGCCGGCGTCACGCCGCAGAACGGCCCCCAGGACGGTACGCCGATCACGCCCGTCGACATCAAGTCGGCAACCGCCGCCGCCTGACGTACAGCACAGAACAGCAGGCCCTCCCGGACGCCGGGAGGGCCTGCTGTTGTTTCAGACCGTCAGGCCAGCAAGTGGTACTGCGAGCGCGGCCACGCCAGTAGCGCGTGGACCTGAGTGATGCCCGACTGCTGCAGGAGCTCGACCGATCCCTCGCGGAACTTGTAGAGGTTCGTCGCGGGGTCGCGGGTGGTGTTCCAGTTGTAGTCGGCGTACGACTGCATCGCCTTGCGGTAGCGGGGATCCGGCGCGACCGAGTCCAGGATCAACAGGTTCTTGAACCAGATCGAGTTGAACGCCGCACCGTTCTTCGCCAGGATCTCCGGCGTGTTGTAGAACGCCAGCGAGGCATTGGCGACCGACTTCGCGTCGCGCAGGTACTGGACGTTACCCGTTGCCTTGAACAACAACACGCCGGCGCCGAGCATCACGCCCTGGTTGTAGCTCCACTGCGTCTTCTCGATGTTGCCGGCCAGATCGATGTGGTCCCAGTACAGGCCGTTCGGCGCGAGCATGCAGTCCTGCGCCCACTGGTACATCCGCTGGGCCCACGTCAGGTACGACTTGTCCCGCGTCAGCAGGTACAGGTGCGCCCCGAGCTCGGCGCCCGGTCCGTTCGACACCGTGTTGCGGTCCTGGCTCCACGGCGCCTGGGTCCAGTACACGCCGCCGGCGCACGGGTGCGACGGATCCGTGTCCCAGCCGTGGACGACGAGCGCGAAGATCTCCTTGGCGCGAGCGAGTGCAGCACGGTCACCAGTCCGCTTGAACCGCTGGATCAGGTTCAGCCCGATCCACTCGTTGTCGTCGTAGAACTTGTCGCCGCCCTGACCGTTCGGCGGCCGGACGTACGAGTCGTACCCGGTGGGCGTCGTCCCGGCGTTCCAGTAGAACTCGTACGCCGCAAGCCGTCGATCGGCCTCCGCCGAGCCCTGCCGGCCCGCACCGGGTACGCCGGCCAGGTCCTCCGCCGCGATCGCCGCCTGCGAGTACGGCCAGACGTACGAGTACGGGTTGCTCTGGGTGTTCGGGTACTCCTCCAGCAGCAGCGCCTTGCCGGCGTCGAAGTACTTGTTGATCGCGTCGTACGACGCACGCGCCCGAGCGGCTGCGGTCGGGTCGGTCCCGGCCTCACCGGCACTGGCCGTGGTCATGTTCAGCGAGCCGAGGACCGCGACCGCGAGCACTCCGGCGGCCAACCGAGTTGATATACCAATCTTTCTGCGCATCGACCTGCTCCTCCTGGGCGGTGGTTGACAGCGATGTCACGTTCTAACCGGCGCAGGGACACCGCGTCAATGGCTCAGCGGGCAGGCCGTTCGGAAGCAATAGTTGGTATATCAAGGGTTCGGGCCGCGAAACTGATCCACGCGGACCGCAGGTGCAGCCGGATCCGTACCTGGTCGGCCGTCAGAACACGTTTTCCGCGCGACCCGACCGCCTCGACGGTGAGCGCCCGCCCGCCACCCGGGCCGACGCCGGTCCGCTTCAGGACCCGGACGTAGCGGATCGAGCCGACGTCGAAGACCGCCTGCATCTGGGCGGCCGTCCGGGTCACCGTCCACGTCACGTTCGGGTTCCCGTTCTTCGGGTACGCGTCCCAGCCGTCCGCCTTCGTGAGCTGGTACGGCGCGTCACCCGCCGCCGTCGCCCCGCCGTTCGACGAGGAGAACTCCGCGATGATCGGATTCCCCTTGTACAGCCGGACCTGTCCCGCGGTCGCCGCGATCGCGTTGTTCGTCGACGTTTCCTCCGAGTCGTGCCCGCCGTACACCTGGCAGGACGTGGTGTCGCACAAGTCGTACGCTTTCCGCGCCGCGCGAGCCCGGTGGAACACCGAATAGGTGCGGGCGGCAACGGCCTGCGCCTGCAACGCGGCCGGGCGCCAACTCGACACCGACTCCCGAGGTACGACGCCACGCAGGTAGTACTCGAGCGGCAGCACGTTCACCGTGTCCAGATGCGCCCCGGACACGTCGATCGCCCGCAGCGCACCGCGATACCGGCGTACGGCGCCACTCGGCAGCACCAGGCCGATCACGGCCGCGCCCTCGAACTGCGTCATGCCCGTGAACGTCTTGTAGAGCGTCCATTTCCGGGCCTTCGCGTCGTACGAGCTGATCTTCGTGCCGTGCTCGCCGTTCGGGTCGATCGACCACTGACTCCGGGTCGAGGCCCTGGGCAACGGGTAGACCTTTCCGGTGGCCATCGAGCGGACCGCGAGCCCGCTCACCGCACCGACCCGGACGCCGTCGGTGGTGTCGGCGCTGACCCGGACCCGGATGCTGCCGGTCGCCTTCCCGGTCGTCGTCCCCGGGTAGTAGAAGTCAAGGATCTGCTTCGCCGGCTTCCCCGCCAGCGCGGCACCTTGCGCGCCGTACTGCGACAGTCCGCGACCGTGGCCGAATCCGCGCCCGTTGATCGTCGTGTCCGGCGCC
This sequence comes from Kribbella sp. VKM Ac-2569, assembly GCF_004216905.1. Taxonomy (GTDB): domain Bacteria; phylum Actinomycetota; class Actinomycetes; order Propionibacteriales; family Kribbellaceae; genus Kribbella. The sequence goes on from NZ_SGXJ01000001.1 coordinate 2,142,589, forward strand.
GCTGCCGGCACGACCTCGCGGGCCTGGGCGGTCGCGCTGATCACCGTGGACGACAGCACAACGACGGCGATGGCACCCCGGGGATTCAGCACAGTTCTCATGATCGTCTCCCGTAGACAAGATGGACCTGCCGGTCACGCCGGTCCCAGACCAGCCAGCCACGCTGGAACTTCTGCCGCGATCCGCCCGCTACCCGATAGGCGTCGGTGATCGGCAGCCCGAGCCGCGCGCTGCCGGCCCCGAGCTGGCGGTACCGGGTCCGGAAAGCGCCGGACGTGGAATGGGGGCCGGTGGCAACGGAGTAGAAGACGTCACGGGTGCCGAAGTACGTCGCCCAGCCGGTCCGGGTCCGATGCTCGCCCCAGAACGGCTGGCCGAGGTTCCGGAAACCGAGTTTCCGGGCGTACTCGTAGATCGGGGTGGAGAAACTCCCGCTCATCAAGGTGTTCACGCGCTGCTTCAGCCAGCCGAGCATGTTGTACAGCTGGGTTCCGGGGCACGCCGTCGCCTTGGTGTCGCGGTGTCCGGAAACCGTGTGCAGGCGGCTTCCGTCGAGCACGATCGTGGCCAGCGGCGACCGGTAGTTGGCGTCCAGTTTCCACGCGATCACGCGCGCCGTGGACTCCAGCATCGCCGGAGGTGGTGCGGTCTGCTCGAAGTTTCCGATCACCGCGACGCCGAACGAGTTCGCGTTGAACGACGACGTGTGCGCGCCGAGCACCGGCAGTTGCGCACCGCCGTACCGGCCTTCGAAGACGCGGCCGAAGCGGTCGACGAGAAAGTTGTACCCGAGGTCGCACCAGCCGCGGCTCTTCACGTGATACGCGTACATCGCGCGCACCATCGCCGGGACCTGCGTGCGGGTGTAGTCGTTCCGGTCGGCGGTGTGGTGGACGAACGCCGCCAGCACAGTCTTCGTGTACTTCGGCCGCACGCACGAGCCACCGTTGTACGCACGGAGCCTTTCATCCGCGCCCCAGCGTTTCCGGCTCACCATCAACGGCATCGGGTACGGCGCCCTGCTCGACGCCGCCTCGACTGTGCCGCCCGGCTCCTCGGAGTCGGAGCTGAGCACGCCAGGCTGGATCAGAACAACCTTGGCGTCAGGCACCGTGCCGGAAGCGGTCACCGCGCTCGCCTGCACGCCCGTGGCATTACCGACCCACAACGGCTCGGTGCCGGAGCGCTCAATTCCTTCGGGATCCGATGGATCGGGCCCGTGATCGTCCTCGATATGCATCGGTTGCCAATCGGTCCATTGACCGTCGCGTTCGACGCGAACCTTCGCCGTCACTCCCTGGACGCCTTCGGGCCAGGTGATGCCGACCATTCCGAACGGTGCGGTTTCGGCCCGGACGGACGGCCCGTCGAGTGGAATCTCCTGGTACGAGGGATCCGGGTTGTCGTGCGGTAGCGGGACCAGGGCAGCCGCCGCCAGCACGAGCGGCAGTAGTCGCGCAGTCTTGCCCATAGACAGCCTTCCGGCGCGGGGACGGACAGTCGCTGGGCGGCGCGCTCCTCGATTATGCGCCGACGGTGCCGCTTTCCGGGCATTACGTCACCCTGCGTGGCGTCGCCTGTCTTGAGGGATTGGATAGGCTCTCCCTAAAGCCCCCGAGAGAGGCCCGACATGGAATTCATCCTGATCATCGCCGTGGTGGTGATCGCGGTTCTGGCGTACCGCTCGTACCGTCGGACCCAGCTGCAGACCAAGCAGCAGCACCAGATCACCGCCGCCGAGCTCGAGGCGGTGAAGCGGACCGCCGACGAGGACATCACCCGGTTCGGCGAGGAGCTGCAGGACCTCGACCTGGACATGGTCGGCAAGGACCTCGGCGACGGCGCGCGGCAGGACTACCAGCGCGCGCTGGACTCCTACGAGTCCGCGAAGCAGGCGGTCGGTCAGGTCACCGAGGCCGACCAGATCAAGCACGTGATCGAGATCCTCGAGGACGGCCGGTACGCGGCTACCTGTGTGCGCGCCCGGGTGAACGGCGAGCCGCTGCCGCAGCGCCGTCCGTCCTGTTTCTTCAACCCGCAGCACGGCCCGTCCGTCGAGGACGTGAGCTGGGCGCCGCCGGGTGGCGCGCCGCGTGAGGTGCCGGCCTGCGCGGCCGACGCCGAGCGGGTCCGCGCCGGCGCGGAGCCGGATGTCCGCAAGGTCATGGTCGGCCCGCAGCGGGTTCCGTACTGGGAGGCCGGCCCGGCCTACTCGCCGTACGCGCAGGGCATGTTCGGTGCGCTCGGCGGTGTGATGACCGGCATGTTCCTCGGCACGATGCTGGGCGGCATGTTCGCCGGCGGCGGGTACGGCGACTACGCGGGCGGCTACGACGGCGGCGGCGATGGCGGCGGCGACGGAGGCGGTGACGGCGGGGGCGACTTCAACCCGTTCGACGGCGGAGGCGACGGCGGCGGCGATGGCGGCGGCTTCGACTTCGGCGGCGGAGACTTCGGCGGCGACTTCTAGAACGCGACAGGGCCCCGGTGACCAGTTGGTCACCGGGGCCCTGTGCTGTGCTCACTCGCCGAACAGCGGGGCGTTCCCCTCGGCGGTGTTCAAGAAGTAGATCGGGTCCTTGAAGTCACCGGGCACCTTGCCCAGGCCCTTGATCACGGTCGAGGCTCCGTTGGCGTGACCAACGGCGTACAGGTAGGCCGAGCCGGTGTCCTTGTCGATCCCGGCGAGCAGCGTGCTCTGCGTGCCGCACTTCTCCGCGACCAGGTACTCGAACCCCTGCCAGGTCGACGTGCGAACCTTCTTGACAACCGGAGCGCCGGTGACCGGGATGTGGATCGTGTAGAGCGCGCCACCGTTCGTCGTGGCCAGGAAGGTGTCGTACGTCGCGGTCTCGCTGATCAGCGCCATCGTCTTCACCGACGAGTAGCCCGACCAACGCGTCACCACCCGGCCTCCCGAGGTGTACCGGTAGAGCACCCCGTCGCCGCGCAGCCGGTACTCCGCAGTCCGGCTGGTCTTGCCCCAGTACCACGAGGACTCGATCGTCTTGTAGCCGATGTATCCGACGCCGCGAGACTTCAGCGAGGTGAACGGCTTGCCGGTGGAGTCCACGCCGTACGAGCCGCCGTACAGCGTCCCGCTGACGATCACGTTGCCGGACCACGTGTAGTCCGCCCCGACGCCCAGCGAGATGGTCCAGGTCGACGCGAGCTTCGCGAGTCCCGGGGAGAACATGTGCGGGCCGGTCGACCGCTTGACGGTGGCCGGCGACGTCGCGGTGACCGCGGCGTTGGCCATGTCACCGCCGGCCGTGATCGAGCCGAGGTTGATCGAGCAGGCGGCGGTCGCGGCCGCGGTCGCAGTGCCGACAGCGGTCGCGGTGCCGGCCGACGTCGCGGCCAGCCCGCCGACCAGCAGTGCGGAGGCCGCCACAGCGGAAGCCCGGTTCAGTTTCATCGAAATGCCTTTCAGGAGTGGTTATTCGCCGTTTCGGGGCAGTGCGTCGTCGAGGCGCCACAGCGAGGTGACGGGGTCCTTGAAGGTGCCGGGGACCTTGCCCAGGCCCTGGATCACGGTCGAGGTGCCGTTGGCGTGCCCGACGGCGTACAGGTAGGCGCTGCCGGTGTCCTTGTCGATTGCCGTGAGCAACGTGCTCTGCGTGCCGCAACGCTCGGCCACGAGGGTCTCGAAGCCCTGCCAGGTCGAGGTGCGGACCTTCTTCACGGTCGGCTGCAACCGGGTGTCCGCAGGGATGTGGATCGTGTACAGCGCACCCCCGCGGGTGGTCGCGAGGAATGTGTCGTACGTCTTGGTCTCACTGATCAGCGTCATCGCCTTCACCGAGGCGAACCCGGGGTACTGGCGGACGTTCTTCCAGCTCGTCCATCGGAACAGGACGCCGTCGTTGCGCAGGCCGTAGCGCGCGATCCGGGTCGCCGGCGAGCCGTAGGTGGCCTGTTCGAACATCGTGAACTTGTCCCAGCCGCCACCGACCAGGTTCGGGTACATGTACAGCTCGCCGGTCATCTCGTCGTAGCCCCAGGACACCTGGTACAGGCGTGATCCGAGGACGACGTACCCGTCGTTCGAGCCGGCGTCCCAGCGCCAGGTCGAGCTGACCCGCGCTGCTCCGGGCGAGAACAGATGAGGTCCGGCGACGGTCTTCGCGGTCGGGGGTGTCCCGGCGGTAATGGTCGTGTTGGGCGCGTCACCGCCGCTCGTCACCGGCTGGAGCTGCATCTTGCAGGCAGCAGCCGGAGCGGCAGCGGCCGTCGTACTCGGGGCGATGGTGGCCAGTGCGCCCAGCAGTACGGCGGCCGTTGCAGCAGTGGAGGCCCGTCTCAGGTAGCTCTTCACACCTCAGACGATGCAGCCTGGTCCGCCGAAGTTGCGTTATCCACTGATCTTGATCGGGACGGACTCCGAGCCGCAACTTTTCCGCCGGCGGCCATATCGAGTTGAGCGAGAAACCTTCTCCGAAAGGACCTGCCCCGACGGGGTGCTGTACCGGTTCGACCACCACTGGAACGCCGACTTCCCGTACGACACCAGCTACCGGTACAACGGCAACGCGTACCTGTACGGCGCGTAGCAGCCGACCGCCGCCTTCACCGAGCTCAGCTGCGCAGGTGGAGGCGGCGGGCGGCTTCGGCCACCGAGCCGGAGACCGAGGGGTAGACGGTGAAGGCCTGGGCCACCTGGTCGACCGTCAAACGGGCGCCGACGGCCAGCGAGATGGGATGGATGAGTTCGCTGGCGCGGGGGGCCACCACGACACCGCCGACGACGATGCCGGTATTGGGGAGGCAGAAGAGTTTGACGAAACCGTCGCGGACGCCCTGCATCTTGGCGCGGGCGTTGTCGGACAGCGGCACCTTGACGACCATCGCCGTACTGCCGCCGGCGTCGACCACGGCTTGGGTCAGGCCGACCGTCGCGATCTCGGGGGCCGTGAAGACGTTCGCGGAGACCGTTGACTGGTCCAACGGGGTGACCGCATCGCCGAGCGCATGCGCCATCGCGATCCGGCCCTGCATGGCGGCCACCGAGGCCAGCATCAGTACGCCGGTGCAGTCGCCGGCCGCGTAGACGCCGCGGGCCGTGGTCCGGGAGACCCGGTCGACCTGGACGAACCCGCCGTCGGTCAGCGACACGCCCGACTCGACCAGATTCATGTCGTCGGTGTTCGGCAGCGACCCGACCGCGAGCAGCGCGTGCGACCCCTCGACCTTCCGGCCGTCGGTCAGCGTCACCACGACTCCGTCGCCCTGCCGCTTGACCGACTCGGCCCGGGACTTGCCCAGGACCGTGAGTCCGCGTCGCTTGAACACGTCCTCCAGGACTGCTGCCGCGTCAGCGTCTTCACCGGGTAGCACCCGGTCCCGCGACGACACCAGAACGACGTCGCTGCCGAGAGCGTCGTACGCGCTGGCGAACTCCGCACCGGTGACACCGGACCCGACCACGATCAGCCGCTCGGGCAGTTCTTCGAGCTCGTAGACCTGCTCCCAGGTCAAAATCCGCTCCCCGTCCGGCTCGGAGCCCTGGAGGATGCGGGGCCTTGCGCCAGTGGCGATCAGGATCACGTCCGCGTCCAGGCGCTCGTCGCCGACGACCACGGTTTCCGGCCCGTCCAGGCGGCCGCGGCCCTTGACGATCCGGACCTTGTCCCTGTCCAGCCGGCGCTCGATGCCCTCGGACTGGGCGGTGGCGAGCGCTTTCACCCGTTTGTTGACGACGGAGAGATCGACACGCACGGAGTTCGCCGGGTCGTCGTCGCCGTCGTCCAGCCGGACACCCAGCTCCCCGGCCTCCTCCACCTCGGTCATCACCTCCGCGGTGGCGATCAGGGTTTTGCTCGGTACGCAGTCGGTGAGCACGGCAGAACCGCCGATCCCGTCGGAATCGACGACCGTTACCTCCCCGCCCAGCTGGGCGGCCGCACTGGCCGCTTCGTACCCGCCTGGACCGCCTCCGATGATCACAACTCGCGCCACGGGAGGTCATTCTTCCGTATCCTCTGATTCCGTGACCCTGTACGCCGCGTTTGCGTCGAATCTGGACCCGAACCTGATGTCCGAGCGGTGCCCGTACTCGCCACTGCGCGGGACCGGCTGGATCACCGGCTGGCGCCTCACCTTCGGCGGCGAGGAGCTCGGTTGGGAGGGCGCGATGGCCACCGTGGTCGAGGACCCGGCCGACCCCGCCAACCAGGTCTTCGTGGCGCTCTACGACATCCACCCCAAGGACGTCGAGAGGCTCGACGAGTGGGAGTGGATCGACCAGGGCGTCTACCGCAAGATCCAGGTCCGGGTGCAGACCCTGGACGGCGAGCAACTGGCCTGGATGTACGTGCTGAACGCCTACGAGGGCGGTCTGCCCTCGGCCCGCTACCTGGGCATCCTGGCCGAGGCCGCCGAAGCGGCCGGAGCTCCCGACGACTACGTGGCGGACATCCGCTCACGGCCCTGTCAGTCGTCGGGTCATTAGAGTGCCCATGTGACCGATGATCTGAAGGCCGCCGCCGAAGCGTGGCTGAGCGAAGACCCCGACCCCGACACGCGCGCCGAACTCCAGGCGCTGCTGGATGCCGGGGAGACCGCAGAGCTGGCGGACCGTTTCTCCGGCACCCTGGAGTTCGGTACGGCGGGTCTGCGCGGAGCCGTCGGCGCCGGACCGAACCGGATGAACCGGGTTGTCGTGATCCGCGCCGCCGCCGGACTCGCGGCGTACCTGAAGGCGAAGGGGCTCACCGACGGCCCGGTCCTGATCGGGTACGACGCCCGCCACAAGTCGGACGTGTTCGCGCAGGACACCGCGGCCGTGATGCGCGGCGCCGGCCTGGACGCCGTACTGCTCGACCGGCCGGCCCCGACGCCGGTCGTCGCCTTCGGGATCGGGCACCTGCACGCGGTCGCCGGTGTGGTCGTGACCGCGTCGCACAACCCGCCGCAGGACAACGGCTACAAGGTCTACCTGGGTGACGGTTCGCAGATCGTGCCGCCGGCCGACGCCGAGATCGCGGCCGCGATCGCCGCTGTCGGCCCGCTGGCCGATGTACCGCGAGGCGACGACTGGCAGACGACCGGGGACGACCTGCTGAACGCGTACCTGGACCGGATCGCCCAGCTGGTGCCGGCCGACGCGCCACGGGACCTGAACGTCGCGTACACCCCGCTGCACGGTGTCGGACGGACCCTGGTCGAGGCCGCGGTCGCCCGGGCCGGGTTCGCCGTACCGCAGGTGGTCGCGTCGCAGGCCGACCCGGATCCGGACTTCCCGACCGTCTCGTTCCCGAACCCGGAGGAGCCGGGCGCGATCGACGCCGCGCTGGAGCTGGCCCGTTCGATGGACGCCGACATCGCGGTGGCGAACGATCCGGACGCGGACAGGTGCGCGGTCGCCGTCCCGGACGCTGCGGCCGCGGGCGGCTGGCGGATGCTGCGCGGCGACGAGCTCGGCGCGCTGCTCGGTGAGTTCCTGCTGTCGTCACGCCCCGACGGCGTGGCGGCGTGCTCGATCGTGTCGTCGTCGCTGCTCGGCAAGATCGCGGCGTCGTACGGCGTCCGGTACGTCGAGACGCTGACCGGGTTCAAGTGGATCGGGCGGGTGCCGGAGCTGGTCTTCGGCTACGAGGAGGCGCTCGGGTACTGCGTGGATCCGGCGGCTGTGAAGGACAAGGACGGCGTGTCGACGCTGGTCCGGGTGCTGCAGCTGGCCGCGCAGGCGAAGGCGGCGGGACGCACGCTGCTCGACCTGCTGGACGATCTCGCGGTCAAGCACGGGCTGCACGCGACCGACCAGTTGTCGGCGCGGGTCGACGACCTGTCGCTGATCGCTCAGGCGATGGACCGGCTGCGCGCGGCGCCGCCCACGGCACTCGGGGCGTACGCCGTCGAGCGGATCGACGACCTGAGCAAGGGGTCGGAGTCGTTGCCCCCGACGGACGGGCTGCGGTACACGCTGTCCGACGGCGCACGCGTGGTCGTGCGCCCGTCGGGTACGGAGCCCAAGCTGAAGTGCTACCTCGAGGTGGTCGTCCCGGTCACGACGGACGTCCCCGCGGCACGCGCTCAGGCAGCCACCGCGTTGGCAGCCGTCAAGTCGGATCTGGCTGCCGCGGCAGGTATTTGACCTCAGAACACCTGGCGGGTGGCTCTGAGCTCAGCGGGCGGCTGCGGCCGCTTCGGCTTCCTCGGCGTGCAGGGAGCTCTGCAGCGACGAGTGCAGGATGCGGAGCGTGCTGGTGGACTGCATCAGCGCGTCCCGCTCGTCCGGGTTCCGGTTGGCCAGGGCGGCGATGTCGCTGATGGCCGCGTCGATCCGGGCGATCCGGTCGGCGACCGAACCCTCCTGGCTGCTGGCGCGGCGGATCGCCTCGGACGTGACCGTCCAGACGTCCTCCTTGTCGTTGGTACGCCGGGACATGTCCACCATCTGGCTCAGCGCGGCGAGGTCGTGGTCGACCTGCGTGCGCTCCACCGGCACGGTGATCCCCGCGGTCGCCTGCCGCAGCCGGGTGACGTGCCCGGACAGCTCCGACCAGGTGCTCCGGCCGCTCTTGATCTTGTCCAGCACCTTCGCGTACTCGGTGTTGAACTCGTCGTAGTTCACAGTGACTCCTGCCGTTCGATGCTCGACTCAAGAACTCTAGGGCGTCCGCACCCGAAACAAGTAACCACACGATCGCAGATCGTGCAGGTGTCGCCAAAAAGAAACAGCCGCCCGGTACGCCAACGCGTACCGGGCGGCCGAGTTACGTACTACGTCAGGCGACGTAGGTGGAATTCGCGTTGAAGGTGTTGCAGTTACCGGCGACGGCGTAGCTGCGCGCCGCGTTGAAGCCGGCGAACGACCAGAACCGGTGGTTCTTCAGCGAGCCGTGGTCACGGACGCCGCCCGGCTGGTCGCCGGAGTTCGTCACGACGTAGACCCACTGCTGGTACAGGCCACCCGCCATCGGGTAGTAACGCTTGTTCGCGCCGAGGCTGGCCGAACCGAGGCAGGACGCCTGCAGCTCACGACGGCGGCTCTCCTCGAGCTGCGCGGCGTAGGTGCTGAAGGCGCGCTGACGCTGCCAGGACGCGTTCAGGATGCCGGTCAGCCACTGGACGTGGTGACCGTACTCGTGAGCCAGCGTGTTGGTCGCGTACGCCCGGGCAAGCGTCGGGCTCGACTTCCAGAAGCTCATGATCTGACCGGTCGGCATGTAGATCCAGGAACGACCGTTGTACGCACAGAAGAACGCGGTGTCGGTGACAACGCCACAGTACGAGTTGATGGTCCGCGCGGTGGTGACGACCAGCGTCGGGGCCACCTTGTACGCCGCACCGGCCTGCTTCAGCGGCAGCGCCCACTCGGCGTAGGTGCAGCGGAACAGCTGCGAGAGGTACTGGTTGACGCCCGTGTAGTAGCGCAGCGAGACGTTGACCTCCTTGCACTTCGACGGGGTGATCGGCCCCGTGTTGTACAGGCGGTTGTAGCGCACGATGTTCGTCAGCGACGCCTTCGTGGTCACGCCTTCACCAGCCGGCGGGTTACCGATGACGATCGGCTGGTGGCCGTTCGGGATCGCCGGGTCGGCGGTGGTCGCCGTTGCGGCCGTCGCAGCCGTCTTGGTCGTGCTGGAGGTCTGCGCGGCCTGGGCGTTCGGCAGCGCCAGCGCGGCGAAGCCGGCCAGGGCACCGACGGTGGCCATGCCACGCAGGGTGTAGCGGGAGAGGTTGACCATGAGCTCCACTCTCGATGTGTCTAGGGACCTGTCTGGACCAATCCTGGAGTGCACAGGGGTTCACTCAGGGGTCGAACACGGGCTCTGACGCGGCGATTCACACCACAGTTCCCGTCAGCGGCCGACTTTCTCGCCCAGAAATCGCAGTTGGTCAGGGAGCATGCGCCGCCAGTAGCCGGGAGTGTGTACGCCGGCCTGCTGCCCGCCGGACGCCTGCAACTGCTCGCGGAGCTCGCGGGCGGCGTCGGCGAACGGGTCGTCGCGGCCGCAGTCGATGCGGACGGCAACGTCTCGGAATCCGCTGGGCCGGTCGAACACCTGGCTGCGCTCGAAATCCGCGGCGTCGTCGAACGCCCCCGGCTGTACGTCGGCGTACCTGAGCCACAGGGCCGGGCTGAGCGCACCGACCGCGACCGCTCGCGCGGACGGCCCGACCCGCCGTTGCCAGTAGTGCAGGGCGACCCACAGCAAGGCGCCGTACCCGCCCATCGACCAGCCGAGGACGCCGAACCGGCTGGTCTGCAGGCCGCGTCGGGCCAGTAGCGGAAGGAATTCCTGGTCGAGCATGAACCCTGGGTCGTTGCCGTCGGCCCGGCGATGCCAGTAGCTGTCCTGGCCGCCGTCCACGGTTGCCAGCGCGAACGGCGGCGTACCTGCGCGGACCGCGGCGGTCAGGTACCGGTCGATGCCGAGATCGTTGACGGCCGACGTGTGGTCGCCGCCACGACCGTGCAGGACGAGGACGACGGGCAGCTCGGCCGATGCGTCGTACCCGTCCGGATAGATGATGCTGTAGCCGACCTTCGTACGGCGGCCGAACGAGTCGAAGCTCCCGGACACCACCGGACCCGCGGGTACGTCGGGTACGACGCCGTCCGGGCCGGTGAGACCGAGAAGGTCGTGCACCCGGGCGCGGCCGGGGATGACGCCCGTTTCCAGGGCAGCCACTGCCGCGACACCCGTCACCGCCGCCGCGGCGCCGGTGCGGACGAACGCGCGCCGAGTCAGCACGCGCCGGTCAGCGGACCATGGCGGCGACGACCGCGATCACGGCCAGCACGCCGAGGACGGTCAGCTCGGGCCTCGCCCACCCGCTGACCACGTCGCCCTGGGACTTCCCGGCGTACTGCTCCTGGTGGTACTCGATCCGGTTCACGACGAAGTCGGCCTTGGAGATCGAGCTGTCCGCGGCGAGCTTGCGGCCGCCGACCCGCTGCTTGCGAAGGTCCCGCATGACCAGCTGGACACCGGGCGCACGGAACCGGTCGCCGTCGATGTGCACCCGGAGGATGTCGGTCACGTCGACGCCGGTCACCTTCGACCACGGGATCTGGTGGTCGCGCAGGTGGTTACGCAGCAGCAGGTGCTCGGGGCTCAGCGTCACGGACGGACGGATCAGTCCGACGTACGCCAGCACGATGAACATCCCGATGACGCTGCCGACCAGCAGCCCGGTCGCAGTCCGCCACTCCAGCAGTATGTCGACCAGGCCGAGCGCCCCGATCACGATCACGATGGACCCGGTGATCCGGTTCGAGGCGGACAGGTACTGCTCGCTCTCCGGCGATTTCGACTTCACCCGCACAAAGTAACCGGCCCTCAGAATCGGCACTAGACTGCCGTGGGTGACCACACTCGACAGCGGCGTCGACAGCTTGGCCGACGTGACCTCGTCCGAGGATCGGCTGCGCCGGTTCCTGCTCGGGCTGCCGGGCGTCGACCAGGTCGGCGCGGAGGCCCGCGCCGCCACCCTGAGCACCCGGTCGATCAAGACCACCGCGAAGCAGTACGCGCTGGACCTGGCGATCCAGATGATCGACCTGACCACGCTGGAGGGCCAGGACACCCCTGGCAAGGTGCGGGCCCTGTGCGCGAAGGCGAAACGGCCCGACCCGGCCGACCCGACGGCTCCGCAGGTCGCCGCGGTCTGTGTGTACCCGGACCTGGTGGCCACCGCGAAGCGCGAGCTGCAGGGCACCGGCATCAACGTGGCGAGTGTCGCAACCGCCTTCCCCAGTGGGCGTTCCAGCCTCGCGATCAAGATCCAGGACACCAAGGACGCGGTCGCGTCCGGCGCCGACGAGGTCGACATGGTGATCGACCGCGGCGCCTTCCTGTCCGGGCGGTACGCGATGGTCTTCGACGAGATCGCCGCGATCCGCGAGGCGGCCGGCGACGCGCACCTGAAGGTGATCCTGGAGACCGGTGAACTGGTCACCTACGACAACGTCCGGCGGGCCTCCTGGCTGGCGATGCTGGCCGGCGCGGACTTCATCAAGACCTCCACCGGCAAGGTGTCCCCCGCGGCCACGCTGCCCGTCACGCTGGTGATGCTGGAAGCCGTCCGCGACTACCACGAGGCCACCGGATTGCACATCGGCGTCAAGCCGGCCGGCGGGATCCGGACCGCGAAGGACGCGATCAAGTACCTGGTCACCGTCAACGAGACGGCCGGACCGGACTGGCTGGACCCGGAGCTGTTCCGCTTCGGGGCGTCCAGCCTGCTGAACGACCTGCTGATGCAACGCACCAAGCTGGCCACCGGGCACTACCCGGGCCCCGACTACTTCACCTTGGACTGACAGGCATGAGCAGATTCGAGTACGCACCCGCGCCCGAGTCCCGGGCGATCGTGGACATCAAGTCGTCGTACGGGCTCTTCGTCAACGGCCAGTTCGTCGAGGCGACGGACGGGAAGCCGTTCAAGACCGTCTCCCCCGCCTCCGAGGAGGTGCTCGCGGAGGTCAGCGAGGCCGGACCGGCGGATGTCGACAAGGCCGTTCGCGCGGCCCGCAAGGCGTTCGACAAGGTCTGGGGCCCGATGAGCGGCAAGGACCGGGCGAAGTACCTGTTCCGGATCGCGCGCCTGATCCAGGAGCGCGCCCGTGAGCTCGCGGTGCTGGAGTCGCTGGACAACGGCAAGCCGATCCGCGAGTCCCGCGATGTCGACATCCCCTTGGTGGCCGCGCACTTCTTCTACTACGCGGGCTGGGCCGACAAGCTCGAGTACGCCGGGGTCGGTGACGACCCGCAGCCGTGGGGCGTCGCGGGCCAGGTGATCCCGTGGAACTTCCCGATGCTGATGCTGGCGTGGAAGATCGCGCCGGCACTGGCGGCAGGCAATACCGTCGTACTGAAGCCGGCCGAGACCACTCCGCTGACCGCGCTGGCGTTCGCGGAGATCTGCCAGCAGGCCGATCTGCCGCCGGGTGTGGTGAACATCGTCACCGGCGCCGGCCGCACCGGACAGGCGCTGGTCGAGCACCCCGACGTCGACAAGGTCGCGTTCACCGGCTCGACCGCCGTCGGCCGCGCGATCGCGAAGTCGGTCGCGGGCACGCACAAGGCGGTCACGCTGGAGCTCGGCGGCAAGGCGGCGAACATCGTCTTTGAGGACGCGCCGATCGACCAGACCATCGAGGGCATCGTCAACGGCATCTTCTTCAACCAGGGCCATGTGTGCTGCGCGGGTTCGCGGTTGCTGGTGCAGGAGAGCGTGTACGACGAGGTGCTCGCGCGACTGAAGCGCCGGATGGGCACGCTGCGCGTCGGCGACCCGCTGGACAAGAACACCGACATCGGCGCGATCAACTCGGCGGCCCAGCTGGCGAAGATCCGCGAGCTGTCGCAGGTCGGCGAGGACGAGGGTGCCGAGCGCTGGTCGCCGGAGTGCGAGCTGCCGGCCAACGGCTACTGGTTCCCGCCGACCGTGTTCACCGGCGTCTCACAGGCACACCGGATCGCCCGCGAGGAGATCTTCGGCCCGGTGCTGTCCGTGCTGACCTTCCGGACCCCGGCCGAGGCGGTCGAGAAGGCGAACAACACGCCGTTCGGGCTGTCCGCCGGGATCTGGACCGAGAAGGGTTCCCGGATCCTCTGGATGGCGAACCAGCTGCGCGCCGGCGTGGTCTGGGCGAACACGTTCAACCGCTTCGACCCGACGTCGCCGTTCGGCGGCTACAAGGAGTCGGGCTACGGCCGCGAAGGCGGTCGCCACGGTCTGGAGGCCTACCTTGCCCACTGACACGCAAAGGCTCGAGGTGCGCAAGACCTACAAGCTCTACATCGGCGGCGCCTTCCCCCGCAGCGAATCCGGACGCTCGTACGTCGTGAACAATGCCAAGGGCAAGTTCCTCGCGAACGCGTCGCAGGCCTCCCGCAAGGATGCCCGGGACGCGGTCGTCGCGGCCCGCAAGGCGTTCGGCGGCTGGCACGAACGGACGGCGTACAACCGCGGTCAGGTGCTGTACCGGATCGCCGAGGTGATGGAGGGCCGGCACCAGCAGTTCAGCTTGGAGGTCTCACAGTCCGAAGGGCTGTCGATCTCCAAGGCCCGCGCGGTCGTGGACGCGTCGATCGACCGCTGGGTCTGGTACGCCGGATGGGCCGACAAGCTCGCCCAGGTGGTCGGCTCGTCGAACCCGGTGGCCGGGCCGTACTTCGACTTCTCGTTGCCCGAGGCAACCGGCGTGGTCGCCGTACTGGCGCCGCAGGACTCCAGCCTGCTCGGGTTGACGAGTGTGATCGCGCCCGCGATCGTCTCCGGCAACACGGTCGTCGCGGTCTCGTCGTTCGAGCGCCCGCTGCCGGCTGTGACGCTGGGCGAGGTGATGGCGACTTCCGACGTACCGGGTGGTGTGGTCAACCTCCTCACCGGGTCGGCGTCCGAGATCGGGCCGTGGCTGGCGTCGCACGACGACGTCAACGCGATCGACCTGTGCGGCATCACGTCCGACGACGAGGCCCGCGACCTGGAGATCGCCGCAGCCGGCAACCTCAAGCGGGTACGCCGTCCCGCCGAGGAGGACTGGTCCGCGGATCAGGGCCTTTCGCGACTCACGCAGTACCTCGAACTGAAGACCGTTTGGCACCCGATCGGAGTCTAGGCAGTGCTGAAACCAGGTGACCGGGTCGCGATCGTCTCGCCGTCTCGTGGACTGCCGGAGATCTTTCCCGGTCCGTTCGAGCTCGGGCTGCGCCGGTTGCGCGACGACTTCGGGCTCGAACCGGTCGAGTACCCGACCACCCGGAAGCTCGCGAGCACTCCGCAGGAGCGGGCCGCGGATCTGCACGCGGCCTGGTCGGATCCGTCGATCCGCGCGGTGTTCGCGAGCATCGGCGGCGATGACCAGATCACCGTACTGAAGCATCTCGACCCAGCGGTGTTCCAGGCGAACCCGAAGCCGTTCTTCGGCTACAGCGACAACACGAACCTGCTCAATTTCCTGTATTCGTTGGGTTTGCCGGGCTTCTACGGCGGCAGCGTGATGGTCCAGTTCGGCCGCGGCGGCGCGATGCACCCGGACACCGAGCGCGCGCTGCGCGCGGCGATGTTCACCGGCGGCGAGTTCGAACTGACGCCCGCGAAGGCCTGGACCGACCACGACCACGACTGGAACGTCCCGGAGAACCTGGAGACCGAGCCGCCGACGTTCCCCGGCACCGGCTGGACCTGGAGCGGGTCGCAGGCGGTGAGCGGGAAGCTGTGGGGCGGGTGCATCGAGATTCTCGACTGGCAACTGTCCGCCAACCGCTGGATGCTCCCGACCGAGTCGTACGGCGGCGTGCTGTTCGGCGAGACGAGCGAGGAGATGCCGTCGTCCGAGGACGTCTACCGGATCCTCCGCAACCTCGGCGAACGCGGCCTGCTCGAACGCTTCGACGCAGTCCTCTGGGGCCGTCCGAAGTCCACGTCCCTCGATCGGATCCTCACGCCAGAGGAGTCCGTCGCCTACGTCACCGGCCAGTACCTGGCGGTCGACCGCGCGCTCGCGGAGTACAACCCGGACGCCGTCGTCGTGAAGGGCCTCGACATCGGCCACACCGACCCGATGCTGGTCCTCCCGTACGGCGGCCAGATCTACCTCGACCCAGCCGCACAACGAATCACCGTCACGTACTGACGCTGGTCCTGGTGAGGGGCGGGTTCGGGTTCGGGTAACAGGCGACTGGGGCTGTGGTGGTGATGAACTTCCACTTGATCTTGGCCTGGAAGGTGAGGCCGGGGTCGTCGTAGCTGGTGCCTTTGAGTTTGGTCTCGATGGTGGTTCCATGGCGGCCGGACTTCAGCCGGACGCTGAGGGTCGGCAGTTGGAAGTTCGCGCCGCCGGGAATCGGGCCGGCGACCTTGATGACTGCGATGTTTCCCTCGATTTGCACGGTCGGGGTGGAGTTCAAGCCCGAGCCGCCAGTGAGGTGGGCACTCACGTACGACGAGTTCGCCGGGATCGGGACGCGGAGCGTGAGGTCGCGGACTTCTTTGAGCTTGAAGCCCTTGACCTCGCCCGGGAGAGTTCCGGGTTGCAGGTGGACGGCGATCGTGAAGCGGGTGTTGGCGGGGACGACGGCCGGCGCCTGCGCCTCGACGCCCTGCCGCAGCGACAGCGTGTGCCGACCGAACTTGGTGTCCGCGCGGCACGCATAGCCCGCGATCGGTTGAGCTTGTGCTGGAGTCGGAAAGAGTAAGGCGAGAGTCACCACAAGACTGCGGTAAGTAGCCATATGACTACTCTATGCAGTCACCGGCCGAAGAGGAACCATCCGCCGGCGCCTGCGGCGACGAACACCACGGGCAGGGCCAGCAGGAACCACGCGCGCCGTCGGCGTCGTCGCCGTGCCGGGGGATCGGTCGAGACGGGCTCGGTCGCGACGGTGGTGTCCAGGTCGTCGTCGGTGATCTCGGTGCGCTCGGCCGCCCGCAGCGGGGCCTCCTGCTCCAGCCGGTACGCCTCTGCCTCCAGGCGTTCGGCCAACGTGTCCGCGCGCTCCCAGCGATCCGTGACGCGGTACGCCAGCGCCCGCGCGAACACATCGTCGAGCTGCCCGACCGAGTCGTGCAGCACCGAGCGCAGGCTCGGCGGCGCCAGGTCCGGGTCCCGGTTCAGTACGTCGCCGATCGAGCCGGCGGAGTACGGCGGATGCCCGGTGACGAGTGCGTACGTGACCGCGCCGACCGCGTAGATGTCCGCCCGCTCGTCGAACCCTCCGTCGCCGCGACCCTGCTCGGGCGCCATGTACGACGGCGTACCGACGGCCTGTGTGAGCCCGGACGCCTCCGCGGCACGTTTCGCCAGACCGAGGTCGGCGAGCACGATCCGGTGCGTTCCGCCGCCGATCTCGTCACCTGGCCGCAGCAGCAGGTTCGCCGGGGTGACGTCGCGATGCACCACGCCCTCGCTGTGCAGGGCGGCCACCGCTCGCGCCAGGTCCGCGCCCCACCAGAGCGCGTCCACCGCGTCGAGCGGCCCTTGCCGCAGTACGTCGCCCAAGGTGCCGCCGCCGACGTAGTCCATCACGAAGTACGGCCGCCCGTCCGGGAGCTTGCCCAGGTCGAACACCCGCACCACGCGGTCGCTGGAGATCCGCCGCATCAACCGCGCCTCGGACAAGAAGCGCTCGCGTACGTCGGCGCGCGACGCCCAGTTGTCCGCGAGAACCTTGACGGCCACGTCGACGTCCAGGTCGTCGTCGTACCCCCGCCAGACAGTCGCGAACGCGCCCGCGCCGATCTTGTCCCGTAACCGGTACCTCCCGATGACATCCATCCCGGCTATTGTCGGTCACAAACAAGCTCAAAAGGGGGAGCATGACCGAGGAGTTGGAAGAACTGGGGGCCCGGGCGGCTTCTGGGGACAAAACAGTGCTTCCACAACTTCTTCAGGCGATCCGGCCGCAGGTGCAGCGGCGGGTGGCCAAGTTCCTGCCGTACCGGGAGGACGCCGAGGAGGCGGTCCAGGACACCCTGCTGCAGGTGGTGAACAAGGTGCACACCTTCAAGGGCACCGGCAGCTTCGCGGGCTGGGTGACGATCGTGGCCACCAACCAGGCCCGGCAGACCTACCGATCGCTGAAGCGCCGCGCGGTCGAGCAGTCCGCCGAGGTCATGCCGGAGTCCGTCGATCCGCGCACCACCTCGGTCATCGCCGGCTCGCGCCTCGACCTGCTCGAGGCCCTCGAAGCACTCGAGTCCAGCCACCCGCAGCTCGTCCAGCCGCTCGTCCTGCGCGATCTCGGCGCGATGTCGTACGCCGAGATCGCCGACGAACTGGACGTCCCGCTCGGCACCGTCAAGGCCCGCATCCATCAGGCCCGCAAGGCCGTCGCGGAACGCCTCACCGTCCGCTGAATCAGCCGAAGGTACTGCGGACCGCGAGCGCGCGGCGCAGGTCGTCGAGGAAGTTGGCCGTCTTCCGCCGGATCCCCGAGTTCACAGACCCGTCCGCGACCAACGCCTCGGCCGGGCCGACGAGGTCCGCGTCGATCACGTACCGCGGTGCGATCCGCGCCGTGGTCAGACCGACCACCATGCCGGCCCGGATGTCAGCGGTCGGCGGGATGTCGGTGAAGAACCGCTGGACGTACGGCGCGGTGATCGCGGCCTGCCCCGGGTGCCAGAAGCCGTCGGCCGCGGCGAGCAGTTCCTGTACGCCGACTGACGGATCCGTCATGATCCGCGTCCACGCCGCCTCCTTGCCGTCCGGCAGCGCGGCCCGGCACCGCGAGGCCTGAACCACGCCCTCGGTCGACTTGTCCCGGTCCAGCTCGGCGTCGATCTCGGTCGCGCCGAACTCCCCGAGCCTCACGAGCCGCAGCACCAGCGCCCACCGCAGATCCGCGTCGATCTCGAGACCATCGGGCGCCGCCGAAGAGTCGAGCCACGACCGCAGCAACGCGATGTCGTTCGTCGTCGAGATCAGGCCGCGAGCGGTCACCAGTTGAAGGCTGCTGCCCGGCGCGGTCGTGGCCAGCTTGCTGCCCAGAGCATCAGCGAGCGGTCCGCGCGCCTCGTCGTACTCCAGGTAGCCGCCGAGGACCCGCTCCTCGAGCCAGCGGACCAATGAGCCGACGGCGACGTCGCTGTCCTCGTGCGGCAGCGCAGCCGTGAAGAGTTCCAGCGCCTGCCGCGGGTCCAACTCGGCGTCCGCGACCGCGTCCCGGATCGAGTTCCAGATCACCGCCCGTGTGGTGCCGTCCGTGATCGCGGGCAGCACCGTCGGCAGGTTGGCGAGGCTCGTCGGGTCCAGCCGGATCTTCGCCCAGGTGTCGTCGCCCGCATCCGGCACCACCACACCGGCATCGTTGCCCAGCACAACTTCTGCCGCGTCGCCGGCAATCACCACGTCAACCGAGGCGGCTGATCCGTCGGCGTCGTACGCGCCGAGGCTCAGCTTGTGCAGACGGCGGGACTCGTCCGGGCTGCTCCGGTGCAGCACGATCCCGGCACCGGTCCGCTCGGCGGTGATCGTGTCCACCCCGGACGTCCGCAGCCATTGGTCCGACCAAGTGTCGAGGTCCCGCGCGCCGGCCTCGGTGAGCTTGGCGATGAACTCGTGCAGGTCCGCGTTCCCGTACTCGTGCGCCTCCAGATGCGCGTTGACGCCCTTGAGGAAAATGTCGTCGCCGAGGTACTTCGCCAGCTGCTTGAGGACCGCCGCGCCCTTCGCGTACGAGATCCCGTCGAAGTCGTCGAGCGACTGCCGCGCGTCCTTCAGGCTGTCGGGCGCGACCGGGTGCGTCGAGCTGCTCTGATCGGTCTGCAGCCCCCACCACTTGCGGACGAACGCGAAGTCGACCCAGTTGCCCTGGTAGCTGGTCGCGTCCTCAGCCACGCGGTGCGCCATGTACTCGGCGAACGACTCGTTCAGCCACATGTCGTTCCACCACTTCATCGTGACCAGGTCGCCGAACCACATGTGCGCCATCTCGTGCACCAGGATCCGCGAGCGGGTACTGCGTTCGGCGTCGGTCACCGGTCCGCGGAACACGAGATCGTCGGAGACCGTGACGCAGCCCGGGTTCTCCATCGCGCCGAGGTTGAAGTCCGGGGCGAAGACCTGCCAATACTCGCCGAACGGGTACCGCGCGCGGAACATCCGGTGGTACGCGTCGAACGCGTCCCGGGTGGTCCGGAACAGGTCCTCGGCGTCGCGCTCCAGGTGCTCCTTCAGCGACTGCCGGCAGGCGAGTCCGAGCGGAATCCCGTCGTACTCGCTGCGGAGCTGGTGGTACGGGCCGGCGACCAGCGTGACGAAGTACGTCGACAGTGGCTTGGTCTCGGCGAGCGTCCACTCCCCCGGCGCGGTCCGGGTGGCCGCGCCGTTGCCGAGGACGATCCAGTCCCCGGGGCACTTCACCGTGATCGTGTACGGCGCCTTGAGGTCGGGCTGGTCGAAGCAGGGGAAGTACCGCGGCGCGGACTCCAGGGACGACATGCCGTACGTGTAGACGCGGCCGTCCGCGGCGTCGACGGACCGCTGCAGGCCTTCGCCGTCGGCGGCGTACTTCAGCTCCGCGGTGACGACGAGATCGTTCTCGGCCTGCAGACCGGTCAGCGGGAAACGGCCGCCGTCGAGCGCGCCGGTATCCAGAGTCTGGCCGTTGAGCTCGACACTGATCAATCGCTCGGGTTTCACGTCCACCCAGCTCGTGCTGCTGGTGGCCCCGAACCGGATCCGGCTGGTCGTGACGAATGTGTCGCCATCCCCGGTCAGGTCGAACGCGACCTCGTACGACCGAAGGGCCAGGTCTGTCGCCCGCTGGCGGGCCTCTTCAACTGTCAACGCGCGCATGGGTGCAACGCTATCTCGACGCTCCGGTCGCCTTCCGGCGCGCGGTGTCTGCTGCCAGCGAAGCGACGGCCCGAATCTGGTCGTTCGGCGCGCTCTCCAACACGTTGGCGATCAGCTCGGCGTCTTCCGGTTCAGCCAGCGTCGTCAGCACGTTCAACGCGCTCAGGTGATCGAAGCCGACCGGAACATCCTCGCTCTCCTCGACAGGCGGCCGCGACACGATCCCCAGAGCAACCTGTCGCACCTCATCGGCCATCGGCTCGAGCGGGTTCCCGCCACTCACCTGCGTGTACGCCGCGGCCACCTGGTACATGTTCAACGCTCGGCACACCATGCCGAGGTTCTGGCTGTGCAGCAACGCACCGAACGCCTGCAGGGGAATCGCCTCGTCCGGGTTCATACCCGAAACGCTAGTCGACGGGGTCTGGCTGGAAGAACTGCACTACCTTCTCCCCGGCGTCCGGTCCGGAGATCATCTCCAACGCCCTCGCGGAGAGCCTCGCAGCCTCGGCGCTGCGAGCCAGCATCACCGGCTCGTAGGCCGCCACTGCGGCGTCCAGGTCGTCCGGATGCCCCGCGATGGCGAGGGCGAGCTCGGCCGCGTCCAGCATGGCCGCGTTCGCTCCTTCTCCGACCGGCGGCATCAGATGCGCGGCATCGCCGAGCAGTGTGATCCCGGACCGGCGCGGCCAGGTGAGGCCGATCGGCAGTACGGCGATCTTGCGCACTACGAACGGCTCGTCGCAGGCGCGCACCAGCCGCCCGAACCGCGAATCCCAGCCGTCGACCAGTCGGGCAGCGTCCGTGCGCTCGTCGACGAGGTCCTCCGGACCCTGCTGCGAGAGGCTGACTCCGATGCTGCCGTCGCCGTGGCGCTGGGCGGACAGCCGCAGGTCCGGGCCGAAGACCCAGAAGTTGCCGCGGCCAACCATCTCGGCGAGTTCGGGCTGGGTGCGATCCGCGTCGTGGATGGAGCTGTGCAGCGCGATGGTCCCGGCGTACTCGGGCTCAGCATCGGTCAGCAGCCGGCGTACGCGGGAGTTCGCGCCGTCGGCCCCGACGAGCAGGTCGGCCTCCACCAGGCTGCCGTCGGCGAAATGTACGACGTACCCACCGGCGGACCGCGGCTCGGCGTGACTGAAGGCGCGGCCCCAACTGATCGTCCCCGCCGGGAGCGAGTCGACGAGCAAGTCCCGCAGGTCCGCGCGGTCGATCTCTGGACGAGCCATCGGCGCATCGTCCGGGGTGTCCTGTTGGAAGAGCAGCTTGCCGGTGTGATCCAGCATCCGATGGTCCTGCCCCTCGCGCCGGGCCGCGGCGAGGAACTCGCTCTCGAGCCCGGCCGCACGCAGGGCGAGCTGACCGGTGTCGGCGTGCAGGTCGAGCATGCCGCCCTGAGTGCGGGCCTGGCGGGAGGCGTCCCGCTCGAAGACGACGGCGTCGATGCCGTGGACGTGCAGAACCCGCGCGAGCGTCAGCCCGCCGGGACCGCCGCCGATGATCGCGATCATGGTCAACTCCTCTCGATACACTGTATTGGCAATATACACTGTATCGAACGAGGCAATGTATCGTGCGACAGGTGGCAGACACTCCGTCGATCTGGGAGCGACCCGAGCCGCCCCAGCGGCGGGCGCCCAGCCCGCTGAGCCGGGAGCGGATCGTCCGCGCCGCCGTGACGCTGGCCGACGCCGAGGGCCTCGACGCCGTCTCGCTGCGCAAGGTCGCCGCGGAGCTCGACGCCGGCCCGATGCGGCTGTACCGCTACATCGGCACCAAGGACGAATTGCTCGACCTGATGGTCGACGCGGTGTACGCCGAGATTCCGCCACCGGCCGGATCCGGCTGGCGCGAAGTGGCCCGGTCGTACGCGCACGGGATCCGGACAGCCGGATTGCAGCACGAGTGGCTTGCCGACCTGCTCGACGGACGGCCGCGCTTCGGCCCGGCGGCCGTCACCCACGCCGAGGCCACCCTGACCGCGCTCCGGGCAGCCGGCCTGCGGGAGATCGACACGATCATGAGCACGGTCGAGGTCCTCTCCACCTACCTGCGCGGCGCGGTTCGGACCGAGGTCGGCGAGCGGCGGGCCGAACGTGCCTCCGGTCTCGACGAGCGCGAATGGCAGCACGCGATGGCGCCGCACCTGCTCGCGATGTTCGCCACCGGCGACTATCCGATGATGTCCGAGGCGATGCACGACGCCGAGCATCGCGATGCCACCGAGCGGTTCGAGCTGGGCCTGGGCTATCTCCTGGACGGGATCGAGCAGAGCCTCTCGGGCTAGCCCGTGGCGGCCGCGTGCAGGTGGGTCGCGAGAAGGTGGGCGGGCTCAGGTGCGTTCGCGGCGTAGCAGAGCAAATGCTGGCGGGTGGACCAGGAGTCCTGGAGCGGGCAGATCTCGACGGCGGTGCTGGCGTCGACCGCTCGACGGGGAACGATCGCGAGCCCTGCACCGGCGGTGGCCAAGGTGATCAGGGCATGCAAGGTGGGTACGACGGTGCGGTAGCGCGGCGCCGGCGCGTGCGGTCCGAGGCGATCATCCATCCACTGGCTGAGCGGCGAGTTCGGGACGAGGCCGACGAGGGGATGCTCGGCAACCTCGGCGTACGCGATCGAGGCCCGGCCGGAGAGGGTGCCGCCGGCCTGGCCGATCACGACCAGCGAGTCGTCGGCCAGCGGTTCGGTCCGCAGCTGGGTCGGCTCGTCGTCGAGGATGACGCCGAGGTCCGCCTCACCGGCCGCGAGCAGGCGGACGCTGCGGATCGTACGGCGCTCGCTCACGTTCACGTCGTACTCCGGATGGTCGCGGAGGAACGTGGCGAGGGCGGCCGGGACGAGTTGGTGCATCGCGGACCCACCGGCAACGAGACGGATCGGCTCCGATCGCGACACGACGTACGACGCGACCGCGCTGTCCAACCGGGTGGTCTCGGCGAGCACCTCGCGGGCATGCCGGGCCAACGTCGCGCCGGCCGGGGTCAGCCGGACTCCACGGCGCTCGCGCACGAGCAGAGGTACGCCGGCCTGCGCTTCGAGCGCCCTGACCCGCGCACTGGCCGAAGGCAGACTGAGGTGCATCAGGCGCGCGCCGCCGGTGATCGAGCCTTCCGCAGCGACGTGGGTGAAGAGCCGGAGATCGTCGAGGTCGTACCGCATAGGACCAGCCTACGGCTCAGGCTAAGGCTGGCTATGGGGATCGCGCATTGTGGAGTGCGCGCCGAACCCGGATCCTCGAAGGGTGCTGCTGATCCTCCTGGCCGGTGTCGCGGCCGGCGCGCTGAACGCCGTCGGCGGTGGCGGGAGCTTCGTGGCCCTCGCCGCACTGGTCGCCGCCGGGATGCCGCCGGTCACCGCGAACGCAACCACGACCGTCGCCCTGCTGCCTGGAAACGCGACCAGCGCGTGGGTCTACCGCCGCGAACTCGAGGGCCTTACGGAGCCGTCGATCGGCTCGGTGACGCTGGCCAGCGTGCTCGGCGGGGCGATCGGCGCGGGGCTGCTGCTGATGTTGCCGTCAGCATCCTTCGACGCCGCGGTGCCGTGGTTGCTGGCGTTCGCGACGGTCGTCCTGATGTTCGGTCGGCGACTGACCGCGGCGCTGCGGCTCGGTCGGCCGGGGCCGGCGGTGATCCTGGCCGGGCAGTTCGTACTGGCGATCTACGGCGGGTACTTCGGCGGCGCGGTCGGGCTGATGATGCTCGCGTTCTGGACCGCGACGACCACCCTCGACCCGGCGCGCGGGAACCCGCTGCGGGTCATCCAGGTCGCGGCCGTGTACCTGACCGCGGCGGTGATCTTCGTGTTCGCGGCCGACGTACTCTCGCAGCCGTTGCACCTGGTCGCTCTGCTCGCGGGTGCGGTGATCGGCGGGTACGCCGGGGCGCATCTCGTCCGGCGATTGCCGCCGACGATGCTCCGCGGGCTGGTTCTCACCACGGCTGTCCTGATGACCGGGCTGTTCTTCGTGCGGGCGTTCGCATGAAGCCCGCACAACTGGCAATGGCCTACCAGGCCTGCGAGGTCGCGGACCTGGCCGCCACGATGGTCGACGTGGACGATCCGGTCGACGCCGCGGCACAGGCGGCCAGGGTCCTCGCGGCAGCTCGGCAACTGGTTGCCGCCGCCGGCCGACTCGCGTCCAACGACGTACCGGTGGATCCGCTGCAACGCTTCGCCTACGACCATCCCGAAGAGGCCACCGAGGACATCGCCGACTGGTCCCGCCACCGAGCCGCACCGACTTGCCGATCCTGCTCACCGCGGCGCATTTGATGGGTTGGCGTCCCAGATGCAGGGTTGACGACCGGTATCCCGGGCGCTAACCCTGCATCTCGGACGTCTACCCACCAAAGGTTGCCTCCCCGCCGAAGGCACGACATGACCGGCGGACGCGGCGGGCGATGGCTAGGGGTTGGTACGACGGCCGCGGGGTGGCTCGTGGTGCGGCAGTTGCTCGCGCTCGCGGCGCAGGTACAGGCCGGCCGCGGTCGACACGCTCGTGAGCAGCCAGACCCCGACGCCCGCATCGTCGGTGACACCAATGACCGGCAGCAGATCCGGGAGGATGTCGATCGGCGAGATCAGGTAGACGACCGCCAGCAGCCAGAGGAACGTCCGGCTCTTCGGAAGGTCGGCGTACGTGCCCCGACGTACGTCGCGGAGCAGCCGCGGCAGCGCCTGTGCGCGCTCGATCACGTTCCCGACCGGCACCGGCTCGCCGTTGGCGATCTTCCGCCGCCGGACCGCCCGTCGGCGCACCACACCCAGTGCCCCGACCCCGGCACCGATCACGAGCAGCCCGATCGCGACCGCAACTGCAGGCAAACCGACAACGTCATCGTCCCGGACCAGCAACGTCAGCAGCCCGATCAGCCCGAGCAACCCACCGAAGTACACCATCTATCCACTGTAGAGCGCGGTTCAGCCGACCGAACTCAACGCAGCGATGCGGCCGGGGCTTGCTCGTCTACTGGTTGTAGGGGGCGGCGAGGAGGGGGCGGGTGTTGGTGAGGACCTGTTTGTAGTTGGCGCGGATGGTGGTGGCGTCGACGGTGATGGCCGGCTGGGGTTTGCCGACCGGGATCTGCCAGGTCGGCGGGGTCGCCGCGCCGGACAGGGCCCAGGCGGCTTGGCGGGCGGCGCCCAGAGCGACGTACTCGGCCGGCTCGGGGAGGACGACCTCGGCACCGAGGAGGGCTGGAGCGAGAGCCTGTACGGCGCGGGAGCGGGCGCCACCGCCGAGGAGCAGGACGCGGTGGACCGGCAGGCCCTGGTCGCGGAGCGCGTCGACGGCGTCGGCGAGACCGCAGAGCAGGCCCTCGACTGCGGCGCGGGCCATCGTCGCGGGCTGCATGGTCGCGCGGGTCAGGCCATAGATCAGGCCGGTCGAGTGCGGGAGGTCCGGCGTACGTTCGCCGTCCAGGAACGGGAGCAGGACCAGGCCGTCGCTGCCCGGCGAGGTGAGCGCGGCCTCGTCGAACGCGGACAGTTCCACGCCGAGCATCTGCGCGGTCGCGGACATCACGCGGGCCGCGTTCAGCGTGCACACGAGCGGCAGGTACTCGCCGGTGGCGTCTGCGAAGGCGGCGACCAAGCCGGTTGCGTCCTTGGTCGGGTGCGTGGATCGTGCGAACGCCGTACCGCTCGTGCCGAGGGAGACGGCGACGTCGCCGGGCTGCAGGTCGAGACCGAGCGCGGCGGCCGCGTTGTCACCGGTGCCCGCCGCGATCGCCGCGCCGAAGGCCGTCTGCCCGACGATCTCCGCGGGTCCCGCAACACGCGGCAGCGCAAGCTGACGACCGAAGGCTAGTTCGACCAGATCGGTCCGGTAGCTGTTCGTCGTCGGCGACCACCAGCCGGTCCCGGAGGCATCTCCCCGGTCGGTCGTGATCTGCGAGATCCCCTGCCGATCGGCGGCCAGCCGGTGCGTCATCCAGTCGTGCGGCAGTACGACGGCAGCCGCCCGCTGCGCCGCCTCTTTGTCGCGTACCCAGCGGAGCTTCGTGACGGTGAAGGACGGTACGGGGACAGAGCCCACTGCCTCGGCCCAGGCTTCCGGTCCGCCCAGCTCCGCGATCAGGTCGGTGGTGGCGTCGGCGGAGCTGGTGTCGTTCCACAGAACCGCCGGGTGGACGACCTCACCAGAGTCGTCCAGCAAGACCATCCCGTGCTGCTGGCCGCCGATCGCGACCGCCTCGACGCCGTCGAGCAGCCCGTCGGAGGCGATCTGCCACGCCTGCCACCACGCCTCCGGGTCGACCTGCGTCCCGTCCGGGTGCGGTGCCCGGCCTTCCCGCAGTACCGCTCCGGTCTCCGCGTCGCACACGACCACCTTGGTCGCCTGGGTGGAGCAGTCCACCCCGGCAACCAGCCTCAGCTCAGTCATGACCCCAACACTAGAGGGCTTCGAGCGTGGCGCGCGCGCCGATCTCGTGGAGCGACTGCAGGGCGGCCTTGTACGGCGTGACGAAGCGCTCGTCCGACGCCAGGTCCCCGAACAGATCCGGATCCGAGATGAACACCAGCGGGTCCTCGCGGTTGTGCTGGGCCCGCTCGACGAGCTTGTCGCGCAACCTGTCGACGACCTCGATCGGCTGCCCCTGCTCGTCGACGCCCTCGGCGTACCGCGCCCAGGACGCGACCACGAGCACCGAGCGCTTGATCTCCCGCCCGGCCGCGAGTTGCTCGCGCACCACGGGCAGCAACCACTTCGGGATCCGGTCCGAGCTCTCCGCGCACAGCCGCGCCAGCGTGTCCCGTACTTCGGGATTCGCGAACCGTTCGATCAGTTGGTGCTTGTAGCGGTCCAGATCGACCCCGGGCACCGGCGGCAACGTCGGCGTACCTTCGTGGTCCATGTAGCCGAGCAGGAAGTCGACGTACAGCTTGTCCTGGCAGACCTCGTGCGCGTACCGGTACCCGTCCAGGTACCCGAGGTAGCACAACGCCTGATGCGAAGCGTTCAGCAGCCGCAGCTTCATGAACTCGTACGGCTCGACGTCCTCGACGATCTGGACCCCGACCTCCTCGTACGGCGGGCGCTCGCCACCGAAGTCGTCCTCGAGCACCCACTGCGTGAACGGCTCGCACACCACCGGCCAGCCGTCCTCGACCCCGAACCGCTCGGCCAGCGCCTCCCGGTCCGCATCCGCGGTCACCGGCGTGATCCGGTCGACCATGCAGTTCGGGAACCGCACCTCGTTCTCCAGGAACTCCGCCGTCGATGGGTCCTTGAGCCGCGCGAACGACGCCAGCATCTTGCGCGCGACGTGCCCGTTGCCCGGGATGTTGTCGCACGACATCACCGTGAACGGCGGTACGCCGGCCTCGCGCCGCCGGCGCAGCGCCTCGACGATGAACCCGAACGCGCTCCCGGGCGTCGCGCCCGGTTCGAGGTCCGCGGCCAGCGCCGGATCCGAGGCGTCGAGCTCCCCCGTCACCTGGTTCACGTGGTAGCCGCCCTCGGTGATCGTCAGCGAGACGATCCGCGTCGCCGGGTCGACCATCCGGTCCAGGACCGCGGACGGGTCGTCCGGCGCGAACAGGTAGTCGACGATCGACCCGATCACCCGCGGCTCGAGCGTCCCGTCCGGGTACTTGATCACCAGCGTGTACAACGTGTCCTGGGCGGCCATGACCTCGGCCATCCGCCAGTCCTGCGGGAGCACGCCGACGCCGACGATCCCCCAGTCGAGCGCCTTCCCGTCGTTCATCAACCGGTCCAGATACATCGCCTGGTGCGCCCGGTGGAACCCGCCGACGCCGAAGTGCACGATCCCCGGCGTCACCGCCGTACGGTCGTACGACGGGACGGCGACCTCGTTGCCGAGCGCACCCAACGACGCGGTGTTCAGTGCCGTCACTTGACCGCCCCCAGCGACAGGCCCTGGACGAGCTTGTCCTGGGCCGCGAACCCGGCGATCAGCACCGGCAACGACACCACGATGGACGCGGCACAGACTTTGGCGAGGAACAATCCTTGACTGGTCACGAACCCAGTCAAGAACACCGGAGCCGTCTGCGCCACCGTGCCGGTCAGCACCCGGGCGAACAGCAGCTCGTTCCAGCTGAAGATGAAGCAGATCAGCGCGGCCGACGCGATCCCGGGGGTGACGATGGGCGCCACCACCGAGCGGAGCGTGCGGACCAGGTTCGCCCCGTCGACCGAGGCCGCCTCGAGGATCTCCACCGGCACCTCGGACAGGAAGCTGCGCAGCATCCAGACCGCGATCGGCAGGTTCATCGACGTGTACAGGATGATCAGCAGCCAGATGTTGTCCAGCATCCCGACCGACTGCGCGAACAGGTAGATCGGCAGCAGGCCGGCCACGACCGGCAGCATCTTGGTGGACAGGAAGAAGAACAGCACGTCCGTCCACTTCTTCACCGGCCGGATCGACAGCGCGTACGCCGCCGGGAACGCGAGCAGGATGACCAGCACCGTGGACAGGATGCTCGCGGTCAGCGAGTTCGCGATCGAGGGCCACGGGCCCGTGTCGAAGAAGGACTTGTACCCGTCCAGCGTCAGCGGCGCGCCCAGGTCGGGCGGGTTCTTCGCCGCGTCCTCCTCGGTGTGGAACGAGGTCAGCAGCATCCACAGCACCGGCAGCACGAACAGGATCCCGACGATCCACGCCAGCCCGCCCAGGACGAACCCGCCGCCACGGCTCTTCTTCCCCGTCACAATCGTGACCTGGCCGCTCATCGTCCGGTCTCCTCTCGGAACAGCGTGGACACCGAGCGCAGCGCGAAGGTGGCGATGGCGATCGTGCCGATCACCACGATCACACCGGCCGCGGACGCCCGGCCGTAGTCGTGCGCGGTGTAGAAGGTCTGGTAGATCGTGTACGGGAGGTTCGCCGTACCGAGGCCGCCGGACGTGATCGTGAAGACCGCGTCGAAGTTCTGTACGACGTAGATCGACCCGAGCAGCGCGGACAGTTCCAGGTACTGGCGCAGGTGCGGGAGCGTCATGTACCGGAAGATCTCCCACTGGTTCGCGCCGTCGATCCCGGCCGCCTCGATGACGTCCAGCGGACGGCTCTGCAGGCCGGCCAGCAGGATCAGCATCATGAACGGCGTCCACTGCCAGACGAGCGCGAAGATGATCGACCAGAGCGGCTGGTTGCTGATCCAGTCCGGCTGCGGCGCGTTGTCGCCGAACAACCACTTCAGCACGCCGTTGAACAGACCGTACGTCGGGTTGTAGAGCGCGTGCTTCCACAGCAGGGCTGCGGCCACCGGTACGACGAGGAACGGCGTGATCATCATCGTCCGGACCACGCCCCGGCCGCGGAACTTGCGGTCCAGCAGCAGGGCGATCAGCAGCCCGAACACCAGGCTGATGAGGACGACGCCCGCGGTCAGCAGGATCGTCACCCAGATCGCGTGCCGGGTGTTCGCGTCGGTGATCACGCGGCGGAAGTTGTCGATCCCGGCGAAGCCGCGCTCGTCGGGGTAGTACGCGTTCCAGTCCATGAACGACACGACGATCGTGACCACGAACGGCAGCTGGGTCACGATGATCATGAACACCAGCGCGGGCAGCAACGGACCCCGCCGGGCCCAGTCACCGGTCCTGCGCATCAGCGTGCCTTCGGAGCCCGGCGGCGGCGTTGCGTGCCGGCGCCGCGGCGCCTTCGTGTCAGGTTTCGCTTCGATGCTCATCGACGTCCTCGCTTCGCTCCGGGCGCCGATGAGACACGAGGCAGACTGTGTTTGATGATGAACTCGCTTCGCTCGCTCATGACCCGGCCCCTTACTTCGCTTGCCGCGAGCGGTACCGCTCAGCGACGTCGTCGGCGAGCACCTGCCCGCGTTTCAGTGCCTCGTCGACGCTCATCCGTCCCGCGATCGCCGAACTCACGTCCTGACTGACCTGGGTCCCGAGGTCCGGGAACTCCGGGATGTCGATGAACTGGATGCCCGGCGCCGGCCGCGGCTGGGTGCCCGGGTCCTTCGGGTCCGCGTTCTCGATCGCGGTCTTGGTCGGCTCCGCGAACGCCGACGCCTCCTTGACGTACTCCGGGAGCTCGTACGTCGACGCGCGCTTACCGGCCGGAACGTTGGACCAGCCAACCTTCTCGCCGACGAGCTTCTCGTAGTCCTTGCCGGACGCCCAGGAGATGAACTTCCAGGCGTTGTCCTTCTTCTTCGAGGCTTCCTGGATGCCCCACGCCCACGCGTACAGCCAGCCGGAGCTGTCGGTCTTCACGACCGGTGCGGGCGCGTAGCCCATCTTGCCCTTGACCGGCGAGTTGGGCGCCTCGAGCGATCCGGCCGCCGACGTGGCGTCGTACCACATCGCGACGTTGCTCTGGATGGTGTTGTTCAGGCACTCGGTGAAGCCCGCCTGCGGCGCGCCCGCCTCACCGTGCGCGCGGACCAGGTCGACGTAGAACTTGGTCGCCTCGGTGAACTCCGGCGAGTTGACCTTCGCCTGCCAGTCCTGGGTGAACCAGGTGCCGCCGAAGGTGTTCACCACCGTCGTGAGCGGCGCGAAGAGCTGACCCCAGCCAGGCTGGCCGCGCAGACAGATACCGCGCATCCCCGGCTGTGCGTTGTCGACCTTGGCCGCGATGTCCGCGACCTCCTGCCAGGTCGGCTTCGCCGGCATCGTCACGCCCTTGGCCGCCAGGATGTCCTTGCGGTACATCAGGAACGACGACTCGCCGTAGAACGGTTCGCCGTAGATCTTGCCGTCGTCCGCGCTCATCGACTGCGTCATCGGCTTCAGGATGTCGTCCTGGTCGAACGACGGATCCTTGTCGATGTAGTCCGACAACGGCGCGATCCACTTGCTCTTGGCATAGATCGGGATCTCGAAGTTGCTCACCGACGCCACGTCGTACTGACCGGCCTGGCTGGAGAACTCCTGGCTGATCTTGTCCCGGACGTCGTTCTCCGGCAGCACGGTGAAGTTCACCTTGATGCCGGTCTGCTTGGTGAAGTTGTCGGCGGTGAGTTTCTGCAGATCGACCATCTGCGGGTTGTTCACCATCAGCACGTTGATGCTGTCCTCACCACCGCCGCCGCCACCTCCGCCGCCTCCCCAGCCCGCACAGCCGGTGGTCACGCTCACCAGGAACGCGATGCCGACTGCTCCGATGCGTTTGCGCCTACTCAGCACGGTTTCTCCCTTGCGCTGTGTCATGACGGCCTTCGGCCGAGGCTGCTCATTTGAGCACGCCTCTGCTCACAGATTGAGTAGACCGGGAACCCCCTTGACCTGTCAAGAGTCTGTGCAACACTTGGGTACGCATCCGCTCATATGAGCGGTCCGGAACTTGGGAGCGTGTATGGAGCCGAGCGCGGGCGCCTTCGGGCCGGCACAACTGGTGCTTACCGCGTCGATCGCGCGGCGGTACTACGTCGACGGCCGGTCGAAGGTGGAGATCGCGGACGAGTTCCGGCTCAGCCGGTTCAAAGTCGCGCGATTGCTCGACCAGGCGCGCAGCAGTGGGCTGGTGCGGATCGAGATCAGCCATCCCGGCGCCATCGACCTCGACCTGTCTGCCCGCCTGCAGGAGACCCTCGGTCTGCGCCGGGCGATCGTGGTGGACACCCCCGAGATCGACGAGCCCGCCTTGCGGACCCAACTCGGGAAGGCCGCCGCCGATCTGCTGTCGGAGATCGTGACGCCCGAGGACGTGCTCGGACTGGCGTGGGCGCGGGCGGTGACCGCGATGACCGAGCAGCTGACCTCACTCGCCCCGGTCCCCGTCGTGCAGTTGACGGGTGCGCTGACCCGTCCGGACGTCGAGGCGAACTCGGTCGAGCTCGTCCGTCACACCGCGCGCCTGTCGGGCGGACCGGCGTACCTGTTCTATGCGCCGCTCGTCGTCCCGGATGCCGCGACGGCGCGCGCATTGCGGCAGCAGCCGGAGGTCGCGGAGGCGATCAGCCATTTCGACTCGGTGACGAAGGCGGTCGTCGGGCTCGGGTCGTGGGCGGCCGGCCAGTCGACCCTGTACGACGCGATGGACGAGAAGGCCTGTGAACAGTTGCTGCGCCGCGGGGTCGTGGCGGACATCTCGGGCGTTTTCGTGGACGCGGACGGCGTACCCGTGCAGAGCCGGGTCACCGATCGGGTGATCGCGATCAACGCCGAGCAGATGGACAAGATCGACGAGGTGATCGCGATCCCGTACGGGCTCGCGAAGGTCGCGGCGGTGCGGGCCGCCGTACGCAGTGGGCTGGTGAACGCGATCGTTACCCACGCACCCCTGGCGAAGGCCCTGCTGCAACAGTCAGACTGACCGGCGATGCCTGCTGCTGAGGTCGAGTTGGTCGGAGGTACGGCGAACCGCGGGTTGGTGGTGCGGGTCGGAGATACCGTCCGCCGGCCGCTGCGCGCCAGTAGTACGGCGACGCATGCGCTGCTGCAGCACCTGGAAAGCGTCGGATTCAGGGGCGCGCCGACGTTCCTCGGGGTGGACTCGCAGAGGCGGGAGGTGCTCTCGTACCTGCCCGGGGAGACCGTTACAGCGCCGTACCCGTCCTGGTCGATGACGGACGAGGCGCTCGACAGCGTGGCGGTGCTGCTGCGGTCGTACCACCAAGCGGTTGCGGACTTCCGGCCTAACGGGCTCGAGTGGGCTGAACCGGTGCCGGCCGGCTACGTGACGGGGCTGATCAGCCACAACGACCCGAACCTCGACAACGTGGTGTTCCGGGACGGCGTTGCGGTCGCACTCATCGACTTCGATCTCGCCGGGCCTGGGTCGGCCTTGTGGGACGTCGCAACCGCCGTACGGCTGTGGGCTCCATTGCGCCCGGACGCGGACATCCACGACGTACGGCGCGGGCAGTCGCTCGCTCGTCTCCGCCGCTTCGCGAACGCCTACGGCTTGACCGACGCCGATCGAGTCCGCCTGGTCGACGCCGCCGCCGACAACCACATCTGGTGCATGGACTACGTACGCCGAGGCTCCGAAGCCGGTCACCCCTGGTTCCACCAACGCTGGACCACGGGCGAAGCAGAGCTCACGGACCGCACCAACCAATGGTTCAAGCAGTCGGAGGCCGCACTCCGTCATGCGCTTCTGGGTTGAGCTCCCGCTCAGCCTCTTCCCTGCCCTCGTAGTACTTCTCCTGCAGCCGCTTGACGAACGGCGGGATGAAGATCGACACGATGCTCGGGAAGTTACCCCAGTCGTCGCCCAGCGCGTACACCACAAACTCAGCACAGACCAGGGCGATCACCACGATCCAGCCGCTCCGGCAGATTCGTGGCCCGTCGTCGGACAGCAGCCCGCGCCGCGTGACTGCTCCGATGCCGAACATGACCCCGATCAGCAGGAACACGGTTCCCCGCGCGATCAGGTACCACTGGTCGGCATCGGCGTACGTGCCGTACCCGCGAAAGACGAGCACCGCGGACACAACCGCCAATACCGCCATCACCGCGTAGAACGCGGCCCCCAGCTTCATCTTCGGCATATCTGATTATCGCCGGACGGGATTGGCTGTTACTGCAGGAAGTGGAAGAGAATGTCCCGGTGCGTTCACGGGTGGTGTTGCTGGCGGGGCCTTCGGGGGCGGGGAAGTCGCGCCTGGCGGAGCAGGTCGGGCTGCCCGTCGTACGGCTGGACGACTTCTACCGCGACGGCGGCGACGAGGCGATGCCGCGGTCGCCGCTCGGGATCGTCGATTGGGACGACCCACGCTCGTGGGACGGCGACCGTGCGGTCGCGGCTCTGGAGCAGTTGTGTACGACGGGAACCGCCGACCTCCCGATCTACGACATCGCAGCCGACGGCACTGTCGGTCACCGACCCGTCACTACGAGCGGTTCGCCGCTGATCGTTGCTGAAGGCATCTTCGCCGACCAGATCACCGGCGCGCTCCGCGACCGCGACCTGCTGGCGTCCGCGATCTGCGTGTACCACCACCGCGTCGTCACGTTCGTCCGGCGGTTCCAGCGGGACCTCCGCGAGCACCGCAAACCCCCGCTGACGCTGCTCCGCCGCGGTCTCCTACTGCTCCGCGACGACCCGCAGGTGGTCCGCCGCTGCGTCGCCGCGGGCTGCGAACCAATGCATCCCAAAGCCGCCCGCGCCCGGATCGAGACGCTTCTCACGCAGCCGCCGTCTCAGTAATACAAAGCTGTTTGCCTGAAGTTCACCAAGCTCTGATGACATCGGTCCGTGAGACGGAATGCGTCAGGCGTTCTAGCAGTCGCCTTGTTGCTAGGTATGACTGCCTGTGGAAGTGAGGACGGCGCTTCGGCGAGTGCTGCCCAGACGCCGGCCGCAAAGCACTCAGCGCTGTCAGGTACGGCGGACAAGTCGGCGAAGAGTCTCCTCGCCGGACTCGCTGCGCTCCCCCGCGGGTACGTCGCGGATCCGCGCAACGTCACCGGTCCGTTCACCGCGACGTCGTACCTCAACACCTGGTCCGCCGACCCGGCGCTGGACCGCGCCCTGCTGCTGAACGCGAGCTTCGTCGAGGGGTACCGGGCGACCCGGCTCAGCCCCGACAAGAAGAAGCGCTACACCGTGCAGCTCTTCAAGACCGGCTCGCCCGCGAAGGCGAAGGCCCTGCAGAAGGGCCTGTGGAACCAGGACGTCCACGACCACCCGTTCACGATCCCGAACGCGCTCTCCGACGCCAGCGTCGAGTACGACGGCAGCACCGACCAGTCAGTCGCCCTAGCCGAAGCCAGCCTCGCCGTAGGCCCGATCGTCGTAGAACTCACGATCCGCGAAACCAGCGCCCTAGGCACCGAACTAACCCCCGACACCACCCTCATCACCGCCCTCGCCAAAGAACAACACACCCGCCTGACCACAACCTCCAGCTGACCCCTCAGGACGGGGGCACGGGACGAGATACCCGGCTCTCCGGTCCACGCACCGCCGCACCGCACGCGCACCGCCGCACCGCACGCACCGCCGCACCGCCGCACGCACTGCGCCCAGCATGCACAGCACGGTCC
The DNA here is from genome assembly GCF_004216905.1 of Kribbella sp. VKM Ac-2569. Taxonomy (GTDB): domain Bacteria; phylum Actinomycetota; class Actinomycetes; order Propionibacteriales; family Kribbellaceae; genus Kribbella. Next base: position 2,177,790 of record NZ_SGXJ01000001.1, read on the forward strand.
GTCCCAGCGGGCCGACCGCGACCGAGCACAAGGAGAGCCCCCGCACACAAGGGGATATCCGGCTCTCTGCCGGATGTGTTGGTGTTGCGTTGCCCGCTGGGCGGGTTATGTGTGCGATGGCAGGAAGTAGGAGGCCAGCGGTGAGATAACCCGCTAGTGGTAACTAGCCGGCGGGCTGGTGTGGGGCTGTCGCACCGGGTGGCCGGCTGGATGGCCGGGTCGGTGGCGACACGGCTCGTCGAATCGTGCGTTCTGGCGGTTAAATGCAGCTGGCTGGAGACAGGAAATGCCACGGCCCCGGCCCCAACAACCTGTCCACCAAAGGATCCAGGTCGGGGCCGAAGGGCCGTGGGGTCAGGCGGTGATGCGGTCGATGACCAGCGGGCCTGGCTGGTAGGAGTCCGCGACGGCGACTGCGTCTTTGATGGACTCGAGGGCGCGGTCGATGCGGGTGGGGTCGTCGGTGTGGAGGGTCAACAACGGCTGGCCTTCCTGGATGTGGTCGCCTGGCTTGGCGTGCATTTCCACGCCGGCTACCGCCGACACCGGGTCCTCCTTGCGGGCGCGGCCTGCGCCGAGGCGCCAGGCTGCGACGCCTATCGCGAGGGCGTCGAGCTTGGAGAGTACGCCGGACGACGGGGCCGGTACGACGTGTTGCTCGGGAGCGACCGGGAGCTCGGCGGACGGGTCGCCGCCCTGGGCCGAGATCATCGCCCGCCAGGCGTCCATCGCCGTACCGTCGCGAAGCTTCTCGGCCGGGTCGACGCCGGTGACCCCGGCCGCGGCGAGCATCTCGTTGGCCAGAGCAACGGTCAGCTCGACCACATCAGCGGGTCCACCACCGGCCAGTACCTCGACCGATTCGCGAACCTCCAAAGCGTTTCCGGCGGTCAGCCCGAGCGGGACGGACATGTCGGTGAGCAGGGCAACGGTCTTCACGCCCGCATCCGTGCCCAAGGCAACCATGGTCTCCGCGAGCTCGCGGGCGTCCGTCAGGTCCTTCATGAACGCGCCGGACCCGACCTTCACGTCCAGCACCAGCGCGCCGGTACCTTCGGCGATCTTCTTGCTCATGATCGAGCTGGCGATCAACGGGATCGCCTCGACCGTGCCGGTCACGTCGCGCAGCGCGTACAGCTTCTTGTCCGCCGGCGCCAGACCGTCACCGGCCGCACAGATCACCGCGCCGACGTCCTCGAGCTGCTGCATCAGTTCGTCGTTCGACAGCGACGCCCGCCAGCCCGGGATCGACTCCAGCTTGTCCAGCGTGCCGCCGGTGTGCCCGAGTCCGCGGCCGGACAGCTGCGGTACGGCGACCCCGCAGGCCGCCACCAAAGGGGCCAACGGCAACGTGATCTTGTCGCCGACGCCTCCGGTCGAGTGCTTGTCCGCGGTCGGCCGGGACAGCTTGCCGAAGTCCATCCGCTCGCCGGACGCGATCATCGCCGCGGTCCAGCGGGCGATCTCGCGCCGGTTCATCCCGTTCAGCAGGATCGCCATCGCGAGCGCCGACATCTGCTCGTCGGCGACGTCGCCCTTGGTGTAGGCGTCGATCACCCAGTCGATCTGCCCGTCGCTCAGCTCGCCCTTGTCGCGCTTGGCCCGGATGACATCCACCGCGTCGAAACTCATCATTCCTCCAGAAACTCGGGCCCGAACGCGTCCGGCAGCAGTTCGCGCAGCGGCCGGATCCCGGTCGCGGTCTCGATCAGCAGCCCCGGGCCGCCGTTCTCGTGCAGCAGTTGCCGGCAGCGTCCGCACGGCGTCAACAGATGCTCGTGCTGATCCACGCAGGTGAACGCGATCAGCCGTCCGCCTCCGGTCCGGTGCAGGTCCGACACCAGCCCGCACTCGGCGCACAACGTCAATCCGTACGACGCGTTCTCCACGTTGCACCCGGCAACGATCCGCCCGTCGTCGGCGTACGCCGCGGCGCCCACCGGGAAGTGCGAGTACGGCGCGTACGCGCGGTGCATCATGTCGACGGCAACCGCGCGCAACGCCGGCCAGTCGACCTCACTCGGTGACGTAGGGCTCACCATCCGCCTTCGGTGCTCTGACCCGGCCGACCAGACCGGCGACCGCGATGATGGTGGCCAGGTACGGCGCCATCAGCAGCAGCTCGCCCGGGATCGGCGTCTGGATGATCTGGAGCTGGGACTGCAGCTGGGTCGCGAAACCGAAGAACAGCGCCGCGACCATCGCGCCGATCGGGTGCCAGCGGCCCATGATCAGCGCGGCCAGCGCGATGAACCCGTTGCCCGCGGTCATCTCCTTGGCGAACGAACCGGCGTACCCGACGGTGAAGAACGCGCCGCCGAGTCCGGCCAGGACGCCGGCCGCGAGGACGGCGGAGTACCGGATCCGCTTGACCTTGATGCCGACCGTGTCGGCCGCCTTCGGGTGCTCGCCGACCGCGCGGATCCGCAGGCCCCAGCGGGTCTGGAACAGCACGAACGTGACGACGGCGACCGCGAGGTAGGTCAGGTAGACCAGGATCGTCTGGTTGAACAGGATCGGCCCGATGAACGGGATGTCGGCCAGGCCCGGGATCTTCACGGCCGACAGCACGTTCGGCGTGTTCAGCTTCTCCGCTTCCGGCTGCATGAACTGGTCGAAGAGGAAGCCGGTGATGCCGGTCGCGAACACCACCAGGACGACACCGAGGACGACCTGGTTGACCAGGTACTTGATCGAGAACACCGCCAGCAGCGCGGCCATCACCACGCCGCTCGCAGCCGCCGCGATCAGGGCGGCGGTCGCACTGTTCGTCGTACTCGACACCAGGGCCGCGGTGAACGCGCCGACCAGGAACTGGCCCTCGATCGCGATGTTGATGACACCGGCCCGCTCGCACAGCACACCGGCGAGAGCGCCGAGGATCAGCGGCGTCGCGAAGTTCAGCGTGCCCTGGAACTGGTTGGCCAGCGGGAACGTCTTGCCCGCGGACGCCCAGCACAGGAACGCGCCGATGAAGGCGACCCCCAGTACGGCGGCCAGCCAGCCGGCGTACCGCTGCGGGACCTGGCGCAGGACGTACGCGACCGCGGCGCCGACGCCGAGGACCGCGAGCACCAGGGCGACCGGTTGCGCGGGCAGTCCGAGCAGGTTGTGCTGCAGGTCGCCGGACACCAGTTGGAACGTCGCCTTGCCGCCCTTGGTGAAGATCGCCAGGCCGAGGCCGATCAGGGCGAACACCAACATCACTCCGCCGACCCGCAGCCGGCGCGTGCGGTCGGCCGGGGCCTCGATGACCTGCGGTTTCGCGGGAGCTGCCGGTACGGCGTCCGGCGTTGTCTCGGTCATCCGTTCCAGCCTTTCGCGAGAACCGCGCCCGCTCCGCGTTCCTTCGGCAGGAAGCGGAAGACCGAGCGAACCAGGGCCGGGGCCGCGACGAACAGCACGATCACGGCCTGCAGGACAGTGGTCAGGGTCAGCGGCGTCTGCGTGATCAGCTGCATCTGCAGACCGCCGGCGTTCAGTGCGCCGAACAGCAGACCGGCCAGCACGGTGCCGAGCGGCGTACCGCGGCCGAGCAGCGCGACCGTGATCGCGTCGAACCCGACCGAGGCCGCGACCCCGTCGGTCAGCGGCAGATCGGTGCCGAGCACCTGCTGGGTCCCGGCCAGACCGGCGAGGGCGCCGGCCACGACCATCGCGATCACGTACGCGCGGCCGACCGACATACCGGCCGTCCGGGAGGCGTCCGCGTTGGCGCCGACCGCGCGGAGCTCGAAGCCGATCGTCGAGCGGTTCAGCAGCCACCAGACGAAGACCGCGGCCACCAGCGCCACGAAGAAGCCGACGTGCAACCGGGTGTCGCCGAACTTCGGGTACTGCGCGTCGCCGTCGACGATCGGGGAGATCGGGTCGGTCCGCCCCGGCCGCTGGAACGTCTTGGTGGTCAGCAGCCAGGCGAGCAGGTAGATCGCAACGTAGTTCAGCATGATCGTCACGATCACTTCATGCGCGCCGGTACGGGCCTTCAGCAGGCCGACCACGCCTCCCCAGAGCGCGCCGCCGATCAGACCGGCGACGATCGCCACGATCAGGTGCAGCACGGGCGGCAGGTTCCACGCGAAGCCGACGTACGACGCGAGGATCGCGCCGGCGATCAGCTGCCCCTGGGCGCCGATGTTGAACAGGCCGGTGCGGAAGGCCAGCGAGACCGCCAGACCGCCGCAGATCAGCGGTGTTGCCTGGGTCAACGACTCGCTGATCGGCGTCCAGCCGCCCAGCGCGCCGACGGCGAGCGACTTGTACGCCTCGCCGACCGCGCTCAGGGCTGCGGAGAAGGTGTCCATCGGCGCGGCGCCGAAGTACCCGACCGCCTTCTGCACCTGGTCGTCGCCGACGATGATCAGGAGCGCCCCGACCAGCAGCGCCAGCACGATCGCGCTCAGCGAGACCAGGCCCTGGACCGCCCACGACGGCAGGCCGGCCCACCGCTGCGGCTCCTTGGCCGGCGGCGGGGGCACCGGAGCTACCTCTGTCTCAGTGCTCATCAGATGGTTCCCAAGGTCGTCGGGTTCTCGATCGCCACTTCGTGCGCCTCCGACTTCGAGGCGCCGGCCATCATCAGGCCCAGTTCGTCGCGCGGGGTGTCGGACGGTACGACGCCGACGACCTTCCCGCGGTACATCACCGCGACCCGGTCCGCCAGCGCGGCGATCTCGTCGAGTTCGGTGGACACGATCAGGACCGCCGTACCGTTGTCGCGCTCCTTCACGATCCGGGTGTGCAGGAACTCGATCGAGCCGACGTCCACACCGCGGGTCGGCTGCGAGGCGACCAGCAGCTTCAGCGGACGGGACAGCTCACGGGCCAGCACGACCTTCTGCTGGTTGCCGCCGGACAGCGACGACACCTGCTGGTCGATGCCCTGGGTACGGATGTCGAACTCCTCGACCCGGGCGGTCGCGTTCTTGTCGATCTCGTCGGTGCGCAGCGCCACGCCGCTGCCGAACGGCGCCTTCCGGAACAGGTCCAGGACCAGGTTCTCGGCGACCGAGAACGAGCCGACGAAGCCGTCGTGCGCGCGGTCCTCCGGGACGTACCCGATGCCGGCGTCGAGGCGGTGCCGGGTCGATTTCCCGGTCAGGTCCTGGCCGCCCAGCGAGATGGTCCCGGCCGCGATCGGCGTCAGCCCGAGCAGCGCCTCGGCGAGCTCGGTCTGACCGTTGCCCTGGACACCGGCCACGGCGAGGATCTCGCCCGCGCGCACCTCGAGGTCGACGTCGTCGACGGCGGTGAAACCGCGCTCGTCGATCACGGTCAGCCCCTGAACCCGCAGTACGGCGTCCTGCGGCTCGGCCGGCTCCTTGTCCACGACCAGGTCGACCGCGCGGCCGACCATCAGCTCGGCGAGCTCCTCCTCGGACGCGGACGGCTCGGCCTGCCCGACCACCTTGCCGCGGCGGATCACGGTGATCTTGTCCGCGATCGCCTTGACCTCTTTGAGCTTGTGGGTGATGAAGACGATCGAGGTGCCGTTCTCCTTGAGCTGGCGCATGACGCCGATCAGCTCGTCGATCTCGGCCGGCGTGAGCACCGCGGTCGGCTCGTCCAGGATCAGCACCCGGGCGTCGTTGGTGAGCGCCTTGATGATCTCCACCCGCTGCTGGACCCCGACCGGGATGTCCTCTACCAGCGCCTCGGGGTCGACCTCGAACCCGTACCGGTCGGACAGCTCGGTGACCAGCGCGTGCGCCTTCTTCCGGTCCAGTACGCCGCCGGCCCGGACGTTCTCCCGGCCGAGCATGATGTTCTCGGCGACCGTGAACACCGGGACCAGCATGAAGTGCTGGTGGACCATGCCGATCCCGTGCTTGATCGCGTCGCTCGGCGAGGTGATCTGCACCTTCTCGCCGTCGATCACGATCTCGCCCGAGTCGGGCTGCAGCAGCCCGTAGAGCATGTTCATCAAGGTGCTCTTGCCGGCCCCGTTCTCACCGAGCAGGCAGTGGATCTCCCCCGGCTCGATGACCAGGTCGATGTGGTCGTTGGCGACCAGCGAGCCGAAACTCTTGGTCAGGCCTGACAGCTCGAGGTGCATGCGGGCAGCCTCCCCTTCAGACGGCGAGCCAGGAAGGCAACGACCTGTAGGTCTGCGCCTTCCTGGCTCGCACCGTACTACGCAAGTGAGCGGTGGTTCAGGATGCCTTGGGCTGCACCTTCGACTGCACGGTGATCTTGCCGCTGATGATGTCGGCCTTGATCTGGTCCAGCTCGGACTTCACGTCCGCCGGGACCTTGCTGTCGAACTCGTGGAACGGCGCCAGCGCCGTACCGCCGTTCTCCAGGGTGCCGGTGAACTGGGAGTTGTCGAACTTGTTGTCGACGGCAGAGACGATCGCGTCCTTGACGGCCACGTCCATACCCTTCTCCACGCTACTGAGCAGCACCGAGCAGTACTCCGCCGCGCTCACGCAGCCGTCGGTGTCGACCCAGATCGCGTTCACCTTGCCGTTGCTGGCCTTGGCCGCCTGCAGACCGCCCAGACCCGACGGGCCGGCCACCGGGAAGATCACGTCGGCGCCCTGGGTGATCAGGTTCTGCGCGTTGTTCTGGCCCTTGGCCTTGTCCTCGAAGTCACCGGTGAACAGACCCGCCTGCTTGGCGTCGTCCCAGCCGAGCACCTGGACGTTCTTGCTCTTCTGCGTGTTGTAGTACCGCACGCCCTCGGCGAAGCCGTCCATGAAGATCGTCACGGTCGGGATCTTGAGACCGCCGAAGGTGCCGACCTTGCCGGACTTCGACATCGCCGCGGCCAGGTAACCGGCCTGGAAGCTGGACTGCGCGGTGTTGAACAGCAGCGGCTTCAGGTTCGGGATCTCGCCGACCTTGGCGGTGTCCGGAGCCGAGTCGACGATCGCGAACTTGATGCCGGTGTTCGCCTTGGCCGCCTTCTCGGTGGCGTCCTCGAGCTTGAAGCCGACGGCAACGATCACGTTGCACTTGGCGTTCACCATCGCGGTCATGTTGGTCGGGTAGTCGTTGTCCGACTTCGACTCCGCCTTGACCTCGGTCAGGCCCTTTTCCTTCACGGCGTCCTGCAGACCCTTGTACGAGGTCTGGTTGAACGACTTGTCGTCGAAGCCCCCGGAGTCGGAGACCATGCAGGCCTTGAAGTCCTTGTTGGCGCCGCCGCCTGCGTCGCTATCGGTCGGCTTGCTGCCACACGCGGCGACGGCGAGCGTCAGCACGCCCACGATCGCCGTTCCCCGCACGTACTTCTTCACCGGAAGTCTCCTTCGTCGACCAGAAACGGTTGCACGCCGCACGCCTTCCCCCACGTGCCGCATCCGCAGACTATAGGGCGCGGTCAGTGCTTCTTTGAACGTCAAGCAGGCCTCGATACCGGAAAGTGACCGGCATCCGCGTCACATTTCGACAACTTCTCCGGTGTGGTCACCGCCCGCGCTTCCCACGTCACAGTGTGCACGCTCCGTGGCCGGGATCACCGTCCGTGGCGGTCACGACCGGTGAACGGCGCCGGACGTCGGTGCGACCCGGCGTACGGCTGATGTCACAATCTCCGGATGAGTCATCAGCTACTGGTCGCGGACGTGCTGGCGCGGGTCGAGGCGGTCCGTGAGGACATGGTCGACGTACGGCGCGATCTGCACGCGCACCCGGAGCTCGGGTGGCACGAGGTGCGGACGACCGAGCTGCTCGAGAAGCGGCTCGTCGAGGCCGGACTGTCGCCGCGGGTGCTGCCGACCGGGACCGGGCTGATCTGCGACATCGGATCCGGCGACACGTGTGTGGCGCTGCGGGCCGACATCGACGCACTGCCGGTGCCGGACGGCGTGGAGGCGCCGTGGCGGTCGACCCTCGATGGAGTGGCTCATGCGTGCGGTCACGACGTACACACGTCCGCGCTGCTCGGTGCGGCGCTGGTGCTGGCCGGGATGGCGCGCGACGGACAGCTGGACCGGCGGGTCCGGGTGATCTTCCAGCCGGCCGAGGAGGTCATGCCCGGCGGTGCGCTCGGGGTGATCGCGGCCGGCGGGCTGGACGGCGTACGGCGTATTTATGGTGTGCATTGTGATCCGCGACTGCAGGTGGGCGAGGTCGGCCTGCGCGTCGGCGCGCTGACCGCCGCCGCCGACCGGTTGCTCGTCCGGCTCACCGGACCGGGCGGCCACACCTCCCGGCCGCATCTGACCGCCGATCTGGTCTACGCGCTGGCGACCCTGGTCTCGGCGCTTCCCGCTGCTCTCTCCCGCCGCGTCGACCCCCGCGCGGGCATGTCCCTCGTCTGGGGCCGCATCACCTCCGGCTCCGCCGCGAACGCGATCCCGTCCCGCGGCGAGGCCGAGGGGACCCTGCGCTGCCTCGACGCCAATGCGTGGCGACTGGCCGAGGAACTCATCCCGTCACTCGCCGCCCAGATCGTCACGCCGTACGGCGTCGACGTCGACGTCGAGGTCACCCACGGCGTACCGCCCGTGATGAACGACCCCCTCGCGATCAACGTCCTGCAGAACGCCGTCCACCAAACCCTCGGCTCCAGCGCCGTCGCGCCGACCGACCAGAGCCTCGGCGGCGAAGACTTCGCGTGGTACCTCGAACACATCCCCGGCGCCATGGCCCGCCTGGGCGTCCGCCCACCCACCCAAGAAACCGCCGCCGACCTCCACACCCCCGGCTTCGACCCCTCCGAAGAAGCCATCACCGTAGGCACCACCCTCCTAACCACCACCGCCCTCCTCGACTAAACGGCGGCCGTCGAGCACGGGACTGGATAACCCCTCGCGTGCAGGGTTCTCCCCTCGCCTATCAGTAGAGAACCCACCATTCGAGGGGACAACCGTTCTTGCCGGGGGCTGTCGACGCGGAGCGGTCGTCGATCAGAAGGTGTCGGCGGGGACGTAGACGCCCCAGACGTCCCTGAGGGTGTTGCAGACTTCGCCGACCGTCGCTCGGGCTTTGAGGGCGTCCTTCATCGGGTAGAGGCAGTTGTCGTTGCCTTCGGCAGCTTTCTTGAGGTCGGCCAGGGCCTCGTCCACCGCGGTCTGGTCGCGCGTGGTGCGGAGGGTGGCGAGGCGGGCTACCTGCTGGGCCTCGATGGTGGGGTCCACGCGGAGGGGCTCGTACGGCTCCTCTTCGGCGATCTTGAACTTGTTCATGCCGACGACGACCCGCTCGACGGAGTCGATCTCCTGGGCGAACTGGTACGCCGAGCGCTCGATTTCCTGTTTCTGGTAGCCCTTCTCGATAGCCGCGACGGCACCGCCGTACTCCTCGACCTGGTCCATGAGCTCGACCGCGGCGGCCTCGACCTCGTCGGTGAGCGACTCGACGACGTACGAGCCGGCGAACGGGTCGACCGTCGCGGTGATGTCGGTCTCGTAGGCGAGGACCTGCTGCGTGCGCAGCGCGAGGCGGGCGGCCTTCTCGGTCGGGAGCGCGATCGCTTCGTCGTACGAGTTCGTGTGCAGGGACTGGGTTCCACCGAGTACGGCGGCCAGGCCCTGGATCGCCACCCGCACCAGGTTCACCTCGGGCTGCTGCGCGGTCAGCTGCACGCCCGCGGTCTGGGTGTGGAAGCGCAACATCAACGACTTCGGATTCTTGGCGCCGAAGGAATCCCGCATCACCCGCGCCCAGATCCGCCGGGCCGCGCGGAATTTCGCGACCTCCTCGAGCAACGTCGTACGGGCGACGAAGAAGAAGGACAGCCGCGGCGCGAACTCGTCCACGTCCAGGCCGGACGCGACCGCGGCCCGGACGTACTCGATGCCGTTCGCCAGGGTGAACGCGATCTCCTGCGCGGGCGTCGCCCCGGCCTCGGCCATGTGGTAGCCGGAGATCGAGATCGTGTTCCACCGCGGCAACTCGGTCTGGCAGTACGCGAAGATGTCGCTGATCAGCCGCAGCGACTCCTTCGGCGGGTAGATGTAGGTGCCGCGGGCGATGTATTCCTTCAGTACGTCGTTCTGGATCGTGCCGGTGAGCTTGTCGGCGGAGACCCCTTGCTCCTCGGCCACCAACTGGTAGAGCAGGAGCAGCACTGACCCGGGCGCGTTGATCGTCATCGAGGTGGACACCTGGTCCAGCGGGATCTTGTCGAACAGCACCCGCATGTCGTCGATCGAGTCGATCGCCACGCCGACCTTGCCGACCTCGCCGTGCGCGATCGGCGCGTCGGAGTCGTATCCCATCTGGGTCGGCAGGTCGAACGCGACCGACAGGCCCATGGTCCCGTGGTCGATCAGCTGGTGGTACCGCTGGTTCGACTCGGCCGCCGTGCCGAATCCGGCGTACTGCCGCATCGTCCACGGCCGCTGGGTGTACATCGTCGGGTACACGCCCCGGGTGTACGGGAACTGCCCCGGCTCCCCCAGCTTCGCCCCGGCGTCGAACCCTTCCAGCGGCCCGTACACCGGTGCGAACTCGAACCCCGACTCGCTCCGATGACTCATCCTCCAACGGTAGGCCGAACCACACTCCCACTGGTATGCACAGCCCGGGTGAGATCGAGCACGCCAGGTGATCGCGGACCATGGGCTGTTGACTTGTGACCTGGGTCACAGGAGGCTGCGACACAGTATGCACCGTCGACCGGGGAGGGGCGACATGCGTAGATCTCCTGTTCTCATCGCAGTACTAGCCGTCGTAGCGGGGGCACTGGCCGCAGGGCCGGCAGCGACCGCAGCACCAGGGCCAGGGGGTGACGGCCTGGAGGTCTACGTCGGCGAGCTGAATCCGCAACAGCTGCAGAAGCTGGCGGACATCGGCGTGGATCGCGAGGGCCTGACCACCGGCCGGACCGCCGACGGCAAAGCCAAGGTCGAGGTCGTCATCACCGACCGGCAGGCCGACAAGCTCCGCTCCGACGGCGTCGACCTGAAGGTCAAGAAGGTGAAGGGCCGGGACGCCTCCGACGAGGCCGCCCGGCTCGCCGCGGCCGGCACGGTGTTCCGCCCGTACAGCGGCGCCGGCGGACTCGCCGAGGAGCTGAGCCAGACGGCGGCCGCGCATCCGGGGCTGGCCAAGCTGGTCACCGTCGGTACGACGGTCCAGGGCAAACCCATCCGAGCCGTCAAGGTGACCAAGGACGCCCGCTCGTTGACGGACGGCGCGCGCCGATCGGTGCTGTACATGGGCGCCCAGCACGCACGCGAGTGGATCACCCCCGAGATGGTTCGCCGACTGCTGCACCACGTCCTCGACAACTACGGCAGCAACGCCGAGATCACCAACCTGCTCAACACGACCGAGCTGTGGTTCCTGCCGGTGGCCAACCCTGACGGCTACGACTACACGTTCACCGGGGACCGGCTGTGGCGGAAGAACCTGCGCGACAACAACGGCGACGGGACCATCGCCCCCGGCGACGGCATCGACCTGAACCGCAACCTCGCGACCAAGTGGGGTTACGACAACGAGGGCTCGTCGCCCGATCCGATCAGCGACACCTACCGCGGCACCGGCCCGAACTCAGAGCCGGAGACCAAGGCCCTCGACGGACTGTTCAACAGGATCCGCTTCACCGAGCTGATCAACTACCACTCGGCCGCGCAGCTCATTCTGTACGGCGTCGGCTGGCAGGTCAGCACGCCCTCGCCGGACGACATCATCTCCGCGGCGATGGCCGGCGACGACGCGAACCCGGCCATCCCCGGCTACGACCCGGACATCTCCGCCGAGCTCTACACCACCAACGGCGAGACCGACGGGCACGCGACGAACAAGTACGGCACCCTGGCGTTCACGCCGGAGATGTCGACCTGCCAGACCGCGTCGGCCGTCGATCCCAACGACGAATGGCTGCCCACGGACTGCGTCAGCGTCTTCACGTTCCCCGACGACGAGGGCCTGATCCAGGCCGAGTTCGCCAAGAACATCCCGTTCGCGCTGTCGGTCGCGAAGTCCGCCCAGGACCCCGACGACCCGGTCTCCGTGGTCGGCCAGAAGGCCGCCGATCTGGTCGCCGACCCGTTCACGGTCTCGTACGGCACCACCCAGCCGGTCGCGGTCACGGCCAAGCGGGCGTTGAAGAACCTGCGGATCAACTACCGCATCAACGGCGGCGACACCATCGACGACAAGGTGTCGGAGTGGCAGGGCGGCGAGCGGTACGGCAACTCCGACGACCACTACTACGCCGAGTTCCGCGGGACCGTCCGCCGTACCAAGCCTGGTGACTCGGTCGAGGTGTGGTTCACCGGCAGCAAGGTGGGGACCGGAGCGGTCAGCAGCGATCACTTCACCTACAAGGTCGCCACCGACATCGGCGGGCAGGTCCTCATCCTGGCTGCTGAGGATGTCACCGGCCTCAGCCCGGTCCAGGGCGTCACCAGCGCGAAGTACACCGATAAGTACGCCGCTGCGCTCACCGCGGCCGGGTACACCTCGGACGTGTACGACGTGGACGCGAACAGCCGGACCGCGCCGCACCACCTCGGCGTTCTCTCGCACTACAAGGCCGTCGTGTGGGAGACCGGCGACGACATCATCCCGCGGGAAGTCGGCCAGGTCGGCGGTACGGCGGCCGAACTGGCTCTCGACCTCGAGTTGTCCGTCCGCGACTACCTCAACGAGGGCGGAAAGCTCCTCCACACAGGAAAGTACGCCAGCTACGCGAGCGGTCAGGACGGCGTCTACGACTACAACCCGTTCGAGGAGCAACAGGGCGAGTGCACCACGCCTGACACGTACCCGTGTCTCCCACTGTTCAACGACTTCGAGCAGTACTGGCTCGGTGCCTACAGCTACGTCGACAACAGCGGTAGCGACGCCAACGGGGACCCGTTCCCGATCCGAGGAGTGTCCGGCGCCTTCGACGGGTACGCCGGAACTCTCAACGGCGGCGACTCGGCGAACAACCAGGACCACACTGCGGCGTTCGTGCTGACGTCGAGTGTGTTGCCGACGGCACAGTTCCCGCAGTTCGCCAGCTCGGCGCCACTGAAGTGGGATCGGCCTGGCTCTGCACCGTTCGAACCGGTCACGGGCTCGCAATACGTGTACAGCCAGCGTGGCGACATCAGCTACAAACGGCTGGCCCGCACGGTGGACCTGAACGGTGTGACGGCCGGTTCCCTGCCGTCTCTGTCGTTCAAGATCTCCTACGACACCGAGGCGGACTGGGACTACGTCTTCGTCGAGGCCCACACCGTCGGCCAGGACGACTGGACGACCCTGCCGGACCTGAACGGCCACACGTCGCAGGACACCGGCGCGAGCTGCCCGGCCGGTTGGGTGGATCTGCATCCGCAGCTCGGGCACTACCAGGGCATCGACTGTTCACCGGGCGGCACCACCGGAGGCTGGTATGCGGCAACCGGTTCCAGCGCGGGCTGGCAGGACTGGAAGGTCGATCTCGCGCCGTACGCCGGGAAGCAGGTGGAACTCTCGATCAGCTACGTCAGTGACTGGGGCACCCAAGGCCTCGGTGTCTTCGTCGACGACACCACAGTCACGGCCGGCACGACCGTACAGACGTCGTTCGAGACCGACTTCGGCGGTTGGACCGTGGCCGGTCCGCCACCTGGTTCGGCGGCGAACCCGAACGACTGGATCCGCACCACCACCGCCTTCCTCGAAGGAGCCGGCGTCACGACCAGCGACACCGTGTACGTCGGATTCGGCGCCGAAGGCCTGACCACGCAGGCGATGCGCAACGACCTGATCCGCCGGTCGATGATTCACCTGCTCAGCACGCCGTAGCCGACCGCCGGCCACCCCGGTCCAGCGACCGGGGTGGCCGGCGCCAACCTGTTCGACAGGGCATCGACGCCGTGTCACGAGAGTGTCGCCCAGGGTTCATGGTCGGTGAGGAACCTTCGAGATGTGCGAATCGTGATGGTTGCCGAGACCTTCCTGCCGCAGATCAATGGCGTGGCGAACACGGCTCGCCACGTCGCCGACCGGCTGCGTGCCCGCGGGCACGAGCTGCTGATCATCGCCCCCGGACCGGGTCCCGACAACTACGGTGACGTCCCGGTGCTCCGGGCGCGGAGCTTCCGTACGCCGGGCTACAAGGAGTACCCGGTCGGCCTGCCGGATCCGTCGATCGAGCGGGCGATGGCCGAGTTCCGGCCCGACCTGGTGCATCTCGCCTCACCGTTCATCATCGGCGCGTACGGGCTGCGTGCCGCCCGCAAGCTCGGCGTACCGACGGTCGCGATCTTCCAGACCGACATCGCCGGCTTCGCTCGCCAATACCCCTGGTACGCCGCCGCGGACCGCGGGATCTGGCGCTGGGTACGGCGTACGCACTCGCGCGCCGACCGGACGCTCGCGCCCTCATCCGCCTCCGTCGACGCGCTCGTGCAAGGCGGCGTACCGCGGGTGCACCTGTGGGGCCGCGGCGTGAACCTGGACCTGTTCGATCCCAAGCACCGCGACGATGACTGGCGCCGGCAGATCTCCCCAGACGGACGGCCGATCGTCGGGTACGTCGGCCGGCTGGCGGCCGAGAAGAAGGTACGTCGGCTCGCGGAGCTGACCGACCTGGGCTGCCGGATCGTGATCGTCGGCGACGGTCCGGACCGGGCCGCCCTGGAGCACGCGTTGCCGACGGCAACCTTCCTCGGGATGCGCCGGGGCGCCGACCTGGCGTCGATCTTCGCCGGGCTGGACGTGTTCGTACACACCGGTGAGCACGAGACGTTCTGCCAGACGATCCAGGAGGCGCAGGCCTCCGGCGTCGCGACCGTCGGCCCGGCCGCGGGCGGCCCGCTCGATCTGATCCACCCGGGCGAGAACGGGCTGCTGTTCGAGCCCGGCCAACCCAGGTCGCTGCGGGACGCGGTGAAAACCCTGCTGGACCACCCGACGGCCCGCGGACGGATGGCCGCGAGCGGCCTGCAGCGCGTGCAGTCCCGCACCTGGCAGGCCGTCGTCGACGACCTCGTCGACCGCCACTACGCCGAAGTACTCCGCGACGCTGCCGCGGTACGGCGGGTCGCATGAGCTCATTGCGGATCGCTCAGCTGGCCAACTTCGTCGGGCCGACGTCCGGTGGGATGCGGACCGCGATCGAGCACATCGGCCAGGGGTACGTCGAGGCCGGCGCCGAGCGGATCGTGATCACGCCGGGCGAGAAGGACTCCGTGGTCGAGACCGAGCTCGGCACGATCGTGCGGGTCAAGGCGCCGAAGGTGAGCGGCGGCTACCGACTCATCACGACGCCGTGGACCGTGATCGACGTACTCAAGCGGTTCCGTCCGACCACGGTCGAGATCTCCGACAAGTCGACGCTGCTCCCGGTGGCCCGCTGGGCCCGCAAGAACGACATCGGCACGGTGCTGTTCAGCCACGAGCGCCTGGACGCGATGCTGGCGCTCGGCGCGGCCCGCCCCGGTCAGCTCGGCGGCAACGACGTACTGCGTCCCGGCCGGATGCTCGGCGAGCGTCCGGTGAAGTGGGGCGCCGACGGGGTGAAGTACAGCCAGCTCGGCATGGTCGCCACCGTCGCCGCGCTGTACATGATCCTCGGCCGCACGTACGACGCTGTTGTCGTGACCTCGCGCTACGCGGCAGCCGAGTTCGACGAGGTGACGACCCCACTCGTTCGGATCCCGCTCGGGGTCGACCTCGACACGTTCCACCCGTCGCTGGGTGAACCGGCCGATGACGGCGTACTCAAGCTGGTGCACGCCGGCCGGCTCTCCCGCGAGAAGAGCCCGCATCTCGCGGTCGCGACCGCCGCCGAACTGCACCGCCGCGGCGTGAACGTGCGGATGGATGTCTACGGCACCGGCCCGCACCTCGACGAGCTGATCGAGATCGCCGGGGACGCGCCCGTCACCTTCCACGGGTACGTCGACGGCCGCCGTACCCTCGCCAAACACCTCGCCGAGGCCGACATCGCCCTGTCCGTCTGCCCCGGCGAAACCTTCGGCCTGGCCGTCCTCGAAGCCCTCGCCGCCGGCACCCCGGTAGTCACCGCGAACACCGGCGGCGCCCGCGAACTCGTCAACGAAACCTGCGGCCGCTGGGCCCCCGCCAACCCCGCAGCCCTAGCCGACGCCACCCTCGCCCTGGCCAACCTCCCCCACCGCCGCCCCGCCGCCCGCCACCGCGCCGAGCTCTACAACTGGCAAACCTGCGTCGACCACATGCTCGCCCTCCACACCCGCCTCACCCAGACGCGGATCGCCGCCTGACGCAGACCGCCCCAAACCAGTTCGGGGCGGTCTGCAGCCCGAATTGGGTAGGAGATGCTCCCCGAACTGGTTTGGGGAGAGTGATGGTCTAGGTCAGGTGGTCGTAGTCGCCTCGGGTCCAGGCGGCGTGGCGGTCGGCGGAGCGGCGTACTACGGCTTTGGCGTCTACCGGGATGACTGAACCGAAGTTGTTGTAGAGGCGGTCGTAGTCGAAGGGGTCGAGGGAGCGGGCTACCCGGTCGACGACGGCGCCGGAGAGTGGGATGCGGTTCGGGTAGCTGCGCATGAAGCTGACCGAGGTGCGGTCGGGGTTGGCGAAGATGGTGTCGCCGGACAGGACGACTCCCTTGCCGTCGGCACCGTTCGCCCAGTGCACGACCGCGCTGCCGGGGAAGTGGCCGCCGGGCTGGATGACGGTCACTCCGGGTAGCGGCGTGAGTTGCCCGGACCAGGTCTCGATCACCGCGTCCGGGCGCGCGACCCACTCCTTGTCGGCCTCCGAGACGTACACCGGTACGTCGCCCAGGCGGTGGCTCCATTCGACCTGGACGCCGTACATGTGCGGGTGGCTGGCGATGATCGCGACCACGTCGCCGAGCTCCCGGATCCGGCGTACGGCGTCGTCGTCCAGGTACCCGATCGGGTCCCAGAGCAGGTTGCCCTCGGAGGTTGTCAGCAGCATCGACTGCTGCCCGATCCCCACCGGCGGCTTCGAGCGGACGCCGTACAGGCCCGGCTCCACCTCGTCGATGGTGACCTCGGTGCCGGCCGCGGCCAGCTCCTCGAGCGTGGTCCAGTGCTGTCCGTCGGCGGGCACCCACTGCCGCTCGTCGGCGCAGATCACGCACACCTCGACCTGCTCCGCGTGCTCCACCGCACAGGTCGCACAGATCCAGAAACTCACTGTAGTTCTCCCCTTCGATTCTGATGTGCCGTCAGCCAAAGCGTTCAAGCGCAGTTGAAGTCAAGTGCATCGGAGGCTCATCGTCGAGGGCCACTGCGGGGCCTGCTCGATGGGCCACTACGCGACCGATCTCACACCTGTCAGGACATTTCGGGGCTGATCGCGGGACTAGCATCGAACCGGCTTGGTTTTCTCCGGGCCGAGAGACGTTCGATCGGAGGACGGTTTGCCCAGCAAACCAGCCGGCACGCTCTACCGCGGCCGGGAGGGCATGTGGTCATGGGTCGCGCACCGGATCACCGGTGTCGGGATCTTCTTCTTCCTGCTGGTGCACGTGCTGGACACCGCGCTGGTCCGGGTGTCGCCGGAGGCCTACAACGAGGTCATCGGCACCTACAAGAACCCGATCGTCGGTCTGCTCGAGGTCGGTCTGGTGGCGGCGATCCTGTTCCACGCGTTCAACGGCGTTCGGCTGATCCTGGTGGACTTCTGGGCCAAGGGCCCGCGCTACCAGCGGCAGCTGATGATCGGCGTCGGCGTGCTCTGGGTGGTGCTGTTCGTGCCGTTCGTGATCCGGCACCTCACACACGTCTTCGGAGGCTGAGATGCCAGAAACCACTCCTGGGATCGCGGCGCCCCGGTCCAGCTCCAGCGCCCGCAAGCTGAAGGGCGGCGGCCGGAACCGTTCCGGGCAGACCAACTTCGAGCTGTACAGCTGGCTATTCATGCGGCTGTCCGGGCTCGCTCTCGTCATCCTGGTGCTCGGGCACCTGTTCGTGAACCTGATGCTCGGCGGCGGGATCACCGCGCTGGACTTCGGCTTCGTGGCCGGCAAGTGGGCCAACCCGCTGTGGCAGGTCTGGGACCTGCTGATGCTGTGGCTGGCGATGCTGCACGGCACCAACGGGCTGCGCACGATCATCAACGACTACGCCGAGAAGGACCAGACCCGGTTCTGGCTCAAGGCCTTGCTGATCACGGCCTCGATCGTGATCGTCGTACTGGGCACCCTGGTGATCTTCACGTTCGACCCCTGCCTCGACCCCAACAGCACGTTGTCGGTCTGCAAGTAAGGAAGTTATGCAGCAGCATCAGTACGACGTCATCATCGTCGGCGCGGGCGGGGCCGGAATGCGGGCCGCCCTCGAGTCGAGCAAGCGGACCCGTACCGCCGTACTCACCAAGCTCTACCCGACCCGTTCGCACACCGGCGCCGCCCAGGGCGGTATGTGCGCCGCGCTGGCGAACGTCGAGGAGGACAACTGGGAGTGGCACACCTTCGACACGGTCAAGGGCGGCGACTTCCTGGTCGACCAGGACGCGGCCGAGGTGATGTGCCGCGAGGCCGTCGACGCGGTCCTCGACCTGGAGAAGATGGGCCTGCCGTTCAACCGGACCGCCGAGGGCAAGATCGACCAGCGGTTCTTCGGCGGCCACACCCGCAACCACGGTGAGGCCGTCGTACGCCGGTCCTGCTTCGCGGCCGACCGTACCGGCCACATGATCCTGCAGACCCTGTACCAGCAGTGCATCAAGCAGAACGTCGAGTTCTTCAACGAGTACTACGTCCTCGACCTGCTGATGACCGACGGCAAGGCGAGCGGCGTGGTCGCGTACGAGCTGGTCACCGGCGAGCTGCACGTGTTCTCCGCGAAGTCGGTGATCTTCGCGTCCGGCGGTTTCGGCAAGGTCTTCCGTACGACGTCCAACGCGCACACCCTGACCGGCGACGGGATGGGCATCGTGTGGCGCAAGGGCCTGCCGCTGGAGGACATGGAGTTCTTCCAGTTCCACCCGACCGGCCTGGCGGGTCTCGGCGTACTGCTGTCGGAGGCGGCCCGTGGTGAGGGCGGCATCCTGCGGAACAAGGACAACGAGCGCTTCATGGAGCGCTACGCGCCGACCGTGAAGGACCTGGCGCCGCGAGACATGGTCGCCCGCGCGATGGCGAACGAGGTCCGTGAGGGCCGCGGCTGCGGTCCGGACGGCGCGTACGTGATGCTCGACCTGACCCACCTGGAGCCCGCGCACATCGACGCGAAGCTGCCGGACATCACCGAGTTCGCCCGGACCTACCTGGGCGTGGAGCCGTACACCGAGCAGATCCCGGTGTTCCCGACCGCGCACTACGCGATGGGCGGCATCCCGACCAACATCAAGGGCGAGGCGCTGGCCAACAACGAGGACGTGATCCCGGGCCTGTACGCCGCCGGCGAGGTCGCGTGCGTCTCGGTGCACGGTGCGAACCGGCTGGGCACCAACTCGCTGCTCGACATCAACGTGTTCGGCCGCCGGGCCGGGATCGCCGCCGCGGAGTACGCCGCCACGGCCCAGTTCGAGGAGCTGCCGGCCGATCCGGAGGCGTACGTCGTCGAGCTCGTCGAGGGCCTGCGCACCTCGACCGGCGAGGAGCGGATCGCCGCGATCCGGGCCGACCTGCAGGCGACGATGGACCTGAACGCGCAGGTGTACCGCACCGAGGGCTCGCTGAAGCAGGCGCTCGTCGACATCGAGGCGCTGAAGCTCCGGTTCGCCAATGTCGGCGTCCAGGACAAGGGCAAGCGGTTCAACACCGACCTGCTGGAGGCCGTCGAGCTCGGGTTCCTGCTCGACCTGGCCGAGGTGCTGGTGGTGTCCGCGCTGGAGCGCAAGGAGTCCCGCGGCGGGCACTTCCGCGAGGACTACGACAAGCGTGACGACGTCAACTTCATGCGGCACACGATGGCGTACCGCGAGGTCGATGCCGACGGCAACGAGACGATCCGGCTCGACTACAAGCCGGTCGTGCAGACCCGCTACAAGCCGATGGAGCGCAAGTACTGATGGACGTCAAGGTCAAGATCCTCCGGTACAACCCCGAGGTCGTCGACGAGGCCGAGTGGAAGACGTACTCCGTCACGCTGCAGCCGACCGACCGGGTGCTGGACGCGCTGCACAAGGTCAAGTGGGAGCAGGACGGCACGCTGACGTTCCGGCGGTCCTGCGCGCACGGTGTCTGCGGCTCGGACGCGATGCGGATCAACGGCCGCAACCGGCTGGCCTGCAAGACCCTGATCAAGGACCTGAACCCGGAGAAGGAGATCACCGTCGAGCCCATCAAGGGCCTGCCGGTGCTCAAGGACCTGGTCGTCGACATGGAGCCGTTCTTCGACGCGTACCGCGCGGTGATGCCGTTCCTGGTCACCAGCGGCCACGAGCCCACCCGGGAGCGGATCCAGTCGCAGGCCGACCGGGACCGGTTCGACGACACCACGAAGTGCATCCTGTGCGCCGCCTGTACGACGTCCTGCCCGGTGTTCTGGTCCGACGGGCAGTACTTCGGCCCGCAGGCGATCGTCGGCGCGCACCGGTTCATCTTCGACAGCCGCGACGAGGGCACCGAGCAGCGGCTGGAGATCCTGAACGACAAGGAAGGCGTCTGGCGCTGCCGGACCACCTTCAACTGCACCGACGCCTGCCCACGCGGCATCGAGGTCACCAAGGCGATCCAGGAAGTGAAGCGCGCACTCATCTTCCGTCGAGTGTGAGCGTGCGCCTTCTTTCGCATAAGATTCCACCGCCGACCTGACCCCCTTGCGGGGACACCTGCGCCTTGGGGGGTGATTGTGGAGCCGCGCCTGCGCGAGTTGTCCGACCGCTACTACCGCCGCCTGGTGGAGCTGTTGGAGCGCTGTGGCCTACCCCGCAGCATGCCGCCGTTCCTCGTCCTCGGGGTGCTCGCGGCCACGACCTCCGTCGTACTCGCGGTGGTGCACCTGGCCTCCCACCGCCCGCAGACCGATCCGCCGATCGCCATCGAGCCGGCCGCCGCGGGGCGGTCCGGCAGCGCGGTGGTGAACTCCGAGCGCGCCCAGGTGCTGTCGATCACGATGGTCACCCGGAACCGCTGGGCGGCCGGCTGGTCCGACTGCACCAGCGGCCCGAACTGCAAGTTCGCCGCGGTGATCGACCGCGACGGCGCCCGCGCCACCGCCCCCGAGTGGCCGGTCCCGTACGCGACCCTGCAGGCCGGCAAGGAGGCGATCGCGGTCGCCCCGCCGCTCGAGGGCACGCTGACCGGTGACGCGACGATGATGTTCCGGCTGACGTACGACGGCCCGGTGCTCACCAAGCTCCAGTACCGGCTGCCGACCTCGACGTTCCAGAAGAACGAGATCCTCACCGACCGGATCGTGCCGGGCTCGATCGTCGTGGTGAACCCGGAGGAGTCGACGGTCCGGATGCTCAGGACCCGCGGCACCCGGTCCCCGGTCTGCGACGAGTCCGGCCGCTGCTGGATGCTGACCGGGATCGGCCGCACCGACATCGTCTGGACCGACGACGGCGGCCGCACCTGGGGCTCGCGCTCACTCGACAGCCACAACCAGCTCGGCCGGCTCGCGATCAGCCCCGACGGCCGCACGCTGCTGTCTACCGCGGTCACCATCGGCGCCGCCGGCCAGACCGTCTCGAAGATGCAGATCTCGACCGACCGCGGCGCGAACTGGACGATTGTCGCGAACCCACCGAAGAGCCTGGCCGTCGCGCCGCTCGCCTTCGACGACGGCACCGCGCTCATCCTCGGCGGCCGCCCCGGCGACCGCCCGCGCCTGTACCGCGTCCGCGACGGCGCCGCCAAACTGGACCGCGGCTACCCCGGCGACCTGGCCGACCTCTCCGGCAACGCACAACTCATGTACGGCTCCGAGGTCCCGAAACGCCGCACCACCGAGGTAGTCCTCAGCACCGACCAAGGCGCCACCTGGACCAAATTCGCCCCTCGCTAGTGGTGCTTGGTGGCGCCCTTGAGGGTTTTGTCGACGGCGTTCTTCGGGCCGTAGAAGGCGATGCCGACCAGGTCGAGTTCGGCGGTGCGGACGGCCTTCACGGCGGCGCGGTTGTCGTGGTCGTTGCCAGTGGCGAACAGGTCCTGGGTGAAGACCGAGTGCTCGATCTCCCGGCTCAGCGCGCGTTCATGGGCGGTCGTCATGAACTCCTTCGAGCCCTCGAACACCATCACCGGCTGCCTGAACATCGGCAGGTAGCGCACGTCGTCCGCGTCCTCGTACGGCTCGCCGACCACCTCAGGATGCGTCCCAGCGATCCCACTGACCAGAAACGCGGTCACATTCAACCGCTGCCAAACAGCCAGGTCGTCCCGCAACAACACAGCAATCTTCGTATCGAACTTTTCCACAACCCCAATGCTCACGCCCAGGATCGCCAGCGGTCTTGTACGTTCTTAACCGGCTCAGCAGTACGGCGGGTTTGAGGTGACTGCTGTGCAGACTCGGAGGAACAGGTTGAACATTCGGTAGAGCTGGAGCATGTCGGCGTCGAGGGTCACGGTGCGGTCGTCGCGGCGGGTTACGCCGGGGATCGCGGTGAGGTGGGACGCGACGGAGGCGGACTGCCAGCGGACGGCGAGGGTTCGCGGGCCGGCTGGGGCGTCCGGTTTGGAGAGGGTGCGCAGCGCCTCAGAGGTTGTCGCTTCGATCGCCTCGCGGGCCTCCGCGACCGGGACGAGTTGCGCGGCGAAGCGGTCCTTGGCGAACTTGACCGGTACGGTCGCGACCGCGGGATCCCAGGCCTTCATCTCGTCGCAGGCGGTGTCGTCCCCGGTCAGGAGCGCGAGCGGTACGCCGTACGCCGCGGAGGCCGCGTGGAACAGGCCGATCTCGCCGGTGAGCTGCTCGTCCAGCCAGATGTCTTCGATCTCGTGGCCCATGAAGCTGTGGCTCAGGACGCCGAGCACGCCGGCGCGGGCGTGGTACCCGACGCAGAGTACGGCGTCGTACTCCGGGGTCAGGCCCTCCATCATGCCCATCGGCTTCGGGCGGCCCTTGATCAGGCCGGCGCGCGGGTCGAGGAGGTCGGGCAGCAGGTTGCGCATCGGGCCGTGGGCGTCGTTCACCAGGACCTCGGTCGCGCCGGCGGCGTACGCACCGCGGACGGCGGCGTTCACGTCCTCGGTCATCAGCACCCGGCCGCGCTCGTAGTCCCGTCCCGGCGGCTGCACGTCCTCCGCGTCGACGAGCCCGGTGACGCCTTCCATATCCGCACTCACGTAGACCTTCACACGCAGCAGCGTATGTTCTAACCATGAGCAGCGGCGCCACGGTACGGGCGTGGCGGCCTCGGCTGACCGGGGTCGTCGAGGTGCTGCATGCGCACTTCCCGTCGCACGCGTACCCGAGCCACACGCACGACGCGTGGACGGTGCTGATCGTCGACGAGGGCGCGGTCCGCTACGACCTGGACCGCCACGAGCACGGGCTCGCGCAGGCGCAGGTCTCGCTCCTCCCGCCGCATGTCCCCCACGACGGCCGCTCGGTGCTGCCGCAGGGCTTCCGCAAGCGGGTCCTCTACCTCGAACCCGACCGGCTCGGCGGCACGAACCTGATCGGCGCGGCGGTCGACCAGCCCGAGTACGTCGACCCGCTGCTGCGGCACCGGATCCACCAGCTGCACGGCGTACTGGAAGACGGTGTGGAGGACCTGGAGGCCCAGAGCCGGCTGACGCTGATCGAGGAGCGTCTCGGGCAGCACCTGCGGCGGCAGGTGATCGATCCACCGGACCGGTCGGACGCGGGCGTGGCCGCGCAGTTGCGCGATCTGCTCGACGCGCATGTGCCTGACGGGATCACGCTGGAGGATGCGTCGAAGCTGGTCCATGCGCATCCGGCACATCTGGTACGGGCGTTCAGCCGGGAGTACGGGATGCCGCCACACCGGTACCTGACCGGTCGGCGCGTCGATCTGGCCCGCCGGTACCTGCTCGACGGGCATCCGGCCGCGCAGGTGGCGACGCTGGCCGGGTTCTACGACCAGTCGCACCTCAACCGGCACTTCCGGAAACTGCTCGGGGTCACACCGGCGAGTTTTGTGTGGCCTTAGACGCCTTGTACGCGCGGACTCCCCAGGTGCCGAGCAGCGCCGCGATCAGCAGGTTCACGATGATCAGGACGGTGTGCGCGACGTAGTACCCGGTCGGGCGGTCCTCGGTGTCCACGAGCGCCTTGATGAAGCGCAGGTAGGTGATGACGTTCCACGCGGCGATGGCCAGCAGGACGAGTGCGTGCTTCCGTTCGAGCTTCACTCAGCCATTCTGACCCAGGCTCAAGAATTGGGCCGGTCGACCATGCGGAGCAGCTGGGTCCGGTTGGCCACTCCGAAGCGCCGGTACAGGCGGGTCAGCTGCGACTCCACGGCCTTCACCGACAGGTACAACGCCGCGGCGATCTCGCGGTTGGTAGAGCCGTCGCGGACCATCGAGACGATCTGCTGCTCGTTGTCGGTCAGCTCCGACGGCTGCCGGCTCCGGCTCGGTACGTCGAGGCGCGCGAGCTCCATCTCCGCGACCTCGCGCCAGGCGGGCGCGCCGTACGCCTCGAACTGCTCGATCGCGTCCAGGAACGCGGTCCGCGCGACCGACCGGCGACGGGCCTGCCGGGCGATCCGGCCGCGGGTCAGCTCGCAGCGCGCGAGATCGAGCGGGTAGACCCGGTCCCCCGCCGTACTGACCGTCTTCTCCAGCAGCTCCAGGGCGGCGGCCGGGTCGCCCTGCTTGGCGACCAGCAGCGCCTCGGCGCGATCCAGGCCGAGCTTCACCACGCGCCGGTCCAGGTTCTCGGCGCGGGCGCGGATCTCGGCGATCAAGGCCGCTGCGTCGTCCAGCCGGCCGGCCGCGACCAAGGCCTCGGCGTAGTCCGCGTGCCACGGAATCACGGCCGGGTCGTACGGCATCGCGGCCTCGCCCGACCCCGCGATCGCGTCGAACGCCTCGACAGCCCGCTGCGGATCACCGGTCAGTACGCCGATCAGCCCTAGGCTGACCAGCGCCGGGCCGGTCCATTCGTCGTTCCCGACCAGGTGGACCGCGTCGAGCGCGGCCTCGGCGAGCTGCCGGCCCATGGCCGCCGAACCGCCGACCCACTCCGCGCGACTGGCGATGACCATGCCGACCTCGGCCTCGTCACCGATGTCCTGCATCAACTGGTAGCACTCGTGCCCGGCGGCCAGCGCGTCGGCGCCGCGGCCGCTGCGCTCGTAGATCGCCGTCGCGGAGATCAGTACGGACGCCAGCCAGCGCATCGCGCCGTGGTCGCGGACCTCGTCGGCCAACGCGGTGATCGCGGTGATCGCCTCGTTGGTCCGGCCGCGGAACAGCTCGCGCATCGCAGCCATCTGGCGGGCGTTCACCACGGTCCTGGTGAGCGGCAGGCCCTTGGCCAGCTCGGCCGCCTGCTCCAGCACGGCGTCCGAGGTCTCCTCGGCGTCGCGGGCCATCAGCACCGAACTCGACGCGCTCAGGGCGTCGACGATCGCCTCGGTGTCGCCGGCCTCACGCGCCAGCGCCTCGGCGATCCGCGCATCCTCCTGCGCGTCGTCCAAGCTGCGATCGAAGTAGTGGCTGTGGCTGCGCTCGATCCGCACCCGCGCCTCGAACCGCTTGTTGCCTTCGGCCGCGGCGAACGCCTCCGCGAGCAACTCGACCCGGCGATCCCGCTCCGGCCAGACCGCGTCGGCACACAGCAGCAGCGCGGGCACCCTGGTCTCAGGCGTCGTCGCTGCCTGTACGGCGAGTCGCGCCATGTCGGCCGACTCCGCCAGGTGTCCAGCGGCCGCGGCGTCGTCGGCGGCCCTGGTGAGGCGGCGGGCGCGTTCGTCCGGCTGGGTGCTCGGTGTCCGGTCCGCGCTCAGCCGCCACAGGTTCGCCGCAGCGCCAGGAGCTCCACGGCCGGCGGCCACCGTGGCGGCCTCCTCGATCGTCGCGGCCAGCTCCGGATCAGCCTCCTGGGTGGCGAGGGCCCGGTGGGTCGCGTTCTCGACCGGTTCGTCGACCACGGCGGCGAGTTTGGCGTGGGCCTGACGACGGGCGGCCGACGTGGCTTCGGCGTACACAAACTCCCTCAGCAGGGGGTGCGTGAAGCGGAGCCGTTCGGCGGAGACGTCGATCAGGCCGAGGGTCTCCGCCTCGGCGAGGTCGACGTCGATCGGGCGGTCGAGGGAGCGGGCGAGCTGCGTGGTGGTCGGGCGCGGCGAGGACGCGGCGTGCAGGAGCAGCTCGTGGGTCTCGGTGGACAGGTCGCCGAGACGCTCGCCGAGCAGGGTCTTGAGGCGGCTCGAGACCGGGAGCGGGTCATTGGGCGAGACGCTCTTCGGATGCCGCAGTACGGCGCGACCGAGCTCGAGGGCCATGAACGGGTTGCCGGCACTCGCGGTGAAGATGCGGCGCGCCGTACGGACCGGGAGCGGGCTGGACAGGCGCTGCCGGAGCAGGCCGAGTACGTCGGGCTCCGTGAGCGGCGGGACCTCGAGCTGCAGGACGGGCTCGGGGCAGGCGTCGGCCATCACCGGCAGATCGCCGTCGGCTACCTGCTCGGTGGCGAGCAGGTGCACGCCCTCGGAGAGCCGACGGGCGCAGAACGTGAGCACCTCGAGGCTGGACGGATCCACCCATTGGATGTCGTCGACAACGATCAGCACCGGCCCGGTCGTGGCGAGGCGGCGGAGGACGTGCAGTACGGCGAGGCGCACAGCCAGCTCGTCACGCACCGTATCCGGGGCGCTCGCCTTCAGCAGCGCGACCTCGAGCGGCTGCCGGAGGTGGTCCGGCAGCACCTGCCAGGCGAATTCGAGCTGGTTGGAGAGCAGATCGAGGAGCGTGACGTACGGCAGGCCGGCCTCGGAGTTGGACGGGGCCGCGCTGAGGATCCGGCAGCCCTTCCGGCCACGCTCCGCGACGAGCGCCCGGCCGAGAGCCGACTTGCCGATGCCGGTCGGGCCGTAGAGCAGCACGCTGCCGCTGGTCTCGAGCTGCTTGGTTGCACGCTCGACCAGTCCGGCACGCCCGACCAGCTCGTCGTCAGTCATCCAACTCCTCGAAGGATTACCCTCGCCGATTATCACAGTCATTGACCGTTCGACACGACGAGTGTCACATGAGGAAATTTGCTGGCCACCATCCTGACACCCATTACTGCACAGTTCCGAGCAGTCGCGGCGGCACGATCGTGCCGGGGCACCGGATGGTCTTTCGACGACTTTGAGCCCCCCTCAACCGTTTCGCGGTGACGAAAACGGTTGAGGGGGGCTCAAAGAGGGGTCAGATGGATTCGAGGTCGCGTTCGATGGCGGCTAGTTCTTCCTCTGTGCCTTGGACCTTGGGGCCGGTGAACCAGCGGCGGGCGGAGAGGAACCAGTACGCCGCTGCGAAGCCGAGCACCACGAGTACGGCGATCGGCGTGTAGTTGAAGGTGCTACCAGTGACGGGGCTGACCTGCGGCAGCATGAAGAGGATCGTGATGAAGCCGACCCAGACGATCGCGATGATGCCGATCGGGCGGCTCCAGCGGCCGAGGTGCCACGGGCCGGGCTGGAAGTCCTTGCCCTGCAGCAGTCGCAGCAGGGTGGGCAGCACGTACGCGATGTACAGGCCGATCACCGCGATCGACGTGACAGCGGCGTACGCCGTCGCGTTCCAGAGGTACGGCAGACCGAGGAGGAACGCCCCGCCGGCCGCCAGCCAGATCGCGTTCGTCGGCGTCCTCGTCTTGCCGTTGATCTTGTGCCAGAACTTCGACCCCGGCAGCGCTCCGTCACGGGAGAACGCGTAGATCATCCGCGAGTTCGCGGTCACCGACGACATCCCGCAGAACAGCTGCGCGCCGATCACCACCAGCAGCAGGACCTTGGCCAGCCCCGCACCGACCGCGTCGATGAAGATCTGGGCCGGCGGTACGCCGATCTCGCCCTCGAGGGCGCCGTCGTAGCTCTGGATCGCGAAGGTCAGACCGATCAGCAGCACCCATCCGGCCGCCAGCGAGACCAGGATCGACATAACGATCCCGCGCGGACCCGAGCGGGCCGCGTCGTGCGTCTCCTCGGTCATGTGCGCGGAAGCGTCGTACCCGGTGAAGGTGTACTGCGCGAGCAGCAGCCCGAGCAGGGCGACGTAGAAGGTGGAGCCCCAGCCGGTGTTGTTGACGAAGTGCC
This sequence comes from Kribbella sp. VKM Ac-2569, assembly GCF_004216905.1. GTDB lineage: Bacteria > Actinomycetota > Actinomycetes > Propionibacteriales > Kribbellaceae > Kribbella. The sequence continues at coordinate 2,205,795 of NZ_SGXJ01000001.1, forward strand.
CGAACACGAAGCCCGCCGACTGGTGCTTGTCCGGCACGAACACGAGCGCGCCGACGATGAAGACGACGCCGACGATGTGCCACCACACGCTGATGTCGTTGAGCCTGGCGACCAGCTTCACGCCGAACGAGTTCAGCAGCCCGTGCACCAGCAGGATGATGCCGAAGAGCAGGATCGTGTGGCCGGGCGTCGTACTGAAGCCGAACTGCAGGTCGAGGAAGGCGTTCAGGAAGAACGCCGCACCGAAGTCGATCCCGGCGGTCACCGCGACCTGGCCGAGGAAGTTGAACCAGCCGGTGAACCAGGACCAGGCCGCGCCGTTGGACCGGGCGAGTTTGGCGGACCAGTAGTACAGCCCGCCGGCGGTCGGGAAGCTCGAGCAGACCTCCGCCATCGCGAGGCCGACGAACAACGTCATCAGGCCGACGATCGGCCAGCCCCAGACGATCATCACCGGGCCGCCGGTGTTCATCCCGAACCCGTACAGGGTCAGGCAGCCGGACAGGATCGAGATGATGGTGAAGGACACCGCGAAGTTCGAGAACCCGGACATCGTCCGGGACAGCTCCTGGGCATAACCCAACTGATGCAGGCGTTTCTCGTCGTCGGTCATCGGGGCGGCGGACTCGTCATTGCTCATTGCGGGGCCTCCAAGACAGGACCTGAACACAGCGCCTCAATGGTCTCCCCCCAGACCTTTAGGTAATTGAGGCACCCCGGTCAGGCACTGTCAAGGGAAACTGCACGCGTTGACATCCCGACCCAGACTTGAGTCAATGGACTGGAAACAGACCAATAGAGCTCCGGGAGTGGCCGTGTTGGGTGTTGAGGAGTTGCGCAGGCTGGTCGAGGCCGGCGAGGTCGACACGGTGCTGGTGGCGATCACCGACATGCAGGGACGGCTTCAAGGAAAACGTTGCGGTGCACGGTATTTCCTGGAGGAGGTGCTGAAGCACGGGACCGAGGGCTGCAACTACCTGCTGGCGGTCGACGTCGACATGAACACCGTCGACGGCTACACGATGTCCTCCTGGGAACGCGGGTACGGCGACATGGTGATGGCGCCCGACCTGGACACACTGCGTCTGGTGCCGTGGCTCGAGGGCACTGCGCTCGTGCTGTGCGACGTACAGTGGCTGGACGGTACGCCGGTGGTCGCGTCGCCGCGGCAGGTGCTGCGGGCCCAGCTGGACCGCCTCGCGGAGCGGGGACTCAAGGCGTACGTCGGGACCGAGCTCGAGTTCATCGTGTTCGACGACACCTACGAGACCGCGTGGAACAAGCGGTACCTCGGCCTCACCCCGTCGAACCAGTACAACGTCGACTACTCCCTCGTCGGCACCTCCCGGATCGAGCCGCTGCTGCGCGACATCCGCAACGGCATGACCGGCGCCGGCCTGTACGTCGAGTCCGCGAAGGGCGAGTGCAACCTCGGCCAGCACGAGATCGCGTTCCGGTACGACGAGGCGCTCGCCACCTGCGACAACCACTCGATCTACAAGACCGGTGCGAAGGAGATCGCCTCCAAACACGGCAAGAGCCTGACGTTCATGGCGAAGTACGACGAACGTGAGGGCAACTCGTGCCACATCCACCTGAGCTTCCGCGCCGACGACGGCGATCCGGTGCTCGCGGGTGACGGCGACCACGGCTTCTCCCGGCTGATGGAACAGTTCATCGCCGGCCAGCTCGCCTGCCTGTCCGAGTTCACGTACCTGCTGGCCCCGAACATCAACTCCTACAAGCGTTTCGTCCGCGGCAGCTTCGCGCCGACCGCGATCGCCTGGGGTCTCGACAACCGCACCTGCTCGCTGCGCGTGGTCGGCCACGGCGACTCGCTCCGCGTCGAGAACCGTCTCCCCGGCGGCGACGTGAACCCGTACCTCGCGGTCTCCGCGATCATCGCCTCCGGCCTGCACGGCATCGAGAACGAGCTGGAGCTCGAGCCGCTGCTGGAGGGCAACGCGTACGAGTCCGACAAGGAACACGTCCCGTCCACGCTCCGCGAAGCCGCCGCCCTCTTCACCGGTTCGAAGATCGCCCGTACGTCGTTCGGCGACGAGATGGTCGACCACTACAGCAACGCCGCACGCGTCGAGCTCGATGCGTACGACGCCGCCGTCACTGACTGGGAGCGGGTCCGTGGGTTCGAACGGCTCTAGAGGGATCCTCAGCCGCCCGCGCATCGGCATCACGACGTACCTGGAGCCGGCGGCCTGGGGGATCTGGAACCGGGACGCCGCGCTGGTTCCGCGGGTGTACCTGGATGCGGTGGTGGCGGCCGGAGGGGTGCCGCTGCTACTGCCGCCGGTCGGCACGGATCCGTCCGTCCTGGAGATCCTCGACGGACTCGTGATCGCCGGTGGCTGCGACGTCGATCCGGGCTCCTACCGGGCGACCCCGCATCCGGAGACCGTCGACACCCGGCCGGGACGCGACGACCACGAGGCGATCCTCATCCGAGCCGCTTTGGACCGTGATGTCCCGTTGCTCGCGATCTGCCGCGGCCTGCAGATGCTGAACGTGACGCTCGGCGGCACCCTGCACCAGCACCTACCGGATGTCGTCGCCCACGACGCGCACCGCCCGGAGCCGGCGACCTTCGGCACCGTCGAGGTGAAGATCGAGCCCGGCACCCTCACCGCACGGATCCTCGGCGAACGCGCTGACGGCAGCTGCTACCACCACCAGGCCCTCGACATCGTCGCACCGGGATTGAAGGTCACCGCCCGCGCGGGTGACGGAACGGTCGAGGCGGCCGAAGTGGAAGGCCACGACTTCGCACTCGGTGTGCAGTGGCATCCGGAGGAGAACCCCGAGGACCTGCGGCTGTTCACCGCACTGATCAGGAGCACGCAATGACGTACGACGTACTCAATCCGGCCACCGAGAAGGTGATCCGGACCATCGAGCTCGCTTCGCAGGACGATGCGGACGCGGCGATCGCTCGGGCCGCGAAGGCGTTCGAGACCTGGCGGGACGTGACGCCCGCCGATCGCGGGCGGCTGCTGCGGCGGTTCGCCGACGCGGTCGACGCGGACCTGGAGAACCTGGCCGCGCTTGAGGTCGAGAACGCCGGCCACACGATCGGCAACGCGCGCTGGGAAGCGGGCAACGTCCGGGACGTGCTCACCTACTACTCGGCCGCCCCGGAACGCCTTTTCGGAAAGCAGATTCCGGTTGCCGGCGGCATCGATGTCACGTTCCAGGAACCGCTCGGCGTGGTCGGCGTGATCGTTCCGTGGAACTTTCCGATGCCGATCGCCGGCTGGGGTTTCGCGCCTGCCCTGGCGGCCGGAAACACCGTTGTCCTGAAGCCCGCCGAGCTGACCCCGCTGACAGCGATCCGGCTCGGTGAGCTGGCGCTGGAGGCCGGCCTGCCGCCCGGCGTCTTCGAGGTCGTGCCCGGTAAGGGAACCGTTGTCGGAAACCGTTTCGTCACGCATTCCGCGGTCCGGAAAGTCGTCTTCACCGGCTCGACCACGGTCGGCAAGCAGATCATGGCCGGCTGCGCGGACCAGGTGAAGCGGGTGACGCTCGAGCTGGGCGGCAAGTCGGCGAACATCGTCTTCGCCGACGCGGATCTGGAGAAGGCTGCCGCGCAAGCGCCGTACGGCGTGTTCGACAACGCCGGCCAGGACTGCTGCGCGCGTTCCAGGATCCTCGTCGAGCGTTCGGCGTACGACCGGTTCCTGGAGCTGCTGGAGCCGGCGGTGAAGAACTTCAAGGTCGGCGACCCGTCCGATCCGGCGACCGAGATGGGGCCGTTGATCTCCGCGGGGCAGCGCGAGCAGGTCGCGTCGTACGTCGAGAACCCCGCGTTCCAAGGCACTGCGCCGAGCGGGCCCGGGTTCTGGTTCCCGCCGACGGTACTGGCGCCCGCGAGCGAGCGGGCTGTGCGCGAGGAGATCTTCGGGCCGGTGGTCGCGGTGATCCCGTTCGCGGACGAGGCCGATGCGCTGCGGATCGCGAACGACAGCGAGTACGGGCTGTCCGGCTCGATCTGGACCCGGGACGTCGGCCGCGCGCTGAGGGTCAGTCGCGGCGTCGAGGCCGGGAACCTCTCGGTGAACTCGAACTCGTCGGTGCGGTACTCGACGCCGTTCGGCGGCTACAAGCAGTCCGGCCTCGGTCGGGAGCTCGGCCCGGACGCGCTGGCCGCGTTCACCGAGACCAAGAACATCTTCATCAGCACGGAGGACTGAATGACTGTCGACATCGGTGGCAAGGCTCATCGGCTCGAGGGCCGGGTCGCGGTGGTGACCGGCGGTGCGAGCGGGATCGGTCTGGCCACGGTACGGCGGCTCGCTGCAGAGGGAGCGCACGTCGTGATCGGCGACCTCGACCCGGCCGCGGGCAAGGACGCCGCAGACGAGGTCGGCGGGCTGTACGTGCCGACCGACGTCACCGACCCGGCCGCGGTCGAGAACCTGTTCAAGCTGGCCTTCGACACGTACGGCGCCGTGGACATCGCGTTCAACAACGCCGGCATCTCCCCGCCCGACGATGGGTCGATCCTCGACACCGGGCTGGAGGCGTGGCGCAAGGTGCAGGAGGTCAACCTGACGTCGGTCTACCTGTGCTGCAAGGCCGTGATCCCTTACATGCAACGCCAAGGCCGCGGGTCGATCATCAACACCGCGTCCTTCGTCGCCGTGATGGGCGCGGCGACCTCGCAGATCTCGTACTCCGCGTCGAAGGGCGGCGTACTCGCGATGAGCCGCGAGCTCGGCGTCGAGTTCGCACGGCAGGGGATCCGGGTGAACGCGCTCTGCCCCGGCCCGGTGAACACCCCGCTGCTCACCGAGCTGTTCGCGAAGGACCCCGAGCGGGCCGAGCGCCGGCTGGTCCACGTCCCGATGGGCCGCTTCGGCGAGCCGGAGGAGATCGCCGCCGCGGTCGCGTTCCTGGCCAGCGACGACTCCTCCTTCATCACCGCCAACACGTTCCTCGTCGACGGGGGAATCTCGGGCGCCTATGTGACACCGATCTAGTCTGAGGACATGGTCGTTCAGGCAGATGACGCGGTGTTCCGGCCGGTACGGGCCGGGAACCCGTTCGAGGAGACGGTCGAGCGGTTGCTGCAGGCAATCAAGCTCGGCGTCGTCGTGCCCGGCGACCGGCTGCCCCCGGAGCGCGAGCTCGCGACCCGGCTGAACGTCAGCCGGGTCACCCTCCGCGAGGCGATCCACGCCCTCACCGAGGCCGGCTACGTCGAGTCCCGCCGCGGCCGGTACGGCGGTACGTTCGTCAACGAGCAACTCCCGAAACCCCGCCGTACGCCGGCCAAACGCCTGGCCCGCGACCTCGCCGGCGGCCTCGACGACGCCCTCACCCTCCGCTTCGTCCTGGAAACCGGCGCCGCGGAAGCCGCCGCGTCCCGCACCCTGACCGCCGCCGAACGCGACCACCTCGAACGCTGCCTCGCCGAAACGTCCACGGCCCGCCTGGCCGACTACCGCCGCCTGGACTCCCGCCTCCACCTGGCCATCGCCGAAGTCACCGGCTCCCCCTCCCTCACGTCCGCCATGGCCGACGTCCGCATGCGCCTCAACGAACTCCTGGACGCCATCCCCCTCCTCGAACGCAACATCGACCACTCCAACCACCAGCACCAGGCCATCATCGAAGCGATCCTGGCCGGCGCCCCCACCCCCGCCCGCCAAACCATGCAAGAACACCTAGCCGGCACCGAAGCCCTCCTCCGAGCCTTCCTCGAATAGCGGCTCGGCGTGGTGGTGCCGTGGCACTGGGGGGCCAGGGAATTGGTTGGCAGGTGCCGGGATGGTGGGGAAAATCGCCGGATTCGGCCGCACCGCCCAAAGCGGCCCGATTCTGGAGGACCGCTATGCGATCTTTCGTTACCCGTCCCCGCGCTCTGGCCGTTCTGCTGGCCGGTACGGCGCTTGCGTTCAGTCCGCTCGGTGGACAGGCGACTGCCCAGTTGCCTCTCGACCAGACCGGCAACCCGGCCTGCTTCACGCCGGAGGAAGGTGCCGCCGCGCGTGGCGGCTTCGGTGCCGACCACCGGGAGTTGTCGGCGGCCGAGCAGAAGGCCATCGACGCCAAGACAGCACAGATCCTGAAGGCCAAGGCAGCCCGTGGCCTCGCTCCACAGGCCGGCACGCTGGCGTCGGCGAGCGTTCCGGTGTACGTCCACGTGATGCTGAGCAAGACCGGTGCCGGTGACGTCACCGCGGCCCAGATCGACCAGCAGATCGCCGAGCTGAACCAGGACTTCGCAGGTCAGGAGTCGTCGCAGGCCGCGAACACCGGCTTCACGTTCTACCTGGCCGGCACCGACCGGTACAAGAACGACCAGTGGCACAAGGACCGCCAGAGCTCGTCGTACCGCTCACAGACGCGCCTGGGCGGCAAGAACGCCCTGAACATCTGGCTGGTCGACTTCTCGTACCTCGGGATCGCGACGTTCCCGTGGGACTACGCGAGCAACCCGAAGATCGACGGCATCCGGGTGCAGTACACGTCGCTGCCCGGCGGCTCGGCGACCAACTACAACGACGGCAAGACCGCGACCCACGAGGCCGGCCACTGGTTCGGTCTGTACCACACGTTCCAGGGAGGCTGCACGACCACGAACGACTCGGTGGCCGACACGCCCGCCCAGAGCAGCTCGTCCAGCGGCTGCCCCGAAGGCCGGGACTCCTGCTCGCTGTCGGGCCTGGACCCCATCCACAACTACATGGACTACTCGTACGACTCCTGCTACAACCAGTTCACGCCCGGGCAGTCCACCCGGATCAGCGACATGTGGACCGCCTACCGGGCCTGACTCAGGGCATGAGACCCACCTGTGACATCTGCACCGCTCGGCAACTAGAGTGCCGCCGATGCGTTTGCTTCTGACGGCCTGCGCAACCACCGCACTGGTGGTCGCCGGACCTCTGACAGCGACCGCCGCCGGCCAGGCCCCACAGGGCCCGGTCGGCGGCGAGCTGCTGACCGCGAAGCCGACGGTGGTCGCCAACGGGGCGGCACCGCCGGCAGTCCAGGCATCGGCGTACGTCGTGGCCGACGTGGACACCGGTCAGGTACTGGCGGCCAAGGCGCCGCACGCGCAGCTCCGCCCGGCCAGCACCCTCAAGACGCTGACCGCGCTGGTCCTGCTGCCGCGGCTGAAGAAGGCCGATCCGGTGATCGGTTCGGACGCCGACGCCGGCATCATCGGCAGCAAGGTCGGCGTGTATCCGGGCCTGCACTACACCGTCGACCAGCTGTTCCAGGGCATGTTCCTGGCGTCCGGGAACGACGCCGTCCACGCACTGTGCGCCCACGACCAGGGCGGCGTACCCGCGACCATCCAGCGGATGAACGCGAAGGCCAAGGATCTCGGCGCGCTCGACACCCACGTCACCGACCCGACCGGCCTGGACGCCGACGGGCAGTACTCCAGCGCCTACGACCTGGCCCTGTTCGCGCAGGCCGGGCTGACCCGGCAGGACTTCGCCAAGTACGCGTCGACGAAGTACACGAACTTCCCGAACGCCGGCAACAAGGGCACCTACCAGGTCGCGAACCAGAACAAGCTGCTCTTCAACTACGACGGCGCGCTCGGCGTGAAGACCGGCTACACCACGCTGGCACGGAACACGTTCATCGGCGCCGCCCGCCGCAACGGGCACACGCTGGTGGTGACGATGATGAACGCACCGCACGGCATCACCGAGGACGCGAGCAACCTGCTGACCTGGACGTTCACCAACTACGGCAAGCTCAAGCCGGTCGGCAACCTGGTCAAACCCGCCGCCGCGCCGCCGAAGACCCAGGCGGAAGGCAAACCCGCCACCAAGCCCGGTTCGGGTACGGCGAGCCGCCCGCAGGCACGCACCGCACTCAACCCCGGCCAGGCGGTCCAGTCACTCGCCCTGCGCGTCCCCGACTGGGCGTACGCCGCCCCGCCCGTACTCCTCCTCGGCCTCTTCCTCCGCCGCCCCCGAGCCCTCCGCCGCCGCCGTCACTGACGACGGATGGAGCGCACTGCTCGGATGCCTTGGACAGCCAGGGTGGTGAGGGTTGCGCCCAGGACCGCGCCGGCGGCGACTGCGACGGTGTCTGCTTTGCGCTCCGGGATCGGGACGACCTTGTAGCGCTTGCCGGGCGGTCCGAGCAGCAGCGGCTCGATCTCGGCGGGCCCGGACGGGAGCTCAGAGCGCTCAGCGGGCTCAGCGGGCTCGGCGGCCTTGGCGTCGACCGTCGCTTCCTTCGTCCAGGCCGCGACCAGCATGATCACCCGGGTCATCAGGTAGATCCACACCAGCAGCGCGAGCGGCAAGGCGACAGCGCCGTACGCCGCGTTGGCGCCGAGCACGTGGTTCACGTAGAGGTTGCCGAGCCGCTGAGCGAGGTAGAACAAGATCCCGCCGGCGAGCGCGGCGATCAGCGACACCTTGCGGGGCAGGAGGATCCGCGGCAGGGCCGTCTGCATGTAGAGGAACAGCACCGCGCCGGCGGCGACCCCGATCACCAGGCTGATCAGGCCGAGTCCCCAGTGCGCCAGCCAGGTACCGTCCAGATTGGTCCAGTCGGCGATCCGCTTGGACAGACCGGTCAGGATCGACGATGCGCCGGTCGCGATCAGGCCGATCAGACCGAGACCGATCAGCGCGCCGAGGTCGACGCCCTTCAGCTTGATCGCGTTGCCCGGCTCGTCGTCCAGCTCGTGCATCGAGCGGATCGAGGCGCGCAGCGAGTCGATCCAGCCGAGGCCGGTGAGCAGCAGCGAGGCCCCGGAGACCAGGCCGATGGCTCCGGCATGCCCGATCAGCGAGTCGATGTCGATCTTGTCGCCGATCCCGGGCAGGTTCTGCTGCAGGGCGTCCTTCAACGCCTCGATCGCGTCGTGGCCGAGCAGCGGCCCGGTGATTGCTGCGGCCAGCACGATCAGCGGAAACAGCGACAGGAACCCGAAGAAGCTCGTTGCTCCGGCCAACCGGTTGCCACGCCGGTCGCCGTACCGCTTCCACGCCCGCCACAGCTGTGTCCGCTGAAACCGCGCCCACACGGCCTTGCCCCGTTGGATGACGCTCATCAATCTCCTGTACCCCGAGGAACGAGGCTCAGCCTGCCAGCGGGAAGGACCGCTGCGGGCGCCACACGCCGTCAGAGCCGTGTTCGTAACGGCTGAAGTGCTCCACGTCGAACGCGCAGTCGTACTCCGACAGGGCGTCGTACGCGCGGTCGAGGGCGTCCTTGTCCAGGTCGTGCGCGACCGTGACGTGCGGGTGGTACGGGAACTTCAGGTCGATCTTGAGCGGGCCGGAGCGGACCTGTGACTGCAGCACCTCGCACGACGAGATGCCCTCGGCCAGCGGCACGAACACCACGGGCGAGATCGGCCGGAAGGTCGCCGTACCGCGCAGCCGGATCCGGAACCGCGGGAACCGGGCCGCGACCGCGAGCAGGTGCTCGTCGATCGCCGCCAGGTCGCCGGCCTCGATCTCGGTCGGCGGCAGCAGCGTGACGTGGGTCGGGATCGACGCGGCCATCGGATCACCGAAGTCGGCACGGTACTTCTGCAACTCCGTGCCGTACGGCTCCGCGATCGGAATCGCGACACCAATCGTCGTCGTCATCCGGTCTACCGGCCCTGCGGGGGGCCGGGGACGAAGCCGAGGCGGTCGTAGACACGGGCCAGCGTGGGCTCGGTGACCGCGCGGGCCCGCTCGGCGCCGGCCGCGAGGATCGCGTCCAGCTGCGCCTTGTCGTCGAGGTAGCCGAGTGTCTTCTCCCGGAACGGGGTGACGAACTCGACCACGACGTCGGCCAGATCCTTCTTGAAGTCGCCATACCCACGGCCGGCGTACTCGTCCTCGAGCTCGCTGATCTTGCGGCCGGTGAGCGCCGAGTAGATCGTCAGCAGGTTGGCGACGCCGGGCTTGTTCTCCTGGTCGAAGATCACGTCGCGGCCGGAGTCGGTGACCGCGGACCGGATCTTCTTCGCGCTCGCCTTGGGGTCGTCCAGCAGATCGATGATGCCGGCCGGCGACGAGCCGGACTTGCTCATCTTCGCGGTCGGGTCCTGCAGGTCGAAGATCTTCGCGGTCTCCTTGACGATGTGCGCCTCGGGGACCCGGAAGGTCTTGCCGAACCGGTGGTTGAACCGCTGTGCCAGGTCGCGGGTCAGCTCCACGTGCTGGCGCTGGTCCTCGCCGACCGGGACGCGGTCCGCCTGGTAGACCAGGATGTCCGCGGCCTGCAGGATCGGGTAGGTGAACAGGCCGACGGTGGCGCGGTCGGCGCCGCCCTTGGCCGTCTTGTCCTTGAACTGCGTCATCCGGCTGGCCTCGCCGAACCCGGTGATGCAGCCCATCACCCACCCCAGCTGCGCATGCTCGGGCACGTGTGACTGGACGAACAGGGTGGACCGCTCCGGGTCGATCCCGGCTGCGAGCAACTGCGCAGCGGACCGGCGGGTGCGATCGCGCAGCGCCTTCGGGTCGTACTCCACGGTGATCGCGTGCAGGTCGACGACGCAGTAGAACGCGTCGTGGTCGTCCTGCAGGGCCACCCACTGCCGCAACGCGCCGAGGTAGTTGCCGAAGTGGAAGGAGTCCGCCGTCGGCTGGATCCCGGAGAGCACGCGAGGGCGTCGCTGGGAACCGGCTGCGGAGGGGTCAGACGCAGCTTGGGACATGGACCCGATTCTGCCAGCGGCGTCAGTCCAACCCACACCCGGGCGGCTTATCAGTCATATCTCAAAAACTATGTGTCACCAGGACCAACCTCGGGCGGCCAGTTCTTGCTCTTCCTGCCAGCGTTTCTCCTCGGAGCGTTTCTGCTCGGCCTCCCCCGGGCAGCCGGCCAGCCGGCAGGCCTCGTCGAGGAGGTCGTCGTACGCCGCCTCGAGGGCCATCAGGCGATGCGCGCGGGCGTAGACGTGGGGCGTGGACTCGATCCGCCGGATCTTGGTGGACAGGTGCCCCAGGCGGGTCTGCAGCCAGAGCGTGGCGAACGGATCCGGGTCCGGGACCGGATGCCGGTGCAGCCGGGCCGCCAGCCCCGCCGTACGCCGCTGGAGGCCACGCCGCCATCGCGACGGCGGCGGACTCGGCAGCAGCAGGCTCAGCAGGACGCACAGCATCAAGAACAGGACCACAGATGCCAGCCATGCCATCGCTCTCACTCCCCACTCAGAGCGTACGGCGAACCAGCCACATCGGGCGACGGTGTTTTTACCCGTTCGTCGCCGGATTCCCGTCCACCGCGGCCGCAAGCCTCGGGACCAGCTCGTCGAGCACGATCGGCAGGCTGAGCACGGACACGAAGCTGGTCGCGCCGTACAGCTGGTCGTCGTAGTCCTCCTCGACGAACACGTCCCGCCCTTGGGTCCGCACCTTCAGATTCTTGTAGAGCGGATCCGCCTTCAGCTTCGCCGTACCGCCCTTGGTCGGGAACCAGACCAGCGCCTGCTGGTCGAGCAGCGAAATCCGCTCCTTGCTGATGTTCGCGCCGAACTTGTCGCCGATCGCCTTGTCCAGCCCGCCCGGCAGCACGAACCCGAAGTCGGTCAGCAGCCGCGACCGCGGATCCTGCGTGCCGTAGATGAAGTAGCCCTCGTACGGCGAGGCCATCAACGCCGTCTTGCCCTTGAACTCGGGATGCTGCGCGCGCACCTCGGAGAACCGCGCCTCGATCCCCTTCACGAGCTCGTCGGCCTGCGCCGGCTTCCCCACCGCCTGCCCGACAGTCCGCGCGACGACCTGCCAGGACACGCCGTAGTCCGGTACGCCGGCAGGCTGCGCGACCGTCGGCGCGATCGCGGTCAGCTTCTTGTAGTCGTCCGCCGTGATCCCGGCGTACAGCCCGATGATCAGGTCCGGCTGCAGCGCCGCGATCTTCTCGAACTGCAGGCCGTCCTTGTCGCTCAGCACCTGCGGTACGGCGCCGTCGCCGAGTTTCGCCTTCGCCCACGGGAACAACGCGCCCGGCTTCTCCCCGAACCACTCGGTCGTCGCCACCGGTACGACGCCGAGCGCAAGCAGCGCGTCCTGTTCGACCAGGCCGACCGTCACGACCCGTTGCGGGGCCTGCTTGACGACGGTGTCGCCGTACTTGTTCTTGATCGTCACCGGGAAGGCGCCGCCCTGTTCACTCGCTGCCTGGGGCGCGTTGTCGTTCCCGCTTCCGCACCCGGTCACGGCGAGCAGGAGTACGGCCAGGGACACCAGCAGGCGGCGCATGGAGACCTCACAGGGGCTGGGTTAGGTTGCCCTAACCTAACCCAGATCTCAGTCCCGGTGGTACTTCGTGACCGCGTTGTCCTGTTTGAGCTTGTCGGCCGCGGCCTGGATCCGCGCGGTCCACTCCGCCTGCGCCAGACCGCCGGCCATGAACTGCCCGGTGGCTGCGGCGGCCGCGGTCGCGAACTCCGGGTACCAGTCGTCGAAGTACCACGTGATCAGCTGATCGCCGGCCGACGCGAGCAGGTCCCGCGCCGAGCTGAGCGCCGTACTCATCTCCAGCCCGTCGGCCGCCCCGCGGACGATGGTGAGCTGACTCGACTCCGAGGTGACCTGCGCCGCGACGTCCGCAGACAGCATCGCCCGCAGGTACTCGAGCCCGCCGGCCTTGTTCTTCGCCTTGTCCGGCACCAGGACCGGCGCGGTCGCCGCGACGTGCAGCCCGCTGGCGAGCGCGGGCGACGTGTCCAGCGCCGGTACGGCGAACATGGTCAGCGCGAAGTCCTGCGGGACCAGGCCCTTCATCTCGTTCTCGAGCCAGTTGCCGCACGGCAGCATCCCGACCTTGGACGCGAGGAGGCGTTTCTGCGACCCGATGTGGTCGTAGTCCGCGGTGCCCGGGGCGAGCAGCCCGCGCTTGGTCAGCTCACCGACCGCGTTGATCGCCTTGGTGACGCTCTCGTCCTTCCAGGCGCCGTCGTCGAGGTTGTCGATCCGCTTCACCACGTCCGGGCCGCCGGTCTTGGTGGCCAGCGTGAGCACCAGTTCCAGCAGGTAGTACGGATGCGTGCCGGCGTACATGAACGGGCCGAGACCGGCCGCCTTCATATCGGTGCCGAGGGCAAGCAGATCGGGCCAGGAGCGCGGCACTTCCCAGCCGTTGCGCTGGAACAGGCTGGCCGAGTACCAGATCCCGTACACGCTCGCGATGTAGTTGACGGTCCGCTGCGACCCGTCGTACCGGCCGAAGTTCAGCATGTCGGGCAGGAGCTGATCCTTGACCGTCGCGGACTGGTTGTCCCAGGACGGTGCGTCCAGCAACTGCTGCAGGTCGGTCAGCTGACCTTCCTTGACCAGCCGGCCGAGCTTCAGCGCGTCGTCGCCGGTGCTGAGCACCACGTCGGGCGGGTTACCAGCGGCGAACCGGGGCAGCAACTGGGTGGACAGTTGCGGTGTCACCTTCGGCGTGACGGCGGCGGCCGCGTACTTCTTCCGGTACGCCGCCGCCGCGAATCCGCCGTACTCCTCAGTGCTGACCAGGTCGACCGGGGCGTTCCCGTCCACAGTGAACGGGTTCTCCTTCGACACCGGCGGGGCGACCGGCTCGCTGGTGCAGCCGGTCAGGACCGCACCGGCCAACGCCCCCTGCAACAAAGTCCGCCGTCTCAGCATCACCGCAGGCTATTACTTCACGCCTCCGGCGGTCACGGAGACCTGCAGCTGACGCTGGAAGATGATGTAGACGACCAGAACCGGCGCCACAGTGATCACCACGGCCGCGAACAGGGCGCCGAAGTCCACCGCATAACCGGCCTGCGACGCGAACGAGGCCATGCCCTGCGACAGCACGTAGTTCTTCGAGTCGGTGTTCAGGGCGACGGGAAGCAGGAACTGGTTCCACAAGCCCAGGAAGTTGAAGATGGCGACCGACGCCATCCCCGGCCGCGCCATCGGCAACATCACCGAGAAGAACGTGCGCCACTCGCCTGCCCCGTCGATCTGCGCAGCCTCGTAGATCTCTCCCGGTAGCGCCTTGAAGAAGCTGTGCAGGAAGAACACGGTGAACGGCAGCGCGAACGCGACGTACGTGACGATCAACCCTGGCAGGGTGTTGAGCAGCGAAAGGTTCTTCAGCACGAAGAACAGCGGCACGATCGCCAGGAAGACCGGGAACGTCAGCCCGGCCAGCATCGAGTAGTAGATCAGCCGGTTGCCGGGGAACGTGAACCTGGCCAGCACGTACGCACACATCGCGCCCAGGATCATCACCAGCACCAGCGCGGAGCCGACGACGATCACCGTGTTCGCGAAGTAGCGACCGATGCCGGCCGTCGTCCAGGCGTTGGAGTAGTTCTCGAATCGCAGCTTGCCCGGCAGCGACAGCGGGTTGCCCAGGACCTCCTGCGTCGACTTGAACGAGGACAGCAGCGTCCACACCAGCGGCAGGATCACCAGCAGCGACCACAGGATCAGCGCGACGTGTGCGGTCGTCGCCACACCCCTGCCCTCCGGGGCCCGCTGGCCCGGCGCGCGGGACGCGACGACGACGTCGGCCCGGTCGGCGGCGGTGGTTGTCATCGGCGTACCTTCACTTTCCGCTCACGTCCGCCGGTCAGGGCGTTCACCGTGAAGACCACGAGCGCGAACAGCATCGTCACCGCGGCCAGGACCACGCCCATCGCCGTCGAGTAACCGAACTGGCCCTTGGTGAAGGCCGTGGTGAACAGTTGCTGGGGCATGACCAGGGTCGAGTTCTGCGGCCCGCCGCCGGGGTTCAGCGCCTGCATGTAGACGAAGGCGTCGAGGGCGGCGATGCCGAGATAGATGTACGCCGTCTGCACGTTGTCGCGGATCAGCGGCACCGTGATGGACACCGCGCTCCGGAACCGGCCGGCACCGTCGATCCGGGCGGCCTCGAACACCTCGGGCTCGATGCCCCGGATGGCGGCGATGAACAGCACCATGTAGAAGCCGACGAATCCCCAGATCATCACGAACATCGACGCCGGCATGGCGGTCCGCGCATCCCCGAGCCACGCGTAGTTCTCGAACCCGTGCAGCCCGATCTTCGACAGCACCGCGTCCAGCACGCCCGAGCTCGGCGTGAACACCTGGGCCCAGATCAGGCCGATCACGATCGCCGGGATCACGTACGGGAAGAACGAGACGATCCGGTAGAAGCCGGCGTACTTCAGTCCGCGGACGGTCCCGGTGCCCGAGCCGCCGATCGTCACCAGCGTGGCAAGGGTCAGCGCCAGCACGATCGTCACGATCGGTACGACGATCGCGAGCAGGACGTTGTTGCGCACGGCCTTCAGGAAGATGTCGTCGTGGAACAGCTTGACGTAGTTGTCCAAGCCGACGAAGTTCTGCCCCGC
Source organism: Kribbella sp. VKM Ac-2569 (assembly GCF_004216905.1). Taxonomy (GTDB): domain Bacteria; phylum Actinomycetota; class Actinomycetes; order Propionibacteriales; family Kribbellaceae; genus Kribbella. The sequence goes on from NZ_SGXJ01000001.1 coordinate 2,221,093, forward strand.
GCTGAACCCGGACCAGTCGGTCAGCGAGTAGTACAGCGCCTGCACGAACGGCGAGACCACGAAGATCACGAAGACCGCCAGCGGCAGGCCGAGGAACACGACCATGAAGCTGGCCCGGTCGAAGGTCAGCGGCCGGCGGCGCCGGGTGACGGACCGCTTGGGTCCGCCTCCCGGCACGGCGTCTTGCGTCACGGTCACTTCGTGACCGGGATCTTCTTGACCGAGCTGTCGTTACGCACCTTGTCGGTGATCTGCTGCAGGCCCTTCGTCAGGCCCGCCGCGTCGAGCTGGCCGGACAGGAACGAGTTCCAGACCACCAGGTTGTCGGTGTTCATGCCGTACAGGCCGACGAACTGGTAGTCGAAGATGTTCGTGCCGGCGGCGTCCAGCATCGCGGTCTGCGACTGCAGCGCGGTCGAACCGAAACCGTCCGCGGGCACCAGGCCCTTGACGATCGTCGGCGCCAGCCGCGTCTTGGCGAAGTTGGTGGCCGCCTCCTTGGACAGCATGGCCCGCAGCAGCTCCTTGCCGCCGGCAACGTTCTTGCCCTTCGACGGGACGATGTACGGCTCACCGGCCGCGCTGCGCAGCGACTCGTACGGCAGCTTCGGGCTGTCGCTGACCGTGGGCTCGGGAATGCCCTTCATCTGGAACCCGCTCTTGGTGGCCTTCTTCATCTCGTTCTCGATCCACGAGCCCGAGGGGTAGAGGATGGCCTGCTGGTCGTTGCTCCACTTCGCCTGGGCGGCGGTGAACTGGGTGCCGGCGCCGCCGGGCACGAAGTAGCCGTTCTTGACCATGGTCTCCATGGCCTTGAAGACGCTCTGGAGCTGCGGCAGCGACCAGCAGTTCTCCTTGAGGTTCTCCAGCGCCAGCCGGACCTCGTCGCCACCCTCCTTGATCGCGGAGTCGACGGCCAGGGTGTGGTAGTACGTCGCGGCTTCCTTGCCCCAGACGAACAGGTACTTGCCCTTCGCCTTGGCCTTGGCGCCGAGGTCGAGCAGCGCGTCGTAGGTCTTCGGCGGCTCCCAGCCGTTCTCCTTGAACAGGCTCTCGGAGTACCACAGGCCGTAGAGGGTGAGCACGTAGTTCATGGCGACGAACTTGCCGTCGTAGGTACCGGGGTTCTTGGCGCCCGGGTACAGGGTGTCGGCGATCTTCGTACCCTCGTAGTTGTTGGCCTCGAAGACGTCGTCCAGCGTCTCGAGCTGGTCCAGGATCGTGCCGAAGCCGATCTGGGCCTTGCCGGAGTTGTCGATCAGGTCCGGCGGGTTGCCACCGACGAAGCGCGGCTGCAGCTGCTGGGCGATCTCGGTGGACGGGGCGACCTTGACCGTCGAGCCCGCGAACTTCTTCTGAACGAGGTTGGCCGCGAACGTCACGTAGTCGTAGCCGTACCCGCCGTTGAAGATCACGGCGTCAACGGTCGCCTTCTCAGCCATGCCGAACGGGTTGTCCGCGGTCTTGTCGGCACCGCCACCGGTGGAACCGCTGTCGTCGCTGCCACTGCCGGCACAGGCGGCCAGCAGCGTGCTGCCGCCGGTCGCCAGCAAGGTGCCGACCGCTGCGCGCTGCAGGAACAGGCGCCGCGACAGATTGTTGGGAGTGGTCATTGGTCCCGCCTTCCAAGGAGTTTTTCACGCAGTACGCCGGATGCGACCGGCGTACCTTGCTTCAAGGGCATGGTTGTGCTCGTCGCCGCCCGGGATGTTCGCGGACAGGTAGACCGGCGGGGTCTCGCCGGCCTCGGTCATCCGGCGCAGTACCTCGGCAACGAGCAGCTGCGCGATCAGCGCAGCTGTAATGGACGACACCGCGCAGACCTTGCCCGCACCGTCGGGCAGGTCCAGGACGGAGTCGCCGTACGGCGCCTGGTTGTCGAGCACCACGTCCGCGAAGTCGATCAGCTTCTTGCCGGACGGGTGCCGCGAATCCATACCGCCGGTGTGCTGCAGCGAGGTGATCGCGATCAGCGGGTGACCGTGCTCCTTGACCACCCTCGCGAGCTCGACGATCGAGCCGTTCACACCCGAGTTGGAGGCGATGACGAAGAGATCGCCCTCACGGGCCGCGGACAGCTCGTAGAGCTTCCGGGAGTACGCCGGGTCGCGCTCGAGCTCCGCACTGCGCAGCAGCTCGCGCGGCTCGCCACCGAGAAGCACGAGGTCGCGCAACGCGATCCGGTTGGAGGCGATCAGTCCGCCGGCCCGGCCCGCGATCTCCATCGCGAGGGCCTCGGAGTGCCCGGAGCCGAAGGCCTGGATGACGCCGTTCGCGCGCAGCGACGTGACCATCAGGTCGGCGGCCTGCTGGATCGGCCCGTCGATCTGGGTGGTGACCGCGGCCAGGATCGGCATCAACGTTTGAACATACGCCTGTGCGCCCACGCCAGTGGATTCCCCCGTGTTACTGCTGGCCATCAACGGCCCACCCCTCGACTAATCTGCTCGCCAGCGACACTCCAAGTGCCGACAAATGCGCAAGTTTGCTGTTTGCTGGACAGAACTTTTCTCAACTCGTAGCTAAAGTCAAGGCTCATCCGTGTGATCTCCCCAGATCGGGACCGTTGCGTAACCTTGTTTGCTTGTGCTTACTAATAAGCTCTTTCGAGCAGTTTGGAGCATCGCGTATGTCGGTCGAACGCCCGCTTCCGGACGCTGACGCCGCACCTGTCGACCAGGTGGTCCTGATACCTGCCGGACCGCTGGTCCTCGGCGGCGACCTCGGCGGAACGTCCACCCGGATCGTGATCGCGGACTCTGAGGGCAACGTAATCGGTCGCGGCGCCGCAGCGGGAGGGAATCCGACCAGTCATCCGGCAAGTGCGGCGGCCAACTTCGGGCAGGCCCTTCACGCCGCACTGTCCGGTCTGGACCCGACAGCCGTCAAGGCCGGGGTCGTCGGCATGGCCGGCGGGGTGGCACTCGCGCGACCGGACGTGGCCGCTCAGTTCGAGGCCGCCTGGACGGGCGCCGGCCTGATCGTTGCCCCTGACTACATCGGCGATCTCGAGGTCGCTTTCGCCTCAGGTACGCCGGAACCGGACGGGACCGTGCTGATCGCCGGCACCGGCAGCAACGCCGGCCTGGTGCGCAACCATCAACTCCTGCGCACCGCGGGCGGGCACGGCTGGCTGCTGGGCGACGACGGCTCCGGCTTCTGGCTGGGCCGGGAGGCCGTGCGCAGCGTGCTGCAGGCGCTGGACCTCCGCGAGCCGCTCGGGCTGCTCGGGCAGGCCGTCGTACAAACGATCCTGCCCGATCGGGACGAGCATGCGACTGCACATCGGGAAGGATACGACGCACTTCGTGACGATCTGGTGAGAACTGTGAACAGCCGGCCACCGGTTCTGCTCGCGGAACTGGCGCCGGCGGTGATGACGGCGTACGCACAGGACGACGAGACCGCGCGGTCCCTGGTGAAACGCGCAGCCGAGTTGCTCACAGAAACCGCCGCACGGCTGAAGACAACGTCGGACAAGGGCCCTATGGTGCTCGCGGGCAGTGTCGCCGGTGAATCTTCGCCTGTGGGACAACTCATCCGGCAGCACTTCGCGGGCGACGTACTGACCGCCCGGGACGGGGTCGGAGGTGCCACCTGGCTTGCCCTGGGCGCCCTCGACCCCGCCCTCGCAACTACCGAGAACCACCAACGACTAGTCGAACACTGAGACCGGACGGACTTCGACGGCGTAGAACCCCGCCTCCGGGATGGTGGCGGCAACCTCTTCGGCGCGTTCCTGGCTCGCGACGTCGATGAGGAAGACGCCGGCGAGTTGCTCCTTGGCCTCGGAGTACGGACCGTCGGTTGTCGCCCGGACGCCTTCGCGGACCCGGACCACCCGGGTCTTCGTCGGCGGATCGAGCGGGACGGCGTTGATCAGCTCACCGCTGGCGTCGAGTTCGTTCAGCAGGTTGTCGAGCTGCGCGGCGAGCGCGTCCCGCGCCTTCTTCGGCAGGGCCTTGCCCTCCTCGGTGTGCAGGAACGACGGGTGACCCCAGGTGATCGGGTTGCTGTGAATCATCAGCAAGTACTTCATCTTCGGTGTCCTTTCGGGCAGTAACTGGATCTTCGCAGCAGAGGTCGGACACAACCGGCAACACTCGACATTTCGCAGTTTCCGCTGGATCCGCGGCACATTCCAAGCAATGGCTTGACATTGGATTTGGGGTGCTGCATATTCCAAGCATGTCTTTGGAGAAGGATCCGCGGCGGGCTCGGTTGCTGGACGATCCGCTGGCTATTCGGGCGATGGCGCACCCGGTGCGGCTGGACCTGCAGTCGCTGCTGGGTCGGGAGGGGCCGTTGACCGCGGCCGATGCCGCGCGGCGGCTGGGGATCAGCCAGGCGTTGGCGTCGCACCACCTGCGGCAGTTGGCGAAGTACGACTTCGTCGAGCCGGCACCGGGCAAGGACAACCGGGAGCGGCCGTGGCGACTGGTGTCCACGTCGCAGTCATGGCAGGACGCGATCAAGACGCCCGAAGGCGCGGCCGCTGCCGACGTACTCGAGCAACTGATGGCCGAGCGGGCGCTGGACGCGCTGGCGAAATGGCAGCAGCAGCGCCTGCAGGCGGACCCGGTCTGGCGGGACAACTCCGGCATCGGGCAGACCGGCCTCTACCTGACCGGCGAGGAGCTGGCCGAGATCGTCGGCCAGATCAACGAGCTCCTGCAGCGCTGGGTGGACGAGCGGCCGATCGACGACAAGTCCACCCGGCCGGCGGGAAGCCGGCATGTCTCGTTCACCCAGATCGTCGCGGTCTCACCCGAGGAGTAAGCACATGAAGGACTTGTGGGGCGTCCTCGCGCGGCAGCGTGACTATCGGTTGATGCTCAGCGCCGGCCTGATCTCCCTGACCGGGGACTGGCTGCTGCGCACCGGGCTCGCGTTCCAGGTGTACGTACTGACCGGCTCGACGCTCGCCTCCGGCGGACTGCTCCTCGCGTCGTTCCTCCCCGCTGTGCTCCTCGGCTCGCTGGCCGGCGTCTTCGTCGACCGGTGGAACCAGCGCACCACGATGATCGTGACGAACGTGCTGAACGCCGTCGTACTGATCCCGCTGATCGCCGTCCACGACGCGAGCACGATCTGGATCGTGTACGCCGTAGTACTGGCGCAGAGCTGTCTGCAGCAGTTCTTCACACCGGCCGAGCAGTCACTGGTCCCGCTCCTGGTGAACTCCGAGCAACTGGTGACCGCGAACGCACTGAACAGCCAGATCCGCGACCTCGCCCGGCTGGTCGGCGCCGCGCTCGGCGGTGTACTCGCGGCCGCCGGCGGACTCACCCTGCTCGCCGTCGGCGATGCCGTGACGTTCCTGGTCGCGGTCGTGCTGGTCGCCGCGATGCGACACCGTCAGGAACGTCCCGAGTCCAAGGAAGAGACGGCCGGCGGTGCGATCAAGCGGCTGAAGGAGGAGTGGACCGAGGGACTGCGGCTGTGCGTCGCGGGCCCGGCGATCCGGCTGTTCTTCGTGTTCTGCCTGGTCACCGGCGTCGGCGAAGGGATCATGAGCACGCTGTTCGCACCGTTCGTCAGCGCCGAGGTCGGCGGCGACGGGAAGGTGTACGGCCTGATCGTGTCGTCGCAGGCAATCGGCGGGATCGTCGGCGGCTTGGTCGCGGCCGCGATCGGCTCCCGCTGGCCGGCCGCGACCCTGTGGGGAGTCGGCGCCCTCGCGTTCGGCCTGATCGACGTCGCGCTGTTCCTCTACCCGTTGGCGTCGGACAGCGTGATCCCGGCATTCGTCTGCATGATCGTCGTCGGCCTGCCAGGCGGGCTCACCATCGCGGGGATGATGACGGTGTTCCAGAACCTCACCGTCGACGGCACCCGCGGCCGCATCTACGGCGCGGTCGGCGCCGCCGAGAGCGTCGCGGTGCTGATCGGCATCGGCGCGGCCGGTCTGCTCGGCGACGCCGTCGGCATCATCCCGATCCTCGTCTTCCAGGGCCTCGGGTACGTCGTGGGCGGGCTCGTCGTCCTCAGTCGGCGGCGGGTTCTGGTTGCTCGGCCGGAACCTCTTCTGACGGTTTGACCAGGTGTAGGCGGACCCGGGCGACCCGGCGGCCGTCCATCTCGGTGACGGTCAGGGTGTGGGCGTCGATCGGGACCTCGTCGCCGGTCGACGGGACCTTCCCGAGCCGGGCGGCGAGGAACCCGCCGACGGTCTCGTAGGGCCCGTCGGGGAGCTCGATCGTGGTCGCGTCGGCGAAGTCGTCCAGGTTCAGCAGCCCGTCGACCTCGATGTCGCCGCTGCCTAGCCGGGTCGTCTCGGCCGGCTCCTCGTCGTACTCGTCCTTGATGTCGCCGATCAGTTCCTCGACGAGGTCCTCGAGTGTGACGATGCCGGCGGTGCCGCCGTACTCGTCGAGGACGATCGCGAGGTGCGTGCTGCGACGGCGCATCTCGGTCAGCGTCGGCAGCAGTTTCGCGGTGTCCGGCAGCATCAGGACCTCGCGGGCCAGGTCGCCGACCCGCACCGAGCGGGTCGCAACCGCCGGGTCGAACAGGTCCCGGACGTGCACGAAGCCGACGATGTCGTCGGCCGAGCCGTTCATCACCGGGTACCGCGAGTGCGGCCGCTCGGCGGCGAACTTGACCGCCTTGTACGCCGGCATCTCGGCGTCGACGAAATCCACCTCGGTGCGCGGCAGCATCAGCTCGCGCAACTGCCGGCTGCCGGCCTCGAAGACGTCGTCGACGATCTTGCGCTCCTCCACGCCGAGCGACTCGTGCGCGGAGATGACGTCGCGCAGCTCCTCGTCGCTCATCACCTCGCGGTTCGCGTTCGGGTCGCCGCCGAGCGCGCGCACCACCAGGTCGGTGGACCTCGACAGCAGCCAGATCACCGGCCGGGCGCCGGACGCGATCCGGTCCACGAGCGGCCCGAGAGCGAGCGCGAAGCCCTCGGCCCGCTGCAGGGCCAGGCGCTTCGCGGCCAGCTCGCCGAGCACGATCGAGACGTACGAGATCAGGATCGTGATCAGCACCAGTGCGGCCGTGCCTGCCACCGACTCGGGCAGACCGAGCTTCTCCAGCTGCGGTGCGAGGCCGTCGGCGAGCGTCGCGCCACCGAAGGCGGCGGACAGGAAGCCCATCAGGGTCACGCCGATCTGCACGGCGGACAGGAACCGGTTCGGGTTGGCGGCCACCTTGGCGACGATCTCGCCGCGCCGACCGCGGTGCGAGAGCGCCTTGAGCTGACTCTCCCGGAGCGAGACGAGGGCCATCTCGGCCGCGGCGAAGACTCCGCCGATCAGCACGAAGACCAGAATCAGGACGATGTTGAGCAGGGTGTCGTTCATGGGTCGGAGTTCCTAGCGCCCTCTCGTCAGGTGCCGAGAGGGCGTGCGTTGGGCGTAGTCGTCCATTTATCTACTCTACCGGTGGCACGTCTCACGATGCATGTTCGAGTTTGTTGGTTTACGATGATTCCTGGCTGGCCAAGCGTCGGACGGCCGGGAGGGTCAATCGATGAACACACCGCGCGGCGCGCGCCGGACGGACACCAAGCTGTCCGACGGCCGTGAGCTGATCTACTACGACCCAGCTGATGCCCCGGTGCGGGTTCCGCTGGCGGACACCCGCGGGCTGCCCGCCCCGCAGCCGCAGGTCGAACTGCGCACCGATCCGCTCACCGGCGACGTGATCACCTACGCCACCCACCGCAACACCCGGACGTACCTGCCGCCGGCGGACCAGTGCCCGCTGTGCGCGAGCAAGCCGGGCAACCCGACCGAGATCCCGGACCTCGACTACAACGTCGCCGTCTTCGAGAACCGGTTCCCGTCCTTCGCCGGCCCGGGCCGGACCGAGGTGGTGTGCTTCACCAGCGACCACAACCGCTCGTTCACCGATCTGTCCCAGGGCCAGGCCCGGCTGGTCGTCGACACCTGGGCCGACCGGACCGCCGAGCTCGGCGCCCGCGACGACGTCGAGCTGGTGTTTCCGTTCGAGAACCGCGGCCGCGAGATCGGCGTCACGCTCAGCCACCCGCACGGCCAGATCTACGCCTACCCGTTCATCCCGCCGCGGATGCAGAACCTGCTGAGGCAGGCGCGCAAGCACCAAGAAGTTGCCGGTAGCAACCTGTTCGCCGACGTCCTGGCCGCGGAACGCAAGGAAGGCACGCGGGTGATCGCCGAGAACGGCAACTGGACCGCGTTCGTCCCGGAGGCCGCCCGCTGGCCGGTCGAGGTGCACCTGTACCCGCACCGCCAGGTCGGCGGCATCGACGAGCTGTCGGTCGGCGAGCGCGACGACTTCGCCGAGCTGTACCTCGACGTCCTCAGCCGTTTCGACGGCCTGTACGGCGAACCGCTGCCGTACATCGCCGCCTGGCACCAGGCCCCGGTCCGGATCGATCGCGAGCTCGGCTACCTGCACCTGGAACTGTTGTCGATCCGGCGGGCCAAGGACAAGATCAAGTACCTGGCCGGCTCCGAGTCCGGCATGGGCGCGTTCATCAGCGACACCCGGCCCGAGGATGTGGCCGACACCCTGCGAAAGGCCGGCCAGTGAGCTTCCAGAAGGTTTTCGGTACGTCGCCCGACGGCAGCTGGCGTGCCCCGGGCCGGGTCAACCTGATCGGCGAGCACACCGACTACAACGACGGCCTGGTGCTCCCGATCGCGTTGCCGAACCGCATCCTGGTCACCGCCTCGAAGCGGGACGACGGCCGGATCGCCGTCGCGTCGAGCGGGCAGCGGGGCGTCGTCGAGTTCGCGATCGACGACCTGGCCCCGGGTTCGGTCGGCGACTGGGCGGCGTACCCGGCCGGGGCGGCCTGGATCCTGCGGGAGTCCGGCTACCCGATCGGCGGCGCGAACCTGCTGGTCGACTCGGACCTCCCGTCCGGCGCCGGCCTGTCGTCGTCGGCCGCCCTCCTGTGCGCGACGTTCGTGGCGCTGCTGGGCCTGCGCGACCTCGAGGTCGACCCGGCCGAGATCGCGCGGCTGGCACAGAAGGCCGAGAACCAGTACGTCGGCGCACCGGTCGGACTCATGGACCAGATGGCCTCGATGTGCTGCACCGAGGGCCATGCGCTGTTCTTCGACATCCGCGCGATGTCCACCGACCAGATCCCGTTCGACCCGCCGGCCGACGATCTCGCGCTGCTGGTCGTCGACGTGAAGGCACCGCACCGGCATGTCGACGGCGAGTACGCCGCACGCCGGAAGAGCTGCGAGCAGGCGGCGGCCGAGCTCGGCGTACCGGCTCTGCGGTCGATCGCGTTCGAGGATCTCGACGAAGCACTCGGACGGTTGTCGGACGACGTCGTACGGCGGCGTGTGCGGCACGTGGTGACCGAGATCCGCCGGGTCGAGGACGCGGTCGCGTTGATGCGGGCCGGCAAGCTGCGCGAGGTGGGTCCGCTGTTCACCGCGTCGCATGCCTCGCTGCGCGACGACTTCGAGATCACCGTGCCGGAGCTCGATGTTGCCGTCGACACCGCACTGGAGGCGGGTGCGCTCGGTGCGCGGATGACCGGTGGCGGTTTCGGCGGTTGCATCATCGCGCTGGTCGAGGCCTCGGCCGCCGACGCCGTACTGTCCGCGATCGAGAAAGCCTTTGCGGAACACGGTTTCTCGGCCCCGAGCTCGCTCGCGGCGACCCCGTCGGCAGGTGCTTCGAGGGTCAGCTAGGAGGCGATGACGAGGTCGCATCCCGTGTCGCGCATGGCCTTGCGGGCGGCGGGTGTCAGGCCGTTGTCGGTGACGATCACGTCCAGGTCGGACCAGGTCGCGAACGTACTCAGGCCGACGGTCCCCCACTTGGTGTGGTCCGCGACCACGACCACCTCACGACTCGCGGCGATGAACGACCGGTTGGTCTCGGCCTCCATCAGGTTCGGCGTGCTCAACCCGTGCTCGGCGTCGACACCGTGCGCGCCGAGGAACAGCAGGTCCAGGTGCAGCGACGCCAGCGCAGCGGTCGCGATCGGGCCGACCAGCGCGTCCGACGGCGTCCGGATGCCGCCGATCAGTACGACGGTGCGGTCCGAACGCCCGTTGCCGTGGAACACGTCGGCGATCCGCGCCGAGTTCGTGACAACCGTCAAGTTTTCTACCCGCAACAGCTGACGAGCCAGCGCGTACGTCGTCGTACCGGCGCCGATGCCGATCGCGCTGTCCGGCTGGACCCGGGTGGCGGCCTCGGCGGCGATCGCCTGCTTGGCCGCGGACTCCTGGGTCAGCTTGGCGTCGAAGCCCGGCTCGTGCGCGCTGCGCAGGCCGACGGACGTCGCGCCGCCGTGCACCTTGTGCAGCAGGCCGCTGGAGTCCAGGGCGTCCAGGTCGCGACGGATCGTCATGTCCGAGACCCCGAACCGGTCGACCAGTTCGGCGACCGTGATCGCGCCCCGGCTGTTGACCTCGGCAACGATCGTGGCCTGCCGCTGGGCGGCGAGCTGGCCGCCGCGGCCGCGTGGCGGTTCTGCTCCGGCTGCGTTCACGCCCACAGAATAGTCTCCCTGGCATGGAAATGTGTTGCCCGGCCGGTTGCAGCGCGTCACCCTGAAGCATGCGATTTCCCGACGACGTCCCGGTGCTGGCCGACGGTGTGGTGACCTTGCGTGCGCACACGGCCGCCGACGTAGAGCCGGCGTACCGGATGTGCCAGGACCCGGTCATGCAGGAATGGACCACGATCCCGGTCCCGTACCTGCACGAGCACGCGGTGAACTTCCTCACCGAGGTGGTCCCGGCCGGCTGGCGCGCGAACACCGCCTGGGCCTGGGCGATCGAGTACGACGGGAACTACGTCGGCACCATCGACCTGCGCGACGGCGAGGGCGGTGTCGGCGAGGTCGGGTTCGCGGTATCGGCCGAGGTCCGCGGCAACGGGGTGATGACGCGAGCGCTCAAGCTGGTGGTGCGGTACGCGTTCGACGGCCTCGACTGGAAGCGCGTGATCTGGCGTGCGTACGTCGGCAACTACGCGAGCCGCCGGGTCGCGTGGAAGACCGGATTCCGTGGCCTGGTGACGATTCCGGGCGGCGGCCGGTCGCGCGGCGTACGGAAGGACGAGTGGGTCGCGACGATCGGGTGCGACGACGAGCTCGAGCCGAAGGGCAACTGGTGGGCTGTGCCCCGTGCTCGAGGGTGGCGCGATCCGGCTGCGGGAGCTGCGCGAATCGGATGCGCAACGAGTGATGGAGGCCTGCGGTGACGAGCGGACGCAGCAGTGGCTGACGGGGATGCCATCGCCGTACGGACTCGACGATGCCAAGGGATTCATCGCGAGCCGGCCGGATGCGGCGGCGAGTGGTGAAGCGGTCGCCTGGGCGGTCACGGACGCGGTCACCGACGAGTTGCTCGGCAACGTCAGCATCTTCGGTCTGAACAACCGGATAGACAACTCGATCGGCGAGATCGGGTATTGGATGCACCCCGACGCGCGTGGCCGCAAGGTGATGTCGAGCGCGGTCGAGCTGGTGATCGGGCACGCGTTCCGGCCGGTCAAGGACGGCGGTCTGGGCCGGCGCCGCCTGGTCCTGAGGTGTGCCGACGTGAACACCGCGTCCGCGCACGTTGCCGAGGCCAACGGCTTCACGCAGGTCGCCGACGAGCGCCTCGCCGATCCCCGCCGCGACGGCACGTACAACAACCTCCTCACCTACGACCTGCTCGCCACCGAACACGCCGCCAGCTGACATCTCAGGGGCCGTGGTGACCGGCTGCAGGCAGTGGTTTACGGCGAGTTGGTGTCAAACGACACCGGTTCCCCTCGCCGTCGCGCTGCCGGGCTGCTTGAATCGACGGGTGAGAGATCGTGAGGAACTCGTCCGCCGTTGGCAGGCCGGGTGGTCCGTCTCGCGGGGCTGGACCACGGTTGAGGAGGACAACGACGGCATTCTGGTCGTCCGGGCAGGTGAGGAGAGCCGGCCGACGGAGTACGTCGTACTGGATGCCGACGACAAACCGGAACGGGTGGAACGCGCCGCCCAGCTGGCCCTCGCCGACGGCGGCGGGCGCGGCTCGGGCTGGATCACGCTGGCCACCGACGACAAGGAAGCCAGGATCGAGCAACTGGAAGAGCTCGGTCTCGAGGTCCAGCAGGACCAGGACTGGCTGATGACGATCCAGCTCTCGGAGCAGCCGGCGCTGAAGCTGCACGAGCGATATTCGTTGCACACCGAACTCGAGGACGACCTGATCATCACCCGCGCCACGATGCACGGCGGAGTGGTGTCGAGCGGCCGGATGGCGGTCGTCGGCGAGGACGCGGTCGCGGACCGGATCGAGACCGACCCGGCACACCGCCGGCGCGGACTCGGCAGCGCCGTGATGGCGTCGCTGGTCGAGGCAGCCGCGGCGAAGGGTGCGAAACGCGGCATCCTGATCGCGTCGATCGACGGCCTGCGGCTGTACCGGAGCCTGGGCTGGAAGGTGATCGCCGACATCGTCATCGCCCGTTCCCGCTGACATTCAAACGATTGCCATAGTCAAACCGTTGTTAAGCGCGGGCCGTTCGGGAGTTGACAGGCGTCGACCTGGGCAAGGCTGCACACCATGACGAACCACAGACGGCCACCGAGTAACAACGTGGCCGGTCCGCTCCTCGCGTCCTTGTCGGCTTTGGTACTGCTGGCCGGTGTCGGGTGGTTCGTACTGCGTCAGTCGGACAGCAGCAGGGTGACGAGCCAGGAAACTCCGGTCACGATGGCGACCGCGAGCGACGACGCGTCGGCCACGCCGGTCCGTCCGACGAGCCCGTCGTACACACCTCGCCGTACTCCGTCCACGACCCCGTCGACGACGAAGAAGGTCACGCCACGGCCGACCCGTACGACGTCGGCGCCCAGCCGGAGCAGCTCGCGAACGCCGCAGCCCACCACGTCGACGCCGACTCGTTCGGCGACGCCGACACCGACCAGGAAGACCAAGACCTCAGAGCCTGTCGGCGGATCGGGTCCGGCCGAGTCGCAGGTTCTGGACCTGACCAATCAAGAGCGGGCGAAGGCCGGCTGCGGACCGTTGCGAACCAACAAGTCGCTGACGCAGGCCGCCGAGGCGCACGCCGCCGACATGGTTGCCCAGCACTACTTCGCGCACAACAGCCTGGACGGCCGCAGCCCGTTCGACCGGATGAAGGCGGCCGGTTTCCGCGGCGGCGCGATGGCTGAGAACATTGCCGTCGGCTACACGACAGCGGCCGCGGTCGTGAAGGGCTGGATGGACAGCGAGGGGCACCGCGCGAACATCCTCAACTGCACCTACACGATGATCGGGATCGGCTACGACAGCGGCCAGGTGAAGCCGGAGTGGGGCAACGGCAGCTGGGTGCAGGACTTCGGCGGCTGACCCGTTCAGTCAATCGTTTTCTTCAGGATTCGTTAAGAGGCCATTCGGCTCCGTAACGATGACCTTGCACGTCGGTTAAGGTCGCTGTTCGGTGAGACCAGGGGGGACCTGGCTGGACCACGGGGAACGACGCGCAACTCGGTACGACGAAAAACGAAGAGGATTCGCCCATCCCATGACGGATTCGCCTACCCCCCGGCGGCACCGCGGCAGCAGAAGAGCGCCTCGGCGGAGCCGTGGCCTCGTCGCCCCGGTCGTCAGCGCGCTCTCGGTCCTGGTCGCGATCGGACCGGTGGTCTGGTTGATGTCTCGCGACACCACCCGGGTCGACGACGCCACCAACGTGCAGTACGTCAACGAGGACACCCGCGTCGACGGCGGCTCGGCGGTCGAGGGTACGACGGCCGGTACGCCGCTGATCACCATTACGAAGACCTTGCCGAACGGCCGTACGACGACAGCAGTCCTCGGTACGCCGGCTTTCGGAGCGGCAGCGTCCTCTTCCGCGACCCCGGCCAGCCCCGGCGCGTCGAGCGACACACCCAGCAACGCGCTCACCACACCGACCGCACCGACGGTAGGCGTGACCACGGTGACCGTGCCGCCGACCGCGCCACGCCGTACGCCGACCAACACCAGCAAGCCGACGAAGACCGCGAGTACGACACCGACGCGGACGCCGACTAGTACGCCGACCAAGACGCGGTCCACCGACCCGACGCCGAGCGACACCACGCAGCCGCCGGCCGGTGGTGGCGGGACGAACACGCAGGAGCGGCAGGTCCTCGAGTACACCAACCAGATCCGTGAACAGCAGGGCTGCGGCCCGCTCCGGCTGGACAGTGCACTCGTCGAGGCCGCCGGCAAGCACGCCTCGGACATGGTCCGCCGGCACTACATGGACCACACGAATCCCGATGGACAGGACCCGGGCGATCGGATGGCGGCCGCCGGGTACCGCGGGTCGAGCTGGGGCGAAAACATCGCGGCCGGCTACGACAGCGCACAGAAGGTGGTCGCGGCCTGGATGCAGAGCGACGGGCACCGCAAGAACATCCTGAACTGCCGGTTCACCACGATCGGCGTCGGGTACGACCCGGGCCGGGTGCGGTCGGACTGGGGACCGGGCAGCTGGGTCCAGGACTTCGGCAGAAGCTGAGACCGGGTAGCCATGGTGGTTGTCATCGTGTCCAGAACACCGAGAGTGGCCAGAACGTTGTTCCAGGGTCACAATGTCCGGCCGATTCACGGCCGGTCGCGGCGGGTAGATCCGTCCTTGTCATGTTGCCGGACGTTCCTGGGGGGCTCCGGTGAGACGGCGTGTGAGGCGTCTCGATCTGGCGAGGCACGTCTTGGGGGCGCGACTTTGAAGGGAACAACGAAATAATGTCCGAGTCCGGCAACGGCCGGTACAAACCACGCAGGAAAGCGACGCGAGCGGCCTCCCGTTCGTCGCGGTCCGGCAACCGGCCCACTCCGCCCGCGGAATCCACCCCGCCCGCACCACCCGAACCGCCGCGCTACGCGCCGCGGACCAGCGACGAGTCCCCGTTCTGGGCCAGCGCGCCGAAGGGCGCCACGTCCAGCGAGTCCCCGTTCTGGGCCGGCGGCAACCAGTCACGCCCGGCCACGCCGCAGTACGCCCCGCGCGGTGCGCTGCCGAGCTACACCGCTCCCGACACCGAGTCTGGTCTGCCTACGCGACCTGCCGAGGAGCCGGGTCTCGGGAACCGGCGGCCTGCTGGTGGTACGCCGTCGTGGGTCGACCAGTCGATCGCAGGCACCGACCCCGAACCGCCGACCCGAGCGCGTCGCGCAGCCGCCCGTACGGAGACCCCTGCCCCGGCACCGGCCCCGCTCGGCGAAACCGCCGGCACCTGGTCCTCCCGCCGAGCCGCCGACGACTGGGCCTCCCTAGGCGCCGCCCCATCCACCCCGGACACCGACAGCCCAGCAGCTGGCGCAGGTACAACCCGCTCAGCCGCAGACGACCTGTCCGCAGCCGCCACCCGCCGCCCAACCCCACGCCCCGAAGCAGCCGCCGAAGCAGCCGAGAGCGTGATCGGCGCGGATCGCGTGGATGCCGGCGTGGCTGGTGCGGGTGTTGGTGCGGCGGCGTACGCGGGTGCTGGGTCTGAGCTCGGTGGGACCGACGCTGGGGCCGAGCATGTTGCTGCCGCAGGCGCCGGCGGGCGTGGGGCCTCTGGGCCGGGTAGGCCTGGCGGTTCTGGACCTGGTGGTAGTGGGCCGGGACGACGGACCGCGGCACGGTCGGCGGCGGCTGGGCGGTCGGCTCGCGGTCGTCGTACGGTGATTGCGATTGCTTCTGTTCTGCTGGTGATCACGCCGATCTCGTGGATCCTGCTGCACCAGCCGCAGAACGACGAGGCGGACGCATCCATCCCGATCGTCACCCGTACCGACGACACCTACATCACCCCCACCACCAAGGCAGCCGTCGCAACCCCCTCGGCTCGAGTCACCGTCCCGCCAACGGCGACCCCCACAGCCACTCCGACCAATACCCCGTCGGAAACCCCTTCGGAAACTCCGTCGAGCAGTCCGACAGACACACCGACGGACAGCCCCACCACCAAGTCCTCCAAGTCCCCCACAACCGCACCGACCTCGGCTCCCACGACGCAGCCGACCACGGCACCAACCTCACCGGGCCGCACAGTAACCACCCCCAAGCCGACCGAGACCACCACAACCCCGCCACCACCGGTCGACGGCGGCATGGACGCCAACGAGCAGCAACTGTTCGACCTGATCGACAACGCTCGGGTGGACAACGGTTGTGCACGCCTGAAGGAAGACCCGAGCCTCACCAAGGGTGCCGAGGCGACCGCCCAGGGCCGGGCGACGTCCGGTGACAACCTGAACAGCAGCTCCGGCTCGCAGTTCGGTGCCGGTGGTGACGGCATGACCGCGCAGCAGGCCTACAACCAGCTGATGAAGAAGTACAAGAGCCAGGTCCTCGACTGTGGTCGCACAACGCTGGGGGTAGGCATGAAGTCGGCCGACCACGACACCGGCATTCTGTGCCCGCTGATCTGCGGCTCGGCCGCCCGCAACGCGTGGGTGGCGAACTTCTCGTAGGTGCACGCAGGCATAACCCCCTCGGGTGGGCTCCTGGGCCGCTCGAAATGGGGTTTATGCCTGCGTGGCGGGGCGGCGGGTGCGACCATGGAGGTGAGGACCCTGGTCCACCGGCCTGCGGGAGGTTGGATGTTCGAGCGGGATGATGTGGATCGGGCGGAGCCGGCGCATTTCGGGATTCATCCGGAGGCGTTCGCCGAGGAGCGGCCGGACCCGCGGCCCGAGGAGGCCAAGCGGATGGGGCTGAGCCGCCATACCGAGGAAGGCGCCGTGCTCTACTTCGCGTCGTCGCTCGACCGCGGTAAGCCCGCGCACCGGATGATGGCGTGGATCCTGCTGATCACCTTCGCCGCGCCGGTGATCTACATCCTGCTCGTGCTGTAGAACTCCTGCCGATGCCGCTGCGGCGTCGTACCCAGCAACCCGTGGAAGTGGTGCCGGAGCGCGTCGCTGCTCCCGAACCCGCTCTCCGTCGCCACCCGCTCGACCGACAGGTCCGTTGTCTCCAGCAACAACCGCGCCCGGTCCAGTCGCTGCTGCAACAACCACGCCTGTCCCGAGCTCCCGGTCCGCGCCCGGAACTGCCGGGTGAACGTACGTCGTGACATCGCCACCGCCCCCGCCCACTCGTCGAGCGACACCGGCTGGTCGAGCCGCGCCCGCGCCCACACCATCGCCTTCTCGATCACGTCGTCGACGGGGTCCGGCGGCACCGGCACCGGGATGTACTGCGCCTGCGATCCACTCCGATGCGGTGCCACCACGATGTCCCGGGCAACCTTCTCCGCCACCTCGACGCCGTGATGCGTGCGCACCAGGTGCAGGCAGCAGTCCAGCGAGGCCGCCGTACCGGCAGACGTGACGAGGTCCCCCTGATCCGACCACAACACGTCGGCGCGCACCTTCAGGTCCGGATACCGCGACCGCAGCTCATCCGCGAACCGCCAATGCGTCACCACCTCACGCCCCTCCGCGAGCCCGCTCTCCGCCACCAGGAACGCCCCGAGGCACAGCCCGACCACCATCGCTCCCCGCGCGTGTGCCCGCCGGATCGCGTCGAGCAGTACGTCGGACGCGACCAGACCGGGCTCCCAACTCGGCAGCACCACGACATCGGCCCGCTCCATCACCTCGAGCCCGTGATCCACCGTGATCCCGAATCCGGCGCTGGTGGGGAACGATCCCGGCTCCTCCGCACAGACGAGTACGTCGTACCGGGACGGCAGCCCGCGGCGTTCGCCGAGCACCAGGCACGGCACGGACAGGTGGAACGGGCTCATCCCGGGATACGCGAGGACCGCGACAGTACGCATGAAGACAGTATGGCCCGATCTTCGGGAACTGTGACTCGCGGGCCAATGGTGAGACGGATCGCCAGGCCGGAGGATCGTGGTCATGAAGATCACGCACATCGGCGGCCCGACCGCCGTCCTGAATCTCGGCGGCCTGACGTTCCTGATCGACCCGGCGTTCGACGAGCCCCGCGAGTACCAGCTCCCGGGCAGGGTGATGACCAAGCTGACCGGCCCGGCGATCCCGGCCGCGGAGCTCGGCCCGATCGACGTCGCCCTGGTCTCGCACGACGAGCACAAGGACAACCTCGACGACGCCGGCCGCGCGCTGCTCCCGTCCATCCCGACCGTCCTCTCGACCCCCGGCGCGGCTGTTCGCATCCCTGGCGTCCGCGGGCTGGAGAACTGGGAGTCGATCGACCTGCCCCGGCCGGACGGCGGCGTGATCACGGTGACCGGCGTACCGGCGCTGCACGGCCCGGAAGGCGCCGAGGCGGTGCTCGGTTTCGTCACGGGATTCGTCCTGCAGGGAGAGGGCCTCCCGACCGTCTACGTCTCCGGCGACAACGCGTCGCTCGGCCTGGTGAAGGAGATCGCCGACCGGTTCGCACCGATCGATGTCGCGGTCCTCTTCGCCGGAGCGGCGCGGACAAAGCTGCTCGACAACGCCAACCTGACCCTCACGTCGACGGACGCGGTCGAGGCTGCGCGAATCCTCGACCGGGCGACGATCGTCCCCGTCCACACCGAGGGCTGGGCGCACTTCAGCGAGGGCCCGGAGCAGTTCGTCGCTGCGTTCCGTGACGCCGGACTGGAGGACCGCGTCACGCTACTCGAGCACGGCGTCGCGACGAGCCTTGATTGAGGGCTTGACGAGTACGGAGCGTGACGGATAGCGTGCGTCCGCCGGGGGGAACCGGCAGCTTGCTTTCATCGGGCCGGGGGGAATTCGGCCCACTGCCAAGGGGGACATTCCTTTGTTCGCACAACGCTTCCGCACGCTCTCTTCCGCTGCCACGGCCGCCGTGGTGCTGGCCGGTACGGCGGCGCTCGCGCCACTGCCGGCCGATGCGGCGATCACCGTCGTCCTGAGCGGCATCCAGTACGACCCGCCGGGCGCGGATGTCCGCACCAACGCTCAGCTGAACAACGAGTTCTTCACCGTGCGCAACATCAGCTCGCGGCCGATCAACCTGTCCGGGTTCCGCGTCCTGGACGCCGCCAACCACCTGTTCGTGTTCCCGCGCGGCTACGTGCTGCCGGGCCAGTCGACCGTCATCGTCCGCACCGGCAAGAACCGGAACCGCGCGCTCACGCTGTACTGGAACCAGAGCTGGTACATCTGGAACAACACCGGCGACACCGCCCGCTTCCAGACCCCGGCCGGCAAGACCTTCGACACCTGCACCTACAAAGCAGTCACCGGCCGCTACCGCGTCGGCTGCTAGCGGCGGTCCGGCGCAGGGTCGGTTCCGTCCGGGATCCATTCCTGGACAGTGATCTCGTCCCCCACCCGGATGTTGCCCGGGGCAAGTACTGCGCCTTTGACGCCGAAGCTCACCCCGCCGCCGTAGGCGGGTTCACGCCGGTACGTCGCCAGCGTCCGGGTCGGTTCCGGCCCGGACTTGGCGCCGGTCGCCTGGTTCACCGTCGGCACCGCGCACCGGATCCCGCGCGCGGAGTACCCGATCTCCACCGCGCCGGCGGTCATCCGGAGCACCTTGTCCTCGGTGTGCGGCTCGGCCCACCCGGAGACGACCAGGTTCGGCCGAAAGCGGTTCATCGGGATCGCGTCGCCGCCGCGTTCGAGGATGCGTGCGTTCAGCCCGTCGAGTGACGCCTGCGACGTGATCATCAGCGCGTGCGCATCACCGAATCCGGTCAGCCCGCGATTTACGCCCCACCCGGGCCGCTCGTGCTCGGGCGTCACGCGAACCAGAGCCGCCGGCACGCCGAGGCGCGCGGTGAACCACTCGTCCGCGGCCGGGTCCTGCACGATGCCCTGCCCGAACCATTTCTCGAACAGGCTGACGTCACGCCGCTTCCCGTCGTACCGGATCTCGATCTCGAGGTCCGGGGCGCCGGGCGCCGACAGCCGGAGCGCGTCGCCGGCGAGTTCGGCACGCAGCGTGGCCATCGCGGGCAGCTTGCGCTGACTGAGGAACGACCCGTCCGGCTGGACCAGCATGAACAGCCGGTCGTTCAGCAGACCGGTCGGTCCGACGTCGGCGGACTCGACGGAGATCCCGGCGAGGCCCTTCACCGGGTAGTAGGCCAGGGCGGCAACCTTCGCGACAGACACAGGGACCAGCCTAACCGGCCTTGCTCTGTTGAAACATGTTGAATTATGTTTGAACACGTGGAGGATGTCGCTGCTTTCGCTGCCGCCTTGGATCGGGTACGTCGTCAGGCGGGTCTGAGCTACCGCCAATTGGCGGACCGCGCGCACTACTCGCACCCGCACCTGATCCGCGCGACCAGCGGCAAACACCTCCCGACCTGGGACGTGGCCGCCGCCTATCTCACCGGCTGCGGAGTTCCGGCGGATCTGCTGCCGGTCTGGCACCGGCGATGGCAGCAGGCGAGCCGCGACCCGCGCGACATCGTCGGCCTGCTGGAGAACGCGGAGAGCCTCGAAGACCTGGGAGTCGCACTAGCGGCGCTAGCCCGGCCGCGATCCTTGCGAACACTCGAGCAGCAGACGGGCATCCCGCGAGCCACAATCCAGGCCTGGCTCCAAGGCACCAGACTCCCCGGCCGAGACCGCCTCGACCACCTAGTCAGAACGATCGACGCAACACCACCTGAGCGCACCGCGGTCGCCGAAGCCGTGGAACGCCTCAGCTCCGGAAGGCTGAGGCCGGCGCGCGTGGCGTGACGTAGCCTTCTGCATCCGTAAGCGGCGTCGCTTTCCCGGCGAGCTCCTGCAACGGCATCACGCCGTACGGCGGTTGCGCCCGCCGACCCGCATCCGTCAGGTCAGGCACGGACTGCGGCGACGCCACCATGATGACGTTCCCGAACCCCTTGCCCCGCAGGATCTTCCGCTCAGCGAGTACGACGCCCGCCCCAACCACGTCCCGTACCGTCGCCGCCGTACGCCGGATGAACGGCAGGCCGGCCTTCCCATCGATCAGGTTCGCGATCAGTACGCCGGTCGGCCGCAGTACGCGAGCGCACTCCGCGAAGAACTCCGCCGTCACCAGATTCGCCGGAACCGCCTCGTGCTCGAAGGCATCCAGGATCACCAGATCCATCGAGTCGTCGTACAACTCGCTGATCCCCGCCCGCCCCGTAACCGGACGCACCTTGATCCCGGACCGCTTCGGCAACGGCAGTGCCTCGCGCACGAACTCGGTCAGGTCCTCGTCCGGCTCGAGCACGATCTGCCGCGACCGCGGCCGCGTCACAGCGACGTACCGCGGCAAGCTCAGCGCAGCCCCGCCAACATGCGTCACCGCAACCGGCTGCCGCCGCGGCGCGACCGCATCCACGACGTCACCGATCCGCCGCATGTACTCGAACGACAGGTTCCCCGGATCCGCCAGATCCACCTGCGACTGCGGCGACCCGTCCACCCGCAGCACAAATGTCCCGTCGGCCTGCGCCTCGACGCTAGCCATCCCCGACCCAGTCCGCCGCTCCACGCGGACATCCTCTCAGCTCCATCTTTGAGAACCCACCAACCGTTTGGCCGCGAGCAAAACGGTTGGTGGGTTCTCAAAGATGGTGTGAGCAAGTCGGTACCGCCCCAGCGTTGGGCTGAGACATCTGGCTTGCTAGCGTCCCAAGCACACAATCGGATGAGCTAGGAGCATGTCGTGAGCACTACACCGGTGAAGGTGGCCGTTACCGGGGCCGCAGGGAATATCGGTTACAGCCTGCTGTTCCGGATCGCGAGCGGCGCACTGCTCGGGCCGGACACGCCGGTGGAGCTGCGGCTGCTGGAGATCACCCCGGCGCTGAAGGCGCTCGAGGGTGTCGTGATGGAGCTCGACGACAGCGCGTTCCCGACGCTCGCCGGGATCGAGATCGGCGACGACCCGAACGTCGTCTTCGACGGGGTCAACGTCGCGCTGCTGGTGGGCGCGCGGCCGCGGACCAAGGGGATGGAGCGCGGCGACCTGCTGGAGGCGAACGGCGCGATCTTCACCGTCCAGGGCAAGGCGCTGAACGACCACGCCGCCGACGACATCCGGATCACCGTCACCGGCAACCCGGCGAACACCAACGCGCTGATCGCGAAGAGCAACGCGCCGGACATCCCGGCCGAGCGGTTCTCGGCGCTGACCCGGCTGGACCACAACCGGGCGCTGGCGCAGCTGGCGAAGAAGACCGGCAGCCACGTCACCGACATCAAGAAGCTGACGATCTGGGGCAACCACTCCTCGACGCAGTACCCGGACATCTTCCACGCGGAGGTCGCCGGGAAGAACGCAGCCGAGCTCGTGAACGACCAGGCCTGGCTGGAGAACGACTTCCTCCCGACCACGCAGAAGCGCGGCGCCGCGATCATCGAGGCCCGCGGCACGTCGTCGGCGGCCTCCGCTGCGGCCGCCACCATCGACCATACCCGCGACTGGCTGAAGGGCACGGCCGAGGGCGACTGGGCCTCGATGGCGGTCGTCTCCGACGGTTCGTACGACGTACCGGAAGGCCTGATCTCGTCGTTCCCGGTGACCACCAAGGACGGCAACTGGGAGATCGTCCAGGGCCTGGAGATCAACGAGTTCTCCCGCGGCAAGATCGACGCCTCGACCGCCGAGCTCGGCGAGGAGCGCGACGCCGTGAAGGACCTCGGCCTGATCGGCTGACAGCACGCACCAGAACGCCCCGGGACATCGATCCCGGGGCGTTCTGCTGTTCTCACCGCAGGCTGTAGGCGGCGATCACGGTTTGCGTCGTGCTGTTCCCGGCCGCGTCCGTCGCGGTGGAGCGCAGCGAGACGGTCTTGCCGGCCGGCGTCGGGAAGACCGCCTTGCCACCGACAACCGATGCCTGGCGCCAGGTCGCTCCGGCGTTATCGGAGTACTCGATCTTCACCTTCGCCACCGCACCGGCCTTGACCTCGTACGGCAGGACGGTGACCGGCTTGCGTTCCATCGTGTTGTGCCCGTCCAGCTCCGGCCCGAACGCGACGGTGTGGACCGGAACGCTGGTCTGGTCCGCCGACGACGTGAACGTCGCCTCCAGATCGACCCGCGTCGAGAACGGCCACAGCGTCTGTGTTCCGGTCGTGACCAGCTTGTACGACGCCTTACCGGCCGGCAGGTCCGCGACGCCGATGCTGCCGAAGCGCGTCGAGGACCCGATCTCGGTCCCGTCGCGGTACAGCTTCGTACTCGCCGGCGTCATGGAGATGAACCCGACGTGCCCGTCCGCGTCGGTGAGGCTGTACAGCGAGAGGTTCAGCTCGCTCCCCGACCGAGTCGCGGCGTACACCGACGGCACGAACGTGGCCGCGTTCCACCGTTCGGTGTAGTACCGGCCGGCCTTGTACAGCACCGGCTTCCCTTCCAGGTGCCACTTCGGGAGCGGGAAGTCCCCGCCGTCCGTGTCCTCCTCGGTCACGCCGGACCAGCCGTACTGCGTGTCGTCCAGGTAGTACCGGATCGTCCGCGGCGGGTCGAGGCGGATGACGCGAGCCCAGCCACCACCACCGTCGGGCATCACCGGGAACAGCATCTTGAAGACCCGGGGATCCCCGGTCGCGTTGACCGTACTGTCCACGGTCGCGAGGTCGGACTGCTTCACCTGCCGGTCGAACCCGGTGGGGAACTCGCCCGGGAAGTAGTTCGCGATCCCGTACAGGTACGGCGTGTTCGTGAACAGCCCGTCCGCGCCCGGCACACCCCACTGGGACGTGACGTGCCCGGTCAGTTCGGCCGCGGACAGCCGTGGCCCGGTGCTGTACGTGTACATCGTCCCAGACCGGAAACCGCCCGCAGAGTAGATGTACGTGCCGTCCTTGATCTTCCGGTCGAAGCCGATGTCCGAGTTCGCCTGCTTCGCGTCGGCCTTCGGCACCGACGTGGTGACCGGCTTCGCCTTCCGCGCGTCGAGGACGACCGTCTGGTCCGAGGTGAGCTTCACGCTGGGCGCGGTCAGGATGAAGAAGATCCAGTCCTCCGGTCCGCGCTCGAACTCCTGGAACTGGTCGAGCATGTACTCGCCCTGCGGCAGCCTGAGCGTCACCGTCCCGGTCTCGTCCGGCGAGTACAGGTCGTGCTTGTCGTTGTCGATGCCGGTAATCGACATCGGGTAGTCCGGGTCCGGTGCACCGTCGGGCCGGATCAGCTTGACGGTCAGGTTGTACGTCGGACCTTCCTTGTCCACACCTACCGGTACGACGACCGTCTGGCCGCCCCCAGTCGCCGTGATCCGACCGCTGAACAGCCCGTCCGCGCCGCCGAGTGCAGTGTCCGACGTCGCCTGCACAGACGCCGTACCACCGGCTGGGACGGTCACCGAGTCGGCGCTCAACTTCAGCGCACCGGCCGGAGCCGCCGCGCCATCGGGCCCGTTCAGCACCGACGTCAGCGACAGCGTGACAGCCGCCTCACCCAGGTTGCGGAACGTCACGTCACGCGTGACCGGCTGGTCGTCGGAGTGCGGGTACGTCGCCTTCCCGAACGACACGTTGCCGGATTCGGCCACCACGGTCTGCTTGATCGCCGTGGTCAGGTCGATCCGCCCGGCGCCCTGCTGGAACGACGTCTGGTCGGCCGCGACCTTTGCCGAACCCATCAACGCCGACTTCAGCTCGGCCGGCGTCCAGGACGGGTGCTCCTGCAGCAGAATCGCGGCAGCGCCGGCGGTGTGCGGCGTCGCCATCGACGTACCGGAAAGCCGCAGGTACTTGTCGCCGACCGGTTCGCCGATCGAGGAGTCCTTCGACTTCGCCGCCACGATGTCCGTGCCCGGCGCGGTCACGTCCGGCTTCAGCGCGCTGTCACCGACCCGCGGCCCGCGGCTCGACGTCGGGTTGAGCTGATCCTGCTTGGTCACGTTGCCGACCGTCAGCGCCGCGTCCGCGCTACCCGGCGAGCTGATCGTCCCGTCACCGGGACCATCGTTGCCAGCGGCAATCACAAACAAGGTGCCGGACTGCGCGGTCAGCCGGTTCACGGCCTCCTCGATCGGGTCGAGCTCCGGAGTGTCGCGGCCGCCGATGCTGAGGTTGACGATCTTCGCTTTGACGTCGTTCGCGGCCCATTCCATCCCGGCCAGGATCGCGGACTCGTCGCAGCCCCAGACCTCGCAGATCTTGCCGTCGTAGATGCGCGCGTCCGGCGCCACGCCTTTGTAGCGCCCGTCCGACGCCGCACCGGTGCCGGCGATCGTCGACGCGACGTGCGTACCGTGGCCGACCAGGTCGTCCGCCGACTCACCGGTGAAGTTCTTCTCCCCCGCGATCTGCGTCGCGAGGTCCGGATGGGTCGCGTCGACGCCGGAGTCGAGGACCGCGACCGACACGCCCTTGCCGGTGTATCCGGCCTGCCACGCGACCGGTCCACCGATCTGCGGAACCGACTGGTCCAGCAGCAACTTCCGTTTGCCGTCCAGCCACAGCTTGCTGAACCCTGCCGAGCTCATGAACGCCTTGGCATTGCTCTTGCTGACCTTCATTGCCGCGCCGCTGATCGACGGCAACTGCCGCGTGACCCGCGTTCCAGCCGGTACGGCGCGCTTCGCAGTGCCGGCGTACGTCGTCAGCACCGGGATGGTGTTCGTCGACGCGTCGTCGTACCCGTCCTTGACCAGCTCGGCGACATCGAAGAGTCGACGGTCGATCCGCCCGTCCCCGACCGCCTTGTAGACATCGGCCGGAATCACGTACGCGTGGTCCCGGACCCGGTAGGTGTTGAAGCCGACATGCTCCCGGCCGGCGGCGGGCTCGATCGTCGCCTTGGTCACGTCTCCTCCGGCCAGCAGCACGCGGTCGCCGGTGATGAGCGTGACGCTGACGTCCTTGCCACCGGTTACCTGGGCGGATGGCTTGGTGGACGCCGCGGCGGCGGGTGTCATCACCCCGACGGCAAGGCCCGCGACCGCCAGGACGGCGATCGCGGGCATTCCTCTGCGCGTAGATCTCGAACTCACTGCCTCACCCCAAAAGTCGGTTGTCTGCGCAACACCTAGAACGCGGCAACCGGTCTCCGGGGTTGCGCCGTCAGCGCATTGCGTACGACCCGATGACGGTCAGGTCCGTGACGTTGCCGGCGCCGTCGACCAGGTGCGACCGCAGCGAGACGCTCTTTCCGGCCGGCGTCCGGCTTCGCCTACTGCGACGTGACATGGCCGGTGAACTGCCCGTAGGGGGCCTCCAGGCTCAGGCAGGCGGGGCAACCGTGGCGTCGGCCTGCCCGGAGGTGGCGAGGGACGCGGCGATGAAGCCCGAGGATTTCAGGTCCTCGATCAGGTCGTGGAGATAGGCAACCGTGTCGGGGTGCTTGGACTTCGCGGTGCCGACGGCCTGCTGGATCTGCATGAACCGCTCGTCGATCAGGCGGAGGTCCGGGTTCTCCGCGACGTACCGGGTGATCGGCTGCCGGATGCCGGCCGCCACCTCGAGTCCCTCGTCGCGGAACACGTCGACACCCTCAGACCCGCGGACAACCGTTGCCTGCTGCAACGTCCTGGTCAGGTAGAGGTCGTACGCCGACCCCTGCTTCACCCCGATCCGCACACCCGGCGCATCCACCTCGGCGACCGTGGTCAGCCCGGAGTCCCGCGGTACGGCGAAGACACCCTCGATCACGACGTACGGCGCCGTGAACGCCACCTCGGCCGCCCGCGCCGGGTCGATCGCGAGAAAACAGAGATCCGCCTGGCCTGTCGTCATCGCCTCGAACGACTTCCGCGCCGCATCGAAACACACCAACTCCAACGACACCCCCAGCCGCCGCGCCAACTCCCGCGCGATATCAACAGTCACCCCACCCGGCGCCTCCGCGGACCCCTGCGCCAACACCGGATTCCCAAGATTGATCGAGGCCCGCAGAACCCCGTCCGGCGCAAGATCCCCAGCAACAGTCGTCATACGGCGACCCTAGTCGGATCCAGTTTTTGCAGAGACATTGCGTAAGTCGGTCGGCGGCCCTACTGTGTGCGCAGGAACCGTCCGATGGGGGTGTCATGAGGCGTCGGAGTGTGGGGCTGCTGATGGCGGCTGCGCTGGTCGTACCAACGACTGCCGCCGTACCTGCCGAAGCGCAGGGCAGCACCAAGCGAGTGGTGGGGTACTACACCAACTGGAGTGGGTACGGCCGGAACTTTCTGGTCAGCGATCTGGTGAAGAACGGGTCCGCGGCCCGGCTGACCCAGATCAACTACGCGTTCGGATTCGTCGACGCCCAGGGGAACTGCCTCAGCAGCGACCCGTGGGCCGACTACCAGCGACCGTTCACCGCCGAGCAGAGCGTCAACGGCACGGCCGACGAGCCCGGACAGGTGCTCAACGGCAATCTCAATCAGCTCAAGCAACTGAAGCAGAAGTACCCGGGGCTGCGGATCAGCATCTCGCTCGGCGGCTGGACAGGCTCGGCGCACTTCTCCGACGCGGCGCTCACGCCGGCCTCACGGGCCGCGCACGTGAAGTCGTGCCTGGACCTGTGGCTGAAGGGCAACCTGCCGGGCCTTCCCGCCGGCGCCGCGAAGGGAATCTTCACCGGCGTCGACCTGGACTGGGAATGGCCTGCCAGCGAAGGCAATCCGGGCAACGTGATCCGGCCGGAGGACAAGCAGAACTTCACCGCGCTGGTGCACGAGTACCGCAAGCAACTCGACCGGTTGCCGGGCAGGCACGACCTGACTGCGTTCCTGCCTGCGAACCCGGCGATGATCGACCGCGGCTTCGAGGTCCGGCAACTGTTCAAGGACCTGACGTTCGGCACGACGCAGGGGTACGACTACCACGGTCCGTGGGAGACGCTCACCAACCAGCAGTCCGCGATCGACGGACCCGCGGGCGATCCGACGACACCGGAGTTCAGCTCACAGGTGACGATCGACGCCTACCTGGCTCGTGGCGCACCGCGGAGCAAGCTGGTGATGGGTGTGCCGTTCTACTCGCACGGCTGGACCGGCGTGACCGATGTGAACCACGGCCTCTTCCAGCCGTCGACCGGTCCCGCGCCGTCGACCTTCGACGCCGGCACCGAGGACTACCGCTACCTGAAGGCCCAGTTGGCGAACTACACCGTCTATCGCGACAACAGCGCCGGTTTCGCGTGGCTGTTCGACGGTACGACGTTCTGGACCTGGGACGACCCGGTCGAGATGAAACGCAAAGCGCAGTACATCTCGCACCGCGATCTGGGCGGCGCGATGATCTGGTCGCTCGACGGTGACACCGGAAATGGGGAGCTGATTTCGGCCCTGCACCGTAATCTTCGGTGAGTGGATCTGAATCTTCTCCAGGATCGGTTCGGCGCTGACGGCGCCGAACCGATCTCGGTCGGCTGCTCCGACGCGACCGTGGTCCGGCTCGACCGCGGCGCGGAACGTCTGTACTACAAGGCTGGTCCAGGGGTCGGCGTCGAAGCCGAGCGGCTGGCGTGGCTCTCCGGCACCGGTTTCCCTTGCCCGCGCATCGTTGACCAGGGCAACAACTGGCTGCTGACCACGGAGCTGTCCGGCCGCGACGCGTCCCAACCGTGGCCGGCCCGCGACCGTCCCGCCGTACTCGCGGCGATAGCGTCAGGTCTGCGGGCACTCGACGAGCTCGCGGACTGCCCGTTCGCCTCGCCGTTCCCGGGTGCCGGGACCGCCGTGACCCACGGGGACTACGCGGCCCCGAACGTCTTCATCGACCCGACGACACTGCGCTTCACCGGCGTCCTGGATCTCAGCCGACTCGGCGCCGGCGACCGGTACGTCGATCTCTCGTTGATGTTCAAGAGCCTGCGCGGCACCCTCAACCCGCAGTACGGCGGACTGCTCGCGGCGCGACGCTTCGTCGAGCTGTACGGCGGGGATCCGGACGACCCGCGCATCGAGCACTACATCACGCTCGACGACACCGGCGACTACTTACCCTGATACGCGCGACGGTAGGCGCTCGGGGTGGTGTGGAGTGCGGTGCGGAATCTTCTGCGCAGATTCGTCGCGGACGAGAGGCCGACCCGGGTGGCGATCGCGTCCACGGAAAGTTCCGTTTCCTCCAGCAGAACACGTGTTCTGGCGATCCGCTGGGCCAGCAACCACTGCCCCGGAGCCACGCCGAGCTGCTGCTCGAAGCGCCGGGCCAGCGTCCGCGGCGACACGTTCACCCGCTGAGCGAGGTCGTCGACCGTGATCGGCTTGTTCAGGCGCTCAACAGCCCAGTCCAGCAAGCCTCCCAGCGACTCTTTTGGCACCGGCTCCGTCGAGCGGTACTGCGCCTGACCACCTTCGCGGTGCGGCGGCATCACCATCCGCCCGGCAACCCATGCGGCGTACGACGCCCCGTGATCGCGGCGCACCAGGTGCAGACACAGATCGATCCCGGTTCCGGACCCGCCACTCGTCGCCACATCCCCGTGGTCGACGTACAGCACGTCCGGATCCACCTGTACCGCGGGGAATCGGCGCTGCAGTTCGTCGGCGTACCGCCAATGCGTCGCGACCCGGCGCCCGTCGAGCAGCCCGGTCGCGGCGAGCAGGTACGCACCCGAGCAGATGCTGACGAGCCGCGCGCCGCGTCGATGGGCTCGCGTGAGCGCACGGAGGACCGCGGGCGTCGGCTCGCGGTTGATCGGCAGCCACCCCGGTACGACGATCGTGTCGGCGCGGTCGAGCGCGCGCAGACCGGACCTGACCACCATGTCGAAACCCTCGGTAGTACTGAGGTTTCCGGGTTGCTCGGTGCAGACGCTGAAGCAGTACGGCGGATCGCGGAAGACCGCCGCCGCACACCCGAGCTCGAAGCTCGCCTGCGGCGCGGTCACCAGTGCGACGACGCGATGCATGGCAGAAAAGTACCTGATCAGGACTTTCCTGACACTTGGGGCGGGCAGGTGGGCCGCGTGAGGATTGGACACATGGAGAACTACGAGTGGGCGTCGGTCGACGACGCACCGGTCCGCGAACTGTTTCCAGGCATCAGATTGCGGCCCCTGTGGTCCGGGGCGGTCGCCAAGGCGTTCGTGCTGCAGATGGATCCGGGATCGAGCTGGAAAGGCATCGACGTCCACGATCCAGGGCCGGAGGAGGTGTTCGTCGTGGACGGTGTGTTCAACGACGGCGACCGCGACTACCCGGCCGGATCGTTCATCCACGCCCCGGCCGGGTCGTCCCACGTTCCACAGTCCACGCAGGGCTGCACGCTGTTCCTGTTCTACCCCGAGGGGTGATCAGGGTTTGTCGAGCTGGACCACGTCGAAGTCGGTGCCTGGCGGCGCGCCGGGTCCGAGCGGCGGCGGGAAGCCCAGGTCGAAGCGGGCGTTGACCAGTGCGAGCCGATGGCCGTCCTCGCCGACGGCCGTCGGCACCCGGAACAGGGCATTGGTGATCCTGGCCTCGATGCGACCCTGGCTCAGATCTGGGCTGAGCTCGATCTTGACCAGTTGATTGGCGAAGTTCTCGACCACCCAGAGCGTCCTGCCGTCCAGGAGGATGCCGTCCACCGTACCTGGCGTGAGTGCGCCGCCGGTCAGCGTGAGCTCGCGGCTGGAGCCGGTGCCCGGGTCGACCAGGTACAAGGCCGCACGCGACGAGTGCCCGATGATCAGCACGTGCCCGTCGCTGGGCGCCGCGATGCCGTTCAGGTTCGGGAAGTCGCCGATCGCGGCCGCCGGTCCGCTCAGCGGGATGGTCACCGGGCTGCCGATACGCTCGCCCGGCCCGATCGGCACCTTGTAGATCACCGGGCGGAAGGAGTCGGTGAAGTACGCGGCATCGTTGGTGACCACGACGTCGTTGATCAGCGTGCCTTCACCGGTGCTGAGCACGAGGTTCGCCAGCGTGGAACCGTCGCGGGTGCTGTAGACGAACGCATGACCGTCGAAGCCGCCGGCGACCCAGAGCCGGTGCGCGGATCGCTCGACCTTCATGCCCGCGGCCGAGCGACCCGGCGGCGCGTCGACGAAGACGTCCCCGGCCCCGGTGCGTAGGTCTCCTCGATAGATGTCACCCGTGGTGAGCGAGCCGACGTAGAACGTGTGCTCCGGGCCGGTGGCGATTCCCTCCGGCTGGAAGTCGTCGGGCAAGGCAATCGATGCTGGGAACGGTGCGGCCGCGGCGACCGTCAGTGCCACCGCGGACACGATCAGCGCAAGTTTCCGGATGTATGACATGGTGCCCCCTGAATCCCCTTGTTTTGAAGGTAGATCCGGGGATTCAGGGTGTCCAGGGCAAGCTTATTCAGTACTGCGGAGTTCCGTCGGGGCGCCGTGGACCGCGGGGATGCTGCCGAGCTTGCCGGCCTGGAAGTCCTCGAAGGCCTGGATGACCTCGGCGCGGGTGTTCATCACGAACGGTCCGGCCATCGCAACCGGTTCACGGATCGGGCGGCCGCCGATCACGAGTACGTCGAGGTTCGGCTCAGCCTGCGGCTGCGTCGTACTCGCCGCCGTACGGATCGTGTCGCCAGGACCGAAGACGGCCAACTGACCCTTGCGGATCGGGCGCCGCTCGGAGCCGACGGTGCCCTGACCGGCCAGCACGTAGACGAGGGCGTTGTACTCCGGCTGCCACGGGAGCACCATTTCCGCGCCGGGGCTGACTGTCGCGTGGACCAGCGTGATCGGAGTGTGCGTCGAACCAGGCCCGTTGTGACCGTCGACCGAGCCGGCGATCACGCGGATCAGCGATCCGCCGTCCTGCGTGGAGAGCAGCGCGGAGTCGCCGCCGCGGATGTCCTGATAGCGCGGCGGGGCCCACTTGAGCGCCTTCGGCAGGTTCACCCAGAGCTGGATGCCGTGGAACAGGCCGCCACTCGTCACCAGGTGCTCCGGCGGGGTCTCGATGTGCAGCAGACCGCTGCCGGCGGTCATCCACTGGGTGTCGCCGTTGGAGATCACGCCGCCACCACCGTTGGAGTCCTGGTGCTCCATGATCCCGTCGAGCATGTACGTGACGGTCTCGAAGCCGCGGTGCGGGTGCCACGGCGTGCCCTTCGGCTCGCCCGGCGCGTACTCGACCTCGCCCATCTGGTCCATGTGGATGAACGGGTCCAGGTCGCGGAGATCGACGCCCGCGAAGGCCCGCCGTACCGGGAAGCCCTCGCCCTCGTACCCGCTCGGCGCGGACGTCACCGACTTCACCGAACGCTCGTTCACCGGCTCCTGCGCGCTGACGCGGGGCAGAACGGTGATGTCACTGACGGTCACGGCGGGCATGATGTGCTCCTCGCTGATTGGTAGTTCAAGACTAAACTACCTCCCGGAACCACGGCAAGAGCGCACGCATTCCCGGCTCAGCCGACGCCCAGGCGGTCCGGGTACGGGCCGGGGGTGGGCGCGTGGCAGACTCTGGGGTCGTGACGGCGCAGATTCTGGATGGCAAGGCGACGGCGGCGGCGATCAAGGACGAGCTGAAGGTCCGGGTCGCGAAGCTCGCCGAGCAGGGCGTGGTGCCCGGACTCGGCACGATCCTGGTGGGTGACGACCCGGGCAGCCGGGCGTACGTGGCGGGTAAGCACCGCGACTGCGCGGCGGTCGGGATCTCCTCGATCCAGGTCGAACTGCCGGACACCGCGACCCAGGACGAGATCGCCGCGCAGGTGCAGGCGCTCAACGACAACCCGGAATGCACCGGCTTCATCGTCCAGCTCCCGCTCCCCAAGCACGTCGACACGAACACGATCCTCGGCCTGATCGACCCCGCCAAGGATGCCGACGGCCTGCACCCGGTCAGCCTCGGCAAGCTCGTCCTCGGCCAGGACGGCCCGCTGCCGTGCACCCCGAAGGGCTGCGTGGAGATCCTCCGGCGGTACGACGTACCGATCGCCGGCGCGCACGTGGTCGTCGTCGGCCGCGGCGTGACCGCGGGACGGCCGATGGGGCTGCTGTTCACCCGGCGCAGCGAGAACGCGACCGTGACGCAGTGCCACACCGGCACGAAGGACCTCGCCGCCGTCGTACGTACCGGCGACATCGTGATCGCCGCCGCTGGTTCGGCCGGCCTGATCACCGCGGACATGGTGAAGCCCGGCGCCGTCCTTCTCGACGTCGGCACGAGCCGCAACGCCGAGGGCAAGATCGTCGGCGACATCGAGACCGCGGCCCGCGAGCAGGCCGCCTGGATCGCGCCGATGCCCGGCGGTATCGGCCCGATGACCCGCGCGATGCTCCTCACCAACGTGGTGGAAGCCGCCGAATCGAGCCTCCCCCAGTGATCTCCGGCGGTACGGCGTACGCGGTCGAGCTGGGTGTGGCGTGCTGATGGCGGGTGAGGCCCAGCGCCGGAGCCAATGGCCCCTGGGGTTGACGCTCCTGGTCGCGCTCGCCGGCATGGTCGTGCTCTGGTTCTACAACTGGCGCAACGGCGTCTTCGTCTTCGCCGGCGCATTGTGCCTAGCCGGCCTCCTCCGAGCCACCCTCACCGACACAGCCGCCGGGCTCCTCCATGTCCGCAGCCGCATGTTCGACACCACCTTCCTCCTCCTCACAGCCGCCGCCATCGCAGTACTCGCCATCATCGTCCCCAACTGATCCCGCCGTCGCCCACCGCAACTCATGGGTGGACGTCCGAGATGCTGGGTTTGCGTCCCGGATCCAGGACGCAAACCCTGCATCTTGGACGCATACCCACCAACGCCGACCTGGGGTCTGTAATCATCGGGTGGATGGTGAGGATTCGTTCTGCTGTGCGCGCTGACGGGCGGAGCCATCGCCGGGTTCGTCGCCCTAACAGAACTAGCGGCCCAGTACGACGAAGCAATCCTCTGGACCCTGGCCAACTACCCCCAGGGCCAAACCTTCTACGCCAACACCGGCTGGGCCCAGGCACCCGAATCCCGCGACAACGGCCGCCAGCTCGCCTACCGCCGCAGCTTCAGATCGTCCACTTCCACGGCGCGTACACGCTGACCTTCACGGCGTCGAGAAGGGGCGCGGTGTACTTGACCGAGCAACCCTTGGCGTACGCGTTCCGCGCGGCCAGAACCTTCGCACGGGTGAGGTTGACGCGCTTGACCTCGTACGCCGTAACCAGCTCCCGCTCGGGCCACGAGTCCTCGGTGTACGACCTCGCCATCCAGTCGTCGGACAGCGGATCCGCCGACGAACCGAGCGCCCGCCCGACCTCACTACCCGCGACCGGGCTGAGCTGGTCGCCACGCTTGTCCCCCGCCCAATGGCGTCCCGGCGGGTTGTAGTTCGTCAGCACGTCGTACTCGTACTGCCAGCTCCACTCCTCGTAGGCACACGCGAAGATCACCTGCGCATACCCGGCCCGCGGCGCCCGCAGCGCCACGTCCGGCGACTGCAGTCGCGTGACAGTGATCTTCTCGTACGCCGACTTCGGCAACTCCGGCCGCGACGGCAACCGCGTCGTCGGATACGGCACCGGTGTCGTCGCCCCCGGCGTCTCCACAACTCCTGGTCTCGGGCTCGACTCGATGGCACGCAGCCCCAACGACACGGACGGCGTACTCCCGCTCCGCGGCGCTACCTCGCTCCCGCAACCCCCGAGCACCAGAACCCCGACAACCAAAGCCCCCAGCTTCCGCATGCGCCCAACCTAGTGGAAGCCGGGGCGGAGGTCAGTGGAAGAAGTGGCGGGTTCCGGTGAAATACATGGTGATGCCGGCTTTGGTGGCGGCTTCGATGGCTGCTTCGTCTCGGATGGAGCCGCCGGGCTGGACCACTGCTTTGACGCCGCCTTCGATGAGGACCTCTAGGCCGTCGGGGAAGGGGAAGAAGGCGTCGGAGGCGGCGACGGAGCCGGTGGCGCGGTCGCCGGCGCGGGAGACTGCCAGGCGGCAGGAGTCGACGCGGTTGACCTGGCCCATGCCGACGCCGACCGAGGCGCCGTCGGCGGCGAGCAGGATCGCGTTGGACTTGACCGCGCGGCACGCCTTCCAGGCGAAGGCGAGGTCGGCGAGCACCTCGTCCGAGGCGGCCTCGCCCGCGGCCAGGGTCCACGCGGCCGGGTCGTCACCGGAAGCCTGGAAGCGGTCGCGGTGCTGCAGCAGCAACCCACCGCTGATCGCCCGCTGCTCGACCGTCTCGTCCGCAGAGACGGCCGGCGCCACGAGCAGCCGGATGTTCTTCTTCGCCTGCAGGATCTCGACGGCGCCGTCCTCGAACGCAGGCGCCACCAGCACCTCGGTGAAGATCTCCGCGACCTGCTTCGCCAGGTCCACCGAGACCGGGCGGTTCGTCGCGATCACACCGCCGTACGCCGACACCGGGTCGCACTCGTGCGCGCGCCGGTGGGCCTCCGCGATGTCCTTGCCGACGGCGATCCCGCACGGGTTCGCGTGCTTGATGATCGCGACCGCCGGCTCGCTGAAGTCATAGGCGGTACGCCGGGCCGCGTCGGCGTCGACGTAGTTGTTGTACGACATCTCCTTGCCGTGCAGCTGCTCCGCCGCGGCCAGCCCGCCCCGCCCGTTCAGGTACAGCGCGGCCGGCTGATGCGGGTTCTCGCCGTACCGCAGGACGGCGGACTTCTCCCACGAAGCGCCCACCCAGGCAGGGAATCCGGACCCCTCACTCGAGTCGGTGAGCACGCTGCCCATCCAGGACGCGACGGCGATGTCGTACTCCGCCGTGTGCACGAAGGCAGCCGCAGCCAACCGAGCCCGCTCCTCCAGCGAGAAGCCGCCCTCCTCGAGCGCGGCGAAAAGCGAGGCATACTGCGCGGCCGACGTCACCACCGCGACGTTCGCGTGGTTCTTCGCCGCGCCGCGCACCATCGACGGCCCGCCGATGTCGATCTGCTCGATGCACTCGTCGACCGACGCGCCGGAGGCGACCGTCTCGGTGAACGGGTACAGGTTGCTCACCAGCAGGTCGAACGGCTCGACTCGCATCTCCTGCAACTGCTCGACGTGATCGGGCTTCCGCAGGTCGGCGAGGAGCCCGGCGTGCACGAGAGGGTGCAGGGTCTTGACCCGCCCGTCGAGGCATTCCGGGAACCCGGTCAGCTCCTCGACCTTGGTCACCGGAACCCCGGCCGCCGCGATCCGCGCCGCGGTGGAACCGGTCGACACCAGCTGGACACCGGCGGCGTGCAGCGCGGAAGCAAGTTCCTCCAGACCGGTCTTGTCGTACACGCTGATCAGCGCGCGGCGGATCGGCCTGCGGTCGGTGCTCACTTCAGTCGAACCTTTCGTCCGGTGATGGTCCAGCCCTCCCGGACCAGGCGGCCGACCCACTCCACCAACTGGCGGCGTTCGACGTCCTTGATCCGTTCGGTCAGGGCTTCTTCGGTGTCGTCGTCCTCGACGGGTACGACGACCTGCGCGATGATCGGCCCGGTGTCGACGCCGCCGTCCACGAAGAACAGCGTCGCCCCGGCGACCTTCACGCCGTACTCCAGCGCGTCCCGGGGCCCGTGGATCCCGGGGAACGCCGGCAGCAGCGCGTTGTGGGTGTTGATGTAGCGGTCGCCGAAGGACTCCAGGAAGTCCTCGCCGACCAGCTTCAGGAAGCCCGCGGACACGACCAGGTCAGGCTTGTACTGCGTGACGGACGCAGTCAGCGCACGATCCCAGTCGGGGCGTGACGGGTACTCCTTCACCTTGTGCACGAAGGTCGGCACTCCGGCGGCCGCGGCCCGGTCCAGGCCGGCGATCCCGTCGCGGTCGGCGCCGACGGCCACCACCTGAGCGCCGTACGCCGGGTCGGCGCAGGCGTCCAGCAGGGCCTGCAGGTTCGACCCCGAGCCCGACACGAGCACGACGAGGCGCGCAGAACCCGGGTCAGAAGCAGTCACGGCGGGAAGCCTATCGCCCGCTGTCGGCCTCTCCGTCAGCCGGTCGCCGCGCTGAGACCACCGCGGCCGTGATCGCGGCCCCGATCGCCATGCCTGCCGCCAGTACGCCGGCCGCCGGCAACGCCCCCGGAACTCCGACCACGGACATCCGCCCGGGCCCCGCCGATCCGCCCGACAGCGCCAGCAGCGCGAACACGATGACGCCCGCGACGAGCGCCGCCATCGCACCGCGCAGCGCGAACGCGTCCCAGCCCAGCGCGTCAGCGTCCTGCTCCGCGAGCCCTCGCCGTACGACGACCAGACCTGCGACCGCGCCGGCGACCAGCGGCACCACAGCCGTCAGCACCAGCAGGTACGACGGGGTAGCGCCGTCGGCAGGTACCGCTGCCAGCAGCGGGAGCGCCGGCAGGTTCCCCACGTCCACGCCGGTCGGCGCGATCGTCGTGCCGACCCCCAACTGGAACCCAGGCCCGGCGAGGAACGCCACGACGTACAGGATCATGTTCGGCACCAGCATCAGGCAGATCGCGAACAGCACGACCGACCCGATCACGCCGGCGTCCAGAAGCTCGAGCATCCCGGTGATCCGGGAGAAGTGGATCGCGAGCAGTACGCCGTACAGCAGCGAGGCGATCGCGATCACGGTCAGTACGGCGGCCATTGCCGCGGATACGGCGTCCCGCAGACCTGCCGGTGTGGCGTCCGCGAGGTCTTCGGCGGCTCCCGACTCGACCGCGATGCCCGCGAGCCCGGCCACCAGCGCCAGCGAGAACGCGCCCAGGAACGCGGACAGCGGCGACACCTTGAGCGAGCCCTCCGCCGTGAGCAACGCCACGACGAGGCCGCCGAGGCCGTAGACGAGCGCGAACGCTCCGGCCAGCGCGATCAGGTCCCTGGTCCGGTCGGCCGCGCTGGACCGGGCCGCCGACTTGCCGCCGCGGTACAGGCACCAGGCGAAGAACAGCGTCAGGCCGAGCGGCGCGATGCTGATCCGTCCGGTGCCGATCGTCACACCCGCTTTGTGCGCGATCAGCCAGGCCGACGCTCCGGCCCGGACCGCGCCGGAGGCACCGCCGAACGTCGCGCCCAGCCAACCGATGACGGCGACCGCGGCGCAGGTGAGGAGACCGGTCAGCAGACACGCTCCGGCTGAGATCACGGCCGACACGACCAAGGGCTTGGTCTGGGCCGCGATCTCCGACGTGGGCGGAACGCTCGTCTCGCCGTCCCGGGCGCCGGGGCGGCTCAGCATGTCGGTCATCTGACTCCCATCGTCTCCCCGGTCACGGACGCCACTCGTCCTGACACGCCGGATGTGGGAGACTTCAGCCCGCCTGTTCACGCTCAGTACTGATGAGTTCGCCTGTTGGTAGCTGAGTGGGAGCAGCGTGGGTTCACCCGGTACTGTCGGGTGGAATCAGTCAGGAGGACGAGCTTTGGCCGGTTCCCACCGTGCATCACGCGGCGGCGGTCGCGCCGCTGCCCGGGAGGCGCGTCGCCAGAAGGCGCGCAAGCGGAACCAGACGATCGCAGCAGGCGTCGCGGTCGTGGTGCTGGTCGGCGGCGGCGGTGTCGCCGCGCTCAACGCGTTCGGCGGCGACAAAGAGCCCGGCGCGAAGACCGGCAACGGCCCGTCGGACGACAAGCCGACCAATTCCGACGTACTCGCCGACGACAAGGCGCTGCTGGACGCCGCGGGCGCGAAGACGCTCGGCGCGACCGGCACCTGGGCGGTCACCAAGACCGCGGACGGCGACTCGGCCCCGGACAGCGCGTTCGCCTGCCAGTCACAGCGGTTCGCCGACCCGTCCGGCCTGCGGACCTGGGTCCGCACCCTGCAGAACTCGGCCACCAAGGACACCGCCGTCCAGTACGTCGACGTGTCGAACGACAAGGCCACCGCCGCGAAGACCTACGCCACGGTCGTCCACTGGCTCAGCCAGTGCACGACACCGCAGACCCGGTTGTCGGCCGGTTACGTGACCACCGGCGTCGGCGAGCGCGGTGTGATCGCCGTCTTCGGGCAGGTCCCCGGCGCGAAGACGAAGTACAAGACCGTCGCGGTCACGCTCGTCGGGCAGGCGACCATGGTCGTCGAGCACGACACGATGGCCGCCACGCCGCCCCGGCCGGACACGGTGCTGGCCACCGCGAGCGCGGCGGCGAAGAAGATCTGTACCCAGACCGGCGGCTGCGCGACCGGGGCTCCGATCGCGAAACCGGCCCTGTTGCCGAACGTCGACACTCCGGGCTTCATGGCCTCGGTCGACCTGCCGCTGCTGGACGAGATCGACAAGCCGTGGGTGAGCGCCGCCGCCGCGACGAGCAATGACGGCACCGGCTGCGAGAAGCTCGGTCTGAAGAAGGCGAGGGCGACGAAGTACGGCACGGTCACGTACGTGACGCCGGAGGCGAAGGTGCCGACCGAGTTCGGGCTCGACGACACGGTCATCAAGTTCGCCACCCCGACCGTGGCCGCGAGTTACGTCAGCCAGATCAAGAAGAACGTCGACGCCTGCGAGAAGAACGTCTCGAACGCGAAGGTCGAGTCGACCGGCACGGTCAAGACCAACACGATGACGGGCAAGAGCTGGAAGGCGACGTACGACACCGGCGACGGGAAGAAGTTCGTCTACCGGATCGGGATCGCCGGATCCGGGAACCGGGCGGTCTACGTGCTGTTCCCGGTGCTGAAGGAGCTGGACCTCACCGACGCGGCGTTCAACGAGACGCTCGCCCGCGCGGCCGACCGGTCCGCCGCCTACAAGTAGAAACGGGACCCACCCCCGTCAGGGGCAGGTCCCGCTTCACATGCCTGGCAGTTACTTGCTCAGGCCCTGCATGATCTCGCGCATCAGGTTGGCGGTCTCGGACGGCGTCTTGCCGACCTTCACGCCGACGGCCTCGAGGGCCTCCTGCTTCGCGGCCGCTGTCCCGGACGAGCCGGAGACGATCGCGCCGGCGTGGCCCATCGTCTTGCCCTCCGGGGCGGTGAAGCCCGCGACGTACCCGACGACCGGCTTGGTCACGTTCTCCTTGATGAACGCGGCCGCCCGCTCCTCGGCGTCACCGCCGATCTCACCGATCATCACGATCGCGTCGGTGTCCGGGTCGTCCTGGAACGCCCGCAGCGCGTCGATATGCGTGGTCCCGATGATCGGGTCGCCGCCGATCCCGATCGCGGTCGAGAACCCGAAGTCCCGCAGCTCGTACATCATCTGGTAGGTCAGCGTCCCGGACTTCGACACCAGACCGATCCGGCCCTGGCCGGCGATGTCGGCCGGGATGATGCCGGCGTTCGACTCGCCCGGGGTGATGATGCCGGGGCAGTTCGGGCCGATGATCCGGGTCTTGCCGGACGCCTGCGCGGCAGCGAAGAACGCGGCCGTGTCGTGCACCGGCACGCCCTCGGTGATCACCACGACCAGCGGCACCTCGGCCTCGACGGCCTCCAGTACGGCGTCCTTGGTGAACTTCGGCGGGACGAAGATGACCGACACGTTCGCGCCGGTCTCCTTGACCGCGTCGGCGACGGTGCCGAACACGGCGACCGCCTTACCGTCGAAGTCCTGGCTCTGGCCCGCCTTACGCGGGTTCACGCCGCCGACGATGTTGGTGCCCGAGGCGAGCATCCGGGTGGTGTGCTTGGTGCCCTCGGAGCCGGTCATGCCCTGGACGATGACCTTGCTGTCCTTGGTCAGGAAGATAGACATTGTTCGGCGATCCCTTACTTCGCAGCCAGCTCGGCGGCGCGCTTGGCGGCGCCGTCCATCGTGTCGACCCGCTCCAGACCGGCCAGGCCGGCCTCGTCGAGGATCCGGCGGCCCTCCTCGGCGTTGTTGCCGTCCAGCCGGACGACCAGCGGCTTGGTGACGGCCTCGCCCCGGCTCGACAGCAGCTCGAACGCCTGCACGATGCCGTTCGCGACCGCGTCACAGGCGGTGATGCCGCCGAAGACGTTCACGAACACGCTCTCCACCTGCGAGTCGGAGATGATGATCTCCAGGCCGTTCGCCATGACCTCGGCCGAAGCGCCACCGCCGATGTCGAGGAAGTTCGCGGGCTTCTGGCCGCCGAACTCCTCACCCGCGTACGCGACGACGTCCAGGGTGCTCATGACGAGACCCGCGCCGTTGCCGATGATGCCGACCGAACCGTCCAGCTTCACGTAGTTCAGGCCCTTGGCCTTGGCCGCCGCCTCCAGCGGGTCGGCCGCCGAGACGTCCTCGAACTCGGCGTGGTCCGGGTGCCGGAAGTCCGCGTTCTCGTCCAGCGTGACCTTGCCGTCCAGCGCCTCGACGTTGCCGTCCTCGAGCTTGACCAGCGGGTTCACCTCGACCAGCGAGGCGTCCTCGGCGATGAACACGTCGTACAGCTTGACGATCTCCGGTACGACGGCGTCGATCACGTCGGCCGGGTACTTCGCGGCGACCGCGATCTCGCGCGCCTTCGCCTCGTCGACACCGGTCGCCGGGTCGATCGAGATCTGCGCGACCGCGTCCGGGTCGGTGTGCGCGACCTCTTCGATCTCCATGCCGCCGGCGGCGGAGGCGATGCAGAGGTAGTTACGGTTGGCGCGGTCGATCAGGAACGAGAAGTAGTACTCCTCGCCGATCGCCGCGGCCGGGACGATGTTCAGGATCTTGACGACGTGACCCTTGATGTCGAGCCCGAGGATCTCGCGGGCCTTCTCCTCGGCCTCGTCCGGGTTCGAGGCCAGCTTGACGCCGCCGGCCTTGCCGCGGCCGCCGGTCTTGACCTGGGCCTTCACGACCACCCGGCCGCCGATCTTCTCGGCCGCCGCGCGGGCTTCCTCCGGAGTCGTGACAACCGCACCCACGGTCGTCCGCACTCCGTGCTTGGCGAAGACCGTCTTCGCCTGGAATTCCATCAGATCCACGAGTGTGGTCCCTCTCTCGCCTGTACGGGGCTTCTGACAGTAGCCACCCTCGTGCCGGGAGCAACAGGCGGGGTCCCGGCTGAGACGACCGTCACAGCCTCCTCCGGGTCCCATGTCAGGCTAGATCACATGACCGATCCTGAGATCAGACCAGCTGACGACTGGTGGCGTAGCGCCGTCGTCTACCAGGTGTATCCGCGCTCGTTCGCCGACGCCGACGGCGACGGGACCGGCGACGTGAACGGGATCCGCGCCCGGCTGCCGTACCTCGCCGAGCTCGGCGTCGACGCGATCTGGATCAGCCCCTGGTACCCGTCCCCGCTGCTCGACGGCGGGTACGACGTCGCCGACTACCGCGACATCAACCCGGAGTTCGGCACCCTCGCCGACGCGGACGCGCTGATCGCCGAGGCGCACGCGCTGGGTCTGCGGATCCTCATCGACCTGGTGCCGAACCACTGCTCCTGGGACCACCCGTGGTTCAAGGCCGCCCTGGCTGCGGGGAAGGGTTCTCCGGAGCGGGACCTGTTCTGGTTCCGGGACTCCGCGGACGGCCTGCCGCCGACCAACTGGCCGGCCGCGTTCGGTGGCGGCGCGTGGCAGCAGATCGACGACGGGCAGTGGTACCTGCACCTGTTCGACATCTCCCAGCCGGACTGGAACTGGGACAACCCGAAGGTGATCGAGGAGTTCGACGCGATCCTTCGGTTCTGGTTCGACCGCGGCGTCGATGGGTTCCGGATCGATGTCGCCGACTCGATGGCCAAGGACCCGGCGTTGCCCGACGTACCGCTGCACAACGGGGAGCCGACGCGGGAGAAGTACGTCGGGAACCCGTTCTACGACCAGCCCGGTGTGCACACCATCCACCAGCGCTGGCGCGCGATCGCCGACGAGTACGCCGATACGCCGCAGGGGCCCCGGGTCTTCGTGGCGGAGGCGTGGCTGTCACCGGCCGAGCGACTGGCGCAGTACGTGCGGCCGAACGAACTGCACTCGGCCTTCAACTTCGACGCCCTGCGCGCAGCGTGGGACGCGAAGGAACTGCGTGAGGTCATCGACCACACCACCGACAACCTGTGGGCGGTCGGGGCGCCGGCGACGTGGGTGCTGAGCAACCACGACACGATCCGGCACCGCACGCGGTACGGCCGTGACCATCGGGACGCGTTGGAGGGTGCGGGCGTCGTACCGACCGATCTGGAGCTCGGGCTGCGCCGGGCGCGGGCCGCCGCGTTGCTGGAACTCGCGCTGCCCGGCGGCGCGTACATCTACCAGGGTGACGAGCTCGGGCTGCCCGAGGTCGAGGACCTGCCCGAGGACGTGCTCGACGACCCCACCTGGGAGCGCTCCGGGCACACCGTCCGCGGCCGGGACGGCTGCCGGGTCCCGATCCCGTGGTCCGGCTCCGAGCCGCCGTACGGCTTCGGCCCGGGCACCGCCCAGCCGTGGCTTCCGCAGCCGTCAGACTGGGCCGGTCTGACCGCCGAGTCGCAGGCCGGAGACCCCGGCAGCCACCTCAATCTGTACAAGGCGGCCCTCAAGATCCGTCGCGAACACCCGGCCCTCGGCGAAGGTCGCCTCGTCTGGGACCCGGACGCCGCGGACGGCATCCTTTCCTTCACCCGCGACCCCGGCTTCCGCTGCGTCGTGAACGTCAGCGACACCCCGATCGCCCTGCCCGCCCACCAGCAGATCCTGCTGAGCAGCGAGCCCCTGCCGAACGGCGAACTCCCGGTCGACACCACCGTCTGGCTCCAGGTCTGACACAACAGAAACGGCCGGAGCGTTGGCTCCGGCCGTTTCTCGTTTCAGCGGTTCCGTAGACGGTCGCGGTCTTCGCGATCCCGCCGGTCCCGATCTTCCCGGTCCCGCCGGTCGCGGTCTTCCCGGTCCCGGCGATCGCGGTCTTCCCGATCTCGCCGATCCCGATCTTCCCGGTCCCGCCGGTCCCGCCAGCTCACTTCACGCC
Organism: Kribbella sp. VKM Ac-2569; assembly: GCF_004216905.1. Classification (GTDB taxonomy): domain Bacteria; phylum Actinomycetota; class Actinomycetes; order Propionibacteriales; family Kribbellaceae; genus Kribbella. The sequence goes on from NZ_SGXJ01000001.1 coordinate 2,264,536, forward strand.
ACCTGCCGTGAGGCCGGCGACGATACGGCGCTGGAACAGCAGTACGGCGATCACGAGCGGGATCGTGACCACCACACCGGCGGCCATCTGGCTGCCGAACGGTTGGTCGCGGCCCGTCGTACCGGTGAACTGCGAGACGATCACGTTCGCCGTCTGGATCGACTTCTTGTTGGTCATGCTCAGCGCGATCAGGAACTCGTTCCAGGCCGCGATGAACGTGATGATGGCGGTGGTGAACACACCGGGTGCCGCCAGCGGGATGATGACCTTGCGGAAGGCCTGGGCCGGCGTACAGCCGTCCACCATCGCCGCCTGCTCGAGTTCCTGCGGCATCTGCCGGAAGAACGACGTCAGGTTCCACACCGCCAACGGCAGCGCGAACGACAGGCTCGGCACGATCATCGCCTGGTAGGTGTTGATCCACTTGATGTCGACGAACAGCTTCAGCAGCGGCACCACGAGCGAGATGCCCGGGAACATCGACGTGGTGATGATGATCGCCAGGACGACGTTCTTGAACTTGAAGTCCAGCCGCGCCAGCGTGTACGCCGCTACCATGCCGATGATCAGCGTCAGGATCGTCACCGTCCCGGCCACGATCAGGCTGTTCAGCAGACCCCGGGCGAAACCGTTGGAACCGGCGAACACGTCCTTGAAGTTCTGGAACGAGAACGGCGCCGGGATGATGTCGTTCGAGAACTGGTCGGAGGGCCGGCGGAACGCCGAAACCATCATCCAGTAGAACGGCGCCAGGCAGTACAGGACGATGACCACGACGCCGATCAGCGGCGCGTACCGTCGCAGCGCGCTGGTCTCGGCCGTCTTGAGCTTGCCGCCACCGGCAGGTGCAGTTGCCGTTGCCATCAGAATCCACCTCCACCGGATGCCACAGCACCGACCGAGGCGTTGGTCGTGTCCTGGACCGCGTTCTTCTTCCGCCACCGCTTGCCGTTGCCGCCGCCCGGCTTCTTGACTCGGGCCTCACCGATCACGTCGGCGCCGAGGATCTTCACGAACAGGTACGCGACCACCGCGACGTAGATGAACAGCACCGTCGCATAGGCCGCGGCCGGGCCGAAGCGGACATTGGACGCTTCGTCGTACGCGAGCATCGAGAGCGTCTCGACCGAGTTCTTGTGCTGGCCGACCAGGACGAACGGCAGGTCGAAGATCCGCAGCGTGTCGAGGATCCGGAACAGCACTGCCACCAGCAGCGCCGGCTTCACCAACGGCAGCGTGATCCGGGTGAAGGTCTTCCAGGCGTTCGCACCGTCGACCTTCGCGGCCTCGTAGACCTCGGCCGGGATGGTCTGCAGCCCGGCCAGGACCAGGAGGCCGATGAAGGGCGCGGTCTTCCAGGTGTCCGCGACCACCACCGAGAGCTTCGACTGCCAGCCCTCCGTCGACCACAGCACCTGGGTACCGATCAGGGTGTTGGCGATGCCGTCGGCCTGGAAGATCCACTTCCAGAGCAGCGCCGAGATGACGGTCGGGATCGCCCATGGGACCAGGATGCTGGCCCGGACGATGCCCCGGCCCTTGAACGCCTTGGCCATGATCAGCGCCATCGCCACACCGAGGACGGTCTCCAGAACGACGCACACCACGGTGAAGAACGTCGTGTTGTAGAACGCGTTCCAGAACCGGTCGCCGGTCTCGCCGCGGAAGATATCGAGATAGTTGTCGAGTCCGACGAATGTCGAGCCCTTGACGATGAAGCCGTTCTCGTCGAGCCGCTGACCGCTCTGGAACAGCGATTCGCGCAGCGCCGAGATGATCGGGAACAGCACCACGACGCCGAGCACGAGCAGCGTCGGGGAGAGCAGGACCGCGGCCAGCCGGCCGGTGCCCTCGTCGAACCGCTGCTGCTTCTTCGGCTTACTGGCCGGTCGTTCCGTGACCGGCGCGCTTGCAGTCACCTGTGCCTCCTTAGTTTCCCGGACGAACCCGGGCAGGGACTGGCCAGGGCCGGTGCGTGGTCACAACCTCCCCACACACCGGCCCCGGCACGACGGTCAGTTGGTGATGAGTGTCTGCAGCTTCGTCTGCAGGTCGGCCAGCGCCTTGTCCGGCGCCACAGTTCCGTTCAGCGCGTCGTACGCCGCCGACTGGATCGCGGACGTCACGTCGCCGTACTTGACCACCCGCGGCCGGGGCTGCGCGTTCCCGATCGAGGCCTTCAGCGGCGCCAGGTACGGGAACTGCTTGTTCAGGGTCGCGTCGTCGTACAGCGACGCCCAGCTCGGCGCCTGCGACGTCTTCTCGATGTTCGCCTTCTGGCGCTCTTCGCTCGCCATGAAGTTGATGAAGTCGAGCGCGGTCGCCTTGTTCTTGGCGAACGAGCTGATCGCGTAGTCGTGACCACCGAGCGACGAGACACCCGGGCCGGTCTTGCCCGGCAGCGCCGCGACCGCGAACTTGCCGGCCACCTTCGAGGACCCGTCGGTTGCCTGCGCCTTCGCGTACACGTACGGCCAGTTGCGGTGGAACAGCAGCTTGCCTTCCTGGAAGGCGCGGCGGCCCTCCTCTTCCTTGTAAGTGTGCGCGGCCTTCGGAATGGCGCCGACCTTGAAGCCGTTCACCAGTTCCTCGAGACCAGCCTTGGCCTCCGGCGTGTTGACGTTCGGCTTGCCGTCCTTGTCGACGATCACGCCGCCGGCCGAGTTGACCGCCTCGGCGAAGTTGACGGTCAGGCCCTCGTACTTCTCGTACTGGCCCGCGTAGCAGCTCATACCCTTGGCCTCAGGCAGCGCGGCCACCTTCTGGCAGTCGGCGAGCATCTCGTCCCAGGTCTTCGGCGGCTCCGCGATACCGGCCTTGGTCAGCAGGTCCTTGCGGTAGTAGAGCAGGCCACCGTCGGAGGTCACCGGCACGCCGTACAGCTTGTCGCGATACTTCGCCGTCTCCACCGTCGCCGGGATCAGCTTGCCCAGGTCGGGGACCTTGTCCTCGGGGATCGGGGTGACCCACTGGTTCGCCGCGAACTCCGACGTCCAGACAACGTCCATCGACAGCACGCTGAACGCGTCGGACTGGGCCTGCGCGTTCTGGATCATCTGCTGCCGCTGCGCGTTCGCGTCCTCGGGGAGCTCCTTGAGCTCCACCTTCTCGTTCGGGTGCGACGCATTCCAGGCATTGAGCTGGTTCTGCAGGTTTCCGGACGTGTCCTTGCCGCTGGCAAGGGTGATCGGCCCCCGGCCTTCGAGCGCTGCGGCCGAGCTGCCCCCGCCGCCGCTGCTTCCGTCGTCGCCACTACCACACGCGGTGGCGAGCAGCGCGAAGCTGCTTGCGACGGCAACGAATGCCGTCCTGCGTGCGTGTGATCGTTCAAACCTCATCGTTTACCTGCCCTCTCCCGATGACATCGCTTGGTCCTGCGGTGGCCGATCGCAATCCCCCACCACACTGCGATCCGCCATGTCCGGACAGTAACCGAGATCGGGGGCGATGTGTTCTGAGCCACACGTGTTCCGTCTCGGCGGTCTCTGAACCGGACAGCCGCATGGCTGTATGCGACCGCGTTTGGGAAGCCCGCACAACCGGGCATTTCCTAACGATTCGGTATTACCGATTAGTAACCTTGCTGAACCGGGCAGGACCGTTCAGAACGACTCCGGGCAGTCGTCATCACGCTCCGGAGCGGATTCGCGACTCCGGCAGCTCACTGGGGGCGTCCGGGCGGACCTCAGGCCGGGGACGCCGACGCGTCGCCGACGTGGCCCCGGACCCACTCGACGATCTCGGTGGTCGTCGCGCCCGGGGTGAAGATCTTGTGTACGCCGAGCTCGGCCAGCGGCTGCAGGTCGGCGTCCGGGATGATGCCGCCGCCGAACACCACGATGTCCTCGGCTTCCCGTTCGGTCAGCAGCTCGCGGACCCGCTTGAACAGCGTCATGTGCGCGCCGGACAGCACCGACAACCCGATCGCGTCGGCATCCTCGGCGATCGCGGTCTCGACGATCTGCTCCGGGGTCTGGTGCAGCCCGGTGTAGATGACCTCCATGCCGGCGTCCCGCAGGGCACGGGCGACGACCTTGGCGCCACGGTCGTGACCGTCCAGACCGGGCTTGGCGACGACAACGCGCAACGGGCTCGTAGCAGACATGTGGGCAGGCTAACCGCTGCGTTCCTCACGGATAAGACACGGCGCCGTGTGTTCCCCCACACGCCGAACGGGAACCGGTTACCGTTGAAAGTGATCGGACCACCGGGGGGTCTGGTTTGTGAGGAGGCGCGCATGGGCTCCTGGCAGGACGATGTCCGCGGCGCACTGGACGGACTGGCGTACGGCGCCCGCTCGGCACTCTCGCCCAGCGTGCTGCACGGCGCGGCGGTCGAGCTCGGCTGGCTGACCACACACCTGGCGATGTACCCGCTCGGTCTCGTCAGCAATTCTCCCGCGCTCCCCGCGCGACTGAACCTGACCGGCCTCGGTCCGGCCCAGCGCGGCCTGCTGGTCAGCGACATCCGGGCCGCCGGTACGCCGATCCTGCTCGCACACGGGATCATCGACAACCACACGGTCTTCGCGATGATGCGCCGGCACCTGGTGCGCCGCGGATTCAGCAGCATCCACACGTTCTCGTACTCACCGCTGACGCTGGACGTACGGCGTACCGCGGAACGGATGGGCCGTGAGATCGAAGCGATCTGCGAGGCGTCCGGATCCGACCAGATCCATGTGATCGGGCACAGCCTCGGCGGGCTGATCGCGCGGTACTACATCCAGCGACTCGGTGGCGACGCCCTCGTGCACACCTGCGTCACGCTGGGGACGCCGCACCAGGGCACGGCCGCGGCCAAGCTGCTGCCGTGGCCGCTGGTGAAGCAGGTCCGGCCGGACAGCGACCTGATGGCGGAGCTGGACGAGCCGGCGCCGGACTGCCGGACCCGGTTCGTCGCGTTCTACAGCGACGTCGACCAGTTGATCGTGCCGCAGCGCAGGGCCCGGATCCGGCACCCCGATCTGGTGGCGAGTAACGTCCGGGTGCACGGCGTGGGCCACCTGTCCCTGCCGTTCCACGGCGAGGTCGTGCACCGCATCACCGGCGTACTGGCCCACCTGGACGAAGAACCCAAAACTGCCTGACCAGGAAGCCTTCTCAGCGATTCCGGCCGATGCACGTGCAGCAGCTCATGCAAAGGTTTCGTGAAGGACGTGCGGAAAAGTGGGTGGCGGGGTTTGTCACCCCGTGACCCTTCCGTTATGGTCTGTGAGTCCTCCCGGGGAATAAACCCCTCGAGAGGAGGAGAGAGCTTCCCCCTCGCTTTCCCCTAGCCCCTCCCCTGTGACCGAAAGGCCACGTTGTGTCCCAGCACCGTGCCGCGGGAGACCGCGTCACGCCCGGCAACGCTGCGCGCAAACCCGGCGCAGGACGTCATAGTGCCAAGCATCGCGTCGCCAGGCGTAATACCCCCACCAGCTCCCAGATCGTCGGTTTGACCGCTGCGCTCGCCGCAGCAGCCGGTGCTGTCGGCTTCAGCCACAGCTCGCTGGCGTCACCGACCCAGGCCAACTCCGCGGTGAACCTCGCCGCGCTCAGCCTGGACAGTGGGCAGCAGTTGTCCGGTATCACCACGGCACGCATCCAGGCGCGCCAGCTCGCCACCCGTGACTCCTCCCGGGTCCAGCTGGCCGACACGACGACCACCAAGAAGCAGTCCGCCGCCGCCAAGCTGGCCCAGGCCCGAGCCGCGAAGCTGACCGCCACCCAGGCCCTGACCGCGAAGCGCGCGAGCGCCCTGGCCACCGCGAAGGCGAAGGCCGAAGCCGCCGAGCAGAAGGCCCGTGAGTCCGCCACCCGCTGCGAGCTGATGGTCTCCGGCTACCACATCACCGCGACGTTCGGGCAGGGCGGCAGCCGCTGGGCCCGCAACCACACCGGCACCGACTTCGCCGCCCCGATGGGCACCCGGATCGGAGCCGTGATGAAGGGCGTCGTGATCTTCGCCGACTGGGCCGGCCCGTACGGCCGTCAGGTCCAGGTCCGGCACGAGGACGGCACCGTCACCTGGTACAACCACATGTCGAAGTTCAGCGTCGAGGTCGGCGAGACCGTGTACGCCGGTGACCAGGTCGGCGCGATCGGCATGACGGGTAACACCACCGGCCCGCACCTGCACTTCGAGGTCCACCCGGACGGCGGCGAGGCGATCAACCCGATGCCGTGGCTGCGCGACCACTGCGGCCTCAACCCGTAATTCCCGCGCACCGCAACACCGCCTCTGGCTAAGCTGCCGCGCATGCGTCCGGCTGCTGGTGAGGTTCTGCACTTCTCCGAGGATCCGACCATCGAGATCTTCCGGCCGCACGTCGCAAAGACGGCGCAGCAGGCCACGGCGTACGTCTGGGCCGTCGGCCACGACCGCGCGCCGGACTACTGGTTCCCCCGCCAATGCCCGCGAGCGATGGCCTGGGTCGGACCGAACACCACTCCTGAGGACCGCGACCGGATCATCGGCGTCGGCTCCGGCTCCCGCGTCCACGCCGTCGAGTACGGCTGGCTGGAGGCGATGCGCTCCGTCGAGCTGTACGCGTACCGCCTCCCCGCCGACGCCTTCGTCGAGCACGACGCCGCCGTCGTCGCGACCACCGAAGTACGGCCTCTCGGTACGCCGGAACGGGTCGGTGACCTGTTCGCGCTGCACGAGGAGGCCGGGATCCAGTTGCGTGTCCTGCGGCGGTTGCACGACTTCTGGGCCGCGGCCACCGCCAGCACCCTCGAGTGGAGCGGCATCCGGCTCCGGAACGCCCAGCCATGACGTACGGCGAGATCGGCGAGACGGCCTGGGGTTGGGTCATGGACCAGGTCCGGTGGGACGACGACGGCCCGTGGATCCCCGAGTTCGCCGGCGACGAGCAGCCGACCGCGGAGGACCGCGACGGCATCCACAACGGCATCGGCGGGCTCGCCCACACGCTCGCCGAGATCCGTCTGACCCGGCAGTGGACCGCTACCGAACAGGACCTTGCCGTTGCGATCGCGGACCGCATCCGTACGACGATCCCGACGACCACGAGCACCACCTTCTTCGGGGGACTGGTCAGCTCGATCGGAGTGCTCACCGCGCTCGACCAGGCGGGCACGAGCGCCGCGCTGGAACGCCTTCAGGCGTTGGCGACCGAGGACGGCTGGCCGGAGAGCTTTCTCGACCAACCGAGGTACACCCCTGGTGCGGTCGCCAACGACGTCACCCTCGGAACGGGCGCGATCCTGCTCGGTGCCTTATGGGCGAACCGCTGCGGTGACGACGCCTCGGCGCTGGCCAACCGGGCCGCGGACCTGCTGCTCGGTGAACAGGAGAAGCCGCCCACCGGGGTCAACTGGCAGTTCGTGTCCCGCCGGTTCCGCACCGACGAGCCGACCGAGATGCCGAACTTCTCGCATGGTCTCGCGGGGATCGCGGCGGTGCTCGCCGTGGCCGGCGTGGAACTCGGGCGGCCTGAGCTCGTCGATGTGGCGCGGCGCGGGGCCGAGCACCTGGTGACGCTCGGGATCAACGACGACAAAGGCTTTCGGGTGCCGCGGGTGATTCCGTGGGCGGAGCGGCACGGCGACGAGTACACGTTCAACTGGTGCCACGGCGGTGCCGGGACCGCGTCGACGTTCAGTGCGCTCGAGTACGCCGACGTACCGCAGATCGCCGGTGCGACGCCGCAGACGTGGCGTCACCGGTGTTTGGACAGCGTCCGGTACTCCGGCATCCCCGAGCGGCTCCATCCGGGTTTCTGGGACAACGACGGCCGCTGCTGCGGTACGGCGGGTGTCGGTGACGCGTTCCTGGACGCGTGGCATCGCGACGGCGACGAGCAGGACCTGGAGTTCGCCGTACGGATGGGTGACACGTTGCTCGACTATGCCTACCCGGAGGGGTACTGGCGGTTCGTCGAGCACCACAACGAGGATCCGCTGCTGCGGCCGGGCGTCGGCTGGATGCAGGGCGCGGCCGGAATCGCGGCGTACCTGTTCAGGCTGCAGCGGGTGCTCGGCGGCGATCAGCGCGTCGTCGAGCGGATGGAGAACTGGTTCAGCCTGGGTTAACGCTGCCAGACCTCGGCGGTTGTAAGGAACGCTGACGAGCCCGGCTTGTCCGGTGAGCCGTCGACCTGAACGAAACCGGGCACCGAGGCGCCGCCGATCGAGACGGTCGCGGAGCGGACCGGGGCGATCACCAGGCTGAGGCTGTGGTTGCCGTCGGCAAGCTGGAAGTTGTCGGTCGCGAACAACCGCCGGTCCAGTACGCCGCTCATCTCGATCTGGATGTCCGCGGCCTTGGCGCTCAGCCCGTCGGCCAGGTTCATCGAGACCTGGACCAGGTCCCGTTCGACGGCCGGCTCGTGCCACGGCAGGCCCTGGACCTCAAGGAACGAGCGGACGAAGTACTGCTCCAGCCAGGAGGCGAGATCGACGTCCTCGGACACCACGCGGACGATCCCGTCGAACCACAGCACCACCGCCGTACCCGAGCCGCGGATCGACCAGTCGACCATCCAGATCGACGCGTACGCCGTCACCTTGCCGTTCTCGTCGAACAGCCGCAGGCCAGGATTCGCTCCCGCCAGGATGATCCGGCGGTTACTGGCCGACGACTTGGACATGGGCTGGAGCGCTTCCGGGAGGGGGCCGAAGACCCTTGATTGTCTCAATCTCCGGGTCAGATGCAACGCAAACGTCCGAAAGCTTCACCTCGATCTGCTCACGGTCGCCATGGATGGGCCCGCTCGGCGGCGGCGACCGGGTCATCCGGCCAGACGATCGGGTGGGTGGCGACACCGGCGCGGCCCGGTAACGCCCGCGCCGACTCGACCGCGGCCAGCAGGGCCTCGGCGGTCACCGCCGGGGAGTAACGCTCCGTGATCCAGTCCCGCGCCGCACCACGGACGGGATCCTCCGCCGGTACGTCGACCAGCTCCAGCGCCCGGTCCGCGAGCAGATGCGGCCGCGCGTCGTCGATCCGCCAGGTTCCCGGCGCCTCGAACAGTTCCTCGCCGCCCCCGGCGGGGTACCCGACGACCAGGCAACCGGCGGCGAGCGCCTCCGCGACGGGCAAGCCGAATCCTTCGGAGATCCCCAGTGCGACGAACACGGAAGTCCGGCCGAGCGCCTCGACCACCTGGCTCTCGCTGAGCTCCGCGAGCACAGCCAGGTGGACTCCGTCGGCTCGCGGGTCGTTCCGCAGCAGCCGTTCCAGCACCGACGCCTCGAGCGGGCGACGCCGGGGCATCCAGGCGATCTGGCGGGTGCGCGCCAGTCCGGGCCGGAACAGGTCGGCGTCGATCGGATTGGGCACCAGGCGGACCGGGAGTTCGGGGTGCAGCCGGCCGAGCACGTCACGGCTCTCCTGCGACACGGCCCAGACCTCCGGCGCCGGGTCCCAGCCCGGATACCCAGCGGTGTCGCGCCAGGACCAGAAGGTCAGGAAGTGGTTCTGGTTGAAGATCACCTTCCGCACACCAGGCGCGGGATCCACCCCCGGCAGCAGGTACAGCTCCGGTACGACGAGCAGGTCGCCGGCGCCCAGCTCGAGCTGGTCGTCCCCGAGGATCGGCGCGCTCGTCTCGAACCACGGCAGCCGATAGCCCGGCGTACGGAACCACAATGCGGCGTCGATCCCCGCGGCGCGCAGAAGCTCGACGTGGCGTGCCTGAACCCGGATCCCACCGCCAGGAGAGTCGGGCTCCTTGACGGCGTAGATGACCCGCGGGCTCAGATCTTTTCCACTGGGGCGTACCGGAGCAGGAGTCGTTTCACGCCCTCGGAGCCGAAATCTATGTCGGCCTGGGCCTGCTGGCCCTCTCCGCGGACCACCACGACGGTGCCCATCCCGAAGCTGTCGTGCACGACCCGGTCGCCCGGGTTCAGGCTGATCACTGGTTTGTCGGACGCTGTCCTGCGGGCCGGCTCGTAGCGGCTCGGGATCCCACTACCGCGGGTCGTCCCGGTGCCGGACCACCTGGTGATCGCGGACTCGTCGCGACGCCAGTCGAGCAGCTCGGCGGGGAGCTCCTCCAGGAACCGGGACGGCGGGTTGTGCTGGGGAGCGCCGTACGCCGAACGCACGGCGGCCCGGGAGAGCGCCAGCCGCTGCCGGGCCCGCGTGATCCCGACGTACGCGAGCCGGCGCTCTTCCTCGAGCTCCTTCAGATCCGTGAGCGACCGGGAGTGCGGGAAGACGCCGTCCTCCATGCCGGTCAGGAACACCACCGGGAACTCCAGGCCCTTCGCGGTATGCAAGGTCATCAGCGTGACCACGCCGCCGTCGTCGGCCGCGTCCGGGATCTGGTCGGCGTCGGCGACCAGCGCGACCCGCTCCAGGAAGGCCTGCAGGTCGGCGGCCTCGCCGGCGGCGGTCCGCTCCTCGACGAACTCGCGTGCCACCGAGATGAACTCGTCCAGGTTCTCCAGGCGGGTCTCGTCCTGCGGGTCCGGGGACTTCTGCAGCGTCTCGTAGTACCCGGAGCGGTGCAGGGCGACGTCGAGGATGTCGTCCGGCGGGGCTCCCGAGTCGACCATCGCGGTCAGCTCGTCGAGGATGTCGACGAACGCCTGGACGGCGTTCACCGAGCGCGACGCCATCGCCGGCGCATCCTCGGCCCGGCGCATCGCCTGCGCGAACGAGATCCGGTCCCGCTGGGCGAGCGCCTCGATCGCGGCCTCGGCCCGGTCGCCGATCCCGCGCTTCGGCTCGTTCATGATCCGGCGCAGCGAGACGGTGTCCTCCGGGTTCACCAGAACGCGCAGGTACGCGAGCGCGTCGCGGACCTCCTTGCGCTCGTAGAACCGGACGCCGCCGACCACCTTGTACGGATGGCCGGTCCGGATGAAGACTTCCTCGAACACCCGGGACTGTGCGTTGGTCCGGTAGAACACCGCGACGTCGGACGGTTTCACGCTGTCGGCGTCGGCCAGCCGGTCGATCTCGTCGGCGACGAACTGCGCCTCGTCGTGCTCGTTGTCCGCGACGTACACCGCGATCTGCTCGCCCTGGCCCTGGTCGGACCAGAGGTTCTTCGCCTTGCGGCCCTCGTTCCGGCTGATCACCGCGTTGGCCGCGGTCAGGATGGTCTGGGTGGAGCGGTAGTTCTGCTCCAGCAGGATCGTCTCGGCGCCGGCGAAGTCCTCCTCGAAGGCGAGGATGTTACGGATGGTCGCCCCGCGGAACGCGTAGATCGACTGGTCGGAGTCGCCCACCACCATCAGCTCGGCGGGCGGTGCCGTCGGATCGTTGCCGGCGGGGGCGTCCTCACCGCAGAGCTCGCGGATCAGCGTGTACTGCGCGTGGTTCGTGTCCTGGTACTCGTCGACGAGCACGTGGCGGAAACGGCGCCGGTAGTACTCACGGACCTCGGGGAAGGCCTGCAGCAGGTTGACCGTGGTCATCAGCAGGTCGTCGAAGTCGAGGGCGTTCGCCTGGGCGAGCCGCTCCTGGTAGATCCGGTAGCACTCGGCGTACGTCTCCTCGAGATGGTTCTCCGCCTTCGCGGCCGAGGTCTCGTGGTCGATCAGCTCGTTCTTCTGGGTGCTGATCCAGTTCAGCACGGCGCGCGGGTTGTACCGCTTGACGTCCAGGTCGAGCTCGCGGCAGACCAGCGTCATCAGCCGGCGCGAGTCGGTGTCGTCGTAGATCGAGAACGTCGAGTTGATCCCGAACCGCTTGATGTCGCGGCGGAGGATCCGAACGCAAGAGGAGTGGAACGTCGAGACCCACATCAGCTTCGCCCGCGGGCCGACCAGGTCCACCACCCGCTCGCGCATCTCCGCGGCGGCTTTGTTGGTGAACGTGATGGCCAGGATCGAGCCGGGGTGCGCGTCGCGGGCCGCCAGCAGGTAGGCGATCCGGCGGGTCAGCACCCGCGTCTTCCCCGACCCCGCACCGGCCACCACCAGCAGCGGTTTGCCGGCGTGCACCACGGCGGCGCGCTGCTGCGGGTTCAGTCCCTCGAGCAGCGCATCCGGGTCGGCCCGAGACGTCTTCGACTCCTCCAGCGGCACCGGGAGCTCATCAGGCGAAAACAGCGTAGTCATCACTGAACACCTTAGGCGCTCCCCCAGACACTTTCCGAAAACGGGTTCGAACCGCGCGTCCGGGACTGCGAGGATCAGCCTCATGGATGCCTCCGAGCTGCGGTACGACGACCTGGTGGACCGGGTCGAAGTCCTCTACTACGACCACCGCTACCGGGCCGCCGCGGACCTGGTGGACGCGGAGAGCGACGGGCTTGAGCCGTGGGCCGCCGAACTCGCCCACCTGAAGGCCTGCCTGCTGGGCGCGGACGGTGACGCCGACGGGGCGATGCGGGTGTTGCAGGACGCGAGTACGGCGGGTGCGTGGTGGCGGTCGGCGATCCTGGTGGATGACGACTTGGAGGCTTTGCAGGACCGCGCGGAGTTCGCTGAGCTGATCAAGGTGTCGGAGGCGCGGGTTGCTGACGAACCAGTCCCTCCGTTGGTCGTCCTACCCGACGGGGAGCCGGTTGGGGTGGTGGTGGCGCTTCACGGGGCGGGGCAGCGCGTGGGGCATGCCCGGCGGGATTGGGGTGGGGTGGTGGAGCTCGGGTATGCCTTGGCCTGTGTGCAGTCGTCGTACCGGATGTCGCCGATGTATCGCACCTGGCCCGACCCCGAGCAAGCACGCGCAGACATCGCCCGTGCGCTCGCCGAGGTCGCAGGCCTGCCGCTGATCGCGGCGGGGTTCTCGGCGGGTGGGCGAGTGGCGCTTGACTGGGCGCTCACCGGGCGGCCGACGGCTGTTGCCGGTGTGGTCGCGTTGGCGCCTGCGTTGCGGGAGCTTCCGGCGTACGCCGACGGGAAGTTGTCGCCGGCAACGATCTGGATCGGGACCGACGACGATCTGCTCGAGGTCGTGGACGGTGCGGCCTCGAAGCTCACCGGGTTCGGATGCAATATCGAGCGACTGCCGGGACTCGGTCACACGTTTCCGGCCGGCTTCGACGAGTTGTTGGCCGGCGTTCTCTAGGACTGCTGGCGGGTCAGGTGGAGGACCACCGGAGTGCTGGCGCCGAGCCAGTGCATCTTGGCGTTGTGGTCGTCGTACGACGTGATGCGTAGGCCGGGGACGCCTTCGATCGTGCCCTCGTAGTCCTTTGCGGCCAGGTGGGCGACGACGTCGGCGAGTTCCGGGCCGTCCATCCACTCGATACGGGCGAGGTCGGGGCGCGCCTGCCACATGTCGACCCAGGCGGCGGGATCCTCGCTGAACAGCGTCGTACGCAGGATCATCGACACCGCGCCGAGCAGCGTCGCGGCCGGGGTGGCGGTCAGTTCCAGGAGGGTGCGCTCCTGCTCGGACAGGTCGTCGGTCAAAATCACCCGGAGGAGACTGCCACAGGAACGGCTTTGCTGTGGGCAGACTTGCCGTCAGCAGAAAAGCTGGGATCGTGCCGTTCGCCCGGTCAGTGTGGATGACATGGCAGAAGACATGAAACCGCCGCTGTTCAACGAGTCCGCCCGGCAGCGGCTGCTCGGGCAGCGGATCGTCGTACTGGACGGAACCCTCGACGACGACAACGGGACCTTGCTGGCCACCCAGATCCTCACGCTGGCGGCCGAGGACCCGGACACCGACATCGCGTTCTGGATCCACTCGCTCGGCGGTTCGGTGCCGTCGATGCTGGCGATCCGGGACGTGATGCGGCTGGTGCCGTGCGACGTGTCGACGCTGGCGATCGGGCTGGCCTGCAGCGCGGGGCAGTTCCTGCTGTCGGCCGGTACGCCGGGGAAGCGCTACGCGTTGCGGCACGCCCGCGTCCTGATGCACCAGGGCTCGGCCGGCATCGGCGGATCCGCCGTCGAGATCGAGATCCAGGCCAACGACCTGCGGCACATCCGCGACACCGTACTCGGGCTGATCGCCGAGGACACCGGGCAGCCGTTCGACATCGTGCACGAGGACTCGCTGCACGACCACTGGTACACCGCCGACCAGGCCCGCGAGTACGGCTTCATCGACCACATCGTCGAGTCCTTCGACCAGGTCATGCCCAGGAAGGCGGCAGCAGCATGAGCAGCTACACGATCCCGAACGTGATCGCCCAGCATCCCCGCGGCGAGCGGATCATGGACGTCTACTCGCACCTGCTGACCGAGCGCGTGATCTACCTCGGCACGGGGATCGACTCCGGCGTCGCGAACGCGATCATCGCGCAGCTGCTGCACCTGGAGACGGACAATCCCGAGGCGGAGATCAACCTCTACATCAACTGCGAGGGCGGCGACATGTCCGCGATGCTCGCGATCTACGACACGATGCAGTACATCCAGTCGCCGGTCGCGACGTACGGCGTCGGGCAGGCGATCTCCGCCGGCGCGGTGCTGCTCGCGGCCGGTACGGCGGGGCGTCGTGCGCTCCTGCCGCACGCGCGCGTCGTACTGCACCAGCCGGCCGGCCGTGGGCAGGGCACGATCCCGGACCTGATCCTGCAGGCCGACGAAGTGGTGCGAGTCCGCGCACAGGTCGAGGAGATCCTGGCTCGGCACACCGGCCAGTCCATCGAGCGGTTGCGGCACGACACCGATCGCGACCACGTGCTGACCGCGGCCGGCGCCAAGGAGTACGGCATCGTCGACCACGTGATCAGCGAGCGGACGGCGGTTCCGGTCCTCACCTAGTCGGCGGCTGCGAGCACCTTGTCGGCGACGGCAGCGTGGTGCAGGAGGTCGGGCTGCGGACGGCCGACCCGGTTGGTCAGGTACGCGTACGCGATCTGACGATCCGGGTCGGCCCACCCGATACAGCAGTTGCTTCCGTTGTGGCCGAACGCCCGCGGGCTGCTCAGTGACCCCAAGGACGACACGGCACCCTCCATCCACCGCGGGCCGCCGAGCTGGAAGCCCTGAGACCACCGGACCGGTGCCCGCGCCACCGGGTCGTACTCGCCCTCGCTGGTCGGCTCGAGCGCGGTCGCGAGCGACTCCGGCCGCAGCAGCCGCCCCTCGAGCAACGCCTGATAGAGCTCGGCCAGGTCGCGTGCGGTCGTCGAGATCCCGGCAGCGGGTACGACGGCCTCGCGCGTACTGCGGCGGTTCACGACGGACTGGATGAACGGCCCGATCGGACCGGACGCCCGGATCGGCACGTGCCGGTCCCAGAGCTCGTCGGGCAGGCCGAGGTACGTGTCCGCGACGCCGAGCGGTTCGAGGACGGTACGTCGTACCAGCTCGTCGATCGGCGTCCCGCTGCAGCGCCGTACGACCTCCCCGAGGATGAACCCGAACGCCAGCGGGCTGTACGCGACGGTCCCGATCGGCCACCGCGGCTTGGCCTCCTCGATCCGGCGCAGCGCACGGTCCCAGTCGGTCATCGCACGGACCTCGCCGACGTACGAGCCCGCGTTCGAGACGCCGGACCGGTGCCGCAGGACCTCGCGGACGGTGATCTCACGTTTGCCGTTGCGCGCGAACTCCGGCCAGTACGCCGCGATCGCGTCGTCGAGATGCAGCCGCCTGGATTCGACCAGTTGATGGACCACGATCGCGAGGTACGGCTTGCTTGCGGAGAAGAGCCAGAACAACGCGTTCGGTGAGCACCCGAAGGAGCGGTCGACCACCGTCCGGCCGCCCCGGACGACGCACAACTGCGCGACCCCTCCCCGTGCCTCGATCAGACCGATCGCCTCCGCGAGACGGTCGTGGTCGAAGCCGGCGTCCTGGGGGTCGCAGACCCCACCGAACTCCATAGGTTCAACTGTGCCTGCCTGGGCAAACGGCTAGGGTCTGGCTGTGAGCGTGCCCGAGGCGAATCCGCGACCAGATGACGAGATCGAGCGGATTCTGGTGGTCGTCGCGCACCCGGACGACATCGACTTCGGCGGCGCCGGCACGGTCGCGCTGTGGACCAAGGCCGGTATCGAGGTCCAGTACTGCATCGTCACCGACGGGCAGGCCGGTGGTTTCGAACCGGATCGGGACCGCGCCGAGATTCCCGCCGTACGTCGGGCCGAGCAGACAGCTGCCGCGCAACACGTCGGGGTCCGCGACCTGCACTTCCTCGGGTACGAGGACGGATCTGTCGAGCCGACCGCAGAGCTCGTCCGCGACATCAGCCAGGTGATCCGCAAGGTGCGCCCGCAGCGGCTGCTCACGCAGTCGCCCGAGCGCTCGTGGCACCGCCTGCAGGTCTCCCACCCCGACCACCTGGCCGCCGCGGAGGCAACGGTCCGGGCGTTCTACCCGGCCGCCGGGAACCCGTACGCGTACCCGGACCTGACCGAGGAGGCGTGGGAGGTCGGCGAGCTGTGGATGATGGACCACCCGGTCGCGAACCACTACGTCGATATCACCGACACCTTCGACCAGAAGCTGGCGGCACTGATGTCACACACCAGCCAGCACCGCGACCCGGACGGCCTCCGCACCGGCATCCGCCGCAACTTCGCCGCCGTCGCCACGGCCGCGGGCTACCCTGCCAACCACTACGCGGAAGCCTTCACCGTCGTCCGCGTCTAATCGGTTTGCCTGCGGGCGGTACGACGTACAGGGTGCAGCCATGACGATTTCTTACGACGTGACCGGGGACGGCCCGGATCTGCTGCTCGTGCACGCGGGCGTGGCCGACGCCCGGATGTGGGCCCGGCAGGTGGAAGAGCTGAAGTCGAGCCATCGGGTGATCACGCTGGACCTACGCGGGTACGGCGAGACGCCGGTGGAGGCGGGTGCCAAGTACTCCGACGCGGGCGACGTCCTCGCGGTGCTCGACGCGGTCGGGTCCAGTGCGGTGATCGCGGTCGGGGCCTCGTACGGCGGGTACGTCGTACAGCAGGCCGCGAGCCGGTCGCCCGAGCGGTTCGCCCGTCTCGTACTGCTCTGTGCGCCGACCGACAACGTGGAGCCGGACGACGAGCTCCGGGCGCTGTGGGGCGAGGAGAACAAGCTGCTGGAGGCCGGCGACGTCGACGGCGCGACCGACCTCACCGTGCGGCGCTGGATCGGTCCGGACGCCGACGACGACGCCCGCGAGCTCCTGCGGGCGATGCAGAAACGCGCCTTCGACCTGCAGCTCGCCGCAGGCGACGACCTGGAGAACGAGGAGTACGCCGTCGAGCCCGAGAAGATCGGCGCGCCGGTGCGATTGATCACCGGCGCGCACGACTTCAAGTTCTTCACCGACAGCGCGGACTACCTGGCGGAACGGCTGCCGAACCCGGAGCGCATCCACCTCCCGTGGGCCGGCCACCTGCCAACCCTCGAGCGCCCCGCTGAGGCGTTAGGCCTGATCGGCTAGCGCACCCATCGGGTCCCAGGCGGGGAGGACGATCGGGGCTTCGTCCAGGCGGGCCTGCAGGTCGGCCGGCAGCGCAGACCGGCGTACGGCGACCTCGAAGACGTGCTCGCCGAACCACGAGTCATTCATGGTCCAGAAACCGCTGTCGGCCTTCTCGTCGCCCCAGCTGTTCTCGACCCGCCAGCGGCGCGGCTTGCCGTCCACCACGTCGACGCCGGTGAACAGCATCGCGTGCGTCATCAGCGTTTCGTGGTGCACGAGCCGCTCGGCCTTGTCCAGCGTGAACTCGGTGTCGTACACCGCGCCGTAGTCGTACAGCTTGGCGTCCCAGAAGCCGAGGTCGGAGTTCATCTGCTTGCCGACGTCGCAGCCGAACCAGACCGGCTCGCCGCCGACGATCGCGTCCTGGGTGAGCTGCTTGATCAGGTCGATCTCGACGTTCAGGTACACCACCGGCGGGGCGTCGATGACGTTGCCGAGGTAGTCCACGGTGAAGGTCCGGCCGACCGGGCTGGTCTCCCGCGGGTCGTGCACGAGACAGACGTACTCGTCGACCGGCAGCTGCACGTACGCCGCCGCGAACTCGGTCGGCGTGGTCCAGCCGTCGCGGTGGAAGCCCTTGTCGCTGTCCTTCCACTGCCACAGGAACTTCTGCGGCGGCGTACCGAGGTGGATGCTCAGCACCCGGTGCACGGTGGTCAGGATCTCCCGCTTACGGTCGCGGCGCGCGTCGTCGGTGTCGAGCGCCCGCAGGTCGCGCGCGCCTTGGCGAAGCAGCTTGCGGAGAGCGTCGTTCAGCTGCGCGGTCGCGGACGAACTCTCGGTCTCCGGCATCGCCGTCTTCGGCACCAGGCCGTGCTTGCGGACCACCGCGATGAACATGTTCCACTGGCCGCCGTCACCGATCGGGTCGGACAGCAGGTGCGCCACCGTCCGGTCGTCGGCGTCGCGGTCCGCGGTGTCGATGATCGCCTCGAGGAAGAAGTTCGAACGCTCGAACTTGTCCCAGAACAGCACGTAGTTCTGCGAGAACTCGAAGTCCTTGACCCCGAGCTTGTCGGCCGCGCCGGCGCGGAGCAGGTTCAGCCCCGCGAACAGCCAGCACCGACCGCTCTTCTTCTGATTGGTGACCTTCCAGTCGTCCAGCAGATTGGACACCGAGTGATCCATGGACGTGACGACCTGGCGATCCAGGGCGATGCTGTTGACCGGCGTCTGCGTGACGGCGTTCTGCATCACCCGGTACTGCGGGTTCGATGCGAACTCCTTCTCGAAGAGCGCGAGCTGATCGGCTGTGAGATTCCGCTCCATAAGAGTCGACGGTATAACAGCCGCCAAGCCCGGACCGAAGGATCGGAGTGGCGAATCGATGCCCTGGCCGAAACACGCCACCGCTGAGACCTTGCGCTACGCTAGTTGAAAACGACATTCAACAAAGGAGGCCGTCATGGCCCGACGCCCGGTACCCACCGGCAAGCGCAAGCCGAAGCAGAACCCACTGGACCGCGACGGCATCACCTTCATCGACTACAAGGACACCGCGCTCCTGCGAAAGTTCATCTCCGACCGCGGCAAAATCCGCTCCCGCCGAGTCACCGGCCTGTCCGTCCAGCAACAGAAACAAGTAGCCCGAGCCATCAAAAACGCCCGCGAAATGGCCCTCCTCCCCTACACCTCCTCCGGCAGGTAAGCCCCCACGCGATCAAGCTCTACAGGACTCAAACGACCCGCCTGCCCGCTGTCGACGGAGCCCATGACAGCCTGATCTACGGACCGGGGAGGATTACCCGCCGGATCCGGTACGCGAGCCTCCCCACTTGAGCCGGTTCGGCAACTCCGACGACCGTCGGCTCCCGAGGCGGAGTGCGTGACGGACGGTTGGGAAACAAATTTGCACATGCCGACGATTTCTTTCCCACCACCGGGGTTGAGAGCCGGCCCCCGCCCTTAACCGAACGGTGTTGGGGTTAACCCGACCTCTGGAACTATCAGGCTCTAGGTCAGTTGCTTGCGCATCAGAGTGATCCGCGTTTCGTAGCGGGCCGTGGATCCGTCCGCAGCCTCTTGGTCCCACGAGCCGATCTCGTTGCCGCTCACCACGTAGCCCAACCGCTCGTACAAGCCGCGCGGTCGCGACCTGTTGTCGTCCACGCCCAACTCGACCCAACCGAGTCCGCGGGCTCGAGCTCGCTGTTCCAACGCCCCGATCAGGACTGATCCGATCCCACATGAGCGCAGCTCCGCCTGGACCGACAGTTGCCAAATAGTCGCCGCGCCGGGCGGTTTGGTGTAGTCGACCCCACCAACCGCAACAGGCAGACCGGAAGGCGGACAGACCGCCAAGTAGTCGACCTCGCCGCGACGGGCACGTCGGATCGCTTCGGCTACGTACGCAAGATCCGTCGCTGTCCCGTACCAGCCGCAGGCGGGCAGGTCGGCGTCGGTCAGGTCGCGAACGGTAAGCGGTACGACAACCTCGGCCATATCCGGTGCCCTGGCGCGTGATTACACCAGGCGGCGGTCGGTGGCCCAGCGGGTTAGTTCGTGGCGGTTGGAGAGTTGGAGTTTGCGGAGTACCGAGGAGACGTGGGTCTCGACCGTCTTCACCGAGATGAAGAGTTCGCGGGCGACCTCCTTGTACGCGTAGCCCCGCGCGATCAAGCGCAGTACCTCACGCTCCCGCTGTGACAGCCGGTCCAGGTCCTCGTCCACCGAGGCGATGTCGATCGCGCCGGAGAAGGCGTCCAGGACGAAGCCGGCCAGCCGCGGCGAGAACACTGCGTCGCCGTCGGCGACCCGGTTGATCGCGTCGACCAGCTCGGTGCCGGAGATGTTCTTGGTGACGTACCCGCGGGCGCCGGCCCGGATCACGCCGATCACGTCCTCGGCGGCGTCGGAGACCGACAGCGCGAGGAACTTGATGTCCGGGTGCCGCTGGTGCACCTGCTTCATCACCTCGGTGCCACCGCCGCCCGGCAGGTGGACGTCGAGGAGTACGACGTCCGGCTCGGTGCCGACGATCGCCTTGACCGCGCTGTCGACGTCGGCTCCCTCCCCGACGATGTCGACAGCGGTGCCGATCTCGCTGCGTACCCCGGCCCGGAACATGTCGTGATCGTCGATGACTACGACGCGCCTGCTGCTCATCTGTCCATCTCCAGTCGCACTTCGGTGCCTGTCTCGGAATCGGACCGCACCGTCGCGCGTCCGCCGTGCCGTTCCATTCTGCCCATCACACTGTGCCGCAAGCCGAGCCGGTCGTCCGGGACCTCGTCCACCTCGAAGCCCTTGCCGCGGTCGCGGACGAACATCTCCACCCGGTCGCCGTCCACCTCGACGAACACGTCGATCTTCGCGGCACCGGAGTGCTTGGCGGCGTTCACCATCGACTCCCGGGCGGCCCGGACCATCGACGCCAGTGGTTCGGTCAGGTCGCAGTCGCCGACCGTGACCACCTCGATCGGTACGCCGTGCGAGTCCTCGACCTCGGCGGCCGCCTGCTTCGCGGCGCCGACGATCGTCTGGTCGGCGTCGTGTTCCTCGTCGTACAGCCAGGATCGCAGCTCGCGCTCCTGCGAGCGCGCCAGCCTGGCGACCGCCTTCGGGTCCTCGGCCTGCTTCTGGATCAGTGCCAGCGTCTGCAGCACCGAGTCGTGCAGGTGCGCGGCCATGTCGGCGCGCTCCTGCGAACGCACCCGCTCCGCGCGCTCGGCGTTCAGGTCCCGGCTCAGCCGGTGCACCCACGGCCCGGCGATGACCCCGATCCCGACCACGGCGAGCAGCAGCGCGATCAGTACGTCGCCGACCATCGAGAGCCGGCCGTTCTGTACCAGGAACAAGGTGACCGCGGTGCCGAGCAGGATCAGCCCGACAGCGATCCGGATCAGCGACTTCCAGCCGCCCTTGCCGAGCACCAGGCCGAGGATCGGGACCCGGACGTCGCGCGTCCACTTGTCCTTCTGGCTCTCGTCAGCCTGCCGCCAGATCAGCGCCAGACCGGTCGCGGCGAACACCAGCGGCCAGAACAGCTTCCCGGCGATGCCGAGCCCGGCGACCTGCAGGAGCAGGACCAGGCCGATGCCGATGGCCACCAGCGCGGGCAGCTGGCCGCGGCTCTTCTCCCGCTTCCGCTGCTTCGCTTCGGCGACCGGCGGCGCCGGTTCATCGGTGCGTAGCCCTTTACGTGTGTGCGCGGCCAGCCCAGGCGCATCCGGCACGGTCTCCGGCGCGAGCGGCATCAGGAACCACAGCGCCGCATAGATCAGTACGCCGAAGCCGCCGGACACCGTGGTCGCGATCAGCACCAGCCGTACGACGGTGTCCGACACGCCGAGGTGGTCCGCGATCCCGCCGGCCACACCGGCGACGACGCGTCCCTCGGTACGGCGATACGCCCGACGAGTCGGCTCCGCGGCCGGTCGTGGCGGCGTGGACGAGTACGCCGGACCACCCGAGCCGGCGTGCTGGTTGCCCATCCGCGCGGCGTAGGCGGCGTACGGGCCTTGGTACTGCCCCGGGCCCTGCGGTCCCCAGCCCTTGAAGCGCCACTGATCCTGGTTCTGCCCAGGCGGCGGCTCGGGTGGGGCTCCGTTCGCGGAGGACCCGCCCGGGGGCGCGGCTGCTGGCTGGCTCATCACAACGATCGTCACATGTGGACCGGCCCGACACCAGCAGGCTTGTCCCGGGCCGCCTCCTCAGCGCCCGCCCGCTGGGCTCAGGGTCGGCTAGGGGAGAACCCCGATTTCCAGCGACTCCGGGGGTCCTCAGGGGGTATCCCGGATGTGATGCGGGGCGAATTCGCGCGAGTATCGATGACATGGAGCAGAACCAGAGTGGACCCGCCGGGTTCGACCGCAACCGCCTGCAGAACCCCCAGAGCTGGCGGCGCAGTAGGTCGGACCGCTGGGTCGCGGGTGTCTGCGGCGGCATCGGCCGCGCGCTGAACATCGACCCGGTGCTGGTCCGCGTGGTGATGGCCGTCCTGATCATCAGCGGTCCGGGCGTGATCTTCTACATCGCCGCCTGGGTCCTGATGCCCGACGAGGGCAGTGACCGCTCCGCAGCGCAGGGCGTGCTCGGCGACCGGGTCCGGACCGACCACCCGTGGTTCTGGCCGGTGGTGATCGGCGCCTGCGTGTTCTTCGCGATCGCGATGATGTCGTCGTTCAACTTCGGCCGCTTCGTGCCCGGCCCGCTGATCGTGGTGGGCGTCATCTGGCTGATCGCGAAGCAGCGCAAGGGCAACAACAAGCAGGGACAGCGCCCGCAGGACACGGTGCCGCCGGCTACTTCGGCGTACTTCGGTCCGCAGCAGACCACGGCGTACACGCCTCCTCAGAGCGACCCGTCAGCTCCCCCGGCGGGTCCGTCGTCCTCGGCCACACAGCGACCCCAGGACCGCACCGTCGAACCGGTCCAGCCTGTGTGGACCGAGGACGACCCCCTCGGCCTGTACGTCGACGAGCCGGCCGGCACCACCTCGCCGGTCGCGAGCACCCCCGCCGGGCCGCCTGCCAAGGGCGTGCGCGGGATCAAGTCGATCATCGTCGTGCTGACCGGCCTCGCGATCGGCATCGCCGCGCTGGCGGGTGCGCCCACGGCGACCATGCTGATCATCGGCCTGGCCACGCTCGGCGGCGGCATGCTGCTCGGCGGGTTCGTCGGCCGCACGCTGGCCCTGCTGCCGCTCGGCATCCTGCTGGCCATCGGCGCCATCGCGAGCACGGTGTTCGCCGGTGTGCCGCGCAACTTCGCCGACACCAACTACGTCGCGCCGTCCACCCAGACCATCACCGCGACCGGGACGAGCTACGAGTTCGACGCCGGGTCGGTGCATCTGGACCTGACCCAGGCGAAGTTCGGGCCGGGTGCGAAGGTCGTGGTCCACGGCGGCCTCGGCGATGTGGTCGTCAAGCTCCCGCAGGACGTGGACGTGCAGGGCACGGTGTCGACCGAGATGGGAGACGTTGCCTTCCTCAACCAGCACGAGGAGGGTCATAATGCCGAACTGAAGCTGAACGACCTCGGCATGGACGGCAAGGCCGGCCCGCAGCAGGTCACCCTGGACCTGGACCTCAGGCTGGGCAGTATCAAGGTGGAGCGCGGATGAGCCAGCAGCGAAAGACCAAGCCGGACGTGCCCGGCGTGGTGGCCGGCACGGTCCTGACCGGTGCTGCCACGATCTGGATGCTGACCGACAACGGCGTACTGCAGACCGACGACCTCGGCGTGACGAGCGCCCTCCTCCTGGTCGCCGGAGGCCTCCTCGGCCTCGCCGCATCCCGCCGCGCCTAACTCGGTGGACGGTGGGTGTGCCGGTTCTCTAAGCTCCAGGCCGTGACCAGCCCGGAGGCGGACAGATCGTAACCACCGGCCGTTCCGTGTAACTCGCCCGGAACCGCCGGAGACGACTCATACCCGTCTTCTGATGGTTGCGGAGCATTTCCATGCCTTTCGTGCTGTATCTCCTTGGCCTGGCCGTTTTCGCCCAGGCGACCTCTGAATTCATGCTCTCCGGGCTCGGCCCGGACATCGCCCAGGACCTGGGCGTCTCGATTCCCACCGCCGGCTGGCTGACGTCCGGGTTCGCGCTCGGGATGATCGTCGGCGCCCCGGCAGTCGCCGTACTCGGCGCCCGCTGGCCACGCCGCCGGACGTTGCTCGTGACGCTGACCGTGTTCCTCGCGGTCCACGTGGTCGGCGCGCTGACCAGCGACTTCACCGTTCTGCTGATCACCCGGGTCCTCGCGGCCCTCGCGAACGCGGGCTTCCTGGCCATCGCCCTCGCCACTGCCGCCGCCCTGGTCCACCCGGACGCGAAGGGTCGCGCGACCTCCGTCCTTCTCGGCGGTACGACGCTCGCGTGCATCGTCGGCGTACCGGCGGGTGCCGTGCTCGGCCAGTACCTCGGCTGGCGGTCCGCCTTCTGGGCGGTCGCGCTCATCTCGCTCCCGGCACTGCTTGGGATCCTGCGCACCGTCCCGGACCGTACAACCGGCCCGGCGACCGTCGGGCGGTTCACCGTGTCGCCAAGGCTCGCCGTACTGCTGATCCTCGGCGCCCTCGTGAACGGCGCGACGTTTTGCTCGTTCACCTACCTCTCGCCCGTGCTCACCGAGGTAACCGGACTTGGGGCGGGATGGGTTCCGGTGATGCTCGCGCTCTTCGGTCTCGGCTCGTTCGCGGGCGTCACCGTCGCCGGCCGGTACGCCGACCGTCGCGACGACCGACTCGTACTCGTTGCCGGCGGCATCTTGCTGCTCGGATGGTGCGCGTTCGCCCTCACCACGGCGTACGTCGTACCGGCTGTCGCCCTGGTCCTCGTACAAGGCGCGCTGTCCTTCGCGGTCGGCTCGACGCTGATCTCGTACGCCCTGTACGCCGGCACCGAGTCGCCCGTCCTGACCGGCGGACTGGCCACCGCCGCCCTCAACGTCGGCGCTGCCGCCGGACCGCTGCTGGGCGGCCTCGCGATCGGATCCGGAACCTTCCGCGGCCCGCTCTGGGTCAGCGCGGGACTGGTGGGTGCGGCACTCTGCCTCGGATGGGCGGCTCAGGGCTGGACGCGACGAGCAGCACGCCGCGTGACATAGCGGCGCATCTTCTGGTTGACGCCGCAGATCTCCATCGAGCACCAGCGGCGACTGTTGTTCTTGGACTGGTCCAGGAACAGCCAGGGACAGCCCGCGCAGCGTTTGATGCGAGTCGCGCGAGGGCCGGTGAGCAGCTCGTAGGCGGCGAGCGCCACCGGCCACAGCGGCGACTCCAGCTCCTCCATCGGCCAGACCGGGCGGCGGTCCACCAGGTCGGCGTGGTCGACCGCCGTACGGACGAAGGGGCGCAGCTCGGTCCATCCCTCCAGCTCGCGGCCGTCGGCGATCGAACCCGCCGCCAGGTTGATTGCCTCCCGCAACTGATGGGCCCGGCGGACTACGGCCACCGCCCGGCGTGGCGCCGTACGGAGCAGCAGGCGATCCGCGTCGGGCCCGGTCAGCAGGCCCACTCGCAGCGACCAGTGCAGCAGCGAGCGGTAGTCCGCGATGTGGTCGTGCCGCAACGGACCGACGGGATCGTCGACCGTGTTGGCGAAGTCCAGCGCGAGGTCGCCCGCGACCACGGGCAGCTCGCGGATGCCTGGAGGGAGCTCAACTGTTTCCATCAAAACGCATTTTATCAGTTTGCCATCCGTGGACGCGGGCACTGTTTCCTGCATGAGCGGTTTGACCGGAAACACCTCGATCCGTTCCTCCGGCTGGGCAGTCGTCTGCGTGGCCCAGTTCGTCGTCGTGCTGGATGCAACCATCGTCACCACCGCACTGCCCGCGATCGGTGCGGACCTCGGTTTCGCGGCGGCCACGCTCCCCTGGGTGTTCATGGCGTACACGATCGTGCTGGCCGGACTGCTTGTGCTCGGTGGCCGGACCGCCGACCTCGGCGGCGCACGGCGAATCTTCCGGATCGGGCTCGCTGTGTTCTCTGCCGCCTCGCTCGTCTGCGCTCTCGCCTGGTCCCCGGCCGTTCTGATCGGCGCCCGCCTCGCCCAGGGCGCCGGCGCGGCGCTCCTGTCTCCCGCGGCGTTGGCCGCGTTGTCGGACGCGCTGCCTCCGGAAGCGGCGCGGCGAGCGCTGGGATGGTGGACGGCAGCGGGCGCCGGGGGCGGGGCGAGCGGCTGGTTCCTCGGCGGCCTGATCACCCAGGTCGCAGGCTGGCGCTGGGTGTTCGCCGTCAACGTGCCGATCGGCTTCGTCGCCTTGCTCTGGAGCGTCCGCAGCCTTCCCGGCCGCGGGAGCCGGACTCGCGTCGTCACCCTCGATCTCCCGGGCGCCTGCTGCGTCACGGCCGGCATCGCCCTGGCGGCCGTCGGCCTGTCGGAGATCGCGCGGGATGCCGCCGCGTGGCCCGGTTGGGCGGCGCTGACAACAGCTGCCCTGCTGATGATCGGCTTCACGCGCATCGAGCGAACGTCGCGGCAGCCTCTGCTCCCGCCCTCGCTGCTGCGAACCCACGGCGTTCTCGGCGGCAACCTCACCGCCGCCGCGTTGACCGCCTCGACGAGCCCGGCGATGCTGACCGCCGCGCTGTACGTGCAGGACACACTGCGCCTGCCACCGGCATTGGCCGGGCTCATCTTCCCGGTCTTCAACGTCGCGGTGATCGGTGGCTCCCTGCTCGGTCCGGCGGCAGTCCACGCGCTCGGCGTACGGCGCGCGCTGTTGACCGGATTCACGGGTGTTGCTGTGGGTGTCGCCGTACTGCTGCCGCTGCCCGCGGAGGGACTGCCGCTGACTCTGCTGATCAGCGGCTTCGGGGTCATGGGTGTGAGCCTCGGCGTCGCGTCCGTCGCGTCCACCACCGCGGGTACGGCGTACGTGCGGGAAACCGACCGTGGTGTCGCCGCCGGCGTCCTCAACTCAGCTGCTCAACTCGGGGCCTCGCTCGGGCTCGCGCTGTCCGGGCCGGTGATCGCGTCGGCCGCGCCGATGACCGGGTACCGGATGGCCTTCGGGCTCGGTATCTCGCTCGCTCTGACCGGGCTCGCCGCCGCGTTCACGGTGCCGCGGACAGTGCGCCGACCGACGGAGGGCCTGGGCTAGGCTTGTGGACCGCGAAGTACCGGAGGGGTCCGGGTGCAGCGGATCCCGTAGTCAAGGAGTATCGATGGTGCGCGGCACCGTGAAGTGGTTCAACGCCGACAAGGGCTACGGGTTTCTGGCCGTCGACGGGCAGGACGACGTGTTCGTGCACTGGAGCAAGATCGTCTCCGACGGGTACAAGACGCTCGAGGACGGCCAGCACGTCGAGTTCCAGATCGTCGACGGGCCCAAGGGTCGCGAGGCCGACGCGGTCACTCCGGTCTGACCGGCAGTAGCCGGCGGTAACCGATAACCTGACCTCTCATCATGTGAGGGGTGAGACGTGACAGAGCCGGTACCCGTGATCCGGAAGCTCGAGCATGCGCTGGCCGACGACGACTTCGCGTGGTCGCTGGTGCTGGTCGGCGAGGACCAGACGGACAAGCTCGCGACGCTGACCGGCGACCTGCGCGGACCGTTCTCGACGTCCGGTGACGGCAAGCAGATCACCTCGGGCTTCTCCTATTGGGGAATCGGCCCGACGATCGCCTGGGCGAACGCCACCAACGACCCGTTCTACCTGGTCATGAAGGCCGGCGCGGAGTCGTTCCTGCGGCACTGGCGCAAGCTCCGCCCGCACGTCGAGAACGGCGGCTTCCACCTGGTCAGCCTCGGGGTCGGCACCGGCGTCAAGGACCGCACGATCCTCAGCGACATGCGCCGGCACAACCCGGACATGTACTACATCCCGGTCGACATGAGCTCGGAGATGCTCCGGATGGGCACCCTGGAGCCGGTCCGCGGCGCCCGCTTCCCGGTCTCCCAGGTACTGCCGGTGCAGCTCGACTTCTCGATCGCCGACAACATGGAGGAGCTCGGGCAGATGCTGGCCCGGCTGGTCGACGACGAGCCGATCCTGTTCACCCTGACCGGCAACACGCTGGCCAACTTCGAGAGCGACGAGGAACTGCTCGGCACGCTCACCCGGGTGCTGCGGCCGCAGGACCGGCTGCTGCTCGAGGTGGCCAGTACGACGCGACTCGACCAGGAGTCCGCCGACGCGGCCGCGGACGAGTACCACCAGACTCGCGCGTTCGCGGAGTTCGTCACCAGCACCCTGCGGTACAACACCGACCTCAAGATCAACAACGACCTGGTCAAGTTCGTCGGCGAGGTCGAGGATGAGGACGCGCTGCTGGTGAAGATCTTCTGGCAGAACGACACCGGCGAAGAGATCCGGATGGAGCTGCCGGACCACACCGAGGCGGTGCTGCCGATCGGCGACACGATCCGGCTTTACACCACCCGCAAGTACTCCACGACCCGGCTGAAGCGGCTCACCGAAGCCTGTCAGCTGACGCCGGTCGAGGCGATCCAGTCCCAGTTCCGGTACGCCCGCCGCCCGAACCCGTTCGGCCTGGAGCTGCTGCTGCTCGCACCGGAAGGGGCCGGCGAGACCGCACGCAGCCTCGCCGACGACATCTGGTCCACATGAGGCGGACCGTCAGTGCGCTGACGTACGGTCTGCTCGCACTGGCCTTCGTTCTGGGAGTCCTGTGGTTCTACTGGCCGGATGGCTCGCGCTGGGAGCCGGCGGTCAACTCACTCACTCTGGTCGCCGGACTGACCGGCATCTTCGTCGAGCGGCTGACGGCCGAGGCGGAACGCCGTACCGAGGTCCTGCGGGCCGTCACGAACGAGCTGCACGAGAACACCAGGCTGCTGAACGACGAGCGGTTCTCGCCCGACGCGCCGACCACCCGGCAGGTGTACCCGCGGCTGGTGGTGTCGGCGGTCGATCTCGCGCTGGTGTCCGGCGCACTCGGCCTGCACCGGGACGCCGACCTCGTCGGCCTGCTGCACCGCTGGCGGGACACCGCGCACCTGTTCAACCGACGGCTCGACCTGACCGAGATCAGCACGTTCTCGAACACCATCTCCGCGGCCGAGCTGGCTGCGTTCCACCGTGCGCTGCACCGCGAGAACAGCTACTTCGCAGCCACCCGCGAGAAGCTCCAGGACCTGCTCGACGCGCTGCCGCAGCTTTAACGGCCGAGGCCGTAACCGGACCCGTTGCTGTCAGTAGCTGCAAATTGTGCCGAGCCGTTGACTTGGCCACGCCGTGAGAGCTTCACTTTCGGACAGGACCGTAAATACGGCACCCCGGAGGCAATTCGTATGCGATCAGTCCGCTCCCTTCTCGCACTGGCCCTCGTCGCTCTGCTCGGCACAACCCTGACCTCACCGGCGCGGGCCGGCAATCAACCACCGGTCGGCACGGTCACCTCACTCGGTACGCCGCTGTCCGACGTACTGCTCATCGGCGGCACGGTCGCGCCCGGCCCGAACGGCAAGACCGCGATCTGGAACGTGTCCACCGGAAGTCCGGCGTACCTGAACGCCATCGACCCGGCCACCGGCGACAGCCTGCTCTCCGCGGCGCTGCCCGGTGCGGACGGCAGCTACGCGGTCGCCGCGACGCCCGATGGCACGATCTACGTCGGCACCTACAACAACGGCCACCTGTACCGGCTGCGGCCGGGCGGCAGCGTCGAGGACCTCGGCCGGCCGATCGCGACCGAGTCGTTCATCTGGCGGATCACCACCGACGACCAGGGCAACGTGTACGGCGGGACGTTCCCGAACGGCAAGGTGTTCCGGTACGACGACCAGACCGGCGCGATCCACGACTACGGCACCGTCCTCGCGGGTCAGACGTACGTCAAGAGCATCGACTACGCGGGCGGCAAAGTGTACGCCGGCACGATGCCCGACGCGCACATCATGGAGATCGACGCCACCAGCGGAACGATCACCGAACTTCCGTCCCCGCCCGGTCTCGGCGACCCGTCCGACAAGGTCGTGTACGACCTGAACGCCCGCGGCGGGCGCGTGTACGCCCGGATCAGCACGGCCTTCCCCGGCCCGCTCTACGTCTGGGACATCGCCAGCCGCACCTGGGTCGACGAGATCCCGAACGCGCACGGCCTGGACATCTCCCCGGTCGGCGCGGACGGCTCGCTGTACCTGATCCAGAGCAGCGAACTGAAGAAGTACGACCCGGCGACCAAGACCCTGACCGGCACCGGCCTGACGTTCACCGGCCGGATCCAGAACGCCCGCTCGATCGGGTACGCCGACCTGAACCTCCCGGACTACCCGGGCACCAGCGTCGTCGGCACCCTGTGGCGCGGCGAGGAGTTCCGGTACAACCCGCAGACCGGCAAGTCCGAGATCTTCACCACCAAGGTCCGGCGGGAGCCGATCGAGATCCTGTCCGTCGCGGGCGGCAAGAACAACATCTACGCCGGCGGCTTCCTGAACGGCGGCGTGTCCGTGGTCAACCCGACCACGGGCGAGGCGAAGTTCAACCGGTTCTCCCAGGTCGAGGCCCTGATGGAGGGCTCGGACGGCACCGTCTGGGTCGGCGCCTATCCGGAGGCCCGCCTCTACTCCTACGACCCCACGAAACCCTGGAGCAGCCCGGAGTACTCCCCCGGACCGCCCGGTACGCCGGACAACCCGAAGCAGCTGCTCAACCTGAAGCCCGATCTCCTGCAGACCCGCGCCCGCGCGCTGACCGAGGTGAACGGCAAGATCGCGGTCGGCACCGTCCCCGACGGCGACCGGCTCGGCGGCGCGCTGGTGATCTACGACCCGACGACGAACACCGCGGAGAAGTACCGCAACGTCGTCCAGGACGAGTCCGTCTTCGGCCTCACCTCCCACTGCGGCATCGTGTACGGCGGTACGTCGATCGTCGGCGGCCTGTCCACCACGCCACCGACCCGCGACGCGGGCACAGTATTCGGGTGGGACGTGGCCAACAAGAAGAAACTCTGGGAGACCGTGCCGGTGCCGAAGGCCGCGACGGTGTCCTCGGTCACGATCGGACCGGACGGGCTGCTGTGGGGCGTGGCCGGGAAGACCGTGTTCGCCGTGGCGCCGGACAGCGGCAAGCTGAAGAAGTCCTTCACGCTCGGGACGACGAACTCCAGCGGCGACATCGTCGCCACCTCGGAGGCCGTTTACGTGAGCATCGACCTGAACAAGATCTACCGGATCGCGCCGGGGGCGAACGCCGTCCCGACGCTGTTCGTCGCGCACGCCCACCGGCGGCTCGGCGTCCGCGGGGATCACCAACTGCTGATGACGAGCGGCTCCGAGCTGTTCCGGATTGATATCAGCCGTTGACAGCCGAAATTCACCCCAGCTACTTTCGGTCCTGACCGTTATTCGGTTCGACCACTTTGAACAACTTCCGGCCCTGACTTCCGGACACCCTGGGGGTGCGATGAAATCCACCGTCCGCCGCATCGCGGCACCACTCACGGCGCTCGTTCTCGCTGCCGCGCTCAGTTCGTGCGGCGGAGGTGACTCTGGCTCCGCGGACTCGAAGAAGAGCGTCACGCTCTGGATGTACCCCGTGATCGCCGACCAGGCGGCCAGCGACGCCTACTGGAAGAAGGTCGAGACCGACTTCGAGGCGGCCAACTCCGGCATCGACCTGAAGCTGGAGAACCAGCCGTGGAAGGGCCGCGAGGAGAAGGTCGCGGCCGCGTTCTCCGGCGGGAAGGGTCCGGACGTCCTGCTGATGATCCCGGACCAGATCCCGCAGTACGTGAAGAGCGGCTCGCTGGAGCCGGTCGACGACGTGGTCACCCCGGAGAAGGACAAGTTCCTGCCGGCCGCGATCCCCGGCCTGACGGTCGAGGGCAAGGTGTACGGCGCCCCGATCTACCACACGGTCACGACCACGATGTACAACAAGACCGTGCTGGCCAAGGCCGGGATCAGCAAGCCGCCGGAGACCTGGGACGAGATCAAGGCGGCCGCGCCGAAGCTCAAGGCCGCCGGGTTCTCCACGCTGGACTACTCGGCCTCGCCGGAGGCGACGCTGAACCTGAACTTCTACCCGCTGCTGTGGCAGGCCGGCGGGAAGGTGTTCGCCGACGACGGCAAGAGCGTCACCTTCAACCAGGCGCCCGGCCTGGAGGCGCTGACCTTCCTGAAGAGCCTGTGGGACGAGGGCGCGATCCCGAAGACCGCGCTCACCGCGGGCAACGTGGTCGCCGACTCGCCGTTCGGCAAGGGGCAGGTCGCGATGGCGATGACCAGCGTGCCGGCCGACGCCGCCACGGTGACGAAGACCTGGGGCGCCGCCAACATCGAGATCGGGACGCCGCTGACCGGCAAGAAGCAGGTCGGGTTCGGCCTGCCGGGCGGTCTGGTGGTGAACGCGGCCTCGGAGAACACCGACGGGGCGAAGAAGTTCCTGTCGTTCATGATGCAGCCGGCCCAACTGGACGCGCTCAGCAAGGCGTCCGGGTTCTACTCGCCGCGCAACGACGCCAAGTCCGAATCGGCGGATCCGACCGCGACGAAGTTCCACGACGCGCTGCAGTACGCGATCCCGGGTGAGCCGAACCCGGCGGCGCGGCAGATCATGTCGTTCCTGAGCACCGAGATCCAGGCCGTGCTGACCGGTAAGAAGCAGCCGCAGCAGGCTCTGGACGACGCTGCCAAGCAGGCCAACGACCTGCTCTCGAGGCAGCGTTGACCAACACGCAGGACACGGTCGCGGGTCGGGCGGGACCCGCGGCCGGCCGTCCGCGAGGTGGGCCTCGGCGCAGACCCTGGGTGGGTCTGCTGTTCGTCGCCCCCATGCTGGTGCTGTTCCTGCTGTTCCGGTTCCTGCCCGCGATCGGGGCCTTCTTCCTCTCGCTGACCGACTACCGGATCAGCGGCAAGTGGGACTTCATTGCGCTCGACAACTACACGCGACTGTTGTCGGACAAGGTGTTCCACGAGGCGCTGCTGGTGACGATCACCTACACGGTGATCTTCGTCCCGCTGACGGTCCTGCTGTCGCTCGGTACCGCCGTACTGCTCCACCAGGTGGTGTGGAAGCGGGGCTTCTTCCGCGGCGTGTTCTTCCTGCCGTACGTGACCAGCATCGTGCTGGCCGCGGTGATCTGGAAGTGGATCTACGACGCGCAGGACGGGCTGCTGAACTCGGTCCTCGGGCTGGTGAGCATCGGTCCGATCGACTTCCTCAGCCAGTCGAGCACCGTGCTGCCGTCGATCGCGGTCACGTCGGCGTGGAAGGGCTTCGGGTACTCGATGCTGATCCTGCTGGCTGGCCTGCAGGCGGTGCCGAAGTCGTATCTCGAGGCCGCGATGATCGACGGCGCGGGGACCTGGCAACGGTTCCGGTACGTGACGCTGCCGCAGCTGCGGCCGGTGCTGTTCTTCGTGCTCGTGATCGAGACCATCGGCGCCTTCCAGGTCTTCGACGCGATGTACGTGATGACCGGCGGCGGACCGGTGCGGTCCAGCTACTCGCTCGTGTACTTCCTGTACGACAGCGGTTTCAAGTACTTCGACTTCGGTTATGCCAGCGCGATCGGTCTGGTGCTGTTCCTGATCGTGCTGATCGTCTCGCTCGTACAGCGCCGGCTCGTCGGGAGGGACGACTAGATGGCTCAGGTACTCGACCGCCCGCCGGTCCGGCCGGTAGTGGAGACACCGACGGCAGGACGGCGTACGGCGGGCCGGCTGACGTTGCCGACCTTGCTGGCGCTGACCGCGATCGTGACGATCGTGCCGTTCGCGGCGATGGTGCTGGTCGCGTTCGCGCCGCCGAGCGGACGGACGTTCCCGGACGCGCTGAACCCGGCGAACTTCACGCTGGAGAACTTCTCGAAGGTGCTGTCCAGTTCGGACATCCCGCGGTGGACGGTGAATTCGCTGCTCTACTCGCTGGTGTCCGTGGCGTGCGTGCTGCTGTTCGCGTCGATGGCCGGGTACGCGTTCGCGAAGAAGAAGTTCCCCGGCCGCGAGATCATGTTCTGGGCGTTCCTCGCCACGTTGATGGTCCCGTTCCAGGCAACGCTGATCCCGTCGTACATCCTGGTCGCGAAGCTGGACTGGGTGGACAGCTACTGGGGCCTGATCGTGCCGACGCTGGCGAACTCGCAGGCGGTGTTCCTGATGCGCCAGTTCATCATGCAACTCCCCGACGAACTGTTCGAGGCCGCCGAGATCGACGGCGCCCCCGAGTGGCGGATCTTCACCATGATCGTCCTGCCACTGGTCCGCCCGGTCCTGGCGACACTAGGCATCTTCGTCTTCCTCTGGCACTGGAACGACTTCCTGTGGCCCTTGGTCATCGGCCAGTCCGGCCAGATGCAAACCCTCACCGTCGGCCTGGCCACCCTCCAAACCCAAGCAGTCCCCATCAACCAGGTCATGGCCGGCGCCACCATCACGGTGGTCCCCAGCCTCCTCGTCTTCGGCCTACTCCAACGCTACCTAACCGACTCCATCGCCATGTCCGGCCTGAAGGCCTGAACCCGCACTTTGAGCACCCACCAACCAAAATCCCGGACTGAGAATGGTTGGTGGGTTCCCAAAGTTGCCTTTTACAGGTTGCCGAAGGACTCGATGGCCTTGAGGGCTTCGGATTGGGGCATGCCGGGGGGTTGGATGCGGAGGATGATGCCGTCGGCGCCCATGGACTCGTAGTGGGCCAGGCGGTCGGCGCATTGGGCTGGGGAGCCTATGACGCTGCGGTCGGCGATTTCGTCCCAGCCTTGGGTGTAGCGGGCTGCGTCTGTCGACGTACGCTTCCAGCCGGTGTAGGCGTCGTACAGGTCGCGCAGCGGCTCCTCGAGGGCCTGGCGTGCGTCCTGGGACGTGGGGGCGCAGTAGCCCTCGCGGCAAAGGATGACCTCCTGGCCCAGCGATCCGGCGCCTTGGGGGTAGGACAGGTACTCCGAGATCTTCGCGGGAAGGTCAGCGTCCAGCTCGTTGAAGGACGTGGTCCAGCCGTCACACATGCGCGCCGTACGCTCCAGCACGGCCGATACCCGGCCGCCGTTCCACAACCGCGGCCGCGGCGTCTGCACCGGGCGGGGCGACAGGTACGCCTCCTGGATGGACGTGAACTTGCCGTCGTACGTCACCTCGTCGGACGTCCACAACCGGGTGAGGATCTCCAGCCCTTCCTCGAACCGCGCGACCCGCTCCGCCTGCGTCACGCCGTACAGCGCGAACTCCTCCGGCCGGTACCCGAGCACGAACCCCGCCGTCAGCCGCCCACCCGACAGTACGTCGATGTGCGCCAGCGTCTCGGCGAGTACGACGGGGTCGTACAACGGCGCCACGATCCCGGCCGTCGCGATCCCGATCCGCGAGGTGTGCGCGGCCAGCCAGGTCATCGACGTCAGGATCTCGTGGTACCCGGGCCGGTGCAGGTGCCGCTCGCCCAGCACGACCCACTCGAATCCGGCCTGCTCGGCCAGCCGCGCCTGCTCGACGGCGTCGGCCAGCTGGGGCCGCTCGTCCGGGGTGCCGTAGAGGTTCAGATAGAGACCCAGCCGCATCGGGGTGCCACCTTCCGTTGACAGAGAGCGCTCAGGGTATTTACGGTCTTGACCGTAAATGCTTTCCGCCCAGATTGCGACCCTAGGAGCCGGTTATGAGTCTTGCAGCAGAACCGGCCGGGTTGCCGGGTGGGGGATCGGAGGCCTTCGGGGCCGCGCCGATCAGTGCGATCAAGACCCGCGTGGTGAGCGCGCCGTACCGCCGGCCGTTCCGGATCAGCAGCGGCGTGAGCAACGAGTTGATCAGCCTGGTCGTCGAGGTGCACACCGCCGACGGCGACGTCGGGATCGGCGAGACGTCCCCGATGACGGCGTACACAGGCGAGACGCTGGCCGGAGTCCAAGCGGCGATCGAGGAGCACCTCGCGCCCGCGCTGATCGGCCGCGACCCGCTCGACCGCGCGGGCGCTCACGTCACCATGGACGCCGTACTGCGCGGCCAGCAGGTCGCCAAGGCCGGCCTCGACATCGCCCTGTTCGACCTCGCCGGACGGATCAGTGGCTGGCCGGTCCACGCCCTGCTCGGCGGCAGCATCCGCGACCGCGTGCAGACCACGTGGGTGGTCGGCCTCGGCACCCTCGACGAGATGGCCGCCGAGGCCGCGGAGTACGCCGACCGCGGGTTCATGCACCTGAAGGTCAAGGGCGGCCACGACCCGGCCAAGGACCTCGAGCTGATCCGCGCCGTCCGCGCCGCGATCCCCGCCGACGCGGAGCTGTGCCTGGACGCCAACGAGGGGTACGACGCAACCACAGCCCTCCCGTACCTCACCAAGATGAGCGCGGCGGGCCTCACCCTCCTCGAGCAGCCCCTACCGCGCTGGGACCTGACCGGGCTCGTACGGCTGCGGGACCGCCTCGACGTCCGCGTGATGGTCGACGAGAGCATGCACTCGCTGCACGACGCTCTGGAGATCGCGCGGCGCGGTGCGGCCGACGTACTGAACATCAAGATCCTCAAGGTCGGAGGGCTCCACCGCGCGCTGCAGATCGCCGCGGTGGCCGAGGCCGCGGGCCTCGCGGTGAAGGTAGGGTCGATGCCAGAGCTGGGTGTCGCGACGCTGGCCGCCGTACACCTGGCCGCCGCCGTACCCGGAGCGACCGTCGCGGCGGACCTGGTGGGGCCGTTGATGGTCGACGAGGACCCGCTGGCCCCGACCGTATTCGCCGATTGCGACGGCTGGATCGACGTACCGAAGCGCCCCGGTCTCGGGCACGATGTCTGACAGGGTCTGAGAGGTCATCATGCATCCACTCGTCGAACGGCTCCGCGGCACGCTGCTCCCCGCGGTCGTCACCCCGATGGACTCCGACGGCGTCGTCGCGTACGACGCTTTGTCCGCGTACGCCGTCTCACTCACGAAGCACACCGTCGGCGGCGTCGCGGTGTGGGCACACACCGGGCGCGGGCTCTACCTGTCCCCGGGCGATCGCGCGAAGGTGCTCGAGACGTGGCGGTCCGCTACCGACGTACCGATCGTCGCCGGTGTCGGCGTACCGAAGTCTTCCGCGGCGCACACGCTGGAAGAGGCTGCGGACGCGACCGTGGAGATGGCGCGGGCTGCTGCGGCCGGCGGGGCCGATGCGGTGATGGTCTATCCGCTAGCAGTGCTAGGTGAGCTGCCGGATGGGCACGCGCAGGCGGTCGCGCTGCACGAGCGGGTCGCGGCCGAGAGCGGGCTGCCGCTGGTCGGCTTCTACCTGCACGGCGAGGCCGGCGGGTACCCGTACTCGCCCTCGTTGATCCGCGATTTGCTCTCGCTGGACGCGATGCTCGGCGTGAAAACGGCCACGCTGGACCGCGCGATCGGGTGCCAGGACGCGATCTGGGCCGGACGGGACAGCGGGAAGCTGCTGATCACCGGCGAGGACCGGATGTACGGGCCGTCGTTCATGTGGGGCGCGGACACGGCGCTCGTCGGGATCGCGTCGGCGCAGGTCGAGTTGTCGGCCGCCGTACTGCGGGCCTGGACGGCCGGCGACCACTCGGAGTTCCTGACCGCGTCGGACCGGCTGGACCGGTTCGCGGCGGCCACGTTCTATGCGCCGATCGAGGGCTATGTGCAGCGGATGCTCTGGGCGGCCGAGTGGGAGGGACTGGTGTCGGCCGCGGCCGCGTACGACCCGTTCGGACCGGAACTGCAGGCGGGCGAGCGCGATCTGGTGATCCGCTGCCTGGAGGAACTGCACCAGTAGGGGGCAAGTGGGGTGGCGCGCTCCCTCCTTCGCTCCACCACACCGACGCTCCCCGACCCGCCTGAGGGGGTGGCGGCAATTGTGGTCTTGACCGAAACTAGGAGAGTAAGGCCTGAAGGTCAAGATCTCGGAGCCCGCTGCGCTATTCTGCGACTTGAGGGCCAGACCAGAAGTCGTCGGAGGACTGCCGTGAGGATCTGCTCAGCTGTCGTCGAGGTTGACTGATGGCGCTCGCGGTCGGCGTGGTCGGTCCCGAGGACCTGGTCCAGCGGGTGATGGTCGTCGGCGCTCCGAGCGGGACCGTGCTCGTGCCGCTGGCGTACCGGCACGAGACCGAGGCGGTCGAGCTCGTCGAGCAGGCGCACAGAGAAGTCGACGCGTTCCTGTTCACCGGCGTCGTCCCGTACACGATCGCCACCGAGGCCGGGGTGATCGACCGGCCGGCCATGTACGTCTCGTACGACGGCGCGACCTTGCTGCGCGCCCTCGTCGAGCTCCTGCGGCTCGGCCACAACGTCACCCAGTTCTCGATCGACACGCTGCGGCGGTCCGAGGTGCTGGAGACCCTGATCGAAGCGAAGCTGCCGACGGACCAGATCCAGGTGCTGCCGTACCGGCCGGTCCTGACCTCGGACGACATCGTCGAATTCCACCGCACCGCCCGCGAGAAGCACGACACCAAGGTCGCGATCAGCTGCCTGGGGTCGGCGTTCCACCTGATCGAGAACGAGATGCCGTCGGTCCGGCTCGCCCCGTCGCGGTACTCGATCCGCTCCACCCTGCAGGCCCTGATCCTCACCACGACCGGCCAGCACGTCGGCGACGCCCAGGTCGCACTCGGCGTCATCGACCTCCCCGAACCGGACGACGCCCTCGCCGCGGACCTCATCACCCTCGGCGGCAGCCTCGCCGCCCTCCCCGACGGCCGGCATCTCGTCGTCACCACCCGCGGGCTCCTGGAGCAGGCGACCGAACAGTTCTCCCGGATGCCCCTGCTCGACCACCTAGCAGCCCGGCACAGCACGGCGTACGTCGGTTTCGGCGTCGGCCGTACGGCGGCTGAAGCCGAGGCGCTCGCCCGTCGCGCCGTGGGCCGCGCCGCCTCGATCGGCTCCGTCGCCGGTGTCGTCTCGATGTCCGACGACGTCGAGATCGTCATCGAACCCTCCGGCGACCAGCCGTCCGGCGCCCGCGGCACCGAAAGCCTCCCGCTGCTCGCCCGCCGGGTCGGCCTCAACACCCAGACCCTCGCCCGGATGCGCGAACTCACCGCCACCCTCCCCGACGGCCTCACCACCCAAGACGTCGCCGACCACCTCGCCGTCCAGCTCCGCACCGCCCGCCGAGTCCTGAAACGCCTCGAACGAGCCGGCCTAGCCGCCCCCACCGGCACCCAACAACACGGCCGCACCGGCCGCCCACCCACGGTCTACCTCATCCGCCTCTAGCGGCCGGGATGTGCGGAAAGAAGTTTGCACCTACCGCCAAAAATGTTCCGCAAAGAAGCGTGCGGCTTCGTTCGCCACGGCGTACCAGTCGTCGCGAAGGTCGTGCCGCCCTCCGTCGATCGCCAAGAGACGCGACGGCGCGCCGACTGCGAGCAGGGCACGATGGAGTCGTTCGGCCTGCTCGTACGGGACGGTCTCGTCGGCGGTGCCGTGGATGATCAGGAAGGGCGGTGCGCCGGCGCTGACCTGCGCAATCGGACTTGCCGCGCGCAGCTGTTCGCGATGCGTGGACACCTCGCCTCCAACCAACGCGGTGACTGGCGAAGGGCGGTCGATCCGCATGGCCCCGCCGGGACGGAGGAGGTCGGTCGGACCGCTGATCGTCACCACTGCATGGACGTTCGCCACCGCCGTACGGCGAGATGAGGCGAGGCCGGCGAGGGCTGCGAGGTGTCCTCCGGCGGACTGTCCCCAGATGCCGATGCGATCAGGATCGATCGGAAGGCCGAGCGGGTTGCGGTACATCCAGTCCAGGGCGGCCTGTACGTCGTGCAGTTGCGCGGGAAAGATCACCTGCCCGCTGTGACGGACGGAGATGGCAACCGTCAGGAAGCCTGCTCGAACCAGCGCGGGATTCGCGAACGGCAGCAGTGCGGACGAGCGATCGCCCGGTCCCCAGCCTGGACATCCATCGATCCGTACGACGGTCGGGACCGGGTTGGTGGGCAGGGGTGCCGGACCTAGTACGTCGAGGCAGAGGTCGATGCCGTCGGGGCTGGCGTAGCGAATGTCAGGGAGCAGGGTGAACTCGGACGCAGACATCTGGTCGATCGCCTCCTCGGGACGAACTCGACCGTGGCATTGGGACGATGCCGAGGTCCAGAGCGATCCTCTAGGGGGCGATGACGGTTACTCCGGCGGGGGTGCCGTTGGTGAGATCTGCCAGGGCGGCTGGGGTTTCTTCGAGGGTGATGGTGCGGGTGATGAGTTGCTGAGGGTTGAGGTTGCCGGTGGCAACTAGGTCGAGCATCTCGGGGTAGGCGTGGGCGGGCATGCCGTGACTGCCGAGCCAGGTGAGTTCCTGGCCGATGAGGCGGCCTACGTCGAGGTTGACGCCGGACGGGAGCAGTCCGATCTGGACGTGACGACCTCGCGGGCGGAGGGCTTGCAGGGCTTGCTGGACAACGTCGTTGGAGCCGAGCGCATCGATGGTGACGTGAGCGCCACCTAGATCATGGATCTGCGCAACGGTGTCTGCAGACGCGTGGATCGCGTGTACGGCGCCGTACTCCCGGGCCAGCTGTAGTGCTTCGGAGTTGGTGTCGATGGCGATGACCTCGGCGCCGAGGGCCGCCGCGATCATGACGGCTGACAGGCCGACGCCACCGCAGCCGAAGACGGCTACGCGTTCGCCCGCGACGACCTGCCCTACCTGGTGGACGGCGCGGAACGACGTCGCGAAGCGGCAACCCAGACCCGCGGCAGTCGCGAAATCCATGTCGTCGGGCAGCCGCACCAGGTTCACCTCGGCGTACGGCACAGCGACGTACTCGGCGAACGAACCCCAGTAGTTGAACCCAGGCTGCAACTGATTGGGGCACACCTGCTGATTGCCCTCCAGGCACTGTTCGCACGCACCGCACGCGCAGATGAACGGCGTCGTGACCCGATCCCCGACCGCCCACCCGGAGACGCCGGCCCCGACCGCGGCGATCGTCCCAGCAAGCTCATGCCCCGGGACATGCGGCAGCACGATGTCGGAGTCATGCCCCATCCACCCATGCCAGTCGCTACGACACAGCCCGGTCGCCTCAACCTTCAAAACCACCGAACCGTCCGCAACCGCAGGCTCCGCAACCTCACGAACCTCAGGCAGTACGCCGTACGCCGAGATGACAACCGCTCGCATCAGAGCAGCTTAATCAGCCGCCTGCGACCGCGGGGATGATGGAGACCTGGCCGCCGTCTTTGATCGTGGTCTGGAGGCCGTCGGCGAAGCGTACGTCGTCGTCGTCGACGTACACATTCACGAACCGGCGCAGCTCGCCCGAGTCGTCCAGGACGCGGCCCTTGATCCCCGGGTACGACGCGTCGAGCGAGTCGAGCACCTCGGTCAGGGTCGCGCCCTCGGCGGACACCTCGGACACGCCCTGGGTGTAGGGCCGCAGGATGGTCGGGACGCGAACGCTCACACTCACTGCAGGCCTGCCTTCACGAAGGCGTCGTACGACGCGGGGATGGTCACCTTGGGGCCGACCCGGTCGGCCACGGCGTCGAGCGTCTTCAGCCCGTCGCCGGAGTTGATGATGACGGTCTCGGCCTCGGGGTCGAGCTGCCCGGTCGCGATCAGCTTCTTCAGCGTCGCGACGGTCACCCCGCCCGCGGTCTCGGCGAAGATGCCCTCGGTCCGGGCCAGCAACTGGATGCCCTCAACGACCTCTTCGTCGCTGACGTCCTCGATCGCGCCACCGGTACGGCGGGCGACGTCCAGGACATAGGGTCCGTCGGCCGGGTTGCCGATCGCCAGCGACTTCGCGATCGTGTCCGGCTTCACCGGCTTGACCACGTCGTGGCCGTCGCGGAACGCCTGCGCGACGGGCGAGCAGCCGGTCGCCTGCGCGCCGTAGATCTTGTAGTCGGTGGCGTCGACGAGACCGAGTTTGCCGAGCTCGGTGAAGCCCTTGTCGATCTTGGTCAGCTGCGAACCGGACGCGACCGGGATCACGACCTGCTGCGGGATCCGCCAGCCGAGCTGCTCGGCGATCTCGAAGGCGAGCGTTTTGGAGCCTTCGGAGTAGTACGGGCGGACGTTCACGTTCACGAACGCCCAGCCCTCCTCCTCACCGGCGATCTCGGAGGCCAGCTTGTTCACGTCGTCGTAGTTGCCGTCGACGGCGACCAGCGTGCCGCCGTACACCGCGGTGGTGATGATCTTGGCGCGCTCGAGGTCCTTCGGGATGAAGACGACCGAGCGGATGCCGGCCCGGGCCGCGGCCGCGGCGACCGCGTTGGCCAGGTTGCCGGTGGAGGGGCAGGCGAAGACCTTCATGCCCAGCTCGCGGGTGGCGCTCAACGCTGACGCAACCACCCGGTCCTTGAAGGAGTGGGTCGGGTTGCCGGAGTCGTCCTTCACCCAGAGCTTCTTGAGCCCGAGTTCGCGGGCCAGGTTCTGCGCGTCGACGAGCCGGGTGTAGCCGGGCTCGGTGTTCGGGAAGCTGGCCACGTCCACGGGGACGGGCAGCAGCGGCTGGTACCGCCAGATGTTCTTGGGTCCGGCCTCGATCTGCTCACGGGTGATGGTCGGGTACTCGTACCCGACCTCGAGCGGACCGAAGCACTCCATACAGGCGTAGAACGGGCCGAGCGGCGACTTCGCCCCACAGGCCCGACAGCTCAGGTGCGTACCGTTGCCGAAGGCACCTTCACGGATCGTGTGG
The DNA here is from genome assembly GCF_004216905.1 of Kribbella sp. VKM Ac-2569. Taxonomy (GTDB): domain Bacteria; phylum Actinomycetota; class Actinomycetes; order Propionibacteriales; family Kribbellaceae; genus Kribbella. The sequence continues at coordinate 2,306,817 of NZ_SGXJ01000001.1, forward strand.
GTGGCGGCGGTCAGGCTCATGAGTGAGGTTCCCCTCTCATCTTCCCCGCGAACACCGGATCTCGGCGGCGGGACGGATTTGGCACCGTTCCACCGCGAGACGCCCCGGGCGGGGGCTCGACGGGGAGGGTTGCCGGGACTTCAACGGGCCGTTTCCCTCAGTCCCTCTGGATGAGCTCCCCCGAGATTACCCAATCGGGTCCATATTGTGTCCTGTGATCCCACCATCCGAGACCGCCGATCTCAGCTGTGGCGACGCTCACGGAAAGTACGACGGTACGCCGACGGCGATGTCTGGAGCTGCTTGGCGAAGTGGTGCCGCAACGTCACCGGGGTGGCGAACCCGGCCGCCGCCGCGATCTCCTCCACCGGCGCGTCCCCGGTCTCCAGCATCGTCAGCGCCGCCTGCACGCGCTGCGCGATCAGCCACTTGCCCGGCGTCGTCCCGGTCGCCTTGACGAAGTGCCGCAGATAGGTCCGCGGCGACAACCCGGCCTGCCGGGCCAGATCGGGTACGCCGATGGGCTCGGCGAGACGCTCGAGCGCCCAGCCGAGACTCCGCGCGACCGAGGCGTCGTCGGGGTCCGGCGGAACCGGGGACTCGATGTACTGCGCCTGCCCGCCGGCCCGGTACGGCTGGATCACCAACCTGCGCGCGACCGCGTTCGCCACGGCGGCACCGTGATCCTTGCGGACCAGGTGCATCGCCAGATCCAGTCCGGCCGCACAGCCCGCGCTCGTCAGCACATCTCCCTCGTCGGTGTACAGCGGCTCCGGATCCACGAGGATCTCCGGATAGCGCTCACGCAGGAGGTCGGCGTACCGCCAATGGGTGGTCGCGCGCCGGCCGTCGAGGAGACCGGCGGCCGCGAGCGCGAACGCACCGGAGCAGATCGACACGATCCGGGCGCCGCGCGCGTGCGCGTGCCGGAGCGCCTCGATCAGACCGGGAGAGGTTGCGCCCCTCGGATCCGCGACGCTCGGTACGACGACCGTATCGGCGGCGGCGAACTCCTCGAGACCGTGCGGGCTGCTGAGCGTGGCACCGCCGATCACGCGGATCGGGTCGGGCGTCTCGGTGCAGACCTTCAGCTCGTACCAGGGCTGGTCGATGTCCGGCCACACCAGGCCGAACACCTCGATGACGATGCCGGCCTCGAACGCGGTCATACCGTCGTACGCGAGGACCGACACGGTGGGCTGAGACATGTCAAAATCTTAGCGATAGTCGTCGTCAGCGCCACTTCTGCGGCGGCGCGCAGGCTCGGACGATGGAGGCATGTTCGAGAAGCTGAAGGAGTTCACCGCCGGAGTCCACGCCGCCTCCGCGATCAGCCACGGTCTCGAGCCGCCGGCTGCCGCGCTCAGGAACGCCGGTCGTCGAGCATCCGCATCAGCGGGGTCGCGGCAACGCCGTGCACAAGCACGCTCAGGACGACGGTGAAACCGACAGTCGCCCACAGCCAGGGCAGATCGGTGCGGAAGTCGGCGCCGGCGTACGCGAGATAGAACACCGACCCGACCCCACGGACCCCGAACGCGGCCGTCACCCACCGCTCGGAGCGGCGCATCGGGGTCCGGGCCAACGAGATCCACGCGGTCACCGGACGAACCACCAGCACCAGCAGCGACCCGAGCGCGGCGCCGGCGAAGGTCAGCGGCGCGAGCAGGCCGTCCGTGATCGCCACTCCGAGCAGCAGCAGGATCCCCCAGGTGAGGATGTGCTCGAGCTGCTCGACGAACCCGTGCAGCTCCTCGTGGAAGTCGTGACTTCGCTCGGCCGCACGCAGTGTCAGCGCCGCGACGAAGACCGCGATGAATCCGTAGCCGTGCAGCACCTGCGCCAGACCGTAGACGCCGAGCGTCATCGCGAGCGCCAGTACGGGCTCCCGTGAGTCGGCCAGCCGGAAGGTCCGCGACGGTGCGTCGAACGTCATCTTGCCGAGCAACCAGCCCACGCCGACGCCGACGGCAACGCCGATCACCGTCCGGCCGATCAGGTCCCAGGCGAACCACTCGAGCGCCCAGTTGCCCACCGCGCCCTTGGTGGCCGCGAACACCGCGGCGTACACGAACGGGAAGGCAAGGCCGTCGTTCAGACCTGCCTCTGAGGTGAGTGCAAAACGAACCTCGTCGTCCTCCTCCGGCTCGGCGCCCGCGCCGGTCGTCGGCCCCTGCACCTGAACGTCCGAGGCCAGCACCGGATCGGTCGGGGCGAGGACGGCGCCGAGCAGCAGGGCGGTTGCGGGTGCCAACCCGAGCAGCCATCCGGCGCCGGCGATCGCGGCGATGCAGGCCGGCATCGCGACCAGCAGGAGGCGCCACGTCACCGTCCATCGGCGCCATCCGATCGGCCGGTCGATCGCCAGCCCGACGCCCATCAACGCGACCAGGATCGTCAGCTCGGCAACGTGCTTAGTGAGGCCTGGCTCGGCGATCGGACTCAATCGGTTGCGGTCGACCGCCAGGCCCAGCAGCAGGCCGGCACCGAGGAAGGCGATCGGCGCGGAGACGGCGTACCGGCGGAGCAGGCGCGGCAGGACGGCACCGAGCAGCAGGGCCAGGCCCGCCACGAGGTACAGGCCATCCCCGTTGATTGTCATGGTGCTGGACCAGTGCCCCGGGCTACCTCAAGCGATGCGTTGCGCCCGGCGTGTGGGTGGGGAGCGACTTGCGGGGGCCGTAGCGAGGGTGGCCGATGCCGGTGAGCTCCAGGAGGCGCTGGACGCGGAAGCGGTGGCCGCGATACGGCTCGATCAGTTCGGCGCAGCCGTCGTCGTCCAGTTCCTCGCCGATCAGCGCGTACGACACGTTCCGCGACACGTGGTAGTCCGCGAACGAGAACGCGTCCGCGTCCCCGTGAGCCCGCTGCCGTACCTCGGCCGCCGTCCACACCCCGACCCCGGGCAGCGACCGCAGCCGCCGCTCGATCTCGTCGGAGTCGCTCAGCTCGAGCGTCCGCTCCAGCGCCTTCGCCCGCGTCGCCGCCGTGATGACCACCCGCGACCGCCGCCCCTCGACACCCGCCCGCAGCCACTGCCACGACGGGATCTGCCGCCACTCCTCGGGCGCCGGCGGCACCATCATCTGCCGCCCGTCCGGAGGCGTCGGCCCCGGCGCAGGTTCGCCGTACTCACGCAGCAGCAGCCGCCACGCCCGGAACGCCTCCTTGCCGGTCACCACCTGCTCGATCCCGGCCGCCGCCATCGCCTCGAACACCGCCCGCGTCCGCGGCACGCGTACATCCGGGAACCGCCGCGCCGCGTCCACCAGCACCCGATGCTCCGGCAGCGGCTCGAACCCGTCCCAGCTGTCCCGCTCCCCCAGCAGCTCCGGCACACCGTCGAGCGCCCACTCCGACCCCGGCCCCCACGCCTCCGCCTCGACAAACCCGGCGTACGGCGTCAACCGCAACAACACCGCCCCGTCCGGCGTCCGCGTGGCCCGCCAGACAGTCCGCCGTCCCGGATCAAACACGTACGCCGGATCCCCGGGCCCCTTGCGCAACCCCCCGATCACCGAATGCGGATCCACCACCCGCCCAGGACGCCAGACCCGCACCACCGAACTCACCGCCCCAGTCTGACCCACACCGCCGACAAACCGCTCCGACCTGTTCGATACTGGGTGGTATGACCGCCTGGCAGTGGGTGAAGTTGGTTGGGAACTTTGTCAATCTGTCCACGGTTGCCGGGGCGGTTGTGGGGGTTCTGGGGCGGGCGACGTTCAGTCGCGGGCCTCGGGGGTTGTTCTTTGCGACTGGGTACAAGCTCGGGTTTCCGATCGCGGGGGCGTTCACGATCGGGAATGTCGTGCTGAGCAAGCACGAGCGGGCGTACTTCGAGGACCCGGCGCTCGTCCGGCACGAGGAGCGGCATTCGTGGCAGTACTTCTGCCTGATCGGGCTGCCGCTGCTCCCGCTGTACGTCGTGGGCGTGGTCGTCTCGTTCCTGCTCACCGGCGACCCGGCGTCACGCAACCCGTTCGAACGTCTCGCCGACCTGAAGGAGGGCGGGTACGTCGAGCGCCCGATCCAGCCGATCGGCAAGACCGTGACGCAGGCGTTCAGCGGGCTGAGATCGCGTCCGAAAGGGCCGTGAGGACGGTCACCACGCCGCTCGGGTCGTCGACGACGATGTCCGCGGCCTCGATCAGCTCGGTCGCGTTCGAGGATCGGGTGGCGAGCAGTACGCCGCGCAGTCCGGTCTCCCGCTGCTCCTGGATCGCCCGGTACGCCGTCAGGTCGCCCAGGTCGTCCCCGGCGTACAGGATCGACCGCGCGCCGGTCGACTCGATCAGGCGGCGGAGCGCGACGCCCTTGTCGATGCCGGGCGGCCGCAGCTCGAGTACGAGGTTGCCCGGCTCCAGCCGCAGCCCGGTCTCCTGAGCCAGCGCGGTCAACGGCGCCCGCAGCAGTTCGAGGGCTCCGACCGGATCCTCCAGCCGACGGGTGTGCACAGCCAGCGAGCTGTCCTTGTCCTCCACGAACGCGTCCGGTACGCCGACCTCGCGCAGCAGCCCCGGCAACCGGTCCCGCGCCGTCGCGACACCCTCCGGCACCGGCTCGCTCGTCACCTTGCCTGTCGCCGCGTCCCAGCGCTCCAGCCCGTAGTGCCCGAGTACGACGAGACCCCCGAGCCCCGGGTGACCGCTCACCCCGGACAGCTCGGTGGCGACCAGTGCGGGCCGGCCGGTGACGATCGCGACCTGGTTCACGGTCCGGGCGAGCCGGGCCAGCGCGTCCAGGGCGCCTTCGACCGGACGGGACCGCGCCGGGTCCTCGACGAGCGGCGAGAGTACGCCGTCGAAGTCGGACGAGATCACCGCGGTCGACGGGTCGGAGACGATGGCTTCCCAGCCTTCTCGTCCCGCATCGGTCTGGATGACCGGAGTGCTCATCCGGTGTAGTCCGACGTCAGGATCACGGTCAGGCGATCCTTCTTCATGTTGTCCAGCGCGCCCTTGGACCGGCCGATGCCGAGGTCGCGAGCGAGCTGGTTGGCGGCCTCGAGCATGCCCGGCGGGTAGTACACCGTGCTCTCGGCGACCTTGCCGTGCCAGTTGTCCGGTGAGCCGGACACGGTCCAGCCGGCCTGCCGGGCGCGGCTCGCGACGGTGTCGGCGAGGCCCTTGCGCGCGGTGTTGTTGTAGACCTCGATCGCCGGGCGTTCTTCGGCCGGGATCGTCACCGGCTGGGTCGGCTGGGTCGTTGTCGGCGGATGCGTGGTCTCCGTCGGCGCGGTCGAAGGCGGCGTGCTGCTCGGTGCGGGCGGCGGCGCGGTGGTCGCCTCGGCTGTCGGCTTCGTCGAAGGTCTCGGCACGCTCGCCCCGACGGTCGACGGGCCCGAGGAAGGCTTGACAGACGGTTTCGTCGGAGCGCCGGTCGGCTCGTTGGCCTTGCTGTCGCTCCCCCGGGTGCCGAACAGCACCAGCAGTCCGGCCACGATCGCCACCACGGCGGCCACGGCGACAAGGGATGACAGCACCTGCCCCTGCTCGCCTCGCGGGCGTGGGGCAGCGAGGCACGCCCTGAGGCGGCGGGACATGGTCAGACCTCGATGCCCAGTCGGCGTGCGGAGCGGGCGCGCTGGCGGGCCGCACGGAGGCGGCGCAGGCGCTTGACCAGCAGCGGGTCGTGCGCGAGGGCCTCGGGCCGGTCGATGAGCGCGTTCAGGACCTGGTAGTACCGGGTCGCCGACATCTGGAACTGGTCCCGGATCGCCTGCTCCTTGGCACCGGCGTACTTCCACCAATGCCGCTCGAAGGCGAGAATGGCGCCGTCACGCTCCGAGAGTCCGGCAACCACCGGCGGCGCAGCTTCGGCGGGGCCGGAAGAGCTGGCGTTGGCGCTGTCCATGTGCAGCTGACTCCTGTGCGGTCGGTGATCGTCCGTCCGCCTGCCACTCTACGTGCTGAACAACAGCGATGTCATTCACCGCTCGGGCGACACGAAGCGTGTCGCTGACAAGACAACCGGACCTCCGTAACTCTGGCAGGATCTTTGGGGTGAGCTCAACTCTTTCCAGCGTGGCGCTGGTGGAGGAGCTGCAGGGGCGGATTCGTGAGGTCGACCCGTCGGTCAACGCCATCTGCACGCCGAACCCCGCCGCGCTCACCGAAGCCGCCCGCCTCGACACCGAACGTGACGAGGGACGGGTCCGTGGGCCCCTGCACGGCGTACCGGTGCTGGTCAAGGACAACATCGACACCGCCGATCTGCCGACCACGGCCGGGTCGCTGGCGCTGGCCGACCAGCCACCGCCGCCGGCCGACGCCCCGTTGGTACGGCGGCTGCGCGCGGCGGGCTGCGTGATCCTGGGAAAGACCAACCTGAGCGAGTGGGCGAACTTCCGCGGCTCGGCGTCCTCGTCCGGCTGGAGCGCGTACGGCGGCCTCACCCGCAACCCGTACGCGCTGAACCGCTCGGCCGGCGGCTCCTCGTCCGGCTCCGGCGCAGCGGTCGCAGCGGGGCTGGCGGACTACGCGATCGGCACCGAGACCAACGGCTCAATCGTTTGCCCGGCCGCGCTGAACGGCGTCGTCGGCCTGAAGCCCACCGTCGGGCTGGTCCCGCAGCAGGGCATCGTCCCGATCTCGCACTCGCAGGACACCGCCGGACCGATGACGAAGACGGTCAGCCAGGCGGCCACGCTGCTCTCGGTCCTCACGGGCGGCCAGACGGACTACACCGACGCCTGCCGCGGCACGGACCTCAGCAACGTGCGCATCGGCGTACCGCGTGGGCCCCTGTGGGGCTACTCGACCGGCCTGGACCAGGTCACCGAGCGGGCGCTGGAGCTCCTCAGCCAGTGCGGAGCCACGCTGGTCGACCACCTGTCGTTGCCGACACCAGGTGGTGACGAGGACCAGTTGCAGGTGCTCTCGCACGAGCTGAAGGTCGACATGGCGGCGTACCTCGCTACCCGTGCTCCTGGCGGCCCGCGGACGCTGGACGACCTCATAGCGTTCAACAAGAAGAATGCGGACCAGGAGCTGCAGTGGTTCGGCCAGGAGCTGTTCGAACGTGCCGCTGCCACTGACGGCCTCAGCTCTCCCGTGTACGTCGCCGCGCGCCTGACCGCATTGCGCGCCGGCCGCGACGGCATCGACAACCTGCTCCGCGACAACCAGCTCGACGCACTGGTGTCCCCCGCGTACTCACCGGCCTGGGCGATCGACCTGGTGAACGGCGATCACGTGCTCGGCAGCTCCTCGTCGCACGCGGCCCTGGCCGGCTATCCACTGCTCTCGGTCCCGTCCGGAGTGGTGTCCGGACTGCCCGTCGGACTCACGATCAGCGGTACGGCGCGAAGTGAGGTCACGCTCATTCGCTTGGCGCACGCCTTCGAAACCGCGAGAATCGCTGCAGACGGACCGTTCCCGACCCCGGAGTTCAGACAGTGGGTATAGATCGCGTCAGGTGGGGAATTGTTGCGACCGGCAACATTTCGACCCAGTTCACGCACGATCTCGGGCTGCTCCCGGACGACGCCGTCGCGACCGCGGTCGCGTCCCGTTCCCAGGACAGCGCGAACAGGTTCGCCGCCGAGTTCGGCATCCCGCACGCGTACGACGACTACCGCCGGCTGATCGACTCCGGCGAGGTCGACGTGATCTACATCGGTACGCCGCATCCGCAGCACTACGCCATCGCCCGTACGGCGTTGCAGGCCGGCGTCGCCGTACTGTGCGAGAAGCCCGTCACGCTGACCGCCGCGCAGGCCCGGGACCTGATCGCGGTCGCCGCCGAGCACAACACGCTGTTCGCCGAGGCTATGTGGATGCGCACGAACCCGGTGATCCAGGCGCTCTTCAAGGACCTCGAAAGCGGCGTGATCGGCGAGCCGCAGCAGGTGGTCGCGGACTTCGCGTTCCACAAAGCTTCATTGCCGGTTCGCCTGCTCGATCCCGCGCTCGGGGGAGGCTCGCTGATGGACGGCGGCATCTACCCGATGACGTTCGCCTATCTGGCGCTCGGCCGTCCGGCGGAGGTGAAGGCAGTCGGTTCGCTCAACGACGACGGCATCGACCTGAACGTCGCGATGGCCTGGCGGTACGAGTCCGGCGCGGTCGCCGCGCTGACCTGTGGCCTGCGGTCGCAGAACCCGTGGGTCGCGTCGATCAGCGGCCCGGACGGGAACCTGCAGGTTCCGCACCGTTTCCACCATCCCGAGTACTACGTGCGCACGACCGCTTCCGGAGCGGAGCGGATCGACGTACCGACGCATGGCCGTGGGTACCACTATGAAGCGGCAGAAGTGATGCGTGCATTGCGCCAGGGACTGATCGAGGTACCGGCTCTTCCCCACGCCGGCACGCTCGAGATTCTCGAACTGCTCGACGAGACCCGGAGCCAGATCGGGGTGCGCTACCCCGGTGACGACGACGACCTGAGTGGATGACGCTGAACATGCCGAACGGTAGGAGTTCCTTCGTAGTGGTGGCCAACCGGCTGCCGGTCGACCGGACCGAGATGCCCGACGGCAGTACGGCGTGGCGCCGAAGTCCGGGCGGACTCGTCACGGCGCTGGCGCCGGTGATGCAGGGTCACCACGGTGCCTGGATCGGCTGGACCGGGAGCCCGGACGAAAAGGTGGATCCCTTCGACAACGACGGCATGCACCTGGTGCCGGTGATGCTGTCGGCCGAGGACGTGCAGCTGTACTACGAGGGCTTCTCCAACGCGACCCTATGGCCGCTGTACCACGACGTGATCGTGGCGCCCGAGTTCCACCGCGAGTGGTGGGAGTCCTACGTCGCGGTGAACCGGCGGTTCGCGGAGGCCGCCGCAGAGGCCGCCGACGACAACGCGGACGTGTGGGTGCACGACTACCAGCTGCAGCTCGTCCCGGCGATGCTGCGCCGGCTGCGTCCCGACGTACGGATCGGGTTCTTCCTGCACATCCCGTTCCCGCCGACCGAGCTGTTCGCGCAGATGCCGTGGCGGCGGCAGATCCTGGACGGGCTGATGGGCGCGGACCTGGTCGGGTTCCAGCGGCCCGGCGCGGCGTCGAACTTCGCGCGGCTGGCCCGCAACCGGATGGGCCTGCGGACCCGCGGCGACCGAATCCATCTGCCGGACGACCGGATCGTGCGAGCGAAGGCGTTCCCGATCTCGATCGACGTCAACGAGCTGGAGAAGCTCGCCCGCCAGCCGGAGACGACGGCCCGCGCGGCCGAGATGCGCGAGGAGGTCGGCAACCCGACGCACATCCTGCTCGGCGTCGACCGGCTCGACTACACCAAGGGCATCCGGCAGCGGCTGCGGGCGTTCGGCGAGCTGCTGGACGAGAAGCGGATCTCGGTCGACGACGCGGTGTTCATCCAGGTCGCGACGCCGTCCCGGGAACGCGTCGAGCAGTACCGCGTGCTGCGCGACGAGATCGAGCTGCTGGTCGGGCGCATCAACGGCGAGCACGGCCGGATCGGTACGCCGGCGATCAACTACCTGCACACGACGTACTCGCGGACCGAGATGGCCGCGCTGCTGCGGGCCGCGGACGTCGCGGTCGTGACGCCGTTGCGGGACGGTATGAACCTGGTCGCCAAGGAGTACGTGTCGACGCGGTACGACGACACCGGCGCGCTGGTGCTGAGCGAGTTCGCCGGGGCCGCGGACGAGTTCCGGCAGGCGTTCCTGGTGAACCCGCACGACATCAACGGGATGAAGGACACGATCGTCGACGCGATGAACACCGACGACCGGCAGCTCGGCCGGCGGATGAAGGCGATGCGCAAACACCTCGCGGCGCACGACGTGAACCTCTGGGCCCAGACCTTCCTGAAGGCCCTGCATGACGAAGACTGACGAGCACGTCCTCGCCCTCGACCTGGGTACGTCGTCGGCGCGGGCGCTCGTCCTTTCCTCGGAGGACGCCGCACCGATCCCCGGCGCACTCGCGAGGCACAAGATCTCCCCGACGTACGGCAACGACGGCTCCGCGACGCTCGACCTGCACGAGTACGTCGAGGGCCTGCTCGGGTGTCTGGACGAGCTCGAGCAGAACGGTCACCTCGAGGGAATCGGGGCGATCGTGCTGTCCTCACAGTGGCACTCGATCGTTGCCCTCGACAACAAGGGCGCTGCACGGACGCCGGTGATCACGTGGGCCGACACGCGCTCGGTCGACCTCGGCCTCGGTACGTCGTTCGACGGGCGGGCGTTCCACGCGCGCACCGGTGCGTGGCTGCACCGGCTGTACTGGACCCGCCGGATCCCGTGGCTCCTCTCGGACGACTCCCCGGCTGCCTTCGCCGGCCTGCCGGACCTCGTGCTCGAGCGGCTGACCGGCGAACGCGTCACGTCCGTCTCGGTCGCGTCCGGGACGGGCACGCTGGATCTCGCGACCGGTGCGTACGACGACGAGGCGCTGGAGATCGCGGGCGTGACGGCCGACCGGTTGCCGCCGATCGTGCCGACCGGTTGGACGGGCAGGTTGTCCAAGGAGTACGAACGCCGCTGGCCCGGGCTGGTCGACGTACCCGTGCATCCACCGACCGGTGACGGCGCCGCGTCGAACGTCGGGACGGGCGGGTACGACGCCGGCGTCGCAGCGGTGACCGTTGGCACGTCGGCCGCCGTACGCGTCGTGCACCCGATCGAGAACGCGCCCGAGCTGCCGTGGGAGCTGTGGCGGTACCGGGTCGACGACAAGCGCGCCGTGACCGGTATGGCGTTCTCGGCCGCGGGGAACCTGCACGCCTGGCTGACCGGCGTACTGCGGCTGGAGTCCGACGAACCGACCGACGTCGAGATCGGGGCGACGCGCGCGATAGCGATCCCGTTCATGGCCGGCACCAGGCCGCCCGCCGTCGTGCCCGGCGGATCCGGCGTTTACTTCGGTCTGTCGTTCGACGACAGCCCGGCCGACCTGCTCGCGGCAGCACTCCAAGGCGCGTCACTGGAGATCGACCGCGGGCTACGGATCCTCGACTCGTTGTTCGGGCAGGAACTGGAGGTCGTCCTCGGCGGCGGCGGGATCGACGCCTCCAAGTGGTGGCGCCGCTGCCTGACCGCCACCTTCGCCCGTCCGGCAACGGTGTGCGCCGAGGCCGAAGTCGGCGCCCGCGGCGCGGCAGCAGTCGCCCTCGGCCTGTCCCCCGCCCCGGGTGGTGAGCACCTCACGCCCGACCCCGCCGCGGCAAACCGTGTCGCAGCCCTGCGACCACGCTACGAGCGGCTTCGCGAGCTTGCTGTCCAAGCGTCACAGGAGGATCGCTGATGCCTTACACCGCCGACATGGAGCTGATGCTCGACACCGACCCGGTGCAGATCGGCGGGAGCCTCTTCAACGCGGTCTTCGCAGGTATCAAGCTCGGTGGCGAGGTCGCATCCGGGAAGGTCCGCAAAGAGCTCCGTGCCCGCTTCGGCAACCCGCGATGGTCAGACCCGGATGGCGAGGTCTGGGACGCTGTAACTCTCCAGACCATCCTGTTGTGGGAACGCGCACTGGTGGCCGGGCGCACCTACGGCGGCCCCCTGCGCCTGCTTCCGCGTGGCACGCGCCTCCTCACAGCTCCTGATCCGGTCGCCGCGCTCCGCGAGTTCCTCTGACCTGTACTGACCTGTACTGCGCTTGCGGTACGGCGGGGATACTGCCGCTGGACGAGGTGGTCCGACGGGCGGCCACGTACTGTGAAGGGATGGAGCGGCTCACCCGGTTCTGCCGTGCCCTCGCGCGGCACCCGTTGGCGCTGGATCTTGCTCTCGCCGCCGGGATCCTGCTGATCAACCTGCTGGTTCCGGGTGGACGGCACGTCGGTGAGCAGATCGAGCTGAACCAGACGGTGGTGCTGCTCGCCATCGCCGGTGCCGTCGCGATCACGTTCCGGCGGCGGGCACCTCTGCTGGTGCTGGCGATCACCACCGTGATCACCACGACGTTCGTGATCGCCGAGCAGGGCAAGAGCCCGATCGTCGCCTACATGGGTGTCGCGGCCTACACCGTCGTCCTGTCGAAGGACCGGCCGATCCGCTCGATCGCGGTGACGGGCACGGCGCTGGTCAGCTTGATCGCCGAGGTGATGTTCGTCGGCGGGGATGCCCTCGACAACCTCGGCCTGACCTTCTTCGTGCTGTTCTCGGGCGCGATCGGGGAAGCGGTGCGGTACCGGCGCGCGTACCTGCTGGAGCTGGAGGAACGCGCCGTGCGGGCCGAGCAGTCGCGGGACGAAGAGGCGCAGCGACGGGTGATCGAAGAACGGTTGCGGATCGCGCACGAGCTGCACGACGTGATCGCACACCACATCGCCTTGATGAACGTGCAGTCCGGTGTCGCGGCGCATGTCCTTCGCACTCAACCGGACGAGGCGGAGCGTGCGCTGGCCCTGGTCCGGTCCGGCGGGCGCACCGTGCTGCAGGAGCTGACCGTCCTGCTCGGCGTACTGCGCCGCTCCGGCTCACCGCTTCCCACCGCGCCCACTCCGTGCCTGCACGAGCTGGACGCCCTCATCCGCTCCTTCACCGCAGCCGGCGTAGAGGTCGACTGGACGCCACCTGCCTCGTTGGGCGCACTCCCGGACGTCATAGAGCTCACGGCGTACCGCATCGTCCAGGAGTCCCTCACCAACGTCCTCAAACACGCTCCCGGCGCGGCGGCGGAGGTTCAGCTGATCCACCGATCCGGCGCGCTGGAGATCACCGTCACCAACAGCCCGGCCGCAGTTGGGCCGACCGCGCGCGGTGGGCATGGGTTGGTGGGAATGCGGGAGCGCGTGAGTGCGGTCGGTGGGGAGCTACAAGCGGGACCTGCGGCTGGTGGCGGGTTCGCCGTACATGCTGTGCTTCCTCTGGAGACGGGAGTTGTGGGTGACGATCAGGGTGTTGCTGGCGGACGATCAGACGTTGATCCGGAGCGGGTTCCGGGTGCTGGTGAGTTCAGTACCCGACTTGGAGGTCGTTGCTGAGGCGTCGAACGGGCGGGAAGCGGTCGAGCTGGCGCGGTCCGAGCGGGCCGACGTGGTGCTGATGGACATCCGGATGCCCGAGGTCGACGGCCTCGCGGCGACCCGGATGATCACCGCGGACGAGGCGCTCGCGGGCGTGAAGGTACTGATCCTGACCACGTTCGAGGTGGACGAGTACGTGTTCGACGCGATCCGCGCCGGCGCCAGCGGCTTCCTCGGCAAGAGCGTCGAGCCGGCCGAGCTGATCGACGCCATCCGTGTGGTCGCCCGCGGCGACGCCCTGCTGTCCCCGAAGGCCGTCCGCGGCCTGATCAACCGCTTCCTCGCCGAACCCACCCCCGGCCACCCGATCGGCCCCACGGTCCTCGACGTCCTCACCGACCGCGAACGCGAGATCGTCGGCCTGGTCGCCCTCGGCCTGTCCAACGACGAGATCGCCGAGCGCCTCGTGCTCTCCCCGTCCACGGCGAAGACCCACGTGAACCGGGCGATGGTGAAACTCGACTGCCGCGACCGCGCGCAGCTCGTCGTACTGGCGTACCAGACCGGCCTCGTGCGTCCTGGCGTACCGCAGACGCAGTAGCGGGTACGGCGAACGCGGTACAGCGAGAAGCCCACCGGGAGCAGACGCGAACGACGGCCGCGCGCCGGAAGCATCGGTCGCATGGCTACGTACCTCTATCGGCTCGGCCGATTCGCGTTCCGCCGCCGCCGGTTCGTGCTCCTGGTATGGCTGGGACTGCTGGCTGCCGGAGCAGTCGGCGCCGGCACCCTCTCCGGCCCGACCGCTAACGGCTTCTCGATCCCCGGCACCGAGTCGCAGCGCGCCGCGGACCTGCTCAACGAACGCTTCCCGCAGGCCGGCGCCGACGCCGCGACCGCCCGGATCGTGTTCCAGGCGCCCGCCGGCCAGAAGCTCACCGACACGCCACAGGTGCAGCAGACCCTGGACCGGCTCGCGACCGCACCGCAGGTCGCCCGCGTCGTCGACCCGTTCAGCGCCAAGGCGATCTCCGCCGACGGCCGCACCGGCTACGCGCAGGTCACCTACAAGGTCCCCGCGCAGGAGATCACGCCGGAAGCGCAGCAGGCCATCGCCTCCGCGGTCGAACCGGCCCGCTCCTCCGGACTCACGGTCGAGTACGGCGGGGACGCGATGCAACCGCAGAACGAGCAGCAGCTCACCGAAGTGATCGGCATCGGCGTGGCCGCCGTCGTACTGCTGATCACCTTCGGCTCGTTGATCGCGGCCGGCCTGCCGTTGCTGTCAGCAATCATCGGGGTAGGCCTCGGCGTGACCGCGATCTCGACCATCAGCGGTTTCGTCGACATCGGATCCGGTACGCCGATCCTCGCGCTGATGATCGGCCTCGCGGTCTCGATCGACTACGCACTCTTCATCATGTCCCGCTACCGGCATGAGCTGAGCTCTGGGCTGGAGCCGGAGGAAGCGGTCGGGCGCGCAGTCGGTACCGCCGGCTCTGCCGTGGTCTTCGCCGGTCTGACCGTGGTGATCGCGCTGGCCGGACTGTTCGTGGTCGACATCCCGTTCCTCACTCAGATGGGCCTGGCCGCCGCGTTCACCGTGGTCATCGCGGTCGCGATCGCACTCACCCTGCTGCCGGCGCTGCTCGGGTTCGCGGGGCGCCGGGTCGCCGGCGGCCGGATCCCCGGCCTGCGCGGCGGCGATCCGGAAGCGGCCGGACGGACGACGATGGGCCGCCGGTGGGCGGGTTTCGTCACCCGGCGCCCGTTGGCGGTGCTGGTGGTGACCGTGATCGGTCTCGGCACGCTCGCGATCCCCGCGACCGATCTCGAGCTCGGGCTGCCCGACGACAGCACGGCGGCGCCCGACTCGACCCAGCGCAAGGCGTACGAAATGCTCTCCGAGGGCTTCGGGCCCGGGTTCAACGGGCCGCTGATGGTCGTCGTGGACGCCGGCGCCTCCACAAATCCGCGGACAGCGGCCACGGCGACCGCAGCCGCCGTCCGCGGGTTGCCCGACGTGACGATGGTGACGCCACCGGTCTTCAACCCGGCCGGGAACACGGCGTTGCTGACCGTGATCCCGTCGAGCGGCCCGAGCACGCAGCAGACCAAGGACCTGGTCGAGGAGATCCGGTCGATGCCCGACCAGGATCGCGCCGAGGTGGCGGTCACCGGGGCGACCGCGGTCAGCATCGACTTCTCGGACAAGCTCGGCGGCGCGCTGCTGCCGTACCTGTCACTGATCATCGGGCTCGCGTTCCTGCTGCTACTGCTGGTGTTCCGCTCGATCCTGGTGCCGTTGAAGGCGACGCTCGGGTTCCTCCTCACCGTCGTGGCGACGTTCGGGGCCTTGGTCGCGGTCTTCCAGTGGGGCTGGCTGGCCGGGCTGTTCGGCATCTCGGGACAGACCGGGCCGGTGATCAGCATGCTGCCGATCTTCCTGATCGGGGTGGTGTTCGGGCTCGCGATGGACTACCAGATCTTCCTGGTGACCCGGATGCGCGAGGAACACGTCCACGGCGCCGCACCACAGGCAGCGGTGGTCGACGGGTTCGCGCACGGGGCGCGGGTGGTGACCGCGGCGGCGGTGATCATGACCGCTGTCTTCTCCGGGTTCATCCTGTCCGGCGAGACGCTGATCCGCGAGATGGGCTTCGGACTGGCCCTCGCGGTCGCTCTCGACGCGTTCGTCGTACGGATGACCGTCGTACCGGCCGTGATGGCCCTCCTCGGCCGCCGCGCCTGGTACCTCCCCGCCTGGCTGGACCGCCTGCTCCCGAACGTCGACGTCGAAGGCGACTCCCTCCGCCGTCTGCCGGCGATCGAACGGGAAACTGAACCGGTTGGGTGACGACGGCCACTGACAGGAACCTGATCGGCCCGGATCATGGCCGCCATGTGGCGGGAAATGATGAAGTCGAAGGTGCACCGGGCGAAGGTGACGCAGGCCGATCTGGACTATGTCGGATCGTGCACGCTGGACGCCGCGTTGATGGAGGCGGCCGGTCTGCTGCCCGGCGAGAAGGTGGACATCGTCGACATCACCAACGGTCAGCGGCTGTCGACGTACCTGATCGAAGGGCCGCGCGGGTCCGGGATCGTCGGGATCAACGGGGCCGCGGCGCACCTGATCCACCCGGGTGACCTGGTGATCCTGATCGCGTACGGGATGTTCGACACCGCCGAGGCGAAGGACTTCGAGCCGAGCGTAGTCTTCGTGGACGAGGACAATGCGATCACCCGCATCGGTTCCGACCCCGCCGCGGCGCTGCCCGACAGCGGCACGCTTCGCGGGGACCAAGTGCACCCGTAGCCACGACCGGCGCCACCACCGCCGCGCCGAGAAGAGGACTGGTCGAAGATGACCGACACCACCGCGCCCGCCCCGCAGGACGCTCCGAAGACGGCTTCGCACGACAACGAGCCGAGCGCGAAACTGCGCGCGTTCATGAACTCCGGCTGGGCGGACTCCGAGCGGCACGACCTGTCACTGGGCGACGTCGGCGTGTGGGCGGCGAAGCGCCGTGACGCGCTGTCGCAGGCGTTCCCGGGCGAGCGGCTCGTGATTCCGGCCGGCACCTACAAGGTCCGCTCCAACGACACCGACTACGTCTTCCGCCCGCACACCGACTACGTGTGGCTGACCGGCAACCAGACCTCCGACGCGGTGCTCGTCCTGGAGCCGAACGGCACCACCGGCCACGACTCGGTGCTGTACTTCCGCCCGCGCTCCGACCGCTCGCAGGGCGAGGAGTTCTGGCGCGACCGGATGTACGGCGAGCTGTGGGCCGGCCGGCGCCCGTCGCTGACCGAGACCGCCAAGGAGTTCGGGATCGAGACGCGGCACGTCGACCAGTTGGCCGACGCGCTGAAGAGCGACGTACCGACGCGGGTACGGCGGGGCGAGGACGAGTCGATCGCTTCGCTGCTGAGCGGTGCCCGGACGGAGCAGCTCAAGGACGGGGAGTTCGCGGCGACGCTGTCCGAGCTGCGGCTGGTCAAGGACGCGTACGAGCTCGAGCAGCTGCGGGACGCCGTCGCGATCACGCACCGCGGTTTCTCCGACGTACTCGCCGAGATGGACAAGGTCCGGCAGTACGGCGAACGCTGGATCGAGGGCACGTTCTGGCGCCGGGCCCGTGCCGAGGGCAACGATGTCGGGTACACCTCGATCGCCGCGGCCGGTCCGCACGCGACCACGCTGCACTGGATCGAGAACGACGGCCCGGTGAACGACGGCACGCTGATGCTGCTCGACATGGGCGTCGAGAACCGGCAGCTGTACACCGCGGACATCACGCGGACCCTGCCCGTGAGCGGTGAGTTCACGCCCCGCCAGCGGGACCTGTACGAGCTGGTGCTGGACGCGCAGAACGCCGGGATCGCGGCCCTCACGCCGGGTGCGACGTTCCGCGCCGGGCACGAGGCGGCGATGGACGTCATCGTGCACGGCCTGGACGCGATGGAGCTGCTGCCGGTGTCGGCCGAGGAGGCGCTCGACCCCGAGAGCCGCCTGTACCAGCGCTACACCCTGCACGGCGTCAGTCACATGCTCGGCCTCGACGTCCACGACTGCTCTGCGGCCCGCGACGAGAACTACCGCAAGGGCCCCGTCCAGCCCGGCTACGTCCTCACCGTCGAGCCCGGCCTGTACTTCCAGTCCGACGACCTCACCGTCCCGGAGGACCTCCGCGGCATCGGCATCCGGATCGAGGACGACATCCTCATCACCGACGGCGCCCCGGAAAACCTCTCCGAAGCCATGCCCCGCACCATCGAGGGCATCCAGGACTGGATGGCTTCCTAGCCGACGCACTCGTGGCGTGAGTGTGGGGCGAACTCGCCCAGCTTGCCGGTCGTGAGCCGCATCCGGACCAGCATCTCGACCGTGGCGGTCGCCGCCGCCACGCCGTCGATCACACTCACCCCGAGTGCGGCCGACAGGTCGTGGCAGAGGTCGGCCATGCCGGCGCAGCCCAGCACGATGGCGTCCGAACCGTCGAGCGCGAGCGCCTCCTCGCAGGCACGGAGGATGGTGGCCCGGGCGTGCGGATCCGTCTCCAGGGCGAGGACAGGGATCTCGCACGCGTGGATCCCCCGGCACTGCCGCGCGACGCCGTACTCCTCGGTCAAGTCGTGCGCATGGCCGACGGTCCGGGCCAGGGTGGTGACGACGCTGAACCCGCGGCCCAGGTACGACGCCGTACGCATGGCCGCCTCGGCGATGCCGACGACCGGCCCGCGGGCGAGCTCCCGCGCCGCTTTCAGTCCCGGATCACCGAAGCACGCGATGACGTACCCGTCGTACCCAGCTGACTCACCATCGGCGATCTCCTGGAGCAGGCCTGGTACGGCGAGTGCGTCGTCGACATGACTCTCGATGGCGGCAGGCCCTTGGCGGGGGCTCACCGCGTCGACGGTGACACCCGGACCGGCGACGGCCCGGGCGCACTCGCCGATCATGGCGGTCATCGACGCGGTGGTGTTGGGGTTGATGACCTTGATGCGCATGGGTGTCAGACCATCTCCTCGGAAGCCACGCCGGCCCGCCTTGCGAGGATCGTGTAGAGGGCGAAGCCGACGCCGCAGCCGATGAACCAGCTGTAGTCACTGATCCAGAGGCCCTCGCCCACCCAGCGGGGCACGAGGACCGACGCGACCGAGACCAGGCCGGCCGCGATGACCGACTGGACGGCTACGGGGTTGTAGCCCTTGCGGTAGTAGTACCTGCCGTTCTTGTCGAGCGTGAAAAGGTCGTCCACGACCACTTTCTGCTTGCGGATCAGGTAGAAGTCCGCGATCAGGATGCCGAACAGCGGGCCGATCAGCGCGCCGAGGATGCCCAGCGTGTAGTGGATCGCCGTGTCGTTGTTGTACCAGTTCCACGGCGTCAGGAGCACCGAGCCGACCGCCGCGATCATGCCGCCCATCCGCCAACTGATCTTCTGCGGGCTGACGTGCGAGAAGTCGAACGCCGGCGAGATGAAGTTCGCGACGATGTTGATGCCCACGGTCGCGGTGACGAAGGTCGCCGCGCCCAGCAGGATCGCGAAAGTGTTGTCGATCCGCTCCACGGTCTTGATCGGGTCCGTCAGAAGTTCGCCGTACACGGGAACCGTGGCGCCCGCGGTAAGCACGGTCAGCAGCGAGAAGAAGACGAAGTTGATCGGCAGGCCCCAGAAGTTGCCCTTCCGCACGCTCTCGAAGCTGCGGCCGTAGCGGGCGAAGTCGCCGAAGTTCAGCATCGGGCCGGAGAAGTACGAGACGACCAGGGCGATCGCACTCAGCATCGTGCCGATCGTGGCCCACCCGGACAGGCTGTGGTTCGACAGGTTGAGATCGATGGTGAAGTCGGACTTGACCAGCAGGTAGGCGCAGAGCAGCAGCATCGTCACGTAGACGGCCGGACCGGCCAGGTCGATGAACTTCCGGATGCTCTCCATGCCGCGCCAGAACAGCGCCGCCTGGGCGACCCACAGGATCGCGAAACTGACGTAGCCGAGCACCGAAAGACCCACGAAACCGTGCACATCCGCGTCCGCCCACGGGCCGAGGCCGGGCCAGAGCTTGAGGAAGACGATGTTCAGCGACTCCGCGGCCAGGAAGGTCTGTACGCCGTACCAGGCGACGGCGATCAGACCGCGAATGATGGCGGGGATATTCGCGCCCAATACGCCGAAGGAGACCCGGCTGATCACCGGGTACGGAACGCCGGCGAGCTGGCTCGGTTTCGCGACCAGGTTGCAGAAGAATTGCACGATGCAGATACCGGCGATCAGGCAGACGAATACCTGCCAACTGGTCAGGCCGAGCGCGAACAAACTGCCCGCGGTGAGATAACCGCCGACACTGTGCACGTCGGACATCCAGAATGCGAAGATGTTGTAGCTGCGCCAGGTCTGCTGCTTCAGCGGCGCGAGGTCCTCGTTCGTCAGCCGCGGATGGTAGTCACGCTGCGCGACGCGAGGCTCCGACGGATAGCCGGCCGCTTCGACGATGTCACCGGGCGCGCGGGGTTCGATCACCATGCTGTACTCCTCCGGCCTGGGCCGCGGGCGGATCGCGCGACCAGTGAACCGAAGCTAGGAATAACGTGTTTCGCGGAATGACGTCCACGGTGAACGCCCGGTTTCCCTTCAAATATAGGAAAAGCGGCGCAAATATAGGAAACCGACCTCAGGCCGGGTCGGCGAAGCATTCCGGGTCGTCGGCGAACTCCGAGATCGCGCTCTTGAGATGCGCGTAGTGCCGCTCCGACTCGGCGACCAGCGTCTCGGTGTCACGGGCGACGTACGCCGCGATCAGCCGCTCGTGGTCAGCGTGGAAACCGGCCCGCTCGTGCGCCGGCACCCGCGACATCGGCCGGGCCGGCTCGGTGATGTTCCACGCGGTTTCGTACATCCGGATCAGCCGGTGCATCCCTGAGGGCTCGATCAGCGCGAAGTGGAACCGGCGGGTCGCGGCGGCGTACTCACGGTCGCCAGCAGCACTCGCATCGGCCAGCGATCCGTGGGCATCCCGGATCCGGTCGTGGTCGACGGAGGTCGCATTGACGGCCGCCGCACGAAGCGCCGCGGACTCCAGCGCCTGGCGTACGTCGTACAGCTCGCGGAACTCCAGGAACGTCAGCTTGGCCACCCGGTACCCGACGTGCGGGCGATGCTCGACCAGCCCTTCCCCGAACAAGGTCTTCAGCGCCTCACGGACCGGAATGGCACTGACCCCGAAGAACGCCGCCACCTCGTCGATCGGAACCGACGTCCCCGGCGGCTGATCGCCGGTCAGGATGGCATGCCGCAGATCACTCTCGACCGGCGGCATCTCCCCCGCGGCAGCCGCAGTCCGCACCAGCCGCGACGTGAAGTCCGACGATCTACGCATCCCCGGACGATAAGCCGCCCCCGAACCACCTGCAACGATTGTCCCCAGTTCCGGGGACAATCGTTGTGGCCAAACCTTGGTGCGGCCCGGTCGACAGCTGAGCGCTGAGCTACCAGATGCGTACGCGGTCCTCCGGGGCGAGCCACATACCGTCGGTAGCGGTTGTTTTGTAGGTGTTGTGGAATTCGTCGATGTTCTTCACCACCGCGTTGCAGCGGAACTCCGGGGGTGAGTGGGGGTCGATGGTGAGGCGGCGGGCGGCTTCCTCGGGGCGGGTCTTGGTGGCCCAGGCGTGCGCCCAGGCCGCGAAGAAGCGTTCGCTGCCGGCCTGATCGTCGCCGGCGCCGTCCAGGGACAACTGGTAGGCGACGTACGCGATGGACAGGCCGCCGAGGTCGCCGATGTTCTCGCCGAGGGTGAGTTTGCCGTTGACGTTCTGGCCGGGGGTTTCGGCAGGCTCGAGTGCGTCGTACTGCGCGACGAGTTTGTCGGTGCGCTGCTCGAAGGCGGCGCGGTCCGCGTCGGTCCACCAGTCGTTCAGGTTGCCGTCGGCGTCGTACCGCGAGCCCTGGTCGTCGAAGCCGTGGCCGATCTCGTGGCCGATCACCGCGCCGATCGCGCCGTAGTTGGTGGCGTCGTCGGCGACCAGGTGGAAGAACGGCGGCTGCAGGATGCCGGCCGGGAAGACGATCTCGTTCATCCGCGGGTTGTAGTACGCGTTGACGGTCTGCGGCGTCATCCGCCACTCGTTCCGGTCGACCGGCTTGCCGAGTTTGGCGAGGTCCCGCGCGGTCTCCACCGCGACCGAGCGGCGGACGTTGCCGAACAGGTCGGCCGGGTCGATCTCGAGCGCCGAATAGTCCTTCCACTCGTCCGGGTAGCCGATCTTCGGGACGAAGGTGCCGAGCTTCTCGAGCGCCCGCTGCCGGGTGTCCGGGCCCATCCAGTCCAGCGCCTCGATCCGCTGCCGGTAGGCCTCGACCAGGTTCTGCACGAGCTCGACCATGCGGGCCTTGGCGTCCGGCGGGAAGTGCTCGGCGACGTACAGCTTGCCGAGGGCCTCACCGAGCGCCTGCTCGACCGCGCCGACGCCGCGCTTCCAGCGCTCGCGCAGCTCGGGCGCACCGGTCAGGGTCTTGCCGTAGAACGCGAAGTTCTCGTTGACGAACGCCTGGCTCAGCAGCGGCGCGGCGCTGTGCACGACCCGCCAGGCGAGCCACTCCTTCCACCGATCGACGTCGACCTGCTGCAGCGCAGCCGCGGCCGCGGTCAGGAAGTCCGGCTCGCGGACCACGACCTCCGCGAACGCGCTCTCGGGTACGCCGGCACCGGTCAGCCACGTCGCCCAGTCGAACCCGGGCGTCAGCTCCTCGAGCCCGGCCCGGTCGAGCTTGTTGTACGTGAGCTGGACGTCGCGCTCCTTCACCCGGTCCCAGTGCCCGCCGGCGATCCGGGTCTCCAACTCCATGATCCGCTCGGCGGCGGCGGTCGCGTCCGACAGCCCGGCGAGCTCCAGCATCGTCGCCACGTGGGCGACGTACGCCGTGCGGATCTCGGCGAAGCTGTCCTCGCGGTAGTAGGACTCGTCGGGCAGGCTGAGGCCGCCCTGGGTCAGGTGGACGATGTTCTCGTCGGACTTCTTCGCGTCGGCGTCGACCCAGTAGTGGAAGACCCCCGGCACACCCTGCAGCTCGAGCTGCCCGAGGACGGACACGAGCCCGGCCAGGTCGGTCACGCCCGCGACGAGGGCGAGCTGCTCGGCGATCGGCTCCGCGCCCAGCCGATCGATCCTCTCGGTGTCCATGAAGCTGCTGTAGAGGTCGGCGATCTTCCGCGGCTCGCTGCCTTCCGGGTGCCCGGCCGCGACGGTCTTCTCGACGATCGCGCGGACGTCCTGCTCGGCGGTGTCCCAGAGCGCGTGGAACGCACCGTGGATCGCCTTGTCCGCGGGAATCTCGTGCTCCGCCAGCCACGCCCCGTTCACGAACCGGTACAGATCGTCCTGCGGGCGAACCGCTGCCGAGTCGTCGAGTTCTGCTGTCATCCCTGACCCCTTGTCCCAAGTCGAGTTGCTGCCAGCGAACATACCCGGTTCGGGAATCCGCCGGTTTGAACTATCCACAGGACCGCGACGTTCTCCCTGATAAAGACCACGGATCAGGGAGGACCCGCCCATGTCACACCCCATCCGCAGGCGCACTGCCCTTGCCGGTGTGCCCGCCGTACTGCTGGGTCTGGCGAGCGCACCGGCAGCGAACGCCGCACCAGCCCCCTACCCCACGAGATTCGAGTTGCCGGACGGATTCCAGCCGGAAGGCATCGCGATCGCCCGCGGTACGGCGTACTTCGGTTCTCGCGCCGACGGGGACATCTACGCCGCCGACCTGCGGACCGGCCGGGGCAAGGTGATCAGCCAGGGCCCGAGCACCGGCTCTCTCGGGATGAAGGTCGACCCGTTCGGCCGCCTGTTCGTGGCCGGGGCCGCCGGCGGGAACGGGCGGGTGATCGACACCCGCACCGGAAAGATCCTGGCCAGCTACACGTTCACCAGCGCGACGCCGACGTTTGTGAACGACGTCGTACTCGCCAAAGACGGCGCGTACTTCACCGACTCGCAACAGCCCGTCTTCTACCGAGTCGCCGGCGCGACACCCGAGACGATCCCGCTCAGCGGCGACTACCAGCACCTGCCCGGCAACAACGCGAACGGCATCTCGCTGACCCCGGACGGCCGCGCTCTGATCATGGTGCAGTCGTCGACCGGCTTCCTGCTCCGGGTCGACCCGCGGACCGGCGTGGCCCGGCGGATCGACCTCGGCGAGGCGCTGATGACCAATGGCGACGGCCTGCTCCTGCTCGGCCGCACCCTGTACGTCGTCCAGAACCGGCTGAACAAGATCGCGGTGCTCGAGCTGAACCACACCGGCACGAAGGGCGAGGTGGTTGACGAGCTGACCAGCCCGGACTTCGACGTACCGACGACCGTCGCCGCGTTCGGCAACCGGCTCTACCTACCGAACGCCCGCTTCACCACGCCACCGACTCCCACCACGGAGTACTGGGTCACAGCAGTCGATCGCTGAACCGTTCCCGGCTGCCACCGGCCGTTCTACGGTGTGCCGAAGGGGAGGAAATATGAACATCCGCAACATCACAGCCCTGATCGGGCTGCCAGCGCTCATGCTGGGCCTCGTCACCACGTCGGCAGCCGCCGCCACCGCCCCGCCCGCACAAGGTCCGGCTGTCGTCAAGCACTCCGTCGACGACGGCATGTGCGATCGCATCCGGTTCGGATCAGCCACAGACAAACAGTCCGAGGCGTTCCCGGCGCGGGTCGCGCTACCGGACGGATTCCAGCCGGAGGGCATCGCGATCAGCGGCAGTACGGCGTACTTCGGATCGCTGGCCGACGGCGACATCTACGCCGCCACACTGCGCACCGGACGCGGCAAGGTGATCAGCCAGGGACCCGGTACGCCGTCGGTCGGTCTGAAGGCGGACGACCGCGGGCGGCTGTGGATCGCCGGCGGATCGAGCGGTACGGCGCGCGTCGTCGACATCCGCACCGGCAAGATCCTGAAGAGCTACCCGCTGACCACCGAGCCGGCGACGTTCGTGAACGACGTCGTACTGAGCAAGACCAGCGCGTGGTTCACGGACTCCAGTCGGCCGGTCGTCTACCAGGTGCCGATCGGCCGCCACGGCCAACTGCTGAACCAGGTGCGGACCGTGCCGCTGACCGGCGACTACGTGCACGATCCGACCGGGTTCAACGGCAACGGCCTCACGCTCACGCCGGACGGCCGCGCGGTGATCATCGTGCAGTCGTCGACCGGGTTCCTGTTCCGGGTCGATCCGCGGACCGGCGTCACGAAACGCGTCGACCTGGGCGGCACGCTGATGACGAACGGCGACGGCATGCTGCTGCTCGGCCGGACGCTGTATGTCGTGCAGAACTTCTCCAACCAGGTCGCGGTGGTGAGCCTGAACCGGGCCGGGACGACGGGCACGCAGACCCGGACCATCACCGATCCGGGCTTCGACATCCCGACGACCGCGGCCGCGTTCGGGCACCGGCTCTACCTGGCCAACGCCCGTTTCAGCACTCCACCGACGGCCACGACGCCCTATTGGGCAACGGCGGTCCGGCGCTGAGGGTCAGCGGACGGTGCGGAGGTCGCCTCGGGCTGCGGCCTTGAGGCGGCTTCCGCACGACAGGCGCACGGAGTAGCCGGCCGGGATGTTCAGCGGCTCGCCGGTCTGCGGGTTGCGGCCGGTGCGCGGGGCGCGCATGACCCGCTCGATGCTGAGCAGGCCGGTCAGCGACACCTTGTCGCCGCGCTGCACGGCCTCGGTGACGACGTCGCCCAGCGCGTCGATGACCTTCTCGGCCTGGCCCCGCGGGATACCCGCCTTCTGCGCCACGCCGGCGATCAGTTCGTTCCGGTTCACGGCTCTCCTCAGACTCGGTTCAACCTTCCGATCCGCACCTTAACCGAAATGATTGTCGTTAGCGAGAAGCATCCGAATACCGGTCAGAGCCAATCCCGGTCGTGCCAGTGGTTCTGCCAGCGATTGTCGATCGCTTCGTCGGCGCGCTGGTAGCGGATGTCGGTCGACAGGCGGAACTCCGTCGACACGTTGTCGAGGGCCGCGTGGATGGTGTGCGCGGTGTGTACGACGACGTCTCCGGCCGCGTAGTCCGCGACCAGCCAGTTGGCGTCGTACTGCGTGGCCAGAGCGGGCAGGTCCGCGGTGATGGACGCAGCCGGGCGCTTCAGTCGGCCGGCTGCCTCTTCCTCGAGCACCCTGTGGTGGCTGCCCTCCAGGTAGGTCAGTCCGCCGCGACTGACCGGGCAGTCACCCAGCGGGATCCACGCGGACAGCACCTGGTCGCTACCGCCGCGCAGGTACACGAGGTCGTAGTGCGCCTGCGTCGCCGTACCGATGCCGTTCTCACCCGGCGCTGTCTGCCGGATGATCTTCCGCCGGTGCAGGAACGGCTCACCACCGAGGAACCACTCGAACCAGCCCTTCAACGCCGGCTGCGCACAGAAGGCCGCGTACTCGGCCCCCGGCACGATCTCCTCGAACAGCACCTTCCGGTACGACGCTCTGTCCGCAACAGCCTCCGTCAACCCGAAGTAGTACTCCCGGAACGCCAGCACCACCGCAGGGTCCAGCAGACCGGTCATGAACAGGTACCCGTCCTGCTGCAACCGTGCGCGTAGCTGGCCCCGATCACCCCGCTCCTCCTCAGGCACCGCAACCAACTCACTCAACAGCTGCTCATCGAGCACATATCCGTTAGACGTCAGCACACCTCCATTCCACCGGCGTACGGCGCTCAGCGGAATAGACACCCGCCCCGGCTTCTTGGACTCTTGTACCGTGCAGAACTGGTCGACCTACCTGACACCAGGCGCTGTTGAGAGCCAACTTGGACTCTTCTGTCTCGGCGCCGGCGAACAGATGCACGACGCCAAGCCAGCACCGGACCGTGCGCTCGGCTGTCACGCCCTCGTCTGGCTGAGAGAAGGCCGCGGCCACCTGTTGCACGGCCCTGACCGTCAACTGCACGTGGTACGCGCACCTGCGATGCTCTGGCTCTTCCCCGGCGTCCTGCACGGCTACCGCCCCGCGACACGCTGGCGTCAGGCCTGGACCCTGTTCAGCGGACCTGCGACCGCAGCACTCACCTCACTCGGGCACCTCGATCCCAGCCAACCAGTCCGCCGGTACGGCGACCCGCGTCCGATCGACCGCGCGTTCACTCGACTCCTCCGCGTCAGCACTCAGCACAACGCCGTACAGCTCACGGGAGCGCTCTACGACCTGATCGGTCAGGCTGGAACGAGTTCTGGTGACGGAGTGGCCGCACGGCTCGCTGAGCTCGCGTGTACGCCGATGAGCATTCAGGACTACGCCAGTGAGCTAGGACTCACCGTGAACGAGTTGCGCGACGCAGTACGCCGTACGACAGGCTCAACCCCGCATGAGCTCGTTCTGAGTACCAGACTCAGCTCTGCAAAGGTTTTGCTCGCCGAGGAGGACCTGTCCGTTGCGGCCGTCGCGCGCCGGGTCGGGTACGACGATCCGGCGTACTTCAGCCGCCTGTTCGCCGCCAGGGTTGGGATGTCGCCGGTCGCGTTCCGGCGGTCTGGTTCGATCTCCGGGCCGATTTCCTCCCTTTGACGGAGGCGCCATCGACTTTCCGACGTGTAAAACCATTCACTGGGGTGACGTGCTTGGGGGCCGGTCACCGATACGGTCATGGCTATGAGTGAAACGCAGCCCATCGACCCGCGACAGGCGAACCCGGCGCGACGCCCGAAGAAGCGCCGCAACTGGTTCCTCCGGACCGTCGGACTGATCGTCCTGCTGTTCGTTCTGATGCTGATCGCGGTCCCGCTCTACGCCTGGAGCCGGATCGACAAGCTCGACGCGATGCCCACCGGCGAGCGGCCCGCCGAGACCCCCGGTACGACGTACCTGATGGTCGGATCGGACGCCCGCGAGGACCTCAGCCGGGCCGAGCGCGCCCGGCTGCACACCGGCGGCGACGCCGGCCCGCCGCGGACCGACTCGATCATGCTGATGCACGTCCCGAAGTCCGGCCCGACGGTGCTGATCAGCATCCCGCGCGACAGCGCGGTGAACATCCCGGGTGTCGAGGGCAAGCAGAAGATCAACGCCGCCTTCAACAAGGGTCCGGCGTCCCTGATCCAGACGATCGAGAACAACACCGGGCTGCGCATCGACCACTACGTCGAGGTCGGCTTCGGCGGCTTCGCCAGCGTCATCGACAGTGTCGGGGGCATCAACATGTGTTTGCCCAAGGCAATGAAGGACGAGGACGCGCACATCGACCTGCCGGCCGGCTGCCAGGAGCTCGACGGCGTCAACGCCCTCGGCTACGTACGGTCCCGGAAGGCCGACGGCAAGAACGACTTCGGCCGGACCGAGCGGCAGCGGCAGATGGTCGGCGCCGTCGCGAAGAAGGCCGCCTCGCCGTCGACGTTCCTGAACCCGTTCCGGTACTACAGCGTCGCGACCAAGGGCGTCGACGCGCTGACCGTCGACAAGGACATGAGCCTGTTCGACTTCGTCCGGTTCGCCCGCGGCATGCAGGCGATCTCCGGCAGCAGCGGCGTCGCGCTGAGCGTGCCGACCAGCGACGACAGTTTCCAGCTCTGCTGCAACCGGGGTGACGCCGTGAAGTGGGACAACGCCAAGGCGAAAGCGCTCTTCAACGCGCTCAAGGAAGACAACACCAGCGGCCTGAAGAGCAGTTGACCGTCCTCGTCCACGCGGTGGTGAGCCTGGGGATGCTCATCGTCGTACCCCTCGGACTCACTCTCCTGCCGACGCGAACCGCCAGCAACCGCTGGTGGTTCGCGTTCGCCGTTCCTGGGGCGGTAGCTCTGTGGCTGCCCCGTGGTGCGGTGTCGATCGTGCTGGCGTCGGCCTACTTCGCCGGCACGCTCGTCCTGATCGCACTGGCTGCACGGCACTTCTTCCAGCACAGGACCGTCAGCACGCGACAGGTGGCGCTCTACACCGCACTGGCCACGCCGTCGATCGCAGCGCTCGCACTGGTCGCCGAGCGTTCGTCGTACGAGCTGTTCGGCTTCAACCTGACCGTGCTGTCGCTGACGGTCGCCCACTTCCATTTCGCGGGCTTCGCGGCCGCACTGATGGCCTACCTGGCTGCGGACGGTCTAGCGGCGGTGAGCGTTCCGCTGGGTACTGCGATCGTTCTGCTCGGGTTCTTCCTCGGTGACCCGGTAGAGCTCGCAGGAGCCGTCGTACTGACCACAGGTATGTGGCTGGTCGGCTGGAACCTGTGGAAGCGGTCGCAGCGTGCGGACCGGACTACAGCGATCCTGTTGATCGTGTCCGGCTCCGTGCTCGTGCTGACGATGCTGCTCGCCGTCAGCTGGGCACTGGGACATGTGGTGGACACGCCGTACCTACCGTTGGAGTGGATGGTTGCCACGCACGGTGTGGCGAATGCGGTTGGCTTTGGGTTGTGCGGCGTACTGGCGATGCGACGGGAAGGAGCCCGATGAAGCTGGAAGACCTGGCGGGGTTGCGGTTCACGTACGACGAGGTCGGGTGCACGCAGTACGACGACACGCCCGAGGGCTACCACCGACTGGAGTACCGGGAGCGGATCGGCGACGGGGACGAGGTGTTCCAGCGGGCTGCTGACGCGTTGCTGACGTGGCGCATGCACCGGGCGGCCGGCATACCGGTGACTGCAACCGCCACACCACCGGAGGTCGGCACCGACTCACTGGGCCGCCTAGGACCGGGCATGCTGATCCCTCGGCTCCGAACACGGACCCAGCGAGGTCTGCCAGTCCCGTGCCGGGTCGTCTGGGTCGTCAACGAACCGGACCGCATCGGCTTCGCGTACGGCACCTTGAAAGGCCACCCCGAGGCCGGCGAGGAGTGCTTCCTGATCACCCGTGACCAGGACGGCGTGTACGCCACTATCCGCGCCTACAGCCGCCCTGCCACCTGGTACACCCACCTGGCCGGCCCCGTCACCCGCAAGGCCCAGCACTACGCCGCCACCCGCTACACCGCAGCCCTCCGCCGCCTAGCCACATAGGGCAAAGCAAAGGCCCCGCGAGCTCATACCTCCGCGGGGCCGCGACCTTTGTACCGTCTGCAGCCGCACCAGCGTTTGAGCGACACGCGAACAACGGGCGACAACCCGAGGTGCACTGCGAGCCGCAGTACTGCGAGACTGTGGCGGGTGAGTCCTAAGACGTTGTCGGATCTGGTGGCGCCGGACTGGGCTGAGGCGTTGGCTCCGGTCGAAGGCACTGTGACGCAGATGGGTGAGTTCCTCCGCGGGGAGATCGCCGCGGGGCGGGCGTACCTGCCGGCCGGGGAGAACGTGCTCCGAGCGTTCCACCGGCCTCTCCAGCAGGTGAAGGTGCTCGTCGTCGGACAGGACCCGTACCCGACCCCCGGACACCCGGTCGGACTCAGTTTCTCGGTGGCCCCCGACGTACGGCCGATCCCCCGGAGTCTCGCGAACATCTATCGCGAGCTGATGGCGGACGTCGGCGTACCGGCGCCGTCCAACGGCGACCTCACCCCCTGGGCCGATCAGGGCGTACTGATGCTCAACAGAGTGCTGACCGTGCAGCCCGGCAAGTCCGGGGCGCACCGCGGCAAGGGCTGGGAGAGCGTCACCGAGCAGGCGATCCACGCGCTGGTGAACCGCGGCGGCCCGCTGGTCGCGATCCTCTGGGGACGCGACGCCCAGACGCTCAAGCCGATGCTGGGCAGCACGCCGTACGTCGAGAGCGCGCACCCGAGCCCGATGTCCGCCGACCGCGGCTTCTTCGGCTCCCGCCCGTTCAGCCGGGTCAACGCGCTCCTCGCCGAGCAGGGCGCCGAGCCGGTCGACTGGCGCCTGCCCTAGCCCTCTTTCCCGCCGTACGACGACGCGCCGGACCCATGTGGTCACGGCGCGTTGTTGTGTTTCGGAAAGATTTGTTCGAATGATGCATTGCAGGATCGTTCAACAATCTCCTAAGGTGAGCGGAACATCCCCCTCAGCAACACCGTTCCGTCCCCGGGAGGAACCATGTGGGTTCTGCTCGCTATCGCGGTGGTGGTCGTCGGGTTCGCCCTCCGGATCAACTCGATGCTGGTCGTCACCGCGGCCGGCATCGTGGCCGGCCTGATCGGCGGCCTGTCGCCGGTCAAGATCCTGAACGCGTTCGGCGACGGCTTCGCCGGCAGCCGGTCCGTCACCGTCTTCATCGTCACTCTGCCCGTCATCGGGCTGATCGAGCGCTACGGCCTGCAACACCAGGCCCGCAAGCTCATCGGCAAGCTCAAAGTCGTCACCACAGGCCGCTTGCTGGCCATCTACCTGCTGATCCGGCAAGGCACCGCGGCCCTCGGCCTGACCAGCATCGGCGGTCCCGCGCAGGCGGTCCGGCCGCTCATCCACCCGATGGCCGCCGGTGCCGCGGAACGCCGGTACGGCAAGCTCCCGGAGAAACTCCAGGAGAAGATCAAGGGCTTCGCGGCCAGCGCCGACACCATCGGATTGTTCTTCGGTGAGGACATCTTCGTCGCGATCGGCTCGATCCTGCTGATCACCGGCTTCGTCGACACGACGTACGGCCTGCACCTGGAAGCGATCGACATCGCGCTCTGGGCGATCCCGACCGGGATCTGCGCGCTGCTCATCCACGGCACCCGGCTGCTGCTCCTCGATCGCCAGCTGGACAAGCTCGCGGCCGAGGACAAGGCCGCGACGAAGGAGGCCGCCCGATGATCAAGGTCGAGTGGTTCTACTGGCTGTGCGGCATCTTCTTCGTCCTGATCGCGCTGCAGGTGCTCAACGACCGCAGCAACCCGAAACGGGTCGGCAGCGCGGCGTTCTGGGGCATCCTCGGCCTCTCGTTCGGCTACGGCACCTTCGTGGTGAACAAGCAGGCGCCGTCCTGGCTGCTCGGTATCGCGGTGATCGGCCTCGCGGTCCTGGCCGGCTCGGGCTTCCCGGGCAAGGGCGAGGAGCGTACGACGACACCGGCCGAGCGCGTGCACTTCGCCGACCGGTTCGGCAACAAGTTGTTCCTGCCGGCGTTGGTGATCCCGGTGGTCGCGGCGATCTTCGGGGCCTGGCTCGCGAAGGTGAAGCTCGGCGACGGCAAGCTGCTGCTGCAGACCGGCTCCGCCACCATCATCGGTCTGGGGGTCGCGTCGATCCTGGCGCTGATCGTCGGCATGGTGCTGCTCCGGCCGAAGTCCCCGGCCGTGCCGGTGCACGAGGGACGTCGTCTACTCGAGCACATCGGCTGGGCAGCGATCCTGCCACAGATGCTGGCCACGCTCGGCCTGCTGTTCAACGCGTCCGGGGTCGGCAAGGCGGTCGGGCGGGTCACCGACCACCTGGTCCCGAAGGGCTCGTTGATCGCCGCGGTCGCGCTGTACTGCATCGGCATGGCGGTCTTCACGATCATCATGGGCAACGCGTTCGCCGCGTTCCCGGTGATGACGGCCGCGGTCGGCTGGCCGCTGCTGGTGCAGCAGTTCGACGGCACGCCGGCCGTGGTGTTCGCAGTCGGCATGCTGGCAGGTTTCTGCGGCACCTTGTGTACTCCGATGGCGGCCAACTTCAACCTGGTGCCCGCAGCGCTGTTGGAGATGAAGGACCAGTACGGGCCGATCAAGGCGCAGATCCCGACCGCGGTCCCGCTGCTCGGCTGCAACATCCTGATCATGTATTTCTTCGCGTTCTAAGGAGTTCCATGAAGTACGCCGCCGCCTGGGCAGACATCGCCTGCGAGGTGCTCGAGACGCCGTACCCGTACGGTACGGCCCACGCGTCGAAGGGCCCGGACGACGTCGACGTGACCCCGGATCGCCTGCACCCGGCGTTCCACGGGTCCTACGACTGGCACTCCAGCGCACACATGCAGTGGTCCCTGGTCCGGTTGCTGACGCTGGCACCGGACCAGGTCAGCCGCCGCCCGATCGAGGTGCTCGACCGGCGCCTGACGTCCGACGCGATCGCCACCGAGGCCGCGTACCTGCGGGAGCGTCCGTCGTACGAACGCCCGTACGGCTGGGCCTGGGCGGCGATGCTGGTTGCCGCCACCCGCAAGACCCAGTGGGCAGACGCGCTCACTCCACTCGGTGATGTCATCGCGGACCTCGTCCTCGCCTGGTTGCCGAAGCAGGCGTACCCGGTGCGGCACGGCGTACATCTCAACTCTGCGTTCGCTCTGGCGTTGCTGCACGAGGCGTACGGCGAACTGGGTCGCGCCGATGTGGTGGAGTCGATCCGAGCTCGCGCACTGCAGTGGTTCGGCAGCGACACGGCGTACGACACCCGGTTCGAGCCGTCGGGGACTGACTTCTTGTCACCTGCGCTGTCCGAGGCGGAGTTGATGCGGCGGGTGCTGCCGGACGCCGAGTTCGTCAGCTGGCTGTCCGCGTTCCTCCCGGGACTGGGTGGCGACGCGCATCAGCACCTGCTCGAGGTTCCGGTGACGGATGACTCCGGTGACGGGCAGCTGGCGCATCTGTCCGGGCTGGCCTTGTCACGGGCGTGGCAGCTGCGGACGATCGCGCCGGCGCTGCCGGAGGTTGCCGACGTACTGCGGGCTGGTGCGGACCGTCAGGTCGACGCGGTGCTGCCGACGGTCACCGACGGGGACTTCATGTCGACGCACTGGCTGGTGTCGTTCGCCCTCCTGGCAGACCAGGCGTAGACGTACCAGTCCAGCTACGCCACAGCTGCGCATAACGACCACCGCTTGCCAGCAACGCCTCATGTGTCCCTGACTCGGCCACGCGCCCATGGTCGAGTACGACGATCCGGTCCGCCTGCTCAGCTTGGGTCAACCGATGTGCGACGACCAGCGTGGTCCGTCCGGCCGTAGCCGCCGCACTGGCACGCTCCAGCGCACGCGCACCGGCGCTACCCGCCTCGGCCGTCGCCTCGTCCAGTACTGCGACCGGCGGGTCAGCAAGCACCAGCCTGGCAAAGGCGAGCTGCTGCGCCTGTGCACCTGTCAACGGATGGCCGCTCTCCCCCACGACCGTGTCCAAGCCGTCAGGTAGCGCACGCACCCACGCCGATGCGCCGACCCGATCCAGTGCTGCCTCTACTTCCTCAGCCGTTGAAGCGGGTCGTGCCAGCTGCACGTCTTCCATGAGCGTTCCAGAGAAGACGTGCACCTCCTGGCTGAGCAGGGCCACCTGGGTACGCGTCCGGTCCTCGCCCAGATCGCGTACGTCGACCCCACCGAGCTTCACAACACCCGTCGACGGCGCGAGCACACCAGCCGCGATCGCTGCCAACGTGGTCTTCCCGGCACCACTCGCCCCGACCAGTGCGACCCGTTCGCCTGGCTCCAGTCGCAGCGAGACTTTAGTGAGGACCTCAGGACCGTCGTAGTGGTGACTGATCACCTGCAGTTCCAGCGACGCGTCAGCGGGGTCAGGGCTCGCAGGTGGCTCCGGAGCCGGCTCGATCTCCAGTACGCCGGCCAGCCGCGCCATCCCGGCCGCCGCCGTCTGGATCTGGTCGAACTCCATCAGTACGACGTTCACCGGGTTGAACAACCGGTGAAAGTACAGGGCTGCCGCCGTCACGGCACCTACGCTCACCGAGTCCTCCCGCACCAGGAAGAACCCCGTGACCAGGATCGCCGTCAGACCGGTGAACTCGGCATGGTTGATCCGCGACGAGAAGAAGCTGAACAACCGGAAGACCGTGATCGAGATGTCCCGCGCCGTACCGGAGGTCTCCCCGATCGTCGCCAGCTGCCGATCCTCGAGCCGGTACGCCCGGACCGTCGCGCTGCCCCGCAGTGACGCGATGATCGCCTCGGACCGCTCGCCCATCGCGACCCGTTCCTGCTTGTAGTACGGCGCCGACCGCCGCAGGTACCACCGCAACGCCAGGTAGTACATGGGTACGGCGAGCAGACCGGCCAGACCGAGCCGCCAGTCGAGCGCGAACATCCCGCCGACAGTCAGCACGATCGTCAACGCCGCACCGAGCACCGACGGACCGACCTCGGTCAACGCGGCCGCCACCGACGCCACGTCGTCACCGACCCGCGAGAGCAGGTCACCCGTACGTACCTGCTCCAGCACCGGCGCGGGCAGCTGCAGCACCCGGTCAAGCACCTGCTCGCGGATCCGCGCCAGCACGGTCTCACCCACCCGCGCGACCAGCGTCACGCCGAGAGCCGTCAGTACGCCGGCCACCACCGCCGCCAGCGCGATCAACACCACGACCCGCACAACGGCCGACTTGTCGCCGATGTTGTCGATCAGCACACCAAGAGCCCACGGCGCGACCAGACCGGCCGCGCTGGCTCCCGTGATCACCACGGCCGCGACAATCGACAGCAGCGGCAGCCGCCGGAGCTCTCGCCACAGAACGCTCCACGTCGCCCGCGGGCCCGCGATCGGCAACAGGTTCATCGCAGCACCGCCTCCTGGTAGGCCGGGTCCGAGGCAGCCAGCTCGGAGTGGATGCCCTCAGCAACCACCGCCCCGTCGGCGACCACCACCACCCGGTCCATCTTTCCCAGCAGTGCCGGACTGCTCGTCAACACCAGCGTGGTCCGGCCGGTTCGCTCCTCGGCAAGACCCTCCGCCAGCAGCTCCTCGGTCACCGCGTCCACCGCAGTACTCGGATCGTGTAGCACCAGCAGCGGTGGCTCAGCGAGCAGCGCACGCGCCAGTCCGAGCCGCTGGCGCTGGCCGCCGGACAATGTCTGCCCCCGGTCGGCCAACGGCCGGTCGAGTTCTTCAATCAGGTCAGCAGCACCAGCAGCTGTCATGACGCGTTCCAGCCCGGCGTTCGCCAGGAGGTTGCTGCGCAGCGTTCCTTCGAACAGGTCCGTCTCGTGCCGCTCCAGCAACACGGTCCGCCGTACCGCATCAACGTCGAGCTCTTCGAGACGAGTACCGCCGACCAGCACGGAGCCGGTGTGCTCAGGTGCGCGTCCGGCGATGACCGTCAGCAGGGCGTCGGCGTCGCGGGGGTCGTAGCAGAGCACTCCGACGGATTCACCTGGCCGGAGTACGAGACTCAGCGACGACAGAGTCCCGTGTGAAACGCCTTCCACTGCAAGGAGAGGCTGGGTTGAGTCGATGGTTGTCGAGGTGCCCGTGGTTGTCACTGGGGGTGCCGAGAGGACCGAGGCGAGTCGCGAGGCCGAGGCGCGGGACATGGCGAGCACCTGGCTCGCGTAGCCGAGTGTCCCGACCGGCTCGGCGACGAACTGCGCCAGCCCGACGACCGTGATCAGTTCGCCGATCGTGATCCGTCCGTTCAACGCGAACCAGCCCGATACACCAGCAACCGCAGCCAGCAGCAGACCGCTCAGTGCGGTCGTCACACCGTCCTGCAGCCCGTTCGTCGACGCAGCACGCAGTGTTGCCCGCAGCGTCGCTTCACTTGATCGCCGGTACCGCGCGGCCGCGTTGTGCTGCGCTCCGATCCCCCGCAACGTCCGCAGCCCGCTGACCAGGTCCGTCGCCAGTGCGGTCGTCTGAGCGACCGCCTCCTGCTGGCTCGACGTACGACGTGTCAGCAACGGCGAGAGTGCCTGAATCCCCAGCACCAGCAGCGGTACGCCGATCAGCACCCCGAGCCCCAGCGGTACGTCGACCAACAGCAACGACACCGACGACACGATCAACGCCGTACACGCCGCCGCCCCCATCGAGACAGCTCGCATGACCAGCGCAGCCTTCTCCGCGTCCGACGTGGCGATCGACAACAGCTCTCCCGACCGCAGCCCGGTCCGGTGACCACGTGGGTCCAGCACGCGCTGCGCGATCTCCAGCCGGAGCAGGTGCGTCTCGTACTCGATCGCCCACACCACCTGGCGCGCACCGGTCTTCCAGGCGTTCGACAGTACGGCGAACAGCACCACCATCATCAGCACGCACCAGAGCAGCGGCTCGACGTGGCCGGTCGCCACCGCGCGGTCCACGAAGATCCCGATCGCGACCGGCACCGCTGCCTCGGTCGCCTGGTGCAACGACAGGACCAGCACCCCCGCGACCATGCGGCCCCGATGCCGCCGAATCGCCCGCCTCAACAGCTCCCCATTGGACATAGTTAGGCAACCCTAACCCACGGCAACGGATTGACACCTGCGGAAGTCCGCCGTACGGTCTCGCGTTAATAGGAAACTTTCCTAACAGTTCGTGAGATCAGCGCGGCGAGTACCCGCGGGCGGCGAAGGGAGGCAGGGTTGGCCCATGGCAACAACACCCGGAACGCCGCGCCTGCTGCGCGCGATGAACGACCGCGCCGCCCTGGACCTGCTGCTCAGCCAGGGCCCGCTCTCCCGCACCACGCTGGGCCACCTGACCGGGCTGTCCAAGCCGACCGCGTCCCAGCTGCTCGCGCGGCTGGAGGCTGCCCGGCTGGTCCGCCCGAGCGGTACCACCGCCGGCCGCCCCGGCCCGAACGCGCAGCTGTACGAGATCAACGGCGGCATCGCGTACGTCGGCGGGCTGGACGTCACGCCGACCCGGATCCGTGCCGCCGTCGCGGACCTGACCGGCAAGGTGGTCGGCCACTACGAGCTGGCCACCCCGGGCCGCAGCGCCAAGGGCACGGTCGACCGTGTGGTCAAGGCGATCGAGGGCGCGGCCGGCGAGGCGGGCCTGAGCCGTGAGCGCCTGCATCGGGTCTCGATCGGCACGCCTGGCGGGTTCGACCCGACGACCGGCCGGCTGCGGTACGCGACCCACCTGCCCGGGTGGCACGCCCCGCACCTGCTGGAGGAGTTGGCCGCGGCGATCGCCGTACCGCTTGAGGTCGAGAACGACGTCAACCTGGCCGCGATCGCCGAGCAGCAGATCGGCCACGCCCAGGAGTACGACAACTTCGTGCTGCTCTGGGGCGAGGAAGGCATCGGCGCCGCGATTGTCATCAACGGCCGCCTGCACCGCGGTGCGACCGGCGGCGCGGGCGAGGTCGCGTTCCTGCCGCTACCGGGTACGCCGTTGGTCCGCAACGTCGGCCGCAACAACGCCGGCGGTTTCCAGGAACTCGCCGGCGGCGAACCCGTCCTGGAGCTCGCCCGTGAGCACGGCCTGAAAGCCCGTACGCCGGAGGCCGCGATCGCGATCGCGCTGCAGACGGAAGGCGCGGGCGACGCCGTACTGAACGAGTTCGCGC
This sequence comes from Kribbella sp. VKM Ac-2569, assembly GCF_004216905.1. GTDB lineage: Bacteria > Actinomycetota > Actinomycetes > Propionibacteriales > Kribbellaceae > Kribbella. The sequence goes on from NZ_SGXJ01000001.1 coordinate 2,344,293, forward strand.
ACCGGCTCGCCGTCGGTCTGGCCGCGATCGTCGCGGTCGTCGACCCGGAGCTGATCGTGCTGGCTGGTGGCGTCATCACCGCGGGCGGCGAACGCCTGCGTGGTCTGGTCCAGGACGAGCTCGCCGATCTCGCCGTACCCCGGCCGCAGCTGTTGATGACCGCGATCAGCACCGACCCCGTGCTCTCCGGAGCACTGCAGTCCGCCCTGAGTACCACCCGCGACGAGGTCTTCGACACGGCGGGGCCACCCATCACTTAGGAGTCAACAGATGAAACTCGCAGTCGTTGGTGGCGGATCCACTTACACGCCTGAGCTCGTTGATGGCTTCGCCCGACTGCGGGACACGTTGCCGGTGTCGGAGCTGGTGCTGGTCGACCCGGTCGCCGATCGGCTCGAGCTGGTTGGCGGTCTGGCGCGGCGCATCTTTGCGAAACAAGGACATGCGGGCCGGGTGATCACCACGTCCGACCTGGGCGCAGGGATCGACGGTGCGGACGCCGTACTGCTGCAGCTGCGCGTCGGTGGGCAGGCTGCACGCAACGAGGACGAGACATGGCCGCTGGAGTGCGGTTGTGTCGGCCAGGAGACCACAGGCGCCGGCGGTCTCGCGAAGGCGCTGCGGACGGTACCTGTCGTGCTGGACATTGCCGAGCGAGTACGGCGTACCAACCCGGACGCGTGGATCATCGACTTCACCAACCCGGTCGGGATCGTGACGCGCGCCCTGCTGTCCCATGGGCACAAGGCAGTCGGGCTGTGCAACGTGGCGATCGGGTTCCAGCGCCGGTTCGCCGCGATGCTGGGAGTCACGCCGGAGGAGGTGTCACTCGATCACGTCGGGCTGAACCACCTCACCTGGGAGCGCGCGGTCCGCGTCAACGGTGACGACGTACTGCCTCAATTGCTCTCCAAGCACCTGGGCGAGCTGTCGGACGACCTGCACCTCCCACCGGACCTGGTGCGACAGCTGGGCGTTGTCCCGTCGTACTACCTGCGCTACTACTACGCACACGACGCCGTGGTGCAGGAGCTTCTGACAAAGCCGTCCCGAGCCGCTGAGGTCGCTGCACTCGAGAAAGAGTTGCTGGACATGTACGCCGATCCGCAGCTCGACGAGAAGCCCGCACTACTCGAAAAGCGCGGCGGCGCGTACTACTCGGAGGCAGCCGTCGCACTCGCATCGTCTTTGTTGAACGACACCGGCGACGTGCAGGTTGTCAACACGCTCAACAACGGCACCTTCCCGTTCCTGCCCGATGACGCTGTCATCGAAGTACCGGCCACGGTCAACGCACAGGGCACGAAACCGGAGCCGGTGTCCCCGCTGGAGCCCTTGTACGCCGGACTTGTCGCCCACGTGACGGCGTACGAGGACCTGGCGTTGGAGGCCGCCGTGAAGGGTGGATCCGAGCGCGTGTTCCAAGCTCTGCTGGCGCATCCACTGGTCGGGCAGATCTCCATCGCACAGGAGCTGACGGACAAGCTGCTGGCGCACAACAAGGACTACCTCCCGTGGGCGCGCTAGTCCCGGGCGGTGTTCTCGCCTTCGACGCCGGCAACAGCAAGACCGACGTCGCTCTCGTCGCCGCCGACGGGACAGTACTCGGTACGGCGCGTGGCGGCGGGTTCGAGCCGCAGCGGATCGGCGCCGCGGCCGCTGTGGACGGACTGGAGCCACTGGTCCGAGCTGCGGCGACCGCGGCGGGGATGCGCGTCGGCGACGTACCACTGGTGCAGCAGATCTCGGCGTGCCTGGCCAATGCCGACCTGCCCATCGAGGTCGAGCAACTCACTGCTGTCTTCGAGGACCGCGGCTGGGCCGAGTCGGTGTACGTCACCAACGACACCTTCGCGCTCCTGCGTTCCGGACTGGACGAGCCGCGTGGTGTCGCAGTCGTGTGCGGCGCGGGTATCAACTGCTCCGGAATGCTGCCGGACGGACGCACCGCGCGGTTCCCGGCACTGGGCAAGCTGACTGGCGACTGGGGTGGCGGTGCACAGCTGGCCGAGGAAGCGTTCTGGTCGGCATCGCGGGCCGACGACGGCCGCGGTCCGGCCACCGCACTGCTCAGCGCATTGCCGATGCACTACGGGCTGCCGTCGCTGACCGCGGTGATCGAGGCGTTCCACTTCGGTGAGCTGCCGGCCGAGCGGCAACTGGAGGCCGCGCCGGTCCTGTTCCAGGTCGCGGCCGCCGGCGACGTCGTTGCCCTAGGCATCATTCAGCAGCAGGCCGAGGAGATCGTCGCGATGGCCGTGAGTGCGTTGCGGCGGCTCGACCTGCTCGGCGAGCGGGTCACCGTGGTCCTCGGCGGCGGCGTGCTGACGGCCGGCCACTCGGTCCTTCTCGACCGGGTCACGAAGCTGCTCGCCGACGTTGCCCCGAAGGCGATCCCGCGCGTGGTCGACGTACCGCCGGTGGTCGGCGCGGCCTTGCTCGGACTTGATCACACGGCCGCCGGAGCGAGCGCTCAGGAACGGTTACGTACCGCATTCGCGCCGCCACCGGCTGCTTGATATTGCAGGCCTGTTTCATTCGAATCCGATGCAAACTCCTGAGTGCGGTGTGGCGTCCCACTAGTAGGACCACATCCACTCGGGAGGTCGATGATGATTCGCAGGATCATTGGTCTAGGTAGCACGACAGCACTCGCGGTCACCGCACCGCTTCTTCTCACCGGCGCCGCACCTGCCAACGCCGGCACCACCACCAGTTGCAGCCAACTGCAGTCCGCCAAGAGCATCTCGGCGGTGTCGTACGCCGACCGACTCGTCCGCGCCTGGGGTCGCGGCGACGCCGCGGCGACCAACTGCTATGCATCCACAGCGGCAGCACGCACCCTTTACGCACAGACGATGCGTGGCGGAATCCACTGGCGGCGCGTCTCCACCGAAGGCGCCGCGGGCACGATCTACGTGACGTACCACGACGACGCCCGCGGCGGGAATCTCACGATCGGCGTACAGAACGTCGGTCTGCGCGCAACGAACGGCTGGCACGCGGCGTACACCGCCAAGTTCGCCGGCGAGCCGAAGGCCTGGAGCGCGGTCCAGTGGTCGGACAACCTGGTCCGGTCCTGGGGGCGCGGCGACGCGAAGTGGACGGCCTACTACGCGACGCCGAAGGTCGTCCGGCAACTGCGCAACATCTCCGCGAAGGGCGGATCGCACTGGCGGCGGATCTCGGCTGAGGGTGCGGCGGGTACGACGTACACGACGTACCAGAACGACGCCACCGGGCGCATGCTGCGGATCGGCATCTCGCATGTCGCACTGTCGGACGGGGACGCGCACGCGGCGTACACAGTGACGTACTGGTGATTACTTGAGCTCGACCTGTTTGGGTGTAATCATGATTACATGAGTACGCAGACCGAGCAGGAGAAGGTGCGGGGCTGGCTGACCGGACGGTTGCCGGGCGACTGGTTCGAGGGTGAGACCGAGCTGGAGATCGACCGGGACGAGATCCTGATCGTCGGCCGGATCCCCGCACCCGAGCAGAACAAGGACGTGAGCGCGGCCGAGCGCTCCGCCGCCGAGGACGGCCGGATCAAGCAGTTCCGCGAGGACACCCGCGAGCGCCGGATCGAGATCGCCCGCGAACTGGAGCATGCCACCCGCCGGAAGGTCGCATGGGGTCTGCGCTGCGGCGAGACCCGCACCGTCTTCACCTCGCTGTCCGCGCCGGTGATGACCCGCCTCCGCCAGCCCGAACGTCAGGTCCTCGACACCCTCGTCGACGCCGGCGTAGCCCGCTCCCGCAGCGACGCCCTCGGCTGGTGCGTCAAACTCGTCGCCCAGCACAGCGAAACCTGGCTGGCCGACCTCCGCGAAGCCATGACCAAGGTCGAAGAGGTCCGCAAAGCAGGCCCCGACAACAGCTAACTGGTGCCCACCGACGACGCGCGATGTCGAGTGGTGTGGTGTGTTGCAGGTAGCCGAGAGGTAGCCAGGTCTGGGGAATGCTACCCACCTGAAGAGACCAGCTCATGTCCCCAGTCGCTCCGGTCACCCCGGCTGGACTGGGCCGCGAATTCTGTGCTCATCAGGTAGTACAGGCGACGGGCGGCAATCCGGTTGGATTGCCGCCCGCCTGAGGAGAACAGCCTTGATTTGAACTGCTTGGTTACTGACCCTGCTGCCAGTTGCCGTTCTGCGGGATGCCGTTGGACCAGTTGCCAGGCGCGGCGCTGTGGGCCGGGTGCTGCTCGGGCTGGGTGGGCTGGGTGGGCTGCTGGTAGCCGCCGCCCTCGTAGTTGCCCTGGTACTCACCCTGGTAGCCGCCCTGCTGCGGGTACGCCGTCGTACCGTTGTCCATGCCGTTCTGCGCGGCCGGCTTGACCATCTTGTCCTTGTCGAACAGGTTGTTCAGTGCGCGGCCGGCCATCTCGCGGCCCCCGAGGCCGAAAGCGAGACCGAGAGCAAGCGCGGCGCCCGCGAGGACGATCAGCAGCGTGTTGCCGGTGAGCTGGACCGCGACACCGAGCTGGGTCAGCGCGGCGAACGCGGCGTACACGAGCACGGCGTACCGGGCCACCTTGGCCAGGGTCTCGTTGCCGGTCGCGCCGCGGATGACGGCGGCCAGGAAGTTGGCGAACAGCGCCGCCAGGCAGACGATCACGATCGCGGCGAAGATCCGCGGGATGTAGCCGAGCATGTCGCTCATGAAGTTCGAGATCTCCGGTACGCCAAGTGCGGAGGCGAACATCGTGAAGCTGATCAGGAAGACGAACCAGAACACGACCTTGCCCAGCATGGCCGAAGCGGTCAGCCCCGTGCCCGACCGTTGCAGCACACCGGAGACGCCGGCGCGTTCCATCCAGCCGTCGAAGCCGACCTTGCCGAGCAGCCGGCCGACGAGATTGCCGAGAATCTTGGCCACGAAGTAGCCGACGACCAGGATGACCAGGCCGCCCAGCAGGTTCGGGATGAACGACAGCAGTTTGCTGAACGCATCCTCGAACGGCTGGGTGAAGTCGATAGCTAACGCTGACATCGGATGTTCCTTCCGGACTGGCCCGCATCCGCTGTCGGCACATGACTGCACCAACCCCGGCACGGGCGGATGCAGTGGTGTCCAGTATGACTCGTACCCTCAGATGCCTTGGGCAAACAACGTTCCAGGCGCGCCGGGGCAACGAAAAGTGTTTGCGTAAGGCAATCACCATGGCGGTACTTCGGTGCTTACCCTGCTGACTGAACCGCTTCAGGCATTTGCGATCCTGTACCGATGAACGATGTCGTGATCCGCCGCGCCACCGCTTCCGACGTTGCCGCGATCGTCGCGATGATCGCCGACGACCAACTCGGCGCCACCCGCGAGTCACTCGACGACCTGACGCCGTACCTGGCGGCGTTCGAGCAGATCGATGCCGACCCCAACCAACTGTTGGTAGTTGCTGATCGCAACGACGAGGTGATCGGCACGCTCCAGCTCACGATCATCCCCGGCCTGTCCCGCCGCGGCTCCACCCGCGGCCTGATCGAGGCCGTCCGCGTCGCCGCCCCCGCCCGCGGCTCCGGCCTCGGCAGCACCCTCGTCCGCTGGGCCGTCGAAGAATCCCGCACCCGCGGCTGCACCCTCGTCCAACTCACGTCGGACAAGTCCCGCACCGAAGCCCACCGCTTCTACACGAACCTGGGCTTCACCAACACCCACGAGGGCTTCAAACTCAAACTCCGGTAACACTGCCCGCCTGCCGAGTGCAACCCGCAACCACCATCACGGCAACAAAAACCGCCACCACACGTCGACGCATGTCAGGTGACTCGATTCGCTGGTACGACCCAGGTGTTGCAGGCGGCCGGCGCCTTGTCTGCGAAGCCGTCCACCGCCCACGCCGTGCTGCTCCGGCGCGATCCGTGGTCCGGCGTATGACGCGGCGGGTCGTCGTCACCGAAGTACGCATACCACTGGTAGTACCGGAGCCTCTCGTCGAAGATCTTGAGGGTCGCCTGATTGGCGCCGAGGAAGGCGGAGCCGAAGCAGGACGCCTGCAGTTCCAGGCGGCGCGACGGCTCGAGCCTGGCCGCGCCGGTGACCTCTCCCCATCGATCGTCGTAGTACGTCGAGATCCCGACGAGCTCCTGTACGTGGTGCCCGAATTCGTGCGCCATCGTGAACTGGAGGTACACCTGCGCCTCCACGTGGTCGTACTCCGCGTCCTCGACGAGCTCGTCCCAGTCGAGATAGATCCCTGAGTCCGCCGGGCAGTAGTACCCCTCGCTCTCCTTGCCGAAGGTGCCGCAGGCCGTCCTCGACCCCTGGTTGATGGCGTACACGACCGACGGGCGGAACTTGACGCCCGCACGCGCTACCACGGGCTTCCAGGCTCGCTGGAGACAGCCAAGGATCGCGCTCATGTACTGCTGCACGGCCTTCTGTGATCGCAACGCGACATCCAGCAGCTCGCACGCCACAGCCGGAACTGTTCCCGCCGAGTAGATCTTGTTGTGGACCAGGTGCTTCTGCCCCCGCAGGCTGTACGTCGGAGTAGCCGGCGCCTTGCTCGGCACAGCCCTCGGCTTCGGCCTCGCTGTCGGACTCGTCCTCGGTATCGCGCTCGGACTCGGTTTCGGACTCAGCGTCGTACTCGCGCTAGACGTCGCCGGGTCCGGGAGCGCTCCATCCGTCCGCTCGCACCCAGCGGCAATCATCACGACCAGCCCAGCGACCCCAACCAGAGCCGCCCGGCGCACGGTCAGCTGACCTTGGCGGCGGAGGCGGTGAAGGTGTTGCAGAGTTTGGGGTCGGCGGAGTTGAAGGCGGGTCCGGACCAGGCCCAGTTGCTCTTGCGGGAGCCGTGGTCGCGGATCTTGTCCTCGCTGTACTCGTCGCCGGAGTGCTGGGCCTCCCACTGCCAGATCCTGAGCTTGTTGCCGGACAGGCCGAGCGACACTTTGTTGGCGCCGAGGAAGGCCGCCGCGAAGCAGGTCGCCTGCAGTTCCCGGCGACGCGCCCATTCGAGCTTCATCGCCTTCGACTTCGTCCAGCCCTCCCGCGAGAACGACGCGGTGATCATCTCGGTCATCTGCTGGACGTGGTGCCCGTACTCGTGCGCCATCGTGTCGAGCATCCACACCCGGGCAGCGAGCGGATCGTCCTTGTAGAACTTGAGATCGTTCTTCCAGCTGATGTTGATGCTCTCGTCGCCGCTGCAGTAGTACGCGGTGTCCGACTCTCCGGTGCAGTCCTCCTCGGTGCCGGCCTGGCTGGTCTGCAGCTTCAGCTTCGGCGGCCGGAAGTCGTAACCGGCCTTCGTCACCAACGGCTCCCACGCCTTGTTCAGGCACGGCAGCAGCGCCTGGTAGTAGCGCAGGATCGCCGACTGTGAGTTCGGTTTGATCGCCGGCTCTTTGCAGCTGACCGCTACGACTTTGCCGGCCGCGTAGATCTTGTTCTGCTGCAACCGGACCATGTCCGGGACGCCCTGGGCGGTGACGGTGACCGTTGGGTCCGGGGGCACGGGGATCGGGGCCTGGGACTTCCTCACCGAGGGTTGGGCGAGGGGGTTTTCTACGTTGCCGTAGGAGTCGACGAGGCGGAAGCCGGCGATGGTGGCGCCGGTGAGCATCAGGATGACCAGGATCGACAGGCCGACGACGATCGGGCGGGAATACTGGCGCGGCGGGGCGGCCGGTGGTGGTTCGGTGGTGAACTGGGCGCCGGAGCGGGACGGGTTCGAGTGCCAGCCGGTCGGGCGGGGGCCGCCGACGCGGCGGGTGCCGGTCAGCGGCGTCAGCGGTACGCCGGTCTGCGGCGCGACGGGCGGGCCGCTGTACTCACTCGCCGTACCGGGTTCGGTCGGCAGCGGACGCGCCTTGCGACGTACCGGGGCGTCGTCGAGCGACACCGAGCGGGCTGGCCCGAGCCCTCCGGGCTGCGCGCTCTTCAGGGTCAGCGGGCGTGTGCCGGCCGCGGGCTCACCAGACGCGAGGTGCCCGGGCCCCGGCACACCTTCCTCGGAGTCAGGCATCGATCGTTCCCATCGCTCAGCTGACCTTGGCGGATGCTGCGACGAAAGTGTTGCAGGACCCGGGGTTGCTTGTCGCGAGGCCCTGGTTCATCCACAGCGCGAGGCTCTTGCTGGAACCGTGGTCGCGGACCTTGTCCTTGGTGAACTCGTCGCCGCGGCGACTGATCAGTCCGTTCCACTGCCGCAGCAGTTCGCCGCGCAACGGGAAGCTCGTCCTGGCCGCGCCGAAGAACACCGCGCCGAAGCAGTACGCCTGAAGTGCGGCGCGCCGGTTCATCTCCAGCTGCGCGGCCTTGCTCGCCGCGGTGTCGGCGAGGTTGTCGGAGGCCTCGGCCATCCCGGTCAGGTTCTGCAGGTGTACGCCGTACACAAAGCCGAAGGACTGTGCCATCTCGGCACGCACCTCGGCTTTGTTCTTCGGGTACTCCTCGACGAGCTCCTGCCATGGCATCGTCGCGCTGCCGCCGTGTTCGTCCTGGCAGTACAGGGCGAGGTCATGCTGTACGCCGCACGCGGTCTCGTCACCGTCGGAGAAGATGACCAGGTTCGGCGACCGGAATTCGAACCCGGCCTTGGTGACGATCGGTTCCCAGGCCTTGTCCATGCATGCGGTCAGCGCCTGGTAGTACGAGCGGACGTTCTCCATGGACGTCGGCCGGAACGCGGGTTCGGCGCACTTCGCCGCGGCCAGCGCGCCGGCGGTGTAGATCGCGTTCTTGCCGACGATGTCGGTGTCCGGGGTGCCCTTGCCGACGGGTGGCTTGGTCGTCGGTGCGCCGCCGCTCGGCTTCGTGGTCGGCGGAATCGGGTTCACCGAGAAGTCGGGAGACGAGATCACCTTGACCGCGAACGTCGCGCCGCCGCCGAGGAGCAGCAGCACCGCGACGACCATCAGCGCGATGAGGCCCTTGGACCGCTGCTTCGGGACGAACGGCACCGGCTCCGGGTGGTACACCTGCCGGTACGCCGCGGCGGCGCGATCCTCGGCCGGCGGCGGGCCGATCCGGCTGCCGGAAAGCGTCGTACGGCGGGAGTCGATCCGGGACCCGCTCAACTGCGGCGGCGTCGGCGGCGCTTCCCCGGCGAGCCGCGGCGTGGGCGCCGCCAACGGCGCCCCCGACGGTGCCTTCGATGGTGCGGAAACCCCCGGTTTCCGGTCGTCGCTCGCGATCTGGTCACCGTCGCCGCCCGGCAGGAAGTGCCCAGGCTTGGGTGCCGGCTTGTCCGCCATAACTTCCCGCTTCCCCCAGTACCGGTCCTCGCCGGTCCCACCCGATGCATCAGAAGGGCCGGAACACCCCCAGTGCCGGCCGCCGCACGATATTACGGCCTGGACCACCATCCGGTGAACCAGATTGCAGCTATTGACACCATTCCGCGACCGCCCGCCACTGGGCGGATACACACCGCATTCAGTCGACTACGCGGCCGTGGGCGAGGAAGTGGGGGCTGGCGGCTTGGAGGTTGGGGTCGGATTCGACGTGGCGGGCGAGGAGGACGGCGGCGGGGAGGAGGGTTTCGATGGCTTCGGGGGCGGCGTTCTCGAGGATGTTGCTGGCGGGGCCTTCTATGCCGAGGACCTCTACGTCGGTGACGCCGGCGGTGGTGAGTTCGGTGGCGAGTTCGTCGGCGTGGTGGAAGTAGGCGACGGTGAAACCCTTGGTGCCGTCGATGCTGCCGGACGCGAAGGCGTCGAGGAACAGGGACAGGTTCTCCTCGGTGAGGGTGCCGTTGCTGCCGGCCTCGAGCAGGCCGCCGTACCGATTGATGCCCGCGGCGACCACCAGCCCACCAGGCCGCGTCACCCGTACCGCCTCCGCCAACGCCCGCGCACGATCCGCCGCCTCGACCAGGTGGTAGAGCGGACCGAGCAGCAGCGTCACATCCACGCTCGCGTCCGCCTGCCGGAGCGCCCGCGCATCGCCCTCCTCCGCCGCGAAGGTCCCGATCGTCGCCGCCTGCTCCACATGCTCCGGAACCGGGTCGACCAGCGTGACCCGATGCCCGTCCGCCGCAAGCCATCGCGCGTGGACGCCGGTCGCACCACCGACATCCAGTACGTCGGACGCGGGCGGGAGCCACCGCCGTAGCAACTCCTGGGTACGCAGGAACTCGAGCCGGCCGTGCCCGCGGACGACCAGCCGATCGTCCTCGACGTACCGGTCCCGATAGAAGGAGCGAATCACCGGATCAAGTTGAGTCATCCGTCTACTCTGCCCGCCGAAAATGCCAGGCACATCCCGTTTTGATCTCGCTACCCTGTGCCAGTGGCAGACATGAAGCACGACGACTACCCGCGAGCCAGTACGTACGACGCGAACTGGCTGCTGGCCCGGGACATGGGCCCGAATCCCCTGTGGATGCTGGAAGATCTCGCCCGCGACCTCGACCTGCGACCGGGCATGCGCGTGCTCGACCTCGGCTCCGGCAAGGGCGCCACCTCCGTCTTTCTGGCGAAGGAGTACGGCGTCCAGGTGTGGGCCGCTGACCTGTGGATAGATCCAACGGACGCGGCCGCCAACATCGACAACCCGGATGTTGTGACCCTGAAGGCGGAGGCCCACACGCTGCCGTTCGCGAAGGGGTTCTTCGACGCGATCGTCTGCATCGACGCCTACGAGTACTTCGGCACCGCGGACAACTACCTGCCCTACATCACCTCCTTCCTCAAACCCGGCGGGCAGCTCGGCGTCGCGACACCGGCGATGACCCAGGAGGTCCGCGAGATCGGCCACATCCCGGAACACATCAAGAAGATGGTCGGCTGGGAGGCGCTCGCCTGGCACACCGCCGACTGGTGGCGGTTCCAGTGGGCGATCACCGAGCTCGTCGACGTCACCGCCGCGCGCCTCCAGGAGAACGGCTGGGCCGACTGGATCAGGTGGTCTCGCGCGGTCTCGGAGTACCGCGGCGAACGCGACGACGCCCTCGACATGCTCGAGGCCGACAACGGCCAATACCTGACCTTCGCCATCCTCGCCGCCCGCAAGCACTGACCCGCCTGGCATGCTGGGGGCATGAGCTGGGCTGTTTACGCGATGCGTGGGCCAGGAGGCGTACGGCGCCTCGACGACATGCCGGTCGACTACGAGCCACCGGCCGTCGGTCTGGCGACCGACGTGGTGGCCAAGGTCCGGGAAGTGGTGCCGGACGTCGACACGAGCAAACCGTCCTGGCTGGCGCTGCGAAGTCCGGAGTACGACGTCGAGATGACGATCGGCAAGGGTGTCGAGGTCCGCGACATCACCTTCTACCTGAACGACGGCCCGCGGTCGATCCCGATCGTGATGGAGATCAGCCGCCGCCTCGGCGTCACGCCGTACGACACCGAATCCGGCAACTTCCTCACCGAGGAGTCCCGGCCCCCGGTCCCGCCGCCGATGACCGCCGACGAGATCAAGATGAACAAGCCGAAATGGTGGAAGTTCGGCCGTAAGTAGGCCAGAGCACAGGGGACTGGGAACACGCGCTGGGGCCTGGGCACAGGCAATTGCCTATCTCACGTCCCCGGCGCCTATTCCCACATCCGCAAATCGTCACAGCCCCTCCCGGCCCGTGGAATCAGCGGGTGGTGACCAGGGTGCCGATCTTGTTGATGCGGTGTTCGGGGTTGCCCAGGTCGTCGTGCCAGTAGTTGCCGGCTGCGTGGTCCTCGGGGGTGGCGCAGGTGGAGATGGTGAGCATCGGCTGGGTCGGCTTCGCGCCGGGGTTCCCGGGTACGGCGGCGTTCTGTTGGGCCTTCTCGGCGGGCTTTCGGAAGGAGATCGTCATCGTCCGGGTGATCACGTAGTCGTACACCGTTCCGTCGACCCTGATCAGGACATGGTCGCCGTTGCGTAGCTCCGGCGCTCGCTCCAGTGGTCGTCCGTGGCTGACGCGGTGGCCGGTCACGATGAAGTTCCCGATCTCGCCGGGCCCGACGCCGCCGTCGCGTCCGCGTGGGCTGGCGGCGACACCGCGGTTCTGGATCCTGGTGCCCGGCCGATCGTCGGCGGTGCCGGTGTAGGCGACGACCCGCAGGTTCCGTACGCCGATCGCGGGAATCGACATGCTCACCGGCCCGGACACGGTCGGGCGGGGCGAAGGTACGGCGGTCTTGGTCGGCGGGCGCGCCGGAGAGGGAGTCGGGGCGGGTTCTGTGGTTGGAGTTGGGTCGGTGGTCGGTGTGGTTCGGTTGGACGGCAGGCCGGAGTCGCCGGTCGGAGCCGTGTCGCTGCATCCGGCCAGCGCCGTCAACACGACGAGAGCACCCACCAGCCTCACACTTCGACGGTAGGCCGCGAGACCAAAAGTCGCGCGAAAGTCTCAGTCCAGGATGGTGAGTTCGGTTGGGCCGAGGTGGAGTACGCCGGAGGTCAGTGGGGTTGCTCGGATGCCGCCGTGACCGCGCAGCGCCTGCATCGCGCCGGGGGCCAGGACCTCGTCCATCCATGCACAGGGATTAGCCGGGCGGTTCGCCTGGAAGGTGATCGGGCCCAGGGTGAAGCGTCGGCCGGGTACGCGGGTGCCGTCGGAGGCGCGGTGAGCGGCGAGTTCGTCGATCGGGAAGCCGCGGAGGGTGATGTTGCGGCGGGTGAGGTGCGGGTCGAGGGGTTCGTCCAGGTTGAGGACGCGTTCGACCTCGTCGAGGGAGGCAGCGTCGATGAGCGTGACGGCGGCGTTCTTGTGGATCGCTTGGGCGTAGTAGCGGTCTCCCACGATGCCGAGGTCGGCGCGAACCTCGATCTCGGTACGCGCGACCGGTTCGGGGTCGGGACGCGGGCCGTCCTGCGGGCGTCCTTCGAAGGCGTGTTCGCGGGAGACGACCAGGGCGACGAGTTCGACTCTCATGATTCAGCCCCAGGTGAGTGGGTCGAGGAGGCGGAAGAAGTAGAGGCGGCGCGGGTCCGGGTTGGGTACGCCGTACGCCTCGTGGAACGGCTCCGGGGCGGCGGACCACTCGTCGTGGAGCTGGATCGTGGTGAGGGCGAGGTCGGAGTATCGGTCGGCGACGCCGAGGCGTCCCAGGTCGATGAGGCCGGTGACTTCGAGAGTCTCGGGGTCGAAGAAGATGTTCGGCAGACAGGCGTCGCCGTGACAGACGACCGGTTCCAGGACGCTCTCGATATAGGGGCGCTCAGCAACCACTTGGGCGAGCAGCTCCGACGGCTTCAGGCGGCGCCATTCGTCCGTGAGGTACGCCGGGTTCACAGCACCACGCCGTACGACGTCAGCCGCCGTCGCGATGACCTCCGCCAGCGGCCGCTCGAACGGGCAGTCGGTGAGCGAGTGCAGATCACGAAGGGTCGCCCCGAGCCGCCGCATGGCACGATCGTGCGACGCAGGCGGGAGCGTGTCCCCGGGAACCCCCGGCACCGCAGAGGTCACCAAACACGCACCACTCGAGGTCTGCTCGAGCCAGTCGACGACTGTTGCTCCGGGGAAGCCCGTTGTGGCTAGCCAGGTGATGCGGTCGCGTTCGGCTGCCAGGTCGGCTGCGCCGGACGGGTCGCAGCACTTGGCGAACGTGTTGCCTCGGCGGTAGACGGACGTGTCGGACTCGCCGATGTCGATCGGCTCCCAGTCCTCAGACGGCGGCGCGTGCAAGGCGTTCCCTGGTGTGGTTGAGGATCGCGGTCACCGGACGCCCGGTCACCAGCTTGCCATCAGCAACGAACCCTTCCTCGCGCCCGGTGAGGTCCTGGATCAACCGCGACCGCCACAACTCCCGAAGCTCGGGCTCGGACTGCACCAGGTTCCGCAACTCCCCCGGATCCGCGGCGAGATCAAAGAGCTGCTCCACGCCAAGCGAAGAACCCCAGACGTACTTGGTCTTCCCGTCCGTCACCCACTGGATCGACTGCCCGAAATGTAGATGCTCGCCGTGCAACCACTCCCGCACCGGCACCGACTTCCCGCGCAGGAACGGCGCCAGCGACACCCCGTCCACCGACGAAGGAATCGGCACCCCGGCGAGATCCAGCAACGTAGGCATCACGTCCCGCAACTCGACCACCTCATCCACAACCCCACCACGCACAGCACCACCGGCGGCAGCACGATCCGCAACGATGACCGGCACCCGCGCGGACCCCTCGTACGGCACCGACTTCCGGAACATCCGGTGGTCGCCCATCATCTCGCCGTGGTCGGACGTGAACGCGATGATCGTGTCGTCGTACACCCCGAAGTCGACCAGCGCCTCGCGGATCCGGTTGATCTGCAGGTCGATCTGCGCCATCAACCCGTAGTACCCGGCCCGCGCGCGATGCACGACGCGATCCGGCAGGTCCCCGATCGCCGCCTGGTAGTCCCCGTCCCGCCGGAACTCGTCCCAGTCGTCCTCCCAGTCACCCAAACGACGCTCGTACGGCGGCAGCGCGTTGTACTGGTCGTAGGCCCATGCCGGCGGGTCGTACGGCGGATGCGGCCGATGGAACGACAAGTACAAGAAGAACGGCCGCGTCGGATCGCGCCGGTACAGCCAGTCGATCGTCTGCGTGCCGATCCAATGCGTCGGATGCAACTCCTCCGCCTTGTCCCACGGCCGCGCGACCACCGAGTTGCAGTTGACCCCGTGATCGAAGTACTCCGCATCCGGCGAGACCCCCGGCTGCCGCCGCAACCACGGCACGTAGTCGTCGAAGAACCCGAACTGCTGCCGGTAAGAACGCCGCGAGTGATGCAGGAACCCGTCGTGCAGGATCACGTCGTCGAACCCGAGCCGCGCCCGCTCCGGCCACACATGCATCTTCCCGATCGCCTGCGTGTGGTACCCGGCGCGCCGGAACTCGCCCTGCACCGTCACCGGATGCGCGGTGTCGAACGGTACGCCGTCCGTGTACCCGACGCGCCCGTGCCGCTCCTGCGACTGCCCGGTGAACAACGCCACGCGGGCCGGCACGCACGTCGGCGTCGCGGAGTACCCGCGGCTGAACCGCACCCCGTTCCGCGCCAGCTCGTCCAGATGCGGCGTCTCGACGTACGGATGACCGGCGCAGGACATCGCATCGCCCCGCCACTCGTCGACACAGATCAGGACGACGTTAGGTCGACTCAAGAAGACTCCCGGACGATTAGTTGCCAGGGGAAGTCGAACACCTCACCGGGTGCGCCCTCCCGGTCGGTCAGCCTGCTCACGATGATCCGGGCGAGTGCCTCGTTGAACCCGACCGGTCCGACAGTGGACAGCGACGGGTCCAGGTGCTCGCCTTCAGGCGTGTTGCCGACGCCCACGATCGCCAGATCCCCGGGTACGTCGATGCGCAGCCGGTGCGCCGCCCGTACGGCGGCGATCGCGGCAAAATCAGTAGTGCAGTAGAGCCCAGTCGGCCGATCGGGCTTGGACAGCAGCGCCATCGCGGCCCGGTAGGCGCCCTCCGGATGCTGCTCGAAGACCTCGATGTGGTCGCTGCTGATCGGCTTGCCGGCCGCGCGCAACGTGTTGACGTACGCGTCGAAGCGAGCGAACCCCGTGGTCCGGGAGGTGAGCGCGCCGACCCGGTCGTGGTGCTCCAGCAGGTGCTCCACGGCGAGGTGGCAGCGCGGCTCGGCGCCGGACCGGATCACGTCGAAGCCCTGCGGTTCCAGGGTTTCGCTGAACGCGACGATCTGCACGCCCTGCGCCGCGAACGCCTCCAGCTCGGCGATCTGTTCCGGGTCCGGCTTGATGCTGTCGATGAAGATCACGTCCGGCGTCCGGTTGGCCAGCACGGTCCGCCAGTCGCCGTCCGCGACGATCAGCGCGGTCTTTCCGAGCGGCGACACCGCCGTACTGACCGTGGCCGCGACGGCCTGCGACCACGGGTCCGCGAGCACGTTCAGCGACAGCAGGACGAGATCGGACTTGCCGGTTCGGATCGCGCGGGCCGCGTCGTTGCGCCGATACCCCAGGCGCGACGCGGCCTCGCGGACCCGGTCCGCGGTCGAGTCCTTGATCGTGTGGCTGCGGTGCCGTCCGGACAGCACGTAGGACACGGTCGCGACCGAGACACCGGCCTCCTTCGCCACCATCCGCAGCGTCGGCCGCTCAGCCAAAGGTGAGGACATATATCGATTCTTGCAGATCAGCCTTTGACCGCACCGGTAATAACGCCTTTGGTGAAGTGCCGTTGGAGGAACGGGTACACCATGGCGATCGGCACCAGCGCGACCACGACGACGGCCATCTGCAGGGATTGGGGTTGCGGCGGCGGGTGGACGCCGAGCTGATCGGCGGACAGCGACTTGCCCTGCAGGACGTAGGTTCGCAGGATCACCTGGACCGGCCACTTCGAGGTGTCGTTCAGGTACAGCAGGGCGTTGAAGAACGCGTTCCAGAACCCGACCGCGTAGAACAGGCCGACGACAGCGATCACCGCCTTCGACAGCGGCATGATGATCCGGCGCAGGATGGTGAAGTCGCTCGCGCCGTCGATCCGGGCGCTCTCCAGCAACTCGCCCGGTACGTTCATGAAGAACGTGCGCAGTACGACGAAGTTGAAGGCCCCCAACGCGCCCGGCAGGATCAGCGACCACAGGCTGTCGAGCAACCCGAGCTGCTTCACCACCAGGAACATCGGGATGATGCCCGGCGCGAACAGCAACGTGAACAGCACCATCAGCAGCACCGGCCGCCCGAACAGCACCGGTCGCGACGTCGCGTACGCGAGCGCGATGGTGACAGCCAACGCAATCGCCGTACCGACGATCGTCACGAACACGCTGACCAGGATCGCCCGGCCCATCAGGCCGCCGCTGAACAGCGTCTGGTACGCCTTCACCGTCGGATGCGACGGCCACAGCACATACCCGCCCGCGTCGATGATGTCCTTGTCACTGGCCAGCGACGTCGAGATCACGACCAGGATCGGTACGACGATCACCAGCGCGAACCCGCCCAGAATCAGGGCCTTGATCGCCTGGTAGCCCGGCGACGGATTCTCTTTCCACACAGGTCTCATGAGCGCCTCTGGAAGATTCCCGGCTCGCCGAGCCGATGAGCGAGTGAGTTGGCACCCCACAGCAGCAGCGCACCGACCACGACCTTGGCCAGCCCGGCCGCGGCCCCGCTGCTCCAGTCCCCGCCGACTACGCCCGCGTAGTACGTGAACGTGTCCAGTACTTCGGCAGCACCTGGACCGACCGAGTCGCGTTGCAGGATGAACTGCTCGAACCCGACGCTGAGGATGTCGCCGATCCGCAGGATCAGCAGCAGCACGATGACCGTCCGCAGCGCCGGCAGCGTGATGTGCCACAGCCGCCGCCAGCGCCCGGCGCCGTCCGCCGCGGCCGCCTCGTAGAGCGAGACGTCCACGGTGGTCAGCGCCGCGAGGAAGATGATCATCGCCCAGCCGGCGTCCTTCCAGATCAGCTGCGCGACGACGAGCAGCGGGAAGGTGTCCGGGTTGGTCATGAACGGGATCGGGTCCAGTCCGGCCTGCCGGAGCAGGTTGTTGATGAACCCCGCCCCGCCGAGCGACTGCTGGAACAGCGTCACGACCAGCACCCAGGACAGGAAGTGCGGCAGGTACGCGATCGTCTGGAACCAGCGCCGGAACCGGTTGCTGACCAGCGAGTCGACGATCAGCGCCAGCCCGATCGGCACCGGGAAGAACAGCAGCAACTGGACGGCCGCCAGCAGCAACGTGTTCCGCAACGCGTCCCAGAAGTCCGGGTTGGCGTACAGGTTGACGAAGTTCTGCAGGCCGTTCCACTCGCTGTGCATGATGCCGAGGTACGGCTGGAAGTCCTGGAACGCGACCACGTTGCCGATCACCGGCAGGTAGAAGAACACCAGCAGGAAGACGACGCCGGGAATCATCAGCAGGACCATCTGCCAGTCCCGGCGCCACTTCGCCTTCAGCGGCAGGCCGTTCTTGACCCGCGCAACGGAGGAGGTTCGTTTCAGCATGTATCAGGACCCGGTGACCGGAACGCTCGACGGGAGCACGGCCGCGAACTCGTCGCGCATCTTGTCACCGCCACCGGACTTCCAGCGCTTGAGCGCCTCGTCGTACGCGTCGAGCTTCTGCCGGCCGGTGACGATGTCGACGATCGTGTCCCGGAACGCCGCGGTCAGCTTCGGGCCGACCTTGCTCGAGGTGTCGGAGTACGTGCCGGCCGTGGGGTTCCGCATCGCGAACTTCAGCAGCTGCTGCTCGGTCGCGTAGATCTTCTTGGTGTCGTCCGGGTTCGCCGGGTTGAAGATCACGCTCTCCGGGGAGTTCATGATCTGCAGCGCGCTGACCAGACCGGGCGCCTGCTGCTGACCCGCCTTGGTGAGTACGGGGTTCTTCTGCGCATCCAATGCGTACTGCTGCCCCTCGACGCCGAAGTTCTTGACCAGGTACTCCTTGGTGCCGAACGGCGCCGACAGGTAGTCCATCAGCGCGAGCAGCTCGCGGATCCGGCCCTCGTCGGTCTTCTTGAACGGCGTGAACCCGACCGTGCCGTACCCCATGTCGTAGACCGGCTTCGCCTTGCCGTCGTGGCCGAACGGGATCATCGTGTCCACGAACAGCGACGGGTCGAGGTTCCGGAAGTCGGCGGTCGCGCGCGGGCCGACCACGACCTGTGCGGCGATCTGGCCGTTCACGGTCTTCGGCGTGGCGTCGGCCAGGTTGAGGTCCGGGTAGAACACCTTGGCCGCCCAGAGCTTGGCGGCGTACTCGACGGCGGCCTTGTAGTTGTCGGTCTCGTACAGGTGCGTCAGCGACCGGTCCTGGTTCACGCGCCAGGCGTTCGGGGCGCCGAACCACTCGCCGAACATGTGCAGCATGTTGATGATCGCCGGCTCGAGCGCGTAGTTCGTGCCGTTGGTGAGCTCCTTGCACTTGGCGAAGAACTCGTCCGCGGTGGTGCACTGCAGGCCGCCGACCTTCGCCCAGGTCTTCGGGTTGCCCATCATCACCTGGCCGAACGGCGTCGACGGGATCGGGGCGCCCCAGATCTTCCCGTTCACCACGGCGGTCCGCCAGGAGGCCGGCTTCAGCGCGGCCAGGTTCGGGTACTCCAGCACGGCGTCGCCGGACAGGTACTTGGTCAGGTCCTGGAACTTCGCCTCGAGCATCGGGCCGATGTTCGGGATGCCCTGGTTCGGCGGCAGCCACATCAGGTCCGGCAGCGAGTCGCTGGCCAGCAGCGTCGCGAACTTCTCCGGGTAGCCCGGGTCGGTGCCGATCGTCAGCCTGAGCTCACCGCCGAGCGCCTGGTTCAGCGCCTGCCACATCGGGTTGCTGCCCATCGGCGGCGGAGGCGTCGCGAACGTCTCGGTCAGCGCGGTGACCGCGCTCTTCAGCGGCGGCGCCTTCACACTCGAGACGGCGTCCGCCGGGAACTTCAGGAACCCGGGCTCGAGGCCGGACTCGGCCCCCGGGAAGTCCGGGTGCAGACCCTCGAACGGTTTGTACGTCGGTAGCTTGAGGTCGCCCGACGCCTTTGCGCCCCCGTTCGCCGCCCCGCCGTCGCCGCAGGCCGCCAGCGTGGAGGTGGCAATCGCCGCACCGGTCACCTGCAGGAACCGTCGCCGACTGATCATAGTTGCTCCAAGTTTCGAAGAAGTGCTCACTAACACTCACTTAAACGTTAACCCGGACCGTAAACCTGACCCGCCCCTCGATGCAAGCGCCCAGAACGAGCACTTTGAGAAGCCACCGACCATCTCGGCGGCACGAAAATGATCGGTGGCTTCTCAAAGTCGCCCGGGACGGGCGCTCAGAGTGTCAGGCGGGCGAGTAGGTCCTCGACGCGTTCGGTCCGGCCCGTGTGGCGGTGACGGTCCCAGTCCTCGCGGGAGATCGTGTCGCCGACGAGTTCGAGGGCTTCGGCGAGTTCCTCGTCCAGGTACGGATTGGGGATCTCGAGCCGTTCGCCCATCGCTTCCTCCGCGCCGAACAGGTGCGCGGCCCCAACCGGGTCGCCGCGCCGGATCAGCAGGTTCATGACGGTGTTCGAGAACGCCATCGTGAGACTTGGGCTGCCGAGCGCCAGTACGGTCGGCAGCACCCCTCGGGCAAGCTCGGCGGCCTCGTCGGGCCGGCCCGCGAGGATCAACAGATACGCGAGGTTCTGCCCCTGTACGGCGATCTCGTGCGCGTCCCCGATCGACTCGGTGATCGTGAGGGACTCGCGGAGCAGGTCCTCGGCGTGCTCCAGGTTTCCGAGGTCCTCCTCGATGCCGCCGAGGTGGCTGAGCACCCGCGCCAGGCGCCAGTCGTCGTCGAGGCTGCGGAGTCGTTCGACAGCCTCGGTCAGCGTCGCCCGCGCCGCGTCGAGATCGCCCTGCTGCCGTTGCGCCGACCCGAGCACGGTCATCCCGAACGCGATACCGGCCGGGTCGTCCAGCTCCCGAGCGATCTCCAGGCTGCGGGTCGTCAACTCATGGGCACGTTCCGTCTCGCCCTGCATGAGTAGGAGGTTGCTCAACCCGCGCAGGCAGGCGGCCAGCTCCGGCGATGACGTCGTACCGGCGGCCGCGATCACCTGCTCGTGCCAGGCGCGACTTTCGCCGATATAGCCGCCGAACAGCCAGACCCAGCCGAGCGCCGAGCACAGGCGCAGCCCTGTTCTGACGTCGTTCTCGGTCGCCCAGGTCAGCGCGGCGCGGAAGTTGTCGAGGTCCGCCTCGGCCCGCTCGACCGGCGGCTCGGACATGGTCTTCTTGATGGTCTCGAGGTGGTCGGCGAGGTCGGCGTAGTACGCCGCGTGTTCGCGATGGACGGCCTCGGCTTCGGCGGTGCGGTCCAGCTCGTCGGCGGCGTACCGGCGGATGGTTTCCAGCAACTGGACGCGGGTGCCGTCCGGCCCGTCGGACAACGTGATCAGGTTGGCGTCGTGCAGCTCGGCGAGGGCGTCGAGCGGGTCGATGCCGGTGGCAACTTTCTCGACCGCGGCCAGGTCGGCGCCGCCCGCGAAGACCGCGAGGCAGCGGAAGGTACGACGGTGTTCGGGGCCGAGCAGCTCGTACGACCAGGCGATCGTCTCCCGGAGCGTCCGCTGGCGTTCCGGGGTCGCCGCACTGGTGGACGCGATGTCGAGCGCCTGATCGATCCGGGCGAGCAGCTCCTTGACACTGAGCAGCCGCACCCGCGGCGCGCACAGCTCGATCGCGAGCGGAAGCCCGTCGAGCCGACGGCAGATCGCGACCACGTCGGCCGAGTTCTCGTGGGTCAGCGTGAACGTCGGCCGGACGGCCTGGGCGCGCTGCACGAAGAGTTGTACGGCGTCATCTGTGATCGACAGTGGCAGCACCGGGTGCTGGTACTCGCCGGTGAGGCCGAGCGCTCGCCTGGACGTGGCGACGAGCTTCACGTGCGGCGCGCCTTCGATGATCTCGGCGACGACCTTGCCGGCGTCCGGGAGTTGCTCGAGGTTGTCGAGCACGAGCAACAGGGTCCGTTGCGCCAGGTAGGCGACGATCCGGCCGCGCTCCCGCGGCGGGATGTCGAGGACTTCGGCGATCGTCGTCCACAGCACCCGCGCGGACGTGACCGCCGCGAGCGGAACGAAGTACACCCCGCCCGGGAACTTCGTGGTCAGCTCCGCGGCCACGCCGATCCCGAGGCGCGTCTTGCCCGACCCGCCCGGTCCGGTCAGGGTGACGAGCCGTACGTCGGACCTGTCGAGCAGACCGGTGACGCGGTCGAGATCCTGTTCGCGCCCGAGCAGCGGCGTCGCGGGCGAGGGCAGGCTCGTCGACGTACCGACAGTGCGTGGTGGCGGGAAGTCGCCCTGCAAGCCGTCGATGGTGACTTGGAGCAGGTGCTCGGGCTCCGGGATGTCCTTGAGGTGGTGCGTGCCGAGATCGCGCAGCGTGACACCGTCGGGCAATTGCGTCAGATCACCGGTGACGGCCGACACCACGATCTGCCCTCCGTGTGCGGCGGCCCCGATCCGTGCGGCGAGATGGACGTCCATGCCCCAGTAGTCTCCGTCGTACACGCCCGGCGTACCGGTATGGATCCCCATCCGCACCCGCAGCCGCTCGTCGTCCGGCCATCGGTGCTCTTCCAGCTGCCGCTGCCCGTCGACGGCCGCAAGGACCGCCTCGCCGGCCGTCCCGAACACGACGAAGAAGCTGTCGCCCTCGGTCCCCATCTCGGTCCCGCCGTACGCCGTCCAGACCGCCCGCAGGATCCGCCGATGATCTTCCAGCGCGTCCAGGTACCGGTCCCCCAACCGGCGCAGCAGCAGCGTCGACCCTTCGATGTCCGAGAACAGCATCGCCACCATTCCCCCACCCATGCCGCCAGTCTTAACCGCTGGTCCGGCATGCGCCAGTGTCAGCCGATGCCGGTCGTGCTCTCGCGGACGACGAGGCTGAAGGGGGCTTGCAGGCGTTTGGGATCGCTGCCGGGGCGCTGGTCGCGGAGGGCTTGCAGCGCCAGGCGGGCGATGGCGACCCGGTCGGGCGCGACCGTGGTGAGCGTCGGGAGGGTGGCGAGGTCGTACGGGATGTCGTCGAAACCGACAACGGCCACGTCCTGCGGCACTCGCAGACCGCGCAGGACCAGCGCGCGGATCGCGCCCATCGCCAGCCAGTCGGTGGCCGCGAAGACCGCGTCGGGCGCCGGGTGTCCCGAGTCCAGCCACTCGCCGAGGGTCCGCTCGGCGTCCTGACCGCGTAGTCCGCCGGTCGCGAGCACGATGTCCTCGTCTGTTTGTAGCCCGGCCGCGGCGAGTGCGTCGCGGTACCCGTTGATCCGCTCGTCGTCCATCCGCGGTCCGGGCGCCAGCGCCATCACGTGGCGCCGCCCGAGCTCGAGCAGATGCTCGGTCGCCACCTTGCCGGCCTCGCGGTTGTCGATCCCGACGTGATCGGCGTGGTGCTCCGTGCCGGCCTTCTCACCCAGCAGGACGAGAGGGAGCGACGGGTCGCGGTTCTGCACATCCTCCGCGGTCAGCCCCAGCGGGCTCATCACGATGCCGTCGAGGCGGGCCGGATGCCGTTCGGTGAGCAGTGCGAGCTCGGCCTCGCGGCGGCCGCCGGTCTGATGGAACTGCACGATCCAGCCGAACGACTCGGCTTCGTCGAGCATCCGGGCCGCGAGCGAGGCGAAGTACGGCCTGTCGAGCTGCGGTACGGCGAGCGCGATCACTCCGCTGCGCCCCTGGGCCAGGTTGCGGGCCGCGATGTTCGGCCGGTACCCGAGCTTGTCGATCGCGGCCAGCACCCGTTGCCGGGTCTCCTCGCGGACATGCTCGGCGCCGTTGACGACGTTCGACACCGTCTTCATCGACACCCCGGCCGCCTCGGCGACATCGGTCAGGCGCGGCCTCATAGCTGGCAGGATCTCATTTGAGGCCGGTGTGGGCCATTCCGGCCAGGATGCGGCGCTGGAAGATCACGAACACCACGACAACCGGGACCAGCGTGACGACGCTCATCGCGAACAGCGCGCCCCACTCCGAGCTGCCGGTGGCATCCAGGAAGCCGCGCAGAGCGACCGGCACCGTCAGCCGGGTTCGCGTGGACAGGTAGATCAGCTGGCTGAAGAAGTTGTTCCAGGTCCAGATGAACGAGAAGATCGCCGTCGTCACCAGCGCCGGCGACAGCAGCGGCAGGATGATCCGCCGGTAGATGCCCCACGCCCCGCAGCCGTCGATCCGGGCCGCGTCGTCCAGCTCGACCGGGATCGACCGGATGAACTGCACCATCAGGAACACGAAGAACGCGTCGGTGGCCAGGAAACTCGGCACGATCATCGGCCAGAACGTGTCGATCCAGTTCAGCTTCCGGAAAATCGAGTACTGCGCGATCAGGGTCACGTGAGCAGGCAGCATGATCGTCGCCAGCATCAGCGCGAACAACGTTTTCCGGCCCACGAACGTGAGCCGCGCGAACGCGTACGCCGTCAGCGAGCAGGTCAGCACGTTGCCGATCACCACCGCGGCGCAGATGATCAGCGAGTTCATGATGTAGATGCCGAAGCTGGTCCCGGTCGACGACCAGCCGAGCGCGTAGTTCCCGAGCGTCGGGTGCTCCGGGATCAGCCCGGGACGGTCGAAGATCTCGTTGTTCGGCCGCAGCGAGGCGCTGATCATCCAGAGCAGTGGGTAGAGCATGATCAGTGCGCCCGCGGTCAGGCCGGCGTGGGCCAGTACGCGTCTCATCGACGTACCCCTTCGTCTCCGTAGAACACCCAGGTGCGGCCGAGGACGAAGTTCAGTCCGGTGAAGACCGCGATGATCAGCAGCAGCACCCAGGCCATCGCGGCGGCGTACCCCATCCGGAAGTTTCCGAACGCCTGCTGGTACAGGTACAGGGTGTAGAACAGCGTCGAGTCCGACGGGCCGCCTTTGCCGCCGCTGATCACGAACGCCGGGGTGAACGCCTGGAACGCGCCGATGATCTGCAGCACCAGGTTGAAGAACACCACCGGCGAGAGCAGCGGCAGCGTCACCCGCCAGAATCGTTGCCATCGGCCCGCACCGTCGACCTCGGCGGCCTCGAGCACCTCGTCCGGGATCTGCCGCAGTCCGGCCAGGAAGATCACCATCGGGGCGCCGAACTGCCAGACCCGGAGCAGGATCAGGGTCCACAGCGCCGTACCCGGCTCGGAAATCCAGCCGCGGCCGTGGATGCCGAAGATGCCGAGGACGTCGTTGAGCAGGCCGTCACTGCCGAAGATCTGCTGCCACAGCAGGGCGATCGCGACACTCCCACCGAGCAGACTCGGGACGTAGTACAACGCTCGGTAGACAGCGAGACCTTTGAGCCCCCGGTTCAGGAGTACGGCGACGGCGAGCGCGAATGCCATCTCGAGCGGCACCGAGACGCCGACGTAGATGAACGTGACGCGCAGCGAGTGCAGGTACCGCGAGTCCTGGAAGAGGGCCGTGTAGTTGTGCAGCCCGGTCCACTCGGGGGTGTTGAGCAGCGCGTAGTCGGTGAACGAGTAGTAGAGCGACAGCAGCATCGGGCCGATCGTCAGCCCGAGTACGCCGATCAGCCAGGGCAGCAGGAACAGGTACGCCGGAACGCTCTGCCTTAATCGGGAAATCACTGACCGAGAGTCTTTCCGGCCAGGTCGACGAACTCCTGAGCGCCCGCCGCCGGTGTGCTCTTACCGAAACCGATGTTCTCCGCGATCCGGTCGAACCCGGTCAGCAGCTCGCCGTACCCCTTCGGCCACGGCTTCGGCGACGGACCGACCTTGCCGGCCAGATCCTCGACGTACTTGATCGCCCGCGCGCCGGCCGAACCCGCGTCCGCGGAAACCAAGTCACGCGCTTTCTTCGACGGCGGTACGCCGAGAAGGATGCCGATCGCCTTGATTGCCTTCTCGTCGTTCAGCAGGAACCCGATCAGTTTCGCAGCGTCCTCAGGGTGCTTGCTCGCGGCCGAGATGCACCACAGGTCGAGGCCCTTCACGAACTGACCGGTCAGATCGCCGGCCTTGCCCTGCGGGACAGGGAGAACTGTGAGCGGGCTCTTCACCAGCGGCTGGTAGAAGGTGACCTGCTGGACCCAGCCGAACTGCAGCGGAGCTTTGCCGGTGGCAATCAACGACTTCTCGATCCCCGTCGTCTCACCGCTCACGTTCTGCGGCGGCGCGGCCTTCGCGTTCCGCAGGTCTGCCCAGTACTGGAACCATTCCTGGACGGTTTCCTTGGTCGTCAGCAGTTTTCCGCCGTCGTCGGAAAACATCTCCGTGCCGTGCTGGCGCGCGTACACCTCGAACAGCTGGAAGTTTCCGGCCTGGTCGCTCGACCCGAACGCGCCCTGCACCGAACCCGAGTAGTCGCGGGCGAACTCGGCGAACTTGTCCCAGGTCCAGCCCTGCGCCGGCACGGTGCCGCCGGCGTTCTTGATCGCGCCCTCGTCGACGTACATCGAGTAGCTGATCGAGCTCTGCCCGACCCCGTAGTTCTTGCCGTCGGCGACACCACTGGCGGCAACGTCCTTGTCGAGACCCGACGTGTCGATCCCCAGCGAGCCAAGGTCCTTCAGCGCACTCCGTCCCGCGTAGTCGCTGAAGTAGCTCATCGACATCCGCAGTACGTCGGGCGCGTTGTTGCCGGAGGTCTGCGTGGCGAGCTTGTCCCAGTAGTCGTCGAAGGGAGCGCTCTCCGCGGAGTACTCCGCGCCGCCGCTCGACTTCCACGCGTCCAGCGCCTTGTTGAGCGCCTTGGTCACCGGATCCGGGCCGTACCAGGAAACGCGCATCGGACCGGACTTGCCGGAGCAGCCAGGGACGGTGATCGCCGCGGCGGTGGCGGCGCCGAGACCCAGCAGGGTCCGGCGGCTGAAGGTGTTCATCTTGATTCTCCTTGGGGTGCCCAGCGCCAGTTGTGGGGCAGGCGGAGCGGGGTGTAGTTGCCGTTCGGGAGGTCGTCGGTCAGCCGTGCCTGCCAGCGGGCGAGCTGGTGCAGGACGCGGGCCCGGACGGCCACATGCGCGTCGTCGTCGAAGAGGTTGTCGAGCTCGGCCGGGTCCTGGGCCAGGTCGTACAGCTCACCGGGCCGGTCGGCATGGACGATCAGCTTCCAGCGGCCGCTGCGGAGCATCCGCGCGGCGCCGGATTGGGTGACGGTGTTCAGCTCGTCGAACGTCGGACCGTCGTACCCGAAGTGCAGCGGCGGCCGGGCGGTCACGTCGTACGCGCGACCGCCGTACCCGTGCTCGGCGATAATGCTGCCGAACTCCTCCTCGGGTGCGTCCTCGCCGTGGGTGAGTGGCAGGAGGCTGCGGCCCTGGACGCCGTCGGGGATCGGTTGGCCGACGGTTTCGCAGATGGTGGGCAGGACGTCGACGATCGAGACCGGTTCGTCGCGCTGCTGGGGGTGTACGCCGTCGCCGGTGATGATCAGCGGGATCCGCATCAGGAACTCGGACAGGCCGGCGCCCTTGCGCTGCAGGCCGTACTCGCCGACGTAGTCGCCGTGGTCGGCGAGGACGATCGTGAGCCGCGGCCGGGTGCGTTGGGCGAGACCCTCGTGCAGGCGGGCGATCTGGTCGTCGAGGAGATTGAGCATGCCGAGGTAGTTGGCGGCGTACCGGCGCCACATGTCGTCGTACCCGGGTCGCTTCTCCTCCTGGAGCTTGCGCAGCCAGGCGTAGCTGCCGCCCTTGATTTCCGTTGCCTCGGGTCCCGTTGTGCGGTCGGGAACGTCTTCGGGGCTGACCAGGTCGAAGTAGGGCTGAGGGACCTGGTAGGGGTTGTGGGGCTCGGGATAGGAGACCCAGAACAGGCCGGGTCTGTCGGGGTCGGCTTCGTGGACCGCTTGCAGTGCGTCGGTGGTGATGCGGTAGGGCAGTTGGTTCTTCACGTCGTACGGCGTCGGCTCGTCGGAGACGCCGTGGTCGAGGTTCTCGAGCCATTTGTCGAAAGCGTTTTCTTCCGCGTTCCGCTCGGGTCCATGGGTGTGGAAGTACGGACCGGCGTACGTGTCGAAGTCCTGCGCGTCGCGGTGCATGTGCGGCTTTCCCGCGAAGTGCAGTTGGTAGTCGGCGGCCCGCAGTACGTCGACCAGATCCTGGGCGAACCGTGCGTGCTGGGCGTTGCTGTTCTGCCGGACCTGGTGGGCACTCGGGAACCGGCCGGTGAGCAGGCTGGTGCGCGCCGGAACGCAGGCCGGCGCGGCCGTGTACGCGTTCCGGAAATCCGTTCCGCGGTCCGCCAGGCTGTCGACGAACGGCATGGTGTCCACCGGATACCCGCTCCGCCGCGTCAGCCCCACCCGCTGCTGATCGGTCATCACGATGACGATGTCGGGACGCATCTACCTGCTCTCTGCTCAGGACTTACAGCGCTGTAATGCAGCGCTGTAAACCTTGCCGCAGGCATCCGCCCGACGTCAAGAGGTGAGCCGCGCGCCGGATAGCATCGGCGTCGTGATGTACGAGCCGATGAGCCGACGCCTGGTCATTTCGTTCGCCGTGATCGGCGTGGTCCTGGCCGTCGCCGGCCTGATCGCGCGGCCGGCGAACATCACGGTCGCGGTCGTGCTGTTCTTAGTGGCCGTCATGGCCCTGGGCCTGGCCGGCTACGGCGTCCTCGACCGCACAATCGGTGGCCGCAAGCGATCGGTCAACTGAGTTGTAGCTAATTGAGCTGTTCGGCCAGGCGGCGGATGCCGCGTTCGGGGCTGGTGAGGACCGGGACGGCGAGGTCGAGCCCCTCGGCCGCCGACGCCATCGACGCCTGCGCGAGAACGACCACGTCGCCGGACGCCGCCTTGATCGCGTCCGCCACCAGCGAGTCGTGACGAACGCGATCCCCCGCGACGGCTGCCTCGAACGCACCCGGTACGACGACCTCGTCGATCTGGACGTCGCGGCCCTGGATCTCGGCCCGTTCACGGAGGAGGGCAGCCGTCGGCTGCACCGTCGTGGGCAGCGTCGCGATGACGCTGACACGGTCACCGGCGCGAACTGCCTCGTCCGCCATCGCCTCGTCGACGCGATACACCGGAACACCAAGACGGTCGGCAAGCGGTCCGGCGTACTGCGAGATCGACGAGCACGTGAACATCACCGCCTCCGCGCCGGCCGCAACCGCGGCATCACCAAGATCAGCGAGCCGCTGCGCGACCTGCTCAACCGCAGCACCCCGGCCCAGATCGGCGACGATCTTGTCGTCGAGCAGGTTCTGCACCTCCACACCGGGCAGATGCTCGGCGGCGAGCGTCACGAACGTCGGAATAACCACGGCTCCGGTGTGCAGGAAGGCGATACGCGTCACCTGACGCTCCTCACGTTGCAATGCGCGACACAGCCAGCGACGTCGATGGCGCTCTTCGGCACCAAGAGTGACACGCTTCCAACAGATTATGCAATCGTTTGCGCCGCGGTGGAGCGTGCAACTGGGGATTCCTGCTGGACCCTCCAGGTGCAATGCATTCCCCACCCCGCGAACCTCAGTGCAAAGCAACTGACAACAACAGAACAGACGCAGTACGCGCGTGTACGTCGTGACGCTGCGGGGGTACCGCCACGAGATCTCCCGCCCGCAGTGCGACCGAGGTATCACCCGTCCGCAGCACGACGTCCCCCCGCAGGCACATCAGCGAGGCGTCTCCGGGGCTCTGATGTTCGCCAAGAGTCTGCCCGGCATCCAGCGCGATCAACGTCTGCCGCAGCCGGGCCCCGGGCCGGCTGTACAACGTCGTCGCACTACGTCCGCTGTCACTCTCCCCAGCCAGTTCCAGGTGAACAGCCGCCAACTCGTCGACCCGCAAAACCTCCATCAGCCGATCGTCGCACCGAGCCGACGAAGACTCCACCCCTCCCCCCGCTACGACTGCGCGACCGCCGTACGACTGTGGTCTGAGGCGCGGTCAGGGCGGGGTCCGGTTCGTCCCCGATGTGGTCCGGTGGCGGAGCATGACGGGCCGTGCGAGGTGCCGTGGGGTTTCACGCTGGCCGACGACCACGATCTCGTGCTCGGCATCTAGGCGACCCGGGACAAAGCCGACGAGGTGGCAGCCGAGGTACGGCGGGTTGCCGGCCGGAACGTGGTGCTGACAGAAGGTACTCAGGGGCGGTTCGACGAACTGGCCGAGCAGTACCGCATCGAGCATCCCTCGACCTAGACCAACTCAGAGATCACGCGCGACGGGTCGCAGGAATCGCCGCCGGCCGAGGAAAGGGCCGATGCCGGAACGCCACCATCGAAGCCAGGCACGCGGGCGACGAACGAGCGCGACGGCCGGTGGAACCGAGTCGAAGAACGACTCACGGAACAGCAACCGACCCTCCGGCGAGAGCCTGAGCAGATCGACCGCCTCCCAGCTCAGCGGCCGTCCACCCACGGTCGCCACGAACCGAATGTGGATGAACACGTTTTCCTCCACGCCGGCCCACCGCAGCACCTCGACCCGCAGATCAGGAAGCAGCGCCTGCGTCCGGGCGAACTCCTCCCACCACAGCGCCGGCCCCACGCCGTCGCGCAACATCGGCTGCACGAACCGGACGGAATCATCGAGGAAACCGTCCCACGCATGCGGATCGGGTTTCTCCCAGGCGATCCGGAATTGCCGGACAACGTTTTCGTGAGTTTCCGGCCAGTCCGTCATGCGTCCTCCCGACTCGCGAAGGTGAGAAATCCGAGTACGCCGGTCCCCACGACCAGCAGCACCGCCTCCCCGACCCCGACCGCGAGCGAGCGCGAGCGCGCCTCCGAGAGATCGACGAGATGCGACACCGCATGCAGCCCGTTCCAGGCGGTGGCGACGACCAGCACCGGCGTACGCCAGGAGGTACGTCGTACGGCGAGCAGTAGCCCGGCCCCGATCGCGATCGAGGCCGCTCCGAAGTCGTGCACCAAGTGATCGTTCTGCGGACCGAAGTCGGCCAGCGCACGCGTGAACGATCCGCTGCCGACGGCGGCCCAGATACCCAGCCCCGCAAAGAGTCCGCCGAACGCCGCGATCGCCACCGGCGCCAATCGGTGCCTCATGCAACTGTCCGCTCAGCCCTGCGGACCGAGCGCTCCATCCCGAGGCGCCACAACAGCCCGGCTCGGGAAGACTTCCGAAGCCGCCCCTCCTCCTGCATCACAGCGAGGAAGTGGTCGGCGAACCCAGCCCGAGGCTCCTGCGCATGTACCTCGGCAACGCTGCTCCGGGCGATCTCCAACCGCCGCAACCCAACCACGTCAAGATGCGTGCCCGCGTGCAGGAGATGCGCCTCGGCACCCCACGACAGCGGTACGGCGACGTTGAAGTGCGCCGCGATCGCATCGGCCACATCATCAGCGAGCGCAGCATCTCCAGCCGCATCGATCACGACGCCACGCGCAACCGCCGCCCCATGTACGGCGAAGCAGGCGGCGTCCGGACCGGGACGATGCGAGTCTGCAAGCGCGACATCATGCAGCAGCGCAGCGACGTACAAACGCTCGCCGTCGTACTCGAGCCGATCGAGTTCGGCCAACATGCACGCCCACAACCACGAGCGCATGCTGTGATGCAGCAAAGGCGCGGGCAAGACGGTCCGGGCGAAGTCGGTGACGCGCTGGGCGACATCTGTGCTCGGCGGAGTTCGATCGGCAGCGAGCACGGCTCCACCTCGGCGCCGCGGCGCAAGCTCTCGAACGATCGCCTGAGCGACGAACCGCACCTGATCCGGCAACCCCAGCGCGCCGTTGGTCTCAGCTACCCATTCCCGCGAACCTATCGCTGCCATCGCGCCAAACCTTCCTTCGCAACAAGCTCAGGCTGGTCCTCAGCGACGTACGTGAAGGAGTCCGGGATCAGTTGCACCCGAGTCCCCAGCCGCTCGGCGTACGCCGTCGCATGCGCGGTCGGGAACACCCGATCGTCCCCAGCCCAGAACAAATCGATCGGCTTGTCGAACTCCTCGACGAGCGTAGCGGCGGCACCCCGGCTGTACCGCTCGTCGACCGAACCGATCGCCTTCCGCCCGTCGTACCGGATCGCCGCATCCTTCAGCACCGGATCGATGTAGCTCCGCATAGTCACCTCGTCGATCGGATACTTGGCCAACCAGCCATAAGTGTTCCGCCATCGCCAACTCCCCGGCCATCGCAGCACCTGATAGAGCGCGCGATACGTCAACGGATGCACCGCCGTCCGCTTGAGCAGCGGAAAGCCGCCCGGCGCCGGCGGCCACGTGCAGTCCGGAGTTTCACACGAGGCCAGCACCAGCCGTCCGACCCGCTCTGGGTACGCCGCCGCAGCGAGCTGACTGTAGGCGCCGCCCGAGTCGTTGCCGAACAGGATCACCTCCCGCAGATCGAGCGCTGCCAAGAAGTCCGCGATCAGCTCCGCCATCCCGGGCGGTGAGAGATCGGCGTCTCGGTTCATCGGCACCAGATGAGACCCCAACGGCCAGTCCGGCATGATGCACCGGAACTGCCCCGCCAGCAGCGGCACGACCTTGCGCCACAGATTGGCGTTCACCAGATACCCATGCACAAAGACGATCGGCGGACCGTCCCCAACTGCGTGATACCGCAGCGTCCCGGCGGGCAGCTCGACGTCGTACGCCGTGCCTAACCGCGCATCGCGCGAGACCGTCATCACGCCACGACCTCCTTCTTGTAATCATTGCAAGAAGTGTCCGCACACTAGCACCGGCCGTTTGCCACCCGCAATGTCAGTCCTGCTCAACCAGGAGACCGTGGGCGAAGGCATCCGTCGCCGCCCGTAGCAAGCGTTTCAGCTGACGAGGGTTGCGCTGCAGGCGGTCCTGCCGCCAGCCCAGGCTGATGATCCCGTTCCACGAGGACCACAGCACCGTCGCCAGCTCTTGGGCGTTGACCTTGCGGATCGTGCCGGCCTTGATACCGCGCTTGATCGCGTCGACCATCCGCCGGTTCTGCTCGTCCACCGAATCCGCCAACCGCTCCGCGAGCTCCTGCCCCGCGGCATAACTCCCGGGCTCAGCGGGGAACGCCAGCATCCGGAAGTACTCCGGGTTCGCCAGATAGAACGCGAGATACTCATCCGCGGCGGCGTACAACTGCTCGACCGGCCCGCGGCCCTCGACGTACGCGAGATCCATGAACTGCCGATCCACGACAACGGCCCGCTCGACCAAGGCGGCGTACAGCCCGGCCTTCGACCCGAAATGGTTGTAGACCGACCCAACCGCAACGCCAGCGGTGGCCGCGATCTCTTCGACCGTGACGTCGGCGACGGACCGAGCCGCGAAGAGCTCCTCCGCTGCACTCAACAACGCATCGATCGTCCGCTGCGCCCGTGGATCCACCATCCTGCAACCATTGCACAAACGACAGTCAAGGAGGTCACCGGTCAGGCAGGTTGAGCCGCTTCAGTCGCTCGTACGCCCCGACGATGTGCTTGTCGATTCCGTCCTGCGCGGCTTGCGGATCACCCAGGGCCAGGGCGTCGCGCAGCTCCTTGTGTTCGCTGTAGCCGACCTCTAGGAAATCCGGGAAACTCGCGTTCCGGGCGCGCAGGAAAACGGTCACCTGCCCACGGATGGATTCCCAGACGCGCTGCACCCGGCCATGGTCGCAATACGCGTAGATGATGTCGTGGAACTGAAGGTCCAGCCGTACGGCGTCCTCCGGATCGATCTTGGTGTCGACGCTCTTCATCTGCTCCAGGACCTCGTCCATCTCGGCGAATCCTGCGCCCTGCATGCGGGTGCACGCACGGCCGGCGGCCAGTCGCTCGATCGCGCCGCGGAGGGTGTGCACCTCCTCGACGTCGGTCCTGGTCAAGGTGCTGACGAAGGCTCCGCGGTGCCGCCGGAGCTCGACGTGCCCCTCTTCCTCGAGCCGCGCCAGCGCCTGCCGGATCGGCCCGCGGCTGACCTTCAGTGCGTCGGCCAGCTCGGTCTCCTTGAGATGCTGGCCCGGCTGAAACCGGCCGCCCGTGATCATTTCCCGGAGCACGTCGGTCACCAGGTCACCCAGAGCGCGCTGCGACGGCAGCGGGGACACGACATCGTCGGGGATCAAGCCGACCACCTCCTCAAGCCAATTACCGCCAGTAATCCGGAGCAGGGGACGACTCTAACCCCTGCCCGGTCTCTCTGTAGATTGTAAACAGTTACTCATTGACAGTAAACGAAGTACCGGAGCAGACTCGGAACCTCCCGCTCAGGCAGAGAGAGGTCACGACGCCGATGACCACCGAGACAGCCGTTCACACCGGACGTAGAGCCCTCGGCCCGTTCCCGCCGGCCGCTCCCCGGAATCCCGATGCACCGCACGTCACCACGGCGACGATCGAGGTCGACGCCGCGGAGACCGAGGGTCCGCTGACGCGCGTCTGGGAGAGCTTCGGGTACGACGAGTTCAACTGGACGTACATGCCCACCGGAAAACGTCTGCTGCAGACCTTCGCCGACTTCTCCGGCGCCGGCTACTTCGTCCGGCCGCACTACATGTACTGCTCCGGCAGCGGATTCGGCATCCCGCACTGGAGCAACGGCAACGTCTACCACGAGGACGCCGACGGCAACCCGTACTACGACTTCACGCTGCTAGACCAGGCGTACGACGCGATCGTCGGCGCCGGACACCACCTACTGGTGGAGCTCGGCTTCACCCCGCGCGACCTGCTGCCACCCGAGGCCGCCGAGCTGACCGTCGTCCCGAGCCCGACCGCCTACACCAACTACGAGGCTGGCGCCTGGGGGTATCCGCCCAAGGACTACGCCAAGTGGGCGGGCCTGATCAGCGCCACGGTTCAGCACTGCATCGAGCGATACGGCGAGGCCGAGGTGAAGACCTGGCTCTGGGAGCTGTGGAACGAGCCGGACATCGACTACTGGCGCGGCACTCTCGAGCAGTACAACGAGCTCTACACCGCGACAGCCCAGGCGATACGCACCGTGCTGCCCGAGGCCAAGGTCGGCGGACCGGCCGTCACCAGCGGCGGATTGAGCTTTCTGCAGGGTTTCCTGGACTACACGTCGCGCCGCGGCGAGCCGCTGGACTTCATCTCGTACCACACCAAAGGCTGCCACTTCCCGACCCGCGACTACCGCCCGTTCGCCGAGCCGGCGGCCGAGCAGCTCAGCCCGTCGTCGACGAAGATGCTGTACGACCTGCGCGAGTTCAATCGCCTGATCGGTTCGTACGAGGCGTACGCCGAGCTGCCGGTGATCGTCGACGAGTGCGACGCGGCGGTGCCGGCGCACTTCGGACGCTACGACAACCGCAACTACAGCTTCCAGAACACCGAGTACTACCCGGTCTTCCAGGCCAAGCTGATGAAGAAGATCCTCGACCTGAACGCGACTGAGCCGGCGCAGGTCGCGTACGCCACCTCGTGGAGCTTCTACTTCGAGGCCGAACGCTACTTCGAAGGCACCCGGTCCTTCCTCACTGCAGGCGGCGTCGAGAAGCCGTTCCTCAACGCCTATCGGATGCTGTCGCTGCTCGGGCAGAACCGCCTTCGCACGACCTCGGACGCGGCCTGGCAGGTCGGCGAGCTCGAGGGCACCGACGGCAGCAGCATGCCTGAGGAAGTCGACGCCCTCGCTTCGCGTTCGGAGGACGGGAGCGTCGCCGTGCTGATCTGGCGGCACATTGATGACCAGTACCAGACCAGCCAGGACCTGACGCCGGCGACCGTGACCGTACGCAACCTGCCTGCGGGGTCGTACCGGTTGCGGCATCTGCGCATCGACGCCGACCACAGCAATGCGTTCACCGTCTGGCAACAGCTCGGCTCACCCCAGGATCCGACCGCCGAAGAGTTGGCCACGATCAAGAGCCGGCAGGGTCTGGAGGAGTTCGAAGCGGAACGCAGTCTCACGGTTGACGGCGACGTGTCTTTGGAGGTCTCGCTGCCGTTGCCGTCGGCATCGTTGCTGATCCTCGAACCGAGCAGCTGACCGCGATGATCACACTGAACAACGGCGTACAGGTTCCCCAGCGTGGCTTCGGCGTCTTCCAGGTCCCGCCGGACGACACCCAACCCGCGGTCGAGCAGGCACTCGAGATCGGTTATCGGCACATCGATACCGCGGCGGCGTACAACAACGAGGCCGGCGTGGGCGCCGCCGTACGGGCCAGCGGTCTGCCGCGCGACGAACTGTTCGTCACGACCAAGCTACGCAATGGGGAGCACGGTTACGAGTCGGCACTGCAGGCGTACGACGAAACGCTGGAACGCCTGGGGCTGGACTACGCCGACCTGTATCTGCTGCATTGGCCCAACCCGACTGCGGATCTGTATGTCGACAGTTGGCGTGCCCTGGAGCGGATCTACATCGATGGACGAGTGCGGGCAATCGGTGTGTCGAACTTCCTGCCCGAACACTTGGACCGATTGGCCAAGGAAGGCGAGATCGTTCCGGCGATCAACCAGGTCGAGCTGCACCCCACCTATCAGCAGCGCGAACTGACCGAGCTGTGCCGGGAGCGTTCGATCGCGGTCACGGCGTACTCACCGCTCGGTCAGGGCGGCGACCTCGATCATCGGGTTCTGGCGTCGATCGCAAGGCGTCACGAGGTGACGCCGGCCCAGGTTGTGCTGCGGTGGCATCTGCAACGCGAGCACATCGTCATCCCCAAGTCGGTGGATCCCGGGCGGATCCGAGCCAACTTCGAGCTTGACGGCTTCGAGTTGACCGATGACGAGATCGCGTCGATCACCATGCTGGAGAACGGCAACCGACTCGGCAACGATCCCCGCACCTTTGCGCTCAGCCAGATCAGGTAGCCCGACCATGACGAGCAGATCTGTGCGATTCAAAACCACCTGGATCTGGATCTTCCTGGTGCCGACCGTCGTGCTGTACGGCGTCTACACCATCTACCCGATCATCGCGAGCTACTGGTACTCGCTGGTCGAGTGGAACGGGTTCGACGCCGACCAGAAGTTCGTTGGCCTGAGCAACTACCGCGAGGTCTTCGCCGATCCGCTGTTCTGGAACTCGTTCAAGGTCACGTTGTTCTTCATGCTGCTGGTGGTACCGGCGCGGGTGCTGCTCACACTGCTGCTGGCGATGGTCCTCAACTCGCCGAAGCTGCCCCTGATCGGCTTACTGCGTTCGGCATTCTTCATCCCCGTGGTGACCACAACGGCGATCATCGGTGTGGTGATGCGCTTCATCCTGGATCCGGCCAGCGGACCGATCACTACCGTGTTGACGAAGCTCGGTTTCGGCGGCGTCGATTTCCTGGGTGACCAGCACCTGGCGTTGCCGACGGCAGCCGTCCTGTACGTCTGGAAGTTCTTCGGCGTCACGATGATCTACTGGCTCGCGGCGCTGCAGACCATCCCGTACGAGTTGTACGAGGCCGCCCGGATCGACGGCGCGGGCACCGGGCAACTCTTCCGGCACATCACGCTGCCGATGCTCAAGCCGTTCCTGATCATCATCACCGTGCTGACGGTCGAGGAGACGTTCCACAACTTCGACCTGATGTACACGCTGACCGGCGGCGGTCCGTACTTCCACACCGAGATCATCGAGATCTACATCTACCGCTGGGCCTTCGCCGCCTCGATCCCCCAACTCGGGCACGCATCCGCCGCCGCGGTGATCTTCGGGCTGTTGGTCGCGGTCGTCGGAGCCCTTCAGTTGTGGGGCGTGTACGCCGGTCGCCGGTTGAGAGGAGACCAGCGATGACAGCGCAAGTCGTCGTACGCACGGATCGGCAACGGCGAATGTTGCGCCGAATGCCGTGGTGGATCGCCGCGCTCTTCCTGGTGGGTATCGCGGTGCTCTGGATCTTCCCGTTCCTGTGGATGCTGTCGGCATCGCTCAAGGACAACATGGAGATGTTCGCAGGCGGCCTGAAGCTGTGGCCTTCCAAGTTCGTCTGGGACAACTATGCGCGGGCGTGGAACGACGCGCACTTCGGCCGGTACCTGATCAACACCGTGGTCACCACAGTCATCACCGTCGTGATCGTCACCATCCGCTGCGCGACCGCGGGCTATGTCCTGGCCCGTTACCGATTCCGCGGGTCCAAGCTGTTCCTCGGCGTACTGATCGCGACGCTTTTCGTCCCCACCGGCTACACGATCATCCCGGTGGTCAAGATCTCGATGCAGCTGCACCTGATCGACTCGCTGGGCGGAATGATCCTGGCGCTCAGCGGCGGTGCGTACGTGTCGGCGATCCTTTTGTACTACGGGTATTTCCGGCAGATCCCCCGCGAGCTGGAGGAGGCCGCGATCGTCGACGGCGCCGGGTTCGTTCGTACCTTCTTCTCGGTGATGCTGCCGCTGGCGATGCCGGTCACGGCGACCGTCGCGGTCCTCACCTTCATCACGACCTGGAACGCCTTCTTCCTGCCGCTGGTGTTCACCTTCAGCCGGCCTGATCTCCGGACGGTGAGCGTCGGCATGCAGGCGTTCGTCGGCGAGACCGCGACCGACTGGTCCGGCATGGCCGCGGCCGGGGTGATCTCGATCGTCCCCGTGGTCGTGCTCTTCATCTTCCTGCAGCGCTACTTCGTCGAGGGAATCTCCGGAGCAGTCAAGTCCTAAGGAGTGGAAATGACCGGGATGACACGTCGCACTCTGCTCGGCGCATCGGTATTTGCCGCCGTCAGCGCCGCGACCGGATGCAGCGACTCGAGTTCTCAGAGCGGAACCGCGAGCGGAGGTGCCACCGGAACGCTGGACTGGTGGGACCACTTCAGTTCGTTCAAGCGCCTCAACGACGACTGGGCCAAGACCCAATCGTCGCCTTTGAAGACCAACGTCGCCCATACGTACTACGACGCGTCCAAGGCGACCCAGGCGTTCCAGCTGGCGCATCAGGCCAACAAGATGCCGGACGTCTACTCGAACGTGATCGGGCTCCCGCTGCCTGCCCTGGTGAGTGGCAAATGGGTGCATGAGGTCACGATTCCGGCTGACATCAAGTCGAAGCTTCCGAAGGACGCGTTCACCGAGGGCATCACCCAACTGGACGGCAAGCTGTACGGGTTCCCGATGTTCAGCTTCCGGCAGAGCTCGACGCTGGTGTGGGTGAACAAGGACCACTGGTCCAAGGCTGGGCTCGATCCGAACAACGTGCCGACGGACTACGCCGCCTTCAAGGACGCGTTGGGGAAGCTGAAGTCGGCCGGGATTCAGCCGCTCACGCTGGCGATCGGTGCGGACGGCGGGCGCATCCGCGATCAGGTCGACGACATGGCGCAGGTGGCCGGCTTCCCCGGTTATCAAGGCCTGCAGTTCACGACCGGCGAGTACGCCTACCACC
The DNA here is from genome assembly GCF_004216905.1 of Kribbella sp. VKM Ac-2569. Classification (GTDB taxonomy): domain Bacteria; phylum Actinomycetota; class Actinomycetes; order Propionibacteriales; family Kribbellaceae; genus Kribbella. Next base: position 2,382,842 of record NZ_SGXJ01000001.1, read on the forward strand.
ACGATGCCTACGTCACCGTGATCGAGTTCCTGAAGCAGCTGAACGACGACAAGTTGATCATGCCGGGCTCGAACAACTTCGGCGTCGTCGATGCTCGGACCCGGTACGCATCTGGTGCAGTCGGGACGTTCATCGACGGCATCTGGTGTGCTGGTGGATCGAAGGCGCTGGCGCCGACAATCGTCGACAAGCTTGCGTCCGGACAGATTCTGGTGCCGACGTCCGGCATGGATCCCTGGTGCTACCGCGGCCGGCCAGCTGCGACGTACTTCGTTTCCGCGGACAGCAAGAATCCCGACGCCGCCGGGAAGCTGATCGCGTCCTTCATGTCCGACGACTATCAGAAGGGGATGGTCGAGGCGATGGACCAGCCGCCGCTGAACCTTGATCTCGTCGCGTCGTCGAACGTGGTCGACGCGTACAAGAAGGGCGTCGAGTACTGCAAGAAGAACGTGTTCCTGATGCCCCAGGCGATCGTGAAGAACCCCGCAGTGGCCCGCATCGACGCGCTCCGCAAGCCAGTCACGCCGCACGTCGGCAACATCGTCCAGGGCTACCTGGGCGGATCGATCAAGGACCTCAAAGCCGAACTGAAGAAACTTAGCGACGCCACGTCGGCCGACCGTGCCCAGGCCCTGACCAAGGCCAAGGCCGCCGGCGCCAAAGTCTCCGAAGCCGACTACGTCTTCAGCGACTGGAAACCCGGCCAGGACTACGGAGCCGCCAAATGACCGCCGACCGCACCGCGGTTGTGACCGGCGCGGCATCCCCGCGCGGCATCGGCCGCGCAACCGCCTTGCTCCTTGCTGAGCAGGGCTGGAACATCGGCATCCTCGACATCGACTCTGTTGGCGGCAAGGCACTCGCCGCAGAGATCACCGCGACCCACAACGTCACGGCGTACGCCGTCACCGCCGACGTCTCGAACGAAGCCCAGGTCCGCACAGCGATCGACGAACTCGAAGCTGCCCTACCACCGCTAGCAGCGCTAGCAAACATCGCCGGCGTCAGCTCCCCCGTCCCCTACCTAGAACTAACCTCCGACGAGTGGCACCGAGTCATCAACACCAACCTGAACGGCGTCCACTACGTAACCCGCCGCGTCGCCGAGAGCATGGTGAGGCACAACTACGGCCGAATCGTCAGCATCTCCTCCACCTCAGCCCAACGAGGCGGCGGCACCTACAGCAAAACGCCGTACTCAGTAGCCAAAGCCGGCGTAATAGGCCTGACCCGAGCCCTAGCCCGAGAACTTGGCCCGCACGGCATCACCGTCAACGCGGTGGCCCCCGGCCCCATCGACACGGACATCATGGGCGGCCCACTGACGCCCGAGACACGGGCGGACCTGGTCGACAGCCTCCTGGTCAACCGCGTCGGCGAAACCCACGACGTCGCATCCGCAATCGCCTATCTACTCTCCGACCAATCCACCTACATAACCGGCCAAACCCTCAACGTAGACGGCGGCCTCTACATGCACTGAGCACGCAAGGCATCAGCTGCAACTCACGTCTCTGCCGCTTCGGCACGGGGCTTCAGTTGGTTGCTGACATCCACCACACCCGCGGTGTCCCAGGCGTCGTCGCCGGCAGCCCGCTTGACCAGCCAGGAGGCCACCTCACCACCGAGGACCACCACCGCTTGTTTGACATCCACGCGGATGTCGTCGTCCTTGGTGCGCGGATTCTCCTTGAGCCGCTGTACAACCATCGACTTGATCTCACGGTCGGTGGGATGCCCCGGCCGCACCGGGCCTTCCCACCAGTTGTAGTAGTAACGATCCTGCGGGTACGTCCAAGGGTCGATCACGGCTGCCTCCCTGAGCCGACCTCAGTACCCCGTTCGGGTGCCCGCGAGCGGCCGAATCATGCCACCTCCGCACAGGCATTCCGTCGTACGGCGGCCGCCAGGAGCAGAGTGCCCGAGTGCATGCAACCAGACTGCTCGGGCACCGGAGCGTCATGCCGACGACACCTGACCGCCCCAAAGAGGTCAGAGGATCTCCGACTGGCAACCGTGTGCGTGAACGCGACCGACGTGGATCGCGCCGCGGGCTTCTGGTCGGCGATCCTTGGCTACCAGCGGCCTGCACGGATCGGCTCCGACGATCGGTTCGCCAAGCTAGAAGATCCAGCCGGTACGGGGCGGGCAACGAGTTCTGCGTGATCGCGGTCCCGCCCGATACCAATCAGGCCTAACTTCGGGTCTCAGCCAGAGCAAGGAGGAGCCATGGCGACCGTCGACCCTGGCAACCAGCACGATCTCATCAGCGTCATTCTCGAGGATCACCGAGCGGTCGAACTGATCTTCGCCGAGCTCATGGCCGGGGCCGGAACCCCGCAAGACCGGCGGGACCTCGCCGATCACCTGACGACCGAACTGGTGCGGCATTCCGTGGCCGAGGAGATGTACATGTACCCGGCCGCCCGCAAGGCGCTACCCGACGGGGACAAGGTCGCCGACCACGAGATCGAAGAACACGCCGAGGTCGAACGGCTCCTCCAGGATCTGGAGGGTGTCGCCGCCACCGACCGCGCCTTCGACGACCTGATCGCCAAGCTGGCCACAGAGGTCCAGCACCACATCGGCGAGGAAGAGAGCACATTGCTCCCTCGGCTTCAGCAGGCGTGTGACGCCGACGACCTGCTGGAACTCGGCCGCAAGGTCACCCGGGCAAAGGCGTCCGCCCCCACGCGCCCACACCCCTCGGCGCCGGACAAGCCACCGCTCAACCTGATCCTCGCTCCCGGCACAGGCATGATCGACAAACTCCGAGACGCCCTAACCGGCCGCAACCGCGACTAACACCGTCCCACTCGCCTCCGCCCAGAATCTGATCGGCGGCCTCACCACCCCGGCTATTCGTCAATCCCACCTGGTGCAGACTTCATTGAGTGACAGACCTTCGCGCTGCCCCGCCTGAGCTCCTACTGGCCCACGAGCGCTGGACGGCTCGCGGCCGCCCAGCTCAGCCGGCGCCGCACTGGTTCCCACACCGCTGGACCGCCCGACTCCCCGAACACGCGGACTTCATCGAAACGCTCCCGAACCCCATCAACCGAGACGACGTCGCCGCGCAGTTCGTTGACGCCGACGACAGCGAACCAGCCGCGCTGCGTGCCTTCTTGGCCGCAATGATCTGGGGCCACGGCCGAAACGGGTACGGCGCTTACCGTACGGCGAGCGTTCTCGCGGCATCCGACCGCGCGGGCAAGTGGTTGTCCGAGGCGCTACAAGTCACGCGCACAGCTGGCGGACCGGCGGGCTTCGAGTACCTCGCCCGACATCGCCTCAAGGGCCTCGGCGTCGCGTTCGCAACGAAGTACCTCTACTTCTGCCTCGCCTCTGACGCCGACGTAGCACCGGCACCGATTCTCGATCGCATCGTCCGCGACTGGCTCGCAGCCAACCTCGACTGGCAACCACGACTCGATTGGCGCATCGACGACTACCAGCGCTACTGCGATCTGGTCGTCCATTGGTCGGACCAACTCACCGAACCCGCAGGCACAGTCGAGTACCTCATGTTCGCAAGCGGTATCGGCACCGCGAGCCAGTGGGCAGACCCTCGTGAACGCGTGACGGCGACCGCAACCTCGAACTCAGGGACCACCGCGGTGCTCGCAGCCCTCGACGACGCAGCTGACGCTTTCGAAGCACTCTCAGGCGACATCACCCCCGAAGACGCCGAAGACTTCGAACGCGGACTACGAGCCTTGAGACGCATCGTCATCGCACGAACCAAACGCTGAGTGCTTGTCTCTACAACGGGCGCCGACGTCACGTCGTGCGGGCCTCCCCCGAGCCGTGCCAGGGCTACATGTCGAGTTTGAAGGGGTCGTGTTCTGTTAGGAGTTTGTCGAGTCTGGCTTGGTCGACTCGGTTCGTGACTTCTGACATCTCTTGGCGGTCGCGGACCACTTTGCACAGGACGACTGTCGACGTTACGACGTACAGCAAGCCCAATGCCAGGAACGCCCGTACCCACCCTGCGGCCGGCATGTAGACCAGCGCCACCACCATCGCCGTCACCGAAATTCCGAACGACGCCACCGCCTGTGCGTAGAACGCGCCAGTCTGCGAAGGCTGAACCCGTTTCGTCATGCCAGCATCCTCGGCTCGACGCATGAGTTCCGCCTGAGCAAAACCACTCAAGTCGGTCAGGGGTTTGATTGGGTACGGCGCTCGAGGGCTTCAATGACGGTTGGGCAGACGTCGACGTCGTAGAGCCTTTCGACGCTCTGCATTCCGCCCGGGCTCTCCGCGTTGATCTCCACCACCTTGTCGCCGATCACATCGATGCCGACGAAGTACATGCCGTCGGCCACGAGTTTGTCGCTCATCGCTTCGACGATGCCGCGTTCGACGGCGCCGATCTCGAGCGGGATCGGGCGCCCGCCCTTGCTGATGTTGGCGCGCGGGTCGTTTCCCGTGGGCACTCGGCGGAAGGCGGCCGGCTTCCCGTCGCGCTCGAGGATCTTTCCCTCGAGCAGGAAGATCCGGGCGTCGCCGTCCTCGCCGCCGTCGACGAACTCCTGGACGACCGCGTAGCCGTCTTGTCGCACCGCCTCCGTCATCTGCGCGAGGTTCGGTTCATCCTCGTCCTCGATCATGAACACGTTCCGGCCCTTGGCGCCGTACAGCGGCTTGACGACGGAGTGGCCGACCTCGGCGACGAACCGCTCGATCGCTTCCGGGTCGTGCGTCACCAGCGATCGCGGCCGGATCTTCGCGGGAAACTCCTCCAGGTAGAGCTTGCTCGTTGCCCGGATCAGGGACATCGGGTCGTTGACCACCGTGACGCCGCGCGCCTTGAGCATCTGGCCGAAGACAACACCCAGTGGACTTGCCCACGGCCGCTTCTGCAGATCGTCGATCGATTCGTTCCGCAGGAACAAGGCGTCGAGGTCGTCCATGACGACCCGTTCGGGGTCGCGCTCCTTGATGCGCTCCATGAAGGTCTCGAGCGTGTCGTCTTTCTCGAACTCCGCGGCTTGGGCCCGCGCCACCAACTGCCCGTCGCTCTCGCCGAGCTCGACGTCGCACACACCGACGTACCAGACCTGATGCCCGGCCTGAGCCGCGGCCCTCGCCAGCCGAGTGGTCGTGTACTCGTCGATCTCGGTGGCAACGTCGTTGACGAAGAAAGCAAGCCTCATGCCGCCACAGCTCCTTCGTACAGATCCATGACCGACGCGCCCGCGCGCAGTCTGTCGAGACGCTCCTGCGCCCCGGGTACGTCGAGCCAGCGTGGACGGACCCATGGTGCTTCGAGTACGTCGCGGTCGAGCAGGTCCTGGATCAACGGGATGTGATCCAGCGCGAACTTGCCGACGAAGAGGACATCGAGGCTGTTGCCCTCCGCAAGGGCTTCGAGGAGACGCGTGATCCCACGCAGGTAGATCGCGTCCTTCACCGAACCGCCTCCGACGACGACCCGGATCGCGATGGTCCAGGCAGTCCTCGTCGGTATCCGATACTCCGCCCGCAACGACTCGAAGATGTCCAGGAATCCGGCGCCGTCGAGCATCTTGTCGACGGCTACAACCCGTGCCGCGAGCACGCGGAGACGCCGCGGGTCCAGACCGCCGCTCAGGTACTCGGCGAGCACGGCAAGGCCCTCTTGGGTCTCGTCGTACCCGGGCAGTCCGATCGCCAGCAGCGTCAGGGGTTGTCTGGCGCCGTTCTGGTACGTGACGACATGGGTGCCGACCTCGTGATGCAGCAACGGCTCGACGCGGTCCGCCCGGAACGTGGCGGCTTCGGGGATGAGCAGCCGGCCGAACGACACCATCAGTTCGGAGACGTCGTCGCGTACGGCGACGTGCGCGGGGAAGTCCTGATACACGTCACGGTAGCGATCGAACTCCGCACGAGCCGCCTCCGCGAACGCACCGGCCGTGACGGTTCGGGTGCTGGGAGCTTGGGTCGGGATGATCTCGAGCAGCTCCTCCGCGGTGGACACGAGAGGCTGGGCGATCCCGCCGTACAGCTGCAGCGATCCGTACACGAACCGTGACGTATCGCGATCCTCCAAGGCTGTGATCTGTCGCGCTATCTCGTCTCGCTTCGCCCGGAAGAGCGTGTGCAGCGCAGGGTCGGTGACGTTCTCGATCTCGAGGTTGTAGAGGTCACGTCGTACCAGGTCCGGCTCGAACTCAAGAGGTCTGAGCCTGAGCGTGGGGGCCGTGCCGAAGTCACACCGCTCGAAGTCGGCCCATGCCTCTGCGGCATTGACCGGCGTGGTGTTGATCAGCAGGTCCAAACCGCGCTCGATCTCGGCGAGGCGTGTGTCGATCTCGAGAGCGGGTTCAAGCTGCTCGTTGGGAGTGCCCATCTTTCACACGTACCCACCACCCATGCGAGACAAGCGTCTCAGATCCCTCTCTCGGGGGAATCAGATCCCTCGCTCGCGGGATGCGGTACGGCGGCGGTTCGCGCTTGACTGTCCGTATGGTTGCCGGAGTCAATGAATCCGCACGGCCTCGCGCCGTCGTGCTCTCGGGGTGGTTAGCCGCCGTCTGCTGCGTTGGGTTCGCGGTGGTGAACGTGGTGTTCGAGAGCACCGGGCGCTTCTCCGACGGACCGTTCGCCGACTACGCCGCCGGTCTCACGGTGATGAACTGGCTTGTCGTACTGCTCAAGCTTCTCGGCGCCGCAGTCGCCGTCTACTCACTCACGACGAACCCCAAGCATGCAGACGCACTCGGCGTCCTCCTCTGGGGCGCGTTCTCCTTGCTCTCCCTCTACGCCCTCGGCAGCGTCGCAGAAGCAGCCGCAATCCTCGCGGGTCTCACCGGCCACCGCGACGACATCACCCTCGCGAGCATCGCGTACGTCGCCTTCTTCACCCTCCTCGCCATCGCGTTCGGCGTCCTCGCCTTCGCCCACAGCCGCCGCTTCGACCTCACCCGACGCCCCAGAGTCCTGGGAGCCCTCGGCGCACCCCTCGTCCTCGCCGTACTCCTCCTGGGAGTCCCCGCCCTCCTGGTAGCCCTGGGCCTGATGCCCAGCCTCTAGGCGTCCTGGTTATACTGCAAGCGGTTGCTGCAACCGCAGCAGGGCTGTCCTTCGAGGGGTCAAGGAGCGGCATGGCTGTCACTCTCGCTGACGTCGCGGCTGCGGCGGGGCTGTCGGGTTCCACCGTTTCCCGGGCGCTCTCCGCCCCCGAAAAGGTCAACGCGACGACCCGCGAGCGGGTCGAGCGGATCGCGCGAGAGATGGGGTACGTCCCCAACCACAGCGCGCGGTCGCTGACGGCGGGCCGCACCGACCTGATCGGGCTGATGGTGCCGGACATCGCCAATCCGTTCTTCCCGCCGATCATCAAAGCGGTGCAGGCGCGCGGTATGCAGCATGGCAGGACAGTGCTGATCGCCGACGTCGACGAGCGCACCGCCGACGAGCTGCCGCGGGCCCGGACGATGCGCCGGCAGGTCGACGGCCTCATCATCGCCTCGCCCCGCACCCCCGACGACATGATGGACGAGCTGCTCGCGCTCGCTCCGGTGGTCTTCGTGAACCGCGCCGTCCCGGGCGCGGCGAGTGTCGTCATCGACGAAGCAGGCGGGATGGCGCAGGCGGTCGAGCACCTCGCCGCCCTCGGGCATCGCGCCATCGCCTACCTCAACGGACCCAAGCGTTCCTGGTCGAACACCCAGCGCCGTGGCGCAGTCCAGGCGGCGAGCGCCCGGCTCGGCCTCGATCTCGTGGAGTTTGGACCATTCGAGGCGCAGGTCCAGTCCGGCGTCCACGCCGCAGACCTGGTGATCGCGCGCGGAATCACCGGCGTGATCGCGTACGACGACCTCATCGCGCTCGGCGTCATGGCGCGGCTGACCGAGCGGGGGGTCCGAACCGGAGCAGACATCAGTGTCATCGGGGTGGACGACAGCCCGATGTCGGCGATGGCGTATCCGACGTTGACCTCCGTCCACGTTCCTGGCGACGCCGCCGGCTCCGAGGCGGTCGATGCGCTGCTCGCGATCATCGAGGACCGGCAGGTCGAGGACGACGAGCACGTCGTCCTCGACTCCCGGCTGATCGTGCGTAGTTCCACCGGCCCTGCGCGCACCGCCTGACACTGCCCGGCAGGGCCGGAGTTCAGCGACGCTCGGTCGCTACCGTCGAGTCGGTGCGATCCAGCAGCGACGCCGAGGCAGGCTCGAGCAGCAGGACGGCGTTGGGCGATCGGCGCAAAATCGTCGCCGGGCAGTGCGGACCGATCTCCTCGACCAGCGTTGCGCGCACCGCGCCTGCCTTGCGGCTCTCCGGCACGCACACCTGGACCTGATCCGCCGACAGCAGCGCCGGAATCGTCAGCGAGATCGCCTGCTCGGGTACGTCGTCCAGAGACGCGAAATGACCTTCATCGACCTGCTGACGCCTCGACTCCGGCGTCAGTGTGACCACCCGGGCCCACCGCGGGTCGTCGAAGTCGGCGTCGAAGGGCTCGTTGAAGGCCAGGTGACCGTTCTCTCCGATGCCCATGCAGACAAGGTCGAGCGGCGCTGAACGCAGCTCGCGCTCGTAGCGTTCCGCCTCTGCCTGCGGATCGCCGGCGCCACTGAGGTAGTGCACCCGCGCCGGAGAGAACCGCTGCTCGATACGGTTCCGGATCCACAGCTGGAAGCTGGCGGGATGCTGGTCGTCGATCCCGACGTACTCGTCCATGTGAAAGACCTCGACCTCGCCCCAGGGGATCTCCTCATCGGCCAGGGCGTCGGTGAACGCGTACTGCGAGTTCCCGGTCGCGATCACGACGCGAGCCCGCCCGCGTGCCTCCACCGCGGCCCTGAGGACCTGGGCGGCCCGGCCGGCGGCGGCCGCCCCCATCGCGCCTTCGCCGGCATGGATCTCGACCGCCAGGTCCTCGGCCGTGAAGCGGGTGTCGATCGTCATGGGTGCCTCTCCGATTTCTACGAGTAGTCGCAGCAAGCTATTGCAAGCGCATGCAGCATATGCACTAGTGTTGCAGCAATCACTATCACAGGTCGGCAGGATCGATCACCCACTCGAGGAGCAGTTGATGGCTCGCATTGTGTTCATCGGGGCAGGCAGCGTCGTCTTCACCCGCCAGCTCGTCGCAGATCTGCTGAGCTTTCCGGATCTGCCGGAACTGGACCTCGTCCTCCATGACATCAACCCGGCGCGCCTGGACGTGGCCCGCGGTACTGCGGAACAGCTCGCGGCCCGCACCGGTCGCCCGCTCCGGATCACTGCCGCGGCGGACCGCCGTACCGCCCTGGACGGTGCCGACTTCGTGGTGAACATGATCCAGGTGGGCGGCGTCGACGCGAGCCGCGTCGATCTCGAGCTCCCGAACGAGTTCGGGCTGCGCCAGACGATCGGCGACACCACCGGCATCGGTGGCGTGTTCCGCGCCCTGCGAACGTTCCCCGTCCTGTCGGGGATCGCCAGAGACATGCGCGCAGTCTGTCCGGAGGCGTTGTTCCTCAACTACACCAACCCGATGGCGATGAACATCTGGTGGCTGGCGACCGTCTCGCCGGACCTGCGAGCCGCGGGCCTGTGCCATAGCGTGTTCTGGACCGTCCACGATCTCTGCGCGCTGATCGGCGTACCGCTCGAAGGCACTCGGTTCCGGGCGGCAGGCGTCAACCATCAGTCGTGGCTCTACGAGTGGAGCCGGGACGGCGCCGACCTCTACCCGCAACTGCGGGAGAAGATCGCGGCGGACCCGGAGCTCGAGCGCCGGGTGCGGGTGGAGATCTTCCGCCGGATCGGCTACTACCCGACCGAGACGAGCGAGCACAGCGCCGAGTACCTGTCCTGGTTCCTGCGCTCCGACGAGCAGATCGAGCGCTTCCGGCTGCGGCCGATGCAGCATCTCGACACCGACCGGCGCAACCTGGCCGAGTTCCACGCGGCCCAGCAGGCGCTCGCCGAGGGCCGGGACCTGGAGCTCGAGGACGGCGGTGCCGCGGAGTACGCACCGCAGATCATCCACTCCGTTGTCACCGGCAACGAGCGCGAGATCCACGTGAACGTGCCCAACCGCGGCCTCATCTCGAACCTGCCCCAGGGCGCGGTCGTCGAGGTCCCGGCCACGGTGGACGGGTCGGGGATCGCGCCGATCGCTGTCGGTGCGATCCCGGTCCAGGGGGCAGTACACAACCGGACGTACCTGTCCGTGGCGGAGCTGGCCGTGGAAGCGGCCCTGACCGGGTCGCGGGAGCTGGTTCTGCAGGCGATGCTCGTCGATCCGAACGCCAGCTCCACGCTCACACCTGACCGGCTCGCCGCGCTCGTCGACGAGCTGTTCAAGGTCCATCAGGACCTGCTGCCGTCAACGCTGGGCGGCGGCGTGGAGCTCGACCTGTCCGACGTACCGAACCGCAGCTGGGTCACGACGACCCGACCTCGAAGGAGCTTGTTATGAAGCGTCGCATCACCTTTTCCGTCGTCACGGCACTCGTGACGCTTGGTCTGGCCGGGCTGACCGCCTGCGGATCAAGCGGCCAGGGTGCGAGCAGCCTGGATAAGGACGCGAAGGTCTCACTCACCATGTGGACAGGGCAGACCGAGAACTCGGAGAAGATCCTCGAAGGACTGGCCGCCGAGTTCCAGAAGGCCCATCCGAACGTCTCGATCGACGTGTCCTCCGGAGCCTCCAGCACCGACGACCTGCTGCAGAAACTGTCCGCCGGTTTCGTCGGCAACAGCTACCCGGACATCTCCTACGCCTACGGAAGCTGGGCGAGTGAGCTGGAGGCGTCCGGCCGCACCCTCGACATCACCGACCGCGTTGCCGAGCCCGACGTCAAGTGGAACGAGTTCCCCGAAGGCGCCCGTCTCACCGCCCGTCCCACCGGCAAGAAGACGATCGGTTTCCCGGCGATCGTCGACAACCTCACGTTGCTCTACAACAAGACGGTCTTCGACGCGGCCGGCGTGCCCTACCCCACCGACCAATGGACCTGGGACGATCTCCGGGCCGCCGCGAAGAAGCTCACCAACCCCGCGACGAGCACCTACGGCTACGCCTACTCGGTGTCCGGTGCCGAGAACACCGTCTGGAAGATGTGGCCGCAGCTCTGGCAGAACGGCGGTGAGATCCTCAGCCCGGACCAGAAGACCGCCGCGTTCGACTCCGATGCCGGCGTCAAGGCGCTGACCTTCCTGCGGGACATGGCCGTCACCGACAAGTCCGTGTATCTCGATCAGACCGACACCAAGTACGAGCAGCTGTTCCGGAACAACCGGATCGGCATGATGGCCTCCGGACCATGGGTGCTCTACGACCTCAAGACAGCGCGCACGAAGTACGGCGTGACGCTGCTCCCGGGGACGAACGGCGATCACCAGACCGCGTCCGGCCCCGACCTCTGGGCGCTGTTCGACCACCACGACAAGAACCGCGAGTACTGGGCCTACGAGTTCGCCAACTGGCTGACCTCGGCGGCGCAGGACGAGCGCTGGAATGTGGCCGTCGGCAACTTGCCGCTGCGCTCCTCCGAGGTCGGCTCGGCAGCCTTCAAGACCCAGGTCAAGACGTACCCCGGCCTGGACATCATGGCGGCGAACGGCGCCAATGCGAAGAAGGTCCGGCCGACCGTCTCCGGCTATGTGGGGCTGTCGCAGGCAATAGGCGCGGCCATCTCCGAGGTGCTGCAGGGACGGGCCGAGCCGAAGCCGGCGCTGGAGAAGGCCGCCACCAAGGCGAACACCGCGCTCGAGGCCGCGCGATGACCACCACGGAACTGTCGCCCGCCGCCACTGCGCCGTCAGGAGCAGATCAGCCGGATCGCTCCGGACGTCGCCATGACCGGTGGCGGGCTGCTCTCACGGGTTGGCTCTTCGCCGGCCCGGCAACGCTGATCGTGCTCGGGCTCTCGATCTTTCCGGCCGGCTGGGCGTTCGTGCTCTCGCTGGAGAAGTGGAACGGTTTCAGCCCACCCGAGTTCGTGGGCGGCAAGAACTACAGCCGGCTCATCACGGACGCGGAGTTCGCCGACGCCGTACTGCACACGATCATCTACACGGCGATGTTCGTCCCGATGTCGGTCCTCGCCGGGCTGTTCCTGGCGGTAGCGCTCAACCGGAGGATCCGCTTCATCGGGATCTACCGCACCGCGATCTTCGTACCCTTCGTCGCCTCGGCGGCCGCCACCGGCATCCTGTCGACGTACCTGTTCAGTCCGCAGTACGGCCTGGTCAACAACGTGCTGCAGAGGCTCGGGCTGCCCGCTCAGGGCTGGCTCGAGGATCCGGCCCAGGCGATGGTCGTGATCGCGATCATGTCGCTGTGGGGTCAGGCCGCGTTCACCACGGTCATTTACCTGGCTGCACTGCAGGACGTACCGGGCGAGCTCATCGAGGCCGCGCGGGTCGACGGCGCCGGCAGTTGGCAGACGTTCTGGCGGGTGATCTGGCCGCAGCTCCGGCCGGTGACCGTCTTCGTCACCATCTGGCAGACGATCGGCGCTATCCAGCTGTTCGACCTCGTCTACACGACGACGCGTGGCGGTCCGTTGAACGCCACCAGGACGATCGTCTACTTCCTGTGGGACAAGGCCTTCAGGTCTCTCGACTTCGGCTACGGCTCGGCGGCGGCGTACGTGCTGTTCGCGATCACCCTGCTGACCACGATCGGGGTCGTCGTCTACTCCCGGCGGAAGAACATGGAGGCGTTCTAGGTGACCGTCGACACAACCTCAAAGGCCCCGAAGTCACGTCCGTCCGGCTGGCACCTGTTGCTGGCGCCGGTGGCTCTGCTCTTCCTGCTGCCGTTCCTGCAGATGTTCCTCGCGTCGGTGTCGCCGGCGGACGAGCTGCTCAAGTTCCCGCCGCCGATCATCCCGTCACGGATCGACTTCAGCGGGTTCGTGACCTTGTTCACCGAGTCGGATGCGCTGCTGTGGCTGGGCAACACCGTGCTGGTGGCAACGTCGGCGATCGTGTCTCATCTGCTCCTGTGCTCGCTGGCCGGGTACGGATTCGCGCGGCTGGCGTTTCGGGGGCGTACGGTCGGTATCTTCATGATCCTCGCAACGATCATGATTCCCACCCAGCTGCTGATGATCCCGACGTACCTCCTCTTCTCGCGGCTGCGGCTGATCGACAGCCTCGGCGCCGCCATCGTGCCCTGGCTCTCGTCAGCGTTCGGGATCTTCCTGATGCGGCAGTTCTTCCTGTCGCTGCCGAAGGAACTCGAGGAGTCCGGTCTGATCGACGGTGCGAATCGCTGGCAGGTCTTCTCCCGGATCGTGCTCCCGCTGGCGAAGCCCGCGCTCGCGACCCTGGCGATCTTCACGCTGCTCGGCTCGTGGAACGACCTGGTCTGGCCGCTGATCGCGATCAACAACGACCACGCCTTCACCCTGCAGCTCGGCCTGGCGAACTTCCAGGGCACCCGCCGGACCGAGTGGTCCTTGCTCATGGCCGGCAACGTCGTAGCCACGTTGCCCCTCATCCTCTTCTTCCTGATCGCCCAGAAACAGTTCGTCGCCACCATGACCCTCTCCGGCCTCAAGGGCTGACCCGAGCAAGACCGCCGTCGATCACTCGCCGTACGGCGACATGAACTGAGCACTAGGCGCATGCTGCAGTCATGGCTGAACTCGTCTGGGCCACAGTGAGTTGAGCGAATCTTCGAGGGGGAAGCGATGAGCGTCCGGAGTCTGACCCAAGGTGAGGCTGAGGGGCGCTCGAGCCTGCTGACGGTCGAGCGGTACGACGTTGGCGTCGACCTGACCGACCTGCCGACCGGCTCGCGGGTTCGGTGTGAGTCGACGATCACCTTCGGCTGTAGCCGCCCCGGAGCCGAGACCTTCGTCGACTGTGTGGCGGAGGTCGATAGAGCGGTGCTCAACGGGGTCGCGCTGCCGGCGGCCGTCGAGGGCCGGATCGCACTGGCCGGTCTCGGCGAGCGGAACGTCCTCACTGTGGTCACTGTCCCGGACTGCTCGACCGATGAGCAGGGCGTTCACAAGGCCGTCGATCCCGCCGACGGCGAGGTGTATGTGTACACGGACTTCGAGCCCGACTACGCCCGGTATGTATGGGCGTGTTTCGATCAGCCCGACCTGAAGGCGCCGTACGCATTCACGGTGACAGCTCCGCCCGGCTGGCTGGTGTTGACCAACAGCGGCGATCCGCGGATCGAAGATCTCGGCTCCGCGCGGCGCTGGACCTTCCCGCCGACGCCACCGCTGGCGACGTACAACACCGTGATCAACGCCGGCCCGTACTACGAACTGCGCCGGAGCGGCGCGGGTCACGACCTCGGTCTCTTCGCTCGCCGGTCACTGGCTCCGATCCTTGACCGGGACGCCGACGAGCTCTTCACCCTGACCACCCAAGGGCTCGAGTTCTTCGCCGGCAAGTTCGGCATGCCGTTTCCCCAGCACAAGTACGACCAGGTCTTCACGCCCGAGTTCCCTGGCGCGATGGAGAACTTCGGCTGCGTCACCTGGATGGACTGGTTCCTGCGCCGGACCACCCCGACGCGTGCGGAGTGGGACCACTTCTCACGGTACCTGTTGCATGAACTCGCGCACATGTGGTTCGGCAACATCGTCACCATGCGCTGGTGGGACGACCTGTGGCTCAACGAGGCGTTCGCGGAATTCGCGAGCAACTGGGCCGCGGTGTGCGCGACGTCCTACACCGACGCCTGGGTGGCGCATCTGGCCGGCGAGAAGCTCAAGGCCTATTACGTCGATCAGGGACCGACGACGCACCCGATCCGCCAGCTTGTCCGGGACGTCTCCGAGGCCGAAGCAACTTTCGACGCCATCACCTACCCCAAGGGCGCGTCGGTGCTGCAACAGCTGATGACGTACGTCGGTGAGGCAGAGTTCTCCGCGGGGATGACCAGCTACTTCGCCAAGCATGCCTGGGGCAACACCACGCTGCAGGACCTGATCGATGCGGTCGCCGAGTCGAGCGGACGTGACCTGGACCAGTGGCGTGCGGGGTGGCTGGAAACCGCAGGTACCGATCGGCTGACCCTAGATCACGACGGGGATGGTTTCGTCCTTGTCGCGAAGGGCCCCGGTGGGCAGCCGCGGCCGCAGGTGCTTGCCGTCGGCGCCTACCGGGGACAAGGCGACCGCCTCGAGCGGGCGGCACTCGTCGAGGTAGAGGTCGCGGGCGAACGAACTCGGATCGACCTGCCGGCCGGCGCGGACCTCTACCTGGTCAACGACGAAGACCTGACCTTCGCCTCGACAAGACCCGATGCCGCGACCAGAAACGCGTTCTTCGGCAACGCCGCACGCCTGCCCACACCCATCTCGCGGAGCGTCGCGGTCGCCACGGTCGGGGACATGCTGATCAACGGCGAAGCGTCGGCTGCCCAGGCCGTGCAGTGCCTGACCGGGGTGCTCGCGGTCGAGACATCCGCGTCGGTGATCGAGCCGTATGTCGAACTGGCTGTCGAGGCCGCGGGCCTATGGAGCCCGGAGTCGGAGCGGGATGTGCTGATGCGGGCAGTAGCGGCGGCGTGCCGCAGCCTCTCCAGCGTCGGGGCCTACCGCAAGGCGGCACTGCGTGGCTTCGCCAGTACCGCAACCGACCTGGAGCAGGTTGGGTGGCTCCAGGTCGAGGCCGGTGAGGACGTCGATCTCCAGTGGCGAGCGCTGGCCCGCAAGGCTCAGCTCGGCAGCCCTACTGCTACCGAGGCACAGGCCCTGCTCGACCGGGACCCGGATCCCGAGGCGTGGGTCAGCAGGCTTCAGGTCCGTGCGGCGACCCCGGACCCGGCTGAGAAGAAGGCGGTGTGGCGGACGCTGGTGACGGAGCGCGCAGTGCCGCTGGCTTCGGTCTACTCGGTTGCGGCGCTGTTCTGGACCGCCGGCCAGGACGACCTACTGAGGCCCTATGCGGAGGCCTATCTCGA
Source organism: Kribbella sp. VKM Ac-2569 (assembly GCF_004216905.1). Taxonomy (GTDB): domain Bacteria; phylum Actinomycetota; class Actinomycetes; order Propionibacteriales; family Kribbellaceae; genus Kribbella. The sequence continues at coordinate 2,398,710 of NZ_SGXJ01000001.1, forward strand.
GCTCGTGCCGACCATCCACCGTGGCGGAGGCGTGCCAGCGAGGACCTTCACCAGACACCTCTTCCCGCAGTTCGGTATCGACCTGACCTTCGTGGGACGGGCGGAGGCCCTTGCCGCACAAGCTGTCCCGGTCGTCCGCGCGAACTTGCTGGAGCGTGCCGATCGGGTACGCCGCATGCTGCGCTCCCGCGGCTGAGGTTCTTCCGGAATGGACCCCGCGGTCGGTGTCACGACCCAAGCGGCGCATTGACCCCACCGAGGTACGGATCCCGGCCGACCTGCCCGGCCCTTGGCGGCTGAGCTGCCCGGCTGTCAAGGTGGCGGTGTGTCAGAGCAGCAGCTCGATGGCGGGATCGCGAACGCGGGCCAGGTCGTCCGCGTCGGTCCGCATGTTCTTCGTCCTTCGAGTCCGCACTCGGGTTCGATTCACGCCTTCCTGCGGGCGGTGAAAGACGCCGGATTCGACGGTGCCCCGACACCAGTCGGAATCGACAAGGACGGCCGCGAGCGCCTTGTGTTCATCGACGGCGACGTGCCAGTGGCGCCCTATCCGGACTGGAGCCAGTCCGACACCGCGCTGGCGTCCATCGCCAGGCTGCTGCGCGGGCTGCACGACGCCGCCCGCGAGTTCGACCCTCAGAGTCTCACCTGGAACGACAGTCTGGCTGACCCTGCGGGCGGGACGATCGTGTGCCACAACGACGTGGAGCTCTCGAACGTGGTCTTCCGTGACGGCATTGCCGTTGCTCTCCTCGACTTCGAGTTCGCCGCCCCTGGCCGCCCCGTCTACGACGTGGCCCAGCTCGCCCGCCTCTGTGTACCAATCGAGGACGACTTCGACCAGGACCGGATCGGCTGGCTGCCCGCCGACCGACCAGCGCGGTTACGACTCGTCGCCGACGCCTACGGACTGGACCGGGACGGCCGGGCAGAACTGCTCACCGCCATCAACGATGCCGTCGCCCGCATCGAAGCAGCCGCGAGGCGCACCATCGATGCGGGCGGCCCGAACACCGTCGCGATGCTGAACCGGACGGGAGGCATCGAGAAGTACGACCGCCGGCGCCGCTGGTGGACCGCCCACCATGACCAGTTCGCCAAAGCCCTCCTCTAACGCACCCCTTCGCCCACCCGAGAGGCCACACGGTCGGCGTGTACGGAGGTCCGCCGACTGCGTGCGATACCGGCCGCGGGTCAGGCTGCCTGGGGCCGGGTGCCGCCGTTGCATCGATACCGCAGATGTCACGGCAGGTGCACGTAGCCGAGGTAGGCCGCCCCGGCAGGCCCAGCACGCGACGTTCCGTCCCGGGTCCAGCCATGCCGCTCGTAGAACCGGATCGCGCGAGGGTTCCGCTCCCACACCTCGACCTCGCCAACGGCATCAGCCTGGCGTGCAAGGGAAACGAAGCGAGCCATCAGAGCGCCACCGACACCGATGGACCATCGGTCCGGCTCGACAAAAATACCGACGAGCCGCACACGCTTCTCGTGAGATGCTCTCGTCGGAAACACCTCACCGGCGTCCACAGTGATAACACCGACGATGTCATCATCGATAGCCGCCACCAGGACGGCAATCCGAGGGTCGTCCACCATCTTTCGCCAGGTCTCCCGGTACTCCTCGTCAGGATGCACCGCCACCTCATGGCCGCCGGCACGGTAATACACAGCTCGCGACCGGGCGTGCATCTCCGCCAGCGCATCACCGTCTCCTGGCACGGCGTCACGAATGTGCACCAGCTGACTTGGCTCTGACATGAGACACAAAGGTATGGCTCCTCAGGTCGAGCTGCCACTGCCTTGGCGCCTCTCCGTCTGCCTGTAGCAGGCTCGTGGATGCCGATGGGCCCCTCGTCTCGGATCGGGCAGAAACAGAGGTGCTAGCCCGCTAGGACTGGTCTCGCCGCTGTTCGTTGATGCGCAGGGCTTCGGCGAGTTGGTCTTCCAAGATGATGATCCGACACGCGGCCTCGAGCGCGGTGCCTTGGTCGACGAGTTCACGAGCGCGGGTGGCCAGGCGTAGCTGGTAGCGGGAGTAGCGGCGGTGGCCGCCCTCGGAGCGTTGCGGGGTGATCAGCTTCGCCTCGTCCAGGCTCCGCAGGAACCCTGGCGTGGTGCCCAGCATCTCCGCGGCCCGGCCCATCGTGAACGCCGGGTAGTCGTCATCGTCGAAATTGGCCGTCCCGGCCGGGGTTGAACTCATCAGGGTCTCCGCGTGTGTATCTGGGGTCATCGAGCCTCCATGCCGAAGAGCCCCGGTGCGGAAGCACCGGGGCCCAAGGGGTTGTTGGATTGTCACCATCTACCGGCTGTGAGGCCGGCCTTGCATGTCCGCAGCGCGCCACGTGAAGGCCATCGCTGCGGGGATCGCTGAATGCGTAACCGAAGACCACCTTCCAATCCGATGGAACTACGGCACCCGCCCGGCAAAGTACTGGCACTGGCGGGCGATCCGACGGTGTAATCCCTTCCCTTCTCTCTCGAACCACAACTACCTACTGCTACCTCAACTACAAACAGCAACTACAACTGCGCATTGCTACTGCAACTACGGAACTGCTCACTGCCACTTCGACTTGCAAAACTGCTACTTCGATCCATCAAGTCTGGAACCCCGATCGACCACTGGCTCCACAGACTCTGACCCTGGCGTGAAACCCGAGCCCCTTCACTGATCGGCCCGGCGGAGTCCGCCGTCGTACCTACTTCACAACCTTGGACAGATCGGTAGCTGTCCACGTCAGCTTCGCTGTTCTTCTCTGTCAACAAGAGCAACGCTACACAGTCCAGGCCCCAATGTCTAATCCCGCCACGATAGGTTTTACGCGGATCTCACAACAGCTTCCGCGGCGGCCGGCCCGATCATCAGCTTGCGTTCCAGACGGCTTCTGCCCCGGCGTGACCAGTGGCGATGACGAGCAGCAGGACGGCGACTCCCGCAATCGGTAGCAAGACCATCACCACGGGAACCAGCACAGGCATCCGCGCCTTCTTGTCAGAGCCGCCCGCCAGCGCACTGATATGGGGCAGCACCCACCAAGCGACCGCGGCAACTGCAGCGAGAGCCAAAGCTCCGAGCTCGAGGCGTCCGGCCCACATGTCATGTGTCTCGACCTGAGCGCTGCGCAGGTTTCGATCCCGCCGCAGGTCTTGCCCGGTCAGGCTCGCGACCTGGGTCATCACAACGGCAGCCAGAGCGAACGCCAACGCGGGGTTCCGCAACAGGTATCGCCACTTCGGCACCAGCGCATAGACGATGGCCAGCAGAGCAGCAACTGGAACAAGGAGGACCACCCCGTGGACGAGCAAGGGGTGCAGTGGCAGTCCATCGATCTCCATCGGATTCTCCTTGGCAGGCGGAGCTCGGCGGGCCGGCGACCGAACGGTTGAGGTCTCGAACATGTCTTGATCCGACAGAGATCTCAATCATCACAAGGGATGACGTTGTCGAGGTCGTCTCACCCTCAAGTCCCGGGCCACTACTGGGCAGCGCGTGCCGCGGTGGGAACCGCGAGAACCTTTCCCAGCAGGCGATGTAGCTGTTGCTGTTCGCGGTCACCGAGGGACGTGAACGGAGAACGGACGTAGGCCCCGGCGATCAGGCGCTTCCTGCGGCATTGGCTGGGGCCGAGAGGGTCTCCCCCTCGTCGGCAGCCAGGACGACCTGGGCCGAGGCTCCACTGGCACCGGCCTGAGGGAACTCCCGCTGCAGGACGTCGATGGCTTGCTGGGCTTCGGTGCCGCGGACATCGAGGCCGTTGGTGGGCGTCCCCGACGTCAGCATCGACCCACCGAGGGTGATGCCGAGGGCAAGCAGCCAGCCGACGAGGACAACCCAGCGTTTGCGGAATGCGAAAGTACCGAGTCGATACAGGTACTGAGCCATGGGAAGCGTCTCCTGATCCGAGTCTTGGTCAGCGTGTGGCGGGCAGGAGACGACGGCGGAGCGTGCGCAACGTGTCGAGCGATCGATCTTTGCGCAGCCACGCGGCCGTCAGGGTCAGCACCAGCAAGACGATCGGGATCACCGGGGATCCGTCTTCCACGAATACGAGCTGGGTGACGATCGCCCCGACCATCTGCGCCGCCAGGGCAGCGGCGGCCAGACCGGCCAGCGGGAGCACGAGCAACGCGACACCGCCGAGGATCTCGGTCGTCCCCGTGAAGTAGCGCAGCCATTGACCGGCACCGATCTCCTCGTACGACGCCCGAACTGACTCACCCCCGGCGAGCTTCGAGATACCGAAGTACAGGAACGCCGCGGACAAGAGCCCTTGCAACGACCAGGCGACAGCAGATCGCGACCGGGTCGGCGATGCGGTGAGTGTGGACACGGAGACCTCCGGAGTAGTTGAGTTCCTAAACCATCTACTCCAGCAGTCCAGCAGCAACGGCCACCCGCCTCAATCATCAATGGGGATGACGTAAGCGCCTCCCAGTCCGCCGAGCGAACTACCCCCTTCCCGTGCATCACCCGACAGACTGCTTGAACAACTCAAGGAAATGAACGACGTTCTGAACGGCCCGCTATTGCCCCGGTGAGGTTGTTTGCCATCCCGCAACGATGGCCGGACACCGCTCAGCATGTTTCATTCAATCCGGTGAGTAAAACGGTGAGTTGCGGCGGGCACGAAGCGGCTTGGAAGCGGAGGTGATCGGGCAGACCGGTGGCGCGGAGACGCTGCTCGATCCCATCGGGCTGATCAGGTCCGCCGTCCCTCCCCACAGGTCCACCGGTTCGAGACAACGACGGCGGCTACCTGCAAGGTTCACCTTCGGGGGCATCCTCAAGCGGGTGCCCGGCCGGCCCCTACAGTGGGTCTCCTTGGCCGGTGGCCCGGACCAGACCGGATTCGTAGGCGGCGATCACCAGTTGGGCCCGGTCGCGGGCGTCCAGCTCGGTCAGCAACCGGCTCACGTAGGTCTTCGCGGTCAGCGGACTGATCACCAGTTGTTCGGCGAGTTCGCCGTTGCTCAGCCCGCGGCCGATCAGCGTCAGCACCTCGCGTTCCCGCCTGGTCAGCGCGGCCAGTGCGCCGGGTGCCGGACCGGCCGGATCGGGTTGCCTCAGCACTCTTTCGATCAGTGCCTGGGTCGCGCCGGGCGACAACAGTGCCTCGCCGGCGGCCACGGTGCGGATGGCGGCCAGCAGGTGCGCGGGTTTGGTGTCCTTGACAAGGAATCCGCTCGCTCCCGCACGCAACGCGGTCACCACGTTGTGGTCGCTCTCGAACGTGGTCAGGATCAGCACCCGTACGCCGCTCAGATCCTCGTCGGCCGCTATGGTGGCGGTGGCAGTGATCCCGTCCGTCCCCGGCATCCGGATGTCCATCACGACGACGTCGGCCCGGGTCGACCGGACCAGCTCGACCGCCTCGTCGCCGTCGGCGGCTTCACCGACGACGTCCATGTCCGGTGCGGAGCGGACGAGCATCGCGAAGGCGCTCCGGACCAGCTCCTGGTCGTCGGCCAGCACCACCCTGATCATCGCGCTCCCGGAACAGGTACGGTCGCCGCGACCCGGAATCCGCCGTACCGGGCGTCGCCAGTGACCAGCTGACCACCGACGGATTGCGCCCGCTCGTTCATCCCCGCGATGCCATAGCCGGCTGTGCTGCCGCTGTCGGATCTGCCCCGGCCATCATCAGTGACCTCGAGCCGAACCTCCTCGACGTCGTACTCGAGCTGCACCAGTGCCTGTCGAGCGTGCGCGTGCTTCACCACGTTGGTCAGGGCCTCCTGCGCGATCCGGTAGAGGGTGATCTCGACGGCTGCCGGCAGCGGCCGGCTGCTGCCACTTATTCGCAGCTCGACCTGTACTCCGACTGCTGTGGTGACCGCTACGAGCCGGGCCAGGCCGGCGAGGTCCGGCGTCGGGTGCCGATCCACGTCGACCTCGTTGCCGCGGAGGACGTCGAGGGTGGTTCTCAGCTCGGCCAGTACTGCGCTGCTCGCGTCCGCCACCGTGTGCAGCGACTGCGAGATCGGCGCGAGGGTCGGATCGTCGGTGCGGTCGTCGAGCAGATGAGCGGCCACACCGGCATGCGAGTTGATCACGACGATGTGATGGGCCAGGACGTCGTGCAGGTCGCGCGCGATCCGCAGCCGCTCCTCGGCGACCCGGCGTTCGCTCGTCTCCGTGAGCAAGGCGCGGTGCAGGCGCATCGCCTGGCCACCGACCGCGGCGACTGCGAACCAGCCAAGGGGGCTGATCACTTCCGCGCCGATCGATTCGTCTTGAGGGACGCTCGCGCTCACCAGGACTCCGGCGACGCTGATTCCGACCATCGCCAGCGTTGAGGCGCGGGAGGTGGTCAGGGAGACCGTGTAGATGAGGACTACCGCTACCGGGAGCATGATGTCGTGCGTGTAGTTCAAGGCGTGGTAGGCCATCTGGACGGCTACGCAGAAGAGCAGCGCCTGGATCGGGTAGCGGCGTCTGACGAGAACAGGCATGGTCGCCAAGACGAGCAGGGTGATCCCGAGAGCGTCGGGTTGCCTGTCGTCGAGCCAGTGCCGCGGCAGGGCGAGGACGGCGGCCACCGGCAGGACCAGCAGCGCCGCGGTCAGCAGCAGGTCGACCCTGCCGATCCCCCACCGCCTCGCTCCCACCAGGACCACCGTCCCCATCCCTCAGCTCCGTTCCTGGCCGACCAGCACCGACTCGTCCGGGGCTGCCGCCGGTTGTGGGTTGTCCGCAGGTCGGCTCGGCCACCAGATCCATCGGCGCAGGCCCACCATCATCGGCGCCAGCAACGCAGGCGCTACCAGGAGAGTCTGAAGCAGAACCCCGACGGCGACCACAACACCCATCTCCACCATCGGCACGAACGGCAACGATGCCAGCACCGCGAAGGTTGCCGCCAGCACCAATCCGGCCGACGCGATCACCGGCGCGGTGGCCCGCACCGCCCGCCGGGTGGCGACCGTGGTACCGAGTTCCTTGCGGTCCTCGGCGATCCGAGCGACCAGGAAGATCGCATAGTCGACGCCGAACGCCACCAGGAACACGAACACCAGCACCGGCAGCGTCGGCTCCACGCCGCCGAACCCGAGCACGTGCTCGAACACCAGAGAGCCAAGTCCAAGTGCCGCGAGATACGAGAGCACGACCGCGGCCACGACGAGCAGCGAGGCGACCAAGGATCGGAGCAGCAGGAACAGAACCAGCAACACCACGGTGAGTACGAGGGGAATCACCAGTTTGGTGTCGGCGGCGCTCGCCTCCTGGACGTCGACCCGCTCCGCCCCTTCGCCACCGACCAACGCCGCGGGCGGCAGATCGGCCCGCAGTCGCTTGATCACGGCTGCTTCGCCATCGCTGTCCGGCTGAGCCGCCGGTACGACGTCGACCAGCGACCAGCCGTTGCCCTCCCGCTCGGTTTCCGCTGACACCACCTTGTCCGTCGCACGCGCCACAGCGAGCACCTGTGCCACCTGATCGGTCGGAGTCGCAACGGTGAAGGGCCGGCCGCCCTCGCCCGGGTAGGCCCGATCAAGCGTCGCGAACCCCGTCACCGACTCCGGCGTGTTGGTGAACGAGTCGGCCTCCCGCAGGTCCGTCGAGAGCCCGAGCACCCCGAGTCCCAGCAAGCCGAGCGCCAGCGCCGAAACTCCGGCCGACCGCAACGGCCTGGCGAAGACCCACCGCCACCAGTCGCGGCCGGCGGGCGCAGTACTGGCCAGGGCAGGGACACGCGGCCAGAAGACCTTGCGGCCCAGCGCCGTCAGTACTGCGGGGAACAGCGTCAGCATGGTGACCAGAGTCGCCAGGATGCCCAGCGCACCGATCACCCCGATCCCGGAGATGTCGTTCATGTCGGCCACGAACAGACAGCCCAGGCCGAGGGCGACCGTCGATCCCGACGCGAGGATCGCCGGCCCCACACTCTTCAGCGCGGCGCGCATGGCGGCATGGACGTCGCGGTGGTGGCGCAGTTGCTCGCGGTACCGCGCGACGATCAGCAGCGCGTAGTCGGTCCCGGCGCCGAACACCATCACGATCATGATCGAGGAACTCTGCGTACTCACCGTCAGGTCCAGCGCACCGGCGACGACCCGGACCAGCGCCATCGACAGGTAGGCGGCGGCCCCGACGGTCAGCAGCGGCACCAGCCAGAGGAACGGGCTGCGGTAGGTGATGATCAGCAAGAACGCGACGACGATGACGGTGACGAGCATCAGGGTCGTATCGATCCCCTCGAACACCGCGTCGACGTCCGCGTCGATCGCGGCCGGGCCGGTCACCTCGGCCCGCAGACCACTCGGCCGGTCGGCGGTGACCGCCCGAACCCGCTCGACGAACCTGGCGACACCCGCGTCGTTCCCGCTCGCCGGCTGGCCGACGGCGTACATGAGAGCCGTGCCGTCCTCGGAGGGGACCGGCGGCATGTCGACCTCGAACTCCCGTGCCAGGGTGGCGTGCTGCCGCGCCACCGCCTGCTGGTCCCCGTCGGCGAGACCGCCGTCCCGGTGATAGACAACGATCAGTTCGTCGTCCTCGGAGCCCGGGACGCGATCCTCGGCCTGATGCACGAGCGTCGATTCCGCACCGCCCGGCAGCTGATCGGTGGCGTCGTCGCTCTGCACGTCACCCAGCCCCGCGGCCAACGGAAACACCGCCACCAGCAACAGGACCCAGACCGCGACCGCACCCCACTTACCCCGCCGCCCAGCCTGCAACGTGAACATGAAAACCTCCCCTGTCTATGGACCTCAAACACTGGCCCAGCAGGGTGAGGTGAATCGTCCGCCCACAGTGGACAATCCGCACTACTCCCGTGGTCGACAGCTACTGCGCCCTGCGGCTCTATGTTGCTGTCGGGCCAGGTCGAGCTGATCTACAAGCAGGAGCGGGTCGCATCGGCTCGCGAGTCCGGAAGACAGCACACCGGCCCCGCAGCTCACTCTCCAGCTCGAGGAGGGCCTGGCCGACGAGTTTTGCTCCGGGACGCCGCCGCGAGAACTTGCCATCAAGTACGGCATCTCGCGGGCAACGGTGTACCGGATCGCCTGCGAGCACAAGGTAAAGACCAACTCGCGCCGCGGGTTCGCCCCGACCGGCCACGGCAAATCCCGGACCCCTGGCCAGATCGGCACCGCCCGGCAACTACAGGCCGACGGCATGTCGATCCGACAGATCGCCGACGCTGTTGGGTCAAGCCGGGCGACCGTACACCGCGCTCTCTCCACCGACCTGATCATCTCGGTCGCAGCACAAGGCCAAGTCGGCCAGCGCCGCCTCATTTGCTGTGGCGGTGCCCCGGCAGCCAAACTTGGGCCGCGCGGCCGCGCGAGGAACTCCAGACCTCCTCGTGGTCGACTACCGACCACCAGGACCCGGCCCGGATCGTGAGGACGCGGCACTGCGGCCGGTGCCAGCCGCACACCGCCTACGCCATGGCGTTGCCTGTCCTGCGGCGACGTCGTACGGCGCCGGCTGAATCTGCTGCCGGACCGCCAGCCAGCTGAGCCCGGTCCGGAGCGGGGTGTCGAGGTGACCGCCCCGATGGGGTACGGCGGATCCACGTGTCACCGTCTGCAAACCGGTCGGATGTCAGCGCATACCGCTGGTTTCGATACCCGGCCCGTGGCCTGGCGCTCGGCATGTGGCGGCTGTGCAGAGGCATACCGTCCGCACATGCCGCCAGCCTGCCAGATACTAACCCGGTCATGGCGTCGCTAGGCCTCGCACGCCTCCACGCTAGCCACGCCGTCAGGTTTGCCGCAGCAATCCGATTGCGCCCACCGCGGCGGCCCACACGCCGATCATCGAGCTGACGGGGAACAGCGGGTCGAACAGGTCGGTGAACGCAATGGTCGCCGTTGCCATGGCGAAGGTGAGCCCTCCGACGAGACCGAGGACGAGGGTGATCCGGTTGCCGACCGTGCGGGTGATTCCGCCGGCTGTGGCTAGTGCGGCGATCGCCAGGCCCCAGAGCGGGTTCACGATCGTCTCGTTCCAGGTGTGGAACAGGATCAGTGCAGTCGAGTCACCGTCCTCGATCGCCTTTGCCTCGGTCGCGGCGAAGAGGTGGATCAGCATGGCCAGAGTGGCGACCACCGAGATCGCGGCCACCACACTCACGAGCCGGGCCATGCCGCCGTACAGGTCGCCGCGTCGACGGATCACGACGACCCCGCCCGTGATGAGCGCGATCGCTGCCAGGAACACTGCATGGGAGGGGTACCACAGCGGGTCGACGAGCATGTCGTGGAGCTGCTCGAGCTTGGTGCCGTCCGAGCTGTGGTCCTTGGGATGGAGGGCGCCGCCGGCGAAGAACGCGATGCCGCCGAAGAGGAGGAAGAAGGCTCCGGTGCGGTCGATGCGGCGGGAGCGGATCGGGTTGGTGCCGAGTGCGGTGGTATTGGACATCGGAAGCTCCTGAGTCGGGCCGGTTGGATGACCCCACGCTCCCGCTGTGGAAGGTTGTACGCAGGAGGGCAGCCCCTGCCCTCGTACCAGGGTTAACCCTGGTACGCCGCCGCTGCGGATCTGCCACTATGTCTGCATGTCTGGGCTGCGCTCGGCCGGTGCGGCCGAGCAGTACGACGAGGGTCCGGCGCCCGCGCGTGAGGCGCTGGTAGGAGTCGTTGGGCTCGGCACGGCTCTGCTCGTCGGGTACGGGTTGATGCTGGGTTTCCACCTCGACAACCTGCACAACGGCCTTCTCGGTGCGGCGTTCACGGCCGTCGGCCTCTACGTCCTCCGGGTGCGCCCCGGCCATCGCGAGGCCCGGTTGTTCGTGGCCACCGGCATCGCGTCGGCGATCATGTTCTTCGGCCGGCAGTACGGCCTCCATGATGAACCGCTTCCCGGCGCAGCGTGGCTCGGCTGGATCGGTGTCTGGCCGCTGCCGTTGGTGATTGCATTGGCCGGGGTGACAGTGATGGCGTTCCCCGACGGCCGGTTTCTCTCCCGATGGTGGCGTATTGCGGCGCTCGCGATGGTCGTGGTCGCGGCGGTGCTCGCGGTGCCCTCAGCTCTGTGGCCGGTGGAGTACGACCGAGTGGGCGTGATCGCGCCTCACCCATTCGACGTCCCTGGTGCGGACGTCGCAGAGAGCCTCCTGACGCCGGCCCGCACGGTTTGCTATGGGCTGTTCCAGTTGTTGTTCACGATCGCTGTGGTGGCACGGATGCTGCGTGCCGAGGGCGACGAGGCCCGGCAGTTGCGATGGTTCGTCTTCGCCGTCGGAATGGATCTCGTGGTCCTGCTGGTCGGCGTGCTGGTGCTCAGCACTCCTCTTCCCGGCCTGCTCGGCACGCCGGTGGTCGCCATCGCCGCGGGCGTGGCGATCCTCAAGTACCGCCTCTATGACATCGACCCCGTCATCAACAAAACCCTCGTCGTCGGTGTGATGGCCGCGGTCATCACAACCGGCTACCTCGTGGTTGTGGTTGGTGTCGGTGCACTCGTTCCCTTCCCGGAGGGTGTGATGTCACTGGTTGCGACCGCCCTGGTGGCGCTGGCGTTCGAACCGGCACGGCGACGCGCCCAGCGGCTCGCGGACCGGCTGGTCTACGGTCACCGGGCGACGCCGTACGAAGCGTTGTCCAGCCTCTCGGCACAGCTGATCACTCCCCGCGGCGAGCTGCTGGACGGCCTCGCGGCGGCAGTCGCGAACGCGGTCGGCGCGACCGAGGTCGTCGTGTGGGTCGGTGATGACCGAGCGCTCCAGGCGGTCGCCGCCTGGCCGGATCGGTGCGATCGGCCGCCGGCCTCGCTGGCTCAGCTGGGTGAGGAGCGCCAGATTGTTCGCCAGGTCGTGCACGACCGCGTGATTCGAGGCGCGGTGACTGTCCGCAAGCGTGTGGGGGAGCCCCTGACCGAGCCGGAGGATCGGCTGCTCATCGACCTGGTCGCCCAGGCCGGTCTGGTGATCGACCATCATGCGAAGGTGCAGCAGGTTGCCGACCAGGCCGCCGAACTGCAGGCCGCGGCTCGCCGGATTGTAACCGCCCAGGACGCGGCTCGGCGTCGGATCGAGCGCAATCTGCACGACGGCGCCCAGCAGCGGCTCGTGACTCTCGGCCTCGAGCTCGGCGCGCTCGCGGAACGGGCCGCCGAGTCCGGCGACCCGGACCTCGCGGAGCGTGCGGAGTCCGCACGCCGCCAGCTTCTCGACGCCACTGCGGCACTGCGCGAGATGGCCCGCGGGCTGCACCCGTCGGTGCTCACCCAGGACGGGCTGGGGCCGGCACTGGCCGATCTCGCCGACAGCTCTCCGGTCCCGGTGCAGCTCCGCGTCGACGTCGCTCAGCGGCAGCCGGCCGAGGTGGAAGCGACGGCATACTTCTTCGTGAGCGAGGCGATCACCAACGCTGCCCGGCATTCCGGCGCCGCGGTCGTCGAGGTGGTCGCCCAGGACGACGGAGAGGGGCTGCGGGTTCAGGTGTCCGACGACGGCGCCGGTGGCGCCGATCCCGCGGCCGGCAGTGGACTGCAAGGCCTCGTGGACCGGCTCGCCGCGCTCGGCGCGCGGCTGGAGATCGAGAGCCCACCACGGGCCGGCACCCGCCTTCGCACTCACATCCCAGTCGACTGGCCAACGCCGTCCCGGGAGGGACCGTGAGAGTGGTGCTCGCCGACGACGCGGTGCTTTTCCGCGAGGGAATGGCGCGGATCCTCGCCGAGGCCGGCTTCGATGTCGTAGGTCAGGTGGGTGACGGCGCCGAGCTCGTCGATTTGGTCCGGCGCGACCCGCCCGATGTGGCGGTGATCGACCTGCGGATGCCACCCGGCTACAGCGCAGAGGGGATCGACGCAGCCGCGAAGATCCGTATGGCTGTGCCCGCCGTCGGATTGATGCTGCTGTCGCAATACGTCGAAGTCCACCACGCGATGCGGCTGATGACCGACTTCGACGGAGGAGTTGGTTACCTGCTCAAGGACCGAGTCTCGGACCTTACGACGTTCAGCGTCGACGTACGGCGAGTCGCCCGGGGCGAGGTGGTGATCGACCCCGAGCTGGTCACCAGACTGGTCGGGCGGCGCCGGCAACGTGATCCACTGGCTGAACTTACGGACCGCGAGCGTCAGGTGCTGGGCCTGATGGCGCAGGGCCTCTCCAACACCGCGCTGGCGGACGAAATGCACCTGAGCTTGAAGACCATCGAGGGGCACGTCAACAGCATCTTCACCAAGCTCGACCTCGCTCCCGGCGAACGTGACCACCACAGGCGGGTACTCGCGGTCCTGCGCTTCCTCCGGCAGGAGTGAGCGACGACCCTTGTCGGAGCCGGCCGAACCGGGGCCGAGACGGCGCACATGGTCCCGCACACCACCTCGGCTCGGTGCCGTGCCACCTCTGCGGAGGCGTGGAGGCGGATCGTGGCCCCTATCGGCCGACCTCGGACACTCCTCGTGCGACGAACTTCGCGGCGTCACCGCCGGGCAGTTTCGCGCGGGGTGAACCGCGGGCAGGTGGGGGTCCGGGGAGAGATCCGGTCGACGCGGAAGTGCCGTCCTTCGTTGCGGTCTGGTACCTGCGGCGCACCGAGACCGACCTGCGGCCGTACGGCACCCTTGGGTCGTGGTCCTCGTTCAGAGGGCACGTCCCGGGTTGAGGAGGTTCATTGGATCGAAAGCATGCTTAACTCGTTTCGTCAGGTTGCGTGTGCCAGGGTCGAGTTGCTTGGGGAGGTGTTGTTGCTTCAGTACACCTATCCCGTGCTCGCCGCTGAGGACTCCTCCGAGGCTGAGACCCAGGTCCATGACCTCCTCGAAGGCCGTCTTGGCACGGTGGCGCGCGTGACTGTCCGCCGCGTCGAACACAATGGTCGGATGCATGTTGCCGTCCGCGGCGTGACCGAACGTCGCGATGGTGAGTTCATGTCGTTCAGCGATCTGGCCTACGCCAGCGACAAGGGCGGGCAGTTGGTGCACTGGGACGGCGACGTCGTGTAGAAGAATCGCGCCCTTGCTCTCGAGGGCGGTCAGCGCCACGGCCCGAGCAGCCATGAGCTCGTTGCCTTCGGCAGGGTCGTTGGTTCGGAACACCTCCGACGCTCCGTGGTTGCCTAGCAGGTCGCCTGCTAGTTCAGCGTCAGTGGAGTTTGCTGTCTCTGAGCCGTCGAACCGCAGAAGTAGCACCGCGGCAGCTGTGGTGTTGATACCCATCCTGGTGAACTCGTTCACTGCAGCGATGGTTTGTGAATCCATGATCTCGACCGCTGAAGGAGCCAGTGTCCGGGTGAGAATGTCCACCGCGATGACCGCCTGGCGAAGCGAGCCAAACAGGGCTACGACGGTCGACGTCCCGACAGGCCTTGGATGCAGCCAGACCGTTGCCTCCGTGATCACCGCCAGGGTGCCCTCGGATCCGACGACGAGACTGGTCAGATCCAACCCCGTGACGTTCTTGCGGGTCCGTGAGCCGGTGCGCAGAACCTGACCATCGGAAAGTACGACGGTCAGGGCGGCGACGTGTTCTCTGGTGACGCCGTACTTGACGCAGCACATTCCTCCGGCGTTGGTGGCGATGTTGCCTCCGATGGTCGAGATGTCTCGGCTGCCGGGGTCCGGCAAGTATCCAAGGCCGTGCCCTGACGCGGCCCGATCGAGGTCGCCGTTGATGACGCCGGGCTCGACCCGAGCCAGACGCCCGACGGGGTCGATCTCGACGATTCGATTCATGTCGGCCAAACTGAGCATGATGCATCCGTCAATCGCATTCGCTGCCCCGGTGAGCCCTGTACCTGCACCCCGGGTCACGACGGGTATTTGGAAGCGATGTGCGACCTTGAGCGTCTCCACCACATCCTCCTGCGCCGTTGCGCGGACGAGGTGGGCTGGTACCCCGGCTGTCGTGAGTAGGCACTGGTCGGCAAGATAGGCCGACATCTTCTCCGGATCACCGCTGGTCACCTTGCGGCCGAGGGCCGCTCGGAGGGCGGCGTGAACGGTGTCCGAGGAGATGCGCGGCGGGGTCTGACGAACGATGTGCGTTTCAGTCATGAGCCTGCCTCGCCAGTCGCGGCCGACTTGGTGACCCGCTGAGAGTTCTTGCGGGTCGTCAGGGCGAGCAAGCCGCTGAGCACCAGACAGCCGGCCATTGCCGTGAACGGTTGCTGGTAGCTTCCGCTGAGGTCGCGCAGCCATCCGGTGAAGTAGCCTGCGGCGAAACCCCCGAGACTTCCGATGGTGTTGATCAAGGCCAGGCCGGCGGCCGCCGCGGGGCCCGAGAGTGACCCGCTCGCGATGGTCCAGAAGACCGGGATGGCTGAGTAGATCCCGATCGCGGCGATCGAGACGCCGAGCATGAGAAGTGCGAACGAGTTCCCGGCATGGGCACACAGCAGCACGGCAGCGCCGGCAAGCATGGCCGGAGCCGAGTATCGCCACGGATGCAGGCCGCGAGTCCTGCAGCGCCGACTCCACGTCCACGAGGCGATCGCACCGAGGCTGAACGGGATGAAGGTCACGAGGTTGATCGCGCCTGTCCCAGCACCGGCGATTGCGGTGGTCGCCAGTGGCAGGAAGAAGCTGATGGCGAACATCGGGAAGGTGAGCAGTACGAACGTGACTGCCAGCCTCATCGTTGCGGCGCTGCGCAGTGCGGCGACGAACGAACGGCTCTCCTCAGCCTTCACTGACTCGCGGGCAGCGGCTTGCTCGAGCGCGCCCTGTTCGTCAGCGCTGAGCCACCGCGCCTCGTTGGGTGTCGAGGGTAGAGCTCGGAGGACGACGAGTCCCAGGACCACTGCGGCAAGGCCTTCGACAGCGAACATGAATCGCCAGCCATCGACACCGAACGTGGAGGTTCCGTGGTGGATGAGCCAGTTGGAGACCGGACCGCCGAGTGCGGTCGAGAGTGGTACGGCGACGTAGTAGGTGCCGAGGACCGTGATGCGATGGGGCCCGCTGAACCATCGTGAGATGTAGAACAGAATTCCGGGCAGGAGTCCCGCCTCCGCGATGCCGAGCAGGATGCGCATCGTCGCGAATGAATCTGGGCCGACGATGAGGGCGTGGGCCGCCGCGGCGAGGCCCCAGGTGACGGCGATGCGTGCGAGCCACGTCCGCGCACCGACGCGATAAAGTATGTAGTTGCTGGGCACCTCGAGGAGTACGTAGCCGACGAAGAACAACGCTACGCCGAGTCCGTAGGCAGCCGTCGTCATCCCGAGATCGGCGTTCATGTGAGGTGCCGCGAAGCCAACGTTGACTCGGTCGAGGTAGTTGACGAACAAGAGGGCGATGAGGATAGGAAGCAGGCGCCTCATCGCTTTGCGATTGGCCGACTCCAAGGTCGCGTTCTGCTGTGCTGGGGTGGTGTTCATCGTCCACTCTCAATCAAGGCGCGCGCGCCGGGGTCGGTGGTGAGGTTGATGGTTCTGTCGCGTCCGACGTAAACGAAGTCCTCGATGTGGAAGCCCTGCGTAGGGTTGACCCACCCGAGCTCGATCTCGAGCGTCATCCCCTCGACGAGCGGTTCGTCGTACTCGACGGTGAGCTGCGGTTCCTCATGGAGGACTAGCCCGATGCCGTGGCCGACGATGCTCCAGCGGAACTCTTCGCCACGCTGCTCGTACTCGCGTCGCGCGAGATCCACAAGCTCTCGCGCTACGACGCCTGGACGGGCGGCGTCGACGATGACGTCATGTACGGCGCTGATCCGGTCGAATCGTGTTCGCTGCTCGCGGCTGGCGGTGCCGACGACAGCGGTGCGTGCGATGTCGGAGCAGTAGCCATTTATGCGGACGCCCCAATCGGTGCGGATGAGCATCCCGGTCTCGAGGGCCTTCTGACTGGGCCAGGGGTGCCATTGGCCGGCGCGGCAGCCACCTCCGAATATCGAGTGGGTGAGTTCCTGTGCACCGGCGCGCATGAGTGCGTCCGTGATGCGTGCTGCGACCGCGAGCTCGGTGTCGCCTGCCCGGAGCGTGCTGAGTGCGTCCTCGAGGTGCCGGGCGGTCAGCTGGTTAACCTCGGTCAGGAGCTGCACCTCGGCTGGCGTTTTCACCTGTCGCATCTGGTTGAACAAGGGCCACGCGTCCCCGAATCGTAGACCGGGCATTCGGTGCCGGAGCCCGTCGGAGATCTTGACGGGACAGGCGCGGTATTCCACGCCGATCAGGCCATTTGTCAGGCCGAGATCAGCCAGTGCATCGGCGACCACGTCAACCATGTGTTCGTGCTCGCCGCGGTACCCACGAATGTCGCTGATGTACGGGCGGTCTTCCTCGGGTGCCCAGGTCCCCGAGTCGGTTCCGTTCCAGTTGTCAGCGCGGGCCTTGGGAACGACATAGATCGGCTCCCCGCCGGCGGGCCACACGACGATGTGCAGGCGCTCCCAGGTGAGTCGCATGTCTGGGTGGTAGAAACCTGAAAGATAGTGAGTGTTTTCAGGCCAGGTCGAGACGATCGCGTCGAACTGACTTTCCGCGAGAAGCCTTCGGACCCGTTCCATGTCGGCGTAAGTGTGAGTCGGGATAGTCATAGTGCTGCCTCAGTGCGAGGGGGAGTCGGCTTGCAGGAGAGCTTGGGTGACTGCGGTCTGCATGAGCGTTGCCGCCGCCCGTTGGGCCACCAGGGGCACGCCGTCGTCGCTCAGGGTGGGGCGCGCGTACCAACCGCACACGGCCCCGGACCGGACGGCTGCCCGCAGGAGGTTCTCGACGTAGTCCGGGTCGGCGATCAGGTCAGGCCGCCTGATGAGATAGGCGATCAACGCCGTGACCGCGTACCCGCCCCAGTCGGAGATCGCGGCGCTAAGGACGAGGTCGGTCGCTACAGCGGACGCCATGCCTGCGCCACAGGGGCACCGGCAGACGGAGCCCTGCGGCTGGATGGTTCCAACTTCGGGCACGGAGCCGAATCCGGCCTCGTTTCCTGCGTCGCCGATTCCGCAGGTCAGGATTCCGCGCGACTGCGCGAGCTTGAAGAGAACCGCGCTATCGAAGTGAACGTCGTGCCAGGGGAGCCCGGTAGCGCCGTGGATGATTCCGGCTCGATTTGGTGACAAGAGTTCGATGGCGAGAACCAGCGCTGGCTGGAGCTCATCCAGGATCCGGCCGCTGAATTCGCGGCCGAGATCATCGTCCTCCGGTGAGATGTGCAAGGTGATTGATCCCGGGCGGTGGTCCTCGGGACCGAGCCGGACATTGAGCTCTCCAGCGCGCACCACCTGGGTCAGAGGTTCCATGAAGCGCTCAACCGACGCCAGATGTACCTCAGCCCGCAGGCCGAGCGCGAGAACACGCGCGAGCGCGACTGCACCCAGGAGGCCGTCGATCTCACCAGTAGGAAGAGTGGGAGGACCGCCCGCTCCGCAGAGGATGAGGACCGTGTCGCCGGCCGTGACCCTGTTGACTATCCCTTCCGCCATCGCGGTGCTTAAAGGCGTGCCGGTACGGCGGCGTACGGCGTCGTACAGCTTGTGGGCAACACCCCTTGGCATGTTGCCGAGGGGACGAAGTTCGGTGGTCATGATCTGGTCGACGTACTGTCCGATGATGGCAGGCATAAAGGAGCCCCTTGGTCGTTGGTCAGGCGGCAGGTTCGGCGTAGGTCAGCGCCGCGTGGGAGCGCCGGGCTGGGCAGAGCTGGCGAACTCTGGGCGTCGCCGAAGCATGAGAGCGACACAAGCTCCCATCGCCATGAATGCCGCGACAACGAACATCGCCGGCTTGTAGCTCCCGGTAGCTGTCTCGAGGCCACCAGTCATGTATGGCGCGACGAACCCAGCCACGTTCGCGAGGCCGCCCGCGACTCCGATTCCTGCGGCCGCCGCGGCGCCAGTGAGGAAGCGAGGCGGGAGCTGCCAGAAGACGGGCAGTACCGAGTAGCTCCCGGCCGCGGCAATGGAGATGGCGATCATGACGAGAGTGGTGTTGGGCAAGTACAAGGCGATTGAGACGGCGATGGCGCCGACGAGCAATGGGATGGCCGCGTGGAAGTGCCGTTCCTGGTGGCGGTCTGAGCTGCGACCGACAAGCCACACCGCGGCCGCCGCGGCGACAAAGGGAATAGCGGTGAGGAGTGCGGTATCCCAGATCGAGAAGTCCTGGTCGAACTGTACGGCCAGGTTTGCGACGACCTGCGGCAGAAAGAAGGACAGGGCGTAGCCGCCCATGTTGACCGAGAACCCTATGAACGAGACGGCGTAGATGCGCCAGTCCTTGAGGGTCGAATAGACATCAGACGGACCGTGCTCGGCTGCGCTATCAGCCTCCGATTCAAGAGTTGAGCAGAGCGCGGTGCGCTCATCGTCGGTGAGCCATAAGACGTTCTTTGGGGAGCTCGGCAGTACGAAGAACACGACGATGCCGACAACGACGGCGGGTATCGCCTCGGCGAGGAACATGAAACGCCAGCCTTCGAGCCCGAACAGGCCATGCCCGTGCTCGATGAGCACGGCTGAGAGCGGCGCACCCAGGACGACCGCAAAAGGGATCGCGATGATGAAGAGGGCGACCATCCTGGCCCGAACCTGACTGGGAAACCAGAGTGTCAACAAGTAGATGACTCCTGGCACGAAGCCCGCCTCTGCGATTCCGAGCAGAACCCGGGCCATGTAGAAGCCCAGCTCCGACTGAACGAAGCCCATCACCCCCGAAATCAGGCCCCAGGTAACCATGATTCGGGCAAGCCAGAGTCGTGCGCCCAGCCGGTGAAGGATGACGTTCGAGGGCACCTCGAACAGCACGTACCCGATGAAGAACAGACCGGCGCCGAGGCCGTAGGCGGCGGTCGAGAGTCCGAGGTCGGCGTTCATCTTCGCTGCCGCGAAGCCGATGTTGACCCGGTCCAGGTAACTGATGACATACATCAGCATGACGAGCGGAATGAGCCGCGCCGCCGCCTTGCGCGTCGCCGTCTGCAGGGCCACCGAGACACCGGTTGGACTAGTGGTCATGACGCCTCCTCGTACAGTGTATAGACAATGAATACACCGTAAATGAACTTGAGGGAAGAGCTTAGATTCGCGTACGCCGTAGGTGTCTGGTGTACGGTCGAAACGTGACCTCACAGCCGGACCCCAGTCCCACCCGTGCGCCAGAGACCACGGATCGTTCACCGTTACGGCGAGATGGTTCCTCACGGTCGCACGTCGCCGCAGTGACATCGGATGACGTGGTGTCCACGGCCCTGCGGCAAGCAGGCGAGCGTGGACTGGAGGCACTGTCGATCCGGAGCGTCGCCACCGAACTGGGTATCTCGCCGATGACGATCTACAAGTTCGTGGCGTCGAAGGACGAACTGATCGACGCCATGCTGGTCCTGGCGCTGAACAGGATGGAGATCCCGTACAGCAACGCGCCTGACTGGCAGCAGCGCGTCATCGATGTCATGGTCGCGTGGCGAGAGCTCCTGCTGGATCATCCGAGCGTCGTCCAGTTGCTTGTCGAGCGGCGAGTACCTGCACACTCGGAGGGTCTCGGCCGACTGGCTGAGCACGTCCTGGCCAACCTCGAGGATGGTGGGCTCACCGGACGGGCCGCGGCCCAGACGTTCTGGCAGCTGTTTTCACTGACATTCGGTCACATCGTCTTCGAGCGCCCGCGTCGCAACATCGACGAGGAGGCGCAGCGCGAGGCCGCGCAAGCCATGGCCGCGACGGCTCAGGCACGAGGCTTCGCCCGCGTCGCGAATTTGGCCGAGGATCTGACCAACCTCGCGGTCCGGGGGACACTGGAGACTTCGTTGCGGGTGCTGCTCGACGGACTTCCCTCACGAGGCGAGTCCCAATCTGTCAGCCAGAATGCCGCGGCGAGGGTTCAATTCGGTGAGTAAAACGGTGAGTTGCCGTAGGCCCGAACGAGTCGTCACCCGGCGGCTGAGTTGTCCGGATGTCGCACGCGGCCTTGGCATTGCCACTGGCATCGGCCGTCCGCAGGCCGCCGTACTCGAGGTTAGAGCTCGGCTCTATTGAGTGCGCTGCTGGTCCTGATCCAGGACTTCGCGGGCAAGCCCTCCAGCGCGCCAAGACGTCCGCCGGCGCTCGACTACTTCAGCGAGGCCGGCATCTGGACAGGTGGTTCGTGTCCGGTGAGCGAACGACTTGGTCATGGTCGGTTGCGCAAATGGTTTGGGCCGGGCAGACACTGTCTGTATGGGGGTGGTTCGCGTTAAGGCGGATCTCCGGCTTGCCGGCCGGGCAGGTGAGCTGCAGTTGCTCGCGGACGCATTGGCAGCCGCCGCAGGCGGTGTGCCGTGCGCGGTGGTGGTTCACGGGGAGGCCGGAGTTGGCAAGACTCAGCTGGTCCGGGCGGCATCCGACACGCTGCCACCTGATGTGCAGGTCCTCTGGGGGGCCTGTGTGCATTTTTGTCATGCGTCGGTGCCGTTCGCGCCGGTGACCGGCGCTCTGCAAGGCTGGCTGACGCAGGCTGACGGTGCGGCGCGCGCTGACCTGCTGTTCGGCGCGGACGATCTAGCTGCGCTCCTGCCGAGCTTGGGTCAGTCCCAGGCGAACGAACCGGGACGGCTGCTGCCGTTGATCGATCTAGTGTTCAGCCGGCTCGCCGACAGGGCGTCGACCGTCGTGGTGATTGACGACCTGCACTGGGCGGACCGCTCGTCGCTGGATGTCCTCGCCTACCTGATCACCGGGTTCCGTGATCGCCGCCTTGCCGTACTGGCAACATGCCGTGACGAGCATCTCGGCGAGGGCCATCCCCTGCACACCTGGCTCGCCGATATGCGCCGCATGCCCGGATTCCAGGAAGTCCACCTCGATCGGCTAGACCTAGCGGCGACTGAGACACAAATCGCCGGCTTGCTGGGGCGGCAGGTAGACATCGGGCTCGCAGTACAGGTGCACGAGCGCTCTTGCGGAAACCCGTACCTGACCGAGCTCCTGGTCCGCGGCCTCTCCGGGACTGAACCAAGCCTGCCGTCGGCAGCACCAACAGCGCTGAGGGACGCGTTGCTGGCCAGCTGGCACGGCCTGACCGAGCCGGCCAGGCAGGTCACACGCATCCTCGCCGCCGGAGGCCGACCGATCGATCTCGCAGTCCTGGCCGGAGTGTCGTCAACACATCGTGTCGCCAAATCGCAGCTGTCCGCCTGTCTGACCGAGGCTCGTGATCACGGCGTCCTACGACCCGATGATCGACACCGCCCATGGTTCCGCCATCCACTTCTCGCCGACATCCTGTACAACGAGACGCCGCCCGACGACGCAGCTCGCCTGCATGCAGCTTACGTACGCGTACTCTGTTCCCGGCCCGAGGTCGCTCCTGCCCGCGCAGCAGCAGAGCTGGCAGTACACAGCCACCGAGCCGGAATGACCGACGACGCCTACCGATGGTCCTTGATCGCGGCCGAGAACGCGGCCGAGTTGCACGCCACGGCCGAAGAGGCAATCCACCTAGAACGCGCCTGCTCGTTGTGGGCCCACGTCTCGCCGAACGTCCGAGGAGCACCGGCGGCCCGTGTGGATCTGCTGAGCCGTGCGAGCAGCGCCTGCGGCCGAGGAGGGCTGCTCGACTCTGCGGTTCGCCTTGCGGCGGAAGCGTTGATATTGGTCGACCGCAACGTTGAGCCGTTGCGTGCGAGCACCCTATTGCTCGCCCATTGGAGAGCAATGTATCGGCGCTGGGCGCCCGAGACGACCGTGACCGACGACCTCATCCAGGCGGTCCGGCTCACGGATGCAGCTCCGGACAGCGCTGAGCGCGCCCTAGCTCTGGGAGCGTTGGCTTTTGCCGAGCGCGTGGACAGGCTGCACGACGAAGCAGCGACCCATGCTGAAGACGCCGTGGAGACCGCGCGAAGATCCCGTTCCCAGCTGGCCCTGGCAGCAGCTCTCAGCACCCGCGCTTTCGTTAATTTCGCTGACTTTGCATCGAACCCGTTGTCGGACGCTGAAGAGGCGGAGCGACTTGCCCGATCGTGCGGCTCGACGGAGTGGCTCGAGGCGGCAGCGATCCAGCGGGTCAGGTGTTTGCGGAAACTCGGAAGGGATGGCGAGGCCACAGCTGTAGCCAAAGCAGTGTTCGAAGAAGCACTCGCAGCGGGCTCGGAGTGGTCCTATCACCTCGCCTCATACGCGGCCGACGGGCTGCTGGACGACGGTCGCTGGGACGACTGTCGTGAGCTGCTTCGGCAAGCCTTGGCGGCGCGTTGCGGCGGCATCGCGGGAGCCTCTGTTCGGCTGATCGCGGCTCAACTTGCCACCCGGTGCGGGCGCACCACGGAAGCCGAACAACACCTGGCCCGTGCTCTTGAGCTTATCTCTGCGGACACCGCGAATCATCATGTCGCTTTGACCATCGCCGCCGCAGAAGTCTTCATGGCATCGACTGGACCGCAGAAGTCGCTGCAGTGGCTGCAATCCCGGATCGACGTGGCAGATGCCGCATACATCGAGGGCCTACTCGTCGATTTCGCTCACGCGGCCGCAGAGACCGCGCAGGCCGCCCGCGATGCGGGAGACACACGCGGGGCAGCACAGGCCGCGGCCATGCTGCAAGATCTGCTCGGCAAGTGGCCTCACGAGCCGTTCACGACCTGGAGGCCCGAGGACGCAGACACGACCATGGGTAAGGCCCTGCTCGACGCCGAGATAGCACGCTGCCGAGGCGATTCCGGCCAAGCTGAACTTTGGCGTCAAGCGGCCGACAGATGTCATGCCGCGGGAATGCCATGGCAGGAAGCAGTGTCACGACTTCAGTGCGCCGAAGCCATCCTCGCCACCGGACCACCGACTTCAACGGTCAGCAATCTGCTGAGGCAAGCCCACAAGACTGCCGTCAAACTCGGCGCCAAGCCGCTGCAAACACAGGTCGAGTCGCTCGCACGGATTGCACGCGTCAATCTCAGGCATCCCGTTCCGATCGGAGGCGCAGCTCAAATGCCAAAGCCGCTGGCGGGGCTGACCGAGCGGGAACGGCAGATCCTGGCCTTCTTGGTCGCGGGGCGATCCAACGGCGAGATCGCCCAGGAACTGGTCATTAGCGACAAGACCGTCAGCGTCCATGTCTCCAACATCCTGCGAAAGACTGGCACCTCAAGCCGCGTCGAAGCGGCTGCGCTCGCGGAGCGGCTGGCCGGCCATCACCGCTCTTGACCAGGATGTGCCAGCCGCTCCCTACAGGTGCGCGGGTGGCAGATTCAGCCTACCCGGCCAGGGTATGGCGCCGCCGATACAGCCATACACCACCCAGCATGATGGCCGCGCCACCCAGCGCGGACGCGCCGGCCTGGATGGCCTCCGATATGCGGTCGTCAACCGGGACCTCAATGGTCACCTGAGGCCGCGGGGACTGGGACACGACCCGAACCGGTCCGCTGGGGTCTGGATCAGGAACCCTTGCTGCCGCGTTGCCTGCGGTGAGCCCAAGGGCGCTGAATGCGAGCGCCGATACTGCAATGGCAGAACACCTGTGGTTCACGATTCCTCCCCTCGCGGCGGGGTTGCCGCTTCACCTCCACGGTCGTCCAGAACCCCCGTCACCGGATCCTGCGGACCCCCTCAGATCGAAGGAACGACCTCTTAGATTTCGTGCTCTGGTCGACCAGGCGGATGAGCGCTCGTGTTGAGTGTTCTGACCGAGCTCCTACTCGCTGAATGCGACGACCACGGCCCGCGCCCCCTCAACGCGGCATCAAGGTCGCCAGTTCCGCAGGAGAAATCGCTGCGTCCGTTCGACGCCGACGCCAACGTGAAGCCCGACGCGGCGATCCTCCACCACCTGGCGGCCTGTAACTGGGTCAAGAACGGCCGGCAAGGAGAACGCGGTGTTCCTCGGACCACCCGGTACCGGCAAGACTCACTGTGAGACTTGCATCTGGTGGCTCAAGCCATGAGCGCCACCGGTGCAGGACGGATGATCGTTCGGGCTGACCTCAACCCGACATCGCGAATGGCGCGGTGCGAGAACGCCTCGGGATTGTCGCTGCAGAGGTTGTCGCGTCCGGCCGGTTCGTACGTCCGGCCTCGGCCTGTCTGCCCGCGGTCGCTGGGTGATCGCTGCCAGGTTGGTGCCTGTGATCGCGACTGACCCGAAAGACTCATTGGCCGCCGGTTGCTCGGTGCGCCCTTGCTTTGGATTTGTCGTCGTGATCGCCGGCACCGGCCTGGCCCACCGAATCGCTGGCCTGATCAGAAGCCTGGCCGACCAGATGGTCGTGCCTCATCACAGTCCTGCTGCGCGGTGACCGCATCCAGGCCGGTGCCGACATCTATCGGGCTCCACCGAGGGAGGAACCGCATGTCCATGCTGGCAGGCCAAGTCGACTACGTCATCGGTGTCGATACTCACCGCGACACCAACACCGCAGCCGTGGTCACCGATGCGGGTGCCATTATCGCGCAGCAACAGTGCACAACCGACGCCATGGGCTACCGACGCGTCGTCGCGTTCGCCGACGAGCATGCACCCGGCCGCCGCGTCTGGGCCATCGAGGGCACCGGCAGCTTCGGCTCCGGGCTCACCACCCACCTGTTGGAGCGTGGTGAGTGGGTCGTCGAGATCGACCGGCCGGCCCGACCAGCGCGCCGCGACGGCGCCAAGACCGGCGCGGACCGCGACGAGCGCCTTGTCGAGTCCCGGCCGGGCGCGGGTGGTGCCGGAGTAGGCGCGGTCGAGGTGAATGTGTTCGGGGTCGACGCCGAGGTCGAGCAGGATCTGCCGGTTGGCTTGGAGGTCCTGCTTGTCGGTCGAGCAGCGGGCGTAGCCGATCAGCATTGAGACCATGGACGGGAACTGAAACGGATAGCCCCCGTTCACCGGACAGATCACCGGACACCTTATGTGAGACACCGCGTCAGGCGGCGAACCGGTAGCCGCTGATGGTGCTGATGGGTGTCCGGTGGGGGTTCCCCTAACGGACAACAACCCATCAAGGGGCCTCCTCGACACCCCGCCTAACCTGGCTAATCGTTGTTTCGCGCTGGAAGCTACGGCGAGGCCTACCTTGCGGCTCGGCGCACCCTCGGGAGTTCTGGAGCTCCGCGAACCCCGAACTCTCGTGGGCCTCCGCCACACGTCCGACGCCTGCATCGTGCACGTCATCCACTGGGGTCACGGCGTACCCGACGCGACTCTTCACCTCCGCGACCAACCCGACGGACACCTCACATGCTTCTCGACAGGCGAACCGATCCCCTTCCGCTCCGGGACCGCGGCCCTGCCCGTCGTCCCCGGCCATCGCGTCTACCCGCTCGAATTTCGACGGTCCGGTGCCGATTGAGAACTGCCAGAGCGGCGGCGGTAGGCGCCCGGTGACATGCCGCACAAGCGGTTGAAGGTGGCGTAGAAGCCGCTCTGTGAGCCGAACCCGGCCTCGACGGCGATGGCCGCGGTGGTGGCATTCGTGGTGAGGAGCAGACGTTGCGCCTCGGCGACGCGACACTGCGTCAAGTACGCGCCGAGTGTGGTGCCGGTGACCCGGCGGAACAGGGTCATCGCGTAGTTCGGGTGCAGGTGCGCGGCCGTGGCGACCTCGGCGGCGGTGATCGGATCACGGAACTGGGCCATCGCGTATCTCGCCATGAGAGCGGCGTGGCGAACGCCGTCGTCGGTACCGTCCCACTCCACAGACGGCAGGTCCGTGCCGCGAACGCTGTGCAGCAGCCGCCGGATGTGCGCCTGGATCTCCAGCATCGCGATTCGGCGCCGCTCGACGGATCCAGTGGCGAGATCTTCGGTCCATCGGTCGAAGGCGGACAGGTCCAGCACCCCGGCTGCTTCCATCGGGGCAACCACCGGACGCCCGCCGAGCAGTCGGGCGAGGCCCGCGTCGGGCAGACTCCAGCCGAGCACCGTCCGCACGGGGACGTGAACCCAACCGACGTGGGCACGCAACCTGTCCGCCGCCCCGTCCAGTAGCCGATGCGGCATCGCAGCCCAGAACAGGCCGACCTCGCCGGGACGGATCTCGGCGACCGTTCCGCCGAACAGGTAGCGCAGCGGCGCGTCGGTCACCACGTTGAGCTCGATGTCGTCGTGGAGGTGCGCCTGCCGCATCGTCGGTGCCGGCCCGGTGAGACACCAGAGCTCGGGCGTGTGCAGCACGACCGCGGCCGGATAAGACATCGAGGACCTTAGTTTTCAGGAACTTCGGCGGAATCGTCCGGAGGAACTCTATTCCACTCAGCTCTTAATGTGAAGGCGTTCACCGACGAAGGGACCACGATGGCGAAAATTGCAATCATCGGCGCGGGCGGGTACGTCTTTCCCTTCCGCCTGATCGGCGATCTGCTCAGCTTTCCTGCCCTGCAGAACAGCACGCTCGCCCTGATGGACATCGATGCCGAGCGGCTCGAGCGAACTGCGACAGCGGCCCGTGAGCTGATCGAGCACCACGGGCTACCGGCCGCGGTACTCGAAACCACCGACCGCAAGGAGGCCCTGGATGCCGCTGACTACGTGATCATCACGTTCCAGGTCGGTGGCGTCGATGCGTACCGGCACGACGTCGAGATTCCCCGCAGGTACGGGATCGACCAGACGGTCGGCGACACCGTCGGGCCCGGTGGGGTGTTCCGCTTCCTGCGGTCTGTTCCGGCATACCGGGAACTGGCCTCCGATATCCACGCTCTCTGTCCAGGAGCGCAGGTGATCAACTACGCCAACCCGATGGCGATGGCGACCTGGTACCTGACCAGCCTGGGACTGCGGCCGGTCGGTCTGTGCCACAGCGTCCAGGGCACGACCCGCATGCTCGCCCGGGAGCTCGACATTCCCTACGGCGAGGTGCGCTATCTGTCCGCCGGGATCAACCACCAGGCCTGGATCCTCGAATTCCGCCGCGGCAACCAGGACCTCTACCCCGATCTGCGACGGCGGATGCAACGCCACCTCAACTGGCAGGACACCACCGGGCTCGCCGACGACGACGGTGACCACAGTGGCGTCGACCGGGGCGTGTCCACGTACGAGGGCGGCATCGAACGCGTCCGTACCTCGATCATGGACGCGTTCGGCTACTTCCACACCGAGTCCAGCCACCACGCGTCGGAATATCTGCCGTACTTCCGCAAGAACCCTGAGCTGGTGCGTGACTTCGTGCCGGTGCGCTGGGACTACTACGAGATCTGCCGCGACCACGACGAGGACGAGAAGATCATCACGGCCCTGGCCGAGCTCAAGGACGAACTCGCACCTTCGGTCGAGTACGGCGCCGTCATCGTCAACAGCATGGAGACGAACCGGCCCGGCGTGATCTACGGCAATGTCGAGAACCGCGAAATCATCCCCAATCTTCCCGAGGGATCCTGCGTAGAGGTTCCCTGCCTGGTGGACGGCAACGGCATCCAGCCGATCGCCGTGGGGCCGCTCCCGCCCCAGTGCGCGGCGGTGAACCGCACCAACGTGAACGTGCAGGAACTCGCCGTTCAGGCCGCCCTGACCGGCAACCGCGAACACGTCTACCAAGCCGTCATGTTGGACCCCCTCACCGGCGCCCAGCTCACCCTCCAGCAGATCCGCACCATGGTCGACGAACTGTTCGAGGCTCACGCACCCCTCCTTCCCAGCGAATTGCTGTAACGGACGGAGTCAGCCTGCGCAGTCGCAAACAGTCAGGGGTTAAGCCGACCTGCCGCGCAGCTCAGAGGCAAGCGCCGAACGCGCCGGCCTTGCCTCTGAGTCAGCCTTTCCTGCTGTCCACGCAGCGGGTGCGGTCGGGATCAGGTGGGTTCCGTAGGCGAGGTAGGAGCGGATCGCCAGGATTGCGCCGGCACGGGCCCGCTCGGTGAACTCGAACGGTTCGACGTCGATGGTGACCGGACCGTTGGCCGGGTTGCGGTACTGGCTGATCGCGGCGACGCATCCGGTGCTGCCCAGTTCGGTTACGGCGATGCCGTCGCCGGTGATTACGACCTTGTCGGGGTCGAAGGTGTCGTCGAGTGTCGCGAACAGGATGCCGAGGGATCTTGCCGACAGCAACGACCCGCTCGGGCGCATCGAGTCCAAATGACCCTCGTCCGTCAGAGACCCAATGGCGCGGTGTGCCAGGCTGTCCTTGGATCCCAGGACTTCAGGACCGCGAGGATGCGATCGTCGGTCTCCGCGGAGATCGCCTCCGCCTGGGCCTCTTCGAGGACGTCAGCGATCTGAACTGGCGATCCGGTGGCCGCTGAACGCACCGCGGCCTCGACCATTGCGACGCTCATGAGATTCGATCGCGCCTCTGACTGTGGCGCTTCGCCCGTACGCACGGCTCGGACGAACTCGACCAACGAGCCGGCGATCTGCTCGGGGTCGTCAGCCGCCACCGCCGGCAGCGCCTCACCCGAGGCGAGTTCGGCGACGGGCGAGATGTCCCCGTCCCAGACCGCCGTACCGCCGGATGCGCTGGCCCGCCACCGGCTGTTCCACGACGTTTCCAGGCCCGGGGCGCACCAGCTGCCGGTGAACGTGAAGCGGGTGCCGTCACCGAACCGAAAGATCGCGGACGCGGCCGCGTTGCCGTCGAACCAGCTCCACGACGGGTTGTACGAGTCGCAGTACACCGACACCGGCTCGGACCCGATCAGCTTGCGGGACAGGTCGAACTGGTGGATCGCCATGTCGACCAGCAACGGCTCGGCCATCCGCTCCCGGAAGCCGCCGAAATGCGGCGCCTTGAAGAACTCGCACGACAGCGACCCGATCGGGCCGAGCTCCGCGAGCTGCCGGCCGAAGGCCGCCCCCAGGCGAAGGTATCGGCGCGATTGCGAAACCATGAGCAACCTGCCGGCGGCTTCGGCGGCCGCGATCATCCTCAGGCACTCCCGAACTGTCTCGGCCTGCGGCTTCTCGCAGAGCACTGGCAGGCCGTACGACAGGGCAGAGACGCTGACCTGGGGATGCGCGGCGGGCACGGTGACGTCGATGACCGCATCAGCCTCCGAGCGGTCGACGAGCTCCTCCAAAGACGCGGCGACCGGTACGTCGGCGTACCCGTGCTCGTCGGCCGCGGTCCGGGCCACGTCGACGTCGAGGTCGACGAGCCCCGCGAGGACGACGTCCGGGTTGGCGGCGATGGTGCGCAGCCAGGCGCGCCCCATCCCGCCGGCTCCGACCTGCAGCAGTCGCAAGGGTTCAGGCATCCGCAGGCTCCTCGATGGGTCCGGTGTACCCATGTCCGTTGAAGAAGTCGCCGGTCTCGTAGCGCAACAGCGTCGGCACCGCACGCTCCGGCCGGTCGGAACGGGCCCAGGCGACGCCGTTCGCAATGACCTTACGCACGTCCTTGTGGTGATAAACCGGGTAGTCCTGATCGCCCGGCGAGAAGTAGAAGATCTTCCCGTGCCCGCGACGGAACGTGCAGCCCGAGCGGAACACCTCGCCGCCGGAGAACGACGACACGAAGACCAGTTCGTCCGGGACCGGGATGTCGAAGTACTCGCCGTACATCTCCTGCTGCTCGATCACGATCGGATGCGGCACGCCCTGCGCGATCGGATGCGTCGGAGCGACCGTCCACACCAACTCACGGTCCCGCTCACTGCGCCAACGCAGCGTGCACGTCGTACCCATCAGCTTGCCGAAGATCTTCGACCAGTGCCCCGAATGCAGCACGATCAGGCCCATCCCAGCCAGCACGTGCTGGTACACGCGGTCGACAACCTTGTCCTCGACCTCGCCGTGCGCGGCATGGCCCCACCAGACCAGTACGTCGGTTTCCGCCAGCACCTCCTCGGTCAGACCGTGCTCGGGCTCGTCGAGGGTCGTGGTGGAGACCTTGACGTCGGGCAGGTTCTCCGCGATCCCAGCCGCGATCGTCGAGTGCATGCCGTCGGGATAGATCTCCCGAACGTGCGGCTCCACCTGCTCGTGCCGGTTCTCGCCCCAGACAAGTACACGAATCGTCATAGTGTTCTTCCGTCAGATCGATGTCCGGGCTATGCCCAGAACCAGGTTTCGGGGTCGTAGGCGGCCGGTGTGGGGTGGTGCCAGTCGTTCACCAGCCCGCCATTGCCGGTCTGTTCCTTCGTAGGGACGTTCCGCAGGCCCTCCTTGATGAGCACCACCTGCGGATAGTTCGCGACCGAGCCGATAAAGAACGGACCGTGCTCGAGATGGATCTTCACCATCTGCCAGAGATGGCTGTCCCGCTTCACTGCGTCCGTCTCGACCCGTACCTTCCCGGCGAGATCCCACAGCCGAGCGATCGGCCCACCAGGCTCCGGCTCCGCCCGAGGCGGCTTGCGCTTGTACGGGTCCACATCGAGTTGCTGCTTCTCTGCCGCGGTGCCCCGCAGGGCGTAGAACGCCCCTTGCAGCGGCGCCCAGCGAGTCGGCTCCATCGGCATCAGCCACACCATGTCGGCTGCCATAGTGACCGTGCTCGCTTCCCACGCCGTCTTACAGATCCCCTGGCCCTGCGCCCATCGGTCCTCATAGCTGGCGGCCGGCACCGGGTTCAGCCGGCTAGCGATGCCGATCGCATCCCAGTGCTTCTTCAGCAGGTGATTCTTCTGCAGCGTCTCGCCACCTGGGGCGGTGTCGGCGGGGTAGTCGAGATCGATCACCAGTTTTCCGCCGTCGGGCATCTCGCGCTTGCCGTCGCCGTCCTTGTCGACGATGCCCAACTGGTCGAGCATCTTCTTGGCCAGCTCCGGGTCGTAGCGGACGAAGGAGTCCCGCCACTTCTGGTACGTCGACGGACCCTCCCCGCGGGTGAGCTCCAGCGTCTTCGGGCCGTACCCACCGGTGGTCAGCTCGCCCGAGTCGAAGTAGACAGACTTCCGTACATCAGCACGGTTGAACGCATAGGACAACGCCTGCCGAAACTTCGGCTCACGGATGAGAGCCCGCATCTTCGGCTCGTAGTAATCCTGGTTGAAGAAGAACATCGACCCTGTGCCGGAGCCGCTGTCCCACAGATGCAACTGGTACTTGGTCTTGGCGACGTTGCGTTTCAGCGGCGCCACGTCGGCCAGGGTCATACCGACGAACGGACCGTGCACGTAGTCGTACGAGCCGTTGTGAATCTTCAGCCGACGGGTCTCCGACTGGGCGACCACCTCGAAGGACAAGGTATCGAGGTACGGCAACTGATTGCCCTGCTGGTCGACCACCCAGTAGTAGGGATTGCGCTTCCACGTCGATGAACGACCTTGGTGGTACTCCGCGAGTTGCCACCCGTTCATCGTCGGCGACTTCGGATTGGTCGTGAAGTCGCGCATCTGGTCGAACTTGGTCGTCCAGTCCTTCGCGACATTGCGGTTGTAGCGGGGGTGATAGGCCTTCAGGTAGTGCTTGGGTTCCATCCAGCCGGCACCGAGTCCACGCTTGACCCAGTTGGCCAGCAGCTCTGGCAGCATCGGGCTGGGCGCGTCGAACGTCATCACGATCGTGTAGTCGTCGGGCGCGGTGACCTTCGCGACAGTCCCGGTGCCCGACCGTGCCTCGTCAGGTATGCCTTCGGCGAACTCCTCGTTGAGGACCATGTCCTCCCACCAGAACATGACGTCCTCGGTCGTCCAGGGCTGCCCGTCGGACCACTTCAGCCCCTTGCGGAAATGCAAGGTCCAAACCGTATGGTCCGGGTTCGACTCCCAGCTTTCCACCAGACCGGGCGCGATGTCCTTGCCGTCGTTGATCCAACGTAGCGGCGAATGGCCGTAGAAGTACTCCTTGGTCGCGTACGTCACGTCGTCGGTGCTCGGCAGGTTGAGTTTGCCGCCGTACTTGCCGGACTCCAGCCAGCGGTGCGGAACCACGTAAGGCCGCTCGGGCAGTCGCTGCTTCACCGGTGGCAGCGAGCCGGCCTGCACCAGCTTGGCCAGCTCGGGGGACTCCCCCAGCCCTGCGGGGACGGCGAACGGCTTCGCTTCAGAGCCTTTGCGGGCCAGATCCACCTTCGATCCGTTGCCGCTACCGCTCGAGGTGTTCGGACCAGGCGTGCAGGCCTGTACTGCGAGTACTCCCGCCGCGACGGCGGCACCGCGCAGCAACGTACGGCGGGAGGTTCCTGCCGTACCTACTGCGCTCTCGATCTTGTCCATCAGGTCTCCAAAATGGCTTCACGAATCGTCGATTCGATGGGACTGCAATGACGAGAATGCGCGAGGAGCGCGCTACGAACAGGCCCTCTCGGTCGAGAACCACAGATCCTGCGCCAGGTCGAACGTCGCGAAGGAGTAGTTGCCCATCGGGCTCCAGTAGTCGTATTCCTGGCGTGACTCCCCTTGATAGACGAGCACGATCTGCCAGGTATCGACGTACAACACCCACACCCGTCGCTGACGGACCACGTCGTCGTCCGAGAAGGTGTACAGCCGCTCCAAACGCACCAAGTTGCCCACCGCATCGTCATGCGACTCGAGCACCTCGCAAGAGTTCAGTCGAGCAAGCCCTTCGGCCATGCCAGAACTCAGGAGGTCGAGATCCTCGGCTACGACGGACTCGGGCAATCGGTTCGCCCATGCCGCGAGGTAGGTCTGCGGCGCCGAGGCCTCCGGAGAGAACAGCGCGCCCTCGTGGCCGTCGGGCAACTCGAACGTGTTCCATGTCGACGGGTGGCGGAATGCGAACCGCCCGAGCGGATCCTGGTAGATCGACACTCCCCGGAACCGCGGCGGGCTCTCCCGCCTCTGTTCGATCACGACATCGCCTCCTGAGTACTGTGTGGGGCGACATCGGCAGGCGGCCTCGAATTCCTGCTCGCCGCCGCTCGCACCGCCTCCTCCGCCGAAATCACGGGAACGTCCGGCAGCGGTTCGGCGCCTTTCAGCTCGAGCGAGTCGGCGAGGTGGCAGGCCGCCAACTGACCGCCACCAAGATCTCGCAGCTGCGGCACCTCCGTCCTGCATCGATCCTGCGCGTACTTGCACCGCGGATGGAAGTGACATCCGTGCGGCGGGTTGGCCGGCGAGGGCACGTCGCCGGTGAGCAGCGTCGGCTTGGTCCTCTTGCGCGGGTCCGGTTTTGGCAGCGCCGACAGGAGTGCTTCGGTGTACGGCATCTTCGGGCTGTAGAACAGCTGGTCCGTGGTACCGACCTCGACGACCTTGCCCAGGTACATCACCGCTACTCGATCGGCGATGTGTTCGACCACCGACAGGTCATGCGAAACGAACAGGTATGTCAGATCGAACTGCGCCTGGAGACTCTCCAGCAGATTCAGCACCTGTGCCTGCACGGATACGTCCAGCGCCGACACCGGTTCATCGCAGACGATCAGTTTGGGGTTCAGCGCCAACGCCCGCGCGATGCCGATCCGCTGCCGCTGACCACCTGAGAACGCGTGGGGGTAACGGCTGGCATGCTCGGGCCGCAACCCGACAACGCTCAGCAGTTCGGCAACCCGGTCGCGCAGTTCGCGTCCATGATGAGTCCGGTTGATCACCATCGGCTCGGCGATGATCCGGCCGACCGTCATCCGCGCGTCGAGCGAGGAGAACGGGTCCTGGAAGATGATCTGCATCTCCGGACGCAGCCGCTTCAGCTGCCGGCGGTCCGCAGTCCCGATGTCGACCGGGCCCAGCTCTTCGTGATGATAGACAACCTCGCCACCGGTCGGCTCCTCCAGGCGCAGGACGGTCCGGCCCGTCGTACTCTTGCCGCAGCCACTCTCACCTACGAGTCCGAACGTCTCACCGCGATTGATGGTGAAGTCGACGCCATCGACGGCCTTGACCTGACCGACGACCCGGCGAAGCAGGCCGTTCTTGACCGGGAAGTGCTTCGTCAAGCCGGTGACCTCGAGCAGCGGATCAGACATCGTCATTCCTCCTCTTCACGCTCGGACACCGTGTCGACTGCGACGTCGAGAGGGGTGCACCCTGGATAGAGATGGCAGCGCACACCGTGTCCGTCGACCCCGCCTTCGACCGGCGCCTCGATCGGCACCACCGTGTCGCACAGGCCCTTCATCGCGCTCGGACACCGCGGGTGGAACGGGCAGCCCGGCACGGTCGAATACGGATCCGGGACGCCGCCCTTCATCGTCTCCAGCGGCTGTCCGCGCCCGACACCTATCCGTGGTATCGAACGGAGCAAGGAGATCGTGTACGGGTGCTTCGGGTTGTAGAACAGGTCGTCGACAGGCGCCCGCTCGACGACCCGGCCGAGATACATGACGACCACGTCGTCGCACAGCTGGGCCACGACGCCCATCGAGTGAGTGATGAACATGATCGACATGCCGGACTCGGCCTGCAGGTCACGCATCAGCTGCAGGATCTGCGCTTCGGTCGTCACGTCCAGCGCCGTCGTCGGTTCATCGGCGATCAGCAGTGTCGGCGTACATGACAAGGCCATCGCGATCATCGCGCGCTGACGCATGCCGCCGGACAGCTGGTGCGGGTAGGTTCGCGCCACCTGTTCCGGGTTGGGCATTCCGACTCGGCGCAGCACCTCGACGGCCCGCCGCCGCGCTTCGTCCTTGTCTCGCGTCTGGTGCAGCCGGACTGCTTCCTCGATCTGGTCTCCGATGGGGTAGACCGGGTTGAGCGAGGTCATCGGCTCCTGGAAGATCATCGAGATCTCCTTGCCCCGAATGGACCGCATCTCCCGGCCCTGCGGATCCAGCGAGGTCAGGTCGACAGCCTCCGGCCGCGACCGGAACAGGATTCGACCCTTGCTGATCGTGCCGGCCTTCTCGACGATCTGGAGGATCGCGCGAGCCGTCACGCTCTTGCCGCAACCGCTCTCCCCGACGATGCCGAGGACCTTGCCTTGCGGCACGTCGAAGTTCACGCCGTTGAGTGCGTTCACCTTGCCCAGCGGTGTTTTGAACTCGACGTGCAGGTTCTGCACGCTGACGACAGCGTCGGCCGGTGTCCGCGCGCCGGGGGCGGTCGCGGTGGGTGTCGAGGTCGGCGTCATCCTGTGTACTCCTTGCCTCAGGCTGCTGGTCTGCGTCGTACGAGAGCGGTCGGTTGCCGCTGCGGCTTATCCGTAGGGATCCACGGCGTCCCGGATGCCGTCACCGAGCAGCTGGAAACAGGTGACGGCGACGATGACCGCGAACGCCGGAATCAAGAGCCACGGGTACGACGTCACGACGTTGACGTCCTGTGCGTCCTGCAGCAGCACGCCCCAACTGATCGCCGGATCCT
The DNA here is from genome assembly GCF_004216905.1 of Kribbella sp. VKM Ac-2569. Taxonomy (GTDB): domain Bacteria; phylum Actinomycetota; class Actinomycetes; order Propionibacteriales; family Kribbellaceae; genus Kribbella. Next base: position 2,434,661 of record NZ_SGXJ01000001.1, read on the forward strand.
GCATGCCGATGCCGAGGAACGAGAGCGACGTCTCGGCGACGATGCCCATCGGGATCGCCAGCATCGTGACCGCGACGATGTGGCTCAGCGAGTTCGGGATCATGTGGGTGCGAATGATGCGCGCATGGCCACTGCCGGCCGCCCGCGCCGCCTTCACGTAGTCGGCTCCGGCGTACGACATCACCTTCGCGCGCAGCGCCCGGGCCAAGCCGGCCCATCCGACCAGCGACAGGATGACCGACATGAAGAAGTAGCGCTCGGGTACCGACATGTCGCGGGGCAGGATCGCCGCCAGCGTCGCCCAGAGCGGTAGTGTCGGAACCGATGAGACGATCTCGATGACGCGCTGGATCACCGTGTCGGTGATCCCGGCGAAGTAGCCCGAGATCGTGCCGATGATCACCGCCAGGACGGTCGCGATCGCAGTCCCGAGCAGACCGATGCTCAGTGAGACCTGTGCGCCTTTCACCGTACGGGCGAAGACGTCGCGCCCGGAGGAATCGCCGCCCCAGATCAGCACCTTGCCGCTGCCCGGTGTGAACAGGTGGCGGTCGGTCTCGATCAGGCCGAACAGCTTGTAGTTCCAGCCCTTGCCGAACAGGTGCAGCCGATCCGGGTGCTCGCAGTCGGAGGTGTAGACGTACTCGAAGTCCTTGATCTCCTGCCGCAGCGCACACATCGCCGGTCCGCCGCTCCACACGATCCGCGACGGCACCGCGAACTTGGCGCTGGTGTCGACCGCCGCCGGATCGTTCGGCGCCACGAAGGGGGCGAACAATGCGACCAGGTACAGGAACAGCAGGACGATCCCACCGCCGACCGCGAGCTTGCTCTGCCGGAAGCGGCGAATCATCAAGCGGGTTTGAGAGATTTCGGCGACGTCAGCGCCCTTCTCGGCCGGCGCGGTCACGTCCGGATCGGTCGAGATTACTCCGAGGCTTGCCATCACACGCCTTTCAGTCCACCGCGCGAACGCGTGGGTCGAGCCAGCCCAGTGCGAGGTCCGCCAGCAGGTTGCCGACAATCAGCAACCCGGACAGCACCACCAGCAACGACGCCGAGAGATAGAGATCCTGCTCGGTCAGTGATGTGAGGAACAGCGGCCCGATCGTCGGCAGGTTCAATACCACGCTGACGATCGCCTCGCCCCCGATCAGTGCCGGCAGCACGCCCCCGAGGGCCATCACCAACGGATGGAAAGCGTTGCGCACGGCATGCTTCCAGATCACCCGGCGTTCGATCACACCTTTGGCGCGAGCCGTCTGGATGTACTGCTGGTTGAGTACGTCGAGCAGGTTGGCCCGCATCACCCTGGTCAGTCCCGCGGTGCCGCCGGCGGCGATGATCACCATCGGCACCCAGGCATGGCTGAGCAGATCGGTGAACTTGCCGAAACTCCACGGTGCATTCGCGTAGTCGCGCGAGAACAGGCCGCCGACGTCGAGGTTCAGCCATCGTGACGCGATCACCAGGATGATCAAGGCCAGCAAGAACTCGGGGATCGCGACGCCGATGAACTGCACCGAGGTGACGAGATTGTCCGGCAGGCTGTAGCGATGGGTCGCTGAGTAGACCCCCACGGGTATCGCGATCAGCCAGGCGATCATGAGGGCTCCGAAGCTCAGCATGATCGAGTAGCCCAGACGTCCCGAAATCAGGTCGGCGACCTCCTCCTTCTGGCTGAACGAGTAGCCGAGATCGCCCCGGGCAAAGCCGCCGGCCCACTTCCAGTACTGCGTGACGAAGGAATCGTTGAGGCCGTAGCGAGCCTCGAGGGCCGTGATCTGCTCCTGAGGAACAGTGCCTCCGCGCGACTGCAGCTGCTGGATCTCAGCTGTCAACGCATTCCCCGGCGGCGCCTGCACCATGAGGAAGCTGGCGACCGAGATGATGAACAGGGTGATCACCCCGTAGAGCAACCTGCGGATGATGAAACCGATCATGGCGGGTCTCCCGGCAGCAGCTTGAGTCCGTCAGATTTCGAGCGAATCACGTGTCATCGAAGCGCTTCGACGCGTTAACCGTGTCGAGAGATTAGGACTCCCGACTTGCGCGGTCAAGAGTTAGTTCCTCCGGACGATTACGCCGAAGTTCCTGAAAAATAAGGTCCTCGATGTCTTATCCGGCCGCGGTCGTGCTGCACTCGCCCGAGACGACATCGAGCTCAACGTGGTGACCGACGCACCGAGCACTGTCTCTTATGTCCTGACAGGCGCGGACGCTGCGCGCATCCCGAACGAACGTCCTGGCGCTGTCCGAGCCCGCATTGACGAGCGCGACGTACCACGCTGAAGTAGGTCAGTTCATCTATCACCTCAGCCGCGCGGCGCGTAAGCACGTCGAATACTCCGGCGGCATCGGTGAGTTCGGCGATCACGGTCGCCCCGACCAGGAACACCAGCACCGGCGCGACCCGCACCAAACATCCACTCGTCGACCACGGCAACGCGCCGCTGACCAGCGCGACCAGCCCGCCGAGCAGGCTCACCCACTACCGCGGCGGTGATCACGGCTCAGCTACTCGACCGCATTGTCAGGCCGGGCTCACTGTCGGCTCGAGGCGGACCAGTCCCTCGGGCAGTGCGTCGGCCCATTCAGCCATCTCAGCGGTGACCCGGAACATCATCGCCGCGATGAACGGTTGAGCCTGCTCATCCGAGCCGGTGCCGAAGGATTCCAGGCGCCAGTCTCGCCAATTGGCGTGCAGGACGTCGTACACCTCGTCGATCTGAGCGCGGGTGAACCGGCTGGGCACCACGCATAACTGTCGTGGCAGTTTCGGCGACAACTGCCGGATCACCGCGTCCACATCGGTGGCAGCGACGACCAACACTTCCTGCTCCGGGGAGGGACGGAAGATCGCCAGGTGGACGATCGGTCCGGACGACTCGCGGTCGCGGAGGTCAACGTCCAGCTCGACCACGCCGTGCCGCCAGCCACCGGGCGGCGGCGGGCACGGCGGGTCCCTCCGAACTGCACGCGCCTCCCGAGCAGGGATCTCCGCCGACAACACCTCGACCTCGATGCTCTCGTCACGCCAGATCCCAACCACCGAGACGTAGCCCAGACCTCGGTCCGCTGCGATGCCGGCAGCGACCGCCTCGCCATCTGCCCCGATCAACCGAACCGACCGATCCGACTTCCAACCCGGCGCTTTCCACGTCAAATCATGCACACGGGCCAAGTCCAACCAATCACCGTCCGCCCCGGCCACGAACCGCCCCCAAGTCCGAACCCTGTCCCCCACCCCGAACACCAAATCCCTCGCCGCCATAACTACATGCTGCTCCGCCCGAACACTTTCGGCATGCCCTCACAGCCCGCCGTACCGCGGGACCAAGCCTCCAGGCGCTACGAGTTCGGCGTAAGTCCGCGCCGACCGAGATAGTTCCTCGGCGGGCCTGGGCGAGGGCTACACCCACACGACCTCGACAACGGCACCCGCACGACGTACGAACGCGAAGGCCTGATGCCTCGCTATCGACTGCTGCCGTCGCCGACGGCTGAGTGCATCAACCGCCGTTCGAGATCCCGGCCGTTGGCAGTGTGCTGTCCGTTGGCCCAGCCCACGATGCGGGGGTGGACCGAATGCGCGACGGCCGGCTCTCACCGCCAGAGCGGCGAGAGCAGCTTGGCGCCCGCCACCAATCACAACGTCGATGCCGAACGGCGCCACTCGGCCGAGAACGATGATCCCTGTTTGGTCCCGTACTTCGTGACGAAGTGCTTCCCCAACACCTTGCTACCATCAATCTAGCAGTTTCGCCCAATTCTACTCGGCCGGTAGTTGAGGTGAGTATATTGCGGACATGGAGAATGCGTATAGCTGTTCTCGTCGCGATCGGAGTACTCTGCTCGGCCTGCGGTAACCAGGTCCCAACGAGTCATTCGGCCGCGAAGGCGACGGACTGCGTGGTACTGGAACGTTTGAACGCTCCGGCCTACTCCCTCGCGTTCGACAAGGTGAAGGACGCGTTATGGTTCCCGGTCATGGAAATCGGAGGCAAATCGAGCCTCCATCGCTATGATCTCGCGACCGGACAACAGTTTCAGTATCCGCTGCCGGACTCCGGCTACAACGGTCCTGTCACGACCACCGTTATCACCAGCGATGGCGCGGTATGGGTCAATCTGCCGTACGCTGTCGCGCGCTGGGATCCAATCCGAGAAACGATAACCACAACGTCGATCCCTGCGAACGCCGAAGGTCAGCTCCCTGGAGCAGTTGACACGACCCAGCCCCTGGCTGGCACATGGATTTCAACCCTCATTGCGGACGGCGACGGGGTGCTGATCGGCCGCCTCAACGTTCCCTATCTCCAACGGGTGTCCAGCGACGGCACAACGTCGAGAGCCTTTGACTTGCCCAACGGGTACGAGGGCACCAAGAAAATCGCTCGAGCGGGTAGTACGCTGATCGTGGCGCCGGGTTGGTTATCTAACGAGTCGGTGACAGACGCCCTAGCAATTGCGTCGAGCACAACGAAGCACACGGACATTATCCCATTGAACGGTCTCTATGATCTTGGCGGGACCATCGCCGCGCTGACTCAGAACGGTTTGGTAAAGGCCGACACTGGCGAACCCCTGTCGTCGACGCTCGTACCGGATCCCTCCGCGGATGCCTTGTTGGCACAGAACGGTGAAGCCGAGGTCGCGTACAGCCCATCCAGGCACACTCTGGAACGTGCCGTGGGAACCGAGGTCGCGACCCTTCAGTTGAACAGTCGCGAGGCACCTGCCGCTGGAGGAAATGGGACTTCAGTGAAAGCTTGGGAAGGCGTTACGGCGTTGGCACAAGGTCCCGAGGCCACCGTGTTCGCCCTTCGCGCCAATGGGACCGAGCTGTGCGAATGGGCATCCGGGTAACGGCATTCCCGGCCGGTCTACCGACCCGCGAGAGTCCGGCCGAGGAGCACCCTGCGGGACCCGTGCCACTAAACCTCGCTTTGCAGTAGACGATGTGATCGCGGTGGTCGACACGCGGCCTGGATGTAGAGAAAAGCCTTACCTGCGAAGGGATTCTGGACTTGCCTCGAGCTCAGAATGACCCGAGAGGGAAGGCACTTCGCAGGTGAAAGTACAACGAGGCGTCCCGCGGTCATGGTGGCGGCTCATGGGCGGGGTGTCGCCTCGCATGCCGGGTCGCGGCTGCTGGCCGATCTGGCCGAGGTCACCGGTTTGTCCCATGCCTTCAGGGAGGCGTTGAGCGGGCTTCGTCAGCGCGCGGTTCGAGGCATGATCCGCGCCGGGTGGTGGTCGACCTCGCGGCGATGCTGTCCGATGGTGGCGAGGCGATCTCGGATCTGGCGGTGTTGCGTGACCAGCCCGATCTGTTCGGCCCGGTCGCCTCGACCGCCAAACCCTGTCGAGGGCTTGGCCAGTATCGACGAGACCGTCTTGGGTCGGTTGCGCCAAGCGTGTGCGGCGGGGTGCGATACACAGCGTCGCGCCCTGGCCGTCTACCTCGCCCGCATTTGGTCCTGCATACGGCCTAAGCGCCTCGCTAAATGGGTGCTGGCCCCGATGGTCACTGCGGCCGGTGTCGCGCATGGTGGAGGCAGGACGCAACTGGGGCGAACGGTGCATTTCATGTGGTGCCGTTGGCGGCAGCGGCGTCTACTTTCGTTCCCCAGTGTTCGTGAGAGGACGTACCTTCAGTGACCACCGTGGCCCGCTCCGTGAAAATGACCGTGCATGAGGCCCGCCAGCGCCTGCAACACGAACGCAACTCTCGTCTCACCCAACTCAGCGCCATCGAAGACGGTGCCGCCCTTGCGGACGGGGACCTTGCAACGGCGCAGACAGCCGCCATCCGGCGCGTGCTGACCGAGATCACGGCAGCTGAAGACCGCCTGACCGACGGCACCTATGGCACGTGCCAGGGCTGCAGCACCCGCATTCCGGTTGAACGACTGGAGATCCTGCCCTACGTGAGCTACTGCGTCAGCTGTCAGCAGCGCGCCACCTGATCGGCGCCTACCAAAATCGGGCCACGGACCGAGGTGGTGCTGCGCTGCTCCCCCGTGGATGGCCTGTCCAATCTGTTGTCTTCTGACGCCTTGTAAAGGGTGTGAAGTCTTGAGCTACACATTCGCCACTGTTCGCCGGACCGAACTCGGTCCCGAGGACCTGGACGCGCTGCGCGCATGCCTTCATGATGAGCGTCGGTTCCGGCTGGAGCAGTTGGACGGCCTCGGCGAGACCTGGCCGAGGCCCGACGATCTGCCGGCCTGCCAGCACGCGCAAGCGCATGAAGAGGTGCTGACCGCTCTTGCCGCGGCCGCCCAGCTGGTGCTCACCGATGTCGATGCCGCGCTGAGCCGGATGGACGCCGGCCTGTACGGCGGCTGTCACCTCTGCGACCGGCCCATTCCGCTGGCGAGCCTGCGCATCCTGCCGCACGCCCGGTACTGCGGCCCGTGCCACCAACTCAAGGAGTCAGTCTCGTGGCGCCTCAAGAACGCAGTCTCGTGACTCCGGGCTCGCGTACACCGTTTCCGCGTACGGCGGGGCTACGGCGCCGTGGTACGTGGTCGGCCAGCCAGCGGTCGTCCGGCGTGGCGATCGACCTGGGCAGTGCCCGCACCAGGGCCTGGATGCCGGACCCTGGTCTGATCGTCGACGAGCCCACGATCATCTCGCCTGGCGCGGACTGCGGCAGTCGTCCCGTGCACCGCGGCGTCGTCGTCGACGAGGCGGGGGCCGCTTGCATACTCGAGCGCCTCCTCGGCAATCGAGCCGGCCTCGGTCACTACTCGATGGTTGTCTTGACCACTCCGGTCCTGTGCGCTGGTCAGCACCAGAGCGTGGGCCGGGCCGCACTGGAGGTTCTCGATACGCGGGTCGTGCTGACCATTGACAGTGTGAAAGCCGCCGCGCTCGGAGCAGGAGCTGACTTGGCCCGGCCACTGCTGGTGCTGGACATCGGAGCAGGCCTGACCGAAGTGGGTTTGCTAGTGGATGGTGGCGTGACACAGGCCCATCGGTTGGACGTGGGAACCTCCGATCTTGGCGCGACCACGACCGTTGCCGAGCTCGTGCGGTCGATCGTCGCAGTGGTGACCGATCTCCTGAGCCATGACTGCGGTGGACTGGTTGTCGATGCCTTGGACCGTGGGCCGCTACTCACCGGAGGCGGCGCGCTGCGTCCGGAGATCACCTACCGGCTGGCCAAACAGCTGGCGGCGCCGGTGCGGCCTGCTCCCGCCCCCCAGACTGCCGCCGTCCGCGGCGCCGGTCTGGCCATGGTCGCCGCCGACCGCCACCCCACCCTGACCGGCCAGCCTCTGTGATTCCACGGCGCCTATCCGTTTGGCCGCCGGCACCGCCCCACCCGACTGCGTCGCGAAAAGGGCGGATAGTGGGCATAGCAGTCATCGAGAAAGGCCGGCTGGGAATGGCGTTGTTCTGGCGAATCTTCGGACTCAATGCGGTGGTGCTCGGGGCGGCCACGGCGTTGCTGTTGTGGGCGCCGGTGACAGTGTCGGTCCCGGTGGCCCTGGCTGAGGCTGTTGTCCTGATCGGCGGCCTGGGCGTCATGCTCGTAGCCAACGCCGTCCTGCTACACGTCGGCCTGGCACCGCTGGAGCGCGTCACTCGCCGAATGGCCACGGTGGATCTCCTCCGCCCCGGCCAGCGCGTGTCAGTGACCGGCGACGGCGGTGTGCCGGACCTCGTTCGCGCGTTCAACGACATGTTGGACCGGCTCGAGAACGAGCGGGCCACGAGCAGCGCGCGGGCGCTGTCGGCCCAAGAGGGCGAGAGGCGCCGCATCGCGCAGGAACTCCACGACGAGGTCGGGCAGAGCATGACCGCGGTGCTGCTCGAGCTGAAGCGCGCCGCCGACCGCACCCAGGATCCCCTTCTGCGAACCGACCTTCAGCACGCCCAGGAGACCACTCGCGCCAGCCTGGACGACGTACGTCGACTCGCGGGGAGGCTGCGCCCCGGCGTGCTGGAGGATCTCGGTCTCATCAGCGCCTTGACCACCCTGACGACCGATCTGTCCACCCACACAGGGCTGACGGTGCACCGACAGTTCGACGCCGACCTGCCCCAGTTGGACCAGCAAACAGAACTGGTGCTCTACCGAGTCGCCCAGGAAAGTCTCACCAATGTCGCCCGGCACGCTGAGGCCACAGAGGTCACAGTCCGCTTGTACCGCGCTGGTGACGTCGTGCGACTGCTGATCTGTGACGATGGCCGTGGGATCGGCCTCGCGCATGAGGGCGCCGGGATCCGCGGAATGCGCGAGCGTTCCCTGCTGATCGGAGCGACCCTGGACCTCGAAGGCGCTCCTCAGGGCGGCGTTCAAGTGAACCTTTCCGTACCGCTTTCGCACAGAGGCGGATGACGATGCCGGCACAGGCGCCTATTCGCATCCTGCTCGCCGACGACCACGCGCTGGTTCGTCGCGGAGTGCGGCTCATCCTGGACAGCGAACCTGACCTGATGGTCGTCGCTGAGGCCGGCGACGGCGCAGAAGCTGTCGCCGCAGCCCGGCGCCAGCCCGTCGACCTGGCGATTCTCGACGTCGCGATGCCACGGATGACCGGACTGCAGGCAGCTCGGGAGTTGTCCATTCTCCTTCCTGATCTGCGTATCTTGATGCTGTCGATGTACGACGATGTGCAGTACTTCTTCAAAGCACTCAGATCCGGAGCGTCCGGTTACGTCCTGAAATCGGTCGCCGACCGCGACCTGGTGGAGGCCTGCCGGGCCGCGATCCGGGGTGAGCCCTTCCTCTACCCGGGTGCGGTCACCGCCCTGATTCGCGACTACCTGGACCGCGCTCGGCGTGGTGAGGGTGTGCCTGAGCGGGTTCTCACCGTCCGCGAGGAAGAGGTCCTCAAGCTCGTCGCGGAGGGTCACTCCTCCAAGGAGATCGCGGAAGAGCTGTTCATCAGCGTCAAAACGGTCGAACGGCACCGGGCGAACATGCTGCACAAGCTCGGCCTACGCGACCGTCTCGACCTCACCCGCTACGCCATCCGCGCCGGCCTGATCGAACCGTGATGGTGTGACCGGGTGATCGAGTTCGAGGCCCGGTTGCCGATGTTCGGCAAGGAAGAGCGGTCGCCTTGGCCGGACTCGGGCATATCTACCGCGGGCGTGGGGCGGCATTGTGGGCCTGAGCCGGGACAGCAATCCGACAGGTCTCGAGGTTGCTGTGTGTCCAAGTGACCAGCCCGGTTGCCCCGTTGCGATGCAAGGAGGTCCCGTGACCAAGCCCAGATATGCGGTCCCGACTCGCAAGTGCCGCGGCCGGGCGGACGTGGACGTGAATGGTCTCCGCGCGGATCTTGAGCAACTCCGGCGGTTCCGGGTCGAACAGCTCAACGAGCTCACCGCCGACATCGCGATCGGATCCGATGATGCGGAGGACGAGGTCGCGTCCGCGTTGATGACAGCCGCGGCAACGGCCCTGGCCGACATCGATGCCGCGTTGCACCGCATCGATGAGGACCGTTTCGGAATGTGCCAGGGGTGCGGCGACGACATCGCCGTGGACCGCCTGACGGCGCTGCCGATGGCCAGCCTGTGCATGTCCTGCCAGTACGCAACGGAGGCAAGCGGTTCCGGCCGCGAACAGTCTCCACGGCGGCGCAGCGGTCTGCGACCCATCCCCGCACGGTCGGCCCGGAGTGTTCCGCGCCGACAGGCAAACGGCGAACCAGGTCCTCGAGACATTGTCGATGCGTGGGGCTATGACTCGTTTCCAGCCAGCGATCCGCCCGCGAACTGGTGAAGGGCAACAGCAGAAGCGCACTACGAGGACTTGATGGAGGAGCGGCCGTGGTGGTGAATCTGACCCGTATGACCCTGCGTGGCGTCGGAGCAGTTCGATGACCGGCGTCGCGGAACGGGCGACGATGACAAGAGTTGTCACAGCGGCAGGAGGGCGCCGCCCGCTGGGCCGTGCGGTGGTGCGTGTCCTCACCACCACAGATCACAAGTTGATCGGGCAGCTGTACCTGATCACGTCGTTCGCGTTCTTCCTGATCGGCGGTCTGATGGCGCTGCTGATGCGTGCCGAGCTGGCCAAGCCGGGCCTGCAGATCGTGAACGAAGAGGTGTACAACCAGCTGTTCACGATGCACGGCACGATCATGCTGCTGCTGTTCGCGACCCCGCTGTTCGTCGGCTTCGCCAACGTCATCATGCCGATCCAGATCGGTGCCCCCGACGTCGCGTTCCCACGGCTGAACATGTTCAGCTATTGGCTGTTCCTGTTCGGCGGGCTCATCGCCTTCAGTGGATTCTTCACTCCCGGCGGCGCAGCGAGCTTCGGCTGGACCGGCTACGCACCGCTGTCCAACGCGGTCCGCTCCCCGGGCATCGGCGGCGACCTGTGGATCATGGGTCTGTGGATGGCCGGCCTGGGCACCATCCTCGGCGCCGTCAACTTCATCACCACGATCATCACCCTCCGAGCGCCCGGGATGACCATGTTCCGGATGCCGATCTTCACCTGGAACACTCTCATCACGTCGATCATGGTGCTAGTGGCGTTCCCGATCCTGGCGGCGGCGCTGCTGGTGCTGGAGGCGGATCGAACACTCGGGGCCCATGTCTTCGACGCGGCCAACGGCGGGCCGATACTGTGGCAGCACCTGTTCTGGTTCTTCGGCCATCCCGAGGTGTACATCATCGCGTTGCCGTTCTTCGGCATCGTGACCGAGGTCCTGCCGGTGTTCAGCCGTAAACCCGTCTTCGGCTACATGGGGCTTGTCGGCGCGACGCTGGCGATCGCCGCGTTGTCGTTGACGGTGTGGGCACATCACATGTTCGCCACTGGCGCGGTGAGTTTGCCGTTCTTCTCGTTCATGTCGTTCTTGATCGCGGTGCCGACCGGGGTGAAGTTCTTCAACTGGATAGGAACGATCTGGGGCGGCTCAGTGTCGTTCGAGACCCCGATGTTGTGGTCACTCGGGTTCATGACGACGTTTTTGTTCGGCGGTCTGACGGGCGTCATCCTGGCCTCGCCGACCCTGGACTATCAGGTCACGGACACCTATTTCGTGGTGGCGCATTTCCACTACGTGGTCTTCGGCACCGTGGTGTTCGCGATGTTCGCCGGGTTCTACTTCTGGTGGCCGAAGATGACCGGCCGCATGCTCGACGAGCGGCTGGGCAAGCTGCACTTCTGGATGCTGTTCATCGGGTTCCACACCACGTTCCTGGTGCAGCACTGGCTCGGTGTCGAGGGCATGCCGCGGCGCTACGCCGACTACAGCCCGACCGAGGGCTTCACCACGCTGAACCAGATCTCCAGCGTCGGCGCCTTCATCCTCGGCGCCTCGACTTTGCCGTTCCTCTACAACGTCTACAAGACCTACCGCCGAGCACCTTTGGTGGGAGTGGACGACCCGTGGGGCTGGGGCCGTTCCCTGGAGTGGGCGACCAACTGCCCTCCACCGCGGCACAACTTCGAGAAGCTGCCCCGGATCCGATCCGAAAGCCCCGCCTTCGACCGACACCACCCAGAGGTAGCGCTCGCGGAGTACCCGGGCAACCGCGCGCCGGCGGACAATCTGCTGGATGCCAGCGACGACGAGGGACGCGTGGAGAACCTGGAAGAGAACATGCAACAACAACACCCCGACGGGTCAGGCCGAGACGTTGACTCGCCAGAGTGACCCCGGATCCTGCCGTCTTCGACGTACCCCGTTCCGCGCCGCTGCGCGCAACGGGCTCGGCAGCCGTCACCACCTATAGACTCGTTGCATGACCTGATGCCGCGGCGCTTCCTGCGGCCCAGGGTAGGCGCGGAGGTCAGGCTCAAACGCGCTGGCTGTTCAGTCTCGGCCGGGGCCGGGCACGCCCGCCTGGCGTGCGAGATAGGTTCAGCTGCGGCGGGCGTCGCTGCGTCGTCGAGAGACAGGCGGGGAGTCTTTCTCGCGGGTATGGCCGGGTGTCGGCGAGACTGCCGCCAGGTTTGTCAGATTGGCCAGCACGTCTTGGTAGGCCTTGTTGAAGCTGGCGATGCCGTTGTCCTCCAGGGTGCGACCGACGGCGGTCATGTCGATGCCGACGGCTGCCAAGCGCTCCATCAGTTCGGCTGCCTTCGGCACGCCGTTGTCGACGGTGCGAGCCATCGTGCCGTGATCCTCGAAGGCGGCGATGGTTGCTTCGGGCAAGGTCGTGACCGTTTCGCGGCCGATGAGTTCCTCGACATAGCGGGTGTCGCGGTCCTTGGGGTTCTTGGTGGACGTCGAGGCCCACAGTGGACGCTGGACATCTGCGCCCAGGCCGGCGAGCCGGTGCCAACGTTTGGTAGAGAACTGTTCGGTGAACAGCCTGTACGCCAGCTTGGCCTGCGCGACCGCGGCCTGGCCGCGCAAAGCGAGCGCCTCGTCAGTGCCGAGCGCCTCGAGTCGCTGGTCGACCTCGGTGTCGACCCGGCTGACGAAGAACGAGGCGACGCTGCTGACAGTCGAAGGATCGCCGCCGTTCGCGGTGAACGTCTCCAGCCCGGACAAGTAGGCCTCGACGATCTCGGCGTACCGGGACAGCGAGAACAGCAGCGTCACGTTGATGCTGGCCCCCTCGCCGATCAGTGTTTCGACGGCGGTGACACCTTCCGCAGTTGCGGGAATCTTCACGAGCAGATTGGGTTGGGCGATACGACGGCGTAGCCAGCGCGCGGCGGCGATGGTGCCGGACGCGTCGTGAGCCAGCTGGGGAGACACCTCCACCGACACGAAACCATCGACGCAGTCACCCCTGTCGAAGACCGGTCGCAGTACGGTGAGCGCCTGATAGGCGTCAGAGATGACCAGTTCCCAGTACGCCTCGTCCACCGACTTGCCGGCGGCCATCAGTTCCGAGAACTGTTCGTCGTAGTCGTGGGAGCCGATGATGCTCCGGGCGAAGATCGTCGGGTTCGCGGTAACGCCGCGGATCCCGTCGGCGACCATCCGAGCCAGAGTGCCGTCACGCAGATAGGCGCGCGTGAGGTTGTCGAGCCATGGGCTCTGTCCGAAGTGGCCGTAGAGGTGTTCCAGCTTGGTCATGGTGTTCTCGGTTTCCCTGGCATCGGCCAGCTCCGGCTATCGAGGACGGGTTGTTCATTTGTCCGTGTCGTGGAGCAGGTCGTCCCAGTCAATGGAGGCGCGACCTACCGCGCCGTCTCCCAGCACGAACCTGCTGGGGTCTCCGGCTGCTCTGGGTCCGGACGCCAGCCACGCGGCCATGCCGTGCGCGGTGCGGCGCTCGATCTCGTCGAGATACGCCCGGCGCTCGTCCACGATCCGCAACCGCTGCAGCGGCGAGCCGGCTCTTTGCAGAGCCGAGAAGCTGGCCCGCCACGCCACGCAGAGAGCTTCGTCGCTCAGGGCATCCGGCGCGATGTGAGGCTTCGGCGCCTGATCTGGTTCGGTCCCCAAGATGGCTGCCATCGCCGACTTTGACGAGCGGTCGGCACGATCTAAGTGGAGAGGCGGAGGTGCCGAGCCGGCCAGATGGCCGTGTTCGCGGAGCCAGCGAACGCAGTAGCGAATCGCATACGGGGATGCCCCGACGAGGATGGCCAGCAGTAGCACCGCTGTCGGCGCGCCTACCAAGGTGCTCATGCCGATGAACGAAATCGTGCCACCCGCGGTGAGGGCCGTGCTGCGGGCCACAATCCGTCGTCGCTCCCGCGGAGGCCGGCTCGGACCGTCGGGGTCCGCCAAGGCGACCATGGCCACGACTGCACCCGTGAGAGCCGCCAGGACAAGCAGCATGATGACGTTCGTGAGCGACCAGGTGAAGGCCATGGCTGCTCCCGCGGCCCCGAGCACACCACAGAAGAACAACCAGAAGACTCGATAGGCCTTCATGGTGTGTTCTCCTGCGCCGTAGCGGGCGCGGGGAGGCGGGCTGCGACTGATTGGTCCACGACAAACCTCCTGACGCCGGCGGGCGGATCCCGAAGGAGACGGCCCCTGACTCGTCCATGCACACGAGCGACAGCCCGCCGGGGATCCGTGCCTGGGAGCTCCGCGGCCGTGCTCGTGCAGCTACGACTGTGCCTCGGCGGGGCGATGACAGGTATGACCACGATCGGCGAACCTGTGACGGCCTTGATGGCCGACGCCCGGCAACGACGGCCCCTTGGGCAGGGTCGGGTTGGCTAGGCGTGGGCTTCCGCGCCCGATGGAAGGTCTCGGGCGGGCCAGTCGAGGAGTCGTGCGCCGAGGACGGCGATGTGCAGCGTGAACCGTTGTGCCGGGTCGCCCGGGTCGTGTCCGGTCATGGTCTTGACCTTGTCCAGCCGGTAGGTGACGGTGCGGACCGACATGTTCAGGCGCCGGGCTGCCTCGGTTGCGACCTCACCGGTCGCGAAGTATGCCTCGAGAGTCTGCAGCAGCGGCTCTGCGCCGCCGCGGGCCTGGGTCAGCGGGCCGAGCACGGCCTGGATGAGATCGACGATGGCGGCCTGGTCGCGGACCAGTACCCGGTAGACGAGCATGTCGCGGGCATCGACGACGGGCATGTCGAGTTGCAGCCGCTCGGCCAGGGTCAGCGCTTCTCGCGCCTCTTCGTAGGAGCGGGCGATGCCGTACGAGCCGGGGTAGGGCCGGCCCGTTGTGACGCGCCATTCGCGGCCCGACCGGTGACGGATCAACGCGTCGTGGATCAGGGTCCCCACGCCCTGGGTGATGGTGCGGGGTGCCGTGCTGGGGGCGGTCGCCGGGATCAGCACCACGAGAAGGCCTTCTTTGGTGGCGACGAGCACTTCACGGTCCCCGAAACGGTCAAGGATGAAGAGTTCCAGCATGTTCACGCTGGTGTCGCCTTCGGGGAGTCCGTCGGCGGGGCGGGCCAGTACGACCTGGTGCGGCCGGCCGAGGTCGAGTCCGAACGGTTCGGCGCGTTCCACAATTCCGGCGACGTCGGGGTCGCCGCGTAGGAGGTCGTCGACCAGTTCGCGGCGCAGGGATTCCTCCTGCCGGATCAGGTGCTGAGTCGCGATCTGGTAGCTGTCGACGAGGACGGCGATCGCTTCGCCGACAGCGCGAAGGACCGCTTGTGCAGAAGCGCGGACGGTGTCGCGGTCGCGGTACGGCACGACGTCGGGCAGGTCCCGCCACATCCGCCAGGCGGCTGACAGGTAGAGGTCGACGACGCGTCCGGCGGGGATGCCCTGTTCGGCGGCGCGGCGCCCGAGTTCGCGGACGATCGCCAATTCATGTTCACGGGGCCGTCGCCCGGAGATCGCGGCGTCCGCGAGCAGGGTGAGGTATTCGACCAGCAGCTCGAGCGGCGCCTGGGAGTCTCCGGCGGCAGCTTGCGCGATCGCCGTCAGCCATGCTTCATCGGCGCTGTTCGTGTCGGAACCGGGCCACCTCAGCCCCCTGGACTCGCTCATGCCGCTCCCGTCGCAATGGATCTACGCAGGTCTCGGGCCATGTCCCAGTAGAGCATCGTTGCCGGACGTCGGCCATAAGCCTGGTCACAGGTTCGCCGATCGGCGCCCTACCTGCCTGACCGCTGGAGCGGCACAGTCGAAGCCGCTGGGGTACCAAGAGCTGGAGCGGAGCGGCGACATGACCAAGACAACTGCTGTAATGAACCGCGGCCGTCGGCCGGTCCTGGTGGGTGTCGACGGCTCGGTATCCGCGCAGGCCGCGCTCGCCTGGGCGGCCGCCGAGGCGGCGTACCGACGCTGCCCGCTGCACATCGTTCACACCTTCACCTGGCCGATGATCGGCGACCCCTTCGGCCTGGACCTGACCGAACCGATGAACGACAGCCTCCGGGCCGCGGCCGGTTGGATCCTCGCCGAGGCGAAGGACCAGGCCCGCCAGGCTGCGCCCGACATTACGGTCACCGCCGAGTTGTTTGCTGCGGCCGCGGCACCGACGCTGCTGAGCCAGGCACAGGACGCGCAGTTGGTGGTCGTCGGCAGTCGAGGCCTCGGTGGCTTCCGCGGCCTGCTGGTGGGGTCGGTCAGCTCGACCGTGGCCGCGCACGCCCCGTGCCCGGTGATCGTCGTTCACCCGCATCGAGACGGTACGGCGTTCCCCGCGTCGCCGACCGGCCGGGTCGTGATAGGCGTCGACGGGTCGGAGGTCTCGGCCGCGGCGATCCGTTTCGCCTTCCAGGAGGCGGCACGCCGCCGCGTCGGAATCACCGCCGTACATGCCGCGATGCCGACCCGTCAGCACCCGTCACTGCGTGTCCCCGCGGACATCGTCGAGCAGGTCGACCGGCAACTGTTCGCCGAGGCGATGGAAAGCAAGCGGGTACTCATCCCCGGCATCGACGTGAAGACCAAACTCGTCCACAGCCACCCGGTCCAGGCGCTGCTCGACGAGGCTGACGGCGCCGAGCTGATCGTGGTCGGGTCGCGTGGGCGCGGCGGCTTCACCGGCATGCTGCTGGGCTCGATCAGCCTGGCCGTGCTGCACCACGCCGCCTGTCCGGTCGCGGTCGTCCACCCCCACCGAAGCAAGTCCGACAAGCCAATGCCTGCGCAGCAGCCGATCCTCCAGATCGCCGCACCGCATCGTTTCGCGGATCTGAAGGAGCTGTCATGACACCGACACCGCAAGGCCTGCCAGAAAGCCTTGGTTTGCACAGCCAACTGCTCGACCTGGACCCGTCGGAGACTCAGGAGTGGCTGGAGTCGATCGATCAGGTCGTCGACCACGCGGGGCAGAACAGGGCGCGGTACCTGCTGCTCAGCATCCTGCAGCGAGCCCGCGACCGGCGCGTCGGTGTCGCGAATCTCCGCAGTACCGACTACCTGAACACGATCGCTCCTGATGCTGAGCCGGAGTTCCCTGGCGATGAGCACATCGAGCGGCGGATCCGGGCCTACAACCGCTGGAACGCCGCGGTCATGGTCCATCGCGCGCAACGGCCCGGCATCGGCGTCGGCGGGCACATCTCCACCTACGCCTCCGCAGCGGCGCTGTTCGAGGTCGGCTTCAACCACTTCTTCCGCGGCCACGACGCCCCCGGCGGCGGCGACCAGATCTATTTTCAAGGACACGCCTCCCCCGGCGTCTACGCCCGCGCGTTCCTGGAAGGACGACTCACCAGCGACCAACTCGACGGCTTCCGGCAGGAGATCTCCCACGCCGGCGCAGGCGGCGGGTTACCGTCCTACCCGCACCCGCGGCTGATGCCGGACTTCTGGGAGTTTCCAACGGTCTCCATGGGGCTGGGCCCGCTCAACGCGATCTACCAGGCCCGCTTCAACCGGTACCTGCACAACCGCGGTCTCAAGGACACCCGCCAGCAGCGTGTGTGGGCCTTCCTCGGCGACGGTGAGATGGACGAGCCGGAATCCCTCGGCGCGATCGGCGTCGCCGCCCGTGAAGAGCTCGACAACCTGACCTTCGTCGTCAACTGCAACCTGCAGCGCCTCGATGGCCCGGTCCGCGGCAACGGCAAAATCATCCAGGAACTCGAGTCGTACTTCCGCGGCGCCGGCTGGAACGTCATCAAGGTGATCTGGGGCCGCGAATGGGATCCGCTGCTGGCCGCCGACACCGACGGCGCGCTGCTCAACCTGATGAACACCACACCCGACGGCGACTTCCAGACGTACAAGGCCGAGTCCGGCGCGTTCGTGCGCGAACACTTCTTCGGCCGCGACCCGCGCACGGCGGCCATGGTCGAGCATCTGTCCGACAACGAGATCTGGAACCTCAAACGCGGTGGTCACGACTATCGCAAGCTGTACGCCGCGTACCGGGCGGCCACCGAGCACACCGGACAGCCCACGGTGATCCTGGCCAAGACCATCAAGGGATGGACCCTCGGCTCCCACTTCGAGGGCCGCAACTCCACCCACCAGATGAAGAAACTCACCCTCGACGATCTCAAGGGGTTCCGCGACCGGCTGTTCCTCGATATCCCCGACTCGGCGCTCGACGCGGTCAAACCGCCGTACTACCGGCCACCGGAGGACGCGCCAGAACTGCAATACCTGCACGAGCGGCGCCGCGCTCTCGGCGGGTACCTGCCCGCCCGCAGAGTCACCAGCAAACCGCTCACGCTGCCGGGCGAGGCCGCGTACGCAGTCGCACGGCGCGGCTCAGGCCGGCAAGAGGTCGCCACCACGATGGCGTTCGTCCGACTACTCAAGGACCTCATGAAAGACCCGCAGATCGGCCACCGATTTGTGCCGATCATCCCCGACGAGGCCCGCACCTTCGGCCTGGATTCCCTCTTCCCGTCCAAGAAGATCTACTCCCCGCACGGACAGCACTACCTTTCGGTCGATCGCGGGCAGATGCTGAGCTATCAGGAAGACGCCCGAGGTGTCCTTCTGCATGAAGGCATCACCGAGGCCGGCTCCGCCGCGTCCTGGACAGCCGCGGGTACGTCGTACGCCACCCACGGTGAGCCGATGATCCCGCTGTACATTTTCTACTCGATGTTCGGGTTCCAGCGCACCGGCGACCAACTCTGGGCAGCTGCGGACCAGATGACCAGAGGGTTCCTGCTCGGGGCCACCGCAGGTCGAACCACCCTGAACGGTGAAGGCCTCCAGCACCAGGACGGCCATTCGTTGCTACTGGCATCCACCAATCCCGCGTGCATCGCGTACGACGCGGCCTACGCCTTCGAACTCGGCCACATCACCGCCGACGCACTCCGGCGCATGTACGGCGAACCGCGACCAGGCGAAGGCCAGAACGTCTTCTACTACCTCACCCTCTACAACGAACCGATCAGCCAGCCTGCCGAGCCCGACCACGTCGACATCGACGGCATTCTCGCCGGGATGCATTGCTACTCCCTCGCTCCCGATGGCGACGGCCCGAAGGCACAAATCCTTGCCTCCGGCATCGCGATGCCCTGGGCGCTGGAGGCGCAACGCCTACTGCACACCGACTGGGGAGTCCACGCCGCCGTGTGGTCGGTGACGTCCTGGACCCAACTACGCCGTGACGCACTCGCCGCAGAGGAGTGGAATCAGTCCCACCCCGACCAGCGTCCCCGCCTTCCCTACGTCACGAGGCGGCTGGCCGACACCGTCGGTCCAGTCCTCGCGGTCTCGGACTGGATGCGCGCGGTGCCCGACCAGATCGCTCCGTTCGTCCGCAGGCCTTGGACGTCACTGGGCGCCGACGGATTCGGCCACTCCGACACCCGCGCCGCGCTGCGCCGCCACTTCGGGATCGACGCGCAATCAATCGTCGTGCGAACGCTGCAGCAGTTGGCCGAGTGCGGCGAGCTGGACGACTCGGTCCAGCGGTTGGCCAGGTCGACCTACCTGACTGGGCAGGAGCAGGCGGACACGGCGTCCAGGGGCGATGGCACCCCACAGTAGCCCCGCGGCCCCCCACAGGACTGCGTTCCAGGAGGAATCATGCGCGTGTTCGTAGCCGGTGCAACCGGAGTCATCGGCCGCCGGCTGCTGCCCGTACTCACCTCCCAGGGCCATGAGGTGATCGGGTTAGCGCGCTCGTACGGCGCCGCCGTCGAGGTCGAGATGCTGGGAGCTGTGGTCGCCGAAGCCGATGCGCTGGACTCCGACGCGCTGACCCGGGTCGTCACG
This sequence comes from Kribbella sp. VKM Ac-2569, assembly GCF_004216905.1. Lineage (GTDB taxonomy): Bacteria > Actinomycetota > Actinomycetes > Propionibacteriales > Kribbellaceae > Kribbella. Next base: position 2,454,168 of record NZ_SGXJ01000001.1, read on the forward strand.
GACGCTGCACCCGACGCGGTCATCCACCTGCTCACCGCGATCCCGGCCAAGATCAACCCGCGGCGGATGAGCCGCGACTTCGCGCAGACCAACCGGCTCCGCACCGAAGGCACCCGCAACCTGCTGTACGCCGCACAACAGGCCGGCGCCAAACGCATCATCACCCAAGGCCTGGCCTGCATCTACGAACCGAACACGTGGGTCCCGGCCACCGAGGTCACGCCGTTATGGCGGGATCCACCCCGGCAGTTCGCCCCGGTGCTCGCCGCCCTGCGGACGCTTGAACAGCGCACCAGGCAGGCAGATGGGCTGGTACTACGGCTAGGGCAGCTCTACGGCCACGGCACGATCTATGGCAGACACGGATCATTCGTCCGTCAGGTACAGGCCGGGAAGATACCGCTCATCGGCTCCGGCGACGGCACCTTCTCCTTCACCCACGTCGACGACGCCGCCTCAGCCATCGCCGCGGCGCTGCACAGCCACGTCCGCGGCGCGCTCAACATCGTCGACGACGAGCCGGCGCCAGTCCGAGAGTGGCTGCCCATCCTGGCCGAACTGCTAGAGGCTCCCCCACCGAAGCACATACCCCTGGCCCTTGCCAGATTGACCGCCGGAGCCTGGGGAGTCGCCTTCATGACCCAGCTGCGCGGCGCCGACAACACCCTCGCCCGGCGCACCCTCGACTGGGCCCCGCACTACAGCTCATGGCGACAGGGACTCGCAGCGGAACTGACCCACGCCGCGCATCCCTGATCCGAGAGGCGACAACCAGGAGAGACCCGGTGACAACCCACCGCGGCCGGGGAACGTTGGCTCCACCAACCTTCCGATGGGTTCGCGTATTGCCGATCATCGGCAACCACAAAGGGTCCAACTCAGCCGACGAATGGCGGTGCTAGTCCGTGGCCGCCGGACAAGCATGGAAGTACATCGACGCTCTAGAAGGAGCAGATTATGAGTACTGAGGGGCGCACCGCCCGCACACCAAGCCGGGAGACACTGTCCGACCCGGCCTACCAGGCATTCCTGGTCCTGCGAACCGTCTTCACGGTGGCCCCGATCGTGTTCGGCCTGGACAAGTTCGCCAACCTGCTCACCGACTGGCCCGGCTACCTGGCCCCCTGGATCAACGACATCGTTCCCGGCTCCGGCCAAGACGCCATGTACCTCATCGGCGTCATCGAAATCGTCGCCGGCATCGCCGTCGCCCTGATCCCCCGCTACGGCGCACTCCTCGTCGCCGCCTGGCTCGCAGGCATCATCATCAACCTGCTCACCCTCTCAGGCTTCTACGACGTCGCCCTACGCGACTTCGGCCTCCTCGTCGCCGCCCTCGCCCTGGCCCGCCTCGCCACCAAATACGCCCCGGCTCGCCACAGCTCCTAACGAGAACAACGAACAGTTCATGGCCCCGTAGACAAAGGCTCCGCCCACCCGCTGATCTGGTCCTTCGGCGGTGTGATCCGCCGATTCCGGCCGGAACGGGGCAACTAGTTCTTGGCACATGTCCGTCAGTCGTCGAGTGTCTATCGACGAGACCGCGGGCGACGTCCTAACGGAGAAGAAATGATCGTCCTTTATCTACTACTCGCAGCGATGGCAGTGGGCCTCATCGGGTCGGCGGCGTGCGTCCGCGTGGTCAAGCAGTTCGAGCGAGGCGTCGTGTTCCGGTTTGGCCGGGTGCGCCCGACGATCCGGCCGCCTGGTCTTGCCTTGCTGGTGCCGATCGCCGACCGGCTGCAGAAGGTCAACATGCAGATCATCACGATGCCAGTTCCCGCACAGGACGGCATTACCCGCGACAACGTGACGGTCCGCGTCGATGCGGTCGTCTATTTCAACGTAGTCGATCCGGTGCGGGCGGCCGTCGACGTCGAGGACTACATCTCGGCCATCGGCCAGGTCGCGCAGACGTCTCTGCGCTCGATCATCGGCAAGAGTGACCTGGACGACTTGCTGTCCAACCGGGAACGTCTCAACCAGGGGATGGAGCTGATGATCGACAGCCCGGCGTTGGACTGGGGTGTCCATATTGAGCGGGTGGAGATCAAGGACGTAGCGCTGCCGGAGACGATGAAGCGGTCGATGTCGCGCCAGGCCGAGGCGGAGCGGGAGCGGCGGGCCCGCATCATCACCGCGGACGGCGAACTGCAGGCCTCGGAGAAGCTCGGGCAGGCCGCCGAGGTGATGACAGAGCACCCAGCCGCGCTGCAATTGCGTCTGCTGCAGACTGTCGTCGAGGTCGCTGCCGAGAAGAACTCCACGCTGGTGCTGCCCTTCCCGGTCGAGCTGCTCCGGTTTCTAGAGCGATCGACACCGCCGGAGCCCGTCAAGGCAACCGGCGCCGAGCAAGCGACGCCGACTACAGCACCGGTCGCGAGGAACGGCTCGTCGGCGGCTGACATCGCACCGGTCCGCGAGATCGAGCAGGCCCAGCGCACCAGTGGGCCGATCTCATTCGATTCGTTGACGGCATCCCCAGCGGTCATGGCCAAACCGCCGGCCCTGCCTGTCCCCGAAACGGCCGGGTTGGCACAACGTCAGTGGGGTGGACTCCACGCCGGTTGTGCCGACCCGGCGTGGCAACCGTGAGGACGCGCGATCGGCGTGCAGTTGGTGGTCGTCCGGCACGTATCTGCCGGTGAAGGAAAGGAATCGTGACATGGCAACCGTCTCGTTCAAGGGAGCCACCCGGGTGTATCCGGGCTCCGACGCCCCGGCCGTCGACGGGCTGGACCTGGACATCGCCGACGGCGAGTTCATGGTCCTCGTCGGCCCGTCGGGGTGCGGGAAGTCCACCTCGTTGCGGATGCTTGCCGGGCTCGAAGAGGTCAACGAGGGCAAGATCTACATCGGCGACCGCGACGTCACAGACTTTCCGCCCAAAGAGCGTGACATCGCGATGGTGTTCCAGAACTACGCGCTCTACCCACACATGACGGTCGCCGACAACATGGGCTTTGCCCTCAAGATGCAGAGCCTGCCCAAGGACGAGCGGACCAAGCGCGTCACCGAGGCGGCCAAGCTGCTCGGCATCGAGGAATACCTCGACCGCAAGCCGAAGGCGTTGTCCGGCGGTCAGCGTCAACGCGTCGCGATGGGCCGCGCGATCGTGCGGAACCCACAGGTCTTCCTGATGGACGAGCCGCTGTCGAACCTCGACGCCAAGCTGCGGGTCCAGACCCGCACCCAGATCGCCGAACTCCAGCACCGCCTGGACGTCACCACCGTCTATGTAACCCATGACCAGATCGAGGCGATGACGATGGGCGACCGGGTCGCCGTCCTGAAGGACGGCCGGCTGCAGCAGGTCGACACGCCACTGGGCCTCTACGACCGGCCGAAGAACGTGTTCGTCGCGGGCTTCATGGGCTCGCCGGCGATGAACCTGATCGAGGCGGAGATCACCGACGGCGGGGCGAAGATCGGCGACTATGTGGTGCCGATCGAGCGTGCCCTGCTGGCGAAGTCCGGTAACGACAAGACGCTGGTGCTGGGCATCCGGCCGGAGGCGTTCCATCTCGCGGACGAAGGGCTGGCGGTGAAGGTCGGGGTGATCGAGGAGCTCGGCTCGGACGCATTCCTCTACGGCATCGCGGAGCACTCCAGCCTGAACCAGCACATCATCGCCCGGATCAGCACCCGGATGCACAGCGAGACGGGCGCCATCGTGCACCTCGCCCCGCAGCCCGAGAAGCTGCACCTCTTCTCGACCTCTACCGGGCTGCGTCTCAGCGCCTGACCGCTTCGTACTCTGCCGGCGGACCCGGGTCAGCCGTGGACTGTATGTCCGGCCACACCCGCCCAGTGAGCTACGGCCAGGTTCGCCAACAGCACGCTGACCGAAAGCGGAGCGCCGTATCAGAAGCGGGCCCCCGGGCAACGCGGTCCTCGCAACACCTCGATGTGAGGAGTTGCGAGGACCGTGTCGTATTCGAAGGAGTGCGCTGGTCTGCTGCGGTTGGGGATGCTGGGGTATCGGTGCCTGGTGCGGGGCTCTCGGGGGCGGCACGGCAACCAGCTCGAGGCTTCGACGCAGCCTGCTGCGCTGGTTCGGGTGCCTGCTGGTGCGGCTCTCCGTTGAAGGTCGTCCGCCGCGGTCTTGCTGGGTGTCAGTCGCCGGCGGCGTCGGTCTTCGACCCGTTGTCGCGAGACCCCCCGGCATCGCGCTCGGCCCGCGCGGCGAGGAGCCTTACGCTCGCCAGCGAAGCGATCACGGTGACGGTCAGGACCCCGGCGATGACGCTCAACGAGACGCCTGTGCTGATTTCGGGGACATCGACGGGCTGCGCGTCGTTGATGAACGGGAGGTTGTTCTCGTGCAGCGCGTGCAGGATCAGTTTGCCCCCGATGAAAGCCAGGATCGCGGCGAGGCCGTAGGACAGGTAGATGAGACGGTCCAGGAGACCGTCGATGAGGAAATACAGCTGCCGTAGCCCCAGCAGGGAGAACGCGGTGGCGGTGAAAACGATGAAGACACTCTGGGTGAGGCCGAAGATCGCCGGGATGGAGTCCAGCGCGAACAGGACGTCGGTGCCGCCGATGGCCACCATGACCAGCAGCATCGGAGTCATCACCCGACGGCCCTGGTCGATGGTGAACAGTCGGTCGCGGTCGTAGGTTTCAGAGGTCCTCAGGAACCTCTTGGCGACGCGGACGATGACGTTGTTCGCCGATCGGCCGGTCGTGGTCCCGGGTTTGAGCATTTGGCCGGCGGTGACGAGCAAAGTCAGCCCGAAGATGTAGAACACGAAGGCATAGGAGTTGACGAGCGCAGCGCCGAGGAAGATGAAGACGGTGCGCGCGAGGAGAGAGAACACGATGCCGAACAGCAACGCCTTCTGCTGGTCGGCGCGAGGCACTTTGAAGCTGGCCATGATGATGAGGAACACGAAGAGGTTGTCGACCGACAACGCCTTCTCCGTCAGGTAGCTGGCGAAGTATTCGCTGCCCAGCGTCCCGTCGCCCAGGAGCCAGACGCCGACGCCGAACAAGACGGCGATGCCCACGTAGATGGCTGACCAGATTCCAGCCTCGCGGAGCGTCGGAGTATGTGCGGTGCGCACATGGAAGAAGAAGTCGAACAGCAGCAGGGCAAGGATCCCGAGGATCGTCAGGGCCCAGACGAGTGAGGGAACATGCATCAAGCATCGGTCGCTGTCACGGACGCCTCGTGGTGGTAATGCGCAAGGTGTTCAGCGCTGACGCGTTTCAGCTCGGCTGCCGGGAAGGGTGCCAGGAGTTGCCAGCCCACCTCGAGGGTGTCGGTCAGAGTACGGCGGGCTGGTCCTTGGCCGAGATAGGTGCGTTCGAAGGCTGCGGCGAAGGCCAGATAGCGCCGGTCCTCTGTGGGTAGTCCGCTCTCGCCGACGATCGACATCAGCCGTCGGACCTCACGGCCGCGGGCGTAGCAGGCGTACAGCTGGTCGGCGAGGCCGCGGTGATCGTCTCGGGTCTTGCCGACGCCGATGCCTGCGTTCATCAGGCGCGACAGTGACGGCAGTACGTCGATCGGTGGCTGGATGCCTTGCCGGTCGAGGTCACGCGACAGCACGATCTGGCCTTCGGTGATGTAGCCGGTGAGGTCCGGGATCGGATGGGTGATGTCGTCGTCGGGCATGGTGAGGATCATCAGTTGGGTCAGTGATCCGGTGCCGCCGCGGACTCGGCCGGCCCGTTCGTACAGGGAGGCCAGGTCGGTGTACATGTAGCCCGGGTACCCCCGGCGCCCCGGCATCTCCTCCCGCGCGGCGGAGATCTCGCGCAGCGCTTCGCAGTAAGCGGTCATGTCGGTCATCACGACCAGGACGTGCCGGTGCTGTTCGAACGCCAGGTATTCGGCCATGGTGAGCGCGACCCGCGGTGTCAGCAGCCGTTCGATCGTGGGATCGTCGGCCAGGTTCAACAGGAGGACGCTGCGCGCGGCAGCCCCACCGGTGAGGAACTCCGTGCGGAAGAACTCCGCCTCCCGACGAGTAACGCCCATGGCAGCGAAGATGACCACGACCTCGGCATCGTCGCCGGGCACCCGGGCCTGCGCGGCAATCCGGGCGGCAAGGCTGTTCGCAGGAAGCCCGGCGCCGGAGAAGATCGGCAACTTCTGGCCCCGGACCAAGGTGATGAGTCCGTCGATCGCCGACACACCGGTTTCGATGAACTGGTCGGGGTGTGCGCGGGTGATCGGGTTGAGCGGCAGTCCGTTGACGTGGCGGTAGTCGTCCGGGACGGGTTGCGGGCCGCCGTCGCGTGGCCTGCCGGCTCCGTCGAGGACGCGGCCGAAATAGTCGTTGCCGACACCGGTCCTGGCGGCGCGGCCGCGGGTGAGTACGGAGGTTTGACGGCGTCCGATTCCGACGGTTCCACCGAAGACCTGGACGATCGCCGTTGACCCGTCGAGCTCGAGCACCTGGCCTTCCCGGACCGGGCCGTCGCCGGTTTCGACCTCGACCAGTTCGCCGTACCCGACGCCGTCCATCCCGTCCACGACGATGAGGGGCCCGGCCACCCGGGTCACCGTGCGATGCCCGACCGTGAAGGGGGATTGGGCGTCGGTGGTGGTCACAGCGAGCTCATTTCTTCGGCGATCCGCTGGATGAGGCGGCTCGCGGATTCGTGGATGTTGTCGGCGGGCCAGCGACGCATCCGGCCGAGGTCGGCCAGCACACTCGCTGCCGTGATGTCGGTAATGGCGACGCCCTGCTGGAGCGCTGACCTCATCGCGGCGCCGGCCTCGTGGACAACGCGCAGCATCGCCAGCAGTCGCTGCGGTGGACAGGACGCGTCGAGGTCGTCGAACGAGGACTGTTGAAGCAGGTCTTCTCGCAAGGCTTGCCCGATGCGCAGGGTGATCCGTTGTTCGGCAGCCAGCGCTTCGACGCCGAGCAGCGACACCACCTCCTGTAAGACGCCCTCGTCTTGCAACGAGGCGGCCGCCCAGCGACGCAGTGGCGACCAGTCGGCGCTGATCTCCCTGTCGAACCATGCGTCGAGGCCGTACTGCGAGAAGCTGCGCAGCCAGTTCACCGCAGGGAAATGACGTTGCCGGGACAGTGCGGTGTCGAGCGCCCAGAAGCAGCCCGCGAGCCGCAGGCTGTTCTGGGTGATGGGCTCGGAGAAGTCACCGCCGGCCGGTGAAACCGCGCCGACGACCGTCACCGAGCCGGTGCGTTCCGGCGTGCCGAGGCACTGGACCGCGCCGGCCCGTTCGTAGAAGCCGGCCAGCCGGGTCGCCAGGTAGGCGGGGTAGCCGTCCTCGGCGGGCATCTCCTCGAGCCGGCTCGACACCTCACGCAGCGCCTCCCCCCAGCGGCTGGTCGAGTCGGCCATCATGGCGACGTCGTAGCCCTGGTCCCGGTAGTACTCCGCGATCGTGATCCCGCTGTAGATACTGGCTTCCCGGGCCGCGACCGGCATGTTGGAGGTGTTGGCGATCAACACGGTGCGCTCCATCAGGGGCGCGCCCGTGCGCGGATCGGTCAGCTGAGGGAACTCCTCGAGCACCTCGGTCAGTTCGTTGCCGCGTTCGCCGCAGCCGACGTAGATAACGATGTCTGCGGTCGAGAACTTGGCCAGTGCCTGTTCCAGCACGGTTTTGCCGGTCCCGAAGCCGCCCGGGATGATGGCGCTGCCGCCGCGGGCGACCGGGAAGAGCAGGTCGAGGACCCGTTGGCCGGTGATCAGCGGTACGGTCAGCGGCAGCCGGTCCGCGACCGGGCGGGCGCGGCGCAACGGCCAGCGGCGCAGCATCGCGATCGGATGCCCGTCGATGTCGACGACGGGGTCGAGGACGGTGGCTGGGCCGGGATGGATCGCGCTGATGATGCCGGCCGCACCGGCGGGCACCAGGATCCGGTGTTCGATGGCGTGTCCCTCGGGAACCGATCCGAGCAGGTCACCGGGCCCGACGCGGTCACCGACCTCCACGGCGGGCCGGAAATCCCAGTGGCGGTTGCGGTCGAGCCGGTGGGGGTCCGCGCCTCTAGCGATGTACAGGTTGCCGTCCGTGCTCAGATTCTCCAGCGGTCGCTGGGTGCCGTCGAGGATGCCGCCGAGGAGTCCGGGGCCGAGTTCGGCGTACAGCGGTTCACCGGTCGCCTCGACCGGTTCGCCGACCTGGAGTCCCGTGGTGTCTTCGAAGACCTGCATCACCACCAGGTCGCCGTCGAGCTTGATGACCTCGCCCAGCAGTCTCTCGGTCCCGACCCGCACCACGTCGAACAGGCGGGTATGGGGCAGATCGGTCGCGCTGATCACCGGGCCGGAGATCCTGACGACTCGGCCGGTATCGCTGGTCACCGTCCGGGCCAGTCCGGAGCGGCCCAGTGGTGCTGGCTCGGTGTGTGGTCTGGTCGTGGTCATTGCCGGCCTCCGCTGGGGGTGAAGGTGATCTGGTAGCCGATCGCGCGGGCGAGCAGGTCGCGCAGCGCCGCGTCCTTGGCGGCGGAGACCTCGCCATCCTCGTCGGGGAGGCTCAGGATGAGCGGGGAGGCCTGTTTGGTCCAGGTCGCGCGGACCGACGGTCCGACGAGCGACCACAGTGCCCCGTGTACGGCGATCACCGCGGCTCGGCCGTCGGCGATCTCCTGGGCGACCGCGGCGATGGTCTGGTCGGCGCCGGAGGCGGTGATGGTTCGGGCGCCGCCGAGACGGAACCCCGTGGCGGTCGCGGGGGTGGCGATGACCAGCGCGTCGGTCATGGGCTTGTCCCTTCCGGGCGGCGCCGTCGTGTTCATCAGACGAGCAGGTCTCGGACGTCATGAGCGTGAGCCGTGCCGGCGAGAAGGAGCCGGATGGTGCGCGCCTCGCATTCGACGGCCAGCACGTAGCCCACGGGCACGTCGGCTCCGAGGGGGTCGCCGCGTCGCAGGCCGCGCACGGCTTGGCGCCACAGGTCCACATCCAGGTCCCACTCGAGCGCGATGAGGTCCCCGTCGTGGAGGTGTCGTTCAAGGGGTTCTCGCCAGCCAGGGCGAGTGGCCGCTGCGGGTTGCGGATCCCCGCGCCGGGCGGCCAGCAGCGCAGGCACGGGGATCAGGCCTGCGGGCAGGACACGTGGTGTCTGGAGTGCCGGATCGCCCAGTACGGCGAGCAGGTTGGCCCGATCGCATTCGGCCTGGATCAGCTCCAGGATCGGGCGAGCCGCCCGGCCGACCCATTCCAGCCGGTCGGTCCATCCGTCGATCGCGGCTGCCGCGATGGTGGTCTCAAGCTCATCGGGGTCGCCGGTCAGTTCGTAGCGTTCCCAGGCCGGCGGAAGAGCCCGGGCGGTCAGCGGGTCAGGCAGCCGGTGTGCCGCCAGCCGGATGACTGCCGTGGTGCCGTCGGGTGCTGCGGCGATGTCGGCGGCGGAGCGCTGGTCGAGCGCACCGACACCCATCACCGCGGCAAGCCGGTCAGCGGCGGGCTGCCCGGTGCACGCCCCCCGCAGCAGCGCAAGGGTGTCGTGCAGGTCGTGCCGGGCCAGCAGCACCCCGACCGCAGTGCCGGCAATACCGCCGTACAGTCCCCGGACTCCGCGCAGTTGGTCGCGCAGCCGGCGCGCGACAGCGTCGAGGAGCGGGTTACCTGCCTGGTCGCGGCTCAGGTAGGGGCGGTAGATCGACGTGGCCAGCCGTTCGGCGGCTGCGTCGCGGGACAGGCCGGCGAGCTGGTCGTAGTCGAACCGGGCGAGCAGGCCGGGTAGCCGTGCCCGCAGCCGGGTGTTGCCGGCGATGAAGTCGGCTCGGGCTGTCATGAGTCTTGCTCCCAGGAGCGGCTCAGCCCGACGCGGACCTCCGGCCACAGGTTCGCAAGCCTGGTGGGAAAGGTGTTGTCGATGTAGCGGCCCCGGTCGTCCTCGGCGATGGCGCCGCCGGTGCCGAGGTCGGCGACCAGCCTCACCGACGGGTCTGGGCGTAGCGTCGCGGCGTCGGCCGGGTGGACGCGGAGCGTGGTGGCGTGAGGCAGCGCGGCGAGTATTTCGTCCACGCAGGCGACCGCGGCCTTCACGCCGACCTGGCTTCCCGGGAGTGTGAGCAACTGCGCCCGGACCTTGTCGAGGACCTCCTCCAGCGCGTCGTCCCGGGCGGTCCGGACCGCCCGGCGCGCACCCGAGCGCGCTGCGGTCAAAAGGCTCTGTGCCTCCTGCCGGGCTGCGGCCTCGGCTGCCGTCACGGCGTCCGTCTGGAGCCTGGCTCCGCGTTCGCGGGCATCGGCGACAATCTGGGCTGCCTGCCGGCGTCGGTTCTGTTGGGCCTTCTCGTGCTCTGCTGCTCCTTCTTCCTCCAGTGCGGTGAGCAGATCGCGCAGCGCCATCATTTGCCGCCGAGCAGCAAGATGATCATCGCCGAGACCGCGAACCCGAGGATGACCAGCGTTTCCGGGATGGCGACGAGCAGGATCGCGCGGCCGGTCAGTTCAGGTTTCTCCGCCACAGCGCCCATGGCTGCGGCTCCGATGCGGGCCTGGGCGTAGCCGGTGGCCAGTGCGGACAGTCCGACGGCGAGGCCGGCTGCTAGGGCGATCAGTCCGAGTTCCATGATGTTTGTCCTTTCAGACCGGTGACCCGGCCGGGACCGGCTCGGGTGTGGCGCGGACGTGGGATGGGAGGCCAGTGGCGCTGTCCGGCTCGGAGCCGGTGGCAACAGCACCGCCGAGCGGCGCGAAGAGTCGGCCACCGCCCTCGTAGAACTGTCCGAAGAACTCCACATAGTGAAGGCGAAGCGCCTGGATCGTCGGGCTGAACGCCGCGAGGGCGAGATTCAGCGCGTGAAACAAGGTGGCCACCAGGAGTCCGAGCAGCAGCGGTCCCCGGGCGCCGAGCTGGTTGGCGACCTCAGCCAGGTAGGTCGAGGCGAGGCCGACCGCCGCCAGCCGCAGGTAGGACAAGACGTTGCCGAGGGCACCGAGCAGATCGAGCGGGCCCAGCAGCAGCCCGAGCGCGCCCTGGGACACACAGGCCACCACGACACCGACAACGAGAGCGGCGACCGCAGGGGTCAGCACCCCCGCGGGGAATCCCGCGGCGACGACACCGGCCAGGCCGAAAAGCCCGGCCAGCACCAGCAGGGTTCCCGCCTTCGAGGCAATCTGTCGGCGGTGGTTTCCGCGGGCCGCCGTCCATACGCCCAGCAGCAATCCCAAGACGACATGGACCATGCCGATGGCCAGGGCGAACAGCAGCAATGGTTGGAGCGCTGTCGGGCCACCCCGGTAGAACCACAGCGCCGGCATGCCGATGCTGTGGCCCAGGCTGCCGAGCGCTTCGCCGTACAGGAAGCCGAAGAGAATCGTCCAGGCTCCGCCCAAAGCCATCACCCGGCCGACCTGGCCGACTGTGCTGTTCTTGGGCCAGTGCGATCTGAACCACCACGCGCCAGCCAGCAGGAGGCCGCCGTAGACGACGTCGCCGACCATCACGCCGAAGAAGATCGGCAGCACCAGTGCCGTCAGACCCGTGGGGTCCAGGTCGCCGCGCGCCGGCCAGGACAACAGCCCAACCAACTGCTGGAACGGCTGCCAGCCGGGCCGGTTGCGCAGCAGGACCGGCTTGTCCTCGACCGATTCGCTGGTGTCGAGGCGCTCGACGGCGACGGCCGGGCCGAGGCGGTCGGCCAGTGCGCGCTCGACCTGTTCGGTCTGCTTGGTCGGGACCCAGAGCCTCAGGATGAACGTACGCGAGGACAGGTCCGCCTGTGCGGCAGCGACAGCTCGTTCGGCTCGGGCCTGCAGCACGGCGATGGTGGCGTGCAGCGACCCCGCGACGGGGATGACCGTCGCGGCCAGTTCGGCCTGGACGCGGTTGCGTTCGCCGGGCAGCTTGGCGAGCCGTTCGCGCATCGCCTCGACGGTCGCACGCAGCGACTTGCCGGCGTAGGCCGCGGGGACCCCGACCTCGACGATGCGTTCGGTGCCGAGCAGGGCATTGACGTCGGGCAGGTCGGCGCGGCGAAGAACGAGCAGGCAGCCGACCGGTCCGCCGGGCGTCGCCGTCGAGGTGACCATCAGGTGCCCGCGGCCGAGCAGTTCGGCGAGTTGCCGGTTCAGCTCGGGGACGATTCGCAGGTCCGGGTCGTCGAGGACCAGCGCGATGCTGGCCAGGCCCAGGTTCGCCAGTTGCCGATCGTTGAGCCGGCCCAGTTCGGGCACGAGCGGCTGTAGCGCGTCGAGGGCGTCGATGGACCGGGGCAGTGCCTCGGCCTCGCCGCGTAGTTCCTCGTCTTCGGCCAGCAGCTTTGCTACCTGGGGTTCGAGGTGGTCGAGGGTGGTCCGCAGGGCGGTGTCGCTCAGCACGGTGCCGGTCGCGGGCTGGCCGGCGAGCGGCATCATGGCGTCGGTGCGGGCGATGAGGTCCGCCAGGTCGGGCGGGGTCTCGCCGGGATCGACGACGGTCACGACTTCGGCCAGCCGCAGTTCCTGCAGGGCTGTCAGGGCGTCGTCCAGGCGCGGTCTGAGTCCGGCGACCTCGAGTTGGGTGAGTGGGACCATCATGGTCGGCTTACCTCGTCCTGTGATGACCGTGTCTGTTGCGGCAGCACCGCGGCGACGACAGTTGCGATGTCGTGGTCGCGGCGCCGGGCGGCGATCGCAGTCAGATCGGCGGCGTGGCGGTTGCCGGCCTGGGTCAACCGGGCGGCCTCGGCGCGGGCGGCGGACAGGATCGCGGTTGTCCGTTGCCGCGCCACCTCCGCCGCCTGCGCTTCGGCCTCGGCGATGAGGTGATCCGCCTGCACTTGAGCTAGTGCCACCTCATCGCCGGCTTGGTTCGCCGCCGCCAGTCGGGCGGCGATCGAGGTCTCGAGCTCGCGTACCAACTCGTGCGGTGTCGCCTGTGCGACCGTATCGCTGTCGTCGTGCGCGCGGCTCATGCTGCGCTCCGACTGCGGTCACGCCCGTCGCTGGTCGCATCGCGGGAGGCCCGGCGGGCCCGGGCGCGTCTGAGCCGGGCGTGCTCCTCGCGTTCGCGCTCGTCCAGCGTGAGCGCGATCCGGCGCGCCTCGTCGTGCAACTGAGGGAGCACGATGTTGTCCAAGGCATTGACCTGCGTGGTGGTCCGGGCGATCTCCGTGGCCAGCCGTCGTACGCTGAGCTCGACCGCGCACAGGTCCAGGAGCCACTCGAGTTGCTCCTCGTAGGCCAGCGCGACGGTGTCGAGGTGGGCCGAGGCTAGGGCGGGTGCCCAGCCGCGGGTGGCTGTGTTGCGGCGGACGGGGTCATGGCTCAGATCGAAGACGTGGACCCCTGCCACGGTCCGAGACCGCAGCTCCGCGCCGATCCCTGTGGCGGCGGTCAGCGCGCCCGATGCGAGTGCCTCGGGGCCGCACACGGCGGTGGCCTCGTCAAGGCGTTGCCGGGCTTGAACGGCGAGGGTCCGCAGCCGTTCCAATCCGTCCAGCAGTTCGGTCTGGTGGTGCCGGAACTCCCGCACCAGCGCGGTTCGTTTGTCTTTGAGCAGATCGCGGCCTTGAGCGACGAAGACCGCCCGCCGCCGGCGGTCCAGCAGTTCACTTCGGGTAGCAACAAGGGATTGCATGGCACACTCCCGGATGCGTGATCGGGTACCTCTGAGACTGCCGTTGCGGCGCTTCGCCGGGTATTGGCACCTTCGGCGAAGGTCGCATCTCGTTGATTGCCGGGAACCGGCAATGGTGCAGCTGGCCCGAAGGTCGTTCTCAACCGAACGTTTGTGGTGCGGCGCAACGCCTTGGGATGCGGGTTCGACGACCGGGGCGCCCTGCTCACGGCAGGTGGGCGGATGCGAGGCACCGGATCTTGCTGCCGGGCAGGTACGTCACGAGACGGGCGGGAGGTCCCGGAGGGCGAGAGCGGCCTGGATGAGGGCGGCGTGGGTCAGGGCCTGGGGGTAGTTGCCGAGATGTTCGCCGGTCGTGGGGTCCAGTTCCTCGGCGTACAGGCCGAGCGGGCTGGCTCGGTCCAGCAGTTCGGTGAACAGGTCGAGGGCCTCGCGGCGGCGGTCGTCAAGCGCCAGCGCTTCAACCAGCCAGAAGGAACAGGGCAGGAACGCGCCCTCGGTGCCCGGCAGCCCGTCACGCCCCGGTGGGTATCGATACAGCAAGGGACCCTCGGCACTCAGTTGGCTGCGGATGGCGTCCAGTGTCCCGCGGACGCGCAGTGATCCGCGCTCCTCGAGTCCGATCCGGGGCAGGATGAGGAGAGCGGCGTCGAGCTCCTGTGAGCCGTAGCTTCTGGTGTAGCTACCGATGCCGGTGTCGAAACCCAGCTTCTTGACCTCGATGCGGATCGCCTCGCGGGCGGCCTGCCAGCGTTGTCGCCGACGTTCGGAGAGCCGGTGCGTCTCGGCGATCCGCAGGGCTCGGTCGAGCGCCAGCCAGGCCATCAGCTTGGAATGCACGTGATGGACCTGGTCCCCGCGGACCTCCCAGATGCCTGCGTCCGGCTCACTCCACCGTCGCGTCACAAGGTCGGCGAAACCTCGCATCGCGCGCCACGTTTCGGAGTACAACGGATGACCCGCCTGCACGAGAGTCCAGGCGGCGTCGAGCACCCATCCGTAGCCGTCAAGTTGATGTTGCTGGGCCGCACCATTGCCCACCCGGACCGGGACACTGCCGCCGTAGCCCGGCCAGTTTCGCAGGCCACGTTCTGGGGGTGCTTGTCGACCGTCCAAGGTGAGCAGGACCGGTAGCCGGGGACGTTGCACGCGACTGGCGTGCAGCAACCACCACAGGAACCCTCGGGCTTCCTCGACCATGCCGACACCGAGGAACGCCGCGATCCCGATGCTTGCGTCACGGGGCCAGGCAAAGCGGTAGTCCCAGTTCCGCACCCCGCCGAGCTGCTCGGGAAGTGAGGTAGTCGGCGCGGCCACCGACGCACCGGACGGCGAGTACGTCAACAGGCGCAGCGTCAGCAGGCTGCGAAGCACTTCCTCACGAAAGGGCAACCCCTGGTCGACCCGAGCCGTCCAGGCACGCCACCGGCTCTCGTCCTCGGTGAGCAGCGCCCAGGCGGTGGCAGCCTGAACCTGGATCAGCGGTTCCCGATGCGCGATTGTGAGGACGAACGTGACTGGCCGATCAGGGGTAACCGTGAAGGGCGTCGGCATGCCGGGCTCGATGGCCGGCCCGGCATCGCAGCTCAGCGACATCGCCAGCGCGCCCCACTCGCACACGAGATCCTGACCGCGGCGTCGGTTGCGCGGCTGTGTGTGCTCCTCACCGCGGCGCGGGTCGAACTCGACCAGAGCCTCAACGGCGCCGCCCTCTGCGGACAATCGCCGCACGAGGACCGTCGCAGGCAACAGGCGTCCGGCTACCTCGGCCACCATCGCCTCGGTCAGTGTCAGCTTGCCGCGGGGGGTGATCCAGGTGGTCTCCAGGGTCGCGGTGTGGAGGCGGTACTTGCGCTCGACAACAGTGGAGATGGCGGCTGGTCCCAACCGGAATCTGCCTGCGTCAGAACCGCCAACAAGTGCTCCGAAGACCGGGGCGCCGTCGAAGCGCGGCGCGCACAGCCAGTCGAGGGAGCCGTCGCTGGAGACGAGTGCCGCGGTGCGGGTGTCACCCAGCAGCCCATAGTCGGCGATCGGCTTCATCTCAACGGGCCTGGAGCAGCAGGCCGAGCACGGCACCGTAGACAAGGTGGGCGGCGATGGTTACGGCTGGAGTCTGCACGCCATAGTTGAGGGCGAGCAGACCCGGTGGCTCGAGCACGGCCCGGCTCGCGGGTCCGGCGCGGTGTGACGCCATCCGGGGATGCAAACCGGGGAGCACTGGAAGCAGCACCATCAGCGCAACTGCGACATGCAGAAGGCCGAGCAGCCCGCCCAGCCACCAGGTGGCTCGATGCAGCAGGGCGAACACGGTCGCGTAGCCAAGCGCGAACACCTGGCCGACAACGAGGTGGATGAGGAACCCTGCGGCCCGGGCACGGTCGGGGTCCTCTGTTACCAGGGTGCCGAGTACGAGCGGAAGGTCCAGCCGGGTGAGGCCGGCCAGCTGCGCGGTGATCATCACGGCAGTCAGCGCGGAGGTGGCCACCAACCCGAATATCGCCCACCCGAACCAGTCCACGACGTCGCCTCTCAGGCTCGTCGGCTACGGATGAACCGAAGGCGCCGACAGTCGTCCGTAGAGCGGCGGCCGGCCAGGCGAGAAGAAGAGCACAACGGCGATCGCTGGTATGGGCCGCGCACTCCCCCGGTTTCACGAACCAAGGCGCACCTCCTCGCGCATCAGGCGCCTAGAGAGCGACCGCGCAGTTGTATCGTAACACGATATAGTTGGTTTTTGTGGCCGGGTCTCCCGGTGAAACCACTGAGGACGTGATCACATGCAGCCCGACACGATGCACGACGAGCAGGCGGCAGAGCCGTTGACGAAGGCGGATTTCGAGGCGTTGGCTCGTTTCCGCTTCGGCATCCGCCGGTACCTGCGCTTCAGCGAGCAGGCCGTCCGCGGTCATGGCCTGACGCCGCAGCAGTACCAGTTGATGCTGGCGTTGAAGGGGTTTCCCAGCCGTGAGTGGGCGACCTTGACCGAGTTGGCCGACCGTCTCCAGTTGCGTCACCACAGCGTCGTGGAACTCGTGAACCGTGCGCAGGCGCAAGATCTCGTGACCAGGGCGTCAGATCCGACGGACGCCAGAGTTGTCCGGGTGGAGTTGACGCGGCACGGCGAGCGGGCGTTGGCACGGCTGAGTGCACTGCACCGCGATGAGCTTCAACGCTTGGGTACCGCCCTTGCAGTGCCCGACTGGAGCGACACTGCCGACGGTGCAGCATGACACGCCACACTGTCCGGGTCCGCAGGATCTACGATCACCCCGCAGCCGACGACGGCATCAGGGTCTTGGTCGATCGGGTGTGGCCGCGAGGGATCCGCAAGGACGCCGCCGCCATCGACGAATGGGCCAAGGAGGTCGCACCGTCGACGGAGCTCCGCAAGTGGTACGGCCATGTACCGGAGAAGTTCGCGCAGTTCGAGGCACGCTACCGCGACGAGCTGGCAACAGAGGCCGGACGGACCGCGCTGGACCACCTGCGCACGCTGGCGAAACGCGATGCCCTGACCTTGGTGACCGCAACCAGGGACGTGGACCACAGCCAGGCAACGGTCCTGGCACGGCTGCTGAGCGAACCCCGCTGATTCCCTTTGCCAGCCGGACCAATAGACCGCGCTCCGCTGGTGGCACACCTCACTCGCGTGTCGGACAGCTCCGGCCATGCTACTGACCGGGGCGGTTCCTGATTTGCAGGCCAGGACGGCGACGATGAATGGTCAGGTAGGACAGGCCGGTGGTACCGGCGGTGATGTTGCGGGTCGAACCGCGGGGCAACCAGACAACGTTGCCGTCAGCAAGAGTCTGTTCTTCGTCGGGTGTACCGACTCTGCCGTCACCCGCGACGACGACGAGTAGCACGTCGAGATCCGGCTCGCTATGGGTGTCCACGCGCTGCCTGGCAGGCAGATGGATGAGGTTCGCGTCGAGCTGGCGCCCTGGCTCGGTGAGGGTCCACCGGGCACCCGACGGTACGGGCGAGTCATCGACGAGTTCGTGCACGTCGAGCAGGACCCGCACCGTCGGCTGCTCAGGCAGTAGGGCAGCTGGAACAGCCGGCGACTCCTCAGGCATCACTGGGCGACCCGGCCGATCCGTACGCGCCATTCGTCGGGCCCGGCCTGCAGGTAGTCCCAGCTGAAGGCGCCGGCGTGAATGGCTTCGAACTCCCGGCGTAACGGCTTGGGGTCGTGGCTATTGACCAGGATGAACGCCTCTCCCGGAGCCAGCCGGGCGTACCGGGCGAACACGCGTGGATGACGGCCGCCACGAGCGATCCGCCGTACGTCGATGACCGTCGGTCGTTCGACCTGTTCCCCCGCGAGGTAAGCCCGCAGGTCGGCGGCCAGCAACGACGGATCCACGCCAGGCAAGCCGGCCAGCGCGGGGAGCAACACCGACTCCTCGATCTGAAGCTGGGCATCCAAGGCCGCCGTGATCATCATGCCGAGCCTCGCCACATCAACCGGGCCCGCAGCCGCGATTTCGTCGATCTGAGCATTGAGCGCTGCGGCTCCCACTCGGAGAGCCTCGACCAGAAGCCGTGTCTCATCATCCTCGGACGCGGGCGCATAGAGATCCCGATCCGCGGTGACCAGATATCGGCGCACTTCATGGAGGCAGAAGTCCACCAACTCCGCAGACCATGGCCCGGCGCCCTGGGTAACTGGTTGCGCCGTGGTCAGCTCCGCCAGTCCGGACATTAGTCGCTCGTGGGCCTCGTGGACGGCACCGCGAGCGATGACGTCCGGGTCGGTCTCGGTCGCCTGGATGAAGATCTCCGCAGCCGGCATCGTGCACTCTCCTTACATCGCTGTTTTCAATGATTATTACATGTGATATTTGTAGTAATTACAAGCGCTGATGAGGGAGTCGGTTGTGACCTACGTGATTGCGTTGCCGTGTGTCGATCTGAAGGATCGCGCATGCGTCGAGGAGTGCCCGGTCGACTGCATCTACGAGGGCGGGCGCTCCCTGTACATCCATCCCGAGGAGTGCATCGACTGCGGCGCCTGTGAACCCGTCTGCCCGGTCGAGGCGATCTTCTACGAGGACGATCTGCCCGAGCAGTGGAAGGACTACCAGGCCGCAAACGCGGGATTCTTCGACGAGCTCGGTTCTCCAGGCGGGGCCTTCAAGGTGGGCGCTATGCCCCACGACCATCCCCTCATCGCGGCACTACCGCCGCAGGAGCAGGCAAGCTGACCACCATGACCAGGACTGACCAGACGGCCGGCGATCAGCCCCGCCGACAAGCACTGCTCGAAGCCCTGCGCGCCGCCGACGCACCGCAGGGGGTCACCGAACTCGCCGACCAACTCGGCATCCACCCGAACACGGTCCGCTTCCACCTCGACGCCCTCGTGACGCAAGGAGTGGTCGACCGCCAACTCCAGAAACCGGCAGGGCGAGGACGGCCGCGGACTGCGTACACACCACATCCCGGGATGGACCGAGGCGGCCGGCGTCAGTACCACCTACTGGCCAAGATCCTGCTCGGTCAGCTGTCCACCAATCCCGATGCCGGCGCCGCGGCCGAGGCCGCGGGCCGCAACTGGGGCGGCTACCTGGTCGAGCACATCCCCCCGTCCCATCAGATCGGCGTCGCCGAGGCCACCCAGCGGCTGAGCGCGATGATGACCGACCTCGGTTTCGCCCCGGAACCCGACGGCGACGCAGCCGCTCGCATCAGGCTGCGGCACTGCCCGTTCCTGGAACTCGCGGAGGAGTACTCGTCCACCTTGTGCCCGCTGCATCTCGGCCTGATGCGAGGTGCCCTCACCGAGATCCGCGCACCGATCACCGCGACAAGCCTCGAGCCGTTCGCCGAGCCCGATGCCTGCATCGTCCACCTCTCCCCCGCCCGCAGCACCGGCGCCCAGGCGCACAATCGTCGCAACAGGAGCACATGATGTACCTCACCAGGATCGGCACCACGCCCCGGCGCCGCGCGCCAATCCCCGGAGGTCCGACGATGGAAGTACTCGTCGCGGCCGAGACTTCCGACAACATCGCGATGGTCCAGGTATGGATCCCGCCCGGCGGCGGCCTGCCCGAACACGACCACGGACCCTCGGAAATCGTCCTGGTCCACGTCTCGGGCTCGATCGAGCTTCAGCAAGGCGACCAACAGCACAGACTCGGCCCCGGCACCGTCGCACACATCGCCACAGGGGAACGCGTCAGCCTGACCAACCCAGGAACCGAACCCGCCGTCATGATGATCGTCGCCTCACCGCCCGACTTCGTCGCGCGAATCACGCGTTGGCCGGCCGCATAGGGGCCATCGGCAACCACGCCGGGAATCCGCCACGATCCCCCGAGCCCGGATGCAACGACGGATCCAGAAGGAGCAATAGTGAACGCCGCACCAGCCGCCGTAGCCACTGCCGCCGTCTTCATCTGGCTCGGCATGGTGCTCGCCATCTCCTTCCTGGAGACGCCACTCAAGTTCCGCGCCCCAGGCGTTGACATCCCCATCGGGCTCGGCATCGGCCGCATCGTCTTCAGGACGCTCAACCGTATCGAGATCGCATTGGCGCTGGTTGCGCTGGCGACGATCGCCGTGGGACGGCCGACCGGTTCCGTAGCGGCTCTCACAGCGGCGATCCTGGTCATCCTGGCCGGACAACTCATCGCCATCCGGCCCCAACTCAACCGGCGCACCGACCGCGTCCTCACCGGTCAGCACCCGCCTCGGTCGAGCATGCACCTGTACTACGTCGGTCTCGAGGCAGCCAAGGTGCTCACCTTGGCAGCGCTCGGAATCTGCCTCCTCGTGGCGGACTGATTCGCACTTGAGGCGACACCGCCTCCGTGACCTCAGCCCTCGGGCCAATGCGGATCTCACAGCAATACGGTTCTGGGGTTGGGCATCGGTAGCAGCCAACATCGGCATCTTGACCACAGGCGGTCTGGTGCGTCTGACAGGTTCGGGACTCGGCTGCCCAACCTGGCCGCAATGCACCGACGCGTCGTACGTCCCGCACAGCGCGATGGGAATCCACGCAGCGATCGAATTCGGGAACCGGATGGTGACCATCGCGGTGGCCGCGGTCGCGGTCGTGACGTGGCTGGTCGTGATGCTCCATCGGCCGCCGCGGACAGACCTGCGCCGGTTGGCCACGTTCGTCGCGCTCGGTGTGCCTTTGCAGGCTGCAATCGGCGGACCGTGACACTGGCGCGCCGCGCCGGCGCCTCAGCTGATCCGAACATGCCACAGGCGGTGAGGGCACTGGCTGCAACATGCCTGATCACGACCTGGCTGGTGCTTGCACTGGGCGCTGTGGCCACTGGCGCTGGCCCGCACGCCGGCGACCCCGATTCAGGACGCAACGGCTTCGACGAAACGGCGATCAGTCAACTGCACACCGCCGCGGTCTGCGTGTTGTTCGGCGCGACGGTGGCGCTGGTAGTCGTTGCCCGGACGACGCAGACCACCCCACCCGTCCGACGGTTGTCCACCGCGGTGCTGGTGACCGAACTCGCCCAGGGCGCAATCGGTTTCACTCAGTACTTCACCGGCCTCCCGTGGGGGCTGGTGCTGGTACACATGACCCCGGCTGCGGTGCTCACAGCGCTGGTCACTGTCTTGTTCGACCACAGCTCCGCCCGTGACCAGGCCCGAGATGTAGCGGCAGATCTCAACCGTCCGCCGAGGCAAAAGTGTGAGTAAAGGGTGAGTTGGGGCCCGGAAGTTGATCACTTCCGGGTTATATGACCAGGTCGGAGAGCCGGTGAGGGGACTCGAACCCCTAACCCCCGCTTTACAAGAGCGGTGCGCTGCCAGTTGCGCCACACCGGCCGGTGTGCGGATACATACTAGAGGATTGTGTGGGGGGTGCTGCGGGGGTCGGGGGCGTTTCGGAGCCTTTGGGGGGCTCGGGCGGTGTCCTTCTTGGGGGACTCGCTGGGATTGGTGGCGTTGCTGCTTTATGTGCAGGCGTCGACCGGGGCCGCGTTCGCGGTGGCCCTGCTCCTGTTGGCGGGGGACTTTGTGCCGGGGTTGTTCGGGGCGTTCGCGGGGGTGGTGGGCGATCGGTTCGATCTCAAGCGGGTGATGGTGGCGTGCGACCTGGTCCAGGGCGTCCTGACCGTCGCCATGGCCCTCATCCTTCCGCCACTCACACTGCTCTTGGTCATGGTGGCGGTCAGGAGTGTCACGGCGCAGGTGTTTCAGGCGGCTTCGCGGAGTGCGATGCCGGCGTTGGTGCGGGACGACCAACTCGAGGCGGCCAACTCGGCGCTCGGGGCGGGGACGAACGGGCTGGAGGCGGTCGGCCCGATCATCGCGGCGGGGTTGTTCCTGGTCACCGACGTACGTGGGATCCTGCTGATCGACGCCGCGACGTTCTTCATCTCCACGGGCCTGCTCACCAGGCTGCCGAAGATCTCACCGTCCGAACTGAATCAAAACAGTGTGTTCAAAGACGCACGTGACGGGCTGGGATACATCCTCAGAACGGCCCAGATCCGCGTCATCGGGATCGGGTTCTTCGCGACGGTCGTGTTCAACGGGGTGGACGACGTCGCGATGGTGTTCCTCGCGAAGGACGAGTTGCACGGGAGCGATTCGGCGTCGGCGACGTTGTACGCCGGGGTTGGCATCGGGCTGATCGTCGGCTTCGCGATCCTAGCGCGGTACGCGGGCCGCCTGAAGATGCCGGTTCTCATCCTCCTCGGGTTCGCCGTGAGCAGCGTCGGCAATCTGGTCACCGGTCTCGCGTGGGCGATCTGGGCTGCGCTCGCGCTGCAGGTGATCCGCGGGCTCGGGATCGCGGGCGTCGACGTCGGCGTCAACACGCACCTGCAACGCGTCGTACCGCCGCACCTGCGTAGCCGCGTCTTCGGCAATCTGTACGGCGCGATCGGTCTCGCGGCCGGGATCTCGTACGTGTGCGGCGGGCTGCTCCTGCAGCACACAGACGCCCGTACGACGTTTGTCGTCGCCGGCGCCGGTGGGTTGATCGCTACGGTTGCGACTGCGCTCGGAGTTCGGCAATCGGGCGACGAAGAGCGCGAGCCCCCGGTACGGCGATGAGCGCGATCACGGCCATCACGAGGAACGCCGCCAACGGGTGATCGACGAGCAGGCCGACGACGACCGCGACGACCAGGCCGCCGAGGTTGCCGGCCATCCAGATCAGGCCGGCCGCGGTGCCTTCGGCTTCTCCGGTACGGCGCTCGACGAGCTCGAGCACGATCGGCAGCGCCGGGAGGAGGAGCAGGCCGATCACGGTGATCGCGACGAAGCCGGTGACCGCGCCCGGAGCGAGCGCGAGTAGTACGCAGGCGGCTGCCGTGACGGTCAGGCTGACGACGAGGAGGCGAGATTCGGCGCGGCGGCGTACCACGAGGATCGGGATGGTGGCGCTGCCGACGACGCCGGCGATGACCTGCAGCAGGAGGATCGTGCTTGCGGTGCCGCCGCTGACGCCGGCCGGTTCGAGGAGCGCTTGGGCGAAGGTGCTCATGGCAACGAAAACGCCGAACGGGAAGATCGCGAGGACACACAGGCGGCGGATCAAGGGGTCGCCCCAGGCGGCCGCCAACGCACCACGGTCGGAGCGTGGAGCGGAAGAAGTGTGGGATTCGACGGGGCCGCGGATGGCGATGGCGAGGACGATTGCCGCCAGGACGCAGAAGATGGCGCTGACGGTGAGCATGGCGGGGATGGACGAGGACGTCGTGAAGACGGCGGAGAGCAGGAAGGCGATCACCATTCCGGCGAAGATGCTGGCGGTGCCGATGGCGATGCCGGTGGGGCGGTCCTTCTCCTCCAGGTACCGGCCGGTGATGCCGGTGATGGCGTTCAGGACCAGCGGCTGCGCGATCGACGCGAGGATCTGACCCGCGAGCAGCCAGCCGAAGTCGTCGCCGATCAAACGCACCACGGCACCCAGGGCAGTCAGTACGGCGCCCGCGAGCAGCCCGCCCCGGAACCAGCGGTCCAGCGCGAGGCCGCAAGGGATCGCGAGTACGACGTACAGCAGCGGGAAGACCTGGGCGAGCCAGCCGATCGCGCTCTCGGACACGCCGTACCGGGAGGCGGCGACGGTGGTGACGCCCGCGAAGTTCAGCCAGACCAGCTGGGTCGCCGCGCCGACCAGGGAATAGCCGACGATCGCCGACCACCGGCTCCGGATTTGCATGGGCGCACTTTACGGCCTAGGCGTAGAAATGAGGCATGGTTGATTGGGAGGGGCCGCTCACGGAGGCGTACGAGCGGGCGACGGCGTACCTGGACGGGCTTCCGGAACGGCGGGTGGGGCCGCGGGCGAGCGCCAAAGAGCTTCACGAGACGCTCGGTGGACCGCTGCCGAGTGGGCCGACGGATCCGCGGGAAGTGATCGCGCGGCTCGCGGAGGGGGTCGAGGACGGGCTCCTGCCTAGCGGGAGCGGCCGGTTCTTCGGGTTCGTGTTCGGCGGCGCCACGCCGGCGTCGCTCGCGGCGGACTGGCTCACGACGACGTGGGACCAGAATGCCGGCCTGTACGCCGCTTCGCCGGCGGCCGCTGTGGTCGAGGACATCACCGCGGGCTGGCTGGTCGACCTCTTCGGGCTCCCACGCGGTACGTCGGTGGGTTTCGTGACCGGCGCGCAGATGGCGAACTTCACCGGGTTGGCCGCCGCGCGGCACGAGGTACTGCGGCGAGCCGGGTGGGACGTCGAACGGGACGGCCTGATCGGCGCGCCCCCGATCCGCGTGCTTGCCGGGGCGGAGCGGCACGACACGATCGACCGGGCGCTGCGGTTCCTGGGGCTGGGGACGAGCTGCATCGTGCCGATCGCCGTCGACGGCCAAGGCCGGATGCGCCCCGACGCGCTCACCGAGGCGCTGAACGACGACGGTCCACAGATTGTCTGTGCACAGGTCGGAAACGTGAACACCGGAGCGTCCGACCCGGTTCGGGAGATCTGCGACGTCGCGCACGCGCACCAGGCCTGGGTGCACGTCGACGGTGCCTTCGGTCTCTGGGCAACGGTCAGCTCACAGCTGAGCGCGCTCGTCGACGGGATCGAGCTGGCCGACTCGTGGGCGACCGACGCGCACAAGTGGCTCAACGTGCCGTACGACTCCGGCCTCGTCCTGTGCGCTCATCCCGAGGCCCATCGCGCCGCGATGTCGATCCGCGCCGCCTACCTGATCCAGGACGAGAACGGCGAACGCGACTCGCTCGACTTCAACCCGGAGTTCTCGCGACGAGCCCGCGGCATCCCCGTGTACGCCGCGATTCGCGCACTCGGCCACACCGGCATCGCCGAGATCGTCGACCGCTGCCACGCGATGGCGCTGCGGTTCGCCGACATTCTGGCGGCCAACGACGTGCAGGTGCTGAACGACGTGGTCCTCAACCAGGTCCTGGTCCGGTTCGGGGACGACGACACTGTCACCCGGCGCGTGGTCACTGAGGTTCAGGACGAGGGCACCTGCTGGATGTCGGGCACCACCTGGCAGGGCCGGGCCGCGATGCGCATCTCGGTCTCCAACTGGACCACCGGACCGGCCGACATCGACCGCTCGGCGGAAACTGTGCTCGCGGTGTTGCGGAAAGTTTCCTGACGGTCGGTGTCGATTTCCGCGGTGGTCGCCCGACGCAGGGGTGTACGACGACCACCCAGGAGGAAACGATGTCGTTCCAGGCGTACTTGGACAAGATCGAGGAAAAGACCGGAAAGACCCCGCGGGAGCTGGTCGACGAGGCTCATCAGCGGGGGTACGGCGCCGCGGACGTGAAGTCCGGCACGATCCTGGACTGGCTGAAGGCGGACTACGAGCTCGGCCGCGGCCACGGGATGGCGCTGGTGCACGTGATCAAGAACGGCGCGCAGATCAGCGACAAGCACGTCGGCACCACGGGCACGCACTCGGACCCGAGCAACATGCTCTGGCTGGACGGTAAGGCAACGAACCCGGCGCTACGGTAGGCGGGTGGATTCGAAGAAATCGCCCCGCGACAAGTGGATCACCGTCTACGGGCGCAAACCCGTGCTGGAGGCGCTGCACGATCCGAGCCTGTCGGTGGCGAAGGTCGTGCTCGCCGACAACGCGACCGGCAACTCGATGCAGGAGATCCTGCGGGCCGCAGAACGGTACGGAACGCCGGTCGAGCGGGCGACCGCCAGCCGGGTGAAGTGGCTGGCCGGAAACGGCAAGCACGACCAGGGCGTGGTCGCGGACGTGGACGCGCCCCGGATGACGCCGCTGGAGGAGTTCGTGCGGGCCCGCGGAAAACGGCCGACCAACGTTTTCCTGCTCGACGGCGTGACCAATCCCGGAAACGTCGGAATGATTCTGCGGACCGCGACCGGCGCCGGGTTCGACGGCGTGATCCTCCCCCGGGCCGGTACGCCGCACGTCGGGCCGCTCGTCATCAAGGCGTCGGCCGGCGTCGCGTTCCAGGCACCGATCGTGAACACGTCGACGGCGAAGGCGGCGGTCGATGTACTGCGGAACGCCGGGTACCACGTGTACGGGTTGTCGGCGCGTTCGCAGGACTCGCTGTTCAAGACCGAGCTCGCCCCGCGCGCGGTCTACGTGCTCGGCGGTGAGACCAACGGGATCACGGTCGCCACCGACTCCGACCTGCAGATCCCCCTGCACTCCGGCGTCGAGTCGCTGAACGTCGCCGTCGCCGCGGCAGTGGTCGCCTTCGAGGTCACCAACCGCCGAGGCTAGCCTGTGATCTTCTTGGCGAGTGCCTCCGCGGTCTCGCGTGTGTAGCCGCCGGAGATCTGGACCTCGCCGCCGGTGATCGCGGACTGCACGGCTGGTGCCGCAGCCACCTCGCCGTGGACGACGATCGCCAGCAGATTCGCCGGCGGCTCCTGCTTGGCGATGCTGGCAGTCAGCTGGCCGAAGAGCTTGGTGCCCTCCGGGTCGAGGTTGAGGTTCACGTACCACGAGGTGCCCCTGGCCGGGTCGAACCCGGACTTCACCTCGGACACGTTGCTGCCGTCGAGCTCGACCTTGCCCAGCGTGTAGACGTTGCCCTTGTCGTCACACGCCGTACCGGCCAGCGAGGGAGTCGCGCAGTGACCGGGCTTCGAGGTGAGCACGCGGCGGAACTCGACCGCCTTGGGATCGGACGGTTTGGTGCGGGCCGGCGGGGTGGACTCGTGCGCAACCGGTTTGCCGTCGCCGCGGTTCACGAACAGGACGAGGCCGGTGACGATCAGTACGACGAGGAACAGGATGAGCCCGCCGACGATGAGCAGCGGACCTTTCGAACGCTTGGGAGGAACCTGCGCGTACGGCGGTGGTCCGGGTGGATAAGGACCAGGCGGCTGCGTCATGGGACACCATGCTAGGTAATCAGGAAGTCACCTTGAGCAGCCGTGCGGCGAGTTCGGCGTTGCGCCGGGCAAACGGCTGCCACAACGCAGGCGTCGCTGCCACTCGCTCCCGCGCCGTCGCCTCGCCCACCGCGCGCTGCGTCCACGTGCACATCCGCCCGCTCCTCAGCTCGAACCGCACGAGTACGCCGTCCGCCCACCCGTACACGTCCGCGTCCCGCGGCTCCATCCACGCAACCTTCTGCTCAGCACAGATCCACTCGAGCGCTTCGATCTCCCCCTGCACCTTCGCCGCGAACTCGTACCGCAACTCACCCGCCGCCCGGTCACGTCGTCGTACCAGCTCGCTCCGCAACGTCTCGACCGAGGCCGGTTCCTTCAAAAGTACGGCGATCGCCGTCCGCGCCAACGCGTCCCGATCCGCCGGTCCGATCCCGAACAGCCGACCGAACTCCTCCGCCGAACCGTCGCCCGCCACGGTGTATTGCAGCGGCAGCACCCGATGCAGACCCGAGATCGCCCGCCGGATCCGTAACCCACCGAGATACGGCCCGAAGTGTGGCCCGCCACCGCTGATCGTGTGTTCGAAACGCAAACCGGGCTTGGATCCGTCCGCGAGCCGGATGTAGCCGACCACCTCCGCGCCGCCCTCGGTACGGTTCCAGCGCGGCTTGGAATGTTCGAGCAGATTGCGTTCGAGCCAGGCCGCTTCGTGTTCGGAATCGCACCAAACACCTTCCACCCGGGCGATCCGCCGTACCATCCGCTGCAGATGCGGCCGGTCGCCGAGATTCACCCAGTACGACTGCACGCGCCGCCGCAGATTGCGAGCCCGGCCGATATACAGAACCTTCCCGGCGTCGTCACGGAAGCGATAGACACCCGGCCCGGCCGGCAACTCCCGAACGCTGCGGATCATCTGGGTCCTCGCTGGATTACCGGACAGGGCCTTGCCCAGTGTGCACGATCCGACCGGCGGAGTGACCGGCCGGTGGAGTGTTTGAAACGAATGCGGGCCGGGGGTTGCGCCGGTGCTGTGGTGGAGGTCATCCTGGCGCGGTCCGAGTGCCCGCAGGGGGTTGTGAGGGGACGGGTACCGGGCTTCTGACCTGGGGGCTTTGTGAGGATTTCTGCCCGGTGGATGCGCTGTGCGCTGTCCACGTTGTCCGTCGTACTGCTGCTGCCGCTTGTCGTGATCACGCCGGCACGCGCTGCTGTCACACCCACCGGTTTCAGTGAGCAGGTGGCGTTCACCGGACTGAGCAGTCCGACGAACGTCGCGTTCTCGCCGGACGGCCGGGTGTTCGTCGCCGAGAAGAGCGGCCTGATCAAGGTGTTCGACTCGCTCGACGATCCGACGCCCAGCGTTTACGCCGACTTGCGGACGGAGGTCTACAACTACTGGGACCGCGGCCTTCTCGGGCTGGCGCTGCATCCCGATTTCCCTGCAGATCCACGGATCTACGTGCTGTACACGCACGACGGACTGATCGGTGGGCCGACGCCGAAGTGGGGTACGCCGGACACCGACGCCGACCCGTGTCCGTCGCCGCCCGGTCCGACCGGTGACGGATGCCAGGCCAGTGCGCGACTCTCCGTGCTCAACGCGAACGGCGCCGAGCAGGTGCTCGTCGAGGACTGGTGCCAGGTGTTCCCGAGCCACTCGATCGGCTCGATCGAGTTCGGCCCGGACGGGTTCCTGTACGCCGGCGGCGGTGACGGCGGCAGCTTCAACTACATCGACTACGGGCAGGACAGCCTCCCCGCCTCCGATCTGACACCCGACAACCCATGCGGCGACGGGACGGCTCCGGTCGGTGCGACGCTCACTCCGCCGACTGCCGAAGGTGGCGCGCTGCGTGCGCAGGATCTACGGACCGCAGGCGATCCGACCACTCTGGACGGGTCGATCATCCGCATCAACCCCGACACCGGACAGGCCGCGCCGAACAACCCGTTGATCAGCAGCCCCGACCTGAACGCGCGCCGGATCGTCGCGGAAGGTCTGCGCAACCCGATGCGGTTCACGTTCCGGCCGGGGACGAGCGAGCTGTGGATCGGTGACGTCGGGTACGCGAACTGGGAAGAGATCGACCGCGTCGTCGTACCGACCGCGGGTGTCACCAACTTCGGCTGGCCGTGCTACGAAGGTTCGGCCCGCCATCCCGGGTACGACGGCGCGAACGTCAACATCTGCGAGAACCTCTACGCAGCAGGCACGTCCGCGGTCACATCGCCGTACTACGCCTACAAGCACAGCGATCAGGTCGCCGGGACGTGCTCCACCGGCAGTTCGTCCATCTCCGGGCTCACGTTCTACAAGGGCGGCAACTACCCGTCGACGTACGACGGCTCGCTGTTCTTCACGGACTACAGCCGCAAATGCGTGTGGGCGATGATGAAGGGGAGCAACGGCCTGCCGGACCCGGCGAACATCCAGCTTTTCGCCTCCGGGTACGGCGCCACTCGCCTGCAAACAGGTCCCGGTGGCGACCTCTTCACGGTCGACTACGACAACGGCCGGATCCTCCGCTACGTCTTCAACGGCACGAACAATCCGCCGACCGCCGTGATCCAGGCCGACCCGTCGAGTGGGCCGACGCCGTTGACGGTGACGTTCGACGGGACCGCATCCGACGACGCCGACGGCGATCCGCTCACGTACGCGTGGGACCTCGACGGCGACGGGGCGTACGACGACTCGACGGCCTCGGTGGCGCAGCACACGTACACGACCACGGGCACCGTCACCGCGCGATTGCGGGTGTCCGACGGGACGGCGAGCAGTACGACGACCACGCAGATCAACGTTGCGAACACTGCGCCGACCGCGACGATCACGTCCCCCGGTCCGGCGACGACGTGGAAAGTTGGGGACACCATCAACTTCTCGGGTTCGGCGACGGACCCCGAGCAGGGGACGTTGCCGGGGTCCGCGTTGACATGGTCGCTGATCATGCATCACTGCCCGAGTGATTGCCACACGCATACGATCACGACAGTGACCGGGGCGAGCGGCTCGTTCACAGCGCCGGATCACGAATATCCGTCGTACCTCGAGCTGAAGCTGACGGCGCGGGATGCTCAAGGGCTGACGGACTCGAAGAGCGTGCGGCTCGATCCGAAGACGGTCGGTACGACGTTCGCGACCACGCCGACCGGGTTGCCGGTGACGGTTCTCGACAAGAGCGGGGCGAGTCCGCTCAAGGTCACGACGATCGTCGGGTCGAGCGTTTCGGTGGCGGCGGATCCTGTGCCGAATGTGGCGAACCAGCTCTACCGGTTCGGGTTGTGGTCGGACGGTGGTGCGCGTGACCACAACCTGGTTGCGCCTGCGACGGCGACGACGTACACGGCCGCCTTCGCCACGAAGCGGAACCTTGCCCGCGGTCGGCCCGCCGTTGCCTCCAGCACCTACATTGCCGGGCGCGAGGCGTCGAAGGCGGTTGACGGTTCGATGAGCACAGCGTGGTCGAGTGCGCGCACGGATCCGCAGTGGTTCCAGGTCGATCTCGGGTCGGTCCAGGTGGTCAACCGGGTGATGATGAACTGGTTGTCGACGGCGTACGCGAAGTCGTACCAGCTCCAGGTGTCGGGGAGCGGGCGTACGTGGAAGACCGTGTCGTCGACGGTGAGCGGGAACGGCGGGACGGACCTCGTCACGTTCACACCGAACTACGCGCGGTACGTCCGGATGGTCGCGACGCAGCGGGCCGTTGCCGGGAGCTACTACTCGTTCTGGGAGTTCGGGGTGTACCAGGACACCGGGCCGGCCGTCGGGATCGCGGGCCAGTGCATCGACGTCTACCAGGCCTCGACTGTGGACGGTACGCCGACGACGCTCTACACCTGCAAGGGCGCGGTGAACCAGCAGTGGACACCGTCGATGGAGGACGGCACGGTGCGCACGATGGGCAAGTGCCTGTCCGCGCGCGGCACCGCGCTCAAGACACCCGCGGTGCTGTGGACCTGCGACAACTCCCCCGGGCAACGCTGGATCCCCCAACCGAACGGGTCCCTCGTCAACGCCGCCGTACCCCTCTGCCTCGACGCCGCCGGCGCCTCCTCCGCCAACGGCACCAAACTCATCCTCTACACCTGCAACAACGGCCTGAACCAGAAGTGGGTCCTTCCGTAATTCGATCGTCTGCGTGACCGCCTCGGATCTATCGTCTTGCTCATGAATCAGGGTTGGGTGGACGAGGGGTTCGGGGCGGTTGCGGATGCCTTTGCGGAGAACTTCTCGTTGTTCCCGGAGTTGGGAGCAGCGGTCAGCGTGTACGCCGGTGGGCGGCAGGTGGTCTCGCTCTGGGACGGGGATGCGGCGCCTGGGCGTCCGTGGGACCGGGAGACCGTCGTACCGGTGTTCTCGTGTGCCAAAGGGTTGGTGAGTGTCGTCGTACACCTGCTGGCGCAGGAAGGGCGGCTCGATCTGGATGCGCCGATCGGTGCGTACTGGCCGGAGTTCGTTGCTGCGGGCAAGGACACGATCACGTGCCGGATGGTGCTCGGGCACCGGGCCGGGATCCCGGTGCTGGACAAGACGTTGACGTTCGACGAGATCGCGGCGTGGACGCCGGTGATCGCTGCTGTTGAAGAGCAGAAACCTCTGTGGGAGCCGGGGACGGCGTACGAGTATCACGGGCACGTGTTCGGGTTCGTACTCGGTGAAGTGGTACGGCGGATTACGGGGCAACTGCCCGGGGCGTACTTCCGTACTGTCATCGGCGATCCGCTCGGACTGCGGGCGTGGATCGGACTGCCAGCCGCGGAGTTGCCGACGCTCGCGCGGTTGGAGGAGGCGGAGGGGCGGCCGCCGGGGTTGGATCCTGAGCACCTGCTGATGCGTATCGTGACGATGAACGGGGCGCTCGAGTTCCCGGGCCTCGACGTACCGCACGGTTGGAACGACCCTGATCTGCTCGCGATGGAACTGCCTGGGGCGGGCGCGGTCGCGTCTGCGAGCGGTCTGGCCGGGGTGTACGCCGCCGCCATCACCGGGATCGACGGCTCGCCGCGGTTGCTGACATCGGACACGATCGGCGATGCGGTGCGCGAGGTGTCTTCCGGGGCTGGGTTCCTGGGGTTTGATGCTGGCGCTCGCTGGGGGTCCGGGTTTCTGCTGGACTCACCTTTCCGGCCGACGCTCGGCCCACGCAGCTTCGGCAACGACGGCGCCGGCGGCCAGTTCGCCTTCGGCGACGACGAGTACGGCATCGCCTTCGCCTACACCGCCAACCGAATGCTCGGCCACGGCGACCCCCGAGCCGCCCACCTAATCACCGCCCTCCGCACCTGCCTCAACTAACCCCCACCACTAGCGGCTTGTTTCACCCCTAACCCCCTACAACCCGCTACCAGCCAAACAACCCGCCACGAGGGGCGGGGCGCGCTAGGTGGATGGAAGCGGGGTGCCCGGTGGGTGGAAGCGTGGCGTTCGACTCGCGCTGCTCGACTCGGACACGGCCGACCCACCCCGGTCAACTCGGGCGGATATCCCCTGGTGTGGTGGGTTCTCCCCTCGCATACCAGTAGAGAACCCACCACGGCAGGGGATATGCCGTCGCGTGCCGACGGGGTCGCGGTGTGCTGGGGCCGGGTGTGGTGGGCGCGGCCGTCATGCGCGGGACGCGGACGTGTGCGTCGGCGTACGGCGTGGGCGTTGGCGTCAGATGTACGCGTTGGGCGTCATGTGGTTGGGGTGGAAGCAGGACCACTACCCGTTGTTCGGTACGTCGTGAGGGTGCCAGGTGTAGGTGGGGCCGTTGCGTTGGACGTGGCCTAGGCCTGGGAACGGGAGGTGGTAGGCGTGGATCAGGAGGTGTTCGTCGGCGGCGCGGGACAGGAGTTGGCGGCGGGTGGTGATGGAGGCCGGCGTGTCCAGATCCCACGGGGTCGCCCAATCCGGGTTGGTGAGTTGGAGCGGGTCGTAGAAGGTGTCGCCCACACAGAGCAGCCGTTCGCCTTGGGACTGCAGGAGGATGGCGGAGTGGCCGGGTGTGTGACCGGGGGCTGAGAGGGTGTGTACGCCGGGCAGGATCTCCGTGTCGTACTCGAACGGCTGCAGCTTCTCGCCGAACAGCCGGATGGTTTCTCGAGCAGCCTCGAGGTGCGGCTGCGCCGACGGGAGGTCGACAGAGCCTGACCAGAACGCGACCTCCGACGCATGCGCGAACGCGGTCGCCGCAGGGAAGGTCAGCTCACCCGACCAGATCGCGCCGCGCGAATGATCCTGGTGGAGATGCGTGAACACGACCGCAGCCAGCTCCGACCGTGACAGTCCGGCGCTGCTCATTCCGCCGTCCAACTGTCCAACGAGCGGCTCGATGTACTCGCCGTACCCGAGGAAGCTCGCCCCCAGCCCCGTGTCGATCACCGCCGTCCCGTCCGGCGTATTCACGAACAGACAGTTGTACCCACAGGTCAGCGTCGAACGCCCCTGACACGAGTCCCGCAGTACGTCGTCCGGCACACCCGACTCAGGAGTGAAGAAATCCTCCAGCCGCGGCTCGAACGGCGGCCCCGGCTGACCGTCGCTCACCACCACACACTCCAACCGCCCTACCGAGAACCGATAAATCACCTCCCCACCCTCTCACCAGCGGGGAGGTTTGCCGGGGGTTCATGGGGTGGGGTGGTGGTGTTCATTTGGGCGGGTGAGGGTCGCGGGGACTGGTTTGAGGGGAGTTGGAATGGTTCGGCGTGCGTGGGTGGTGGCGGCCTCTGTGGTGGGGGTTGCTGCGTTGGTGGGGAGTTCGGTGCAGGCAGCGTCCGCGGATGAGCGGGAGCCGAGGGTGGTCGGTACGGCGTCGTTGCCGGACGTGTCGCTCGGGAAGTTCTCCAACGGGCTGATCCCCGGGTCGGTGGACGACGATCGGGAGGTCGATCTCGGTGGGATCGGGAGCGACATCTTTCCGGCCGGGAAGAGCGGCGAGTTCTGGACCGTCACGGACCGCGGGCCGAACGGGCAGATCAAGGTCGACGGCAGCAACCGACGGACATTCCCGGTGCCGGGGTTCGACCCGGCGATCGTGAAGGTGAAGGTGGCCGGCAAGAAGCTGAAGGTGATCGATGCGATCCCGATCACGACCCGGCACGGCAAGCCGGTGACCGGACTTCCGAACCAGGAAAGCCGCGACGAACTCCCCTACACGTACGACGCCTCGACGCGTCTCCCCCTCGACCCGAACGGTCTCGACACCGAGGGCATCGTCCGGGCGTACGACGGAACGTTCTGGCTCGTCGACGAGTACAGCCCCTCGCTGGTGCACGTCTCGAGCCGCGGCCAGGTGATCGCGCGGTACGTGCCGAAAGGCCTGAACCTGCAGGGCGCCGACTACCCGGTGATCGAGTCGCTGCCGGCGATGTTCCTGACCCGCAAGATCAACCGCGGCTTCGAGGGCCTCGCGCAACTGCCCGGCGGTGATCTGGTGCTCGCACTGCAGAGCCCGCTGTCGAACCCGAGCAAGAAGGTCGGCGAGGCCTCGCTCAATACGCGACTCCTGAGGTTCTCGCCGCGGGCCGGGAAGGTGACGGCGGAGTACGCGTACCGGTTCGACCCGGTGGGCGTGGTCGATCCGGGCGAGGACGACACGAGTGAGCTGAAGATCTCGTCGATCGTTGCCGCAGGCCCTGAAACGCTGCTGGTCGAGGAGCGGACCGACAACGCCGCGCGGCTGCAGCGCGTCGTACTGCGGCCGTCCGCCAACATCCTCGGCTCCAAGTGGGACGATGCCGCGACCACACCGTCGCACGAGGCATCGACTGACGTACCGGCGCTCCCCAAGACGCTGTTCCTCGACCTGAACACGGTCAAGGGTGCGCCCAAGAAGATCGAGGGTGTTGCGCTGCTGCCGCACAACACCCTCGTCGTGATCAACGACAACGATTTCGGAATGACCGACGGACCGGACGCGTTCGATGCCGACGGCAACCTGGTCGACAGCGGCATCGAGACCACCCTGGTGACGATCCGCCTCCACTAGGCGACGATGGGCGTATGACGATCGAAGAGCAGGTACGCGCGGCTGCGGCCGAGTGGGACCGGATCGTCGTCGGCAACGACGCCGGCGAGGTCGGATCCTTCATGACGGACGACTGGGTGTACGTCGACTCGACTGGCCCGGTCGCCAGGGCCGACATCCTCGGCTGGATCGCGACCGGGCGGCTCGCCCATCACAGCATGAAACTGGAGAGCGAACAGCGGATCGCGCGCACCGGGGACGCCGTCGTACTCACGGCACGCAAGACCAGTACAGGCTCCTGGGAAGGTACGTCGTACTTCGCGGACGAGTGGATCAGCCAGGTCTGGGTCCGGACGCCGGCGGGCTGGCGGTGCGCGTACAGCCACAAGACCGACGCACAGACGAAATAGCCCCGCGTTTTGTGATGTGGCGTTCTTCACGTCACACGGGTCGCTCGGCACGCGTCAGGTGTTTGTTCGATGAGGACAAACGCAAAGGAACGTCATGAGCGCAGTAGTCGAAGGATTCGCTGGAGAAATCGTCGGCCCGGAGGACCCGGAGTACGACGCCGCGAGCCGGACCGTGCTGGTCGGGGGCAGCCCGGCGTACGTCCTCAGGCCCGCAACCGTCGAGGACGTCCAGAAAGCCGTCCGGTACGCCGCCGGCAGCGGGCTGCCGCTCGCCGTGCGCGGCGGTGGACACGCATTCCCAGGATTCGGGACGAACGACGGCGGGGTGGTGATCGATCTGGGCAACCTGGCGGGCATCGAACTCGTCGACAAGGACAAGCACGTCGTCCGGATCGGCGGCGGCGCCACCTGGGGGCAGGTCGCGGTCACGCTGGCGCCGCACGGGCTGGCGATCTCGTCGGGTGACACCAAGAGCGTCGGGGTCGGCGGGTTGACGCTGTCCGGCGGCATCGGGTGGAAGGTCCGCAAGTACGGTCTCGCGCTGGACAGCCTGGTCGCCGCGGAGGTCGTGACCGCCGCAGGTGACGTCGTACGGGCGTCCGCCGACGAGAACCAGGAGCTGTTCTGGGCGATCCGTGGTGGCGGCGGGAACTTCGGGATCGTGACCGCGTTCGACTTCGCGGCGCACCCGACGACCGACATCCACTTCGGCAAGGTGGTGTTCCCGGCGAACGAGATCGCCGAGGTGCTGCCGCGCTGGGCGGAGTACCTGCGCACCGCGCCCGCGGAGCTGAGCTCGATCGCGTCGTTCGCGAACCCGTTCCTCGGCGGTCCCGAGGCGCCGCTGGAGATCCAGGTCGCGTTCGACGGTGACGACGCGGAACTCGCCGCGCAGGCGATCGATCCGATCCGCGCACTCGGCACCGTGATCGCCGACGATGTCACGCTGACGCCGTACGCCGAGGTGCTCGTGGACGGCCTCGTACCGCCGCCCGGCATCCAGTTCGCCACCCGGAGTGCCTTTGTCGACAAGGAATCCGTGCCCGAGGTACTGCGGATCCTCGCCGAGGCCGGCACCTCGCAGGGCTCTCCGGTGATCGCCGTCCGCAGCGTCGGCGGAGCCGTGGCACAGGTCGCCGACGACGCGACGGCGTACGCGCATCGCCAGGCGGAGCTGATGTTCGTCACCATGACGGTCGGTCCGCCGCCGGTGATCGAGGCGACGCGTCCGGCGCGGCAGCAACTGTGGGATCGCCTGAGCCCGCAGGTCAGCGGCGCGTACGCGAACTTCCTTTCCGAGGCCGAGGACGCCGACGTCGCCGCGGTCTACCCGACCACGACGTACGAACGGCTCGCGGCGGTCAAGCGCGAGTACGATCCGGAAAACGTGTTCGCCGGCAACCACAACGTGCGGCCGGCATGAGCAAGGTCTGGTTCGTCACCGGCTCGTCCCGCGGCCTCGGCCGTAGCTTCGTCGAGGCCGCCCTGTCCCGCGGGGACCGGGTGGCCGCGACGGCGCGCACGACCCTCTCCGAGTTGACCGCGACGTACGGCGACGCAGTACTTCCACTCACCCTCGACGTCACCAACAAGGCAGCGGTCTTCGAGGCCGTCGAACAAGCGCACGCGTACTTCGGCCGCCTGGACGTGATCGTCAACAACGCCGGGTACGGCCTGACCGGAGCGGTCGAGGAACTCGACGAGACGCAGTTGCGCGATCAGTTCGAGACGAACTTCTTCGGTCCGCTGTGGGTCGCCCAGGCCGCCGTCCCGTACCTGCGCAAACAGGGCGACGGTCGCATCATCCAGATCTCCTCGGTAGCCGGCCTGACGGGGCTCCCGATGGGCGGCGCCTACTGCGCATCGAAGTGGGCCCTCGAAGGACTGAGCGAAGTGCTCGCCCAAGAGGTCGCCGGCTTCGGGATCAAGGTCACGGTGGTCGCACCCGGCGGCTACGCGACCGAAGGCGTCACCGGCGGAGTCCGCTCCGATCCGAACCCGCTGTACGACGACCTGCGCGACGCACTGTCGGCATACGTGGCGTCGGCCGACTTCGGCGACCCCGCCGCAGCCGGCCGCGCGATCCTCGAGCTCGCCGACACCCCCAACCCACCACTCCGCATCTTCTTCGGAACCCAGGGCTACCCGATGCTGCAACAGGTCTACGCCGACCGCCTGAAGACCTGGGAAGCCTGGCAGGACCTCGCAACCGAAGCTATGTGACCTCGTCGGTCAGCTGGGCCTCGTAGGCCTCGGGGGACCAGCCGGCTGCGGTCTTGGTGACCAGCTTGGCGCCGAGGCGTTCGTAGAAGCGGTAGCCGGCTGTGTTCTCCAGACGCAGACCCCAGCCGATCGCGAGCCGGTCCGGCAGCGCGTGCCGGGCCAGCTCCAGCATGAGTTTCCGTCCGACGCCGGCGTCGCGGAAATGCTCCCGCACATAGAGATCGTCCAACGCCAGTTGATCCCCGCCGACCCACAAGTACGGTCGCCGCAGCGCGGAAACGTACCCCGCCGCGTCGCCGCCGACCTCCGCGATCAGCACGATCACTTCCTCGCGCGCGAGGAACCCTTGCCAGTCCTCGACGCTCGCCGTCATATAAGCGCCCTGGTCCTGGTAGTCGGCCAGCTCACGCAGCATGGTCAGCACGATCTCCGCATCCGCGACCACCGCGCGGCGAATCTCAATGGGCATGCACTTCTCCAGTCGAAGGCTTGAACGCCGGTACGACGACCAGCGCGAGGGCGGCCGCCACCGCAGCAGTGACCGCGGCGAACGTGAACCCACGAGTGAATCCGGTCGACACGGTCCCCGCAAGACTCGCCGCCGCGATGCTCGACACCACTGCGACCCCGAGCGAGGCGCCGAACTCGTGGAACGTGCTGAGAAGCCCGGACGCCAGACCAGCTTCCCGGTAGTCGATCTGCGCGAACGTCGTGGTCGACGACGCCACGAAGGCGGCGCCCAGCCCGATCGTCCCGACGGTCATCCCGATCACGACCAAGGCAGCACCTTCCCAGATCGCAGGGACAGCCACGCCGGCCGCGGTGATCAGGAACCCTGCCATCGCGATCGGCCGCGCGCCGGTCCGGCCGACGAGATGCCCCGCGATCTGGGCGCCGACGATCGCCGCGATCGCTACCGGCAGGAACAACAGTCCGGTGCGCAGAGCGCCGTACTGCTTGAAGTGCTGCAGGTAGAACGAGCCCAGGAAGAACATGGCGATCATCAGCGCGGTCGCGACCAGGATCATGAAGATGCCGGCGGTGACGGGGCGGCGGGTGAAGATCCGCAGGTCCATCAGCGGTGACCGTACGGTGCGCTGGACCCAGGCGAAGACGCCGTACAGAACAAGGGCTCCGGCCAGCGTGCCGAGGGTCGCGAGCGAGAGCCAGCCGCGATCGCCGGCGTTGATCAGCGCGTAGATCGCCGTCCCCGTGCCGGCCGTGACCAGCAGTGCACCCGGTACGTCGAGACGTCCCGGCTGCTCGCTCGGCGTGTCGGCCGGAAGCATCCGGATCAGCAACGCGAACACGACCAGGCCGATCGGCAGGTTGATGTAGAACACCCACTGCCAGCCGGGGCCTGCGGTGAGCAGACCACCGAGCAGTACGCCGATCGCGGAGCCGCCACCGCCCATCGCGGACCAGATGCCCAGCGCCTTGTTGCGCTCGTCCCCGTCGAACGTCTTTGTGACGACGGACAGCGCCGCCGGCGAGAGCATCGCGGCCCCGATGCCTTGCGCGACGCGACCGCCCAGCAAGACCTCAGGCCCGTTGGCGAGGCCGGTGACGAGCGACGCCAGCGTGAACACGAGCAGGCCGGTCAGTACGACGCGGCGGGAGCCGAACAGGTCGGCGGCGCGGCCGCCGAGCAGCATCAGACCGCCGAACATCAGCGTGTACGCACTGACCACCCAGGTCAGCGTCTCGCGCTGGAGGTGCAGGTCGGTCTCGATGTTCGGCAGCGCGATCGCCACCACGGTGACGTCGAGGATCAGCATGAACTGCGCGACGGCGAGCAGCCCCAGCAGCCGCCACCGCCGGGGGTCGGTTTGAGTCATGGTCTCGTCCTTAAGTTGAACAGCTGTGTACGGGTTATATTCGGTACGGTAACTCGTACACTGGTGTTCGACAAGAGGAATTCGTACAGTGGTGTTCGAGATCAGGGAGGTCCGATGGCTGTCACCACCCGGCGCGCGGACGCGCAACGGAACATCGCGGCGATCCTGACCGCGGCGGCCGAGTGCCTGAGCCGTGATCCGGCGGCGAGTACGTCGGAGATCGCGAAGGCGGCCGGGGTCGGGCGAGTCACCCTGTACGGCCACTTCCCGTCCCGGGCCGAGCTGGTCGACGCCGTCTTCGTCCAGGCGATCGCGACCGGTGACGAGACGCTGGGGCAGGTCGATCTGACTGGCGACCCGCGCGACGCGCTGACCCGGCTGATCGAGTCGAGCTGGCACCTGGTCGACCAGTATCGGGCGCTGCTGCTCGCAGCTCAGGACGCGCTGCCGCCCGGACGGATGCGCGAACTGCACGCCGATCCGATGGCGCGCGTGGAGCGGCTGCTCGAACGCGGCCGTTCCGAAAACGTTTTCCGTACGGACCTGCCGACGACGTGGCTGGTCAGCGTCATGCACAACGTGATGCATGGCGCCGCGAGCGAGATCCAGGCCGGCCGCATCACGTCCGCCCAGGCA
The DNA here is from genome assembly GCF_004216905.1 of Kribbella sp. VKM Ac-2569. Lineage (GTDB taxonomy): Bacteria > Actinomycetota > Actinomycetes > Propionibacteriales > Kribbellaceae > Kribbella. The sequence continues at coordinate 2,494,056 of NZ_SGXJ01000001.1, forward strand.
GCGCCGTACATCACCGCGACCCTGCTGGCCGCGTTCGCTCCCCCGAAGCCGGAGTAGGGCCTAACTACTCCAGCCAGGTGGTTTCGAAGGTTGCGTTGGCGTGGATGTGCACTGCTTCGTAGCCACCCGGGCCGGTGCGGAACTTGTGCGGCGTCTCGGCCGGAACGACCAGGATCTGGCCGGCCTTGCCGACGATCTCCTCGGTGTCCACGGTGAACGTCGCCGAACCGCGCCGGATGATGAATGTCTCGGCGTACGGATGCAGGTGCAACCGCGGCCCGACGCCCTCTTGGGTGGTCGACTCGAGAATCAGCGAGACACCGGCGCCACCCGGCAGCTCGGTGTAGTTCTCGGTCCATTCCTCGCCGTCGTCCCGCCCGTCCGCCCGGCTGATCACCGCGGCCCCGGATTTCGCGATCTCCGTCATGCCACCCTCCTCGATCGATCCAGTCACCGTAACCGTTGCACCTGGTCCTTTCACATCCCTTTCGACGTACGTCGACGGGCCTCGCTCAGCCCGGTTGGCGGCTCGCCTGGGGCTTGGCGGCACGGCCGGCGGCCGGTGCGAGGCCGGCGACGACGACCGCGATGACGGCGACAGCACCCAGGGCGACCGGCAGCGACAACGCGGACGAGACCGCGCCGACCGCCGCTGGGCCGATCAGGAAACCGACGTAGGCGATCGTGGTCACCGTGGAGATCGCTCCCGCGCGCCGCTCGGGCCCCGCCCAGGCGCCCGCCATTCCGATGATGGTCGGCGCGCAGACCGACGTACCGAGGCCGGCGACGCCGATCCCGATCAGTGCCGTCCAGGGATTGTTCGCGGTGGCCGCGACGAGTGAGCCGACGGCGGCGACGGCGCCGCCGACGACCAGGAGCCGCACCGGGCGGACCCGCGCAAGGAGGGCGTTGCCCGCGAAGCGGCCGGTGGCGGCCGCAGCGGCGAAGACCGCGGGAGCACTGGAGGCGAGGCCGGCCGCGGCGTTCAGCGAGGTGTCGAGATGTACTGCGCCCCAGCTCTGCCACGCGTTCTCGACCAGGTAGGCCAGCGCACACAGCACGCCGAACACGAGGAGCACCGGTTCGAGCCTGGCCCTCGGCTTTTCGGTATGCGTCCTCGGCGTCCCGGTGACCTTGGTCGCTCCCGGCGCGAGGGCGGCAGCCGCCGTGATCACGATCAGCGCCGCCGCACCGGCCAGCACCGGCAGTGCTCCCACACCGGCCGCCCGGAGTCCCGCCGTACCGAGGCTCGCCACCACGACCGCGACCGAGAACATGCCGTGGGCAAAGTTCATCACCGGCCGTCCGGTGTCGTGTTCGGCCTGGGATCCGGTCGCGTTGATCGCCACGTCCGTCGCACCGGAAGTTGCTCCGAGCAACAACAGCGCCGCGCTCAGCGTGACGACCGAGCCGGCCAGGGCAGGCAGTACGCCGCAGAGCGCGAACAGCACCGTCACCACGGGAAGCACGACGCCGCCGTACCGGTCGATCAGGTAACCGGTGAACCGCATCGACACCAGCGCTCCGAGCCCGATCATCAGCAACGCCACACCGAGCTCACCGTCGTTCACACCGGCGTCGACCCGGATCGCGGGCAGGACCGCTCCCCAGGCGCCCCAGAACAGACCGAACGCTGCGAACCCGGCGACTGGTTTGAGCATCCGTTCACCCTAGTTGGACTCGGGACATGGCCCCCGCTCGCGCCTAGGCTCACGGCATGGAGCTGACCCGGTCGTTCTCCGACGAGCAGTACGCGCGTGCGCTCGAGTCCTGGACCTTCCTCGAACTCGACGGGTTGGTGCCGGTGTTCACGTCGCCGTTCGGGGACGTGTTCTTCCAGGCGGCGGACGGGTTCTGGTGGCTGGACACGCTCGAGGGGACGCTGGAGCTCACCTGGGCGAGCGCGGACGAGTTGCGGGACGAGCTGAACACGGAGGACGGCCAGGACCAGTACCTGCTGGCCGGCCTGGCCTTCGGGGCCGCGAACCAGGGCGTCGTACCAGGTCCTGATCAGGTCTACTCGTTCACCCATCCGCCGCAGCTCGGCGGCGAGCTCACGCTCGACAACGTCGAGGTCCTGGACTTCGTGGTGTCGCTCAACTTCCTCGGGCAGATCCACAGCCAGATCCGCGACCTGCCGCCCGGTACGCCGATCTCCGGGATCACGATCAGCTGAGCATTAGGGTGTGGCGCATGCCGCTGTACTCGTTCGAAGGTAAGCGTCCGACCGTCCACCCCGACGCGTGGATCGCGCCGACCGCCACGCTGGTCGGCGACGTGGTCGTCGAGGCCGGGGTGTCGATCTGGTACGGCGCGGTGATCCGGGCCGACCTGGGCACGATCACGATCCGCGCCGGGGCGAACATCCAGGACAACACGGTCATCCACGTCGGCCACAACGGCTGCGAGATCGGCCCGAACGCCACCGTCGGTCACCAGTGCCTGGTCCACGACTGCACGATCGGCGAGCAGGCGCTGGTCGGAAACGGAGCGATCGTGCTGGACGGCGCGGTCGTCGGCAAACGCTCGTTGGTCGCCGCGGGCTCCACGGTCACGCCGGGCGCGGTCATCCCGCCGGAGTCGGTCGCGATGGGCAGCCCCGCGAAGAAGATCATCCCGCTCGACGGCACCGCGAAGCTCTTCGTCGACCACAACGCCGCCGTCTACCACGCCCTGGCAGAACGCCACGCCGCAACCGTCGAACTCGTCGAGGACTGACTTTATGATCGACGAATTCGCCAAGGGGTACCTGCACGACAGCCTGCGTTGGGTCCGCGAATCGCTCCTGTCGAAGGTCAAGGGCCTGTCGGAGTACGACGTACGCCGCCCCCTCACCCACACCGGCACCAACCTCCTCGGGCTGCTCAAACACCTCACCATCACCGAGGCCCGCTACCTCGGGGAGATCTTCGACCGCCCGTACGCCGACCCGCTGCCGAACTTCACCGACCCCGGCTACGCGAACCGCGACCATCTGTGGGTCACTGAACACGAGTCGCGCGCGCAGATCCTCACCAACTATCGCCGCGCCTGCGAACACGCCGACGCGACCATCGACGCGCTCCCGATCGACGCCCGCGCCACCGTCCCGTGGTGGCCACGACCCGACGTGATGCTGTTCAACGTGATGGTCCACGTCCTCACCGAATCCAACCGTCACGCCGGCCACGCCGACATCCTCCGCGAACAACTGGACGGCACCACCAACAACGATCCCGACACCGACTGGACCACCCACCGCGCCCAGATAGAACAAGCAGCCCGAGCCGCCGACACATCCCGCTGACCCCACCCCACCCCACCCGCTCCGCACCCCTCAACCCGACGACCCCCCACCATCATTTGATGGGTTAGCCAGCCAAGTGCGGGGTTCGCCACCCTGGTTAAGGGTGTGGAACCCCGCATTTGACTGGCTAACCCATCAAATTCGGTGGCTGACCCAGCAAATGCGGTCGGCCGCGGGCGGCGCCGGGTGGCGTGGGCTGGGTGGCGTGGGGTGGCGTGGGGTGGGGCTAGGTGCGCCAGGTGTAGCGGCGTTCGGGGCGGCCGGTGGTGCCGTAGCGGAGGGACACTTCGGCTTGGCCTTGGGCGGCGAAGAACTCGAGGTAGCGGCGGGCGCTGACGCGGGAGATACCGACTTTTTCGGCGCACTCGGCGGCGGAGATGTTGTCGGTGGTGGCGCGGAGGGCGGCGGTGACGAGGTCGGCGGTTTCCTGGCTGAGGCCTTTGGGGAGCCGGTTGACCAGCTGGCGGGCGGGCGCGAGGACCCGGTCGACGTCGGCTTGGGAGGTGACCTGATCGGGCACGCTGGCGCGGCGGCGGGCGTACTCGCGGAGCCGCGCCCGCAGATCCTCGAAACCGAAGGGTTTCAGCAGGTAGTTCACGACCCCCTGCCGCACAGCCCCGCGGACCGCGTCCGCCTCGCGGGCAGCTGTGATGACCAGGATGTCGACGTCGGGCTGCACGGCGCGCAGGCGGGCGATCAAGTCCAGGCCGAACACGTCGGGGAGGTAGAGGTCCAGAAGAACCAGGTCAGGAGAAAGGTCACCGAGCGCCGCCACGGCCTGGTCGCCGGAGTTCGCCGTACCGACGACCTCGAAGCCGTCCACGCGATCGACGAACCCGCGGTGGATGCGGGCGACCATGAAGTCGTCGTCGACGACCAGGACCGTGATCATCGGGCACCTTCCGGCGTGCGTTGGGTGGACATTCGCGCGACGAAGGCCGCACCGCCCTCGGTGAGGTTGGTGACCGCCACCTCGCCGCCGCGGCGCCGGCAGATCAGGCGGGTCATCGCGAGACCGATCCCGCGTTCGCCCTCGGCCGCAGCCTTGGTGGTGAAGCCGTGCGCGAACACCTCCTGCGCCAGCTCGGGTGCGACGCCCGGTCCGGAATCGCGGACCACGATCTCCACGCTCGTCGCGTCCTGCCGGAGCTCGACCTCGACCCACGCGGGCGACAGCGGCGTACCGGACTGGGCCGCCGCGTCGACGGCGTTGTCGACCAGGTTGCCGAGGACGGTCGCGATGTCGGCGGACAGCTCCGGATCGAGGCGCAGCAGCGTGGTCCGCTCGGACACCCGGAGCTCGACGCGGCGTTCGGCCGCGAGCGACGACTTCGCCATCAGCAGGGCGGCGACCGTGGTGTCGTGGACCCGCCGGGTCACGGTCAGGTCGAGCGATTCACGGTAGCGGTTGAGTGCCCCGACGTACGTGACCACTTCGTCGTACTCACCGATCTGGATCAGCCCCGAGATCGTGTGCAGCTGGTTCGCGAATTCGTGCGTCTGCGCCCGCAGCAGCTCTGCAGACGAACGGAACGACCCGAGTTCGCGCTCCAGCTGCGCGAGCTCGGTCCGGTCCCGCAGCGTGGTGACGGATCCGAGCGACCGCCCGTCCTTGGTCACGCTCATCCGGTTCATCACGAGCACCCGCCCACGCCGTACGACGACCGCGTCGCGCGCCTCGTCCTCGCCGGCCAGCACTTCTCGCAGCCGTCCTTCGACACCCAGCTCCCGCAAGGACTTTCCCACCGCGTCGGAAGGGAGATCGAGGAGTCGCCGGCCGACGTCGTTCACCAGCGTCACGCGCAGATGCGGGTCCAAGGCAACAACTCCCTCGGCAAGCCCGTACAGCATGGCTTCCCGGTGCTCCGCCAGTCCCGCGATCTCCCGTGGTTCGAGCCCGAGCGTCTGCCGTTTGATCCGGCGGGCCAACAACCACGACCCGAGCAGCCCCAGTACACAAGCGATTCCGAGATAGATCGCCAGGTACGACGATGCGCCGCGCAACCGCTGCAGTACGGACGGAGCGCGCTCACCGACCATCACGGTCCCGATGTGGTCGCCGAGGCTCCCGTCCGGGTTGCCGTCCGCGTTCCGGCCCTCGCTCAGCACCGGTACCTGGGCGACCAGCTCCATCCCGCCGTCGCCCCGCAGCTGACCGGACCAGCCGCGACGCTTGTCGCCCGCCTGATCACCGTACGTGAGATCGCTTCCGATCAGCGTCGGATTGGTTGCCGCGATCACCTTTCCTTCGGAGTTGGCGACGGTGATCGAGGTGACGCCCGACTGCGCGAGGCTGGTCTGCAGCGCAGGCGCAAGCATCTCCGCCGGTGCCGGGTTCCGGATCCCGAACCGCAGCGCAGGGCTCGACGACAACTGCTCGGCCAGCAAGGTGACCCGGCGGCCTTCGACCCGGTTGAACGTGGCGGCCGACTGGGCCAGCGAAACCGCGGCGACGGCGACGAGCACGATCACCACGATCGCCAGCTGCAGCACCAGCAGCTGGCCGGCCAGGGTCGGCCTTCGTCCCAGTCGTACCGCCATGTTCACCTCCTCGCACGTCCTGCCGCATGATCACCGCTCCAGCGGCCAAGTGCCACACTTCATCCAGGTTCCGCCCGTGACCACAATGAACTCAACCACCGCTGCGGCCACAACGCAGACGGCCCGACCACAGGAGGTCCACGATCGTCGGCACGTGAACCACTCCCGAAAGGACTCCGCCGATGAGGTCTAGGCCGATGCTCTGGGTCACCACGGCGCTGGTGGCGCTGGTGACCGCGACCGCCTGTGGTGCGACCGCGGAAAAATCCGACACATCGAACGCCGACAGCGGAAAGCCTGCCACCGGACTGCGGCTGATGGTGCCGAACACTGCGGGCGGCGGGTACGACACCACCGCCCGGACCGCCGCGAAGGTGATGGACGACGCGAAGATCGCCACCGGCGTGCAGGTGTTCAACCTGCCCGGCGCCGGCGGCACGGTCGGCCTGCAGCGGATCGTGAACGAGAAGGGCAACGGCAAGCTCGCCATGCAGATGGGGCTCGGCGTGGTCGGCGCGACGTACACGTCGAAGTCGAAGGCGACGCTCACCCAGACCACCCCGATCGCCAAGATGATCGAGGAGGCCGGCGCGATCGTGGTGCCGAAGAACTCGCCGTACAAGACGATCCAGGACCTCGTCACCGCCTGGAAGGCGAACCCGAAGGGGCTGGCCGTCGGCGGCGGCTCGTCACCGGGCGGACCGGACCACCTGCTGCCGATGCAGCTCGCGCAAGCAGTCGGCATCAACCCGAAGGACGTCAACTTCGTCTCGTACGACGGTGGCGGCGAGCTCCTGCCCGCGCTGCTCGGGAGCAAGATCGCGTTCGGGGCCAGCGGATTCGGCGAGTTCCTGGACCAGGTGGACAGCGGTCAGGTCCGCGTCCTCGCGGTGACCAGCGAGAAGCCGATCGACGCGCTCAAGGACGTGCCGACACTGAAGGGCTCCGGGATCGACCTGGTGTTCACGAACTGGCGTGGCATCGTGGCGCCGCCGGAGATCGGCGACGCGGACAAGAAGGTCTGGATCGACGCGCTGACCAAGATGCACGACTCGCCGCAGTGGAAGGCCGAACTGCAGAAGCACGGCTGGACCGACGCGTTCGTGACCGGTGACGAGTTCGGGAAGTTCCTCACCGAACAGGACAAGGCGGTCGCCGACATCCTGACGAAACTGGGCCTGGCGGCATGAGCACCGCCGAGACTCCACGAGAGGCTCGGCGGGACACAGCGCAGTACGGAGTGTGTGGGTTCCTGGCGGTGGTCGGCGCCCTGGTGATCGTCGACGCCGCCCGGATCCAGCACATTGCCAACAGCAACGATCCGATCGGCCCGAAGCCGGTCCCGATCGTGCTCGGCGTACTGCTGCTCGTGGTCGCCGTGCTGTACGCCGTCGATGTCGCCCGCGGCGGCACCGGTGAGGCCGAGGAAGGCGAGGACGTCGACGTCACGTCGGCCATCGACTGGCGCACCGTACTGCTGCTGATCGCCGCATTCGTGGTGAACCTGGTGCTCATCGACCCGCTGGGCTGGGTGATCAGCGGGACCCTGCTGTTCTGGGGTTCGGCGTTCGCGCTCGGCAGCCGGCACCACATCCGGAACGTGTTCATCGCGGTCGCGCTGTCGCTGATCACGTTCTACGCGTTCGCGATCGGGCTCGGGGTCAACCTGCCGGCCGGCGTACTGCAAGGGATTCTCTGATGGACAATCTGACGAACCTGCTGAACGGGTTCGGCGACGTACTGACGCCGATCAACCTGTTGCTAGCACTGCTAGGAGTCACGGTCGGTACGGCGGTCGGCGTACTGCCGGGGATCGGTCCGGCGATGACCGTCGCACTGCTGCTGCCGATCACGTACGGGCTCGAGCCGGTGCAGGCGTTCATCATGTTCGCCGGCATCTTCTACGGAGGCATGTACGGCGGCTCGACCACCTCGATCCTGCTGAACACGCCCGGGGAGTCGTCATCGGTGGTGACGGCGATCGAGGGCAACAAGATGGCACGGGCCGGACGGGCCGCGCAGGCGCTGGCGACGGCCGCGATCGGGTCGTTCGTGGCCGGGACGATCGGGACGCTGTTGCTGGTGCTGGTCGCGCCGCAGGTGGTGAAGTTCGCGATCAGCCTGGGCGCGCCGGACTACCTGGCGATCATGCTGCTCGCGTTCGCCGGTGCCACGTCGGTGCTCGGGTCGTCGCGGATCCGCGGGTTCGCGGCGCTGCTGCTCGGGCTGGTGATCGGGCTGGTCGGGATCGACAAGGTGACCGGCCAGCAGCGGCTGACGCTCGGCATCCCGCAGCTTGCCGACGGCATCGATGTCGTGGTGGTTGCCGTCGGCATCTTCGCGGTCGGCGAGGCGCTCTGGGTCGCGGCGCATCTGCGGCGCAACCCGGGCACGGTGATCCCGGTCGGGCGGCCGTGGATGGGCAAGTCGGACTGGCGTCGCTCGTGGAAGCCGTGGCTGCGCGGTACGGCGTACGGCTTCCCGATCGGTGCGCTGCCCGCCGGAGGCGCGGAAATCCCGACTTTCCTCTCGTACGCGACCGAGAAGAAGCTGTCCAAGCACCCGGAGGAGTTCGGGCACGGCGCGATCGAGGGTGTGGCCGGACCGGAGGCCGCGAACAACGCGTCGGCCGCCGGCACGCTGGTCCCGATGCTCGCGCTCGGTCTGCCCACGAATGCGACCGCAGCGGTGATGCTGGCCGCGTTCACGTCGTACGGCATCCAGCCCGGACCGCTGCTGTTCCAGCGCGAGCCGAAGCTGGTGTGGGCGCTGATCGCGAGCCTGTTCATCGGCAACCTGTTCCTGTTGCTGCTCAACCTGCCGCTCGCGCCGGCCTGGGCGAAGCTGCTGCAGATCCCCCGCCCGTACCTGTACGCCGGGATCATCTTCTTCGCTTCGATGGGCGCGTACGCCGTGAACGCGCAGCCGCTCGACCTACTGCTGCTCCTGGTGCTCGGTCTGCTCGGGTTCGCGATGCGCCGCTTCGGGCTGCCCGTGCTCCCGCTGATCATCGGCGTGATCCTCGGACCGATCGCCGAGCGGCAGGCCCGGATGGCACTGCAACTGTCCAACGGCGACGTCTCGGGCCTGATCGGCGGGCCGGTCGCGTACGTGATCTACGCCGTGATCCTGGTGATGATCGCCTGGCCGCTGATTGCCAAACTCCGCCGGAAAATTATGACGAAAGATGTCGTATATACCGGCTGACACTAGGTACATGAACGATCTGCACAGGGCCTGGCTGGGTGTGGTCTCCGCGGACCACACCCAGCGGGCCGTCGAGGGCGGTTTCATCCAGCTCAACCACGGCAAGCGGTACGGCGTCGCACGGCTCCGCGAAGGTGACGGGTTCGCGATCTACTCCCCTACCGAGCGGTACAGGTCCAAGGAACCGCTCCGGGCGTTCACAGCACTCGGAGTAGTCGCCGACACCGCGCCGTACCAGGCCGAACCGATGGCGATGGGTGACCGCGGCACGATCCAGCCGTGGCGGCGGCGGATCGAGTTCCTGCCCGTCCACCGCGCGACGCTCCGCGAGGTCGACCTGAAGCTGACCCAGGCGCCGAACTGGGGCTACCAGCTCCGCCGCGGCCTGGTCCCGCTCGAACCGGACGATTTCGAGGTCCTTCGGGAGGTCATGTCAATTTCCTGAGGTCGCGTCCGACGTAGGGGTATGACGACGACATTCAGGCGGTTGCTGATCAACACGTTGGTGGCGAACGTGACGACCACGTTCCTGAGCTTCGGCTTCGCCTTCTGGGTGTACCTGGTGACGCACTCGGTGCTCGCGGCGTCGCTCGTCTCCGGCGTCTCGATGCTGATCGGCGCCGCCTCCGGGACCATCTTCGGGGCGGTCGTGGACTCGCACCGCAAGAAGACCGCGATGGCGCTGTCCACCTCGATCACCGGCGTCGCCTTCGCGCTCGCCGGCATCCTGTACGTCGCCGTCGGCCGGCAGCTCACCAACTGGCACGGGCCGTGGTTCTGGGGGTTCACGCTGCTGGTCCTGATCGGCAGCACGGCCGGTCAGCTCCGCAGCATCGCGCTCTCGACCGCGGTGACCCTGCTCGTCCCGGCCGACCGCCGTGACAAGGCGAACGGTCTCGTCGGCACGGTGAACGGTGTCGCGCACCTGATCACCAGCGTCCTCAGCGGCCTGTCGATCGGCTTCGTCGGCATGGGCGGTACGGTCGCGATCGCGGTCGTGTTCACGGCCGCCGTACTCGTGCACCTGCTGCTCGCGATCCACCTCGACGAGCCGCGGCCGGACCACCACGAGCGGACCCGGATCGACATCCGGAGCGCCTGGCAGACGATGCGCGGCGTACCCGGGCTGCTTCCGCTGGTCCTGTTCAGCACGTTCAACAACCTGATCATGGGCGTCTTCATGGCGCTGATGGACCCGTACGGACTGAACCTGTTCTCGGTCCAGTCCTGGGGCATCGTCCTCGGCATCACCAGCATCGGGTTCATCGCCGGCGGCGCCCTGGTCGCCCGCTTCGGGCTCGGCCGTTCGCCGCTGCGGCTGCTGATGCTGGCGAACGTCGGGATCGCGATCGTCGGCATGGGTACGGCGGCGCGCGAATGGCAGTCGCTGCTGGTGCTGGGCATGTTCGGCTTCATGCTGGTGATCCCGATCGCCGAGGCGGCCGAGCAGACGATCCTGCAGCGGATGGTCCCGTTCGAGAAGCAGGGCCGGGTGTTCGGATTCGCGCAGAGCATCGAGACTGCGTCCACCCCGATCGCCGCCTTCGCCATCGGCCCGGCGGCCCAGTTCCTGCTGATCCCCTACATGGACTCGACGGCCGGCCGCACCACGTTCGGCTGGCTCGTCGGCGACGGCCACGCCCGCGGCATCGCTCTCGCCTTCGTCGCCGCCAGTCTCCTGATGCTGATCGTCGTACTGCTGGCCTTCCTAAGCGCCGCCTACCGCCGCCTAACCATCAGCTACGAGTCCCAACTGGTGCCCGCCTAGTCGGTGAGTCGATGCAGATCCCGAGCGATGGCGTCGAGTTCTTCGGGCGAGAGCACCAGCGTCGTCTCGACCGTCCAGGGCCGGTGCCGGAAACCACCACCGTCCTGCAGTTTGATCCAGAGGACGAAGTGGTCCGGGCCCAGCGCCGGTCGGGGGCCACGGACGAGTTCGAGCCGCATCCCGCTGGACAACCCCCAGACTGCGGAGGAGTTGTTCCAGTCACGCCAGGTCGCGACAGCCTGGTCGAAGAACTGAACCAAGCCGGCGTAGTCCTGGTGGAGGTCGAGCCTGCTGGTTGCGGTGAGTTTCCGGATCCGAAGCTCGGCCTGCAGGTACCGGCGCTTCTCTCGAGGCACGTGCTCCGGGGCTCCGTCCGACGGCCACCGAACGGCGGTCAGCCGGAGGTACTCGTCTGGCTTTCCGATCGTGATGGACTGCATGAGCCCAGTGTCCCGCTATGTTCGAAGTATGGCGGCCGTTGGAGATGAGGTCTCGGGGGCTGAGGCGCGGCGGATTGCGTTGGGTGCGCAGGGGTTTGGGGAGCCGCGGGCGCGCGGTGATGTACGGCGCGTGCGGAAGGCGATCCAGCGGGCGGGCGTACTGCAGCTGGACTCGGTGAACGTGTTGTGCCGGTCGCATTATCTGCCGGTGTTCTCGCGGGTGGGGAAGTACTCGCGGGCAGGTCTGGACAAGATGAGTTGGGGCGCGGACCGGGAGTTGTTCGAGTACTTCTGGGGCCACAAGGCCGCGCTGCTCCCGTCCTCGACGTACCCGTTGATGCGGTGGCGAATGCGGGCGGCCGAGCGGCAGGTGTGGGACGAGGAGCTGAGCCCGGACGTGACCGCGCCGTGGTCGGTCGTCGCGGGAATGCGCCGGCTGACGGCGGAGCGGCCCGGGTACGTCGACGAAGTCCTGCAGCTCGTGACGGACCAGGGGCCACTGACCGCGGGCGAGGCGAGTCCGGACGGCGTACGGCGGAAGCGCTCCGACCCGGATCCGGATCCGACGACCGGCAAGATGTGGAACTGGCAGGACGCGAAGATCGCGATCGAGTACCTGTTCTGCACGGGCCAGGTGACGATCGCGAGCCGGCGGCACTTCGAACGGGTCTACGACCTGACCGAGCGCGTGCTGCCCGCCGACGTACTCAACGCCCCGGAGCCGACCGCCGACGAGGCCCGTCGTGAGTTGGTCCGGATCGCGGCGCGCGGTCTGGGGGTCGCGACGCTGAAGGAGCTCTGCGGCGGCAGTGGCCAGGCGCACTTTCCGTTGCCCGCAGCAACTGGTCGCGAGGTGATCGGTGAGCTGGTCGAGGCGGGCGACCTGGTCCCGGTCCGCGTCGAGGGTGTGAAGCAGCAGGCGTACCGCTGGCACGAGGCGAAGGACCGCCCGATCGACGCGCAGGCGCTGCTCTCCCCCTTCGACCCACTGATCTGGAACCGCGACCGCACCCATCACCTGTTCGACTTCTTCTACCGGATCAGCATCTACACCCCCGCCCCACAACGCATCCACGGCTACTACGTCCTGCCGTTCCTCCTGGGCGACCAACTGGTAGCCCGAGTAGACCTCAAAGCCGACCGCCAAACCTCAACCCTCGTCATCCCCACCCTCACCCCCGAACCAGACGCCCCCGATTTCGTCACGCAGTTGGCGGCCGAGCTCCACCTGATGGCGGACTGGCTGGACCTCGAGCACATCGCCGTACCCGCCAGTGGACGTACCGCCCGCACCTTGACCCAGGCCCTCGGCCCGGAGGCGACCTGAAGCCGATCACGCCCGCGGGCCGAGTAGGAGCCAGGCGGGCGTCGGGCCCTTCCCCTTCAGGTCGATCAGGCCGCGCTGTTCGAAGCGGTACCGATCAGACAGGCGGTCGTAGACCCGTGACGAGACCTGGATCGAGCCGGGCACACCATGGCTCTCCAGCCGGCTCGCGGTGTTGACTGTGTCGCCCCACAGGTCGTAGCTGAACTTGCGCTGCCCGATGACGCCGGCCACGACCGGACCGGTGTCCATGCCGATCCGCAACCTCACGGTGTTGAGGCCGGTCAGCCTTCCGCACTCCTGCAACATGGCGAGCGCCATCTCGGCGACAGCCTCGCAATGATCGTCCCGCGGCGTCGGAACGCCACCCGCGACCATGTAGGCGTCACCGATGGTCTTGATCTTCTCCAGACGGTGGTCGTCGGCGAGCCGATCGAAAGCGGTGAAGACCTCGTCGAGCAGCTTGACCACGTCCTCCGGCGGCAACCCGACCGCAAGCGGCGTGAAGTCGACGATGTCGGCGAAGAGCACGGTCGCCTCGGAGAAGCGGTCGGCGATGACCCCTTCATGCTGCTTGAGACGGGCCGCGACCGCGGCCGGCAGGACGTTCAGGAGCAGACGTTCCGACCGCTGATGCTCCCGATCTCGCTCGCGAACGAAGTACTGCAGCAGCAAGTAGGCGACCAGCGACGGCCCTGTCAGGTTCGCGACGAAGAATGCGGTCTGCACGGCATCGGGAATCGCGGCCGGTTCGAGGACGGGCTCGATCGCAGCAGAGATGGCCAACAGGGCAAGGTATCCGGCGAACCAGGCCACCGCCCCGCGGGCTCCCACGAACAAGACCGCGCCGAGCGCCGGCCAGAGACCCCAGAGCGACACGGCGCTCGAGGCGACGAACCCGCCGAGCGACCACTGGAGGGCGAAGGGGAGCAGGAGCATGAGCGTCAACTGGAACGTCCGGAACGGGACGTATCGCCGCGTCCGCGCGAACCAGACTAGCGAAGGGATCGTGACGACGAGGTAGCCCAGAGGGATCGACATCGGGATCGGCAGACCGAGGGCGAGGTAGGTGACGACCCAGAGTGGCGTGAGGACGCAGATCAGGGAGGTCGACAGCACGAGCGTCGACCGTCGGAGGCGCTCGTCCTCCGCATCGCCGTCGACGGCGCCGACCGCTGCGAGCCGCTGGATCAGCGGCGATCGCTCCCGGTGGATCCTCATGGTCCGGTCACGCCTCATCGTGACAGGAGCGAGCGGCTACCGCCTAGCTGACTGAACGGATTCGGGTGACCAGTACGCCGGCTAGGAGGGTTACTGCGGAGGCCAGGAGGTAGAGGACCGGGTAGCCGCCTAGGTGTTTGACGATGGGGGCGGCGATGGCTGGGGCCAGGACCTGGGGGAGGGAGTTTGCGATGTTGATGACGCCGAGGTCTTTGCCGCGGCTGCGGGCGCTTGGCAGGACCTGGGTGAGCAGCGCGAAGTCGACGGACAGGTAGATACCGAAGCCGGCGCCGAGGATGATTGCGCCGAGGATTGCGCCTGGCCAGGTCGGCCATAGTGCGAGTACGACGCCGGCTGCCGCCATGACCCACCCGGACGCGGTGACGAACACCTTGCGCCGTGCGGATCGATCCGACCACCGGCCGAAGCTGATCGCCGTCACCAGGACGCACACGCTGTAGATCGCCGTCAGGACCAGTACGCCGGTATCCGGGTCAGCGACACCGACCTCGTCCTGCAGGTAGTAGAAGAGGTACAACGTCCCCAACGCATTGCCCACGTTGAACAGGAACCGCGTCAGCCACGCCCACCCGAAGTCCGGGTAGCGCCGCGGGCTGATCCAGAAGCTCTTCACGAATTCGCCGAACACGAAGGCCGGCCGCTCCGTCAACGTCGCATCGCCGCTCCGGAGCAGGTACGGCACAACCGACAACAGCAGGAAGACGGCGCAGGCGACGTACCCGAGGGTCAAACTGTTGAACGCCGCCGCGAGCGCCGTCCCGACCAATGCGCCCAGGACCTGGGAGATAGCGACCCACCCGCCGACGGTGCCGCGCTGCGCGACAGGCACACGATCGGGTACGACGGCGGTGGCCGCGGCGAGCAATGCGTTGCCGAACAGCTGCATCAAGCACCAGCCGATCAGCATCAACGCGATCACATGCGCACCCGACAAGATGCCGAGCCCGATCGCACCACCCACCGCACCGGCAACCACCCACGGGACCCGGCGCCCGTAGCGGGACGTGGTCCGGTCGGAGATCGCGCCGAAGGCCGGGTTCGCGACCACCGAAACCGCCGCACCGACGCCGGTCACCAACCCGAAAACAAATTCCTTGTTGCCTGGAGCAACAGCCTCGGACTGCTTCGCCAGCAAGACCTGGATCGGCCCGAGCCAGGCCGCGAACACTCCGACGTTGGCCAGTACGACGGCAGCGGTCCAGCCACCTCGCACCCGGACAGTCGGTTCCGCCAACGCGGACGGCACGACGCCCGGCTCGGGAATCATCGGCGGCTCTGGGCTATCAGGTCACGCAACCAGTGGTACGACGCTTTCGGCGTCCGCTCCAACGTCTCGAAGTCCACGTGTACGAGTCCGAACCGCTGCGAGTACCCGGCCGCCCACTCGAAGTTGTCCATCAGCGACCACTGGAAGTACCCGCGAACGTCGATCCCGTCGTTCATCGCGGCCTTCAACGACCGCAGATACCCGTCCAGGTAGTCGATCCGCCGCTGATCGGACACCACCCCGTCGACGGGCTCGTCGTTGATCGCGCACCCGTTCTCGGTGATGTAGATCGGCGGCAGCTTGTCGCCGTACCGCGCCTTGAAGATCCGCAGGATCTCGCCGAACGCGTCCGGCACGATCGGCCAGCCGAAGTCCGTGGTCGGGTACCCGGGCAGCGTTCGCGGCTCGAAGGGCAGGCCCGGCGGAAGCAGCACGCCGTCGGTGGCCGCGGTGTCGGCCTGCCCCGTGGCGACGCCGACCGAGACCGGCGCGTAGTGGTTGATGCCGAAGAAGTCGAGCGGCGTCGAGATGACCGCGAGGTCGTCGGCGACCGGGCCGGGCATCGCGTCACCCATGCCGGACGGGTACTCCCCGAGCAGGATCGGATCGGCGAACAACCAGTTGATCAGGTTGTCGTACAGCGCGGCGGCTTCCTTGTCCTCCGCGCTGTCGCTCGCGGGCCAGGTCGGCGCGTGGTTGGACGCGATTCCGATGCTCGAGGCGCCGGCCGCCCGCAGCGCCTGCACCGCGCGGCCGTGGGCGAGCAGCTGATGATGCGCGACCGGGAGCGCGTCGAACAGCAGCTCCTTGCCGGGGGCATGCGCGCCGAGCGAGTAGCCCATCAGCGTCAGCACCATCGGCTCGTTGATGGTGATCCACATCGGCACCCGGTCCGCGAAGTGCGCGGCCAGAATTCCGGCGTAATCCGCGAACCGGTCGGTGATGTCGCGGGACAGCCAGCCGCCCGCATCCTCGAGCGGCTGCGGGGTGTCCCAGTGGTACAGCGTCGGCGCCGGGTGGATTCCGGCGCCGAGCAGCGTGTCGATCAGCCGGTCGTAGAAGTCCAGGCCGGCCGCGTTCCCCGGCCCGCTCCCCGACGGCTGGATCCGCGGCCAGGAGAACGAGAACCGGTAGGTGTCCACCCCCAGCTCACGCATCAGCGCGACGTCCTCGGCGTACCGGTGATAGTGGTCGCATGCGACCGCGCCGGTGTCGCCGTTGAGGATCCGGCCAGGCTCGGCGCAGAACGTGTCCCAGGTCGAGGGACCGCGGCCGTCCTCGGCCACGGCACCCTCGATCTGGTACGCCGACGTCGAGACCCCCCACCGGAAATCCGCTGGAAACGTCAGGTCAGCTGTCATTCGCATCGTCCTCGTCGGGAGTCGTGTCGGTCGGCCGCGGCGGCTCGATCCTCCGGACGACCACCGCCGTACCGTAGGCGGCCACCTCGCTCATGGTCTGCGCGATCTCGTTGCAGTCGAACCGCATCGCGAGGATCGCGTTGGCGCCCATCTGCTGCGCCATCTGGCACATCCGCATCACGGCGACGTGCCGCGACTCGGCCAGCATCTGGGTGTACTCCGGCACCTCGCCACCGCCCAGCGACCGGAAGCTCGCGGTGAAGTTCGACCCGATGTTGCGGCTCCGCACGGTCAGCCCGAAGACCTCGCCGAACACGTTTTCCGCGATGTACCCGGGCAGGTCGTTCATGGTCGAGACCAGCACCGGGTACGGCGACCCCTGCGGAGCGACATGCGGGACGTTGGACGAACCCTGCTGATAGCCGCCCTGCTGGCCGTAGCCCTGCTGGTCGTAGCCCTGCTGCTGCGGAGGACCCTGCTGGTACCCCTGCGGCGACCCCTGCTGATACCCGGGCGGCGGCCCCTGCTGGTAACCAGGCTGCTGCGGCGGATACGGCTGGTTCGGGGGAAAGTTCTGGTTCATCTGAGGTGTTGCTGGGAATCCCGTCCTCAAAGGCGGGAGGACCCGCAACTAACTCCCTTCACGTGAAAACCGTCGGTGCCGTCTGATGGGGTATATATCGTGTCCCGCTACCGTCTCGCGCCGACCCTAGCCCAGGTGTCTGGGTTGGTGGAGCACTGCCGGCATGCGCGGTATATGTGGAATCTGGGGCTGGAGCAACGGCTGATGTGGCGGCCGGGCCGCCCCGCGGCCCCTGGGTACGCGGCGCAGTGTGAGCAACTCACCGACGCTCGCGCGGCCGAGCCGTGGCTGAAAGCCGGGTCGCAGACCGTGCAGCAGCAGGCGCTGCGGAACCTCGACCAGGCGTGGCGGAACTTCTACGCAGGACCTCACGGCCGCCCAACCTGGCGCCGCGAAGGTGTGCATGAGGGTTTCCGGATCGTCGGGGCTGCGGCGCAGCGGGTCGAGAAGCTCAACCGGAAGTGGGGCCGAGTGCTGGTCCCGAAGGTCGGCTGGGTGAAACTCCGGCTGTCGCGGAAGCTGCCGGACGCGAAGTCGTACCGCGTCACGCGGGACCGGGCCGGGCGTTGGCACCTCGCGTTCGCGGTCATCCCCGAACCCATCCAGGCACCCGGAAACGGCGACGTGGTGGGTGTGGATCGTGGAGTCACCGTGTCCGCCGCGCTGTCGACCGGGGAACTGCTGTCCTGCCCCAGCCCGTCGGGTCGGGAGCAGCAGCGTTTCAAGCATCTGCAACGCAAGCTCGCCAGAGCCAAGCGGGGCAGTAACCGGCGCGGAAAGATCAGGGCCGCGATCGCGCGGTTCAAGGCACGCGAGAGCGACCGGCGGAAGAACTGGGTCGAGCACACGACCACCGACCTGGCCCGGCGGTTCGACATCATTGCGCTTGAGGACCTGCGTATCCGCAACATGACGAAGTCGGCGCGAGGCACCATCGAAGCGCCGGGCCGCAACGTCCGGCGGAAGGCAGGACTCAACCGGGGCATTCTCGCCCAGGGTTGGGGCCTGCTCGTTCAGCGTTTGGAGCAGAAGGCACCGGGCCGGGTCGAGAAGGTCAATCCTGCGTACACGTCGCAGACCTGCAGTGCCTGTGGGCACGTCGCATCGGAGAACCGCGAGAACCAAGCGGTGTTCCGATGCGTCGCCTGCCGGCACAAGGCCAACGCGGACGTGAACGCGGCCATCAACATCGAACGCATCTCCGCGGCCGGACGGGCCGTGGACGCACGCCGAGAGACCGCAGTACTGGTCTCTGAGAAGCGTGAACCTCAACACGCACCCCCAGCGGTCGCGTAGCTGGAATCCCCCGCCTTCAGGTGGGGGAGGACGTCAACATCTGAAGACTTGCAGCTCGTACAGTGAATACCCGTACGACGTCGCACGCTGCGTCCCCGTCACCCGCACATACCGGGCCGGTACGGCGCCGAACCGCACCACATCCACCCCGCCGTCACCGGCCGTCGTCGCGTACACCTGCTGCCAGGTCGACCCGTCCCGCGACACCTCCACGCGGTAGCTCTTCGCGTACGCCGCCTCCCATCGCAGCACCACCCGGCTGACCGTCTGCTCGTTGCCGAGGTCAACCTTCAACCACTGCGGATCGGACCAGTCACTCGCCCACCGGGTGTCCAACTTCCCGTCGACCGCCTGTGCCGGTGGGGAGTTGTACCAGCCCTTCTCGTAGCTGCTAGCGGTCGCCGTCTTCCCGGCCGCCAGGTTGCTGACGTCGTCACCCCGCTTCGCCGGGAACTCGACCACCTGCTGGTACGTCGGCCGGTTCACCCACGCGATCCGGTCCTGGGTGATGCCGCCCATCGGGTTGTGCGCGATCTGGTCGGCGCAGAACTGGTCGCCCGCCGCGCAGTCCGCGCTCGCCGGGTACGTCGTCGACGCCGGCACCTTGGTTGCCGCGAGCAAAGTCTCGGTGAGGACCGACCGGCACGCGGCCAGCGCGCCGCCACCGCAGTACGTCACCGGCTGGGACGCCTGCACCGGGTCGCCGAGCACCTTCCGGAGATCCCGCTGGACGAAGCCCCACCAGCCGCTCTGGAACGCGGATCCCTGCGCGCTCGGCCGCTCGTCGATCTTCAGGTTCGCGACCAGGGCGCCGTACAGGTCGGGGCCGAGGTCCTTGAACTCGGCCGGGACGAGCAGCGGCCACCAGGCGTCGAGGATTCTGATCGCGTCGGCGTTGTCGTACGTCTTCGAGGACGCGTTCGGCGACTTCCGATGGGCGCCGGCCTGTTCCCACGCGCTCAGCTTGGCTACCGCGTCCGCGACGGCCGGATCGGTGATCGGTGCTGACTTGAGGACTCTCAGGAGATAGGGCAGGACCTGGTCGCCGCGGAGGTCGACCGTGGCCGCGTCCTCCATCGCCTCGACCAGCTTCCCGCGGGTGAACTTCTGGCCGTTGTCGATGACCGCCTTGATCCGGTCGTCGAGCGGCTGACTCCGGTAGACCGCGTTGTAGCCCCACTGCCCGTCCGAAGCAGAGAACCCAGGCGCCTGCTTGTTGTTCCAGCTCGTCAGGTAGTCCTGGTTCACCACCTGCGGATGCTGGGCCGGCGGTGTGTAGGTCGCACGGTTCGTGGCCGGGTTCCAGCCCTGCCACTCGTACGAGCTCCAGGTCGGCAGGTTCGGGTCGGCATCGGCCGCGCGGACCGGGTTGTCGCCGGAGTTGAAGTACGCGATCGAGTTCTTGTCGGTGTAGAACCAGTTGAACGTGTACCCGATGTTCGTCGCGGCCTTCTGGAAGTCGGCGGCCGAGTGGATCTTGTCGGGGTCGTTGAACTGCATGAACCCGAGCGCCGAGCCCGCCTCGTTGCCGTACGTCGACCGGTTCTTCGTGAACAGCACCGGCTTTCCGCCGACCGTTCCGCGGTGCGTGACGATGCCGTACTTGGTGCGCAGGGCAACCAATGTGTACGACCCGGCGGGCTCCGACGAGCCGAGGCTGGAGTACCACGCGTTGTGCCGTTCGAGCCGCTCGATCGGCACGCACTGGCCGCGGAAAACGTAGTACTGCGAGGTCTTGGTCGGCGTCCCGCCGTTCGGCTCACACAGCGGTACGGCGAACGTGTCGGTGATGTCCTGCCCCGCGGACGTGGCGCTCCACGAGTAGTCCGGGCCGCGGCCGATCAACGTGTAGAAGTTCAGGCCGGCGAACGCGATCCCGCGCGAGCTGACCCCGGGACCCTGCAGTTCCTGGCGGAGCAGCAGTTGCGGGGCGAAGTACCCGGTCTGCGGGCCGTAGACGGCGATCGGGTTGCCCGACTGGGTGTGCGCGCCGGAAACCAGCAAGGCATTCGACATGCCCTTCTTTCCGAAACCTTCCGGAAAGAGTCCGCCGTCGAAGAGTCCGCGCAGGCTTTCCGCGCCCTTCGGCGCCGGCTTCGCGATCGCCGTCTTGTTGGCCGTCTGGTCGATCACCTCGGGCTCCGGGGTGACCGAGCCGCGGTCCGGCAGCGCGCGGCCGGCCGGGTTCGGCACGGTGGTGCCGTACGGGAAGGTCGCGCCGTTGTGCACCGTCGTACTTGCTTCCGGGTCGTTCTGGGAACGGAACGACTCCCACACCTTGGTGCCCTGGGCGACGCCGTACTTCGCCTGCGCCTCGAGGAGCGCGAGCGCGGACGTGACCTCGGCGCCGCCGCCGGTGCCGAAGATGCCCGCGACCACGGCCGCGGTGGCGACCACGTCGGTCACCTTCCAGTGCGGCGTCGGCCAGTCGAGACCGAGGGCGACGTACTCACCGGGGTACGCGATGCCGACCGTGTCGATGTAGTGGTTCACACCGTCGACCCAGGCCTGGATGTCCTGCTGCATCTTCACGCCGTCGGCGCCGTACAACTCGTCCGCGTCGTCGAACTGTCGCTGCAGATCGGCCTCGGTGTACGGCGCGGTCCGCCAGAACTCCCGCTCGAACTCGCGGTTGGCCGCCGCACCACCCGCGAAGGGGGTCAACTGACCACGCCCGAGATGCCGGAACACGTCCATCACGAACAGCCGGTCCTGCGCGCCGGCGTACCCGGCGCCGAACATCGTGCCCAACCGCGTGGTGCCGGTGATGTGCGGGAGACCTCGCGACTTGTCCCGGACGATCGTGACATCGCTGCGCGGCTTGACGGTACTTGCCACGTCATCCGGTTTCACCCCGAACGACGAGTCGTCGTAGTACGGCGCGAGGCCGGCGTCGGTGATGCCCTGCGAGTTCCAGACCAGATCCTGGTACGGCTTCACCGTGTCGCTGAAGTGGGCCGGCCGAACCCCTAACGCCTTGAAAGCAAGGAGATCCGTGAACGTCGCGTTACCGTTCTGACCCGGCGGCAGGATGTCGCGACATTGCTCCAGGCAATAGTCGCCGGGGCTCGCGGCAACGGCTTGCGACGCCGCTTGCGGTGCCGCTTGGGTCGGCGCGGGCAGGGCCGCAAGGACAGCGGTGACAGCTGCCACGGCGAGCGTCGTACGAAGGCGGGTTCGGGGTGCGGGGCGGGGCACGGTTCCCTCCTCAGGTCGGTAAAAGTGAGAATGACTCACGAGTAGCTTCGGGTCAAGATCTTGACTGCTCTCAGACTCTCGCCAATTGCAGTCCGTCACCACTACGCTCAGCAACACCATGAGCATCCACGATCGTTATCGGTTGAGTGTGGTGATCAACGCCAAGGGGACGTACACCCCGCTGGGGGTGTCGAGGAGCTCCGACGGGGTGGCGGCGGCCGTCGCACAGGCACTGCCTGAGTTCTTCGTGATGGACGAGCTCGGCGACCGCGCCAGCGAAGCCATCGCACAAGTGACCGGCGCCCAGGCGGGCGCCGTCGTGCACTGCACCGCGGCCGGAATCACGCTCGCCGTCGCGGCCACCATGACCGGCGGCGACCCCCGACGTACGGCGGCGTTGCCGGACGCAACGGACATGCACAACCGCGTCGTCCTGCCGGCCTGCCACGTGGTCGACTACGGGCATTCCAACCTGCAGGGCATCCGGCTGGCCGGTGCACAGGTGGACCTGGCCGGCGACGAGGACCGTTGCACGATCGCCGATCTGGAGGCCGAGCTCGACGGGCCCGACATCGCCTGCCTGATGCTGGTCTCGTCGCGGTTGACGGCGGGCGAGCCGATCGACCTGGTGGCCGCGATACGGGCCGCGCACCGTCGCGGCGTACCGGCGATCATCGACGGGGCGGCGCAGTTCCCGCGGATCGCGGACCTGCTCGCGACCGGCGCGGATCTAGTGCTGGTGAGCGGGCAGAAGTACCTCGGCTCGCCGACCGCTGGGATGGCGGCCGGGAGCTGGGCGCTGGTGCAGGCGCTGCGGGCGCAGGAGAAGGGCATCGGGCGGGTGATGAAGCCGACGAAGGAGGCGATCGTCGGCGTCCTCGCGGCGCTCGAGGAGTGGCAGGCCTTCGACCGGGTGAAGTGGGAGGCGGACGAGCTCGCCAAGGTGGATGCGTTCGTCGCCGCGGTCGCGCGGATCCCCGGCGTCACGGCCGAGGTGGTCCCGGACCCGACCGGCCTGCAGGTGTCGCGGGTCCTGCTGAAGGTCGGCGACGCCAAACGGGTCGCCACCGAACTCGAAGCCGGCACACCACCCATCTACGTGATGACCGACCGCATGGCCGAGAACGAGCTGATGCTGGAGCTGATCCCGCTCGACTCCGACGAGATCGCGACCGTCCTCGCCCGACTGTGGGCTGTCCTGACATGAGTAGGCCCTGATCCCCCTTGTTTTGCAGGGGAATCAGGGCCTGTCAACTCAGTGCTGGTAGGACTTTCCGTCGGTACGACGGCCGCCGTTGCCACTGCGACGCGGGCCGTTGCCGCCCCGGCTGTCGTGGCCGCGACCCGGACGGGTGCTGCCGAAGCGCTTGCCACCGCCCTTGTTGAAGCGCTGCGGCTTCGGGGCCGGAAGCTTCACCGGGTAGCCGGACGGCTTGGTGCCGCCGGTCAGCTCGGTGACCAGCTCGTCGCCCGGACGGGCCCGAACCGGATCGGCCTTGACGCCGGCGGACTCGGCCATCCGGATCATCCCGCGGCGCTGGTGCGGCAGAAGCAGGGTGACGACGGCGCCCTTGCCACCGGCACGCGCCGTACGACCGGCGCGGTGCAGGTAGTCCTTGTGCTCGGCCGGCGGGTCAGCCTGGACGACCAGGCCGACGTCGTCGACGTGAATGCCGCGAGCCGCGACATCCGTTGCCACGAGCACCGGAACCGAACCGTCCTTGAACTGGTCCAGCGTCCGGTTCCGCATGCCCTGGGTGAGGCCGCCGTGCAGAGCCGCGGCCATCACGCCACGGTCCCGCAGCTGCGTCGCGATGCGGTCGGCACCCAGCTTGGTGCGGACGAACACGATGGTCCGGCCGTCCCGGCTGGCCAGCTCGGCCGTCAGCGACTGCTTGTGCGCCGGCTCGATCACCAGCAGGTGGTGCTCCATCGTGCTGACCGAGGCCTGTCCCGACTCGGTCGAGTGCTGCACCGGGTCCTTCAGGTAGGTACGGACGATCTTGTCGACGTCGTTGTCCAGCGTCGCCGAGAACAGCAGGCGCTGACCTTCCGGCGGCGTCATGTCGAGCAGCGTGGTGACGGCCGGCATGAAGCCCATGTCGCACATGTGGTCGGCCTCGTCCAGCACCGCAACCTCCACGGCGCCGAGGTCGGCCGCACCCTGCTCGCACAGGTCGATCAGGCGGCCAGGAGTCGCGATCAGCAGGTCGACGCCACGACGGAGCGCGTCGATCTGCTTCGGGTACGGGAGACCGCCGGCGATCAGCTTCAGCGACACGTTCATCACGTGCGCGAGCGGCTCGAGGGCGTCGTGCACCTGCATCGCGAGCTCACGGGTCGGCACCAGGATCATGCCGCGCGGGCGGCGCGACTCGGTGTGACCGCCGGACAACCGCATCAGCGTCGGGAGACCGAAGCCGAGCGTCTTGCCGGAGCCGGTCTGACCGCGGCCGAGCACGTCCTTGCCGGCCAGCGCGTCCGGGATGGTCGCGGCCTGGATCGGGAACGGCGCGGTGATGCCGTCCCGGGCCAGCCGCTGCACGAGCCGCGGCGCGAGGCCGAGCGCGGCAAACTGGTTGTCTTCAGCAACAGTACCGAGATCCACCGGCTGTTCCGCCTGCTCACTCCGCCGGTTGTCCCGGTTGTTCACCCGTTCGTCCCTCCGAAAACTCTTGTCGTCCCGCTCGAACCGCGGGCGGTCATTGGTGTACTGCGGACGCTCGTCGCGGTTGAACCGCGGTCGCTCGTCCCGGTTGTACTGCGGCCGGTCGTCGCGGTTGAACCGCGGCCGCTCGGTCCGCTCGCCCTGCGAACGGTCGTCACGCCGGTACGACGAACGGTCGTCCCGGTTGTACGACGGACGCTCGTCGCGGTTGCCCTGCGGACGGTCGTCCCGGTTGAAACGCGACCGGTCGTCACGGTTGTAGGACGGACGCTCGTCGCGGTTGTACGACGGGCGGTCGCCACGGTTGTTCGACGAACGGTCGTCGCGATTGCCCTGCGTGCGGTCGTCCCGGTTGAAACGCGACCGGTCGTCGCGGTTGTACGACGGGCGGTCGCCACGGTTGTTCGACGAACGATCGTCGCGGTTGTACTGCGGACGGTCGTCGCGGTTGTAGCTCGGGCGGTTGTCCCGGGCGCGGTCGTCGCGGTTGTTGCGCGCGGCGGGCCGGTCGTCGCGGTTGTACGACCGGTCGTTCCGCTCGTCGCGGTTACGGTCGGTCGAGCGCTGGCCGCGGTCGGAGCGCGCCTGCTCGGAGCGGTACCCCTTGACCGGCGTGCTGTCCGTACGAGGTGCGACATAGGTCGGGTCCGCCGCGAGGCGTTCACCGTACGACTGGTTCTGGTGTTTCTTGTGCCGTGGCTTCTTGATCCGCCCGTCGGCGGACTCGGGGTCGTGCTGGTGGTGCTGGGTCACGCAAACTCTCTCTCGGATTCACGGACGAATTGCCGGATCGCAGCCGCACGGGAGCGCCGGTCACGAACATGACCGGACAACAACGTGCTCAGCAGGAGACGGGCATCGACCTGCGGGTGCTATCGCGTTGCACCCATGTCGCCGGACTTTCAGCGGATGCCGAAACCGACGGGTCGGAGCGCCTGGAACATCTCTGGTGACGCGACGCGCGCACCGACACCCCAAAAGTATAACCGATCGTGACCGTTCCCCCGACCACGCACCCGACCCTGCACCCGACCGCCAGACCACCCACCCGACTGGTCTTTCCCCGCACTTCAAGCATGGTTGAGTTTTTGGGACGGGGTTCTAGGGTGGCGGGTATGGGTGAGGAGAACGTCCCCAGCAAGGAGCATTGGCTCTCGATCGGGGAGATCGCGCATCGGTCCGGGGTGGCGGCCTCGGCGTTGCGCTTCTACGAGGACCAGGGCCTGATCGCGTCCCGGCGTACGGCCGGTAATCAGCGGCAGTACCAGCGCAGCACGCTGCGGCGGATCGCGTTCGTGCAGGCGGCGCAGCGGGTCGGTCTCGCGCTCGCGGAGATCAAGCAGGCGCTGGACTCGCTTCCTGAGGACCGTACGCCGACGCGCGCCGACTGGAGCAAGCTGTCGAAGACCTGGCGCAGCCGCCTCGACGAGCGCATCGAGGAGCTCGAACGCCTCCGCGACGACCTCGACTCCTGCATCGGCTGCGGCTGCCTCAGCCTCCAGCGCTGCAACCTCTACAACAAGGAGGACCGCCTCTCCGACCGAGGTCCCGGCGCCCGCCTCCTCAACGTAGGCATCCCCGGCGAGGCATAGGCGCTAGGAAAGTAGGCCGCGCTCCACCACTTCGACGAGGAGCTCGGCCGCCACAGCGGCGTCGTACGCCGGATCGGCGAGCGACTCCGCCACGATCGCGTCGATGCCGCCACCGATCAGCAACGCAGCGGACCGCGCATCCACCTCACCCGTCAACCCACGGGCAACGCGCGCCGCGGACACCAGCTCCGCGACCACCGACCACCGCTCCTTCGAGTCGGTCAGCGACGCACCCGAGGTGATCGCCTCGATGAGCATCCGCACATGCCGCGGCCGCTCCAGAAGGTGCCCAACCATCGACCGGATGTACGCCGCCGGACCGCTGGCCGGCCCCGCCGCTTCAACGGCCGCGGCGACCGTCGCCACCACCCCGGACAGGACGTGCTCGTGCGCGGCCTCGACCAGCGCCTGCTTCGACGGGAAGTGATACAGCACTCCCGCCTTCGTGATCCCGGCACTCTCCGCGATCCGCCCGAGTGACGCCGCGGCGTACCCACGCTCAGCAACCAGCTCGATCGTGACGTCGACCAACTGCGCCCGGCGAGCCTCCTCGGTGAACGTCAGGTTCCGGCCACGCGCTGAAGGCATGCCCTCAACCTACCGTATGGTTAGATCACCTACCAATCGGTTAGGAGAGTTCGATGCCCGACAATCTCGGTCGCTGGAACAGCACGGCCGGCTACGAGAACTACCGCTCCAAGTACGACGCCGCGATGCAGGACCTGCCCACCCCGACCGCGGCCCACGACATCCAGACGGACTACGGCGTCGTCCGCGTCTACCAGTACGCCGGCGCCCAGGGCGGCCTGCATCCACTCGTACTACTGCCCGGCACCTCGTCCGGAACGCCGGTCTGGGCCGACAACCTGAAGTCGTTGCTCGCGATCACCGACGTCTATGCGATCGACCTGCTCGGCGAGCCCGGGATGAGCATCCAGAGCAAACCGATCACCTCCGACGAGGACAAGGCGGCCTGGCTCGACCAGACCCTGGCGGCTCTACCGGAGCAGCGGTTCAACCTGCTCGGACTCTCGATCGGCGGCTGGAGCGCGATGAATCTAGCCGTACGCCGGCCGGACCGGATTGCCACGGTCACCACCTTGGACGCGCCCTTCGTGTACGACGGCCTGCCGCTGAAGACCGTCGTTCGGTCGATCTCGGCCACGATCAAGTGGCTGCCGCGGTCCTGGCGGGACAGCTTCAACTCCTACACCGCAGGCGGCGCCCCGGTGGAGCACGTCCCGGTCGCCGACATGATCGAGGCCGGCATGAAGAACTACACGATCAAGCAGCCACCTCCGCACCGCATCACCGAGTCACAGCTGGCCGCGCTGCCGATGCCGGTCCTCGCGATCATCGCCGGGCGCTCGGTGATGCACGATCCGGCGAAGGCCCGCAGTACGGCGGAACGCGCGCTCCGGACGGAGACCATCGTGCTCTATCCGGACGCGTCGCACGCGGTCAACGGCGAGTACCCCGACCGGATCGCCGATGATCTGCGGACGTTCCTCGCGGCGCACGACCGCTGAACCCATAACCCGGTCGCTATGTCCGGCATAGAACGGGCCGCGGGATTCGCGGGTTAACCCGAGGGTTTTGCGGGAAGCGATGCGGAAGATCGGGAGTCTTGGGAGCATCCGATGGTGGCGATCGGTAATCCGCCCGTCGCTATCCGCCACCGATTCGGAGTGAGGCCCTCCATGTCGCATCGCCGTATCCTCTCCAGCCTCGCGGGGCTCGCCGCCGCCGCGCTGGCCGTACCCGCGCTGGCAGCGTCCCCCTCGACTGCCGCGCCCGCCGTCGACTCGCCCGTCTCCACCGCCGCCACCCGCGCGGGGTACGTCGGCTCGCCGCAGGACGAGGCCGCCACGAAGGCGTTCTACGACGCCGTGATGAAGTCCGCCCGCGCCAAGATGGCCAAGCAGGCCAAGGCCGGCCAGAAGGTCACCGCGGTCACCGTCACGTACGCCGTCGACGCACCGACGTTCGCGTCCCAGATCTCGTCCAGCACGCAGATCTGGAACTCGTCGGTCAGCAACGTGAAGCTCGTCGAGGGCAGCAGCTACGACTTCTACTACACCGAGGGCAACGACTCGCGTGGCTCGTACGCGTCGACCGACGGGCACGGGAGCGGCTACATCTTCATCGACTACGCCCAGTCGGAGCAGTACGACAAGACCCGGATCGTCGCGCACGAGACCGGTCACGTCCTCGGCCTGCCCGACCACTACTCCGGCCCGTGCTCCGAGCTGATGTCCGGCGGCGGGCCCGGCCCGTCCTGCACGAACGCGTACCCGGACTCGACCGAACGCTCCAAGGTCAACCAGCTCTGGGCCAACGGATTCAGCGCACTCCCCGGCGCAGCGTTCCACACCGCTCGCTGACCCGACCTCCGGCTCGGCTCCTCCGGCAGGGGTCGAGCCGAGCCGGAGCCAACCCTCAGGTGTTCGTTCTGACCGGGCCGGTCGAGCCACGTACGACGAGTTCCGGGCGGAACAGGAACTCGGTGTGCGGGGTGGCGTGACCGCGTACCTCTTCGAGGAGGGACTGGACCGCGGCCAGGCCCATCGCATGTACGGGCTGGCGGATCGTCGTCATCGGCGGGTCGGTGAACTCCATCATCGGCGCGTCGTCGTACCCGACCACCGAGAAGTCACCGGGAACCGAGAGCCCTCGCTGACGAGCAGCGCGGATGACGCCGAGCGCCATCATGTCCGAGCCGCAGACGACCCCGGTGACCTCGGCCTCCAGCAACTGCCGGCCGGCCGCCTCGCCGCCCTCGACACCGAACATGCTCAAGGCAACCATCGGATCGAGGTCCACGTCGGACAGTCCGAGCTGCGCCTTCATCGAGGTCCGGTACCCGGCCAGCTTCCGCTGGACGACGATGAACCGCTCGGGCCCGGACGCGAAACCGATCCGTCGGTGCCCGAGGGCTACCAGATGAGTGACGGCCTGCTCCATCGCGGCGTACTCGTCCGACGACACGAACGGCGCCTCGACAGACGGCAGCCATCCGTTCACGAAAACCACCGGCAGCCGGCGCTCGACCAGCGCCTGGTAGCGCTCGTGGTCCGCGCCGGTGTCCGCGTGCAGGCCGGAGACGAAGATGATCCCGGAGACGCCGCGCTCGAGCAGCATCTCGACGTACTCCTCCTCGGTCGCGCCGGACGGCGACTGCGTACACAGCACCGGGGTGAATCCGCGCTGCGACAACGCCGACTCGATCACCTGCGCGAACGCCGGGAAGATCGGGTTGATCAGCTCCGGCATCACCAGCCCGATCAACCCCGCGGACCGGCGCCGCAACCGCGACGGCCGTTCGAACCCGAGTACGTCGAGGGCAGTCAGCACCGACTGTTTCGTGTCCTCGGCGACCCCCGGCTTCCCGTTCAGCACCCGCGAGACCGTCGCCTCACTGACCCCCGCCTTGGCCGCGATGTCCGCCAGCCGTGCTCTGCTGCTCACGCCCGGCACTGTACCGAGGCACCGCTGACTTTTCAGCAAGATCCTGCAAGAACTTGCAGACTGCGCACGGGTGTCCACAACGTGAACAGAACGGACACGTCACACGCCGTACACCTTGTCAGGACGAGCAGTGCCGGGCGAGGATAGGCGGACTCCCCCGCTCGGGGGGAACCTTTACTCGGATCGTCCGGCACGTTCCTGCCGGTGAAGGGAAAGATCAGTCATGGCTACTGTGTCGTTCAAGGCGGCAACCCGGATCTACCCCGGTGGTGACACCCCCGCCGTCGACAAGCTCAACCTCGAGATCGAGGACGGCGAGTTCATGGTGCTCGTCGGCCCGTCGGGTTGCGGCAAGTCCACCTCGCTCCGGATGCTCGCCGGCCTCGAAGAGGTCAACGAGGGTTCCATCTACATCGGCGACCGCGACGTCACGCACCGTCCGCCGAAGGAGCGGGACATCGCGATGGTGTTCCAGAACTACGCGCTGTACCCGCACATGTCGGTCGCGGACAACATGGGCTTCGCGCTGAAGATGCAGGGTGTCTCCAAGGAGGACCGGGCGAAGCGCGTCGGCGAGGCCGCCAAGCTGCTCGGCCTGGAGGAGTACCTGGACCGCAAGCCGAAGGCACTGTCCGGTGGTCAGCGCCAGCGCGTCGCGATGGGCCGCGCCATCGTCCGTAACCCGCAGGTCTTCCTGATGGACGAGCCGCTGTCGAACCTCGACGCCAAGCTGCGTGTCCAGACCCGCACCCAGATCGCCGAGCTGCAGCAGCGCCTCGGTGTCACGACCGTCTACGTCACCCACGACCAGGTCGAGGCCATGACAATGGGCGACCGGGTCGCGGTCCTCAAGGACGGTCTGCTCCAGCAGGTCGACACCCCGCTGAACCTGTACGACGGCCCGAAGAACAAGTTCGTCGCCGGCTTCATCGGTTCGCCGGCAATGAACCTGCTCGAGGCGGACATCACCGAGACCGGAGCCAAGGTCGGCGACTACGTGATCCCGCTGCAGCGCAGCCTGCTGGCCAAGGCCGGCAGCGACAAGACCCTGACCGTGGGCGTTCGCCCGGAGGCCTTCAAGGTCGCCGACGAGGGCCTGCCGGTGAAGGTCGCCGTGGTCGAGGAGCTCGGCGCGGACGCGTACCTGTACGGCACGTCCGAGCACAACGGCGAGCACCAGCAGATCGTGGCCCGGATCGACGCCCGGATGACGGTCGAGAAGGGTTCGACCGTCCGCCTGGCGGCCGTCCCGGACAAGCTGCACCTGTTCTCGACGTCCACCGAGGAGCGGCTCACCGCCTGATCCTCAGCAGTCGCTGTTACCGGCCCCGGGTGGTTCCTCCACCTGGGGCCGGTCGCTTTTCCATCCGGTCCGCGGGGTCCATGTTGGTCTGCTTGAGCAGGTAGTGCGGGCGTTTCTTGGTCTCGTAGTAGATCCGGCCGATGTACTCGCCGATGACGCCGAGCATCACCATCTGCAGTCCGCCGAGCCCGGTGATCGCGGCGATCAGCGTGACGTACCCGGGCATCTCGACCCCGTGCACGATCGCGGCCACGATCACCCAGACGGCGTACCCGGCGGCCACCGCGGTCAGCAGCAGGCCGACGTAGATGGCCATCCGCAGCGGCTTGTTGTTGAAGGACAGCAGCCCGTCCAGCCCGTACTCCAGCAGCCGCCGGAACGTCCACCGGCTCTTCCGGTCCACCGGCGGTTTCACGTTGTCGTACTCGAACAGGAGCGACTCGAACCCGATCCAGGCGAACAGCCCCTTCGAGAACCGGTTGTACTCGTTCAGCTCGAGCAGCCCGTCGACCGCGCGCCGCGACAGCAGCCGGAAGTCGCCGACCCCGTCCATCAGCTCGACGTCGGCCCATTTGTTGATCAGCCAGTAGTACGCCCGCGCGAACAGCGTCCGGGTCCCCGGGTCCCCGGTCCGGTTGCGGCGCGCGATCACCTGGTCGAACCCGCGCTCGTACTCCTGCAGCATCCGGCCGATCAGCTCCGGCGGGTGCTGCAGGTCCGCGTCCATGATCACCACGGCGTCGCCGGTCGCGTACCGCAGGCCGGCCAGCATCGCGGATTCCTTGCCGAAGTTCCGGCTGAACGACAGATACCGGACCGATTCGTCGGTCGCTGCCAACTCGACCAGGGCCTCGAGCGTCCCATCAGCACTACCGTCGTCGACGTACACGATCTCGTACGGCCGCCCGGTCTCCTCGAGCTCGTGGCTGAGCGCCTGATGGAACCGCGAGATCACCTCGACCTCGTTGTAACACGGCACCACCAGACTCAACCGCATCGCTGTCCCCATCCGCCCCGTACGTCGACCATGATGCGATTCTTGTCCAGACCAGAACTACCCGCTAGCTTTGGCGACCGGGTGAGCGGAACGAAGGGGCGGCCAATGGTTTCCGAGGACAGTGCCGAAGGAGGCGCTGAGGGAGGCGCTGACGGAAGGCCTGTGCGACGGCGCTCGGCACTACTGCCGGCTGCCGTCGCTGCTGTCGTGGTGGCGGCTGTGTTCGCCGCCTCCGGAATCATCCGCGGTACCTTTCCCTTCGGTTCGCTGTCCCGCAGTACCAACGATCTTGGCACTCAGTACATCCCCTTCTTCGCCCATCTCTGGGACGTCCTGCACGGCCAGGCCCAGGGCGACCTGCTGTTCAACTGGCAGAGCGCCTTCGGCGTCGGCTTCCTCGCGGACGTCGGGGTCGATCTCGGCAGCCCATTGTCCCTGCTGGTGGGTCTGTTCCCCCGCGACCAGATCGACCTCGCCGTCTACGTCGTCACCACGCTCAAGCTGAGCCTGGCCGCGGCCGCGATGGCCGCCGTACTTCTCAAGATGCATCCCGGCCCCCGTTGGGTTGCAGCAACCTTGGGCGTGTCGTACGGCGTCTGCGGCTGGGCACTCGACGACGGAGCCTACGTGCCGATGTGGCTGGACGGCCTGATCGCCCTGCCGATGTTCTTCCTGGTCGCCGAGTGGTCACTACGCCGGACCAACCGGGTGCTGAGTGTGCTGGTGGTCGCCGTCTTCTGGCTGTCCAACTTCTACACCGCCTACATGGCAACGATCGCGGGTGGGATCTACCTGCTCGCCCGGCTGCTCAGCAGCGACCTGAGCTGGGCGCTGCGCCTCCGGTCGGTCGTCCGGCACGGCGTCTCGTTCGTGCTCGGCATCGCCTTGGTCGCGCCCATCCTGCTACCGATCGTCACCACCAACCGCGCCGCAACGCCGTCCCCGTCCGGGATCTTCCACGCCTCGGCGATGGACCTGTTCCTCTCCAGGCTGCTGCCGCTGTCCGAGGGCGTCGGCCGGACCGCCAGCCTGTACGTCGGAACGATCGCCCTCCTGCTCGCGCTGACGATGCCGTTCAACAAGTTCGTCCCCTGGCGGCCGAAAGCGGTCTGGGTGATCACGACCGCCCTGATGGCGCTGTCGTTCCGCTGGGCGCCGACGCAGGAGTTCTGGCACGCGTTCGACACCCCCAACGGCAGCCAGTACCGCGAGGCGTTCGTGCTCTGCGGTGTGCTCGTCGTGGTCGCGTGGATCTCGGTCGCCCACAAGCTGCCCGGGCCGATCGCCCTGCTGGGCGGTGCGGTCCTGCTGGCGCTGATCGCCGTACTGTCCGACGGCAGTCCGCTGCTGACCGAGCACTGGATGGAGGTGCTGATCGCGTCCGGTGCGGTGACCTTGGTTGCGTTCGGCACCATCTGGACGTTGCGCCGGTTCCCGAGGACACGCCGGGTGAAGTGGCCGGTCGCCGCTGCGTTCGCCGTACTGCTGGTGGTCGTGGCAGCGGAGACCACTTGGACCGCAGTCATTACCGACGAGCAGCGCTCGAAGGTTCTCAGCACCTCGAATGCCCCGTGGGACGACAAGCAGACCACGCGGTACGACGCGCTGCGGGAGGCCGACGGCTGGCCGGAGTACCGGACCGACCCGGGGACCTCCGTCACGCCGAACGACCCGATTCTGCTCGGCGGACAGGGCGCCGGCCTGTACAGCAGCCTGTTGCCGCACTCGCTGAACGAGATGATGACATCGCTCGGCTTCGGCTGGTCCGGGTACGGTCGCGCGGCGCGCACGCTCGACAACCCGGTGACCGACACGATCTTCTCGGTGGGCGCCCGGATGCACCTCGTCGACGGCAACCCGAAGATCACCCGAGCAACGGTTCCACCGCTGGTCACAGTACGGCGCCGGCTCGATGAGGCGGTCCCTTTCGATATCAACGCGCCGAACGCGTACGCCGCCCAGGAGCGCTTGCTCGGGACCAAGGTGTACGACGTCCCGGAGTACAAGGGCACCCGGTTCGCGACCGGTGACGTCAAACTGGTCGCGGCCTGCAAGCCGGGTAGCTCGGCGTACCTGTTCATGCCGCGGGTCGGCGGCCGCGCCCGGCTGGCCGACGGCGAGTGGCACGAGCTGAGCTCGACGCGCCGGCCCGGGATCAACACCAGCAGCGCGATGATCGGGCTCGGCACCGTGCCGGCGAGCGGGGTTGTGCTGGTCGAGGTCAACTTCGGCGACGCTCCGCAGGGCATTCCGCCGCGGAACGCCCTCGGCTGCCTCGACCAGCAAGCCTTGCGCAGCGCGGTCAAGAAGCTGCGGGCGAGTGGGGCGACGGACGTGGAGACGAGCGGTCATTCCCTCCACGCGACGCTGCCCGCGGGTAGCAAGGGCTGGGCGGTGGTCGGCGTACCGAAGATCGACGGCTGGACCTGCAAGGTCGCCGGCGGCAAGCCGCAGACCCCGCGGAACTTCGGCGGCCTGATCGCTGTCCCGCTGACCGGTACGGCGGACCGGGTGGACTGCACGTTCGTGCCGCCGGGGCTCCGCCGCGGGCTGGCGATCGGTGCGGCCGCCGCCGTTGCCACGCTCGGGATCGCGTTGATCGGCGCAGTATGGCGACGGCGGCGGCGCTCCGCTAGTTGACGTCGCGGCGGTGGAAGACCCAGCCGCCGAGCAGGACCACGACCACGGTGAAGATCGCCAGGTACCAGGCGCCGTGCTCGAACGAAAGCGTTTTCTGCACGTAGTCGCAGGCGTAGCTGCCGTCACTACCGGACTTGCATTCCGTCACGTAGTACTGCGCGTCGTGCCTGACGAAGGCGTCGAAGTTGAGTTTCACCAACCATGGCTGAGCTTTCTCCAGGAACGCGGCGAACACGCCCTCGGCGAGGACCAGGTACGCCATCACGACACCGATCGCGGCAGCGGTGTGCCGGAGCAGTAGGCCGACGACGCTGCCGAGCGCGGCCGCCAGTGCGGTCGTCACTACGGCGCGACCGCCGATCGCGGACAGGTCACCCCAGACCTTCCCCGTCGTACTCGCGGTGTCACCCAGCCTGTCGACGATGAGGAAGGTGCCGATCAGTATGACGGCCAGTACTACCGCGGCGATCGGCACGAACCCTGTCGCGGCCGCGAGCAGCTTGCTGCCGTAGACCCGGAGCCGACGCGGCTCGAACGTCAACCAGTTGCCGATTGCACCGGAACTGAACTCGGCGCCGAGGAAACTGGCGCCGATCAGGAACGCCGCGAACGCCAGGAAGTACGACGAACCGTGCAGCAGGTCCGGCATGATCTGGGCGAACACGGTCGGCGGCTTGCCGAAGTCCCCCGGCTTGGGCTCGGAGTACGAGCACATCTCCTCGAGCTTCGGTTTCGGGTTGGGCTGCGTCTTCCAGTCCGCCTCGCATTGCGTGCGCATCTCTTCCGCGTGCTCGACCCAGTCCTTGTGCGCCATCTCGTACTGCTGCTGGGCCTGCCGCTCCTCGGCGGCGGACAACGGCTGGGAGTCGAACCAGGTGGCGACCAGCAACAGGATCGTGATCAGGAACAGGCCTGCGAGACCGACCGCCGTCAAACGGCGCGCCATCAGCCGGCGGAGCTCGACCTTGGTCAGGCGGATCATCACAGCCCCTCGCCTTCGGTGAGCTCGAGGAAGACCGACTCGAGGTCGGCGCGGACCGGGGCCAGCTCGGACACATACAGCTCCTGGTGGGCGAGGCGCCGTGTCACGTCGGCAGGATCCGGCGCGCCTTCGACGAGCAGATAGTTGCCGTCCGCACGAACCGTCATACCGGCGGCGGTCAGGATGCGGGTCGCGGCCTCGTGGTTGTTGACGGCCACCTTGACGGTCGGCGCCGTACCGCCGCCGATCACCTCCGCGACCGTGCCGGACGCGAGCAGGCGGCCGTGACCGATGATCGACACGGTGTCGGCTACCTGCTCGACCTCGGCCAGGATGTGGCTGCTGACGAGGACCGTCTTGCCCTGCTCACCGAGTGCGCGCATGGTCTCGCGGATCTCCCGGATACCGGCCGGGTCGAGGCCGTTGGTCGGCTCGTCGAAGATCAGCAGGTCGGGCTCCTTGAGCAGCGTGGCCGCGATCGCCAGCCGCTGCTTCATGCCCAGCGAGTAGGCCCGGAACCGGTCCTTGCCCCGTTCGCCGAGTGAGGTCCGCTCCAGCACCTCACCGACCCGGGCGCGCGGGGCGCCGATCGCCTCGGCGAGCAACTCCAGGTTCTTCTGCCCGGTGAACGCCGGGAAGAACTTCGGCGACTCGACGATCGCGCCGATCCGCCCGACCACCTCCGGCAACTGCGCCGGCACCGGCCGTCCGAACACCGTCATCGTTCCCGCGTCGGCGCGCACCAGCCCGAGCAGCATCCGGATCGACGTGGTCTTCCCCGACCCGTTCGGCCCGAGGAACCCATGCACCCCACCGGACGGAACCTCCAGATCCAGCCCCTGCACCGCCACCACCTTGCGCCCCCGCCGGGTCCGGTACGTCTTGCGCAACCCGCGCGTACTGATGGCCACGTCGGACATCCCCACCCCTCTCGTCGTTGAGCAGACGCACAGCGTGACAGGTTTGTTCACCCCCCGCACCCAAGCCCCGCAACCGGCCCAGTGCACCCCAACCGGCGCCACTGCACAGGCAATAACCTGCGCCACCCCACCAGCCCCTGTCCAAGCCCCTTCAGATACCCCTGGCCGGTATTGGCGGAGGACTTGCGTTCTATACCCGTAGGGGGTAACTTCTTGGGCGTGGAGATACCCCGGAGGGGTAGCTGAGGCGAGAAGAGGGCGCGAGATGACCACCGATGAGGGACATGTGCACGGATACACCGCTGAGAAGAGCAGTCATCTGAAGCGGTTGCGGCGGATCGAGGGGCAGGTTCGCGGTCTGCAGCGGATGGTCGAGGAGGACAAGTACTGCATCGACATCCTGACCCAGGTGTCGGCGGCCACGAAGGCGTTGCAGTCGTTCTCGCTGGAGCTGCTCGACGAGCACCTCTCGCACTGCGTGGTCGAGGCCGCGCAGAAGGGTGGCCCCGAGGCCGACGAGAAGGTCCGCGAGGCCTCCGACGCCATCGCCCGCCTCGTCCGAAGCTGAACCACCTTCGTCCAGCTGAACCACATCTCCAACAATCACCCCATTTCGAGCAAGGAGCCTTGATATGAGCACCACTACGACCTACTCCGTCTCCGGTATGACCTGCGGCCACTGCACTTCGGCTGTCACCGAGGAGCTCAGCAAGCTTGTCGGTGTCCAGGACGTGAAGATCGACCTCGTCGCGGGCGGCACCTCCGCGGTGCACGTGACGAGTGAGTCCGCTCTCGACGCGGCCGCCGTACGCGACGCCGTCGACGAGGCGGGCTACGAACTGGCAGCGTCGTGAGCCGGGCCGTCGCGCTCCGGCTCGGCGCGTTCGCCGGTGCGGTGGTGCTGGCCTTCGGGGCGGCGTACGGCATCGGCTCCGCGATCGATCCGATCGCGGCGGCCGACGACACCTCCGCGGCACCGGCCCACGGAGAGGAGATGGGTGGCATGGAGCAGACTGCAGGCACCTCGGAACACGGTGGACACGAGTCGGCCGGGCAACTGCCCGGACTGGCGGTGTCGGACGCGGGCTACACGTTCGCGCCGGCGAAGACGTCCTTCACCAGCGGTACGCAGACCGAGTTGCGCTTCACGATCCAAGGACCGGACGGCAAGCCGGTCACGAAGTACACGAAGACCCACGAGAAGGACCTGCACCTGATCGTGGTACGCCGGGACCTGTCCGGGTTCCACCACGTGCACCCCACGCTGGCGGCGGACGGGACGTGGAGCATCCCGTTCACGTTCACCGCCGGCGGAACCTGGCGGCTGTACGCCGACTTCAAGCCGGCCGGCCACGACAGCACGATCACCCTCGGCACGGATGTGAACGTCACCGGTCTATACGTCCCGGTCCCGGTCGCCGAGCCGGCGAGCATCTACAGCTTCGACGGGTACGACGTGACGCTGCAGGGCACCCCGGTCGCCGGTAACGAGTCCGAGCTGACGTTCACGATCAGCCGGGGCGGCAAGCCCGTCAAGGATCTGCAGCCGTACCTGGGCGCCTTCGGGCACCTGGTCTCGTTGCGCGGCGGAGACCTCGCCTACCTCCACACCCATCCGGCGCAGGAAGCGACGGCGGGGATGAAGGGCGGACCGGGGATCACGTTCGCCACGACCTTCCCGACTGCCGGCACGTACAGCCTGTTCCTGGACTTCCAGCACGCGGGCAAGGTCCACACCGCCGAGTTCACCGTGAAGGTGGGCTCCACCGGGACCGCGATCGTCCCGCCAACCGCCGTACCGACTGCAAGCAAGACCCCTGGGCACGCCGAAACGCCCCACGGCCACTGAGAGGAGGCACATCATCATGACCAGCACCGAGCCCGGTCAGTCCGTCGAACTCATCATCGGTGGTATGACGTGCGCCTCGTGCGCCGCCCGGGTGGAGAAGAAGCTGAACCGGATGGACGGTGTCACCGCGACCGTCAACTACGCCACCGAGAAGGCGAAGGTGACGTACCCGGACGGCATCTCCACCGACGACCTGGTCGCCACGGTCGAGAAGACCGGGTACACCGCGAGCCTGCCGACGCCGGCCGTCGAAGCCTCGGCCGACGAACCGGACGAACTGAAACCCCTGCGGGAGCGGCTGATCGCGAGCATCGCGCTCGCGGTCCCGGTGATCGCCTTCGGGATGATCCCGGCGCTGCAGTTCGAGTCGTGGCAATGGGCGTCGCTGACGCTGGCGTTCCCGGTGGTGACGTGGGCGGCCTGGCCGTTCCACAAGGCCGCCTGGACCAACCTGCGCCACGGCGCCGCCACCATGGACACGCTGATCTCGCTTGGCGTGGTGAGCGCGTTCCTGTGGTCGCTGTACGCGCTGTTCCTCGGCTCGGCGGGCGAGCCCGGGATGAAGATGCCGTTCACGTTGATCCCGTCCCGCGGGAATGGGGCGGAGGAGATCTACCTCGAGGTCGCGGCCGGTGTCACGACGTTCATCCTGGCCGGCCGGTACTTCGAGGCGCGGGCGAAGCGCCGCTCGGGGGCCGCGTTGCGGGCCCTGCTCGAACTCGGCGCGAAGGACGTCGCCGTCCTGCGGAACGGGACCGAGACCCGGATCCCGGCCGACCAACTCGTCGTGGGTGACGAGTTCGTCGTCCGGCCGGGCGAGAAGATCGCCACCGACGGCGTGGTCGTCACCGGCAGCAGCGCGGTCGACGCGTCGATGCTGACCGGCGAGTCCGTGCCGGTCGAGGTCGGCGAGGGTGACGCGGTAGTTGGCGCGACGGTCAACGCCGGTGGCCGGCTGGTGGTGCGGGCGACTCGGGTCGGTTCGGACACGCAGCTGGCGCAGATGGCGCGGCTGGTCGAGGACGCCCAGAACGGGAAGGCCGCCGTACAGCGGCTGGCCGACAGGGTGTCCGGGATCTTCGTGCCGATCGTGATCGGGCTGGCGCTAGCGACGCTAGGTTTCTGGCTGGGCAACGGTTCGCCGTTGGAGGTCGCGTTCACGGCCGCGGTCGCCGTACTGATCATCGCCTGCCCGTGTGCGTTGGGTCTGGCCACGCCGACCGCGTTGATGGTCGGGACGGGTCGGGGCGCGCAGCTGGGCATCTTGATCAAGGGTCCGGAGGTGCTCGAGTCCACGCGGCGGGTCGACACCGTCGTACTGGACAAGACGGGAACTGTCACCACGGGCCGGATGGAGCTGGTCGACGTACTGCTGGCTCCGGATCAGGATCGGGCCGAGGTACTGCGGTTGGCTGGGGCGCTCGAGCACTCGAGCGAGCACCCAATCGCGCAGGCCGTGGCACGGGCCGCTCTGGAGGCGGGGAAGCTGCCGGAGGTCGAAGACTTCGGGAACGTCGAAGGCCTTGGTGTGCAGGGGATTGTCGATGGGCACGCGGTGCTCGTCGGGCGGACGCGGTTGCTGGAGGAGTGGAGCCAGTACCTGCCGGAGGAGCTCGCGCATGCGAAGGAGCACGCCGAGGCTGAGGGCAGTACGGCGGTCGCGGTCGGTTGGGACGGGCAGGCACGGGCTGTGCTGGTCGTCGCGGACACCGTCAAACCGACGTCTGTGCAGGCGATCAAGGACCTCAAGGCGCTTGGACTGCGGCCGGTGCTGCTGACTGGTGACAACGAAGCGGTAGCAATGAAGGTGGCCGGTGAGGTCGGGATCGACGAGGTGATCGCCGAGGTTCTGCCGGCCGGCAAGGTCGACGCGGTGAAGAAGCTGCAGGACGAGGGTCGCGTGGTCGCGATGGTCGGTGACGGCGTCAACGACGCGGCCGCCCTCGCTCAGGCCGATCTCGGTCTGAGCATGGGCACGGGCACCGATGTGGCGATCGAGGCGAGCGACCTGACCCTGGTGCGCGGCGATCTGCGCGCGGCTGCGGACGCCATCCGGCTCTCCCGCAGCACGCTCCGCACGATCAAGGGCAACCTGTTCTGGGCCTTCGCCTACAACGTAGCCGCCCTTCCGCTGGCCGCGGCCGGGTTACTGAACCCCATGCTCGCGGGCGCCGCGATGGCCTTCAGCTCAGTGTTTGTGGTGTCGAACAGCCTGCGCCTACGGAGATTCCGTCCGCTCAGCTGATTCGCAAGGTTTGTGGTCGTACGGCAACATTCCGAGATGTGGCCGTACGACCACAACCACAGCTGGCGGTATGGGGTTCTAACCCACCGAATCGACGGGCTCAGGTGCGCCGGCCCGCTCTGAATCAGCCTGTCTGACTCCCCACTCGGCCCGGATCGGGTCCGAGGTTGCGTCTTTGAGAACCCACCGACCATGATCTGGGCCCGGGAATGGTCGGTGGCTTCTCAAAGATGCCGCACAGCGACGCGAGTGTTCGGTGTTCGGCAATCGGCGAACACCGAACACTCCGCGATCAGCTGATCCAGGCGGTGGTGTGTGGTGGGAGGGCGCCGTTGTCCAGGGGGACGCTGGTCAGCAGGACCTCCTCGTGGGGTGGGAGGGGTACGGCGGTGTGGCTCAGGTTGGTGATGCAGGTGAGGGTCTCGCGGCGGAACGTGAGGACGTCCCGCGGGGAGTCGAGCCAGGTGAGTGCGCC
The DNA here is from genome assembly GCF_004216905.1 of Kribbella sp. VKM Ac-2569. GTDB lineage: Bacteria > Actinomycetota > Actinomycetes > Propionibacteriales > Kribbellaceae > Kribbella. Next base: position 2,534,708 of record NZ_SGXJ01000001.1, read on the forward strand.
GTCGCCTAGGAGATTGCGGCGGAGGTGGAGGCCGGTGCGGTAGAGGGTGAGCATTGAGTTCTGGTCGTCGTACTGGGACTCGACGGTGAGGTTCTTCCAGTCACGTGGTTGCGGGAGCCACGGCGTACCGGTGCCGAAGCCGAACGGCGGCTCCTTGCCGGACCACGGTAGGGGCACGCGGCAACCATCTCGGCCGCGGTCGGCGCCCTTCGAGCGCCTGAAGATGGGGTCCTGCAGCAGTTCGTCGGGCAGATCCTCCACCTCGGGCAGCCCGAGTTCCTCGCCCTGATACACGTACAACCCACCAGGCAGCGCCATCGCCAACAGCGCCGCGGCTCGCGCACGACGTTCGCCGAGCACGAGATCGGTTCGCATGCCGTGCTTGCGGTCCTGGTGTGAGAAGGATGTGTCCGCGCGCCCGTACTTTGTGACCGGTCTCGTGACGTCGTGGTTCGACAGGACCCAGGTCGGCGGTGCGCCGATCGGGACATGGGTGGAGAGCGTGAGGTCGATCGACGCCTTCAGTTCCGCGGCTTCCCAGGGGCGGGACAGGAAGTCGAAGTTGAACGCGGTCTGCATCTCGTCCGGCCGCAGGTACAGCGCGAAACGTTCCTGGTCCGGCATCCACATCTCACCGACGAAGAACCGGCCGTCGTAGGAGTCGGAGATCCGCCGCCAGCCGCGGTACACCTCGTGCACCTCGTCGTGATCGGTGTACGACTCCTCGGCACTGTCCAGGTCCTTGAACAGTACGGCGGCACTGTCGATCCGGATGCCATCGACACCGCGGTCCAGCCAGAACCGGAGGATGTCGTGGAACTCCTCGACGACCTCGGGGTTCCGCCAGTTGAAGTCGGGCTGCTCCGGGGCGAACAGGTGCAGGTACCACTCGCCGTCCTCGACCTGGGACCAGGCGGGTCCGTTGAAGATCGACTGCCAGTCGTTGGGCGGTCCATCACCACGGCCCGGCCGGAAGAGGAACCGCTCACGCTCGGGTGATCCCGGACCGGCCCGCAGCGCCTGCACGAACCAGTCCTGTTGGTCGGACCCATGATTCGGCACGATATCGATGATCGTCCGGATGTTCAGGGCGTGCGCCTCCGCGATGTACGCCTCCGCCTCGGCGAGGGTGCCGAACGCCGGGTCGATCGCGCGGTAGTCGGCGACGTCGTACCCGCCGTCGGCCATCGGCGACGGGTACCACGGGTTCAGCCAGATCGCGTCGATCCCGAGCTCCGCCAGATACGGCAGCTTCGCGCGCAGTCCGGCCAGGTCGCCGATGCCGTCGTCGTTGCCGTCCGCGAAACTCCGCAGGTACACCTGGTAGATCGCAGCTCCACGCCACCATTCGTCGGCCATCGAATCTCCTCAACCTTTCAGGCTTCCGGCGGTCAGGCCCGCCATGATGCTGCGCTGGAACACGAAGAAGACAAGGATCGTGGGCAGGCTGGCGATCACCAGCGAGGCGATCAGGACGTTCTGCGGCATCTGGGCGGACAGCGACGCGATGCCGACGCTGATCGACATCTTGTCCGTCTCCGGCAGCACCAGCAGCGGCCAGACGAAGTCCTTCCACACCGTGACCACGGACAGGATCGACACCACGCCGATGATCGGCCGCGACACCGGCAGGACGATCGACCAGAGGATCCGCAGCGGTGACGCACCGTCGATCTCGGCCGCCTCCAGCAGTTCCTTCGGGATCGAGTCGAAGAACCGCTTGAGCAGGAACACGAAGAACCCGTTCGCTGCCGCCGGCAACCAGATCGCCCACGGCGTGTTCAGCAGGTCCAGGTGCAGGATCGGCAGGTCCTTCGCCACCAAGTACGTCGGCAGCAGCAGGACCATCGGCGGGATCATCAACGTCGCCAGCATCGCACCGAGCACGAGCTTCCCGAGGACGGGCCGCAGCTTCGACAGCGCGTACGCCGCGGACACGTCGACCGCCAGCGTGAACAGCCACGCGCCACCGGCGTACACGGCAGTGTTCTTGAGGAACACGCCCAACTGGAGCTGGTCCCACGCCTCTTTGTAGACGCTGAAGTCGACCGACTTCGGGAAGAAGCTGGGTGGGATCTGCGCGAGCTCGTCGGGCGACTTGAGCGCGCCGCTCACCATCCAGTAGAAGGGGAAGACGAACGCGCCGGTGAAGCCGACGACCGTGAACATCAGGATCGTCCAGTAGATGATCCGGCCGCGCGGGGTGCGAAGCGCGAGAGGTGATACCAGGGTTCTCATCGCTCGGCCTCCTCGCGAGACACGCGCAGGTAGATCGTGGAGAAGACCAGCAGGACGATCATCAGCATCAGACCGAGAGCGGAGCCGCCGCCGAAGTCACCGAAGTTGAACGCGTACTGGTACATCAGGTACGCGACGGTGACGGTCGCGTTCTCCGGGCCACCGCCGGTCAGCAGGTACGGCTCGATGAAGACCTGCATCGTGGCGACGACCTGCAGGAGCAGCATCACCAGCAGGATCAGCTTGGTCTGCGGGATCGTCACGTGCCAGACCCGCTTGAACAGGCCGGCTCCGTCGAGCTCCGCCGACTCGTACAGGTCGCCAGGAATGCTCTGCAGCGCGGCGAGGTAGATCAGCGTGCCGGTGCCGAGGTTCATCCAGGTCGACACGATCACCAGGCTGACGAGCGCCGTACTCGTCGAGTCCAGCCAGCTCAACGGCGGGAGGTGCGCCGCGTCGAGCGCCTGGTTGAACAGGCCGGCTCCGGGGTCGTAGAACCACTTGAACAGCAGTACGGCGACCGCGGGCGGGAGCATCACGGGCAGGTAGACGACGAAGCGCAGGTACGCCTTCGCGTGCTTGAGTTCGTTGAGCACCACGGCCAGCACGAACGGCACGGCGTACCCGATCACCAGTGCCAGCCCGCTGAACGCCGCGGTGTTCAGCCACGCGGCCCGGAACGCCGGGTCCGCGATCACCGTGCGGAAGTTGTCGAACCCGACCCACTCCCCCGGATCGACGAAGTTGTTCTGCTGGAAGCTCAGCACGATCTCCCGGATCATCGGATACCAGGAGAACAGCGCGAAACAGATCAGGGCGGCGCACAGGAACCCGTACGCCGTGAGGTTTCGCCCCACCGCCCTCCGCAGGGCGCCGTGGTCGTCTGGGGATCGCGGGTCCGTCGCCCCCGGCTGGGGACGACGGACCCGCTCCTCGGTCACCGTCATTACGTGTTCTTCGCGAGGATCTTGTTGGCCTTGCTCTCGGCGTCATTCAGCAGCTTGTCGATGTCGGCGTCCTTGCGGGTCAGCACCGCGGACATCGCCACGTCGAGGACGGCGTACAGCTCCTGCGCCTTCGGGGGTTCGAGCTTGTTGGTGATGTTCCCCTGGGCAGCGACGTACGGCGTGAAGTTGTCGACCGGGACCGTCGCGTACTGCTTGCGCAGCGAGTTGATCTCGTTGCCCGGGGCACTGTTCCCGTACAGGTCCGGGATCGGCAGACCGACCGGCCGGCCCTGCTCCTTCGACCGCGCGTAGTTGAACTGGCCCTGGCCCGGCGTCAGCTCGTGGAACTCGAGCCACAGCAGTCCCGCCTTGATCTTCTCCGGCGACGCCTTCGGGTTGAACATGTACCCGTCGCCACCACTCAGCGACGACTTCCCGTCCGACTCCGGTACGGCGGTGACGCCGTAGTCGTCGAACCTGCCCTTGAAGTCGTTGTTCACCGACTGCACGACGTCCGGCGCACCGATCATCATGCCGAGCTTGCCGCCGCCCATCATGCGCATCAGGTCCTCCCACTGCAGCAGCTGCTTGCTGCCCATGGAGTTGTCGTCCCAGCGCGTCCTCTTCAGGTTCTCGAGGACGGCCTTGCCCTCGTCGCTCTTGAACGCGGCGGTCTTCCCGTCGTCGCTGACCATCGACCCGCCGCGCGCGTACAGCTCCGCGGCGAAGTGCCAGCCGCCGGTGTTGCCGGCCGAGTACTCACCGAAGCCGACGTACCCCGGACCGAGCGCGGCGATCTTCTTCGCGGCCGCGCGGACCTCGTCCCACGTCTTCGGCGGGTTGGCCGGGTCGAGACCGGCCTGGGTGAACAGCTTCCGGTTGTAGACCAGGCCCATGTTGTAGTTGTTCCGCGGCAGGCCGTACGTCTGGTCGCCGTCCTTGAAGACGCTCATCACGTCTTTGCGCAGGTCGTTCACCGGCTTCACGCTGCCGACGTACTGGCTGATGTCGGCGGCCTGCTTCTTCTCGATGATCTTCCGGACGTCGGTGTAGTAGACGTAGAAGACGTCCTCCTGCGTGCCGCCGGCCAGCTTCGCCTGGAAGGTGTCCGGGTTGATACAGGGGAACGCGTCCTTGCCCTCGACCGTGATGTTCGGGTGCGCCTTCTGGAACGCGGCGACATCGGCCTCCCAGGCCTCGCGTTCCTTCGGGTTGCTCTTCGGCGGCTCGCAGCCGACCGTGATCGTCACCGGACCGTCGGCCGCCCCCGCCGATTTCTTCTCGTCCGATCCGCAGGACGCGGCCACCAGCCCGAGTCCCATCACCAGCAGCAGGCTGAGCCCGCGGCGCGTTGTGGTCATCTCCACCCTCTCCCTTGACTCGTGCCGACACCGTAGGGAACTGGACGCGCGAACGCAATACTTCGATCTAGCATTGCAAAAAGATGACTTCATGTGGGAGATTGCCTGCCGAAGGGCAAACGACAGCAGCCGCCGACCTCATCGGTCAGCGGCTGCTTGGTGTTGCGCCAGCTAGATGCGGGCTCGCGCGGTGGAGGCGCGGACGACGAGCTCGGGCTCGAAGAGGAGTTCGTCGGCGGGGACGACGGCATGTTCGATCAGGGCGACCAGCATGTCGACCGCAGCGCGACCCATCGCGTCGATCGGCTGCCGGACGGTGGTCAGCGGCGGGTCGGTGCAGTTCATCATCGCGGAGTCGTCGTACCCGATCACCGAGACCTCGTCGGGGACGCTCAGGCCGGCCCGGCGTACGGCGCGGATGGCACCGAGGGCGAGGATGTCGCTGGCGCAGACGATGCCGGTGACACCGGCGTTCACCAGCTTGGTCGCGGCCGCGTGCCCGCCCTCGAGCGAGAACATCGTGTGCTCGACCAGCCCCGGATCCGCCTCCTCCGCAGCCAGGAACGCTTCCAGTTTCCGCCGCGACGGAATGTGGTCGCGCGGGCCGAGGACCATCCCGATCCGCCGGTGGCCAAGGGCCCGCAGGTGGCCGATGGCCATCTCCGCGGCGACGTAGTCGTCCGACGAGACCTGCGGGAAGCCGAGGTGATCGACGGCCGCGTTGACCAGTACGGTCGGCAGCTTGCGCTCCTGGATCAGCTCGTAGTGCCCGTGCGGCGCGTCCGCCTGCGCATAGAACCCACCGGCGAACACGACCCCAGACACCTGCTGCTGGAGGAGCAGATCCACGTAGTCGGCCTCGGACACGCCGCCGAGCGTCCGGGTGCAGAGCAACGACGTGAAACCTTGCTGCGCGAGCGCCCCGCCGACGACCTCGGCGAACGCCGGGAAGATCGGATTCTGCAACTCCGGCAGGACCAGCCCGACCAGCCGGGCGCGATCCCCCCGGAGCTGCGTCGGCCGCTCGTACCCGAGCACGTCGAGCGCGGTCAGGACAGCTTCCCGGGTCGCCTCGGATACGCCGGGCTTCCCGTTCAGGACCCGGCTCACGGTAGCTTCACTGACGCCGACCTTCTTGGCCACCTCTGCAAGTCGTCGTGTCATGACGCAAACTCTACGCCTATTCACGCAAGAATTTGCAAGCACTTGCGTACCTCGCTGAACTCTCAGACACCCTCTTGGGATTCCTGACACACTGGGAGCCGTGCCTCGATTCGTCGCCACCCGCCCGGACACCGGTCTGCTGTCGCTCCCGTGGGATGTCCCGCTGGAGGACTGGCCCGAAGAGCAGTTGGTCGCGCTGCCGCGCGGTATCTCGCGGCACGTGGTCCGCTTCGTCCGGGTCAACGGCAGCGTGTACGCGATCAAGGAGGTCCTCGAGCACCTGGCGATGCACGAGTACCGCCTGCTCCGCGACCTCGAACGGCTGGAGGCGCCGTCCGTCGAGCCCGTCGGCGTGATCACCGACCGGGTCGACCGCGACGGTGAGCCGATCGACTCGATCCTGATCACCCGGCACCTGCAGTTCTCACTGCCGTACCGCGCGCTGTTCTCCAGCACGCTGCGTCCTGACACCGTCAACCGGCTGATCGACGCCCTGGTCGCGCTGATCGTCCGGCTGCACCTGCTCGGCTTCTTCTGGGGCGACTGCTCGCTGTCGAACACCCTCTTCCGGCGCGACGCCGGCGCGTTCGCGGCGTACCTGGTGGATGCCGAGACCGGTGAACTCCACCAGGACATTTCCGACGGACAGCGGGCGCACGACCTCTACACCGCGGAGATCAACCTGTTCGGTGAGCTCCTCGACCTGCAGGAAGGCGGTCTGCTCGACGAGGCGATCGACCCGCAGGAGACGGTCGAGTCGATCCAGAAGCGGTACGAGGCGCTGTGGGCCGAGCTGACCGCTCCGGAGGAGTTCGGAGGAGACGAGATGCACCGGCTGGACTCGCGGATCCGCCGGCTGAACGAACTCGGCTTCGACGTCGCCGAGATCGACATCATCACCGACTGGGACGGCAGCCAGGTCCGGATCCAGCCGAAGGTCGTCGACGCCGGGCACCACTCCCGGCGGCTGCTGCGGCTGACCGGGCTGGACGTCGAGGAGAACCAGGCCCGCCGGTTGCTGAACGACCTGGACTCGTTCGCCGCCTCGACCGACCAGCAGAACGAGGACGAGGAGATCGTCGCCCACCAGTGGCTGACCGAGGTCTTCGAACCTGTCGTCCGCTCGGTCCCCCGCGACCTGAAGCGCAAACTCGAGCCCGCCGAGGTCTTCCACGAGGTCCTCGAACACCGCTGGTTCCTGTCCGAACAGGCCGGCCACGAGGTCGACACGATGGAGGCGGCCCGCTCGTACGTCGACGACGTACTGGCCGCGAAGCCGGACGAGAAGCTGGCACTGCCGACGCCGACGCTTCCCGAACCTGACTAGGTCCTGTCTGGATCACCAGACAGGACCTAAATCCCTGCAACGTTCCGGGGCTCACCGGCGTGATGTGGGTGGGAGGTGCCGGATGGAGACGCCGGAGTTCGACGAGTGGGTGGCGCAGCGGGGGGCCGCGCTGTTGCGGTTCGCCTACCTGCTCACCCGCGACCACGTGCGCGCCGAGGAGGCCGTGCAGGACGCGCTGATCGCTGCGTACTCACGGTGGAGCAGGATCTGCCGCGGTCAGGATCCCGAGGCGTACGTCCGCCGGTCGATCGTGAACGCCGACATCTCCCGCTGGCGCCGGTTCCTCCGGCACGAGACGCCGACCGCGGATCCGGTGCAGACATCGTCCCGGCCGGATCATGCCGACGCGCAGGCGGAGCAGGACGCGATCTGGACGCTGTGCGCGACCTTGCCGACCAAGCAACGAGCCGCCGTCATCCTGCGGTACTACGAGGACCTGCCCGACGCCGAGATCGCCGCGATCCTCGACTGCTCGCCCGCCACCGTCCGCTCGCAGGTCCATCGGGCGCTGGCCACTCTGCGGACCACGCTGACCACGGTCGAGGAGGCCACCTGATATGAACGCCACCGAAGACCTGATCGCGGACAGCCTGTCGAAGCACGCAGCGGATGCGCCGTCGGACGAGCACCTGCTGTCGACCATCCATCACCGCCTGCGCCGCCGCCGGACTGGTCGCACCATCGGAGCCGCTGTGCTGGCCTGCACCGCCGTCGCGACCGCGATCACCGCGAGCCACTCGCTCACGGGCGAACTCCGGACCGACCCGCAGGTCGCCCGCCCAGGCACACCCGCGTCCGGCTGGCACTGGGAGTCGTACAAGACCGCGCAGGTACAGGTCCCGGACTCGTGGACGCAGTACATCTCCGGACCAGCGCCTTGTACGACGTTCGGCAACACGGCGCTCCCCACGATCGGACGGTTCAACGACTGGCTCGGGAAGAGCGCCTATACGTGTGAGGACGCCGTACTCCCACTGGGCCGGCGGTCGCCGTACCTGTGGTTCAACGACGTCCAGGCGCCCGGAATCAAGCAGTACGACGCAGGCTGGACCGAAGAGACCCGCCTGGTCGCCGGCACGAAGATCAGTGTGCTGACGAAGGACGACGCGCTCCGCCGCCGCATCCTCGACTCGGCCCGCCCGATCACCGGCACGGACTACTACGGCTGCCCGCCGACCGACGTCGGACCGGAGGGCACGGGCCTGAATGCGAAGGACCCGATCACCTCGGCCAGCATCTGTGAGTACTGGCAGGGCTCGCTGATCTCTGCATCCCAGCTCGCCGCCAAGTCCGCCGCCGCGTTCGCGCAGCGAGTCAACGCCTCACCGGAAGGTTCACAGCGAGCCCGCTTCGAGGGGTGCAGACAGCCCGATCAACGGACCTACGTCGTCACGCTCCACGGCCGCGAGAAGTCCTACCCGGTCCGGCTCATCGCCGACTACTGCACGGTGGACCATTCGTTCCCGACCGACGACGGCAGCACCGTACGCCGCGCCGACGCCACCACCCTCGACCTGATCAAGCAAGGCGTCCACCACCCCAACCAACCCAGCGACCTCTTCGACCCGGCCGGTCCCCTCACTCCCTCACCGCGCTGAGTAGACGCGGACGTAGTCGACGTCGAACGAGTTGGGGAATGGCGTCGTGGCGTCTGGCGGGCCGCCGCGGTCGGGGTTGGCCCAGGTGCCGCTGTTGAGGACGACGTACATGGGTTTGTCGGGGACCTGGGCGCCGGTGATGTTCGAGGTTGGCTTGCCGTCGACGGTGAAGGTGATGTGGCCGGGTGACCACAGCACGCCGTACTTGTGCCAACCAGTCGTGGGGTTGAGTCCGGTCGCCCAATGGCTGTCCCAGCGGACGTTGGGCCAGGTGCCGGATGCCAGGCCGCTGTGCATGCTCTCGATGCTCCCGAACCATTCGGCGACATCGATCTCCGGTGGCCAGCTGCGGTCCTGCGGAATCAGCCAGAACGCCGGCCACAACCCCTTGCCTGCCGGGAACTTCGCGCAGATCTCCCAGTACCCGTAGGTCTGGAAGAACTTGTCGTGCGAGGAGATGAACCCCTCGGTGTACTGATACGTCCCGGCCGGATCCGTGCCGACCACCGGCTTGTTGTCGGTCACCAGCCGCAACTTCCCATCGGACAGCACGACGTTCTCGTCGACGGCGTAACTCCCGTACGAGGTGTTGTGGTAATGCCCACCCGCCCGTCCGGGAAAGTCCATCACCGTGCTCCACGAGCGCTGGTCCAACGCCTGCCCGCCGAACTCGTCGTGCCAACTCAACCGCATCCCAGCAGGTTGCTGCGGCGCGGACGTACACGTGGGACTCGTCGCCTGTGCCTGGGCGGTGGGGACGTTCGTGAGGCTTGCCGCGAGCAACAGCGCGGCAGCGCCGAAGATTCGTAGTCTCATCATTTGATCCCTGACGTCGAGAAGCCGCTGACGAAGCGGCGTTGCATGAACAGGAAGAGGATCAGGACGGGGAGGACGTACATCACCGCGCCGGCGGCGACCAGGTTGTTCATCGGGAGGCCCTTGTCGTTCACGTAGCCGGTTGCCATCGCCACGGCCAGGGTCGTGCTGTCCTGGCTGAGGAACATGGCCGGGCCGACGAAGTCGCCCCAGGCGTGGGTGAAGGAGAGGATCACGCTGGCCGCGATCACCGGCCAGGACTGCGGCAGGAAGATCCGCCAGAAGATCCCGACGTACCCGCAGCCGTCGATGATCGCGGCCTCCTCCATCTCTCGCGGAATGCCGGCGAAGAACTGCCGGAACAGGAAGATCAGGAACGCGCTACCACCCAGCCCCCACGCGACCCACGGCCAGTACGTGTTGACCATGTGCAGCTTCGCGAAGATCAGGTACGTCGGGACCAGCGTGACGATCCCCGGCAGCATCATCGTCGCGAGCAGCACGACGAACAGCTGCTTCTTGCCAGGCGCGGTCAGCCGGGCGAACCCGAATCCGACCCACGCCGAGCTCAGCGTGGTCAACGTCGTACTGATGAACGCGATGGTCAGCGAGTTCTGCGCGGCGCCGAGGAAGTTCACGCTGGTGATCGCCTCGGTGTAGTTCGCGAACCGCGGCTGCGACGGCCACCAGGTCGGCGGGAACGACGCCATGTCGGCCGACGATTTCAGCGAGCTCGACACCAGCCACAGGATCGGGCTGATCATCACCAGGACGACCGCCAGCAGTACAAGGGAGAGCGCCCACCGGTAGGTCCGAGTCATTTCGAGGCCCCTTCCGGTTCGACGGTGTAGAAGACGGTCCGGGCGCTCACCTTGATGATCAGCAGGGTGACGAGCAGGATCACCGCGAACAGCAGCCACAACATCGCCGACGCGTAGCCGAAGCGGGACGCGCTGAAGTACTGCGCGAACACGTGGATCATGTACAGGTAGTTGCCCTGAGGCACCGCTCCGGCGCCGCTCAGCGAGCCCGACGACAACAGCAAGGGGGCGAACGACTGCAGCGAGCCGATCATGCCGGTGATCACCTGGAAGAGGATCACCGGCGACAGCAGCGGGATGGTGATCCTGGTGAACGACTGCCAGTACGACGCCCCGTCGACCTGCGCGGCCTCGAGCAGCTCCCGCGGAATGTCCTGCAACCCCGCCAGCGAGATGATCATCGATCCGCCGCAGCCCCACAGCACCAGGGCATACAGGACATAGCGGGCGTTCGGATCCACCAGCCAAGTGATCGGGTTCGCGCCGAGGGTGCTCAGGATGCCGTTCGCCGCGCCGGCGTCGCGGTCGAAGATCAACCGGAACGTCAGCGCCGCTCCGACCGGCGGGACGACGGCCGGCAGATAGATCAGCGCCCGGTACAACCCCCGCGCCCGGACGGGCTGGTTCACCATCACCGCCAGCAGCAGCCCGGCCAGGATCGACAACGGCACGGTGACCAGCGCGAACATGCCGGTCTTGGCGAGGGAGCTCAGGGTCAGCGGGTCATGGAAGATGTCGACGTAGTTCTGGAAGCCGACGAAGTGCGTCCTGGGCGACAGGCCGTCGGAGTCCGTCAGGCTGAGCCAGAACGCGTACCCGAGCGGGAACACCGTCAGGCCGATGAACCCGAGGACCCACGGCGCGACGAACAGGTAGAAGGTGCGCGCCTTGCGCAGCGTCGGCGGCTTCTTCTTCCGGTCCGGGCGTTCCACCGCGGTCTCCGCGACGGTGGAACGCCGTACCTCGGTCAGTGCGGAGCTCACCGCAACCGCTTCTTTCCGTCCGCGAGCTGCGGGTTGATCTGCGAGTTCAGCGTGTCGGCGAACTGGCCGGCCGTCATCGTGCCCTTGATTGCCTTGGGCAACTCACGGGTGATGATCGCGTTGATCGCGTCCTGCCGGACGTACGGCGTGGAGGACGTGACCGAGAAGTGCTGCTGCTCCGCCATCTGCACCTCGTAGGCCTGCTTCTGGTACGGCAGCTTCTGCGGCATCAGCTTCTGCAGCGACTTGAGCGGTGGGATGCCCCAGCCGCCGGTCGCCCGCGCCTTCGCGGGATCGCCGGCCAGGAACCACTCCATCACCGCCCAGGCGGCGTCCTTGTTCTTGCTCGCCTTGGGCATCCACAGGCCGGTCGCGCCGAAGCACGGGCTGATCCGCCGGCCGGTGTCGAACTGCGGCGCCGGCGCGAAGCCCGCGACCTTGGCGGACTTGGGGTCGCCGGCGAACAGGCCACCGAGCCAGTAGCCGCTGAGCGTGGTCGCCATCCGGCCGGCCTGGAAGGTCGGTCCGTCCCAGCCGTTCGGGTCGGGGTTGAGCACGGTCGGCCCGATCCCCGCCTTCGCGTAGTCCAGGTACCAGGTGAGCGCACGCTGGGCCTCCGAGCTGCTGAAGTCGACTGAGGCCAGGTCGTCCGAGGTCAGTTTTCCTCCGGCCAGGTCGGTCAGCCAGCTCAGCTGCGTGAACAGGCCCAGCCCGTTCGGGTTCAGGCCGTAGACACTGACCTTGGCGCCCTGCCGCTTCACCAGCCGCTTGCCCTCGTCGAGCAGTTCGTCGAGCAGCAGTGGCGTCGTCGCACTCGGATGGGTCACCTTCGCCGCGTCGTACAGCGCGCTGTTGAACCAGATCGTGCAGTCCTGCGAGTAGTCCTTCGCGAAGCCGTACCGCGGACCGCTGCCCTGCTTCTCACCGTCGTACCGCCAGAGGTCGTTGACCGGGTCGATGTCGTCCGCCTTGATCAACGTGCTCTTCGCGAAGTACGGATCCAGGTTCTCCGCCACCTGCCTGGCCACCAGGTACGGCGTGTCCGTCGCACCCATGCCCCGGACCACGTCCGGCGGGTTGCCGCTGGCGAGCATCGCGGTCAGCTTGGTCAGGTCGTACTCGACGGTCTTCACGGTGAGTCCGAGCGCCTGCCCGGCCGCCTTGGCCTCCTTCGGGCCGAACTCGCCCGACTGCGACATGACGGTCACAGTCCCCTTGGCGGCCGAGCCCGTGCCAGGGGCGGCGGCCGGGGTGTTCGTGGAGGACGCGGGTGAGCAGCCCACCGCCAGCGCACCGCCGGCGGCCGCGCTGCCGAGCGCCAGGAACCGGCGGCGGGAGAGCCCTGCGTTCGTTGTGGTCATGGCCAGCCTCTCAATCGGATGTTTCGGGGTCGAACAGCCGGCAGACCGGGCCGGAGGAGGGGCCGGCCCGGTCTGCCAGGGCTTCGCTGTCGTCTTCAGGTCGGTAGCCCAGCTCGTGCCGGGCGGAGGTGGTGTCCCAGTAGTTACGGGTGTTCGCGGACACGCCGAAGTGCACGCCGTACCGCTCCCGTGCCTGCAGGGCGGCGAGGATCAGCCGACCGGCGTCGTCGTCGGACAGCCACTGCCCGAGGTAGCGGCGTTCGGTCGGCGGCCAACCGGTCAGGCCGAGACGCAGGCAGGTGACCGACGTACCGGTGCGCTCGGCATGTGTCCGGCCGAGCGCCTCCAGGACGACCTTGCCCAGTCCGTACGGACAGCACGGGCGCGGGTCGAGCCGTGGATCGACAGGCCAGTACTGCGGCCGGTTGTACTCACCCAGCGCGTGCAGCGAACTGGCCAGCACCAGCTTCGGTACGGCGTGCGCCGCGGCAGCCTCGAGTACGACCTGGGTCGTCCACACGTTGGCGGCGTACACGCTGTCCCAGGTCTGCCAGGGGCTGCTGTTCCCCGCCAAGTGCAGGACTGCATCCGCTCCGGCCAAGGCGTCGCGGGTCTCTTCGGGATCGCCCAGGTCGGCCTGCACCAGCCCGGCGGTTCGCCGCGCCGGGACCGCGCTGTCGACCAGCCGCACGCGGTAGTGCTTGCGCAGCCACGGCAACACCACCGTGGCGACGCGCCCCAGTCCGCCGGTCACCACCACCAGCGGCGCGTTGTCCAGCTCAGCGTCCATGTCGTTCGTCCGGTCGCCGGGCCCGGGGTGGTCCCCGGGCTGTGGCAGGAATTGTTCGAGCACTTCGCGGTTTGTGTCAAGAGTGTGAACGCAGTTTGTCAGTTTTGTTGACGGCGGTTCGGAGTTCGTCAATACTTTTCGTCGTGGCTGCCAAGGACACCGGATCTCTGCGAGCGCTGCGGCGCACCAACTCCGAACGGATGCTGTCCGCGCTGATGGAGCACGGAGCGCTGCACCGGGCGGAGCTGGCGCGGATCTGCGGTGTGTCCCGGACGACGGTCTCGACGATCGTGGCCGACCTGATCACCGGCGGCGTCGTGATCGAAGTGGTCGGCGACCAGGTCGCCCGGGCCGGGATCGACGCGTCCGAGGTCGACGGCCGGGCCCGCGGCTTCCTGCGGGCCAATCCGGCGGCCGGCGCGGCCGCCGGCCTCGACTTCACCCTCGAACGCGTCTGGTGCCACCTCACCGACCTGTCCGGAGAGACCCTGGCCAGCGACGGCGTCCGCGTGGGTCGGGACACCCCGTGGCAGGAGCGGCTCGCGGCCGGGATCGAGCTGCTCGACGGCCTGCTGGAGCAGACCGGTCGCGGTCGCGACAACGTGGTCGGCGTCGCGATCGGAGTGCCCGGTCCGCTCGACCTGCTGACCGGTGTGGTCGGTCCGTCGCTGCCGGGGCAGGCCTGGGCCGGGGTGAATGTCGCGGCGGAGTTCGGCCGGCGTATCGACGTACCGGTGCTGGTGGAGAACAACACGCGGCTGGAGGCGGTGGCCGAGTTCACCTGGGGCGCGGGGCGGGACGTCCGCGACGTGCTGTATCTCGGGTTGTCGACCGGGATCGGGTCCGGACTGCTTGTCGACGGCAACCTTCATCACGGTGGCGCGCGCGGTGGCGGCGGCGAGATCGGCCACCTGTCCGCGGACTCGAACGGTGCGCTCTGTCCGTGCGGGAATCGCGGCTGCCTGGTGCAGTACGCATCAGTTCAGGCGGTGCTCGCGGCGCTCGCACCGCTGCTCGGTGAGGACGCCGGCCTCGACGAACTGCTCGCAGCCGCCGCCGACGGTCAGCCGGAAACCCTGCAGGTACTGCGTGAAGCCGGTGAGCTGACCGGTCGGGTGCTCGCGAACATCTGCAACCTGCTGAACCCGGAGCGGATCATCGTCGGTGGCGAGCTCGCGCGAGCGGGCGACCTGATCCTGGATCCGATCCGCGCCACCCTGCGCCGTACGGCGATGTCACTCACTCGCGACGTCGACGTCGTCGCGGCCGAGCTCGACCTCGGCGCCCGCGCCGGTGCGTCCGGCGCCGCCGCCCTGGTGCTCCGCCAGACCGACCAGCTGGTCGCCGCGCTCCTGTCCGCTCCCGACCGGCAACCGAATGAGGCAGTGTGAAGATCGTCGGATACGAGACGTTCCTGGTGGCGCCGCGGTGGCAGTTCCTGCGGATCGACACCGACGAAGGGATCAGCGGGTGGGGTGAGCCGATCGTCGAGGGACGTGCCGAGGCCGTGCAGGGCGCGGTCGCGGCCCTGATGGAGTACCTGGTCGGCGCGGATCCGCTGCGGATCGAGGAGCACTGGCAGGTGATGGCGAAGGGCGGCTTCTACCGCGGCGGTCCGGTGCTGTCGAGTGCGCTGGCCGGGATCGATCAGGCGCTCTGGGACATCAAGGGGCGCTACCACGAGGTTCCCGTGCACGAGCTGCTCGGAGGACCGGTCCGGGAGCGGGCGCGCGTCTACACCTGGGTGCACGGCCGCGACAACGCGCAGCTCGTCGACGAGGCCAAAGCCAAGGTGGAGAAGGGATTCACAGCCCTCAAGCTCAACCTGTCCGAGGCGCTGCCGCCGATCCCGTCACCTGCTCAGCTCCGGGCCGCGGTGAGCCGCGTCGAGGCACTGCGCGACGCGCTCGGCGACGGCATCGACATCGCACTTGATTTCCACGGCCGGTTCAGTACGGCGGCGACGCGACAGATCCTGCCCTTGCTCGAGCCGCTGCTGCCGATGTTCGTCGAGGAGCCGGTGCTGCCCGAGTTCGCTCGGGACCTGCGCCGGATCACCGAATCGACCAGCATCCCGATCGCGACCGGCGAGCGGCTGTTCTCCCGCTGGGACTTCCGCGACGTGCTCACCACCGGCATCGCGGTCGCCCAACCGGACATCTCGCACGCCGGTGGCATCTCCGAAGTACGCCGGATCGCCGCCATGGCCGAGGCGTACGACGTGAGCGTGGCCCCGCACTGCCCGCTCGGCCCGATCACACTGGCCGCGAGCCTGCAACTCGACTTCGCGATCCCGAACTTCCTGATCCAGGAGCAGAGCCTCGGCATCGAGTACGGCGGCGGCAACGCGCTGCTCGACTACTTGGTGGACCCGAACGTCTTCGCGTTCACCGATGGGCATGTGCAACGTCCGACCGGTCCGGGCCTGGGCATCCAGGTCAACGAGGACGTCGTACGGGCCGCAGCCGCGGAGCCGCACCGCTGGCGGTCACCCGTGCTGCGGCACGACGACGGATCCTTCGCGGAATGGTGAGCGCCGCGACCCCGCCGATGGGGTGGAACAGCTGGGACTGCTTCGGCACGACGGTCACCGAGGCCGAGGTCCTCGCGAACGCGCAGGTGATGCACGACCAGTTGCTGCCGTTCGGGTGGGACACGGTCGTCGTGGACATCGCCTGGTACGACCCGACCGCCCGGTCGCACGGCTACAACGAGAACGCGCCGGTCGTTCTGGACGACTACGGCCGCCAACTGCCGGCGCCGCTTCGGTTCCCCTCAGCCGCGAGCGGCGCCGGCTTCGGGCCGTTGGCCGCGAAGGTGCACGAGCTCGGGCTGAAGTTCGGGCTGCACATCATGCGCGGCATCCCGCGGCGGGCGGTCGAGCTCGACCTGCCGGTGTACGGGACGCAGTGGACGGCGCGGGAGGTCGCGGACCCCGATCACGTCTGCGCGTGGAACCCGGACAACCTCGGACTGAACCACGACCATCCCGGCGCGCAGGCGTACTACGACGCCCAGGTCGCGCAGTTCGCCGAGTGGGGTGTGGACTTCGTGAAGGCGGACGACATGCTCGCGCCGTACCACGATCGCGAGATCGCGGCGTACGCGCAGGCGATCGCGCGGAGCGGGCGGGACATCGTGCTGTCCTTGTCGCCCGGGACGCGGTTGTCGACGCATCATGTCGAGCATCTGCGCGCCAATGCGCAGCTGTGGCGGATCTCCGACGACCTGTGGGACCGGTGGGAGGACGTACACGCGCAGTTCGCGCGGCTGGCCCGGTGGGCCCCGTTCCAGCAGACCGGCGGCTGGGCGGACGCGGACATGCTGCCACTCGGCCACATCGGCATCCGCGCCGAACGCGGCGACGACCGCGACAGCCGCCTCACCGTCGACGAACAGAAGACCCTGCTCACCCTCTGGGTGATGGCCCGCTCCCCGCTGATGATGGGCGGCGACCTCCCGACCACCGCACCGGAAACCCTTGCGCTGTTGGCGAATCCGGCGCTCGCCGAAGTGCTGCGGTCGTCGTACGACGGCCGGGAGATCATCCGCGAGCCTGTGGACGACGGCGAGCTGATCGTCTGGACCGCCCAAGGCGAGGACTGGTCTTACGCAGCGCTGTTCTGGACCGGGGCCACATCTCGAGAGGTTCCGCTCCCTGCGGAACTCCCCACTCCGGCGCAAGATCTCTGGGCCGGCACACCCACCACCGAGCGCGTGCACATCGTCCCTGCACATGGCGTTTGCTGGCTCAAGGTCAGCTCAGCGCTCTGAGGATCGATCTACTTGTAGACGACCCATAGCTCGTAGTCGTCCCCCGGGAAGGCCGAGCCGTCGACGCACTTGTACTTCGTCCACTTGGTGCCGGCGGCACCGGCTGCGTGGCAGTCCGACTGCCAGAAGAAGTCACCGACGTACTCCCAGTTGTCGGCGGCAACAACTTCCGAGGACGCGGTGGCCGTCGCGGCCACCGGAGCCTCGATCGCCTGGGCCGCCGGTACGGCGAGGTCACCCGCCGCGATCGCTCCGCCGGCCAGAACACTGTAGAAAACCCTGCGAATGTTCATGATCCGTACCTTTCGTGGTTGGGTCGAACACTTCGAGAGTGCCGGTCGAACCACGACGGCCGCACCCCCTTTCGGGCCATCCCGAAAGGAGGTGGACCTGTTCAGCGAGGTGGCATGCGGAGGGCGCCGTCGAGGCGGATGACCTCGCCGTTCAGCAACTGGTTGTCGAGGATGTGGCGGACCAGGGCGGCGTACTCGGACGGCTCGCCGAGGCGGGACGGGTGGGGAACCTGCTGCTCGAGGATCGTGCGGGTCTCCTCGGGGAGGCCGGCGAGCATCGGGGTCTCCATCGTGCCCGGTGCGATCGTGACGACCCGGATCCCCTTGTCGGCGAGGTCGCGGGCGGCGGTCAGGGTCAGTGCGACGATGCCGCCCTTGCTGGACGCGTACGCCGCCTGCCCGACCTGGCCGTCGTACGCCGCGATCGATGCGGTCATGACCACGACGCCGCGGTCGCCGTCCGCGGCCGGGTCGGAGGCGATCATCCGCTCGGCGGCCAGCCGGAGCACGTTGAAGGTGCCGATCAGGTTGATCTCGATCACCTGCCGGAACGTTGCCAGCGGCAACGGGCCCTTCCGTCCGACGACCCGGCCGGGCGTCGCGATGCCGGCGCAGTTCACCACCACCCGCAGCGTGCCCAGCGCCTCCGCCGCGTCGAGCGCCGCGGTCACCGCGGTCTCGTCGGTGACGTCGGTCGGCGCGAACACCACCCGATCACCCAGCTCGTCCGCGACCGCCTTGCCCGCGGACGACGGCAGGTCGACGATCACGACGCCCAGTCCGTCTGCGGCCAACCGCCGTACGGTCGCCTCTCCGAGCCCGGAACCACCACCGGTGACCAGAGCGACATCGGACGGACCAAGAATCATGGAGCACTCCTGAGCAGGTCGCGGCTGATCACGAGCCGCTGGATCTGGTTCGTACCTTCGAAGATCTGGGTCACCTTGGCCTCGCGCATGTACCGCTCGGCCGGGAACTCCCGGGTGTAACCGTACCCACCGAGCACCTGCACGGCGTCGGTGGTGACCTTCATCGCCGCGTCCGTGCAGACCAGCTTCGCGATCGCGGCCTCCCGGATGAACGTCCGGCCCAGGTCGCGGCGGCGCGCGGCGTGCAGGTACGTCGCCCGCCCGGACTCGACCGCGGCGGCCATGTCGGCGAGCAGGAACTGGATGCCCTGGAAGTCGGCGATCGACTGCCCGAACTGCTGCCGCTCCTTCGCGTACGTCGTGGCGAGGTCGAGCGCCGCCTGCGCCAGGCCGACCGCGCAGGCCGCGATCCCGAGCCGGCCGGAGTCGAGAGCGGACAACGCGATCCGCATCCCGTCACCCTCGGCGCCGATCAGGTTGGCGGCCGGGACCCGTACGTCGTCGTAGTTGACCAGCGTGGTCGTCGACCCGGTGAGGCCCATCTTCCGCTCGGGCGCACCGAAGCTCAGGCCCGCGACGGACGCCGGGACGTGGAACGCGGAGATGCCGTGCTTCGGGTCGTCCGAGGTCCGGGCGAAGGTGGTGAAGAAGTCGGCGTGCGGACCGTGACTGATCCACGCCTTCGTACCGTTCAGGACATAGAAGTCGCCGTCCCGGACGGCCCGCGTGGTCATCGAGCTGATGTCGGAGCCGGCCTGCGGCTCGGACAGCGCGTACGCACCGAGCTGCTCGCCGCCGATCATGTCCGGCAGCAGCCGGTCGAGCTGATCGTCGGTCCCGAACGTCGCCATCGCGTAGCTGGTCATCGTGTGCACCGAGACGCCGACGCCGACCGACATCCAGGCGGCGGCGATCTCCTCGAGCATCTGCAGGTACACCTCGTACGGCTGCTCGGCGCCGCCGTACTGCTCCGGATAGGGCAGGCCGAGCAGACCGGCCTTACCGAGGGTCCGGAAGGCGTCCCGCGGGAAGGTCTCGCTCTCCTCCGCCTGTGCGGCGTGGGGCGCGAGCTCGTGCTCGCACAGGTCACGGACCAGGGCGAGCAGATCAATGGATTCGTCAGTAGGCAGGAGACGATCGACAGCCATCAGGCACCTCTCTCAACAGCTGACGAAATGATACTCGTAACGATACTGAAGCACGCAACTCAGTATCGTTCTATGCTGTCTCGATATGACAACAGTCGTTCCGGGGCGGCGGACCCGCCGGCAGTCCGAGCTGCTCGACCGACTCCTGTCCCTGTTCCTCGAGCAGGGGTTCAGCCGGTTCACCCTGGACGACCTGGCCGCCGAGCTGCGCTGCAGCAAGACGACCCTCTACGCGCTGGCGCCGAGCAAGGAGCAGCTCGCCGTCGAGGTTGTGAAGCACTACTTCAAGAACGCCACCGCCCAGGTGGAGTCCGCGGTGGCCCGGCAGACCCGGCACGACCGGCGGATCGCGGCGTACCTGAACGCGGTCGCGGACGCGCTGCGGCCGGCCAGCCGGACCTTCCTCGACGACGTGGCGACGTTCGCGCCGGCCCGGTCGGTGTACGAGCGGAACACCCGGATCGCCGCCGAACGGGTCCGGACGCTGATCGAGGACGGCATCAACAACAAGATGTTCCGGCAGGTCGACATCGCGTTCGCGGCCGAGATGATCGCGCACACCATGCAGGCGATCCAGCGCGGTGACATCGCCCGGCGTACCGGCCTGAACGACGCCGAGGCGTACCGCGAACTGGCCTCGTTCGTGCTGCACTCCCTGCGCCTCGACTGAACCGCCCGGCCCTTTAGGGTGGGGAAACCGTCCTCTTGCTGCCACACCGCGCATCAGAGCCGTACGCCCCGGAAGGCTGATGGATATGAAAACTCTCCGACGAACTGCGGCCATGGTGGCGGCTGCCGCTCTCGCCCTGACTGCCGCCGTGCCGGCCGGGGCCGATCCGGTGAAGCCGCCCCGTCTCTCCGCCAAGGCGATCACCAAGACGTTGAACGACCAGATCCACACTCCTGGTACGGCGTGGATGACGCAGCCGGACGGCACCGTGCTGGTGTCGTACGACCCCACGGTCACCGGTACGAAGCTGAGCAAGCTGACCGGACTGACGAAGCAGCTCGGGTCGAACGTCAAGCTCGAGAAGCTGCCCGGCAAGCTGCAGAAGTACATCAGCGGCGGCATGGCGACGTACGGCGGCGACTACAAGTGCAGCGTCGGCTTCAATGTGCAGCGACGCGGCAAGTACTACTTCCTCACTGCCGGTCACTGCGGTGTCGACGCGGCCCGCTGGTACCAGGACCCGGCCCACAAGGTGTTCACGGGCGCGGTGCACCACGCCAGCTACCCGTGGAACGACTACGCGTTGGTTGTCTACCGCACCGACATCCCGCTGAAGGTCCCGGGCGGCAGTGTGTACCTCTACAACGGGCACTCGCAGGACATCACCCGGGCGGCCAATCCGGGCCTCAACCAGCTGGTCTACCGGTCGGGCGCCACCAGCGGCCTGCACAGCGGCCGGGTGACCGGGCTGAACTCGGTCGTGAACTACGGTGACGGCCGCGTGGCCAACCTGATCCGCACCAGCGTGTGCGCGGAGCCGGGCGACTCGGGCGGTCCGCTGTTCTACCGGCAGTGGGCGTTCGGCCTGACCTCCGGTGGTTCGGGCGACTGCACCTCGGGCGGCGTGACCTACTTCCAGCCGGTCGTGGAGGCCCTCAACGCGTACGGGGTCTACATCTACTAAGCGGAGGTTTCCCCTACGCTCCGAATTTGTCTGAATACTCAGGGAGAGAGTGGGTAGGACTGCTCACGGTTAAGTCAAGGACGCCCCGCCCCGACGGCGTCCTCATCGTGAGGAGGCTTTAACCATGAATCTGTCCCCGCTCCGCCGTACCACCGCACTCCTGGCCGCGGCCGGGCTTGCTGCCGCCGGACTTCTGGCAACGCAGGCCTCGGCCGCACCGGTCAATCCGGGCACCCTGTCCGCCGCCGCGATCACGTCCACGCTCGTCAAGGACGCGACGATCCCGGGTACGGCGTGGCAGACCGACCCCGACGGCCGGATCATCGTGTCCTACGACGAAACCGTCACCGGCGCGAAAATGTCGAAACTCACCAGCGTCACCAAGCAGTTCGGCGACCGGATCAAGCTCGAGAAGATGTCCGGCAAGCTGACGAAGTACATCGCCGGCGGCGACGCCATCTACGGCGGGCAGTACCGCTGCTCGCTGGGCTTCAACGTACGCAGCGGCACCACGTACTACTTCCTGACCGCAGGACACTGCGGGAACATCGCATCCAGCTGGTACTCGAACTCCGGCAAGACCACGCTGCTCGGCACGACGTACGGGTCGAGCTTCCCGGGTAACGACTACGCGATCGTGAAGTACAGCACGTCGTACACGAACCACCCCGGGACCGTGGACCTCTACAACGGTTCATCGCAGGACATCACGTCCGCCGGCAACGCCTCGGTGGGGCAGGCGGTCAAGCGCAGTGGTAGCACGACCGGTGTGCACAGCGGCTCCGTCACCGCGACGAACGCCACGGTGAACTACGCCGAGGGCTCCGTCTCCGGCCTGATCCGCACCACGGTGTGCGCTGAAGGCGGCGACTCCGGCGGCGCACTGTTCGCCGGCTCGGTGGCCCTCGGCCTCACCTCCGGCGGCTCCGGCAACTGCTCCTCCGGCGGCACCACCTACTTCCAGCCCGTCACCGAAGTTCTCTCCCGCTACGGCGTGAGCGTCTACTGATCCAGACATGACTGTGGGGCCGGGGAGCGTTCCCCGGCCCCACACTCGTGTTCAGCTCGCGCGGCGGCGGGAGATTTCGTAGAGGGTGACGCCGGCGGCGATGCCGGCGTTGAGGGACTCGGTGGCGCTGGTCATCGGGATCGAGACGATCAGGTCGCAGTTCTCCCGGACCAGGCGGGCCAGGCCCTTACCCTCGGACCCGATCACCAGGACGATCGGCTCGGTGGCGGCTTCGAAGGACGGGAGGTCCACGGCGCCGTCCATGTCGAGGCCGATGACCAGGAGGCCGGCTTCCTTGTAGGACTTGAGGGCCCGGTTGAGGTTGCCCGCGCGGGCGACCGGGATCCGGGCCGCGGCGCCGGCCGAGGTCTTCCAGGCCGAGGCCGACATCGACGCCGTACGGCGTTCCGGTACGACGACACCGTGCGCCCCGAAGGCCGCGGCGGATCGCGTGATCGCGCCGAGGTTGCGGGGATCGGTCACGCCGTCGAGCGCGACGATCAGCGGCACCTCACCGGCGGCGTGCGCCCGGTCGAGCAGGTCGTCCGGGTGCGCGTACTCGTACGGCGGGATCTGCAGCGCGACGCCCTGGTGCGAGCCGCCCGCGGTGACCCGGTCGAGCTCCGCGCGCGGCACCTCGAGCACCGATACCCCGGTCTCGACGGCGACCAGCAACGCCTCGCGCAGCCGGGCGTCCCGTTCCGTGCCCTCGGCAACGTGCAGCGCCGCGGCCGGTACGCCGGCCCGCAGCGCCTCGACCACCGGGTTCCGCCCGTACACCCACTCGACCGCGGACTCGTTGTCCTTGCGCGCCTGGCGGCGAGGGCGCTCGCGTTCCTTGGCGCGCTCGGCCGCCTTCGCCCGCTTGTGCGCCGGGTGCTTGACCCGGTCCACGGCCTTCGGCGTCGGCCCCTTGCCCTCGAGTCCGCGGCGGACCCGGCCGCCGGACCCGGCCGTCGGGTTCCCCCGCGGCTTCTTCCGGATGGCGCCCTTACGCTGGCTGTTGCCTGGCACGTCAGTTTCCTTCGTCGGTGGTAGTGGTCGCGAGAGACCAGCGTGGTCCCTGCGGGGTGTCCTCGACGACGACGCCGAGCGCCTTCAACCGGTCGCGGACAGCGTCCGCGGCGGCGTAATCCTTGCGTGCACGTGCTGCCTGCCGCTGATCGAGCAGGGCCTTCACGAGGCCGTCGACCACCTCGGTGAGCTCGTCGCTACCGCCGGCCCGCGACACCCACGGCTCAGCGAGCGGGTCCAGCCCGAGCACGCCGAGCATCCCGCGCACCGACGCCAGCACCTCGCGCAGCGCCTCCGAGTCGCCGTCGGCAACCAGCTTGTTGCCGTCGCGCACGGTGTTGTGCAGTACGGCGATCGCGGCCGGCGTACCCAGGTCGTCGTCCATCGCGGCCACGAAGTCACCCGGCAGCTCGGCGTCCGGCTCGACGCCACCGGTCACCTCGACGGCCCGGGTCACGAAGCCCTCGATCCGCTGGAAGCTCTTCGCGGCCTCGTCGAGCGCCTCGAACGAGAACTCGACGACCGAGCGGTAGTGCGACTGCACCAGGTAGTACCGCAGCTCGATCGGGCGCACGCGCTCGACCACGTTCCGCACGACGGCGCTGTTGCCCATCGACTTCGACATCTTCTCGCCGGCCGTGGTGACGAGCGCGTTGTGCATCCAGAACCGGGCGAACTTCTGCCCGACCGCGGTCGACTGGGCCAGCTCGTTCTCGTGGTGCGGGAACCGCAGGTCCAGACCGCCGCCGTGGATGTCGAACTCGTCGCCGAGGTACTTGCCGGCCATCGCCGAGCACTCGATGTGCCAGCCCGGGCGGCCACGACCCCACGGGGCCGGCCAGGAGGCGGTCCGCGGCGCGGCGTCGGTCCAGCCCTTCCAGAGCGCGAAGTCGCGCGGGTCCCGCTTGCCGCGCGGGTCCGCGTCCTCGGCGGCCTCCATGTCGTCGATCCGCTGGTGCGACAGAGCGCCGTACGCCGGCCAGGACTTCACATCGAAGTAGACGTCGCCGGACCCGTCCGGCGCGACGTACGCGTGGCCGCGCTCGATCAGGTCGGCGATCATCTCGAGCATCTCCGGGATGTGCCCGGTGGCGCGCGGCTCGTACGTCGGCGGGCGGCAGCCGAGGACGTCGTACGCCCAGTGCAGCTCGCGCTCGAACTCGTAGGCGTGCGCCCACCACGGGACGCCGCGCTCGGCCGACTTCGCGAGGATCTTGTCCTCGATGTCGGTCACGTTCGCGATCACGGTCACCTCGTAGCCGGACCGCTCCAGCCAGCGCCGCAGGACGTCGAAGACCACTTCCTTGTAGATGTGCCCGACATGCGGGGCACCCTGCACCGTCAGCCCACAGTGGTAGATCCCGACCTTGCCCGGATGGACCGGCTCGAAATCACGCACTGCTGCTGTTGCGGTGTCGTACAAGCGAAGTGTCACCGGTCAAGGGTAACGGGAGGTGACGCCGGTAAATAATCACCGAACAAATCGCTGTAAGGGTTGGTTCTTGCCGGATCCGGGTAAGACCATCGCCGAGCGCTCTGTCCGCCCCTCATCGCTCTGGAGGAAACCGTGAAGTCCGCCCTTTTCACGGGTGCCGCCGTCGCTCTTGGCCTGATCCTGGCCTCGACCGGCTCCGCCCAAGCAAGCTCCACCCCCCAGCCCACCGCACAGGCCCGCCAGCACGGCATCACCAAGGCCGGCGACGCCTACATGGGCTGGACGCAGAACACCACCACCAGCAGCAGTGCCGCCGCGCCCACCGACATGGGGATCACGGCGACCGTCGAAGGCATCGACGTGTCCAGTCACCAGGGCAACGTCGACTGGGCCTACTGGTGGGGTCAAGGCAAACGGTTCGCGTACGTGAAGGCGACCGAAGGCACGTCGTACAAGAACCCGTACTTCGCCCAGCAGTACAACGGGTCCTACAACGTCGGCATGATCCGCGGCGCGTACCACTTCGCGCTGCCGAACAACTCCAGCGGCGCGACGCAGGCGAACTACTTCGCCAGCAGCGGCGGCGGCTGGTCCCGGGACGGCAAGACGCTGCCGGGTGCGCTCGACATCGAGTACAACCCGTACGGCGCGACCTGCTACGGACTGAGCCAGTCCGCGATGGTCAGCTGGATCCGGGACTTCGTCAACACCTACAAGTCCCGCACCGGACGCGACGCGGTGATCTACACCAACTACAACTGGTGGAGCACCTGCACGGGTAACAGCACCGCGTTCAACTCGACCAACCCGCTCTGGGTCGCGCGCTACTCCTCCACCGTGGGGACGCTGCCCGGCGCCTGGCCGTTCTACACGTTCTGGCAGTTCACCTCGTCGCCGATCGACCAGAGTCACTTCAACGGCGACATGTCCCGGCTGACGGCGCTGGCGAACGGCTAGGGTGTGTCTCCCGCTCACACGCCCTAAATTGGTTGCCGCGGTCGCATAGTCTCGATCGGTGAGCTATTCGCTGCCGATCGAGACTGACCGCCTGACCCTTCGACGCTACGTCGAGAACGACTACGACGACCTGCTGAAACTGCAGTCGAACCCTGACGTCACACGTTTTCTGCTGTACGACGTGCGGACGCCGGAGCAGGTCAAGGAGGCCCTCACCGGCCGGTTGGCCGATGTCCCGATGGACAGCGACGGTCAAGCGCTCACCGTCGCGGTGGTCCTGCGGGACACCGGTCAGCACCTGGGTGAGGTGACGCTGTTCATGAACAGCGTCGAGCAGCGCACCGGCGAGATCGGGTACGTCTTCCACCCGGAGTCGCACGGCCACGGGTACGCCGCAGAGGCGACAGTCGAACTGCTGCGGCTTGGCTTCGAGGAGCTCGGCCTGCACCGGATCATCGCGCGGCTGGACCACCGCAACACCGGCTCGGTGAAACTGCTGGAGCGGCTCGGTCTGCGGCAAGAGGCGCACTTCGTGCAGAACGAGCACCTCAAGGGCGAATGGACCGACGAACTGGTTTTCGCCATGCTCTACAGCGAATGGGACAAACGCTCGTAAGTTTCTGTCCACGGCACGCCGTCTTGATGACAGCGACTGCCGCCCGGTCTACCGTCTGAGTATGACTTCCGCCCGTTCTGTCACCGCGCTGATTCTCGGTGTGGTTGTGCTCAGCGCCGGCAGCTTGCCGAGCGAAGCCGTGAAGGTCGCACCGGCACGGCAGATCGCCTATCGCACGTGGACATCGAACACCGACTTCCTGGCCGGACAGCAGTTCGGCACCACGGTCACCGACGGCGCCCTCACGTTCGGTACGGCGACCGGCTCCACGTCGTACGTCGACCCGTTCGGCGACGGCACCGCCAAGTCCTATGACCAGACCAGTTGGGTCTCGCCGCATGTCAGCACCGGCTTCGGGCTGACCGAGCTGGTCGCCTCCTGGAACGCGACCACCCCACCGGGCACCTGGGTCGAGGTGTCGATGGCAGGTACGACGAACCTCGGCACCGCCACCAAGTGGTACGTGCTCGGCCGGTGGTCCGGAGGCGACGACACCGCGGCCGGCGACATCCACCGGACCTCGGTGCCCAGCCAGGGCGACACCAACGGATCCGTTGCCGTCGACACCTTCCAGTCCGCCACAGGTCAGTGGCTCGACCGCTGGCAGCTCAAGGTCACCCTGTACCGCCTGAGCGGTACGACGCAGTCGCCCGTGGTCCGGTCCGTCGGAGCGATGGCCTCCCGGCTGCCGTCCGACAAGAAGGTTGCCGTCAGCCCCCTCGGCGGCGCGGAGGGCATCGTCCTCAACGTACCGACGTACTCGCAGGAGACGCATATCGGGCAGTACCCGCAGTGGGACGGCGGCGGCGAGGCGTGGTGCTCGGCGACGTCGACCGCGATGGTGCTCGACTACTGGGGCGCCGGACCGACCGCGGCAGAGACCGCGTGGGTGGATCCGTCCTACTCCGATCCGCAGGTGGACCACTCGGCACGGTCCGTCTTCGACTACGCGTACGACGGCGCGGGCAACTGGCCGTTCAACACGGCGTATGCCGGGACACGCGGGCTGGATGCCTTCGTCACGCGGTTGCGGTCGCTGACCGAGGCCGAACAGTTCATCAAGGCCGGCATCCCACTGGTCGCGTCGCTGTCGTTCAAGAAGAGCGAACTACCCGGTGCGGGCTACGGGACCAACGGGCACCTGATGGTGATCGTCGGGTTCGACCAGAACGGCAACGTGGTCGTCAACGACCCTGCGTCCCACCTGATCGCGAGTAACGACCAGGTGCGCACGACGTACGACCGGGAGGCGTTCGAGAACGCGTGGGTGCCGCACTCCGGTGGGCTCGTCTACGTGATCCACCCCGAAGGCACGCCGTTGCCCACGCCGTCGGACCCGCAGCACAACTGGTAACAGACGACAGGGCCCGCCACGCCGGGGCGGCGTGGCGGGCCCCGTTCTGTAAGACCTCAGCTCTGTAAACCTCAGCTCTGTAAGACCTCAGCGGGCGAAGAGTGCGCCCGTCAGGTTGGTGGTGAGGTTGCGGAGCGAGTCCGGCAGGTATTGCAGGTGCCAGCCGCTCGGGCCGCGGTACCAGGTGAAGCCGTCGTCCGCTTCGTCCGGCGTGGAGTCGGTCGCGACCAGTGCGTCGATCCAGCGCTCCGAGCCGCCCAGTACGACGGCGTACGGCAGAGCGCGGGAGCAGAGCTCGGCGTGCTGATCGGTCGGCAGCTCGCTGACGTCCATCTCCAGCAGCTCACCGCGGATCGCCGCGACCTGGCCGAGCACGCGGCCGGCGGCCGGGGCCTTGGCCGGCATGTAACGGCCGACCACGAGCAGACCGACACCGACCAGCGTGATCGCGAGGCCGAGGAGGCCCCAGGTCGACAGCAGCGCCAGCAGGACGGTCGCGATGACACCGACCACGGTGGTCACGATGCCGATCGTTGCCCACAGCGACCGAGTGCGGTCCGGGCGCTCGGTGAACCAGCCGCGCTTGACGACACCGTCGTACAGGGCGTCCTGGACCTGGGCGAGGTTCGCCCGGACCTGCTTGCCGAGCTCGGAGACGAGCACCGAGTCGGCGTCGCCGAAGATCGCGCGGACCAGGACGTTCTCGTACCGCTGCAGTTCCTCCGCCGGTGCGTTGGAGACCCGGCGCAGTTCCCAGTCCGGCCGCGCGAACTCGGTGCTGTGCTCGAGCTCGACGATCTGGAGGTGACCGCGGACGGCCAGGTCGATGATCGTCGCGGTCACGTCGACCGGGTCGATCCGCTCGTCGATCAGCGTGCCGACCTCACCGGGCCGCAGGTCGGACGGCGGCGTGAAGTCGATCCGCGTGTCGGCGCCGAGGCTGAACAGCGAGGCCGGTACGACGCGCCGCGGGTCGACCTGGTCCCGGCCGCGGAGCCGGTACAGCACGAACAGCGCGATCGCGCCGAGCAGCAGCACTGCCAGCGCGGTGATCAGCTGAGCCGCGTCGGTGGAGAAGGCGCGCTTGAAGGTGTGCCGGTACTCAATGATCGAGTTGTCCGCGATCTGGCCCTTCGGGAAACCGACCGCCATCATGACCGTGTTGCCCGGGGGCAGCGCGGTCTGCTGGAAGGTTGGGCCGGAGGTCTCGCCGATCTGTGCGAGCGTGCACGGGATGTTGCTGTCGATCGGGCCGGCGAAGCAGGCGACGTGCGAGACCTCGGGGACGCTGAAGACGATGTTCGCGGTCTGGATCGGGAGGTTGATCCCGGTCAGCGGCGCGAACCGCACCTCGGTGCCGTCCAGGGTCTTCGCGACCGCGCCCTTCACGGTGTACGTGACGTTGAGCTCCGTCGTAGCGCCACTGATGTCCGGTACGGCGATCGACGTGACATCGCCCTCGGTCTTCAGCTCGGCCTTCTTGTCCTGGCCGCCGGCCTTGACCTGCAGGTCGCCGATCTCCTGGACGTGGTCGATGTCGTCCGGCAGGTGGTCCCGCGTGACGACGAACCGGGTGAAGGTCCCGGTCACGTTGCTGAGCTTCCAGGTCTCGGCGACCCGGAGCAGGCCGTCACGTTCGACACGGACCTGACTGTCGTAGTTGGTCACCACCGGGTCGGCGGCGGCGCTGGTTGCGTCCGCGCCGGCCGCTCCGGCTGGGACAGTGGACAGGCCGAGCAGGCCGAGGGCACACAGGGATAGCCCGAGGAGACGTAGACGCATCGCCCAATCACACCGTAAAGAGAGGGTCAGGTTGACAGGGGGCACGATAGCGTCTGGGGAGTGTCAGGCAACCAATGGGGACCGGGACCCGGACAATTCGGCCCGCCTCCGCAGTACTCCGTGCCGCCGCAGTACTACGCTCCTCCGCCGCAGTCCGGCCCGCAGTACGGGTGGGGTCCGTTGCCGCCTCAGCAGCCGCGGAAGAGGTCCGGCGGTACGGCGCTGCTGGTCGTCGCAGTGCTGGCGGTGGTCGCGGCCGGCGGCGTGTTCCTTGCCGTGAAGCTCACACAGGGCGGCGGCGACGGACCTGCCACGGCCGCACCGGTCGCCACGGAGTCAACGACCCCTGGGCCGACCATGGCTCCCAGTAGCGCCCCTCCTCCTCCGACCACTGCTGCTCCGCGGCCGACGCGGACGACCACGACCACCACGAAGGTCACTCCGCCGAAGCCGGTGCAGACCGTGAGCCCGGCGACGTACAACGCGACCCACCGGCTGTACAAGACCGGCGTGATGCGGACCGTGAACTGCAAGCAGGCCAGGACCGGCCTCGGCAACGGCTCGCAGGCGCTGGCGTACTTCAAGACGATCAAGGCCTGCCTGGACCGGGCCTGGCCGAAGCAGGTCGCCGCGTCCGGCGGCCGGTTCCGGTCACCCGGTCTGGTCGTCTGGGGCGGTTCGGTGACCACACCTTGCGGTGGCGGCGTCGGGCGCTCGTTCTACTGCCCGACGACGCACACCATTTATATGGAGTCGCCGTCGATCATCTCGTTCTACAAGCAGAACCCGACGTTCGGCCGGATGGTCGGCACGTTCACCATGGCCCACGAGTACGCGCACTCGGTGCAGTGGATGACCGGACTCGGTGTGGCCTACACGGAGCTCCGGTACGACGCTTCTGCGGCCGGGGCGTTGCAGCTGAGTCGCCGGCTCGAGCTGCAGGCCTCCTGTCTGGGCAACGTGTTCCTAGGTGCCAACCGCAACAGCTACGGCATCACCGGGTACGCGTACCAGATGTGGCTGTACGACGTGAACAACAGCGGCGACCGTCCGCCGTACCCGCGGGACCACGGCAGCACCACCAACCACGGAGCCTGGAGCCGCGCGGCCTTCCAGAGCCGTAATCCGGCCAGCTGCAACACCTGGTCGGCGTCGCCTGCCCGGGTAAGTTGAGCCCTGGCTCCGGTAGCGTCCCGGGTGTGTCAGGCAACCAATGGGGTCCTCCTCCCGGGCAGCAGTACCCGCCGCAGCAGCCACCTCCGCCCTGGCAGCAGGGGCCGGGGTACGGCGGCCAACCACCTCCTGGTCGCCCGCCTGGCCCGCCGCAGGGCCCACCCACCGGACCGCCTTCCGGACCGCCGTTTCAGGGGCCTCCGTTCCCGGGGCCTGGGCAGCCTTTCCACGGGCACTCGTTCCAGGGCCAGCCGATGCCGGGGCCTGGGCAGCCGCAGTTCGGATGGGGCGCTCCACCTGGTGGACCGAAGCCGCCGAAGAAGCGGCGCGGCGGTCTGATCGCCGCGTTGGTGCTGCTCGGTGTGCTCGTGGTCGGCGTCACCGCGCTGAAGATCGTCTCGGCGGCGCTGAAGGGTGACGGGGACCCGACGTACGCGCGGCCGACGACCACCACGTCGTACAGCCCGACGAACCAGCCGACCAAGGAACCGTCCGGCCAGCCGACGAACAACGTGCCGACGGCCAAGCCGACCGCCCGGCCGACCACGCAGGCGCCGCGGCCGACAGCGACCCGGTCGACCGCAACCGCCAAGCCGACGACCAAACCAGGTCCGACCGACAGCGACCTGGTGCTGCGGAACCGGCTCTACAAGGCCGGTGGGATGGCGTCGGTGAGCTGCAAGGAGTCCAAGGCGCGGCAGAGCACGGTGGCCGGCGCGCGGGCCAACTACAAGAACCTGTGGGGCTGCCTGAACAGGGCGTGGGCGCCGCTGGTGACCAAGGCCGGTGGGCGGTTCCGGGCACCGACCGTGAAGATCTTCAGCGGCACGATCACGACGCCGTGCGGGACCCACAGCGATTCCGGGCCGCCGTTCTTCTGCGGGACCACCGACACCATCTACATGAACCTCACCGAGGACATCGGCAACTACAACCGCTACCCGCAGGCCTACCAGAAGGTGTGGGCGCGGATGTGGATGCTGCACCAGTTCGCGCACGAGTACGGGCACCACATCCAGAACAACATGGGAATCCTGCAGGCGTACTCGCGGATCCGGTACGAGCGGCCGAACTACGCGATGGAGCTGCAGGACAGCCGGCGGCTGGAGCTGCAGGCGTCCTGCTTCTCGGACATCTTCATCGGCGCGAACCGGCGTACCTATCCGATCACCGGGCAGTCGCTGTTCCAGTGGCGCTGGCTGATCGGGCATGTGACCGACAACGCGAACGACCACGGCGACGCGAACAACCACCAGTACTGGGCCACCCGCGGGTACAACTCCCGCAACCCGGGCGTCTGCAACACGTTCGCCGCGTCTGCCGCCAAGGTGCAGTGAGGGCCGTCACTGGTCTACTTCGAAACGACTGGCCGGGGTAGCTAGCCTGGTGGGTCCGTATCGCGCAAAGTATGTCGCGGAGGATATGTAGGGGGAGGCGGCTTCGGCGCCCCACCAACGAGCTGCAGAGCAATACCCAGCAAGGTCGTGAGGAGCATCGATGTCGGACAACAGGAACCAGCCCCCGGGGAGCGACCCGGCTGACGATCAGCCGGACCGCCCGCAGGAGCCCGTTCCCGGCCAGCCGCCCGCAGGCCAAGGACCCGGTAGTGGTGGATGGTTCGGATCCCGGGACAACGAGGCCGGCCCTCGTGGCGGGGGTCCTGGGGAGCAGAGCCCTGGGGAGGGTCAGCCGGCCACGTGGTGGACCGGCGCCTCCGACGCCAAGCGGGAGTTCAGCAACCCGGCCCAGTCCGAACAGCCCGCCAGCAGCTGGTTCGACGGCGGCTGGGACCCGAACCGCCGGGAACACCCCGACCAGCCTGCCCCCGGCCAGCCCCAGCCCGGCCGCCCGCAGCAGGGCCCAAACCGGCCCGGTCCCTCACAGCCGGGTCCGAACCAGCCCGGCCCTGGTCGACCAGGCCCGAACCAGCCAGGTCCGTCGCAATCCGGCCCGGCCCAGCCGCGTCCGAACCAGCCCGGCCCGAACCAACCCGGTCCGAACCAGCCTGGTCCGGCACAGCGCGGCCCCGGCCAGTCACGTCCGAACCAGCCCGGCCCGAACCAGCCTGGTTCCTGGCAGTCCGCCCCACCGGCACCCCAGCCCGGCGCCACCACGCCCAGCCCGTGGCAGTCGGGGCCCCAGCAGCCCGGTCCGCAGCAACCTGGCCCTCAGTCGGGGGCGAGCCCGGCCGGGCCTTCCCAGCCCAACCGGTCCCAGCCGAACGCTCCTCAGTCGGGTGAGTCGTGGGGGACTCAGTCGTGGCCGCTGTCGGCGACCGGGCAGTCCGAGTCGAGTGCCTGGCAGTCGTCGCCTTCGCAGCAGCAGCCCCGCCAGCAGACCGGTCCGAGCTCGGAAGGCTCGTACTTGTGGGGCCCGCAAGGCGGACAGGACCAGCAGCAGGGTCAGCAGCAGGCCTCCCCGTGGAGCAACGCGCTCCCGCCGCAGCAACAGCAGACCGGCGCCCGGCATGCCGCACCCCAGGGCGGCCACGGCGGGCAGATCGGCCCGATGGGTCAGCCTGTCCAGCAAGCACCCACCTGGCAGTACCCGCCGATCCCGATCCCGCAGCCACCCGGCGGCCGCCGCCGGCGCAAGAAGAAGATCTCCCGCACTCTCCTGATCGGTCTGGTGGTGCTGGCCGTCCTCGTGGTCGGCTCCGGCGTCACGTTGCTGATCCGCGGCCTGAGCGGCGGCGAGCCCGAGGCGAAGACGACTCCGACGACCGCAACCTCGGAGTCCTCGTCCCCGTCGGAGAGCCCGTCCACCTCACCGTCGCCGTCCACGCCGCGTGGCCCGACGGCCGACGAGGTCGTGAAGGGCAGTCGGCTCTACACGATCGGCACGCTCGCCGCGTCGAAGTGCGCGGAGCCGCCGTTCGCACCGGTCACCGTCCCGGCGGCGCAGCAGTACTACAACCGCCTGCTCCCCTGCCTGAACCGCACCTGGTGGCTCGCGATGAAGAAGGCGAACCTGCCGTTCCGCAACCCGAAGGCCGTCGTGTACGTCGGCAAGGTCCCCTCGCCCTGCGGCATGCAGCGCAGCGCGCGGGCGGCGTACTGCGGTGCGAACGAGACGATCTACCTGCCGTTCACCGTCGACAACCGCTACTACAAGTCCAACCCGGTCTACACCCGCGCGATCATGCTGAACACGTTCGCGCACGAGTACGGCCACCACATCCAGAAGCTGAGCGGGATCCTCGCCTCGTCGATGTCCCGGCAGAAGAGCATGACGCCGAACCAGAAGCTGACCGAGAGCCGCCGGCGCGAGCTGCAGGCGACCTGTCTCGGCGCGGTCTACCTCGGCGCGAACGCGACGTACCTCCCGATGAACGGCGTACTGCTGAACAACTGGAAGTTCCTGATCTCGCACTCGGGTGACGACTACGCCCGGCCGCGGGTCCACGACCACGGCAACCGGATCAGCAACTACCAGTGGTCGATCACCGGCTACAACAACAAGAAGCCCGACTCCTGCAACACCTTCACCGCAGCCGACGTCCGAGTGAACTAGACCGCGGTGAAGGCGACGACCACCGCCCTCAGCCGAAGAGGCGGCGGGCGGTGGTTAGGGTGCCGCCGAACGAGGTGACGAAGTTGCTGAGGGATTCGCCGATGTCGGACAGGTGCCAGTTCTCCGGACCGGAGTACCAGCCGATGCCGGCGTCGGGGTCGTCGTCGTCATCGGTGGCGGCGATCTCCAGCGCCCACTTCTCGGTCAGACCGAGCACAGCGGCGTACGGCAGGCAGCGGGATGCGAACTCGAGCCGGTGGCTCTGCGGCAGGTCGGACGAGGTCTCGTTGGCCAGGTAGTGCTGCAGACCGGCAACGCGGCCCAGTACGGCGGCACCGCGCGCAGTGCGGGCCGGTGCGGCCTGCCCGACGAGTGCGAGCACCAGCCCGGCCGCCATCACAGCGAAACCGACCAGCGCGAACTTGCTGACGATCGCGAGCACGATGGTCAGTACGACGCCCGCACCGAGCAGCACCACGCCGGCGGTGGTCCACCGGTTCCGGACCGCGTCCGGGCGGTTGTTGAACCAGCCCTGCGTCACGACGTCGGCGTACAACTGCTCGCGGACCAGGTTGAGCCGCGGCCGCAGCGACGGACCGAGCGCGGAGACGAGTACCGAGTCGCCGTCAGCGAACACCGCGTCCAGCAGGGCCTTCTCGTAGGCCAGCAGCTCCGGACCGCCCGCGTGCAGCCGCTGCAGCTCCCAGTCCAGCTTGCCGAAGTGCGACTCGCGAGGCTGCTCGACGATCGTCAGGTAGTTGCGCACGGCAAGATCCAGCAGGGTCGCGGTGATGTCGACGACGTCGGCCGTCTCGTC
Source organism: Kribbella sp. VKM Ac-2569 (assembly GCF_004216905.1). Taxonomy (GTDB): domain Bacteria; phylum Actinomycetota; class Actinomycetes; order Propionibacteriales; family Kribbellaceae; genus Kribbella. Next base: position 2,569,523 of record NZ_SGXJ01000001.1, read on the forward strand.
CACCACGGTGCCGACCTGGCCGGGCCGGATGCCGTCCGGAGCAGCGAACTGCGGGCCGTCGGCACCATCCAGTACCGGACGCTCCGGCGCGCCCGCACCGACCTTCGCGGCGTCCCGGCCGCGGAAGAACCACAGGCCGACCGCACCGAGCAGTCCGAGCCCGAACACGATCACTGCCAGCCCGACGGTGGTCTTGTCGACCGTGAACGCCCTCCCGAGCGTCCAGCGGGTGGAGTACTGCGCGTTCGCCTGCACGGTCGCCTGGTCGCTCAGCCCGGTCAGGAACGTCACCCGGCCGCCGGCGGGTACGCCGTTCTGCTCGATCTCCAGCGCAGCCGACTCGCCCAGCTGGGACGACGTACACGGAAGGCTCGAGCCGGTGCGGCCGGCGAAGCAGGTCACCCAGGTCGCGAACGGGACGCCGATGCTCAGGGTCGCCTTCGGGATCGACGTGGCGAAGCCCTGCACGATCGGCCAGCTCACCTGGCGGCCCTCGGTCGAGTCGGCGACCACGTTGTCCACGGTGTAGCTGTAGACGATCTTCGACTGCCCGGACACGTTCAGCGTCAGCTTGCGGCCGTCGTCGGTGCTGTCGTTCTGGAAGCCCTGGGCGGGCTGTCCGTTCACCGTCGCGGACACGTCTTTCAGCTCGTACGTGCGGTCCCGCTCGGCGTCCGACCGGACCCGGGTGGCCAGCGTGCGGCTGAACGTCGTACCGCCGGCGGTCACGTCGACCGTCTCCTTGACCTGCAGCTCACCGTCCTTGGTCAGCGTCGCGTCCGCGGAGTACGCGGTGATCTGGTCCCCTGCCATCGGGGCCACCGCCTCGGCAGCCATAGTGCTCAGGGCAACGAACAGCGGGGCGGTCAGGGACATCAGCAGGGCAGCCGGGAGGAGGCGGCGCTTCGGTGACATGGGTCGAGAGTAGTCTCGTGCCGGTTCGTGCAGCGAACTCGACCGACTCGTGACCCGACCACATGGAGGCCAGACCTTGAGCAGCCCGTACGGGTACGGCGGCCCACCGCAGGGTGCACCGCAGGGCCGGCCACTCGGCCCGCCGCCTGGTGTGCTGCCACCACCGCAGGCCGCGCCGTGGCCGCCGCAGCAGGGTCAGTATCCACAGGGTCCGACGCAAGGTACGCCGTACCCGGGCCAGCAGTACCCCGGTCAGCAGTACCAAGGCCAGCAGTACCAGGGCCAGCAGTTCCCAGGTCAGTTCCAGCCGTACTACGGCAGTCCGGGCCAGTTCAACGGGTTCCAGCCGCCGCGGAAGCGTGGCGGAGCGCTGCGCCTGGTCCTGGTGAGCTTCATCTTCCTCACCTTCATCGGCGTATCGGTGGCCGTGCTGGCCGCCCTGCTGGGCTCCGACAGCACCACGGACACGGCCGAGCCCAAGGTGACCGGTCCGTCGATCGTGCCGACGCCGACGACCACCCCCGAGAAGGGCACCGCCGAGGACTTCCTGCTGAACGCCGACGTCTACCGCACCGGTGCGCTGCCGCAGCAGAACTGCCCGGCGGCCAATCTCGGCAGCGGCAGCCTGGCGTCGCAGAAGGTGTACTACCAGCGGCTCTTCAAGTGCCTGAACGACGCGTGGCGCCCGATCTTCAAGGAGCTCGGCGAGGAGAAGCCGGACCCGGGCCTGGTCGTGTTCGACAAGCCGGTGACGACCGCGTGCGGCAACTTCCAGCCGCTGTCCGGACGGGTACTGGCGTTCTACTGCTACGGCAACCAGGTGATGTACGTCGACGTGAAGCAGATGAACCGTGCCTTCGGCCCGCAGCAGGACCTGGCGTACCTGATGACGATCGCGCACGAGTACGGCCACCACGTCCAAGGCGTCACGGGGCTGTTCTACGCCCGTGCCGTCTATCTGCAGGACCATCCGGAGCAGAAGCTGGAGAGCTCACGCCGCAACGAGTTGCAGGCCTCCTGCTTCGCCGGTGTGTTCAGCAAGGCCGTCGCGAAGACGTACCCGCTGACCGACCGGCTGCAGGAGTTCAAGGAGCAGTCCAGCAACAGCTTCGGTGAGTCGGCCGACACGCCGGAGGACGAGCGGACGCACGGTCTGGCGACCAGCCAGGGCTTCTGGATCCAGAACGGCTTCAACATCGGTGAGAACAAGGCCTGTGACACCTTCGCGGTATCGGCGGACCTGGTGAAGTGACGGCCCGGCTGATCGGGGGCCGCTACCTGTTGGGGGAACCGCTCGGCTCGGGCGGTATGGGCTCGGTCTGGCGTGCCCACGACCAGCAACTGGACCGGGTGGTCGCGCTGAAACGCGCGCATCCCGGTGTGGACGACCTGGACGGACGCCGGCTGCGTCGCGAGGCGCGGACCGGTGCCCGGCTGCACGACCCGCATGTGGTGACGATCTTCGACGTGGTGACGGACGGGGACGAGCACTGGCTGGTCCTGGAGTACCTGCCGTCGCGGAGCCTGGACGAGCTGGGCAAGCTGCCACCCGACCAGGTCGCGCGGATCGGCGTACAGATCGCGTCCGCGCTGCAGGCCGTGCACGCTGCGGGCATCATCCACCGGGACCTCAAGCCGGCCAACATCCTGGTCACTGCGGACGGTACTGCGAAGCTCGCGGACTTCGGCATCTCGCGGCGACTGTGGGCCGAGGCGACCCTGACGGACAGCTCGACGGTCGGTACGCCGGCTCACCTCGCACCGGAAGTGGCCAACGGCAACGAACCGACGACCGCCTCCGACGTGTTCTCCTTGGGCGCGGTGCTCTACACCGCGCTGGAAGGTCACTCGCCGTTCGGCGACGACCCGAACCCGCTGGCTGTACTGCGTCGCGCCGCACGCGGTGAACTAGAGCCGTTGCGACGCGGTGGCGAGCTGACGCCGCTGATCACACGGATGCTCGCTGTAGAACCAGGTGGCCGCCCGTCGGTCGCCGAGGTCGTGAACGAGCTCGGCGGTACCGCGGCCGCGCCCGTAAGCAGGCGACGGAGGCGATGGGCGATCCCCGCGGCGGCTGGTGGCGTTGCCGTGGTCGCCGTAGTGGCTGTGCTGATCGGACGGGCGGTGTCGGGACCGTCCGAGCCGTCGGCCGCGCCCACGACGGCTGTCGCCGGTCCGGTGGGTGATCCGTTGACGGTGGATCCGTGTGCGCTGATCGACGAGGCGTCGTTGAGCAAGTTCGGGGAGGCGACGCTGGAAACGGCGTACGGGAACTTCGACCGGTGTGACGTGGTGGTGAACGGCGTCAGCGATCAGCAGGTCGACGTACGGGCGGAATTCGATCAGGCGGACAACGAACTGCCTCAGGGTGCGGTGGAGAAGTTCACCGGCAACGTGAGGGAGGTCGTGCGCGCGCGGGCCGAGGACGGCGACTGTGCGCGCGTACTCGTGCTGTCGGACGGTACGCACGTAGTGGTCGAGGCCCGGCACACCGACGGGTCCGGGATGGACGTGTGCGCGATGGCGGAAGCCGTGACGCAGAAGGCCATCGGCGTACTGAAGGCCGGGCCGATCCCCCGTCGTACACAGCCGCTGCCGGCCGCGTCACTGGCGCATCTCGACGCCTGCACGTTGCTCGATAACCACGCGCTGGAGCTGATCCCGGCTGTGGACGCGACGAATCCGGACACGTCGTTCGGCGGCTGGTCGTGCGGTTGGGAGAGTACGACCAGCGATCTGTCCGTGGACGTGCGGTTCGACCGGGACCAGCCGCTGGACGCGTCGGACGGGCGTCCGGTGACGATGTCCGGCCGGTCCGCGTTCATGTCGAGCGAGGACGACGGTCCGGGGACCTGTGCGGCGCTGATCGTGTTCCGGAAGTACGCCGATACGGTCGAACTGGTGAGGGTGATCGCGAGAGGTCCCGGTACGCAGACCTCACTGTGCGGACTGGCCACGAAGCTCGGTCAGGCAGTCGCTACGAAGCTGCCGAGGGCCTGAGATGGAGCGACTCCCCCCGAACCACACCAGCCTGTCACGCGGCGTACCTGACGCGCGCCCTGGCACCATCTTCGTGCTGAGCGTCGCAGGTGGCGTCAGCGTCGACGCCGGACCGCAGGGGACGATCCTGTTCGGACGGAACCGTCCGGAGGTGCATGTCTGCATCGGCGAGGACGATCCGCGCGTCAGCCGGAGGCACGGCTCGATCAGCCACCGCGGCGGCCAGTGGTACGTCGCAGTGACCGGGCGGCTGCCCGTGCGGTTCCCACGTCAGCGGACACTGTTCGCCGGCGAGGACCCGATACCTCTCGCGGCCGGTTACACACCGCTCTTCGTACAGGGCTCGAGCGGACGCGAGCACCTCCTGGAGGTGTACGTGGTGGGCGACAGCGGCACTCGCCCCGTACCGCGGCCACGTGAGTCAACGCACCCGCCGCGCATCTGGCGGCTGTCTCCGGCGGAGAAGCTCGCGTTGATCGTGGTCGGCCAGCGGTACCTGCTGCACGACCTGCACCCGCTGCCGCTGTCATGGCGACAGGCCGCGGACCAGTTGGCCGAGCTACAGCCGACAGAGAGCTGGACTGCCAAGCGGGTCGAGCACCTGGTCTCGAACGTCCGCAGTCGGCTGTCGCGGGACGGCGTACCCGGGCTGACGCGTGAAGAGGTCGGCGAGCCGGTCGGCAACGCGCTGAACGACAACATGTTCCGGGAGCTGCTGCTGAGCACCACGCTGGTCCCGGCGGACCTCGACGTGCTGGATTGAGCTCGGGAGGGGTCCCCGGCGACCGGACTTACCGTCGCCGACATGAACAAGCCGCCCCGAACCGCGACCCGCGACAACTCCATCAACGTTCCCGTGTGACGATCTCCTGGGTGTGAACAAGCGGTTGATGGACGCACCCACGTGTTTGCTTCGAGTTATCCAAGCCGTAACTGAGCGGCGTAGTATCCGCCCGTGACGTTGCGACGCGGGGACCTGGCGACGGCACCTCGGACGTTGGTGGATGTGCTCGAGGAAACGGCCGCCAAATACGCCGACGAACCCGCACTCGACGACGGCAGCGTCAGCCTGAGTTATCGCGAACTACTGGTGCAGACCACCAAGTTCGCCGGGCGATTGACCGCGGCGGGTATCGGCCCCGGCGACCGCGTCGGGATCCGGATCTCATCGGGACACAACGACCTGTACGTCGCGATTCTCGGCACCCTCCAAGCGGGCGCGGCGTACGTCCCGGTCGACGCCGACGACCCGGAGGAGCGTGCCGAACTCGTCTTCGGTGAGGCAGCCGTCGCGGCCACGGTCGGCGACGAACTCGAGCTCACGATCACCCGCCCGCAGCAGGCGCCGATGGCCGACAACGACGCGGCCAATGGCGCCTTCGACTACCCGTACTCAGCCCGCATGGACGCCACGAGTACGACGAACTCGCCGCGCGGCAGCACCGGCCCGGAGCCGACCGACGACGCGTGGATCATCTTCACCTCGGGCTCGACCGGCGTACCGAAAGGTGTCGCCGTCACGCACCGTTCGGCGGCCGCGTTCATCGACGCCGAGGCCCGCCTGTTCCTGCAGGACGAGCCGATCGGGCCCGACGACCGGGTCCTGGCCGGCCTGTCCGTCGCGTTCGACGCGTCCTGCGAGGAGATGTGGCTGGCCTGGCGGTACGGCGCCTGTCTGGTGCCTGCACCGCGTTCACTGGTTCGCACCGGTATGGACCTCGGCCCGTGGTTGGTTGCCCAGGGCATCACTATCGTCTCGACCGTGCCCACGCTGGCCGCACTCTGGCCGCCGGACGCCCTCGACCAGGTCCGGCTGCTGATCTTCGGCGGTGAGGCGTGCCCGCCGGAACTGGCCGAGCGTCTCGCAATCGAAGGCCGTGAGGTCTGGAACACCTACGGGCCGACTGAGGCCACGGTGGTCGCGTGCGCTGCCCAGCTCACCGGCGAAGGCCCGGTCCGGATCGGTCTCCCGCTGGACGGCTGGGACCTCGCCGTTGTAGATGCCGAAGGCAACGAAGTCGCCGACGGCGAGATCGGTGAGCTGATCATCGGCGGCGTCGGCCTGGCCCGGTACCTCGACCCGGCCAAGGACGCCGAGAAGTTCGCTCCGACGCCGGCGCTCGGCTGGGACCGCGCATACCGCAGCGGCGACCTGGTGCGGTCCGACCCGTTGGGCCTGCTGTTCCAGGGCCGCGCGGACGAGCAGGTCAAGCTCGGCGGCCGCCGGATCGAGCTCGGCGAGGTCGACGCCGCCTTGCAGGCCCTCCCGGGTGTCTCCGGCGCCGCGGCCGCCGTACGCAACAGCGCTGCAGGCAATCAGCTCCTCGTCGGGTACGTCGTACCGGACGAGGCCGCCACCTTCGACAATGCCAAGGCCACCGAGCGACTCCGCGAGGCGTTGCCCGCGGCGCTCGTGCCGCTGCTGGCGATCGTCGACACGCTGCCGACCCGGACCTCCGGGAAGGTCGATCGGAACGCGCTCCCCTGGCCGCTGCCCGGTATGGACAGCGACGGTCCGCCCGCCGAACTGGACGGGACCGCCGGCTGGCTGGCCGAACGCTGGACGAAGATCCTCGGCGCCAAGGTCACCGGACCCGACAACGACTTCTTCCTGCACGGCGGCGGAAGCCTCGCCGCGGCGCAGTTGGTCTCCGCGCTCCGCGAGCGGTTCCCGGACGTCACGGTCGGCGACATCTACGAGTACCCGCGGCTCGGCGCGCTCGCCGAGCGGCTCGACGACTTCAAGCCCGCAGCGCTCGAGCCGGTCGAGCTGCGTGAGATCCGGCCGACTCCGAAGAGCACGCAGCTCCTGCAGACCGCGCTGACCCTGCTCCTGCAGACCGTCGTCGGCGTCCGCTGGCTGGTCTACGTGTTCACGCTGAACAATCTCCTCGCCACTCTGATCGAGCCGCTCCCGTGGGCGCGGACCGTGTCCTGGTGGTGGATCCTGGCCGGCTGGCTGATCCTGATCAGCCCGGCAGGCCGGATGGGCATCGCTGTCGTCGGCGCCCGCATCCTGTTGCGCGGCCTGAAACCGGGCACGTACCCGCGCGGCGGCAGCGTCCACGTCCGGTTGTGGGCCGCGGAGAACCTCGCCGATGCGGCCGGCGCCGCCAACCTGGCCGGCGCACCTTGGATCGCGTACTACGCCCGCGCGCTCGGCGCGAAGGTAGGACGCGGCGTCGACCTGCACACGCTGCCGCCGGTGACCGGCATGCTCACCATGGGCCGCGGTGCCTCGATCGAGCCGGAGGTCGATCTGGCCGGCTACTGGATCGACGGCGACCGGCTGCACGTCGGACATATCACCGTCGGCCCCGATGCGGTCGTCGGCTCCCGCAGCACGCTGCTCCCGGGCGCGGAGATCGGCCGGAGCGCCGAGATCATGGCCGGCTCGGCCGTCTCCGGCAAGGTCCCCGAGAACGAGCGCTGGTCCGGCTCCCCCGCAGCAAGGCTCGGCCGCGCGCGGCACCCGTGGCCGGATCATCGTCCCGCGCGCGCTCCGTGGTGGGTTGCGGCGTACGGCGCCCAGTCCGCGCTAATGTCCCTCATTCCAGTCGCCGGGGCCGCCGCGGCGTTCGTCGTCCTCGGGTACGCGCTGCGTGGCACCCAGACGCTGCCGGACGCTGCGCTCCACGCGCTGGCCGCGATCCCGTTGATGACGCTGGTCGGGTTCGCCACGATCGCGGTACTCACGCTGATCGGCGTACGGCTCCTCGGCATCGGGATCAAGCCCGGCCACTACCCGGTCCGCAGCCGGATCGGGTGGCAGGTCTGGGCGACCGAGCGGCTCCTCGATTCCGCGCGCACGCTGCTCTTCCCGCTGTACGCGAGCCTGCTGACCCCGTGGTGGCTGCGCGCGCTGGGCGCGAAGATCGGCCGCGACGTCGAGGCGTCGACGGTCCTGCTGCTGCCGAAGATGACCACGGTCGGCGAGGGCGCGTTCCTGGCCGACGACACGATGATCGCGTCGTACGAGCTGGGCGGCGGCTGGCTGCACGTGGCCGGCGCGAAGGTCGGCAAGCGCGCATTCCTGGGCAACTCCGGGATGACCGCGCCCGGGCGGAGCGTCCCGAAGAACGGCCTGGTCGCCGTGCTGTCCGCCGCGCCGAAGAAGTCCAAGGCCGGTACGTCGTGGCTCGGTTCGCCACCCGTGAAGCTCCGCCGTCAGGCCGTCTCGGGTGACCAGAGCCGCACGTTCAACCCGCCGTACAAGCTCAAGGTCGCCCGCGCGCTGGTCGAGCTGTGCCGGTTCGTCCCGATGATGTGCACCGTGCTGATCGCCCTCGGCGTGCTGTTCGCGCTGCAGGCGCTCGACCTCTGGCTGGGTCCGTGGTGGACGATGCTGCTGGCCGGCGCGGTCATCCTCGCCGCCGGCGCGGTCGCGGGCGGGATGGCGACAGTCGCCAAATGGGTCATCGTCGGCCGCACGAGAGCCGTCGAGTATCCGCTGTGGAGCTCGTTCGTCTGGCGCAACGAGGTGGTCGACAGCTTCGTCGAGCTGGTCGCCGCGCCGTGGTTCGCGAACGCCGCCGCCGGTACGCCGGTCCTCACGCTGTGGCTGCGGTCACTCGGAGCGAAGATCGGCAAGGGCGTCTGGTGCGAGACGTACTGGTTGCCGGAGGCCGATCTGGTCACCCTGGGCGACGGTGCCACGGTGAATCGCGGTTGTGTGCTGCAAACGCACCTATTTCATGATCGAGTTCTCTCCATGAACACAGTCACCTTCGGGGCCGGGGCAACCCTCGGCCCGCACGGCATCGTCCTCCCGGCGGCCGCGGTAGGGGCAGGAGCTACCATCGGGCCGGTGTCTCTCGTGATGCGTGGTGAAGGTGTGCCGGCGGGTACGCGCTGGGCCGGGAACCCGATCGGTCCCTGGCAGGGCTGATGGTTGACCCCTATGTGCCCAGCCACGGAAGCACCGACTACAAGGTCGAGTCGTACGAGCTGGACCTGGACTACCGCGTCAGCAGCAACCGGCTGACCGGCAAGGCGACGATCACGGCGTTCGCCACCCAGGCGCTCTCGCGCCTCAGCCTCGACCTGTCCGGGCTCCGGGTGTCGAAGGTGTCGGTGAACGGCCGCCGGCCGCAGCGGTACGTCCATCGCGGCGGCAAGCTGAACATCACCCCGGCGACGACGATCCCGGACGGCGCCGAGTTCTCCGTCGACGTCCAGTACAACGGGAACCCGAGGCCCGAGGACAGCCCGTGGGGCGAGCTCGGCTGGGAAGAGCTCACCGAGGGCGTGATCGTCGCCAGCCAGCCGAGCGGCGCGGCCACCTGGTTCCCGTGCAACGACCACCCCGGCGACAAGGCGCACTACCGGATCTCGATCACCACGGACTCGCCGTACCAGGTCGTCGCGAACGGGCGGCTGGTGTCGCGCCGGGTGAAGGCGAGCCGTACGACGTGGGTGTTCGACCAGGCTGCGCCAATGGCGACGTACCTCGCGACCGTGCAGATCGGGCGGTACGACGAAGTGGACCTGGCCGCCTCGCCCGTGTCGATCCGCGGCGTGCTGCCGGCCGGGCGGAGCCGCGAGTTCCGGCACGACTTCGGGCGGCAGCAGGACATGATGAAGCTGTTCTGCAAGCAGTTCGGACCGTACCCGTTCGGCGGGTACACGGTCGTGGTCACCGACGACCCGCTGGAGATCCCGCTCGAGGCGCAGGGCATCTCGGTGTTCGGCAGCAACCACGTCGACGGCCGGAACGGGTCGGAGCGGCTCGTCGCGCACGAGCTGGCACACCAGTGGTTCGGGAACAGCCTGACCCCGGCGAACTGGCAGCACATCTGGCTGAACGAGGGCTTCGCCTGCTACGCCGAGTGGCTGTGGTCGGAGGAGTCACGCGGACTCTCCGCCGACCAGCAGGCGGCCAAGGCGCACACGCGGTTGAAGGGCCTGCCACAGGACCTGATGCTGTCGGACCCCGGGCCGGACCTGATGTTCGACGACCGCCTCTACAAACGCGGCGCGATCACCCTGCACGTACTGCGCAAGCACCTCGGCGACGACGCGTTCTTCGAACTCCTCCGTGCCTGGACCAAGACGCACCGGCACGGATCGGTCACCACGGCCGAGTTCATCGCCCTGGCCACCACCTTCAGTCCGGACGAGGAGGCGCTACGCCACCTGTTCGCCGCCTGGCTGGACTCCTACGAGCTCCCACCACTCCCCAGACGACGCTGATCAGCTGGCGCGTGCCACTTCGGCGGCAGCCTTCACGAAGCGTTCGGTCAGCGGGGTTCTGGTGGCCCAGGCAGTGCCGGTCCACCACGTGGCCGCGCGGCCGGGGAGCGGGACCAGGCGGACCTCGGGCGGCGCGATCCGTTCGGCGGTCTGCGGTACTACGGCCGGCCCGACACCGGCTGCGGTCAGGGCGAGGACTGTCTGCAGGTCCCCGGCCTCCTGGAGTATTTGCGGGTGGCAACCAAGTTCGGCGTACAGCGTGTTGATCTGCGCGGTAAGCCCCGGCCCGCGGCCCGGTGTCAGGCGGACCAGCGGGCGGGCGTCGATCCAGCGGGCCAGATCACGCGGCAACTGCTGATCGGCCGGTACGGCGAGGGTGAGGCGATCCCGTCGTAACCGGAGGTGCTCGAGGCCGGCCGGCACCGGCAACCGTACGAACCCGATCTGCAGGCTCCCGGCCAGCAGGCGCTCGCACTGCACCGCCGACGACATGTCCTCGAGCGAGATCGTCACTCCCGGCCACCGGCTCCGGAACAGCGCGACCGCCCGCGGCGCCAGCTCGATCCCCGACAACCCGAACCCGATCGCCAGGGATCCCTCGGTCCCGGACGCCACCTGAACAGCCCGCCGCTCGAAGGCCTCTGACCGCTCCAGCAACTCCAGAGCGTCAGCAAGCAACAGTTCCCCGGCCGGGGTCAGCCGCGCGCCGTGCCTGCCGCGGCTGAACAGCACCGAGCCGACCCGGCGCTCCAGCACCTGGATCTGCTTGGTCAGCGCGGGCTGACTCGTCGACAACTCCGCGGCCGCGGCCCCAAAGTTCCGCAGCCTGGCCACCGCGACGAACGCCCGCAGCAAACGGAGATCCATAACCCCAGGATATGGAATCGCCACGAACCGCTATTGGACGTCATAGGTGCCTCGGCGTTTCGATGGTCGTATGACGTCCTTCCGCGCCGCCGTGGTCCAGTTCGAGCCGACCCCTGACCAGCCCTCGACCAACCTGGCCACCGTCGAGCGACTCGCCCGCGCGGCGGTTGCCGACGGCGCTCGGCTCGTGGTGTTCCCGGAGATGTGCCTGCTCGGCTACTGGCATCTCCGGCGACACACCTCCGCGCGGTTGCACGAGCTCGCCCAGCCGGCCGATGGACCGCTGGTCAGCCGAGTCGTTGCTCTCGCCAAGGAACTTGAGGTGGGGATCGGGGTCGGGTTCCTCGAGGATGCCGACGGCACACTGTTCAACGCGTACGCCGTTTGCCTGCCGGACGGGACCGTCCACGTGCACCGGAAGCTGCATGCGTTCGAGCACGAGGAGATCGCGAGCGGATCGTCGTACACGGTGTTCGATACGCCGTGGGGATTCCGGGCCGGGGTGCTGATCTGCTGGGACAACAACCTGGTGGAGAACGTCCGGATCACGGCGTTGCTCGGTGCAACGGTCCTGATCGCGCCGCACCAGACCGGCGGGACCAACTCGCGCAGCCCGCACGGCATGAAGCCGATCCCGCTCGAGGTGTGGACGAGCGGGGACCGCGCGGCGATCGAGGAGGCCTTCAACGGGCCGAGTGGGCGGGGATGGTTGATGCGGTGGCTGCCGGCGCGGGCGCACGACAACGGGATGTTCGTCCTGTTCAGCAACGGCGTCGGCCGGGACGACGACGAGCTCCGCACCGGAAACGCGATGATCCTCGACCCATACGGCCGCATCGTCGCGGAGACCCCGATCCCCGCCGAAGCCGTGGTGCTCGGCGACCTCGACCTCGATCTGGTGCCCCTGGCAACCGGCCGCCGCTGGCTCCGCGGCCGCCGCCCCGAGCTCTACGGCCTCCTCACCCAGCTCATGGGCAACGAACTAGACCCCCGCGCCGCCCGCTTCTCTCCTGATCCTGTTCAGTAGATCAGTGCAGTGGCGATGGCGGTGATGCCTTCGCCGCGGCCGGGGAAGCCGAGGCCGTCGGTTGTTGCCGCGCTCACCGAAACCTCGGCGTCGCAGGCTGCGGAGAGGACCTTCTCTGCTTCCTCGCGGCGAGTGCCGATCCGTGGGCGATTGCAGACGATCTGCACAGCGACGTTCCCGATCTCGAACCCGGCCGCCCGCACCCGGCGCGCGGCCTCCGCCACCAGCACAACCCCGGCCGCACCGGCCCACTCGGGCTCGGCGGTACCGAAGTTCGAACCCAGGTCACCTAGTTTCGCGGCGGTGAGCAACGCCGTACAGATGGCATGTGCAGCCGCGTCGCCGTCCGAATGACCTGACAGCCCAGCGGGTTCCTCCGGCCAGTGCAGCCCGGCCAGCCACATCGGGCGGCCTTCCTCCAGCGGGTGTACGTCGATGCCGTTGCCGACCCGTGGAACCTTCACGAGATCCTCCGCTCCGCCAGCAGCGCCTCGGCGAGCAGCAGGTCCTGCGGCCGGGTCACCTTGAACGCGTCCGGCGAACCTTCGACCGTCCGCACCGTCACCCCGATCCGCTCACACATCATCGCGTCATCGGTCACGCCCGCGTCGGCACCGGCCGCATGCGCGCGCCGCAGTACGTCAGGAGCGAATCCTTGCGGCGTCTGTACGGCGACCAGCGTCGACCGATCGGGCGTGTCGACTACATCACCGGTCGGCCCGACCCGCTTGATCGTGTCCGTCACCGGCACCACCGGTACGACGGCTTCGGCGCCGGCTCGCACCGCCGCGACGACCCGCTCGATCGCATCGGCCGGGACGAACGCCCGCGCCGCGTCATGGACCAGGATGCAATCGATCCCGTCGACCGGCACCACGTCCAGCGCCGCCCGCACCGAGGCAGGCCGCTCCGCGCCGCCGGCCACCACGATCAGCTGTGCGTCCCCGACGTACGGCGTGAGTTCCTTGCCGACCGTCTCCTCGGAGCCGGGCGGCACGGCGACCACGAAACAGACGAGGTCGGCGGCGGTCGCTGCCTTCAGTCCACGCACCGCGTGGACCAGCAGCGAGTCGCCACCGACCTCTCGAAATGCCTTCGGGGTCTCACCACCGAGTCGCAGCCCTAGCCCGGCCGCGGGAATCACGACCGCGCTACTCATGCTGGCTACTTCAGGAAGCGAGGACCTCGTCGAGGATGGCTTCCGCCTTGTCCTCGTTGGTGTGCTCGGCCAGGGCCAGCTCGGAGACCAGGATCTGGCGAGCCTTCGCCAGCATCCGCTTCTCACCGGCGGACAGACCGCGGTCACGCTCACGGCGCCACAGGTCGCGGACGACCTCTGCCACCTTCAGCACGTCACCGGAGTGCAGTTTCTCCAGGTTCGCCTTGTAGCGTCGCGACCAGTTGGTCGGCTCCTCCGTGTGCGGTGCACGCAGCACGTCGAAGACGCGCTCCAAGCCAGCCTGATCCACGACGTCACGCACGCCGACGAGATCGAGGTTGCACGCGGGGACCCGGACGACCAGGTCGTTCTGTGCGACGATCCTCAAGACCAGATAGGCCTTGTCCTCACCTTTGATCTTGCGGGTCTCGATGTCCTCGATGACGGCCGCACCATGATTGGGGTAAACAACCGTCTCGCCGACTGTGAAAGTCATATGTCACGTGCCCCTTTCCGAGATCTATCCTACCACGCAGTCGGTGGTCCGGTCGGGGCGTTTGCGCTGGTCAGGGCCCATTTCCCGCCTTGACAAACGCTCAATCGCATGCCTCGTACGCGCGCGCACCGTTGCTCTGAACATCGCTCCGGCGGCATCCCGGCGTCTGCCTCGCCGGACCCGAGGGCTACGCTGTGGGGCGCCGGAGGCCGCTGCCTGACGGTGTCCACAGTTGCCACACAAAGGTGCGGCGACAGGTCGAAACAGCTTGCACGAGAGGGATTCCAGTGCCGATCACGTTGTCCTCGCGGTTCGCCCGGCGTACCGCGCTGGCGAGTGCCGCCGCCACTCTCAGTATCGCGCTGGCGGCGTGCAGCGCGAGCTTCTCCGCGCCGACCCTCCAGCCGTACCAGGCCGCCGAGGGCACCAACATCGAGTCCGGCCAGCTGAAGGTCCGCAACATGCTGGTGCTGGCCGATGCCGACGGCAAGGGTGAACTGCACAGCGTGATCGTCAACGACGGCGACACCCCGGAGACCCTGGTCAGCATCCTGCAGGCCGCACCCGGGACGGCCGACGGCCAGGCCGGCTCCGACCAGCCGGGCGAGGTCAAGTTCACCGGGCTCACCAAGCCGCTGGAACTGGAGCCGCACACCGCGCTCGTCCTGCCGGGCACCGGCACCGAGGCTCCGGCCGCCGAGACCACCCCGAGCACGACGCCGTCGGAGACTCCGACCGAGACCCCGACGGCCCCGACCCCGGGCGCCGAGGAGGCCGGCCCGGCGATCATCGTGACCGGCGCGAAGCCCGGCCAGATGGTCAACGTGACCATCACCTTCGGCACCGCGGCACCGGTCTCCGCCTACGTCCCGGTCCTCACCGACGACCACTACTCGCCGTCCCCGGCCGCCGCCGAGTAGACCTCCAGAACGACAGAACGGGCCGCCCGGCGCGGGACGGCCCGTTCTGCTTGGTACGGCGAGCCAGTGGCCGTGGCTCGGCGTACCGGCTCTCAGTTCTTGCTGGCCGAGGCGGCCTTCGAGAGGCCTGGGAGCACCTTGTCGAGCACCCACGGGACGCTCAGCACGCTCACCGCGCTCATGCCTGAGATCACCTGCTGGTCCTGCATCGCATACACACCGCCGCTCTTGACCGCCTTCAGCGACGAGTAGACCGGGTCGGCCAGGAACTTCTGGGTCCCGATCCCGTCGACGTAGGCGACCAGCACGTCGGCGTCGACGTCGGCGACCTTCTCCTTGCTGATCGTCAGCGAGAACTCCTTCTTGGTGTTGGTCTTCTCCAGCGCCTCCACCCCCGGCGCGTTCTTGAAGCCCATCTCGTTCAGGATCTGCACCCGCGGGTCACCCGGCATGTAGACGTAGTTCTCGGCGCCGAACGAGCCGACCGTGATGGTCTTGTCCTTGAACTCCGGATGCTCGGCCGCGACCTGCTTGATCTTGTCCTGGATCCCGGTGATCAGCTTCTCTGCGTCGGCCTTCTTGCCGAGCGCCTCGCCGACCAGCAGGGTCTGGTCCTGCCAGGTGGTCTGCCACGGCGCCCCCGGGTACGCGACGGTCGGCGCGATCCCGCTCAGGGTCTTGTACGTCGCCTCGTCGAAACCCTCGTACGGGGCCAGGATGACGTCCGGCTTCAGCGCCGCGATCTTCTCGAACGGGTACTTGTCGCCGGTGTCCAGCAACGTCGTCTTCGACTTGTCGAACTTGTCCGCGTCCCACGCGGTGACGCCGTCGGCGGTCGGGCCGTAGGTGACCTTCGGCATCCCGACCGGGGTCTCGCCGAGCGCGTAGACCACGTCCTGGGCGTTCCAGCCGAGCGTGACGATCCGCTCCGGCTTCTTGGTGATGGTCGTGTCGCCGAACGTGTTCTTCAGCGTGACCGGGAACCCGGACGACGCCGTACCGGCCGAACTCTCGGCCTGCTTGTCGCCGTCACTGCCGCAGGCGGCCAGCGTGGTCGTGGCGAGCAGTACGGCGGTGACCGCACTGACGACCTTGGTACGGGACCAGGACATGAGTGACTCTCCTTAGATTGCCTCAACTAAGGAGAGCCTAAGCTAACCCCACAGGCCGTCGCGACCTGCGGGGGTGTGACTCAGGACTCGAACTTGTAGCCGAGACCACGCACCGTGACCAGATGGGCAGGATTCGACGGGTCCTTCTCGAGCTTCGAGCGCAGCCGCTTCACGTGCACGTCCAGGGTCTTGGTGTCCCCTACATAGTCGGCGCCCCAGATCCGGTCGATCAGCTGACCGCGGGTGAGCACCCGTCCGGTGTTCCGCAGCAGCATCTCGAGCAGCTCGAACTCCTTCAGCGGGAGCCGGATCTCGGTCCCCGATACCGTCACCACGTGCCGCTCGACGTCCATCCGGACCGGGCCGGCCTCGAGGGTGTCCGGCAGCAGTTCGACGTCCTGACCGCGACGCAGTACGGCGCGAACACGGGCCAGCAGCTCCCGCGGGCTGTACGGCTTGGTCACGTAGTCGTCCGCGCCGAGCTCGAGCCCGACGACCTTGTCGACCTCGGTGTCCTTGGCGCTGACGATGATCACCGGGACGTTGCCCCGGCTGCGGAGCGCCCGGCAGACCTCCGTGCCGGACAGGCCCGGCAGCATCAGGTCGAGCAGGACGATGTCCGCACCGGCGCGGTCGTACTCGTCCAGCGCGTCCGGCCCGGTCTCCGCGACGGCGACCTCGAACCCTTCCTTGCGCAGTACGTACGACAGCGCGTCGCTGTAGCTCTCTTCGTCTTCGACGACCAGCACTCGGGTCACGAAGCTGTCTCCTTTGTCTTCTGACCTGACGGGGTAGGCGTCAGGGGAACGGCCGGCTCCTCCTGGCTGGACGAGTCGGTCTGACCCGGTGCGGGTTCGAGCCGCAACGGGAGTCTCACGGTGAAGGTGGAACCTTGGCCCTCGACACTCCAGACCCGCACGTCGCCGCCGTGGATCGAGGCGATGTGCTTGACGATCGAGAGGCCGAGACCGGTGCCGCCGGTCTCCCGGCTGCGGGCCCGGTCGACCCGGTAGAAGCGCTCGAAGACGCGTTCCAGGTCGCTGCTCGGGATCCCCACGCCCTGGTCGGACACGGTGACCTCGACCAGGTCCCCGATCGGGTGCGCGGCGACCGCGACCCGGGTGCCGTCCGGGCTGTAGTTGATGGCGTTCTCGACCAGGTTGCCGATCGCCATCGCCAGCTGGTCCTCGCTGCCGAGCACCTCGAGCTCGGGCTCGGTCTTCACCACAATCTTGATGTCCCGGTCCTCGGCGTCGATCCGGCAGCGGTCCACCGCGGTCTCGATGACCCCGTTGATGTCGACCGGGCCGGGGTTCTCCAGCGGGTCGTCGCCCTGCAGCCGGGACAGCTCGATGATCTCCTTGACCAGCCGACTCAGCCGAGATGCCTCGACCCGCATCCGGTCCGAGAACCGCTGCACCACCTCCGGGTCGTCGGAGGCCTCCGAGACCGCGTCGGCGAGCAGGATCAGCGCGCCGACCGGGGTCTTCAGCTCGTGGCTGATGTTGACGGTGAAGTCCCGCCGGATCGCGTCCAGGCGACGCTCGCGGGTCCGGTCCTCGACCAGCACCAGCACGAGCTGACTGCCCAGTGGCGCCACCCGGGCACTGACGTACTGCGTGGCGCCCAGCCGGCCCCGGACGATCTCCAGGTCCTGCTGGCGGATCTCGCCGTCGCGGCGGACCTGGCGGACCATGGTCAGGATGTCGTCGACCACGAGCCGCTCACCGCGGACGATGCCGAGCACGTGCGCCGGGGCGCTGGCCTGCAGCACCTGGTCCTCGGGCCCCATCACGACCGCCGAGGAACGTAGTACGGAAAGGACTGTGGCGACACCAGACGGTACGGCGGGCTCCGGGGACTCCGGGATCTTGCGCTGGGCCCGCTCGGAAAGCATCATCGCACCGAGCGAAAGCAGGGCCAGGGCCGCGCCGATGACGCCGCCCAGCACCGCAGCCAGCGTGGGGTCCACGGCAACGATGCTACGCGGGCGACCAGCAGGGAAAGACCGAATGAGCACCGGATGACCGGGACACGACCTAACTGTTCATCGGTCGTTCACCACTCGTCGCCGTCCGGCAACCTCGACGCCGTACGGTCACCGATGGGCGGGGTACCGTGCTGGTCCCCTCCGCGGCAACGGACACCACAGATCGGAATCGAACACCATGCGTGACACGTACCACGAGCAGCTCGACGACATCCTCGCCGAGCTGGAGCGGATGACGCGGACGGTGTCCACCGCCGTACGCCGGTCCACGTCGGCCCTGCTGGAGGCGAACATCCGCAAGGCCGAAGAGGTCATCGCGGCCGACATCCAGCTCGATGCCGCCGGTGAGGGTGTCGAGGAGAAGGTCTTCGAGCTGATGGCGCGGCAGTCGCCGGTCGCCAACGAGCTGCGGATGCTGGTCGCCGCGCTGCGGATGGTCGCCGACCTGGAGCGGATGGGCGACCTGGCCGCGCACGTGTCGAAGATCGCCCGGATGCGGTACCCGGCGCCGGCGATCCCGGCCGAACTGCACGACGTGATCGAGTCGATGGGGTCCGTGGCCGGCAAGATGGTCGACGCCGCCGGCGACGTGATCGCGACCCGCGACGTCGAGGCCGCCGGACGGCTCGAGGCCAGCGACGACGAGATGGACAAGCTGCGCTCCAACCAGTTCCGCCTGATGATGGACGAGGACTGGCCGCACGGCGTCGAGGTCGCCGTCGACATGGCGCTCCTCAGCCGCTACTACGAGCGCATCTCCGACCACGCGGTCGCGATGGCCCGCCGCGTCGTCTACCTCGTCACCGGCGAACTCCCAGTAGCCATCGGAGGCACCGCCGCCGGCTCCGGAGCCGGCGCCTCCACCCCCAACCCCAACGGCAACTGACCTTCCACAACACAAGGCGCCCCCGGCTAGTTGCCGGGGGCGCCTTTTTGGATGCAGGCAGATCTCGATCTGATCACGTCCTACGCTCGATGTAACGCCGAGTAGTCGCGGCGCGATGGGACGGGAAGTGACCTGAATCTCGGGAGTTGACCGAGACCGCTCTTGGAAGAGGATCGCCATGAGACTGCAGCGCCTTGCGCTCGCGACCGCCGGCCTCGGCCTGATCGCCGCGTCCGTCGTTTCCATCCCGGCCACCGCCGGGCCGTCCGACCCGAAGCCTTGGTCCGACCTGACCAAGCAGTCGAACTCCGCGAAGGCAGCCACCGAGGCCTGCGGCATCTCGGTCGGCTACCCGACCGCGGCCGGCTCGATGGAAGCAGCCGACGTGATCGCCGGACGGCCGCCCCAGGGAGCGCCGTACGAGCCGTTCAAGTTCGTCGGCACCCGTGCCAACGCGACCTGGTACATGGCCGCCAACGCCGCGGGCACCCAGTTCTACTACTACGGCCTGCTGCTGCAGGGCGGGAACCTGTACCGGCACACCACCTACGTGTACGCGTACCGCCCGCCGGTCGCCACCTTCAAGAAGGTCGGCAGCGGCTGGACGAGCTTCAAGACCATCGCCACGTCGAACGACAGCATCGACGGCCCGAGCCACGCCTACCTCTACGGCCTGAACAGCAACGGCAGCCTGTACCGGTACTCGATCGTCCGCGGCGCCATCAAGTCCCTCGGCTCGTTCCCGGGCTTCAAGGGCTTCAAGACGATGACGGTCATCAGCGAGACCATGACGTACGACACCCTGTTGATGACCACGACCGCCGGTGCCCTGTGGACCGTGCGGATCCCGGTCGCCGCCTCCACCAAGCCGGTCCTCAAGCGGATCCGGTCCGGCGGCTGGCAGAACTTCGAGTCGCTGGTCGTGGAGAACTGCGGCACCCGCGGCGGCGTGCTGATCGTGGGCGTCGACAACAACACCCAGACCGGCACGCTCTACGCGATGAGCAAGGCGAACGGCGCAGCCACCGCCCTCACCGGCTACGGCAAGATCCCCGGCGTCGTCTTCAACGGCGTCAACTCCGTACGCCTCGGCTACCACTTCGACCCGATGCGCGGCGAGTAACCACCACTTCTGTCGGGCGCGTATCTTCACCCCATGCCCGACGAATCCCTGACCGACCGGCTGGTGAACACCGACGTGTCAGCGCTGAACGGTGCCGAGTTGCGCGCGCATCTCGAGGCCGTGGACCAGCATCTGAAGCATTTGCAGCGGTCCGAGCTCGAACTGCTCGAAGGCAGTCCGGAGGTAGTCGCCCAGAATCCCCAACTGCGGGACAGGCTCGACTACCTCCGGACGCTCGACCTCGGGGAGGTCAGCGGCCCTGGTTCTTGACGGCTTCGATGGCTTCCTTGGCGGCGGTGGGGTCGAGGTACTCGCCGCCCGGCGTGACGGGGTGGAAGTCCTCGTCGAGCTCGTAGTAGAGCGGGATGCCGGTGGGGATGTTCAGGCCCACGATGGTCTGCTCGTCGAGGTTGTCGAGGTGCTTGACCAGGGCGCGGAGCGAGTTGCCGTGGGCGGTGACCAGGACGGTCTTCCCGGCGCGCAGGTCCGGCACGATCGCGTCGTACCAATAGGGCAGCATCCGCTCGACGACGTCCTTCAGGCACTCGGTCGAGGGCAGCAGCTCCGGCGGCAGGGCGGCGTACCGCGCGTCGCCGGCCTGGTCGTACTCGGAGCCGCGCTCGATCGCCGGCGGCGGCGTGTCGTACGAGCGGCGGAAGAGCATGAACTGCTCCTCGCCGAGCTCTTCCAGGGTCTGCTTCTTGTCCTTGCCCTGCAGGCCGCCGTAGTGCCGCTCGTTCAGCCGCCAGGAGCGCCGTACGTCGATCCACTGGCGCCCGGCCTCCTCGAGCGCGATGTTCGCGGTCCGGATGGCGCGACGCAGCACAGAGGTGTGCAGTACTTCTGGCAGCAGCCCGCGCTCGAGCAGCAACTGGCCACCGCGGACCGCCTCCTCGACGCCCTGAGCGTTCAGGTCGACGTCGACCCAGCCGGTGAAGAGGTTCTTGGCGTTCCAGTCGCTGTGGCCGTGGCGGAGCAGGATCAGGCGATAGGTCATACCCGCATGCTATCGAGGCTCCAGCCAACCCTTGAACGCGTCCAGGTTTCGAGTGGATTCGCCCCGCGACACTCGCCATTCGTACTCGCGCCGGATCGAGGACGCGAACCCCATTTCGAGGATCGTGTTGAACGACGAGTCGGCGTACTCCAGCACCGCACCGAGCAACCGGTCGACCTCACCAGGTGTGATCGCGTGCAGCGGGACCCGCCCGTCCAGGTGAATGTCGCCCAGGTGGTCGACGGCGAACGCGACGCCGTACATCTTCAGGTTCCGCTCCAGCAGCCACCGGTACACGGCCGCGTGGTTCTCGTCCGGGTGCCGCGCGACGAATGCGTGCACCTGGACCGCCTGCGCGCCGACCGTCAGCGAGACCGTGGTCTTCAGCTTCCGCTCCCCCGGCAGGTCCGCGCTGAAGACGCCCGGCTCACTCTCGGTGAACTCGAGCTCGTTCTCGGTCAGCACCTGGCGGATCACGTCCGCCGCAGAAACTCTCACCCGGCTACCTCCGCGGCGATCTCCGTCGCCATGGTCTCCGCGGCGGTCCGGTACGCCGCCAGCGTCTTCCGCGCGGTCAGCTCCCAGCCGAACCCCCGTGCGTGCCCGACCGCCGCGTGGCTCATGCTCTCGCGGACGGCCGGATCCGTCGCGATCCGCGCCAGCGCGTCGGCGAAGTCGTCCACCGCGTGCCCGCGCACCAGGAACCCGGTCCGCCCGTCCAGCACCGCCGTACTCAGGCCGCCGACGGCCGCCGCGACCACCGGCGTACCGCAGGCCTGGGCTTCGAGCGCGACCAGCCCGAAGGACTCCGAGTACGACGGAACGCACACAACGGACGCCGCCCGGTACCAGTCGGCGAGCCGCGCGCGCTCCATGGGCTTCACGAACCGGGTCACGTCGTCGATCCCGAGCGCCCGCGCCAGCTCGGCGTGCGACTCCGGGTGCTCCATCCCGTTGCCCGACGGCCCGCCGATGATCGCGACCACCAGCCGCGAGCGCAGCGACGGGTCCCGCTCGAGCATCCGCGCCGCCGCCCGGATCAGCAGATCGGGCGCCTTCAGCGGCTGGATCCGGCCGACGAACGCCAGTACGACGGCATCGGCCGGCAACCCCACGGCCTGTAGAGCAGCCATCCGCGAGCCCGGGCTGAACAGCTCCAGGTCGACGCCTGGATTCACCACGCCGACCTTCGCCGGCTGGGCGCCGTACAGGTCGATCAGTTCGCGGGCCTCGTCGCCGGTGTTGGCCAGCAGGCGATCGGCGGCCTCGACGACCTGCTCCTCACCGATCAGCCGCGCGGGCGGCTCGGGTACGTCGTCGTCCGCGAGGCTGGCGTTCTTCACCTTGGCCATCGTGTGCATGGTGTGGACCAGTGGGACCGCCCAACGATCGCGGGCGAGCAGGCCGACCTGGCCGGACAACCAGTAGTGCGAGTGGATCACGTCGTACCAGCCGGGCTCGTGGATCGCCTCGGCGCGCAGAACGGCGCGGGCGAACGTGCACAGCTGGGCCGGGAGCTCGTTCTTCGTCAGGCCCTCGTACGGCCCGGCGGCGACGTTGCGGACCATCACGCCGGGCATCAGCTCGACCCGGGCCGGCAGCACGGACGCTGTGGCCCGGGTGAAGACGTCGACCTCGATCCCCAGGCCGGCCAGCTGCTTGGACAGCTCCACGACGTACACGTTCATCCCGCCGGCGTCCCCGGTCCCCGGCTGGTCGAGCGGTGACGTGTGCAGGCTGATCATCGCAACCCGCCGGAGTGGACGGTCGGGGATATCGGTCACCCGGTCAGGGTAACTCCGGGGCTTCGGCCGGGAATTGGGACATCTCCCTATCCGCCGCCGTCCAGCTGGCCAGCAGCCGCAGATTCTGCTCGGACGGCGACCCCGGCTCCACGGTGTAGGTGACCAACAGCTGATCCGGCTCGCCGGGAGGCTGCAGCGTCTCGTACCCCACGGTGATGTCGCCCACCAGTGAATGGTGCTGCGTCTTCGTCCCGAAGGTCTTGTCCTTCACGTCGTGCCGGGCCCAGTGCACGCGGAACTCGGGGCTCCGGATGGACAGTTCCCCGATCAGCTCGGCGAGCTCCGGGTCGTCCGGGTAGCGCCCGGCGTACATCCGCAGGTAGCCGACGGTCTCTTCCGCGACCGCATCCCAGTCCAGGTAGAAATCGCGCGATGCCGGATCGAGGAAGACCATCCGCGGGATGTTGCGGTCCTTGACGTCCATGCTGTCGAAGTCCGCGATCAGGGCCGCGGCGAGCCGGTTCCACCCCAGGACGTCCATCCGGCGGCCGAGGACGAACGCCGGTACGTCGGTCATCGAGTCGAGCAGTCGTTGCAGGCCGGGTCGCATCCGCTGCGTCGTACGCCGTTTGGCCCGCCGACGAGCCGGTTTCGCCAACAGAGCAAGGTGTTTCCGCTCGTCCTCGGTCAGCTCGAGTACGTCGGCGACGGCGTCCAGGATCTCCTGCGAGACGTTGTCGGCACGGCCTTGTTCGAGGCGGACGTAGTAGTCGGCGCTGACGCCGGCCGCCTGGGCGAGCTCCTCGCGGCGCAGGCCGGGGACGCGGCGTCGCCCGCCGTACACCTTGATGCCGAGGTCCTCGGGCCGCACCCGTCCCCGGCGCGAGGTGAGGAACTCGGTCAGCTCCGCGCGACGATCCATGCCCTCCAGTATCCAGGCCGGCCCGGACCGCAACCTGGTCCTGGCAGAACCAGGCTCAGCAGACCACTGGGTAAGTCTCCGCGACCGCTCCAGGATCGGTGACATGACTGATCTACAGATTCGCAATGCAGTAGTGACCGGCGCCGCGAGCGGTATCGGGGCCGCGATCGCCACCCAACTGGCCGAGGCCGGCGCCGCTGTCGCGCTGGTCGCGCGGCGGCAGGACCGCCTCGACGACCTGGCCGGCAAGCTCGGACCGCGGACCTTCGGCGTCGGCCTGGATGTCACGTCGCAGGACTCGGTGGACGCCGGAGTCGCACGGATCCACGAGCGGCTCGGCACGGTCGACCTGGTCGTGAACGCCGCGGGCGTGATGCTGGCCGCGCCGGTCGCCGATGGGCGGCTCGACGACTGGACCCGGATGATCGACACCAACCTGACCGGCGTACTGCGACTGGTCCAGGCCTTCACGCCCGACCTGATCGCAGCGGCCGCGGCGGGACGGACCGCCGACCTGGTGAACATCTCGTCGATCGGGGCGCACGTCGTCTTCCCCGGGTACGCCGTCTATGGCGCGACGAAGGCGGCGCTGACCCATCTGTCCGCATCGCTGCGCGCCGACCTCTCGCCGTACGACGTCCGCGTGACGAACCTCGAGCCCGGACTGACGGACACCGAACTGGCGACGCACCTGGACAGCTCGGGACAGGACCTGATCGCCTCGATGAACGAACAGATCGGGGCGCTGCACGCGGAGGACATCGCCGACGTCGTCACGTTCGCGGTCAGCCGGCGGCGGGAGTTGAACCTGCGTCAGATCATCGCGCTGCCGACCCGCCAGGCCTGACCATTGGTGGGCCTACCTCCACCCCCATTGGCGGACTCGGCCCACTGTGGTCGAGGCCGTCCGCCGAAAGCATTGAGGACATGCGTACAGTCCTCGAAGAAGTCAGGTCCTGGCATCGCCCGCTGATGCTGATGGTGCTCGCCATGTCCGGTCTCGTCCTGACCGCCGGCGTCGGTCTCGCGGTCGACGGCCGCGAGATCCTCAACGAGTCCGTGTGGCTCAAGCCGTTCAAGTTCGGCCTGTCGTTCGTCCTGTACGGCGCGACGCTCGCGTGGCTGCTTTCCAAGCTGCGTAAGGCGAAACGCTTCGGCTGGTGGACCGGGACCGTGTTCGCGATCACCGGGATCGTCGACGTCGGGTTCATCGCCGTACAGGCCGCGCGGGGGACGTTCAGCCACTTCAACGACAACTCCGACACGTTCAACCAGGTCGGGCAGAAGGTCTTCATGTCGGGAGTCATGGGGCTGTTCGGCGCGAGTCTGGTGGTCGCGATCATGCTGCTGTTCCAGCGGATCGGCGACGCCCCGCTGAACCGGGCGATCCGGGTCGGCCTCGGGCTGGCCGTCGCGGGTATGGCGCTCGCGTTCTACCTGGTCGGCTCGCAGGGACAGCGCCAGGAGGTCACGGACGCGTACGGTCACCCGGTCACGCTGGCCGGCAGCCACGGCATCGGCGTCGAGGCGGGCGGTCCGGGCATGCCGTTGACCAACTGGAGCACCGTCGGCGGCGACCTGCGGATCCCGCACTTCGTCGGGCTGCACGCGATCCACTTCCTGCTGCTGACGGTCCTCGCTCTGAGCATCCTGGCCGCACGGGTCGAGTGGCTGCGGCCGGAGCGCGTCCGCCACCGCCTGGTCGGCGTTGCGGCTTTCGGGTACACCGGCGTAATGATCACGGTGACGGTCCAGGCGTTCCGCGGGCAGGCTTTGATCCACCCCGACGTACAGACTCTTGGTCTGCTGGGTGGGTTCCTGGCGGTGAGTCTGGCTGCGCTCTTCGGGGTGGTCGCGGCCGCTCGGCGGCAGGCGGACGTGAGACGGCCCGCCGAGCGTGCCGAGGGCTTTGAGAAACTTGGGGTATGACTTCGAGCGATCGTCCTCTGGCCGTGGTGACGGGTGCTAGCAGTGGGATCGGGGCCGCGTCGGCGCGGTACCTCGCCCGCGAGGGGTTCGAGGTGATCTGCGCCGCGCGGCGGCTGGACCGGATCGAGGCGCTGGCCAAGGAGATCGACGGCCGCGCGGTGCAGTGCGACGTCACGTCGGCCGAAGACGTCGCCGCACTGACCGCGGCGGTCGGGGACGAGCTGCAGGTGCTGGTGAACAACGCCGGCGGGGCGTTCGGGCTGGAGCCGGTGGCCGACGCGGACCTGGACGCCTGGCGGCGGATGTTCGAGGTGAACGTGATCGCGGTCGCCGCGGTCACGAAGTCGTTGCTTCCGGCACTGATCGCCGGGCGCGGCACGATCATCGTGATGGGGTCGACGGCCGGCCAGGTCGCGTACGAGGGCGGCGGCGGGTACGTCGCCGCGAAGCACGGCGCCAAGGCCGTCGTCGACACGCTCCGCCTGGAGCTGTACGACCAGCCGGTCCGGGTCAGCGAGATCGCCCCCGGCATGGTCCAGAGCGAAGGCTTCGCCCTGACACGCTTCAACGGCGACCAGTCCAAGGCCGACGCCGTGTACGCCGGCGTACGGGAACCCCTCACCGCCGAGGACGTCGCCGACATCGTCGCCTGGATCGCCACCCGCCCCGCCCACGTCAACATCGACCGCATCACCGTCCGCCCCCGAGCCCAGGCCGCCCAGCACAAGGTCCACCGCGAGTCCTGATCCAGTAGGCCGGCACGCGAGTGAGGCGGCTCACGGGGTGGGTGCTTGCAATTGCAAGCAGCTTGCTAGCACACTGGTGGCATGGCCAAGTTGAGTGATCGCGCAGCTGGGGCGGTGGGCTCCGTCGGGGAGTACCTCGCCGAGCAGCGTCGGCACGCGCAGCTGTCGTTGCGGCAGTTGTCGGACCTGGCCGGAGTGTCGAACCCGTACCTGAGCCAGATCGAGCGCGGCCTGCGGAAGCCGTCGGCCGACGTACTGCAGCAGCTCGCGAAGGCGTTGCGGATCTCCGCGGAGACCCTCTATGTACGGGCCGGCATTCTCGATCCGGACGACGACGCCGATGGCGGGCGGCAGGGCACGGGCGTGGTCGACGCCGTCCTGCTCGACCCCGCACTGACCGAGCGCCAGAAGCGCGTCCTGCTGGACGTCTACACGTCGTTCGTCCGCGAGAACGCCCCTGAAGAGCCGCCAGCGAAGAAGTCCACGGCTCGCAAGCGCAGCACCGACTGAACGAACCTGCTGAAAACACCCCGAGGAGAAGCCTGATGGCTACCCGTACGCCTGTTACCCCGTTCTACGCGATCGCCGGCGCCGGCGACCTCGCGGTCGAGAAGGTCCGCGCCGTCGGCGAGGACGTGACCGCCCGGTTCGCGAAGATCGACCAGAAGAACCTGCAGACCGAGCTCACCAAGGAGCTGACCAAGGCGCAGGTCGAGCTGACCAAGCGCTTCGAGGCGATCGTCGCCGACGCGCGCACCGCCCCGGCCAAGCTGCGTGAGCTCCCGAAGACCGCCCAGGCCGGTTTCACCACCGTTCTCGGTCAGGCCGAGGAGACCTACGAGGACCTGGCCGGCCGCGGCAAGGACCTGGTCGAGCGGATCCGCCACCAGCAGGCGACCGAGGACCTGGTCAGCACCGCCAAGACCACGGTGAGCAAGGCCAAGGCCACCCGCACCACCGCGAAGAAGACCGCCACGAGCGCGACCCGCAACGTCAAGGCGACCGCGACCAGCGCCCGCAAGACCGCGAAGTCCGCCGCCAAGGCCGCCGGGTCCGCGGCCGACAAGGTCGGCGACTGAATCACGACAGACAGTAACGACTCACCCACCTCCGGGTGAATCCTGCGATCGGGCGGTCCACAGCTGCGACTGAGCAGAGGTGGGCCGCCCGGTCTGTCGGTTAGGCTCGTAGCATGATCACCTTCCGGAGCCTGATCCCCGGGTTCGACGATCCGCTAGCGGTCATCTGGTGGGTGCTGCTTGCGATCAAACTCGTCGCGCTCGCCGATGCGGTCTTTCGGCCGCGGGCGGTGTTCATCGCCGCCGACAAGCTCACCAAGCCCGGCTGGGTGCTGATCCTGGTCGTGTTCACGCTGAGCCAGGTGTTCCAGGGCTGGCTGAGCTTCTTCGGCCTGATCGGCATCGTCGCCTCCGCCGTGTACCTCGTGGACGCCCGCCCCGCTCTCCGCGCCGCCACCGGCCGTGGCCGCGGTGGCTGGGGGGCCATCCGCCGTCGCAGAGGCCCCCGCCCGCTGTAACTACGAGCGGTAGACGACGACCTTGTCGCCGACATGGATCTCGTCGAAGAGAACCTTGATCTTGGCCAGGTCGCGGACGTTCACGCAGCCGTGGGACGCGCCGTTGTAGCCGCGGGCCGCGAAGTCCGACGAGTAGTGCACCGCCTGGCCGCCGCTGAAGAACATCGCGTACGGCATCTTCGAGTCGTACAGCTTCGAGACGTGGTTCCGGCTCTTCCAGCCGACCGTGAAGCTGCCCTCCCGGGTCGCGGTCTTCACCGCGCCGAACCGGACGTCCAGCTGCATCTTCACCACACCGTCGACGACGTACCGCAGCTTGCGGGTGCTCTTGTCGATGCACAGCGCCACACCGGTCGCGCAGCGCGCGTCGAGCTTCTTGCCGTTCACCACCGGCACCGGCGGGTACAGCTCGGTCTGGGTCGGTTCGTGGGTGACCTTGGCCAGCTGGTCCCAGGTGTTCTGGTCGACGTACCCGAGCTGAGGAATGCCCTTCGACTTCTGGAACTTCTTCACCGCGGACCGGGTCATGGTCCCGAACTCGTTGTCCAGGTAGCGCTTCTCGAGCAGCTTCAGCTGCACCAGCCGCGCCTCGACCTTGCGGACGTTCGTCCCGCTGGAGCCGTTCTTCCACAGTGCCTTGGGGTAGATCGGCAGCTCACCGCTCACCTCGAACGGCACCGTCTTCAGGTCCTGCGGAGTCGCGGTCGCCGTCGTTCCGGAACTCAGGAGTGCAGCAATCGCACCCCCGGCAACCAGCCCGCTCAGCACCTTGCGAATCAACAGCCCGCGCATCGGACACCCCTTTTGGTAGCCCCGTCCCTACACTTCTAGGACGCCCTCACACCCCATTCGGTTGGCTCAGCGTACCGGAGGAACACTCCATGCTCAGCTCCGTGGACATCGACACCCGGATCGCCTATCGCGAGGCGGGCAGCGGCCGTCCGGTCGTGTTCCTGCACGGCAATCCCACGTCGTCGTACCTGTGGCGTGACGTCCTCGGCCCGGTCTCGGCGATCGCGCGCTGCATCGCACCGGATCTGGCCGGGATGGGCGAATCGGGTCCGTCGACCACCGGCACCTACCGCTTCGCCGACCACAGCCGGTACGTCGACACATTCTTCGAGGCGCTCGGGCTGACCAGCGACGTGATCCTCGTCGGTCACGACTGGGGTGGGGTTCTGGCGACGGACTGGGCCCGTCGGCATCCCGATGCCGTCAGCGGGATCGCCTACCTGGAGACGCTCGTCGCTCCGGTCACCTGGGACAGTCCGAACGCACCAGCTCCTGAGCTGTTCCGTCGGCTCCGCAGCCCGGAAGGAGAGCACCTCGTACTGGAGGAAAACGTGTTCATCGAGCTGGTCCTCCCGAGCGGCACGATGCGCAAGCTGACCGACGACGAGCTCGCGGCGTACCGGGCGCCGTTCGCGGAGCCCGGGGAAAGCCGGCGTCCGATGCTGACCTGGGCGCGCGAGATCCCGATCGACGGGACGCCGGCGGACGTGCACGACATCGTCGCGGCCAACGCTGCGTGGATGGCGCAGTCGCAGGTACCGAAGCTGTTCATCAACGGAGATCCGGGTGCGCTGCTGACCGGACCGCTGCGCGAGCTGTGCCGACGCTGGCCGAACCAGCGGGAGGTCACCGTTCCCGGACTGCATTTCCTGCCCGAGGACTCGGCCCCCGCGATCGCCGCCGCGCTCCTCGACTGGATCCCGGCCTGCTGAAGGAGGACGCCATCGAGATCGTACTGAGCACGGCGGACATCACCACGGTGCCTGCGGACGCGATCGTGAACGCCGCTCATCACGCCTTGCGCGGCGGTGGTGGTGTCGACGGGGCGATCCACCGGGCGGGCGGCCGCGAGATCCTCGCGGAGCTCATCGAGCGGTACCCGAACGGCACTCCCACGGGTACGGCGGTGTGGACCACAGCCGGCGCGCTACCGGCGACGTACGTGATCCACGTGGTCGGGCCGAACTACACCGCCGGGCAACGGGATCCGGCGCTGCTCGAGTCCTGCTACCGCAACGCGTTGCGGATCGCGGACGAGCTCGGCGTACAGACGATGACGCTGCCGGCGGTCTCGGCCGGCATCTACGGGTGGCCCGCACAGTCCGCGGCGGACATCGCCGTCCGGACGTTGCGCCGTACGTCGACCAATGTTGCCGAGGGCACCTTCTGCCTGGTGGAACCGCGGCTGTACCAGGCGTTCCGGAACGCGACAGCGGCCGGGGAGTAGCTCCCCGGCCGCTGTCGATGAGTCAGCTCACTTGCTGTAGACGACGACCTTGTCGCCGGTCTTCACCCGGGCGAACACCCAGGCGATCTTCTTCTTGTCGCGGACGTTCACGCAGCCGTGCGAGGCGCCGTTGTAGCCGCGGGCCTTGAAGTCCGACGAGTAGTGGACGGCCTGGCCGCCGCTGAAGAACATCGCGTACGGCATCTTCGAGTGGTACAGCGAAGAGACGTGGTTCTTCGACTTGCGGTAGACCTTGAAGACGCCGCTGCGGGTCGGCGTCTTCATCGCGCCGAACCGGACGTCCATGACCTGGATCGGCTTGCCGTTCACGACGTACACCAGCTTGCGGGTCTTCTTGTTGATGCAGAGGACCCGGCCCTTGGTCAGGCACCGCCGGTCGATCCTGTACTTGGCGATGAGCTTGCTGTTGGACGTGGCCGTGGTCTTGGCCGCCGCCTTCGGCGGCAGACCCACCGGAGCCGGAGCCGTCGTCGACTTCTGCGCCGACGCAGCGACCTGAGGCGCGGCCTCGGCCGAAGTGGTCGCCGACAGAGCGCCGACGCCCACGAACGCGGCGGCCGTCAGGGTAGCGCCGAACTTACGCAGAATCCCCATGTTTCCCTTGTCCTTCCCCCAAAGAGTGCTTCCACAAGAACAGACGTCGCTACTTCACGTCTGGTTGGTAACGAATCAAAACTTTCTTCCCCCAACCACTGCCCCACCAGTGGCCGAGAAATGGTGTATCACACCGACGGAGCCCAGGGCACGCTCCGTCAGTCACCGTTTCCAGTTCGTGCCCTACGACGTCAGCGCGCGCAGCCGGCGCAGGACCTCGGGAGCTCCGAGCGCCTGCGCGGTCGCGTGCAGATCCGGGCTCCGGGTGGCGCCGGTGATCGCGACGCGCACGAGCTGCGAGGCCTCGCGGATCGAGCCGACGTACGCGTCCGGATCCTTCTTGTACTCCTTGGCGTTCGGCGCGAACCGGTGCTTGCCGGCGAGAGTACGGATCTGGTCGAACCACTCCTGCGGGTCGTCGAGATGCTCGTAGTTCGCCACGAGATCCGCCGCGAACGCGGTGACGACGTCGGCCGCGACACCGAGCGGAACCAGCCGCTCGTCGGCCGGTCCGTCCACCGGGACGAACAGCTCGGTGAAGAAGAAGCCGTACGCCGGCCGGAAGTCCGACCACTTGCGCAGGTCCTTGCGCGGGTTCTCGACGCCGTCACGCTCGACCGCGAGTGCACGCAACGCCAGATCCTTCTCGTTGTCGAGCACGGGAACGAGTTCCGCGTCGTACTCCACGGCCCAGGCGCGCACCGCGTCGAGGATCTGCTGTCCGCTCAGCGTCGCGATGTGGTCGGCGCTGATGTCCTCCAGCTTCACCAGGTCGACCAACGGACCGGCGACCCCGCACAGGCTCAGGTCGATCGGCGTCGTCAGCGCCTCGGCCAGCGGCAGCTCCGCGAGCCGTCCGTTGGCCAGGCCGCGCAGGTAGTACAGGACCGCGTCGGCCGAGTAGCCCGCGCCGATGTAGAAGTCGACGCCCGCCTCGGGATCCTTGCGCTTCGACAGCTTGCGCTTGCCGCCGGGGATCTGCTTCATCAGCGGCGCGATGTGCGCGTAGGCGATCGGCTCGAACTCCAGCGCCGCGAACAGCTGCTGGTGCAGCGGCACCGACGAGATCCACTCGTCGGCGCGGATCACCAGGTTCACCCGCATCAGGTGGTCGTCGACCGCATGCGCGAAGTGGTACGTCGGAAGTCGCGGCGACTGGTCCGAGGACTTCAGGATCACCGTGTCGTTGCGGTTCGCCTCGTGCTCGAGCCGGCCGCGGATCGCGTCGACGAAACTGGTCCGCTGCCCGTCGGCGTCATCAGGCGCCCGGAAGCGCACGACGTACGGCGTACCCTCGGCGAGCTTCTCGGCGACGGCCGACGGATCGGCGTCGCGCCAGATCGCCCACTTGCCGTAATACCCGGTCGGGACCTTCGACGCCTGCTGGCGGGAGGTGATGTCGGCGAGCTCGTCCTTCGTCGCGAAGCACAGGTACGCCTTGCCCTGCCGGAGCAGGTGGCGCACGTAGGTCAGGTAGATCTGCTCGCGCTCGGACTGCAGGTACGGTCCGTACGAACCGTGGTCCGTGTCCTCGTCGGAGCTGATGCCGAAGTACTCGAACGCGCGCGCGAACTGCTCGAGCGCGCCCTCGACCTCCCGCGACTGGTCGGTGTCCTCGACCCGGACCAGATACACCCCGCCGGTGTTCGACGAGATGTCGCGGTCGATCATCCCGACGTAGATGCCGCCGATGTGGATGAACCCGGTCGGCGACGGGCCGAGCCGCGTGACCTTCGCTCCCTCCGGCAGCTCCCGCGCCGGATACCGCTCTTCCCAGTGCTCCGGCTCCGGGAGATCCGCCGGGAAGAGCCCGTCTACCACCGTCCGGTCGACCATCAGCTCTTCGACTTGCGGCCGAGCTTGGCGCGCTCGATCTGGGTGAGGGCGACCTTGCGCATCCGGATCGCGTCCGGCGTGACCTCGACGCACTCGTCCTCGCGGCAGAACTCCAGCGACTGCTCCAGCGACAGCTTGCGGGCCGGCACCAGCTTCTCGAACTCGTCCGCGTTCGAGCGGACGTTGGTCATCTTCTTTTCCTTGGTGATGTTGACGTCCATGTCGTCGGAGCGCGAGTTCTCGCCGACGATCATGCCCTCGTACACCTCGGTGGCCGGCTCCACGAACATGGTGCCGCGCTCCTGCAGGTTGATCATCGCGTACGACGTGGCCGCGCCGGCCCGGTCGGACACGAGCGAGCCGGACGGCCGCGTGCGCAGCTCGCCGAACCACGGCTCGTACCCCTCGAAGACGTGGTGCGCGATACCGGTACCGCGGGTGTCGGTGAGGAACTCGGTGCGGAACCCGATCAGCCCACGGGCCGGGACCAGGAACTCCATCCGGACCCAGCCGGTGCCGTGGTTGGTCATCTGCTCCATCCGGCCCTTCCGGACCGCGAGCAGCTGGGTGACCGTGCCGAGGTACTCCTCCGGGCAGTCGATCGTCAGCCGCTCGACCGGCTCGTGCCGCTTGCCGTCGATCTCGCGGGTGACCACCTGCGGCTTGCCGACGGTCAGCTCGTAGCCCTCGCGGCGCATCTGCTCGACCAGGATGGCCAGCGCCAGCTCACCACGGCCCTGCACCTCCCACGCGTCCGGGCGCTCGGTCGGCAGCACCTTCAGCGAGACGTTGCCGACCAGCTCGCGGTCGAGCCGGTCCTTGACCAGGCGGGCGGTCACCTTGGTGCCCTTGGTCCGGCCGGCCAGCGGCGAGGTGTTGGTGCCGATCGTCATCGAGATGGCCGGCTCGTCCACGGTGATCAGCGGCAGCGGCTTGGGGTTCTCCGGGTCGGTCAGGGTGTCGCCGATCATGATCTCCGGAATGCCCGCGATCGCGACGATGTCACCCGGGCCGGCCGAGTCGCCGGGGACGCGCTCGAGCGCCTCGGTGACCAGCATTTCGGTGATCTTGACCTTCTGGATCGAGCCGTCGTGCCGGCACCAGGCGACCTGCGCGCCCTTCTTCAGGGTGCCTTCGTGCACGCGGACCAGCGCGAGCCGGCCGAGGAACGGCGAGGCGTCCAGGTTGGTGACGTGCGCCTGCAGCGGCGCGCCCTCGGTGTACTCCGGGGCCGGGACGTTCTTCAGGATCGTCTCGAACAGCGGCTCGAGGTCCTCGGAGTCCGGCATACCGCCGTCGGCAGGCTGGTTCAGCGAGGCGCGACCGGCCCGGGCCGAGGCGTAGACGACCGGGAAGTCCAGCGCGGACTGGTCGGCGTCGTGGTCGAGCAGGTCGAGGAACAGCTCGTACGTCTCGTCGACGACCTCGGAGATCCGGGCGTCCGGGCGGTCGACCTTGTTGACCACCAGGATCACCGGCATCTGCCGCGCCAGCGCCTTGCGGAGCACGAACCGGGTCTGCGGCAGCGGGCCCTCGGAGGCGTCCACCAGCAGCACGATCGCGTCCACCATCGACAGACCGCGCTCGACCTCGCCGCCGAAGTCGGCGTGACCGGGGGTGTCGATGATGTTGAGCGTCATCTGCTCGCCGTTGGCCATCTTGTGCCGTACGGCGGTGTTCTTGGCGAGGATCGTGATGCCCTTCTCACGTTCCAGGTCGCCGGAGTCCATCGCCCGCTCATCCACGTGCTGATGGGCTCCGAAGGCGCCGGACTGCCACAGCATCGCGTCGACGAGGGTGGTCTTCCCGTGGTCGACGTGGGCCACGATCGCGACGTTGCGCAGGTCGTTACGGACAGGCATGAGGAAGCGCTCCAAGCAATGAGAGGGATCTGGCGGTGGCTACGGCGGTTTCACGTGCCACTCGACACAGGGCGCAGCCCTTTCATTCTACCCGTCACCGCGCGTGTCCAGAAAACGGGACGGTCCTTGACGTTTGTTGACTGGACGTCCAGTCTATAAACGGCGCCTGGGGAGGGGCCGTAACACGGGGGGTCAGCCCGAGGCGCCGGGCACGAGGATGTGGGGGTTGCCCGGCGCTTCAGGCTTCGACCGGAGAGGAATCAGTGCCGCGATCGGCGACTGTCAACCAGGAACTGCGGGAGCGCTCACGCGAACGCATCCTGGCCGCGGCGCTGGAGACCTTCGCCGCGAAGGGCTACGAGGCCGCGTCGATCTCCGACATCACCGCCGCCGCGGGCGTCTCCCGCGGCCTGGTCTCGTACTACTTCGCCACCAAGGAGCAACTGGCCGCCGAGCTCCTGGACCGCTGGCTGGACGGCATCGCGGGGATCCTGAACATCCAGGGAACTCCGGACGAACGGCTGGCCGGCATCATCGACGGCGCCCTGATGGCGGCCGCGACCACGCTCCCGATCCAGCGGCTCGCGATCACGCTGATGATGCAGCCGACCACCCACGACGTGTTCGCCCGCGTCGAGCAGGCCAAGTCCGGCCGGTTGTCGCTGGTCGAGGACGCGATCCGCGACGTGTTCGCGGCCCGCGGCGCCACCGACCCGGCCGTCGAGGAGATGTTGCTCAGAGCAACCTTGGAGGGCGTGACCGTCAAACTCGCGATCTACCGCGAGACCTTCCCCCTGGAAGCGATCCGCACCCGCCTGTACGCCGGCTACGACCTGCCCGCGCCGACCGCCCCGCTCCCGGTCCTGTCACCCGCGGTCGACCGCCTGCGCGCCAAATGACCCGGGCGGAGTCCAGTCGAAGATCCGCGTACCGTTCCTGAGCGCGGCCCGCGGCGGGGTGATCCGCAGCATCGCGTTCCGCAACCACTGCCCACGCACCCCGACCTCTGCCCCGGTCCGCCCCATCCACGCCGACCGGCTGACAATCCTCTGCGTACGCCGGTACCGCTGCGCCTCGTACTCCCGCAGCCCAACCGCCAGCTCGCCCCCGGCCGGGATCACCAGCCCGAGCGTCACCGCGTCCTCGAGCGCCGAGTTCGCACCCTGCCCGAGCGTCGGCAGCATCGGATGCGCCGCATCCCCGATCAACACGGTCCGCCCGATCGTGTACCGCGGCAGCGGCCGGTCCAGCACCCACACGTCGTGCCGGATCACCTCGTCCGTCGTCTCGGTCAGCGCCCGTACGTCGGGGGCCCACGCAGCGAAGTACTCGCGGACCGCTCGCACCTCGTCCCCGATCGGCCGGCCGCTCGGCATCGCGACGTACCCGTACCAATAGACCTCGTCGGCGCTGATCCGCAGCGCCCCGAACTCGGCGTTCGGCCCCCACGTCATCGCGAACCGATCGTCGACCGTGGTGTCCGGTGTCGCCGCACGCCAGCAACTGAAGCCGCTGTAGCGCAAACCCGCGGAAAACAAGGCGTTCCTGGTCGTACTGCGGATCCCGTCCGCGCCGACCACCAGATCGGCCCGCGCACTGTGCGTCCCGTCCGCCGACTCCCACGTCACCCGGGCCCGCTCACCACCCACGGCCCCCGGTTCGACCGCACTGACCCGAGCACCCGTCACCAGGTCGGCGTCCTGCGCGTCGACCAGCGCCTGATGCAGCCGCCGCCGGTGGATCCCGATCATCCCGGTGTCACCACCATCAGGTGCCTTGAGCAACCATTTCCCGTCCCACCGCCGGGTCCCGGCCGCGCGTACGTCGTACCCACTCCGCCGGATCCGCTCCGCCGCCCCGAGCTCCTCGGCCGCCCGCTGCCCGTTGATGGTCACGACAAGCCCCGCGCCGACCTCCCCCAGCTCCGGCGCACTCTCCAACACCCGAACCCGCCACCCGGCCCGCCCCAACGCCCCGGCAGCGGCCACCCCACCAATCCCGGCCCCGACCACGATCGCCTCATCCACCCACCCACCATAGAAAACCCCGCCTCTCCGGAAACAAATAGTCGCCAGGCGACCAAGAAGTTCCGGAAAGACGGGGCTGGGGTCAGGCGAAGGTCGGGGTGTGCGGGCGGACTGCGCCGACCACGTTGTCTCCGCCGGTGAGGTCGAAGTGGAGGTGGTTCTCGATCGTGTCGTTCGTGATGCCGAGACGCTGGAGGGTCGCCGCCATCACGACCTTGCGGGCGCGCGGCGTACCGTCCTCGAGCTTCAGCGCGATACCGGTGCCGTCCGCGAGACCGACGGCGTACACGCCCTCGGCGCCGGCCTTGCAGAACAAGCCGTTGACGGCTCGCATCAGCTCGGCCTCGTCGCGCGTACTCCCGCTGGCGTACTCGGGGTACGCGCGGAACGCCTGGGCGACCTGACCCTCCTGGGTGTCCGTGGCCGCAGCCGCGAACAGGCCGAACGAGCGGGCCAGGCCGGAGAGCGTGAGCGCGAAGATCGGCGCGCCGCAGCCGTCGATCGCGACGTACGAGACTTTCTCGCCCGCCGCGTCCTCGATCGCGGTGCGGATCTCCTTCTGCAGCGGGTGATCCGGCGTGCGGTAGGTCTCGAGGTCCCAGTCGTTGAGCGTGCTGGTCAGCAGCATCGCGGCGTGCTTGCCGGAGCAGTTCATCACGATCCGCTCCTTGCCGTGGCCGGCCTTGACCCAGGCGTCCCGGGTGTCGTCGTCCAGCGGGTACGCGACCGGCGTCTGCAGCGCAGTCTCGTCGAGGCCTGCCGTCGCGAGGATCTGCCGTACGCCGTCCACGTGGAACTGCTCGCCCGAGTGCGACGCACCCGCGAGCGCGAGGAGCTTGTCGGTCAGGGGGAGGCCGTTGCGGAGCATGCCGAGGGCCTGCATGGGCTTGTTGGACGAGCGCGGGAACATCGGCTGGTCCACGATGCCCGCCGCCCAGTCGACGGTGCCGTCGGGGTTGGTCACCACGACGGAGCCACGGTGGTGGCCTTCGACGAAGTCGCTACGGACGACGTCGGCCAGGATCACAGGTTCGGTCACGGCTGAACTGTACAGGTGCAAAACGCCTGGTTGCGAATGATTCGCCTCACAGGCCCGCGCACCGCACCGGAAGCATCGCCGCCGCAGCGGTCACGGTTTGGCATTTCGAGGACCTAGGTCTTGCCAAGGGTTATTCCAATGATTAGTTTAACCGGCACCCAAACCCTCAGGGATCAACACAAATCCCCAGGGTTCAACACGCACGGGAAGGTCAGCGCGATGGCGATGGACAAGGCGCAGGTTTCGCGTCGGGGATTTCTCGGGATGAGTCTGGCCGCGGGTGTCATCACGCTCACCGCCTGCGGTTCGGACAGCGACGACAAGGGCAGTACGTCGGGCAACGCCACCGCCGCCAACCTGGTGATGGCGGTGTGGGGCGGAGACGCCGACAAGACGGCGTACCAGAAGCGGATCGACCTGCTGGTCAAGAAGTTCCCCGAGCTGAAGGTGACGCTCCAGCTGATCCCGGGTGACGGCTACGCGCAGAAGGTCCAGACGATGATTGCCGGCGGCAAGGGCCCCGACATCATGCAGGTGGCCGAGAGCGTCAACGTCTACTCGAGCAAGAACCAGCTCCTGCCGCTCGACGACCTGGCGTCGAAGGCCGGGATCGACCTGGAGAAGCGGTTCGGCTCGATCGGCAAGCTGTACTCCTACCAGGACAAGGTCTACGCGATCCCGGACCGTTCCGGCGCGATGATCGTGTACTACAACAAGACGCTCTTCGACGCCAAGGGCATCAAGGCGCCGACCGCGGACTGGACCTGGGACGACGCGCTCAGCGCGTTCAAGGAACTGACTGTGCCGGGCAAGCAGTGGGGCTACTCCGGCGGCGGCTGGTGGGCCCAGTGGTGGAGCTTCGTGTACCAGAACGGCGGCAAGATCATCGACGACAGCGGCAAGCCCGCGGTCGCCACCGACGAGGTGATCGAGGCGTTGCAGTGGACCGGCGACCTGGTGTTCAAGCACGGCGTCGTCCCGACCCCGAAGCAGTACGCCGACATGGGCGCCGACGTCGGCGGTGACGCGGCGTTCGCCAACGGCAAGGTCGCGGTGAACACCACCGGCTTCTGGGCGATCGGCGGTCTGGCCAAGAGCAAGATCGAGTGGGACATCGCGCCGCTGTGGAAGGGCAAGCAGCAGGCAGTGACCGCGTTCGGCAGCGGCCTGGCGGTCTCCCGGACGGCGAAGAACCCGGATGCCGCCCTCAAGGCGATCGACTTCTTCACCTCGCCGGAGGCGCAGCAGCAGATCATCGCCACCGGCCAGGACGTTCCGGCCAACATCGAGGTGCAGAAGAGCCAGGCGTTCCTGAAACCGGCCTGGATGACCAAGCCGGTGAACATGAACGTGTTCGGCGAGTCCAGCGACTTCGTCTACCGGGCGCCGTTCATCCCGGCCTGGAACGAGATGCAGAAGGCGTTCGACGACGGGCTGGCCGACTTCTGGCTGGGCAAGCAGGACGCGCGGACCGCGCTGACGGCGGTGCAGAAGCGACTCGAGTCCATCGTCAAGCCGGCCTGATGTCGAAGCTACGCCGCCGCGAGGCGTTGTGGTTCTACCTGTTCGCGTCGCCGTGGATCATCGGGTTCGTCGTGTTCCTGCTCGGGCCGATGATCGCGTCGATCTACATCTCGCTGACCGACTGGGACTCCTTCACCCCGCCGAAGTTCGTCGGGCTGGAGAACTACACCCGGCTACTGACCGAGGATCCGGTGTTCTGGAAGGCGTTGTGGAACACGTTCTTCTACGCCGCGATCTCGGTGCCGCTCGGCCTCGGGATCGGCCTGTGGCTGGCGAACCTGCTGAACAAGCAGGTTCGCCTCCGCAAGGTGTTCCGGACGCTGATCTACCTGCCGACGCTGGTGCCGCTGGTCGCGACGGCGATGATCTTCAAGATGGTGCTGGCCCCGTCCGGTCCGCTGAACGACGTGCTCGGGGTGTTCAGCATCCCGGGCCCGTCGTGGCTGCTGGAATCGATCTGGGTGAAACCCGCGCTGATCCTGCTGTCCGTGTGGGGCGCCGGCGGCGCGACCGTCCTGTTGCTCGCGGCCATGAAGGGCATCCCGCGGGAGCTCTACGAAGCGGCCGAGGTCGACGGTGCGGGACCGTTCCGGCAGTTCTGGAGTATCACCTTCCCGCAACTGACCCCGATCATCTTCTTCA
Organism: Kribbella sp. VKM Ac-2569; assembly: GCF_004216905.1. Classification (GTDB taxonomy): domain Bacteria; phylum Actinomycetota; class Actinomycetes; order Propionibacteriales; family Kribbellaceae; genus Kribbella. The sequence continues at coordinate 2,608,870 of NZ_SGXJ01000001.1, forward strand.
ACCTGATCATGGGGCTGATCGGGGCGTTCCAGGTCTTCTCCCAGGTCTACATCCTGACCAAGGGCGGGCCGGACAACGCCAGCCAGATGATGGTTCCGCTGCTGTTCAACGAGGCGTTCTCCTTCTACCACATGGGTTACGCGTCGGCGCTCTCGTGGTTGTTGTTCGCCGTCATCCTGGTGTTCACGCTGCTCGCCTTCCGCACCGCCCGGCGCTGGGTGTTCTACGAGACCGAGGTGAAGTGATGGCCACCGTTATCTCCGCTGCCGCACCACCGCAGCAGGAACCGGAGCCGGGACCGGAGCGGACTCCGAGCCGCGATCGGGTCATGGGCGTGTTCCGGGCGACGCCGTTCACCTATGCCACGTTGATCATCGTGTCGGCGGTGCTGTGCGTACCGCTGGTGTTCGTGGTGTCGATCGCGCTGTCCAGCGACCAGACCGTCAACGCGAACACCTTCACGATCCTTCCCCGCGAGTTCCACTGGGACAACTTCACCCGGGTGTTCAGCACCGACCTTCCGATGCAGCGGTTCCTGCTGAACTCGGTGATCATCTCGACCGGCGCGGTGATCGGGCAGGTGCTGTCCAGCGGGCTGGTCGGTTACGCGTTCGCACGGTTGCGGGCGCCGGGCAAGAACGCGCTGTTCATCATCGTGCTGGCGACCATGATGATCCCGGCGCAGATCACGATGATCCCGCAGTTCATCCTGTTCAAGGAACTCGGCTGGGTGAACACCTTCCTGCCGCTGATCGTGCCGAACTTCTTCTCCAACGCGTTCAACGTCTTCCTGGTCCGGCAGTTCGTGTCCCGGCTGCCGAGCGAGATCGACGAGGCCGCGATGGTGGACGGCCTCGGCTTCTTCGGCATCTACCGCCGGATCATGCTGCCGATGCTCAGCCCGGTGCTGATCGCGATCGGGATCTTCACCCTGACCGCGACCTGGGGCGACTTCATGGGCCCGTTGATCTACCTCAACGACGAGACCAAGATGCCGCTCGCGCTGGGCGTGCAGTACATCACCAGTACGTCGCAAGCACTGCAGGCACCACCCTGGAACCTGGTGATGGTCGGGTCGATCCTGCTCACCTTGCCGATGATCCTGGTGTACTACCTGGGACAGCGGTACCTGTACGAGATGGACATCAGCGGCGGGAGTGCGGGGGTCAAGTGACGGTCGAAATGGACGCGCGAGGGATCCGGATCGATGGTGAACCGCGAGTGCTGTTGTGCGCGTCGCTGTTCTACTTCCGGTTGCCGGCGGAGCAGTGGCGGGCGCGGCTCGAGCAGGTTCGCCGGTCCGGGTACACGTGTGTCGACGTGTACCTGCCGTGGAACTTCCACGAGCTCTCCCCCGGCCGCTGGTCGTTCGAGGGACGTCGTGACGTCGCCGCGTTCCTGGATCTCGCGTTCGAACTCGGGCTGCACGTCATCGCCCGGCCCGGTCCGTACATCTGCTCGGAGTGGGACGGCGGTGCGCTGCCGGCGTGGCTGGGGCTGGACCCCGCGCTGCGCGTCCGGCAGAACGAGCCGCGGTTCCTCGCTCAGGTGACGGACTGGTTCGATCAGGTACTGCCGATCCTGGCTGCGCGTCAGTACGGCGCGGGTGGTGCCGTCATCATGGTCCAGTTGGAGAACGAGCTCGACTTCTTCGACTGCGACGACCGGCCCGGGTACCTCAGCGCCTTGCGTCAACAGGCTCTGAAGCACGGTCTCGACGTACCGCTGGTTGCTTGCTCCGGGCAAGGAGATCTCTTCGGCGCCACCGGCGACGTGGAGGGCGTCGTACCGGCGTGCAACTTCTACCCTGACGACGACTCGCCGTTCATCGAGGAAGAGGTACGGCGGTATGCGCGGCTGCTCGCCGATCGGGGGCTGCCGCTGCTGATCACCGAGACGAACCGGCGGCACCGGACGCTGCGGCGGCTGCTGGCCAGTGGCGCGTCGCTGATCGCGCCGTACCTGCAGTCGTCGGGATGGAACTTCGGTTACACCCCGTCGAGCGGCAACTGGGGCCGGCCCGGGAACTTCATGAGCCACGGCTACGACTTCGGTGGATACGTGTCGTCCACAGGAGTGGAGCGGCCGGAGTTCGCGCAGGCGCAGGCGCTGGCCTGGGTGCTGGAGGCGCTCGGACCACGGCTGGCGTCAGCGACGCTGGGTGAGCCGATCAAGGTGACCACCGACTTTCCGACCAGCTCGTCGCACTCGGTGCTGGAGCTGGAGGGCGGTGGCCGACTGGTCGCCGTACCGAACCTCGGCGCCGAGGACGGGCAGGCGATCGTCGAAGGGATCCCGGTCGCGGTGGCAGCGGACTCGTGCCCACTGATGGTGCTCGACCTGCCGCTCGGCGACATCACGCTCCGGCTGGCATCGGCTGACCTGGTGGATACGAAGCAGGGCCTGCTGTTCTGCTCCTCCGTGCCGGTGACTGTTGCCATCGGCAACACCACCGAGGAGATCCCGGTCGGGTCGTCGCGGATCGTCGAAGGTGTCGTGGTCACCGTGGAGCCGCCACCGGAGGTCGACGCCCCCGAGGTCTCCGACGCAGGATCGGTGATCGTCCGGCGACGTACGTCGGCCGCACCCTCGACGCCGGCGGGAACTCACGAGCTCCCGCCGACGCTGGAATCTCTCGGCGTCTACCGGGGGCGCGGAACCTACACGACGACCATCGACGAGACCGGCGAGCTGTTGCTCGTGGGCGCCGCCGACATCGTGGAGCTGTCGATCGGCGGTCGCGTCCACACGCTGGCGGCCTTCGGTGCGACGGAACGCATCGACGTCGGCGGGGTCACCGGACAGATCCAGGCATCCGTCGAGATCTGGGGCCACGCGAACTTCGACGACACCCGGCTGCCGTCCCTGCGGCTCGGCGCGCTGCGCGGTCTCGGGTCGCTGTGGAACGTCATCGAGACGCGCGACATCTCCGCGCTCTGGACGGTCCACGGGCACTGGGCCGGCGACCCGGCTCCGCTGCGGAGCCTGACCGGCTGGAGCAGCACCCGCGTCGGTACGCCGATCACCTACACGCGCCACCTCGACACCGAAACGCCGGCGGCCCTGCATCTGGAAGGCGTTCGCGAGCCCGTCTCCGTGACTGTGGACGACGGCCGGCCACTCACCGTCCACTCCGAGGACCCGTGGGTGGTTCTGCCCGCGGGGACCAAGCAGATCTCCGTCACTCTTCCGCACAATCCGAGCGGCGGCGGTCTCCGCGCCGAACTGCTCACGTTGGCCCCGATCCTCGACTGGACCTGCGCCGTACAGGACGACGAGCTGCTGACCGCGTTCGCGCTCCGCCGCGAGTCCGGACCCGAGATCGAGCTCCCGCTGACCCTCGAGCCGGGCGAGGAGGCCTGGCTCGACGTGGAGCTTCCAACGTTGGAGAATGGGCTGCTGGTGCGGCCGGAAGGGACTCAGATCCGGATCACCGGCTGGGCCGCCGGGGAGTGTCTCGGACGCGTCTGGCTCGGTGACCGGCCGGCGTTCTCCGGCGGCGATCCCGACGTACTGTGGATCCCGCCGGGATGGTCCGGGCTGACGCTGCTGGTGCGGGGCGTCGACGGACCGGCCAGGCCGGAGCTTCGTACAGTACGGATCGAGAGCACCTAGGGGATGAACGTGCCGCGGCAGACGTCTCGTGACCTGCGCAACGAGAGCCGGTTCGAGGTGCTGCACGCCCTGTTCGCCCTGGGGCCGTCGACCAGGCAGGAGATCTCCCGGCATACCGGGCTGAGTCCGGCGACCGTCGCCACCCTCGTCACGCAGTTCCTCGCCGAGGGCGTGCTGCGGATCGCGACGGTCGAGCAGAACACGGTCGGCCGCCCGTACGAGCGCCTGACGATCGACCCCGACCGCGGCCGCATCCTCGGCATCGACGTGGCCGAGACGTACGTCGACGCGACGGTGTACGACGTCACTCTCCAGCCGCTCGCGCAGAGCCAGGTCGCGCTCGACGAGCACGAGAGCGGTCCGGCGTACGTCGTCGACGGCATCGTCCGTGCTGTCGACGCAGCGATCGGGGACGCCGGCATCGGGCGCGATCAGATCATCGGGGCCGGCGTGAGCATGCCCGGCCAGGTTCGGCCGGACGCCGGGGTTTCGGTCTTCGCGCCGAACTGGGACTGGCACGACGTGACGATCGAGGCGTTGCTCGCGGAGCGACTCGGCCTGCCGGTCTACGTCGACAACCCGCTCAAGGCGATCGCGTTGTCGGAACTGTGGTTCGGCGTCGGCCGGGTGACCAAGAGCATGGCGGTGGTCAATCTCGGCACCGGGGTCGGTGCCGGCATCGTGATCGACAGGTCCTTGCTCCGCGGCGAGGCGAACAACGCGGGCGAGTGGGGACATACGTTGCTCCAGCTGGACGGCCGGCCCTGCCGGTGCGGCCGGCTCGGCTGCGTCGAGGCGTACCTGGGCGTGCACGGACTACAGACCACGCTGTCGGAGATCGACCAGGATCATTCCGCGCTGCGGGAGCCCCAGCAGCGCGGGTTCGTGGACGCCGTGGCCGCCGGGCTGGCGCGTGGTGACAGTTCGCTGGACGAGCTTGCCCGCCGTACCTCTCACTACCTGGCGGCGTCGCTCGGCGACCTGGTGAACCTGCTGAACATCGCGCACATCACGCTGACCGGGTGGACCACTGCGGCCTTGGGTGACTGGCTGATCCCCGCGGTCCGCTCAGAGCTGCCGGATCACGTCCTGCCGGGATCTCTGCCCAACCTCACCGTCGAGGCTTCCCGTGTTCCCGGCAATCCGGTCGCCCTGGGCATGGCCGCGTTCAGCCTCGAGCGGTTCCTGTGCACTCTGGGCCTGGCCAGCCCCGCCAGCATCCCGGCTCCCGGCCGCCGCCTGCGCTCGCCCGTCTAGCTCTGCGGGCTTACAGTCGGGCGCGGACGTGCAGGCCGGCCTCGGGGTCGACCAGGAGGTCCTGCGTGGCGGTCACCGTGGGCTGATCTTCGGCCACGATTTCCAGCACGGCGGTGGGGTCGACGTTGCGCTTGACCAGGGCTAGGGCGATCGGGCCGAGCTCGTGGTGGCGGGCCGCGGAGCCGATGACGCCGACCTGCTTTTCCCCTGCGCGGACGGCGTACCCGTGCGCCGGCAGGTGGTCGACCGAACCGTCGAGGAGCAGGCGGACGATGCGGCGCGGCGGGCGGCCGAGGTTGTGGACCCGCGCGACGGTCTCCTGACCGCGGTAGCAGCCCTTGTCGAGATGTACGCCGACGCCGAGCCAGCCGAGCTCGTTCGGGATCGCGCGCTCGTCCGTGTCGAGCCCGAACCGCGGCGCACCTGCCTCGATCCGGAGCGCCTCGTACGCCCAGATGCCGGCCGCGGGGCCTTCCAGCCCAGCCAGCTCAGCACGCGGCAGGAACACCTCGTGCCCACCCAGCGAGTCATCGCCGCTACGGGTCAGATGCTCACCCGAAGGAGCTCCAGGGCGCCAGATGATCGCGTAGTCGTCGGTCACGTCCGCGATCTCGACACGGGACATGAACACCATCTTCTGCAGCCACTCCACCAATGCGGCGGCCGCGCCCGGCTCGGTGTGCAGCCAGAACGTCTCGCCGTCGTCGACGCCGTACATCACGTGCTCGACATGCCCGGTCGGAGACAGCAGCAGCGCGGTCGTCGACGTACCGGGTTTGAGGCCTTCGAAGAACTGCGTGGTCAGCGCATGCAGCCAGGTCAACCGGTCCGGGCCGGTGATCGTGACCACGTCGCGGTGCGACAGATCGACGAACGCCTCACCCGCGACCATGGCCCGCTGCTCGCGCAGGTCCGAGCCGTAGTGCGCCGCGACGCCGGCGTCGAGTCCGTCGGCCTCGACCGCGCCGGGCCGGTCGAGCAGGGGGCTGCGCATGCGTGACATGTCACCAGAGTACGTCGGTCGGCGTACGGCGAACGCCTCCCCTCGTGGGATGTGGACAGACCCCCGCTGCGGCGAGTCTGAAGTCATCAAACGACGGAGGGAGCAGGGCGATGAACGCGAGGCAGTTCCGGTTCGGTGTGGCGGGAAGTCCGACGACCGGTGTGGAGTGGGTGAAGACGGTCCGGCAGGCGGCGGATCTCGGGTTCCAGACCGTGCTGATGCCGGACGGGCTCCAGCTCCCTGCGCCGTTCTCCTCGCTGGCGATGGCGGCCGCGGTCGCCGACATCCGGGTCGGTACCTTCGTGGCAGCCGCGCCGCTGCGGACGCCGCGACAGGCCGCCTGGGAGGCGCACACCCTGACCGTGCTCACCGATGGGCGGTTCGAGTTCGGCATCGGCACCGGCCGTCCGGTCGCGGAGCAGCAGACGGCCGAGGTCGGTCTGCGGTGGGGAACGGCCCGGGAGCGCCGGGAGCAGGTCATCGAGACCCTCGACCTGCTGCGCGAGCTCGACGGCGAGCGCCGTACGCCGATCATGCTGGCCGCCGGCGGACCGAAGGCGCTTGCGCTCGCGGCCGAGCGGGCCGACATCGTCTCGCTGGCCAAGGACGCGACCACTCCTCGCTCGAAGGTTGCGGCCGTCGCGCGCGAGTTGCGCGAGCTGGCCGGGTCCCGCGCCGACGACATCGAGCTTGCGATGAACCTGCTCGCCGCCGGCACTCGTCCGCTGCCGCCCTGGACCAAGCGTGCCTCTGGGGTCGACCCGGACGAGCTCGAGGCGATGGACTCGTTGATGCTGCTCCGCGGTACCCCGCAGGAGATGGCCGACGAACTGCTGCGGCGCCGCGACCAGATCGGCGCGAGCTACATCAGCGTCAACTCGGGCTACCTCGAGGACTTCGCACCCGTCATCGAACTACTGGACGGCCGCTGATTCCTTCCTTCCCTTCAAAGCACTGCCCGCCGGTCTGTGGCCCGGCGGGCAGCGCTTGGGAGGGGCGGGGATGGTCTAGCTGTCGGATTGGCGAGCTTCGACGGCAGCCGGGACGTCGCCGGCGTGGGTGTCACCGGCGGCGAAGGCGACCTCGTCGAACGGGTCGTTGCCGGCGAACACCTGCTCGGCCTGGTTCTTGTCGAACTCGCCGACCCAGTGCCCGACCAGGACGGTCGCGACCGCGTTGCCGGCGAAGTTCGTCAGCGCACGGGCCTCGGACATGAACCGGTCGATACCGACGATCAGACCGACGCCGTCGACCAGCTCCGGCCGGTGCGACTGCAGGCCGCCGGCCAAGGTCGCCAGGCCCGCACCGGTGACACCGGCGGCACCCTTCGACGCGACGATCATGAACAGCAGCAGGGAGATCTGCTGGCCGAGCGAGAACGGCGTGTCCATCGCCTCCGCGATGAACAGCGACGCCATCGTCAGATAGATCGCCGTACCGTCGAGGTTGAACGAGTACCCGGTCGGGACGGTGATACCGACGACGGACTTGTCGACGCCGAGATGCTCCATCTTGCCGATCAGCCGGGGCAGGGCGGTCTCCGACGACGAGCTGGACACGATCAGCAGGAACTCGCGACCGAGGTAGCGCAGCAGCTGGAAGATCGAGATCCCGGTGACCATCCGCAGGATGGTGCCCAGGACGACGATCACGAACAGCAGACAGGTGATGTAGAAGGCCAGCATGATCTTCAGCAGGCTGAGCAGCGCGGTGGAGCCGGCCGCACCGACGACCGCCGCGATGGCGCCGAACGCGCCGATCGGCGCCGTCCACATGATCATCGACAGGATCTTGAACACCAGGCGCTGGATGTGGCCGATTCCGATCAGGACCGGTTGACCCTTGGATCCCATCGCCTGCAGCGCGAAGCCGACGAGCAGCGCGACCAGCACGGTCTGCAGGACCTCGCCCTCGGTCAGCGAGGACAGCAGCGACTTCGGGATGATGCCGAGGATGAAGTCCGTCGTACTCTCGTGCGCGCCGGCGGCCTGCTTCTGGCCGGCCTCGCGGAGCTTGTCGGTCAGGTTCAGGCCCGAGCCCGGCTGCACGATGTTGCCGACCACCAGGCCGATGGCGAGCGCGACCGTCGACATCACCAGGAAGTAGACGAGCGCGAGACCGCCGACCTTGCCGACGCTGGCGGCCTGCCGGACCGAGCCGATGCCGAGCACCAGGGTGCAGAAGATGATCGGGCTGATCAGCATCTTGATCAGGTTCACGAAGCCGGTGCCGAGCGGTTTCAGCTCGACCGCGAAATCGGGGAACAGGAACCCGACACCGATGCCGAGCAGGACGGCGACGATGACGGCGATGTAGAGGAAATGGGTCCGGTCGTTGCGGACCGGAGTCGGGCGGGGTTCGGTCGGGCTCGACATTGGTGGGACTCCCTGTATCGGCCTTGGCGGAGGGGTTGTGGGTAACTGTGACGTGACGCACAGGAGAAGTGCGCATTTCGTTCATATCGTTCGCAGTGCGGATCAGGGGCGGATTAGGGGCAAACTGTCCGCATGCGACACCGTCCGTGGGAGCTGCGCCGCCAGGTGCTCTGGATACAGACGGTCACGGTCCTGGTCCTGATCGCGATGGCATGGGTCGTGATGATCAGCCGATCGCGGGCACAGGCACTCCGGGACGCGGCGGCGAGCGGCCTGGCCGCACCGACGTGGTGGGAGCTGGTCCGGCTGGACGTGCGCTCGATGCTCGGTATCGCCAGCCTGATGCTCGGGGTCGCGATCGCCGGCAACGCACTCGTCACCTGGCGGGTACGCCGGGCCACGCGCGGGGTAGGAACGCAGTCACTGGCCCGGATGCTCGACTTCTACGAAGGCGTGCTGCACGCGGCGCGCGAAGGGCTGATCCTGCTGGATCTCGACGGCCGGGTGCAGCTCGCGAACGACGAGGCGCTGGCCCTGCTCGGGTTGCACTCCGTTGTTCCCGGGACGCCGCTGGAGGAGCTCAGCCTCGGCGCTCCCCTGGCCGAGTTGCTCGCGACCGGGCGGACAGCGTACGACGAGCTGCACCTCGGAGCGCGCGGCGTCGTGGTCGTGAACCAGCAGCCGTCCGGGCGCGGGCGGATCGTCACGCTGCGGGACCACACGCAGTTGCAACGGTTACTCGGCGAGCTGGACGCCGTACGGAGTTTGGCGGAATCGCTGCAGGCACAGAATCATGAGGCGTCGAATCGGCTGCACACCGTGGTCAGTCTGATCGAGATCGGGAAACCGGAACGGGCGCGGGAGTTCGCGGTGTCGGAGCTGCAGTTCGCACAGGCGATGACGGATCGGGTCGTCGGCACGGTCGGCGATCCGGTGCTGGCGTCGCTGTTGCTGGCGAAGTTGTCGCAGGCGCAGGAGCGTGGCGTCGTACTGACCCTCGATCTCGGGCACGAGGCGCTGAACACGCGGCTGCCGGCGCAGGACGTGGTGACCGTGGTCGGGAACCTGCTGGACAACGCGATCGAGGCCGCGCGTGGTGGTCCGGCGCCGAGGAAGGTCGAGTTCCGGGCTGCAACGACTGCGGACGCAGTGGATCTGATCGTGACGAACACGGGTGCCGAGTTGGGGTCGGTGGAGTTGGCGCACATGTTCGAGCGCGGGTGGACGACGAAGGCGGAGCCGGGGCACGGGCTGGGGCTCGTGCTGGTGCGGAGCACGGTCGAGCGGTGGCAAGGTTCTCTGATGGTCGATCCGGATTCCGAGCTGGAGGAAGTACCCGCGCTGACCGTGCGGGTGCGGTTGCCGCGGGCGGTGGGCGCGAGTGCCTGACCTACGCGTACTCGTCGTCGAGGACGATCCCGTCGCCGCAGAAGCACATCGCACGTACGTCGAACGGCTGCCCGGCTTCACGTGCGCCGGAATCGCCGGTACGGCGGGGCGCGCGCTGCAGGTGCTTGCGCGGGGCAACGTCGACGTCGTACTGCTCGACATGCACCTGCCGGACGGGCACGGGCTGGACGTCGTACGGCGGATGCGGGCCCTTGGCAATCAAACGGATGTGGTCGCGGTAACGTCGGCGCGTGAGGTCGCGGCGGTGCAGGCGGCCGCGCGGATCGGGGTCGTTCAGTACGTGCTGAAGCCGTTCGCGTTCGAGACGTTGCGCGACCGGCTGTCGGCGTACGCACGTCAGCGTCGCGCCGCCGAAGCCGGCCAGGTCGTCGCGGATCAGGACGAGGTGGACCGTCTATTGCATCCGGCAACGGTTTCGTCAGTGCCGAAGGGTCTCGCCGGGGGTGTGCTCGACCGCGTCGTACAGCTCCTCGCCGACCGCGAGGGCTGGACCGCGGAGGAGGTGGCGACGTCGCTCGGCACATCGCGAATCACTGCCCGCCGCTACCTGGAACATCTCGCCGACCAGGGACAGGCCCTCCGAACACAACGCTACGACGGCCGCAGCGGACGACCAAAAGTCGAGTACTCCTGGGTGTCCGAGAGTTAGGACCGGACGAGGGTCGCCCAGAGGTGCGGCTGCAGGGCCTGGCCTTCGGCGGCCATGTCGTACGCCCAGAGGAGCTCGCCGTTGACGAGACCGTAGAGGCGGTGGCCGGCGGTGACTTCCTTGGCCGAGACGGTGCGGGCCACCACATCGGTCTGCAGCTCGATCTTCGCGCCGTCGATGTCGCCGTACCAGATCTCGGCGAAGCCGGTCGGGTGCGCGAGGATCACCTCGACCTTGTTGTCCGGCTGCGGGCGCCAGAACCCGGTCTCGACGGCGAGCGGACGCTCCTTGGTGCCGTCCTCGCCGACCACGAACGTCTGGCTGACGTAGTGCAGGTACGGCTTGCCGTTGTGGGTGAAGTCGATCTGCTGCCCGAACTCGAACTTCTCGATCGTCGGGTAGTCACCGTGCCCGCGGCCCTCCCAGCGACCTAGCAGCCACGCGAGCGGGATCAGGTCCGGGTGCAGGTCCTGCGGGATCTCGAACGCCATGGGGTCACTCAGTTCGCACTACGGCCGCGATACAGCCGGTAGACGACGAACGCCGAGAACCAGCCCATGAACACACAGACCAGGATCAGCAGGGTGGTGAAGACGACGTGCAGCACGTTGGTCAGTCTAGAGGATGGGTACGGCGGTTTCGGCTACGGTGGCGTGATGTCCCGCACGCTGGTGATCAAACTGACCGCAGGCGCCGAGGAACCCGAGCGCGCCAACCAGGCCTTCACCGTCGCCGCCACCGCGGTCGCGGCCGGCGCCACGGTCTCCCTGTGGCTGACCGGTGAGGCCGTCTGGTTCGCCGTACCCGGGCGCGCCGAAGCCTTCGAACTCCCGCACGCGGCACCCCTCGCCGACCTGCTCACCGCGGTCCTCGAAGGCGGTCAACTCACCGTCTGCACCCAGTGCGCCAAGCGCCGCGACCTGGCCGAGTCCGACCTTCGCCCCGGCACCCGCATAGCCGGCGCCCCCGCCTTCACCGAAGAAATCCTCACCGAAGACACCCAAGCAATCGTCTACTGAACAGCCACCCGCTCTGGCCCCGTGCCCGGGCGGTGAACGCGAACCGGCGCCCGCGAGTAGCGGACGCCGGTCGGTGGTGGTGGTTAGCGTTCGCGGCCGCCGTCGCCGCCGCCTCGGCCGTCGTTGCCGCGGCCGCCGCGGTCGAGGTTCTGCTGCAGCTGCGCAGCCTTCGTGCCAGGGCGCTCGTCGACTGCCACATTTCCGCCGTCGACCTTGGAGAGGGGCTCCTGGTCTCCCCGAATGTGGTCGAACTGCGCCTTCTCGTGGGACGGGAGTTGCTGGGCGGGTCCGCTCTGCTGCTTGTTCCCCTGGGCATTTCGTGCCTCGGCGATCGCCGGATCCTCGACCGCTTGCTCCGGCGGACGCCACTGCGTGCCCTGCGCTTGGCTGGTCGAAGGGCCCTCAGTTTGGCCGCCCGGGCTCTGGCCGTCCTCACCAAGTCCCGCGGTCTCGTCGACGGCCGTCTGCGAGGCGTTGGCGATCTGCTGCGTGTTCGGCCCCTTGGCCTGCGGGGGCTGCGCGCCGTCCTGGCCCGCCTCCATCCCCTGCCCAGTCGACTGCACCTGCTGCGTTTCAGCCTGCGGCGCCTCAACTTGCTGGCCGTTCACCTGCTGCGCGTCGACCTGCTGGCCGTTCACTTGCTGCCCGTCGACCTGTTGAGTGTTGACCTGCGGTGAATCCACCTGCTGGGGATCGACCTGTTGGCCGTCATGCTGCAGGTCGTTGTCGACTCCGGTCTCCTCGGCGACGTACGGGTTGACGCCCTCCTGCTGCGCGCTGACGTCGGTGTTCTGCCCGTCGTTCGCGTCGAGCCGCGACTCGTCCAGCTCGTCCCCGTCGAGCGCGGAGTCCTGACCATCCTGCGCGAGGTCGGTCTGCTGGGAGCGCTCGTCGTTGTCGAGGGCACCTTCCTCCGCGACGTACGGGTCGACGCCCTCCTGCTCCGCGGCAGGCTCCGTCTGGCGCACGTTGTCCGCCTCGGCCGAGGGGTCATCTACCGCGCTGTCCGCATCGACCGAGGGGTCTTCCAGAGCGTTTTGCGCGTCGACCTTCGGCTCAGCGTCGGCGTCGAGCGTGGGGTCCGTCTGCTGACCGTCGTTCTCGTTGAGCCGGTCGTTCGGGTCGACGCCCTCCTGCTCCGCGGCGGGCTCGGTCTGGCGCACGTTGTCCGCCTCGGCCGACGGGTCGTTCACCGCGCTGTCCGCGTCGACCGTCGATTCCTTGTCCGCCTCGAGGTCCTGCTGCTCCTGCCGGTCGTCGGCGTTCTGCTCGTCCTGCTCGTCCTGCTCGTCAGCGAACTCCGAGGCGCCGGCCACCGCGCCGGCAGTCGCTCCGGCGGTCGCCGGGTCGATGCCGTCCTCGCGGTTCTTCTGGCTCTCCTGCTCTTCCCGCTTACGCCGCTCGTCGTCCGCCCGTTCGCGCTCCTGGTCACGTTGCCGGGCCGCGTCGTCGCGGGCGGCGGCCTCGTTCTGCGCGTCCGTCTGCAGATCAGCGTTCCGGTTGTCGTCGATGCCGTCGCCGTCACCGTCGACTCGGCGCTCGTAGTCGTCCGGGAGGAGGTCCCGGTCGCGGTTGTTGCTCAGCTCCGCGTCCGCGTCCCGGTTCTGCTGCAGCCGGTCGACGTCGCCGCGCAGGCGCTCGTTCTGCGATTCGAGATCCCGGGCCTGCTCCTCGGCCTGCGCGGCCTGGCGCTCCAACCGGGCGGTGCGATCGCGGACATCTTCGTTCGACGGACGGTCGGGGCCCCAGCGGTCCCGGATGACTCCCGTCTCGATCCCCACCCGGCGTCGCTGCCGCGAAGTCAGGCGGTTCCAGACGTTTTGCCCGAAGTCCTTGTAGCGCTTGATCTCCCTGACCAGGATGCGCAGGAGGTCTTCCGCTTCCAGTTGATCCTCAGCCATCAGGCCACCTCGCTGGCATAGACGGAATATCCGAACCCGGCCGCAGTGTCCTCCGGCCCCGGCTGGGACGCATACAGGTGGAACTCGGCTCCCGGCCGGAGCCAGACCGCCAAATGCCGGCGGCGGCCGCGCCACTCCGGCGGAATGCGCAGGTCGTCGCCAGGCCCGACGTACACCGGCGGACCCCAGTAGCGGCGGGCGATCTCGAGCTGGCCGGGCCAGTGCGCGTCGAGGCCTTCCTCGGCCTGCGGGAGCTCCGACGCACCGATCTCGTACGCCGACCAGCCGCTCCGCGGCGACTCCGGCAGTACGGCGTCCGGCAGCACGAGCATCACCGTCTCGCGCTGGGTGACCAGGCCCCAGGTATACCGATCGGGATCGATGTTCCCCGGCGCCCAGGGAAGCCAGCCGGTGGCGTCGGTGACGCGGTTGACCAGGGCACGGATCGCGTCCATGCCGGTGGCCGGCGGCCCCCAGATCCGTCCCCAGTCCACGACCTCGGCCAGATCGGCCATCGCCCGCTCGTCATCGTCGAACGGCCGCTCCTGCGTCTTCACCCCGCCACACTCCTTCCATCAAGTTTGCCCAGAGTATGCCCCGACCGGTGCCACCAACTCGGGTACAGACGCAGACCTGTGGATAACTGGTTCCGGGTACGCCGTTCGCGAGCAGTAACCGAAGTACGCCGTACACATGTCTCCGGCTGAGTTGTAGTAGAAACATGAAGCTCCCGGCACCTCCGACGGAGAAGTCGTTCCCGTCGCCGCTGCACCACCCGCGGGTGGCGACGGTCATCGGCCGCTGGCTCGCGGTCGCCGTGACGATCTGCTTCCTGACCGGCCTCTACAGCCACTTCACCCAGGACACCCCGAGCTGGCTGCCCATCCCCAGCCGGCCGGCCTCGCTGTACCGCGTCACTCAGGGGCTGCACGTGCTGAGCGGGACCGTGGCAGTCCCGCTGCTGCTGGCGAAGTTGTGGACGGTCTACCCGAAGCTGTTCGCGAAGCCGCCTTGGCCGCCGAGCCGGCAGGCGCTCGCGACGATGCTGGAGCGGGCGTCGATCCTGGTGCTGGTTTCGGCGATGGCACTCGAGCTGCTCATCGGGTTCCTCAACACCCTGCAGTGGTACCCCTGGCCGTTCCCGTTCCGGCAGACCCACTACGCACTGGCGTGGATCATCGTCGGCGCACTGCTTGTCCACCTCGCCGTCAAGCTCCCGTTGATCCGCGCGAACTGGCGGCGTACGGACGAGAAGGTGCCGGACTCTTTGCCACCGGCAATCACCGGGCTCACCCGTCGCGGGCTGTTCCGGACCGTGGCCGGTGCCGCGACGCTCGTCGGCATCACGTCGGTCGGCCAGTCGGCCCCTGCGTTCGGTCCCGTCGCCGTACTGGCGCCGCGGAAGCCGAACATCGGCCCACAAGGCCTGCCGGTGAACCGTACGGCGGAAGCCGCCGGCGTCACCGGAATCGACGAGAACTGGCGCTTCATGATCATGGGACCGCAGCAGCTCTTCTACACGCTGGACGAACTACGGGCGCTGCCGCAGAGCCGCTCCGAGCTGCCGATCGCCTGTGTCGAGGGCTGGAGTCAAGGTGCGCGGTGGGAGGGCATCCGGATCCGGGATCTGCTCGAACTGTCCGGAGCCCCGGTGCATTCACGGGTTCGCGTCGTCTCGATGGAGAAGGGCGGGTTCTACGCGACGAGTGAGCTGCCACCGGATTTCGCCGCTGATCCGCTGACGCTGCTGGCGCTCCGGTTGAACGGCGGCGAACTCGCCCTGGACCACGGCTTCCCCGCCCGCATCATCGCGCCCAACCGTCCCGGGGTCCTGCAGACCAAGTGGGTCCACCGTCTGGAGGTCATCGCATGAAAACCCGGATCGTGTTGGCCGTAGCCGGTGTCGGCGTCGGGCTGTGGGGACTCTGGCTGCTGCTCGGCGCCCTCGAGCTACCAGCGCTGATCCGGCTGCCGATCTGGCTGGGTGGGGCCGTGGTGGCCGACGACTTCATCCTGGTGCCGCTGACCGTCGGCGTCGGCTGGCTCGTCACTCGCTGGTCGGCCGGGCCCGATCGGCACCGGACTGTCGGCGCGGTGCGGACGACCTTGCTGTACGTCGGAATTACCAGCCTGATCGCGGTGCCGCTACTACTGCGGCAGGGCAAGGGCGTGAACCCGACCGTGCTGCCCCGCGACTACCTCCGCGACTGGCTATTGCTGGAGGCAATGATCATCTTGGGCGGGGCCGCCGGCTACTTCTTCACATTGAGAAGGTCGCGGGCCTCGTCAGGGGACATCGGCGGGCGCTGAGCGAGGGTCGCCAGTGCGGCGGCGCGTTCGACGAGCTCGGCGTTGTGCGTGACCGGGTGTCCCTTCGCCAGTGTCAGCGTGTCCTCCATGCCGACGCGGAGGTTGCCACCCTTCGACAGCGCGGCCAGCGCGACCGTCAACGACGTACGGCCGATGCCCGTGGCGGACCAGGACGTGACGGCGTCGGGAAGCGCGTTGACGGCCGCGACGAGTGCGTCCGCCGTACCGGGCATGCCGCCGGGCACGCCCATCACCAGGTCGCAGTGCACCCGTCCGCCGTACGGCAGGCCGTACTTGTCGAGGAGCCGGCGCAGCGCGGCGACGTGACCGAGGTCGAACAGCTCGAACTCCGGAACGACCTCGCGCTCCTGGGTGAGCTGGAAGAGCTGCGTGACGAACGGCCACGGGTTCATGAACACGTCGTCGCCGAAGTTCACGGTACCCATGGTCAGCGAGCAGGAGTCGGGTACGGCGTCCAGCACGCGGAGACGGTCCTCGTACGGATCAGTGACGGCACCGCCCGTCGAGAGCTGCACGATCAGCGCAGTGTTCTCCCGGACCGCCGCGACGGTCTCGGTCAGCCGGCCGAGGTCCAGCGTGGGCTTGTGCTCACCGTCGCGGATGTGGATGTGGATCATCGCCGCTCCCGCGGCCTCGCAGCGCTTCGCCGTCTCGACCAGCTCGTCGAGCGTGGTCGGCAACGCCGGATAGTCCGCCTTCGCGGTCTCGGCACCGGTGGGAGCAACAGTGATCAGTGTCGACGCCATGGACGAATCCTGCCAGATCGCGTCTCGAAACGGATATTTGCCGGTCGGAGGGTCCGATGACCGGACGATCTCCCGCAGGAGAGGATGTTCGTTATGAGAGCCGTAGTACAGCGAGTCAGTCGGGCGTCGGTCACCGTGGACGGCGAGGTGGTCGGGGCGATCGAAGGGCCCGGGCTGCTGGTCCTGCTCGGCGTCACCCACGACGACACCCCCGAGAAGGCCGCCGCGCTGGCCTCGAAGATCTGGACCCTCCGCATCCTCCACGACGAACGCTCCGCCGCCGACGAACAGGCCCCGATCCTCGCCATCAGCCAGTTCACCCTGTACGCCGACACCCGCAAGGGCCGCCGCCCCTCCTGGAACGCCGCCGCCCCCGGCCCCATCTCCGAACCCCTCTACGACTCCTTCTGCACCGCCCTGGAATCCCTCGGCGCCAAAGTAGAACGAGGCACCTTCGGAGCCCACATGGACGTCACCCTCACCAACGACGGCCCCGTCACCCTGATCCTCGACACCTGAGATCAACTTTGAGAAGCCACCGACCAAAAATCCGCTCCGGAAATGGTCGGTGGCTTCTCAAAGTTGGGGGTGCGGACACAAACAACCGGCCCCCGGATCCGTGCGGGATCCGGGGGCCGGGGGTTCTGGGTCGGTGAGGTTCGACTCAGAGAGTGTCTGCTGAGATCAGCTGACGACGCCGGCGGCCGAGTGAGCGACGACGACCTTGGTGTTCAGGCCGGGAACCTCGACGACCAGAGCGTTCACCGAGATGTACCGCTTCTGCCGCATGACCTGGTTGAAGGTCAGGCGAGCGACGCCCGGGATTTCCAGGGTCTTGTTCTCGCCGGTCGGGACGGCGTAGGACTTGCCGCCGACCCTGATGGAAGCGATCGTCGAGGACGAGCTGACGCCGCCCTTGCCGTCCTTGGTCTTCCACGCGGAGGCCGAGGACTCGATGGCGCCGATGGACAGCGAGCCGACCTTCACACCCGCGACGTGCGAGGTGAAGTTGATGTAGGACTTGCCCTCGCCGATGGCGCCGTTCTTGGTGGTGTAGACACCGCCGACGTAGGCGACCTTCGGGATGTTCAGCTCGCCGACCGCGACCCGGACCGTCTTGCCCTCAGTGCCCTGGCAGGTGGTCTGAAGCGACGTGGCGTCGGAGACGACCAGCTTGTCGGCCGTGGCCTTGGTGCCGTAGGCGTCACCGATGACCAAAGCGGTCGCCGGCTTCGAGATCTCCGCGCGGGTTTTCAGCACCGCGACGTCGACGCCCTGCGGGATGTACTGGTTCTTCACGTTCGCGTGCAGCACGACGGCCTGCGCGTACGAGTAGATGCCGGAAGCGGTCTTCACACCACCGACGCGGTTCAGCACGGCGTATCCGAGACCCGGGATCGCGATCTTCGTGTTCGGCTTCGGGTTCAGCAGCGACGGCACCGTGACCGCGCCGATCCGCACGCCCGCGAAGGTGGTGCTGCCGGTGTAGGACAGCTGGCCCTTCGAGTACTTCGACGTGGTGGTGGTCTTCACGCCGGTCAGCGTGAGCAGGTTGCCGACGCGGACGTCGGCGGCCACCGCGGTGCTGGTGACGCCGGTGCCGCTGGCGTTGTTGAAGCCGTGCGTGTCGGTCTTCACCGAGCGCGCGATCGCCTGCCCATTCACGTTCGCCGTGGCGATGTCGTTCTTGTCAGCCTTGTTGGCGTCCGTGGTGCAACCGAACTTGCTGATCACCTGCGGGCCACTGTTCGCCAGCCCGGATTGAACGTCGGTCCCGTACGCGTAGCCGCTGTAGCCGAAAACCGGCGAGGCGGACGCGGAACCCGACGTCAGCGCAATCGTAGAAGCCACGCCGACAACCGCCGCAACACCGACGGCGGCGAGCTTCTTGTATCCGATGCGGGGTCGCATTGACCCCTCCTCCCTGAGTGATGACGTGACCCGAAGTGCGGGTCAGGACACAGACACAACTCAGCCGATTGCGGTAGGTGACGAGCCGACCGCGCTCCGAGACCGAACCGTTACCTTGCCGCTCGTTCCACGAGATTTCCCGGTCCCACCCGTAACCCGGCTGCGATGACCCGGAAAACCTGCCCGGTAAGCGATCCCGCGACAGATGCAGGCATGCCGAAGGGCCCGGACGCGCAAGGTCCGGGCCCCTCGGTGCTTACTTCAGGGTGGGCCACCGTCGGGTGGGGGTGGCACCATCAGTAACGAACGACTGCTCAGACGGTGACGGCCACTTCCGCAACCTCGCCGTACTGCGCGACCACCTGACGGTCGACCGGGTCGGCCTTCGGGGCCAGCGTGCGCAGCGTCCAGCTGCCCGGCGCCGCGAAGAACCGGAAGTGCCCGGTCGCCGAGGTCGGCACCTCGGCCGTGAACTCACCAGTGGAGTCCAGCAGCCGCACGTACGCGCCGCCGACCGGCTCCTCGCCGCGCAGCACCTGGCCCTGGATCACGGCCTCCTTGTCGACGTCGACACCCTTGAGGTCGAGGCCGCCCTTCTTCGCTCCGCACATGTGTCAGGCCTTTCCGGGCTCGTCGCCGAGGGCAACGGGTACGCCGACCAGCGAGCCCCACTCGGTCCAGGATCCGTCGTAGTTCTTCACGTTCGCCTGGCCGAGGATCTCGTGCAGCACGAACCAGGTGTGCGCCGAGCGCTCGCCGATCCGGCAGTACGCGATGGTGTCCTTGCCGAAGTCGACACCGGCGTCGGCGTACAGGGTCTTCAGCTCGTCGTCGGCGCGGAAGGTGCCGTCGTCGTTGGCCGCCTTGCTCCACGGGATGCTGGCCGCGGTCGGGATGTGACCCGCCCGCTGCGCCTGCTCCTGCGGCAGGTGGGCCGGGGCGAGCAGCCGGCCGGCGTACTCGTCGGGGCTGCGCACGTCGACCAGGTTCTTCACGCCGATGGCGTCCTTGACCTCGTCGCGGAAGGCGCGGATCTCCAGGTTCTGCGGCTGCGCGGAGTACTCGGTGGCCTCGCGCTTGACGACCTCGTCGGTCAGCTCGCGGCTGTCCAGCTCCCAGCGCTTGCGGCCGCCGTCGAGCAGGCGGACGTCACCGTGGCCGTAGAGCTTGAAGTACCAGTACGCGTACGCCGCGAACCAGTTGTTGTTGCCGCCGTACAGCACGACCGTGTCGTCGTTCTTCACGCCGCGGTCGGACAGCAGCGCCTCGAACTGCTCCTGGCTGACGAAGTCGCGACGGACCGGGTCCTGCAGGTCGTCCTGCCAGTCGATCTTGATCGCGCCGGCGATGTGGCCGGCGTCGTACGCCGAGACGTCTTCGTCGACCTCGATCAGGACGACACCGGCGTCGTTCTTGTGCTCCTCGACCCAGTCGGCCGAGACGAGCGCGGATTCCCTGCTCATGTGTGCTGCCTCTCAGTTGGTAGCGGTGGTTGGCGTACGAATGCGGTGGATCAGCAGATAGGCCTCGCAGCCGAGGCAGAGCCCGACGGCCGCGTTCACGAACGCGGCGACCAGGGCGAATCCGGTGGCGACCACTCCCAGGACGGTCACGCCGGTCAGGTACCCGACCAGACCGACGACCGCGAAGACGAGGCCGACCAGCTGGGCGAACCGCGGCGGGGCCGCGTCCTCCAGTTCCTTCGGCGGGCCCAGCCGGGGCCGGACCAGCCGCTTGAACAGCAACCCGTACGGCGACGCGCTGACGCCGAACGCGACCGAGATCGTGAACACCACGGCTTGCACCGCGAGCGGCCAGGGGTTGTTCAGTACGAGCGTCAGCGCCAGGACGACCGTGGTCACGCCGGCGGCGAACCGGAGACCGCGCGGATCGACCTGTTGTGCCGTCTGTTGTTCGGACATGACGACTCCCGGTGAAGGAGGATGTCGAGCCGGAACCCGCCCGGGTCTGCGGGAGGCGACGTACGCGGAACCGTGCTCAGCGACCGGTTCCGCAGCGCTCTGGACGCCGCCTGGTCAGCGGCGACGACACAGCGAAGAGCGGACGCGGCAGTTGTCCACTGCCCGTCGCTTCGTCAGCCATGTCGTGTAAACCACGCAATGAGACTACGGAACCTGGGCGGGCGCGCCACCCGTGGTCCCATCACGTGAGACAACTGATCAAACTATGGACAACGGTGGTTCAGACGCGGACCACATTGGTCGCGGCGACCTTGTCGTGCAGCGCCTGCTTCTTGTCGTCCCAGAGCGGCCAGAGGTAGTTGAGCAGCAGAGCCAGGGAGGCGAAGAGACCGACGACCGGGATCGAGCCGGCCACGTTCAGGGCCAGGATCAGACCACCGCGCTTCGCCGCGGCACCGCGCGGCGGCTTGCCCGGCACGTCCCGCAGCCGGACCGCGATCCCGGTCGCCATCTTGCCGGGAGTGCGGCCCTTCGCGACCAGGAACAGGTACTCGTAGACGAACACGACCAGAGCCCCCAGCAGGGACGCCGGGATGGCGTACTTGAACACCTCAGGCGGCATCGAGACCGGAGTCGAGCTACCGGCCCGGGCGGCGTCCAGGACGTCCTCCACCCACGAGTTCATCACTTTGCTGGACTGGTAGTAGAAGTACCCGGTCAGCGGCAAGGCGATGAACCAGGCGATGATCGAGTCGATGATGCGCGCGAAAACACGGCGCCACCAACCCGACAGCATCTGACCGTCCGGGGTGGTGCCGGAATTCTGCCCCTGGTAGGCGAAACCCTGTCCGCTCTGCGGGTACGCCGGGTAGCCGCCCTGCTGCGGGGCCTGCTGGCCGAACTGCGTCGGTGACTGAGCCCCCGGACCGCCGCCGCCGTACACCTGGCCGTGCTCCGCGGTCTGCCCGTACTTCGGGAAGTCTTGCGTCTTCGACTGGCCGAACTGCCCCTGGAACGGGGGTGGGCCCTCCTGCGGCCGACGCTGATCCGTCCAGGCGTTGCCGTCCCAGTACCGCTGCTGGGTCGGGTCCTCAGGGTCGTCGTACCAACCTGCTACTTGGGAGCTCACCGGGAGAGTCTTGCGTAAGTCCCGGTTCATTGGCCATCCGGTGACGCGTACCGGACGCTGTCAGCTCGGCTGGCGGTCGATCGCGACAGCCAGCGCGGCAATCACGTCGGGCTTCCGCGGCGCTCCGCTGGCGCGCTTCACGACCGCTCCGGTGCTGTCGAGCACCAGCGTGGTCGGCGTACGCAGGATGTCGAGCCGGCGTACCAGCTCCAGGTGGGACTCGGCGTCCAGCTCCACGTGGCGCACTCCGTCGACCATGCCCTCGACGTCGGCCAGCGTCCGCCGCGTGACCCGGCACGGCGCACAGAACGCCGACGAGAACTGCAGCAGCGTCGCCCGCTCGCCCAGCTCCCCGCCCAACTCCGCGGCCGTCACTCGCTCCACGTCGTCCTCGCTCTTCCCGCGAAACCGCCCGTCGACCCACGCCTTGAGCACACTGAGCCCCACGCCGGCTACTACCGCCGCGACGAGTACCCACAGCCCCAGGCTCACAGCTACCCACGGTACGTCGCCCCGTTCACAGTTCAACCGCCCGTTTCACGTGCTGAGAAGCACCTGCGGATCCACAGCGAGGCGGTGGCCCGAACGCCCGGTCGGCCAGGGCAGGCAGTCGTCGCCGTCACCCGGGTACCGAGGGACCACGTGCAAGTGGAGGTGGTCGACAGTGCGGCCGGAGCCGGGCCCGCTGGCGTTCAGCAGGCAGACACCGGTTGCCCCGAGCCTCGCCACCATCTTCTGCGCGATGCGCTGAGCCAGGTCCATCACCAGGGTCAGGTCACCCGGCCGCGCGTCCAGGAGACCTGTGGTGGTGTGACGCCGTGGCACCACCAGCGTGTGCCCCGGAGCGATCTCCTCACCGGGCAGCGGGAGGAACGCGACCGCCGCGTCCTCTTTGGCGATCCAGCGGGCCGAGTCGGCGGAGATCAGGCCGCAGAAGACGCAGGCATCCATCTGGTGATTGTGCTCCGGTCTAATGGACCTGTGGAGAGTGGAGTGACTGTGCGGTCGGGGGTGGTGATTCCCGAGGCAGAGCTGATGTGGCGGTTCTCACGGTCGGGCGGACCGGGCGGGCAGTCCGTGAACACCACGGACAGCCGGGTCGAGCTGAGCTTCGACGTGGCCGGTACGTCGGCGTTGAGCGACGTACTGAAGACGCGGGCGCTGGAGCGGCTCCAGTCGCGGCTGGTCGACGGGGTGGTGACGATCGCCGCGTCGGAGTACAAGTCGCAGTGGCGCAACCGGGAGGCCGCGCGGGAACGGCTCGCTGTACTGATCCGGGAGGCGATCGCTCCGCCGCCCCGGAAGCGGCGGCCGACCAAGCCGAGCAAGGGGTCCGTACGGCGCCGGCTGGACGACAAGAAGCGCCGCGGCCAGACCAAGCGGCTCCGCGGACGGCCGGACGACTGACGCGGCCCTTTGGCTGGATACGCTTGCCCGCGTGCAGGAAACGGGGAGCGGGGGGCAGGAGCCGGAGGAGCTCCCGGAGTTTCAGGATCTCAAGGTGCGGGGCCGCTCGGTGCGGACTTGGGCGATCAGCGCCGGCGCCGTACTGCTGGTGGTCTCGGCGGCCTTCGGCGGGCTCAAGAAGGCCGGCGACGAGACTCCGCAGGTGGACGCCGGTACCGCGATCGACGCCGGCCAGTTCGAGGTCACCGTCCAGCGGGTCGTCACCGTCAAGGACCTGAAGCCGCTGTTCACCCCGGACGACGGCGGGGTGCTGATCGCGGTCGTGACCAAGCTGAAGGTCACCGACGACACCGGCACGACACCGCCGTCGGACCTGATCCGGCTGATCGGCGTGCCCGGGGTGAAGGACACCGACCCGCCGCTCGGCAGCACGAACCTCCGCGACGCGACGATGAACCCGGTGCTCACCCCGGACGCGGCCGAGGACGTCGCGTACGTGTGGAAGCTGCCGAAGGCGAGCCAGTTCCCGACCGAGGTCAAGCTGACCGTGCAGGGCTACGAGCACGAGGACGAGTCGATCCTCGACCACCACGAGAAGTGGCTGCCGGACAAGATCGCCGCAGACAGCACGGTCGCGGTGAAGGACAACACCAAGTGACGGCTCTGATGCCGCGACTCCGTCGCGGCGGGTCATGGGGCTGTGACTCCCGGTCTTCCCTCGTCGCTCCGCTCCTCAGTCCAGACCGGGAGGCCCCATGACCGGGCGGAAACTGCTGAACGTCGGCCTCACGCTCGCCGTACTGGTCGCGATCGTCGCGCTGTACAGGTTCACGCCGACGCAGCAGGACATCCAGCAGCCGACCTCGGTGAACGGCATCGTCGGGCGCGCGGTGCAGACGCCGCGCTTCGACCTGACCGTCGACGACGTCCGGGTCGGCAAGAAGCTCCGGATCCCGCGGTCCACGCCGGACCGCGACTCGCTGACCACCTTCGTGGTCGTTGACGCCAGCGTCACCGCCAAACGGGAGCCGATGCACATCTTCGACATCCGGATCCGGTCGGCCGACGGCGTCACCTACCTCGGCGCGAACCGCAGCGGTCTCGACCGGTTCGACCTGACCGGGATCGAATTCGCGCCGGACATTCCGGCCCGTGGCTCGTTCGTGGTCGAGATGCCGGCCGACAAGGTGCCCGGGGCAACTTTGCTGGTGATGGAGAAGTCGATCCTGAACGACCTCGAGCCACAGGTCACCGTGCCACTCGGCTCCGACACGCCAAAGCTCGAAGACGTCGTCGACCTGGCCGCTGCGAGCGACACATGAGCGGCGCGCGCCGGGCCCGTCGTGGCTGGTTCGGGAAGAACACGGCCGCGCTCGCGACGCTGGTGATGGCGATCCCGCTCGCCGGCTGGTGGACCACGCGCAGCGACTACAAGTCCTGGTACAACAACGAGCCCCGCGATCCCGTCACGGTGTCGTCGGGCGGTACGTCGTACAACGGGGCTACTTGGTACGCCGCCAACGTCGAGGAGAACCCGCAGCCGTCCGAGAAGGGTGTTGATCAGGACGCGCTGCCCGAAGGGACCACGCGCATCCGGGTGCACGTCCGGCTGCAGGTGGACAAGCTGTCCGCGCTCGAAGGGCTCGGCGGCTGCCAGGTCCATCTGCGGGCGCCCGACGGCCGGATCTGGGACGAGGACACGCTCGCGGACGACTACCAGGACCGCCCGAACGGGTGCAGCGGCGGCTCCGACGACAAGCCGTCGAGCTGGCGTGGCACCGCGGCGCCGTACTACCTGAAGCCCGTGGCCGGGAAGCCGTTCGAGACGGTCGCGGTGTTCGTCGTACCGTCGTCCGTCGCCGGCAGCGTGCAGACGACGATCACGTGGGCTACGAAACTGCCTCAGTACCTGGCATTCCCGAGGTAGCGGCGCTGAGGTCGGTGACACCGTGGTCGCCGGCCGACTGCTCGTGGACCGCGCGGGTACGCGGGGTCAGGTAGCCGGCCAGGCCGCCGATCATCCGGTCGTACGCGGCGGCGAGCAGACTGACCTGCAGCATGATCTTCAGGCCGTCGGTGATCAGGTTCAGCGGCTCGTCGATGACCATCCAGAACTGCAGCGTGTGCGGTCCGAGGACCCACACCTTCAGGGCGATCCACACGGCGCTCGCGGCGAACGTGACGACCGCCCAGGCCAGGAAGTACCCGAGCATCGGCCGCAGGCCGGAGCGGACCACCAGCCGGAACGCCTCCAGGACAGGGGTCCAGCGGTCCTTCCAGTCGGCGACGACCGAGTTCCCGGCGACGCGGACGATCCGCGGCGTCTGCTGCCAGCGGTGCGTAATGCGGTCGAACCGCCAGCGCGGTTTGTCGAGCTTCTGCACGACGCGGCCGTAGATGATCGCGGTCATGGTGATCCACATCAGCGGGAGCACCGCGGCGTCCCAGAGGTCCGCAATGCCGGCGGTGACGAACCCGGTGACCGCGTCCCACACCTCGCGGACCTGGTTGACGCCCAGCACGTGGTCGAGCACCCAGGTGTACCCGTCGTGCAGCCACTGCCAGACCTGGCGCTCCTTCAGCCAGGTCATCGGCGGTGGGATGACCGACGTGGCCTGGTACGCGACGACGAAGATCCACAGCGCCTCGAGGTACGTGACGAACAGCTTGCGGACCGGGCCTTCCTTGTCCTTCCGCCACTTCTTGAACGCGAAGCGGAGCAGGTACGCCGTGACGCCCAGGCCGAGGAACAACCAGGTAGAGAGCGACTGCAGACCCTCTGACGGCTGCGGAACCGTACCGCCGCCCAGGACGGTGGCCACTGTCTCGTTGACCTTGTGGACGGCCAGTTGGTACTCGTAGTCGAGCGCCTCGTTCTGCAGGAACTTGTAGGCGGCGTAGAAGGCCAGGAACGGGAGGAGCGCCGCAGCGAGCGCGTCGAGCGCCCGGTGTTCACGGCCGGGCTCCACACCGTCGGGGGCGAGCATGCCCTCGGCAACTGCCCTGCGGTGGAACGGGAGCTCGCCGCGGAGGACCAGGAACATGGTCACGTACATCGCCAGCGAGACCACTACGAGCAACGCCAGTACGGCGATGCCGGCCGCCTCAGCTCTGGCGCCTGCCTGGACCGCTACCCATTGCAGGCCGCGGTGCGCCAGCTGGGCCACCAGAAACACCGCCAGAAGGCGCGGCCACGCCTTCCCGAACAGGACCCCCGCGCGACCCACCGTAGTGAGCAGCGTCCCCGACTCCATCGCCACGGCGACGAATGTACCTGGCGAAGAGTCCTAGTCAGCCGCCTGCGAAGGGCGGGAGAGCATCGACCAGGGCGCCCTGGGTGAGCGGCGTACTGGGCTCGGCGCGCTCGCCGTCCAGGAGGAACGTGCAGATCGACAGCACCCGCGCCAGCTCCGGCCGATCGGTCGAAACCGTCGTGACCAGGTCACGGATCGAGCCCGCCTCGGCGGTCGCCGACGACTCCCCGGCGGCCGAGCGTGCGGCAGCGAAGTACCTGATGGTCACTTCCGGCATCTGGTCCGCGCCTCACTAATCGGTTAAGTCTCGGCTATTATGTCAGCTTGCTGTTAGACCCAGTGTGTCCCAGGCCCCCGGCAACGACGCCGTCGGGGCCTGACGCGCACGAGGCCCGGATCGCGGCCATCGGATCCGATGATCAGCACAAGGAGACGGCGTGAGCACGTTGCTTCTGCTGACGAACGCCCTGCAGGCCTCCACCGAGGTCCTGCCGTCGCTCGCCCTGCTCCCCCACCAGATCCGCATCCTGCCGACCGAGGTCTCCGCGCTGGTCGACGCGCCGGACGCCGACGCCGTGCTGCTCGACGCCCGCCGCGACCTGGTCGCCGTCCGGAGCGCCTCCCGGCTCATCCGCACGACCGGTATCGACGTACCGCTGATCCTGGTCGTCACCGAGGGCGGCCTGACCGCGGTCAACGCCGACTGGGGCGCGGACGACGTACTGCTCGACACCGCCGGCCCGGCCGAGATCGAGGCCCGGCTGCGGCTCGTCATCGGCCGTCTCGCCGCGACCCGCAACGACGAGCCCGAGTCCACGCTGATCCGCAGCGGCGACGTCGTGATCGACGAGGCGTCGTACACCGCGAAGCTCAATGGGCGGGCGCTCGACCTGACGTACAAGGAGTTCGAGCTCTTCAAGTTCCTCGCGCAGCACCCGGGTCGGGTGTTCACGCGGGAACAGTTGCTCCAGGAGGTCTGGGGCTACGACTACTTCGGCGGTACGCGGACGGTCGACGTGCACGTACGGCGCCTGCGCGCCAAGCTCGGCCCCGAGCACGAGGCCCTGATCGGCACCGTCCGGAACGTCGGCTACCGCTTCGTGGTGCCGCCGACGCCCTCCGCGCGCGAGACCGCCGAAGTGACGTCCTGAGGTCTTTAGAGGAAGAACTTCAGCAGGGTGAAGGCCAGCGCGGCTGCCGTGACGAGGGCCGCCTTCCAGGACCCGACGCCCTGCCGGAACGCCGCCACGAACACCCCGACGGTGACCGGCACCAGCATCACCAGCAGGGTGACCCCGGCCGCGTGAACACCGACGTGCGACTGCGCCGTCAGGATCAGCCCCACCACGAATGCCACCGTCAACCCGAGCCAGCTGCTGAGCTGCACCGGCCCATCCGCGCTGCGATGCCCGCGATGCGAAGCCCTGGGAGCCCGCCGGTGCGAGGTCGGAGCAACGTGCGCCATCGCTCACCTTCCGTAAGTGCCTGAGTACGCAAGGTACCAGGATCACTGACCAGAAGAAAAAGCCGGTACGCCGCCTGTGAGGCGACGTACCGGCTCTCGTTCAGTCAGCCGTTGCGGTCAGGAACCGACGGAGATGCGGTCGGTCGCGACCGGCGTGTACGGGTCGTGCGCGGTCAGGTAGTTGGCGAACGCATCGATGTCCAAGCCACCGAAGAACTTGTTCGTCGCGGTGGTGAAGGCCGGGAAGCCGTCACCGCCGTCCGAGAGGAAGTTGTTCGTGACGATGCGGTACGTCGTACCGTCGACGAGCGGCTGCCCGCCGATCTTGATCGAACCGGCCACCACCTTCGAGCCCGCCGCGGCGGCCGGGTTCCAGGTGTAGGTGATGCCCGCGACCTGGAGCACCTTGAACTTCGGCGCGTCCGGGCCGTTCAGCCCGGAGAACTGCTGCTCCAGCAGGGCCTTGATCTGCGTCCCGGTCATGTCCATCGAGACCAGGAAGTTGTTGAACGGCTGCACGCTGAAGGCCTCCCCGAAGGTGACCTCACCGCTGTTGGACGCCAGGTCGGCGCGGATTCCGCCCGGGTTCATGAAGGCCACGACCGGTGTCTTCCCACCGGTCACGACACTCGAGTCGGCCAACTGCGCGTCGGCGATCAGGTTGCCCAGCGGGGACTCGAGCGAATCGTCGTTCGTCCGCACCACCGACGGCGTGGTGAGGTGACCGATCACCTTGTTCTCGATCGGGGCGACGAGCTGCTTGTACTTGGCGATCAGGGTCGCCGTCTTCGGGTCCTGCACGACGTCCTGAGTGATGATCTGGTTGTTCGCCAGCGTGTTCACCCGGTCGACGTCACCGGTCGCGTTGTCGATGCTCAACCGGACGTCGGTCACGAGCCGGCCGAACGACGAGGCGCTGGTGACGAGCCGCGGGTTCTTGTCCTTGTCCGGCAGGGAGCAGTTGTACCCCTGGTGGGTGTGGCCGGAGATGATCGCGTCGATCTCCGGATCCAGGTTGGCGTTGATGTCCACGATCGGGCCGGAGATACCCGGGCAGCTGTTGTACGCCTTCGGGTCGACCGGGAAACCGCCCTCGTGCAGCAGCACGACGATCGACTCCACACCCTTCTTCTTCAGCACCGGGACCAGCGCGTTCGCGGTGTCGACCTCGTCCTTGAAGGTCAGGCCCTCGACGCCGGCCTTGGTCACGATGTTCGGCGTGTTCTCCAGCGTCATCCCGATGAAGCCGACCTTCTTGCCGTCCTTGAAGGTCTTGATCGTGTACGGCGCGAACAGGGTCTTCCGGGTGTTCTCGAAGTACACGTTCGCGGAGAGGTACTTGAACTTCGCGCCCTCGAACGGGTGCGCCGCGTCCGGGCAGGAGTTCTGGTTGTTCGCCCCGTCGCCGTCCGGCAGGCAGCCGCCGGTCTGCATCCGGAGCAGCTCATGCCAGCCCTCGTCGAACTCGTGGTTGCCCACCGACGCAGCCTCGAGTCCCATCCCGTTCAGCGCTTCGACCGTCGGCTCGTCGTGGAACGCGGCCGACAGCAGCGGCGAGGCGCCGATCAGGTCACCCGCGGCGACCGTCACCGAGTCCTGCCCCTTCGCCTCCGCGGCCGCCCGCAGCTGCTTCAGATGCGTGGCAAGGTACGCCGCGCCGCCCGCCGGGATGCCGTTGATGTTGCCGCCGGACCCCGACGCGGGCTCAAGGTTGCCGTGGAAGTCGTTGATCGCGAGCAGCTGGATCTGGCTGTGCGTCGGCTTCGGCTTGGTCGCGGCGTCCTCCGTCGCGTCCTGGGTCGCGGCTCCTGCCTGGCTCACGGATCCCCCCGCGGCCAACGCGAGCGCCACGGCCGTCCCGGTGACGAGCAGTCCGACCGCCCGCCATCCCCCCAACCGTGCCCTGCCTCGTGCTGTGATGGCCATCTCTTCTCCGTCGTCTCGGTCACCGCTGTTGCGGTGCCGCGAAATCCTCCGCGGTTCCGCGAAAGTTACCCGTGACGACGCGCCCTCGCCAGGACCTGAGCGTGAACTCAGCCGGACCTTTTACGGTATTCAGGTGACCCTCGAAGCCGTTCCCTCACCGTTGCCCTCGGCCACTGCCGCCGCCGTCACGGAACTCGCCCGCGTCGCAGCACACAGCGACGGCGTCAACCCGCTCTCCGAACGCACCCTCCTGCACCTCGACGGCGAACACCCCGGTGACGTCCACGTCCTCGCCTACGAAGGCGATCCGGGCACCATCGAGGTCAGCGGCCTGCAGAGCGCCCGCAACCTGGTCGGGTACGGCGCCCTGTCCCCCGACGGCTCCGCCGAACTCTTCGTAGCCCCGTCCGCCCGCCGCCAAGGCTTCGGTACGGCGCTCGTCCGCATCCTCCTCGACCACGGCGGCGCCCGTACCCGCGTCTGGGCCCACGGCCGCCTGCCCGGCTCCGACGAACTGGCCCACCGCCTCAACCTCGAGGTCACCCGGGAGCTCTACTTCCTCCGCCGTACCAGGGCCGACCTCCCAGAACCCGTCTGGCCCGACGGCATCGACGTACGCACGTTCGTCCCCGGCCAGGACGACGCCGCCTGGCTGAAGGTCAACGCGGCCGCCTTCGCCGACCATCCGGAGCAGGGCAGCTGGACCGCCGCGGACCTGGCCGAACGCCTCCAGCAACCATGGTTCGACCCCGACGGCTTCTTCCTCGCCGTCGACTCCACCACCGGGGCGATCGCCGGCTTCCACTGGACCAAGGTCGAGGACGGCGTAGGCGAGGTCTATGTAGTAGGCGTCTCCCCCACCCACCAGGGCATGGGCCTGGGCAAGGCTCTAACCCTCCAAGGCCTCTACCACCTGCAAACCACGCGCAACCTGGACGAGATAGTCCTCTACGTAGACGGCACCAACACCGCAGCCAGAGCCCTCTACAACTCCCTGAACTTCACCACCGCCGCCCTGGACGTCCAGTACGCCCCCGCCTGACGTCCTGTGAACGACATCACAGCGAAGCCACCCGCTCACTTCACGTCATAAACCCCACCCCGCCTCGTCCCACCACCAACCAGGAGCCGTCCGAGCCTCTAACCCCCCAGCCGGACGGCTCCTGGCCCCCAACCCCGTTATCCACAACTGCATCTTTTGACATCGAACCCCGCCCCACCCCGCAGTTACGATCGTGTCAACTACGGAGGGCTGACACACGTGACACACCGCAACAGGCCAACCCACGCGCTCCTGGCCTGCCTATCCACCACCGCGCTACTCACTTCCTGCGGCCAGGGAAGCCCGGAGGCAGGCCAACCCAACACCTCACCGCCGATGTCGACGGGCACGTCAACGGCCCCCACGAACGAGACGTCGGCGAGCCCTGGAGCGAGCAACACGGTCGGCACGCCTCCCCCAACTCTGCCCACCGCCCCGCCCGGGCGTCCGAAAGCCGCGGCCGGGGCAACCCTTGCTGCCGGCGAAGCCTTCATCGGGTATTACGTCGATCTGCTCAACTATTCGTACGGAACAGGCGACTCCGGCCCACTCCTTGCGGCGAGCGACAAAGGTTGTCTCGGTTGCAAGGCTATCGCGGACTACGTCCTGAAGATCAATCTTAAGAACGGCACCCTTGAAGGCGACTACAAGGATCGCCTCATAGATGTCAAAGAAATCTTCCGAGGCAGTTCCGGACGGCTCGGCGGCTCGGCGACCCTCAAATCGGGGACATTCACCGAGAGGGATTCACCCAGCGCGTCCCCCGTTCCCCAGGGAGGCGACACGGGGACGATGGAGTTCACCCTTTCACCAAGTGGCGGGAACTGGGTGATGTACGAGATGGAAATCAAATAATGAAGGCGGATCTTGTCCGCTGTGCGTGCGCGTCGCTCGCGACGCTGACCCTTACGGCCGGCGTTTCCGCGACGGCGGTACTCGCCGGTGACCTGAGCGCAGCAAACGCGTCTCCAACCGGTCCGATGGCCGAAGCATCCTCGACGCCAGTCCCGAAAGTAACGGGCAAACCCCGACGCTGGGGCGGTACGGTCGAGTCGTCGACCTCCAAACGCGGTCGCGAGGAGCGGAAAGGCTCACAGAGCACACGGACACCGACCACCAAGTCGATCACCAAACCCGCGAAGCCAACGCGGTTCCACAAGCCGCAGAGCGTTGACGCTCGGCGAGACATCCGGATGAACATCGGCATCTGTGGTCGGGTGCAGACCGATGGGACTGTGCCCGGTCCGAATCGGTGTCAGCCTGGGGGCGCTGGGCGGAAGATCACGGAACGCACGACGCCGCCGGAGGTGATACGCCCGCGGCCTGAGGACGTCACCTGGGAGCAGGTGCGGTCGGAAACCAAGAACGTCATGTTCCCGGGTCTCTCGGTCAAGGTGCAGCCGAACGGGCGGACGCTGGTGAATCTGGACACGATCGTCTACACCGACGACAGCAAGGTGTCGACCACCACCGTCACGTTGCTCGGATTCCCGGTCGTCGTTGAGGCCACGCCGATCAGCTACACCTGGCGCTTCGGTGACGGCAGCCCGGCGCTCACCACGAGCACGCCCGGCAAGCCGTACCCGTCGAAGGACATCACCCACAAGTACATGAAGCGCGGCGCCGTCAGCCTCACATTGACGACCAACTACGCAGCCCGCTTCAACGTCGCCGACACCGGTTGGCAGTACATCGAAGGCACCGTCCCCATCACCGGCCCCGCCACTCAACTCCAGGTCCGCGAAGCAGTCCCCGTCCTCGTCGACCCCGGCCGCTGATCTCGTCTCGCCAGGGATCCACCTGCAGGAACGTCGAATCGGTCCACGCCGCCGTACCGGATCCGTACCCCTGCCCAACCGGCGCGGTTCAATCGCGTCACTACGGAGGTCGGCACACTTGCCACACCCCAACAGGCCGACCATCACATTTCTAGCCTGCCTAAGCGCCACCGCACTACTAGCCGCCTGCAGCCAGGGCAGCCCCGAAGCCGCCCAGCCCAACGCGTCCCCACCGCCAGCGTCGACGAGCGCACCCCGTACGCCTTCATCGCCGGCAACCTCGGCACCTACGACGAATGCACCCCTACGACCGCGCGCGGCCGTAGGCCTCAGTTTGGCTGCGGGAGAGGCCTTCGTGAGGTACTACGTCAGTCTCATGAACTACGCCTCGACAACGGGCGACGTCGCGCCGATGCTGTCCCCCACCGCGACAATTTGTAAACAATGCAAGGGTTATGCGAACTACGTGGCCGAGGTCAACGCCGCGAACGGGGGCCTCACCGGAGACTACTTCGAACGAGTCAACGACGTACCGGACCTTTTCCGTGGAGATGGCGGACGCGTAGGCGGCTACGCACTGGTGACAATCGGCGCGTACACATCGAAGGACTCTCCGTCGGCAAAACCTGTGACAAGCCCAGTACAGAGGTACAAGCGCGAGTTCACCCTGCTCAAACAACACGGGTCATGGACCATGGCCGCGATGAGTCTCGTCGCCCAATGAGATTCGAGTGAGGTCTATGTGGCGCCGGTCCGCGGATCGAGACCACTCATGGTGCCAACGGGCCGGTCCATCGGTCGACTGCTGCCTGACGCAGTGGGTGCGCGATCCGCGTACATGCATGCCACCTAGGTTTGTGCCGGGCCTCGACGAGCGCGCCCGCCCCTTCTTCGTCGGTCCCTTCAGCCAAAAGCCGCTGCATGGATCGCACGGGCAGGCTGTAATCCCCCGGAACCCCCGCGACCGCCCAGTTGAGGGGGTTGGGGAGGTTTTTTGCCCGATTTGGGCAGGTAATTCTCCCCAACTCGGCTCGGGAGGTTCGGCGGCTCGGGTGGAGGGGCTGCTGTCCACAGCTCGCTAGTGGAGGGTGGTTCTTAGGTGGTTGGTTAGGTGGGTTTGGGCTTCCCGGGTGGTGCCGGGGACTGTTAGTAGGTTGGCGTGGCCGTGGGGGAGGGATTTGTGGTGGGTGTGGGTCAGGTCGTTGCCGGCTGCCGTTAGGGCGGTGGCGTAGTCGAGGCCTTCGTCTCGGAGGGGGTCGAAGCCGGCGGTGGTGAGGTAGGTGGGTGGGAGGCCGGTGAGGTCTTCGGCTCGGAGGGGGGAGACGATCGGGTCGGGGCGGAGTGTGGGGTCGGGGGTGTAGAGGTCGCGGTACCAGATGATGTCCTCTTCGGTGAGGATGAAGCCCTCGGAGAAGAGGTCTCGGCTGGGGCGCCGGGCGACCAGGTCGACGGCTGGGTAGAGGAGGACCTGGAGGGCCGGCTGTGGGAGGCCGCGGCGGACTGTTTGCTGGGCGACTACGGCGGCCAGGTTGCCGCCTGCGCTGTCGCCGCCGACGGCTACCAGGGTGGGGTCCGCGCCCAGGTCCTCGGCGTGGTCGACGGCCCAGGTGAAGGCGGCGATGGCGTCCTCGGCAGCGGTCGGGGCGGGGGCTTCGGGGGCGAGGCGGTAGTCGACGGAGAGGACCCGTACGCCGGAGTCGGCGGCGACTGCGCGGCAGAACGCGTCGTGGGTACCGAGGTCGCCGACCACCCAGCCGCCCCCGTGGAAGTACACCAACAGACCACGGCCCACGTCCCCACGAGGGATGTAGAGGCGGGCGCCCAGTTGCCCCGCGGCGCCGCGGACAGTGAGGTCGGTTACCCGGAGTAGGTCGGCGGGGGTCCCGGTGATCAGTTTGCAGAGGTTGCGGAAGCGCGTCCGGGCGGTCGCGGCGTCGGTCTTGGTTGTGCGTGGCAACAAGTTGTCGATCCGCAGGAGTAGCTGTACGTCGGGATCCAGGGTGTTGCCGTCGATCTGGATCGGGGCGCCGGCCAGCCGTCGGCGGACAGCGGCGGGTAGCGCGTACAGCGGGACGAGGGCGTTCGCTTGTACGGCGGTCGCCGTGTCACGCAGTACCGAGTCCAGTCGTAGGTTCACAAGGGGTGACGCTAGCAACCAGGCGCCAACATCGGCTCCCGGAACTGGTCGACAGGCAGCGAAAAGGTCACATCCGGCAACGCGCGGACGGCTACCCGTTGTTCACCAAAGGATGGGATGCTGAGCGGTGTGGCTGGAGACTTGCTGGCATCGCACAACAGGGAGTACGACGTTGAACCGCCGTACGACATCAGTGCGGCCGGTGACCTCCCCGCAGACCGGTTCTCCGACCGGGAGCTGAGCTGGCTCGCGTTCAACCAGCGGGTCCTGGAGCTCGCCGAGAACGACCGGATCCCGCTGCTCGAGCGGGCCAAGTTCCTCGCCATCTTCGCCAGCAACCTGGACGAGTTCTACATGGTCCGGGTCGCGGGTCTGAAGCGCCGGATCGCGGCCGGGGTCGCGGTGAAGGCGGCCAGCGGCCTGCTCCCCCGCGAGGTTCTCGACCGCAGCCTGGCGAGGAGCCGGGAGCTGATGGACCGGCAGGCGGAGACGTGGCGGAAGTCGGTGCAGCCGGCGCTGACCGAGCAGGGCATCGACATCCTGCGCTGGGACGAGCTGGAGCACAGCGAGCGCGAGGACATGACCCGGTTCTTCCGGGACCGCATCTTCCCGGTGCTGACGCCGCTGGCGGTCGACCCCTCGCACCCGTTCCCGTACATCTCCGGTCTGAGCCTGAATCTCGCGGTCGTGGTCCGCAACCCGGACACCGGCGGTGAGCACTTCGCCCGCGTGAAGGTGCCGCCGCTGCTGCCGCGGTTCGTGAAGGTCGCCGAGGGCCGGTTCGTGCCGCTCGAGGACGTGATCGCTACCCACCTCGGCCAGCTGTTCCCAGGCATGGAGGTCACCCAGCACCACACGTTCCGGGTGACCCGCAACGAGGACCTCGAGGTCGAGGAGGACGACGCCGAGAACCTGCTGGCCGCGCTCGAGAAGGAGCTGCTGCGCCGCCGGTTCGGTCCGCCCGTCCGGCTCGAGGTGGAGGAGTCGATCGACCCGCAGGTCAAGGCGCTGCTGCTGTCCGAGCTGGGCGTCACCGAGGCGGAGGTGTTCGAGCTCCCGGGCCCGCTGGATCTACGTGGCCTGTTCACCATCGCCGGCCTGGACCGGGCCGAGCTGAAGTACCCCGCGTTCGTGCCGTCGACGCATCCGCATCTGGCCGAGGTGGAGACCTCCAACCCGGCCGACATGTTTCACGCGCTCAAGCAGCGCGACGTACTCGTCCACCACCCGTACGACTCGTTCTCCACCAGCATCCAGCGCTTCATCGAGCAGGCGGCCGCGGACCCGCACGTCCTGGCGATCAAGCAGACGCTCTACCGGACCAGTGGTGACTCCCCGATCGTCGACGCGCTCATCGACGCCGCCGAGGCCGGCAAGCAGGTGCTGGTCCTGGTGGAGATCCAGGCGCGCTTCGACGAGCAGGCGAACATCAAGTGGGCCCGTCAGCTCGAGCATGCCGGCTGCCACGTCGTGTACGGCGTGATCGGCCTCAAGACGCACTGCAAGCTGTCGCTCGTCGTCCGTGACGAGCCGGACGGCCTGCGCCGTTACGCGCACATCGGGACCGGCAACTACCACCCGAAGACTGCCCGGCTCTACGAGGACCTGGGCCTGCTGACCAGCGACAAGGTCGTCACCGAGGACGTCGCACTGCTCTTCAACCACCTGTCCGGCTTCGGTCGCAGCGCCGGCTACCGGCGGATCCTGGTGGCCCCCCAGTCGGTACGGCGGGGGCTCGTCGAGCGGATCGACCGCGAGGTGCAGCACCACCACGCCGGCCGCCCGGCGCGGATCCGGATCAAGGTGAACAGCCTGGTGGACGAGGCCCTGTGCGACGCGCTCTACCGGGCGTCACAGGCCGGCGTACCCGTTGACCTGTGGATCCGTGGCATCTGCACGATCCGGCCCGGAATACCCGGGCTGTCGGAGAACATCCAGGTCCGCAGCATCCTGGGCCGGTTCCTCGAGCACAGCCGGGTGTTCCTGTTCGAGAACGGCGGTGAGCCGGAGGTGTGGATCGGCTCGGCCGACCTGATGCACCGCAACCTGGACCGCCGGGTGGAGGTGCTGGTGCAGCTGAAGCAGCAGGACCACGTCAACGAGCTCGGTGAGATGTTCGACCTGGCGCTGGACGACGGCACCGGTTCCTGGTGGCTGCAGGCGGACGACACGTGGCAGGCCCGGCTCAGCGGACCGGACGGTGAGCCGCTGCGGGACATGCAGGAACGGCTGATCGCAACCCGCGGCCGCCGCCGGGCCTCCGAACCGATCGGTTAGTCACGTCCTAGGGTGATTCCATGAGCAACCCGGCGACGGTTATCGCCGCGGGTGGTGTCGTGTGGCGAGAGCGCCGCGGCACCCGGCAGGTGCTGCTGGTGCACCGTCCCCGGTACGACGACTGGTCCCTCCCGAAGGGCAAGCTCAACGCGCACGAGCACGTGCTGCTCGGTGCGCGTCGGGAGATCGAGGAGGAGACCGGACTGCAGGTCGTCCTCGGTCCCCCGTTGGGCGTGCAGCGGTACCCGATCCGCAAGAACGGCGGGACCACCCAGAAGCTGGTGCACTACTGGTCCGCCGTACCGGTCAACGGCAGCGAGTTCGAGCCGAACGACGAGGTGGACCAGGTCAGCTGGCTCCCGGTCGACAAGGCCCGCGGCAAGCTCAGCTACCCGCGTGACGTGGACATCCTGGACGCACTGGGCCAGGCGGTGCCGGTCGTCGCCACCGTGGTCGTGCTGAGGCATGCGGAGGCTCTGAAGCGGAAGGACTGGGACGGCAAGGACACACTCCGTCCACTCACCAGCGACGGTACGGCGGTCGCACAGCGAATGACCGGCGTACTGGCCGCACTGGGCGCCAACCGGATCATCAGCAGCGATGCGGAGCGGTGTGCCGCGACAGTCGCGCCGTACGCCGCCTCTCTCGGCCGACACATCCACCTGTGGCCGGAGATCTCCGAACGCGGGTACGACGCTGCCCCGGACGGACTGCGCGGTCTGGCCGAGCGGGTGTGGAAGCCCGGCAAGGTGACAGTCGTCTGCTCGCACCGGCCGGTCCTGCCGGCGCTGGCGCGGGAGCTGGGCCTGAAGGTCGGCAAGTTCTCCACAGGTGCGTTTCTGGTCGCACATCGACTGGCCGACGGCCGCGTGGTGCACGAGCGTTTCGGCGCACCGTAGCCGCCGCGACACGGCTCGGTGACGATCCAGGCACAGCCGACGGGGTGCTCGGGTGACACTGGAGCTGACGGGTATGTTCCTACCCGAGGAACCGGCGCCCCACCGGGTGCCGGTCTGAGGAGAGGTTCGGGGCGCACCATGACGATGATGCGAGAACTGACACTGATCGGGATCCGGATGGAATCGCCCAACCGGGCCCCGGTGATGATGCTGCGCGAGACCGAGGGCTACCGCTACCTGCCGATCTCGATCGGCTCGGTCGAGGCGACCGCGATCGCCTACGAGGAACAGGGCCTGCGTCCGTCGCGGCCGCTCACCCATGACCTGATGCGCGACCTGATCGAGGCGTTCGGCGTCCATATCGAAGCGGTCGAGATCGTCGAGCTGCGCGACGCCGTGTTCTATGCCGAACTCGTGCTGGCCAACGGCGTCCGAGTCTCCGCCCGCCCGAGCGACTCGGTCGCGCTCGCGGTCCGTCTCGGTACGCCGATCCGCTGCACGGAAGACGTACTGCGAGAAGCCGGCGTCGCGACCCCCGAGGAGGAACAGGCCGAGCTGGAACGCTTCCGGCAGTTCCTCGACGGCGTCGCCCCGGAGGACTTCTCCAGCTGACGTCCGCGTCCCCGGATGGCACGACGAGGTACTACCGTTCACGTTGTTGGTGCGCTTTGCGTTACTGAAACGTGAGCAAACAGCCGTTTACTTCGACGGAGAGTGACGGCTCTTAACTCAGTTCACCTAATGGCTGCCTGTCGGCACGCCAGGCGTCGCGCACGCTACCGGAACCGTTCACCGCTCGTTCACCAGTGACGGACCGGTCGGTCACCTGGTCTCCCTACCGTCTGTGGAAGTTCAGAAGTCTGATTCCCGCAGAAGGGCAACACTCTCGTGTCCGTCAATCGCCTGTTCCGCGTCGGCTCCGTCGCCGTGGCCTCCCTCGGCGTCCTCGCCCTGAGCGCCTGTGGCAGTGACCCCGAGCCGGCCGGTTCGTCGAGCCCCGACTCGTCGACGTCGTCTGCCGGCGCCGAGTGCCCGAAGGGCACGCTGAACGCCGAGGGTTCCTCGGCGCAGAAGAACGCCATCGAGGAAGTCATCAGCAAGTACAACGAGAAGTGCGCCGACGTCACGGTGAACTACAACCCGACCGGTTCCGGCGCGGGTATCAAGCAGTTCAACGCGAGCCAGGTCGACTTCGCCGGCTCCGACTCGGCCCTGAAGCCGGACGAGATGACCGCGGCCACGAAGCGCTGCGCGGGTAACGCGGCCGTCGACCTGCCGATGGTCATCGGCCCGGTCGCGATCGCCTACAACCTCGACGGCGTGACCAAGCTGGTCCTCGACGGCCCGACCGCCGCGAAGATCTTCCAGGGCACGATCAAGACCTGGAACGACCCGGCGATCGCCAAGCTGAACGCGGGAGTCACGTTGCCGTCGGCACCGATCTCGGTGTTCTTCCGCTCCGACGAGTCCGGCACCACCGAGAACTTCACCAAGTACCTGAAGGCGGCCGGTGGCGGCGGCTGGACCGGTGAGCCGGCCAAGAAGTGGACCGGCACGGGCGCCGGCAAGGAGAAGTCGGCCGGTGTCGCCGAGGGCGTGAAGAGCAGCAAGAACTCGATCACGTACGTCGAGTGGTCGTACGCCGTCGACAACAAGCTCGGCGTCGCCCAGATCGAGACCGGTTCGGGCACCCCGGTCGAGCTGTCCGCCGAATCCGCCGGCAAGGCGCTGGCCGCCGCGAAGCCGGCCGGCACCGGGTCCGACCTGGCCCTGAAGCTGGACTACGCGACCAAGGCCCCGGGTGCGTACCCGATCATCCTGGTCACCTACGAGATCGCCTGCACCAAGGGCCTTCCGGCCGAGAAGACCGCGCTGGTGAAGAGCTTCCTGAGCTACTTCGTCAGCAAGGACGGCCAGGCGTCGCTGACCGACCTGAACTACGCGCCGCTCCCGGCCGAGATCCAGACCAAGGTCGAGGCCGCCATCCAGGCGATCAGCTGATCGAGACGCAGTACTGATGCGAGCCCCGGCCGGTCCGAGTCATCGGAGGACGCCGGGGCTCGCCTCGTCAGACCCAGACGTGACATCACGACTCAGGCGCTTGGAGCAGCATCGAAATGAGTAGTCCAGACGGCACGGCACCGCCCGACCGGCCGGACGGCACAGCCGCCGAAGAAGCAGAACCGAAGATCGAGGATCTGGTTCACGAGGACGCCGGCCCGACCCCGCAGTTCGGTGGCCTGGCCGCGGAACACGCCGACCACGACGCGGCACAGCAGCCCGCCGAGGTGATGACCGAGTCCGGTGTCGAGGCCGCGGGTACGACGACCGCGACCGAGACCGGCGGCAAGCTCGAGCTCGGCCCGGTCGGGCACCTCGGCGACCGGCTGTTCGGCGGCCTCGCCCGCGGCTCCGGCGGCCTGGTGGTCCTGATCGTCGCGTTCGTCGGCATCTTCCTGCTGGCGCTGGCGATTCCCGCGCTGATCGATGACAAGAGCAACTTCTTGTTCTCCCGGATCTGGGAGCCGGGCGGCGACCAGCCGCGGTTCGGCATCGCGGCGCTCTTCTACACCACCGTGATCAGCTCGATCATCGCGATGCTCATCGCGGTCCCGATCGCGATCGGCGTCGCGCTGTTCGTCACGTACTACGCCCCGAAACGGCTGGCCGCACCGGTCGCGCACGCGGTCGACCTCCTGGCCGCCGTACCGTCGATCATCTACGGCCTGTGGGGCATCCTGTTCTTCGCCCCGATCCTGCGCCCCGTGATCAACGGCCTGTCCACGGCGCTCGGCTGGATCCCGCTGTTCGAGAAGCCGCCGGGCGACAACGTCGGCGTGGTCTTCACCGCGTCGGTGGTGCTCGCGATCATGATCCTTCCGGTGGTCACCGCGATCAGCCGGGAGATCTTCGCGCAGACGCCGATCACGCACCGCGAAGGCGCGCTGGCGCTCGGCGCGACCCGCTGGGAGATGATCCGGCTGTCGGTGCTGCCGTACGGGCGCTCCGGTGTGGTCAGCGCCTCGATGCTCGGTCTCGGCCGGGCGCTCGGTGAAACCGTCGCCGTACTGATCATCCTGTCGGTGCCGAACGGCAACGACCCGTGGAACTCGTCGATCTTCGCCGGTGGCGAGACGTTCGCGTCGAAGATCGCCAACAACGCCGCCGAGTTCGACTCGCCGGAGAAGACCGGCGCCTACATCGCGGCCGGCCTGGTGCTGTTCGTCGTCACGTTCCTGGTCAACTCCGCGGCCCGGATCATCGTCGACCGCAGCACACCCGGCACCAAGCGCCCCCGCCGCAACCGCCGCGCGGGAGCAGCAGAAGGAGCATCCGCATGACGGCCATCGCTGAGAACAAGCCGGCGTACGACGGGAAGGTCCTGGACCTGACCGGGAAGTCGGGCGCCCGGGCCTTCAAGAACACGCTGGCCACCGTGCTGATCGTGCTGGCCTTCGCGGTCGCGATGATCCCGCTGGTGTGGATCCTGTTCACCGTGGTCAGCAAGGGTTATCACCTGTTGCTGAGTGCGGACTGGTGGAGCCAGTCGCAGCGTGGCATCACCGTACGGCGGGCGGGCGGCGGCGCCTACCACGCGATCATGGGCACGCTGATCATGGCCTTGATCACCGCCGTGATCGCGGTCCCGATCGCGATTCTCGGCGCGATCTACCTGGTCGAGTACGGCAAGGGAACGCGAGCCGCCAAGGTCGTCAGCTTCATGATCGACATCCTCACCGGTGTCCCGTCGATCGTCGCCGCACTGTTCGTCTACGCGGTCTGGATCACTGTTTTCGGCTTCAACCGCGTGGGTTTCGCGGTGTCGCTGTCACTGGTGCTGCTGATGCTTCCCGTCGTACTGCGGTCCACCGAGGAGATGCTGAAACTCGTGCCGGACGAGTTGCGCGAGGCGTCGTACGCGCTCGGCGTACCGAAGTGGAAGACGATCCTGAAGGTCGTCGTACCGACGGCGTTCGGCGGCATCATCACCGGCGTGATGCTCGGTCTGGCCCGCGTCATGGGTGAGACCGCGCCGCTGCTGATCCTGGTCGGCTACTCGAAGAACATCAACCTGAACCCGTTCAGCGGCTTCCAGGGCGCGCTGCCGACGATGATCAACCAGGACCGTACCGAGCTGGCGTTGCCGAATGCCGCGGACCGGGTCTGGGCCGCGGCGCTCACCCTGATCCTGCTGGTTCTTGCCCTCAACCTGCTGGCCCGGCTGATCGCCCGGTTCAGCGCCATCAAGTCGAAATAGTCGAGAGGTTCTGAGTCGATATGGCTAAGCGCATCGAGGTCAGCGGCCTCAACGTCTACTACGGCGACTTCAAGGCCGTCGAGGACGTGTCGATGACGGTCGAGCCCCGCTCGGTCACCGCGTTCATCGGCCCGTCCGGCTGCGGCAAGTCCACGTTCCTGCGCACCTTGAACCGGATGCACGAGGTGATCCCCGGCGCCCGCGTCGAGGGCAAGGTGATGCTGGACCAGCAGGACCTGTACGCCACCGGGATCGACCCGGTCGCGGTACGCCGGGTTGTCGGCATGGTGTTCCAGCGGCCGAACCCGTTCCCGACGATGTCGATCTTCGACAACGTCGCGTCCGGCCTGAAGCTCAACGGCGTCAAGGATCGCAAGAAGCTCACCGAGGTGGTCGAGTCGTCGCTCAAGGGCGCGAACCTCTGGAACGAGGTGAAGGACCGGCTCGACAAGCCGGGCGCGGGTCTGTCCGGTGGCCAGCAGCAACGGCTCTGCATCGCCCGGGCGATCGCGGTCGAGCCCGAGGTGATCCTGATGGACGAGCCCTGCTCGGCCCTGGACCCGATCTCCACGCTGGCGATCGAGGACCTGATCGAGAAGCTCAAGGACCGTTTCACTGTTGTGATTGTCACGCACAACATGCAGCAGGCGGCCCGCGTTTCGGACCAGACGGCCTTCTTCAACCTGGCCGCGACCGGCAAGCCCGGGCGGCTGATCGAGATGGCCCCGACCAAGCAGATCTTCTCCAACCCGGCCGAAAAAGCCACCGAGGACTACATCACCGGCCGCTTCGGCTGATCCGTCGTACGAGTTATCCACAGCTGCGGGCCGGCGATTCGCCGGTCCGCAGCTGTATTTGGTGTCAATTGGTGCAACTGTCCACAGATCGGGCGTTTCGCGTCTGCCGTGCCCACCGCTGTGGCCCTCCGACCGCTAGCCTTTGCCCAGTAAACGCGGGTGAACTGTGACGAAAGGACCATCGTGAGCGACCAGAACGTACCCCCGGGCACCGGACCGGAGGACGGCCGGAACCAGGGACCGGGCGCCCAGGGCCCCGGACAGAACCCCTAC
The DNA here is from genome assembly GCF_004216905.1 of Kribbella sp. VKM Ac-2569. Classification (GTDB taxonomy): domain Bacteria; phylum Actinomycetota; class Actinomycetes; order Propionibacteriales; family Kribbellaceae; genus Kribbella. The sequence goes on from NZ_SGXJ01000001.1 coordinate 2,651,651, forward strand.
GGCGGTCCCGGTGCCACCCCGCCAGGCCAGCCGGGTCAGCCGGGTCAGCCGGGCTACGGCGCTCCGGGTCAGTACGGCCAGCAGCCGGGCCAGGGTGGTCAGCCCGGCCAGCCGGGTTACGGCCAGCAGCCCGGTCAGGGTGGCCAGCCGGGTCAGCCTGGCTACGGCCAGCCGCAGTACGGCCAGCAGCCGGGTCAGCCCGGTTACGGCCAGCCCCAGTACGGCCAGCAGCCGGGCCAGCCCGGCTACGGCCAGCCCGGCGGCTACCCGCAGGGTCCTGACTACGGCCAGGTGGCGCAGGCGCAGAGCGGTCTCGTGCAGATCCCGGGCATCGGTACGGTGAAGGTGGCAACCATCGGGTCGCGTGCACTCGCACGCATCATCGACTCAGTGGTCCTTGGCATCATTGTCAGCCTTCTGTCGCTCCTGATGTTCGGTGGTATTACTGCCTCCAGCAGTGGCATCAACGACGACGGAACGGCCTCCGACGGTGCGATCGCCGGGATGTTCGCTTCGTTGTTCGGCTTCTTCGCGATCACAGCCGTGGTCATGGTCGGCTACGAACTGGCGATGATCGCGGTCAAGGGTCAGACGGTCGGCAAGATGATCATGGGCATCAAGGTCGTCCGTTCCAGCGACGGTCAGGTGCCCGGCTGGGGTCCGTCGTTCATGCGCTGGTTGCTGCCGCTGATCGGCTACGCCCTCTGCTACGTCGGCGAGATCCTGGTCTACCTGTCGCCGCTCTTCGACAACTCGGGGCGCGCACAGGGCTGGCACGACAAGGCTGCGAACACGCTGGTGATCGGCACTCGCTAGTCGTCTGAGGGTTGGGAGGGGTTTGTGCTGAGTCCGTTTGAGCAGGACTGGTGGGATGCGTGGAACCTTTGGAGCGCATTGGGCCAAGGAGTTCAGCTACAACCCCTCCCGCCACCAGCGTCGTTGGCACCCGGCGAGTTCGCATATGCCGTCGAACCTTGCGAGGTCCAACGGTACGACGGCATTCGGCTGGCGTTCGGGAACACTGATCGCCATGCGGCGGCAGCTCACTGGCGCACTATTGACAACGGCACGGCGGTTCTGACGCCGCATCGCGTGCATCTGCTCACTAGGCCGACGCCGCAGGACTTCGGTCTCGCCATGGTGACCCGTATGTGGACCGAGCATGACGGGACAGTCCTCGCCTACGGGGACACTCAGTACAAGCTGCGGGTGCCGCGGCCGGTGTGGTTCGACGTCATGTTGAACCACGTCGCTTTCAACCGGCGGATCGATCTCGTGGTCCCGCCGTTCGTGCAGGCCGCGTGGCAGCGCGTCGGCCTGATCAGGTGACCGGCGTCAGAAGTTCCGAAGTACGCCGAAGATCAGCAAGGCGCCCAGAGCAACCTTTGTGAGGATTGCTACCGCCCGTGGGCTGAGGCGCTGCCGGGGCAGGTTGAGCCAGCCGGCGCGGGACAGCGCCCAGGCGAGGACCTCGTAGCCGATGGCAACGCCAATGAGCGGGCCGAGGATCAGGACCGCGGCGTTGAAGTGCCAGGCGGCGTTCAGGTCGCCTTCGAGGAGTGCCGCGGCCATTCTGGTCGCGCCGCAGAACGGGCAGTCGAGACCCGTCAGCGTGTGCAGCGGGCAGGGGATGCCGAGGCCGGACAGCCGGTAGACCCCGGCCAGCGCGAAGCCGCCGATGCCCACTCCGGCCAGTCCCCAGACGCGGCGATCGACAGGCTTCACCGGTCCTTGTGGACGGGGCATCACCGCGAAGGTCACACTCCAACGGTACCCGCGATACTGGTGGTATCGATCGACTGGGAGACGGATTCCGATGAGCACACCGACGCCGCCCGACGACAACCGGCCGCAGGACCAGCCGTACGGAAACGCCCAGCCGGGGTACGGGCAGCAGCAACCGGGCTACGGATACGGGCAGCAGCCACAGCAGCATCCTCAACAGGCGCCGTACGGGCCGGGCTACGGGCAGCCGTACGGCTCGGGCTACGGCCAGCAGCCCTACGGCGCCTACGGCTACGGCTACGGCTCTCCGATGCCGCCCCTGGCCGATTGGGGCCCTCGGGTCGCTGCGTCGCTCATCGACAGCCTGATCTCACTGGCGCCGCTATTGATCGGATTCGGCGCTCTGATCGCGAACACCGCAGCACGCGACGGCAACCCGCCCCCGGACGACGTTCCGCAGTGGTGGTCGATCATCCTCTTCTTCGTCGGCACCATCGCCAGCATTGCGCTCAGCCTGTGGAACCGGGTCTTCCGGCAGGGAGGGTCCGGCCAGAGTGTGGGCAAGAGCGCGCTGCACATCAAGCTGATCGACGCCGTGACCGGAGAACCGATCGGCGCCGGCCGGTCTTTCCTCCGCGACTTCCTCAGTGGCGTCTTCAACAACGCCTGCTTCCTGAACGTCCTGTGGCCCCTGTGGGACGAGCAGAAGCAGACGTGGCACGACAAGGTCATGAACACCTACGTGGTGCGCACCTGACGTCAGTGCGAGCGTAGGAGACCGGCGCAGGCCACTGCCCACAGCACACTGCTGAAGGTGCCGATGATGAAGCGTTCGGCAACGGCTTGCGGGGTGACCGAGGCAGGCTGGTCGGGGCTGCGGAGCTCGGGGTACCTGGCCAGTCCCTTGATCGCCAGCACCACAGCGATGCCTTCCGGCCAGCCGGCGACCAGTGAAGCGTAGATGGCCATTCGCTCGAGTGCACCGATCAGAGCGCCGCCACGCAGTACCTCACCGGCCTTCTGCGTCGACTGGGCCCGTGTGCTCCTCCGGTCGGCCAGGGCCATCACAGAGGTCGTCAGCGGCCCGCCACCTGTCACTGCCAACGCTCCGGCCAGCAGGAGCAGTACGTTCCACCAGCGCTCGGCCCAGCCGGACACACCGTGGCCGGCGAGCAGCAGCACGCCGACAGCGGCCAGACAGGCCAGCATGACTGCACTGATGACGATCTCGAGGGTGGAGCCGGACGACCTGGGTACCCATGCGAGTACGGCGAGGACCAGTGCGGCACCGGTCAGCGACAGGATCAGCGCCGTCACGCAGCAGCCCCGGCGCCGAGGAGATCCGCGGCCAGCACCCGTCCGCGCTGTTCCTCGGCGAAGCCCGCGGCCTGGGCGCGTTGCGTCACCGCCGACTGGCTGATGCCGAGTTTCACGCCGATCTCCCGCCTCGTGAGTCCTTCGCCCAACAGGTCCGCCACTGCCCAGCCACGGTCACTGCGACGCCGCAGCACGGACGCCATCAGCCACAGCACCGTCTCCACCTGCTCTGCTCTGCGCGAGTCCGCTCCGACCACGTTCACGTGGTGCTGACTGGACTTCGCCCGTGTCACCGCCTCCCGCGCGAACACGTACGCGTCGCCGCTTCCGGCCCGGGTGCTGCGTGGCAGCGGCTCGGTGACCTCACCGACGCCGAGTCCGACGTACCAGTTGTCCGACCGGAGCAGTTCGACGATCACGTCGACGGTCGGACGGGCCTCGGACAGCACGCCCTGCACCTCGTCGCCGGCGGTCCGCTCGAACTTCCGCAGCAGTCCGGTCCGCCGCGGCCGGCGGTTCAGGGAGTTGAGTAGCTCAGGTACGAGATCGCTCGTGCTTCGGCTGCCGCGCTGATCTACCGTGAGAACGAAGACCATGCCCTGCACCTCCTTCTGAACGGCTTAAGGCTACAGTCTTATTCACGTAGAGTGAAGGCCAAAACCTGAATCGGTTCAGCCAGTTACTCCCCGTATCCGGCCCGGCGCCAGGTTCACGCCGGGCCGGACGGGTGCCGTACTCAGTCCGTGATCGGCAGGTAGAGCTTCTGGTCGCCTGCCTTGAAGGTTTCCGACATCTCGGCGAAGCCGGCCTCGATGGCGTCCGCCGACGTCATGCCGTGTTCCTCGGCGTACGCGCGGATGTCGGCGGTGATCCGCATCGAGCAGAACTTCGGGCCGCACATCGAGCAGAAGTGCGCGGTCTTCGCGGGCTCGGCGGGCAATGTCTCGTCGTGGAACGACCGGGCGGTGTCCGGATCCAGCGAGAGGTTGAACTGGTCCTCCCAGCGGAACTCGAACCTTGCCTTGGACAACGTGTCGTCCCAGTCCTGCGCGCCCGGATGCCCCTTGGCCAGATCGGCCGCGTGGGCGGCGATCTTGTAGGTGATCACGCCGGTCTTCACGTCGTCACGATCGGGCAGGCCGAGGTGCTCCTTGGGCGTGACGTAGCAGAGCATCGCCGTACCCAGCCAGCCGATCTGGGCAGCGCCGATCGCCGACGTGATGTGGTCGTACGCCGGTGCCACATCGGTTGCCAACGGCCCCAAGGTGTAGAACGGCGCCTCCCCGCAGAGCTCCTCCTCGAGCCGGACGTTCTCCGCGATCTTGTGCATCGGCACGTGTCCGGGGCCTTCGATCATCACCTGTACGTCGTGCTCCCAGGCGATCCGCGTCAGCTCCCCCAGCGTCCGCAGCTCGGCGAACTGCGCATCGTCGTTGGCGTCGGCGATACATCCCGGCCGTAGCCCGTCCCCGAGCGAGAACGTCACGTCGTACTCGCGGAGAATCTCGCACAGCTCCGCGAAATGCGTGTAGAGGAAGGACTCCTGGTGGTGCGCCAGGCACCACGCGGCCATGATCGATCCGCCGCGCGACACGATCCCGGTGATCCGCCGCGCGGTCAGCGGCACGTACCGCAGCAGTACGCCGGCATGAACGGTCATGTAGTCCACGCCCTGCTCGCACTGCTCGATCACGGTGTCGCGGTACACCTCCCACGACAACGCCGCCGGATCGCCCTTCACCTTCTCCAGCGCCTGGTACAACGGCACCGTGCCGATCGGCACCGGCGAGTTCCGCAGGATCCACTCCCGCGTCTCGTGGATGTTCTTCCCGGTGGACAGGTCCATCACGGTGTCCGCGCCCCACCGGGTCGCCCAGACGAGTTTCTCCACCTCTTCCTCGACCGAGCTGCTGACCGCGGAGTTGCCGATGTTCGCGTTCACCTTCACCAGGAACTTCTTCCCGATGATCATCGGCTCGCTCTCCGGATGCCGCCGGTTCGCCGGGATCACCGCGCGTCCGCGCGCAACCTCCGCCCGGACCAACTCCGGATCGAGCCCTTCCCGCAACGCGACGTACCGCATCTCGTCGGTGATCACCCCAGCCCGCGCGTGCCCGAGCTGGGTCCGCGGCTCGCGCCCGGCGATCCACTCGCGCCGTAACGCGGGCAGACCGGCCTGGACGTCGATCTGCGCCGACGCGTCGGTGTACGGACCGGACGTGTCGTAGAGGTCGAAGTGCTCGCCGTTGGTCAGATTCACGCGGCGCGCGGGTACCCCGAGCTCTCCGCGATAGATCTTCTCCGAGCCCGAGATCGGGCCCGTGGTGACGGCCGGACGGATCGTGCTGACATTCACCATGCTGCTGCTCCCTACGCCGGAATTACCCGGACAGGTTCGGCGGTCGGCGGCGCCGGCATTCATGCCAACCGCCCTCTCAGCCCACTACGGTGCGAGCTCCCGCGATTTCCAGTTGTGACGGCCACCCTAGACGATGCCTGTAAGTTCTAGAGATGCGAGACCTCGTCTATCCGCCTGTCGTCGCCTTCGCGAAGACCGCGTTCAAGGTGCTGGATCTGAAGATCCGGCGGACCGGGACCGAGCACGTGCCGCGCACCGGCGGGGCCCTGATCGCGCTCAACCACATCAGCTACGTCGACTTCATCCTCGGCGGGTACGGCGCACTCCCGGCCAAGCGGCTCGTCCGGTTCATGGCGAAGGAGGTGCTGTTCCGCAACCGGTACTCCGGTCCGTTGATGCGCGGGATGCACCACATCCCGGTGGACCGGGACGCGGGCGCCGCGTCGTACCAGCAGGCCCTGGAGCACCTGGCGGCCGGTGAGCTGGTCGGCGTGTTCCCGGAGGCGACGATCAGCCGGTCGTTCGAGCTCAAGGAGTTCAAGTCCGGCGCGGTGCGGATGGCGGCGGAGGCCGGCGTACCGGTGCTGCCGATGATCCTGTGGGGCACGCAGCGGATGTTCACCAAGGACCACCCGCGGGACTTCACCCGGCACCGGCCGATCTCGATCAGCATCGGCGCGCCGATCACGGTGACGCGCGACGACGACCCGACCGAGGCGACCGCGCACCTTCGGTCCACGATGGCCGGGATGCTGGACGAGACGATCCGCGCCTACCCCGAGCAACCGGCCGGTGCCTGGTGGTTACCGGCCGCGTACGGCGGCAGCGCGCCGACTCCCGAGGAGGCCCAACGGCTGGACGCCGAGGAACTCGCCAGGCGGGCAGCCAAGCGTCAGTAACCGGACCAGACCTTGACCCTCGGCCCGGTACGAGGGTACGAAGTCTCTCGTTGACAGAGCAGGAACCTGGGGGGTCCCTGTGCTGCGGGCGGCTGCGGTGGCTCGCGTACCAGAGCGGGCGGGGATGGTTTTGTTCGATTCATCGGAAGAACTGCATTTGTTCGACCCGGGGGCGCTGACACCCGCCCCGCACGTGTCCGAGCACATCCCGGACGCCGGGGCGTTCTTCGTCGACTGGGCGACCCGGGGGCTGTCCGCGGAGCGCGCCCGGGAGATCGAGTCCGCGGTGAACGGCCGGCGCAACCAGAACGGCTGGTTCCCGCTCGAGTCGCTGGACACCATCGGCCGCAAGGGCTTCTGGCGTGGCCCGCTGACCTACCTGGCCCGGATGACGGCCGACGACGCGCGGATCGTGCAGGAGTGGGCCACGGACGGCCTCGGCGGCGCCCAGTCGAACCGCATCGAGGCGACCGTCGACCACCTGCTCCACCAGCAGGGCCACGCCGCCGCGGCCACCTGGGCGGTCGCCGTCCGCCCACGCACGTACCTGGACGCAGAGGTCCTCGGCGACCGCCTCCTGGCGGCCTGGGAATACAACCTCGGCTCCATCCGCGCCAAAGACGTAGCCAAGTCCGTACGACGCTGGAACCGCTGAAGACTGCTGTACGGCGGGCAGCCGCCAGACCGCCCGTCGTACAGCTCAGTGGAACTGCGGGATGATCAAGTACAGCCCGTAGAGCACTGCTGCCAGACAGGCCGCGAAACAGAGTGCAGCCACACCTGTGTCCACGAAGGACGGCTGCCGCTTCTCGTCGATCGCTACGGCCCGCCGCGACATAGCGGTCACACCGAACGCGAACAGCATCGCCAGCCCGACACCGAAGAGCAGGCTGACCAGTGCGACCTCACCGAGGGCACTCCAGTTGATGTGCATCGCCGTACTCCTCTCAGGCCGCAGCAGCGGTGGTGGTGGACGGGGTGGTAGCGCTCGGGTACTCGTTGACGTTCTCCGACGTCACCGGGCGGCGCCGGGACGCGGCGTAGATGCCGCCACCGGCCGCGACCGCCAGGACCGCGATGACGACCACACCGAGGTTGCCGGAGTCCGCGACGCGGCCAGACAGGGCGCCGACGATCGCAGCGGCCGGCAGCGTGAGCAGCCAGGCCACGGCCATCCGGCCGGCGACGGTCCAGCGCACCTCGGCCAGCCGCTTGCCGAGGCCGGCGCCGAGGATGCTGCCGGAGCAGACCTGGGTGGTGGACAGCGGGAAGCCCAGGTGCGAGGAGGCCAGCAGCACGGCGGTCGAGCTCGTCTCCGCGGAGAAGCCCTGCGGCGACTCGATCTCGGCCAGGCCCTTGCCCATCGTCCGGATGATCCGCCAGCCGCCCAGGTAGGTGCCGGCCGCGATCGCCAGGCCGGCCGCCAGGATCACCCACAGCGGCGGGCGGGACCCGGAGGCGAGGCTGCCCGAGGTGATCAGCACCAGCGTGATGACGCCCATCGTCTTCTGCGCGTCACCGGTGCCGTGCGCGAGCGAGACCAGCGACGCGGACGCCATCTGCCCGGCCCGGAACCCGTCGTCGACCGACTTCTTCCGCGCCCGCGCGGTGATCCTGTACGCCAGGAAAGTCCCGAGCAGCGCGACCACACCGGCCACCAGCGGGGCCGCGATCGCCGGGACGATGATCTTCTGGACGACGGTGCCGAAATGTACGGCGCTGCTCCCGGACGCGATCCAGGTGGCGCCGATCAGGCCGCCGAACAGCGCGTGCGACGAGGAGCTCGGCAGACCGAGGTACCAGGTCAGCAGATTCCAGAGGATCGCTCCGACGAGCCCGCCGAAGATCACCGGCACGGTCACCTTGGCATCGTCCACGATGCCGCTGGAGATCGTCTTGGCCACCTCGGTCGAGATGAACGCGCCGACCAGGTTCAGGACGGCGGACAGTGCGACCGCGATCTTCGGTTTCAGGGCCCCGGTGGCGATCGAGGTCGCCATCGCGTTGGCGGTGTCGTGGAACCCGTTGGTGAAGTCGAACACCAGCGCGGTGACGATCACCACGACGACGAGGAACGAAAGGTCCATAGCGACCACTTCCCTAGGCGGACGATCAGCAGCGTCGATCGACCGTAGGCCGGGTGAGTGAACTCGAAATGAACCGGTTCGGGACCCTACTCGAGGATCAGGTGAGCCAGGCCGTAGACGCCGGCCGCGACGATGCCGGCGGCGGGGATGGTCAGGATCCATGCGGTGACGATGCCCTTGGCGACGCCCCAGCGGACGGCGGACAGGCGCTTGGTGGCGCCGGCGCCCATCACCGCGGAGGTGATCGTGTGCGTGGTGGAGACCGGGGCGTGCAGGCCGATCGCCATCACGTACAGCACGGTGGCGGCGACCGCCTCGGAGGCGAACCCGCGGGCCGGGTCGAGGTGGATGATCCGGCGGCCGAGGGTCCGCATGATCCGCCAGCCGCCGGAGTACGTGCCGAGCGAGATCGCGGTCGCGGCGGCCAGCTTCACCCAGATCGGGATGCCGTCGCCCTTGTCCACGTGACCGGTGGTGAGCAGTGCCAGGAAGATCACGCCCATCGTCTTCTGCGCGTCCTGGAGGCCGTGCCCGAGCGCCATCGCGGCCGCCGACAGCGACTGCGCCATCCGGAACCCGCGGGTGGTCTTGCCGGGGTTGCGGTTCCGGAAGATCCACAGGATCGCGGTCATCAGCAGGAACGCGCCGACGAACCCGACCGCGGGCGACAGCACCATCGGGATGACGACCTTGTCGACGATGCCCGACCACAGCACCACGCTGCTCGAGGCCAGACCGGCTCCGACCAGGCCGCCGATCAGCGCGTGCGACGAGGAGCTGGGCAGACCGAAGTACCAGGTGATCAGGTTCCAGGTGATGGCACCAGTCAGGGCAGCAATCACGATCACCAGGCCGTGTTTGCCGGCCGGCGCGCTGATGATGCCCTTGCCGACGGTGTCGGCCACCTCGGTGCCGAGGAAGGCGCCGAGGAAGTTCATCACCGCGGCCATCACCAGCGCCACCCGCGGCGTCAGCGCGCGGGTGGACACCGAGGTCGCGATCGCGTTGGCGGCGTCGTGGAAGCCGTTGGTGTAGTCGAAGGCCAGCGCGATGACGACGACGGCGATGACGAGCGCGAACTCCACGCTCAGCTCTCCTTGACGGCGATCTGTTCGACCGTGTTGGCGACGTGCTCGAAGGCGTCGACCGCCTCCTCCAGCAGGTCGACCACGGTCTTGAGCTTCATCACCGTCAGCGCCTCGTACTCACCGCTGAACAGCTTCGCGATCAGCCGCCGGTGCACAGCGTCACCGGTGTTCTCCAGGCGGTTGATCTCGATCCAGTACTCGGCCAGGTCCTTCATGGTCCGCAGCCGGGGCATCGTCTCGGCGGTCAACTGGGCGGCCCGCTGCAGCACCTCGATCTGCTCGGCCACCTCTTCCGGCAGCTTCTCCAGGTTGAAGAGGTGGATCGTGTCGACCGCCTCCTCCATGAAGTCCATGACGTCGTCCAGATCGGAGGCCAGCCGGTAGATGTCCTCGCGGTCGAACGGGGTGACGAAGGTCGAGTTCACCCGGCGAATGATCGAGTGGGTGGTCTCGTCGGCCGCGTGTTCCGCGTCCTTCATCTGGGCAGCGATCTGGTGGCTCGCGGAGAGCCCGGTCCCCGCCGTACTGCCGAGCAATTCCGCCAGGATCCGCGATCCCTCCACGAGGTGGTTCGCGGACTCGGTGAAAAGGTCGTAGAACGTCGGGTCGTTCGGACGCAGACGTAACGGCACTTCAAGCTCCGGATGAACGAGGGACAAACCGTGAACATGCTAGGGGGAACCACCGGTTGACGCGGCATCCGCCCCGATCAACGTAGCGCGTCGCGGTGAACCGCGTTTTCCGGCGCGCACGGCTGGTAACTGATCGGTTTCAGCGTGTTAGCACGGCGTAGAGGTCGAAGAGCCCGACCACGAGCACCAGACCGGCCGCGATCCGGAGCACGTTCTCGTGGCCGAGGGCATGGACCGCACCTCCTTTGGTACGGCGGTAGACGGCGCTCACCGCCGCCCAGCAGCCCATCGACAGCACGAGAACGACGATCCCGAGACCGGTCCGGACGTCCGACGAGCCGTGGCCGGAGGCAATCAGCAGGACGCCGTTGGCAATCAGTCCGAGCGCCGTACGCCGCCACGCCAGCAGGGTCCGCTCCGGCTGGCGGCCTGGATCCGGTGTGCTCATCGACACATTCACCGCCAGAGCGAGAACAGCAGGCCGATCAGGCCGACCACGGCGATTGTTGCTCCGAGCATCAGCGGGAGTCTGGTCACCGGGAGCGCGCCGCCGCGGCGGATCGCGGTCAGGTTGAGCTGCCAGCGCCGGAACGCTCCTGCGGTCGTGACGATTCCGGCGATCACCAGGACGATGCCGATGACCCGGGCCGGCCAGCGGTCCGGTCCGAGATCGAGGAACTGGACCGCGGACAGCCCGCCGGCGTAACAGGCGAGGGACGTCCGTAGGTAGGCCAGGTAGGTGCGTTCGTTCGCCAGGGTGAAGCGGTAGTCGGGCTCTTCCTCCGTCATTCGCAGCTCACCAGGCCGTGGTCCTGTTTCAGTGTCAGCACACGGCGCACGCTACTCGTCAACTGCGTGGCGAAGGACTTGTCCTGCTGGGCCTTGGCGACCAGCGCCGCCACCATCTCGGCGGTCAGCCCGGCCTTCGCGTTGATGACGATGTCGCCACCGGCCGCCACGAACCGCGTGGCGCGATCGCCGGCCGGGACCGCAGCAACCTCCGCCGCGGCGCCGACGTCGTCGGTGATCACGACGCCACGCCAGCCGAGATCACCGCGCACCATGCCCTGGATGACGGTCGGCGAGAACACGGCGCGGTTCTTCGGATCGATCTTCGTGTACGTCACGGTCGAGATCATCACCATCGACGTACCGGCCTTGATCCCGTCCGCGAACGGCTGCAGGTCGGCGTCACCGCGGACAGTGACGTTGTCGACAACCCCGGAGGAGAAGTCGGTGTTGCCGCGCACGCGTCCGAGTCCCGGGAAGTGCTTGACCGACGTCGCGATCCCGGCGTTGCGCATGCCCTGGACGAACGCTTTTACTCCCTGACCGGCTGCCTCGGGCGTGTCGCCGTACTCGCGGTCCAACTGGCCGATCGGTGCGTTCTGCGACTTGAGCGAGCTGGGTACGACGTCGGCGACCGGCGCGAGGTCGACGTTGACGCCGGCCTCCTCGAGCTGGCTGCCCCACTGCTCGGCCTGTGCGGTGAGTTTGGAGCTCGACCAGGTGCCCTGCACCGTGGCCGCCGGGATGCGGTCGAACCCGGAGCCCTTGAGGCGCTGGATCTGGCCGCCCTCCTGGTCCGCGGCGATCAACGGACGGACGCCCTTCACCGTCGCGGCCGCGTTCACCGCGGCCATCGCCGTACGGGTGTGCGAGAGGCTGCCGCTGTTGCCGATCAGGAACACGCTGCCGGACTTCTCCTGCTGTACGACGGCACGCTGGGCGGACGTCATACCGGTGGAGGCGATCCCGGTCATGATCAGCTGTGCGGCCTTCTCCCGCAGCGTGAGAGCCTGCAGCTTCTGGTCGACGCAGCCCGCCGCGCTGGTCGGCGGTTTCGAGGTCGGCGGCTCGGACGGAGTCGCTGTGTCGCTGGGTGTGTCGGTTGGTGTGGTCGCCGGGGAGCTCGGGTCGCCGGTGACCGGGATCGAGGACGACGGCACTGTGCTCGGCCCTGCGGTCGGGGAACCACTGTCACCACAGCCGGTCACGGCGAGGGCAGTCAGCGCGATGAGCGTGACCGGGCGCCTCATCTCAGTTTCGCTCCCACGCCGCGCGATCGATGGTGTCACCGGAATGCCGGGCCAGTGTCGAGCAGACGTCGTACAGGTGCTCGACCTGCTCGGGGCTGAGCGCGTCGAAGATCGCCTTGCGGACCTCCTCGACATGACCGGGTGCCGTGTCGACCAGCTTCTGCCGGCCGAGCTCGGTGAGGATCGCGACCTGGCCGCGGCGGTCGGACTCGATGCCCTCGCGCTTCACCCAGCCGTTCTGCTCGAGCCGGTTGACCGCGTGCGAGAGCCGACTGCGGGAGCCCTGCGTGGCGACCGCGAGTTCACTCATCCGCAGCCGGTTGGCAGGCGCCTCGGACAGCCGGACGAGAATCTCGTAGTACGTGTGCGGAATTCCGGCGTCGCGCTGCAGTTGCTGCTCGATCCGGCTGCTCACTACGCGCTGCGCCGCGATGTACGCGCGCCAGGCCTGCGCCTCTGTCTGGTCCAGCCACCGGGGTTCCGCCATCCCCGCAGCGTACTTGTTCACCGAGCCGGATCAGCAGTACGGCGGCCGCACACACCAGCATGCCGACGACGGCGAGCGCGCCGATCGTCTCGTGGAACAGCAGGAACGCGAACACCATCGTGGTCGGCGGCACCAGGTAGAGCAGCGAACTGATGCGTGTCGCGCCGGAGAGCTTGAGGTTGACCAGGTACAGCCCCCAGCCGCCGCCGGTTGCCAGCAGCACCAGCCAGAGCACCGCGCCGTAGAAGCCCGGGTCCTCAGGCACGGTCAGTCGATGGGTCGACGCGGCCAACGCGGTGAACAGAACTGCCGACACGAGGCTCTGGACTGCCAGCGCGTCCAGCGAGTTCGTCGCCGGCTTTCGATGGCGATCCAGGCAGGTCCCCGCGACCAGGCCGAGGAGACCGCCGATCGGGATCAGGAAGAGGAGCGGTGAACCGTGGCCGGCGCCGAGGTCGTCCGCCACGACCAGACCGACGCCGAGCAGACCGAGGAGCAGTCCCAGCCATTGGCGCCCACTGACCCGTTCGCCGAGCAGCGGCCCGGCGACGGTCGCGATCAGGATCGGCTGGAGCGATCCGATGAGTGCGGTGACGCCGGCCGTGATGCCGTTGTCGATACCGGTGAAGATCAGGCCCAGGTAAACGAACTGGGTGAGGACCGCCATCCACACCTGGCCCACGAGGTCGCGGCGGGAGATCCGCGGCCGCCGGATCGCCAGCACCACGGCGGCGATCGCGCCCGCGACGAGGAACCGCCAGGCGAGCAGGTCGAACGCGTTCGTGTACTCCGTCCCCCAGCGCGCACCGATGAAGCCACAGCTCCAGAACACGACGAACCCGGTCCCGGCAGCCAGCGTGAGCGCCCTGTGCGTGATCATGGGAGACAGTAACCATACCGGTCGGTATACTGTCAGTATGCTCGACCAACAGGTGAGACTGATCGTGAACCGCGAGGTCCGTGCGGCACCGCGGCTGACCCCGGCCGGCGAGCGCATCCTGGCGGCCGCGTCGACGCTTTTCTACGAGCAGGGGATCCGGACCGTCGGCGTCGATGCGATCGCCGCGGCGGCGGACGTGACGAAGAAGACGCTGTACGACCGGTTCGGGTCGAAGGATCGGCTGATCGCGGCGTACCTGGAGCAGCGGGATCGGACCTGGCATCTGTTCCTGGACGAACAGCTGGCCGCGCGGAATCCGGCCACGCCCGAAGAGGTGATCCTGGTGCTGTTCGCCGCGCTGACGGACTGGCTAGCCGGATCGCGCAACGGGTGCGGATTCATCAACGCGAGCGTGGAACTGGCGGCGCCGGACCATCCGGCGATGCCCGTGATCGTCGGCCAGAAGCGGTGGATGCGGTCCGAGTTCGAGGCGCAGGCGAAGGCGGCGGGACTCGGGGACGCGGGTGAGCTGGCCGATCGGCTGCTGTTGCTCCACGAGGGCGCACTGGTCAGTTACCGGGTCGCGGCGATGACCTCGGCGCCGGAGGTCGCGGCGCGGGCGGCCGCCGATCTGCTGGCCGGGTGGCCCCGGGTCTAGGTGTTGCTCCGCTTGGTGATGGTTAGACCAACGAGGCGGGACACGACCATGGCGACGTACCCGAGGCCGGCGAGCTGTTCGAGCATCACCACCGAGCGTCCCCAGGACGTGATCGGGACGATGTCGCTCAGGCCGGTGCTGGACAGCGTGGTGAAACTGAGGAACAGCAGTTCCATCCAGGTGCGATCGTTGGCTGGGTCAACGGCTGCGGTGAAGCTGCCGGGGACGAGGACCTGCACGAACACGTACAGGTAGGCGAAACCCCAAGCCACCAAGGTGAAAGTGGCACCGGTCGCGAAGAGTTCGTCGACGCTGACCTCGTGGTCGGAAAGCATGTAGCGGAGCAGGCAGTACGCCGCGTAGAAGTAGAAGGCCGCGTGCAGCGCGCCGGAGATCGCGATAACCGGTTCGGTCGGGTTGAACGCGTCGAGCAACGACAGCGCCACCGCCGGGATGCCCAGGCAGATGCTGATCCAGGTGAGGCCTGGGGTCGCGCGGACGGAGAAGACCGCGAGCACGAGTACGACGATGCCGAGGATCTCGAACGCGACACGGCCGGAGCGTGATCCTTCCATCACCGGATAGACGAGTACGCCGAGCAACTGCACCACGAGCAGCACCGCGGACGGGTTCCGCCGAGCGTGGCCCAGCACACTCATGACGCCTGCTCGCGGGAGGCGATGATCGCGGCGCGGCGGGCAAGCCGGTGACTCCGGCGGATCTCGGCCTCGCGCAACCGCCGGCGGTCCTCGTCCGTCTCCGGAACCGCCTGCGGCACCTGCCGCGGCTTCCCGTCCTCGTCGACGGCCACGAACACCAGGTACGCCGACGCGACGTGCACCTGCGGACCGACCGCGTCCCAGCGATCGGCGGTGATCCGTACTCCGACCTCCATCGAGCTCCGCCCGGTCCAGTTCACCTGCGCGCTGAAGTGCACGACATCACCGACCCGCACCGGGACCAGAAACACCATCTCGTCCATCGAAGCGGTGACCGCGGGCCCGCCGGAGTGCCGCGCCGCGACCACGCCGGCCACCGAGTCGACCAACGTCATAATCACGCCGCCGTGCACGGTGCCGAGCAGGTTCGTCTCGTTCTGCGCGGTGATGTGCGACAGCGACAGCCGCGTCTCCGAGGTCGGCCGCGACGACGGGCTGCTGGTCATACAACTCCTTGGGTCACTCCGGCTGGGTCTGCGGCAGCGTATCCGCCCACTTGTCCACAGGCCCGGATTGGCGTGCTCGGAGACGGCCCGATCCTCGTACTTTCTCTGCCGACAAGGAGGACCGACGATGCCCATCGACACCACCGAACATGCCCATGGCAACAACTCCCCTCATTCCAGCTCTCCCGACCTGGTGCTGCCACCGCTGTCCAGGCGGCAGGCCGATCGGCTCGTGCACCTCGCGCTGCGCACAGCCGCCGACCTCGGTCTCGCCGTTAGCTACCAGGGCGGCGCCGCACTCGTGCCCACCGACAGCTCCGCCGGCAACCCGGTTCTCGGACTCAGCAATCTCGCGCGCATCCTCGCCCACTTCGACGAGGACCGCTGGCCGCTGCTGATCGAGGAACACTTCCGCCAACTCCTGGAGCAGCTCCGCCAAGGACCACCGAAACCACCGGACGATCCCGAGCGCGAGCTGATCCAGCGGCTCGTCCCTCGCGACGCGCTGCCGCCCGACTGGACCGCGGACCGCCCCGATTTCCTCCCCGGCCTGATCTCCGTCCCGTCCGCGGAGGCCGACGGCATCGTCACCATGTACCTGGAGCCGGCCGACCTGGGCCTCATCTGGTCGGACGCCGAACGCTTCGGCCTCGCCAACCTCCGCCGCCTCGAGGACCAGGTCGAGTACGTCGATCACGACGACCTCCGCATCGCCTTCGTGTCCGGGACCGCCTTCGCGGCGTCCCGCGCGCTCGTCCTCGACACCGTTCTGCGCGAGTCCCTGCACGTCGAGCACGCGCCCCACGGTGTGCTCGCCGCGGTCCCGGCCCGGGACACGTTGCTGCTCCACGTGATCGAGGGCCTGACCGTCATCCCGGCGCTCGGCGTCCTGCTGAACGTCGCCGCCCGCTGCCACGCCCGTGATCCCGGCCCGCTGTCCCCGGACGTCTACCTGGTGACTCCCGATTTCACCTGGCACTCCGCCACGACGGCACTACCCGACCACACCCCACTGCGGCTGTCCCCCGAGCTCGAGACCCTCACCAAGCTCCTCGCGACGCGGGAGGCAACCAGCTGAGTCCCGCCGATGACAGCTGCCCGGAGCAACTACCAGGAACGACTATTCACCAGGAGGTGTGAAGTGCCCAGGCCAGTCGGAGTAGCGGATGCGGGTGATCGAGCGGACCTCGCCGATCGTGGACCACTCGTCCTTGCCGAGCCGGGCGAGCGGGCGCAGGCGATTGACGTCGGGGTGGTCGCCGTCCAGTACGGCGGCGTCGATCGCGAGGTGCCGGACCTGACCGATGACGAGGGTGCAGTCACCGAGTTCGAGGGTGGTGTGCAGCGTGCACTCGATCGCGACCGGCGACTCCGCGACCCGCGGTACGGCGATCGTCCGGGACGGTTCGGTCGTCACCCCGATCGCCTCGAACTCGGAGACCTCCGCCGGGAAGTTCGTCCCGGACGCGTTCACCTGTTCGTAGAGCTGCTCGGCGGCGAAGTTCACCACGAACTCGCCGGTCGCCTCGACATTGTTCAGGCTGTCCTTGCGCCCCACCGAGGTGAACTGCACCATCGGCGGCTGCACGGACGAGACCGTGAAGAACGAGCGCGGCGCCAGGTTCAGCACGCCGTCGGCCGATCGGCTCGACACCCACGCGATCGGTCGCGGCACGACCACGGAATTCAGCAGCGCATAGAACTCCCGTCGCCCGACGGTCTCCGGATTCACATCGACACGCACGCCCGCAGTACATCAAACTCGGTGGATGCCGCCGTACCCCGCCTCGCGGATCCGGGCGGCGGTTCGCGCGGACGAGGGAGATGTGGATTGGCTGCGGAGCTCGACTTCCTGGACGAGGTCGCTGCTGTGGCGCGGCGTCATGGCGTCGACCCCGGTGAGCTGAAGGAGGTCGCCGGCGGGGTGGCCAACCGGGGCTTCGTGCTCGGGGACGAACTGTTCCTGCGGGTGTGCCGGCCCGGGTACGAGGCCGATCTGCTGAAGGAGACCCACGTCGTGCCGGCCGCCCGGTCCGTCGGGGTGCGGACACCGGCGATCGTGGAGTACGACGACAGCGGCCGCCTGATTGCTGCGCCGTATGCGGTGATGGAGCGGGTCCACGGCACCGAGCCCACCGAGCTCCCCACCGGACTCGCCGAGCAACTCGCCCGCCTCCACCAAATCGAGCGGACGCCGGACGTCTCCGAGCTCGAGCTGTCTGAGCTGTCCGAGGACGGGTGGGGCGATCCGTGGCGGACGATCGACGAGCTCGCCGATCGCGGGTACGTCGATCCGGGGACGGCGAGTTGGCTGACCGGGTGGTTCACGCGGCTGGCGGAGCGCATCGACGGGAGCGGGCCGAAGGTGCTGATCCACGGAGACGTTGCCGCACACAACCTTCTCGCGGGGCCGGACGGGGACCTCCGGGCGCTCATCGACTGGGGTGACGCGGCCTGGGCGCCACGGGCCATGGACTTCGCCAAGCTTCCCCTGACCCAGGTCGCTGAACTGCTTCCGGACTACCTCCAGCACTCCCAGTCATCGGAGTCCGAGGAGGAACTCGCGGCGGCTGTCCTCTGGTTCCACCTGTTCTGGGGTCTCGCCAAACTCCCCGCCTCCCCTTGGCCCGGCCAACGCCACTGGACCGCTCCCACCACCAGCCGCGTGCTCAACGTCCTGCACTTCTTCACCACCGCTCCACCGGCGCCCTGGTCCGACCTCACCTAGGGTCAACGAGTGGGTGTGACCGGCAGGGTTGGAAGAGAGTTTCAGCCGTCTCGTCCCTGCCAGGTAGTCACGCAGACTTCGTTCCCCTCCAGGTCGGCAAGCACCCAGAACGCGGGGGCGCGCGTCGCGGACACAAGCCGGCCCCCAGCCGCCAGTGCGGTCTCGATGCGCCGTGATGCCTCGTCATGCGGAACACAGATGTCGAAGTGGATGCGATTGCGCTGCGGGCGCGCCCGGTCCATCTGCTGGAACCAGATCGCCGGGTCCTGCCCGAACGGGTCGACGAGCGGATCCTCCGGTCCCGTGGCACCCGCCTCGTCGGTATAGCCCAGCACCGC
Organism: Kribbella sp. VKM Ac-2569; assembly: GCF_004216905.1. Lineage (GTDB taxonomy): Bacteria > Actinomycetota > Actinomycetes > Propionibacteriales > Kribbellaceae > Kribbella. The sequence continues at coordinate 2,670,053 of NZ_SGXJ01000001.1, forward strand.
CTTCCAGAACGGCCGAATCCCGGCAATGTCCAGGGCATCGATCGCGATCTCCAGCATCTGGACGGATCGCGGTGCCCCCGTTCCGATTTCGGGCTCCGTCAGAAACCCGGACCTGTCAGCGGTGGCCGAGATCAGAAGCGCGAGTTCGACATCCCGGGTGGTCACCGCTGCGTGCTCCAACGACTGCAGCGTGAAGACGACCCGATCGGGGCGGGCATCGACCCGAAGGTGCCGGTCGGCGTCGTCGCCGCACGCCGCGACAGCGTCCGCCGCCAAGCCGATCGCCCGAGCCGACGACCCGACCGGGACCGACGTTCGCAAAGTGCCCAGCAAGAAGCGCCACCCAGCGTCCTGGACCGCCTCCGACGCTTCCTGCCGACTCAAGATCTGTTCCATATCCCCATCCTCGCAGCAGTCCCTGGCGATCAAGAAGGCGAGGTTCTTGATGTCAGTGATGCGGTTTCTGCTTGAAAACAAGGGGGTTTGCACTTGTTGTGACATGAGGCAGACTGGGGTTCCGTGACTGACTACGAGGCGGCTGCGAGCCGGTACGACGATCAGATGACCTACCGGCGAACGGGCCGGAGTGGACTGCAACTCCCGGCGATCTCGCTCGGGCTGTGGCACAACTTCGGCGACGACAAGCCGTTCACGACGCAGCGGGACATCCTGCGGCGGGCGTTCGACCTCGGCGTCACGCACTTCGACCTGGCGAACAACTACGGCCCGCCGTACGGGTCGGCCGAGACCAACTTCGGGACGCACTTCGCGCGGGACTTCAAGCGGTACCGCGACGAGCTGATCATCTCGACCAAGGCCGGGTACGACATGTGGCCGGGGCCGTACGGTCAGGGCGGCGGCTCCCGGAAGTACCTGCTCGCCTCGCTCGACCAGTCGCTGAGCCGGATGGGCCTGGACTACGTCGACATCTTCTACTCGCACCGGTTCGACCCGGACACGCCGCTCGAGGAGACGATGGGCGCGCTCGACGCGGCGGTCCGCTCGGGCAAGGCGCTGTACGCCGGCATCTCGTCGTACTCGGCGGACCGGACCCGGGAGGCGGCGCGGATCCTGCAGGAGCTCGGTACGCCGCTGCTCATCCACCAGCCGTCGTACTCGATGCTGAACCGGTGGATCGAGGAGGACCTGCTGGACGCGGTGGGTGACCTCGGGGTCGGCGTGATCGCGTTCTCGCCGCTGGCGCAGGGCGTGCTCACCGACCGGTACCTGGGCGGCATCCCGTCCGACTCGCGCGCGGCGCAGGGCAAGTCACTCAACCCGGACTCGCTGACCGAGGAAACGCTCAAGCACGTCCGCGCGCTGAACGACATCGCGAAGGAGCGCGGTCAGTCCGTCGCCCAGCTCGCGCTCGCCTGGACCCTTCGCGACGACCGCGTCACCAGCGCGCTGATCGGCGCCTCCAGCGTCGCGCAGCTCGAGGACAACCTCGCCACCGTGCGCAACCTCAAGTTCACTCCCGAGGAACTCGAGGCGATCGACGCCGACGCCGTAGAAGCCGGCATCAACCTCTGGAAGAAGAGTTCCGACGCCTGAGACGGCGCCGGAAACCAACCAGACCGAGTACGACGACCACGGCAGCCACCGCGACAAGACCGGCAGATCGGTACGACCAACCTCCGGTGGCCGCCGTGGGTGCCACAGCCGTGGTGTCCCCGGTGGGCCGGTTCGGGGCGACGGCGGGTGCCTTTGCCCGGATCGGCTTCAGGGTGACGTCGTTCCCGGTGCCGCCTCGGTAGGTGATGGCGTACTTGGTGGTGCCGAGGGTCAGCTCTGTCCCCTCACGGAGGCCGGTGAAGGTACCGACAACGGGACCTCGGCCGGCATTGTTCAGCAGGGTGATCTCTCCGGTGTGGCGTGGGCTGCCCGCCAATTGGAGCGACCCGGCGAGTGACACGGAGCCGGTGACCCGCGGCGCGGTCCTGTCCGTCCGGGTGATGAGGCGGGCGGCGGGCGTTTGGATGTAGCTACCGGCGACTGTGAAGGAGCCGTTCAGAGCGCCGGCGTTGACCAGGGTGCCGCCTGACACGGCGCCGGCGAGGGTGGACCTGCCGCTCAAGCTCACGACAGCGCGAGGGCCCGAGGTGAGCCTCGTCCCAGCAGCCATCGTGAGGTTCTGCAGGGTTTGGTTGCCGGTCAGTTCCAGGCGGGCACCGGCGCGGGTGAGGGCGACAGCACTGCTGGTGCGCAAGCTCCCGGCGGTGAGGGAGAGCGTGCCTTGGGAGATTGTGGTTCTGCCCGTGTAGGTGAGGCTTCCGGCGAGGCGGGTGGTGGCCGGGCCCGCCTGGGTGAAGGAGCCGCTGCCGCTGATCTTGGACAGCGAGATGGTGCTCCGCACGTTCTGCACCACGAGTGAGCCGCCGTTGATCACCCGGAACAGCGAAGCCTTCGTCAGCAGACTGCCGTCGCCGCCCGGTCGCCCGCTGCCGAGACGCAGGACGGCGCCACGCGAGATCGTCGTCGAACCGTCGTAGTACTGGTCGGCCGCAAACGTCACGTCGTTGCCGCGCACCCCCTTGATCACGACATCCCCGGCGCCCGGCGACTTGAGCGTGTCGTGGAAAACGCCGCCGCCGATCGGCGCACCCAGTGTCACCGGGCCGTTGTAGGCGAAGGTGAGCTTCGATCGGGACCGCGCCGCCAGCAGGTTGATGTAGACCGTGTCCGCGGTGCCGGGCATGAAGATCTCATCGGACGTACCGTCGCCCCACTGCACGTCGGCGCCCTTGATGTTCGTCCCGCGCTTGTTGCGGTCATGCGGGATCTTCCGCCAGTTCAGGCCCGGATCGCTGAGCGAAGGATCGGTGTCGCCACCTCGGTCGGAGTAGCTGTACTGCCCGGTGAGCACGACCTTGCCGCCCGGCCGCGACTGAACGTTGATGTCGCTGCCGTACTCGCGCTGGTAGAAGTTCTGCCGCAGTACGACGGTCTGATCCAGCGGAGTGTCGATCGTCCAGGTCCCCTGGTTCAGCACGGCACGCGCGTTGGGCAGTGCGACCGCGGTCTCGGGCTTGCCTGCCGCCGTACCGGTGCCGTTGTCGATCACGCCGGAGAAAGGCTGCGTGCCGGCGAGGTCGAGCGTTCCCCAGAGGAAGCGTGGCTGCGTGACCAGTCCGGAACCGCTGATCGTGCCGAGGTTGAAGGCGCGGGTCAGGGACAGCCGCAGAGTGCCGTTGACCTCGATGTTGTCCTGGTTGAGCTGGAAGCCGGGCGTGTTGTACGGGAACCGCCCGATCAGCCCGGTGCCCCCGCCGTTCCCGTACTGCAGCGTGGCGCCGCGGTCGACGATCACCGCCGGCGGGTCCGGGTTGCCGACGACGACGTACGGGTGATTGCCGCCAAGGATCCGCACGCTCTGCCGCTGCTTCGTACGAGGCACCGTGAAGTCGCTGTCGCGCGTCATGACCAGGGTGCCGCTTCCGCCGACCCGGAGCGTGCCTTCGCCGCCGATCACTCCGCCGTACGTCGTCGTACCCGCAGGCACCGTGACGACAGCATCACCACTGAGCGTCACGTTCCGTCCGGCGAGGATGTCGGCCGTGATGTCACCGGAAGCAGCCGCCGACCCGGGAAACATCACCGTGGCCAGCAGGAGGGAGGTCGCGAGCACCGCCCAACATTATGGAACGCAGGCCCCGGCGCCGAGCGATTCTGAGGATTCTTCACCTGGATCTGCGCAGCGGTTCGATCACGGAGCGCGGCGGGGCGATTGCGGTCCTGCGCGGTTGGGCACACGCTGGAAGGAGACCTTCTGGAGGTGGTTGCCATGACCGCTTCGACGCTCGAAATGGCCCTGACCTACGAACACGCACGGATTCGGGAGCTGGCCGAGCCGGCTCACCATCCGGACGCTGCGCACCCTGAGCACCGGCATCAGACGGACTGGTTCTACGCGATCGCGGCCCAGCATCTGGCCGCGGCCGAGGACGTGCTCCTCCCGCACGTCAGCCGGCTCCCCGACGGGAGTGACCTGGTCACCAGGTACGTCGGCAACGCGAAGGAACTCGAACGCTCGCTGCGCTTCCTCAAAGGACGGCAGTACGGCGACAGCCGGTTCCTGCATCTCCACCACGACGAGCTGTGGCAGCAGATCGACCGGCTGCTGAGCGAGCACGAGATGATCGAGACGACGTACAGCCGGCAGATCTCCGAGCAGCTCGACGACCCGCATGTGAACACGCTGACCGAGGACCTGCTGGAGGCAGAGGAGGCAGCGCCGACCAGAGCGCACCCGTCCTCCCCGCACACCGGCATGGCCGGGCGGCTGGCGCATCGCATGTGGCGGATGGCCGACACCGCCTGGGACAGCGCCGAGGGACGCGTCGTGCCGACCAAGTACCACGCGCACCCGAAGCGCGACTCAGCGCTCTCCCACTACCTGTACGGCACACCGATGCCACAGGAGGACGAACCCCACTAGACGGAAAAGAGGCCCGGCCCCGGCGGATGCCTCCGCCGAGACCGGGCCCGGTCTGCCGGCTCTCACTGCGCCTGGTTGTGGGAGCCGGCGTGCGGGTCCCGTCGCCGCTGCGCCTGGTGTGCGGTTCCGGGGCCCTGCGTCCTCCCCCGCTGCGCCTGGTGTGCGGGGGAGGACGGTCTGTGAGCTGGGTCGCCGCAACAGCTACCGGTACCCAGCACGTAGTCATTTGAGGCCGTCGATCGCCTTCTTCGCGCCGGGGTGCAGCGGCACCGGGTCGGTCTTGTCGGCGTTCTCCAGCTTGATGCCCTTGGCGGCCGCGTTCACCGCGACCAGTGCATCCATGTTGTCGTAGACAACCTTCGTCAGCTGCTCCGCGAGCTCGTCCTTCATGTCCTTGCGGACCAGCAGCACGTTCGGCACGATGATCGTCGCCACGTCGGCCGGCTGCTTGTACGTCGCCGCCGGGATCGGTGCCTGCGAGTAGACCGAGCCGTACTTCTCCTGCATCTTCGGCAGCAGATCCGCGATCGGCAAGAGCTTGACGCCCTTACCCATGCTGGTGAACAGGTCGGTGATGCCGCCGGTCGGCAGTCCACCGGACCAGACCAGAGCGTCGATCGACCCGGACTTCATCGCGTCCACCGACTCCGGCAGCCCGAGCCGCTGGGCGGTGACGTCCTTGGCCGGGTCGAGCCCGGCCGCCTCGATCAGCCGGCGTGCGATCACCTCGGTGCCGGAGTTCGGCGAACCGGTGGAGACCCGCTTGCCCTTCAGGTCCGCGATCGAGTTGATGTTCGCGGACGTCCGTACGGCGACCTGCGTGTAGTTGTTGTACAGCCGGGTGAGCGCGACCACGTCCTGCTTGGTCTTGAAGCTGTTCACGCCGTTCACCGCGTCCGCCGCCGAGTCACCGAGCGAGAACGCGATGTCGTAGTTCCCGCCGACCAGGCCCTGGATGTTCTGCACCGAGGCGCCGGTCTCGCTCGCCGTCGCCCGGTAGCCGGACATCTTCTGCGAGATCACCGAGGCCAGCGCACCACCGAGCTGGTAGTACACCCCCGTCGTGTTGCCGGTGGCAATCGTCAGCCGGCCGCCGGATTGCGTTCCGGAGCCGGACGGTTCCCGCTGGCCGCCACAGGCAGCAAGCGAAACCACGGCGACCAGTGCCACTGCAACGGTTCGGAGTCTCATGAGGCAAGGGTTCCTTCCTCGGCAGAGGTCTGGCGTTGCCGCCGGACCAGGTTGATGACGACGGCAACAAGTAGCAAACAGATTCCGGCGGTGATGGTTACGGGCGCGAGGTAGAGCAGCAGTGCGGCGGCCGGTACGCAGACCGCCCGCTCGAGCCAGGTCGCCCGGACGAACACCCAGCCGCCGGTGACCACGGCGAGCGCGGCCACGGCCAGCATCGACACCACCGTGGTCCACACCATGCCGACGAACGATCCCTGACCGAGCAGGTGCGCGCCGTTGTCGGTGAGCACGAACGCGAACGGCACCAGGAACGCCGGCAGCGTGTACTTCCACGCCTGCCACATCGTCGGCATCACCCGGCCACCGGTGATCGCGGAGGTCGCCACCGCGGCCAGCGCGGTCGGCGGCGACACCTCGGACAGTACGGCGTAGTAGAAGATGAACATGTACGCCTCGGGCTGTGTGACCCCGAGATTCACGAGCGCCGGCGCGATGATCACCGCCGCGATGATGAACGACGCGGTCACCGGCACCGCGAGTCCGAGGATCAGGACGGCGAACCCGGACAGCACCACGGTCAGGATCAGCACCACTGTGTGGTTGTCGGTCAGCCCCCGAGCCGCGTCGACGATGATCTCCGCCAGGTTCAGCCCGAGGCCGGTCTGCGTGGTGACCGCGACGATCACGCCCGCGGTCGCGCAGGTCGCCGCCACCGGCAGCACCGAACGGGTGCCCTGGGCAAGCGCCTTGAACAACGGCTTCCCGGTCAGCCGGTGCTCCCGGTCGAGGAACGACAACCCGAACTGGATGATCACCGCGTAGACCACGGCCTTGAACGGCGGTACGTCGACCGCCATGAATCCGATGATCACGAACAACGACAGGAAGTGGTACCCGAACCGCAGCAGCAATCGCAGCGCGGAGTCCTGAGAGGTCTCCGCGCTGGTCGTGCCGTGCTTGCGGGCGTCGATCTCGATCGCGAGCAGGATGCCCAGGTAGTACAGCAGCGTCGGGATCACGGCGAACCCGAGAACCTTGAGGTACGAGACCTGCAGGAACTCCGCGATGATGAACGCGGCCGCGCCGAGGGTGGGCGGGGACAGGATCGCGCCGATACCTGACGCGGCGAGCATTCCGCCTGCCGGTTCGGGCGGGTACCCGGCCCGGCGCAGGATCGGCCACGACACGGTGCCGAGCGACACCGCCGTCGCCGTACCCGAACCCGAGACGCTGCCGAGCAGGAAGCCCGCCAACGTGACCGTGCGACCGGGCGCCGTCCGGCTGCGCTTGAAGGCGGCGAACGACAGGTCGATGAAGAACTTGCCCGCGCCCGAGTAGTCGAGCACCGCGCCGTAGATGGTGAACAGCACGATGTACGACGCCGCGACCGTCAACGGCGTCCCGTAGAACCCCGCCGTACCCATCGTGAACTGCGCGATGATCGCGTCGAAGTTGAAGCCCTGGTGTGAGAGCGACCAGGTGTAGGGCAGGTAGCCGCCGTAGTACGCGTAGGCGATGAAAACCAGGCTGAACACCGGAAGCACCCAGCCAGTCGTACGACGGCACGCCTCGAGCAACAGGATCAGCAACACAGCCCCTGCCGCCACGTCCAGCGCAGAAGGAGCCTGCCGGCGCTCCAGGTACCCGTCGAAGTCGAAGAGCGGGTAGACGCACACCGCCAGCGCGACGAGGGCCAGGACCCAGTCCGCCACGCCCGGGTCGTCGTGCGACCGCGCCTTGAACGGATTGATGACCGCAGGCACGCGAAAACCGCGGTAACACAGCAACGTCAGCGGCAGAACCGCTGCGAGAAAGATCACCAAGTAGAACTGCGTGCCTTGTGGTAGAGGGACGAACACCTGCGCTAGTACGCCGACGCTGATGATTGCGCACCAGACCGAAACCACCCGATCCAGGGCAGGACGAAGCCGCCGAGCGGGCCGTTCCTGCTCGTACTCGGCCAGTTCTTCCTCAGAGGGCACGGTTACGCCGCCCCCGCCAGCACCGACAGTCATCGAGCGGTTCCCTCCTGTGTGCGGAAGGCTAATGTTGCCGAACACTGCGTGGAGTCGTGTGATTACGTCTTTACCAAGATCTGACACATCAGGCCGTGACCTGGCCTACGATCACCGCATGAGTGGCGCGGTGCGGATTCTGCTGGTCGAGGACGATCTCGATATCGCCAATGCCCTGATACCCGCTTTGCGGCGTTACGGCCTGATGGTGACCCATGTCCGCACGGCCGCGGATGCCTTGGCGGCGGATCCCGGCGACCTGGTTCTGCTGGACCTCGGGCTGCCGGACGGGGACGGTATCAACGTGTGCCGGCAGATCCGGACGGTGTCCGACGTACCGGTGATCGCGGTGACGGCGCGCGGCGAGGCGGCCGACCGGGTGCGCGGCCTGCGCAGCGGCGCCGACGACTACGTGGTGAAACCGTTCGCGATTTCCGAGCTGCTGGCCCGCATCGATGCTGTACTTCGTCGTACCGGCCTCTTGCAGCCCCGCCCCCGGGTGACCGTCGGCGACCTGACCGTGGACATCGAGGCCCGGACGGTTCAGGTGGCGGACAAGCCCATCAGTCTGACCCGCAAGGAGTTCGACGTGCTCGCAGTGCTGGCCGCTCACCACGGCCGGGTGGTTCCCCGTGAACAGGTCGCGCTGTACGCCTGGCAGTCGGTCTTCGAGGCGTCGTCGCGCACCATGGACGTCCACGTCGCCAGCCTGCGCGCCAAGCTCGGCCGGCCCGAACTGGTGCAGACCATCCGCGGCGTCGGCTACCGCCTGGGTTCGGACTGACCGTTGCGCCGTCGACTGCTGCAGTCCCTCGTCCCGATGGTCGTCGCGCTGGCGATCGTCGCTGTGATCCCGCTGGCGAACTTCATCGCCACGAGTAACTCACGCACGCTCTTCCTGTCCCGCAGCAACGACGCGGACTGGTTCGCCGCGATGGCCGAATCCCCGTTGCAGACCGGCGACATCGCGAACCTGCGTGAGCTCACGGTCCGGTACCAGGAGCTCTACGACACCCCTGTCTTCGTCGTCGACGTCGACTCCCGCGTCATCGCCACCTCGGTTTCCGGTGTAGACGTGAAGGAAGAAGACATCTCGACCGCCCTGCACAGCACGCTGGCCGGGCGTCTCCCACCCGAGCCGCCGGCGCTGTGGCCGTGGGCCGCCGGCGAGATGATCGTGTCCCGCCCCGTCGTCAACAACGGCAGCGTCCTCGGCGCCGCCGTACTGCGGGTGCCGACGGACAAGGCCCGTGACCAGGTGCAGCGCGGTCTGCTGCTGCTTCTCGGCGGCCTGCTGATCAGCATCGGCGCGATCATCATCGGTATCGTCCGGCCGATCACCCGCTGGGTACTGCGGCCGCTGCAGGACCTCGACAACGCCACCCACCAGATCACCCGCGGCGCGCTCGACACCAGGGTCTCGACCGACGGCCGTGCACCGGAGCTCCGCCGGCTGGGCGACAGCTTCAACTCGATGGCGCTGAGCCTGCACCAGGCCCGGCAGCGTGAGCGCGAGTTCGTCGCCGACGCGTCGCACCAGCTGCGGACGCCGCTGACGTCGGCCCGGATCCACATCGAGGGCCTGTCCCGGCTGTCGCCGACCGCGCGGTTCGCGCTCAGTGACATCGACCGGCTCGGCCGGATCGTCCAGCGGCTGTCCCGGCTGGCCGGCTCCGACCGCCCGTCCGCCGATGCCGAGGGCAACGAAGAGCCGCTGGACCTGGCCCAGGCGGTGAAGGAGCGGCTGGTCGGCTGGAAGGCCGTGTACTCCGCCGACGACCTGGAGCTGATCATCGGCGAGATGGTCCCGGGCGGAGTCGCGCCGGAGCTCGAGGTCGACGACATCCTCGACGTACTGCTCGACAACGCGTCCAAGTACGGTGCGCCGCCGGTGGAGGTCTCGGTCACCCGGGACGGCACCGAGGTGGTGATGTCGGTGCGCGACCACGGTCTGGGGCTCGGATCGCGGGACCTGAAGAAGGTCGGCGAGCGGTTCTGGCGCAGCGCGCATCACCGGGAGATGCCGGGGACCGGTCTCGGCCTGGCGATCGTGCGCTCCGAGGCGGCCCGAGTCGGCGGCCGTGTGGTCGCCCGGCCGCCGATCGGCGGTGGCCTCGTGATCGAGGTCCGCGTCCCGCTGATCGACGACTACGACGTCTGAGCCTTTGGGCGATACCGCTCAGATGTGATTCTGGCGGTACCAGCGTTCCGCCGCCGGATGCAGCGGGACGGGCATGGTGGCGATCGCCGAGCGGGGGTCCAGGGCGCCGGCTTCGGGGTGCTTCGGGATCAGGTCGTTCTGCCGGCGGAACAGGGTGTTCACCGTCCACCACGCCCAGGAGTCCGACAGGTTCGGCTTCGCGATCAGGAGGTTCGGGACCGCCAGCGTCGGCACCGAGCTCGCCAGCCCGTACTGCGACGGCGGGATCGCGGACACCATGAACCCGCCGAACTCCTTCAGCGCGATCGCCTCCGCGACGGTGTCGATGTTCAGCAGCCGGAACCCGATGCTCTTCTGCAGGTCGGCGATCGGCGAGGTCGGGACACCGCCGCTCCAGATGAACGCGTCGATCGTGCCTCGCTTGGCATTGTCCTTGGGCTGCAGCGCGGCCACCATCTGCTCCAGCGTCAGGTTCTTCCGGACCACGTCGATCTTGGCCGGGTCCAGCGTCGGGTATTTCTTGATCAGGTCGGCCTTGGCCTTGCTCAGGATCAGGTTCGCGACGATCTCGGTCCCGGACTCCTTCGGGCCGACGCCGACGACCATCTTCCGGTTCGGGTCGTCCGTGCTCGGGAACAGGTCGTCGAGCTTCGATGCCTTCGACGCCATCGGTACGACGACGTGCACGTAGTTGTCGTAGACGCGGGCGAGCGCAAAGAACCGCAGCGGGCGGCCGGTACTGAACTCCCCGGTGCCGTCGTAGGCCGCGAGCGCGGAGTCCGACGTACAGAATCCGAGGTCGGCCTTGCGGCCGGCGACCTTGAACAGGTTGTCCACCGACCCGTCGCTGACCATCGGCTTCAGCTCCATGCCGGTGACCTCGCTGACCAGCGAGCTGAGCGCCGTGCCGAACGTGTTGTAGACACCGTTCAGGTTCCCGGTGGAGAACACCCCGGCCTCCGACGGCGCCGGTTCGTCCGCGCGGCCGCGCGAGCACCCGGGCAGCAGCAGTCCCGACGCGGCGGCGGCACCGAGGCCGAGCACGCTGCGCCGCGTCATTCCGGTCCGTGTCATCCCAGTCGGCCGAGCAGGGGGCAGCAGGCGGGGGCGATCCATGCAGACAACCTAGACAACAATGAGGGCTTGGGGGTAGCCGTGTCGGCTGCCCGCAATCCAACCGCTACTCACAGAGATTCACACAGCAAGAGTCAAACTGCGTCTGGACGCATCCGGGGTCGGTGTGACAGCGTTGTCATCGGTGCGGTCCTATCGGCCGCGTGAGGATCCTTTCCCGGAGGCTGATTTCGTGCACGACGACCGTCAACTCATCGAGGAGCGGCTGAAGCGCGCCCTGCGGGAGCGACTCCGCCCCGCGATCTACGGCGCGGCGGTCCCGCTCGACATCGAGGTGTGGCACGCACCCGGTGAGCCGGTGTCCCCCGCCGAGGCGCTGGCGCAGACCTACGAGAAGGCCGAGATCGGCCTGCCGTGGGGTCCCGCCTGGGGCACCGCGTGGTTCAGGTTCAGCGGTCAGGTGCCGGCCGAGTGGGCCGGCCGCGAGATCGAGGCGGTCATCGACCTCGGCTTCAGCGGCGGCCCCGGCTTCTCCGCGGAGGGCCTGGTGCACACCACCTCCGGCCGGCCGCTGAAGGGCCTGCACCCGCGGCAGACCTACGCCCCGCTGTCGATCCTCGGCCCGGACGGTACGGCGGCATCGCCGGGCGACCGGATCGAGTTCTACGTCGAGGGTGCCGCGAACCCGGAGATCCCGCTCGACAACGCCTACGCGAAGGTCGACATCGGCGCCAAGCTCGGTGAGACCCCGATCTACCAGCTCACCCGCGCCGACCTGGCCGTGTTCAACGCCGAGGTGTGGGACCTGATCCTGGACCTCGAGTCGCTCGACGGCCTGCAGCGCGAGCTGTCGCTGCAGGACCCGCGCCGCAAGGAGATCCTGCGGGCGCTCAGCCGTTCGCTGGACGCGCTCGACTACGAGAACGTGGCCGGCACCGCCGCGGACGCCCGCGCCCAGCTCACCGACGTACTGAGCCGGCCGGCGCACGCGAGCGCGCATCAGCTGTCCGCGGTCGGTCACGCGCACATCGACTCCGCCTGGCTCTGGCCGCTCCGGGAGACCCGCCGCAAGGTGGCCCGGACCGTGTCCAACGTCGCCACTCTGGCCGAGGAGTACCCCGAGCTGGTCTTCGCGTTCTCGCAGGCCCAGCAGCACGCCTGGGTGAAGGACAACTACCCGGAGGTCTGGGAGCGGCTGAAGAAGGCCGTTGCCGAGGGCACCATCGTTCCGGTCGGCGGCATGTGGGTCGAGTCCGACACCAACCTGCCCGGCAGCGAGGCGCTGGCCCGGCAGTTCGTGCACGGCAAGCGGTTCTTCCTGGACGAGTACGGCATCGACACCCAGGAGGTCTGGCTGCCGGACTCGTTCGGCTACACCGCGGCACTGCCGCAGCTGGTGAAGCTGTCCGGCTCGAAGTGGTTCCTGACCCAGAAGATCTCCTGGAACAAGGAGAACAAGTTCCCCCACCACACCTTCTGGTGGGAGGGCCTCGACGGGACCCGGGTGTTCACCCACTTCCCGCCGATCGACACCTACAACTCGGACCTGTCCGGTCGCGAGCTGGCGCACGCGCAGCGGAACTTCCAGGAGAACGGCGCCGCGACCCGGTCGCTGGTTCCGTTCGGGTACGGCGACGGCGGTGGCGGCCCCACCCGTGAGTTCGTCGCGACCGCGCGCCGGGTGGCGAACCTGGAGTCCTCGCCGAAGGTGACCATCGAGTCCCCGACCGAGTTCTTCGCCGCCGCCGAGGACGAGTACAGCGAGCACGCGCCGGTCTGGTCCGGTGAGCTCTACCTGGAGATCCACCGGGCGACGTACACCTCGCAGGCGAAGACCAAGCAGGGCAACCGGCGCAGCGAGCACCTGCTCCGCGAGGCCGAGCTGTGGAGCGCGGCGGCCGTCGTCGCGGGCAAGCTCGACACGTACCCGTACGACGACCTCGACCGGCTGTGGAAGGTCGCGCTGCTGCACCAGTTCCACGACATCCTGCCGGGCTCCTCGATCTCGTGGGTGCACCGCGAGGCGGAGGCGACGTACGCGCGGGTCGCCGAGGAGCTGAACGCGATCATCTTGCACGCGCAGCAGGCGCTGGCCGGTGAGGGCTCCGCGCAGATCGTCTTCAACGCCGCGCCGCACACGCGCAACGGCGTTGCCGGACTCGGTGCGGGGATCGCAGCCGGCGAAGGTCAGGCCGTCTCGATCGAGAACGGCGTACTGGACAACGGAGTCATCCGGGTCACGATCGACGAGCGCGGCCTGATCACCTCGCTGTACGACGTCGAGGCGCAGCGCGAGGTCATCGCACCGGGTGCCGTGGGCAACCTTCTGCAGCTGCACGTGGACACCCCGAACCACTGGGACGCGTGGGACGTCGACTCGTTCTACAAGAACAACGTCCGGGACGTGACCGAGGTCGACAGCGTCGACTTCAGCACCGCGGACGGGGTCGCGACCGTGGTCGTGAAGCGGTCCTTCAACCGGTCCACGGTGACCCAGACGCTGCGGGTCCGCCCGGGCGCGAAGCGGGTCGACATCGAGACCGAGATGGACTGGCACGAGGCGGAGAAGTTCCTCAAGGCGGCGTACCCGGTCGACGTGCACGCGGACCGGTCGGCGTCCGAGACGCAGTTCGGGCACATCTTCCGGCCGACCCACCAGAACACCTCGTGGGACGCGGCGAAGTTCGAGATCGCGGCGCACCGCTGGGTGCACGTCGGCGAGCCGGGGTACGGCGTTGCCGTGGTCAACGACTCGACGTACGGCCACGACATCAACCGGACCGCGCGGGAGGACGGCGGTACGACGACCACGATCCGCACCTCGCTGATCCGGGCGCCGCGGTTCCCCGACCCGTTGACCGACCAGGGCGTGCACACCGTGAACCACGCGCTCGTGGTCGGCGCCGGGATCCCGGAGGCGATCGAGGAGGGCTACCGGATCAACCTTCCGGAGCGGGTCGTCAGCGGCGCCGCTGGCGTCGAGCCCATCGTTGCCGTTGACAACGACAACGTGATCGTCGAGGCGCTGAAGCTGGCCGACGACGAGTCCGGTGACGTGGTCGTCCGGCTGTACGAGTCCAGCGGCGGCCGCTCCCGCGCCACCGTCACACCGTCGTTCGCGGCGGCGTCGGTGACCGAGGTCGACCTGCTCGAGCGGCGCCTGGCGGACCGGGACCTGAAGGACAACGGAGTCACCTTCGAGCTCCGCCCCTTCCAGATCCTGACGCTGCGCTTCAAGCGTTCCTGATCCACCCCACCGCGAAGGCCCGCCCAACCCTCCTTGGGCGGGCCTTCCCCATTTCCCTGGCCGACCCAGCAATTTGGCTGGTCTGCCAGGCAAATCGGGGGTTCCTGACCCTGAGAATGGGTCCGGAACCCCCGATTTGATGGGTGGGCCAGGGAAATGGGGCCTCAGTGGGCCGCGGTGGCGACGAGCTGACGAAGGCGGCCATGCCCGCGGATCGTCGCAGCACTTGTCGCTTTCGATGCCGGGCGTTCACCCGGCTGACGTAGCGTGAAAGGTATGGCTCCGACACCTTTGCTCGGTTCCCGGACGCTCGACCGCCAGACGGCCCGCACACTGCCGCCCGGACCGAAGCTGCCGACCCTCGCGCAGACCGTGCTGTTCGCGAGTCATCGCAGGACGTTCTTCCCGCGGATGCGGGAGAAGTACGGCGACGTGTTCACGATCCGCCTGGTGCCGTCGAGCCGCGTGTGCGTCGTCCTGAGCCGCCCCGATCACATCCGCGAGGTGTTCGGCAGCCCGCCGGCGGTGATGCACGCCGGCGAGGGGAACACGGTGCTGGAGCCGATCATGGGTTCGCACTCGTTGCTGCTGCTCGACGACGAGGACCACGTGCGAATGCGGAAGCAGCTGATGCCCGCCTTCTCGGGTCCGGCCCTGCGCGGGTACGCCGCGATGGTGTTCGAGCTCGCCCAGGCCGAGGTGGCGAAGTGGCCGGTCGGGAAGCCGTTCAAGGTGCATCACCGGATGCGGAACCTGACGCTGGAGATCATCCTGCAGGTGATCTTCGGCGTCACCGACGTCGACCGGCTGAATACCCTGCGCCCGTTGATGGACAAGATCGTGTCGGTGCCGCCGGTGATCATGCTCGGCGGCTTCTACCCGCCGCTGCTCCGGGTGCGGCCGTGGAAGACGTACCTGGACACGCAGAAGCAGGTCGACGAGATCCTGTACGACGAGATCGCCGCGCGACGCGAGACGTTCGCCGGGCGCAACGACGTACTCTCGCGGTTGCTTGCCGCGGGCAACTGGTCGGACGTGGAGCTGCGGGATCAGCTGGTGACGCTACTGCTGGCCGGGCACGAGACGACGGCGACCGCGCTGGCGTGGGCGTTCCACGAACTGGCGCGCCGGCCGGCGGATCTGGAGTTCGGTCAACGCGCCGCCGACGCCGGCTCCGACGACGAACTCGAAGCGATCGTCAAGGAAGCGCTGCGGCTGCATCCGGTCGTTTACCAGGTCGGCCGGCGCCTCACCGAGACCACCGACGTCGCCGGCTACCGGCTTCCCCGCGGTACGACGATCATGGCCGCGATCGGTCTGGTCCACCGGGACGCGGAACATTTCCCGCAGCCGCAGGAGTTCCGGCCGCAACGCTTCCTGGCCGACGATCCGCCCGCGCCCGGCACCTGGATGCCGTTCGGCGGCGGAGCCCGGCGGTGCATCGGCGCCGGATTCTCCCTGATGGAAGCCACCGAGATCCTCCGCGCCGCCCTCACCGCCTACGACTTCCAGGCCCCGCACCCCAAACCCGAACCGGCCCAGGCCAAGAACGTCACCCTGGTCCCCCGCCACGGCGCCGAAATCCTCGTCACGCGCAGATAGGTCAGTCCTCCAGGTCGCCGACATCTCCCAGGTCGACGTCGCGGTAGTTCTCGAGGTCCGTCTCGTCGTCGTCCTCGAGTTCGAACTCGTCGCCGTCGACGACGTGTACGGCGGCTTCCTCAGCGCCGGCGGCGGCGCCGTCGATGCCGACGTCCTCGGCGTACAGCTCGCTGTCCTCGTCGTTGTGTGCACCCTCGTCGGAGGCGACCAGGCGGCCGGAGCGTTCGGTGCCGACCTCCGGGCCGCCGACGTCCTCCCCGCCTTCGGCGTACGGGTCGGAGTCCGGGACCTCCTGCGCGATCCGCTGGTCCAGCGTCTCGCCCTGGAGCGCCTCGTCGGCCGTCGTGCCGAAGCCTTCGCCCGCGGACCACTTCTCCGGCGGCGAGTACCCCTCGTCGAGCAGGTCGTCCACGCCACGGTCGTTGAGGGTGTCCTCCGCCTGCAGCTGATCCTCGTCGTCCACGGAGTAGCTGCCGTAGTCCTCACGGTTGTTCTCGGTCATGAGGCAACAGTGAACCGCAGAGCGCCGATGAATCAAGCTGGCGCACCCATCCCGCAGAATGGGGCGCGTGGATCCGGTCAGGCTGACGTTGGACCAGTTGCGGGAACTGCGCGACGACATCGCGCCGCAGGCCGCGCGGCGGTCCCGTGCCTCGATCCGCCGGCGGATCGAACGCTGGCGCAGCCGGGTCTTCTTCATCGCCCAGTGCGCGCTCGCCGCCGGCGCCGCCTGGGCCATCGCGCGGTACGCCGTCGGCCACAAACAGCCGTTCTTCGCACCGGTCGCCGCGATGATCTGCCTCGGCTTCAGCTTCGGCCAGCGTCTCCGCCGGGTCGCCGAGGTGATGGTCGGGGTGGCGGTCGGGGTCGGCGTCGGCGACCTGTTCGTCAAGGTCTTCGGGACCGGCCTGGCGCAACTCGTCTTGGTGATCGCGCTCGCGATGAGCATCGCCGTACTGCTCGGCGCCGGGAACCTGATGACGACCCAGGCCGGCGTCCAGGCCGCGATCGTCACCACGCTGCTGCCCAACCCCGGCGCCGGCTTCAGCCGCTGGCAGGACGCGGCGCTCGGCGGGCTGGTCGCGCTGGCGGCCGCCACGATCGCCCCGGCCGCGGCCATCAGGCGTCCTCGGCAACAGGCGTCCGGCGTCCTGAACGAGCTGGCCGAGATCCTGGTCGAGACCGCCGACGGCCTGCGCGAACGCGACGAGGAGGCCGTCACCGACGCGCTCCGCCGCGCCCGCGCGAGCGAGTCCCGGCTCGACGACCTGCGCAGCGCCGCC
Source organism: Kribbella sp. VKM Ac-2569 (assembly GCF_004216905.1). Taxonomy (GTDB): domain Bacteria; phylum Actinomycetota; class Actinomycetes; order Propionibacteriales; family Kribbellaceae; genus Kribbella. Next base: position 2,687,067 of record NZ_SGXJ01000001.1, read on the forward strand.
GAGGAAGGGGTCGCGGTCGTCAGGCTGTCACCGTTCCGCCGCCGGCACCGCGGGCGGGTCCAGGAGATCGCCGATCTCGTCGTACCGCTGGACCGGGCGATCCGGAACACGCGGGTCCTGGTACGCCGGTGCGCGGTGTCCGTGTGGCGCGACGAGCGGATGCCCGACGAGTACCCGATGCTGCTCGAACGCCTCGCCGACGGTACCCGCCTGATCGGCGAGTCACTGTTCGAACCGGCCGCCGACGTCGCAGCGCACCGCGTGCTGGGCGAGCTGGGCCGCCGTACGGCGGAGATGCCGCTGCCGATCGGCCTGTCCGCGGTCGTCGTCCTCGGTCAGCTCCGCTCCACGATCATCGACCTGCTCGAACTGACCGGCACGTCGTACGACGACGCCCGGAAGCTCGTCCCCCTCCGCCTGGACGGGCTCGACGAGAAGTAGCCGGCCCCAGGTGACTCAGGTCACATCGCGGATTCCCGTCATACCTTCGGGCCTCCGGCGTCTCACTGGCATGACGATCCACCGACTGATGACCACGATGGCCACCGAGCAGGTCCGCCAACTCGAGGACCTGTTGGCCGTCGACAGCACCCCGACCACAGACGACCGGACCGACGCCGCCGCCGAGCAGTAAGGCGCCAGCCGGACGAACGGACCCGGGCGGCGCACCCGGACGGTCTGGCCCACCGAGCCAGACCGCACGGAAGTCGCACATCAAACGCAGAGGCGCCCTCGTGCGAGGCGCCGCCGGATCCGTTACCGGTGCACCGCCACAGAGGTGCACCAGACCACCCGCCGACCGTCCTGACACCGTTTGCGCGAGGTTCAGGCCGGTCGGCGGGTGGTTTTTTTCTAGTTGCTCGGAGCAACCGTGATCTCGGTGGTCACGGAGTTCGCGATGAAGCACTCCTGGTGCGCGAGGTGGTGGATCCGCTCGAGCGTCTCGGCGTCCGGCTCGGCGCCGTTCCAGACGATCTTCGGGTTCAGCGTCACCTCGGTAATCGCCAGCCGGCCGTCCGCGTTCTTCGCCATCACACCGACCGCGTGGTCGTCGTACGCGTCGACCACCAGCCGCTTCCGAGCCGCGATCGCCAGGAACGTGAGCATGTGGCAGGACGACAGCGCCGCCACGAACGCCTCCTCCGGGTCGACCGGGCCCGGGTTGCCCAGGTACTTCGGGTTCGCCGAGCCAGGCACCGTGATCCCGCCGTCGAAGCGCCACTCGTGGTCGCGGTCGTAGGTGTCATAGGTGAACTCGTGCTCACCACGGCTCCAGCTCACGTCAACCACGTGCTCCGACATACTCACATCACCTTCCGACGACATCTCCACGGCACCAGTTTGGTGCTGTCACAGGGTTGCATCGTACGGCGGTGTGCCCGGGCAGCTTCGCGACGAAGTCGCTGTCGTACCGCGCGGCCATGCCCGCGACCGGCCAGTCCGTCGTCACCACCTGCGCACCGCTGGCCAGGGCGATCCCGAGCCGGCTGTAGTCCTTGTCCCGGATCGTCGCCATCGGCTCGTCCGACCGGGTCCGGATCAGGTAGCCCTTCGACACCAGCCGCTGGATCTCGGCCTGGTTCGCGCCCCGCGGGTCGTTCACCTGGGTGACCGCCGCGTCCGGCTCGCCCTCGGGACCGCGGGTGAAGACCGCCCGGCCCTCGAGGTTCTGGTGACCGGTCCGGTAGAGGTCGCGAATCGCGCCCGGGCCGCCGTTGTCGAAGTAGAACAGCACCTGGCCGCGGGCCTCGTCGAGCTTCGGCCAGCCCTTGGTCAGGACCGACTGCTCCAGCGTCAGGCCGGGCTTGCGGACGTCGTCCGGCGTCAGCAACTCCTTCTCGGAGAACACCGACCGGATCTCCTGGTCGACACCCTCCAGATTGGTCGCGTCCCACGGCGGCGACTGGACGCCGCCGGCCGCGACCACCTTCGGGTCGGACTGCTTGAGCTCGAGATTGATCGTGATCGGCACGTGGTTCGGGTGCTGGTCGGACCACGTCTTCACCTGCTGCAGGCACAGGACGAAGGTGTCGCAGGTGGTGTTGTAGTCGAAGTCCGGGATGTGCATGACCTTGATCCCGGGACGAGCCATCGCCGGGTCGGTGAGCGGTCCCTGCCCGGTCAGCTTCCGGATCAGCGGGTACGTGTACAGGCCGCCGGCCGGGTCCGGCAGCAGGTCGAGTTCGAGCGTGCGGACGTTCTGGTCCTCGAGCTGCTGCGTGATCGGCGCGTGCGAGTACCAGAGGTCGACCGAACCGGGGTTCTGGGCCTGCTGGACCTTCTGCTCGGCCGGGCTGAGCTCGCGGTGGTACGAGTTGTGCGACCCGATCATCTGGACCTGGTTGAACCGCAGGCCCGACCCGTTCTCCGCGGACGCGGAGTTCTCCCGGGTGAGCGCCGTACCGGCGACCCCGGAGGCGGCCAGCGCGACGGATGCGAGGCCGACGACGGCGGACTTGTTGATGCGCATACGAAGTTCCCCTCCTCATGAGCAACTGTCGGCAATCTGTCACAAAGAGGTGGCAACGTTGTCCCCCGGAGCGTGGACAATGAGTGAATGGTGACTTCGGGGGCTTATCCGCTGCGCCGGACGCCGACCCAGGACCGGGCGAGCCGGCAGGTCGAGCGGATCCTGGACGCGGCCTGTGCCGAGGTGGTCGAGCGCGGGTACGACGCGGCGTCGACGAGCGGGATCGCGAAGCGGGCCGAGATCGCGGTCGGCAGCGTGTACCGGTACTTCCCGGACAAGCGCAGCCTGATCCAGGCGATCGAGCGGCGGAACCAGGCGCGCTACACCGACGCGGTCCGCGAGCGGCTGGCCGATGTGACGAGCTGGCGCGCGGCGGTCGACGTCACGCTGGACACGTTCCGGGAGATGCATCGGAACGACCCGGGCTTCAAGGCGGTCGTGCTGAGCGGGCTCGGCGATCCGGAGCTGGAGGCGAAGCCGGGCGAGTTCGACGACCAGCACGCCGACGAGTTCGCGGAGCTGCTGGCGGGGCGCTTCGGCGCGCGGGACTCGCGGGACTTCCGCCTGGCCGTGACGCTCAGCATCACGATGGGCGAGGCGCTCGCGCACCTCGCGGACCGGCTGTCCGCGGACGAGGCGGAGTACGTTCTGGATCAGGGCCGGCCGGTGCTCTACAACCTGCTCGCCCCTCATCTTCCTGCTTGAGCCGGAGAGGAGGCTCAAGCAGGTGAACCGTCAGGCCGCGGAGGGCAGGCCCAGGGCCGGCCAGTGGCTGACCCGGCCGGCCAGGCGGGCCCGGCGGGGCGTCCGGACGTCGTACGCGACGATCACCCGGTCACCCTTGGCGTAAGTAATACGGCTCCCGACCGGGAACTTGCGAGCGACCTCGTACGGTCCCTCACCCCGGCGGGTGTAGTACTCGACGATGACCTCGGTGTAGATCGCCGGGGCACCGCTCTGCAGTTGGCCGCGGACCGGGCCACGCACCCGGATCACTCGTCCCGCGGTCTTCTCTTCCGTGCCGGTGGGGATCTGGGACGGCCGAAGACCGGCCAGAACTTCGGTCACGATGAAGGCCGCGACCACCAGCACCAGGCCGAACCCACCGAGTACAACGATCGTCAACATGGCACTCACCCCCGACGCGCCGCCCGCGAGCGACGCGGTCGTTTGTCGAAACTGCCCTTGCGCGGCTTTTGCCGCTCACCCGGTGGGACGCCACCGGACTCCACTTGGTTCCAGGTAAGTACAAAAACTTTTCTACAGGACCATAGTAGAGTCCGGTGGAGCGGTGTTTCTAGAGGTAGAGTTGACCTGAAGTTGTCAGTTTCCGCCCATTCCGAACTGGTACTGCGGTGGAACTGGCCGCTGTGTGCCAAGTGCCTCCTCGGCGGCCAGCCAGTAGTCGGTGAGCGGGTTCGCACCCTCCCGGACCGTGGCCAGCTGGATCCCCGCAGCGAGCAGTTCGTGCGCTGTGGCCGGGTCGCCGGTCTCCAGCGCGTGCCGGACACGCAGCAGCTGGATCCGCGGGTCGTCAGGCGCGTGCTTGAGCATCCCCTCCGCCCGCGGCACGTCGGTGTCGAGTGCGGCCGCGACGGCCTCCACGACGAGCGGCACCAGGTCGGGCACGAGCTCGACGGCGCGCTCGTAGTACTCCAGCTCTCCCGTGACAACACCGAGATTGCGTAGCGCCCAGGCGTTGTCCCCGGACTGCTGCCACGCCTCGATCGCACCGTCGACATCACCGTCGTAGTGCCGCGCGACGCCCCGGTGGTACCAGACGAGCCAGTTGTCCTCGGCCGCTTCCAGTAGGTCCCGCCACGCCACCAGAGTCCCGTCCGGTACGGCGTCAACCGCAGGCAACTGTCCGTCGAGCAACGGCAGCCACGCCTCCTCGCGGGACGTCATCGTGTCCTCGCTGAACGGCGTACCGTCCGACACGCTCCAGCCGGTGCGCTTGAGCTCCAGCGCACCCCACCCCGATCCGACTGCGAGTCGCTCCGCCGGGGCCTCATTCACAACGCCCAACCACTCAGCCTCACGCCCTGCCAACCCATCAAGCAGCACCCCCAACGCCGCGGCCCCCGCTTCCCGAGCGGTCTTCCAGTTCTGGGCGTGAGCAGCGCCGGCGTCCATCGCGACTCGTCCGTAGGCCTCCAACCAGTGCCACGATGTCGCAGCAGGAAGCTTCAAATGCTCCATCTGAGTCCGAGCGAGCCCCGCCTGAATCTCGGCGTACCCATCGCCCTCCAGCCCAGGGGACAACCACTCCTGCCACCGGTGTCCGCCGTCGCCCTGACCCCAGACGAAGAGCTTCCGCCCTTGCAGCCGCGAGGTCGACGCCTGCACCAATCCGTTGCCGTCCCCGTCGACGGACGCGATCCACGAGTGCTCCTCCGCCAGCGGTTCGAAGAAGTAGTCGACAGCTCGCGGGTGCCGCATCGGATAGGTCAGATCCGTCTCCACGTCGACCAGGTCGAGGCGGCTGCCGTACCCGAACCGCCAGGCCTGGTCCGCCGGCACGAGCACACGTCGATCCGGTGACTGCGGTACTGCGATGTTCGACCACCAGTACGCCGGAACCTCGACGTCGGACGGGTTCTGCAGCCGTACGCCGACGTACAGGAACTCCGAGTCCTCCGGGAGCCAGAAGTCGAGTTGGGTGACGAGGTTGCGGGTGCGTTCGAGCTCCCAGAGCCGCAGGACGGGCGTACCGTCCGGCCCTTCGACGCGGGCGGCGTGCATCGGCGCGCAGGTGCCGGTCCAGTGGCCGGTGCTGCCGACGTTCCACTCGACGCCGCCGGCGAACCAGGCGTTGCGGAGCGCGAGGTTCGCGGGCTGAAATACTGGGTTGCGGTAGAGCAACTCGGTCCCCTTGTGGACGAGCGAGTACAACCGGCCACCGAGGCTTGGCAGAACGGTCGCTCGGACGTGGTCGTTCTCCAGCACCAGAGCCGGCAGCGCTGTCTCGACCAGGGTGCGGTCGTACCCGTCCTGGTTCAGGCACGGCAGCGGGCTGTGCAGGCGCCCGTACTCGACGTTCTCCCGCAGGTCGGCGGGGAGCTCGGCGATGTTCTCGACGTGGTGCGGCTCGCGCTGGGTGCGGAGCGGCGCGAGCGGGTTCTCCGGACCGATCGAAGCTGCAGGAAGTACGACGTTTTGAACAGAAAGGATCGTCACAACCACATCCTCCCAAGTGCGCTATACATGGTCGCTATGGACGCTGATGTGATCGTCGTCGGGGCGGGGCTGGCCGGACTGGCCGCGACCGCCGAACTGGCCGACGCGGGCCGGAAGGTACTGCTGCTCGACCAGGAACCCGAGGCGTCGCTCGGCGGCCAGGCGTTCTGGTCGTTCGGCGGCCTGTTCTTCGTCGACTCGCCCGAACAACGCCGGATGGGCATCAAGGACTCCCACGGGCTGGCGATGCAGGACTGGCTCGGCTCGGCCGGGTTCGACCGGCTCGACGACGAGGACAAGTGGGCGCGGCAGTGGGCGGAGGCGTACGTCGACTGGGCGGCCGGCGAGAAACGTCCGTGGCTGCACGCGCAAGGCGTGCGGTTCTTCCCGGTCGTCGGCTGGGCCGAGCGCGGCGGGTACAACGCGGACGGCCACGGGAACTCGGTGCCGCGCTTCCACATCACATGGGGCACCGGGCCGGGCCTGGTCGCGCCGTTCGAGCGCCGCGTGCGGGAGGCCGTCGGGAAGGGGCTCGTCGAGTTCCGGTTCCGGCACCGGGTGGACGAGCTGACGGTGACGGGCGGTGTGGTCGACGGCGTCGCGGGCAAGGTGCTCGAGCCCAGCGACGTACTGCGTGGTGTGTCCAGCTCACGATCCGAGGTCAGCGACTTCCAGATGACCGCACAGGCGGTGATCGTCACGTCCGGCGGGATCGGCGGCAACCACGACCTCGTCCGCTCGCAGTGGCCGAAGCGGATGGGCGAGCCGCCGAAGCGGATGATCAGCGGTGTACCCGCGCATGTGGACGGCCGGATGCTCGCGATCACCGAGCAGGCCGGCGGCCGGTACGTGAACCGGGACCGGATGTGGCACTACACCGAAGGCATCCAGAACTGGGACCCGATCTGGCCGCAGCACGGCATCCGGATCCTGCCCGGACCGTCGTCGCTGTGGTTCGACGCGACCGGGAAGCGGCTGCCGGTGCCGTTGTTCCCCGGGTTCGACACGCTGGGGACGCTCGAGCACATCATGACGACCGGCTACGACTACACCTGGTTCGTCCTGACCCAGAAGATCATCGAGAAGGAGTTCGCGCTCTCCGGCCAGGAGCAGAACCCGGACCTGACCAACAAGGACGTCAGGGGCGTACTTGGCCGGGCCCGCGGAGGAGCAACGGCACCCGTACAGGCGTTCATGGACAAGGGCGCCGACTTCGTTGTCCGCGGCAACCTTCCGGACCTGGTCCGGGGGATGAACGACCTGACCGGCGACAACCTGATCAAGCTCGACGACCTCGAGCGGCAGATCGTCGCGCGGGACCGGGAGATGACCAACACGTTCACCAAGGACCTGCAGATCACCGCGCTGCGCGGCGCCCGCAACTACCGCGGCGACAAGCTGATCCGGGTCGCGTCCCCGCATCGGATCCTCGACCCGAAGGCCGGCCCGCTGATCGCCGTACGGCTGAACATCCTCACCCGCAAATCCCTGGGCGGCCTGCAGACCGATCTGGAGTCGCGCGTACTGCGGACCGACGGAACCCCGCTCCCCGGTGTCTACGCGGCCGGTGAGGTCGCCGGTTTCGGTGGCGGCGGCATCCACGGCTACCGATCGCTCGAAGGCACCTTCGTCGGCGGTTGCCTGTTCACCGGCCGTACGGCGGGACGCGCGGCCGCGAAGGCGGTGTCCTGAAGGCGGTGTCCTGAGGGACCACCGCCGGACCCGTTGTTGTGTGGTCCGATCCGATGTCCGAGCAGAAGGGCGGCTCCTAGCGTGACCGCATGCGCCGTCTCCTCAGCTTGCTCACCGCCACTGTCCTGCTCGCAGGTGTAACCGTGCCGGCCGAAGCTCACCGTGCCGTTCGCGTCCCGGGCGCCGAGTACCAACAGGTCGCACACCTGGACGACCTGACCACGGCCGGCACGGTCGCGTCGGGTCACACCAACCCCGCCGACTACGCCGGCCTCACGCACTCGGGTCTGCCGCAGCAGTCCGGCGTACCAGGGGTGCAGATCGACGGGTACTTCCCGGACAACTCGCAGACCAACACCAACCACGGGTGGAACCACGACTCGCAGTTCGTGATCCGGCTGCCGCGGACGTGGAACGGCGGACTCGTCGTGTCCGGATCACCCGGCGTGCGAGCGCAGTACGCGAACGACAAGGCGATCTCGGACTACGTGCTCTCACTGGGATACGCGTACGCCGCGACCGACAAGGGCAACACCGGCGCCGCGTTCTACACCGACGGCCTGCGTCCCGGCGACGCGATCGTCGAGTGGAACGTCCGTACGACGCAACTCGCGCGAGCCGCCCGCGCCACGGTGTCGCAGTACTACGGACACCCGGCGCGCGAGGTGGTCGCCGCGGGGATCTCGAACGGCGGCTACCTGGTCCGTTGGCAACTCGAGAACCACCCGGAGCTCTTCACCCGCGGCGTGGACCTGGAAGGCACGCTGTGGAAGGCCGATGGGCCGAACCTCTTCACGTACTTGCCTCAGGCAATCAAAGGCTACGAGCAGCACAACCCGGCTGCGATCGTCGCGGCGGGCTTCGACCCGCACTCGCAGTTCCTCTGGGATTACCACTACACGGTCTACTGGAAGCTGACCCAGCGCATCTACGCCGCCGAGCTCGACCCGACGTACAGCGGGAGCGAGGCGGACTACGACTACGCCCAGCGGCCCGAGGCGCACCGGGCGATCCAGCGGATCGCGCTCACCGGCAAGATCAAGAAGCCGCTGATCACCATCCAGGGCACGTACGACAGCCTGCTCCCGATCACCCAGGATTCCGACGTGTACGCCGAGATGGCCCGAAGCACCGGCCTGCACACGTACCAGCGGGTCGAGGCAGGCAACCACGTCGACGGCCTCGTCGACACCTACCCCGACCAACTGGTCCCGCTTGTCCCCCTGTTGCAGCGGGCGATCAGAACACCATCGTGAGCAGATCGGCGAACAGCTCCTGTTCGTCGATCTCCAGCCCGCGGTTCGTGAACCACGCGGCCATGTTGTGGCAGTCGCGGAGCAGGAAGTCCATGCCCTTGGGGTTGCCGACGATGTCCACGACCTGCGGCAGGTCGATCATCACGATCCGCTCCCCCTGGGCGAGGACGTTGTACGGCGAGAGGTCGCCGTGCGCCAGCCCGGCCCGGGCCAGTTCACGCATCCCGCCGCGGAGTTGCTCGAAGTACTGACCGAGCAGCTCCTTCGACGGCCGGACCTGGGCGAGCCGTGGCGCGGCACCGCCCTCACCGTCGTCGATGAACTCCATCAGCAGTTCGGTGCCGTCCACCTGGACGGGGTACGGCACCGGGACGCCGGCTTTCCACAACCGGTTGAGGGCGTCCCACTCGGCGTACGCCCACTGCCCGGCCGCGACGCTGCGGCCGTGCGCGGTCTTCTTGTGCATCGCCCGGCTGTCACGGCTGTTGCGCGTACGACGTCCTTCGACGTACGACGTACTGCGATGGAAGGACCGGTGCTCCTCGGTGCGGTACCGCTTCGCGGCCAGCAGGGAGGATTTCGCCGGGTTGTCGCCGATGGCTTCGACGGCCCGTTCGACCAGGAAGACGTCGGCTTCCTTACCGGTTTTGAGGACGCCGAGCTCGGTGTCGATCGCGGCCTGTTCCGTCACCACCCACGAGGGGCGGGGATCAGGCCCGCGAGAACCGCGCTCGACGTCCAGCCAGGTGGACCACCGCTGATCCGGTCCCAGTTCCTCGTCCACGGAGTGGAACTTGAAGACGAAGGCGTCGGAAGGATCCGGTTGGGACTCGTCACGGGCCAGATCTGCCCAGCGCGAGTCGAGGTCGGAGAAGTTACCTGAGTAATTAGCTGTGAGTTCGTACTCTGCAGACAACTGGTGTGCTCCTGAACGAAGAAGTGGAACTGACGCGGACATGCCGCAGCACAGTGATGGCCATCCGTCAGCCCTCCTTAGTCCAGGCAGCGTTCGCCGCCGCTCGGTCAACCCAGGATGCCCGCCCGATCGGGACCCCGCAACGTATTTACCGGAACTGCGATCGTGCGGTCGGGCGCAGCCGCAACTCCTGTGCCGGTTTCGCCGATCGGCAGACCAGTTCAGGGAGCACCCGCTGCTGCCAGACCCGCGACGCGGCGAGCTGCCGGCGATGCTCGTCGTACGCCGTGTCGTCGGCGAACCGCGCGAACCAGGTGAGCACCACCTCGTCCCGTAACGGCAGCGGCGGGAAGTTGTTCTCGGCAACCAAACTCTCGAGGACCGCGACCGGCTCTGCACCGGTCGCGGAGAGCACGGGCACGACCTGGTCGGTGAAGAACTCGACGAACCCGTCGTCCTCGGCAGCGCGGTGGTAGACCGCGCCACCGATCACTGAAGTCGCAGGACTGTCCGGCCTGGGAGCATCGAGGGTCGGATAGCCGGCCCCGAGCTGCACGGGCTTCAGCAGCAGGGCGTTGTCCGAGTCGATCATCGTCACGTTCGCCGCCGCGGCGTGCGCGCGCCAGACCGGGCCGTAGTAGAACGCGTTCAGCGCGTCCGCCCGCGCGGGCAGGTCGCGGAACCCGCGGATCCAGACGAACCGATCCGGGTCGTCCAGATCGCGGAACTGACCGACGATGTGCATACCGGTCTGTTCCTGCCCCTCCACGAGGTACGTGTCGAAGACTTCGATCAGGTCGTCCCGTTGCCCGGGGTGCAACGTGTACTGGCGCAGGTCGACGACGGCGCAACACTCGTTCATGAATGTGAGCAAACCACTGAAACCTGACAGTTACTGTCAGGCGACAAGCGTTTCAAGCACCCGTAACAGTCGGGTACTTGAAAGCTCGGGCCGAGTTTGATCTGGTGGAGCTAGTGGTTCAGCCCCCTGCCACCAAGCATGTACGACGACACGACGAGGTATCTCCCGTGACGATCGCAACTGCAGAACGCGCCAAGCAGAACATCGCCGACGCCACGCACGAGCTGCTGCTCGAGGCGGACAGCGTCCCCGATCCCCGGCACCAGGCGTGCCTCGACGAGGTCGTCCTCCTGAACGCGCCGGTGGCGAGGTCGATCGCCTCGCGGTACCGCAGCAAGGGTGTGGACGCCGACGATCTCGAGCAGGTCGCGTACCTCGGACTGGTGAAGGCCGCCAATGGCTACAAGCTGGAGGCGTCGACGGCGTTCCTGTCGTACGCCGTACCGACGATCCGCGGTGAGCTGAAACGGTACTTCCGGGACTGCGCCTGGACGATCCGGCCGCCGCGCCGGGTGCAGGAGATGCAGGGCAACATCGCCGCCGCGGAGCCCGAGCTGATCCAGCGGCTCGGTCACGTGCCGACCGACGAGGAGACCGCGGAAGCGCTCGGCACCGATCCGTCCGAGGTCGCCGAAGCCACCTCGGTCCGCGGCTGCTTCAGCACGCTCTCGCTGGACGCGCCCGGTACGTCGGACGGCGGGACGAGCCTGCTGGAGACGGTCGCCGACGCCGAGGACGGCTACGACCTGGTCGAGAACGTCCACACCCTGACGCCGGCGGTCGCGAACCTCGGCGAGCGGGACAAGCGCATCCTCCAGCTCCGGTTCTGCAACGGCTTCACGCAGGAGGAGATCGGCCAGGAGCTCGGCGTCAGCCAGATGCAGGTCTCCCGCCTGCTCCGCGGCATCCTCGAAACCCTCCGCGCCGAACTGGCCGTGCAACGGGGCCCCAGCGGCTGCTGATTCGGGTACCGTCGCCTTCGTGGACTTCGAGGAGGCGGCCGATACGGTCTATGCGGCGCCGGCAGCCGACTTCATTGCTACTCGCAACGAGCTGGCCAAGCAGCTGAAGGCCGGCGGCGACGCGATCGGGTCGACCCGGCTGAAGGCGCTGCGCAAGCCGACGGTCGCGGCCTGGATCGCGAACCTGGTCGCCCGCACGCTGCCCGACGAGCTCGACGACCTGCTCGCGCTCGGCGACGAGTTCCGGGAGGCGACCGCCGATCTCGACGGCGAGCGGCTGCGGGACCTGACACCGAAGCGTCACCGGCTCCTGGACAAGCTGTCCAAGGAAGCCGTCCGGCTGGCCGCCGACGAAGGCCAGAAGGTCAGCGCGGACGTCGCCCAGAAGCTCCGCGAGACGCTCGACGCCGCGCTGGTGGACCCCGCCGCGGGCGACGCCGTACGCGAGGGCCGGTTGAGCAGCGCGCTGCGGCACGTCGGCTTCGGTGTCGTCGACGAGAACGGCGAACCGTCCAACGTCACCCCGCTCACCGACGAGCGCCGTCAGGCCGCCCGCGACCGCCGGAAGGCGCAGCATGCCGAGGAGTCGGCGACGGTCCGGACGAAGCAGGAGGCGGAGGAGCGGGAACGCGAGGCCGAGGAGCGGGAGGCCGCCGCCAAGGCCGAGGCCAAGAAGGCCTTCGAGGAGGCGGTCGCCACCGCGCAGACGGCCGAGGCCAGGGTCGAGGATCTCGACTCCCAGCTCGACAACGCCCGCGAAGCACTCGCCGAGGCCCAGGCCCTCGTGCACCGCCTCGGCGGCGAGCTCGACGAGGCACGTCGGGAGGCCCGCGACGCCCAGAAACAGAGCCGCGAGGCCCGGAAGCGCTACAACCGGCTCTGAACTGGGTACCGGCCGGGGCGGCGGAAAGGAGCCGGCGATGGCACGGGCGATCTGGAGCGGGTACATCAACTTCGGACTGGTCTCGGTACCGGTCGGTCTGTACAGCGCGACCCGGGAACACGAGATCGACTTCCACCAGTTCCAGAAGGGGACGTCGGACCGGATCCGGTACAAGCGGGTGAACGAACGCACCGGCCGCGAGGTCCCGTACGAAAAGATCGTGAAGGGGCACGACGTCGGCGGCGGCGAGTACGTGATCGTCGAGCCCGACGAGCTGGACGACATCGCACCCGGCAAGTCCCGGTCGCTGGAGATCGACACGTTCGTCGATCTGGACGAGATCGACCCGATGCACTTCCAGAAGAGCTACTACCTCGGCCCGTCGGATCCCGAGAACGCCTCGTCGTACGCGCTGCTCCGGGACGCGCTGGCCAAGACGAACCGCGCGGGGATCGCGAAGTTCGTGATGCGCGGCAAGGAGTACCTGGCGACGATCCGGGCCGACGAGAAGGTGCTTGTGCTCGAGACCATGTTCTTCGCCGACGAGATCCGCGATCCGGACGAGGAGCTCGGCGATCTGCCGCGCAAGGCCGGCGCCGGCAAGCAGTTGTCGATGGCGGTCGACCTGATCGAGGCGATGAGCGGCGAGTGGAAGCCGGCGTCGTACCAGGACACCTACACCGAGCGGGTCAAGGAACTGGTCAAGACCAAGCATCAGGGCAAGGAGATCGTCTACTCCGAGGAGGAGCCGCAGGCGACGAACCCGACCGACCTGGTCGCCGCCCTCCGCGCCAGCGTCGAGGAGGCCCGCAAGGCCCGCGGAGCGAAGAAGAAGACCACGACAAAGAAGACGGCGGCCAAGAAGAAGACCAGTCGGACCAAGAAGAAGGCTGCCTAGTTGTTGCTGTTGCCCAGGAGGTAGTGGCCGGGGTTGGACGGAGCGCCGGCGTCCAGCCAGCGGTTGAAGCCGTCCGGGTTACGGCGTTCGAACTCGTCGAGGCAGATCCGGCGGACCTCGGCGACGGCCTGCCGGTCGCGGGGATCGGCGCCCTGGCCGAGCTGCGTGGCGGTCTCAGACCAGACCCCGCAGAGCTCCTCGATGGAGAGAGGGCACTGCAGCGACGCGATCAGCTTCTCGTCCTCCACGACCTGAATCTCGGTCAGGCGCACCAGTTTGCGTTGCTCACGCGACGGACGCAGGCGCGGAACCCGATCGGGTACGGCGAGGTCGACCAGCACGAACAGTGCGGCCAGAATCAGCGCCGTCGCCACCCCGAGTGCACCCCAGGCGAGCAACCGCACCAGCCCCGGCAGACACAACACCGCGGCAGCCGCCGTACCCGCGACCAGGGCCGCCGAGCCGTACGGCGCATCGTCCGTCACATGCCGGACCACCGCGGCCAGCGGCCAGACCAGCGCGAACACCACGACCAGCAGGATCGACGCCGCGAGCGGACCGAGCAACAGGACGCCCGCGAGCGCGCCGGCTGTCCCGACTCCGAGACCGGCCGCGATCCCCACCCGCCGTACCCAGGAAAGCTGCATCACCAAGGCTCACTCACCGTCACCACACCCCACAGAGTCCCCCTCCCACAGAGAACGAACAACCCCCAAGCGCGGTTCCCCGAACCGACGGGGTGACCTGTTCAACTCGTGGGCGGAGCTGTGTTCGGCGCGGCGATCCCGGATCATGGATGAAATGAGGACCTTCGCCGAACGCGTCCGCGGCCTCGCCCCGGCCCCGTGGGAGCACGATACAGAGCTGCTCCGCGGCCTGTACGACGCTCAGCTCGGCAGCCGGCACGCGGACCTCGCGGCCCGCTGGATGCAGTCCCAGGGCACCGGCTTCTACACGATCGGCTCGGCCGGTCACGAGGGCAACGCGGCCGTCGCCGCCGCCCTGCAGCCGACCGATCCGGCCCTCCTGCACTACCGGTCCGGCGCCTTCTACCTGACTCGCGCGGCCCAGTGCGGCTCGAAGGAGGGCCTGCGCGACATCCTGCTCGGTGTCGCGGCGGCGACCACCGAGCCGATCGCGGGCGGCCGGCACAAGGTGTTCGGCCGCCACGAGCTCTCGGTCATCCCGCAGACGTCGACGATCGCCTCCCACCTGCCGCGGGCGATGGGCGTCGCGTTCTCGATGAACCGGTCGGCGAAGCTCGGCGTACCGTCCCCGTGGCCCTCCGACGCGATCGTGGTGACCAGCTTCGGCGACGCGTCCGCGAACCACTCGACCGCGACCGGCGCGATCAACGCTGCCCTGCACGCGTCGTACCAGGGTCTGCCGATGCCGTTGCTGCTGATCTGCGAGGACAACGGGATCGGCATCAGCGTGCGCACCCCTGACGGCTGGATCCGGCAGGCATACGGCTCGCGCCCCGGCCTGCGGTACTTCGATGCGGACGGCACCGACCTGGACGCGGCCCTGTCGATGGCGACCGAGGCGGCCACGTTCGTACGGCGGAACCGGCGCCCGGCGTTCCTGCGGTTGCGCACGGTCCGCCTGCTCGGCCACGCGGGCTCCGACGTCGAGGCGGCGTACCGGTCCCCCGCGGAGCTGGCCGCGGACGAGGAGCTCGACCCGCTGCTCGGTACCGCGCGCTACCTGCTCGGAGCCGGCTACTCCGCCGACGAGATCATCGAGCTGTACGACGAGAAGCACGCCGAGGCGCTCCGGATCGCGGCCGAGGTCGCGGGCCTCCCCCAGCTCACCTCGCCCGAAGTCGTCGCCGCGCCCCTGCGTTTCCCCGAGCCGGAAGCGGTTGCCGACGCGTTGCCGCAGCGGACGCCCGCCGCGGAACCGTTGACGCTCAGCCAGTCGATCAACCGCGCGCTGAGCGACGTACTGGCGTCCTACCCGGAGGCGATGGTCTTCGGTGAGGACGTCGGTCGCAAGGGCGGCGTGTACGGCGTGACGCGCGGGCTGCAGAAGGCGTTCGGGCCGCCCCGCGTCTTCGACACGTTGCTGGACGAGCAGTCGATCCTGGGGCTCGCGCTCGGCGCCGGCGTCTCGGGCCTGCTGCCGATCCCCGAGATCCAGTACCTCGCCTATCTGCACAACGCCGAGGACCAGCTCCGCGGCGAGGCGGCGTCGCTGAAGTTCTTCTCGCAGGAGCAGTACTCGAACCCGATGGTGCTGCGGATCGCCGGCTACGGCTACCAGAAGGGGTTCGGCGGCCACTTCCACAACGACGACGCGATCGGCGTCCTGCGGGACATCCCGGGGATCGTGATCGCGTCACCGTCCCGTCCGGACGACGCGGCCGCGATGCTGCACGCGTGTACGGCGGCAGCCCGGTCGTCCGGCACCGTCAGCGTGTTCCTCGAGCCGATCGCGCTCTACCACCGGCGGGACCTGTACGAGGACGGCGACGAGCAGTGGCTGGCGTCGTACCCCGACGAGCCGGTGCCGATCGGGCGCGGCCGGACGTACGGCGACGGCACCGAGCTGACGATCGTCACGTTCGGGAACGGCGTACCGATGAGTCTGCGGGTGGCAGCCCGGGTCCCGGGGGTCCGGGTCCTCGACCTGCGCTGGCTGGCGCCGTTGCCGGTCGAGGACTTGTTGCGCGAGGCAAACATCACCGGACGGGTGCTGGTCGCCGACGAGACCCGCCGGTCCGGCGGGGTGTCCGAGGGCGTCCTGGCCACGCTGATCGACCACGGGTACGCCGGGCGGCTGGCCCGGGTGACGAGCTACGACTCGTACGTCCCGCTCGGCGCGGCCGCGCACGACGTACTGCTGAGCGAACAGACCATCGAGAAGGCGGCCCGCGAACTGCTCAGCTGAAGAGCCGCTGCCAGAAGGACTTCTTCCTCGGGCGGTGCTCCTCGGCGGGCAGTGGACGCGGTTCGCGCGCGGGGCGTTCCATCCGCCACTGGGCGATGACCACGTCCTCGTCCACCAGTCCTGTCGGCACGACCGGTCCGGTGGTGTCGCGGATGCTGAGCCGGATCCGCTTGTTGAGGTCGGCCAGGTACTCGCGGACCTCGGACTCGCGCCGCATCCCGCGGACCTTCTCGTGGACCTGCTGCTTCTCCTTGCGGAGCAGGACGGCCGGTGGCAGCAACGCCTCGGTCTCGACGTCCTCGCGGCGGATGAAGTCCTTCACCCACCAGTCGGGATCGTGCTGGTCCGCCAGCTTCAGTGGTTTGCCGGCACCGGGCAGGTCGTCGAACTCGCCCTGGTTCTGCGCGAGCTTGATCTGCGACTCGACCCACTCCTGGTTACTCATGCCCGGTGGTCTGCGCTTGGTCATGGCCACACCGCCTGTCATCATCGACAGCTTCTTCGTACGAGCAGAATACCGGCTTGTGAATGCGATCACAAGGCATACTCATGAGGTGGAGCTGACCGACGAAGAGATCGCGGCGATGACACCGCAGGAGCGGCGGGAGCTGATCCTCCGGCTCGCGCCGCGTCCTCCCGGGCTGCCGTCCCGGCGGACGATCGACCGGATCCGCAAGTGGCGGACGGTCCTGATGCTGGTCTGCGCGGCCGCCCTGATCCCGTGGACCGTGTACCTGGCGATCACTCTGCCCAGTCACTACGTCGCGCGGAACTGGGTCGCGACCTGGGTCGGGTTCGACATCCTGCTGCTCACGATGCTGGTGCTGACCGCGCTGGCCGGCTGGAAGCGCAAGCAGTTCGTGTTCCCGACGGCGTTCGCGTCCGGCGTCCTGCTGATCTGCGACGCCTGGTTCGACGTGATGACCAGCCAGCGCGGCGGCGACCTGACCCAGGCGCTGCTCAGCGCGTTCCTGGTCGAGTTGCCGCTGGCCGTCGTACTGATCGCCGGCCCGCTCCGCCTGCTCCGGTACGTCGCGATCCGGCACGGCATGATCCACCCCGATTCCCGCCTGTGGCGGATGCCGATCCCGATCCCTGACCTCTACCCCGACCACAAAGTGCCGCCTCGCACCTAAGGTGGGTTCAAGGGGGCGTTATGACTGACGTAGAGGTGAGCGTAGGGGCTGCGGACGTGTCGGTGGCGGTCCACGACACGGTGACGGTGAGGCTGCCGGAGAACGGCACCACCGGCTATGTCTGGTCCATCGCGAAGCGCGGGGAGGGACTCTCCCTCGCGGACGACCGCGGTGTCGCGGCGGCCGCGGGCGGGGCAGTTGGTGCAGGTGGGGAGCACATCTTCCAGCTGCGGGCCGAGCAAGCGGGTGAGTGGCAGGTCGAGTTCCGGCTGGCCCGGGAGTGGGAGTCCGGCGTGCTCGAGGAACGGCGGCTCACGGTGCGAGTGAGCTGAGACAGACCAATGGCCCGGACACCGGCTGGCGCGCCGGGCCCGAGCCATCGTGTCAGTGGATCACCAGAGGTAGATCTCGTAGATCATCCCGTCGGCCTCTTCACGCAGGCTGGCGGGCCGGTTGGTCTGTCGCGCCTGGCTTGCCAGTGTCACCAGGGCCTGGAACGAGCCGTCGCGGCCGTTGAAGATCTTCTTCCAGCCGACGCCGACGATGTGCACGAACGCGTTGCGCGTCTGGTCGATGGACCACAGCGCGTCGATCTGTACGTTCGTGTGCCAGCTGACGGTGACGCCGTCGGCGGTCACCGCACCTGCGGTACTCGGCGGGGTCAGGGTCGGTCCGGCCGCCGATTCCACGACGATCGCGGCGATCTGCTCATCGGTGATGGTCGGCACCGCGAGCCCGCCTGCTTCAGAGGTGGACAGCTCGCCCGGCGGCGTCAAGGTCGGTCCGGCGTGGGTATTGGTAGTGGTCATGATCGGCTCCTCACCATGCGTAGATCTGTGTGACGCTGCCGTTGTTCTCGTACAGCCCGACTTGGCGGCCGAGAGCCTTCGCAGCTGCGAGCTCGGAGGCCATCGCGTGGGACGTGACCGGCGATCCGCTGTCCAGGTGCAGCCAGCCACGCTGGGCGCCGTGCACCCACAGGTTCGCGTCGGACTCGTTGCTCCACAGGGCGGTGACCAGTTGGTTGGGCAGCCAAGCCGTCAGCGCGACGCCGCGCACTGCGCAGGTCTGGTAGGACTCGATGCCGCACTCGCCGTACCCGATGCGGAAGTAGCCCGAGTCGCCCCAGCCGGCACCCCAGCTGTTCCGGGCGATCCAGCACTGCTGCGCGTCGTCGTACCCGATCAGAACGACGCAGTGGCCGCCGGCGAGGTTGCCGGCGACGTGCTTGTAGACGCCGGTCCGGTAGCTGAAGAAGTCCTGGAAGACGTTGAAGCAGGCAGTCACCGCGCCGTACGTGGAGATGTCTTGCTTCATCTGCAGCGCGTTGCCGGAGATGGTGGCCCAGTCCGTCACCTTGACCAGCTGGTTCGGCCAGTCGGCGTTGATCTTGGTGTTCCCGTCCTGGTCGCCGGCGGTGTACGGGTAGTAGTTCTCGAAGGTCACGCCGGTCGCCTTGGCGTGGGTGAGAGCGCGCTCGGGCCACCAGCCGTTGCCGCAGTTCCGCCCTTCGGACCGCGCGTAGATGTAGAACAGCTGGGCCTCGGACAGGTCCACCGGCATGGTCGTACGCCGCGTGTACCTGAACACGACCTCCGTGGCGCCGGCGGTGCCGAACGCGACACAGGAGCCACAGCCGCCCTGATCCTTCACCGGCGAGTCGTAACTGACGCCGCCGACCTTGCGGACGTCGAACGCGGCCGGAGCGCCGATGTTCTCTGCCTTCGCCGCGATCGCCGCGGCGGCATCGGCCGCAGCCGTCTCCTGCAGTTCCGGACGCGGCGGGACACCCAGCCGGATCACGCGCTCGCTCTCCTCGAGGGCCGTGATCGAGGTGTACGCCATTTCCCACGGTTGGCCTGCGGCTTCCAGTGCCGCCGTCAGTGTTTTCAGCTCGAGCGGACGCGGGCCCGAATTGTCAGCCATTGGACAAATACCCCCTGATTGATTTCGGCGCGCCACGAAACACCACCGCAGACAGGCCGGAGCGCATGGCCGACAGGCAAGCAAGAATTGATGTTTCCCCCACCGGACCAGCGGAAATCCCAACCGGATCTCCAGCTCCGAACGTATGCCTGTTCGAGTCGCACGGCAACACCTGCCTCCGGTATCGCAGCCGTGAATTAATGACCGGGTGCGATACGGACCGCGAGAATTTCACCGTGTCCAATATCATCACTCGTGCGATTGATTATCTGAGCGAGCGATATTTGTGTCGCATTCAACGACAATTATCGGATCCTTGGCCGCGCGGACCGGGGTTGGCAACGGCGGGGTGGATGACGGAGGGTGGGCTGCACCGGTAGTCCCTGAGCGAGAGGACCCATCTGTGTCGTCCGTGATCTTGTCCGTCGTCGCCGGAGAGCGGGTCCAGAAGCCCGGCCGGACCACTCGATCGACCAACCCCGCACAGTTGAGCGACGTCGTCGGGACGATCGGCAGCGCAGGGCCGGAAGTGTTCGTGCAGGCCGCCGAAGCCGCCCGGTCCGCGCAGGCCGCGTGGGCCGCGACGCCGGCGCCGCAACGCGGTCAGGTGATCTCGAACGTTGGCCGGCTGATGACCGCCAACAAGGAGCGGCTGGCCGCGCTCGTCACGCGGGAGATCGGGAAGCCTCTCGGTGAGGCGCTGGGCGAGGTGCAGGAGATCATCGATACCTGCGATTTCTTCCTCGGCGAGGGCCGGCGGTTGTACGGGCAGACGGTGCCGTCGGAGATGCCGGACAAGCAGCTGTTCACGTTCCGCCGCCCGGTCGGCACCGTCGCGGTGATCACGGCCGGCAACTTCCCGGTCGCGGTCCCGTCCTGGTACATCGTCCCGGCGTTGCTCTGCGGCAACACGGTCGTCTGGAAGCCGGCGGAGTACTCCGCTGTCGTCTCGGACGCGTTCTACGAGATCTTCGCGCACTCCGGCGTGCCGGCCGGGGTGTTCAACGTGGTGTACGCCGACGGGCCGGACACGTTCAGCGGTCTCGAGCAGGCGTTGGAGGGCGGGCTGATCAACAAGGTCGGGTTCACCGGATCGAGCGCGGTCGGCACCCGGATCGGCGAGTTGTGCGGCCGGCATCTGCAGACGCCGTGCCTGGAGCTCGGCGGCAAGAACCCGATGGTGATCACCGAGGACGCGGAGCTGGAGCTGGCCGTCGAGGGCGCGTTGTTCTCCGGCTTCGGTACGGCGGGCCAGCGGTGCACGTCCTTGGGTACGGCGATCGTGCATCGGTCCGTGTACGACGAGTTCCTGGACCGCTTCGGGCAGGCGACCGCGGACGCGGCGATGGGCGACCCGACCCAGGACGTGCTGTTCGGGCCGTTGCTGGACGAGAAGTTCGCGGCCGGGTTCGAGAAGTCGCTGGGGTGGATCGCGGCGCACCACCGGGTGATCGGCCGGACCGGCCGGGTCACGGCGGACAACCCGCGAGCCGGGTTCGTCGGCGATCCGGCGGCCGGGTTGTTCTACCACCCGACGATCGTGGCCGGGGTGCAGGCGGACGACGAGCTGTTCCTGAACGAGACGTTCGGTCCGGTCGTCGGCGTCACGCCGTACTCGACGCTCGACGAGGCGATTGCGCTGGGCAACAAGTCCGGGTACGGGCTGTCCAGCTCGATCTACACGACGGACCCGAACAAGGCGTTCCGGTTCGCGCAGGGGATCTCGGCCGGGATGGTGAGCGTCAACAACTCGACGTCCGGCGCGGAGGCACACCTGCCCTTCGGCGGAAACGGGAAGTCCGGCAACGGCTCCCGGCAGAGCGGGATGTGGGTCCTGGACCAGTTCACCCGCTGGCAATCCATGAACTGGGACTACTCAGGCAAACTCCAAAAAGCCCAAATGGACACCAAAACCGTCGACGCCGACCTGTCGTACCAGCTCCCCTGATGGAATCCGCCGACGTGGTGATTGTCGGTGGTGGGGTGATGGGGGCGAGCATCGCCTTTCACCTGGCCGAGGCCGGCGTGCGGGATGTGGTGTTGCTGGAGATGAATGAGCTCGGGTCGGGGTCGACCTGTAAGGCAGCAGGTGGAGTACGGGCGAACTTCTCGGACGAGGTGAACATCGCGCTGGGTGCGCGCAGTCTCGAGGCCTTTGCGCGGTTCGGTGAGCGGCCCGGGCAGGAGATCGATCTGCACCGAGTCGGGTATCTGTTCTTGCTGGACAGTGCCGAGCAGGTCGAGCATTTCCGCGAGAGCACCGCGCTGCAGACCAGGCTGCAGCAGAGCTCGAGCCTTCCGACGCGGATGATCTCCGTCGACGAGGCGGTCGCGCTGGCGCCGATCGTTGCGGCGGACGGGCTGGTCGGTGCGTGCTTCTCGCCGAGCGCGGGGCATTGCACGCCGGAGTCCGTCGTACTGGGATATGCATCGGCTGCTCGGCGACTCGGGGCGCGCCTGATCACCGGGTGCGAGGTGTTGGGGATCGAGGCTGCCGGCAACCATTTGACGGCGGTGCGAACGAACCGCGGCGAGATTCGGACCGGGACGGTGATCTGTGCGGCAGGTGCTTGGTCCGCGCAGGTCGGTGAGATGGCGGGGGTCGAGCTTCCAGTGGTTCCGTTGCGGCGGCAGATCGTTGTCACCGAGGCAGTCCCGGGACTTCCGGCCGATCTGCCGATGACGATCGACTTCGGTACGACGTTCTACTTCCACCGCGAGGGTCCCGGGCTTCTCGTCGGCATGTCCGATCCCGACGAGGAGCCCGGATTCCACTTGAACCGGACGGATACGTGGATCCCCCGGCTGACCGAGGCGATGGCACGACGGGCGCCTTCGCTCCTCGACGTCGGGCTGACCGGCGGCTGGGCCGGCCTGTACGAGGTGACGCCCGACCACAACGCCCTGATCGGCGAGGCGGACGGCATCTCGCGATTCCTTTATGCGACAGGGTTCTCGGGGCATGGCTTCCTGCAGGGACCTGCCGTCGGCGAGGTGATCCGCGACCTCTACCTGGGCCGGGAACCGTTCGTCGACATCGCTCCGCTGAGCGCAGACCGCTTCCAGTCCGCCGTCCGCCCCGAGCGGAACATCGTCTGATGACAGCTCTCCTGACCCGGTCGGACGTTCTGCTGGCGCTCGACGTACCTGCTGTGCTCGAGGCATTGCGTGCCGGGTTCCTCCAGTCGAGCGAGATCGAGCCGCTGCGGATCCGCACCGATCTGCCTGGTCCCGGTACGGCGACCGCGCTGCTGCCGGGCGTGATTCCGGGCATCCCGGCGTACACCGTGAAGGTCAACGCCAAGTTCCCCGGCGCCACGCCGGCACTCCGCGGCGTCGTCTGTCTCCACGACCTGACCGACGGCACCCTCCTAGCCCTTCTCGACAGCTCGACCATCACCGCCTGGCGCACCGGCCTGGCAGCCGCCCTCGCCACAGACGCCCTGGCGCCAGCAGGAACCGTCGGTGTCATCGGAACCGGAGCGCAGGCAGCGATGACACTTGCCGGGTTGGTCGCCCTCCGCCGAGTCGACCGCCTCGTCGTGCATGACGTCGCACCAGAGCGGGCCTCGGAATTCCTTGCCCAGCAAGGGATTCCGGGTGTGGTGGTGAGCAGCCCGCGGGAGGTTGCTGCGGCGGCCGAGGTTGTCGTACTGGCCACCTGGTCACGGGATCCGCTGCTCACCGCGGCTGATGTCCGGCAGGGTTCGCATCTCACGACGTTGGGAGCTGACGAGCCCGGGAAGGTGGAGCTGTCCGCCGACTTGCTGACGGCGGCCCGCGTGATTGTCGACGACCGCGACCTCGCCGCTCAAATGGGTGCCTTGGGCAACGTTGGACTGTCGGCCGATGCGGCCCACGCGACGCTGACCGAGGTACTGACCGGAGCCGCCGCCGGCCGCCGATCGGAGGACGAAGTCACCGTCTATGCGCCCGTTGGATTGCCTTGGCAGGATCTCGCGGTTGCCTGGCCGGTCTACCAGGCCTCGAAGGGCGGCTCCCGGACGATCGACTTCCTGAGTTAGTTGACGACGGCCCCGGCTGTGAGGTTGATGGCGGTGCCGGTGATGGAGGCCGCCTTGTCGGACGCTGCGAAGGTGGCTACTGCTGCTACGTCGGCCAGGGTGGCGGCGCGGTTGAGCATGGTTTGGGCGGCGGTGTGTTCGGCTACCTCGCGGCGGAAGTCCTCGGGGTAGGTGTCCGGGTTCGACTCCGGGATGCCGTTGGTCTGCAACGTGATCACCCGGATGCCGTGCGGGCCGAGCTCGCGCGCCAGGCTGCGCCGCAACGCCTCGACAGCACCGAACCCCGCCTGGAAGGCGCCGAGGTTCGCGGCCGGGTCGCCGTACCCGCCGAAGGTCAGGATCACGCCGGATCCCTGCTCGACCATGCGCCGGGCGGCCGCACGGGACGTGAGGTAGAAGGTGCGCAGCATGTTGCGCACCGGCTCCTCGACGTCGGCGAGGGACATGTCGATCAGCGGCGTACCGAAGTACTGCGTGTGGCCGATCAGGTTGAACGAGATGTCGATCCGGCCGACCGCGGCGGCGTGGTCGTCGACCGAGCGTTCGTCGAGTGCGTCGACGACCGCGACCTCGGTCTTGCCGCCCGCGGCGCGGATCTCGTCCGCGACCCGTTCGAGGCGTTCCGCCGTACGGCCGGCGAGATGGACGGTCGCGCCCTCGGCGGCGAACGCCTTGGCGACCGCGCCGCCGATCGGTCCGGCCGCGCCGTACACGATCGCCTGTTTGTCGTTGAGCATCATCAGTGGGCCTCCTCGGCCAGTTCGGTGACGAGGTCGTCGAGTTGCTGCATGGAGGCGCGGATGCCGCGCTCCATGCCGCCGTCGACGTACAGGTCGCGGTCCTCGACCGCGAAGAACACGGTGTTCTGCGTCAGGGTGGTGACCCCGTCGGCCTCGTCGAAGGTGATCAGATTCAGGTAGACGGTTCCCGGTGCCTGGTCGAACTCGTAGGTCTGCACAATCCGCTCCGGCGTCGGCTCCCCGTGGTACAGCCCGTGGAACACATAGCCCCTGCCGTCGCTGTCGTACTGCGTCCACCGCCAGCGACCGCCGTGCTGCGGGTCGAGCTGGTTCACGACCAGCTCGAGCTCGGCCGGACCCAGCCAGCGCTTCACCAGGTCGGGCTCGGTGTACGCGCGGAACAGCAGCTCCCGCGGCGCCCGGAACTCCCGGATGATGACGACCTGCGGCACGCCCGGCTCCGCGATGACCTTCACGACTCCTCCTTCAGGTCGTAGAGCAGATCGTCGAGACGGTCGAAGCTCTCCGCCCAGTAGGCGCGGTAGTCCATCAACCAGCCGACCGCCGTCCGGAGCGGCTCGGCCTCGAGGTGACTGAGCCGGGCCGTCGCCCGTTGCGAGCGGCTGATCAGCCCGGCGTGCTCGAGCACCTTCAGATGCTTGGAGACGGCCGGCTGCGACATGCTGAACGGCGCCGCGAGCTCGGCGACCGTCGCGTCCCCGTGCTTGAGCTGGGTCAGGATCGCCCGGCGGGTCGGGTCGGCCAGCGCCGCGAAGACGCCGGTCAACCCATCTTCATAACCAAATGGTTTCAGAACCATGTGGTTAAGAATGCGTGCGGGCGGCCCCGGTTGTCAACAGGGCGTCAGGGCGTTTGCTCCCAGTTGGCCGGGTCGCACCAGGCCGGGTCGATGCCGCGGTCGATGCAGTACTGCCGGAGGAGCTCTTCCCGCGTCGACGGGCTACTGGTCGGACGCGACGGCTTTGCAGTCGCCGTACTGGTGGTCGCACGGGTCGGCGTTGGCGTCGGCGTGGTCCGCTCGGTGGTCTTGGTCGCGGTCGTCTTCCGGGTCGGGCGCTGAGTCGGCCGGGGCGTCGGGCTCTTGCTCGGCACGAGGGTCGTCCGCGGCACGAGCGGCGGCGTGGACGTTGTCCGCGGTACGGCGGGACTCGTCGAGCTGACCGGACCCGCGGACGGCGATTCCTCGGCGAACGTCACGACCGCCGAATCATCTGGATCACCGAGATGGCCGATCACGAGCACCGCCCAGAGGTTGACCCCGACGAACACGATCATCGCCGCGGCCGCGGCGTACGCGGCTCGGCGGGACGGAGCGGCGTACCGGCCGATCGGGCCCAGGACCGGCTCACCCTTGCCGTCGACCCAGAACTTCCACCCCTCCGGAGCCGGCGGCCAGGACGGATCCGGGCGCCAGGTCTTCGGCGGGATCCAGTTGCGCCGGGGCGGGGACGGCCAGCTCGGCGGCACCACGAACCGCTTCAAAGAGAACTCCTCCACTCACCGACGCCGATCCCCCGCACCAGGCCAACGACACAGACCCGGTGCGGGCTACTTGCGGCTTCGCCACGGCCCGCGTGTCGGCTCGCTTTTTCGATCAACCCCCTCGCGAGAGAGCTTCTGAATAAGGTTAGGCTTACCTGCATTCGACGCCTTTCGGAGGAACCGCCCGCCATGGCCGTGTCCCGTATCCGGTCCGTCGCTGCCGTCGCGATCGCCGTCCTCGCCCTGAGCACCGGCCTCGCCGCGTGCAGCCAGGACGACACCAAGGACTCCGCTGCGAGCACCGGTGACACCGCCGGATTTCCGGTGACGGTCGACCACCTGTACGGCTCGACCACGATCAAGGCCAGGCCGCAGCGGGTCGTGACGCTCGGCGGTGGCGACATGGAGGCTGCCATCGCGCTCGGCGTGGTCCCGGTGGCGGGCGCCGACTGGTTCGGCAACACACAACTGCGCGGCTGGGTGAAGTCCGCACTCGGCGACAAGCCCGCAGATCGACGCGATGGAGAACGGCGACTTCTACGTGAAGATCTCGCCCGAGCTGACTCCGAAGCTGAACGCCGACGTGATCTTCATGGCCGCGCTGGACGGCGCCGGCAAGCTCGATCCCGCGGTCGTCAACGACAAGGTCTGGAACGCACTGCCGGCGATGAAGGCCGGCCACGTCGCGTACTGGGGTGGCGCGCCGGTCATCAACACCGCGACGCCGAGCGGCGAGTTCTCCAGCGCGATGTCGATCGGCGGCCCGCTCGGGATCAAGTACGCGCTGCCGAAGCTGGTCCCGATGCTGAAGAACGCGCTGGCGGGAAGGGGTAACGGCTCTTCTTACTGATGTCTGGATGGGTTCCGGGGCCGGTGCCGGGCTTGGAGCGATGTACAAGCTCGACAGGATGTGTCGGGTCGCCGGGTAGTGCACCTGAGCGTGAACGCGTCCGCGCGTACACCGTCTCGCCGGTGCACTACCTGTCGACCTTGCACCTCACACCACGGCGAACAGCCGAGCTACCACCAACCCGACCATCCAGGCGACCACCCGGTGCGGCAGGCCCCGGCCAGCCCATCGGCAGATCACCACTGGCGGGTTATGTCACCGCTGACCTCCTACATCCCGCCATCGGACACATAACCCGCCAGCCGGCACACACAGCACCCGCACCTCCAGCAAGAGAGTGGTGCGGTGCGTGCGGTGGGACTGGCTGGCCGGGGGTCGGTTAAAGAACATCGGTGAGGAGTCTGGTCAGGTCCTCGCCGAACGGGCGGTCCGCGTCGATCGGAGGTACGACGTCGTCGACCGCCTGCATGATGTCTTGAAGCCCTGGTGGGATCTCGCGGGCCGAGAGTGCGAAGGCCTGCCGTACGGCGAGCAGCTCGCAGACGGTCGTCTCGCGGGTCAGGCGGATCGCTTCACCGAGGTTGCCGACCGCTTCCCAGGAGAACGTCTGCACGTCCTCCTGACCGTTGGACGTCTCCGCCGTACTGATTGCTGTAGGCAACGTCAGGCGACGGAGCTGGTGGGTGGTCGCGACCGCGCGCTTGTGGACGGCGACCAGACCGGCCTGCGGACCTGGTTCGCGGGCGAGTTGCGCGGTGAGGCCGGTGACGTTGGGGTCCAGCAGGCGGTGCAATCGTGCTGTCGAGACCTCGGCGGCGTGCGCCAGTGCGGCTGTCAGGTGATCGCAGTACGACGCGAGATCGATGCCGTGAAAGCCGGCGGTGCCGACGAACTCGCCGTCGAGGTACGCCGGGGAGTCCGTAACGCCCGTGAACGCGCGGTCAACCGCGTCATCCAAGTGCTGCAAGGTCCGTCGAAGGTGAGCGTTCACGTGCCCCGCGACCCGGAACGAGACCGGGGCCTGCAAGCTCCGCGGCTCCGGCTCGGGGCCTGCCAGCTCTCGCAGTCTTGCGAACTCAGCCCCCAGCACGTCGTCTCCGCGCGCCGCGAGCGGCTGATACGGATCCCGGTTGGCGCCGACGACTGCGATAGCGCCGGCTGCCACGGTGCTGAGCTGATCCGCGAGCCGGTGCGCTCTGGTTGCGTGGAGCGCGGCTCGGCCGGTCGCGCCGGGGATGCCGGCCAGCAAGGCGATGCCCTCCTTGGGCCCGGGATCCAGGGACGCGAAGGCGTGCGCGAGCGGGATGATCTCGCCTGCGGAGCCGGCGCCTTCGGCGGGGATGTTCGGCGGCGGGCCGGTGTTGATGAGGGCAACCAGCTGGTGGATCAGTTCGATCGAGACGGCTGCGTCGCCGGTGAGGAAGGTTTTCAGGCGGCCGATGAGGACGGCGCGGGATTCGTCCGGTGGGAGCCAAGGTGGGCCGCCGACCGCTCTACCTCGTAGGAGATTGCGTTGGTGGACCCGCTGCTCGTCTTCCGTCAGGCGGACCTTGCTCAGGTTGCCCATGCCGGTGTTGACGCCGTACACGGGCCGGCCGGAGCGGAGGGTGTCGAGGGCGGCAGCGCGGATCGCGGCCAGGCGGTCGAGGAGAGCGGGCGCCAGCTCTATGGGCTCCTGGCTGGCCGGGTCCAGGTCAGTGGGGCCGTTGACGATCATCAGTGGAACCGGAGCATCGTGCCGGCGTCGGCGGCTTCGGCTCGGCGGAGGATCAGGTGGGCGATGGCGACGTCCAGCAGGGACAGGCCACGGTGCCAGAAGAGGTTGCGTTCGGCATCGTTCTCGCGGCCGGGTTTGCGGCCCGCGACGATCTCCCCGATCTCGGCGTACAGCGTCTCCGGCGACAGCCGCCCGCTGTCCACGTGCCGGCGCAGCGACCCGAACCGCCCGGACTGCGCCTCTCGCCAGTCGTCCACGACCACCTTGTCCATCACGTCGAGCAGATCGAGCTCGACCGCCGAGACCGTCCCGTACGGTACGACGAACGCGCCCGGCCGCACCGCCGCCGTCCGCAGCAGCGGCTCAGGCTCGGTGAGACGGGTCGCCTCGACGAGTACGTCGGCGCCGTCGAAGGCCTCCTCCGCAGTCGCGCACACCCGGACCGGCGTGGTCAGTTCCGCGGAGAGCTCCGCGACGAACTTCTCCCGGGACTCCGGCCGCCGCGACGTCACCCGGATCTCGTCGAGGTCGAGAAGGTCGTCGAGCATCGTCACGTTCCACCACGCCGTACCGCGGGCGCCGGCGTGCGCCAGGATCTTGCTGTCCCGGCGGGCCAGGTGCCGTGCGCCGACGGTCGTCATCGCGCCGGTGCGGGCCGCGGTGATCATCGTCGCGTCCAGGACCGCGAGCGGTACGCCGGTGGTCGGGTCGAAGAGGGTCGCCATCGCGAGCTCGCTCGGCAGACCCTTCTGGTAGTTCGGGACGAAGTCGCCGACCACCTTCACGCCGCTGATCCCGTGCTCGCCGAGGCCGTCGAGGTGTCCACGGAGGACGTTGAAGTGCCGATCCCGCCGTTGTTCGGCATCAGGTGCATGCGCGGCTCGAAGCTCGTCCGGCCCTCGCCGTGCTCGCGTACCGCGTCCTCCACGGCGTCCACGATCTCCAGCCGGGTGAGCCCCAACGCGTCGATGTCGGGGCCGCTGAGGAAGCGCAGCCAGATCCCGTCCGTCACGTGGCTCCTTCGGTTGCCGTCGGTCGATACTTTAGTTTCAGACCGTCACGCTACGTTCGGGTCAGTGTCAGGGTGATGCTGCCGCTCACGCGGTGGTTGGATCCTGAGCACCCGCTGTCTGGCTCTTACGTTCGGTGTCGCCTTCGGGCTGACGGG
>NZ_SGXJ01000002.1 GCF_004216905.1 Kribbella sp. VKM Ac-2569
GAAGAAAATGCCCAATGCCTGTGAACGGGGATACTTCAATTTCGGCATTGACTTTCGGCACGCTGTTGAGTTCTCAAGAATCGGACGCACACCGCAGCTTGGCCTTACAGCCAGGCTCCCGGGGCAACCTGCGTTACTTTACCGGACCAGATCCACCGAGTCAAGACTCAATTTTTCTGACCCTCCACCCGCGTCCAGTCGACCGACCCGAGTCCGAGGACACGTTTCGGCTGCTCTAGCCTTGGGGGGTTCGGAGCGGCCGGCCGCTTTCGCGTCCCGCGCTTCGCTCCAACAAGAACAACATTACGTGGCCCGCAGGTGACCGGTCAAATCGGCTCCCGGTGTGCTGAATCACAGGCTTGTAATTTGCCTTCGGCAACCCGGTTGTGGGAGTGGAGCCCACTCCCACACCGCAGCCGTCAGCCCTGTGCCTGCGACACCAGAACCCCTGCAAATGAACGCTTCCCACGGCGCAGCACCAGCACGCCACCCGGCAGCAGGTCCTCCCCGGCCGGCACGTATTCCGCGTCCTTCACCTTCTCGTTGTTCAGGTACGCGCCGCCTTCGGCGACCGTCCGCCGTGCGGCCGACTTACTCGCCACCAGGCCCGACTTCACCAGCAGGTCGCCGTACGTCGGCATCGGTTCGCCGGCGCCCAGCTCCACATGCGGTGCTTCGCGTAGTGCTGCTACGAGCGTGGAGCCGTCCAGCGACCCGAGCTCCCCCTGGCCGAACAAGGCCTTCGATGCCTCCTGCACCCGCCGAGTCTCCTCGGCGCCATGGACCAAGGTCGTCACGTCCTCAGCCAGCACCCGTTGCGCTTCCCGAGCCTGTGGCCGTTCCGCGGTCGCCTGCTCAAGTGCGGCCATCTCCTCCGCCGTACGGAACGTGTAGAAGCGCACCAGCTGCATCACGTCGCGGTCGTCGCTGTTGAACCAGAACTGGTAGAACGCGTACGGCGTCGTCAGCTCCCGGTCCAGCCACACGGTCCCGGACTCGGTCTTCCCGAACTTCGTCCCGTCGGCCTTGGTCACCAGTGGCGTCGCCAGTGCATGTGCCTTGCCGGCGTCGGTACGACGGATGAGCTCAACACCCGCCGTCAGGTTCCCCCACTGGTCGCTGCCACCGGTCTGCAACGTGCAGTTGTGCCGCCGGTACAGCTCGAGGAAGTCCAGGGACTGCAGCAGCACGTAGCTGAACTCCGTGTAGCTGATCCCCTGCTCCAGCCGCGCCTTCACCACCTCGCGGCCGAGCATCCGGTTCACCGGGAAATGCTTCCCGATGTCCCGCAGGAAGTCGAGCGTGTTGAGGTCCTTGGTCCAGTCGTAGTTGTTGACGATCCGGGCCGGGTTCGGCAGCGACTGGTCGAAGTCGACGAACTTCTCTACCTGGCCGCGCACCCTCTCGACCCACTCGTGGACGATGTCCTTCGGGTTCAGCACCCGCTCGGACGTCTCCTTCGGGTCACCGATCAAGCCGGTGGCGCCGCCAACGAGCCCGATCGGGTTGTGGCCGGCCAGCTGGAGCCGCCGCAGCGTCAGCAGCTGCAGCAGGTTGCCCATGTGCAGGCTGGGCGCGGTGGGGTCGAAACCGACATAGGAGGTGATCGGTCCCGCCGCCATCGAGGCCCGGAGGGCATCCGGATCGGTGGAGTGGGCGATCAGGCCACGGCTCTCCAGGTCGTCAAGCACCTGAGTGCGGCGTTCGGTCACTAGTTCTCTCCTCGAGTACGTCGGTCAGTACTAGTGTCCTGTACGGCGAGGTGAGGCGACTCAGGTGGGTTCGGGACGCGTCAGCACAGAGCGGAGCTGTGGACGGAGCGCATGTCCGTCCGGACCTTGCACCGTCACGGCAGTCGGCCGGTGTGGGTCGTGGGCACCAGGGTCCGGGTTAGGGACCGGTAGACCGTGCGACAGGACCTGCTCGGCCGGGGTGAGCTGGCGGATGCCGATGGCGAGCACGTGGTCGGGGTGCGTCTGCGCGAAGTCGCCGTACAGCTGCGGGTCGTGCTGGCCGTCGTCACCGACCAGCACCCAGCGCACGTTGGGGAACTCACGCGCCAGCCGGCGCAGGGCGGTCCGCTTGTGCTCCTGGCCGCTGCGGAACCAGCCGGTGTTCGTCGGTCCCCAGTCCGTCATCAGCAACGGTCCCGGTGGGTACCCGTGCCGTGCGAGGAAGCGAGTCAGCGTCGGTGCGGTGTTCCACGCTCCGGTGGACAGGTAGAACATCGGCGCACCGGGGTGGTCCGCCAGCAACTCCTCGTACAGGCCGGCCATTCCTGGTACGACGCGGCGCGCCTGCTCGTCGCGGACGAACGTGTTCCAGGCCGCGATCATCGGACGCGGCAGCATCGTCAGGATCACCGTGTCGTCGATGTCGCTGACCAGACCGAACGTGGCCTCCGGATCCGGGACGAAGATCCGCGCCCGCGCCTGCCGGTCGCCATGGACGCCCAGGACGATCTCGTGCCAGCCCGGTGGCAGCACCACCGGCACGTTGAGGTCGATGAACCCGCCGCGATCGGTCACGGCGTCGAACGTCTGCCCGCCGACGATCACCGTCACCGGCACCTTGGTCGCGGGCGCGGTCACGAACACGCGCCAGCCACGCATCACCTGGTCCTCGTCGTACCGCGGCTGGTTGCGGGGGTCGCGCCCGAGCACAACGCGGGCCAGCACCCGGACGAACTCGGTATTGCCGTAACCGACCTGCGGGATGATCCGCTCCTGCCAGCCACGACGCCGAAGTACCGCCTGCACCCCGAGGTTGAACCAGTCCTCGAGACGGGACGAGTAGTGCGGACGGGCCATACCAGAAACCTACCCGCAGCACGGGCCGCTAGTCGCCCTCCCTCGCGGTCCACGGACACGTTTGACCCGTCCGTCACGAACTGTCGGTCCTCTCCCCTACCGTCTCCTCATGACCGCTCTAGGAATGTGCTTCCCGCGTACTTACCCGGCCGCGCTCGTCACGGACGTGGCTCGGCGGCTCGACCGTGGTGGCGCGGACGAACTGTGGATCATCGAGGACTGCTTCTTCACGGCTGGTCCCTCGCTGGTGTCGGCCGCGCTGACGTCGACCGAGCGGCTGACGGTCGGGCTCGGGATCGTGCCGGCGGTTGCCCGCACGGCCGCGGTGACCGCGATGGAGTTCGCGACGCTGGAGGCGCTCGGGCCGGGGCGGTTCCTGCCCGGCATCGGTCATGGCGTGCAGTCGTGGATGGGCCAGATGGGGGTCCGGCCGAAGTCTCCGCTGACGGCGCTCGAGGAAGTGACCACCAGCGTCACCCGGCTGCTCGCCGGCGAGGAGGTCAGCTTCGAGGGCAAGACGGTCTTCCTCGACAAGGTGAAGCTGGACGCGCCGCCGGCGGAGGCGCCGCCGATCCTGCTCGGTGTCCAGGGTCCGAAGTCGATGGCGCTCGCCGGGCGGGTCGCGGGCGGTGTCGTGCTGGCCGAGCCGGCGACCGCGCCGTACGTGCGTCAGTCGGTGGAGTACGCCGGATCGCCCGAGGGGTTCGTCGTCGCGGTGTTCGCCGCGATGTGCGTGCGCGAAGACCGCAAGACGGCGTACGAGTGGACCGCGCCGTGGCTCGGGTGGCGGATCGGTGAGCGGCCGCCGCAGCTGACCGCGCTGCCGTTCTTCGACGAGATGAAGAAGCTGTACGACGCCTCGGGCGAGGCGGGCCTGGTGGGGATGCCGAGCGACTGGTGGACCGCTATCGGGGCGATCGGCACGCTCGACGACGCGGCGGCGCATGTGGAGACGCTGGAGGCGGCCGGGGTGCACCACATCGGGCTGTTCCCGGATCCAGAGGTGGAGCACGGGCTGCCGCAGCTGGACTACGTGCTCGAGTTGGCGAACCGCTAGCGCCGCTTCTTCGGGACGTGGGGGCGGTACGGCGAGACGGTTGGGTCGTCGGGGATCCAGTAGCGCCATGGGCGGTCGGCTGCTTCGCGCAGACCGACGCGTGGGCCGGTGGCGGGTACGCCGTCGAAGCCGGGGCCGTCGAGCAGTTCGATGGGTGAGGTCTTCGCGAGGAGGTCGGCGCCGTTGCCTTCACGTCCGATGCCGAGGGCAACACACAACCGAGCCGGACCGCGCGCAAGATCGCGATCGGTTCGCTTCGAGGCGGGTTGGTTGCGGCGGAGGCGGGCCAGCTCGATGCCTTCGATCACCTCGCCGGCTCGGAGTAGGACAGCGGACGGCTGGCCTTCCGGGCCGGCGACGACGTTCATGCAGAAGTGCATGCCGTAGGTGAAGTACACGTACAGGAAGCCGGCCGGGCCGAACATCACCGCATTGCGGGGCGTTTGACCCCGGTACGCATGCGAGCCGGGGTCGGTCGGCCCGTCGTACGCCTCGACCTCGGTCAGCCGAACCGCGACAGTCCCCTCGGGGGTGGTGCTGCGCAGCACCATCCCCAGCAACCTGGGCGCCACCTCCAGCACAGGACCAGCAAGCAGCGAGCGGCGCATGCGCAGCACTTTAGGCGAGGCGGGTGCTGTGCTCCCCTGCCCGGGTCCGCAGTTCCGCGAGTTGTTCGGTGACCCGCTCCTGCGCCGTACCGCCGCGGGTGTTCCGCGACGCCAGCGAGCCTTCGACCGTCAGGACCGAGCGGACCTCCGGAGTCAGATCCGGCGAGATGGCGGCCAGGTCCTCGTCGGTCAGATCCCACAGTTCGATGCCGCGCTTCTCGCACTCCTGGACGCAGGCGCCGGCCAGTTCGTGCGCGACCCGGAACGGAACCTTCTGGCGGACCAGCCACTCGGCGATGTCGGTCGCCAGCGAGAAGCCCTGCGGTGCCAGCTCCTCCAGACGGTCCGCGTTGAAGCGCAGCGTGTGGATCATCCCGGTGAACGCGGGCAGCAGCACCTCGAGGGTGTCGATGGAGTCGAAGACCGGCTCCTTGTCCTCCTGCAGGTCCCGGTTGTACGCGAGCGGCTGCGCCTTCAGCGTCGCCAGCAGACCGCTCAGGTTCCCGATGAGCCGCCCGGCCTTGCCGCGGGCGAGCTCGGCGATGTCCGGGTTCTTCTTCTGCGGCATGATGCTCGACCCGGTCGAGAACGCGTCGTCCAGCTCGACGAACCCGAACTCCTTCGTCGCCCAGAGGATCACCTCTTCGGCCTGCCGGGACAGGTCGACGCCGATCTGCGCGGTGACGAACGCGAACTCCGCCACGAAGTCCCGCGACGACGTACCGTCGATCGAGTTCGCCGACGAGTTCGTGAACCCCAGCTCAACAGCGACGAACTGCGGATCCAGCCCCAGCGAGCTACCGGCCAGGGCTCCCGAGCCGTACGGCGAATCCTCGGCAACCCGCGCGTCCCAGTCGGCGAGGCGATCCAGGTCCCGGATCAGCGGCCAGGCGTGCGCGAGCAGATGATGCGACAGCAGAACGGGCTGCGCGTGCTGCAGATGCGTCCGCCCCGGCATCGCGACACCCAGATGCCGCTCGGCCTGATCCGCCAGCGTGTTCACCTGCGCCAGCAGCAACCGGCCGATGATCCGGCCGTGTTCGCGCAGGTAGCTCTTGAACAGCGTGGCGACCTGGTCGTTCCGCGACCGCCCCGCACGCAGCCGCCCACCCAGCTCGGCACCGAGCCGAACGAGCAGACCGTGCTCCAGCGCAGTGTGCACGTCCTCGTCCTCCGCAGCCGGAAGGAACTCTCCGGACAGTACGTCGGCCAGCAGCCCGTCGAGACCGTCCAGCATCGCAGCCAGATCGTCGTCCGTCAGCAGACCCGCGCGGTGCAGCACCTTGGCGTGGGCCTTCGACCCGGCAATGTCGTACGGCGCCAACCGCCAGTCGAAGTCCGTCGACTTACTCAACGCCGCCAACGCATCAGCGGGTCCGCCCGAGAACCGGGCTCCCCACAACGCCGATTCCCGGGCGCCGCTCTCTCCAGTACTCAAGACACTTCCTCTACTTCGGTTCGCGGGCTGCGAGGGACAGGAAACGGGCGGCCAGGGCCTCGCCTCCGATGGGGTTGCGGGAGACGACCATCACGGTGTCGTCGCCGGCGATGGTGCCGAGGACGTCGTCCAGTCCCACGTGGTCGATCGCCGACGCGAAGTACTGGGCCGCCCCCGGCGGGGTTCGCAGGATGACCAGGTTGGCGCTGCCCTCCGCCGACACGAGCAGCTCGGAAGCCACCCGGGCCAACCGGGCTTCGAACGCAGCAGCCTCTCCAGCACGCGGCGTACGGTCACCGCCCTCACCTGGTACGGCGTACACGAGCTGGCCGGACGAGTCGCGGACTTTCACCGCACCGATCTCGACCAGGTCCCGTGACAGCGTCGCCTGCCCGACCACCAGACCGGACGCGGCGAGCAGATCAGCCAGCTCGGTCTGCGAGCGCACCGGCTGCCGCCCGAGCAGATCGACGATCCGCTGCTGCCGCGCGGTCTTGGTGGTCGGTACGGCGATGCTCATTCGTGAAAACTCCTTGCCAACAGCCACGACAGCAGCGCCTTCTGCGCGTGCAGCCGGTTCTCGGCTTCGTCCCAGACGACCGACTGCGGTCCGTCGATCACGGCCGCCTCGATCTCCTTGCCACGATAGGCGGGCAGGCAGTGCAGGACGATCGCATCCGGCTTCGCCTTGCCGAGCAGTTGCTCCGTCACGGCGTACGGCACGAACGGCGCCTCACGGTCGGACGCCTCGGACTCCTGCCCCATCGACACCCAGGTGTCAGTGGCAATCACGTCCGCGCCGTCGGCCGCCGCGATCGCGTCCTCCGTCCAGGCGACGGATCCGCCGGTCTTCTCGGCGATCGCCGCTGCGCTCACGACCACGTCCGGATCCGGCTGGTAGTCGGCAGGCGATCCGATCACGACGTGCATGCCGGCGGTCGCGCCACCCAGCAGGTACGAGTGAGCCATGTTGTTGGCGCCGTCACCCAGGTAGACCAGCTTCAGCCCGGCCGTCGAACCCTTGTGCTGCCGCACGGTCTGCAGGTCGGCCAAAATCTGGCACGGGTGGAACTCGTCGGTCAGCGCGTTCACGACCGGCACCGACGAGGCGGCCGCCATCTCCTCGATCCGCGATTGACCGAACGTCCGCCACACGATCGCCGCGACCTGCCGGTCCAGCACCCGCGCGGTGTCCGCGATCGGCTCGCCCCGGCCGAGCTGCGAGGTCTGCGCGTCGATGATCAGCGGTACGCCGCCCAGCTCCGAGATCCCGACCGCGAACGAGATCCGCGTCCGCGTCGACGTCTTGTCGAAGATCACCGCGACGGTCTTCGGACCCTCGAGCGGCTTGTGCCCGTGCCGATCCCCCGCCAGCTGCGCAGCCAGCGTCAGTACTTCGTCCTGCTCGACCGGCGACAGGTCGTCGTCCCGCAGGAAGTGCCGCACTGTCATCACGCCTCCACCTTGTCGAGCAGCCCCGGGAGGGCCGCGACGAAACTGTCCGCGTCAGCCTTGCTGAGGATGTACGGCGGTGCCAGCCGCAACGCGTCCGGAATCGGATTGTTCACCACGAACCCGGCCTCGAGCGCCAGCGCCGCCACCTGGTCCGACACCGGCTTGGTCAGCTGGATCGCGAGCAGCAGCCCGCGACCGCGGACGCCGGCGATCAGCGGGTGGTCGAGCGCGATGATCGACGACGCGAGGTGGTTGCCGACGGCATTCACCTGGGCGAGCAGGCCGTCGCGCTCGATCACGGTCAGCACCGCCAGCCCGGCGATCGCCGCGACCGGGTTGCCGCCGAACGTGGTCCCGTGGTTCCCCGGCTGCAGCAGGTCGGCGGCCGCGCCGAGACCGATGCACGCACCGATCGGGATCCCGGCGCCGAGGCCCTTCGCGACAGTCACGAGGTCCGGCGTGATCCCGTCGGCCTCGTACGCGAACCAGGTCCCGGTCCGGCCGATCCCGGTCTGGATCTCGTCGATCCACAGCAGGGCGCCGTGCTCGGACGTGATCCGCCGCGCCGCCTGCAGGTATCCGGCCGGCGGTACGACGACGCCGTTCTCGCCCTGGATCGGCTCGAGCACCACGGCCGCGGTCTGGTCGTCGACCGCCGCGGCCAGCGCCTCTGCGTCGCCGTACGGGACGAACTCGACGTCGCCCGGCAGCGGCGCGAACGCCTCCCGGTACGCCGGCTTCCAGGTGATCGCGAGCGCGCCCATCGACCGCCCATGGAACGCGCCGACGGTCGAGACGATCTTGGTCCGGCCGGTACGCCGGGTGATCTTGAACGCGGCCTCGTTCGCCTCGGTGCCCGAGTTCGTGAAGAACACCTTGCCCGGGACGTCGAAGAGGCCGAGCAGCTTCTCGGCGAGCGCGATCTGCGGCGCGGAGGCGAAGAAGTTCGAGACGTGGCCGAGGGTGGCGAGCTGCGACGTCACCGCGGACACCACGAACGGGTGCGCGTGCCCGAGGCAGTTCACCGCGAGCCCGCCGAGCAGGTCGAGGTACTTGTTGCCGTCGGCATCCCACAGGTACGCGCCCTCGCCGCGGACCAGCACCCGCTTCGGCGCGCCGAACGTGTTCATCAGCGCGCTGGAGTACCGCTCGGTGAGTGCAGCCTGCGTGCCGTCGACAGTGAGCAGTTCGGTCATGACGGGATCACCTGGGTTCCAACTCCGGCATCGGTGAAGATTTCGAGGAGCAGCGAGTGCGGCACACGCCCGTCGATCACGGTGGCTCGGGAGACACCGGACTCGACCGCGCGCAGGCAGGCTTCCATCTTCGGCACCATGCCCGACGCCAGCGACGGCAGCAACTCGGCGAGCTCGGTGGTGTCGATCTGGGTGATGATCTCGTCGCTGTCCGGCCAGCTCCGGTAGAGCCCGGCAACGTCGGTCAGTACGACGAGCTTCTCCGCACCGAGCGCCGAGGCCAGCGCCGCGGCCGCGGTGTCCGCGTTCACGTTGTGCGCCTGGCCATCCTCGTCCGGCGCGATCGTCGACACCACCGGGATCCGGCCGGCGTCGATCAGGTCGACCACCGCCTCCGGCCGCACCTCGACCACGTCACCGACCAGCCCGATGTCGACCTGCTCGCCGTCGACCAGCGCCGTACGGCGTTCCGCGGTGAACAGGCCCGCGTCCTCACCGGACATCCCGACCGCGAACGGGCCGTGCGCGTTCAGCAGCCCGACCAGCTCCCGGCCGACCTTGCCGACGAGCACCATGCCGACGACGTCCATCGCCTCGGGCGTGGTGACCCGGAGCCCGCCGCGGAACTCGCTGTCGATGCCGAGCCGGCCGAGCATGTCGCTGATCTGCGGTCCGCCGCCGTGGACGACGACGACACGCACCCCGGCGTACCGGAGAAACACGATGTCCTCAGCAAACGCTCTCTTGAGTTTCTCGTCGACCATCGCGTTCCCGCCGTACTTCACCACGACGGTCTTCCCGTGGAACTGCTTCAGCCACGGCAGGGCCTCGGTCAGTACGGCGGCCTTCTCGACCGCTTCCGGGAAGATCATGACGAGTACGCCGAGTTCTCTTCGACGTACGCGTGCGAGAGGTCCGTGGTGAGGACGGTCGCCGACGCGGGCCCGGCGTGCAGGTCGATGACCACGTCGATCTCCAGACCGCTGAGGTCGGCCTCGGAGCGGTCCACGCCCTTGCCGCCGGCGACACAAATGGCAGCGCCGTTCAGGGTGATGTCGAGCAACGACGGATCGAACGCGGTGGGCGCGTTACCGACGGCCATCGCGATCCGGCCCCAGTTCGGGTCGGCGGCGAAGAACGCGGTCTTGCACAGGTTGTCTTCGGCAACGACCTTGGCGGCGGCCAGCGCCTCCGCCTCGGTCGCGGCGCCCTGCACCGTGATGCTCACGTGCTTGGTGACGCCCTCGGCGTCGGCCTGCAACTGCTTCACCAGGTCAGCAGCCAGGGCCGTGAGGGCCACCTCGAACGCCTCGGGGGTGACCGTGACACCGGACGCGCCCGAGCTGAGCAGCAGGACGGTGTCGTTGGTCGACGTACCGCCGTCGACGTCGAGCCGGTTGAAGGTCTTGCCGACCGCGTTCCGCAGTACGTGGTCGAGGTGCGGCTGGTCGAGGACGGCGTCGGTGGTGATCACGCTGAGCATCGTGGCCATGTTCGGCGCGCACATCCCGGCGCCCTTCGCGAACCCGCCGATGCTCCAGCCGTCCGGGTGCTTCAGCACGGCCTGCTTCGGCACGTTGTCGGTCGTCATGACCGCGGTCGCCGCTGCGAGACCTGCCGCGGTGTCATTGCCGAGTGCCGCGACGGCCGCGTCAATGCCCGGAAGCAGCTTGTCCATGGGGAGACGCTCGCCGATCAGGCCTGTCGAGCAGACGCCGATCTCGGCCGCCCCGACTCCGAGCACGGACGCCAGCTTCTCGGCGGTCTTGTGCGTGTCCTGGAAACCCTCGGGTCCGGTGCAGGCGTTCGCGCCACCGGAGTTCAGCACGACGGCCTTCAGCTTGCCGGGGGACAGGACCTGCTGCGACCAGAGCACCGGCGCGGCCTTCACCTTGTTCGTGGTGAAGACTCCGGCGGCGACGTCGTGCGGACCGTCGTTGACGACCACGGTGAGGTCCGGCGTACCGGCTGGTTTGATCCCGGCGATCACCCCGGCCGCGCGGAAGCCGGCCGGCGCGGTAACCCCGGCGCTCCGATCGACTTGGGTGGCTGGGGTAACTGCGACGGTCACGGGGCTACTCCTACGAGGGGCAGGGCCAGGGTCTCGTCGAGACCGGTGGCCAGGTTCATGCACTGCACGGCGGCGCCGGCAGTGCCCTTGGTGAGGTTGTCCATTGCGGCCACGACGACGGCGCGGCCGGTGCGCTGGTCCAGGGCAATCTGCAACTGCACGGTGTTCGCGCCGAGGGTGGCCTGCGTCTGCGGCCATTGCCCCTCGGGCAGCAGGTGGATGAACGGCTCGTCGGCGTACGCGTCCTCGTAGGCCTTCCGGAGCGCGGCGTAGTCGGTGCCGTCGGCAACCGGCGCGCTGCAGGTCGCGAGGATGCCGCGAGCCATCGGCGCGAGCACCGGCGTGAACGAGACGCTCACCGGCGCGTCGGCGTACGGCGTGAGGTTCTGCTCGATCTCCGGCGTATGGCGATGCACGCCGCCGACGCCGTACGCCGAGGCGGATCCCATTACCTCGGCGCCGAGCAGGTGTGCCTTCGGGGCCTTGCCCGCGCCCGACGTACCGCTGACGGCGACGACCACCAGCTGGGTGGCGTCGACGAGCCCGTTCTGCACGGCGGGGAGCAGGGCCAAGGTGGAGACGGTGGGGTAACACCCCGGTACGGCGACCCGGTTCGACCCGCGGAGCTTGTCTCGTTGACCGGGGAGCTCGGGGAGTCCGTACGGCCACGCGCCGGCGTGCTCGCCGCCGTAGAACTCGACCCACACCTCGGCCTCGGTCAACCGGAAGTCCGCGCCGCAGTCGATCACGGTGACCTCATCTCCGAGCTGCTCGGCAATGACGGCGGACTGTCCGTGTGGCAGGGCCAGGAACACCACGTTGTGACCGGCGAGGTTCTCCGCCGTGGTCTCGACCAGGATGCGCCCGGCCAGCGGCACGAGGTGCGGGTGGTGCACGCCGAGCGCCGTACCGGCGTTCCCGCCGGCGGTCAGCGCGCCGATCTCCACCTCGGGGTGGCTACTCAGCAACCGGAGCAGCTCGCCCCCCGCATACCCACTGGCACCGGCCACCGCCACCGTCACACTCATGTGAATGAGTATGCCACGAACCGGATGAATATCCAACCCTCGGCCAACTTGCCCGCCCACTGAAATACCCAATCCCAGTAGAACCACTCAGGCGCCGGCCCCTCCCACCGCACAGACTCAGGCGGTATGAGGTCACGGCAGGTGCGGAGCTTCGGGGTCTTCCTCGGGTGGATGGTCGTGACGGTGATCGGCTACGGAGTGTGGTACCTCGCAGCTCCGGACGTTCCGCCCTGGGGATGCCGTGGGATCTGCGCGACCGAGCGGGACAGGGTGGTGTTCCTGGGGTGGTTCGTCCTGGCGCCCTGCCTGCTGGTGCAGGCGCTGCTCGGGCTGCTGGTGAACGCGAGGTACAGCGAGGAGTACTGGGGTGAGTTCGCGACCGGGACCGCCGCGTTCTTCACCACCGTGCCGTTGCCGGTCTTCATGCTGCTCGTCGCCTTCCGGTGATGTGACACGGGTCATGTCACAGCTGCTGGGACGACGCGTGTCCAAGGGGTCGACGACGAACCTTGGAGGTTGAGATGGCGCGGGTCGGTATGGAGCATCGGCGGTCGTTGGTGGTGCGGCTGGTGGAGTGGGGCAGCCGGCGGAAGTTCCGGAAGGTGCCGGATCCGGTGAAGGTGGCGCTGCACAACCGGCGGGTGTTGCTGTCGACCACCTTGATGGAGGCGACTGCGGAGCGGTGGAATGCGCTGGATCCGGAGCTGAAGGCGCTGAGTGTGATGGTGGCGTCGGCGCGGATCGGATGCAGCTGGTGCATGGACTTCGGGTACTGGGAGTTCCACCACCAGGGGATTGACCCGGCGAAGCTGCACGATGTGCCAATGTGGCGGAACAGCGACGTCTACTCGGATCTGGAGCGCGCGGTGATGGACTACACCGAGGCGATGACGGCCACTCCGCCGGAGGTCACCGACGAGCAGGTCGAGCGGCTGCGGCAGGACCTGAGTGAGGAGCAGCTGGTCGAGCTGACCGCGATCGCGGCGCTGGAGAACTACCGCTCCCGGATCAACGCCGCCCTTGGACTCACCAGCCAGGGCTACAAGGAGTACTGCGAATTGAGGCCGGTGCAGTGACCGACGAGCAACTGGCCCGCGAGTTCGCCGAGCACCGGTCCGTTCTGGTCGGAGCGGCGTACCGGGTTGTCGGCAGTGTGAGCGACGCCGAGGACGTGGTCCAGGAGGCGTGGTTGCGCTGGGCCGCCATCGACCACGACGACATCCGCGACACCCGGGCGTACCTGATCCGCATCACCACGCGGCTGGCGCTGAACCGGTTGCGCGAGCAGAAGTCGCGGCGGGAGCAGTACGTCGGCCCGTGGCTGCCGGAACCGCTCGCGACCGACGACGACCCGGCGGCTGCGGTCGAGCTCGCGGACTCGGTCAGCATGGCGATGCTCGTCGTACTCGAGACCCTCTCCCCGCTCGAACGCGCCACGTTCGTCCTCCGCGAGGTCTTCGATCTGCCGTACGACGAGATCGCGGACACCCTCGGCCGGTCCGAGGCCGCCGTACGGCAGCTCGCACATCGGGCCCGCGGACATGTGCACGCGCGGCAGCCGCGACATCACGTCGACAAGGCGCGCCACGACGAGCTGACCATGCAGTTCATGCGGGCCGCCGGGTCCGG
Source organism: Kribbella sp. VKM Ac-2569 (assembly GCF_004216905.1). Taxonomy (GTDB): domain Bacteria; phylum Actinomycetota; class Actinomycetes; order Propionibacteriales; family Kribbellaceae; genus Kribbella. The sequence continues at coordinate 13,293 of NZ_SGXJ01000002.1, forward strand.
CGACTTCGACCAGGTGGTCGCGCTGCTCGCGCCGGACGCCGTACTGATCAGCGACGGCGGCGGGAAGAAGAAGGCCGCGCTCCGGCCGATCCACGGCGCGGAGAAGATCGCCCGCTGGCTGTTCGCGGTTCTCGCGGAAAACCCGGGGTTCGAGATCCGGATGGCGTCCCTGAACGACGAACTCGCCTACGTCGCGTACTACGACGACGAGCCGGACACGGTCACGTTCATGAAGAGCACCGACGGCCGGATCACCGAGCTGTACCTGATCCGCAACCCGGACAAGCTCACCACGATCCCGACGCGTCCCGCAGCCGACTGAGGAAGGGCCGGATCCGCGCGACCACCTCCTCGAGGTGCGTCTCGAGCAGCCAGTGGCCGCCGTCCTCGAACAGATGCAGGTCGGCGTCCGGTACGTCGGCCAGGTACGCCCGCGCCGACTCCGCGGGCATGTAGCCGTCCTTCGGGCCCCAGACGATCAGGGTCGGCGGCTGGTGCTCGCGCAGGTACGCCTGGTACTGCGGGAAGCGCCGTACGCTGTCCGCGATCTCGGCGAAGAACCCGATCATGACGTCGCGGTGCTCGCGCATCAGCGGCCAGGCGAGCTGCCAGAGATCGGGGCTGATCCGCGCAGCCACCTTGGGCGCGACCTCGCCGAGCACCTCCTCGCGGAGGCCGTCGAAGGTGACCGCCTGGGCGAGTTCGTCGCGGCGCTCGTCGGTCGGGTCGGTCCAGTACGCCTTCAAGGCGTCGTACTTCGGTCCGAGCGTCTCCTCGTACGCGTCACCGTTCTGGATGATCAGGGCGACGATGCGCTCGGGGTTCTTCAGCGCCAACTGGAATCCGGCCTGGGAGCCGTAGTCGAAGAGGTACAGCGCGAAGCGGTCGACGTTCAGCGCGGCCAGGAAGCCCTCCAGCAGCTCCGCATATCCACGGAAGCTGTAGTCGAACCCGTCCGGCGCGTCGCTGTAGCCGAACCCGGGGAAGTCGGGCGCGAGCAGCCGCCACTCGTCGGCGAGGGCGGGCATCAGCGCGCGGTACTGGAAGGACGACGACGGATATCCGTGCGGCAGGAGGACGACGGGAGCGTCGGGCGGACCGGCCTCGCGGTAGAAGATCTCGACGCCGCCGACGTCGACTGTGCGGTGTGTGACGGTGGCCATGTACGACGGTGTACCCAGCCTCTCCGGGCTTAGACTATCTGCAACTCAGTCGCAGATGGAGGTGCGTGTGAAGTACCTGGTGACGGAACCGGAGGAGGCGCTCGGTCCGGGGTTGCGGGCGGACCTGCTGGACACCTGGGTGGCGGCGACGAACGCGGGCGGCGCGGTCGGGTACACCGCGCCGGCGCCGGTCGAGCAGATCGCGGAGAACCTCGACGGCGCCCTCGGCCGGGTCGCGGCGGGGCTTGATCTGCTCGGCGTGCTCCACAACGGTGAGCGGTACGTCGGGATGGGCATGCTGGTGAACCGCGGCAGCGGGCTGCAGGCGCACTGGCGGACGGTGCTGCGGGTGATGGTCCACCCGCAGTGCCAGGGCACCGGCGCCGGCCGGATCCTGATGGAAGGTCTGCGCGGGTCCGCCGTCGACCTCGGCCTCGAGCAACTGCAGCTCACCATCCGCAGCGGCCTCGGCCTGGAGAAGTTCTACGTCCCCCTCGGGTACCGAGTAGTCGGCACCCACCCCCGCGCGATCCGCGTATCCCCGACCGACTACCGCGACGAAATCACCCTCGTGATGGACCTCTGATCAACTTTGGGCCCCCACCAACCGTTTTCGAGGCTCCGAGATGGTTGGTAGGGGCCCAAAGATGGTCACTTTCGGGTGCGGGCGAGGATTACGAGGGTTGCGCCGAGGGCGGCGAGGAGGGTGCCGAGGGTGAGGATGATGGGCGGGGGGCCACCGGTTGGGTGGAGTTCGGCGCGGTTGAGGGTGCGGGGGGTGTCGGTGGGCTCGGCGCCTACGGTGAACTTGACCGGCGCGGTGACCGTCTCGCCGGTTTCGTCGGTCCGCTCGTAGGTGACCTTCGCGGTCCCGGTGAAGGCGGCGACAGGCTTGAGTGTGACGGTGCCGTCCGTGCCGACCGACCAGGTTCCGGCGCCGTTCGTGACGCGCTTCGCGCAGGTGCCGGCCGGCGTACGCAGGCAGACCGAGCTCGGCTTGATCGTGCCGCTGTCGTTGAGCAACGGGTTCACCGCGACCGGGTTGCCCGGCGTACCGGTCGCCGTATCGGGTGCAGCCTTCGCGAGCAACGGTCCCGCGACCGTGACGTCGAGGAGCGCGGTGTCCGACGTACCGTTCGCGTCGGTGACGCGGTAGGCCAGCGCACGCGTCGTACCGACGAAATCCTTCGCCGGTGTAAACGTGACCGAGGTGCCGACCACGAACGTGCCTTCGTGCGGCACGGTCACGGACTTCTTCTCCTTGCCGTCCGCCGGATCCCGCAGTACGACGGAACTCGCCCGGAGCGGCGCCGACGGGTCACCGGCCTTGTCGTTGGCGAGCACGTTCACGTCGACCGCCGTACCGAACGCCGTCTCCGCGCTGTCGTCCGTGACAACCGGCCGCACCGGAACGACCGTGACGGTGATGGTCGCGCGGGCCGAGTTCTGATTGCTGTCCTTTACGTCGTACGCCGCCGGGCGCGCGGTGCCCGTGAACGTCGCGTCCGGGGTGAACGTGACCTTGCCGTCGTTAACGACGTACGTGCCCTGCCCGGCGATCGTGACTCGGTCGACCAGTGCGCCACCCGGCCCGACCAGCAGCACCGAAGCCGGGTCGAGCGTCGCGCCCGGGCCGGGCTTGTCGTTCGCGAGCGGGTCGATCGTCACCGCAACGTGCTGCTTGGTCCGCGCCTCATCCGGTACGGCGACCGGACGCGCCTGCACCGTGACCGTCAACGAACCGGAGCCGATCGTGCCGTTGCGGTCGGCAACCTGATACCCGACCGGCACCGCGACTCCGGCGAACCCGTCCACAGGCGCGAACCGGATCGCACCGGTCGGCTGCACGGTGAACGTCCCCTCCCCCGGCACAGCTAGCGCTGCTAGCGGATCGCCCTTCACCGGATCGATCAGCCGCACGCCGCCCGCGACGAGCGGCGCACTCGCATCCCCGGGCTTGTCGTTCATCAGTACGGCGACCGTGATCGCGGCCTCGTACGGCGTGGTCGCCACGTCGTCCTTGATCACCGGAACGACCGGCGCGACCGTGACCGTGACCGACGCGCTCGCCTTGTTCCCGGTCGTGTCGCTGACCCGGTACGCGACCGAAACGACCCCGCGGTACGCCGGCTCCGGGTCGAACATGATCTTCCCAGCCTTCACCCTGAACACGCCCTGCCCCGGGACCACCGCCTTCTGTCCCCACGTCCCGCCGTACACCTGGAGCGATGCCGGATCGAGCTGCGCGCCCGTCCCCGGCTCGTCGTTCGCCAGCGGATCGACGGTGACCGTCACGTTCTGCTTGGTGCCGACCGGATCCGCGACCGCCTTCGGGCCCTTGCCGACCGTCAACAGCAGCAGGCCTTCCGCGGTCGTCCCGTTAGCGTCGGCGATGCGGTACGTCGTCGGCGTCGTAACACCCTGGAATCCCATAGCCGGCGTGAACTTCACCGCGCCGTAAGCATCAACTGCGTACGTGCCTTCACCGACCCGCGTCATCGTCTTGCCGTACTGACCGGCCGCGTCCTTCACCACGACGCTCGCCGGTTTCAGCGGCGCCGACGCGTCACCGGGCTTGTCGTTCGCCGGCACGTTCACCGTGATCACATGCTCGTACGGCGTGATCGCCGAGTCGTTGACCGTGACCGGGTTGACCGGTGTCACGGTCATGCTCAACGTCGAGGTCGCGACAATGCCGTCCGAGTCCGCGACCCGATACTGCACCGGACTCGCCTTGCCCCGGAACGCCGGCAGCGGATCGAACTCGATCGAACCGCTCGGGAGCACCGCATACGTGCCCTGATAAGGAACCGTCACCTTCTTGGCGGACCCGTTCAGCCCGACGGAGCCCTTAGAAAGCTGCGCGTCGGTGCCCGGCCGGTCGTTGGACAGCACGTTCACCGTCACGGTCACGTTCTGCAGCGTCGAGGCGTTGTCGGCGATCGCGACCGGCGGCTCGCCGACAGCGACGGTCAACCGAGCGCTCGTCTTCGTCCCGTTGCTGTCGGCCACCTGGTACGTCAACGGCGTACCAGGCCCGCGGAACGTCGCCCCTGGGTCTACGCGAACCGCTCCCCCGGCCGCGGTGTAGACGCCCTCGTTCGGGATCCGCACCGATGCCTTCAACACCCCATCAGCCGGATCGACGAGCAGCAGACTGGCCGGCACGAGCGGCGCCGTCGGGTCGCCCGGCTTGTCGTTCGCGAGCACCTGCACCGTGACGCTCTTGTCGTACGGCGTCCGCGCGGCGTCGTCGGCCGCGACCGGAGTGATCGGCGTGATCGTGACCGTGATCGTCGATCGAGCCGTCTGACCGAACAGGTCGGCGATCCGGTACGTCACCTTGGTCGCCGTACCGGTGAAGCCCGGCAGCGGGTCGACGGCGACGGTGCCGTCCGGGTTGACCTGGTAGTCGGCCTGCCCCGGGATCTTCACGAGCTTCTTCAGCGAGCCGTCGGCCGGGTCCACGAGCGTGAGGCTGCGCGGATCGAGTGCTGTCCCGAGGCCGGCTTTGTCGTTGGCGAGCGGCATGACCCGAAGCGGGAGGTTCTGCTTGCCGGTCGCGATGTCGGGTGCGGTCGTCGGCGCGGGCGGTTTGGCGACCGTGACGGTCAGCGTTGCCGTGGCCGTCGTACCGTTCACATCCGAGACGCGGTACGTGACCGGCGTCGCGGCGCCGGTGAACTTGGGCAGCGGGTCGACCTCGACCTTCCCGTCCGCCTTCGTCGTGTACGTCGCCTGACCGGGGATCACGAGCGTCGCGGTCGGCAGCTTCGTGGTCGGGTCGATCATCCGCACGGTGCTCGGAACCAGCGGGACCGACGGGTCGCCGGCCGTGTCGTTCGCGAGCACTGGCACGCTCACGTTCGTGTCGTACGCCGTACCCGTGGTGTCGTCGGACGCGTCGGGCTGCACCTTGGTGACCCGCGCGGTCAACGTCGACTTCCCGATCGCATTGTTGCTATCGGCCACCTGGTAGCCGACCGCTGTCGCGGTGCCGCTGAACGTCGGCAGCGGCTCGAACAACACCCTGCCGTCGGCCTTCACCGAGTACTTGCCCTGACCCGCGATGACGAGCGAAAGCACAGGTTGCGTGGGTGTCACCAGGCGCACACTGCCGGTCTTCAGTGCGGCACCCGTCGGCCCCGGCTTGTCGTTGGCGAGGACCGCGGCCACCACGGGACGGCCCTGCACCGTGGTGATCGTGTCCGGGTTCGCCACCGGTGGGCCGGGTACGGCGACGGAGACGGTCAGCTCGGCGCGCGCCGCCGTGCCGTTCTTGTCGAGCACCTGATAGGGCACCGGCGTACCGACTCCGGTGAAGCCGTGCAGGGGCTGGAAGGTCACCTTGCCGGCGGCGACCAGGTACGTGCCTTGCCGGGCGATCGTCACCTTGTCGACGAGCTTCTTGCTGACCGGGTCGACGAGCCGCAACGTCGCGGGCACGAGCGGCGCGTCCGGCGAACCCGGGCGGTCGTTGTCGAGCACAGGTACGACGAGGTCGGTGTCGAACGCGGTCGAGACCGAGTCACCGTTGGCAGTCGGCGTCACCGGCGTGACCGTGACGGCGAGCGTGGATTCGGTGGTCTGGTGGGTGGTGTCGGTGACGCGGTAGCCGATCGACGTACCGACGCCGGTGAACTGCGGTTGCGGGACGAAGTCCACGCCGCCGTCAGGCTTCACGACGTACTCGCCCTCGCCCGCGATCACGACCTTCTTCTTGAACGCGGCATCGGCCGGATCACGCAGTACGACGGAACCGGGCACGAGCTGCACGCCCGCGGCCGCGTGGTCGTTGGCGAGCGGCTTGACGGGCACGCTGACGTTCTGCGGCGTGGTCGCCGTGTCGGGCGTTGCCACCGGGCGATCCGGGAGCGAAACGGTCACGGTCAGCTTGGCAAGCGCCGCCGTACCGTTGCTGTCGGCAACGCGGTAGCCGACCTGCTTGGCCGTCCCGACGAAGCCAGGCACCGGTTCGACGCGGACGGTGCCGTCGGGCTTGGCGACGTACTTCGCCTGGCCGACGACGTTCACCATCTGCACGCACTTGGCGCCGTCGACGAGGCACAGGGTCGCAGGCGCGAGCGGCGTACTCGGGTCGCCCGGCTTGTCGTTGCCGAGCACCGGTACGACGACTGCCGTGTTGAACCCGGTCGTCGCGGCGTCGTCGGTGAGGACCGGCGGTGGCGGCGGCGTGATCGCGAACGGGTAGTCCTCGACCTCGCCGGCATCGGACGCGCCGGTCGGCTTCTCGACCTGCGCACTGGTGTACCCGACCCGCACCCGTGCGTACGACGCCCCCGCCTTCGGAGCGAGCTCGGCCCACCGCAGCATGACTGTCGTCTGCTTGGCGGCGAACGGGGCGCAAGCCCGCTCGCCCGAGTCGAAGGTTCCGTTGCCGTTGACGTCGATCCACGCACACGCCCGCACGGCCTTCGACGTACCGGCCAGCTGCAGATCGGCCGTGTACGTCGTCTGGTTGGTGCGAAGCGGTTTGAAGACGACACCGTCATCGGCCTGATCCGGTGTGGCCGGCCCGGTCGTCCCATTCGCAACGCTCGCGTTGTCCTCGGTGACATCCTTGCCGAGCTGTACGTCGCTCAGCACCGACCATGCCGCGCCGTACGACGCCGGTGCGTCGCCGAAGTCCTCGGGCGCAGACGCGACGATCGAGAACGCGTCGCCGGACGATCCGTTGTTCAACGCGGGCAGCTTCGGATGCTTCGTGAACAACGCCGACACGTCGAAGCTGACCTTGGTGACAACACCGTTCACGCGAACCGATCCGCAGGCAGCGGGCGCGGAGGTGTCGAGACCCGACGGGGACTTGGTGTTCACGCAGTTCGGGCCGGTGTCGTGGTTCGCGGCGGTGATCGTGTCGCTGGTGACCGCGAGGTTGTTGCCCTGACCGAGCTTCGTGAGGCTGAGGCCGGCGGTGGTGAGCTTCAGGACCGAGTGCAGTTCGGACTGCGCGGTCGGCTTGCCGTTCACGGTCCGGGTGACGGATCCGCCGAGGCCGCCGAGGTGCAGGACGGGGTTGCGGACGGGCTGCGAGAACGCGATCGTCACCGTGCCGCGGTCGCCGCAACCGCCGGTGGACGCACAGTCGCCGGTGTTCACCACCACGTCCTGCGCCGGAGCGTCCTTGCCGATCGCGGGCTGGTAGGTGGTCGGCCCGGCAGTGCGGAAGCCGGCCGTCGTCGGGTCGCCGAGCTCGGTGAGCCCGCTCGCGGTGATCGTCTGCTGCAGGCCGGAGCCGGGCATCACGGTGGTGGCGCTGTCCGTGAAAGGTGCCGTTGGCACCTGATACGCGGTCGCGGTGACGGTCCCCAGGCTCAAGAGGCCGGTGGCAAGAAGAATGGCCCCCGGTCGGGTTGCCCGCATGTGTCCCGCCCTCCCGAGCAATTCAGGTGCATTGCTGCGGCCGCGTGGCGGGCGGGCCTGCGTAGACGTTAACGGCCTGCGCGGACCCAATGTTACGGGACAATCACTCTCCGAGGTCGTAGATCAGGACCTTGCCCACGCTGTGTCGTCGTACGGCGAGCTGGTCGAGCGCCGGCGACACGGGTCCGTTGCGTGCGTCGGCGTACAGCCAGCGAACGCCGTACTCGTCGCGCAGCCTTCGCAGCACCTCGGCGGTCGGTGCGGTGAGGGCCTGGTTGGTGAGAGCGACGCGGTCCGGCCACGGTGACGGCTGCTCGGTGTAGCGGCGGCCGCCGTCACCTTGCTTGGCCATCGCCTGGTTCGTGTACGCCCAGCCCTCGATCAGCGTGCGGCGTCCGGCGATCCCGCTGACCAGATACCCGCGGGCGTCGCATCCTGGCGCGGGCGGGCCCGCCGGACGGCACCAGGTGTTCGCCGCCACCACATCGGTCGGCGCTGAGTTCTGCCCGAGCCAGAGCGCGGCCTCGGCCTCGTCCGGGTACACCCACCACCGCGCGGCCCGGTACGTCGGCGCCTTCTCGGTGTCACCACGTAGTTCGCTCTGCAAGAAGGAGCTGATCGGCGCAGTCGAGAGCAGCACCAGTACGACGAACATGCCGCCACCGGCTTGTCGCAACGTCAGGCGCCATACGAGCAGGAGGAAGAGCGTGATGCCGAGGACAACGAGCAACATCCGGGTGCTCAGCCACAGCTGGCGACCGGTCGAGGCCGCCGGCACACCACGAGCCCAGACGATCAGACCGGCGTAACCGATCGACAGGACGAAGGCAGCGATCGCGATGGGGACTGGGCGACCAGAAGCGCGTGCACTGGTTGCTGCGAACCAGCCGGCTCCGGCCAGGCTGAACGGTGCGGCGGTGTAGACGAAGTACGACTCGCTCACCGACGGGTGGTCGATCAGCAGGTAGCCCGCCCATCCCGCGATCATCGCGCCGAGCAGGAACCACGCGACCGGGTCCTTCTGGCCGACGACGCCGAATCCGGCCCAGGACATCGCCTGCAGAGTCAGCAGCAGTCCGAGCAGCAGACTGAGCGTTCCGATCACCTCGCCGTGCGCCAGCGCCGGCAGGATCAGCCCGCCGTCCCCCGGCTGCGTCTTGTCACCAGTGGCTGCGGTGTAGACGGGCAGCGACTTCAGTACGGCGAGGAACTGCAGCCGCGACCCACTGGTGCTTCCGGCCACGGTCAGGAAGGTGATCGACCCGACAACCAGCAGCACCCCTGTCGTACCGATCAAACGCCACGGCAACCGCCGTGTCGTCACGAGTAGGTACAACGCCGCAAGCCCCACCCCTCCCACCAGCAACGGCAAGACGGTCGGCTTAGCCCCACCCCCGACCCCCGCGACGGCCACCGCCACAACCGCGCCCCACAACTCCTTACGTCTGAAGAAGTGTGTTCTTCGGAAGAGGAGGTCGATCAGGAGGGTGGCCGCTGTGACGGCGGCGACCATGCCGAAGGTTTGAGACGGGCTGAGGAGGCTGACGGGCGGTGCGAGGTTGACGCTCGTGTCTACGAGCAGGAACAGCTGTGGCGCAGCTAGCGCTAGTGCTGCGAGTACGCCGGTCCACCAGGTGCGGCTGACGACGCGGGCGAGTGTGGCGCAGACGAGCAGCGAAACGACCAGCCACGGCAGGACCCAGAGCCGGAACAGCACGACCATCGGCGTGAGTCGCGTGACATCGACAGCCGCGGCCATGTCGGCGTTCGCGAACCAGTGGTACTCGAGCCGCTCGTTGACGACCTGCGGGATCTCGGGCGGCACGGTGCGGGTCAGCTCCTGCACCATCGACAGGTGGTACAGGAGGTCGGGGTAGTACGCCTCGCCGTACGGCGGCATCGGGTGGTACGCCATCACGCCGAAAGTGGCTGCGCCGACCATCACCGCCGCGGACACCGCCAACCCGACCGTCCACGCGACCGGTAGCGGTCTGGGCTCGGCGATCCGGAAGTACTGCCTTCCTAGAAGAGCGAAGCCGACCAGGACGAGGACCGGCCACACGATCAGCCAGCGCTGCCAGCCGAGCGCGGTGAAGATCGCCCAGCCGATCAACTGCCACGTCGCGCCGACGACCGACCCGAGTCCGAGATCCTCGGCCCAGTTACCGGTACTGCGCCACGCGGCCCGCAGCAACAACGTGCCGGGCAGCGCGATCGCTCCGGCGAAGTAGACGGCGTACTTGACGAGCGGACCGAGTCCGACGTCGCCGAGCGATATGAACCCACCGACCGCCACCAGGATCGGCAGCAGCCACGGGGCAGCTCGCTTCATCTGCCAGAGGATGTCTTGGTCGGAGTGCTCTCGTGAACGGGCTCCTGATGCCCGTGGTCCGTGAGGCTGTCGTATCCGACGAGGAACTGCGGTCTGCGCTGGCTCGACTGGAACAAGCGGGCGACGTACTCACCCAGCAGGCCGAGGCACAACAGTTGAATCGCGCCGATCACGCTGACCGCGAGGACCGTCGACGTCCAGCCAGGGATGCTTCGCCCGGTCAGCTTGATCACGAGCGCGCCGACCACGAACAGCCCGGACATCCCGCCACCGAGCAACCCCAGCCATGTCGCGAGCCGCAGCGGGGCGGCCGAGAACGCGGTCACGCTGTCGAACGCGAGCCGGACCATCTTGGAGACGCTGTACTTCGTCGTACCGGCGGCCCGCTCCGCCCGGACGTACTTGACCTCGGCGCTCGGGAAGCCGAGCCACGGGATCACCAGACGAAAGACCCGGCCGTCGTCGGGGAGCGCGTTCACCGCGTCCACCACCCGACGGGTCACCAGCCGGAAGTCGGCCGCGTCGAACGGGATGTCCTTACCGACCAGGCGGCACATCAACCGGTAGTACAGCCGCGCCGACGTACGTTTCGCCCAGGAATCGCTCGAGCGGTCGGAGCGTACGCCGTACACGACATCGACGTCCTGCTCGCGGACGGCCTGCAGGAACTCGGCGATGACCTCCGGGGGATCCTGGAGGTCGGCGTCGATCGTGACGACGTACTTCCCGCGGGCGCGGCGGAAGCCGGCCGACTGGGCGGCCTGGTGACCGCTGTTGCGGAGCAGGCGGACGACGCGGAGCTGCGGCCAGTCCTTGGCGGCGTCGAGGAGCAGCGCAGCGGTCCGGTCCCGGCTGCCGTCGTCGACGACCAGCAGTTCGTAGGTGATCCCCAGGCCGTCGAGCAGCGGGTGCATCCGCTCGAAGAAGATCGGCAGCACCTCTTCCTCGTCGTACATCGGTACGACGACGGAGAGCTCGGGGTGGGTGTCCCGCATCGGCTGCCTTTCGGATCCTGGTGGCCTGACCTTACTAGCGTGATCAGGGGGAGATGGCCACGGCACCGGTTCGGCGCGGGTCGCCGACGGCGAGGAGGCCGTCGGCCGGGTCCCAGAGCGCGGCCGCGACGCCGCCGAAGTACATCGAGTGCGGCGGCATCGGGCGGGTCGGCAACGCGGTCGAGCCGGAAACCGGCAGGTCGTCCTCGTAGTCGACGACCACGTCCTCGCGGACGCGGACGTGCAGCCGCGGGTGCTCGACGGCCTCGCGGAGCCGCAGACCGCCGTGGGTGTAGAGCGCGTACACCTGGGCGAGCGCGGTCGGGATGCGGTCCGAGCCGGGTGAACTGATGGCGAGTACGGCGCCGTCGCTCTCACGGTGGGCGACGCTCGGGGCCATGTTCGAGGTGAGGCGGGTGCCCGGCGCGAGGCTGTGCGGGCCGCCGTGGAGAAGCTCCTGCTCGCCGAGCGCGTTGTTCAGCCAGATCCCGGTGCCGGGCGTGAGTACGCCGGACCCGTAGCCGGACGAGACCGTGATCGCGCACGCGTCGCCCTCGTCGTCGACGACCGAGACGGTCGCCGTACTCGGTGAGGTCAACGCGCGGAGGTCGCCGGCCGCGGCGAGGTCGAGCAGCTTCTGGCCTTCCAGCTTGCGCACGTTTTCCTCGTCGAGCTCGGCGAGCCGCTGGCCGAGTACGGCGTACTGGACCTCGATCAACCGTTCCAGCTCGGACTGGCTCCAGCTGCCGTCGGACGGTACGCCGTCCAGCAGCGCGAGCATCGCGGCGACGGCCACTCCCCCGACCGCGGGCGGTGGGTTGGTCGCCAGACGCCAGCCGTTCTGCTTGACGATAAGCGCCGGGCGTACGACGGCCTCGTACGCGGCCAGGTCCGCGGCGGTGAGGATGCCTTCGTTCGCGGCCATGTCGTGGATCAGGAGCTGGGCGAGCTGGCCCGTGTACATCGTCTCGGCGCCGTCGCGGGCGATGAGTTCGAGCGCTTCGGCGAGCTCCGGGATCACGATCGTGCTGCCGGCCTTGAGCACCACGCCGTCGTCGTCGTGCACGACAGCGTGGCTCGGCTGGTGCCAGCCGAAGATGATCTCGTGGGTGAAACCGAGGTAGTAGCCCGAGGTCCGGCTCAGCGGGAAGCCGTTGCGGGCGACATCGATCGCGGGCTGCACGACCTCGCGCCAAGGGGCCTTGCCGGAGCGGCGGTGGGCCAGGTCGAGGGCCTTCATCCCGCCGGGGGTTGCCACGGAGCCGTGGCCGACGGTGGTCGTCGTACCGCCGCCGTAGTCGGTGGTGATGTCCCAGACGCCGCGCCCGAACCGGTCCGTCGGCAGGCCGCGGCCGGGCATCTCCACCCAGCCGTCGATGGTGACCGCCTCACTACCCGCGGCCTGCAACGTGACGAACCCGCCCGAGGCCGGCGACACCACCCCGATCTCGTTCACCATCGTGACGAGCGTGGCGGCAATCGCGGCATCTACCGCGTTCCCACCCTCAGCAGCCACCCGCACCCCGGCCTCGGCAGCAGCCGCATTCGGCGCCGCCACCGCCACCCGCGGGTGACTGCCATTCATGGTTTTCAGCCGACCCGTTGGACTGCGCCGAAGCGGTCCACGGTGACCTGGACCGCTGCCTGGCGGGCGTCGGCGACCTCGTTCTCCTTCAGCGTCCGGTCGGGCGCCCGGAACCGCAGCGCGAACGCGAGCGACTTCTTGCCCTCGCCGATCTGCTCACCGGTGTACACGTCGAACAGCCGGACCGACTCCAGCAGCTCACCCGCGCCCTCGGCCAGCGCCGCCTGTACGTCGGCCGCCGCCACGTCGGCCGGGACGATCAGCGCCACGTCCTCCTTGGCCACCGGGTACGACGAGAACGGCTGCGCCGTGATCGACTCCGGACCCGCCGCGATCAGCGCGTCGAGATCCAGCTCGACCGCACTCGACCGAGCCGGCAGGCCGAACGCCTGACACACCTTCGGGTGCAGCTCACCCGCGTGCCCGATCACGGTGTTGTCGACCGAGAACTCCGCGCACCGCCCCGGATGCCACGGCGCGAGCTCCACGTTCTTCACGACCGGCTCGACACCGACCACCGACGCGATCAGCCGCGCGATCTGCACCGCGTCGGCCCATCCGGCCGGGCGACCCTTGCCCCACCAGCCGGCCGGGGCCAGCGCACCGGTCAGCACGACGCCGACGTGCAGCGGCTGGTCCGGGAGTGCGTCGTACAGCGACTGGACCTCGGCATCGCTCGGCCGCTGCGCGACCGACGGGAGCGGCGCGGGCTTCGTCTCCGCCTTCGGCAGGAACACCAGGCCGGTCTGGAAGATCGCCAGGTCGTTCGCGCCTCGGCCGACGTTGCGCTCGGCCGTCCGGAGCAGCGTCGCGAGCAGGGTCGTCTGCATCGACGGCTCTTCGTCGGAGATCGGGTTGACGAGCTTGACCGTCGCACGGCGTGCGTCGTCGGCCGGAAGACCCATCGCGTCGAAGTCGGCGGCACCCGTGAACGGGTACGACACGACCTCGGTCAGCCCCGCACCGACGAGCGCGGTCGCCACTCGGCGACGCCGACGCTGCGAGACCGTCAGCCCCTGCCCACCCGGCGCGGCCGGCAAGACCGACGGCACATTGTCGAACCCGAACAACCGGATGGCCTCTTCGGCAAAGTCGTTGGGATCACGAAGATCCGGCCGCCACGACGGCGGCGTGACCGTCAACAGATCGCCACCCTCGACGTGGGTGGACCCGACGGTGGTGGCGCCGACCTCGGCCAACCCAGGAGCGTGCGCACCCGCAGCCAACGGAGCCGCGACCGCATCCGTCGCTGCAGCCTCAATCGTGCAGCCCACTGAAGCCAGGTGCCGAACCGTCTCATCGAGCGTGATCACCGCACCCGCGACGCGGGCGGCGTGGTCGGCGCGGATCGTGACGGGAGCCGGCTTCGGGTGGGTGTCGACGACGGTCTCGTCCGGGAGGACCGTGCCGCCCGCGTACTCGGCCAGCAGGTCCGCGACGCGCTGGGCGGCGTACCGCGGCAGGTTCGGGTCGACCTCGCGCTCGAACCGGCGCGACGCCTCCGACGACAGCTTGTGCCGGCGCGACGCCCGCGCGATCACGATCGGGTCGAAGTGCGCGGCCTCGATCACCACGTCCGTGGTGGCGTCCGAGATCTCCGTCGACGCACCACCCATCACACCGGCGACACCGATCGGACCGGAGTCGTCGGTGATCAGCAGATCCTCGGCGTCCAGCTCACGCGTCTGGTCGTCCAGCGTCATCAACTTCTCGCCGGCGTTCGCCCGCCGTACGACGATCTCCCCGGACAGCCGCGCCTGGTCGTACCCGTGGATCGGCTGACCCAGCTCGAGCATCACGTAGTTCGTGACGTCGACCCCGATCGAGATCGGCCGCATCCCACTCGCGAGCAGCCGCTTCTGCATCCACCGCGGCGACAACGCCTTCGCGTCGATCCCGGTGACCGTCCGCGTCACGAAGACACTGCACGCCTTGGAGTCATCGACCCGCACCGGGTAGCCGTTGGAGCCGGAGCCGGTGAGCGCCAGATCGGCCGGGTCCTTCAGCGCGACGCCGTACGCCGTCGCCGCCTCGCGCGCGACGCCACGGATCGACAGGCAGTACCCACGATCCGGCGTCACCGCGATGTCGAGTACGTCGTCCCGCAGCGCCAGCAACTCGATCGCGTCGTCGCCCGGCGTGCCCTCGCCCGGCTCCAGGACGACGATGCCGTGCGTGCCGTCGTCACCGAGGCCGAGCTCGGCGCTCGAGCAGATCATGCCGTTCGACACGTGCCCGTAGGTCTTCCGCGCCGAGATCGCGAACCCGCCCGGCAGCACCGCACCCGGTAGCACGACGACCACGAGATCGCCGACCTCGAAGTTGTGCGCGCCGCAGACGACCCACTGCGGCTCGTCCTTGCCGATGTCCAGCGAGCACCAGCGGATCGTCTTGCCGTTCTTCTGCGGCTCGTTCTCGTACGTGAGCACCTTGCCGACCACGAGCGGGCCGGTCAGGTCGGACTCCTCGACGGTCTCCACCTCGAGGCCGGCCCGGATCAGCTGCTCCGCCATCTGGCGGCCGGTGACGTCACCCGGCAGGTCGACGTACTCACGAAGCCATGACAGTGGGACCCGCATCAGATCTCCATCCCGAACTGGCGGCTGAACCGCACGTCACCCTCGACCATGTCCCGCATGTCCTCGACGCCGTTGCGGAACATCAGCGTCCGCTCCAGACCCATGCCGAAGGCGAAACCGGAGTACCGGTCGGTGTCGATGCCGTTGGCCTGCAGGACCCGCGGGTTCACGACGCCGCAGCCGCCCCACTCGATCCAGCCCTCGCTGCCACAGGTCCGGCACGGCCGGTCCGGGTTGCCGACGGACGCGCCGCGGCAGACGAAACACTTCAGGTCCACCTCGGCCGACGGCTCGGTGAACGGGAAGAAGTTCGGCCGCAGCCGCGCCTCCAGGCCCTCACCGAACATCGAAACGACGAAGTGGTCGAGCGTGCCCTTCAGGTGCGCGAGCGTGATGCCCTCGTCCACGACCAGGCCCTCGACCTGGTAGAAGACCGGCGTGTGCGTCGCGTCCAGCTCGTCGGTGCGGAACACGCGGCCCGGGCAGATCACGTAGATCGGCGGCTTCCGGGTCAGCATCGACCGCGCCTGCACCGGCGACGTGTGCGTCCGCAGGACCTTGCCGGAGCCGGCCGGCTCGACGAAGAAGGTGTCCTGCATCTGCCGCGCCGGGTGGTCGGGCTGGAAGTTCAGGGCGTCGAAGTTCAGCCACTCGGCCTCGACCTCGGGGCCTTCGGCGACGTCCCAGCCGAGCGCGGTGAACACGTCCGCGACCTGCTCGGAGATCAGCGACAGCGGGTGCCGCGCGCCGAGCTGCGGGGCGTGCCACGGCAGCGTCACGTCGACACGCTCGGTGTCCAGCATCCGCTCCTCGTGCTCGGCCTCGAGCACCGCGAGCCGCGACGCGAACCCCTCGTTGATCGCTTTCCGGGCCGCGCCGATCCGCTGCCCGGCCTCTTTCCGGGCCTGCGGCGGCAGCGCGCCGATCTCCCGGTTGGCCAGCACGATCGGCGACTTGTCGCCGAGGTGCACGGTCTTGGCCTCCTGCAAGGCGGCCAGATCGGCCGCCCCGGTAAACGCCGTCAGCGCCTCGTCGCGGGTCCGCTCCACCTCTTCGGCATGCAGCGGCGTCACTTCGACCGGGTCGTAATCAGTGTTGGGACCGGACATGGCTCGCTCTCGGGTTGATACGTCTGCGGATTGCAGTCTAGAAACCCAACGCCCCAGACCGTGAATCGGCCGTCCACAACCGCCCGCGGATCAGCCCAGGCGGTGTCTGGCTCGGACTACTCCGACGAGGATCCCGGCGCCGGCGAGGAGGGCGCCGACGCCGATCGGGAGGAAGAACTCCGGGTAGTCCACGACCGCGGCAGGGTCGGCCCATGGTTCGTGGCCCGGCTCGGGCTCGGCGAGGAGCAGGTACACCGCGCCGGCCACGTCGTACGCGACCGCCAGGACGATCGTCAGGATCGCGAGACCGCGGGCGCACTTCAGCACGCGACGGTTCCCGCGCGAGCGGCCGAACAGCATGGTGCCGAGCGCGATCGGGAGCAGGATGAACAACGACATCAGGACCAGGTTCGCGACCCCCTGATCAGACACGAACCCTCCAGCGAAGCGCACGCACCGCCGAACGGTGGCGGATCTGGAACTCCGCCGACCAGAGGTGGATCCGGGTCGGCAGGTCGATCAGCCACCGTCGCGTCATACCGGCAATGCTGTCAGTGACCGGTGTCAGTGCACTGCGTCATCCACAGCCGGGGCCGTGTCCTGCACCTTCTTCTCGCCCTTCGGGAGGACCGCCAGCGCGACCACTGCCCCGGCGACCGCGCCGATCGCGCCGACCGTCATGGCGATCGACATCGCGTCGACGAAGGCGTGCTTCGCCGCGCCGAGGAAGTCCGGGCCGAGCGCGATGGTGTCGGCGATCGACTTGCGGGCCGCCTCCGGGACGGAGTCCGGCAGGGCCGACGAGTACGCCGCGGCGAGCACACTGCCCAGTACGGCGACCGACAGCGCGGCACCCGTCTGCTGGACGGTGTCGTTCATCGCCGAGCCGACACCGCGGTGCTCCGGCGGAACGGCCTGCATCAACAGCGTGTACGCCGCCGGACCGGCCAGGCCACCGCCGATCCCCATCACCAGCAGGCCGATGATCAACAGACCGTACCCGCTCGTGTCGGACACCTGCGTCAGGATGCCGAAGCTGCCCGCGATGATCAGCAGACCGAGCGAGATCAGCGTCCGGTCCGCGACCTTCTTCCCGAGCGTCGCCCCCAGGCCGTTGAACAGGGCAGCGGACAGCGCATACGGGATCAGCGCCAGGCCGGCCTTCAGCGGCGTGTACCCGAGCGCGAACTGCAGGTACTGCGTCAACGCCAGCAGCAATCCACCCGCGGTGAACGAGAGCAGCACGATCGAGAAACTCGTACCGCTGAACCGCCGGTCCTTGAACAGCGCCAGCGGCACCATCGGATGCGCACTGCGCTTCTCCCACAACGCGAACGCGGTCAACGCGACCACACCGACCGCGAGCGCGCCGAGCACCCGGCCGGAACCCCAGCCGTGCAGCGGGATCGAGACGATCGCCCAGACGATCGACGCCATACCGACGATCGTCAGAACGGCGCCCGCCGGGTCGACGTCGCGCGCCGGGCCCTTCGACTCCGGGATGATCGCGAGCGTGCCGATGATCGCCAGGATCGCGATCGGCACGTTCAGCCAGAAGATGGAGCCCCACCAGAAGTGGTTCAGCAGGACGCCGCCGACCGTCGGACCGGCCACCACGCCCACCATCGCGACCATCGACCAGCCCGCCATCGCCTTGCGCTGCTCCTCCGGCGGGAACACCGTGAACAGCAGCGACAGCGTGCTCGGCATCAGCAGCGAGCCGCCAACGCCCATCAGGCCGCGGCACGCGATCAGCTGCCACGGGTTCTCGGCCAGGGTCGCCAGCAGCGACGCCAGGCCGAACACCACCAGCCCGAGCAACAGCATCTTCCGCCGGCCGAACCGGTCGGACAGGCTTCCAGCGGTCAGCAGCAGGCCCGCGAACGCCAGGATGTAGGCGTCGATCACCCACTGGATGTCCGCGGGTGTCGCGCCCAGATCGCGCATCAGCGACGGGATCGCCAGGTTGAGGACGGTGTTGTCGACCACCAGCACCATCAGGCTCAGACACAGGATCAACAGGATCCACCAGCGCCGGGGATGCCCCTCGGTGGTGGACTCGAACGGTGTACTAGTCACTCGCACACTGTACGACGATCTCGTACGGTGTGCGAGTCCTTTGTAGGATGGACCTCATGAAGGACTGGATCTGGACCCGGGAACGCAAAGCGGCACCCGCGCGGGAAACGCTCAGCCGGGATCAGATCGTGGCTGCGGCGATCGCGATCCTCGACTCCGAGGGCGTCACAGGGCTGAGCATGCGGAAGCTGGCCACCCGGCTCGGCTCCGGCGCGACCAGCCTCTACTGGTACGTCGACACCAAGGACGACCTGATCGACCTGGTGATCGACGAGGTCTGGGGCGAGATCGACATACCCGAGCCGGAGCTGGCCGGATGGCGGGCGGGTGCGCTGCTGTTCGGCCACAGCCTGCGGTCCGCCGTACTGCGGCACCCGTGGCTGCCCGAGGTGATGTACACCCGCCCGAGCATCGGCCCGAACGCGATGTCGATGGGCTCCCGCGGTCTGGTCCTGTTCGGGGCGGCCGGCTTTTCCGAGCACGAGATCGACCTCGCGATGGGCAGCGTGATGTCGTATGTCCTCGGCACGGTCAGCGCCGAGGTCGCCACCCGCGAGATGGTCCGCAAGTCCGGCCGTACCGAGGAGAACTGGGTCACCGACATGCTCGAACAGGCCCAGGCCGTGGCCGGCGACTACCCGGAAATGCAGAAGTCCGTACGTCGCCGCACCTCGGTCGACCTGGACTCGGGCCTCACCGAAAACTTCGTCTTCGGCCTGGACGCCCTCCTCGACGGCCTCCAGACGCGCGTCAAGAAGAAGTAAGCCCGAACCACGGCCCCTTGGCGAACTCGGTCAGCAGCACCTCGCGATCGCCGTCCTCGGCGACCTCCTTCGTGAGCTCCTCGGCCCGGCGAAGCTCGGCCAGCGCCCGGTCACGTGAGCCGGTCGCCGCGAGCGCGCGGGCGAGCGCCTCCCGCGCGAACGGCTCATCCCAGTCGGCCATCTGATCCGCGTGCTCCTGAACCAGTTGCAGGCAGCGCCGGGCATGCCCGAGACCCAGCTCGGCGCGACCGATCCGGAGAGCGACCCGGGCGATCAAATGCTCACCGCGCGCGTGATTCGCCTCGTTCCCGGCTTCGAGCCAGTGCAGGCAGGCGGCGTACGCGCCGTACAGCAACCGCTCCTGGTCCTCCAGCGGACTCGACTCGTCGATCTGGTCGAGCAGGTCCCAGGTCTCGTTGTTCAGCTCCACACCGAAGTACCGGTGCAGTTCGCGGCCCTCGACAAGCTCGGTGGCCACCTTCTCCATCAACTCGGGCCAGCTCGCCAGCCCGTACTCCCGCGCAATCGTCAACTGCGCGTCCCGCAACGTAAAACTCGCCTCGTCGTACGCCGGGTGATGAACACGGGCCCGCTCGATCGCGTCCGGCCGTCCTTTGGTGACCGCCTTACGGAGTTCCTTCGCCCGGGCGCGCAACTGACTGAGACTCGCCTTCGCGGGCAGCGGCATGGTCGACATCGACAGTCCTTCCAGGACAACCCGCTCCGCTGAATCAGGCCGTCCCGAAGGGTCAACCGGCCGACACGAGTACTGCTCCCATCATCCAGGTGTACTCAGTACTTGCCGCGAAGAGGAGGCGCCCTGGCGCACGCTACGCAAACGCTGACACGCCACCCACCCCACCGTCAACCGCGGCCAAGGTGGATCGGGTTGGTCCAGGCGCGGTGGCCGGTTGCGTCCTCGGTGGTGATTCGGCAGTGGGTGTTGCGGAACAGGTGCAGGGGGAAGGTGCACTCGGTGAGGTTGGTGCCTTGGGCTACTTCGGCGCCGGGGCGGCCGCCGGTCAGGAGGATCTTCGCCGCGGGCGAGCAGTGGACGGTGATCTCGTCGCCTTCGATGCGTACGTCGTACAGCTCGGGGCCTGTGCTGGAGTAGAAGTGGCCGGCCTTCAACGCGGTCAGGAGCGCGTCCGGGGCGAGGGTTTCGGCGCGGACGTGGATCCAGGCCTGGCAGGGTGGCGGGTCCTGGGGTTGCAGGTGGGCGTCGTCGGCGGCGTACGTCGTCAGCCGGTGACCGCGGTTCAGGAGGACATCGGCGAGATGCCAGCTGTCGCCGCGGTTCTCGCGGTCGGCGAGGGCGTTGTAGACCTCGACCGAGTGGGCCGCGTCCAGGCTCTCGGCATCGACGGCCGTCAGGAGCGACGCCGACGGATGCGCCATCCCGATCCACGCCCCTGCGGCCCGCGCGCGACGCGCCAGCTCAGGACCGGTTTCGGTCTCCCCCGGCGCCGCGAAATCGAGCGGCAGTCCGACCGCGACGATGTGCCACGCCTGGCCCGCCTCGGTCCGCGGCGCGTGCAGCTCGGCGCCGATCAGCGTGGTGAACCCGTCCGAGCGCAACTCCCGCGTGTCCGTCATCGGGAACCCGTACTCCGCGCGGAAGTGATCGGTGATCGCCACGAAGTCGTACCCGGCGTCCCGATAGACCTCCGCGGTCTCGGCCGGCGACAACGCTCCGTCGGACAGGTTCGAGTGCGTGTGCAGGTTCCCGCGCCAGAACCGCCCCGGGAGATCGAAGATCACCGGCGCTGCGCCCGGGCCGAGGCGTACAGGCAGATGGCGGCGGCGGTGGCCAGGTTGAGGGACTCGGCGCGGCCGTAGATCGGGACCTTGACCGAGTGGTCGACGAGGGCGTTGATGCCGTCCGGCAGGCCGTGGGCCTCGTTGCCGAACAGCCAGACGGTCGGCTTCGCGAGCGTGCCGTCGTCGATGCAGGTGTCCAGGTCGGTCGCGCCGTACCCGTCGGCGGCGAGCACCTGCAGGCCGTGCTCACGCCAGGTCTCCACGGCCGCGACGATGTCGACGTCCGTGCTGATCGGCACGTGGAAGATGCTGCCGACACTGGCCCGGACCGCCTTCGGGTTGTGCGGGTCGACGGACTCCGTCGTCAGTACGACGGCATCGGCGCCGGCCGCGTCCGCCGTACGGATCAAGGTGCCGACGTTGCCGGGGTCACGGACCTGGACGCCGGCGGCGACGAGTTTGAACGAGCTGTCCGGCAGCGGAACGGTCACCAGTGAGCAGACCGCGACGACCCCTTGTGAGGTGACGGTCTCGCTCAAGCTCTCGACGGCGGCGCGGTCGACCTCGAACCACGGGACGCGGGCCGCCACGGCGAGGTCGTAGAGGTCACGATGCCGGGTCGCCAGCGCGGGTTCGGCGTACACCTCGACGACGAGCTCGCGATGTTCGAGGGCCTCCCGGACGGCCTGTGGGCCTTCGACCAGGAATCGTCCGGTCTTGCGCCGGAACGCACGAGTGGCGAGCCGCCGGGCCTGTTTGATCCGCGCGGATTGCGCGGTCAGCAGACCGGGACTCGCCACCTTGTGCAATCTGGGCTGCGGCTCAGGCCGCGGCGTCGCTCTTCGGCGCGTTCACGTCGGTCGGCAGGGCGGCCTTGGCCAGCTGCACGAGCGCGGAGAACGCGGCCGGGTCGTTGACGGCGAGGTCGGCGAGGATCTTGCGGTCCACCTCAACCTCGGCCAGGCGCAGACCCTGGATGAAGCGGTTGTAGGTCAGGTCCTCGGCGCGGACCGCGGCGTTGATGCGCTGGATCCACAGCTTCCGGAAGTCGCCCTTGCGCGCCTTGCGGTCACGGTAGGCGTAGACGAGCGAGTGGGTGACCTGCTCCTTGGCCTTGCGGTACAGCCGCGAGCGCTGGCCGCGGTAGCCGCTGGCCTGCTCGAGTACGACCCGGCGCTTCTTGTGGGCGTTGACTGCCCGCTTCACGCGTGCCATGAGGTGTTACTCCTTGTATTTCTGCGCCGGAGACAGGATTGCCCACGCGGCGGGGGATGTTCGGGAGGGGCGAGGCGGGGCCTCAGATGCCGAGAAGCTTCTTGGCCTTCTTGACGTACGCCGGGGCGACCTCGACGGTGCCGGACAGGCGGCGCTTGCGCTTCGAGGACTTCGCCTCGGCGAGGTGGCGGACACCGGTCTGCTCACGGCGGATCTTGCCCGACCCGGTGACCCGGACGCGCTTCTTCATCCCCGAGTGGGTCTTCATCTTCGGCATGGCTGTTGTGCTCCTGATTTTCTTCGTTGACTCGATCGTCGGTACGACGGGCTCCGGCTGCCTCGGGCGGCCGGAGCGTTCCGTCACTCCGGGTCGAGGTTGTCGGCCGGACCCTTCGGCTTCTTCGTGACTCCGGCGGCGCGTTCGGCCTCGTGGGCCTGGACCTGCTCGGCGCGCTCCTGGCGCTCGGCCTGCTCATCGGCCTCGCGCTCGGCCTTGCGCTGCGCCTTCTCGGCTTCCACGTCCACGCGCGCTTCGGACTTCTTCTTGTGCGGTCCGAGCACCATGATCATGTTCCGGCCGTCCTGACGCGGCGAGGACTCGACGAAGCCGAGCTCGGTGACGTCTTCGGCCAGCCGCTGCAGCAACCGGAAGCCGAGCTCCGGCCTGGACTGCTCACGACCGCGGAACATGATGGTGATCTTGACCTTGTCCCCGGCCTTCAGGAACCGAACGACGTGACCCTTCTTGGTCTCGTAGTCGTGCGGGTCGATCTTCGGCCGCAGCTTCATCTCTTTGATGACGGTGTTGGTCTGGTTCCGGCGGGACTCGCGCGCCTTCTGCGCGGTCTCGTACTTGTACTTGCCGAAATCCATCAACTTGCAGACCGGAGGCCGGGCAGTCGCAGCGACCTCGACCAGGTCGAGATCTGCTTCCTGGGCCAACCGAAGTGCGTCCTCGATCCGAACGATGCCTACCTGCTCACCGTTCGGTCCGACCAGCCGCACCTCGGGAACGCGGATGCGCTCATTGACGCGCAAATCAGTGGTGATGGGTCCTCCTGGGTTGAACTCGTACTGGGTGCCACCTCGCGATCACCGCGAGCCCCCTGAAAAACACGAAGGCCCTCGTGCGATCACACGAAGGCCCAATTCCCAGATGTACGACGGTCCAACCCTGCGGCTGGTACGCCGTACTGTCGCTGTGATCCTCCGGATGTCCTCCGGTGGCTCTCAGCGTGACCGGGACCCGACGACTGTTCATCGACTGGGTGGGAGGTGGCCCTCCGCTTAGACTCGAACCACTGGTGGTCCTGAACTATTCCGCTCAGGGGTCACCAATGGACCGGGTCGGTCGCCATGCAAGAGTAGCAGCATGACCGACGCAGATGCCACCTCACAGCCTGACCCCCTCTCGACCGCGTCCCGCGACATCGCCGAGGTCCCCGCCGTGGAGATCATTTCCACCGCCGCACTGCACCTGATGAGCGCTGCCGCCGTCAACCTCGGCCTGGCCGCGGACCTCCCGGACCACAAGGACCTCGACGAGGCCCGCTCCCTCATCGACTCCCTCGCCGGCCTCCTCGACGCCGCCGCACCGTCACTCGGCCACCACCACGCGGCGCCGTTGAAGGACGGCCTCCGTTCCCTCCAGCTCGCCTTCCGCGAAGCCAGCACCATCCAGGACGAGGCCGGCCAGGGCCCCGGCGAGAAGTACACCGGCGCCGTCTACCCGTCAGCCACGCAAAGGTCTTGAGCTGGAGCGCGGTCCAGCTCCTAGCGTCGGGGAGATGGACTACAAGAATCTCGGAACGACAGGTCTGAAGGTCAGTGAGCTCTGCCTGGGCGCGATGATGTTCGGCGACAAGACGGACGAGCAGGACAGCCGGAAGATCCTGCAGAAGTTCACCGACGTCGGCGGGACGTTCATCGACACCGCCGACGTGTACGGCGCCGGCGCGTCCGAGGAAGTGCTCGGACGATGGCTGAAGACGCAGCAACGCTCCGACTACGTCATCGCCACCAAGGTCTGGGGACGGGTCGGCCCGCGGCCGACGGACCAAGGACTGTCCCGCAAGCACATCCTCGACGCGATCGACGCGAGCCTGCGGCGCCTCGGCACCGACTACGTCGATCTCTACCAGCTCCATCTCTGGGACGACAGCGTGCCGCTCGCCGAGTCGCTGTCGACGCTGGACGGCCTCGTGCGCGCCGGCAAGGTCCGCTATATCGGGGTCAGCAACTTCCGCGGCTGGCAGCTGCAGAAGGCCGCCGACCTGTGCGCGCAGAACGGCTGGGAGCCGCTCTCCAGCCTCCAGCCGCTCTACACCTTGCTGGACCGATCGCCCGAGTGGGAACTGCTGCCGGTCTGCAGTAACGAGGGCCTCGGCGTCATCACCTGGTCGCCGCTACGTTCAGGCTGGTTGTCCGGCGCGTTCCGGCGCGGCATGACTGCGCCGCCCGCGGACAGCAAGGTCTCTACGCCTGGCACCCACGCGTGGGACCGCTATGCCAATGAGCACACGTGGCACGTGATCGACGAGCTGACGGCGGTCGCGGCCGAGACCGGTCGCACACTCCCCCAGGTCGCTGTCCGCTGGCTGATGCAGCGTCCGGGCGTGACCGCACCGATCATCGGTCCGCGGACGCCGGCGTACCTCGACGATCTCCTCGGCGCCGCCGAGTTCTCGCTCGCGCCGGAGCAACAGGAACGTCTCGAGGTCGCGAGCCGACCGGAGTCAGTCCCCTACCCCTACTTCTTCGACTGACCCGCTGCCTCGCGGTAGTGAGCGATCTTGCCGTCGAGCACGTCGAGCGCGACGCTCATCTTCGCGATCTCACCGTGGAGGCGGGACCGGTGCTCCTCGAGCAGCTCGACCACACCGGTCGAGCTGCCCGAGTCCCGCAACCGGCCCATCAACCGCTGGAGGTCGCTGATGCCCAGTCCGGCGTTGCGCAGGCACACCAGGAGCCCGACCCAGGCCACGTCGTGGTCGCTGTAGACGCGGCGCCCCGCGGTAGTTCGACGTACCGGACCGAACAGTCCGAGACGTTCGTAGTAGCGCAGGGTGTCCAAAGTCAGACCGGTGCGCTCGGACGCCTCGGCCGGTGCGTACGTAGTCATGAGGTCCATCCTGCGACCTGGAGTGCGCTCCAGGTCAACTACGGTCAGGCGTTATGACTCATGACGGCGTGCCGGCTCCGGTGGCGAAGCTTGATGCGCAGCAGTTGCTGCGGGAGGTCAATCAGGCGACCGGTGCCGGGCTGGAGTTCCTCGGGTACGCGGGCCTGGGCGAGGTCGGGGCCGCGTTCGTGCGGTGGCCGGACGGGCGGGACGGCGTACTGACGCGCGGATACGGTTCCCTCGCGGAACTTCGGCGTACGGCGGAAGTTCTCGAGGCAGCGCGGCGGGGAGGGCTGCCTGTCCCGCAGTACCAGCTGCTCGCGGACCTGCCGGACGGCATCGGCGTGGTGCAGGAGCGGCTGCCGGGCCGGCCACCGGAGACCGTCGACCGCGCGTTTCTGGAGTCGATGATCGCCCTGACCGACCACTTCGCCGGTCTGGCCCCCGACCTGCCGGTCCCGTCGATGTACCTGCTCGAGAGCGGTCCCGGCTTCTGCCTGCACGAGTCCCTCCAGCGGTACGACGACCGCACGCGGAGGCTCCTGGACTGGATCCACGAGGTCGGGCGGGACGAGCCGAGCGGCATGACCGGCGACGACCTGGTGCACCTCGACTTCCACGCCGGCAACGTGCTGACCGACGCCGGACGGATCACCGGGATCGTCGACTGGGACGGCATCGGCCGCGGCGACCGCCGGTTCGCGCTGGTCACCCTGCGGTTCGACGCCCACGTCCGTCTCGACGGCGCGGACCTGACCTGGTTCGACGAACTCCTGGAGAACACCCTCAATCCCGCCGTACTGCGCCTCTACTGGGCCCACATGTCCCTTCGCCAGGTCGACTGGTCCATCCGCCACCACACCCCCGCCGACACCACCCACTGGCTCGACTTCTCCGAAACTCGGATGCGCTGACAACCCATTTCGGGCCTGGCCGAAACGGGTTCGATCTGGGTTCCGGCGACCCGGCCCGTTGACTAGCTTCGGTGGTGGGTCTTCACTCGGGGGGCCCTTAAGGTTAAGGGGAAACCATGCGCAAGATTGCGATGAGCGTGGTCGGGATCGCCGCTGCTGTGATCGGTACAGGCGCGGCGCTGGCGCCGACGGCGAACGCTGCCACGACCGGGACGACGGCGTCCTGCCCGTCGGGGGCCGTGTGTCTGCGGGAGCCGAACGGCAGCATCCTGAGCAAGAACATCTGGTACAGCTACGGCGCGCACAACCTGTCGAACGTGACCGGCACCAAGGTCCTGATCAACAGCCAGACCGGCGGTGCGGGCTTCGCCATCTGCAAGGGCTACAACGGGACGAACTGCTACCCGGTGCAGCGCTACACCGGCGCGTACCTGCCGTACGACTTCACCCCGATCAACTCGATCGTGCTCGTGAAGTAGCCGAACAACAGGAACCGGCTCCGACTTTGCAGGGTCGGAGCCGGTTTCGTACGTCGTCAAGAAGCTAGCCCTTGACCGCGCCTTCCTCGACGCCCTTGAAGAAGAAGCGTTGCAGGGTGGCAAAGACGATCACGATCGGGATGAACGCGATCATCGTGCCCGCTGCGATCAGCCGCGGATTGTTGCTGAACGTGCCGGACAGGTACTGCAGGCCGACGGTCAGCGTGTAATTGTTCGGATCGGTCAGCACGATCAGCGGCCAGAGGAAGTCGTCCCACGCGCCGATGAACGCAAAGATCGCGACAACGCTGATCGTTCCGCGCACCGACGGCAGGCCGATGTACAGGAACCGTTGCCACGCGTTCGCCCCGTCCACGACCGCGGCCTGATCGACTTCGACCGGCAACGACCGGAACGCGTTGTACATCAGCAGCACGTTCAGCGCACCGATCATCCCGGGCAGCGCGACACCGAAGAGCGTGTTCGCCAGCCCGAACTCCCGGACCGTGACGTACTGCGAAATGATCGTGACCTCACCCGGCAGCACGAGGGTCGCCAGGAACAGCCCGAGGACGATCTTGCGGCCGCGGAACTGCAACCGGGACAACGCGAACCCGGCCAGCGACGCGCCGATCACGTTGCCACCGACAACCAGTACGGCGACCACGAGCGAGTTCCGCGCGTAGTCCCAGACCGGGATCGTGTCGGTGACCGCCTTGTAGTGGTCGAACGTCGGTTGCGCCGGCAGCAGCCGCGGGATCCGGGTGTAGATGTCCTCCCCGGATCCCTTCAGCGACGTCGACAGCTGCCAGAGGAACGGCCCGATCGTGATCAGCAGCACGAACACCAGCAGCACGTACCGCGCGACTTTCTCCCGCGGCGACACCGAATTGAACCCCGACGACCGACGCCGACGTACGGACTTCGGCGCCTCAGGCGCGACAGCCGGCCGCGCCGGATCGGTAACAACGCTCATGCTTCGGCTCCCCGGCGGTTGAGGCGGGCCAGCACCAGCATCGGTACGACGGTGACGAAGAACAGCACGATCGACAACGCCGACGCGTACCCGAGGTTGCCCTCGAAGCCCTGGCTGTACTGCTGGATCAGCATCACGACCGAGTTGTCCCGGCCACCCGGACCGCCCTTGCCGCCGCTGAGGATGAACAGTTCGGAGAACACCCGCAGCGCCGACACCGAGATCAGGATCGAGATCAGGATCATCGTTCCCCGTACGCCGGGCACGGTCACATGCACGAACCGCCGCAGCGGTCCCGCGCCGTCGACCGCGGCCGCCTCGTGCAGCTCACGCCCGACGTTCCCGAGGGCGGCCAGGTAGATGATCATGTAGTACCCGAGCCCCTTCCAGATCGTCAGACTGATTGCGCTGAGCAACAACAGCCACTGGTCGGACAGGAACGGCAGCGGCCCGGAGATGACCCCGAGCTTCTCGGCCAGCCCGTTGACCAGGCCGCGGTCGTCCAGGATCCACTGCCAGATCAGCGCCACCACGACCGCGGACGCCACCACCGGGGTGTAGAACGCGGTCCGGAAGAACGTGATCCCGGGCAGCTTCTTCTCCACCAGTACGGCGAGGAACAGCGGCAGGACGGTCAGGAACGGCAGACAGACCACCATGTAGATGACGCTGTTCAGCAGCGCCCACCGCAGCTGCTCGTCGTGCAGCAGCGTCTCGAAGTTCTTCAGCCCGACGAAGTGGCCGCCACCGATCGGCTTGGCGTTCGTGAACGACAGGATGACGGTGTTGATCGAGGGCCAGAGATTGAACACGAGCAACCACGTGAGTGCTGGAATGACCAGCACCCACGGGGTGAACCAACGGTTGTATCGCATTACTGAGTCAGCAGCTGGTTGGCCTTGGCCACCGCGGCGTCGAGGGCTGCCTGGGACGAGATCTTGCCGGAGATCGCCAGCGAGATCTGCTGCCCGATGAAGTCGTTGGTCGCGCCGCTGATCACCGGCGGCTGCAGGTTCTTCGCCTTGGCCAGCGACTGGAACGCGAGCACCTTGGCGTCACTCTCCGGCGTACCGTCGGACTTCGAGAAGTACGGGTCGGAGGCGGAGGCCTTGGTGGACGGGAAGATGTTCACGATCTTCGCGAACGCGGCCTGGTTCTCGGCGTTGGTGACGAACCGGGCGAGGGCGATCGCCGCGGCCTGGTTCTTGGTCTTGGCCGAGACCGACAGACCCTGCACGTACAGCGGCGGGGTGTCCAGCGCGGGCGACGGGACGACCTTGCCCTTCAGCGACGGGTTGTCCTTCATGAAGTCCTGGATCGCGTTGCCGCCGCCGGTGGTCCAGGCGACCTTGCCCTGGGTGAAGAGCTTGGAGTTGCCCAGGTACTCGTTGGTCAGGATGTCGCGCGGCATGTAGCCGGCCTTGTAGGCGTCGCGGTACTTGTCCAGCAGCGCCGCGGCCTCAGGAGTGTTGAAGGTGAACTTCTTGCCGTCGTCGGAGAGGATCTTGATCCCGGCGTTGGTGAAGTCGCCGATGCCCGGCAGCCGGCTCATCAGGTATTCCTTGCCGCCGGTCTTGTCGTGCATCACCTTCGCGGCCGCGAGCAGCTCGTCGAAGGTCTTCGGCGGGTTCTTCACGTCCAGGCCGGCCGCGGCGAACTTGGTCGCGTTCCAGTAGTCGATGTCGGTGTTCAGATACCACGGGTAGCCGAACGTGCCGTCCATCCCCTGGTACTGGTACGCCTGCACGCCGCCCTCGACGTACTCCTCGTTCAGCTTCGGGTCCGCGGCGGCGACGTCGAGCAGCATGTTCTGCTTGGCGAGGCTCAGGGCGAAGTCGGGCGGCAGATTCGTGACGTCGGGCAGCGAGCCGGCCGACGCCTGGCTCAGTACCTTCTTGTCGTAGCCGTCGCCGGGCTGGTCCAGCCAGGTGACGTGCGTGCCCGGGTACTTCGCCTCGAACGCCTTGATGACGCCTTCGACGTACGACGTGAACTTGGGCTTCAGCGCCCAGGTCTGGAAGCTGACCTCACCGGTCACCTGGGCGTTGGCGTCGACGGTCGGCTTGGCGCCGCCGCTGCCGCCCGAATCCTCGGAACCGAGGCCGCAACCTGCGAGGGTGAGGGCGGCGGCGGCAAGACTTGCCACCAGCGCCGGACGGCGTCTACGCATGGGATCTCCTGGAATTGATAAACCGGTATAGCTCCCGAACTATCCACATCGTAGAATCCGCTGTCAAGGGCAGGAGGTATCACGATGGCGAGACCGACGATCGCTGACATCGCGACCAGGGCCGGGGTGTCCAAGGGTGCGGTGTCGTTCGCGCTGAACGGGCGGCCGGGGGTCAGCGACGCGACCCGCGAGCGGATCCTGAAGATCGCCGAGCAGATGAGCTGGCGGCCGCACAGTGCGGCGCGCGCGCTCGGGGCGTCGCGGGTCGACTCGGTCGGCATGGTGATCGCACGGCCGGCCCGGACGCTCGGGGTCGAGCCGTTCTTCGCGCACCTGCTGTCCGGCGTGCAGTCGGGGCTGTCGGCGGAGTCGATCTCACTGCAGCTGCTGATCGTCGAGGACACCGCGGCCGAGATCGAGGTGTACCGACGGTGGGCGTCGGAGCACCGGGTCGACGGTGTGATCCTGGTCGACCTGACCGTGAAGGACCCGCGGGTCGACGAGCTCAAGGCACTCGAACTGCCGGCCGTGGTGATCGGCGGCCGCGGCGGCAAGGGCGCGCTCGCCTCGGTCTGGGCCGACGACCGCGACGCGATGCTCTCGATCGTCGAATACCTGGCCGCCCTCGGCCATCGCCGGATCGCCCACGTCGCCGGTACGCCGAACTTCCAGCACACGCAGCGCCGGATCCGTGCCCTCCGCGACGCCGCGCCCCGGCTCGGCCTGGTCGACGCCCCCTCGCTGACCACGGACTTCAGCGACGCGGAGGGCGCCGCGATCACCCGCAAGCTGCTGTCCCAGTCCGATCGCCCGACCGCGATCGTCTACGACAGCGACGTGATGGCGGTCGCCGGCCTCGGCGTCGCGATGGAGATGGGCGTCTCGGTGCCCGGCGACCTGTCGATCGTCGCGTTCGACGACTCGATCCTCACCCAGCTCATGCATCCCGCGCTGACGGCCCTGTCCCGCGACACGTTCGACTTCGGCCGCCAGGCCGCCGAGGTCCTTCTCGAGACCATCGCCGACCCCGCCACCGTCGTGAACCGCCGCACCCCCGACCCGGTCCTCACGGTCCGCGAGTCCACCGCGCCTCCCCGCTGACCCGGACCGCAGTTGCTCTTCTGGCCTAAACCGATTTAGCATCCTCGGCATGGCTTCGGAGACCGTCACGCCCCGGTTCGGTGCGAACTATGTTCCCTCGGCGGGATGGTTCTACAGCTGGCTGGACTACGACGGCGACGCGGTACGGCGGGACTTCGCGGACCTGGCCGGGATGGGTCTGGACCACGTCCGGGTGTTCCCCGTCTGGCCGTGGATCCAGCCGAACCGGGCGATCATCCGCGAGCAGGCGATCGCCAACCTGCTGGACACGATCGACGCCGCCGCGGAGCACGGCCTGACCGTCGCGGTCGACCTGATCCAGGGACACCTGTCCAGCTTCGACTTCCTCCCGTCGTGGGTGCTGACCTGGCACAAGAGCAGCCTGTTCGAGGGCAGCGCGGTCCGCGACGGTCTCACGGCGTACGTCGATGCCGTGGCGCGCGCGGTCGCGACGAAGCCGAACGTCTTCGCGATCACGCTCGGCAACGAGGTCAACAACCTCTGGCCGGACAGCTCGACCACGCCCGAGACCTCGGCCGCGTGGGCGCAGGAACTGTTGACCACGCTGAAGAAGGCGGCACCCGACGTACTCGCCCTGCACTCGGTCTTCGACGACGCCTGGTACAAGGGCGACCATCCGTTCCACCCCGTCGACGCGGTGGACCTGGGTGATCTGACCACTGTCCACTCGTGGGTTTTCAACGGGGTCTCACGAGTGGACGGTCCCCTGGGTCCGGCCACCCTCACCCACGCCGACTACCTGATCGAGCTCGCGAGGGCCACGGCCCTCGAGCACGACCGCCTCGTCTGGCTGCAGGAGATCGGCGTACCGGGACCCGATATCCCCGTCGATCTGCAGGCCGAGTTCACCCGGCGGACCGTCGAGACCGTCCTGCCGAACCCGGCCCTGTACGGCGTGACGTGGTGGTCCTCGCACGACATCGACCGGCGGCTGCTCGACTTCCCGGACCGCGAGTACGACCTCGGCCTGTTCACGGTCGATCACCAGCGCAAACCGGCCGCGCAGGCGCTCGCCGACGTGATCGCCGAGGTGCGGGCGAACGGCGTGATGCAGCAGGAAGCCACCACGCTGACCGCGCCGATCAACCTCCGCACCGAGCCGGGACGTCGCGCGGAAGTTGCCCCCGGCAGCGAATTCCACCTGCAGTGGGTCGAGGCCCGCGGCAACGGACCGGTGCGAATCGCCCTGCCCTGAACACGATCTACACGTGACCGGTCTTGCAGCTCGACAGTACGTATAGATCCACCGCACTATCAATTGCGAGTCCGCTGAGCGTGCGGCATGCCAGCGGGTCACGACACCTCCTGTCGAGCTGCCGACCAAGCGTCTACCGACGCGCCGCGCTCCTCCCCAAACCAGTTTGGGGAGCGTCTGCGAAGAAACCGGGGAGTCCTACCTCCCCGATTTGGGTGGCAAGACTCCCCAAACCGGTTTGGGGATCACGAGCCGACCGATTCTTGATGGGGCACTAGTGCTGCTTGGCGATCAGTACGTCGATGCCGTCGAGGATGCGGGCGAGCCCGAACTCGAGGTCGTCGTCGAGTTCGTCCTCGTACTCCTGGTTGAGGTAGAGCGACACCAACGTCGGATACCCGCCCTCCATCAGCCGCGGGACGAGGAACTGGCCGACCTGCTCCGCCTGCACCGGCGTGCGGTCGCTCGCCCCCAGCTGCCGCGCCAGGCCGGCGTAGTTCCGCGCGTACCCGTCCAGCAGCACCAGGCATCCGAGGTTGTCGTGCTGACTGAGCCCGGTCTCCGCCAGCGCCGCTAGCATCACCTCGACCCAGCGCAGCAGGTTCGGAGTGACAGGCGCGCCACGGACCGGTACGTCGAGCAGCCACGGGCGGTCCTCGTACAACTTGACCTGCGCATCCACCCACGCGATCGCCGCGGCACGCCAGCCGGACGGCAGTTCCGGCGGCAGCCCGACCGCCTTGTCGTGGACCAGAACGATCAGTTCTTCCTTGGACCGGACGTAGCGGTACATCGCGTTCGTCGTGACGCCGAGCTGCGCCGCGATCCGCTGCAGCGAGACCGCCTCGAACCCGTACCGGTCGCCGAACTCGATGCCGGTGGCCACGATCTGCTCGATCGACAGCGCCGGCTTCGGCCCGCGCCGCTGCACCGGCAGCACGCCCCACGAGAGGGCGAGCCCCGGCGGCAGGTCCGCGCGGTCGTCGGTCATACCTCCATCCTGACGCACGCCGTACGCCGCCGAACAGGGGAGCTAGGTCCACCTCGGAAACGGGTCCTGAGCACCGGGACCCGAAACTGTTCAACCCATACGCTGTTTCACATCGGAACCCCGCACCAGGACTTAGCCGAAAGGAACAGCTCTCATGAACACGATCCTCGAACCCCTGTTGACGCCCGACCAGGTCCAGCTCTCCGGCGCCGACCGCCGAGCCGCGATCAGCAAGCTCGAAAGCGCCGTACGGCAGGCCGCACTCACCCCGTCACAGGCGAGCGACCGCCAGGACCAGGTCCTCGCGGCCCGGACCCGCGGCGAACTGCGCACCATCCTGTCCGGTGTCGCGAACGCGGCCCCGCCCCGCGGGCTGACTGTGGCGCTCCAGGCCATCACCGGTGTCTGGCTGGTCGCCTGCGTGGTCCAGTTCGTGGTCTGGCTGGCGCTGGCGGTCTTCGGTCACTTCGACGGCCCGTGGTGGCTCTGGTCGGACCTCGGCCTCGGCGCGATCGTGGCGATCCTGTGGTGGACCAACGAGTCGTACCACCGCAAGTCCGACGTACTGGTCGCCCAGTGAACGCGCCCGTACGACTGACTGAGGTCCGTAAGGTCTACGGCACCGGCCCCGGCGCGGTCGACGCGCTGGCCGGTGTGACCTACGACTTCGCCTCCGGCACCTTCACCGCGGTGATGGGCCCGTCCGGCTCCGGCAAGAGCACACTGCTGCACTGCGCTGCCGGCCTCGACACCCCGACGACCGGTGACGTCCAACTGGCCGGCCGGTCGCTGCACGGACTCGACGAGACGTCGCTGACCGAGCTGCGCCGCGAGCACGTCGCCTTCGTCTTCCAGTCCTTCAACCTGATGCCGGCGCTGACGGTGCGGCAGAACGTCGTACTCCCGATGACGCTGGCCGGCAAGCAGCCGGACGACGCCTGGGTGACCGAGGTCATCCAGGCGGTCGGTCTCGGCGAGCGCGTCAAGCATCGGCCGAGCGAGTTGTCCGGCGGTCAGCAGCAGCGGGTGGCGATCGCCCGGGCCCTCGCCGGACGGACCGCGATCACGTTCGCCGACGAGCCGACCGGCGCGCTGGACACCACCACCGCGCTCGAGGTCCTCACGCTGCTCCGCGACCAGTCCCGCCGGCTCGGTCAAACGATCGTGATGGTCACCCACGACCCGGTCGCAGCGTCGTACGCCGATCGTGTCGTCTTCCTCGTCGACGGCCGGATCGTGTCCGAAGCCATCCACCCCACCGCCGAGGCCGTTGCCGCTGAGCTCGCCCAGCTGAGCACCGGCCGCCTCTCACCCACGGAGAGCTGACCCATGTTCCGCCTCGCCGTCACCACCCTGCGGTACCGGACCGCCGCCTTCCTCGCGATCTTCGTCGCGGTCGTGCTCGGCGGGGCGCTGCTCAGCGCCGCCGGCGGCCTGCTCGAGACCGGGCTGCGCCTGAACGCCCCACCCCAACGACTGTCCGCGGCCCCGATCGTGGTCACCGGCGACCCGGCGTACCACCCACCGAACGGCAGCGGCTCCGCCGCCTTCCCGGAACGCCACCGCGTCGACCCGGCCCTGCTCACCAAGCTCACCACCACACCTGGCGTCGCCAAGGCCGTCCCCGACCGCTCCTTCCCCGCCGTCATCACGTCACGCGGCACGTCTGGTACGACGCTTGCGGGGCACGGCTGGACGTCCGCGGCGTTGACGCCGTACCAGTTGACTGCCGGCCATGCTCCTCGCAGTGGGCAGGTAGTGCTCGACCAGCGACTGGCCGGCACCGCGAAGCCGGGCGACCGGGTAACGGTCACCGTCAGCGGGACGCCCCGCACCTACACCCTGGCGGGTATCGCGGTCGCCCAGCACCAGGTCGACGTACCGCCGGTGTTCTTCGCCGACGCGGACGTCCCGGAGGGTCTGGATGCGATCGGGGTGTTCCCCGCGGACGGAACCTCGGTACGAGATCTCGCGAAGCGGCTCGACCTGCCGACGGGTGTGAAGGCGTTCACGGGAGACGAGCGTGGCGTCGCGGAGTTCTCCGGGATCGCGACCGGTCTGCCGCTGATCATCATGTCCGGCGTCTTCGGTGGGATGGTGGCTGTGGTGATGGCGCTCGTGGTCTCGGCCACGATCGGGCTGTCGGTGCGCCAGCGGCGCCGCGAACTGGCGTTGCTCCGGGCCAGCGGTGCGACCCCGCGCCAGGTCGCCAAGATGGTGATTGCCGAGACGATGGTGGTTGGTCTGATCGGGCTCGTGCTCGGGCTGCTGTGCGGCCGGATCGCCGGCACCTGGATCTTCGGGATGCTGGCCGACGGCGGGATCGTGCCGTCACAGTTGCGGCTCGACCAAGGTCCGCTGCCGTTCGCCGGCGCTGCCGTCCTCACGTTCGCCGTACTGCGGGTGACCGTCGGTTTCGCCGCCGGACGGGCCGCCCGGATCCGCCCGATCCAGGCGCTGGCCGAGGCCGCCGTACCGCAGGTGGCGCTGAGCCGGGTGCGGATCCTCATCGGTCTCGTCTTCGCAGGTGCGACGGCGGCGATCGCCTTGTCCACACCGTTCATGGGCCCGGCCAACGCTGCGGCGATCGGTGGACCGGCCGGCCTGACCGGATCGATCGCGGTCGCGGTCCTCGCGCCGCTGGTGATCCAGCGGGCGCTGATCCCCCGCATCACGCGGCTGGTCGAGAAGCGCGGGACCAGCGGAACGCTCGCGGTGATCAACCTGCGGGTCCGTGCGGTCCAGTTCGGCGCGATCCTGATCCCGATCACCATCGCCACGGCGATTGCCCTCGGCAACATCTACTCGCAGACCACACAGCAGCAGGCCGCCGTCGACGCGTTCACCAAGAACCTGTCCGGCGACGTGGTGATCACGTCCACCGCGGGCGGCATCCCGGCGTCGCTGACCGACTCGGCCCGGTCGATGCCGGGTGTCACCGCTGTGTCGGAGGTGGTCCGCAGCAAGGGCTGGATCGAGGAGCCGTACGACAAGTCGCACACCAGCGACGCCTGGCCGCTGCTCGGCCTGAGCGGTCCGGTCTACACGGGCAAGGTGAAGAAGGGGTCGCTGGACGACCTGACTGGTGACACCGTCGCGCTCCCGCCGGGTACGGCGAAGAAGCTCAAGGTCGGCGTCGGCTCGGAGATCGGCCTGCGTCTCGGCGACAACGCCCTGGTCAAGGTCAAGGTGGTCGCCCTCGCCGAGGGTCCTTCCGGCTACGAGTCTCTCCTGCTGCCCGCGCAACTGCTCGCCGCGCACACGACCAGCGGCCTGCCCAGCCAGCTCCTGCTGAAGACCGACAACAAGCTGCACCCAGACCTGTCGAAGTGGCCGGGTACGACGATCGGTGGACGCGAACTGCTCAGTGAAGGCTTGGACACCGGGCTCGGCGTGGACGCGTGGATCGGCTATCTGCTCGCCGCCATCGCAGTCGCGTACACAGCCATCGCGTCGATCAACACGATCGCCGTCGCGGTGCTGGACCGGCGGCGCGAGTTCGGGCTGCAGCGACTGACCGGGTCGACGCGGCGCGAAGTGTCCCGGATGCTCCGCTTGGAGGGCGTGCTCATCGCGGCGCTCGGACTGGTCGCCGGGCTGGTCACCGCAGCGTTCACCGTGTTCCCGATCGCGCTGGCGACCCGCGGCTGGCCGATCCCCTCCGGACCGGTCTGGATCGTGCTGATCTGGGTGGCCGTCGTCCTGCTCCTGGTCCTGCCGACGACCGCGATCACCGGCCGGATCGCGATGCGCTCCAAGCCGATGGACGCCCTCGCCTCACCCGTCGGCTGACTCGATCCACGCGTAGCCGCCGTCTTCCAGTCGGATCACCTGGAAGCCGGCGGCCAAACGCCGTACGTCGTCGGTCTCGATCACGCCCGCGGCCGGGCCGGCGACGTCCAGCACGATCGCAGCCGCGCCTTCCTGGATCGCCGCGGTGGCGACCAGCCGCGCCTGGGCCGGCATCGGGCGCGCCTCCGGACTCCAGCGGGCCAGGGCCTCGGTGCCCGTGAACGCGAGCAGCGCGTTCCGCCCGTCCTGTCCCTGGAGCAGCGCGACGGCCATGTCCGACGTCTTGTCGTGCGCCAGCCCGTTCTCGTCGTACTCCACCTCGCCCAGCATCGCGACCACCGGCACCAGCAGCCGTGCCTTGGTCAGCGCCGCCAGCACCGCTCCCCCGTCGCCGTCGGCGAGCGCCTGAGCCAGCGCCGGGTCCGCCGACCCATCGTCGTTGTCGAATCCGGTGAAAGCCAAACGCCGCTCTGGTGGTTGCACGGCGCTCATTCTCCCCGGACTACGGTTTCAGGGGTGCGTCAGGGCTGTTCCCCTCTTGGATCACGCGCCAACTGTGCGAGCCTGGGTATGTGCCTGACTTCAACGATTTGACGCTGCTGCCGTTCTGCGTAGGCCTCACGCTGCTCGGTCTGATCGGCTCGTGGTTCGCCTGGCGGCGACG
Source organism: Kribbella sp. VKM Ac-2569 (assembly GCF_004216905.1). Lineage (GTDB taxonomy): Bacteria > Actinomycetota > Actinomycetes > Propionibacteriales > Kribbellaceae > Kribbella. The sequence goes on from NZ_SGXJ01000002.1 coordinate 50,683, forward strand.
CGGGATCGCGGCCGGCACGCGCGGTGTGGCCTGGTCCCTGCTGCCGGTCTCGCTGTACCTGACCGGCCTGCTGGAACTGGTCTGGGACGTGGTCCGCTCCTCCGTGAGCTGGGTCACCCACCTGATCTTCTCGCCGACCGTGTGGGCCGGAGCCGCGCTGTTCGGCGTCTCGGTCGTGCTGTACGTCGTTTCCGGCGTCGCCCGCGGCCGCACTCCGAAGGCACCGAAGGAAAAGAAACCCGCCTCGCCCGCGGGTGAGCTCACCGCGACAGGTCCCGCACCTGCCTCGGCCGCTCCCGCCAAAGCTGCCAAGCCGTCAAAGGGGAAGGCGAAGCAGCCGGAATCGTCGGAGTTCGACGAGATCGAGGACATCCTGAAGCGCCATGGAATCAACTGACAAGGCCCTTGACCAAGGCCCGAACCCCCTGACCATCGACTCGCTGCTGGACAACGTCCAGGCCGGCGCACCCCGCCTCGGCCGGACCAGGCTGATCGGTATCGACGGCCCCGCCGGATCCGGCAAGACGACCGTCGCCGCCGCCCTCGAGGCCCGGGCCAAGGCCCGCGACCTGAACACCTACGTCATCCACATGGACGACCTGTACGACGGCTGGGCCGGAGCCGAGCGTGGATTCGCCCTGCTCCGCGACCACGTCCTGCAACGGCTCGCCGACGGCCGCGAAGGACGTTACCGCCGATACGACTGGTACCAGCGCGCGTACGCCGAGCTGCACGTCGTACCGAACACCGTGGACCTGCTGATCGTCGAAGGTGTCACCGCCTGCGACCGGGACGCGGCGCACTGGCAGTCGCTGCGGCTCTGGGTCGAGACGTCGAACGAGGTCCGCCTGGACCGCGGCATCGAACGCGACGGCGAGGCCCTCCGCGACCACTGGCTGGAATGGATGCGCTGGGAACGCGACCACTTCGCCGACCAGGCCACCCGCTCTCGCGCCCACGTGATCGTCGACGGCGCCCCGTCAACGCCCTTCGACCCCGCGCTCGAACTCGTCACGAAGTCAGTGGCACTACCCCCTCACGACTCAGCTGCTTCCTAGTCCGTCCCACGACCACTGCGGGACGGACTGGTCGTCGGCGATGTCGTCGGTGTGGTGGCGGTACATCGTGTTGAAGGTCGCCCAGGCGAAGTAGTCGTGCAGCACGGACCGGGTGCGTTCGTCACCGATACCGGCCGCGATCACCGCCTCGTCGAAGCACGCGATCGCGCGGTGGTTCATTTCGTCGTGTTCGCCGTTCCCGGCGTGCCGGCGCTGCACCGACGCCTCGTCGCCGTACGCCTCGGTGTAGGCAGGCGGTCCGCCCAGGGCTTCACCCCAGTACGCCGCCAGCCGCTCGGTGTGATCCGGCCGCGCCCCACCGTGGAACGCGTGACTGACGACCTCGTCCGCCATCACCCGCTCGTGCCACTCGGCCGCCAGCCGCAACATGCCTTCGGCCCCACCCGCCGCTTCGTAAACGGTCTCCATGCGGCCCAACAGTGCCGTAATCGCCACGACCTGACAATGGCCGTCCTCAGATGTCCTCGAGACGGCGGCGGACGAGGTCGCGTTCGGGTTCGGAGCCGGCCAGGGTGAGGGCCTGTTCGTAGGCGGTGATTGCCTCGGGCAAACGTCCGAGGCGCTGCAGCAGGTCGGCGCGGGCCAGCGCGAACGGGTGGTAGTCCTGGAGCCGGGGTTCGGCGGCCATCTCGTCGAGGAGTTCGAGGCCCGCCTCGGGGCCGTCGCGGAGCGCGATCGCCGCGGCGCGGTTCAGTGCGATCACCGGGGAAGGGTCGAGGTCCAGTAATACGTCGTACAGCTGGACGATCTGGGGCCAGTCGGTGCTCTCGAACTCGGAGGCCTCGTCGTGGACCGCGTTGATCGCGGCCTGGACGGCGTACGGTCCGGGCGGGCCGCCGGTGAGCGCGGTGACGACCAGTTCGCGGCCCTCGGCGATCATCTCGTGGTCCCAGCGGCTGCGGTCCTGGTCCTCGAGCAGGACGATCTCGCCGTCCGGACCGGTGCGGGCCTCGCGGCGGGCGTGGATCAGCAGCATCAGCGCGAGCAGGCCGGTGACCTCGCGCGCGTCGGGGAGCAGGCGGTGCAGGATCCGGGCCAGGCGGATCGCTTCCTCGGCCAGGTCCAGGCGTTGCAGGTACGGTCCGGAGCTGGCGGCGTACCCCTCGGTGAAGACCGAATAGACCACCTGCAGTACGCCGGGCAGTCGCTCCGGCAGCTCGTCCGGACCGGGGACGCGGAACGGGATCCGCGCCTCCCGGATCTTCTTCTTCGCACGGACGATCCGCTTCGCCATCGTCGCGGTCGGTACCAGGAACGCCCGCGCGACCTCCGGCGTCGTCAGCCCGGCGAGGCACCGCAGCGTCAGCGCTCCGCGGTCCTCGGCGGCCAGCGCCGGGTGGGTGCAGGTGAAGAACAACTGCAGCCGCTCGTCGGGCAGTTCGTCCCCGGTCGCCTGCGGCGTGGAGCGGTCCGCCTCGACCTGGAGGATCGCGAGTTTGGCGGCGTACACCTGGTCCCGGCGGAGCCGGTCGACCGCCTTGCGCCGGGCGGTGGTCATCAACCAGCCGCCCGGGTTCGGCGGTACGCCGTCGACCGGCCAGTGCGTGAGCGCCGCCTCGATCGCCTCCGACGTGACCTCCTCGGCCAGGTCGAGGTCCCCGAACCGCCGGGCTAGCGCTGCTAGCAAACGGCCGCGCTCCTCCCGGAAGACCGCCTCGACCTGCTCCATCAGAAGTCGGCGACCGGCCGGACGATCACCGAGCCGCCGCCGCGCGATCCCGGGCAACGCGCGGCCCAGTCGAGCGCGACATCCAGGTCCGGTACGTCGATCACGTAGAACCCGCCGAGCACCTCCCGGGTCTCCGCGAACGGCCCGTCGGTCACGGTCCGCTTGCCGTCGTTCGCGACCTCGACCCGAGTCGCAGTGACGAGGTCGGCCAGCGACTCGGACGCGACCACCACACCCGCGTCGGTGATCTCCTTGTCGAACCGCATCCAGTCCTCCGGCTCACACCCCACCGGCGTGTCCTGCAGGTCCAGCTCGCCGGCATTGATCAGCAACATGTACTTCACGTCGTACCTCCTGTCAGCGTGTCTACAGCATCACCACGAACGGGGTCGCCTCAGATGGACAGCGCTAAGGACAGGAAGTAGTCCTCTCCAGCTGGCTACCACCGCAGCAGCCAGGCGAGGAAGGGTCCCCCACCGCGGACTACTTCCTGTCGTTAGCGTCGTATCGGTGAGGATAGGGACATGAGCGTTCTACCTTCAGGTGAGCAGTGGGTCCTTCGCGGCGGCGGGTACGAGGGGACGGTGGTGAGTGTCGGCGGCGGACTCCGTGAGCTCACGTACGACGGGCGCCCGGTCCTGCTCGCGTACGGCGAGGACGAGGCGGCGCATGCCGGACTCGGCCAGCACCTGTTCCCGTGGCCGAACCGCATCACGGACGGGCAGTACACGTTCGAGGGCGTCGACCAGCAGCTCTACCTGACCGAGCCGGCCCGCCAGAACGCGATCCACGGCCTCACCCGCTGGGCGAACTGGCAGCGCATCGACGACGGGTCCGATCCGTCGACGGTGGTCGCCGGGCACCAACTGTTCGGCCAGCCCGGGTACCCGCACCAGCTCGAGCTACGCCTGACCTACCACCTCACCGACCGCCTGACCGTCACCGCCACGGCCACCAACATCGGCCGGACGTCAGCGCCGTACGGCTATGGAGCGCACCCCTACCTCAGCGTCGGCCGCCCGATCGACGACTGCATCCTCGAGTTCACCGCAGCGCAGCGCCTCGAGGTATCCGCGGACCGGATGGCCCCGACGGGCCTGACACCGGTCGACGGAACGCCGTACGACTTCCGCGACGCCCGGCTGATCGGCTCGACCTCGATCGACAACGCGTTCACCGGTCTGAATGGCGAGTGGTCGGTGTCGCTCACCGACCCGGACAGCGGCGCGAGGTCGGTACTGACGAGTGACACGCCGTGGATGCAGCTGTTCACCGGCGAGGCGGTCGGACGTACGGCGCTCGCGGTCGAGCCGATGACCTGCCCGCCAGACGCGTTCCGCACCGGTCAGGACCTCGTCGTACTCCAGCCCGGCGACTCACACGCAACTAGCTTTCAGGTATCCGTTTAGGACCGGCGCCGTGTTCGCGGGCGACCGCTGCCAGCTGCTTGGCGGCACGGCTCGCCCGCGCACCCTCGGCGGCCTGGACCGCGAGAATGCCGATCCGGTTGTCATCGGCATCGAACAGCTGCAGCCACGCGTCGCCCGGCCGGAACCGCAGCGCGGTGACCTCCGACCACTTCAGCGTGTACGACTTGAACACGTTCCGGATCCGCAGCCGATCCGCGTACGCCGTGACGCGCAGCGTCGTCATCCGGTACAGGATCCACAGAATCGCCCCGAAGAACGCCAGCAGGGTGAGCCGCTGGAACCAGTCGAACGACCCACGATCCTCCGGCGACAACCGGAACCAGATCACCCCGAACACGGCGATCAGCGACAACCCCATGCCCGCCGCCATACCCGCCACGATCCGCGGGTGGAACACGAACAAGCGGTCCCCTGGTTTCGTTCCGGACATGGCGGCGGCGGGTTTCAGATCCGGCAGGCGTGGATGTCGGTGGTGAGGATCGCGCGGGCGCCGACGTCCCAGAGCTGGTCCATCAGGCGTTGCGCCTCGGCCCGCTGGACCATGACGCGGACGGCGACCCAGCCCTGCCGGTGCAGCGGCGAGACGGTCGGTGACTCCAGGCCGGGCGCGACCGCGGTGGCGGCATCGACGTCCTCGGCGCGGATGTCGTAGTCCATCATCACGTACGTCCGCGCGATCAGGACGCCCTCGAGCCGGCGGACCAGCTGCTGCAGGCCGTTCGCCGGGACCTCGACACCGTGCCGCTTGATCAGCACCGCCTCGGACTGCAGGATCGGCTCCCCGAACACCTCGAGCCCCGCCTGGCGCAACGTCGTACCGGTCTCGACGACGTCCGCGATGACATCCGCGACGCCCAGCTGTACGGCCGACTCCACGGCACCCTCCAAGCGCACGACCGCAGCGTCGACACCGTTCTCGGCCAGGTGGTCCTGCAGTACGCCGGCGTACGACGTGGCGATCCGCTTCCCGGCGAGGTCCTTCACGGAGTCCGCGACCCCGGGCCGCCCGGCGAACCGGAACGTGGACGAGCCGAACCCGAGGCCCATGATCACGTCCGCGTCCGCGTGCGAGTCCAGCACCAGGTCGCGGCCGGAGATGCCGACGTCGAGCGTGCCGGCGCCGACGTACACGGCGATGTCACGCGGGCGGAGGTAGTAGAACTCGACCTCGTTGGCCGCGTCGGTGAGGGTGAGGTCCTTTGTGGTCCGGCGCTGCTTGTAGCCGGCTTCGACGAGCATCTCGGTGGCGGCTTCGCTCAGCGAGCCCTTGTTCGGTACTGCGACGCGCAGCATGGTGACTGCCCTTTCTGGGAGGTGTGAACCGGTGATCTGTGGGATGGGCTCCTACAGATGTCGGTACACGTCCTCGAGGTCCAGGCCGAGCGCGTGCATCATCACCTGGGCGTGGTACAGAAGCTGCGACAGCTCCTCCGCGGCCCGGTCCTTGCTCTCGTACTCGGCAGCCATCCAGGACTCGGCGGCCTCCTCGACCAGCTTCTTACCGATCGAGTGCACGCCGGCGTCCAGCGCCGCCACGGTCCCGGAACCTTCCGGCCGTGTCGCCGCCTTCTCACCCAGCTCGGCAAACAGCTCCTCAAAACTCTTCATCGCCCGCCCAGCCTACGGGTCCCGCCCGCGCGCTCCGTCCCCAGGTCCGCTACCCGGACTGCGTGAGCGCCTCGGAGAGTTGCCGCGGAGCCGAGTGTGCGTCGACGTACCAGTTGTGGCGCTCGGTGAGGAGGCGCTTGACCATCGCGTAGTCGGCGGTGTCGTCCGGGGTGCGGAGGTGGTACGGCGGTGGGTAGAAGGCGTCTCCCAGGAGGGCGACGCCGTCGGCGAGGACGATGACGGAGTCCGGGGCGTGATTTCCGCCGACGTGCCGCAGTACGACGTCGGTCGGGAGCGTGAGCGTGTCGTCGAAGGTCTGGTCCGGGAGAACGATCCGGAAGTCGGTCCAGTCGGGGACGGCGAGAGCGCGGGCGCGGAAGCTGGGGGCGAGCTTCGGGTTGGCCTCGACCTGGTCGTGGAGGTAGCGGTGGCTCCAGGGGCGGTCGGCCTCGGTTTTCAGCAGGTCGACGGCTGTGGAGTGGGCGAGCACGGTGACGTCGGGCCAGGCGCAGGCGCCCCAGGTGTGGTCCCAGTGGTGGTGGGTGTAGACGAGCCACTTCGGGGCGGGCAGGCCGGCCGCGCCAATCGCCGTACCGACGGCTCTTGCGTGCTCGGGGCTGTTGCCTGCGTCTACGAGGACGCTGCCGCGGTCGTCCGCGATCACGGCGACGGACGGGCGGATCGCGTCGGGATCGGGGTCGTGCGGGTAGATCCAGACCCGGCCGGCCAGGTGCTGCAGCATGTGGCCGACCATAGCTGGATGCAGAGTCCTCGGAGAGTTCGTGAACTGGGTGTTGTCGTCGGAACGCTGCCCACGGGGCCGCTCAACTCGATCACCGACGTACCTGGGGTGCGGGTCGGGCAGACGACAATCACCGGTGACGGACTGAACACCGGGGTGACGGCGATCGTCCCGGACGGCTGGGCGCAGACGCTGCCGGCCGCCGTTGCTGTTGGCAACGGGTACGGGAAGCTGGTCGGTTCGACGCAGGTGGACGAACTGGGCGTCATCGAAACCCCCATCCTGCTGACCGGGACGCTCAGCACGTTCCGCGTCGCCGACGCGTTGCTCACCTGGCTCCTCGACCGCGACCCACAAGCGACCAGCCTGAACCCGATCGTCGGCGAGACCAACGACGGCTACCTCTCCGACATCTGCCGCCGCCCAATCACCCCCGAGCACGTCCACGCCGCGCTGGACACCGCCTCGGCCGACCTCCCCGCCGAAGGCTGCGTGGGAGCCGGCACCGGCACCTGCGCACTCGGTTTCAAGGCAGGAATCGGCACAGCATCCCGTACCGGCGATCACACGGTGGGCGTTCTGGTGCAGGCGAACTTCTCCGGCCTGCTGACCGTCCTCGGGCGGCCGGTTCCCGCCCAACCGATCGATGCGGACGGCAACTCCTGCATGATCGTGGTCGCGACCGACCTCCCGCTCGACTCCCGGCAACTTGGGCGGCTCGCACGCCGAGCGATCTTCGCGATGGGCCGAGTCGGCTCCGACTACGCCCCCGGCAGCGGCGACTACGCGATCGCCTTCACCACCGCCCGTACGCCGAACTTCCCGGACCGCGACCTCCGCACACCGTTCCAAGCAGTCACCGAATCAGTAGAGGAAGCCCTCCTCAACTCCCTCACCATGGCCCGAACCACCACCGGCCCCCAAACCCACACCGCCCACGCCGTATCCCACGCCCTCATCGCGAAGCCTCAACTTTGAGAAGCCACCAACCACTTTCGTGGCCGAGATTTGGTTGGTGGGTTCTCAAAGACGGCGGAGGCGGTCAGGGTGCCGAAGGCGAGTAGTGCGGCGGCGGTCCGGATCAGATGCGCGAGCTGCCAACGATCGCGTACGGCGGCCCAGTCGGCCGGCGGGTTCTGCACCGACCACGCGGACTGGTCCGAGTTGATCGGCAGGTTGATCGCCAGCGTCGTCGCGAAGACGACGACGAGCAACGCGACCGCGACGAGCACCACCCTCCGATCGTTGCCCCGGGCCCAGATCGCCAGCACCACGGTGGTGACGATCGCCGGGATCAACGTCACCGAGGCGAGCCGGTCCAGCGAGTCCAGCTCAACCATCCGGACCTGCGTGTAAACCGACGCCCCGAACCCACGCAACGAGTTCTCCAGCACCAGCACACACACCAGGAACCCGGCAAAGACCCCGCTGAAGAGCAGGCTCAGTCCACGAACGACCCGGGACATCAGTACGCCACCCCAACCGGCTGGCAGACCGTCGCCGAAATATCTAGCGCCGCTAGCATCAGGTGCGCGACGTCCGCCCGCGAGATCGTGTACCCGCGCGCCACCGTGCCGCCGACCGCCGTCCGATAGGTCCCGGTCAGCGCCTTGTTCGTGAGTTTCGGCGGCCGCACGATCGTCCACTCCGTCGTACTGCTCATGATGTCCGCCTCCATCACCCGCAGATCGGCGTACACGTCCGCGGCGAACGCGTTGATCATCGGATAGAGCAGCCGCCGATTGAGGAAGCTCTCGTCCACCGGCACCGGCCCGAGCGGCGCGGCACTCACCGGGACAAAGCGCCGTACCCCGGCGGCTTCCATCGCCGCCAGCATGGACCGCGTGCTCTCCGACGCGACCGGCCCGTCCTTCCGCCCGCGGGCGCCTACCCCGGAGATCACTGCCTCGCTCCCGTCCACCGCGTCCCGCAGCGGCTCCGCCTCGGCCAGGCCGGGCACCCGGATCACCTCCAGCGCCGGGTGTTCCAGCTCGTACGCCGACGACGTACGCACCACTGCCGTCACCTTGTGCCCCGCATCGAGCGCCTGCCGTACGACGTGACCGCCGATCCCGCCCGTCGCCCCGAACACCGTGATCCTCATCCCGACCGCCTCCCTGAAATCTTCTCTGTGATTCATATAGTATGGAATCCGTAAGATACGGAACAGATACAGGGAGGTGACATGCGCCACCGTCGGCGGACCGGGAACGAGATCAAGGCGGCGCTCCGCGACCTGCGGATCCGGCTCGCCCTGCTCAACCACCAGGTCGGCGGCAAGCTGGCGCTGAAGGACGTCGACCTCGACTGCCTCGACGTACTCGCCCGCAGCGGCCCGCTGACGCCGAGCGCCCTGGCGCGTCAGGCCGGACTACACCCGGCGACGCTGACCGGCATTCTCGACCGGCTCGAACGCGCCGGCTGGATCGCCCGCGACCGCGCCGGGGCAGACCGCCGCAGTGTCACCATCCGCGCCCTGCCGGACCGCGGGATGGAGGTGTTCCGCCTGTACCAGCCGATGATCGGCGCGATGGACGACGTACTGGCCGGCTACACCGAGGCCGAACTCGACCTGATCGCCACGTTCCTGCGGCGAAGTGCCGAAGCGGGCGAGAAGGCCAACGACCAGTTGGCTCAGGAGTAGAGGTCTGACAGTGTGCGGCCGAGGTTCGCCAACTCGGTCCGCAACTCCGCGGGCTCCAGCACCTCGACCGCGTTCCCGAATCGGCAGAGGGAGGCGGCCGCGTTCGGGATCGACTCGATCGGGATCGTCACCACGACACTCCCGCCGGCGTCGGGTTCGGTGGCGGCGACGGCTTTGACGAGCGCCGGGTACGAGACGTCGTACATCTTCGCGGCCAACCGTGCGGACACCCGGACGACGGCCTCCGCGGTGTAGCGGACCTGGTCGAAGCCCTCCAAGTGCTCCTGCCAGAACCGTTGCAGCTCGAATCCGTCGTCCCGCTCGAACGTCTCCTGGGTGGGCGTCAGTTCGAGGATGTTGGAGACGCGGTACGTGCGCAGTCCGCCGGGGGTGGACGCCACGACGTACCAGCTGCCGTTCTTCAGCACGAGTCCGTACGGTTCGAGGACCCGCTCGACTTCGCGCGGTTCCTCCCAGCGGCGGTACAGGACCTTGATGCGACGGTCGTGGAGTACGGCGTCGGCGACGGCGGAGAGCTGTGGTGAGGCCTCGGCGTCCTGGTACCAGGCGGGCAGGTCGAGGTGGAAGCGGTTCTTCAACCGGCCGGCGCGGTCCCGCTGATCGGGCGCTAGCGCTGCTAGTAGTTTGAGTTCGGCCGCGCTCGTCTCCGCGGTCAGCCCGAGTGCGGCGGCCGCGCCCGGCATACCGACGAGGAAGAGCGCGGCGGCCTCCTGTTCGGTGAGGCCGGTCAGGCGGGTGCGGTAGCCCTCGACCAGGCGGTACCCGCCTGCTCGGCCTTGGTCGGCGTACACCGGGACTCCGGCTGCGGCGAGCGCCTCGACGTCGCGGTAGATCGTCCGCAGCGACACCTCGAGCTCGTCGGCGAGCTCGCGCGCGGTCAACTGCCGACGCGTCTGCAGCAACAGCAGGATCGACAGCAGCCGGCTCGAACGCATGCTCCGAGGTTAGCCGCAAACACTGCCAGCGGTTGTCAGGTTTCACTCGCAAGCTGGGCGGTATGACGACATGGACCAAGGTGACCGGCGACTTCGACTTCCTCAACGGGTACTTCGACGTCCACCACCGAACCCTGAAACAGGCCTTCGTGGGCTGCGACGAATGGCTCGAGGACGACGGAACGACGACTGCGCGCACGTACTTCGACGGGCAGATCAGCATCGACGAGATGCGGTTCCCGACGAAAGGGTCGTACGGGCTGTCGCTGCGCCTGTTCGACCCGGTGAGCGAGCAATGGAGCATCTGGTGGGTCAGCAGCGCCACGATGCAGCTGTACCCGCCGGTGCACGGCGGCTGGGCTGCCGACGGTTCACGTTGCCGGTTGGTCGGCGAGGACTCGCACGAAGGGCGGCCCATCCTTTGCAGCTACGAGTGGTCCGACATCACGTCGGACACCGCGCATTGGGAGCAGGCCTACTCCGACGACGGCGGCGAGACCTGGGAGACCAACTGGACCATGGACTTCACCCGGCGGCACACTCCCCCGCCCGCGCTCGACATACCGAAGCTCACCGACGACTTCGACTTCCTCGCCGGCCGCTGGTCCTTCCACAACCGCCGCCGGCGCCCGGTCCTCGGCGAGCCGTTCGAGTGGTACGAACACGACGCGACGATGGAAGCCACGACGTACTTCGACGGCGCGATCAGCTTCGACGAAGGCTGGTTCCCGAGCGAAGGGTTCCGCGGCGCGACGTTCCGCCTCTATAACCCCGAGGCCAAGAGCTGGTCCATCCACTGGATCAACAGCCAACGCGGCCGCCTCGAAACCCCCGTCATCGGTTCATTTGTGAACGGCACCGGCACCTTCGAAGGCCCGGACGTTTGGGACGGCCAACCCATCGACGTCCGCTTTCTCTGGACCCCCGGCACCGACAAAGCCGCCTGGGAACAAGCCTTCTCCACCGACCACGGCAAAACCTGGACCACCAACTGGCTGATGGAACACACCCGCACCGAATGACTCCGCGCTGTTTCGGCGATCAGCGTTCCTTCAGAAGAGCCGCAGCCACATCGTAGGTTCCACATTCTGCCGTGATCTCGGCCGTCGCTTGCGCCGCGGTGAAGAAGTCGTCGGCCAGCGGCGAGGTGCGCGATGCCGCCATCGCAAGGCACACCTGATCGGGCGGGAGTTCCGGGATGGGGACGTAGCTGATGTCCGGACGTGAGTAGAACACAGTCTCCGAACGCCCCACGAACGAGATGCCCCGGCCGGCTGCGACGTGCTCGAGCTTCTCCTCCACGCCGCGGACCCGGAGCCCGGAGTCGGACAGCGGGCGCCTGGTGGGCTGCGTGCTCGGGTCGGTATGCCAGACCAGCGGCTCACCGGCCAGGTCGGCCTCGGTGACCTCCTCCTTGCCGGCCAACCGGTGGCCTGCGGGCAGCACCACCATGAGCGGCTCGGTGTACAGCGGGGTCACGCGCAGGCCGGTCTCGTCGATGGGCAGCCGCACATAGCCGACGTCGATGCGGCCGTCGAGCAGCATCGAGGCCTGGTCGTCCCATTCGATCCGCTGCACGTCCACGACCACGTCCGGATGTCGGGCCTCGAACGCCTGGGCCGCCGGGATGACCGGGATGCCGGTCCGGAAACCGACCGCCAGTCGCCGGCTGCCGCGGGCAGCCACGGTCACCCGGCGGCGGACCGCGTCCGCGGAGGCGAGCAGCGGACCGGCGTCGGCCAGCAGTTGCCGGCCGGCGTCGGTCAGCACCACGCCGTGGCGATCCCTGATGAACAGCGAGGCGCCGAGATCCTGTTCCAGCACGCGGATCTGCCGACTGAGCACCGGCTGCGCGATATGCAGCTCTTCAGCGGCGCGGCCGAAGTGCAGCCCGTCGGCGACGGCGCGGAAGTAGCGCAGTTTGCGCAGATCCAGATCCATGGAACCTCCCGGTCTGGTGATGCCTCCAGGGTATCACCATGGCTGAAAGAGGTCTTGGAAAAACAGTGCGGCGCCTGACAGCCTTAAGAGGTAAATGAATTTTCAATATCAGCTCCAGAAAGCAGGCACACTATGAGTAGCGTCAGCATTATCGGCGTGGGAAATATGGCCAGTGCTTTGGCCGCCCGGGCGGTTGCCGGCGGCAACATTGTCGAGATCATCGGCCGCGACCCGGCCAAAACCAAGGAAGTGGCCGCCGCGCTCGGCGGCGCCACTGTCGGGACGGCCGGCACCGCCCCGGCCGGAGACATCGTCATCCTCGCCGTACCGTACGCCAGCGCGGCGGCGGTGGTCAGCGAGTACGGGGACGCACTGGCCGGCAAGGTCATCATCGACATCTCCAACACCTTCAACGCCGACGCCACCGGGCTGGTCACTCCTGATGGCACTTCCGGAGCGCAGGAGATCGCCAAGGCCGTCCCAGCGAGCGCGCACGTCGTGAAGGCGTTCAACACCGTCTTCGGTCACGTCCTGGCCCAGGGACGCCCGCTGGACGTGTTCTTCGCCGGAGATGACGCGCGGTCCAAAGCCACCGTGTCGGCGTTCATCGAGAGCCTCGGACTGCGTCCGCTCGATGTCGGCGGCCTGGAGATGGCCCGCTGGCTGGAAGGCGTGGGGCCGCTGCTGATGGGTCTGGCCCGTCATGGTGCGGGGACCTTCAACCTCGCCCTCGGAGTCGATCTCCGCGGCTGAGCGCCATTTCTCGCGCCACATCATTCACAAGGAGCAGTAGCGTGCGCGTTTTCGTCACTGGCGGGACCGGCCATACCGGTTCGTACATCATCCCCGAGCTCGTCGCCGCCGGACACGAGGTCACCGGCCTGGCCCGGTCGGACACGGCCGCGGCGGCGCTGTCCGCACTCGGCGCGAAGGTGCGTCGCGGCGACCTCGAGGATCTCGACGGGCTCAAGGAGGCGGCCGCGGATTCCGACGGCGTCATCCACGTCGCGCACCGGCAAGACCTGCTTCCGTCCGGCGGGCTCGACGCCGTGGCCGCCGCGGAACTCCCGATCATGCTCGCGTACGGCGAGGCACTCGCGGGAACCGGCAAGCCGCTGGTCGCGGCGGGGAGCATTGGCTCGCCCGGGAACCTGGGCCGGCCGGCCACCGAGGAGGACCCGGCCCTTCCCGGCGGCGATGAGTACAAGGGCACCCTGCGGGTTCGTAACGTCGTGGAATCCGCCGTAGTCGGCCTCGCCGACCGCGGAGTGCGGTCTTCGGTCGTGCGGATTGCCAACATCGCGCACAGCACGACCGATCGTGTCGGCTTCCTCGTGCAGCTGATCGCGCTCGCGAAAGAGAAGGGCTTCGCCGGCTACCCCGGAGACGGCGCGAACCTGTGGAACGCCGTGCACGTCCGCGATGTCGCCTCCTTGTTCCGCTTGGCGCTGGAGGAGGGGCCGGCCGGCAAATACTGGCACGCGGTTCGGGACGGGGGCGTCCCGCTCCGCGAGATCGCCGAGGCCATCGGCAGCCGCCTGGGTCTGCCCGCCGTGAGCATTCCCTTGGACGAACTGATGGTGCCGGGATACTTCGGGTTCCTCGCGAACGTAGTCACGCAGAACTACCCGGCGTCCAACCTCATCACCCGCCGGACCCTCGGCTGGGAACCCGCTCAGCCCGGCCTGCTCGCCGATCTGGACAACGGCCACTACTTCTGACGACTACACCTTCAGTTGGCGGACGGCGGCCAGGGTTGAGAGGGCGGCTTGGGTCGCTTCGTAGCCTTTGTCTTCGCGGCTGTCGGGGAGGCCGGCTCGGTCGAGGGCCTGGGGGTCGTTGTCGCAGGTGAGTACGCCGAAGCCGATCGGGACGCCGGTGGTGACGCCGACCTGCATGAGGCCGTCCGTCGCGGCCTGGCAGACGTATTCGAAGTGGGGAGTATCGCCCCGGATCACCACGCCGAGTGCGACCACCGCGTCGTACCCGGACTTCGCCGCATGCAACGACGCGACCGGGAGCTCGAACGAGCCGGGGACGCGGATGACGGTGTGGTCGGTGACGCCGGAGTCCTCCAGCGCGCGGAGGGCTCCGGCGAGCAGGCCGTCGGTGACCTTCGGGTGCCACTGGGCGGCGACGATCGCGACCCGGGCGTCTTCCACGCGGGTTACCTCGATGGTGGGTGCTCCACTGCCCGACATCAGCCGGCTCCGTTCTCTTCGGTCAGCAGGCCGCCCGGCAGGTGATGGCCCATTCGATCGCGCTTGGTGCGCAGGTACCGCAGGTTGTGCTCGGTCGGGTCGATGGAGATGCCCCGGCGCTCGACCACATCGATGCCGTACCCCTGCACGCCCGCGAGCTTGTCGGGGTTGTTGGTCAGCAACCGCACTTCCTTCACGCCCAGGTCGGCCAGGATCTGCGCACCGGTCCCGTAGTCGCGCGCATCCGCCGGCAACCCGAGGTCCAGGTTCGCGTCCACCGTGTCCCGGCCGGCGTCCTGCAGCTCGTACGCCTGCAGCTTGTGCAGCAGCCCGATCCCGCGCCCCTCATGACCGCGCAGGTACACCACGACACCGCCCTCGGCCGCGACCTGCCGCATCGCCTCGTCCAGCTGCGGCCCGCAATCACAGCGCAGCGACCCGAACACATCACCGGTCAGGCACTCCGAGTGCAGGCGCACCAGCGTCGGCCCGTTCCCGATCTCGCCGCGCACCAGTGCGAGCTGCTCCGACCCGTCCACCGTGTTGCGGTAGCCGTGGGCAACGAAATCGCCGTACTGCGTCGGCAGCAAAGTGGTCGCGACCCGCTGGATCTGGGACTCGGTACGGCGCCGGTACCGGATCAGGTCGTCGATCGACACCAGGACCAGCCCGTGCTCGTCCGCGAACGTCCGCAGTTCGAGCCCGCGCTTCATCGTCCCGTCGTCGTTCACCAACTCCGAGATCACCGCAGCCGGCGTCAACCCGGCCATCCGCGCCAGGTCGATCGACGCCTCGGTGTGCCCGGGGCGGACCAGTACGCCGCCCTCGCGACCGCGCAACGGGAACACGTGCCCCGGCTGGACAAGGTCGTACGACTCCGAGGCCGAGTCGGTCAGCACCCGGATCGTCCGCGCCCGATCAACAGCCGAGATCCCGGTCGCGATGCCGTCGCGGGCATCGACCGAAATCGTGTACGCCGTGCGCATCTTCTCCCGGTTGTGCGGCGTCATCAACGGGATCCCGAGCCGGTCGAGCTCCGAGCCCTCCATCGGCACGCACACCACACCGGAGCTGTACCGGATCAGGAACGCCAGCAGCTCCGGCGTCGCCTTGGACGCGGCGAAGATCAGGTCGCCCTCGTTCTCGCGGTCCTCGTCGTCGACCACGATCACCGGCCGGCCGGCGCGGATCTCGTCGATCGCGTGCTCGATCGTGTCGAGCTTCAGCACGTCACCCATCTAACCCACCACCACAGGCTCAGGAGCTTGGACCCGCTCACGGTTCTGGATCTTCCACCACGACACGAACCCGACGACGCAGAACAGCCCGTACACGATGTACATCGTCGCCGACGGGTAGAACTTCGCCTGCACCAGCAGCGGTACGCCGACCACGTCGACGGCGATCCAGATCAGCCAGAACTCGACGAAGCCACGCGCCATCCCGTACGTCGCCAGGATCGACCCGGTGAGGATCCACGCGTCCCACTGCGGGCCCCACGATCCGAGCTCGCGCAGAACGAAGTACGAGATCGCGTACAGGACCACCGCGATGCCGCCGAGCTCGAGCCGCTCGCGGGCGGTCGCCCAACGCGGCTGCACGCCCGTGGCGGCGCCGCCGTGGCGGGTCTGGTACCAGCGGTACCAGCCGTAGAGGCTGACAATCGCGAAGAACACCTGGCGGCCGGCCTGGCCCCAGAGGTCCTTGTCCTGCGGGGTGTCGAAGATCCCGCCGACGAAGACCGTGAACAGCAAAACGTTGCCGACGATGCCGACCGGCCACGCCGACACCAGCCGGCGCATACCGAACAGCGCGCTGGCCAGACCGAACACGTTGCCGACGATCTCCCGGACCAGGACCTCCGACCCGGCGATCGTCACCGTGGAGTGCAACAGCCAGTCGATCGGGTTCACCGCACGCCTCCGTTGTCCTTCACATTGCCTGCCGTAAGAAGTCTTTCCACGTACTTCGCGATCACGTCGACCTCGAGGTTGACGGTGTCGCCCACCTTGTTCGCACCCAGCACGGTCAGCTCCAGCGTGGTCGGGATCAGGCTGACCCCGAACGTCCCGGACGCGTCGTCGACGTCGGTCACGGTCAGCGAGACGCCGTCGATCGCGATCGAGCCCTTCTCGGCGACGTACTTGAGGATCTCGGGTGCGGTCGCGATCCGGACGTCTTCCCAATGCTCGCCGGGGGTCCGCGCCGCGATCGTGCCGGTGCCGTCGACGTGGCCCTGGACGATGTGCCCGCCGAGCCGCTCGTGCGCCGCGACGGCCCGCTCGAGGTTGACCGGCGAGCCCTTCTGCAGACCGCCGAGGCTGGTCCGCTGCAGCGACTCGCGCATCACGTCCGCGGTGAACGCGCCGCCGCCGTACTCCACCACTGTCAGGCAACAGCCGTTGACCGCGATCGAGTCGCCGTAGCCGGCGTCCTCGGTCACCTTCGGGCCGCGGATGGTGAGCCGCGCGGCGTCGCCGTCGAGCAGGTCCAGGGACTCGACGGTGCCGAGTTCTTCGATGATGCCGGTGAACATCTACTTTCCTCCCAGAGGAACCAGGGTCAGCCGGACGTCGTCGCCGAGGCGGGTGACGTCCGCTAGCTTGAACCGCCGCAGGTGGTCGATCGATTCCGCGCCGAGGTCGCCGACCGCGCCGTACCCGGATCCGAGCACGGCCGGAGCGACGTACGCGACGATCTGGTCGACGAGCCCGGCGCGCAGGAACGCGGCGGCCAGGGTCGGTCCGCCTTCGAGCCAGAGGTGCCGGATCTGCCGGTCGTCCAGCTGCCGGAGCACCTCGGCGGGATCGTGGGTCGGCAGCAGCAATGTCTCCGCGCGGTCGTTGCGGACCCGCGCGGTGGGTGGGATCTCACGGTCGCCGACGACCACCCGCAGCGGCTGCCGCGCCGCGGGTACGTCGTTCTCGTCGCGGACCGTCAGCTCGGGGTCGTCGTCCAGCACCGTCTGGGTGCCGACGGCAATCGCATCGCACTCGGCCCGCTGCCGGTGGACGTCGGCGCGCGCGATCGGCCCGGTGATCCACTTACTGGTCCCGTCCGGGGCCGCGGACCGTCCGTCGAGCGTGGTCGCAAACTTCCAGGTGACGAACGGCCGGCCCACTCGGACGCTGTGCAACCAGACGTGGTTGACCGCCTCGGCCTCCGTCTGCAGAACGCCCCGTACGACGTCGATGTTCTTGTTCCGCAGCTTGTCGGCGCCGCCGGAAGCGGTCCGGTTCGGATCGGGTACGGCGTACACGACCCGCGCGACCTCGGCCTCGATCAGGGCGTCCGCGCACGGACCGGTCCGGCCGGTGTGGTTGCACGGTTCGAGCGTGACGTACGCCGTACCGCCACGGGCTCGTGCCCCGGCCATCCGGAGCGCCTCGACTTCGGCATGCGGGCCGCCGGCAACGGCATGGAAGCCCTCGCCCACCGGATGCCCGTCGCGGCCGGTGATCACACACCCAACCACCGGGTTCGGATGAGTGCTGCCGGTACCTTTCGCAGCCAACTCGACAGCACGCCGCATCCAGGCGATGTCGATCGGCGACGCGTCGTTCACTACTCGGGCCCCTCGTCGTCACGGACGCACTCCGGGGCCTCGACCGGCACGTCTGCTCCGTCGCCCTCACCGAACCGTTTGTCCGGTGCCGCGATCCGTTACCGGACCTCTCGCCGCCGCGTCCCGTGGGCTTGTGCAGTCCACGCTCCGCGCCGTCGGGCGCCAGAGCACACCCGCCGACCGCGTGCGCCTCCCATCCGGACTTTCACCGTCGGTCCTGGAATTCCACCAGGTCAACCGATCGCCAAACCGCAGCGACCGGGTCGCGGACTGTTACCGCCGGCTCGGAATTACACCGACCCCGGAGCACGCGAGTGGGTTCACTCGTGCTTCAAGTATGCCCCTCCCCGCAACCCGCACCACGACCCAGGTCACATCGTGAGCCGTCCCCGGACGCAACTGCCACGCGGCCGCGCTGCGGGAGCCGGTCGGGGAGTCCGGGGACCCTGTACCTTCTTGCCGGTGGAGGCGTTTGCTGGGCGGTATCGGCTGATCGACCTGATCGGAACCGGCGGCATGGGTTCGGTCTGGCGCGCCTGGGACCTGCGGCGCTCGGCCTACGTGGCAGCCAAGGTCCTCGGGCAGCACGACGCCGGCACGCTGCTGCGGTTCGTCCGGGAACAGTCGCTGCGGATCCAGCACCCGCACGTCGTCGCCCCGCACGGCTGGGCGGCGGACGACGACAAGGTCGTGTTCGCGATGGACCTGGTCCGCGGCGGGTCAGTCGCCACGCTCCTCGGGGACCACGGGCCGCTCCCGCCGTCGTACGTCGCCGTACTGCTCGACCAGCTCCTGCACGCCCTGTCCGCGGTGCACGCGGCGGGCGTCGTACACCGCGATCTCAAACCGGCGAACCTGCTCCTCGACGCGACCGGCACCGGCCGTCCCCATCTGCGCCTGTCGGACTTCGGTGTCGCCGGCCTGATCGACGAGCCACGAATGACGCGCAACAGCACGATCCTCGGCACCCCGGGCTACCTCGCTCCCGAGCAGCTGTCCGGCGCGGACCCCGACCCCCGCCAGGACCTGTACGCCGTCGGCGCCGTCGCCCACGAACTCCTCACCGGCGACCGCCCCACCCCCAGCGGCCCCCTCCCACCCGCAGCCGGTCCCTTGGCCGATTTCATCCACACCTGTACGGCGACCAACCCGTCCGACCGCCCCGCCTCCGCCCACGAGGCCGGCCGCCTACTGGCCGAGTCCGGCGCACTCCCACCCGCCGACTCCCACCCCTGGGCCACCCACCCCGACGCCCCCGAAGTCTTCGACCAACTCCCACCCCTCCCACCCACCTGGACCCCCACCGGCCCAACCCACCCCACCGGTCCGGCGCGGCCCGATGGAGTCGGTCAGGTCGCGCGGCCTCAGGGTGCGGGGTCCTCGCGGCCGCAGGTGACCCAGCAGCTCCCCGCGGCGGACGCGCCGGTTCCGCGGGCTGCTGAGGCGGGGCGTGCGGTGGAAGCGCCCGGGCGGAGGCGGGGGCTGGTGTGGTTGGCGGTGGTTAGTTTTGTGGGGGCTGCGGGGCTGATCGGCAGTGCTGTTTGGATCTTGGTGCGCTGAAAGTCACGACTGCGGCCACTGTGTGGGGGCCGGCTTCTTCCGCAGCCGCGCGACGATCAGCCCACCGATCAGCAGGAGCACAACGCCACCCCCACCAAGCCCGGCGACCAACGCCACCGGCGTCCCGTCATCCGAGTCGGAGCGCCCCTGCACCGGCTCACCGGCCCGGTTCTTGTCACCGGAGTCCCCAGGCTCCGACGGCGTCGTACTCGCCGTCGCATTCGGAGTCTCGGTCGGCGACGGTGTCACGGACTCACCCGACACCGGCGTCGCGCCGTCGACGTACTCCGGCTTACCCGCCCCCGCCGTACCGACCACGCCGACCGTCAGATTGAGCGGGATCGTGAACGCCTTGTCGCTGGCCTTCCGGGACAGCGACACAGCCAAGTAGTACTCGCCGGGCGTCGACGTTCCGGTGTCCTGGTTGTTGGCACCGTTGCGGTTCAGATACCGGATCTCCTTGGTGGTAAGCCCCTTCACCAGCCCGCGCTTGGTCAGCACAGCCTTCGTGTACGAGCCGCCCGGCACGTTCTTGGCGAAGACCGCGAACACGTCCTCACCGGTCGGTGAGATCAGCGCGGTGTCGAGATAGCGGATCCCGTCCAAGGCCTCGCCCGCGGCGCCGGCCATCTCCGGGACCGTCATCTGCGCCTGGATCCGCTGGCCCCAGTCGGCCTTCACCCGGTACAGCTGGAGTTCGCCCGGCATCAGCGTCGTCTTGTAGGTGCCTGGCTGCAGCAGCGGCGCGTCCGGGAAGCTCGAACCAGGCACGATCTCGCGCGGCGTCGACCCGGACATCTGCGTCCAGACCGGGTCAGCAGCCGCCGCCGGCAGGTTCGCGATCGAGTCGACCGGCGGCTCCTCGTCGATCCGCAGCTCGTACGGCACGCCCTTGAGCTCCCGGTAAGCCTTCCCAGGGTTCACGGTGAGCACCAGCTGATCGGAGTCGGCGCATTCGTCGTTCTTCTTCTCGTACTTCGACCAACTGGCAGCCGTGCCGGTCGCCAACCCCTGGTCTCCGTCGAACCCCCGCGGGTAGCTCCAGCCGCACTGCTCACCGGCGAGCGTGTTGAGCCGCACCTCGGACTGGATCACGAGGCTCCCGCCGGCCGGACGCCGGAAGCTCACCCCCGCGCGCAGCGTCGAGCCCTTGATGGTCCGCTTGATCAGGTAGTGCTTCGAGGTGTTGTCCACACCGAACGTGTCGGAGTAGTGGCCCGGGGCAAGCACCGGTGCGCCTTCCTGCTGCGGCGCACCGTGCACCGGCGTACCCGAGATCCGGAACGGGCGGAAGGCTCGGGTCGACAACCTGCCCAGACCGCCTCGAGATCGATGGTCGAGTCGGCGTCGTAGTAGTCGCCGCGCCCTTCGCGAGCCACGCACTGCAGCTGCGTGCGCGCCTTCCCGCCGACGCGGAAGCCGACCACGTCGATCTTCAGATCGATGCCCTGCTGGGCGATCGAACGCGCCACCGCACACGGCTCCGGCGCACAGGTGGCCTCGCCGTCCGAGACCAGCACGATCGTGCGCTGACCGACCGGACCGAGATCCTTCGCGGCCTGCTGGAGGGCGTAGCCGATCGGAGTCTCGCCGTACGGCTTGTACTTGGCGATCGCCGTCTGCAGCTGGGGCCGGTTACCGGTCCCGATCGGGACGGTCAACTGGGTATCGGTGCAGGCGCCCGCCTGAGTGCGTTTGAACACGGTGGCGCCGTACACCCGGAG
Organism: Kribbella sp. VKM Ac-2569; assembly: GCF_004216905.1. Classification (GTDB taxonomy): domain Bacteria; phylum Actinomycetota; class Actinomycetes; order Propionibacteriales; family Kribbellaceae; genus Kribbella. The sequence continues at coordinate 71,802 of NZ_SGXJ01000002.1, forward strand.
GCCGACCTCGGCCGCCTCGGGAAGCTTGGTCACCACACTCGACAGGGCCGTGCGGGCGGCGGCGATCTTGGTGTGCCCGTCGCCGGCCGGCTCCGCCATCGAGCCGGACGAGTCGAGGACCAGAACGAGTTTGCCGCCGCTCGGTGCAGGGTCCGCGAGCGCGGTCGGGGCGGTCAGGCCACCCAGGACCGCGGCCAGCGTGACCGCGAGGAGCGCCCACACCACGGGCCGGCGGCGGTGTGCCTGGTGAGTCGTCATCGTTCATCCTCCGGTGAGATTCGCTGCCGCAAACTTTTGCAGTTTGCGATCGCAAATGTCAAGTCCGTTTCAGGCTGGAATTTCAGGTTCGCAAGTGCGAAGATCTTTGCATGGAGCAGACGGCACACAATCTGCAGCAGCAGGTCGAGCTGTACGGCGAGCCCCTGGGCGAGGTCGTACGGCGGATCACCGGCGGGCTCGGCCTGACCCAGGGCGGGCTCGCCCAGGTGATCGGCCTGTCCGCGCCGATGCTCTCGCAGCTGGTCAGCGCGCACCGGGTCAAGATCGGCAATCCCGCGGTGGTGTCTCGTCTGCGGGCCGTGTCCGAGCTCACCGACCTGGCGGTGTCGGGCGGGATCGAGCCCGAGCACATCGCCCACGAGCTCGACGGGATCCGCGCCGCCACCGGCGCCTATACCCGGCCGACCACAGCCCAGCTGGCGCGGTCAGCCGCGCCGGGCCAACCCACCACAGGACAGACCACCGATCCGCCGGCCCGTTTCCTTCGTCCCACTACTTACCCCGGCGAGCTGCCCCCGTCCCCGTCCGCGCGCAGCGTCGTACGGGAGATCCAGGATCTGTTCAGGGCCGTCGCTTCGGCCGAGGAGATCCAGCAGGCGGCGGCCGCCGTGGACTCGCCGGCGATCGCCGAGTTGCTGCTTGCCTACGGCACCGGCAGGACGGCAGATGCACTGGCGCACTACGAGCAGCATCACGGCTGATATAGCACAACCTGAGTAGACATTCGGCGCTGTCTCACGCCTCGTCGGAGCGGAATGCGCGTCGCGCGGCTGATGTTGGCTTGCTCCGGCGGGGCGAACCGTCCTGCTTTCGTTGACGTTGTGAGGAGACAGTTGTGCGCGCGTTCGGCGCTTTTCGGCGGGTTGTCGCAGTGGTCGGGTCCATCACCTTGGCGAGCGCGATGGTTGCCTGTGGCAGCAATCAGGACGATGCGGCGGGTGGTCCGGATCTGGGCCTGATGAAGGCGGGGACGCTGCGGATCGGGACGCTCACCGACGCGCCGCCGAACGTCTACGTGAAGGACGGGAAGTTCACCGGTTTCGACAACGACCTGATCACCGCGGTCGCGGCGAAGCTGAACCTGAAGCCGGAGTTCGTCGGGACCGACTTCTCCGCGCTGCTGTCGCAGGTGAACGGCGGCCAGTTCGACCTCGGCAGCTCGTCGATCACGGTCACCGAGGCCCGCAAGAAGACGGTTGCATTCAGCAACGGCTACGACTTCGGCTACCTCGGCCTGAACACCACCGAGGATTCCGGGATCACCTCGTTCGACCAGCTCACCGGCAAGCGCGTCGTGGTCGTCCAGGGCACCGTCCAGGACGACTACGCCACACAGAAGAACCTGAACCCGGTCCGCGTCCCGAACTACAACGCCGCGCTCGGCCAGCTCAAGGCCGGTACGGCGGACGCCTGGGTGAGCCCGGCCGAGATCGGCGAGAAGATGGCGAAGGAGCAGGGCGGCGGCACGGTGATCCTGGCCGCGAAGGAGCTCAGTGACGCGCCGATGGCGTTCGCGGTGGCGAAGAGCAACGACAAGCTCCGCGAGGCCGTGGACAAGGCGCTCGACGAGGTGATTGCCGACGGCACCTGGACCAAGCTGGTGGAGCAGTACTACCCGGGTCGCGCCGTACCGGCGAACTTCAAGCCGGGCAGCGGATCGGTCAAGTTCACGGCTCCCAAAGCCTGATGGACATCTGGTCCACCCTGAGTGACACCTTCCTCGACTGGGAGTCGATGAAGGCTGTCCTGCCGGAGATGCTGAAGGTAGGACTGGTCAACACTCTGATTCTGGCGGCCGCCTCGGTCGTGCTGGGCACTTTGCTCGGCATGGTCGTGGCGGTCCTCGCCCTGTCCAGCAAGCGCTGGCTGCGCTGGCCGGCGAAGATCTACACCGATATCTTCCGCGGCCTGCCCGCGATCCTGACCATCCTGCTGATCGGCCAGGGCCTGTCTCCGATCACCCGGCACTGGTGGGGCCCGAACCCGTACCCGCTCGGCATCCTCGCGCTCTCGCTGATCGCCGCGGCGTACATCGGCGAGATCTTCCGTTCCGGCATCCAGAGCGTGGAGAAGGGTCAGCTCGAGGCCGCCCGTGCGTTGGGCTTCAGTTACACGAGCGGCATGCGGCTGGTCGTCATCCCGCAAGGGGTACGGCGGGTGCTGCCGGCGCTGGTGAACCAGTTCATCGCGCTCGTGAAGGAGTCGAGCCTGGTCTACTTCCTCGGCCTGCTGGCGAGCCAGCGCGAACTGTTCCGGATCGGCCAGGACGCGGCCGCGACCAACGGCAACCTGTCCCCGTTGCTGCTCGCAGGCATCTTCTACCTGGTGATCACGGTCCCGCTGACGCACTTCGTGAACCACTTCGACAAGCGGCTACGCGAAGGACGGCCGGTCGAGTTGGAGGACGTAGAACTGAAGGAGCTCGCGCATGCGAACCGTTGAGGCAGCGAGCCTGGAGGTGAGCGGTGTCGAGCTCGCGTTCGGCAGCAACAAGGTGCTGCGGGGCGTCGATCTCGTCGTACCGGCCGGGCAGACCGCGTGCGTGATCGGCCCGTCAGGGTCCGGGAAGTCGACGCTGCTGCGTGCGATCAACCGTCTGCTCGAACCCGACGCGGGTGATGTGAAGCTCGGCGGCGAGTCGGTACTGCGAGGCGATGCCGACGTACTGCGGCGACGCATCGGCATGGTGTTCCAGCACTTCAACCTGTTCCCGCACAAGAGCGTGCTCGACAACATCACGCTCCCGCTGCGCAAGATCAAGAAGCTCGACGCCGAGGCCGCACAGGCGGCGGCCCGCGCGCAGCTCGATCTCGTCGGCCTTGCGCACAAGGCCGGAGCGCGACCCGGGAACCTGTCTGGCGGTCAGCAGCAGCGGGTCGCGATCGCGCGGGCGCTGGCGATGGAGCCCGAGGTGATGCTGTTCGACGAGGCGACATCGGCGCTCGATCCCGAGCTGGTCAAGGGCGTGCTGTCGCTGATGGCGGACCTCGCCGAGGCCGGCATGACGATGGTTGTGGTCACCCACGAGATGGGGTTCGCCCGCGAGGTCGCCGACCAGGTGGCCTTCATGGACCACGGCGTCGTGGTCGAGTCCGGCGTACCCGAGCAGATCTTCGACTCAGCCGACTCGCCGAGGCTGCGACAGTTCCTGTCCCAGGTGCTCTGAGACGGTCCCGCCCTGGCAGAAACGGCTGCCAGGGCGCACGATGGAAGGTGGTCCCGCTCTGGGGCTGAGCTACACCTGGGGGTAGCCGTGTCGTTCCGATTCACGATCGCAGCAGTTGCCGTCGGATTGATCACCACATCCGGGCTCGCGGCAACCGCCGCGCCCACGACCGGCACAACCAGCACGGTCAGTACGGTGGCGGCCGCGCCGGCCCGTGCCAAGTACGTCTATCTCACGTTCGACGACGGCCCGAGTACGCCGTACACCGCGCAGATACTGAAGATTCTTCGGGCCTACGGGGCACGGGCAACCTTCTTCGAGATCGGCCGGAATGTGGCGCGCTACCCGTCCTTGACCCGCCGCGTCGACCAAATGGGCAACAGCGTGCAGAACCACACCTGGTCGCACCCGAATCTCCGGAAGGTCTCCTCGGCAACGTTCAGGTCCCAGGTCCAGAAGACGGACCGATACATCCGGGCCCAGACGGGGTACACCCCGCGCTGTCTCCGGCCGCCGTACGGCGCGACGAACAAACTGGTCTCCCGGCGGGCCGCCGCCCTCGGCAAGAGCATCCGCTTGTGGACCATCGACACCCGCGACTGGTCCCGCCCGGGAACGTCGGTGATCGTGCGTCGGGCACTGGCGAACGTGCACAGCGGTTCGGTGATCCTGATGCACGACGGCGGCGGCAACCGCAGCCAGACAGTCGCCGCGCTGCCGAAGATCCTGCGGACCCTGAAGGCCAGAGGCTACGGCTTCACCACCATGTCCTGCACCTGACACTTGGCGCGGGGCCGCGCGGTTACGTCAATTCCTGTCACAAGTGCCTTAGCGTGGGCCCTGAGGATTCAGTGAGGACGTGAACCACCCACCGCCCTGGGGGGACAATGGACGTTCGCTTGACGCGTGCGGGGAACCGCGCCGTCGGCCTGGCGATGATGATGCTGGTGAGCGCGGTGATCGGCTCGGTCGTGGTCGCGGCCGCGAAGTCGCCGGCCAAACCAGCCATGCCCTCGCCGTCCGCAGCAGCACCGGTCACGCCGACGAAAACGCCGCTGCCGACCAAGTACGTCGTACTGACGTTCGACGACGGGCCCGATGTCGAGTACACCCCGAAGGTGCTCGACATCCTCGCGCAGTACGGCGCCAAGGCGACGTTCTTCGAGATCGGGCAGAACGTCCGGAAACATCCCGAGCTGACCAAGCGGGTCCACGAATCCGGTCACAGCGTGCAGAACCACACCTGGACGCACGCCGACCTCCGCCCCCTCAGCGCGACCGCGTTCCGGCAGCAGGTGATGTCGACGGACCAGGCCATCCGGGCTCAGATCGGCAGTACGCCGGGCTGCCTGCGACCGCCGTACGGCGGGGTGAACCCGACCGTCCGGCAACGGGCGAGGGCGCTCGGCAAGGACCTCGTGGTGTGGACCGTGGACTCGCGGGACTGGACCAAACCCGGCACGACGGCGATCGTGCAACGCGTGCTGAAGAACGTGCACAGCGGCTCGGTGATCCTGATGCACGACGGCGGCGGCAACCGCGCTCAGACCGTGGCGGCATTGCCCACGATTCTCAAGACCCTCAAGGCGCAGGGCTACGGCTTCCGCGTCTTGACCTGCTAGGACAGCGCGGTCACCAGTGGTACGACGTCGGCGATCGACCGGACCACGCGGGTCGGGCGGTACGGGAAGCGCTCGACCTCGTGCTCGCCGGTCGATCCGGACAGCACGAGCACGCTCCGCAGACCCGCCTCGAGACCGCTGATGATGTCGGTGTCCATCCGATCGCCGATCATCACGGTGGTTTCGGAATGTCCCTCGATCCGGTTCAGCGCGCTGCGCATCATCAGCGGGTTCGGCTTGCCGACGAAGTACGGTGCGACGCCGGTGGCCCGGGTGATCAGCGCGGCCACCGAGCCGGTTGCCGGCAGCGGGCCCTCTTGTGACGGGCCGGTCGGGTCCGGGTTGGTCGCGATGAAGCGGGCGCCTTCGGCGATCAGCCGGATCGCCTTGGTGATGGCCTCGAACGAGTACGTCCGGGTCTCGCCGAGGACGACGTAGTCCGGGTCGCGTTCGGTCAGTACGTACCCGATCTCGTGCAGCGCGGTGGTCAGTCCCGCCTCGCCGATCACGTACGCCGTCCCGCGCGGGCGCTGGTCGTCGAGGAACTGGGCGGTGGCGAGCGCGCTGGTCCAGATCGACCGCTCCGGGATGTCGATGCCCGCGGCAAGCAGGCGGGCGCGGAGGTCACGCGGCGTGAAGATCGAGTTGTTCGTGAGGACCAGGAACTTCTTGCCGGACGCCTGCAGAGCCGCGATGAACTCACTGGCTCCGGGGATGGCGCGCTCCTCGTGCACCAGCACGCCGTCCATGTCGGTCAGCCAGGTATCCACCGGTTTGTGCTCGCTCACCCGCTCATCGTAGAGGCCCGACCGGCTGGGGCACGGAAACTGTCGGCGGCGGGGGCAAGAATGCGGGCATGGAATTGGCTGGGTACCGCGAGTTGTGGCGAGCGCACGGTGTGATGACGCTGCTGGTGTCTTCACTGCTCGCCCGGCTGCCCATGCTCGCGACGATGGTGCCGATCGCGTTCCTCGCCAAGGATGCGAGCGGCTCGTTCCGGTGGGCAGGCGTTGTTGCCGGCGCCTATTCGGTCGGTGCGGCGGTTGCGGGACCGCTCTGGTCGCGCGCGGCCGACCGGCGCGGGCCTCGTGGCGTGTTGCTCGCGACCGGGATCGCCTGGAGCCTCGCGCTGTTCACGATCGCCCTTCTGCCGACCGGGCTGCATCGATTGCTGCCGTTGCTGGCTCTGCTCGCCGGCGCCCTGGTGCCGCCGGTCATGCAGACGTTGCGCGCCGCGTGGCCGCGGGTCGTCTCCGGCCCGGCGCTGCGGACGGCGTACTCGGTGGATGCGACAGCGCAGGAGCTGTTGTTCATGGTCGGGCCGATGCTCGGGGCAACCGCGGTGAGCGTGGCGAGCCCGCGGGCCGGCGTACTGCTCGCGGCGGTGATGTCAGCCGTCTTCATCTGGTGGTATGCGCTCCGACAACCCGAGCCGCTCCCCCGCGACCAGCACACCACGGTGCCGCTGACCGCGCGGCAGCTGCTGTGGCATCGACACCGGTTGCCGCTGATCCTCGCGTTCGGCCTGTGGGTCATGTCGTTCAACGGGATCTCGCTGGCCATCGTCGCGTTCGCCGACGACCACGGGCAGCGGCTGATCGCCGGGATCCTCGAGGCCGTATGGGCGTTCGGCAGCCTCGTCGGCGGGGCTGTCGCGGGTGCGTTGCCCGGTCGGCGTACGTCGTACCTGTGGCGGCGGGCTGCTCTCGTCGCGGTCGGGATGCTGTTGTGCGTGTTTGCGACCTGGTCGTCGGTGTCGCTGGGGATCGCGTTGACGGTGTCGGGGCTGACGTTGGCGCCGGCGATCGGTGCGCTGTACGGGCGGCTGGGTTCGTTGACACCGGACGTCGCGCGGACCGAGGTCTTCGGATGGATGGGCAGCGCGGCGACCGGCGGTGCGGCGATCGGGGCTGCGGTGGCGGGTGCGGTGATCGAAGGCTTCGGCGTGCGGTACGTGTGGCTGTTGGCCGCCGTACTCGCGGTGGTGTCGACGGTGTTGCTGCTGCGGGTGCCGCCGGAGGTCGAGCCGGAGCCGAGCGAGCCTGACTTACCGGCCGGCGGACTGCTCGGCGAGACCGCGTAGCTGCTCGACCATCGCGTTCGGGTCGTCGGCGGCGTACACCGCCGAGCCGGCCACAAACACGTCCGCGCCGGCTTCGGCGCAGCGCTCGATGGTGTCGGCCGAGACACCGCCGTCGATCTCGATCCACAGGTCCAGGCCGTGCTTGTCGAGCAGTTGGCGGGTGCGGCGGATCTTCGGTACGCAGACGTCGAGGAACTTCTGGCCACCGAACCCGGGCTCGACGGTCATGATCAGGATCATGTCGAGCTCGGCCAGCAGGTCCTCGTACGGTTCGATCGCAGTTGCGGGCCTGAGTGCCATCGCGGCCCGCGCGCCCTTGGCCCGGATCTCCCGCGCGGTCCGGATCGGCGCCCGGCAGGCCTCGACGTGGAACGTGACGCTCGACGCACCCGCCTCGACGTACCCAGGCGCCCAGCGGTCCGGGTCCTCGATCATCAGGTGACAGTCGAGCGGCATGTCGGTCGCCTTGGCCAGTGACTCGACCACCGGCATCCCGAGAGTCAGATTCGGCACGAAGTGGTTGTCCATCACGTCGACATGCAGCCAGTCCGCATTCGACACAGCGGCCGCCTCGTCAGACAGCCGCGAGAAGTCGGCGGCCAGGATGCTCGGCGCGATCTGAATCCCCATGGCGTCAATCTATCGACCCACCCGCCGCCGATCGTCAGCGCATGCCGCGCAGTGGGCGGGACTCGTCGGACGTGCTCTACGCGGTGAGCTCGGCGGCGAGTACTTCGCGGAGGGTCGTGGCCGGGCGGCCGAGGAGTGCCGGCAGCGTGGGGTCGACGACGGCGAACTCGCCGCGCCGGGCGGCTGCGAAGATGCCCAGCGTCAGGTCGGCCAGGAACCCCGGCATCCCGCGGCCGAGTGCCGCCCGCCTCCACTCCTCGTCCGGCACCGTGATCCGGGTGATCTTCCGCCCGACGAGGTCCGAGGCGATCGCGGCGATGTCCGCGTAGTCGAACAGTTCCGGCCCGGTCAGCGCGGGCGTGATGCCGTCGAGACGCCCGGGCTCGGTCAGCGCGAGCACCGCCGCGTCAGCCAGATCTCGGTGCGCTGTCCAGGAGAACGGCCCGTCCTCCGGCAGGATCAGCTCGCCCGTCTCCAGCGCGGATCGCAGCAGGAAGACCGGCGTACTCGCATAGAAACCGTTGCGCAGCGCCGTGAACGGTACGCCGGAATTCACCAGGTCCTGTTCGGTCGCGGCGTGGCCTCGGGTCGCGAGGAACAGGGAGTCCGGGTTCGCGGCCTGGTGGCTGGTGTAGAGGATGCGCTCGGCGCCGGCGGTCTTGGCGAGGTCGATCGCGACGTGGTGCGGCTCCGGGTCGGCCGGGCCGGAAACGATCAGCACCTGGGTGGCGCCTTCGAATGCGTGCGCGAGCGAGTCCGGGTCGCCGAAGTCTCCGCGCCGTACCCGGACGCCACGGGCGGCTAGGTCCGCGGCCTTCTCCGGGTCACGCACGCTGACGCCGAGCTGACTGGTGGGAAGACGGTCCGCGAGGCGGTCGACAACAGCACGGCCGAGACGGCCGGTCGCTCCGGTGACGATGATCATGCACAGCTCCTCGTTATCAGTGGATACAGATTGACGCTATCACTGTTAACAACATGAGCCAACCGCTACCGTTGGCGCGTGGACGAGCTGCAAACCGACGAGACGCCAGGCGACCCGATCACCAGCGGCGACGGTGTAAGTGGGCGGGATCGGATGCGGGCGCACATCGTCGAGGTTGCTGCCAGGCTGCTCGCGGCGGGTGGGCGGGACGCTGTATCGACGCGGGCGGTCGCGACTGCGGCGGGTACGCAGGCGCCGACGATCTACCGGCTGTTCGGCGACAAGGACGGGCTGCTCGCGGCGGTGCTCGAGTACGGGTTCTCGACGTACCTCGCGGACAAACCACCGCTCGATCCGACGGCAGACCCGATCACGGACCTCCGCGCGGGATGGGACCTGCACATCGGGTTCGGGCTGGCGAATCCGGCACTCTTCCTGCTGATGCATGCCGACACGCAGCCGGGCCGGCGCCCCGCTGCAGCCGAGGCCGGGTTGGCGATCCTGCGAACCCGGATCCGCAATATCGCGGCCGCCGGACGGTTGCGCGTCGACGAGGGCCTGGCCGCGGAACTGGTACAGGCGGCCGGTTCAGGCGCCGTACTAGCACTGCTAGCCGTCCCGGAGGAGAGCCGGGATCCACGGCTGGCAGATGCCATGTTCAACGCCTTGATCACGGCAATCACAACAGACCCAGCACACCACGAGACCGCGGATGACAGGGCGCGGGCGGATGCGGGGGTGGTGACGGCTGCGAATGCGCTGCGGGCGCGGTTGCCGGAGCTTGAGATGCTGACCGAAGGCGAGCGTCACGTGCTCGGTGAGTGGCTCGCTCGCATTACCCACTGAACGGCCTCCGCGACCGTCTCGACCACCTCAGGCCCCGCGGGTAGGGCTGGGCGGTGGATCACTACTACAGGGATTGCGAGTCGGCGGGCTGCGGTGAGTTTGGCGGTTGTGGCGGGGCCGCCACTGTCCTTGGTGACCAGTACGTCGATGCCGTGGTCGCGGAGGATCGTCTCCTCGTCGGCGACAGTGAAGGGGCCGCGGGCAAGGATCAGCGTGCACCAGGTGGGACGAGGCTCGGGCGGATCGACGCACCGAGCGAGCGTCCTCAGCCCGGTACCAGCGAAGGCATCGAGCCCCTGCCGGCCGACCGTGAGAAACACCCGAGTCCCCAGCCCCGGCAGCAACTCAGCAGCACCGGAAGCGCTGTCGACCCAATGCCAATTGTCGCCAGGCTCCGGGGCCCATCCCGGTCGCCGCAGCACGAGCAGCGGCGTACCGACCTCCCGCGTCGCAGCGACCGCATTAGCGGTGATGTTCGCCGCGAACGGATGCGTCGCATCGATCACCGCATCAACCCGATGCTCCCGCAACCAGCCCGCAAGCCCGCCCACCCCACCGAACCCACCAACCCGAACCTCACCAACCGGCACCCGCGCATCGGCGGTCCGCCCGGCAAGCGACGACACCACCTCGACCCCAGCCTTAGCCAGCAGACCCGCCAGCTCGCGAGCCTCCCCCGTCCCGCCGAGCAGCAGAACCTTCATCGCGAGCGATCGGCCGAATAGAGATGACTGTCCCGAAAGGCCGTTGCCGACAGCACCTTTCCGACGATGATGACGGCGGTACGGCGAACGCCCGCAGACTTCACCTGCTCCGCGATATCGGCGAGCGTGCCGCGCAGGACGACCTCGTCGTCGCGAGAAGCACGCGCGACCACCGCGACCGGGCAGTCCGCGCCGTAGTTCGGGACGAGTTCCGCGACGACGCGGTCGATCTGCTGCACCGCAAGATGCAGAACGATCGTCGCCTGACTCGCGCCGAGGGTCGCGAGGTCTTCACCGGCCGGCATCGCGCTGGCGCTGCCGCCGATCCGGGTGAGGACGACGGTCTGCCCGACCTCGGGGACGGTCAGCTCACGGCGGAGAGTGGCGGCGGCCGCGGCGTACGCCGGTACGCCGGGCGTCACGTCGTACGGGATCTCGAGGGTGTCGAGGCGGCGCATCTGTTCGGCCATCGCGCTGAAGACGGACGGGTCGCCGGAGTGCAGGCGGGCGACGTCGAGGCCGGCGGCGTGGGCGGTGGCGAGTTCGGCGACGATCTCGTCGAGGGTCAGGTTCGCGGTGTCGACCTTGCGGGCGCCGGGCGGGCAGTGGTCAAGGAGCTCGGCCGGGACGAGTGCACCGGCGTACAGACAGACAGGTGAAGAAGCGATCAGGTCGCGGCCGCGGACGGTGATCAGGTCGGCGGCGCCTGGTCCGGCACCGATGAAGTGAACCGTCACTTCGTCACGCTCCAGATGGTTACAGGCATGGCTGGGCGCCAGCCGGTCATGGTGCCGATGGCGGAAGCGCGTTGTACGTCGAGGCGGATGAGGTCGCCGCCGACGGCCTTGTACCACTGGGCGATCAGGGATTCGGTCTCCAACGTGACGCCGTTCGCGACCAGGCGACCGCCCGGGCGGAGTGCGTTCCAGCAGGCGTCGAACATGCCGGCGGCTGTCGCTCCCCCGCCGATGAAGATCGCGTCCGGCGATTCGAGACCGTCGAGCGCTGCCGGGGCTGCACCTTCTACGGTCTCCACCGCCGCACCAAGCGCGGCAACGTTGCGTTCCAGGCGTTTCGCGCGGTCAGGGTCGCGCTCGACGGCGATCGCACGGCAGGACGGATGGTGCCGGGACCACTCGATCGCGATGCTTCCCGCGCCGCCGCCGATGTCCCAGAGCAGTTGCCCGGGGACGGGCGCGAGGCGGGACAGGGTGACTGCGCGGACTTCGCGCTTGGTCAGTTGACCGTCGTTCTCGTATGCGTCGTCGGGCAGGCCGGGTGCTGTCGAGAGGACGGGGGCGTCGGGCGGGCAGAGTACGGCGATGACGTTGAGCGGGGCGACGTCGTCGGACCAGTCGGTGGCGTTCGTCGTACGGACGCGTTCGGCTGGGCCGCCGAGCTGTTCGAGGACGGTGAACTCGCTTGAACCGTAGCCGCGGGCAACCAATAGGTCCGCGACCTCGGCCGGGGTCTGGGCGCCTCGACTGAGGATCAGGACTCGTCGACCGGGCTGGAGGTGCGGGTGGAGTCGCTCGACCGGGTTGGTCACCAGGCTCACCACTTGCACCTGATCCTGTGCCCAGCCGAGCCGCGCACACGCCAACGAGACGCTCGACGACTGCGGGATCACGCGTACGGCGTCAGCGCCGAGCAACCGGACCAACGTCGTACCGATGCCGTGGAACGTCGGGTCACCACTGGCCAACACACAGATCCGCCGACCCCGGTGCTCTTCCAGCAACCGCGGAAGCGCCTCCGACAAAGGCGACGGCCAAGGAACCTGCAAGACATCTCGTTCAGGAATGAGAGCGAGTTGGCGGGGGCTGCCTAGGAGGATGTCGGCTTGCTCGATGGCTGTGCGGGCTGGGGTCGACAGGCCGTTCCAGCCGTCGGCGCCCAGGCCTACGACGGTGATGGGGTCAGGCATTGCCGAGGACCTTTGTCACGGTGATCTCGATGACTACGCGTTGTGGGTTGACCCGTGGCTCCTTGTAGCGCTTGGCGTACCGCCGTTCGGCCTCGTGTACCCGCGCAGGGTCGTCGCTGACCACGGCACGCCCCTCGATCGTGCTCCAGCGCCGGCCGTCCACCTGAGTCACCGCGACAGCCGCCTCCCCGAGCCGCCGGATCGCTCGGGCCTTGTACGACGTACCGGAGCAAATCACCCGCAGCAACCCCACCTCGGCGTCCAAGGTCGCCCCGACCGGCGTCGCGTGCACCGTCCCGTCTGCTCGGACAGTACTCAGCACACAAAGGTGCCGCTCGCTCCAGAACCCAACCAGCTGCTCACTGAACACCCAGCGATCGTAGACAGGCCCGCCCGGTGAGGCACCGGGCGGGCCTGTGAGCGCTGGACCCCTCAGACCAGCGCTGATCATGGTCAGCCGAAACGTCAGCCGATGTCGCGGCGACGGAACGTGGCGAAGCCGGTGATCGTGAGCGCTGCGGCGATCGCAGTCAGCCAGAGCACCGGTGCGACGGAGAAGTCACCGCCCGGCAGCCGCGGCGTGTGGCCGTACGGGCTGAGGTTGATCATCCACTGCGGCAGGTTGAAGATCTCGCCGAACTGACCGATCAGCAGGAACACGCCGTACAGCGCCCACCCGCCGGTCACCAGCTTGGGCGCGAACCCGAACAGGATGACGACCAGCGCGGTCACCAACCAGATCGCAGGCAGCTGTACGGCGGCTGCGGCGAGCATCCGCGGCACCTGACGGCCGACGTTGCCGAGCGACGCACCACTCGAGATCCCGGAGCCCAGTCCGGCGACCAGGATCAGTACGCCCGTGCCGAGCAGCGCCATCAGCACATGACTCGCCAGCCACTGCGCTCGAGAGACACCGGTCGCCAGCAACGGCTCGGCCCGCAGCGCGGTCTCCTCCGACCGCAGTCGCAACGCCGCCTGAATCCCGAACGCCGACGCCAGCAGCCCGACCATGCCCATCTCGGTCGCCAGGAACGCATCCGTGATGCCCTCCACTCCACCGAGCTTCTGCACCATCTCCTTCGCGCTGTCACTGGTGACGAACCCGTCGACGTTGCTGGCGATGTTGCCGACCAGCAGACCCAGCAGCAGGAACGCGAAACCCCAGGCGAGTAACGAGCCCCGGTGCAGCCGCCAGGCCAACGCGAGCGGGGAGCGCAATGACTTGGCCGCCCGGGGCGGTCCGGGACGTGGCCGCACCAGACCAGCCCCCAGGTCGCGCCGGCCGATCAGTGCGGTCGCTGCTGCGATCAGTACGGCGAGGAACACCAGCGGCACCAGTAGTACGGCCCAGCGGTCACCGGCGTACGCACGGACCTGCTGCGACCAGCCGATCGGTGACAGCCACGAGACCCACTGCGTGCTGCCGTCTGCGGACGAGTCGCCGATGGCGCGCAGTACGTACGCCATGCCCAGCACGACTGCTGTCAGTCCGTTCGCAGCCCTCGCACTCTCAGTGACCTGCGAGGTCACCGCAGCCACACCGGCGAACGACAGTCCGGCTGCCGCCCACATCAACCCGAATGCGAACGACCCCTTCGTGTCCAAGCCACTGCCCATCAGCGACAGCGCGGTCAGCAGCCCGAGCACGATCACAGTCGCCCCGGACACGATCAGTGCGGAGGTCAGAGCGGCGTACCGACCGAGTACGCCGGCACTCAGCAGCTCGAGCCGCCCGGACTCCTCCTCGCTGCGGGTGTGCCGTACGACGAGCATTCCGCCGAGCAACGCGACCAGGAGCGCGCCGAATGCGGTGAGCTTGAACAGCGAGACCTCCCCGAGCGAGGACTCGTCGAAGATCCGCCCGTACAGCGAGACCAGCGCGGGTGACGCGTTGGACGTCCGAGCCGCGTCGACCAGCGCCTTGGGGTCCGTGTACAGGTCCATCGTCGCCTTGGCCGAGCCGGCGGCCGTCATCACGAACACGACGATCCAGATCGGGATCAGGATCCGGTCCCGGCGTAGCGCGAGCCGCACCAGCGTCCCGGTACCGACGAAGTCGTTCATCGGACGGCCGCCTCAGGCTCCTGTGAATCCTGGGCAGGTACGTCGTCCTCGTAGTGCCGCAGGAACAGCTCCTCGAGCGTCGGCGGCTGCGCCACCAGGCTCGTGATCCCGCTCGCGGACAGCTGCCGCATCACGGCCTCGAGCTGGGCGGTGTCCACCTCGAGGCGGACCCGGTTGCCCTGGACGTCGAGGTCGTGGATCCCCGGCAGCTGCGCGAGGCCGTTCGGCGACCCGGCCAGCTCCGCGTGGATCGACGTACGCGTGAGGTGGCGCAGGTCGGCCAGCGTGCCGGTCTCGACCACCTTGCCGCGGCGGATGATGCTGATCCGGTCACACAGGGCCTCGACCTCGGACAGGATGTGGCTCGACAGCAGCACGGTGCGGTCGCGCTGACGCTCCTCCTCGATGCACTGCCGGAACACCTCCTCCATCAGCGGGTCCAGACCGGACGTGGGCTCGTCCAGGATCAGCAGCTCGACGTCACTCGCGAGAGCGGCGACCAGGGCGACCTTCTGCCGGTTGCCCTTGGAGTACGTCCGGCCCTTCTTGGTCGGGTCGAGGTCGAACCTGCGCAGCAGCTCGTCGCGCTTCTTCTCGTCCAGCCCGCCACGGAGCCGGCCGAGCAGGTCGATCACCTCGCCGCCGGTCAGGTTCGGCCACAGGTTCACGTCGCCCGGGACGTACGCCAGCCGCCGGTGCAGCTTCGCGGCGTCGCCCCACGGGTCCCCGCCGAGCAGCGAGACATCACCGGCGTCACCGCGCAGCAGTCCGAGCAGGACGCGGATGGTGGTGGACTTCCCGGCGCCGTTCGGCCCGAGGAAGCCATGCACCTCACCGGTCGCGACCTCAAGGTCGAGACCGTCGAGGGCGTGCGTACTTCCGTACGACTTGTGCAGTCCAGAGACCACGATGGCTGATGTCATGATTCATAACGTACACTTCATTCAGAAGTTTGTGAATCTTGCTAACACGTTTCTCACAAGTCAGGTAATCGAGTGACCCAAAGGGGATGATGGGGCGGTGAGTGCACTTCGAGACGACGACGCGGTCCGGCGATACACCGAGCAGTTCGGCAACCTGCTGGCCGAGACCGGCTGGCCGCGGATGGCCGCCCGGGTGTTCGCCGCGATCCTGTCCAGCGTGGACGGTCGGATGACGGCCGCCGAACTGTCCGACCAGCTGCAGGCGAGCCCCGCCGCGGTCTCCGGCGCGGTCAACTATCTGCTGCAGCTGCGCCTGGCGACCCGTGAGCGCGAGCCCGGCAGTCGCCGCGATGTGTACGTCGTGCAGGACGACGCCTGGTACCAGACGATGATGAGCGAGGACGCCTCGCTGGTGCGCTGGTCCGAATCCCTCCGCAAGGTCCTCGACGCCGCCGGCGAAGGCACCGACGCCCACCACCGCATCCGCATCTCCCTGGCCTTCATCGACTTCATCAGCGAAGAGGTGAAAGGCCTCACCGAACGCTGGGTAAAACGCAAAGCCGAACTGGACGCCGAAATCGCCGCGGAGTACGACACGCCCGACCGCTGAGCGCCGTACTGCGCACAGGCAACGGGGACCTTGCACAGGCTATTGCTTGTCCAAGGCCCCCATTGGGTGTCTCCGGTCAGCGGAGAGTGCTGTTCGCCACCGCGTCGAGGCTCTGCTGCAGGATCGGGTTCACCCGCGGCTGCTTCGACTTCGGCAGGTGTACGGCGTTGCCGTCGACCGGGCCGTCGACCGGGTAGACCGACAGCTCGGCGGGTAGCGGTGACGTCCCGCAGACCTGGTCCTTGCCGGGTAGCTCGCCGGCGAACACGAACCGGTCGCCGATCTCCTCCACACAGGCCGACGGCGAGCCGACGTACTGCCCGTGCTGACCTTCGTCGTCGATGGCAACGAACCGGGTCGCCTTGGCGGTGCCCTCATGGGTCCGCAGCGCACCCTCGTACGCCGTCGCCGGGTCCAGCTCGTCCTGCACCATCAGGATTCGCGGCGAGCCCACAAGGTCGACCTTGCGGTCCTGCGGCGGGTACGGCCAGAACGCGCACATCGGTACGCCGTTCAGATAGCCGAAGAAGCTGTACTTGCGCGCCATCTTGTCGGCCTCGCGCAGGTAGTACCCCGGGTCGTGGCTGAACGCGGTGTCGTTGCAGCGGACCGTCGTACTGATCGCGCCGAGGTTGACGGTCGCGTCACCGCTCGACCTGGCCGCAGTCGCCCAGGCGTCCGCAATGACCGACCGGGCCGAGTCGACACGCACCGCGGCGGCTGCCGCGGACGTGGCCGCGGGTGTCACGCCGTACCGGGCGCGAATCGCGGCGAGAGTGTCGAAGGCCTGCAGTTCAGGCGAGATCCGGGCCCACGCGCGGTCGACGTGCCGCAGCTCGACCTCACCGGACGCCGACGGGTCCTTCACGTACTCGTCGTGCACGAGGATGTCGACGGTGGCCCGGATGAAGCGCACGTTGCCGTACTGCGCGCTGTAGATCATGCCGTCCAGGTTGTCGCCGCGGACACTACTGGCGCCGGCCTTCACCAGCTTCACCAGGTCGGCTCGGACCTGGTCGTACTTCGCGGTCACCTGCTTCGGCGTCGACCCGAGCCCCTGGATCATGTCGGCGTGCCGGGCGATCCACGGGATGAGCTGGGTGTCCCGCCGCCGCTGGCCGGAGAACGGGTCGAAGTTCATGTTCTCCCACTGCGTGTGGGTCCAGTCCATGTTCGAGTCGAGCACGAACCGGCCGACCCGCTCCGGGTACGCGTCGGCGTACCAGCCGCCGAGCCAGGTCCCGTAGCTGTAGCCGATGAAGTTCAGCTGGCGGGCCTTCAGCAGCGCCCGCAGGAACTCCATGTCGTACACGGTCTGCTGGCTGCTGACGAACCGGCCGAACTCGGTCGCCGCGCACGCCTCGGCCTGCAGCTTCGCCTCGGCCACCTCGACCTGATGGGTCAGCTTGGTGCGCTCCTTGTAGTCCGGCGTCACCGGCAACGCGTTCAGCTTCTCGGTCGTGGTAATGCACTGCAGCGGCGTGCTCTGACCGAAGCCGCGCGGGTCGAACCCGAGCAGGTCGAAGTCGCTGAACAGCTGCGGCTTCTCGACCGCGAGCGACGCGGACAGCGTCAGGCCCGCGCCACCCGGTCCGCCCGGGTTCGTGGTCATCAGGCCCTTCGAGGTACCGGTGGCCTTGCTGTAGGAGATCGCCACCTTAACGTCCGGGTGCGCGTCCGGGTGCGCCCAGTCCATCGGGACGGTGACCGTAGCGCAGTTGGTGGTCGGCGCTTGCGGGTACAGGCGCTTGACCGCGGCGTCGAACGAGCAGACCGACCAGTTGACCGGCTGGTCGAGGTACTTCTGCGGAATGGCGGGCACCGGCGGATCCACCGGTCCCCTCGACGGGTGCACCGCGTCGGCGGTGCCGACGGCCAGCTGCGGTACGACGAGCAGCGTGGCGAGGGCCAGGGCGATCGTGCGAGATCTCATCATCTGCGAACTCCGTGTATCCGGGCGGGGATCAGGAATGCAGGCAAACCTATCGTCAGAGCTCGTACGCGGTGAAGATCGTGCAGAAGATCGGTGGTGACTCGAGGCCCGGGTAGTAGAGCCGACCGGCTGCGTCGGTGATCTTGAAGTACGCCGTCGACGCGCCGACCTGGGACGGCGCCCGCAAGGTCATCCGCACCGTCACGACGTCGCCCGGCCCGGCGTCGGGCACCCGCTCGCGCGCCGGTGACCTCAGCCATCCCGGCGCGCCGGCGGCGCCTTGGCGGGTGAGGTAGCGGTTGTGCCACGGGCGTTCGCCGCTGTTGCGGAGCTCCCAGGTCTTCTCGAACACCTGCTCCCGGCACACCCGCGTACCGTCAGGCACCGTCTCCCCCACCAGTTCGGCCCGGTCGTCGGGGTGATGATCGATCGGCACGGATCCACCGAGCAGCACCGGTTGCACATGCCGGCGCATGTCCCGCTGCGACATGTCCCGGCCGGCACGTACGGCGGCGTCGAGTTCCATCAGCTGGTTGACCAGCGCCTGGTTCGCTCCGAACGAGTCGTCGTACCACTCGATCAGCTCGCGGCTCGGCTTGGTGTGGCCGCGCTCGACCCGGGACAGATGCCCCTTGTCCCAGCCGGATTCGGAGGCGGCACGGGTCAAGGCCACCCCGGCGGCCTCGCGCAGCTCGCGCATGCGCGCTCCGATCACGTACCGAGCCTGGGCTGGGCGCACGGCGCACTCTCCGCTCTCGCCGTCACTTATCTACATAAAGTACCAAACCGCAGTGAATCAGCTCCGTTGCCCACTGCGACAACGCCGTCACTTTTTGGTTCCCTGCGAGTACAACTCCAGAAGGGAACACCACCATGCGTACCGCCCTCATGCGCATCACGTCCCGTCTCACTGCCGTCGCCCTGCTCAGCGGCGCCGCCCTCGTCGGCACCGGTGTCCTCCCGGCCAGTGCCGCCACCGGAACCGTTGTCACCGACAGCGGCGCCGGCGTCACCATCCGGTCCGGCAACGCGACCAGCTTCGGCTCGGTCGGCACCCAGCCGGACGGAGCCGTCGAGATCGACTGCCAGATCTACGGCGAGCCGGTGACCGGCAAGTTCGGCCGCAGCCTGATCTGGGACCACATCCCCGGCAAGGGCTTCATCACCGACGCCTACGTCAACACCGGCAGCAGCGGCCTGGTCGCGCCGCTGTGCACGAGCAACCCGCGCGCCGACAAGGCCGTCGCCTGGTACGCCGCACGCAGCGGGTCGACCGCCTTCCAGGGGTACTGCGAGATGGCCGCCGAGAACTCGTACGGGAAGACCGGTATCTGGGCCTCGGCCATCGCCGACTGGAACGACGCCGTGGCCCGTGGCGCCGCACACCGCGGCGATCTGAACCCGCCGAAGGGCGCCCTGGTCTTCTGGAACATCAGCGCCTACGGCCATGTCGGAGTAGCCAAGGGCGACGGCACGTTCTGGGCCACCAGCGTCAGCGGCGCGATCGGCACCCGCGCGCTGCCCTACTTCAACAACTACCTCGGCTGGGCCTGGCCGAACTTCTGACCCTCCCCTAGACGAGCGCCCGGACGCGCGTTCCGCCCCTCACGCGTCCGGGTGCTCGATCCTTTCCAGCCAGTCAGCCACGAGCGCGCGATACAGACCCACCCGTTGCACCGGCAGGTCGTGGCCCTCCTGGTCCAGGACGGCGTACGTGGCCCGGGGATAGTCCTCGAGGATCGGCCAGGCGTCGGCATAGCCCGTCATCGTGTCCTGCCGGCCGGTCACGATCAGCGTCGGCCCTTCGAAGCGCGCGGCCGGGTCCTCGCGCAGCGCGTACGTCGCGACGTCGCCCTGGATGCGGCCCAGGAACTCGAGGTCCGCCTGCGCTTCGGCCGGGTCGTAGTAGCGGCGCTGCTTGTCCGTCCAGGCTTCTTGGTACGCCGCCGTCTTGATCAGGTCCTCCTCCGTCGGCAACGTCCGCTTCGTGCGGTCGACGACGATTCCCGGCACGCGCAACAGCAGACCGAGAACGCGGGCCGGGTCGCGCTTCACGATGCCGCGGGCGTGCAGTCCGCCGGCCGACGTACCCGCGAGAGCGAACGGTTCATCGTCGACCAGTTCGTCGATCAGTTCCGCGATCGCCGAGAGCATGCCGTCCTGGTCGGTGATCGACGGTACGGCGGGCGACTGCCCGGTGCCCGGCGGGTCGATGTAGATCCGGCGCCATCCCGGACGTCCCTCGAACACCGGCTCGTGGACGTCGCGGCCTTCGCCGTTCGCGCCGCCCCAGCCGGGCAGGAAGACGATCGGCCGTCCCGTACCGAAGGATTCGTAGTGCACGCGGCGACCCTACCCGCGCGGCCGGCCGTCAACGACTGCTTCTCTTCCCAGCAGAACCCGGCGGCCGCTCCCCCGATCCGCGCTCGATCAGTGCGCACGGCAGCACGATCCGTTGCGGCGGACGGGTGTCCGCACCCGACGCGCGATCGAGCAACAGCCGCGCCGCACTACGGCCGAGCTCGGCGATGTCGGAGGCAACGACCGTGACCGGCGTCGGCAGCATGTCGGCGAGCCGGAAGTCGTCGAACCCAACCACTGCGGGCTCCCGGCCGAGCTCACCAAGAGCACGCAGCACACCTTCGGTGAGGAAGTTCGTCGAGGAGAAGATCGCGGTGGGTGGATCGGTCCGCAGCATCACCTCGCGGGTCGCCTTCTCCGCGGCCTCCGCGTTGCCCTCGGGGAGCTGGATGACCAGCGACTCGTCGACCTCGATCCCCGCGGCCCGATGTGCGCGCCGGAACCCGCGCAGGCGACGCCCGATCGTGTAGTACGACGGGGCAAGGATGATCGCGATCCGCTCGTGGCCCTGCTCCAGCAGGTGTTCGGCCGCGATCCGGCCGCCGCCCTCGTTGTCGACCATCACGATGTCCGCGTCGATCCCGGTCGCCGGGCGGTCGACGAACACGACCGGTACGCCGGCGCCCTGCAGGAACGCGTGATCGCCCTGGTCGGGCACGATCATCAGACCGGCCACCTGCCGGCTGACCAGCTCCTGGATGGCCCGCTTCTCGCCCTCCGGGTCCTCGTCCACACTGCCCAGTACGACGGCGAAGCCGGACTGCCCGGCGACTTCGAGCGACGCCTTCGCGATGCTCGCGTAGAACGGGTTGGTCAGGTCGCCGAGCACCAGCGCGAGACTGGTCGACTTCTTGCCCGGCCGGAGCGCCCGGGCCACCTCGTTGCGCTGGAACCCGAGCTCGTCGATCGCGGCCCGGACTCGCTGCGCGGTCTCGTCGCGGACGCCATGGCCACCGTTCACCACACGCGACACCGTGCCGAGGCCCACACCGGCCCGCCGGGCGACGTCGATCATCGTCGGCCGGCTGACCTCTGGCTGGCTTGGAAACGTTTCGGACACGGGGTTGACTTCCTTTTCACGACACGGCATCGTCACCCAACAGTAAAACGTTGGAAACGTTACCGTCCAGGAGGCCGGATGAATTCAGTCTCTTTAGGCGGATCGACCACCAAGAGGCGAAGCCGCCGGGGTGGGATGAGCCGGAACGCCGGCTCCGACGTGAAGGCGGCGTACCTGTTCATCGCACCCGCGGTGATCGGGTTCCTGGTCTTCGTGGGGTATCCGCTGATTCGATCGTTCTATCTCGCGCTGACGAAGTACAACGGGTTGACCGACCCGGTGTTCGTTGGCCTCGGCAACTTCCGGAGGCTGTTCACCACCGACCCGGCGTTCTGGCCGGCGTTGCGGGCGACCGGCTACCTGGTGTTGCTCTATGTCCCGTTGTCGCTGATCCTCGGCCTGGCGCTCGCGATGTTCTGCAACCAGCGCTTCGCCGGCGTACGGATCGTCCGCACCCTGGCGTACCTGCCGGTCGTGCTGCCGGCCGTCGCGACGATCACGCTCTGGAAGTTCATGCTCGATCCACAGGTCGGGTTGCTGAACACGATCCTCGACCGGCTCGGCCTGCCGACGAGCCTGTGGTTGCAAGGCCCGAGTACGGCGATGCCCTCCGTGGTGCTGGTGATGCTGTGGGGCGTCGGCGGGACGATGATCATCTTCCTGGCCGCGCTGCAGTCGGTGCCGACCGAACTGTACGAGGCGGCTCGGGTGGACGGTGCCGGCCCGTGGTCGGTGTTCTTCCGGATCACGTTGCCGATGATCAGCCCGATCGTGCTCCTGCAGGTGATCCTGCAGACCACGGCCGCGTTGCAGACGTTCAACCAGCCGAAGATCCTGACCGGCGGTGGACCGGGATTCAGCACCAACGTGCTGATGCTCTCGATCTACAACAACGGCTTCCCCACCCTGGGCCGGATCCCGCAGCTCGGGTACGCGTCCGCGCAGGTGTGGGTGCTGTTCATCATCATCATCGCCGTGATCGCCCTGACCGCGAAGTTCTCCTCGCTCTGGACATACAGTGACAGCACTTCAGACTGAAGCCGCCTTGCCCGATACGGCGCAGATCGTGCCCCCGCCGAAGAAGAAGTCGCGTCTGGTCGGTACGACGTCGTGGTACGTCGTCGCGTTGTTCATCTGCGCGGTGATGGTCGTACCGCTGCTGTGGATGATCACGATCGGCCTGAAGAGCCGGACCGCGGTGTTCGACATCCCGCCCAAGCTGCTGCCGCACGAGTTCCACTGGAGCAACTTCATCAAGGGCCCGGAGACGATCCACTTCCCGCGGCTGTTCCTGAATTCGATGATCATCACCACGCTCAGCGTGCTCGGCGGCGTGATGACCGCGATGATGGCCGGCTACGCGCTGGCCCGGTTGCGGTTCCCCGGGCGCAAGCTGTGGTTCTACCTGTTCGTCGGCAGCATGCTGCTGCCGGGTGTGGTCGGGCTGATCCCGTTGTTCCAGATGTACAAGAGCATCGGCTGGTACGACACCTGGCTGCCGCTGATCGTCCCGGCGTTCCTCGGCGGGAACCCGTTGTTCATCTTCCTGGCCAGGCAGTACTTCCTGGCCATCCCGTACTCCATCGACGAGGCGGCGAAGATCGACGGCGCCGGGCACCTGCGGATCTTCGTCAGCGTGATGCTGCCGTTGACCCGGCCGGCCTGGCTGACAATGGCGATCCTGGCCTTCCAGGCGTCCTGGAACGACTTCCTGAACCCCCTGGTCTACCTGTACTCGTCCGGCAAGTGGCCGTTGTCGGTGGGTATGGCGTCGTTCATCTCCCCGTTCGCCGGCAAGACGCCGGACTGGAGCTACTACATGGCCACCAACCTGCTCTACATGCTGCCGCCGCTCATCATCTTCTTCGCCGCGCAGCGCTACTTCATCCAGGGCCTCGGCGCTCTCGGCAGCACGAACCAGAAATAGAGGGGACATTCCTGTGAAGAGAACATCAGTTGTGACGGCCCTGGCGTGTGCCGGGTTGCTGACGGCAACAGCCTGCAGCGGCGGCGGCTCCGACTCCGGCGGCTCCAGCGGCGGGCCGGTCACCGTCACCGTGATGACGTGGGAGTCGGCGGAGACCAACGCCGCGATCAAGAAGGCGCTGGCCGACTTCAAGGACGACAACATCACCGTCCAGCTACTCGACACCCCGGCCGGCAACTTCGGCGACAAGCTCGCCTCGCTGACCCAGGCGAAGAAGCTGCCGGACCTGTTCTGGTGCGGCAACGACACCGAGCAGCAGTACACCTCCCAGGGTTTGCTGGTCGACTGGGCCGACAAGATCAAGAACGCCGACGGCGACTTCACGGCCGACAAGTTCGTCCCGTCCGCGATGGAGAACTGGAAGACCGCCGACGGCCAGATGGGCGGTCTGCCGTCGCTGATGAACACGTACGGCGTCTGGTACAACGCCGACGCCTTCACCGCGGCCGGCCTGCCGCTGCCGAAGGCCGGCTGGACGTGGGACGAGATGTACGCCGACGCCGCCAAGCTGGCCGGAAAGAACGGCGCGAAGTACGGACTCGTCGCCGATCAGCTGACGTCCGCCGACGGACCGTTCACGATGAGCATGTACTCCGTGTCGGCGGGTGGCGCGCCGTTCACCGACAACGTCAACCACCCGACGAAGGCCGAGGCCGACGAGAAGTACACGGAAGGCGTCGAGAAGCTGGTCGCCGCGATCAAGAACGGGTCGGTGGCGCCGCCCGGGTACGACGCGGCGAACGTGCAGTCGCTGTTCTCGGCCGGCAAGGTGCCGATGACGTTCGGCGGGCAGTGGCTGGCGGCCGGATTCCAGACCGACAAGCCGAAGATCAAGTACGGGTTCGCGCCGTTCCCGCAGGTGCAGACGCCGACCACTATTGCCGACTCGGTCGGGATCTGCACGCCGCAGTACACCAAGGACCAGGACGCGACGTTCAAGGTGCTCGAGTACATCAACACCAAGGTCTGGGACGCCGTACTGCCGGCCTCCCCGGTCGCGCCGCCGGCGTACACGCCCGCCCAGACGAGCTACTTCGACGCCCTCACCAAGGCGCAGCAGACCACCGTCGTCGACACGGTCAAGGCTGACCTGGCGGCCGAGAAGACGGTCGGCAACCGCTTCACCACCCAGTGGGCGCAGCAGGTCGGCGACCTGACGACCGCCAACTACCAACCGATCCTGAGCGGCAAGAAGCCGATCAGCGACCTCCCGGCGTACATCGACAAGATCAACGGACTGATCAAGCAAGGCGGCTGAGTCAGAACACCGCACCCGCCAAGCGGCGGGTGCGGTGGCCGGGTTAGACGGCTTGCCAGAGTGACAGGGCGAAGCGGGCTTCATCGTCGGTCCACCACGCGGCCGGGGTGAAGCCCGCTTTGTCGAGTTCGGCTTCGACGCCGGAGCGGTGGAACTTGGCGGAGATCTCGGTGCTGATCTCCTCGCCCTCTTCGAACGTGATCTCCAGGTGGATCTCCGGGATCAGCACCCGCATCGCGCGGGTGGCGCGCAGATGCATCTCGATCCACTCGTTGTCTTCGTCCCAGAGCGCGACGTGCTCGAACGCGTCCACGTCGAAGTCCGCGCCGAGCTGCCGGTTGATCACCCGCAGCACGTTCTTGTTGAACTCGGCGGTGACGCCCGCGGAGTCGTCGTACGCCGCGACCAGCGTGGCGGGGTCCTTCACGAGATCGGTGCCGAGCAGCAACCACTCGCCGTGCTCGAGGACCTCGCGAACGGAACGGTAGAACGCCTCCCGCTCGGCTGGGATCAGGTTGCCGATCGTGCCGCCGAGGAACGCGACGACCCGCGGCGGATCACCCGGGAGCTTGTCGAGGTGCGCGGTGAAGTCGCCGACCACACCATGTACGTCGAGACTCGGGTAGTCGGCGTTGATGGCGTCGGACGCGTCCCGCAGCGCGGACTCCGACACGTCGAGCGGCACGAACGACGTGAGCGTGCCGTGGGCGCGGAGCCCGTCGAGCAGCAGGCGGGTCTTCTCCGACGACCCGGACCCGAGCTCGACCAGCGTGTGCGCATTGGTGATCGACGCGATCTCACCGGCCCGCGCATGCAGGATCTCCCGCTCGGCCCGCGTCGGGTAGTACTCCGGCAGCCGCGTGATCTCCTCGAACAGCTCACTGCCCCGCGCGTCGTAGAACCACTTCGGCGGCAGCCACTTGGGCGTCGCCGCCAATCCCGCCCGAACATCCTCCCGCAATGCCCGAGCCGCATAGTCCGGCGTGAGATGTACGTCGATGAGGGTCACTCTCGTCCTTCCATCGGGGTGATCTGCAATGTGGTGGCGGTGGCCACGAGCAGCGAACGATCGGGTACTTCGTCCCAGTCGGCGGACCCGAACGGTTCCGAGCTGACGGTCACCGAGTCGGCGGTCTGCCGGACCCGGAGCGAATGTGTCCAGGAGGTGGCGACGATCTGCTCCCCGTCCGTCAGTAGCAGGTTCAACCGCGAGCCGGGCGCGACCGACTCCACCTCCCGGACGACGGACGCGACCGCATCGGCGGGCGTGATCCCGTCGCGCAGCCGGTTGGAGACGAGCGCGAACAGCAGCGCGGAGTCGACCGGTGCGTCGAGCTTCAGCAACTCGGCGACCGGCAACTGCTCAGCCAACTTCACAGTCGACTCCGGGTAGCCCGGGAGCCTTCCGTTGTGACTGAACAGCCAGTTCCCGACCTTGAACGGCGACACCGAGGATTCGGTATGAGGCATGCCGTCGGTCCCGTTGCGGACGGCGGCGATCACGGCGCCGGATCGGATCGAGCCGGCCAGCTCCGGGAAGTTGTCGTCGGTCCAGATCGGCACGTTGCGCCGGTACCGGACCGAGTTGCCGTCGACGTACCAGCCGAGGCCGAAGCCGTCGGCGTTGACCGAGCCGCCGCCGCGCATGTCGCGCGGCGACCAGCTCTGCTCGAACAGCGAGTGGGAGGGCTCCTGGACGAGGGACGCCAGCGTGACCGCCGGTCCCAGGTAGGCGAGGTGGCGGCACATCAGGTGTGCAGCTCCCCGGCCTGCAGTTCGTCGGGGCGCGGGTCCCTGGCGCAGCGGAAGCCGGCGAAGATCTGCCGGCGGATCGGGTAGTCCCAGTTCCGGAAGGTGCCGCGGGCAACGACATCGTCGGTGCCGAACGAGCCGCCGCGGAGCACCTTGTAGTCGGGCCCGAAGAACACCAGCGAGTACTCGTCGTACGGCCACGCGCGGAACCCCGGGTACGGGCGGAAGTCGCTCGACGTCCACTCCCACAGATCCCCGATCAGCTGCTCCACGCCGAGTGGCGAGGCGCCCGCCGGATATGCCCCGACCGGTGCCGGCCGGAGGTGCCGCTGGCCCAGGTTCGCGTGCTGCGGACCGGGCGACTCGTCACCCCACGGGAACCGCCGCGTCCGGCCGCTCGACGGGTCGTACCGCGCCGCGAACTCCCATTCCTCCTCGGTCGGCAGTCGCTTGCCGGCCCACTTCGCGTACGCCTCCGCCTCGTAGAAGCAGACGTGCATCACCGGCTCGTCGAGCGGCAACAGCTCCCGGTGCGCGAACCGCAGCCGCCACCACTCGCCGTCGACCTGCGACCAGAACCGCGGCGCGACCAGCGAGGCCTTCTGGACATGCGCCCACCCGGCCTCGGACCACCACTGCGGATCCTGATACCCGCCGCCGAGCACGAACCGCAGGTAGTCCCCGTTCGTCACCGGCACGGTGTCGATCACGTACGGCCTCACGTGGACGCCGTGCGCGGGCCGCTCGTTGTCCAACGCCCACGGCTCGATCGACGTACCCATCTCGAACACGCCACCCGGCACGAACACCTCGGCCGACGGCAGCGGCCGACCCGCAGGCGGCGGGGGCGCGTCGAGCACCGGCGCACCCTCCCGCAACTGGTGCGTCGCCAGCATCGTCTCGTCGTGCTGCTGCTCGTGCTGCGTGATCATCCCGAACGCGAACGCGTTGTCCACCAGCTCACGCCCTGCATCGAACTTCACGTGGTCCAGGACATCCAGCACCTTGTCCCGTACCTCGGTCACATAGCTACGCGTTTCCACCGGACCGAGCAGCGGCAGCGAAGGACGGTCCGCGCGCGGGTGCTGGAACGCGTCGTACAGCTCGTCGATGTCCTGGCGCAGGGGCTCGCGGCCGCCGACGTCGCGGACCAGCCAGAGCTCCTCCTGGTTGCCGATGTGCGCGTAGTCCCAGACCAGCGGCGACATCAGTTTGGAGTGCTGCTTGACCAGGTCTTTGGTGTCGACCGCATCGGTCAACTGGACCGTCCGTGCCCTGGACCGTTCGAGCTGCTCACCGACGAACGCCCGCAGGCCCTCCGGCGACAGATCGGACAGTTGGTGATTCATGAAGCTCGCCTTCCGTGGGTGTTGTCGACGACGCGCTGCAGCCGGGTTACGACGGCAGCGATGTGTTCGGGATCCGCACCGGTCCGGTCCATGACCTCGGTACCCAGCGCGACCACATCGCGCGCCGCACGCAGTACCAAGGTGTCGTTGAGCCCCTCGCGAGCTGCCGGGAACCAGCGGCCGGCAGCAGGCTCGGCCGCGGCCAGCACCTGGTCGATCGGAGCGGACATCAGTGCGGTGAGCAGCAGGGTCGGGGCGATCCACCCGTCCCCCGGCTGCGCGTCGAGGTAGCGCACCTCGAGATACCCGCGCGGCCGGACCGGCGGGAACAGCGTGGACAGGTGGTAGTCGAGATCGTCGTACGTCGGTCTGTCGCCGGGCAGCTGTCCGTCCGCCCAGGCCCCGAACGTCAGCCCGGTGGGTGCATCCCACGTGTCGCCCCGCCGCATGCAGAGCACCGGCGCCTCCATCGCCGTCCGGGCCCAGGCAGCGGCCGGGTCGGTGTCGAGCGGCGGTGGCTCGGTGAAGGGGGCACAGGTGCCGAACGTCGCCTCTGTGCGGGCCGAGGCCCAACCTGTGTCCGCACCGGCGCGGCGGCGGGAGTTGGCGAACAGGCCGACCAGAGCGGGACCGAGGTCGTGCAGTGCTCTCCAGCGGAGAGCGGTCTGGTCCGTTTCGCCGGCGTCGAGGCAGATCTGCAGGCCGGCGGTGCTGCACATCATCCGCGGCCCGTGCGGTCCGAGGCGCCGGAAGGCGTGTTCCATCGCGGCGTACCGCGGGACGGTGAGGATGCGGCGGGGTGTGCGGAAGGGGTCGAGGCCGTAGTCGCCTGGGACCAGGTCCGCATCCAGCAGCAGAGCCGTCAGCTCGGCCGCGTCGGCGGCGGTGTCGTCGATCAGCTGCGGGATCGAGTCCGACGCGGGGCCGGAGATCTCTACCTGGCCACCCGGCTCCACGGTGACCAGCGCGCCCCGGCTCAGCGGCAGTTGCGGACTGCCTCGGACCAGGGTCGCGGGGGCGTGCACGCCCAGGGCTTCGCTCAGTCGGCCGGCGTCGAGGGGCCGGTGCGGATCATCCGCATGATGCACGGTCCACTCGAGCTCGACGCCGTACAGCCGAGGTGGACCGTGCTTGAAACAGACCATCGCGACGTAGCCCTCCGCCTCGGCCCGGGAGCCGATCGGAGTCGTCGCCGGAGAACCACCGGACGAGGTCACGTCAGCGAACCTAGCTCCGGGCCAGGGGCTGGACAACCGACCAGAAATTACCTGCCGGTGACGTCTGGGGTGTGTGTCGACTCATGCCGACCATGCTTCCCGAGGCCACCGACAGTTTCCGGCCGGATCCGGACGAACCCAGCGCTGGTTCAGCTCTGAGCGAAATCGGGTCAGCGGAAGCGCGGACAGGTGGTGCAGGCGGCCACGTTCGGCAGCACGTAGAAGTAGCAGCAGGATGTGCGCAACTTCTCCTCCAGCGACACCCCGAATGCCGTCGCCGCGCGGTCGGCGTACGGCGCATCCTCCGACAGCCGGATCGCCGCCCGCACCTCGTCGTCCACGGCACCGAATCGCTGCAGCGACCCCAGCTTCACACCAGGTTGGTAGCCGTCCAGAAACGCCTTGGTGTGGTCCTTGAGCTGTACCGCCGCCGTAGCCAGTGGCACGACCTCGTCCGACAGCAGCGCGACCTCTGCCGGGTAGTGCGCGACCGGGTGCCGCTTGAACGCCAATGACGACGGCGACACGTCCGGAGACATCCCGGTGACTGCACTGGTCACACCCGCGACCAGCGACGGCACCTGGACGTACCACATGAGCGTGAACATGGCCGCGACCTGCACCGGCGGCTCGATCGAGTAGTCCCGTGCGTAGTCAGCCGCTGCGGCCGCGCGCCACGAGTACGTCGGGTCGCCACCGGCCTGCTGTTCCGCGATCAGGTCCGCACACGAGACCCAGTCCGGTCCGGGCACCGCATCCGCCGTACGCACAGACATCCAGCTGACCGAGTCAGCCAGGACCTCCGCCAGACGGCTCACGGTGTAGCTCATCCAGCCAGCCTACGATCCGGTACGACGACCGGTGCGCCGCCGACCTCCACCACCGTGGCCTTCAGCCCGAACACCTCGTCCAGCAACGTCGCTGTCAGTACGTCGACCGGGCGGCCCTGCGCAGCGATCTGCCCGTCCCCCATCACGACCAGGTGGTCGGCGTACTGCGCTGCCAGCGTCAGGTCATGCAGCACCGCCACGACGGTCCGCCCCGTCGTTGCCGCCGCGTGGACCACGTTCATCACGTCTACCGCGTGTGCGAGGTCCAGGTACGTCGTTGGCTCGTCCAGCAACAGGTGCTGTGTCCCCTGGGCCAGCACCATCGCAATCCACACCCGCTGCCGCTGGCCGCCGGACAGCTGGTCAACTGGCCGGTCGCGGAGCTCTGTCAGCTCTACTGCCTGCAGCGCCTCGTTGATCGCGGCATCGTCCTCGCCCGTCAGCCGCCCGAACAGACCGCGATGCGGGTGCCGTCCCCGCGACACCAACTCGGCTGCCGTGATCCCCTCCGGCGTCACTGGCCCCTGCGGCAGAACACCGAGCTTGCGGGCCAGTTCACGCGCCGGCAACTCGTGAATGTCCTTGCCGTCCAGCAGCACTCGCCCACTCTTCGGAGCGAGCAGTCTGCTCATCCCACGCAGCAGTGTGGACTTGCCGGACCCGTTCGGCCCGACAACCGCAGTCAGCTGACCGGACGGCACCTCCAGCGTCAGTCCGTCGACCACCGGCACAGCAGCGTCGTACGCGAGGGTCAGGTTCTCGACGTGCACGGTTCAGCGTCCCTTCTGCTGACGGCCGATGAGGTGAAGCAGGTACGGCGCTCCGCACGCGGCCGTGAGCACTCCGACAGGTAACTCGTACGGGCCGACCTGCGCCCACTGCAGCCCGTTCCGCGCCAACAGGTCAGCCAGTACGACGAACAGCGCGCCCAGCATCGCAGTGGTCAGCAACGGCGGTCGTTCCATCCGGGTCAGGCGCAGCGCGACCTGTGGCGCGACCAACGCAACGAACGCGATCGGTCCGGCTCCGGCGGTCGCCATCGCGGCCAGCACCGTCGCGATCACCAGCAGCACCAGCCGGATCCGCGCCACCCTGACGCCGAGCGACGACGCCACGTCGTCACCGAGCACCAGCGCGGACAGGTCCCGGTTGAACATCATTGCTACCGGCAACAGCAGCACAACGGCGATCAAGACTGGGATCGCATCACTCCAGGCCCGGGAGTTCAACGAGCCCGCCAGCCAGGCGGCCGCCCGGCCGGCGTCGTTGACGTCGCCGATCACCAACAGCCAGGCGACCAGCGAGTTCGCCGCGGCCGCGATCCCGACGCCGATCAGCACCACCTTGCCCGCGTCCACCACGCCGCGCTGGATCGACAACGCACCGACGATCAGCGTGGCCAGCAGCCCGCCGAGGACCGCGGCCAACGGGATCCCGACCTTGGCCGCGACGCCCGAGATGTTGCCGCCGCCGGTGCCGGCGAGCACGATCACCGCGACGGCGCCCGCGGACGCACCGGAGTTCACACCCACGATGTCCGGGCTGGCGAGCGGGTTGCGGGACAGCGTCTGCAGCAGCGCACCGGACACGGCGAAGGCGATACCGACGAGCAGTCCGGTCGCGATTCGCGGCAGGCGCAGTTCCAGTACGACGAGCCGGGTGCCACGACGGCCGCCGCCGAGCAGTACCTCGACCACGTCCGCCAGCGGGAGTTTCGTCGTACCGACGCTCAAAGAGACCAGCGCGACGACGATCGCGAGGGCCGCGAACAAGATGCTGAGGACGACCGTCCGCGATCTCATAGGGCCACCGCCCGGCGACGTACGACGAGCACGAACATCGGGGCGCCGACGATGCCGAGGACGACACCCGCCTGTACTTCGCCCGCGCCGCCGACGAGGCGCCCGACGAGATCCGCGAGTACCAACGCGGTCGCTCCGATGACGCCCGCGGCCGGGATCAGCCAGGTGTTGCGGGCACCGAAGATCCGTCGCGCGACGTGGCCGGACAGCAGGCCCAGGAACCCGATCGGGCCGCACGCGGCCACGCCGGCCGCGGTGAGCAGACCGATCGCGCCCAGCCCGAGCAACCGAGCCCGGCGGATCGACAGCCCGAGGCCCGCAGCCACATCGTCGCCCAGAGCAAGCATGTCGAGATCACGGGCGTTGACCGCGGCGAGCAGCAAACCGATCACCGCGAAGGGCAGGACCTGGCCGGCGACATCCATCCCGCGGCCGGCAACGGACCCGACCGCCCAGAACCGGTAGCTGTCCAAAGTGTCCGCATCGAGGAGCACGATCGCCGACGTCAGCGCACCGAGGAGCGCCGCGACGGCCGCGCCCGTGAGCGCGAGGCCGACCGGAGTCGAGCCGGTCCCCCGCGATGCCAGTTGCTGTACGGCGAACGTCGCGATCAACGCGCCCAGCAAGGCGACCCAGACCGTCGACGAGACGGACTCGACCACTCCGAGCTGGAGCCCGAGGACGACCGCGAACGCCGCGCCGGAACTCACACCGAAGATGCCCGGCTCGGCCAGCGCGTTGCGGGTGTGCCCCTGCATCAACGTGCCGGCGATCCCGAGACAGAGCCCGATCAGGACCGCGACGACCGTCCGCGGGAACCGCAGGCTGCGCACGATCACGTCCGGGTCCGAGCCGGTGTTCGAAGTCAGCGCGTGCCACAAGGCGCCCGGTCCGAGCCAGCGCGAGCCGAGCGCGAGGCTGGCGGCGAACGCGAGCACCAGGACTACTACCAGGGCGAGGAGTGCGGCGGCACGGCGTACCGGTCGACTCGCAGTGGGAGTGGCGGAGCACATATGGTTAGGTTTGCCTTACTTCGCTGAGGTCGTGAGTCACCTTATCCCGTTGCTTGGAGACACCTGTGCGCCTGCCCCGCATCACCGCCCTGCTCGCTGTCGCGGCCCTCGCCCTGTCGGCCTGCGGGTCCTCGGACCCTGGCGATTCCGGAGATTCCGCCGATTCGGCCGCCGCGAGCGCCGGGTACCCGCGGACGATCGAGCACGCGATGGGCAAGACCGAGATCAAGACCAAGCCGAAGCGGGTGGTCGCGCTCGACACCAGCTACGTGGACGCGACGCTGATCCTGGACACCCCGGTCGTCGGGTACACCGACTACCGCACGATCAACGGGAAGCTGCCGGACTACCTCGGCGACGACCGGACGACGTACGGCTCCGAGGCCCAGTCGGTCGGCACCCTCGCCGAGCCGAACCTGGAGAAGATCGCCGCGCTGAACCCGGACCTGATCATCAGCGCGAAGGTCCGGCACGAGAAGCTGTACGACCAGCTCTCCGCGATCGCGCCGACGATCATGTCCGAGACCACCGGGGCGACCTGGAAGGACAACATCCGGCTCGAGGCGAAGGCGGTCGGCGCCGAGGACTTGGCCGAGAAGGAGATCTCGTCGTACGAGCAGGCCGCGAAGACGGTCGGCGCCGCGATCAACGCCAAGGCCGGTGATCCGACCATCTCCGTGGTGCGGTTCGTCGACGGCCCGACCCGGCTGTACCAGAACGCGAGCTACTCCGGGATCGTGCTCAAGGACGCCGGCCTGAAGCGGCCGAAGTCGCAGGACGTCGCCGGCTTCGCGCTCGAGATCAGCCCGGAACGGATCAAGGACGCCGACGCCGACGCGATCTTCGTGGCGACATACGCCGACGACAAGGGCCTCAGCAAGAAGACCGAAGCCCAGTTCAAGGCCAACCCCCTGTGGAAGCCGCTGGCCACCAAGGTCCACGACGTCCCCGACCTCACCTGGATGACCGCCGTCGGCCTCCAAGGCGCCTGGTCCATCCTCACCGACCTCGCCAAGACCTTCGACGTACCGGCACCCGTCAAGCCCGCCTGATCAGCTCACCTTGAAGTCCTCGGTCTTCGTGCCCTTGGCCCCGGCCTCGGTCACGACGGACACCGTCAGGCTATAGACGCCCCGAACCTCCAGCGAGTCGCGGGACAAGTAGAAACTCTGGCCGCAAGACTCACCACGCGCGGTTTTGATGACGACGGATCCCCGTTTGAGCACCCAGGTCGGATAGCAGCCGGTGGCCGGGTAGTTGCCGGTCTCATCCAGCACCTGGGCGCTGGCGGTCGGCAGCGAGCCGGCGCGATACTCGCCCGGTCCGATCCTGCCGCTGGCGCCCATCCGGATGGTGATGGCCAACGTGCCGGGCGACAAGGTCTGCGGTGTGCTGGAGCTCCCTGGACCAGTGATCTGGGCGACCGGCGTCTCCGTCACGGTCTCGGTGACCGTGCTGGTGGCGGTCGTGGTTGCAGTCGCGGTGGTGGTCGACAGGATGGTGGTCCGCGGTGGGGCCGGATTGATGGCGGCCGGTAGTACGCCAGACTGGCCGAGGACGATGGTCAGGATGCTGCCGATCAGCGCGAAGACCGCGGGAATCGCGGCGATCAGCGCCGGATGCCGGTGCCAGGCGTACTGCTTCTTCTGGTCCGGGTCCCCGGCAGGCGTGACTGTCTTGCTCTTGTGCACAGTGGTTCCCCCCACGTGACATGTCCGATGGCCCCCGGCCACGGTGTGATGCTCAACCATGGACCAAAACCGTGCGAGCGTCCACTGCGGAGAGTGACGGAGTTTAGGGTTCGGGGTATGACGGCTCTGACGCGATGGCATGTCGGTCCGTGGACGACGCGTGGGACGCAGGTTGGGGAAGCGTCCGAGCCGGGGCGGAAGCGGACGCCGGACGAGTTGAACTTCGATGTCGTCGGGCTGGCGCGGATTCTCGGGCGGCGGTTGTCGGGGCGGGACGAGCTGCAGGTGCGGCTGTGGCAGAACGAGCTGCGGCCGACGCACACGCGACAGTGCGGGGTGCACACACTGGCGGATCCGGACAACGCCCGACTGCTTCGCGAGACCGCGCAGGAGGCCCTTGCCTGGTTGGGCGAGCGCGCGCCGAGCGGTTACGAGTTCGTCCTCACGGACGCGGTCGAGCTCCGTCCGCTCCTCGACCTGTCCGCCCCGGTGGTCGCCGTCGACGCCGTCGTACAACTCGCTGGTTTCCCGCTCCCTGCTGCTCGTTTGGCAACAGCACATGTACGTCGTTCCGCCACAGGTGACTGGTACGCCGGGGACGCGGTGTGCAACTGGTCCGGCCCGCACACCACGCCTGCCGAGGCGGTAGCCGCCGTACGCCGTGCCCGCCACGAGCTCGTAGACCAACTACGCACCGCGGGCCGTGACGACCTCGCCAACACCGCGCCCCGATGGCCGGATGTCCCGATCGAGTCCGGCTAACCGGTGGTTTCCGGAAGGTTTTCGGCAGCAGGTGACTGTTTGTTTCCGGAAAGCGCCAGGTGACGGTTGAGGAAGGTGAGTTCTGCGTCGACCACCTGTTCGTGTGCGTCGAGGAAGGGCGCGTAGTGGTTGCCGGGGACCTGGAGTACGTCGGCGTTCGGTGTGCTGGCGGCGGCCTTGAGAGTCGGGGCTGCTAGAGCGGACTGGTCGTCCTCGCAGACGACGTACAGGATCGGGCAGCGGACCTGCGACGCGTACTTGGCCGGGCGGAAGCGCGCAGCGGGGAAGACGGAACGGGCCGCGATCGCCTGTTGCCATTCGGGGTAGCGGTTGCCGGGGTTGAGGGTCGCGTTGCTCAGCTGAGCGTCAGGGGTGTTGAGCAGCGCCACCGTCCCGGGCGGGCCGGCGAGATCCACCAGTCGAGGCGGACGGCCGACGAGGCTCCCGGCCAGGTCGAGCAGGCTGCGGCCGATCAGGCGGAGCGCGCTGCCGGGCGTCTGGTAGCGGGAGGCGTTGCGGGTCACGGTCGGACCGTCGACGTTGGCTGACTGGGCGATCGCCGCCGAGATGCCGAGGCCTTCCGCGGCGAGCTGCACGATGTATCCGCCGGGCAGCGAGAACGCCCAGATCGCCACCCGTTCGACGCCCGGGAGCGTGTTGGCGTAGGCGATTGCGGCCCGCCAGTCAGCCAGTTGATCGGAGACGCGCGCGACCTGCCGCGGTTCGCCCTCGCTCTCGCCGAGGTTGCGGTAGTCGAAGGCCAACACACTGAAGCCGGCCGCGGCGAACCGCTCCGCGAACCGGTCCGTCCCCGGCTCCTTCGTGACCCCGAAGCCGCCGGTCATCACCACGCACCCGCCGTTGGTCCCCGGGTAGTGCCAGGCCGCGCACGCGACGCCGCCACTCGTGAAGCTCACCTTCTCGCGCATCCTGAAAGTGAACCACGTGGTTCGCAAAACTGTCTAGGCCTGCTCCTCGCGCTCCAGCGCCCGCAGCAGCGCCGCGAACCCGGCCTCGATCCCGGCCGCGTCCCCGCTCGTCCGCCACTCGATCAGGAATCCGCGCAGTGTCGCCAGGATCAGCTCCGCGACCTCGGTCTTGCGCTGGTCCTCCCACCCGTCCGGGCACAGCGACAGCAACGCCGGCAAGTACTGGCGCGACGCCGACCGCGCGAGGTCGGCGTACCGCCCGGCGTCGTACATCGCGAGCCCGATCGCCTGGTCCAGCACCCCCGACTCGACGCCGATCAGGGTCGGCCACATCGACCGCACCCGGTCCGCCAACGGCCTGTCCGGCCCCTCGCCAGCGGCAGCCATCGCCCGGGTGATCCGACGTTCGCGCAGTTGCAGGACCGCCTGCGTGAGCAGGTCCTCGGGTCCGTCGAAGTGGTACAGCAGCACCTTGTGCGTCGTACCGGCCGCGCGCGCCGCCCGCCGGAGCGAGAAGTCGACCAGCCCGTTGACCCCGAGCTCGTCCGCCACCTTGTCCAGCAACTCGCGCCGCCGCGCCTCACCCCGCGGCGACTTCGCCGACCGCCGATACCCCGTCCGTTCCTCAGTCACCCGGCCAGTATCTCTAGCTGAAGCTCGCGACGAAGTATCCGACGCCGTACGGCGCTGCTTCGTAGGTCAGGTCGCCGGAGAGCGACGTACCTTCGAGGGCTCCGGCGAGCACCTGCCACGGCGCGCGCCCCGCGGCCTGCAGTTCGTCGGCGAGGTCTGGATCGAGGGCCTTGAGTACGTCGAGATCCCTGTGCTGCAAGGCGTTTGCGACCGTGGTGTCGAAGATCTCTGCGCGCGGATGGAGGTGTACGGGCGAGTGCTCGCTGCGGCGGGCCGAGCCGTCGCCCATCACCAGCAGGCCGACGCGGTCGTTGCTGTCAGCAATCTCTCGTCCGAGTTGTACGCACAGGTCAGGCGCGGTGTCGGCCAGGATCGCGCGATAGGTGCGCGGCAGCTGCGCGGCCTTGGTCTGCTCAAGCAACCAGCCGCCGATCGCCAGCGACAACGGGAGGACCGCTGGACCGGAACCGACCCGGACACCAGGCGCACCGTAGGCAACGAACGCGCCACCTGCCTCGGCTTCGTAAGTGCGCGGAGAGCCGGCGCCGATCACCACTACGTGCGCTGCGGTGGCGAGTGATTCGACGGCTGCCAGGCAGGCGGCGCGCAGGTCGTCGAGCTCGGATGCGGCGCCGGACGCGACCTCAGGCACGAGCAGCGGCGGATGCGGGCAGACCGCGGCAGCAACGACAGGCACGCCTCAGGCCTCCCGGACGTAGCGGAAGAAGAAATAGTCGTCCCCCGCGGACAGAGCCGTCTCGAGCTTCATCCGCCGGGTGAGAGTCGACGGGGCCCCGGCGATGATCCGGCTGGATCCCGGTCCCGCCAGCAGCGGCGCCAGCGCGAGACACAGTTCGTCGACCAGATCGGCCGCGGTCAACGCACCAAGGAGATGCGGCCCGCCCTCGGACAGGATCTGCGTCAGCTCGCGCGCGGCGAACTCGTCGACGACCGCCTTCAGGTCGACTTCGGCCTCCCCTAGTACGAGCACCTCGGCAACCTCCGCCAGCGCCTCCCGGCGGTCCTCCGGTGAGCTCGCATGCGTGACGACGATCGGCCGTACGGCGGACTTGAACACCGGATTCACCGGACTCAGCTCGAGCCGCGACGACACGATCGCGAGCGTCGGGTTCTCGGCGAGCCCGGCCGCCGTACGCCATTCGCGTGCCTTCGCGGACAGCTTCAGCGGGTTGTAGCCCTCGTCCCGGATCGTCCCTGCGCCGACCAGGACGACGTCCGCCAACCGCCGGATCACGCTGAAAACCCGGCTGTCGGAGTCGCTCGACAGCGCCTTCGACTGACCGTCGATCTCGACCGCCCCGTCCAGGCTGCTGACGAAGTTGGCGCGCAGGTGCGGCACCGCTCGGTCCGCGACCTCGTAGGCCGCGATCAGTTCCTCGTCGCTCAGATCGTCCAGGCGGCGCATCAAGCCAGGCTCCTTCGGGTTCCAGCGGGCTGCGCGGTGCCACGCAGTACGGCGATGAAGTCGAGGGCCTGCCGCGCGGCCGGTACGTCGTGCACGCGGAAGACGCGGGCGCCCAACCAGGCCGAGACACTGAGCGCCGCGAGGGTACCGTTGCCGCGCTGCCCCGGTGGCAGTTCGAGGGTCTCGCCGATGAAGTCCTTGTTCGACACCGCGACCAATACCGGCCAGCCGGTGGCGGCGAGTTCGTCGAGGCGGCGGGTCAGCTCCAGCGACTGCAACGTGTTCTTGCCGAAGTCGTGCGTCGGGTCGATCAAGATCCCGTCCGGCCGGACGCCGGCGGCGAGCGCGCGGTCCGCGAGGGCGGTGGTCGTGCGGATCACGTCCGCGACCACGTCGTCGTACGCCATCCGGTGCGGATCGGTGCGCGGTGAGAGACCGCCGACGTGACTGCAGACCAGCCCGGTGCCGGCCTCGGCGGCGGCGTTCACCAGGTCGGGATCGGCGCCGGCCCAGGTGTCGTTGATGAGGTCGGCGCCGGCCTCTGCGACCTGCCGCGCGACACCGCTGCGGTACGTGTCCACGCTGATCACCAGGTCCGGGTGCCGGGCGCGGATCGCGGCCACGAAGTCCACGGTCCGGCGGAGCTCCTCGGACTCGCTGACCGGTTCGCCGTACCCGGCTTTCACGCCACCGATATCGACCAGGTCGGCCCCCTCGGCGACGGCCTTGTCGATCGCCGCGAACGCCGCGTCGGTCGCGTACGTCGCCCCGCGGTCGAAGAACGAGTCCGGCGTCCGGTTGACGATCGCCATCAGCGCGAATTCGCCCGGCCCGAAGGACCGGCTACCCAGCCGCAGCACCCCGTCGCCTGTGTTCACGGGACCGACTGTACGGGGGCGGACCGACCGGTCCACCTATCGCCATAGCCCCATATCCTATAGGATTCGTCCCGACAGTCCGCCCACGCAGCAGATCGGGTCCTCGATGCCACGATTCACCGAGTTCGAGACGTACGACGTCCGCTTCCCCACGTCGCTCGACCTGGACGGCTCCGACGCGATGAACACCGACCCGGACTACTCCGCGGCGTACGTGATCCTGCGGACCGATGCCGGCGACGGGCTCGAGGGGCACGGGTTCGCGTTCACGATCGGTCGCGGCAACGACATCCAGACGACCGCGATCGAGGCGCTCCGCGACCACGTCATCGGGCTCGACCTGGACTCCACGCTGAACGACCTCGGCGGGTTCTGGAAGTCGCTCGTGCACGACTCGCAGCTGCGCTGGCTGGGCCCCGAGAAGGGCGTCATGCACATGGCGATCGGCGCGGTCGTCAACGCGGTGTGGGACCTGGCCGCCAAGCGCGCCGGCGTACCGCTGTGGAAGTTGCTGTCCGACCTGACCCCGGAGCAGATCGTCGGCCTGGTCGACTTCCGGTACCTGACCGACGCGCTGACGCCGGACGAGGCGCTGGACATCCTGCGCAAGGCCGAGGCCGGTCGCCCCGAGCGGGAAGCGGTACTGCGCGAGCGCGGCTACCCGGCGTACACGACGACCCCCGGCTGGCTCGGGTACGACGACGCGAAGCTGGTCCGGCTCTGCCACGAGGCGATCGCCGAGGGGTTCACGCAGATCAAGCTCAAGGTCGGCGCGAACCTGGACGACGACATCCGCCGGATGCAACTGGCCCGCGAGGCCGTCGGCCCGGACATCCGGATCGCGGTCGACGCGAACCAGCGCTGGGACGTCGGCGAGGCGATCACCTGGATCGAGGCCCTGAAGCCGTACGACGTCTGGTGGGTGGAGGAACCGACCAGCCCGGACGACATCCTCGGGCACGCGGCGATCGCGCGGGCGATCGCGCCGATCAAGGTCGCGACCGGTGAGCACGTGCAGAACCGGATCGTGTTCAAGCAGATGCTCCAGGCCGAAGCTCTGTCGGTCCTGCAGCTCGACTCGGCCCGGGTCGCGGGCGTCAACGAGAACATCGCGAACCTGCTGCTGGCGGCGAAGTTCGGCGTACCGGTGTGCCCGCACGCTGGTGGGGTAGGACTGTGTGAGCTGGTCCAGCACCTGTCGATGTTCGACTACGTCGCGGTGAGCGGTTCGCTGGACGACCGGGTGATCGAGTTCGTGGATCACCTGCACGAGCACTTCCTGGATCCGGTGGTGATCCGGGACGGGCACTACGTGGCACCGGTGCGGCCCGGGTTCGGCGCCGAGATGGACGCGGAGACGCTGACCGACTTCCGGTTCCCGGGTGGCAAGATCTGGACCGACCTGAACAAGGAGAAGAAGTGACTGATTTCGCCGGCCTCCGCGCGGTTGTCACCGGAGGCGCCTCGGGGATCGGGCTCGCCGCTGCCTCGTTGCTCGCCTCCCGGGGCGCCCAGGTGGTCGTGTTCGACCTGAAGCCGGACGTCCCCGAGCCACTGTCCGGGATCGCGGCCGATGTCAGCGACGACAACTCGGTGCGGGACGCGGTCGCCGCGGCCGCGCTGCAGCTCGGCGGGATCGACATCGTGGTGAACAACGCCGGCATCGGCGCACAGGGCAACGTGACTGCGAATGACGACGACGAATGGCACCGCGTGCTGGACGTCAACGTGGTCGGGATCGCGCGCGTGACCCGGGCCGCGCTGCCGCACCTGCGGAAGTCGGACGCGGCCGCGATCGTCAACACCTGCTCGATCGCCGCCACCGCGGGCCTGCCGAACCGGGCGCTGTACTCGGCCAGCAAGGGCGCCGTCCTGGCGCTGACGATGGCGATGGCCGCGGACCACGTGCGGGAAGGGATCCGGGTGAACTGCGTGAACCCGGGTACGGCGGACACACCGTGGGTCGGACGTCTGCTCGACGTCGCGGCGGACCCGGCCGCGGAGCGTGCGGCCCTCGAGGCGCGCCAGCCGATGGGCCGCCTGGTGTCGGCCGACGAGGTCGCCCAGGCGATCGCGTACCTGGCCAGCCCGCTCTCCGGATCCACCACGGGTACGGCGGTGGCGGTCGACGGCGGGATGCAGAACCTGCGGATTCCGGCGGCCCGCTGATGAGGCTCTTTCCGGAAGGTCAGCGCGTCGGCCTCGGCGGTGCCCCGTTGGGCAGTCTGCTCGGTGAGGTGACCGACGCCGAGGCGATCGCGACCGTGAACGCGGCCTGGGACGAGGGCTGGCGATACTTCGACACCGCGCCGCACTACGGGCTCGGGCTGGCCGAGGAACGGCTGGGTCTGGGGCTGGCCGGGAAGCCGCGCTCTGAGTACGTCCTGTCGTCCAAGGTCGGGCGGATCATCTACGAGGCGGACGCCGACGCACCCGACGACGAGGGGTTCGCGGTCAACACGCGGCGCCGACGGCGGTGGGACTTCTCGCGGGACGGCGTACTGCGAAGCATCGAGGACTCGTTGCGGCGGATCGGGACCGATCGGCTGGACGTGGTGTTCGTGCACGACCCGGACGATCACTTCGAGGAGGCGGTCGCGACCGCGTTCCCGACGCTGATCGAGCTGCGGGAGCAGGGTGTGATCGGCGCGATCGGGTCCGGGATGAACCAGTCGGCGATGCTGACCCGGTTCGTGCGGGAGGTCGACATCGACGTGATCATGCTGGCCGGCCGGTACACGTTGATCGATCCGGACGGTCTGGACGACGTACTGCCGGCCTGCCTGGAGAACGACGTCCAGGTCGTTGCTGTGGGCATCTTCAACTCGGGGCTGATGTCGCAGCCGCGGCCCGCGGCCGGGACCACGTTCAACTACGAGCCGGCGGCGCAAGCGCTGATCGACAAGGCCAACAAGCTCGCGGATGTGTGCGAGTCTCACGGCACCACGCTGCCGGCCGCGGCGATCGCGTTTCCGTTGGCACACCCGGCGGTCGCGGGCATCGCCGTCGGCTGCCGTACCGCGGAAGAGGTCCAAACCAACGCGACCCTCGCTCGCACCGAGGTCCCCACGGCCCTCTGGTCGGACCTGAAGTCAGCCGGCCTACTACGCGAGGACGCACCTACTCCGTAGGCCCATCGCCTAGCGCAGTCCTCTATTCCGTAGGTGATGTGCGCGAGGCGAGGTGGAGGGCGAGGCGTTCGTCCGGGTTCGTGAGGTCGACGCCCAACAGGTGCTGGATCTTGGTGATGCGGGCGGCGGCCGTATTGCGGTGGATGCCTAGTACTGCGGCTGTTTCGGCCAGGGACGACTCGGTATCCAGGTAGACGGCCAGCGTGGTGACCAGGTCACCAGGCTGGTCCTTGATCGGAGCCAGCAGCGCCTGCGCAGCGGGCTGGAACGTATCGGTCCGGGTCCAGGCCAGCAGAAGCTGCGCCAGGCCCAGACGGTCCACATGGAGGAAGCGACCCGTTTCAGCTCGCCCACGAGCCAGACCGGCCGCGTCGCCCGCCTCAGCGAGTGTCGTGGCGATTCCACTCGGACCCGGCTGCACTCGCCCGACGCCGACGTACGCGTCCACTGTCTGCACCAGTCGGCGTTGAACGCGGCGGATCACGGCGGCCTGCTGCTGCACCTCGGTCGAGGTCGGTTCGCGTACGGCGGTGATCCACGCGGACCAGCCGTCGCCCTGCTCCACCACCACCGCCCGCAGCCCCTCGGCGTCGAACGCCTCCACCACATCGGTGCGTCGACCAGCAACATCCACTTGCCCCTCGGCGCCGATCCGGATGCCCGTGTGCCAGCCGTCGAGTTGCCATCCGAGATCCACCGCGCGCCGCCGCGTCGCCTCAGACGGTTCGCCGTGCAGGAGTTCACCAAGCAACGACGTACGTTGACGGGCGTCCCGCTCCAACTCCAGCCGCCGCAACGCCAGCCGCTCCCCCACCGCCGGTGCCACGACGCTGAGCACATCAGGTACGGCGGCAACCTCAGCCGGCACCACACCGGGCAGCCGTGCGACCAACCAGCACACCGGACCGACACCGACCACAGCAACCGCGATCAGCACCGCACCACTCGGCAGATCAACCCGGTACGGCGCTGCCCACGCCACTGGTACACGCGGCAACGCAGCCACCAACGCCGTACGCTCACCAGCCTCCAACGGCCCACCGGCCAGCGTGCCGCCGTCAGCTCCGGCCAACGTGACGGGGCGTTCCAGTACGTCGGACGTTGTCCGCAGTACCGAGGTGAGGTCGCCGCCCGCGCGCCGCAACGCTGCGACCGCCCGCAGTACCAGGTCCGACCGCACTACCTCTGGCTCGGCGGTCACGCGTCGCAGATACTCATGTGCTGCGAGCGGGTCCGAGCAACCCAGCACCGGCAGTTGCACCCGCTCCGCCAGCAACTGAGCGCCGCGCCCCAACGGCTCCACACCAGCGAGCAGCAATGCACCTGCTCCAGCAGCGGACGCCCTACTGATCAGAGCGTCGATCCGCCAGTCGGTGTGGTCATCTGCCAGCAGTACGACGAGCAACTGCCCGTCAAGCGACTCCGGATGCGCAGACACCTCCAGCAACACGTGCGAGCCCGTCAGCCGGGGACCATCGTCGGCCGCGGCGCTGAGCACCACCACGTTCGTCCAGCCGGGTGAGCTGAGCATGGCCGCCAACGATGGCGCCAGGTCCCTCATGACGCTTCCATCAGTTGCGGAGCGCAGGCCAGACCGAACGCTTGTGGGCCGACGTGGGTGATTCGGTCGGGGCGACGCCACCAGGTGGGACCAGGGAGGGCCAAGACGAGGACCTCGTCACCGCTGCGGATGGCGTCCACGGCAATGGGCTGGAGCGTACGGCGGTCCAGGACACAGAGCAGGTCCGGTGTGGTGACCACGGGAGTGCCGTCGACCAGTGCGAGCAGGTACTCGTTCTCGGTCTCGATCCGGATGACTGCGCGACTGCCGGTGTCGACGACGCAGACACTGCCGCGTCCGAACGCTGCGCCTCCGTCGCCGATGAGGTGGCGGGCGACCTCCTCGACGCGACCGGTGCCCAGCAACCGCCCGCCCAGGCCCTCAGCAACATCAGCCGGGGTGGCGCCAGGCTCGAGGGCGGCGTGGGCTCGGCCGAGTGCCAGCGCCCGGGTCAGGCTGCCCTGCACCGCGTCCGCCGCCGCAGCCTCGACTGGCGTAGGAGCCAGTGCGAGCACCGCCCACCCGCCGGTGTGCGCGACGAAGCTGCGCACCGCTCGTTCGAGACCCGCGGCGTCGACGTTGTCCACGACGATCACCTGACCGCTCGGCTCACTCAGCGCACAAGGTGTCAGCGAGCGGCCGGCCACCGCCCATGAGAACTGGTCGAGCCGCGGCAAGGCCCGCCCCATCAGGTCCGCGTCGACTACCGGGAGGCCCAGATCCAGCGCGGCGATCAACGGTGTCAGCCCGTTGAGTCCACCAGCCTCCAGCGACATCAGCCCGGTGACCTCGGTACCCGTCCAGCGGCTGACCGCCTGCACCGCCGCGTCGAACTCACCACCACCCGGAAGCTTCTCCATCAGCACACTGGTCGCTCCGACCACGCCGATCGGACTCACCGACACACCAGTCACGTCGGCAGCGTCCCGCAGTACCAACTCGCCCGCACCGAGCCGACGGCGCAGCATCCGGCCGAACGCACCCGTGTCCCCGCCACCACCGGAGCCGAGCAGCGTAACCCCGACAACCAGCGCCCCCAGGTCCTGCTCCCGGATG
This sequence comes from Kribbella sp. VKM Ac-2569, assembly GCF_004216905.1. Taxonomy (GTDB): domain Bacteria; phylum Actinomycetota; class Actinomycetes; order Propionibacteriales; family Kribbellaceae; genus Kribbella. The sequence goes on from NZ_SGXJ01000002.1 coordinate 116,210, forward strand.
ACCGTGCCCATGAGGGGATCCTGCCATTGGCGGACCTGTGGCACTCAGTAAACGCGCCAAATGAGCCGGGCTGAGCGTGGCGGTCCCACGATCAGGGCGGTTGGTGAGTGGTGGAACCTCGGCCCGCCGTGGAGGGGTCAGCGCGGCGGGCCGAGGGCTATGGGACGAGCACCTCAGTACGGCGCTCGACGGGGTCGAACTCGACGTCCAGCCCGAAGCAGGACGGGCCGAACACCGCCAACGCCTCAGGTGTTCGCATCAGGTCCGGCGTCGAGATGCCCACCACGGTCACGCGCTGGCCGTAGCGCAGGCCCTCGGTGGTGATCGGCTCCGCGGTGTCCGCCTCCAGTACGCAGATCAGGTCCGGCACGGTGCACACCACCTCACCGTCGACCTCCGCGACCAGGTTCTCGTTCTGGAACCGCAGCTCCAGCTGCGACGTACCGTCGAACCCGGTGAAGCGGGCCCGCCCGCGCGCGAAGCCCTCAAGGGTACGGCGTTCCACGTCGACGACCTTCCCACGGAACAGCACCCGCAGGTGGTTGTAGAGCGTCGGAGCCAGCGCCGCCCGCACAGCCTCGATCGGATCCTCGTGCGCCGCCCGCGCCTCCCGGACCGCGCGCCCGATCGACAACCCGATCGACAGCGTCCGCGGTACGGCGGTCCGCTTCACCTCGGCGCCCGTCATCGAGTACTCCGCGATGTGCGCGACCCCGCCGAGCCGGATCGTGATCCCGCGCGCCAGCCACTCCATCTGCTTGTTGTCCGCGCCGGTGTCGATCACCACGGTCTCGTCGTGTTCTCCGGCGATCGCCATCGGCGACCCCGGTACGCCGTACACCGAGAACGTCTCCATCTGCAGTTCGGGGAACGCCCGCCCCATCCCGTCCGCGTCGACGACCGGCAGCCCGGTGCGCGCGGCGACGAGCAGGGGGATCATCGAGTTGATGCCGCCGCACTCGATCGGCATCGTCGCGTCGGCGCGCCGGCCGAGGTGCTTCTCGAGCGCGCGCAGGGCGCCGACCGGTTCGCTGCCGCGCGGGATCTTCTCCACGATCACGGTCGGCGCGCCCATCTGCGCGGTCGGGATGACGAACGCGTCGTCGTCCAGCTCGTCCGGATCGAGCACCGTGATCGGGCCGTGCTCACGGATCGCCTGCTCGACGAGCAGCCGCCCGATCAGCGGGTCACCGCCGCCACCTGTCCCGAGGATCGCCGCCCCGCGGGCGAGATCCTTCAAGTGCTCAAGTCCGAGCTGCCAGCTCATGACAGTGCCCGGATCGGGTCGAGGTCGTAGCCGAAGTACCGCGGGCCGACCAGCTCGATACCTTCCGGGGAGTGCCAGCGTTCGTCGGCCGGTGCGGCCAACACGCTCACCCGGTGGCCGTAGCGCAGGGCCTCGGTGGTGATCGGCTCGCCGGACTCGGTGTCGAGCACGATGATCAGATCCGGCGTGGTCGCCACCGCCGTACCGTCGAGCTCCGCGACCAGGTGCTCGTTCTGGAACCGCAGCACCAGCAGCCGGCCGTGTGAGGCATCCAGTCCGTCGACCGCCGCGTCACCGCGCGCGAAGCCGGTCGTCGTACGGCGTTGCACGTCGACGACCTTGCCGACGTGCAGCAGTCGACCGCCCAACTCGTGCACGACTGCCGCGACCGGATCGGTGTGCGAACGCTGCGCCTGCTCGATGGCGCGGCCGATCGTGACGCACTTGCTGAGGGTGCCGGCGACGAACGAGCCACGGGCCTCCGCGCCGGTCATCGCGTACAGCGAGACGATCGCCGAGCACCCCATGTCGATGGTCGCCGAGCGCGCCAGCCGTTCGGCCCATTCGTTGGTGATCGTGTCGAAGACGCCGCGGTTGCCCTTCTCGTCGACGATCGACATCGGCGTCGCCTCGATGCCCGCGAGCGTCGGCAGCACCATCTGGAGTTCGGGGAACGCGCGTCCCATGCCGTCGCCGTCCACCAGCGGCAGCCCGAGTTGTGCGGCGGCGATCACCGGGACGGTCGAGTTGACCCCGCCGGCCTCGATACAGGCCAGGTGGGTCGGCGTCTTCCCGACGTACTTGGCCAGCGTCTCGACCGCGACCGAGATCTGGTCGGCCGACGGCAGCTTCTCCACCATCACGGTCGGCGCGCCCATCATCGCCACCGGGAGTACGCACGCGTCGTCCGGAAGGTCGCCGACGGCAACGATCTCGACCGGCCCGTGCTCGCGCAACGCCTGCTCGGCCAGCAGTCGCCCGATGTGTGGGTCCCCGCCACCCCCGGTGCCCAGCACGGCGGCACCGCGGGCGAGGGGCCCCAGATCTTCGGCACGCAGCTTCATCGCAACCACTCCACCCCGGACGTCAGGCCCATCACAATTGCGGTCTTGGCCGCCCGTCCCGCGTGGCCGGCCGCTCGCGGCGCATTTGTGATGGCCTGGAGGTCCGCGCTCATCGGGTCTCCCCCAGCCGCAGGTCGCCGACCGCCTTGCAGCGGATGCGGGTTGCGTTGCCGGGGAGGTACGGGATCGGGACCTCGTCGAAGTCCACGATCCGCACGGCTGCGGGGTCGGCGCCGGCCGCGATCGCGCGGTCGACGGCCTCCTGCCGAGCCTCGTCGACCACCGCGTCCCGGCGGCCCGGATCAATCGCGTACACCCGGTCGACCTCGCCGCCGACCTGCGCGATCGCGGCACCGATCGCGTTCGCGACCGCGAAGTGATCCGGCCGATGTACGGCGAGACTCCCGGGAAGATCGTCCGGCAGCAGGATCGACCCACCTCCGACCGCCACCACCGGCAGCGGATCCGGTGACGTACGCATCCGTTCCACCGCATCCGCGATGTCCGCAGCCACTCGCGCGAGAGCCGACTTCACCAGCGTCGGATCCAGATCGGCAACCGCAGCGGAATCACCGACGTCAGCCCGGCCGGCCGCCACCGCGATGTCCGTCGCGGTCAGCGTCTTGCCGCCGAAGACGAGCGCTTCCTCGGTCAACCGATAGCCGACGGACCGCGGCCCGACAGTCACCTGGTCGTTGCCTTCGGCCACCAGACTGCCACCGCCGATTCCGATGCTCAGTACGTCGGGCATCCGGAAGTTGGTCCGCACACCTGCGACGTCGACCTCGGTCGTGGCCTCCCGCGGGAAGCCGTGCGTGAGTACGCCGACATCGCTCGTCGTACCGCCGACGTCGACGACCGCGCACGTGTCGAGGCCGGACAGCAGCGCCGCGCCACGCATCGAGTTGGTCGGGCCGGACGCGAACGTGGCGACCGGGTACCGGCGGGCGAAGTCGACGTCCATCAGCGTGCCGTCGTTCTGGCTCAGGTACAGCGGTGCGGAGATGCCGTGACCGGCGACCGCACCGGACAGTCCGTCGACGATGCTGGCCGCCAGCTCACGGAGCGCGGCGTTGATGATGGTCGCGTTCTCCCGCTCCAGCAGGCCGATCCGGCCGATCTCGTGCGACATCGAGATCGCCACGTCGTCGCCGAGCTCGGACCGCAGGATCTCGGCCGCACGCAGCTCGAACTCGTTGCTCACGGGCGAGAACACCGACGAGATCGCCACCGACCGAACGCCGTGCGCGACCATGTCCGCCGCGTGCCGGCGCAGCTCCTCCGGGTCCAGTTCGGCGATGTGCCGGCCGTCGAACTCGTGACCGCCGTGCGCCAGGTAGCTGCGGCCGCTGATCGCCTCGACCAGCCGCTCGGGCCAGTCGACCAGCGGCGGCAGCGACGCGGTCGCGGGCAGTCCGAGCCGCAGCGCCGCGGTCGGTGCCAGCCGCCGCGCCTCGACGAGCGCGTTGATGAAGTGTGTGGTGCCGATCATCACGGCCTGCACCTGCGCCGGGTCGAAGGATCGCTCCGCCTGCAGCCGGTCCAGGGTGTCGATGATGCCGGCCGTCACGTCCGCGCTGGTCGCCGACTTGTTCGCCGCCAGCACGGTCGTGCCGTCCAGCAGCACGGCGTCGGTGTTCGTGCCACCGACATCGATGCCGATACGCATTGCAGATCCTCCCGTTGGGTGACTCAGTTGCTCAGCTGGTGGCGGGTACGGCGTTCGGCGCGGCCGTCTCGCTGTCCATCGTGCGGCTCGTCCCGAGGCCGCGGATCAGTCCGAGCTTGCCCGCCACGACGTACGCCAGGAAGCCGACGAGGAGCGAGTTGATGCTCGGCAGGCCCCACGCGACGTACTTGCCGATCAGCGCGGCGCCGATCCAGATCACGATCGTGGCCGGCACCCAGGTCGGGGCGGTCGCGGGCAGTGTGCCGGTCGCGCGGGAGGCCTCGAGGTCGGGGCGCCAGCGCTTCACGACGAAGTACTCCGCGACCATGATCCCGGCGATCGGCGGGAACGCGACGCCGAGCACGATCAGGAAGTCGGTGAACTTATCCAGGATCCCGCCCGCCGCGAGCACGCTGCCGAGGACACCGACCACGAGCGTGACGGCCGCCCGGTTGACGTGCCGGCCGAAGACGGTGCCGATGAAGTTCACCACGCCGAGGCCGGAGCTGTAGAGGTTCCAGTCGTTGATCTTGATCGTGCCGAGGATGATCACCAGCGTGCCGACCCAGCCGACCGACGAGGTGACGATGGTGACCACGTTCGCCGAGCCGATCGCGTGCGCCAGCAGTACGCCGACCAGACCGATCACGTACTCGCCGAGGGTGATGCCGAGCACGGTCTGCTTGACCACGTCGCCGACCGTCCGGTTGTAGCGGGTCATGTCCGGCGTGATCACCGCGCCGACGATGAATCCGCCGGCGACCAGCGTCGTACCCTCCAGCAGACTCAGGTGCGGACCGGCCGGTGCGGCGTTGACCAGCGAGCCGAAGCTGTGGTCGGACAGTTCGCTGATGATCGACCAGCCGACCAGGAGCAGGAAGGCCGGGACGGTCACGTACGCGACCCAGGCCATCGAGTGGAAGCCGCGCAGGACGACGAGCGTGACGGCGAGGCCGAAGACGAGCGACCAGCCCCAGGTCGGCAGGACGCCGATCAGCTGGCTCAGGCCGGCCGCGGACACCGCCGACTGGATCCCGAACCAGCCGATCAGGCTGATCCCGATCGCCAGACCGATCAGCGACGAGCCGGCCTGGCCGAACCCGGTCCAGCGAGCGATCACCGAGGTCTGCAGGCCCTCGCGGGTGCCGATGACACCGATCAGGATCGCCACCAGTTCGAGGATCACCGCGCCGAGCGTGAGCGCCCAGAACGCGGTCCAGAAACTCATGCCGAACCCGAGCGTCGCGCCGAGCAGGAACTGACTGAGCGCCGAGATCTGCCCGAAGCGCTGGGTCGCGACCGACCACCACGAGTACCGCGCGTGGTCAGGGACCCTGGCGAGCGCGTAGTCGTCCGCACCAACAGATGTACCGGCCATGGAAACCTCCAGCCCTGGGATTTCATCGAACGTACGACGGTTGTCCTGGGGCCTCACCGTGGAATCTGCACAGCCGGTGGGTGCTGACTGTGCAACCGGCCCAGCTCGCTACTCTTGTCGCGATGGCCGGTCGCATGCTGCGGTTGCTCGGCGTACTCACAGTAGTCGCCGGTGTATTCGCCATGCACGGACTCACGTCTCACCACGACGCCGCGATGGCCGCGCCAGGCATGGTGATGACGCATACCGAGCCGGTCGGGGTGCATGTCGATCCGTTGGACGACATGCACGACATGGGTGGGGCATGCATGGCGGTGCTGACCGGGCTCGTGCTGCTGCTCGCGTTGGCGCTGGGATTGCGGAGTCAGCTGGTCTGGCGGGCGGTGTCGTTGCCCGCCACGAGTGCACGGTTCGTGCTGGGGGAACGGTCGCCGCCTCGATTGGTGTCGTCGTTGGGTGTACTGCGGATATAGGCCGACGTGCGCCTGTTCCGCCGTACCCGATTTCGACGACCCCTAGGAATGTGATGACGCACGTCTACCGTACGACCGCGGCTTCGGCCGCCCTTCTCGCCGCCGTGTTCGGCGCCGCCGGCTGCGGCGACTCGGACGCCGGCTCGATGCCGGGGATGAGCCACGGCAGCCCGAGTACGCCGGCGTCGGCCGCGGCTGCCTTCAACGACGCGGATGTGGCGTTCGCGACGCAGATGATCCCGCACCACCAGCAGGCCGTGACGATGGCGGACCTGGCGTTGCGGAAGGCAACCACCGCCGAGGTGAAGAGCCTCGCGACCGCGATCAAGGCCGCGCAGGCACCGGAGATCGAGCAACTCTCCGGGTGGCTGACCGGCTGGGGCAAGCCGGTGCCGACGCCCAACGAACACAGCGGTCACACCATGGCCGGGATGATGAGCCCGCAGGAGATGGACGACCTGAACCGGGCGACCGGGAGCATGTTCGACCGGATGTGGGTCGAGATGATGATCAAGCACCACCAGGGCGCGGTTGCCATGGCCAAGACCGAACAGACCACCGGCAAGGACGCCGCCTCGGTCGCCCTGGCGAAGAAGATCCAGACCGCTCAAACCACCGAGATCGCCACCATGCAAAGGCTCCTCGGCAGGCTGCCCACCGCCTGACCGGCCCTGTTCTCCGGAAAGAAATCGTCGCCCAGCGGCAACTTCTTTCCGGAGAACGGGCTAGGCGGACTTCCAGGTGACCTGCAACCCGTCGCGTCGCGCAATCTGCTCGACCCGGTGCGCAACTCGGGCGCTCTGCTGCTCGAGCTCGGCCACGTCGTCCGACTCGATCCGCAGCACCAACTCCTCGGGCGCAGCACGCACCGACCAGGTCGCCGTACCGAGGTCGACGACCAGCTCCTCGGCGGACGTGGACAGCACCGTCAACCCACCCGGGCCGTGCGAGAGATGACTCGTCAGCTGGGCGAGATACCGATCCGCACGCGCCGTACCGAGCCGCGCTTCGAGAGCAGCCACGGCGTCCTCCTTTTTCGAGACACTGTGTCTCGATCATAGGCAGACTGTCCCGCTAGAATCCAGCCATGCCGAAGTTGTGGAACGAGAGCATCGCCACCCACCGCCAGGCGGTCCGGGAAGCGATCCTCGACGCCACCGCGGCCCTCGTCGCCGAACGCGGCCTGACCGGCATCACCATGGCCGAGGTCGCGCACCGCGCCGGTGTCGGGCGGGCGACGCTCTACAAGTACTTCGCCGACGTCGACTCGACCCTCGCTGCCTGGCACCAGCGTCAGGTCGCCGGGCACCTGCAACAGCTCTCCGAGATCTGGGAGCGGACCCACCGCATCGACGACGTGCTGGAGACGTACGCGTTCATCTGCCACGAGCACCCGCCGACCGAGGCCGCCCATTCGCTGCATCGGTCGGAGCAGGTCGGTCACGCCCGCGAGCATCTGGTGGAGTTCATCGCGGAGCGGTTGGGTGACGTGCGCGTCGACGTACCGCCGAAGGAGTTGGCGACGTACTGCGTGCACGCTCTCCAAGCAGCAGGCGCCGTACCGTCGAAAGCGGCGGTACGGCGCCTGGTGCAGGTCACGTTGGACGGGCTACGCGGCCAGCCGGGTGGGTGAGAGGTTGAGGCGGCGGAGCAGCTGGGCGTTGAGGGCCACGACGATCGTGGAGATCGACATCAGGAGGGCGCCGACGGCGGGTGAGACGACCACTCCGGCGAACGCGAGCACTCCGGCGGCGAGCGGGACCGTGATCACGTTGTAGCCGGTGGCCCAGACGAGGTTTTGCCACATCTTGCGGTAGCTCGCCTTGGACAGGTCGATGACCGAGAGGACGGCGCGCGGATCGTCGGCGGCGAGAACGACGCCGGCGGACTCGATCGCGACGTCGGTGCCGGCGCCGATCGCGATCCCGACCTCGGCCCGGGCCAGCGCCGGGGCGTCGTTCACCCCGTCACCGACCATCGCGACCTTCAGCCCACGGGACTGCAGCTCCGCGACCTTGGCGTCCTTGTCCTGCGGCAGCACCTCGGCGAATACCTCATCGATGCCCAGTTCCTTCGCCACCGCCTCGGCGACCTGGTGCGCGTCGCCGGTGATCATTGCGACCTTCACCCCACGCTTGTGCAGCGCGGCGACCGCCTGCCGGGACTCTTCGCGGACCGCGTCCTCGAGCGCGATCGCACCCAGCACCTGTCCATCCCGAACCACATGCAGCACCGCAGCCCCGCGAGCCTTCCAGTCCGCGACCTCCGCGTCGAGCGCGTCCGGCTCGGTCAGGCCGTTCTCCCGCAGGTACGCCGGTCCGCCGACCGCAACCTCCGCACCGCCGACGGTCGCCTGCACACCCCGGCCGGTGAGCGACCGGAAGTCCGTCGCCACCACACGCCCAGCGCCCACTGGCACCCGGTCGGAATGTGCGCGAACGATCGCCTTCGCCAACGGGTGTTCACTGTCGGACTCGACCGCCGCCGCCAGCTCCAGCAACTCGTCGTGCGACACCGCCTCGACAGTCGCGACCCCGGTGACGGCCGGCTCGCCCTTTGTCAACGTGCCGGTCTTGTCGAACAGGACCGCGTCGATCGTCCGCATCCGCTCCAGCGCCAACCGGTTCTTCACGAGTACGCCGGCCTTGGCCGCACGCTCCGTGGAGATCGCGATCACCAGCGGGATGGCCAGCCCGAGGGCATGCGGGCAGGCGATCACCAGGACGGTCACGGTTCGCGTCACGGCCTCGTCGAACTTGCCGAGCAGCGCCCAGACCACGAACGTGATCAGGCCGGCGATGGACGCGAAGTAGAAGAGGAACGCGGCGGCGCGATCCGCGAGTGCCTGCGCACGGGACGACGAGGCCTGCGCCTCGGCCACCAACCGCTGGATGCCGGCCAGAGCCGTGTCGTCGCCGACCGCGGTGATCTCGACGCGCAGAGCGTTGTCAGTGGCAACAGTTCCGGCGACCACGGCGTCACCGACGGCCCGCGACACCGGCCGCGATTCGCCGGTGATCATCGACTCGTCGACCTCGGCCTGCCCCTCGACCACGGCGCCGTCCGCCGGCACACGTCCGCCGGAACGCACCAGTACGACGTCGCCGGCCTGCAACTCGTGCAGCGACACCTGGACGACCCCGTCGTCGGTGACCTTCTCGGCCGAGTCCGGAAGCAGCGCGGCCAGGGCGTCGAGCGCACCGGATGCGGCACCGAGCGCCCGCATCTCCAGCCAGTGCCCGAGCAGCATGATCACGATCAGCAGCGCGAGCTCCCACCAGAAGTCCAGGTCGAACCCGCCGAGCTGCAACGTGGTCACCCACGAGGCGACGAACGCGACGGTGATCGCCATCGAGATCAGCAGCATCATCCCGGGGCGCCGCGACTTCAGTTCGCTCCATCCCCCGGTCAGGAACGGCTGCCCGCCGTACACGAAGATCACCGTGCCGAGCACCGGCGCGATCAGCCCCGACCCGGGGAACTCCGGCCGCTTGTACCCCAGCAGGTCCGCGAACATCTCACTGAAGAACACCACCGGCACTGCCAGCCCCAGGCTGATCCAGAACCGGTCCTTGAACTGCGCCGCATGATCCCCGTGCCCACCGTGACCACCGTGCGCATCATGCCCGCCGTGGTTCATGTGGTCCTCGTGACCACCGTGTTCGTGCTGCTCATGCTCGTTCATGCCTCAGAAGATACCCCTAGGGGGTATCAGAAATCAAGGCATGGAAAAGCCCCGCCACCCGAAGGTGACGGGGCTTACTCCCGAGCCGGCTAGAGCGGATCGATGTCGGTCAGTGTCTCCGGTGTCAGTTCCACCCACCGCGTGATGCCGATGTCGCGCAGGAACGGCACGTCGTGACTGGCGATCACGAGCGCTCCGTTGTACGACGCCAACGCGTCCTTCAGCTGCGCCACGCTGGCGAGGTCGAGGTTGTTCGTCGGCTCGTCCAGCATCAGCAACTGCGGCGGCGGTTCCGCGAGCAGCAGTGCCGCCAACGTCGCCCGGAAGCGTTCGCCGCCGGACAGCGTGCTGACCAACTGATCCGCCGCCCGCCCACGGAACAGGAACCGCGCCAGCCGCGCCCGCCGCTCCTGGTTCTCCGTACTCGGAGCCAGCAACGCCAGGTTGTCCACAATCGACAGGTCGTCCCGCAGTAGGTCGAGCCGCTGCGGCAGGTAGCGGAAGGGCACGGCCGGCAACTCCCCCGCCACGATCGACTGCAGCAGCGTGGTCTTCCCGGCACCGTTCGATCCGGTCAGCGCGATCCGCTCCGGACCACGGATCTCCAGGTCGACGTGCGCCCCGGTCCGCAGTACGTGATCTTCCAGCCGCAGCACGACGCGCCCGGCGGGTACGGCGGTCTTCGGCAGGTCGACCCGGATCGCGTCGTCGTCGTGGACCTTCTCCTCCGCGTCCGCGAGCGCCTCCTGCGCCGAGTCGAGCCGCTCGGACTGCATCCCGAGATGCTTGCCCGCCGACACCTGCGCACCGCGTTTCAGGTTGCCGGCCATGATCTTCGGGATCCCGCCCTGCTCGAAGGCACGCTGCCCGCGGGCCCGGCGTTGATCCATCTTCATCCGCGCCTCGACCAGATCCTTCTTCTGCTTCCGTACGTCGGCCTCGGCCGCCCGCAGCATCCGCTCCGCGGCCTCCTGCTCGACGGCGACCGCCTCCTCGTAGGCCGTCAGGTTCCCGCCGTACCAGGTGACCTCGCCCTTGCGCAGGTCCCCGATCTGGTCGACGCGATCCAGCAGCTCCCGGTCGTGGCTGACGATCACCAAAGCACCACGGAACTGGTCCACAGCGTCGTACAGATGTCGCCGCGCCCGCAGGTCGAGGTTGTTGGTCGGCTCGTCGAGCAGCAGTACGTCGGGACGCCGTAGCAACTCGGCCGCGAGCCCGAGCAGGATCGTCTCGCCGCCGGACAGCTCGCCGACGCTGCGGTCGAGGCCGATCGAGCCCAGCCCGAGCTTGCCGAGCAGCGCCTCGGCACGTTCGTCGACGTCCCACTCGTCGCCGACGATCGCGAAGTTCTCCTCCGAGGCGTCACCCGACTCGATCGCGGTGATCGCCCGCCGGACGGCCTCGATGCCGAGCGCCTGGTCGACCCGCAACGAGGTGTCGAGGGTCAGGTCCTGCGGCAGGTACCCGAGCTCGCCGCTGACCCGGATCGCCCCGCGCTGCGGGGTGAGCCGGCCGGCGATCAGCCGGAGCAGCGTCGACTTGCCGGCGCCGTTGCGGCCGACCAGGCCGGAACGAACCGGGCCGGCGACGAACGTCAGGCCGTCGAACAGCACCTCGCCGTCGGGCCAGGCGAAGAAGAGGTCGGTACAGGACAGAGAAATGCTCATGAGAGTTGACTCCAGCTGAGGTCTCGAACGAGACCGCACACCAGAACGGTGGCGATCAATCGGTTGCGGAGAAAGACCTCAGTTCGACAACTCGAACCCCTGCCCTCGGGAATGTGACACCCCAAGCTTACGGATCCTGGTTGGGTTGATCAACCATTTTCCGAACGCTTGCGCCGGGCAACGATCACCAGGTCGACCAGCGCGACCACGGCGAACACCCCGAAGACAATCACCCATCCAGTCGGAAGGTCATAGACGACGGCCAACACCGCGGCCGCCACGAACAGCGCCACGCCGAACGCCGCCAGCACAATCCGCAGCGTCAACGCACTACGAGGTGGAGGTGGTTCGCCGGTCATGGGGCCTCCCGGCCTGGACTGAGGAGCGGAGGGAGCGAAGCGACCGGAGCGACGAGGGAAGGCCGGGAGTTACAGCCCCATGACCCGCCGCGACGGAGTCGCGGCATTCAGAACCGCATACCTCCGATGTACTCCTAGGAGGCCTTGCGGAGCCAGGTTTCGACGCCGGCGATGTGGGCGGTCATCCAGGCGCGGGCCGCTTCCGCGTCGCGGATCTCGATGGCGTCCAGGATCGCGGCGTGCTCGGCGAGCGTGCGTTCGACCGCGCCAGCCTGGGTGACACCGCGCCAGATCCGGGCCCGCTGGGTCGCGCCGGAGATCCCGTCGAGCAGCGAGCAGACCACCTGGTTCCCGGTCGCCTCGGCGATCCCGCGATGGAAGCGCAGGTCGTTCGCGACCAGCTCCTCGACCGAGGCATCCGGCGCCAGATCGCTCGTCAACAGTCGCAGTTCGGTCACCTGTTCCGGGCTGATCCGCGTCGCGGCCAGCGCCGCCACACCGGGCTCGAGCAAGCGCCGTACCTCGAAGAACTGCAGCACCGAGTCGTCGCGGTGCAGGTCGACCATGAAGTTCAGCGCGTCCAGCAGATGCGCCGAGTCGAGGCTGGTCACGTACGTCCCGTCGCCGTGCCGCACGTCCAGCACGTTGACGAGCGTGAGCGCCTTGACCGCCTCCCGCAGCGAGTTCCGCGACAACCCCAGCCGGGCGGCGAGATCCGCCTCCTTCGGCAACCGGTCCCCGGGCCCGAGCTCCCCCGAGGTGATCATCCCCTTGATCTTGACGATCGCCTCATCCGTCAACGCCATCCCGTAAGTATGCCGCCAGCCGAGCCTAAGAACAGGTAGTAGTGCTCGGCCGGCGAACCCCTCCCGCCTGCAGCAGCCCACCGCCGGGCCGATTTCACCCACCACCTCCTGTTCTTAGGTACATCAACCCGTGCCGGCAACCCGGGCGAGAAGGGTCGGGCGGGTGGAGGCGCCGGTCTTGGCGAGGATCGCCTTGACGTGGTCGTTGACTGTGTGTTCGGACAGGACAAAGCGCTCGGCGAGGTGGCGTGAGTCGGCCCCCGTGGTCAGTTCGGCGAGGATCTCGCGTTCGCGGGGTGTCAGAGCGTGCGCGAGGGCGAAGACTTCCAGGCGTTCAGCGGGCGTCGACTCCTCGATGGTGACCGCGATGTCGGAGTCGGGCGCCGTGCGGGCGGCCCGGAGAGTGACCCAACGGCCGGCACCGAGGTGGACGCGTGACCAGGGCGGCCCGATCGGTACGCCGTTCTCAGCAGCAACGAGAGCTGCCGCCAGGTTGTACGCGGCCGCCGGGATCGCCTGCTCGACCACGGCGGGATCGTCCGGCGGGTTCAACCGCTGCAGGGCTTCGCGAGCCGCGGGCGTGCCGACCTGGACCTGCAGATCGGCGCTGAGGACAAGAACGGCCGGCCCGCCAGACGGAGGCGGGAGCGGGGTCGTGAAGGTCCTTGCCTGGGCGCTTCGGAGAGCAGTGGTCAGGAACGGTATGACGGACGCGACCAGATCGCGTTCGTTCGACGTGAAGGGCGAGGTGCTTGTGCGCCAGAGGTCCAGCCACGCCCAACAGCCGAAGCGGTCTGCGAAGACCGCGGTCAACACGTCGACGTCATCCGTACGACGCCATACGACTGGGCCGGCACCCACCAGGAGGTTGGTCCAGCGCATGTACCGCGCCAGGATGAGGGCGGGAAGATCCGGCCAGGACAGGCCTGGGATGTCGGCCAGAGGCGAGGTGCCGATCCGAGTGACCGGGTCGGTGAGGGTCCAGACGTGGGCGTCGAACGGCACCGCACGCCGCAGCTCGGCCAGCGCCCGCTCGCGCAGCACCTTGGCGTCGAGCGTGCCGGAACACAGTCGCTCCACCCGATCCCGCACAGTGTGAGCGTACGAAAGATCCCCAGGATCGGGGATGGGCCGGCACCACCCGGCAGGCTCACGCTGATCGCATGATCACACTCCACATCGAGAACACCATCGCCGACTACGACGCGTGGAAGGCGGCCTTCGACCGCTACGACCGCGCCCGCCGCGACCACCACGTGCTCGCGTACCGCATCAGCCGCCCCGTCGATGACCCCGCCACGGTCCACATCGACCTCGACTTCGACACCCGCGAGGACGCCACAACCTTCGCCCAGGTCCTCGAGAAGATCTGGCAGACCCCGCTCTCCGCCGCCGTCTCCAGCACCCACGCCGCCCCCGAACTGCGAACCCTCGAGGAGGCGACCGCCTAGCATCCGTTCATGGGCACTCCGGGGTACTCGGGCAAGCCGCTCGCCGCCAAGCTCGGAATCAAGGCAGACCACCACGTCCTGCTCGACAACGCCCCGGCCGGTTTCGTGATCGAAGGACTCCCGCCCGGTACGCCGGTAGCGCGCCGAGCCGGACGTACGCCGTACGACGTCGTGCTGATGTTCTGCCCCGACCGGGCCCGGCTGACGAAGCGGCTGCCGACCCTGCTCGCCAGGACCACCACCGCCGGCATGATCTGGACCGCCTGGCCGAAGCGATCCTCCGGGGTACCGACCGATCTCGACGAGAACTGGATCCGCGAACTGGCCTTGCCGCTCGGTGTCGTCGACGTCAAGGTGTGCGCGATCGACGCGACCTGGTCGGGTCTGAAGCTGGTCCGGAGACTGTCGAGCCGATGAAGGCCAATCATGCCCAGGTGGACTGATTTAGAGCGTGACGTTGACCACACTTTTGCGCAGTGCTGATCGTCACGGGTGGCGAGTGGACAACTGCATACAGTGGGCAGCCACGCTCAGGACGCCGTACTCACCGGCCGTGACGGACCGCCGGAAAGCCAGTTCTGCAAGGCGTCCCGGAGCTATGACCGTTGCTCTCCGCACCGGCGGGCGGTGAGAGGACGGCATGTGGCCTGAAACACCTTTGTGGGCAGTGTTTCAGGTGCCGATGGATCCGGTCGCCAGAGCCCGACCACTCGACACACTGGTCCGGTGGTCCCGAGCTGTGGAAGTGGTCCCCCTGCTATTAGCCTTTGCTTGGGACACCACCCATAACATCAGCATTAACGAACCGCGGTACCGGACCCGAAATCGGAAGAGGCGAACTGCCAAGTGGCCACCGAGCCATCAGACACCAATCCCCTAGCAGCCTTCGGTGCGAACGAATGGCTGGTCGACGAGCTGTACGAGAAGTACCAGCAGGACCCGAACTCGGTGGATCCGGCGTGGTTGGACTTCTTCAAGACGTACAAGCCAGGTGAAGCGACGCCGGTGAAGACCGCCCCGGCCGACGCTCCCCGACCGGACGCGGTGTCCGACAACAAGACCCCCGAGGCGCCGAGCCGCGGTACGGCGACGTCCGCGCCCGCCCAGAGCGCCCCCGCTGCCGCAGCCGCGGCGGCGACCCCGGCGACGGCGGCGACCCCGGCCGCCCAGGCCCCCACCAGCACCCCGGCCCCTGCGCACGCCGCTCCCGAAGCACAGCGTCCTCCTGCCAAGACGGCGGGCCCGACCGGAGGCACGGTGAACCAGCCGCCCAGCGCTCAGACCAAGCCCGCCCCCGCGACCAGCGCGGACTCCGAGCGGCTGATCCTGCGCGGCGCCCCGGCGCGGACTGCGCAGAACATGGAGACCAGCCTCACGGTCCCCACCGCGACCAGCGTTCGCCAGGTGCCGGTCAAGCTGCTGATCGACAACCGGATCGTCATCAACAACCACCTCAAGCGCGCCCGCGGCGGCAAGGTGTCCTTCACCCACCTGATCGGCTGGGCGCTGGTCAAGGCGCTGAAGACGCTGCCGGACATGAACGCGTCGTACGACGAGACCGACGGCAAGCCGACCCTGGTCCACCCGGCGCACATCAACCTCGGCCTGGCCATCGACATGCAGAAGCCGGACGGCACCCGGCAGCTGCTGGTGCCGTCGATCAAGGCGACCGAGACGATGACGTTCGCCGACTTCTGGATGGCCTACGAGGACATCGTCCGCCGGGCCCGCGACAACAAGCTGGCGCTGCCGGACTTCCAGGGCACCACGATCAGCCTGACCAACCCCGGCACGATCGGCACGCAGCACTCGGTGCCGCGGCTGATGACCGGCCAGGGCTGCATCATCGGCGTCGGCGCGATGGAGTACCCGTCGGAGTACCAGGGCGCGGCTGAGGAGACGATGGCCAAGCTCGCGGTCAGCAAGGTGATGACGCTGACCTCGACGTACGACCACCGGATCATCCAGGGCGCCCAGTCGGGTGAGTTCCTGCGCCGGATCCACCAGCTGCTGCTCGGCGGCGAAGGCTTCTACGACGAGATCTTCCAGTCGCTGCGGATCCCCTACGAGCCGATCCGCTGGGCCGCCGACCTCCCGCACAGCCACGAGGAGGACATCAGCAAGCAGGCCCGGATCCTGGAGCTGATCCACGCGTTCCGGGTGCGCGGCCACATCATGGCCGACACCGACCCGCTGGAGTACAAGCAGCGCAGCCACCCGGACCTCGACGTCGCCACCCACGGCCTGACGCTGTGGGACCTGGACCGCGAGTTCGCCACCGGCTCGTTCGGCGGCAACGACCGGCGGTTCATGAAGCTCCGCGAGATCCTCGGCATCCTGCGCGACTCGTACTGCCGGACCACCGGTATCGAGTACATGCACATCCAGGACCCCGAGCAGCGCAAGTGGATCCAGGAGCGGGTCGAGCGGCCGCACACCAAGCCGCCGCGCGAGGAGCAGCTGCGGATCCTGGCCAAGCTGAACGAGGCCGAGGCGTTCGAGACCTTCCTGCAGACCAAGTACGTCGGTCAGCGCCGCTTCTCGCTCGAGGGCGCGGAGACCACCATCCCGCTGCTCGACGAGATCTGCGAGGAGGCGGCCGGCGCCGGGCTGGACGAGGTCGCGATCGGCATGGCGCACCGCGGCCGGCTGAACGTGCTGGCGAACATCGTCGGCAAGTCGTACGGCCAGATCTTCCGGGAGTTCGAGGGCAACATCGACCCCCGGACCGTGCAGGGCTCCGGTGACGTCAAGTACCACCTGGGCGCCGAGGGCGAGTTCGTCTCCGAGTTCGGCGACAAGATCAAGGTCTCGGTGGCGGCGAACCCGTCGCACCTGGAGACCGTCGACCCGGTGCTCGAGGGCATCGTCCGGGCCAAGCAGGACCTCCTGGACCGCGGCGCCGCGTTCCCGGTGCTGCCGCTGCTGGTGCACGGTGACGCGGCCTTCGCTGGCCAGGGCGTCGTGGCGGAGACGCTGAACCTGTCCCAGCTGCGCGGCTACCGGACCGGCGGCACGATCCACGTGATCGTGAACAACCAGGTCGGCTTCACCACCTCGCCGGCGTCGTCCCGCTCGTCGATGTACTCCACCGACGTGGCCCGGATGGTGCAGGCGCCGATCTTCCACGTGAACGGCGACGACCCCGAGGCCTGCATCCGGGTCGCGGACCTCGCCTTCGAGTACCGGCAGGCGTTCAACAAGGACGTCGTCATCGACCTGGTCTGCTACCGCCGCCGCGGTCACAACGAGGGCGACGACCCGAGCTTCACCCAGCCGCTGATGTACGACCTGATCGAGCAGAAGCGCTCGGTCCGCAAGCTGTACACCGAGGCCCTGATCGGTCGTGGCGACATCACGATCGAAGAGGCCGAGCAGGCGATGCAGGACTTCCAGCAGCGGCTGGAGCGGGTGTTCGCCGAGGTCCGCGACGCGAAGAACGAGCCGGACACCCCGCCGCCGTACGTGACCGCTCCGGAGTACCCGGACAAGCCGGACGGCCCCGACGCGACCGCGATCAGCCGTGAGGTGCTGAAGAAGATCGCCGACGCGTACACCACGCTGCCCGACGGCTTCACCGTGCACCCGAAGGTGCAGCCGCAGCTGCAGCGCCGGGCGCATGCGATCACCGAGGGCCCGCTCGACTGGGCCAGCGCGGAGATGACCGCCTTCGGCTCGCTGCTGCTCGACGGCCGCCCGGTCCGGCTCGCCGGTCAGGACAGCCGCCGCGGCACATTCGTGCAGCGGTTCGCCGCCGTCATCGACCGGGTCAACGGGCAGGACCACGTCCCGCTGCAGCACCTGGACGAGGGCGGCCAGGGGAACTTCTACGTCTACGACTCGCTGCTCAGCGAGTACGCCGCACTCGGCTTCGAGTACGGGTACTCCGTGGCGCGGCCGGAGGCGCTGGTGCTGTGGGAGGCGCAGTTCGGCGACTTCGTGAACGGCGCCCAGTCGGTCATCGACGAGTACATCTCGTCCGGTGAGGCGAAGTGGGGCCAGAAGTCCGGCGTCGTACTGCTGCTGCCTCACGGCTACGAGGGCCAGGGCCCGGACCACACCTCGGCCCGGATCGAGCGGTTCCTGCAGCTGTGCGCCGAGGACGCGATGACCGTGGCGCAGCCGTCGACCCCGGCGTCGTACTTCCACCTGCTCCGCCGGCACACGCTCGGCGAGGAGCACGTCCCGATGATCGTCTTCACGCCGAAGCAGCTGCTGCGGCGCAAGGAGGCGGTGTCGCAGCCGGAGGAGCTGACCCATGGCACCTTCAAGCCGGTGCTCGGCGACGCCGAGGCCGAGGCGAGCGCGGCAGGAGTCGAGCGGGTGATCCTGGCCTCCGGCCGGATCGTGTACGACCTGCTCGCGGAGCGGAAGAAGGTCGAGGCGGACAAGATCAGCACCGCGATCCTCCGGGTCGAGCAGCTCTACCCGCTGCCCGCCGACGAGATCGTCGCCGAGCTGGCGAAGTACCCGAATGCGACCGAGATCCGCTGGGTGCAGGACGAGCCGGCGAACCAGGGCCCGTGGCCGTTCATGGCGCTGAACCTGACCGAGCACCTGGGCGGCAAGCCGTTCTACCGGGTGTCCCGGCCGGCCATGTCCGCCCCGGCGGTCGGCTCGCACGGTGTGCACGGCACCGAGCAGGCGACGCTCCTGAAGCAGGCGTTCAGCTGACGTGTACTTCACCGACCGCGGGATCGAGGAGCTCGAGAAGCGGCGTGGCGAGGAAGATGTCACGCTCGCTTTCGTGGCCGAGCGGCTGCGCGAGTTCGTCGACCTGAACCCGGAGTTCGAGACGCCGATCGAGCGGTTCGCCACCTGGCTCGCCCGCTTGGACGACGAGGACGACTGATCCTCTAGCCTGAGTGAATGCCCTTCGCCTCCCAGCCCGTACGACGGGTTGCCGCGGCGGAGGGCATTCGCGCGTCCGGACACTGGCCGCACACGATCCCCGCCGTCCGCCAACTGCTGACGGACGGCCTGGACCTCGACCCCGGCGTCACGTTCCTGGTCGGCGAGAACGGCGCCGGCAAGTCCACCCTGGTCGAGGCGATCGCCATCGCGTTCGGGATGTCCCCGGAGGGCGGTTCCACCGGAGCCCGCCTCACCACCCGCGAGTCCGAGTCGCCACTGTCCCGCGACCTCACCCTCACGCGAGGTGCCGGGTCAGCCCGCTGGGGTTTCTTCCTGCGGGCCGAGACGATGCACGGCTACTACACCTACTTGGAGCAGAACCCGGGCATGCGTCCCGATCCACAGTTCCATGAGCTGAGCCACGGCGAAGGCTTCCTCGAACTCCTGCGCAGCCGCTTCGACAGCCCCGGGCTGTACTGCCTGGATGAGCCCGAATCCGCGCTGTCGTTCAGCTCCAGCTTGGCATTGGTGGGAGTGCTGAACGAGCTGACGGCAGGTGGGGCGCAGGTGCTGTGCGCGACCCACTCACCAGTCGTCTGCTCGTTGCCCGGCGCGGCGATCCTCGAGGTCGGCGAGTGGGGCATCCGGCGTACGACCTGGGAAGACCTAGAACTCGTCCAGAACTGGAAGGCCTACCTCCAGACACCCGAGCGCTACCTGCGCCACGTGCTCTAGTTCGTGTGTGGCGGTCTCGTACGGCGGGGTGGGTCGGGGGCCAGGGTGCCGTCGGGGGCGATGTGTTCGAAGATCTGGTCGACGAGGTTCAGGACGTGGGGGTCGTCGACGGTGTAGATGTGGCGGCGGCCCTCGCGGCGTGCGGTGATGATCCCGGCCAGCCGGAGCTTGCCGAGGTGCTGGCTGGCGGTGGCGATACTGACGCCGACCCGCTCCGCCAGGGTGCCGACGTCGTACTCCCCCTGAGCGGCCAGCGACACCAGGTGCAGCCGGACCGGAGCGGAGAGCATGGCGAAGGTGCCCGCGGCGGAATCGAGCTGCGCCTTCGTCGGTTCAGGGTTGATCATCGCGCAGTCATTGTGACCGCTCAGGCGGTCTCCGGGCAGCCCGGCGTGCCGTGGTGAGGACGGTCTCACACTTTCGCAATTGCGAAAGTATCGAAACGGTGGCAGGCTGGAAGGCGTGTTCCGAGCTCTCCGCCCTGTTCTGTTGCTGCTCCTGGTGGCGATCCCCGCGGTCGTCCTCCGGGTCACCGGCACCCATCCCCCGGCGCTCGCCTCGATCCTGATCTTCGGTCTCGCCGTGGTCGCCGCATCGTTCGTGCTGGCCTGGGCGGCGGAAGCGGCGGAGATGGACATCTCGGGCGGTCTGGCGATCGCGCTACTCGCGGTCATCGCCGTACTGCCGGAGTACGCCGTAGACCTGTACTTCGCGCACACCGCCGGCTCGAACCCGGAGTACGTGCAGTACGCCGCCGCCAACATGACCGGATCGAACCGGTTGCTGCTCGGCCTCGGCTGGTCCAGCGTCGTGCTGATCAGCCTGTACGTCGCTTCGCGGCGCAGCGGGCGCTCGGTCAAGGCGCTCGTACTGGAGACCGGGTACCGGCGTGAGCTGGGCTTCCTCGCTGTCGCCGGTGTGGTCGCGTTCGTGATCCCGGTGACCGGCGAGATCCACCTGTTCCTGGGAATCCTGCTGCTCGCGTTCTTCGCGTTCTACCTGTACCGGGCGGCGACGTCGGAGCACGACGACGAGCCGGACCTGATCGGACCGGCGGCGACGATCGGTGCGCTGCCTAAGCTTCACCGGCGGATCACCGTGACCGCGATGTTCCTGGTCTCGGCCGGGGTCATTCTGGCGGCGGCCGAGCCGTTCGCGGACTCGCTCGTCGCGGGCGGTCGCACGCTGGGGATCGACCAGTTCCTGCTGGTCCAGTGGCTGGCTCCGCTGGCGTCCGAGGCACCGGAGTTCATCGTGGCGCTGCTGTTCGCGTGGCGGGGCAAGGGCGCCGCGGCGCTGGGTCTGCTGATCTCGGCCAAGGTGAACCAGTGGACGCTGCTGATCGGGAGCCTGCCGATCGCCTACGGGGTCGGTGGCGGGGGTGCCGCGCTGCACCTGGACGGCCGGCAGGTCGAGGAGTTCCTGCTGACCGCCACGCAGACGCTGCTCGGCCTCGCGATCCTGCTGAACCTGCGCTTCCCGCGGTGGGCGGCGTGGACGTTGCTGGGTCTCTTCGCGATCCAGTTCGCCGTACCGGGTCAGACCGGGCGCTACGTGATCAGCGTGATCTACCTGGCGCTCGCGGTCGGCGCGGCGATCCACAACCGCAAGCAGCTGGTGCCGACGATCCTGGCCCCGTTCCGGCGTACCTCTGCAGAGCCCGTCGACGCGGAACGCGCCGACGAGCTCGTCAACGTCTAGCTGGCCTGCTGCTCTTCGATGATCGGGCGGGTACGGCGTTCCTGCGGGCCGGGGCGACCGCGGCGGCGGCCGGCGAGGAACTTCTCGCCCGCGGCGGTGCCGGTGAACTTGGTCCGGCGGGCCCACTCCCGGCATTCCTCGATCACCGGGCACGACGTCAGGCAGATGGCCTGGGCCTTGCGCTGCTCCCACGTGCTGGCCGTCTCGTCGTACGACGGCGCCTGACCGACACACGCGGCCTTCACCATCCAGTTGTCGGCCGGGTCGACAATCACCGTCAAAGTGGGCCTCATGGGCTTCATCGCTCCTCATCGATCAGGCGGATCGTAGGAACAGAGTGACCCCGTCGCGTTGCCCCGGTGCGACGCGAATGTTTCAGCCGTGAAACGTCACACCGGTTCGGTGTCACAGATGTGCCGCTGGCACTATCTCCGGACCAGCCGGATCTCCCACAGGTCGAAGTACGGGTCGTGCTTGCCGACGCCGTCCGGCTCGAATCCGTGCCGGCGGTAGAACCGCTGCGCCCGCTCGTTCCCCTCGAAGACCCAGAGGAACGCCGGCTCCTTGCCGACGGCAACGTCGAACAGCCGGGCGCCCAGGCCGGTCTTCCAGAACGCCTGGCGGATGTAGATCGCCTCCAGCTCGAACGGCACCGGCGCGTCCTCGTCACGGCCGGGCCCGGTGCCGACGAAGCCGACCACCCGGTCCTGGATCGGCGCGGCAGGATCCGGGTTCAGGGCGATCCAGCGCGTGTCCCCCTCGCCCAGCCGGGTCGCCCAGCGCTCGGTACGGCGGTCGATGTCGGACGTCCGCTCGAGCAGGACGTCGGCCGCCACCAGATCGGCGTACGCCTCCCGCCAGCACAACAGATGACACCACGCGCCGGCCTCGGCGTCCTCGACCGTGGCCGGCCTGATCTCGGGTTGCATTCAGACAGTAAAAACGATCTTGCCGAAGACGTCGCCCGCATTCATCTTCTCGAAGCCGGTGCGGGCCTCGGCGAGCGGCAGGACCGTGTCGATGTGTGGCGAGATCCCGGCGTTCGCCATGAACTGCACCAACTCGGCGAGCTCGGTCCGGGTGCCCATCGTCGAGCCCTGCACCCGGAGCTGCAGGAAGAAGATCCGGTTCAGCTCGGCCGACTTCGGCGCCTGGCCGCTGGTCGCGCCGGAGATCACCAGGGTGCCGCCCTGCTTCAGCGACTTGAGCGAGTGCGACCACGTCGCC
Source organism: Kribbella sp. VKM Ac-2569 (assembly GCF_004216905.1). Taxonomy (GTDB): domain Bacteria; phylum Actinomycetota; class Actinomycetes; order Propionibacteriales; family Kribbellaceae; genus Kribbella. Next base: position 138,549 of record NZ_SGXJ01000002.1, read on the forward strand.
TGCCCGACCGTCTCCATCACCGCGTCGACCCGCTCCGGAAGCCGCGCGCCGGACTCGAACGCGTCGTGCGCCCCGATCTCGACCGCCTTGGCCCGCTTGCCCTCGTCCCGGCTGGTCGCCCACACCCGGATCCCGGCGGCCCGCGCCAGCGTGATCAGCGCCGTCGCGACACCACCACCCGCGCCCTGCACGAGGACCGTGTCACCCGGCTTCAGCCCCGACTGCGTGAACAGCATCCGGTACGCCGTCAGCCACGCCGTCGGCAGGCACGCAGCCTGCTCGAAACTCATCCCGGCCGGCTTCGGTACGACGTTCCGCGCCGGTACGGCGACCTTCTGTGCCAGCGTGCCCTGGTACCGCTCGCTCAGCAGCGACCGCTTCGGGTCGAGCGTCTCGTCGCCCTTCCACGCCGGGTCCGAGACCACCGCGTGCACGACGACCTCGTTCCCGTCCGGGTCCACACCCGCCGCGTCACACCCGAGGATCATCGGCAGACTCTGCTCGGCCAGCCCGACCCCCTTCAACGACCACAGATCGTGATGGTTGAGCGCAGTCGCCCGTACGTCGATCGTCACCCACCCCTCAGGCACCGTCGGATCGGGCCGCTCCCCCACCTCCAACGCGGCGATCGGGTTCTCGGCATCGAACTTGGCGGCATAAGCAGCAAGCATGCGAACCACCCTAGGCGGTGGTCCTTCTCCCATCAGTAACCGACCTCACCCCCACCTCACCCCCACCTCGCACCGCCGTGGGGGGCGCTGACGCCCCAAACCAGTTCGGGGAGGCTGCCTGCCCGGATCGGGCGGGCGATTCCCCCCAAACCAGTTCGGGGAGGCTGCCTGCCCGGATCGGGCGGGCGATGCTCCCCGAACTGGTTTGGGGCGGGTCAGTCAGTCGCGGGCTACGCCGTCGGCTTGGGCGGCGCTGGCTACCGCGGCGGAGACCGCTGGGGCGACGCGCTCGTCGAAGGGGGACGGGATGATGTAGTCGGGGCGGAGGTCCAACTCCGAGATCAGGCTTGCCAGGGCGTCGGCGGCGGCGAGTTTCATGCCTTCGGTGATGCGGGAGGCGTTCGCGTCGAAGGCGCCGCGGAAGATGCCGGGGAAGGCCAGGACGTTGTTGATCTGGTTCGGGAAGTCGGAGCGGCCGGTGGCGACCACGGCAGCGTGCCGGTGGGCGATGTCCGGGTGAACCTCGGGGTTCGGGTTGGCCAGCGCGAAGATCATCGCGTTGTCGGCCATCTGCGCGACGGCCTCCTCCGGGACGGTCCCGCCGGAGACGCCGAGGAACAGGTCCGCGCCCGCGAGCGCGTCGACCAGCCGGCCGGAGATCCCGCCGGTGTTGGTGTCCCGGGCGAGCGACAGCTTCACCGGGTTCAGGTCGGCACGGTCCTCGTGCAGCACACCCTTGCTGTCGACGACCGCGAGGTCGCCGACCCCTGCCTGCAGAAGGATCCGGGCACACGCGACCCCGGCCGCACCCGCACCGGAGATCACCACGCGGATGTCCTCGATCGACTTGCCCGTGACTCGCAACGCGTTGCGGAGCGCGGCGAGTACGACGACCGCCGTACCGTGCTGGTCGTCGTGGAAGACCGGGATGTCCAGCCGCTCCTTCAGCCGGCGCTCGATCTCGAAGCAGCGCGGCGCGGAGATGTCCTCCAGGTTGATCCCGCCGAACGACGGCGCCATCCGCGCGACCGTGTCGACGAACTCGTCCACGTCGGTGCAGTCCAGCGCGATCGGCACCGAGTCGACGCCGCCGAACTCCTTGAACAGCAGCGCCTTGCCCTCCATCACCGGCAGCGACGCGGCCGGGCCGATGTCGCCGAGGCCGAGGACCGCGGTGCCGTCGGTGACGACCGCGACCACGTTCGACTTCCAGGTGTAGCGCCGGACCAGCGACGGGTCTTCGGCGATCGCGGTGCAGACCCGGGCGACGCCGGGGGTGTACGCCTTCGACAGGTCGTCGGCATCCTTGACGTGGATCGAGGACGTGACCTCGATCTTGCCGCCGCGATGCAGTTCGAAAACGGCGTCACCGGCGTACTGATCGGAGGGAATAGTGGGCTCAACAGCCTGGGCGACCATGCGGGGACCCTTCGGGGTAAATCGAGCGGAACGTGAGGTAGTGGGCGTCCGATGAGGGTGCGTCGAACGTCGCCGTTGCCAGGGGGTCACCCGTCTGTCGAGTAAACCACAGGCCCACTGGTCTGCTCTGTGAGGGCCACCACAGGAGCCCGCGACGGTGACGATCGAGTCTCGTCGGGAGTCGACAGCCGACACGCGGTTGTTTGCTGTGTCAGGATGCGGGAATCCAGCCTTGGGTACCGTCCGGGCGGGCGTTCCACAACCAGTGTCGAGGAGTACCAGCGATGAACATCGTCTCCACCCTCCGCAAGAGTCGCCTGACTGTCGCCGCTGCATCGGTGGCGGTGTTCGCGCTCGCGCTATCGGCCTGCGGCAACGACTCGGACAGCGGCGGAGGAGGCGAGGACAAAGTGAAAGCCGCCGGCATCACCTTGGTGAAGCCCGGCAAGCTCACGGTCTGCACGCACCTGTCGTACAAGCCCTTCGAGTACAAGGAGGGCACCAAGGTGGTCGGCTTCGACGTCGACCTGCTCGACCTGCTCGCCAAGGACCTCGGCATCGAGCAGGAAGTGATCAGCATCGAGTGGGCCCAGGTCACATCCGGTGCCGCCTACCAGGCCAAGAAGTGCGACATGGGCATGGGCGCGATGACGATCAACGCGTCGCGCAAGGCCGCGATCGGGATCAGCGACCCGTACATGGACGCGACCCAGGTGCTGCTGGTGAAGAAGGGTGCGCCGTACAAGTCGCTCGAGGACCTGAAGGGCAAGAAGGTCGGCGTCCAGGCCGACACCACGGGCAAGGACTACGCCGACGCGGCGTCGAAGAAGATCGGCTTCGAGGTCGTGGTGTTCAACGATCTCGCCCTGCAGACCAACAACGTCAAGTCGGGCCGCGTCGACGCCGCCATCAACGACAACGGCGCGCTGTACAACTTCGTCCAGGGGAACCCGGACACCGAGGTGACGGCCGAGTTCAACACCGGCGAGCAGTACGGCTTCGCGGCCAAGAAGGACGACCCCAGCGGCACCAAGCTGCTGACCAAGTTCAACGAACTGCTGGCCAAGGCCAAGGCCGACGGCACCTACAACCAGATCTTCAAGAAGTGGTTCGGGGTGGAGCCGAAGAAGTGACGGTCTCCGACGCGGTAGTCGAGAAGCGCCGCGGGCTCAGCCCGCGGCAACGGGCCCAGCGCTCTCGCGGCATCCAGTACGCCGTCCTGGTCGTCATCGTCGTGGTGGCGGCCTTCACGGCCAACTGGAGCCAGATCGCGAACGTCTTCTTCAAACCGGAGTTCGTGAAGTCCGCGTTCACCAGCGGACTGCCCGGAGCGTTCCTGAAGACCATCGAGTACACGGCCGGGGCCTTCGTCATCGGCTTGGTCGGCGGCACCCTGCTGGCGTTGATGCGGCTCAGCCCGGTCGCGCCGTACCGCTGGATCGCGACGGCTTATATCGAGTTCTTCCGGGGGCTGCCGGCGATCGTCGTGTTCGTGGCGTTCAGCCTGCTGCCGCTGGCGTTCGCCGACCTGGTCATCCCGCTCGACCCCTACGGCACCGTCTGGCTGGCGCTCGGCATCGTCGCCGCCGCCTACATGGCCGAGGTGATCCGGGCCGGCATCCAGGCGGTTCCGAAGGGGCAGATCGAGGCCGCCCGGTCGCTCGGCATGCCGGTCGGTGTCGCGACCCGCAAGATCGTGCTGCCACAGGCGTTCCGGATCGTGCTGCCGCCCCTGGCCAACGACCTGATCCTGCTGGTGAAGGACTCGTCGCTGGTCTTCATCATCGGCACCTCCGCGGCGGCGTACGAGCTGACCGGTTTCGGCCGCGACCTGGCCAACACCGAGTCGAACCTGACCCCGCTCGTCACCGCCGGCTTCTGCTATCTGGTCATCACCCTGCCGCTCGGCCTGCTGGTCCGCTGGCTGGAGGCCAAGGCTGCGAGGGCACACTGATGGCACTGGTGGAGATCCAGAACCTGCACAAGTCGTTCGGCAGCAACCACGTCCTGCGCGGTATCGACTTCACCGTCGAGCAGGGCGAGGTGGTCTGCGTGATCGGGCCGTCCGGCTCGGGCAAGTCGACCCTGCTGCGTTGCGTCAACCTGCTCGAGGTACCGCAGGAGGGCCAGGTCTTCGTCCGTGGTGAGGACATCACCGACCGGGACTGCCACCTGGACTCCGCCCGGCAGCAGATCGGGATGGTGTTCCAGCAGTTCAACCTGTTCCCGCATCTGTCGGTGCTGGACAACTGCACGGTGGCGCAGACGACCGTACTGAAGCGCAGCAAGGCCGAGGCGGAGCAGATCGCCCGGGACACCCTGGATCGAGTCGGCCTGAGCGACAAGGTGACCGCCTATCCCATGCAGCTGTCCGGCGGCCAGCAGCAGCGGGTGGCGATCGCCCGCGCGCTGTCGATGGACCCGGCGCTGATGCTGTTCGACGAGCCGACGTCCGCGCTCGACCCGGAACTCGTCGGCGACGTGCTGACGGTGATGCGCAAGCTCGCGCTCGACGGTATGACGATGCTCGTCGTCACCCACGAGATGGCGTTCGCGCGCGAGGTCGCGGACCGGGTGGTGTTCATGGACGGCGGCGTCATCGTCGAGCAGGGCCCGCCCGCCGAGGTCATCGGCAACCCCAAGGAGGACCGCACCCGCACCTTCCTCCGCCGAGTCCTCGACCCCACCCACGTCGAACCCACCCCCTAACCCTCCCCGCCCCTCCCGAGGGCAACTTTGAGAAGCCACCGACCATTTTCGCGGCGCGATTTTGGTTGGTGGCTTCTCAAAGTTGGGGTGAGGGGGTCACGCTGCGTGTGCGGGTGATCGCCGGACACGCAGCGTCACGCCGGGGAAGCTACGAATCGGTCTCTGTTCGGGGATGGTCCGTGCGCTGTCCGTAGGTCGCTGTGTCAAGATGCGGACACATGGCACCGGGCCGACCGGTGCCCGGTTTTGGAGGACTAGATGTCTGTCCTGCGGAGGACCCTGGCGCTGTCCGGTGTCCTGGTTCTGGCGGCCGCCGGTTGCGGCTCGAACTCTCTCGAAGGTGGCTCGTCCACCTCACCGTCGAGCGCCCCCTCCAGCGCACCGTCGAGCAGTGGGCCGGACCTGAGCGGATCCCTTCCGGCGAAGATCAAGTCGGCCGGGAAGATCGTCGTCGGCGTGGACGCCAGCTACCCGCCGAACGAGTTCCTGCAGGGCGGCAAGACCGTCGTCGGCATGGACGTCGACCTGTTCAACGCGGTCGCGCAGAAGTTCGGCGTCACGGTCGACTGGCAGCCGGCCGGCTTCGACACCATCATCACCGGTGTCCAGGGCGGCAAGTACGACATGGGCATCTCGTCGTTCACGATCAACGACAAGCGCAAGGCGCAGGTCAACATGGTCAGCTACTTCAACGCCGGCACGCTGTGGGCGACCGCCAAGGGCAACCCGAAGGGCGTGAACCCCGAGGACGCGTGCGGCAAGACCATCGCGGTGCAGAAGGGTACGACGCAACTCGAGGACGACATGCCGAAGCGGCAGGCCAAGTGCAAGGCCGCCGGCAAGCCCGAGATCAAGCTGGTGGTCCGGGAGAAGCAGGACCAGGCCACCTCGGACCTGGTCGGTGGCAAGGCCGACGCGATGCTGGCCGACTCTCCTGTGGTGCTGTACGCGATCAAGCAGACCAACGGCCAACTCGAGCAGCTCGGTGAGATCTACGACGCCGCGCCGTACGGCTATGTCGTCCCGAAGGCGGAGACCGCGTTCGCGCAGGCGATCACCGAGGCGCTGAAGTCGCTGAACACCGAAGGCACGTACAAGTCCACGCTGGCCAAGTGGAACAACGAGTCGGGTGCGATCACCGACTTCGCCGTCAACCCGTGATCTGACATGAGCAGCGACAACGAAACCCGCCCGGCCGCATCGGCTGACGATCGGCCGGGCGCGATCAAGGCCGTGCCGGTCCGGCATCCCGGCCGGTGGGTCGCGATCGCGATCATCGCCGTGCTGGTCGCCATGCTGGTGCACCTGCTGCTGACCAACAAGGCGTTCGACTGGGACTTCGTCTTCCAGGCGATGAACCAGCAGCCGGTGATCAACGGCTTCCTGAAGGGCACCCTGCTGGTCACCGTGCTGTCGATGGTGGTCGGCGTGGTCGGCGGCGTGATCCTCGCCGTGATGCGGCTGTCCGACAATCCGATCCTGTCCGGCGTGGCCTGGGTCTTCACCTGGTTCTTCCGCGCCATCCCGCGCTACATCCTGTTGTTCACCATGGGCACGCTCGGGATCCTGTTCAAGGACATCGGCGGGCTGAACATCGGTGTCCCGTTCGACTGGAAGATCATCGAATGGCTCGGGCTGTCCGGCGACTGGCGGTTCCTCAATCTGGACCCGAACCAGATCTTCACCGGCATGATCGCGGGTGTGATCGGGCTCGGGCTGTCGGAGGCGGCGTACATGGCCGAGATCGCCCGGGCCGGCATTCTCAGCGTCGACAAGGGCCAGGCCGAGGCCGCCCAGGCGCTCGGGATGAGCAGCGGCAAGGTGATGCGCCGCGTCGTCCTGCCGCAGGCGATGCGGGTCATCGTCCCGCCGACCGGAAACGAGACCATCGCGATGCTGAAGGACACCTCGCTGCTGCTGGCGGTCCCGGTCCTGGGCGAGCTGTTCTACCAGCTGCAGTCGATCGGGAGCACGTACTACAAGACGTTCCCGATCGCGGTCGCGGCGACGCTGTACTACCTGGCCGCGACGAGTGTGCTGATGGTCGGGCAGTACTTCCTCGAACGGCACTTCGGGCGGGGCTTCGGAACACAGGCGCCGCGGGCCGCTCGCCCGGCCGGCGCGGGAGGTGCATGATGACTGCCGCAGCAGCCGCTGAGCCGGCCGAGCCGTTGGCGCAACCGTTGGTGCACGCCGTGAACGTGACCAAGTCCTTCCACCACAACGAGGTGCTCAAGGGCATCGACCTGGACGTGGACCGCGGTCAGGTGGTCTGTCTGCTCGGCCCGTCGGGATCGGGCAAAACCACGTTCCTGCGGTGCATCAACCAGCTCGAGACGATCGACGGCGGCCGGATCTGGGTGGATGGCGACCTGATGGGGTACGTCGACCGCGACGGGAAGCTGTACCGCCTGAAGAACAAGGAGATCGCGGCGCAGCGGCGCGAGATCGGGATGGTCTTCCAGCGGTTCAACCTGTTCCCGCACAAGACCGCCATCGAGAACGTCGCCGAGGCGCCGATCCAGGTCCGGGGTGAGTCGAGGAAGCCCGCTCGGGCCCGGGCCCAGGAGCTGCTCGACCGGGTCGGGCTGGGCGACCGCTGTACGTCGTACCCGGCGCAGCTGTCCGGTGGTCAGCAGCAGCGGGTCGCGATCGCCCGTGCGCTGGCGATGCAGCCGAAGCTGATGCTGTTCGACGAGCCGACGTCGGCCCTCGACCCCGAACTGGTCGGCGAGGTGCTCGCCGTCATGCGCGAGCTGGCCGAGGACGGGATGACGATGATCGTGGTGACGCACGAGATGGAGTTCGCCCGGGAAGTCGCCGACACGGTCGTCTTCATGGACGGCGGTGTGGTGGTCGAGTCCGGGCCGCCGCGCGACGTGCTCGGCAACCCGCAGCACCAGCGCACGAAAACCTTCCTGACACGGCTCCGTTCGGCCCACGAACACCCCTGATTCCAGGGATTTCCGCGGGTCGGGGCCGTTGGCCGTGCATCAAGCTCGTTGAGGTTGGATGATGTACGGCGTGGTGGGTCGATACGAGGGAGACGATGTGAGCAGCACGGGACGAGCCGCCGAGGTCCGCCTGAGTATCCCGGCGGACAGTGCCTACATCGCCGTACCGCGGTCGGTGGTGGGGAACCTCGCGGCTCGGAACGACTTCACGCTGGACGCGATCGACGACCTGCGGATCGCGGTCGACGAGGCGTGCGCGCTGTTGCTGCCACAGTCGGCCGATGGCGTGCTGGAGTGCGTCTTCGAGATCGCTCCGCCGCAGTTGACGGTGCGGACGAGTGCCGTCGTACCCAACGGCTGGCAGCCCGACACCACCTCCTTCGGCTGGACGGTGCTGACGGCGCTGGTGGAGACGGCCGCCGCAGAGACCGTCGACGGCCGTCTGACCATCACCGTGACGGCCACCGCGACCGCCACGGAGAGCGCGTGACTGACGAGCGCGGCCCGGAAACTCAGGAGTCCCCGGATCTGCGGACCCGGACGGCCGCGTTCTTCCGGCAGATGGCGGCCGGTCAGGGAGATCCGGGGTACGCCGGGGCTCGCGAGGGCCTGGTCGCGCTGCACATGCCGCTGGTGGAGCACCTGGCGCGCCGGTTCCGCAACCGGGGCGAGCCATACGACGACCTCGTACAGGTCGCCACGATCGGGCTGATCAAGGCGATCGACCGGTTCGACTCGGACCGGGGCGTCGAGTTCTCGACGTACGCGACCCCGACGATCCTCGGCGAGATCAAGCGGTACTTCCGGGACAAGGGCTGGGCGATCCGGGTGCCGCGACGGCTGCAGGAGCTGCGGTTGTCGCTGACCGCGGCGACCGCGGAGCTGACGCAAGAGCTCGGCCGGGCGCCGACGGTGGCCGAACTGTCGGAGCGGCTCGGGCTCTCACCGGACCTGGTGATCGAGGGCCTGGAGTCCGCGAACGCTTACAACACCTTGTCTCTGGACGCTCCCGATCAGAACGAGACGGATGCGACCACGGTCCTGGACGGCCTCGGGGGCGAGGACGAGGCGCTGGAGAGTGTGGAGTACCGGGAGTCGCTGAAACCGCTGCTGGCACAGCTCGACACCCGGGAGAAGCGGATCCTGACGCTGCGGTTCTTCCGCGGGATGACGCAGTCCCAGATCGCCGAGGAGATCGGGATCTCGCAGATGCACGTCTCCCGGCTGCTCGCCCGGACGCTGACCGAACTCCGGGCCGGCCTGCTCAAGGAGTAAAGGGCCTAAAGCACCGGGTGATCGTTGGAGCCACCACCGATCAGCGCCTCGGTGGAGGCCTTCTGGAACATGCAGACCAGGATCACCAAGGCGAGTACGGCGAGCACGACAGCGATCGTCCGCGCGCCGCCGTTCCAGACGCTGTACGCGACCAGGAGCTGGATCAACTGCGTGAACACCGTCGGCCCGCGGCTCCAGCGCCTGGCCTTCCAGAGGCCCCGTACGGCGACGAAACCGAGCCCGGCGCCGTACAGGATGAAGAAGGCGGTCGTGGTCAGGCCGAGCACCAGCCGGGAGCTGTGAATCGTCAAGGCTTCGGCAATTCCGAGAACGATGAGCACAAGCCCTTCCACAGCGACCACTGCCGCGGCTAATTTGAGCGGTCTCGGGACGGCGGCAACTGGGGAGTCGGTCGGCACTTCGCCAGCTTAGTGCCCGGTTCGGTACGCGGTCCTCGAGAGGTTCGCCAACCCCAGCCCCACAGGGATTTGAGGTTGTGCGTAACCAAAAGAAGGTTGCAACGGTTACTTGCAGTGAACGGGTGCTTGCGGAAGGGCTGCTTCGTCCGATAACCGGATGGAGAGAACCGCCGCGTTCCAGTTCGAAGTGTTAAGGAAGCGTTGTGATCGGATCGACAACTGCATAACCCTTGTTTCGGTCCCTCAAGATTGGGAACATGGTCTCGTTCGTGAATGCGTTCACAACAGACGCGGCACCAACCTCCCGTGCCACACGAACCGACGAGTACAGCACCGCTGTTCGGGTACAGACCTAACCGGCAGCATACGTCAACTACTGAGAGAGATGGGATCCGCCATGGATTGGCGCCACCGGGCCGTATGCCTCGACGAGGACCCGGAACTGTTCTTCCCCATCGGTAACACCGGGCCGGCGATCATGCAGATCGAAGAGGCCAAGCAGGTGTGCCGACGCTGCGACGTGCGTGAGCAGTGCCTGGCGTGGGCTCTCGAAGCCGGCCAGGACCACGGTGTCTGGGGCGGTCTGAGCGAGGACGAGCGTCGCGCTCTCAAGCGCCGCAACGCCCGCCAGCGCATCCGTACCGCTTGAGCAAGTCCTCCTTCGAGGCCCCGCGGAATGTACCGCGGGGCCTTTGTGTTTCCCGGGCCGTCACGGGACAGCGAACGCACCGGGTCCGGACCGGTCAGGATGGCCTGCCGGCCGACTCTCAGCGCAGCACGGCTCGAAAGATGGTCAGCCTTTCTTCGCGATGCCTGCCATCAGGATCCGCTGCCACGGCTGCAGCTCCGCCGCGTCCGGAACGTCGGCGTCCGGTTCCTCCGGGAACCAGCGGGCGAGGAAATCCAGACCCGGAGGTACCAGCGGCAGTCCGAGGAAGTGCTGCTCGATCCGCTCAGGGGTCCGGATCCAGCCGTTGCCGAGGCTTTCCAGACCGGCGCGCTCCATGTTCTTCTGCAGCGGCTCGCCGGTGTCGACGAAGTCGGTGATGAACAGGTAGCTACCAGGTGCGAGCGCGTCCACCAGGGTGCGGACCCACTCGTCCGGCTTCTCGTCGTCGTGGAAGTGCATGTGGATGCCGACGATCATCAGCGCGATCGGGCGGCCGAAGTCCAGGTGCTGCCTGATCTGCTCGTTGTCGAGGATCGTCTGCGGCTCGCGAAGGTCGGCGGTGACCACGATGGTGCTGTCGTTGGTGGCCAGCAGGGCCTGGCCGTGCGCGAGCACGATCGGGTCGACGTCGACATACACCACCCTGGCGGCCGCATTGATCTCCTGCGCCGCCTCGTGGGTGTTCTTCTGCGTCGGCAGACCGCTGCCGATGTCGAGGAACTGGTCGATCCCCGCCGCGCGGGCGAGGTAGTGCACGCCCTTCACCAGCGCCTCGCGGTTCTCGGTCGCGCATCGGCCGGCGTCCGGCACGTACTGCAGGTACAGCGCCGCCCCTTCGCGGTCAGCGGCGAAATTGTCCTTGCCGCCGAGCAGAGCGTCATAGACGCGAGCGATGGTCGGTTGGGAAGTGTCGAAGCTCGGAGTGGCATCCGGAGCGTCTGAGGTCGCCATCGGCAAAGCCTTCTTGGTCGGGGAGTCTTGAGGTCATCGTAGGGGCAGGTGTCGACGTCTGGACACACTGCGTAGCAAGTCGCTGACAATCAATCGATCGCTCTCCGAGGTGACCGATCTCGTCAGCTGCATCAGTCCTTGACCGGGATGTCCAGCGTGACTTGGGCGCCGGGGCGGCCGTCGTGGCGGTTGCCGAAGACGAGGGTTCCGTCCAGCTCGCCGATGACCAGGGTGCGGACGATGGACAGGCCCAGATTTCCGGAGAGTTCGGAGTCGAAGTTCGCCGGCAGGCCGGAACCGTCGTCGATCACGTCGATGTGCAGCCGGCCGACCGAGCGTTCGGCGGTGAGCTCGATCGTCCCGCTCGCCGCTCCCCCGTCGCGGGCCCCGAACGCGTGCTCCACCGAGTTCTGCATGAGTTCGGTCAGCACCATCGCCAGCGGGGTCGCGATCTCCGAGTCCAGTACGCCGAACGATCCGCTCCGCCGCGTCTCCACCGCGGTCGCCACCGTCGACACGTCCGCGACCATGGCGCCGACCCGGTCGGCCACGTCGTCGAAGTCCACGTGCTCGTCGAACGACTCCGACAGCGTCTCGTGGACGATCGCGATCGACCCGACCCGCCGTACCGCCTCGGCCAGCGCGACCTGTCCTTCCGGGACGGTGATCCGTCGGGCCTGCATCCGGAGTAACGCGGCGACCGTCTGCAAGTTGTTCTTGACGCGATGATGAATCTCCCGGATGGTCGCCTCCTTGGTGACCAACTCCCGTTCCCGGCTCCGCAGCTCCGTCACGTCCCGGAGCAGGATCAGTGCCCCCACGTGCTGTCCGTCGGCCCGCAGCGGGATCGCGCGCAGGAACAGCGTGGCGTCGGAGTTCTCGATCTCGATCTCCTTGGCCGCGCGCCCGGTGACCACGGACGCCAGCACGTCGTCGACCTTGTGCCCGGACTGCAGCAGGTCCGCGGTCACGTCCTTCAGGCGCGAACCGACCAGATCGGTGACGAGGCCCATCCGGCGGTAGGCCGACAACGCGTTCGGACTCGCGAACGTCACCATCCCGTGCCGATCGACCCGGATGCAGCCGTCACCGACCCTTGGCGTCGTGGACAGCAGCCGTTCCCCGCCGTACGGGAAGATGCCGTCGGTGATCATCCGGGCCAGGTCCGTCGCGCTCTGCAAGTACGCGATCTCCAGGCGGGACGGGGTGCGGACACCGAGCAGGTTGGTGTTCCGGGCGATCACCGCGATCACCCGGGAGCCCCGGCGTACCGGGATCGTCTCGACGCGGACGGGTACGTCGTCGCGCCATTCCGGGTCGCCCTCGCGGCAGATCCGGCCGCCGTCGTACGCCTGGTCGAGCAGGTGCCGGCGGCCGCGCGGGATGAAGCTGCCGACGATGTCGTCGAGGTACGCCGTGGGCCCGGTCGTCGGCCGCATCTGCGCCCCGGCCCAGAATCCCAGTCCTTCGGTGTCCGGCAGCCAGAGCACCAGGTCGGCGAACGAGAGGTCGGCCAGCATCTGCCAGTCCGAGACGAGCAGTTGCAGGCGATCCAGGTCGGCCTGGTCGAGCGTGGTGTGGTTGCGCGCCACATCGGTCAAAGACGGCACGACCCGATGCTACCGACGCCTTATACCAGCCCGTCGGGTGGTCCGCTCGACAAGAAGGCGGGTGTAGGTGTTGATTGATCAGGCACAGATGAAAGGATGCTCGGGTGGAGTCGACGTACTGGCAGGACGTGATGACCGCGGACTACGCGGTACCGCACGACCGTCCGCTGACCGAACTCACCGAGGAGCTCGTGCGCGGCCTGGCGAGCACCAACCCGCAGGTCCGTGATGCCCTGGCCTACCCGACGCTCGCCACCTGGCTGGAGCGCGGGGTGTACGACGACCTGCTTCCGGGGTTCGGGGACGGCCTCTGCGCCGGGCTGAACTACGGCCTCGGTGAGGACGGCACCGACACGGTCTTCCGGCGCTCGTTCACGGCGCTGACGCTCGCGGAGGTGATCCACCGCGACAACGCCGAGTTCCTGGTGCACGACGAGGTGGTGATGCGCTGGGGTGACCGGCTGGCGACCTGGCTGCTGCGTGAGCGCGACCTGCGCGGATACGTCACGGACTGCGGCTGGGCACATGCCGTTGCCCACGGCGCCGACGCCATCGGGGCGCTGGCAAGGTCCAGGCACTGCGACGCCGGCGTCCTGCGGGCGCTGCTCGACGTCCTCGCGGACCGGATCGTCAAGGACACGCCGTACCGCTGGGTGCACGAAGAGCACGACCGGGTCGCACACGCGGTGATGACGGTCCTGCACCGGAACATGCTGACCAGCGACGAGCTCGAGCGGTGGCTGAAGCCGATCGCGGCGACCGCGGCCGAGCAGCCGTTGATGCACGAGACGCTGCCGGAATGGCCGACACCGAACGTGTTCAACGCTCGCGGCGTCCTGCACGTCCTGCTCAGCCAGCTGGCGATCGGCGTGAAGGGCTTTCCGATCCCGGGCGACGACGACCTCTTCGGCCGCCCGATCGAGGCGCGCGCCGACCTGCTGCTGATGCTGACCGAAGCGGTCCAGTCCTCACAGCCGTACATCTACCGGCCTGCAACAAGTTCCTCTTAAGGCACCACGGCGGCAGTTGCCACGACAGCCCGGTGGTCGGTCCCCTCGATCGGGTACGTCGTGAACCGGCCGGGCTCGAACTGCCGCGACACCACCACATGGTCGATCTGCGTCCGCAGCACGGCCGGCTGATCCGCGGGCCAGGTGCCGCGCAGGCCACCACCCACAGCCGGGCCGACGCTGCGGCAGTAACCGCCCAGCGCCTGCCGGCAGTCCGCGTGGTCGAGGGTCGCGTTGAAGTCGCCTGCGACGACCGTCGGCGGGTCCTGCGCGCACCACCGGCGTACCGCCTGCAGATCGGTCTTCCAGGTGGTGACGGAGTCCGGCAGCGGCGGGAAGCCGTGGTACGCGACCAGCCGGACCGCGCCGAGGTTCCCACCCGTCACCACGATGTTGCCGAACGCCGTGCCGGCCTCGGACGCGAACGCGACGTCACCGAGTGACGAGGAGACCAGCACACTCGTGGCGCTCTCGACCGCCCGGCTCGGCTGGGCCGTGAACCCCTTGTACTGCTGGTCCTGCAACTGCGCCCGGATCTCCTCACGGACGTCGACTTGTGCCTCCGGCAACGAAACCAGGTCGGGCCTGCGGTCCCGGATCACCTGCGCGACGTCCGCGGCGCGGGCGCCACCACCCAGCACATTGGCGACCATGATCGTCAGCACCCGGGCCCCGGCCGGCGCCGGGCGCGCGTCGGAGAACTGCCGCGGGGCAGTCACCGCGGCACCGATCAGCGCGAGTACGGCGATCAGCGCAGCGGCGATCCGCCAACCCCGGCGTACCAGCATCAGCAGGGCCAGCGCCAGGACGACGACCAGGCCCTGTGGACGGAACGCGGCGAGCTGCGCGAACGGCGTCACCTCGTCCAGGCCGAACAGCTCCGGATACAGCGGCACGGCAACGACGACGAGGAACAGTACGGACAGCACGACGCGCCGTACGAACCATGCCTTTTCGTTATCCATGCACCAACCTGTTGGTCTAGTGGCCGCTCCGGTCGAACGGTAGCGTTCTGCGTTGCGCCTGTGTCCCGAGGAGGTTTGCAGTGTCCCGATTGTCCGCGGTCAAACCCGCGTACTGGATCTCCGGTCTGCTTCTGGCGGTAGCTGTCGTCGTACCCCTGCTGGTGTCGACGTACGCCAAGAAGGACCCGCACCTGTGGGGTTTCCCGTTCTTCTACTGGTACCAGCTGATGTGGGTCTTCCTCTCCGCGATCCTGGTCAGCATCAGTTACAAGCTGCTCCGCACCGAGGAGCGCAGGCGGCGGGCGGCGCAGGGCCTTGGTGACCCTGAGGCCGCGGACGGCGCGGACGGCGCGGCGAAGGAGGGTGACCAGTGAACACCACGGTCGACTGGGTGCAGCTGACGATCGTCGTCGTGATCTTCGCCGGGGTCACGGCGATGGGCTTCATGGCGTCCCGCTGGCGGAGCACCGGCCAACTGGACAACCTCGACGAGTGGGGTCTGGGCGGCCGCGGGTTCGGCACGTTCATCACCTGGTTCCTGCTGGGCGGCGACCTGTACACGGCGTACACGTTCATCGCCGTCCCCGCGGCCATGTACGCGACCGGTGCGATCAGCGGCTTCTTCGCGGTGCCCTACACGATCGTTGCCTACCCGATCGTGTTCATCTTCATGGCGCGGCTGTGGTCGGTCTCGCACCGGCACGGGTACGTGACGCCGGCTGACTTCGTCGGTGGCCGCTACGGCAGCAAGGCGCTGTCACTGGCCGTGGCCGTGACGGGCATCCTTGCCACGATGCCGTACATCGCGCTGCAGCTCGTGGGTATGCAGGCGGTGTTCGAGACGATGGGTCTGGGCGGCAACAACACGCTCGCCAAGGACCTGCCGTTGCTGATCGCGTTCGCGGTGCTGGCGGCGTACACGTACTCCTCCGGTCTGCGCGCGCCGGCGATGATCGCGTTCGTCAAGGACATCCTGATCTACCTGGTGATCCTGGTCGCGATCTTCTACCTGCCGCACGTGCTCGGCGGCTGGGACTCGATCTTCGGTGCGGCGCAGGAGAAGCTGGCCAAGCCGAACCCGGCGACCGGCAAGCCGACCGGGGCGTTCATCCCCGGCGAGGCCGGCTACGTGTCGTACTGGACGCTGGCGCTGGGATCCGCGATGGCGCTGTTCATGTACCCGCACTCGGTGACGGCGGTGCTGTCGACCAAGACGCGGAACGTCGTACGGCGGAACGCGACGCTGCTCCCGGCGTACTCACTGCTGCTGGGTCTGCTCGCCCTGCTCGGCTTCATGGCGATCAAGGCGAACGTCAACGTGAAGGGCCTCGACGGCCTCGCGAACCCGCAGCTGGCGATCCCGCGGCTGTTCGACCAGGAGTTCCCGTCCTGGTTCGCGGGGATCGCGTTCGCGGCGATCGCGGTCGGCGCGCTGGTGCCGGCGGCCATCATGTCGATCGCGGCGGCCAACCTGTTCACCCGCAATATCTACCGCGACTTCATCAAGAAGGACGCCACGCCGGCCCAGGAGGCCAAGGTCTCGAAACTGGCGTCGCTGGTGGTGAAGTTCGGCGCGCTGATCTTCGTGCTCGCGATGGACAAGACGGTCGCGCTGAACCTGCAGCTGCTCGGCGGGATCTGGATCCTGCAGACCTTCCCGGCGATCGTGGTCGGCCTGTACACGCGCTGGTTCCACCGGTACGCACTGCTGGCCGGCTGGGCGGTGGCGATGCTGTTCGGCACCATCTCGGCGTACAACGTGGTGAACCCGGTCACCAAGAAGCACTTCGGTGGTTCGATCGCGAACATCCCGGGCACCACCACGCCGGCCTACATCGCGCTGACCGCGTTCGTGCTGAACCTGGTCGTCGTGATCGCGCTGACGTTCCTGTTCCGGGCGCTGAACGTGCCCGACGGCAAGGACAGCACGCACCCGACCGACTTCGTCGCGGACCGCGGCGACCCGGGCGTGAAAGACCTGCCGGAGATCATCGACGACGGCGGGGCGGCAACCGCCAAGTCCTGAGGCACTAGCGACGGCGGCCCGGAGGTTCCGGGCCGCCGTTACGTTTTGCGGTTAAATCGACACGCTGCGGGGTCAGCTTGCCCGGTTTCGGGCCGTTGATTCGGCAGAATCGCACACGTGCTGCTGGTCCTCCTCGTCATGGTGCTCGCTGCCGGGGCGGCGGTCGCGACCGGCGGACGGTTCGGCCGGTTGGCCGGCAACACATTGACCGGCGTGCACTGGCTGGCCGCAGCGGCGATCGGGCAGCTCCTCGGGTCCCTCTTCGGCGGTACGGCGTACCCGGTCGGACTGATCGGGTCGGCGGTCTGCATCGCGGTCTTCCTGCGGATGAACCTGCGGCATCCGGGCGTCGGCCTGCTGGCGCTGGGATTCTTCAGCAACGCCGTCGTCGTCGCGTTGAACGGCGCCATGCCGGTGTCGCTGAACGCCTTGGCGCGGGCCGGGGTGAGCGGCGCGGTCGTGACCGATCCGCGGCACGAGATCTCCGGCTCCGGGACGCGGCTGCCCTGGCTCGGTGACGTCGTACCGGTCGCGCTTCCCGGTCTGGGACAGGCGATCAGTCCAGGCGACGTACTGATTGCCGCCGGCGCCGGTCTGCTGCTGTACGCCTTGATGGGCGGCTCGGGGCACGTGCCGGCCACGACCGCACCGGTGTGGGGCGAACTGGAGCCGTGCGCCGGTACTCCGGCCCTGCTCCACCTGTCCCCGAAAGCGAGTAAGGAACTCTCAGAACCGACTGTGCTTTCAGAACCGGAAGCCGCGGCCGACGATCCGGCGGAGTGACTCGACCACGACCGGGTCGTACTCCGCGCCGATGCCCAGCCCGATCGACTCCATCGCCTTGTCCGGCGACTGTCCCGACCCCTCGCCGACGAGCTGTTCGTAGGCCAGGGCAACGTTCACGATCCCGCTCTCCACCGGGATGGCCGAGTTGTTCGCCCGCCCGTGCCGGTACGGATCGTTGGAGTGCCGGACGATCTCCGCGACGTGGTCCAGTACGCCGGACCGCTCGATCACCGCCGCCCCGATCTCCGCCGCCCGCTGCCGCTCCTCCCGCGTCCGGAGCAGCGACGCCCCACCAGGACTGGGATCCGCCAACGCCAACTGGCCGACGCCCGACAACAGAGCGGCGTACTCCAACGCCTCCATCCGCGCCGGCGTCAACCCCAGATCGTTGCCGATAGCCACCGCCAACGCCGCCGTCCGCGCATTCTGCCCCGGACTACTGAACCCGGCAATCTCCGTACTCCGAGCCATCGACCGCACCGTCGCCCGATAGGTCCGCTGCGCCGACGAATACCGCCGAAACGCAAACTGCGTCAGCAACAACGGCACGAGGACCAGCGGCGGGGCCCAGAGGCCGGCGATCGAGGTCCCGGCCGCGAGCAGCATGCCGCTGATCGCCATCGCCATCCCGATCCGAGCGGTCACCCCCAGTTCGTCCCGCAACGCTGCCGGGAACGGTTTGTTGTAGTGCTCGGTCGTCTGGCCGGCCCCGACGATCGCGTCCAGCGCTGCGGCGGAGGAAACCGCGAGCAGCATCGCACCGCCCAACGGCACCGCATGCGATGCGGAGCCGTTCCAGGACAGGTGGTCCGGCGCGATCGCAGCGAAGACCACGGCGGCTGCGCCCACCGACAACAACCGCCGGCACGAGACCACTGCGTCCCACCACAGTCCCGCCAGAATCCGCGGCAGTACGCCGATCGCAGTTGCGACAGCAGCAACGGCAACCGCCTGCGCGATATCCGGGGGTACTGCGACCTGAGGTCCGCACAGAAGGCAGTAGCCCAAGGCGGCACTCGTGGCGATCGGAGCTCGGTTACGCGTCCGATCGACCCGGAACTGAACCATCTCGCCGACTGCGATCAATACTCCGAAGGTGAGCGCGAACGGCCATCCCGTAACGCCACGCCTGGCTGTCAGGACGACTGCCGCGACGCCGAGGACGACACCGGCGATCAGGATCACCACGCCGCTGCCCGAGCTGCGCAGCTGGGCTCCTTCCGTCTCGCGGGAAATGCTCATGCCGGTCCAGCAGCAGAACCGGTGGCACCGCCACCGCTGCCGAGGCTCAGGTCGTCGTGGTCGATCGGCGTCCGAAGGTCAGCATTGGGCGCCGGTTGCTCGGCGGCGGCAGGCTTCCAGCCTTCCCGTCCGATCACCTCGACGAAGGCGTCGACCAGCTCCGGGTCGAAGTGGGTATAGCGATCCTGCAGCAGGATCGCCACGGTCTCCTCGGTTGTGCGGGCCGGTCGATAGGACCGCGTCGAGGTCAGTGAGTCGAACGCGTCGACGATCCCGATGATGCGGGCGAAGTACGGGATGTTGGTCCCGCTGAGGCCCGCCGGGTACCCGGTTCCGTCGTACTTCTCGTGATGATGCAGGACCGCGGACTTGACCTCTTCCAGAAACGGGATGTTCCCGATCAGCTCGACCCCGCGGGCCGGGTGCAACCGGATCGCGTCCATCTCGGAGTCGTCCAGGCGGCCGGGTTTGCGGATAATGCTGGTCGGTACGCCGACCTTGCCGACGTCGTGAAGCAACCCGGCGTGCTCCAGAGCCTGCTGCCGATCGGCCGGCAGATGCAGCTGTCGTCCCAGCATCCCGACGCCTTCACTCACCCGCTCGGAGTGACCCCGGGTGTAGAGATCCTTCGTCTCGATCACCTGGATGAACGCCCGCATCGTCGCCGCCTGCGCGGCGCGCTCCGCCGCATCCTGCGACAGCGCCCATCGAGCGACAACCAGGGGTACCAGGGTGAGGATGCCGGCAATCAGCCCCAAGCCACCCAACCACATGAACGCCATGACCAAGCCCAGGTAGTCATAGCCCAGCATCGGCAGAGCTGTGGCCACGACGACTTCCCGGAGAAACGCGCGCACCACCGTGCTGCCACGCTCGAGCCAGAGGACGCCCGACAGCAGAACGGCATTCACGAGCTGGTACGCGATCCCGGTCAATGTCACCGCGAGGATCGCTCTCGGTACGTCGTGCAGGGCCGACTCACCGACCGGGCCGTCGACGGCAACGAACGCAAGTGCGCCGCCGGCCGCGGAGAGAATGCGTTGCCCGCTGTTGAAGGCACGTTTCATCAGCGGAACTCGTCTGGCTTGCACGAGCGAACCCACACCCGCCACCACGACGGCGGCCGCGGGTCCGGCGATGACGTAGACCGCCATCAGCACGATCGATCCCAGGGAGGCGCCTTGTGCCGGGCCGTGCGACGAGCGCAACGCACTACCGAACAGAACCAAGAAACAGAGGCCGAACACCGTGAGGTAATCCGACAGAGTGAAAGCGACCACGACGCAGACGCCCAGCGCGGCGGTGGCAACGACCGAGACGAACAGACGTAGCCCCGCGCGGCGGAAGGCCGGCGTCAGGTGCCTTCGTGGTCGGTCACCAGTTCCAGTCATCGCCGAACATGCTATGTCACCTCCGATCAGCGGTCGCAGTCTTACGCCTGGCGATCGCCAGACGTAGGGGGGCAGACAGCTCTTCGCTGACTCCTCTGAATTTTGCTCATCAGGCCTGCGCCGAAACACTGTAAGCCCAACCGTGACCCGCCAGAGGAAGTGAGGAACCTGGCGCGGTATGAGAGACTGTGACTCTTTGCAGTTGTTTCAAGGAGGCTTTGGAATGGGAAAGACCGGCCGGAAGCGCCGCGCACGCAAGAAGAAGGGCGCAAACCACGGCAAGCGCCCGAACGCCTGAACGTCGGCGGCTACAGACAGCGAGGACCTCGGAGAAATCCGGGGTCCTTGCAATTTGGTCACAGCTTTACGGCAGACCACCTTTAGCAGAGGTTCTGTATTCGGAGAGTCTCCAATCGCATACTGAATGCTATCTTTCAAACAGACGTTTGACATTCGGTGACCTTCTCCGGACCGATGCTGTGGACAACGGCCGACGGCCGTCGGCGGATCCCCCTAGAGTTGGGCCCGGAAGTTTCCGGTACTGACCGATATCGGGCCTGGATCCGAGGAAGGTGAGCGAGTTGAGCGAGTCGGCGATGCCAACGCTGAGCGAGCTCCTCCGCACCTTCCGCATCCGCACCGGCCTCACCCAGGCCGCTCTCGCCGAGAAGGCCGGCCTCAGCGAACAAGCCATCAGCGTCCTGGAACGCGGCACCCGCAGCCGCCCACGCATCGACACCGTCCGCTCGCTCACCGCGGCCCTCGCCCTCACACCCACCGAGGCCGACCAGTTCCTCTCCGTTGCCCGCGGCAAGGGCAAGCAGTCCGGTGCACCGAGGAGGCCCGAGCCGTCTGCGACCGCCGACGCATCTCTGGTGCCATGGCAACTACCTCCGGCGGCACGGGACTTCACCGGCCGGGCCGCCCAGCTCGACGCCATCCTGTCCGTGCTGCGGAACTCCCACGGGACCGGACCTGTCGGCCTGGTCGCAGTCACCGGGATGGGCGGCATCGGTAAGACGACCCTTGCCGTGCACGCCGCGCACAAGCTGACCGATAGCTACCCGGACGGCCACCTCTACCTCAATCTGCGTGGCTACGGACCAGGCGATCCGATGTCCGTCGCGGACGCTCAGCGACAACTCCTGCGTTCCCTGGGAGCGGACCCGCAACGCGTTCCCGCCGACGTGGAGGAGGCCGCCGGCCTGCTACGGTCCCGGCTCGCGGGCCGCCGGATGCTCGTGCTGCTGGACAACGCCGCCGACGCCTCGCATGTGCTGCCGCTGCTGCCTGGGAGTTCCGGGTCGGCCGTGATCATCACCAGCCGCGGATCGTTGACGACCTTGCCGGGCGCCCGGCAGATCCATCTCGACGCCCTCTCGGAGTCGGAGTCCGTCGAGCTCCTGTCCGGAGTCGTCGGCGAGGCACGGGTTGCGGCCGAGCCGCAGGCGGCGAAGAGCCTGGCGAGCATCTCAGGTCGCCTGCCGCTCGCCGTCCGCCTGATCGGTGGCCGGCTGACGGCCAGGCCGAACTGGCCCATCCAGCACCTCGTCACGCTCCTCGAGGACGAGGAGCGCCGACTGGACAGTTTCGGCTCGGACGCGACCGGGGTCCGCGCCAGCATCGCCAGCTCAGTGGACTTTCTCGAGCACAGCGACCGTCCGCTCGATCGCGAAGCGGCTCGATCCCTTCCCTTGCTCAGCATCCCGGACGGCTCCGACCTGGTCGTAGCCGTCGCCGCAAGCATCCTGGAGCTCCCCGCCCACCGGACCGAGGCGATCCTCGACCGCCTCGTCGACCTGAACCTGATGGAGGCAGTAGCGCCGGAACGCTACCGCTTCCACGATCTCATCCGCGCGTTCGCCCGCGAACGCAGCGACGACACTCTCGATCAGGACCAACGCGACGCCGTCCTCGAACGCGTCCTGCGTTTCTACGCCGATTTCGGCTGGGCAGTCCAGAGCAGGAGCCATCCGTCCAGCCCCCGGATCGCCATCGCTGCCACGACCTTCTCGCCGTTGCCCGCAACAACGAACCCCGAGGCGGCCACCGACTGGCTCGACGCGGAGCAACGAAATTTGATGGATCGCTACCACCAGGCGATGGCCTCCGCACTGGCCACCGCACCGATCATTCCCGAGCTCGCCCTGGCGTTCTTCGGCTATCACGAGTCGCGGGCCCGCTGGGTGGAAATGGCCGAGATGGGCCGAGCCGCGCTCCCGATCGCGAAGAATTCCGGGCTGCACTCGATGGCTGCATGGCTCGAGCACGACAACGCGATTCCCGAGGTCGAGAACGGCAGCCTCGAAGTGGCCGCGGAGCATCTGCTCCGGGCCCTGGACATGTTCCGTGCGCTGTCGGATCGCCACGGTCAGGCTCGTTGCTGTACGTCGGCTGCTCACGTCCTCGGCAGACTCGACCGGGTCACGGAAGCGATCGAGTTGGCCAGCGAAGGCCTGACGCTCAGCCGGCAGCTCGGAGACACCACCGTAGAAGGTGTTGCGCACCTCGCGCTCGGCGGTCTCTACGACCGCAACGGAGACTATGCGCTTGCCGACGACGCGTTCCGTCAGGGCATCGCCTTGGCCGAGGCGTCCGGCGACCTGCGGTCGATCGCCAAGCGGTACCTCAACGCCGGCATCTCGCACGGCCTGGTGGGACGGGTGGACGATGCCGTCGAAGCGTGGTTGCGGAGCCTCGACGCGGCACGGCGCGCACAGAACAAGGAGATCCAGGCACAGGCATTTCAGCGCCTGGCCGCGGTTTTCGCGGGACGCGGCGAGTACTCGAAGGCTCGTGACACCGTCGAAGAAGCGATTGGTCTTATCCGCCCCTTCGGTAACCGCCTGCGCGTCGGGTATTTCACCCTCGAGCTCGGCAAGATCAGCGCCGCGGCCGGCGACTTTGCGATGGCCACGCAGCATCTCGAGACAGCGATCGACATCCTGCGCGACATCTCGCCGCATTTCGAGACCGCAGCGAAGGAATTACTCGAACTCGCCCGGCGCCGTCAGCCGTTCACCTACAGTTCCGACTACTCGCACATCATGTAGCCGGCTGGAGTCGGTCAATCCGTGGTGGTGATGGTGGAATCGATTTGGATTTGGGTCAGGCGGAGGAGGATTTTCTGGCGGAGGGCGTCGGGGGCGTGGTCGGAGCCGCAGGAGCGGTGGACCAGTTTCTTGACGCAGCGTTCCAGGTCGTACTCGTCGAGGCAGGGCGCGCACTCTTCGAGGTGCTGGCGGATCTCGTCGGAACTGGCGTCCGCGAGCTCGTTGTCGATGAAGACGTAAACCCGCTGGAGGATCTCTCCGCAGTCGACGTCGTGGTGCTCGCCGCAGCTCACGACTCCTCCTTCTCCGCAGCTTCGTCGGTGCTCGACGCGGCCGCGTCCGTGCTGTCGTCCGCCGGGATCAGGCCGCGATCCCGGGCATAATCGCCGAGCAGCTCACGCAGCTGGCGCCGGCCGCGGTGCAGCCGTGACATCACGGTGCCGACCGGTGTGCCCATGATCTCGGCGATTTCCTTGTAGGCAAAGCCCTCGACATCGGCCAGGTACACGGCCAGCCGGAAGTCCTCCGGGATGGCCTGCAGCGCCGACTTGATGTCGGAGTCGGGCAGGTGCTCGAGGGCGACCGCCTCGGCCGACTTCAGCCCACCGGGAGTGTGCGACTCGGCGGCGGTGAGCTGCCAGTCCTCGATCTCCTCGGTCGGCGACTGCGTCGGCTGACGCTGCCGTTTCCGGTATCCGTTGATGAACGTGTTCGTCAGGATCCGGTACAGCCAGGCCTTCAGGTTGGTGCCCGGCGTGAACTGGTGGAACGAGCTGTACGCCTTCGCAAAGGTGTCCTGCACCAGGTCCTCGGCGTCCGACGGATTACGGGTCATCCGCATCGCCGCGGCGTACATCTGGTCCAGGAAGGGCAGCGCTTCGCGCTCGAACCGCGCGGTGCGCTGCTCGGGTGTCTCAGTCGTGGTGGGAGTCGGCATCGGGATCGAGAATACCGGGGTCTTCCCAGCAGTTCGCTCCGGAGCCACTCTCGTCGCCATCATGTTCGTCACAACACGCACGGCCGCGGGGGCATTCCCCCAGTCCGTACCGCTATCCGGACACCTCGCGGCTCACCCATTCGAACACGGCTTCGACCAGCAGGTCGTACGTCTCCTGCTGATCCAGCTCGGCCCGCTTCGGCACCTTGAAGGAATGGTCGGCGTCCGGCACCACGGCCATCTCGGTGAGCGGCGGGAACTCCTCCGGCGTACCGAACGGATCCCGCTCCCCCTGGACGACCAGCGTCGGCAGGCCGGCCGCCTGCAGCTCGCCGACGCGCGATTTCTCCGGTTTCCCGGGCGCATGCAGCGGAAAAGCCATCGCCAGTACGCCGGAAGCACCCAGACTGCTCGCAGTGCGGCAGGCCACCCGCGCGCCCGCGCTACGGCCGCCGATCACCAGCGGCGTACGGACCCGGAGCTGCCCGACGATCGCGATCCACGCCTCGTCCAGCACCTTCGGCGCGGGCGCCAGCTTGCGGCCGGCGCGCCGCCAGGGCTGCTCGATCAGGAACACGTTGATGTCCTGCTTCGGCAGCCGGGCGGCCAGTGCGGCCAGGTCACCCGACTCGATCCCGGCCCCGGCGCCATGCCCCAGGGCCAGCGTCGCCACCGGGCGTCGGGCGCGGTGCGCCACGATCCGGGCCTCTCCGTGCGGCGTCCCCACAATCCGTTCGTCGGTCACCCGGCCCATCCTGTCATCACGACCGGTGAAGAGCGGGCACGAAACTCAGAAGAGAGTGGTCGGGCTGTCCTGCGGGTCCTCGCCGTCGGCCGGCAGCGGATCGAGCAGATGCGGGCCGTTGTTCTTCACGGAGCTGACCGCCTTCGACACGGCGTACGCCTCGAGGCGGCCCGGTGCGGCGGGGACGAGGAGCTCGAGCAGGTCGTCGGTGTTCGAGGACAGTGGGTCGAGCCAGGCGTCGTACCGCTCGCGCTCGA
This sequence comes from Kribbella sp. VKM Ac-2569, assembly GCF_004216905.1. Lineage (GTDB taxonomy): Bacteria > Actinomycetota > Actinomycetes > Propionibacteriales > Kribbellaceae > Kribbella. Next base: position 163,639 of record NZ_SGXJ01000002.1, read on the forward strand.
CCAGGAGCGGCATCCGGTCGTGGATGCGGCCGAGGTCGTCGGTGGCCGACGTGGTCAGCACGGTGCAGGTCCAGAGCCAGGCCTCGTCCTTGTCCGGGTCCTCGACCGACTTGTCCCGCCAGATCTCGTACAGCCCGGCCATCGACAGGATGCTGCCGTCCGGCGGGTGGATGAAGTACGGCTGCTTGACCGGCTTGCCGTTGACCTTCTCCTCGGCGGTGTACCACTCGTAGTACCCGTCGGCGGGCAAGATGCAGCGGCGGGTGGCGAACGCCTTCTTGAAGGCAGGCTTCTCCGCCACCGTCTCCATCCGGGCGTTGATCAGCCGCGAGCCGATCGACGTGTCCTTGGCCCAGGACGGCACCAGGCCCCACTTGACCGTGGTCAGCTTGCGAATCTTCTCGTCGGGCTGCTCGCGGTTCTTCCGCTCGACCACCGCGACCACCTGGTTGGTCGGCGCGACGTTGTAGTTCTCGCCGAGCTCCTCGACCGACTCACGAACATTGCCGACCTCGATCTCGAACTCCTCGACAAGATCCGACGGAGCCCGGCTGGACGCATATCTACCGCACATGACAACAGCCTAGACACGAGCAGGGACAAACCAGCGACGGCGGATCGCCCACCCCGTGTTAGGCGATCCACCGTCGGCCTGGTGCGCCCGGGCGCCCCCCTGTTGGCGTCCGGACGCAGGTCTCAGGTTCTGGCCAGCTCGTCGAGCAACCTCCCGGCCATCTCGTCGCTACCGGGCAGTCCCTCGATCCAGATCCGGGCCAGCTGGGGTACGTCGGTGTCCAGCCGCCACTGGGTGATCAGGGCTCGTACCGTCGCGACCTGCTCCGGCAGGTTCGGCTCGCGGCCGACGAGCGCCGCCGCGCGGCGTGAGCCGACGCGGCCCAGTACGTCACCGCCGCAGAAGACGATCCGCAGGCACTCCGCGACGTCGACGAGGGTGAGCTCGCGGTCGAACGGCGACGTACCCGGGGGATGGAGCGGCTCGACAACCACCAGTGCGTGGGTTTGCGGTACGGAAGTTCCACGGAGTTCCGCCTCTCGGTAGAGCTCGCCGAGCCGGGACCGCAGGTGCGCCAGGCTGGACAGCCCGGTCAGCGGGTCCTCGCAGGACAGCGAGTGCAGGTAGACCAGGGACGCCTCGGCCCAGCTGGAACTGAGTGCGCGTACCGCGGCGAAAGCCGGCTCGCCCCCGGCGATCGAGCGGTACAGCGCACTCAGCCCATCAAGTGCCTCCACCAGCGAGATTCCGTCGGCCGCCAGGCGGCGTCCGGTCTCGTCCGATGCAGGCACGACATCGGCACCGTCGCGTAGCGCCTCGGCAATCGCGAGATAGGCGCTGTGGTCGGTACCAGCTGTGCCGTGCGGCTCCCTCCGGCCGCGCGGTTGCTCTGTTGGATCCTGGGGAGGGGACGACACTTCCGGCCGGGTCCGGGCGGGCGACCCCGCCAGGTTCAGGGACTTGGCCGGACGCAGGTCGAACCGTCTGCGGATGTCCGCGAACAGCGACATGGCCCTCCTCGAATAGCCCCGTCAGTCTCCCGACCGGTCGGCCGGAAGCGTCGTACGCCGAAGAGACAGGCGGATCGTGAGTTCATGACGCGGATTCGCAGAACTTTTTTCGGCCGTAACTTCGGGGCTGGCGTTCTCGTAAGGAAAGGAGCACAGTTCCGCGTCAGGAAAGGTGCGCTCGACCGTCCTATCTGGGAGCCTTGTTCCCGGCAGCACGTGACGGTTAGTCACAAAGCTGCACACAGAGTTGCCAGAGCCCACGGGGGAGATGGATGGAGACGCCGGACGGCCAGCCCGATCCGCTGAGCGACGCCGAGTTGATCGCGCGCGTTCGCAACGGCGACCTGGAGGCGTACGGCGAGCTGTACGCGCGCCACCACCACGCCGCCGAGCGGATGGCCCGCCAACTGGTCCCGGCCAACGACGCCGACGACCTCGCCAGCGACGCGTTCGCGAAGGTCCTGGATGCACTCCGGGCGGGCGGCGGTCCCGACGTCTCTTTCCGCGCCTATCTGCTGACGACCGTACGGCGGGTGCACGTCGACCGGATCCGCTCCGGGAAGAAGGTGCAGACCACCGACGACATCGCGTCGTACGAGCGGGAACCGGAGACCTTCGACGACCCGACCGTCACCGGCTTCGAGAGCGGCGCGGCGGCGAAGGCGTTCGCCAGCCTGCCGGAACGCTGGCAGGCGGTGCTCTGGCACACCGAGGTCGAGGGTGAGAAGCCGGCCGCGATCGCTCCCCTTCTCGGTCTGACCGCGAACGGCGTGTCCGCGCTCGCCTACCGGGCCCGCGAGGGCCTGCGCCAGGCGTACTTGCAGCAGCACCTGGCCGACGTCGCCGGGGACCGTTGCCGCTGGACGACCGAGCGCCTCGGCGCCTACGTCCGCGGCGGCCTGACCAAGCGCGAGAACCGGAACGTCCGCGAGCACATGGACGACTGCGCGAAGTGCACCGCGGTCTACCTCGAGCTCGTCGAGGTCAACAGCGCGCTGCCGGCGCTGCTCGCCCCGGCCCTGCTGGGCACCGCGGGCATCGGCTACCTGGCCGCCGCTTCGGGCGCCAAGGTCGGCCTGGTCGGCTTCTTCGTCACCGGCTGGAAGAAGGTCACCGAGAACAGCACGCGGTCCGCGGTCGGCGCCGGCACGGTCGTCGTGGTCGCGGTCGCCGCCGTACTCGCCGCGCTGGCGCTGACCGGCAACGACACTCCCCCGGCCGCGATCAACCAGCCGCAGCCGACGCAACAGCCGACCCAGCCGCCCGCGCAGAAGCCGACCGTGCCGCCGGTCAAGCCTCCGGTGAAACCGCCGTCGGCCAAGCCTCCGGCATCCAACCCGACGCAGGCTCCGACGAGCGCACCGACGACGGCCCCGACCACGACCGAGCCGACCACCGCGCCGACGCAGCCCAGTGTCACGCCGACGCCGACGGTCCCGACGCCGCCTCCGACTACGCCGACGCCGCCGAAGCCGACCCCGACCACTCCGGTGCTCGACGAGGGCCTGGTGACGATCAGCATCCCGCAGGGCGGCGGCAGCGCGGTCCTCGACGAGACCCCGGCGCCGCAGCCCCGGTCGGCGCAGGCCTCGGCCGGCACCGCCGGCGTGCGGTTCGTGATCACGATCAAGACGCCGGCCGGGAACGCGAATCCGGTGGTGATCGGGCTCAAGTACGGCGCCGAGCTCGACTGGCCGCTGAAGTCCAACCCGGCGGGCTGGACCTGCACCCAGGCGTCCGGCTCGTGTACGGCGAGCGACCCCGCGAACCCGAAACCGCTGGCGGTCACGTTCGACTCCCCGACCGGCGGCTCGACCGCCGATCGCACCTTCACCGTCTCGGCGAAGACCGGCCGGCTGTACGACGACGACTCGGCGACCGTGAACGCGAAGCCGACCACCGACGAGAACCTGCTGAAGATCCTCGACGGTAAGGCCGACCCGGACGTCCACCACCGGATCCTGACCGTTGCCCCGCGCACCAACCGCAAGAGCGTCACGCTGAAGCTCATGTACGGCGAGGCGCTCGAGTGGCCGATCGCAGCGAGCCCGGCCGGCTGGAAGTGCACCCGATCGACCAAGACGTGTACGGCGACCAACCCGGACAAGCCCGCTCCGCTGGCGGCGGACTTCGACGTACCGGACAAGTCGTCGGATGCGGCGCGGACGTTCACCGTGGCGGCGACCGCGGACCTGGTCAGCGACACCGACTCCGATGTGCTGCCTGCGCTCCAGCAGGACGAGTCGTTGCTGCAGATCCTCACGCCGACGCCGCACACCGACCCGAACCCGTTCGTCTACAACCGGTTCCTGAAGGTCAACGGCGCACAGGGCCGGACGGTGACTCTCGACATCTCGTGGGGACGCAACCTGATCTTCCTGCCGTCGTTCGACGTGGGCTGGACCTGCGAGCGGGCCAGCGACATCCGCCGCGCGACCTGTACGACGAAGAACTACAAGAAGCCGCTGAACTCCGAGTGGAACGCCTGGCTGCCCGGCAACAGCTCCAGCAACGCCATCACCGTCCACGCGCGGGTAGGCGGCCGCGAAGACACCGACACCGCCCAGATCCCGCCGTCGACGTACCGGCGGTGAAATCGAGTTGCCGGGTCGCCTATCCTGGTGGTGTTCGCGTTGAGGGAACCGAGTAACGCCGTACGCCACGTCAGAGAGAGTCGCCGGTAGCTGGGAAGGCGATGCGTGGAGCGGTCGTGAAGACACTCCTGAGCGACTGTTGTGCAAGAGGCCGGGCCGTTGTGGCTCGGTGAAGGTGTGGTGGCACCGCGAGATTCCCCTTCGCCCACACCTCCGGGGTTCGAGAACAACCTGGAGGTGAAAACAGCATGCGAATTCTCAGCCATGAGATCCCCTCAGCAGTAGGCCAGACCGTCACGGTGGCCGGCTGGGTGCACCGAAGACGACGGCTCGCCGCCGTCAGTTTCCTGATCCTGCGCGACCGGTCCGGCCTCAGCCAGATCGTCGTGAAGGCGCCGGAAACGCAAGCACAGCTGGACGAACTCGGTGAGGAGACCGTGGTCCAGGTGACCGGTACGGTCGCCGCCAACCCGCAGGCTCCCGGTGGCGCCGAGATCGTCGACCCGGTGATCGAGCCGCTGACCGAGCCGGCCGCGACGCCGCCGATCGAGCTGTGGCGTCCCACGGTCGGCGCCGGGCTGCCCGTCGTACTCGACAACGCACCGGTCGCGCTGCGGCATCCGGCGGTGCGGGCCGGGTGGGAGATCGCCGCGGCCGCGCTGCACGGGTTCCGGTCCGCGTTGGACGGTCAGGGCTTCACGGAGATCCAGACACCGAAGATCGTCGGTACGGCGACCGAGTCCGGAGCGAACGTGTTCGCGCTGGACTACTTCGGCGGCCCGGCGTACCTGGCGCAGTCGCCGCAGTTCTACAAGCAGACGATGGTCGGCGTGTTCGAGCGGGTCTTCGAGGTCGGTCCGGTGTTCCGGGCCGAGCCGCACGACACGGTCCGGCATCTGGCCGAGTACGTGTCGCTGGACGCGGAGTTCGGGTTCATCACCGACCACCGCGACGTTCTCGCCGTACTGCGTTCCGTGATCGCGGAGATGTTGTCGGCGGTGGGGACGCGAGCGGGCGGCGCGTTGGAGCGGCTCGGGGTGACGGCGCCGGAGATCCCGGTCGACGTACCCGTGCTGCACTTCAGCGAGGCGCTGAAGATCGCCGGGGCGGACCCGGAGGAGCCGGACCTCGCGCCCGCGGACGAGCGCGCGATCGGCGAGTGGGCGCTGCGTGAGCACGGCAGCGACTTCGTCGCGGTCGAGGGCTACCCGATGGTGAAGCGGCCGTTCTACACCCATCCGCAGCCGTCGGACCCGCGATGGTCGAACTCGTTCGACCTGCTGTTCCGCGGGGTCGAACTCGTCACCGGCGGTCAGCGGCTGCACCGGTACTCCGACTACGTCGCGGCCCTCGCGGCGCGCGGCGAGTCGGCGGACGCTCCGGCGTACAGCTCGTACCTGCAGGCGTTCAAGCACGGGATGCCGCCGCACGGCGGGTTCGCGATCGGGCTGGAGCGGTTCGTGGCGCGGCTGACCGGGGCGGAGAACGTCCGTGAGGTCACGCTCTTTCCCCGCGACCTGCACCGACTCACACCCTGATGGACACCACCGAGTCAGTTGTCGCCGAGCTCAACGTTGCCCTCGGCACCGATTTCCGCGTCGTGCGGCAACTGACCGGTGGTCTGCAGTCCACCGCATATGTCCTGACCGACGGCACCAGCGACGGAGTCCTCAAATGGACCGACAACCCGGCGTGGGCCCCGCGGGTCCGGCAGGCGGCCGAGCTCGTTCGCCGGGCCCGGGCCGTCGGCTATCCCACACCGGCCTGGCTCGCCGTCGGCACGACCGCCGCCGGCTCGCCGTACCAACTGCAGGAGCTCGTCCCCGGCAGCCCGCCGACGCTGGATGAGGCACTGGCCCGGCAGCTGATCGAGATCTGTGAGCTCCAGCGGGACCTGCTCCCGGAGGAGCGCGACGCGAGCTGGTCCGCGTGGTCGAGCGGCGTCGTCTTCGACGGCTGGGACGGCGTGTGGGAACGAGTGCAGGCGTACGACGGTGAGGTCGTCGAGCTCCTCGAACGGTACGGCGAGCTGTGCGCACCGTATCGAGGTGAGGACCTGCCGCAGCACGACTTCGTGCACGGTGATCTGAACATGGGCAACCTGCTCGTGGCCGACGGGCAGATCACCGGGATCGTGGACATCGAGGCCGCCGGCGGCGGTTCGCGTGCGTACGACCTGGTCTCGCTGACGGCGTCCGCCGCACGCGACGGGGCGGCGGACGGCGTCGACGAGCTGTTCCTCGAGGCAGCACTGCGAGCGAGCGGCCGAGCCGCGGTCGCCGTGTGTGCGGCCGCCGCCTTCGCGAGCGTGGCGGAGTTCGTCCACGAGCGTTCGACGTACGGCCAAGAGCTGGTCAACCACGGCGGCCGCCGGGTGCTCGAGCTGCTGCATGCATGATGTGCTCATGCTGAGTGAGGCCGAGCGCGCTGTTCTGGCGGCGATCGACGACGAGCGGATTGTTGCGGAGCTGCGGGAGCTAGTGCAGATCCCGAGCGTGGACGGGACCGCGGCCGAGGTCGACGTACAGGCGTGGTGTGCTGCCCGGCTGGAGGCGCTTGGGCTGGCCGTGGATCACTGGCGGCTCGATCTGGCGCCTGACGACCCGGAGTTTCCAGGGATGGAGGTCGAGCGGGACGAGGCCTGGGGCTGTGTCGGGGTGCTCGGTGGTGATGCGACGCCGGGGCTGATTCTCAACGGGCATGTCGATGTGGTGCCGGGTGGCACGTTCGATGCCCGGATCGAGGACGGGGTGATGTGGGGCCGCGGGACGTGTGACATGAAGGGCGGTGTCGCGGCGATCCTCGGCGCGGTGGCGGCGATCGTTGCCGCGGGCATTCGGCTGCGGAAGCCACTGGCGGTGCACACCGTGATCGGTGAGGAGGACGGCGGCGTCGGCGCGTTCGCGACGTTGCGCCGCGGTCATCGCGGCGAGGCGTGCCTGATCGCGGAACCGACCGCAGGCACGGTTATCCCGGCTAACGCAGGCTCGCTGACCTTCCGCCTGGAGGTGCCGGGCCTTGCCACTCACGGTTCGACCCGCAGCCGCGGGGTGAGCGCGATCGAGAAGTTCACCGTGATCCAGACCGCGCTGCAAGAGCTCGAACGCGAGCGCAACCGGGACCCGCATCCACTGCTTGCCCACCTCGACCTCGCCAACCCGCTGTCGGTCGGCACCATCACGGCCGGCGACTGGGCGAGCACCGTGCCCGACCAACTGGTCGCAGAGGGCAGGTACGGCGTACGTCTCGGTGAATCAATCGCCGACGCGCGGACCGCCTTCGAGGCCGCCATAAGCGAGGCCAGCCTGAAGGACGACTGGCTCCGCGAACACCCGGTCAAGGTCAGCTGGCCGGGCGGCGAGTTCGCCTCAGGCCTCCTGCCTGAGGGCGACCCGCTCCTCGCCGACACCGTTCAGGCGGCGACCGACGCAGGCGGAGCGGTGCCGGCAGTCAAGGGAGCGCCGTACGGATCCGATCTCCGGCAGTACGCCGCCGCGGGCATCCCCACGCTGCAGTACGGGCCGGGGGACGTCCGCTACGCACACGCTGCGGACGAGCACGTCGTACTGGCCGACGTACTGCATGCCGCGCGTACGTATGCCCTGCTGGCTGTACGTCGCTGCGGTTGATACAAATCCACCATGATGCCGCTGCGGGGACGCTCCGAGGAGCTCGGCAAGCTCCTGGAGGCGCTGCGAGCGGCAAGCAACGGACAGGCTTCGCTGGCCGTGGTCAGCGGTGAGCCCGGAATCGGTAAATCGGCACTGCTGGCGGCTGCTGTCGAGCAGGCCGAGCGGCAGGGCTTCCTGGTCGCGAGTGCGGCCGCTCACCAGACCGACAACATCAGTCCGCTCGCGTCACTCGCACCTGCGCTCCGGGCCGGCGCAGAACCGCTGATCGGCACCGACCAGTTCCTGGAGCTGGCCAGCCTCAACACTCAGCCGCTGTGGCTCGCTGAACGCCTGGCCGACCTCATCGGCCGCCGTCTCGCCGGTGTCCGCGCCCTGATCGTGCTGGACGATGCCCAGTGGTCCGACCCGCTCACTGCGTTCGTGCTGCGGGTTGTGATCGCCCGTCTCCCCGCAGCGAACCTCCTCTGGCTGCTCGCCACCCGCCCGAGCCCTGGCGGCACGACCGATCAGCTCATCGAGGCCGTCGACGTTCCGGTCCGCACCATCCCGCTCGCACCGCTGACTGCGGACGCGATCCAGGACCTCGCTGCGGACCGTCTGAACCACGCGGTCGACCCTTCGCTCGCAGTGCAGCTCGCCAGTGTCCAGGGCATCCCGTTCCTGGCCGAGCAGCTCATTGCCGGCCTGTACCTGAGCGACAGTGACCTGTCCGCCGGTCTGATCGAGGGTGTACGTCGTCGTACCGGTGAGCTGTCCGAGGCCAGCCGGGACCTGGTCCGCACAGCGGCTGTCTTCGGCAGCGACTTCCGCCTCGAAGATGTGGCCGCCCTGATGGCCGCACCGGTTGCCAGACTGGCCGCACCGTTGGAGGAGGCGATCCAGGCCGGTCTGTTCACGGACGCCGGGTCCGTACTGCGCTTCCGTCACGAGCTCCTGCGGTCCGCGGCGTTGGCCGACGTACCGCCGTCGGCTCAGCGAGCACTGCATGGCGCGATCGCGAACCAGCTCATGTCCGCGGGGCGTGGTGCGGCCGCTGCTGCACCTCATGTCCTCGCAGTCGCACAGCCTGGTGACGCGACGGCTGTCGCAACGCTGCGGGAGGCTGCACGGGACCTACTAGCGACCATGTCGACCACGGCCGCAGAGCTGATCCAGGAGGCGTTCGACCTGACCCGTGTGGACGATCCGCTCCGCGCTGAGGTCGGTGTGGACGTGGTGAGAGTCCTGCTGGCCGCGTGGCAGTACGACCGCGCCAGAGCCTTCGCCGACGACCTGCTCAGCGGTACGGCGCTCTACCACGGACCGATCACCCCAGACCTCCAGGCGACGATCCGGCTACACCTCGCGCCGTACCAGTGGGCCAGTCAACGTCTGGACGCGGAGGAGCTCACCGCCCCAGCCGCGTCGCCGCATCTGGCGGAACGGCTCGCTGGCTACCGCGCACTGACCGGTCAAGAGACTCCGTCCTCCGTACATGACCCGGTGGCGCAGGCACTCCTGCAGGTGGCCGCTGCCGAGCGTGCACAAGTCGACGGCAGGTATGTCGAGGCCCGCGACCTGTACGCCGGAGCGCGGCGGGCGGAGAACGGTCTGGGGAGTCTGCCGACCACGCTGGTCGAGGTCGGCGAGCTGTACTGCCGCGCCGAGGCCGACGAGCTGTCGAATGCGCTCGAGCGCGTCCGAGAGCTGATGACCGTCGGTGATTCCTGGGCAGGGCCGCAGCTGGCGGTTCTGCGCGCGCGACTCGAGTACGCGGCCGGCAATCTGCAGAAGGCGGAGGAGGCAGCCAACTCTGGTCTCCGGTGGATGGACCAGCTGCAAGTGAGTGGCCTGGCCACGGCCGCGGACCAGGTGCTCGCACTGGTCGCCCTGCTCCGCGGCCATCTGACCCATGCGCGCAAACTGGCCGGCAGCGATGCGACGATCGGTGCGCTGCTGGCTATCGCGGACGGCGACACCAAAGCGATCAGCCGGTTGGCTGCGACACCACAGGACTTCCCGGAGCGCATCGCCGTACTGCTGCAAGCCGACGCCCTGGAGGAGCTGTCACGTCTCAGTCCATCTGCAGCCGGCCGTGGCGCGCTCGCTGTGGTGGCTGCGGGCAACGACGTCGAGCAGCTGGCTGCCGCGGTCGAGACCGTCCGTACGGCGCAGCGGCCGCTGCTGCTCGCACAGGCCGAGGAGCGCTACGGGCGGGCTGCTCTGGAGGCAGGTGATCGCAACACCGGCGTACCGGCTCTGGAGCGAGTACTGGACAGTCTGACGGCTCTTGGCGCGACTGCTCCGGCCGGGCGGATCCAAGCGGTGCTGCAGGCGGCTGGGATACGACGACGTCGCTGGGCCGCCGTACCGCCGCGAGCGCAGGCGGGGTGGGAGTCGCTCACGCCGATGGAGCGGCGGGTCGCACTGCTCGTCGCCGAGGGGCACACGAACCGGTCGGCAGCCGAGGAGCTGGTGGTGTCGGCCAGTACTGTCGGGACCCACCTGCGGGCCGTGTTCGGCAAGCTCGGGGTGAATTCGCGGGTCCAACTCACCCGGCTCGTGCTGGAACGGTTCGCCGCTCCCCCGAACACATGAGATTCGGGTGCAGCGGGCGGCCGGAGCGGGTCCGACGGCGCTGACAGGTTCACGTGTTCGCTCGATCCGCCGGAGCGGGCCTGAGCGGTTTCCTTCTAGCAAGCAACCACGAAGGGAACAGCAAGATGACTGACAAGACCCCCACCGTCGTCCTGGTGCACGGCGCGTTCGCTGAGAACGCCAGTTGGTCCGGTGTGATCGCCGAGCTCACCAGCCGCGGGATTCCGGCGATCGCGGTCGCCAACGAGCTGCGCGGCCCCGCGCTCGACGGCAGCCGAGTCGCCGCCCAGGTCCGGGAGATCGACGGCCCGGTCGTCCTGGTCGGACACTCGTACGGCGGTGCGGTCATCACCGCGGCCGCCAATCAGGCGGACAACGTCTCCGCACTCGTCTACGTCGCCGCGTTCCTGCCGGAGGAGGGCGAGAGCCTGCAGGACCTGCTCGGCAGCTTCCCGGCCAACGACTTCGCGTCCGGCCTGGTCCCGCACGCGCTGCCCACCGGCGACGGCGGTGAGGAGACCTGGCTTAGCATCGACCGGTCCAAGTTCCGCGCGCTGTTCGCGGCGGACGTCGAGGACGCGGAGCAGCTCGGCCGGACACAGCGGCCGATCGCCGCGGCCGCGTTCGACGAGAAGTCCGGTGCGGCGAGCTGGAAGCGTCTCCCGGTCTACGACCTGGTCGCCACCGGCGACGAGGCGATCCACCCGGACGGCCAGCGCACGATGGCCGCCCGCGCGAACGCCACCACGATCGAGGTCGACGGCTCGCACGCCGTCGCCGTCTCGCAGCCGAAGGCCGTCGCCGACTTCATCGCGACCGCCGTCGAGGCAGGTGCCGCCCGCTGAAACGGAGCGTCGGGCCGGACCGCAGCGCGCGGTCCGGCCCGACGTGTTGTTGTCAGTCCTCGAGGGCCTGGTAGAGCGTGGTCCAGAAGTCGTTCATGAGGTGGACCGAGGACGGCACGGTCGTGCCGACCTGGGTGAGCAGGATGCCGGTGACCTGGTTGACCGGGTCCGCGTACGTCGACGTACCGGCGCCGCCGTCCCAGCCGAACTGACCGATCGGCGCGTAGTCGCCCCGGTAGGTGCGCACGGCCATCCCGTAGCCCCAGCCGCCCTGCTGACCCTGGCCGAACGAGATGTGCACGTTGTCCCTGGCCAGCGTCTCCCGGGCCGCCAGCTGCTCGGCCGTGAGGCTGTTACTGGTCATCAGCTGCACCGCCGGCTTGGAGAGGATCCGCTGGCCCTGGTGTACGCCGTGGTTCAGCAGCATCCGGAAGTAGGCGTGGTAGTCGTCGGCGGTGGAGTTCAGCCCGCCGCCACCGCCCTGGAACGCCGGCGGAGCGCTGTGCCGGCCGCCCTCGGCCTCGTCCCACACCTGGAACTCGCCCGTCGCGGGGTCCGGCGCGTACAGCGGTGGGAGCCGGTGCAGCTGGTCGGCGGGGACGCAGAACCCGGTGTCCTTCATACCCAGCGGCCCGAAGATCCGCTCCTGCAGGAACTCGTCGTACGACTGACCGGTGACCCGGGAGACGAGGACGCCGATCAGGTCGCTGCTGATCTGGTACTGCCAGCGCTCGCCCGGCTGGTACATCAGCGGAAGCGTGCCGAGGCGCCGCATCCACTCGTCCTGCTCCGGCATCGGCACCGGCCCGTTGGGCGTGATGCCCTGCTCGAACAGGGCGGCCATGATCGGCGTACCGATCATCGTCATGTCCATGCCGAGCCCGAACGTGGAGGTCAGCACGTCCCGGACGGTGATCGGGCGCTTGGCCGGCACGGTGTCGTCCACCTGGCTGTCGATCCGCTTCAGCACCTGACGGCCGGCCAGCTCGGGCAGCCACGGCTCGACTGGGTCGTCCAGCCGCAGCCGGCAGTCGTCGAGCAACACCATCGCCGCCGACACCGAGACCGGCTTGGACGTCGAGGCCATCCGGAAGATCGTGTCGCGTTGCATCGGCGCGCCGCCCTCGTGGCGCATCGTCCCGAGCGCCTCGGCGTACGGCTCACCGTCGCCGCGGCTGACCAGGGCGACGACGCCGGGGATCTTCCCGGAGTCGACGTGCCGGGCCAGTACGTCGTGCAGTCGGCGCAACCCGGCCTCGGTGAAGCCGGAGGGAGTCGTTGACATGGTGGTGCTCCTTCGATTCGTACGGATCGCGGTCAGAGACTACGGGCGACGATGTCGCCGACAGCGGTGGTCGCGCGGATCGTGAGTTCGGCGCCCGCGCCCTCGCTGTTCTTGAGCGCGTTGCTGATGCGGCCGGTGGAGGTGCCGGCGTCGAGCGTGGCCGAGACCCCGGCGGCGGCGACGATCTCCACCTCGCCGACCTCGGTGCGCAGTACGACGGTGCCGCGCACGGCCTCGGCGATCCGGATGTCGCCCTTGCTGGTGCGGATCTCCGCAGGACCGTTGAGGCGGCCGACGGACACGTCACTGGCGGAGGTCGTGATCCGAGCGCTCGCGACGTCCTCGAGGTCGATCGGACCCTGGGCGCTCTCGATGACGACATCGCCGAAGCGTCCGGTCGCCCGCAGATCGGCGCTGGCCGCCTTCACCTCGGCCTTTGAACCGGCCGGCAGCTGCACCGTCACCGCGACGGCTCCGGAGGGTCCGAAGTACTGGTTCTTCGCGACGACCGCGATCCGGAGGACGCCGTCGGCGTACTCGACCGTGGTCTGCTCGGCGGCCTTCACGTCGCGGCTCTTCGAGGCGTCGACCGGGAGCACCTCGACGGCGGTGTCGGCCCGGTCGGTGGCGACGAGCTGAATGCGTCCGGCGGGGATGTCGAGGACTGCGGAGATCGGCTCGGGGGTGTTGTACGTCGGCATGGTGGTGCCTTCCTGGAGTGCTTGGTGTGTTGCTGACAAACACCAAGATCCAGGGCCGCGCTGACACCGAACCGCCGCAGCCCTGACACGGCTACTGACACCGCGGCCGATCAGAGCAGTCTGTCGAGCGCCGCGTGGCCGATCGGGCCCCAATGGGTCTTGCCGCCCGGGATGCCCTTTTCTCCGTTGATGCCCATGGCGATCAGGAACAGTGCGCGCGTCAAGGCCCAGCCGCGGGCTCGTCGTACCGACGCCTCGTCCGCCCCGTAGGCGTCGAGGAAGCGCTCCGCCTCCGGGAGCAGGATCCAGGCGGCCGCGAGGTCGTTCGCCGGGTCGCCGGAGCCGATCTCCTCGAAGTCCACGACGCCGGCGAGCGTGCCGTCGGCAACGACCACGTTCGCCGGGTGCAGGTCGCCGTGCAACCACACCGGCGCCCCGTCCCACTTGGGCGCCGCGAGCGCGTCCTCCCACACCGCACGGATCTCGGCGGCGCGGCCGACGTACTCCTGCACCTGGTCGAAGCCGGGGCTCGGCGCGAGAGTGCTGCGTTCGCTCACCGGCGCGTCGGCCGGTGCCTCGGTGTGCAGCGCCTTCAGGAAGTCCGCGAGTACGTCGGCAGCGGCCGGATCCGTGATCGGTGCGTGGTCCGCGGGCTCTCCGTGCACCCAGGTGGTGATCATCCACATCCGTGGGAAGGCGTCGGACGGGTCACAGAGGTGGAGTGGGGTCGGGACGGGCAGCGGGAGCTGGGCGGCGAGGCTGGGCAGCCATCGGTGTTCTCGGCGGAGGGGTTCGGGGCCCTGGTTCCCGCGGGGCATTCTGACGGCCAGGTCGTCGCCCAGGCGCCACATCTGGTTGCCCCAGCCGCCGATGATCTCCTTCAGCTCAAGATCGGCCAGATCGGGATGCTGCGCTTTCAGCAGGGTCCGCACGAGTTCGTCGTCCATGGACCGTCAGACGCGTCACACCGGTGACTGGTTGGGAATAGGTCCAGAGAACGGACAGTTGCCGACAGTTATGCGCATTGATGTGTGGTCCGACGTCGTCTGCCCGTGGTGCTACATCGGGAAGCGGCGGCTCGAAGAGGCTCTCGCGGACAGCGGTGAGAAGGCCGAGATCGTCTGGCACAGCTTCCAGCTCGACCCGTCGTCGACGAACGACGACCCGCGGGACCTGGCGACCCGGCTGGGCGAGAAGTACGGTCGCGGCCGCGAGTGGGGCCTGCAGGCGAACGCCCAGGTCACCGAGGTGGCGGCCGAGGTCGGGCTCGAGTACCACCTCGACCAGGCGAAGCCGGTGAACACGGTCGACGCGCACCGCATCCTCCACCTGGCCCGCGACCTCGCGGAGGCCGGAGAGGTGCCCGCTGACACGCAGGGCCGCCTCAAGGAGCGTCTGCTCAAGGCCTACTTCACCGACGGCCTCCCGGTCGGTGACCACGCCACACTGACCGAGCTGGCCACCGAGGTCGGCCTCCCCGCGGAGCGAGTGCGTGAGGTTCTCGCGGGTACGACGTACACCGACGACGTCGCCGCGGATCAGGCGCAGGCCCTGGCGTACGGCGCCAACGGCGTACCGTTCTTCGTCATCGACGAGAAGTACGGCGTGAGCGGCGCCCAGCCCGTCGACGTCTTCAAGGAGGCGCTGCGCCGCGCGAACGCGGACCGCAAGCCGGTGACCCTCATCACCGCACCGGGCGCGACGACCGACGGTGACGCGGAGTGCGGGCCGGACGGCTGCCCCATCTGAGCACCAGGTTCAGCGGTGGGTACCGGGAGTCATACGAAACGTGGTGTATGAAGGAGGCATGACTGTCGTGCGCGCACTGGCCAGGCCGTTGCTGTCCGTCATTTTCGTCGTGCAAGGCGCCAACGCGATCCGCAACCCCGAGCCGCTGGTTCCCAAGGCGCAGCCGGTGACCGACCGGATGATGCCGATGGTGAAGCGGGTCGCTCCGCCGCAGGTGAGCGACCGGATCCCCGACACGACCGCCAACCTGGTCCGGCTGAACGGCGCGGTTCACGTGCTCGGCGGCATCGCGCTGGCGAGCGGGAAGGGCCGTCGGCTCGCTGCATCGCTGCTGGCTGCTTCGCTGGTACCGACGACGCTCGCCGGCCACGCGTTCTGGCTGGAGAAGGACAAGGCAGTCCGGAACCAGCAACGCATCAACTTCATGAAGAACCTGGGCCTCCTCGGTGGTCTGCTGCTCGCTGCGGTCGACACCGAAGGCAAGCCGGGTGTCGCCTGGCGGGCCACGCACGGAGCGCGGGCGGCGAAGCGCGAGACCAAGCGCGGCGCGAAGGCCGCCAAGCGCGAGGCGAAGCAGCTGGCCCACGAGGCGAAGCAGGCCGCCCGTCTCGCGAAGGCGGAGCTCAGCTGATCCCGATGCCCTAGGCTCAGGGCGTACAAACCTGAGCTGAGGGAGTGGAATGAGCGAGCAGGGCTGGCCGGCGCCGCGGGTCGACGGAGCGGTGACCGGTACCGTCACGGTGCCCGGATCGAAGTCGATCAGCAACCGCGCGCTCATCCTCGCCGCGATCGCGGACGGTCCGTCGCACCTGACCGGCCTGCTCGCGGCCCGCGACACCGAACTGATGCGGTCCGCCCTGGTCTCGCTCGGGGTCGCCATCGCTGAAAGGCACAGTTCTGAGAGCGGTACGACGGTGACCGTCACCCCCGGCTCGCTCAAGGGCCCGGCGAACGTCGACTGCGGTCTGGCCGGCACCGTCATGCGGTTCGTACCGCCGGTGGCCGCGCTCGCCGACGGCGTGGTCGCCTTCGACGGCGACGAGTACGCGCGAGAGCGGCCGATGGGCGTCATCCTGGGCGCCCTGCGGACCCTCGGCGTACAGATCGACGACGGCGGGACCGGCCGGATGCCGTACACCGTGTCCGGTACGGGTTCGGTGCGCGGCGGCAAGGTGACGCTCGACGCGTCCGGGTCGAGCCAGTTCGTGTCCGCGCTGCTGCTGGCCGGCGCCCGGTACGACGAGGGCGTCGATATCCGGCACGACGGGAAGCCGGTGCCCTCGCAGCCGCACCTGGACATGTCGGTGGCGATGCTGCGGGAACGCGGCGTCGTGGTCGACGACGCGGAGCCGAACCGCTGGGTCGTTGCCCCTGGCCCCATTCGGGCGCTGGACACCGCGATCGAGCCGGACCTGTCGAACGCGGCGCCGTTCCTGGCCGCGGCCGTCATCACCGGCGGCGAGGTGACCGTGACAGGGTGGCCGGCGGAGACCACGCAACCGGGCGGTCAACTGCCCGAGATCTTCACGCGGTTCGGCGCCGAGGTGACGCGCACCGAGGACGGCCTGACCGTGCGCGGGACCGGACGGGTGCAGGGCTGCGACCTCGACCTGAGCGAGGTCGGTGAGCTGTCCCCCGTGATCGCCGCGGTGGCCGCGTTCGCCGACGGACCGTCGTACCTGCGGGGAATCGCGCACCTGCGCAACCATGAGACCGACCGGCTGGCGGCGCTCGAGACCGAGTTCAACGCGCTCGGCGGGGACGTCACGCAGCTCGAGGACGGACTGGCGATCCGGCCCAAGCCCTTGCGCGGCGGGCTTTTCCACACGTACGACGACCACCGGATGGCACACGCCGCCGCAGTCGTGGGCCTGCTCGTCGACGACCTGCAGATCGAGAACATCGGCACCACGGCGAAGACCCTGCCCGAGTTCCCTGCCATGTGGTCGGAGCTCGCCGGCTGATGTCGCGGTACGACGAGGACGCCAAGTACGACCGTCCGAGGCGCCACACCCGGCCCCGGACCAAGGACCGTCCCTCGTACGACGACGCCGCCGAAGGCTTCGTCTTCACCCGCGACCGTGGACGCTACGCCTGCTGGGTGGAGGGTCCGGACGGCGGGCGGGAGGTGACCGCGATGAAGGCCCGTCAGCTCGGCCGCACCGGCGTGATCGTGGGCGACCGGGTGAAGCTCGACGGCAACGCCACCGGCGACGAGGGCTCGCTGGCCCGGATCGTCGAGGTTCTCCCCCGTACGACGCTGCTGCGCCGCTCCGCTGATGACGACGACCCGGTCGAGCGGCCCCTGGTCGCGAACGCGGACCAGCTCGTCATCGTTGTCGCCGTCGCTAACCCGGAGCCCCGCACCGGGTTGATCGACCGCTTCCTGGTCGCGGCGTACGACGCAGGCATGCGGCCGTTGCTGTGCCTCACGAAGACCGACCTGGCCGATCCGGACCCGCTGCTCTCGATCTACCGCCCGCTCGGCGTCGAGTCGGTCGCCACGCAGCAAGGCGGCGACCTGACCGAGCTCCAGGAGCAGCTCGACGACCGGACGAGCGTGCTGGTCGGCCACTCAGGCGTCGGCAAGTCCACTCTGGTCAACGGCATCATCCCCGGCGCCGCCCGTGCCGTCGGCATCGTCAACGAGGTCACCGGCCGCGGGCGCCATACGTCGACGAACACCGTCGTACTGCGACTGCCGGACGGTGGCTGGCTGATCGACACCCCGGGCATCCGCTCGTTTGGCCTCGCACACGTGGACCCCGACAAGTTGATCGGCGCCTTCCCGGACCTCGCGGAGATCGCCGCCGACTGCCCGCGCGGTTGCACGCACGCCGCGGACGCGCCCGACTGCGCGCTGGACGAGGCCGTCGCCGCGGGTCGCGCCGACGCCGAACGGGTCGCGTCCTTCCGCCGGCTGGTCGCCAGCCGCGGGACGGCCAGTTAGCTACTTGGGGAGCTGTCCCTCCCACACCGCCTTCGCGCCGGCGTCCCCGGTGCGGATGGTCTGCCAGATGACCAGTACGCCGATCACGACGACAGCGGCCTGTGTCAGCAGCTCGAGCGGTCGGCTCTTCGTTGCCTTGTCACCCTTGATGCCGGCCAGCAGCAGGAAGGCGGCGACGGCAACGACCGCGAAGATCAGGCAGTACCAGAACAACAGGTCGCCGCGCTTCGCGTGCACTTCGACGGCCTTCCCCAGCGTCGGCACCGCCTCGACGAACGCCTCGCCGCTCTCCTTCGCCACGAACGCGCACACCACTGTCCCGACGCCGAGGATCAGCGCCGGCCAGCGCAGCAGCCGGCGCCACCGCGGCACCAGCGCGAACACGATGCCGGTGAGCGCGGCCACCGGCAGCAGCACCACGGTCAGATGGATGACCAGCACGTGCAGCGGTAGATCCCCGAAACGCTCGAACATTGACGCCTCCCGGCGGTCGCACGACGTGATCAGACACTAATGGCACGTTCAACGACTGCCTTTGGTTCAATCCAGACCGCAATCGATCCGCAACTGATCCCGGACACCCGCTCCGCTCCGGAGCGGTTCAGGCTAGCCTTCCGGCATGCCTTCGCATACGGATGACCTGCGGCTCGCCCACATCCTGGCCGACGACGCGGACTCGACCACGATGGACCGCTACAAGGCGCTCGACCTGCACGTCGCGACGAAGCCGGACCTGACCCCGGTGAGCGAGTCGGACAAGAAGGTCGAGGACGTGATGCGCAAGACGCTCTCCCGGGCCCGTCCGCGGGACGCGTTCGTGGGCGAGGAGGACGGCACCAGCGGCTGGGGCGTACGGCGCTGGGTGGTCGACCCGATCGACGGCACCAAGAACTACATCCGCGGCGTCCCCGTCTGGGCCACGCTGATCAGCCTGATGATCGAGGACCAGGTCGTCGTCGGCGTGGTCTCCGCTCCCGCACTCGGGAAGCGCTGGTGGGCGTCGTACGGCGACGGCGCCTGGACCGGCCGCGCGCTGCACTCGTCGCAGCCGTGCCGGGTCAGCGACGTGAGCAAGATCGAGGACGCGTCGCTGTCGTACGCCTCGCTCAAGGGCTGGGAGAAGCTCGGCAAGAAGAACCAGTGGGCAGACCTGATGGATTCGGTCTGGCGGACCCGCGCGTACGGCGACTTCTGGTCGTACATGCTGGTCGCGGAAGGCGCGGTCGACATCGCCGCCGAGCCCGAGCTCAACCTCTACGACATGGCCGCGCTGGCGATCATCGTCGACGAAGCCGGCGGCAAGTTCACCTCCGTCGACGGCGCCCCCGGCCCCAACGGCCCAAACGCCGTAGCAACCAACGGCCGCCTGCACGACGAAGTCCTCAAACGCCTCGACTGACGCCACACCCCCACATCCCCACCGCCCCGTGGAAAACCCTCTTTGGGCACGGGCCAACCAAATCTCACGGCGGATTTTGGTTGGTGAGGGCTCAAGGTCGGCGCGGCGTGGTTGGTGGGGGCTCGAAGTGGTGTGCAGGGACGGTGCTATTGGATTCGCTTCTCCAAGAAGGCGGCCTCGACAGGGTTGCTGGTGAAGGCGAGCGCTTCCTCGTACGCCGCCCGCGCCTCGTCCACCCGCCCGCAACGCCACAGCAACTCACCCCGCGTGGACGCCAGATACGGGTACGTCGCCAGCGCGGGATCGTCGGGTACCTGCTGAAGCGCAACCTCGGGGCCTGCCACATAGCTGAGCGCAACCACCCGGTTCAACGCCACCACTGGCGAAGGCCACCGCTCCAGCAGCACGTCGTACAGCCCGAGGATCTCGGCCCAGTCGGTGTCCTCCCAGCGCGCCGCCTCCGCGTGCACCGCGGCAATCGCGGCCATCAACCCGAACCGCCCAGCCGGCCGTACCGCTCCCGGCACCAACTCCAGCGCCTCGGCGATCAACGCCTGGTCCCAGAGCGAGCGGTTCTGGTCCTCCATCAACACCAACTGCCCACCGACCTGTGCGGGCCGCCGAGCTTCGGTCAGCAACAACAACGCCAGCAGGCCCGCTGCCTCTGAACTGCCTGGCAACAGCAGGCGAATCATCCGCGCAAGTTCAATCCCCCGCTGGTAGCCCGCTGTGTAGACCAGGTGTACGACGTCCAGCACTGCATCGATGCGCTCCGGTAGGTCCGTCAGGCGTGGGATGCGGTAGGGGATGCCGGTGCGGGAGATCTTTTGTTTGGCGCGGGTGATGCGGGCCTGCATCGTGGCTTCCTTGACCAGGAACGCCTTGGCGATCTCCGCCGACGACAGACCGCACACCAGGCGCAGTGTCAATGCGATCTGCGCCTCCTGCGACAGCGCCGGATGGCAGCAGGTGAAGACCAGCCGCAAACGGTCGTCCGGGAAGGTTTCGTCGACGACATCCTCATCCGGGATCAGCAACGGGAGCTTCCGCCGTACGACGTCTGCACGCCGCCGGTGCTCCAACGCGCGCCTCGTCGCGACGGTCGTCAACCACGCACCCGGCCGCCGTGGCACACCTTGTTCCCGCCAGTGCACCAGCGCCTTCGCGTACGCGTCCTGAACACAGTCCTCCGCCAGGTCGAGGTCCGCCGCCACACGGGCGGTCGCAGCGAGGACGGCGGCCCACTCGGTCACATGGGCCGCCGCCACCGCTTCCGCTATCGGATCAGCCACCGTTGACCAGTGGACGGACCTCGACACCGCCCATCGGCGACGGGACCTGCTTGGCGATCGCGAGCGCCTCGTCCAGGTCGGCGGCCTCGATGATGTAGTACCCGCCCATCACTTCCTTGGTCTCCGCGAAGACGCCGTCCGTGACGACGTACCCGCCGTTGCCGTCCGCGCGGATCGACGTCGCGGTGGTGCTCCCGTCGAGCTGCCCGCCGCCGCGCACCGCCGAAGGATTGGCCTCCACGAAGGCCTGGTGGTTCTTGTGGTTCTGCTCCATCACCGACCCGTCGTCCGCGGCCCACTTCGCCTCGTCGTCGTAGATCATGACCAGGTACTTGCCCACTACGGGTCACCTCTCTCGTCGTTCACCAGTTCCAGCATTCACCATCCCGATGCGCGACCAGGCCAGGAATCGACAACCCCCGCGAGGAAGTTTCGCGACCACGTATGGTGGCCGGTATGCCCTTGACGTACCCCATCGCGGAGCAGACGCTCGACAACGGCCTCCGGGTCGTCGTGAGCTCGGATCGCGCCGTCCCGATCGTCGCCGTCAACCTCTGGTACGACGTCGGGTCGCGCCACGAACCACCGGGGCTGACCGGGTTCGCGCACCTCTTCGAGCACCTGATGTTCCAGGGGTCGCGCAACGTCGCCTCCGGTCAGCACTTCAGCCTGCTGGAGACCGCCGGCGCCAGCCTGAACGCGAGCACGTTCTTCGACCGCACCAACTACTTCGAGTCGCTGCCCAGCGGCGGTCTCGACCTCGCGCTCTGGCTCGAGGCGGACCGGATGGGCTACCTGCTCGACGCGGTCAACCAGGAGAACCTGGACAACCAGCGTGACGTGGTCAAGGAAGAGAAGCGGCAGAGCTACGACAACCGTCCGTACGGCGACTCGTACGAGCGGCTCGTCCGGCTCGCGTTCCCCGAAGGCCACCCGTACGCGCACATGACGATCGGCTCGATGGCCGACCTGGACGCCGCCTCGGTGGAGGACGTCCACGCCTTCTTCCGGAAGTACTACGGGCCGAACAACGCGGTCCTGACGATCGTCGGCGACGTGTCTACCGACGACGCGTTCGACGCCGCCAAGCGGTACTTCGGCCACCTGCCCGCGATCCCCACGCCGCCGCCGGCGCCGGACGGGACGATCGGCCCGATGACCGGCGTAGAGCGTGACGACGTGGAGTCCGACGTACCGTCCGACCTGATCACGATGATGTTCCGGCTGCCGGTCGACGGCACGCCCGAGCTGGACGCGGCCGGGCTCGCGCTCGACATCCTCGCCGCGGGGCAGAGCGGCCGGCTGAACCGGCGGCTGGTCCGCGACGAGCAGATCGCGCAGTCGGTGTCCGGTGGCGCGCTGCCGCTGATCGGCGGGGTGTCGTTCGGGACGCTGACCGGGATCGCGTCGGACGGCATCGACCTGCAGAAGGTCGAGGACGCGCTGCTCGAGGAGATCGAGAAGCTGGCCGCGGACGGTGTCACCTCGGAAGAGCTCGCCACGGTGCAGGCCCAGGCCGAGCGGGACTGGCTCGAGCAGCTGGCGACGTGCGCAGGCCGTGCCGACGAGATCTCTCATTACGCGTTGCTGTTCGGCGATGCGAACCGGATCAACACGCGCATCGACCAGGTGCAGGCCGTGACCGTCGAGCAGGTGCAGGCCGCCGCGCAGAAGTGGATCCGCGCCGAGGGGCGTGTGCAGGTCACGTACCGCCGCAGCGAGTCGGGAGACCAAGAATGAGCCAGGTTCTGACCACCCCGCCGGCCGTCGGCGCGCCGCGTCCGTGGAAGTTCCCGGAGGCGGTCACCACGCGGACCAGCGTCGGCGCACCGGTGCACGTCTTCGACCGTCCGGGGCAGTACGTCGCCACCGTCCGGGTCACGATCGCGATGCCGCTGATCGCCGAACCGCGGGAGCTCGAAGGTGTCGCGACGATCATGTCGCGGACGCTCGACGAGGGCACCGAGCTGCATTCGGCCAACGAGTTCGCCGCCGCGCTCGAACGGCACGGAGCGGCGTACGGCGTCGATGTCAGCTCGGACGCGCTGCACGTGGAGATCTCTGTGCCGGTGTCGCACCTCGCGCCGGCGGTCGAGCTGCTCGCCGAGGCGATCACGCGGCCCGCGTTCAACCAGGCCGATGTCGGGCGGCACGTGACGATCCGGCTCGGCGAGATCAACCAGGAGCGGGCCAACGCCGGATACCGGGCGCGTGAGGCGTTCGCGGCGCATCTGTTCGACGCGTCGACGCGGCGATCCCGGCCGACCGCGGGCCGGCCGGACACGATCCGTCCGCTGACGAACGTCGAGGTTGCCGACTTCTACCGGAACAACATCGGCCCGGAGCGGGCGGAGATCCTGTTCGCCGGCGACGCGACCGGTGTGGATGTCGCCGGCATCATCGACGCGGCCTTCAGCAACTGGACGTCGTCCGCCGGTACTGCGCTGGAGACGCCGGAGCCGATCTACCTTCCGGGCAACCGGGTCGTGCTGGTCGATCGGCCGGGCTCAGTGCAGAGCCAGCTGCTGATCGGTTGCGCCGGTCCGGACCGGCGGGACCCGGCGTGGGGTGCGGCCGCGGTCGCGAACCACGTCGTCGGCGGGACGATCACCTCCCGGGTCGACACCGTGCTGCGCGAGGAGAAGGGGTACACGTACGGGACGCGGACCAGCTTCGCGGCTCCCCGCAAGGGCGGGACCTTCAGCCTCGGAGGCGCCGTACGGACCGAGGTGACCGGCGCCGCGATCGGTGACGCGCTGCGGATCCTGCGGGAGGCCCGCGACGGTCTCACCGAGCAGGAGGTGCAGGAGGCGAAGGACAGCCTGATCCGCACCGCGCCGCTGCGCTACGAGCAGGCCGATTCCGTGGCCCAACAGGTCGGCAGCAACATCGCGAACGGCGTACCGGTCGACTTCGCCGACACGTACCTGACGAAGATCGCCGCCACCACGGCAGCCGAGGCGACCGACGCCTACCGCCGGTACGTCGACACCGACGGCCTGCTCGTGGTCGTGGTCGGAGAAGCCAAGGACGTACGTCCCCAGCTCGAATCCCTCGACCTGGGCGACCTGATCGAGCTCAGCTGATCTCTTCGGGCTGATCGGGCCCCGCTGCCCCGGCACGGTGGGGCAGCGGGGACCGCCCGGTCAGCGGCTGATGTAGTTGGAGAGTTGTTCGGTCTCGAACTCGAGTTCGCCGATCCGGGACTTGACCACGTCACCGATGCTGACCAGACCGGCAAGGTTGCCGTCGACAACGACCGGGACGTGCCGGATCCGGCGGTCGGTCATCAGCCGCATCAGGTTGTCGATCAGGTCGTCCGGCGTGCAGGTGTGTACCTCCGACGTCATGATCGCGCTGACCCGGACCTCGCCCGCGTCCGGCGTACCGTTCCAGAGCCGGACGACGTCGCGCTCGGAGACGATGCCGTCCACCGACGCTCCGTCCGCGCTGACCACGACCGCACCGATGTTGCGTTCGGCCAGCAGCGAGAGCAGCTCGGTGACAGTGGCTTCTGGGGAGATGGTGACGACCTGGTTGCCCTTACCGCGCAGTACGTCATTGATCTTCACGGAGCCTCCTGCAAGTTCGAAGGACCAATACCCCAAGGTACCGGCATTCCCCCGGTCACCCCCAGTGACAACGACGGACAACCGCCCACCCCGGGACCGCACGCTTGCCGCGTTTAGCTGTTTGAACGCTCAAGTGGGGCTTCGGGGGTGGTTCTCCGGCCGTTCGCTACTTAGGGTGATCGCAGAGCGTGTGCGCGGAGGGGTGCACATGGTCGGTCGGGAGGGTACCGATCGTGGGGGCGGTGAAGAGGGGGGATCGCCCGCACGGTCGGCACCTCCTAGCTAGCGTTCGTCGCGGAGCAGGTCGATGGCAGCTTGGCGGTCCTTGACCCGGAGTTTGCGCAGTACGGACGAGATGTGGACGCGGACCGTCGTCGGTGAGAGGAACAGCCGCTTGGCGACCTCCTCGGTCGTGAGGCCTTCGCCGAGCAGGCCCATCACCTCCCACTCGCGAGACGTCAGCAGCGCCGCCTTCGTCCGCCGTACCGTCCGCCGGCGCCCCGGTTCCCGGAACTCGTCGAGGATGCGCGCGACCAGCGATCGCGGGATCGCCGCCTCACCCGACAGCACGCCACGCAACGCTGCCGGCAATCGGACGGGATCGGTGTCCTTCAGCAGATAGCCGGAGGCGCCCGCGCGGAGCGAGTCGAACAGGTCGTTGTCGTCGCGGGACACGGTGAGCATCACGATCGCGATCTCCGGCAGCAGCCGGGAGAGCTCCGCGGCCGCCCGGATTCCGCCGCCGGGCATGTGGATGTCGAGCAGTACGACGTCCGGCCGGTGCTCCTCGGCGAACCGGACGGCCTGCGGCCCGTTGCCCGCCTCGGCGCAGACCTCGAAACCGCCCGCCTCCAGGGCCTGCCGGATGTGCGCCCGGAGCTGCGGGTGGTCGTCCGCGATCACAACCCGGCGCGGTTCCGCGTTCACCACCTGACCACCACTGTCGTCCCCTCGTCCGGCCGCGACGTCAGTTCGAAGATCCCGGGCAACGCCTCCGCCCGTTCGCGCATGCTGATCAATCCGAACCCGGTCCGCGATCCCCCCGGGTCGAACCCGGCCCCGTTGTCGGAGATCCGCAGCCTGCTCCCCTCGTAGTCACGGCCCAGCTCGACCCTGACCCGATCCACCTTGCCATGCCGGACCGCGTTGAGGACGGCTTCCCGGGCGATTCGGACCAGGGAGTGCCGCTGCGCCCGGTCGACCACGATCGACTCGTCGAGTTCGAGATCCAGCGTCACGCCGTACCGCTGGGCCAACTGGTCGATCGCCCGGTGCAGCACGAGACCGAGCGGCTCGTCGTCCGACCGTCCGAGTGCCTCCAGCATCTGCCGCGCCTCGTCCAGCGCGCGGTCGCTGGCGCCGAGGATCCGCTCGACCCGTTGGCGATCCGCGACCGTGAAGGCCGAGATCTCGGAGCGGATGTAGCCGAGCTCCTGCAGTACGCCGTCGTGCATCTCGCGAGCGAGCCGTCGCCGGTCCTCGACCACCGCAGCCTCCGCCTGCAGCGCCCAGTGCCGGCTGATCTCGCGGCCCGCGGCGATGAGCAGCAGGAGGTACGACGCGGTGCGCAACACGCTGCCGGAGTACAGCCAGTTCTCACGGGACGGCGGGAAGATCAGGTAGTTCAAACGCGCGAACGCGCCCACCGCGCAGGCCGGACCGAGCCAACGCAGCAGTACGTCGTCCCGGCTGCGAGCCTGCATGGTGAACCCGACTGCCGCCACCGCGAAGCAGGTGAACGTCACGAGCTGCGGGACCAGGGGCGCGTTCGTGGTGGAGAACTCCGGCAGCGAATCCTTCCGCCAGTACAGGATCACGCTGATCACGAGCATCACCGCGATGACCGGCGCCAACGCCCAGTGCCGCCAGCCGCGCCGACGTGCCTGACGGTCCGGGACGAGGGCCGATGCGGCGATCAGCAGCGTCCCGACGATCCGCAGACCCG
This sequence comes from Kribbella sp. VKM Ac-2569, assembly GCF_004216905.1. Lineage (GTDB taxonomy): Bacteria > Actinomycetota > Actinomycetes > Propionibacteriales > Kribbellaceae > Kribbella. Next base: position 189,704 of record NZ_SGXJ01000002.1, read on the forward strand.
GCGGCAGCCAGTTGCCGAACGCGCCGATCGGCTCGTTCTTGGCGAGCGTGACACTCAGGAGCGCGTTCGCCGTACCGAGAACAACCAGCCCCTGCAGCAGCAGAAGATCCTGCCAGGTGTTGGTACGCCGGAATCGTCCGTAGACCAGGTACGCGAGCAGCAGCGAGACGCACGCGTCGACGGTCTCGAGCACGAGGTACGCCGCCGCGCTCTGGTACCCGAACTCGCGCTCCCACCGCCCCACCGCGACAGCCGCCGCAGCCAACACAACCACGAGCAGCGCGAGCGCCACACTTCCCCGCGCCGCCCAAAAACCACCCAGACGACCCCTCACAGCTACAGACCGTACTCCCGGACCATCCACCGGACCGTGGCGTTCCGGAAACAAATCGTCACTACGCGGCAGGAAAGTTCCGCAGATCGCTGCTCCCCGCCTTGGATAGGATCGCGAAGTTTGGGAGAGGGGTGGCGGGGGTGGGGTTTCGGCAGGATCTGGCCGTGCTGCGGCACCGGGACGTCCGGGTCTTCGTGTCGGCGCGGTTCATCTCGATCCTCGGATCGGCGATCGCTCCGGTCGCGCTGGTGTTCGCCGTACTGGACGTGTCGCATTCGGCCGGTGCGGTCGGGACCGTGCTGGCGGCGCGGAGCATCCCGAACATCGTGTTCCTGCTGATCGGCGGCGTGATCGCCGATCGCCTGCCCCGGCATCTGGTCCTCGTCGCGGCCAACACGATCAGCGGACTCACCCAGGGGCTGGCCGCGACGCTCGTCCTCACCGGGCACGCGACGATCTGGCAGCTCGCGGCGATCGAGGCGGTGAACGGGGTGGCGGCCGCGTTCGTGATGCCCGCGATGACCGGGATCCTGCCGTCGATCGTGGACCGGGCCGAGCTCCCCCAGGCCAACGCGATCTCCGGATTCGCACGCTCGGCGGCGATGATTGGCGGCGGTGCGGTCGCCGGTGTGATCGTCGGGCTGACCGGTCCGGGAGTCGGGCTCGCGGTGGACGGCCTGACGTTCCTGATCGCTGCGCTGTTGCTGTTCCGCCTGACGATCCCGCGGATCGAGCGGGCGGCGAGCTCGGTCCTGACCGATCTCCGGGAAGGCTGGAAGGAGTTCGCGTCCCGGCAGTGGGTCTGGGTGATCGTGCTCGCGTTCGCCCTGCTCAACCTGATCTATACGGCCTGCTACCAGGTCCTCGGCCCGGTGATCGCGGACCGCACCTTCGGCCGGGCCGGCTGGGGTCTGGTCAGTGCCTGCTTCGGCGCCGGACTCATCACCAGCGGCCTCATCATGCTCCGCCTCAAACCACGCCGCCCGCTCCGCACCGGGATGCTCGGCATGCTCCTCACTGTCCCCGTGATGCTGTGCCTGGCGCTGCTCCCCCAGCTCTGGGCGATGGCGATCGCGGCGTTCGTCCTCGGGGTCGGCTTCGACATCTTCGGGATCAGCTGGGAGACCGCACTCGGCCAGCACATCCCGATCGACAAGCTGTCGCGCGTGTCGTCGTACGACATGCTCGGCTCCTTCATCGCCGGCCCCGTCGGCCAACTCACCGTCGGGTACGTCGCCGTATCGATCAGCGCAAAAGCCGTCGAACTGTACGGCGCCGCACTGTTCGTCCTGATCACCCTCATCACGCTTGTGGTCCCGTCGGTGTGGAACCTGCGCCGCCTGGAAGCCTGACCTTTGGTGGGTAGGCGTCCGCGATGCTGGGTTTGCGCATCTGATCTCGGTCGCGAACCCTGAACCTCGGACGCCCACCCACCAGATGCGTAGGGTGGGCGTGTGAGCTCAATCGTTCCGGGACCTCAGAAGAAGATCGGCGAGGAGATCGACGCGGCGCGCTCCGGCGCCAAGCCGCTCGACCCCAGCGCGCTCAACGCGTCGGCGCCCCGTCAGGAACAGCTGACCGGTCTCGACGACTGGCCGGAGTCGCTGCGCGCGGCCGTCGAGGCGGAGCACGCACGCGTCGCCGCGCTCGACTCGAACCGCCGCCGGACGGCCGACAAGGCCGTACCCGAGCTTGTCCACTGCCTCGACACGCTCCTGGACGAGATCGCCGACCGCCTCCAGTCCGACAAGCCCCGCCTGTTCGGCAAGTCAACTCCATCGACTGAGCCGTCGGAGGACGTCGCGGAGCTCCTGGGCATCCCGGCCGACGAACTCGACCAGCCGTCAGGCCGCGGCGAACACCGTACGGCGCTCCGCACCATCAAACAGCTCCGTGGGCAGTTGAAGGACCTGGAGACGACCCCCGACCACTCCCGCCTGACCCGCCTGGCGACCTTCATCATCCGCCTGGCCGTGGTAGTCGACGCCGCCCCGGAATCCGCCGGCACCTTGGCCCCGATCGCCCTCTCCCGCTTCACCCAAGGCATCTCCGACTTCCAATGGGAAACCCCCTTCGCCGACAAACTAACCTCCTGGCAGCAAACCCGAACCACCCTCAGCCCTTGATTGCTCCGCCTAGCGCGAAGGCGCCGCCGAGTTTGCGGCTGAGGAGGAGGTAGAGGAGGAGTACGGGCGTGGTGTAGATGAGGGAGTACGCCGCCAGCTGCCCGTAGTTCGGTTCGCCGTACTGGCCGAAGAACGTGAAGATGCTGACCGACGCCGGCAACCGCTCAGGCGACAGCAGCAGCATGAACGGGACGAAGAAGTTCCCCCACATGCCGATGAAGGTGAAGATCAGCACGACCGCGATCCCCGGCCACATCAACGGCAGCACGATCGCCCGCAGCGCGCGCATGTTCCCGGCGCCGTCGACCCACGCCGCTTCCTCGAGCGAGATCGGTACGCCGTCCATGAACGTCTTCGTCAGCCAGATCGCGAACGGCAACGCACTCGTCGCCATGAACATGATCGTGCCGCCGAGCGTGTCGACCAGGTTCAGCTGCACGAACAACCCGTAGACCGGCACCATCACCGCGGTGATCGGCAGCCCGGTGCAGAACAGCACGGTGAGCAAGAACGGCCGGTTGAACCGCGTCCGGAACCGCGACAACGGGTACGCCGCCAGCACCGCGCAGATCATCGTCAGCAACGCGGCCCCGCCGCACAGAATGATGCCGTTCAGCACCGGCCGGTACGTCGTGTCGGTGTTCAGCACCGCCTTGAAGTTCCCGAGCGTCGGATGCGTCGGGAACTCGACCCGCAGCCCCGCGGTCCGGTTGATCGACGCGAACAACACCCACAGCAGCGGAAGCACGAACAGTACGCCGATGGCCAGCAGGACCAGGTTCGATGCCAGCTTGCTCATCTTGTCGCGGGCGATCATGGGGCCTCCCGGTCTGGACTGAGGAGCGCAGGGAGCGAAGCGACCGGAGCGACGAGGGAAGACCGGGAGCAACAGCCCCATGATCTGTCGCGACGGAGTCGCGCCATGTGCACTGTCATGCGGCCTCCGAGTTCAGTCCACGCAGGTAGATCAGCGAGAAGACCGCGCCGATCGCCAGCATCACCAACGCGATCGCCGTACCGTAGCCGATCTGGGAGAAGCTGAACGCCTGCTCGTACATGTACAGCGGCAACGTCTGGCTCTTGGTTCCCGGGCCGCCGCGGGTCATCGCGAAGATCAGGCCGAACACGCTCAGCGTCTGCAGCGTGATCAGCATCAGGTTGGTCATGATCGCGCGGGTGATCATCGGCAGCGTCACGAACAACAGCCGCCGCCAGCCGCCCGCGCCGTCCATCTCGGCGGATTCCTCGATCTCCTTGGGAATCTCGCTCAGGGCGGCCGAGTACACCAGCATCGAGAACGCCGTACCGCGCCAGATGTTGGCCAGCGAGACCGCGATGATCGGTGCCGCGTACAACCAGTCCTGACCGGGCAGGCCGACCGCGTGCAGCATCACGTTCAGCGTGCCGTCGTCGTTGAAGAACGCGCTCAGCAGGTACGCCGCGACCACCTCGGGCAGCACCCACGCGCCGATCACCGCCGTACCGACGAAGTTCCGGACGACCTTCGTGGACTTCCGCATCAGCAGCGCGAGGCCGAGGCCGAGCGTGTTCTGCCCGATGATCGCGGAGATCAGCGTGAACACCAGCGTCAGCCAGATCGCGTTCGTGAACGCGCCGCTGCCGAACGCCTTGCGGAAGTTGTCCAGGCCGACGAACTTCACGTTCGCGGCGCCGGTTCCGGTCAACGCCATGTTGGTGAACGCGGCGTACACGCAGTAGAGGATCGGGCCGGCCAGGAAGACCAGCATCAGTCCGATGGCCGGCGAGAGCGGCAGCATCCGGATCAGGTTGGCGGCCCGCGGTTTCCCGCTCCCTCCGGACTTCTTGCCGGAGGGGGCGGGAGTGGAGGCCGTGGGGGCGACAGTCGTCGTCACAGGCAAGGTTCCTTCGTCGGTTCGGCTACTGGCCCGAAGTCGTCTTGTCCTTGCCGACAATGCCTTCGACCGCTTCGTCGTAGTTCTTGGCGGCCTTGTCCGGCGAGGACTGCCCGGTCATCACCGCCTCCATCGCGGTGATGATCTCGTTGGAGACCTTCGGGTACTCCGCGTACGCCGGCCGGTACACGGTCACCGACACCAGATCGGTGAAGAACTTCGTGCTCTTCGACGAGTTCTTGTACCCGGGGTCGTCGGCGACGTCTTTGCGGACCGCGATCTGGGCGCCGTCGGTCGCGTACTTGGTCGCGTTCTTCTGCGTCTGCAGGGTCTTGATCAGGTTCCAGGCCGCATCCGGGTTCTTGGACTTGGCCGGGATCGCCCAGGTCCAGCCGCCGGAGAGGCTGACCTTGCCCTTGCCGCCGCCGTCCTGGGTCGGCATCGCGGTCTGGCCCATCACCTCGCTCCACTGCGGCCACGGCTTCGCACCGGTCTTCTGCCAGTCCCCGTATTTCCACGAGCCGTCCAGCGCGATCGCCAGCTTGCCGCCGGGCAGCATTTCGGTGCTGACCTTGCTGCCCATATTCGGGTCGAGCGCCTGCTTCGGCGTCGGCGCAAGGCCTTCGCCGTAGATGGTCTTGATGAAGTTCAGCGAGTCCTTGAAGCCCTGGCTGCCGACGACCCACTTCTGCTGGTCGTTGTTGTACAGCGTGTCCTTGGTGCCGTAGAGCAGCATCTCGAAGCCCTGCATCGCGGACGCTTCACCCATCGGCTTGCCCGAGTAGACGTTCAGCGGGATGACACCGGGCAGCTTCTGCTTGATCGTCCGGGCGGCGCTGAGCACGTCGTCCCAGGTCTTCGGCTGCCAGTCCTCCGGCAGGCCGGCCTTCGCGAACAGCTGACGGTTGTACCAGAGTGCGCGCGTGTCGGTGCCGTCCGGGACGCCGTACGTCTTACCGTCGAGCGCCTTCGCCGCGCCCTTGGCGGTGTCCTGGAACTGGCTCCACTGGTCCCACTTGTTGATGTAGTCGTCCAGCGGCTTCAGGTACCCCGCGGTGATGTCGGAGTTGATCAGGAAGGTGTCCTCGTAGACCACGTCCGGTGCGGTGTTCGGCGACCGCATCATCAGCTGCAGCTTGGTGTAGTAGTCGTTCTCCGAGGCAACGATCGGCAGGATCTCGACCGTCGAGCCGGGGTTCGCCGCCTCGTACTCCGTCTTCACACCGGCGAGGAAGTTCTTCATCACCGTGCCCGGGCCCCACTGCTGGTACGCGATCTTGATGTGCGCCGGACCCGAGCTCTGCGAACTGCCGGCGTCCGGCTGCTTGGTCGTCGAGCCCTGGCTGCAGGCCGTGACCGCCAGCAGCAGCGCGCCGGCCACCGCGGCCAGTTTGAAACGTTTCCTAGACATCATTCAGGTCCACCTTCTGGCAATCGTTGTCATGCCGGTACCACGACCCAAACCCTGCGGGCTTTCTCGCGACCGTAGGAGGCCAGAACGGCCGAAGTCAATGCTTGACAGACAACGTTGTCGCCCCAGTCACGCGGTAACGCGGCGACCGGAACGTAACGATCCGGTCACCGCGTTGTCATACCCCTACTTTGTCAGGCGGCGACGGCGGACGCCTCATGACGAGCATGTACGGCGCGTCCCCGCGAGCGCAGTGCGCCGAGCCCGCAGAGCACCACTCCGGCGAGTAACCAGCACGTCAGTACGACGAGTGGCCGGGCAGCGCCGGCGCCGTCGAAGAAGCTCACCGAGCGCAACGCCGTACCGGCTGCTCCGGGCGGCAGGAGCTGACCCAGCGTGCCCCATCCGCTCGGCAGCATCTCGGGCGCGCTCGTCATCCCGGAGAGCGGGTTGCCGAGCAGCATCATCACGGCGCCGCCGAGTGCGAGTCCCGCCGTACCGAGCAGCCACTCGAGGCCGAGCAGCGTGAGACTGATGGCCGCGATCGACATCGCGATGACACCCGCGTTGCCGAGGTAGCTGCCCTCGAACGAGCCGAGCCAGTACTGCAGTACGGCGGCCAGCGCGAGCCCACCGGTGACCCCGAAAGTGATCGCGCCGATCATCCGCTTCGCACCGGATCGCACCAACTGGGTGAGCGCGGCGGCGGCGATGATCCCGCCGAGCACGAGCGGCAATGCGGCGGCAGCGAGTCCGGCACCGCGCGGATCGTCCTTCGGCAGCGGCACGATGTCAGTCACCTTCGCCGGATTCTCCGGCGACATCCGGGCGGACAACTGCGTCAGGACCTGCGCGATGGCGGGACCGCCCGCGGACGCGGTCAGTACTTCGGGCTGCGCCGCGTCCAGCACAATCGCGCCGTACGCGTCCCGGTCCTCGATCCGCTGCACCGCCGCCTGCCGATCCGGTACGGCGGTGATCTCGAAGCCACCGGGCATCGCCTGCTCGAGCCCGGCCTTGATCTGCGCGACCGCCGGCGTCGGGCCGGACACCGCGAGCGGGACGTTCCGCGGTTCGGAGCGCGCGGACGGCCACGCGAAGGCGATCAGGAACACCGTGAGGACCGCGGTCAGCAGCGTGATGACGGCGATCAGGGGCGGCCGGCGACGTTCGGCCGCGTGCGCCTCAGTGGTCATGGCTGGTACTCCCTCGGGCATTAAAACCGAATGATCGTTCTTTATATGTCCGAGCCTGGCAACGGCCCGGCGACTTGTCAAGAACGGACATTCGTTTTATGTTTCGAACGTGCCCAAGGTCACCGAGGAACACCGCCTGGCCCGCCGTGCGCAGATCGTCGCGGCGGCCCGTACCTGCGTGAGCGGGGAGGGCTTCCACAAGACGACGATGGCGGACGTGATCCGCGAGTCCGGACTGTCCGCGGGCGCCGTCTACGGGTACTTCAAGAGCAAGGAAGAGATCGTCGCGGCGATCGCCGAGGACGCGCTCAGCACCGTGGACGAGGTCTTCCAGAAGATCCTCGCCACCGAAGCGCCACTGACACCCCTGATGGCTCTGGAGACAGCGCTCGATCACGTGGTCGAGGTGGCCGAACGACCCGGCGGCGACGTCACCCGGGTCGGTGTCCAGGCCTGGGCCGAGGCGTTGCACAACCCGGCGATCATGACCACCGCCTGCGGCAAGTACACCCAACTGCGGGACCGGTTCGAGGAAGTCGCCCGCCGCGCCCAGGCCGACGGCACGATCGACGCCGACGTCGATCCCCGGCACGTCGCCCAGGTCCTTTTCGGCCTGATCCCGGGCTTCATCCTGCAGCGGCTCATCATGGGTGACGTCACCCCCTCGACCTTCACTGCCGGCCTCCGCGCCCTCCTCCGCCCCTAGGTGGGGTTTCGTCCACCATCAGGGGTGGCTCAGCACCATGGGTTGGTACGTCGCTGATCCGTAGCGTCAGCGGCATGAAGAAACGGACGCAGGAAGCAGTCGACGGGACCGGGTACTCGGTCGTCCTGCAGGAGGTACGACGGGTCTACGGCCGTGGCGGGAACGCCGTCACCGCCCTCGACGGGATCTCGATGAAGTTCGCCCCCGGCACGTTCACCGCGGTGATGGGTCCGTCTGGATCGGGCAAGAGCACTTTCCTGCACTGTGCCGCGGGACTCGACCGGCCGACCTCCGGCAGTGTCTCCATCGACGGCCAGCCGCTCGCCGGACTCAGCGAGCGCAGGCTGACCGAGCTCCGGCGGGAGCGGATCGGCTTCGTGTTCCAGTCCTTCAACCTGCTGCCCGCACTGACCGTCTGGCAGAACGTCTGCCTGCCGCAGGAGCTCGACGGGCGCCGCGTGAACAAGGCCGCCGTACGCCAGGTGCTGGAGCGCGTCGGTCTCGCCGACCGGTCCAAGAACCGCCCGGGCGAGCTGTCCGGCGGCCAGCAGCAGCGGGTCGCGATCGCCCGCGCGCTCGTCGCCCGGCCGGCCGTGATCTTCGCCGACGAGCCGACCGGCGCCCTCGACACCCAGACCGCTGCCGACGTCCTCGAACTCCTGCGCGAGCCGGTGCGCACCCAGGGCCAGACGGTCGTCATGGTCACCCACGACCCGGTCGCCGCGTCGTACGCCGACCAGGTGGTCTTCCTCGCCGACGGCGCACTCGCCGGCAGCCTGACCGCCCCGACCGCCGAATCTGTCGCCGACCGGATGACCCACCTCGGCGCACGCTCGACCCTGCAGGCGGTGGCGGGATGATGCGCCTCGCCGTCCGCACCTTGCGCCATCGCAAGAGCGGATTCATCGCCACGTTCATCGCGGTCGTCTTCGGTACGGCGATCGTGATGGCCTGTGGCGGCCTGATGGAGACCGGCATCCGCTCCAACGTGGAGCCGCAACGTCTCGCGGGCGCGTCGCTCGTTGTCACCGGCAATCAGTCCCACCACCGCCCCGGCGTTGAAGATGCCACTCCCCTGACGGAACGCGTCGGCGTACCTGTCGACCTGCTCGCCAAGATCCGTTCTGTACAAGGCGTTTCGTCTGCTGTGGGCGACTACACCTTCACTGCCGTCGGATCTTCGATTGCTGAGGGCCACAACTGGTCAGGCGCTTCCCTCGCTCCCTATCACCTGAGTGCTGGACGCGCGCCGCGGTCCGGCGAGGTCGTCGTTTCATCCGGGAAGCCGGGCGAGCAGCTGACCCTCCTGATCAACGGCGAGCCGAAGACCTTCACCATCAGCGGCATCGCCCCACAAGCGGCCAGCCACGCCTTCTTCTCCGACCACGACGCCGCGCAACTCGTCCGCAACCCGGCCCGTTTCGCCGATGTCGGCGTACTGGTTGCTCCTGGCACCGATATCTCCGCGGTCAAGGAACGACTGGAGGAGGTCGACGGGAACCTGGCCGTCCGTGCGGGTGTCGACCGCGGCCTGGCGGAACACCCCGACGCCGAATCACACCGTACGGCGTTGATCGCGATCGCCGGCTCGTTCGGCGGGATCGCGACGATGACGATGATGTTCGTGGTCGCGTCCACGCTGGCGCTCGCGGCGCAGCACCGGGAGCGGGAGTTCGCGCTGCTTCGCGGGATCGGTACGACGCCCGGCCAGGTACGGCGGATGATCCTCGGCGAGGCGCTCATGGTCGCGCTGCCGGCCGTCGTGCTCGGATGCCTTCCCGGGATCTTCCTCGGCCAGTTCCTCTTCGATCAGCTCAGTGCGCACGGCGTCGCGTCGCCGGTGATCGAGTTCTCGCAGGGGTGGATCCCGTTCGGGGCGGGCGCCGGTGCGGCGGTCCTCGCGGCGATCGGCGCGGGGCTGATCGCGGCGCGGAAGTCGGCGAAGATCAAGCCGGTCGAGGCTCTCGTCGAGGCGTCGTTGCAGCGGAAGTGGTTCAGCTGGATCCGGTTGCTGTTCGGCGTCCTGTTCCTCGGTGGCGGAATGGCGTTGCTGATCGTCACCGCGACGGTGATGTCCGGGCCGCTCGCCGCCTCGACGGCGGGTCCGTCCATCCTCTGCTGGGCGATCGGCGTCGCGGTGCTCGGGCCGTTCTGGACCAAGGCGGTGCTGGGGATCTGGCGCTGGCCGGTCCAAGCTCTGACCCGAGTGAACGGCCGGCTCGCGATCCGCAACCTGTCGGCGCGTTCGGTGGCACTGTCGGCCGCGGCGATGCCGGTGATGCTTGCCGTCGGCATCTCGACCGCCAACTTGTACATGCAGACCACGCAGGTGCACGCATCCTCGGAGGCGTTCACGCGCGATCTGCGTGCGGACGCCGTACTGGTGTCGGATGCTGGTCTCTCGTCGACCGTGCTCTCGGAGGTTCGGGCCGTGCCGGGCGTGACGAGTGCTTCGGCGTTCGTACGCAGCATGGCTGCGGTCGATGATCCTCGTAATGCTCCGTTCGACGAGGAGGGTGCGCCGGTGATGGGCGTGGATGCGCAGGACGCGAACGGTACGGCGCCGGTTCGGTTGACGAGCGGATCGCTGGCCGGCTTGACCGGGTCGACCGCGGCGGTGCCGGAGTACATGGCGAACAAGACCGGCCGTGGCGTGGGCTCCGAGATCACGATGACGTTGGGCGACGGGACCACGGTGAAGTTGCGGGTGGTCGCGACATTTGCGGCCGAGCGCGGGTACGAGACGATCATCCTGCCCGCGTCGCTGGTCGCGGCGCACACGACGGACGGGTTGACGAAACAGATCCTGGTACGGGCCGATGCAGGTGCCGACGTACGACCGGGTCTGACCAAGCTCGCTGCCGCCCATCCGGGTGTCAAGGTCGCCGATCGCAGCACGCTGGTCGCCTCGAACGTCGAGGACCTGCAGACACAGGCGTGGATCAACTACATGCTCGTCGGCATGCTGATCGCCTACACCGCGGTCTCGGTCGTCAACACGCTCGTGTCCACCACCCTGCGCCGCCGCCGCGAGTTCGCTCTCCAACGGCTGACCGGCTCGACCCGCTTCCAGGTGCTCCGCATGCTGACCACCGAAAGCACCCTGGTCACCCTCACCGGCGTCACCTTGGGCACGGGAGTCGCCCTGGCCTGCCTCCTCCCGTTCTCCGCCAAGGTCTCCAACGACGCCCTCCCCACCGGCCCGATCTGGATCTACCTCGTAGTAGTAGGCGCAGCCGCACTCCTGACCTTCGCCTCAACCCTCATCCCAGCAACCACAACCCTCCGCCACTCCCCCACCCAACCCAGCTACACCGACTAGCTCTTGTGATGGGATGGGTGAATGAGGTGGTTGGCCGAGGGTTCTTCGGAGGCAGTTGCCGATGCACTGCGAGTGGTTGCTCCGAAGCTGAGCGGGCACGAGGTTGTCGTTCGGGAGACGCTGGGCGAGGAGGATCCACAGTGGTGGGCCGCCAGCGCGATGGTCGGGGACCAGTACGTCGCGAAGTTCGCGTGGTCGCAGCCCGCAGCACTCCGGGTTGCGCACGAGATCGACGTACTGGCAGCACTGGCGAACGAACCTGGTGTTCCGTTCCTCCCGGAGGTCATTGCCAGCAGCACCGATCCGGTGCTGCTGGTGACCAGGCGCGTTCCCGGTACGGCGTTGTTCGACATCGCTGACTCGATCGACCGTGATCATGCCGGCCGGCAGCTCGCGATCTTTCTGGCCGGCCTGCACCAAGCCTTCGAGCGGGTCGAGCACCTCGTCGGCGGCCTTCAGCCCGTACTGCTACCACCCGCGACCACTCAGACGATCCGTGCCGGCATCGGGCCGTGGATCCGGCCGGATCAGGTCGATTCGGTGACGCGCTGGTGCGATTGGGCCGACAACGTCCTCGCGTCGCCGGGATCGACCGTCCTGGCGCACGGCGACTTCCATGGTGGGAACCAGGTCTGGCAGGGCGATGAGCTCCGCGTGGTGATCGACTTCGAAACGGTCGGGACGGCCGAGCCGGAGTACGACCTCCGCACCTTCCCGGGGACCGGGCCCGGCGTCGAACTCTTGCAGGCGACCTTGCACCACTACCAACAGATCACCGGCCACGACCTGTCTCCTGAACGCGCCATGGCCTGGCATCTGCGCACCGCGCTCGGCGACGCTCTGTGGCGGAGCGAAGCCGGCGTACCGCTCCCGGATCACCGAACGCCAATTGCCTGGGTCGACGACCTAGCCGCCCGCTTCAGCGCTCTCCGCATCGACATGTGAGGAGCCAGAGTGCGCTAGCGGGCAGGGGTTGGTTCGGCGACTGGCTGGAGGGCGATTGTGGTGGCCTGGACGATGCCCGCGTTGTCGCGGATCCAGCCCGACAGCACGACCTGGAGGTCTTCGAGGTCGCGCTCCTCCAGAATCACCCCGGGCACAGGGACGCTCGCGCCCAGCTCGGCCAGCACCGGACGAATGTGCTGATCGGCCAGCAGCTTGTGACTCGGCGCCGCCGACACCGTCACCGGAACGACCACGGAGCCCGCCAAGGCGGAAGGCCGCAGTACGTCGAGGAAGCTCTTCAGCAGCCCGGTGTAGCTGCCTTTGTAGACCGGCGTCGCGACGACGATCACCGACGCCGACGACACCAGATCGACCGCGCTCTCCAGCGCCGCCTGCGCCTCGGCACCGGCTTGCTCGCCCTGGAAGATGGCCGGGGCGATCGTCACCAGATCGATCAGCTCGTCGATCCGGTACGGCGTACCGAGCTCGGAAGCGAGCAGCTCCGCGACGGACGCCGCGGCGGCCGCTGTCCGCGACCCGGCCCGCGGATTGCCCACCAGCGTGACCACCGACTGCGGCCAGACCGGCGGCTCTTGCGCACCTTGGGGCACGACCTGCGACTCGAACGCGACTGACGGCATCTGACCCATCTCCTGAAAACCTCGACGGCAACTCCCTCGAGCGTAGTGAAAGTCGAGCCGCTTACTGGACTTTCTCAGCATCCGAACGCCGGGCCCGGAGCTTCGCCACGACGAACCACGCGGCCGCGCCCACCACAGCGGCGATCACGACCTTCTGGAACACCCCCACTGACGACTCCACCAGATGCCACCGCTCGCCGAGCTGGTAGCCGGCCAGGATCAGCAACGAGTTCCACACCAGGCTCCCGACGGCCGTCAGCGCGAGGAACAACACGACCGGCATCCGCTCGACCCCGGCCGGCACCGAGATCAGGCTGCGTACCACCGGAACCAGCCGCCCGATCAGCACCGCCTTCGCGCCGTGCCGGGCGAACCAGTCCTCGGCCTTGTCGACGTCCCGCAGCTTCACCAGCGGCAGCTTCCCGGCGAGCGCCCGCGTCCGGTCCCGCCCGAGCGCCGCGCCCACGCCGTACAGCGCGAGCGCGCCCACGACCGACCCGAGCGTGGTGAACAGAATCGCGGCGACCAGGCCGAGATCACCCCGCGCCGCCGCGAACCCGGCCAGCGGCAGGATCACCTCACTCGGCAACGGCGGAAACAGGTTTTCCAACGCCACCGCAAGCCCCGCCCCCGCCGGCCCCAATCGCTCCATGAGGTCGATCGCCCACCCGGCCACCCCGCCAGTCGGCTCCTGCACCGCACCCGTCAGCACCTGATTCGTCATACCCACGAAGCTATTTCCGCGGACAAGTCCGCACACTCCAGCCACCCACCGACCCGACCTCCGGCAAACCACCGCCGCACCCTGGGGCTAACCCCCGGACGGGCATGGCGCGGCGGTGGTCCGGCGGGTGTGCGAGCCTTTCTCCATGACTGTTGAGCATGCTCCTCGGGTCGTCACCTGCTCGGATCGCACGGAGCTCGGGCGCGCTGCGAGCGCCGCTGCCGCCGAGCGGCTGAGGAAGGCGATCGCCACGACCGGGAGGGCGCGCGTCATGCTGGCCGCCGCGCCGAGCCAGACGGCCACCCTGGCCGCGCTCGCAGGCGAACCGGACCTCGACTGGAGCCGGGTCGAGTGCTTCCACATGGACGAGTACGTCGACCTGAAGCCCGATGCCCCGCAGTCGTTCCGCAACTGGCTGCGCCGGAACTTCCTGGACAAGGTGCCGCAGGCAACGTTCTACCCGCTCGCCCCCGAGGACGGGCCGGAGGCTTACGCGGAGTTGATGGGCGACGACCCGTTCGACCTCGTCCTGTTCGGCCTCGGCGTCAACGGCCACCTGGCGTTCAACGATCCGCCCGCCGATTTCAACGACCCGGAAGCCACGAAACGAGTCGCGCTCGACGAGACCAGCCGCCAACAGCAGGTCGACGAGGGCAATTTCCCGGCGCTCACCGACGTACCGACCCACGCGGTCACCGTGACCATCCCCCGCCTGCTGAACGCGCACGCGCTGATCGGTTCGGTCCCCGGATCGGTCAAACGCCAGGCCGTCCAGGACACCCTCACGCAACCGATCGGCCCCGATCACCCCGGTACGGCGCTGCGCACGCATCCCGACGTACAACTCTTCCTCGACACCGACTCAACCCCCTAGCCGACCCCCAGGTGCAGACCACCGGACGCGTCCACGACCTGTCCGGTGATCCACCGCGCCGCAGGTGACGCAAGAAACGCGACCACCTCGGCGACATCGTCGGCGCTACCCAACCGGCCGAGCGCCGTCTGCGCGACGATCAGCTCCGACAACCCGGGCGTCTCGAAGATCGCCCCGTTCGCCTCGGTCCGGGTTGCACCCGGCGCGACGGCGTTCACGGTGATGCCCCGCGCACCCAGCTCCTGCGCCAGGGTAAAAGTCATCGTCTCCAGCGCACCCTTCGTCATCGCGAACGAAGTCTGCGACGGGTTCGCCATCCGGGTCGCGACCGACGAGATCGACACGATCCGGCCGTCGTCGGACAGGATCGGCAGCAACCGCTGGATCAGGAAGTACGGCGCTCGCACGTTGACCGCCATCAACCGGTCGAACGCTGCCTCCGTGTCCGCACCGATCGGACCCGCGGGCGACGCCGCCGCGTTGTTCACGAGCACATCCAGCCGCCGGCCAGACAGCTCCGCAACCAACTGGTCGACGACGAGCTCCGCATCCCCAGGCACACCAAGCTCAGCCCCGATCACGAAACCACGACCGCCGATCCGCGAGAGCGTCTCCTCCGCACCGGCCTTGTCCTGGTGGTAGTGCACGGCCACCTCGGCCCCCGCCGCGGCCAGCCGCTCCGCGATCGCCCGCCCAATGCCCCGGGAGGCGCCTGTCACCAACGCAACCTTGCCGTTCATGTTAGAAACTATCATGTTGTTAGTATCTACCACATGAACTTGAGAGACCGCCAGCGCGCCGATACCCGGCAACGCATCCAGCGGCAGGCGCTCCGCCTGTTCACCGACCGCGGGTACGACGCGACCACGGTGAACGACGTCGCCGACGCGGCCGGCGTCTCGGCGATGACGGTCTACCGGAACTTCCCCACCAAGGAAGACCTGGTCCTGTACGACGACTTCGACCAGCTGACCGCGACCACGCTCACCGAACTGCCCGCGACGAGATCACTCACCGACCGCATCGGCCGTACCGTGCTGACCATCCTCGACCTGGCCGCCACGAACGAGCACGACCTGCTCCTCGCGCGGCTCCGGCTGATGATCTCGACCCCGGCGCTCCAGGCGCGCCACCTGGACAGCCAGTACCGGTTGCAAGAGGCGTTCGTCAGCGCGATCGACCCCTCACTGGAGTACGGCGCCCGCGCCGCCGCAAGCGCCGTACTGGGTGTGACTCACACCGCCTTACTCCGTTGGGCCGCCGGCGACGGCGAGCCCGACCTGGCCGACCTGTTCCGCGAGGCGTTCACGGCAGCATTCGGTCATGCGCCGTGACCGCAGCGATCAGGTCAGCTCGGGGACCCGTAAATGGGCGATGGCGAGCTCGAACTCACCGACGTCCAGCATCTCGGCGCCGGCGTCCTTGGCGGTCGAGGCACGCATCGAGGCCGCCGCTTCACGGCTGCCGTCCAGCGTCTCCTTGCTGTCGTAGGTGACCGACGAGACCGCCCGGCCGGACGCCCGGTCGACCAGCAGGCTCGCGCTGCAGAACCCGGCCAGATCCTCCAGCCTCGGCAGTGAGGCGAGCTTGTAGACGTCGATCGCCCGGTCCAGGTTCGCGGGGTCGACCTTCACCCAGGTCGCCCGGACGCACGCACCCGCCACCGAACGGTGGTCACGGTGCAGAACGGCGATCTCCCACTCCTGCACCATCGGACTGCCGCCGAGCTCCGCTGCGATCCGCTCCCGGACCGGCTGCAGTTCTTCGTCCGTGGCCCGCATCGCCTCCTCGGACTGCCAGGCGCTGGTCGTGATGCAGCGGCCGGACTCGCGGTCGACAAGCATGGACAGGCCGGTACAGCCGTCCATCCCCATCAGCATGGGCATCACCTCGTCGCGCACCTGCGCGACGCCGGCGTCGATCGACGCCGGGGCGGCATTGATCGTGGTGGAACGCGCGTACACGATCCACCCCCCTTACGCTCAGGGCAGCGCCGGGGCGGCGCCGCCGGACACTTCTCACCCTCCTCCCGGAACAGATGGCTGGCAAGCCCCGTCTCAGTGGTGCTCGGCCACGTCGAAGACGTTGCCTTCGGGGTCGGCCAGAGTGATCCAGTGGGTGTCGTACTCGTTGTGCTCGTCGAGCCGCTTCGCGCCCAGTCCGACCAGCCGGTCGACCTCGGCGGACCAGTCGGTGGCGGCCAGGTCGACGTGCAGGCGGTTCTTGCCGTTGCGCGGCTCCGGGACCTGGAGGAACATCAGCGTCGGCCCGGTCGCGGCCCGGTTCACGGTCGCGAAGAACTGGTTGGCCTCGGCATCGACCTCGGTCGACAGCACGCCGGCCCAGAAGGTGGCGAGCGCCTGTGCGTCGGCGCAGTCGAAGGCGATGTTCTCGAGCGTTACAGACATGGTTCAGCCTTTCAGCACAGGGATCCGCTGGATCGGCCAGCAGACCTCGGTTCGGAAGTCGGCCGGATCGGGGACGTCCCCCGGGCCGATGGGGTACAACTCACGGATCGGTCCCGGCGCCACCTCGCAGTACTCCGCGACGTGGCTGCCGAGCGCGCCGTACGTTCGGTCGAAATCTGTCATCGGGCCGGCGTGAACGGCGATCGCGAAGTACCCGCCGGGCAGGTCGACGAGTTCGACCCCGTCGGCCGGCGGCTGGTCGAGTGCCACCGGGAGGAAGGTCACCACCTCACCCGCGTCGTCGGTGAAGAACTCGTCGCTGTACGTCGCTCCCGAGGTCGCCCGGATGTCACCGGCGACCGCGCCGAGCTTCCCGAAGGCGTACTCGCACCACGGCCCGATCTCGTCCCGCACGACGTGCCCGGTCACGCCGTACGCACGGAACGGCGGGATGAACCGGTACTGCACGTCGAGGACGGGCCGGCCGGGTGTCAGCAGTTCACGCAGTGACGTGACGACGTCTCGCGTGTGGGCGAGCTCCTGCTCCATCCGCTCGAGATGAGCCCGCAACGTCTCTTCCCGGGCCGGACCGTCGGACGCCTCGACCACGGCGCGGACGTCCGGCAGCGGCATCCGCAGTTCCCGCAGCCGCCGGATCAGCAGCGCCATGTCGACCTGATCGGTGCCGTAGCGCCGATAGCCCGACGAGGCGTCGATCGCGACCGGCGCGAGCAGGCCGATGTCGTGGTAGTGGTGCAGCGTTTTCACACTCAGATGCGTCAGGCGGGAGAACTCCCCCACCGTCACCGTCGCCGTCATGCGACAAGCTTCCACCCTCCGGTAGCCGGAGGGTCAAACGCCCAGGCCATCACAATCGTCGGCCCGCGACGCGCGCCCGTGGTGGGGCGTCGTCGCGGGCCGATTGTGATGGCCTGGCGATCCGCTATCCCCGGTAGCGGCCGATCACCTTCGAGAAGTCCCACGGGTTCTGGGAGACGCCGGAGCAGGTGTCGGCGCCGCCGCCCGTGCACGGACGGTCGCGGTTCACCGACCAGAACGTGAACCGGGCCAGGTGGTGCTCGGACGCGTAGGACAGCATCGACTCGAAGTCCGACAGGTTGACGCGCTCACCGGCGACGTCGGTGATGCCGTTCATCGAGGAGATGCCGATCTTCCGGTACGCCGCGTCGTCGGTCAGCCCGTACGCCGCCTTGACCCGGTTCTTCAGTCCGTCGGCCGCCTGCCGGGTCAGCGTGCCCATGTTGGTCGACCCGCCGCCGAAGTCGAACGGCATGATCACCCAGCCGTCGAGGTTCAGCCCCGAGTTCGCGCCCCGCTGGATCAGGTCCTGCCCGTTCCCGTCCGGACCGGACGTCGTCGTGCCGAACGTCAGGTACGTCGCGATCCCCGGGTTGTTCTGCTCGACGATCTTCAGCGCGTCGACGACCTTCTGCCGGACGGCCGGCTGCGAGAACTCCTGGTCCTCGATGTCGACGTCGATCGCCTTCAGCGACAGCGCGTTGATCACCTTCTGGTACGCCGCCGCAAGCTCACTCGCCGTACCGCAGCTCTGCCCGAGCTTGTTGCCGGACCAGCCGCCGACCGAGACCACGACGTCGCCGCCGTTGGACCGGATCGTGTTGATCGCCTGCTGATCGACGCCACCGGTCAGCGGCCGGTTCCCGTCCCACTGCGGGTTGCAGTACCCGTTCGACAAGATGAACGCCATCGTGAACCACTTCACCCCGGCCGCGTTCATCACGGTCGCCGGGTTCGGCGGTTCACCCCAGCCCTGATAGAGGTACGGCGCTGCCGCCATCGGCGCACCGCCTGCCGGAGGAGGCCCGTCATCCGCGGCCGGCACGTTCCACTTCTGGTTCGCGCCACCGCTGCACGTCCACAACTGCAACGGCGTACTGTTCGCCGAGTTGTTGCCGGTGACATCAAGACACTTGTTCGCCTGCGGATTCACCAGGTCGCGCCCGGAGGTGTAGGTCCATTGCTGGGCCCCGCTCCCGTTGCACGTCCACAGCTGGACCCGTGCGCCGTCGGCGACCGAGCCGGCACTCACGTCGAGACATTTGCCCAGGGCCCGGATCGTGCCGTCACTCCCACGACTCCAGCTCTGCGCCGCGGTCCCGTTGCAGTCGTACAGCTGAACCGCCGTACCGTCCGCACTGTTCGCGCCGGCTACGTCCGCACACTTCCCCGCGAGACCGGTGATCGTCCCGGTCGCCGCCTGCGCGGGACTGGCCGTCATCAACAGACCACCGCCTAGCACCAGAGCCGCGGCGGCTGCCGCCACCCGCCTCATGACATGGTCCACTTCTGGTTGGCCGCGCCGGTGCAGGTCCACAGTTGCAGCGGAGTGCCGTTGGCGGAGGTGTTGTTCGTGACGTCGAGACACTTGTTCGCCTGTGGATTCACCAGGTCTCTCCCACTCGTGTAGGTCCATTGCTGGGCGGCACTGCCGTTGCACGAATAGATCTGCACCTTCGCGCCGTCGGCGATGGAGCCGGCGTTGACGTCGAGGCACTTGCCGAGAGCACGGACCGTCCCGTCACCAGGACGCGACCACTGCTGGGCCGTCGTACCGTTGCAGTCGTACAACTGGACCGCCGTACCGTCCGCGGAGTTGGCTCCGGCGACATCCATGCACTTGCCGGCCAACCCCGTGATCTGTCCGCCACCACCACCGCCGTCGCCGCTCTGCGAGCCGGACCAGGTGAAGGTCGCCGACGTCTTGGTCGGCAGCGTGTAGACGAAGGACTGCGAGCCCCAGTTCACCCGCACGGACTGCGAGCTCCCCGTGGTGTTGAAGGCGATCAGGGCCTTGGAACCGTCCGGGTTCTTCCAGGCCACGTTCTTCACCGAACTGTTCGCGGTCGAGTCGATCCGCAGCGCACCCGGCTTCACGAACTTCGTCAGGTGGCCCATCGTGTAGTACTCGACGGTCTTGGTGACCTGACCGCGCTGGCTGTCGTTGCGGTGCACGGTGACGAGACCGGTGCAGACGTTGCAGCCGGCGCCGACGTACGGCAGGTGGTTCTCGTCCAGGGCGATGCCCCACTTGACCCACGACTTGTCCCAGTTGCGGGTGTAGTCGACCAGGTTGTTCATGTCCTCGGCCTGCTGGTTCGCGATCCACGTACCGCCGGAGTGCTCGGTCATGTAGGCGTTCACGCCCGGGTACTGGTTGTGTACCTGGGTCTGCAGGTTCACGTCGCCGCCGTACCCGTGCCAGGCGATACCGCCGAAGTTCGGGTGGTTGCGCAGCGCGGCGTCCGCGATCGGGACCGACCCGAGGTCGTTGTAGTTGCCCCAGTTGTAGTCGAGGATCAGCACCTTCGTGGTCAGCCCGGCGGCCTGCAGCGCGGGCATCAGGTTGTTCTTGGTGAACTCGAGCAGCCCGGAGCCGTTCCAGTTCATCGACGCGTACCCGGTCGAGTCCGAGCCGCAGCAGGTCGGCTCGTTCTGCACCGAGATGTAGTCGATGTGGTTGCCCTGGGCCTCGTTCTGCTGCAGGTACTTGACGAAGTACTGCGCGTACGTCGGCGCGTACTCCCACTTCAGCCAGCCGCGGTGGACGAAGTCGTTGTTGTCCTTCATCCAGGCCGGCGCGCTCCACGGCGAACCTATGACCTTCAAGTTGGGGTTGAGCTGCCGGGCCTGCTTGGTGAGCGGTACGACGTCCGCGAGGTCGTGCTGGATGCTGAAGTCGTTCAGGTCGCAGCACGTGTCGTCGTACGAGTAGTTGAAGCGAGCGAGGTCGGACGCGCCCATCGGGTTCCGGACGAAGGCGAGGCCGATCCCGTTGACCGGGTCGAACAGGTCCTTCATCACCTGGTCGCGGGTCGCGGCCGAGATCACGTTGCTGCTGTTCAGCAGCCACGCCGAACTGTCGGCGAACGATGCACCGCCGCCCTCGAAGGACTGGTACGTCGTGTTCTCGTTGACGGTGACGGTCTGGTTCGCCGAGCCGCCGGCCGGGCCGAAGTTCACCGGCGTCTGCTGCTGCAGACCACGGGTCACGTTCTGGCCGGCCGAGTCGTTGGTGGTGGTCAGCCAGATGTTGACCTGTTCACCGGCGGCCTGGGCGGGTGCGGCGGTTCCGAAGCCGAGCCCGGCGGCGGCCACGCAGAGCGCAGCGACCGCGAGCGGCAGGAGACGTTTCGCGGGCATGGGGCGGTTCTCCCTTTTATTAAAGGAGTTCGGGGCGGTTCGAGTTGTCGGCGTCTGCCCGCGCCGCAACACTTGGTCAGCACGAGGTAACCATCCGTGCCGATCGGTGTCAACGCCGGAACCGAGACTTTTTTCAGATCTTTTAATTAGTCCCGGACTT
Organism: Kribbella sp. VKM Ac-2569; assembly: GCF_004216905.1. GTDB lineage: Bacteria > Actinomycetota > Actinomycetes > Propionibacteriales > Kribbellaceae > Kribbella. The sequence continues at coordinate 210,607 of NZ_SGXJ01000002.1, forward strand.
GACGTGGGAGCGTTCTCACGGCACGCTGCGGGCCATTCGTTGTCCTCATTCAGACGCCCCCGAAATGAGGTACTCATGAAGCGTCCCCGCTTGCTCGCGCTCGTCGGGATCGGTGCCGCACTGATCGGCACCGCCCTCCTCCAGCCCGCGGCCTCCACGCACCAGCAGGCCGCCGCGGCAACGACCGCAACGGTCTGGGAGGACAACTTCGACGGCCCGTCCGGCCAGGCCCCCGATCCCGCCAAGTGGCGGTACGACATCGGCGGCAGCGGCTGGGGCAACAACGAGATGGAGTACTACACCAACAGCACCCGCAACTCCGCGCTGGACGGCAACGGCAACCTGGTCATCACCGCCCGGCAGGAGAACGGCGGCTTCCAGTGCCACTACGGCCCGTGCCAGTACACGTCGGCCCGGTTGCTCACCGCGCAGACCTTCACCCAGACGTACGGCCGGTTCGAGGCCCGCATCAAGATCCCCCGCGGGCAAGGGATCTGGCCCGCGTTCTGGATGCTCGGCGGCGGCAACTGGCCGAACGACGGCGAGATCGACATCATGGAGAACATCGGCAAGGAGCCGGCCACCGTGCACGGCACGATCCACGGACCCGGGTACTCCGGCGCCGGCGGGATCGGTGCCGCGTACAACCATCCGAACGGCTGGTCGTTCGCCGACGACTTCCACACGTTCGCGGTGGACTGGGCCCCGGACTCGATCACCTGGTACGTCGACGGCGTGCAGTACCAGCGCCGTACGCCGGCTGACCTCGGCGGCAACACCTGGGTCTTCAACCACCCGTTCTTCATGATCCTGAACCTCGCGGTCGGCGGCTACTGGCCGGGCTACCCCGACGGTACGACGGTGTTCCCGCAGACCATGACCGTCGACTACGTCCGCGTCTCCACACTCGGCAGCTCCGGCGGCACCGGCTCGCAGATCACCGGCCTGGCCGGCAAGTGCCTGGACGTGGCCGGCGCGAACGCCGCTGACGGTACGACGGTGCAGCTGTACGACTGCAACGGCACCAACGCGCAGAAGTGGACGCGCCCCGGCGACGGCACGATCCGTGCCCTGGGCAAGTGTCTCGACGTGGCGAACGCCGCGACCGCCGACGGCACCAGAGTCCAGATCGCCACCTGCAACGGCAACGCGGCCCAACAGTGGACCTACACCAGTGGACACGACCTAGTGAATCCACTGGCGAACAAGTGCCTAGATGTCACCGGCAACAACTCCGCCAACGCAACCCCGACTCAGATCTGGACCTGCACGGGCGCCGCCAACCAGAAGTGGACCGTCTAACGGACCCTCCCCACCCGACCACCTCCCGCCCCCAGCACCACCACAGCGCTTCCCCCGCCTCCCCGAACCACTTTGGGGAGGCGCCCAACCGCGACCGGGGAGCGCCACCGCCCGATTCGGGTGGGTAAGCGTCCCCAAACCAGTTTGGGGAGGCACCCGCAACCGCGACCGGGGAGCGCTACCGCCCCACACGGGTGAGTGAAGCTCCCCAAACCGGTTTGGGAGGCGCGCCCAACCGGGACCGGGGAGTGCTACTGCTCGATTCAGGTGGGTAATACGCCCCAAGCCCCGACCACCGTCGGCGGGCGTCTCGCCGACGACTCTTGATACGTGAGCTTCGACGCAGGAGGACTATCGCGGTGGCGGTACTGCGCCTCCATCACGAAGGAGTCGTACTACGGGGAGGGTCGCGGCGCCGAGTGCTACGGCGTCGCGGCCCAGTTCGCACAGGACGATGGATACCTGGGCGTACGGGCGACGCAGCGCATGCTTGCCCACCTCGGTGCGGAGTTCTTCCAGGTGCTTCTCGCCCAGTAGCAGGCCAGCCCAGCCGCCGAGGACGATGCGCTCGGGATTGACCAGGTTGACCAGGTTCGCGAAGCCCGCGGCCAGGTAGCCGATCGTGTCGTTGACGATCGTTGTCGCCAGCTCCGACTCGGACTCCAGCAGTTCGACGAAGGCTGTCTCCTCGTCGCTGTCGACAGTCCCGCCGGCAAGGCGGTACCGATCCAGGACGCCCTCCGCGCCGACATACGCCTCGAGGCAGCCCAATGCGCCGCAGCGGCATTGGCGGCCGCCGTACATGATCGTCATGTGGCCCCACTCGCCCGCGCTGCTGCGGGCACCGCGGTAGCTGGATCCACCGGCCACAAGGGCCGATCCGACACCGGAGCCGACCAGTGCGACGACGGCGTCGGTTGCGCCGCGGCCCGCGCCGAACCACATCTCCGCCTGGCCGAGCATGTTGGCGCCGTTGTCCACGTGCACCGGAATATCGGTGCCCTCGGCAAGCAGCGCCGCGAGTGGGACGGCTTCCCAGCCGAGTGTCTGCGCGTCGACGATCGCGTTGTCCTCGACCACACCGGCGACCGCGACACCGAGCCCGAGCACCTGCTCGGACTGGGTGCCGGAGGCAGCGATCACGGTCGAAAGCCCTTCCAGTACGTGCTTCACGACCTCTTCAGGTGTCGGCGTGGCGATCGGATGGTCGGCCCGCGCCAGCACGTTCATGGCCAGGTCGAACAGCTCCACCCGGACCCGGGTCTCCCCGACCTCGGCGCCGACGACGTACCGGAATGTTGGTGCGACCCGCAACAGGACCCGCGGCCGGCCACCCTCGGACTCGACCGAGCCGGCCTCCTCGACCACGCCCTCGGCGATCAGTTCGGCGACCAGGTTGCTGACGCTGGCGGCGCTGAGCGAGGTCCGGACGGTCAGCTCCTGGCGACTAAGCGGACCCTCGCGATAGATGCCGGTGAGGATCACCGAGCGGTTGGACCGGCGCATGTCACGCACCGTGGTCCGGCGTACTTCCATCCCACTACCTCACACCTGGCATCGCGCGCGGCCCCGGGCAGGCTGCTCGACCCCGAGTCCATCATGCCGCCTCGCGCGGCGGAAGAGCTCCCTTCTTCCAACTCGTGAACTAAGCCGCGATTCGTTACCACTCCGTGATTGACGGCTCGTTGCGGTCTCGGCTTTGATCTACGGAACCGCTTCCGAAACCGGTTCCGGCTCCAGAAGACGATCCAGCACCCCGACCGCCCGAGGGGAGAGTCAGCGTGTCCATCACGATCGCCGATGTCGCGGCCCGTGCCGGAGTCAGCAAGACGACCGTGTCACGCGTCCTCAACGGCAAGGGCGAGCTGGATCTGCGCACCGCCGAGCGGGTCCGGCAGGTGATCGCCGAGCTCGGCTACGTGCCGAGCGCCCGCGCGGTCGGCCTGGCCCGCGGCCGGACCCGGATCGTCGGGATGCTGGTCCCCTCGCTCACCTGGCCCTGGATGGGCGAGGTGCTGCAGGGAGCGGTCGACGTGGTCGAGAGCGAGGGCTACGGGCTGCTGCTGTTCACCTTCAACCGGGGTGAGGAATCCATGCACCAGTTCGCGTCCCAGGTCTCGGCGCAGTCGTTCGACGGCCTGCTGGTGATCGAGCCCGAGGGCACGCTCACCTACATCGAGCAACTCCACGCGCGTGGTCTGCCGGTGGTCCTGATCGACGACCGCGACAAGCGCCCGCAGTTCCCGTCCGTCGCCACCACGAACTACGCCGGCGGCGAGTCCGCCGCCCGGCACCTGCTGGAGCTCGGCCGCCGCCGGCCACTGGTGATCACCGGCGTCGAGCGCTTCGGCTGCACCCACGAACGCCTGGACGGCTTCCGCGACACCTACGCGGAGGCCGGCGTCGAGCTCGACCCGAGACTCGTGTTCGAGGGCGACTTCACCCACGAGAGCGGGCGCCGCGGCGTCCAGTACGCGCTCGACGAGCGACTCGACTTCGACGCGGTCTTCGCCCACAACGACCTCTCCGCCGGCGGTGCCATTCAGGCCGTCCGGGAGACCGGGCGGAACGTGCCGAACGACGTGTCGGTGGTCGGGTTCGACGACATCCCGTACGCCGAGCACACCGAGCCGCCGCTGACCACGGTGCATCAGCCGATGCGCCAGATGGGTCAGGCCGCGGCCCGGATGCTGATGGGGTACTTCGGCGGCACACCGCTGCCGGAGACCCCGCAGGTGCTGCCGACGACCCTGATCGTCCGCAGCTCAACCGCCCCGAAAACCCGGTCTCACCAGTAGCTCCGGCGGCGGGGCAGCTGCCCCTGTCCCGCCGCCGGCGTACCCCTCGATATCGATCCGTTAAGGCGTCTGCTCTTCCCATGAGAGCGTTCTCACGCCACGATGCAGTCGCCCTCCCGGCTCAGGGGAGGGCATCCGCCAACAGATTCACAGGAGGAACCGATGCGAGCACGACGTACAGTCGCGCTGGCCCTCACGGGCTTGCTCGCGGCAGCCGCTCTGGCTGCTTGTAGCAGCGGGGACGGTCAGTCAGGCAGCTCCGGGAACAACGGCTCGGGCACCGGCGCGACCGTTCTGAACATCGGCATGCCGAACGGTCCGCAGACCGAGAACCACAACCCGTTCCTCGGCTCCTCCTCGGGCGCCTCGCTGGGGTACCGCTGGATGATCTTCGAGCCGCTGGTGATGATCAACGGGATCAAGCCGACCGAGCCCGGCAAGCCCTGGCTGGCGACCGAGTGGAAGTGGGACGCCAACTACACCAAGCTCTCGCTGACGATCCGCGAGGGCGTGAAGTTCTCCGACGGCAAGCCGATGACCGCCGAGGACGTGGCGTACTCGTTCCAGATCCGCAAGGACAACGAGGGCCTCAACCAGGACGCGATCCCGTACGGCACGATCACCGCGTCCGGTAACAAGGTCGACCTGACCTTCACCCGGTCGCAGTTCACGAACCAGAACAAGATCCTGACCGTGTTCGTGATCCCGAAGCACCAGTGGTCGGCGATCAAGGACCCGAGCCAGGACACCCTGAAGGGCCCGATCGGCACCGGTCCGTACGTCGTGAAGTCGTTCACCCCGCAGACCACGACGCTGACCTTGCGCGACTCGTACTGGCAGGACCTCCCGAAGGTCAAGGAGCTGCGGTACACGTCGTACAACGACAACAACGCGCAGACCACCGCGCTGGCCAACGGCGCGTCGGAGTGGAGCTTCGTCTTCGTCCCGAACGTGAAGGCCGTCTTCCAGGACAAGGACCCGAAGAACCACAAGCTGTGGTTCCCGGCGAACCTCGGCATCCACGGTCTGTGGATCAACACGACGCGCAAGCCCTTCGACAACCCGGCGTTGCGACGTGCGATGAACCTGGTGATCAACCGCGACGACATCTTCCAGCAGGGCGAGGCCGGGTACTTCTACCCGAAGGTCGAGTCGATGACCGGCATCCCGACGCCGGCCGGTGAGTCCTTCATCGCCCCGGAGTACAAGGACCTGAAGCACAAGGTTGACGTCGACGCGGCCAAGAAGGAGCTCACCGACGCCGGGTTCAAGCTCGAGGGCGACGCGCTCAAGGACCCGACCGGCAAGCCGGTGACGATCACGCTGACCGACCCGGCCGGCTGGTCCGACTACATCACCGACCTGGAGATCATCAAGGACAACCTGTCCACGATCGGGATCAAGGCGACCGTCGACAAGGCCAACCAGGACGCCTGGTTCAAGAACATCGACGAGGGCCGCTTCGACGCCGCGATGCACTGGACGAACGGCGGCGCGACGCCGTACGACATCTACCAGAACATCATGGACGGCAAGATCCTGAAGCCGGTCGGCAAGGGCGGCGTGAGCGGCAACTACGGGCGGTTCAACAGCCCGGACGCGACCAAGGCGCTCGACCAGTACGCGAACGCCGCGGACGACGCGACCCGCACCACGGCGCTGAACACGCTGCAGAAGATCATGGTCGAGCAGATGCCGGTCATCCCCACCTCGGCGTCCAACGTCGGCGGTCTCTACAGCACCAAGAACTGGGTCGGCTGGCCCGACGAGCAGAACCAGTACGGGCCGGCGCAGCCGACCCAGCAGAACGCTCTGCAGATCATCCTGAACCTCAAGCCGGCCGGCAGCCAGTAATTCGGACCGCGGCGCCGGAGGGCTCTCCTCCGGCGCCGCGGACCCACGATTGGAGACCTATGACGGTCACCGAGACCGAGGTTGTTCTGGAGGCCGAGGGCCTCACCAAGCATTTCCCGGTACGGCGCGGACTCCGCGACCTGCTCACCCGCGAGCACAAGGCCGTGCACGCGGTGGACGACGTGAAACTCACGCTGCGCCGGGGCCGGGTGACCGCGCTGGTCGGCGAGTCCGGTTCGGGGAAGTCGACTGTGGCCCGGCTGCTCGCGCAGCTGTACGCGCGGACGTCGGGTGACATCCGGCTGCACGGCGAACCGGTGACGGTGCGCGGCGGCCGCAAGTTCCGCGCGTACTGCCGCCAGGTGCAGATGATCTTCCAGGACCCGTTCGCCTCGCTGAACCCGACGCACACCGTGCGGTACCACCTGACCCGATCGCTTCGCATTCACGGTCGCGCGGGCGACCTCGAGGACAACCTGCGCGACCTCCTGGTGCAGGTGCAACTCACTCCCCCGGAGCGCTACCTGGACAAGTTCCCGCACGAGCTGTCCGGCGGTCAGCGGCAGCGCGTGTCGATCGCCCGCGCGCTCGGCGCGGACCCGGAGGCGCTGCTCGCCGACGAGCCGGTCTCGATGCTGGACGTGTCGATCCGCCTCGGCGTACTGAACCTGCTGCGGGACCTGAAGGAACGGCTCAACCTCGCCATCCTCTACATCACCCACGACATCGCGTCGGCCCGGTACTTCGCCGACGAGACGCTGGTGATGTACGCCGGCCGCATGGTCGAGGGCGGCGATTCCGAGACCGTCACGCAGAACCCCGCGCACCCGTACACCCGGCTGCTGATCGAGAGCGCGCCGGATCCCGATCGGCTCGGTGAGCTGAGCACGCCCGAGGACCAGGCCGGCGGCGAACCGCCGAGCCTGATCGCCCCGCCGACCGGCTGCCGGTTCAATCCGCGCTGCGTGCACGCGATGCCGAAGTGCACGACCGATCTTCCGCCCCGCTTCGAGCTGCCTATTGCGGGCCATTGGGCCGCCTGCTGGCTCTACGAAGAAGGGGCGGCGCAATGAAGTTTCTCCTGCAGCGGCTGACCTTCTACGTCTTCACCGCATGGGCCGCGCTGACCATCAACTTCTTCATCCCGCGGCTGATCCCGGGTGACCCGGTGACGTCGCTGATCAACAAGTTCCAGGGCCAGATGAGCACCGACGCGATCAACTCGCTGTACGTGCTGTTCGGCCTGGACAAGAACGCCTCGCTGTGGAGCCAGTACGTCGACTACTGGGGCCAGGTGTTCCGCGGCGACCTCGGGCTGTCGTTCACGTTCTTCCCGACCCCGGTCGCGGAGATCCTCCGGCAGAGCCTGCCGTGGACGATCGCGCTGGTCGGCATCACCACGTTCGCCAGCTTCATGATCGGTACGTCGCTCGGCGTGCTGGCCGGCTGGCGGCGCGGTTCGATCATGGACGGTCTGTTGCCGGTGACAACGTTCCTGTCGTCGATCCCGTACTTCTGGCTCGGTCTGCTGGCGATCACGCTGCTCGCCGGGCCGGACAGCTTCTTCCCGTCGTCCGGTGGTTACGAACCGGGGCTGGTTCCGTCGTGGAACGCCGAGTTCATCGGCAGCGCCGTACAGCACAGCCTGCTGCCGGCGGTCACGATCCTGATCTCGTCGGTGAGCGGCTGGATCCTCACCATGCGGAACATGATGGTCACGGTGGCCTCCGAGGACTACATCACCGTCGCGCACGCCAAGGGCCTGCCCGAGCGCCGGGTGATGGTCAGCTACGCGGCCCGGAACGCGCTGCTGCCGAACGTCTCCGGATTCGCGTTGTCGCTCGGCTTCATCGTCGGTGGCACGCTGCTGGTGGAGATCGTGTTCTCCTATCCAGGCATCGGTTACAACCTGTTCCAGGCCGTCGGCTCGAAGGACTACCCGCTGATGCAGGGCGTCTTCCTGGTGATCACGCTGTCGGTCCTGGTGGCCAACCTGCTCGCCGACGTCGCGTACCTGCTCCTCGACCCGCGTACCCGGAAGGAGGGCTGACGTGTCCGCACCCACCAGCACCATCACCGCGGTCACGCCGGAGGGCCCGGAAGTCGCGGCCGTCCCGGCCAAGCGCCGCCGGTTGCGGTTCGTCGCGAACCCGAAGGCCGCGACCGGTCTGGTCGTGCTCGCGTTCTTCTGCCTGATCGCGATCATCGGCCCGTGGGTCGCGCCGTTCGACCCGTCCGCCCGGAGCAGCGACCTGATCCAGGCGCCGTCCGGCAAGCACTGGTTCGGTACGACGCACCTCGGTCAGGACATCTTCAGCCAGGTGCTCGTCGGCACCCGCGGCGTGATGTTCGTCGGCCTGCTGGCCGGCCTGGTCGCGACCACGTTGTCGATCCTGATCGGCGTCAGCGCGGGCTTCCTCGGCGGCGCCGCGGACGACAGCCTGTCCGCGTTGTCCAACGTTTTCCTGGTGATTCCGGCACTCCCGCTGATCATCATCGTCGCGTCGACGATCCCGTCGGCCGGTGACCTGATGGTTGCCCTGGTCATCGGATTGACGTCGTGGGCGTGGGGCGCGCGGGTGCTACGGGCGCAAACGTTGTCCTTGCGCCGGCGGGACTACGTCGAGGCCGCGCGGGCGACCGGCGAGAGCACCTGGCGGATCATCACGTTCGAGATCATGCCGAACCTGACCGCGATCATCGCGTCCGGTTTCGTCGGCACGGTGATCTTCGCGGTGATGTCCGAGATCACGCTGGCGTTCATCGGGATCTCGACGATCTCCGAGTGGAACTGGGGCACGATCCTGTTCTGGGCGCAGAGCCAGCAGGCACTCGCGCAGGGCGCGTGGTGGTGGTTCGTCCCGGCCGGTCTCGCGATCGCGGTCCTCGGTACGGCGCTGTCGCTGATCAACTTCGGCATCGACGAGTTCGTCAGCCCGCGGTTGCGCAGCAGCGGTCACATGCGAGTGAAGACAAAGGACGGGCACTCAGTACGGATGCGCGTCGGCTTCACCCCGGTCCTGTCGTCCAAGCAGGCCCCGGTGACGCCCGTCGTACGCCGCCGTGAGGAGGAGGTCGCATGAAGACGCCGGTGCTGGAGATCAAGAACTTTCATGTCGACTACGGGCTCGGGGAGGAAGCGGTGCAGGCGGTGCGGGACGTCACGCTGACGTTGCACCGCGGCGAGGTCCTCGGGCTGGCCGGCGAGAGCGGCAGCGGGAAGTCGACGCTGGCGTACGGCGTGACGCGGCTGCTGCCGCCACCCGGCGTGATCAGCGGCGGGTCGGTCGTCTACCACCCTCCTTCGGGCGATGCGTACGACGTCATGACCTTGACCGACGCGGAACTGCGGAAGTTTCGGTGGGCCGAGACGTCGATCGTCTTCCAGGGCGCGATGAACTCGCTGAACCCGGTGCACAAGGTCTCGACCCAGATGCTCGACGTGATCAAGGCGCACGAGCCGCAACTGTCGCCGCAGGCCCGGATCGCCCGGGCTCAGGAAATGCTGAAACTCGTCGGGATTTCCGCGGACCGGATGGACGCCTACCCGCACCAGCTGTCCGGCGGGATGCGGCAGCGGGTGATGATCGGGATGGCCCTCGTCCTCGAGCCGCAGGTCGTGATCATGGACGAGCCGACGACCGCGCTGGACGTGGTGATGCAGCGGCAGATCCTCGCGCAACTGGTCGAGCTCCGCGAGCGGCTCGGGTTCTCGGTGCTGTTCATCACCCACGACCTATCATTGCTGGTCGAGTTCTCGGACCGGATCGCCATCATGTACGGCGGCCGCATCGTCGAGGAAGCCCGTTCCGCGGACCTGTACAAGGACTCCCTGCATCCGTACAGCGAAGGCCTGCTCAAGTCCTTCCCCGCACTCCGCGGCGAACGGCGCGAGCTGTCCGGAATCCCAGGCTCCCCACCGGACCTGCGCGGGATGCCGTCCGGCTGCTCGTTCCATCCACGGTGCCCGCAAGCCTTCGACCGTTGTTCCTCCGAGATCCCTCTGCTCGAGATCCCGTCGGCCCGCAACGATCCCAACCGTTCCGTCGCGTGCTGGCTTCCCGGCCGCACCGCCTAGAAGGGCAACTATGAGCACAACATCTGTCTCGGGGGCGGCCGAACTGGTCGCGGGTCTTCCGTCCGGATTCCGCTGGGGTGTCGCGACGTCGGCGTACCAGATCGAGGGTGCGATCGCGGAGGACGGCCGGACGCCGTCGATCTGGGACACGTACTGCCGGGTGCCGGGAGCGATCGACAACGGTGACGTGGGTGACATCGCCTGCGACCACTACCACCGGATGCCGGAAGACGTTGCCCTGATCAAGGACCTCGGTCTGGACACCTACCGGTTCTCGGTGGCGTGGCCGCGGGTGCAGCCGCGCGGCAAGGGTCCGGTGAACCCGGCCGGGCTCGGGTTCTACGACCGACTCGTCGACGAACTGCTGGCCCAGGGCATCGACCCGTGGGTGACGCTGTACCACTGGGACCTGCCGCAGGAACTCGAGGACGCCGGCGGCTGGCCCGTGCGCGATACGGCGTACCGGTTCGCGGAGTACGCGATGCTGGTGTTCGACGCGTTGAAGGACCGGGTCAACACCTGGACGACGCTCAACGAGCCGTGGTGCTCGGCGATGCTCGGCTACGCGTACGGCGCGCATGCACCGGGACGGCGCGAGTACCCGGCAGCGCTGGCCGCCGTACATCATCTGCTGCTCGGGCACGGGCTCGCGACTTCTCAGATGCGTGAAGCGTCACCGCGCAAGCTCGACATCGGCATCACGCTGAACGTCGCGACGTCGTACCCCGCTTCGGATGCGGAGCCGGACGTCGACGCGGCACGGCGCGCGGACGGGATGGGGCGACGGATCTATCTCGACCCGCTGGTGCACGGGCACTACCCGGCGGACGTGATCGCGGACCTCGCGCGGGAAGGCGTCGAGTTGCCGATCGAGGACGGCGACCTGGAGATCATCGCGGCGCCGATCGACGTACTCGGGGTGAACTACTACTTCAGCCAGAAGTTCACCGGGTACGCCGAGGACGGCAGCACCGTCGACGCTGCAGGACTGCCGATCAGCCGCGACGTACCGCTGGGCAAGCCGCGCACAGCGATGGACTGGGAGATCGTCCCCGAAGGCTTCACTGATCTGTTGGTGAGCATCGCCCGCGACTACCCCGGCCTCCCGATGGTCATCACCGAGAACGGCTCCGCCTTCGAGGACGTGCCCGACGAGAACGGGTACGTCGACGACGCCGACCGTACGGCGTACTTCACCTCCCACCTCGCCGCGGTAGCCGACGCCATCGCACAAGGCGCCGACATCCGCGGCTACCTGGCCTGGTCCCTGATGGACAACTTCGAATGGGCCTACGGCTACGTCAAACGCTTCGGCATCATCCGAGTCGACTACGAAACCCAGGCCCGCATTCCCAAACGAAGCGCCCTTTACCTCAAGGACCTAGCGGAACAGCACCGCTCTCGCTGACCGGTCCTTCGGCCGCGGCGGTCCGGCCGCCGAAGAGATACTCGACGCACTGAAAGAGAAGGGTCAGCAACAGAACGGCAAGCGTCACGTGCAGCAGGAACGCAAGAGCGATTCCGACGATGATGCCTGCTTTCCACAAACGGAACCAGAGCACCGACAAGATCAAAGGAACGACGATGGCGCCGGCCGCGCCGTACAGCGACTCCAGGTACCAGGGCCGGTCGCCCATCCAGAAAAGATGGTCCCATTTGTCGAACCAGTCCAAGGTTGCGAGGATCCCCACCACAGAGATGATCGCCAGCGATCCGAAAGCGCCTATGCGGTAACGCATGTTCGTCACGCGACGCGGCACGATCTGTGGCTCGGCATCCGGGTCGTCCGCCGGGGCCGGCAGCGCCTTTGTCCACGCGCCGGACCAGATCGTCGCCAGTGTCACCGCGGCCCAGATCAGCCACCTGCGGGCGACGCTCGTCCCGAGATCGGCCATCGCATCCCGGAGCACGACGTCGGCCTGCATCCGGGTGACCGCACGGTCGCCCTCACTCAGGTACGACTGCTTCTCGTGCTCGTCGTAGACCAGGCCGTCGTGCACCAGCGCAGCCGGCAGATGGATCCCGGTCCGCGGGATCAGCCAGGTGAAGATCGCGGGCACCGAGACCAGATCGGTGCGGAACGTGCCGGCGTCCGCGGGAACGACCACCCAGAGCTCTTCCTGACCGTCGAAGGCCCGCATGTGATAGGCAATGCGGCGCTCGAGCTTGAACTGCTCCTTCTTCCGCGTCCAGTGGAACCACAGGAATTTCCGCTCGACCGTTTCGACTGTGCGTTCCAGTTGCACCGACATGGGATTCGTCGGCGGATACTGCGGCTCTGCATCGACGTCCCCACCGTCTCTGAACCGCTTGAATTCGGCAATGATCGGCATTGCACCCACCCCCTGACAGCAGTGAAGGCACCTGTCCGCGTAACTGTCAACGGGCGAGCCACATTCGGGGCCGATTCGCCACCTCAGCCTTTTGAATCGAATGTGTGACATAGGACCACTGGCGCGGACAGTCCCCAGCCGCGACGATCGGTGTATGCGCGGATTCGCCCCGGCTGCGGTCATCGTCGTACTGCTGGCGTTGATCTGCCCCGTTGTTCCCGCGACCGCCTCGACTCCTGAGCAGGCGCCGCGGTTGGATGCCGCTTGGGTACCGCCGTTGAGTACCAGCGGTCGCTACATTGTCGATGCGAACGGCAACCGGTTCCGGTTGAAGTCCGGGAACTGGCATGGTGCGAGTGGGACCTGGAACGGGTCCGGCGACGAGAGCGACAACGCCAACCATCACGCCGGTGAGAACAGCAACCGGATGCCGCTCGGGCTGGACCGGGCGCCGATCGGCGACATCATTTCGGGGTTCGCCGAGCTCGGGCTGAACAGCATCCGCCTGCAGTTCTCGAACGAGATGATCCACGACAGCACGCCGATCCCGGCCGCCGCCGTCGCGGCCAACCCGAGCCTGGCCGGCAAGACACCGCTCCAGGTGTACGACGTCGTCGTACAGCAACTGACCGCCGCCGGGTTCGCGGTGATCCTGAACAACCACACCAACACCACTCGCTGGTGCTGCGGTCTGGACGGCAACGAACGCTGGAACGCGAGCCAGTCGACCGAGACCTGGGAGAACGACTGGCTGTTCATGGTCAACCGCTACAAGACCAACCCGCGCGTCGTCGGTGCCGACCTCTACAACGAGGTACGGCGGGATCTCCTGGACGACCCGAACTGGGGCCTCGGCGACCAGCACGACTGGTTCGCCGCCTCGCAGCACCTCGGCGACCGGATCCTCACCGAGGCGAACCCGAACCTGCTGATCGTTGTCGAGGGCATCAACTGGACCGGCATCCCGGCCGACGGCCTCCCGCACGACCGCCCGACGCTCACCCCGGCACGCAACCTGTCGCACACGCTGGTCGCGTCCGACAAACTCGTCTACTCGGCGCACTTCTACGACTACACCGGCCCGCGGCACAGTGGCGCGACCGGGACCGGTGAGACGCACGACCCGCGGTACCGCGACCTGTCGCCGGAGGAGCTGATCAGCGAGCTGAACCGGCAGGCGTTCTTCGTCACCGGCGAGGAAGGGCATTTCACCGCCCCGCTGTGGATCAGCGAGTTCGGGATCGGCGGCCGGGAAGAGATCGGCGAATTGCCGCGGGCGTGGTTCGAGCACTTCGTCGACCAACTGATCCGCACGGACGCCGACTTCGCGTACTGGCCGCTGGTCGGCTGGCACAACCCGACCGGCACCGACAACGGCTGGGCGCTGCTCGCCTGGGACTCTGCCGGTCAACGCATCGGTCTGTACGACGGGGACGACTGGCGAGCGTCTGCGTGGACGCGACTGATCAACGCACCGACCAAGACCGGGCCGGTGGAGCCGACCACCACCTGGAAGATGCTCAGCCCGGACCACGGCGACTTCGTCGAGTCTTTGCGGATGCGTACGGCGGGTGACTGGGACAACGGCGCCCGCAAGGCCGCGTGCCCCGACGGGCTTCGGCTGGTCGGCCTCAGCCACACCGGCAACCGCGGCCTCTGCCGCTCGGGCGGACCCATCTGGTCTGGTGCATATGAGGTCGTTCACGATGAGAGCCATGTCTCGCCCGATTGGGCTTCGGGCTACACGAAGTACCAGTGCGCGCCGAGCTTCTACCTGATCGGCTACAGCGTGCGCGGCGCTCGCGTCTCGTCCGCTCTGTGTGCCGGTACGTCGCAGTCGTTGAGCTCGACCGGCCGCACAGTCTGGTTCGACCGCGGCGACAACCGGGGCGGCGGTGGCGGCGACTTCGCAAGCGGGAACTACAAGGGCCAATGCGCCGACGACGAGTACGCCGCCGGCATCGCCTTCACGACTCGCGTCGGTTCCAGTGGTACCCCGGACGCCCTGTATTGCCGCAGACTCGTCCCATGATCCCTGCACCCGCGCAGCTCACGTCCACCGACGGAACCTTCACTCTCACCGCGTCCTCCGGAGTCGCCGCACCTCCTGAACTCGCCGGCCCCGTTGCCCGCTTCGTCGAGGATCTGCAACTCGACTGCGGTCTCGCGCTGGCCGGCGACTCGGGTATCACCGTGGAGCTCGGCGCCGTGGACGACGTACCGCCGGCTGCTGGTGTGCGCGCTGACGGCTCACCTGTCGACGAGCGCCATGGCGTGGAGGTGACTGCCGAGGGCGTCCGCATCTGGGGTCCGACGCCGGAGGCGGTCCATCGAGGCCTGACGTCGCTTCGCCAGCTCATTTCCGCCCATCTCCAGGACGGTACGGCGGTCTTGCCTGCGACGAGGATCGTCGATGGGCCGCGGTTCGCGTGGCGTGGGTTGTCGCTGGACGTGGTTCGGACGTTCCACGCGCCTGCCGAGGTACGGCGGATCATCGACATGCTCGCGCTGTACAAGCTCAATGTGCTGCATCTTCATCTCACGGACGACCAGGGCTGGCGGGTCGAAGTACCGTCGCGGCCCGCGTTGACCGAGGTGGGTGCGATTGGTGCGATCGGGGATCGTCCCGGCGGGTTCTACAGCCTGGCGGAGCTGGCCGAGCTCGTCGCGTATGCGGCCGACCGGTACGTGACCGTCGTACCCGAGATCGACATGCCCGGGCACACCGCCGCGGTGTTCAAGGCGTACCCGGAGCTCGGGCCCGCGGAGGTTCAGACGATCGAGGTCGGGAACGGCGACAAGCTTCACCTCGGCACGCTCGATCCCGGCCGGGACGAGACGTGGGTGTTCGTCGAGGACGTGCTGGATGCGGTCATCCCGCAGTTCCCGCGGAGTGCGTACGTGCACATCGGCGGTGACGAGACCTGGGGCATGGCCGACGAAGACCACGCGGCGTTCGTCGAGAAGGCGGCTGCGCTCGTCCGGGAGCGCGGGAAGAAGGTCGTCGGCTGGCAGGAGATCGCCCGCGCGAAGCTCGACTCCGAGGACGTCGTGCAGTACTGGCTGGATCTCGACATCGACAAGATGGGCGAGAACCCAAACGCGCCGACGCCGCCCGAGGAGCTGCTGCCGGTGCTGGTCGAGGCGCTGCGTAAAGCGAAGTACGACGCCCCGAAGGCCCTCGAGCAGGGCACCAAGCTGATCGTCTCGCCGGTGACCTGGCTGTACTTCGACCGCCCGCACGCCGACATGTCCGCGGACCCCGAACAGGAGAAGGCCCGCGAACGCCTGGGCCTCGAGTTCTACGGCGCCGTCTCCATCGAACACGGCATCTCCTGGGACCCAGCCGACATCGTCGACCCCGACCAGATCGCCGGTGTCGAAGCCGCGATCTGGTGCGAGACGATCACCAGTTCCGACGACCTGGAACTCCTGCTGCTCCCCCGCATCCCCGGCCTCGCGGAGAAGGCCTGGTCCCACCAGACCGCCACCAACTGGCCGGAGTACGCCGCCCGCCTGGGCCAACAATCCCCCACCTGGCGCAACCGCCAGTGGACCTGGCTGCAGTCAACCGAGGTGGATTGGAACTGACCACCCACTTTGAGCACGCACCAACCAAAATCCAGCTCGGGAAACGGTTGAGTGGTGCTCAAAGTGGGGTTGGCGATCAGCAGGTTGCGGTGGGGGCTGCCCAGTCGGCGCGGTCGTTGTAGCCGCCGTCGCCGGCGTCGCCGACGAGGAGGTCGAGGACGCGTACGCCGGTCAGGTCGACGTCGAACTGCTTCGGCGTGAAGCGGTCGACGGTGCCGCTGTCGAACAGGACCTTGCCGTCGCCGACGACCTGGAACGTCGACGTACCGCCGTCCGGACCGACATTGCCGACCACGTCATCGATGCCGACGGTGCCGGTCAGCCGCGAGCACGACTTGCCGAGGTAGTACCGGATCAGTGACGGGGACGCGACACCGATCCCGGTGGAGTACGTCGTACCGGTGAGCTTGATCGGGTTGCCGCCGCCGACGCTCTCGTCGATCGTCGGCGACATCCAGCCGCTGGTCGCCGTGATCCACTGGTGATGCGACAACGGCACGGTCCCGCTCGGCGGCACCGGCGCGACCACTACCGGCGCCACGGTCGTCTGCCGCTGCCCGCCGTACCAAACAACTTGGTACGTCGTCGTAGCGGTCAGGCTCGCCGATCCGGGTGGGGCCGTCGGCGGGAGCGTGAGCGTGAAGGTGAACGTCGCCTGCTTACCGCCATCGATCAGAGCAGGTGCCTTGGACAACGGCGTCACCGTCCATCCGGTACCACCGGCTATCGTGACTGCCGGCTGGAACACCGGCTGCAGACCGTCGTTCCGCACGGTCACCTGGACCGTCAGCTCGTCGCCACCGGCGGCAACCGGAGCAGTTCCCTCCGGCTGGGCGTCCGTACCGACCTTCGTCACCTGAGGGATGCCCGCCGTCACATGCGGAATCCCCGGAACACCACTGGCCCGTTCGACGCGGAACAGCGCCGTACCGTGGGCCGGCACCGCCGCGCTGATCACGCCGGCGCTTTCGGTCACCTTGTTCGTCCAGGCGTTCTTCAGCGTGAACCGCGAGCCGCTCAGACCCACCGCATTGGCCGTCGTCGTCAGAGTCTTCGCACTGTCGCCCCGGTTAAGCAGTACGACGGCTCGGCTGCCGTCGGCGAGCCGCTTGACCCACGTCTCCGTCGTACCGGCCGCGCCGACCCGGACTGCCTGTACGGCGGCCTTGTCCTGGTTGATCGCGAGCACGTCCGGATCGGTCAGCATCCCGATCGTGGTCGCGCTGAGCTTACGGACGTCGCTGCCGACGACGAGCGGCGCCGCGGCCACGGCCCACAGCGTGAGCTGCGTGCGGAACTCCTCGTCGCTCATCCCGAGCTCCGGCGCCAGGTAGTCCGGGTCGCTGAACGCGCCCGGCTTCACGACCTCCGGGTGCCGCGCGTTCGCGTCGTAGTTCCGCAGTACGTCCTTGAACTTGATGTCGCCCTGGAACCCGACGTCGGTGTACGTACGCCACGACTGCGCGATCCCCGGCGCGTACGACCACGAGTTGATCGACTGCTGGGACTCCGGGTAGTTGCCCCAGTCCGGCGACGTCACCGGGTTGCACAGGTTGAAGATCATCGGCCGGTGGCTGGCGTTGTTGCGCAGCGCCTGCGCGAACTCGGTGAAGACCGTCTTCGGGTCCAGGTTCGCCGCGATCCCGCACAAGTAGTCGACCTTGACCGCGTCGAAGCCCCAGGCGGCGAACTGGTCCGCGTCGCGCTGGTAGTACCCGCCGCTGCCGAGACCGCACTTGCCCGGGATGTACGGACCGGCGTCGGTGTAGATGCCCGCCTTCAGGCCCTTGCCGTGGATGTAGTCGACCAGCGGCTTGAGTCCGTTCGGGAACTTGGCCGGGTTCGGCACCAGGTCGCCGGCGTCGCTGCGGGACTGATCGGCCTGCCAGCCGCCGTCCAGCCAGACGATGTCGTAGCCGGCCTTCGCGAGGCCGCGGCTCACCAGAGAGTCCGCGACCGACTTGATCGTGTCCTCGGTGAAGTCGCCACCGAGTCCGTAGTACGTGTTCCAGCCCTGGTACGGCGTCGGGCTGAGGACCGGAGCTGTGGCCTGAGCCGCCACAGCTCCGGTCGTGGTGGTCACCAACCCGACGGCTACGAGAGCCGCCGCGATCACCCCACCAAGTAGTCGCGAATACACCCCACCAAAACTTCTTTTCATCTTTGTCTTCCCTTGCTGCCGATTGAGCGGAACGGTCAGTCGAGATGCTCGACGACCAGGCAGTGCGAGTCGGCGGGCCCCTCGAACGGGATCCCGACCTGCAGCAGGTAGCTGCCCGGGTAGGTCTCGTTGCCCACCCGGTAGTTCTTCGCCGGATCCAGCCCGGCCAGCGGCACCCGCCGCGGCCGGGTCGGCAGCGTGCCGCGCACGTTGCCGTCGCCGGTCTCCCACAGGAACACCACGGACCGCGGCGCGCCGACGTACTGCACGCCGGTCGTCAGCCGATAGACCAAGCTAGAGGCAATCAGTTCTCGAAAGCCCTTGTACTGCTCGATATGACGGGCTGCTGTCTTCAGCTGGTCGTCTGTCCAGCGCGAGAGGTCCGCGCCGATCCCGAGTACGCCGGCCATCGCGACGTGGAACCGGAAGTCGAGCGACCGCTCGCGACCGTCATGCGTACCCTCGGCATCGGTCACCCAGGAGCTCATCAGATGCGGCGCGAACCCGGTGCGGAACCCTTCCTGAATCCTGAGCCGATCCAGCGGAGCCGTGTTGTCACTCGGCCACAACGTGTCGACCAGCGAGGCCATCGCCAGATCGACGCGAGCCCCGCCACCCGCACAGCCTTCGACGGAGACCTTCGGGTGCCGGTCCCTGAGCTTCTCGAGGATCTGGTAGAGGTTGGCGACCACGCGACCATCGAGGTCCCGGCGTTGGTCGCCACTGTCCAACCGCGGCCGATTGGCATCCCACTTCAGGTACGTGATGTCGTACGTCGACAGCAGCCGATCCAGCGTGCTCCAGATGAACTCCGCTACGTCGTCCCGGCTCAGATCGAGCAGGAGCTGATTGCGGATCAGGATCGGATCGCGCCCCGGCGTACGCAGGATCCACTCCGGATGATCCTTGGCCAGCTGCGATGTCGGGCTGACCGACTCCGGCTCGACCCACAACCCGAAGTCGAGCCCGAGGTCCTTCAACTGCCCGATGAATGCGTCCAGCCCGCCGGGGAACTTGGCCGGATCGACCTCCCAGTCCCCCAGCCCGCCGGTGTCGTCCGATCGCCCGACGAACCACCCGTCGTCCACGACGAACGTCTCGACTCCGATCCCCGCCGCCCGCCGCGCCAGTTCGAGCTGATGCTCGGCGCGGATGTCGAACTCGGTCGCGAACCAGGAGTTGTACAACACCTTCGGAATACGTTTTCGCGACGCGGCCCGCTCGTACTCGTGGAACACTCGCGCCAACCCGTCGGTGCCCTCAGCACTGCACGCACCGACGGCCTTCGGCGATACCCAGGTCTCGCCCGGCTTCAGGGTGATCCCGAGACTCGACGACGTCCGGCCCGCCTGGATCCGCACCAGGCCTGTCGTGTCCACGTCCGCCGACATCTCCCACGACCCGGACCACGCAAGCTGTACGCCGTACGCCACATCGCCATCGACGACCAGGTACGGCGAGTACGAATGCCCGGTGATCCCCTGCGCACTCCCGATTGTGAACCGCCCGCGCGGCAACGTCACCGAGGCCTGCTGGAACTCGCTGTTCCACTCGCCCCACAAGTACTTGACGGTGTTCCCACCCGGTACGACGAACCCCGCCGAGTCGTGCCGATGCAACACAACCTCATTAGGCCCGTCGTTCCGCAGGGACACCCACCGCTCCACCGCATCCCCGACCATCCGGTAATGCAGGACGATCCGGACAACGTCCGCGAACTCGAGCTCCAGCCCGTCAGCCTCACGCGCCTCGACGAACACCGGCCGGAACTCGTCGGAGCCATCCGATCCGCTGACCACCAGGTCGACCGGAGACGTGTAGCGGACCCCGCGAACGGCGTACTCCATCGGCTCCACGTCCGCGCGCGGGACGAAGTGCTCCGTGCCGACAACAGCAACTGGTGCAAGACCGTCATGCGGGCCCCAGGCAACCAACTCGGCCCACCGCCCGTGATCCGGTACGCCGACGACGTACGAGGTCGTCGTACCGCGCAAGGTCCACGTCCTCACTTGACCGCTCCGATCGCCAGCCCGCCGACAAAGTGCTTCTGGAACCTGAGGAACACCGCGACCGTCGGAACCGCCGCGATCACCGTGCCGGCCGCGATCACGTTCCACGACGACACGAACAGGCCTTGGAGACCGAGCAGCGCCGGCGTGACCGGCATCTTCTCGCCGGAGCGGATCACCGTGATCGACCACAGCAAGTCGTTGAAGATCCAGGTGAACGACAGCGCCCCTAGCGCTGCTAGCGCCGGACGGGTCAGCGGCAGGATCACCGCCGAGTAGATCTTCCCCGGCCCGGCCCCGTCGATCGTCGCGGCCTCCTGGATCTCCCGCGGCAGATCCCGCATGAACCCGTGCAGCACGAACGTGTAGAACCCCAGCCCGAAGCCGACATGGACCGCGATGAGCGCGATCAGCGTGTCGTAGTACCCGATCAACTCCACGAACCGGGAGATCGGGATCAGCAGGATCTGCGGCGGCAGCAGGTTCCCCATCAACATCAGCAACAGGATCGTCCGCCGGAACGGGATCGAGTACCGCGCCAGCCCGTACGCCGCCACCGACGCGAGCCCGAGACTCAGCAGGACGGCCGGGATCGTCACCAGCAGGCTGTTGATCAGCGCCCGGAACTCGTCCGCGTCCTCCCACGCCGACTTGTACGTCGAGAACGTGAAGGAATGCGGCAGCGAGCCCAACCCGTTCGCGGCGACGTCGTCGAAGCTGCGGAACGAGATCACGATCACCCACAGGATCGGCGCCACCCACAGGAACGAAACCAGTCCCATCGCGACGTGGTACCCCACACGTCTGATCATGTTTCCTCCCGGAACGCGCGGATCAGGTAGCCGAGGATGACGGCCAGGGCGAGCACGAAGATCACCACGGCCAGCGCGGACGCGTACCCGAGCTGGGTGGACTGGAACGCGGTCGAGTACATGTACGTGCTGAGCAGCTCGGACGAGTGGTACGGCCCGCCCTTCGTCATCGACCAGACGATGTCGAAGGACCGCAGCGAGTCGATCACGATCACCGACAGTACGACGGAGTTGACGCCCTTGAGCTGCGGGATGGTGACGTACCGCGTGCGCTGCCAGGCGGACGCGCCGTCGACCTTCGCGGCCTCGTAAAGCGCGGGGTCGACCGCCTTCAGGCCGGCCAGGTACAGCACCATCACGTACCCGATCTGGCGCCACAGGGCCGGCACGATCACGGCGTACAGCGCGGTGTCCGGGTCGGCCAGCCACGGCCGGATGAAGTTGCCCAGGCCCACGGTTCGGAACACCGTGTCGACAAGTCCATCTGGCTGGTAGAACACGCGCCAGATCAGCGCGGTGACGACCAGCGAGAACACGACCGGGGTGAACAGGGCCGCTCGGTAGATCCCGACGCCGCGGCGCTCCCGCTGCAACAGGAGCGCCATCCCGAACCCGCCGATCACGCTAAGCCCGCCGAACAGCACGAGCCAGATCGCGGTGTTCTTCAACGCGGTCCGGAAGATCGGATCCGACACCATGTCGGAGAAGTTCCCGAACCCGACGAACCGAGGCGCCGACAACCCGTCCCAGCTGGTCAACGCCAACCAGAACCCCTGCAGAGCAGGCCAGAACACCCAAACAGCCTCGACAACAAACGGCACCAACACGAACGCGAGGATCAAGGGTGAGACCCGCCTCGGGCCGTTCCGCTTCGTCCGGCGCGGACCGGCCGCGGGATCACGGCCGGTCGCGCTCTGCGGTTCCACAGCTGTAGCGGTCACGCCTTGAAGACCTTCTCGGCGGCGGCCTGCCAGTCCTTCAGGATCTTGTCGATCTGGTCGGGCTTGTCGAGAAACTTGGTGAGGGCGGCGTCGGCGGTCGGCTGGAGGGCGTCGCTTGAGTCGCGGTTGAAGAACTGGGTGATCTCGGCGGCCCCCTCGATCATCGCCTTGCCCTTCTGCACCAGCGGGGTATCGGCCGACTTCCCGTCCGGGTTCGCCGGAATCGCCGTACCGGACGAGTTCTGCACATAGATCTCCTGCGCCTCGGCCGTCGCCAGCCAGCTCAGGAACTTCTTCACCCCGTCGACGTCCTGCACCTTCTTCGAGGCGAAGTACCCGTCCGTCGGCGCCTCCTCCGCCACCGGTACGGCGGGATCGATGATCGGGAACTGGAAGAAGTCGATGTCGTCCAGCGCGTCCTTCGGCGCCGAATCCGCGAAGAACGTCCCGATCAGGAACATCCCGGTCTTGCCCGCGAGCAGCGCCGACGTCGCCTCCTGGAACGGGAACGACTTCCCCTTCGGGTCGAAGTACGGCAGCACCTCACGCCACTTGGTGAAGACCGCCTTCACCTTCGGATCGGTGAAGTTCCCCTGGCCGGCCAGCAGCTGCCGGTGGAACGGAGCGCCGTTGATCCGGATGTTCAGGTAGTCGAACCACGCCGACGCGACCCACGGGGTGTCGCCGAGCCCGATCCCGATCGGCGGGATGCCCTTGCCCTGAATGGTCTTGCACACGGCGACGAACTCGTCCCAGGTCTTCGGCGGGGTCACGCCCCACTTGGCGAAGTTCGACTTCCGGTAGAACATGCCCCACCAGTAGTAGCTGGTCGGCACGAAGATCTTCTGCCCGGCGCTGCTCGTGGACAGCGTCTGCATCGCCTTCGAGTAGTTGCCCATCGAGTCCCAGACGCTCGAGACGTCGAGCAGCAGGTCCTTCTTCGCGTACGAGTCCGCGACCGAGCCGGCGTACCAGGTGTAGACGTCCGGCGGGTTCGCCGAGGTCAGGTACGTCGGGAGCTGGGTCCGGAAGATCTCCGACGCGACCGTGTTCAGCTTGACCTGCGAGCCGCCGGTCTTGTTGTACGCGGCAACGAGTTTCTCCATCGCGGCCTTCGCCTGCTCGCTGGAGAGGTTCGACTGCAGCGCCACCTGACCGGTGGGCGCGCTGCCGCTGCCGGGACTCTTCGACGACGTCGCGCACCCGGGCACCAGGGTCGCCGCCCCGAGCACTCCGAGTCCCTTGAGGAAAGTCCGCCGATCCGAAAGTGGCATTGCCAGACCCGTCATGCACAACTCCTGAGATCTACCCGCCGGCGATGCCAGTCGGGTGGGTGGTGTGTTCCGGACGATCTTGCGGCGGCCCGTCGCAAGTGTCAATATTAATTCGTAAATTACGAGCAAATCGCTTGACCGGACAACACCTGTCACGGTCAACTGGTGCCTCGTTCATCGTTGGAAGCGGCCTGCCTCCGTGCTTGGGTAGGAGCAGATCGAAGGAGGCGCGGGTGCGGCTGGCTGGACGGGTGATCGTGGTGACCGGGGCTGCGTCGGGGATCGGTGCGGCCTGCGCCGAACGGGCGCTGACCGAGGGCGCGCAGGTCGTGCAGGTCGACGTACATCCCTGCAAGGACGTGCCGGGCAGGGCGATCAGCGTCGTCGGCGACGTGTCGTCGCAGGACACCTGGGCGGAGGTCCGGTCCCGCGGCCGTGACGAGCTCGGCCCGATCGATGGCCTGGTCAGCAACGCGGTCGTCGTCGACGTGAAGCCGGCTCACGAGCTGTCGCCGCCGTCCTGGCAACGCCAGCTCGACGTCAACCTGACCGCAGCCTTCCTCGGTTTCCAGGCCGTGTACGACGACCTCGTCGCGAACGCCGGCTCCGTCGTACTCGTCTCCTCGGTCCACGCGATCGCAGGCCTCCCGGGACATCCGGCGTACGCCGCGACGAAGGGCGCACTGATCTCGCTCGGGCGCCAACTGGCCGTCGAGTACGGTCGCTCGATCCGGGTGAACACCGTCCTTCCAGGGCCGATCGTGACCGCGATGTGGGACCGCGTCGACGCCGAAGGTCGCGAGCGCAGCGCACAGGCGACCGCGCTCGGGCGGCTCGGGCAGCCGGACGAGGTGGCGCAGGCGGTCGCATTCCTGTTGTCCCACGAGGCGTCGTACGTGACTGCCACCAGCCTGGTGGTCGATGGTGGATGGTCCGCAACGAAGGACTCGGCGTGAGGGAGAGCGGTGTGACGGGGATTCAGCGCGGGGTGTCGCGGGGGCTGCACGGGCAGATCGTGGAGGTGATGGCGGAGCGCATCCTGTCCGGTCAGATCCCGGAGGGGGCGACCATCAACGTGACCGAACTGCAGGCAGACCTCGGGGTCAGCCTGACCGCGGTCCGGGAGGCGTTGAAGGTACTGACCGCGAAGGGCCTCGTCGACGCGCGGCAGAAGCGCGGCACGTTCGTCAGGCCGCGCTCCGACTGGAACCTGCTCGACGCGGACATGATCCGCTGGCATTTCAAGGACGCCGACGCCCGGCCCGAACTGCTCGAGGAACTGCACGAGGTACGCGGGATCGTCGAGCCGGCCGCGGCTCGGCTGGCTGCGCTGCGATCCGACGATGCGGACCTCGCGGCACTCGACGAGGCGCTCGCGGCGATGGAGTCTGCGGGTGACAACGTCGCAGCGGCGGCCGCGGACCTCGCGTTCCACCGTGCGTTGCTCGCGGCCACGGGCAACGAACTGCTGACCAAGATGGAAGTGATCATGGAAACCGGGCTCGCCGACCGCGACCGGCTGGTGCATACGGTGAAGCCGTCGGACGATCCGATCCCGAGCCACCGCCTGGTCGTGGACGCGGTCCGCGGGCACGACCCCGAGGGCGCCGAGCTCGCGATGCGGGAACTACTCGCGAAGGCCGCCGAAGACCTCACCGAGGTGCGCGGATCGACCCGGCGGCGGCGCCGGTGAAGATCGAGAGGATCGAGACGTTCCTGGTTCCGCCGCGCTGGTTGTTCTGCCGCATCGAGACGAGCGACGGTGTGGTCGGGTGGGGCGAGCCGGTCGTCGAAGGGCGCGCCGAGGTCGTCCGGGCCGCGATCGACGTACTGTCGGAGTACCTGATCGGCCAGGATCCGCTGCAGATCGAGCGGCACTGGCAGGTGCTCACCAAGGGCGGGTTCTACCGCGGCGGGCCGGTGCTCAGCAGCGCGGTCGCCGGACTCGACCATGCCTTGTGGGACATCGCCGGCAAGGTGTACGGCGCTCCGGTCGCCGCGCTGCTCGGCGGGCGGGTCCGGGATCGGGTCCGCGTCTACGCCTGGGTCGGCGGGGACGAACCGTCCGCGATTGGTGAGTCCGTCGCAGAGCAGGTCGCGGCCGGGATGACGGCCGTGAAGATGAACGCCAGCGGGCAGATCCAGGCCTCACCGTCCGTTGCTGAGGTCAACGACATCGTCAACCGGCTCGCGGCCGCCCGTGCAATCCTGGGGGATTCCAGGGACGTCGCGATCGACCTGCACGGACGGGTCGGCGTGGCCGCGGCGCGGCGGATCCTGCACGCGGTCGAGGACCTGCAGCCGATGTTCGTCGAGGAGCCGGTGTTGCCGGAGCAGATGGCCCACCTGTCCGAGGTGGTCACGACGTCGACTGTGCCGGTTGCGCTCGGCGAGCGGCTGTACCACCGGTCCGACTTCATGGCGCCGTTGAACGCCGGGGTCGCGGTCGTGCAGCCCGACGTCTCGCACGCCGGCGGGATCTCCGAGCTACGACGCATCGCCGTACTCGCGGATGCTCATGGTGCAATGCTCGCGCCGCACTGCCCCCTCGGGCCGATCTCGTTGGCGGCTTCGTTGCAGGTGTCGTTCGCGACGCCGAACTTCCTGATCCAGGAGCAGAGCCGAGGCATCCACTACAACGTGACGAGCGACCTCACGTCGTACGTCGTGGATCCGGCGCCGTTCGCGTGGGTCAACGGTCACGCGGAGTGGAATCCCCTGCCCGGCTTGGGAATCACGGTCGACGAGGAGGCCGTCCGCGCCGCGGACCGAACCGGCCACGCCTGGCGCAATCCGCTGTGGACCCACGAAGACGGATCGTTCGCCGAATGGTGATCATCGACCCTGCCGACGGTGGCCGCTGGTCCTCTCTGCAGCTCGGCGGCCGCGAATGGCTCTGGGCCGGGCCTGGCCTGGTCACCGGTCCCCGCACCGGCCTCGCCACTTTCATCGACGCGGGCGGCCTCGACGAATGCTTCCCCACCGTCCGCGGGTTCCCTGACCACGGTGGTCTGTGGAATCAGCAGTGGGACGGGACGGTCGCGTACGACGGCGCGATCCTGACGCGGGCGTTCACCGCCGGCACGGACACCGTCAGCGTCGACTACCACCTGGAGGCTCCGGTCGGCTACCGCTTCATCTGGGCTGCCCACGCGCTCCTCGACTGCGTGCCCGGCGCGACCATTTCCGCCCAACCTGGAACCGAGTGCCGCCTGTATCCCGAGGCCGCTCCATGGTTGCCGTGGACCTGGCCGGGCGACGCCCATTGGGTGACCGCCGTCTGGCCGACCCCTCTCGAACTCGGAACCTTCGGTCCCACGGACGGCACTGCTGCAGGTGCGGTGCTGGTGGACTGCCCGTCGGTCTCGGTCCGCGACCGCGGCGCCGAGCTGACCATGACCTTGAGTTGCCCGGGGCAACCAGTGTCGACCGCGCTGTGGCGTAACCAGGGCGGCTTCCCGGACGATGCGCCGTACCGGAGTCTTGGGGTCGAGCCGATGCTGGGCCGTGTCTTCGACCTGGCGACCGCCGGTTCGGGCGACGCCGCAGTGGTGCCGGAGAGCGGTGAACTGACCTGGCGGTTGACGCTGTCCGCCAGGCCAGTGTGATGTCACCCGAGCGGCAGATCGAGTACGGCGTTGGGCACCGACGTGCTGTTCGCGGTGCGGATGCTGTTGAGCTCGGTCGCGGTCAGGGCACGTTTGTAGATCCGGACCTCGTCCATCGAGCCGTCGAAGTGATGCGCGCCGTCCAGGCGTTGCCCGACGTACATCTTGAAGGGTCGGCCGGGGCTGACCGAACCGGCCGGGGCCGTGACGCTCGCGGCCTGGGCGCCGTCGACCCAGATCGAGAGCGTGCCGGCCTTGCGTTGCAGGGCGACGTGGTGCCAGGCGTTGTCGTTATAGGCCTTCGTCGTCTGGACGGCCGCCGTGTTGCCGCCGGTGGTGATCAGGCCGCGGATACGACTGTCCGCGGGCTCGGCGCGGAGCCAGAACTGCGAGAACTCGTTGATGTTGTAGCCCCAGAAGATCGCCTGGGGTGCGGTGCTGGCGCCGTACTTGATCCAAGCCATCGCGGTGAAGTCACCGGCGCCGACCGCGAGCGATTCGGCGAACGGGAGCTGGATCGCGTCATCGACGCCGTCGAGGTCTCTCGCTTGGCCGAACTTGCCAGTCACAGCCGTGGTGCCGCCGCGCAGGTAGCTGTCGTTGTCGAGGCCGGAGACGTCTGGGGTCATGGGGCCGCCGAGTGGCGCGTCCGGGTGGCCGATGTCGTTCTCGGTGAACCGGGCGAAGCGGATCTGGTCGCGGGCGTCGACCGTGCCGCCTTCGTACAGCAGGCCGATCTCGCCGGTGTCGAGGATCGCCAGGTCGGAGTACCCGGACCAGTCGCCGGTGATTCTGGTGCCCTCGGCAACGGTCTGCCACGTCTTGCCCTCGTCGAAGCTGGACCGGATAGTCATATAGCGCCGCCGATCGGGATCCGCCGGCGCCGCGAACAGGAGGCGGTTGTACTTGTCGCCCTGATCGACCGCCCTGAGGCGTTGCAGCGAACCTTGGACGACGGGCGTTGTCAGTCCGGCGATGGTCGCGAACGGCGCGGAAAACGTTTGACCGCCGTCGTTGCTCACCGCCGCCATCCGGCTCGCGCCCGACGTACCGGCGTTGTTGCGCGCACCGGCGTACACGCCGCCGTCGACCTTCTCGACGACGCTGATCTCCTGCGGGGTGGCGTCCGAGCGCAGGTCGGCCGCGCCCTTGTGCCACGTCTCGCCGTGGTCGTCGCTGTAGACGAGCTGGCCCGCGTTCTGGCCGGCGCCGTTGTCGTAGTTGGTGCCCGCGACCAGGCGGCCGGCGTGGGCGCCGCGCGTGAGCTGGATGCCGTGCACGGGCCCGGTCGCGTACCAGCCCCAGGCCGGGTCGTCGATCTGGTCGCCGATGTTCTTCGCCTTGCTCCACGTCTTCCCGTCGTCATCACTGACCTGGACGTACGGCGTGCGCGGTCGGCTCGTCGTACCGGGGTCCATCGTGCTCAGCAGCACGATCCGGCCGGTCTCGTAGTCGACGATCGGCGCCGGGTTGCCGCGGGTGGCGACCGCGTTCGGGTCGGTGTCGGTGCCGGAGAGGACTGTTTGGGTCGGCGCCCAGGTGCGGCCGTCGTCCTCGGAACGGCGCATCACGAGGTCGATTTCCTGGGAGTCCGCGCACCACGCGCGGCGGGCCTCGGCGAACGCGAGCAGCGTGCCGGCCTTGGTCTTCACGATCGCGGGGATGCGGTAGCAGCCGAAACCGGCGTCCCCTTTGTTGAACAGCACGGTCTGGGTGACGGCGGCTTGGGCCGACGGCACTGGGATGGTCGTCGCGGCCAGCGCCAGCGCTATCAGCAGGGCTTTGAGCTTAGGCATGAGCGGATGCCTCCTGAAAGTAAACAACGGGGCGGTTGTTCATTTCGAAATTTAGCCACACATTCGGCGTCCACGCCAGATCTCATCGGACGTCCTATGTCTTCGTTCATCACATAGGTTGGGGATTATGGATCTGCTTGCCGAACTCCGGAGCCGGAAACTGCTCGCGATCATCCGCGCCGACGGGGCGGACACCGCCTTCGCCTGCGTGCAGACCCTCGTCGAGGCCGGCATCACGGCGCTCGAGGTCTCGCTCACCACGCCGGGCGGCGTCGAGGCGATCGCCAAGGCGCGTGCGCAGTACGACCCGAACATCCTGATCGGTGCCGGCACTGTCGTCACCGCCCTCCAGGCCGACGAGGTCGCCGCCGCCAACGCCGACTTCGCCGTCACGCCTGCGATCACGCGCGGTGCCTACCGCTCCGTCGAGCTCGGCCTGCCGCTGCTATGCGGCGCCCTCACGCCCACCGAGGTCGTGGCCGCTCTGGATCTCGGCGCCACCGCCGTCAAGATCTTCCCCGCCAAGCTTCACGGCCCCGGCTACCTCTCCGAACTCCGCGCGCCGCTCCCCGACGCCCCGCTGATCGCCGTCGGCGGCATCGACGCGGTGTCCGCCCCGAAGTACCTCGCCGCCGGAGCTCTCGCGGTCGGCGTCGGCTCTCCCCTCCTAGGCGACGCCGGCACCGGCGGCTCCCTATCCGAACTCGCCATCCGCGCCAGCACCTTCCGCACAGCCCTCGACATCTAACGACAACCTTGACCGGCATCCGCAGCAGAAGCCCGCTCCCGCCGAATTTGCCTGGCTCACCCACCAAATTGGCTGGTCCACCAGTCAAATCTGGGGTTCCGGACCCTCCATAACGGTCAGGAACCCCGCATTTGGTGGGTGGACCAGGCAAATGAGGGCTCGGCAAGGGCCGGAGGAAGGCCTAGGTGAGAGGACGATCCGATGGGTCGGCCTCGTTCTCGGAGTACTGAATGGAGTACTGACATGACGGATCTGCTGACGCTGGGCGAGACGATGGTCTCGGTGCGGACCGCCCGCCCGATGCGGCTCGGCGGGGACGCGCATCTCTCGATCGCCGGCTCCGAGAGCAACGTGGCGATCGGGGTCGCGCGACTCGGGCACGACGTCACCTGGCTGAGTGCCGTCGGCAACGACGAACCGGGCCGGCTGATCGAGCGAACCCTCCGCGCCGAGAACGTCGGCACCCGGATCCGGTTCTCCGACGACGCGTTCACCGGGTTCATCGCGTTCGACCAGCCGTCGCACGACATCACCCGCGTGAGCTACCACCGCCGCGGATCGGCCGCCTCCACCCTCACGCCAGACGAGACCACGGCTGCTGTCATCGCCACAGGTCCGACACTGCTCCACGTCACCGGCATCACCCCGGCGCTCTCCGACACGGCACGTGCCGCGACGCTGGCCGCCGTACGCACGGCCTTCGCAGCAGGCACCCAGGTCTCGCTCGATGTGAACTACCGCGCCCGCCTCTGGACCCGCCCCGAAGCAGCCGCCGCGCTACGCGAGCTCCTCCCCCACGTCCACACCGTTTTCGCGTCCGACGACGAACTCGACCTCCTCACCGAAGCCGAAGACCCGGTCGCCGACCTGCTGAGTACCGTCGACACCGTCGTCGTGACGGCCGGCGGCAAAGGCGCATGGGCACACTCGGCCGACGGAACCATCCACAGCGCCGCGCTCCCCGTCACCGTCGTCGACAGCATCGGCGCCGGCGACGCCTTCGTCTCCGGCTACCTCTCCGCCACCCTCGACAACCTCGCCCCCGACGCCCGCCTGACCCGCGCCACCACCTCAGGCGCCTTCTGCGTAACGGCGTACGGCGACTGGGAGTCCCTCCCCACCCGCCAGGACCTGACCCTCCTGACCCACACCCAAGGCACCGCCCTCCGCTAGCGCTGCCGGACCGAGTAGGTCAGGTGCGTCACCTTTGGGGAATGTTCTGCGTGGATCTGCTCCAGGGCGACGCGGCTCGCGTCGATGCCCTCGAAGAGGCGGACTCCGGTGCCGAACAGGACGGGAGACAGGGCGATCGTGAACTCGTCGATCAGGCCGGCGTTCACGTACTCCAGGATCGTTTCGCCGCCGCCCGCGATGCGTACGTCGCGTTCGCCGGCAGCCTCGCGGGCCTGGTCGAGCGCGGCCTCGATGCCGTCGTTGACGAAGTGGAACGTGGTCCCGCCCGGGCGTTCCCAGGGGTCGCGCTTCTCGTGGGTCACGACGAAGACCGGCGTATGGAACGGCGCCTCCTCGGGCCACGCCAGCTCGCCGCCGTCGAACATGCGCTTGCCCATCACGCTCGCGCCGGTGCGCTCGTACGTCGCCCGGACGATGTCGTTGTCGAGTCCTTCCTCGCCGCCCTCGCCGAGCTTCAGATTCTCCCGGAAGAATCGCAGCGGGAACACCCACGCCTGCAGCTCCGACCACTTCGCCATCCAGCGCTGGACCCTCGGGTCGCTCTGACCCTCGGGCGAGAAGACGTCCTCGACGGGCACGGCCTCCGGCGCCACGAAACCGTCCAGCGACATGGACACGCTGAAGAACACCTTTCCAGCCATCAGTCCTCCACTCCCTTCCGAACGATCTCGGTGACGTAGACGGCCAGGTTGTTCAGGGTCTGTTGGCCGCCCTCGATTGCGTGGTACTTCTCGACCGCCTCGTCGCGCAGTTCCTTGGTGGGGAACACCGTGTACATCTCGATCCGGGTCGCCGCACCGTCGGGCTCGAACGTCAGGACCGACTCGAAGGCGTTCGGATCGCCGCGGGATTCACCGTGCAGCAACGCGATCCGCTCAGGTACGGCGATCTCGGTCCAGGTGATCCACTCGGCGTAATCCGTCCCGTCCGGTCCGTGCATCACGAAGTCCCACTCCCCGCCGACGCGGAACTCGAACGACTGCGTGGTCGTGCTGAACCCCTCCGGTCCCCACCACCGCGACAGGTGCCGGACCTTGGTGAACACCTCGAACACCAGCTCTCGTGGGGCGTCGATGATCCGGGAGATCACGATCTCCCGATCGGCCGTCTCCGCCTGCGTTCCTTGCCTTGCCCCTGGCATCGGTCATTCCTCCAGCCGTGTCTGCTTCAGGTCCTGTACGTACGCATCCAGTCGGTCGAAGCTCTCGTTCCAGAACTGCTCGAACCCGCCGGCCCACTCGTGGACCGGTCGCAGCCCGCGGGCATCCAGTCCGTACAGCCGCTGCTTGCCCGCCTTTCGGTCCCGCACCAGCCCCACCTCCCGCAGCACCCGCAGGTGTTTGGACGCCCCCGGCTGAGTCATCCCGAGCTCCTGAGCCAACTCGGTCACCGGCCGCTCACCCGCCCGCAGCAACACCAGGATCTCCCGGCGCTGCGGCTCGGCGATCGCGTTGAAGACGTCCGACGTCGTCGCTGCTCGTGCCATACTCGCCATCATATGCCCATATCGGAATGCGTCAAGCGGGTGTCACGCCGGCGTTCCCACGATCCAGACCTGACTACATCCATGCTGTCCCACTTTGTGCACCAGACCCGCAGGCTCAGCGCCCGTCGACACGGATCCGGTGCACAAAGTGACTCGGGTGGAGGGTCAGCCGCCTTCGGTTGGGAAGAGGATCGGGCTGAGGAGGTAGCGGGAGCGGTCCGGGGGTTGCCTCGTTCGACAGGACCGGCGTGATCGACGCTTGCTCCTGCCGCAACCGGAAGCGTCGCGGCAGTCGTCGCCGCTATCGTCGACTGGTTGCCTTAAGCAAGTAGCGCCGGGTCGGACTCCAGCTCGCGTTCCGGATTCAGGGGCAGGACGATCTTGAAGACGGTGCGGCCCGGCTCGGACTCGACGCGCAGGTCGCCGTGGTGCTTCTTCACCACGATGCGCCAGGAGATGTCGAGGCCCAGGCCGGTGCCTTCGCCGATCGGCTTGGTGGTGAAGAACGGCTCGAAGATGCGGCGCCGGATCTCGTCGGGGATGCCCGGTCCGGTGTCGCCGATCTCGACGACCGCGTAGGCGCCGTCGCGGCGGGTGCGGATCGTCAGTGTCCCGGATCCGCCCATCGCGCTCACCGCGTTGTCGATGATGTTCGTCCACACCTGGTTGAGTTCCGCGGCGTACGCCGGGATCGCGGGCAGCTCGGGATCGAAGTCCTTGACGATCTCGTACCCCTGCAGCTTCCCCGACATCATCACCAGCGTCGACTTCAGCAGCTCCCGCAGATCAACGGTCTGGTACGGCGCCCGGTCGATCTGCGAGTACTGCTTCGCGGCGCCGACGAGGGTCGAGATCCGGGTCACGGAGTCGTCGATCTCGTTCATCAGCGACTCGGTGTCGATGGTGTACATCAACCACCGCACGGCGCCCTCGAGGTACGTCGGGCCGACCGCCGCCAGCACGTTCTCCATCCACGGCACGTCCAGGCCCGCGGCGGCGAGCACCGGCGCCACGTCCCAGCTCGCCTGGACGTCGTGGTCGTCGAGCCAGTCCGTCAGCGTGTCCTCGCGATCGGACAACTCCATCGGCGGGAGGTCCTTGTCCTTGTTCTTCTCCAGCCGCTCGACCGCGTCGTCCTGTAACGCGACGATCTGGTGCAGCTTGGTCGCGTCGAGGGTGCCGTCGGCGAGCATCGCGAGCTTCGACCGCATCCCGGACACGCGCTGCCGCAGGGTCGCCGCCGCCCGGACCGCGGCGGCGGCCGGGTTGTTCAACTCGTGGGTCAGACCCGCGGACAAGGAGCCGAGGGCAAGCAACCGCTCACGCTCGCCGAGCGTCTCGTTGGTCCGCCGCATGCCCATCACGAAGCCCTCGATCAGGTGCACTGCCATCGGGAACCAGGTGTTCATCATCGTCGCCATCGTCTCGGCGCTGATCACGAAGAACTCCGACGGCCCGGTCACCTGCATCGTCGCGGTGTAGGACTTGTGGTCGTTGGCGCCGAAGAACGCGTTGAACGCACCGGAGTACACCCCGCGCTGGCCGGTCCGGTTGATCTCCACGAGCTCGCCGTGCGACAGCTTGCAGAGCCGGATCTCACCCGAGAGCAGGACGTAGCAGCAGGTCGCCTCGTCGCCTTCGTTGAATACGGTCCCGTCGTGCACGTCCTCGACGTGCCCGACTTGGGACAGCCACTGGAGCTGCTCGTCGGTGAGGCTCTCGAAGAGGAACAGCGTGCGCAGCTCGTCGGGCGTCAGCCGCTTCACAGCTTGGTCAGTCATCAGAGCATCTCCAGGTATCGGTGCACCAGTGTCACGGCCATCGCTCCGTCGCCGACCGCGGAGGCGACCCGCTTCACCGACTCGGCCCGTACGTCGCCGGCGGCGAACACGCCCGGCATGCTCGTCTCCAGGTGGTACGGCTCCCGCTCCAGCGGCCAGCCCGGCGGTCTGCCGTGCAGGTCGGGTCCGGTGAGCACGAAGCCTCGGTCGTCGCGGAGCAGGTCACCGGGCAGCCAGTCCGTCCGCGGGGCCGCGCCGATGAACACGAACATCCATTCCGTGTCCACCTCACGCTTCTCCCCGGTCTCGCTGTTCAGCAAGGTGAGGTGTTCCAGGTGCTCCGAGCCGATACAGGAAACGACCTGCGTGCAGGTGTGCACCTCGATGTTGTCGATCCCGTCGATCTGGTCGATGAGGTACGACGACATCGTCGCGGTGAGCGATGGTCCTCTCACCAGCATATGCACGCGTTTCGCATGCCTCGAGAAATAGACCGCCGCCTGACCGGCCGAGTTGGCCCCGCCGATGATGTACACCTCGGCGCCGGCGCACGCCGGACCCTCGGTGGTCGCCGAGCCGTAGTAGATGCCACGGCCGCACAGATCGTCGACACCGGGCGCCTGAAGCGTCCGGTACGAGACGCCGGTCGCCAGGATCACCGAATGCGCCGAGATCTCGCTCCCGTCCGCGAACCGCAACTGGCGCGCGTTGCCGAGCGTCTCGAGCCCGACGACCTGCCTGGTCGTCAGCAGCTCGGCCCCGAACCGGACCGCCTGTCGCCGGGCCCGGTCCGTCAACTGCGCGCCGGACACCCCGTCCGGGAAGCCCAGGTAGTTCTCGATCCGGCTCGACTGCCCGGCCTGACCACCGGTCGCCACCTGCTCGACCAGCACGGTCCGCAGGCCCTCGCTGGCGCCGTACACCGCTGCGCCGAGCCCTGCCGGGCCGCCGCCGACCACGACCAGGTCGTAGAAGTCCTTCGCCGGCGCCGTGGACAGACCGACCTTCTGCGCCAGTTCGGCCTCGGACGGAGCGATCATCACCGTGGCGTCGGGCGTGATCACGACCGGCAGCGTCGTACCGTCCACGTCGG
The DNA here is from genome assembly GCF_004216905.1 of Kribbella sp. VKM Ac-2569. Taxonomy (GTDB): domain Bacteria; phylum Actinomycetota; class Actinomycetes; order Propionibacteriales; family Kribbellaceae; genus Kribbella. Next base: position 245,466 of record NZ_SGXJ01000002.1, read on the forward strand.
CGGCGTCGAGTAGCCGCCTGGCCTCGTCGTCGTCGACGTTCAGCCAGCGGTACGGCACCGCGTTGCGGGCGAGGAAGTCGCGGGCCGCGAACGACGGCGCCGACCAGCGGTGACCGATCACCCGGGTCTCGTCGCCGGACGGCTCCGGGGTCGACCGCCACAGGTCGAGCATCGCGTCGACCACCGGATACAGCTTCTCCTCCGGCGGATTCCACGGCTTCAGCAGGTAGTGGTCGAGGTCGACCACGTTGATCGCCTGGATCGCGGCATCGGTGTCGGCGTACGCCGTCAGCAGCACCCGGCGGGCCAGCGGGAACAGATCCATCGCGGCCTCGAGGAACTCGATCCCGGACATCTGGGGCATCCGGTAGTCGGCCAGCAGCAGCGCGACCGGCTCACCACGGAGCTTCAGCTCCTTCAGCGCGTCCAGCGCCTGCACCGGGTTCTCCGCCCGGACGATGCGGTTCTCCTCGCCGTACCGACGGCGGAGGTCACGGGCGATCGACCGGGAAACGCCGGGATCGTCGTCGACGGTGAGGATCACCGAGCGGGTCGTTGACGCTGTCATGCCTCCTTCATACCAGCGCCGACCCACAAACAGGGATCGGTAATCCACAGGCCCTCGTCCGGTTCGCGACGGGCTGATCGCGAACCGGACGAGAGGGGCGGCCTACGGGAGGGCGTCGAGGTACGGCGCGTGGCTGTTCTGGAACTCCCAGTCGTAGTAGTGGTCCCAGTTGATCGACCACGTCATCAGCCCGCGGAAGCCCGGCGAAGTACCGCCGCGGAGGCTGTAGCCGCCGCAGTTCTGGCCCTTCACCAAGCAGTCGAGCGCTTCGTGCACGGCTGCCGGGGCGGTGTAGCCGTTGCCTGCGCTGACCGCTGCCGGGAGCCCGAAACCGATCTGGTCGTCGCGCAGTCCCGGAAACGTCTGACCGGTGTTCGCCACCGGGAAGCCGGCCTTGACCATGTCGGTCATCGCGATGTGGAAATCCGCGCCGCCCATGGTGTGGTACTGGTTGTCCAGGCCCATCACCGGACCGGAGTTGTAGTCCTGGACGTGCAGCACTGTCAGCGAGTCCCGCATCGCGTGGATGACCGGCAGGTACGAACCGGTCCGGTTGTCGCCGCCGCTTGAGCCGCCGTAGAACTGGTAGCCGACCTGCACGAAGAACGTCTCCGGCGCCATCGACAGCACGAAGTTCTCGCCGTACTTCGCCTTCAGGGTCTTCAGCGCCGAGATCAGATTGACGATCACGGCCGTCGTCGGGTTGCGGAAGTCGGTGTCGCCCGCGTCCAGATAGAGCGAATGCCCCTCGAAGTCGATGTCGAGCCCGTCCAGGCCGTAGCGGTGGATGATCGCGCTCACCGAACTGACGAACGCGTCCCGGGCCGCGGTGGTGGTCAGCTGCACCTGCCCATTCGCGCCGCCGATGGAGATCAGCACCTTCTTACCCGCAGCCTGCTTGGCCTTGATGGCCGCTGCGAAGTCCGCGTCACTCTCCACGTTCGGACACTCGCTGGCCGGACACCTGTTGAACCTGATGTCACCGGACGTCACCGACGTCGGCTCACCGAACGCCAGGTTGATGATGTCCCATTCCGCCGGTACGTCGGCCATCCGCACGTAACCGGACCCATTGGCGAAGCTGGCATGCAGGTACCCGATCAACGCATGCTTCGCCAGCTCGGCAGACGTCGCCTGAGCCGGAACCGTCACACCGGTCAGCAGAACCCCGAGAACCCCGAGAACCACAGCAAGCCATCGCATGGTTATTTAGTAGAGACGTTCCATAACTCATGGTCAATGCATCGGAACGGCGGGTACCCGACGCTGTCGGGAACCGGCCTAGGGTGGATGCCGTGAGTGACATCGACTGGGGCAAGGGCAGCTACGAACCGACCGCGGCGGACCTACTGCCCGCAGCTCGGGAGCTGGTGACGGCGGCGAACGTCCGACCCGGTGAGCACGTGGTCGACGTCGGCGCGGGCACCGGCAACGTCGCCCTCCTCGCCGCCGACCTCGGCGCCCGCGTCACCGCGGTCGAGCCGGCCGCCCGGCTCCGCGAGGTGATCGCCGAGACCGCCCTGGACCGCGACCTGACAGTCGTCGACGGCAGGGCCGCGTCGATCCCCCTGCCGGACTCGTCCGCCGACGTGATCCTGTCCAACTTCGCCGTCATCTTCGCCCCCGACCCCGCCGCGGCCTTCACCGAACTCGCCCGCGTCGCAAAGCCGACCGGCCGCATCCTGCTGACCACGTGGCAACCGGGCGTCCTCAGCAAGCTCGTCGGCGTCCTCATCGCCGCGCTCCGCGAAGTCACCGGCGGCGACATGGGCACCCCGTTCAACTGGCACGACCCGAACGCCCTGTCCGAGCTGCTCGCTCCCCACGGCTTCGCCGTCTCCGGCAGAACCCTCGACCTCGACATCGTGACAGCCTCCGCCGCCGAGTACTGGGACACCCGCATCGCCACCCACCCCCTAGGCATAGAAACGCTGCCCATCCTTAAGAAGGCAGGTCGCCTCGAAGAGGTCCGCAACCGCGTCCTGGGCATGATCGACGAGGACTGGACCACCTCAACCGGCCAGGTGCGCCTGAAGGCGCAGTACCTCCTGGCAACGGCGGTGCGCTGACTGGCAGGTTTTCGCCAGCGGCTAGTTGAAGCCAAAACCGTGTGGTCGGAGCGGTGGATTGGCAGGCTCTTCGGCGTCCGAGCTCGGGGGCGGGCGGCCGGGGCTACAGCCACGGCCAGGACAACATGCCGTGGAGGCATCACGTGAACCATCCGAACCTGCGTCGGCGCGTCGCACTGCTTGCAGGCGCCGCGCTGATCACCACCGCCTTGGTGGCTCCACCAGGCTCCGCTGCACCAGGAATAGATGCGCCGTCCAGCAGCCGTTTCACCTTCGCACCCGGGCGGTACGTCGTAACGCTGGCCGACAAGCCGCTCGCGACGTACCAGGGTGGCGTGACTGGGCTCAAGGCCACCAAGCCGGCAGCTGGTCGCAAGGTCGAGGTCAACAGCACCAGCGGGAAGGCGTACCGCGCCTACCTGACCGGCAAGCACGCACAGGTCGCTGCGAAGGTCGGAGCCCACGTCGACCACGACTACTCGACCACACTGAACGGCTTCGCCGCTTCGCTCACCTCGAAGCAGGTCAACGAGCTCACCAAGACCCCTGGTGTGATGGCCGTCGTACCCGACCAACTGCACGTCCTCCTGGACGACCGCAACCCGACCGACTTCCTGAAGCTGTCCGGCCAGACCGGCGTGTGGAACAAGCTCGGCGGTACGGCGACCGCGGGCCAGGGTGTCGTCGTAGGTGTGGTCGACACCGGCATCTGGCCCGAGAGCGCATCGCTGTCCGGTCCCAAGCTCGGCACCGAGCCGCCGACGGATGCGGACCCCTACCGTCCGTACCTGTCCGGCTCGACGACTGTGATGCAGAAGGCCGACGGCAGCACGTTCACCGGCAGCTGCGAGGCCGGTCAGGACTTCACCGCCGACCTGTGCAACACCAAGCTGATCAGTGCGAAGTACTTCGGCGACGGGTGGCTCAGCCTGGTCCCGCCGGACCGGCGTGCCGACTACGAGTCGCCGCGCGACGGCGAGGGCCACGGGACGCACACCGCGACCACCGCGGCCGGCCGAGCTGACGTGGACGTCGTACTGGGTGGCCGTGACCTCGGTACCGTCACTGGCGTCGCACCGGCCGCCAAGATCGCCGTCTACAAGGCGCTCTGGTCCGGCAAGGCGACCCAAGACTCAGGTGGTCTCACGTCCGACATCGTCGCTGCTATCGACCAGGCAGTCGCAGACGGCGTCGATGTCATCAACTACTCGGTCGGCTCGATCTTCGAGTCCCCAGCCACGGACCCGATCCAGCTGGCGTTCCTGTCCGCTGCGTCAGCAGGTGTCTTCGTCTCCGCAGCCGGTGGCAACTCCGGCCCGGACGCGTCGACGCTCGACAACACCTCTCCCTGGGTGACCACGGTCGGCGCCACCACGGTCGCGCCGTGGTCCGGGACTGTTGTGCTGGGCAACGGCCAGAAGTACTCCGGTGTGAGCACGACGGTGACGTCGCCGACGGGCAGCAAGCCGCTCGTCAACGGAGCTGCAGTCAAGAAGGAGGGCGTGAGCGACGCAGACGCGCTCATCTGCCTGGCGAACACCCTCGACCCGGGCAAGACGGCCGGCAAGATCGTCGCGTGCGACCGCGGTATCAGTGCCCGTGTCGACAAGTCCGCCGAGGTACAGCGCGCCGGTGGCGTCGGAATGGTGCTGCTGAACCTCTTCGACCAGGACGTGGTCGGCGACTCCCACGTCGTACCGACTGTGCACCTGAACGCCCCGGGCTCGCTGTCGGTGAAGTCCTACGCGTCGCAGGCAGATGCAACGGCTGAACTCGTACCGGGCAACCAGACCAGCTCCACTACGCCGTACCCGCAGATGGCCGACTTCTCGTCGCGTGGCCCGTCCCTGTCGAGCAACGGCAACCTGTTGAAGCCTGACCTCGCTGCACCAGGTGTGAACGTGCTGGCCGCTGTCGCGCCGCCTACCAACGGCGGACAGAACTACGCGTTCCTGTCGGGTACGTCGATGGCTGCACCGCACGTGGCGGGTCTGGCAGCGCTCTACCTGTCGAAGCACCCGGACTGGTCGCCGATGGCAGTCAAGTCAGCGCTGATGACCACTGCCGGCAACGTGCTGACCTCTACTGGAGCGGTCAACACCAACCCGTTCGACGCCGGCGCCGGTGAGGTGCAGCCGTCGAAGATGCTGGACCCGGGCCTCGTCTACGACTCGAGTGACACGGACTGGCTGGGCTACTTGGAGGGCACTGGCGTCAAGACCGGTACCGGCGTACCCGCCATCAACCCGAGTGACTACAACGCTCCGTCGATCGCCGTCGGCCAGTTGCTGGGCACGCAGACGATCACCCGGCGAGTGACCGCTGTGACTCCGGGCCTGTACCGGGCGACGGCTTCGGTGCCAGGCATGAAGGCCGTGGTCACGCCGTCGATCCTGTCCTTTAGCAAGGCCGGTCAGACCAAGACGTTCACAGTGAAGCTCACTCTGGACACGGCTGACTCCGGTACCACCACCAACGGCTGGCTGACGTGGCAGGGCGCCGACAAGACGGTCCGCAGCCCGATTGTCGTCGTACCGACGTCTGTGCTCGCTCCGACCGCGGTAACCGGCACCGGCGCTTCCGGCTCCACGTCGTTCACCGCAACCGTCGGCAAGGCCGGCGTACCGATCCGGTCGTACGGCGTCGTGTCCGCTCCTCTGGTGCCCGGTGCAGTACCGGCGGGTGCTGCGGACGCGGACCTGCCCGCGTACCCGGTGACGGTGACTGCCCAGACCAAGGCGGTGCAGTGGAACATCAAGACCGTCGACCCGGCCGGCAGCATCTGGCTGGTGCTCTACAAGGTCGTGAACGGTCAGATGCAGTTCCTGTCGTTCGTCGGTGACGGCTCGAACCAGGCGTCAGCCAGCCTGGCTGGACCGACTCCTGGCGTCTGGGGCGTACTCGCGATCACCCTGTCGAACCCGCCGGGCGCGAGCACAACGGAATACACGATGCAGACGAATGTCGTGACCTCCTCGACCGGCAGCTCGCTCAAGGTCACGCCGTCGGTGGCACCCGCCGCGTTCAAGCCGTTCCCGGTGACGGCCTCGTGGTCCGGGCTGGCGACCGGTCAGCGCTCGACCGGCTTCGTCGAGTTCCCGAACCGGGCCGGGACGGTGGTAACGATCAACTAGATCCAGCGGCGGCGGGCGGCCTGAACGCCCGCCTGGAACCGGGTCTGCGCGCCGAGGGCATCCATCAGCGCGCGGACCCGGCGCTGGGTCGTCCGGGGACTGATCCGCAGCCGTCGGCTGATCATGTCGTCCGTGGCTCCACCGGCCAGCAGCATCAGGATGTCGCGGTCCGGCGCCCGCAACTCCGCCACGTCGCCGTTGGCCTCCAGTTCCGGCATCGGTACGGCCAGTCCCCACAACATCTCGAACATCGCGATCAGCCCGTCGAGCAGACCGGACGACCTGATCAGCAGGTTGGACTCGGCGGGCGCCCGCTTCGTCAGCGCAACCAGCGCCGTGCTGTCGTCTCCGAGCACCATCTTCATCGGCATCTGCGGCAGCACCCGGCTCACCTCACCCGCCGCCCGCAGCTCCGGCAGCACCGCCATGACCTCCGCGGACTCGAACACCTCGAACCCGTAGATCGCCCGGTACACCAGCCCGTCGGCCAGCCGGTCCAGCTCGAGCTTCTGCTGCGACGCGGGCGGCGTCGAGTACGGCGGCCGATCCAGCGCCCGGACCTGCACCTTGCAACTGCGCTGCATCTCCTCGTACGTCCGCAGCAGCGTCGGCCCGTCCTCGATCAGCTCGACCTGGTTGCCCTCCAGAACCGGCTTCCCCCGAGCCTCCCGCAACTCGTCCGCCACCACTCGCAGCCGAGCCACCTGAGCATCCAGTTCGTCCAGCGGATCCACCACCGCACCGTCCGCCACCAGCATCACCCCTCACCAACCCGACCCAAACCCCCTCACACTAAACCGCGTCAAGTAATTCCTGACACCGATGTCTCACGCACAGCTAGGGACCGCAGTCGAGGCAGGGCCACGGGCGGCCGCAGCGTGAGCAGAGGCCGTCAGGAGCCGGCGCCGGCAGCCAGACCGTCTTCTCCTGCGTCTCGGGAGGTGGTGCGGCCGGCCGGACCGGCGGCGGGTCGAGCCAGTGCAGCCGGGTGTCGCCGTCGGCGGCGTGAACCGCCAGCAGCGACTCGATACCGTCCCAGGTCGAGGTGCTCGACCAGCGGCCGAGCCACCTGAGCGCGACGGCACCATCGGACCACTCCGCGCCTTCCGCGAGCATCCGGGAACCAGGGGCGGTGATGGGCCGGACCAGACGGAAGAGGCGAGCCTGTCGCTTCAGCGTGTTCACCTGCTCAGGGTGGCCCAGAACGCAGTGCGCACAACAGGTGTGGGCTGTGGGCTGTGGGAACAGCCCACAGCCCACATGCCCTTGTTTTCCACGGTTTTTGTCGGCGAGGGCTTGTAGCTTGGCCGGCACGCACCACATGAGCTCGAAGCGCGAACGGGGTGGTCCTGTGACCGAGACATCGATTGGGACAGCGTTTGGTCCGTTGCTGCGGCAGTGCAGGCAGGCGGTCGGGCTGAGCCTGCGCCAGCTCGCAGCACGGGTCGGGTACGACCACAGCTATCTGTCGCAGGTGGAGCGCGGGCAGCGGCCCGGCTCTGCGGACTTGGCCCGGCTCTGCGACCGGGAGCTCGGCACTGACGGGCAACTGGCTGCCACCTTCGAGCGAAGGCCCGCCCGTGCAGGTCAGCTCCGGCCGGAGGCCGACCCGCTGGAGACAGCGTGGCGAGGGCTGGTCGCGACACTCGATGCCGGCGGACCGCTGCCTGACGACTTCCGCAGTGTTCCACCGGCCCCGCTGCTACCGGAGCTGGTGAGGCAGCTGCACGGCGCTGACGGAGTGGAAGCAGCCGAGCTGAGCATGCTGATCGCCGAGACCCTCGCCAGGCTGGGTGAGCGAAGCACTGCAAGACGCTGGTGGTGGGCCGCACGCGCGGCCGCGGACGGCGTCGGCGAGGGCCCGCTGCCGGCGCTGGTGCGGGCCAGGGAAGCAATCACCGGTTTGGCCGAGCGACGTCCGTTGGCAGAGCTGCTGGAGCTCGCGAACGCATCGGTCGCGCTGGACCTGCAGGTGCCGGGCGCAGCAGGCTGCGTGCCGCGGACAGCGCAGGCACTCGTCCTTGCCGAGCTCGGCCGCACTCAGGACGCGCACCGTGCATTGCAGGAGCTGATCGGTATCGGCGACGAGCTCCTGCGCTCCACCCCACAGGCACAGCCGTATCAGTTGCACTGGGCCGAGGGACGGGTCTGCACCCTGCTGGGGTACGGCGTGGCGGGCTGCGTCCTGCTAGAGCGTGCCAGGGAGCTCTGCCCGGAGAGCTGGATCGGAGAGCGCGCACGACTCGACCTGTCCCTGGCCGAGTGCCTGGTGGTCGCGGGCGAGGTCGCAGCCGGCGTGGCCACGGCACTCCGGGTCCTGGTCGAGCTGCCGGACGAGTGGCACGACTCCTTGGTGTACGACGCTGCCGATCGGGTGCTGCACGTCGTACAGGGAGAGCCCGGTGCAGCCGAGCTACGGCAGCTGCTGGCGCGGTCGGCGTACCGGAGTGGTCGGAGTGTGGGCGGCGGGTCGAGCTGGAGGTGAGAGCAGGGGTAGCGTGCGGCGAGTGACAGGTGAACAGCGGGCAACGGTAGTGACAGACGCGTGGGACTTCGCGGTCGAGCTGCGCAGCGATCCGGCCAGCACGGAGGCCCGGGCGGCCGTCCTTGCGGATCCGGCGTTCGGACAGTCGTTCACAGACCACATGGTCGTTGCGAACTGGTCGGTGGACCGCGGCTGGCACGACTCGAAGGTCACGGCGTACGCGCCGCTCTCACTCAGCCCGGCGGCAGCTGTCTTCCACTACTCGCAGGAGATCTTCGAAGGCCTGAAGGCGTACCGGCACGCCGACGGGTCGGTGTGGGCCTTCCGGCCGGACCGGAACGCTGCCCGCTTCACTGCCAGTGCGGAGCGACTCGCGCTGCCGCAGGTCCCGGAGGACGAGTTCGTCGCGGCCCTGCGCGCGCTGGTGACCGTTGACGAAGCCTGGGTGCCGTCAGCCGAGGACGGCGAGACCAGCCTGTACCTGAGGCCGTACATGATCGCCACCGAGGCCGCACTGAGCGTCCGGCCCGCGCATGAGGTGCTGTTCGGCGTCATCGCCTCCCCCGCCGGCCCGTACTTCGACACCGGCCCTAAGCCGGTGTCCATCTGGCTGACGACCTCGACCATCCGGGCGACGCCGGGCGGGACCGGCGCAGCCAAGTGCGGCGGCAACTACGCGTCCAGCCTCGCCGGCCTGGCCGAGGCGGTCGCGAACGGCTGCGAGCAGGTCGCGTTCGTCGATGCGGTCGAGCACAAGTGGCTCGAGGAAATCGGCAGCATGAACATGTTCTTCGTGTTTGCCGACGGTCGGATCGCGACGCCCGAGCTGAACGGCTCGATCCTCGAAGGCGTCACGCGCGCGTCCGTGCTCGAGCTTGCCGCCGACCTCGGCTACCCGGTCGAAGAGCGCCGCATCTCGGCCGACGAATGGCGCGACGGCGTCCGCTCCGGCGAGATCACCGAGGTCTTCGCCTCCGGCACCGCCGCCGTCATCACCCCGATCGGCCGCCTCGCCTGGCCCGACGGCGACCTCACCATCGGCGACCACTCCGTCAAGCACGGCGTCGGCCCGGTCACCACCAAGATCCGCAGCACCCTCCTCGACCTCCAGTACGGCCGCACCCCCGACACCCGCGGCTGGCTCACCCGCCTGGCCTGATGCCGTTTGTCCCCAGCGCCGGTTAGGTTGGCGTCATGGCCCAGTCCAAGTCGAAGTCTCCGGCGATCGAGCTGGAGGTGGGTGAGCGGACCGTTCGGATCTCCAATCCGGATCGGGTGTACTTTCCCGCGCGCGGGGAGACCAAGCTGGATCTGGTGAAGTACTACCTGTCCGTCGGGGACGGGATCGTCAACGCGCTGCGGGAGCGGCCGTGCATGTTGCACCGGTTCCCCGAGGGTGTCGCGGGCGAGAAGGTGCATCAGAAGCGGCTGCCGCACGGAGCGCCGCCGTGGATGGAGACGGTCCGGGTCAAGTTCCCGCGGTACAACCGGACCGCCGACGAGCTGTGCGTCACCGAGATCGCCCACGTCGCCTGGGCGGTGCAGATGTCGACGGTCGAGTTCCACCCGTGGAACTCCCGTCGCGCCGACACCGAGACACCGGACGAGTGGCGCATCGACCTCGACCCGATGCCCGACTGCCCGTTCGATCGGGTACGGCGGGTCGCGCACACCGTTCACGATGTACTCGACGAGCTCGGCGCGGTCGGCTACCCGAAGACCTCCGGCGGCTCGGGCATCCACATCTACGTCCGCGTGGAGCCGGCGTACGGCTTCTCCGACGTACGGCGGGCCGCACTCGCGTTCGCGCGTGAGGTGGAGCGGCGGGCTCCGGACGACGTGACAACCACGTGGTGGCGCAAGGATCGCGACCCACGACTGGTCTTCGTGGACTTCAATCAGAATGCCCGCGACCACACGATCGCGGCCGCGTACTCCGTCCGCGGCAACCCCGAAGGCACCGTGTCGACCCCGATCCACTGGGACGAGATCGACGACGTGAACCCAAAGGACTTCACGATCGCCACCGTGCCGCAACGCTTCGCCGAGCTAGGCGACCTCCACGCCACGATCGACGAGAACGTCTACTCACTCGACACCCTGATGGAGTGGGCCGAACGCGACGAACGCGAAGGCGCCGAAGCCCCACCCGAGGACTGAGCGCGGACCTGCGCCACTCATCAACTGCTCCTCCCGAGCCTCGGCGAGGCATGCCCCAGCGTGACCGCAGCCACCTGACCCGGCTTGGTGAGTGGCTCAGGTCCGCATCTCCAGGCCATCACAATTGCATCGGGCGGCCCGCTCCACGCCGCACGAGGGTCTCGACGGCTCGATTGTGATGGCCTGGGCGTCGGCCTCTACCCCGCCAGCCCGTGGTGCAGGAGGTTGGTGAGGGTGTCGATGGCGTTCTCGTCGGAGATTGTCTGGCCGTTGGACGGGTTGACGACGAGCCAGGTGTAGGCGAAGCCCTCCATCAGCGCGTTCATCGCGGAGATCGTTACCAGCGGATCGGCAGGCGGGTTCGGCAGGTATGCGAAGTGCTCGACCATGTGCTGGTCGTCGTCGGCCATGATCTGCTGCAGCCGCCGCCCCAGCTCCGGGTCCACCATCGCGGCCTGTTTCACCGCGATCATCTCCGGCAGATGCGCATGGTAGAACCGCCAGAACACCGCCACATGCCAACGGATCGCTGACCGTTGACTGAAGTCGGCATCGTGCCCGGCGTCGTCGACGACCGCCTCGTCCGCTGCCGCGAGCATGTCGCGAAGCAGCGCCTCGAGCAGCTCTTCCTTGCTCGCGAAGTGGTTGTAGAACGACCCCGTCGCTCGGCCCGCGGCCGCGGTGATGTCGGTGATCTTCGTGTTCAGGTACCCGCGCTCGGCGAAGACGTCGCGCGCGGCCTGCTTCAGCGCCACCTCGGTCCCGGCCGCCCGCTGCCGGCGGCTCACCGTGTCTGTCACGAAGTACCTCCTTGACAGCGAACCCTAGTCGCGTACAAACTGAATCCGAATTCAGTGAATCATAATTCATCCAAGGAGACCACCGTGAACGTCCTGATCGCAGGTGCCGGACCGACCGGCTTGACCCTCGCTATCGAGCTGGCCCGGCGCGGCATCGCGGTCCGGGTGATCGACAAGGCGACCGAGTTCTTCAACGGATCGCGCGGCGACGGCCTGCAGCCGCGGACCCTGGAGGTGTTCGAGGACCTCGAGGTCCTGGACGAGGTCCTCCGGCAGAGCCGCACGATGCCGCCGATCAAGGTCCACGTCGGCGGCCGGTTCGTCGACGAGCGGCGGATGGCCGAGCCGGTCGAACCGACGCCGGACGTCCCATACCCGAACGGAGCGATGCTCAGCCAGTCCCGCACCGAGCAACTCCTTCGCGACAAGCTCTCGCAGTACGGCGTGAGCGTCGAACTCCGCACCGCGATCACCGGATTCACGCAGACCGCGGATGTGGTGACCGCGGAACTGTCCACCGGTGAGACGCTGACCGCCGACTACCTGGTCGGAGCGGACGGCGGCAAGAGTTTCGTCCGCAAGCACCTCGGGATCGCCTTCGAAGGGACGACCGACGACTCGATCCGGATGCTCCTCGGCGACGTCGCGGCCGATGGGCTCGACCACGAGTTCGGCCACTGGTTCGGCGCCGCGGACAACCCGATGTCCGGGATCGTCCTGACCCCGCTGTCCGGAGGCGACCAGTTCCAGTTCGGCGCGCCGCTCGACGGCGACGACGCCGACACCTCGCTCGAAGGTCTGCAGGAACTGGTCGACAAGTTCGCCGGCACGGGTACGGCGAAGCTTCGCGACCTCACCTGGTCGACAGTGTGGCGCCCGAACGTGCGGCTCGCCGCGAAGTTCCGCGTCGGTCGCGTTTTCATCGCGGGCGATGCCGCCCACGTGCACCCGCCGACCGGAGGTCAGGGTCTGAACACCGGCATCCAGGACGCGTACAACCTCGGCTGGAAGCTGGCCGACGGACGTGAAGAGGTGCTGGCGACGTACGAGACCGAACGCCGGACGAACGCCGAGCGGGTACTCGGTATCAGTCAGGACCTGATGCAGAGGCACGTCGACGGCGACGAGTCGGCAATGGAGCGCGGCGAGAACACCCGCCAGCTGGACATCTCGTACCGCGACCGGTCGGACACCCGCCCTCTGGTCTCCGGCGACCGTGCGCCCGATGCACCGGTGACAGATGCCGAGGGCAACAAGACGCGCCTGTTCGAGCTGTTCCGCGGCCCGCACGAAACCCTGCTGCAGTTCGCCCCGACGACCCCGTCGACCCACCCGCACGCGGTCGACATCACCTCACCCGAGGCGTTCGCGATCTACCACGCCCAGCCGGGCGACGAGATCCTGATCCGCCCGGACGGCTACCTCGCTTAGGATCCTCGAGTGCAGACCCTGGATTCAGCCGCCGCCTACGAGCGTGCAGTCGCGCTGGCGACACAAGGGCGGCGGCAGATCCTGGGGATCACCGGGGCGCCGGCGGCGGGCAAGTCGACGTACGCCGAGCAACTCGCCGCGAAGCTGACCGCCGACGGACATCAGGTCGCGCTCGTGCCGATGGACGGCTACCACCTCGCACAGTTGGTGCTGGAGGCCGAAGGACTCGCGGACGTGAAAGGTGCGCCGCACACCTTCGACGGCTACGGCTTCGTCGCGCTCCTCAAGCGGTTGAAGGAATCACCCGACGAGCAGATCTGGGCGCCGCGCTTCGACCGCAGCATCGAGGACTCGATCGCCGCGAGCATCGGAATCGCCCCCGAGGTCACGCTGGTACTGACCGAGGGCAACTACCTGCTGCTCGACGAGACGCCTTGGTCGACCGTCCGCAGCCTGCTCGATCAGTGCTGGTACGTCGAGGTGCCCGAAGAGCTCCGTCACGCGCGCCTCGAAGCCAGGCACCGGGCGTTCGGTAGATCACCCGAGGAAGCACACGAACGCACGTACGGATCCGACGAACGCAACGCCCACCTGATCGCGGCGACAGCACCGGCGGCCGACGCGATCATCCAACCCGGTCAATGAACGCAGCGACCCCGTCCAGGTAGAGCTGCAGGCCGAAGTCGAAGTCGGCCTCGTTGTCCTCCTCGAAGCTCCCCACCTCGTCGAACACCCCGGCCTCGACCGTGCGCGCCACCGCCGGGTAGACCCGCGGATCCGCGACCTGGCGGAGCGTCGAGCCGAACCGCTGGAAGGCATCCGGGTTCTCCGCGTAGCCGGCCGCCAGGTCGAACGCCATCCGGATCTCTCCCTGCACGTACGTGATGAGGCCCATCACCACGCCGACCTTCGCCTCCTCGGGCAGGCCGGTGTCCTTCAGCGCGCCGAGCGCGGAATCGAACCAGGCGAGGTTGTTCGGACCGGCCGGCGGACCGGAGATCGGCACCTTGGAGTACCACGGGTGCCGACGGATCGCGGTCAGCACGCCGTCCGCCCAGAACGTCAGCCCGGTCCGCCAGTCGACACCCTCGGGCATCGGCTCCGGACGCTCGATCGCGGCGTCGGACATGATCACCAGCAGGTCGTCTTTGCTCTTCAGGTGCCGGTACAGCGCCATCGTCGAGTTGCCGAGCCGCTCGGCGACCCGAGCCATCGAAACGGCGGCGAGGCCTTCGGCATCGGCGATCGCGATCGCCGCCGCGACGATGTCGTCGAGCGTCAGCGACGGTTTCGGCCCACGCCGCGGCTTCTCCCGCAACCGCCACATCAGCGCGACGTCGGCCGGCAGCTCGTTGTTCTCCACCGGCTCAGTTTAGGGCTTGCCGACCCATATTGCGTACCTGCTACGCTATTTAGCGTATTCGATACGCAGTAAGGAGGGGACGATGATCGTCGAGGCGACCGGCTTGAGGAAGTCGTACGGCGCGACCGACGTACTGAACGGGGTCGACCTGAGCGTCGCGGAGGGATCGGTGCTCGCGTTGCTGGGCCCGAACGGCGCCGGCAAGACCACCACGGTGCGGATCCTGACCACGCTGACCCGCCCGGATTCCGGTACGGCGACCATCGCGGGGTACGACGTACTCCGCGAACCGGCCCGGGTCCGTGGCGTGATCAGCCTGACCGGGCAGTACGCCGCGGTCGACGAGAACCAGACCGGGCGGGAGAACCTGGTGATGGTCGGCCGGCTGATGCACCTCGGCCGGCGTACTGCACAACGGCGTACGACGGAGCTGCTGGAACAGTTCGGGCTCACCGACGCGATGGACCGGCGCGTGAGGACGTACTCCGGGGGCATGCGGCGGAAGCTCGACCTGGCGATGAGTCTGATCGCGCGCCCGCAGGTGATCTTCCTGGACGAGCCGACGACCGGCCTCGATCCGGCCAGCCGGTTCGCGATGTGGGACGCGATCGCGGAGCTGGTCCGCGACGGTACGACGATCCTGCTCACCACGCAGTACCTGGAGGAAGCGGACCGGCTCGCCGACCGGATCGTGCTGCTCGACGAGGGGCGCATCGTTGCCAGTGGTACTGCGGACGCCCTGAAGACCCAGATCGGTGGTGAGCGGATCGAGCTGCGGTTCTCCGACGAGGTGCAGCTACTGAAAGCTGCCGGCGTACTGAGCGGTGTGGTCGACCAGCTGGTGCTGAACGTGCCGTCGGACGGTACGGCGGCACACCTGCACCAGGTCCTCGACGTACTGCGTGACAACGGGCTGACGCCGGAGCGGGTGTCGTCGCACCGTCCCACGCTCGATGACGTGTTCCTCGCACTGACCGCTTGAGAGGTTGCTGATGTCACACCAGGGAGTCCTCGCCGCCTGCTCGGACGCGGTGACCATGATCGACCGCAGTGTGCGGCTGGCGCGGCGCAACGTCGACACGTTGTTCGTGTCGCTCCTGCTGCCGTTGCTGATGATGGCGTTGTTCGTCTACGTGTTCGGCGGCGCGATCAATACGGGGACGGAGTACGTGAACTACGTCGTACCGGGGATCCTGTTGCTCACCACCGGGTACGGCGCCTCGTCGACGGCGATGGTGGTCGCCGACGACATGCACGGCGGGATGATCGACCGCCTACGCTCGCTGCCCATCCACAGCTTCGCCGTACTGACCGGACACGTGGTCGCAAGCGTCGCGCGCAACGCGACGTCGACGGCGATCGTCATCCTGGCCTCACTCGCCATGGGGTTCCGTCCCGAGGGAGGGGTGTTGGACTGGCTGGCGGCGATCAGTCTGCTCTTGCTGTACGTCGTGGCGCTGTCCTGGCTCGCGGCGGGACTCGGTGTGATCGCCAAGTCGGTGGAGTCGGCCAGCACGCTCAGCTTCTTCATGCTGTTCCTGCCGTACCTGAGCAGCGCGTTCGTGCAGCCGGAGTCGATGCCGTCGTGGTTGCGGCCGATCAGCGAGCACCAACCGATCACGCCGGTGATCGAGACCGTCCGCAGCCTGCTGATCGGAACGCCGATGCAGAACAACGGCCGGGTCGCACTTGCGTGGTGTTGTGGTCTACTCCTGTTCTCTGTCCTACTGGCGACTTCGCTGTATCGGAGACGCTCGAACCGCTGAACGCGCTTCTGATGCCGCTCGGCGAAAACTGCTGAGCGTGACCCCTTCGTCGGGTTAACGTCAAGGTCCCCCCCAACGTGTGGTGGTCCCACTCCCCCCGGGACCCACACGGACGAGCGCCCCGATCATCGATCGGGGCGCTTTGTTTTCCCGATTTTTCTTTTCGAGGACGTGTCGAATCCGGCCCCTCTGGTCCGACGTATCAGTAAGAGCGACCAAAGGAGAGGGTCAGAATGAACATCACCACCGACATCCGGAACATGATCGTCACCATGCTGGCCGAGGGGAGCCCGGTCTGGTACGTGGCAGGCATGGTCAACATGCGCAGCCACGACGTGTACGTGATCGGCTGCGAAGCCGGTTACCCCGACAAGGCCAAACTGCGCCGAGCCGTCTGGGCCGCGCGCAACCGCGTACCCCAAGCCGCCTGACCCACCCGGTTCCAGGCCGCTCCAGCCGCCGCCTTGCCCCGTCATCGGGGCAGACGGCGGCTTTCGCTTGCTTAAGGTACTTCTTGTGGACGACGTCAGCGTTGTGGACTATCACACGGCCGGAGAGCCCTTCCGGATCGTGACCTCGGTCGAGATCCCCGGAGCATCCGTGGCCGACCGCCGGGTCGTGGCGCAGTCGTCCGAGGCGATCGACGCCGTACGGCGGTTGCTGGTGAACGAGCCGCGTGGTCATGCGGACATGTACGGCGGGTTCGTCGTACCGGGCGATGACGACGGCGCCGACTTCGGCGTGGTGTTCTGGCACAAGGACGGGTACTCGACCGCGTGCGGGCACGGGACGATCGCACTTGCGACGTGGGCAGTCGAGACCGGTCTGGTCCAGGTGGCTGCTGATGGCGAGACCGACGTCGTCATCGACGTACCTTCGGGGCGGGTGGCCGCGCGGGTCAGTTGCGCTGGTGGTTCGGTGTTGAGCGTTGCCTTCCGCAACGTTCCGTCGTACGTGCTGAGCCGTGGCGTACAGGTGCCGACGTCACGCGGGGAGGTGCTGGCGGACATCAGCTATGGCGGCGCGTTCTACGCGTCGGTCCTCGCCTCGTCGGTCGGTTTGTCGGTGACGCCGGCGTGCTACGCGGACCTGATCGCGATCGGTCGCGAGATCAAGTGGGCCTTGGACGCGGTCGCCGTACATCCGACTGATCCGCGACTGAGCGGTCTCTACGGCACGATCCTGTACGACGACCTCGGGACCGCGCACCAGCGAAACCTTGCGGTGTTCGCCGACGGGGAGGCCGACCGCTCCCCTTGCGGCTCCGGTACGTCGGCACGCCTGGCTCTCCTGCACGACGAAGGTCGTCTGCGCACGGGAGAAGTGCTGCGCCACGACTCGATCGTCGGTACGACGTTCCTCGGTCGTGTCGTCGAGGAGACCCCGGACGGCGTCATCACCGAAGTCACCGGGACTGCCTACCGCACCGGAACCGCGACGTTCAGCCTGGACCCACGCGACGCCCTGGGTACCGGGTTCACCCTTCGCTGATCTCAGATTGCGACCGCCACCGCTGCGGTGGCCGCTAGGTTTGTCCTCATGATCTTCATCACCGCGAAGTTCCGCGTGAAGCCCGAGCACGCCGACGACTGGCCGACCATCACCGCCGACTTCACCACCGCAACCCGCGCCGAACCCGGCTGCCTGTGGTTCGACTGGTCCCGCTCCGTCGACGATGCGAACGAGTACGTGCTCGTAGAAGCCTTCGCCGACGACGACGCCGCCACCCACCACGTCACCTCCGACCACTTCAAGGCCGCCCAACAACACCTCCCACCCCACCTGGTCGAAACGCCCCGCATCGTCAACTTCAAACTCCCCCAAGACAACTGGTCCGAACTCGGCGAACTAGCCGTCAATTGACCCGCCTGACAGTCGCCTCCCTCAACACCCGGGGAGTCCCGCTCTTCAGCTCCAACCTGCGCTCCCGTTACATCGCGATCGCCGAGGCGTTCGAGACGTCCGACGCAGACGTGGTCAACCTGCAGGAGGTGCTCACCTACTACCACCTGCAGCTGCTGCGCCGGTCCATGCCGTCGTACCGCGCCAGCTTCCGCCCCTCGGCGGCCGGCCCAGCCGGCGGCCTGGTGACGTTCTCTCGCCACCCGGTCACGGCCGCCACCTACAGACGTTTCCCGAGCCCCTCTGTCAGTGCATTGCCACGCATTACCCGCCTCACCGCATCACTCAAGGGCGTACTGACCACCACCCTCCCGGGCCTCGCAATCCTCAACGCCCACCTGTCCGCCAACCACGACGGCGACTGGTCCCTCACCAGCCGCTACCACCGGCTCCACCAGGCCCAGCTGACGACGCTGGCGCAGTACGTCGGAACTGTTGAAGAGCCGGCCGTCCTCACCGGCGACTTCAACATCGCCCGCGACAGCTCCCTGTACCGCGACTTCCTCGGCAACTCCCGCCTGGCCGACGCATTCGGCGACGACTGCCCACCGACGTTCCACCAGGCCTATCTCCCTCCGGACAGGTCCCCGCACTGCATCGACTTCGTCCTACTCTCCGGCCCGACGTTGACGGTCGAATCCACGCACCTCGAGGACAGCTACCCCAGTGACCACCTCGGCCTAATCGTTCGTCTGCTGGTCTAAGAGGCACGGCAAAGACTCGGGGACGTCCTCGCCGGCCGCTGAGACTGCCTTCTCTGGTTCGCACCGTCTCAGGATGAGACCGGCACCGTCGGCCTGCGGTGTGAGCATTCGAGGTGTGCCGGTGCGCACGCTTGGTACCGACTGGCCAACGAGATGGGGAGTACCGATGAAGGCGCTCGTTTACCACGGACCTGGCAAGAAGGCTTGGGAAGACGTCCCGAATCCAGCGATCAAGGACCCGACCGACGCGATCGTGAAGGTCGAGGTCACCACCATCTGCGGCACCGACCTGCACATCCTCAAAGGCGACGTACCTGCCGTCACCGACGGCCGGATCCTCGGCCACGAAGGCGTCGGTGTAGTCACCGAGGTCGGCTCCGACTGCAAGAGCGTGAAGGTCGGAGACCGGGTCATCATCTCCTGCATCAGCAAGTGCGGGACGTGTGACTACTGCAAGGCCGGCCTGCCCTCGCACTGCAAGACCCTCGGCGGCATCGGCTGGATCTTCGGGCACCTCATCGACGGAACCCAGGCGGAGTACGTGCGCGTCCCGTACGCCGACAACGGCCTGATCCCGCTCCCCGAAGGAGTCTCCGCCGAACAGGGCACCATGCTGAGCGACATCCTCCCCACCGGCTACGAGATCGGCGTACTCAACGGCGCCGTCAAGAACGGGGACGTCGTCGCCGTCATCGGTGCCGGACCCGTCGGACTCGCCGCGATCATGACCGCCCGCACAGCCGGCGCCGCGAAGATCATCGCCGTTGACGGCAACAAGTTCCGGCTCGACCAGTCCCGCGATTTCGGGGCGACCGAGACGATCGAGGCCGGCGAGAACGTCGTACAGGCCCTGCGAGAACTCAGTCACGACGGCCTGGGCGTCGACGTCGCCATCGAAGCGGTGGGCCTCCCCGCAACCTTCGGCACCGCCCTCGAGTCCGTCCGGCCCGGCGGCCACGTCGCCAACATCGGCGTACACGGCGAGAGTGTCGAGTTCCCGATCGAGCGGCACTGGATCAACAACCTCACCATCACCACCGGTCTGGTCAACGCCATCACCGCACCAGAACTCCTCGAAGACATCAAGGAGGGCGCCATCGCCCCCGAGAAGTTCGTGACACACCAGTTCCCCTTCGGACAGTTCGAAGAGGCCTACGACACCTTCGCCAACGCCGCCGAACAAGAAGCCCTCAAGGTAGTCATCACAAACCTCCAGTAGAGGTCCGACGCCGGAGAGGGTTTGACACGGCGGGTAGCAGCTGCCACCTTGTTGCGGTGCGGGAAGGGTAACTATTCAGAGCAGTGGCTGTTCCGCTCGCCGCGGGTGCTCGCGGTCGTCGAGCTGGCTCGGGCGTTTCCAGCCTGGTTTGCCTTGCTGCTCGGGTGCATCGTCCTCACCGCCATCTGGCCGGCGATCTTCGCAGCACTGGTCGCACACCTGATCACAATCCTCCCGGTTGCGGCCCGGTCATCTGCCGCAGTCCTTTCGACCCTCGCCGGGATCGCTCTTGTACTGGCGGCGCAAGAGGTGACGCGCGCCGCCTACGAGGTGGTGCGCTGGTCGCTGTACCGGCGGTACGAGGAACACTTGATCGGTCGCGTGATCCGCGCCGCTCTCGGCGCAAGCACCTTGGATATCTTCGAGCGACCCAACCTGGCCGCCAAGACTGACCGTGCCGTGCGCATCGCGGGTCTCGAGCCCGGGGACCTGGTCGACGGCTTGAGCATGAAGTGGCCCCTGCAAGCCCAGGGTGTCGCGGCCGCTGTGCTGGTGGCCACCGTCTCCGCTCCGGCCGCCGCAATCCTGTTCCTGGTCTGGATCCTGGTCGGCAACAGGCTGCAGGCGAGCATGCGCCGCTCAGACCAGTTCACCTGGGAAGACGCCGTACATGCCGCGAGCTACACGCACCGGATCGGCTTGCGCCAGGAGTGGGCCAAAGAGGTTCGTATCTTTGGCCTCAGCGACTGGTTGTCGGATCGCTACGGGCGCCAAACGGCTCGCATACTCGCGGAGTTGGCCAAGTCCCGCAAGGTCGGACAACGCCCGCTGGCCGTGCTCCTCGCCCTCGTCGTCGTGGCCAACGCGTCCGTTGTCGCGCTGGCGACACGGTCAGACCTCAGCGTCGGCGCTGTCGTCTTGCTGCTCCAAGGCATGCTCGGCATGAGCCTTCTCGCCGATCAGGCCGGTGACGATCTCATCGAGTACGGCGCCAGTCGTGTCCCGGTCGTTCTTGAGCTGGAACACCTCGTTTCCCACCACGCCACCACACACTCCGGCACTGCCAGTGCGTCAGGACGTCCGACGGAATCGATCGTGTTCGAGGAGGTGACCTTCGGATATCCCGGATCCGGCAAAGTCATCTTCGATCGGCTGAGCCTCGAGATCCGGGCGGGTACGTCGCTTGGCATCGTCGGCCTGAACGGCGCAGGCAAGACCACGTTGATCAAGCTGCTCACCGGGCTCGAAGTACCGCAGAGTGGCCGCATCCTCATCGACGGAACCGATCTTCGCGAGATCGATCAGGAATCGTGGCGAAAGTCCGTGGCGGCGATCTTCCAGGACTTCATTCACTACGGGATGTCCGCGCGGGACAACATCGGTCTCGGAGCAGTTGAGCAGTTGAGCCAGCCAGTTATCGACCAGGAGATCGAGCGCTCCGCCGTACGAGCCGGCGCGGACGCCATCCTCGGCAGGCTCCCGCATGGCCTTGATACGACGCTCTCTCCGCGGCTCGAGAGTGGAGTCGACCTGTCGGGTGGACAGTGGCAGCGGATAGCCCTCGCCAGATCACTCATGGCGGTTCAAGGCGGCGCGCGCGTTCTCGTTCTCGACGAACCAACCGCGCAACTCGACGTACGCGCCGAGGCAGACATCTACAACAGGTTCCTCGATCTCACGTCCGGCTTGACCAGCGTCCTGATCAGCCATCGGTTCTCCACGATCCGTCGCTCCAGCCGGATCATCGTGCTCGACGGCGGACAGGTCACCGAAGACGGCAGTCATGAACAGCTCCTCGCGGCCGAGGGAATCTACGCCCGCATGTTCCGCAAGCAAGCGATGCGGTTCAGCGCCAACGCCGAGGAGGACATCGATGGCTGAGAACGCCCGCTTGCGCGTCATCAGAACGATGCTGCGCCTAGCCTGGCAGGCGGATCGCACAGCAGCAGTGCTTGCGTTCGTACTGGCCGGCCTGCTGGCGATCACGCAGTCCTCCTACGGTCTGTGGCTGAAGTTCATCGTTGACGGCATCCACACCGGCAACCCATCTCGCCTAGGCGTCGGCGCTGTCGGAGGCGTCATCTCAATCGCCGCCACTCTCGCGATCGCCTACGGCGGACAACGTGCCCAGTCTCGGCTTCGCGATCACACCCGGTACCTGATGAACGCGCAGATTCTCAACCTGGTCAGCGCCGCGCCAACACTGGAACTCCACGAGAGCCCCCAACATCTGAACGAACTGTCTGCGTTCCAGCGAGAGGGCTATCAGCTCAGTCAGGTTCTGCCGAGGATGGTCGAACTCTGCGCCGTCGCCGTGCAGATCGTCACGACTGCGGTCCTCATGGTTCTTGTCGATCCGCTCCTCCTCGCTTTGCCGTTGTTCGCGGCGCCGTCGCTGCTCGTCAGCTTCAAGACAAGCCGCATCTTCCGCGACAGTGGCCGGCGCGCAGCCGAACCCGCCCGGCTTGCTGAGCATCTCGTAGAGCTGACGGCCACCCCGGGTGGCGCGAAGGAGGTGCGCCTCTTCAGGTTGCAAGCGGAGATGCTGCGCAGGTTTCAGCAGGCGCACCACCAGATCCGACGCTTCAACGGACAAGCCCAACTTCAGGCCGCCGGCTGGAGTCTCGCCGGACGACTGGTCTTCATCGCCGGATACGTAGCTTCCATCGCCTTTGTGGTGCGGCAAGTCACCATCGGCGAGGCAACCATCGGCGAAGCCGCGCTGATCGCGGTCCTCGCCGGTCAAGTGCTCGGGCTAGTCAGCGGCTCCAGTGAGGTCCTACAGCTCACGATCCGAAGTCTGGTAGCGGCCGACCGTTTCGTCCGCCTGCAAGACCTCTTCGGCCACGCGACTCAACGGGGCCACCGCCCTGTGCCGCAGCGGCTTGAGCACGGCATCTCGCTGCGCAACGTTTCCTACCAGTACGACGGCGCAGCACGGCCTGCCCTCGCGAACATCGACGTGGACCTGCCCGCCGGCTTGACGATCGCCATCGTTGGCGAGAACGGCGCCGGCAAGTCGACTCTGGTCAAACTCCTTGCCGGCCTCTACAGCCCGACCAACGGCACCATCACCATCGACGGGGTGGATCTCGCCTCGGTCGACCTCACACGATGGCAAGACAGGGTCTCTGCCGCGTTCCAGGATCACGCCCGGTTCGAGCTGCTGGTGCGCGAGACCGTGGCGCTCGGAGACCTCGAAAACGCTGATACCGATCTGAAGGTTCTTGGCGCGCTCGAGCGCGCCGCCGCCACCGACGTACTGTCCGCCCTGCCCCGCGGGCTCGATACGCAACTCGGCTCGGGCCGGCCGGCCGGTGTGGACCTGTCCGGAGGCCAGTGGCAGAAGCTTGCGATCGCCAGAGCAATGATGCGCCCCGGTCCTGCCTTGCTACTTCTCGACGAACCCTCAGCAGCCCTGGACCCTGAAACCGAGCATCGCCTCTTCGAAGCCTGGACCCAGGTCGCACACGATCTTCGAGAACGTGTCGGCTCCATCACAGTCCTGGTCTCGCACAGATTCTCCACAGTGCGCATGGCCAACAGCATCATCGTGCTCCAGCACGGGACGATCGCAGAACACGGCTCACACGAAGACCTACTCCACAAGAACGGCCTGTACGCCGAACTCTTCAACCTCCAAGCCTCTGCCTACCGCTGAGGCAACCAAACCCGCAGGCCAGGCACAACAAAACGAAGGCCCGGACCTGTTGGTCCGGGCCTTCTTCCGTAGCGGGGGCAGGATTTGAACCTGCGACCTCTGGGTTATGAGCCCAGCGAGCTACCGAGCTGCTCCACCCCGCGTCGTTGTGTCTTTAGTTTAGAGGATCTGGGCCGAGCAACCAAATCGGTTCCCGGCGCGGCCCCGGACCAGCGAAAACCCGTGTCTGCCGGGGGCGCGGCGGCGTACCGTCCGAGTATGTCCCGACACGTCATTCGCCCGTTCGAGGAGGCGGATCTGCCGGCCGCGGCGGGCCTGCTCGCCGAGCGGCATCAGGTGCACCGCAAGCGTCACCCGCTGCTTCCCGCCGACTACGAGGACGAGCAGCTCGCGCTGGTCGAGGTGACGGCTGCCTGGGAGACCGAGGGCGCGTCCGGCGCGGTGCTGGTCGAAGGCGGCGAGATCACCGGTTATCTGCTGGCCGCTCCGAAGCAGTCCCCGGTCTGGGGTCCGAACATCTGGGTCGAGGCCGCCGGTCACGCCGTACGTGAGCCAGAACACATCCGCGACCTGTACGGCGCTGCCGCCGCGAAGTGGGTCGATGACGGCCGCATCGCGCACTACGTCCTGGTGCCTGACGACCCCGCGCTGATCGACGCCTGGTTCCGGCTGGCGTTCGGTTCGCAGCATGCGCACGCCGTGCGTCCTGTCCCTGACTCTCCTCCCCAGCCACCGGCGGACCTCGTCGTACGCCGTGCCGTGCGTGCGGACATCCCTGTACTCGCGGAGCTCGACCTCGAACTGCCCCGGCATCAGGGGTTGTCGCCGGTGTTCTCGTCTGGGGACCTGCCGACTCTCGAGGAAGCGGTGGCGGACTGGGAGGAATCGATCGACGATCAGGACTACGCGACCTTCGTTGCCTCGTACAACGGGGAGGTCATCGGCTCGTCGGTCGGCTGTTCGCTGGACAAGTCGAGTGCGCACAGTGGGCTCGCGAAACCGGACAACGCGGGGTTCCTCGGGTTCGCGGCCGTCCTGCCGTCGGCTCGTGGACTCGGCGCCGGGCGCGCGCTGGGCGAGGCCGTGCTGCAGTGGTCGGCGGAGACCGGGTACACGTCGGTCGTGACCGACTGGCGGGTGACGAACCTGTTGTCGTCGCGGGCGTGGCCGCGGCTCGGGTTCCGGCAGACGTTCCACCGGTTGCATCGGCTGATCGGGCACTGATCGCGAGGTTGTCCACAGATCCGAACTCGTCGGTTCACGCGAGGGACGATCACTGCACCTTCTTGGTCACGAAGGGCGTCCCGCAGCAGGCGGGCGCCGCCGTTTCCAGGAGGCAGCCATGTCGCGTTCATCGCTTCGTCCCCGAGCCGTGCCGTCCGTCCGCCGTATCGTGACCGGAGGCGCGGTCGTCCTGGCCGCGCTCGGGCTCTCGACGACAGTCCCTGCCTCAGCAACAGAGTTCACACCGTCGTCGACGTACTCCGCGGATCATCCATCGACCGAGCAAAGGGCTGGCACCTTGGACGGCTTCGTGATCGAGAACCTTCCCGACGGCCTCGGCACGCCGAGCGACTTCGAGTACGAGTGGGAGGACGTGTCCTTCCACAGCCGGGTCTGGGAGACCGGGCCCGATCCGGAGGGTGCGTTCAAGGTCGACCTGACCGTGAAGACCCTCCGCGGCGAGAAGCTCACCGATCTCGAAGCCGTGAAGGACTTCCTGGTCGAGTACGAGGAGAAGGAGCCAGGCGACTGGCAGCTCGAACCGGTCAAGGTCGGCGGGTACGACGCTCTGTTCGCCGGCAACGAGGTGTTCTACTTCATCGAACCTGGCGTCGCGGCCGAGGTGACGATCGACCACGAGCGGTTCACCGACGAGGACGTGCTCGATACGGCGGCCGGGTTCCACCCGGAGCCGACGACCTGATGCCGTAGGCAACCACCCCGGCGCGCCAACGGGCAAACGAACGGGGCGGCGACGCCGACTGGTGTCGGTGTCGCCGCCCCGGGGCCACCGTGCGGCTCAGCCTGTTGGTGAGGGCGTCGGTGTTGTTGCCTCCGGTGGGTTCGACGGATTCGGGGACGGCGTCGCCGATGGCGACGGAGTTGGAGTCGCTGCCGCGCCAGCCGCGGCCCTGTCGAGCGCAGCCTTCATCTGGTTGAGGTTGGTCTGGTAGCCGGCCAGGTCGCCGTTCTTGAGGGCTGCTTGTGCCCGGGTCCACGCGGCCTGCGCGTCGGCGATGGCCTGCTTGACCGTCTGGTTCGGCTCCTGCGTAGTCGGCGGTTTCTGGGTTCCTGGAGGCAGCTCACCGGTGTCGACGCTGGTCTTGAAGACCTTGGTGAGGGCTTCCTGCAACGTCGAGCCGTAGGCGACACCGTCGCCGAAGGAGACCAGGACGTATCGCAGGACGGGATAACTACCCTGCCCGCTGGTCCGCACCGAGTACACCGGCTGCACGTAGAGGAGACCGCCGCCGAGCGGCAGCGTCAGCAGGTTACCGTACTGCGCTCTTGCTCCGCTGTTCGGTTGGTTGATCGGCAGCAACGCCTGTCTGATGCCTTCATCCGTCTGGAACTTGTTGTAGACCTGCCCCGGACCAGGTATCTGCAGGTTCCCCGGCAATCGCAGGACCCGGAACTTGCCGTAGTCCGGCGAGGTGGCCTCGGCATCGACAGCCACGAACGCAGTCAGGTTCTCCCGTTCACCGTTCGGCACGTACACCGACGTCAGCGAGAACTTCGGCTCGGACTGATCGGGCATCCGCAACGAGAGATAGAAGGGAGGCTGGCTGATATGCGTCGCCGAGTCACCACCGGAGGAGACCGCGGTCGGGTCGTCCGGCACTCGCCACAGGTCGCTGTTCTGGTACCAGGTGCCGGCGTCCTGGACGTGGTACTTCGCGAGCAGGTCGCGCTGCACCTTGAACATGTCTTCCGGGTAGCGCAGATGCGACATCAGGTCCGGCGAAATGTCCGAGCGCGGCTTGACCGTGCCCGGGAACGCCTTCATCCAGGTCTTCAGCACCGGGTCCTTGTCGTCCCAGGCGTACAGCTCGACCGAGCCGTCGTAGGCGTTGACGACAGCCTTGACCGAGTTGCGGATGTAGTTGATCTTCTCGCTCGGTTGCTGAGCGATCGTCCCGCGGCCGGTCGTGGTGTCCCGGGTGCTGACGTCGAGGTCGACCTTCTCGGAATACGGGTAGTTGTCCGAGGTGGTGTAGCCGTCGACGATCCAGACCACCTGGCCGTCGACGATCGCCGGGTACGGGTCACCGTCCGGCGTCAGCCACGGGGCCGCCTTCTCGACCCGCTCGCGCGGAGTGCGGTCGTAGAGGATCTTCGAGGCGGAGTTCACGCGGCTGGACAGCAGGATGTTCGCATCCCGGAATTTTGTTGCGTAGAGCAACCGGTTGGCGAACGAGCCGACCGGGACGCCGCCCTTGCCCTCGTAGGTGTTCAGCGTCGGGTCACCGCCCTTCTGTCCTTCGGGCGTGTCGAGCTCGACCTTCTGGCCGCCCTCGGGGGCACCGACGATCGAGTAGTCCGGCGACTGCTCGCCGAAGTAGATCCGCGGTTCGTAGTCACCGAGATCGCCGGTCGGCGGCAGGTCCTTCTCGGTGAACACCGGAGTACCGCCCTGCGACTGGTTCCCGTTGGCGGCGACGACCCCGTAGCCATGGGTGTAGACGGTGTGGTCGTTGTTCCAGTTGCGCTGACCGGCCGGCAACCGGTCGACCTGGACTTCGCGGACCGCGATGACCGTGTCGTTGACCTTGCCCTTGATCTTGTACCGGTCGACGTCGAGATCCGTCGGGAACGAGTAGAAGCCACGGACCTGCTGGAGCTGCTCGAAGGTCGGTCCGATCACCGTCGGGTCGATCAGCCGGATACCCGGCAGAACTTCGGCATCCGCCGTCAGGTCCTCCGGCTTCGCCGTACTCTTCGCCTTGTATTCGGTGACGGCGGTGTCCTCGAGTCCGTACGCCTGGCGCGTGGCCTCGATGTTCTTGGTGATGTACGGCGCCTCCTTCACCGGCTCGCTCGGTCGCACCCGCAACTGCTGCAGCGCGGCCGGCCAGAGCGCACCGAGGAGGATCGCCGACAGGATCAGCACGACCGTGCCCACGCCGGGAAGCAGCCAGGTCCGTCGGACCACATTGGCGAAGAACAAGATCGCACACAGAACCGCGATGACGGCCAGGATCTCCTTGCTCGGCAGGACGGCGTGGTCGCCGGTGTAGGAGACACCGGTGAAGAGCTTGGCGTCCGAGGTCGTGAGGCCGAACCGGTCCAGCCAGTAGCTGAAGGCCTTGAGGAGGACAAGCAGACCGAGCAACACCGAGAACTGCACCTGCGCCGCGCCGGAGGCCTTCTGGCCCTTGGCGGACGGACGGAAGCCGCCGTACAGGTAGTGCGTGATGATCGCGGCGACCAGCGACAGCAGGACGATCGAGTAGCCGAAGCCGAGCAGCACACGCAGCCACGGGTAGTCGAAGACGAAGAACGCGATGTCCTTGTTGAAGTGCTTGTCGGTGACACCGAACGGCGTCCGGTTCCGCCAGGCCAGGAAGACCTTCCACTCCCCCGACGCTGCCGAGCCGCCGAAGACCAGCATCAGGGTCGCGACGACGCCGATCGCGACCTTCCCGTGCTGTTGCAGCAGATCGCCGTACCGCTCGAAACCGGGGCTGGGCGACGGGGCGAGCGCTACCCGGGGACGGGCGCGGAAGGCGACGATGACGTTCGCGACGACCGCGGCCGCCATCAGCAGACCGACGATCACGAACAGCAGCACGCGGGTGCCGAGCACAGTGCTGAACACCGAACCGAGGTCGACCGATCGGTACCAGAGACGCTGGGTCCAGACGTCGGTGAAGACGCTGAAGAGGATCAGCAGGACGATCAGCGTGGCGATCGTCGGCAGCAGAGCGCGCGGGCGTCCGCCTGTTCGCCGGGTCCTGCGGGCCGGCGGCTCTTCCGGCATGTCATAGACGCCGTCGCTCATGGTCGCTTCTCCTCGTCGTCGCTCATGCCGTCGACCCCAGGACCCTCGCCCGACCGGATGCCGGCCGAAGGTTCGAATGTCAAAGACAGTACTTCGCACAGCGTGGGGACCAAGTCGACACCGGTGAGCACTGCGCTGTCCTGGTCGTGGGCGCGCAACCGGACGGCTCCGAACCGGGTTCCTTCCCGGAGCACTGCCGCGACCATCCGGACCTCGTGGCGGCGCGGATCGCTACCGGCCAGCCGGGCCAGTTCGGCGTCCGACTCGACGCTGGACAGGCCGGACTCGGCGGCCGGCGGCAGCACGATCCGCTCGATCGCCAGTGCGCATCCCGCGACGCCGTCCGGCCATTCGATCCGGCCCAGCGTGTCGGCGAGGCGGTCGTCCTCGACACCGCCGGGAAGTTCGCCCTGGGCAACCGGGGTCAGCGGCTGCGATGCGTCCTCGGCGCCGAGTTCGGCGGCGAGATTCGGTTCGGCGCGGAGCAGGTCCGCCGTCGGAACCAGCGCGAACAACTGCGCGGGCTGGTCCCAGCCCGCGCTGCTCACGTGCTTCTCGATCTCGACCACGGCGCGGCTGAGCGCGTCCGGTGGCAGCGTGCCTACGGAATCCATGCCGGCAGATCTCCCCTTGGGCTCACCAGTACGTATCTGTCGCTCATTGACTGCACGACGGGACATCTCCCTTACCGTCGGCGATCGCCTGCAGGCCGCTGATGGCGTCGGTCAGCGTGCTGATCTTCACCAGCTGGATGCCCTTCACGCCCGCGTGCAGTGCAGCCGCGCAGTTCGGCGCCGGGACCAGGAACACCGTCGCGCCGTCGTTCCTGGCGCCGGCGATCTTCTGCTGGATACCGCCGATCGCGCCGACCTGGCCAAGCGCGTCGATCGTCCCGGTTCCCGCGACGTGCTTCCCGTTCAGCAGCGCGCCCGGGGTCAGCTTGTCGTAGATGGCCAGCGCGAACGCGGTGCCCGCACTGGGCCCACCGATGTCCTGCCCGAGGTTGACCGTCACCTTCACCTGCGAGTCGACGCCGATCGTGATCCCGACCATCGGCCGGGTCTCCTCACCGGGCGTCGCGGCGGTCTTCAGTTGGACGGTCTGCTCGGCGGTGCCGCGGCGGATCAGGAACACGACGTTCTCGCCGACCTTGTGCTTTCGGACGAACTCGCCGACCTGCGGGACCTGCGTCACCGTCTGACCGTCGACGGCGAGCACGATGTCGCCCGGCTTCAGCTTGCCCTGCGCCGGCGACTTGTCCGCGACCGTCGACACCTTCGTGTGGAACGGAACCTTCGCCGCCTGCAGCGCGGCCGCGACCGCGCTGTCCTGCGAGCCGGTCATCTCCGCGGTGTTCTGCTGCTCGACCTCGTCGGCGCTCTGGTCCGGCGGATAGATGATTTCGCGCGGGAACAGGTCGTGGTGCGGGTCGAGCCAGTTCCGCATCGCCTGCGGCAGGGTCAGCTGCCGGTCCGGCGAGGTCACGGACACGGTGGTCAGGTCGAGCTGGCCCGTGGTCGGGAACGTCTCGTGGCCGGTGATCTCGACGACCGGCTTGTTCTTCGCCGATCCCAGGGTGTCCTTGACCGGCCCGGGGCTGAACGAGACGAACGGCACCGGGAACGCGGTGACAAGCCCCAGCGAAACGACAAGCACAACGATCGAGGTGACCAATGTGGCGGTACGACGTGTCACGAACCCTGCCCTGCGATCTTGGAGCCGGAGCTACGGATCTCGGAAGAGACCGGCTGATGGTTACGACGACCCAGGCCGCGGCGACGTTCCGGAGTGGCCCGTGGGCCTGGCGCGGCGAGCGCGGCGCTGAAGCGGCGGAAGTCCTCGACCGAGGCGAAGGCTCCGCCGGACCGGCGGCGCTCACGGCTGCGCCACCCGCGCCATGCCGCCCAGCACATTGCCAGCAGCGTGGCGACCAGCGGGAACGCCAGCCACGCCAAAACCTTCATCCGGCCACCTTCATGCGCCCAGCGTACGTGTCAGTGAGCGCCGACCCACTCGCTGCCACCGTCGGTGAAGCGCTGGTTTTTCCAAATCGGAACCTCGGCCTTGAGGTCGTCGATCAGCTGCCGACAGGCGATGAACGCCACTTCGCGGTGCGATGCCGCCACCGCCACGATCACCGCGGCGTCGCCGATCACCAGATCCCCGGTCCGGTGCACGGCGGCCAGCGCGGTCACGCCGGGATCGTCACAAATACGCTGCGCAACCTTTCGCAGGTGCTCCAGCGCGTCCGGGTGCGCCTCGTAGCTCAGGCGGTCGACCGGCTTCTCCTGGTCGTGGTTGCGCACAGTGCCGATAAAAAGCGCAGTTCCGCCCGCCGTCGGGTCCGCGACAGCGGCCAGCACCTCGTCGCTGGACAACGCACTGTCGCGAATGTCCAGCAGTCTGATCGCGTCGCTCATCCGTTCCTCATTCCGGCCAGGTCCCCACGCTCACACCACACCATTCCATCCCCCGCATCGCAATTCTCCCTCCCACTGTCTATTTCCAGGACATCCCCTCCCGTTCCGCCTCCCGGCGTACGGCGCTGCGGTGCGTGGTGCGGCGTACACGGGAGAGACTGTTGCCTTCCTCACCTACCTGCCGGACCGGGGTTCAGGCTCTGCCTGCGGCGAACAGGGACGGTTGTGCGTTCACCGGGCGAGGAACTGATGGACCGAACCAGTACGTTGGAGTTGTACGCCCCACCCGCACAGGAAGGCCCTCCGATGAGCGACGAACCGGACAACCCGGACAACCCGTTCAAGGGAACGCCGTTCGAGGCCATGTTCCAGCAGTTCTCCGGTGCGGCCGGCGCGGGCGGCACCCCGGACCTGAACGCGATCTTCGCCCAGGTCCAGCAGATGCTGAGCGGGTCGACCGACGGCAAGCCCGTGAACTGGGACCTGGCCAAGGACATTGCCCGCAAGACCGTCTCCACCGCCGGCGACCGGTCGATGACGTCCACCGACAGCGATCGGGTCGCGGACGCGGTCCGCCTCGCCGAGCACTGGCTGGACGACGCGACCACCCTGCCCGAGGTGTCCGCGACCTCCGCGGCCTGGAGCCGTGCCGAGTGGGTCGAGAACACGCTCCCGGTCTGGCAGACGATCGTCGATCCGGTCGCGGAGCACGTCGCGGGCGCGATGGGCAACGCGCTGCCGGCCGAGGCACAGCAGTTCGCCGGTCCGATGGCGGGGATGCTGCGGCAGTTGGGCGGTTCCGTCTTCGGTGCGCAGGTCGGCCAGGGTCTCGGCGAGCTCGCCGGCGAGGTCGTCAGCTCGTCCGACATCGGGCTTCCGCTGGGGCCGACCGGCCAGGCGATCCTGCTGCCGGACAACGTGGCGAAGTTCGCCGATGGCCTCGGGTTGACCGACGAGGACGTCAGGTTGTACCTCGCGCTGCGTGAAGTCGCGCACCAGCGGCTGTACGCCGGAGTGCCGTGGCTGCGCCAGCATCTGCTGGCCGCGGTCGCCGACTACGCGGCCGGGATCGAGGTCGACACCGGCAAGATCGAGCGGGCGATGGCCGACATCGACCCGCAGAACCCGGAAGCTATGCAGGAAGCGCTCGCCGGCGGCTTGTTCGAGCCTGAGGACTCGGCGCAGCAGAAGGCGGCGCTCGTCCGGCTCGAGACCACGCTGGCCTTGGTCGAGGGCTGGGTCGACGACGTCGTACGGCAGGCGACCAAGGAGCGGATGCCCGCTGCGGTACAGCTGGCCGAGACGGTACGGCGTCGCCGCGCCGCCGGTGGTCCGGCCGAGCAGACGTTCGCGACCCTCGTCGGTCTCCAGTTGCGGCCGCGCCGCCTGCGTGACGCCGCGAACCTGTGGGCGGCCGTCCGCGACGCGCGCGGTGTCGACGGCCGGGACAACCTCTGGTCCCACCCGGATCTGATGCCGAGCACCAGCGACCTGGACGACCCGATCGGCTTCGCTCAGCACGCCGGCGAACTCTCGGACATCGACATCAGCGACTTCCTCAACGAAGAGACGTCCGAGAAGCCCCAGGACGACGACGGCGACAACCCCACCAAGTAGCGGTCGCCGGACCCCGCCTGAGAATGTTCGGGCGGGGATGGGGAGACTTGCGGAATGCTTCATGGGGATGCGGTTGAGGTCTTGAAGCGGTGGCGTGCGCCCGATGCGGAGCAGGAGGAGCTGCGGGCGCACTACCTGCGGCACCTGGCGATGCATCCGGACGGAATGTGGCGCAGCTGCCGACCGGAGCATGTAACGGCCAGCGCGCTGGTGGTCGACGGCACGGGTCAGAACACGCTGCTGACCCTGCACAAGACAGTCGGCCGATGGCTCCAACTCGGCGGCCACTGCGAGCCCGGCGACACCACGCTCAGCGGCGCGGCCCTACGGGAAGCAACTGAGGAGTCCGGGCTCCCGGGTCTGACTGTGAGCCACGAACCGCTCCAGCTCTCCCGCCACCTCCTGCGCGCCGGCGGTTGCGCGGGCGCGTACCACCTCGATGTGCAGTTCCTGGTTACCGCGACAACGACGGAGTACGTCGTCAGCGACGAGTCGGACGACCTGGCATGGTTCCCACTGAACGAACTCCCGGCCGACACCGACACCAGCGTCCAAGCCCTCGCAACCCGAGCCCACCACCAAATCCCCCAGCGCTGACCCACCCCGCTGAGCCGAGGGAACACAGGCGTGTGGGCCGACTCAAATCAGCCGGCCCACCTCCCCACAGCAGGGCACTCCCCACCTCAGCCCCGCAACAACCACCCTCGTACATCCCCGTCGTACTGTCCCCGTGCTGTGATCACCTGCTGGTACAGCGGTTCCAGGTGCCCCCGTGTCTTTCCCTGGTTGTGCTGCGGTCCCCGTTGCGGAGCGTCGTGTGGCGCTCCGTGTGGTGCGTCCCCGTGATCCCCGTTGATACAGCGTTCCCCGTGTCCCCGTGATACAGCGTCCCCGTGGTGCTGCCGATGTGCGCAGTCCCCCGACTGCGGCACGCCGTTGTGGTGCGATCCCCGTTGTATGGCAGGCCCGAGCCGCATCCCCCCGGTGCGGTCGGGTTGTCGTCGGGTGCCGCCCCTGAACGGCATCGGCGATCAGTTGGGGCTTCCCCATGTTCCCCGTTGCATGGTGAACGAGCGGGTGGGGAGAAGGTGACGGGTCAGGAGTGACGAAGTATGGATCTTGTGGCGTCCCAGCCTTCGAGGCCGGGATCCAGTCGCGCTAGGTCAGCGTTCGATCGCAGACGGTGCCATCCGGGCCCGATCGCGACCGCGTGGCGGCGGGGTTTGCGGGCCTCGAGGAGGTCGAGTGGGGTGTCGAAGGTCGGGGCGAGTTCGACGAGCCAGTCGGCGACGGGGAGCTTCACACCGACGGCCGCCAGTGAGCCGTCCTCGGCGGGCGTGACGGCGACGTCGGCGTTGCTCAGCGCACGGAACAGTTTGCCGATGAGCAGCCCGGGAAGGTCGGGTACGTCGTGCGACACCGCGACCACCGCTGCGGCGGGGCCGGCGAGTTCCACCGCATGCAGGACGGGCCGATCGGGATCGACGGCGTACGTCGGGGTGCCGGGCCAGGTCAGTGCTCGCATCTCGGCCACAGCGTTCTCGTCGCCGGCGACCGCGACCGCGACATCGACGCGGTCGAGCGCGGCGATCACTTCGTACGTGTCCTCGGCCATCGCCAACCGCCACGCCTCCGAGTCCCTCCCCGGCGGAGCCCAGGTCCCAGCGTCCGGCACAACAACCACCACAACCCGACGGTCGGAGTTGTTCGAGGTGGTCATGCTGGGGTGCTCGCGGTGTCGTAGGTGGTGCGGGCGGCGGCTACCTCGGGCATGTGAGATTCGGCCCAGGACTTGATGGCGGAGATGAGTGGCATCAGGGTGCGACCCAGTGGCGTGAGGTCGTAGTCGACGCGGACGGGGACGGACGGGGTGACCGAGCGGGTCAGGAGGCCGTCGCGTTCGAGGGAGCGGAGAGTCTGGGTCAGCATCTTCTGGCTGACGCCGGCGATGCGGCGGGACAGATCCGAGTAGCGCTGCGGGCCGTCCGCGAGCGCGGTCAGTACCAGTGTCACCCACTTGTCGCTGATGCGGTCGAGGAGTTGCCGCGCAGGACAGGTCGCCAGGAACGCGTCGTACTCGCGCGCTGCCTCTTCGCGGAGCTGGGCTGCGGTGCGGGTTGGCATGGCTCTCCTCGACGTACGGAACGCACTCCGAAGTGCGTACTTCCCAATAGAGAGTAGCTCTCCGAGAGTGGTGCAGATTCCAGACACCACGAGGAGAGAACGATATGCGCGCACTGGTAGCCCGCCGTCTCGACGGGCCGGAGGCGATCGAGCTGATCGAGACCGACGTACCTGAGCCGGCGGCGGGGCAGGTCCGCATCAAGGTGGCAGCCGCCGCGGTCAACCCGGTGGATGTGGCGGTGAGTACCGGCGTGCTGGTCGAGTTCGGCCTGACGGCGCCGCGGGAGCAGTTCGGTCTCGGCTGGGACGTGGCGGGCACCGTTGACGCGGTCGGGCCCGGCACCCAGGCACGGACCAAAGACGCCGTGATTGGGGTCGCGGACCTCCTCGCCCAGACGCTCAAGACGCACGCGGAGTACGTCGTACTGGACGCCGACGCAGTCGTGCGCGCGCCGGAAGGCCTGGACCTGACCAGAGCGTCCACCTTCGGGCTCAACGGGCTGACTGCTCTGCAGGCCGTCAAGGCACTGCCAGGAGAGACCGTGCTCGTGACCGGGGCTGCTGGCGGTGTCGGCGGGTACGCCGTGGAGCTCGCCAAGCACGCCGGTCAGACGGTGATCGCCAGCGCAGCGGCACGTGACGAGGAGCTGGTACGACGGCTCGGCGCGGACCACTTCATCGACCGGAACGAGGACCTGGCCGCAGCGGTACGACGGATCACGCCGGCCGGTGTGGATGGCGTCGTGGACGCCGCTGTGGTGGGAATCGCTGCCCAGGAGGCAGTGCGCAACGGCGGCCGTCACGTCCACCTGCAGGGAGGTCCACGCCCACCGCAGCTCCGTGGCATCACTGTGGAGCAGCTGTTCGTCCACACCAACCGCGACGACCTGGAAGAGCTCAAGAGACTGGTCGAAGCCGGCGTTATCTCAACGCGAGTTGCCGAGACCTACCACCTGGACGAAGCCGCGAACGCCTACAAGCGCCTTGCCGCGGGAGGGGTCCGTGGCCGCCTCGTTCTGGTGCCGTAAAAGATCAGCCGACGGCGGAGTGGAGCCGGAGAGCCACCTGGACGTCCAGGGCGCGGTCTGGGGACTGCCAGCCGTCGCCTAGCAAGGCGGTGATGCGGTCGAGGCGCTGTTGCACCGTGTTGGGGTGGATGTGGAGTGAGGTGGCGGCCCGGGTCGGGCTCTGGCCGGCGGCGAAGTACGCCTGCAGTGTGCCAATCAGGTCGGTGCCTCGCTGGGTGTCGTAGTCGAGGACCTTGCCGAGCACATGGTGCACGTGGGTGCGTACGTCGACCTCCGAGGCACCGACCAGGCCTGCCACGCCCAGGTCGTCAGGCGTCGCGGATTCGCTGGTGCGACCCAGGCGGAGCATGGTGGTGACCAGGCGAGACGCCTGTCGGTGTGCCTCGACCAAGGGCTCTCCCCAGGTCGCGGGGCCGGTGACAGCGACTGTCACGCCGGTGCGCTTAGCCAGCTCGGACAGGTCGCGTGCGGTAGCGGCAGCGCTGGTACGTGCAAACAGCAACACCAGGTCCCCGCCGTACGGACCAGACAGCACCATTCTGTCTTCCAGTGGTGCGGACAGCCGAGCACGTACGGCGGTGTGGTCGCCACGGCACACTGCGACGACCAGGCGATCGTGCCGATGGTTGGGAGCGAGCAACCGAAGTCGATCGGTCAGAGCGCGCGGATCGGCGCTGCCACTCAGTACGTCGGCCAACAGGTCTGCCTGTGCTCGTTGGGATTGCTCAGCGGCCTGTCGACGGAACAGAAGGACCAGTGCCGTGACAACGGCTGCTCGCTCGACGATGCGCTGGTCAGCACCGGACAGGTCGTCAGCACCGCCAATGACCAGTGCGCCGAGCCGTTCGCGCTTCGCGGTCGCGGCTACGACCCAGCAGTCACCGATGCGAGTCAATCGACCGGACTCGGACTCCTGCCACGGCACCGGCGTACCAGGGACGCTTCCGGCCACTGCCAGCTCGTTGCCGCTGGCATCGACCAGTACGACCCACATGTCGAGCAGCTCGGCCAATGCCGCAGCGATGGCGTCCACATCCCCACCGGACAACACGATCTCTGCAAAGCGGTCATGCGCAGCGGCTGCATGCTCGACGCCGGCGTGTGCAGCAGACAGCTGGTCTAACGCCGCAGCGGTCTCCGCCGCCGCACGTACTTGGACCAGGGTCACCGCAGCCAGTGTGGCCAGTGAACCGAGCAGGGACACCTCATCACGACTGAACGGACGTCGTGTCCGGTTGGACGCGAACAACACACCGACGAACGCTCCGTCGACCACCAACGGCGTACCGCAGATCGCTACCAGCCCTTCCTCGCCGACCGCGTCGTCGATCGGAGTGGTGTGTCGAAATCGCCGGTCCGACGGGTAGTCCGCGGTCCAGTACGGCTTGTACGTCTCCGCGACCAGCCCGCCGAGTCCTGCACCGAGCGGGAGCCGCAACTGCTGGAACGCGGCAGAGACGGAGCCGTCGGTGGCCCGCATGTACGTGTCGCCACGTGTCTCGTCGTACAGAGTCAGGTAAGCGACGTCCGTGCCTACGAGTGTGCGGGCGCGGTGGACGATGGTCTGCAGTACGCCGCCAGGATCGCGGGCGGATGCCAGCTCGCGCGCCACGTCGACCAGTGCGGACAGCTCGGCCTCACGCTTCTTGCTGGCGTCCATGCCCGCCCGGATCCGCAGGGCGAGGTCGCGTGCCACCGCGTCCTCGCCCGCCGCCCGGGCCAGCTCGCTCCCGGGCGCATCCTCGGCCAGCAGCCGCAGAAGCTCTTCCATGGTTCTACAGCGTAGTGAGGTCCCGACGACGTGTTTCGGAGTACGACGTCACCGCGACGATAGAGATGACCGCGCAGGCCGCGACGTACACAGCGATCGCGTAGCCGGAGTCGTACGCCTTCAGCAGCGCCACCGCGATGAACGGCGCCAAACCGCCCGCGATGATCGATGCGAGCTGATAGCCGACCGAGACGCCGGAGTACCGCACCCGCGTCCCGAACAGCTCGGTGAAGAACGACGCCTGCGGTCCGTACATCGCACCGTGCAGCACCAGACCGACCGTCACAGCCAGCGTCGCGAGGGCGAAGTTGCGAGTATCCACCAGTGCGATGAACAGGAACGCCCAGATGCCGACACCGACCGCGCCGATGAGGTACACGGGCTTCCGGCCGATGCGATCCGACAGCGCGCCCCAGAGCGGAATGGCGAAGAAGTGCACGGCCGCGGCGATCAGTACGGCGTTCAGCGCGAACGACTTGCCCATGCCGAGGTGTTCCTTCGCGTACGTCGCGATCACGATGGTGAAGATGTAGTAGCTGACGTTCTCCGCCATCCGTGCACCCATCGCGGTCAGCACCTCACGTGGGTACCGCGTGATCACCTCGAGGATCGGCAGCCTCTCCGCCGGCTCGTCCTGCGCCTTAGCACGCGCCTCCTGGAACACAGGTGACTCCTCGACGCGCAGCCGCACCCACAGCCCCACCAGCACGAGTACTGCAGACAAGAGGAACGGAATGCGCCAACCCCACGAGTCGAAGGCCGCATCCGTCTGGAACGCAGCCAGACCTGCCAGTACGCCGTTTGCGATCAGCTGGCCCGCCGGCGCGCCAGCCTGCGGCCAGGACGCCCAGAAACCACGCCGTGCCGGATCACCATGCTCCGACACGATCAGCACCGCACCTCCCCATTCACCACCCAGCGCGAACCCCTGGATGAGTCGCAGCACTGTCAGCAGGATGGGAGCGAGCGCACCGACCTGTGCGTACGTCGGCAGCAGACCGATCGCAAACGTGGCAACACCCATCATGAGCAGCGACAGCACCAGCAACTGCTTGCGGCCCAGCCGGTCACCGAAGTGCCCGAACACCACGCCACCGATCGGACGTGCGAAGAAGCCGACTGCGAACGTCGCGAAGCTCAGCAGCGTTCCGGTGAGCTCCTCACCTTTCGGGAAGAACAGGTCGCCGAACACCACCGATGCGGCGACCCCGTACAGGAAGAAGTCGTACCACTCGACCGTCGTACCGACGAGACTCGCGCCGACCACCCGGACGATCGACGAACGGGTGCGCACTGGTTCTGTTGCTGTCATGGGCGGACTCCTCAGTTAGTGGGCGGTCCAGCCGCCGTCGAGTACGAACGAGCTCCCCGTGATGGAGGCGGACGCGGGGCCGCACAGCATGGCCACCAGCTCCGCCACTTCGGCCGGCTCGATCAGCCGCTTCACCGCGACCGGCTCGAGCAGGACCTTGTCCAGCACCTCTGACTCGGACAGGCCGTGTGTCGCGGCCTGGTCGGCCAGCTGCGCAGTGACCAGCGGCGTCCGGACGTACGCCGGGTTCACGCAGTTGCTGGTCACCCCGTGCGCAGCACCTTCCAGAGCGACGACCTTGCTGAGTCCTTCCAGTCCGTGCTTCGCAGAGACGTACGCCGCCTTGAACGGGCTGGCGCGGAGCCCGTGGACCGAGCTGATGTTCACCACCCGGCCCCAGCCGGCGCCGTACATGTGTGGAAGCGTCTGCCGGATCAGCCGGAACGGCGCCTCCAGCATCAGCCGCAGGATGTAGCTGAACCGCTCCGGCGGGAACTGCTCGACCGGTGCGACCTGCTGGACCCCGGCGTTGTTCACCAGGATGTCCACGTCCGTCGGGAGGTCGGACAGCCGCTCGAGGTCGGACAGGTCGGCCACGACCGTCTCAACACCGTCCAGCGTGTCCAGACCGGCTTGGTCGAAGTCGACGGCCACCACGTGGACGCCGTCCGCTGCCAGGCGCTGGGCGCACGCGGCGCCGATACCGGACGCGGCGCCGGTGACGAGGGCTCGACGGGTCTCCATGGCCGATGACTGTAGAAATCCTGCCCCCGGCACACTATGGGATGCGGCCACACAACCCGACGCGGAGGCATGGCCCGACGAGCCACTGATCCACAACTGCGGCTATCAAAGCAGCGCGTCACGATAGCTGGACCTATTGTTGAAACATGGTCGATATCGAACAGCCGAAGCAGAAGGCCGCCGGCGTGCCCGCCGTGCTGTCGTCGTTCAAGTTCGGTCTCCGCGAGATGGGGCCGGTGCGTACCGGCCGCGCCTTCCTGAAGATGAACCAGGATCGCGGGTTCGACTGCCCCTCCTGCGCGTGGCCGGACCCGGAGCACAAGCACGCCGCCGAGTTCTGTGAGAACGGCGCGAAGGCGGTGGCCTGGGAGGCGACCCGCAAGCGGGTGCCGCGGGCGTTCTTCGCCGAGAACTCGGTCGCGGACATCGACCGGATCTCCGAGTTCGATCTCGGCAAGCTCGGCCGGATCACCGAGCCGATGCTGCTGCGGGCCGGCGCCACGCACTACGAACCGATCGGCTGGGACGAGGCGTTCCAGGTCGTCGCCCGGCACCTGAAGGCCCTCGTCGACCCCAACGACGCCGTCTTCTACACTTCCGGCCGGACCAGCAACGAGGCCGCGTTCCTCTACCAGCTGTT
The DNA here is from genome assembly GCF_004216905.1 of Kribbella sp. VKM Ac-2569. GTDB lineage: Bacteria > Actinomycetota > Actinomycetes > Propionibacteriales > Kribbellaceae > Kribbella. Next base: position 285,389 of record NZ_SGXJ01000002.1, read on the forward strand.
CGTCCGCGCCTACGGCACCAACAACCTCCCCGACTGCTCGAACATGTGCCACGAGTCGTCCGGTACGGCGCTGCTCCGGGTGGTCGGCAGCGGCAAGGGCGCGGTCACGCTGAAGATGCTCGAGGAGTCCGAGCTGATCGTGGTCGTCGGGCAGAACCCGGGCACGAACGCGCCGCGGATGCTCAGCCACCTCGAGGTCGCCAAGCGCAACGGCGCCTCGATCGTCGCGGTGAACCCGCTGCCCGAGCCCGGCCTGATGCGGTTCATGAACCCGCAGAAGCCGCGCGGCCTGGTGGGCAAGGGCACGCAGCTCGCCGACCAGCACCTGCGGATCCGGATCGGCGGCGACCAGGCCCTGTTCCTTGCCCTCGGCCACCTTCTGCTCGAGGCCGAGGCCGCGAACCCGGGCGCCGTGCTGGACAAGTCGTTCGTCGAGTCACACACCAGCGGGTTCGAGCTGTACGCCAAACACAACGCCGAGCTCGATTGGCCCGCAGTCGAGCAGGCCACCGGGCTGCGGCGGGCCGAGATCGAGGAGCTGGCGCAGCGTTTCATCCGATCCAAGGCGACCGTGGTGTGCTGGGCGATGGGGCTGACACAGCACCGCGAGGCGGTCGCGACGATCACCGAGATCGTCAACGTGCTTCTCCTGCAGGGCAACATCGGCAAGCCGGGCGCGGGCCCGTGCCCGGTGCGCGGGCACTCGAACGTCCAGGGCGACCGCAGCATGGGGATCTGGGAGAGGATGCCGGACGCCTTCCTGGACCGGCTCGATCACGAGTTCGCGTTCACCTCTCCGCGCGCGCACGGTATCGACGCCGCGGAGACCGTGAAGCGGCTGCGCGACGGCGACGTACGGGTGTTCTTCGCGATGGGTGGCAACTTCGCGTCCGCGACTCCGGACACCGAGGTCGTGCATCGCGGGCTGCGCCAGTGCGACCTGACCGTGCACGTGTCCACCAAGCTGAACCGGTCGCACACCATCACGGGCCGCGAGGCGCTGATCCTGCCGACGCTCGGCCGGACCGATCACGACCACACCGCAGCGGGTCCGCAATCGGTGTCGGTCGAGGACTCGCAGGGCGCCGTACACCTGTCGAAGGGCAACCTCATCCCGCCGGCGCCGGAGCTGAAGTCCGAGATCGGGATCGTGTGCGGGCTGGCGCAGGCCGTCGTACCGGACGTCGGGCAGATTCCGTGGGCCGACTTCGCCGACGACTACAGCCTGATCCGGCAGCGGATCGGGCGGGTCGCGGACGGTTACGAGAACTACGAGGAGCGGCTGCGGGACGGTGACGGCGGCTTCCTGCTGGCGCACGCGGCGCGGGACAAGCGGGAGTTCAAGACGTCCGACGCGCGAGCGCAGTTCACGGCCAACGAGCTGACCTGGTTGCCGACGGAGACTGGCCGGCTGCTGCTGCAGACGATGCGCAGCCACGACCAGTTCAACACCACGATCTACGGCCTCGAGGACCGGTACCGCGGCATCCACGGGACCCGCGAGGTCGTCTTCGTGCACCCGGACGACCTGGCCGAGCTCGGCCTGCAGGACGGCGGGTACGTCGACATTGTGAGCGAGTTCCAGGGCGTCGAAAGGCGGGCCTCGCGCTTCCGGCTCGTCTCATACCCGACGGCCCGCGGCTGCGTGGCGGCGTACTACCCCGAGACCAACGTCCTGATGTCGGCCGACGACCTCGCAAAGGGCAGCAACACCCCAGTAGCCAAGGGCCTCACAGTCAGGCTGGAGCCAGTCGCTTCCTGAACCACGGCTGGAGTGCAGCGAGCACGAGGGCAGCTCCGGCGGTCGTGAGCCAGAGGCCCGCTGGGCCTGCGGTCTTGAGGAGTTGGGTGACGGTGATCGGCGCGATCGTGGTCGCGATGCCCCAGCTCAGGCCGAAGACCGCGAGGTAGCGGCCGCGGGCCTCGTCGGGCGCGAGGCCGGAGGCCTGGGTGAGGTAGCGGGTCAGCAGGAACAGTTCGCCGAGGCTCCACAGGACCGACGCGAGCAGGAACACGCTGAGGTTGTGGGCGACCGCGGCGACCACCAGACCGGCAGCGACGAGTAGGTAGCCGATCGCGATCGCCCGGAAGTCGTCGAGATGCTGCACGCGGAGCACGCGTTGAGCGACGATCAGGGTGATCGCGGACACCGCGAGGATGATGCCGGTGCCCGACTTCGGGAGTCCTTGTTCGAGCAGCGTGAGCGGTACGCCGATGATCAGCTGCATGTAGATCGTGGCGAAGACCGTGCCGCCCGCGAGGAGCAGTAGGAGTCGCTTATCTCGCCAGACTGCTGCGGGGCGATCGGTCGGGCGTTCCCGGCGTACGTCGGCCGGCAGCGCAACCGCGACCAGTGCGGCGCAGGACAGACAGGTGATCGCGTCGGCGACGAAGAGCCAGCGGAGGTCCCAGTGGCTGATCGCGGCCGCGAGCAGACCCGCCAGGACGCCGGCCGCCGCAAGGGCCGCGCTGTACAAGCCGTAGGCAGCGGGGCGATCCTCGGGTTCCGTGACGTCGGCGATCATCGCCTGGCTGGGCGGCTCGTAGATCTCGAACGCGAGGCCGAGCAGGATCGTCGCGAGTACGGCGGACCAGAGGTCGCGGCTGAGCGCGATCCACAACTGGGCGACCGCACACCCGGCCAGACCGAGAACGATCGTACGGCGGCGACCGAGACGATCGGCCAGCTGACCGCCGAGCAGCCGGGACGGGATCGTCGCGGCACCGAACACCGCGAGGATCAGACCGACCTGGCTGAGCGAAGCCTTGAACTCGACCGCGAGCACCACACCCAGGAACGGAAGTGTGAACGCGCCAATCCGGTTCACCGCCCGGGCGATGACCAGGATCCAGACGGTTCGCGAGAGCCCGCGCGCCGTCCGTGCGGAAACAGCACTCATCCTGACACTCCATGACTGTCTAATTGGCTATGATCGGTCACGCAGCCCTGAGCCTACGGAGGTATCGCGTGACTGGTCAAGTGTCTTTTGATAGTCATGCCCGCAATGTGCTGGCCGCGTCGGTCGAGTACGTGAACCGGCTGACCCCTGGGTACGCCGGTGGCGTCGAGCACACCGCGCCGTCCGACGAACCCGAGGCTGTCGCGGAGGCGCTGACCGCGATCGGCCATCCGCCGAAGTCGGTCCCGCTGGACGATGCCCGGCGACTCGTACGCCTGGCGGGGCGGATGCGGATCGTGTTCGAGGCTGCGAACACCGGCGACCTCGACACCGCCGCAGCAGAGATCAACGCGTTGCTGGTCGATACCAACGCGCGTCCACAGCTCGACCGCGGCAAGGATCGCCCGTGGAGCCTGCACTTCCACGGCCCCGACGAGCAGCTCGCGAACGGCTGGGCCGCCGGATGCGCCGCCGGCCTGGCACTCGCCGTCGGCAGCGACCTGGCCGGCCGGCTAGGCGTCTGCGCAGCGCCGCAGTGCGACCGGGTCTTCGTCGACGTGTCGAAGAACGGTCAACGCCGCTTCTGCTCCCCCCAATGCCAAAGCCGCGTCAAGGCCGCGGCGCATCGAGCGCGCCAAGCTGCCACCTGACCCGAACTGGGGATAGGAAATGGTTACCCGGGACACCCCATTACCTGTCCCCGGTCCCCGGCGGCTATCCCGAGTCCGAGGCGAGTCCGCGGCGGGTGACGGTCGGGTTGGACGGGTCCTCGTTGTTCACGACCAGTTGCGCGCGTTCGGCGGGGCGGACCTGGTCGACGTACATCTGCTCTCCAGGGATGTACCTGGTGCGGTAGCGCTCCTCGGCGGCCGCCAGCGAGTCCATCCAGGCCGCATCACGGGCGGCACCGCGGCGGAGCACCGTCTCGAAGCTGACGTCGACGTAGATGCGCAGATCCCAATAACCATCCAGCTCCGGGCGCTGCAGAAACGCACCGTCAGCCACCAGGATCGCGTCCGGCGCGGCAGTTCGAACAGGTAAGTCGAGAGCGATCCGGGCGTTGGACTCACGAAGACCGGCCGTGTACCGCAGGTCCCCACCCGGACCAAGCGGACCCAAGAGCCGCTCGCAGATCGCGTCGTAGTCGTACATCTCGAAGTAGTAGCTCTCCGCCGAACCAATCGGATACCCCGTCCGCAACTCAGGCGCCCGCTTGAAGTAATCGAGCCCGGCCCGAACAACCTCCCGCCCACTCCGCCCCCGCAACACCTCCGCCAACTCATCAGCCAGCGACGTCTTCCCAGCCGCCGAACACCCATCCACCCCCACCCGCAAGGGATGAGCCCGCCCGACCGCCAACACAACGTCGGCCAACTCCCCCAGAACCGCCGCCCGCTCTCCCATGGCAGTCATTCTCCACAACTCCGCAGCGCGCCGGCGAAAGGTTTCCGCCGAGCGTTTGCGTCAAGTTTGTTGACCCTCCGCGATTACTGGACCCGGTCAGAGGATCGCCGTACCGTTCACTCACAGTAGGGGGGAAACACAAATGCACAGATGTTCTTCTTGTGGTGCCGGAAATCTGACCGGCGCCACGTACTGCGGCACGTGCGGACAGCAACTGCCGCCGATCGAAGCAGATACCGAACCGTCCGGGGACGCACCGCCGTCGGATGCCACTCGTTATCTGTGCGCGGCCGTTCAGTTGAACAGCCGGCTCGCCGACGAGGTCGTTCGCGACATTCTGGACGAAGAATTCAAGGCACCGCCGGCGTCTCCGGACGTCGATCTGGTCCCGGTGATCCTGCACGCGATCGCGGCCAGGAAACGACATCTCGTCCGCGATGTCCTGCTGACGTTCCTGCTCATCAGCGCATTCTGGGGTGCCTACAGCGCACGGTACGTCGTCGTGCTGCTGGCGCTCGCACTGTGCTGGGTGGTGGTCGTCGGCGAGACCTTGGTGGCGACGTACGGCGTCGTGGCCCACGACCTGCGCCCGGAACGGTTCAAGCCGGACGCCTTGTCATCGGACGATCCCGCAATCAGGGATCGGCTCAGGCAAGTCGCCACAGCCGCTCGGGGCAATGTCAGCGTCTACAGCGGCTACCGGCCGTTCGTCGGATGCGGAGTGCCCTTCGACGCCTGGTCCTTCGCGCTCGACATCGACCGGGCGGCGGAGGGGAAGGTGGCCGAGTCCTTCACCGCGCTGTCGATCCACGACTTCGTGAAACAGCGCTTGGGTGACCTGCGGACCGGCGAGGTGGCGCTGGCCGACCGCGTCTTCGTCGACGGTCGCGACATCCGCGAGGACCGCCGGTTCCTTCCGGATCGGTTCGCGGTGCCGAGGCCGAAGGTGGATCGCTCGATGGTGCGGAGCCTGACGGTCGAGCCCGAAGACCGGGCACGCCCGTACCTGACCGTCCAGATCAGTGGCTGGCGCGGGCAGTTGGTCGTCTCGACCTTCCTGCGGTTCGTCGTCACGCCGCACGAACTGGTCGTCGAGGTCACGCACTGCCTGCTCGGGCCGGTGCGGGACGAGTTCCAGGAGGTGGACAGCCTGTTGCCGGAGCCGACCGCGCGCCAGGCGATCCGGATCGGCGGGCGAGCTCTGCGGAGGACGCCGGGGCATCTGCTCCGGGCCCCGATCGCGATCGCGAAGCACCTTCTCGGACCGGTGACGACGGCCCATCACCGGGCCAGGCAACGGCGGGAGATCGTCCGCTCGCTCCGGTTCGACTACGGCGCCGCCAGAAGCCCGCGCGAGACGGTCAGCGACGACCGGTACCAACGGTACTTCCAGAAGCTCGACAGCGCCTTGTACACCAAGGTGATCGAGAAGCGGATGCTCCAAGCGGTGGAGCAGTTCCTCGAATCCAAGGGGATCGACACCCTCGAGCTGACGCAACGACAGGCAATGATGCAGAACAACGGCGTGTACGTCGCCCCGGGTGCGACCGTCACCGCCGGCAGCATCGCTGCCGGGACCGGAGCCCGCGCGAGGTCCGTGATTCGGAGGGCCGCCAACGTGGCCAGGCAAAGCGTCACCGATGCAGCCGGAAGGAACTGACACCCATGGAGAAGAACGACGGAATCCGGATCTCGGGCGGACACGTCTCGGTCGGCGCGATGGCAGCCGGCCAAGGCGCCACGGCCACGAACACGAACATCTCGGCAGTTTCGGCAGGTTCGCTCGCCGACGCGCGAGCCGGGATGGCGCAGCTCCTCGAACTGCTGCACACGCACTCGGAGCGGTTGGAGCGGCCGGACGAAGCCATCGCGGTGGCCGAGCTGGCCGATCGCGAACTGTCCAAGGAGGAACCCGACAAAACGTCGGTACTGCGGCTGCTGGAGCTGGTCGCATCCGGAGCCAAGTCGATCGCCTCGATCGGCGGCGCGGTGACGGCTGTCCAGCAGGCGGTCTCTGCGATCTTCTGAGCGTCTGGGGGGACGAACTCGATGTCTGTCTATTGCACGATCTGTGGCACTCGCCGGCCGGAGGGGGCCAAGTACTGCTCGCATTGCGAGGCCGCGTTCAAGGACGAGGCTGCCGACTCGCGGACCACTCAAGGCCCGCCCGGATACGGAACGGGCTGGTTCGTCGGAGCCACCGTGGTTCTCGCCGCGATCGTCACCGGCGTGATCCTCGGCGGCGACGCGCTGATCGCGCGCTCCGTGGCTGCCCCTGACCTGACCGCTTACAACCAGCGCATCACGCCTGACGGCAGGATCACGTACGGCCCGGTCGAGCCAGTGGAGACACCCGCTGAAGAATGGACACCGTCGCCGACGGAGGACGAGACCAGCGACATCCCGCCGGTGTCGACCGAGCCGGCTGAGTCGGTCGCGCCGTCGGTGCCCGCAGTGGGCAACGAACTGATCACCGTTACCCCGGAGGCGGCGCAAGACCCTGCCGCGGCCGACGTCGTACAGCTGCTGACCGCTTACTTCACAGCCATCAACAACCACGACTACGACGCCCATCAAGCACAGCTGACCCGCGCGGCGCGGGCAGCCATGACCCGCAAGGAGTTCACATCCGGCTTTCGCTCCACCGTGGACTCCGAGATCACGCTGGCCGGGCTCAGCATTGCGCGCGACGGGCGGATGGTGGCTGAAGTGTCTTTCGTCAGCCGGCAGAACGCGGAGGACGGACCCGAACGCCAGACCTGCACCCGCTGGACCGTCGGCAAGTTCTTCGAGGGCCAGGGCACGAGCCTTCGGATCGGCAAGGCGCTTTCGGGCAGCGCCAGATACGAAGCCTGCTGATTCCAGTACGACGCCCCACCCGGACAGGCCGGGTGGGGCGTCGTGCCAGCCAACTGTCAGCCGACCGGGGTTAGTTCGCGTTCTTCTTCCGGTGCCGGCGGGGTTGGGGTGGCGTGTTTGGCGGTGTTGCCGCGGAGCCACTTGGGGGCCCACCAGTTGGCGTCGCCCAGGAGGGTCATGATGCTGGGGAGTACGACGGCGCGGATGATCGTTGCGTCGATCAGGATTGCGACCGCGAGGCCGACGCCCAGCTGCTTCATGTCCAGCGTGCTCAGGGTTGCGAAGACCGCGAACACGCCGATCATCACCGCCGCCGCGCTGGTCACCACGCCGGCCGAGCCGGTGATGCCTTCGGCGACTGCCTGCTTCGTCGGTACGCCGCGCAGTACTGCCTCGCGGATCCGGCTGACCACGAACACGTGGTAGTCCATCGACAGCCCGAACAGCACCACGAAGAGGAACAGCGGCAGCCAGCTGACCACGGCGCCGTTCGACCGGAAGTCCAGCAATCCTTCGGCCCAGGTGTTCTGGAAGACCGCGGTGACGACGCCGTACGCCGCACCCGCGCTCAGCAGGTTGAGCCCGATCGCCGTGATCGCGACCACCACCGATCGGAACGTCACCATCATCACGATCATGGTCAGCAGCAGCACGAACCCGATGACCAGCGGCAGCTTGTCCCGCGTGTGCGCCGCGTAGTCGACGTCCGCGGCCACGAACCCACCAACCGCGTACTCGACTCCCGGCACCTTGCCGACCGTCTCCGGCATCAGTTCCTTGCGCAGCTTGGTCAGCGAGTCCCGTGCCTGGTCGCTACCGCCCTCGTACGGCGTGGCAACCTCGAGCGTCGCGACCGTACCGTCCTTGGAGAACCGCGGCTCCTCGAGACCGTCCGACGCGAACAGGCTGTCGCCCTTGGTCTTCTGCATCAGTTCGGCCAGCGCGGCCTTCACCGCAGGCTGCTGGTTCGCAGGCGCCCGTACGGCGACCTCGTGGCTGGTACCCGTACTCGGGAAGGCCGCGGTCAGCCGGTCATACGCCTTCATCACCGCGGTGTCACGCGGCAGATCCTCGGTGCCCGGGAACTTCAGCGTCATCCCCAGCGCCGGCGATGCGACCGCGAGCAAAGCGGTGACGGAGACCAGCAGAGTGGCGGTCGGGTGCTTCAGGGCCGGCTTGAGCATCGTCGGCCAGAACCGCGGCTGCTTGTTGCCGGCCGTCAGCCGCCAGACGAGCGGGATCCGCGGCTTGTCCACCCAGCGCCCGAGCTTCGCCAGTACGGCCGGCAGAACGGTCAGCGAACCAACGACGGCCACCGCGACGACCAGGATCGAACCGACCGCGAAGGACGAGAACACTGCGTCGCGGGCCAGGAACAGGCCGGCCATCGAGATGATGACCGCCGTACCCGAGACGACGACCGCGTGGCCCGAGGTCGCGGCGGCGATCTCGACCGCGTCGACGTGACCGCGGCCCTTGGCGCGTTCCTCACGTTCGCGGCGCAGGTAGAAGAGCGAGTAGTCGACGCCGACCGCCATACCGATCAGCAGGATCACGCTGTTGACCGCATCCACAGCCGGCACCAGCTGCGAAGCCGCAGCCGACAGGCCGATCGCGGCGGCCACCGCGGACAGCGCGAGCACCAGCGGGACGGACGCGGCGATGAGCGCACCGAAGGCGATCAAGAGGATCGCGAGCGTCACCGGCAGGCTGAACATCTCCGCCCGCTTGAAGTCCTTGCCCAGCGTCTCGTTGAGCGCCTTGCCGATCGACAGTCCACCGACCTCTTCGATCCGCAGGTCCGGGTACTGCTGCTGGACCTTGGCGGTTGTGTCGAGCAGCGGTTGAACCCGTGCGTCGTCATCCGAACCCTCCGGTACGTCCTTCATCGTCACCCGGACGATCACCGCGTCGTTCTTCGGCGACGGCATCGGCTGACCGACCTCCGCGACCCCACCGAGGGCGCGCATCTGCTGGATCACCACCGCTGCGGCCTTGTTCGCCGCGGTGTGGTCGAGCTGTCCTGACGGAGCCGTGATCAGCACGCTCTCGACGTCCGGGTCGTCGAAGTTGCCGGACTTGACGATGTTGTCCGCCCGGGTCACCTCACCGATGTCACCCTCGTTCTTCGACTCCTTGGTCCCGGTCACCTGCCCGAGCGCGAAACAGGCGATCACGACGACAATCCACATCGCGATCGCCCGCCACGGATGGGTCGCGCTCCAGCGCGCTGCCCGGACCGTGATCTGTCCCCTGGCCATACGTTCCCTGCCCCTCTGCGCACCCACCGGCGCCCCACCCAGCGCTCCCTGGCGTTGCGCTGGCTACGGGTAGAAGCCTGGCTGCCGCACCCCGGTCACGACCATGCAGGAAGCCCCCCAGGTCACCCTGAGGGAAACCCCACCCCACCCTTTTCCGTACGCCGTACGCACCCCGGGACATCGCCCCTCACCCGCCCGCGCCACCCCCCTCGACCTTGGGCCCGCATCAACCGTTTCCGGCGCGCTCAAACGGTTGGTGGGGGCCCAAAGTTGCGCGGCAGACGTCGGCGCGGCGCGGGGCGGGTGGCGGAGGTTAGAAGTCTTCGAGGTCGAGGGAGGATGCGGCGGAGACGCCCTCTAGGTAGCCCTCGGCGCGTTCGGCTTTTGGGTAGCGGTGGACCAGGGCCCAGAAGGTGGCGTTGTGGGTCGGCTCGATCAGGTGGGCGAGTTCGTGGACCAGGACGTAGTCGACGACCCAGGCCGGCATCGACTGCAAACGGGTCGACAACCGGATCGATCTGTCCGCCGGAGTGCACGATCCCCACCGTCTGTTTTGGTTCGAAACCCACCTCACCGACGCAAGTTCGGGCACTTCCGGGAGGTGGCGACACGCGAGTTCGTGTGCTCTGGCCAACAATTTTTCGTCCGACACGCGCGATCGGCTGCGCTGCTTCTCGAGTCGCGCCAGCATGGTCTCGACCCAGCGCGCCTCCTCGGCGGCGGACAGCCGGTCGGGCATCAGCACGATCACCCGGTCGCCGTCCCGGTAGGCGCTGACCGTGCGCTTGCGGCGCTTGCTGCGGCGGATGTCCACGTGAGGCGGGATCGGGCGCAGCGGAGAGTCGGCCATGGCTCAAAAATGTACCCCCCGAATCCGACAACTTTCTTCGGTCCACATCCTGTGCATCGACGTTTCCGCAGGTCAGACGCCAGATCTTGAACCTGCCGACCCAGGTTGTTCACACCCTGTTCCCCCGCCCGTCCACAGTGTCCGGCGGCGCGTCCCACAGGTTGCTCACAGAGTTATCCACAGGGGTGGACAACGCGGGCTTGCCACCGCCGCCGGTACCTCCTAGCGTCATCGGCAACAGGCTCCCGGACCGCTACCGGGGCCGCTCGGAGGGGAAGCCGAGTGGTCGCGGAGGCGGATCACCGGGAGCCTGTTCCGCGTCGGCGAAAGTTTCGGTAAGGGCTTTCCTCGGGGGAATCACGCGGCACGCGGACCAGCAGGTGCGCTTGAGCCTGCGCCAGGAGGCCGTAGGGTGAATCCCGACTGGGCCGAACGGCCTACGGCAGGACGGTCTGCCGTTAGCATCCAACGACTGCCCGGGCGAGACCCCGGGCTGGAATTCAGAGCAAGGAGAGGGCCCTCATGGCAGAGACCTGGAGCGGCGAGTTTTACTGCGTCAAGTGCAAGGCCAAGCGCACCGCCGACGGCGAGGTCAAGGTCAACGACAAGGGCACGCGCATGGCGAAGGCCAAGTGCCCCGAGTGCGGTACGAACCTGAACCGGATCCTCGGCAAGGCCTGACGCACCAGCACCACGTCGTAGAGGCGGTGTCCGGCACGTTGCGCGTGCCGGACACCGCCTCTCGTCGTACCCGGACCCGCGACACACAGCCCCCACCGCCGCCGGGGCTTGGGTGACCGGACAGAATGGGAACGTGTCGGACCTTCCTCGTAAGGCGCTGAGCCGGACCGCGAGACTTGCCAGCCTGCCGCTCGGTGCCGCCGGGCGGGCGACGGTCGGCCTGGGCAAGCGCATCGGCGGCGCGCCCGCGGAGGCCGTGTACGCCGAGTTCCAACGCCGTACTGCGGACCAGTTGTTCGCCGTCCTGGGTGAGCTCAAGGGCGGCGCGATGAAGTTCGGGCAGATGCTCAGCATGATGGAGTCCGCGATGCCGGAGGAGCTCGCGGCGCCGTACCGGGCGACCCTGACCAAGCTGCAGGACTCCGCCCCGCCGATGCCGGCCACGACCGTGGACACGATCCTCAGCCGTGAGCTCGGCAAGCGCTGGCGGGACCGGTTCGAGGAGTTCGGCGACGTGCCCGCGGCTGCGGCGTCGATCGGCCAGGTGCACCGCGGACGACTGAAGGACGGCCGTGAGGTCGCGGTCAAGCTGCAGTACCCGGGGGCCGCGGAGGCCCTGCGTGCCGATCTGCGTCAGCTCGGCCGGTTCGGCCGGACGATCGGCTCCCTGATCCCCGGGCTGGACGTGAAGCCGCTCATCGCCGAGCTCCAGGAGCGGATCGGCGAGGAGCTCGACTACGACCGCGAGGCGCAGGCCCAGCAGCAGTACGCCGACGCGTTCAAGGATCATCCGGAGTTCGTGGTCCCGCGGGTCGTCAAGCACTCCCCCGCGGTGATCGTGTCCGAGTGGATCGAGGGCCGGCCGCTGTCGTCGTACATCACCGACGGCACCCGGGAGGAGCGGGACGCGATCGGGCTGAAGTACGTCCGGTTCATGTTCAGCGGGCCGAAGTACGCCGGTCTGCTGCACTCCGACCCGCACCCGGGCAACTTCCGGGTGATGCCGGACGGGCGGCTCGGCGTGGTCGACTTCGGCCTCTGCGCGCGGCTCCCGGACGGCCTGCCGCCGGCGATCGGGCGGCTGCTGCGGATCTCGCTGAAGGGCGACGGCGTGGCGGTCCGGGACGGGCTCAAGGCCGAGGGCTTCATCAAGCCGCGGATGGAGATCGACCCGGATCAGCTGATGGACTACCTCGCGCCGTTCGCGGAGCCGGCCCGCGAGGAGAGCTTCCAGTTCAGCCGGGAGTGGATGCGCGCGCAGGCGAACCGGACCGGCGACTTCCGGTCCCCCAACGCGTCCCTCGCCCTCCGCCTCAACATGCCCCCGTCGTACCTGCTGATCCACCGCGTCTGGATCGGCGGCATGGCCGTCCTCTCGCAGCTCGAGGCCCAGGCCCCGTTCCGCTCGGTCCTGGAGGAGCTCCTGCCCGGGTTCAGCGACGACTGAGCACGGGCAGCGCGCGCAGGGTGACCGCCAGCAGGATTGCCATCGCGGTCAGGGCGACCGCGGTGATCCCGGCAGCCACGTGGAGTCCGGACGTGAAGGCGTCGCGGGCCTGATCGAGTACGTCGGCTGACGCGCCCTGACTGACCGCCTCACCCAGCGAGTTGCCGCTACGACCGTCCGTCCGGCTGCGGTAGACCGCCGTGACCACGCTGCCGAGGACGGCGATGCCGAGGGAGTACCCGAACTCGTTGCCGGTCTGGGTCAGCGCACCGGCCGAGCCGGCCTTCTCCGGCGGGACCGAGCCGATGACCAGATTCGTCCCGAGAATGACCAGCGCGCCAGGCCCGAGGCACTGCACCGCGAAGGCGATTACCAGCACCGTGGTCGAGGTCGTCAGGCTGACCACGGCCATACCGACCACAGCGCAGGCGACACCGGCCGGGATCAGGATGCCCGGGCGGATCCGCTGCGCCAGCCGCGGCGCGAGCTGGAAGCCGATCGTCGACGTGATCATGCCCGGGACCAGCGCCAGACCGGCGTCGAGCGGGCTCATCCCCTTGACCAGCTGGAAGTACTGCGCGACGAAGACCATCACGCCGCCGGACAGCATCGAGTACGCCGTCATGCTGCCGAGCGTCACGCTGAAGGTCCGCCGCGCGAACAGCCGCACGTCCACCAGCGGGTCGTCCAGCCGCCGCTGACGCCGTACGAAGATCCAGCCGAACGTGCCGCCGATCAGCAAGGCCCCGATGGACTGGACGCCGGCGCCGTGCGAGGCGAGGTGCTTCAGGCCGTGGATCGCCGGCAGGATCGCGGCCAACGACAGTAGAACACTCGGTACGTCGATCCGCCCGGCCTTCTCGTTCCGGTACTCCGGGAGGATGAACGGCCCGACCGCCAGCAGAACCACCATCGCCGGGACGCCGATCAGGAAGGCGGAGCCCCACCAGAAGTGGTTGAGCAGCACGCCGCCCGCGATCGGTCCGACGATTGCACCGACGGTGAAGCAGCCGCCCCAGACTCCGAGCGCGGTGGCCCGCTGCCGCTCGTTCGGGAACAGCGTCGAGATCAGCGACAAGGTGCACGGCGCGATCGCTGCTCCGGCGATGCCCAGCACCGCGCGGGCGCCGATCAGCATGCCGGGGTTGACCGAGTACGCCGCCACGATCGAGGCGACTCCGAACACGGCAGCGGCGATCAGCAGCAGCCGGCGGCGGCCGAGGCGGTCGCCCAGGCTGCCCATCGTGATCATCAGGCCGGCCACCATGAACCCGTACACGTCCAGGATCCACAGCTGCTGGCTGCTGGTGGCTCCGAGCGCGTCGGTGACCGCCGGCACGGCCAGCAGCATCACGAACAGGTCCAGGGACACGAGTAGCGAGGCGAGGCACAGCACGCTCAGCGCAATCCACTGCCGCTTACCGGTGGCCACGGGGTCCGCCACGAGGCTGAGGGTCATGATTCGGTCCTTCCGCAGGAGTCTTGTCACTCACTGCGTCGGACGGCACATTGCAAGATCGACAGTGGGTACAGAACTTTCCAGGAGGTCGTGATGACAACGATGGACAATCTGCCCGAGGTCGTGTCGCCGGAAGAGTGGCTCACGGCGCGTCTGGAGCTGCTGAGGCTGGAGAAGGAGGTGACGCGAGCGCGCGACCGCCTGAACGCGGAGCGCCGGCGGCTGCCGATGGTCCGGATGGACAAGCCCTATGTGTTCGAAAGCCCAGACGGTGAGGTCGGGCTGCTGGACCTGTTCGACGGGCGGGACCAGCTGGTCATGCACCACTTCATGTTCGGCCCGGACTGGGACGAGGGGTGTCCGAGTTGCTCGTCTGCCGCCGACGAGATCGGCAACCTCCGCCAGTTGTACGTGCGCAACACGTCACTGGTCGCCGTGTCGCGGGCGCCGTACTCGAAGATCGCCGCGTTCAAGGAGCGGCTGGGGTGGACGTTTCCCTGGTACTCGTCGTACGGGAGCGACTTCAACTACGACTTCCACGCGACGCTGGACGACCGGGTCGCGCCGGTGCTGTTGCATTTCCGCACGCAGGAGCAATTGGCGAACGAGAAGGGGACGCCGTGGTCGGACGGACCGTGGACCGCTGAGATGAACGGCGAGGAACTGCCTGGTATCAGCGCGTTCGTCCGGGTCGGCGACGACGTGTTCCACACGTACTCGACCTTCGGCCGGGGCATCGAGGACTTCCACAACTGCTACCGGTACCTCGACCTCACCGTCCTCGGCCGGCAGGAGGTGTGGGAGGAGCCGAAGGGGCGCGCCGAGCCGCTCGGGCTGCACGTCGGCGGTCCCGCGATGCGCGTCCCGGACAGGTACGACGTATGACTCACCAGTAGACCGAGTCGAGCTTTCCCTCGATACTGCGGACGTTCTCCCGGGCACACCGGTCGCAGTACAGCAGCTTGCGGCCGTCCTCGATCGAGGTCATCCAGGTCAGCGGCACGTCCTCAGACGCCGCCTGCTGACCACACAACGCACAGGTAGCCCTAGTCACGCGCATCAGTGTTGCACCACTGGTCCCCAGGAAGCGCCGCACCTCCGTGTTGAACGCTTCAGGTGCCTCAAGGTTCGCTTCATGGCCCACTCCGCCGAGCACCACGAGTTCGGCAGTGGGGATTGCCGACCGCAGCGCCTCCCCGACCGTCCGGAGCGGGGAGCGCTGGTCGTGTTCACCCCAAAGCAGCAGCGTGGGGACCCCGATCGTGGGCAAGACCGCGTTCAGATCTGCCTCGGCGAACGCGGTCAGCATCGGCAGCATCCCGGTCGGACGGCTCTCCGCCATCATCGTCCGGACCAGTTCCAACGACCCGGCCGGCGCCGAGCCGGCGAAAAAGCCGGGTAGGTAGTCTTCCATCCACTCCGCCGGCGGTCGCTCGACCTCGGACCGGACCCGCCGTACCCGGGCCTCGACCTCCTCGGGCGGCAAGGATCCCTTCCAGCCGGCGTACGCCCCCACAAGGATCAGCGAGCGGACCAACTCGGGGTGGCGTTGCCACACAGCGAGAGCGAGGCCGCCGCCCCAGGACAGGCCGCACAGATGGGCTTCCCCGATGCCCAGTTCGGTCACCAGAGCGGCCAGGTCATCGGCGTAGTCGGACATCGTCATCTCACCGGCAGGATCATCGGAGCCTCCACAGCCGGGCGCGTCCCAGGCGATCACGTCGAAACGATCGGCCAGGCCGTCCAGCTGGGGGCGCCAGGCACGGCCGTCGCTCCACCCGCCGTGCAGCAACACCAGCGCGGGTCCGGCACCGGCGCGGTGGTAAGCCATCGTCCGGCCGCCGACGTCGACCAGCTTCATCACCCGAGCCCCCTCCGGCCTATGCTCACCAGCATGCGCTGGGTGATCCACGGTGAGGAAGAGGCCTGGTCCAATCCGTGGCTGAGCGTACGGCGGTTGGACGTCGAGCAGCCTGATGGTGAGCGGTTCGACTATCACGCGGTGCGGCTGAAGGACATCGCCGCCGCGGTCGTCACCCGGGACGAGTGCGTGCTGCTGATGTGGCGGCACCGGTTCCTCACCGACACTTGGGCGTGGGAGATCCCGATGGGGATCATCGAGGCCGGCGAGAGTCCGGAGGCTGCCGCGGCGCGGGAGCTCGAGGAGGAGACCGGGTGGCGGGCCGACGGGCTCACCGAGCTCATCCGCTCGGAGCCGGCGGCCGGGATCATGGACTCGCGGCATTTCGTGTACCGGGCGACGAGTGTGCAGTACGCCGGACCGCCGACCGAGCGGAACGAGTCGGACCGGATCGAGTGGATCCCGCTCGCCGACATCCCCGGAATGATCGCCCGGCACGAGATCGTCAGCGGCATCACGCTGGTCGGTCTGCAGCAGTTCCTGCTGTCCGAACGTGGCTGAAGGGCGGCACCCCCTTTGGGTGCCGCCCCTCAGTGATTCAGCTGGTCAGGCTGTGATTCTGGTGGATCAGACGAGGCGGGCGAGTGCGAGGCGCGCGCGTGCGCTGGCCCTCTCAGCTCGCCGGCCGGCCCGCTCGGCCTGCTTCTGCGCCTTCTCGATCTGGTGAGCGAGGCGGAAGCGCCGGTTCTGCTCTGCGTCCTTCAGCAAGCTACGACAATGAGCACGGGCGAGATCTTCATGAAGTAAATGCATTTCGGTGCTCCTGGTGAAAGTCTGAGTGGTCACGTTGGACTCGTTTCGGATGGGTTGAAGGTCGTCAGGCGGCGGTTACGGTGTCACTCTTGCGGGGACGCCCACGGGGCCGCTTGCGCGGAACCACCACACCTTGGACGAACAGCTGGCCACCCCACACTCCCCACGGCTCGGAACGCTCGAGCGCTCCGGCCAGGCACTCGGCCTGTAGTGGGCAGGTCGTGCAGAGAGACTTCGCGTACTCGACGTCCGCCGGCGATTCGGCGAAGAAGAGTTCTGGCGCGTAGGACCGACAGGGCAGGTCCTGCGACGTTGCGACCTCGGTGAAGACATCGAGGAAGCTCACGCTCATTCCGGTCACCTCCCAGTGACTTTGGTTCTGATCTCTTGTCGTCGGTGACGGCTGCCGGATGACGGCCGCCAAATCTTGGGGACAAACAAAAGGGCCGCGGGACCCTTGGTGGGTTCCGCGGCCTGGAGGTGCCGGCTCTGACGTCTGTCAGACCGGTGGACTCCATGCTCGAGAACCCGAACCGCCGTACTTCACATCGCCGACAGCTCCGCCCGTGATCGGGGCAGCGCCAGAGGCCATGAGCACAACGGTCGCGACGTGCAGGCGCGGCGAGGCACCCTGAATCGGGGCGCACGGCAGCGCGGCTGCGTCGCTGAACGGCTTCTTGACCGTGTTGGTGATCATTTCCAGGGCACCTCCTCTCGTTGTGGCGAAGCGGGCGGTTAGCTCGATCGCTATGGTGGTTTGAAGTTTTCGGCCAGGCTTCGACCGCAGAAAGAACAGTACGCCGTCCGCGCCGGAGCCCGCAAACTATTTATCGCCAGTTCGCGAAGTTGGCCGGAAGTTGCCGCTCCGGCGGCAAGATCTCACTGCCGGCGCAGGCTTCGTACATACTTCCGGCACGCTCCGGGACGCCATCCGCACGCTCCGGGATCGTTGCCTCTGTCACCTAACTGCCACGTCTGCCAGGAGCAGAACGCGGCACGTCCTCCAGGATGCGCCGCGGATCTCGTGCCTGGCAACAGGTTTGCCCGAAAGGGCAGCCGTCAGCGCGTGCAGAGGTTGAGGATGTGCTCGCCGTACTTGGTCAGCTTGGTGTGACCGATGCCCGGGATCTGCCGGAGCGCCTGGGCGTCGCCGGGCTTGGTCTCGGCGATCGCGGTGAGGGTCGCGTCGGTGAGGATCACGAACGCCGGCATTTTCTCGGACTCCGCCTGCTCGGTGCGCCACTCGATCAATGCGTCGTACAGCTTCTGGTCGATCGAGGACGGGCAGTCCTCGCAGCGGCCGAGCTTACGGGCGCCCGGTTCGGTCAGGCCGCGGCCGCAGACCCGGCACTTGGGGATCGGCCGGCCGGACTTCTCGGAGCGTTCGGAGCGGGACGGGCGCTCCCAGCCGACGGCCGACGACGGGGTCCACTCGGAACGCGCCGTACGGACACCGATCGGGTCCAGGAAGCGGGTCGGCCCCCGCGTACCGCGGCCGCCCGGTGAGCGGGAGGTGGACCAGCTGATGAACAGCTGCTGCTTGGCCCGCGTCACGCCGACATAGAACAGCCGCCGCTCCTCCTCCACCTGCGCCGGCGTCTGGGCGTAGGTGATCGGCAGCGTCCCCTCGTGCGCCCCGACGATGAAGACAGACTCCCACTCCAGGCCCTTGGCCGCGTGCAGCGTCGCCAGCGTGACGCCCTCCGCGAGCGGCGCATGCTGGATCGTCGCCCGACGGTCCAGCTCTGCCATCAGCTCAGGCAGCCGCGCGTCGGGATTCGCCGCGGCGAAGTCGGACGTCATCGTCACCAGCGCGCTCAGCGACTCCCAGCGGTCCCGCACCGCACCGGTCCCGGTCGGCGGGTCCTGCGTCCAGCCAGCCCCGCCCAGCACCCCGGTCACCGTGGTCACCAGGTCGTCCCCGGCTTGCCCGGCCTTGGCCTGTCCGCGCAGCAGTACGGCGGCCTGCCGGATCTCCGCACGCTCGAAGAACCGCTCCGCGCCCTTCAGCACGGTCGGGATCTTCCGCTCGGCCAGCGCCTGCTCGAAGTTCTCCGACTGCGCGTTGGTCCGGAACAGTACGGCGATGTCCCGCAGCGCCACGCCCTCGTCCTTGAGCCGTACGACGGCCCGCGCCACCGCGTCCGCCTCCGCGACCTCGTCGGAGTACTCGCGGTAGACCGGAACCGGACCGGCCTCCTTCTGCGACCGCAGCGTGACCCGCCCCGGCAGCCCGGTCGGACCGGCCGCGTCCAGGATCTTGTTCGCCACGTCGACGATCTGCGGCGTCGACCGGTAGTCGCGGACCAGCTTGATCACGGTCGCCGACGGGTGCCGGGACGCGAAACGCACCAGGTTCTCCGGGTCGGCGCCTGCCCACGAGTAGATCGTCTGCGCCGGGTCGCCGACCACACAGACGTCCTCGCGGCCGCCGAGCCACAGGTCGAGCAGGCTCTGCTGCAGCGGCGAGACGTCCTGGTACTCGTCCACGACGAACGTGCGGTACTGCCGCCGGATCTCCGCCGCCACCCGCTCGTCCTCCGCGAGCAGCGCGACCGTGCAGAGCAGCACGTCCTCCAGGTCGATCCGCCCGCGCTCCAGCTTCACATCCTCGTACGCCGCGAAGATCCGGGCGATCGTCGCCGGGTCGAAGGCCGCCAGCGCCCGCGCCGACTTGGGCGCCAGCCGCGCGTAGTCGTCCGGCCGGACGTTGCTCACCTTGGCCCACTCGACCTCACCTGCCAGGTCGCGCAGCGCGGGCGTGTCCACCCGGACCCGGCAGCGGGACGCAGCCTCGGTCAGCAGCGGGAACTTGCGGTCCGCGATCGGCGGCAGCTCCCCGCCGTACACCTTCGGCCAGAAGAACCGGGCCTGCCGGAGGGCGGCGGAGTGGAAGGTGCGGGCCTGAACGCCCTGGACGCCGAGCTGCGCGAGCCGGCCGCGCATCTCCCCCGCGGCCCGCTGGGTGAACGTCACCGCGAGCACGCGGACCGGGTCGAACGTCCCGGTGCGCACGCCGTACGCGATCCGGTGGGTGATTGCCCGCGTCTTCCCGGTCCCCGCCCCGGCCATCACCGCGACGGCGCCGTGCAACGTGGTCGCGACTGCCCGCTGCTCCGGGTCGAGAGCCTCCAAGAGGTCGTCGGCGGATGCAGATCGTGTGAAGTCGCTCACGGGCTGGGACATGCGGGAACAGCACCACCTGCATCATGGTTCGGATACGTCGAAGGCAACCCTAGACGGGCGGCCCGACAGAAACCCCTCCCACTCCCTCAGGAGTCTGCCGATGTCCAAGTTCACGATGTACTCGACCCCGTGGTGCGGCTACTGCCACCGCCTCAAGGGCCAGCTCAAGCGGGCCGGTATCGAGTTCACCGAGATCGACATCGAGCAGGTCCCGGAGGCCGCCAAGATCGTCGAGAAGGTCAACAACGGCAACCAGACGGTGCCGACCGTGGTCTTCCCCGACGGCACCGCGATGACGAACCCGTCGCTCGCCCAGGTCGCGGAGAAGCTCGTCGCGTAACACCGGCTCAGGTCATATCGCCTGAGTTATGGACTTTACGGTCATGACCGTTATACCTTGCGGTGAACTACGCCGCAGGGAGTCCGCCCATGTTCTCGCGCCGTCAATTCCGCCATGCCGTCATCACGTTCGCCGCAGCGCTCGGTCTGCTGGCGACGGGTGGTCTGCACGCCACCGCCGCCCCGCCAGGCGACCTGCCTGACCCGTTCCCGTCGGAGAACTGGCCGCTCGGCACGCCGACGCGGCCGATCGCGCCGTCGGCCGACGTCGTCAAGGACCTCGGCTCACCGGTTAGCTCACTCACGATCATGGAAGGCGCGATCGGCCATACCCCGGACGGCCGCGACGTCGTGTACGCCGTACCAGCAGGCGAAAACGCACGTTTGAACGTCGTCGATCTGCACAGCCGGCAGCTGATCAGAACCGTGCCGCTGCCCGGAGCTGCCGGCGGCTGGGCGATCGTCGTGACGCCGAACGGTGACGTGTACCTCGGCACCTACGCGAACGCGCACCTGTACCGCTACAGCCCGGCCACGGGTGAGGTGACCGACCTGGGGCAGCCCATCCCCGGCGAGTCCCAGATCTACGGCCTCACCTCCGACCAGGCCGGCAATGTGTACGCCGGGACGTACCCGACCGCCCACGCGTTCAAGTACGACGCGACGACGGGAGAGGTCACCGACTACGGCTCACTCGACCCGGTGCAGCAGTACGCGCGGTCCACGGTCTACGACCCCGACCACAACAAGCTGTTCGTGGGCGTCTCCACTCCGAACGCCAGGCTGCTCCGCATCGACGTGGACACCAAGGCGGTCGAGGACATCACTCCCCCGGGTACGACGGCGAAGGACTTCATCGACCTGGACTACGCCGGCGGCAAGGTGTTCGCGAACGCCAGCAGCCGCCTGGTAGTGGTCGACGCAGTGACCGGCGAGCAGGTCAAGTACACCGACAGCACCACAGGCCAGCTGGTGATGGACTACCCGATCGCTGCGCGCGGTGTCTCCGCAGCCGGGCCAGGTGGCGTCTACTTCACCAACAACACCCTGTCCCTCACGCACTACGACCTGGACACCAACACGGTCGGTCCGGTCTCACCGCCGCGCACACTGACCCGTGGCGCGTCCATCGGCTACGGCTGGGTGACTGAGAACGGCGTACCGGTGCTGTACGGCCTGGCCGGTAACTACTCCGGTGGAACGTTCCGCTACAACCCGGCGGACGGGACGCTCGCGCAGTGGAGCTCACCGTTCCAGTACGTGCCGTCGCCGCTCATGCACACACTGGCCGATCCCAGCACCGGCAAGGTGTTCGTCAACGTCTACCTGAACGGCGCGACGTCTATCTACGACCCAGCGACCGGCAAGTCCACGGTCACCACCCGGCAGGGACAGGTAGAGGGCTGGGCCTGGGACGGCACGGGCAAGATGTACGTCGGCATCTACCCGTACGGCCGCCTCTCGCTCTGGGACCCGACCGCACCGGAGAGCCCGACCAACCCGAAGGAACTGTTCAGCCTCGTCGACAGCGACCACCAGAACAGGCCCGTCGCAGTGGTCCCCGCCGGCAACCGCGTGTACGTCGGCACCACACCGGCGTACGGCGAGTACGGCGGCGCGCTGACCGTGTACGAGGTACCGACCGGAAGCCACACGGTCTACCGCAACCTGGTGACCGACCAGACGATCTCCTCCATCGTGCAGTCCGGTGCTGACGTCTGGGTCGGCTCAAGCATCGAGGGCGGTCAGGGCACCGACCCGAGGGCCAGCGAGGCGCACCTGGTCAAGGTGAACCCGGCCACGGGGCAGGTGCTCACCGACATCGTTCCGGTGTCCGGTGCGGCCAGCATCAACGAACTGACCACCGGACCGGACGGCAACATCTGGGGTCTGGCCGACGGCATCGTGTTCGCCGTCAACCCGTCAACCGGTGAGGTGCAGCGCCTGCTGCCCGTGTTCAGCGGAGCCACCGGCTCACAGGACGGCGCACTGTCCTGGCGCGACGGCTACCTGTACGGCGTGACCGGTGGCCGCCTGTTCGTTCTGGACATCCTGAGCGGCAACACGACCGTACTGCGCGACCACGGCCTCAACCGGCTCACCCAGACGCCGGACGGCACCTACTACACGCTGCTGCGTCCGGACGGCTACATCAACCCGACCAACCTGGCCTCGTACACGCCACCGGTCGACCCGTGTCCGCAGTCCGACGTGCGGTCGACGGTCTGGACCGGGAACATCGACAGCCACGTCCAGAACCGCTTCCTGACCTACGGCTGCACGTTGACCGACGTACTACCGGACGCGGAAGCGGACTGGCCGAGCCACACCGCCTACGTGAGTGCAGTGCAGCAGAAGGTCAGGCAGCTCGAGTCCGACGGCTCCGTCGAGCGCTGGGAAGGTGTACTGATCCGGATCGCCGCTGCCCAGTCCGACGTGGGCCGGTGATCACCAGCTCCCGGTGAGGCTCTCGCCGTACCAGCCTTCGATCAGGCGGCGGGAGATCGAGATCGCCCCCGGGAGGGCCATCGTGCCGGCTTCGACCAGCGCGCGGAGGTCCTCCCGGGTGAACCACTTCGCCTCGGCGATCTCGTCCTGGTCCACGTCGATGTCGAAGTTCGTCGCCTTCGCGTAGAACCCCAGCATCAGGCTCGCGGGCAGCGGCCACGGCTGGCTGCCCGCGTACTCGACCTCCGGCCCGACGATCACACCGGTCTCCTCGAGGACCTCCCGCCGTACGGCGGCCTCCAGCGACTCACCGGGCTCCACGAAGCCGGCCAGCGTGGAGTACCGGCCGGCGGGCCAGGCCTCGTTGCGGCCGAGCAGTGCGCGGTCCTGGTCGTCGGTGACCAGCACGATGATGGCCGGGTCGCTGCGCGGGAAGTGGGACAGCCCGCACGCCGGGCAGCGCCGTACGTGTCCGGCCTCCACCACCTCGGTGTGCTCGCCGCAGTTCGCGCAGTGCGTGTGGACGCGGTGCCAGTTGGACAGCCCGATCAAGTGCACGGCAAGGCCGGCCTCGCGGTCGTTCAGCAGCGCACCGAGCTCGCGTAGTCCGCCGTACGACTCGTCGCCCTCATCGCCGACCAGTACGCCGAACACCGCGCGGCCCTCCGCGGTCATCCCGGCCCCGGACTCGCGGTCGATGCCGAGGAAGACCCGGATGCCTTCCGGCGCCTCGGACGGCGGCACGAACCGCAGTGCGGAGCGGTCGTCGACCACCTGGATCTTGTCACCGGCCACGACGGCCACCTGCGTTTCGGGCGCGGCCCAGGCCTTCTCCAGCCAGTCGTCGTCACGGCGGCGGTCGGCGGCGCGGTCCAGTACGGACCGGGACAGGGCTAGCGAACCAGGTGCGATGGAGTAGGCCACATGCCTCAACATATCCCGCGCCCGTGAGAGCATCCCCGCATGAGTATTCACATCGCCGCCGAGAAGGGGCAGATCGCACCCCGGGTGCTGTTTCCGGGCGACCCGCTGCGGGCCAAGTGGATCGCGGAGACCTACCTGTCCGACGTGATCTGCTACACCGAGATCCGCAACATGTTCGGGTTCACCGGCACCTACAAAGGTGAGCGCATCTCCGTGCAGGGCTCCGGTATGGGCCAGGCGTCCGCCTCCATCTACGCGAACGAGCTGTTCGAGGAGTACGACGTACAGACCCTGATCCGGGTCGGCACCTGTGGCGCGCTCACCGAGGCGGTCCGGGTCCGCGACGTGATCGTGGCGATGTCCGCGAGCACCGACTCGCAGATGAACCGGCTGCGCTTCCACGGCATCGACTACGCGCCGACCGCGGACTACAAGCTGCTCCGCGCGGCAGTGGACTCCGCCGAGGCGGCCGGGCTGAACGTGCACGTCGGCCAGGTGTTCTCCGGCGACCTGTTCTACAACGACCGCCCGGACCTGGTCTCGCGGACCGCGGAGTACGGC
Source organism: Kribbella sp. VKM Ac-2569 (assembly GCF_004216905.1). GTDB lineage: Bacteria > Actinomycetota > Actinomycetes > Propionibacteriales > Kribbellaceae > Kribbella. The sequence continues at coordinate 309,382 of NZ_SGXJ01000002.1, forward strand.
GTGCTCGGCATCGAGATGGAGGCCGCTGCGCTCTACACGCTGGCAGCGAAGTTCGGCCGCCGCGCGCTCGGCATCATGACCGTGTCGGACCACCTGATCACGCATGAGGTGACGTCCGCCGAGGAGCGTCAGACGACGTTCTCCGAGATGATCACGATCGCCCTCGACGCGGCGATCGAGGTGCCGGTCTGAACCGCCGGTACGGCGCTGCCGTCCTGGCGTGCGCCGCACTCGTCGTAGGGACTACGTCCTGCTCCGGCGACAAGAGCGACAAGCCGGAGTCGGACGGGAGCCCGAGCACGACTACGAGCACCTCTAGCACGCCGGCCGCCAGCAACAGCTCGGCAGGACCTGAGGAGACGCTGCCGGATCTCACGACCGCACAGGTCGTGGCTGCGTTCACCGGTAAGCAGTACAAGTGCAGCACCGACGAGGCGTACGACACCTGCAGCAGCGGCCTGCGGTCGATCCAGGTGCTGATCGGCACACACCCACGCCCGCCGGTGATCTCGCTGCAGGCGGCCGGGCCGGCGACCGAGTCGACGACGAGGCTGGTCGAGTTCGCACCGGAGGCGCTGGAGCTGGCGCACGTGAACCCACGGGGTCAGATCGTCGACTGGCTGAAGCAGCAGTCAGGCAAGGCGTCCGCGCAGACGACGTTCGGCGACTGGAACGTCGAGCTCTCGACCGAGTCCGACTCCGAAGCACCGGGCGCGATCCTCACGCTCACCGACAAGCTCTGCAAAGCGAACTGCGGGGCCGAGTAGTACTGGCTACGCCGCGACCAGCTTGGGCAGGACTTGCAGGAGCCGGCCGGTCAGCAGGTCCGGGGCCTTTTCCGGGTTCGCGGCGTAGCCCACCACGGCCTGCTCGAACAGGCCGTCGACGAGCGCGTATGCCGTCGGCGCGTCCACGGCCGGTGTGGTGCCGGTGAGATCGGCGTACCGGGACAGGATCCGCCAGATCATCTCTTCGAGCAGCTGGTCGATCGCCTCGACGTCCGGGCGCAGCTGCTCCTCGAACATGCTCTGCGCCCGCAGGTCGTACCAGAGCTTGTGCATCGGGGTCTCCTCGACCAGCGTCTGGGTCATCTTGCCCAGGAAGCCGGTCGCGAGCTCGTCCGCGGACGTCGCGGTCTCGATCACTTCGTCGTACCGCCGGGCGCACTTGGTCTTGTAGTAGCGCACGCAGTAGCTGATCAGGTCGATCTTGTCGCGGAAGTAGTAGTGCACGACGCCGTGCGTGAACTCGGAGTTGTTCGCGATCTCACGCAGGCTGGTGCGCGCGTACCCGAGCTCTCCGAGCGTCTTCAGCGCCGACTCCGCCAGCGCGACCCGGCGGCGTTCGATCTTGTCGATCCCGGAGACACGGGCAGGCCGCTCCTCAGCAGCGGACGCCACGGCAATCACCCACTCTCCAGCTCGGCCCTGGTCGAGCCTGGCGGACTCGATGCGTCAGAGTACCCCGCCCCGGGCCAGGCGCGTCCCGGAGCGGGGAGATTTCTTGACAAGTGTCAAACAAAGTCTTGACGACTGTCAAAAGCCTGGCCAGAGTGTGAAACACCCGAGCGAGCAGAAGGAGCTTCAGATGGGTTCACTCGATCTCTCCGGCCGCAAGGCCCTGGTCACCGGCGGCGCGCAGGGACTCGGCGAGGGGATGGCGAAAGCCCTCGCGGCAGCCGGCGCCAAGGTCGTGATCAGCGATATCCAGAAGGACCTGGGCGAAGCGGTCGCCGACGCGCTCGACCAGGAGTACGGCGCGGGCAACGGGTTCGTCGCCCACGACATCACCGACGACGGCGACTGGGAGAACGCGGTGGTTGCCGCCAACGACATCCTCGGCGGCCTGGACATCCTGGTGAACAACGCGGGAGTGGAGATCACCAGCCTGCTCACCGAGGTCACCGCGGACCAGATCCGCAAGATGCTCGAGGTCAACGTCCTCGGCACCACGCTCGGTATCAAGTGGGGCCTGAGGACGATGCGTCCCGAAGGCCTGGCCGGCCAGGGCGGCGCGATCATCAACGTCGCGTCGGTCGCCGCCACCATCGCGTTCCCCGGCATCGCCGTGTACTCCGCGACCAAGTCCGCCGTCGACCGGCTCACCCGGGTCGCCGCGATGGAGTCCGGCAAGCTCGGGTACGGCGTCCGCGTCAACTGCATCTACCCGGGCCTGGTCCCGACCGCGATGGGCGCCGGTCTGGCGAACGACGTGGCCCAGCTCGGACTGTTCGAGTCGCCGGACGCCGCGGTCGCCGCGGTGATCGGACTGACACCGGCCGGCCGGCTCGGCGAGGTCGCGGACATGGCCGACGCGGTCGTGTTCCTCGCGTCCGACGAGTCCCGGTTCATCACCGGCATCGGCCTGCCGGTCGACGGCGGAATGGGGATGTGATGGCGAAGCCTGTTGTTGTCTACGGTGCCTCCGGCTACACCGGCCGGCTGGTCTGCGAGTACCTGCGCCAGTACCACGTCCCCTTTGTCGCGGCGGGACGTGACGAGGCGAAGCTCAAGGCTTCTATGGACGCACATGTCCCTGGCATCGAGACAGCGGACTACGAGGTCGCAGCAGTCGACCACGACGTCGCTGCACTCACCGATCTGTTCAAAGGCGCTTCCGTCGTACTGAACACGGTGGGACCGTTCAGTGAGCTCGGTCCGGCGGCTGTGGAAGCAGCACTCGCCGCAGGTGCGCACTACACCGACACGACCGGTGAGCAGGACTGGCTGATGACCTGCGACGAGCAGTACGGTCCGCAGTTCGCTGAGGCCAACCTGGTGCTGGCCCCGGGTATCGCGCAGATGTACACCACCAGCGAGATCGCTGCGCAGCTGTGCCTCGAGCAACCCGGTCTGGACACGTTGGACGTCGCCGTGTTCTGGGGCGGCAGCCCGACCATCGCCTCGACCCGCACGATTCTGGTGAACGCTGCGACGTCGAAGGCGCACTACCTGGAGAACAACCAGTACGCCGAGTTCCCCGAGCAGGGTCTGGTGCCGTTGGTGGTTCCCGGACAGCACGAGCTCGCGCTGTCGCTGCCCTGGGGTGGCATGTCGCACCCGGTGTGGTTCAAGCGCGATCCGCGGGTGGCGAACTGCAAGGCGCAGGGCGGTGTGTTCAACGCCGCGCTGATGAACGGGGTCCCGCAGATCGTTGCCGCGGCTCTTGAAGCGACGAAGGACATGTCGCCCGAGGACCGCAACACCGCACTGACCGAGACTGCTCGCCAGGTGATGAACGAGATGCCGCCCAGAGAGAACCCACGCGTCAACAAGACGCTGGACTCGGTGCACGCCTCCGGACCGCTCGGACGGGCGCACTGTGTCATCCACGGCAACAGCAACTACCAGCAGACCGGTCTGCTCCAGGCGTTCGCGGCGTACTCGCTGCTGCAGACGCCGCCGAAGCGGGTCGGTTTCGCGAGTGGCTGCCAGGCATTCGGTCACCGTGAGCTGCTCGGCGTACTGCGGAGCTTCGGGCTGGTGTCCGAGCCGCAGCTGACGGTGCACTAGAGGAGTTGCTGTGCGGCTGGTCGACTACCTGGACAAGGGCGCATCGCTGGCGCCGGACGCCTCCTGCCTGACCACGGACGGCGAGACGCTGACGTACGCCGACGTACAGCAGCTCTCGTACCGGATCGCGGGCGCGCTGGCGGCAACCGGCGTACGGCCGGGCGGCAAGGTGGCGATCCTGTCCGCGAACGACCCGGTGGCCTTCAGTTGCGTGTTCGGGATCAGCCGGGCCGGTGCGGTCTGGTGCCCGATCAACCCGCGCAACGAGGCCGCCGAGAACCGTGAACTGCTCGACCAGTTCGACTGCGAAGTACTGATCTACCAGTCGGCGTTCGCGCCGCTGGTCGACCGCATTCGGGACTCACTGCCGAAGGTGCACACGTTCGTCTGCCTCGACGGGGAGCCCTCCAACTCCGGCCCAACCCCCCACCCCAGCGGCCGGAGAACTGTCGGCTGGGACGCGTTCTGCGGGGGCGCGTCCCAGCCGGCACCCGATCTGACCGACCCCGGCGATCTGGCGATGATCGTCGGGACAGGCGGCACGACCGGGCGCCCGAAAGGAGTCATGCTCGGTAACAGCAACCTGGAGACGATGACCGCGCTCACGCTGATCGGGTACCCGTTCGGCGAGCGACCGGTCTACCTGGCGTTGGCACCGCTGACACACGCAGCAGGTGTGCTGTGCTTCCCCGTGCTCGCGTCCGGCGGCGAGATCGTGATCATGCGAGCTCCCGACGTACATGCGTTCCTGGAGCTGATACCGCGACACGGGGTGACGCACACGTTCTTGCCGCCGACGCTGATCTACATGGTGCTGGCAGCACCGGAGCTCGACTCCACGGACCTCTCGTCGCTGCGGTGCTTCTGGTACGGCGCTGCGCCGATGTCGGTCGCCCGGCTCGAGGAGGCACTGCAGCGGATCGGTCCGGTGATGGCCCAGCTGTTCGGGCAGACCGAGGCTCCGATGATGATCTCGATGCTGCCACCCGCTGAACATTTCGACGCCGCAGGCCATATTGCGCGGGGACGGCTGTCATCCGCGGGACGGCCGTCCCCGCTGGTCACGGTGGCGATCATGGGCGCCGACGGCACGCTGCTCCCGCACGGTGAGCGCGGTGAGATCGTGGTGCGTGGGTCGCTGGTGATGCAGGGGTACTACCGGAACGCCGAGGCCACCGCAGCGGCTTCGGCGTACGGCTGGCACCACACCGGCGACATCGGGTACCTGGACGACGACAACTACCTCTACATCGTCGACCGCGCGAAGGACATGATCATCACCGGCGGCTTCAATGTGTACTCCACCGAGGTCGAGCAGGTGCTGATGACGCACGCCGACGTACAGGACTGCGCGGTGATCGGCCTACCGGACGAGAAGTGGGGCGAGCGGGTGGTGGCCGTCGTACAGCTCCAGCCGGGCAGTGCGGTCGAGCCGGACGAGCTGATCGCGTTCGCGAAGGCACGGATCGGCAGTGTGAAGGCACCGAAGGAGGTGCTCGTCTGGCCCGACCTGCCACGCTCCAAGGTCGGCAAGGTGGTCAAGCCGGACATCAAGGCGCGACTAGCTGCTACCTGATGCTCCTGCGGTGGACGCCACCACGATGGCTGCTGTGACGGCGGCCTGCATCTCGGTGACTGCCTTCTTCACCGCGTCGGCTGCCCAGTCCGAGTCGGCGATCTCTTTCGCCCGCTGCTTCAGCGCCTTCTTGTCGACCGCATCCGTGACGACCTTCGGTACGACGTTCAGCGCGCTGAGGAGGGCGATCAACGCAGCGGTGCGCTGGTCCGGCGCCGTACCGACCTTCAGCACGCTCTCCAGCCGGGCGCGAACGTCCTGCTCGTGCCGCGCGTCCTTGGCGGGCCAACGCGTCACCGGGAACAGTCCGAGCACCCTGCCCTGGTCCTCCTCCAGCACACCCCGCTCCGCGAGCCGCGCCAGCAACTGGTTGCGCAGCCGCTTCGAGAGCGCACCGATCTGGTCCTTCGGCTTCTTCCCCGGCTTGTTGACCACGTACGCCAGACGCTCGTCCAGGATCGGGTCCCCGGTCGGCGCGCCGTCCAGCACCTGCAGACGGCCCGCCTTGCCGTCGATGGTGATGTCGAGCTTCCGGTTCAGCGTCAGCTCGATCAGCACCGCGCCGGCCAGCGCGTAGTCGAGGCCTGGCGACCCGGCGACAGGCTTGCCGGTCTCGTCGTCGTACAGCAGCAACAAGAGGTCTTCGGCGATCAACATGCCTCCAAGGTAGGCCTGCCCGCAGTTGCGGCACATCAGCCGCGCGGCGGACTTGCCGCATCCACCTACTCGCCGATCTTCTTGGAGCGCAAGATGATCTTGGTGTCGGTCGCGGCGCGGGTGCCGCCCTGGGGCTCCTGGGTGACTACGACCCAGTTGCGGTCGTTGATCAGCAGCCGGCCTTGCCCGGTGGCGTCCTCCTCGGTCAGATAGTAGAAGCCCGCCGCCTGCATCGTGTCCTGGGCCAGCTGGTGGTTCAGGCCGACCACATTCGGCACCACCCCTGCTTGAGCAGGCGAGGTCGGAGCAGGCGGCGTACTGCTCGGAGGGGCGCTCACGGAAGGACTCGGCGTTCCAGAGCTGCCACAGGCCGCCAGGAGAAACAGCAGCCCGCCGAGCGAACCGACTGCGAACCATCTTCGAGCTGCCATCTGCTCCCCCGTCCGAGGTCGTCCTACCAGTGTGGACGACTGAGGGCGCCGCCGGGATACAGCCCGGTTTCGATGCGTGATCAGCAATCAAGTAAGGTAAGCCTTAGCTAATCAGGTACGCCCACCTCGAAAGCAGACCGCCATGACCAGAGCACTGCCCGAGCCGACGTACCGGCGCTTCGTCGCCGGCCTCGGCACCTTCAGCCTCCGGCCGTTCGACCTCGCCGAGGACGTGACCACGCTGCACAGTTGGGTCACCCAGCCGTACGCGCGGTACTGGGGCCTGCTGACCGCGTCGGTCGCCGACGTGCACGCGGAGTACCTCCGGATCGCGGAGAGCGAGCACCACCAGGCGTTCCTCGGCGAGCACGACGGGCGGCCGGCGTTCCTGATGGAGCGCTACGAACCGGCGTACGACGCGGTCGGCCGGACGTACGACGTGGCACCGGGCGACATCGGCATGCATGTCCTGGTCGGTCCGCCGACTGCGCCGATTCCAGGGTTCACCGGGGCCGTGTTCGAGACGATCATGGACAGCCTGTTCAGCGATCCGCTGGTCGATCGGGTCGTGGTCGAACCCGACGTACGGAACGTGAAGATCCAGGCGCTGAACGCGCGGATGGGGTTCCGCAAGCACAGCGTCGTACGGCTTCCCGACAAGCAGGCGTGGTTGAGCTTCTGCACGCGCGACCAGTACGCCGATGCGCATCGAATGAACGAGGCAGGCTGATGGATCACTGGACTGTAGTCAACGAGGCGTTGGTCCGGAAGGCCTTGTCCGAGTTCACGCATGAGCGCATTCTCGAACCTGTTGCTGTAGGCAATGAGTACGCCGTCGGCCGGTACCGCTTCACGGCGCGGCATTATCCTTTGAATCATTGGGATATCTCTTCAGTTGTCCGCGACGACGGTTCGGCGGTCGACGCCTTGGAGTTCATCACCGAGTTCCACGAGCAGCTCGGGATCGGGCGCGAGATGCTGCCGGTGTACCTGGAGGAGATCAGCAGCACGCTGGCGTCGGCGGCGTACAAGCTGTCGAAGCCGGACCTGACGGCGGCGGACCTGGTTACCGCGGACTTCCAGACCATCGAGGCCGCGATGACCGAGGGGCATCCGTGTTTCGTCGCGAACAACGGGCGGCTCGGGTTCGGCCTCACGGACTATCTGGCCTATGCGCCGGAGACCGGCGCGGGCGTGCAGCTGACCTGGATCGCGACCCGGCGCGACCGGACCACGGTTTCTTGTAGTTCTTCCTTGGCGTTCGACGAGTTGATGCGGTCCGAATTGGGGGACGACGTACTCGCGCGGTTCGCCGTTGTCGCTGATCCGGCGGAGTACGTGTATCTGCCGGTGCATCCTTGGCAGTGGGACAACAAAACCTCGATCACGTTCGCCGCCGACATCGCTCAGCGGCACATCGTCCACCTCGGGTCGACGGACGACGTGTACCAGCCGCAGCAGTCGATCCGGACGTTCTTCAACCGGTCCGAACCATCCCGGTGCTACGTGAAGACGGCGTTGTCGGTGCTCAACATGGGGTTCATGCGCGGGCTGTCGCCGTCGTACATGGCCGCGACGCCGGCGATCAACGACTGGGTACACTCGGTCGTCTCGAACGACGTTGTCCTGAAACGCTACGGCTTCACCGTGTTGCGCGAGATCGCGGCGGCCGGGTACCACAACCGGTACTACGAGAACGCGACCGACAAGACCTCGCCGTACCGGAAGATGTTGTCGGCGCTCTGGCGGGAGAGCCCGGAGCCGTCACTGGAGCCCGGTGAGCGGCTGGCGACGATGGCGTCGCTGCTGCACGTCGACCGGCACGGCGCATCGGTGGCCGCGGCGCTCGTACGGGCGTCCGGGCTGGCGCCGGCGGACTGGCTGCGCGCATACGTCGATGCTTATCTGATCCCGTTGCTGCACAGCTTCTACGCGTACGAGCTGGTGTTCATGCCGCACGGCGAGAACCTGATCCTCGTACTGCGGGACGCGATTCCGATCCGGGTGATCATGAAGGACATCGCGGAGGAGATCGCCGTACTGCATCCCTCGACTCCGCTGCCGGCCGAGGCGGAGCGGGTGCGGGCCGACGTACCGGACGACGAGAAGCTGCTGTCGATCTTCACAGATGTGTTCGACTGCATCTTCCGGTTCCTGTCCCCGCTGCTGGATCGGGAAGGCCTGCTGACGCCGTCCGAGTTCTGGTCGGTGGTGGCCTCGTCCATCCGCGACTACCAGGCATCGACGCCGGAGCTGGCGGAAGCGTTCGCGAAGTACGACATCTTCGCACCGGAGTTCGCCCTCTCCTGCCTGAACCGCCTCCAACTCCGCAACAACCAGCAAATGGTCGACCTCACGGATGTGGCGGGCTCGTTGCAGTTCGCCGGCACCCTGGAGAACCCACTGCCCTGTGGATAACTTCGGCGCGGGTACGGCGGAATTTGTCACGCTGGTGTGGTGCGTACAGCAGAAGCCACCCGGGACGGCCGCCTCTACTGGCAGTTGAGGTCCTCTCCCCCACCACCCGAACCACCGACGTAGTCCTCAAACGAGCCCTGTACGAGCAGCACGGCGTCCCGTCCTACTGGCTCCTGGACCCCACCAACCAAGAACTAACAATCCTCGAACTAACCCCAACCGGCTACCAGTGCCAGGCCGTAGTCCAAGCCGAGGAAACCTTCGACGCGACCCACCCTTTCCCCCTCACCCTCACCCCCACCTCCCTCACGAGCTGATCTGGGGAGGTTTGCCCTCCCTCGTTGGGCAGTAGAACGCCCCAATCTGGTCGCGGCTAGCTGGCCGGCGCGTTTGAGGACGTCCGATCTGTTCAAGAAATCGGGTGGGGGTGATGCCTACCGTCGCTCTTGGAGCGATGGGAGGAATGGATCATGAGGGTCGGGATCGGGCTGCCGGCGGCGGTGCCTGGGGTGGATGCGCGGCGGTTGGGCGAGTGGGCCGCTGCGGCCGAAGACGCAGGGTTTGATGCGGTCGGCGTGATCGACCGGTTGGTCTACGACAATCTGGAGCCGTTGACCGCGTTGGCTGCTGCGGCGGCGCGGACTTCGCGGGTGGAGCTCCTCACGACCGTGCTCAACATCGGCTGGCGGAACAACGCCGTACTGCTGGCCAAACAGCTCGCGTCGGTCGATCAACTGTCCGGCGGCAGGCTCACCGCCGGTGTCGGTCTGGGTGGTTGGCCGGACGACTTCACGGCCAGTGGAGCCGCGCAGCATGGATTCGGCGAGCTGTGGGAAACGTCGTTGGAGACCTGGCGGCAGATGTGGGCGGGGAAGCTTGAAGGCATGTCCCATCTCCCCGACGGCCGCCCCGAGCTTCTGTTCGGCGGATTGGTTCCAGCCGCCTACCGTCGCGCCGCTGTTCACGGGCAGGGTTGGGTGGCTCCGCTGTTCGGTACGGCGACGCTCGAGCAAGGTGCGAGCGCCGTACGGACGGCTTGGAAAGACGCCGGTCGAAGTGGCGAGCCTCGCGTCGTCACCGGGCGGTATTTCGCTCTCGGGCCTGAGGCTGACGCGGTCGCCGACGAGTACATCCGTCACTACTACGGTGATGCGTACTTCGAGTTCGCGCGAGCCGATACCCTGACGACTCCAGCGGCACTACGCGATCACTTGGCCGGCCTTCGTGCGGCCGGCGCGACCGACGTCATCTTCTACCCGGCTTCCCCTGACCACGACCAGGTCTCCCTGCTCGCCGAGGCGCTGATGCGCTAGAGGTCAGCCGTTCAGAAGTTGGATGAGTTGTTGTTTGCCGGGGAGGTTGTCCGGGCGGATTATGTCGGCGGTGCGGACGTAGTAGAAGGCCGCTGTTACCTGGTTGAGGGGGATGTTCATGAGTTCGGACCAGGCGACTCGGTAGATGGCCAGTTGGAGGGGGTCGGCGGTTTCGCCTCGGGTGGTTTTCCAGTCGATGACGTCGTATCCGCGGGAGCCGTCCGGGCGGACGACCTGGTAGACGGCGTCGATGCGCCCGCGGACAACCCGGCCGTCCAGGGCTAGGGCGAACGGGGCCTCGATCTCGTACGGCGTGGTGTCGCCGAACGGGCCGTCGCGGAACGCGTCCATCAGGTCGGTGAGGTCGGTGTCGTCGACGATGTGCTCGTCCGCGGCGCCGGGGAGATCGTCCGGGTCGAGCAGCAGTTGCTGGCCGAAGTAGCTCTCCACCCACGCGTGGAACCGGGTCCCGAAACGCGCGGCCCGGTTGGGTTTGCGCGGCATCGGGCGGGCCAGTTCGGCGGCCAGGCCGTCCGGGTCCTTCGCCAGCCGCATCATCTGCGTCGCGGACAGCGCGGCCGGCAGCGCCACGTCGTACGCCTTCCGGCTCCGGCTTTCCCTTGCCTCGGACAACAATCGCTCGAGCTCCGAGTCCCAGCGCGCGACCGTTGCCTGCTCGTCGAGCAGCAGCGACTCCTCGGCCTCGATCGACGGACCTTCCGTGCGCGACAACTGCACCAGAGCAGCCGACTCCAGCCGTCGCTGGAACGAGTCCACGTCGTACGGCGTCGGCCACGGCGCCTGCGTCTGCTCGGCCAACTCGGGGTTCTCCGCGGTCAGCTCCGGCTGCTCGGCCCACTCGATCACGCGCTCTCCGGCGTGCTTCTTCAGCACCGAGAGGTACGACGACGGGCCGCGCGGACGCTTCTGCGTCGGACCCCACCAATGCCCGGTCGCCACCAGCAGTTCCTTCGCTCGCGTGAACGCGACGTACCCGAGACGCCGTTCCTCCAGTGCGTTCACGTCCTTGCACTCATCCGCGAACGCCTTCAGCCCGGCGTTCGACAAGTCATGGATGTCAGGCAGCGTGTCGGCGTCACCGCGCAACGGCCACGGAAGCACCTTCGCGTTCGTCGTCCACTTGTCGCGCCCGCGGTCCGACGGAAACACCTTCGACACCAGCGTCGGCACGAACACGACCGGCCACTCCAGCCCCTTCGACCGGTGCGTGGTGAGCAGCTTCACCGAGTCGGCTTCACTCGGTACGGCGAGGTCGAGGCCGGCGGCGTACTCCTCCTCGGCCGCGAGGTACGCGAGCAGACCGTCCAGCGATCCGTCCGACTCGGTCGACACGAAGTTGCCCACGGCATCCAGGAACGCGGCGAGGTGATCGCGGCGCCCGGCGTCGACGTGATCGGGGGTCGCGGTCAGCTCGACGTCCAGGCCGATCGTGCTGATCACCCGGCGGACCAGATCGAGCAGCGGCTCGCCCGCATGCGCGCGCAGCTCGCGAAGCTCGACCGACAACTCCTTGAAACGGATCAGGGCCTCCGGCGCGTACGCCGACAGACCCGGATCGTCGACCGCCTCGGCGAGCGAGATGACCTCGGTCGAATCCATCCCGGCGACAGCCGCGTCGAGCGCGGCGACCAGGTCGTCCGCGGCCGGGCGTTCACCTGCGTCAGCCAAAGCGCGGGCGCGGTTGGCCAGTAGCGCGAGGTCGCGGTGACCGATCCGGTAGCGCGGGCCGGTGAGGATCCGGAGCATCGCCGCGTTCGCGGTCAGGTCGTTGACGGCCTGCAGTGTCGCGACCACGTCGACGACCTCGGGGAGCGCGAGCAGACCGCCGAGGCCGACGACCTCGACCGGGACCTTGCGCGCGATCAGCGCCTCGTGCACCGCGCTGAGGTCGACGTTCGTCCGCATCAGGATGCCGATGTCCTTCCAGCGGCGGTTCCGGGTGCGGTGCGCGGCGACGATCGCGTCGGCGACCCACTCGATCTCCTGCGAGCGAGTCTCGAACAACCCGACTGTGATCGCGCCTTCCGGCGCGTTCTCCGGAGCCTCGAGCGGGATGACGCCGGGGTGCTGCTCGTAGAGCTCGGCCGCATGCTGGTTCGCGGCCGCGAGAATGCGACTGCCGCAGCGGCGGTTGACGCTCAGCACATACCGCTGAGCCGGCGACCCATCGGCCTGGGGGAAGTGCGCGGGGAACTCGTCCAGGTTCGCGACGGAAGCACCGCGCCAGCCGTAGATCGCCTGGCACGGGTCGCCGACCGCGGTGACCGGATGGCCGCGCCCGTCGCCCGCGGCGAACAGCGCGGTCAGCATCCGGCGCTGCGAAACGGACGTGTCCTGGTACTCGTCGAGCAGCACGACCTTGTACCGCGACCGCTCGACGGCGGCCACCTCCGGACACTCCTCGGCAAGCCGCGCGCCGAGCGCCATCTGATCGGCGAAGTCGACGACGCCGCGTTCCCCCTTGTACGCCTGGTACTCCTCGACGAGCTGCAGAATCTCCCCACGCTTCAACGCGGTCTCGGCGAGCTTGCGAACCTCCACCGTCTGCTTGCGGGCCGCCGCGACCTCCTGCCGTACGGCGTCGTCGTGGTCGCGGATGTCGTCGGGACGCAGCAGGTGATCCGCGAGTTCGCCGTCGAGCGCGAGCAGGCTGTTGACGAGGGTCGGCACGTGATGCGAGGCGAAGCGGATCGGCCCCGCGGACCGCCGTACGACGCGACCTGCCAACTGGAATCGGGTGGCGTCGGCGAGCACGCGGGAGTCCGGCTCGAGGCCGATTCGGAGGCCGTGCTCCGCGATCAACGTGCCGGCGAACGCGTGGTACGTCGAGACGACAGGCTCGCCCGGCTCCTCGGGCTCCCAGTTGGGGATGTTGCTGCGCAGGTGCGCGGCCAGAATCGGGTGCTGGTCCTTCGGCAAGGTCGATCCGAGGACGCCGGCCTTCGTCAGGTCGTCGCGGATTCGGACGTCGAGCTCGTTCGCCGCCTTCTTGGTGAACGTCAACCCGAGCACTTCCTCCGGTTTCACCTGCCCCGTGCAGATCAACCACACCACCCGGGCCGCCATCGCCGTCGTCTTCCCCGACCCGGCCCCCGCCACAATCACCCCCGGCGCCAAGGGAGCAGTAATAGCCGCCAACTGCTGCTCCGAAAACGGAATCCCCAACAAATCGCACAACTCGGCCGTCGACCGCAGCTGAACCATCAGACGATCTCCCGGCCTTCGGGCTGGATGGGGCAGAGGGCGCGGGCTTCGCAGCGGTTGCAGCCGTCGTTGCGTTGGGCCGTGAACTCCTCCGAGCGGATCATCGACTCGGCGCCGTCGACCGCTTCGTCGAGCCACGTCCGGCCGTCGTCGTCGGTTTCCAACGGAGCCTGCGGCTGGATCTTCGGGAAGCCGCCGTTGTCGTCGTGGCGGAGCTGGACGAGCTCGGCTCCACCGGCGACCGGCTCCTCGCCGAGCTTCTTCATCTGCCGCGAGTTGATCGCGCGCTGGTAGATCGCCAGCTGCACGTGCCGCTCCAGCGCCGGCTTGGTCGGAACGTTCCGTCCGGTCTTCAGGTCGACCACCCGGACCGTACCTTCAGAGTCCGTTTCGACGCGGTCCATCCGGCCCTTCACCCGAACCGCCGGGTGCTCCTCGTCCGGCAGCAGTACGTCGAAGTCCACCTCCGTCCCCACCAACGTCCGGTCCGGCCGCCCCTGGTGCCATGCGACGAACCGCCGCAACGCCTGCTCCGCCTCGACCCGCTCCCGGTCCGAGATCCACGCGGACTCGAACTCGAGCTGCGTCCACACCTTGTCCAGCCACCCGTTCAGCTCGTCGACCGACGGCGGCAGTGTCCCGGTCGCGACCGCATCGGCCAGCGTGTGCAACACCATCCCGAACCCGATCGCCGACGTACTCGGCGTCTCCCCACCGGCCCGCCTGGTCAGGAACCATCGCAACGGACAGTCCACGATCGTCGTCAGCGCACTCCCCGACAACGGGACTGGTTGCGCGGGGTCCGCGATCGGCCGCACCGACTCAGTCCGCTCCCGCACACCCCACCACCGCGACGGGTCAGCCGTCGGAACCAGAGCCTGCTCGCGGTCGTCGATCGCATCGGCCAACTGGGCCAACCGGTCCGCCGCCACCCGCTTCAACGCCGGCGACGACGCCGGATCCGCCAATACGCAACGCAAGTCCGCCACCAGACCCGGCAACGACAACGGCCGTCGCGGTCGCCCGGCGACCAGTTTCAAAGGAATGTCCAGCTCGGCAAGGAATCGGGACGGTTGATCACCGTCGGCCTCAGGCGCCTGTACGGCGGTTACGATCAACCGCTCCCGCGCACGCGTGATCGCGACGTAGAACAACCGTCTTTCCTCAGCCAGCAACGCGCCCGCCGACAACGGATCGATCAACCCGTCCGTCCCCAACCGGTCCGGTTCCAGCAACGACCCGCGCCGCCGCAGATCCGGCCACTGCCCTTCCTGCACGGAAGCGACCACGACAAACCGCCACTGCAGACCCTTCGACCGGTGCGCCGTCATCAGCTGTACGCCGGCTTCGCGGTACGTCCCGTCGAACCGGTTGTCGCCCGCGATGTCCAGCGACTCCAACTCCGACAGGAACGCCGAAACACCCTTGAACCCGACCTGCTCCTCCGCCCGGCCGGCCGCATCGAACAACGCGCACAACGAATCCAGATCCCGGTTCGCGGTCCGCGCGGTCTCGCCACCCGACGTCGCCTGCCCGCGCAGCCGGCGCAACCACGGCGACTCCGCCCACAGCGACCACATCACCTCGTCCGGCGCTGCGCCCGCGGTCACGATGTTCCTTGCCTTGAGCAACCGCTCGCCGAGCGCCCCGAACCGCGCCTCGGCCGGTGACGCCTCCTCGTCGAGCAGCAACGGGTTCAGCATCGCTTCCCTCAACAGCTCGTCGGACGACCGTGGCAACCGCAGCCCGCCCGCCGCGTCCCGATCGCGTCGCCGCAGCACCCGTGCCAACCGCCGCAGCTGCCCCGCGTCCATAGCGCCCAGCGGCGACAGTGCCAACGCCCGTACGACATCGACGGTCAACGTCTCCGGGTCAGCCACCGCGCGCAACGCCAGCAACATCGGCCGTACGGCGGGCTCACGCGACAGCGGCAGCTCGTCGCCCGCAACGTCCACCGGAATGCCGGCCGCCGCCAACGCCCGTCGCAACGGTGGAATCGAACGGCTCCCGGACCGAACGAGCACCGCCATCTCGCTCCACCCGATCCCGTCCTGGACGTGCGCGCGCCGCAGCAGGTCCGCGATGTGCTCGAGCTCCGCGCCGCTCGTCGAGTACAGGTTCGCCTCGACCTTTCCCGGGCCGAAGACACACGACGAGGCATCCGGGTTCCGGAACCGCTCGAACGTGTCCCGGTCCAGCGATCCCGGTACGCCGAGCCGGTTGACGACGTTGCGCGACACGCGTTGCAGGGTCGTCCCGAAGCGTCGCGTCGTACCCAAAGCGATCTGGGCTGCTTCCGCGCCGTCGCGCGACCGGAACTCGTCGGTGAACCGCAGCAGTCCGCGCACGTCCGCGCCGCGGAACGTGTAGATCGACTGGTCCGGATCGCCCACCACGACCAGGTCGCGGCCGTCGCCCGCGATCGCCTGCAGCAGCTTCGTCTGACCAGGATCCGTGTCCTGGTACTCGTCCACGAACACCGCTTTGAACTCGGTCCGCAGCTTCGCCTGAACCTGCGGCTGCTGCGCCAGGATCACCGCGCGGTGGATGAGCTCGGAGTAGTCCAGGACCTGTTCGTGGTCAAGGATCTGCAGGTACTCCTCGAAGAAGTCGCCGACCGCGACCCACTCGGACCGCTCCGCCGATCGCCCGATCGCGGACAGGTCCTCCGGGTCGAGACCCAGCTGCCGTGCCTTGCCGATCACCGCCTGCACCTCGTCGGTGAATCCGCGCGTCTTCAGCGCCGGATGCAGACTGCCCGGCCAGTGCACCGCACCGACCTCACGACTTCCCGACAACGCCTCGCTCAACCGCAGCGACTGCTCCGGCCCGGACGGAAGTCGCAGCGGTACGTCGAACGCGTCGGCCGGCGTGAACCGGCGCAGCAACGCGTAGCAGAAGGAATGGAACGTCATCGACGGCATCACTCGTGTCGTCCGCCCGAGGCGACCGGTGATGCGATCCCGCAGCTCGGTCGCCGCCTTCCGGCCGAACGTCAGCACGAGCACCTCGTCCGGGCTCAGCCCGCGATTTCGAACGCGGTCGACGACGGCCTCGACCAACGTCGTCGTCTTCCCGGTGCCAGGCCCCGCAAGCACCAGCAGAGGTCCGCCCGGGTGATCCACCACGGCTTGCTGGTCGGGATCGAGGACAGGGGCCTCCGCGCTCCGGCGCTCCTCCCGGACCAACCGGTACCGGGACCTCTGTCTGCTGACCACCGCCCTATCTCAACAGACCCCACCGACAAGTTCTGACGGGCACCCCGCACTGCCTACAGATCGTCGAAAACCGGACAGAAACACGCCGCGTCGCCGGTGTCAGTCCTCGGGGTCCCAGCGGGCTTCGCGCAGGTTGACGCGGCCGTTGCTGACCCGGACGCCGTCCGAGCGCAGCAGGTGCAGTTGCTCGTCGCCGACCTCGTCGGCCGGTACGCCGGACGCGCGGATCACCCGCCACCACGGCACACTCGCGCCGTACTCGCGCATGATCGCCCCGACCTGCCGCGGTCCGCCCTGCCCGACGTACTCCGCGATGTCGCCGTACGTCGCGACGCTGCCCTCCGGGATCGACTCCACGGCCCGCAGCACGGCCTCGACGTACTCCTCCCTGTCCACGGGCCCCAATCTAGGCGAGTGGAGCGAGCGCCTTCGCGAGCGGCTCCAGGACGGACGGCGGCGCGTCCAGCGGGAGGTTCATGATCACCAGGTCGACGCCTGCCTCGCCGTACGCCGCGGCCTCGGCAACCGCCTTGTCGAGCGGGCTGTCGGGGTCGATGCGGACGTTCACCGAGCAGGTGATCTCGTTGACGTCGCGACCGACTTCCTCGCACCGCTGGACGAGGACGTCCTTGAGCGGCTTCCACTCCTGCGGGTTCGGGACGATGACGTTCCACTGCTGCGCCCACTTGGCGACCGCGCGGAGCGTCCGTTTCGGGCCTCTGCCGCCGATGGTGATCGGCGGGTGCGGCGTCTGCACCGGCTTCGGGTTGCAGTACGCGTCGGTGAGCTTGATGTACTTGCCGTCGAAGTTCGCGACCTTCTCGGTGAGCAGCGCGATCATCGCCTGCGTGCCCTCGTCGAACCGGTCGAAGCGCTCCTTCAGCCCGTACAGCTCGATGCCGTACGCCGCGGTCTCCATCTCGTTCCACCCGGCGCCGATGCCGAGCTCGAGGCGGCCGTTGCTGATGATGTCCGTGGTCGCCGCCATGTTCGCGAGCACGGCGGGATGCCGGTAGATCATCCCGGTCACCTGGCAGCCGAGCCGGATCCGGGACGTCGCCTGCGCGAGCGCGGCCAGCGTCGTCCAGGCCTCCAGGTTCGGGCCCTGCATGTCCCCGCTGAGCGGGTAGAAGTGATCCCAGTGCCACGCGGACTCGAAGATCTCGAACTGATCCGCCGCGACCCACACGTCCCGCATCTGCTGCCAGGTGGTGTGCTCCGGCCTGGTCTTGATCGCGAACCGCATCCGCGCCTCCCTCAAGGCAACAACAAGGGCAACCGTTTCCCGAAGGGAGACATTACTCCGCGCGAACGGTGAGAGGTCCTCAGACGCCCTCTCAGTCGAGGCCGAGGCGGGCGCGGACTTCGGGACGGCGGAGGGGTGGGACCGTTTGGGGTGGGTTGCGGCGGGCCGGCATCTCCTCGAGGAGTTGCTCGGTGATGCGGGCGACCTCGGTGGCCGCGCGCTCGATCGGGGCGCGGGTGGTGGCGCTCAGCGAGCCGACTCCCGTCACCTTTCGGACGTACTGCAACGCAGCCGCGTAGATCTCCTCGGAGGTCGCGGACGGCTCGAGTCCCCGGAGCACTGTGATGTTTCTGCACATGCCCAAAACAGTACGCGGGACCGGGGACAACCTACGAGGTATTGACATCCCTAACGCCATTAGGTTTTCCTCATGACATGAGCACTACTGCGCCGGACCGCCGTACCCGCCGTCGTCAGCAGACGATCGGGGAGATCCTCGATGTCGCCATCGAACTGATGGAGGCCGAGGGGGTCGCGGCCCTGAGCCTGTCCGCGGTGGCCCGGCGGCTCGGCATGCAGCCGCCGTCGCTGTACCAGTACTTCCCGTCGAAAATGGCGATCTACGACGCCCTGTTCCAGCGGGGCGCCGAGCTGTTCCTGGCCGCCCAGCGGGACGCGATCGCGGCCGCGACGACGGAAGACGTGGTCGAGCTGCACCTGATCGGGGCCACGGCGTTCAGTCGGTGGGCGATGCAGAACCCGATCTATTCACAGCTGCTGTTCTGGCGGACGATCCCCGGGTTCGAGCCGAGCGCGGAGGCGTTCGCGCCGGCTCAGGAAGCGCTCGCCGACATCCGCCGGCATCTGCAGGCAGGGGTGGACGCGGGCCGCCTGCATCCGGACGCGGCGACCGAGGAGGGGCTCGCGGTGTTCACGTCGGTGACCGCCGGCGTGCTGTCGCAGCAAATGGCGAACGAGCCGGACGTGTCGTTCGACGAAGGACGGTTCAGCCGGCTGCTGCCCGTCGTACTCGAGATGTTCTATCAGCACTACGCACCTGGCAGGGGGAAGAAATGACCGCAGTACTCGCGGAGCAGATCGGGCGGGCCGACCGTCCGCAGTGCCGGATCCACCGGGACTCCGAGCTCCAGACATGGCATGAGCTGCTCGCGTCGATCGAGGGGGACGAGTGGCAGCGCCGTACGGTCTGCGACGCATGGGACGTCGCGGACATCGCCGGCCACCTGATCGGGCAGGCGGAGGACGTGATCAAGCCGACCTCGTTCCCGCGGCGGTGGCTCAAGAACAAGCGGGTGTACCCCGGCGTGCCCCGGTTCGACGCGCACATGATGGTGCAGGCCGACGAACACCGTGGTACGTCGCCGGCTGAGCTCCGGGAGCTGTTCGACCAGGTGTGGGCGAAGGCGACCCGAAAGATCTCGAGCGCTCCGGAGTTGTTCCGGCGGGTATCGATGCAGGTGGATCCGGCGCCCCGGATGTCATTCGGCTATGTACAGGACATCCTGCTGGCTCGGGACCTGTGGATGCACCGCGACGACGTGTGCCAGGCGCTCGGACGGCCGTTCGACCCGGGGCCGTACGCCGAGGAGCTGATCGCCCAGGTCGTCTACGACCTGCAGGCCAGCGGGCCGTTCTGGGGCGACCGGCCGGCCGTCGTGCTCGAACTCACCGGGCCGGGAGGTGGGGCCTACTTGCTCGGGAGGGGTGAGCCGGTGGGTCGCGCCGCCGTGGACGCGGTCGGCTACATGCGGACGGTGTCCGGGCGTGACGACGCCCCGGCGGTTTCGGGTGATCCCGTCGCCGCCGAGGCGATCACGTCCTGCCGAATGCCGTTCTAGTAGGAGGGCTGACTCGGGTCGATCTGGTCGACCCAGGCGACCACGCCTCCGCCGACGTGCACCGCGTCGGAGAAGCCCGCGCCCTTGGCGATCGCGAGCACCTCGGCGGAGCGGACGCCGGACTTGCAGTGGAAGACCAGCTGCTTGTCCTGCGGCAGCTTCTCCAGCGCGACACCGGTCTGGAAGTCCGCCTTCGGGATCAGCACCGAGCCCGGGATCTTGTTGATCTCGTACTCGTTCGGCTCCCGGACGTCGATCAGCACGAAGTCCTTCTCGCCGTTGTCCTTGAGCTTGATCCACTCGCTGAGCTGCTTCACCGAGATGGTCGAGCCGACGGCCGCGTCGGCCGCCTCCTCGGTGATCGCGCCGCAGAAGCTCTCGTAGTCGATCAGCTCGGTGACGGTCGGGTTCTCGCCGCAGATCGCGCAGTTCGGGTCCTTGCGGACCTTCAGCGCACGCCAGTTCAGGTCGAGCGCCTCGTAGATGTTCAGCCGGCCGAGCGACGGGTCGCCGATACCGGTGAGCAGCTTGATCGCCTCGGTGACCTGCGCAGCGCCGACCGACGCACAGAGCACGCCGAGGACACCACCCTCGGCGCAGGACGGGACCATGCCGGGCGGCGGGGGCTCCGGGTACAGGCAGCGGTAGCACGGCCCGTGCTCGGCCCAGAACACGCTGACCTGGCCGTCGAAGCGGAAGATCGAGCCCCAGACGTACGGCTTGCCGAGCAGCACCGCGGCATCGTTGACCAGGTAGCGGGTGGCGAAGTTGTCGGTGCCGTCGACGATCAGGTCGTACTGCTCGAAGATCTCGAACACGTTGTCGTTGTCGAGGCGCACCTCGTGCAGGACGACGTTGGTGTTCGGGTTGGTCTCCAGGATCGACTCGCGGGCCGACTGCGCCTTCGACTTCCCCACGTCGGACTGGCCGTGGATGATCTGGCGCTGCAGGTTGGACTCGTCGACGGTGTCGAACTCGACGATGCCGAGCGTGCCGACCCCGGCGGCGGCCAGGTAGAGCAGTGCGGGGCTGCCGAGACCGCCGGCGCCGATCACCAGCACCTTGGCGTTCTTCAGCCGCTTCTGCCCGGCCATCCCGACCTCGGGGATGATCAGGTGCCGCGAATACCGCCGCACCTCGTCAATCGTCAGCTCGTCGGCCGGTTCGACCAGCGGTGGCAGTGACACGTGTCGGCTCCTCAGGAAGACGTCGGACGGGATCTCCGGTTTTCAACCATCTGTCCCTCCCCCATGTTCCCGCACTATCCCAACTGCCCCCGCCGGAGTCCACATCCCGGTCCTCGCGTCTCACCCCCCACTTCTTTGAGCACCCACCAACCATTTCGACGGGTGAGTTTTGGTTGGTGGGTGCTCAAAGACGCTTCGGAGGGGTCAGTCGTTGTCGGTGATGGTGGCGGTGAGGGTCGTGGGGATCTTGAGGGTGGCGCCGTCGATCTGGTTGATCACCGCGGTAAAGGTCTCGGTCGGCTCCTTGACCTTGTCGTCGAGGATCTTGACCTGGAGCTCACCGGTGGTCTTGCCGGGTTCGACGGACCCCTCGACGGTCCGGTCGGCCGTGCCGGTGCCGTCGTCGCTGACGCTGCGGTAGTCCTTGCGGATCACCGCCGTACCGTCCTTCAGGACGCCGGAGAAGCTGATGTACTTGTCGCTCGGCGCGGACAGCTTGACCGGGAAGCTCACGACGCCGGCCTTCTCCGTCGCCTTCAGGTTTCCGAGCGTCAGCGTCGGAGTCGGGTCGTCGTCGACGACGAGACCGTGGCCGAACGACTCGTTCAGCAGCCCGTCATGCGGTGCCGAGAGCACCAGGCTGAACGGCAGGTCATAGCTGTCCCGGGTGTTCGCCGTGATCGGCACGGTCACCTTCTGCCGCACCTGGCCCGGTTTGAACACCAGGTGCCGCGCAACGTCCCCGACGGACTCGCCGAGGTCGCCGTTCGTCTCGACGTACACGCTGACCGGGCGAATGCTCGGCCGCGACATGCGCACCCAGAAGTCCACTGTGTGCGTGCCCTTGTCCCCCTCCTTCACGGTGACGCTGGACGCGGACAGCTTCGGCAGCAGGACCGCAGGTGCCGAGAGCCCGAGCCCGGGCGACGAGAAGCCCAGATCACTCACGTACGCCGACCCACTTGCGACCCTGTCCGTCCGCAGCTCCACAGCACGCACGTCGCGCAGGTTCACACCTTTCAGCGACGACACCGCGATGCGGACCGTCCGCAGCAGGTTCTTCGGAAGACCGACCTCGTTGTTGCCGGGCATCCGCACCAGTGCATCGCTGACCGCAGACACCGGTACCGCTGCCGCCCGGCCATGCCCGTCGACGACCCGGACACTCAGGTCGGTCTTGGGCGCGCCAGCCGGATCCGGTGCGGCGCGGAACGTCAGCGCCGCAAACCGCCGTACGTCGCGCTTCCCAGCAGGTACGTCGACGCGCACTATCCCGTTCGTACCCGTCCACCTCAGCTTGGTGACCGCTGTGGTCGGCGTCCTCGCGGCGAACCACGCTGTACCCCAGTGCGGCGCGTTGCCCCAGTCCTCGGTCTCCATGCACGTCGGCGTACCCGTCCGCCTAGTCGGAGCGGCCACGCCCGCGCACACGGTCGCAGACAGCTTGCCGGTGACCGCACCGGTCGACAGCGCCTTGTCGAAGTGGTTCAGGTCGCGCCGCGACCCCAGCGGTGCCTGAGACACCACCCGTACGACGGCCTTCCCAGCGGACGCCGCCCGCGAGTCCGATCCGTCGAACTGCGCCAGGAACTGCGTCTCGTGGCCCAACTGCAGCCGGAAGAACCCAGCGACGTACGCCGTACCGACGGCCTGCTGCTGTTTCGCTGTCAACCGCCCCGCGTACTTCGCTCCGCACGGCGACGCCTTCTCGTCACCGAACCAGTCGTCGTTCGACGGAGCCACCGACTGACCAGGGGTCCATTCGGTGTTGAAGAAGTTGTGGTTGGCGCCCAGCACTGTGACGGTGGACCGCGGCGCGGTGTCACCGCCAACGGAGTACCTGGTGTCGTCGTAGAACTTCTGGCCCTGCAGATCGGACACGTCACCGTCGCAGTACGGCAGTACGACGCTCATCGCCACACCGGGCACCGTGACTCGCGCGAAATCAGTGGGAGCCAGCGGAAGCACCGCGCGGATGCCGTACTGACCACCGCGGTCAGCGTTGAGCACAGCGGCCCGGGCGACGCCCTCGCCGCCACGTGAGTGCCCCATCAGGCCCACGTTCTGCAGGTTGACCTTGCCGACGAAGCGGGTACCGAACGGACCGCCGCCGATCGTCGACCACTTCCGCCACAGTGCGAGGTGGTCAAGGATCAGTTCGGCCCGCGCCTGTGCGCCGGCGTCGTACGCGTCACTGTCCCAGCCGTTGATCGCGTTGGCGCTGATCGAGACGACCTGATACCCGTTGCTGGCCAGTGCGGTCGCCGGTCCGTCGTACCCGCGGTAGCTGGGGATGGGCTTCATGCCCGGCGGACACGGCCACGGCTTCTCGTTGTCGGACGGGTGGGTGGGCTCGCCGTAGCAGACCTCGTGGCGGCCATGCAGGAAGACGACCAGCGGCCGCGGACCTACAGCGCCACGTGGCGAGTACACCTTTCCGCGAAGCTCGGAGCGGTGCGCGAGACCTGGTAGGTTCACGGCCTCGTCACCGAGGTTGTACTCCGCGGTGTCGACCTTGTACTTGCCCAGCGCACCGGGATCCGACGGCAGCAGCGGTCCACGCCGCGCCTTCAGCCAGTCGGCATCGGTCGGTCCGGCGGAGCCGACGCTCCGGCTTTTGCCGGCCTCCTTGCCGAGGTCCCCGGACCAGACCAGGCGGACGTCGCGCGCTTTCAGCACAGCCGGATCGGTACTGATCAGTGTCAGCGTCCTCCGGTCCGGCGACTGCTTCGCAACACCGAGCGGCGTGCCGTCGACCTCCAGCAGCGGCAGCGATGCGCGCATCGGTGCGGGTGCGTCGAGGTGCAGGGTCAGTTGATATCCGCTGGCAACAGGCTGGACGTCCCATTGGTTGCTCTGAGCAACAACCGGTGGCGAGGCGGTCGCAGTCAGCGGCCCCACACCAAGGAGTACGGCGATTCCCAACGACAGATTTCGGGCGGTTCTGCCAATCACGCGCCCAAGTTGACCTGACGCTCCGCTCAGTCGTGTCTCAGCCGGGCGTCGGATTCGACTCGATCAACCGACCAGGTGACGGAACGCCCGCGCCACCTGATCCGGGTGCTCCATCTGCGCGACATGTCCCGACTGCGGCAGGTAGAGGAGGCGGGCGTTCGGGAAGGTGCGCTGAGCCTTGGTGCGGATCCGTGCGTCGACCAACCGGTCCTTGCCGCCGTAGATCAACAGCACCGGGCACTCGACCCTTGCGGCGTCGGCCCAGAGTGATCTGCGCGGTCTGGCCAGCGAAGAACGCAGGATGCTGCGTGCGGCCTCCACGGTGGCCTGCCGGACCCACGGGTCGGTGTCACGCCGGTGCAGCTCCTCCTCGTACGCCGCGCGCACCTCAGGCGCCAGCGACTGCGGGTCCCCGAAGACCATCGCCAACGACGCCTGGAACCGCTGGTCGAACGGCAACCGCTGCGTTCGCTCCAGTACGGCGGGACCGAGCCGAGGCGTCGCCAGCGCGGTGAACCACAGCGCACTCGCCGACACCCGTGGATGCGGCAGTGCGGGCGACACGAGCGTCAGCGACGCCACCAGGTCGGGACGCTGCGCTGCGAGCGCCACTGACGACGCCCCGCCCATCGAGTTCCCGAACACGTGCACCGGCTGGTCGTACTCGCGTTCCAGCAGCTGGATCAGTACGTCGGCCTGCTCCGAGATCCCGGTCACACCAGACAGCGGCGTACGACCGAACCCCGGCAGGTCGGGCGCAATGCCCTGGATCGTGTCGTTGAGCATCAGGCCGAGAGCGGTCCAGTTCAGCGACGACCCGCCCAGGCCATGGACGAACAGAGCAGGCGGCAGGTCCGGTGCCGCATCCGGCACATCTCTGACCAGCAGCTCCACCCCTGCGACCGGCACCCGCCGCTCCGGCCACTTCTTCAGCTCCACGGGTACGGCGTCCCCGGTTACTGGCCCGTAACTATCCACAGGACCATGTTAGGACGCAGGCGAGGTGGAGACTGGGATGCATGGCGGGAGCGCAGCAGCAGCTGACGACCGAGGTGGATGGGCAGACCATGAAGCTCACCAACCTCAGCAAGGTCCTGTATCCACAGACCGGGTTCACCAAGGCCGAGGTCATCGACTACTACCACCAGGTGGCCGCGTTGCTGCTGCCGCACCTGTCCGACCGGCCCTTGACCCGCAAACGGTGGCCGGACGGCACTGCAGCGGCGTTCTTCTTCGAGAAGAACGCTCCGCGCGGTACGCCGGCCTGGGTACGGACCGAGACGCTGCCTACCCCCGGTAGCTCGACGGGCCGCGACGAGATGAGTTTCGTGGTCTGTGACGACGTACAGACCGTGGTGTGGCTGGCCAACCTGGCTGCGCTCGAGCTGCACGTCCCGCAGTGGCGGATCGGGCTGTCCGACCAGGGCCAGGACCCGCAGGCGGACCTGATCGTGTTCGACCTGGACCCGGGGCCGGGAGCGAGCATCGTCGAGTGCTGTGACGTTGCTCTCGCGCTGCGGCAACTGCTTGGCCACTACGGCATGGAGGGCTGGCCGAAGACGTCCGGGAACAAGGGGATGCACCTGTACGTGCCGATCGAACCTGCGTCGTCCAGGCAGACCAGCGCGTTCGCCAAGCAGCTGGCGGAACAACTGGCCGAGGCATTGCCGGAGAACGTGACCGCCAACATGACCAAGGCGCTGCGGCCCGGCAAGGTGTTCATCGACTGGAGCCAGAACGCCAGCGCGAAGACCACGCTGGCGCCGTACTCGCTCCGCGGCTCCGACGAACCCCGGGTGTCCACACCGATCGACTGGGACGAGGTGGCATCCGCCACGTCACCGGAGGACCTCAGGTTCCTGCCGCACGACGTACTCGCCCGGATCGAGGAGTACGGCGACGTACTGGAAGGGCTGTACGACGACCCACAGCCGCTACCTACCAAGGAGGCGACATGACTGAGACCGATTTCGAGGGCCCGGACTACGACCCGGCCTTCGACGCCGAGCACGACACGGACCAGGACACCGACCAGGACGAGTCGGAGGTGGACGTGCCCGCCGAGGCGGACCCGGCGGACGTGGAGGAGCAGCGCCGCGAGGTGGGCGACTCCGACGAGGACGATTACCGCTGACAGCGGCCCCTGACGGCTACCACGATGGAACGCTCTTCGGCGGGGAAGCTACTGGTGAGGAGGACTGCTGGGTAGGATTCGGGGAACGACCTGGCGACGGACGCAGACCGCCGCCGGAGCGCACCCTCGAAGGAGCCCGACCGTGTCGACGACACCGGAGACCGCACCCAAGCGTGGCAGCCGCCTGCCCCGGCTGGCCCGTCGCGCGCAACTGCTCGAGGCTGCCCAGGAAGTCTTCGTCGCGAACGGGTACCACGCCGCCGCGATGGACGACATCGCAGACCGGGCCGGCGTGTCCAAGCCCGTCCTCTACCAGCACTTCCCCGGGAAGCTGGAGCTGTACCTGGCGCTGCTGGACACCTCCTGCGACGCGATCGTCGCCTCCGTGCAGGACGCACTCAAGTCGACCGAGGACAACAAGCTCCGGGTCGCGGCGACGATGCACGCGTTCTACGACTACGTGGCGAACGCCCAAGGCGCCTTCCGCCTGGTGTTCGAGTCGGACCTGACCAACGAGCCCGCCGTCCGGGAGCGCGTCGACCGGGTCACCCACGCCTGCGCCGAGGCCGTTTCCGAGGTGATCAGCGCCGACGCCGGCCTCAGCCGCGAGCAGTCGATGGTGCTGGCCGTCAGCCTGGTCGGCATGGCCCAGGTCAGCGCCCGCTACTGGCTCGGCGCCGGCGACCCGTCGTTCCCGCAGCAGCAGGCCGCCGACCTGGTCGCCTCGCTGGCCTGGCGCGGCATCCGCGGCTTCCCGCGCACCGACAACTGAGGTTCTGCCGATACCTGAGGTTCTGCTTTGGGCGGACGGGTGAGGGCTGGGGTTCGGTAGCGGATAGGCTCGAAGCGTCACCGGCGAGAGTCGCCGGTCGGAGCGTGCCCGGAGGGTTTCGTGGAGGTCAAGATCGGCGTGCAACACGCCAATCGTGAATTGGTTCTGGAGAGCGAGCAGACTCCGGAAGAGGTCCAGGAACTGGTGGCGGCGGCGCTCACCGGCAAGTCCGGTCTGCTGGAGCTGACCGACGAGAAGGGCCGCAAGGTGCTGATCCCGGCCGACCGGCTCGCGTACGTCGAGATCGGCGAGGTGTCCACCCGCAAGGTCGGATTCGGCGCGATCTGATCGCGTTCCGGACACAGTCGCGCGTGTCCCGGTTGCGGAGCGCCACTCACAGGGCACGATTGCGGTGAGACCTGCGCCTAACTGGTCTGGTTGTCACGGGGCACCGGGCCGGCGCAGGTTCACCATCCCTCACAAGGAGGAACCGTGTACTGGGTCTGGATGATTATCGTCAGCCTCATCGCGGGCATCATCTTCGGGCCGTTGGCCCGGGCGGTGCTCCCCGGCAAGCAGAACATCAGCCTCGGCTGGACCATCCTCGGAGGCGGCATCGGCGCCTTCATCGGTGGTCTGATCGCCAAACTCCTCGGTGTCAAGGACACGTCGGGCCCGGACTGGATCCAGTACCTGATCCAGATCATCTGCGCCGCGATCGTCGTCGCGATCATCTCCGCACGCAACAGCAAGACCAAAGCCGCCTGATCCAGGCAGCACCAAACGGCCGCCACCCCCACCCGGGGGCAGGCGGCCGTTGCCCTTTCCCTGGCTGACCCACGAATTTGCCTGGCAGACCCAGGAAGTGCGGGGTTACCCACCCTGGTTCAGGGTCAATAACCCCGTATTTGGTGGGTTAGCCAGGCAAATTGGGCGTCAGGCCTGGAGGCCGAGGGCGGTCATTCGGGCGGTGTGGGCCTCGGTCAGACGGGTGAGCATGCGGCCGATGGCGGCCAGGTCCAGGCCGGGGCGGTCCACGCTGCCGGCCAGCAGAGCGGCCAGGGAGTCGCGGTCGGCGGCGATCCGCTGGGCCTGGCTGAGCGCCTCGCCCACCAGGCGACGACCCCACAGCGCGAGCCGGCCACCGAGCTTCGGGTCATCGTCGATCGCGGCCCGGACCCGGTCGACCACGAACTCGGCCTGTCCGGAGTCGGCGAACACCTCGAGCACCAGGGCCCGGGTCTCCGCGTCCACGAACGACGCGATCTCGCGGTAGAAGTCGTTCGCCAGGCCGTCCCCGACGTACGCCTTGACCAGGCCCTCCAGCCAGTCCGACGGCGCGGTGTGGTCGTGGAAGGCGTCCAGCGGGGTGACGAACGGCGTCATCGCCTCCATCGGGTCCACCCCGAGCGCGACCAGCCGGTCCCGCAGTTGGACGAAGTGCCCGAACTCGGTGGTCGCCAGCGCGGCGAGCTCCGCCTTGTCGTTCAGCGTCGGCGCCAGTTTGGCGTCCTCCGCCATCCGTTCGAACGCGGTCAGCTCGCCGTACGCGAGCACTCCCAGCAGATCCACCGCCGCGGCCCGGTAGGCGGGATCATCAAAGGCCGTCTGCTCCATGCCCGGCACCCTATCGGGCCGCGCCGAACAGTGGCGCATGCCACACGAAGCGGCGTTGACAGCCGCTGCGGTTACACTGGTGAGCGATTCGCCGGTGACGCGCCCAGATGGGCAAGCTGGTGCGAGGTGCTTGCACAGTGTCCCCGCGCCTCACGATCGGGGCTTTCATGCCCCAGGCGCCCGGCCACTGAAGCATCTGTCCGCACAAGCATGTGAGAGGCGATCAGCCTGACCACCTTCCGAGAGCTCGGGGTGCTCCCCGAGATCTGTGACGCGCTCGACCGCGTCAACATCATCGAACCCTTCCCGATCCAGGAGATGACTCTCCCGGTAGCCCTGATGGGCACCGATCTGATCGGGCAGGCCCGCACCGGCACCGGCAAGACGCTCGGTTTCGGTATCCCGCTGCTGCAGCGCACGATCGCGCCGCACGAGGCGGACTACGACGAACTGGTCGCGCCGGGCAAGCCCCAGGCACTGGTCGTCACCCCGACCCGGGAACTGACCATCCAGGTCGCCAAGGACCTCGAGACCGCCTCCACCGTCCGCACCGTGCGGATCCTCAAGGTGTACGGCGGCGTTGCGTACGAACCGCAACTGGACGCGCTGAAGACCGGCGTCGACGTCGTCGTCGGTACACCGGGACGCCTGCTGGACCTGGCGAACCGGGGCGTTCTCGACCTCGGCCACATCAAGGTTCTGGTCCTCGACGAGGCCGACGAGATGCTCGACCTCGGCTTCCTGCCCGACGTCGAGCGGATCCTGCGCAAGACGCCGGAGCTGCGCCAGACCATGTTGTTCTCGGCAACCATGCCGTCGGCCGTGATCGCGCTGGCC
Source organism: Kribbella sp. VKM Ac-2569 (assembly GCF_004216905.1). GTDB lineage: Bacteria > Actinomycetota > Actinomycetes > Propionibacteriales > Kribbellaceae > Kribbella. The sequence continues at coordinate 338,339 of NZ_SGXJ01000002.1, forward strand.
CGCACCCACATGCGGCACCCGCTGAACATCCGGGCGGAGTCGCACGAGGCCACCCAGATGGTGCCGACCACGGCACAGTTCGTCTACCGGGCGCACGATCTGGACAAGCCCGAGGTGGTGGCGCGGATCCTGCAGGCCGAGGACCGCGGCCGGGTGATGATCTTCTGCCGCACCAAGCGCGAGGCGTCCCGGCTCACCGACGACCTCGCCGACCGCGGGTTCAAGGCGGCCGCGATCCACGGCGACCTGAACCAGCAGGCCCGCGAGCGGGCGCTGACCCGGTTCCGCGGCGACAAGATCGACGTACTGATCTGCACCGACGTCGCGGCCCGCGGCATCGACGTCGAGGGCGTCACGCACGTCATCAACAACACCTGCCCCGAGGACGAGAAGGCCTACATCCACCGGATCGGCCGGACCGGGCGCGCGGGGGCGAGCGGCATCGCCGTCACCTTCGTCGACTGGCCCGACCTGACGCGGTGGAAGGTGATCAACAAGGCGCTCGACCTGCCGTACGACGAGCCGCAGGAGATCTACTCCACCTCGCCGGAGCTGTTCCATGACCTCGGCATCCCGTCGGACGCGAAGGGCCGGATCCGTGCGGCGCGCGATTCGAAGGAGAGCCGCGAGCCCCGTGAGTCGCGGGATTCGCGGGAGCCTCGTGAGTCGCGGAACTCGCGGAGCTCGAAGGACTCGCGGGACCGTCGCGACGACGGACCGTCCGAGGGCGAGCGGTCGGCCGCCAAGAAGCGCAACCGGACCCGGAAGCGCACGCGGGCCGGTCAGCCGGTCGAGGAACTCGCCGACGTCACCACGAAGACCGAAGTACCGGCCGTGACCGAGGCTCCGGAGGAGGCTGCGGCGCCGAAGGCCCGCAAGCGCACCCGCACCCGGAAGACCGCGGAAGCCGTGGAGACTGCGGCCGTGGAGACTGCGGCGGTCGAGGCTCCGGCCGAGGCAGCTGTCGAGGCTCCGGAGGAGAAGAAGCCGGTCAAGCGCACTCGAACCCGCAAGACCGCCGAGGCGGCACCGCCCGCGACGGAGGCCGCCGAGGCTCCGGTCGAGGCTGCTGAGGAGAAGAAGCCGGTCAAGCGCACTCGAACCCGCAAGACGGCCGAGGCCAAGGCACCGGCCGAGGAAGCTCAGTCGGCTGCGGCGGACGAGAAGCCGGTGAAGCGGGCGCGGAAGGCGGCTGCGACGGCCGAGCCGGGCAAAGCGCCGACGACGACGCCGATCTTCAGCGCGCCGGAGTGAACGTCACCTAATGGTGATCTGAAGCTGCAACACCCAGCCCCACGTGGGCCGTCCTAGGGCGGTAAACCACGAGAGAGGGGCTGGGTGATGAGGCGGATCAGAGCAGTAACAGCCGTGGTGGCTGTCGTGGGGGTCATGGTGCTGGCCGGTTGTGGTGCCAGCGGCAACGACAGCACGAGCGGCGACGCCGCGCAGGCGCCGGCCGCGAAGCAGGGCTCCGGCGAGGCCGAGAGCAACGCGAAACCGCAGGCACCGACAGAGGGCAAGTCGGAGGCGGCCGGGGGCGGCGGCAAGGAAGAGCCGGCGATCACGCGGGCGATCATCAAGAGCGGCTCGCTGGCCGTCGAAGGCGAGGACGTCTCCGCCATGCGGCAGAAGGCCGTCGCCGCGATCGGCAGCCTCGAAGGTCAGGTGGCCTCCGAGGACACCGGCAGCGACTCCGACGGCAAGATCACGCGGTCGAACCTGGTGCTCAAGGTCCCGACCAAGTCGTTCGAGACCGCGATCCAGCGGCTCTCGGACCTCGGCAAGCGTCTGCAGATCAAGCAGGAGTCGACCGACGTCACCGAGCAGGTCGTCGACGTGGCCAGCCGGATCGAGTCCCAGCGCGCCAGCCTGGACCGGATGCGCGCGCTGATGGCGAAGGCGAACACGATCGGCGAGATCGTCTCGGTCGAGAGCGAGCTCACCCGCCGTGAGGCCGACCTGGAATCCCTGCTGGCCAAGCAGAAGAACCTGTCCCTGCAGACCGATCTCGCGACGCTCACGCTGACGCTGACCGAGAAGGGCAAGCCGCCGGTGGTCACCGAACCGAAGGAAGACAAGGGCTTCCTGGCCGGCCTGAAGAGCGGCTGGAACGCGTTCACCGCGGCGTTCACCTCGATCGCGACCGCAGTCGGCGCGCTGCTGCCGTTCCTGGTGCTGCTGGCGATCATCCTCGTACCGCTGTGGCGCTTCCGGAGCAAGCTGCGTCGGCAGCCGGCGGCTCTGCCGCCACCGGCGCCCAACAGCGGTCAGTGAAGCAGCGGTCAGGTAAGTAGGGCGCCGGCCAACGCCCGGTAGGCCTTCGCACCGGGCGAGGCCGGCGCCGTGCTGAGCACGGTCTCGCCGATCGCGGGCGCCTCCGCGAACCGGATCGACTTCGGGATCGCCGGCTGCAGGACGTCCAGCGAGTACGTGTCAGCGATTGTCTCCAGGACGGTACGAGCGTGCGTGGTGCGTCCGTCGTACAGGGTGGGAAGGACGCCGAGCACTCGCAGGCTCGGGTTGGTCAGCCGCTGTACGTCGTGCACGGTGTCGAGTAGTTGCCCTACGCCACGATGCGCCAACGTCTCGCACTGCAGGGGAATCAGGACGTCGGACGCCGCGGACAGCGCGTTCACGGTGAGCAGACCGAGCGTCGGCGGGCAGTCCACGATGATCCAGTCGTACGACGTCCGCAGCGGGCGCAGTGCGGTGCGCAGTACCTGCTCCGGACCGCTTTCCCGGGCCAGCTGTACGTCGGCGGTCGCCAGCGCGATCGTCGCGGGCAGCAGGTCCGGGGCGTCGTCCAGCTCCATCAGCACGTCGCGGGCGCGCACACCGCCGAGCAGGACGTGGTGGATCGACTTGTCCAGGTCCTCGGGGTCGATGCCGACCGAGAACGTCAGGCAGGCCTGCGGATCCAGGTCGACCAGCAGCACCCGTTGGCCGAGCTCGACCAGGGCTGCGCCGAGGGTGGCGACGGTGGTCGTCTTGGCGACGCCGCCCTTCTGATTGGCGACCGCGAGAGTGCGAGGCACCCGGCCATTGTGCCGTACCGCGGAACACCTGTGGTCCAGTGGAGCGGTTACCCTCTTTACTTGTGAGTACGCCGCGTACGTTGACGCTGCCCGACGGGGTGCGCCCCGAGACACTCGAGACCGACCGTGGTGCGTTCGCCACGCTGACCGCCGTACCGGAGATCGGTACGCCGCTCGGCACGGTCCTGCTCGTGCCGGGGTGGACGGGGAGCAAGGAGGACTTCACTCCCCTGGTCGACCACCTGTGCCGGTACGGGTGGCGAGCGGTCGCTGTCGACCAACGCGGTCAGTACGAGACCACAGGTCCGTCCGACAAGTCGGCGTACTCGCTGGCGGAGCTGGGCGCGGACGTGGTGGCGATGAGCAAGGCGCTGGGCGGGTACAGCCAACTGGTCGGGCACTCGTTCGGCGGGCTCGTTGCGCGTGAGGCGGTGCTGACCGACCAGTCGGTGTTCTCCACGATCAGCCTGCTCTGCTCGGGGCCGGCCGCGTTCGTCGACGAGGCGACACTGCAGAGCCTGCAGATGCTCGCGTTCGGGCTGGAGAACCTGCCGATCGAGCAGGTGTACGACATGAAGCTCGACCACGACAGCAAGGCCCCCGGGTACGTCGCTCCGCCGGAGGACGTCGCCGCGTTCCTGCGGAAGCGGTTCACCGGCAACGTGCCGATCAGCCTGGCCGAGATCACTCGCCGGCTGACGGACGCGGAGGACAAGACCGATCAGCTCGCGAAGTCCGGCGTACGCACACAGGTCCTGTACGGAGAGACCGACGACGGCTGGCCGCATTCGGTGCAGCAGGCGATGGCAGCAGCGCTTGGAGTGGAGGCGGCGGTCATTCCCGACGCCGGTCACTCACCAGCCATCGACGAGCCCGCAGCGACCGCCCGCCTCCTCGTGGACTTCTTCCACAACTATCCGAGCCTGACGACTACCTGACCGGTCGCACCTGCGGCGAGAACTGGATCAGGTCCAGACCAACCGGGGTGAACGCGGCCTTCACCTCCGGGGTGTAGGCCACGAGCGAGACGGATGCGCCACCGCCGTAGATCCCGGACCCGCCGGCGCCGTAAATGCCGAGCGCCTTGTTCTTGCTCATCAGGTCGCCGATCGCGTTGCTGATGCGCTCGTTGTCGGACCGGCTGAGCAGGACGGGGACGACGCAGTAGTTCCCCTGGTACACCTTCTCGAAGGCCTCCCGGAACACTGACGCGTCACCGTGCGCGATACCGATCAGGATCACCACGGGCGCGCCGCGGCTGGTGCCGTTCGGGTACCGGAAGATCGGGCCGTCGATCTGGGCGGCGTGCGCGGCGAGGAACTTGGTCACCGCGGTCGAGGAGATGTTGCTCTGCTTCGACGTCCAGCCGCCGGGCGGGACCGGGCACTGCAGCTCATTCTGTGCCGGGTAGGGCAGTTGCTTCTCGGCCGACTGCTCTTCGACGTCGATCGCGCCGCCACGCCAGATGCCGGTGACCGCCGCGGCGCCGACTCGGACGCCCTTGACCGTTTTGATCCCCGGGACCTTGTCCAGGTCCAGGCCGTTGAGCTTGACCGCGAATTCGTCGGGGCAGCTCGGGGCCGGCTCCTTGCCGGGCGGGTAGCCGATGGCGGGGACGGCCAGCGGCGGGCAGAAGACGGGAGTCTTGCCCGGGGCGGCGACGATCTGGCCGCTCACCTGCACCTTGTCGCCGGGCTTCACCAGGAACTCGTCGTTGCCTTGGGCAAAGGTCTGCGGGGTCCCGGCGTTCGGCGTGCCGCCGGCGGGAGCACTGGCGGCGGGACTGGCCGGGGCGTTGGCCGTCGGGGACTGCGGGTTCGGGAGCACGGTGATGACACCGGCCGCGACCACCGCAACACTCGCCGCCGCCAGGGCCGGCACCCAGCGACGGTGCTTGCGGCCGCCGCTCAGCATGTACTCGAGATCAGGCTCTGGCGGCGCCTCCTGATCAGCCCGCCAGCGAGCCCCAGCGCGGGTCAACAGGTCGTCGACTTCATCGGTCTGCTTCATTCGGTCACCTCCAGGAGGGTGCGGAGTCGGTTGCGTGCGTCCGAGAGGGTCGATTTCACGGTGCCTTCGGAGCAACCCATGACGGCGGCGGTATCGGCGATCGACAGGTCGGCGAAGTAGTAGCAGTCGACCGCGAGCCGCTGCCGCGCCGAGAGCGACATGATCGCGTGGTCGACATCCATCCGGGCGTCGAGATCCGGTCGCGACACCGGCCCGCCGGTGACCTCGTCGATCAGCGACAAGGACGCTCCGCCCGGGCGCATCCGGCGTACTGCTTTCCGGGCCTGATCGGCCGTGATCGCGAGCAGCCAGGCAGACGGCGTACCGCGATTGGCGTCGTACTGCGACCGCTTGGCCCAGGCCCGCGCGAGCGCCTCCTGCACGATGTCGTCCCGATCCGCCCCCACCGCAAGCCGGCCCGCCAACCGCGACATGGCCACCAGATGCGGCCGCACCCACGCGACGAACCCAGGCCCGTCCCCCGGCGGCCCCTGCACCCCCACCACCGGCTCACCCGTCATCGTCGGCATACCTTCTCTACCCCCGATCAGCCCACCCGGTTGGGTCCTACCCGCAATTCAACGACCCCACCACCCCAAGGTCACCACCCCCACCCATTCCGTAACCCACCCGAGTTATCCACAGATCCCAAAACCCACCCCACAGCCCCCTCCCAACTCCCTACGGTCGAAGAACAGCCCAACCGAGTGAGGGGAGCCAGACGCGCATGGGTATGAACAACCTGCCAGAACCGGCGGATCTGCACGCCTGGCTGTCCGAGCGGCGTCCGCTCGACTGGGGGGATCCGATCCCGACCAAGGCGGAGATCGCCGCCAAGTACGGCGAAGGTACGGCCGCACGGAGTCTGCAGATGCTGACCAAGGCCGCCGCGGTGGAGCCTCGCATCACCAACTCCATGATCTCGGCGATCGGAGCGGAGGCAACGCCGTACCACCTCGAGAACCGGCTGAAGTCGCCACAGTCGCTCGCCCGCAAGCTGGTCAAGTTCGAGGACTACTACCGTCGATCGAACCAGGTTCCGGAGGACGTACTTCGGTACACGGCAGCCGTCAAGCACCCCGACGAGCTCACTCAGGCCGCGATCAGAACGATCGATCGCCTCAACGACAACGAGTGGCAGACGGAGTCCGCACACCACTCCTACGTCGACGGCAGCCGCTACAAGGGTCTGCATGCCTTCCTGCGCGCTCAGGGAGAGAAGGTCGAACTGCAGGTGCACTCGGGCGAGTCGATCGAGGTCAAGGAACGCACCACGCCCCTCTACCAGATCGAGCGGGATCGCGATCAACCCCCGGCCGCACGGGATGCCGCCCGGAGGGAATGCATCGCCTTGTCGGATCAGATGACCCAACCCGCCGGCATCGAGGACCTCAAGGAACTCGGAGGCGTGTCGGTGGACGCCATTAGCTACGGTAAGAAGCGCCAGCAGCACCGCTCCGAGCCAGGGACGGTCCGCGAGAGCGAGCCGGACCGTACACCGGAGCAGACCCACCAGCAGTTTCGGAATCGACAGAACGGGACTTCACGATGACGCGGTTGTTCTTGGTCAAGGATGGGGCGACGGAGCTGTGGGTGGCGGCGTTGGTCGAGGAGGATGTTTGGACGTACGTCGGGAACACCGGGAAGTTCCACTACAACGAGGGTGCCCGGCATGACTACTACTTCCTCAACGGGCTGCAGTACGTCGATATCGGTATCGCGGAGGCCAAGCGCCTGATCCAGGCCGGCGTCGGCACGGTCGACGAGGACGAACTCCCGGACTCCGTCCGCCGCTGGCGTGAGGACCCCAAGGGCATGGACCCCGAAGTCGTGTTCGCCTCGATGGCCGCGGACCTCGCCTAGCAGAGGCGGTGGGTTGGGGAGGTTTCCTGCCCGATTCGGGTAGGCGATCCTCCCCAAATGGTCGAGCTGTCGGGACCCTTGGGGCTGTAGTTTTGCGGGGTGGAGATGATTTCGGGGCGGTGTTTTCCTACGCCTGATGTTGTGAAGACGGGGAACAATCCGGCTGCTTGGGATCAGTTGGGTGGGTTTGCGGCGGTGCAGGCTGCGGAGGCCAATGCTGCGTTGGGGGTGTTGGCGCAGCGGTTGGAGGGGGCGGGCTCGCAGGCGGAGCGGGTTGCGGCGTTCGAGGCGGCGTACCGGCATGTGGCGGAGTGGCGGTACCAGGTTGCCGTGGAGGGGCAGTGGACCCGGCCGAATGCGGATGCGGACGATGTTCGGGCGACGATCGGCGAGGACGGGTACATGCGGTACCGGTTGTCGCCAGGTACGGGCAATCGGGAGCCGGGGTCGCCTGCGTGGAAGTTGCTGTCCGAGCTGGAACAGGTTGCCCTGGAGCGGATGGGCAGGGATCCTCACTTTCAGAACGTCGTGACGTTGCGCGACGGGACCACGGTGAACGGGAACCAGTTGCACTACGTGCCAGCGCCCCGGAACCCGGCGACGGGTGGTCCCTATCTGGGGAATCCGGACCAGGTGGTGACGCAGACCGCGGCGTACGCGGACCGGGAGGTACTGCGGCGGGCGTCGTTCGAGGCGCTGGCCGAGTTGGAGGGGGCGCGGGCTGCGGGTACGGCGGATGTGCGGGATCCTGCGCAACGGCAGGCGTTCGTGGATGCGGCGTACTTCTTGGTGCAGGGGCCGGAGTTCAAGCGCGGGAGTGATGCGATCATGCGCACTTTCCTGGCGACGGCGCACACCCGGGTGTTCGACGCGGCGCCGGTGTTGCCGCAGGCAATCGATCTGGACGGGATGGTGCGCGGCCAGGAAGGCTTCAACCGGGTGATGCACGAACAACTCCGCCTCGCCCCATCGCCAACCAGCAACGAGCCAACCGCCGCCACGACGACCGAGCGCGCAACGCCCACAAGAACCCGCCCAGGCGGCCTCGCCCGGTGAGTCTGATTAGGCGGAGTTGTAGAGCTGGGTGATGACGGATTCGATGGTGGGTTCGGAGACCGACAGGTCTACGAGCGGGTAGTTGGCGGCGATCTCTGCCAGCAAAGGCGCCGCGCTGGTGCTGGTCGGGAACGTGAGGTGCTGCCGCGGCCCGTTGACCTTCACGACGGTGGCTCCGGTGACCTCGATGGGTGGCAGGGAGGCGGCCAGGTCCACGACCAGCGTGCGCGGCGCCGACTGGCTGGACTTCAATCCGTCGAGGGTGCCGTCGAAGATCTGGTGGCCGTGGTCGATGACCATCACGCGGGTACAGAGCGCCTCGATGTCGTCGAGGTCGTGAGTGGTGAGAATGATCGTCGTACGGCGTTCCGCGTTGACCTGCGCCAGGAACTCGCGGAGCCGCGCCTTGCTGATCACGTCCAGCCCGATCGTCGGCTCGTCGAGGTAGACGATCTCTGGGTCGTGCAGCAGCGCCGCCGCGATGTCGCCGCGCATCCGCTGACCCAGCGACAACTGCCGTACGGGCACGTCCAGCAGATCGCCCAGATCGAGTAGCTCCACAAAGGTCGCCAGGTTCTCCCGGTGACGGGCGAGCGGTACGCCGTACATCTTCTGCAGCACCGCGAACGAGTCTTTCAGCGGAAGGTCCCACCACAAGGTGGTTCGTTGGCCGAAGACGACGCCGATGCGACGAGCGAGCTTCAGCCGATGCCGCGACGGGTCCACACCGGCGACCCTGATCGACCCGCCGGACGGCACCAGGATGCCGGTCAGCATCTTGATCGTGGTGGACTTCCCGGCACCGTTCGGTCCGATGTAGCCCATCACTTCCCCCGGTTCGACGGTGAACGACATCCCGTCGACCGCCCGCACCTCCCGGCGAGTACGGCGCAATCCGGATCGCGACGTGACGGTGAACGCCCGCGACACGTCCTCCAACTCGATAACAGGCATGATTTTCAGCTTCCTGTACTGCGATAGCGACGAAGACCGCCCCGCCACGCCAGCGAGGCCAGCACGACCATCAGCACCGCGACCAGCGGCGACAGCAGCCCGATCCAGGACGGCAACCCGAGCGGCGCCGGCTTCCCCAGTACGTACAGCACCGGGTAGTAGTTGACGAAGGCAATCGGTACGACGAACGTGACGGCCCGCACGATCTGCTGACCGAAGATCGCCAGCGGGTACTGGGTCATCGCCTGGCCGCCGTACGTGAACGAGTTCGACAGCTCCGCCGAGTCCGTGGACACGAACTGGAACGCCGCGCCGAGCACGAAGATCGCGCCGAAGATCACCGCCCCGGCGATCATCGACACCACCAGCATGATGCCGCGGGCAACGGTCCAGTCGACGTGCAGCCGGCCGAGCGCGAAGACCAGCACGATCGCAGCCTGCACCGGCCGGCCGATCCGCCGCAAGGCGAATCCGTCCGCCGCGGCCTGCAGGAACGAGGGCACCGGCCGGATCAGGTACGCGTCGAAGGCGCCGGTCCGGATCCGCTCCCCGACCCGCTCGATCGACCCGGTGAACAGGTCCGCGATCCCGAGCGTCATCGAGGCCGTTGCATAGAGCAACGCCATCTCCGACAGCGAGAACCCGCCGAACGACGAGATGTGGCTGAACATCAGCACGATCGCGAGGAAGTCCATCAAGGTCAGCACCATCGAGCCGAACAGCATCAACACGAACGACAACGGGTACGCCATCGACGACCGGATCCACATTGTGATCAGCATCCAGTACTGCGCCGGCACCCGGAGCAGACGCGACCTAACCACCTTGGATCACCACCTTGCGGGTGGCTACGGACGTGACGAGTTGGGCGCCGAGGAGCAGGACCACGATCCAGCCGAGCTGGAACAGCAGCGCCGAACCGGCACCGCCCGGGTTCCGGCCGAGCCAGATGTCGATCGGCACCTGCATCGTCGCGGCCCACGGCGTCGCGCGGGCGACCTCACCGATCCAGCCCGGGAACACGACCAGCGGCAGGACCATCCCCGAGAAGAACGTCGACAGCACCAGCGCCAACTGCTCCGTGCCCCGGGTGTCGGTGATCCAGAACCCGGACAGCGCGACCAGGTACCGAATGCCGAAGCTGACCAGGATCGCCAGGAAAACACCGGCTGCGACCGCGAGCCAGGCCGGCAGCGACGAAGGGAACTTCAGGTCGAACACCAGCATCCCGGCGAGTAGCGGCACTCCGCCACGCACCAGCAACTGGAACGCCGCCCGCCCGAGGTCGACCGACAGCCACCACAGCAGCAGGTGCGTCGGACGGTACAGGTCCACCGCGATCTCACCGCTCCGGACCCGCTCCCCCAGCTCCCCCGTCGTCGTGGCGCCCCAGATCCCGACGGGCATCAGCAACCCCTGCTGCAACCACACGAACGTCAACGCGTCCGAGGCGTCGTACCCGCCCAGGCCGGGCCGCTCGTGCCACAGCGTCAGGTAGATGCCGCACATGATGAACCCGAACACCGAGTTCGTGAACGCACCGGACGCCGTCGCGATCCGGTACGTCGAGAACCGCCGGAACGACCGTACGGCGATCGCCCAGTAGACCCCCACCTGCAACCTCCTCTCGAACCGGGTGATGTCCAAGAGCCACAGCGGCACGCAGAACCGCCCCGAATCTGGAAGACCCGGGGGTTCGGACACCACTGTGACGGCATGGCTGAACCACGCCGATTGTCAAAGGCAGAAGAGGGAGGCTACGCCGGGCCGCCGAGCGCGTCAATACAAATAACCGGTCCGGACGTGGGACCCCTCAGACCCACGCCCGGACCGGTGCCCGGAAGGTACAGGAACCTACAGGGTGTCGCTCTTCAGCAGATGAGCGAGGTGGGTGGCGAACGGACCCGGGTGGCTGGCGTACCCGCCGTGCCCGCCCGGGAACATCACCACCGGCCAGCCGAGGTGGTCCGCGATGACCTCGATCGGCCGCCCCGGAAGGTGCATGTACGACTCCAGTCCCGCCGCCGGTACGACGCGATCGGCGACCCGCTTCAACGCGTCCAGATCCGGCTCGTACCGGGTGAACGGCAACAACTTGTGCTCGTAGAAGTTGGCTGCGTTCGCCTGCATCCGCTCCGCGAGCTCGCGGTACTCCGGCAGCAGATCCTCCATCGGCGGCATCGCGTCGTCGTCCATGCCGGTGCCCATCATGAACACCACGTCGGCCGCGGTCAGCCCGTCCTCGCGGTACGTGTCGTACACGTCGGCGAAGAACGCCCGCGCGTCGTCCGCGTCGGAGTCCGGGAGCAGCTCGGTGCACGGCGGCTCGTGCGCGACCAGCATCCGCACCCGCTCGGGGTGGCGGGTGATCAGCTCGAGACCGGTGATCGCACCGGAGCTGCTGCCGAAGACGTACGCCGGTTCGCTGCCGGCGACCGCGTCGATCAGGGCCAGTGCGTCCGCGGCCGATTGCACCAGGGTCTCGTCGGTCGCCTCCCCGACGTACTCGCTGCGCGAGTTGCCGCGCGGATCGTAGGTCACCACCGTGTACTCGGCGGCGAGCTGCCCGACCATCCCGCAGAACACCCCGGCGTCGGTCCCGCCGCCCGCGATCAGCAACAACACCGGCCCCGAGCCGGCGACCTCGTAGTGCAGCGTCGCCCCCGGCACCGCCAATTTGTTCACAGTCTTCGCACCCATCAGGCGAGCCCCTTTCTTTCCCCCTCAGGCTCCACCCACCCGCTGGCACCCCACGCACACGGCGCTGGCACCGACGTCAGCCGGCGTCTTCCAGCGGGACCGATGCCGGCTCGTCGAGACCTGCCCACGGGTCGCGGGTCGGGGCTTCGCGGCGGCCTTGGGGGCAGATTTTGGCGAAGTCGCACCAGCCGCACAGCGGGGACGGCTCCGGTGGGAAGGCCTCGTCGGCCTCCGCGGGGGTCAGGCCCTCCGCCCACTTCGCTTCGGCGGCGGCTGCGTCGTCGGCCATCGACTCGGCGCGTTTCTGGTGCCGTCCGAGCGACGCCTCGTCGTGATCCGCCGCGGCGACGGTGTTGGTCGGCAGGTGGTGGAGCTCGACGCGAGTGCACGGCTTGTGCAGGACGCGGCGCGCGCCGAGGACGTACAAGGCCATCGCCAACGAGGACCGGGCGTCGACAGCGGTCAGCGGGCGGCGACCGGTCTTGTAGTCGACGATCGCGAGCTCGGTCCCGCCGCTCCCATCACGCGCCGGGCGCTCGTCGATCCGGTCGACGCGTCCGCGCAGCGAGGCCCGCTCGGTGGTGAACGCAACGGTGCGCTCCACTCCGCGAGGTTCGTAGTACGGATCGGAATCCCGCAGGTACCCGAGCACCATCTCGGTCGACCGGTCCCGCCAGTCCAGCGACTGCTGCTCGTCGCGGAACCCCTCGCTACGCCAGCTCGACCGCATCTTCGCGACGACCTCGTCCGGCGTACGGCGGGACGCAGGCCAGCGCCCGAAGAAGTCGGCGAGCACCTCGTGGACGATCGCGCCGACCGTGTTGTGCGCCCACGGCGGACCCTTGGGCGGCCGCGGCGTCTCGAGGTACGTGTACCGGTACTTCCGCTTGCAGTCCGCGAACGTCAGCAGCTTCGTCGGCGTCGCGACGAACAACCGCTTCGGCATTCCAGGAAGCACGTCACCCCGCCTTGATGAAGTCGGTGACCGCGTCAGCGACCAGCTGTACGGCGATGGCGCTCAGCAGCAGACCGGCGATCCGGGTGACGAGCAGTACGCCGTTCTCCCCGAGGATCCGCATGATGATGCCGGAGAACCGCAGCGTCAGCCACATCACCAGATGGATCGCGATGATGCCGACCGAGATCGCGACCACGTCCGGCAGCGAGCCGTTCGCCCGCTGCACGAACACCATCGTGGCCACGATCGCACCCGGCCCGGCGAGCAACGGCGTACCGAGCGGAACGAACGCGATGTTCACGTTCTTGGTCTGCACCGGGTCCTCGGCGGTGTCGGTCAGCAGCTGCAGCGCGATCAGCAGGAGCAGCAGACCGCCGGCGCACTGCAGCGCGGGCAGCGTGATACCGAGGCGGTGCAGGATCTGTTGCCCGAACGCCGCAAACACCACGATCACGCCGAACGCGACCAGCACGGCCTGCCACGCCGCCTTCTTCCGGACCGCGCGGGACTGGCCGGCGGTCAGTGAGATGAACAACGGCACAGTGCCCGGCGGGTCCATGATCACGAACAGCGTGACGAAGACCGAGCTGAACAGGCCGAGGTTGATGACGCTGTTCACGGCAGGTAGGCCTCGGGAACAACGGAGTCGGAGGCGGCGGCGTTGGTCTTGGCAACGTCCAGCAGGCGCTCGAACTGATCGGGCTCGGTGGAGTTCACGCCCAGGTCGTGGTCGATCTTGCCCACACCGTGGTGGTCGCTGGAACCGGTGTAGATGATGCCGAGGTTCGTTGCGATGGCCCGCAGCGCCTCCCGCGACTCCGGCGAATGGTCCTGGTGATCCACCTCGATACCGGCGAGGCCGTGGTCTGCGACCAAGCCGGCCAGGTTCTCCTCGGTCATCACCTTGTAGCTCGACCGGCCCCACGGGTGCGCGATCACCGGCACACCGCCGGCCTCACGAACCAGGTCGATCGCATGGCCCGGCTCGAGCGCGTAGTGCGGGACGTGCCCGGCGCGGCCGTCGGCGAGGAACCGGTCGAATGCCTCGCTGCGGTTGGCGACCGTCCCGTTCGCGACCAGCGCGTCAGCAACGTGCGGCCGGCCGACCGACGGCGTACCCGTCGCCTGCGCCAGCACCTCGTCGACGGTGAGCGGTACGCCGATGCTGTTCAGCCGGGCCACGATCGTCGGAATCCGGTCGGTGCGGCCGTCGCGAATCACCTGCAGGTCCTTGGCGAGCGGTGCGTACGTCGGGTCCGGGAGGTAGCCGAGCAGGTGAACGCTGATCCCGTTGAGCTTGCAGGAGATCTCCAGCCCCGGGATGAACCCGATGCCGAGCTCCTCGGCGGCCCGCCGGCCGTCCACCCAGCCGTCGGCGGTGTCATGGTCGGTGAGCGCGATCACATCGAGCCCGGCCTGCTGCGCGTGCCTCATCAGGACGTCCACCGTGTCGGTGCCGTCCGAACGGTTCGAGTGGGTGTGCAGGTCGATGCGCACGATGCGGTCCGCGTCCCTTCGCCGGGGGTCAACTGTCACCGCTGATGCTAGCCGCGTTCACCGCCGCGCCCTGGCACTTGTGCACAGAAGCCCTATCCTCGGGGTGCATGGAGCGCGTGGACTGCGTAGGTGCCCTGGTGTACGACGAGCAGCGCCGGCTGCTCGTGGTGCGGAGGGCGAACGAGCCCGGCCGGGGACTGTGGTCTATTCCGGGCGGCCGGGTCGAGTCCGGTGAGGACGATCCGACCGCGGTCGCACGGGAGGTCGTGGAGGAGACTGGGCTGACTGTGGAGGTCGGCGATCTCGTGGGCGAGGTCGAACGGCCCGGTCCGCGCGGGCAGCTGTACGTGATCCGCGACTACGCGGCGACTGCCGTGGGCGGCACGCTCACAGCAGGTGACGACGCGACGGACGCGCGCTTCGTGACGCGCTCCGAGTTCGCGGCACTCCCCACGACGACACTGCTCATTTCCACGTTGGAGCAGTGGAACGCCCTGCCTGGCTAGGAGCTGCGGCCAAAAACATCAAGACGCACCGCACCCTGTTCAGCAAGACTCAGCAGATGGACGACGCTGATGTGGTGCGGGCGATCGAGGGCAATGCAGCTGAGTTGCTGATGGCGATGGGCGCTGCGGGCGGTGGGTCGCAGCGGGTCGACGACCGCGCGGAGTGGACGATCGGTGGTTCGCCGATCGACTATCACAACGCGGTGGTACGGGCGGCTTCGGTGGAGGTGGCTGCTGAATCCCTGGTGGAGTTGAGGAAACACGGCGTACCAGGGACCTGGCATGTCGGGCCGTCCATGCAGATCGACAGCGCGGCCCTGACCGCGGCAGGGTTCGTCTCGGGCGGCAGCGAGCCCGGGATGGCGGTGCGGATCTCGGAGTTGGTCGCGCCTCGCGTCGTACCAGGGTTGTCGTTGACGCGGGTGCAGGACGACGAGGCGTTGGCGGTGTGGGAGGCGACGCTCGGTCAGGGTTTCGGCGAGGGTGAGCGCGAGGCGCGGTGGGTCGCGTCGGTGTACCGGAAGCTCGGGTACGACGACCCGTGGCAGCACTACCTCGGGTGGCTCGACGGCGCCCCGGTCGCGACGGCGACGGTGTACCTCGGGGCGGGCGTCGCCGGGCTGTACTTCGTGATGACAGTGCCGGAAGCGCGCCGGCGCGGGATCGGGGCAGCAATCACGTACGGCGCACTGCGTGCAGCAAGCACGGAGTACGCCGTACTGGAATCCTCTTCCGCCGGCCGGCCCGTGTACGAGGCCCTCGGCTTCCGCGAGTACTGCACGATTGAGCTCTACGAGTGGGCCGGCTGAACGGTCTCACCGGTCTGTGCGGTGTCGTCGGCGGTGCGGCGTTCGCGGAGCAGTAGGACCGCGTCGAAGAGGACGACGACTGCTGTGAGCCCGTGAATCCCGAGCGCCGTGGCTGCGGAGCCGTCGTGCGTGAAGACGGTGATCATGTCAATGATCGGGACGAGCGTGGTGATCGCCAGTACGACGCCCGTCGCGCGCCGCTGGCCGAGCGCGAACAGGGCCAGAATGCTGAGCCCGAGGGCGATGTCGCGGACGCCCTTCACCGCGAAGTACCCGGCGGCGGTGCCGGTCGGCCACGGATCGATCCCGAAGTTCGCGGCGGCGCCGTGGCCGTCGAACAGCCCGTTGAACAGGAACTGGGATCCGAACGTCAGCGGAAAGATGCCGAGCAGGATCGTCAGGACAGTGGTGAAGCGGCGCATCGCAGTTCTCCCTCACATCGCAGAATGGTCGAATCTAGCAGCGCTAGATTTCCTAGCGATGCTAACTCTGTCATTGCTAGATTGTCTAGCAGTGCTAGAATTCAGGACATGCCGACTCAGTCACGCCGTGAACGGGCCCGCGCCGAGCGTCACGAGCTGATCCTCCGCACCGCCCGCGAGCTCGCCGAGTCCATCGGCTGGGGCGCTGTCACCACTCGCCGCCTGGCCGAGGCCATCGACTACAGCCAACCGGTCCTCTACGGCCACTTCGAGAACATGAACGCGATCGCCGACGCCGTCGCGATCCAGGGCATCGAAGAGCTGATCGCCGTACTGCGCTTCGCCCGCACGAGCGCACCGGACCCCGCGGACGGACTGCACGCACTGGCCAAGGCCTACCTCGAGTACGCGTCCAACCATCCGGCCGTCTACGAGGCGATCTTCGTCCGCCCGACCGACCTGGAATTCGCTAGCGCTGATAGCCCGCTGCTCCTGAAGACCGCCTTCGCCGAGTTCCAGGCCGCGATCGAACCCTTCGCCGCCGGCGACGACCCCGAGACCCTCACCGAGGTCCTCTGGAGCGCCCTCCACGGCCAAGCCACCCTCGCCCACGCCTCCCGCCTCCGCCCGGAGCACTCCCGCGCCCGCGCAGACCTGCTCGTCAAAGTAATCACGTCCTGACATCCACAGGAGACGGATTCGCCGGCTCCTGACCCATCCGCGGGTGCTCCACCCCCGGTCTGCGCGGGGCTGGCGGGTTGTTGTGCGGCTGGCGGGTTGTAGCGGGTCAGCGGTGAAACAAGCCGCTAGCGGGCAGCACCGCGCGGGCGCGTCGAGTCGTGGCGTTTGGTTGGTGAGCGAAAGCGCGAGTCGTGGATTGAGGCTGTGTTCGGCCGCCGGAATCCACGACTCGAAGGAAACGCTGCCGCGGTCAGGCACGGCAGGTCGCAGGAGGAGGTCAGCTGTTCCAGCGCAGCACCGCGGGGGAGCCGCGTTCCCAGCCGAGGGTGGAGAGGGTGGCGGTATTGAGGACGAAGTGGCGGCCTTCGGTGACGTCCAGTTCCAGCCAGCGGGCGGTGAGGCCGCGGAGGGCGTGGGAGTGGCCGAAGACGAGGACGTCTCCGGGTACGGCGGCCAGGCGGGCGTTGACGCGGTCGAGGCGGGCGGCGACCTCGGCGGCTGTTTCGCCGTGGGGTACCGGGTCGTCCCAGACTGTCCAGCCGGGGACGGCCTCGCGGATCTGGGCGGTGGTGATGCCCTCGTAGTCGCCGTAGTTCCACTCGACCAGGTCGTCGTCGACCTCCGCGTCGGGGAAGCCCGCGAGTTCCGCCGTACGCCGGGCGCGCTGCCGCGGTGACGTCAGCACCAGGTCGAAGGACTCCTCCGCCAGCCGCTCCCGCAAACTCGCGGCGACGCGCTCGCCCTCGGGTGTCAGCGGGAGGTCGGTGACGGACGTGTGTTTGCCCGACCTGCTCCACTCGGTTTCCCCGTGCCGGACCAGGAAGACCCGGTCCTTTCGCTCCTGTGTGGTCACGCCTGCATCCTCGCAGACCGCAGATCCACCGGCGCCGAACCCTTGACCGGTCGATCGATACAAGGCAGGGTAACGAAACTGTAAGCGCTTCCACTTTGCCCCGAGGAGCGGACCCAGTGCCTTCCGGACCCACCGGCCGGCCGGCGACGATCTACGACGTCGCGGCCCGCGCGAAGCTGTCGATCGCGACGGTTTCGCGTGTCCTGCAAGGGACCGGGCCGGTGTCGGCGAAGGCGCGGGAGCGGGTGGACCAGGCGGCGCAGGAGCTGAACTACGTACCGCTGCGGGCCGCGCGGAGTCTCGCCGTACAGCGCCACGAGGCGCACGGGCTGGTGCTACCGGATCTCGCCGGTCCGTTCTACGGCGACCTGCTGATGGGGTACGAGCGCTGGGCCGGGGAACAAGGTCAGAGCGTCGTCATCACCGTCACGCACGGCAACCCGGATCCGCGGCGCACCGTGATGGACCTGGCCGGGCGGGTCGACGGGATCGTTGTCCACGGCAACGCTCTCGATCTGCCGACGGTGCAGGGGTTGCGCAAGGCCGGCGTACCGGTCGTGCTGATCGCGCATCCGCCTGTCACCGGATGCGACTCGGTCCGGAGCGAGAGCGCGGCGAGTGCCGAACAGCTCACCACCCGACTGCTCGATCACGGACGCGACAGTCTTCTCTTCGTCGGAGACCCGGCCAGCTCGTACGACGTTTCCGAGCGGTACGCCGGGTATGCGAAGGCGCACGAGCTTCGCGGGTTGCAGGTGCCCAAGCCGGTCCGGGTCCCGCTGACCGAGGACGCCGGGCGGACGGTCGCCGAGAAGATGCTCCAGGCAACCACCCGTTCGCCCCGCGGTGCGCGCGGGGCGAGCGGGCGGCCGGACGGGTTGGTTTGCGCCAACGATGAGCTTGCGTTGGCCGCGTTGACTGCGTTCGCCGCGGGTGGCGTCGGAGTGCCTGGGGAGATTGTCGTGACTGGGTGGGACGACGTGATGGCTGCTCGGTATGTGTCGCCGGGGTTGACGACCGTGCGGCAGCCGATGGCCGAGTTGGGGCGGGTGGCCGCGGAACGGCTGCACGAGCGGGTGACCGGGGTTCGGACCCGGGCGCGCAACGACGTACTGGCAACAGAACTGGTGCTGCGGGACAGCTGCGGCACGAGCCCGGGGGATGCACAGCAGTAACTCCGCAGTAATACGTGAGGAGACAACACATGTTCACCCACAGCATCCGCCGCCGGCTGGTGATCGGCAGCGCTGCACTGACCGCGACAGCGCTCGCCTTGGCCGGGTGTGGACGGTCCGAGGACACGCCGAGCGGCGGATCGCAACCGACCACCACCGTCAGCGAGGGACCCGCGACCGGCAACCTGACCGTCTGGGCGATGGGCACCGAGGGCGAGAACCTGCCCAAGCTGATGGAGCAGTTCAAGCAGGCCAACCCGGGCGTCAACGTGACCGTCACCCCGATCCCGTGGGACGCGGCGCACAACAAGTTCACCACCGCGATCACCGCGAACACGCTGCCCGACGCGGCCATGGTCGGCACCACGTGGATGGGTGAGTTCGCCGACCTCGGCGCGCTCGACCCGACACCGCAGGGCTTCGACAACTCCGGCTTCTACGAGGGTGCGCTCGACACCACGAAGGTCGGCGGAACGCAGTACGGCGTTCCCTGGTACGTCGAGACGCGGCTGGTGTTCTACCGCAAGGATCTCGCCGCGAAGGCCGGCTTCAGCACTCCCCCGACGGACTGGGACGGGCTGAAGGCGATGGCCAAGGCGATGAAGGAGAAGGCCGGCGCGAAGTACGGGATCAACCTGCAGCCGGGCGGCGACGGCTCCTGGCAGACGGTGATGCCGTTCGCCTGGTCGGCCGGCGCGAACATCACCGGGGACGACCAGAAGGAGTTCACCTTCGACTCCCCGGAGATGCAGGAAGGGCTGAAGTACTACCAGAGCTTCTTCACCGAGAAGCTGGCCGGCACCGACCTGCCGCCGAACCAGACCGAGGCCCAGTTCGTGAACGGTCAGGTGCCGATGTTCATCTCCGGTCCGTGGATGGCGGGCTCGGTGGCGAAGGCCGGCGGCGACGCGATCAAGCCGAACATCGGCGTGTTCCAGATCCCGAAGAACAAGTCGGCGACCTCGTTCGTCGGCGGCTCGGACTTCGTCGTGTTCAAGGCGTCGAAGAACAAGGACAGCGCCTGGAAGCTGGTCAAGTTCCTGTCCGACGCGAAGACGCAGGCGTCGTGGTTCAAGATGTCGTCCGACCTGCCCGCGGTGAAGAGCGCGTGGGAGGACCCGAGTATCGCGTCCGACCCGCTGCTGCCGGTGTTCGGCAAGCAGCTCGAGGACGCCAAGGCGCCGCCGGCGATCGTGAACTGGGAGCAGGTCGCGAAGGCGTTCGACACCGAGGTCGAGAAGATGGCCAAGTCCGGCCAGTCCCCCGCCGACACCGCCAAGGCGATCCAGACCAAAGCGTCCGCCATCGGCCCGGGCGGTAGCTGAGCACGATGACAGTCGTCACCGATAAGCAGTCCCACGCGGTACGGCGTAAGTCGCCGCCTGGGCGCCCGCGGCGACGGGTCACTCGCGAGGCCGCGGCGGCCTGGATTCTCGTGCTGCCGTTCGTGGTGTTGTTCCTGGCGTTTACCGCGGGGCCGGTGCTCGGGTCCTTCGGGATGAGTTTCACCGACATCAAGCAGCGGGATCTGCGGACGCCGTTCTCGGTGAACGGGGTCGGGTTCGGCAACTACGTGAAGGCGTTGTCGGACGAGACGTTCCGCAAGGCGGCTTTCAACACGGCGTACTTCGTGATTGTCGGCGTCCCGCTGACGCTGGTGGTGGCGCTGGGCGCGGCGGTGTTGCTGGATCGTGGGATCAAGCGGTTCCAGGCGCTGTTCAAGGTCGCCTACTACCTGCCCGTGGTGACGTCGATCGTCGCGATCGCGGTGATCTGGCGGTTCGTGCTGTCACCGGACAACGGTCTGCTGAACACCGCGCTCGGCTGGGTCGGCATCGACGGCCCGAACTGGCTGGCGTCCAAGACCTGGGCGATGCCGTCGCTGATCGCGATGGCGGTCTGGCGGAACTTCGGCTCCGCGATGATCATCTTCCTGGCCGGTCTGCAGGGCATTCCGCAGTCCGTCGAGGAGGCCGGCCAGATTGACGGTGCGGGCCCCTGGCAACGATTCCGGTACCTGATCCTGCCGTTGCTGCGGCTGACGATCCTGTTCAACTGCGTGACCATGGGCATCGGCTACCTGCAGTTCTTCGAGGAGCCGTTCGTGATGACGAAGGGCGGTCCGCTGGACAGCACGCTGTCGGTGTCGATGTACACCTACAACCAGTTCGGCTTCGGCAACTACGGGCTCGCGACGTCGATGGCGTACATCCTGTTCGTCGTCATCGCGGTCGTCACGTTCATCCAGTTCCGGCTGCTGAGGGAGAAGTGATGCGCCGTACCTGGTGGATCTACCTGATCGGAGTGCTCGGTCTGGTCGCCGTCGCGGCGCCGTTCCTGTGGATGGTGCTCGGCAGCTTCAAGACCCAGGGCGAGCTGCTCCGGGTCCCGCCGACGTGGTGGCCGGACCAGCCGACGTCGCAGAACTACGACGACCTGTTCAACAAGGCGAACTTCCCGCGCTACTTCCTCAACTCGATGCTGGTCGCGCTGGCCGTCACGGCCGGCAACCTGACCTTCTGCTCGATGATCGGGTACGCGCTGGCGAAGCTGCGGTTCAAGGGCCGCAACGCGTTGTTCGTGCTGGTGATGGCCACGCTGATGATCCCGGGCATGGTCACGTTCGTCCCGCTGTTCGTCCTCGTCACCAACGCCGGGCTCGCGAACTCGTACCCCGGCCTGATCCTGCCGTTCCTGGTCTCGCCGTTCGGCGTGTTCCTGATGCGGCAGTTCTTCCTGGGGCTGCCCGACGACCTGATCGACGCCGGCCGCGTCGACGGCACCACCGAGCTGGGCATCTTCGCCCGGATCATGCTGCCGCTGACGCGGCCCGCGCTGGCCACGCTCGGCATCCTCACCTTCCTCGGATCCTGGAACAACTTCCTCTGGCCGCTGGTGATCGCCCAGACCGAGGACAAGTACACGCTTCCCGTCGCCCTGGCGCTGTACTCGACCGGACAGAACGCGCAGAACTACGGCCTGTTGATGGCCGGCGCGGTCGTGGTCGTCGTACCGGTGCTGGTGATGTTCCTGGCCTTCCAGCGTCACGTCACCCGCGGCATAGCGATTACCGGACTCAAATAGGAGACATCAGATGACCGCCATCATCAGTCGCCGCACAGTATTGGCCGCGGGCACCGCGGCAACCCTGATCGGAACCGCACCTCCCGCCTTCGGAGGAACGCCTTCACCGGCGGAGCTCTTGAAGGGCAGCTGGACACCGAGCCGCGAAGACAAAGCCACCGTAGGCCGGTGGGCTCGTGACACCTGGCGCAGCATCGTCGCGATGACCGACGAGCACACCGGGTTGCCCGCCGACAACATCGGCGAGTCGGTCACGAACCCGGTGCGCAGCAGCTACACCTCCCCCACCAACATCGGCGGCTACCTCTGGAGCACGGTCGTCGCCAAGCACCTCGGCATCATCTCGCCGCACGAGTCGCTGCGCCGCATCACGCAAACGCTGACGACGATGAAGAACGTCGTACACCACGAGCCGAGCGGCATGTACTTCAACTGGTACGACGAGGCCACCGGCGAAGTACTGCGTGTCGACCCGGACGGCACCAAGGCGATCACGCCGTTCGTCTCGAGCGTCGACAACGGCTGGTTCGCGTGCGCGTTGATGGTCGTCCGCAACGCCGAGCCGGGCGCCCGTGCCCTCGCGGATTCCCTGCTGAACAAGATGAACTTCGCGTTCTACTACAACCCCGCGGCTCGCCCGGGCGGTCTGATGCGGGGCGGATTCTTCGAGACCCCGCCGCCGGACGAGGAGACGGACAAGGGCAACCACGCCGGCGTCGGCCCGGACGTGTACTACCGCAAGTTCCACTACGACACCTGCAACACCGAGGCCCGGATCGCCGGGTACGTCGGGTTCGCCCTCAACCAGGTCCCGCACACGCAGTACTTCGCGACGTACCGCACCTTCCCGGACAGCTGCGACTGGTCGTGGGTGGAGCAGAAGCCGAAGGGCGTGCACCGGACCTACCTCGGCCTCGACGTCTTCGAAGGCACCTACTCGTACCGCGGCATGCGGCTCGTCCCGTCCTGGGGCGGCGACATGTTCGAGTCCCTGATGCCCGACCTGTTCGTCCCCGAGTCGACCTGGGCGCCGCGCAGCTGGGGCCTCAACCACCCGCTGACGGTCCGCGCGCATATCGAGCACGGCCTGGACGACGCGAAGTACGGCTACTGGGGTTTCTCGCCGGCCTCGAATCCCAAGGGCGGGTACTCCGTCTACGGCGTCGACGCGATCGGGATGGACCCCGGTGGTTACCCGTCCGACCTGGAGGCGACGAACTACGACGCCGGCTTCGAGGGTTGCCGCGAAGGCACCAACCCGAACCCGACGTACGGCGACGGCGTCGTCACCCCGCATGCGGCGTTCCTGGCGATGGCGTACGCGCCGCGGCAGGCGATCGACAACCTGAGCAAGATCGAGAAGACCCTGCACGCGTACGGCGGTGGCGGGTTCTACGACTCGGTCGCCGTCAAGTCCGGGCTGATCGCCCGCCGGTACCTGTCGCTCGACCAGGCGATGGTGATGGGTGCCATCGGCAACGTGTTCGGCGAGAACCTGATCCGGCGCAGCTTCGCGAGCCGGACGGTGGAGAGCCGGATCCGGCCGCTGATCGCGATGGAGCAGTTCGGCTCCGGCCTCGAGTAACGGGAGACAGTCCAGATGCAGCATGACGCCAAGACCGACTGGGACGAGCGGATCGCGGTCCGCAGCGACGAGGACCGCGCGTTCGCCTTTCCCGAGCTCGATCCGCCGAAGGAGGTCACGGCGGTCGGCGGCGTCGGCCAGGTGACGATCGACTGGTCGCCGGTGGACGGTGCGGTCGGCTACCTGATCTTCAGGGGAACCGGCGAGCGCGGTCCGCTGGAGCCGGTCGATCATCACAGCGGCGACGTGCTGTCGGTCCCGGCGCCGCCGTACGTGGACACCACCTGCACCCCGGGTACGCCGTACCGCTACGCCGTTGCGAGCGTGCCCGAGGTGACGGCCCACGGGCGTCCGAGTCATACCATCGGCGCCGTACCGCTGGTTGCCGACGACACGGTTCCGAACGTGTCGGTGACCGTCGATACGGTTGCTGAGGGCACCGAGCTGCAGCGGCCGTGGGAGCCGATGGTCGGCAGCGAGCGGCTGAGTCAGCTGCTCTGCAAGGACCTGACCGGCGGGCACGAGATCGGCAGCGAACTCGAGGAAGCGTTGCGCAAGATGCATGACGAGATCGGCGTACGCACGGTCCGCGCGCACGCGATCTTCCACGACGACACCCACGTGATCGACGGTGATTCGTACGACTTCTCCGTGGTGGACGCGATCTACGACAAGCTGCTCGCGCTCGGGCTGCGTCCGGTGGTCGAGCTCGGGTTCATGCCGCGGGAGCTGGCGAGCGACCCGACGAAGACGGTCTTCGAGTACGGCGCGATCATCTCGCCGCCGGCGTCGTACCAGCGCTGGCACGACCTGGTCCGCGCGCTCGTGCAGCACCTGATCGACCGGTACGGCCTCGACGAGGTGCTGACCTGGGACTTCGAGGTCTGGAACGAGGCCAACCTCGAGGTCTTCTGGTCCGGCACCAAGGCCGAATGGCTCCAGCTGTACGACGTGTCCGCTGCCGCCGTGAAATCCGTCGACCCACGCCTCGCGGTCGGCGGCCCGTCCTCCGCCGCGGCCGGCTGGGTGGACGACCTCCTCGTCCACGCCAAACGGTTCGGTACGCCGGTCGACTTCGTGTCCACGCACACGTACGGGTCGCCGCCGCTCGACGTACGGGCGTCGCTGGAGCGGCACGGGTACGGCGATGCGCGCATCCTCTGGACCGAGTGGGGCGTGACGCCGACGCACTTCAATCCGATCAACGACTCGGTGTTCTCCGGGGTGTTCCTGCTCCGCGGCATGCGGTCCGCGGCCGGGCGGATCGACGCGCTCTCGTACTGGGTCGCGTCCGACCACTTCGAGGAGCTCGGCCGGCCGCCGCGGTTCCTGCACGGGGGCTTCGGGCTGCAAACCGTTGGTGGGCTGGCGAAACCGCGCTACCACGCGATGACGCTGCTCAGCCGCCTCGGGCCGGTCGAGCTGCCGGTGACGTACGACGGTGACGGTGGCGGGAGCCTGGTGGAGGCCTGGGCCTCCCGGGACCGCGACCGGATCGCCGTACTGCTGTGGAATCTGACCCTCGATCAGACCAAGTCGTCGGGGGCGCCGGAGCTGACCAGGACCGTCCAGGTCCAGCTGCCCGGCGTGGACCCGTCCTGGGAAGCGAAGGCCACCACGCTGGCCATTGGTGCAGGTGACATCGCCACAGCCGCAGCGGGCCTCGGCGACTGGCCGACCGACGAGGAGCTGGCCGACCTGGCCGAGCGCAGCCGGATGGTCAGTACCCCACTCGAGTGGAACGGTTCAGCCGTGGAGGTGACGCTGCCGATGCCGGCCGCGGTGCTGCTGGAGCTCCGTCCACGTCGAGCTTGACCGCCTCGTTGAGCCAGCGTTCGACGCCCGCGATGTGCACGGTCGCCCAGGCCTGGGCGACCTCGGGCTCGCGGGCGGCGATCGCCTCCAGGATCGAGCGGTGCTCCGCGACCGAGCGGCTCACCGCGCCGGTCTGGGTGAGGCCGCGCCAGATCCGGGCCCGGTAGGTCGGCTGCCGCAGGCTCTCGATGATCGAGGCCAGCGTCCGGTTCCCGCTGCCGATCGCGAGCAGCCGGTGGAACTCGACGTCGCAGGCAAGCTGGTCGTCGGCCGACGGGTCGGCCCCGAGGTCGTCCAGCAGCGCGCGCATCGCGGTGATCTCGGCGTCCGGCATCCGCAACGCGGCCCGGGCCGCGGCGGCCGGCTCGAGAATCCGCCGTACCTCGAAGAACTCCAGGACCGAGGCGTCCTGGTGCAGGTCCAGGACGAAGCCCATCGTCTCCATCAGCAGTGCCGGATCGAGGCTGGTCACGTAGGTGCCGTCGCCCTGCCGCACCTCGAGCACCCGGATCAGCGCCAGCGCCTTGACCGCCTCGCGCAGGGAGTTCCGGGACAGCCCGAGCCGCGCGGCCAGGTCGGCCTCGCGCGGCAGCCGGTCGCCGGGCTGCAGCTCGCCGGCCACGATCATCTGCTTGATCCGGTCGATCGCCACATCCGTCACCGCCATGCAAGCCCTCCCTTCGGCCCCCAAACCTCCGATGTCTTCGGACCATACATCGGAGGTCTAGGCCTTGCGCTAGGCGTGGGAAGTTCATCTTTCTCCTGAAATAAGCCCACGAGCTGTTGACTCTCCTCAAGATCCCGACATATTGATCGGATGACTCACAGTTCTCCTTGGAGGTCAGGATGAGAGGAACACCAGCTCGGGCACGCCGCTGGCTCACCGCCACGTGTGCGGTGCTGGCCCTGACCGCCGTTTCCGCGTGTGGGGGCGGCAACGACGGCAGCAGCGGTAGCTCCGGCTCAGCAGACAAGGCCGATCTGACCTGGTCTTTCTGGATCGCCGGCGCCGAGGACCAGGCCGCCTGGCAGAAGGTCGCCGACCAGGCTCATACCGATCACGCCGGGATCACCGTCAAGCTCCAGGGCGCCCCGTGGGACAGCTACTGGTCGAAGATCGGGACCACGCTGGCCGGCGGCAAGGCGCCCTGCATCATCGGCATGCAGAGTCTGCGGATGGCGTCGTACGCCGGCGCGATGCTGCCGTTGGACGACCTGATGAAGAAGTACGGCCTGAAGGCCGAGGACTTCGACAAGCCGATCATGGAGGGCCTGAAGGCGGACGGGAAGCAGATCGCGATCCCGTACGACTCCGGTCCGATGGTGATCTTCTACAACAAGGACCTGTTCAAGGCCGCCGGCGTACCCGACCCGAAGCCGGGCTGGACGATCGACGAGTTCAAGGCTGCCGCGAAGAAGCTGACCGCCGCTGGGAAGACCGGCCTGGTGACGACCCCCGGCGACCTGGGCACCATGTCCTGGGTGCGGACCATGACCGGCGCCGAGCCGCTGGCCGACGGCAAGCTCAACTTCACCGACTCGAAGTTCGAGCAGGGCTTTTCGCAGTACGCCGACTTCGTCAAGACCGACAAGATCGCACCGCAGGTGCCGGGTGGCAACCCGGACTTCGAGACCCAGCAGTTCACCGGCGGCAAGGCCGCGATGCAGCTGAACGGGCCGTGGTCACTGATCGACACGAAGGGCAAGGTGAAGTTCAACCTCGGCATCGCGCCGATCCCGGCCGGTCCGGACGGCTCGAAGACCTACACCGCCGGCTCGGGCTTCGGCATCTCGCGGTCCTGCAAGACGCCGGACGCCGCCTTCCAGGCGATCATGTCGATGACCAGTGAGAAGCCGCTGACCACGCTGGCCCAGGCCGGCCGCGCGTACCCGGCTCGCACCGTCGCGCACCCGGCGTGGTTCACCGCCGCGAACATCGACGGCGCGAAGGAGACCATCGACTACGCCTCCGAGCACTCGGTACCGCTGGTCACTTCGAAGAACTGGGTCCAGGTCGCCGACCTGCTCAACCGGTTCGGTACGCAGGCGCTGAACGGTGAGATCCCACCGGACCAGGCCCTGAAGACCATCCAGGACCAGGCAGGCGCTGGGTCGTAATGGCAACCGACACGACAACCGTCGCTCCCCCGGGCGCACCTGAGGGTGCGCCCCGGGCGGGGCGTCGGCCCGCGTTGCGCCGGGACGGCCGGTACGCGTCGGTTTTCCTGGCACCGAGCCTCGGCGGACTGGCGCTGTTCACGTTGTTCCCGACCGCGATGGCGCTGGGCATCAGCCTGTTCGACTGGCCGGTGTTCGGCACGCGCTCCTTCCTCGGCTTCGGCAACTACTCGCACCTGCTGCACGACCCGGTGTTCCGCCGGGTGGTGCTGAACACCGTGCTGTTCGTGGTGCTGTACGTCCCGCTGAACGTGGTCGTCTCGCTCGGGCTCGCGGTCTGGCTGGGCCCGCAGATCAGGGGCCGGCAGGTGTTCCGGGTGCTGTTCTTCATCCCGGTGATGACGCCGATGGTGGCCAACGTGATGGTCTGGCGGCTGCTGTTCCAGCCCGGCGGGCTGATCGACGGCGGCCTGCAGAGCTGGTTCGGCATCGACGCGCCGAACTTCCTGGGCTCGTCGAGCTGGGCGATGCCGGCGATCGTGGCGATGTCGATCTGGCAGGGCTTCGGGTACAACTTCCTGGTCTTCTCGGCCGCGATCGACCAGGTTCCGCAGTCGCAACTGGAGTCCGCGCAGATCGACGGCGCCGGGCCGCTGCAGCGGTTCCGCTACATCACCTGGCCGATGATCACCCCGTCGATGTTCTTCGCCACCACGATGACGCTGATCACCTCGTTCCAGGTGTTCGCGCAGCCGTTCATCCTGACCCAGGGCGGCCCGGGCGTGGCCACCCAGACCATCGTCATGTACGTCTACAACCAGGGCTGGCAGTTCCTCACGATGGGGTTGGCGTCGGCGGCCGGATGGGTGCTGTTCGTGATCATCATGGGCATCACCGCGATCCAGTTCCTAGGGCAGAAGCGGTGGGTGAACTATGACGTCTGAGACCAACAGCGCCGCCCGCAAGGTCCGCAGCGGCGTCTCGCACACGCTCCTGGTCCTCGTCGCGATCGCCTTCCTCGGCCCCTTGGTGTACGCCGTTTCGACGTCGCTGAAACCCGCCGACGAGGTGTTCACCCCGACACCGCACCTGTTCGGCTCCGAGATCCGCTGGAAGAACTACGCGGACGCGTTCACGTTCGCTCCGTTCGATCGCTACTTCCTGAACAGCCTGCTGGTCGCGGTGGCGGGCACCCTGGTGGTGGTCGCTGCCTCGAGCATGTCGGCGTACGCCTTCGCCCGGCTGAAGTTCAGGGGCCGGGAGCAACTGTTCGTCCTGTTCCTGGGGACGTTGATGGTGCCGCAGGAAGTGCTGATCGTGCCGATGTACTGGCTGATGCAGGCGCTCGGCTGGGTGGACAGCTACTGGGCACTGATCCTGCCGTGGGCGTTCACCGCGTTCGGCACGTTCCTGCTGCGGCAGTTCTTCCTGACCATCCCGGCCGAACTGGAGGAGGCGGCCCGGGTGGACGGGTGCGGTCCGTTCGGCACGTTCCTGCGGATCATGTTGCCGCTCGCGCGGCCGGCCATCGCCGTACTCACCGTCTTCACCTTCATCAGTTTCTGGGGCAGCTTCCTGTGGCCGTTGATCATCATCAACAGCGTCGAGGACAAGGGCACCGTGCCGCTCGGCCTGGCGCAGTTCGTCGGTCAGCAGGGCACGCAGTGGAACCTGATGATGGCCGCGTCGGTGATGGCGATGATCCCGACCGTGCTGCTCGTCGTCCTCTTGCAGAAACACCTCGTCCGCGGCCTGCTCGTCACAGGTCTTGGCGGCCGCTAATTCCTAAGGAGAATTGACATGACCGACGCGCCTCCCGCGCATTCTGTCGAGAAGTTCCGCGACTGGCGGTTCGGCCTGTTCGTCCACTGGGGCCTGTACGCGCTGCCGGCCCGGCACGAGTGGGTGAAGAACCGCGAACAGCTGACCGACGAGGACTACCAGCCGTACTTCGACCACTTCGAGCCGGACCTGTACGACCCGGCCAAGTGGGCCCGCGCGGCGCGTGAGGCCGGCATGAAGTACGCCGTACTCACGACCAAGCACCACGAGGGTTTCTGCCTGTGGGACTCCGAGGTGTCCGACTACACCGTGGCGAAGACCGCCTGGGGCAAGGACCTGGTCGGGCCGTTCGTCGAGGCGTGCCGGGCCGAGGGACTCGGGGTCGGGTTCTACCACTCGCTGATCGACTGGCACCACCCCGAGTTCCCGATCGACCTCGTGCACCCGCAGCGCGACGACGAGGAGGCGATCGCGAAGGCGGCCGGGCGGGACATCCAGGTGTACGCCGACTACCTGCACGCGCAGACCCGTGAGCTGCTGACCAGCTACGGGCCGATCGACATCATGTGGTTCGATTTCTCCTACCCGGGCCGGAAGTACCCGGACGGGCGGGACGGTCACGGCAAGGGCCGGGACGACTGGCGCTCGGTCGAGTTGATGGCGATGGTCCGGGAGTTGCAGCCGGACATCCTGATCAACGACCGGCTGGACATCCCGGGCGACTTCGTGACACCGGAGCAGTACCAGCCGGACGGGCCGATGCAGCGCGACGGCGTACCGGTGCTGTGGGAGGCATGCCAGACGCTGAACGGCAGCTGGGGCTACGACCGGGACAACCTGGACTGGAAGTCACCCGAGCTGCTGGTGAAGATGCTGATCGACTCGGTCTCCAAGGACGGCAACCTGCTGCTGAACGTGGGGCCGACGGGTCGAGGTGAGTTCGACCCGCGGGCGCTGGCGACGCTGGCCGACATCGGTGAGTGGATGCGACTGCACGAGCGGTCGATCCGCGGCGCGCGCCCGAGTGAGTTGACCCCGCCGGTGGACGCCCGCTACACGCAGAAGGGCAACCGGCTGTATCTGCACCTGTTCTCCTGGCCGATGGGCCACGTGCATCTGGCCGGCCTCGGCGGGAAGGTGAAGTACGCACAGCTCCTGAACGACGCCTCGGAGATCAAGCGCATCGAGAACGACCCGCACCGCACGGCTCAGAACACCACGATGGGTGGCGTATCGGCCGACGTACTCACGCTGAAGCTCCCGATCCAGAAGCCGAACGTCCTAGTCCCAGTGATCGAGCTGTTCCTCAGCTGAACTCATTTGATGGGTTGACCCACCTGGTTCCGGGTTCCTTACCCTGATTCTGGGTGGGGGACCCCTCATCTGGTGGGTCAGCCAGGCAAATTGGTGGGTCAGCCAGGCAAATGCGGAGGGCCGGAGGGCGGCTACTCGGCCGGGGTGGGGCGGCCAGGTTGTTCTCCGCCCCGGCTCTCCAGGTAGTTGTTCTTCGGGACCATGACCTTGCGGCGGAACAGGCAGACGACGGTGCCGTCCTGCTTGTAGCCCTTGGTCTCGACGTAGACGACGCCGCGGTCGTCCTTGGACTTGGACTCCCACTTGTCCAGGACGAGCGTTTCGCCGTACACGGTGTCGCCGTGGAAGGTGGGGGCGACATGCCGCAGGGACTCGATCTCCAGGTTGGCGATCGCCTTGCCGCTCACGTCCGGGACCGACATCCCGAGCAGGATCGAGTAGATGTAGTTGCCGACCACAACGTTCTTCCCGAACTGGGTCGACCCCTCCGCGTAGTGCGTGTCCAGGTGCAGCGGATGGTGGTTCATGGTGAGCAGGCAGAACAGGTGGTCGTCGTACTCCGTCACCGTCTTACCTGGCCAGTGCTTGTAGACCGCACCGACCTCGAACTCCTCGTAGCTGCGCCCGAACTGCATCTCGGTTCCTCCTCGGCTCCTGGATTCCCCATGCTGCCGGTCCGGGCGCATCCGGGCCGTGGTCTGGCTCTCACCGGCAGGAGAGATAGGTCACCTCAGTCGATCGGCCGCTGCGAGGTCTGCTGGGCCTGGTGATCCGGCAGCACCGGGTGCACCTCGCCCTTCAGCGCCAGCTTGGCGAGGTGGTTGCGCGCCTCTTCAGCGAACTTGAAGTCGCAGAGCACGTCGTACGTCGTGGCCACCACAGCGGTCCGCGACGTGAAGTCCCGCCGGCCGGCCGACTGTGCATAGCCGAGGCCGCCGAACACCAGCCCGAAGAAGGCACCCAGCACGACGCCGGTCAGCACCGCCGCGATCCAGTTGTTGGTGGTGAAGAGTCCCAGCAGCAGGCCGACGAACAGCCCGAACCAGGCGCCACTGGCCAGACCGGCGGTCAGCGCCCGGCCCCAGGTGAGCCGGCCGGTGATCTTCTCGACCTGACGGAGGTTGTTGCCGACGATGGTCGTGTGCTCGACCGGGAACTTCTCGTCCGAGAGATAGTCGACAGCTCGCTGTGCCTCCCGGTAGGTGTCGTACGTCCCGATCGTCAGGCCGGTCGGCCTGGGGTCCATCGAGGGCATGCCCTGCGTGGTCATCGTCGTTCCTCTCCACGTGCTTCCACCCCCATCATTGCTGACGGCTGGTTACCGCGTCTTGATAGCCTCGCCGGTGATGACCGGGCGACGATGGGACATGGGCGCGACACGCCGTGTAGGACGGGTCTTCGCCCGGCGCGGCGGCGGTGCCGGACGCCCACCGGACGACGTGGTCACCGGCAAGCTCGAGGGCGCCCTGGTCGACTGGGGGCTGTACCGCGACGGTGTCCGCGACACCCGGGTCAACTCCTACACCGAGGCGCTCGACCGGGCGCAGCGCGGGCAGGGGTTCGTGTGGATCGGCCTGTTCCAGCCGACCGACCACCAGCTCGCCATCATCGGCGCGGAGTTCGGTCTGCACCCGCTGGCGCTGGAGGACGCGTACGAGGCGCACCAGCGCCCCAAACTGGAGCGGTACGGCGAGACGCTGTTCGCAGTGTTCAAAACGGTCACGTATGTCCCGCACGACGACCTGACCGCCACCAGCGAGGTGGTCGCGACCGGTGAGGTCATGGTGTTCTGCGGACCCGGCTTCGTGGTCACGGTCCGGCACGGTGAACACAGTGAGCTGGCCGGGCTACGACAGGAGCTGGAGCGGGAGCCGCAACGGCTCGCCACCGGTCCGGGCGCCGTACTGCATGCCATCGCGGACCACGTCGTCGACCGGTACCTGGAGGTCTCGGACGCCGTACAGGCCGATATCGACCTGATCGAGACGTCCATGTTCACGCCGCGTGGCTGGCGGAACATCGACCGGGTCTACCAGCTGAAGCGTGAGGTGCTGGAGCTCAAGCGGGCCGTGGCGCCGCTGACCGGCCCGATGCGGGCGCTGGCCACGCTGCGGCACCCGCTGATCGCCGACGAGACGAAGAACTACTTCCGCGACGTCGACGACCACCTGCAACGAGTGAAGGAGCAGGTGATCTCGTTCGACGAGCTGCTCAGCTCGATCCTGCAGGCCGGGCTGGCCCAGGTCCAGGTGGCCGAGAACGAGGACATGCGCCGGATCTCGGCGTGGGTGGCGATCCTCGCGGTGCCGACCATGATCGCCGGAATCTACGGCATGAATTTCGATTACATGCCGGAACTGCGGCTGAAGTACGCGTACTTCGTCGTACTCGGAGTGATGGTGACCGCGTGCACCGTGCTTTACCGGTTGTTCAAGCGGAACCACTGGCTCTGAGCCCGGAATTCGCTCCGCGCGGTCGGGTGAGTTGGCAACCTTTTGCCATGGCCAGGACTACTCCCGGATTGGAATGTTCAAATGGTTGTCCCGCGATCTCCTCCCTTGATTGAATTCCGGAATCGCATTCGGTCAGGAATTGATTACTTTCCGCGACCGATGCGGACCGGGGGACGACCAGGGACGGGAGGGGATCGCGGTGCTTCGTATTCATTTCACGCCGCGCGACCTGACCCGGGTCACGGTCGCCACCACGCCGGCGCCGCTCTGGGAGGTGCTGCTGAGCCTGCACATGCTGCAGCACTCGGAAGGCCGGCTGATCTTCGAGGACTGGCGGCGCCATGTGCGGGCCACGGTCGCACCGGACCAGATGCGGCTGCTGCTCGAGCTGACCCCGCCGAAGGGCTACTCCCCCGACTTCCTCACCCCGGCGGAGCCCGCACCGGACTTCGACACCGCCCTGGAGCAGGCGCTGGCGACACCGCGGCAGCAGATCCGCAGCCAGCTCGACCTGCTCGCGCAGTACCGGCCCGCCTCCCCATGGACACGGGAGCTGGCCCAAGGTGGCCGTACGTCGATGCAGAAGCTCGGACGGGCCATCCGGACGTATCACGACGCCGCGATCGCGCCGTACTGGAAATCGATCGGGACGCACGTGTCCGCCGACCATGCCCATCGAGGGGAGGCGTTGGCCCGGCACGGTGTGGACCGATTGCTGTCGTCGCTGCATCCGCGGGTCCGGTGGGTCGCACCGGTGCTGCAGGTGCTGGACATGAACGACCGAGATCTGTATCTCGATGGCAGGGGAATCGAGTTGCAGCCTTCGGCGTTCTGCTGGCAGGTACCGACCAAGCTGCGGGACCCGGACCTCAAACCGATCCTGGTGTACCCGATCCAGCATGCGCCCGGGATCCTGCGGCAGACGCCGATGGAGCACCCGCCGTCGAGTGATCCGCTGGGTTCCCTGCTCGGGTCGACCCGGGCCGCCGCGCTGGAGGCGACCGTCAGCGGCTGTACGACGACGGAGCTGGCGAAACGCTGCGGGATCTCCCCGGCCGCCGCGAGTCACCAGGCGACGGTACTGCGGGAGGCCGGCCTGATCACCACCCGCCGGGCCGGCGCCTCGGTGCGCCACGAGATCACCCAGCTGGGCATCTGGCTGCTCTCCGGCCACGGCTCCGGCAACACCCGACAAGTCCCGACCCGCAGCACGGCCTAGACCCTGCCCCGCCGTGCGCTGGGCCGACCGGCACCGCCCCGCCTGTCGACCCAGCGCACGGTCAGAGTTTGTAGTCCTCGAGCAGGCGGCGGCCGATGATCATCCGCTGGATGTCGGCCGTTCCTTCGCCGATCAGGAGCATCGGGGCCTCGCGGTAGAGGCGTTCGATCTCGTACTCCTTCGAGAAGCCGTAGCCGCCGTGGATGCGGAACGAGTCCTCGACGACCTGTGAGCAGTACTCGCTGGCCAGGTACTTCGCGACGCCGGCCTCGAAGTCGTTGCGGGAGCCGCTGTCCTTCTTGCGGGCCGCCTTCACCATCAGCTCGTGCGCGGCCTCCACCTTGACGGCCATGTCGGCGAGCCGGAACAGCACCGCCTGGTGCTCGGCGATCTTCTTGCCGAACGTCTCGCGCTGCTGCGCGTACGAGATCCCGAGCTCGAACGCCCGCCGCGCCACACCGCAGCCGCGGGCGGCCACGTTCACACGACCGACCTCGACGCCGTCCATCATCTGGTAGAAGCCCTTACCCGGTACGCCACCGAGGATCTGGCCCGCGTCGATCCGGTACCCGTCGAACACCAGCTCCGTGGTGTCGACGCCCTTGTAGCCCATCTTCTCGATCTTGCCGGGGATCGTGAGGCCCTTGTCGACCTCGCCGAACCCGGGCTCCTTCTCGACCAGGAACGTGGTCATGTTCTTGTAGACCGAGTCCTGCCCCTCGTCGGTCTTCACGAGTACGGCGACCAGGTTCGAGGAACCGCCGTTGGTCAGCCACATCTTCTGACCGTTGACGACGTAGCCGTCACCCTCGCGAGTGGCCTTCGTCTTGATCGCGGCGACGTCGGACCCACAGCCCGGCTCGGACATCGAGAACGCGCCGCGGACCTCACCGGTCGCCATGCGCGGCAGGTACCTCTGCTTCTGCTCGTCGGTTCCGTGCTGGAGCAGCATGTACGCGACGATGAAGTGCGTGTTGATGATCCCGGACACGCTCATCCAGCCGCGGGCGATCTCCTCGACGCACAGCGCGTAGGTGAGCAGCGATTCGCCGAGGCCGCCGTACTCCTCGGGGATCATCAGTCCGAACAGTCCGAGTTCCTTGAGGCCCTCGACAATCTCGGTCGGGTACTCGTCGCGGTGCTCGAGCTCGGTCGCGACCGGGAGGATCTCGGCTTCCACGAAGGCCCGGACCGTCTTCAGGATCTCTTCCTGGATGTCGGTCAGCCCGTCGGTCTGCTGCAACCTGCTCATCGCTCGGCTCCTTCGATCGGGTGCTTACCCGCGAGTATCGCGGTTATCAGCATCCCGGCACGAGGGGGACACCCGCTGTGACACCGGCCACCTGTCGGAGGTCGCGTGCCTCACTCGTTGTCGTCGTGCTCCGGACGCGGGAGTGACTGGCTGATGACCCCGAAGAGCGCGGCGATCTGGGGAGTCGCCTGCCAGCGGTGGCGTTGCTCTGCCTCGATCAGTCGCTGCCGCGCCTCGTAGAAGTGCTTCGCGGCGGACTCGGTGTCGCCGTGGTCGACGGCCTGGGCAGCCTGGTCCAGGTCGTTCGCAGCCTCCCGTGGCGCCCTGCTACGGCTGTCCTGCTGCGTCGCGCGTACCTGTGCGGCCAGAGAGCGCAGCCGCTGCACCAGGACCGCCTGCGGGTTCTGCGTCTGCTTCTGCGTCGGCTTCTTCGTCGGAGTCGTCTGGGTCTTGGTGGGAGTGGGGGTCGGCTTGGGCTTCGGTGTGGTCTTGGGGGCCGTTGTGGCCTTCTGCACCGGAGCAGACGGCGTGCCGCCGGCCTGTGCGGGCGGATCGCTCGACACACCTGCCCGCAACAGGAGCGCCGCCACCACACCCGCTACCACCACGGCAGCAGCCACACCCACCTTTGCCAACGGGAAGCCACTGCGGGCCGCCCGATGCGCCGGCTCGTCCGGGTCCTCCTCCCACTTGCCCACACCGATCACATCGGTGTCTGCAGGTGGTGTGAAGGCCAGCACCTGGGTCTGGTTCGCCGGTGCGAGCAGTGCGGCCACCTCTTGCTCGGACGACGGGCGGTCCGCCGGATCCTTGGCCAGGAGGTGCGTCACGAGGTTCGACAGCTCAGCCGGTACGTCGGCACGCGTGACAGGCGGAGGCGGTACGTCGAGATGCTGCCGCATGACCACGTCGACGGTCGGCCCGGTGAACGGCGGCGTACCCGTCAGGAGCTCGTGCAGGACGCAGCCGAACGAGTACCAGTCGCTGGCCGCGGTGGCCGGCTCGCCACGGACCTGCTCCGGCGACACGTACGACGCCGTACCGAGCAGGACGCCCAGTCCGGTCGTCTCGTTGCCCGCACTCTTGGCGATACCGAAGTCGGTCATCTTCAGGGTGCCGTCCGTAGCCAGCATCAGGTTGCCCGGCTTCACGTCACGGTGCACGATCCCGGCCGCGTGCGCCGCGTCCAGCGCGCGGGCGCCCTGCAGTGCGATGTCCTCGACCAGAGTGGCGTCCGGGAGTCCCGACGTACGCATCAGTTGGGCCAGATCGGGGCCTTGCACGAGTTCCATCACCAGGAACACGTGGTCGCCCTCGGTGCCGACGTCGTACGTCGCGACGACGTTGGGATGTGTCAATCGAGCGGCTGATTGAGCCTCGGCGCGAAACCTCTGGACCGCGTCCATGGGGTCGCCTTCGAGGCTGCGCAGCAGCTTCACCGCGACCTGGCGGGCGAGGAGCGTGTCCTCCGCCTGCCACACCTCACCTGCACCGCCCCTGCCCAGCAGGGTCAGCAAGCGGTACCGACCTGCCAGTACCTCGCCGTTCACACAAACACACCTTCCGCAGCGGACCGGATCACCTTAGGCGGGAAGTGCCGGATGTTCGAGTCCGCGGCCAATTCCTTGAACAACCTCTGCAGAGAGCAAGCGAGGTACTACGGTGTGGTGATGAAGCGATCACTCACCGCCCTGATCGCGGCCGTTCTGGTCGCGATGACGCTGACCACGACGACCGCCTCCGCAGCCCCCGTCTCGAAGCCCGTGGCCAAATGCGCGTTCACGCCGACGCCCGAGAACCCGGCCGCCAAGCCCGTCCGGATCCCGTCCCCGGTTGCCCGTGCGAAGGGCACGGTCGACGTGTACTTCGTGACGAACTACGGACCGTTCGTTGTTCGGATGGACCGCGCGAACGCGCCGTGCGGCGTGCACAACTTCGTGCACCTGGTGAAGAGCCGGTTCTACGACGCGACGCAGTGCTTCCGGCTGACGAACTCGACCCGGCTGGGGGTCCTGCAGTGCGGTGACATCTACCGCCAGGAGGAAGGCGGGCCCGGGTACAAGTTCCCCGACGAGGTCACCGGCCAGGAGACGTACCCGCGCGGCACCGTTGCCTACGGCAACCAAGGCCCCGGCACCAACGGCTCGGAGTTCTTCGTCGTGCACTCGTTCGCGAACATCGCCCCGAACTACACGGTCCTCGGCCATGTGATCGCCGGCATGTCCACCTTCGACCGCATGGTCGCGGCAGGCATCGCCGACCCCGACCAGGACGGCCCGCCGGTCAAGCCGATCCGCATCTACAAGGTCTGGACCCGCTGATCACTTCGACCGGCGGATGCTTTTGAACATCCGCATGAAGACGATGTTGACCAGGGTGATCCCCAACCACATGGCGAACACCGCGCCCGATTCGGCATGCGCGCCGGCCGTCAGCCAGACCGAGCCGATGACCCCGAGGAGCAGGGAGAAGACCGGAACGGCCAGATGCGAGTTGTCGGGCTGCGACTGCTTCTGAACCGGCGCATGCTCCGCCAGCCGGGCGTCCACCTGCTGATTGATGGACTGCGTGGCATTGGCGACGAAGGATTCCAGTACTGCGCTCTCGTACTCGGGCCCCAGTTCCTTGCGGACCTCGTACGCCGCGGCGGCGTTATCGCGGAAGTCGGAAGTCACCATGCTCACACTCCAGGCCGACCGGCGGTGTACGGCGTACACCCTGGTACGTTGAAGGTAGGGTGTACGCCGTACACCTGTCAAGAGGTCGCCCGCGTGCGAGAGGAGCCGAAGACATCACCACGCAGACCGAACCTGCCGCGCAGTCGCGGACGCCGTTGAGCAAGGAACGGATCCTGGGCGCCGCCGTCGACCTGGCCGACGAGGGCGGCGTCGACGCCGTCAGCATGCGCAAGATCTCGCAGGCGCTCGGCGTCGTGCCGATGGCGCTCTACAAGCACGTGCGCAACAAGGACGAACTGCTGGACGGCATGGTCGACGCGATCGTCGGTCAGATCGACCCGCCGGCCGAGGACACCGACTGGAAGTCGACCGTCCGGCAGCGGATCCTGTCAGCCCGCCAGGTACTCCTGGCTCATCCCTGGGCGCCCCGGGTCATCGAGGAACGGACCAGGGCGCGGACCGACCCGACCCCAGCGGTGATGGACTACATGGAGTCGATGATCGGGACCTTCCGGGCCGGGGGCCTGTCTATCGACCTGACCCATCACGCGCTGCACGCTCTGGGCAGCCGCCTGCTGGGGTTCTCGCAGGAACTGTTCGAGGACACCGCCGGCACCGGTCCGGATCCGGCGCCACCGCCACCGGAGATGGCCGAGCGGTTTCCCCACATCACCGAACTGGTCACGGCGATCACCCACGAGCAGGACTCCGTCGTCGGTCCGGGTTGCGACGACCAGTTCGAGTTCGAGTTCGCCCTGGACCTCCTACTGAGCGGCCTCGAACGCCTGTCGGGGGAGGGTAATTCGGGCAGTACGCCGCTAGCTTGAGGGTGTGGGCACACGTGGACGGCCCCGGCACCCCGACGTACTGACGCCCGCCGAGTGGCAGGTGGTGCACGCGGTGCGGCACGGGATGTCGAACCGGGAGATCGCGCGGCGACGCGAAGTCAGCGTCGACGCGGTCAAGTTCCACGTCGCCAACGCGCTGATGAAGCTCGGCCTGGACCGCCGGGCCGAGCTCCGCACCTGGCGCGGCGTGCCCGCGGACAGTGCTCTTCGAGGACAAGGAGGCGCGGAGATGGTGCAGCTAGGTGCGATCGGGCAGATCGCCCGCCCGGTGACTGATATCGAGCAGGCCGTCGACTTCTACGGCGGCGTACTAGGGCTCCTCCACCTCTACACGTTCGGCGACCTGGCGTTCTTCGACTGTGGTGGAACACGCCTGTTCCTGAGCGCCAACGAAGGACCCGCGGACCCTTCGGTCCTGTACTTCCGCGTCGACGACATCCAGGCGGCATACGACGAACTCCAGGCCCGCGGCGTCGAGTTCGAACAGGCGCCACACCTGATCCACAAACACGACAACGGCGTCGAGGAATGGATGGCCTTCTTCCCCGACCCCGACGGCCACCTACTCGCGATCATGGCCCAGACCGAACCCTGAACCCGGCATGATCACCCCCCGACCGAGCACGACGAGAGCCCGCATACGAGGGGATATCCGACGGCGTTGTGCCTTCTCCGTTGGTATGCGAAGGGAGAAGCCACAACGCCAGGGGATATCCGGCTGTCCTGCGGGATGTGTGGGTGTTGCGTTGCCCACTGGCAGGTTATCTGCCCGGTAGCGGGAAGTAGCAGGCCAGCGGTGACATAACCCGCCCGTGGTGACCTGCCGACGGGTAGTACACCGGCGAGACGCTGTACGCGCGGACACGTTCACGCTCAGGTGCACTACCCGGCCACCCGACACATCCTGTCGAGCTGCAGATCCAACCACCCGGAACTAGTCGGCCGGCGGAACCCAGACGTCGGTGCGGGTGAGGCCGGCGGCGCGGCCCTTGGCGGAGATGACGAGGGCCATCTTGCGGCTGGCCTCGTCGATCATCTCGTCGCCGAGCATCACCGCGCCGCGGCCGCCGCCGGCTGCGGAGGTGTAGTGGTCGTAGGCGTCGAGGATGTTCTCGGCGTGGTCGTAGTCGTCCTGGCGCGGTGAGTAGACCTCGTTCGCGGCGGCGATCTGGTCCGGGTGCAGGACCCACTTGCCGTCGAAGCCGAGGGCGGCCGAGCGGCCCGCGACGCGGCGGAAACCGTCGACGTCCTTGATCTGCAGGTACGGGCCGTCGATCGCCTGCTTACCGTGCGCCCGCGCGGCCATCAGGATCTGCATCAGGATGTAGTGGTAGGCGTCGCCGACGTCGTACCCGGGCGGCTGCTCGCCGACCACCAGCGACTTCATGTTGATCGACGCCATGAAGTCCGCCGGACCGAAGATGATCGTCTCCACCCGCGGCGACGCGGTCGCGATCGCGTTCACGTTGGTCAGGCCGAGCGCGTTCTCGATCTGCGCCTCGATCCCGATCCGGCCCGGCTCGTACCCGTGCACCTTCTCCAGCTGGGTGAGCAGCAGGTCGAGCGCGACCACCTGCTCGGCGGTCTGCACCTTCGGCAGCATGATGCAGTCGAGGTTCGCGCCGGCGCCGCCGACGACCTCGATCACGTCGGCGTACGTCCACTCGGTGGTCCAGTCGTTCACCCGGACGACGCGCAGCTTGGTGCCCCAGCCGCCCTCGTTGAGCGCGGCGACGATGTTCTTGCGGGCATCAGGCTTGGCGATCGGCGCGACCGAGTCCTCGAGATCCAGGAACACCTGGTCCGCGTCCAGCCCCTTCGCCTTGGTCAGGAACCGCGGGTTCGACCCGGGCGTGGCCAAGCAGGACCGCCTGCTCCGCAAAACCTGTTCCGTCATCGCCGACCTCCACTCGGTTACCCACCGGTCACCGGCAGCGTACGCGTCACCGTCTACCGCTCCGGTGACCCGGCTCACTTCCCTCCGGAGTGTGTCCCGATTCACGACTTTGAGAAGCCACCAACCATTTCGGCGCCGGAAAAATGATCGGTGGCTTCTCAAAGTTGGGGTTCTGGCGGGGTGCGCTCAAGCTGCGATCGAGGGGCGGTGATGTGACACGCTGGGCCTGTGAGCACTGAGGAGATTGCCGGCGTGATGAAGAAGGCCGGACTCGTTTGGCTGGCGTGGGACGGCCGGCGACCGGTGCCGGCGTGGTTCGCGACGGTCGAGGGGCAGTACGTCGTTCTGGCGGACTCAGCTGATGGTGCGGAGCAGCCGCTGCCCGGACTCGCAGCAGCACCCGCGGTCGAGGTCGTCGTACCGGCCAAGCCCGCCACGAACCGCCTGGCGAGCTGGAAGGCGACGGTACGGCGGCTGGAGCCGGGAAGCGACGAATGGACAGCAGCCGCACAGGTACTGCGTAGCGAGCGGCTCAACGCAGCCGAGCTGGACACGCAACTGGAACGGTGGGGCACGGAGGCGGACATTCTCGTGCTGGAGCCCACCGGTGAGATCAGCGAGTCGGCCGGGCGGTACGACGCGACACCGCGGACCGAGGCCCCGATACCGACCCGAGCCACGACCCGCGGCAAGCCGCCGAACACACTGCATCGCCCAGTGCGCCGCCGCCCGAAGCTGAGCTAGCCCAAAGTTCCACCGAGACTCAGGTTGGACGGGTTAGCCTTCGATCATGAGTGGATCACCGTCGCGGGTCTATGTCGCCCGGTTGGCGGGTCTGCCGGTGTACGACCCGAACGGGGACCAGGTCGGCAAGGTGCGGGACGTGGTCGCCATGATGCGTCAGGGCGACCAGCCGCCCCGCGTGCTCGGCCTGGTCGTCGAGGTGTTCACCCGGCGGCGCATCTTCCTGCCGATGACGCGAGTCACGTCGGTCGACGTCGGCCACGTCATCACGACCGGTCTGCTCAACATGCGGCGTTTCGAGCAGCGCACGACCGAGGTGCTTGTCCTGGGCGAGCTGCTCGACCGGACCGTCACCATTGCCGACGGCGCCACCGCGGTGGTGTTCGACATGGCGATGGAGCAGTGGCGGACCCGGGACTGGTTGCTGACCAAGGTGGCGGTCCGGGAGGGCTCCAAACGGTTCCGGAGCCGCGGACAGACCCACGTGCTCGACTGGAGCGACGTCAGTGGGTTCACCCAGGTCGAGGAGGGCCAGGGCGCGACGCACATCCTCGCCGCCTTCGAGTCGATGCGTGCCGCGGACCTGGCCGGCGTACTGCATGACCTGTCGGCCAAGCGGCGCAACGAGATCGCTGTCGCGTTGAACGACGAGCGGCTCGCCGACGTACTCGAGGAGCTGCCTGAGGACATCCAGGTCGAGATCCTCGCCGGTCTGGACACCGAACGGGCTGCAGACGTGCTGGAGGAGATGTCCCCGGATGACGCCGCAGACCTGATCGCTGAGCTGCCCACCGAGACAGCCGAGCGCCTGCTGACGCTGATGGAACCTGAGGAAGCAGAAGACGTACGGCGACTGCTGACCTACGAGGAGCGCACCGCTGGTGGCCTGATGACGTCGGAGCCGGTCATCCTGCCCGTGGACGCCACAGTGGCCGAGGCACTCGCCCGCGTACGCAACGCGGACCTGAGCCCTGCACTGGCCGCGATGATCTACGTGTGCCGGCCGCCGCTGGAAACGCCGACCGGGCGGTTCATCGGGATCGGCCACATCCAGCGGCTGCTGCGCGAGCCGCCGTCCGAGCTGGTGTCCGCCGTACTGGACACCGACCTGGACGGGCTGCGCCCGGACGACAGCCTGCAGACCGTCAGCAAGTACCTGGCGACGTACAACCTGGTCGCCGCGCCGGTGCTCGACGACGAGGGCCGGCTGATCGGAGCGGTGACGGTGGACGACGTCCTCGACCACCTGCTCCCGGACGACTGGCGAGAACACGACCACGCCGAGCAGGAGGGGGACCACGATGCCTCGTGACGACCGCCTGTCCACGGACGAGCGCCGGCTCTTCCGCGGTACGACGACGCGGCTCGACGTACCGCGCGACTGGAGACGGACCTTCGTACCGCGGCCGACGTACGACGCGGACGCGTTCGGCCGGCTGTCCGAACGGATCGCGCGCTTCCTCGGCACCGGGCGGTTCCTGGTCTACATGACCGCGACGATCCTGTTCTGGGTCGCCTGGAACATCTTCGCGCCGGAGAGCGTGCGCTTCGACCAGTACCCGTTCATCTTCCTCACGCTGGCGCTCAGCCTGCAGGCGTCGTACGCCGCTCCGCTCATCCTGCTCGCCCAGAACCGGCAGGAGGCCCGCGACCGGGTGCAGTACGAGCGCGACCGCGACGTCGACACCCGGACCCGGGCCGACATGGAGTTCCTGGCCCGCGAGGTGGCGGCGCTACGGATGGCCGTCGGCGAGGTCGCCACCCGTGACTTCCTGCGTTCCGAGCTCCGTTCCCTGCTCGCCGACCTCGACACTCGCGAGGAAGACCGGGTTTGACTGCGAGCTACTCTCGCTAGCAGGTGAGGAAGGACGTGGGATGAAGACTCGATTCGCGCCTGATCGCGGGCTGTCCAGCCGGATGGTGGTCACGAGTTTCCTGCTCGGGCTGCTGTACGTCGGCTTCGTGGCGCTGCTGATCGCGCTGACCAAGAGCGCGGTGCTGGCCGTGCTGATCGCCGGCGGCATGCTCTTCGTGCAGTACTGGTTCTCCGACCGGATCGCGCTGTTCGCGATGCACGGCAAGATCGTCACGCCCGAGGAGGCGCCGCAGCTGCACGGCGCGATCGACCGCCTGTGCGCGCTGGCCGACATGCCGAAGCCGCGGGTCGCGATCGCGGACGTCGACCTGCCGAACGCGT
This sequence comes from Kribbella sp. VKM Ac-2569, assembly GCF_004216905.1. Classification (GTDB taxonomy): domain Bacteria; phylum Actinomycetota; class Actinomycetes; order Propionibacteriales; family Kribbellaceae; genus Kribbella. The sequence continues at coordinate 381,844 of NZ_SGXJ01000002.1, forward strand.
TCGCCACCGGCCGCAACCCGAAGAACGCCGTCGTCTGCGTGACCACCGGCATCATGCGCCGCCTGGACGCCGACGAACTGGAGGGCGTGCTGGCGCACGAGCTCTCACACGTCGCGCACCGGGACGTCGCGGTGATGACGATCGCGTCGTTCCTCGGCGTACTCGCCGGCCTGATCACCCGCTTCGGCCTGTACGGCGGCCTCGGCCGGGGGAACCGGGATCAGAACGCGGCGGTGATCATGCTGACGATCATCGGGGTCTCCATCGCTGTGTACGCCATCTCGTTCGTGCTCACCCGGGCGCTGTCGCGGTACCGCGAACTGGCCGCGGACCGGGCCGGGGCGATGCTGACCGGCAGACCCTCGACGCTGGCGTCCGCACTGACCAAGATCAGCGGGGACATCGCGCAGATACCGTCGCGCGACCTGCGCCAGGCGCAGGCGTTCAACGCGTTCTTCTTCGCGCCGGCCATCTCCGGCAAGAGCGTCTCGTCGCTGTTCTCGACCCACCCGTCGCTCGAGACACGCCTCGACCGCCTCGGTACGCTCTCCCGCGAGCTGGGCGAGCAAGCTTAGACACATGGGCCTTCTCGATATCTTGCTCGGCCGGAGTAAAGCCGTCCCGCCGAACCTCGACCAGCTGTTCTCGCTTCCGTCGGCCGCGATCACCCTGGAGACCGCGGCCGGCTTCCGTCCGACGGGCAGCGGCTCGGTCTGCTTCAAGGCGGCCGAGGGCGGTGGGTTCACCACGCTCCGCGAGGAGGTCGACAACCTGCTCGCGTTGGACAACGGCAAGTTCACCAGTACGACGGACTCGTACGGCTTCACCTGGCTGGTCCGGCAGACGGCCCCCGACGACCTGGAGACCCTGGTCACCGACCTGCACGCCGTCAACACGTCCCTCGTCGACGCCGGCTTCGGCAACGCGCTGCTCTGCACCCTGGTCGCCTTCACCAACGGCACCCAGTCCGTCGGACTCGTCTACCTCTACAAACGCGGCTCCTGGTACCCGTTCGTCCCCGTCGGCACCGACCGCCGCGACAACGCCCAGGAACTCCAGATCAAGTCCGTCGTCGGCGCAGACCTGAACTTCGAATCGGACCTCTCCCGCTGGTTCCCGATCTACGGCGCACCGGGCCTCTAGAAAGTAAGGCTTGCCTTCCCGGGCCTACGTCACATGGACCGTGGTCGGGTCGATGTGGGTGAGCACGTAGCCTGGGGGCATGGCTCCCACTGCTGATCAGGTGACCACGGCGCTCGGTGGCGTAATGGATCCGGAGATCAAGAAGCCGATCACGGATCTGGGGATGGTCGAGACCGTCGCCGTCCGCGAGGACGGCGTGGTCGCCGTACGCATCCTGCTGACCGTCGCCGGCTGTCCGATGAAGGACACGCTGCGCCGGGACATCACTGCCGCGGTGAACAAACTGGACGGTGTCACCGGGGTCGAGATCGACCTGGGTGTGATGTCGGCCGAGCAGCGGGCGGCCCTGCAGACGCAGCTGCGCGGTGGTGTGGCCGAGAAGGAGATCCCGTTCTCCCGGCCGGACTCGCTGACCAAGGTGTTCGCGATCGCGTCCGGCAAGGGTGGCGTCGGCAAGTCGTCGGTGACCGTGAACCTGGCGGTCGCGATGGCCCGCCAGGGCCTGTCGGTCGGCGTCCTGGACGCGGACATCTATGGACACTCGGTGCCGGCGATGATGGGGGTCGCCGACGAGCGGCCGACCGCGGTGGACGACATGATCATGCCGGTGCCCGCGCACGGCGTGAAGGTGATCTCGATCGGCATGCTGAAGCCGAAGCGCGACCAGGTAGTCGCATGGCGCGGGCCGATCCTCGACCGCGCGCTGGTCCAGATGCTCGCGGACGTGTACTGGGGCGACCTCGACGTACTGCTCCTCGACCTGCCGCCCGGCACCGGTGACATCGCGATCTCCGTCGGCCAGCGGCTGACCAGCGCCGAGGTGATCGTCGTGACGACCCCGCAGGAGGCGGCCGCGGAGGTGGCCGAGCGGGCCGGCACGATGGCGCAGATGGTGCACCAGCGGGTGGCCGGCGTGGTCGAGAACATGTCGTTCCTGCCCTGCCCGCACTGCGGTCCCGAGCACCGCATCGAGATCTTCGGCACCGGCGGCGGTACGCGCGTCGCGGAGACCCTGTCCGCGCGCCTCGGCTACAACATCCCGCTGCTCGGCGAGATCCCGCTCGACGAGCGCCTCCGCGCCGGCGGCGACCTCGGCCAGCCGCTCGTGGCCGCCGACCCCGACACCGCCGCCGCACAGGTCCTCGACAAGATCGCCTCGACGCTGGGCGGCAAGCCCCGCGGCCTCCTCGGCCGCCAACTCGGCCTCTCCCCCGCGGGCCGCTGACAGTGGACCACCCCGTCCTCGACACGGCGCGTCTGCGGTTGCGGAAGTGGCGGGAGGACGAGGCGGTACGGATCTCCGCGGCTCGCACCAACCAGGCGACCGCGCATTTCCTGCCGTTCATCCCGCAGCCGTTCACGGTGGAGGACGCGCGGTTCTGGCTGAAGGACCTGGCCGAGCAGGCAGCGGCCGGCAAACGGTTCAACTGGTGCGTGGCGGACGCCGGGACCGATCAGGGACTGGGCAACATCACGCTGTTCGGAATCCATGCCCGCGGCGCGGTCCGCGACGCCGAGGTGGGCTACTGGATGCATCCCGAGGCGCAGGGCGGCGGGGTGATGACCGAGGCGATCCAGCGGGTCGCCCAGTGGTACTTCGCTCCGCCGAACGCCGGCGGCTTCGGCGGCCGGCGGATCTTCATCCGTACGGCGGCCACCAACACGGCAGCCCGCCGTACCGCGGAGAAGGCCGGCTTCCGCCACGTCGGCACCGAGCGCGCCGCCTTCGAGATCGGCAGCCACGTCGACGACAAGGTCACCTACGACCTACTGATCACCGACTGACCAGATCGGGCCGGATCAGGTCGACTCGGGGTCGTACGGCGGCTTGGCGCCGGCCGGGAGGCGTTGCGGGGTGCTGTCGGCGAAGTCGGCGACGGGCTTGTCGTCGTCGTCCATCGGCTCGAGCAGGTGCTTGCGGACGAAGTTCTTCGGGTTCAGGTCCTGCAGCTCGAGGTCGGCGTACTCCGGGCCGAGCTCGTTGCGCAGGTCGTTCTGCGCGTTGGTCACCATCTGACGGACCTGCCGCAGCAGGCGTCCCGCCGTACGGGCGAACTCCGGCAGCCGGTCCGGTCCGAAAACGAGTACGGCGACGATCGCGATCACGACCAGTTCGAGTGGCCCGATGCCGAACATGTCCCCACCTCACTTCTGTACATCGCCTCAGACGCCGACCAGGGTATCCCGAGTCCGGTCATGCAGTGTCAGCCGATCTGCTGGGCGAGAGTGAGCGTAACCGTTCGGGACCGCCCGCTGCGCTCGAACGCGAGCCGCACGGCCTCCCCCGGCTGGTGGGTGCGGATCGCGACGATCAGCACCTCGGCGCTGTCCACCGGATCGCTGTTGATCGAGGTGATCACGTCACCGACCCGCAGACCGGCCTTCGCGGCCGGCGAGTTGGCGTTCACCATGCTCACCCGGGCACCACCCTCGAACTGCATGTCCACCTGCGCCCCGATCACCGGGTACGACGCCCTGCCGGTGGCGATCAACTGCTGGGCGGTCCGCCGGGCCTGGTCGATCGGGATCGCGAACCCGAGCCCGATGCTCCCGCTCTGGCCCTCCGCGGAACCGCGGACGGTGGCGATCGCGGAGTTCACCCCGATCACCTTCGCGTTCATGTCGACCAGCGGCCCGCCGGAGTTGCCCGGGTTGATCGCCGCGTCGGTCTGCAGCGCGCTGATGTACGACGCGGCCTCCGCGGGATCGTCGCCGGTCGTCACCGGGCGGTTCTTCGCCGAGATGATGCCCGAGGTGACCGTGCCGGCCAGCCCGAGCGGCGAGCCGATCGCGACCACGTCCTGCCCGACGACTGCCTGGTCCGACCGGCCGAACTGCACCGAAGGCGCGGTCAGGCCGGCCACCTGCACGACGGCCAGGTCGTACGCCGGGGAGCGGCCGACGAGCCGTGCGGTTGCGGTCTTGTTGTCGTTCGTGACGACCTGGATCGAGCCACCCTTGGCCGCGGCCGCGACGACGTGGTTGTTGGTCAGGATGTGCCCGGCGTTGTCGATCACGAAGCCGGACCCAGTGGCGTCGGAGTTGTCCGAGCCCTCGACCTTCAGCTGCACAACGCTCGGCAGCAGGGTCGCAGCGACCGCGGACACCGAGCCGGTGCGGATCTTCGGGTCCGCGCCGGTGCCGACCGGCGGCTCCGGCTGCTGCGCGACCGGGGTGTTGTTGCCGCTGAGCGCGACGACGGCCGTGGCCGCACCGGCGCCCGCCAGGACACCGATGACCAGCGCAACCAGAGCGGCGATGGTGACGACCCGGTTGAGCTTCTGCGGCTCCGACGCGTACGAGCGGGCCTGCTGCTGGTGCCAGTCGGCCGGTGGCGGCGGCACGTACGCAGGCCGGTACTGCGGTTGCTCGGTCGGCCAGGCCTGTCCCTGGTACACCGGGCGGAAGGTCTGCTGCTGCGGCTCCGGACGCCCGAAGCTGCGCTGAGAGGTGGACCGGCCACCGTTCGTCTGCCGGTATGCCGCATCCGAGCCGGGGGTCTGCAGCGGCATCGCGCCCGCTCCGGGAGCAGGCGGGGTCAACCCGGTCAGGGCCGCGGTCGGTTCCGCGTTCGCCGGGTTCGGAACTGTCGGCTCGGCGTCGTCGCTCGTCACGGTGCCCGCCTCACGTCGTCGTCGTGGTCGTCGATGGAGCCCTCCGGAGGTAACCGGGAGAGACTTCCATCTTTGATTATCCCAGCTTCGGCGACAGTGCACCCATCGGAGTGAGCCAGGTCGCGATTTTGGCCAGCCCGGTGCCCAGTCGCTGGATCGCGCTCAGCTCGACGGGCAGCTCGTGCGGGAAGGATCTGACCACCTGTCCGAGCTGGTCAGGGGGCAGGTCCCCGATCAGCGTGTAGACGATTCCACCGGACGACCAGACGACGTACGACGGCATGCCGTACCGAACGTACACGCCCGGGCTGTCCGTACTGCTGAAGCCTTCTACCGCGGCTGGGTCCAGCGTGCCGCGTTGCTCGAACAGCGAGACGTTGAACAGCCCGTCGGAGTACGAGAACTGCAGAGAGCCGTTGCTGGTGTCCTGGTGGACGTCGTACAGCTTGAGCGACGCAGGCAGCTCCGGCGCGCAGACCCAACCCTCGGAACGCAGGTTGTCGACCTTGCCCATGCCGAGCGCTTCGACGCCGCTGGGCACCGTCGGCGGCAGGTGGCCGAGGAACTCGGAGCCCTCGATCTCCAGCTCGGTGAATACGGTGGCGCGCACCATCGTCTTGCCGTCCGCACTGAACAGCTGACGCTGCAGCAGCAGTCCGGTCGCCTTGTCGATCCAGAACTTCGCCGCCAGCGTCTGGTCGTCCCGCAACGCCTCCACGAGCACAGCGGTCCGGCCGATCAGGTCGGTGCAGCACTTGTCAACCAGCTGGTACGTCGCCCGCAGCAACGCCAGCGGTCCGCCGTCAATGGCGGCGTCCGTGGTGGTGGCGCGCTGCACGAACGCCTTCGCACCGGGCGCGGACGAACCGAGCACGCTGATCTCAGAGCCCTGTGACGCCGCGTGCAGGATGTCCAGCATCGCGGAACTGGAGCCCTGCGGTCCCCAGGCGGTGATGATCTGCGTGCCGTGGTACGAGATCTGGTTCGGCGCGACGGCCGCCCGCTGAAGCCAGCTGACCGCCGTCGGTGAGTCCGCCTTCGACAGCGCCGGCTCCAGCGTCGGCAACAGGGCCGGGACCGCAGCGGCGGACGTGGGCAGGCCGAAGCCGATCAGGGCGGTGCCGACCAGGACGGCGAGCCGGGAGAGGCTCACCGGTCAGCGTCCTGTCAGGGCCACCGGGCGCAGCGTCGGGTTCAACCCGGCGTACCCCGCACCGTTGTAGGAGTTCAGCAGCGCGACCGGGTCAGCGAACGGCGCTCCGCCGCTGGTGCTCGCGTGGTCGGACGAGAAGCTCGCCACCGGCGGCTGCAGCGTCGGCGGCTGCTCCGAGCGGGACGGGTCGCCGACGACGAACGCCGTACCGAGCAGGGAGGCGACCGCGGCAGCTGAGCCCGCTGCGCCCAGGACACCGCTGCGACGGCGGGAGCGGGTGCCGCGGGCGGCTCCTGGTCGGGTGCCACCTGTGCGCCCGGCCGGGAACGCGGACCGCTGCGGGAACAGGTTGACCGGCGTGACGACCGGGCGGACCTCTTCCCTTGGCTCGGTCGAGAACGACGAGACGCCCATCAGGCGCTGCATCAGGTCGGTCGACGGATCCGGCGACTCCAGCGCGGCGATCCGCGCCTTCAGCCGCCGCTGCGCGTCCACCTCGGACCGGCAGGTGTCGCAGCCGACCAGGTGGCTCAGGACCTTGTCACGGGAGTCGTGGTCGAGCTGGCCGTCGACCACGGCACTCAGCTTGTCCAGCGGGTGCGTCATGCGAGGTCACCTCCGTCGCCGAAGAGGCCGCCGTCGACCGGCGGGCCGCCGACCCGGGTCTGGCCGGACCGCGGGGCCCGGTGCTCCAGGTGCTTACGCAGCATCGACCGGCCGCGGTGGATGCGGCTGCGGACGGTGCCGAGCTTCACGTCCAGGACGTCCGCGATCTCGTCGTACGTCATGCCCTCGATGTCGCACAGCACCACCGCCGCGCGGAAGTCCTCGGGCAGCGCGTCGAGCGCGTCCTGTACGTCGTGGTCGAACAGGTCGGAGTCGAGCTTCTCGGCCGGGCCCTCGCCCTTGGCCGGGAGCCGGTCGTGCGCGTCCTCGGGCAGGCCGTCGAAGCGGATCCGCTGCTTGCGGCGGGCGCCGTCCAGGAACAGGTTCGTGGTGATCCGGTAGAGCCAGCCCTCGAACGTCCCCGGCGTGTAGGACGACAGCGAGCGGAAGACCCGGACGAAAACTTCCTGGGTCAGGTCCTCGGCGTCGTGCTTGTTACCGGTCAGCCGATAGGCCAGCCGGTAGACGCGGGCGGAGTGCGTGCGGACGATCTCGTCCCACGACGGCAGTGCGTCCGGCACCTGCTGGGGTGCGGGGACCGTCGACGTGTCGAACGGCTTCACCGCAACGCCTCCCTGGGTCCTCTCGGCAATAAGCGTGAAGGCCATGGTGCCGCGGTCACCGTCCTCTGCGCACGTCGGGAGAACCCGGGTTCGACCCTGAGTTCCTCGTACGACGGCTCAACGCGGCGCTCCGGCCGGAAGTTCCCGGCCGGTGCCTTCATTACACAAGACGCGTGAGAGGTCATTTCGGTTGAGCTACTTCTCCTCGATGACGGCGATCGGGTCGCCGTCGCGGACGACCTCACCCTCGACGACCTTCAGTTCGGTGATGGTGCCGGCCACCTCGGCCAGCACCGGGATCTCCATCTTCATCGACTCCAGGATGACAAGCGTGTCGTCCGGGCCCACCGTGTCTCCGGCCTTGGCGGTGACCTTCAGCACGTTGGCCACCAGCTCGGCCAGCACGGTGTGACTCAACTCGCGCTCCTCCCATTCCCGGAATCCCCACCCCGATCCTAGGCGTGGCAGGCCAGGACTGAGCTACTGGGCGTCGGCCGGGTGCTGCCGGGCCCGGTACGACGCGACGCGCGTCCGGCTCGAGCACCGCGGTGTGCAGAACCTCCGCGGCCGCTTCTCCGCCGCATTGGCGAACACCCGCTCGCAGTCCACTGCCGCACAGACCCCGAGGGCCTCGAACCCGTGACCGGCCGCGAACGTCGCCAGCCCGAGCGCAGTCGTTGCCGCCAGCCAATCGGCCCAGGTGGCTCCCGGCTTCGCCACATGCAGGTGCCACGGCGACCCGTCGTGGTCGGACAGATACGGGCGTACGGCGTACTCCTCGAGCAACTCGTTGAGCATCCGGGCCGCTGCGCGCGGGTCGGCATGGAAGACCTCACGGACCCGCGCCCGGACCTCACGGACCGCGACCAGGTCGTCCTCGTCCAGCGTGATCGGATCCGACTCACCATGCTCGAGGAGGAACGCGCGTATGTCGGCCGGCGCTGTCAACTGCTCCGGCTCGCGGGTGCGCGTGTTGACGAGGTCGACCGCGAGCCGCACCCGTCGGTCCGGCGTCAGAATATCCACTGGACTCCTTCCGTAACGCCTTTATTATCGTAACGCGTAACAGCTATCTTTGCGTTACAGGAGGTTCGGGCGTGGCGAGCTACTACTTGGCGGCGACACTGGCCCGGCTTGCCGACGAGATGGTCGCGTTCACGCTGGTCTTGCTGGTGCTGGAGCGAACGGACAGTCCAGCGCTCGCGGGGATCACCGGGGCTGCTTATGCGCTCCCGGCGGTCGCAACCGGGCCTCTGCTCGGTGCATGGCTGGACAGGACGCCGTACCGGCGAAGTGCGCTCGCACTCAACCAGGCTGTGCTCGGCGTGGTCATGCTCAGCCTGCTGGCCGTAGTCGGCCACAGCGCGCACTGGATCACACCGGCGCTCGCAGCAGTCGCCGGCGCAACGCTGCCGATGGTCAGCGGCGGATTCACCAGCATGCTGCCGAGCCTGGTCCCATCAGAGCGACTGGCCCGCGCCAACTCGTTCGAGGCCGCGAGCTTCGGTGCCGCAACCATCACCGGCCCCGCGACCGCTGCCACGATCGCAGCCACCCTGTCGGTGGAAGTCGCGGTCGTAGTGATCGCCGTGGCGGCAGCCCTCAGCATCTGCGCCATCAGCCGCCTGCCTGCCCTGCCATCGTTGCAGACCGCTGGAGAACCCTTCCTGCCCGCTGTCCTGGCCGGTCTGACGCACCTGGTCCGCACACCGCGGCTGCGTGCCTCCACTGTGACCACGACCCTGCTGATGGGGGCCACTGGCATCCTGCTGATCGCCCTGCCGCTGCACATGGCTTCACTCGGCATGCCCAAGTCAGCGGCTGGCTATCTGTGGACGGCGATCGAACTCGGCAGCGTCACCACCGCGCTCCTGCTGACTCGCCTCCAAAACCGCTGGCGCCCTGAGCAGGTCGTCATCGTGTCGGTCGCGGTCTACGGCGTCGCCCTGACCACCTGGCCACTGGCGACCAGCTTCGCCGTCCTCCTGGTCGTGGCCTTTGTCAGTGGTCTCCTGGAAGGCCCCACCCTCCCTGCCATGTTCGCCGCCCGCCAGCAGTACAGCCCGGAGTCCTTGCAAGGCCGAGTCAGCACCACAGCGGCCAGCCTCCGAGTCGGCGCCGCCGCGATCGGCCAAGCCACCGGCGGCCTTCTGGTCCCGGCTATCGGCACCCACCAGGCCCTGCTGGTCGTCGCCGTCGCCCTGCTCGCAGCCGCCGGCCTCGGCGCAGCCACCTCGAGAAAGGCACCGCTGCATGTCTCTTGACGCCTGGGTCCACGGCTGGACCATCTCCCGCAGTACTGCGCCACCAGTGAAGCTCGGGAGTGGTTACCGAATCGACGTGGGCCTGCCCGGTCACCAGGTCCGCTACGTCTTACCGAAGTACGACGTTGGTCTGGTCGACGGGCTCGGGGAGCCGGACACCTGGCTCAAGATCTGCGGACAGGTCTCGCTGGGCGCGCCGTGGCAGGTCCAGCCAGCCGAGTACCTGATGACGAGTCGGCTGAGCAGCACAGACTCGAGTTTGGCCGCGTCGTACGAGTTAGAGAGTGTGCGGCGGGGCAGCCTGGTCGACGTTGTCGTGCACGCCGCCGACGGCTCGGTGGCAGCGCGCGGGAAGGCGGCGCTCACGGGAGAGGCTGCTGTCTTCGACCAGATCGAGACGTCTCCGCAGCACCGGCGGCGCGGGCTCGGCCGCAGTGTCATGGCTGCTCTGTCCGCCGCAACACAGTACGCCGGTGCGACCACCGGCGTACTGGTTGCGACTGAAGAGGGGCGAGCGCTCTACACCGCGCTGGGGTGGACGCTCGAGTCCCCGATGACTGCTGCGGTCAGTCGAGGATGACGGAGCGGGAGAGGCTGCGCGGCTGGTCGGGGTTGAGGCCCAGAGCCAGGGACTTGGCGACTGCGACCCGCTGGGCGACGACGAGGGACGCCATCGGGTCGAGGTCGGCGTGGTGGACGATGGTCGCGCCGGTGGCCTTGACGTCGTCCAGCAGGCCCGCCGGCGGCTCGCCGAAGACCCAGACGCCGCGGCCGGGCTGCGCGATCGCGATCGGGCCGTGCCGGTAGTCCATCGCCGGGTACGCCTCGGTCCACGCCGATGCGGCCTCACGCTGCTTGAGTCCGGCCTCGTGCGCCAGGCCAACGGTCCACCGGGTGCCGAGGTACGTGACCTGCTCGAGCTTGGCCAGGTCGTCGACGTCGATGGTCAGTGCGGTCTGAGCGTCCGCAGCGGCCTTCGAGAGGTCCTCACCGAGCGACGCGCGCAGCAGCGCCAGTGTGGTGGTCGCGAACCGGGTCTGCACCACGGACTGCTCGTCGGCGAAGTCGAGCAGGATGGTCTTGTCAGCCAGCTCGACGATCGGCGAGTCCGGGGTCGCGGTGATCGCCACGGTCGGTACGTCGGTCGCGCGGATCAGGTCGAGCACCTCGGTCGTCGTACCGGAGCGGCTGATCACCACGACGGCGTCGTACGAACGACCCGCCGGGAACTCGGATCCGGCGAACGCGTCGGTCTCGCCCTGGCCGAGGTCCTCGCGCAGCGCGGCGTACGCCATCGCCATGAACCAGGAGGTGCCGCAGCCGACCGCCGCGACCCGCTGACCGGCCTGCGGAAGTGCACCGCCGTACTGCGCGAAACCGTCCGAGACCTGCCGCCAAAGGTCCGGCTGAGTGGCGATCTCAGTGCTCACAAATGGCTGCTGCGTCATGTCGTCTCCGCACTTGTCATGGTCGAAACTGCTCGAACGTGATCGAATGGTGCCAACCAGCCGCCACCGGGCTGACCGATTGTGTGAAGGAGGAGCCCCGGGTGAAGCGTTATGAACGCCTCAACACCTTGCTCGAGTCGCTCGCCGAAAAAGGCGCCATCGACGTCGACGAGCTCGCCGAGCAGTTGCATGTGTCCGCGGCCACGATCAGGCGTGACCTGGACCATCTCGGCAAGCAGCAGCTCCTCACCCGGACCCGCGGCGGCGCGGTCGCCAACGCGGTGTCGTACGACCTGCCGCTGCGCTACAAGACTGCGCGTTTCGCGTCCGAGAAGCAGCGAATCGCGCAAGCGGCGGCCACGCTGGTGCGTCGCGGCATGGTGATCGGGATGAACGGCGGGACCACCATCTCCGAGGTGGCGCGGACGCTGGCGACCCGGCCGGAGCTGTCCGCGGAGCACGGTGAGCCGGCGTTCACACTCGTCACCAACGCGCTGAACATCGCCAACGAGCTGATCGTCCGGCCGCACGTGAAGATGGTGCTGACCGGCGGCGTCGCGCGGCCGCAGTCCTACGAGATGATCGGCCCGCTGTCGCACCGGATCCTGTCCGACCTGTCGCTGGACATCGCCTTCATCGGTGTCGACGGGATCGACGAGACCGGCGCCACCGCTCATCACGAGGGCGAGGCGAACATCAACCAGCTGATCGTCAGCCGGGCCGCGAAGGTGGTCGTGGTGGCCGACTCCTCCAAGCTCGGGCAGCGGGCCTTCGCCCGGATCTGCGAGCTGAGCGAGATCGACACGCTCGTCACCGACGCCCAGGCCGACGAGTCGCAGCTCGCCGTCTTCAAAGAAGCCGGCATCGACGTCATCCGCGCCTGATCCCACTCCACACACCTCCCTCAACAGGTGAGTCACGTCTCCAAGCAACGATCATATCTGATCACCGCAAGGTTGTTATGAGCAAGAGTGCGCAACCTCCGCGCGTGCATCACGGAAAGCGGACCTCCAGCCGCTAGGCTTCGGTTCAGCATGGGTACCGCAGCCGCACACCACTCCGCCGACCACTCGGCCGATCATTGGGAGGACGCCATCGCCACCGGCATCGACCCGACGTCCTGGGCGTACGCCGAGGACTACACCGGTGAGGACGAGGTCGTCACCGGTGCGCGGGCGAGCGCCGCGGACAGCGGTGTCGCCCCGATCGGCCCCGGCGCGGCCGCCGCACTGAGCCTGCTCGCCGCCGGCGTGGGCGCGAAGGCGGTCGTCGAGATCGGCACCGGGACCGGCGTCTCCGGGCTCGCGCTGCTGCGCGGCATGCGCGCCGACGGCACGCTCACCACGGTCGACATCGACGCGGAGAACCAGCGGCTCGCGCGCAAGACGTTCCTGGACGCCGGCGTCGCGTCGAACCGGTTCCGCCTGATCGCCGGCGCCGGGCTGGACGTCGTCACCCGGCTCACCGACGGTCACTACGACCTGGTCTTCTGCGACGCGGACCGCCGCGAGAACACGGCGTACCTGCACGAGGCACTCCGCCTGCTCCGCCCCGGCGGCATCGTCGCCTTCGCCGGCATCCTCACCGCCGGCCGAGTAGCCGACCCGGCCCGCCGCGACCCCGACACCATGGCCCTCCGAGACCTGATCCGCGCCGTCCGAGATGACGACAACCTGGTCTCAGCCCTCCTCCCCACCTCCGAAGGCCTCCTAACCGCCGCCAAACGCCTGAAGTAGCCGCTAGCTGGTCAGGCGGGTTAGTTCGGTGGTTACTTCGTGCCAGGGGTCGGTTTGGGGATCGATCAGTTCGTAGTGGCCGCTGTGGGGGACGCGGTGGAAGTGGGCGGTGGGGTGGGCGGTGAAGTAGGACTCGGTGATGGTGATGGGGACGACTGTGTCGTGGGTGCCGTGGATGAGGGTTACCGGGGCTATAGAGGCCGGGAGGTGGGCCGGGTCCAGGTCGTTGCGGACGCCGCCGCCGATGAAGTCCTGTACGGCGCCCTCGCCTATGTGCTCGCGGTCAGCCTTCAGGAGGTCGGCTACGGGGGCCAGGGCGACCACACCGCGCAGCCTGACCGGGTTGAGCGTCGACGCGGCCCACAGCGCGAGCTGGCCACCGGCGGAGTGCCCCATGAGCACGTAGCCCGCGTGCACGTCCACCAGGTCGGGTAGCGCGTCCAGCGCCGTACGGATGTCACTGGTCGTCGCGTCGGGGTTGCCGGGCTCGCGGCGGTACTCCAGGGACAGGACCGGCCAGCCGAGGTCGGACAGCGCTGCGCCGAGCGAGCGGGCGTGCACCCGGTCGTACTGCGGCCGCCAGAACCCGCCGTGCAGGAACACCACGAGCGGCCGGTAGTCCTTCGCGTGCCAGTAGTCGATCACCTGGTCCGCGTGGTCGCCGTACCGCAACTCCTCGTCCGGCTCGGGCGCCTTACGCGACAGTACTGATCGGTCCTCACTCATTCAGACCTCCCGAGGTAGCGCAGGGCATTCAGAGTCAGCAGTTTGTGCTGCTGCTCCGCGGTCAGGAAGCCGGCCTTCCGCACCACCTCCCCGACCGGCCGCTCGCCCAGTGGATAGGGATAGTCACTGCCGACCAGAACGCGGTCTTCCCCCAAGGTATCGACAAGTAGCCGCAAAGGCGCTGATTCGAACACGACCGTGTCGACCAGGATCCGGTCCAGGTACGTCGACGGTGGGTGCTCGGAGCAACCACGGACGATGTCCCCGCGCCGGTGCCACGCGTTCTCCAGCCGCCCGAGCCAGAACGCGAAACTCCCGCCTCCGTGGGCGAAACAGATCCTCAAGGCAGGCGGCAACCGGTCGAACGCCCCGCCCAGGATCATCGCCAGCAACGACAGATGCGTCTCGGCCGGCATCCCGGTCAGCCAGCGCGCCATCCAGCGATCCAGCCGCGGCCCGCCCGGCATGTCCCACGGATGCACCAGCACCGGAGTACCGGTCTCCGCGCAATGGTTGAGGAAGGCAACAATTCCGGCGTCGTCGAGGTCCTTGTCACCGACATGGTTTCCGATCTCGACACCGACATGTCCGGCCGCGCGGCAACGGTCCAGTTCGGCGCAGGCCAGGTCCGGATCCTGCAGCGGCACCTGGCAGAACGGCACGAACCGGTCGTCACCGGCCAGCGTCTCCAAGGTCAGGTCGTTGAAGATCTCCGCCAGCTTGACGGCCTGCGCCGCCGGGCGTTCGTACCCGAAGAACACCGGGGTCGGCGACACCACCTGGAGATCGATGCCGTCGGCATCCATATCGGCACGCCGTACGGCGGGATCCCAAGCCTGCGGTCCGACCGGGCGGAACTCGGTCTCGCCGATCATGATCATCGCGGCTCGTTCGGAGTCGACCCGCAACCACGGCCAGCCGTCGCCGCCGCACGCGGCCGAAAGATCCGGCCACCCGTGCGGGACCAGATGAGTGTGGACGTCTACGGTCATTTACCCGGGTGCACCGTGCCGCATTCCGGGCAGGTCCGGGCGTCCTCGCTCTCGTAGAACGCTTTGAAGACGGGCGGCAGATCGGCGACGATGTCGGTCACCTGCAGCTCGACCTCGTGCACGATCGCGTTGCAGTTGGCGCAGTACCAGCGGAACTTCTCCAGTACGCCGGGTTCCCGGACTCGCTCGATCACCAGGCCGATCGAGTTCGGGCCGCGCTGCGGGGAGTGCGGCATGTTCCGGGGCAGCACCCACATCTCACCGGCGTTGACCGCGACCGTGGCCGGGCCGTCGTCGGTCATGACGTTGACCTTGAGCTCACCGGAGATCTGGTAGAAGAACTCCTCGTACGGGTCGACGTGGAAATCGGTGCGCTGATTCGGGCCGCCGACCACCATCGTGATGAAGTCGTCCCCGGTCGGGAATATCTGCTTGTTGCCGACCGGCGGCTTCAGCAGGTGCTTGTTCTCCTCGATCCACTGCGGAAAGTTGGTCGACTCCAAGTTCGCCATACCTACTCCTCCCTCGAATGTTGCGGGATCGCCGCAACAGCCTGGATTTCGATCAGCAGCTGGGGATGCGGCAGCTGATGTACTGCGACGGTCGTGCGCGAAGGCCCCGACTCGTCGAAGAACTCACCATAGATCTCGTTGTACCCCCCGAAGTCGTTCATCGACACCAGGTACGTCGTCACACTGACGAGGTCCTCCAACCCGGCCCCCACCGCCCCGAGCACATCCCGGATGTTCTCCAGCACCGCCCGCGTCTGCACCCGGATATCCAGCGCGACAGTCCCCATCGAGTCCACCGAGGCACCCGCGATCGAGTTGTCCGGCCGCCGGCTGGACGTCCCCGAAACGAACGCGAACCCACCCGCAACCTTCACATGCGGAAACCGCCCCCGCGGCGTCGCCTTCCCCGGTACGACGGTCATGAAAGCTCCACGCAGACGTTGGTGGTTTCGGTGTAGAAGTCCACCGAGTGCCGTCCACCTTCCCGGCCGACGCCCGACAACTTCACCCCGCCGAAGGGCGTGCGGAGATCGCGGAGGAACCAGGTGTTGACCCAGCACAACCCCACATCAAGCGCTGCACCGGCCCGGTGCGCCCGGCCGACGTCGCGGGTCCAGACGGTTGCCGCCAGCCCGTAGTCGGAGGAGTTGGCGAGGGCGTAGGCCTCTTCCTCGGTGTCGAAGGGCGCGATGTGGCAGATCGGCCCGAAGATCTCCTCGCGGTTGGTGCGAGCGTCGGCGCCAAGTCCGGTGACGACGGTGGGTTGCACGTAGCAACCGCCGTCTCGGGCATCGCCGAACGTCGGTACGCCGCCACCGGCCAGCACCTCGGCGCCTTCGGCCCGCGCGAGATCGTAGTACGACAGCACCTTGTCGCGGTGCTGTTTGGAGATCAGCGGCATGTTCATCGTGGCCTCGTCGGCGGGCCAGCCGTACGTCAAATCGTTCGCCCGCGCGGCGAGGCGCTCAGTGAACTCGTCGTACACGGATCGCTGCACATACAGGCGTTCCGTGCACAAGCAGACCTGCCCGCCGTTCGTGAAGACCGAGCGCACCGATCCCTCGACTGCGTCGTCCAACGAGCAGTCGGCGAAGATCAGGCCCGCGTTCTTCCCGCCGAGCTCGAAGGACACCGCCTTGACCCGATCCGCCGCCACCTTCGCGATCGCCGTACCGGTCGCCGACTCGCCTGTGAACGTGATCGAGTCCACGCCTGGGTGCCGAGTGAGGTACTCCCCCGCCGACGACGGGCCGAACCCGTGCACCAGATTGAAAACACCATCAGGTACGCCGGCCTCCGCCATCACCTCGGCGAGAACGGTCGCCGACGACGGCGTCTCCTCGGACGGTTTCACCACGACCGCGTTGCCGCAGGCAAGCGCCGGCGCGACCTTCCACGTGAGCAGCAACAACGGAAGATTCCACGGTACGACGATCGCGACCACACCGACCGGTTTCCGTACGGCGTAGTTCAACGCCCGCCGCCCGTCCGGGAGCACGGTCGTGTACGACTCGGTCGGCACCGTCGTCGCGAAATCCGCGAACGCACGGAAGTTCGCCGCACCGCGCGGGATGTCCAGCGTGCGCGCCTGGCTGATCGACTTCCCGGTGTCGCCGACCTCCGCCGCCACCAGATCCTCGAACCGCCGCTCCAGTTCGTCCGCGACCCGCCGCAGTACGACGGCCCGCTCCTGCTCACTCATCCGCCCCCACGGGCCACTCAACGCCTGCCGAGCAGCACCGACCGCGGCGTCCACAGTCGCCTCGTCGGCCTCACAGACATCGAAGATCTGCTCCCCTGTCACCGGCGAGATCTTCGCGAACCGCGAAGCGCTCTCCACAAAGGAACCGCCCACGAAATGCCGCAACAACCCCACTGAGCTGGGCTGTCCGGTCAGCAGCGAAGGCGACCACAGGCTCACCGCCGTCGCCTCCGAACAAGGCCGAGCAGGACCCCGGCCGACGCAACCGCTGCGGCGCCGAGCAACTGGTGCTGGCGGTGCACTCGGTGTTGGACCTCGGCGTACGGCGTGGTGGAGAAGGAGACGAGTTCGTAGCGGGAGACGTACGTGCCGGGGAGCAGTCGTTCCAGCAGATGCTCGACACGTTTCTGGAGGCGGAAGACCGGGGAGGCGACCTTGTCGCGCATCTCGACGAAATTGGCCAGCGCCATCTCGGCGATCGCCTCGGTGTTCTCGCGCCGTCGGGTCTCGAACAACGGCAGCGCCCGCGCCCACGAGCCGCCTGTGTCGTCCAGGCAGCGGTCCAGTTCGACCACGTCCTCGAAGGCGCAGTTCGCGCCCTGCCCGTAGAACGGCACGATCGCGTGCGCCGCGTCGCCGAGCAACGCCGTACGTCCGTGGGCCTGCCACGGCAGCGTGTGCACGGTCCCGAGGACGCCGACCGGGTTGTTGAGGTAGTCGTCGACCAGATCCGGTGCCAGCGGCAACAGATCGGGATAGTTCACCCGGAAGTGCTCCTCGATGGCGGTCGTCGACGTGAGCGCGTCGAACGACCCGGCCGGCCAGAAGAGCGTGCAGGTGAACGAGCGGTCCGGGTTCGGCAGGGCGATCATCATCGACGTACCGCGTGGCCAGATGTGCAGCGCGCCGGGATCGAGCGCGAACTCACCAGCAGCCGCCGGGATCGACAATTCCTTGTACCCGTAGTCGAGGAAATCCACGTCCTCCGCGACGACGCCCTCGGCAAGCAGTTGCTCACGCACCGCGGATCCGGCGCCGTCGGCCCCCAGCACCACGTCAGCCGCGACCGAAACCTTCCCGGACGGCGTCGCGAACACCATCTGCCCGGCGGCCGAATCCAGCTCCACGAGCCGGTGCTCGAATTCCACAGACACGCCAGGAGCCGCCGACGCCGCCGACAGCAACGCGTTGTTCAGAGCACCACGGCTGATCGAGTTGATCGCCCGGTCCCCGGAAGCCGAGTACGCCTGGAAGTCCAGCGGCCCCGACACGGGATGGATCATCCGGCCCTTCATCGGCAATGCGTCCGCCATCACCTCGTCGACCAGGCCGATCCGCCGCAGCGCGTCCAGCCCGCGTTCGGAGATCGCCAGGTTGATCGACCGGCCGCGTTCTTCCTGCGCGACCCGAGGATCCGGACGCCGCTCGTACAGCGTCACCGTCAGCCCGCGGCGCGCGAGAAAACATGCGAGCAGTGAACCGGTCAGTCCTGCGCCGACGATCGCGACCTTCATGCGATCACCTCGGCCAACGCCGCCCCGGCCCGCCAGCAGTCGTGGTACGTCGAGTACAACGGCACCGGCGCGAACCGCAGTACGTCGGGCTCCCGCGAGTCCGCGATCACGCCGTACTCGAACCGCAATCGCCGCGACAGCTCCCCGGCCCCGGGCACCCGCACGGACAACTGCGCACCACGTCGCGCCGGATCGGTCGGTGTGATGACCTCGAAACCGTCCAGCAGGTTCGATAGGTACGCCGTCAACCGCACACTCCGCTCCCGTAGTACCTCGATGCCGATCTTGTCGAAGATCTCCAGCGACGTCCGCACCGGGCTCATCGAGAAGATCGGCGGGTTCGACACCTGCCACGCGTCCGCGGTCGCCGGCGGACGGGACTCGGGCGTCATCTCGAACCGCGTCTTCGCGTCGGTGCTCCACCAGCCCTCGAACCGCGGCAGGTCCGCGCCGAGATGCCGTTCGTGCACGAACGCACCGGCGATCGCGCCCGGCCCGGAGTTCAGGTACTTGTACGAGCACCAGGCGGCGAAGTCCACGTCCCAGTCGTGCAACGCGAGCGGCACGTTCCCGGCCGCGTGCGCGAGGTCCCACCCGACGATCGCACCGGCCGTGTGACCGGCCTTCGTGATCGTGGGGATGTCCATCAGCTCACCGGTCAGGTAGTTCACGCCACCCAGCAGTACGAGCGCCACGTCGCCACCGAACTGCTCGACGACATCCGCCGTACGCAGACTGTGCTCCCCCGGTCGCGGCCGCAGCCGGATCACCGCGTCCTCCGCGTCGTACCCGTGGAACTCGACCTGCGACCGTACGGCATAACTGTCCGAGGGGAACGCCGAGTCCTCGATGACGATCCGGTGCCGGGACCGCGTCGGCCGGTAGAACGACACCATCAACAGGTGCAGGTTGACGGTGAGCGTGTTCATCACGACCGTCTCGCTCGGCAACGCGCCGACGAGCCGCGCCGCGGGACCGGTCAGCAGCTCGTGGTACGGCAACCAGGGCCGGCCGGCGTCCAGATGCCCTTCGACCCCGAGCGCCGCCCACGAATCCAGGTCCTCGAGCAGCTCGGACCGGGTCGCCTTCGGGCGCAGGCCGAGCGAGTTCCCGGCGAAGTACGCCACCTCCGGGTAGTCGCCACCCTGTGCCGGCGGTACGTCGAACAGCTCCCGGTGCCCCGGATCGTTGGCATCGAGCTCGCGCGCCGCAGCCTCCGTGATCACGCCTCGGCAACCTCGTCGGCGGCGCCCTTCGGTGCCTCGATCACTTGCCCCTTGCCGAGCACCGTCACGCCGCCCTTGGACACCGTGAACCCGCGTTCCCGGTCGTAGTCCTGGTCGACGCCGATCTCGGTGCCGTCCGGGACCACGATGTTCTTGTCCAGGATCACGTTCTTCAGGACGACGTCCTTGCCGATCTTGCAGTTGTCCATGATCACGGAGTACTGGATGTCGGCGCCGGCGCTGACGATCACGTTCGACCCGAGCACCGAGTGGTCCACGTGCGCGCCGGACACGATCGAGCCCTGGCAGACGATCGACTCGCCGACCGTCGCGTCGTCGGTGAACTTCGCGCCCGGCAGCTGCGGGTGTGAGGTGAAGATCGGCCAGTCGTTGTTGTAGAGGTTGAACACCGGCTGGATCGACACGAGGTCCATGTGCGCCTCGTGGTACGAGTCCAGCGACCCGACGTCCCGCCAGTACGAGTGGTCCCGGTCGAGCGCACCCGGTACGTCGTTGTCCTTGAAGTCGTAGACGCCCGCCTTGCCCTCGGCAACCATCATCGGGACGATGTCGCCGCCCATGTCGTGCCGCGACGCCGGGTTGGCCGCGTCCCTGCGCAGCGCCTCGACCAGAACATCGGCGCTGAACACGTAGTTGCCCATCGAGGCGAAGGTCTCGTCCGGTGAGTCCGGCAGGCCCGGCGGGTCGGCCGGCTTCTCCAGGAACTCCTCGATGGAGTGCCCGTCCGCGCCGGTCTTGATCACGCCGAACTCCGACGCCTCGGCCCGCGGCACCCGGATCCCGGCCACGGTGGCGCCGTTGCCGCGCTCGATGTGCGCGGCGACCATCTGCGAGGCGTCCATCCGGTAGACGTGGTCGGCGCCGAACACCACGATGATGTCGGGCTGGAAGTCGTCGATCAGGTTCATCGACTGGTAGATCGCGTCGGCGCTGCCCTGGTACCACTGCGGTCCGAGCCGTTGCTGAGCCGGGACGCAGCTGACGAAGTTGCCCAGCAGGGTGGACATCCGCCAGGTGACGGTCACATGCCGGTCCAGCGAGTGGGATTTGTACTGCGTCAGCACGAACAGGTTGCGGATCCCCGCATTGACCAAGTTCGACAGCACGAAATCGATGAGGCGATAACTGCCGCCGAACGGCACGGCCGGTTTGGCCCGGTCCGCCGTCAGCGGCATCAACCGCTTCCCCTCACCACCGGCCAGCACGATTCCGAGAACTCTGGGCGCCTTTGCCATGTCCGCACCTTAGCTCCGACGACCCGCGGACATAAGCGTTTGCGCGCGTCGCAACACTGGAAGGATGCCGATCCTCGTCGTACCGACCACTGCCGTTCACCGATCGTTTCTCGCGGCCTGGGACGAGCTCGGTCCGGATCATGAGCGGTGGATGGGTGCGCGGTCGATCGCCGGCGCCGAGGAGGAGTGGACCCGTGGGCAGGCGGCGGATCCCGCCGAGTTCGCCCGTCTGGTGGACGCGATCAGGACGGAGGCCGAGCCGGAGACCGAACTGGCGGCCGGCCTCGTGCACCAGACCGTGCTGTGGTTCGTGGACGGCGTCGAGTTCCTCGGCCGGCTCTCGATCCGCCACGACCTGACGCCGGCGCTCATCGAGGTCGGCGGGCACATCGGGTACTGCGTCCGCCCGTCGGCCCGGCGGCGCGGGTACGCGACCCAGATGCTCACCCAGTCGCTCCCGATCGCCGGTGTTCTCGGCATCGAGCCGGCCCTGGTCACCTGCGACGTCGACAATGCCGGATCGCGCAAGGTGATCGAGGCAGCTGGTGGCGAACTGGAAGACGAACGACACGGAAAGCTGCGCTTCTGGGTGCCGACACACGTCAGTTGATGACCTATCGTCGGGCGGTATGAAGGTCGCCATCCTGACGCGTGAGTTTCCTCCGGACGTGTACGGCGGGGCCGGTGTGCACGTGGACTTCCTGGTCCGCGAACTGCGCCGGCTGATCGACGTCGACGTACAGTGCATGGGCGAGCCCCGGAAGGGCGCGACCGCGCATTCCGAGGACGACCCGCGGATCCCGAACGCGAACGCGGCGCTGCGCATCCTCTCCACCGACCTGACCATGACCGCGGCGGTCGGCGAGGCGGACCTGGTGCACTCGCACACCTGGTACGCGAACATGGCGGGGCATTGGGCCAAGCTGCTGTACGACGTACCGCATGTGGTGACCGCACACTCGCTGGAGCCGCGCCGCCCGTGGAAGGCCGAGCAGCTCGGCGGTGGGTACCGGCTGTCGAGCTGGGCCGAGCGGACCTCGTACGAGGCGGCCGATGCGGTCGTCGCGGTGAGCCGCGGTATGCGGACCGACGTACTCGACTGCTACCCGTCGATCGACCCGGCCAAGGTGCACGTGATCTCGAACGGGATCGACGCGGACTTCTACCGGCCGGATCCGTCGACGCATGTGCTCGAGCGGCTCGGCGTCGACCTGAACCGTCCGTACGTCACGTTCGTCGGCCGGATCACGCGGCAGAAGGGCGTGCCGCACCTGCTCCGCGCGGGGCTGCGTCTGGATCCGTCCGTGCAGCTCGTCCTGCTGGCCGGCGCCGCCGACACAGTGGAGCTGAAGGCCGAGACCGACGCGCTGATCGACGACCTGAAGCTGGCCCGCGACGGCGTGTTCGTGGTCTCCGAGATGCTGCCGCGTGAGGAAGTCCGGCAGGTGCTGACGCACGCGCTGGCGTTCTGCTGCCCGTCGATCTACGAGCCGCTCGGCATCGTCAACCTGGAGGCGATGGCCTGTGAGACCGCGGTCGTCGCCAGCGCGGTCGGCGGCATCCCCGAGGTCGTCGACGACGGCGTGACCGGCACCCTGGTCCCGTACGACGAGAACGACCCGGACACCTTCGAGCGCGGTCTCGCGGACGGGATCAACGCGCTGGTCAACGATCCTTCTCGAGCTGACGCGATGGGGAAGGCAGGACGAGACCGCGCGGTCTCCGAGTTCGGCTGGGACGCCGTCGCGCAACGCACCGTCGAGCTGTACAACAGCCTGCTCGCGTAGCCGACCCGGAGGTTGTCCGACCAGCCGTTGATCAGCTCGACGATGCTCGCCGGCGGCTGCTCGATCCGAGCTCGCGGTCTGGTCGCCGACCGCTCGCGTTCTCCATGACGTCCACGGTAGACCGGGCACGCCGGCGCAGCCTGGGTCCTGTCACTCCCAGGAACAGCGAGGTACTCCCTGTTCCGCGCGCGCCGACGAACAGTGGAGACATGACGAACTCAACCATCACCCTCGCCGAGGACCTGACCATCACCCGGATGGGGTACGGCGCGATGCAACTCGCCGGCCAGGCGTCTTCGGACCGCCCAAGGACCGCGACCAGGCGATCGCCGTACTGCGGGAGGCCGTCGCACTCGGCGTCACCCACATCGACACCAGCGACTTCTACGGGCCGACCGTGGTCAACGAAATCATCAAGGAGGCGCTGCACCCGTACCCGGCGGACCTGGTCCTGGTCACCAAGGTCGGCGCCCGGCGCGGCGACGACGCCAGCTGGATCCCGGACCTCTCACCGAACGCGCTGCGAGCCCAGGTCCACGACAACCTCGAGCACCTCGGCCTCGAGGTCCTCGACGTGGTCAATCTCCGCAGCATGGCGCACGAAGGCCACAGCGAGGAGTCGATCGCGGAGTCGTTCACCGCGCTGGCCGAGCTCCAGCAGCAGGGCCTCATCAAGCACCTCGGCCTGAGCAGCGTGACGATCCCGCAGATCCGTGAGGCGCAGGCGATCGCGCCGATCGTGACCATCCAGAACCTGTACAACCTGGTGAACCGCGATGACGACGACGTGGTCGAGTACGCCGCGGAGAACAACATCGCGTTCGCGTCCTTCTTCCCGCTCGGCGGATTCACCCCGCTCCAGTCCGAAACGCTGGCGAAGGTCGCGGCCCGTCTGGACGCCACCCCGCAGCAGGTCGCCCTCGCCTGGCTCCTCCAGCGCTCCGCGACCAGCGTCGTCATCCCCGGTACGTCGTCACTGGCCCATCTGCGCGAGAACATCGCCGCACGCGACCTCGTCCTCCCCGCCGACGCCGTCACCGAACTCGACTCGATCGGCGCCTAGCCGAGTTCGCGCTGGAGCATGTGGATGAGGGCGTCGACGTCGGACTCGACCATGGGTTCGCCGGTCATGCCCATGCGGTGCAGCAGCGTGCCGATAACGACGTCGATGAAGAACAGGACGCGCTGCTCGGACAGACCGAGCGACTCGGTGAGCACCTGGCGGTACGGGTCCTGGAGCTGCGTGGAAAGGATCTCGCGCAGGCCAGGATCGCCGATCGCGTCGGTGAACACCCCGGCGAACGCCGCCGCGACGCCAGGCTCCGCGATCCGCCGCGCACCGAAGCGGACCGCGGCGGTCACGTCCTCCTCGCGAGCACTGCCGGCCAGCGGGAGCGGGCCGAAGGCGTCCACCAGGCAGGCGGTGACGAGCGCGCCCTTGGACGGCCAGCGCCGGTAGATCGTCGTCTTCGCGATCCCGGCCGCCGCGGCGATCCGATCGACCGTGGCCCGGGTGTACCCGAGCTCGTGAACCGTCCGCAGCGTCGCCGCGAACACCTCGGCGTCGACGCTGGAACGGGGCCGGCCGGGCGGTCGCGTCGTGGAAGCCATCGGCACAGCATAGCGAGTTATGCTACCGTCGGTATCGATACTAATCGTAGCGAAACCCGCAACGTCAGGACGATGCCCGATGCTCAAGACCGCCACCACCGCCACCGCGCACCAGCCTCCGCTCGGCATCCGGCTGGTGTACTCCCTGCGCAAGGAGCCCGACTACCTGGCGATGTCGCCCGCGGACCTCGTGAAGTTCGGCGAGACCCAGAGCCGCATCGTCAACTCCCGCTTCGCCCGCCTCATCACCGGCCGCCCGCACGCAGGCGTCACGATCGACTGGCAACAGGTCCCGCTCGCGGACCGTACGATCCGCGTCCGGGTGCACCGACCGAAGCACGCAGGAGCACGCAAGCTTCCGCTGGTGCTTCACGTCCACGGCGGCGGTTACACCGGGACCGCAGTGCAGTGCGACTGGATCAACAGCCATATCGCCGCGCGTACGTCGGCGGTGGTCGTGTCCGTCGAGCATCGGCTGATGAACCACGAGACCCCACTCGCGGCGATCGTCGACGACGGTTGGGACGTCCTACGGCACGTCTTCCAGCACGCCACCGAATGGGGAATCGACCCGTCCCGGGTGGCTCTCGCCGGCGAGAGCGCAGGCTCGATGGTGGCGACTCTCTCCGCACTGCGAGCCCGGGACACGGGCCTGTCGCTACGGGCCCAGGTGCTCATCAACCCGTGCGTCGACGTGACCTCGACTGCGCTCGACTACGAGTCCGCGACCCAGTACGCCGACACGCCGACGCTCACCCGAGCCGGAATCGGGTTCTTCCGGCATCTCGCCGTACCGAAAGGAACCGATCCGCGGGCGTTGTCACCGCGGTACGCCGACTTGAGCGGGCTGCCACCGACGCTCGTGGTGATCCCGGTCCTCGACCCGGTCGCAGACCACGGCCGGGTGTACGCCGAGGAACTCCGAGCCGCTGGCACCGCGGTCCAGGTGAGCGAGTACTCCAAGGCCGGTCACGCGTTCATCAGCCTGCCCGGCCTCGTACCGCAGGCCAAACCAGCCCGCGACCGCATAGTGGACTTCCTCTGCGCCCAGTTCCGTTAGTGGGTCCACCCACCAGATGCAGGGTTGGCGTCCGAGATCCCGAACGCAAACCCAGCACCTCGGACGCCAACCCACCAAATGCGGGAGAGCGCCGGAGCACGGTCGGTTCGGCGGCCGGCGTCGGGATCAGCTGGCGAGCGGCGTACGGCGCGCGCGGGCGAACGCCTGCCGGATGCGCATCGCCGTACGGGCCGGATGATCGAGGTCTGCCCAGGTGATCCGGACGATCTCCAGCCCCAAGGCGCGGAGGCGGTCTTCGCGCAACTTCTCGCGAATGAGCGCCTCACGTGTCCCCTCGCCGTACTTCGCCAGGCCGTCGAACTCGACAACCGTGTTGTGCTCGGGGAAATAGAAGTCCACGCGTCCGATGAAGCGGTCGGCATCCACGAACTCCGCCTGCAGGACCGGCACCGGCAGACCCTCGTTGTGGAAGAGGACCCGCAGCCGGGTCTCGCCGACGGACTCGGCATGAGGATCGGCGAAGTCGAGCACCGCACGAATCCCGGGGCCGCCCGGCCAGTTATGCGTGACCTCGCGCAGCCGGAGCAGGTCGTCCGCACTCACCTCCGGCCGTCGGAACGCCGCGTCGGCGCTGACAACCGCCGCCTCGAACGACGACGTACCGGCGACCTCGACCACTGCCCGGGTCAGCGCGGTCACGGCGAGCCCGGCGACGACTGTCACGTCCGAACCGCCGAGCCTCGACCGGTGGTGACGCACACCGGTCTTCGGTCCGCTCCGCATGCCGGCTGTACGCGTCAACTGGACCTCGGACAGGTCAGCCCGCCAGACCGGTACGTCGTGCATGACAAGTGCGGAGTGGTGACTCACGACCGCGGACCCCGGACACATGGAGTTCACCGCGGCGTGGACCAGGCGCCGATGACGGAGGAGGTCGCATTCCCAGGGTGGCAGGTCGTGCAGGTCCGTGCGCTCGGCGTACTGCCCGTACCGAATCCGCTCCCAGCGTCCGTCACCCAGCCGTCGATTGATCTGCTCCCGGGTGTAACCGGCGCTCATCGCCTGGGCTCTGCTGACCACACCGCCCTGCCCGGCCGCGATCGTCTTCAGTCGAGGATTCACCCCACCAGCATCGGGCCCCGGCCCACTCCCCCGCTGCCCATCACCGCAACCTGTGGATATCCCTCTCGTGGGTCCACCCATCAGATGCCGGGTTTGCGTCCGAGATCTGGGGCGCAAACCCTGCATCTCGGACGCCAACCCACGAAAGCGCGGAGAGGCCGGCAGTTGGTGCGAGCGCGGTCAGCGGATGCCGGACGTCGGCGTGTCGGACGCCAGCCAGGTGCTCAGTAGACGGGCGCCGGCGCCGGTCGCGCCGACGGAGTACTCGAACCGGTCGGCCGGGGACTCCGCGATCGACGACAGGTCGAGGTGCGCCCACGGAAGGTCGCCCGCGAATGCCTTCAGGAACAGGGCCGCGGTGATCGAGCCCGGGCCCTTCGAGCTGTTCACCGAGTCGGCGATCGGCGTCGAGATCAGGTCCTCGTACTCGGCCGGCAGCGGCATCCGCCACAGCTCCTCGCCGGACATCCGGCCGGCGTCCGCGAGGTTGTCCGCCAGTGCGTCGTCGGTTGCGAACATCCCGCCGTACAGCATCGCGCCGAGCGACACCTTGATCGCGCCGGTCAGCGTGGCGATGTCGACGAGTACGTCGGGCTTCAGCTCCTGCACCGCGTACGCGAGCCCGTCGGCGAGGACCAGACGGCCCTCGGCGTCGGTGTTCTTCACCTCGGTGGTGCGGCCGCCGAAGTGCCGGATCACGTCGTCCGGGCGGTACGCCGTACCGGACGGCATGTTCTCCGCGGCGCAGACCAGGCCGGTCACCCGGACGTTCGCGCCGAGGTCACGCAGCGCCGACAGCGTCGCGATCACCGAGCCGCCGCCGGTCATGTCGCGCTTCATCGACACCATGCCCTCGCGCGGCTTCAGCGACAGGCCGCCGGTGTCGTAGGTGATGCCCTTGCCGACAAGCACGACGTACGGCGTCTTCTTGGTCGCGCCCTTGGGCACGTAGTCGAGGCGGATCAGCCGCGGCGGACGGGTCGAACCCTGGCCGACCGCGAGGATGCCGCCGAACCCGTCGGCGGCGAGCTTCTTCTCGTCCCAGACCGTCACCTCGAGACCGGTCGCGGCGGCCACCTCGGTCGCGCGCGCGGCCAGCCAGGCCGGGTCCTTCTCGTTCGACGGGGTGATCGCGAGCTGCCGGGCCAGCCAGCCGGTGCGCCCGATCACGACACCGCGGTCGATCGCCGGCTGCCGCGTGTCCGCCGATCCGTCGGTCAGCGTGACGGTGCCGACGGCAGGCTTGCCCGCGTCGACCGTCTTCTGCGTGTACGAGAACGAGCCGAGCACGACACCCTCGGCGAACGCCTGCAGCGCCGCGTCATTGATGCCTTCGGCAACGACAGTGGTGAGCTCGTCCTTGCCGCGCCCGAACCGCGCGATCGCCGCACCGGCGTGTCGCAGCTCCTTGGCGGTCCCGGCACCGGCCCCGACCAGCAGGATCTCGGTCACCTCACCGGTGAGCAGCGGGTACGCCGCGGTCGCACCGGCGGTCGGGGTGAACCCGGTCGCGCGCTGCACCTCGAGCAGCCGGTCGAGGTCGACGCCGAGCCGCCCCCCGGCCTCCTTCGCGGCGGCCGGCAAACCGTCCTCGTCACCGACCACGACAACCCACGTCGACGACCCGTGCACCGGCAGACCCGGCTGCCAGGCAACAACCGGAAGACTGGGAAAAGGAGACGAACTGCTGCGGCGAGCCACTGGGTCGAACCTCACTGTTTGATCAGATAGAAGCTGCATAACCGTAACGACCCCGGCCGGTGCCGCAAAGAGGGTGTCTCGGGACTCTGCGCCGTAGCGAGCAGGTGCTCGGCGGAGTGCCTCGGTGCGCTGGAGCGGAGGGTTCGATGTGGTTTCATCGTTCCCTTCGCTCCAGTGCAGCGAGGTGCCCGCCGAGTGCCGCGCAGTAGGCGGAGAGTCCCGAGGCACCCTCTACGGCACCCACCGGGGTCGGAGTGATAGGCAGAGGGCGACCAGACCCTCTGGAGGATGTGATCAGCCGACGACGGCCTTCAGTGCGTTGCCGAGCTCGGTCGCTTCGTCGGCGTTGAGCTCGACGACGAGCCGACCGCCGCCCTCGAGCGGAACCCGCATCACGATCCCGCGGCCCTCCTTGGTGACCTCGAGCGGACCATCGCCCGTCCGCGGCTTCATCGCCGCCATGCGCGCACCCCTTCCCAGTGTCGGTGTTGAGCGACGACACCGCGCGGGGGACCGTCGCCGGCGCCGTTGCGGTGATGCGCCGTCGGCGCGTATCGCAGTGTGTATCGGACCCCATTATTCCCGATCCCAGGCCAGAGCCGTGCACCATACGGCAGACTCGAGTCTTGTGCACGCCCGTTCAGCCCTCTTCGACCTGTACGGCGACCACCTGCGCGCGCGAGGTGCGCAGGCTCCGGTCGCGGCTCTCGTCCGGCTGCTCGCACCGCTCGGGGTCCACCCGCCCGCGGTCCGGACCGCCGTCTCCCGGATGGTCCGGCAGGGCTGGCTGGAGCCGGCCCGGATCGACGGCCAGCCCGGATACGCGCTGACGTCCCGGGCGCGTCGCCGCCTCGACGACGCCGCCGTACGGATCTACCGGACCGCGCCGGACGGCACGCCCGTGGCGACCGGTTCCGAGGGACCGGGCGACTGGGACCGGCACTGGCACCTGGGCATTCTCCGCGAGGTCCCGAACGCCCGGCGCCGCGAGCAGCTGGCGAGCCAACTCTCCTTTCTGGGTTGGGCTCCGCTGTCCGACGGCGCCTGGGTCGGGCTGCGCAACGACGCCGAGGTGGACCAGATCCTCGGCGTGGAGGGCATCGCCGCGGACCGGTTCCGCGCGCCGGTCGACGCCGGCGCGGTCGAGTTCGCCCGGCGGGTCTGGAAACTCGACGAGCTCGGCGCGTCGTACGACGCCTGGCTGATCGAGGCGAAGGCCCTCGTGGACGCTGCCGGCACGGAGACGAGCGACGAACAGGCGTTCGCCGTACGGTCGGAACTGGTGCACGAGTGGCGCAAGTTCCTGTTCCTGGATCCGGGGCTTCCGGACGAGCTGCTACCGGCCGACTGGGCCGGAACGAAGGCGGCCGCGTTCTTCGATTTCCATGCGGAACGATTGGGCCCCGCGGCCGGGCGTTTCGTCGACGACTGCCTGACACAGCACTGAAAATTTCACTGACAGTCAAGGAGCTGACCACGATGAGTGATTCCGTCACGTACGCCGTTTCCGAGGGTGTCGCGACCATCACGCTCAACCGGCCGGAGGCGATGAACGCGCTCGACACGCCGACCAAGGTACTGCTCCGCGACACGGTCCTGGCCGCCGCCGACGATCCGGCCGTGCGGGTCGTCGTACTGACCGGGACCGGCCGGGCGTTCTGCGTCGGGCAGGACCTGAAGGAGCACATCGGGCTGCTGCAGGCGAACGACCAAGCCGCGCTGTGGAGCACGGTGCCGGACCACTTCGCGCCGATCGCCCTCGCGCTCGCCGAGATGCCGAAGCCGGTGATCGCGGCGGTCAACGGCGTGGCGGCCGGGGCCGGCGCGTCGATGGCATTCGCGTGCGACTTCCGGGTCGTCGCCGACACCGCGGGCTTCAACCTCGCCTTCACCGGCATCGCGCTGTCCTGCGACACCGGAATCTCCTGGACCCTCCCCCGCCTGATCGGCCACGCGAAGGCGCTCGAACTGCTCTACTTCCCCCGCACCGTCCCCGCCGCCGAATCCCTCGACCTCGGCCTGGCCACGTCAGTCGTCCCCGCCGCCGACCTGGAAACCGCGGTCGCCGACCTAGCCACCAAACTCGCAGCCGGCCCCACAGTCGCGTACGGCGCCGTCCGCCAGTCCCTCAGCTACTCGGCAAGCCACACCCTCGCCGAGGCCCTGGTCTTCGAGGCGGGGAAAATGCAGCTCACCGGCTCCACCGAAGACCACCACAACGCAGTCACCTCCTTCGTAGCCAAACAAAAACCCACCTTCACCGGCCGCTGACTCGCAGGCTCTTGTAATCGTTTACGTAAGCGATTACAACCTGACGTGTGAGGAAACTGCTGCTGCCTGTCCTGACTGTTGCCACGCTCGTCGGGAGTCTCGTCGTACCTGGATCCGCCGCCGCGCCGACTGCCGAGCCGGGTGTCATCAAGCCCGCCGCCGTGCGGTCGGCGACGCTCGGTGAGGACATCAACTACAACGTCTACCTCCCGGCCGGGTACGACGCGTCGGACCGGCGCTACCCGGTCATCTACCTGCTGCACGGGCGCGGGGACTCGATGAGCGCCTGGACGCAGGTGAAGAGCCGCCTGGACGAGCTGATCGGCAACGGCGAGATCCCACCGACGATCGCGATCATGCCGGATGCGCCGTGGAGCAGCCGCGCCAGCTGGTACGTCGACTCCGCGTACCAAGGCACCGACCCGGGACGACCCGTCGAGACCGCGTTCCTCAAGGATCTCGTGCCGCAGATCGACGCGACGTACCGCACGATCGCGGACCGCACCGGCCGGGCGATCGCGGGCTACTCGATGGGCGGCGCCGGCGCGCTCCGGTACTCCCTCGCACACCCGGACGTGTTCGGTGCGGCGATCGCCCTGAGCCCAGCCGTGTACTTCCCGTTGCCGCCGAGCGATTCGAGCACCCGCGATTTCGGCGCCTTCGGCAAGGGTAAGGATCCGTTCGTCGAGTCGACTTACCTGAAGCTGAACTGGCCCGCCACGCTGAAGTCGTTCGCGGCGACCGGGCTGCAGTCGCATCTGTTCCTCGCGGTCGGCGACGACGAGTACAAGAACCCGAAGGCGATCGACGCCACCCACGACCTCGACTTCGAGACGCACGTGGTGTTCAACCAGGCGGCGCGGGTGCCGACCCTCACCTCGGAGTTCCGGGTCGTCGACGGCGGGCACGACTGGGACGTCTGGGGGCCGACGTTCGCCGAAGGCGCGAAGTACATCTTCCAGTACCTCGGGAAGCCGCCGGCCACGCCGATGCAGGCCGCGATCACGGGTACCGCGGGCGAGGATCGCGCCGGCGGCATCGCAACAGATGCCTCAGGCAACGTGTACCAGGCGGTCGCGGCAGCGGGTGCGCTGGACGGGCAGCCGTACGCCGGCGGCACCGATGTCGCGCTGATCAAGTATCGCGCCGACGGGTCGCGCGACTGGACGCGATCGCTCGGGACCGCTGGGACGGAACGCGCGTACGGCGTTGCTGTCGACGCGGACGGGCGGGTCGTGGTGACCGGTTACACCAACGGGGATCTGGACGGCGCGCATGCGGGGAACGCCACGGACGATGCGTTCGCCGCGCAGTACGACGCCGACGGGAATCGCCGGTGGCTCACGCAGTTCGGCGTACCGGGGGTGGCGGATCGGAGCTACTCGGTGGCGGTCGACGGGACCGCGGTGTACGTCGGTGGCTACACGAAGGGCGCTCTGGGCGGGGCGAACCAGGGCGACAAGGACGTGTTCGTCGGGCGGCTCGATGCGGACGGGCAGCAGGTGTGGTTGCGGCAGACCGGCAGCGCGGGCGAGGACAAGGGCATGTCCGTCGCGGTCTCGGGCGGCGCGGTCTACCTGGCCGGGATGACGGCCGGCGAACTCGGTACGTCGGCCGGCGGCATCGACAGTCTCCTTGCGCGTTACTCGCCCAACGGCGATCCGGTGTGGACGAAACAGTTCGGCACCGCCGCCTCCGACGAGGTGTGGGGCATCGCGCCGGATCCTGCGGGCGGGGTCTATCTGACCGGCTACACCGCGGGCGATTTCGCGGGCACGTTGATCGGCGACAAGGACATCCTGGTCGCTCGCGCCGACGCAGACGGCGTACTGACGTGGCGGGATCAGTTCGGCACGACCGGCAACGACAAGGGCGCCGCGGTGGTTGTAGATGCGGGCGGTGCGCTGTACGTCGGCGGCCTCACGGACGGATCGTTGGAGACCCCACTCGGCAAGTTCGACGGCGTACTGACGAAGTACTCACCCGACCACGCGCGCAACTGGACGCGACAGTTCGGTACGGCGGACGACGACGCGGCAGATGCTTACGCTGAAGCGAATCTGTACCTCACCACGACGTCCGCCGGCACCCAACTGTCCGGTCTGACCGGAACCGATGTCTTCCGGACTGCCTTCTCCACAGACGGTGTAAATAAACGTCCGTAGAACGTTTGGTGGGCTCCACGACCGCGTTCCGGCCGGGCGAGTCACGGCCGGACAACCACCTGACAGTCGGGGAGCCCGCTGAACACCACATCACGTTCAGTGCCCGAAGCACAACTCGTTCAGGCGTTTGTCTTTTGTTTCCGCCAAAGTTCCTTTTGCATCTGCAAAAGGCTTCTGCACGTGCACGCGGATTACCGGGCTATACAGGTCTTCAAGTGGTCGTTCACGATGCCGGTGGCCTGCATCAACGCGTACGCCGTGGTGGGTCCGACGAAGACGAAACCCTTCTTCTTCAAGGCCTTCGACATCGCCACGGACTCCGGTGTCGTGGCCGGTACGTCGGCCGGCGTCTTCGGGGCCGCGTGCTTCGCGGGCCGGAACGACCAGAGCAGGTCGGTGAACTCGCCTTCGGCCAGGTCGAGCAGCGCGCGGGCGTTGGAGATCGTCGCGTTGATCTTCAACCGGTTGCGGACGATCCCCGGATCGGCCATCAGGCGCTCGAAATCCGCGTCGTCGTACTTCGCGATCGTCTCCGGATCGAACTGCGCGAACGCGGCCCGGAAGTTCTCCCGTTTGCGCAGGATCGTGATCCACGACAGGCCCGACTGGAACCCCTCGAGGGTCATCCGCTCGAACAGCGCGACATCGGTGCGGATCTCCTTGCCCCACTCGGTGTCGTGATACTCGACGTACTCCGGTGCGGACGTCGCCCATCCGCAGCGCGGCTGCCCGTCCGGTCCGACGACCGTCATGCGTTGGCCTCCTTGACCAGCCGGCGCAGCGAGATCCGCATCATCGCCTCGAACACCGGGCGCACCATCGGCCAGGCGAACGCACCCAAGCGACCGAGCGGCGGTACGACGTCCTCGGACCAGGTGAACGTGCTGCCGAAGACCGACGTCTCGCGGTCGACGCCGCAGAACACCAGCGGCTCGATGGCGAACGTCCCGGTGCCGCGGACGAGCTTGCCGAGATGCTTCACCGTGCACTCGCGCGGTGGATCCCAGTGTGTGATGACCATGTCGTCAGTGAACCCGATGCCACCGACAGAAGTCCGCGCCGCGACTCCCCCACCGACGCCGACGCCGTCGTTCTCGGTCCCCCAGACGCGGGTGAAGAGCATCCAGCGGGACTGGCGCTCCCAGTCCATCGCCACGTCCCAGGCGACCTCAGGCGCCAGCAGCAACTCGATCGACGCCTCCGCGTGACAGCTCCTCTTCGCGTCCATCAGCTGGGGCGCTGATACGCCCCTTCACCCTGCTGATCCGCAGGCGGCCAGAACCGCCATCCCTCGTTCCCGTCTCCGTCCCCGGCATCCCCATTAGCCTCCGCCTGCGGCGGCTCCGGCGTCTGCTGCTGAGCCTGCTCCTGGGCCTGCTCCTGCCTCTGCGGCTGAGCCTGCTCCTGGGTCTGAGGCTGGGTCTGCTCCTGGGCCTCCTGCGGCGGCTGCTGCGTCCAGTGCGTGGCAGGCGGCTCGACGGGAGGTTCTGCGGGAGCTGCGTCCGGCTGCTCCTGCTGCTCCTGCTGTTGGTCCTGCTGGGGCTGCTGAGCGGGGGCTGGCTGATGCGGAGCCGGCTTGCGGCGTGAGATCACCGGTTGGGACTGAGCTTCCAGTACGGCGCGGGCCTCGGCCTGCAGGCGCTCGTACTCGTCGGCGGCCACCTGGCTCGCCCGCGGCAGCTCAGTCGTCTCCGGCTCGTCGTCCTCCTCCTCGACACCCGCCGAAGAAGCAGCTGAGCCGGCCGGCTCAGCGGACTGGGTGGAGTCGGTGGACTCCTCTGTGCTGGTGGCGTCCGCGGGGGTGGTTCGGGCGACAGGGTCGGGGCCGCCGACCAGGATGGGTGGCTGCGTTCCGGTGTCCTCGAACTCGGCCGGGTCGTACGGACGGGAGCTGAACCCGTGCCCGTCCGGCGCCTCGACGATCGGGGCCACGGCGCGCTCGAGGTCGGCGATCCGGCGGTCGCGTTCGGCGACCTCCTTCGCGACCCGTTCGAGCAGCGTGTCGACCTCGTCCATCCGGTAGCCACGCACCCCGACAGCGAACCGCGCCGACTCGATATCGGTCGACGTGAGCGCCTGCCGCGCCGGCACGGTCATGTCGGGCCGGTCGTCGTACGCCGTGCTCATGGCACCCCAACGACCCGAGGCCACTACCGCGACAGCCCCGATCAACAGCACCACGATCAGCCCGAAGAACCACATCACGGGACCGATCGTGCCATGCCGGGCGAGTCAACCGCGAAAACCCCCAGGATTTCAGCTCCCGTCCGAGCCCAGGCGCTGTGCTCGCCGGGCCGGATCGTTCGCGGCGTCGACCTCGCGTGCGGCCTCCTCGGCGGCTTCCTCAGCTGCCTCGTCGGCGAGTTCGCCGGACTTGACGATGTAGCTGATCGCCTCGTCGACGTCGTCGGTGACGACGAACATCTCCAGGTCGGCGGCCGAGATCTTCCCGTCCTCGAGCATCGTCGTACGCAGCCAGTCGACCAGCCCGCCCCAGTACGACGTACCGAACAGCACGACCGGGAACGACGTGACCTTCCGGGTCTGCGCCAGCGTGAGCGCCTCGAACATCTCGTCCAGCGTGCCGAACCCGCCCGGCATCACCACGAAGCCCTGGGCGTACTTCACGAACATCGTCTTCCGGGTGAAGAAGTACCGGAAGTTCATCCCGATGTCGACCCACTCGTTCAGGCCGTTCTCGAAGGGCAGCTCGATCCCGAGCCCGACCGACACCCCGCCGGCCTCGGACGCGCCCTTGTTCGCAGCCTCCATCACGCCCGGCCCGCCGCCGGTGATCACGGCGTACCCGGCCTCGACCAGCTTCCGCCCGAACTCCTCCGCGGCGGCATACATCGGGTCGTCCACCTTGGTCCGCGCCGACCCGAACACGCTGATCGCCGCGCCCAGCTCCGCCAGCATGCCGAAGCCCTCGATGAACTCCGACTGGATCCGCAGCACCCGCCACGGGTCGGTGTGCACCCAGTCCGACGGCCCGCGACTGTCCAGCAGCCGCTGCTCGGACGTGGACTGCTGCACCTGGTTGCGCCGCATCGTGACCGGCCCGCGCTGCTGCTGGCCGACCGGACGGTCGGGATGGATCGATGGTTCTGACATGCTTCCAGGTTATTGCCTCGCCGGTAACCGGGCGCGTTCAGGCGCGGTCTGTCAACCAACTCCTCAGCCGCTGTTCACACAGCTCGATATCGGCCTCGGGCACGAACTCGTCCTGCTTGTGCGCGTACAGCGGGTCCCCCGGCCCGTAGTTCACCGCCGGTACGCCGAGCAGCGTGAACCGCGCCACGTCGGTCCACCCGAACTTCGGCTGCGACTCCCCGCCCACCACCTGCAGGAACGCCGCCGCGGCCGGTCGCTCGAGCCCCGGGAGTCCACCCGGCGCAGAGTCCGTCACAGTCACGTCGTACCCCTCGAAGACCTCACGCAGGTGCGCCTCGGCCTCCGCTTCGGACCGGTTCGGCGCGAAGCGGTAGTTGATCGTCACAGTGCACAGATCCGGTACGACGTTGCCCGCGACACCGCCCGTGATCGCGACCGCGTTCAGCCCCTCGCGGTACTCGAGCCCGTCGATCGGGACCCGCCGAGGCTCGTACGCCGCCAGTCGCGCGAGCACCCCGCCCGCGGTGTGGATCGCGTTGCTGCCCATCCAGGAGCGGGCCGAGTGCGCCCGCTCGCCGCGGGTGGTGACCTCGATCCGCATCGTGCCCTGGCAGCCGGCCTCGACGACCGCGTTCGACGGCTCCATCACGACCGCGAACACGCCTTCGAGCAGCTCGGGGTTGGAGCGGGTCAGCTTGAACAGACCGTTCCGGTCGGCCTCGATCTCCTCGCAGTCGTAGAACACGTACGTGACGTCCCGGTTCGGCTCGTCGAGGGTCGCGGCGAGGCGCAGCCCGACCGCGACGCCGCCCTTCATGTCACACGCGCCGAGGCCGTGGATCAGGCCGTCGGCGCGGCGGGCCGGAAGGTTGTCGTTGAGCGGCACGGTGTCGAGGTGACCGGCGAGGACGACCCGCTCGGCGCGGCCGAGGTCAGTGCGGGCGACGACGGTGTTGCCGTGCCGGAACACCTTCAGATGCGGGTACGCCGAGAGCGCCGCCTCGACCTTGTCCGCGAGCGTCTCCTCCGTCCCGCTGACCGAGGAGACGTTCACCAACGCCTCGGTCAGATCCGGCCCGGATACGGTCAGGTCGAGCTTGGTCATGGCGAGTCCTCGTTCGGGGGCAGGAAGACGCAGAATTCGTTGCCTTCGGGGTCGGCGCAGACGTGCCAGCCGATCTCGTCGTCCTTGGGCCGCAGCAGTGTCGCACCCGCGTCGAGGACCGGCTGCAGGGCGGGTGCGGTGACGTCCCAATGCACGCGATTCTTGACCGTCTTCGGCTCCGGGACCGGGTTGAAGACCCAGTACCTGAACGGCAGACCGGGCACGTTCTCGAGCCAGTAGTACGGCCGGCCGGGGCGGCTCGAGAACTCGCCGCCGACCACGTCCGCCCACCACCGGGCCTGCGCCTCCGGGTCGGCCGAGTCGACGATCAGTTCCATCAGCCGGTACGCCGGGACCGTCTCGCGGACGAACCCGCAGAACTCACCGCCCTCCGGGTCCGCCATCACCGTCCACTGCTGCGCCGCGGTCTCCGGCGACAGGACGGTCGCTCCGGAGCGTTCGAGGTCCGCGATCTCGCCGGCGATCACGTCGAAGTGCACGCGGTTCTTCACCGTCTTCGGCTCCGGGACCTTGCACATCCAGATGGTCTTCTCCGGGACGTCACCGAGGAGCACGTTCGGGTTGTCGGCCGGCGCGGTCAGCCCGATCGTCCGTCCCCAGAAGGCGGCCATCCCACTCGGGCTCGCCACGTCCACACACAGGTCCTTGAACCGCGCGACGCTCATACCGCACAGATTATCCGGAGGTCCGTTTCCGGTAGTGGCGATTCACCCGCTCCCGATTCCCGCAGGCCGGCGAGCACCACGTCTGCCGCGGGTCGTCCTGCAGGAAGTACTTCACACACCGCGCCGCCGGGCAGGCGCGCAGCCGCGCGCGATCCGGGCTCGCCAGGAAGTCGATCGCCGACCGCCCGACCGCGCCGACCAGCAACGCGATCGGATCCTCGGTCCGGTACGCCCATCGCACGCTCGGCTCGTCCACCCATTCCAAGTGCGTCGTACCCAACCCGTCCGCCGCCTCGTTCACGATCCGCAGCGCATCCTCGACGTTCATCAACCGCCCAACATCCGCCGCGCTGGGTTCCCCAGGCGCAACCGCCCGAGCAAACAACGCCCGCACCGCCCCCCGAATCCGCACCACTTCCTTCCACAGTTTGGGGAGGGTTTCTGGCCGATTCGGGTGCACAAACCTCCCCAAGTCGGACTCGGACCCCAACACCTGCGCGACCAACTGGTCGTGCTCGGTCAGCCAGGCGGCTGCCTCGTCCGGGGTGGAGAGCAGATCCGCGACACCGCCGTGACCGTCGTGCTTGATGGTGGCGGCTAAAGCGAAGGCGAGCGTGGTCATCTGATGATACTAATGGGATGTTCAATTGATGGCATGTGAATGAAGGAGCTGCTGTGGCCCTGAACGAAGTACGTGCGATCGCCGACCAACTGCTCGCCGTGACGGCAGACCTCGACGACGCGACCGCACGCGCCGACTCCGCCCTGCCGGGGTGGTCGCGCGGTCATGTGATCACTCACATCGCGAACTTCTCCGAGGCGATGACGCGTCAGGTCGACCAGGCGCTGCAGGGTCGCCTCGTCGAGGTGTACGACGGTGGGCGCCCGGCACGCGATGCCGCGATCGAGGCCGGCGCCGACCGCCCCGCCGCCGAACTCAGGTCCCACGTGTCGCAGGCCGTCACCACCTTGCTCGCCTCCTGGGACAAGGTCGGCCCCACCGACTGGCCGCTCCCGATCCTGCACCGCAACAGCAACCTCTCCGCGGGCCTGCAGGCGACGTGGCGCGAACTCACCATCCACACCACAGACCTCGACCTCGGCATCACCCCCACCACCTGGTCCGACGACTTCTGCCTGCACCTACTGGACTTTCTCCGAGCCCGCACCCCCGACAACACCCACCTGATCCTCAAGTCCCCCACCCACACCTGGGACAACGGCACCGGCACAGACATCACCCTCGAAGGAACCTTCACCGACCTAACCGCCTGGTACGCCGGCCGCCCAACCCCAGGCCCCATCACAGGCCCAACACCAGACCTCCTTCCTTGGCCGTGACCTTTCCGGAAAGAAATCGGCGGTGGGTGACGGATTCTTTCCGGAAAGGCGGGTTAGTTGACGGTGAAGTCGTCTAGCTGGATCCAGGTGTCTTTGTTGGGGGCGTTGAAGCCGGCGTAGACGGTGAGTTCGTGGACGTTGGATGGGACCTTCACCGTGACCTCGTGGTGGACGTAGCCGGTGCCGGCGCCGAAAGTGGTGCTTGCGAGGTCGGTCGTGCCGGCGCGGACGCCGAAGCGGCCCTGGTCGGCGGGGAGGTTCGCCGATGCGTTGACCCAGGATCCGAACGTGTACGTCGTACCAGGGACAACAGGGACGTTCTGGTAGAGCGCACTCCAACCCGTACACGTGCAGCGGATCCACCCGTTGTTGGCGCCGGAGTGCGCGAAGCCGAGGCCGCGGTCTACGCCGTTGGCCGCTGTACCTTCGAAGAGCCACGCCGGCTTGCCGCTGCCGGTGCCCTCGAATCCGCCGTCGGCGAGCTGCGACACGTAGCGAACAGCCACCTCGGAAGCAGTCGAGTACGAACGCGTCCCACCGGGCAGACCGATCACCCGGACCCAGTCCGTCTCCTGCACCGGGAAGGTGATCGTGTACGTCGTGTTCGCGCCGGCCGACGCATCACCCGGATACGTCGGGGACACGGTCTGCGACCCGACCTCGACCCACTGCCCGCCCTGGCGTACCTGGACCCGCGGGCGCCCGGTGAAGTACCCGCCCTCGGCCGACACCGCTCCGGACGTGAACTCCACGTTGTTCACCTTGTGCCGCGCGGGCCACTCGTACCCCCACCACGACGCGCCCTTCACCTCGTCGTCGAAATCGGACTCGCTG
This sequence comes from Kribbella sp. VKM Ac-2569, assembly GCF_004216905.1. Taxonomy (GTDB): domain Bacteria; phylum Actinomycetota; class Actinomycetes; order Propionibacteriales; family Kribbellaceae; genus Kribbella. Next base: position 421,117 of record NZ_SGXJ01000002.1, read on the forward strand.
CCCGTCTTCGCGCCGTCGTTCGGCAACGCGAGACTGCCCGACTGCGTCGACTTCGAGATCGCGACCGCACCGGTCGCAGCAGCGAGGTTGTCCGATCCCGGGAGGTTCGATGCCGGAGTGTCAACGGACGGCGTCAGAACGAGCTTGCGCAGGTTGAAGTTGTAGACCGACGTACCGATCCCGCCTCCGCCACACGGGCACACGTTCGCCTGCAGATACATCGTCTTGCCGTCCGGCTGCACGAACTTCGACGGGATCGTCACGCCGTACCCGCCGTACTTCGAGGTCGACCACGGATACCCGCCGAAGTCCTTGGACATGAAGTGTTTCCACGGCCCCCAAGGCGTCGGCGACTCGTAGAACTCGAAGGTGTACTCCGTCCACGACGTGTACACATACCGCTTCTGCTGGGCCAGATAAGTCACGCCGCCCTGACTGATCACGCTCAGGTTGGACGCGTTCGTCCCGTACGTCTGCGCGTATAACCGCCGCTGGTCGTTGAGCACCGGCTTGCGATCGGCGATCCTCGAGGACCACCCGGACCCGGTGTAGAACTTCCACGCACCCCGGTCCTGCACGTCACGCTTGGGCACCCGCGCCAGGAACACGCTCTGCGGATCGGGGACCGTGTCGTCGAACGAGTCCCGCCAGTTCCCGTCCAGCCCGTACGCGTACACATATCCGTCGGGCGCCGCGGCGCCGCCCTTGCCGAAGTCCGCGAACCAGATCGTCGTGAACACGTGGTCCGAGAACATCGGCTTCGACTTGTCCCACGTCCAGGTCCGCCCGTGGTCGGTCGACTTCAGGATCGTCGCCGCCGGTACGTCGTTGAAGTCGAGCGCGAGGTCCTGTACGGCGAGGTACATCGTGTCACCGACGCACACCATCCCGGTCGGCTTCCGGTTGTACCCGGCGCCGCTCCAGACGGACCCGACCTGGTCTCCGCGAGAGATCGTTGCCCCGGACAAGTTTCCCGGCGTACCGGTGATCTCGCTGACCGCGATGTCGGCGAAGTCGCCGTCGACGCTGAACCCCTTGCCGTCGCCGTTGGCGGCGTACAGCTTGTCGTTGCCGGCCCAGCACGACGGCCAAAGGTCACCGTCACTCTTGCTGGGCGTGCCCTTCGATTCCACTTGGGCGGTGCCGATCGCGTTCACGGTCGCGGCCTCCTGCGGGTTCGAGGACTGGGTCAGGAGTGTCGCCGTTCCGAAGACCAGCGGCAGAACAGCGAGCAAGGCCCCACGCTTCATAGCAGTTCCTTCACTTCTCTCGAACGGTCGAGCGGCATGCTTCGAGGGGCAATCGATTTCTCGCAAATCTACGAGTGAGGACCACGACGGTCAAGGGGCGATGGTGTGGCCATCTGACCGACTCGGGCAATTCCCGCGTATACACAAGGGTTTCGACCTGGGCGCAGCCGTTGACACCACCCGACCCCGCTGCCTAATCTGCGGAAATCGATTTCTGAGCTGAGAGGCGCTGGGATGCCAGTTGTGCCGAACCGTGCGTCCGCCCACCGCACGGCCGACGAGCTGTCCAGGGATCTGGTGGCACGGGGACTGCAGGCGGCGCGGGACGCCATCGAGACCGAGGCCGCGGCCGTGTCGGCGCTCGCCGACCGCCTGGACGGGGTCTTCCTGGACGTGCTGGTCGCGGTCGCCCGCTGCGAAGGTCACCTCGTGGTCACCGGCCTCGGCAAGTCCGGCCTGGTCGGACGGAAGATCGCCGCGACGCTCGCGAGCACAGGTACGCCGGCCACCTTCATCCACTCCGGCGACGCGTTGCACGGGGACTCCGGCGCCGTGACATCCCGCGATCTCGTCCTGGCACTGTCCGCATCCGGAGAGACGGCCGAGGTGTGCGCGTTCGCCCGGATGTTGCGGGACCGCCAGATCCCCGTGATCGCGATGACCGGTCGCGAAGAGTCGACGCTGGCCCAACTGGCGACGTACACGCTGGACACGATGGTTCTCCGCGAGGCGGATCCGCTGAACCTGGCGCCGACCGCGTCGACGACCGCCTCACTGGCGATGGGCGACGCGCTGGCCTGCGCACTCGTCGTACTGCGGGAGTTCAGTCATCACGACTTCGCACAGTTCCATCCGTCCGGTGCCCTGGGCAAACGCCTAGCGGAGGACCAGGCATGAACGATGTCTGTGTGCTCGGATCGTTCATGAAGGACCTGGTCGCGTCGGCGGAGCGGCGGCCGTTGCCGGGTGAGACGCTGCACGGCACGGGGTTCGCGGAGTTCCTCGGCGGCAAGGGCGTGAACCAGGCGATCGCAGCGGCCCGGATGGGTGCACGGACGGCGATCATCGGGACGATCGGCGAGGACCGGTACGGCGAGGAGTTCCTGGAACTGTTGTCGGCGAACGGGGTCGACACCTCGTGGGTCGTACGGCACCCGTCGCTCGGCACCGGGGTCGGACTGCCGCTGGTGCTGCCGGACGGCGGGAACTCGATCATCATCGTGTCCCGCGCGAACGCGGCGATCACCGCGCTGGACGTCGAGGCCGCGACCGACGTACTGACCGCGAGCAAGGTGCTGAGCGTGCAACTCGAGCTCCCGGTCGAGGCGAGCCACACCGCCCTCCGGCTCGCCTCGACCGCGGGCGTCACGACGATCCTCACACCGGCCCCGGTCGGGCCGGTCGACCCGACACTGGCGTCGTACGTCGACATTCTGGTGCCGAACGAGGTGGAGGCGGCCGCGCTCACCGGCCTGAACTGCGACGACGAGTCGCAGGTGCCGATGATCGCGCGCAAACTCGCCGAGGACTGGGACCTCCGGGCCTGTGTGGTGACGCTCGGCGCTCGGGGTGCCTATGTCCTGGATCGGGTCGGCGGGTTCGAGGAGCGGATCAGCGCGCACGAGGTGGACACCGTCGACACGGTCGGCGCCGGCGACGCGTTCTGCGGTTCACTGGCCGCGTCACTCGCACACGGGGCCGACCTGGTGGACGCCGTACGACTGGCGAACGCGGCGGGCGCCCTGTCCACCACGGTCAACGGCGCCGCCGACTCCGCCCCTTCACAGGCCGCGGCGCTGGCACTACTGGACGGAGTGCGATCGGCACCATGAGATCCTTTGGCTCGGATCGGAGTTAGAGTGCGATTCAGACGACCATCGGATCTCCAGCGGGGAGCGGGTATGACGACGATCTACGACGTAGCGCGTAGGTCGGGGGTGTCACCGGCCACGGTGTCACGCGTGCTGAGCGGCCGGCGGAACGTCGACCCCGAGCTGTCCGAGAAGGTCCGGGCCGCGGTCGCGGAGCTCGGGTACCGGCCGAACGGGGTCGCGCGGAACCTGCGCAAGTCTTCGACGAACCTTTGGGCGGTCGTCATCTCGGACATCGAGAACCCGTTCTTCACCTCGCTCGTCCGCGGGCTCGAGGACGTCGCGCAGACCGAGGGGTACCACGTCGTCCTCTGCAACTCCGACGAGGACTCCGCGAAGGAAGCGGCGTACGCGTCGGCGGTCCTGACCGACCAGATGGCCGGTGTGGTGATCTCCCCGACGTCGACGGCCGAGGGCGTCCACCTGCTCGCGAATGCGAAGATCCCGCTCGTGATGATCGACCGGAGGGTCGAGGGCGTCGAGGCCGACACCGTACTGGTCGACAACGAGCACGGCGCCTTCGAGGGCGTCAAACACCTGATCGACGGCGGGTACCGGCGGATCGCCTGCATCACCGGCCCGCGCAAGGTGTCGACGGCGATGGACCGCCTGGCCGGGTACCGGTCGGCGCTCCGGGCGGGCGGGATCCGGTACGACAAGGACCTGGTCCGGCACGCCGACTTCCGCGAGGCCGGCGGGTACGCCGCGATGGAAAGCCTGCTCGAACTCCCCGACCCGCCCGAGGCGCTGTTCGCCACCAACAACCTGATGACCGTCGGCGCCCTGGAATGCCTCGCTCGCAAGGGCCTGCGCACACCGGACGACATCGCGATCGTGGGCTTCGACGACATCCCCTGGGCCGACCTCGTCGTACCCAGCCTGACGACCGTCGCCCAGCCGACCTACGAACTAGGCCGCACCGCCGGCCTCCTCCTCAAAGACCGAACCGCCTCCCCCGGCCGCCCACCCTCCACAGTCACCCTCCGCACCGAACTCCACATCCGAGCCACCTCCGCCCCCAAGAAGTAGCCCGCCGCGTCGAGTCGTGGCGCGTCAGTGGAGAAGTTCTAGTTGGGCGAGGGTTGTTGGGGTGGGGGTGGTCAAGCGGTAGTGCTGGTATTCGCCGGGGGTCTTGATGGTGAAGGGGCGGGTTTGGCGGGGCCAGCGGAAGGTTTGGTTGGTGCGTTCGTCGAGGACGGTCCAGGTGGTGCCGTCGGTGGACGCCTCCAGTTGCCACGTGCTGGGGGCGACTGCCGAGCCCGACGTCAGGGTGTAGAGGGTCGGGGTTGCTGGGGCGGGCAGGGACCAGACGGCTCGCTCGACCGTGGTTTCGGTGGTGGAGGTGTCGTCGAAGAGGGGTTTGGTCGGGTCGACCGGGATCAGGTCGACGAGGGGCTTGGCGACGGCGTCGTCGGGCGTGAGCGCCGGTGGGAGTTGCAGGGTCGCCCAGTCGGACGGTTCGGCGCCGAGGGTGAAGTGGAGTTGGTCGGCGGCGGTCAGGTCCGCGTGGGTGATTGATGCTACGGACAACTGTTTGCCGTCTACCTGGAGCTCTTGTACATAAGGATGTTCGGGGTTGGTCGCAGTGATCGTCAGGGGCTTCCCACCGAGCGGCTCGAGTGTGACGCGGGGAAACAGCGGCGAGCCGATCGCGTACTCGGGGGCGCCGACCCGGAGCGGGTAGAGGCCCAGCGCCGCGAACAGGTACCACGCGGACATCTCGCCGTTGTCCTCGTCGCCCGGGTACCCCTGCCCGATCTGCTCACCGACGTACAGGCGGTCGAGGACCTCGCGGGCCATCGCCTGGGTCTTGGCAGGCGTACCGGTGTAGTTGTACATCCAGGCGATGTGGTGCGCGGGCTGGTTCGAGAAGCCGAACTGGCCCATCCGGACGGCCTGGGCCTCGAGCATCTCGTGGATGACGATCGAGTACGTGCCCTTCTTCACCGCGAGTTCGGGGGTCGCGAAGAACGCGTCGAGTTTCGCCTCGAGACCGCGAGGTCCGCCGTACAGGTTGGCCAGGCCGCGCGGGTCGTGGGCGACGTGGAACGCGAAGTTCCACCCGTCGGTCTCGGTGAAGTCGCCGCCCCACTCCTCGGGGTCGAAGTCAGCGGCAGCCTTGGCGAACGACCCGTCCGGACGACGACCCTGGAAGAAGTTGATGTCGTTGTCGAACAGCAGCACGTAGTTCAGCGACCTGCGCCGCAGGTACTCCGCTTCCTCCAGCAGCTGATCACGACGCTCGGGATAGACGTCGGCCAGGCGAGTGGCCATCTCCGCCAGCGCGAAGTCGTTCAGGTACGCCTCGAGCGACCACGACACGCTCTCCTCGGTATCGGTGCTCACGTACCCGGCGAAGAACCCGGTCTCGACGCCCTTCCGCCCGACCTCGGTCGCCTCCGGCGCGACGGTCGCGTTCCGCAGCCCGGCGTCGTACGTCGCCAACGGGTCGGGCAACGCCACGCCCTTGAGGTACGCGTCCGCGAACGATACGTCCGAGCTCGTCCCGGTCATGCAGTCCGCGTACCCGGGCGAGGACCAGCGCGCGATCCAGCCGCCGTCGCGATACTGCTGCACGAACCCGTCGACCAGTTCCGCGGTCAGTGCCGGGTAGAAGAAGGCGTACGCCGGCCACGCGGTCCGGTACGTGTCCCAGAACCCGCTGTTCACATACATCTTGCCGGGCTTCACGACCGCATTGGTCTCGCGCGCGGTCGGCGTACCGTTCGTCGGCAGGACCGGGCTGGCGTAGCGGTACTCCGGTGCGTCCGGCGTACCCGCGTTCTCGAAGTGTGAGTTCGGGTAGAGGTTGAGCCGGTACAGGTTGCCGTATACGGTCCGCAGCTGCGGCGGCGTCGCGCCCTCCGGCCGGATGACCTGCAGGCGCTCGTTCCACACCGCGTTGGCGGCGGCCTGGATCTCCTCGAAGGACCGCCCTTCGAGCTCGAGCTCCAGGTTGTGGCGGGCCTGGTCGACGCCGATGAACGAGGTCGCGATCCGCAGCGTCACTTCAGGTACGTCGAACGTCGCGGCGCGGGCGTTGTCGCGACCACCGTGCGCTTCGCCGAATGCGGTGGGGGCCGTGGAGAACTCGCCGTAGCAGTACATGCGCGTGCGGCCGGTTTCCGAGCCGTTCTCGACCCAGCCGGTGACCGCGTTCCCGTCGTACTCGAAGGCGCCGTTCTCGTCGATCGTGTCGAAGATCAGGTGCCGTCCGGGCGCGTCCTTGGGGAACGTGAAGCGGAAGATCGCGCCGTGGTCGGTCGGGGTGAGCTCCGCGCGGACACCGTTCGCAAGGTCGACCGCGTACAGGTCGGGGCGGGCGGTCTCGTCGTCGTGGCTGAACGCGGCGGCGCGCTCGGCGGGATCGCCCAGCGGCTCGGAGGCGGCGACCGGCATGATCGTCAGCTGATCGCGGTCGCCCATCCATGGGCTCGGCTGGTGGGAGAACGTGAGGCCCTGCAGCTCGGGGCGGTTGTCCGCGTTGTTGGCGCGGTGGTACTCGTACGGCCAACGGTGCGTCGAGGCGTTCGTGACCGGCGTGAGGAAGTTGAACCCGTTGGGCCAGGCGGTGATCGGCAGCGTGTTGCCTCGGGAGAAGTCGTGACTGGCGTTGGTACCGCGGCGTGTGTCGACGTACGCCGCCAGGTCCGACCCATCCGGCTCCGCCGGCGCCGGACCGATCTCGACGTCGTCGATCCAACCCGCAAACTCGTGGCCCACCTCGGGCGCATCCACGACGAGCACGATCTGCGCGACCGTCTTCCCCGCGGCCGCGGTCAGATCGATCTGTACGTCGTTCCACTGGTCGGCGTACAGGATCTTCGCGGCCCCCTGCCCCGCGGCGTCAGCAGCCTTCCCGTACTGATCCCGCGCCCCGTCCAGCCGCGTCCCGTCCGCAAACACCACCTCGACGGCCACGTACGTCGCCGAGTAGCTCAGCTCCGCGTCAAGCTCCGGATAGACCTTGTACCGCAACTGATCCCCCGCCGAGACCAATCCCCCGGCGCCCAGCAGCTCAACCTCCTGCCGTCCACCACTGGTCCCGGAGTACCGCGTCCCGTCCACCGCACTGAACCCCGCCCGCGAGCTCGTCGGTCCACCCGGCCCACCACCTGCCTCGATGATCACGCAGCAATCCTACGAACCGCCACCTCCCGTGATTTCAGGGCGGGCCGAACCGCCACGCAGGCATTAGTGCCCAAAACGACCGCAACACCCCCGAAAAGCCGACTTGTGCCTGCACGCAGGTACAAGTCGGCGTCGGGGTCAGTGCGGCGGGTCGGGCGGGGTGTTGCCGTCGAGGACCCAGCTCACGTAGTCGCGGGCGATCTGCTGGTCGGGTCGCAGGTGCAGGCCGACGGACAGGGCTCGGCTGTTGTCGAGTTGGAAGGTGCCGTCGTTGGTGCCGTTGTGAGGTAGGTGGAAGCGGTCTTCGGGCGGGAACCAGTTGATGGGGTGGGGGTTGGGTACGGCGGTGCGCCAGGCGTCGGCCAGTTGGGACATCGTGTGGGTGGGGCCAACTGCGTTGAACGGGCCGGGGATGTGGTTGGCCGTGAGGTGGAGGAGGAAGGCGGCGAGGTCGCGGGCGTCGATGTACTGGATGGGCTGGTCGGGGCGGGCGGCGCACTCCATCGGGAGGTTGTGGGCCAGGGCCCAGCCCCAGTTGCCGAAGTCGGGGTTGTAGGGGCCGACGACGAAGCCGGAGCGTACGGCGGCGGTGCGGTCACCGAAGGTGGCGGTGAGCAACGATTCGTTGCGGACCTTCGACGGTCCGTAGAGGTCCATCGTGAAGTGGTCCTCGGGGGCATCAGCCGGCCAGGGCAGCAGCGGCGCGGACTCCGTCATACCGGGCGTGGTCTTGCTCGCGTACACGGCGATCGAGGACATGTACGTGTAGTGACCGCAGCGGTCGCGGAGTACGGACGCACTGAGCGAGACGTCCCGGACCAGGAAGCCGGACATGTCGATCACGCCGTCCCATTCGCCGGCGGCGAGGGCGTCGGGCGCGGCGCGGTCGCCGACGATCCGGCGTACGGACGGGAAGAGCCCTGGATTCGTCTGCCCGCGGTTGAACAGCGTCACCTCATGACCGTCCGCCAGCGCCGCCTCGACGACGTGCCGCCCGAGGTTCTTGGTGCCACCGAGCACGAGCAGCCTCATGCCAGCGCTCCGACGACATCCTCAAGTTCGCTCAGCAGCCCGTCGATCCAGCCCGCGGACTCAGGGATCGTCCGCAGTCCTTCCTCGACGATGAATCGCAGCGCCACCAGGTAGAAACAGCCACCACCGACGAGCATCTGCCGCTCGACCAGCGCCGGATTCCCGCCGGCCGCCTCGAGGTAGTGGGCAACGATCGGCGCGCGGTCGTGGCCGAGGGCAACGGCATCGCGAACCAGGGTGTAGAGATCGCTCAGATGCGGCGCCGTATAGGCCCCGGGCCAGTCGATCGCCGTCCACCGCGTTCCGTCGGTGACCAGGTTCTTCGGCACGTAGTCGCCGTGCACGACCGCCGTCGGTGCGTCCCGATGAAGCCCGGCCAGCGCCTCGGTGAGCGGCCCGAGGTCGAACCCGATCCGTCCGATCCGGTCCGCCAGCTCCTTGACCCGCTCCGGCGGGAACTCGCTCGGCCCGTCCACCGGCCGTTCCCGGATCGTCGCGAGCAACTCCGCGGCCGCGAGGAACCCTCCGGCAGTCGGCTCCTGCTCCAAGGTCACCCGCCCGACGTCAGCCAGCACCAGCACTCCAGCCTCGGCCGATCGATACCGATGGATCAATGAAGGTGCCGGCAGCTCCAGCGGTACGACGAACCGCTCGTACGCCGCTGCCTCGTCGGCCTGCCCGTCGGTGCCCCGCTTGACGATCACGCTGTTCAGCCCGAACGACAACCGCCACACCTCGGAGGATCCCCACCGCCGAAGCAACTCCCCGTGCAACTCCGCGACGGCAGGCGCCTTGGTGACTTCCAGAACCGGATCGGACACGACATCGAGCCAGGCGGGAAGCATCCGAAAAGTAGACCATGGTCCGGCCAGCCCGCGCCGCCGAATTAGGGTGGGGGCCATGACCGAGAACGCCACGCACGCCTGGGGCTTCGGCCTCGCCACCGTTACGACCGCTGGGGACGTCCTGGATGTCTGGTACCCGGCGCCCGAGCTCGGCACGCAGCCGGACGACTCGAAGGCCCCGGCCGAGCTGGTCGCGGCTGAGGGCAACGATGCGCTCCGGCAGGTACGGCGTGAGGTCGTGGCGACCGAGATCGCGCTGGACGCGGCCCCGAGCGGTACGGCGGATGCGTACCTCCGGCTGCACCTCCTGAGCCACCGTCTGGTCCGCCCGCACGGCGTGAACCTGGACGGCATCTTCGGCGCCCTCCCGAACAACGCATGGACCTCGCACGGCCCGGTCCCGGTCGAGGAGATCGAGAGCGTGCGGCTCCGGGCGCGCGCGGCGGGTCAGCACCTGAGCGTGACGAGCGTGGACAAGTTCCCGCGGATGACGGACTACGTCGTACCGTCCGGGGTCCGGATCGGCGACGCGGACCGCGTCCGTCTGGGCGCGCATCTCGCGGAAGGTACGACGGTCATGCACGAAGGGTTCGTGAACTTCAACGCCGGCACGCTCGGGACGTCGATGGTCGAGGGACGGATCGTCGCCGGCGTCGTGGTCGACGACGGCAGCGACATCGGCGCGGGCGCGTCGATCATGGGCACGCTGTCCGGCGGCGGCAAGCAGGTCGTCTCGATCGGCAAGCGCTGCCTGCTCGGCGCGAATGGCGGCACCGGGATCTCGCTCGGCGACGACTGCGTGGTCGAGGCGGGGCTGTACGTGACCGCCGGCACCAAGGTCACCCTCCCGGACGGCAGCGTGGTCAAGGCCCGCGACCTGTCCGGACAGCCCGGACTGCTCTTCCTCCGCAACTCGGTCACCGGCGCGGTGGAGGCCCGCCCGCGCAAGGGCGAAGGCATCACGCTCAACGAGGCACTGCACGCCAACGCCTGATCGTCCGAAAGGATGACTTTGCGAACCGACGTGAGGCTCGGCACGTCAACCTGTTCGTGAGGCAGGAACCTGTCGCCCGCCCTCAGACGTTGGGAGCGGTATGCCGATAAAGCGTGGTGCCCTCGTGGCCGTGGGGGGCATCGGCGTGCTCAGCCTGGCGGTCGGGGTCGGCATCGCCTGGCTCGGCGGGAAGCACGTCGGGAACCTCCTGCCGCCGACCGAGCAATGTACGGCGTCGGTCGGCGGGCAGATGGTCGTGCTCGACCTCGAGCAGGCCGAGTCGGCGGCGATCATCGCGGGCGTCGCCGTACGGCGGGGTCTGCCGGCCCGCGCGGCGACGATCGCGCTCGCCACGGCGTACCAGGAATCCGGCCTGCGGAACCTGGCGCACGGTGACCGGGACTCGCTCGGACTGTTCCAGCAGCGGCCATCACAGGGCTGGGGTACGGCGGCTCAGGTGCGGGACCCGCACTACGCGGCCGGGAAGTTCTATGACGCGCTCGTGAAGATCAAGAACTACCAGAAGCTCGCGATCACGGTCGCGGCCGACAGGGTGCAGCGCAGCGCGTTCCCGAACGCGTACGCCGACCACGAGGCGGACGCCCGCGTGCTGGCGTCGGCGCTGACTGGGCAGTCGCAGAGCGTCTTCAGCTGCACCGTGAACACCGACCCCGTGCAGCAGGAGGCGATGGGCAGCAACGGGCTGACGCCGCGCGCGGACGCCGTACGGAAGGACCTGATCCGGACGTTCGGGAAGGTCTCGACCGGCGGGTACGCCGTGGGCGGGGTGAACTCCGGGCACATGGAGGGGTCGGCGCACTACGACGGGCGGGCGGTCGACGTGTTCGTCCGGCCGATCTCGACGGCCAACACCACGAAGGGCTGGGCGATGGCGCAGTACCTGGTCGCCCGGGCGGACCTGCTGAAGATCAAGACGGTCATCTTCAGCGACAAGATCTGGACCGCCGGCGGCCGGTCGGACTCGGGCTGGCGGGACTACACCCCGCCCGAACGGTCCGGAGACCCCAAGATCCTCCGCCACCTCGACCACGTCCACGTGGACGTCCTCGACCAGTAAATGACAATGGGACGCCACTCAGGGCGTCCCATTGTGATCGTCTAGTTACTCGTCGTGTTCCTGCGGCGGGAGTGCCGCGATGAACGGGTGGTCCTTGTCGATCTTGCCGAGCTTGGACGCACCGCCCGGCGAGCCGAGGTCGTTGAAGAAGTCGACGTTCGCGGTGTAGTAGTCCTTCCACTGCTCCGGGGTGTCGTCCTCGTAATAGATCGCCTCTACCGGGCAGACCGGCTCGCAGGCTCCGCAGTCGACGCATTCGTCGGGGTGGATGTACAGCATCCGGTTGCCCTCGTAGATGCAGTCGACGGGGCACTCCTCGACACAGGCGAGGTCCTTCAGGTCAACACACGGCTGCGCGATGACGTAGGTCACTGCTACTCCTCCTATGGCAGGCAAGCGCAGCGGGGATTCCGGGGTGCTGCGATGCGGTGGTGCTCGGTGTCTCTAGTATCACGGTAGTCCTAAGACCACTCTGCCAGGAGTCCGGATCGTGTCAGGCTTGGGTGCCCGTGATATCGGCCACCGTGTCGTCGTCCGCCACCGGATTCCGGGCGGTCTGACCGACATCATCGGCGTTCTGCAGTCCTGGGCCCCTGAGGGTCTTGTCGTGCGCCACGCTGACTCCAGTCTGCACCCAATACGTGTCGGTGACGTGACGGCGGCGAAAACGATCCCCGAGATGCCGCTCCGCCCGGTGGACGTCGACCAGCTCTTCCTCACCACCGCGCTGGGCCGCCCGGCCGTCGAGACGGCGTACGTCGGCCACTGGTTGCTGCGGGCATCGTCCGGCTGGACGGGCCGCGGCAACTCGCTCCTGCCCGCGGGCGACCCGGGGATGCCAGTTGGGGACGCGCTCCAGCAGGCGATCGCGTTCTACGACCAGCACGGTCTTCCCGCACAGGCTCTGGTCCGCGTCGGCAGCCCGTACGACGAGGAGATTCGCGCCTGCGGCTGGGTCGACGCCCGCCCGGAGCAGTCCGACGTACTCGTCATGCACACCACGCTGGACCACGTGAACGGCCTGGCTGAGTACGACGTACAGCTGGCCGAGGCGCCGAACGACGCGTGGTACGGAACTGCCTTCGACGGTCCGGTGCCGGATGTCGCACCGAAAGTCCTCGAAGGCGCCCCGAAGACGGCGTTTGCGTCGATCGTGCTGGACGACGCCGTGGTCGCGGTGGGGCGTGGGTCCATGACTGGCCACTGGCTCGGTGTGGACGCGATCCGCGTGGCGGACGGCTACCGCCGCCGGGGACTCGGTACGGCGATCTTGCAGGGGCTGGCGCGCTGGGCGGGACCGCACGGCGGCCGCCGTACCTATCTGGAGGTGCTCGTCGAGAACACCGCCGCAATGGCGGCGTACACCCGTCTCGGCTACCGCGAGGCCTATCGCTACCGCTACCTGACCAGTCGGTGAGCCGCACGCGCGCCGATGAGCGTCAGCACGATGAATCCCGCTAGTACAAACCCCAACGCACGACTGGGGTCGTCAGCCAGCGCAGCGTAGGTAGAACCGGCTATCGCGACACCCAACGCTCCAGCCAGCTGCACGTTCGTGGCGAGGACTCCGGACAGGTCAGCGACGTACTGCGACGACATGCTGGACGTGACGGCGCCGATGAGGGTGTTGGAGGTGATTCCGAGCCCCAGCCCGCCGATGCCGAGTAGCGCGAACAGGAGCGGCCCAGCGCTGCCGCCAAGCAGCAGGTACAGCAGTACAGACAGGTACCCGACCGCCAGGACCAGGCAGCCGATGAGAGGCATCCACCGCACTCCCCGTCGCAGTCGGGGCAGGATCGGTCCGGCCAGACCGAACGTGGCGACCCAAATGACCATCGCGAAGCCGGAGTACGCCGGGCCCTTGTGCAGACCGCCCTGGAGGTAGAGGGCGAGCACGAAGAGTAGGGCGAAGTACGTGCCCGAAGTACAGCCGTGGGCGAGGAGACCGGCGCGGACAGACGGATTGCGGAGGACCGGACGTGCGATCAGCGGGCGACCACCCCGGCCGGCTGCGCGACGTTCGCCGTACTCGAAGAGGGCCAGTGCTGGGACGCTGAGCAGGAGGCACAGCCAGGACCAGGTCGGCCAGCCGCGTTCGGAGCCGAGCAGGAGCGGGACGATGACGAGCAGAACCGTTGTGGACAAGGCGATTACGCCGCCAAGGTCCAGGCGATCGCGACGTCCGGGCGGGTCGGCGGGCAGCAGGCGACGGCCGGCCATGACGAGGACGATGCCGATCGGCACGTTGACGAGGAAGATCGGGCGCCAGCCGGTGCCGAAGAGATCTGCGGCGATGAGGACGCCGCCGAGCAGTTGGCCGGCCACCGCGCCGCCGGACAGCGCGATCGAGAAGTAGCCGAGCGCCTTGAGACGGTCGCGACCCTCGAAGTGCATCTGGATGCCGCTGAGTACTTGAGGGACCATCAGCGCAGCGCCGGCGCCCTGGATGAAGCGGGCCACGACCAAGGTGGCGGTTCCGGGGGCGAGGCCACAGGCGAGAGAGGCCGCGGTGAAGACGGTCAGGCCGAGCAGAAACGTCCGCCGGTATCCGAACGAGGAGCCGAGGCGGGCGCCGGTGATCAGCAGTACGGCGAACGCGACGACATACCCGGACACGACCAGGCCGACGGCGCCCTCGGAGGCGTGCAGATCGGCACCGATCGACGGACCCGCGATGTTGGCGACCGCGGTATCGATATTGGCCATGAACTGACCGGTGAGCAGGACGGCCAGGATCGCGCCGCGATGGTCGGTTCTTGTCTGCGGGGTGAGCACGCCAGTGGAACGGTGTGAGGTGGCCGAGATGTGAGGGCGTTAGGCTCGGGCGGCATGGCGGATCATGTGGTCGAGCGGCCGGAGTACGCGGGGGACTTCGAGGGCACGGTGCGGGTGGAGTACACGCCGCACCCGGACGACGGGGTCGCGGATCCCGGCGAGATCGTCTGGACCTGGGTGCCGTTCGAGGAGGATTTCAGCCGCGGTAAGGACCGCCCGGTGCTGGTCGTCGGCTGGGACGAGCCGTTCCTGCTGGCGCTGATCCTCACCAGCAAGGACCACGACCGCGACGCCGCCGACGAGGCGCGCTGGGGGCGGGTCTGGCTGGACATCGGCAGCGGGTCCTGGGACAAGGACGCCCGGCCCAGCGAGGTTCGCCTGGACCGCGTCCTCCGCATCGACCCGCACCAGGTCCGCCGCGAGGGCGCCGTGATCGAGGAAGCGATCTTCGATCAGGTGGCAGCCGGCCTGCACAACCTCAACCGCGGCTGAAGGATCAGCTCGGCGGACGGGTCGTCGTGATGACGCCCGGCTTCCGGCCGGGTGGGGTGGTGATCCCGCCCGGCGGCGGCGTCACGGTGGTACCCGGCTTCGGTCCGCAGCGGATGTCGTCGGCCGCGTTGTACTTCGTGGTGAACGACTCGGTCTTCTGCCGTACGCCGTTCTTCGCGAAGTACCGGTAGACGGTGATGTCGAAGCCCGGGGTCGGCGCCTGCGGCTCGCACTTCGCGGCCGTGTTGTAGACGATGCCCGGCTGGCGGACGTTCGTCTTCGCCGACTGCCCGGCGGTGATGTCCACGAACTTGGTGCCCCAGATGATCACCCGGATGCTGCCCTTGCTGCCCGGGGTCGACGGCTTGAAGATCGTCTGCACCAGCAGGCCGTGCCCGGAGTCGTTCAGGAACTTGAGGTCGACCGACCCCCAGGCAACGGTCGCCTCCCGCCCGACCGGGTAGCGGCTGATGTAGACGCTGTGCGCCTTGTGCTCGACGATCTTCAGCCCGGCGAAGAACGCCGCGTTGAAGGTGGTGGTCGCCGACTGCGAGACGCCGCCGCCGAAGTCCTTCTCGAACTTGCCGCCGCTGATGATGTACCCCTCGGCGAACCCGTTCTCCTTGGTCCGCTCACCGACGATCTTGTTCAGGCTGAACTCTTCGTTCGGCTTCAGCAGCGTGCCGTTGATCTTGGCCGCCGCCGTCCCGATGTTGGTGTTGCGGTACGGCGCGTGCGGGAACTCGGTCTTGAAGTCGCCGATGTTCTGCGTGATCCCGAGCGCGGTCGCCTGCGCGGTGGTGAACTTCGCCGGGGTCGGCGTCAGCGGTACGGCGGCCCGCCGCTCACCGGTCGGCTTCGGCAGGATCGCCAGGATCGCCGCACCGACCTTCGCCCGGTCGACGACCATGCCGTTGACCGCCGGGACCACCTTCGGGCCGGCGCCGACGATCTGCACCGTCGCGTCCTTCGGCAGCGTCTCCAGCGACTTGAACCGCTGCAGGAACAGCGGCTCCAGCGCCTTGGTGTTCAGCGCCGGGATGACCTTGCCCTCCTGCACGCTGACCGCCAGCGCCGGTGCGAGCTCGGCCGGCTCCAGCTCGACCGACTTCGTTCCAACCGTCAGCCGGATCGGACCCGACATCGCGGGCTGGGCGAACTCCGTCAGCGCCTTGTCGATCGCCTCGGTCGCGGCCTGCGGCTTGGTCACGCCGGCCGGCAGCTCCTTCGGGGTCCCGTCCGACGGGTACGCCGCGTACACCGCGTCGACCGCCTTCGCGGTGTCCAGCTGCAGGCCGTCGGCCGGGTCGTGCTTCACCGGCTGCGTGCCCTTGAAGGTGATCGTGCCCTCGGTCGCCTTGCGGTTCACCTGGCCGGCCAGCTTGTCGACGGCGGTCTTCAGCTTCGCGTCGTCCTTGGTGACGACCGGCTTGACCGCGTCCCCGCCGGTCAGCGCGTGCCAGATCCGGCCGGGGGCCAGGCTGCGGCCCGCGCCCGCGGAGGCGACGGTCTTGTCCACGTCCACCGAGAGGCCTGCGTCGGCCGGCAGCACCTGGAACTTGGAGTCGCCCGCCTTCAGCGCGATCGGCGCGGCCACGCGGTCCTTGAGGCCCGCGGTCAGCTTGGTCTTCGCGGCGTCCTCGGACAGGCCGCCGATCGGGATGCCGAGCACGGTCGTGTCCGTCGGGATCTTGGCTCCGGCGAACGCGAACGCCGCGCCGTACCCCACGACGACAACACCGAGCCCCGCGGCGGCGATGATCCCCGCGAGCTGCTTTCTCCCCACCGGACAGAGTCCTCCCGCTCGAGCGCTTGGTCAGGGCACAAGCGCACATCTTACGGGACAGGACAGGCCTCACCGACCGTCGGGGCTGCCCCGTCATGCCCCGGCAGTAACGATCAGTTTCCGGGCAGTTCCCGGTAGTGACTGGAATGGTAGATCAATGCGCTCGGGTCGTTCGGATCGCCCGTCCCGAGGCTGAGCACCTCGCCCACCACGATCGTGTGGTCTCCCCCGTCGTACGTCGCCCAGGTCCGGCACTCGAGCCACGACAGGGCGCCGTCGACGGTCGGGCAGCCGGTTTTCGGGCCGGCCGTCGTACCGATGCCGTCGAACTGGCTGTACAGGTCCCGCCCGGACCGCGCGAACCGCTCCGCGATCGCCCGCTGCGCGCCGGACAGCACCGACACGGCCCAGTAGCCGCAGTCCAGTACGGCGGAGTGCATCCGGACGCCCTTGTCGACGCAGACCAGCACCAGCGGCGGATCGAGCGAGACCGACGTGAACGCGTTCGCGGTCATCGCGTGCGCGACGCCGTCCTGCAGCGTGCTCATGATCGTGATCCCCGACGCGAACTGGCCGAGCGCAGCGCGGAACTCCGCAGGTGGGACGCTCCCACTCGACTCGGTTGAGGACACCTCAGCAGGTTATGCCCGCTGACAGGTTGATGCCTCAACCGAGCGTGTGGGAACGGTCACCTCACACGTTGCCCAGCTGATTCGTCTAGAGGCCCGCGAACAGGTCGTGCTCCAAGCCGTCCGGGCCGGGGGCAGGAGTGCCCTTGACCAGGCGATACGGCTCGGAGGCCCAGATCTGGTTGCCGTTGTTGTTGGACAGCGCGAAGAACGGTCCGTCGACGGTGATCTGGGTGGCGTGCGCCTTCATCGCGTTCATCTTCCGGTCGATGAACCCCTCACCGTCGATCACGCAGTCGATCAGCCGGTCGGGCGTGATCATCGGCGGCATCGGGCCGTCCGGGTCCATCCCCTCGAAGGTGGTGGTGTCACCGGAGTCGCGGAGCGCCCGGAGCTGCTCGCGCATCCGGGACTCGGCCATCGCGGTCCAGTAGATCTTCGGGATGTCCCAGGCCGGGCCGAGGTCCTCCCGGTACGACCGGGCGGCGGCCAGCGCAGCGGCGTACGTCGCGACGCGGTGTGCCTTGATGTGATCGGGGTGCCCGTAGTTGCCCCACTCGTCGTAGGTCACCAGGACCTGCGGGCGGAGCTCCCGGATCACCGGGACCAGGTCGTTCGCCGCGACGACCAGGTCGGCCTGCCAGAAGCTGTCCTTACGGGTCTGCGGCGGGACGTCCGCGTTGCCCTCGTCGTTGTAGATCATCCCGGTGTCGCGGTACTTGCCCGCGCCGCCGAGGAACCGGTGATCGGTGACACCGAGCTCGGCCATCGCGTTCGCGAGCTCACCGATCCGGTGCTCGCCGAGGCCGTCGTCCTGGTCGGCGGCCAGATGGGACAGCTCGGGGACAAGGACCTCGCCCTCCTCACCGAGGGTGCAGGTGATCAGGGTGACGTGGGCGCCCTCGGCGACGTAGCGCGCCATCGTCACACCGTTGTTGATGGTTTCGTCGTCCGGGTGGGCGTGCACCAGCAGCAGCCGGCGCTCAGCAAGCTCAACCATGCCGAAAGCCTACGTCGGCCCGCCGACAGTTCGTCTGGCAGTTCTCCCGGCAGCGGGTCAGCCGAAGCGGCGGACCAGCAGGCAGCCGGCCTGGAACCGTGACCTGGCGCCGAGACCGGCGATCAGCGCACTGATCTCGGAGCGCACGGTCCGCAGCGACAGTCCGAGGTCGCGCGCGATCGCGGCGTCCTTCGCACCGGTCGACATCATCCGGCCGATCGTCACCTGGCGGCTGGTCAGCTCCCTGACCGCGGCGGGAGTCCGCCGGTGCGATCCGAGCTCGTAGACCTCACAGACGACCTCTGGCGCGCCATCTTGGTCCTGAATGGCCTCGAGCCGCACCGCCTCAACTGCCGGATACACCGACATGCGCACTCCTCCCCAAGAGTTCAGGAAAGGATTCTCGTCCCCGGGTCGGACCACGTGCCAGGTACAACCCGTACAAACCACCCATACAGTTGCTGTGCGTGAACAGCGAGAAGGGCGGCGCCGTCAGGCACCGCCCTTCTCAGAAGTGTGCTGCGATCAGCTCACTTTCTTCACACCGATCTGGGTCAGGTCGGGGAACCCACCGGTGTTCGGGTCGCCCACCACGTTGTCGAGGTTCGAGCCCACGACGTACACGTTGAGGTCCTGAACGGTCGGCACCAGCGGCGCCGTCTTCATGATCTCGACGTACAGGTCGGACAGACCGGACTCGATCTTCGTCTTGTCGGTCTCCTTCGACAGCTCGGCCATCTTGTCCCAGCCGGCCTGGCTGCGTGCGTAGTTGTTCTGCGCGGCCTTGTTCGGCGCGGTCGTGTCCGGACCGAACACGGACGGCACGATCGTCGTCAGGCTCGCCCAGTCGTAGCACCAGCCGGCGGTGATCAGGTCGGTCGCCGCGGAGTCCTGCTGCTGCGTCGAGTAGTAGTTGTCACCTGGGATCTTCTGGATCTCGACGTTGACCCCGATCGCCTTCCAGGACGCCTGAGCAGCCTCGGCTGCCTTGACGGCCAGACCGGAGTCCGCCGTACCCAGGACGAGCTTCTCGCCCTTGTAGCCGGCCTCGGTCAGCAGCTGCTTGGCCTTCGCCGGGTCGCCCTGATCCGGAACCTTGAAGGTCTCGTCCTTCTTGTAGCCCTCCATGTCCTGCGGAATGATCGAGTCGACCACCTTGGCAAGACGCTCGCCACCACGGCCGTCGCGGTAGCTCGCCCGGTCCAGACCGTAGTACAGCGCCTCGCGCATCTTCTGGTTCTTCAGCAGCGGGTTCTTCTGCTGGTTGAACGCGATGTACCGGCGGCAGATGTCGGTGGACTCGACCACGCGGTCCTTCACGCTCGCCTGGTTCGTCTTGGCGATGTTCTCCGGCTGCACACCGGTGAAGCTCAGCGAGCTCTGGTCGGCCGCGCCGTTCGCGATCAGCCGCTGGTCGACCGTCGCCTCGGCGTCACCGAACTTGAAGATGAACTTGTCCGGCCGGGCGTCACGCAGCGGGTCGGTCTTCTGGTCCCAGTTGGTGTTGCGGACCAGCACCAGTTGCTTCTTCCGGGTGTACGACTCGATCTTGTACGGGCCGCTCGCCACCGGGTGGTTGTCGTACTGCGTCTTGGTGTCCTTCGCCTTCGGAACCGGCGAGAAGACCTTCATGCTCGCCGTACCGTCGAACGAGGCGACCGGGCGATTCAGCTTGAAGACGATCGTCTTCTCGTCCGGGACCTCGATCGCGGTGCAGCCCTTGCCACCGTTGTTGTCCGCGACGTACGGGCCCTTGTAGCCCTTGCAGTCGAGGTACTCGTGCGCGTACGGCGCACCCTCGGCCATGTCCGCGGCGAACGAGCGCTCGGCGTTGTACTTGATGTCGGCGGCGACGATCGGCGTGCCGTCCTCGTACTTCAGCCCGTCCTTCAGCTTGAAGGTCCAGGTCTTGAAGTCCGGGCTGGACTCGTAGCTCTCCGCGAGGTCCTTCTCCAGGACGATCTTCTTCGCCTTGGCGTCATAGCGGTAGTCCGTCAGCGAACGGGTGATCAGCTTGCCGATCATTCCGGAGTCGGTGACGAAGTTCCGCGCCGGGTCGAGGTGCTCGACGTCGGTGACGGAGTAGACGGTGACGGTGCCCCCCTTGGCACCGGCCGAAGCCTGCCCGCTCGGCGTATCGCTGTTTCCCCCGCCGCAGGCAACCGCGGTCAGGCTCAGTCCGAACCCCACGGCGATTGCCACTCCGGTTCGTTTGAGGTGATCCATGGCCAGTGTTTCCTTCCTTGTGTTGACACTTGTCGCCGGGTCGCGGCGGCTTTGAAGAAAGTGATCTACGTCATTTGGCGGTCATCAACTCACGTGTTCACAAACTGCGCAATGCGCTTTTGGCCGCTTGACCGGATCGTGATCCCTTCAATGCCGTCGGTACACCAGACCAACGCTCTGTGTAGTCGTCAGACCACGTCCCGTTCCTCAGGGAAGTGGCAGGCCGATAGATGGCCCGGGGCCCCGATCTGCAGCAGCGGCGGCTCCTCCGCAGCGCAGATCTCCTGTGCCTTCCAGCACCTGGTCCGGAAGCGGCACCCCGAGGGCGGGTTCAATGGGCTCGGCACGTCGCCCGTCAGCCGGATGCGCTCGCGCGCTTCCTCGGCGTCAGGGTCGGCCTCCGGCACCGCGGACAGCAGCGCGTGCGTGTACGGGTGCCGGGCGTGGTTGTAGAGCTCGTCGCGGTCGGCCGTCTCGACCACCTTGCCGAGGTACATCACCGCGACCCGGTCGGAGATGTGCCGGATCACCGACAGGTCGTGCGCGATGAACAGGTAGGCGAGCCCGAACTCCTCCTGCAGGTCCTCGAGCAGGTTCACGATCTGCGCCTGGATCGACACGTCGAGTGCCGACACCGGCTCGTCGCAGACGATCAGCTTCGGCCGCAGCGCCAACGCTCGGGCGACCCCGATCCGCTGCCGCTGGCCGCCGGAGAACTCGTGCGGATACCGGTTGTAGTGCTCGGGATTCAGCCCGACCCGTTCCATCAGGGTCTGGACCGACTTCTTCGTCCCGCTCTCGCTCTTCACCTTCTGGATCTCGAACGGCGCCGCGATGATGGTGCCGACCGTCTGCCGTGGATTCAGCGACGAGAACGGATCCTGGAAGATCATCTGGATCTCCCGCCGGAACGGACGCATCCGGGCGCGGCTCAGATGGCTGATATCCGAACCCATGAACGAGATCGAGCCCGCTGTCGGCTCGTCCAGCCGCGTCACCAGCCGGCCGGTGGTGGTCTTCCCGCAGCCGGACTCACCGACCACGCCGAGCGTCTCGCCGGCGTGCAGGGTGAGGTCGATGCCGTCGACCGCCTTCACCGCACCGGTCTGCCGCTGAAAGATGATCCCCTGCGTCACCGGGAAATAGCGTTGGAGCCCTCGGGTCTCGAGCAGCAGTTCGCCGCCCGCGGCCTGCTTGCCGGTCGTCTGCTCGGCAGATGTCGTCGTACTCACCAGCGTTCCCCCGCCATCAGAGGCTCGGCTTGATCTGCTCGGTGAACAGCTGCCTGCGCTTCTCGGACTGTATGTGGCACCGCACCATGTGCTTCTCCTGACCGATCTGCAGCAGCTCAGGCAGTTCGGTGGCGCAGTTCGCCCCCTCGACGTGTTCCTGGTAGTCGCAACGCGGCTGGAACGGACATCCCTTGGGCAGGTTGATCAGCGACGGCGGCGTACCCCGGATCGACTTGAGCCGCCCGTCACCGGAGCGGTTCACCCGCGGGATCGAGCCGAGCAGACCCCACGTGTACGGCATCTCGGGCCGGTAGAAGATGTCCCGGACGTTGCCTGCCTCGACCACGCGGCCGCCGTACATCACAACCACGTTCTCGGTCATCTTGGCGACCACACCGAGGTCGTGGGTGATCAGGATGATCGCGGAGTTGAACTCCTTCTGCAGGTCCTTCATCAGGTCCAGGATCTGGGCCTGGACGGTGACGTCGAGCGCGGTGGTCGGCTCGTCGGCGATCAGCAGCGCGGGGTCGCACATCAGCGCCATCGCGATCATCGCGCGCTGCCGCATACCGCCGGAGAACTGGTGCGGGTAGTCGAAGAACCGCTTGTCGGGCGACGGGATGCCGACCCGGTCGAGCAGCTCGATCGCGCGCTTCTTGGCGACCGCCTTCGGCGCGTCGTTGTGCACCAGGAAGGCCTCGGTGAGCTGGTCACCGACGCGGAAGAACGGGTGCATCGCCGACAGCGGGTCCTGGAAGATCATCGCGACCTGCTGGCCGCGCAGTGCCCGCATCTCGGGCACGGACATCGCCACCAGCTCGGCGCCGTCCAGCCAGATCTCGCCGGCCACCTTCGCCTTGCTGCCCTTGTGCAGGCCCATGATGGCCAGGCTGGACACGCTCTTCCCGGAGCCGGACTCGCCGACGATGCCGAGCGTCTTGCCGCGCTCGAGGGTGAAGTTCAGGCCGTTGACGGCCTTCACCAGCCCGTCGTCGGTCGGGAAGTGCACCTGCAGGTCCTTGACCTCCAGGAACGGCTTTCCGGCGCGGGTGTCCGCCGGCGGCGCACTGGTCACGGATTCGGTCATCTCACCTCACCTCAAGCCAGCCGCACGCGCGGGTCGATGACGGCGTACAGGACGTCGACGACGATGTTCGCGAGCACCACGAAGATCGCCGCGAACAGCACCACGCCCATGATCGCGGGCAGGTCGTTGCTGAGCACGGAGTCGATGGAGAACTTGCCGAGGCCGGTGATGCTGAAGATCTGTTCGGTGATCACCGCGCCGCCGAGCAGGCCGCCGACATCCAGGCCGAAGATGGTCACGATCGGGGTCAGCGCGGACCTCAGCCCGTGCTTGAAGACCACGGTCCGTTCGTCCAGGCCCTTGGCCCGGGCCGTTCGGATGTAGTCCTCGTTCATGGTGTCGATCATGTTGGCCCTGGTGATCCGGGTGTAGAGCGCCGCGAACACCAGCGCGAGCGTGATCCAGGGCAGGATGTAGAACTGCAGCCACTTCACCGGACCGACCGAGAACAAGGCTGCGTTCGCCGTGTCGGGGAACGGGATCCACTTCAGTTTGACGATGAACAGGAACAGCAGCAGATAGCCGAACACGATCGTCGGGAAGGACACCCCGAACAGAGCCAGGCCGACGCTCAGCTTGTCGACGAACTTGCCCTTGCGGAGCGCGGCTATCAGGCCGAGCAGTACGCCGGACAACAGCCAGAGGACCGCGGCCCCGAGGGCCAGCCACAGTGTCGACGGGAACGCGTCCTTGATCGAGTTCCAGACCGGGATGCCGTTCTGGTACGACTCACCGAAGCACGGCCACGGGCAGTTGCGTTCGTTGCCCTCGGAGCCGATCGTCCGCCCGCCCGGGCTCACCAGGCCCTGCATGTAGTGGCCGTACTGCACGACCAGAGGCTTGTCGAAGCCGTACGTCGCGTTGACCTGTGCGACCGTCTCCGCGTTGCAGTTCTTGCCGCAGATGAGCAACGCGGGGTTCGCCGGCGTGGCCCAGAAGAGGAAGAACGTGATCGCGCTGATCACGATCAGGACGAACACCGCCTGGATCAGGCGGCGGATGAGATAGCGGCCCACCGGGTCAGCTCCTTCCGGCGCGTGGATCGAGGGCGTCCCGGACCGAGTCGCCGAGCAGGTTGAACGCAAGCACGGTGATGAACAGCGCCATCCCCGGGAAGAACAGGTACAACGGGTTGCTCTCGATCCAGGCCGACGCGTCGGAGATCATCCGGCCCCACGAGGCAGTCGGCTCCTTGATGCCGACGCCCAGGAAGGACAGCGCCGCCTCGGCGGTGATGTTGGTCGGGAGCAGCAGCGTCGTGTACACCAGCAGCGTCGGCAGCAGGTTCGGCAGGATCTGCCGGAAGAGCACGTAGTTCGGGCCGGCGCCGAGCGACCTGGCCGCCTCGACGAACTCGCGCTCACGCAGCGAAAGCGTTTGACCACGGACGATCCGGGCCAGGTAGGCCCAGCCGAAGAAGCCGAGCACGAACATCAGCACGCCCATTCGCAGCGTGTTGTTGTCGGGGATGCCGAACAGGTCCTGGGCGCGCGAGGCGACCACCGGTGTCAGCGCCATCACGAACAGCAGCGACGGGAAGCTCAGCATGATGTCCATGAGCCGGCTGAGCAGCGTGTCGACCCAGCCGCCGAAGTACCCGGACACCATCCCGATCACGGTGCCGAGCACGACCGCGATGACAGTGCCGCCGAGCGCCACCAGCAGCGAGACCCGGGTGCCGTAGACCAGCCGCGAGAAGATGTCGCGGCCGTTCTGCGGCTCGATGCCGAGCCAGTGCTCGGAACTCGTGCCGCTGCCCCACAGCCCGCCGATCGGGATGCCGCCGTCGCGCGTGTTCAGCAACGGGTCCCCGTTCGCGTTGAGTTTGTTGAACTGATCGGGCGGGAACCCGTTCAGCTTCACGATCAGCGGCGCGAGCAGCGCCACCGCGATGATCAGCAGGATCACGATCGCGCTGATGATCGCGATCTTGTCCTTCCGCAGCCGTGCCCACGCGATCTCGCCCGGCGAGCGGCCCTCGATCTCCTTCGCTTCGGCAGTCTCGACCAGAGCATCTGTCGGCAGCCCCTCATCGGGAGACTGCGTCTCCGATACCCCCAGCGTCATCGCCCGTCACCCGTCCTTCATGGTGATGCACCCCGCACCTTTTGACCCGAGCTCGCCGGGTTGCCGGGAACCCTACGTATCTCGCAGTGTGGACGCCATGGGAAGCCGACGCTAGTCACCGAATCGTGACCGGTGTGACTTCCGCCACTACCGGTCGGTTCGGAGCGCCCGGACGAACGGCCGATCGGGTACCAGCCAGTCACTCTCGTCGAGGTCGTCCGGCGCGAACCACCGGAGCTCCGAGTGCTCACGCAGTACCGGATCACCCGCGACGATCACCGCCCGGTAGACGTGCAGCCGGTACGCCTCCGAGATGTCCACGCCGGGCCCCAGCGACTCGCCGACCTTGATCTCCAGATCGAGCTCCTCGCGGAGCTCCCGGACCGCGGCCTGCTCGTCGGTCTCCCCCGGCTCGACCTTGCCGCCCGGGAACTCCCAGCCACCGTCCGGCCCCGGCCGGTACGCCGCCAGCACCAAGCCGTCCCGTACCACCGCAACACCCACCACGATCTGCACGTCGCGACTCTGCCAGAAACTGTCCGCCGCGTCCGCCATGATGCCGGTATGCCGTTGCAGAACAGGGTTCTGCCCACCCAGGAGATCGTCGCCGACCCCGGCCGCGGTCTGCTGATGGGCAATCGCGGCAGCCTGCACGGCCCCGACCGGCGCCTCGGCACGACCCGCTGGCGCTCGAAGGCGTGGATCTGCTGTGTCCTCGACTGGAAAGGGATCCGCCGCGATCCGATGCCGCCGGGCCGCTGGACCGCGCTGTTCTTCTTCGACGAAGCGGTCGCGCTCGCCGCCGGCCATCGGCCCTGTCATTACTGCCGGCGCAGGGATTTCCTGCTGTACGCCGGTGCGTGGGCGAGCGGCCGCGGCCTGTCCGAACGCCCCCGGGCCGCCGAGCTGGACGCCGTACTGCACCATGAGCGGGTCGAATCGCGCACCCGGCGGCAACGAACGACCGTCCAGGACTTCTTCGGACTACCGGACGGCGCCATGGTGCGGTTTGACGGCAGACCCGCGCTGGTGCTCGATCAGCAGGTGCTGCCGTGGTCGTGGGAGGGGTACGGCGAAGGGCTGCGGCCACCTGGTCTGCGCGAGGTCGAAGTTCTCACGCCGCCCGCGAATCTCGTTGTCCTACAAGCCGGATTCGCCCCATTACTCCACCCGTCGGCGCACTCGCAACTGAGGTAAGCCTAACTGGAAACACGCCGTACCGAGGGGTCTTCCGTTGGGCGCTCGGCAGGGGCAAAGTGTGCCCATACTGACAGCTACATAACCATCACTGGAGTCGGCATGAGTGCTGAGTTGAACTCGGGGGCAAACAGCGGCCAGCGCAACATCGCCGCAGTCGTCCGCGCGCTCGAAGGGCTGCATGCGGCGGTGGGCAATCTCAGCCAGGAGTACGGTGACACCCTCGGCATCCGCCGCCTGGTGTCCGATGTGGCCCGGCTGAGCGACGATCTCGCAGAGCTCGGCCCGCCCGACCCCAGGCACAGGCCCGGACCCGTTCCGGAGGAACTCGAGGAGATTCCCGACGTGGAGTATGACGCGTCCATGTGGACCGACGCGGAACACGAAGGCTTCGGCGCGCCTGACAGGCACGCTCCCTGATGGCGACGGGAGTAAACGCGCCGGGCCGCGCTCAAGTAGGCCTCAAGACTGCAAGATCGGATCGATGGTGGCTCGCGCCGTTGCGCATCGGCGTGATCCTGGGCTTCTTCATCGTCTACGCGACGATCCGGATCTTCATGAACAAGTGGTACTGGGTCGACGCGTACCACTACCTCACGCCGCTGTACTCGCCGTGTGTGACCAGCAGCTGTGTCGAGGGTTCCAGCCATCTCGGCACCTGGTTCGGGAACTTCCCGCGGTTCCTGCCGTTCAGCCTGATCACGTTCGTGGTCCTGGCCGGCTTCCGCGGCACCTGCTACTACTACCGCAAGGCGGGCTACCGGTCGCTGTTCTTCGCGCCGGCCGCCTGCGCGGTGCCCGAGCCGCACAAGAACTACACCGGTGAGCGGAAGTTCCCGCTGATCGCGCTGAACCTGCACCGCTACTTCTTCTACGGTGCGCTGGTCTTCGGTGTGCTGAACATCTACGACGGCGTCCAGGCCTTCCACGGTGACGGCGGCGGCTTCGGGATCGGTCTCGGCACGGTGATCATCTGGATCAACCTGGTGATGCTGTGGCTGTACACGCTGTCCTGCCACGCCTGCCGGCACATCGTCGGCGGCCGGCTGAAGAACTTCTCCAAGCACCCGATGCGCTACCGGTACTGGACCTTCGTGTCCAAGCTGAACCCGAAGCACGGCACCTTCGCGATGACGTCGCTGTTCACCGTGATCCTGACCGACTTCTACATCATGGCGGTCTCCGCCGGGTGGTTCTCCGACCTGCGCATCATCAATTGAGGATTTCATGACTGAGCTGGAACGACACTCGTACGACGTCGTCGTGATCGGGGCCGGCGGCGCCGGCCTGCGCGCGGCGATCGAGGCCCGCGAGCAGGGCAAGAAGACCGCGATCATCTGCAAGTCCCTGTTCGGCAAGGCGCACACCGTGATGGCCGAGGGTGGCTGCGCGGCCGCGATGGGCAACGCGAACTCCAACGACAACTGGCAGGTCCACTACCGCGACACGATGCGCGGCGGGAAGTTCCTGAACAACTGGCGGATGGCCGAACTGCACGCGCAGGAGGCCCCCGACCGGGTCTGGGAGCTGGAGACGTACGGCGCGCTCTTCGACCGCACGCCCGACGGCCGGATCAGCCAGCGCAACTTCGGCGGTCACACCTACCCGCGGCTCGCGCACGTCGGTGACCGCACCGGCCTGGAGCTGATCCGCACCCTGCAGCAGAAGATCGTCTCGCTGCAGCAGGAGGACTTCGAGGCCACCGGCGACTACGAGGCGAACCTCAAGGTGTACGCCGAGTGCACGGTCACCGAGCTGCTCAAGGACGGCGACGCGATCTCCGGCGCCTTCGGGTACTGGCGTGAGTCCGGCCGGTTCATCCTGTTCGAGGCGCCGGCCGTCGTACTCGCGACCGGTGGCGTCGGCAAGTCCTTCAAGGTCACCTCGAACTCCTGGGAGTACACCGGTGACGGGCACGCGCTGGCGATGCGGGCCGGCGCGACGCTGATCAACATGGAGTTCATCCAGTTCCACCCGACCGGCATGGTCTGGCCGCCGTCGGTGAAGGGGATCCTGGTCACGGAATCGGTCCGCGGCGACGGCGGCGTACTGAAGAACTCCGAGGGCAAGCGGTTCATGTTCGAGTACGTGCCGGACGTGTTCCGGGCGCAGTACGCCGAGTCCGAGGACGAGGCGGACCGCTGGTACAAGGACCCGGACAACAACCGGCGCCCACCGGAGCTCCTGCCGCGCGACGAGGTCGCCCGCGCGATCAACTCCGAGGTGAAGGCCGGCCGCGGTACGCCGCACGGCGGTGTCTTCCTGGACGTGTCGTCGCGACTCCCGGCCGAGGAGATCACCCGGCGGCTGCCGTCGATGCACCACCAGTTCAAGGAGCTGGCGGACGTCGACATCACCGCGGAGCCGATGGAGGTCGGTCCGACCTGCCACTACGTGATGGGTGGCGTCGAGGTCGACCCGGACACCGCGTCGTCCGTCGTACCTGGCCTGTTCGCCGCGGGTGAAGTTGCCGGCGGCATGCACGGCTCGAACCGGCTCGGCGGCAACTCGCTGTCCGACCTGCTCGTCTTCGGGCGGCGCGCCGGTATGGGTGCCGCGATGTACGTCGACGGTCTCGGAGCGGCTCGGCCGAAGATCGACGAGGCCGACGTCGATGCGGCGGCCGAAGACGCGTTGGCGCCGTTCGAGCTCGAGGGCGGCGAGAACCCGTACACGATCCACCAGGAACTGCAGCAGTCGATGAACGACCTGGTCGGCATCATCCGCAAGGAAGAGGAGATGGAGCAGGCGCTCGGTCGCCTGTCCGAGTTCCGCAGCCGGATCGCGAAGATGACGGTGGAGGGTCACCGGCAGTTCAACCCGGGCTGGCACCTCGCGCTCGACCTGCGCAACATGCTGACCGTGTCGGAGTGTGTGGCCGGAGCGGCGCTGATGCGGCAGGAGTCGCGCGGTGGGCACACGCGCGACGACTTCCCGGGGATGAACCCCGAGTGGCGCAAGAAGCTGCTGGTGTGCGCTCTCGACGCCGACGGCGTCGTCAACGTCTCCGAGGAGCAGCAGATCCCGATGCGCGAGGATCTGCTGGAGCTGTTCGAACTCGACGAGCTGAAGAAGTACCTGACGGATGAGGAGCTGCCGGCCAAATGAGTTACAAGGGCAAATTCCGCGTCTGGCGCGGGGACTCCGAGGGCGGAGAGCTCAAGGACTACGAGGTCGAGGTGAACGAGGGCGAGGTCGTCCTCGACGTCATCCACCGGTTGCAGGCCACCCAGACCCCCGACATGGCGGTCCGGTGGAACTGCAAGGCCGGCAAGTGCGGCTCGTGCAGCGCCGAGATCAACGGCATGCCGAAGCTGATGTGCATGTGCCGGATGAACACGTTCGCCGAGGACGAGGTCGTCACGGTCACGCCGATGCGCACCTTCCCGGTGATCCGGGACCTCGTCACCGACGTCTCGTTCAACTACCAGAAGGCGCGCGAGGTGCCGGCCTTCAAGCCGCCGGCGGACCTGAAGCCGGGTGAGTACCGGATGCAGCAGGTCGACGTCGAGCGCTCGCAGGAGTTCCGCAAGTGCATCGAGTGCTTCCTGTGCCAGGACACCTGCCACGTGATCCGTGACCACGAGGAGAACAAGGAGTCGTTCTCCGGTCCGCGGTTCCTGATGCGCGTCGCCGAGCTGGACATGCACCCGCTCGACGCCGCCGACCGGCAGCACGCCGCGCAGGAGCAGCACGGTCTGGGCTTCTGCAACATCACCAAGTGCTGCACCGAGGTGTGCCCCGAGCACATCAAGATCACCGACAACGCGCTGATCCCGATGAAGGAACGCGTCGTCGACCGCAAGTACGACCCGATCGTCTGGCTGGGCAACAAGATCCGCCGCCGCCCCGCCTGACCACCCGCACCACGACGAGCCCCCTGGCCCCACCCGGAGCCAGGGGACTCGCTCTTTCCAACCTTGAGCACCCACCAACCGTTTTCGCCGGCCCGAAACGGTTGGTGGGTGCTCAAGGTTGGGGGCTCAGGGTTGGGTCACTCGCGTGGGTGAGTCGGTGGGGGCGGTTGGGCGCTTAGGGTTCCGGACATGGACGTCGTTGTGCTGCGGCTGGTCAATCTGGTCATTTTCATGATGATCTTCGTGCCGATCTCGCAGCGGTTGCTCGGGGTGCGGTTCGGGCTCGGGCGGCTCGCGGTCGGTGCGTTGATCACGCTGAGCATCTCCGGGCCGCTGGCGATCGCGATGATCGGTACGCCGCCGTGGACCGGATCGAACGGTGCCGCGATCGCGTTCATGGCGCTGATCGTGCTCTGCTCGATGCTCGCGGGCCTGGTGTTCCTGGTGCTGGCGGAGGCGCTGGTGCCGACCGGGTCGTTGCCGCGAGCCCGTGATCTGCGCCGGGACCTGAGTGGACGGATCGCGCGCACCCGGCGGTACCTGCAGATTCTGCGGATCGCGATCAAGCACGGCCTCGGCCCGTACCTGCGCGGCCGCCGCCGTCCCGGCCGCGAGAACGCCGCGGGCCAGGCCGAACTGGCCAGGTCACTGCGGCTCGCGCTCGACGAAGCCGGCGTCACTTTCGTCAAGCTCGGCCAGGTGCTGTCCACGCGCAGCGACATCATCCCCCAGTCGGTCGCCACCGAACTCAGCCGCCTCCAGGACCAGGTCACCCCGGCGCCCTGGCCGCAGATCGAGGAGATCCTCACCGAAGAACTCGGCGCCCCACTGTCCCAGCTGTACGCCGCCTTCGACACCGAGCCGCTCGCAGCCGCCTCCGTCGCCCAGGTCTACACCGCCCGCCTCACGAACGGCACCGACGTGGTGGTGAAGGTTCAGCGACCTGGGATTGCCGGGCTTGTTGACCGGGACCTCGACATCGTCCGGCGGCTCGCCAGGCTGCTCGACCGGAACACCGACTGGGGGCGATCGATGGGGGTGCGGGCGCTCGCCGACGGGTTCGCGGACGCGATGCGTGAGGAACTCGACTTCACCGTCGAGGCCGGCAACATGACCACGGTGGCGGCAGGCCAGTCCGTTGCCGCCAGCAATGACATCGTCGTACCGCGGCTGTATCCGGAGCGCTGCACCCGCCGCGTCCTCACCATGGAACGGCTCGACGGTATCGGTCTCGGCAACGCCGGCGAGGCGATCGCCGACCGCGGCCTCGACCCGGTCCGCCTCGGTCGCGCGTTGTTCGAGTGCTTGCTCGGCCAGGTGGCGATCGACGGGGTCTTCCACGCCGACCCGCACCCGGGCAACTTCCTGCTGCTGACCGACGGCCGGATCGGCATGCTCGACCTCGGCTCAGTCGGCCGCCTCGACTCGGCGACCCGCGAGGCTCTGCAACGCTTCCTGCTCGCCATCGACCACGGCGACCCGGTGTCGGCCACTGATGCCCTGCTCGAGATCGTCTATCGCCCGGACGTCATCGACGAACGCGCACTGGAGCGTTCCGTCGGCCAGTTCATGACCAGACACCTCGCGGCCGGTGTGACGCTCGGCCCGGCGATGTTCAACGACCTGTTCAAGATCATCACGTCGCACGAACTCGGCGTACCACCCGAGGTCGCCGCCGTGTTCCGCGCGCTCGCCACGGTCGAAGGCACAATCTCCCGTATCTCCCCCAGCTTCGACCTGGTCGCGGCGTCCCGCCAGTTCGCCAGTGCGCACGTCACCGACCGCCTCGCGCCCGATGCACTCCGCCGTACGGCGACCGAGGAACTCGCCACGCTCCTTCCGATGTTGCGCCGACTGCCGCGCCGGATCGACCGGATCGCGGCCGCGGCGGAGAGCGGCCGACTCGGCGTGAACGTCCGTCTGTTCGCGGACGAACGCGACCGTCGGCACTTCACCGGACTGCTCCACCAGGCGCTGCTGGCAGTGCTAGGTGCGACCGCGGGCATCATGGCCGTCCTGCTGCTCGGTACGCCGGGCGGCCCGAAGGTCACCGACTCGATGACCTTGTTCCAGCTGTTCGGCTACAACCTGCTGGTGATCTGCGCGGTGCTGGTGCTCCGCGTCCTGGTCCTGATCTTCCGGCTGCCCGGCCACCGCGCGACTTGACTTCAACTTAACTTGAACTTCAACGATAGCGGGCATGACCATTGTTGAGGCCCGCCCCAAGCTGTTCACCGGACAGCACCTGCCACTGGTGCTCGGGGTGATCGGCCTCGTCACGCTCGGCGCGTTCGAGAACCGCGCGGTCGGTACGGCGTTGCCCACGATGGTCCGCGAGTTCGACGCGCTCGGCAGCTTCGGTCTCGCGAACGCGGCGCCGAACGCGAGCTACCTGATCTCGCTCGCGATCGCCGGCCTGTGGTCGGACCGCCGCGGCCCGATCCCGACCCTGCGCGCGGGCGCGATCTCGTTCACCCTCGCACAACTCCTGGTCGGTACGGCGACTGCGATGCCGATGGTGATCGCGGGACGGCTGCTCAGCGGCCTTGCCGAGGGCCTGCTCGACGTGTCGTTGATGGTGCTCGTCGCCCGCGCGCTGCCCGCCGTACTGCGGCCGCGGATGTTCTCGCTGTTCGCCGCGATGTGGATCCTGCCGTCGGTCCTCGGACCGGTGCTGACCGGGGTGGTGACGGAGCAGTTCGGCTGGCGCTGGGTCTTCCTCGGCGCGCTCGTCCTGCTGGTGCCGAGCTGGCTGCTGCTCCGCCCGGCGATGCGTCAATCGGCCGACGCCGCGGCGCGGGAGCGCACCGCCGAGGACGCGGCCGAGCTCGCGGCGTGGCGCGCCGCACTCCCCTGGGCGCTCGCCGCATCCGTCGCCCTGTTCTCGATGACGCTGGCCGGTGACCATCTGGAAGCGCATCCGTTCCTCGGCGGTACGGCGGTTGTCGTGGCGCTAGCAGTGCTAGGACGGGCCGCCGTACGCGTGATGCCGGCCGGCACGTTCAGCGCACGACGCGGCTTCCCCGCGGTGGTCGCCGTCCGCGGACTCGGTGGGGCCGCGTTCGCCGGAGTCGGCGCATACCTCCCGCTGCTGCTCACGCTGCAGCACGACTTCAGCCCGTCGCGGGCAGGCGTGACACTGTCGATCACCGGCGTCTGCTGGGCGTTCGGATCGTGGCTGCAAGGTCGTGAGCACGGGATCGAGCGGGTCACCGTACTGCGGACCGGGCTGGCGTTCATGACGCTCGGACTGGCCGTGACGTCGCTGCTCGCTTGGACGGACGCGACCACCTGGATCGGTCTGATCGGCTGGGGGTTCGCGGGCATCGGCATGGGGCTCAGCTCCTCGAGCCTGTCCGTGCTCACTCTGGACCTTTCCGACCAGAGCAACTCCGGCCGCAACACCAGCGCCGGTCAGATGGCCGCGACGATGAGCATCGCCACGGCGCTGGCGATCAGCGGCACCCTGCTGGCGTTCAACGCCGACGACCCGCAGCCGTGGGTCTTCGGCGCGATCGTCACCGCGGGATCGGTACTGGCGCTTCTCGGATTCCTCGCTGCACCGCGCGCCCGTCGCTCCCAGTAACCCCTGTCCAACGCCTTGACGAGACAATCGACTCGCTTTACGGTGAGGACCGTAATTCCGGCGAGAGGACCACGCTCGTGAGGAAAATCGGCTCGTTGCTGACGGCAATCACCTTGACCATCGGTCTAGTCCAGGTGGGCGCGGCACAGGCTGCCGCACCCGCCGGCGTGTTCCAGGACTTCGAGGCCGACGGCGACCTGCAAGGGGCGACCGTCACCCTCCCGCAGGTCGACAAGATCGAGCGCACCGCCGACCCGACGCACGGCAGCTCCGGCCTGAAGTTCACCATTGGCCCCTCCAACACTCCGGGAGCCAGCGCGTCGTCCGCCATCAACCTGTACGCCGGAACGCCGAGCCTCCCGGTGTCGGACTGGTCCGGCCACACCGTGCTGGGCTTCGACTTCTTCACCG
This sequence comes from Kribbella sp. VKM Ac-2569, assembly GCF_004216905.1. GTDB lineage: Bacteria > Actinomycetota > Actinomycetes > Propionibacteriales > Kribbellaceae > Kribbella. Next base: position 454,663 of record NZ_SGXJ01000002.1, read on the forward strand.
AGCAGGACTACACGACCGTCGGCCGGATCACCGTCCGGGACCAGTCGAACAAGGCGTGGGGCATGGACTACCCGATCCGAGCTCGCGACTGGACCCCGATCACGCTGCGCATGAGCACGATCGCGGCCGCCGGTGTCGACATCACTCGGATCGCCTACCTCAGCTTCTCGATGCCGCGGTCCAAGGCACCCGTCATCGGTCACTACGACGCCTTCCGGCTCGTCGACAGCTACCCGTACGACCAAACGCCGTACGGCGACCTGGCAGCCACCCAACTGCTGCGACTGGTCGACTTCAACGGCGTACTGACGAAGCTTGCGGACCAGATCGAGGGACTCGATCGGTCGCTGGGGCATGAGGCAGCGGACGAGCGGCTGCGGGCTCAGGTGCGGGACGCGGAGGCGCAGTCCGCGGACCTGCGCGGGAAGCTCGCCGGGGGCCCAATGACATATGCGCAGTACCAGCCGTTCAACGCGGGCGTCACCGCGTTGCAGCGGACCGTGCCGCGGTTGTCGAACACCATCCAGGCGCGAGCGCACGACCGCGGCGCCGACTTCGGTGTGGAGTCCGCCGACTCGATGGCGCTGGCGTACCCGAAGGACCTGCCGTTCACCTCGACCGGTGCGGCGCCGACGGTGTCGCTGACCCGTGGCGAGTACGAGAACGTGCAGGCCGTCGTACTGCCATTCGCCGAGCCGCTGACCGGCGTACAGGCCCGAGTGACGTCGGTGTCCGGCAAGGGCGCTCTGCAGGCCACGGTCGCTCCGGTCGGCTCGCTCAACGTGACGCCAACGAACGTGTACCACCGGCCCACGTACGCCGGTTGGACGCCCGACCCGATCCGTGACGACCTGACGTCGGTCGACGTACCCGCCGACACGTTCCAGCCGTACTGGATCCGGCTGAAGGCAGCGGCAACAGCCGCCCCTGGCACGTACCACGTGACGATCGCGTTCTCCGCTGCGGGCAAGCGAACCCGGACGATGACCGTGGCCGCCAAGATCTGGCCCGTAACGGTGCCCGACGCCCCCAAGCTCAACACCTCGTTCCAGTTCACGCCTGCAATCGTGAACGACCTCTACGGGATCACCGACCCGGCGGCGCAGGAGGCGGCCAAGCACCAGTACTGGTCCTTCCTGCACGACTACAAGATCGAGCCGGACCAGCTCTACACCTGCGCCTGCATCCCCTCGAACGCGAACCCGGTGATCGTGCCGACGCCGGTCGAGGACGTGCTCTACATCCGGGACCACTACGGACTGCGTGACTTCAACGCGTTCTACCTGTGGGCCGGCCTGCTCAACCCGTCCAAGCCGGAGACCTGGCAGGCACAGATCGACACGTGGATCGCCCAGTTGCGGACCGCGATGGACAGCTACCGCGCGGCAGGTGTCGACAAATATGCATATGTGTACGGCTTCGACGAGGCGAACGGTCCGCTGCTGCAGGCAGCGAAGCAGACCTTCGCCGCGGTGAAGCAGGCGTTCCCGGACCTGCCGATCCTCACCACGCTGCGCGACAACTCGATGGGCGTCGACACCGGATTGGCCGGCCTTGTCGACATCTGGTCGCCGCAGCAGGACCTGTACGACCAAGCGGTCGCCGAGCGAACCCGTGCCCGCGGCGACCAGGCCTGGTGGTACCCGGACATCGCCACCGGCTCGCCGTTGCCGAACTGGTTCAACGGCTACCCGCCGATCGACGCCCGTACGTTGGTCGGGCCAATGTCCTACAAGGCCGGTGTGGAAGGCGTTCTGTACTACGCGACCAACCGCTGGCTCCGCTCCGACCACGCCAACCAACTGCTGGTGAACGACGGGATCCTGTCCGCGTGGAAGGCGGCAACGTTCAACGGTACGGCGGGTGACGGCTCGATGTTCTACCCGGGACCGAACGGCCCGATGGCGTCGATCCGGCTGGAGAACTTCCGCGACGGGATGGAGGACTACAACCTCCTCTGGCTGCTGCAGAACGACCTGCAGAGCAACCCGAACCTCCCAGCGCCACTGAAGGCCCACGCCGCCAAACTGCTCGCGGCGGACGCCGTGGTGACCAACCAGCGCACGTTCACCGAGGACCCGGCGCGCTACCGCGCCTGGCGCACGGACGTCATCGCCACTCTCACGACCATTGGGGGTCTAGAGTGAGCGCATGAGTGAGCTCTTGACCGACGACCAGATCGACCTTGCATTGCGCGACCACCTCCCGGAGTGGAAGGTCGTGGACAACGAGCTGGTCCGAAGCATCAAGAGGGACACGTTCCTGGACGGCATCCGGCTGGTGGCGACCGTCGGGCAACTGGCGGAGTCGATGAACCACCACCCGGACATGGACATCCGCTACACCACCATCACGTTCCGGGTCAGCAGCCACGAGGCCGGCGGGATCACCGACGACGACCTCGTGCTCGCGCGGCACATCGACACGGCTGCAGGCTAGGCGCCGGCTGACCTGTTCTCGTCATGGCGCTTGTCGGCCACGGCAAGCGCTGGTTCGGCGTACCTGGAATCCCTTACACCTAAGGGATGACCGCCCTCGGAACTGCCCTGACCGTCCTTCTCGCGCTGACTTCTCCGTACGCCGGTGCCGCGGACCCCGGCTGGTTCTGGAACGACCCGCACTGCGACACCGTGTACGGCGACGGCTCGGTGACGATCACCGAGTCCGACGGCGAGACCCTCGCGCCCACGACCGGCAAGCTGCGCGCCGTCACGTACGCGAAGGTCGCCGCGCTGCCGGAACCGAACACGCTCGTCAGCATCGGCCAGCAGACGATCCAGCGCTCGAGTGACGCGGGCTGCAGCTGGCAGTTGCTCGACAAGACACCGGACGACTTGAGCACGTACGACGTACAGCCAGGTCCGGGCGACTCGGCGTACGTCTATAGCGTCAACGACCAGCCCATCCATCGCGTGCACGGCTCGCAGATGACCACGGTCCTCGGGCCGGTCGCCGGCGGCGGACTGGCTGCGCTGCACGCACAGCCCGGACGGCTGCGGGTCGTGGCCGGCGACGGGCAGCTCTACGACTCCTCGAACGACGGCGAGACCTGGCAGCGCGTCGGCGTACCGCCTGCTCGTGATCTCTTCCTGTACGACGCCGTGGTGGATCCGCGGAACCCGGATCACGTGGTGGCCGGCGTGATGTCGGACGGCGTGTACGTGACGTTCGACGGCGGGCGGACCTGGACCCGGTCGCGGCCGGTCGAGCGGGTGAACGCGTTCAGTCTGGCGATGTCGCCGGCCGACCCGTCGAAGGTCTGGATGGAGGGGTACGACCGGGACCGGGCGACCCGGTTCATCTGGGAGTCGACCGACGGCGGGCAGAAGTTCCGCGAGGTGCTGGACCAGAGCCGCGCCGACCTGATCAACGGCAACAAGATGTGGGCGTCACCCGTCGACCCGGACCTGCTCTACTTCAGCTACGGCACGTCCTTCATGAACTTCGGCGCCGATCTCTACCGCTTCGTCCCCTCCACCGGCGCCCTCACCAAACATCACAACAAGAACGACGGCATCCCGTCCCTCGCCTTCAACCCCGCGAACCCGAAGATCCTCTACCTGGGCCTGGCCGAAGAACGCTGACGCAAGCCGACCAGGACTCCCTCGGTGTCGCGGACGTAGCTCAGTCTTCCGACGCCGGGAAGTTCCTGGATCTCGCCGACCGGAGTGCCGCCTGCCGCTCGGGCAGCTGCCAGTGTCGCTTCGAGGTTGTCGACCTCGATCCAGGCGATCGTCGGCTGCGACTGGTACCGGCTGCTCATGATCGCGCCGTCGATCCCCTCCCCCGGCCCGGTCGCCGCGAGCAGGTACCCGTCCGGAACCGGCGCCGGCGTCACCTCCCAGGAGAACACCTCGCGGTAGAACTTCGCGGCCCGATCGTGGTCCTCGGCAACTATCTCGACATGGATGATTCGTCCCATGCGGTCATCCTCATGCGTCGTCCGAGGGTTCGTCTTGGACGGATCTTCCATGCATGAGCGCAGCGATCCCGTTCTGTACGGCGAGGAACTGCGTCGCGCTCACGCCCGTGTATCGCCTGAAGTCCCGCGCCGCGTGCGCCTGGTCGTAGTACCCGTGCAACGCGGACAAGGTCGCGGCGGCGTCGGCCGGGCCACCGAGCAGCCCGCCGACGAAGTGGTAGTACCGGATGATCTCGGCGTGCTGCTTCGGCCCGATCCCGACGCTCCGCCTGAACAACCGATACAAGGTGCTGTACGACGTCCCGCACCGCCGTACCACCTCCGCCACGGCGACCTGCCCCCGCAGTTCGTCGATCGCGTGCACCGCCTCGACCACCACCGGTTGAACGGCCGCCGTCGTCAACCGAGCCGCAAGGAAACCCGCCAGCCGCTCCGCACGTCCCGGTCCGAAGGGTTCCGCCTGCAACTCCGTCGTCAACCCGGCCACGGCATCCGCGCCGACCCAGTCCCCCAACTGCTGCACCTCGTCCACCAACGCGGAGAGACCGAAAGCACCAAGCCCCCACGGCGTGAACTCGACGCCCGCGTAACTCGACGTACCCACCTGCCCGAGCACGTGCGGCCGAGTCATCACCCCGAACACCGAGGCCGCATTCGGCCACTCGACCTGAGTTACCGGATCGTGCCGCGTCCCCGGCTCGCCGAGCGCCACGGCCAGCCCAGGCCGTCCGTTCGGAATCAGGATCTCCTGCCGCAACTGCGGCAACGGCGCGGACTCGACCAGCCAGACATGGTCAACCACGTTCCGCAACCGCTCGGGAGGTGAGAAGCGCTGGTAGGTCACGCCTGAGATCGTAAGTCCCTGGCTCGTTTACATCGGTTACCGTTGATGAGTGACGAGTGTTGAGGAATATCGCCTGCTCGGGTTCGCCGATGTCGACCGGGAGGCGGCCGAGGCGTTCACGCCGGATCAGACGGCGGTGAAGGAGCTCGCGGACCAGATCCGCGGCGCGATCGGGAAGCTCGGCAGTGAGCCGGAGTTCACGATGCCGGAGGACCCGCGGAACTCGGTCCAGGCGTTCCTGGACACCGTGCCGGACATCCGCCGGTTCCACACGGAGCGAGGCATTCCGGACGACATCAGCTGGGCGTCGCTGGCCGATCTGGGACAGCAGCTCAAGGTGAGTCGTCGTACGCACGGCGAGTACAGCCTGGAGACGCACTGGTGGCTGACGATCGCCTGGACCGGGCAGCTCTACGCGCTCGGCCGGCTGCAGTACCTGCTGCACCAGGTCCCCGAGGACAAGCCTGTCCCAGGCACCGAGCCGGGTGAGTGGATCATCGGCGTGCACATCCCGGAGACCGGTCCGCTGACGCCGGAGCTGGTCGACGACAGCATCCAGCAGGCCCGCGAGTTCTTCCCGCGGTACTTCCCGGAGTACCCGGTGCGGACGGCGAATCTGTGGTCCTGGCTGATCGACCCGTACCTGCTCGACAACCTCCCGCAGGACTCGAACATGGTGAAGTTCGGGCGCCGCTTCACGCCGTACGGGACGCCGAACGACAGCCAGGACAGCGCGATCTTCTTCACGTTCCGCACCCACGGCCTGGAGCACCTCGACGAGCTCCCGCAGGACACCCGCCTACAGCGGCTCGTCGTCGGCCGGATCAAGGACGGCGGCACCTGGCAGAGCGCGTACGGCTACACTCGGCTATGACGGGCGATTCTGACCGCTAGGTACGCCGTACCTCCCGAGCCAGCTCGCCAACTCCATGTTGGACACGCACCGTACGTCGGGCTGCTTGCACGTCTCCGTCACGAAGGCGGTCAGCGCGTCGGAGTAGACGCTGTTGTTCCAGCGGTTGAAGTGGTTGCCGAGGAACAGCGGTGGGTTGCCACTCGCGCGCGACGTCGCGAGCGCCTGACGGTAGGTCGCGAGGACCTGTGCCTTCAGAGCGGGCGCCTGGGCGATCGGCGCCTTGCGCGCCTGGGTCTGCGCGAACCACAGGTTGTAGTCCATCGTCAGCGTCTTCTTGGCGGTGCCGGCCAGCGTCACCGATTCCAGCGGGAAGTTCCACAGGCCGTCGGCCTTCTTCGGCCAGGCGATGTACCCGGGCGCGGAGGCGTCGTACAGCATGCCGCGCTGCGCCATCGCGAGCCGGTACGCGGCGCGGTTGCCCTCCAGGCACGGTGTCCGCATGCCCTTCACGGTGGCCGGGTCGAACGGCGGCTCGACGGTCTTGCCGGTTGCCAGTGACGGGCCGGTCCGCACCATCTGGTCGAACGCGCCGAGTTCGGCGGTCCACTGCGCGGTCGTCCAGCGGCCGATGCCGGTCGCGCCGCAGAAGTGCCCGTTCGCGTGGGTGCCGATCTCGTGGCCCTCGGCGATCGCCTCCCGCAGTACCTTCGTGCGGCCGAGGATGTTGGCCGTGTCGCCCCAGCCGATGTCGGAGGCGCCAGGTTTCTTGTACGGCGGTTTGTAGTCGGTGCGGTGGTCGCCCGGGTACAGGTACGGGCCGGAGAGGAAGAACGTCATCCTCGCGTTGACCTGCTTCGCGACAGCACGCCAGCGGGCCCAGAGCGCGAGATCGCCCGCGCCGTCGAAGGAGACGACGACGAACAGCGGCGGTTTGCCGTTGGGCAGGCGTCCTGGGAAGGACCGCAGTACCGGAGCCGCCGCCGGTAGCTTCCCCGACGGAGCTGTAGTTGGCAGAGGTGTCGACGGCTTCGGGGTGCTGGGTTTGGACGTCGGCTTGCCGGTGGGTTTGGGAGCGGTGGATTTGCTGGGGCTGGGAGCGCCTTCCAGCGGTACGTCGGCACATCCGGCCAGCACCGTCGCCATGACGAACGCGACGGCCGCGAGGTTCGCCCCAGGCCTCACCACGGGTCTACTGACGCACGGGAGCCTGCAAAGGTTGGCGCGGGACACGCGTCCGCGCGGATACCGGGGCGGGGATCGTTAAGCGGCCGTGACCTTCGCCGCGCGGCGCTTCACGACGATCCGGCGGGACGTCTCGACAACGAGACCGATCACCGCGGCCAGGCTCAGGCTGAACGCGAGCCCCTTCAACTGGTCGTGCGCGAACGCGTCGCCGCCGAGGTACCCGAGCAGGGCGACGTACGTGTAGGCGACCGTCACACCGGCGAAGGTGAAGACGATGAACTTCTTGAACGAGTACCGCGTCGCGCCCGCCGTCAGCGTCGCGACCATCCGGGCTCCCGGGATGTAGCGAACGGTCATCAGGATGAGTCCGCCGCGGGAGTGCAGCGCGGCGGAGACCTTCTCGTAGAGCCGCTGGCGGCGCTCCTGGCGCTTCATCCAGCGGTGCAGTGCCGGTCCGGAGCCGCGGCCCAGGAAGTAGCAGACGGATTCGCCGATGACGGAGCCGACCATCGCGACCGTGATGACGAGCAGCAGGTTCTGGTGACCGGCGGCCGCGGCCATGCCGGCGGTGATCACCATGCCTTCGCTGGGCACCACCGGGAACACCGCGTCGATCGCCGCGGCAGCGAACAGGATGAGCAGCAGCCAATGCGAGGCCATCGCAATGCCGAGCAGGTGTCGCGCGACCTCCATCAACTCCGTCACCCCGAAAGGATGTCATTCATTGTCAAGCGAGCCGCAATCCCATCGCTGTGATTCAGGCGTGGTTCACCCGATGTTCAGCCGATGCCACTGGCTGAGGTCAGAGCAGCACACGGAGTTCGCGGATCGCGTTCATCAGCAGGCTCGGGTGCCGCGGCGGGTCCTGCTCGGGTATGGCGAGCCGCAGCTGCGGGAACCGCTCGAACAACAGGCCGAGCGCGATCCGGCCCTCCAGCCGCGCGAGCGGGGCGCCGAGGCAGTGGTGGATGCCGTGCCCGAACGCGAGGTGCGCGGTGTCGGTCCGCGTGATGTCCAGCTCGTCCGCACGCTCGACCTTCCGTACGTCGCGGTTCGCCGGGAGCAGCGCGAACACGATCACTTCGCCGGCCTCGATCCGGCTCCCGGCGATGTTGATCGGCGCACGGGCGACGTACGGGATCGCGGCCTGCAGCGGACCGTCGTACCGAAGGATCTCCTCGACGGCCGTGGGCAGGCGCTCCGGCTCGCGCTTCAGCAGCTCGAGCTGGTCGGGATGCCTGAGCAGAGCGTGTACTCCGTTGGTGATCAGGCTGACCGTCGTCTCGTGGCCGGCCGCGAGCAGCAGGAAGACCATCGAGGTGAGCTCGTCCTCGCTGAGGCGATCGCTGCCATCACGCGTCGCGATGAGCGCGGACAGGAGGTCGTCGGTCGGCGCCTGCTGCTTCTGCACGATCAGCTCGTGCACGAAGGCGAGCATCGAGGTCGTCGCTTCGATGTACTCCTCGGCGGTGTACACAGCCGCGTTCACGAACACCGACGACCAACGGCGGAAGTCGTCTCGCCGTACCGCCGGGATGCCGATCAGCTCGCAGATGACCGTGATCGGGAGCGGGTAGCTGTAGGCGTTCACGAGATCGACCGGCTCGTCCGCGGTGGCCATCTCGTCGAGCAGGCCGATGGCGATTTCCCGGATCCGCGGTTCGAGCGCCTCGATCCGGCGTCGGGTGAACGCGGCCGCCACGAGTTTGCGCAGCCGCGTGTGGTCCGGCGGGTTCGCGCCCAGCATGTGCTGCTCGGTGCGCGCGATCAGGTCGTCCATGACGCTGTCGCGGTGCGGCCCGTCCAGCGGCGAGCGCACCACGTCGGGATGGGCGAGCAGCTCGCGCGTCTCGGCGTACCCGGTGACGAGCTGGACGGGTACGCCGGTGAACAGCGTGAGGCGTTGCACCGGGCCGGTGGACGCGAGGTCCTCGAAGCCCCAGTGCCGGGCGATTCCGCTGACTTCAGTGAACGGCTGCCTCATTCAGCCAGCCTACGTTCCGAGGTGCTCAGCCAGTTCGGTCCGTGAATGGATGCCGAGCTTCGCGTAGACCTTGCGCAGGTGGTATTCGACGGTCTTCGGGCTCAGGAACAGTCTGGCCGCGGCCTCACGGATGCTGTTCCCGTCTGCGAGCAGTACGGCGATCTGTCGCTCCTGTGGCGTCAGCTCGTCCGCTGTGCTCGGCACACGACGCCGTGCGGTCTCACCGGTCGCCTTGAGCTCCGCCGCTGCCTGGTCTGCCCACCCAAGTGCACCGAGCGCGTCGAAACCCTCCACAGCGAGCCGCAGCTGCGTACGCGCGTCCACGCGCCGCCGTGCCCGTCGCAACCAAGCGCCGTACGCCAGCCGCGTCCGGGCCAGCTCAAACGCATCTAGCGTCTCCTCGTGCCAGCCAAGCGCCAGGGCGAAGTCCGACTCGCTCTCACCGGCCGCACCCCGCGCGCGTGCTGCCCGCGCCAGCGACCACGGCTGTCCTTTCGCCTCTGCCAAGGAGGAGTGTTCGCGCACTACCCGCTGCGCATCGTCCGACCGCCCCAGCCGCAGGTAGACCTCGACCAGCTCCGGTGCCGGCGACAGATCCGGATCCTTCAGCCCGTACTCAGCCAGTACGTCGACCAACCGCTCGTACTGCGGTAACGCCGCCGCCGGGTCGCCCCGCCCCAGCTCGAGGTCCCCCAGCGCGAACAGGGACCACACTGTGCCGAGGCGGATCTCATGCTCCGCACAGATCCGCAGACACTCGACAGCAAGCTCCTGGCACTCCGGTCTGCCCTGGTGGGACATCAGCCATGCCAGTCCGGCCAGGTTCATCGCCAGTTCAGTCGTTTGACCGGTCTCCCGCGACAGCCGGATCCCCTCGTCGTAAGACGTCTCCGCATCCGGCCACCGATCGGTTGTCGCATCGTCGCGGGCCAGCACGAACAGAAGACCCGGCAGCGTCCCAAGAGCGACCTGCTCACGTCGCTCGAGCATCGCCTGCTGCAGGAGGGCCCGGCCGGTACCTGTCTCCCTGAGGAACAACGCAGCCAGCACCATCCACACCTGGCGACGGCGGTCCCGGTCCAGTTCGTCAGAGGGCGCCAGTGCGATCGCTGCACGGATCTGGTCCGTCCCACCGCTCCCGGCGAGCACCTTGGCGACGCCGCTCGCCAGCATGCCGATGATGCGCGGTCCGGGCCGATCGACCGCCGGCAGCAGGCTGTCGAGGTCGTACGCGACCTTCAGCGCGGCCTCGGCGTCGCACAGCCGGAAACACGCCGCGACCGCATCCGCGAGCAGACCGGTGGCGATGGCCGGGTCCGTGGACTCCGCTGCGGCCGCGACCAGGATGTCGCGGGCGCGGCGCGGCGACCCGCACTTCACCTCGATGTCCCCGCGAATCTCCTGCGCGCGGATCCGCACCGGCAGCGGTGGCTGCAGCATCAGCGCATGACCCAGCAACGCCTCTGCTCGCTCCGCCAGCCCGGCCGACCACGCCGCTTCACCCGCCTGGACCAGTCTGACCGCACGGTCCGGCAGCCCCGGGCTCAGCCGCCCAGCCCGCTCGTACGCCGTTGCTGCGACGGCATGTGCTCCACGAGCCGCAGCATGCTCCGCCGCAAGGACGAGTCCGGCCGCCACCTCGTCGTCAGCTCCGAGGACTGCCTCCGACAGGTGCCACGCCCGCCGGTCCCGGTCCGGTGTGGCAAGAGCCACCGCCCGATGCGCCGTACGACGTGCTGCCGGGTCGGCGCTGGTGTAGATCGCTGAACGGACCAGTGGATGTCGCCACTGCACCTCACCGTCGCGAATGGCGACCAGGCCGGCTGCCTCTGCCTCCTCCAGTGCAGCGACGTTTACCCCGAGCTCTGCACACACCCGGGACACCGTCCCGAGCTCACCGTCTAGAGCCGCGACAAGCAGTGCGGTGCGCGCATCCGGGCTCAGCCGGTTCGCCCTGCTGGCAAAGGCTTCTGCGAGCATCGCGGGGACTGGGAACGGTACGCCCGGCGGCATCCGGTGCAAACGGGCCGGATCATCAGCCAGCTCCAGCAACGCCAGCGGGTTACCTGCCACGGTCTGGTGCAGCTGCTCGACCAGGTCGCTCGGGAGGTGCTGCACGACCTGTCGTGCAGCCTCCAGCGTGATGCCCTCCAACTGGAGCCGTGGCAGGTCGGCCTCGAACGGATGCGGTTCGTCAACACGCGCCGCGATCAGCATGACGATCGGGTCGGCCACCAGGCGCCGGGCTGCGAACAACAGTGCCTCTGCGGACGGGCGGTCCAGCAGGTGTGCATCGTCGATGATCAGTGCGAGTGGCGTGTTCTCGGCGTACCGGCAGATCAGGCTGAGTGTTGCGGCGCCGACGGCGAAGCGGTCCGCCGGGCTGGCCGCCTCGGGTCCCGATCCGAGCGCGAGTGCCGATGCGAGCGCTGTCCGTTGCGGTCCGGGGATGCGGTCGAGGCCAGCGAGCACAGGTCGCAGGAGTTGGAGCAGGGCCGCGAACGGCAGCTCGCGTTCGGCGTCGGTACCGCGTGCTCTCAGGACCTGCATTCCGCCGGCCAGTGCAGCGGCCTCATCCAGCAGGGTGGTCTTGCCGATGCCAGGCTCGCCGGTGATGAGCAGCACGCCTGCGGCTCCGACCCGCGCCCCCGCGATCAGTTGCTCGATCACCTGGCGCTCCGCCTCCCGCCCGATGAGCATGTCTCGCAGTGTGCACCAGGTGACCCACCTGATGCGATGGTCCGGCGCTGCTGCCTAGGTTCGCCGTACCACATCGCAAGGGGGAGAAAGCGAATGACTGTTGCAATCGACAGCGACAAACTGATGGGCTTCGTCTTCAAGGCGGTCGACGAGGTGGGGGCGACGCTGAACGCGGCGCTGGTCGTGATGGGCGACCGGCTCGGGTTCTACCAGGCACTTGCCGACCACGGCCCGACCACACCGGACGAGCTCGCCGAGCGGACCAACACCGATCAGCACTACACGCGGGAGTGGCTGAACGCGCAGGCCGCGGGGGGATTCGTCGAGTACGACGCGAGTACCGGCCGCTACACGTTGCCGCCGGAGCAGACCGTGGCGATGACCGATCCGAACAGCCCGGCGTACCTGCCCGGCTTCTTCCAGATCGCGCTCGGCACGATTCAGCACACGACCGAGACGATCGAAGCCGCGCGGAGCGGTGCCGGGGTCGGGTGGCACGAGCACACGTCCGACGTGCATGTCGGCTGCGAGCGGTTCTTCCGGCCGTCGTACAACGCGAACCTGCTGCCGAGCTGGCTGCCCGCGCTGGACGGCGTCGTCGCCAAACTGGAGCGTGGCGCGAAGGTGGCCGACATCGGCTGCGGGCACGGCGCGTCCACGGTCCTGATGGCCGAGGCGTTCCCGAACTCCCGGTTCACCGGCTCGGACTACCACCAGGCGTCGATCGAGACCGCCCGGCAGCGGGCCGCGGGCCTCGGCGACCGGGTGACCTTCGAGGTCGCGGCGGCCGACAAGTTCAGCGGGTCCGGGTACGACCTCGTGACGACCTTCGACGCGCTGCACGACATGGGTGATCCGGTCGGCGCAGCCCGGCACGTGCGCGAGGCGCTCGCTCCGGACGGCACCTGGATGCTGGTCGAGCCGATGGCCGGCGACCACGTCGAGGACAACCTCAACCCGGTCGGCCGCGCGTACTACGGCTTCTCAACACTGCTGTGCACGCCGGCCTCGCTGTCCCAACCGGTGGGTCTCGCTCTTGGTACCCAGGCCGGCCCGGCCCGGATCCAGGACGTCACCACGGCGGCCGGGTTCAGCAGGTTCCGCACGGTCGCGCAGACGCCGTTCAACCTGGTGTTCGAGGTCCGCCCTTGACACAACAGTTCACCAACTGGTGAAGTATCTCGTGTGCTGACTGGGTTGCCGAAGACCTTCGGAGCGCTCGCAGACCCGACTCGGCTGGCTGTTGTCGGCCGGCTGAGTCGGGGCGACGCGACGATGGGCGAGCTGGCCGAGCCGCACCGGATCACGCCACCGGCGATGACCAAGCACGTCAGGGTGCTGGTCGACGCCGGTCTCGTGAGCCGGCAGCGGGTCGGCCGCACCGTCGTGTGCTCGCTCCGGCCGGAGGCGTTCTCCGAGGTTGAGCAGTGGCTCGGCGACCTCACGGCGTACTGGAACGGCACCGTGGACCGGTTGGAAGAACTCCTGCGAGGGGACGGCGATGGACACTGAGATCCGGATCGAAAGGGTGCTCCCGGCAACGATCGGGCGGGTGTACGACGCCTGGACGCGGGCCGACCTCCTGGTCCAGTGGTACTGCCCGAACCCCAAGCTCGAACTGAAGGTGCAGGCCGACGTCCGCACCGGTGGTTCGTACGTCGTGGAGATGGGGCCGCACGTGGTGCGCGGCACCTACCTGGAAGTGGACCCGCCGAACCGGCTGGTGTTCAGCTGGAAGTGGGACGGCACCGAGGACGAGCCGACGCGGGTCGAGGTCGAGCTGTCCGAGACTCTCGACGGGACCCGGATGCTGCTCAGCCACACCGGCTTCGCGAACGCCGAGGACGCCGCGAACCACCGGATGGGCTGGGATCCCGAGGTACTCCGCCTCGTCGAACTGCTCAACGTTCGCCAGCCCAAAACTGTGATGCCCTAGGGGCGGAGGCTGGCTGTCCCGCGGAGGAAAAGGTCGAGCCCCGGGCGGCAACCCGGGGCTCATGCGGATGGATGGAACAGTTTGGCGGAACTCAGCTGCCGGACTTGCGCCGGAACTGGCGCTTCTGCTTGTCGTTGTGCGCGTCGCCGACGCCCTGCCCCCGCACTCCGGATCCCGGATGCGAGTGCTTCCCGGCGTTCTTCTTCTCGAGCGCTTCCCGAAACTTCTTCTGCAGATCGTCCGCCGGCTCGCTGGACTTGTCGCTCATACCGTCTCCTTCACAAACCGTAGGCGTACGGACCCCACGCTAACCGAGGGTGAGTGCTACCCGCGAGTGGATTCCAGCTCGCGGATATCCCCGGCGGTCGATCGGGCGCCGCTGTTAGGTTCGACGTACGTCGAGGGAGGGACACGGAATGCTGGTCAGCAACGAGGCACTGCTCGGGATCGCGCTGGTCGAGCTGGGCCTGGTGATCGTGCCGGGACCGAACATGATCTACCTGATCTCCCGCTCGATCGCCCAGGGCCGCCGCGCGGGCCTGATCTCGCTGGCAGGCGTCGGGCTCGGCTTCCTCACGTACTTGCTCGCGGCAAGCGCCGGCCTCGCGACCCTCTTCGCGCTGGTCCCTGAGATCTACGTCGCACTGAAACTGGCCGGCGCGGCGTACCTGCTCTGGCTCGCCTGGAACGCATTCCGTCCCGGCGGTACGTCGGTCTTCGCCACCCAGGAACTCGAGCCGGACCGCCCGCGCAAGCTGTTCGGCATGGGCCTGCTCACCTGCCTGCTGAACCCGAAGATCGCGATCCTCTACATCTCGCTGCTCCCCCAGTTCCTCGATCCTTCCCGCGGTCACCTCGGCCTGCAGAGCCTGATCCTCGGCCTCACCCAGCTCGCGGTCGGTGTCGCCATGAACGCCGTCTTCGTGATCACCGCCGGCTCGGTCGCCGTGTTCCTCGCCCGCCGCCCGACCTGGATGCGCATCCACCGCTACCTCACCGGCACCGCCCTGGCGGTCTTCGCGATCCGCCTCGCCACCGACCGCGCCCGCCCCCTCGCAACCCACTGAGAACTGTCCGACCCGCCGACTAGCCTCGTCCGGGATGAACGACTTCGTTGTCGCGTCCGTCCATCGGCTCGTCGCCGCCTGGAGCACCGCGCCGGTCGCCACCCTCGTCCGCGACCGCGGCCTGCCCGCGATCACCCGCGAGTACCTGCTCGACACGTTCGCCTGGCAAGACGCGGAGGATGCCACGCGTGCGCTGACCAAGCACTTCGCCGGCGCCCGCTTCGCCGACGAAGTCGAGTACGGCGTACTCCTCGTCCCGGATCCCTCGAAGCTCGATACCCGCGGCCCGTTGCTGGATGAGGTCCGCCCGACGCCGTCACCCGATGTGTTCGACGAACGTCTGCCCGCCGGGGTCGCGCTGCCGGGCGATCGCCCGTGGCAGCTCGTGGTGACCGTGATCGGGTCGTACGGACCGTCGCTCGGCAGCTACAACGACGTGATCGCCTCGGACGACTTCATCGTCGACGGACAGGACACCCGGCAGTGGATGACCCGTCAGGTCTGGGGTGCGCGAGTGCTGCAATGCGGGGCGACCCCTCCGGACTGCGAGGACAACGAGCGGTGGACGTTCACGCTGTTCCCCGGTGAGGAACTCGTCGACGGGCAGGCCGAGTCCGGGACAGTGCTGAAGGGCAAGGTCCGGTTCCGGCTGGGCAAGCCGGACCGCGGTATCGGGTCGGCGCGGGTCGCCCCTGCAGTGCTCGTCTAAATCGTGTGCGGCGCTATTGGCGCTCCCGGATACTTCTGGGCGTGATGCATGAGGGGCAACTGGATGTGACGGTCGAGCTGGTCGAAGGGCTCGTCAAGGAGCAGTTCCGGGAGTGGAGCGGGCTCGCTGTTCGCGCCGTACCGTCGCACGGAACCGTCAACGCGTTGTTCCGGATCGGCGATGAACTGGTCGCCCGGTTCCCGATCCTGCCGGGTGATGCAGCGACGGTGCAGCAGGAGCTCGAGGACGAGGCGGATGCCGCGCAACAGTTGCACGCGATGTCGCCGTACCCGACTCCGGAGCCGATCGCGATCGGTGCGCCAGGCTCGGGTTATCCGCTGCCGTGGGCGGTGCAGACCTGGGTGAACGGGACGATCGCGTACGACGCCGACGTCGCCGGGTCGACCGGCTTCGCCGAGGATCTCGCGCGGTTCGTGCTGGCGCTGCGGGCGCAGCCGACCGAGGGGCGGGTGTTCACGGGCTCGTGGCGTGGCGGGGTGCTGACCTCGCAGGACGAGTACGTCGCGGACGGGCTGGAGCGCAGCCGCGGGATGATCGACGTGGACGAGCTCGCCCGGTTGTGGGCCGACCTGCGGACGACACCGCGCACCGAACCGGACGCTTGGACGCATCGCGATCTGATGCCGGGCAACCTGCTCGCGAAGGACGGCCGCCTGGCCGGCGTCATCGACGTCGGCACCTTCACGGTCTCGGACCCCGCGATGGACCTACAGCCCGCGTGGAACCTCCTCGATCCCACCGCCCGCTCGGCCTTCCGCGTTGCGCTCGGCAGTGACGAGGCCGAGTGGCGCCGCGGCATGGGCTGGTCGTTCGCCCAGGCCATCGGATGCCTCTGGTACTACGTCGAGACCAACCCGGTCATGTCCCGCACCGCGCACCACACCCTGACCGCACTGCTCAAATCGCCCTAGCGACGAACACCCATTCTTTCCCGGGCCGATCCGGCGCCTCCCGTACGTCGTCGACCACGAACCCGGCCGCGACCAGCGACTCCTCGACCTCGTCCCGCTCGCGGAACCGCAGGGTGGACTGCGATGTGAGTACGGCGCCGTCCGACGAGAACACGTACGTGCCCTGGAAGGAAACGAACGGCAGCTCCACCGAGAGCAGATCGCCCCACGCCTCGACCGTCTCGCCGCCCGCAACCTCCCGCACCTGATGGGTACGCTCGCGCGTCCACTCCTCCCACTGGCGCCGCGCCGGATCCCGCGTCTCGAACACGAACCTCCCCCGTGGTTCCAACGCGGCCCGCACCCCACGCACCGTCGCCGCCCACTCCTCGTCCGTCAGGAACACCTGCGCCACGTTCCCCGTCATCAGCGCAAGGTCCACCTGCAACGGCGGCAACGACGTGGCATCCCCATGGATCCACCGCACCCGGTCCGCAAACTCCTTGCCCCGAGCAACCTCCAGCGAAGCCCCCGCCGGATCCACCCCGACGACATCCACCCCGCTACTGGCGAGCAGACAGGCCAACTCGCCCGTCCCGCACCCCACATCCAGCACCTTTGCCGCGCCGAACTCCCCGACGATCGCCGCGTAGTGCTCCAGATCCCCCCGATCCGGATCCAGCGCGTCATAAACCGCCGCCAACCGAGGCTCCCCGAACAAAGCGTCAACCATGCCCGCGACCGTAACCCGCTGCCCTCGGTCCATCCACTGTTTTTGTACCTAAGAACAGGAAGTACATGTCTACGTATAGCCGCCGCCACGCCTGACCGGACGCCGCGGCGCCCTCGAATCGGGCACACCTCCTGTCCTTAGCGCACACCCTCACGAGGTCGCTCCGGTGTACCGCCGCAACCCCGCGCGCCAAGCTAGCGCCGCTAGCGCGGCTGCGCCGGCTGCCGCCCCGACGGCGGCGAGTAGCACGCCGAGCTGTGGTCCGCGGAGTAGTGCGGTTGACGGGACGCTTGCGATGAGCGCCATCGGGAAGACGTAGGTGAGGAGGATGCGAAGCGGGCGGGCGAAGACGTCCGTCGGGTAGCGGCCGAGTTGCCAGGCCGAGTGGTAGAAGACGTCCAACTGCAGCTTCGGCGCCCAGAACGCCAAGCAGGCCAGCAGCACGCTCAACGCCCAGGTCACCACCGTCCCCGCCATGACCAGCACCAACCAACTCATCACCCCGGCAGCACCCGGCGATCGATCAGCGACCCCGATCCCCCAGGCCAGCACGCCGACCCCAAGGACAACCTGGATCAGTTGCAGCGGCGACGACAACGACAGGCTGGACAGGAACAAACTCGGAGCCGGCTGCAACAAGTAGCCGTCCAGCTTCCCCTCGCGGATCCCGGTCTCGGGGAACCACGACAGGTTCGGGTCGATGAACGTCGTCCGCAGGCCGGTGATCAGCTGATACGTGCCGATCAGGACCAGGAACTCCGCCTTTGACCAGCCCGCCAGCGTGTCGGCCCGGGTGAACACGATCAGCACGGCTGCAATCGCCGTACCCAGACCTGTGAACGCGAGCAGCACGTCGAAGACGAGGTTGACGCGGAAGGCCACGCTCCGGCGCAGGGACATCGAGAAGCCGGCCGCCAGCAAACGAAGAAGCTTCACGAGCCCACCGCCGTGTACCGACGGATGCCAACTCTCCACAGGACCATGACCACGCCAACCAGCCCGACAATCCACATCAGCTGATAGACGAGCAATCCACCGCCCCGCGTCCCGGCGGCGATCTCGGCCGGCAAACCGCTCATCCCGTAGAACGGCAGCACCTCCGCAACCCGCCGCAACCCGTCCGGCAGCAACCCGATCGGCGCCGCCGTACCGCCGAACAGGAACACCAACTGGCTCCCGAACCCCACCACCGCATGCACCCGATCCGTCCAGAACGCCGTCAACGACAGCAGGAACGTCCACAGGAAAACGAGCACCGCGGCCAGCACGAGGTACGGCGTACTCCGCACCACCGCCCACCAGTCGAACCCGACCTGCAACGCGATCCCGGTGAGCAGCACGATCGGTGCCCCGAGCAACGTCAACCAGGCCCGGATCGCGAGATTCATGCCGATCACGCCGACCACCACCGGCTGCGGGCGGAGCAGTTCGTGGCTGAGCGTCCCGTTGTAGATCCGTTCGGAAAACGTGTGCTGCTCGAACGACTCGGTCATCAGCGTCACCAGGATGACCGCGACGTAGTACCGCGCGATCGCCGGATCGTCCGGATAGACCGCGGACCACACGAACAACCCGATCAGCGGTGCGACCACGGCCTGCACCACGAGCGTCAGCAGGAACCACCACGCGCCGGACCACTCCAGCACCTCCTGACGGAGCCGGAATCCCAGCAGTACTGCGGTTCTCATCGCAGCCCCTCGCGGTACGCCTGGTCGATGACCTTCTCCAGCGGCGGCTCCTCCACCGCGAGGTCCACGACCTCCAACGCCTGCAGCAAACGGCCCGTCGTACCTGCGACCTCGTCCCGCGGCACCCGGAGAACCCATCGCCCGTCCGCCTTGTCGACCACCTCACCAAACGACGAAGGGTCGCCTTGCGTCGAGATCCGGATCAGCTTGTACGGCGACAGGCGCGCGGACAGTTCCGCGAGCGGACCGTCGTACTGGACCTTGCCCTTGTCGATCAGGATCAGGCGCGGGCACAGGGACGCGACGTCGGCCATGTAGTGGCTGGTCAGGAGTACGGTCGCGCCGGTCTGCTCGACGTACTCCTGCACGAACTCGCGGATCTGGCTCGCGGCAGTGACGTCGAGGCCGATCGTTGGCTCGTCGAGGAACAGCACCTCGGGGTGGTAGATCAGCGCCATCGCCAGCCCGACCCGCATCCGCTCGCCGAGGCTGAGTGCGCGGAGTTGCCGCTCGAGCAGCGGTTCGAGCTCGAGGAGCGCTTCGAGGTCGGCCAGGGTACGGCGGAATGTGGTGCGCGGGACGTCGTACAGCAGGCGCTGGTACTCAAGGGAGTCCATCACGGTCAGCTCCTGTGAACCGCCGACCGGTTGGCTGCCGCGAACGAACGCGATCCGCTTGAGAAAGGCGGAGCGGCGTTGCCAGGGGACTGTGCCGAGGACCTGGACCGCGCCGCTGGTCGGGTGGAGGATCCCGGAGAGGATCTTCATCGTCGTGGTCTTGCCGGCGCCGTTCGGGCCGATGAACCCCGCGACCTCACCCGGGGCGATCGTGAACGACACCTCGTCGAGGGCCTGGACGGTTTTGTACTCGCGGCGTACCAGCGAACCGAACGCCGCCCGCAGCCCGCCTTTGCGAACCGGAGCCTTGTAGGACATCGAGAGGTTTTCCACCTCGACTGCAGTCATGGTGACGACCGTTGCAGGAAAAGACGCCAGCTTCTGGCTTGTTTTCCTGAGATAGTCGGAGGATGCGTGCCGAACGGCTCCTCCGACTGCTGCTGCACCTGCAGACCCGCGGTCAGTCGACGGTCGCGCAACTGTCTGCCGCCCTCGATGTCTCGCCGCGCACGATCCAGCGCGACCTGGACGCATTGAGCCTTGCCGGCGTCCCGGTGTACTCAATCCGCGGGCGAGCCGGTGGGTGGACGCTGCTGCCGGACTACCGCAGCCGGCTGACCGGGCTGACGCCGTCGGAGGTCATGTCGGTGTTCGTCGGCGCGACCGCCCACGTGCTCGCCGACCTCGGCCTCGACGCCTCCAGCGAACTCGCCGTCACCAAGCTGATCGCATCACTTCCCGAAGGCACGCGCCGCGAGGCCGAGTACGCCCGCCAACGCCTCCTGATCGACCACGCCGGCTGGGACGACCGCCGCGAAACCCCGCGCTGGCTGGACCTCTGCCGCCAAGCCCTCTGGGAAGAACGCCGCCTCGAAATCACGTACGGCGAAGCCACCGACGGAGATCGGCGTGGGACGTTCGCGATCTCGCCTCTCGGGCTGGTCGCCAAGGCGCGCACCTGGTACCTGGTCGCCGCCCGCACCGACGGTCGCCTCCGCACCTACCGCCTGTCCCGCCTGACCTCGGCCGAGCTCACCAACGACATCTTCACCCGACCCGCCGACTTCGACCTGGCCGACTACTGGGCCCAGTCCCAGCGCGAGTTCCAGGCCTCGCGCCCGTCGTACCCGATCGTCCTGAAAGTCCGCGACCACGCCATCCGCCGCTTCCGCCCGACCGCCCCGATGCTCCCCGCCGACGACAACTGGTGGATCATCCACACCGACCTCGAAAACCCCCACGAAGCCCAAGCCGCCGTCCTGGCCCAGGCCGGCGCCGCCCAAGTCATAGCCCCACCCGAACTAATCACCCTCGTCCACAACGCCGCCCACGAAATCGCAAACGCCCACTAATGCACCTTCGGGAGGGTGAGGATTTCAGGGCCGTTGTCGGTGATGGCGATGGTGTGTTCGGTGTGGGCGGTGCGGCAGCCGGTGATGCTGCGGAGGGTCCAGCCGTCGTCGTCGGTGACGAGTTCGGCGGTGTCCTGCATGACCCACGGTTCGAGGGCGAGCAGCAGGCCGGGGCGGAGTTTGTAGCCGCGGCCGGGGCGGCCCGTGTTCGAGACGTGCGGGTCCTGGTGCATCGTCGAGCCGATGCCGTGACCGCCGAACTCGGTGTTGATCGGGTACCCGGCCGCGCCGAGCACGGTCCCGATCGCCCGCGAGATGTCGCCGATTCGGGCCCCGGGAACAGCGGCCGCGATCCCCTCGGCCAGTGCACGTTCGGTCGTGCTGATCATCGCGACGTCCTCGGGGGCCTTGGATTCGCCCACGATGAAGCTGATCGCCGCGTCTGCCGCGATCCCTCCCAGGGAGACGGCGAGATCAAGCGTCAGCAGGTCACCGTCGGCGAGTTGGTAGTCGGACGGCTTTCCGTGCAGTACGGCGTCGTTGACCGCCGTACAGATGTAGTGACCGAACGGCCCACGTCCGAACGACGCCTCGTAATCGACGTAGCAGGACTGCCCTCCGGCCTCGGCGATCAAGCCCTTCGTCCACTGGTTGATGTCCAGCAGGTTCGTGCCGACCGAGGTCCGGCTCTTCAGCGTCTGCAGAATCCCACCGACCAGGGCGCCCGATTCTTTCGCTTGGGCCAGTTGGCGGGGGTCCAGGATCTCGATCATGCGCGGCCTCTCGTGTCCATCCAATAACTATACCGGCCATATTATCCCGGTACTATCATCGGATCATGGTCCGGCTGCCGCTCACCCCCGCGGAGGTCGAGCGCGGCGAGCGCCTCGGCACCCTACTTCGCCGCGCCCGGGGCGATCGCTCGATGCTCCAGACCGCCCTCGACGCCGGCGTCTCCCCCGAGACCCTCCGCAAGATCGAGTCCGGCCGCGTAGCCACCCCGGCCTTCCCCACCATCGCCGCCATAGCCGACGTCCTCGGCCTCTCCCTCGACACCTTGTGGACCGAGGTCAACCAGACCGAACCGAAGAGACTGGTCTCCTAGACCGTCAATCTTCGCGGATCACGACGGCGAAGAAGCCGCTGCACCAGAAAGCGAAGAAGTCCTCTCCCTCCGCCACGCGGTAGCTGATGTTCTCCAACTGGTCCGCAGCGACGTCCCTGACGGAGATCACATCCAAATGCGCGGGAACGAAGGGGGGCCAGGACACCTGGAGGTCGACCACCTCCAAGAACGTCACCTCCAGCCGTGACCAGCCGTCCACCGACTCGGTGGTCAGGCGCACCGTCTGCCCGGACTGCTCGTGGCGGACCACGAAGCTCCGCAGGATCGGTATATCGATCGTCCGTAGGCGCGACCAGCCCACGGCGTCGTTGGTCACCGTCTCCATCATCCGAGGAACCTCCGAACGAACACCACCGGGCCTACCAGGGCTTTCCTTCTGTCACGAGGGCTGGGTTGGGGCGAGTGTCGTAGTACCGGAGCCAGTTTGGGACGACGCGGATGATCGAGAAACCGTCGGCGAGGGCGCGCGATCCCGGGAATTGGGCGAGATAGATCTGCCCGAAGGCATCCCGGTCGGGTCCTGACAGGATCTCTGCCGATCCTTCGACCTGAACGGACACACCGTCGTCCCAGCCGACCACCAGGGCGGCGCGTGCGCTGGCACGGAGGTTGTCGACCTTGCGCGTCGCGGTGTACGAGTCGAACAGCACGTCGCCCTCGTCTGTGACGGCGAGGCCGACCAGCGCGGCTTCCGGGTTGCCGCCGCCGTCGACAGTCGCGACAACACCCTGCCGCGCCATGCGCACGAACGCGACGAACTCTTCACGCCTCATCGGGTCCGTTCCTCCATGCCGTCAGACTCCCACCTGGCGATCAATTCTGCCTCCAGAACCGGATCGTCCGTCCATCGATCTCGACCGAGACCACAACCTGGTCCGTCATACGGTTCTGTCCACGAACGAGGACAGAGCGTCGGACAGCAGGTGGCCGAGCGCTCCTGACTTCGGTCACGTGGGCTAGTTCCTGAGCCAGGCAGCTCCGGCCCGACCGCGGACCGCCAGCACTGACCAAGCCGCTGTCCGGAACGTCCGTCGCGCTGAATCGAGCGTCGGCCGAATGTCCAGAGCCCGGTTGGTCAGTGGCGCAGGTCCGGCGTACCGACCAACGGGTAGTAGTTCCCAACTGTCGGCCAACGACTGCGTCGGCACGCGGCGCGGATCACCGCTGGACGAACCACTACCCGTCCATCGGTACACCCCGGCGCTGCCGGACGCCCAGGCCATCACAATCGGCCGGCATCCGTGGTCCAAGGCGTGCAACACGGTGGAAGGATTCAGCTGTGATGGGCTGGCGGTCCGCCGTGACTGACGGGGTGCGCGAACCAGCCTGCTGCGCCGGAGGCGCCAGATGGCAGTCGTCGCCGGAGGCGGTGTCCTTTAGACGTTGAAGCGGAATTCCACTACGTCGCCGTCTTGCATGGTGTAGTCCTTGCCCTCCATGCGGACCTTGCCGGCGGAGCGGGCGGCGTTCATGGAGCCGGCTTCGATGAGGTCGTCGAAGGAGACGATCTCGGCCTTGATGAAGCCGCGCTGGAAGTCGGTGTGGATGACACCGGCGGCCTCGGGGGCGGTGGCGCCGCGCTTGATGGTCCAGGCGCGGGACTCCTTGGGACCGGCGGTCAGGTACGTCTGCAACCCGAGCGTGTCGAACCCGACGCGCGCCAGTACGTCGAGACCGGGCTGGTCGATGCCCATCTCGGCGAGCATCTCGCGGGCCTCGTCCTCGTCGCCGAGCTCGACCAGTTCGGCCTCGAACTTCGCGTCGAGGAAGATCGCCTCGGCCGGCGCGACCAGGTCCCGCATCTTCTGCTTGAGGTCCTCGTCGGCGAGCTCGTCGGAGTCGCAGTTGAAGACGTACAGGTACGGCTTGGCGGTCATCAGCATCAGCTCGCGGATCGCGTCCCGGTCCACGCCGGTGGCGATGATCGGCGTACCCGCCTCGAGGTGCTTCTGCGCCTCGCGCACCGCCTCCAGGACGACCGCCGACTCCTTCTTCAGCCGGGCTTCCTTCTCCAGCCGCGGGATCGCCTTCTCGACGGTCTGCAGGTCGGCGAGGATCAGCTCGGTCTGGATCGTGGAGATGTCGTCGGCCGGCGAGACCTTGCCGTCGACGTGCGTGACGTCGTCGTCGCGGAACACCCGGGTGACCTGGCAGATCGCGTCCGACTCGCGGATGTGGCTGAGGAACTTGTTGCCCAGGCCCTCACCCTCCGACGCGCCGCGCACGATGCCGGCGATGTCGACGAACTGCACGGTGGCGGGAATCACCTTCTGCGAGCTGAACAGCTCGGCGAGCTTCCCCAGCCGCGGGTCCGGGACACCGACCACTCCGACATTCGGCTCGATGGTCGCGAACGGGTAGTTCGCGGCGAGTACGTCGTTCTTGGTCAGCGCATTGAACAGGGTGGACTTGCCCGCGTTCGGGAGCCCGACGATTCCGATGGTGAGTGCCACGGGAGGCAAGGTTACGCGGGTACCCCCGCCGTACCCCAATCCGTCAGATCAGGAAGGCGTCGAGTTCGGCGCCGTACCAGCGGGCGGTGCGGCCGATCGGGCGCATGCCGAGGCGGTTGCAGACGGCCAGCGACGCGACGTTGTCCGGGCGGACGACCGCGTAGATCTGCCCGATCCCGGCCTTGAACCCGCGCTCGATCGCCCCCCGCGCCGACTCGGTCGCCAGGCCCCGGCCCCACGCGTCGGGATGGAAATGCCAGCCGACCTCGACCTCGCCGCGGCCCGCGGTACCGTCCGTCGGGTCGGGCAGCGGGGCCAGGAGTACGGTGCCCGCGATCGTCCCGGTGGCACGTTCCTCCACGGCCCAGACGCCGTACGGCGCCTCGCGGCTCCGCTCGTTCCACCGCATGATCGCCTTCGACGCCGCACCGCGATCGGTCATCACCCGGGGCTCCGCGCCCAGCCAGCGGGACACCTCCCAGCGCCGGTAGATGTCGAAGACGCGGTCGCCATCCGGGTCCGCCCAGTCACGCACCACGAGCCGGTCGGTCTCGAAAACCACCATGCTCCCCACCTCCCAAGGCTGTTCCTAAATGTCCGAACCAGGCGATCGCAAGCAACGTCTCCATCCTGTGACCACTTGGACGGATCGGATCGGGATTCCCTCACGCTTCGTGTTCGGATGCCTGCAATTCCTGCGTTTCGGGTGGCTGGAGGTGGTGTCGTGCCTGTTCCCGGGGTTCCTGTTCGCGGGTCTGGCGATCTCGAAGTACGTCCACCTGCCGATCGCGCGGTACGACGCCCTGCTGATCTACTGCCTCGGCCTGACGCTGCTGTTCTGGGTGGTGCGGCTGGAGACCTGGCGTGAGGTCGCGGTGATCTTCGGGTTCCACCTGGTCGGGCTCGGGCTGGAACTGTTCAAGGTCCGGGTCGGTTCGTGGCAGTACCCGGGCGACGCGGTGACGAAGTTCGCCGGGGTGCCGCTGTTCGCCGGGTTCATGTACGCCGCGGTCGGCAGCTACCTGTGTCAGGCCTGGCGCCGGTTCGACCTCCGGGTGAGCAACTACCGGCCGATCCTGACCACGGTCTTCGCGATGCTGATCTACGCGAACTTCTTCACCCATCAGTGGATCCCCGACCTGCGGATCCCGATCGCGCTCGGTCTGCTCGTCGTGTTGCGCCGTACCTGGGTCTTCTTCACGGTCGGCGTACGGCGCTACCGGATGCCGCTGACGTTGTCGTTCGCGTTGATCGGATTCTTCCTGTGGATCGCGGAGAACTTCGGCACGTTCCTCGACGCGTGGAACTATCCGGACCAGGTGAGTGTGTGGCGGCTCGTGCATCCGGCGAAGTTCGGCGCGTGGTCGTTGCTGGTGAGCATGAGTTTCGTGCTGGTCGCGAGCGTGAAGTCGCTGGAGGGCCGGCTGTACCACCGCGGCGGAACCGCAACAGTCGAGACATCACCGCAACACGGCAAGGCCAACCAAGCTGAGAGGTAAGGCGTCTTCAGAAGTGTGAGGGCGCCTGAGGGGGCGCTGGGGAACCGCCTTAGCTGCAAGGGGAAAGTCATGTCCCGAAAGTTCGCCGCGTTCGTCGCGACCGGGGTGGCGCTGGCCGTCGTCGTCGGTTCGTTGCTGGTCCTGGCGCTCGGGCACGAACGGCAACCACGACCGGCCGCCGCCACCACGCAGAGCACGACGACACCGGCACCGACGCCCACCGAGACACCGACGCTGAACGCACCGCCGTCGACGCCGCGCAAGCCGGCGCCGAACCCGACCGCAGAATTTGCCTCCGGCAACAAAAAGGTGCTGTTCCTCAGTTTCGACGACGGGCCGGACCCGGTCTGGACACCGAAGGTCCTGCAGATCCTGAAGAAGTACGGTGCGCACGCGACGTTCTTCGAGCTCGGCTCGATGCAGACCGCGCACCCCGGGCTGCGCGAGCAGGTGCTTGCCGCCGGCCACACGATCGGCAGCCACTCGATCACGCACCCGCAGCTGACCGCGGTCTCACCGGCGAAGCGGCACCACGAGATCTTCGACGGACCCGAGTCGACCTGCTTCCGGCCGCCGTACGGCGCCTCGAACCCGAAGGTCCGCGCCGACATCAAGGCAGCCGGCATGGTCCAGGTGCTGTGGGACGTCGACCCGCGCGACTGGGCCCGCCCGGGCACGAACGCGATCGTGCACAACATCCTCACCCACGCGCACAACCACAACATCATCCTGATGCACGACGGCGGCGGCAACCGTGCCCAGACCGTCGCCGCCCTCGACAAGGTCCTCCCGCTCCTGAAGGCCCAGGGCTACACCTTCCCCGCGATGAACTGCTGACGCCAGGCGCTCCAGGCAGCACACTGAGCCATGGATGCTTCCCGGGAGCTGCACCGCCTGACCAGTGGGTACCAGGTTTCTCAAGCGGTGCATGTCGCCGCCAGGCTCGGCATCAGCGACGTACTCGCCGAAGGCCCGAAGAGTCTCGCCCAGCTCGCCGATTCCACCGGAACGGACGCCGGGGCGTTGGCGCGCCTCATGCACGCGCTGGCCGCGCTCGGGCTGTACGCCGCCGACAACGGCGAGTACACCAACACCGAGCTCGGTGCGGCCTTGCGGACCGACGTACCGCGCTCGGTCGCGGGCTGGGCCCGCTTCATCGGCACGGGTTCCCACTGGCAGGCGTACGCCGGTTTGGAGGACAGCATCCGGACAGGTGAGACGGCGTTCCCGGCAGTCCACGGCGAGGCGGTGTGGGAGTACCGCGCCAAGCATCCAGCGGAGCAAGCGGCCTTCGACGCGGCCATGACCTCCATGTCGGAGACGGTGGCCGACGCGGTCGTCGACGCCTACGACTTCAGCCGGTTCGGGACGCTGGTCGACGTCGGGGGCGGGCGTGGCCGCCTGCTGATCGGCATCTTGTCGCGGTATCCATCGGTTCGCGGCGTGCTGTTCGACCAGCCTGACGTGGTCGCGGGCGCACACGACCAACTCTCCGCAGCGGGCCTGTCGGACCGTTGTCTCGTGGTCGGCGGCAACTTCTTCGACGCTGTGCCCGAAGGTGACGCGCACCTGCTGAAGGCGGTGATCCACGACTGGGCGGACGCCGAGTCGATCGAGATCCTGCGCACGTGCCGGAGGTCGATGCCTGACCACGGCCGTCTCCTGCTGGTGGAGCAATTGCTGGACGAGTCGCCGGATCCCGTGCGTACGGCGTTCTCGGACCTCAACATGCTCGTGATGACCGGCGGCCGCGAGCGGACGACGGACGAGTATCGCGCTCTGCTCGCCGCAGCCGATCTCGACCTCGTGGCCACGGTTCCCACCGCCGGCCCGACGTTCGTCCTCGAGGCGGCACCCCGGACCTAGGCGTGGTTCGCAGAAACTGTCGGTGGGGTTCGGCACTATCTGTGACATGACCGGTACGACGGTGTTGCTGATCCTGCTCTTCCTCGTGGTGGGGCTGTTGCTGGGGGCTGTGTTCGGCGTGCTGTGGGTGCGCGGACGGGACGGTGCTGCGTTGGCGCGGATCACGGCCGAGCGGGATGCGGCCGAGGATCGGGTGGTCGAGCTGACGCAGGAGCGGACGAGCGTCGGCCAGCAGATGGGCGGGCAGGCTGTCGTCAAGGAAGCGCTGGATCGCCTGCACGCGCAGCTGAATCAGCTCGAGCAGGGCCGCGCGGCGTGGCAGAGCCAGCTGCATCAGCAGGTGAACGAGGTGCGGATGAGCGGCGAGGCGTTGCGCCGCGAGACTGCCTCGTTGTCGACCGCGTTGCGCAAGCCGCAGGTGCGTGGCCGGTGGGGCGAGCTGCATCTGCGTCGCACCGTCGAGCTCGCCGGAATGGTTGCCCACTGCGACTTCACCGAGCAGACGACGACCGTTGCCGAGGACGGCATCCTGCGGCCGGACCTCGTGGTGAGGCTTGCCGAGGGCAAGAATATCGTCGTCGACTCGAAGGTGCCGCTGGCCGCGTTCCTCGATGCAAGCGAGTCCGACGACGCGGAGGTCCGCGAGGACCGGTTGCGGGCGCACGCGCGGCACCTGCGGACCCATGTGGATCAGTTGGCGGCGAAGGCGTACTGGACGCGGCTGTCGCCGTCGCCCGAGTTCGTCATCCTCTTCGTGCCGGGCGAGTCGTTCCTGTCGGCTGCGCTCGACGTCGAGCCTTCCCTGCTCGAGTACGCCGCTGAACGCCGGGTGATCCTCGCGACGCCGACCACGCTGATCGCTACGTTGCGCGCAGCGGCGTACGCGTGGAATCAGTCGGCGTTGACCGAGTCCGCGCAACAGGTCTTCGAGCTCGGCCGGGAGCTGTACGAGCGACTCGGCACGATGGGCGATCACCTCGGCCGCGTCGGGCGCTCGCTCACGTCGGCGGTCGAGGCCTACAACGGGACGGTCGGGTCGTTCGAGCGCCGGGTCTTCATCACAGCACGCAAGCTCCGCGACCTCCATGTCACCGAGTCCGAACTGACCGCGATGGAGTCGATCGAAGCGTCCGTGCGTCCGCTCACGGCACCCGAGTTCGTCGCCCTGGACGAGTCCCCGACCACGAGGCGCTGGCCCCCGTCACAGGCCGGCTGAATGTTCCGGAAGGTGATCGTCCGGAACCCTCGCTACTGTCCTTGCCATGGACAACGCACCACTCACCGAACCGCCGGTCGCCGGGCCCGAGGCCGACACGTTGCTGGGGGCGCTCGAGCGCAACCGGCGGACCTTCGCCTGGAAGTGCGCCGGCCTGGACTCGGCCGGCCTGAACAAGCAGCACCCGCCGTCGACCGTGACGCTCGGCGGGCTGCTCAAGCACCTGGCGCTGGTCGAGGACGAGTACTTCACCCGCCGGCTCCTTGGCAAGGAGCTCGGCGCGCCCTGGGACGCGGTCGACTGGGACGCGGACCCCGACTGGGAGTGGCACAGCGCGGCGGACGATTCGCCCGAGGAACTGATGCAGCTGTGGCAGGCAGCCGTCGAGCGCTCGCGCGCTACGGTCGCCGAGGTGCTCGCTAACGGCGGCGTGGACCAACTAGCGCAATGGAAGAGCCGTGCCGGCCAGTCCCCCAACCTGCGCCACATCCTCGTCGACCTGATCGAGGAATACGCCCGCCACACCGGCCATGCCGACCTCATCCGCGAATCCATCGACGGTCTCACCGGCGAAGACGCACCGCGGTAGCTGTCGGAAAGCCGACAGTAGTGAGGTGTTGACAGTCGGTGTCCTTCTCGCGAAACGATGAGAGCGCTCTCTCAGGCGTACGTGAGGAGAAATGATGCGATTCAGAACCAGAGTGCTGGGTGTCGTCGCGGCTGCGGTGGCTGTGGCCGGCGTGCTGTCGGCGGCCCCGGAGCGGTCGGCCGACGCAGCCGTACCGGCGACGATTCCGCTGACGATCACGAACAACTCGGGTCGTGGCGACCCGGTCTACATCTACAACCTGGGCACGAACCTGGCCACCGGGCAGCAGGGCTGGGCCGACGCCTCGGGCACGTTCCACGCCTGGCCGGCCGGCGGCAACCCGCCGACCCCGGCGCCTGACGCGTCTATTGCCGGACCCGCCAACGGGCAGTCCGTCACGATCCAGATGCCGAAGTTCTCCGGCCGCGTCTACTTCTCCTACGGCCAGAAGCTCGTCTTCAAGCTCACCACGGGCGGCCTCGTGCAACCCGCCGTACAGAACCCGAGCGATCCGAACCGGAACATCCTGTTCCACTGGTCGGAGTACACGCTCAACGACAGCGGCCTGTGGATCAACAGCACGCAGGTCGACATGGTCTCGGCGCCGTACGCCGTGAGCGTGAAGGCCGGGGACGGTTCCACGAAGACCACCGGCCACCTCAAGCCCGGCGGCTACAACGCCGTGTATGACGGTCTCCGCAACGCTCCCCGGGGTTGGGGCGGCCTGATCCAGACGGCGCCCGACGGCTCGGTCCTGCGCGCGCTCTCCCCGCTGTTCGGCGTCGAGACCGGGGCGATCCCGGCGAGCGTGATGGACGACTACATCAACCGCGTGTGGTCGAAGTACAGCTCGGAGACCCTGACGGTCACGCCGTTCGGCGACCAGCCGGACACCAAGTACTTCGGCCGCGTGTCCGGCGGCGTCATGAACTTCACGAACAGCTCCGGTGCGGTCGTCACGTCGTTCCAGAAGCCCGACTCGGCCAGCGTGTTCGGCTGCTTCAAGTTGCTCGACGCACCGAACGACCAGGTCCGCGGGCCGATCTCCCGCACCCTCTGCGCCGGCTACAACCGCTCCACGCTACTGACGAACCCCAACCAGCCGGACGCGAACGACGCGAACTTCTACCAGGACGCGGTCACCAACCAGTACTCGAAGATCATCCACTCCCAGATGGCCGACGGCCACGCGTACGGGTTCGCCTTCGACGACGTCGGCAACCACGAGGCGCTCGTCCACGACGGGAACCCGCAGCAGGCCGGACTGATCCTCGATCCGTTCAACTGACCCTTGACTCCTGAGTCCGTTAGTGGCAACTTACCGTTCGTGGGAACTTACGGATCACTCGAAGCTGCCGGACCGGTGCTGGACGCGCTCGGCGACCCGACGCGCCGGGTGATCCTCGAGACGCTGCGTACTGGCGGGCCGTGCTCGGTCGGTGTACTGGCCGAGCGCGTGCCCGTCAGCCGGCCCGCGATCTCGCAGCACCTGAAGGTGCTCGGCGCGGTCGGTCTGGTGCAGCACGAGTCGCGCGGGACCCGGAACATCTACCGGGTCCATCAGGCGGGTCTCGGCGAGCTGCGCAGCTGGCTCGACCAGTTCTGGGGCGACGCGTTGCAGGCGTACGCCGACCACGTCCGGCGGACCGAGGAGGAACGGAAATGACTGTGGAACAAGACATCTCGCCGTTGGTGAAGACCGTCGTCGTACCTGTCGGGGTCGACCGGGCGTTCGAGGCGTTCACCGCGGAGACGTCGGCGTGGTGGCCGCTGTTCAGCCACTCGGTCGGCGCGGCGGCGGCGAACGCGGTCCGGCTGGAGGGCGCCGTCGGCGGACGCATTGTCGAGTACGGCGCGGACGGCGAGATCGCCACCTGGGGCACCCTGTCGGACTGGGATCCGCCGAAGTCGCTGAGCTTCAGCTGGCACCCCGGCCAGGATCCGTCGGAAGCCGGGCAGGTCACGGTGACGTTCGACGCCACGGACGGTGGCACACAGGTCCAGCTCGTGCACTCCGGCTGGGAGAACCGCGGCGACGGCGGCCGGGCCCGCCTCAGCTACGACACGGGTTGGGACTACGTGCTGGGCAAGTACGTCGAACACGCCCGATAGTTGGTGAATGGCGAATCCTCCTGTTGACGCGCGTGCCCTGGAAGCATCGCTGCGGCCGCATGGTGAATCGGTCATGCTGCCGCGGGCGGCGTACGTCGATCCGGAGGTGCTCGCCTGGGAGCGCCGGCACTTCTTCGCCGGCACCTGGACGTGCCTCGGCCGCGTCGACGAACTGTCGGACGGTACGACGTACCGCGAGGTGACCGTCGGCGACATCGCGACCGTCATCACGTTCGGCGACGTACCGCGGGCGTTCGCGAACACGTGCCGGCATCGCGGTCACGAGCTGCTCCGGCGGGACGAGACGAGCGACCGGCGAGCCGTGGTGTGCCCGTACCACGGGTGGTCGTACGAGCTCGACGGGTCGGTAAAGGCGGCCCCGCGGATGGGCGAGTCCTTCGACACGTCGCCGTACGGGCTCGTCGAACTGCCGGTCGAGGTGTGGCACGGCTGGCTGTTCGTGAATGCGACCGGTACGGCGGCGTCGTTCGAGGAGCATGTCGGCGGGATCACCGACCTCGTCGCGCCGTACGCGCCGGAGACCCTTGTGCTGAAGGCGCGGCATGCGTACGACGTGGCGGCGAACTGGAAAACGATCGTGGAGAACTACCACGAGTGCTACCACTGCCCGCTGATCCATCCCGAGCTGTGCAAGGTGTCACCGCCGACCTCGGGCGACAACTGGAACCTGCCCGGCGCGTGGGTCGGCGGGCTGATGGACCTGCGACCGGACGCCGAGACGATGTCGCTCGACGGCCGGTCGCTCGGGGTCCCGATCGCTGGCGTCGACCCGCGGCAGGTCAACTACCTCGGCCTGTTTCCGAACCTGCTGATCTCGCTGCACCCCGACTACGTGATGACCCATCGCCTCGAGCCGCGCGCACCGGGCCTGACTGCGATCGAGTGCTCCTGGTACTTCCGGCCCGAGGTGACGGACCCGTCGTACGCCGTGGAGTTCTGGGACATCACGAACCGCGAGGACTGGGCCGCCTGCGAGTCGGTCCAACGCGGCGCCGAGTCCCCGCACTTCCGCCCCGGCCCACTGGCGCCCGCCGAGGACGCCGTCTACCAGTGGGTGACCATGCTCGCCCGCGGCTACCTCGGCAAATCCCTCAGTAGCCCAGCGTGAAGCGGCGGCCGTTGTGGGCGGGGGTTTCCGCCTCGTTGATCAGGGCTACCGCGTAGTCCTCGGCGGAGATGTGGTCGCCGACGGGCTCGTCCTGGCCCAGGCGGAAGACGCCGGTGCGCTCGCCGGGGGCGATCACGAAGGCCGGGGACAGCATCGTCCAGGTCACGTCGCTCGCGCGCAGGTTCTCGAGCGCCTGCGAGACGGTCAGCGACTCGTTCTTGTACTCGGCCGGGAACTCCGGGCCGTCCACCACCCGGTTGCCGTTGACAACCAGGCTGCCGGCGCCGCCGACCACGAACAGCCGGGTCGCCGTCCCCCGCACCGCGGAGATCAGGTTGTCGACCGCGTCCAGGTACTCCTGGTGGTCGCCGCCGGTCCGGCTCGGCCCGATCGCCGCGACCAGCACGTCCGAGTCCGCCGCCAGCTCCTTGGCCGCCGCGACGTCGTTCGCGCTCCCCTGCACCGCGCGGACGCCGTCCGGCAGCTGACCGCCGGAGCGCGTCACGCCGGCCACCTCATGCCCGCGACTCACCGCCTCGGCCACCACCCGGCTGCCGACCATCCCACTCGCGCCGAACACCGCGATCTTCATCTCTGCTCCTTGTCTGTTGACCTGACCTCGACGGTATCCATTGGTAACTGGCTACTTCAACGTGCTATAAGTACCTTGTGGTAACCAAAGGCAACGCCTTCGACCCGAACTGCCCGACCCGCACGATCCTGGACCGGATCGGCGACAAGTGGACGGTGCTCGTCGTGCTGAGCCTGCGCAGCGGCCCGCTCCGCTTCACCGAGCTCCGCGACGGCATCGGCCGGGTCGCACCCAAGGTCCTCACCCAGACCCTGCGCCGGATGGAGCGCGACGGCCTGATCACCCGCGAGATCTTCCCGGAGATCCCACCGCGGGTCGTCTACACCCTGACCCCGATGGGCGGGTCCCTGATCGAGCCGATCAGCGTGATCACCGACTGGGCCGAAACCCACGTGCCCGCAATCACCAAAGCCCAGGCGGCGTACGACGAATTCGCCTGAGATCATCCTGCTCACCGCGCTCAACCTTTCCAGCGGGTCACGCCATCTCAAGGCTGACCGAGGTGAGCGAGATGGGGGTTTGGAATGGATCCAGGACGCGACCACGAATTCGCCGAATTCGTGGACGGGCGGTTCACCGCGCTGCAGAGGTTCGGCTACCTGCTGACCGGTGAATGGCACCTGGCCGAGGACCTGGTGCAAACCGCACTGACGAAGGTGTGGTTCCACCGGAACTCGTTGCGCAGCAGCAGCGCGCTGGAGAGCTATACGCGGACCGTGATGGTGAACACCAGCACGCAGTGGTGGCGCCGGAAGTGGCGTGGGGAAACGCCGACCGAGCAGTTGCCGGAGCCGCCGGCACGCGAGCAGTACGGCTCGGTCGACGACCGTGACCTGTTGCTGCGGGCACTCGCCGGACTCCCCCGCAGGACGCGCGCGACGCTGGTCCTGCGGTACTTCGAGGACCTTCCGGAGGCCGAGATCGCGCAGATCATGGGCTGCTCGGTCGGCACCGTGAAGTCGAACGTCTCACGCGGACTGGCCAAACTCCGCGAGCACCACCTGGTCACGACCGTTTCCGCTCCGGCCCAGAAGGAGGGCTGACCCATGACCGATGATCTCAAGCAGCAGTTCGAGCGCCTCGTCGCGGACCCGCCGCCGCCCAGTGCGGTGCCGAGTGAGTCCGTGTTCGCCCGGGTCAGGACGGCCCGGCGCCGTCGTACCGCCGGCGCACTGACCCTGGCCGCGGCCGCGGTGGTCGCCGTCGCCGTTGCCGCGGGCAACCTCACTGACATCAACAGCAGCCCGCCCGTCACCAACACCCCGAGTGCACCGGTGACGATCGTCACCGGTCCGCCGACCAGTAGTACGTCGACGACGCCACCGACCTCGACCGGCGCGACCAGCACCACGACCGGGACGACGACCGGCACGACGACAACGGGAGGCACCAAGACCACGCCTCCGCCGGTTCGGCCGATTGCGGTCGACGTCGTACTCAAGCCGACCGTCACCGGCCGCACGGTCTCGGTAAAGGTGACGCTCTCCGGCACCGTCATCGTTCCCACGGTCGACGGACGGAACCTGCCCGCCGACACCTCGTTCCTCAACCTCTCCGGAGGAACCAACTACTACTGGGGCGACGGCGCGCAGGGCGGTTCGGACGGCGGTTCGCCAGGGTGTGGAGGCACGACGCGGAAGACCGGTCGCGAGACGTACTCGATCGAGACGCACACCTACGCGCAGCCGGGCACGTACGCACTGCGCTACGAAGTGCGGTACTGCAACGCCAAGAACAGCGCGTTCACGATCACCAAGACCGCGAAGGTGACGGTCAGATAGTCCAGGCGTGGTCGGAGGTGCCGGTGGTGGGGAGGCCGGCGGCCTTCAGGTCGGTGCGGAGGTCGCGGGGGAGGGCGAACGTCAGGCTCTCCTCCGCGGTCGTGACTTCCTGTACGTCGCCGTACCCGCGCTCGGCCAGGAAGCGCAGGACGTCGCGGACCAGCACCTCCGGCACGCTCGCGCCGCTACTGACACCGACCGAGCCGACGCCGTCCAGCCAGGCCTCGTCGATCTCGTCGGCGTAGTCGACCAGGTAACCGGCCTTCGCGCCGTGCTCGACCGCGACCTCGACCAGGCGCACCGAGTTCGACGAGTTCCGGGAACCGACCACGATCATCAGGTCGGCCTCCGGGGCCAGCTTCTTGACCGCGGCCTGGCGGTTCTGGGTGGCGTAGCAGATGTCGTCGCTCGGCGGGTCCTGCAGGTGCGGGAACCGCTCGCGCAGGCGCCGTACCGTCTCCATCGTCTCGTCGACCGACAGCGTGGTCTGGGACAGCCAGACGACCTTCTCGGGATCACGGACAGTGACGTTCGGTACGTCGTCCGGACCGTCGACGAGCGTCACGTGCTCCGGGGCCTCGCCGGAGGTTCCGATGACCTCCTCGTGGCCCTCGTGGCCGATCAGCAGGATGTCGTAGTCGGTCGCGGCGAACCGCTTCGCCTCGTGGTGCACCTTGGTGACCAGCGGGCAGGTCGCGTCGATGGTCTTCAACTGCCGCGCGGCCGCCTCCTCGTGCACCACCGGGGCGACACCGTGCGCGGAGAAGATGACCGTCTCACCCTCGGGCACCTCGTCGGTCTCGTCGACGAAGATCGCACCACGCTTCTGCAGCGTCTGTACGACGTACTTGTTGTGCACGATCTCCTTGCGCACGTAGACCGGCGGCCCGTACAGGTCGAGCGCCTTCTCCACCGCCACCACGGCCCGGTCGACACCCGCGCAGTACCCACGGGGCGCCGCAAGCAGCACCCGCTTCGTCTTCGTCGCGGTCGTCGCACCGGTGTCGTCAGGCTGAGAAGTCACATCACCCATGGTACGGGCCGTGATTTGTGAGCAGGGTCACTGGGGAGCCGTCCGCCCTATCCGGACGGCTCCTCCGCGGGAGGTGTACCTGCTGTTCAAGAATCGCCTGGAAACTCTTTGTGTGCAAAGGGTTTTCGGACCCACTCCCGCAGTACGCCGAAATGCCGATCGGTCAGGCCGACCCGCGCGTCGACCGGAAGGATCAATGCCTCCGGGAAGCGGTCTCGCTCGATCTCCCCCACCTCGTCGTCAACCCACGCGAACGGACGATCGCCGACCCAGTCCGCGACGTACGGCGCCTTCCAGGAACCCCGGCGTACCGGCGTGCGATCGGGCCAGAGGATCGTCGGCAGCTCAGGCAGACCGAGTAATGGCCCGAGCAGGCGATTGGCGCCGTGCTCCCAACTACTGGCCCACACCAGGTCGAAACTGTCCGCGAGCGCGTTGAGCTCCGCCCCGTGCAGCGGATTGAGCAGAACCCGCCAGGTCTTCGCACCTTCAGTGATCTCGCGCCGCTCGTACCCCGGCGGGACCCCCTCGGCCTGATGCGGGTTGAGCGGACCGTCGAAATCCAGCAGCAGGAGTGGGCGCATTACTCAACGTTAGGGAATGTCGGTGTGGGGTCGTAGGGTCTGGGGGTGGCTTTGGAGACCTCGCCGGAAGCGCCTGCGGCCGTGCGGACGATCGCGAACGGGATCGCGAGCTGGATCAATCAGCTCGGTGCCGTGTGGGTCGAGGGGCAGCTGACGGACGTCTCGATCGGGCGCGGTACGACGACGGTCTTCGGCACGCTGCGCGACACCGACGCGGACATCTCGTTG
Source organism: Kribbella sp. VKM Ac-2569 (assembly GCF_004216905.1). Classification (GTDB taxonomy): domain Bacteria; phylum Actinomycetota; class Actinomycetes; order Propionibacteriales; family Kribbellaceae; genus Kribbella. The sequence goes on from NZ_SGXJ01000002.1 coordinate 491,375, forward strand.
CGGTTCACCTGCAACCGGCGGGTGTTCGAGGCGGTCGAGGTCCGCGACGGCTCGCGGGTGCTGGTGCACGCCAAGCCGAACTTCTTCGCCCGCCGCGGCACGCTCGCGCTCGCAGTCAACGAGATCCGCCACGTCGGGATCGGTGAGCTGCTGGCCCGGATCGAGCGGCTCAAGCAACTGCTCGCGGCCGAGGGCCTGTTCGAGCCGTACCGGAAGAAGAAGCTGCCGTTCCTTCCGCACACGATCGGGCTGATCTGCGGGCGGGACTCGGCGGCCGAGCGCGACGTACTGGAGAACGCGAAGCGGCGCTGGCCGGCGGTCGCGTTCCGGATCGAGTACGCGTCGGTGCAGGGCCCGTCGGCGGCCGGCGAGGTGATGACCGCGCTGCGGAAGTTGGACGCGGACGACTCGGTCGAGGTGATCGTGATCGCACGCGGCGGCGGGTCGCTGGAGGATCTGCTGCCGTTCTCCGACGAGGGCCTGATCCGGGCGGTGTCGAAGACGGGTACGCCGGTGGTGAGCGCGATCGGGCACGAGCCGGACTCGCCGCTGCTCGACCTGGTCGCGGACCTCCGGGCGTCGACACCGACCGACGCGGCGAAGCGGATCGTGCCGGACGTCCGCGAAGAACTCGACGGCGTGCGGCAGTTGCGCGAGCGCGGCCTCCGGGCGATCCGGTCCTGGCTGGATCGCGAGGCGCACGCGCTGGCGGCGATCCGCTCGCGGCCGGCACTCGCGGCGCCGGTGTCAGACTTGCAGCGGCGGTCCGACGAGATCAACGCGCTGGTCGAGCGCAATCGGCGGACGCTCACGCATCGACTCGACCGGGCGAGCGACGACCTCGCGCACCGGTTGGCGAGCGTGCGCGCGTTGTCCCCGAAGGCGACGCTGGAGCGCGGGTACTCCGTGCTGCAGTTGGCCGACGGCACCGCCGTACGGGAAGTGGCGCAGGTGGCGCCGGGTGACCTGCTGCAGGCGCGGGTCAGTGACGGCCGCTTCGCGGTCGAAGTCAAGTCCGAGGAGGACAAGTGAGCGGCGACCGACCGGAGATGACCTACGAGCAGGCCCGCGAGGAGCTCGTCGACGTGGTCCGCAAACTCGAAGCCGGCGGCACCAGCCTCGAGGAATCCCTCGCACTGTGGGAACGCGGCGAAGAACTCGCCGGCACCTGCCAACGCTGGCTGGACGGCGCCCGCGAACGCCTCACCAAGGCCCAGGCTGCCCACGAAGAGAAGACCGACTGACCACCGCCGAACCGATGTCCGTCCCGACTCGGCCGGCGCGCCCGGAGGATCTGCTCGGCGCCGCCGAAGCTCGCGTAGCCAGCTGGCGAGCGGCGTTCACGGGCCTCGTCCCCCAGGACTTCCTGGACGCGATGGATCCGGCCTCGATCGCGACCTCCTGGGCGGACAGCATCGCGGCCGGACGGTCACGGCTGTACGTCGCAGTCGCGGGCGAGCAGGTGATCGGGTACGCCGGTGTCGGGCCGGAGCGTGATGAGGCTGCCCCACCGAACACAGGCGAGCTGTACGCGCTCTTCGTCCACCCCGACCACTGGGGAACCGGCGCCGGCCGCGCCCTGACCGACGCCGCCTGCACCGACCTTCGCGATGCCGGCTGCACCACAGTCTGCCTATGGGTGCTCGAGGCAAACATCCGCGCGCGCCGCTTCTACACCCGCTACGGCTTCACAGAAACGCCCGACCGCACCTACTCCTCGCTCGGCAACCTCCCCGAGATCAGGCTGACCACAGCCCTGGTGTGAAGGTTCCGCAAAGCCGGAACGATTCCTCCGATGGTGACCTGATCCATCACTACGGTGAACCACTTTCCTAGATCTGGTTCATCATGTGGAGGTTTTACCAACAATGATCGCGCTCATCGTGATCGGCGTACTCGTCCTCGGGCTCGCCGGTTTCGTCTTCTGGTTCCTGAAGATCCGCGATCCGCTGAAGGGCGAGGACTTCTACAAGTTCCACGCCGAGCAGAAGTGGGCGTGGGAGCTCACGCTGACGCCGGAGCAGGAGAAGGCGTTCATGGCCGGCCTCGAGGCGTACGACGACGAGCGCGGCTGCTACCCGATGCGCGAGGAGGGCATCCTGCGGGTGTACGGCCCGATGATGCTGATCTCGCTGTTCTGGATGACCGAGCGGTTCGCCGCGATGGGGCCGGCCGCCGTACAGGATCCGGCAGGCGCCGTACAGCAGTTGATGACGGACGCCGCCGACGGCGAGACCGACGGCATCCTCTACTACGACGACGAGTGGATGGGCGAGGGCGTCGAGCAGGTCGACGGCATGGACAAGTACGCCTTCACCGACGCGATCATGTCCGCGACGCACGCGCAGGGTGTGGACCACGAGTTCGCCGGCGGGTACGCGGACGAGGACAAGGGCTTCGTGACGATGGGCGTCCTTGCCAAGAGCCCTGAGCATGTGGCCCAGATGTACGAGGACGCGTACGCCGTCTCCGGCCCGCAGGCCGAGCTGAACAACCGGCTGGACGTCATGCGCGAGGTCATGAAGCCGGAGAACCCGGAGTACGTCGCGGCGCACGACCGGGCCGAGGCGGAGAAGAGCAAGTACATCAACACGTTGATCTTCTGCTTCGACCGCGTCGTGAAGCACTACAACGACGCGCGGCCGGAGATGCAGTACGCCGAACCACGCGACGTACTGTCCGTCGTGATGGCGCAGATGCTGGAGGACGGGCGCTCCGGGTACACGTGGACACGGCCGCCGACGCAGGAGCAGCACGAGCTCGCGCTGGCGATCCTGGGCAACCGGGGCTAGTTGGGTGCACAAAGATCGTGAGGACGCCGCGGCCGCCGTACTGACCGACCTGGCCGAGTTGATCGCCGGCGCCGCCCCGCGGGGGTGGAGGCGCGCCGAACTACACGGGTATGCGCTCGGGGAAGGTTCGTCCGGGCATCGTGGTTTCCGCTTCCTGCCGGACGACCTGAACGAGTACGGCGCGAACGACATCGACGTCCACCCGAGTCTGTGCGCCCTGCATACGTTGCTGGGGGCAACGGAGCACCTCACGATCGATCTTGAACTGGAAGCCCGCGGCCGTTTTCGCGCGATTCTGAGCGAGCGGCTCGATCGCACGGACGGCCGCGGCTTCCGGTATCTCCTAGACCCGCAGTCCGAGCCGCCTGAGGTTGGTGTGCCGGCTTCTACCGCTGGCGAGGTCGGGGATCCCGCCGAAGCGGTTGCCCTGCTCAACGAATACCAACAACGCCTACATGCGGTGCTGGAGCTGCCTGACAAGCCGGATCTTCCACCGCCGCTGGAGGAGTGGGATCTCGACTTCACTCTGCCGAACGACCTCAGTGCGTTGTACGCCGTTGCCGACGGCGGCGGCGGGCATGTGCAGTTCCACGGCTTCGCGTGGTTCGGCCTGGAGATGCTGGAGGAGCTGAGCTCGGACCACTGGTGGGTGACCCGCGGGTGGCGGCGCTTTGTCCACAACTCGTTCGTGACCGAGTTCGGGCCGCCGGCGGCGATCCGACGGGTGGGCGATCATCGGGGCTGGATTCCGTTCGCCACCGACACGTTTGGCGACTACCTCGCCGTTGACATGGCGCCCGGGCCGAACGGGCGGCCCGGTCAGGTGATCCTGATCGGACGCCACCAGGACGCGGGTCCGATCTACGTCGCGGAGTCGGTGACCGAACTGATCCGCTCCCACGCGGACGCGCTGCGCTCCGACCGGATCGAGCACGACGAGGACGGCCAACTGTGGATCAACTCAGGCGATGCCTACCACCACCAGCGCCGGTACGACGACGTTTGCCGACTTACTGTCAGTGGTCGGGATGCGGGACCGGTCCGCGGGCTGACCGCGGAGACGCGTGAGTTGCTGGTGCACGACGCGCCTTGGGTCGATCTCGGAGCGGTACGTGAGGCGCCGGCGCTGGTGAAGTTCTCGATCCACAACTGCGCGGGGCTCGACCTCTCACCGCTGCAGGAGACGTCGGTCGAGGTGTTGTCGCTCGCGACCGACACGATTGACCTGTCCGGTCTGCATGGGCATCCGACCATCGGCCGGGTTGTCCTGCGCAGCGCGAAGCCGGTTGATCTGCGACCGCTCGCGTCCTGTCCGAACCTGCACACCCTCGACCTGACCGACGCGCCTGCCGCCGATGTGTCCGCGTTGGGTCAGCTGACCAACCTGCGCTACCTGCGAATGCTGCGCCCACAGTGGCAAGAGTTCCTGGCCGCCCAGCCGCTGCCCGCGTCACTGGCAGTCGCCGAACTCGCCGAGGAGCCACCGCGAGAACGAAAGTTCTACTGGTCCTTCGACAAGGCCTACGAGAAGACCCGCCGCCCAACGATGGCCGACGCCCTCGAATGGGCAGAGAACCTGACCGGCCAGGCAAGCGACATCCTCACAATCAAAGGCAAATTCAAGCCGTAGGTGTGCATAAGAACAGGAGGTACCAGAGCCTCCCCTAGTGCACCTGAGCGTGGCGGGGTCCACGCGTACGGCGTCTCACCGGTGCACTACCTGTCCTTGTGCACACCGGACAGCAGGCTTGTTGCTGTTGCTTGGAGGCCAGCCTTCATTCGGGTGAGGTTGTAGCCCTGCTCTCGGAGGGCGTTGTGTAGGTCGGCTGCTAGCGGTGCTAGCAACACGTGGGCTGTGTAGTCGGCGTCCAGTTCGGGGCGTGTGGCTTCGATCAGGTGGGACAGGTGGCGGTGCCAGAGGTGGTACGAGCCGATGCGGTAGCGCGCGCCGTCCGAGGCGTTCTCGCTGTCCATGAACAGGGCGACGTGCCGATCGAGTAGGTCGAGGTACGCGTCGAGGAACGCCAGCACCCGTACGACGGGTGGCGCTCCCGGCCCCAGAGGCGGCGGCCCGCTGATGATCTTCGCCTGCAGTTCCTGCTCGCGCTCGTCGAGCAGCGCGACCGCGAGGCCGGCGCGATCACCGAATCGGCGGAACACGGTCCCCTTCCCCACGCCCGCCTCCGCGGCGATCGCATCCAGCGAGACGTTCTTCACGCCCCGCTCGGTGAACAGCCGCTCGGCGGCCTCCAGAACACGTAGCCGATTGCGTCGCGCATCCGCCCGCTCCGGCCGCGGCTCCCCCACGACCGGCAGACTCCGTTGTAAAGCGGACCGCGGTCCGGTACTGTCGTTCATAAGACGGACTGTAGTCCGCTAAAGACTCTGGAGGAAGCAGACATGAGCAACGCTCGGATCGCGATCGCCTACCACTCGGGCTACGGGCACACCGCGAAGCAGGCCGAAGCGGTGGCCGCGGGCGCCGCGTCGGTACCGGGGACCACGACCGATCTGGTGCCGCTGGACGAGCTCACCGAGGACGTGTGGGAGCGGCTGACAGCTGCCGACGCGATCATCTTCGGCGCACCGACGTACATGGGGAGCCCGAGTTGGGTGTTCAAGAAATTCGCTGAGGAGAGCGTGCGGATCTGGGCGGCCGATCTCGGCTGGCGGGACAAGATCGCGGCCGGGTTCACCAACTCGAAGGCGATGTCCGGCGACAAGCTGAACAGCCTGGTCGACCTGGCTGTGTTCGCCGCGCAGCACGGGATGATCTGGGTCGGCCTGGACATCTACCCGGGCTGGGCGGACAGCACCGCGAGCATCGAGGACCTCAACCGGCTCGGCAGCTGGCTCGGCGCGATGGCGCAGTCCGACGCGGACCTGTCCGCGGAGAAGGCGCCGCCGGCCACCGACCTGCGCACCGCGGCCGCGCTCGGCGCGCGGGTCGCGACCGTCACGCACCGGCATCTGAGAGGAGCACTGGCGGCCTGATGGCATGGCTCATCCTGCTCGCCGCGGCGGCGTTCGAGATCGCGTTCGCGCTCAGCCTGAAACCGAGCGAGGGCTTCAGCCGGCTGTGGCCGACGCTCGGCGTCCTCGTGTTCGGCGTGATCTCGGTCGCCCTGCTCGCGAAGACACTCGATCGCCTCCCGGTCGGTACGGCGTACGCGATCTGGACCGGCATCGGCTCGGTCGGCGTGGTCATCCTCGGCATCGTCCTGTTCCACGAGCCGATCACCCCGACCCGCCTCGCCTGCATCGCCCTGATCGTCACCGGCGTAGTAGGCCTCCGCCTGGCCGGCGCCGACTGACCCACTGCATCTCGTCGCGTCCCCCACGTCCCCTCACACACCTCATTTGCTGGGTAAGCCAGCGAAATGCTGGGTTCCACACCCTGATAGCCGGTCACAAACCCCCAATTTGCCTGGCTCACCCACGAAATTGGCTGGTCAACCCAGCAAGTGCGGAAGCTGGAGGGGGTCAGCTGGTGGTGCGGCGTCGGCGGCGGGTGCGGGGGCCGGTGGGGAGGTGGGTGTCCAGGGGGAGGTCGTTGGTGAGGGTGGGTCCGCCGGCCAGGAGTTGGTGGTAGGCGGACCAGGTGGTGGCCCGGGGCGGGATGTTGCCGATGGCATCTACTCGGGTGACGGGGTGGGCGCCTTCGTGGATCGGGTCCCAGAGGTCGGCGTCGCTGCGGAGACCCCGCAGTTCGCCGAAGAGCTCCCGGCCGAACCAGCACGGGTAGCTCTCGCCGTCGTCGTACCGGCTGACGCCGATCGGCGTGGAAGCCTCGGCGACGAGCGACCAGACGGTGGCCGACGTGATCCCGGGCTGATCACCGAGCAGTACGACGATCCCGTCGGCACGCCGGTCGACCGCGTCCAGGGCCGGCACGATCGACGAACTACCGGTGTCGGAATGCGGTGACTCGACCACCCGCACCCCGTCGAGATTGATCCGGTCGTGGACCTGCTCCGACGCGCTGCCGAGCGTCACGACCAACTGGTCGAACGAGCATTCCCGCGCGCTCTCCAGGGCAGCGCCGAGCAATGTGCCGCCCTGATAGGCCAGCAACTGCCAGGGAGATCCGAGATGCGGTGAGCTGTCTGCGCCCAGCAAAAGCCCCGTGATGAACATTTGCGGGTCAACTCCCTGCCCGGGACGGCGCGACCATTCGACGACCCTTCTGCTGGTCCCCGAGCGTACGCAAGCCGAGCCTCGATCGAACCCCTTGCCGAGGGCACGTGTCAACGACCGTCCGGAAAGTGGTCGGAATTGACCGGAAAATGGGCAGTCCGCTGGTTACCGCAGGTCAGCGCAAATATCAGCGCAGTACCGAAGCGAACGCTTCAAGCGCCGGATATCCGGCATTTCCGGCGACGATCGTCGTCACTCCGGAACCCACCAGGAGCAAGGCGTTCTCGTTCTTCCGGTCGAGCAGCACCTTGCGTTGCCAGGTCACGCCGCCGACCGACGCCGTACCGTCGTCGGACGTCCGGCCGAGCTTGTCGGCGACGTATTTTCCGCCGCTGACATTCGACTGCTCGAGGCCGACGTATTTCTTCTCGTTCGTCACGACCCCGAGATGCCAGGTGATCGGCTCCTGCTGCGGAGTGCGGAATTCCACGCTGGTCGCGGTCCACCCGGACGGCATCGGCTCCGGCCCGCGGACCCAGGCGGCGGCCTTCCGGGCGTCCTCCAACTGGGCGGTGTACTCGACCGGGTTGGGCGCCGCCTCCTTCTTCGGCCGCCACGTGACGGTGATCAGGAACGCGACCACGGCGAGACAGATCACCAGCGCGAACACCATGTTCCCGACGGTCTGCGACTTCCGCTTGTCCCGCCGGTACGCCTGGCGGTACTCGTTCGCCTCCGCCTGAACCTGCGCCCGCTCCCGCGCCTTCACGTCAGCCTTCGCATCAGCCTTCACGTCAGCCTTCTCCTGGGCTGCAGCCTCGTCGGAAGCGTCCTGACCTGTCGAACTCATGACGACAGTGTCTCGCGAGGTGCAATCCGCCCGAACAGCGGCCACAGGCGTTGGCTACGATCCGTTGGCATGAGCGAGCGCAGCGAGCGAACAAAAGCAGAGCCGACCTTGTCGCTCATGCTGGAGCCGAGCGCCAGCGAGGCGGAAGCATGAGCGACCCGACCACGCCACCTGCCCACTTGGAGGTCGATGCGCACGCGCCCGACCGGAACCTCGCCCTCGAACTGGTCCGGGTCACCGAGGCCGCGGCGATGGCGGCGGGCCGCTGGGTCGGCCGCGGCGACAAGAACGGTGCCGACGGCGCGGCGGTGAACGCGATGCGTACGCTGATCGGCACTGTCGGTATGGACGGCGTGGTGGTGATCGGGGAGGGCGAGAAGGACAACGCCCCGATGCTGTACAACGGCGAGCAGGTCGGCTCCGGCGAGGGCCCGGAGTGTGACGTCGCGGTCGACCCGGTCGACGGTACGACGCTGGTCGCGAAAGGCATGAACAACGGCATCGCGGTGATGGCCGTCTCCGCGCGGAACTCGATGTACGACCCGTCCGCGGTCTTCTACATGGAGAAGCTCGTCGTCGGCCCGGAGGCAGCCGAGGTGGTCGACATCCGGCTCCCGGTCGCGGAGAACATCCGCCGGGTCGCGAAGGCGAAGGGCAGCTCGGTCGACGACGTCACCGTCGTACTGCTCGACCGGCCGCGGCACGACGAGCTCGCCACCCAGATCCGGGCCACCGGCGCGCGGATCAAGTTCATCTCCGACGGCGACGTGGCGGGCGCGGTCGAGGCGGCCCGCCCGGACACCGGTCTGGACATGTTGCTCGGCATCGGCGGTACGCCGGAAGGCATCATCGCCGCCTGCGCGATGAAGTGCCTGGGCGGGAAGATCCAGGGCAAGCTCTGGCCGCGGGACGAGGCGGAGCGGCAGAAGGCGCTCGACGCCGGGCACGACCTGGGCCAGGTGCTCGACACCGACGACCTGGTGAGCGGCGACGACTGCTTCTTCGTCGCGACCGGCATCACCGACGGCGAACTGCTCCGCGGGGTCCGCTACGGCCGCTCCACGGCCCGCACCCACTCGCTCGTCATGCGCTCCCGCAGCGGCACGATCCGCTCCATCGAGAGCGTCCACCAACTGGAGAAGCTCCGCGCCTACTCCGCCATCGACTTCGAGCACGCCCGATGAGTACACCTGTCCTCGTCATCGGCGAGGCTCTCGTGGACATCGTCGCTCCGGCGGCGAAGACCACCCGCAACGGCAACGGCAAGTCCAAGGCGATCCCGGGCGGGTTCGCCGCCAACGTCGCGGTCGGCCTGGCTCGGATGGGTGTGCCGACCGAGCTGGTAGCCCGCTTCGGCACCGATCCGTACGGCGATCTGCTCGGCTCGCACCTGTTCGGGAACGGCGTCCAGCTCGCGCCCGGCACGGTGGACCCCGGGTCCCGGACCAGCACCGCCACCGCGACCCTGGATTCCGACGGGGTGGCGACGTACAAGTTCGACATGACCTGGGATCCGCCGGAACTGTCCCTGACCCGGGGCTGCCCGGCGATCCACACCGGGTCGATCGCGATGATGCTCGAGCCCGGGGCGACCGCGATCCGCGAGTTCCTGAAGTCGGTAGCCGATCAGCCGGTGACGGTCACGCTCGACCCGAATGCGCGGCCGGCGATCACCCCCGATCCGGTGGTGGCATGGTCCGCCGTTCGGGAGCTCGCCGCCCTGTCGGACCTGGTGAAGTTGAGCGACGAGGACTGCGAGTTCTTCCGGCCCGGAGTGTCGCTCGACGACATCGCGGAGGAGCTGCTGACCGCCGACCGGACGCAGTGCGTGGTGATCACGCGCGGCGGCCACGGCGCGCTCGGCGTCGGCCGGGACGTCCGGGTAGAGGTTCCGGCGCCGGTGATCGAGGTGGTCGACACCGTGGGGGCCGGCGACTCGCTGATGGCGGCGCTGATCACGGGCCTGCTGGCGCGCGGGTTGCTCGGCGAGCGGCGGCTGGCCGGATTGACCTCCGAGGACCTGCGGGACGTCGTGGACTACGCGGTGAAGGCGGCGGCGATCACCTGCACCCGCCACGGCGCCGACCCGCCGACCGCGGCCGAGCACACGGAGAAATGGGGTTCCTGAGGGTGTCTGCCGAAACCTGGACCTCCGAACTGGAGTCCAACGGCAGCGTGGACTTCCGGCCGCGCCGCAGCAGGCTCGCGGTGCGGCTGGCCGGATTCGGCTTGCTGATGGTGCTGTCGGCCTGGACGAACGTCGAGCATCTGCGCGCGGACGGGGTGTCGGGCGCACTCGGCGTACTGCGGCTGACAGCCCTGGCGGCGTTCGTCTACGGCACCGGCTGGACCGCGTGGCAGCTGATCACGAACCGCCCGGTCATCACGGTGGACGCCGAGGGCGTCACCCGGGGCCGCAGCCTGCAGTGGTCGGGCATCACCAGTATCGACGAGCCCGCCGGCTGGCCGCTGGCTCGTGCGGTACAGATCAACCCGGCGGACCGCCGTACGCGGCCGATCTCGATTCCGCAGGATCATGTCGGGGACCTGGAAGCGCTCGCGCCCTGGCTGCGCTCACTCCACGAGCAGCACCGGGGCTAGTTCACCAAGCTGCGTACTGCGCTGAGGTGCTCACGGGAGCGGGCCGCGGCCAGCTCCGGGTCCTTGGCGCGGATGGCGTCCGCGATCGCCTCGTGGGCGGCCTGGTCGTGGCGATGCCGGTGCTCCTCGTCGAGCTTGAGCATGTCCATCATCGCCCGCCGGATCCGCGGCACGAACGTGTCGAACAGTTCCGTGAGTACGGCGTTGTGCGCGGCCGTCACCACCGCGCGATGGAACGCGAGATCGGCCTCGATGTACCAGTCGTCGGGCGCGTTCACGGCAGCCCGTTGACGGTCCGAGAGCGTGTAGCGGAAGTTCTTCAGGTCCGCCGGCGTACGACGGGTCGCCGCGAGCCGCGCGCCCTCGGTCTCGATCGCCAGCCGGCCTTCCAGTACGTCGGTGATGTCCGCCTTCCGCAGCACCTTGTCCCAGTCCTCGGCGGCCTGTAGCGCGATCACGAACACGCCCGCGCCCTGGCGACTCTCCAGCACCCGCCGGCCGGCCAGTTCCCGCACGGCCTCGCGGATCGTGGACCGGCCGACGCCGAGCTGCGCGGCCAGCGTGGTCTCACCGGGGAGCTTGGCGCCGAGGACCCATTCACCGCTCCCGATCCGGCGCAGCAACTCCTCGGCTGCCTGCTCGGCGAGCGGATGACGGCGAATCATGACGGACATTCTAGAGGTGATCAGGTTGTCAGCTTGTCTGAGGAGTTGATACGGTGCTCGGCATGCGCTTGCTCCCGGGTCTCCTCCTTCTTGGCCGCCACGGCGGGAGCTGATTCGACCGGCGCTCCCTCCGTGGAGTGCAGTCGTCCGCCGGTCCTCCCCGCTCCTCGGAAGGACCACCCGTCATGAATCGTCAGCAGCCGTCCCCCATGCCCAGCCATCGCTACCGCGACATCTTCGACAGGGTCCCGGTCGCACCCGTCGACCGCACCTGGCCGGACCGCCGGATCTCGCAGGCGCCGCTCTGGGTGCCGGTCGACCTCCGGGACGGCAACCAGGCGCTGGCCGACCCGATGGACCCCGAACGTAAGCGCCGGTTCTTCGAGCTGATGGTTGCCATCGGCTACAAAGAGATCGAGGTCGGCTACCCGTCCGCGTCCCAGACCGACTTCGACTTCGTGCGACTCCTCGCCACGTCTGATCTGGTCCCGGACGACGTCACGATCGTGGTGTTCACGCCGGCCCGCCCCGACCTGATCGAGCGGACCGTGGAGTCGGTCGCCGGCATGCGGGGCGACGTGGTGATCCACATGTACGCCGCGACCGCGCCGGTATGGCGGGACGTCGTACTGCGTCGTACCCGGGACGAACTCGCGGAGATGATCTACGCCGGCTCCGAGGAGATCCTGCGGCTGGCCGGGGACTCGGTGCGGTTCCAGTTCTCGCCCGAGGTCTACAACCTGACCGAGCCGGACTACGTGCTCGAGCTGGCGGATCGCCTCACCAAGCAGTGGGACGCGACGCCGGAGCGACCGGTGATCCTGAACCTGCCCGCGACGATCGAGGCGGCGACACCGAACGTGTACGCCGACCAGATCGAGTACATGCACCAGAACCTGCCGCGCCGCGACGGCGTCATCCTGTCGGTGCATCCGCACAACGACCGCGGTACAGGGATCGCCTGCGCGGAGCTAGCAGTGCTAGCGGGAGCGCAGCGCGTCGAGGGCTGCGTCTTCGGCAACGGCGAACGCACCGGCAACGTCGACATCGCCACTCTCGCGCTCAACCTGCACGCGCAGGGCGTCGACCCGATGATCGACTTCTCGGACATCGACGGGATCCGCGAAGTGGTCGAGTACTGCACGCGGATGCCGATCCATCCACGGCATCCGTACGTCGGGGAGCTCGTCTACACCGCCTTCTCGGGGACCCATCAGGACGCGATCCGGAAGGGGTTCGCCGTACAGGGTCCTGGTGTCTGGGAAGTGCCTTATCTGCCGATCGATCCGGCGGATGTGGGGCGTGGGTACGAGGCCGTCGTACGGGTGAACAGCCAGTCCGGTAAGGGCGGGATCGCGCATGTGCTGGAGTCTGTGTACGGCATTCGGCTTTCTCCGGAACAGGAGCGGGAGTTCGCGGGGCACGTGCAACGGCGTACCGACGCGACCGGGCGGGAAGCGAGTGCGGAGGAGTTGAAGGCGTTGTACGAGGAGGTTTACGGGTGCTCGAACTGAAGGACGTCGACTTCGTCCGGGACGGCAAGGCGTTGCTGTCCGGGGTGTCGCTGACCGCGGGCGGGGGTGAGCGGTGGGCGCTGCTCGGGCCGAACGGCGCTGGGAAGAGCACGCTGCTCGGGTTGTGCGGCGCGGTCACGCATCCGACCCGCGGTACGGTCGAGATCCTCGGACGCCGGCTCGGTACGGTCGACATTCGCACCCTGCGTGAGTCCATCGGGCACGTGAATCCGCGCCACCCGCTGCGGTCGCCGCTGAGCATCCGGGACGTCGTACTGACCGGTCTCACCGGGACGATCGAGCGCATGCCGCGCTGGGAACCGACAGCCGACCAGGTACGGCGTGCTGCTGAGCTGATCGAGCTGCTCGGGATCGGCGGGCTGGCCGGCGCGCACTGGACCACGCTGTCCCAGGGCGAACGTGGTCGGGCGCTGATCGCGCGGGCGCTGATCTCGGACCCGCAGCTCCTTCTGCTGGACGAGCCGTCGACCGGTCTGGACGTGGCGGCACGCGAGCAATTGTTGGAGACGCTCGACCAGATCCACCTGAGCCACCCGCACCTGGCATGGGTCCTCGTCACCCATCACTTGGAGGAGCTCCCCACCTGCACCACTCACGCCGCCCTCCTCCGCGAGGGACGCGTGCTGTCCGCAGGCCCGGTCGACGACGTGGTCACCACCGAACTGATCTCGGCGACCTTCGACCATCCGATCGAGATCAACCGCCACGCCGGCCGCTGGACCGCAACCGCCCAACGAGGTACCCAGCACCGCTGAGCAGCCCGAGTACGGCGCAGATCCCGGCGAGCCAGAGCCAGAACCCTCGGTCGTCCCGCGCCGACTCGACTGCCCAAACCGCACGACCCTTCGCGGGCTCGGCGATCACGTACTCGACGGGTACGACGTCGCCGAGCCTGAAGAAGTGCTCGCCGGGGTCCCGATCGGTCTCGAACGTGTGGTCGACACCGCCGACGGAGTAGCGGATGTCCACCGTGCCGGAGCTCTTGTCCAGCAACCCGGGCTCATGGATGACGACCACAGTCCCATGGGTGATCGCGGTCGGCTCGTCCGCCGGCCGCGCCACACTCCGTGCGTGCAGACCCAAGGCCCCGAACGGGATCGCGATCAGCAGGAAGAACGCCACCAGGCTGCCCGGCACCAGCGGTGCTCCGCGCCGCCGCCATCCGGAGGCATGGGCAGCGTGCCGCCCGGTCGGCCCCTCACCGGTCGCGGTCTCCACCGGGCTGACGCCCCGGACCCAGAGAACAGCCACGACAACCACCATCAGCACCAGCCACGCCACCACCACACCGAGCCCGATCATCCCGCCGACGAACGCCGAGTCGCCGACCGAACTGTGCGCCACGAGGCCGACCAGAGCGCCGACTCCAGCCCCGAGCGCACCGACAAGGAGCATGACCACGATGGCCCCGATGCCGAACAGGGACGAGCCGGAGTCGGCCAGCTCGTACGCCGCCGCCGGACCACGTACGAACGCCCAGCTGAGCACCCCGCGAAGCCGACCCATGTGCCAAGTGTCGTCTACAGTGAGTCCTGCTCCGGGGGTGGAGTCGTGAGGGCTGGGGGCGACATGACTGTGATGGGCGAGCGACTGCCCGAGGCCTGGATGGTCGAGTGGCATCGCAACGGCCGCGTCGAGTTCCCGCTCCGCCGCTGGTCGTTCATGCAGTTTCCGATGCTGCTCGTGCTACCCGTAGCAGTCATGGGCGCGAGCGGCGTCCCGGACATGCTCGACAGCGGATGGCGCGTCCTCGCCTACCTGCTGATCACGATGTACGCCGCTCTCGTGGTCGGGCTCATCTGGCAGCTCGTCACCCAGCGCCCGATCCTCGTCATCGACCACCGAGGCATCCACCAAGGCCGCCGCCGCCTCATGCCCTGGGACGAGATCGGCTCCATCGGCCCCGTCTCCGGGTCCAAAATGGCCGGCCAGCTCCCCGTCCACCCGAAGAACGTCTGGGCCAAGAACCTCGTCCTCACCCAGCAACACGTCAACGACCTACAAACCCTGCAAGCCTGGCTAACCGAACTCCTGACAACCCACCGCGAAACCACCACCACCTAGGCAGCAGGCGTGGTCTCGTCGAAGCGCACCACGAGCTGGGCATGGAACGCATGGGCGATGCGCTCCAAGAGCGCGAGGGTAGGCACGGTCCCGCCGGCCTCGAAACGCGCCAGCGCGGACTGCGTCATCCCAGCAGCCTCAGCCAACCTCGTCTGCGTCCAGCCACGCTGCTCACGCATCGTCCGAACGGTCGCCCCCAGTTCGAACGCACGGCGTGTGGCGTCGTACGCGTCCAACGCGCCAGGCTCGGCCATCCGGCGCTCCCGCAAACCATCCCATCCAGTCCGGCCAGTCACCTCAGTCCTCCTCCGTCGCTGAGACCACGTGCGCTTCCCGTACACATTTTCGGTACGCCCGCACCGCCCTGTCGATCTCCCGAACCTCCCGCATCCGGCTCTTCCTGAACACGGTCAGCAGAACGATCCGCCGGTCGGTCGCGATCCAGTACGTAACCCGCATCGCATCCTGGTCGAGCCAGAAGCGCAACTCGCGGAGCTTTCCCTCGATCTGTTTGGTGTACGGCTCCCCCAGCAGCGGACCGCGGTCAGCAAGGAGATCCACGTAGAAGGCGACGCGTGCGAACAGATCGGTCGGTAGAGCTTCGAGCCAGGTACGCACCTCGGCTTCGAGTTCAACGGTACCCCAGGACATAGCAAGGATGCTATAACGATCTCGCTACTGTCGGTTACAGCGGTGGGTCAGGTGAGGCCGAGGCGTTTGGAGAGGCGGGGGCCTCGTTTGATTTTGATTTCGCCGAGGATGGCGGTGCCGCGGATGTGGAAGCGTTTGGGGGTGGCGGGCTGGGCGTTCGGGTCGGGGACGGCCTTGAGGCCGGCTTCCTGTTCGGAGACGGAGCCGAGGATGGGGTTGCTGTCGAGGAGGACGATCGCGTTCTGCGGGACCCGAATCTTCACGTCCGCGAGGATCGACTTCACGTCGATCGTGATCTCGTCGAACGGGATCTGCGCCTCGGTGTAGTCGAGCGTGACGTCGCCGAGGACCGCGTTCACCTCCTGGCGCTGCGGGACCAGCCAGCTCCCCATCCGCTTGGACTCGGACATGAACACGTTGATCACCGGGCCGGTCTCCACCAGCGCGCCGCCGTACTGCGGAGTGGTCGACGGCACGCTCTGCGCCCGCGGGCCGGTCGGCAGGTCGGCGGTCAGCTCGACCAGTTCGCCGTACGTCTTGGAGGAGTACAGCGTCTCGAGCCGGTCCTCGAGCTCGGTGTACGACAGCCGGCCCTCGCCCGCGGCGTCGCGGAGGATGTCGGCGACCTCCTCCCGCTCGAGATCGGACACCCGGCGCCGCAGCGCCGGATCGTCACCGCCCTGCGCGGGCACGACATCCTGCGGGCGGTTCTCCTGGGGAACGTCATCCTGAGCCACCCCAAAACCATACGCGCGCCCAGCGGCCACTGCCGCCAGGATTCTCCCCCGATTCACCCCTGACCCAATCCCTGACCACGCCTCATACTGACGACCATGAACTGGGGCAGGGTGCGAAGGGCGAGGGTTGTCGCGGCGGTGTACTTGATCGCGTTCGTGAGTCTGTACGGCGGGGTCGCATGCGTGCTGCTCGCGCAGTTCACCGGGCAGGAGCGCCTGGCACTCGGCGGACTCCCGTTTGTCGTGAGCGTGGTCGCGTTATTCGTTCTGGCCTGGCTGCTCCGTGAGCAGCTCTCCGAGCCGGCGAGTCGATGGACGGCGCGGATGAGCAACCATCAGCGCGCATACCAGCGACTCGCGTCGGGGGTCGAGCTGCGGCGGGCGTGGCAGGTGCTACGGGGGTGAGGGTCGCCTGACCGTCGGGTGAGACGGAGGTCGCGTCGGCGGGCGGGGTGGGGAGAACTAGGCTTTGGGTGTTCAGTCCAGTCTGTGTGGAGGTATGCCCGGTGTCTGCCGACTTCAACTACTCCGATCTGTTGCCGTTGGGTGCCGACGAGACGGAGTACCGGCTGCTGACGACGGAGGGTGTCAGCACGTTCACCGCGGGCGATCGGACGTTCCTGCAGATCCAGCCGGACGTGCTGCAGGCGCTCACCGCGGAGGCGATGCACGACATCTCGCACTACCTGCGGACCGCGCACCTCGAACAGCTGCGGCGGATCATCGACGACCCGGCGGCGTCCGGGAACGACCGGTTCGTCGCGCTCGACCTGCTGAAGAACGCGAACATCTCGGCCGGCGGCGTACTCCCGATGTGCCAGGACACCGGCACCGCGATCGTGATGGGCAAGAAGTCCGAGGGCGTACTCACCGGCGCGGTCGACGAGGAGTGGATCAGCCGTGGCGTGTACGACGCCTACACCAAGCTGAACCTGCGCTACTCGCAGATGGCCCCGCTGAACATGTGGGACGAGAAGAACACCGGCTCCAACCTCCCGGCGCAGATCGAGCTGTACTCGACCCCGGCCGGCTCGGGCGACCCGGCGTACAAGTTCCTGTTCATGGCCAAGGGCGGCGGCTCGGCGAACAAGTCCTTCCTCTACCAGGAGACGAAGGCGGTCCTGAACCCGTCACGGATGATGGAGTTCCTGGACGAGAAGATCAGGTCGTTGGGTACGGCGGCGTGCCCGCCGTACCACCTTGCGGTCGTGGTCGGCGGCACGTCGGCCGAGTTCGCGCTGAAGACCGCGAAGTACGCCTCCGCGCACTACCTCGACACGCTGCCGACCGCGGGATCGCCGGTGGGGCACGGGTTCCGGGACGTGGAGCTGGAGGAAGAGGTCTTCAAGCTCACGCAGGAGTTCGGGATCGGGGCGCAGTTCGGCGGGAAGTACTTCTGCCACGACGTCCGCGTGATCCGGCTGCCGCGGCACGGCGCGTCCTGCCCGGTCGCGATCGCGGTGTCCTGCTCGGCGGACCGGCAGGCGCTGGCGAAGATCACGCCGGAGGGTGTGTTCCTCGAGCAGCTCGAGCGCGACCCGGCGCGGTTCCTGCCGGACACCACCGACGAGCACCTGTCCGACGACACCGAGGTCGTGCGGATCGACCTGAACCGGCCGATGAGCGAGGTCCGCGAGGAGCTGTCCAAGCTGCCGGTGAAGACGCGGCTCTCGCTGAGCGGTCCGCTGGTTGTGGCGCGCGACATCGCGCACGCGAAGATCAAGGAGCGGCTGGACGCCGGCGAGCCGATGCCCTCGTACCTGCGGGACCACGCGGTGTACTACGCGGGTCCGGCGAAGACGCCCGAGGGTTACGCGTCCGGGTCGTTCGGGCCGACGACGGCGGGGCGGATGGATGCGTACGTCGATCAGTTCCAGGCGGCCGGTGGGTCGTTCGTGATGCTTGCCAAGGGCAACCGGTCGGCGAAGGTGACGGCGGCGTGCAAGGAGCACGGCGGGTTCTACCTCGGGTCGATCGGCGGGCCGGCGGCGCGGCTGGCGCAGGACTGCATCAAGTCCGTCGACGTGATCGAGTACCCGGAGCTCGGCATGGAGGCGATCTGGAAGATCCAGGTCGAGGACTTCCCGGCCTTCATCGTCGTCGACGACAAAGGCAACGACTTCTTCACTGACACCCGCAAGCCCGTCCCCCTCACGGTGCGTCCACGCAGTTGACGTGGTGGGGGGATCGTCGGACCCTCGGAGGTGGGGGTGGTGGCGATGGGCCGGCGGATGTTGCGGGCGGGGAACCGGATCGGCGTGTGGATGTACAAGACGCTGGACGGGCGGTGGGCGAGTGGGAGCAAGGACGTTCACGTCCTGATGCTCACCACCCCCGGCCGCCGGACCGGCGTACCGCGGTCGACGTGTGTGCGGTACGTCGATACGCCCGACGGACTGCTCGTCTGGGGCACCGGATCGGGCTCCCGCCGGGACCCGGACTGGTTCCGCAACCTCCGCGCGGCGCAGACCACCGACGTACAGATCGGCGCTGTGCACACGACCATGCGTGCACAGGAACTGACCGATCCCGAGCGGCACACGGTGTGGACCGACGTCATCCTCCGCGAGGACCCGCGGATCGGCCGGTACGCGACGAAGGCGCAGCGGACGATCCCCGTCGCCGTACTGAAACCGGCCTGACTCTCAGCCGGCCTTGGTGTCGGCGACTTCAGGCAGTTTGAGCATGAGTTTCTTCGCGGCCTGGACGAGATCGGCTTCGTTGTGGCCGAAGGCCTGGAGGTAGCTCCTGAGGGCGGATCGCAGTAGCTGGAGCTCCTCTGCTTGCAAATCGATGGTGTACATATCTCCAAGCTAAGTCCAAACCGGGAAGTTGGACCCCCTCGTGACCCACCTGTGTTGTCAGGCGCTGTGGAGCTCCTCCGCGATCAGGTCGGGCTGGTGGGTCGTCGGCGCGACGGGCAGTCGCCAGGCCGGCGGCGCGGACCAGGACTGCCAGTCGTCGGAGAACGGCGACGTCCAGGCCTCGATGTCGCGGATCGCCGCGTGCGCATCGGCGACGATCTGCTCCGCCTCAGCCGCAGTGAAACGCCCGGCGATGACGGCGCCCTCCAACTCGTCCTCGTCCTTCCACTCGATGCTGCGGTCCGGGTTGATCCAGAGATCGAGCACATGATCGACAGTGCTGGTACGGCGGGAAGCCCAGTCGCGCACATGCTCACGCTCGAGGTTCACGTACCACCCGCGGAAGGTCCCGTCCGCGTCCCAGAAGCACCAGACCGACCACGGCTTCCCGAGCGGTGACACCTTCAGGATCCCGGTCCCGCGCCAGACGTCGAGCTTCAGCACCCGGTCCGCGGTGAACATCGCGACCGGTCCGGCGTGCCGCGTCTCGCGTCCGTCGGTCAGGACCGGTTTGAGCAGCGGCGTACCCGGCGCGAGCCAGGCGACCAGCCCGTCCGCGTCGTCACGCACGACCGTCATCGGCCGCACGTTCGGCTTGTCCGCATGCCGTCCGGTGCCTTCGTAAACCCACTCGATCGTCGTACCTGGCTCCCAGTACTGCATCAGTCCATCGGTCACGACTGGGCCGGCCGGGTCATGGACAGTACGTCGAGGGCCGCGTCCAGCTGTTCCTCGGTCAGGTCTCCCTTCTCGACGTGACCGTTCTCGATCACGACCTCGCGGATCGTTTTCCCTTGTTTCAAAGCACTCTTGGCGACGGCAGCGGCGTTCTCGTACCCGATGTAGCGGTTCAGCGGGGTCACGATCGACGGCGACGACTCGGCCAGCGCGCGGGCGTGGTCGACGTTCGCCGTGATGCCGTCGACGCAGCGGTCGGCGAGCAGACGCGAGCTGTTCGCCAGCAGGCTGATGGATTCGAGCAGGTTGCGCGCGATCACCGGCAGCATCACGTTCAGCTCGAAGTTGCCTCCGGCACCGGCCACGGTGATCGTGGTGTCGTTGCCGATCACCTGGGCGGCGACCATCAGCGTCGCTTCGCAGATCACCGGGTTCACCTTGCCCGGCATGATGCTCGACCCGGGTTGCAGGTCCGGCAGCGCGATCTCGCCGAGCCCGGCGCGCGGCCCGGATCCCATCCAGCGCAGGTCGTTGCAGATCTTCGTCAGACTGACCGCGATCGTCTTCAGCTGCCCGGACAGCTCGACCAGCCCGTCGCGAGCGCCCTGCGCCTCGAAGTGGTCCTCGGCCTCGGTCAGCTCCAGCCCGGTGCGGCGGTTCAGCTCGGTGATCACCGCGGCCGCGAAACCGGGTGGCGTGTTGATCCCGGTCCCGACCGCGGTCCCGCCCAGCGGCAGCTCGGCGACCCTCGGGAGCGTCGCCCGTACCCGCGCGGCGCCGCGACTGATCTGCTGCGCGTAGCCGTTGAACTCCTGGCCGAGCGTCACCGGGGTCGCGTCCATCAGGTGCGTCCGCCCGGACTTCACCACCTCGGCGAACTCGGATCCCTTACGGGACAGGGAATCCGCGAGATGCTCGAGCGCGGGCAGCAGCTCCTGCACGACGCCGGCCGTCGCCGCGACGTGGATCGCCGAGGGGAAGGTGTCGTTGCTGGACTGCGACGCGTTGACGTGATCGTTCGGGTGCACGTCCGCGCCGAGCGAGCGGGTGGCGAGGGTGGCCAGGACCTCGTTGGCGTTCATGTTCGTCGACGTACCCGAACCGGTCTGGAAGACGTCGATCGGGAACTCCGCGTCGAACTCCCCCGCGGCTACCTGGTCCGCGGCGGCCACGATCGCGGCCGACCGGTCCGCGTCGAGCACCCCGAGCGAGGCGTTCACGACCGCGGCCGAGGCCTTGATCTGCGCGAGCGCGTGCACGAGCGCCGGTGCCAGCGGCCGCCCGGAGATCGGGAAGTTCTCCACCGCACGCTGCGTCTGCGCCCGCCACAACGCGTCGCGAGGCACCTTGACCTCGCCCATCGTGTCGTGCTCGATCCTGAACTCCGCGTCATCACCCATACCAAAAAGAGTACGTCGCTGAGCGTTGCCGGATCATGCCGATCGTCTACCTGTGGACAACGCCACAGCCCTGATAGACGAAGTACGTCTCGGCCCGGCCCTGGAGCTCGACGGGCACCGGTTTGACGACACAGGCACCGAACACCGAGGTGACGGCGGACTCGAGCGCCTCCGAGGACGACGAGGACCAGACGGTCAGTACGCCGTCGGCGCGGAGCTTGGTGCGGCAGGTGGTGAGGAAGTCGGACGAGTAGATGGCTGAGTTCTCGTTGTAGACAAGGAAGTCCGGGCCGTTGTCGACGTCCAGCAGGATCGCGTCGACCGATCCGTCGGGGAGGTCCGTGACGACAGCCCGCACGTCACCGATCACCACACCGACGCGTGGGTCGTCCAGGATCGACGGGACCAGGCCGGAGCGCATCCAGGACACCACGTCCGGCTCGATCTCCGCGACGATCACCTGCCCGAGGCGGGAATCGGCCAGCAGCGCCCGGACCGTGTACCCGAGCCCGAGTCCACCGACGAGCACCCGATCCGGATGCCGCACCGCCTCCAGCGCAGCCGAAGCCAGCAGTTCCTCGCTCGACGTCTCCTGGTCGTCCATCACGAAGACCCCGTTGACCCGCAACTCCAGCGCCCCGTCGTCGCGTCGCCGCAGTACCAGCTCGCCCCGCGGGCTGAGCGCTCGTGCCAGCTCCACCGTCACACCAGCCCTGCGTCGTGGGCCAGCAGCGCGAGCTGCACGCGGTTGGTGAGTTGCAGCTTCGCGAGCGAGTTCGTCAGATGCGTCTTCACCGTGGCGACCCCGACCTCCAGTGCAGCAGCCGCTTCCGCATTGCTCTTGCCCTGAGCCACGGTCAGTACGACGTCCCGCTCCCGCTCCGTCAACTGCGCCAGCGCCGCGAGAGCCGTCGTACGGCGGCTGTCCTGGTCGACCGCACCCACGTGGTCCATCAGCAGTCGGGTGGACTGTGGTGAGAGCACGGACTCGCCAGCTGCCACCTTCACCACAGCGGCAACGATCTCAGCCGGCGCAGCGTCCTTGAGCAGATAACCTGACGCACCAGCCCGCAGTGCGCGCAGCAGAGCCTGATCCGACCCGAACGTGGTCAGCATGACCACCTCCGGAGCACCAGCTCGCCTGCGGATCGCAGCAGTCGCAGCAACCCCGTCCAGCACCGGCATCCCGATGTCCATCAGTACCACATCCGGCCGCAGATCACGCGCCGCATCGACCGCCTGCTGCCCGTCGGTGGCCTCACCGACCAGCACCAGCTCCGGGGCACCGGCCAGCATGCTGGAAAGCCCTACCCGGACGAGTGGGTCGTCATCGACCAACAGCAGCCGGACCGGTTCACTCACGCCCGTCATCGTAGGCCACCCACGGCAACCAGCACGTCAGCCGGAACTCGCCATCTGCTGTCGGCCCGTGCTCGAACCGCCCGCCAGCCAGGGAGGCCCGCTCTGCCAACCCGATCAGCCCCACGCGCGAACCCGGACCAGCCGCGCCTGGCTCCAGCCGGTTCGACACCTCCACCGACAGGCCGGCACCTGCCGCACCGCTCACCGCCACCCGAACCGCCTGATGAGGTGCGTGTTTCCGCGCATTCGTAAGCCCTTCCTGGATGATCCGGTACGCGTGCCGCCCGATCGAGTCCGGCACCGCACCGAGCTCAGCCGCTACTTCCAGCTCGATCTGCATCCCAGCAGCCCGTGACTCGACCACCAGCTCGTCCAGCTCGGCTATGCCCCGTCGTGGCCCGTCAGCGGTGTGCTGAGACCGCAGTACGCCGACAATCTCGCGTAGGTCGTCCACGCAGTCGCGTGCGCTGGACCGGATCACACCAGCGGCACGTGACAGCTCAGCGGACGGCATGTCCGGTCGGAACTCCAGCGCACCCGCGTGCATGCTCAGCAACGACAAGCGATGCCCGAGCGCGTCATGCATCTCCCGGGCAATCCGCTCCCGCTCCAGCCGCTGCCCCTGCTCAACACGCAACTGCTGCACCGACTCGGCCCGGACCGCACGCTCGGTCAGTGACGCCATCAGCTGCCGCCTGGTCCGGATCACGATCCCCCACGCGACCAGCACCAGACAGGCCAGCGCTGTGAGCGTCACAGCGATCCAGTAGCCATTGGGGACGTCAGCAACCGGATAGAGCCAGAACTGCACCATGCAGGATGCCATCGCCACCGCACCCAGTGAGAGGCTCACAGCGGGGCGACGGTGCACAGCAACGTTGAACAGCGCCAGACCGCCCGCTGCACCCACTGACGGCACCAGGGTGGACGCCAGAATCATCAGCACAGCCAGACCGGTCGGCCAGCGCCGGCGGAGCAATAGCGACAACGCACCGGCGAGGCACAGCGACACGTCCAGCCAGTGCGGCAGCGGACCGACCCGGGGCGGCGGCTCCACATCCCCCACCGCCAGCAGCCCGAGCAGGAACGCGATCAGCACACAGGCGACGTCCACTACCCGGTCCCGCGGGGTCAGCCGTCCGTAGCCCGGCGCAGCACGCGATCCGGGCGCGATCAGCGCTGCGAAGATCCCCGTGTCCACCGGACCGACGGTAGCGCCTGGACAGCCCAGCGCGAGACTTTCGGTGGAGGCGGCGGTCCGCCGGATGATGATCACGACGTACCGCGGACTGATCCGCAGAGTCGCCGTACGACGGCAGGATTGCAGCATGATCCTTGCCAAAAGCATCTTCCGCAGGATCGGCAAGGTCCTCCTGCGGTTCGCCCTGGTGGTCGTCGTCCTGGCGCTGATCTTCGCCGGCGGCTCCGCGGTCTGGACGTGGCAGGACGACCGCAAGGCCGAGATGACCACCGACGGGCCGTACGAGGCCACGGTGGAGTCGCTGAACAAGCATCCGCTGCCGAAGTGGTTCGCCGACGCGAAGTTCGGGATCATGATCCACTGGGGCCTCTACTCGGTGCCGGGCTTCGCACCGAAGGGCACCACGTTCAGCAAGCTGCTCGAGACGCAGTACGGGCACGCGATGACGCACAACCCGTACGGCGAGGACTACGCGAACGCGATGAAGGACCCGAAGTCGCCGACCGCGAGCTATCACCGCGAGCACTACGGCAACGCGCCGTACAGCGACTTCACCAAGCAGTTCGACGCCGGTCTGGCCAACTGGAACCCGGACCGGTGGGCCGCGCAGTTCAAGGCGGCCGGAGCGTCGTACATCGTGGTGACGGCCAAGTACGCCGACGGGTACTCGCTGTGGCCCACAGAGGTCCGGAACCCGCACGCACCGGACTTCCACGCCCAACGGGACCTGATGGGTGAGCTGGCCGCGGCCGTCCGCAAACAGGGCCTGAAGTTCGGCGTCTACTACTCCGGTGGGGTCGACTGGACGTTCCAACGCAAGACCGTGAAGACGCTGGGCGACTACGCCTACCTGCACTACGGCGAGGACTACCGCGAGTACGCCGTGGCGCAGGTGCGCGAGCTGATCACGCGGTACAAGCCGGACATCCTGTGGAACGACATCGCCTGGCCGACCGGCTCCAAGCGGCTCTACTCGGTGCTGGCGGACTACTACAACACCGTCCCGGAGGGGGTCGTGGACGACCGCTGGAGTACGGCGTCGTTCGGCCGGCAGGTGATGAGCCCGAAGCCGATGCGCTGGGGCTTCGACCAGTTCATGAAGGGCCTGTTCAAGCTGCCTGGTGCGGCGGACAGCATCAACACCCAGAAGCCTGCTCCGCACAGTGACTTCCGAACGCCGGAGTACACGGACTTCGACACCGTCCAGGAAAAGTTCTGGCAGCAGGACCGCGGTATCGGCGGCTCCTTCGGCTACAACCGCGAGGAGAACGACCAGGACTACGCCAAGTCGACCGATCTGATCGCTTCACTCGCCAAGGCGGCGGCCAACAACGGTGCGCTGCTGCTGAACGTCGGACCGAGCGGTGGCGAGGGTGCGATCGTCCCCGAGCAGCTGAGCAGGCTCACCGACATCGGAGCCTGGCTGAGGGTCAACCGGGAGGCGCTGGACGGCACCCGACCGTGGACGCGCTCGTCGGCGACCACCACCGCCGGAGACCAGGTGATGTTCACCCAGAAGGGCAAGACGCTGTACGCCGTCGTACTGGGTCGGCCGAAGGGGGAGATCGTCATCAAGGACGTCCACCTGAGCGGTCGGGCAGCACGTCTGGGCGGGAACTCGATCACGCTGACAGCAACCAGTCAGGGCACCCTGCTGAAGGGGGCCGGCGATGGGAGCTACGGTCCGGTGTTCCGCGTCGGGTGAAGCGTCAGTACCAGCCCTTGGCTTGGGAGTGGCCCCAGGCGGAGCAGGGCGAGCCGTAGGTGGCCTCGATGTAGTCCAGGCCCCACTTGATCTGGGTGACCGGGTTGGTCCGCCAGTCCTTGCCGTACGCCGCCATGCGGTTACCGGGGAGCGCCTGCGGGATGCCGTACGCCGTCGACGTCGGGTTGTCGGCGCTGACCTTCCAGCGGGACTCCTTGTTCCAGAGCTTCTCCAGGCAGCTGAACTGGCTCTGGCCCCAGCCGTGGTCGGGGAGGAGGTTCATCGCGACCTCCTTCGGCGTGCCCTCGTACTTCTTCCGCTCGGCGTCCCGGCTGGCCCGCTCCTCGCTCGACGAGCGCTGGGCCTCCCGAAGTGCCTGATAGCGCAGCAAAGCGGCGTTCTTGGCCTTCATCTTCACCGCGGCCGCGTCCTGCAGGGCGGTGCGCTGCTGCTCGATGGCCTCGACCTGGTTCCGCATGCGGACGGCCTCGGCGGCGATCTCGGCGGCCGACTGCGGCTTGGCCGACGGTGTGGTCGCGGAAGGGATCGCCTTCCCACTGTTCAGCACGGCCATCTCGGCCCGCCCGGACACCTTCTCCGACGCACTGCTGCTCCCAGGAGAGCTGAAGAGGTCGATACCGGCGACAACGGAAACCACGGCGATTCCGGTCACTGCGAGAATCGCGACGGAGCGCTTCGCTTTCATCTGTCCTTCCGAGAAAACCCGACCCCCGTCGGCTGCAACGAGAACATACTCTGGCGTAAACCGTCCGTCATCACAAGCAGGTCACGAACGAACGGTGCGGTCGCCGCGTGGCGACCGCACCGTTCTTACCTCTGCTTTACAGACGCTTATTACCTAACTGTCCGAACGCTCCTTACAACTGCAGGTCATCGAGCATCTCGGTGACCAGCGCCGCGATCGGCGACCGCTCCGAGCGGGTCAGCGTGACGTGCGCGAACAGCGGGTGTCCCTTCAACTGCTCGACCACGGCGACCACGCCGTCGTGCCGGCCGACCCGCAGGTTGTCCCGCTGCGCCACGTCGTGGGTGAGCACCACCCGCGAGTTGGCACCGACCCGAGACAGCACCGTGAGCAGTACGTTCCGCTCCAGCGACTGCGCCTCGTCCACGATCACGAAGGCGTCGTGCAGCGACCGCCCGCGGATGTGGGTCAGCGGCAGGACTTCGAGCATGCCCCGGTCGATCACCTCGTCGATCACGTCACTGCTGGTCAGCGCGCCGAGCGTGTCGTAGACGGCCTGCGCCCACGGCCCCATCTTCTCCGCCTCGCTGCCGGGCAGATAGCCCAGCTCCTGCCCGCCGACCGCGAACAGCGGCCGGAAGACGATCACCTTCTTGTGCTGGCGGCGTTCCATGACCGACTCCAGGCCGGCGCACAGCGCGAGCGCGGACTTACCCGTACCGGCCCGGCCGCCGAGCGAGATGATCCCGACGTCAGGGTCCAGCAGCAGATCGAGCGCGACCCGCTGCTCCGCGGAACGACCGCGGATCCCGAACGCCTCCCGGTCGCCGCGGACCAGCCTGATCCGCTTGTCCGGCATCACTCGGCCGAGCGCGCTGCCCCGGTCCGACAGCATCACCAGCCCGGTGTGGGTCGGGAACTCACCGGCCGCCGTCAGCTCGACGGCGCCGTTCTCGTACAGGTCGTCGACGACGTGCGTCTCGACCTCGAGCTCCGCCATACCGGTCCAACCGGACTCGAGCGTCAGCTCGGCGCGGTACTCCTCGGCGACCAGACCGCACGCCGACGCCTTGACCCGCATCGGCAGGTCCTTCGAGACCAGCGTGACGTCCTTGCCCTCGGCCATGAAGTTGCAGGCCACGGCCAGGATCCGGCTGTCGTTGTCACCGAGCCGGAAACCGGCCGGCAAGGTCTCCGGGTCGGTGTGGTTCAGCTCGACCCGAAGAGTTCCACCCTTCTCCCCCACTGGCAGGGGCGCGTCCAGTCGTCCGTGCAGTATCCGGAGCTCGTCGAGCAGGCGAAGCGCCGTACGCGCGAAATAGCCGAGTTCCGGGTGATGCCGTTTGGCCTCCAATTCGGTGACGACGACCACCGGAACGACCACCTCGTGCTCGTCGAACCGCAGTAACGCGTGCGGGTCGGAGAGGAGCACCGAGGTGTCCAGCACGAAGGTGCGCTGGTCCGGTGTTGATGAGGTACTTGACGCCTTGGCGTGGATGGCCATGTCGCACGTCCTCTTCTAGGCCGTGACGTACACCCTCGCCCCGGCCCGCCAGTGGTTAGGTGATGGGTCGGGTGCCGCCCTCAGGGTCCGGTGTTGACCCCGTCCGCGCCGCCGCATGAGCGGCAACGGCGATCAGTGAGCTCGAGACCTGAGGTCTCGGGTACTCCGTTCGGCCCCTCATGGGGCAACCGGCTGGATCGAGATTCTCAAACTGATCGGGCCTCCCGTGACAGCCGGCTTCCCCTCCGACCGTCAATGTCAGGGTAGGAGGCTCCCGCAAACTGCGCAGCCCGACACGCCCGGCCACGGGGTTAACACGGTGTTACGCCTTCCCCCCACCCGAGGGAGCCGGGTCACTCCGCCGGGTGATCCGGTACGCCGGGTGACCGGGCGAGGCTCGATTCATGACGAAGAACTGGCCGACGTGGCTCGGGTACGTCACCGCGCTCTGGTCCCTCGTGTACGGCGTACTCGGCCTCTACTGGACCCTCGGCGGCGCCGGATACCCGTTCGCGCGGGTCGTCGACGATCAGGCCTCGGCATCGATCCTCGAAGGTACGCCGGTGCACGTGGTCGGTCCCGTGATGGCGGCGATCGGGCTCGGCGGCGCCGTACTCGCACTCGTCATGACCCGGATGCGACCGCGCGGAACGATCCTGCAGGCGATCGCCGCCGTACTCGCGGTCGGCCTCGCCCTCGTCATCCCCGACTACACGCTGGTCGCGGTGGTCGCCATGGCCCCGGCGCTGATCGTGTTCACGTTCACCGGCGTACCGGGGCCGCAGGACGGCGTCGGCGACATCCTGTACTGGCACCGCGTGAACCTGATCATCCTGTTCGTCGGCGGCCTGCTCTGGGCGGCCACGGCGCTCGCCTACCACCGGCGCAGCCGCAACGCCTGCGTCTCGTGCGGCCGGGGCTCCCACGATCCGGCCTGGACGCGACCGGAGGCCGCGCTCCGCTGGGGCAGGTGGGCGGTCGCGGTCGCCGTGGTGGCGAACCTGCCGTACGAATTCACCCGGATCGCCTGGTACCTGGGCTGGCCGGTCGGCATCACCGACGAGTTCCACCAGATGATGGCCGACACGCCCGGAATGCTCGAGATGGGTCTCGGCCTGGCCGTGATGGGCCTGGGCGGAGGCGTTCTCACGCATGGCCTGGTGCACCGCTGGGGCGAGGTCTACCCCCGCTGGATCTGGTTCAAGGCCGGCCGGCGCGTGCCACCGCTGCTCGCGATCATCCCGGCCTCGATCGTCGCCGTCGTACTGATCCCAGCCGGCCTGATGAACACCCAGGCCCCACTCGGCGGCGACATGTGGGCAACCAACGGCCCCGGCATCCTCTGGATCCTGTGGGGTACGGCGCTGGGCGTGGCGACGTACGCGTACTACCTCAGGCGCCGCACCACCTGCACACGCTGCGGCCGAGGCGCCCCGTCGGCCGAGCTCACGTACCGAAGCGGCGCTCGCGCTGGGCGTAGCTTCGGATGGCGCGGAGGAAGTCGACGTGGCGGAAGTCCGGCCAGAGCGCCTCGCAGAAGTAGAACTCGCTCAGTGCGCTCTGCCAGAGCAGGAAGCCGCCCAGGCGCTGCTCACCCGACGTCCGGATGACCAGGTCGGGGTCGGGCTGGCCCTTGGTGTAGAGGTGCCGCGCGATGTGCTCCACATCGACACGGTCGGCCAGCTCCTCGATCGAGATGCCTTTCGCGGCCTCCTCGAGGAGCAGCGAGCGGACCGCGTCGGCGAGCTCGCGACGTCCGCCGTACCCGACGGCGACGTTGACCAGCATCCCCTCGACGTCGTGGGTGGCTGTCTCCGCCGCCTTGAGCGCCTCGGCGGTGGTCCCGGGCAGCAGGTCGAGAGCGCCGACCGGATGGATCCGGTAGCGGCCGATCGCGGTCAGCTCCTCGACCGTCTGCTCGATGATCCGCAGCAACGGCTCCAGCTCGTCGGCCGGACGGGTCAGGTTGTCGGTGGACAGCATCCACACCGTGACCACCTTGACGCCGACACCGTCGCACCAGTTCAGGAACTCGGAGATTTTGTTCGCCCCGGCCTCGTGGCCGCGCGACACCGGGTCGCCGACCTGGCGGGCCCAGCGCCGGTTACCGTCGATGATGACCCCGATGTGCCGCGGGATCCGGTCCGGCGACAGCGATCGGGCCAGCCGGCGCTCGTACAGTCCGTAGACCGCGTCGCGCAGCTTCTGCTTGCCAGGTGTCCGCATGGGCAGGGTGCTCTCCTCGAAGACTCTCGGTCACGAGGCTAGCCCAGAAACGCCCGGCACGAGAGGCCCTGGAGTGGCTCACAGAAAGCTGCCGGAAAGGTCGAACTTTCTGCGAAGTTCGTGCATCGTAAACGTTGGGCGTGCTGCATCACCCGGGTGACTTCGCCTACATTTCATTCTTCCGACCGATGCAACCTACGGTTCCGTAGGTTACGGTTGCGTAGGTATGGACCGCCCGGAGAACCCCGAAAGGACGGCGATGACCGTTTCCAGTGCACAGCCCCAGGAACTCGGTCACCGGCTCTCCGGGCGACTCGGCGCAGTCAAGCCCAAACTCCGTGGATGGTTGCACGCCGGCACGTTCCCGTTCGCCACCGCCGCCGGCATCGTGCTGATCTGCCTGGCACCGCACGCGAACGCGCGCTGGGCGGCCGCGGTCTATACCGCCGGGTCGATGCTGCTGTTCGGCATCTCCGCGCTGTACCACCGGTTCTACTGGGGCCCGACCGGCGAGGCGATCCTGCGCCGGCTCGACCACAGCAACATCTTCCTGCTGATCGCCGGCACCTACACCCCGCTCGGCATGGTGCTGCTGCACGGCAACGACCGACTGCTGATGCTCGGCCTGGCCTGGGGCGGCGCGGTGCTCGGCATCCTGTTCCGGATCTTCTGGCTCAGTGCGCCACGCTGGATCTACACCCCGCTCTACCTGGCGCTGGGCTGGGTCGCGATCTTCTGGATGGGTGACATCTACCACGCCGGCGGCGCGGCAGTCGTCACCCTGATCGCCGTCGGCGGCGGCCTGTACTCGATCGGCGCCGTCGTCTACGCCACCAAGCGCCCGAACCCGTCCCCCCGCTGGTTCGGCTTCCACGAAATCTTCCACGCCTTCACCGTCGCCGCCTTCATCTGCCACTACATAGCCGTAAGCATCGCGACCTACCGCGCCGGCTGACCACCACCTACGCGCCACCCACCGGGGACACCCGGCGGCGACCGGGAACAGGCAATTGCTTGTCCCCCGACCCCATCGCCTATCCCCAGTGCGATCCAGTCCGGTACTGCGTCCTACGGGTCGCCGCCTAGTTCGTGGAGGGTTTGGCGGAGGTGGGTGTAGCGGGTGGGGCCTAGTTGGGTGGACCAGGATTGTTCTACTCGGGCTATGGCGGCTCGGCTGAAGGCGACTGCTTCGTCGCCCAGCGGCGTACGGCGGACCAGGCGGACTCGGCGGTCGGTGGGGAGGCGGGCGGACTCGGTGTAGCCGAGTTTCTGCAGGTAGTCGACGTGCTGGCCGAGGCCCTGTTTCGTCATCGTCGCGACCTCCGCCAGGTCGGTGATCCGGGCGCCGTCGGGCGGGATCAGTTCGAGCAGGCGGTAGTGCGAGACCCGGAGCCCGGGGTACTGCTCCTCGGACGTGGCCAGGATCTCCGACCGGATCCGTCGCAGCGCCAGCCCGAGCAGTGCGGCGATGTGATCGGTCCCGACCCGGGGATCGTCGTTGACGGAAGTCATAAAGCAACTTTACTATCACAACAGTAAGGTGACTTTACTTCCGTGGGGGGAACATGATCACCGGACTGGAACCGTTGGGCCGGGACGCGTTGGGGGAGGAGGGCCTGACCGCGCTCGTGCGGACGATCACCGGGGATCCGGCGGCCGTCGCGGGCGCGGTCCGGGTCGAACCTGTCGACTACCCGATCGGTACGCCGAGCACCGAGTCGCTGCACCGCGTCTTCGGTACGACGCTCGACGGCGCCGACTGGTCGTGCTTCGTGAAGAAACTCCAGTCCGTGCGGCACTCTCCGATCATCGAGTTCGTGCCCGTGGAGTACCGGCAGAGCTTCATCGACTACATGCCCTGGCAGTTGGAGATCGCCGTTCACCAGAGCGGCGTCGGCGACCTGATGCCGCCGGGCCTGCGACTGGCGCGGGCCTACCGCATCGACGTGTACGACGACGACCGCGCGACCCTGTGGATGGAGAACGTCATCCAGGAGTGGGGCCCATGGCCGATGGACCGCTTCGAGAGGGCGGCGTACCTGCTCGGCCGCTTGTCCGCTCGCCGGCAACCTCATCTCGTCGCGCCCCTGCTCGACCGGGTCGTCTCCAGCACACCTGGTACGGCGCTGCGGTACTACGCCAACGGCCGGGTCATGACGGCTGCGCTACCGGTGCTGACCGATCCGGAGACCTGGCGGCACCCACTGCTGAGCGCAGCGATCTGTCACCTGGGTGACCACCGTCTACGGGACGACCTGGTCGCACTGGGCGAGCGCGTCCCCGCCGTACTCGATGCGCTCGAGTCGTTGCCGCAGTGCTACCAGCACGGGGATGCGAGCCCGCAGAACCTGCTGGTGCCGCATGACAGCCCGGACGAGTTCGTGGCGATCGACTGGGGTTTCGACTGCCCGCAGGCGGTCGGGTTCGATCTGGGGCAGTTGCTGATCGGACTGGCGCACGCGGGCGAGCTGGCGCCGGAGGCGTTGCCCGCAGTACACAAGGTGATCCTGAAGGGGTTCCGGGAGGGCCTTGCGGAGGACGGCATGCAGGTGGCCGAGGAGGAGGTCCTCTACGGGTACCTGGGGTCGCTGTTGATCCGGGCCGCGTTCACCGCGCTGCCGCTGGAGATGTTCGGCACGGCCAACGCTTCACTGGAGCTGTTCGAGCAGCGGGTCCAGCTGACTCGTGCGCTGGTCGACCTGGTGTCCCCTGTCGTTTGACGCGATCACATTTCAGTCGTGTCACAGCTGCAACGAACGGCGTCCTTACGGGTATCCATGATGCGTGAGGAACCTGAGCAGATACGCAGCGGCAACCGTCATCGCAGGCTTCGTGCTGACCGGATGCGGAAGCGAATCCGGCACCGGAAGCCCAAGCACGCCGTCGCCCAGTGCGCCGACCCTGCCGACAGCGTCGGTGACGCAGTCGACGCCGGTGGGCACCGGCCTACCGCTCACCGTGTCCAGGACCGGTGGGTTCGCCGGCTTCGACGACCAGGTGCAGATCGGCACCGACGGCGTCGCGACCGTGAGCAAGCGCGGCAAGGAGACCATCCGGTGCAAGCTCGACCTGAGCCTGCTGACGACCATCACCACGGCCGCTCAGCAGGTCGACTGGGCGAGCATGGCCGCGACCAAGCCGGCCACGAAGCACCCCGACGACATGATCGTCGCGGTCTCGGCGAACGGCCGGACGGCACGGATCGAGGACCCGAAGGTGAAGCCGCTGGCGGCCCCGGTGACGCAACTGCTCACCGAAGCCGCCATCCCACCGGGCAAGCTCTGCAAGCAGCTTTAGCTCGCGGTCAGGGCTACGTCGTCGATCACGAAGCTGGTCTGCAGGGAGGAATCCTCCTGGCCGACGAACTTCACCGTGACCGTCTTTCCCTTGTACTGCGTGACATCCAGCGTTTTCTGCACGTACGACGTGCTCTTGTTCAGGTTCGAGTACGTCGCCAGCGTGGTCGCGGTCGACCCGTCGACGATCTGCACCTTGACCGTGTCGTACACCGTGGAGCCCGTGGTCTCCGCGGTGTCGATCCGGATCCACAACGACAACGAGGCCGCTGTGGCCGTGGCCGGGATCGCGACCGACTGCCCGAGGTTCTCGGTGCTGCTGCGGCCGTTCCCCTGCAGCCACGCCTTGTACGAACCGGTGTGCGCCGGGCGTGAGGTGCTGTTCGTGATCACGCCGGTGTTCCCGGTCCAGTTCGCCGTACCGGACTCGAAGCCCGGGTTCTGCAGCAGGTTGTCGCCGGCCGGGGGCGGGCCGCCGGTGTAGTCCTTCTGCGCGTACGTCCAGATCATGTGGCCGATGGCATCGATCTGGCGGTCAAGCGAGGTCAGGTCCAGGTTGGTGATGGTGTCGCAGGACCGGTGGTAGCACGGGTCGAACGCCTGGCCCGCCGTACCTCCCCACTTCGACGCCTGGGCGGATGTCTTGGTACCCTCGGCACCGGAGAACGTACCAGCCGTTGGGATCCCCAACGAACGGAACGCCGCATGGTCGGAGCGGCCCTGGACGTCGATGAACTCGGTCTGCACACTCTTGCCGGTGAAGTACGCCACCAGGTCGTCACGGGCGCCGTTGCCGGCCGGGTTGTCGTCGTACACGAAGTACCCCGGGTTCGGCGACGCGATCATGTCGAAGTTCAGGTACAGCTCGACCTTGTCCCGCTCGGCGGCGGGCAGGTTGTTCACGTAATACTTCGAACCGAGCAGCCCCAGCTCCTCGGCACCCCAGAACCCGAACCGCAAGCGATTCTTGGGGGTCTGACCACTGGCAGCGTAAGCGAGGGCGGTTTCGAGTACGCCGGCGCTACCAGAGCCGTTGTCGTTGATCCCCGGACCGGAACTGACGCTGTCCAGGTGTGAGCCGGCCATCACCACGTGGTTCGCGTCGCCGTGCGGCCATTCCGCGATCACGTTGTACGACGTACCCGCCGAGGTGCTGAACGACTGAAGGGTCGTGGTGTACCCGGCCGCGTCCAGCTTGGCCTTCACGTAGTCGGCCGAAGCCTTGTACCCGGCGCGGCCGGTGTACCGGTTACCGCCGTTGCTGGTGGCAATGGACTGCAACTGGTCCAGATGGGCCTTCGCGTTGGTGACTGAGATATCGGGTGAATCAGCAGCGACAGCACTGTTGCCAGTAGCAAGCAGTGCGGCAGCGACGAGCACTACGCCGAGTCCTGGGACAAGAGACTTGCGCATGTGGACCTCCTTCGGGCAAAGGAAATCCGGGGCGTGCGGGCCTGGGCGGAAGGCCTCGCACGCCCCGGACGATTCACCGTGAGCTCAGCTCGCGGTCAGGGAGGTGTCGTCGAT
Organism: Kribbella sp. VKM Ac-2569; assembly: GCF_004216905.1. Taxonomy (GTDB): domain Bacteria; phylum Actinomycetota; class Actinomycetes; order Propionibacteriales; family Kribbellaceae; genus Kribbella. Next base: position 525,876 of record NZ_SGXJ01000002.1, read on the forward strand.
GACGAAGCTGGTCTGCAGGGAGGAGTCCTCCTGGCCGACGAACTTCACGGTGACGGTCTTTCCCTTGTACTGCGTCACGTTGAGCGTCTTCTGGACGTACGACGTGTTCTTGTTCAGGTTCGAGTACGTCGCCAGCGTGGTCGTGGTCGACCCGTCGACGACCTGTACCTTCGCCGTGTCGTACACCGTCGAGGCAGTCGTCTCGGCGGTGTCGATCCGGATCCAGAACGACAGGGTGGCGGCGGTCGCCGAGGCCGGGATCGCGACCGACTGGCCGACGTTCTCGGTGGTGGCGCGACCGTTGCCCTGCAGCCACAGCTTCCAGGTGCCGGTCCGCGCCGGGCGACCGGTGTTGTTGGTGATCGGGCCCGAGGTGCCGGTCCAGTTCACCGCGCCGGACTCGAAGCCCGGGTTCAGCAGCAGGTTGTCACCCGTCGGCGGCTCCGGGTCGGTGCCGCCGCCACAGGCAGCCGCGCCGGCCGGGACCGAGATGCCGCTGAACGCGGCCTCGATGCCCTTGCACTGCGCCGAGTCCGCGCCGTACAGCTCCTTCGCGGAGTTGATCGCACCCTCACGGGCGTCCTTGTAGGTGCTGCCCGAGCTCAGCTTGGTGCTCAGCGTGCGGTACCAGACCTTGGCGGCCACGTCGCGGCCGACGCCGGTGATGGTGGCGCCGTTGCAAGCGGTGCTGCTGTGCGTCACGCCGCCGATGACCTTGCTCCCGGTGCCTTCGGAAGCCAGGTAGAACCAGTGGTTCAGCGGGCCGGACGAGTAGTGCGGGTCCAGGCCGCCGGTGCTGGTCGACCAGCAGTCCACGCTGCGGCCGTCCTTCGAGGGCTTGTCCATGTAGCGCAGCGGCGTGCCGTTGCCGTTGATGTTGATCTTTTCGCCGATCAGGTAGTCACCCGGGTCGGACGAGTTGTTGGCGGAGAACTCCACCGCCGTACCGAAGATGTCGGACGTCGCCTCGTTCAGGCCGCCCGCGTCACCGGAGTAGTCCAGGTTCGCGGTCGCCTCGGTGACACCGTGGCTCATCTCGTGACCGGCCACGTCGATCGACGTCAGCGGGTGCGTGTTGCTGCTGCCGTCGCCGTACGTCATCTGGGTGCCGTCCCAGAACGCGTTCACGTAGGCGTTGCCGTAGTGCGTCCGCGAGCGGGCGCCCTGGCCGTTGTTGAAGATGCCGTTCCGGCCGTGGACGTTCTTGTAGTAGTCCCAGGTCAGCTGGGCTCCGTAGTGCGCGTCCACACCGGCGGTCTGGCGGTTCGACGCGGCGCCGGTACCCCAGGTGTCGTCGGCGTCGGTGAACGTCGTGCCGTTACCGGAGGTCGAGCCGTTCAGGTCCGTGGTGTAGTTGCCGCCGCGGGACGGGTCCGTCATCGTGAAGCTGCCCGACGTACCGATGCTGACGGTGCCGGAGTACATCGAGTTGCCGGTACCGGTCTTGACCTCGTCGTCCTGCGCGAGCACCGCACCGGACTTGGCGTCGACGAACGAGTGCAGCACCGACGGGGTCTGGTCGGGCTTCACACCGGTGGTGACCACCTCGTACGCGAGGACGGGCTTGGAAGGCGTCACGAAGACGACCAACGTGCCCTTGTTGCCGGTGGCCTTGAACTTGGCCGCCTGTGCGCCCTTGGTGAGCGCCGCCGACTGGGACAGAGTCGGCTTGGTGGCGACGCGGACCGACTTGGCGCCGCGGTTGTACGAGACCTGTCCGATCGACTCGCCCTTGCGCTTGACGATCAGGTCACCTCCGACGACCTTGAGGCCGTTGAAGGTACGGTCGTAGCGGACGTACTCCGTACCGTCCGAGTCCTTGACCACGTCGCGGACCTTGAGCTGCTCGCCGGTGCCGAGACCGAGAGCGGCGGCCGTCTGCGCGGTCAGCGCCTGTTCGGCCTGGACGGCGGCCGGCTGGTTGAAGCCGGATGCCGGGAGCGGAGCCGTCCGGTCGGCGGCACCCGCGTTCGAAGCGGTGAACGTCGTGGCAAGACCCGCTGCCGCGACGATGGCCACCGCCCCTGCTGATGTCAGTCGTTTCAAGACAACATCTCCTCACGGTGTGGTCGCTGTTTGGGCGCAGCGACCGAATTCAGTTGGGGACGCCGGAGGTGACGCAACAGTGCCACTGCCTCATTTGTGACACTTCGTGTCGGAACATGCGAGTTCTGTTACATCCAGCTGAGGACAGACTGTTGCCTCCAGCTCGCCGCGCGTCAAGGGATTTGGGCGAAACCGCAGGGAAAACCCGCACCCGGAACGGCCTCAGTCCGTGGGGTGCAACTCCCGGCGAAGGTGTTCCGGCAACCTCACGGGCAGCCGGCAGGTGAATTTCTGACACACATATGCCGCGGGCAACCCACCGACGAGGTCCCGTCCCGCCATCAGCGGTACGGCGGAACCGGGCGCGCCGGACGCGATCGGCGTACCCCAGGGGGCGTCGGCGAACGCGACCCGCAGGAGCTCTGGCGCATTGCCGGCGATCGCAATCTCGAGTGGACCGCCGGCGATCGTCTCGGCGACCGCGAGGGCGCGGCCGGCGAAGCGGGGCGCGCGGTGGGCGATGGCGGACGAGGCCTGCAACGCCTGCTGGGCCGCGGTCTCATACCGGTCTGATCCGGTCAGGCTCGCGAGCGTGGCGAAGGCCTCGGCTGCGAGGCTGACTCCCGACGGGGTCGCATTGTCCGTCGCGTCCTGCGGCCGCCACACCAACTGCTCGGCATCCGCGGCCGTGTCGAAGTAGGAGCCATCAGCAACAAACTGCTCCAGAACCCTGTCCAGCAAGGCCTCCGCGACCTGGTACCACTCGACGTTGCCGGTTGCACCCAGCAAGGTCAAGCATCCTTGGGCGACCGCGGCATAGTCCTCGAGTACGCCGTCCGCACTCCCCCGCACGCCGTCCCGCGAGGTCCGGTACAACCGTGCACCGTCGAGATGCACGTCCCGGATCAAGCGGGCTGCTGCCTCCGCGGCCTCGACGTACTGCGGCTTCTCGAGCACGATCCCGGCGCGAGTGAGTGCCGTGATCGCCAGACCGTTCCACGCGGCCACCACCTTGTCGTCGCGCCCCGGGTAGGTACGACTGCTCCGCGCCTGCTTGAGCGTTTCGCGGACCCGGTTCCACCGGTCCACGTCGTCCGGGTCCTGCCGAAGCTGGAGGACCGACGTACCGTGCTCGAAGGTTCCGGTCACGTCGCAGAGGTCGATGACCCAGTCGGCGTCGTCCCCGACGGCTTCGCGGAGTTGCTCCGTCGTCCAGGCGTAGTACTTGCCTTCATCGCCGTCGGTGTCCGCATCGAGGGCGGACGCGAAGCCGCCTTCGGGCGTCCGGAGCTCGGCGAGCAGGAAGCCGGCGGTCTCCTCGGCGATGCGCTTCGCGAGTGGATCGCCGCTGATCGTCCACCAGTGCGTATAGACGTCGAGGAGCAGCGCGTTGTCGTACAGCATCTTCTCGAAGTGCGGGACGATCCACTGGCCGTCGACGGAGTACCGCGCGAAGCCGCCGGCGAGCTGGTCGTACATCCCGCCGCGGGCCATCCGGTCGCAGGTGTGGGCGACCATCGCGAGCGCGTCGTCGTCGCCGGTACGGCGGTGGTGCCGGAGCAGGAAGTCGAGCACCATCGACGGCGGGAACTTCGGGGCCCGCCCGAAGCCGGCGTCGACCGGGTCGAAATCGACCTTCAGCAACTGGACCGCTTGCGCCAGGTCGAACGCCTCCTGGCCCGCGGGTTGCTGCGCGCCGAGCTGCTCGACGACCCGCTTCCCGATCCCGTCGAGCTGCTCACGCCGGTTCTGCCACGCGTCGGTGATTGCCTCCAGCACCTGCCGGAACGACGCCATCCCGCCACGGGCGTCCTTCGGGAAGTACGTCCCGCAGAAGAACGGCTCCCCCGCCGGCGTCAGGAACACCGACATCGGCCAGCCGCCCTGCCCGGTCATCGCCACCGTCGCCGCCATGTAGATGGCGTCGACGTCCGGCCGCTCCTCCCGGTCCACCTTCACGCTCACGAAACGCTCAGCCAGGTACGCCGCCGTCTCGGCGTCCTCGAACGACTCGTGCGCCATCACATGACACCAGTGGCAAGCGGAGTACCCCACCGACAGGAAGATCGGCACGTCCCGCTCACGGGCCTCGGCGAACGCACGCTCGGACCACTCCCGCCACTTCACCGGATTGCCCGCGTGCTGCCGCAGGTACGGACTGGTCGACTGTCCGAGCTCGTTCGCCATGCCCCAACCGTATGCGTCCCGCGGAATGACGCCGCGCGGGTGGCAGTTGAATGGGAGCATGCCCGTCCATCCACTGCTCGCCAGCCGCTTCAGTCCGCTGTTGTTCGACCCGGACTGGACCGTCACGGAGGAGGACGTCGAACTGCTCCTGGATGCGGCTCGCTGGGCGCCGTCCGCGGGCAACTCGCAGCCCTGGGCGTACTTCGTCGCCCGCCGCGACGAGCCCGACCACAAACGCATCGTCCGGCACCTCGCCCGCAGCTCCGCCCGCTGGGCACCGAGCGCCTCACTGCTGATCGTGACGATGGCCCACCGGTACGTCGAGGACACCGACTGGGCCTACTCCGACTTCGCGGACTACGACCTCGGGCAATCGGTCGCGCACCTCACCCTGCAGGCCCACGCCATGGACCTGGCCTGCCGCCAGTTCCGCGCCTTCGACCTCGAAACCCTCACCACCGATCTGAACCCCAGCCCCGGCTGGCACATCGTCTCCATGATCGCCGCAGGCCACCCCGCCGAACCACCCCCACCAGCCCGCAACCGCCGCACCACCACCAACCTCCGAACAGCCCCCTGGGACTAGGTGGTCTGGGAGAGGGCTACTGAGAGGCCGAGGGTTAGGGCCATGATCAGGAGTTCGACGCCTACGACGCGCCAGAACGGGCGGGCTGAGTCGAGTAGGTCGGTGTTGGAGCGGCTGCGGTGGACTGCGGCGAGGACGACCAGGAGCAGGAACGCGGCCACCTTCACGAGCACGAGGACGCCGTACCCGTCCTCGGTGACGGCGTCGACGATCGAGCCCCAGCCGCCGTTCCTGGCGGCCAGTCGGCCGGCGGCGCTGAGCAGGCCGCTGATCAGGACGGCGATCGACGAGATGAACGCGACCTGGCCGTACCGTTCCAGCACGATCGGCAGACCGGTCCGGCTCGCCCGCCCGTAGCGGACCAGGCCCGCGAGCCCGCCGACCCAGGTCGTCGCCGCGATCACGTGGATCACCAGGGCCGCTCCGGCGAGGACGACGTACGACTCGTTCCTCGGGTACGCCGTGACCGCGGTCGGGACCAGTGCGGCGATGGCGACCAGTACGCCGAGTGCTGCCGCTGAGGACGTCTGGACTCGGCGGATGCCGATCGCCAGCGCGAGGACGAGGATGCCGGTGATCAGCAGTGCCTTCACCTCGGGTACGCCGAGCGCGTCGTCGAGCCGTAGCCGCAGCAGCCGCACCGGCGTGTTCAGCAGGAGCGCCGCCGTCACGATCGAGCCCGCGAACGCGCACACCGCCCAGATGATCGCCGAGTTGCTCGCGTCCCGGACTGCGCGCCGGCCCTGCACTCCGAGCGGTCCGCCCTCGATCCGCAGCAGCACGACCGCCGCCAGCAGCGCACCCGCACAGCCGACCGTGGCCAGCGTGGAGATCAGCCGGAGCAGCGGCAGCAGCCAGGATATGAAGGCGCCCGGCCCGCCGATTCCACCGGCATCATGAGGCTCGCTGTCGGCGGCGTACAAGGCCACCACCAGCGCCGCCGACGCGATGAGGACAGCACCGACCCCACCCGCGACCAGGCGTCCGGGCATGCGGTGCCTGGCGGCGCGGGTTGCGGTCACCGGAGGGACAGGTCGTGGGCACCATTCAGCACGCGGCTCACTATAGGGTCAGCCGAAGGTGGGCTGCCCAGTCCGACACCATCTCGTGACCAGGGTGTTTCCGAGTTCCCAGGAATCGGTGACAGCACTGACATGGAGTCAGTGCTCAGAGTGTTCCTTCGGATCATTCGGCGTCTGGGTCGGCGCCGAAGTCGTCGGCGCTGCATCGGTAACCGGGGACGGCGAGTGGTCCTGACTCGCTGGGGCGTCGGACGGTGCTGGGTCGTCCGCACCATCGCGATCGAAGTCGATCCGCTTCAGCTGCTTGCCCATGTTGCGCACCAGCAGCACCGTGGCGGCACCGAGAGCGAGCACGATGAGCAGCGCGACCCATCCCGGCTTCACGACGTTGGGGTCGATCTCGGCCGTCTGAAGGGAGATCATCGCTGTCACGCCACCATTCTCTCATTGTCCGCAGCCCCCGTCAGTGCAGCCCCGCGAACAGATCGTTCTCGGGCAGCTCGGACTCGACCAGACTCCGCGCCAACTCGTAGTCCTCGGTCGGCCAGGCCGCCTGATGCACCTCCAGCGGTACGGCGAACCACGCACCGTCCGGGTCGATCTGCGTGGCGTGCGCGAGCAGCGCCTTGTCCCGCACCTCGAAGTACTGCGCGCACTCGACCCGGGTGGTGATGCGGCGCTCGTTCTCCGGGTCGGGCTTCCAGTCCTTCAGGCGGTCGGCGTACGGCGACTCCAGGCCGCGCGCGAGCATGCCGTCGTGCAGCGCCTTCATCCGCTCGTAGTGGAACGTGTGGTGGTAGTACAGCTTGAGCGGCTGCCACGGCTCGCCGAGCTCCGGATAGGCGTCCTTGTCCCCCGCCGCCTCGAACGCGGCGACGGTGATCGTGTGGCACATGACGTGGTCCGGGTGCGGGTAGCCGCCGTTCTCGTCGTACGTCGTGACGACCTGCGGGCGGAACTCGCGGATCAGCTTCACCAGCGGGGCGGCGGCGTCCTCGACCTTCTGCGCCGCGAAGCAGCCCTCCGGGAGCGGCGGCAGCGGATCGCCCTCCGGGAAACCGGAGTCCACCCAGCCCAGCCACTCCTGCCGGATCCCGAGGATCTCGCGGGCCGCGTCCATCTCCTTGCGGCGGATCTCGGTGATGTTCTCCAGCACCTCCGGGCGGTCCATCTTCGGATTCAGGATCGATCCGCGTTCCCCACCGGTACACGTGGCGACCATCACCTCCACGCCGTCAGCGACGTACCGGGCGGTCGACGCGGCGCCCTTGCTCGACTCGTCGTCCGGGTGGGCGTGCACATGCAACAACCGAAGATCTCCACTCACAAGACACAATGGTCCTCCAACGCCTGCGAAAACCCACGACCGACCCCCTGGACACCCTTGTGACCGAGTCTCCTGCCGAGTCTTCTGCCGCCACTCCGACCTCCGATCTGAACGCCCGCTACGGCCGCGGCGGGCGGTCCCGGCGGCCGCTGCTGATCGGCGTCGTGGGAGTGGTCGTCCTGGCCGGCCTGACCTGGCTGGTCTGGGCGGCCTGGGTGCAGTCGAACCCGCCGGTGACCTCGCAACTCCAGGGCTTCGAGATCGTCTCCGCGACCAGCGCGAAGGCGACTCTCACAGTGGACCGCAGCAAGTCGGTGGAAGCGAACTGCCGCCTGCAGGCGAAGTCCGCGGACTTCTCGATCGTCGGCGAGGTGACGGTCACGGTCCAGGCAGACGCACCCCGTCACCAGGTCCTTCCAGTAACCCTGACAACGCAACGCTCAGCAACCTCAGTCGTCCTGGTCGGCTGTACGACGGCAGACCAGCACCGCCCCCGCTAGGCCGGGCCGTCGTACTTCTTGAGCGCCGCAACCAGAGCGGTCTCACTCAGCTTCAGGTGCTTACGCAGTACCTGCTCCCGAACTGCGGGGGCGTCCGGTCCGCGCGCCAGATCGGCGTACAGCGAGTTGACTGCAGCCTGCCCGTACCTGGTCACCAGGTACTCGACAATGATCCAGCTGACGCCGTAGCTGTCCTCGTCGTAGTCGCCGTGGAAGACGCCGTCGATCGGGAGCACCACCAGCGCCGGGATCTTCTCGCGTAGCAACGTACGGCGCTCATCGGCGAGCTCCCGCTCGTACCCGCTCTGTGCGGCGAGCCGGTTCTCGACGTACCTCGCGAATCCTTCGACGAGCCAGATCGGCGCACGGTTGCCCAGCGGCTCCATCGCCGCATGGGTGAACTCGTGCGCGAGCAGGAGCCGTCCGGCCCGGGTGCGCTGGTCGGGGTTGATCACCACCCGGCTCCCGGTGACCTTGAACTCACTCGCCTCCGGATTCGCCGGAGAGTAGTTCTGCGCGGCGACGGCGGCTGCCGGATGACCACCGGTTCGCCACTCGGGATCCATCGAGCGGCGGTCGGCCATCGCGACCACCAGAATCCCCGCCTGGACCCGCCGGGTGATGGAGCGCACCATCGGGATCGCCGATTGCGACTCTCGCGCCAGCCGTTCACCGTTGCGTCGTTCGCCCGCGGGGACGACGACGAGGACGCCTGGCCGGCGCGCCACCTCGATCGCGCCGAGGTCCCACGGTTCGCGGTACGCCTTGAGGTCCGCCTCGGCCGCGAGATCGTCGTCGTCGACCAGCAGCCAGCGACCGCCGCGCTCGGCAAACGTGTAGCCGAGCGCGGTCGCGCGCGGAGTCGAGTCGATGCCTGCGACCTGCACCAGCATGAGAACGCGGACCGCGCGTGCACTCGGTCCGTGCTGCGCTTGCACCTCCGGGGCCCAGTTGGCATCTACCTGATAGCTCAACCGGGAGAGGCCGAGCTCGCGCAGGTTGGCGAACACCAACTGATCGCGTTGCCGGAGCTTCTGGTTCGCCGGGTCGACGTGCTGGAGGTACTGCGACAACTGCCCGGACAGCACGGCCGACGCTCGGGTCTTCAGGATGGCGCCGGCACCGGCCAGCATCCGCTCCTCGACCGACGGTTCGGACGCTACCTGCGTGGGAGTGGCCGCTGATGGACTGGACGGATCCCCTCGTCCAGCGACAGTCCAGGTCGCGGCAGCCGCTGCGATCGCGAGTACGACGGCGCCCGCGATCCACAGCCGCATGCGCCGGCCGCGAGTCGCACGCTCGCCATCCGTTGTCACATCCACCACGTCCCCCCAAGCCCCCAGGCATCGGTCTCCGGGAGCGTAGGAAAGTCCAGGTCAGCGGTCAATCGGGGACTCGGTGGCAACCGGTTGCCGGGAATCTGCTCAGAGCGGACGAAAAGCCGGACAGCAAACGTTTTCCAAGCGTTTGGGACCGCCGAGAGCCCCTGCGTATTCGGCGGTCTCTTGCTACGCTCGTTTGATTGGTCGCCGTCGACGACGGCGGCCAGCAGTATTTTCCTGCCCATCCCAACCGACACAAGGAGCAGCCCGTGACGCAGAAGATCGACGAGGACAGCGTTGTCTGGCTGACGCAGGACGGTTATGACCAGCTGAAGTCCGAGCTCGAGCACCTCAAGGGCCCTGCCCGTGCCGAGATCACCCAGCGGATCAGCGAGGCCAGGGACGAGGGCGACCTCAAGGAGAACGGCGGCTACCACGCCGCCAAGGACGAGCAGGGCAAGATCGAGGCGCGGATCCGGCAGCTGGAGGACATGCTCCGCCGGGCCCGGGTCGGCGAGACCCCGAAGGCCGGCGGCAAGATCGAGCCCGGCATGAAGGTGTCCATCAAGTTCGCCGGTGACGACGACGTCGAGACGTTCCTGCTCGGCTCCCGCGAACTGCTCGCCCTGGACGCGTCGGTCGACATCGACGTCTACTCGCCGCAGTCTCCGCTGGGCGCCGCGATCCTCGGCAAGAAGAAGGGCGACAAGGCCAAGTACGAGGCCCCGAACGGCAAGGACGTGACCGTCGAGATCGTCGCCGCGGAACCCTTCACCGGCTGACCCACCAAGCTTCCGAAGCGCCCCGGTGGACAGTCCACCGGGGCGCTTCGTCGCTTCAGTGCGCGGCGGGAGCGAAGAGCTCGAGCTGGATGTTGTCCTGGTCGCGGAACACCAGGACCGACGCGTACGGCTCGTCGGCGATCGGCGACTGGGTGAGCGGCTTGTCGGCGGCGTCGGCACGGATCACGCCGTGCGCCTCCAGATGGTCCTGCCACTGTTCGAGGTCGGCACGCGAGCCGACCGCGAAGCCGGCATGGTCGAGCCCGGTGACGGTCTCGTTGGACAAGGCACCGTCGTTGGTCTCGTGGCGGTGCAGCGCGATCATCAGCTGATGGTCCGCGTCGGCGAGGATCCGTCCGACACCGCCAGGATGCGGTACGTCGATCACCGGGTGGACTCCGAAGACTTCGCCGTACCACTGGACGCTCGACTCCAGGTCGGTCACGGTCAGGGCCAGATGGTGAAGCTTGAGCTGGGTGACTGCGGTCATGATTCCCCCTTGCTGTGCGTGGACTCCCCGCCCGCGTACTGGGCGAGGAACATCCGGGTCACGTCCTCGACGAGCTGCGTCCACCGGTCGCCGTCCGGGTCGTTGGAGATCTGCTGGCCGACCAGGCCGACGGTGATGGCGGTCCAGATGTCGAGGTGCCGTGGATCGCGCACGCCGTTGCGTGCGAGGAGCTCACGCGTCACCGCCAGGGCGCTGACCGCGAGCTCGTACGACTCGGGCGACGGCGTGAAGCCGGGCACCGAGTGCTGGAAGAGCAGCTGGTACCGCGGGACGTCGGACACGCAGAACGTGACGAACGCCCGGGCTTCGGTCAGCAGATCCTCTTGTGGGTCGTCCGTCGCCGGCAGTGACGCCTTCAGCTCGACGAACGACTGTGCGGCCTGCGCGAACATCGCGTCCAGGATGGCGTTCTTGGACTCGAAGTACGCGTACAGGGTCGGCGTGGTGATGCCCGCCCGGCGAGCCAGCTCGCGCAAGGACAGGGCGGCCAACCCGTCCTCGCGCACCAGCTCCCACGCGGCGGTGAGCACGTTCGCCCGCGCACTCTCCCGTCGCGCCTCACGCCAGTTGCCGGCCGGTTTCTTTAACACAGTTCGAATTATTTGCACGCCGTATAAATCTTGTCAATGGGCCGTGGCGCTCCGGTACTTGCGGACCGCCAGCGGCGCGAAGACGGCGATGATCGCCACGCACCAGATCAGCGACAGCCAGACCGGGTGCTGGGCCGGGAAGCCGTCGGGACTGGCGAACGGGGACGGGTTGCCGAACAGGTGCCGGCAGGCCGCGACGATCGACGAGATCGGGTTCCACTCGGCGACCGGTTGCAGCGCGCTCGGCAGTTGCGGGGTCGGTACGAACGCGTTCGAGAGGAACGTCAGCGGGAACAGCCAGATCAAGCCCGCCGACGAGGCCACTTCGGGTCCGCCCACGGACAGCCCGATCAGCGCGCCGACCCACAGCATCGCGAACGCGAACAGCAGCAGGATCGCGAATGCCGCCAGCGCCTGACCGAACCCGTTGTGCCATCGCCAGCCGACGAGGAATCCGCAGAGCACCATGATCAGCATCACGAACGCGTTGAACACCAGGTCACCGACCACCCGGCCGGCGATCACCCCCGACCTTGCCATCGGCAACGACCGGAACCGGTCGATGAGGCCCTTCGACATGTCGTCGGCCAGCCCGACGCTCGCCGACGCGACCGCGAACGCCATCGTCTGCGCGAAGATCCCGGACATCAGGAACTCCCGGTACGCCCGCGCCCCGGGGAAGCCCGGGATCGGGATCGCGTTCCCGAACACGTACGCGAACAGCAGCACGAACATGATCGGCTGGATGGTCGCGTAGATCAGCATGTCCGGGGTCCGCGGGATCCGTTTCAGGCTCCGCCACGCGAGCACCCCCGCGTCCGACAACGCCCGGCCGATCGGGTTCACCCGGGCCGGCAGGTCCACACTCACAGCGACTCCTTCTGTTCGGCCTCGTGCCCGGTCAGGGTGAGGAACACGTCGTCCAGCGTCGGGCGCCGCAGCCCGATGTCGGCGATCCGGATCTCGGCGGAGTCGAGCGTCCGGATCACGTCGACCAGCGCACTCGAGCCGCCCGGCGCCGGCACGGTGATTCGCCGGGTGTGCTCCTCGAGCGTCGTCGACTCCGGATCCTTGATCCCGAGCGCGCCGGTCAGCAGCTCCAGCGCCCGCACGGTGTCACCCGGATCGTGGACGACGACCTCGATCCGCTCGCCGCCGACCTTCGCCTTGAGCTCGTCCGCCGTACCGCGAGCGATCACCGAGCCGTGGTCGACGACCGCGATGCTGTCGGCCAGCTCGTCGGCCTCTTCCAGGTACTGCGTGGTGAGCAGGATCGTGACGCCCTCGCGGACCCGGTCGCGGATGATCTGCCACAGGTCGAGCCGCGAGCGCGGGTCGAGACCCGTGGTCGGCTCGTCGAGGAACAGCACCTTCGGGTGCGCGATCAGCGATCCGGCGAGGTCCAGCCGGCGCCGCATGCCACCGGAGTACGTCTTCAGGATCCGGTCCGCCGCCTCGGTCAGGTCGAACGTCGCGAGCAGTTCCTCCGCCCGCTGCTTGGCCTGCTGACTGCTCAGCCGGTACAGCCGGCCGAACATCCACAGGTTCTCCCGTCCGGTGAGCAGTTCGTCGACCGCGGCGTACTGCCCGGAGAGGCCGACGAGCCCGCGGACCGTGTCCGCCTCTTTCACCACGTCGTGGCCGAGCACGCGGGCGGTGCCGGCGTCCGGCTCCATCAGCGTGGTGAGCACCCGGACCGTGGTGGTCTTGCCCGCCCCGTTCGGCCCGAGGAGGCCGAGGACGGTCCCGTCCGGCACGTCGAGATCGATCCCGTCGAGCGCCTTGACCGTGGTTTTCCTGCCCTTGAACGTCTTGACGAGGCCGGTTGCCTCGATTGCAGCCATCCGAACGTCCCCCTTCTGGATGTGACGCGGGCCACCATCCTGCCCGAGAACGCCGACAATTTCACTCCCAAATTATATTGAGTCGGATAGGCTCAACTTTCTTGACAGTTGAGTCGACAGGGCTCAAGTTTGGTTCTACGGTCGCGGAATGGGCATCCTCCGCCACCCCGATTTCCGCCGGCTGTGGGCCGCCGACCTGCTCAGTCAGCTCGGGTCCCGCCTGAGCATGGGCGCGATCCCGCTGCTCGCCGTACTCACCCTCAACGCGTCGACGCTCCAGGTGTCGCTGCTCCGGACCTGCGAGACCGCCGCATGGCTTGTCCTCGGTCTGTTCGCGGGCGCCTGGGCCGACCGGATCCGCTGCCGCCCGGTCCTCGTGTACGCCGACCTGCTCCGGGCGCTCCTCTTCGCGTCGATCCCGATCGCCTGGTGGTTCGACGTACTCACGCTCACGCAGGTGTACGTCGTTCTCGTGCCGGCCGGGATCCTCACGGTCCTGTTCGACGTCGCGCACACGTCGTACCTGCCGAGGCTCCTCGAGCGGGACCGTCTCCTGCCGGGCAACGCCAAACTGGCCGCGAACCACTCGATCGCCGCGGTCATCGGCGCCGGCGCGAGCGGACTGCTCGTCCAATGGCTCGGCGCGGCGCTGACCATCGGCCTGGACGCGCTCAGCTTCCTGTGGTCAGCGCTCTGGCTCCGCTCCATCCGGACACCCGAGGCGGAGCCGGCCAAGCCCGAGTTGCCCAACCTGCGCCGCGAGATCGGCGAGGGCATGCGCTACGTCTTCCAGCATCCGCTGCTGCGGCCGCTCGCGTTCAACACGATGACGACCATGCTCTTCCAGGCCGCTGCCGGCGCGATCATGGTCGTCTACCTGGTGCGCGGCGTGCATCTGCAACCGGCCACCATCGGCGTACTCAGCATGATCGGCCTCCTCGGCGCGATCGTCGCCTCTGCCGTCACCGAGAAGCTCAGCACCCAGTACGGCGATGCGCGCACGCTGCTGCTGTCGTCGACGGGTATCGGCGTCGCGTTCACGGTGCAGGCGCTGACCGCACCGGGCTGGATGGTGAGCTGGTTCGTCGTCGGCACGCTGCTGGCCGGCTTCTGCATCATCGTCAGCTACATCCTGCAGGTCAGCACGCAGCAACGGCTCTGCCCGCCGGACCTGCAGGGCCGGATGAGCGCCACCATGAGCTTCGTCAGCTGGGGCGCCGCACCCGTCGGCAGCCTCTTGGGCGGCGCACTGGGTACGGCGTTCGGCCTGCACACCACCTTGTGGATAGCAGGCCTCGGCACATTGGCCGGAAACGCCTTCCTCTACCTCTCCCCCATCCGCACGCTGCGCACGGTCCCCGCGGAGGAGGTCACTCCGAGGTGATCTGGGCGGTGCCGACGAGGACCTCGACGTCGAGGGCGGCGCGGCCGCGGCCGATCTCGACATCCTTGGACTGGCCGGAGACGGCGCCGCTCCAGGTGACACGGCCGAGCTGGGACTCGGTGTGGACGTGGACGTCGGAGCCGCGGCGGAGCGAGACCTGCGCCGTACCGGACTCGACGCGGACGCGGGAGCGGCCCTTGGTGATCTGGGCGTCGAGGCTGGCGGAACCGGCCTGGACGAGGACGTCGATCGGGCCGTCGACGTCGGCGACCTTCGCCGTACCGGCGGTGACGCGGACCCGGGTCAGGCCGGGCAGCCGCTCGGCGTTCACGCTGCCGCCGGTGACCTCGACCTCGACCTGGAGGTTCGGGTTGACGCGGATCGACAGCTCCTTGGCGAGACCGTTGACGTGAGCCTTCAGGTCGGTCGGGTTGCGCAGCATGCTGAAGCCGTCGATCGAGACGCCCATGTCGCCTTCGCTGCTGATCGCGAGGGTGTCGCCGTCACGCTTGATCACGTGCGGACCGTCGACTGCGACACCGTTCACGGCCGGCTCACCGATCAGCCGGACCCGCCGCCCGATCGCCCGCACGGTCACCCGCTGCACCCCGGACGGAATCGGCACGTTGCTGTGCTCCTCCTCGACCGGCTCCTCCTCCACGTCAGCCTCGACGACATCCGCGGGCACGGTGTCGGGCGCGGTGTCCTGCACAGACTCGGCAGCAGCAGCCGCTGTAGGCGAGTCGACGGCATCCGCCCACACGCTGGTGGACGGTACGTCGTCACCCGACGGCCAGGGCCACGGCGGCTTACCCTCGGACGCCTCGTCAGCACCCGGAGCTTCGGCGGCCGGCTCGGAAGGGTCGGTCTTGAGGGCGGCGATCAGGGTGGTGGCCTCTTCGGTCGAGAGGTGCCCCTTGGCGACGCGGTCCAGGATGTCCTTGACCTTCTCGTCGTAGCTCTGGTTGCTCATGCCACCAGTCCAGCACCCCGCCGGGTCGAAACCAATCGGGGATCGCCCCGAACCCTGCGGGACCGCACCCTGAGCCCGGCGGACGCCGACTGCCCCCAGCGCGACCGCAGCGCCGCCTCCGACACCCGGAATTCTCTCACCAATTGCCCGCGAAATAGCTGTCGCTGTGAGCTTGACGCGGCAACATCCATATCATTCCGTGGTCAAACAATCACAATTGCTTGCACTCCCCGGCGACCAATGAATACATTCACTTCAAGCGAAGCATTGAATGGCCACCATGCTTCGCCGCTACATATTTGCGGCCGGTCAACGGCGACCGGCGGCCGGCTTTCGGGGTCAGAACGACGACGTGTCTGGCATGCCCGCTGCGCGGCCAATTCTTTCCACCGTACCCGTCCCACCCTCCCGGGACGAACACCACACTCCCGCAAGGAGATCGACATGCCCAACCTCAGGTCCCGCCTGATCACCGTCCCACTGGCGAGCGTCGCACTGGCCCTCGGCGGCGCCGCACTGGCGGCCACCACGGCGTCGGCACACGAGCACCCGACCCCGGTCGGGAACGTCGGCGACGCGGTGCAGTACACCACCCACCAGCTCCAGATGCACGTGGACGACGAGGCCCTGGGCCTCTATCCGGCGCTGGAGAACCCGCTCGGCTACACGACCAGCCACGTCGTGCCGGTCGGCGTGAACGTCGTGTCGCTGACCCTCAGCGGGCACACGTCCGTCGACGACGGCACGGGTCACGAGCACTGAGGTACCGAGCCTCGCGGCGGTCCGACTGACCGCCGTACCGGCACTGGCACCACGATCACCCGTGGCCGCGGAGACCGATCCGCGACCACGGGTGATCCGCATCTGGGGCGTTTCGCCCGGCACCCCGCAAATCCTCACAACGTCAATTTACCGGTGTGAGGTTTCGGCAATATTTCCCGCGCCACCGAATTTGTTACGAGCCAATAACCACAACGCATATCCAGGTGCCGCCGATATTCCAGCGGGTTTGCGCGAATCCATTTAACGCCGATATTTCCGACAGGAGGATCCGGATGTTGAAGCCCTCGTCGACGTCCTGGCTCCGCACGCTGCGGCGGAGCTGTCCACCGATCCTGGCCACCCTCGCCATCACCTCCGCCCTCACCGTCGCGCCGGCCGTCCGCGCGAGCGCACACACCAAGCTCACCGCCAGCACGCCGGCCAACGGCGCCCGGCTGTCCGCCAGCCCGGCGCACGTCAGTTTCAGCTTCGACCAGTCCCTTCAACCGGTCCAGGCGTGGGACGCGGTCCTCGTCACGGGCCCGGACGGGTTCCATCACCCGGCGATGTCGCTCCGTGTCACCGGTGACACGGTCCACGCCAACTGCGACCGGCTCGGCAAGGCCGGTACCTACCGGATCAGCTACCGCGTCGTCTCCGGCGACGGTCACCCGATCGTCGGCCACATCACCGTCACGCTCGACCGACAGGACATCGGCGCGCCGGTCGCCGCGACCATGGGCCTGCCCGCCGTCGGCGTACCTGCCTGGGCCTGGATCCTCGAGCTCGCTATCGCTGCCTTCCTCCTGCACGGCTACCGGCGCTGGCGGTCCGAACAGGGCAGCGCACCGGTCCTCGTCCAGAGCGTCACGAGGGACTAGCGATGGACTTCGTCATCCCAGCCGTCAAGGCACGACGTCCGGTCGTCGTCGCGGTCATCGGCACGCTGAGCGTGACCACTCTGGTCTGGGCGATCGTCGTCACCCGCCCAGCACCCGAGCCGGCCTTGAGCACGACCAGCCCCGGCATCCTCTACACCACTCCACTCGCTCGCTTCGTCACCAACGGAGCCGGGATCCTCGCAGCCGGCGCCGTCCTGCTGCTCCTCCTGCTCGGCCGCACCGGCAGGGACAGGTACGACGCCATTGCGGAACGCGCTCGGATCGTCGGGATCGCGACCGGCCTCGCCTGGGTCACCGCCACCACGACGACGTGGTGGCTCCAGGCTGCGGCGATCTCGCGGTCCGGCTCGAAGATGCCGTTCGCCGACCTGGCATCGTACGCGGTCGATGTGTCCTCCGGATCGGCGCTCGCGCTGACCGTTCTCGCCGCGATCGGCTACACAATCGCAGCGGTCAGACGCATGCCGGCGCGGGGTCTTGGGTTCGCGCTGGCCGGACTCGCCGCCGTACCTGCCACCGGTCATGCGTCGCAGAGTGAGGCTCCTTGGCTCACCACGCCCGCGATCACCGCACACATATGCGCGGTGAGCCTGTGGGTCGGTGGTCTCGCACTGATCACAGTGCTTGTCGCTGGCAACCGTTCTGCGTTGGCTCTGGTCCTGCCGCGGTTCTCGACCGTTGCTGGTGGAGCGATCGCCACGGTCGCGGTCACCGGCGTCCTGCTCGCGGGACCACGTCTGACGAAGGACCTCACCCCACACCTGTCCGTACTACTTCACGCGTTACTCGAGACCCCTGCAGGCTGGCTGGTGCTCGGCAAGCTCGCAGCTCTGATGATCCTGGCCGCGACCGGCGGTGCGATCCGTCAGATCCTCTTGCCGGCCGTACGCCGTGAAGAGACGTCCGCTCTCGCCACACTGGCGACTGTCGAGCTCACGGTGATGGCCGTAGCCATCGCACTCGCCACGGTGCTGGCCAGACCGCTGTGAACACAGCAGTGCGGGCCCAGGAGAGTAGACCTGGCCCCGCACTGCGTTCTCTATAACCGCACAGCCTGGGAGGGCTGGTTGTTGTCAGGCGGCCGGCGTCATCTCCTCCGCCGCCAGCTCGTCCTGTACGGCGGCCAACTCGGCAGCCTCTGCTTCTTCGGCGGCCCGACGGGCCCGGAGGCCGCGGAGACCGGTCAGTGCGATGACCAGGCCGAGAGCCGCGATCCCCGTCACGACACCGAGGCCCGACTTGTACGCCGACAGCACGCCGCTGGATGCGGTGACGCCGACGGTCTGGCCGCTGATCACAGCAGTCACGATCGCGAGGACCACCGCGCCGCCCACCTGGTTGGAGGTGTTGAACAGGCCGGAGGCCAGTCCCTGCTCGTGGTCCGGGACCCCGGACACGGCCTGGATGTTCAGCGACGGGAACCCGATCGCGAACCCGAGACCGAGCAGCATGATGGTCGGGAACACGGTCGAGAAGTACGCCGACTCCGGGCCGATCCGCAACGACAGCGCGTACCCGGCGACGAACAGCGCCATCGCGACGATGATCATCTTCTCGGTGCCCACCCGGTCGACGATCTTGCCGACGTTCGGGGACAGCGTGGCGACCAGCAGTCCGGCCGGGAGGAACCCGAGCGCGGTCTCGAACGACGACCAGCCCAGCAGGTTCTGCAGATACATGGTGCCGATCAGCTGGAAGGCGACGTACGAACCGAAGACGGTCAGGATGGCCAGGTTCGCCCGCCGCAGCGACGCGTTGCGCAGGATGCCGAGCCGGACCAGCGGGTGCTTGGTGCGCAGCTCGATCGCGACGAAGCCGGCCAGCAGGACGGCTGCGAGCACGAACAGGCCGATCGTCTGCACCGAGGCCCAGCCGGCGTGCTCGGCGCCGACGACCGCGTAGACCAGGGACAGCATGCCGGCGGTGACGGTGACCGCACCCGGTACGTCGTACCCGCCGGTGGACTCCTCCCGCGGGCTGCTCGGGATCAGCTTGATGGCGAACAGCAGCACGATCAGGGCGACCGGGCCGGGCATCAGGAAGGTCCAGCGCCAGCCGACCTCGGTCAGCGCGCCGCCGAGGATCAGGCCCATCGAGAAGCCGCTGGCGGCGCAGGTGGTGAAGATGCTGAGGGCGCGGTTGCGATCCGGGCCCTCGTGGAAGGTGGTGGTGATGATCGAGAGCGCGGCCGGGGCGGTGAACGCCGCGGCGATGCCCTTCACGAACCGCGCAGCGATGAGCAGTTCGGGGTTGCTCGCCAGTGAGCTCAGCATCGAGACCAGGGCGAAGACGGCGAGGGCGATCAGGAAGACCCGGCGCCGGCCGAGCAGGTCGGCGGTACGTCCGCCGAGCAGCAGCAGGCCGCCGTACCCGAGCACGTAGCCGGTCACAACCCACTGGAGAGAGGCAAGGGAGACGCCGAGGTCGGCGCCGATGGACGGCAGGGACATGCCGACCATGGACACGTCGAGGCCGTCGAGGAAGATCACGCCGCAGACCACCAGGAGCGCTCCCCAGAGGCGCGCGTCCCAAGTCATGCGAGCTGGCGATGTGGTTTGCGTAGTCACGAGGAGAGACTATTGCATGCGTGTGCATCTAATGTCTAGGCATTAAATGCGTTTGCATTGAATGCGCGTGCATGCTATGGTCACCGACATGACCGTGACGAAGGTCAGCGCTGGACCTGGTGAGACCAGCGCCGATGTGCGCGAATGGCGCGAGCTGCTGGCTCGCCACGCGGACCTGACGTGTGCCCTCGACCGGGCGCTGCAGGCCGGTCATGCACTCGGGATGAGTGAGTACGAGGTGCTCGAGCGGCTCGCGGAGCTGCCTGAGCAGTCTGCGAAGGTGGCGACGATCGCCAAGTCCGTGCACCTTAGCCAGAGCGCTCTGTCCCGCGTGATCGGCCGCCTGGAGGTCGCCGGCTTGGTCGAGCGACACATGTGCCCCGAGGACCGTCGCGCCGTGAACGTCCGGCTGACCGACGAAGGCCTGCGCCGCCAGACCGAGGCCCAGCCGACCCAACGCCAGGTGCTGTCCCAGCGCCTGCACGCGCCGCTGGTGAAGACCTGCGAACCGCCTGAGTAATCAGGTTGCACGGGTACATACGCTCAGCAGGTGAAGGTAACGGCTGTTGTAGTGCGTCCGTCCGACCAGGCGGTGCTGATGCTGCCGTCGGGGCTCCCCGAGGTCGAGCGATCGGACGACTCCTGGTTCCCGGATGTCGAATCGGTACTGCGACCGCTGCGGGATCAGCACGGCATCGAGGCCGTCGTACTCGACTGTCTTTCCGAGGATCCGCTCACCTACCTGATGCTCCCTAGCAGCGAGCCGCCGGCCGATGCGCGCTGGGTCCACGACCACCCCGTCAGCTCATCCGACCTGCCCGCGTGGACACGTCCGGAGTGGTACGGCGAAGCGCCGCAGTGGATCGCTGAGCGTCTGAAGGCGACCGGCCCGTGGACGCAGGTGAAGTCGTGGGGCCTGTCGAACGTCCTGCGCATCCCGACCGCCGACGGCGACGTGTACTTCAAGGCAGTCTCACAGGCGTCGCCCGAACCGGACGCGTTGCCCTTCCTGTTTGCAAACGAGCCGCTGTTCCTGCAGCGCGCCTCCACCGACCGTCCTGGCGCGGTGCCGGCGCCGTTGGCGATCGACGAGCAGCGGGCGTGGATGCTGCTGCCCGACCTCGGTACGCCGTTGGCGGGCGAGAGCGACGTCGCGGTGTGGATCGATGCCGTGCGCAACCATGCTCGGTTGCAGCGCAGCTATGTCACGGAACCCGAACGGCTACTGGAGTACAGCTGCGCCGACCGGCGGCTCGCCGTCCTCGACACGGAGCTGGCCCGCCTGCTCGAAGCAAACTCGCTGACGGCACAGCTCGAGCCGACGGAGCAGTCCCGGTTGCCGGAGCGCGCGAAACAGTTGCGCGAGGCAATCGTCGAGCTGGCGGACATCGGCGTACCGGAGACGTTGCTGCACGGCGATCTGCACCCAGGGAACCTGGCAGTGCGCGACGGTCAGGTGCTCGCCTTCGACTGGACCGACGCGGCGCTCGCGCACCCGTTCCTGGACCTGGTGACCTTCGTGCAGAAGAGTTCGCCGCTGTCGAGCGACCCACGCGTGCTGGACGCGTATCTGCACGAGTGGCAGGAGTACGCCGCCCCGTCCGACCTGCGCCGTGCGCTGACGCTCGCCGAAGAACTCGGCACGCTCTACCAGACGATCACCTACCTGCACCTCGTCGATCACCTGACCGGGCCGAGCAAGAACTCAATGTTCCGCGGCGGCACGTTCTGGCTGAAGAAGCTGCTCACACCATAACGATCTGGCGCGATCACGAAGCGGCCCAGGTCCCCGATCACTCCTTGCACAGGGTCATCTTTGTGCACCCACCAACCGTCTCGGCGGCTCGAAGATGGTTGGTGGGTGCACAAAGATGACCAGAGCTGGATCGGCGGGTGGCGAGAGACCACACGACATCACGAACTACGGCTGCAGTACTAGGCGGAGCCCGCCGTGGGATCGGTCAAGTGGTACGAAACCCCGAGAACTCTCCAACAATTCGAGGCGGGCGTTGGATCGGAGCCCAACGGGCCTGCGTAGCACGCGTGGGCTTTCCACAGTCCGTTTCACCACCCATGACCGACTAGCGGTGCAGGATCGCTAGTTGGTTGTGGAGGCCTCGGCGGACGGGTGGGTCGAGGTAGCGGTCCCATTCCGGGTGCCGCTCGCCGCGGAGCTTCGCGTAGTGCGCGAGGGCTTCGGCCAGCGCGCCCTCGCGGAGGTACCCGCGCGCCAGCGGCTGCTTGCCGCGTCCGTTCGGCCGGGGCCGGCGCTCGTACGCCGCATTCGCGGTGAAGATCCCGAGTCCGTAGAAGACCGTGATCAGGTCGGTGAGCGGCTCGTGGTCGGGCCGGCGCGCGAGCGAGATCCGGCCGCTGCCGAGCAGCAGCTCGTGGCCGGCCTCATGGGCGTAGATCGCGATCAGCGCGACCGGATCGGCCGTCAGCGCCGGCGCGAGCTGGATCTGGTTGCCGCCGTTCCCGCGGATCCAGCGCCCGGACTGTTCCTTCACGACCATGCTGTTCACCGAACGTCGTACGCCGTTCAGCTCGAAGCTCAGCCCGCACTGGCCAGGCCGGAGATCCATCCGGTTGTCGACCCGGCCGCACAACTCGGTCGCGGCGGCCAGGCTTCCGTCGTACCCGTCCGGGATCAGGTCGGCCGGCACCGCGATCGGCCGCAGCAGGACGTCTCGGCCGAACTCGGTCACCAGCCAGTCCATCGACGTACGGATCCAGCGCCGGCTGCCGCCCGGCAACCGTTCGCGGGGCGCCTTCAGCTGGGAGCGCAGCTGCTGACTTCGGCGGATCATTCCGATCGGATTCCTCACCCGCCGGATCATGCCTGTCCGACGCCGCGGCAAACCTCACGGTTCCGCAGCGTCACCGGACATTGACATCAGGTCAGCGGTGCGCCTTCCTGGATCGACGCGATCTCGGCGTCCTTCACCAGCGACGCGAGCCGGGCGAAGGTCCGGATCCGGACCGCCCGATCGACCTCGGTCGGCATCACCGGGAGGATCGATTCCGGAAACAGCAGGTGCCGGCGGAAGCAGTACGCCGCCAGCGCGTCGGAGGCACCGCGCTCGCCCAGGTACCCGAGCGTCTGCAGTGCCGAACGCCGTCCGGGGACCCGCTCGACCGCCTGATTGGCGAGGAAGATCCCGAACCCGTGGAACACCGCGAACAGGTCGGTCAGCGCCTCGGCGTCCGGGCGGCTCCGGTCGATCAGGTGATACCCCCAGAGCACCTCGTGCCCGAGTTCATGGGCGGTGGCGGTGACCACAGCGGCCGGGTCGGCCAGAGTGGTTGCCGACAGCATCACCGCGCTCCCCTCGAGGCCGCCGGTCCGCAGGTCCAGCCAGGCCGCCCGTGATCCACTACCGGCCGGCGTCGACCAGATCGCCTGTGCGCGCTGGCACAGCTCAGCCCGGCGGTTCAGGTCGGTCTCCTGGAGGATCGCCGTACAGCGTTTCACCTCGGCCTGCAGCTCGCGCTCGGCGAGCACGCCGATCTCGGGCGCGAACCCGGCAGCGGCCAGCGCGTCCACCTCGGCCGCCGTCATCGTTGCCTGCAGCCCCGAGATCGCGATCAGGTCGCTGCCCTTCTCGGTGTTCAGCCGGTGAACGGCCGCGCTGCGCGCGGCGGCGCGGACCTGTTCCATCCGGAAGCTGAACCGGATCCGGTCGTCGGGTACCTCCATCCACGCACAGACCTGCAGACAGAGTTCGCGTGCCGCGCACTCGGAGCCGTCGTACCCGACGGGCACGAACTCGCTGGGCAGCACCGGCCGCCGGCGAAGCGGCTCGACCCCGAACCGGCCGATCAGCCAGTCCAGCGAGTCCTCGATCCACTGCTCCGGCCCGCCGGGCAGCAGGACCTTCGGTCCGTACAGCAGCTCTCGATGTCGTTGCCGGCGGCGCCAAGCACCGATCAGATTCATACCCGAACTGACGCTGTCGCCCGAACCCCCGTTCCATCAGGAATGTTGCAGCTGGATCACCACCCCAACACGGTCGGCGGACCGCCGGCCAGGTCGTCGAGGCGGGCCACGAAACGGGCCCGCGGCTCCGGATCGAGAGCCTGATGCCACTCCGGCAGAAGCGGCCCATCACGGATGAGGCGGTGCTGCCGGAAGCGGTACACAGCAAGGGCTTCGGCGACGGCTCGTTCGCCGAGGTAGCCGAAGGTTTCCACGGTCGGTGTGCCGAGCGTTGTCTCGTCGAGCGCGGCGTTGGCGTGCGCGATCCCGAATCCGTGCAGTACGGCGTACAGGTCGGTCAGCGGCTCGCGGAGCGGACCGGCGCCGCCGGGCATCTCGGAGGACAGGAGGACCTGGTGGCCGAGTTCGTGCGACGCTGCCGCGATCAGCACGGTCGGGTCGGTGAGGAGGTCGGAGCCGAGCATCACCGCGGTGTATCCGGGGAGCAACTCGACACCCGGCAGGCAGTAGGTCAGGTCCGTCCAGCGCCCGGCCGCCGACGCCTCGCTTCCGGCAGTCCCAGGGTCCGGACGATCCGGCTGTTGCTCGAGCTCGGCCTGCCGCGCGGGGTCCGGCTCGGCCGCGATCTCCCGGCAGCGAACCAGCTCGGTGAGAAAGTCGAGGAAGGCGAACCGCTGGATCTCGGGCAGCAGCCCGTCGTCCTCCAGTAGTTCCTCGATCCGGTCGTCGGACGTTGCGCCGAGCAATCGCGAGTACTTCCGTACGGCGGCGATGTCCTCCGGTGCCGCGCCGCGGAGCGCGGGATGGGTCTGCGCGACGTACGCGTCGACGATCGTGGCGCCGAGCAACTGACCGGCCTCGACGACCTTTTCCAGCTGGAAGCTGAACCGGATCCGCTCGGACGGGATGCCCATCCGCTCGCTCACCTTCAGGCACACGTCGCGGGCAGCCGCCTCCGAACCGTCGTACCCGGCCGGCACGAACTCCCCCGGTACGACGGCCGGCTGCCGCAGCGAGCCGGTTCCGAAATGACCGATGAGCAGCCGCAACGACTCTTCGACCCACCGCGCCGACCCACCGGGCAACTCAACTTTCGGCGCCCGCACGAGATCGCGGAAGGACATGTCCATGCCAGCTCCGACGGGTCCGCAGGGCAGTGTGGTTCCGCCTACTTCAGGAGGAGTTTGCCGAGGCGGCGGGAGGCGACGTACATGCCGAGGGTGCCCATGGCGGCCAGGTAGAGGGCGTGGATCACGAGGAACCAGCTGACGTTGCCGGTGCTGAAGGCACGTTCGAGTACGACGCCCTGGTAGAGCGGCGTGATCTCGACCAGCCAGCGAATCGCGCCGGGATAGGTCTCGACCGGATAGAACGTGGCCGAGAACAGGAACATCGGCATGATCGCCAGTTGTACGAACTCGAAGTCCTGCCAGCTCCGCATGAACGTGGTCAGCGCCATCCCGGCGCCCGCGAACGCGAACCCGATCAGCACCGCGGCCGGCAGCGCGAGCAACGCCCACCACGACGAGATCAGCCCCATGATCAGCATCACCACGATGAACATCGCCGAGTAGATGCCCCCGCGCAGCAGTGCCCAGGTGATCTCGCCGGTGGCAACGTCCCACGGCCGCAGCGGCGTCGCGAGCATCGAGTCGTAGAGCTTGGCGTACTTCATCCGGAAGAAGATGTTGTACGTCGAGTCGAAGATCGCACCGTTCATCGCGGAGCTGGCGAGCATCGCCGGCGCGACGAACGCGGCGTACGCGATCTTCGTGCCGTCGGACAGGGTGAAGTCGCCGACCAGGTGGGCGACGCCGATGCCGATCGAGAGCAGGTAGAACACCGGCTCGAAGAAGCCGGAGAGGAACACCACCCACGACCGCCGGTAGAGCAGGAAGTTCCGCTCGACGATGTGCCGCCCGCCACCGAGCCGCACCGGAACCGGAACGACCCGGGCCGCGATAGTCGCCATCAGCCGATCAGCTTCTTCGTGAAGCCGCGGACGGCGAGGCGGGTGCCGACGAGGAACCAGGCCAGCAGGTAGAGGAGGTTGCCGAGGGCCAGCAACGGGTTCACCGTGCCGAGGCTGAGGTTGCGGGACAGGTCGACCGCGTGCCACAGCGGACTCACGTACGCCAGCCACTCGATCCAGTCCGGCAGCTGCGAGACCGGGAAGAACGCCCCGGAGAACAGGAACGCCGGCACCACACCGAACCGGAACACCATCGCGAAACCGGAGTCGTTGTCCAGGATCGTCGCGTACGCCGCGATCGGGCCGGCGACTGCCATCCCGACGAGCAGCGCGACCGGCAACCCGAGCACGCCGAGCGGTGACTTCAGTCCGCCGAACAACGCGATGATCACCAGGAACACCGCGCACGAGGTGAACACGCGGAATGCGATGAACGCCAGCTGCCCGTAGACCACGTCCGCCGGCCGCAGCGGCGTCGCGATCATCGAGTGGTAGAACTTCTGCCACTTCAGCCCACTCATCACCGGGTACGTCGCCTCGCCGACCGCGATCTGCATCGCGGTGGACGCCAGCAGACCCGGTGCGATGAACTGCAGATAACTGACACCGCCGAGTGCACCGGTCCCGTTGCTGTCCACGAACGACCCGAGCCCGATCCCCATCGCGGCCAGGTAGAGCATCGGCAGCAGGAAGCTGCTGATCATCGTGCCCTTCCAGGTCCGCTTGTAGACGGTCAGCCAGTAGTCGAACATCCGGCGACCGTTCTCGACTGCGAGCGCCATGTCAGTCCACCAACGTCCGGCCGGTCAATCTCAAGAACACGTCTTCGAGAGTGGAGCGGCGTACCAGGACGGCGGCCGGTTCCAGGCCGCGCTCGTGGACGGCGGCGACCGCGCGCTCGCCGTCGTCGGTGTAGAGCAGCAGCCGGTCCGGCAGTACTTCGATGCGCTGGGCGAGGTCCTCGACCTTGCCGGCCAGGGCGTCGTGGTCGGCGAGCATCACGTCCGGCCCGAACCGCAGCTCGGTCACCTCACGTGTCGAGTAGTCGCGGATCAGGTCGGCCGGGGATCCCTCGGCCGCGATCAAGCCGCCGTCCATCACCACGAGCCGGTCGCACAACTGCTCGGCCTCGTCCATGTAGTGCGTGGTGATGATCAGCGTGACGCCGGCCTGTTTGAGCCGGAACAGCTTGTCCCACAACAGATGCCGGGCCTGCGGGTCGAGTCCGGTGGTCGGCTCGTCCAGCAGCAACAGGTCGGGCTTGCTGACCAGCGAGCGCGCGATCGTCAGCCGGCGCTTCATCCCGCCGGACAGCTCGTCGACCTTGACCTTCGCCTTCTCGGTCAGCGCGACGAACTCGAGCAGCTCGTCCGCGCGCTCGCGGCACTCGGCCCGGCTGAGACCGAAGTACCGCCCGTAGATCGTCAGGTTCTCCCGGACGGTGAGCTCGGTGTCGAGGGTGTCGTCCTGCGGGCAGACGCCGAGCCGCGCACGGATCGACGGCCCGTCGGCAGCCGGGTCCAGGCCGAGGATCTTGAGCGTGCCGCCGCTGATCGGTGAGACCGCGCCGATCATCCGCATCGTCGACGACTTGCCCGCACCGTTCGGCCCGAGGAACCCGAAGGCCTCACCCCGCCACACGTCCAGGTCGATGCCGCGAACCGCCTCGAAGTCGCCGTACGACTTACGCAGCCCACGAACATGAACCAAAGACTCCCGCTGCTCACTCACCTGCCCGACACTAGACGCACCGTCAGACACTTTCCTCCGCGTTTCTCGTCAGCCTCTTCCTACGTACGGCATGCCGGCGGCCATGACTGTCAGGGTCGGGACTGCGACGGAGGTCGGTAGTTCCGCGATCTGCACCACGAAGTCGGCCACGATCTTCGGGTCGAATGTCGGCTCGACCGCGATCGAACCGTCCGGCTGGAGGACGCCCTGTTTCATCCGGGCGGTCATCGGGGTCGATGCGTTGCCGATGTCGATCTGGCAGGCGGTGATGCCGTGCGCGCGCCCCTCGAGTTCGAGGCCCTTCGTCAGCCCACTGATCGCGTGCTTCGAAGCGGTGTACGCGATCCCCTGCGGCCGCGGTACGTGCGCCGAGATCGACCCGTTGTTGATGATCCGCCCGCCCTTCGGGTCCTGCCGCAGCATCACGTCGTACGCCGCCTGCGCGCAGAGGAACGACCCGGTCAGGTTGGTGTCCACCACCTGCCGCCAGTCCTCCTCACGCACGTCCTGTACCGCCGCGGCCGGGGACCCGGTGCCCGCGTTGTTCACGAGTACGTCGACCCGCTCGAGCCCCCCGAAGAACCGCCGTACCGCCTCCCCGTCAGCCACATCCAGTACGGCGAGATCGACCCGGCCATCGCCGAGCGCGACCGTCTCGCGCAGCTTGTCCTCCGTCCGCCCGGTCACCCACACCTGGAACCCGGCCCTCGCCAACGCCAGAGCCATCTCCCGCCCCAGCCCTGACCCACCACCGGTAACCACCGCAACCCGCGTCATGCCGCCACCCTTCTATCTCGCCGGACTGCCGTCCAGGATGGCAGCAACGCCGCAGCGACCGCAGTGAGGACCAGGAACTCCAGCCAGACCCCCTGGCCGAGCGGAGGAACCAGCTCCTCCGTGAGGTTCCACGCCGCGTGCAGCAGGATCGCCGCCGGCACGCCTCCCCGCAGGCGTTCGCTAACGAACAGCATCACGAAGGTCAGCGGGAAGAGCTCCAGGAAGAACGTCAGCCCCTCCTGTGTGAACAGCCCGTCGTCGTGCTGACCTGTCGCGTTCAGGAAATACAGGGGCAGATGCCACACGCCCCAGGCCGCTCCCAGCACCACGGTCGTCCCGAGCGGCCCGAAGTACTCACGTAGTCGCGGCTGCACGTACCCACGCCACCCGAACTCCTCCGACACCGGACCAGCCAGGAACGTGTACGCCGCAGCGCCGAGCACTCCCCCAGCACCAGAGATGACCGACGCGGCGTGATCGGGCAACGCCGGCAAGTCCCCCATCAACGCCGACGCCACGAGCGGCGGCAGCGCACCGAGTACGACGGCAGCGACCGGCCACACCAGCGACCACCGGACGACGCGCCGGCGCTCCCGGTACCGCAGCCACATCACCAACGCGGCCAGCGACGGCCCCGACGCCGCCAGCGCGAACACGAGACTGCCTGCGCCCTCATCCGGATTCACACCGAGTACGCCGAGCACTCCCCAGGGCACCCAGGTCAGGACGAGACAGATGACACCGAACTCCAGCAGCCGCCGCTTGATCACCGCCCAGCCTCCTGGCCGGACCAGCGGACCGGCGAGGGTACTGGACCGACCCTTCGGCGTGGTGCCAGCACCACCTCGCACCGATCCGCGTCACAAAACGCCGCCGCCGGCCGTCGAATTACTGTCCGCACCTTCCGTCCACTGCGGACAGTGATCATCCGGCGACCGAGAGCAAATGAGTGGCGACTCACTGGAAGACCTTGGAAAGTCATTTGCGTGTATCACGCAAGCATGTATATGCTTGCAGCATGCAAGTAAACGACGCGTACACCCCACAGACCCCCATCGAGGGCGTCATGCACGCGTTCACCCGGATCGGGCGCCGCCTGAAGGCCAAGCAGCCCGGCGACACACTCGACCACAGCGCGCACGTCGTGCTGTTCGCGCTGCGGTGCAACGGCGCCCTGCGGCTGTCCGACCTGGCCGGAAAGCTCGAGCTCGACGCCTCCACCGCGAGCCGCCACGTGCGGTCCCTGGAGCAGCTCGGACTGATCCGCCGCTCCCCCGACCCGGACGACGGACGCGCGTTCCGCGTCGAGCTCACCGAGCAGGGCATCGAGCAGTGGGAGGCCAGTGCCCGGCACCGGATGGAGCTGCTCAACGCCGCCATGGAGGGCTGGTCCGAGGAGGACGTGCAGACCTTCGAGCGGCTGATGACCCGCTTCGCGGACGGCGTCGCCGCCCGCACCGAGGCCCCCAGCAGCGCCGCCTGGGCCGACAAGGGCTGGGCCGCGGTCGCCCCGCGACTGCAGTCCGCCGCGGCAGAGCGCCGTACCGAACAAGACTCCGCGACCGGCAGCGATCCTGCCGCCCGCGAGAACAACGACAACAACCTGGAGAGCACCAGATGAGCACCACAGAACCCGCCACCGCCGGCGGGGCTGCACCAACCGACGGTGGTCCCAACTACCTGTCCCACAAGCAGATCCTGGTCGTCCTCGGTGGACTGATGGCCGGCATGTTCCTCGCCGCCCTCGACCAGAGCATCGTGGGTACGGCGCTGCCGCGGATCGTCAGTGACTTCAACAGCCTGGACAAGCTGTCCTGGGTGGTCACGGCGTACCTGCTGACGTCGACCGCCTCCACGCCGCTGTGGGGCAAGGTCTCCGACCTCTACGGCCGGCGGCCGCTGTTCATCGCGGCGATCGTCACCTTCCTGGCCGGCTCGGTGCTGGCCGCGCTGTCGCAGAACATCGAGATGCTGATCGGCTTCCGGGCCGTCCAGGGACTGGGTGCCGGCGGCCTGATGTCGCTCGCGTTCGCCACCATCGGCGACGTGATCCCGCCGCGCGAGCGCGGTAAGTACATGGGGTACTTCGGTGCCGTCTTCGGTCTGTCCTCGGTGGCCGGCCCGCTGCTCGGCGGTCTGCTCACCGACGGTCCCGGCTGGCGCTGGATCTTCTGGATCAACCTGCCGATCGGCCTGGTTGCCCTGGGCGTCGTCGGCGCGGTCCTGAAGCTGCCGCACGTGAAGCGCTCGCACAAGATCGACTACCTCGGCGCCTCCACGGTCGCCGCTGCCGTCACCTCGCTGCTGCTGGCCGTCTCCTGGAGCGGCCCGACCAACGGCTGGGGTACCACCACCACGATCGCTCTGCTGGTCGCGTCCGTCGTACTGGCCGTCGCGTTCGTGCTGATCGAGCTGCGGGTGGCCGAGCCGATCATCCCGATGGACCTGTTCAAGGGCCGGATCTTCTCCGGGTACGCCGGATTCGCGTTCCTGCTCGGCTTCGCGATGTTCGGTGCGCTGATCTTCCTGCCGCTGTACCTGCAGGCGGTCAAGGACATGTCCCCGACCCGCTCCGGCCTGGCGCTGCTGCCGATGATCGTCGGTATCTTCTCCGCCTCGATCCCGAGTGGTCAGCTGATGAGCAAGACCGGCCGGTACAAGATCTACCCGATCATCTCCGCGGTCATGGTCGGCGCCGCGATGGTGCTGCTGTCCACGCTGAGCATGAACACGCCGTACTGGCAGCTCGCGATCTACATGTTCGTGATGGGCGCCGGCCTGGGCCTGTCGATGCAGATCACCGTCACCGCGGCGCAGAACAGCGTGCCCCGGCAGCACATGGGCACCGCGACCTCGTCGATGACCTTCTTCCGCTCCATGGGTGGCGCGATCGGTACGGCGGTCTACGGCGCCGTGCTGACCACCCGGCTGAAGGACCACCTGACCGACATCGTCCCGAACGCCGCGCAGGGCATGGTCGACGGACTGGCCAAGGCGGCGAACAGCGTCCAGGCGCTGCACGCCCTGAAGCCGCCGATGAAGGGCTGGGCCCTCCAGGGTCTGGTCGACGCGATGGGCGACGTGTTCCTGGTCTCCCTGCCGTTCCTGGCGATCGCTCTGATCCTCGCGGTCATCACGCCGGAGCAGCGGCTGGCCGGCCGCGACGACGGCCCGAAGGCCGAGGGCGAGGAGTCGCTGGAGTCCTCCGCCGCCGCGGCAATGCACTAGGCGCGTCACCGAACTGAGACCGAACGACGGTTGACCTACCCGACAGCCGCCCTGGGAAGCTTCCCAGGGCGGCTGTTCTTTGTGCCGTCCACGAGCATGACGTCCGCCTGACCCCTCCGGGGACTTAGTTTCGACACGTACCGCAACGACAGGGACTGCCGCACGGATGAAGACACTTGACCGGCCGCTGGACGACGACGACCGCGCGATGGCCGACATCGCCGAGGTCCGCGACTGGCGGCGCCTTGCCGGCCCGCAGGCGGGCGAGACCGGGCCGCTCCCGGTCCGCCGCCTGATTCGTCGCGTGAAGTCGGGGACGAACTGGAAGCCGTGGCCGATCAACCGCCGTACGGTGATCGACGACCAGCTCGACGGCTGGGGCTTCCTGACCCGCCGCAACACCGAGCTCGCGGTGTACGACGACCAGGTGCTGCCGCACAGCCCGTTCAGCGGCTGGGTCGCGTTCGCGATCGAGCCCGCGGACGTCGGCGACGCGGCCGCCGGGCTCGACGAGCACTGGCCCGTGAAATTCGACCTCGCCTGCCGGCACTGGGGACAGCCGTCGTACGTCGGACTTGAGAGCAAGACCGGTTTCGAGGACGACTGGGCCCCCGGCGCCGGTACCGACCGCCGCCATCTGGCGGTCTGGACGCCCCCGGGCGCCGAGATCCACCTGTACAGCAACAAGCCGACGGCGAAACCGCTGTCGGTGTCGGTCGGAATCAACTACACCGTCTACCTCAACGAGGAGGGGACATGAGGACAGCAGAGAACCGGGCCCGCGAAGGCCAGCGCGACGTCATGTTCACGAACGGGTCGGACCCCGCCCCCACCGGCAGTGTCTCGGAGGCGAGGCTCACCGGGCTCAAGCACGAACGCCTCGCAGCCGCGGGCGGGCGAGCGGGCCTGTCCCCGGACCTGACCAGGAGCGTCCAGGCGGCAAGGCTTCCGCCGGTCGGCCCGGGCCAGGCACGCTCCGGCGACACTTCCGGCGTACGCCACGAATCCAGCCGGTTCGAGCGCGGCACCGGCACCGGGACCGGCAAGAACTCCACGCCCGAACGCTAGACCAGAACACCCGAATCAGCAGGTCAGGAGACTGACCTCGTCGCGCCCTACGGTGGCCGACGAAGGCTTGAGCACTGACGGAAGGAACAAGCCCGGAAATGAAAACCATGGACAGGCCACTCGACGAGGACGAGGCGGCGTTCGCCGACTTCGCCGAGGTCCCCGACTGGCGTGCCATCGCGGGCCCGAACAACGACGCCAGCGGACCGGATGTCGTCCGGGCGATCGTGCAGCGGGTCACCGCGGCCACCGACTGGAAGCCCTGGCCGCTCGCGGCGGGCGAGCAGATCGACCCGGTGCTGGCGTCGTGGGGGTTCACCACCAAGCGCGGCAGCACGATCGTCGTGTTCCCCGGCATGGCGTACGCCGATGCGCTCAACAGCGGATGGTGCGCGTACCAGCTCGGCCCGGACGACACGGCGGAGGCCGAGGCCGGGCTCGACGCGCATTGGCCGGACCACGTGGCGCTGGCCCGCAAGTACTTCGGCGAGCCGGACTACGTCAGTGACGACAGCAACCCGAACTTCCTCGACGAGTGGGGCCCGGGAGCCGGCGCGGACAAGCGCCACCTCGCCACCTGGCTCCTCAACGGCGCCCATCTGCGGCTGTTCAGCACCAAGCCGAGCCGGGACCCACTGACCCCCGCGGTCGGTGTCAGCTACGCGATCTACATCGACTAGGAGACGCCATGACGACACCATCGGAAGGCCGCCCCGGCTGGGAGCAGGGCAGCTGGGGCCAGTCCATGGACTGGCTGAGCAATCTGTCCGAACAGCAGCAGGAGAACCTCCGGACATTCGTGGGAATGACGCCGGATCAGCGGCAGGCTGCGACTGCGTTCGTGAACCTCGACGACCGCCAGCAGGCGAACCTGATGCGAGCGGCGAACTCGGACCCGCTGAAGGACCGCGTGTCCAACGCGATCCGCGGCGCGGTCGCACGGGTCCACCTGACGTACGACCGGACCCAGACGAGGCTGAGCGAGATGGCCACGTCCCTGGCCAGTCAGGGCCGGCAGTACCGCGACGCCGCTGTCACCGGCGTCCGTGACGCTCGGGACACCGTCGTACAAGGTGCACGGGATGCGCGGGACACCGTCGTACAGGGTGCACGGGACGCTCGCGACACCGTCGTACAAGGCGCCCGGGACACGCGGGACACGGTTGTGCAGGGCGCGCGCGGCGCCCGGGACCGGGTCGAGGAGCTCGGCCAGCAGGCCGTCGGCGCCTACGAGACCGGCCGGGACCGGGTTGTGGACGCGGCCCAGCGCGGGCAGGTCCGGCTCGACCAGGCCTGGCAGAGTGGCGCCGACCGTGTCGGCGAGATGCGGGACTCGGTTGTCCAGGGTGCCCGGGGCGCGCGGGACACGGTTGTGCAGGGCGCGCGCGACGGCCGCGACGCGGTCGTCGGCGCCGGGCGGGACGCGATGGCCGCCGGCCGGAACGCTGCCGCCAAGGCGGGCCGTTGGTTCGAGGGCAAGTTCAACAACGCCATGGTGAAGGCCGAGAGCTCGCTGGCCAGCTACAACGCCGGCCGGCACGACCCGGAACTCGGCGCGAACACGATCAGCGCGAAGGACCGTACGGAGATGGCGCAGAAGTTCAGCGCCGCCATGTCCGCTCCGACTCTGGAAGAGCGCAACCAGATCATCCAGGGCATGGCCCAGTCGTCGCAGGCCCAGATGGACGCGCAGAACTCCGCGCTCCGCGCCCTGGGTGGCGTGGCCCCGGCCGCAGGCGCCATCCCCCAGGGGGCCACGCAGACGCAGCAGCCGACGGAGCAGGCCGCCACCACCAACCTGCAGAAGAACAACGACAACAAGGGCATCGGCGGTCGCTGACCTCGATCACCCGAAGCACCACGGCAGACGCCGCCGAGCCTGGCTCGGCGGCGTCTGCCGTTGTGTACCCGGGGTAGTCAGTCGGTATGGGCGGCCTGGGCGGTGGTGTCCTCCACTTGCTGATGGCGGCGTCTGGGGAGGGGTCTTGGAGGTTCGGGGTCTACGTCGTGGCCGGCCAGGTGGTTGACGATGGCGTTCAGGACGGCGGCAGTCGGGACCGCTACCAGGGCGCCGACGATGCCGGCGATGACCACGCCGGTGGCGATCGCGAGGATGATCGCCAGCGGGTGGACGCTGACCGCGCGGCCGAGCAGGAACGGCTGCAGGACGTGCGCTTCCAGTTGCTGTACGCCGATCACGACGGCGAGCATGATGATCGCGATGAGGGGGCCCTTGGCAACCAACGCGACGAGGACCGCGACCACGCCGCTGATCAGGGCGCCGACGACCGGGATGAACGCGCCGACGAAGACCAGGATGCCGATCGCGCTCACCAGCGGCAGGCCGAGGATCGCGGCGCCGAGCGAGATCCCGACCGCGTCGACCGCGGCGACGATCACCGTGGCGCGGACGAACGCGGTCAGCGAGACCCACGCCTTCCGGCCCGACGAGTCGGCCTTGTCGCGGGCCCGGCGCGGGAACAGCCGGACCAGCCACGACCAGATCTGCTCGCCCTGGTACAGGAAGAAGAACAGGCAGAACAGCGAGATGAACAGGCCGGCCACCGCGTGCGTCGCCGTCGTACCGACCGCCGCGGCCTGTTGACCGAGCGCGCCGCCAGACGTGATCTGGTCCTGCAACTGCTTGAACAGGTTGGTGATGTCCGCGTCGGTGAGGCCGAAGTTGATCCGGCCCAGGTCGCGCAGCTTCTGCACACCCTCACCGACCTGGTCGGACAGGTCCTCGAACTGTCCGGCGATCTGCGTCCCGACCACGGTCAGCAGTCCGGCGACCACCACGATCGTCGCGAGCACAGTGATGCCGGCCGCGGCGCCGCGCGGCAGGCGGAGCTTCTGCAGGCCGGTGGTGACGGGGATCAGGAGGGCGGTGAGGAGTACGCCGACGGTCACCGGTACGACGACCTCGGACAGGTACCGCATCCCGTAGCCGATCACGCCGACGGCCGCGACGATCACCAGGAACCGCCAGGCCCACGCACTGGCGATCTCCATCGCCGGCGTCACACCGTGATCCACCTTCGCCGTCGACCGCGTTGCCACCGGCACCTCGGCCGCCGACTCGCTGGACGACTCCAGCACGTCGTTGTCCGCAACCGGACTCGGCTGGTCCTGTGCCTCGGTCTCGTCCCGCCCCGACTCGCTCATCCCACCTCCGCAAGCTGATGTGCTGATGAGACTAGTGCCCGGTGCGGCTCGTTCCATGAATGTGGGCGGCCAGGCCTTCGGCGGCCTTCGGGGCGTCGTCCGCGAGCAAGCCGACCGCGGCGAGCACGTAGTCCGCATCGACGCACACCTCGGCGTGCTGCGGAACGAGCCAGCCCTCCTCCTGCGCGTTGGTCCCGATCGAACCGAGGATCCGCGCCGCGACGTCCGGCGGGTTGTGCCGCAGCACTCCCCCGGACCCGACCAGCAGATCGACCTCGCGCAGATCCTTCCCGGAGCGCTCGATCACCCGCCCACCGGGCCCGAACACGATCCGCTGCCGCCCCGCGTGCCGCCGCAGTGCGACCGTCGCGGCAACGCTCGCCAAAGTCTCGTCGTACGACGCCTCACGTCCACTGTCCGGAAGGTACGACGGGTCCGCGCGCCGGCGTTCGGCCGCCGCGTGCACCTCGTCCACGTCCGCGATCAGCCCCGCCTCGGCGCCGGCCGCAACGACAGGTACGGCGCTCCAGCGCATCCCGAGATCGCCCTCGACGGTCCGGGTCACGGGATGGGGCGCGACCACCTCGCGGCCGAGGTTCGCGTCCTCGGGGTCGAGCTCGATCACCGAGTGCACGTCGGTGGTGGCGCCGCCGATGTCCACGACCGCCACGTCACCGTGCAGCGCGGCGAGTACCTCGACACCCCGCAGTACGACGTCCGGTGTCGCGGCGCGGACCATCCGCGTGAAGGACGGGTCCCGCGACAGGTTCTTCCCGCCGATCACGTGCTCCAGGAACATCTCCCGGATCGCGGCCCGGGCACTGTCCGGCGCGAACACGCCGATCTCAGGTACGACGTTTTCCGCCAGCACATGCGGTACGTCCGCTGCGGTCAGTGTTTCCGTGATTTCCGTCCGCGCATCGATGTTGCCCGCGACAACGACCGGTTTCCGCCACTTGTACTTCGCCAG
Organism: Kribbella sp. VKM Ac-2569; assembly: GCF_004216905.1. Lineage (GTDB taxonomy): Bacteria > Actinomycetota > Actinomycetes > Propionibacteriales > Kribbellaceae > Kribbella. Next base: position 562,032 of record NZ_SGXJ01000002.1, read on the forward strand.
CGTCTCGGCGGCCTTCAGCAGTACAGCCGAGTTGCCACCGTCGGTGCCGCCGAGCAGCAGGACGACATCCGGGCGGTCCTTGCGCAGCTCCTTCTGGCTCGTCGCGCTCAGCCCACCGCTGACGACCGCTACGACGCGCCCGCCGCTGGACAAGGCGACCCGCTTCCCCGCCTCAGCGGTCACGAGCTCTTCGTTGCCAACGACACCGATCCGCAGACCGCCGCCCGCACTCGAACAGGCCAGCACCTCGGCATTCCGCACACCGCGGTCGGCCGCTTCGAGTACGACGCGACAGGCCTGCCACCCGTCCATGACGTCGGTCTCGATCGTCGTACGGTGCTCGGCCCGGGCCACGAGCTCGCCCGAGCCGGAATCCACCGCAACCGCCTTCGTGAAGGTCGACCCGAAGTCGACCGCCACTACAATGCTCATCCACGTCCTCGCTGCGCTCCGGGCGCGGATGAGGCACGGAGGGCGCTGTGCTTGATGGTGAGCTCGCTGCGCTCGCTCACGCCATTGCGCGATCGAGGTCGAGCAAGAGGTCGTCGATCGTCTCGATGCCGACGCTCAACCGGATCAGGTCCGCCGGGACCTCGAGCGGGGTGCCGGCGACCGAAGCGTGCGTCATCTTGCCGGGGTGCTCGATGAGGGACTCGACACCGCCGAGCGACTCCCCGAGCGTGAAGACCTCGGCCTTGTTGCAGATGTCCAGTGCCTGCGCCTCGCCGCCGGTGACGCGGAAGCTGACGATCCCGCCGAACCGCTTCATCTGCTTGGCGGCGGTCTCGTGACCCGGATGCCCGTCGACGCCCGGGTACAGCACCTGGCTGACGGACTGGTGCCGCTGCAGGAACTCGACGACCTTCTCGGCGTTGTCGCTGTGCCGGTCCATCCGGACGCCGAGCGTCTTGATGCCGCGCAGCACCAACCACGAGTCGAACGGCCCGGCGACGGCGCCGATCGCGTTCTGGTGGAAAGCGATCTTCTCGGCCAGCTCGGCGTCCCGCACGATCAGCGCGCCGCCGACCACGTCGGAGTGCCCGCCCATGTACTTCGTCGTCGAGTGCACGACCACGTCCGCGCCGAGCTCCAGCGGCTGCTGCAGGTACGGCGAGGCGAAGGTGTTGTCGACCACCAGCAGGGCGCCGGCGTCGTGCGCGATCTGGGCGACGATGGCGATGTCCGCGACGTTCAGCAGCGGGTTGGTCGGGGTCTCCAGCCAGACGACCTTCGTCTTCCCCGGCTGGATCGCGGCCCGGATCGCGTCCGGGTGCGTGACCGCGGCCGGCGTCATCTCGACACCCCAGGTGCCGAGAACGCGGGCGAACAGGCGGAACGTGCCGCCGTACGCGTCGTCGGGGAACACGACGTGGTCACCCGGCACGCACAGCGAGCGGATCAGGGTGTCCTCGGCGGCGAGACCGCTGGCGAACGCGAAGCCGCGGGTGCCGGCCTCGATCGCGGCCAGACACTCCTCCAGCGCCGTCCGGGTCGGGTTCGCCGAGCGGGAGTACTCGTACCCGTTGCGCAGCCCGCCGACGCCGTCCTGCTTGTAGGTGCTGGTCGCGTAGATCGGCGGCACGACCGAGCCGGTCGTCGGGTCGGGCTCGTTCCCGGCGTGGATCGCGAGCGTTTCGAAGCCGTAATGGTGTTCCGTGTTCACCGGACCAGCGTACGGCCTGGTCTGCTCGGGTCCTGCAGCACGTCCGGTGCTGAGATGATGCGGCGGATCCCAGTTGTCCACAGGTGCGTCGTACTGGCTGGCGAATGACCCATTGGGCCGCCTACGGTTGCGCACAGAGGGTCATCTAGAGGGTTGCGGTCATGGAACCTGGCAAGGAAGGACGACGGCGCCGGATGAAGACGCAGGACAGGCCGCTCGACCAGGACGACCTGGCGATGGCGGATCTCGCCGAGATTCCGGACTGGACCGTGATCGCGGGACCGGACGGGGACGAGGCCGGGCCGGAGGTGGTGCGCGCTCTGGTGAACCGGGTGATGGGTCAGACCTCGTGGCAGCCGTGGCCGCTGCAGGCCGGCGAGGTGATCGGCGCCGACATGGTCTCGTGGGGGTTCACCACGCAGCGCGGCACCACGATGATCGTGTTCGACGGCCTGGCGTTCCCGGACTGCCCGGACAGCGGCTGGTCGGCGTACGAGATCGGTCCGGACGACATCGCCGCCGCCGAGTCCGGGCTGGACACGCACTGGCCCGACCACCTCGCGCTCGCGACAAGGCACTGGGGCCGGCCCGACTACGTCGGTGACGAGAGCAGTCCGACGTTCGCCGACGAGTGGGAGCCCGGCGCCGGGACCGGCCGCCGGCACCTGGCCGTCTGGCTGCGTCCAGGCGCCCAGATCCACCTGTACAGCACGAAGCCGAGCAAGGACCCGCTGACCGCGTCTGTCGGGGTCAACTACGCCGTGTACATCGACTAGGAGACCCGATGAGTGAGCCCTCTCAGGAAGGCACTGGCGTCCGTGCCCGGTACTCCCGCCATCGGGCCAGGGTGCGGGGTCGCAAGACGCTGAAGGCGGCGTACGCGCAGGCGGCCCGCGACGTGAAGCGCATGGACCCTGCGGTCCGCGAGCGGATCGGTCGCGCCAACATCACGCAGGCCGACCTGCAGCAGCTGGCGAGCCTCCACGTCGACGCACAGTTGCGGCCGGATCGGTACGCCGATGTCTCACAGCGGCTCGGCCAGGAGGCGGGCAGCCGGCTGGAGCGGGGAGGCCCCGAGCCCAGGCAGCCCCGGCAGACCAGGAACCCACTGCGCCAGGTCGTCAACCGGTACTCGCGCTGGGGGCGGAACGAACGGCAGGGCACGAAGCTGCTCAAGGCCGCGCTGACGCAGGCGGCGAAGGATGTGAAACGCACAGATCCGTCGGTGCTGCAGGCGATCGGTCGATCGAGGCTGAACAGCTCGGACCTTGCGGCGCTGGCCTCGGGCCGGATGGATCAGGTGTTCCGGCCGGAGGGCCGGTTCCAGGGAGTGCCGGGGCAGCAGAACGGCGCTGGGCGGCAAGGGCAGGGCATCCAGTCCCGGGACGCGGTCCGGCAGGCGCCGTCGCCGCAACAGTCCGAGCAGATGGCCCAGCGGACCGCGGCGCTGCAGCAGTCGATCCTGGAGAGCCAGCAGCAGGCCCTCACGCTGATGCAGGAGAACAACCGCCTCCAGGCGGAGATGCGTCAGCTGCTCGAGGCGCGCGTCCAGCAACTCCAGCAGGAAAACGCCAACCCTGCCCTCGAACCGGGCCAGGACCAGGAACGGGAAGGCGCCAACCAGCTCGAGGCAGGCAACGACCAGGAACCAGGCGAACGCACCGAAGGCGAAGCCGAGGCCCGCACAGACGACGAGCCCCGCACGACGGGCGAAGCCGAGGTCGCCGAGCCCCGCGCTGAGGGTGAGCCCGAGGCCGGGAACGACAACGGGCCGGAGGCCGGCGAGGGTGGAGAACCGCAGACGCCCCAGGCCGGCTCGGAGGTCGAGGGTCCGCAGGCGCCGAATCCCGCCGAGGACTGGACCGTCTCGTCCGAAACCCAGGGCGAGTCCGTCAGGTCCGGCGAGGCCCAAGATGGCCGCCAGCCCACCGGCGAACTGAACGCACCCGCACCCAACGCTCAGGGCCCGCAGGAGCCGGCTGCCGGGGAGAAGTCGCCGGCGGAGCGCGACACCGTGGATGCACTCAGGTTCGTAAGGGAAGGCCACGACCCACTGACGAGCGTGTCGTCTCAGCAGACCGGAGAGGCCGTCAGGGCCGGCGGCGGTGACGACCCCAACAGGCGGCAGCAACGTAACGGCCAGGCGCCGACGACCAAGAAGGGCCCCGGCGGGCGAGAGGGTGGCTGACCCCACAACCTGACGTACCAGGGTTAGAAGTCGACGAGATCCAGTTGGGTATCGACTGGGGTGCCGTCGAGCAGGCCTTCGGCGGTTCGGACCGGCTTCTTGACCGGGAGGACGTACGTGCCGGTCTTGGTCGGGAAGACAGAGGTTTGCCACGTGCTGCCGCCGACCGTGACCGAGACCCGTACCGACCCGAAGCCCTTCCGCCGCCCCTCGGTCAGGTCCGTGATCTCGTCGCTGACATCCTCCGGCACCGTGACGAAATACCAGCTGCCTTCACCCGGGTACTGCCACAGCGGCGCCGTGAATCGGTACCCGGTCACTCGTCCACCGGAGTCCCACGGCGAGCAAGAACCGCGGTAGCAGCGTCCAGCAGCACCGCGCGGATCTCCGCATCGCCGGCCTGGAGATCGAGCTCGATGGACATCGCGGCCCCGACCGCCTCGACCGCGGCCGCGGCCCGCAGCCGGTCGGCGGCCGTCGGGTCGGGGCCGGCCAGCCACAGCTGGAACCGGCGGCTCTGCGCGATCAGCTCGTCTAGGTCGTCCCCGAAGGCCGCGAGTACGGCGGCGATGTCGCGAAGAAGCGTCGGCCCGGTCGCCCGGTGCGCGATGATCACGTCGACGTACGCACCGAGGACCTCGCGCTCCGTCTCCGGCGACCACGGCAGCGTCTCCGAGAGCCGCAGTACCTGGAAGATGTCGTCCAGGAACGTGCCGACGATCGCGCGCAGCAGCTGCTGCTTCGACGAGTAGTGGTAGTACAGCGACGCCTTGGTGATCCCGACCTGCTCGGCGATCTCGCGCAGGCTCGTCTTGTCGTACCCCTGGGTCGAGAACAGGTTGACCGCGGCGCGATGGATCTCCGCCTTGGTGTCCCGGGAACTCGTCGCGTGCTGCACGTCACCACTCTCTCATCTTCACTCGCCTACCGGTCGGCAGGTAGTCTACCTACCGACCGGCAGGTAGACAGTGTTCCAACCCTCAGGGAGGGGTCTCGGGGTGTTCACCAAACTCGGACGTTTCGTCGTCCACAACCCGTGGAAGGTGATCGCCGCGTGGGTGGTCGCGGCGGTCGCCGTGATCGCGTTCGCGCCGACACTCGCGGACGTCACGACCAAGGACCAGGCGGCGCTGCTGCCCGACAAGTACGAGTCGGTGCAGGCGCAGAAACTGGCTGCCGACGCGTTCGGGCAGACCAACGACGCGACCGCCAGCATCGTCGTCAAGCGGAACGCGGGCGGCGAACTGACTGCGGCCGACCAGGCCAAGGTCACCGAAGTGGCCGCCAAGATCACCGCGGCGAAGATCGATCGGGTCACCGCCGCGATCACGGGCCCGCAGGCGGTCTCGCCGAACAAGCAGGTCCAGATCATCAGCGTCGGCCTCAAGGGCGCGCCGGACGAGCAGGCGGTGCTGGACGCCGTACAGAAGATCCGTGACGTGACCGGCTCCACGCTCACCGGCGCCGATCTCGAGTACGGCGTGACCGGCGACGCCGCGCTGATGCTCGACAACCAGGACGCGTTCGACAACGCCTTCATCGTGGTCGGAATCGCGACCGTCGTGCTGATCATCGGCCTGCTGCTGGTGATCTACCGCAGCCCGGTCGCCGCGTTCCTGCCGATCCTGACCGTCGGTCTGGTGTCGGCGATCGCGCCCGGCCTGATCGCGCTCGTCGCGAAGGCGACCGATCTGCAGGTCACGCAGGACCTGCAGACGATCCTGACCGTCGTGCTGTACGGCGTCGGCACCGACTACATCCTGTTCTTGTTGTTCCGGTTCCGCGAACGCCTGCGCGCCGGCGAGGCGCCGAAGGAAGCGCTGGTGAACGCGGTCGCCCGGGTCGCCGAGGTGATCGTGTCGGCGGCGGGCGCGATCGTCGTCGCGTTCAGCGCCCTGCTGCTCGCGGTGTTCGGCGGGTTCAAGAGCCTCGGCCCGGGTCTCGCGATCGCGGTCGCAGTGATGGCGTTTGCGGCCATCACCCTGGTCCCGGCGGTCGTCTCGCTGCTCGGCCCGAAGGTGTTCTGGCCGTCGAAGTCGTGGCAGAAGACGCCGAAGGGCGCGATGTTCAAGCGGCTCGGCATGTTCACCGCGCGGCGTCCGGCGGTGGTCGCGGCGATCTCCGGCGGCGTGATGGTCGTGCTCGCGCTCGGCTCGCTCGGGATGAAGGTCGACTACGACGCGTTCAGCCAGCTGCCGGACGGCACCGAGTCGTCCCGCGCCATCAAGGACCTGCAGGCGGGCTTCCCGGCCGGCGCGTTGAACCCGACCACGGTCTACGTCAAGAGCAATGACGGTACGCCGCTGGACCCGGCCGAGCTCACGGCGTACGCCGGAAAGCTGGCAAAAGTCGACGGTGTCGGCGGAGTGCTTCCGGCCGGCGCGGACGGCAGCATGGCGTTGCTGAACAAGGACAAGACCGTTGCCCAGCTCAACGTCGTACTCAAGGATGCGCCGTACGCCACCGCGTCGCTGGATCTGGTCGACGGGAAGCTCCGGGAGGCCGCGCACGCCGAGGCGCCGGCCGGGACGACCACGCTGCTCGGTGGCGTGACGGCCAGCTACACCGACATCCGGGACGCCAACAGCAGGGACCTCTCGGTGATCTTCCCGGTCGCGGGCGGGCTGATCGCGGTCATCCTCGCGCTGCTGCTGCGGTCGCTGATCGCGCCGCTGGTGCTGATGTTCGCGGTGGTGCTGAGCTTCTTCAGCTCGATCGGTGCGACGGTGTTCGTGTTCCAGGGCGCCGCCGGTCATGCGGGCGTGACGTTCTCGCTGCCGATCATGCTGTACCTGTTCGTCGTTGCCATCGGCACCGACTACAACATCCTGATGATCGCCCGGTTGCGTGAGGAGGCCGAACGCGGGACGGATCCACGCACCGCGGCCGACCGCGCGATCGAGCACGGCGGCCCGTCGGTGGCTGCGGCCGGGCTGATCCTGGCCGGCACGTTCTCGTCACTGATGCTGGCCGGTATGGCGCTGCTCACCGAGATGGGGTTCTCGGTTGCGGCCGGCATCGTGATCTCGGCGTTCGTGATGTCGAGCTTCCTGGTGCCGAGTGTGATCGCCTTGCTCGGCCGCCGCGCCTGGTGGCCGCGCCGGATGAAGGTCAGCTCAGCTGTCCCCGACGAACGTGAGCTCGAACCGGTCGGCTGACTTGACCGGCTGACCACGTTGGTCTGCGAGAAAGGACGGGGTCCCGGACCGCTACCGGTCTGGGACCCCGTCTACGCGCGCTTCAGGCGGACGGGTGAAGATCGGTAGCAGGATGTGGACGAGCGGGCCGATCGAGAGTGCGTAGACGACGGTGCCGACGCCGATCGAGCCGCCGAGCAGGAAGCCGGTGGCGAGGACGGTCAGCTCGAGCGACGTCCGGACGAGGCGGACGCTCAGACCGGTACGGCGTACCAGGCCGGTCATCAGGCCGTCGCGGGGACCGGGGCCGAACTGGGCGCCGATGTAGAGGGCGCCGGCCAGCGCGTTGAGGACGACACCGGACAGCATGAACACGATCCGCAGCCAGAGCGCGTCCGGGCGGTCGACCGTGGCCAGGGTCAGGTCGGTGACCAGGCCGATCACGATCGCGTTGCTGATCGTGCCGAGGCCGGGCCACTGGCGCAGCGGGATCCAGGCGAGCAGTACGACGAAGCTCATCGCGATCACCACGGTCCCGAAGCTGAGCGGGAGGTGCTTGGTGATGCCGGAGTGCAACACGTCCCACGGGTCGAGGCCGAGGTTGCCCTGGATCATCAGGCCCATCGAGGCGCCGTACAGGGTCAGGCCGACGTACAGCTGCACCAGGCGGCGCGGGAGGTGGCCTGCCTTCAGCTGCTCGATCGGGTTGAGGAGCGCGAGCTGACGTGGCGGGGCATCGGAGGTGGCGGTCACGAGATCCAGTGTCCGGGGTAAGTGGCCTGGCATTCGATAGCCAGTTGCGCGATAGTGGACTGCATGCGAGCCCGTTATCTTCCCGCCAGTACGTTAAGCGGCCTGCTCGGCGAGTGGGCCAACGGGACCGGTCCGGCGTACCGGCTCCTGGCCGAGCGGCTCCGGCTGCTGATCGCGGACGGGCGGATCATGCCCGGGTCGCGGCTGCCGAGCGAGCGCGAACTGACCGAGGCGCTCGGGGTCAGTCGTACGACGGTGGCCTCCGCCTATCGCTCGTTGCGTGACAGTGGGTACCTGACGAGCCGGCGTGGTTCGGGGAGCGTCACCGCGCTGCCGTCGAAGGTCGAGCCGGAGCTCGGGCGGCACCACGCGCCTGGTATCGACACCGACGGGCTGTACGACTTCACCTGCGCGGCGCCGGCCGCGGTGCCGGGGATCAGTACGGCGGTGGCGTCGGCGGCCGATGAGCTGCCGATGCACCTCGCCACACCCGGGTACCACCCGCAGGGCCTGCCGGTACTGCGTTCCGAGATCGCGGCGGCGTACTGCGAACGCGGGTTGCCGACGTCGGCGGATCAGATCATCGTCACCGCCGGGGCGCTCGCCGCGACGTCGATTGCGGTACGGGCGATCACGCAGATCGGCGACCGGGTCCTCACCGAGAGCCCGACGCATCCGAACTCGGTGGACGCGATCCGCCGCAGCGGTTGCCGCGTGGTCGCCGTACCGATGTCGCCCGGTGGCTGGGACCTGCCTTTGCTGGAGGCAACGATCCGGCAGACGGCGCCGCGGGCAGCGTGGATGGTGGTGGACTTCCAGAATCCGACCGGTTTCCTGATGTCTGCGGCGGATCGGCAGCGGCTGGCGCGGGCGTTCGCGCGGTCGCGGACAACGGCGATTGTGGACGAGACGCTGTTCGAGCTGTCGCTGGACGGGCAGGAGATGCCGCCGCCGTTCGCGTCGTACGACCCGGACGGGGTGATCACGGTCGGGTCGGTGAGCAAGTCGTTCTGGGGCGGGTTGCGGATCGGGTGGATGCGGGTGCCGGAGGCGATGGTCGCGCGCGTGCTGGATGCGCGGGCGTCGATGGATCTCGGTGCGCCGGTGCTGGAGCAGTTGGTGGTCGCGGACCTTCTACGGAGCCGCGCCAGTCTGCTGCCGGAGCGGCGGGCGTCTCTGGCGCAGCGGCGGGATGCTTTGGCCGCCGCGGTGTCCGCCGAGCTGCCCTCGTGGAGGTTCCGGGTGCCGTCGGGCGGGTTGTCGCTCTGGTGCGAGCTCCCGGAACCGGTCGGCTCCAGCCTCGTCGGTGTCTCCCAGCGCAACGGCGCGCTCCTGGTCGCCGGGTCCCGCTTCTCCCCCGACGGCGGCCTCGAGTCCTTCATCCGCCTCCCGTTCACCCTGGACGTGGACTCGTTACGCGAGGGCGTCACGCGCCTTGCCGCGTCGTACGCCTCCCTGACCACCGGCGCCGCCCCCACCCGCCGCCCCGGCGCGATGATCGCCTAGAGCGGACGCGCAGGCCATCACAATTGGCCCCGTCTGCGGCGCGCACGCGGCGGGCCGCTCGGGTCGCGCGATTGTGATGGCCTGGCGGTCCGCACGTCATCGCGCCGTAAGGGGTACGGGGAAGGTTCGCCTGGTCAGGGGCGTTGAGGGACTATGAGAGTCACACTGCGAGAGGCGTGAGAATGTCGTTCTTCACCCGCAACACCGCCATGGTCGAGCCGCAGGCCGCACTGCCCGGCCGGCCCACCCCCGGCTTCGCCGTACCGGACGAGAACATCGTCCTGCACACGCCGCAGACCGCTGCCGCGCCCGAGGGCTTCGAGGAGGTCTGGTTCGGCACCGGATGCTTCTGGGGCACCGAGGAGATCTTCTGGCAGCAGCCGGGCGTGTACACCACGGCCGTCGGGTACGCGGGCGGTTACAGCCCGAACCCGTCGTACGAGGAAGTCTGCACCGGGCGCACCGGTCACGCCGAGGCCGTCCGGGTCGTGTACGACCCGACCAAGACCACCTTCACCGACCTGCTGAAGGTCTTCTGGGAGACCCATGACCCGACCCAGGGCATGCGGCAGGGCAACGACCTCGGTTCGCAGTACCGCTCGGCGATCTACTACACCACCGACGCCCAGCGCGCCGAGGCCGAACGCACCCGCGACCTCTACGGCCCCGTCATCAAGCCCCTCGGCTACGACGACATCACCACCGAAATAGCCCCCGCCACCACGTTCTACTACGCAGAGGCCCACCACCAGCAGTACCTCCACAAGAACCCCAACGGCTACAGGTGCCACAGCAACACCGGGGCGCCGTTCCCCGGCTGACGTCTGACGGATCCACCGCGATGCCCCTGGACTCTCTGAGTTCAGGGGCATCAGGCATCTATGGCACTCCCGACTCGATCCGGCTGCGCCTCGGTCGGGCCGCGTGCACTGTCCCGGGCTCGCCGACGCGCAACCACCAGGACGACGGCTCCGGGCAGGGTTGCGACCAGCGCGAGTACGCCGTACACGACCGCGACGGTGACGCCCAGCGCCGCGCCCAGCCCGACCGAACTGAACGCCCAGGCGGCCGCGCCCTCGCGCGGGCCCCAGCCTGCGATGTTCGTCGGCATCGCCGAGGCTGTCAGCACGACCAGTGCCAGAGGCAACAGCCGCGCCAGCGACACGTCCGCCCCGGTCGCCCGCACTGCGATCAGGAACACAGCTGCGTGGCCGAGCACGGCGACGGTGGACGCGAGCAGGATGCCTGGCCAAGCCCGCGGTGCGAGGACGGCGTCGCGGAGGTCGCTGGTGAAAGCGCGTCCGATCCGCGAGGAGAGGCGACGTCGGTTCAGGCAGAGGGGTACGGCGATGAGCGCCACGCAGGCGACGACCACGACCGTCACGGCGACCGAGGGAACAAAGGAGCCGGCGGGCCAGGACAGCAGGAACAGCACTCCAACCGTCAGCACGATCTGTACCGCAAATCCCGATGCCCGCTCCCACGCGACGGACCGCAGGCTCCGGCCCAGGTCGCCGACCTCGCGCCCGTGGCGCAGGGCGCGGTGTACGTCGCCCATCACCCCGCCGGGCAGCGTGGCGTTGAGGAACTGGGACCGGTAGTACGCAGCCACCGCGGTCCTCAGCGGCATCTCGACGCCGAGCCCGCCGGCGACGAGCCTCCACCGCCATGCGCAGCACAACGTGGTCAGCGACGTGATTGCGAGGGCGCCGGCGAGCGACCAACCGGTCGTCAGTCGGAGCCCGTCGACAATTGGGCCCGTACCCACCCGCCACACGAGAACGGCGAGGATCGCGGCGCCGCCCGCCACGCGTGCCCAGGTCCAGATGCTTCGGCTGATGGCGATTCCGATCTCCTAGTCAGCGTCAGGCACCTTCTCCCGTCGGGATGAACCGGTGCGACGCTGTTCTCGTATGACTGTCGTACCTGCAGATACGGAGGCATTGTGCGTCTGGTTCAGCGTCGAGTGCGCAGCCGCAACCTGATCGGCCCGCTCGCCGGCTTCGCTTGTCTGCTCGTGCTCCTCGGTGTCCTCGCGGCAACCACTGGCCTCGACGTCGCCGGCTGGGCGACCGGTGTCGCCTGCGGAGCCGGCCTTGCCGCGCTGACCGCCCGCTCTATGGCGCATCACCGTCGTGACGGGCTGGGGCCCGCGGACAGAGTGACACTGGCTCGCGCGGTCCTCGCCTGCGGGGTCGCGGCGCTCACGGCGGACTCGTTCGGCGGCCAGACGCCGGTGGCGATTTTCGTGGCGCTCTCGACGATCGCGCTGATCCTCGACGGGGTGGACGGTCGGATCGCTCGGCGTACCGGCAGTGCTTCGGCGTTCGGGGCGCGCTTCGACATGGAGGTCGACTCGTTCCTCGTTCAGGTCCTGAGCGTGTACGTCGCACAGACGATGGGCTGGTGGGTGCTCGCATTCGGTGCAGCTCGCTACGTGTTCGTGGCTGCCGGCTGGGCGCTGCCGTGGCTGCGCGGCTCGCTCCCGCCCCGCTACTGGGCCAAGGTCGTCGCCGCGATCGTGGGCATCACGCTGACTCTCGCGGCGGCGAGCATCCTGCCCGATGCCGTGACCACGGTGGTGCTGCTGATCGCGCTGGGACTGCTGGCCGAGTCGTTCGGCCGCCACACCTGGGGGCTCTGGCGCCAAGCCGGAAGCCCGCCGGTCACTCGTGCCACCGTGACGTCGGGGCTGGCGGTGCTCCTGGTCTGGGTTGCGCTGCTCATGCCGGACCACACCGGCGACCTGTCACCGGCCGCCTTTGTCCGGATCCCGCTCGAGGGCCTGGTGTTCATCGTCCTCGTCTGCGTACTGCCGTCGAGACTCGCACGGATCCTCGCCCTGATCGGCGGTTTCCTCGCCGGGGTGCTGATGATCACGCGGCTGCTCGACAGAGGCTTCTACTTCGCCTTCGACCGCCCCTTTCACCCGGTCTACGACGCGGCGTACGCGGGCTCTGCGCTGGCCCTGCTCGGCGACTCGATCGGCCGTGTCGGAGCCCTCGCAGTCTTCATCGGAGCAGGAATCCTCTGCGTGGCCATGCTCGCCCTGCTGCCGCTGTCGGCAGTGCGGGTCACCCGGCTCGTGGCGAGACACCGACGGCCAACGATCCGGATCGTTGCCGTCCTGGCCGCGATCTCGATCGTGCCCGCGCTGACCGGCGCCGGGCCAGAGCCCGTACGACAGCTCGCCTCGACCTCCGCAGTTCGCCTCGCCACGCAGGTCCAAGACGACCTCCGTGACCAGCGGGAGTTCGTACGGGCGCTCGAGCAGGATCCCTTCCGCGACACCCCGGGCAACGACTTGCTGACCGGCCTGAGGGGCAAGGACGTGCTCCTGGTCTTCGTCGAGAGCTACGGACGCACGGCACTCGACTCTCCAGTAGTTGGGTCGGCGCTCGAGGCCGGGGACCGGCGGCTGCAGCAGGCCGGCTTCTCCTCGCGCAGCGGCTTCCTCACCTCACCGACCTTCGGCGGCATCAGCTGGCTGGCGCACTCCACCCTGCAGTCCGGGCTGTGGGTGAACAACCAGGCGCGGTACGACCACCTCGTCACCCTCGACCGGCTCACGCTCACCGACGCGTTCGGTCGCGCCGGCTGGCGGACAATCGCCGACGTACCGTCCAACGACAAGGACTGGCCGGTGGCGAAGACGTACTACCACTACGACACGGTCTACGACCGCCGGAACGTCGGGTACGCCGGGCCATCGTTCAGCTATGCCTCGATGCCTGACCAGTACACCCTGGCCGCGCTCCAGCGGCTGGAGTTGGAGAAGCCGAACCGCGCTCCCGTCATGGCCGAGGTCGACCTGGTCTCCAGCCACACGCCCTGGGCACCGCTCCCCCGGCTCGTCGACTGGAGCCGGGTGGGTGACGGCTCAGTCTTCGACCCGATGCCGGCCGAGGGCGACTCGCCGGAAGACGTATGGCGGCAGCCGGACCGTGTGAAGGCCGCCTACGCACAGTCCATCGCCTACTCGCTCGACGCCCTGAGCTCTTTCGTACAGCAGCTCCACGACCCCAACCTGGTGCTCGTCGTCCTCGGCGACCATCAGCCGGCCAGCATCGTCTCGGGCAATGGGGCGAGCCACGACGTGCCGGTGAGTATCATCGCCGCCGACCCAGCCGTGACGGACCGGGTAGCAGACTGGGGCTGGGCGGACGGGCTGCGGCCGAACGCCGACGCACCGGTCTGGCCGATGGACACCTTCCGGGACCGCTTCCTCACCGCCTACGGCCGCTAGCTCCGCCCAACCCCAGCGGGTAAAGGGTTTGCGCGGGAAACTCGCGCGCCGACACGCTAGGACGATGCTGAATGCCGCATCGCTGACAGAGCCCGCCGCCAGGCAAATCGTGGGAGCAGGGCCATCGGACGACCTGCGAGTCACGTTCTTGCGCCCGGAGAACCACACTTGGCGCATCGCGACAGCGGATTCGGTGCGATACCTAAAAGCACATACGAAACCCTGGTACGGCGGTGATCCCGATGCAGCAGGTCGTGTCGTCCAGCACGAGGCCACGGCTCATCGGCTGCTAGCTGAAGCCGGACTGCCGACACCGACTGTCGAGACGGCCTCGCCGACCCGCGACAACCCGCTGGGCTGGCCCTATCTGCTCACGTCTGAGCTCGCTGGTACGTCGCTTGTCGATCTGCTGCCGACGCTGACTCGCTCCGAGGCCGACGAGGCTCTGCGGCAGGTCGGGCGGCACCTGGCTGACATGCATGCGCTGCGCTATGAACATGCCGGCTACCTCGTCGACGGTCCACCGGCCCAAGCTCCAACGGACGGGTTCCAGCATCCGAGCTGGCGCTTCGAGAGCTTCCTCACTGCCGCGATGCGCACCTGGGCGAACGACAGCACCGAAGTCGCCGCGACTGTCATGGATCGCCTGGCCAACCTTCTCGCCGACTCCGTCGACGAGGCCCGCCGTTCATTCGAGCCGCCCCGATTCATCCACGGGGACTGCCACGCCAATGGGTTCTTCCTCGACCGAGCAACGTCGGGTTGGACTGTGACCGGCGTACTGGACTTGGAAGTCTCCTCCGCCGGCTGCCCGCTCTTCGACTTCACAAAGCTCTTCATCGAACTGACGGGCCACCTCACGGGCAGTGGCTACCGCTGGTGGGAACCCTTGTACGACGGCTATGGCCGCGAGCCTGATCTCCAGGTAGTGCGCCTGATCCTGGCCGGCAGCAGCCACATCAACTACACCTGCCTCGGCGACCACGCTTGGCCAGGCGACCGGCAGACCATCCTCAACCACATCGTGACTGCCACGAGGTGGGAAACCTTGTTCAACCCGACCGCCGAAGCATCCGCAGTCTAAGAGCTGGTTGAGCCGCGCACCCTTCTATCGCCCTGCCCAGCGGGTGGTGCCCTCTTCAGTTTGTGCGGCCGGGCGCAGGGTACCTGCGGAGTGGCTGGGGGCCTGGTATGTGGTCGTGAAGTACATGATCAGGATCAGGAGGCAGGGACATGGCGGGAACAGGCGTCGCGGGCAAACTGGTGAAGGCCTGGGGGACCGGGGTCAAGGACTTACCACGAAACACGTCCTGGCTGCTGTCGAAGGCGTTGACGCCGCTGGAGGCTACGAAGGACGCGGCCGGCAGCGCGACGCACGGGGCGGGGAGCGGACTGGTGGACATCGCTCGCCACGCAGGAGCTTCTGTTCTGGATGCGCTGCCCGTCGGCGACTCGATCGAGCTCAGGCTTCAGCGCGCCAGAGCCGCGGCGGACGAGGCCCAGCAGGCGGAGGAGAAGGCAGTACGCGAGGCCGAGGAGGCGAAGGCGCGCAGCGACGAGGCGCGCCAGGTCGCCGAGCGATGCCGGGCGTACGTGCGCGACGTCGAACGGGAGCAGGCGCAGGAGGTCAGCGACAAGGTCTCCGAGGCTCGCCGTGAGGCCGATGCGCGGGTCGAGCGGGCTCGTGCTTCGGCGCAGGCGGACGCCGACCGCGTGGTGGAACGGGCGAAGGCGGAGGCGGACGACCGGGTCGCGAAGGCTCGCGAGGAGGCCGAGGCCGCGCAGTCGAAGGCCAAGCAGACGATGGCCGACGCGACGGCCAGCCTTGCGGAGGCCAGGCGGCTGGCCGACGAGGCCACCGAAGCGACGAAGGCGGCTGCCGAGGAGGCACACCGACAGGCCGCGCAGCTGGCCGCGAACGCCGATCGCGAGGCCAAGAGCGCCGACGAACGGGTCCGCGAGGCCGAGCGGGTCCGGTCTCGCGCCAGTGCACGGCGCAAGCGCAACGGACGAACTGAAAGCGCCGCCGACCTCAACGAGATGACCAAGACGGACCTGCTGAACCTTGCGACGACCGAGGACGTCAAGGGCAGGTCGGCGATGAGCAAGACCGAGCTGGTGACCGCCCTCAAACGCTCGACCGGAACGAAGCGGAACTAGTCAGGAGTGGAGACGACCATGGGACTGTTTCACAGGAAGAGCCGGTGGGAGCGGATTGTCGATCCGATCGCGACCGGCGCGACGAAAGCGATGCGCCGTGGTGCCGTGCGCAACAGCGTGGCCGCCGCCGCTGCCGCGATCGGCATGAGTGCTGCCAGCGCGGTGGTCTCCTCACGGCGGCAGAAGGACAAGCGATGAAGCTGCGCAGTCTCGTGGTGTTCGGCGTGGGGTACGTGCTCGGGGCCAAGGCGGGACGTGAACGCTATGTACAGATGGTCGAAGCGGTCAAGACGGCGTCACAGCGATTCGACGAGGCCCGTCGTCAACGTGAGAAGCCTTCCCGAGCTGGGAGCGACGGGCTCGACAGCTATCTGGACGAGACCAGCCGGAACTAGCACCCTGGCCGGCGGCGCCGTCGTACACACCTCGCTGGTCGCGCGACTGCTCGGACTCCGGCTCCTGACGGTGGAGGGCACGGTTCTGCTGGCACCGGTCTCGTACGGCGACCCACCGCCGGACACCCTGCACAGGCCTGCCCCACTGGACGCCACGATCGTGCCCAAGGGAATAGGAGCAAGGCTCGGCCCGTCGGCGCGATTGCTCGACGAAAGCATCGACGATCTGCGAGCACTGGACCGCTGAACAGGTCGGGTGCTCTTGGTCAGTGGCGGCGGGCGAGGTGGGCGGTGATCTGGGCGTCGATCTCCACGGTTTCGGGGAGGACCTCGAGGGTTCGGCGGAAGACCTCGTCCCGATCGGCGGGCGGCAGCATCACGTACGCCGAGACCGTCGACAGTTGTCCGATGTAGTCGTCGGCGCTCATCGTCAGACGCCGTTCGATCACCGCCTGCCGGACGTCGGTGAACCACTCGGACTGCTCGAGCTCCGTGCCGGGCCATTGCATCGGGCGATCCTCGGGTGTGCCGTCGGGCGACGGGACGCCGTCGTACCCCAGGTACGGCGCACGTGCCGCGCGCACGGCCTCCTTGAGAGCCGGGTCGGAGAGCTGGATCGGTACACCGAACGAGGTGAACACGCCACCCGGTCGGACGAGTGCGGCCATGCGCGCCCAACGGCCTTCAGGGTTGGTCCAATGGAGCGCGGCTGCCGAATACACCAGGTCGTACGACGAATCCAGCGGCAGGTCCTCGAATGCGGCTTGCACGGTTGTGACGTTGGCCGGCAGGTGTTTGCGCAGCTCTGCGAGCATGGCTGCGTCCGGCTCTGTCGCCGTGACGGCGATCCCGCCCTGTGCGAACAGGCGCGTTGCCTTGCCCGTCCCGGCGCCGATCTCGAGGGCGGTCCGGATCGGCCCACCGGCGTACGCCGTCACCAACTCGAGGAGTTCCACGGGATACCCAGGCCGGAACCGTTCGTAGGCCTCCGCCACCGACCCGAAGCTCAACGCGCGCTCAACCATGCCGGCATCCTGGCACCTTCCACGCCCCACTGCCTGGCATTTTCGGGATACCGTCCGCGCGATGTCAGCGGACGCCGGTCCAGATGGTTCGATCGGCGAACGCTCCTCGCTCGCCGGCCTTCGCGGCTCGGATTGTTTCCAGGGCATCCTTGGACGTTCCCAGGTCGGCTGCGAGGGCATGGACCACCTCGAGGATGTCGGCGAGTTCCTCGACGGCGCTCGAGTCGTCGGCCTCGAGAAACTTGTCAACCTCCTCCAGGAGTTTCTCGCGCAACCGGCGACGGTACTCGGCAGGATCGGCCTGGTACGTCACCGGCTCAGCCCCGCTCGCACGGATGATCTCCGGAATCCGATCCCTCACCAACTTGCCATCAGCACTCACACATTCCTCCATCACCCCGAAACCCAACCGCCAAATCCTAGTTCAGACCGTCGGGGAAGCCGGTCCAACGGAGGTCGGCGGGTAGGTGTTGCATGTCGTTGTAGACGAGCATCGAAGCTGGGCGGCCGGGTGCGTAGCGGATGACTGTCAGGGCGGCGTTGCAGTGGTTGAGGCTGAGCCAGCGCCAGTTCGGCGCGCCCATGGCATGTCCGACTAGCCAGCCGATCAGGAAGTTGTGGGTCACCACCAGCTCGCGCTGTTCATCCTCGCCGTCCACCGGGCCGGCAAAGCGCTCAAGAGCCAGGCGGGCGAGCTCAGGTCCGCGCTTGAGCTCCTCAGGTGTGGCCTGCTGGAGGAAGCGGAGCAGGTCGTCAGCCGACTCGGCGGGCAACTCGTCCCTCTCCGGCACATACGGGACGTAGTCTCCCGCCACTTCCGAAACCTCGAGCGGGACTTCCAACTCCAACTGCTCCCGGACCAGACGCGCAGTCTGCTCCGCCCGCGGAAGAGGCCCGTGATGAACGGTGGAGAAGGCAACGTTCCGCATCCGCCGACCGAGAAGAACAGCCTGACGCCGACCCCCTTCGGTCAAGCCGCCCCCATCCCCCAGCGCCTCACCATGCCTGACCAGGTACAGGTAACGGGTACTCCCCAATGACTCGCTCATCCTCTGATGGACGCCGCCGACTCTGCTGCGGTTCGCTGTGTCAGGATCGCGTTTGTGGACGCGTTCGACCTAACCCCTGAACAGGCGAGCCGCGGTCGAGCCGTTCCCGACGCGGACCTGCCCATGCTCGCGGCTCACTGGCTGGTTGAGGGATACGACTCCCCGCTGCTACGCGAGCTGGCCGGACTCACCCGCCGTCAGTCGACCGAGGCGCGGCAGATGTTCGATGCGGTGCTCGCTGAGCTCGGACATCCCGTACGGGTAATCACCAGCCCGTACGACGAACTTCCTTGGCGCGGCCCTGCGAGACATCCAACGTGGTTCGGCGTACGAACCCGTCCTGACGCTGGATATCCGACCGAGGGCGCATCACCGAAGCGCGGCAAAGCGACTCAGGCTCGCACGACCGCATCGATCAGATGCCAGCAAGTCGAGCGGCTTGAGGTTTGTACCTTGCGAACGCCTCAGAGCACGTAGCTCGCAATCATGTGACCGAGTTGCCGGATGTCAGAGGCTCCCTTGAACTCGAGTCGAACTTTGCCGAGGCCGCTGAACCATAGGTCTAGCTCTGCATCGAGGTCGAAGGTACCCGCCGTCTCAACCGAGAAAGCCTGGATCTTGCTGTACGGCAGCGAGGTAAAGTCACGCTTCTTGCCCGTCATCCCCTGCACGTTCACCGCTATCAATCGTTTGTCGGTGAAAACGACGAAATCGCGGACCGCCTTGAAGCAGGCAACAACCTGCTCTCCAGGGATCATTAAGGGAGCCACGAGTGGCCCCAGATCGTTCGAGGCCGCGGGGCTGAGCTTGAAGACGGAGCCGTTGGAGAAGTCGATCACGCAGCCACGTAACCACAGATACCGATCCACCGCACCGGCCGAGCAAGCTCGTGTGCTGTTCACAGCTGAGAGCCGATCGCTTTCCTCGCCGTGCCGGGGAAGAAGTTGTCGGGGACAATAGGCCGGTGTCGATCACCGCAAGCCATGAACTGACTCCCGAAACGGACATCGGCCGCCCAGGTCGGCTGATTCTGCTCAACGGTACGTCGAGTTCCGGGAAGTCGAGTATCGCGACCGAGCTGCTCGGATCGCTGGACGGTACCTGGTTTCATCTGGGGATCGACCAGTTCCATCGGATCCGCGCCAGGCGGGAGATGTCGGACGAGGCTTTCCTGTCCGTGTTCCAGCGAACGGTGCTCGGATTCCACCGGGCCGTTGCCGGGATGGCGTCGGCGGGGAACGACGTGGTGGTGGATCACATCGTTGGTGAGCACTGGCGGCTCGCGGATTGCCTGGCCGTGTTCGACGGGCTGCAGGTCCTGTTCGTCGGCGTTCGTTGCTCGCTGCCCGAACTCGAGCGGCGCGAACGCGAACGCAGCAACCGCACGATCGGCAGGGCGGCGGCGCAGTTCCCGATCGTCCACGAGCACGGTGTGTACGACGTGGAGGTCGAGTCGGATCGGCAAACGCCGGTGGAATGCGCTGCGATAATCCGCGACCGCCTCGAAGCAGGTCCGCCAACGGCCTTCGACCAGCTCCGGGCGATGTGAGAAAGGGCGCCTCCAGAGTATGGAGACGCCCCTTCGGGTCAGCCGGCGCGGTAGAGCGAGCCGCCGGCGGAGATGGCTATGGCGGTGGCTTTGCCGCCGACCTTGAGCGACACGATGAAGGTTGTGCCTGACCAGTACGTCTTGTAGGTCACGGTTCCCGAGGCGCGGACCGGGACGACGAACGACAGGATCGAGGCTGACTTGCCGGAGCGGGCCAGCATCAGGGTCGGGGCGGACTTGCGGACGAAGCTGCTCGGGTACTGCCAGCCCTGGATCGGGTTGGTCTGGGCCTGCTTGACCAGGATCGCGCCGGCCGGCAGAGCTTGTTTGAACGGGACCTGGAACAGGATCGTCTTCGTCGTGTCCCCTGGCGCCATCGCGACCGCGGTGGTCCGCGAGTACACGCTCGCCCGCTGGTCGGCCGGCAGGTGCCACAACGTCTGGAACGCCTGCGCAGTCGTCGCCGAGGCAGTGTCCCAGGTGACCATCATGTCCGGGTCCTTCAGCATCAGGACCCGCCGTACCCGGCTGATCCCCGAGCCCGGTGCGTCGGCGAACACGTACGACTCCGCGTTCGACTTGACCGACAACGCGGTCAGCCGAGTCACCGGATTCAGGTACGTCGACATCGGCGTCGTCATCACACTGTGAGCGCTCGGACCGACGGACCACGTGCGGTACGCGCCGGCGTTGTACGCGGCGTACCCGCCGTCGACGATGATGTCCCGGCCACGTGACGTGTACGTGATGCTGGTGTGGTCGAGATGCCCGTGGAACGCGCGCCCCGTGCCGTACCTGATGCTGTACGCCGACTCGCCCGTGAAGCCCCTGGTGGGATCAGTTCCCCATCCGGTGCGACCGAAGATGTAACCGGCCGAGTAGGCCCCGACCCGCCACAGCGGCGCGGTGCCCGACGTACCCTTCGTACCGGCGTACTCCAACGACGTGCCCGGCCACGGGTACATCCCCCGTATCTCGGTGTCACCGATCTGGTGGAGATTGCCCATCGAGTTCGTTGCCAGGGTCAAGAACTTGGCCAGCAACGCGCGCCGGCCGGCGATCGTCGTACCGGGGTTGACGCCGCAGTTCTGCATCACGGTGATCGCGCGGCCCCAGAGGGTGTAGTTGAAGGATGCGTAGCCGGTGGACTGTTCGTTGGTCCCGCCCTGGGCGTCGATCGAGGTCGTGATACCGGCCGCGAATCGTTGCTGTGCGAGGTTCTTGTAGTCGGTCCGGCCGAGGACGCAGCCGACGCCGAACAGCGCGATGCTCTCATCGGTGCCGTGGTTCCAGGCACCGCTCCAGTTGTATGTCAGGAATCGCGCGTGACTCAGCACCGCTGCGTCCACCCACGCGTACCGGGCCGGCACCGTGGTCACGTGCAACCCGGTCAGGATCGCCTGGCGCAAGCAGATCAGCACGTTGGTCCGGTGCATGGTCGACTCCCACGCGCCGACGTTCGCCTTCCACGAGTACGGGTTGTCGCGGTACCAGTCGTACGCGATCGTGTTGACCCGGGTCATCGCGGTCAGATCGCCATTGCCTGCGGCAACGATCCCCTGGCCGAGCCAGCGCAGTGAGTGGAACCACATGTACCAGCTGGCGTTCTTGTAGGGATTCGACGCCCAGTTGATGTTGCCGGCACCGCTGCCGACCTTGTACGCCGCGTACGGACCCCACTGGAATTTGTCGGCGTACAGGTTCGTCAGCGGGTTCGTCTTCTCGATCCCGCTGAACCCCGGGCACGCGTAGAAAGGTGCCGCGAGCGCTTGGATCTTGTTCGTGGTCGTACCGACGTCCGTCGCCGGCGCGGCCGTCGGCGGTACGACGTTGCTCGCGCCCGGCACGAATTGGGACTCGCCCGGATCCTCCGGCCCCGGGACGATCAAGATGCCCGGTTCCTCCCCCGATGTACGAGTTTCTCCTGCAGCTGTTCCCGTCCCCAGAACCAGAACAGCGATTCCCACGGCCATACAGGCCGTTCCCCTGAACCGCATGAAGTTGTACCTCTCCCCCACCGTCTCCGGACACCGGCGACGGTCTCCTGAGCAGACTGGCGTACCGGCGTGCGGTACGCCGTACCATCGGTCAGCCCAAGTGGAGGCGGTCAACTCACCGAGGTTTAGTTCCCCTTACTACCCATGATGCAGCGACACCCCGAAAAGTTTTCGTGATCTGGAGACAGCAGAGCGCCAGGACCCCGGAAGGAGTCCTGGCGCTCGGTTTATTGGTTCAGCCCATGGTTTTCTGGCCGTCGATCGTTTCCCGGATGATGTCGGCGTGACCGGCGTGCTGGGCGGTCTCGGCTGTGATGTGCAGGAAGACCCGGCGGACGGTCCAGAACACACCCGGCGGCTGCCAGGGCGCGGCCGGGAGCTCGTAGCTGGTGTCCAGGTCGAGGGTGCGGACGAGCTCGTCCGTGGCGGCGGCGACCTTCTCGTACTCCGCGAGGACGCCGGCCAGCGTCTCGCCCTCGGTGAGACGGAACTGGTCCTGCCAGGCGGCGATGACCTCCGGGGTGTACTCCACCTCCGCCGGGCTGCTCTCGCCCTTGCCCTGAGCGAACTCGGCCCAGTGCTGCTCGGTGGCACTCACATGCTTGATCAGGCCGCCGACCGTCAGCTCGCTGATCGTGCTGCGAGTGGCGGCCTGCTCGTCGGTCAGCCCCTCCGCGGTGTGCCGCAGGAAGTACCGGTGCTTGCCGAGGAAGTCCAGGATGTCGGCCCGCTCACCGGTCAAGCTCTGCTCGTTTGTCGTCATGCCAGGAACTCTAGAAGGCATAGCGGTCAGGTACTGACCTCTATCGCCAGGTTCGTGGTCGGTTCGTGGTTCGTGCGTGGTTCAGCCGTAGTTGGCTGAGATAGGGCTTCTTCCGGCAGGTGCCGGCGGCTAGCGTGTCGCGGGGGGCGGCACCAAGGCCGAGCCCCGTTGCGGACCGAGGGGGTTCACATGGGAACGATCACGACCAGCGACGGTACGGAGATCTTCTACAAGGACTGGGGTACGGGCCAGCCGATCGTCTTCAGCCACGGATGGCCGCTGTCGGCCGACGACTGGGACAACCAGCTGCTGTTCTTCCTGTCGAAGGGGTACCGCGTCGTCGCGCACGACCGCCGCGGACACGGCCGGTCGACGCAGACCGGCGACGGACACGACATGGACCACTACGCAGACGACCTGAAGGCAGTCGTCGACCACCTCGATCTGCGCGACTGCATCCACGTCGGCCACTCGACCGGCGGCGGCGAGGTCACGCACTACCTGGCCCGGCACGGCGAGGACCGGGCCGCCAAGGCCGCGCTGCTCTGCGCGGTCCCGCCGCTGATGGTGCAGACCGACGCGAACCCCGAGGGCCTGCCGAAGGCGGTCTTCGACGACCTCCAGGCGCAGCTCGCGGCGAACCGGTCGGCCTTCTACCGCGCACTCCCGGAAGGGCCGTTCTACGGCTTCAACCGTCCGGGCGCCGTGCCCAGCGAAGCGGTCATCGCGAACTGGTGGCGCCAGGGCATGATGGGCGGCGCGAAGGCGCACTACGACGGCATCGTCGCGTTCTCCCAGACCGACTTCACCGAGGACCTGCGGTCGATCACCATCCCGGTCCTGGTCGTGCACAGCGAGGACGACCAGATCGTCCCGTACGCCGATTCCGGCCCGAAGTCGGCCGCGCTGCTCAAGAACGGGGTCCTGAAGACCTACAAGGACCTCCCGCACGGCCTGCCCACGACGCACGCTGACGTGGTCAACGCCGATCTGCTCGAATTCTTCCGGTCGTAGCTCACTGTTCGGCTTCGTCACGCATCAGCGCGCCCTCCCGGCGACAGTCGCCTGACGAAAGGCACCATCGATGCACCACCACAGAACACGTTTTCTGGCGGCCCTCGGCGCCGTCGTCGGCGTCCTGCTCGCGGCCGTGACGCCCGCCGCAGCGTCGTACCAGAACGGACCGCGGCCGACCGTCGTGCTGGTTCACGGCGCGTGGGCCGACGGATCCAGCTGGGCGAAGGTCACCAACCGGCTGCTCGACGACGCGTATCAGGTCCGCGTACCGCCGAACCCGTTGCGCAGCCTCCCCACCGACGCCGCGACCATCCGCAACTTCCTCTCCACCCTGTCCGGGCCGATCGTCCTGGTCGGGCATTCGTACGGCGGCGCGGTGATCACCAACGCCGCCACCGGGAACCCGAACGTCAAGGCCCTCGTGTACGTCGACGCGTTCGCGCCGGCTGAAGGCGAGGCCGTCTTCCCGTTGGCGGGTGCGGAGTCCGCTCTCGCCGTACCGCCGGAAACCGTTTTCGACTTCGTTCCGTATCCCGGAGCGCCCGCCGACGACGTCGACCTCTACCTGAAGCACGACACGTTCGTGCAGTCGTTCGCGTCCGGGGTACCGCCCTCGCAGGCCGAGCGTCTGTACCCGGCGCAGCGTCCGCTCACCCTGGGCGCCGGCTTCAGTCCGTCCGGGCCGCCGGCCTGGGCGACGATCCCGTCCTGGTACGTCCTCGGCACGAAGGATCTGATCATCACCCCGACCGCCCAGGAGTTCATGGCCACCCGGGCCCACTCCACCATCACCCGCATCCCGACCGGCCACCTCGGCCTCATCACCGCACCTGATCCGATCACGTCGGTGATCGAGAAGGCGATCCGCGCCACCAGGTGAGCTCCGTGACGGCTTGCGTACGACGGTACGCAAGCCGTCACGACCTGGTGCGAGGTGTTGTGCGGGCCCGGGCGCAGGTGTAGGTCGGAGACGTCCAGGCGGGCCGGGAAACGGTCCCGGACCGATGGGCGTCCCCTGGGGAGGGATCATGGGCAAACCGCGCCTCATCATCGCTTCCGTCGCTGCGTTCGCAGCTGCCCTCTGTGGAGCCGCCGTCGCCGCCTATGCCGCACCGGCCACGCAGGTGACGGTCGGCAGCCCACCGACGCCGTTCTCGCAGAACAAGCAGAACGAGCCCGCCGTCGCGATCGACGCGCACGATCCGGCGGTGATGGTCGCGGGAGCGAACGAGGAGATCGACATGGAGTCGTGCGCGGCGGGTGACCCGAGTACGTGCCCGTTCACCGACGGCGTCGGCGTCTCCGGCGTGTACTTCTCGTTCAACAGCGGGCAGAGCTGGACCCAGCCGACGTATACCGGCTGGACCGCCAGGCACTGCCTCGGGCCTGCGGTCTGCGTTCCGCGGGTGGGCCCGATCGGCACGCTGCCGAACTACTACGAGGCCGGGCTGGTCTCCGACGGTGACCCGGCCGTCGCGTTCGGACCACGACCGGGTCCGAACGGCACGTTCTCCTGGGCCAACGGCTCCCGGTTGTACTACGCCAACCTGACGTCGAACTTCTCCGCCGACAGGAAGCTCGAGACGTTCCGCGGGTTCGAGGCGATCGCGGTGTCGACCACCGACGACGTTCGTGCGGCGGCGGCCGGGAGCGCTTCGGCCTGGACCGCTCCCGTCATCATCTCGAGGCAGTCGTCGACGACCTTCTCCGACAAGGAGCAGATCTACGCCGACAACGCGTCGAGCAGCCGGTTCTTCGGTCACGTGTACACGTGCTGGGCCAGCTTCCGCAGCAACAGCCGCGGACAGGCCTTCCCAGTACCGCTGACCGTGGCGCGATCGGCCGACGGCGGCCGCACCTGGATCACCAAACAGGTCGGACCGGCCACGAGCAACGGCATCAACCAGCAGCCCGACGGTTGTGTCGTGCGTACTGACAGCACCGGCAACGTCTACGTCTTCGGCGTCGGTGCCCGCGGCGGTGTGAACCTGCAACTGATGTACAAGTCGACCGACGGCGGAGCGCACTGGGTCGGTCCGACAGCCGTCGCGCCCGTGGTCGAGCCCGGTGTGTTCGACCCGGTCGCGGGTCGCCCGGTGATGGACGGCATCGCCGGCGCGCGCGTCGACCTGGCCGGCGGACCGAACGTCGACATCGCGAACGGCCGGCCCACCGGCGCGGGCGCGACCAACGAGATCTTCATGACCTGGTCCGACGGCCGGGCCGGTCTGAACAACGAACAGTTGATGCTGACCTGGTCGCGTGACGGCGGCGCATCCTGGGTCACGCCGGCTCCGCTCGCACTGACGGCCGGCGACCGCCCGGTCTACACCGCGCCCGCGGTGTCCCCGGACGGCACCGATCTCTACATCGTGCACAACTCGTTCACCACGCCGTACCGCAGCAACACGACGGACCCGCGTGGCCTGGTCGGCGAGGTCCGGCACGCGAACGTGGCAGGCGGCGTACCGTCCGGCTGGACCACGCTCGAACGAACTCCGGGCGGTGACCCACGGGGCAGCAGCGCGAACGCGCTGATCTCGGAGTTCCTCGGCGACTACGTGTACGCCGCCGCGACGAACGACCGCGCCGTCGCGGTCTGGAACGACGCCGGCAACGCGGGCGTCTGCCCGGCGATCAACACCTACCGGGCGTCGCTCTACACCGCGACTCCCGGCGCACCGCCCAACGTCCTGGCCGCCTGCCCGGCGACCTTCGGCAACACCGACATCCTCGGAGGCACTTACGCGGATCCGACTCCGTGACGATCCGGCCGTTGGGGGTGCCGTCCTGTGACGGCGCCCCCGCGGCGCTGCTGTTCAGCCAGCAACTGGGGTAGCGTCGATGACGTGCGCGCCATCCAGTACTCCGTGACCGGTGAGCCCGACGTCCTGACCCTCGTGGACAGGCCGCTGACCGAGGTAGGTGCCGGAGAAGTGCGGGTGCGGATCCACCGGTCGGGCGTCAATCCGACCGACTGGAAGTCGCGCCGCGGCAGCGAGGCCGGTACGCCGGTGCACCCGGCGCAGGTGCCGAACCAGGACGGATCCGGTGTCGTGGACGCCGTCGGCCAGGGCGTCGACGCGGCCCTCACCGGTCGCCGGGTCTGGCTCTGGGAGGCCGCGTACCAACGGCCTTCGGGAGGTACGGCGCAGGAGTACGCCGTGGTCCCGGTGCGTCATGTGGTGCCGCTGCCCGACGACGCGTCGTACGACCTCGGCGCCGCGCTCGGCGTACCGTTCCTGACCGCACATCGATGCCTGACGGTGACCGAGGACGGCCCTGATCGCCTCGGACCAGGCAAGCTCGCCGGCCGCACCGTGCTGGTGGCCGGCGGCGCCGGAGCGGTCGGCAACGCGGCGATCCAGCTGGCCCGGTGGTCCGACGCGACCGTGATCACCACCGTGAGCAGCCCGGAGAAGGGCAAGCTGGCTGCGCTGGCCGGCGCCGACCACGTGATCGACTACAAGCAGCAGGACGTGGTCGCGGAGGTACGGGCGATCGCACCGCACGGCGTGCACACGATCGTCGAGGTGTCGCCGGCGGCGAACGCGGCCATCGACGCCGCGGTGATCGCGCCGCACGGCTCGGTGTCGGTGTACGCGACCGACGGAGGCGCGACGATGGAACTCCCGGTGCGCGCCTCGATGGTGCCCAACGCCCGCTGGCAGTTCGTCCTGCTCTACACGGCTCCCGAGTCCTGGCGCCCGCGCGGCCTGGCCGACGTCTCGGCCGCGGTCGAGGCCGGCGCGGTCCGCATCGGCCCCGACGCCGGCCTCCCACTGCACCACTACCCACTCGGCCAGGCCGCGGACGCTCACGCCGCCGTCGAGGAAGCCGTCGTCGGCAAGGTCCTCATCGACGTCATTCCAGACTGAGGACGGCCCTACTCGGCGAGGGCGGCCAAGCGCTGTTGCAGGGCTGCGGCGCAGCGGCAGGTCGGGTCGTCGGTGCAGAGGAGGGCGGCGGGGTCGGCTTCGACGAACTGCCGGGTCGCTGCCAGTACTGCCTGTTTGGGGATTCGGCGGATGCGGGCGTTTCCGATCTGGATTTCCTTGGTCGCAGAGCGCAGTACCGGCTCGATCATGCCGAAGTGGTGGCTTTCGCCGGGGACGTTGGGGAGCTCGGCCCACAGGCCGTCGGCTGACTTCGCGTACCTGTAGAAGCGCGAGCGGCCGAGATACTGCTCGGCGAGGTGGATCGTGGTGTTCGAGGTGTGGGTGACGCCGAGCAGCAGCACGTCGCCGTCGAGGGCCTCGATCGGGCCGAGCGGCCAGTCGGGGCGCTGCGCTTCCAGGAGCCGTTCAGCCGCGGGGCCGGCGGCCTGGTAGGAAAACAGCGGATGCTCGGTGCGGAACGGCGAGCAGGTCAGGCGGAAAGTTTCCGGAATCGTTCCGAGCCAGCGGTCGATCGGGAGCTCGGCACGGAAACTGGTTGCCTGTGACAACCGAGCGTCGAAGTCCGGCCAGTCGTTCGCGTTCCAGTAGGCGTTGTGCGGCCGAACCAGTCCGGGTGGTGCCGGGATCCCGGTGAGATCCCACGTGCCGGCAGGCATCAGCACGGTCCCGCACACCTCGGTCAGCGCCGAGCAAACCGCCTCCGCGCCACCGTCGACGTACCCGAAGGAACTCAGCGACGAGTGCACGATCACCTCGGACGCCCGCCCCAGCCCGAGCTGCCGCAGGCCGTCGACGAGGTCCGCTCCGGTCACGACATCCGTTGCGCGCATCTCGGAAATATCCCATCCGCAGGCTGATTCCGCCTGGCATTTTCACCGGTTCTTGCGCAGAACGGCGGTAAGGGGGACCGTCGGAGCCGGGGGTGGGTCTGATGATTCTGGTCGTTGGTGGGACCGGGGAGTTGGGTGGGCGGGTTGTCCGCCTGCTGCTGGAGCGGGATCTCGGTGTGCGGTGCCTGGTACGGCCCGCAAGTGATGCGACGGGGCTCGAGAGTGCTGGTGCGGAGGTCGTGCGGGGCGACCTGACGGATGCCGCGAGTCTGCGGGCGGCTTGTGATGAGGCGGACACCGTTGTCTCGACCGCGACAGCGATCGCGCGGCGGCTGAGCGGCGCACGCAGGCCCACGATCCACGAGACCGACAAGCTCGGGACAGCGGCGCTCGTCGACGCGGCCGAGGAGGCCGGCGTACGGCGGTTCGTCTACGTCTCGTACGCCGGGATCAGCTCGATGCTCGGGACACCGCTGGAGCACGCCAAGCTGGCGATCGAGGACAAGCTGGGGCAATCGGCGATGCGCAGTGTGATCGTGCGGCCGGACGCGTTCCAGGAGATTCACCTTGCGCCGTTGGGCAGGTTCGATGTTGCCAAGGGCAAGATTTCGCTGATCGGGAGCGGCGACGCGAAGGTTCGCTGGGTGAGCACGGACGACGTCGCGGCCCTGCTCGCCGCCGTCGCGGTGGAGCCCGATCCGCCCGCGATGATCGAGGTCGGCGGCCCGGAGGAGCTCAGCCGGAAGGAGGCGGTCGTGGTCGCCGAGGACCTCACTCGTCGTCAGATGAAGGTGCAGCGGATGCCGGCGCCGGTCGCCCGCCTGGCGATCCGCCTGCTGAAGCGGCGCAACGACGCACTCGCGTCGGTCTTCGGCGCCGGACTGCTCCAGTCCGGACCGGACGCCACCTGGACCGACGAGCCGCTCCGCAGCCGCGGCATCACGCCCCGCTCCGCCACCGACTACCTCCGCGACCAGGTGAACCACCTACCTCGATAGGCGATCGCAGGACCCGGGCACATTCCCGGCCCCGCTACACGAGGTCAAAGGGCCTGGAACAAGCCGGTTTCCCGGAACACGTCGTGCAGTCGCAGGACGACCTCGGTCGGCGGATGCATCGGTCCAGGTGGAGCCGCGAAGAATCCGGCCTCGAGGACTTCGTCCTCGCCAGGTCGCAGCGTGCCGGTCCAGCGGCGCGCCTCGAAGCAGAGCGCGAAGCATTGCACGAGATCGCCGTTCGGGTAGGTCAGCGTGTGTACGTCGGCGCGCGACAGGCTCGCGAACGGGACCAGGTCCTCCTCCGCAACAGTCAGCCCGGTCTCCTCGGAGAACTCGCGGGCCGCCGTACGACGGAAGCTGTCGCCTGGTTCTGCTCCGCCGGCGGGCAGCTCCCACAGACCGGAGTCGCGACTTCTCTGGAACAGGATGCGATCGTCCGCATCGATCGCGAGGACCTGCGCACCGGGCAGCAACAGCAGGCGGGAGCCGACGTCGCGGCGGAGCTGGGCGAGGTAGGGGTCCACGAATGAGAGGGTAGAGCCGTGGACTGGGTGAGGCGGCGGGCGGGATCCCTGCTGGGGTTGGGTTTGATCGGCGGGCTGGTGTGGACGACGGTCGTCACCTTGTCGATGCCCGGCTGGTACGCGCCGGGTGAGGACTGCGCGCGCAAGGTCGGCGCGGTGGACGCGGTCGCGCGCACCAGTTGGTTCCCGCCGTGATCGCCGCCGCGCAATGGTCGCGCGCCGAACGCCCTGCCGACCTGGCTACGGAATGAACAGTCCGACCAGGTCGGCGCTGACCGCCCAGAGGTGTGCCGCGACCGATTCCTCGTAGCTCCGTGGGGATGATCGCGCGGACTTGCTCCTGACGAAGTACTGGCCGGTCGTCCGATCGAGGCCGGGCGCGGACGCCAGGTGGATCGAGGTGGCGGCACCGCCGGCCGGGGACTTCATGAACGGGCGCAGGACGGGCACGAACAGTCGCTGCACACGACCCGGGTCGTCGGCTCCGAACGCGGTACTCACCAAGCCCGGATGTACCGCGTTGGCGGTGACCGCCGTGGCCCGCAGCTTTCTGGCCAGTTCGTAGCTGAACAAAACGTTGGCGAGCTTGGACTGGTTGTACGCGCGGGATCCGGAGTAGGACCGGGTGCCCTGGAGGTCGTCGAAGTCGATGCGCCCGAACGTATGCGCGTTGGACGCGACCGTGACCACGCGAGCCGCAGCGCCCTGCTCAAGGCGCTCGAGGAGCAGATGGGTGAGCAGGTACGGCGCGAGGTGGTTGACGGCAAAGGTGTGCTCGAGGCCGTCCGCGGTGACATGCCTACTGTTCCAGTAGCCGCCGACGTTGTTGATCAGTACGTCGATCCGTGGCTCCTGCCGAAGCACTTCGTCGGCCAGTCGGCGGACCTCCGACTGCACGGACATATCCGCCACGAACACCTCGGCGGTCCCACCGGCCACCCGGATCTCCCGCGCCGTGTCGTCGGTGCGCCTGGTGTCGCGCCCGGTGACCAGCACCCGGGCGCCCATTGCCGCCAGGCCCAGCGCGGTTGCTTTGCCGATACCCGACGTACCCCCTGTGATCAGAACTGTCCTGCCGATCATGTGCCGACCACTGATCGAGTCCATCCGAGCCCCCGGCACGGACGCCACCTTGTCGCGACCCTGTCGGTCGCCCGGTGCAAGACCCGGCCGCACTGCTCTCAGCATCCGCTCCCCGCACGGTTCTGTCCATTGCCGCTCAGTTCAACGTTGACAGGGACGATTCGGCCGGGGACCCTGAGCGACAGGGGGCTGGTATTCATGTCAGGTTCTGTTGCGTACCCGGTGCATGTGAACGCGGTGCTGGATCCGGGGACGTCCAGGTGGTTGTGGCTGGTGAAGTGGATCCTGGCGATCCCACACTGGGTCGTACTGCTGTTCCTCTGGATCGGTTTCCTGGTCTGCTCCGTGATCGCGTTCTTCGCGATCCTCTTCACCGAGCGCTACCCGCGCGCCCTCTTCGACTACAACGTCGGCGTGCTGCGGTGGTCGTGGCGTGTGAACTACTACGCCTACGGTGCGCTCGGCACCGACCAGTACCCGCCGTTCACGCTCGGCGAGGTCGAGAGCTACCCGGCGCAGCTGTCGGTGGACTATCCCGAGCGCCTGTCCCGTGGCCTGGTCCTGGTGAAGTGGTGGCTGTTGGCGATCCCGCACTACATCATCGTCGGCATCTTCACCGGCGGCGGCGCCTGGGCCGCCAACCGGTCCGACGACTGGGAGTGGAGCCTCGGCGGCGGCCTGGTCGGCGTACTCGTCCTCTTCGCCGCGATCGCGCTCGCCTTCACGGGGGCGTACCCGCGATCGCTCTACGACCTGATCCTCGGGCTGAACCGCTGGGCCTTGAGGGTCTCCGGGTACGCCGCCTTGATGACCGATGTCTATCCGCCGTTCCGCCTCGACCTCGGCGGCACCGATCCTGTCGTCGAGGTCCCGACGCCTGACTAACAGGGCCAGCCGGGCTCGATGTTCTGGTTCAGATGGAAGACGTTCTCAGGGTCGTACTGGCACTTCACGCGCGCCAGCCGCTGGTAGTTCTCCTCGCCGAACCCCGCGATCACCCGGTTCTGGCCTTCGTTGCCGATGAAGTTCAGGTACACGTACCCGGTGGCCCACTCGGCCAGGTCCGAGCACACGTCCCGCGCCCACCGGATCCCGCGCGCATCGTCGGCCGGATCGGACCACAGCCCGAACGGGTGCACGACCCACGCCGCCTGGCGATGCGGCTGCGGCCACTTGTCCGCACCCCGTTGTACGGCGCCACCCCACGGCAGGATCGCCTGTTGCGACGGTGACGGCGAGATCATGTCCGCCGACCGGCCGGCGAACGCCTCGACCGCGGGATCGGGGAACGACGCCAGATGTTCCCCGGACCAGTAGTTCCGGAACCCCGGCGGATCGTCGAGCGCCGATTGAATATCGGCGTACGGCATCTCCGCGACCAACTCGGCCTCCGGCTCCAGCGCGAACAGCGGCGCGAACACATCACGCATTTCCGCCTCGCTCCCGGCGTAGACCGCCGCCGCACCCACGATCAGCTGCCCCTGCAGGTGCGCGGGCACGAACTCTTCGGGCGGCCCGGTCAAATAGATCACGCCGCCACCGAGCTCTTCGGGCGCACCCGACTCGATGAGGTCCCGGTACGCACGCAGTACCGTCGGACCGTCCGACGCCGGCCACATCAGCAACGCCAACGTTGTCGAGGGCAACTGCTGGAGATGGAACGTCAGCGACGTCGCGACCCCGAAGTTCCCACCGCCGCCGTGCAGCGCCCAGAACAGCTCGGTGTTCTTCGTCTCGTCCGCGATCAGCAGCCGTCCGTCCGCGGTGACGAGCTCCACCGAGATCAGCGCGTCACACGCGAGCCCGTACTTGCGTTCCAGCCAACCGGACCCGCCGCCGAGCGTCAGGCCCGCGATCCCGGTCGTCGACGCCCGTCCACCGGTCGTCGCCAGCAGGTACTTCTGGCAGGCCCGATCGAGATCACCCCAGGTCGCGCCCCCGCCGACCCGCGCGATCCGGGCGAACGGATCGATCTGAACGCTGTTCATCCGCCGCAGATCGACGACCAGGCCGCCGTCGGTGACCGCGGTCCCCGCCACCCCGTGCCCGCCACCGCGAACCGCGATCTCCAGCTCCTGATCGGCGCCGTACCGCAGTGCCGCCTGGACGTCGCCCACCGATTCGCACTGGGCGATCATCGCGGGCCGCTTGTCGATCATCCCGTTGAAGACCGTGCGTGCGTCGTCGTACGCCGCGTCGGTGTCGCGCAGCAGCACTCCGCCGAAACCCGGTGGCCGCAGCTGTTCGATGAGTTCGGACATGGTGGATCCCCCTTGCTCACTCCCCCAGGCGATCCATCGATCGTCCATCGCGGCACCCGCCGGGTCAACGCCAGGCCGATTACCGCGTCATCACACGATCGGCTGTCCACCAAGGGCTTTCGCGCGATCACGCCCCGAGACGATCTGGGCTCACCCGCCGTACGTCGGTAGTGTTCGAGGTGTGACTGATGCGGCGGTGATCGGTGGTGTGGGTCAGGTCCTGACCGAGGACGAGGTGACGGCGTTCGTCGGCGGTGTCCTGGCCGGCGCGGGCCTGGAGGGACGCAGCGTCTGCGTGATCGTCCCGGACGCGACCCGCAGCTGCCCGCTTCCCTTGCTCATAAAGGCGGTCACCGAGGCCCTGAAGGACAGTCAGGTCACGATCCTGGTTGCCCTGGGCACTCATGCGGAGATGACGCCGGACCAGCTCCGCGAGCACCTGGGCGGCGACTACCCGAACGTGATCAACCACGAGTGGTGGAAACCCGACACGTTCGCCGACCTCGGCACGATCGGCCCCGACCGGATCGGCGAGATCTCGGACGAGATGCTCCGCGACGAGGTTCCGGTCCGCCTGAACCGCGCCGTCGTCGAGCACGACGTGGCCCTGGTCGTCGGGCCGGTGTTCCCGCACGAGGTGGTCGGTTTCTCCGGCGGCAACAAGTACTTCTTCCCGGGGGTCGCGGGGCAGGAGGTCATCGACTTCTCGCACTGGCTCGGCGCCCTGATCACCAGCGCGAACATCATCGGTACGCCGGGACTCACCCCGGTCCGGGCCCTGATCGACGAGGCCGCCGCGCTCATCCCGGCCGAGAAGCTCGCCCTGTCGGTGGTCGCCCAGTCCGGGACGGACGCGCTGCACGCGGTCGCGTTCGGGGACACGATCTCGTCCTGGTGCGCGGCCGCCGAGATCTCCGCGCAGACCCACGTCCGCTACCTGGAGCATCCAGTCCGGCGGGTCGTCTCTGTGATGCCACCGAAGTACGCCGATATCTGGACCGCGGCCAAGGGCTTCTACAAGGTCGAGCCGATCGTCGCGGACGGCGGCGAGGTGATCCTCTACGCGCCGCACGTCACCCAGCTGGCCGCGATGCACCCCGAGATCGAGGAGATCGGCTACCACTGCCGCGACTACTTCGTCGGCCAGTGGGACAAGTTCCGCGACCTGCACTGGGGCGTCCTCGCGCACTCCACGCACCTGCGCGGCGCGGGCACCTGGGACCCGGCCAACGGCGAGCACCTCCGCGTCCGGGTCACGCTCGCCACCGGCATCCCCGAGGACGTCGTACGGCGGGCCAACCTCGGCTACCTCGACCCGGCGACGGTCGACCTGGCCGCGTACGAGTCCGACCCGGAGACCTTCGTCGTACCGAACGCCGGCGAGACCCTCTACCGGCTTCAGTGACTCGCCGGTAACCTCAGGCGGTATGGCTGAGGTCGTCATCATCGGGTCCGGGTTCGCCGGGCTGTGCATGGGCATCAAACTGCAGCAGGCAGGGTGTGAGGACTTCGTCATCCTCGAGAAGGCGGACGACCTCGGCGGCACCTGGCGGGACAACACGTATCCCGGCTGCGCCTGCGACATCCCGTCGTACCTCTACTCGTTCTCGTTCGAGCAGAACCCGCGCTGGACGCGGATGTTCGCGCCCTGGGACGAGATCCTGGCGTACCTGCGGCACTGCGCGGACAAGTACGGCATCGCGGACAAGATCCGGTACGGCGCCGAGGTCACCGAAGCCGTCTTCGACGAGGCGACCGGCCGCTGGACCGTCACGGTCAACGGCGACGAGACGATCGAGACCCAGTCCCTCGTGGCCGGCGTCGGCAGCCTGCACCGGCCGAAGCTCCCGGACCTCCCGGGCCTCGACTCGTTCGCCGGTACGACGTTCCACTCGGCCGTCTGGGATCACTCGGCCGACCTGCGCGGCCGGAACGTGGCGGTGATCGGGACCGGCGCGTCAGCGATCCAATTCGTGCCGCAGATCGCTCCGCAGGTGGCCCAGCTGGACGTGTATCAGCGGACGCCACCGTGGGTGACGCCGAAGCCGGACCGCTCGATCGGCGGCTGGGAGCGCGCGCTGCACAAACGGTTCCCGGCCGGCCAGCGGGCGATCCGCAACGTCATCTACTGGGGTCTCGAGGGTCGCGGCGCGGGCTTCGCCGGGAACCCGAAGTTGATGAAAGGCCTCGAAATACAGGCGAAACGGCACCTGCACAAGCAGGTCACCGATCCTGAGCTACGGGCGAAACTGACCCCGGACTACCAGATCGGCTGCAAGCGGATCCTGATCTCGAACGACTACTACCCCGCGCTCACCCGGCCGAACGTCGACCTCGTCAGCACGCCGATCACCCGGGTCACCCCGACCGGCGTCGTCACCGCCGACGGCACCGAACGGGCCTGCGACACGATCGTGCTCGGCACCGGGTTCGACGTCTCGGCGAACCTGACCCGGATGCCGATCCTCGGCAAGGACGGCGTCGACCTCGCCGACCACTGGAAACGCAACGGCATCGGCGCACACCTCGGCATCACGGTCGCCGGCTACCCGAACCTGTTCCTGCTGGTCGGCCCGAACACGCTCCTCGGCCACTCCTCGATGGTGTTCATGATCGAGGCCCAGGTCCGGTACGTCATGCAGGCCCTCCACCTGCTCCGGCGGCGCAACGCGTCGTACGTCGAGGTCCGCGAGGAGGTCCAGGAACGGTTCGTCGACACCGTCCAGGGCGAGCTCGGCTCCACGGTCTGGCAGTCCGGCTGCACGAGCTGGTACCTGGACGCGGCCGGGCGGAACTCCACGATCTGGCCGGAGTGGACGATGTCGTACTGGCGCCGCACCCGGCGGCTCGATCCGGCGGACTTCGCAGTAGTCCACTAGGGGATGACCCGGACTCCTTCAGTAGGAGTCCGGGTGCCCCGGCGTACGACCTTGGGATGAAGGAAAGACCGATCCGGAGGCCGATGTTTCGCGGGCGCCGTTGAAGGACTCTTGAGACATGGAAATCCTTCAGATCGCCGGAGCGGCAGTCATCGTGATCGGCATCGTGATCACGGCGCTGATCGCCATCATCCCGTCAGTTGTCGACCGATAACGTCAGTCGGCGGACAAGTGGACCAGTAGGTCCTGCCGGGTCAGTACGCCCACCGGCTTGCCGTCGTCCAGAACCATCAGGGCGTCCCCACCCTCGAGCAACTCGACCGCCTTCGTGACCGGTTCGCCGGCGCCCAGGGACGGGAGCGCCGCGTCCATGTGCTGCTCGACCATGTCGGCCAGCCGCGCCTTGCCGGAGTACAGGGCGTCCATCAACGTCCGCTCCGACACCGCGCCGGCCACCTCGGCCGCCATCACCGGCGGCTCCGCACGGACGACGGGCATCTGGGAGACGCCGTACTCACGGAGGATCGCGACCGCCTCGGCGATCGTCTCGTGCGGGTGGGTGTGCACCAGCGGCGGCAGGCTGCCGTCCTTGCCGGCCAGCACGTCACCGAGCGTCGTGCCCTGCTTGGTGTGCGCGAGGAACCCGTACTGCGCCAGCCAGTCGTCGTTGAACACCTTGGTCAGGTAGCCGCGGCCGCCGTCCGGCAGCAGGACCACGATGACGGCTTCGGGGTCGTCGAGCTCCTTCGCCAGCTTGATGGCCGCCGCGGCGGCCATCCCGGCGGAGCCGCCGACCAGCATCGCCTCCTCGCGGGCGAGCCGCCGGGTGAGCGCGAACGAGTCCGCGTCCGACACCTCGATGATCCGGTCGCAGATGTTGCGGTCGTACGTCTCCGGCCAGAAGTCCTCGCCGACACCCTCGACCAGGTACGGCCGGCCGGTACCGCCGGAGTAGACCGAGCCCTCCGGGTCGGCGCCGACGATCTGGACCCGCCCGCCGGAGACCTCCTTCAGGTACCTGCCGGTGCCGGTGACCGTGCCGCCGGTGCCGACGCCCGCAACGAAGTGCGTGATCTTGCCGTCGGTCTGCTCCCAGAGCTCCGGACCGGTGGTCTCGTAGTGCGAGCGGGGGTTGTTCTGGTTCGCGTACTGGTTCGGCTTCCAGGCACCCTCGATCTCGCGGACGAGACGGTCGGAGACGTTGTAGTACGAGTCCGGGTGCTCAGGGGCGACCGCGGTCGGGCAGACCACGACGTCGGCGCCGTACGCCTTGAGCACGTTGCGCTTGTCCTCGCTGACCTTGTCCGGGCAGACGAAGACGCACTTGTAGCCCTTCTGCTGGGCGACCATCGCGAGCCCGACGCCGGTGTTGCCGGACGTCGGCTCGACGATCGTGCCGCCGGGCTTGAGCTCGCCGGAGGCCTCGGCGGCCTCGATCATCCGGACCGCGATCCGGTCCTTCACCGAGCCGCCCGGGTTGAAGTACTCGACCTTGGCGAGCACCAGCGGCTTGGCGCCGTCTGTCGTTTTCGTCAGCCGCACCAGCGGGGTGTTGCCGACCAGGTCCAGGAGTGATTCTGCGTAGCGCACGATCTTTACTGTAGTGATGTGCGCGTCGTTCCCCTATTTTCACTTGCGTCGGCGTAACTGCGTGTAATCCTTGTACTCATGAGTAGAGCCAGGGCAGCCAAGAAGCTGGCCCAGGCCGCAGCCTTCGGGGGCGGGGGACTCGGACTCATCGGTGCCACGTTGTACGGCGTACTGACCGCTGAGGCCGAGTACGCGAAGCGCGTGATCGGACCGATGCGTTACTACCCGACTCCGGGCAACGGTCTGTACGGCCGGTATCCAGGACATCCGATCACGTTCGCCATGCTCGGCGACTCGAGTGCCGCGGGCTACGGCACCGACTCGCCGGACGAGACCCCCGGGGTGCTGCTCGCCTCCGGGCTCGCCGAGCTGGCCGAGCGATCGGTCCGGCTGGTCGACGTCTCCAAGACCGGGGCGAAGTCGACCGATCTCGCAGCGCAGGTGGACGCCGCGCTGCAGGCCGGGCCGCATGTCGCGGTGATCCTGATCGGGGCGAACGATGTGAAGGCGAAGATGCCTCCGTCGACATCGGTCCGCTTGCTGTCCACCGCCGTACGCCGGTTGCGCGCCGCGAACTGTGAGGTGGTGGTGGGTACCTGCCCCGACCTCGGAGTGATCCGGACGATCCAGCCGCCGTTGCGATGGGTCGCCCGGTCCTGGAGCCACCGGCTGGCCGCCGCTCAGACCATCGCAGTCGTCGAAGCAGGCGGCCGCTCCGTGTCACTCGGCACGCTGCTCGGCGAGGTGTTCCGCACCAACCCGTCGATGTGGGGCCGGGACAACTTCCACCCGTCGGCCACCGGGTACGCCGCCGCGTCGGCCGCGCTGCTGCCGTCGATGGCAGCCGCGATGGGCGTCGGGACCGAGTCGTTCGTGCACCCGGAGCAGTTCCGCGGCGAGGCGATCCTGCCGATCGCGGAGGCCGCCGTACTGGCTGCTCGCCAGGCCGGCACTGAGGTCGCCGCCACCGAGGTCGCTGGGCGGGAACGCGGCCCGCGGGGTCGGTGGGCCGCCCTGCGGCACCGGCGCCGGCACCCGAAGGCGGAGGTCGAGAAGGTCGAGGACGGCGTCGACCCGGTACCGGTCGGTCAATAGTTGTTGGACTTGTGCGTCCGCTGAGCGGGGACTTTCATGTCGGGAGTCTTGCCTCCGGGCGGCCACGTGGTGCACAGTCGATAACTACGCGGTACCCCGATAACGGGAGGCGAAGATGGGCTTGAACCACTCCGAGGAGACGCATCAGCGTTTGGTGGAGGCCGTGCCCAGATGCACCGGACGCGCAATGACCGAGTGGTTCCAGCTGATGAACGACGGACCGTCGTTCCTGCGCTTCGACGACAGAGTGAGATGGCTAGCCGGCGAGTACGCACTCGCGCACGGGCACGCTACCGCCATCGTCCATGAGTTTGATCTGGTCAAGGCGCATCGGCGAATGGGCTGAGCCGCAAAGGAGACGACTCGAAGGCCTGCCCTTTCAGGTGGAGGGGCAGGTCTTTCACGTTCTTTCAGGTCCGATGACCACCTCGTTGCCCTCCGGATCGGCAACCAGGTAAGGCTTCTCGTCCAGCAGCCGCCCACCTGCGGCCACCGCGGCCTCGACCCGCTGAGCCGCCTGATCCTCCGGTACGGCGAGCTCGAAGTGGATCCGGTTTCGCTGCGGCCGAGGCTCCTCCAGCTGCTGGAAAAACAGCACCGGGTTCAAGCGCCGCGGGTCGTAGATGTCCGAGAGGTGCGGCCGGTCGTCCTCCGCGTAGCCCAGCAGCGCCACCCAGAACGCCCGGACCGCCGGTACGTCGACCGCGTCGATCCCGAACTGCACGAACCGCAACCCCGCCGGGTCCGCTCGCAACCCGAGGTCCTTCGCCGCGGCCTCGATCTGCGTGGCCAGCGCGACGAACTTCGGGTCCGCGCCGTCGCCGTCCTCCCACTGGTCCTTCCCGCTGTCGATCACGACGCCTTCCGGCCGTACGTCGATCATCAGCGGAATGCCCGCGGCATCGGCGAGCGCGGCCACCTTGCTCGCCAACTGCGCCGGCGCGGAGGTCGGGTAGAACGTCATCGCGGCGAACAACGCCAGCCAGTCGGTCGTCCCCGGCAGCGGGTCCCCTGGCACCAGGTCGACCTCGTTCCCCTCGTCGTCGGGCAGCATCACGCCGTACGCCCCGGACGGCTCCCGACCCGTCACCGCGCGCGCCTCGTCCACCGCCGCCGACGGCCGGACCACGTCGACGTGGATCCGGTTCCGCAACGGTCGCGACTCCGCGAGCCGCCGTACGGTGAACGCCGGGTCCCGCCGCAGCAGATCCGGGCCGAGGACGGCATGCCAGAACGGCTGCACCGCGGCCGGATCTGCGGCCTCGATCACGACGTCGAGGGTCTGGACACCCGCTGGGTTCGCGATCAGGCCGAGCTCCTCGGCTGCGATCTGGGTGTCTTCAGTGGACCGCACACGGACGCCGGTCGAACGGATGTCGACGTCCGGCATCCCGTGCTGCGCGAGGCGTTCGGCGAGTGCGGCGCCGGCGGCATGCGAAGGAGCGTCGTACCAGGTTGTGGTCATGGGACCACCGTAGAGCCGGAACCGGACGACCTGCGTCCGGAAAAGCGGAAGGGCCGGCCCACCTGGACCGGCCCTTCCGTGGTCGTGCGGTTCTAGGTGCTGCTGGGATCAGTCGCCGCCGCGAAGGATGGCGAGGATCCGCAGGATGTTCCAGTACAGCCAGACCAGGGTGACGGTCAGGCCGAACGCGGCCCGCCAGGCCTCGTTCTGCGGGGCGCCCTGGCGGACACCCTGCTCGATCATGTCGAAGTCGAGGATCAGGTTGAACACCGCGAGACCGGCGCCGAGCGCGGCGAACAGCAGACCCATCGGGCCCATACCGCTGATGCCGGTGCTGATCCCGAAGAGGCTCAGGACCAGGTTGACCAGCAGCACGCCGGCGAAGCCCGCCGTACCGATGATCACCATCTTGGTGAACTTGGGCGTCACCTTGATCGCGAAGTACTTGTACGTCGCCAGTGTCAGGCCGGCCGTCACCATCGTGGCCAGCACGGCCTGCACGATGATCGCGGAGTCACCGACCCAGGCGGCGATGAACTTGCTGCCGATCCCGAGGAACACGCCCTCGGCGACGGCGTACAGCATCACCAGGGCCGGGTTCACCTTGCGCGAGAACGACAGCACCATGGCGAGCGCGAACCCGACCAGTGCACCGGCAAGGAACGCCGGCTTGACGAGCTCGACCGGGACCATCCACCAGGCCACGGCGGCAGCCGCCACGACCACGCCCAGGGTGATCGCGGTCTTGACGATCACGTCGTCCAACGTCATGGGGCGGCTCGAGGCCGGAGCCCCCGGGTACTGCTGCTGCGGCGGCATACCCGATCCGCCACCGTATGGGCTCTGCTGACCGTACGGAGCGGCCCCCGGATAGGCCTGGCCGTGGCCAGGCGCGAACGCACTCGACCGGTTCAGCACCGGGTTACTGCTCTGCATCTCTTCCTCCTGATGACCCACATCCGGGGCCGTATCGAGATACTACGGTCCCACCCTTAACAACGTCTGAGAATCCATCAACCATTCCGCACCGAAAACGGGCGAATATCCATCGCTTCCCGATGTATTTGCCTGCAATACAAGGATCAGACGTGCGGGCGGACGGGTTCCTGGGTGGTGAGGGCGGCGCCGACCTGGTCGGCGAGGGCGACGGCTACCAGGCGTTGTTCCAGGTCGGGGCGGGCGATCCGGCTGGCGGCGGTGAGGAGGAAGCGGCCGCGGGGTTCGCCGGCGTGCTGGACGGTCAGTTCGATCTCGGCGTTCGTCGGCAGGCCGTCGCGTTCGACCTTCAGGACGTGCGATCCGCGGGTCACGGAGCCGTCCGGGTTCAGCCGCGGCGCCTGGGTCTGTTTGCTGCTGGCAACGAACTTGGCGCCGTCGATTCCCAGTACGGCGGTGAGTTCGGCGCGCACCTGCTCGATCAGGTCGTCGGTCGACCCGCCGGCCGCGACCGCCTGCGAGGTGGTGATCACGCCGTCCAGGTACCCGGCGCGCCGGGACGCCTTGGCTTGTTGCCCTCGGCCCCAGATCGCGATCTGCGTGACCGCGATCCCGATCACCAGCAGCAGTACGGCCTGTTCGACGTCGTTGGTGCTGTTGATGGTGAAGCTGTCGTACGGCATGGTCAGGAAGAAGTCGAACCACACCGCGCTCGACACCGCCGCGATCACCCCGGCGAGCCGGATCCCGAACACGGCGACCGCCACGATCACGACCACCAGCAGCAACGCCGCGTTCGCGTTGTCGAAGTGCTCCCGGAACGGCGTCAGCAGCGCACACACCGCCGGGGGCGCCAGCACCGAGGCTGTCAGGACCGGGGTCCGATAGTTCTCCACCTCTCTATTGATGCGCACCACCCCCACCGGATCAACAGTTCTCACAAAGGTCTGTCATCCGTACCGCGGTTCGCATGCCCGAGGTGGAGCGGTGTGTGGGTGGCTGAGGTCTGCCGAGGGAACGGGCGACGCGTGCATTTTCGACAGGAGGTGTCGGGTGGCTGGGTAGTGCACCTGAGCGTGATTGTGATCGTGCGTACGGTGTCTCGCTGGTGCTCTACCTGTCGAGCTTGCACACCACCGGCCGGCTGGTGGGATCCGTGCGCCAACTTCCCACCCACATCAGTCAGGCGAGCCGAATAACCAGTGGCTGCTCGGATACTCGCCTGCGTAAGTTGCCTCGCATGTATCGACTCCGACTGGCTACGGACGCGGACATCACGTTCCTGGCCGACGTGACGCTGGCCGCCACCGGCGCGCAGGGCCGCCTGCCTGCCGA
The DNA here is from genome assembly GCF_004216905.1 of Kribbella sp. VKM Ac-2569. GTDB lineage: Bacteria > Actinomycetota > Actinomycetes > Propionibacteriales > Kribbellaceae > Kribbella. The sequence continues at coordinate 604,375 of NZ_SGXJ01000002.1, forward strand.
CTTCGACGAGCCTGCCTGGCGGGCGCGATTCGCTGAGTGGAGTCGCGAGTCGATCGAGGATCCCGCCACCGATCTGTACGTCGTCGAGATCGACGACGTACGCGCCGGTCGCCTGAGGGTCAGCCGCACGCCGGAAGTCGTCGAAGTGAACGGCATCCAACTCCATCCTGACGTCCAGAACCGTGGCGTCGGTACGGCGATCCTCACCGCGTTGCAGTCCGAGGCCGCGGGGTACCGCGTACCGCTGAAGCTGAACGTCGAGCGGGACAATCCGGACGCGCGCCGGCTGTACGAGCGCCTCGGCTTCGCCAAGACCGGCGAGGACGGGGCCGAGGATGTGCTGCAGTGGTCGAAGGCCGCGGAGCAGAACCGGTTGTGGAACGCGGACGTCGCGGAGCGGTACGACACGCCCGGCGACGGGATGTTCTCGGCGGACGTTCTCAGGCCGACCGTGCAACGGCTGGCTGGACTCGCCGACGGTGGGCGGGCGCTCGAGTTCGCGATCGGCACCGGGCGGGTCGCCGTACCACTCTCGGAGTACGGCGTGCCGGTGAGCGGGATCGAACTGTCGGACGCGATGCTCGAACGGCTGCGGACGAAGGCCGACGCGGAGACGATCCCGGTCGTCGCGGGCGACATGGCGACGGCGCGCGTACCGGGCGAGTTCACCCTCGTTTACCTGGTCTACAACACGATCGCGAACCTGCTCACCCAGGAGGAGCAGGTCGAGTGCTTCCGCAACGCCGCCCGCCACCTCTCCCCCGGCGGCCGCTTCGTGATCGAACTCTGGGTCCCCGAACTACGACGTCTCCCACCCGGTGTCCCCGCCACCGTCGGCACCGCCGATCCCGGTTACATCCTGCTGGACACGTACGACGTACTGAAGCAGCACGTCGTCTCACACCACTTCCACTTCGGCGAAGGCACCGAGGCACGCCTGGGCCGCACCCCACACCGCTACATCTGGCCGGCCGAACTCGACCTGATGGCCCAACTAGCCGGCTTCACCCTCGAATCCCGCCACGCCGACTGGACCAACACCGAGTTCACCGCCGACTCCCCCTCCCACGTTTCGGTCTACCGCCTGCCGACCGCATAGAGGCACTCAGGCGTCGGTCCTCGGGTGGCCGCCTAGTTGTTCGAGGACGTCCAGCCAGTCCATCACGACGTCGGATTCGACCATCACGCCGTCTGCGAACCTGTCCAGGGACATGCCTCTGAAGGTGACCCGCTGACCGGTCGCTGGAACTCCGAGCCACTCGCCCCGGTGCGTACCTTGGTAGTCGAAGCGGACCGCCAGCCGGTCGCCTTGGACGACGCGCGCCGCTTCGGTGCACGCGTAGTCCGGGAAGGCCTCGCGGATTTCCCCGATGCCTTTCTTGAAGTCGGCTGCCAGCTCAGGACTCATCAGCGCGTCGAGTGCCCCCAGGTCACCCGCGCCGATCGCATCGGTGATCGCCTCGTCGATGCGCACCATCTCGTCGCGGTCCATGACCGTCCCCTTCCCCTTGCTGCGACGCTAGGACTCCGCCGACGGCCCGGCAAGGGCTGGCTTGCGGTTGTGTGTCAGGGCTGGTGGGTACCGCCCGAGGGACCGACCATGAGGGGATGAGGGCTCCCTCAGATGGGGGATGTTCGGTGGGTGAGATCACTCCCAGAAGGGTTTGTGAAATCTTTCACGAGCGTTTAGCGTTGAAGCGAACATGAAGTCTGAGAACCACTCAGGGAGAGTGAACCGCATGACAACCCAGGTGCCGCACATCCTCGTCGTCGGAGGCGGTTACGTCGGGATGTACACCGCGTACGGCCTGCGCCGCGCCGCCCGTAAGGGCCGGATCCGGGTGACCGTGGTCGACCCGCGGTCGGTAATGACCTACCAGCCGTTCCTGCCGGAAGCCGCGGCCGGTTCGGTGGAGCCGCGGCACGTCGTGGTGCCGCTGCGCAAGACCCTCAAGGGCTGCCGGGTGGTGACCGGCCGCGTGACGGGGATCGATCACGCGCACAAGGTCGCCAAGGTGATGCCCGAGGAGGGCCCGGAGTACGAGCTCGCCTACGACCAGGTCGTGGTCGCGCTCGGCTCGATCGCCCGCACGCTGCCCATCCCCGGCCTGGCCGAGGAAGCGACCGGCTTCAAGAACGTCGAAGAGGCCATCGCACTGCGCAACAAGGTCCTGGACCGGCTCGACGTCGCGTCGTCGCAGCCCGACCCGGTGCTGCGCAAGTCCGCGCTCACGTTCGTCTTCGTCGGCGGCGGGTACGCCGGTGTGGAGGCGTTCGCCGAGCTCGAGGACATGGCCCGCTACGCCACTCGCTACTACGACAACATCAAGCCCGAGGACATGCGCTGGGTCCTGGTCGAGGCCACCAACCGGATCCTTCCCGAGGTCGGCCCTGATCTCGGCCAGTACACCGTGGACCAGCTCCGCAAGCGGAACATGGACATCCGCCTGGAGACCCGGCTGGAGTCCTGCGAGAAGGGCCACGTGATCCTCAGTGACGGCGAGGAGTTCGACGCCGACACGATCGTCTGGACGGCCGGCGTGAAGGCGAACCCGGCGCTCGCCGCGACGGACTTCCCGCTGGACGAGAAGGGCCGGGTCAAGACGCTGCCGAACCTGCGGATCGAGGGTGTCGACGACGCGTGGACCGCCGGCGACAACGCCGCCGTACCGGACCTGACCAGCGAGACCGGTGCGTACTGCGCCCCGAACGCGCAGCACGCCGTACGGCAGGCCAACCGGCTCGCCGCGAACATCCTGCGGGTCGTCGACGGTCAGCCGCCGCAGGACTACAAGCACAAGTACGTCGGCTCGGTCGCGAGCCTCGGCCTGCACAAGGGCGTCGCGCAGCTGTACGGCGTCAAGGTGAAGGGCTGGCTGGCCTGGTTCCTGCACCGGACCTACCACGTGTCCCGCGTGCCTACCCTGAACCGGAAGGCCCGCGTCATCCTGGACTGGACCCTGGCGCTGTTCTTCCGCCGCGAGGTCACCAGCCTCGGCAGCCTGCAGACGCCGAACGAAGAGTTCCGCCGCGCGACCCAGTCGTAACTCGGCACCTGATCGGCCGGGCCTCCAACTCGCCGGGGGCCCGGCCTTCTTTTCGCGGTCCCGCTCTGCGACGCTGTGCGCGAGTGTCTGGAGGGGGACATGAGTAAAGCGATGCTGCCGCCGCGCTGGTTCATCCGCGGGGCTTGGAAGGTCCACCGAGGTCTCTACAACGTCAGCAAGGGCCGCAAAGGTCTCTCACGACCGCGGGGCAAGAAGTACGGCCTGTTGCGGCTCACAGTGACCGGCCGGCGGACCGGGGAACCGCGGAGCGTGATTCTCGGGTACGTCGAGGACGGGCCGAACCTGGTCACCCTCGCGATGAACGGGTGGGGCGCACCGGAACCCGCCTGGTGGCTGAACCTGCTGGCCCACCCGGATGCCGACGCGGTGCTCACCGACGGGGAACGACCGGTCCGCGGACGCGCCGCCGAAGGCTCGGAACGCACACGGCTGTGGGCCCGCTGGCAGGACCTCGACAAGAACCTCGACGAGTACGCCGATCGCCGCCCGAGAACGACCGCGGTAGTGGTGCTCGAACCGCGCTAGTCGTGCAAGAGCCCGGCGTCGTGGACGAGGAGGGCGATCTGGACGCGGTTGTTCAGGTCGAGTTTCGTGAGGATGCGGGAGACGTGCGTCTTCACGGTCGGGACGCTGAGGTAGAGGGTCGCGCTGATCTCGGCGTTCGACTTCCCCTCGCCGACGGCGACGGCGATCTCGCGTTCACGGTCGTTCAGGTCCGCGAGGCGGGCGGCGGCCTTGGTCTTGCGGTCGTTCTGCCCGGAGTCGGCGACGCGGGTGATCAGGCGTTTGGTGACGGCCGGTGAGAGGACGGGATGCCCGGCGGCGATCCGGCGTACCGACTCGACGATCTCGGCGGGCGGGGTGTCCTTCAGGATGAACCCGGCGGCGCCGGCGCGGAGGGCGCGCAGGACGTGCTCGTCGGCGTCGAAGGTGGTGAGGATGACCACCTCAGGTGCGCCCGAACGACGGCGTACCGCTTCCGTCGCGGTGAGGCCGTCGGTGCCGGGCATCCGGATGTCCATCAGGATCACGTCCGGTGCGAGCCGGTCGATCAGACCCTGTACGCCGGACCCGTCCCCGGCCTCCCCGACCACGCGGATGTCCTCGGCTCCGCCGAGCATCAACTTCAACCCGGCCCGCAACAACGGATCATCGTCGACGATCAGCACCCGAATGGTCATGCGGGCCACGGTAGCCAGGCGTACAGGCGGAAGTCGCCTTCGGGGGTGCGGCCGTGTTCGACGCGGCCTTCGACCAGGGCAGCGCGCTCGCTGAGGCCCTTCAAACCTTGGCCGTCTCCGCGCCGGCGGTTCGGTGCTGGGTTGCGCAGTTCGACGGATAGTCCGTTGCCTGGGGCACCGGTCACGCTGATCGTCACGGGCTCGCCCGGCGCATGCTTGACCGCGTTCGTCAGCCCTTCCTGCACGATCCGGTACGCCGTACGCCCGACGTGCTCCGGCAACGCGCCCGGCGCATCGAGCGTGAGATCGACCGGGATGCCCGCCTCCCGCGAGCCCTCCACGAGCGCGGGCAGGTCGGCGAACGCGGGCTGCGGAAGCTCGCCTACTGGAGCCCGCAGTACGCCGATCACCTCGCGGAGATCCTGCAGCGCCTGGTGCGCGCTCGCCCGGATGATCTCGGCGGCGCCGGCGACCTCGGCGGTGGACGCGTCCGGGCGGTACGCCAGCGCGCCGGCATGAACGCTGAGCAACGACAGCCGATGACCGAGCACGTCGTGCATCTCGCGAGCGATCTCCTCGCGCGCCCGGAGCTGGGCCTGCTCGGCCTGCAGCGTCGCCACGGTCTCGGCCCGATCCGCCCGGTCCCGCAGCGTCTGCAGGAGTTGCCGCCGGGACCGGATGTAGAACCCCCAGCCGGCCATGGCCAGGTACAGGGTCATGCCGATGACGAGCTGCGTCTTCCAATCCTCCTTGTGCCGCACCTGGAGGTAGGTGAGCGTGGCAACGAAGTTCACCGCGAAGACCCAGATCGAGGTCCGCCACGGCTTGTGGACGGCGACGGTCATGATCAGGACCAGCGTCGGCCCGGCCGCGGCGTCGGAGTACACCGAGACCGCAGCCGCGAGAACTGCCAACGGGACAGCCCAGCGGCGCCGGAACCACAGGGTCAGGCACAGCACCATCCCCGACCAGAAGTCGACCGCGAGCAGCATCCGCGGCACGGGGTCGCCCTCACCCTCGTTGTAGGCGAGAAGCCCGATCAGAACTGCCAGCACGAACGACACGCTGTCCACGACCCAGTTCACGGCCGTACGTCGACGTACGCGCTCACTCATGTCTTGAATGTAGCGGTGGGTAAGCGATCTCCGGGGCGGGTGCGGGTGTCCGGATACCGAAGTCGGTGCGATCAGGTACTTAGGTCGGCGGTAGGTTGCCGGGCATGAGTCAGCTCGCTGTCACCGTCATCGGCCCGGACCGCCCGGGGATCATCGCCGACGTCACCGAGGCCCTGGTCGGTACCGGGGTCAACCTCGAGGACTCGACCATGACGCTGCTGCGCGGCCATTTCGCGATGATGATCGTCTGCGCCGGGCCGTTCGACGAGGTGAAGTCGGCGCTCGAGCCATTGCGCGGCGAGCTGGTCATCACGGTCCGCAAGATGGGCCCTGAGCACGAGCACGCGCCGATCGGTGCGCCGTACATGCTGAGCGTCCACGGCGCGGACCGGCCGGGGATCGTCGCGGCGGTGACGCGGATGATCGCGGCCGCCGGAGGCACGATCACGGACCTGGCGACGCGGCTCAGCGGCGGGCTGTATGTGCTGACCGCCGAGGTCGAGCTGCCGCCGACGGCGGAGCTGGAGATGCTGGACCGGGCGCTCGAGATCACCGCCGAGGAACTCGGAGTGGGCGTCACGCTGCGCCCGGCCGAGAGCGACGAACTGTGATCACGGACTGGTCCCCTGCACGTCTGGATGTCCAGGGTGCTGTTCTCGAGGTCGTCCGCGCGCCGCACCCGGTGCTCGCGACGGAGAGCGCGGAGGTGGACCCGCTCGACCCGGAGATGATCCAGCTCGCCGCGGACCTCGTGGCGACCATGCGGGTCTCCCCCGGGTGCGTCGGTCTCGCGGCGCCGCAGGTGGGTGTGGCGGCGCAGATGTTCTCGCTCGACGTGACCAATCACCCGAAGACGCGTACCTGCCACGGCGTCTTCGTGCTGTGCAACGCGGTCGTCGTCGAGGCCTCGCGCAACGAGAAGGCTCGCGAAGGGTGCATGTCGGTGCCGGACTTCACCGGCGACGTCAAACGCGCGACCCGGTTGACCGTCACCGGCGTCCTCCCCGGTACGAAGGACGAGGTCACGATCACCACAGACGCGTTCGAGGCCCGCGCCCTCCAGCACGAGATCGACCACTGCAACGGCAAGCTGTTCCTGGACCGGGTAGCCGGCGCCCACGCCGTGTACCCCCGAAAGACCTACCAGTAACGAGTACTCTCATCCCCGAGCCTCCAGCCCGGGTGGCGGAACGGCAGACGCAGCGAGCTTAAACCTCGCGGCCCTAACAGGCATACGGGTTCGAATCCCGTCCCGGGCACACCTGTTGGATCCCACGCGTCCTACGCGACCGCTTCCTTCGTCGCTCCGCTCCTCACCGCCACCACAGGGTGGGACGCCTGCCCGGCACGGCACGCGTCATGGGCGCCTGCGGCGTCCATCCGGGAGGTCTGCCCGCGGCCTTGACACGTAATCGTCACCTCTGGCTGGTGAGGCGCAGTTAAAGGCCTACGGGTCTGCCGGAGTCCTTGGCTAGGCACTAACTCGCCCACCCTTGGGGTCGGTGGCGCAGAGTCTCGCTGGCCACGGGAACTCCAGCGGTTCGGAGCTCGCACCCCACTGTTCACCCAGTTCGCGCAGAACCGTGGTAGCACGCTCGATGTCTTCGTCCAGGTACGGACAGGGATCCTGGGAAATGACTCCCCAACTCTCGCGGACCGCGGCATACGGCGTTGCCTGCCGTTTCTCGACGGCTTCATGGATGACTGCCGCGATCGCCTCACTGATGCCGACGCCCTTGGCAGCCTTCAGAATACGGGCACTGCGGACCTTGGCGTCGTGGCGCTTCTTGCCCTCGATCTGGGTCATGGTGGCGAACACCGCGCCTGCCGCGATCACGCCGAAGATTCCGTCGGCGATGCCGAGCTCGCGTTCGGTGACCGCGTGCGAGAGGTCGTGCGGTACGCGCCACTTGTGTGTGTACGACGACAGCGTGAATACTGCGCCGTCCGCCCTCCGGATCAGCGTGAGACTCTCGCCGCGCGGATCATGCTGGAAGGTGAGATGCATGTCGTCCAGAGTGACCCCTTGCTCACCCGCGCACCACTAGTTTTCCGCCGTTGGCACGCCCTCCACTCCGGCTTTGCCTGCGCTCCAGGCGCGGTCCTTGGCTTGGCGCGCACGTGACAACGGGTGCCTCCGGAGACAACGAGATCTCGTCATCAACGAACGACACCCGCGGTGTCGAGTGGCCGGCTAGCGAGGCCGGTGGTTCGCGCCGTCTGCCGACGGGCCGATGGGTTGGGGCTCCGCATCGCACCGACAGCAATCATGGGAAGTGCGGTCTGGTCCGACACGCGCCAAGGGCGCCTCCGGCGTCGCAAGCGTGGGGCACGCCCGCAAGAGACCCGGTCGTCGTCTGGCCGCCACGCGAGACTGTCCGACGGAGGTCAGTGTTCCTGCGTGAGATTGTTGTCGCCGGCGCGGTAGATGATCGGGACATGGCAGGGCACTCCGCAGATGCGATCCTGTACCGGAGCGGAGACAGGATGGCCACAGGCGAAGCCGTCGGCGTTGGCATCTATGGCGTGCCAGAAATCAGCGTCGTACCCCTGGTCGATGAGGTCACTCACAGACAGCAGCAGGGAGCCCGAGGGGCACCCTGTCTCCATGGGTGTGCCAGCAACCGCTGAAGTAGCGCTGAGCGCCACAAGTCCAGTGGCCATCAGGGTGCCCGCAGCACCAAGCGCTGCGATCCGGTGTAGTCGTCGAAGCATGATGAACCCCCACGGTCATAGCCGCCATACAGGGGCGCAGACTGCGCAAGTGTTGGCGTGTTTCGGGATCGAGGTCTCGCGCCTGGCATCTCTCCCCTCAAAGTGCGCGCCCTCTCCTTAGGCGCTACAGGGGACATGACCGCCTGTCAAGAGAGAGGCCTGAGCAGTTTCCAACGAGGCGACGCCCGGTAACTGACTCGCCCGACAAGGACATGTCAACCAGCGCTGGCGCAACAGCCGATCCTCGGCTGATCCGTGCAACCGCCCGTTGGGTGGGCTGCGCGTAATAATCGTGCGGTGACGCGGACCTCCTTGCCTTCGGTGATCTTTCTCAACGGCGCCTCGTCTTCCGGGAAGACGACGCTGGGTAGGGCGCTGCAGGACTGTTTGGATGAGCCGTATTTGTTGATGGGGTTGGACACGTGCTTCGCGATGGTTCCCGCTCAGTGGGCTGGTGGTGCAATGGGAGCTCATCGGGAGCAGGGATTCCAGTACGTCGACCTGCCGGACGAGAACGGCAAGCCGGTTTCTGGGATCTCGTACGGGCCGGTCGGGCTGCGCATGTTGCAGGGGTTTCATCGGGCTGTTCGCGAGTTCGTTCTGGCGGGGAACCCGGTCATCGTCGACGAGATGATGCTGGGGCCCGAGGTGCGGGATCACTGGTTCGCGACTCTGGCGGGGCTCGACGTCGTCTCGGTGGGGGTTCGCTGTGATCTAGATGAACTCGAGCGTCGAGAGTGTGCGCGAAAGGGACGGGCGGGGCTCGCTCGATGGTCTGAGGAGCGGGTGCACGAGGGGATGGCCTACGACCTCTGGGTGGACACGACCGGCCAGGCCGCGGATGCATGCGCACATCAAGTCATGGCAGCCGCACGCTGAGTCCAACGAACCTGTGTCAGCCGGTCAGGCTGACTACCAGGTGGTCGATTACCTTCGCCGCCGCGAGCGGGTCATCCGCCAGCTCACCCAGCGCGTCGTACGTCGGGAACGACGTCACCGCGACGACTCCTGCGAGCAGGGCCGGACGGTCGAACCGCTTGACGGTCGGCGCCTCCTCGACCAGCCTGTCGATGAGGCGCTGCAACTGGTCGCGCCGCCACTGCTCGCGTTCCGCAAGCATCCCCGCCACCTCCCGATCGATGGCAGCCAGGCCGAAGAGCGGGCGCAGAACGTCGCGCTCGACGTGCCAGAAGCGACACGTCTGTTCGACGATCGCCTGGCGGGCTGCCGCGGCGTCCAGTTCGCTCGTGTTGGTGAGCAGCTGGTCCATGCCGGCGCGTTCGCTGAGTTCGGTGAGTACCGCGTCCAGGAGTCCGTACTTCGACTGCACCTGGTTGTAGACCGTCACCCGGGTCACGCCGGCGCTGGTGGCCACAGCCTCCAAGGTGAAGTTCCGCCACTCGCGCGTCGCCAGCAGGTCGCGCCCGGCCTCGATGATTGCGCGCCGGGTGGCGGCAGTCGACGCCGCCCGCCTGCCGTCAGTCTTCATGCGAGTCCCCTTCGCTTGACACGATGTAAAACGAGTCGGTATACATGCTGTCAACCGAAACACTAGGTGGTCATCATGCGCAAGGGAACACTGATCGAGTTCGGCGGCCTCCCGGGGACCGGCAAGTCGACGCTGGCCAGGCACCTCGCCGATCGCACCGACGCGATCTGGCTTCGCATCGACGAGATCGAGGGCGCCATGCGCCGCAATGGCCTGACGGCCGAACAGACCGGCATCACGGCATACAGCGTTGCCCACGACATCGCGGGCGGTCACCTGCGCCGGGGGCTGACCGTGATCGCCGACGCGGTGAACCCGGTTACCGAGGCCCGCGACGGCTGGCACCACCTCGCCGATGCCAACGATGCCCGGCATGTGGTGATCGAGACGGCCTGTCCCGATACCGAGGAACACCGTCGGCGTGTGCTCAGCAGGGCGAGCGACCTGCCCGGGTGGACATATCCGGACTGGGAGCAGGTGGGGCAGTCAGCAGGCGACTACCAGCCGCGCACCGACGTCCGCCTCGTGGTGGACACCACCCGGCCTATCGAGGACTGCGACCGCGAGATTGCGGAGTACCTCGCGCACTGGGAGCCCAGCAGGCCAGGATCACAGTAGGACGAGATCGGCCGATGGCTAGGTGCCGCGTACCAAGGCGCCGACGATCGAGAAGCCGAGGAGGCCTACGTTGATCAGGATTGCGAGCCAGGCGAGGGCTCGGCCGGGGCGGTTGTTGCGGAGGACCGAGATTGCCAGATAGATCGAGACCGGCGAGCAGATGAAGGCGGTGAGCACGGCGCCGACCGCCTGCCCGCTGACGCCGCGGCGCTGGGGCTGGTACGTCGAGGTTGTGTAGGAGTCGCGGTACGGCGGGGCGACGTACGAATCGCGGTAGGGCGGATCGGCGTACGGCGATTCGGTGTACGGGTCCTGATATGGCTGCTCGTACCGCGGTGGGGTCGAGGTGGGGGCGGGGCCGGAAGACCAGGCGAAGGGGTCCGCTGCGGGCTCTTCGGGTTCGGGTTCGGGTGTTGGGCGGACGAAGTCTTGGGGGCGTTCCTTGCGCTGCAGCAGGAGTGCGTAATCGGCGCGCCGGGTCGGGTCGGACAGGATCTCGTAGGCGCGGTTCAGCCTGACCTGCTGCGTGGAGTCACCGCCCACGTCGGCGTGGTGGCTTCGCGACAGGCGGCGGTAGCTGCGTTTGATCTCCTCGGCGCCGGCCGACCGGCCGACCCCGAGCAGCTTCCAGGGATCGGCTCCGTCGAGGTCCCGGAAGTCCCGGCTCGAACTCATCGAGCGACGTCCGCCTGGTAGCAGGTCAGTCGCCAGGAGGCGTGCTGCGGGTCCACACCGTTGGGCACAGTGCGGTGCCCGGTTGCGAACGTGACGGTCTTGTCGCCCGCGAGGTAGCACCACAGGTCGAGCTCTTCGTCGTTCCCGTAGTAGTACGACCGGTAGTGCGTGACGGCCTGCGCCCCTAGGAACGGTGTCTGCAGACGTTGCTGCGCCTCCAGCGGCAGGTTGCCGAGGACGCCGCGCATCTCCTGCGTGAGGTTCAGTTGCGGCGGGACCGACAGCTGGGACTGCTCGTCCCGGCCGCGCGACACGAGCGAGCGCAGACCGCCGCGCGGCTTCGTGGCCTGTTGCTGTACGACGGCGTGTTTGATGCTCGACGGTACGAATTGATCGATCCGCACGCTCTGCGTCTTCTGACCCTGTTTGTTGACCCGTGGCGTCGTCACCGCGAGCCCGTTCGGCCCGAGCACGACGGCGTACGGCCGGTCTCGCTCCCGCTCGTGCAGGTCGGCCCACCACTCGATGGACGGTCCTACCTTGCGCTCGAGGTACGTCTTGACGTCGTCGTGGAGCTCGCCCCACCAGTGGAACCGGTCCGGGCTGGGGACGAACCCCAGCGGCGCGGCCTCGTGCGCAGCAGGCATCGACGGCGCGGCCGGTGCGCGCTCCACGCCACCACTTGCGGGCCGTTGCGCGGCCGGACGTCCCCGAGATTGCTCGGGCAGGTTGTCACGAGTCATGTGGGCAGCGGCGTGGGGCGGCATGCATAGTCGGCAGCTTCTATCAGGTCGCCTACCCAGGTCAACTCTGGTTTTCCGGAGCTGTGGACAGGTTCTTCGCGCGGGTGAGTACGGCGTCGAGCATCTGCTCGGTGAGCTTGCCGGTGAAGGTGTTCTGCTGACTGGGGTGGAAACAGCCGAGGACGGTGACCTCGCCGTACGGGGTCGGGATCCGGTACTCGACCGCGTGGCCGAACTTCGGGCGCGGTCGCGGTACGTCGGCCCCGAGCGCGATCAGCGCTGCGAGCAGAGCGTCGTACGCGAACTTGCCGAGGCAGACGATCGACCTGGTGCTGGGGAGGGTGAGTTCGAGCTCGCGGCGGTACCAAGGGGCGCAGGTGTCGCGCTCCTCCGGGGTGGGTTTGTTCGCGGGCGGGGCGCAGCGGACGGCGGCGATCATCCGGGTGCCGATCAGGTGCAGGCCGTCGCCGGCGTGTTCGCTGGTGGGCTGGTTGGCGAGGCCGACGCGGTGCAGGCTCGCGAACAGCCAGTCGCCGGAGCGGTCGCCGGTGAACACGCGCCCGGTGCGGTTCCCGCCGTTCGCCGCCGGCGCCAGCCCGACGATCAGGATCCGCGGCTCGGCAACACCCCAGCCCGCGATCGGCCGTCCCCAGTACGGCTGATCCGCGAAGGACTTTCGCTTGCCGACAGCAACGTCTTCGCGCCATTCGACGAGCCGCGAACACGCTCGACACACGGAGACGCGCGCTTCCAGCTCCGCCAGCTCATCAGTTGCCGCAAGCCGCACCACCTCGGCCGCATCTCGCGCCACCGGAGTACGCCGTACCGCCGGGTCCTCCGGCCACCCGGCCCCCGGCGGCACCGGACTCTCGAACAACTCCCCGGTCAACGGATGCGGAAGCTTCACCCACCCAGCCTAAACGGGAGGTTAGGCGGCGAGTTGCTCCTCGGCCGGTTGGGTGATGGGAGATACCGGCGTACGACGTGGTCCTGGGATGGCCAGGGCGAGTACGACGGCTGCGGCGGCGAAGGCGGAGAGGAGGAGGAAGGTGTTGGTGAAGCCGGCCTCCGCGGGGAGGCCTGAGGGCTGGACGTGGCCGGTGATGATGGAGCTCGCCAGGGCGGTGCCGATGGAGCCGCCGATGGTGCGGATGTTAGCGTTCATGCCGGTGGCCGCACCGGTTTGTTCGCGAGGGACGTTCTGCACGATCAGGCTCGTCATGGCCGCGTAGGCGAGGCCGAGCCCGACACCGAACAGGGCCGTCGAGAGCGCCACCTGCCACTGCGCGTCGTGGAACTCGGCGAACATCAGCGCCGCGACCAGGCTCAACGCCGACCCGGAAACGACCTGCGCCTTGGCGCCGAACCGCGGCGCGAGCGGGCCGCTCAACGACCCGACGACCGCCATCGTCACCAGCATCGGGAGCATCAGCAGCCCGGCCTTCGTGACGCTCGCACCGAACCCGAACCCGGCAGCCTTCGGGATCTGCAGGAACTGCGGGACGAACGCGTACACCGCAAACATCGCCGCCCCGAACAGCAGCGCCACGAGGTTCGTCGTCCACACCGCCGGGCGGCGCATCATCCGCATGTCGATCAGCGGGTTCCGCGAGCGCAGTTCGACCGTGATCCAGCCGGCGAACAGTACGACGGCCAGCCCGAAGAGTCCCGTCGTACGCAACGAGCCCCAGCCCCACGACCGGCCCGTGCTCAGCGGGAGCAGCAGCGCGATCAGCCAGCCGGACAGGAATGCGGCGGCCAGCCAGTCGATCCGGCCGGGGACGCGGTTCGGGGACTCCGGGACGTAGCGCCGTACCATCAACGTCGACAGCGCGACGACCGCCATCGGGATCCAGAACAGCCAGCGCCAGCCGAGCCACTCCACGATCGGGCCGGCCAGCACGATCCCCAGGCCGCCGCCGGCCGCGATGATGGCCGACACCACGCCGACCACGGAAGGCACGCGCTCGGCCGGGAACTCGTCCCGGATGATCCCGAACGCCAACGGGAACACGGCTCCGCCGACACCCTGGAAGATGCGGGCGGCAATGAGTACGCCGATGTTCGGCGCGAGCGCGGCGATGAGGCAGCCGACGGCCAGGGCGCCCAGCGCGATGAACAGCGTGCGTTCCTTGCCGACCATGTCGCCGATCCGGCCGAGCAGCGGGGTCGCGACCGACACCGAGAGCAGCAGTGCGGTGAACACCCAGGTGACCGTGCCGGGGGTGGTGTGCAGGTCGTGCTGGATGACAGGCAGCGCCGGGCTGACCAGCGACTGCAACATAGAGAATGAGGCGACGACCGTGGCGAGAACCGCCAGGGTCACGCGAGGGTTTCCAGACCTGATGACAGGCATGCAGAAGTCCTTCGAAAGGAGTGTGAACGCGCCAGAGCTTGGGCGCGAGATCCCCGGCCTGGTAAAGTCGAGGTATGCCTCCACTATAGCGGAGGGTCTCCTCCGCTATCAACTGGCTAAGGTGAGCGAATGGTGACCGGTGAGAGCAGGCCCGCGTTGCGGGTCGACGTACGGCGGCCGCAGCGGGCGGACGCGCGGCGGAACTTCGACGCCCTGCTCGGCGCGGCCCGGGATGCGTTCGCGAGCAAAGGGGTCGACGCCTCGCTGGAGGACATCGCGCGCCAGGCCGGCGTCGGGATCGGCACGCTGTACCGGAACTTCCCGCACCGCCAGGACCTGCTGAACGCGGTCTACTTCGGCGAGATCGAGGAGCTGTGCATCGCCGCGGAGGAGGCGGCCGACCTGCCACCGTGGGAGGCACTGACCACGTGGCTGCACCGCTTCGTCGGGTACGCCGCGACCAAGCGTGCGATCTGGGAGTCCCTGAACCGGGAGGCCGACAGCTTCAAGGCGGCCCGCGAGGCGATGTACGCCGCCGGTACGCCGCTGTTCGAACGCGCACAGGCCGCGGGTGAGGCACGTAAGGACGTGTCCTTCGACGACCTGCTCCGCATGGTCAGCGGCCTCACCGCCGCCGGCTTCGTCGACCAGGCCCAACGCGACCGGGTCCTCACCATCGCCCTCGACGGCGTCCGCGCGCACTAACCCAGGAAGAGGGCGACTCCGTCGAGGATGTCGTGTTCGGAGACCGTCAGTTCGGTGACGGGTAGGCGGTCGTAGAGGCGTTGCAGGATGAGGGCGCCGGCTCCGATTACGTCTACACGGCCGGGGTGGATCGACCGTACGGCGGAGCGCTCTGCGCGGGTGGTGGTTGTCAGCCAGGTCGTGGCGGTGCGCAACTGCTCGGTGGTGAGGCGGGCGTGGTGGACGGCGGTGCGGTCGTACTCGGCGAGGTTCAGCGCCACCGCGGCCACGGTGGTGCAGGTGCCGGCTACTCCGATGAACGCGCGGGCCTCGTCGAGTGGGACGGTGGTGGCATCCAGGAGAGCGTCGATGTCCTTGGCGATCGCGGCTAGTTCCGTCTCGGACGTGGGGTCAGTCGTGACGTGGCGTTCGGTGAGGCGGACGGAGCCGATGTCGAGAGACTCGGCCGCAATCACGCCGGTTGCGTCGCCGAGGACCAGCTCGGTGGAGCCGCCGCCGATGTCGGCCACCAGGTACGGCGCCGGCAGGTCGAGTGACGTGGTGGCACCGCGGAAGCTGAGCTCGGCTTCTTCCGCACCGGAGATGATTTCTGGTTGTACGCCGAGACGCTCCTCGACGCCCGTGAAGAACGCGTCCCGGTTGCTGACGTCGCGGGCGGCGGAGGTGGCGACGAAGCGGAGCCTGGTGACGTCGCTCGACTGGATGACGGAGGCGAAGTCCTCACAGGCGGTGAAGACGCGGGCGAGGGCCTCGGGAGCGAAGGCGCCAGTGGCGTCCACGCCCTGGCCGAGGCGGACGATGGTCATCCGGCGATCGATCTCGACAAGCTGACCGTCCACAAGATCGGCGATCAGCAGGCGGATCGAGTTGGTCCCACAGTCGATTGCGGCGACCCGATCAGACACACGGACCTCTGCGGCCCCAGTCTTCGAGTGCTTCCAGGGTCTCGTCGCCCAGTGGGTTCACGCCGGGGCCGGCGGCCAAGGAGTGGCCGGCCAGGACGTGCAGGCATTTGACCCGGGTGGGCATGCCGCCGGCGGTGATCCCGGCGATCTCCTCGACGTGCTCGATCGACTCGCGGTGCTCGAGGTACGACTCGTGGGCGGCGCGATACCGAGCAGCCAGGTCCTCGTCGTCGGCCAGGCGGTCGGTCATCTCTTTCATCATGCCGGAGGCCTCGAGGGTGCCGATCGCGGACGCGAGCCGCGGACACGTCACGTAGTACGTCGTGGGAAACGGCGTACCGTCCGGCAGTCGCGGCTCGGTCTCGACCACGTCGGGGAGGCCGCAGCTGCAACGGTGCGCGATCGACCGGATGCCGCGGGCCGTCCGGCCGAGTTGTTTGCTGACTGCTTCTTGGTCGGAAGGGCTGACGCTCACCTGGTCACCTTAGGTGACGGCGTGAGGATCGTCTTCGGGGCGGTTTTGGCGGGGGTCGGCGTCGTGGCCGGCGCCGGCGGCGTGCCAGCACCCTCGACGCTCCCCCACAGCTTCGTGTACCAGGTCGGCTTCTGCGTGTCCGCCGTACCGTCCGTCGGCGCCGACGGCTCCGGCGGGGCGCCCAGCGGCTTCCCGTCCGCGCCGATCACGCGGTACCCGACCTCACCAGGCATCACCCAGCCGAGCCGCTGCCGGGCCTGTGCCTTCACGTACGCGTCGTCGTCCCAGCGGGTGATCTCGTCGTTCAGCTCCCCGACCCGCTTCTCCCGGTCTCGGATCTCCTGCTGCAGCGCGCTGACCTGCTGGTGCTGGTCGAACCAGACCCGCAGGCTCTGCGCATACGAGACGATCAGCGCCCCCAGCACCAGCAGTACGACGGCCGCCCGCCCGGTCAGGTTGCGGGACCCGCGGGTCCGCGCCGGGTCCGCCTGGGTTCCCGTCGTACGCCGTTTCGGCTGATCGCCCCGCCGGGCCGGTGGACGCGACTGGGTCCGGCTCGACGGACGCGAGCCGGGTCGTGCACCGGAATCCCGACGGGACGGCATGCATTGACCTCCTGGATCAGACCAGCGTCAGCCCTGGAAGCGCGGGAAGGCCGAGCGACCGGCGTACGTCGCCGCGTCGTCGAGCTCCTCCTCGATCCGGAGCAGCTGGTTGTACTTGGCGGTGCGGTCGGACCGGGCCGGGGCGCCGGACTTGATCTGGCCGCAGTTGGTCGCGACCGCGAGGTCGGCGATCGTGGTGTCCTCGGTCTCGCCGGAGCGGTGGCTCATCATGCAGGTGAAGCCGCTGCGGTGCGCCAGGTCGACGGCGTCCAGGGTCTCGGTCAGCGAGCCGATCTGGTTCACCTTGACCAGCAGGCTGTTCGCCGACTTCTCGTCGATGCCGCGCTGCAGCCGCTCGACGTTGGTGACGAACAGGTCGTCGCCGACCAGCTGGATCTTGCTGCCGAGCTCACCGGTGATGGCCTTCCAGCCGTCCCAGTCCTCCTCGTTCAGCGGGTCCTCGATCGACACGATCGGGTACGACGCCACCAGGTCGGCGTAGTAGGCGATCATCTCGTCGGCCGACTTCTTGCCGCCCTCGAACGCGTACACGCCGTCGGTGAAGAACTCGCTCGCGGCCACGTCCATCGCCAGCGCGATGTCCTTGCCGAGCTGCAGGCCGGCCTTCTCGACCGCGACCGCGATCAGGTCCAGGGCGGCCCGGTTGCTGTCGAGGCTCGGCGCGAAGCCGCCCTCGTCGCCGAGGCCGGTGGACAGGCCGCGCTCCTTCAGCACCGCCTTCAGGGCGTGGTAGACGCCCGCACCCTGCATGACGGCCTCGGCGTACGTCGCCGCGCCGATCGGGGCGATCATGAACTCCTGGACGTCGACGTTGCTGTCCGCGTGCGCGCCGCCGTTCAGGATGTTCATCATCGGCACCGGCAGGACGTGCGCGTTCGGGCCGCCGACGTACCGGAACAGCGGCAGGCCGGAGCTCTCCGCCGCCGCCTTCGCGACCGCGAGGCTGACGCCGAGGATGGCGTTCGCGCCCAGCTTGGCCTTGTTCGGGGTGCCGTCCAGGTCGAGGAGCGCGTGGTCGATCAGGCGCTGCTCGTGGACGTCGTACCCGACGATCTCCTTGTCGATGTCCTCGAGGATCGCGGTGACGGCCTTCAGCACGCCCTTGCCGCCGTACCGGTCCTTGTCGCCGTCACGCAGCTCGACGGCCTCGAACTGGCCGGTGGAGGCACCAGACGGGACGGCCGCGCGGGCGATGGTGTCGTCGTCGAGCAGAACCTCGACCTCGACAGTGGGGTTGCCGCGCGAGTCGAGGATCTCGCGCGCGCCGACGGCCTCGATGGTGGCCACATTGACTCCCAAGTTCTCGATGACGAATCGCTGCTGAGCCTAGTCCCCAGACCAGCAGGCTCAGTGGACCGCGTCGACCCTAACGATCGCATCCGCAGGTACCTCTCGCGTCAATAACACTCCGTTGGGCGCTCGATACACGGCCAAATCAGCGCAATCCACACCCAGCAAGACTTCTACGGCAGTACGGCGACCCACGTGGCTGTCCTTCCCCGGCGCCAGATGGACATGCGTACGCCGTCCCGCACGCAGACCTTCCCGTTGAATCGCAGGCAGCGCCGCGTGATTCGTCCCGTGCCACAGCAGATCGTCGGGGTACACGCGTTCCCAACTGTTCTCCAACGCTTCACGTGTCACAGGCATCCCCTTGAGCGAATGCCCCTGACAGGCCCGGATCCGCTCCCCGGCGACCTGGAGCCGCTGCTTGTCGTTCTCTAGCACCGCGACGTCCAGCCGCTCACGGGACAGCCCGAGAACCCGCAGTACGTCGGTGATTGCCGCCCAGCCGTCTGCACTCATCGTGAGGCCGCGTTCACCCGCCGTATGGCGCAGCAGCTTGGAGATCGTCCTGCTGTCGCGGCTCACGTCAGCGCCCTCCTCAACCCATCCACCCGGTCGTCGCGACCCGTTCGCGTGACGACGTAGTACCGCACCGGCGGCAGGTCCTTGACCGGGATCTTCCGTACGGCGCTCGTCGTCCGGACCGAACCGTTGACGACCGCCGGCCCGATACCGAGACGCACGAAGTGGACCAGCAGTTCCCATCCTTCCGCTTCCACCGCGACGGACCACCGGAGGCCCTGGTCGAGCATGCTCCGCTCCAGCTGCTGCCGATGCGGCCGATCCTTCGGCGGTACGACGAGCGCCTCGTCCTGCAGATCCTTCAGCCGGACGGTACGACGTCCCGCGAGGCGGTGATCGCTGCGCACGATGAGCGTTTGCGGGAACTGTGCGAGGAGTTGGCAGTCGAGGTCGTCGGGTGGGATGCCCAGTGCGGTCACGCCGAGGTCCGCCGTACCGCCCCGGACGGCACTCAGGGTCTCGGCCGCGTCGCCGGTGAGCAGGCGGAGTTCGCGGCCGCGGGTGAGGTAGCGGCGGAGCGGGTCGGCCAACAGGTACAGGTACGAACCGGAGCCGGCGATCAGCACGAGCGGTCGCGGCGGGGCGGCAACCAGCGTGCGGAGGAAGTCAGCAGTGCGGTCCCGGGCGTCGTTGGCGAAGGCAGCCAGCCGTTCGCCCGCGTCGGTCAGATGCAGTTGTCGTCCGTGCTTGACGTAGAGCTGCGTTCCGAGGCGGGCCGTCAGTTTGCGGATGCGTGCGTGGAGGGCGGGCTGACTGACATGCAGCTCCTCGGCGGCACGCGTGAAGTTGCGGTGCCTCGCGAACACCGCAAACGCCTGCAGATCCTCCGCCACGAGATCCATCAGCAGAAACTATAGCTATGTCGATAAGAACTAGTTCTGCTGGATAGCTGATCGTGTCGACGATGAAGGCATGAACAGATTGGGAATCGATATCGGACGCGTGATCATCGCCGGAGGGTCCGGCCCGGGCGACACGTCCTTCTTCTCCGGCGACACCACAGCCATGCTGCGAACTCCCGCCGTACCAGGCGCTTTCGAGGCGATCGCACGGTTGGCGCCGTTGTTCGGGGAGGCGTGGTTGGTGTCGAAGTGTGGGCCGCGGGTGCAGCAGCGGTCGCTGGAATGGTTGTGGCATCACCGCTTCTTCGAGCGGACCGGGATACCCGCGGGGAACGTGCGCTTCTGCCTTCGGCGCCCGGAGAAGGCGATCCACTGTGCCGAGCTCGGGGTCACGCACTTCGTCGATGACAAGGCGGACGTGATCGCCGCGATCACGCCGGTCGTGCCGTACCGGTACCTCTTCAAGGACTGGGGGACGACGGAGGCCGCCGTACTGCGTGACCTACAGGCCGAAGGAGCGGCGGGCGTCGGTTAGGCCCTTCAGGTTCTCAGCAGGGGTGGAGATGCCGGTCAGGATGTTGTTGGTGATTCGCCAGGCGAAGTAGCCGGCCTGGACGGCGTAGCGCACTCGCAAGAACGTGGGCAGGCCGCGCTCGAGTTCGTCGGCCAGCTCGGGTCGGCGACGCAGGTACGCCGGAACCACCGGGGCGCCGTTGTACATGACGGCGGATGCGACGTCGTACAGCAGTGGCCCTCGCATCGCACTCCCCCAGTCGATCAGCGCGACGCTGTCGTCAGCCTGCCGGAGGAACGCTTCCGCGGCCGGATCCCCGTGCAACCAGGCCCAGGACACCGACCCGAGCGCGACTGCGTCGGCGACGGCGCCCTCGACCGCCGGGCGGATCCAGGGCTCGAGGTCCAGGCAATCCTCGAACGGCAACAGGAACTGCAACCAATCGGCCAGCTCACCGGCCTCGAGCGCAGCGGCCGAGTGCACGCGCCCGAGCAAATCCCCGATCGCTGCCTGATCCGCAGGACTCAACTCGACGCCGTCGACGTACTCGAGCACGGCAACCTGCCGCCCGTCGACGCGTTCAACGACGCGGCCGTGCTTGCTGGGACGCGGACGACCGGTGCGGATGCCGGCGTCGTCGAGCCGAGCCGCCAACTCCAGGCCGGGCTCGAACGCCGTGTCTACCGGCCCCACCGCCTTGACGACAACCCGCCACTCGTCCGTGGACGCCAACCAGGCCGCCGAGTTCATCCCGCCCGTCAGCACCTCCAGCTCCAACGGCTTCAGATCCCACCGCTCCCGCAGCACCTCAGCAACATCCACCCACCCACCTTCTCAGCCACCCATCACCCCAAGCAGCCGATTTTCTGACGTACCGAAGTAGCGTCAGGGCTTCTCGGTGGCGCGGATTTCGGTGGTGAGGTGCTGGACGGCGACGCGGAGGGCCTGTTCGGCGTCGATGCCGAGGGTGCGGGACTCGCGGACAATCGCCAGGAGTTGGTGGCCGATTCGGTCGAGGTCCGAGTCGCTTGCGGGCGGGAGTTCGGCGGGCAGGACCTTTGCAGCCCGGCCGAGGACCTTGTCGGCCAGGGCGAGGGCAGGCAGGGCGACCGGGATGCCTTCGAGCACCGAGGAGCGCTGCTTCTCGGTGGCCTTGATCGCTTCCCAGTTGGCCTCGACCGCGGCCGCGTCGGCCGCGTCGACCGTCCCGAAGACGTGCGGATGCCGCCGGATCAGCTTCTCGACGATGCCGCCGGCAACGTCGTCGATCGAGAATCCTTCGTCGGCGTCGTCCTCCGCGATCCGGGAGTGGAACGCGACCTGCAGCAGCAGATCGCCGAGCTCCTCGCGCAGATGCTCTTGATCACCGGTGTCGATCGCCTCGAGGGTCTCGTACGTCTCCTCGAGCAGGTACTTCGCCAGGCTCTCGTGCGTCTGCTCCTGGTCCCACGGGCAGTTCCGCCGCAGCCGGTCCATCACCCGGACCAGATCGATCAGCCTGGCCCCGGGTACGTCGTACGCCCCGTGCAGGATCTCCACGCCGTACGCCGCCTGCGGGTCCCGGGTCCGCTCGTCCGCGACGACCCGCAGCAGCCCCGGATCGCCGTCGTCGCCGGTCAGCCATACAACCTGACGGCCGGCCTCGGCCGCGGACGAGAGCCATGACCAGGCTGCCTCGACACCGGCGTCGACCTGCGTGACGACCAGGCCGGAACCGATCACGGCCTGTACGTCGGGGCGGTCCGGACCTCCGGCCGCGCCGATCTCGTCGGCGGCCTCGAGAGCCTGCCAGGTGGCGCGGGTGAGGAGCCCGGGGGCGACACGAGGACTCGTGAGGACGACCTTGATGCCAGCCGCGGACTCGTCAGGCATTCGCCGTCAGCCCTGGCCCTGCTGCTTGGCGGCGTCCTCGGCTGCCTTGCGCTTGGCCGCGGTCTGGTCGGACTCCTTGGACAGCGACCCGGAGATCGCCGTGTCGAGGCGGCCGTCGCTCCACTGACCGAAGCGCGGCGCGACCGTGACCTTGATGTCCTTGGAGGCGGCATTCAGGGCCTGCAGGCCCTCCTGCGCCTTCTGCTGACCGTCCGTGTCGTGGATGCCCTTGCCGCCGGCGAGCTTGATCGTGACGATCAGCGTCGCGGCGAGGTTGTCCAGGAAGGCGCGGGACGCCGGATCGGCCTGCAGCTTCTGGTACGCCTCGGGGCTCGGCGCTACGGCGTTCTTGGCCGCGTCGGCGATCTCCGCGTCACTGACCGGGATCGCCTTCTGCCGCCCGACCTGCGCCGCGAGTTCGTTGCTGACCATCCCGTTCAGCGCGGCCTGGTCCGGGTAGGACTCACCGAGCGCCGCGCCGACGGCACGCGAGGTCTTGTCGACGTCGCCGATGCTGATCTCGGTGTCACCGATCATCGCTGCCGCGCCCGGGTGGGTGCCCGCCGCACAGCCGGCGGTCAGCAGCACCGTCGCCACCACCACACCGAGAGCCCGAAGCCGTGTGCTCACCGAATCTCCTCGCAAGTTCCTGTCAGAATCACGCCGGCACCACAATAGGTTCGGCGATCACGTCGTCGATCAACCGGGTGCACCATTGCAGCAACTCCTGGTCGCGGAGCGGCTGACCGCCGACCGGCCTGGTGGCAGGTCTCGGCACCAGAATGGTATGCAGTTGCGGCTTCACCAGACTCTTCGGGTACAGCCTGTTGAGCCGGAGCACCTTCGAATCGGGCAGTTCGACCGGCCCGAAGCGGATCATGTTCCCCTGCAGCGTGACGTCGTGCAGCCCCGCCACGCGGGCGTGGTTGCGGAACTTCGCCACCTCGATCAGGTTCAGCACCGCCTGCGGAATGTCGCCGTACCGGTCGTGCAGCTCTTCCACCAGTTCGGCGATTCCATCGGCATCCCGTACGGCGGCCAGCCGCTGGTACATCTCCAGCCGCAACCGCTGTGACGGGATGTAGTCGTGCGGCAGGTGCGCGTCGATCGGCAGCTCGATCTTGACCTCGGGCTCCTCGGCCTGGGTATCGCCGCGGTACTCCGCGACCGCCTCGCCGACGAGCCGGACGTACAGGTCGAAGCCGACGTCCGCGATGTGCCCGGACTGCTCGCCGCCGAGCAGGTTGCCGGCGCCGCGGATCTCCAGGTCCTTCATCGCGACCGCCATACCGCCGCCGAGGTCGGCGTGCTGCGCGATCGTGGCGAGCCGGTCGTGCGCCGTCTCGGTGAGCGGTTTCTCGGGCGGGAAGAAGAAGTACGCGTATGCGCGCTCCCGGCCACGACCGACCCGGCCACGGAGCTGGTGCAGCTGGGACAGGCCGAGCAGGTCGGAGCGCTCGATGATCATCGTGTTCGCGTTCGAGATGTCGATCCCGGACTCGACGATCGTCGTACACACGATCACGTCGGACTGCTTCTCCCAGAAGCCCTGGATCACGTTCTCGAGCGTGTGTTCGTTCATCTGGCCGTGCGCGACCGACACCCGCGCCTCGGGCACCAGCTGCCGGATCCGGGCGGCCGCCTTCTCGATCGTGTTCACCCGGTTGTGGACGACGAAGACCTGGCCCTCGCGGAGCAGTTCGCGCCGGATCGCGGCGGTCACCTGGTGCTCGTCGTACGCGCCGACGAAGGTCAGCACCGGGTGCCGCTCCTCCGGCGGGGTGGCGATCGTGGACATCTCGCGGATGCCGGTGATCGACATCTCCAGCGTCCGCGGGATCGGGGTCGCGGACATCGTCAGTACGTCGACCGCGGTCCGCAGCCGCTTCAGCTGCTCCTTGTGCTCGACGCCGAATCGCTGCTCCTCATCGACGATCACCAGGCCGAGGTCCTTGAACGCCACCTCGCCGCTGAACAGCCGGTGCGTCCCGATCACCACGTCGACCGACCCGTCGGCGAGACCGTCGATCGTCGCCTTGGCCTCCTTGTCGGTCTGGAACCGCGACAGCGGGGCGACGTTGACCGGGAAGGCGGCGTACCGCTCGGCGAAGGTCGCGTAGTGCTGCTGGACGAGCAGCGTCGTCGGCACGAGTACGGCGACCTGCTTGCCGTCCTGCACCGCCTTGAAGGCCGCCCGTACGGCGATCTCCGTCTTGCCGTAGCCGACGTCTCCGCAGACGATCCGGTCCATCGGCATGACGCGTTCCATGTCGTGCTTCACGTCGTCGATGGTGGCGAGCTGGTCGGGCGTCTCCACGAACGGGAACGCGTCCTCCAGCTCCCGCTGCCACGGAGTGTCCTTGGCGAACGCGTGGCCCTTGGTCGCCTGGCGCGCGGCGTACAGCTTGATCAGCTCGCCGGCGATCTGCCGGACCGCCTTGCGGGCGCGGCCCTTGCGCTTGGCCCAGTCGCCGCCGCCCATCTTGTCCAGGCTCGGCTGCTCGCCGCCGACGTACCGGGTGACCTGGTCGAGCTGGTCGGTCGGCACGTACAGGCGGTCGCCCGGTTGCCCGCGCTTGCTCGGTGCGAACTCGATCACGACGTACTCGCGGGTGGCCTTCTGGGACCCCGAGCCGACGGTCCGCTGCATCATCTCGACGTACCTGCCGACGCCGTGCTGCTCGTGCACGACGTAGTCGCCGGGCTGCAGCTCGAGGGGGTCGATCGTCTTCTTGCGGCGCGACGGCATCCGTTGCTGGGAACGGCGTTCGGCCGCCGACCGCTGGCCGGCCAGGTCGTTCTCGGTGAGCACCGCGAACTTGATGCCGTCGGCAATGAACCCGTGCTCGAGCTGGCCCTGCGAGATCAGTACGACGCCGGGCTCGGGGATCTCCTCGATCCCTTCGACCGCCCGGGCCGGCAGCTCGGCCTCGGAGAACACCTCGACGAGTCGCTGTGCGGGACCGTGGCCTTCGGTGACACAGACGACCCGCCAGCCGTCCCGCAGCCAGGCGCGGATGTCCTCGGCGGCCGCGCCGGTCTCACCGCGGTACGGGACGACCTCGTGGACGGCGAGGATCTTGCTGGTGACCGCACCGACCTCGGTGTCGATGTCGAACGCGACCCGCGCTCCCATCGAGTCCCGCAGCTCGGGCTCGTCGGTCGGAGCGGCCGCGAACGGCGACAGGCTCCACCAGGCCAGGCCCCTGCCCAGAGCCTGCGACCGAACGTCGCCGAGCGACATGTACGCCGCCGCGCCCAGGTCGATCGGGGCCTCGCCACCACCAGCGGCCGCGGCCCAGGACGCCTCCAGGAACTCCTGGCTGGTCGCCACCAGGTCGTGTGCCCGGGCGCGGACCCGCTCGGGGTCGCTCACAACTACGTGCGTACCGGCCGGCATCAGGTCGACCAGCAGCTCCATCTCGTCGACGAGCACCGGCGCCAGTGACTCCATGCCCTCGACGGCGTGCCCTTCGGCGAGCTTCTCGAACAGCTCGGCCAGTTCGGGGTGTTCCTTCGCCAGTACGGCGGCCCGCGCGCGGACCTCGTCGGTCAGCAGCAGCTCGCGGCACGGAGGGGCCCACAGACCGTGCTCGGCGATCTCCAGCGAACGCTGATCGGCGACCGCGAAGTACCGGATCTCCTCGACGTCGTCGCCGAAGAAGTCCACCCGCATCGGGTGCTCCTCGGTCGGCGGGAAGACGTCGATGATGCCGCCGCGGACCGCGAACTCACCGCGCCGCTCGACCAGGTCCACCCGGTGGTACGCCGCGGCAGCGAGCCGCTCGACGACGTCCTCGAGCTCGACCGTGTCGCCGACGTGCAGCTGCACCGGCCTGAGATCCGCGAGCCCGGCGACCTGCGGCTGCAGCACGGACCGCACCGGCGCGACCAGGATCCGGATCGGACCGGTCGTCTCGTCGGACGGATCCGGGTGCACGAGCCGACGCAGTACGGCGAGCCGACGGCCGACCGTGTCGGAGCGGGGCGACAGGCGCTCGTGCGGGAGCGTCTCCCAGGCCGGGTAGTAGGCGACGGTGCCGGGCTCCTCGACGAGGCACTGGAGGGCCTCGGTGAGCTCCTCGGCCTCGCGGAAGGTGGCGGTGACGGCGAGCACCGGGCGGGCGGCGCCGTTCTGGGCCGCGGCCAGCGCGGCGAGCAGGACCGGGCGCACCGGCGTCGGCGCGCTCAGGTCGAGGGTCGTGACGCTGTCACCGCGGGCGTCACGAACGGCCTCGGCCACCACCGGATCGGTGATCAGGGTGTCGACCAGACCGCTGAGTTTCACGAGTTGTACTTCCCTTGAGTCGCCTCGAGGCCGTCGGTGAGCAGGGATTCGACCGCGTCCGCGGTCCGGTCGACGGCGAACGGAAGATCCTTGCGTTCGGTCGAGGAGAACTCGTTGAGGACGAAGTCGGCGGGCGCCTGCCGGCCCGGCGGACGACCCACACCGAACCGGACTCGATAGTACTCACCGGTGCCAAGCGATTTGCGCAGCGATTTCAGCCCGTTGTGGCCGTTGTCGCCGCCGCCGAACTTGCACCGCAGGACACCGAAGTCGATGTCCAGCTCGTCGTGCAGCACGACCAGGTTGGCCGGGTCCAGCTTGAAGAACTTCAGCAACCCGGAGACCGGCCCGCCGGACTCGTTCATGTACGAGCGGGGCTTGGCCAGGACCGTCCGCAGGCCGCTGATCCGGGTCTCGATCACCTCGGCCTTGGCCTGCTTGCTCTGCTTCCACTTCGCACCGGTCCGGGCCGCCAGCTCGTCGGCGACCAGGTGCCCGATGTTGTGCCGGGTGCGGGCATACGAAGGGCCGGGATTCCCCAGTCCGACGACCAACCACACGTCGTCCGCCACGGATCCCGGCCCTCCCGAAGATGTCTGGTGCTGCGGCAGCAGGCTACTCGGCCGCGGCGGCCACCGGCTCCTCGGCCGCGGTCGGCTCGTCGCGCTCGATGCCGGCTTCGGCCTCGGCCTCGGCCAGCTCGGCCTCGGCCTGCTCGGCGGTCTGCTGGGCCGTGATGTTCACGACCAGGGTGTCCGGCTCGATGGCCAGCGTCGTACCGGCCGGCAGCTGCAGATCGGACGCGTGGATCTGGGCGCCGACCTCCAGGCCCTCGATCGAGACGGTGACGCCGTCCGGGATGTGCGTCGCCTCGGCCTCGACCAGGATGCTCTGCGCCTCCAGCACGACCAGGGCGTCGCTGACGGCCTCGCCCTCGAGGTGCACCGCGATGTCGACCTGAACCTTCTCGCCGCGGCGGACGATGACCAGGTCGACGTGCTCGATGAAGCCCTTGATCGGGTCGCGCTGGACCTGCTTCGGCAGCGCCAGGTGGGACTCGCCGTCCTCGACCTCGATCAGCAGCAGGGCGTTGGCGGTCTTCAGGGCCAGCATGGTGTCGTGACCGGGCAGCGTGATGTGCACCGGGTCACTGCCGTGGCCGTAGAGGACGGCGGGAACCTTGTTGTCCCGGCGGATTCGGCGGGCAGCTCCCTTGCCGAACTCCGTACGCGATTCGGCGTGGATCTTGACCTCGGCCACGAGATGAACTCCTCAAAAGCGTTGCGGTGATCAGTTGTCTGGATGGAACTCGGCTGCGGCCTCAGCGGGCGCCTGCTGACCCCGAGAAGGCGTCAGGCAACGAACCACCGCGTCGATCACGGAGCCGCGCCCAACAGTTCACGGGGGGCGTCCCTCGCCGAGGCAACCAAAACAGTCTACCCACGAGCGCGGCCAGACGGGAAATCCGTCCCGCCGAGGCACTTTGCTCCAGGTACGACGGGCTTCCGGTGAGCGCTTTTCCGGACCCTGGATTCGGTACGTTGCCCGGGTGATCTCGCCGTACGCCGTGCTCAGCCTGCTGTTCCCGATCGTCCTGATCGGTGGCGTAGGCGGGCTGATCGTCTGGCATGTGCGACGCCGGCAGGAGCTGCTGAGGCGGCGCGCCGCGCAGGTGGCGTCGGTCGGGTGGTACCCGGTCCCGCCGAACCCGTGGCTGCAGCAGGTCGCCGCGAACCTGTTCCGGGAGGGCGAGCCGGGTGAGACGTACGCCGGCGTGTACCAGGGTCGCGGCCTGTGCGTCCTCGACTACACGTACGTCACCAGCAACGGCAAGACCACGCAGACGCACACCGTCAACCTGGTCGCGCTGACCCTCCCGGTCGCGCTGCCACCGCTCACGGTGCGACACGAATCGGGCCTGCGGCGGATTCTCCGCGGGCGCGATCTCGAACTGGAGAACCAGCAGTTCAACGACCAGTTCCGGGTGGAGTGCCTCGACGACCGGTACGCGTCGGCCGTCATGCACCCCCGGATGATGGAGTGCGTGCTGTTCAACCCGGGCCTGGAGTGGCAGATCGCCGGGAGCGCGTTCGTGTCCTGGTCGGTCGACGGGTTCGTCGTACCGGATGTGCTGGCCCGGCTGGACGCGATGACGCGGCTGATCGACCTGATCCCGCCGTTCGTACTGCGCGACTACGGGCAGCCGACGTTCAGCTGAGTCTGGTCCAGACCTGACGGAGGGCTCGGGCCGCGTCGCCTTCGAGTCCTGCGGCGTCCAAGGTCTCGGCCAGTTCGTCGAACTCCGGGCCCCAGCGCCAGGCGACGCTGCGGAGCTGGTCCGGGAGACCCGGGTCCTTCAGCGAGCCGCCGTCCGCGCGGGTCTGCTGGGCGATCAGCGCTTCGGTCACACCGTGCTTCTCGGCCAGCTGGAAAGCGAGCACGGCCAGCGCCGCCTTGCCCTTGTTGTAAAGGGCGTACGACGATTTCGCCGCGCTGGCCGCACCTGGTTCGGAGCCGACCACCATCGGGGTGACCGCCGTACCGGCCCACAACGTGGCGACCTGGTCGGCCGCCGTACCGGACAGCATCAGATGCGTCGGGCTAGGGCCACCAGTCGGCGGCGGCCCGACCACGCCGGCGTCGACGAACGTCGCATCGGGTACGGCGGACTGGGCCTCACGGAGTGACGCCGGGGACAGCGGGTTCGCCTCGACGT
Organism: Kribbella sp. VKM Ac-2569; assembly: GCF_004216905.1. GTDB lineage: Bacteria > Actinomycetota > Actinomycetes > Propionibacteriales > Kribbellaceae > Kribbella. Next base: position 633,147 of record NZ_SGXJ01000002.1, read on the forward strand.
ACAAGCCGGCGAAGCCCGCCGCGCCGACCTGCTTGGCGATGTCGACGGCACCCTGCGGTGCACACGAACACAGCACTGCCTCGGCGCCACCGACCGCGTCGTCAAACGACGCACCGATCAGTCCGGCCTCGTCGGCCCGCGCCTTGGAAGCGGCACTGCGACCGTCCGGCACCCAGCGCACCTCATGGCCGGCCGCGACCAGTTGCGCCGCGAGCTTCGAGCCCATCGCACCGGGATGGAAGACAGCGATTCGCATGGCGCCAGTCCTTCGGGAGAGCGGTCAGTGCCCTCCAAGATAGGCGAGGACCGCGAGCACCCGGCGGTGCTGTTCGTCGTTGGTGAGCAGGCCGAGCTTCGCCAGGATGCTGCCGACGTGCGTCTCGACGGTCCGCTCGGTCAGGAACAGCCGCCGGCCGATGCCGACGTTCGTGCAGCCCTCGGCCATCAGCGCGAGTACTTCGCGCTCGCGCGGCGTCAGCGGCGCCAGGCGGTCGTCGGCCTGCCGCCGGCCGATCAAGCGGCTGACGACTTCCGGATCGAGGGCCGACCCACCGGCCGCGACCCGATTCAGGGCATCGAGGAACTCGTCGACCGCCAGCACGCGGTCCTTGAGCAGGTAGCCGAAGCGACCGGTCGCGACCAGCTCGACGGAGTGCCGGGTCTCGACATGTTGGGAGAGCAGCACGATCCCGAGTTCGGGGTGCAGCACTCGAAGCCGGCGGGCGGCCCGGGCACCGTCGTCGGTCCCGTCGGGCGGCATCCGCACGTCGATCACAGCTAGGTCCGGCCGGGCTTCCTCGACCACCGTCAGCAGGCTCGTGGCGTCCGCGGCGAGGCCGGCGATCTCGTGCCCCGCATCGGCCAGGAGACGCGCCAGCCCTTCCCGGAACAGCGCCGAGTCCTCGCCGATCACGATTCGCACGGCAGCACCGCCTCCACCGTCGTACCGCGGCCCGCCGGGCTCCGCAGCTCCAGCGCACCGCCGACCGCCGCGACCCGGTCGAGCAGTCCGCTCAGCCCCGAGCCGGGACGCGGTACGGCTCCCCCGCACCCGTCGTCCTCGATCTGGACCCGCATCGCATCGGCCGACCGCGCCACCCGGACCACGATCGAGGTGGCGTTCGCGTATTTCGCCGCGTTCGTCACCGCCTCGGCGGCCACGAAGTACGCCGTTGTCGCGAGCTCCTCGGGCAGATCGGCCGGGATCTGCAGCCGGACCGGTATCGGCAGCGACTGGGTGATCGCGCTCAACGCGGCATGCAATCCGTCGTCCAGGCTGGTCGGGCGCAGTCCGTGGGCGATCTGCCGCAACTCGGCGACCGCGGTCCCGAGCTCGGCGACGCCCTGATCGAGCAGTCCGTTCACGTCGACTGTCCCGTCGTCCAAGTGCCGCTGAGCCAGCCGCATCGCCATCCCCAACGCGACCAACCGCTGCTGCGCGCCATCGTGCAGATCCCGCTCCAGCCGCCGCCGCTCCTCATCACCCGCCTGCACCAGCCGCGCGCGGCTCGCAGCCACCTCGCGTAAGGCTCCGGCGAGCTCCGCCCGCAGCCGCGTCACCTCCACCAGACTGGCCGCGGCGGCCGCCACAGCCTTCAGTACGGCGGGAGACGTCACGCCGGATGCGAGTACGCCGATCTGCTCACCGCCCAACAGCACCGGGATCAGCCGGGGCTCGGCCACCGGCGCTCCTGCGGCGTCGACGAAGCGGGATGCTCCCGGGATCAGCAGGCCGACGCGAAGGGCCGGATCGCGGAGCGCGCTGCGCAGCGCGGACTCGAGGTCCTCGGGCTGGGCATGCTCGGTGTGGATCCGATGCTGCAGATCCTCGATCGCCAGCAGCGCGGCACGTCGCGGTGGATAGAGCCGCCGGTCGACGGCACGTTGCAGTCGGGTTCGCAACGGCGCCAGGATCAACGCACACACGGCCGTTGCGGCCGCCGCGACAACAGCCGAGTCGCGGCCCAGCACTAGTCCGAGTGAGACGGCTGCGACGGCGTACGTGCCCAGCAGGACGACCATCACGATGCTGTAGCTGACGGTGTCGGCCAGGACTCGGTCGACGTCGTACAGGTCGTGCCGGAGCATCGCCACCGCGACGGAGGTCGGGAGGGACACCAGCGTGACGATCCCGAAGACGGTCGCCACGATGCCGCTGTGACCAGTGACGAGGATTTCGGCCAGGCACACGAGCGGGTAGACGACGGCGGCCAGGCCTGCGAGTAGCAGCCACTTCAGCTGCGCACGGACTGTGCCGGTCGAACCGCGGTACCGGATCGCCACCGGAACGACCGCGGTCAGACAGAGCGCCAGGAACCCGAAGAACACGACCTCGCTCAGCACACCAAGGACTCCGGACAGCGGCAGGTACGGCCGAGGCAGGTCCTGGAGCGGCGACAGGAACGGTTCCGAGGCGAACGCACCAAAGGCCTGCTGGCCTATGCCGAGCACCAGCAACGCCAGGGGAACCGGGCGCCACCGAGGACTCACGAGCTGACCTGTCGGGAAGTAGAGCAGCAGGAAGGCGACCGCGGCCAGCAGCCACCAGCCGCTCTCGCCGAGCCAGGCGACTACTCGACTATCCAGCGGCAAGCGCCCCGGATCGTGTACGACGGCGTTGTAGTAGACGTCGCGTGCGGTCAGGAACACGGCGATCGCGCCGATCCAGCCGAGGATCGCCCCGACCGGGTTGGCCGGCTGCCGGCGGACGATCGCGAGTCCGAGTGCTGCGATCGCGGTTCCGATCGCTGCCAGGCCGATGAAGTTCCGCAGCGTGTGCGGGCCGGTGCGGTACGCGACCAACAGCCAGGAGCTTCCCGCCACGAGCGTCAGAACGAGCAGGAAGGTACCGAGCGCGACCCACCGCGGCCACCGCATGTCGTCAGAGTAAGGCCGGTTCCGGCCGGATGACTCCGAGCCAGCACGGAGAACCGGGTCCGTGCTCCCTGCGATGTGCCGACCGGCCATGCGGACGTTCGCTGGAACTGTCCGAATTACTCGCGGGAGGGGTCCCGATGTCCACCACAACTGTCCGGCCGAACGTCGTACCGGCCGATCCTGTCACCCGCCGGCGCATCGGCGCGCTCGGCCTCGTACTCACCATCAGCAATGTCATCGCGACGCCCGGCGGAGTGCTCTGGCCCGAACCGTCCGGCGGCGGCGAGACCTACTCGTACGCCGACATCCAGCCACTGCGGGACCGCTGGTGGGGCCTGCTGGTCGTCCTGAGCATCAGCGCGCTCCTCGGCGTACCGGCTCAGGCCTTCCTCACCACCTACCTCGTCCGCCAGCGCGGTGCGGCGTGGGCCACGACCGGCGGGTTCCTGATCTGGATCGGGATCGCGGTCCAGGCGGTCGGTGTCGGCCTGCTCGCAGCGACGTACTACGTCGCCACCGGGGTCGATGCCACAACGGGTGGAGCGGTGATCGACAAAGCGAACGACGACCTGCTGCACCTGTTCGGCCCGCTGCTCGCCGGCGCGCTGGTGGTCGCCCTCGGAACGGTGATCCAGGCGGTCGGATTGTGGCGGTCGCACGCCGTACCGCGCTGGGTTCCGCTCCTCGTACTGTTCGTCGTGGTCAGTTTCGTGGTGCCCGGCAACGGGTGGATCGGGCTGGCCGTCCAGATCCCGATGGCGGCCGGCGGGATCGCCATCGCGTACTACGCGTGGCGCCGGGCCGCCGTCGGCACCCTCTAGGCGCGGCCGTCGAACAGACTGGTCACCGAGCCGTCCTCGAAGACCTCGCGGATGGCTCGGCTGATCAGCGGCGCGATCGACAGCTCGGTGAGCTTGTCGAAGCGGCGCTCCTCGGCAATCGGCAGCGTGTTGGTGACGATCACCTCGCTGGCCTGGCAGTTCTTCAGCCGGTCCACCGCGGGGCCGGACAGGATCGCGTGCGTCGCGGCGATGACGACGCCCGCGGCGCCCTCGGCGTACAGGGCGTCGGCCGCCTTGGTGATGGTGCCGGCGGTGTCGATCATGTCGTCGACCAGGATGCAGACCCGGCCCTTGACCTCACCGACGACCCGGTTCGCGACCGTCTCGTTCGGGCGGTCGATGTCACGGGTCTTGTGGATGAAGGCCAGCGGCGCGTTGTTCAGCCGCGCCGACCACTGCTCGGCCACCTTGATCCGGCCGGCGTCCGGGGAGACCACGGCCAGCTGCTGGTCGCCGTACTTCTGCCGCACGTAGTCGCTCAGGATCGGCAGCGCCATCAGGTGGTCCACCGGGCCGTCGAAGAAGCCCTGGATCTGCGAGGTGTGCAGGTCCACGCAGATCAGCCGGTTGGCGCCCGCGGTCTTGAACAGGTCGGCCATCAGCCGGGCCGAGATCGGCTCCCGGCCGCGGTGCTTCTTGTCCTGTCGCGCGTACCCGTAGAACGGGAGCACCACGGTGATCCGCTTGGCCGACGCCCGCTTCAGCGCGTCGACCATGATCAACTGCTCCATGATCCACTCGTTGATCGGCGAGGTGTGGCTCTGGATCACGAACGCATCGCTGCCCCGGACCGACTCCTCGAACCGGACGTAGATCTCGCCGTTGGCGAAGTCGTACGCCTGGGTCGGGACCAGGCCGGACCCGAGCTCCGTGGCCACCTCCTCGGCGAGACCGGGATGCGCCCGGCCGGAGAAAACCATCAGGTTCTTCTCGGTGGTTCGTTTCATCCCGCTCATCGCGCGCGCCTCCCGTTGATTCTGTACCGCTCAGGCCTGCTCGTCCGGCTGGTCGGCGAGTGCCGCCTCGGCCGCCGCGGCGGTCTTGGTACCGGGACGCTTGCGGGCGACCCAGCCCTTGATGTTGCGTTGCCGGCCGCGTGCGACCGCGATCTCGCCCGGGCCGACGTCCTCGGTGAGCGCCGTACCGGCGGCCAGGTAGGCGCCGTCCGCGATCGTCCGCGGAGCGACGATCACCGAGTTACTGCCGATGAACGAGTGCTTGCCGACGTGCGTCGGGTGCTTCGCGACACCGTCGTAGTTCGCGAAGATCGTGCCGGCGCCGATGTTCGCGCCCTCGCCGATCGTCGCGTCGCCGGCGTACGTCAGGTGCGGGACCTTGGCGCCGTCGCCGATGGTGGAGTTCTTGGTCTCCACGAAGGTGCCGATCTTGCCCTTCACGCCGAGCCTGGTGCCCGGGCGCAGGTACGCGAACGGGCCGACCGACGCGCCGTCGCCGATCACCGCCAGCGTCCCGTGGGTGCGGATGATCGTCGCGTTCTCGCCGATCTCCAGGTCCGTCAGGGTGGTGTCCGGGCCGATCGTCGTACCGCTGCCGACCGTGGTGGCGCCGTGCAACTGGGTGTTCGGAAGCAGGGTGACGTCGCGGGCGAGCTGGACGGTCTGGTCGACCCAGGTCGTGTTCGGGTCGACGATCGTGACGCCCTCGCGCATCAGGCGGGTGAGGGTACGGCGGTTCAGCTCGGCGCGGAGCGTGGCGAGCTGGAGCCGGTCGTTGACGCCCTCGGTCTGCATCTCGTCGCCGGTGACGTGCGAACCGACCCGCTTGCCGTCGGTCCGGGCGATGGCGATCACGTCGGTCAGGTAGAGCTCGCCCTGGGCGTTGTCGGTGGTGAGCCGGCTGAGACCGTCCCGCAGGGTGGCCGCGTCGAAGACGTAGATCCCGGCGTTGATCTCGTCGATCGCCCGCTGCTCCGCGGTGGCGTCCTTGTGCTCGACGATCGCGGCGACAGTGCCGTCCGCGCCCTGCACGATCCGCCCGTACCCGGTCGGGTCGGGGACCCGCGCGGTCAGGACGGTGACCGCGTTGCCGTGCTTGTCGTGCTCGGCGATCAGGTCGTGGAGCGTCTCCGCCTCGAGCAGCGGGACGTCGCCGGAGGTGACGATCACCGAGCCGTCGAAGTCGGCCGGTACGGCGGTCAGCCCGGCGCGGACCGCGTCGCCGGTGCCCAGCTGCTGCTCCTGGACGGCGGTGCGGGCCTCCGGGTCGACGACCTTGAGATGCTCCTCGACCAGTTCGCGGCCGTTGCCGACCACGACCACGAGGTGTTCGGGGCTGAGCGCCCGGGCGGTCAGCACGGCATGCCCGACGAGACTGCGCCCGCCGATCTCGTGCAACACCTTCGGGGTCGCCGATTTCATCCGGGTGCCCAGACCGGCGGCCATGATGACAACCGCCGCGGGGCGATGGGAAGTCACGCGGTCTTCTCCTCGAGTTCCCTGCGAGTTCTTTCGACAAGTATCAGCATGGGCACCCGAAACAGCGCCCGCGCAAGCCTACTTGCTTCCCGGATACCCGCTCGCACGGGGACGGCGAGACCGATGTCACCCCCACAGGAACAGCCGTCGACCCGACCGGTGACTCTCAGTGATCATCGGGCGGAGTGGGACTCCCGAAACCGGGTCCGGGCGCAGGGGTGGGGAACCCAGCGCACCTGGATTGTCCAGCAGGAATCCCCAGCCACACCCCGCCGTCGTCTGCGACGCGTTACATCCGGTTTTCTGCAAACCTGGAAGGCATGGCCCTCACACTCGGAGCAGTCATCCTGAACGTCCCGGACACCGGCCCTGCCGCCGAGTTCTGGCGCCAGGCCCTCGACCTCACCCCCGACCCGCACAACGGAGATTTCCTCGCTCCACCACCCGGTACCCCGGCCACCAGAGTCCACCTGGACAGCACCGACCGCACCCACCTGGACCTCTGGGTAGACAAAGAAACCTCAACCCTGGAAGCCGAAGTAGACCGCCTCATCACCCTCGGCGCAGAACGCGTAAAAGACTGGACCTACCCACCCAACGCCGACTTCGTAGTCCTGAAAGCCCCCGACGGCACAATCTTCTGCATCATCGGCTGAGCAGCACGGCGACCTGTGCGCTGTTGAAGAGGTTTGCGGTGAGGGGGACGTGGGTGTCGCGGTTGTAGGGGTCTTGGTCGTGGGCGTTGGCGATGATCAGGGAGTAGGCGCAGCGGTAGGTGAGGAGGTGGTCGGGGTCGTAGCCGAGGCGGGCGGCGAACTCTGTGTCGAAGGCTGCTTCGACCTCGCGTGCCCGGGGTGACCAGAGGTCGATGACGGTTGCGGTGGCGGCTGCTTCGAAGACCGGGTCGCCGGGCATGGTCAAGAGACCGAAGTCGAGGAGCGTTACGGGGCGGAGGTCCTCGTCTACGAGGATGTTGCCGGCCGTGACGTCCCCGTGGACCAGGCGCGTCTCCGGTTCCTTGAGGTCGGACAGCAGCACGAAGAGGTTCTCGACCTTCGTCTCGAAGTTGTCGATCACCGGGCTCAGTTGATCGCCGAAGCGCGCCACCCGTCGACGGACGAGACCCGACAGCGCGTCGATCCACGAAACGCCCTCCGACCGGAACGGATCCGGTTCGTCGAGCACCGTCGTACGGCGAAGGACGGCCGGCGCCTCGACCTGCGCGACGGCCTCGACCACCTCGACGACGCAGTCCCGCATCCGCTCCCAGCCCGCATCGCCGAACTGCGGCGCCACGGTGTGCAGCGGGACTCCGGGCAGCTCTTCCTCGATCGTCACCCAGTAGGGCCCTGGGCGGTGCAGGTCCAGCAAGCGCGGCGTGCGATAGGGCAGACGGCCGTCGAGCGCGGCGTACAACTCCCCCAGCGTTCGCAGCTCACTCTCGCCCGCGTGGAACCAGATCTTCGCGACCTTCTCCCCACCGAGCCGAAACACCGCCCCCTGCATCCCGATCGCAACCTGCGCCACCTCCCGGTACCCCAGACCGTGAAGCTGTTCCTGCAGAAAAGCGTCCGACAACGACATGCCGAGAGACCCTAGCCGCACTCCACACAAGGTGTCTGTCGATTTTGGCCGGGCTCAGTCGTACGAGCGTTCGGTGAAGCTGAGGCCGCCGCGTTCGGGGTGGGTCAGGTACTGGGACTTGCTGTGGACGGGTGGGGTGCGGACGTACTGCGTGAAGCCAGGAGCCCGGAGGCGGAGGTCGAAGTTGTGGCCCTCGATGTGCCACAGCGGGTCCGGGCGGTCGTCGGGTGGGTCGAGCCGGTGCAGGTCGGCGATCTCGAGCAGGTCGTTCATCGGCTCGAGCCCGCCCGAGACGTCCCACGCCTCGTCGAACACCAGCGTCGCCGGGGCGATCCAGAAGGTGAAGTGCCGCCGCGCGAACGCCGGGTCGACCCACCGGACGATGTAGTCGAGATCGAGCAGTACGCGCTGCCAGGGAAACCCGTCCTCACGTACGCCGATGCTCACCGCGTGCACGCGGCAGTCGTGCCAGCCCATCACCTCGAAGTCAGCCGCCGTCCAGGTCGCCTTCTCCAGTTCCGTCATCGCATCAGTATTGTCGGAAGGACCTGGAATCCTTGCGGCATGGGTGATTCGCTGGTGGATGTCGGAGACGTCACGCTGTTCGTCCGGGAGCTCGGGCGGCGGAGTGATCGGCCTTCTGTGGTGGTGATACACGGCGGGCCGGATGTCGGGCACGGGTACCTGGTGCCTGGGTTCGAGCCGTTGGCCCGGGATCACCACGTGGTGCTGTTCGACTTCCGCGGGTGCGGGCGGAGCAGTCGGGGGTTGCCTGACGACGACCTGCAGCCGGAGTACGTCGTACAGGACACGCATCGGCTGATCGAGAGACTCGGGCTCGGGGCGGTCGACCTGGTCGGGTTCTCGACGGGCGGGCGGGCGGCGATGGAGTTCGTGCACCAGTATCCGGAGCAGGTACGGCGGTTGGTGCTCGCGTCGACGTCGGCGTACTCGTTAGCGGAGGGTGCGGTCTACCTCGCGGACTGGGACGAATACCAGCGCCGCCAGCGGGTCGAGGACGAGGCGAACGGTGCCCTGCGCAACTCGACCATCTTCGTGTGGGACCTCGCCCGCGCACCGGCGTACCTGCAACTGCTCGAATCCCTGGACACCGACCTCGGCGACTGGTCCGAGGAACGCGCGATCAACGGCCTGATGCATCCCTGGATCACCGCCGATCCCGACCAGATCCTCCGTGACTTCGCGAAACCCATCCTCATCCTGCACGGCGAGAAGGACATGGGCTTCCCCGTCCAACTGGCCCACCGCCTCCACGAAGCCGTCCCCAGCCAGCTAGCCGTCATCCCCAACACCGCCCACATGTGCCACTTCGAACAACCCGAAGTCTGGGCCCAACACATCCGAGAATTCCTGGACACGCCACATCCCGACACACTGGTCAGATGACAGTCGCCAAAGTCTCAGGATGGGTCTGGTCGGCCAACCTCCGCACCGCCCTGAAGCACATCTCCTGGTCCGTCGGCTACGCGTTCGACGACTGGGACTGGGAGGCAATGGAAACTGCACTGCCCCAGACGAGCTGGGATCCGCCGGAGCATTGGTACGACTACCCGATCATCGGCGACCAGACCCTCACCGTGCACCTGGCGCACAACAGCGGCGACGACCCCGTCGGCATCCGCGTCGAAGGCGACCTCGACGAGATCCTCGCTGCCAGAATCGAAACAATCATCGATCTCCTCTCCGACATCACCGTGGCCGAGGAGTGAGCCTGCACGAAACTCGCGTGCCTGGCAGCGACGACTGCATGTAGCGTTCCCTCCGAGTGTCAGGGCGAGGAGGAGGTGGTTGCTGTGCGCGTTTCCTGCGCGGTGCCGCCTCGGATCTTCTGGCGGCTCTGACTCTCACCGGGGCCACCGCATCCGACCTCATGCGAGGGAGCCCCAGATGCATCTCGAAGTATTGAACGCTGTACGGGCGTTGTTCGCCGACTACCCCGGCCGCTACTGGATCGCCGGCGGGTGGGCGCTCGACCTGTTCGCCGATCGGGTACGGCGACCGCACACCGACGTCGACGTACTCGTCCTGGCCCGCGACCTCGACCTGGTCGCCGCCACGTTCACCGACCCGCCGCCGACGGTCGAGAACCCGAACACCGGCGACCAACGCCCCTGGGAACCAGGCGAGACGTTGACGCCAGGTCCCGACGTACTGGCCTTCCCCGACGACCTGCTCCCAGCCCCGGTCCGCATCATCCTCGCGGCATCCGACGGCGACGACTGGGTCTATCACCGGGGCCGCGGCACTCTCCGCAAACCGCTCGACGAGATCACGCTCATGACCGCCGACGGCCTCCCGTACCTCGCCCCGGAGCTCGTGCTCCTGTTCAAGTCCCGCAGCGACCGCCCGAAGGACACCGAGGACTTCAACGACGTCGCCGCCGACCTCGATCCAGCCCGCCGCGCGTGGCTGCACGCCCGCATCGCCCCGCGCTACCCCGACCACCCTTGGCTCCCCGCCTTGACCTGACGCCAGCGGGGCACTGGGGACACCCGCTGGGGGCGGTGAACAAGGTATTGCCTGTGCCCAGACCTCATTGGGTGTTCCCAGCCCCCACGTCGGACGATTGCGTAGGATCCGGTGTTGTGCAGGGGACGCGGCTCGACATGGATCGGATTCGGGCGGCGTACGAGGTCATCGATCCGGTGTTTCTCGACAGTCCGTTGTATCGCTGCGAAGCGTTGGAACCGCTGCTCGGCTGTGCGATCAGCATCAAGCTCGAGACGGCGAACCCGGTCCGCAGCTTCAAAGGCCGAGGCACCGAGGTCGTCGCCAGTCAACTCGCTCGCAGCGACTCGAAAGCCGTGGTGTGCGCGAGCGCGGGCAACCTCGGCCAGGCCCTCGCCTGGTCCAGTCGCGATCGCGGCCTCGACGTCACAGTCGTTGCCTCGCGGTTCGCCACCGCGACCAAGCTCGACCGGATCCGCGCACTCGGCGCCAAGCTCGAGCTCGTCGACGGCGACCACGAACTCGCCCGCGAACGGGCTGCCGCAATCGCGCAGTACGACGGGATTCGGCTGCTCGAGGACAGCCTGGACCTCGAGACATGCGAGGGCGCGGCAACCATCGGACTCGAACTGGTGCCGCGGATCGACCAGTCGAGCGATCGCCCCGCGGTCCTCATCGCGCTCGGCGGCGGTGCACTGGCGACAGGGGTGGGATACGTGCTGAAGACGCTCGCGCCCGCGGTCGAGGTGATCTGCGTTCAGCCGCTCGGCGCACCGGCGTTGACGCGCTCCTGGCATCAGCGCCGCGTCGTCACCACCGACGCGACCAACACGATCGCCGACGGCGTCGCCGGTCGCATCCCCATCCGGGAGGTCCTCGACGACCTCCTCGTCGTTACCGACGACGCCGTACTCGTCCAGGAATCCTCGATCGTCACCGGCCTGCGCATGCTGCTCGACCACGCCGGTCTCGTCGTCGAACCATCGGCCGCGCTCGGCATCGCCGCGATCCTCGAAGACCGCGACCGGTTCGCCGGACGGCAGGTCTTCACGATCGTGTGCGGCAGCAACGTCGACCAGGACAAGTACCGGCGCTGGGTCGGCCTCTGATGGCGAGGCTTGCGGTGAAACTCCTGCTGCTGGATGAGGACGACCGCGTACTCCTCATCCACGCAAAGGATCCGAAGACCCAAGCCGAGTGCTGGTATCCAGTCGGCGGCGGTATCGAAGGGGACGAGTCCCTGCAGGCCGCCGCTGCGCGCGAGGCGTACGAGGAGACCGGTCTACGCGATCTGCCGACGGGGACCCACGTGTGGACCCGGGATCACACCTACGAGTTCAACGGCGAGACGGTCGACGTACACGAGGAATGGCTCCTGCACCGCGTCGAACACTTCACGCCGGCACCGGCACAGCTGAGCGAGTACGAAACCACCACGATCCTCGGCTTCCGTTGGTGGACCGCGCAGGAGCTGACCAAGACCACCGAAACAGTCTTCCCACCACAACTCAGCGACTTGCTCACCCAGGGGGATATCCGGCTCTTGTGATGGATGTGGGGATGGGTTGGGCTGATCCGGCGACCCCACGACTACCCGTCGCGCGACCCGGGATCGGGCTGATCACCACCCGCACATCGGGCAGGAGAGCCGGATATCCGCTCGCTAGTCCGGCGGATCCGAACGAGACTCGGTGTCATGGATGTGCGGTACGTCGAGTACGGGCCCGGGGACTTGCCTCCGTTGCTGAAGGCCCAGGTCCTGTCATTCCTGCGGATCGTCTGGCCGGAAGGATTCACCGGGGACCTCAGGTATCGCGACTGGATCACCAACCCGGCGTACGAACCGCAGCATCTGCTGTACGTCGCCGGTGACCTGGTCGTCAGCCACCTCGAGATCGTCCACGTCAACCTGACCCACGAAGGCACGACGTACAAGGTCGCCGCTCCGACCAGCGTCCTGACCTTCCCGCAGTTCCGCACTGAAGGATGGGCCGGGCGACTGGTCGCGGCCGCCTGTCGCCGGATCGAGTCCGGTGACGCCGACCTGGGCCTGATCTGCTGCGAACCGCACAACCAGTCGTTCTACGCCAAAGCCTCTGGCTGGCCATCCTTGCCCGAGGCAACAGTAATCGCCGACGGCACCTCCACGGGCCAAGCAATCCTGATGCGCCTCCTCACTCCCAAGGCCCAGCAACAGCAGGACGACTTCCGCCGCTCCCCCATCCGCCTCGAAAACGAGCTGTGACCTGCAGGAGAATGAGTTTGTGTCTGATCCATCGGTCGTCATCCGTCCAGCTCGTCTCGAGGACGGCGAGCACGTGTGGCCGCTCGCGCGGGCCTTCGCCACGTCGTTCACTCCCGAACGGTCCGCGTTCGACGCGACCTGGAAGCAACTGGTCGACGTACCCGACACTCTGCTGCTGGTCGCCGAGACCGCTGACGGCGGAATCGTCGGCTACCTCCTCGGCAACAGCCATCTCACCTTCCTCGCCAACGGCCCCGTCGCCTGGGTCGAGGAGGTCATGGTCGACGAAAACCAGCGGCAGTCCGGAATCGGCCGCCTGCTGATGGAACGCGCCGAGCGATGGGCCGAGTCAACAGGCGCCGCGTACCTCGCCCTCGCCAGCCGCCGAGCAGGACCGTTCTACCTGGCCCTGGGCTACGAAGACTCCGCCGTCTTCTTCAAGAAAACACTGACCTGATCCACGGTCAGGCCGGCCGCCGACTTCCCCATTCACGGTGGAAGTAGCGGGCGTCTTCGCTGGTGACGCGAAGGATCGCGTCAGGCTCTGCCGGGGCAGGCCACAGTTGCAGCAGGTACGCGTCGAACAGGCCGTCCGCGAACTCCCGGTCCCGCGCGATGTCTCGTCCGCGCTCGCTCACCCGCAACCGGTAACTCCCCGGCGCCACCCCCTCGAGCTTGCCGCCGCTCTCACCGGCCCAAGACGTGTACCCGACATCTGCCGACCGTACGTCGATCGACACCTCGACAACGTCCTCCCACGACTCCTCGGGTACGCCGGGCGCCACGTCAAGCAGCACGATCCGAACCGGCGAGCCACCGGATCGCCGAGCGAAGTGCACGTACACACCGTCCCCGTGCGCGGCCCCCGCCAGCCCATTCACCTGCCCGGCAAAGAACCGATCCGCATCCCCGTCGAACCCGAACTCTCCATCCCACACCAGATCGAACTGCCCGTAATCGGTCTGAACCACGTCATCGAACAACACCCGCTCCACACCAGCACGCTAACGCCCACCAGGCCGACCGAGCGGCACAACTTCGATGATCCGCCACTCGTACATGCGGTTGTCCCGATGCATCTCGATGAGGGAGACGGCGTTGACGGTGAGATCTGCGGGCGCGGGCACGACCCGGATCACCGCAGCTAGGGCAGCGCGGGCGGGCTGCGGCGTGTTCGCGTACGCAAGGCTGATGTGCGGGCGATATCCCTCGGCGCCCTCGGGTACGCCGTCTGCGCCGAAAACGTCCGCGATTGCAGCGCGTACGGCGTACCGGATCGTCTGCGGGGGTTCGAGCGGGTCCGACGGGAGAAGGATCGCCTCGCGCGCGACGACGGGGCGGTGGAGGCGTACTTTCGCCGGCTCCAACTCCCTTAGTCGCGCACGAGCCGCGCCGAGCAGCGCATCCACCCGCGCGGGCGGCACGTCCTCGACGAACCCGACGCCCTGCATGGTCAGGTGCAACCACTCCAGCGGAATCAGGTCGAGCCCAGGCACCGTCGAGAGCTCCGCTTGGTACTGCGTGACAAGCCGGTGGAGAGGTGCCGGGTCCTCGAACGTGTTGATGTGCCACGCATAGAACCGCATACCGATACCCGGCCCGGCGGCGGTCAGGTGTCGTATTCGAGGCCGTCCCACGGTTCGTAGTAGGCGATGAAGTCGCCTGGTTCGATGTGGATCGAGTAGATGCCTTCGAACTCGGCACCCACCCAGCCAACGCAACCACCAACCAGACCGCGAGCACCCCGCACCACAGCCCCCTCACCCGCCCCGTGCCGCACAATCTAGCCACCGCTGCCGGGTTATGTGACCGCTGCCGGGCAACAACACGCCAGCGATAAAACAACCCGCCAGTCCGTTGGTCTGCACACTGGGGTCGTGGGGACCGTTCCGTTGGTGCTTGGGCTCGTGGTCGCGGTGGTGATCAGCGCGCAGATCGTGCTGCTGATGGGCGGCCGTCGTCCGCTCGACAAGCGGCTACGCGACCTCGGTACGGGTGGCGACGCGTTCGCACTGCTGTGGGCGGCGGTGCTGACGATGGGCGCGGTGGGCGCCGTCATCGGGAGCCTTCTCGACGTACCGGGAGCCGGTGGTGCGGTCGGCGTCGTACTGGCGCTCCTGACCTGGACGGCCGCTGTCGTCTGGGCCCACCGCCGGCCACAACCACCCGCACGACACCAGTCATCCCAGGACAAGTAGACGTCGGATCTCGCGCTGGGTGGAGACAACTGACACAGTGAGCGGATGTTGACGCAGGTGGCTGATGGGGTGTGGGTGCGGCAGAGCGAGTGGGTCTGGAGCAATGCCGTTGTGGTGCGTGGGGAGGGCGGGTTGGTCCTGGTCGATCCCGGGATCGACGGGGCCGATCTGAATGAGCTCGCCGATGATGTGGATCGGCTGGGGCTTCCGGTGGTTGCCGGGTTCTCGACTCACCCGCACTGGGACCATCTGCTCTGGCATTCCCGGTACGGCGACGTGCCGCGGTACGCCACCCTCGGCTGCGCGACGGTTGCCGGTGAAGTCCGAGAGCGGGCCCAGGCGATGGCGGCGGAGAGCGCGGAGGGCGTCCCGCTCGAGCTGATCGGGCTGCTCAGCCCGCTGCCCGCGGACGGGGGACCCATACCGGGCGAGATCGTCGAGCATCAGGCGCACGCCATCGGGCACGCCGCCGTACTCCTCGCCGACCGTGGCGTCCTGATCGCCGGCGACATGCTCTCCGACGTCCTGATCCCGCTCCTCGACGCCCGCCGCCCCGACCAGGTGTGCGCCTACGAAACAGCACTCGACCGACTCAGCGAGGCCGCCCGCGACGTCAACGTCCTCATCCCCGGCCACGGCGCAGTCGCCGAGGGCCCCGAGGTAGCAGCCCGCCTAACCGCCGACCGCGCGTACATCGATGCCCTACGCCAAGGAGAAGACCCAGCCGACCCCCGCCTGTCCCAAGACTGGCTCGCCGGCCCACACCAATCGAACCTGAAGCAAGCCCGACCCAGTTAGCTCCCCCGCCAGGTTTCGATCCTGGTCTTCGAGATTCAAAGTCTCGCGGGCTGCCGATTACCCCACGGGGGATCGTGGTTGCCGGGACAGTTTGCCATGAGTGGGGTGGATGACACGCTCAGGGGTTCCTACCTACGGTCCCGTAGGTTACGGTAGCGTAGGTAAGGACACGCTGAGCTGAGGGATTAACAGATATGACTCCACCCGCCGTTGCCACTCCGGATGCGCCTACCCGTACTGCGCCGGTCGACGAGGACGTAGACACCGGAACGCTCGGCGGCGAGCAGAAGAAGCTCTGGGAGCAGGTCGCGCTGGCGCTGTTCATCGGCATCCCGTTCCTGGCGGTGCTGGCGGCGGTGCCGATCGCGTGGGGCGGGTTCCTGGGCTGGCGGGACGTCGTACTCGCGGTGGTCTTCTACACGGTCGCCGGTCACGGGATCTCGATCGGTTTCCACCGGCTGTTCACGCACAAGTCCTTCAAGCCGAACCGCCCGATGAAGTACGCCCTCGCCATCGCCGGCTCGCTGGCGATCGAGGGCCCGGTGATCCGCTGGGTGGCCGATCACCGCAAGCACCACAAGTTCTCCGACCGCGACGGCGATCCGCACAGCCCGTGGAAGTACGGCAACACGCTGGGCGCGCTCACCAAGGGCTTCTTCCACGCGCACGTCGGTTGGCTGTTCGACACGGAGCAGACCCCGCAGCGGCAGTACGCGCCGGATCTGCTGAAGGACAAGGACGTCGTCAAGGTGTCCCGGATGTTCCCCGTGCTGGTGGCCGTAAGCCTCCTCGCGCCGGCGGTCATCGGCGGTCTCTGGTCCTGGTCGTGGACCGGCGCGCTGACCGCGTTCTTCTGGGCCAGCCTGGTCCGGATCGCGCTGCTGCACCACGTCACCTGGTCGATCAACTCGATCTGCCACACGATCGGCGACCGGCCGTTCAAGAGCCGCGACAAGTCCGGCAACGTGTGGTGGCTGGCGATCCTGAGCCAGGGCGAGTCGTGGCACAACCTGCACCACTCCGACCCCACCTGCGCGCGGCACGGCGTACTCAAGGGACAGCTCGACACGTCCGCCCGCTGCATCTGGTTCTTCGAGCAGTTCGGCTGGGTATCCGACGTCCGCTGGCCGGTCAAGGAGCGGCTGGAGGCCCGACGTGTGGACTCTTCGCCCCGTACGATCAAGGCTGCCTGACGTTAAAACTCCCACCGGCAATACCCGAAGTGCGGCATGATGCTGACGTGATCACGACGTGACGGAACCCAAACCGCGGCGGTCCGGCCGGATCCGGATGACCAGTGCCGAACGTCGCGAGCAACTCATCACCATCGCCCGCGGGCTGTTCGCCCAGAAGGGCTACGAGGCGACCTCGGTCGAGGAAATCGCACACCGTTCCGAGGTCTCCAAGCCGGTCGTCTACGAACACTTCGGCGGCAAGGAAGGCCTGTACGCCGTTGTTGTCGACCGCGAGGTACGGGCGTTGCTCGACGGCGTCACCGGCGCGCTGACGGCCGGCCGCGCACACGAGCTCGTCGAGCAGGCGGCGCTCGCGCTGCTCGACTACATCGAGAACAACTCCGACGGGTTCCGGATCCTGGTCCGCGACTCGCCGGTCGGGTCGTCGACCGGCTCGTTCATCTCGATCCTCAGCGACGTCGCGACCCGCGTCGAGCACATCCTGGCCGAGGAGTTCAAGCGCCGCGGGCTGGAGCCGAAGAACGCCCCGATGTACGCCCAGATGCTGGTCGGCATGGTCGCGCTCACCGGCCAGTGGTGGCTGGACGCCCGCAAACCGAAGAAGCAGGACGTCGCCGCGCACCTCGTCAACCTCGCCTGGAACGGCCTCTCGGGGCTCGAGGTCAAGCCCGTTCTCGCGACCCGGCCGCACAAGTAACAGCCTCTGGTCGTACGCCGACATCCGACCGTGGAATGACCCCCGCCAAGGCCGGGCCCCGTACCCTGGCCAGCATGACGGGGATGTTGACCGCGCGGCCGCTGCCTGCCCGGAGCAGGGCGTTCGACCTGTTCCTGGCCGGTGGTCTCTGCATGATGTTCGGCTTCCTGTCGCTGGCCCAGGCGCACTGGAGCGGCATCCTCGCGTTCGGCATGCTCGTCCCGTTGATCTGGCGCCGCACCCACCCCGAACTGGTCTTCTTCGTCGTCTGTTCGGTCGCCGCCCTGCAGTGGCTCGCCGCCATCGAACTGATGCCCGGCAACGTCGGCCTGCTCGTCGCGTTGTACGCCATCTCCGTGTACGGCGACGTACGGCTGAGCCGGATCGCGCTGGGCATCGGCGGTCTCGGCGTCCTGATGGCGACCTCGCGGTACTGGTCGAACTCGGACTGGAAGCAGCAGGTCACGATGATGGTCGCGCTCGGCGCGCTCGTCTTCGGCGTCTGGGCCTTCGGCGAGCGCCGCCGTACCCGCGGCCTGTACGTCGCTCAGCTCGAGGAGCGGGCCGCCCAACTCGAACGGGACCGCGACCGCGAGGCGAAACTGGCCGTGAGCAACGAGCGGACCCGGATCGCCCGCGAGATCCACGACGTGGTGGCACACGGTCTGTCGATCATGATCGTCCAGGCCGACGGCGGGCTGTACGCCGCGGACCAGTCCCCCGAGGCGGCGAAGAAGGCCCTCGCCACGATCGGCGACACCGGCCGCGGCAGCCTGACCGAGATGCGCAAGATGCTCGGATTGCTCAAGCAGGACGAACAGAACGAGCTCGACCCCAACCAGCCCCGCCCGCAGCCCGGCGTCTCCAGCCTGCCCGAGCTGATCGAGAACGTCCGGGACGCCGGGCTCAGCGTCAGCTACGAGGTGACCGGGGAACCCCGCGACCTCCCGGCGCTGCTCGGACTGACGGCGTACCGGATCGTGCAGGAGGGTCTGACGAACACGCTGAAACACGCCGGGCCGGGGGCACGCACCTCCGTCAGCCTGGACTTCGGGCGCGAGATGCTGACCGTGGTGGTCACCGACGACGGCCGCGGCGCCGGCGTCGCGCCGAGCTCGGACCCGGGTCACGGCCTGGTCGGGATGCGGCAACGCGCCTCGGTCTCGGGCGGTACGGTGAGCGCCGGACCGAAGGCGGGCGGTGGTTACGAGGTGATCGCCAGACTGCCGTACAACCTGCCGACTGGAGAGTAATGGACGACGACGTGATCCGGGTGTTCCTCGTGGACGATCAGGAACTCGTCAGAGCGGGCTTCACGATGCTGGTGGACTCGCAGGCCGACATGCGCGTGGTCGGCCAGGCGGGCGACGGCGGCGAGGCGATCGAGAAGATCCAGGTGACCGCCTGCGACGTGGTCCTGATGGACGTCCGGATGCCGCGGCTGGACGGCGTCGAGGCCACCCGCCGCTTGCAGTCGTTGCCCGAGGCACCGAGGGTGATCGTGCTGACCACGTTCGATCTCGACGAGTACGCGTTCGCCGCGATCAAGGCCGGCGCGGCCGGCTTCCTGCTCAAGAACACCCCGCCGGCCGACCTGCTGAGCGCGATCCGCCAAGTGCACTCCGGGGACGCCGTCGTCTCCCCGAGTACGACGAGACGTCTGCTGGAGCACTTCGCCGGCTCCCTTCCCGACGAGCAGACCGAGCGACCGGACCTGGCCGACCTGACCGCCCGCGAGCGCGAGGTGCTGGTCGAGGTCGCCCGCGGCCTGTCGAACACCGAGATCGCCAAGCTCTTCACGTTGTCCGAGGCAACGGTCAAGACGCATATCGGCCGGATCCTGGCCAAGACCGGTCTCCGGGACCGGGTCGCCCTCGTCGTCCTGGGGTACGAGACCGGGCTCGTCCGACCCACCAAGTAATACCCAGGTAGGACCTGCGGTCCCCACCCTGGTCCGACGAAACCCGGGCGCGGGATCACTAACTTCTTGGACAACATCACGTTGATCCAAGGAGTGACATGAGCTTGCAGACCGGGGAGCTTGCGGCCGGGCGGTTGCCGCAGGACGGGGAGCCGCAGACCGCGATCCGGGCGCACGAACTGCGCAAGGTGTACGGACAGGGCGACACCGCGGTCGCCGCGCTCGACGGGGTCTCGGTCGACTTCGGGGTCGGCCAGTTCACCGCGATCATGGGCCCGTCGGGGTCCGGCAAGTCGACGCTGATGCACTGCCTGGCCGGGCTCGACACCCCGACCGAGGGTCAGGTGCTGCTCGGCGAGACCGAGCTGACCCGGCTGCCGGACGCGGAGCTGACCAAGATCCGCCGGGACCGGGTCGGCTTCGTGTTCCAGTCGTTCAACCTGCTCCCGATGCTGACGGCCAACGACAACATCCTGCTCCCGCTCGAGCTCGGCAACCGCAAGCCCGACCAGGAGTGGCTGAGCACACTGATCGAGGTACTCGGGCTCGGCGACCGGCTCACGCACCGCCCGTCGGAGCTGTCCGGTGGCCAGCAGCAGCGGGTCGCGGTGGCGCGGGCCCTGGTCGGCCGCCCGGAGGTCGTGTTCGCCGACGAGCCGACCGGCAACCTGGACTCGCGGTCCGGCGCCGAGGTGCTGGGCTTCCTGCGCCGCTCGGTCCGCGAGTTCGGCCAGACCGTGGTGATGGTGACGCACGACCCGCTGGCGGCGTCGTACGCCGACCGCGTCGTGATGCTTGCCGACGGCAAGCTGGCCGGCGAGCTGCGGCAGCCGACCCCGGAGAGCGTTCTCGACGCGCTGCGCCGGCTGGGGGCCTGACGTGCGACGTTCGCTCCTCTCCTCGCTGCGCGCCCACATGGGCCGCTTGGTCGCCGCCTGTCTGGCGATCGTGCTCGGGGTCGGTTTCGGCTCGCTCGCGATGATCGTGCACGCGTCCGCGTCGCACGGCGTCGACGAGACGATCGGCGCGCAGTACAAGGGCGTTGACGCCGTCGTCTACCCGGACCAGGCGACCATCTCCCCCGCCGACATCGCCAAGGTGCAGAAGCTGCCGCAGGCCGCAGCAGTCGTCACGCTGACGACGGCGTACATGGAGTTCGCGTTCCCCGATCTGGTCCGCGGGACCACGGTTCCGATCGACGCGCTCTACAGCACGCCGCAGATCACCGGCCCCGGCACCTCGTCCGGACGGTTGCCAACCGCAACGAACGAGATCGCCCTCCCGGCCCGCACCGCGACCAAGCACAAGATCGGCGTCGGGCAGACGCTGCGGATCACGTCGTACGACGACAAGTCGTGGACCGTCACCGTCGTCGGGCTGCTGGACGACTCGAAGTACGTCGGAAGCGCCGCCGCGGTCGCGACTCCGGCCGCGGTGAAGATCTTCGATCCGGGCGCGTTCACCCGCGGGATCGCACTGGCTGCGAAGCCCGGCGTCACCCAGCAGCAACTGGCCGACGCCGCGCAGGCCGTGGTGGCGAGCGGACTGACCGCCTTCACCGGCGAGGCCTTCATCGAGCACGAGGTGAAGGGTCTGACCAACGGTATCGACGTCCTCGGCGGTGTGTTCGGGATGTTCGCCGTGATCGCGTTGTTCGTGGCCTGCCTGGTGATCGGCAACACCTTCACGATCGTGATCGCCCAGCGCACCCGTGAGATGGCGCTGCTGCGCTGCGTCGGTGCGTCCCGCCGGCAGGTGTTCTCCTCGGTCCTCGCGGAGGCCAGCGTGGTCGGCGTGATCGCGTCGGCGATCGGTGTGGTCTTCGGCGTCGCAGTCTCCGCGCTGGGCCTGGCGCTGTCCCGCGAGTTCGACTGGGGCATTCCGCCCGTACCACTGCACCTGGACCTGGTGTCGCTGTTCCTGCCGCTGGTCATCGGTGTCGCGGTCACGCTACTGGCAGCCGTCGTACCCGCTCGGCGGGCAACCAAGGTGGCGCCACTGGCAGCGCTCCGTCCCGAGGCGGCTCCGACGGCCGCGACGAAGGCCGGCGTACTGCGGTTGGTCCTGGGCTTCCTGCTCCTCGCGGGTGGCGGCGTACTGCTGGCGGTCGGAGCGAAGCAGCACGAGGTACTGATCGGCGTCGCGGGCGGCGCGATCTCGTTCCTCGGCATCCTCGCGATCGGTGCGCTGCTCGTCCCGGCCCTGATCCGCGTGATCGGCGCGCTCCCTGCCCGCAGCGGCGTACCCGCCCGGATCGCCGTCGCGAACGCGGTCCGCAACCCCCGGCGTACGGCGGCCACCACGTCGGCGTTGCTCATCGGCGTGACGCTGATCAGCCTCACCTGCGTCGGGATCGCCTCGGTACGGAAAACGTTTGATGTATCGATGGACGGCCAGTACCCGGTCGATCTGATGGTGACGACGTACAAGGAGAAGATGCCGGCGAGCGCCGAGCAGCAGCTCCGCGACATCAAGGGCATCACCCAGGTTGTCCCGATCAGCAAGCTGATGGTGAAGTCCGGCGGTCAGGAGCTCGAGGTCACGGGCATCGACGCGGCTGCGGCCGGATCAGTGATCCACAACCCGTCGCTGGCCGCGGAGGTCAAGCCCGGTACGGCGTTGCTCGACTACCCGACGATGCGGATGCTGAAGGTCGAGAACGGCAGTCCCGTGACGATCGTGTCGGGGCAGCACAAGCTGACACTGACCGCCCAGCGCGGGAACGGACTCGACCCGTTCACGGTCACCTCAGCCGACCTCGCGAAGCTGGCGCCGAGCTCGCCGGTGACCGGGTTCTGGCTGGCGTCGGACCCGAAGGCGGACGGCGGGGACGTGATCGACGCCGTGGAGCAGTCGATCCCGACCGTCAAGGATCTTTCGGTGCAAGGCGGATTGGCCGAGCGGACCAGCTACACGAAGATCTTCGACGTACTGCTGATCGTCGGTATCGGTCTGCTCGGGGTCTCGGTGCTGATCGCGCTGGTCGGCGTCGGGAACACGCTCAGCCTGTCGGTGCTGGAGCGGACGCGGGAGAACGCGCTGCTCCGGGCGATGGGCCTGTCCCGCGGTCAGTTGCGCCGGATGCTCGCGGTCGAGTCGTTGCTGATGGCACTGGTCGCGGCCGGTCTCGGGATCGTCCTCGGTCTGATCTACGGCTGGACCGGGACGAGCGCGCTGATGGGCGGTCAGACGGTCGAGGGCGGCGTGGAGTACGCCGTACCCGGGACCCTGCTGATCGCGATCGGCGCGGTCGCCGCGGTCGCGGGCCTGCTCGCCTCGGTGCTACCCGCCCGCCGCGCGGCCAAGGTCGCACCGGCCGGCGCACTGGCGACCGAATGAGCCAGCGGCTCGCCCGGCTTGAGGGGGCCGGGCGAGCCGCTTCCGGGGGACTGGAGACACGCCCTGGAGGGCTGGCACCCGACATGCACTGTTCCCACTCACCATCTCCTGTCCCCACTCCCCATCTCCTGGTTCCGGTCGCCCCGTCACCCCACACCCGCCAGGCCCGTCCCCGGCGCAGGCGACCCGGGACGACGTTCACTGCCTTGCCTCGGGCTGGCCGACCTGGCGGCGACTGGGTCGGTTGGTGGACAGTTGTTCAGGACGTCGGTGGAGGATTTCTGGCGCTATAGCAGGAAAACCCTCCTACCTGCCACTGTCACCATCCCCGTCAGGCGGCGGAGCACGACGTGCCAGTGGCTGTGCCGGGAGGTGACGGACGTGGGTGAGGGCTCGGGCAGGTGCAGTCTGCTGTCAGTGGTTCCTGTTAGCGGGGAACAAAGTTGAAGATTTCGACGATGTCTTTCCCCGCGACAGCTCACGCGGGCTGACGCGACAGCTCACCGTCGGGTACCGCCGAAACCCACCACTCGACGGACACCGGTACCTGCGTCACATGAGCGGATAACCCTTCGCCTACGGGGTTCTCCCCTCGTGTATCAGTAGAGAACCCTGCACACGAAGGGATATCCGCTCGTGTTCTGCTCGTCGTGCGGTTTCGTAGGCTGTGGGAGATCGGGCTCTGGACGGTCAGACGATCTCGATGCGGTTTCCGTGGCCGTCGGTGGTGTGGAAGCGCCGGCGGCCCGGGATCGTTTCGTTGTCCCAGGTCACCGGGAAACCCAGATCCGCCAACCGGGAAGCCAACGCGTCCAGGTCGTCGACGGCCAACGCGGGATGAGCCTTCTTCGCCGGTGTGAAGTCCTGCTCCACGCCGATGTGGATCTCCGCCGCCCCGGCCTTGAACCAGCACCCGCCGCGCGCCTTCAGCAGCTCCGGCTTCTCCACCTCGGTCATCCCGAGCGCATCGCGGTAGAACGCCCGCGCCACATCCTCACCACCCGGTGGACACGACACCTGCACATGATCGAGCCGCATCGTCATCCTTTCTTCTGC
Organism: Kribbella sp. VKM Ac-2569; assembly: GCF_004216905.1. Classification (GTDB taxonomy): domain Bacteria; phylum Actinomycetota; class Actinomycetes; order Propionibacteriales; family Kribbellaceae; genus Kribbella. The sequence continues at coordinate 656,804 of NZ_SGXJ01000002.1, forward strand.
GCAACCGCGAAGATCCGGCGGAACGGCAGCAGCGTCCCGTAGTCCCGCTGCGGATACGCCTCCGCCAGCCGAGCGCCGTACTCCGCCTCGAACTTCGGCCGTACGTCGTCCGGCAGCGATTGCAGCACCGGCCGCGCGCCGGTCCCCTTCACCCACTCCAGTACGGCGTTGTCGCCGGACAGAAGGTGGAAGTACGTCGTCTCCCACGCATCCACCACGCAACCTTCCGCACTGAGCGCGTCGACGTACTCGGCCGGACCAGGTACGTCGGGACGCAACGACGTGTCCTTCGCGTACTCGGCGTACGGCTCGGTGGCAGCCAGCTCTCGCAGGATCGCGTGCGACGGAGCATCGCCGTTGCCCGGGATCTGGATCGCCAGCCACCCACCCGGCCGCAGCGCCCTGACGAACCCGGGCAGCAGGTCGAGCTGCTCCGGCACCCACTGCAGCGTCGCGTTCGTGACGATCACATCCAGCGAACCGGGCTCGACGCTCCACTCGCGGACGTCACCGAGCTCGAAGCTCAGGTGGTCGTCGGCGTACTGCGCGGCCGCCTCGAGCATCTGCGGCGAGCTGTCGACCCCGCGGATCACGGCCTCCGGCCAGACCTGACGCAAAGTCGCGGTCAACGCGCCGGGCCCGCAGCCCAGGTCGACCACGGTCAGTACGTCGGTCGCCCGGACCCGCTCGACCAGGTCCCGGAACGGCCGGGCGCGCTCGTCGGCGTACGTGCCGTACTGCTCTGGACTCCACACCGGTGACGTGCGCATCGGACTGCCCCTCTCAGATCATTTTATCTTGACGTCGAGATACTCTAGACCTGTGACTTGTCTTGATGTCAAGAGTCTTGATGGGTACTCTCGACCGCATGGAGGACGAGGTCGATCGGCTGATCGAGGCGTGGCGCCGCGAGCGCCCCGACCTCGACGTGGCGCCGATGGAGGTGCTGTCCCGGGTCAGCCGGCTGGCGCGGCATCTCGATCGCGCCCGCAGCCAGGCCTTCGGCACCCACGCTCTGGAGTCCTGGGAGTTCGACGTCCTCGCAGCCCTTCGCCGAGCGGGTACGCCGTACCAACTGTCCCCCGGCAAGCTGCTCAAGGAAACCCTGGTCACGTCCGGCACGATGACGAACCGGGTCGACCGGCTGGCCGCACGCGGTCTGGTCGAGCGGCTCCCGGATCCGCATGACCGGCGCGGCGTACTCGTCCAACTGACGCCCGCAGGCCGGGACAAGGTCGACGCCGCGATGGCCGACCTGCTCAGCCATGAGCGCGCGCTGCTCGGCGGCCTCAGCGACGGCGACCAGCAGAGGATCGCCCGAGCGTTGCGGGAGCTTGTCCGCCCGTTCGACCTGGAAAAGCACTGACCGAAAAACACTCGGTTTGCGTGGCCGACAAAGCGCCTTGTTCGTACGGACAAAGCGCGGCCGAAATAACCCCGGAATTATCCGAAAAGACGACCCGTCACTTCCGCCCCGGTCCGATCGTTGCTAGTTGCAACGAGATCGAGAGACTGCTGTAGCCGACGACTATCGACACCGGCTGGGCCCACTACTAGGGTCGTCACCGTCGGTGGCTGATCGACTACAAAATGTCAGAACACGGTGACTTCGGCGGCAAGAGGTGGTCCGCCGAAAGCGGTCGCGCGGTGTCCGGGGCTCGGGGCCCGAACAACGCCGGCCGGCACGGGGCCCGCTCACCCAGGAGCTCGGCGCACCCCTCCGAATGACAGGGGATCGGAGGGGGCGCCGTGGCTCGAACCCCTGCTACTCCGCGCGTTCCGCCGCTTCGAACCAGGCTGTTTCCAGCTCACCGCGCTCGTCGGCCAGCTTGCGGAGCTCGGCGTCCAGCTCGGAGAGCCGTTCGTAGTCGCTCGCACTCGCGGCCAGCTGGTCGTGCAGTTTCGTCTCCGCCTCGGTGATCTTCGCGAGCTGCCGCTCGATCCGGTTCAGCTCTTTCTTCGCCGCCCTGGCCGCTGCCGCGTCAGCCATCGGACGTTCAACCACCTGGCCATTTTCCGCCGTTGACAAATCGGTGGACACCACCGATGCCGGCGTCAACGCATTCGACGCCGTCCGCCGCGGAATTCCCGCCTCGAGTTCGTCGAGATACTGATCGACACCGCGCGGCAGATGCCGGACCCGGGCGTCACCCATGATCGCGTAAACCATGTCGCTGACCCGCTCCAGGAAGTACCGGTCGTGGGTGACGGTGACGACGACGCCGGGCCAGCTGTCCAGGAAATCCTCGAGCACGGTCAGGGTCTCGACGTCCAGGTCGTTGGTCGGCTCGTCGAGGATCAGCACGTTCGGCTCGTCGAGCAGGATGCGCAGCACCTGCAGGCGGCGCCGTTCACCACCGGACAGGTCCGAGATCCGCGTCGTCAGCTTGTCGCCGGTGAACCCGAACCGCTCGAGCAGTTGCGACGACGTCAGCTCACCGCCTCGCCCGGCGAGGGCCGCCGTACGACGGATCGCGGTGATGTGGTCGAGGACCGTGACCGTGTCGTCGATCTCCTCGAGGGTCTGCGACAGGTTGGCGATCCGGACCGTCTTGCCCTGCTTGACCAGGCCGCGGTCCGGAGCGAGCTGCCCGGTGAGGACCTTGAGGAACGTGGTCTTGCCGGCGCCGTTCGGGCCGAGCAGCCCGATCCGGTCGGCCGGACCGAGCCGGAACGTGACGTGGTCGAGCATCTTCCGGTCGCCGAAGCTCAGGCTGACGTCCTCGACGTCGAACACGTCCTTGCCGAGCCGCGCGGTCGCCAGCTGCGACAGCGCGAGCTTGTCCCGCGGCGGCGGCACGTCCTCGATCAGCGCGTTGGCCGCCTCGATCCGGAACTTCGGCTTGGTGCTGCGGGCCGGTGCGCCCCGGCGCAGCCAGGCGAGCTCCTTCTGCAGGAGGTTCTGCCGCTTGGCCTCGGTGACCTGCGCGGAGCGGGCCCGCTCGGCCTTGGCGAGGACGTACGCCGCGTACCCGCCGTCGTACGACGTGACGCGGCCGCCCTGCACCTCCCACGTGTCCGTGCAGACCTCGTCCAGGAACCAGCGGTCGTGGGTCACGACGATCAGCGCGCCGGCGTGGTCGACGACGTGCTCCGCGAGCCAGCTGACGGCCTCGATGTCGAGGTGGTTGGTGGGCTCGTCGAGAATCAGCAGATCGACCTCGGTGAGCAGGAGCCTGGCCAGGGAGGCCCGGCGACGCTCGCCACCGCTCAGGCTGCCGACCATCGCCTGGTGGTCGACTTCGCCGAGCAGGTGCTCCATCACCGAGCGCGCCCGCGGATCGGCCGCCCAGGTGTAGGTCTCGGCATCGCCGAGTACCGCGTGCAGCACAGTCTGGTCCGGGTCGAGGTCGTCGCTCTGACCGAGGTACCCGAGCCGTAGGTCGCGATTGTGGGTGATCCGGCCGCTGTCGGGCTCCTCACGCCGGGCCAGGACCTGCAGGAGCGTCGACTTGCCGTCGCCGTTACGCCCGACCACGCCGATGCGCTCACCACGGCCTACGCCGAGACTGACCGAGTCGAGCAGTGTGCGGGTCCCGAAGCCCTTAGAAACAGCTTCCAGATTGACCAAGTTAGCTACCGCCATAACGCGCCCAAGGGTAGCTGACGCGGACACGGTTCCCCCGATCGTGCCAGGATCGTCCAGGTGTTGACTCCCGCCTGGCTCGAAGGACTGTCCCTCGGCGACGCGATCGCCGCCGATCCGCTGGAAGGCGGCTACGCCAGCAAGACGTTCCGCGTGCGGACGACGCTCGGCGAATCGGTGGTCGTGAAGACGCAGGACGACCTGCCACCGGACCTGTACGCGTTGGAGGCCGACGGTCTCGACGCGCTGCGTGCACCCGGTGGATTCGCCGTACCAGAGGTCCTTCGGGTGACACCGGCGTTCATCGTTCTGACCGACCTCGGTACGCCGGAACCGTCGCCGACGTACTGGGAGGACGCCGGACGGGCGCTGGCGCTGCAGCACCAGCAGACCGCGGACAAGTTCGGGTACCACCAGGACAACTACCTGGGCACCCTCCCGCAGCGGAACCCGTGGACGAGCGACGGGCACGCCTTCTTCGCCGAGCACCGCCTGCTCCGCTACCTGGAGGAGCCGAACTGCCACAACCAGCTCCCGGAAGCCGACCGCCGCCGCCTCGAACGCGTCGCCGGCCGGCTCCCCGAGCTGATCCCACCGCAACCCCCGTCCCTCCTCCACGGCGACCTGTGGCACGGAAACCTCCTCCCGGCCCCGGACGGCGGCCCGGCCATGATCGACCCCGCCGTCCACTACGGCTGGCCCGAGGCCGAGCTGGCGACTCTCCTCATCTACAACCAGCTGTCGGAGACCTTCTTCGACGCCTACGAGGAACTCCACCCGCTCGCCCCGGGTTGGCGTGACCGCCTCCCCCTCCTCCACCTCCGAGAGCTGCTCTGCATCACCGCCCACTGGCCCGACCGCGCCGAGACTGTCACCGAGATCAGCACAATCCTCAAACAACTCGACTGAGGTTCAGGACGTACTGCTTCTCGTTGAGGGGGTTGCCGTCCGTGCGGGCTCGGCTGGGGGCTGGACCTGGGACGAGGCTGTAGCTGTCGAAGCTGGTAGCGAGGAGTGCCTCGCCTCGGCCGAGGGTGGGGAGCATCAACTCGAAGAGGTGCGTGGTGGCGGCCGGGATGGTGCCTTCGATGTGGGCCTGGGTCTCGGTGAGCGTGGTTTGGGTGACGATGCCGCGGTGTTCGGCGACGTGAGCGAGGAGCCGCGAGACCGTGTCAGACGGAACGTCCAGCTCGAAGTAGTTCACCGGCTCCAGGACCGTCGTACCGGCCTCGGCGACCGCCTGCAGGAGGACGAGCGGCACCAACCGGCGGAAGTCGGCGGCCACGGTGACCGGGCTCCAGTACGCCGTGTGCGTCAGATCCACCCGGATGTCCGGGATCTCCCACCCGAACAGCCCTTGGTGCAGCGTCTGCCGGACCGTCTCCTCGATCGCCGTGTGGAACGCCCGCGGCAACGCGCCGAGCTCCACCTCCAGGTTGTACTCGATGCCCTCGGCAACCGGTGAGACCCGGAAGCCGACGCCCGCCGCCCACGGACCCTCCGTGATCTCGCGGGTCGAGGCACCGGTGCCGATCAACCGCTCGACATGGATCGGCGTCGTCTCGCTGAAGGTGACGTCGACGCCGTACTCCGACTCGAGGAGCGACGCGATCACCTCCTTCTGCACCTCGCCGTACAGGCTCACGGTGATCTCGTCGGCCTTCCGGACCCGGATCAGCGGATCCTGCTCGGCGAGCTGCGTCAACGCCTGGAACAGCTTCACCCGGTCGCGCGCACTCACCACGGTCTCCAGCGTCGGCGGCGCGAACAGCCGACCGACCTGCGCCGTCCGTAGGCCGAGCTGGTCGCCGATCCGGATGCTCTTCAGTCCCCGCAACGCCACGATCTGACCCGCCTCGGCCCGATCCACCGCGTGCCGGCCGCCGTCGCCGAAGACGTCGATCCCGCTCGGCCGCACCTGGTACGCCGGACCATCCACGGGATGCACCGGGACCGACGTACGCGCGGCCAGCGTCCCGCTGACGATCCGTGCGGACGCGATCTTCTGCCCGGCCGCACCCCGCTCGACCTTGAACACCCGCGCCCGCAGCTCGTCCTCCGGCGCGGCGATTGCCCGCGGCAACCACGTGCGGATCCCCTCGATCACCTCGGCGATCCCGACGCCGGTCATCGCGGATCCGAAGTACACCGGATACATCTCGGCCTTCGCGACCTGACGCCGCAGCTCTGCCGCATTGTCGGCCTCTGCGCCTTCGAGGTACAGCTCCAGGAACGAATCATTGCGCTCGGCAAGCATCTCGCCGACTTCGCCGCGTTGCACCGGCAGTGGTACGACGGACGCCGTACGCAGACCGAGATCCGCCACCGACTCCATCGGTACGGCGGCCGGCGTCAGCAACCGCCGGATGTCGGCGAGCAACTCGTCGTACCGCGCGCCCACCCGGTCGATCTTGTTCACGAACAGCAGCGTCGGGATCCGCAGCCGGTCGAGCGTGCGCATCAGCAACCGCGTCTGCGGCTGCACGCCCTCGACCGCGGAGATCACCAGCACCGCGCCGTCCAGTACGGACAGCGCGCGCTCGACCTCGGCGATGAAGTCGGAGTGCCCGGGGGTGTCGATCAGGTTGACCGGCAGGTCGCCGAGCGCGAACGACACCACCGCCGAGCGGATCGTGATGCCGCGTTTCCGCTCGAGGTCCATCGAGTCGGTTTGCGTGTTCCCGTCGTCGACCCGGCCGACCCGGTCGATGACGCCGGCGGCGTACAGCAGCCGCTCGGTCAGGCTGGTCTTACCGGCGTCGACATGCGCCACAATGCCCATCGTCAGAGAGTTCAAGAGTCCTCGCGAATGCGTCGAAGCGATCAGTACCCATGGGGTGGATCGATCCGCGGCGCATCCCGGTCTCCTGTCTGAGTCGATGGGGTCTCTGCTCGGACGGTAACACCACCAGAGCCCGAGGACGAGCGATTTTCCTAGCGGCTGACGATCGCCGGGAGGATCCGGGCGCCCGGGACGGGGCCTTCGGCCTGGCGGACCATGCGGCAGCGGCCGGATTCGGCGAGCTCCACGGCCAGGTCGACGGCGCTGCGGCTGTCAGCGGCGAGGAAGAGGCAGGTGGGGCCGGAACCGGAGATCTGCGCGGCCAGAGCACCCTGGTCGAGGCCGAACTGGAGCGTCTCGCCCAGCTCGGGACGCAGCGACAACGCCGCGGCCTGCAGGTCGTTGCTGAGCGCAACGGCGAGTGCGCCGGGCTGCCCGGACAGCAGGGCGGACATCAGCTCCGGACGAACCTGCGGCGCCTCGACGCGGCGCAACGGACGCATCCGGTCCAGCTCGTGGTAGACGTCCGGCGTCGACAACCCGCCGTCAGCGATCGCGAACACCCAGTGGAACGTCCCGCGGGACATCACCTCGGTGACCTGCTCGCCCCGTCCCTGACCGAGCGCGGTGTGGCCGACCAGGCAGAACGGCACGTCGCTACCGAGCTCGGCCGCATGGTGCTGCAGCTCGGTCTGGGTCAACTGCAGGCCCCACAGCCGGTTGCACGCCACCAGGGTCGCTGCCGCGTCAGTCGATCCGCCGGCCATCCCGCCGGCCACCGGAATCGTCTTGCGGATCGTCAGGTCGACGCCCTCGTCGACGTCGTACTCCGCCTGCAGCAGCTGCGCGGCCCGCACCGCGAGGTTGGTCTCGTCGGTCGGTACGTCGTCCGCGAAGTCGCCGGAGATCTCGACCGAGACCTCGCCGTCGTCGTCCCGCAGTACCGCGGTCACGTCGTCGTACAGGGCAACGGCCTGATACACCGTCGCGACCGGGTGGAAGCCGTCCGGACGCGGCGGACCGACCGACAGACCGAGATTGATCTTGGCCGGCGCCCGCACCGTGACCTCAGCAGAAGGTGGCACGTCGCACAGGTTAGTGCCTTACACAGTCCGACCTGCACCTGCGAGTGCGGCGAATTCCGTGATCCCGAGCATCTCCCCGCGCACTCGCGGGTCGATCCCTGCGGCGCTGAGCACCTCGTCGAGCCGTGCACGGTCGGGCATCCAGCGGGCCAGCGCGGACCGGATCGTCTTACGGCGCTGCGAGAACGCGGCCTCGATCACCGCGAACACCTCCTCGCGGCTCGCCTCCGTCGCGGGGGGCTCGCGGCGCTCGAACGCGACCAGCCCGGAGTCCACATTCGGCGCCGGCCAGAAGACGTTCCGTCCGATCGGTCCGGCGCGCCGTACGTCGGCGTACCACGCGGCCTTTGCGGACGGTACGCCGTACGTCCGCGAACCCGGTCCGGCCGCCAGGCGGTCCGCGACCTCGGACTGCACCATCACCAGGCCGTGCCGCAGCGAGTCCGAGACCCGGAGCAGGTGCAGCAGCACGGGTACGGCGACGTTGTACGGCAGGTTCGCCACGCAAGCGGTCGGCTCGCCGATCTCCGCCGGCGTTACGTCCATCGCGTCCGCCTCGACCACGGTCAACCTGTCGGCCTGGTTCGGCGCATACGCCGCGACGGTCGACGGCAGCGCCTGCGCGAGCAGCGGGTCGATCTCGACCGCGGTGACCCGGTGCCCGTCCGCGAGCAGCGCGAGCGTCAGCGACCCGAGGCCCGGGCCGATCTCGAGGACCGTCTCGCTCTCCGTCAGCTCGGCGGCCCGAACGATCCGGCGCACCGTGTTCGGGTCGATGACGAAGTTCTGGCCGCGCTGCTTGGTCGGGCGGACCCCGAGGGACGCGGCCAGCGAACGCACGTCCGCCGGACCGAGAAGTCTCGGTCCGGCGGACGTGGATGAATCAGACGAGGTCACCTCGTCAGTTTGTCACTAGGCGCGCTGGCCGCAGACAGGCCATGCGCCGTAGCCACCGCGGTCGGCCTTGACCTTCTCCGCGATCGCGATCTGCTGCGCCTTCGACGCACCGTTCGCGTTGTAGGCGTACGCCGTACCGCCGTAGGCAGCCCAGGTGCCGTGGTCGAACTGCAGACCGCCGTAGTACCCGTTGCCGCTGTTGATCGACCAGTTGCCGCCCGACTCGCACTCGGCGATCCGGTCCCACGCACCGACGTTGCTGCTCGTCGGCGTGTCGGTCTCGGTGGTCGTGGTGGTCGGCTCCTCCGGCTTCGGCTTGGTGCCGATCACGACCTGCTCGTCGACCGCCTTGGCCACCAGCTTCGACCCGACCACCTTCGTGGCCGACAGCTTGCCGTCCAGGTAGGTGTACAGGTACGTGACGGCCTTGGAGCCGTTGGTGCCCTTGGTCGTGGTCTTCTTGGTGCCCACTTCCAGCGTCGCCGACTTGGTCTCGTCGGTGCCGTGCGCGATCGCCTCGGTCTTCGTGACGGTCTTCTGCAGGACCTGCACGAAACCGATCTTGTTCACGCCGAGCTTCAGCGGGGTCGCGGCGGCCGGGGTGATCCGGTCGTCGGAGTCCCAGCGGACCTTCGCCTCGGTCAGGGCCTGACCGACGGTGCCGGCCAGCGACTTGATCGTCACGGTCTTGCCGAGGTGCACGATCTGCACGGTCTTCGGCGTCGTGACGGTCAGCTCCAGGCCCTGGCGGCCGAGCGGCGCACTCCGGCTGGTGGACAGCTGGGCGCCGTCGTAGCGGAGACCCAGATCGGCCAGCGCCTCGTTCACGCTGTCGGCGGTGGTCCAGTAGGCCTTCTTGGCGCCGTCCGCGTTGACAGTCAGCGGCCGCCCGTACTGCACGGCGATCTCCTGGCCGTCCTGCAGCTTCGAGTCCACGCCGGGCGCGACGACGTCGTGCTCACCGACCTGAACTTTCTCGGCCTTCAGGGCGTCTGCCACGGTGGAGCCGAAGGTGTGCACCTTCCGCACCTGGCCGTCGACGGAGACAGTGACCGTCTTGCTCTTCGCGGCATACGCCACGGAGCCGCCTGCGACGGCGAACGCAGCCGTCGCACCGACGGCCACGATGATGGACTTACGCACTAACGCTCCCAGGTAGGGCTACCCGGGCACGGGGTGGGCCAGCACAGGCACCGGCCGAAAGCGCCAGGCTGGAGGCCTGGAGCCTGTGGTCGACGCCGAGGGGCGTGCTGTGCCCGGAACCTTCCCCGATCCCGGCCAACATCACGGGACCATAACGAAGAAGTCGCGGAAGTGCCAATCCCCTGGTCGGCGAGTCGTAAAAAGGTGTAACGGAGTCCTTACACCGTGTGATTGCCCCACTGCCCCCGATGCACCACTTCGGCGGTCGTCCGGCGCCCCCGTTTCAGCGACGGCGAGCGCTTGTCCGGGGCCCGGTGACCGACCGACAGCACCCCGACGAGATCGAACCCCTCGGGTACGCCGAACTCCTTCAGCAATCGACCCACCTTGTCCGCAGGAGGCCCGAAAAAGCAGGCTCCCAGGCCTTCGTCGACGACCGTCTGCAACATCAGCAGGACCGCCATCCCGGTGTCGACGTACCAGTACGGCGCGGTCCAGCGACCCTCGTCGCGATCGGTCCAGCCCTTGTCCGCCTCGGTGTACCGATCGAGGTACGCGTCCTTGTGCGCGAAGGCCAGAATCAGCAACGGCGCCCGGCGCAGCCCTGTGATCCATTCAACATATTTCGGATCCGGATCCTCGGCCGCGATCCGCCAGTACCGCTCCCGCTCGTCGCCCTCCAACGTCAGGAACGCCCACCCCTGACTGAACCCACCCGAAGGCGCCCGCAACCCGTTCCCCAGAATGCGCTCGCGAACGTCGTCCGGCACCGCCCGATCCGGGTCGTAGTTCCGCACCATCCGCCGCCGCCGCACAACCTCACTGAACTCCATGACGCTTGTCTACCAGGAGCCTCCGAAGGCGCGGTTGGCGTTGTCGTTGAGGGCGGTGCAGAGTTCGGGGACGGAGATGTTGAGGACGTCGGCCATTTTGCGGACGGTGTGCGGGATGAGGTACGACGCGTTCGGTTTGCCGCGGTACGGCGACGGGGTCAGGTACGGGGCGTCGGTTTCGACGAGGATGCGGTCGAGGGGGGTGACGGCCAGGGCGTCGCGGAGGGACTGGGCGTTCTTGAAGGTGACTACGCCGGCGAAGCTCAGGTACGCGCCGCGGTTCGCGCATTCGCGGGCGAACTCGGTGTCGCCGGAGAAGCAGTGCATCACCACCCGGTCCGGTACGCCTTCGCGATCCAGGATCCGCAGGATGTCGTCGTGCGCGTCGCGGTCGTGGATCATCAGCGTCTTGCCCAGCCGCTTCGCCAGCTCGATGTGCGCGGCGAACGACTCGTGCTGCGCGGCCTGCCCGTCCTCACCGGTACGGAAGTAGTCGAGCCCGGTCTCACCGATCACCCGGACCTTGTCGCTGCTCGCCGCGAGCCGCTCGATCTCGGCCAGTGCACTCTCCAGTTCACCGGCTGCTTTCAGCTTCGGCGCCTCGTTCGGGTGCAGGGCGACGCCGGCGATCAGGTTCGGGTACGTCGTGGCGGCCTCGACCGCCCACACCGCGCCCGGCAGATCGCAACCCACCTGGACGATCCGGGTCACACCGACCGACTTGGCCAGCCGGATCGCCTCCGCCGGACTCAGCCAGTCCCCGTCCTCCCCGTCGGCGATATCAAGATGACAATGCGCATCAACCACACTCATCGGCAACGGATCAGGAACCGCCGGCCGGCTCCGATCCCGCGACCGCCCGTCCTCCCCCACCGCAGCCCGCTCCCGAGTCGGCCGACCCACCTCCACACCATCACCCATAAGCCCCAGATTACTGAGTCGCTACCGGGTTGTTTCACCGCTGGCGGGTTGCAGCACGTCAGCCGACAAACAACCCGGCAGCGGGAGTTGTCCACAGGCGCGAAAGTCGGGTGAGGTGAGGGAGGCGGTTCGCGGCATGTTCTTAGGCATGAATCTCAGGTTGGAAGTGGCGGCTGCGGGGCGTGGTGGGTGGTTCTCGCGGCGGGACGCGATTGTTGCCGGGTACTCCGATGCTGATCTCCGCAGGCACGTCGGGTCCGGGCGGTGGGTGCGGATAACGCGCGGTGCCTACGCGGAACGTGGACCTGCTGTCGAGGCGATGCCGCTGTGGGAGCAGGCTGTCTGGCTTCATGTGCGTACGGCGCGGGCGGTCTACCACCGCCTGCACGCTCGCGCGGTCGTGAGCCATCAGTCGGCGTTGCTGCTGCACGGCGTACGGGTGTCGGAGCTGGATCTGCGCCGAGTACATGTGACCAGGTTGCTCGGTGCCGGTCGGTCCGATGGTGCGGTCTGCCAGCACGCTGCCCGGCCGGCGGTCGACGTGGTGTGCGAGATGGACGGCGTACGGACGACGCACGCCGCGCGAGCCGTGGTCGAGACCGTGCGAGCAACCAGCTACCCGGTGGCGGTCTCAGTCGTGGACCAGGCGCTGCGGTTGCGGGTTGCCACGCCCGCGCAGTTGACGGATGCACTCGAACCGTTCGCCAGACGCAGCGGTATCCGCACAGCCGGCCGTGCGGTCGAGTTCGGCGACGGCCGGGCAGAGTCGGTCGGAGAGTCGTGGCTACGAGTAGCCCTGGCGGGCTTCGGCCTGCCCGCTCCCCTACCTCAGGCGGAGATCCGCGACGAGTACGGCGTACTCGTCGCACGCGTCGACTTTCTGTTCGAGCAGTACGGCGTGATCGTCGAGTTCGACGGAGCCGTGAAGTACGGCGACGGCGGCCGGGATGCCCTGGTCGCGGAGAAGTTCCGCGAGGACCGCCTCCGCGACCTCGGCTACCAAGTAGTCCGCGTCACCTGGCCCGACCTGGCAGACCCCGCCGCCCTCCTCGCCCGACTCCGCCGGGCCATCGCTCGCTCCGGTCCGGTGGCGGGTTATGTGACCGCTGGCGCGCTGTAACCCGTCAGCGGTCAAACAACCCGCTATTCGGAGGATTCGGCGGCGGACTTGACCTTCGTCACCAGTTGTTCCCACATGTCTTGGGAGTGTTTGGCTTCGTCTTCGGAAGCGTTGTTGTCTTGTTCTAGTTTTAGGTGGGTGTTGGCGGTGAGGGTGTAGGTGAGGGTGTGGTAGTTCTCCGGTACGTCGGGTTGGCCCGTGAGGGGACTGAAGTGGGTGAACTTCAGTAACCGGCCGGGTTCTACGGCTAGGACTTCGCCCTTGTCCTGGTAGGGCTTGCCTTCCCATTCGCCGGTCCAGGTGATCGGACTGCCTACCTTCCAGTCGGTCTCCACCTCGGCGCCGAACCACAGCTGTTTCAGCTGGTCCGGGCTCGTCAGTATGTTCCACACTCGCGCGGTCGGCGCGTCGATGTCGATCTCGGCCACGGCCAGATACCCAGTCATTGTGAAACTCCCTTCTGCCCCCGACAGTACGGTTCCCCTCCGCCATGCGCTTGTAGAAAAGCGTCAGCCGGATCGTGCAGGAAGTCAGCATTCGAGGCCATGTCCTCCGGCGTACGGCGGCCAGTACGTTGCACCGAGGTTCCGCCTGACCGACAGGAGCAGCCGATGTCCCGGATCAGCTCAGTTCTCGCCCTTCTCGGCCTGGTGGTGGGAACCACCGCGCTACCGGCCGACGCCGCCGCACCGATCCCGGTGCAGATCCTCAGCCTGACCGACCTGCACGGCTACCTGTCCGAGACCGAGAACCTGACCATCGCAGGCCCGTCCGGCACGCAGCAGGTCGGCGGCGCCGGGTACCTGAAGGCACATCTCGACCGGCTCCGGAAGCCGAACAGCTTCCTGATCGGCTCGGGTGACCAGTTCAGCGGCTGGCCCGACTACACCCAGGCGTTCGCGAACGAGCCGACCATCGAGGTGCTCAACGCGTTCGGCATGGACTTCGATGTCGCGGGCAACCACGAGTTCGACCGCGAGTTCCCGTTCCTGCACCGGATGACCACCGGCGCCTGCTACGGCAAGCCCGGTTTCGACAGCTGCTTCAAGGACTCGAAGGGCCAGAATTTCCACGGCACCGACTACGCGTATCACGCGGCGAACATCGTCGACCCGCGGACGAAGCGCCCGGTGCTCCCGCCGTACTGGATCGCGCAGGCCGGCTCGCAGCGGATCGGGTTCATCGGGCTCGGCTTCCCGGGGACGCCGACCGAGACGCTGTCGATCGAGGGGTCGGGGTTCGAGTTCCAGGGCCTCGTCGACGCGGCGAACCGGGCCGCGGCCGAACTGAAGGCCCAAGGCGTGAACGCGATCGTGGTCAGCATGCACGAGGGCGGTCAGCAGGGTGGCCTGTACGACGAGTGCAAGAACCCGACCGGTCCGATCTTCGACGCCGCCCGGGCGATGTCCCCCGATATCGACGTGATCCTCGGCGGCCACTGGCACACCGCGTTCAACTGCATGATCCCGGACCCGAACGGCGTACCGCGGCCGGTGCTCGAGGCGAGCAACCACGGGCGCGTACTCGGCGAGGTGAACCTGGAACTCGATCCGGGGACCGGTGACGTGATCCGCTCGAAGACCACGGCCACCAACCACGCGGTCACCAAGGACGTCACGCCGGACCCGGGGATCCAGAACATCGTGAAGTACTGGATGGACAAGTGGACGGCCCGGCAGCAGGAGCCGCTCACCAAGCTCGATCGAGACCTCGACTTCGCGCGGACCGCGGAGAGCCGCACCGGCAACCTGGTCGCGGACCTCTACAAGGCCGAGGCCGACGGCGACTTCGCGCTGGTACCGGCCGATCTCGGCATCGACGTGATCGCCGCCGGTCTGGAAGCCGGCACGGTGACGTACGGCGAGGCGTGGCCGGTCGCCGGGATCTCGCCGATTACCACGCTGTCGATGAAGGGCTCGACGGTCGAGGCCGTCCTGGAGCAACAGTGGATCCCGCCGGCGTACGGCTGCAGCAGACTGTCCGCGCTCGCGACTTCAGCCAACTTCCGCTACACCTACGACCTCGGGCGGCCGGTCGGTGACCGCGTCGATCCGGCCAAGGTCCTGATCAACGGCAAGCCAATGCAGCTCGACGAGACCTACCGGGTCACGACGAGTGCGGCGATGCCCTTGCACGGAACGCAGTACGGCTATCCGGGCTTCCAGCAGTACGCCGCTCTCGACCGGGCGCCGCGAATGGGCCAGGAGGTCTTCCTCAACTATCTGCGGACCCATCCGTTGCTCACGGCACCGAATCTCGGACGGGTGACCGCGATCCCGGGTACGCCGCCACCGGCCGACGGACCGTTCGGTCCGCTGACTCTGCTACCGCAGAACGAGATGACGGCGACCGCCACGAGCCAGGGATCGTCCGCGTACAGCGCGTCCGCCGCGATCGACGGCAGCTGCACAACCATGTGGCACTCGAACTGGAGTCCACATGCCCCACTCCCGCAGTACATCACCCTCGACCTGCAGACGCCCCGCGCGATCGAAGCGCTCGTCTACACGCCGCGCCAGGACGCCGACGTACCGAACGGCCGCATCTCGTCGTACGACGTCCAGACGAGCACGGACGGCACTACGTTCACGTCGGTGGCGAAGGGATCCTGGGACGGCACGGTCGACGCGAAGATCGCCCGGTTCCCGGCGGGTACGACGGCACGCTACGTGCGACTCGTGGGACTGGCCGGCGGGGCCGACTACGCGGCGGCGACCGAGCTCAATATAGCTCTAGCTCCGGCTTCCTGACCGCGGCGCGATGGGCCGTCGGGGACAGGCCGTACCGACGGCCGAACTGGCGGCTCAGGTAGTGCGGAGAGTCGAATCCGACCGCCGCCGCGATCTGCGCAACGGACATGTCGGTGGCACCGAGCAGCTCGGCCGCGCGCTGCAGCCGGAGCGCGAGTACGACGTTCATGATCGAGTCACCGACCTGCTCCTTGAACAGGTGCGCGAGGCGGGACACGGATACCTGCGCGAGCCCGGCCAGTGACGTCAGGGTGTGCGGCCGGGCCGGGTCGGCGGTGATTGCCTCGAGCACCAGGTGCACGCGAGCGTCCAGGTGTTGCGTCTCCCGGCGCAGGCTCGCGACCGCGGTCAGCAGCACCTCCTCGATGCCGTTCATCGTCAGCTCGGTGGCGACACTCTTCTCCAGCAGGTGCAGCTCGGTGTCGCCGGTCGGGGACAGCCCGGCGCGTTGCGCGTCGCGATGCAGCCGATCGAACGCGGACACCACACGGTCCGTCTCCGAGGATCTGGTCAACCGCACGTAGGACAGTCCGGGCATTGCCTGTGGCAACGACAACCACGAGTGCCACTCGCGCCGCGGCTGGAAGTGCGCCCACCAGGACTCCCAGTACGTCCCGACGGTCCCGTAGTCGTGCGGCGTCCCAGGACTGACCAGTACGACGTCCCCGTGCCGCAGCATCAGCTTGTTCTGGCCGATCATGTACCGCCCCGCGCCGGACGCCGTGTAGAGCAGGTACCAACTACCCACCCCGTCCGGCCGTACGACGCGATAGTCGCCGCCGCTGTGGAAGTGGCCGGTCACCAACTTGCTCGGCGGCGGGATCTCGCTGTACAGCTCGATGAGCACCTGGGTAGCAAGATCGTGCTCGAAGTCAGCAGGCTCCGTCATGGTGAATCTCCTCGTAGGCACCCCAAGATTAGCGGAACGTCAGCAAGATCCTGCACCCTAGGGAAACGAGGGATCCGTGCCTTTCAGCCCCGTCGCCGAGCTCGAGTACGACGCCTCCACGCTGGTCTTCGAGCACGGGTGGCAGTCGTGGAGCCCGAGCGGCTGGTACCGGCTCGACGCGCGTCCACCGCGTCCGACGGCGCCGAATCATCACGTGATGGCGTACCGCCCCGGCGTCGACGCCGGCCGCTTCCAGGGCGAGGGTCTGCTCGCGGTCGCGACGGCCGGCGAGGTCACGATCATCGCGGCAACCGGTCCCGACGAGGTGCCGTCGATCCGCGCCGACCTCCGCGGCGACCGGCTGGTCATCTCGGCCGATGGCGCCGTACAGCAAACAACGTCGACGCAGGCCAACCCCAATCAGGCGCTCGCCGATTGGGCCGACACCTTCGCGGCCGGTGCGCCGCCGGTGCGCGTGTTCGGACCGTCCTGGTGCAGTTGGTACGCGTATTGGGGCAAGGTCACCGAACGCGACGTGATGACCGACGTACGCCAGTTCGACGTACATGACCTGAGCGTCGACCTCGTCCTTCTCGACGAGGGGTACCAGTCCGCGATCGGCGACTGGCTGACGCCGCGTGACGACTTCGGGTCGACCGTTAGGCTCGCCGCCGACATCCGCTCGAGCGGTCGTCGCGCAGGTATCTGGGTCGCCCCGTTCCTGGTCGCGAGCGACAGCGAGACGGCGCGCAGGCACCCGGAGTGGCTGGTCCCCGGCATCAGCGCAGGCACCAACTGGGGCCAGGAGCAACTGGTTCTGGACGTGACGCACCCGGGCGCCGCGCACCACATCCAGGACGTCTTCACCGAGCTCTGCCGCCAGGGCTACGACCACTTCAAGCTCGACTTCGTGTACGCCGGGGCAATCGACGGACCGCGCCACGAGCAGGTCGACGGCGTCGCGGCGTACCGGCACGGAATGCGGCTGCTGCGCGAAGCCGTCGGACCCAACCGGATCCTGCACGGCTGCGGCGCTCCGATCCTCCCGAGCCTCGGACTCGTCGACTGCATGCGGATCTCGCCCGACACGGATCCGATGGTCGACCCACCGTCCGGCGACATCAGCCAGCCCGGCCAGCGGGGCGCGCGGTCCACCTCGGTGGCGCGCGAGTTCCTGCACGGCCGCTGGTGGGCGAACGACTCGGACTGCCTGATCGTGCGCCCCGACGTCCAGGAGCGCGAGCTCTGGGCACAACACATCTCTCAAGGTCCAGGTTTGCGGATGTCGAGCGACCCGATCGGCGAGCTCGACCGGTGGGGGCTCGATCGCACCCGCGAACTCCTCGTCCCGAGCTCGCCGCGCCCGCATCCGCTGAAGGATCCCGATGCTTAGGCGAGCGCCCCGGCGTACCCACCGGATCGGACGCGGGCGACAGACGGCCGTGGCATACGCGCTGCTGGCGCCGAGCCTGGTCGGCGTCCTCGGCTTCCTGCTGGCGCCGGTCGCGATCGTGCTGGTGCTCAGCCTGTTCGACTGGAAGTTGCTCTCGACTCCTGAGTTCGTGGGGCTGGCCAACTACCAGAAGCTCTTCACCGACTCCGACGTCTGGCACTCGCTGCTGGTCACCGTGTACTACGTGGTGATCTGCGTGCCCGGTACGACGATCCTCTCGCTACTGCTCGCACTCCTGGTCGACCGCAAACTGCGCGGGATGAAGTACTTCCGGGCGCTCCTGGTGATCCCGTGGATGGCGACGCCGGTCGCGCTCGGCCTGGTCTGGAGCTGGATCTTCGACCCGGGCCGCGGCGCGCTGAACCAGTTCCTGGGCGTGTTCGGGATCGACGGTCCGGCGTGGCTGTCGTCGCCGGTGCTGGCGATGCCGAGCGTCGCCGCGGTCCACATCTGGCAGTTCGCCGGGTACAACATGCTGTTCTTCCTGGCCGGTCTCCAGAACATCCCGCGGTCGTTGCGCGAGGCCTCGTCGCTGGACGGCGCATCCCCGGTCGCGCACTTCTTCACGATCACGCTGCCACTGCTGCGGCCGACGATGCTGTTCGTCCTGATCACCAACGTGATCGGATCGTTCCAGGCGTTCGACACGATCTTCGTGATGACCGAGGGCGGCCCCGGTGACAGCACCGAAGTCGCGACGTACCTGATCTACGACGAGGCGTTCCGCAAGTTCGACTTCGGCTACGCCTCGACGATCTCGGTGCTGCTGTTCGCGGTGGTGCTGATCGCGACGATCTCCCAGTTCGTCTACTTCGAACGCCGTACGACCTATGAGGTGTCCGGATGAGACTGCGCATCTTCACGTACGCCGTCCTGGTGGCCGGCTGCCTGTTCGCGATCTTCCCGTACTTCCTGACCGTGCTCACCGCCTTCAAGGGCCCCGGGCAACTGTCGGAGACGATGCCGTGGGAGCCCGGTCTGCCACCGAGTACGGCGGCCTTCGAGCGACTGTTCAACTCGGGCTTCGGCGGCTACCTGGTCAACACCGCGCTGGTCACGGCCGGGATCACCCTCGGGCAGGTGGTGTTCGCGATCCTGGCGGCGTACGCCTTCGCACGCCTCTCGTTCCCGGGACGGGACGCATTGTTCTGGGTGTATTTGTCGACACTGATGGTGCCGCCGGTGGTCACGATGATCCCGCTGTACCTCATGATGCAGAAGCTCGGGCTGGTCGACACCTGGGCCGGGTTGATGCTGCCGACGATGCTCGGTACGCCGTACGCGATCTTCCTGCTCCGCCAGTTCTTCCGCGGCATCCCCGCGGATCTCGAGGACGCGGCCCGGATCGACGGCGCCGGGCGGGTCCGGACGCTGGTGTCGATCGTGCTGCCGTTGTCGAAACCGATCCTGGTCACCGTCACCACCCTCGCCGTGGTGGCGAACTGGAACAGCTTCCTGTGGCCGCTGATCGTCACCAGCAGCGAGGACAAGCGGCTGCTCTCGGTCGGGATCGCCTTGTTCAAGGGGGAGATCGGCGTCGACTACAACGCCGTGATGGCCGGCAGCCTGATCGCGCTGGCGCCGCTGCTCGTGCTGTTCATCGTCTTCCAGCGCTTCATCGTCCGCTCGGTCGCGGTCACCGGGCTCAAGTAATTCGGAGGATCTCATGTCTCGAAGCGTTTCCCGGCGGACGTTCCTGATCGGCGCCGGCAGTGTGCTCGCTCTGGCCGGCTGCGGGTCGTCCGACGACAAGGCGAGCAGTGGCGGCGGCAAGGTCGAGCTCGTGTACCGCCTGTGGGACGAGCAGCAGGAGGTCGGCTACAAGGCGGTGTTCGCGGAGTTCACCAAGCAGAACCCAGACATCACCGTCCGGATGGAGGTGCTGCCGTGGGACCAGTACTGGACCAAGCTGACCACTGAACTCGCCAGCGGCAAGGCCCCGGACGTGTTCTGGCTGACCGTCGACTACTTCCCGGACTTCGCGAGCAAGGGCGTCCTCGCGCCGCTCGACGACCTGATCTCGAAAGCCGGACTCAAACTCGACTCGTACCACCCGAACGTCGTGCAGTCGTACAAGTTCGAGGACAAGCAGCTGGGGATGCCGAAGGACATGGGCATCGTCGGACTGCTCTACAACAAGGACCTGGTCACGAAGGCCGGGGTCACGATGCCGGCCGAGCTGACCTGGGCGCCGGACGGTTCGGGCAGCTTCCTCGAGGTGGCCCGCAAGCTGACCGTCGGCAGCAAGCAGTGGGGTTTCTGCTCCTGGAACCACAGCCAGACCCAGTGGCTGAACTGGATCGCGTCGAACGGCGGCCACGCGATGGACAAGCCGTACGGCGCCTTCGACTTCGCGAGCCAGAAATCGGTCGAGGCCCTGCAGTTCGCGCGGGACCTGGTGTTCAAGTGGAAGGTGTCGCCGGACGGCACCCGGACCAACCCGCCGACCGGGCAGGCGACCGAGATGTTCTACCGCGGCGAGGTCGCGATGTTCCCGGCGAACAACGCGCTGCTGCCGTTCGCACTGCCCGAGGTGAAGTTCCCGATCGGGGTCGCCGCTATGCCGGCCGGCCCGGCCGGGCGGACCGTGGTGATCAACGGGCTCTCCGAGGCGATGTTCGCGAAGACGAAACACCCCGACGAGGCCGGCAAGTTGGTCGCGTTCCTCGGTTCGGAGAAGGCACAGCGGCTGATGGGCGACGCGGGCTACATCATCCCGGCCCTCAACAACGCGGGCGCCGGCTACAAAGCGTTCTGGAAGCAGAAGGGCATCGACGTCCAGCCGTTCCTCGACTCCGCCGCCGGCAGCACCGTCAACCTCCCGATCGCCGAAGGCTGGACCGCCAAGTCCCCCGAGATCAACAAGACCGTCAACGACCTGTACCTCGACAAGGTCGGCGTACCCGACATCGCGACCGCCATGGACAAGATCGGAAACGACAAGTGAAAGAACTGACGGACTCGTACGACGACTTCCAGGATGCCGGCGTACTGCGATCTCGCCTCGCGAGCGATGGTTACTTGTTCTTCCGGGGGCTATTGCCTCGCGAAGTGGTGGCGGACGTTCACGAGCAGTTGGCTCGGATCCTTTACGACAGTGACTGGTTGGCGCGGGATGCTGATCCGCGGGAACTGGTCGCGTCGGGGCGGGCCGTGGAGGAAGGGTCGGCGGGGTTCTTCGGGGCCTATACGGCGATTCAGAGCACCGAGGCGTTTCATCGGTTGGCCGTGAGACCGGAGTTGCTGGAGCTCGCCGGCCGGTTGCTGGGCGAGGAGGCGTTCGCGCACCCGGCGCACATCTGCCGGATCGCGCCGCCGTCGCCGGGGGCGAATCCGACGCCGATCCATCAGGACTACCGGTTCATCCAAGGGTCGGTCGACACGCTCACGACCTGGCTGCCGTTGAGTGCGGCACCGCCGGAGATCGGCGGGTTGCGGGTGCTGGCCGGTTCGCCGCGGCTCGGCGTACTGCCGGTGAAGGCGTCCGACGGGCCGGGGATGATGCGGGCCGAGGCGGACGAGAACCATCCGGAGTGGCGTACGACGTCGTACCAGCCGGGCGATGTGCTGCTGTTCGGGAGTCTGACCGTGCACGGCGCGATGCCGAACCGGACGAAGCAGCTGCGGTTGTCGGCCGACGTCCGGTACCAGGCGTTGAGCGCGCCGATGGCCCGCGACCTGCTCGGCACCGGGAAGCCGCACTACCACCCGGACGTGCCGGACTTCTCGACCCTCACCCGCGGCTGGACCTCGACGGACTGCGTCGAGGTCCCGGCCGGGGTGCGGTTCGTGGATCGCTGGGATCCGCGCGTGGACGACGTACCGACGCCGCCGTCCCGGTTCGCTTATGCCTAAGGCTGGATGACGATCTTGCCGCGGGCGTGGCCGGACTCGCTCAGTTCCTGGGCCTTGGCCGCGTCCGCGAGCTCGAAGGTCTGGGCGATCCGGGGCCGCAGCGTGCCGTCGGCCGCCGCCTGCAGGTGCGCCTCCAGGCCGGACCGGATGGACTCGGTAGTCCCGCCGCCGCCGGACATCGTGACGCCAAGCTCGCCCGCCGCCGCGTAGTCAGCGATCGTGACGATCCGCTCGGTGCCGCCGCGCAGCTCGACCGACTCCTTCAGGCCACCCAACCCGGCTGTGTCGAACACCGCGTCCACACCCACCGGAGCCGCCGCCCGCACCCGCTCCAGCAGGCCATCGCCGTACTCGACCGGGACCGCGCCGAGCGACTGCAGGTACTCGTGGTTTGCGGGCGACGCCGTACCGACAACGGTCAGACCGGCCGCCTTGGCGAGCTGTACGGCGACCGAACCGACGGCACCTGCCGCACCGTGGATGAGGATCGTCTCGCCGGACTTCACGCCGAGCAGATCGAGCACGCGCTGCGCGGTCTCACCGGCCACCGGTACAGCGACTGCCTGCTCCCAGCTCACGCCCGCGGGCTTGCGCGCCACGTTCCCGCCGATCGCGTACTCGGCGTACGAGCCGCCGTCGGACCAGCCGACCACCTCGTCGCCGACCGCGAACTCGGCGCCGTCACCGGCCTCGTCGACCACGCCGGCCACCTCGAGCCCCGGAACGGCCGGGAACACCGGGTCGATGAACCCCTTCGTCCAGCCACGGCGCACCTTGAAGTCGATCGGGTTCACCCCGGCCGCGCGCACCTTGATCCGCACCTGCCCGGGACCCGCGTGCGGCTCCTCGACGTCCTGCACCTTCAGTACCTCGGGACCGCCGAACTCCTCGAACACGACCGCTCGCATAGCACTGCCTCCATGAATTGGTTGTCGCTTCAATAAAGGTTGCGGGACGCCGCCGCATTCCCGACTGGCCGTTCGGACAGTTGTCCACCGTCCGAAAGACGGGCCCGGGTGGATGCGTCAACCGACGTACTCTGAACGGCATGGAGGCGGCGGAGGTACTGGCGGCGGCGGCCCAGGTCATCGACGGGCCGACCGAGGAGCTGCTCCAGCGGCTGTCCCTCGTGACCGCGGACCTGATCCCGCACCGCGCGGTGGCCCAGCTCGCTTCGCAGTGCGCGTCCACACCGGTCACGGCGTACGGCGATCCAGCCGTGAGCGGCGCGATCACGGGAGCGGATCTGGCAGGCCTCCTGGGTACGGTGACCGCCGGGCAACCGTGGCAGGGCGTCATCCCGATCGCCGGTGCGCAGCATCCCGTCCTCGCGGTCTCGAGCGACCGGGCGCCGCGTGGTTCGGTGGTGGTCTTCATCCGCACGTCGGACGCCCCGACGACCGCTGACCGGACGTTGCAGGCGTTGTGGGACGTCGTCACGGCCCACATGTACCGCTTGACCCTCGAACGCGAGCCCGGCGCGTTGGCCCAGAATCGCGCGATCGCGGAAGCGCGGAACGATCTCGCGGCCGAGCTCGGGGAAGCTCATGCGGCAACCCTCGCGACGATCCTCGGCGTACTGCGGAACCAGCGGATCGACGACGCCGCGGCGCGGACGATGGCCGTCGAGATGGCGCTCAACGGCCTCGCCGAGCTGCGGACCGACACCCAGCGGGACCGGGTGTGCAGCGGCGAGGAGCCGGCGGGCCGCGCCTTCGACCGGCTCGCGGACTCGCTGCGGGCGCTGCTCCGGCACGGCCCGGTCGAGCTCGAACTGGATGCCCCGGGCAACGATCAGCTGATCCCGGCGGCCGTCGCGCACGCCGCCCGGGTCGCGGTCCGGTCGGTCGTGCTGGCGATGCTGACCCAGGACGACGTACGCCGGATCCGCGTGGCCTGGCGCTGGGACGGCAAGGAGTTGCTGTCCACGATCCGTGACGACGGTCCCGGGCGGTTGGCGAACGTACTCGATCTAGGGCAGTTGTCCGAGCGGCTCCGCCTGCACGAGGGCGACCTGGACCTCGACGCCGTACCCGGCTGGGGCTTGACGGCCCGGGTCACCCTCCGCACCTCACAAGCCCCACTCACCGTCGCGTCCGACCCCCTGGCCGCCCTAGGCGCCCGCGAACTAGAAGTCCTCGAACGCCTGTCGCAGGGTCAGCGCAACCGCTCAATCGCCGACGACCTCCACATCAGCGAGTCAACGGTCAAATTCCACGTAGCCAACATCCTCACCAAACTGGCCGTCAGCACCCGAACCCAAGCCGCCGCCCTCTACCACGCAACAGCGGTCTAGGACTCTTCGAGGCGGGGGAACAGCGGGTCGCCCTTGGTGAGGGTGGCGCCGGCGGGGAGTTGGCCCCAGGTGCCGGTGTCCTGGACTCGTTGGTCGGTCAGGGCGCCTAGTTTTTCTTCGGCGCCGAGGAGTTCCCACAGCTTTGCGGCGGCCTTGGGCATCGTCGGGTTGTGGAGTACGGCGACGGCGCGCAGGACCTCGGCGGCGGAGTAGAGGATTGTTGCCAGGCGGGCTCGCTGGGACTCGTCCTTGGCGACCTTCCACGGCTCCTGCTCGGTGACGTACCCGTTCACGGCGCCGACCAGCTCGTTGATCGCGGCCAGGGCGTCCTGGAACGCGAGGGTGTCCAGGGCCTTGTCCGCGGTCGCGACGGTCTGCGCGAGCTTGTCCGCCAGCGCCTGCTCGGCCGGTCCGTGGTCGGTCGGCTCCGGCAGCGCGCCGTCGAAGTACTTGCCGACCATGGCCGCGATCCGGCTGGCCAGGTTGCCCAGGCCGTTGGCGAGCTCGGACGTGTAGACCGCGCTCAGGTGCTCCCACGAGAACGAGCCGTCCGACCCGAACTGGATCGTGCGCAGGAAGTAGTACCGGAACGCGTCCGAGCCGAAGTGGTCGGTGATCTCGTGCGGCGCGATAGCGGTCAGCTTCGACTTGCTCATCTTCTCGCCGCCGACCAGCAGCCACCCATGGGCGAACACCTGGCGCGGTACGGCGACCTCGGCGGCCATCAGCATCGCCGGCCAGATCACCGCATGGAACCGGAGGATGTCCTTACCCACCAGGTGTACGTCGACCGGCCACAGCTCCTCGAACCGCTCCGGGTCGGTGCCGTAGCCCGCGGCCGTCACGTAGTTCAGCAGTGCGTCGATCCACACGTAGAGGACGTGGTCCTCGTCCCACGGGACCGGGATGCCCCAGTCGAACGTCGACCGGGTGATCGACAGGTCCTGCAGGCCCTGCTTGACGAACGCGATCACCTCATTGCGTGCACTCGCGGGCGCGACGAAGTCCGGCTGCGACTCGTACAGCTCCAGGAGCTTGTCGCCGTACGCCGAGAGCCGGAAGAAGTAGTTGGTCTCGGAGACCGTCTCCAGCTCGGTGCCGTGGATGATGCACCGCTGCGTGCCGTCCTCGTCGGTGCGGATGTCCGCGGGGAGCTTGAACTCTTCGCAGCCGACGCAGTACAGGCCCTCGTACTCGCCCTTGTAGACGTCGCCCTTGTCGTAGAGCTTCTGCCAGAACTCGCGGACCCGCTCGGTGTGCCGCTGCTCGGTGGTCCGGATGAAGTCGTCGTACGCGATGTCGACATCCGCCCACGCCGGCTTCCAGGCCTCCTCGACCAACTTGTCCGTCCACGCCTGCGGCGACATGCCCTGTGCCTCGGCGCTGCGCATCACCTTCTCGCCGTGCTCGTCGGTACCGGTGAGGTACCACTTGCGCTCGCCGCGCTGCGCGTGCCAGCGCGTCAGGACGTCCCCGGCCACCGTCGTGTAGGCGCTGCCGATGTGCGGCGGGGCCGTGACGTAGTAGATCGGGGTGGTGACGTAATAGGCCTTCTCGGACATGTAATTAAGGGTAGTGCCGGGCGCCAGTGTTATTTACCAGGGTCCCGAGCAGCGAGTACGGCGTCGTACACGGTCCGTTTCGGGACGTTGAAGCGCTTCGCGACGTCGGAGATCGCCTGTTTGCGCGGCGTACCCGCCTCCTCGTCCTTGGCCACCTCCCGCGCCAGGTCCTCCGGCGTCATGACCTTGTGCGGGTCCGCGCCGGCCACCACCAGGGTGATCTCGCCCCGGACGCCCTCCTTCGACCAGGTCACGAGCTCGTCCAGCGGGCCGCGTTTCACCTCTTCGTACGTCTTCGTGAGCTCCCGGCACACCGCCGTACGCCGGTCAGCGCCGAACGCCTCGGCCATCGCCTCCAAGGACTGCGTGAGCCGGTGCGGCGCCTCGAAGAACACCATCGTCCGCGGCTCGTCCTTGAGCTCGCCGAGCCGTCGCGCCCGCTCGCCCGGCTTGCGCGGCAGGAACCCCTCGAACGTGAACCGGTCCACCGGCAGCCCGCTCAACGCGAGCGCCGTCAGCACCGCCGACGGCCCCGGTACGGCGGTCACGATGACGTCGGCCTCGATCGCTGCCGCGACCAGCCGGTACCCCGGATCCGACACGCTCGGCATCCCCGCGTCCGTCACCACGACCACGGTCTGCCCGTCCAGGAGCGCCTGCAGCAACTCCGGCGTACGCTCCCGCTCGTTCCCCTCGAAGTAGCTGACCACCCGCCCACTCAGCTGGATCGCCAGCCCGGACGTCAGCCGCCGCAACCGCCGCGTATCCTCCGCGGCCACCACGTCCGCCTCCGCCAGCACCCGCCCCAACCGCGGCGAAGCATCCGACACGTCCCCAATAGGACTCCCAGCCAACACCAGCCGCCCGCTCATCCGGTCATCATCCCAGCCGCTCGCACCGACGCGGGGAGGCGGTGGTACCGGGGCGTCCGTACGATGGCGGGCGTGGCTGCTGTGATCGAGGACGGAACGGTACGGCGGAGTGACGCCGGCGCGGAGCGGGAGACGCTCGGGCGGGACGTGCTCGGGAGACGGCTCCCGCCGCTCAAGGAGCGGTTGTACCCGGCGATGCCGCGGGACTTCGACGGCGGCTGGATCGCCACGCTGGTGATCACCGTGCTGGCCGGCGTACTGCGGTTCTGGCACCTCAGCACCCCGGTGAAGTTCGTCTTCGACGAGACGTACTACGCCAAGGACGCGTACAGCCTGCTCAAGTTCGGCTACGCACGGCAGTTCATCGACCAGCCGGAGGGCGCCGCGGACAAGGCGATCCTGGCCGGCAACCTGGACGTCTTCAAGGACACCCCGAGCCTGACCGTGCACCCCGAGGTCGGCAAGTGGATGATCGCCGCCGGTGAGCAGCTGTTCGGGATGACCCCGTTCGGCTGGCGGTTCATGCCGGCGCTGTTCGGCACGCTGACCGTGCTGCTGCTGATCCGGACGGTACGCCGGATGACCCGGTCGACCCTGATCGGCTGCATCGCGGGCCTGCTGCTCGCGGTCGACGGCCTGCACTTCGTGATGTCCCGGGTCGCGCTGCTCGACATCTTCCTCGCGTTCTGGCTGGTCGCGGCGGTCTCCTGCCTGGTCGCCGACCGCGACTGGACCCGCCGCCGGCACGCCGACACCCTCGACAAGCCAGTCACCGACGGCGAGCGCCGTACGATCGGCCGCTGGCTGCTGATCCGGCCGTGGCGGATCGCCGCGGGTATCTGCTTCGGCCTCGCGCTCGGCACCAAGTGGTCGGCGGTCTGGGTGCTCGCCGCGTTCGGCGTGATGGCGTTCGCCTGGGACTTCGGGGCCCGGCGTGCGCTCGGCGTACGGTTCGCGTTCGTGAAGTCGGCCCTGGTCGACGGCATCCCGGCGTTCGTCAGCCTGGTGCTGGTCGCGGTCGTCACGTACGTCGCGACCTGGACCGGCTGGCTGCTGCACGACAACGCCTACGACCACAACTGGGCCGCGAGCAACCCGGCGCACGGCGTGATGAAGGTCGTGCCGGACGACTTCCGGTCGCTGCTGGCGTACCACAAGGAAGTCCTCGCCTTCCACACCGGCGACTACATCAAGCACGCCACCCACCCGTACGCCTCGAACCCGGCCGGCTGGCCGATCATCGCCCGCCCGATCGGTTTCGACGCGGTCAACGACATCAAGCCCGGTACGCCGGGCTGCAACGCACCCACCGGGACCAACTGTCTGCAGGTGATCTCTGCCCTCGGTACGCCGCTGTTGTGGTGGGGAGGTGCGCTCGCACTGATCGCGGCGCTGGTGCTGTGGATAGGCACGCGCGATTGGCGGCTCGGCATACCGATCGTCGGGTTCGTGACGTGCTGGGTGCCGTGGTTCGCGTTCGACGACCGGCCGATCTTCTTCTTCTACGCCGTCACGATGATCCCGTTCACGGTGATGGCCCTGGCGCTGATCCTCGGCAAGGTCCTCGGCCCGGCTCGAGAAGCGATGAGTACGGCGACTCCGCGCCGGTTGATCGGCACTGCGGTGGTCGGCGCGTTCGTCGTCCTCGTCGTGCTGAACTTCGCCTACATCTGGCCGATCCTGACCGACGAGGTGCTCCCGCACCCGGACTGGCTCAGCCGCATGTGGTTCAAGACCTGGATCTAGCTAGTGGAGCTCGTGGTGGCCTTTGCCTTTGAGTTTCTTGCCGTGGCGTTTGGCTGAGGACTGGCCGCCGACGCCGCCGAACAGGGCAAGGCCCTTGACCACGACGACCGGCGCGTTCGGGTCCGGGTCGTCGCTGCCGCGGGCGCCGAAGCCGCCGAAGATGCCGACGCCCTCGTTGCGGACCGTCACGCCTTCCGGGACGGTGATGTCGATGCCGCCGAACACCGCGAACGCCCAGATCGTCACCTCGCGGCCCTCGAAGACCGCGTTGGTCATGTCCAGATCGTGCCCGCCGAACACCGCGAACGCATTCGTACGGCGCTTCACCCGCCAGCGGCCCTTCCGCTCGCCGCCGCCGAAGATCGCCACCATCGTGTCGAAGCTCTGCTCCGGGTCGGCCGGCTCCTCGATCGGCACCAGGCTGGTCGACGCGGCCGCGGCAGGCTGCGCCACTGGCGTCGGCTGACCGGGTACGACGAGGTCGCGGGTGATCGGCTCGAGCTCGCCGAGGGTCTTCGCCTCCAGGGTCTGCTCGAGACGCTCGGAGTGCTCCTCCTGCGTCAACCGGCCCGACATCAGGGCATCCCGCAGTACGTCGACCACCTGGTCACGATCGATGTCGGACGCCCGCAGATGTGCGTGCGGGTGCGGGCGGTCGGGCAGGTTCTCCATAAAACGGAACGATATATCGTAACGGGCTCCGTGAGGACCCCGATTAATCCCGGAACCGACCCTGATGAATGGCGTCCTTGAGCACCCACCAACCGTTTTCGGGCGGCTCAAATGGTTGATGGGTGCTCAAGGACGCGGCTCACTCCGGCGCTGGACTTCGAGTGCGCAGATGACTGCGGTCAGCGTGATCGCGGCGAAGGTGATCGCCGTACCGGGGTAGCCGCCCAGGCCCAGGCCGAGGCCGCCGATCGCGGCGCCGAGGAACGTGCCGAGGCTCATGCCGGCCGCGTTGACGCTGAGCGCGGAGCCACGGAGATCACCGCTGCGACGGACCAGCAGGGTGGTGACACAGGCCGCGACCGTTGCGTGGCTGACGCCCATCAGAGCGGTGAGGAGCAGGGTGAGTGGGAGCGTCGGCGAGAAGTAGAACGCGGAGACCGCGAGCAGGGCGACAGTGATGCCGCCGACAAGCAGCCGCTCGGGGGTGATCCACGGACGATCGGTGGCGAGGTACCGGCCGGAGATGAGGTTGCCGAGGAAGAACGACGCGCCGCTGAGCGACCAGACCAGCGCGAACCAGCCCGGCGCGAGGTCGAACTTCTCGTCGTAGAACGCCGCGAGGTAAGCGAGGTAGCCCATGAAGGCCGCGGTCCGCAGCATCGCGATGGCCAGCAGTGGGAGCGCGCCAGGGATCCGAGCGAGCTCGCGGTACGTCGCCAGGTAGCTCATCCGCTCCCTGTTGGTGATCGGTGCTTTGCGCCCGCGCCCGCGCCAGAAGAAGGCCGCCGCCAGGACGAGCGAGATCGCTGCCGCCGCCAGCAGGTTGCCCCGCCAGCCCCAGATCAGGCCCGGCCCGGCGAGCACCGGCGCCGCCAGCATCGCCATCGCCGACGTCGTCGCGGACACCAGCGTCGCCGCACGGCCCGCCGCGGCCGGCGACCTGAACCGGTCTGCGGCCGCGGCCCCGATCGAGGGCGCCAGGATCGACGTCGACGCCCCGATCAGCAGGCAGAACGCGGCCAGCGCAAACACGTTGCCCACAGCCCCCAATGCGGCCGAGACGCCGAGCAGCGCGAGCCCGCCCGCGGCGACCAACTCCCGCGGCGCGCGGTCCATCAACGGCGCCAGCACCACACCGACCGCTAGCGCTGCTAGCCCACCGAGCCCTCGCAGTCCACCGATCTCCGCGACGCTCCCGCCGGCCGCCTCGGAGATCGGCACCAGATACATCCCGAACACCGTGAACGGGATCAGGCTCACCGTCGACGCCAGCAGGAACGGCCACAGCCGCCGGGCCATCCGAAGATCGCCCGGGACTGCTGCCGGGAGTGCGGTGAGGTTCTGCTGCGTGCTCATGTATCCGTCCTGTAGCGATAGAGGCTGCTCGGGCGGGAGCTGAACTGGGAAAAGGGAAAGGGTTCCGCGGACAGCGCGGTGACGCCGGCGCCGAGGAACGCGCGGGCCACGGCACTACCGGTCTGAGCGTAGACGGCGAGCGGCTTCGATTGCTCACGGCAACGAGTCAGGAGTACGTCGAAGCTGCCGTTGGACAGTGTCATACCGGTGGCGACAATCGCGTCGGCTGCGTCGACCACCTCGATCATGTCGCGGGACACGGGAAGGCCGGAGGCGGTCTCGCGGAGGTTGAGGTCGCACGGGAGACAGACACCGCCGCGCGCGGCGATCGCGTCGACGAGCGGGTTCACGACGCCGATCAGCGCGACTTTGGTGCCTTCGGCAACATAGAGCAGTCCGGCGACGGCTGCGTCACGGGCGCGGGCACGATCGTCCGGCGTACCGGCAGGAAGGACGACTTCCTCGGCGTACGGCGCGGTGTGGTGCGGCTCGACCGCGGCCAGGTAGGCGTCCAGCGCGGCGATGCGGACAGGGAGCGGGTCGTTGGAGGAGAGTACGTCGGCGAGCGTGCGGCCGGAGGTGTCGGCGCAGTACGCCGGGTCGAGCTCGCCCGACTCGAAGGAGCAGGCGCCGAACACCTCTCCTACTCGCAACAGCACGTAGTAGTTCCGGTAGGTGACGTCGGCGCCGGGCAGGCGTGTCGTGTGGTGCAGCCAGAACGCACTGGTGATGTCGAGGTCCGCCGGGGACGGACCACGCGATCCGGCGAGTACCTCTGCGGTCAGATCAGCCACGGAAGCGGTCATGGGAGATCAGCCAGCCTTTCGGGGTTGTCGTGCCTCACATTAATGCGACGGAGTCGCAGATGGAAACTCCTCGCGCCGGGCCTGCGTGGATTCCCGGCGGTCCCACGACATCGCCGACCAGGGCACCGCGAGCTCGTCCAGCGAGTCGATCTCCCGCGGCCGCATCGACGCCATCGGCCGCGCCTCGGCGTGCCGGGCGAACGCGGATTCGACGTACCGCGTCCCGGTGTCCGCGGCCAGGAAAACGTGTTTCCGTCCGCGGTCGCAGTTGTGCTCCCACAACGCCGACAGGTACGCCGCCCCGGCGGACAGTCCCGCGAACACGCCGGACGTGCGGAGCAGATCCACCGCAGCCGACATCGCGTAGTCGAATGAGACCCAGTGCAACCGGTCGTACAGCTCGTGGCGCACGTTCCGGAACTCGATCGAGCTGCCGATCCCTGCGATGATCATCTCCGGGTCCTGCGTGTGCCCGGCCCCGAACGTGACGCTCCCGAACGGCTGCACGCCGACCAGGTTGACGTCCCGGCCGCGCTCCCGCAGGTACGCCGCGATCGCGCCAGTCGACGCGCCCGTACCGACACCGCCGACCAGACACAGCGGACCGGTCGGCACCAACTCCGCCACAAGATCGGCGATCGCGCCGTACCCGAGGTAGTGGATGTCGTCGTGGTACTGCTGCATCCAGTGGTATGTCGGGTTGTCGCGGAGGATCTCGCCGATCCGGCGGACCCGGAGGTTCTGGTCGAGCTGCAGGTTGTTCGACGACGGCACCTGCTCGATGGTCGCGCCGAGGATCTCGAGCTGGATCTTGAGCGTCCGGTCGACCGTGGTCGAGCCGACGATGTGGCACTTCATCCCGTACCGGTGGCAGGCGAGCGCGAGCGCGTGCGCGTAGATCCCGCTCGAGCTGTCGATCAGCGTGTCACCGGGCCGGACCTGCCCGGTCTCCAGGAGCCGGCGGACGGCGCCGAGCGCGGAGTACACCTTCATGGTTTCGAACCGCAGGCAGATCAAGTCGTCCCCGGACCCGGAACTGACGCGGATCGGGTCCGGGTCCTTGATGGCCTCCGCCAGGTGGTCGTGCAGTCGCGTCATCGGCGCGGTTCGCTCCTTGGGTCGAGTGTCAGCACGGGCGGAGTATGGGGGTCGTCGCCGATCCGGGTGGCTGCGACCAGCCGCCGGGTCAGCTCGTGGTGCGGCTCGGTCGTGATCGTCGCGGGCGGGCCTTGCTCGACCACCCGGCCGGCGTCGAGGACCAAGACCCGGTCCGCGACGGCTGCGACCAGGCGCAGGTCGTGGCCGATCCAGATCAGCGCCGTACCGCGGTCCTTGAGCTCGGTCAGGAGGTCGAGGACGAGCGCCGTACCGTGATCGTCGAGGGCGGTGGTGATCTCGTCGCAGATCAGTACGTCGGGTTTTGCTAGCACTGCTCGCGCGAGGGCGGCGCGTTGCAGCTCACCGCCGGACAGGCGGCTCGGCGGGCGCGCGGCGGTGATCGCGGCGACCCCGAGACGGGCCAGCGTGGCGACGGCCTCGGCGTGGGCCTGGTCCGGCGCGAGTCCGCGGAGGCGTTGCGCCGTACGGGCGACCTGCTGATCGACGGGTCGCCGTTCGTCGAATGAGCCGCGGACCTCCTGCCAGACGTACTGGACGCGGCGGTGTTGGTCGGGGGTGCGCTTCCGGAGGACCGGGAGCGGTTCGTCGTCGAGCAGGATGGTGCCGGTGTAGCGCTCGTGCAGGCCAGCCAGGCAGCGGGCCAAGGTGGTCTTGCCGCTGCCGGAGCGACCGACGACCCCGAGACAGGCACCGGCGCGGACGGCGAGGTCAGCCTCGTGCAGGACGACATCGCGCCCGCGGGGACGCAGCGAGGCAGACAGGTTCATTGCCGTTAGCAACGGTTGCCCGGCGGCGGAGGTTCCCCTGACCTCCAGGTCCGGCGCAGGTGGGAGTACGTCGGTGGCGATCACCTGACCGGCATCGAGGACTACGACGCGCGACGCGAGGGCGCGGACCAGGTCGAGATCGTGACTGAGCAGCAAGATGCCGAGTCCGGTGGCGGCGAGATCTCTGAGTTCGTGGACGAGTTGCAGCCGGGTGATCGAGTCGAGACCGGTGCTCGGCTCGTCGAGCACGAGTACCTGCGGCCGGCAGGTGAGCGTCTGCGCGAGCGCCACTCGTTGCCGCTGGCCACCGGAGAACTGATACGGAAAACGTTTGAGGGTTGCGCGATCCTGTGGCAGTTGGGCCGCACGGACGGCTTCGCGGGCGTCGCCGTCGTGCAAGTTCGCCAGCTCCTGCAGCGTCGTACCGATCCGTCGGGCCGGGTTCAGCGCACTGCCGGGATGCTGCGGCATGTAGGCGACGACGCGGCCGCGTACCGACGGCGCCGCGGCAGTCACACCATTGCTGTCGACAACCAGTTGCCCGTCGACCTCGACGTGTCCGGCCAGTCGTACGCCGTCACCGTGTTCGCCTAGCAGTGCTAGCGCCGAGGTGGTCTTCCCCGACCCGGAGGCGCCAACCAGAGCGGTCACGTCCCCCGCCACGACCTCGAACGAAACCCCATCGACCAGCACCGCGTCCCCGGCGGTCGCGGACAGCCCGGTCACACGCACCACCGGCGTCATCGCGCACTGTCCACGAGACGGCGTGACCGGTGCACGAGGCGGTCGGCGAGGAGGTTGAAGCCCAACGTGAACGACACGAGAAGGAGCGCCGGCGCGAGCACCGACCAGGGTTGGAGGAGCAGACCCTCGCGGTTGCGGGACACGCTGACCGCCCAGTCCGGCGCGGTCGGGCTCAGTCCGAGACCGAGAAAGTTGACCGAGGCGACGAGGAACACCGCGAGCGTGATCCGCGTGCCGAGATCCGCCGCGACCGGGCCGAGAACCGAGCGTCCGACGTACCCGAGCTGGATCGTGCACCACGACTCCCGTTGCATCCGGAGCGCCTCGACCACCGGTCCGCTGGCCGCATCCAAGGCCGCGGCTCGGACGAGTCGCGCGACGGTCGGGACATTCACCATCGCTACGGCCACGGTGATTGCGAGCGCGGACGCGCGCCAGCCGACAGCGACCACGCTGATGACCAGGAGGGACGGGAGCGGGAGCAGTACGTCGAGCGGGCGCATCATGCCTTCGTCCAACCATCGATGCCGGGTCGACGCAGCCGTCAGCCCGATCAGCCCGCCCACGACGTACGCCAGTACCACCGCCCCGATCGCCATTCCCAACGCCGACCGACCGCCCACCAGCAACAGCCCTAGAACATCCCGACCCAATCCATCCGTGCCCAACGCGCCCTCGGACGAGTAGGGCAGGCCGGGCCGGGCGTCGTACGGCAGCAAGGGCCCAAGAACCGCAACGACCAAAGGCACCATCACCAAGGCCGCCGCGAACCAACCACGGACCGAACGCGGGCTCATCGGAGGAGGGCCGTTCGGGGGACCAACCGGTTGCAGACGAGGTCTGCGCCGAGGTTGATGAGGAGGGCCGCGATGGCCAGCACGAGCGTCAGGCCTTGGACAGTCGGGATGTCTCGGGTTTCCACGCCGTCCACAAGGGCCGTGGCGAAGCCGGGGATGGCGAAGATGGCTTCGACGACCAGGACGCCGCCCAGGAGCGTGTCGCCGGTGCGGGCCAGTTCTTGTACGCCGGGAACCGCCGCGTTCGGGAGGACGTGACGCAGCAGGAGTTGGCGGCGCGGGATGCCGAGCCGTCGGGCCTGCGTCACGTACTCGGCGTTCAGAGCAGCAACCGTCCCGGCGCGGACCTGACGCGACAGCAGGCAGACGGTCCGGCCGAAGAGTACGGCGATGGGGAGGATCAACAGGGCCGGCGAGGACAGGAGGTTGCCGCCGATCCAGGTCGCCGGCAACCAGCCGAGTTTGAGCGAGAACACGGCCACCAGGACGACTGCGATCACGAAGTCCGGGATCGCCGACAGGGCCAGCGTGATCGACGTGATCGTCCGGTCGACGCGCCCGTTCTCACGGGTTCCCATCACGATGCCCAGGGCAACGGCCAGCGGTACGACGATCGCTAGCGTTGCTAGCGTGAGTACGAGCGTCGCGCCGATCGAGTGCCGCACGATGTCGACCACAGGTCCCCCGCTGATCAACGACGTACCCAGATCGCCCGTCAAGACATTGCCCAGCCAGTGCACGAACCGCTCGACAGGCGGCTGGTCGAGACCAAGCTCACCCCGCAGCGCAGCGACCTGCGACGGCGTCAGCGTCTCGGTGAACCGCAAATCCGCCGCGTCTCCCGGCAGCAACGACGTCAGAACGAACACCAGCACCGAGAGCACAGCAAGCTGAACGACCGCGAGCCCCGCCCGTTGGGCGGCGTACGACCGCATTCAGGCCAGCCACACCTTGTCGAACCGGCCCTGGTCCAAGGTGTTCGGCGGCACCGCCTGCACCCCCTGCACCTTCGACGACACCGCGATCAGATAGTCCGGCAGACCCCACGCGAGGATCCCGCCCTCGTCCCGCACGGTCTTCTGCAGTACGCCGTACTGCCTGGAACGCTCGGTTTCGTCCGTCACCGCCCGCGCTGCCGCGAACGCGGTGTCGAACGCCGGCCGCCGCCAATGCGTCACGTTGAACGGCGAATGCGACAGCAACCGATCGGTGACGTACTGCGGAATCGGCATCGCCCCCGACCGATGGTTGCCAATGGCCCCCTTCGTGAGCAGGTCCTTCGCGTATGTCTGCGGGCTCCCGGTCGTCACCTTCAACCGGACCCCCGCCTCCGCGACCTGCTCCGCGAACAACGTCGCCGCCTCGACGAACCCGGCCGATGCGTCCGCGGTGAAGATCTCCACCTCTTTGCCCGCCAGCCCCGCCTTCTTCAGCAAGCTCTTCGCCTGCTCGACATCGCGCTCCCGCGCAGGCAGATCGGCCGGGTAGTACTGGTATCCCTTGCCGAACAGGTCGTTCCCCACCTCACCCCGTCCGGCGAGGACGACATCCACCAGCCGCTGCCGGTCCGCCACCAGCTTGAACGCGCGCCGTACGTCGGGATTGTCGAACGGCGGCCGGTCGACCTTCATCACGAACGCCTGCATCGTGCTGGCCTTCGCCGCCACGATGCGCACCGTCTTCCCGGCCTCCGCGGTCCGCGCGAACGTCGCGGTCATGTCGTTGGCGTACTCCGCCTGACCACCCTGTACGGCATTCGCCCGCGCCTCGGAGTCGGCCGACAGCAGGTGCAGCTCCTCGATCCGCGCGGGCTCGTCCCAGTAGTCGTCGTACCGCGAAGCGACCATCGAGCGGCCGGCCTCGAACGACAGGTACCGGAACGCGCCGGTGCCGATGGGTTTGGACGGATCCTTGAACCCGTTGCGCACGATCTGCGTGCCGATTCCGGCCAGCAATGCGGGGAACTCGGCGTTGGGCTGGGTCAGCACCAGCTCGACCGTCGCGGGGCCGATCGCCTTGCTGCGCTTGAGATCCAGCGTCGCGAGCGACGACTGCGCGACCCGCTCCGGTACGGCGGGATCCACGATCCGGGCGATGCTGTACAGCACGTCCTCGGCGACCAGTTTCGCGCCGTCGTGGAAGGTCGCGGCGCGCAGGCTGAACCGCCAGGTGGTCGCGGTCCCGTCGTGTTCCCACTTCGACGCGAGCCGCGGCACCGGCTTCAGATCCGGGCCGAGTTCGACCAGTTTCTCGTAGATCGCCTTGTGCCGTGCGATGTCCACGAACAGGCTCTGCACGTGCGGGTCGAGCACCTCCTTCGCCCCGCCACCGGCGTACACGGCACGCAGCCGCCCGCCCTGCTTGGGTTGCGCGGCCGCACCCCCGTCCGCCCCGCATCCGGTGATCGCCGCCAGCCCGGCAACCCCGGCCATCCCCAGGAACCCACGCCTACCCAAAGCCTCGGACACGCGCCACATCCTCACCTTTAGTGAAAACGATTGTCAAATCCAGCGCGCATCCGAACCCGACGCGATCATTCTTTCGGTCCCACTCCCCCCACCGCCCGCCGTAACGGCGTGTCACCACCGACTACCACCGAGTACCGGGAGTGACCCCGAGCCGACGGGTTCTCCCCGGCACGCGAAGACCACCCGAAACCTGCGGGGTTGGGGAGGATTTCGTACCGAAATCGGGGGGTAATCCGCCCCATACCGCTTGAGGTCACGCGAAGTGCGAGAAGGGGCCGGGCTACAGGTCGCAGTCTGGGGTGGTGCAGGTGGTGGGGAGGTTGGCGGCTATGCGGTTGAGGAGGGTGGTGAGTTGGGTCTGCTCGTCCGCGGTCAGGTGGTCGAAGAAGTACGTGCGGACCGCGGCGACATGGTCGGGGGCGGCGGACTCGATCGCCTTGCGGCCGAGTGCGGTGAGGCGGATCATCGAGCCGCGCGCGTCGGAGGTGCATTCCTCGCGGGTGACCAGGCCGCGCTTCTCCATCCGGCTGACCTGGTGCGACAGGCGGCTGCGTTCCCAGCCGACCGAGCGGCCGAGATCGCGGGTGCGGAGCAGGCCGTCCTCGGCCTCGGACAGCGGATGCAGGAGCGCGTAGTCAGCGCCGGACAGGCCCGAGTTCGTGATCATCCGCGCCTCGAGCGCACGCATCAGTTCGCGATGCGTGTCACGGTACGACTGCCAGAGCCCCGCCTCCTGCGCCCCGAGCCACTCCGGTTCCTTCATCCATCCATTGTACGGACGGACGTTGACATGTCACCGACTCACGTCAGGGGGTGCGCGAGAGGGCAACCGCGAGCCCGATGGTGCCGGCCATCACCGCGAGTTCTAGCACTGCTAGCTGCCGGAACGCCCCCGGGTCGCCGGTCGCCACGCGCGGGATCGTGCTCCGCCGATGCAGCCACCCGATGAAGACCAGGAGCGCGAACGCGAGCGTCTTCCCGAGCACAAGAACGCCATACCCGGAAGTCACCCATTGCGTGATCAGCCCCCAGCCGTCCTCGCGACCGCCGAGGTGGATCTCGGCCGTGAGCAGTCCGGTGATGCCCATCGTCACGGCGCACACGAAGGCGAGCGTGCTGAACAACTCGACGGCCTCGCGGGAGCGGGTGTAGCGCAGTACCGCGCCCAGCCCGCCGATCCACGCGGTCGCGGCGACGACGTGAACGACGAGGGAGGCGGTGGCGAGGACCGACCACAGGCTGGTGCGGTCGATCGCGCCGTGACCGGTGAGGAGCGGGCCGATCAGGGCCGCGATCGTGAGTACGGCGGCTAGTCGGGCGGCTCGCAACGTGTTGGTACCGCTGAGGATCACGGCGAGTACGGCGGTGAGCACGACAGCCACTGCCAGCGCGCGGACCTGGCTCAGCTGGCCGGCCGCATCGGCGTGCTCGGCGAGGTGGGACAGCGGGATGCCGAGGATCACGGTGGCGGTCGCGATCAGGCCGCCGATGCTCGCGACTGCCCAGATGCCCGCGGCCAAAGCGGCATCCTGACAGGCGCGGATCGCTTTGTTTCCGAGCTTTCCGTTCTTCGCGGGCAGGAACAGCACGACCGCCAGCACCGCTCCACCGGTTGCCACCGCCGCCGCATCCGCGAGAATCCGCAGTACCGGAACTGCCCAGGAAACAGCGGGTCCGGCGCCGAGCAGGCCGTCCGCCGCCCGCTTCGGCGCACCACCGGCGGCGAACAGCGCCACCACCATCATAACGATGCCGGCAGCAACTATCCCCACCGGGACGAAAGCACGTTTCATGAGGCCGGGCGGCGGCGGACGATCACCACGGCCAACGCCACCACGACGAGCATTACCAGGCACATCGCGACGATCGTCACTGTGTTGGAGTTGCCCTCGGGCTGTACCGGCGCATCGGCCGGTTGAGTGGCGGGATGGCCGGCGTGCGTGACGGTGAAGGTGCCGCTGACGGTGATCGGGTGGCCGTCGGCCGAGACCACGCGGGCCTCGACCGTGTACTTGCCGGCCTCGATCATCGCGCCGACCGGCTGGGTGACCGTGTTGTCGACCACCTGGACGTCACCGTTCGCGACGTTCGTACCGTTCGGCGACTTCACCTGCACCTGCGTCCCGTTGGACCCGACCGGCTCGTTGAAGGTCAGCACCACCTTCGTCGGCGGCGCGGCCATCGACGAACCGTCGG
Source organism: Kribbella sp. VKM Ac-2569 (assembly GCF_004216905.1). GTDB lineage: Bacteria > Actinomycetota > Actinomycetes > Propionibacteriales > Kribbellaceae > Kribbella. Next base: position 695,519 of record NZ_SGXJ01000002.1, read on the forward strand.
TCGGCGTCATCGACTCGAGCTTGGCGTGCGCCGCTGCCACGCCGGCGGAAGCCACCAGCGTGAACAGCGACGCGACCAGAACAGCGATCAATCGGCGCACGATTACTGCTTCTCAACAGCGCGACGAGGCCGCAGCCCGAAAGCCAGGCCCAGCAGGCCCACCACCAGACCACCGCCGCCGAGCCAGCGCGCCAACGTGTCCGAAGAATCGGTGGACGCCGCGACTGGCGTGATCGCAGCCGCCAGCTTCAAAGTCGGCGCGGGATGTTCGGCCTCAGCACCGTCCTTCGCGACGTCGGCCCACTTCACCACCTCACCGTCGCTGTACGTCTGATCCGCCGGGAAGCTCAACGCATCCACGCCCTCGGGCAACTTCCCGACCGACAGCGAGAACTCGTCGAAGTCGTTCGGCGGGATCCCGGCCGCGGTCGCGGTCCAGGTGACCGTGGTGATCGCCTTGGTCAGCGTGACGTCACCGACCTTCACCGCGGCCGGCAGCTTCTCTTCCTTCTTCTCCACCTTCCATCCGTCCTTCACCTGCGCCCCCACGTGCGCGAACGGATGGTCCTTGGGCAACGAGACAACGAGTTTCGTGGTGCTGGTGTTGTCCGACTCGGTCGGCACCCGGAACACCAGCTTGGCGTACCCACCGGGCTTGGCGTCCGGCGACGACACCGTGACATGCGCCGACGCCGAGCTCGCGGCGCCGATCACGACGAGCGCGGACGCCGCGACGATCGCGCCTGCGCGCAGGGCGAATCTCTTGGGCATGAGAGAACCTTTCAAGGCATACGAGTAGTCTGGCGCGATCGGCCGGCTCAGAAAGCTGCAATTACTCGTAGGCCGGGAGGACCGCGCCCGGAGACGCTTGTGCCGAGTCGGGAACCGGCCGGGGTCCACGACGTGAAGACGCCGAGTGCTGCGGGGACGAGCAGCACGGGACGCAGTACCGGCAGCTCCGGAAGCAGTTGCGCGAAAACCCGCCGTACCCGATGGACCCAACGGTGCGCCTGGCCGATCGCGAGGACGCCCGCCAGCAACGCACCGAGGTGAGTCGCTGTCATCATCAGGCTGCTCGCGATCGACATCCCGTGATGCATGGTCACCGAGTCCAGCGCGACATGCACAAACAGCTGCACCCCGGCCAGCACCAGCCCCGTCAGCAACAGCTCCCCCGCCAGGTACTCACCGAGCAACCAGCAGACACCGGCCAACGCCACCAGCGGAGGTACGACGCCCAGCGGCACGCCGCCACCCCCGACGAGCTCATGACCGACCACCGCCACCGCGACGCTCAGCGCCGCGACCACGGACGTCGTCCTGCTCTCGGTCACGGGAAAAGTCTGCCGTAGTCGTGCAACCATTCATGCGGCCCACCACGTTTGACTCGGCATGACTGGGGAGCGCCGCGGGTGAGAGCGGAGACGGAGCAGGACTACGTCGAGTTCGTGACGCACCACGCCAACTCTCTGTGCCGGACCGCTTACCTTCTGTGCGGGGATTGGCGGCGTGCCGAGGATGCGACGCAGGAAGCCCTGATCCGGCTGTACCGGGTCTGGGGCCGGATCCAGCGCAAGGGCGCGGTCGGCGCGTACGCGCGGAAGGTCGTCGTCTCCACCACTCTCGACGCGCTGCGCCGGAAGTCCAGCCAGGAGGTCGTCGGCGGAGACGAGTACTTCGCCAACGAGGCCGACGCCGACGCGTTGGGCATCGTCGAGAACCGGATGGTGATCACCAAGGCCCTCGCCGAGTTGCCGCCCCGCCAGCGTGCGTGCGTCGTACTGCGGTATTTCGACGAACTGTCCGTCGAAGAGACTGCGAACGCCCTCGACTGCCGCCCCGGAACCGTGAAGAGCCAGACGATGCGCGCCCTGGACAAACTGCGCGCCCATCCGTCCCTGGCCGAGCTCTCCGACCTGGTGGGAATGAAATGACGGGCGAACTGAAGACCCTGATGGACCAGGCCACCGAGCGCGGTACGTCGTTCGCGCCCGACGTGACCGAACTCGTAGCGGCCGGCCGGCACCGGACCCGCCGCCGGCGCGCGCTGGTGAGCGCAGCCACGGCCGTCGGCACCGCAACTGCTGTGGTCGCCGTACTGCTGATGGGCCGAATCGGAGACCCCAGGCCGGAGCCGCAGCCCGCGGCGGTCCCCCAGCCTGCCGCGATCACCGACCTGTGCGCGAAGTCCGACGACTTCTTCCGGACCGCAAACGACGACGCCTGGCGACGGCAGGTGGTCGCCAACTGGACCGACAAGGTCGTCGAGGTGAGCGATGCCGACGGCGCGATGACGGTGCGCCGGTCGGCCGATGGATCGCAGTACGCGTACTGCGTGGCGGGGGTACCGATCCAGAAGCAACCGCTGGGCGGGTTCGGCTCGGCGCTGCTCAACGTCGGCATCGTCAAACGCGAGTACCAGATCCAGCGCTACTGGAGCATGGGGTGCGGCAACGAACCGGTGGAAAGGATTCTCCAGCAACCCAGCTGCCGGGGTGTGCGGTACAGCTACGCGGGCCGGGTGCCGGAGGGGGTCACCCGGATCGCGTTCACCGGCCTCGGGCAGCACGCCGACGCCACCGTCAAGGACGGCTACTGGGTGAACCGCGTCTACACGGACGACATCAGGAAGGGGAATACCGACCCGATCTACATCACGATGTACAACGACTCCGGACAGCAGGTCTTCAAGGAGCGGTACTGACGTCCTGCGATGATGTGCGGATGGACGTAGCTGTGCTGGAGATCGGGGGAAGCCACGTCACGGCGGCCGTGGTGGCGCCCGGCACGTGGGACGTGACCGAGGTGGACCGGGCGAAGCTCGAGTCGCAGCAGGCGGCCGAGGTGGTGGTCGAGCAGCTCGCGGAGACGGCCCGGAAGTTGCCGCTGGCAAACGGTCTGGCGGTCGCGCTGCCCGGTCCGTTCGACTTCGCCACCGGGGTCGCGTGGTACCGCGGGCAGGGCAAGTTCGACCAGCTGTACGGGTTCAACCTCGGCGCCGCGCTGAGCAGCGAACTCGGGATCGACCGGTTGCTGTTCATGAACGACGCGGAGGCGTTCGCGGTCGGCGAGTGGACCGCCGGCGAGGTCCGCGGCGTCGAGCGCTGCGTCGGCGTCACGATCGGCACCGGCATCGGTACGGCGTTCCTCGCCGACGGCCGCGTGGTCCGCGAGGGCAGCAGCGTCCCGCCGGGCGGTGAGCTCTACAAGACGACGTACGCCGGGAAGCCCCTGGAGGACTCGATCTCCGCGCGCGCGATCCTCCGCCGGTACGCCGAGAGCACCGGAGCCGAAGCGCCCGGCGTCAAGGAGATCGCCGACCAGGCCCGCACCGGCGACACCGCCGCCTGCGAGGTCCTGACGGCATGCTTCACCGACCTGGCCGCTGCCCTGAAGCCCTGGCTGGAACGCTTCGGCGTAACGAAAACCGTCCTCGGCGGCTCGATCTCAGGAGCCTTCGACCTGGTCGAATCGGCCCTCGACTTCCCCGCCTCCGCGACGCACGACACCGAGCAGTCCGCCTTGATCGGCGCCGCCGCCCACTACCTCCGCTCCTCGTGAACTGTCGGCGACCCCCGCTACGGTCGGGTGCGTGAAGATCGCCGGTCCCCGCCTGCGGGCGCAGCTCGAGTCCACCCTGCCCGACGAGATCGAGGACGAGGAGCGGTTGCTCGATCTGGGGCTGGAGGACGTGGACCTGAGTGATCTGGAGGCCGAGCACGTCGAGATCAGTGGTTGCCGGTTCACCCGGAGCAAGCTGGCCGGGTCCGATCTGGAGAAGCTGATCCTCGTCGACACCGAGCTCGCCCAGTGCGACCTGGCGAACTCCCGCTGGTCCGACGCGGCCCTGACCCGGGTCGCGATCACCGGCTCCCGCATGATCGGGTTCGCCGGACCGGGCGCGAACCTCCAGCACGTGACGATCCAGGACACCGTGCTCGACTTCGCGTCCTTCCGGTTCGCCAAGTTCTTCAAGGTCGAGCTGACCGACTGCCGCCTGCAGAGCGCCGACTTCGTCTCGGCCGACCTGACCGGCGCCGTGTTCCGGCGCTGCGACCTGTCCGGCGTGGAGTTCTCCCAGGTCAAGGCGGCCAAAGCGGTGTTCGTGGACTGCACCTGGGACGGCGCCAAGGGCCTCGCCTCGCTCTCCGGCGCGACCGTGGCAGCCTCCTCCCCCATCGACACGCTGGCGTTCACCAGCGCGGTCACCGTCGCGAGCGGCATCACCTTGGCACATCCCGACGACCTCGACTGAGCGTGATCCGGCCCACGTAGGAGTACGACGTACGCCGGATAAGGTGGGCCCGTGACTGACTCGACGATCATCTACACCCACACCGACGAGGCTCCGGCGCTCGCCACGTACTCGTTCCTCCCTGTCGTCCAGGCGTACGCCGGCCAGGCCGGTGTCGGCGTGGAGACCCGGGACATCTCACTGGCCGGCCGGATCCTGGCGCTCTTCCCGGAGTACCTCAAGGACGACCAGCGGATCGCGGACGCGCTCGGCGAGCTCGGCGAGCTGGCCAAGACGCCCGCGGCGAACATCATCAAGCTGCCGAACGTCTCGGCCTCGGTCCCGCAGCTGAAGGCCGCGATCGCCGAGCTGCAGTCCCAGGGCTACGCGCTGCCGGAGTACCCGGACGAGCCGAAGACCGACGAGGAGCGGGAGATCCAGTCTCGCTACGACAAGGTCAAGGGCTCCGCGGTGAACCCGGTGCTGCGCGAGGGCAACTCGGACCGCCGCGCCCCGGCCTCGGTGAAGAACTACGCCAAGACCCACCCGCACCGGATGGGCGCCTGGTCCGCCGACTCCAAGACCAACGTCGCAACGATGGACAACGACGACTTCCGCGAGACGGAGAAGTCAGCCGTGATCGAGACCGCGGGCTCGCTGCGGATCGAGCTGGCCGGTGACGACGGCACCACGACGGTGCTGCGCGAGTCGATCCCGGTCCTGGCGGGCGAGGTCGTCGACGCGTCCGTCCTGCACGTTGCGGCGCTGCGCGAGTTCCTGACCGCCCAGGTCGCCCGGGCGAAGGCCGAGGACGTGCTGTTCTCGGTGCACCTGAAGGCCACCATGATGAAGGTGTCGGACCCGATCATCTTCGGTCACGTCGTCCGCACCTTCTTCCCGAAGACGTTCGCGCAGTACGGCGACGTGCTCGCGAAGGCCGGCCTGACCCCGAACGACGGCCTGGGCGGGATCCTGCACGGGATCGCGAGCCTGCCGGAGGGCGCCGAGATCAAGGCCTCCTTCGACGCCGAGCTGGCCGAGGGCCCGAAGCTCGCGATGGTCGACTCCGACAAGGGAATCACCAACCTGCACGTCCCGTCCGACGTCATCGTCGACGCGTCGATGCCGGCCATGGTCCGTACGTCGGGGCACATGTGGGGCCCGGACGGCGAGGAGCACGACACCCTCGCCGTACTGCCGGACCACAGCTACTCCGGCATCTACCAGGTCGTCCTCGACGACTGCCGCGCGAACGGCGCGTTCGACCCGGCCACCATGGGCTCGGTGCCGAACGTCGGCCTGATGGCGCAGAAGGCCGAGGAGTACGGCTCGCACGACAAGACCTTCGAGATTCAGACGACCGGCACCGTCCGCTTGGTGAACCAGGCCGGCGACGTCGTGCTCGAGCAGGCGGTCTCGGCCGGTGACATCTTCCGCGCCTGCCAGACCAAGGACGCCCCGATCCAGGACTGGGTCAAGCTGGCCGTCAACCGGGCCCGCGCCACCGGCGACCCGGCGGTGTTCTGGCTGGACGAGGCCCGTGCGCACGACGCTCAGATCATCACGAAGGTCCAGAAGTACCTGTTCGACCACGACACCGAGGGTCTGGACATCCGGATCCTGGCGCCCGTCGACGCGATCAAGCTGTCGCTGGAGCGGATCCGCCGCGGCGAGAACACCATCTCGGTGACCGGCAACGTGCTGCGTGACTACCTGACCGACCTGTTCCCGATCCTCGAGCTGGGCACCAGCGCGAAGATGCTGTCGGTCGTCCCGCTGATGGCGGGCGGCGGCCTGTTCGAGACCGGCGCGGGCGGTTCGGCGCCGAAGCACGTGCAGCAGCTGGTCAAGGAGAACTACTTGCGCTGGGACAGCCTGGGCGAGTTCTTCGCGCTGGCCGCGAGCTTCGAGCACCTGGCGCAGGCGACCGGGAACGCGCGGGCGCAGGTCCTGGCCGACACGCTCGACCGGGCGACCGCGACGTTCCTGAACGAGGACAAGTCGCCGACCCGTCGCGTCGGCGGGATCGACAATCGGGGCAGCCACTTCTACCTGTCGCTGTACTGGGCGCAGGAGCTGGCCGGCCAGGCCGACGACGCGGACCTGGCCAAGGCCTTCGCCCCGCTCGCCGAGACCCTGGCCGCGAACGAGCAGACCATCGTCGACGAGCTGATCGCGGTCCAGGGCAGCCCGACCGACCTCGGCGGCTACTACCAGCCGGACCCGGCCAAGGCAGCAGCCATCATGCGTCCGTCGAAGACCTGGAACGACGCCCTCGCCACGCTCTGAACCTAAGTGACAAGCCGCTGGCGCATCTTGACGGTCGCCAGCGGCTTGTTGGTTGCTCAGGCCTTGCTGGTGTCATGCGCCGAAAGTTCGCGTCGTAAGTCCGGCCCGGTGCGATCGCGGCTCCCCGCGCCCAGTCCGCCAGTCCGCCCAGTCCGCTCAGGCCCTCGATGAGCCTCCCCAAACCGGTTTGGGGAGGCTCTTGCCTCCGACCGGGGAGCGCTACTGCCCGATTCGGGCAGGTAGGTCTCCCCAAACCGGTTTGGGGGCCCGGAGCCAGCGGCTGGCGTGGTCACGTCCGTCCGACTCCGGACTTAGCGCACGAACTTCGGGCGCGGGACACTAGCTGGAAATGCGTGGCCGTGCCTACGATCTCGTTCCTACACTGGCGGGCATGACAGCAACCCGATCCGTGCTTGCCGCGCAGGCGACGGACTTTCCGCGATGGTTCCAGGATGTGATTGCCAAGGCCGAGCTCGCTGACAACGGGCCGGTGCGGGGGACCATGGTGGTGCGACCGTACGGGTACGGGATCTGGGAACTGTTGCAGGAGGCAATGAACCGGCGAATCAAGGCGACCGGGGCGCAGAACGCGTACTTTCCGCTGCTGATTCCGGAGAGCTACCTGCAGCGCGAGGCCGAGCACGTCGAGGGATTCAGCCCGGAGCTCGCGGTCGTGACGCATGCCGGTGGCAAGCAACTCGAGGAACCCGCGATCGTCCGGCCGACGTCGGAAACCGTTGTCGGCGAGTATCTGTCCAAGTGGATCCAGAGCTACCGGGACCTCCCGCTGCTGCTCAACCAGTGGGCGAACGTCGTCCGCTGGGAGCTCCGTCCGCGGCTGTTCCTGCGCACCACCGAATTCCTTTGGCAGGAAGGCCACACGGCACACGTTTCCGCCGAGGACGCCCGCGCCTACGCGACGAAGATCCTGTACGACGTCTACCGCGAGGTCATGCTCGACGTCCTGGCGATCCCGGTCGTCGTCGGCCGCAAGACGCGGCGTGAGCGGTTCGCGGGCGCGGTGAACACGATGACGCTCGAAGCGATGACGGGCGACGGCAAGGCCCTGCAGATGGGTACGTCGCACGAGTTCGGGCAGAACTTCTCGCATGCGTTCGACATCGGATACCTGTCGAGCGAGGGACGCCGTGAGCTCGCGTGGACCACGTCCTGGGGCAGCAGCACCCGGATGATCGGCGGCTTGATCATGGTGCACGGCGACGACGCGGGCCTCCGGGTCCCGCCGGCGGTCGCTCCGGTGCAGGTCGTCGTACTCGCCGTGAAAGAGGAGGCGATCGCAGCGGCCCGCGGAATCGCCGACGAGCTGACAGCGGCCGGTCTGCGCGTCACCGTTGACGACCGCGCCGACCAGCCGTTCGGACGCCGCGCGGTGAACTGGGAGCTCAAGGGCGTCCCGATCCGCATCGAGGTCGGCCCCCGCGACCTCGCCGCCGGCAACGCAACCGTCGTACGCCGATTGCGCGACTCCGCCAAGACCGCCGTCAACCTGACCGAACTCACCACACACGTCGTCGCCGGCATCGAAGCGGACCAGGCACACCTGCTGGCCGAGGCAACCGCTCGCCAGACCTCCCGCATCACCGCCACATCCACCGTCGACGAGGCGATCGAGGCCGCCGCGTCCGGCTGGGCGCGAATCCCGTACGACGCCGTCGGCGAACAGGGCGAGGACCGCCTGGCCGAGTCAGGCATCACAGTCCGCTGCCTACAACGCCCAGACGGCTCACTCCCGGTGGCCGACGACGAACCGGATCTGGTCGCCTACGTGGCCCGCTCGTACTAGCGGGCCAGGTATCTGCGGACGTCGTCGGCTACCTGGGAGCGGTAGCGGAAGGCGTATTTGCGGAGGATCGCGCTGAGGTGGGTCTTGACGGTGTTGAGGCTGACGCCGAGCTCAGCCGCCAGTTGGTCGTTGTCGAGACCGTCGGTCAGCAGGACGGCGACGGCCTGCTGGGCCTTCGTCAGGCTGGTGAACCGGCGCTCGGGGCCCTCGTCGGTCTCCATCAGCATCTCGATCAGCTCGGACTGGATGTGCTCGGCGGCATCGACGATCCGCTCCAGATGCGTGTGTACGGCGGTACTCACGTCCGGCTCGTCCAGCGCCTCGGCCGCGATCTCCCGGATCGACGCGATCCGGTGCGTCAGGTACTCCATCACGTGGTCGGACGTCAGCAGGTTCGGGCCGACGTCCCCCGCTGGCAGCCGGCGCAACGACTCCCGGTCCTCGCCCTCACGGGTCAGTACCCGCTCGACCACCTCGCACAGCCACTCGAACGCCCGCACCGCGATGTCGTCGTACGACCTGGGCTCGTAGCTCTGCATCGAGAGCATCCCGAACAACTGACCGGGACCGTCCTTGGTCGGCCGGAAGATCGGCACCGTCACCGCGTCCTCGGACCGTCGCTTCAGGTCCCCCACCGGTACGCCGGCGTGCAGGGTGGAACCGTCGTCGTAGGCGAACCGGTACGTGTGCCGGTGCTTGATCAGCCAGGCCGTCTGCCCGTTCGGCCCGAAGATGTGGGTGTCCGGGTTCACGTACTCGCCGTCGTCGTACCCGTACGGGAACCGCACCCGGCTACCGCCCTGCAAGAACCCGACGTAGAAGGCGTCGACGCGCGCGATCTTCCCGGCGACCACCCGGACGTAGTCATACAGACCGTAGTGGTCGGACCGGAACAACGCCTCGATCTTGTGGTATGCCTCGCGCAGGATGATCGCGGTCTCCGCGTCCACCCTCAGCGGGGCGACCTTGTCTGCCTCCACAACGTCGGCTCCCCACACACACCTCGGCTGTATCGATCACTCGACTATCGCGCCGTACCAGCGACTTGCCAAGTGATGCAGCCGAACATGTGCGTGAAAACCGCGGTCGCGGGTGGTGCCTGCGGGTTCCCGAGTCGCCCTCCCAAGCCTCGGCCGAACCCTGCACCACCCGCGATCACGGTAGGACACCAGTGACTGTTGAGCCCCCGCGTCGATCGGTCCCGCCCCCGGCGCGACCCCGACCCCCCTACGGATGGTTCGGTGCCCTTCCTCCCCCTGTTGGCTACACCGTGCCACCGATCGCCCAGCGTGACCATCGCCCGGCGCATGATCTTGCCGGGCCCTCGATCTCATTCCGGGGATGAGACGTTGTAGTCGATTACAGCCAGCTGGTGTCGAGCGGCTTGCCCTCGGCGTACCCGGCGGCCGTCTGCAGGCCGACGACGGCGCGCTCGTGGTACTCGGTCAGGTTGGCTGCGCCGACGTACGTGCAGGAGCTGCGGATGCCGGAGACGATCGAGTCCAGCAGGTCCTCGACGCTCGGGTTCTCCGGGTCCAGGTACATCCGGGCGGTCGAGATGCCCTCCTCGAAGATGCTCTTCCGGGCCCGCTGGAACGGCGAGTCCTCGGCGGTCCGGGATCGGACGGCGCGAGCCGACGCCATCCCGAAGCTCTCCTTGTAGATCCGGCCCTGACTGTCCCGGTGCGGGTCGCCGGGCGACTCGTACGTACCGGCGAACCAGGACCCGATCATCACGCCCGACGCCCCTGCGGCCAGCGCGAGCGCGACATCACGCGGATGCCGTACGCCGCCGTCCGCCCAGACGTGCTTGCCGAGCTCACGCGCCCTGGTCGCACACTCCAGTACGGCGGAGAACTGCGGCCGCCCGACGGCCGTCTGCATCCGGGTCGTGCACATCGCGCCCGGGCCCACGCCGACCTTCACGATGTCCGCACCGGCGTTCACCAGGTCCGTGACACCTTCGGCGGTGACGACGTTCCCGGCCACGATCGGCACCTGCGGGCCTAGAGCGCGAACCCGTTCGACCACCTCGAGCATCCGCTCCTGGTGACCGTGCGCGGTGTCGATGACGAGGACGTCCACGCCGACGTCCAGCAACGCCTTCGCCTTCTGCTCGGCGTCGCCGTTGATCCCGATCGCGGCGGCGACGCGGAGCTTGCCACCGGCATCGAGGGCCGGTTCGTACAGCGTGGCGCGGAGGGCGCGCTGGCGGGTCAGAATGCCGACGATCCGGCCGTCCGTGTCGACGACCGGCGCGAGGCGGTGCCGGCCGTCGTGCAGCTGGTCGAACGCCGTCTCGGGGTCGATGCCCTGGGGAACCGTCAGCAGCTCGCGGGACATGATCGCATCCAGCTGGGTGAACCGGTCGACGCCGGAGCAGTCGGCCTCGGTCACCACACCGACCGGCCGCCCCTGGTCGACAACGATCACCGCGCCGTGGTTGCGCTTCGGCAGCAGATTCAGCGCCTCGCCGACGGTCCCGGTCGGCGGCAGCGTGAGAGCGGTGTCGTGGACGGGATCCCGTTCCTTGATCCAGGCAACCACCTCGGCGACCACATCAACCGGGATGTCCTGCGGAATCACCGCGAGACCACCGCAACGCGCGATCGTCTCGGCCATCCGCCGCCCAGACACTGCAGTCATATTCGCCGCAACCACCGGAATCGATGCCCCGGTCCCGTCCGAAGTCGCCAGATCCACATCCAGCCGCGACGTCACCCGCGACCGGTTGGGCACCAGAAACACGTCGCTGAAGGTCAAGTCCCCCGCTGGCTCCCGATCATGATGAAACCGCATGTCAGACCCCTTCCGCCCGAGTACAAACCCAACCAGCCTGCCACGAAAGGAATCTGAAAGCACGGCCCGACGTACTGCGGTGGACAAGCAACGTCTACCGACTGGGACGAAATGACTCGGGGCAGCCGTCGGACTGGTCGCGAGCGCACTGGCCGTCGCCGCACCCACACAAGCAGCTACGACCCCTCCCCTTTTGTGCGTACGGCGGCTCAGGTCTCCCGATCGGCTTCCTTTCCTGTAGTTCGCACAGCCTTGGAAGCTGCTGGTTGTACAGGAGCCTGCTGAGCCGCATCGACCGGCGAGACCACGCCGCTTGTAGCCGTCTGCACCGCATGGGCCGTCTGCAGGCGAGGATGCGAACCTCGTGCGTGCTCGGGAACTACTTCGTTCAACGTGTGAGCGAACCCTTCAAGATCCAACCGCGACGCCATGACGTCGATAAGTTCAGGCATCGTGCGCGGCTCCCGGCGATTGCGCGCGACCATCGAGTCCAGCGCGGCGATCACCCGGTCCGGGGACCGCTTGAGCAGGCGGTTCAGGAACTCCGAGGTTCGCTCGACCTTGATGGCATCGCGTCCCGCCGACGAAGGCCAGAAGTCCTTGGTGTTCTCGGTGACCAGCACGGTCGCCCTGGAGTGGATTGCAGCGGCGAGAACATGTTTGTCCTTCTCGTCCGCCTGCATCTCTGGCACCAAAGCTTCGTACTCGGACGTCATCGCCGCCGGGAACACCTGGTTCATGCGCGCGAAGCGGGCATCGATCCGCTCCGCGGGCAGACCCTCCGGACGATTGCGCTTAACTTCCTCCAGCACCTGGGCAGACCATTTCGGCGTAAGCAGACGCGCATGCGCCAGCGTGAGGATCACATCAGTGGTCAGCTGCCCATGCAGCACACAGGCGTCGAGAAACGCGCGAGGCCGGTCCGCCATCCTGCCAGTTCACCGTCTCGGGCCGGCGTCGTCGTCCCACGGCTCCTCGGCTGCCAGCTCCTGCAGCGCTTGCGCGCGTTCGGCATCGACGCGAGAACTCAATGCGAGAACGTCAGCGAGCTGGACCCAGTCGACGTACTGGCTCGTCCGGAACGGAATGTCACCGCGGCTCGCGTAGAGCCGTAGCTCCTCGCGGTCCATCTCGACCGCGTCGGCCGCGTCGTCGATCGGCAGCTCGGTCCGCAACGGGGTGATCTGAACCGCGTACCCTTGCCGCAGCGCCGCCTCCACGAACCGCAACACCTCGTAGGCCTGGGGAGGCACCTCACGCCGATCCCCACCGGCTCCGACCAAGGCCGGTCCGCCGGACGCGACCGTCCGCTCACCTTCTCCGAGCAAGAACACCTCGGGCCGTCCCGGCATCACATCCATACCGCGAGTCTAGGGCGACGCCACCCCACAAATCCGAGTTATCCACAGCGCCAGACCTCGCTCGATGCCACAACCAGATCCCGAGCGGTCGATTCCAGCGGTAAGTACATCCGACAGGTTCACCGACCTCGACGCCGTACTGATCCCCCTCCGATCTGGGGAGGATTTTCTACCCGAATCGGGCAGAAATGCTCCCCAACTCGAGGCCAAACGGGCGAACCGGCTCCCCCAGGAGAGGGGGAGCCGGTTCGGTTGGTTGGGGTTAGTGGTGGAGGTCGAAGCGGTCGAGTTCCATGACCTTGTGCCAGGCGGCGACGAACTCGTTGACGAACTTGTGCTTGGCGTCGTCGCTGGCGTAGACCTCGGCGAGGGCGCGGAGTTCGGAGTTCGAGCCGAAGACCAGGTCGGCGCGGGTGCCGGTCCACTTGACCTCACCGTTGACGGTGGCCTCGAACGTCTCCTCGCTCCCGTCGGCGGCGTGCCACTCGGTGCCGAGGTCGAGCAGGTTCACGAAGAAGTCGTTCGTGAGCGTGCCGGGGTTGTCGGTGAGTACGCCGTACTTCGAACCGTCGTAGTTCGCACCGAGAACGCGGAGACCGCCGACCAGGACCGTCAGCTCCGGAGCGCTCAGCTTGAGCAGGTTCGCGCGATCGAGCAGCAGGTACTCGGCCGGGAGTCGGTTGCCCTTGCCGTAGTAGTTGCGGAACCCGTCCGCGACCGGCTCGAGCGCGGCGAACGAGTCGGCGTCGGTCTGCTCCGCGGACGCGTCCACCCGACCAGGCGTGAACGGTACGACGACGTCGTACCCGGCGTTCTTCGCCGCGATCTCCACACCGACACCGCCGGCGAGGACGATCACGTCGGCCAGCGAGACAGGCTTGCCGAACGACTGCTGGATGCTCTCGAGCGTCCGCAGTACCTGCGCGAGGTCGTCGGGGTTGTTGACCTCCCAGCCGCTCTGCGGCTGCAGGCGGATGCGGGCACCGTTGGCGCCACCGCGCTTGTCACTGCCACGGAACGTCGAAGCCGACGCCCACGCGGTCGAGACCAGCTGCGCCACCGACAGTCCGGACGCTGCGATCGCGGCCTTCAGTGCGGTCACGTCGTCGGCGGTGATCAGCTCATGGTCCACGGCCGGCAGCGGGTCCTGCCAGATCAGCACCTCGCTCGGGACCTCGGAGCCGAGGTACCGGACGCGCGGACCCATATCGCGGTGGGTCAGCTTGTACCAAGCGCGCGCGAACGCGTCCGCAAACGCGTCCGGGTCCTCCTTGAACCGTCGCGAGATCGGCTCGTAGATCGGGTCGAACCGCAGCGACAGGTCGGTGGTCAGCATCGTCGGCAGCTTCTTCGGGCCGTCGTACGCGTCCGGGATGATCGCCTCGGCGTCCTTCGCGACCCACTGGTTGGCGCCGGCCGGGCTCTGCGACAGCTCCCACTCGTAGCCGAACAGGATGTCGAAGAAGTCGCTCGACCACTGCGTCGGCTTCGTGGTCCAGGTGACCTCGAGGCCGCTGGTGATCGCGTCCTTGCCCTTGCCGGTGTTGTACGTGCTCTTCCAGCCCAGGCCCTGCTGCTCGATCGACGCGCCCTCGGGCTCGGCGCCGACGTTCTCCGCCGGGCCGGCGCCGTGCGTCTTGCCGAACGTGTGACCGCCGGCGATCAGCGCGACGGTCTCCTCGTCGTTCATCGCCATCCGGCCGAACGTCTCGCGGATGTCGCGGGCCGCCGCGACCGGGTCCGGGTTGCCGTTCGGGCCTTCCGGGTTCACGTAGATGAGGCCCATCTGGACCGCACCGAGCGGACGCTCGAGGTCGCGGTCACCGGAGTACCGCTTGTCCTCCAGCCAGGTGGTCTCCGGACCCCAGTACACGTCGGTCTCCGGCTCCCACACGTCCTCGCGACCGCCGGCGTACCCGAAGGTCTTGAAGCCCATGGTCTCCAGCGCGACGTTGCCGGTGAGGATCAGCAGGTCGGCCCAGGAGATCTTCTGGCCGTACTTCTTCTTCACCGGCCACAGCAGCCGGCGGGCCTTGTCCAGGTTGCCGTTGTCCGGCCAGCTGTTCAGCGGCGCGAACCGCTGCTGCCCGGCGCCCGCACCGCCGCGGCCGTCGTGGATCCGGTACGTGCCGGCGCTGTGCCAGGCCATCCGGATCATCAGCGGGCCGTAGTTCCCGAAGTCGGCCGGCCACCAGTCCTGCGAGGTGGTCAGTACCTCGGCGATGTCCGCCTTCACGGCGGCCAGGTCCAGGGTCTGGAACTCCGCGGCGTAGTCGAACTCCTCCCCGAGCGGGTTCGCGACGGCCGGGTTCTTGGCCAGGATCTTCAGGTTCAGCTGGTTCGGCCACCACTCACGGTTGGCGTTCCCGCTGGTCGGGTGCACGCCCTGACCGTGGTTCACCGGGCAGCCACCGGTCTCGGACTCGGCGCCGCGGCTCTCCGCGGTTGCCTCGCCGGGCAGGGGCTCATGGTTCTCGGACATCAGATTCCTTCCAGACTGGACGTTTTCACAGGAAGTCAGGTACGTCGTGCGCAGTCCGCGCACAGGCCCCAATAGATGACCTCGGCCTCGTCGATGACGAACCCGTGGTCCTCGGACGCGGTCAGGCAGGGCGCATGCCCGACCGCACAGTCGACGTCGGCGATGGCGCCGCACGACCGGCAGACAGCGTGGTGATGGTTGTCACCGACGCGCGATTCGTATCGCGCCACCGACCCCAACGGCTGGATCCGCCGTACCAGGCCCGCCGCCGTCAAGGTGTGCAGCGAGTCGTACACCGCCTGGTGCGACGCCTGGGGCAATTCGTTGCGCACGGCACCGATAATCGAATCGGTATCCGCATGCGGATGCCCGTACACCGCGGCCAGCACCGCCAGCCGCGGCCGAGTCACCCGCAGCGAAGCCCCACGCAACAACCCCTGAAGCTCCTCCACCGTCGGCACGTCCCAGAGTCTTCCGCGTTTTCTGGAATGAGTCAAGATTAGCTGATGTCTCATATTTAGACGGTCAGGGCTGGAGGTTCTCCAGGTCCTCGAGCAGGCTTGGGTACTGGGGGTGCCAGTTGAGCGCCTCGCGGGTGTGGGCGCTGGACGACGGCTGGTCGGTTGCGAAGATCGGGCCGAGCGGACCGTACGTCGCCTCCGGGACAGCCTCGACCGGCAAGCCGAGGCGCCGGCCGATGACCGTTGCGATGTCGCGTACGGCGTCGCCCTCGTCATCCACCGCATGCCAGGCAGTTCCAGCCGGCGCGTTCTCGAGCACCAGCCGGAACAGGACCGCTGCATCAAGGGCGTGTACGGCGGGCCAGCGCTGCGTACCGTCACCTGGATACCCGGACACACCGCTCTGGCGCGCGATCTGAGTGAGCAGGCCGGCGAATCCACCGTCGCCCTGATTGTGAACAGTGCGCGGCATGCGGACGGCCGCACTCCGGACACCGCGCGAAGCCAACTCCAGCGTCGCCATGACGGAGCGGCCGCGACCGCCGACCGGTCCGTCGATCGGCAGCGAGTCCGCTTCCGTAGACGTCCGGCCGGGCACCCACGGCGTACCCGACACCGTGACGAGCGGACGATCACTGCCCACCAACTCATCCCCCAACGTCTGCAGCGCGGCACCCTCCTCGGCGATCCCCGCCGCGAGCGCCTCCGGACTGCTGAAGTCGTTGCTGAAGGCAAGGTGAATCACACCGTCGGACTTGGCCGCACCGGTACGCAGCACATCCAGGTCAGCGAGGCCGCCGCGAACGGTCGCCGCACCCACCTCCCGGAGAGCCGCCTCGGACGAGTCGGAACGGGCAAGCCCGAGCACCGAGTGCCCGTTGTCGAGCAGCTCGCGAACGACGGCCGAGCCGATCAGCCCGGTACCGCCAGTGATGAAGACCTGCATGAAACGCTCCTCAATGTCATGGGACCTTTATCCCATCACCGTAGCACCCGACGGGACAAAGGTCCCATCACCTAGAATGACCCCATGGCTAGATGGCAACCCGGCGCACGCGATCGACTGGTCCTGGCCGCGGTCGACCTGTTCGCCGACCAGGGGTACGACGCCACGACCGTCGCGCAGATCGCCGAACGCGCCGGCGTCACCAAGAGCACGTTCTTCCGCCACTTCCCCGACAAGCGAGAACTCCTGGTAGCAGGCCAAGAAACCCTGAGCCGCCTACTGGTCGAAGGCATCACCACAGCCCCCGAGCACGCCACCCCCCTCGAGGCAGTAGCAGCCGGCCTGGAACGAGCCTCAAACGCCATGGGACCCATGAACCGAGACCTGGCGCCCCGCCTGAAAGCAGCCATAGCCACCAGCACAGAACTCCAGGAACGCGACGCCCTAAAAACCGTAGGCCTAGCCAAAGCCATGACAGACGCCCTAAAAACAAGAGGCGTCCCAGACCCCATCGCCCACCTAGCAGCCGAGCTAGGAGTCCTAGCCTTCAAACAGGGCTACGCCACCTGGACAGCCCTAGAACAAGACGAAGCAGGCCTAGCCCCCCACACCGCAGCAGCCCTAAAAGACCTAAAAGCAGCAACCACAGCACTCAGCCAACCGCCAAACCCAGCCACAACAGGCGAGCTAGCTGCCCAACCCGACCCAGGAGCCGAGCGAAGCGAAGGCGCAGGGGGGGTGCGGGTGGCGGAGCCCCCGCTCGCGGCAAGCGAAGCGCTGCCGCACAAATGACGAAGGCGACCCGGTCCCCGCTCTCTGGGGACACGAGTCGCCTATCGGCTTCGTGGAGCTGAGGGGATTCGAACCCCTGGCCTCTTCGTTGCGAACGAAGCGCGCTACCAACTGCGCCACAGCCCCAAAGCTGGTCGCCTGGTTTCCCTGGCGACCGCGAAACTCTAACACGTAGAGGCCCGCAGACTAAAACCGGTTATCAGTCGCCGACGGCCCGCTTCACATCGACCTCTTCGGCCTGCTGGGGGGCCGGAGCTTCGGCTGCGGCGGGCCTCTCGGACGGGTCCGTCGTACGGGCGCTGGAGAAGACTTCGTCGTCGGTGAGGGAGATCGTCCGGACCGTGCGGTCGGGCGCCTTTTCCTTCATGACGTACGTCGGAAGCGTGACCGGCACCGGGTCCCACAGACCCTCAGCGGCCGGCTTCTCCTTCGCCGCTGCAGGCTTCGGATCGGGCTCGGCGGGGAGCTTGACCTCGATGGTCATCTCCTCGTCGGGCGACGGCGCCGGCTTGCCGGCCGGGCCGCGGTCGTGGCGAGCTTGCGCGCGGGCACGACGTTCGGCGGCGGTCTGCGTCCGCGTGCGAGCCTGCCGGCGCAGCTGCACTCGGGTGAGTACGACGAAGCCGGCGATCAACGTGCCCGGGATCGCCACCGTCCACCACGGCAGCATCGCGAGACCTGCGAGCGCCACGACGGACAGCAGTGAAAGGGTCAGGATCGACAGCACCCGCCGGCGGCGCATGGCGGCCACCCGGCGGGCTCGGTTGGGGACGTACCGCTTGGGTGGCGACGAGTCGTCGGCGACGGTGGTTCCGGGCGGGCGTACGACGTACCGCGTCCGCGACGAGTCGCGGGACAGTACGCGCGCCTCGTCGGACGACGGCACGACCGGACGGCGCCGCGCCTCTTCGCCCCGCTTCAGCAACATCGGGACGAGGTAGGCGGCCCACGCGGCGACGATCGCCACATAGATCAGCCCTGTCGTCCCCATGCGACGACGCTAAGGTGCGGATAGGGCCAGATGAGGTACGTGGGACGGTGTGTCGCAAGAAGACTCGTGTGACTGATGTGAATAGCACGCAGGGTAGTCAACGCAATCGCGCTACGAGACCGGGCCCGACCTCTTCGACATTGAGCGCGAAGATGCGGTGATCGCGCCAGTCGCCGTCGATGTGCAGGAACCGCGGCCGCTCGCCTTCGAACCGGAAGCCGAGCTTCTCGACCACACGCAGACTTGCCTTGTTCTCCGGGCGGATCGCCACTTCGATCCTATGCAGGCCAAGGGTGAACCAGCAGTGATCGGCGGCCATCGCGACTGCCGTCGGCACGATGCCGCGACCCGCGTACTGCTCGTCGACCCAGTAGCCGAGGTTCGCCCAGCGCGCCGATCCGTAGGTGATTCCGGACACGGTGAGCTGCCCGACCAGCGGCCATTTCGCTCGCGCGCCGGCGCCCGCTGCACCGCCGTACGTGATGACGAACGGCAGCATCCGTCCGTACCGCGCTTGCCGGTTCCAGTCGCGTGCCATCGCGCGGAACGTCCGCGCGCCGTCGTCCGCACCGGGTGGCTGGGTCGCGTCCCAGGGTCGCAGCCAACTAACGTTTCGCTGGCGCGCGGCGGCCCACTCGCTTCCGTCGCCGGCCCGCAGTGGCCGCAGCCCGACCTGCCCGTGCTTCAGCTCCACAGGCCACTGCACGACTGCCATCAGTCGACGTCCGTCCGCACGTGGTCCCCACCGTGCACTTGCTCGACCGCATGTCGTAGCAGCGGCTCCAGTACGGCGAGACCGTCCTTCACACCGCCCCGCGAACCAGGCAGGTTGACGATGACCGTCGTACCCGCGACGCCGGCCAGCCCGCGTGACAAAGCAGCCGTCGGTACGCCGTTCGCCACGCCATACGCCCGGATGGCTTCAGCAATCCCCGGCACAACCTTCGACAGCACAGCGGCCGTCTGCTCGGGTGTCTCGTCAGTCGGCGAGATCCCGGTACCACCTGTCGTCAGCACTACGTCGTACGACGCCTCGACCGCCGCACGTAGCGCCTCCCCCACCGGTGCACCGTCCGGGACCACCTGAGGTCCTGAGACGTCAAAGCCCCAAGAGGCCAGCCGCTCCGCGATCAGCGGACCTGTGGTGTCGGTGTAGACGCCAGCGGCTGCACGGTTGGAGACGCTGACGACGAGAGCCCTCACGGTCGCTCCCAGTGCCCGGTCTTACCGCCTTCTTTCAGCTCCACCCGTACGTCGGTCAGTACGGCAGCCGGATCCAGCGCCTTCACCATGTCGATCACGGCCAGCCCGGCGACGGCGACCGCGGTCAACGCCTCCATCTCGACACCGGTCCGGTCGGTGGTCTTCACCTGAGCCTGGATCAGTACAGCGTCGTCCGCGACCTCCAGGTCGACCTTGGCCCCGGTGATCGCGATGGGATGGCACAGGGGAATCAGGTCCGGCGTCCGCTTCGCGCCCATGATCCCGGCGATCCGGGCGACGCCGAGCGCGTCCCCCTTCGGTACGCCGTCACCGCGCAGCGCCGCGACCACCTCGGCCGAGACGAGAACCTTGCCGCTGGCAACAGCTCGCCGGACCGTGGTGTCCTTCGCGGACACGTCCACCATCCGCGCGGCCCCGGTCTCGTCGACGTGCGTCAGCCCACCGGGTCCCGGCGTACCGGAGCCGGTGGTCGTCGCGGCCGGGTCCTGCGTCATCCCGTCTCCTTGTCCAGCAGCATCAGCTCGATCTGATCGCCGGCCCGGACCGAGGTCACGTCCTCGGGCACGACGATCAGTGCGTTCGCCCGGCTCAACCCGCCGAGCAGGTGCGAGCCGTGCCCGCCGACTGTACTGGCCATCCAGCCCTCGTCGCCGGACGTGGCCGCAGCGCGGACGAACTGCCGCCGCCCCGCAGGCGAGCTGAACCCGTCCAGCGTCACGCCGGGCACCAGGGCCCGCCGGTACGGCATCTGCCCCATCATCTTGCGCAGCGCCGGCCGCACGAAGACCTCGAACGAGATGTACGCCGAGACCGGGTTGCCGGGCAGCGTGAAGATCGGCACCTCGTCCTCACCGATCACGCCGAACCCCTGCGGCTTGCCCGGCTGCATCGCGACCTGCGGGAAGTCCACCGTGCCGAGCTTCGAAAGCTCCTCCTTCACGATGTCGTACGCGCCCATGCTGACGCCTCCGGTGGTGATGACCAGGTCGGCACGCACCAACTGGTCGGACAGCGTGTCCATGATCCGCTTCGGGTCGTCGTCGACGATGCCGACGCGGTACGCCACCGCCCCGGCGTCCCGCGCGCACGCCGCGAGGGTGTAGCTGTTCGAGTCGTAGATCTGCCCGTCACCCAGCCGGCTCCCCGGCTCCCGCAGCTCGGCCCCGGTCGAGATCACCACGACCCGTGGTCGCGGACGCGCCTTCACCCGGGCCCGCCCGACCGCGGCGAGAACGGCGATCTGCCGCGGACCGAGGACGGTGTCGCGGGCGAGCACCTGCGCCCCGGCCGTCACGTCCTCACCCGCGCGCCGCACCGAGGCACCGAGCGGTGGCTGCTGCGTGATCCGCACGGTGACTGTCCCGCCGTCGGTCCACTCGACCGGCACGACACTGTCCGCCCCACGCGGCATCGGCGCACCGGTCATGATCCGCACACAGGTCCCGGGGGTCACCACGATCGGCTCACTGCGCCCGGCCCGGAACTCCCCGACGACCGGCAGGCCGATCGGGTTCTCGTCCGAGGCCCCGGCCAGGTCACCCGCCTGAACGGCGTACCCGTCCATGGCGGAGTTGTCGAACCCCGGCAGGCTCACCCCCGAGACGATGTCCTCGCAGAGCACCAACCCGACCGCGTCCATCAACGGCTGGTCGAACGCCGGCAGGGCCGCCACCCGTCCGAGTACGACGTCTAGATGCTCATCCACACTCCGTCTCACGAGCTCGACCCTAATCCACGGCTCGCACGTTTCGACGCCAAGTTCCGGACGGGTGCGCGAAGAAGTCCGGTTGAGTTCTAGGCAGGGTCCGATTCGGGGTGATTGCCCCAGACCATGCGGACGTCCGGGGCACGTTCCTCGTTCGCCGAGCCGTCGGTACGGCGTACCTCACGGAAGTCGTGCCGCAGGTAGAAGGCCTGCGCGCGCGTGTTGGTCTGGAACGTCCACAACGCCAGACCGCCGGGGCGAAGATCCTTGGCGAGGTCGACGAGGGCCGAGCCGATGCCCTGGCCGACCGCATCCGGGGCGACGTACAACTGGTCGAGGTCGTCACCGTCGAGGGTGAGGACCGCGACGATCCGGCCGTCGTCGAGGGCGACCCAGGTCTGCGCGTCCGGGAGCAGTACGTCGGTGAACCACGTGGCGACCTGCTCCGCGGTGTGGATCGCGGGCGGCAGCTGGGAGTCCTCTGTGTGCCGTGAGCGCCACCAGACCGCAGCGGCCTCGTCGGTGTCGTAGGGCTCCAGCGGCCGGACGAGCAGGTCGCCCACGCTCAACGCAGTTCGGTCCCGTCCGGGATCACCCGGCGCTCACCGTCCGGCGCGGTCACCTCGACGTCCCCGACCACCACCACATCCTTGCCGAAGGCAACATCGCCGTGCACCTCCAGCCGGTCGGCCCGGACCAGGGACGGCGACCCGGCGGGGAACCGGGCGTCGAAGTCGGCGAGGATCTTGAAGTACTCCGGGTCCAGGTCGACGTACGGCTCGTCGCCCTCGTGCGTCGTGGTCAGGTCGCCGGTCTCGTCGAGCTCGTACACGTCCGAGCGCAGCACCAGCAGGTCGTTCGTCGTCTTCACCGGCTTGAACCGGCTGCGGTCCACGATCACCGCCTGGGACCCGTGGAAGGTCTCGATCGCGGTCCCCATCCCGGTCTCCAGCTGGATCACCTTCGGCGAGGACGGGTCGGCCGGGTCGACGGTCTTGCGGTTCACGAGGATCGGCAGCCCCAGGATCCCGTCGTGCCCGTCCATCAGCTCGGCGAGCCGGTCCAGGTCGATCCACAGGTTGTTCGTGTTGAACATCCGGTGCCGGGTGACGTCCTGGAAGTACTGCGTGTCCTCGTCGGCCACCTGCGCGCTGTCCCGCAGGATCAGCCGTCCGTCGGACTTCCGCACCGCGACGTGCCCGCCTTTGCGGTCGGACCGCGTCCGCCGGCAGACCTCCATCCCGAACGGTACGTCGTGCTCCGCCATCCAGGCCGCGATCCGCGGGTCCGCGGTGGCGCCGAGATTGTCCGCGTTGGAGATGAACGCGTGCCGGAAACCGTGATCCCGCAGCGCGTCGAGGGTGCCCGAGGCAACCAACGCGGTGAACAGGTCACCGTGCCCGGGCGGGCACCAGGCGAGCTCCGGGTCCGGCTCCCACTCGGCCGGCGTCAGATCGTCGGCGAGCAGCTTCGGCTCCATGTTCTGCAGGAAGTCGAGCGGCAGGCCGTCCACCGCGAGTCCGTCGTACTCGCTGAGGATCTGCAGCGACTCGGTCTTGGTGCGGAACGAGTTCATCAGCACCAGCGGCAGCGGTACGTCGTACGCGCGCCGGGTGCTCAGGATCTGGCGGGCGATGATGTCGAGGAAGCTCAGCCCGTCCTTGACCGGTAGTGCGGACTTCGGGCCGGTGACGCCCATCGACGTACCGAGACCGCCGTTGAGCTTGATGACCACAGTCTCGGCCAGCGCGGCGCGGAGCGCCTCCGGGTCGGTGTCCAGGTGCTCCAGGTGCGGCAGATCGCCCACCGGCTCGATGTCGTCCTCGCGGATCTTTCCCTGTTGTCCGGACTCGAGCAGCCGGTAGTAGTGCGTGAAGACACGTATCGCGACGTCGGCAGCACCGGCCGCGCGCATCTTCTCCTGCGCTTGTCTGAGACCCACCTCACCCATGCACCAACCCTAGGGGACGGCAGGCAATCCCAGTGTTGCGCGCGTCACGCTCATACGATCAGAACGTGTTCCGGACGAAGGCCGCGGCGCGGCAGCATTTCCTGGAGGCGCGAAGGCTGCGGCCGCACGCGGCAGGACTGCTGGCGAGCGCCCAACAGGTGCTGCCCGAGGTGTACCGCGTCGCTCTCTACGTGTCCATGGGACCTGAGCCGCAGACCGGTGCCCTGATCGACTGGCTGCTCGCGACGAACCGCGAGGTGCTGTTACCGATCCTGTACGCCGACAACGACCTGGGCTGGGGCATTGCACCCGGCGCAGCCGACCTGGTGCCTGGCCGGCTCGGTCTGTCCGAGCCGCCGACCGACCTGGGCTCCGACGCGATCGCTACCGCCGATCTGGTCATCTGCCCAGCCGTAGCGGTTACCCATGACGGCGTACGCCTCGGCCGCGGCGGAGGCTCGTACGACCGTGCGCTCGCCCGCGTCCGCCCTGGTACGCCGGTCTGGGCCGCCGTGTACGACACGGAGATCGTCGACGCCCTGCCGTCCGACCCACACGACAGGCCGGTGGACGCCGCGCTGACGCCAAATCGCTTGATCCCGCTGCGAGGATCGGGGGATGACTGAGACCGCGGTCCAAGCCGCAGCCACAGCCGCACGCACCCTCGGCCTCACGGTCACCGACCCGACTGTCCTCTACGAGGCGTTCTCGACAGTCGTGCACCTGCTGCCATCCCCAGTGGTCGCACGGGTGCCGATGAACCTCCCAGGCGGCCTACAGGAACCAGAGCCCGCCGTACGGCGCCAGCAGCGCGAGCTGGACGTAGTGGCGTGGCTGGCGGGACAGGGGTTCCCCGTAGTGCCGCCGAGTCCACTGGTGCCGCTGGAGCCGAAGGAGCAGGACGGACTGTCCATGACCTTCTGGACGTACGTCGAGGTGGACAAGGCAGCTGAACCGGACTACGTCGGGGCGACCGCCCGCGTAGCCGAACTGCACGCCCAGCTCGCGAAGTACCCGGGAGAGTTGCCGTGGATGACTCCCCTGCGGCTGATCGGCCCGGGCCTGGCAGCGGCCGAGGCAGTGCCGGGTCTGCTCGAGCAGGAGGACGTGGACCGGGCAAGAGCCGAGTGGAAGGTGCTGGAGCCGATCCTGACCAGCAGGGCCGGGTTCGAGGCGGCCTTCCCGTCCGCGACCGTGCAGCCGCTGCACGGCGACGCACCGTCGTGGAACCTGATCACCGCCGTCGACGGCCCGCTGTGGGCCGACTTCGAGGACGTGACGATCGGTCCGCTCGAGTGGGACCTCGCGGGCTTCGGCCCCGACCTGTGCCGCGCGTACGACGAGGGCGCACGCTCCCGCGGTCTCCCGACGCTGGACCCGCAGGTCCAGCAGATGATGGACCTGGCTCGCGCACTGCAGGTCCTGGTCTGCACTCCCCTGGTCCCGCAGTTCCCGGCCCTGGCCGACGGCATCCGCATGTTCGCCGCCCAGTGGCGAGACATGCCGTTCGCAGGTGGCCGTTAGCGCTCCGGCTTGGTGAAGGTCAGGGAGTGTTTGCGGGTCGCCTCCACGGCGCCCTTGGTGTAGGCCCACTGGAGGGTTTCGCCCTTGACCCACAGGTCGGTCTGGTCGGTGTAGTTCGACGAGAACGCGTGGCCGGACACACCGGTCAGGTTGACCCAGCGGGACTTGTCGAAGTCCGACAGGTCCACGACCATCCGCATCGACGGGGTCGCGGTCACGTCGTACCCCTCGGCGGCGTCCCAGGCGGTGGCGTCGACGATCGACGTACCGCCGCCCAGCTCGTACGGGCCGCGGTTGAAGATCTTCTCGACCGGTCCGATCCCGGACTTGCCCAGGGTCTGGTTGGTCAGCGTCAGCTTGTGCAGCCGGCCCCACTGCCAGTTGGCCGGCTCCCGCGCCATCTTCTGGGTGATCTCGGTCCGCGCGTTGATCAGGGCCTCGCGGAGGATGTCGTCCCGGCTCTCCCGCTGCGGCGTCCCGATGTTGTCCCACCAGCCGCTGTTCTGCTGCCCGATCAGATTGTGGATCACCTCGAACCAGCGTGAGCCGCCGTCCGGCCAGGTGCCTTCGGGGAGCTGGTCGTGGAAGGTCAGCGCGAGCAGGTTGCGCCAGACCACGTTGAAGTACGCCGCGGCCGCCGAGTCCGGCGGCTGGGTGAAGTCCCAGTTCTTCAGGACGTCCTGGCCCTGCTTGTCGAACGTGTCGTCGATGCTGATCCGGAGCAGGTACGGCACCAGCATCTCGGCGGCCTTGCTCTTGGTGTCCAGCTGGATCGACGCCATCGCGTTCGCGTCCAGCTTCCCGGCCGCCTTGATCCGGTCGAGGATCTGCTGCGAGCGGTAGCCGTAGTCCCAGGAGTTGGTCAGGTAGTACGTGTACGTGTTCGGTACGACGGCCTGGTTCGCGGTGACGATGATGCCGTCCGGTGGGTCGAACTCGCTCGGCAACGCGTCGAACGGGACGTACCCCTTCCACGCGTACTTCGGATCCCATCCCGGGACCGGCCAGTCACCGCGGCCGGTGGTGCGGATCGGGATCAGTCCGGGCGCCTGGTAGCCGATGTGGCCGTCGGTGTCGGCGTACACCAGGTTCTGCGAGGGCACCTGGAACTGCTGCGCGGCGGCGCGGAACTGGCTCCAGTTCTGCGCGGTGTTGATCGCGAACAGCGCGTCAGCGGTCCGCCCCGGGTTCAGTGCCGTCCACTGCAGCGCGACGCCGTACGCCGTCGGGTACTTCGCCTGCGCCGCAGCCGACTCGCCGATCTTGCGCTCGTCCTCGTCGACGTCCGAGATGAGCGGACCGTGCCGGGTCTCGCGGACGGTGATCTTCACCGGCTCGTCCTGGCCGGCCACCTTGAACGTCTCCTCGCGGGAGGCCATCGCCCGCCACTTGTTGTTGTAGAGGACGTTGTTGCCCTCGATCCGCTCCAGGTACAGGTCCTGGACGTCCGGGTCGAGGTTGGTGAAGCCCCAGGAGATCGCGTTGTTGTGGCCGATCACCACACCGGGCAGGCCGGAGAAGCTGAAGCCGGAGACGTCGAACGGACACGCCTTGCCGACGTTGTTGCAGTGCAGGCCGACCTGCGTCCAGATCCCCGGCATGGTCGCGCCGAGGTGCGGGTCGTTGGCCAGCAGCGGCTTGCCGGTAGTGGTGTGGTCACCCGAGACCACCCAGGAGTTCGATCCGACGCCGTCACCCTGGCCGAGCAGCTCGGGCAGGCCCTTGGCGACCTTCTGCACCGAGTCCAGCGACTTGAGCAGGTCCTGGGTGAGCATGCTCCGCCGTACCTCGGTGCTGACCGGAGCGGTGGTGAACTTGCCGTCCTTGCCGATCGAGCCGGCAGACATGATCGGCTGGTTCCGGTCGTACGGGTACTGCGGGTAGAGGCTCTCGACGTTGCGCGCCGGCATCGCGGCGAGCAGCTTCGTCCGGGTGACCTCCTCGTCCAGGTTGCCGCCCAGGTCCCACGCCATCGCCTTCAGCCAGGACAACGAGTCGGCCGCGGTCCACGGCTCCGGCGTGTAGTTCTTCGGCCCGCCGGGCTGGAGGGACAGTACGCCGTACTCGAGGCTGAGACCGGAGCCGCTGTGCGTGGAGAGGTACGCGTTGACGCCACGGGCGTAGTCGTCGAGGTACTGCCGGGTGGTCGGGCTGAGCAGCGGCAACTCTTTCTCCGCCACCCGCCGCCAGCCGAGCGTCCGGACGAACTTGTCGGTCTCGAGCGCGGTCTTGCCGAACAGCTCGCTCAACCGGCCGGACGTGACGTGCCGGCGGAAGTCCATCTCGAAGAACCGGTCCTGCGCGTGCACGTACCCCTGCGCCGCGAACAGGTCGGCGGGGGTGTCGGCGTAGATCTGCGGGATTCCGTTGGTGTCCCGGACCACGCTGACCTCGGCGTCCAGGCCGTTCAGCTCGATGGTTCCGTCGTACGTCGGGAACGAGTGGCGGACGACGAAGACGACGGTACCGGCGATCACCAGGAGGACCGTGGCGAGGGCGATTCCGCTGATGACGACGACTCGAAGCAGGCGTGGCACGGACCAACCGTAGAGAATCCCCCCGCCCTCCCCAAATGGGGTCCCTCACAACTTTGCGTTGCTCTGCGTCCTCTGGACAGGGACGCAGAGTTGAGGTAGGCGAGGGCGGGTTTGGAATACTTCGGTCGGCTGGCGCATTATTAGCAGTCGGGTAGTAGGAGTGCCAGCGGCTTGAAGGGAACCGACCGTGCCGACGTACCAGTACCAGTGCACCGACTGTGGTGAAGCGCTCGAGGTGCGCCAGAGCTTCACGGACGATGCTCTGACCGTGTGCCCGAACTGCCAGGGGAACCTGCGCAAGGTCTTCAACGCCGTGGGCGTCGTGTTCAAGGGTTCCGGTTTCTACCGGAACGACAGCCGGTCGTCCGGCAAGAGCTCGGTGCCGGCGAAGGCCGAGTCGTCGTCCTCGTCGGGGTCCTCGTCCTCCGACTCGTCGTCCAAGGGTTCCTCCGGGTCGTCGAATGGTTCGTCGTCCTCCGGTTCCTCGTCTTCGGGTTCGTCCTCGAGCAGCTCGTCCTCGGGCACCAGCGCGGCCTGACCGCGCACCCTGTGGATAACTGAAGGGCGGCTGCCGGCGAAACTCGTATCTTCTCCGGCATGAAAATCCCTTCCCTGCTTCGTGACCTGTTGCGTGCCGCCCGGTGGCACCGCCGGCTCCTCGCCGGCGTCGCCGCCGCGGCCGCCGTGTACTTCGGACTTCTCGCCCTCTCCCCCGCGCCGCCACCGACGGTCGCGGTGCTGGCCGCCGCG
The DNA here is from genome assembly GCF_004216905.1 of Kribbella sp. VKM Ac-2569. Lineage (GTDB taxonomy): Bacteria > Actinomycetota > Actinomycetes > Propionibacteriales > Kribbellaceae > Kribbella. The sequence goes on from NZ_SGXJ01000002.1 coordinate 723,369, forward strand.
CGCGACCTCACCGGCGGCGTCGCCCCGACGCGCGACGACCTGCGGACCGTCGACCTGCCACCCGGCTCCGTGCCCGCCGGTGCACTCAGACCCGGCAGTGAACTGACCACCCGCGTGCTCAGCGGACCGGTCAGAGCCGGCGAACCACTCACCGACGCCAGATTCTTGGCACCACCCGCCGTGCCGCCCGGCTCACTCGCCTATCCGTTCCGCGTCGACGACGCGGACATCACCGCGCTCCTCCGGGTCGGCGACCGCATCAATCTGTACGCCGCCGACAGCGCGACCGCAGGCGCCGCGAGCCAGCTCGCCCGCGCCGTGCCCGTGATCGCTCTGCCGACGCCTCGATCGACCACGTCCGGCGCGCTGATCGTGGTCGCGACCACCCCGGAAGTCGCCACCCGGTTGGCCCAGGCCAGTTCGAACTCACGTATCACCGTGGCCCTGACGCCGGACACGAGCTGATCACTCTTCGGGATTGCGTCGGCACGATGTGTCGCGTTCCGGCGCGGTCGCTCGCCCTGACGGAAGTGCACCCCTACGTTGTCCGGGTACAACCACCCGCTTCGTGGAGGCACCACATGCTCAAGGGCTTCAAGGAATTCATCATGCGCGGCAACGTCGTCGACCTTGCGGTCGCCGTCGTCATCGGCGCAGCGTTCACCAAGATCATCGGCGCGATCGTCGACGGGCTGATCAACCCGCTGATCGCCGCGATCTTCGGCAAGGCGGACCTCACCGGTGTCTGGAACTTCAAGATCAACGGCGCTCAGTTCTCGATCGGCCTGATCCTGGACGCGGCGTTGGGCTTCCTGTTCGTCGCCGCAGCCGTCTACTTCTTCATCGTGATGCCGCTGAACAAGCTGGCCGAGCGCCGCAAGCGCGGCCAGGAGCCCGAGCCGGACCCGCTCACCACCGAACAGGAGCTGCTGACCGAGATCCGGGACCTGCTGCGCACCCGCCAGTCATAACCCCAGCAGGTGGGCGCAAATCCTCAGCCCCTGAGCTCGCCGGCGCCCACCTGCTCACCGGCATAACGCATCCAGCGGTACGGGACCGGCTGCCCGTCGTTCCACTCCTCCATCAAGGCGGCAGGGACGTCGACGAAGCCACTGCCGTGGTAAGCCCGGATCGCCGGGGCGTTCTCCGGACGGACCCTCACGAACACCTCCGAGTACCCGGCCTCCAGAGCCGGCCCGAGCAGTGCCCGCACGAGTTCACCGCCGACCCCACGACCACGGACCTCCGGGTCCACGATGATCCGGGCGAGTTCGACCTCGTCCTCCTCGTCGTCGAGCCAGACCTCGCCGTACCCGACCGGCCGATCGCCGTCGAACAGCAGATAGGAGTGGATGTCCGAGTCGACCGTCCGCCAGCTCGTCCGCAGTTCCTCCGGGAACGGATAGACCACCCGCCCGGACAGCAACGCCACTTCTTTCGCGTTCGCGGCCCAGTCCGCGACCTGCACGCCGTACCCGTCGGCGAACCCCCGAAGCTCCACGCTCATCCCCTCAGTTGACGAACTCCACGATCGTTCGCAGCAGCTGATCCAGGTACGGCGGGTCGTTCCTCGTACGGAAGGCGGGCGTCGGCGGTTCGGGACACCCAGCCAGCTCACGACTCCCCCGGATCGACCGCAGCAAGGCGTCGACCGTCTTCCGCTGATGCGATGGATTCTCCGGTACCGAAGGCAGCACCGCCACCCGAATTCGTGTCAGCGAAGCCAGCTCTGCATCCGATACGCCCCGCAGGATGCCGCCCGCGAGCAGTTCGTCCGCGGCCGCCGGCGGGCACCCACGGTTCACCATCCCGGCGTGCGCGCGCTCATTCGCGGCGGCGTCGTCGCCGGTCGCGGGCCACGCCAGGAGGAGGCGATCGACCAGCTCCGGAAACCTCAACGCCAGCAGGACCGCAACGGTACATCCATTGGAGGCCCCAACGATTCTTACCGGTCCGGAACGTTTCGCCAGCTGTTCACCCAGTGCCGCGACCTCGACGTCCCACGCACTGGCTCGCTGCGGCCGGTCGGGCGCCAGTAGCTCCATGCCCTCCGGCGCGAGCGCCGCGGACAGTCCGTCAATGATTCCCGTCGTACCCCAGAACGCTTCGGCGTCCATGGCGTCCCAGAGGCCGCCATGGACGAGGAACACCGACGCTGTCATCCGTGGTGCGGGGGGACCTCGTTCAGAATGCGCTCGTCGTCGTCGCTGCCGTGGTCGTTGTCACCCCAGGTCCGCGGGTCGTCGTCCCGCGTCTGCTCCGGCAGCAGCGGCTCGTCGTCTTCGTACGGGCTCGTCATGCCTCCAGATTACCGAGTCACCGGAGCTCTCCGGGAGTGCTGCGCGGTGACCTGGGGGTAGGTGACCAGTGCGCGCACGTTACAGCTGTGCCACGGTTGGGGCTCGATCCCGCGGCGTGACCGGAAAGACGCGCCGCCGTGATGTTCCGGCACGCGCGGTGTGACCCCGTTCCACCATCATGGTGGACCTTGCCAACCCGGAAGGACCGAGTCGTGAGTGCACAACGGACACGGGGCCTGATCGGTGCGACGCTTGTCGTGGTTGTGCTCGGAGTTGCCGCCGCCTGCGGCACCGAGGACGCCTCGTCCCCGCCCGCCGCCCAGCCCACCCAAACGGTGACCAGCACGCCGCCCACCCCGTCAGCCAGCCCCAGCGGTACGCCGAGCACGGACTGCCCCGAGACGATCACAGCCGTCCGCACTGCCACCGACAAGGTGGTGTGGGGACAGGGCGCGGCCACGTCGAAGTTCAACCCCGTCAGCGTGACGATCTGCCAGTACGACGCACAGGCGACCGGGCAGAACTACGCGACGATCACCACCAAGCGCATGGGCAAGCAGGCGACCGACCTGTTCGCCCTGGTCAACGCGGCGAAACCCGTCGCGAAGAAGCCGAGCATGTGCACCAAGGAACTCGGCCCCACGTACGTGCTGCGGTTCACCGACAACGATCGCGGCGTCCTGTCGTTCACCGCTGAATCCTTCGGCTGCCACCGTCTGGTGGCGACCTCGCTGGAAGGTCAGGGCAAGCCCGGCACACTGCCGGCGCCGCGCCAGGTGACCGCCGAGCTGACGAAGTCGCTCGGCCTGCGCTGACCCCGCGCCGGACGCGCACCCCGAAGCCGTCCGAAGTGGGGTCTACCCGCGCCTGCCTTGCGGGTCCCTTTCGAGGTCGACCCGCGAGGCAGGTTGCGGCGGACGCCGCGTGTGCCGCACCCTCGCACTGAGGGAGGGCGCATGCGAACGATCCGGCTGCTGTGCGCGCTCGCCCTCGCCTGCACCGCCTGCTCGGCTCCGGCAGCCGACGAGAACACACCCTGTACGCCGGGCTTCACCTGCACCACGCTGCACGTCCCGCTCGATCGACAACGCCCGGACGGCCCGTCGCTCGACCTCGCCGTCATCGCCGCCGACAACGTCGACGCGTCCCGCGGCGTCCTCCTGCTGCTCACGGGCGGCCCGGGGCAACCCGGCGTACCGCTCCTCCCCAACCTGCGACGCAACGTGCACCCTGACGTGCTGCGCGAGTACCGACTCGTGAGGTTCGACCAGCGCGGCACAGGTCGCGACGGCATCAATTGCCCTTCTCTGCAAGAGACTGTGGGCGGTTCGGACTTCCTGACTCCACCGGCCACGGCTGTCGACGAGTGCGCCGAGCACATCGGGTCCGGCGCCGGGTACTACGGAACGCCTGACACCGTCGACGACATCGAGCAGCTCCGCCAGGTCCTCAAGGTGGATCGGCTCACGATCGACGGGACGTCGTACGGCAGCTTCACCGCGGCGCAGTACGGCCTGAAGTACCCGGGCCACGTGCAGGCGCTCGTGCTGGACTCCGTCGTACCGCACAAGGGATTCGACCCGATGGGTGCGGATCTCATGGCTGCGAGCACTGGTGTCCTCAAGGCCACCTGCGACCAGGATCCCGCGTGCAAGACGGACCCGGTGGCGGACCTGGCGTGGCTGGTGCAGCACGGCGTCAGCGGCACGGACCTGATGGAGTCGCTGGCCGTCGCGAGCCTCAACTCGGTCAACCCGTCTCTCAAGGGAATCCCGGCCGTCCTCCACTCCGCACGCAGCGGCAACGACGTCGGTTTGAAGAACCTGTTCCAGCGGACCACCAGCAAGGGCCTGTCCTTCGACACGCTGTCCGCAGGCCTCCACATGGCCACCCTCTGCTCGGACCTGCGCTTTCCCTGGTCCGGCAAGCCCGACCGCAAGACCGCCCTCGACGACGCGGTACGTCGCCTGGACCCGAAGCAGCTGTACCCGTACGACGTGGCGACCGCACGCGACCAGCTGATGATCCAGGGCTGCCTACGCTGGCCGGCTGACCGCGTGTCGACGTACCCGGCCGGGAAGGAGTTGACGCCGCGCACGCTGATCCTGCACGGGAACAACGACCTGTTCTGCCCGCTCGACTGGGCCAGATGGGAGAAGGCGCACGCACGGGACGCCGAGTTGGTCGTCGTACCGGGAAGCGGTCACAGCGTGCAGCGGGACCCGCGCGGGAAGGCGGCGGTGCGGGAGTTCCTGCTCCACTAGAGATCGAACTGTGCGCGAACGGTTGCAGCACGTGGGCGGCTCGATGCGTCTAATAGGTGTGAGGAGTTGTACGCCCAGCCAGGGAGTGGCGAGTGGAGTTCGAGGAGTACGTGTCCGCCCGTGGACAGGAACTGGTGCGGCTCGGGTTCACGGTCTCCGGCGACTACCAGCGTGCGGAGGACCTGGCGCAGATCGCGCTGATGCAGGCGTTCCGCTCGTGGCGGAAGGTGCGCAACGCGGACGATCCGCATCACTACGTCCGGCGGATCCTGGTGAACGAGTACTTGTCGATGACGCGCCGGCGCTCGTTCACCGAGGCGCCGACGGCCGACCTCGACCCGCAGCGCACCGTGCCCGACCACGCCACGAGTGTCGCCAACTCCGACGACCTGTGGCGCGCTCTGGCGACGCTGTCCGCCCGGGAACGGGTCGTTTTGGTCCTGCGCTACTACCAGGACCTGGACGACCAGACGATCGCCGACGTGCTCGGCATCAAACCGTCCTCCGTGCGTGCGACCGCGAGCCGAGCGCTCGCGTCGCTCCGGCGGCGGCCGGCCTATTCAGGGGCCAGCGAGTCCAACCGTGTTGATGAGAGGTTGTCGTGAGCAACACCGATCTCGAGGATGACCTGCGAGGTACCTTCGAACGCGCCGCGGCCTCAGTGCCGCAGGCCGTGGACCTGACCGAGCGCGCCACCACGGGCGCCCGTCGCGCGCAGCGGCGTACCTGGGTCGTCTCCGGCGCTGCCGCCGTCGCGGTGGCTGCGATCGCGGTCGCCGGGTTCGGGCTGGCCGGGTCGCGGAACCAGCCGACGCAGCCGCCGGTCGCCGGCGGGCAGGCACCGGCGTCGGCGAGTGCGACACCACAGGTGGTCTCGGCCCAGACCGTGGCCGGCACTTGGCGACCAGTGCAGATGGTCGGCGCCAAGACGCTCAAGGCCGCCCGGCCGGAGGACCCGGTGCTGGTGTTCAAGCCGGACGGCACATGGACGGGCTCCGACGGCTGCAACGGGCTGCAGGGGACGTTCAGCATCGGTCAGCGTGGCGCGTTCAGCGCGACTTCCGGTCCGCAGCACCTCGTCGGGTGCGAGAACGTGCCGCACACCGGCGTACTGCACGCCGCCAAGCGGATCGCGATCAGCGCCGACACGCTGCAGTTCTTTGGTGCCGACGGGCGTCAACTTGCGAGTTACGCTCGCGCACGGTAGTCGAATCTGTTCGCGGACGGTGATCAGGTCTTGACGGAACGGAGTTCTTGAACGGACCATCTAGTGGTTTGGTCCACCGATCTGGGGAGCTTTGTGCGACTCTCTGTAACCGTCCCGCTGGTCACACTCGGCTCCATCTCACTCTTCGCAGTCGCCCTCACGACACCCTCCTCGGGCGCGGTGACGGGTGCTGCGGCGTGCTCCCACGCGCAACCGAGTGTGAGCTCGACCGAGGCGACGCGGCTGGCGCAGCCGACGTCCGCGTCCGATGCGCGACCGCTCGGTGAGTCGCTCGGTGACGGCATCTCCGCCGGGGTCCGTTCCCTCGAACCGCTGGACGCGACCGGCCGCCCGACGTCCGGTCTGCCGTACGGGCTGAGCCAGGGCGTCATCGGCGTGGTCGGCTCGGCCACGACCGGCTACAAGGTGGTGGTGGACTCCGCGAAGCTGGATTCAAAGAAGTACGAGTCCGCGATGACCCGCAACCTGCCCGCGGCCGGCAAGCCGTTGGTGAAGGTGGAGCGCAGCTGTCGTTCGGCCCAGTCGATCGCCGACGCCTGGAACGCGGTCGGCGACCGGTCATGGTCCTCCGACGCGTCGCGTACGACGTACGCCGCCGACCTCGACCCGGTGAGTGAGAACGTCGTCGTCGAGTACGACCAGGCGACGACCTCTCCCGCTTCGCTGGCCGGGCTCCGCGACCTGTCCGGCGTACAACTCGTCGCCGGCTCGCTCGCACGCACGTCCCGGCTGAGCGACACCCCGAAGGGCGGCCACTGGGGCGGTGCCCGGATCACGTCCGCACTAAAGAACTGCACCGCCGGATTCTCCGTCGTACGGCGCTCCAACGGCCAGCGCGGCTCCGTCACCGCAGGGCATTGCGGCGGCCCTGGCACGGTCTGGAAGTCGGGCACCAATTACTACGGCACCACGACAGTGCGCACCAACTACCCGGACTACGACCAGTCCCTGGTCACCGGCAGCGCGTACGGCGCCAAGATCTGGACCGACGGTCCCGGCGACACCGCCAACACGCGCACCGTCACCGGCGGTGGCGACCCCGGCGTCGGCACGGTGATCTGCCAGTCCGGCAGCTTCAGTACGTCGCTCTGCAATCTCACGGTCCGCTCGACGTCGGCGAAGTACTGCGACACCGACGGCTGCACGACGTACGTCATCCGCGCCACCCGCGGCGGTCTGGTCGCGATCGTCGGCGGCGACTCCGGTGGGCCCGTCTACTCCCGGCGCGGCACCAGCTCCGCCACCATCCGCGGCATCGCCTTCGCCGGCGCCGGCTGCGCCGCCTCCCGCTGCACCACCCTCTACGCCGAGCGCTACAACTCCATCACCGGCCACCTCGGCGTCACCGCCCTCACCGGCTGACCCACCCCCCAACTCCGCTAAGCTGTCCCCGCGTGCGCCCCCGTAGCTCAGGGGATAGAGCGTCGGTTTCCTAAACCGTGCGTCGCAGGTTCGAATCCTGCCGGGGGCACCCAAGGCTGTCGGGCAGAATTGGTGTGTGACGAAGTCTGAGGCGGAGCCTGTTGTTGCGCGGAATCGGAAGGCTGCGCATGACTATCACCTGGGTGAGGCCTGGGAGGCGGGGATTGTGTTGCAGGGGCCTGAGGTGAAGGCGCTTCGGGCTGGGCGGGCTTCGCTGGTTGGTGGGTTCGCCATTGTCGAGGAGCGGGAGATCTGGTTGCACGGGGTGCACATCCCGCAGTACTCGCAGTCTCGCTGGTTCAACGGCGGATCGCGTCGTAAGCGGAAGTTGCTGTTGCATCGGGCTCAGATCGACAAGATCGAGCGCAAGGTCAACGAGGGTGGGCTGACGATCGTCCCGGTGAGCCTGTATTTCAAGGACGGTCGCGCGAAGGTGGAGATCGTCCTGGCGCGGGGCAAGAAGACCTGGGACAAGCGGCATACGCTCGCCGAACGCGAGGCGGCCCGGGAGGTCGAGCGTGCGGTGAGCCGTCGACTGAAGGGCCGTAGGGACTAGGCCTTCAGGTAGAGGTCGACCTCAGGCAGTACGTCGGACAGTGGGCGGTGCATGTCCAACAGGAGGTAGTTGTCCGCGGGACGTTGGACGCGGTCCAACCACTCGCGAAACCCCGTCTCCCCGTCATCCGGCTGGTCGCCGAGGTCGACCGGCGGAATGCTCACGCCGCGACGCTGGCTCCGCAGCCGCGGCCGAGCGCTGAGGCGCTCGTCGACGACCTTCAGATCATGAACCTGGCATTCGATGTAGCGGTACGTCGCATCGTGTGCCCGGGCGATTTCCATGCCCTCGTTGAGGATCCGCGGCCAGAAACACGGGCTGTCGACGACCACAGAGCGCCCCTGGCCGAGCACGCTGCGCGTCACCGCGTACAGGACTTCGTACGCCGCCTTGGAACGACCGGCAACGTCGACGCCTCCGTCGAGAACAGCGGTCAGAATCACGTCGTAGTCGATGGCAACCGCATCGAAGGTGTCGACGACGTGCGCTGCGACGGTGGACTTCCCAGACCCTGGAACGCCCGACATCTGAAGCAGGAACATCCTTTCCAAGCCTCCACCCATTGCTAGTGCGGATAGACTGGCAGCATTCCGGAGCGATGGCATACCAGGCGGCGTGTCGGGAACCCGCGGGCCCTATGAGGCGATGCCGATGTCTAGGCCAACTTCCCTCCTTGCCGATGTCGGCCGCCGCTCGGTTGTGAACGACGACCTCTCGCACCTGTTCGCGGAGGTCGTGTCCGCCCGCGCCGCCGAGCGCCTGGCGCGCGGTCCACGACGTCAGGGCGAGAACACCCGCAGCGACGCCGGACGTCTGGCGATGTCGCTGCGTGCCTACGCGAGGGCCCTGGAGAAGTACCGGCTGCCCGTGCCGCCCGTGATCCGTGACGAGCTTCGCCTGCGCAGCGGGATCCCGTCGTAAACGACCCGACGCCCCCGGGATACTGAGGGTTTCGTCGAGTCAAAGGGGTAAGGCGTGCAGGTTGTCGTCGGAGCTGGGGCCGTGGGGAGCGTGGTCGCCCGGCTGTTGGTGGCACGGGGTGAGCAGGTCCGAGTGATCACGAGGTCCGGAGGCGGGCCGGACGGGGCGGAGCGGGTCACCGCGGACGCCAAGAACGGGCTGACGGACTACGTCGCGGGCGCGACAGCGATCTACTCGTGCGCAGGCCCGCCGTACAACAAGTGGGCTAGCGAGTGGCCGCGGCTCGGTGCGGCTCTGGTCGCGGCAGCCGAGGCGTCGGGAGCGGTGCTGGTGAGCACCGGGAATCTCTACGGGTACGGCGCGGTGGACGGGCCGATGAGCGAAGACCTGCCGTTGCTGCCGAACACCGTGAAGGGGCAGGTGCGGGCGAAGGTCTGGGCCGCCGCCCTGGCCGCGCATCAGGCGGGGCGGATCCGGACCGCGGAGGTGCGCGGGTCCGACTACCTGGGTGCGGGCGCGGTCTCACCGTTCAGCGTGACGATGTTGCCGAAGGTGATCGCCGGGAAACGCGGGATGATGCCGGGCGATCTCGACGTACCGCACAGCTGGACGTACGTCGGTGATGTCGCGCGGCTGCTGATCGCGGTCGCCGACGACGAGAGCGCGTGGGGACGGGCCTGGCATGTTCCGACGCCGGAGCCGCTGTCGGTGCGCGAGCTGGCGACCAGCGCCGCCGAACTGGCGGGTGCGCCGCCGGCGAAGGTTGCGTCGATGCCTACCTTGGTACTGCGGCTTGCGGGACTCGTCGACCCGGCCGCGCGGGAGATGGTGGAGATGCTGTACCAGTGGCAGCGGCCGTTCGTCGTCGACTCGACCGCCGCGACTGTTGCCTTCGGCATCAAGCCCACACCGACCGCCGACGCGCTCCGGGAAATGATCGGAAAGGGCAGGAATGAGCTCTAGGAGACCGCGCCGGTGGTTGCGCCGCCTTGTCGTCACGCTGGTGGTGCTGGCGGTTCTGGCGATCGTCGTCGACCGCGTCGCCGCGTACGTGGCGGAGAACCAGCTCGCGTCGATGGCGGAGAAGGAGGCCAAGCAGTACGACGTACGCTCGGCCGGCACCTCGGTGAAGATCGGCGGCTTCGGGTTCCTGCCGCAGCTGATCAACGAGGACTTCTCCAAGGTCACGCTGACGATGGAGAAACCGACCTTCTCCGGCGTACCTGGTGAGGATCTGAAGGTCGAGCTGCAGAACGTGCACGTGCCGCGATCGCTGCTGACGCAGCAGTCCGGTGCGGTGACCGTCGACGCGACCGATCTGCGGCTGCAGTTGTCGCCGCGGGAGCTGGCTCGGCTCGCGGTGCGCAGTACCGGGCTCGAGGGGCTGTCGATGTCGGTCGTCAGCGGTCAGCTGCAGGCGAAGGCGACGGTGCGCGGCATCAGCATCGACGTACCGATCACGCCGCAGGTCAAGGACGGTCGGGTCGCACTGACGCTCGGGCAGTTGTCCGATTCGATCCCGTCGTACGTGCAGAGCGCGATCCGCAGCCAGCTCGCCAGCGGCATCACGATCCCCGAACTGCCGTTCGGCGCCCAGCTCACCGGGATCAGCGTCGTGGACAACTCCGTCGTCCTGACCGCCGAGGTGAAGGACCTGAAGTTCAACGCGTGAGTCTCTTGGGTTGCGATCGTTCGCGATATATCGTCGAACTATCGCAATCACTTTCGTGAGGGACGGGTGGTCCAGATGACCGGATCGGCGTACGCCGCGGGCTGGCCTTGGGCGCAGTTCGCGCGGCACTGTTCAACCTTCGACGACATCAAGGACGAGTTGCGCGCGGCGATGAGCGGCCGCCGCGGGCACCAGGGACACAGTCACCAGCAGCACTTCGGGCCGCCGTGGGGCATGTTCGGCGGCGGGCAGATGTTCGGGCCGCCGTGGGGACCGCCGCCGCGCTGGCGGGGCCCGAAGGCGCGGCGCGGCGACGTACGGGCGGCGATCCTCGCCGTACTCGCCGAGCAGCCGATGAACGGCTACGGCATCATCCAGGAGATCGCGGAGCGCAGCGGCGGCATGTGGAAGCCGAGCCCGGGCTCGATCTACCCGACGCTGCAGCAGCTCGAGGACGAGGGTCTGGTGACGGCTGACGCGGAGGTCGGGCGGCGGACGTTCCGGCTGACCGACGAGGGACGTGCGTACGTCGCCGAGCACCAGGACGAGGTGTCCGCGCCGTGGGCCGCGATGAGCGCGCCGGCGGACGGTGACGACGAGAACGGGTTCAAGCCACTGTTCGGGCAGGTCGCGACGGCGATGTGGCAGATCTTGGCGAGCGGTACGCCGGAGCAGCAGGCGAAGGCGCGCGACGCGGTCGCCGACCTGCGCCGGAAGCTGTACGGCATCCTCGCCGAGGAAGACGACGGCACGGACCAGCAGGACCGTTCATGAGCCCCGCCGACCGGGACCGCCGACGCGGAGGCGGTCCCGGCAGGCGGCAAGGCTGGAACGGCCCGGGCTGGAGTGGTCCGGGCTGGTACGACGAGTCAGCCGGTGACTGGCGCGGTCGCGCGTGGAACCAGGCCGGCTGGGATCAGCCACAGGAGGCCGCGCGGGCCGACGTGCCTCGGAAGCGGGTGCGGATCGGTGACGCCGAACGGGACCAGGCCGTTTCGTTGCTGAGCGACCACTTCGTGGCCGGCCGGTTGACGCAGGTCGAGTTCGAGGAGCGGAGCGAGGTGGTGACGCGGGCACGGTACGCCGATGATCTCGAGCCGTTGTTCGACGATCTGCCGAGCTCGACGGAACTGCGGGTCGTGCCGGGCCCCGCGAACCTCCGTCGCCGGCCCGGTCCGCCGCCGCCGTTCCTGATGATCGCGCCGTTCCTGATGATCGGTCTGGTGATCACCTCGGTCGCACTCACCGCTCCGTGGCTGCTCTGGGGCATGTTCTGGATCGTCATGATCAGCGGCATGTCCCGCCGCCACTGGCATCACCACCGCTGAGCTACCGCCGCTCACGAGCCCGCGGGATCTCCTCCGCGAACTCGACGACGAACCCGTCCGGGTCGGCGACGTGGACCGTCCGGTGTCCCCACGGACGGTCTGCCGGCCCGCTCAGCACCGGTACGCCGGCCGCACGCAGCCGCTCGGCGTACGCATCCACGTCCGCCACCATCACCACCACTTCCCCACCGGCGCCCGGCGTCACCGCCCGCCCGGTCAACCACTCCGCCCGCCGCCGCTCGTACAACGCGAACCGCACCCCACCCGCGTCGAACTCCGCATACCCCGCATCCGTGAACTTGTACGCAAGCCCCACCACATCCCGGTAGAACCCCACCGACGTCGCCAGATCCCCGACGTACAAGATGACGTACCCGATCTCCATACCGCAATTGTCGGTGCCGCCGCGTACGGTCGCTTGCGTGTATGACGGTGTGTTGATTCTTGAGAGTTTGAAGGTTGGGACCGTGTTGGACGGGGTCCCGTTGACGGTGACGAAGGTCAGTCGGGTGGCGGTTGAGGGTACGTCGACCGATCAGCCGGCCGTGTGGTCGTTGCTCGAGTTTTCGGTGGAGCGTGGGGAGGAGTTGGCCGACGTACTGGCGGGGGGTCTCGACGGTCCTGGGTGGTACGCCGACTTTCATGACGAGCACGAGATCTTCGTGATCTTCCCGGGGCGCGTGTTCCGGTACCGGCGGGGCGACGACGCGGCGCGCGAAGAGGCGAAGGAGTTCGGGCGCGGTCTGGCGATCCCGGAGGCGCAGCTGGACTGGACGCGATGATTGGATGAGCAGATGGTGACCGTTCTCCGCTACGCGGCTTTCACGTCCGATCCGGCCGGGGGCAATCCGGCCGGGGTGGTGCTCGACGCCCGCGGGCTCGACGACGCAACGATGCAGGCGATCGCGGCCGAGGTCGGGTATTCCGAGACCGCGTTCACCGACGAACCAGATACGAGCGGCGTGCGCCCGGTGCGGTACTTCTCCCCCAAGGCCGAGGTCCCGTTCTGCGGTCACGCCACCGTCGCGACCGCCGTCGCCCTGGCAGAGCGCGACGGCCCGGGCGAGATCGTCTTCGGAACGCAGGCCGGCCACGTCCCGGTCACGGTCGACGGCGCCCTGCGCGCGACCCTCACCAGCGTCGAGCCTTCCGTAGAAGAAGCCGGCGACCTGACTGACGTACTCGACATCCTCAGATGGTCACCCGACGACCTCAATCCCGCATTGCCGCCGAGGATCGCGTACGCCGGGGCGCGGCATCTCGTCCTCAGTACGGCGACCCGGCAACGACTCGCCGCGCTCGACTACGACTTCGACCGCCTGCTCGCGTACATGCTCGAGCGCGACCTCACCACGCTCCAGCTCGTCTGGCAGGAATCGCCGACCGTCTTCCACGTTCGCGACCCGTTCCCGGTCGGCGGTGTGGTCGAGGACCCGGCAACAGGTGCCGCAGCGGCCGCGTTCGGCGCATATCTCCGGGAAATCGGCGAGGCGCAACCCACGATCACCCTGCATCAAGGCGACGACCTCGGACGGCCCAGCCTCATCACGGTCGAGCTCCGCCCGGACGACAACCGCGTCCGGGTCAGCGGCAACGCCGTCCCGATCACGGCACCCGCGTGAGCCACTCCTCGGTGCCGAACTTCGCCGCGACCCGCTCCTCGGCCAGCGCGACGGTGTCCGGCGAGATCGCGCCCGCGGACAGGCCGTAGCGGTTCCGGAACGTGCCGGCCATCCGCTCGATCACGTCCGCGCGGTCGAGACCGGTCTGGCTGCGCAACGGGTCGACACGCTTGTTCGCGCTCTTCGTACCCTTGTCGGACAGCTTCTCCCGGCCGATCCGCAGTACCTCGACCATCTTGCCGGCGTCCATGTCGTAGGCCATCGTCACGTGATGGAGGACGGCGCCGCCGGCGAACCGCTTCTGCGCGGCGCCCGCGATCTTGCCGGCCGGTGACGTGATGTCGTTGATCGGCTGGTACGTCGCCGCGATGCCGAGATCGTTGAGCGCACCAATGACCCAGTCGTCGAGGAACGCGTACGACTCGATGAACGACAATCCGGAAACGAGCGATTCCGGCACGTACAGCGAGTACGTGATCGTGTTGCCCGGCTCGACGAACATCGCGCCGCCGCCGCTGATCCGCCGTACGACGGTGACGTCGTGACGGGCCGCGCCGTCCAGGTCGACCTCGTTCCGCAGCGACTGGAAGCTGCCGATGATGACCGCGTTGGACGCCCACTCCCAGACCCGCAGCGTCGGCGGGCGCTCCCCCGATCCGACCTGCTCGGTCAGCACCTCGTCGAGCGCCATCTGCAGCGCCGGCTCACGCGGTACGTCGTGCACGAACTCCCACTCGTGGTCACGCCAACCGGTCGCGCCGGTCAACGCACGCCGTACGGCGACAGCGACCGCCTCGGGCGAGAACCCGAGCATCTCGACGCCGTCGCCGAGCGCACCTCGCACCCGCGCGGCGATCTGAGCCGCGGAAGTGGCCACCTGCAGCCCCGCCAAGGCCCCATTGATCCGCTCCAGCGCGTCGTCCGGTTCGAGGAAGAAGTCGCCGGAGATCTGCGCGTTCCGGACGTGCGCGTCGACCACGTCGAGGTCGGCCACGACGAGCTTTCCGCCCGGGACCTTGTACTCACCATGCATATTCGTCATCAACTTGCTCTGGTCAACGGTTGTTCCCGGACGCATACTCCCGGCCATGGGGGAAATGAGCATGAACAAGGCGATCCATGCCGCCGTTCGACGGGACCTGGGTCGATTCCTGAATGCACTGGAGCGGTTCCCGGACGGGGATCGCACGCGCGCGGCGCAGTTGGGCGCGGCCTGGCAGAACTTCGACAGCCAGCTCACCCGGCACCACGAGGGTGAGCACGAGATCGCGTGGCCGGCGTTGCAGAAGCTCGGCGTGAGCCCGGAGCTGTTGGCGCAGCTGGATGCCGAGCACGACACGATGGCAGCCGCGCTCGCTGCGTCGCGGACGGCGCTGGGAGCGTTGCAGAACTCCGCCGGCGCGGCTGACGCGGCGACCGCACGCGCTGCGATCCAGGAGCTGCAACGGGTCACCGTCGACCACCTCGAACACGAGGAAGCGGAGATCGAACCCGTCTACCAGGCCAACGTCGGCTCGCCCGAAATGAAGGCGATGGGCCGCGAGTTCGCCAAGGTCGGCCCGGTCCAGGGCGGCACGTTCTTCGCCTGGGCCCTCGACGGTGCCGCACCCGCGGAGTCCGCGGCGATCACCAGCACCGTCCCCAAACCCGTCCTCACTGTGATCCTCGGGCTCTTCGGCCGCTCCTACCGCAGTTCGATAGCCCCCACCTGGCGCAGCTGATTACGCAGCCGGCTTGAGTTGTACGGCGACCTGCCAGACGCGGGTGCGGACCGTGTCGATGTCGGAGGAGGCGTCGACCTCGTGGTGGATGCCGCGGCCGGAGTAGAAGTGGATCAGCGGCGCGGTCTGCTCGTGGTAGACCTCGAAGCGGCGGCGGATGACTTCCTCGGTGTCGTCCGAGCGGTGCTCGATCACGGCGCGCCGGAGCAGCCGGTCGACGAGGGCGTCGGCCTCGACCTGCAGGACCAGGGCCGCGTCCAGCCCACGCCCTTGCGCACCGAGGATCTCGTCCAGGACGCCGGCCTGGTCGAGGGTGCGCGGGTACCCGTCCAGGACGAATCCCGGACGGGTGTCGGCGTCCGCGAGGCGGTCGCGGACCATCGCGTTGGTGACCTCGTCGGGCACGTACTCGCCCGCGTCCAGGTAGCCCTGCGCCGTCTTGCCGAGCTCGGTACCGTCCGCGATGTTGCGGCGGAACAGGTCACCGGTGGAGATGACGGGCACACCGAGGTGAGCTGCCAGGTGGCCCGCGTGCGTACCCTTACCGGCCCCAGGAGGGCCCATCAGCAAGACAGTGGTCACGGGCACGCTCCTGACTCTCGGTAAGTCCCACAGAATAAGGGAGCCACCGCTCCGGCGGTACGGCGTACGTCACTCCGGATCCCCGGTTGGGTCACACTCGCTCGTTACTGTCCGGAATCGCCCTCAGAACTCCATTTCCGGGCGGAGCTCGATGACGTCGCCGGGGCCGGCGAACTTGTCGGCGAGCTCCTCGGCCCGGGCGCGGGTGGCGCAGTCGAGGACGAAGAACCCGGCGAGCTGCTCCTTGGACTCGGCGTACGGCCCGTCGGTGCTGACCGGGCGCTTGCCCTCCCAGCGGTAGGTCCGGGCGGTTGATGGTGCGTCCAACGCCAGGCCGCTGACCAGTTCGCCGGACGCGGACAGCTCGGCGAGCAGCTCGTCGAACTCCTTGCCCATCGCGGCCCGCTCGTCCGCCGGGATCGCGCGGCCGACCTCGGTGAAGTCGATCGTCGGGTGACCCCACGGCTGCATGTTGGAGTGGATCAGGACCACGTACTTCATGAGAGAACCTCCTGTGTCGTGCCGGTACGCCGTACTGCGCCCGTGCACCCCGGACGTCGGAGGCGCGGACAGGCCCTCGACATTTTGCCTGGATGTATTCCAGCTCACATTCGGTCACACTCACCCACCCGGGTTCCGTCAGCGCTGCAGAGACCATGACGAGAACGGAGAAATTCGATGAGCACGATCCTGGTGACAGGCGGTACGGGAACGATCGGCCGTCAGGTGGTCCCGCTGCTCCAGGCGGCCGGCAGCAAGGTCCGTGTCCTCAGCCGGCACGCGGGCGATCGGGGCGACGGCGTCGAGTACCTGGCCGTCGACCTCCTGAACGGCGACGGCCTGGACCGGGCCGTGGACGGCGTCGACGTGATCCTGCACCTGGCCGGCGGTCCGAAGGGTGACGACCTCGGCACCCGCAACCTGGTCAAGGCGGCCGATCAGGCGAAGGTCGGTCATCTGGTGCACATCTCGGTGACCGCCGTCGACCAGCTGCCGCTGACGTACTTCAAGTCGAAGCTCGGCGCCGAGCAGGCCGTTCGCGGGTCGTCGGTGCCGTGGACGGTACTGCGGGTCGCCCAGCTCCACGACTTCGCCTGGAGGACGGTGCAGGCGATGGCGAAACTGCCCGTCCTGCCGATGCCGGGCGGCCTCCGGATGCAGCCCGTCGACGGCCGGGACGTGGCCGAACGGCTCGCCGAACTCGCACTCGGTGAACCGCAAGGCCTCGTCCCCGACCTGGTCGGACCTAAGGTTTACAGCCTGTCGGAGCTGGCTCGCGACTACCTACGGGCCACCGGCAAGCACCGGTTGTCGCTGCCGATCCGTGTTCCCGGCAAGGCGGGCAAGGTGTACCGCGCAGGCGGCAACCTCACCCGCACCGGCGCCGACGTCGGCACTCACACCTGGGACGAGTTCGTCGCCGCACAGGTGTAGGGCTCCAACAGTTCGACCAAGTCCGGCGTACGACGGCGCGCGATGCCGGCCAGGAAATCGGCTACCTGCACCCGCGGATCGTGCTTGGAGTCGACCTGTACGAACGACCGCAACGGCGCCGGCTCCACGCGAGAAGCGAGGAACTCGCCCAGCCGTGCCACCCGGCCCGGTGTCAACGCACTCTGCTCGTCGTGCACCACGGCGACCGAACGACCGCCGGCGCTCCAGTACAGCACCGTCTCGGCGAGCGCCGGCACCAGCGGCTCCAACGGCGGCGGAAGCTCCGGATCCTCGTCGATCAGCCGCTGCATCACCTCTTCGACCCGAGCCCGGGTCACCGCACGCAGCGCAGGTATGTCGGCCGGCATTGTCGCGAAGAACCGGTCCACCGCCACGTGGTCCATCAGCCGCACGCGCTTCGTCCGAGCCAGGTCCACGAACGCCGCGAGGAAGCCGGTCCGGTGCCGCAGTGCCGCGGACATCTCCGCGTGGTCCGTGCCGAGGCTGGTGCCGGCGCCGTACGACGGCTCCTCGGTGAACAGCTCGAACACCCGCGCGGCGACGTACGCGGTCTTGTCGATGGTGAGGACGTGCGCATGCCCACGCAGCGTGGTGAGCAACCATTCGAGCGCGGGCCGCTGCTCGGGTCGCAGCAACTGGTTGGACTTGTACTCCGTCCGGCGGCGCAGACGGTCTCGCAGTACGTCGATCACCTCGGCGGCCGCTGGTACGGCGAGATCGACACTGGCATGGGTGATGACGGGTGAGGTGGGGTCGAGCAGGTTGGTTCCGGAGAACCCCGACTCGTCACACGCGACCTCGACCCAAGGCGACTGAGAAGTCATGGGAAGGCTGGCTCCAAGGCTGAAGGACTGCACGCTACGGGGCCCGTCCTCGGGACGGGCTTGATCGGACGCGCCAGGAGTCATCGGGGCGCGGTGACGATCAGTAAGCGGCAGCAGCCTGAGCAGACATGCGACCCATCATGGTCCGGCTGATCGCCGGACACCAGTGAATTCCTACGGCTTGCGGGCGAGGGCGACCAGGAGGAGCTGACCGGCGCCGGTCAGGTTGAGCTTCTGCTCGTCCTCCGGCCACCAGGACGTCAGGTCGACGAGCTCGGGCGCGACCAGCTCGAGCCCGGCGACGAGCTCCGCGATCTCGTCCCGGGTCCGGAACCGCATGTGCGGGAACGCGTCCTGCAGCTTCTCCTCGATCGCGGTCGCGAACCCGGCCAGCCGGCCGCCGTCCCGCGGGTTGAGCGGATGCGTGAGCGCCAGGTAGGAGCCGGACGGTACGGCGGCCAGGTAGTCCGCGACGACCGGCACCGGGTCCGGCGTCGAGTGCAGGACCAGGCCGAGCAGGATCCCGACCGGGCGGCTCAGGTCGAGCGCCCCGGTCACGGACGGATGGGCGAGTACGGCGGCCGGGTCGTTGAGGTCCGCGTCGGCGAAGAAGCTGCGCTGCTCGTCGGCGAGCAGCGCCTGGCCGTGGGAGATCGCGGTCAGATCGTTGTCGACGTACACGACGGTCGCGGCCGGGTTGGCCCGGAGGGCGACGTCATGGGTGTTCTGCGCGGTGGGCAGCCCGGCGCCGAGGTCGAGGAACTGGTCGATCCGGCCCTCGGTGGTCATCCGGCCGATCGCGTCGGCCATCCAGCGGCGGTTCTGCCGGGTCAGCTCGGAGATCTCGGGCGCGATCTTCAGCAGTTCCTGGACGAACTGCCGGTCCACCTCGAAGTTGTTCTTGCCGCCGAGCAGCAGGTCGTACACCCGCGCCTGCGAGGCCCGTTCGAGATCGATGGTGGCCGGCTCGTCGGCACGCAGCGACCGGTGCGTGTCGTCGTACTCCGGCATCGCCGTACCTCGCTCCGTGATCCGATTCCGCCATGCGAAAAGCTGGATTGCCGGAAAGGTTATCCAGGTGAGCGCGGGAGCGGCGCACCGGGGCCGTGTCGTGGCGTGATGTGGACGCGCAGGCAGGCAGAAGTCCCGAGATCGGCGCATCCGGCCGCGCTAATCGGGGGTTTGCATGCGCGCACGTCCACCGATGAGTTTTCTCCGGCTCATTCGTCTCAACAGGTACCTACCAAGCAGGAGGCCCCCATGGCGAAGGTGCTGTACTCGGTGACGCTGTCGGTGGACGGCTTCATCACCGGCCCGGACGGCGACATGCAGTGGATGCGCCCGTATCTCGGCCCCAATCCGGAGGTCGACGACCTGCTCCCCCGGATCGGGTCGCTGCTGATCGGCCGCCGGTCGCACGACGGCGACGACCCGCACAAGGGCGAGGCCGGAGAGGGAGAGGCGTTCGGGGGCGGCTGGAGCGGACCGGCGTACGTCGTCACGCACCGGCCGCCGTCCGACCCGGAGGCCGGGGTCACGTACGTCGACGACTTCGCGAAGGCCCTCGCCCAGGCCAAGGAGGCGGCCGGCGACAAGTACGTGAACGTGATCGGCGCGAACATCGCCAAGCAGTGCATCGAGGTCGGCGAACTGGACGAGGTGCTGCTCTTCTATGCCCCGGTCATGCTGGGCGACGGCACCCGCCTGTTCGCCCAGTCCGGCGGACGAACCATCCGCCTCGAACGAACAAGCGTCACCGAAACCCCGCTGGCCACCAGTCTCTGGTTCAAGGTCGTCTAGAAGTCGACGGCGGCGGGATGCATGACCGCGCGGATCTCGACCGACCGCCCGGCGGCTCGCGCGTCCGGTAGCAGGCGCGCGAGCTCGACGGCCCGGTCACGGTTCTCCACGTCGATCACGTAGTACCCGTCGATCTTGGTCGGCTCGCGGTCGGGCAGCCGGACGGACAGTTGGGCATCCGCGAGCAGCTCGCCGCCGACCAGTTCACCGGCGTCGTGGGCGACTCGCTCGAACTCGTCGCGCTGCAGGCGTGCCTCACCGTCACCCTGCAGGATCAGTAGAAACTTCATCGGCGCTCTCCTCTCACAGGTACGACGGAGTCGAACGCGCAGTCTTGACATGATGTCCAGATGTTCGCCCGCACCGACCGGCTGATCCTGCGCCGTTTCAAGCCCACGGACGCCGAGCGGTTCGCCGCGTACCGCTCGGATCCGCAGGTTGCCCGCTTCCAGTCCTGGGATGCGCCGGTGCCGCTCGCCGAGGCGCAGCGGACGGTCGAACGGTTCGCACAAGGCGATCCGGAGGCGCCCGACTGGTTCCAGTACGCGGTCGACCTGGACGGTGTACTGATCGGCGATCTCGGCCTGAATCTGAACGAGAACCTGATGCAGGCCGACCTCGGGTTCACTCTCGCGTCGGAGTACCAGGGCCACGGGTACGCATCCGAGGCCGTACGCGGACTGCTCCACCACTTGTTCGTCGACCGCGAGTTGCACCGGGTCTCTGCCGAGTGCGACGCCCGCAACACCGCGTCGGCCCGGCTGCTCGAACGCGTCGGCTTCACCCGCGAAGGCGAGCGGCCGGCTAACACCTGGTTCAAGGGTGAGTGGACCGACGACTGGCTGTACGGGCTACTCCGGGACGACTACCTCAGCCGGCAGCCGCCCACGCCCGCGCAGTGAGGCTGATCGACCCGTCAACAGAGATCGGCAGGCGCGACCGTACGGCGTCCCGCAGCGCTTCCTGATCCGCCGGATCCAGACTGCGCAGGTACGCCGGCGCCACGCCCTGCCCGCCCAGGAACGGCTGCCAGTAGTCGTCGAACGACGCGAACTCCGTCGGTACGACGATCTCGCGCGTCCGCACCTCGGTGAACCCGGCCTCGCGGAACAGCCCCTCGAGGCCTTCCGGCGTACAGAACGGGAACCGGCGGCCCTCGTCGTGGTCCCGGTCCTGCGGGCGTACGTCGGCCATCGCGTCGAAGAAGTACCGCATCAGCTGCATGCCGCCGGCGTAGTCCCAGACGTAGACCGCGACCGTCGTGCTGATCTCGCGCATCCGGCGCAGCGCCTCGACCCGCTCGGGGATGAAGTTGAGCACCAGCCCGGCGACGACCACGTCGTACGGTCCGTCCGGGAGCTCGACCGCGGACCGGACCTCGAAGGCTGCCCGCGGATCGTTGACAGCCTGTTGCGCATAGCCGATGAAGCCCTCCGACGGGTCGACGCCGAGCACGGACGCCGGATCCGCCGCACCAAGGATCGTGCTGGTCAAGGCGCCCGTACCGCAGCCGACGTCGAGCCAGCGCAGTCCGCCCGGCTGCTGCAGCCAGCCGATGAACTCCGGCGCGACGAGGCGGCTCCAGCGGCCCACATACGACTCGTAGATTCCACCACTCGACCACTCGCTCACTTTCGCAGGATAGACGGCAGCGAGACCCCCGTCAGTCCTTCTGAGACCGTCCACAGCCGGGCGCTGGTCTCGGCATCGAGGGCAGCCTTGGGCGGCTTGGCCAAGGCGGTGGGGCCGACGAGGCCGAATCGTCCGGACGGGCCGTAGTACGCACCGTGCTCGGCCGCGGGGTCGGCCGCGGCGAACAACAGTGGCTCGGTGCCGGTCTCGACGCCCTGCGAAGGGAGCGGGGCGAGGCGGAACAGCAGTCGCGAGGCCAGCGGCATCCGGTCGCGGCCGAGGCTCGGTCCGGTGGTCTGCAGGTTGGTGTTCGTGAAGCCGGGATGGGCCGCGACGCTGCGCAGGCCCCAGCCGTGCTCGGTCGACAGCCGGGCGAGCTGGTTGCTCAGCATCAGGTCGGCGAGCTTCGACTGCGAGTACGCCGCCGTCGACCGGTAGCGGCGCTCCCACTGGAGGTCGTCGAAGTGGATCCGGCCGAAGTTCGCCGCACCGCTGGCCATCGTCGCGACCCGCGGGGCCGGGGCCGCCAGGATCAGCGGCAGCAGCCGGACGGTGAGCGCGAACGGGCCGAGGTAGTTCGAGCCGAACTGCAGCTCGAAGCCGTCCTTGGTGACCATGCGATCCGGCGGGTTCATCACGCCGGCGTTGTTCACCAGCAGGTCCAGGTGCGGCACGTCGGCGGTCAACTGGTCGGCGAACTCCTGGACCGAGGCGAGGTCGGCGAGGTCGATCCGCCGTACCTCGAGCTGGGCGCCCGGGTGCGCGGCGAGGATCTCGGCCTTCGCCGCCTCGCCCTTGGCGGGGGTCCGAACCGCCAGCACGACCCGCGCACCCGCGGCCGCGAGCCGCTTGGCGGCCTCCTTGCCGGTCCCGCTGTTGGCGCCGGTGACGACGGCGAGCTTGCCGGTCTGGTCGGGGACGTCGTACATGTTCCACACTCCATAAAAGACTGGTGGTCTCTTATGAGCGACATTATCAGACCGATGGTCCGATAACAACAGACCGATGGTCTGTAGACTGTGGGCATGACTTTTCAGCGCGCGCGCAGACCGGAGCAGCGGGCCGAGCGGCGCCGGGCGATCCTCGCGACCGCGGCCGCGATGCTGACCGAGATGCCGGTCGCGGACGTCAGCTTGAACGAGCTGAGTCGTCGCGTCGGCCTGGCGAAGTCGAACGTGCTGAACTACTTCGACTCCCGCGAGGCCGTCCTGCTCGAACTGTCGAGCAGCGAACTGTCGGCCTGGGTGCAGGACCTGGCGTCTGCTCTGCCGCACAAGGCACCCGAGGCTGAGGCGATCGACGAGCGGGCCGACCGGCTCGTCGCGACGATCGTCGGCGCGCTGGCGAAACGGCCGGTGCTCTGTGACCTGATCAGTACGCAGGCTGCGGTGCTGGAGCGGAACATCACGACCGAAACGGCGCTCACGTTCAAACGCGCGGCCTTGGTCGCGTACGAAGAGCTGATCACCGTGGTCGTCGGCGTACTGCCGGAGCTCGGCCCGGAGGGAGCGGGCCGGTTCATCGCCGCCGCGAGTTTGCTCGCGGGCGCGATCTGGACCCACTCCCATCCGGTGCCGGCGATCCTGGCCGCCTACGAGACCGACCCGGCGCTCAGCGCGATCCGGATGGAGTTCGAGCCGGCCATGACCGACGCCCTGCGGGCCTTGCTGTACGGCGCTCTACCCAGGGATCAGGGCAGGTAGTAGTTCGGGTTCGGGAGCTTGAAGGTGCGGTCGGCGAAACCACCCTTGAGGTCGGAGAACTGGTCGCCGAAGTTCGCGACGATCTCGTAGCCGAGCGACTCGATGTGCGCGCGGGTCGCCGACTTGTAGTGGATCGTCGTACAGGATCCGTTCGGGTCGCCGGCGCAGGCCTGCTTGAGGTAGTCCGGATAGTTGGCGACGGCCGGCTTGGTGAACAGGCCGTCCTCGCCGTTGCTCAGCGCGGTCGGCTTCGGGAACCCGGCGTCGACGCCGACACCGTCCGCGGTCAAGTTGCCCAGCGTCGCCTGCTCCTGCGCGGCGCCGCGGCCGGTCAGGAAGAAGATCGCGTATCCCTCACGCTCGGCCGTCTTCACCAGGTCGACCATGCCGGGAACGGCCGGGAACTTCTGGTTCAGCACGTACTCCGCGTTGGTGGCCGGGTTGTACGCCCAGTTGCTGGCGATCTCGTAGTTCCAGGTGGCCAGCGAGGTGTCGTCGACGTCCAGCAGGATCGCCTTCGTCTTGGTGGTGTGGTGGGGCAGCGAGATCCAGCGGGTCCCCGCGGCGGCGGCCTTCTGCGCTTCCTTCGCGTAGTTGCTGTCCGCCGCGAAGTTGCCGGTGCCGAGCGGGTCGCCGTAGTAGTTGCGCAACTGCTGACGCAGTACGTCGATGTTGGTGACCTGCTTCTCGCTGTGCGGTGTCGACGTCTGGATCGCCGGCTGCTGCGTCGCGGCACCGGCCGAGTACGCAACCCCGCCGACGACCGACGTCATCGCGACCGCGGCGACGCTGGTCAGAACCATGCGGCGGGACGGCCGGCGCCAGGAACGGAATGCCATGATGACCCCTCCAAGAACTGGAATTGCTTGCGAAGGCACGCTAACTCCATTCGGACCCGATGTACCTGCTGCACGCCGCAACTTCAGGGGAATCCTGCGTCCGCTCAAACCTGCTTCAGGTACCGGTGGCACGGGACCGGCAACGTTCCGCGTTCGACCGAGGCCGGATAGTCGAAGGGACCGCCGTCGGTCCAGCCGCTGCGTTCGTAGAACCGGCGCGCCCGCGTGTTGCCAGTGACCACGGCCAGCCAAGCTTCCTGGTGACCTCCTGCCTTCACCTGCCGCTCGGCTTCGGTGAGCAGCGTCCTGGCGACGCCCGATCCCCGATGGTCGCGTGCGACGTACACCTGCTCGACCTCGGCGCCGACCACCATGACGAACCCGGCGATCTCGTCATCGACGACGAGAACCGTGGTGTCCGCGACCCGTTGCGCGGCACGGGTCCAGAACGACTCCTTGGTCCGCAGCGCGACCAGTTCGTCGGGCACGTGTCCCAGGTGGCCGTCCTGCCAACCGGCGTACCAGATCGCAGCCACCGCATCGGCATCGTCAGCAACAGCAGGTCTCACAGTCATGCGGCCAGGGTAAGTGAACCCGGGACGCCCCTACGCTTGCTGCGTTCCGCTTCCCTCACGAAGGAGAACACGCCGTGGCCCCTGGTCTGATCCACGCCGACGATCCGTGCTTCTCCTGGACGGATTCGGTCGTCGAAGCCGTCAGCGAGACCACCAATCGCCTCGTCCGCTGGCGCGGCATCGACATCGTCCAGAAGCCGACGGGATGGACGCCGCGAGATCCCAAGGAGGATCTGCGGCAGCTGAGCAGTCCGCTGTTCCTGCCGGAAGAACACGCCGAGACGATCCGCGACGCACACGCCCGCAGCCAGGCCGGGCTCCCAGCGCGGGACTGGCCGAACCTGGTGCGGGCAACCGCGCACATGACTTCCCAGGCCGCCGGATTGAGCAGCCCGGAGCCCGACAACATCGGCGGAATCTGGGAGGCTGAGGCCTACCTGGACACCGGTCTGGCCGACGTCTGGACCCAGGAACGGCTGGCCAAGGTCTGGCCGAAGACCGAATCCGGGAAGTTCCTCCCCGCCGCAGACCTGCCGGACTTCACCTTCGCCGGCCGGGATCCGGCGGCTGCGTCTGCCGCCCGTGCGCTGCTGACCGAAGTCGTCCGGCAGCAGGGTGGTACGCCGGCAAGCTCGGAGGACTTCGCCGCGCTCTCGGACTGGATGCTCTCGGTGAAACCCGACCAGCGCTGGGAGGAGGTGATCGCGCTGCTTCCGGGAACCGACGAGCTGTCGGAGGGCGAGCGCTGGCGAGCGGTCGGCGCTCTCCGCCGCGACTTCTCCGCGGCGGTCGAGCAGGGCAAGCCGGAGCTCGCCGCCGACTCGGTACGGACGGTGGCCGAGAAGGTCGATCCCCTGCTCAGGAGGCTCACGCAGGATCCGGCCCTGGTCCCACTTACGCCGGGTCGTACGCAAGATTCGGGCGGAGCCAGCGTTCGACCTCAGCGACCGGGAGATTCCGCCGTACGGCGTAGTCCTCGATCTGATCGCGACCGAGGCGGCCGACGCTGAAGTAGCGCGACGCCGGGTGCGCGAAGATCAGACCGCTCACTGCCGCGGCCGGCGTCATCGCGAACGACTCGGTCAGCCCGAGGCCGATCTTGTCCGCCGCGAGCAGCTCGAACAGCTCCTGCTTCTCGCTGTGGTCCGGGCTCGCCGGGTACCCGAGGGCCGGCCGGATGCCGCGGAACCGCTCCGCGTGCAGGTCCTCCAGCACCGGCTGTGCGTCGGGCTCGAACCACGCCCGCCGCGCCTCCAGGTGGATCCACTCCGCGAACGCCTCCGCGAGCCGGTCGGCCAGCGCCTTCACCATGATCGCCCGGTAGTCGTCGTTGCGTTCCTCGTACGACTTCGCCAGCGCCTCCGCGCCGTGGATCGCGACCCCGAACCCGCCGAGGTGATCACCGGACGGCGCGATGTAGTCGGCGAGGCAGCGGTTGTCCCGCCCGGCCGGCTTCACGGTCTGCTGCCGCAGCATCGGGAACGACCGGTCCAGCCCGTCCAGGACGATGTCGTCGCCCTCGCTGTGCGCCGGCCAGAACCCGTACACGCCGTCGGCGGTGAAGGATCCGTTCGCGATGATCTCGTCCAGCAACGTGTTCGCGTCGTCGAACAGCTCGCGCGCGACCGGCTGGTCCAGGATCGCCGGGTACTTCCCCTTCAATTCCCAGGCCAGGAACAGGAACTGCCAGTCGATCATCTCGCGCAGCGTCTCGATCGACGGCGACACGTACCGCAGCCCGGTGAACTCCGGCACCGGAATCTCGCCGTACTCGACCGTCTCCTTGTTCGCCTGCGCTTCGGCCAGCGTCAGCATCGGTGCGCGCTGCTTGTTCGCGTGCTGCTCGCGCAACCGCTCCTGCTCAATACTGTTGCTCTTGGCAAGCGCTACGGCGCGGTCGGCGTCGAGCAGATCGGACACCACACCGACGACCCGCGACGCGTCCAGCACGTGCACAGTGGTGTTCTCGTACGCCGGTGCGATCCGGACGGCGGTGTGCTGCTTGGAGGTCGTCGCGCCACCGATCAGCAACGGGAGCTTCAGCCCGCGCCGCTGCATCTCGCCGGCCACCGACACCATCTCGTCCAGCGACGGCGTGATCAGCCCGGACAGGCCGACCGCGTCCGCGCCCTCGGCCACCGCGGTGTCGAGGATCCTTGCCGCCGGCACCATCACGCCGAGGTCGATCACCTCGTAGTTGTTGCAGCCGAGCACCACGCCGACGATGTTCTTGCCGATGTCGTGGACGTCGCCCTTCACGGTCGCGAGCACCACCTTGCCCTGCCCGCGGACGGCCTCGGCGCGGCCCTCGAGCCGGGCCTGCTCCTTCTCCGCCTCCATGAACGGCTCCAGGTAGGCGACCGAGCGCTTCATCACGCGCGCGCTCTTCACCACCTGCGGCAGGAACATCTTGCCGGCGCCGAACAGGTCGCCGACGACCTTCATGCCGTCCATCAACGGACCTTCGATCACTTCCAGCGGCCGCGGCAGCTTCTGCCGGGCCTCCTCGGTGTCGTCCTCGATGAAGTCGACGATGCCGTGCACGAGCGCGTGCGACAGTCGCTCCTCGACCGTGCCCTCACGCCAGGTCAGGTCGACCTCGCGCTGTTTGCCCTTTCCCTTCACGTTCTCGGCGAAGGCGACCAGGCGGTCGGTGGCGTCGTCGCGGCGGTTGAAGATGACGTCCTCGACCAGTTCCAGCAGGTCCTTCGGGATGTCCTCGTAGACCGCGAGCTGGCCGGCGTTGACGATTCCCATGTCCAGGCCGACCTGGCCGGCGTGGTACAGGAACGCGGAGTGCATCGCCTCGCGGACGATGTCGTTGCCGCGGAACGAGAACGACAGGTTCGAGATGCCGCCGCTGATGTGGACGCCCGGACAGCGCTCCTTGATCAGCGGCAGGGCGTCGATGAAGTTCTTGGCGTAGCCGTTGTGCTCGGACATGCCGGTCGCGACCGCGAGCACGTTCGGGTCGAAGATGATGTCCTCGGCCGGGAAACCGATGCCGGTCAGCAGGTCGTAGGCGCGTCCGCAGATCGCCACCTTGCGCTCGACCGTGTCGGCCTGGCCCTGCTCGTCGAAAGCCATCACGACCGCGCCGGCACCGTAGCTCATGATCCGGCGGGCTCGGTCGAGGAACTCCTCCTCGCCCTCCTTGAGGCTGATCGAGTTGACCACACCCTTGCCCTGCACGCATTTCAGGCCGGCCTCGAGCACGGTCCACTTCGAGCTGTCGACCATGATCGGGATCCGGGCCACCTCGGGCTCGGTCGCGATCAGGTTCAGGAACGTCGTCATCGCCTGCTCGCTGTCGAGCAGGTCGGCGTCCATGTTCACGTCCAGCAGGTTCGCGCCGCCGCGCACCTGCTCCAGCGCCACGTCGACCGCGGCCTGGTGGTTGTCGCCCTCGATCAGCCGCCGGAACTTCGCCGACCCGGTGACGTTCGTCCGCTCACCGATCATCACGAACCCGGTGTCGGCACCGATCTTGAACGGCTCGAGCCCGGAGAACCGGGTGGTGTGATCGGCCGGTACGACGGCGCGCGGCTGCAGAGGCTCTACGGCGGCCGCGATCTGCTTGATGTGGGCAGGCGTCGTACCGCAACAGCCGCCGACGATGTTGACGAGACCGGACTGCGCGAACTCCTCCAGCATGCCGGCGGTCTCGTCGGGCGTCTCGTCGTACCCACCGAAGGCGTTCGGGAGGCCGGCGTTCGGGTGCGAGGCGACGTACGTGTCGGCGAACCGGGCGAGGTCCGCGACGTGTGGTCGCATCTCGGCGGCGCCGAGCGAACAGTTCACGCCGACGACGAGCGGCTTGGCATGCTCGACCGAGCTCCAGAACGCCTCGACGGTCTGCCCCGACAGCGTCCGGCCACTCAGGTCGACGATCGTCACCGAGATCCACAGCGGCAGGTGCGGCGCGACCTCGCGGGCCGCGGCGACGGCGGCCTTGGCGTTCAGCGTGTCGAAGATCGTCTCGATCAGCAGCAGGTCGACGCCGCCCTCGGCGAGCGCCGCGATCTGCTCGGCGTACGCGTCCTTCACCTGCTGGAAGGACACAGCGCGGTACGACGGGTCCTCGACGCGCGGGCTCAGCGACAGGGTCACGTTCAGCGGGCCGATCGAACCGGCGACGAACCTGCCACCGAACTCGTCGGCCGCCTGGCGGGCCAGACGCGCGCCGGCGACGTTCATCTCGCGGACGTACTCCTGCAGGCCGTAGTCGGCCTGGCCGATGCTCGTCGCGGTGAACGTGTTCGTGGTGGTGATGTCCGCACCGGCCGCCAGATACTGCCGGTGGACGTCGAGGATCAGGTCCGGCCGGGTCAGGTTCAGCACGTCCGGGTCGCCGGTCACGTCGTGCGTATGGCTCCCGAAGCGATCGCCCTGAAAGTCGGCGGTCTGTAGCTTGGCGCCCTGCAGCATCGTGCCCCAGGCACCGTCAAGGACCGCGATCCGCTGATTCAGCAGCTCCCGCAGCGCGGCTTCACTCATCTGCCAACCCCTCCAGAAGAACTCTCCGGAGGCGCCCTTGCATCAGTGCTCCAGGTCGAGCGTGGCGGACCCGGGTCCGTTGCAGCGCCTCTCGGCCTGGATGCTCCATGTTAATGGCGTCACACTCAGCGCCAAGCGCATTGTCCACATTCTAGGACGGGCGTTCAATCAGTGGATAAGTTGCTGGATCGCCGGGGCGTAGAGCCCGGCGACGGTCTCCAGGTCGGCGGTGGCGATCGGGCCGGTCTTGTCGATCGCGATCGCGGCGCCGAGGCCGAGCAACTGCGCGGTGATCAGGCCCGCCCGGAGCTCGGCGTCCGGTCCGGTCAGCCGGGCGGCGAAGGCGCGGGTGACCTGGTCGCGGAAGTGCTCGCGGATCTGCGCCCGCTCGTCGGCCTTGCCGGCCGCGAACACGACCCGGACGAGCAGGTCCTGATCGTTCTCCCGGCGGTACTCGACGAGCGTGCGGACGGCGTGCTCACCAAGCCGCTCGTTCGGTGCGGCGAGCAGCAGCTGGGCCGCCTCGGTGAAGTCGGCGACCCGCTCGAACAGCGCTTCTTTGCCGCCGAAGTACTTGACGATCAGGGCGGCGCTGACACCGGCGTCCGCAGCGACCCCGCGCAGCGTGACCGCGTCGTACGACTCCCGTGCGAACGCCTTGCGCGCCGCGCGGAGGATCGTGGTCCGCCCCGGGTCGGTCACGTCCCTGTCACCTCACACTCACCTCGACCGGCACCGGCCGCCGCGCCGGGATGAACATCACCAGGCCCGCCGCGACCAGGGCCGAGATGCCGGCGACGACGAACACGATCAGGTACGCCGACAGCGCGGGCGCGACCCGGCCGCCCGAGGAGATCGTGACGCCGGCGAGCACGCTCGCGACGATCGTGCTGCAGATCGCCTGCCCGATCGTGCGCATCAGCGTGTTGAGGCCGTTCGCCGCGGCTGTTTCGGTCACCGGCACAGCATGCATGATCAACGCCGGAAGCGCCGAGTACGCAACGGCGGTTCCGGCGCTGACGACCGTTGCGCCGATCACGATCCCGGCGACGTTGCTGCTGGTGAAGAGGCGGACGACGTACCCGGCGGCCATCAGCACCGACGCGATCGCGAGCGTGAACCGCGGGCCGCGTGCGCTCGAGATCCGGGCCGACACCGGTGAGAGCAGCACCATCGCGACACCGCCCGGAAGCAGGCACAGGCCACTGACCACGATGGATTCGCCGAGACCGTAGCCGGTCCACGTCGGCTCCTGGACGAGCTGGGCGGTCGACAGCGAGTTGGCATAGAACGCGAATCCGATCAGCAGGGCGCCGAGGTTCGTGAAGAGAACGGCTGGGCGGGCGGACACGCGGAGGTCGACGAGCGGGCTCTTCGTACGCAGCTCGTACCAGCCCCACAGCGGGACCAGCAGGATCGCGGCGGCGGACAGGCCCACGATCGACGTCGTACTCCAGGCACTGCTCTTGGAGACCGCGAGCAGCAGGCAGACCAGGAACGCGCTCAGTCCGATGGCGCCGAGGATGTCGAACCGGCCGCTGGTGCGGATCGCGGACTCCGGCACGATCAGCAGCACCAGGACGATGTCGAGCACGCCGAGTCCGAGGTTGATCCAGAACATCGTGTGCCAGTTCGCGTACTCGACGACGAGCGTCGCGGCCGGGATGCCGAACGCGGCGCCGATGCCCAGGGTCGAGCTCATGATGGCGATTGACGGGATCACGCGGCGCGGCGGCAGCTCGTCGCGCAGGATGCTGATCCCGAGCGGCACTACCGCGACCGCGGCGCCCTGGAACGCACGGCCGACGATCAGCACGGTCAGGTCCGAGCTGCTCGCGCAGAGCAGTGAGCCAATCACCATCGACGACAGGGCGATCAGGAGGACGCGGCGCTTGCCGTACATGTCGCCGGCGCGGCCGAGCAGCGGCGTGAACACCGCGCCGGTCAGCAGCGTGACCGTGATCAGCCAGCTGACGTCGGCCGCCGGGCTGTGCGTGATCGCGGGGAGTTCGGGGAGGAGTGGTACGACGATGGTCTGGCTGATCGAGACCAGCACGCCGCAGAACGCTAGCGCTGCTAGGACCAGGCGTGGACGGGCAGCAGGACGGACGGTCACGCAGAGTCCTCACAGAGGTGAACGGTTGTTTACCCGGGCATCGTAAACGCTTGTTCACCCCGGTTGGAAGTGGACCGGGAAACCGCTCACCAATTGGCCCAGCGCGGTCGGCACTCAGTTGCCTACGGTGGCCACCATGAGGATCTTCATCGCCGGCGCCACCGGCGCAATCGGCCGCCGCCTCGTCCCCCTCCTACTCGCCGAGGGCCACCAGGTAACGGCGCTCACCCGCGGATCGAGTGGGACGGTGGGTGCTGGGGTGACGGCTGTTGTCGGGGATGTGTACGACGCTGCACGGCTCCGGGAGGTGGTTGCGGGGGCTCGGCCGGATGTGGTCATGCATCAGTTGACTGATCTGGCGTCGCGGGACTTCGCCGCGAACAGCCGGATCCGCCGCGAGGGCACGCGCAATCTGGTCGACGCAGCCCTGGCCGCCGGCGTACGGCGGGTTGTGTCGCAGAGCATCGCGTGGGCGTACGAGCCCGGCACGACACTCGCAACCGAATCCACTCCGCTCGACCTGCACTCCCCGGACGCCACCCGCCGCGCCACGGTCGAGGCGGTCGCCACCCTCGAGGCGATCACCGCCCAAGCACCCGGGTGGGTCGTACTCCGCTACGGCATGCTCTACGGCCCCGACACCTGGTACACCAAGGGCGCCCTGATGGCCGACCTCGCCACCACCGGCAACCTCCCCACCGGCCCCGACATCACCAGCTTCCTCCACATCGACGACGCCGCCACAGCCGCAGCAGCCGCCCTCACCTGGCCCACCGGCCCCGTCAACATCGTCGACAACACCCCCGCCCCCGCCTCAACCTGGTCCCCCGCGTTCGCCCAGTCCATCGGCATCTCCCCCGACGTACCCACTGAGGCGAGCGCCGCGCGTACGCCGTGGGCTCGTGGGGCGTCCAACGCGTACGCGCATTCGCTCGGCTGGGTGCCCACTCACCCGACCTGGCGTACCGGCTTCGGGTCCTGAGTCGAGGACAAAGAGATCGGGCCCGGCGCTCCGAGGGGGAGGGGGAGCGTCGGGCCCGATCTGGGCGGTCCGCCGGCAGCGGGGGGTGGCGCTGAGGTCAGCGGACCGGGCCTGTGATGAGTTCGATGGTTGCCTTGTGGGTCTGGCCGGACTGGTCGGTCCAGCCGACCTCGACCTTGTCGCCCGGGTGCTGCTTGTTGAGCAGCTCGGACAGGGTGTCGGGCGAGGCGACGGTGTGTCCGGCGAAGGAGGTGATCACGTCACCGGCCTCCAGACCGGCCTCGTCCGCGTGACCGTCCGCGACCACGTCGCCGACGACCGCTCCACTGGTACCGGTGCTGGTCACGACCGAGACTCCGAGCATCGCCGAATCGCCGATGTGTACGTCGGCCGACGCCTTCCCGTCCTCGATCTGCTCGGCGATGTCGAGCGCCTGGTTGATCGGGATCGCATACCCCTCGGTCGTCGTCCCGGACCCGTTCCCCTGTCCCGACCCGTCACCAGACCCGTTCCCGGATCCATCACCCGAGCCGTCCCCGTAGCCGTTCCCAGAGCCGTCGCCCGAGCCGTTCCCGTCGCCATTGCCGGAGCCGTTGCCGAACGGGAAGCCGCCGGTCCCGTTCCCGTCGCCGTAGCCGTTGCCGGTGTTGTTGCCGTCGCCCCAGGCGGCGAGCGTGGCGGTGGCCGCCTGCGCGGTGGACGCTGAGGTCTGTCCCGGACGGCCCTGGCCGCCGTTGTTGCCGCCGTTGCCGGCCACGTCGACGCCGATCACCTCGCCGTTCGCGTTCACCAGCGGGCCGCCGGAGTCGCCGGCCTGGATGTTCGCGTCGGTCTGGATCAGGTCCTCCAGGTTCTCCGGGTCCTGTCCGTTCTCGTCGGTCGCGGTGATCGACTGGTTCAGCCCGGTCACCTTCCCGGCCGCGTAGCTCGGCTCACCGCCGTCGCCGCCCGCATTCCCGACCCCGACCACCTGGTCGCCGAGCTTCACCTGGTCGGAGTTCCCGGTCTTGGCGGTCTCCAGCCCGGATGCGTCCTTCAGCTTCAGTACGGCGATGTCATGCTCCTCGTCGTACCCGACGACACTCGCGCTGTACGTCTTCCCGTTGCCGACGTCCGTCACGCTGATCGACGTCGCGCCCTCGATCACGTGGTGATTGGTGAGGACCTCGCCGTCGGAGGTGAGCACGATCCCGGTGCCGGCCGCTCGCGCGTTCTCGTACCCGAGGACGGTGTTCACGTCGACCAGGCCCGGCGACACCTTCGCTGCCACGGCCGCCGGGTCGAACGCCTGCTGCGACAGCTGCGAGCTGTTCGCGCCGGTGCGCTGGTCGATGCCCCAGGCAACCGACCCGGCGACCAGCACCGCGGCCAGCCCGAGCGCCCCGGCGCCTAGCAGTCGCCGCCCGCGCTTCTTCGGCGGCTGCGGCGGAGGACCGAACGGATACGGCGCCCCGAACTGCGGCCCGTACTGCGGCGGCCCGTACTGCGGCACCTGCTGGTACTGCGAATACTGCTGCTGCCCGTACTGCGGCCCGTACGACTGACCCTGCTGCTGCCCGCCTTGCGGCGCCTGTCCGCCGTTGTACGGTCCCGGTCCAGCGCTCTCGTTCATCTGGTGTCGCCCTCCTCGGCAAGTTCCCTCTGCCTTCGAGTAGAGCTCGCCAGACTGAGAACTCCATCGGGCCTGCCAATGAATCAGCTGAGAATCCGCTCCACCGCCATCACGACGGCCGTCCGCCGGAG
Organism: Kribbella sp. VKM Ac-2569; assembly: GCF_004216905.1. Lineage (GTDB taxonomy): Bacteria > Actinomycetota > Actinomycetes > Propionibacteriales > Kribbellaceae > Kribbella. The sequence continues at coordinate 757,151 of NZ_SGXJ01000002.1, forward strand.
CAACCGGTCGGGCAGCTCCGCGCCGTACTCCGGGTTCATCGACGACCAGCTCGTCGCGATCGCCTGGATCAGCGACAGCAGACTGACCGGGGTGAACCGGCGCGACACCACCCGGCGCCGTATCCCCCGCTGAATCTCGTCCAGCCGGCGCTGATTGACCGCGACGATCGCCTCCAACGGCTGACCGTCCGGCCGCTCGAGCCGGTACCAGACCGACAGCCGGAGCCGGTCCGGATGCTCCTCGAAGTAGTCGAACACCCGGCCTGCGTACGACGGCAGGTCGTCGACGTCGAATCCGACCTCGTCCAGGTACTTCTCCACCGACGCACTGAACACCGCGTCGAACAGGTCGTCCTTGTTCCCGAAGTAGGCGTACAGCATCGCCTTGTTGCACTCGGCCACCTCGGCGATCCGGCTCACCCGCGCACCGCCGATCCCGCGCGCGGCGAACTCCTCGGTGGCCGCCTCCAGGATGCGGGCCCGGGTCCGGTCTGCATTCCGTTGCTGCATACGGCGACCTTACCAACCAACCGGTTGGTTGATTTCCAACCAACTGGTTGGTTAGATAGATCGCGTATCCAACCAAACGGTTAGTTAGGAATGGCAATGAGCAAGATCTGGCTGGTCACCGGCAGCTCGCGCGGCCTGGGTCGCGCGCTGACCGAGGCGGTGCTGGCGGCCGGCGACCGCGTCGTCGGCACGGCCCGCAAACCCGAGCAACTCGACGACCTGGTGACGAAGTACGGCGACCAACTGCGGGCGGTCGCCCTCGATGTGACGGACGCCGACGCCGCGCGCGCCGCCGTACGGACCGCGGTGCAGGAGTTCGGCGGGCTGGACGTGGTGGCGAACAACGCCGGTTACGCGAACAGCGCGTCGATCGAGGAGATGGCCGACGACGACTTCCGGGCGCAGGTCGAGACCAACCTGTTCGGTGTGGTCAACGTGACGAAGGCCGCCCTGCCGGTGTTCCGGGAGCAGCGCAGCGGGCACTTCCTGCAGTTCTCGTCGATCGGTGGACGGGCCGGTGGGACGCCCGGCATGGGTGCGTACCAGACCGCGAAGTTCGCCGTCGAAGGTTTCTCCGAGGTGCTGAACAACGAGGTGCGCCCGTTCGGTGTGAAGGTGACGATCGTCGAGCCGGGCGGTTTCCGGACCGACTGGGGCGGCTCGTCGATGCAGCTCGCCGAGGTGCACCCGGACTACGAGTCCACCGTCGGCGAGATGCATCGGCGCCGCCTGGAGACCGACGGCAAGCAGCCCGGCGACCCGGCCAAGGCCGCGCAGGCGATCCTCGAGATCGTCGGCCTCGACAACCCGCCGCTCCGGCTGCTGCTCGGCAGCGACGCCCTCAAGCTCGCCGAGACCGCGTCGACCTCCCGAGCCGCCGAAGCCACCGCCTGGGCCCACCTCACCACCTCAACCGACTTCGACTGACGCGAATGCCCCCGGCGATCACCACCCGCCAACTGGTGGGTGGGCGTCCGGGAAGGTGGGTTTACGTCCGAGATCCGGTGCGCAAACCCTGCATCTCGGACGTCAACCCAGCAAATGCAACAGCAGGCCGGGAGCGGCGCTATCCGCGCAGGTCGTGGAAGAACTCGCGGACGTCACTCACCAGCAGGTCCGGCTCTTCCAGGGCTGCGAAGTGGCCGCCGTGGTCGACCTCGGTCCAGCGAGTGATCGTGTTCGAGGTCTCGCAGTACCGGCGGATCGCGACGTCGTGCGCCATCGCGAGGACGGCCGTCGGGACGCCGGAGTTCGGCCGCGGCGACCAGTCGCGCGGCTGCGCGTACCCGATGTAGGCCGCCGACCCGCCGGTCCCGGTCAGCCAGTACATCATCACGTTCGTCAGCAGCCGGTCCTTGCTGATGGTTGCCTCCGGCAAGGTCTCGGCCGGGTACGTCCAGGACTTGAACTTGTCCATGATCCAGGCCAGTTGCGCGACCGGCGAGTCGACCAGGCCGTAGCCCAGCGTCTGCGGCCGGGTCGACTGGATCGAGATGTAGCCGAACTCGTCCTTCATGAACTGCCCGATCCGCGCCATCTTGTCCTGCTCCAGCGGCGTCAGCGTCTGCAGTTCCTCCTCGGACATCTGCAACGGCGGCAGGTTCGTCCCGCCGTTCGTGTGGACGCCGACCACATGCTCCGGAGCGGCCCGCCCGACCTCGGGTGACACCGATCCACCCAGATCCCCACCCTGTACGCCGTACCGCTCGTAACCGAGCTCCCTCATCAGCGCTGCCCACACCCGTCCGATCCGCGGGAAGGTCCAGTTGTCGTCCGCCGTCGGCCCGGAGAACCCGAACCCGGGCAGCGCCGGGATCACCACATGGAACGCATCCGAAGCCTGCCCACCAAAGGCGACCGGATCGGTCAGCGGCCCGATCAGGTCGAGGAACTCGACGATCGACCCCGGCCAGCCGTGCGTCAGCATCAGCGGCAGCGCATCCGGCTCCGCGGACCTGACATGGATGAAGTGGATCCGCTGACCCTCGATCTCGGTCGTGAACTGCGGGTACGAATTCAGCTCCTTCTCGGCGGCGCGCCAGTCGTACGACGTACGCCAGTAGTCGACCAGCGACGAAAGCCAGGAGACCGGTACGCCGGTGTTCCAGTCGTCGCCGGGAAGCGGTGCGGGGAGCCGGGTGCTCGCCAGCTTGGCGGCGAGTTCGTCGAGCGTGCTCTGCGGGATGTCGATGCTGAACGGCTTGATCATGTCCCCAACTCTGTCACCCACCTAGGACAGCTTCAGTCCTAAGAAGGTGACAGAATTCAAATCATGATCGAGACCTCGGCACGACTGCTGAAGCTCCTCTCCCTGTTGCAGCAGCCCAAGGAGTGGAGTGGCACCGCTCTGGCCGGCGAGCTCGGCGTCGGGGTTCGGACAGTACGGCGGGACGTCGACAAGCTCCGCAACCTCGGCTATCCCGTCGACGCGATCCCCGGTGTCGCCGGCTACCGCCTCGGCGCCGGCGCCGCACTCCCCCCGCTGCTGCTCGACGACGAGGAAGCGATCGCGGTCGCCATCGGACTGCGTGCCGCGGCGAGCGGGACCGTGGCGGGCACCGAGGAGTCGTCGGTCCGCGCGCTGACGAAGCTCGAACAGGTCCTGCCGTCGCGGCTCCGTCATCGGATCGAGCTCCTCCAGCAGATCGCCGTGACGCCCTCGGGCGGTCCGTCCGTGCAACCCGACGTACTGCTTGCGGTCGCGGCCGCGTGCCGGGACCATCAGCGGCTGCGGTTCGACTACAGCAACCACGACGGTACGGCGACCACGCGGACGACCGAGCCGCATCGGCTCGTGCACACCGGGCGGCGGTGGTACCTGGTCGCATGGGATCTCGACCGCGACGACTGGCGGACCTTCCGCGTCGACCGGGTCGAGCCGCGCATCCCGACCGGCCCGCGGTTCACCCCGCGCGAGGTACCTGATCTCACGACCACGAACCGCGGCGTCGCGTACGGCGGCTACCGCTACCAGACACGACTGCTCGTCCACGCCCCGGTCGAGCAGGTCGCGGACAAGTTCGGGCCGAACGTCGCCACGGTGACGTCTGTCGACGCGACGACGACGCTGGTCGAGACCGGGGCCAACTCGCTCGAGCAACTCGCGCTGCACCTCGGCCTGCTCGGCTACCCGCTCGAGATCCAGTCGCCGCCGGAGTTGATCGACCACATCCGCGAGCTCACGACGCGCCTGGCAGCGGCGATTCCGGCGTCCTGACCGGTACCGTTCAAGGATGCAGGATCGGTACGTCGAGACCGTGCTGGGTCGGATCCGCTTGCGTGTCGACGGGTCGGGGCCCGCGATGCTGTTCTGGCCGAGTCTCTTGATGGACGGCACACTGTGGTCCGCCCAGGCCGCGCATTTCGCGGACCGCTTCCAGGTGATCCTGGTCGATCCGCCCGGGCACGGCGGCAGCGATCCGCTGACCGGGCCGTTCACGTTCGAGCAGTGCGCCGAGGTGATCCTGGCGATCATCGACGACCTGCAGGTCGAAAAGGTGCACCTGATCGGCAACAGCTGGGGCGGGATGATCGGCGGCACCTTCGCGGCGTTGCATCCGGACCGGATCGGCATCGCCGTACTGATGAACGCCACCGCGTCACCGGCCGGCCGACGACAGAAGGTCGAGTACGGCGTCCTGATCCGTGCGGCGCAGCTCCTCGGCGGGATGCGGGGGCCGCTCACCGGGCCGGTGCGCGACGCCTTCCTCGGCCCGACCGCGAAACGCGAGAAGCCCGAGGTCGTTGCCACGGTCAACGAACTCGCACGCAAGGTGGACATCTCGTCCGGGCGGCACGCCGTCATCAGCGTGGTGCCGCACCGTCCCGATCAGCGCGCGCTGCTCGGAAGGATCCGGACGCCGGTTCTGGTGGTCGCAGGTGCGGAGGACGCCACCTTCCCGGTCGCCGAGACCGAGGAGATGGCGGATTCCATCCCCGGCGCGAGGTTCGTCGTACTCGAGCAGTCCGCCCACCTGGCGGCCCTCGAGTCCCCGAAAGAGGTCAACGCCCTGATCGACGATTTCCTCGCCGATCAGAGCGCGACCTCCTCCTAAAATCAGCTGACGACGGCCCCGGTCTTCGGGTCCAGGATCAGCTTCTGCTTGCTCGGCCGCCAGAAGTCGAACAGGCCGGTCAGGCTGCCGGCCCGCTGGTCGAACGAGTGGTCGCCGATCCGGCCGGTCCGCCAGTTGTCCTCGATGAACTTCAGGACCGAGGTCTGGTCGGTCAGCGAGTGATCGACGTAGTTGGTCTTCGCGTACGGCGAGACCACCAGCAGCGGCAGGCGCGGGCCGTAGCCACAGCGGTCGGCGTAACCACCTGCCACCGAGGTGTGCCCACACAGTGCCGACTGGTCCAGCGCGGCGTCCTGAGACCCGTTCACCACCGGGGGTTTCACGTGGTCGTACCAGCCGTCGGAGTCGTCGTACGCGATCACGACCGCGGTCGACGACCATTCCTTCGACTTCTGCAACTGGTTGAGCTCCTTGACGACGAACGCCTGCTCGTCCAGCGGGTCGGAGTACCCGGCGTGGCCGTCCTGATACTCGCCGGCCTTCAGGAAGCTGACCGCCGGCAGGTTGTTCGCCGCCAGGGCCGCGTCGAAGTCCGACGTGTCGTACTGGTGGTTGGCCTGGTCGGTGTGACCGATGGCGGCCACCGACGTCGGCGGCAGGTGCTTCGGATTCGCCGTCGACTTGTAGTACTGGAACGGCTCGTGGTGCGGGCTGTAGTCGTTCACCGCGTTACCGCCGACGTTCGTGTGCTGCGCGCCGCAGACCGCCTTGCCGTTAGCAGTTCCGGTCGGCTTGAAGCCGCCCTGGAACCAGCCCCAGCTGACGTTGCGCTGGTTGAGCAGGTCGCCGATGTTCTGCCCATGCATCCCGGCGAGATTGTTGGTGGACTTGCCGTTGTTGTTGGAGCAATCGTCGTAGATCGGGTCGGGGTCGTTGGTGATCGTCCCGATGCCGTTCGCGTCCGGCGACTGTACGGCGTACGCGTCGGTGGTCGGCTGCCCCGTCTTCGGGTCGTACGCCTGGCCGCCGTGGGTCTGCCCGGAGATCAGGTTCAGCGCGCCCGGGGTCGACGGTCCGTAGACCGTGTCGAACGAGTTGTCGCTCATCGCGTAGTGCTGGGCGTAGTTCCACAACCCGGTGACGGTGTTGCCGTCGTAGTAGTCCATCACCAGGCCCGGCTCGCCGAACAGCACCGGCTGACCGGTGCACTTGTCGGTCTCGGTGTTCTCGACGAACTTGTCCAGTTTGCCGCCGTTGACGGCCTTCTGCTCCGGCCCGTAGCCGTGGTTCTGGTCGCAGGTCAGCGCCTGGGACGGCGCCAGCCGCTTCGGGTTGTAGGCGTTCGGGTTGTCCGTCAGCAGCTTCTTGGACAGACCGTTCACCTTGGGCGTGTGCCGGGCCGCCGTGAACGACGTACCGTCCGCGTTGGTCGCGTTCGGGTACGTCCCGAAGTAGTGGTCGAACGAGATGTTCTCGCCGAAGATCACCACCACGTGCTGGATCGGCGTGGTCGTTCGAGCCGGGTGGTACGAAGCGGCGTCGGCCGCCGTGAACGCCGCACCGGCGTTGGTCACCTGATGGGTAGCGCCGGGGGCGCCACAGGCGGCCAGCAACAAGCCCGTCGCAGCCGCAACGGCTGTAGCAGCGACAGGAAGTCTTGCGCGCATGCCTTCTCCTCCTGAATAACTCATCCGAGCAACGACCGCGCGAAGTGGTCGTTGCCGTCCCGAACACCGGGAAGCACGAAGAAATAGCCGCCGCCGACCGGCCGGATGTAGTCGACGAGAGGCTCGTCGGCCAGCCTGGTCTGCACGGCCTCGAACTGCCGGGCGATGTCCTGCTGGTACGCGCAGAACAGCAGCCCCATGTCCAGGTCACCGACCGCGTCGGTGCCCTTGTCGTAGCTGTAGCCGCGGCGCAGGAACTGGCTGGCCGCGGTGTCCGCGGTCCGCGGGTTCGCCCTGCGGATGTGGCTGGTCAGCGGAATCGCTCCGCCGGTCGGATCGGCCGGATAGTTCGGCAGGTCGGTCTCGCTGCTGCCGTCCAGCGGCGCGCCGGAGTCCCGGCGCCGGCCGAACATGTTCTCCTGCTCGCCGACCGACACCCGGTCCCAGAACTCGACCAGCATCCGGATCTGGCGCAGCACTTGGTAGCTGCCGCCCTCGGTCCAGGCCGGCTCGCCGTTCCCCTTGCCTACCCACACGAGCTTGTCGTGGTCGGCCGATGCCGGCTTGACAATGCCGTCCTTGAAACCCATCAGGTTGCGCGGGGCACCGGCGGGCCGCGGCGGGCTCTGGAAGCCGTCCACCCGCCAGCGCAGTTGCATCGCGCCTCGAGTGTGCCGAGCGACGTCCCGCAGCGCGTGCAGGACGGTGTCGGTCTCCGACGCGCACAACTGCAGGCTCAGATCCCCGTTACACAGGCTGTCGTCCAGACTGTCGTTCGGGAACTCCTTCATCGCCGTCAACTTCGCCGGCTTGCGATCCTTCAGGCCGTACCGGTCGTCGAACAGGGACGCCCCGACGCCGACGGTGACCGTCAGATCGTCGCCCGGCATGTCTGGTCCGAGTACGCCGGAATCGGCCGGCGGGGCCGTGATCCCCAACGGCGGCAGCGCACCGCCCGCGGTCAGCAGCCGCGCCCGGTCGGTCAACGTTCTTAACAGGTCGGTCAGCTCTGTTTGGTTCGCCGCGATCACGTCGAACGACGCGAAGATCGCCTGCCTCTGCTGATCGGTGACGATGCCGGCCTGATGTACGCCGTGGAAGGGCACGGACGTTGACTTCGCCGCGTCGGCGGACACCGTCAGCCCGGTCGCTGCCGCAGCACCGGCTCCCGCGAGTGCTCCGCGCAGGAAGGATCGGCGGCCGACCTCACTCATGAGGCCCTCCGCACTTCACAGATCGCGGCGACCGGAGCGAGCTTCTCCAGCAACTCCCCCACCGCACCGTTGAGCTGCTCCCGCGTGGTCCGATCCAACTGGTCGACCGGCGTGTTCCGATGCGCGGTCAGCAACGTGCGCACCCGTCCCTCCCACTTCAGAACCTCGGGCAGGTCGGGGTAGCGCGGCTTGAGCACCGGATCCAAGATGGCCAGCACCTTCGCCATACCGTTCAAGTTCGCCAGCGCGGTGTTCAGCGACGTACCGCTGCCTTGATCGTTCTCTCCGGTCAGCTCGAACTGAAGCGCGTTCTCCATGATCTCGTGGGCGCGCAGCCCGAGATCGTTCGGATCCACCTGCTCATTGGGCAGATCCTTCTGCAGGCCGTGGACGTCGGCCGCCAACTGGTCCGCGATCGGCTTCAGCCCAGAGCCCTTGTGCCACAAGCCTTTCTCCAACAAATGAAACCCGTTGGCGGACCCATCGATCTTGTCCGCGAAGTCCCCGAACGCGTCGTACGCCGCGCCGAGCGAGTTGTACGCCAGGTGCGCAGACAGCCAGTCGGTCCGGGCCGCGTCCAAGTTGCCGGCGTCCACATCAGCACGCAACTTGTCCGTCTTGACGGCCAGATCCGCGACGCCACGAGCGACCCCGGCCTGGTACTTCTTCACCAGCGGCAGCAGGTCGTTCTTGGTGACCGGTATGACGGCAGGACCGCCCTGCGCATCACCCGTCAGCGTGACTGTCGGACCGGTGATCGCGTCGGCGTCCTCGATCAGGCAGCGGATCGCGTACTGCCCGGCGCCGAGTTGCACGTCCATCGACGCGCTCGTGTTCGGACCCAGACCCTCAACCTCGCCGTACACCTTGTTGCTGCGGACCTCCACGAGGTCGACCTCCGCGGCCGCGTCGCCGGTGTTGTGGACGACGAGCGTCTGCCGGCCGGTCTTCGCGTCCGTCCAGCCCTGACCACACTGGCTGCGGGACACGCTGATCCCGGACGGGCGGCCGGTCGCGTCGGCGGAATCTTCCCAGGGCCGCCAGACCGTCACCCCCACCGCCGCGCTCAGTACGACCAATGCGACAGCCGCCGGCACCGGACGGGGTGTGCGCACGACAGGTCGCTCCTGAGCATCGGCAAATTTATATTCGCCGGTAATGCTAATCCTCGGAAAGCCTGGAACTGCACGGGTTCGGCCTTGTTTGCCGGTCCGTTAACGCACTGTTCGTCCGCTACGCCTACCGCTTCGGCTAGCGGCGAGCCGGAACTGAGAGCCGGCTGAGATCGGAGGCGACCACGATCTCGCCGGAGAACTCCGCCGCGGCTTCCTCGTGGAAGCGCTCCGGTTCCAGGTAGCGCTGGGAGAAGTGCGTGAGGACGAGCTTGCGGACGCCGCATTCGGCCGCGACCCGAGCGGCCTGGCGGGCGGTCAGGTGACCGAAACGGCGGGCCAGTTCGGACTCGGACGACAGGTACGTCGACTCGATGACGAGCAGGTCGGCGCCGTCCGCGAGGCGCAGGACGTTCTCGCACAGGCGGGTGTCCATGATGAACGCGAACCGCTGCCCCGGTCGCAGCTCGCTCACGTCCTCCACATGAACAATGCGATCGCCGAGGTCGAGCGATCCGGCTCGTTGCAGCCGGCCGACGTCGGGCCCGGTCACGCCGTACGCCGCGAGCTTGTCCGGGAGCATCCGGCGTCCGTCGGGCTCGATCAACTGGTAGCCGAACGACTCGATCGGGTGCTCCAGGCGGCGCGCCCACAACTGGCCGAACGACCCGACCGACAGCAGCCCGTCCTCCTCCACCGGCTCCTCAAGCAGCTCGGCCCGCTCGAAGAACGACGCGGCGTACCGCAACCGCGTGAAGTACGTCTGCCCCGACGCCGGGTAGTGCGCCCGCACCGGATGCGGCACGTCGTCCAGCGACAACCGCTGCACCACACCTGGCACCCCGAGACAGTGATCGCCGTGGAAGTGCGTCACGCACAACCGCGTGATCGCCCGGGCCGGAAGCCCGGCGTAGATCATCTGCCGCTGCGTGCCCTCGCCGGGATCGAACAGAAACCCCTCGTCGTCCCAGCGCAGGAAGTACCCGTTCTGCGTGCGTTCCCGGGACGGCACCTGACTGCCGGTCCCGAGTACGACGAGCTCACGCAAGCGCCGACACCAACGTGGAGGACGACATGTTGCCGCCGCAGGACACCACCGCGACACGCTTCCCGGCCAATTCGGTACGTCGTGCGCTCGCAGCCGCGAACGCCAGCGCCGCCGAGCCTTCGATCAGCTGGTGCTCGGTGTCGATCACCGTCCGGAGCGCGTCGCGAATCGCATCCTCCTCGACCAGCACCCAGTCGTCGACCAGTTCACGGCACAGGGCGAAGGTGATACTCCCCGGCTCGACGCTGCCCGCCGTACCGTCCGACAACGTCTGCCCGGCGTCGACCTGCACGATCTCGCCGGCCCGTACCGAGGCCGCCATCGCATCGTCGACGGCCGGCTGCGCGCCGTACACGCGGATCCCGGGCAAGTGCTTCTTGAGCACCGAAGCGACCCCGCTGATCAGCCCGCCGCCACCGACCGCCACCACGACCGCATCGAGCGGCTCACCGGCCAACTGCTCGACGATCTCCACGCCGACCGTCCCCTGCCCGGCAATGATGTCCGGATCGTTGTACGGCGGGACGTACGCCAGCCCGTGCTCCGCGGCGTACGCCCGGGCCTTGATCTCGAGGACGCCGGTGTCGTTGCCCTCGGCCCGTAGTTCGAGACCTAGCCGGCGCAGTGCCGCGACCTTGCCGGGCGCGGCGTTCTCGGGCAGGTAGACGATGCCATGGCCCCCGAGCGTCGCGAGCGCGTTACCGACGCCGAGCCCGTGATTCCCGGTCGACGCCGTGATCACGCCTGCCGCACGCTCTGCCTCGGTCAGCGTGAGGATCTTCGCCAGCGCGCCGCGGGCCTTGAACGATCCCGTCCGCTGCTGGTGCTCGCACTTCACGAGCACCTCGGCGCCGAGCTCCTCGCTGAACGCGCCGTACCGGACAAACGGTGTCGGCGGCAGATGCTCCCGCAGGGCCGGCGCGACGCGCTCGGCCCGTGCCGCAGCTTCTGCGGGGGTCATCACTCTGCAGGGTTGAGGCTCGTGCCGAGGGCTTGCCAGTCGAGGACCGGTGCGGCGAGCTTGCTGATTGTTGCCAGCAGCCCCAACCGCGCGGCGCGGATCTCCGGTTCCTTCGCCATCACGAGGATCTCGTCGAAGAACGCGTTCACCGGCTCGACCAGGACCGACGCGGTGGAGACGAAGTCACCGAGCCCGGTCGGTGCCTGCCCGATCTTCTGGACCGCCTCGTGCAGCACGACCTCGGCAGGCTCCGTGAGCTTGCCGGCGTCGTACTCCGCCGCGGTGCCTTCCGGAACGATCCGGCGGACCCGCTGCAGTACGGCGACCAGATCGGCGAAGTCGCTGTTGCCGACCAGGCCTTGCAGGGTCTTCAGCGTCTCGTCCGCGACCACTGGAGCAGTTGCCAACGGCAACACCGCGGCGACCTGGAGGTGGTCGTCGCCACGGTCGAGCAGCTGCTGCTCATACCGCCGTACGGTGAAGTCGGCGACCTCGTCGAGCGAGTCCGCCGGTACGTCGATGCCTTGCGCACCGATCTCGTCCGCGGCCGCCTTCAGGCCCACCGGCAACGTGATCGCCCGCAGTTCCGGGTGCTCGCGGAGGATCGCGACGACACCGGCCGCGGCCCGGCGCAGCGCGAACGGGTCGGAGCTTCCGGTCGGCTTCGCGCCGATCCCGAACAGACCGGCCAACAGATCGAACCGGTCGGCGAGCGCGAGCAGCGCGCCCGGAGTCGTGGACGGGACGGGGTCACCGGCCGACCGCGGCAGTTCCATGTCGTACAGGGCCTGCGCGACGGCCTCGGTCTCACCGGCGCGCTTGGCGTACTCGCGCGCCATCGTGCCGGCCAGGCTGGTCAGCTCGACCACCATCTGCGAACCCAGGTCGAACTTGGCCAGCTCGGCGGCCCGCTTCAACGTCGTCAGGTCGTCGCCATCGATCTCGACGGTGGCCGCCAATGCCAAGGCGATCCGCCCGATCCGGGCGGCGCGGTCGGCCATCGAGCCGAGCCGCTCCTCGAAGGCCAGCTTCTCCAGCTCGCTTTTCATCTCCTCCAGCGGCGTCTCCAGGTCGGCCCGCCAGAAGAACGCGGCGTCCTCGTAGCGCGCTCGCAGTACGCCCTCGTTGCCGGCCCGGACCAGGTCCTCGTCGACCGAACCGTTGGCCACGGCAACGAAGTGCGGCAGCAGCTTGCCGTCACCGTCGCGGACCGGCAGGTAGCGCTGGTGCTTGCGCATGACGGTCGTGAGGATCTCGCTCGGCAGGTCCAGGTAGTCGGCCGCGAACCCGCCCAGGATCGGCGTCGGCTCCTCGATCAGGTTGACGATCTGGTCGAGCAGCGCGGACTCACCCTCGACGTCGACCGTGCCGCCGACAACCTTCGACAGCTCCGCCGCGGCCTCGACGATCTGCGCCCGCCGCCGGGCCGGGTCGGCCTCGATACCGTGGATCCGGAGCAGGTCCAGGTAGCCCTCGGCCGACGCGATCTCGACCTTCGGCTGCGCCGCGGTCCGGTGTACCCGCGTCGTCCGTCCGGCCGCGAGGCTCGAGACAGAGACCGGGACGATCTCGTCGCCGAGCAGCGCGACCAGCCAGCGGATCGGGCGGGTGAACGACAGCTTGGCGTCGTTCCACCGCATGTTCTTGTCCGAACGGAGACCGGCGACGATCTCGCTCAGCACGCCGCTCAGCACCTCGGCCGCACCGCGACCCGGGTCCGGCTTGGTCACCGCGACGTACTCGATGCCGTCGACATCCAGGTCGTGCAGCTCGGTCGGCTCCACCTTCTGGCCGCGGGCGAACCCGGCGGCGGCCTTGGTGAGGTTGCCGTCGGCGTCGTACGCGGCCGCCTTCTTCGGACCACGGACCACACGCTCGGCGTCCGGCTCACCGGCCTGGACGGAAGCGACGAAGGCGACCACGCGGCGCGGGGTCGCGTACGTCGTGATCGCGCCGTGCTCGAGCCGCGTCGCGGCCAGCTTCTCCTCCAGCGCGGCCTGCACCGCCGCGGCGGTCTTCGTGACCTCGGACGGCGGCATCTCCTCCGTGCCGATCTCGAAGGTCAGCTGCCGGGTCCCGGTGATCGCCGGGAACTCGGTCGGCTCCTCCGCGGCCGGCGGCAGCTCGGCCAGACCCAACGGGTGCTTCAGCTCCTCGCGGCGCTCAGCCCACAGCCGCGAGACCTCGCGGGCCAGGGTCCGCATCCGGCCGAACGCCTTGGCGCGTTCCGTCGTACTGACGGCGCCGCGGGCGTCGAGGACGTTGAACGTGTGCGAGCACCGCAGTACCTGGATGTGCGCCGGCACCGGGAGGCGGTCGTCGATCATCCGGCGGGCCTCGTTCGCGTACTCCTCGAACAGCCGCTTCTGCGACTCCACGTCCGCGTCGTCCAGGTAGTACCGGCTCATCTCGTACTCCGCCTGGCCGAACGCCTCGCCGTACGAGATGCCCGGCGCGTAGGCGATGTCCTTGAAGTGCGAGACGCCCTGCAGCGCCATCATGATCCGCTCGATGCCGTAGGTGATCTCCACCGACACCGGGTCCAGCGTCATCCCGCCGGCCTGCTGGAAGTACGTGAACTGGGTGATCTCCAGACCGTCCAGCCAGACCTCCCAGCCCAGGCCCCAGGACCCAGTCGCCGGGTTCGCCCAGTTGTCCTCGACGAACCGTACGTCGTGCGCGTCGATGTCGATCCCGAGCGCGGACAGGCTGTCCAGGAACAGCTCCTGCGGGTTGCCCGGGTCCGGCTTGAGCACCACCTGGAACTGGGTGTGCGTCTGCAGCCGGTTCGGGTTCTCGCCGTAGCGGCTGTCGTCCGGCCGCACACTCGGCTCGACGTACGCCACCCGCCACGGCTCCGGACCGAGCACCCGCAGGATGGTGGCCGGGTTCAGCGTTCCGGCACCGACCTCGGTGTTGAACGGCTGCACGATCATGCAGCCCCGGTCGGTCCAGTACTTCGTGAGCGCGAGCAGCGCTTCCTGCATGGTGAGCACAGCAAACCTCAAGCCATCTTTCGGGGGGTTTCCGCAGCGAAGTCTATTAGGCCGACGCCGGTGCTATGCCCCGGATTGCCAGGGTGAGCAAACGGTCGGCCTGAGCGGTGTCCTCGGCGCTGGCCAGCGAGATGCCGTTGACCAGCTTCAGCAGGTCCTCGATCCGGACTTCCGCGGGTACGGCGCCGGCGTCCTGAGCGCGCTCCAGCAGCTTCCGGCCGGCCGAGATCACCCGCGCGTGCGTGTCTGAACCACAGTCCCCACTCATCACCAGCGCCGTCGCGAGACCGCGGCTGCTGGTCGCGTGCCGGACCATCGCGCGCAGCCAGTTCGTCAACGCCTGCAGGGGATCCGGCTCGTCGAGCAGCTCCGTCGCCTGCGCACAGACCTCGTCGACACTGCTCCGGAACACCTCCTCCAGCAACCTGATCCGGCCGCCGAAATGCCGGTGCAGCGTCGCCGACCCGACACCCGCGCGGCGAGCGATCTCCTCCAGCGACGCGTCCGCGCCTTGCTCGGACACCACCTCGGCCGCGACCGCGACCATGCGGTCCCGGTTCCGCTGGGCGTCAGCGCGCATCATGCCGTCCCTTGACGTAAGTGGGGTGGTCCCCCATATCGTAGCCGAAGATAATCGGGGGGCCACCCCGTTTAGATCGAGGAGACATGAGATGCGCATTGGGATGGCGTTCGGCGACGTCCGTGGACGGGCCCCGCTCACCGAGATCACCCGGCAGATCCAGGAGGCGGCCGCGGCCGGGGCCGCCTCTGCCTGGGTGACGCACGGCATGGGCTGGGACGCCCTCACCACGCTGGCGGTCGCCGGCCCCGCGGCTCCCGGTATCGAGCTCGGCACCGCGGTCGTACCGTTCCCGCAGCGGCACCCGCTCGTGCTCGCGAAGCAGGCATTGACCGTGCAGGCGGCGGTCGGCAACCGGCTCACACTCGGCATCGGCGCCGGCATCGCCCGGATGGTCAGCACGATGTACGGGTTACCCACCGATCGGCCGGCTCGACGGATGCGCGAGTACCTGGAAGTGCTGCGGCCACTGCTCCGGGGCGAGACGGTCGACCATCACGGCGAGACCTACACGGCCGTCGGTGCGATCGACCTTCCCGGGGCCGAGGCTCCGTCAGTGCTGCTCGCCGCGCTCGGGCCCGCGATGCTGAAGGTGGCGGGCGAGCTCGCCGACGGCACGATCACCTGGATGACCGGACCCCAGACACTCACCAACCACGTCGTACCGACCATCACTCGAGCGTCCGGGAGCCGCACCCCGCGCATCGTGGCGGGCCTTGGTGTGTGTCTCACGTCCGCCGAGGACGCCGTACGGGCGCGGTTCGCCGAGCAGTTCGCGCTGGCCGGACAGGTCCCGGAGTACCGCGCGATGCTCGACCGGGAAAGCGCCGACGGTCCGGCCGACGTACTGATCGTCGGCGACGAGGACTCGATCGCGAAGCAGCTCGCCCGGATCGGCGACACCGGCGCGACCGACCTGATGCTGGCGCCGATCGGCACCGCGGAGGAGCAGGACCGGACGACCGCGTTCCTGTCTACAGTGGTGCGGTGACCTCGCCCAGACATGCGGCGGTAGTTCTCTAGTTCCGTCGTCCGCTCCCCGGCGCCGATCCGGCGTTCGGGTGAGCCGTGCTGCCCATCTTCGCTTCGCACCGGCAGGGACGACTCTTGCACCAGGTCATCACGATCGACGACTCCATCTCCGCGGATCGGGCGCTGCGCCTGATCAGACGCGGCTCGACACTTCACTGGGAGGGTGATTTCCAGAACGCCAAGCAGCTCCTCACCGCCCTCGGCCGCCGGCTTCCGGCGCCGAGCGGCGGCACGTTCTACGACCAGCGCCGGCACCAGGCAAAACGAGTCCGCGTCCTGAACTCGTTGCTGGTTCCGCTGATCGACCACCGCATCACATTGCGCCGCGCACCCGACGTACGGACGGCCTGTCACGAGGCCTACGGACCGCCCGACGGCGAGCGGTGGGTGCCGCTGCGGGAGTTGCTGGGCGTGATCGGCGCACACCAACTCCGGCTCCGCGGCGTCTATGTACCGGCCCTCCGCCAGCGCATCCACCCGCACTACAGCGTCTTCGCCCCCACCAGATCGGAGTACGCCGACCTGGTCGCCGACTGCCCATTGCCGGAAACAGCCACCGCGTTCGACATCGGCACCGGGACTGGACTGCTCGCCGCGATCCTGTCCAGGCGGGGCGTTCGCCAGGTAGTTGCTACAGACAACAACGCGCGAGCGATCGCGTGCGC
Organism: Kribbella sp. VKM Ac-2569; assembly: GCF_004216905.1. Lineage (GTDB taxonomy): Bacteria > Actinomycetota > Actinomycetes > Propionibacteriales > Kribbellaceae > Kribbella. The sequence continues at coordinate 772,952 of NZ_SGXJ01000002.1, forward strand.
CCGCGAGAACCTCCAACGGTTACAGGTGAACGCCACGCTCGTCGAGACCGATCTGTTCCCGCCGGGGCGGGCGGATCTGATCGTCTGCAACCCGCCGTGGATCCCCGCGGCGCCGGCGACTCTCCTCGACCAGGCCGTGTACGACGAGGACGGGCGAATGCTGCGCGCATTCCTGGGGACTGTCCGGGAGCACCTCGCACCGGGCGGGGAGGTGTGGTTGGTCCTGTCCGATCTGGCCGAGCGGCTCGGGCTGCGGGAGCGGGGTGAGCTGTTGAGCATGTTCCGTTCCGGTGGACTGCAGGTCGCCGGGCGCGCCGACGCCGTACCTCGGCATCGTCGGGCGCGGGAGGGCGAGACGACCTCCTTATGGCGACTGCGGTCCAGCGCATTCGTGTCTACTATCGGCGGGTGACGGTTACGGATGCGCACGGGGCGGTCGACGCGGTCTGGAGGATCGAGTCGGCGCGGATCATCGCGGGCGTCGCACGGATCGTGCGGGACGTCGGACTCGCGGAAGAGCTGGCGCAGGACGCGCTGGTGGCTGCGCTGGAGCAGTGGCCCGAGTCCGGCGTACCGAACAATCCCGGCGCCTGGCTGATGGCGATCGCCAAGCGGCGGGCGATCGACCTGATCCGGCGCAAGGACACGTACCAGCGGAAGCTCGCCGAGATGGGCCACGAGCTGGAGATCGACGGTGACAGCGTCGAGGACGACGTGGAGGCGATCCTCGAGGACCACATCGAGGACGACCTGCTCCGACTGGTGTTCACTGCTTGTCACCCGGTGCTCACCATGGACGCCCGGGTGACGCTGACGCTCAAGCTGCTCGGCGGGCTGAAGACCGACGAGATCGCCCGCGCGTTCCTCGCCCCGGAGGCGACAATCGCGCAGCGCATCGTGCGTGCCAAGCGGAACCTGGCCAAGGCCGGCGTCGAGTTCGAGGTGCCGTCCGGGCCGGAACTCTTCGAGCGGACGTCGTCGGTGCTCGAGGTCATCTACCTGATCTACAACGAGGGGTACTCCGCGACGGCGGGCGACGACTGGATGCGGCCGGCCCTGTGCAACGAGGCGATGCGCCTGGGCCGGCTGATCGTCGAGCTGATGCCGACGGAGCCCGAAGTACTCGGTCTGCTGGCGTTGATGGAGCTGCAGTCGTCCCGCGCGAACGCCCGCGTCGGGAGTGACGGCGAGCCGGTGCTTCTCCTCGACCAGGACCGCCGCCGCTGGGACCGGCTACTGATTCGCCGCGGCCTCGAAGGCATCGAGCGCGCCTGGGCAATGGAGAAGCCACCCGGCCCGTACCTCCTGCAGGCCGCGATCGCCGCCTGCCACGCCCGCGCAGCCGACCCCGAGGACACCGACTGGGCCAGGATCGCCGGCCTGTACGCCGTACTTGCGCAAGTGACCCCGTCACCCGTCATCGAGCTGAACCAGGCCGTCGCGATCTCGATGGCGTTCGGCCCGGAACGTGGACTGGCAGCGGTCGACCTCCTGGCGGACGACCCGTCGCTGAAGGACTACCACCTGCCGAGCGTCCGAGGCGACCTGCTGTTCAAGCTCGGCCGCCTGGACGAGGCCCGCGCCGAGTTCGAGAAGGCCGCCGCACTGACCCGCAACGAACGCGAACGCAAACTCCTCCTGGAGCGGGCCGCCGCCTGCTGACCAGCTGTTCTACTTGTGCCGGCGTGCCAGCCAGGCCATGGCGCCGGCGCCGAGTACCACGGCTCCACCGACGGCGGCTGCGGCCTTCGGGTGGCGCCTGGTCGTCTCGGGCAGTTCCTTCATCGCGCCCGGTACCTGCTTCATCTTCTGACCCGTCTGTCCGGCAGCGCCCGACACCCGATGGCCCGCGCTTGACGCGGTCTCCTTCATCCGGTGCGGAACGTTCAGCCGGCGGGTGAGTTCCTGAACGGTGTCGGCGAGGTGCTGCCTGGTGTGGTCGAGATCCTCGCGCAGCGTCTCGCTGTCCGTCATCGGCTCGCGATGTGCGGCGTTCTTCGTGGTGGTCATGCGATGTTCTTCCCTTCCGGCTGGTGTCCCTTGAGCGCTTCGAGGTCCTCGTGCACGCCGTCGACGGCACGTTGCGGAACGGGCGGAGTGGCACGGGTGACGTGCCGCTTGCCGAGCAGAGCGGCGACGGCCGCGATCGCGAACAGGACCGCGGCGACGATCAGGGCCGACAGCCAGGCCGGCAACGCGGTCGCGAGCCCGAGGATCGCCGCGGCGATCAGGACGCCCAGGCCGTACAGCGCGAGCGTTCCGGCCCCGCCGAACAACCCGGCACCGACGCCGGCCTCCTTGCCCTTCTCCTTCAGCTCGGCCTTGGCGAGCTGAATCTCGTCACGTACCAACTGGCTCAGGTCGCTCGTCACGTCGCTCACGAGGTGACCGATGTTCGCGTTCTGACCGTTGAGTCCAGCCTCACGCCGGACCATCTCCGGACGTGTCGTCATGACCGCCTCCCGTGCTCGGTTGCCCGTCCGGTACCCAGATGGGCCGACAACCACGCGACGGAGCGTCGCCAAAGTGATCTGCGTCACACAGTGTCGCGTGGTCGGCCGCCGTTCGACGCAGTGGTGAGATCGTCACCCACCAGGAGGAATCCACCATGAACACCGTCGTATCGAAGGACGGCACCACCATCACCTACGACCGCCGCGGCAACGGGCCGGCGCTCGTTCTCGTCGACGGCGCGCTCTGCTCCCGTGCACAGGGTCCGATGCCCGACCTCGCCGAGGCGCTCGCGGACCGCTTCACCGTCTACAACTACGACCGGCGCGGGCGCGGTGACTCCGGTGACGCGGGCGAGTACGCGGTCGAGCGTGAGATCGAGGATCTGGCCGCGGTGATCGAGGCGGCCGGCGGATCGGCGTACGTCTACGGCTCATCGTCCGGCGCGGCACTGTCGCTGCGGGCGGCCGCGGCCGGATTGCCGATCGAGAAGCTGGTCGCGTTCGAGCCGCCGTACGTCGTCGACAACAGCCGCAAGCAGATCCCGCGGAGCTGGGTCGCCGACCTGCAGGCACTCGAGCCGGGCGACGCGATCAAGTACTTCTTCACGAAGGGGATCGGACTGCCCGGGATCTTCGTCACGATGATGAAGCTGATGCCGGCCTGGAAGCCGATGAAGGCGATCGCGCACACCCTGCCGTACGACGCCCAGGTGCTCGGCGGGAACTGCTTCGGCGACCCGATGGATACCGAGCAGTGGGCGCCGATCGAGCAGCCGGTGCTCGTGGTGAACGGCGGGAAGAGCCCGGGGTGGATGAAGAACTCGACGCGGGCGCTCGCGGCAGCGGTGCCGGGCGCCGAGCACACCGAAGTACCGGGTCAGAACCACATGATCAAGACCGCGGCGATCGCCCCGGTGATCGCGGACTTCTGTGCCTGACAGCGCGAAGGGCGTCCGGCCGGAGCCGGACGCCCTTCGTCGTACTTCGGGGTGGATCAGGCGCCGGTGATCAGGGCGCCGGCGCCGGAGCGGGCGGCGTCGAAGCGCGCCTGGGCGTCGGCCCAGTTCACGACGTTCCACCACGCCTTGACGTAGTCGGGCTTCACGTTCTTGTACTGCAGATAGAACGCGTGCTCCCACATGTCCAGCATCGCGATCGGGATCTGGCCGGCCGGCAGGTTGCCCTGCTGGTCGTAGAGCTGGTGGATCAGCAGCTGACCGCCCAGCGCGTCCCAGCCGAGGATCGCCCAGCCGGAGCCCTGGATCGTGGTCGCGCTCGCGGTGAAGTTGGCCTGGAACGAGTCGAACGAGCCGAAGTACTCGTCGATCGCCGCACCCAGCTCGCCGTCCGGCTTGTCGCCACCGTCCGGCGAGAGGTTCTTCCAGAAGATCGAGTGGTTCACGTGCCCACCGAGGTTGAAGGCGAGCGTCTTCTCCAGCCCGACGATCGCGCCGAAGTCACCCTTGTCGCGGGCCTCGGCCAGCTTGTCCAGGGTGTCGTTCAGACCCTTCACGTAGGTCGCGTGGTGCTTGTCGTGGTGCAGCTCCATGATCTCGCCCGCGATGCTCGGCGCGAGCGCGCTGTAGTCGTAGGGGAGGTCGGGAAGCGTGTACGTGGTCAACTCTGCTCCTTCGTCAGGGCCCCGCGAGGGCCGATATCTCCGATGTCCTGTGTCAGCGGCACCAGCTTGAAACTTCAACCACGGTTGAGGTCAAGACGCCACGCTGGCGAACGCGGTATCTGCGACCGGTGCCCGATGAGATCGCATTGACACCCCTGCGCACCCACCGAACACCTCCCAGCTTCACATACTCCACCTGACGACCCACGGGCGAGTCTCACCTCCGCGGCTGGGCGGCTCCGAGCAGGGCGCGCAGAGCCTCGGCGAAGGGCTCGGTCTGGTCGACGAAGCCGGTGTGGTCGCCCGGGAAGCGGGTCGGCTCGATGCCGAGGCGGTCAGCGAGAGCGGTGGAGGTCCGGTCGCAGAGTTGACCGGTGGATTCCTCGCCGATTCCGACCACGATGTCGACGCCGCGCAGCTTGTCGACGTCCGGGAGCCAAGTGATGGACTCGCGCATCTCGTGGCCGAACCAGAACCGCTCCGTCGCCTCCTGCTCGGGGTCGCGCTCGCCGCCGAACATCATCTCGACGACCTCGTCGGGCAGGTGGATGTTCGCGAGCGCGAAGAACTGCTTCCAGGCGCCGGTCACGTCACCGGCGAGATAGTCGGCCATCAGCTTCTCCGACTTCGCGAGCACCTCGTCCGCGTCCGGGATCAGCCGGTCGAGCGGCGGCTCGTGCGCGATGACAGTCCGGACGACGTCCGGGTGGTCCTGCGCCAGCGCGAGCGCGCTCACCGCTCCCCCGCTAGAGCCGAGTACGACGGCCGGCCCGGCGTCGACGTACCGGATCAGCGCGGCCAGGTCGTCGGCCCGCTGCTCGGGTCGCGACGTACCGCCCGGGTCGAGCTTGCTCCGCTTCACCCCGCGCGGGTCCAGAGTCAGGACCGTGTAGTCGGGTGCCAGCAGGTCGGCCAGCGGCGCGAACGCGTCCGCATCCATCGGGGCGCCGACCAGGACCAGCAGCGGTCCTGATCCGCGCACCTCGTAGTACAGCTCTGCGTCGGAAACCTTCAGTGTGTTGTTCATGCCATCTCCACGAACGGAGGTGGCACGAATGGACATCACTGTCCGGGCAGGGGGCGTCAGGCGGTTGCGTACTGCGGGCGGCCGGCCGGTCGGTAACCCTGGAGCGTTATGCCCTTCGGGAAGGCTCGCGACTCCACCAGGTCGAGCGCCAGGTCCGGACCGCTGTCGGGGAACAGCCGTGTGCCCTGGCCGACGACCACCGGGAAGATGAGCAGAATGATCTCGTCCACGAGATCGTTCTCCAGCAGCCAACGAACCAGGGCACCGCTGCCGTGCACCTGCAACTCGCCTCCCGGCCTGGTCTTCAGCTCGCCGATGGCCGCCGCGAGGTCACCGGACAAGACGGTCGTCTCCGACCACGTCGCCTCGGTGAGGGTGTTCGACGCGACGTACTTCGGCTTGGTGTTGAAGGCGTCCGCGATCGGACCGCTGCCCGGAGCCAGCGCACCCCAGTAGGGGGCGAAGATCTCGTAGGTCCGCCGGCCGAACAGGAACCCACCGGCGCGCTCGCAGAATTGCTCGACGAACGCCATGGCCTCATTGTCGAACGGCGCCATGGCCCAGCCGTCGCGCTCGAAGCCCTGCTTGCGGTCGGTCTCCGACGGGCCGTTTCCCTGCATCACTCCGTCGACGGAGACCTGCGTGATGGTCGTCAGTTTCATGATCGCCTCAACTCTCGAACGCGTCGGAGTCCGGGCCGAAATCGGCTTCCTCGACAACCCGGCGTACCTCGACCTCGGAGCCGAGGGCCTCGGCCAGCCGCGCGGCCCACTCGATCGCCTCGTCGCGGCTGCGGACCTCGACGACGATCACGCCGCCGACCAGCTCCTTGGTCTCGGCGAACGGGCCGTCGGTGACGGTGCGCTTGCCCGCGTCGACCTTCACCCGCGCGCCGAGCGAACTGCGGTGCACACCCTCGGCGAACAGCAGTACGCCGGCCTTCGACAGGTCCTCGACGACCCGTCCGACACCTTCGGCCACCTCCTGCGGCGGCAAGTTCCCGGCCTCACTGTCCGCGTCGGCCTTGTTGATGATCATGTAGCGCATCGCTGATGCTCCCTCGTCGTGTCGGTCGATCACTTACTCTCACGTCGAGCGGGCCACCACCAGATCGACACCCTGACTTCAGATCATTTCCCTCGTCAGCTCGTACAGCCCGCGCGCGTTCTGCGGGTCGAAGGTCGCGAGCGCCGGGTCGACGGGTTTGCCGACCGCGCGGAGGATCAGCCGCTCGTCCGGCTGTGCGTCCATCACCGCGAGCGTGTCCTTCACACTCTCCGCAGGGGACTTGGCAAACAGCCCCGCGCTCACCTTGGCGACTGTCCGCAGGGGTTGGGGGAGGTGGTTGGTCCTTCGTGTACGGCGGTTGCACGCCGAGGTACTTCGTCCGCCCGTCCAGGTGGTTCTGGCGGTAGTGCACCGCGAGCAGGTCGTTCCCGCGGCCGCCGCTGAGGATCGCCTGGACCGGTTCGCCCGGGACGGGTACGACGGAACGAGCGTCCGGGATGTGGCCGGCGACGTGGGCGTCGACCCGGCGCTCGTGTTCCGGTACTTCGGGTCCAAGTCCGGGCTGTTCACCGAGGCGATGGCGGGCTCGTCTGCCCCCGTCGTGCTGCCGGACGGGCCGGTCGAGGAGCTGCCCGCGAAGCTGTTGCGGCAGTTGGTCTTCGAGGACTGGACGGAATACGCCGGTGAGCATCCGCTGATCGCGATGCTCCGCTCGTCAGGTCACGAGGACACCAAGGACCGTCTCCGGCAACAGGTGTGCGAGGGCTACCTCGACGTACTGTCCCAGCTCGCCGATGGCAACGAGGACAAGAACCTCCGCACCGAACTCTTCGCCGCGTGGCTCCTCGGCATCGGCATCCTCCGCACCGCCGTCGGCACCCCCACCCTCACGAAGGCCACCGAGGAAGAGATCCTCCCCCACCTCGCCGCGGTCGCCGAGGCGTTGTTCGGTCGGCCCGTCCCGACGGAGTAGTGGACGTCCCTGCAGGCAGAACCCACGGTTTCGGGCGTGAACACCCCGTCGCGGCCGGGTTTTGCATGCATGGCGGTCCGTGCCGACTAGCTGGGCTGGTCTCCTGCGGGGTTGTACGCGCAGGCGTCGGCGAGGTTCTGGGTCGGGCCGGGGGGCGCGGTGGTGGTTGTGGTGGTGGGCTTGCGGGTGGTGCCGGGGGTGGTCGGCGTGGTGGCGGGCGTCGGGGTTGGGGCGGGCGCTGATTCGAGGGCGTTCTCGACGGTGTCGCGGAGGGCCTGGTAGTCGGGGTGCAGGTACTTCAGGCGCAGCTTGTCGGAGTCGAGGGTGACGTTCGAGACCGTCGCCGACTTCACCTTCAGCGCGAGCTGCACCATCGCGGGCAGCAGCTCCTGCGGGATGTCGGTCCGCAGCAGGTGCTGGCCGGCGCGGGCGATCGCCTTGTACTTCGTGACCAGCGTCTGCGGATCCGCCGCGTCGACGATGCTCTTGATCACGCACCGCTGACGCACCTGCCGCTGGTCGTCGTCGGCGCCGTACCGCCCGCGGGCGAACCACAGCGCGTGCCGGCCGTCGAGGTGCTGGTTCGCTCCCGGCTCGATCCACTCCTTCGGCGGGATGTGCGAGCTGCTCACGCCACCCATCGCGACCCGCTCGTTCACGTTCACCCGGATCCCGCCGAGCGCGTCGACGATCTCCGGGAAGCTCTGCAGATTGACCTGCAGGTAGTAGTCCAGCTTCAGGCCGATCGCCTCGCCGACGGACTGTTTCAGCACGTCCGCGCCCTCGTTGTCGGACGGTCCGAGGATGCCGGGATGCGCGTCCGGGACGTTCTGGTACATCGCGGTCAGCATCCACTCCAGCCGCCCGTCGAGGCTGAGCCCTTCCTTGCCGAAGCCGTCCGGGTAGTACCTGCGCAGCGGCGAGTCCGCCGGGAACGGCATGAACGTCAGGTTCCGCGGCAGCGACACCAGCGCCGTGTTCCCGGTCTTGGTGTCGATGCTCGCGACGATCACCGTGTCGGTCCGCACGCCCTCGCGGCTCGGCGCATCGTCCCCGCCGAGCAGCAGCAGGTTCAGCCGCTGCTTGTCCTCCCACGGGTCCTTGACGTTGACCGTCGACGGCCGGGTCGCACTCTTGCTCTCCCCCTGCGACTGGAACACGTCCTGCACCAGCGACCGCTGCGCGAGCACACTCTGTACGCCGACCGCCGCCGGCGCCGCGATCGCGAAACACAGCAGCCCGACGAACGTCGCACCGAAGGCCCGCCCGCCGGCGCCACCCGTTGCCGGGCGCAACGACCGGTGCGAGGCCACGATCACCACGATCCAGCAGAACGCGACCGCGCCGATCACCACCGACGTCATCAGCAGCCGGCTCGGTACGACGGCGGCCGCGAGGACCTCGTCGCGCCGGGTGAGACCGACGTACACCCCGAGCCCGACCAGGCCGAGGAAGAGCGTGAGCACGAAGGCACCGAGCCGCCGGCGCCCGCCGACGATCAGCCCGAGTCCTGGAATCAGTGCGCCCAACAGCGTGAACCCCAGCAACTTCGGCATCGACCGCGGCCGCCTCGCCGTCGCGCGCGCACTCCCCATCGGCACCCCTGTCGCCCACGTCCCAACCTGACTCAAGTGTGCGTCAAGTACCCGCGCCCTTACCTCTTCAGACGTGTTACAGGGTCAATCGGTTGTCAAACGGTCAGATGAGTGCCGTTGAAACCTTCGAGCTCGACGAGCGTGCGGACCACGGCGGCGATCCGTTCCGGCGGGGTCCACTTGCTCGTGTCGGCCTTCGGCATCGCGGTGCGGTTCGCCGGGGTGTCGATGGTGCCGGGCAGGATGGTGTTCACCCGGATGCCGTCGCGCGCGTACTCGGCGTGCAGTGCGTCGGCGAACGCGATCACCCCTGCCTTCGCGGTGATGTACCCGGCCGCCCCGGAGAACGGGCGGAGCGCGGCGCCGCTCGACGTACAAACGATCGCTCCACCACCGCCTGCGAGCAGATGCGGCAGGACCCCCTGGGTGATCAGGTACGTCGGACGCAGGTTGAGCCGGAGCTGCTTCTCGAAGTCCTCGATCGGCGTCTCGTGCACCCGGGAACCGGACGCGAAGCCGCCGACAAGGTTGACCAGGGCCGTGAGCGGAGCGTTCTCGTCCGAGGTAGCGAGCGCCACGACATCCGTCGTACCGGCCGGGTCGAAGGGGTCGGCGATCACCGGGTTGAGCGCCGGGTCGGCGCCGAGCCGCGCGAGGGATTCCTCGGACCGCCCGGGTACGACGACCCGCCAGCCGGCCCGCAGGAACTCGGCGGTCACCGCGACCCCGAGCGCGCCGGTGCCACCGGCAACCACCACCGTGTTCGTCATATTCGCGAGCCTAATCGGATCGTGACGGCTAAGTTCATCGGTTGTGCGGATTCTGATGCTGGGCGGGAACGGGTTTGTCGGGCGCGCGATCGTGGACGACGCGTTGGCGCAGGGATACGAGGTCACGTCGTTCAGTCGCGGGAAGAGTGGCTCGCCGCTCCCCGCGGCCGTGACGCAGCTGATCGGGGATCGGGAGGCGGGCGACTATTCGGCGCTGCGGACCGGTGAATGGGACGCGGTCGTCGACACGAGCGGCTTCCGGACCCGGGACGTCGATCAGGCGATGGACGTGCTCGGGGACCGCGTCGGGCGGTACGTGTTCATCTCGAGCCACGCCGTCTACGTGCGGGATCTGCCGGCCGGGACCGACGAGACCGCACCACGCCGCGAGCCGCTGCGCGATGCCGACGTACTCACGAACGACACGTACGGCCCCTGCAAGGTCGCGTGCGAGGACGACGTCGTCGAGCGGTACGGCGATCGCGCGACGCTCGTCCGCCCCGGTCGAGTCACAGGCCCCGGCGACTCGTCCGGTACGGCGCTCTACTGGATCCGGCGCGGCGCCCGTGGTGGACGAGTTGCGCTCCCGACCAAGCCCGAGGCGCCGCTCCAACTGGTGGACAGCCGCGACGTCGCCAGCCTGATCACGCGACTCGTCGCGGACGAGCGACCCGGCGCCTACAACGCGACCGGCCCCGACTCCACCATCGCCGAACTGATCCGGACCGCGGCCGAGCTGTCCGGCAGCACCGTCGACATCATCCCTGTCCCGTTCGACGCCGTACCGCGCCGTTTCCCCCTCATGGACCCCGAGTCCGAATGGGGTGAACGCCGCCGCAACCCAGCCAAGGCTCGCGCGGCAGGCATGCCCGTCACACCCCTCCGCAAGACCGTCGAAGACGTCCTCCACTGGGACCACGACCGAGGTGCCCCACCCCTCACCATCGGCCTCACCCCCGACGCCGAATCCGCCCTCCTCACCTCACACAATTTGCCTGGCTGACCCACCAATTTGCCTGGCTGACCCAGCAAATCCGGGGTTCTGCACCGTGGTTCCGGGTGCAGAACCCCTCATTTCGCTGGCCCACCCACCAAATGTGGTCGGAGCGGGCTACTCCGGTAGGGCCAACGTTCGGCCCGCGTCTCGGGCGGCGTTGATGGAGCGGGTGAGGGTGTCCTTCAGGGCGCTGGCCTCGTCGGTGAAGCCCTGAACGACGGACATGTCGCCGACGGGTTCGGTGCGGGCGAGGAGCTCGATGTAGCGGTCGCCGTCGTCGAGCGCCGCCTCGGCGCGAAGAGCGGCGTCGGCGGAGCGGACGCGGTCGGCGTACCGGTCCAGCAGATCCACCTTGCGCTTGATCGCGTCCACCGAGAGCGCGAGGGCACGACGTTGCGGTCCGAGTACGGCGTCGAGCTCGGCGGTCGCCATTCCGCGCGCGACATCCTGCTGCCTGGCCCGCAGTACCGTCTGCTCGCGGAGCACCTGCGCGATGTCCCACAACTGCTCCGGCAGCACGAGCTCGTTCTGTACGTCGTCCAGCAGGCCACGCCGGGTGACTGTTGCCTCAAGCACCGTTTTCACGGCCCGCTGCGCCCGCCCGAGCAACCGCGCGGCCGGCTCGTCGAAGTCCTCCGGCAGCAGGTACTTCCCGTGCTGGATCCGGACCGCCTTGTGCCCACGGTCCTCGACCGCCGACTTCACCAGGATCCCGCCGGTCGCGAGCGCCGCGACGCCGGCGAGTCCGACCGCGCCCCACGCCGCCACCGCGGTCGGCAGCGTCGCCGCCATGATGATCAGCGCCAGGATCCACCCGCCGACGCACACCGCGATCCACACCAGCAACGTCCCGAACGTGTTGCCCGGCGCGACCGACCACGACGTCTGCCGCTTCGGCCGCGGCGCGTCGGCCGCCACGAACAACTCCGGCCGGTGCTCGTACAACCGCCGCACGCCAACAGGCACACCCGGCGCGAACACAGGCTCCATCGGCACCTCCGGAGAAGTCGTCAGCACTCAGCGTAGCCGTGCGGACAGACCATCGAGGAAGACCCCGAGCCCGAATTCGAACAACTGGTCCAGGTCGTACTCGTAGTCGAAGCCGTCGGCCAGCAACTCCTGGAACGCCGTCAGGTTCCCGGCCGCGATCATCGCCGCCAACTGGTCGCCCTGCCGGGTGGCCCACTCGTCCGCGGTGACCCCGGTGTCCTGCTCGGCCTGCGCCTCGGACTCCATCACCAACGCGATCCCCCGCACGTACGCGAACAGGCTGATCGTCGTCGACAACGCCGCATCCTTCTCGAACCCGCGCAACGCTCGCAGCACCGCGTCCGTGTGCGGCAGCAACCGCGGCACCAGCTGCGGCCGGCTCAGACTGATCGCACTCGCCAGCCAGAGATGACGCCGGTACGCCGCCCAGTGCACCCGCGCGACCGCCGTCACCGCATCCCGCCAGTACGCCGGAATCTCCCCGAGCGGAAACTCTCCGAGCGCCGCATCCACCATCTGCACGACCAGGGGGTCCTTGCCCCCGACGTACCGGTAGAGCGCCATCGTCGACACCCCGAGCTCGGCCGCGATCCGCCGCATCGACAACGCCGCCAGCCCCTCGGCGTCCGCGATCGCGATCCCCATCCGCACAACCTCGTCGCGATTGAGGTCCGGCACTCCATCGGGAGCAACCGCCGTACGCCGGGAACGCGGCGGCGGACCCACCACGGTCCCGACCCCCGGCGCGGGATGCACCAGCTGGTCGGCCTGCAGCACCTGCAACGCCTTCGTCGCGGTCGCCATCGCCACCCCGAAGTCGCGGACCAACGCCCGCGTCGACGGCACCCGGTCCCCTGGCAGCAGCTCCCCGGCCTCGATCCGCCGCCGCAACTCGGCCGCGATCGCCTGGTACGGCGCCTCACCCATGGCTTCCCCTCGACTAGTGCACGTACATCGTACGCGCACTATGCCAGATCGAGACCCTGGCTGACAGGTCAGCTAAGGTAAGGCTATCCTCATCGCCATGCAGGAATCGGTGGGGCTGACAGGCGACGACCTGCGGCTCGGGTATCACGGCCGCCAGGTGGTCGACGGCGCCTCGCTGCACATCGAGGCCGCGAGCGTGACCGCGCTCGTCGGGCCGAACGGCAGCGGGAAGTCGACGCTGTTGCGCGCCCTCGCCCGCCTGCACCACCCGGACGCCGGGAGCATCACCTTCCCCGGCGGCGGCAACGCGCTCGACCTGTCGGCGAAGGAGTTCGCCCGCAAGGTGACGTTGCTGTCGCAGTCCCGGCCGACGCCGAACGGCGTCAGCGTCCGCGACGTCGTCGGGTACGGGCGGCATCCGTACCGCAGCCGCTGGCGCAACGACGACGCGGACGGTCCGCGGGCGATCGAGCACGCCATGAGCGTCACCGGGGTCACGGCGATGGCCGAGCGCGGCGTCGACGAACTCTCCGGCGGCGAGCTGCAGCGGGTCTGGCTGGCCACGTGCCTCGCGCAGAACACCGGCGTACTCCTGCTCGACGAACCGACCACGTTCCTCGACCTGCGCTACCAGATCGAGATCCTCGACCTGATGCGCGAGCTCGCCGACGAGCACGGGGTCGCGGTCGGCGTCGTACTGCACGACCTGAACCAGGCCGCCGCGGTGGCGGACCGGATCGCGCTGCTCGATCAGGGGCGAGTACGCGCGACCGGGACGCCGGAAGAGGTACTGCGGGCCGACGCGCTCACCGAGACGTACGGCATCACCATCGAGGTCGGCACCGATCCGGCCACCGGGCTGGTCAGCACCCGCCCGATCGGCAAACACCTGACCCGCGTCACAACTATCTGAGGTCATCCTGATGAGACGAACCGCCATCGCCCTGATCGCTGCTGCCCTGTTCGGCCTGACGGCCTGCGGTACCAGTGAGCCCGCCGCGACCGACGACGCCAGCAACGCAGCCGCGCAGCCGGTGTCGCTGACCGACGGCCGGAACAAGAAGCTCGATCTGAAGGCACCGGCCACCAAGGTGGTCGCGCTCGAATGGGGTGCGGCCGAGAACCTGGTCTCGCTCGGCGTGATGCCGGTCGGGGTCGCGGACACCAAGGGCTACACGAACTGGGTCACCGCGGCCAAGCTCGACCCGTCCGTGAAGGACGTCGGGACCCGCGGCGAGGCCAGCGTCGACGCGATCGTTGCCCTCAACCCCGATCTGGTGATCACCACCACCGACGAGGCGGCCAACACGATCGCGCAGATCGAGAAGGCCACGCCGGTGCTGGTGATCCGCGGCGCGGACGCCACGAACGCGATCCCGCAGATGAAGACCAACCTGGACCTGATCGGGCAGGCGGTCGGGAAGTCCGAGCAGGCCGAGCAGCTGACCACCGACTTCGACAAGGCGGTTGCCGACGGCAAGCAGAAGATCGCGGACGCCGGTAAGGCGGGCACCGGCTTCACGATGGCGGACGGGTACAAGCAGGGCAGCACGATCTCGATCCGGATGTACACGACCGGCTCGCTGCTCGGCGCGGTCACGACCGAGCTGGGCCTGAAGAACGGCTGGACCGGCGCCGGCGACAAGGACTACGGCCTCGCGCCGACCGACCTCGAGGGCCTGACCAAGCTGCCCGACGGCGCCTTCCTCTACATCGCCAACAAGAACGACGGCGGCGACGTGTTCGGCAGTGACCTGGCCGGCAACGCGATCTGGAAGAACCTTCCGTTCGTGAAGTCCAACCAGGTCCACCGCCTCCCCGACGGCATCTGGATGTTCGGCGGCCCGAAGTCCACCGAGCAGTTCATCGACGCCGCAGTCCAGGCAGTCACCTCTTGACCCAGTTGACGGCGCCGGCGCCGGAGGTCGAAAGCCTCCGGCAGCCGGTACGCAGGATTCGCGTCGCGAGCGTCTTCGTGCTCGCGTGCGTCGCCATCGTGGTACTTGCCGCCGTACATCTGACACAGGGGACCTCATCGGTCGGCGCGAGCGACCTGGTGCGGCTGGTGTTCGGGCAAGGGACCGACAACGCGGCAAACGTACTGGTGGCCTCTCGGCTGCCTCGCTTGCTGGCCGGGGTGCTCGTCGGTGTGGCGTTGGGTGTGGCGGGAGCCGGGCTGCAGTCGTTGGCCCGGAATCCGCTCGCCTCGCCGGACACGTTGGGGGTGAACGCCGGCGCCTACCTGGCAGTCGTGGTGGTCGCGGCGTTCGGGGTGTCGTTGCCGGTCCTGCCGGCCGGCGGGGTCGCGTTCGTCGGCGGGCTCGCGGCCGCTGGTCTGGTACTGGCGTTGTCCGCCGGCGGATCGACCGGGCCGACGCGGCTGATCCTGGCGGGATCTGCGGTCGCGATGGCGTTGGGCGGAGCGACGACGCTGATGCTGCTGCTCTTCCGCGAGGAGACCGTCGGCACCTTCGCCTGGGGAGCCGGCACGCTCGTCCAGACCGACCTGCGCGCGGTCACGCAGATGGCCCCGGTCGTTGCCGTCGGCATCGTCGGCGCGTTCCTCCTGGCCGCGAACCTCGACATCCTCACCCTCGGCGACGACACGGCCGCGGTCCTCGGCGTCAACGTACGCCGGACGCGCGTACTCACCACCCTTGTCACCGTCCTGCTCTCCGCAGCAGCCGTCACGGTCGCGGGACCGGTCGGTTTCGTCGGCCTGGTCGCTCCGGTACTGGTCCGACTCCTGGCCCCACTCATCCCCGGCCTGCTCCGGCACCGCGTCCTGCTCCCGCTCTCCGGTCTCGCCGGCGTTCTCGTCGTACTGACGTCTGACGTCGTACTGCGCGCTGCCTTCGGCGGCCAGGCCGGCGTGGAGATCCCGACCGGCATCATGACGATGGTGGTCGGTGCGGTCGTCCTGATCTGGCTGGCCCGCCGGCACCGCGACTCCGGCCCGAGCCGCTCCCCCGCGGGAACGGGCAGCGGGCTCCGCAGCCGCCGGACCTTCCTGCTCGTGGCCGCGGGACTGGTCGTTCTCCTCATCGCCGCCGTGCTGACCGCGATGCTCACCGGCGACGCGTTCCTGCGCACCGGCGACCTGGTGAACTGGATCAACGGCCGCTCCGGACGAGCGATCACCTACGTCCTCGACCAGCGTTTCCCCCGCGTCGTCTCCGCCGTACTGTGCGGTGCCGCCCTCGCGATCGCCGGTACGACGGTGCAGGCCGTGTGCCGCAACCCGCTCGCCGAACCCGGCATCCTCGGGATCACCGGCGGCGCCGGGGTAGGCGCGATCGCCACACTCATCCTGTTGCCATCAGCAAGCATCTGGCTGCTGTCCGGGGTCGCCGCGGCGGCTGCGGTGATCACGTTCGGACTCGTCTACCTGATCTCCTGGCGCGGCGGGCTCAGCTCCGACCGGCTGGTGCTGATCGGCGTCGGCGTCTCGTCGGCCGCGACCGCGATCATCACGCTACTGATCGTGGCCACCGACCCGTGGAACCTGAGTCTCGCGATGACGTGGCTCTCCGGCAGCACCTACGGCCGGACGCTCCCGCAAGTCGCCCCCGTCGCGCTAGCACTGCTAGCAATCACTCCGTTCATCGTGCACGTACGGCGTGAGCTCGATCTGCTCGCGCTGGACGACGACGTACCGCGCATCCTCGGCGTGCGACTCGAGCGGACCCGTTTGCTAGCACTGCTAGCGTCCGCGCTCCTGACAGCAGCGGCCGTGTCCGCGATCGGCGTGGTCGGCTTCGTCGGCCTGGTCGCTCCGCACGCCGCCCGCGCGCTGGTCGGCGGACGGCACGCCCGGATCCTCCCGGTCGCCGCGCTCCTCGGCGCGATCCTGGTCAGCCTCGCGGACAGCCTCGGCCGCACCGTTCTCGCCCCTGCCCAGATCCCGGCCGGCCTCCTGACCGCCCTGATCGGAGCGCCGTACTTCGTCTACCTGCTCTGGCGAACGCGGGTGCCGGTGCGCTGACCTCCGTGTCAAGATGGGGCGCATGCTGCGCGAACTGCACCTCACCGGCAATCCGGACGCCGACAAGTTGCTCAACGACGACCCGTTCGCCTTGCTGGTCGGCATGCTCCTCGACCAGCAGTACCCGATGGAGCACGCCTTCTCCGGTCCGCTGAAGATCGCGAACCGGATGGACGGTTTCGACCTGCACAAGATCGCCGCGACCGACCTGGAGACGTTCGTCGAACTCTCCGTCACCCCGCCGGCGATCCACCGGTACGGCGGTTCGATGGCCCGCCGCGTGCACGCCCTCGCGCAGGAGATCATCGAGAAGTACGACGGCGAGACCGCGAACATCTGGCTCTCCGGCCGCCCGAAGCCCGACGGCGCCGAGGTGCTGAAGCGGTTGAGGGCGCTGCCCGGATTCGGCGAGCAGAAGGCGAAGATCTTCCTGGCCTTGCTCGGCAAGCAGCGCGGCGTGGCCCCGAAGGGCTGGCGTGAGGCTGCGGGCAGCTACGGCGATCGCGGCTCCCGTCGCTCCATCGCCGACGTCACCGACGCTGCGTCCCTCGCCGAAGTCCGCTCCTTCAAGAAGGCCGCGAAAGCAGCCGTAAAGGCCTGATCTGCCGCGACAGTCGGGCCCGGTCTGTTGCAGGCCGGGCGCGGAAGTCAACGTGGTGGTTCCTTGTACTCCAGGCGATTCCCTGCGAAGTCCGCCGTACGGACATATGCTCCTTAAGGCGATGGGAGGAGCGCGGATGGATATCCGGGATCTGGATCGCAGGGCCGGTGCGGTGCTCGGGGAAGTCGTGATGCAGGTACGGCCCGAGCACCTGTGGTTTCCCACCCCGTGCCCCGACTGGACGGTGCGGGGACTGATGCGCCATCTGGTCAGCCAGAACGAGGGCCTCGCCGCGGCCGCGCTGAACGGCTCCGCCTCCGTCCACGTCTGGACCGGCGGCCGCCTCGGCGACAACCCCGCCGGTGCCTACCGGCGCTCCAACGTCCGGGTCGCGGACGCGTTCGCCGACGGCGGCGCGCTGGACCGGCTGGTGGAGGTCCGCGAGTTCGGCTCGTTCCCGCGCCGGATCGCCCTGACCTTCCACCAGCTCGACTGCATCGTGCACGCCTGGGACCTGGCCCGCGCGATCGACGTCCCGTACAACCCGCCGCCGGACATGGTCGAGCTGACGCTCACCCTGGCCCGCCGGATCCCCGACACCGAGGCGAACCGCGGCGCCGGCTACGCGTTCGAACGCAGCGTCAAGGTCTCCGGCACCGCCCCCGACCTCGACCAGCTACTCGGCCTCCTCGGCCGCAACCCGGAGTGGGTGTCCCCGCTCGACTGAGTAGTCCGGCAGGTCGATCGCGTCCGGTTTCGCCACGGCCGACTTCGCCAGTACGCCGGCCAGCAGCCGCGACGTCATCACCCGCAGCACGAAGTCCCGGTAGGCGATCCCGAACGCGCTCATCGGCATCGCCATCTTGATCCCGCCGGGTGGCAGCTCCATCCGCTGCTCGACGTACGCCTGCATCCGGGCCTGGTACGCCGGGAACGCGCGGACATGATCGCCCTGCGCAGCGGCCAACTCGCCCGCCAGCACGTACGCGCCGACGAGTGAAAGCGCCGTACCGTGGCCGGCCATCGGCGAACCGCAGTACCCGGCGTCACCGACCAGCGCGACCCGGCCGCGGGACCACTCCGGCACCTCGACCCGGCTGATGGTGTCGAAGTAGAAGTCGTCGGCCGCGTCCAACCCGTTCAGGATGTGCGGGGTGTGCCAGCCGAGGCCCTCGAAGCGCGACCGCACCAGCCGCTTCTGCGCCTCGACATCACGCCGGTCGTAGGTGAGCACCGGCGACCGGAAGCTCAGCAGCGCCTTCGCGAACCGCGGATCGCGATCCGGCCGCAGGCCGACCCAGCGCCCGCCCGGCGCGGTGTGGAGCTTCATCCAGTGCTCGAGGTTCTCCGGCGCCTCGATCGTGAAGTACGACGTGTAGCCGCCGAGGTGGTGCACGAACTGCTCCTCCGGCCCGAACGCGAGCCGCCGTACCCGGGAGTGCACCCCGTCCGCGCCGATCACGAGATCAAACCGCCGCCGCGTCCCGCTCGCGAACGTCACGTCGACGCCGCTCGGATCCTGCGTCAGTTCGGTGACCGAGTCGCCGTACAGGTACTCCACCTCGCTCGTCGCGTCGGCCAGGATCTCCGCGAGATCGCCCCGCAGGATCTCGATCTCCGCGACCGGCCCGGCGCCGTCGAGCAGTTCCGCGGGCATCGCCGCGGCCTGCCGCCCGTCGGCCTTCACGTACGCGAGCCCGCGCTCGTGCAGCTGCCGCTCGCCGACGGCCGGCATCAGCCCCATCCGCTCGGCCACCACCCGCGACACCCCGCGCAGGTCCACGGTCTGCCCACCCGGCCGCGGCGCCGACGCGATCTCGACCACCGTCGGCGCGAACCCGAACCGCCGCAGCCAGAACGCCAGCGCCGGCCCCGCAATCCCACCACCGGAAATCAGCACAGTCTTCATATCCCGCTCCCATTCACTAGTGCGCGTACGCCGTACACGGTGCACTAGGTGGAGGGGTTGACACCAGCGCGCACTAGGGCACCGGGCTTAGGTGCACTAGGCGTACCTGCATGCAGGCAGAACCCCCGGATTGGCGCCCTTCGACCCCGGATCGGAGGGGTTCTGCCTGCGCAGCGGTCCACTCAGAGGGTGAGAGCCAGCCGCGTCGCCTGCTCGATGGCTCGTTTGGCGTCGAGTTCGGTGGCTACGTCCGCTCCGCCGATCAGGTGGACGGGACGACCGGTGGTCTGGAGCGCTTCGGCGAGGTCGCGGACCGGTTCCTGGCCGGCGCAGACGACGACCGTGTCGACGGCCAGCACGCGCGCCTTCTCGCGTTTCGGGCCGAACGTGACGTGCAGACCTTCGTCGTCGATGCGTTCGTAGTTCACGCCACGCAACTGCTCGACCTGCTTGTTCTTCAACGCCGCCCGATGCACCCACCCGGTCGTCTTCCCGAGCCCGGCGCCGATCTTCCCGGCCTTGCGCTGCAGGAGATACACCTTGCGCAGCGACGGTTCCGGCTGCGGTACGGCGAGCGCGCCCGGCAGCAGCGTCGGATCGCCGACACCCCACTCCGCCTTCCATGCAGCGAGATCCGGCGACGTGGTGGTCAGGAACTCGCTGACATCCACCCCGATCCCGCCGGCCCCGATCACCGCGACCGTGTCCCCGACCGGTTTGTGTTCGCGGACAACCTCGACGTACGAGAGCACCTTGGGGTGATCGATACCGGGGATCGCGGGCACCCGCGGTACGACGCCGGTCGCGAGCACGATCTCGTCGAACCCGGCCAGGTCGTCGGCGCCGGCGCGGCGGCCGAGGTGCAGCTTGACGCCGGTCAGCTCGAGCCGCCGCCGGTAGTACCTGATCGTCTCGGCGAACTCCTCCTTGCCCGGGATCTGCTGCGCGATCCCGAACTGCCCGCCGATCTCCGCATCCGCCTCGAACAACTCGACGTGATGCCCGCGCTCGGCCGCCGTCACCGCCGCCGCCAGACCAGCCGGTCCGGCCCCGACGACAGCGATGGTCTTGGTACGCCGGGTCGGCAGCAACTGCAGTTCGGTCTCGCGAGCGGCCCGCGGATTGACCATGCAGCTCGCCTTCTTCTTCGCGAACACATGATCCAGACACGCCTGGTTGCAGGCGATGCAGACGTTGATCTCGTCGGCCCGGTCGGTCGTTGCCTTCAGCACCCACTCCGGATCGGCCAGGAACGGGCGGGCCATGCTGACCAGGTCTGCGTCGCCGCGGGCCAGAACTTCCTCGGCTACTTGCGGCAGGTTGATCCGGTTCGACGTGACGACCGGGATCTTCACGTGCGGCTTGAACGCCGCGGTCACGCTGGTGAACGCGGCTCGGGGCACGGACGTGACGATCGTCGGGACCCGCGCCTCGTGCCATCCGATCCCGGTGTTGATGATCGACGCCCCGGCCGCCTCGATCTCCTTGCCCAGCGCAACCACGTCGTCCCAGGTCTGCCCGCCCTCGACCAGGTCGGCCATCGACAACCGGTAGATGATCAGGAAATCGTCGCCGACCCGTTCCCGGGTCCGCCGCACGATCTCCACCGCGAGCCGGCGGCGGTTCTCCGGGCTGCCACCCCAGCGATCGGTCCGCTTGTTCGTGCGCTCGGACAGGAACTGGTTGATGAAATACCCCTCGGACCCCATGATCTCGACGCCGTCGTACCCGGCCTCGCGGGCGAGCGCCGCACAGTCGACGTACGCCTTGATCTGCTTGCGGACGCCGCGATCGGACAGGGCGCGCGGCTTGAAGGGGTTGATCGGGGCCTTCAGGGCGGAGGCCGAGACGCTGAACGGGTGGTACGAGTACCGGCCGGCGTGCAGGATCTGGAGCGCGATCCGGCCGCCCTCGGCGTGCACCGCATCGGTGAGCAGGCGATGCTTCCGGGCCTGCCGACGGTTGATGAGGGTCGATCCGAAGGGCGTCAGCCAGCCGGTGCGGTTCGGCGCGTAGCCGCCGGTCACCATCAGGCCGACGCCGCCACGAGCACGCTCGGCGAAGTACGCCGCCAGCTTGGGCAGATCGCTCAACCGGTCCTCGAGCCCGGTGTGCATCGACCCCATGATCACCCGGTTCGGCAAGACCACATGGCCGAGATCGAGCGGCTCCAGCAGGTGCGGGTACGAACTCATCGGTTGTCCTTCCGGAGGGCTTCGATCACTTCGTCGCACCAGGCGACGAAGGACTCTTCGGCGCGGACGCCGCCGCGCAGTACGAGGTATTGGTGCAGCTCGCGGCCTCGCAGGCCGGACGGCTTCGGGAAGTCGCGTCGCTGGATCCCGCGGTACACCTCGAGTCGCGTCGCGTGTTCGGCCCGGTGCCGCTCGATCTCCTTCAGCACGAGTTCGACCGATCCGAGCGAGGCGCCGCGGAGCTTCACACCCAGGCCGTCCCGCAGTACGGCGGGATCCTCCGGCTCGGCCAGCCAGCGCGACAACTCCGCACGCCCGGCCGCCGCGACCCGGTACACCTTCTTGTCCGGGCGGCCGTCCTGGGCGATCTCGGTGTGCTTCACCCAACCCGCCTCGTCCATCCGCCTCAGCACCCGGTAGATCTGCTGATGCGTGGCCGGCCAGAAGTACCCGATCGACCGGTCGAACCGCCGGGCCAACTCGTACCCGGACCCGGCCCGCTCGGTCAGCGAAACCAGAATCGCGTGCTCCAGCGCCATGACCCGAGGCTACCTATGCAACCAGTTGCAGTGCACCTGATTGCATCTCAGGTCACACCACTTGTCCGAACAAGCTTGCCGGCGTTTGAGAGAATGGTTGCAGACGCCATCTATCCCGGAGCGGAGCATCATGAACCACCCGACCAAGACGACGTTGCCCGGCATCGGTGTGCGGTACGACCTGGTCACCGACGGCGGTAAGCACGTGTCGGTGGTGGTGCACAACGACGGCCGGCGGTTCCTCGGCTTCCACAACCCTGAGGACGACGACGAGTGCCAGGCCAGCGTCCCGTTAGGTCAGGGCGAGGCGGCCGCGCTCGCGCAGTTGCTGATCCCGGAGCAGCTCGACCCGGTCCGCGGCGAGATCGAGATCGACCTGGTCACGGAGCACATCCCGATCACCGCCAAGTCGCCGTACTCCGGCCGGACGCTCGGCGACACCCAGGCCCGCAGCCGGACCGGAGCATCGATCGTCGCGGTACTGCGGCGTACCGGAGCGACCCCGTCGCCGACGCCGGACTTCCGGTTCGCGATCGGCGACACCCTGGTCGTGGTCGGCACCCGTGAGGGCGTCGACGCCGTGGCCGATCTGATCGCGGGGGGCTGAGCATGCACGAGAACATCACCGCCCTGCTGATCGAGCTGGGCGCGGTCATCCTTGCCCTGGGCATCCTCGGCCGGATCGCCGGCCGCCTCGGCTTCTCGCCGATTCCCCTTTATCTGCTGGCCGGTCTGGCGTTCGGGCACGGCGGGTTGTTGCCCTTGGCGGCGAGCGAGGAGTTCGTCGCCACCGGCGCCGAGATCGGCGTGATCCTGCTGCTGTTGCTGCTCGGGCTCGAGTACACGGCCTCTGATCTCGTCAGCACGCTGAAGACGCAGTACATCTCCGGAGTGGTCGACTTCCTGCTGAACGCGTTGCCCGGCGCGGCCGTCGCGTTGCTGCTCGGCTGGGGTCCGGTCGGAGCGGTCGCACTGGCCGGCGTCACCTGGATCTCGTCGTCCGGCGTGATCGCGAAGGTCGTCGGGGATCTCGGCCGGCTGGGCAATCGGGAGACGCCGGTGATCCTGGGGATCCTGGTGCTCGAGGACCTGTCGATGGCGGTCTACCTGCCGATCCTCACCGCGCTGCTGGCCGGCGTCGGGCTGGCCGGCGGGAGCATCACGCTGCTGATCTCGCTCGGGACGGTGAGCGTGGTGCTGTTCATCGCGCTCCGGTACGGGCGTGTCATCAGCCGGGCCGTTTCCTCCGACAACCCGGAGATGCTGCTGCTCGTCGTCCTCGGCCTCACGCTGCTCGTCGCGGGAATCGCGCAGCAGTTGCAGGTGTCGGCGGCGGTCGGCGCGTTCCTGGTCGGCATCGCGTTGTCCGGCGAGGTCGCCCACGGTGCGCGCAATCTACTCAGCCCATTGCGCGACCTGTTTGCCGCGGTGTTCTTCGTGTTCTTCGGCCTGAGCACCGATCCGGCGAAGATCCCGCCGGTACTGGCGATCGCGTTCGGGCTGGCGGTCCTCACCACCTTCACCAAGATCCTCACTGGTTGGTACGCCGCTCGGCGGGCCGGCATCTCGACCGCGGGTCGGTGGCGGGCCGGCGGGACGCTGGTCGCGCGCGGCGAGTTCTCGATCGTCATCGCCGGTCTCGCGGTCGGTGTCGAACCGAAGCTCGGTCCGCTGGCCACGGCGTACGTGCTGATCCTGGTCATCCTCGGCCCGGTCGCCGCCCGCTACACCGAGCCGCTCGCGCGCCGTCTCACCCGCAAACCTGCCAAACCGACCGAGCCGACCGAGGCCCCGGCCGCCGAACGCCTCGACGACACCGCCCACACCGCCGGCTGACCCGTCACCGCACCCGGCTGCCGGTGGCGGCCTTTTCGACGGTCTCGGCGATCCGGCGCTCGCGCGTCTCCGCGCGCTTGGCGAGGGTGATCCATTCGAGGATCGTCCGGCGGGCCGACGGCGGGAAGGCCCGGAAGTTCTCGTCCGCCCGCGGGTCGGCTGCCAGCGCGTCCCGCAGGTCGGGCGGGACGATCAGGTTCTGCGCATCGGCGAGCAGATCCCACGTCCCGGAGGTCCGGGCGTGCGCCACGAGTTCCTCGCCCGCCGGCATCATCAACCCCGCTGCGGTCAGTCGCTCGACCCGCTCACGGTTCACCTTGCTCCAGGTGCTCCGCGGGTTCCGCGGCGTGAAGCACTGGTACGTCGTCCGCTCGTCGCGCCGGACCGTCTTACTGTCGATCCACCCGAAGCACAGCGCGTGCTCGACCGCGGCCGCGAGATTCAGGCCGGATGTCTCGCGATGCACGACGAGCCAGACGGACCGCTCACTCCGGCCGTTGGCGGTCAGCCAGTCGCGCCACTCGTCGACATCCGCACACTTCAGGGCCTCGTTGTCGTTCATGAGACCAGCATGCGCCGGATAAGTGCTCATCCAGTGAGCAGTTTTTCTCCGCGTTCGTGATCGAGCAGCGCCTGCTTGCGTTCGATACCGCCGCCGTACCCGGTCAGGTTGCCGGTCGAGCCGACCAGCCGGTGGCACGGGACGATGATGCTGACCGGGTTCTTCCCGTTCGCCAGACCGACCGCCCGAGCGGATCCCGGCTTGAGGCCGAGCGTTTCTGCGAGACCGCCGTACGTCGTGGTCGTGCCGTACGGGATGTCCTGGAGGGCGACCCAGACATCACGCTGGAACGGCGTACCGACGAGGTGCAGCGGTACGTCGAAGGTCGTGCGGCCGTGGTGGAAGTACTCGTCCAACTGCTCGGCCACCGCGCGGAAGGCCGTGTCGTCGCAATCACCGAAGCCCGCCTGCTCCGGGCGGTAGCGCTGCCGGTCCATGTACAGACCGGTCAACTCGCCCGCATCGGTGCCCACCAGCGTGAGCGGACCCAGCGGGCTGTCGACGACGGCGTACGTCACCGGGTGGACTCCCACTGCGCGCGATCGATCCGGTAGAGCACGTGCCGCTGCAGCCGGTGGCCGTCCGCAAGGCGCGGATGGTCGAAGTCGCCGGGCTCGTCGTGCACCATGCCGATCCGCTGCATGACGCGCTGCGACGGCAGGTTCGGGGTCGCGGTGAACGACACGATCTCGTCCAGCCCGCCCGGCCCGAACCCGTGAACGAGCGCCGCCCGCGCCGCCTCGGTCGCGTAGCCGTTGCCCCAAGCACGTTTCGCGAGCCGCCAGCCGATCTCCACGGTCGGCATGCTGCTGTCGACTGAGATAAAGGGCGCCTCGAAGCTCGGCACCGACAGCCCGGTGAACCCGATGAACTCACCGGTGTCCCGCACCTCCACCGCCCACAGCCCCCAGCCGCGCTCGTCGATCATCGGAATGCTCCGGTCGATCAGCGCGTCGCTCTGCTCACGTGTCTGCGGGGCCGGGAAGTGCTCCATCACGGCCGGATCCGCGTTCAGCGCGGCGAACGGCTCCCGGTCGGAGTCGCGCCAATTGCGCAGCAGCAGCCGGTCGGTGGTGAGTTCGGTCATTCGTCACTCCGTGGGGATCTTGTTGATCGCATGGTCGCCGGTGGCCCACAGGTACTGCACGGCGTACGCACGCCAAGGCCGCCACGCGCGGGCGTGGTCGGTCAGGAGTTTGGGGGCCTCGGACAAGCCTAGGTCACGCGCGGCGTACCGGATGCCCAGATCGCTGGCCACGAAGGCATCCGGGTCACCGAGCGCGCGCATCGCGATCGACTCCACCGTCCACGGCCCGATCCCGGGCAACGCGGCCAGTTGCTCCCGCGCGCGATCCCAGTCGGCGCCGGCGCCCAGGTCGATCTCACCGCGCGCGAGCGTCGCGATCAGCGTGGTGAGCGTCGTACGGCGGGACTTCGGGAACGCCAGCGATTCCGGGTCGAGCTCCGCGAGCGCCTGCATCGTCGGGAACAGATGCGTGAGCCCGCCGGCCGCGTCCTCGATCGGCTCGCCGTGCTGCAGGACCAGGCGGTGCGCGTGCGTCCGTGCCGCCGCCGTCGACACCTGCTGGCCGAGCACCGCGCGTACGGCGAACTCCTCGCCGTCGACCGTGTGCGGCACCCGGCGGCCGGGCGCCTTCACGATCAGCGGAGCGAGCACCGGATCGGTGCCGAGCAGGTCGTCGACCGCGACCGGGTCCGCGTCGAGGTCGAGCATCCGGCGGCAACGGCTGATCGCGATCGCGAGATCGCGCTGGTCGGTGAGCGACAGCTGGCAGGCGATGTGGTCAGGCATCGGCCGCAGGGCGACGACACCGTGGCCGTGCGGGAGCCGCAGCGTGCGGCGGTAGTGACCGTCGCGCCACTCCTCGACCCCCGGTACGCCGGTCGCGATCAGGTGACCGAACAGGTTATCTGGCGTCAACGGTGCGCGGAACGGGAGCCGGAGCGAGATCGTGCCGGGCGCGGTGGACGTCGTACCCCGGCGGGCTCTGCGGCGCAGCTCCGTCGGCGCGAGCGCGAAGACCTCCTGCACGGTTTCGTTGAAGGTCCGCACGCTGGAGAAGCCGGCGGCGAACGCGACGTCCGCCATCTGCAGCTCACTCGTCTCGATCAGCAGCCGCGCGGTCTGTGCACGTTGCGCCCGGGCGAGCGCGAGCGGGCCGGCGCCGAGCTCGGCCTGGAGCTGGCGTTGCACCTGGCGAACGCTGTACCCGAGCTGACCGGCCAGACCTGGTACGCCGTCGCGGTCGACGACGCCGTCCGCGATCAGGCGCATCGCCCGGGCGACCAGGTCGGCGCGGTCGTTCCACTCGGGTGAGCCCGGGCTCGCGTCGGGACGGCACCGCTTGCAGGCGCGGAACCCGGCCTGCTGGGCGGCCGCGGCGCTCGGGTAGAACCGCATGTTCTCGACCTTCGGCGGCACCACCGGGCAACTCGGCCGGCAGTAGATCTTGGTGGTCAGCACCGCCGTGAAGAACCACCCGTCGAACCGCGCGTCCTTGGACTGCACCGCCCGGATGCATCGCTCCCTACACTCGTACACGCCCTCCAGCATCCCTGCCGCCACCGACAGTTCCTAGCGGTTTTGCGACATGGAGGTACGGCGGTCGCGGTTTTGCGACGCGAGGATCCGGTGGCCGATTCTCGCCAGCTTCGCCGTCGTCGCGCCGCTGAACTTGAAGGCATGAACGAACTACTTGGCAAGAAGGCACTGGTCACCGGCGGCAGCCGCGGGATCGGCGCGGCGACCGCCGTCGCGCTGGCGGAGCGTGGCGCGGACGTCGCGATCACCTACAACTCGTCGGCGGACGCCGCGGCTTCGGTGGTGAAGGAGATCGAGGCACTCGGGCGGCGCGGGTTCGCCTATGCGGTCGACTCGGGTGATGCGGTGGCGGTCGGTGACGGCGTACGGCGGGCCGCGGAATCCCTTGGTGGGTTGGACATCCTGGTCAACAACGCCGGCGTCGGCGCGATCGCCCCGATCACCGACCTCTCGTTGGAGGACGTCGATCGGGTGCTCGCGGTCAACGTCCGTGGTGCGTACGCCGCTGCGCAGGCCGCCGTACCGCAGCTGTCCGACGGCGGCCGGATGATCCACCTCGGCAGCTGCGTGACGGGGCGGGTCCCCGGGCCGGGGATGACGCTGTACGCGATGAGCAAGTCCGCGATGACCGGCCTGAGCAAGAGCCTCGCCCGCGAACTCGGACCGCGCGGCATCACGTCCAACGTCGTCCACCCCGGTCCGATCGACACCGACATGAACCCGGCCGACGGCCCCTTCGCCGCCGCCCAACTGACCAACCTCGCCCTCCCCCGCTTCGGCGCCGCCACCGAGGTAGCAGCCGCCATCACCTACCTGGCCGGCCCCAACGCCACCTACATCACCGGCACCGCCCTAACCATCGACGGCGGCCACACCGCCTGACCCAGGCCAACACAATGGGATATCCCTCCGCGTTATGGGTTCTCTGCTCGTATAGGAGTGGAGAACCCCCAACAGGAGGGGTTCTCCCCTCGGCGGCGCGGGCGGCGCGGACGGTTGTCGGTGGGTGGGGTTAGCGTCGGGTGGGTGAAGTTTTCGGTGACGGTTGGGGCGGTGGGGGTGGGGCGAGATCCGCGCGGGCTGGCGGAGCTCGCGGAGGTTGTGGAGGGGGCGGGGTGGGACGGGTTGTTTCTGGAGGACTATCTGGTCTACCAGGGGGACGCGTCCGAGCCGACATACGATCCGTGGGTTTGCTTGGCGGCGATGGCGATGGCCACCGAGCGGATTCGGATCGGGACTACTGTCACGCCGTTGCCTCGGCGGCGGCCGTGGAAGGTGGCGGCGGAGGCGGTGGCGTTGGATCATCTGTCCGGCGGGCGGATGATCCTCGGCGTCGGCATCGGGGACCCGGGTGATCCATTCATGGAGAGCAACAGTCCGCGGGTGCTCGCGGAGATGCTCGACGAAGGACTCACGGTCATCGACCAGTTGTGGACCGGTCAACCGGTGAGCTTCAGCGGGAAGCACTACACGCTGAACGACGCGCAACTGACGGCGCGGCCGGTGCAGGAGCCGAGGATCCCGATCTGGGTAGGAGGCAACTATCTCGTGCCCGCCGTACGGCGGCGGATCCTCCGCTGGGACGGCTCCTGCGCGTACAAAGGCAGCACCGACGCACCCCAGCAAATCACTCCGGACGACGTCCGCGCGCTACGAGCTGAGAGCGGCCGGGATCTCGACGTGAAGGTGAGCGGCGGGGACCCGGCCGCGTTCGCGGAAGCCGGCGCGACGTGGTGGGGACGATGGATCCCGCCGCTGTCCGTCGCCGACACGGAGGCCATCGTTCGTCAGGGACCGCCGACACTCTGAACCGTTGACAGCGCGACGGCTCCGGGAGAGACTGCGGATTGTTTTTAACGTTCAAAACGTCCGTGGGAGGTCGCTGTGGCTACTTTGAAGCAGGTCGCCGCCCACGCCGAGGTCTCGGTGCAGACGGTGTCGAACGCGTTGAACGCCCCGCACCGCCTGCGCGCGGACACGCTCGAACGGGTCAACCGCTCGATCGAACTGCTCAACTACCGGCCCAATCGTAACGCCCGCAGTCTCCGCACCAGCGCGGTCGAGCTGATCGGGTACTGCGTCCCGAGCTGGCCGAACCAGACGCACCTGGTGATGGACCAGTTCCTGCACGCCCTCTGCGCCGCCGCGGAACGCACCGGCCGGCACATCCTGCTCTTCACCGCACCGGGCGGCGTCGACGGTATGCCGACGTACGACGACCTGCACGCGCGCCGGATGGTCGACGGGTTCGTCCTGTCGCAGACCGAGACGCACGACCCGCGGCACGGCTGGCTGAAGGAACAGGACATCCCGTTCGTCAGCTTCGGCCGGGTGTGGAAGGAAACCACGCAGCCCGGTCCGTGGGTGGACGTCGACGGCGCCGCCGGCTCCGCGATGGCGGTCCGGCACCTGTACGAGAGCGGCCGTCGCCGGATCGCCTTCCTGGGCTGGCCGAAGTCGTCCGGGCTTGGTGAGGACCGGGTCGGCGGCTGGCGCGACGCCTGCAAGGACCTCGGTCTGCCGACCTCCGGGCTGACCGTCCGGTGCCGCGAGGACAGCATCGAGGAGGGCGCCCGCGCCACCGCGCGGCTGCTCGACAGCGGCCGTACCGTCGACGGGATCGTTGCCCTGAGCGACATTCTCGCGCTCGGCGCGCTCCGCGAGCTCACCCGCCGCGGCCTCACCCCCGGCCACGACGTCGGTGTCACCGGCTTCGACGACTCGCCGCTCGCCGAGGTCGTCTCCCCCGGCCTGACCAGCCTCCGGCAACCGATGGACCAGATCGCCGAAGAGCTGATCACGATCCTGACCGGCTCGAGCAACGGGAGCCCGGTCGAACGCTTGCTGCGGCCAGAACTGGTGATCAGGGGCAGCTCGGCCCCTGGCTGATTTTCGGCGCTTCTCCCCGGGCGCCGCGAGAAGGAGGAACCGCCATGACTCCCTATCCGACCAACCGAACCCGACCTCGCCGGAAACCGGTGCGCAAGGTGACCGGTGTCGCCCTGCTTGCCACAGCCGTCGTGCTGGCCGGCAACGCGTCGGCCACCGCCGGCCCTTCCGGCAGCACTGCAACCCAAGCGACGGCACCGTCCGAGCTCTCCGAGACCAGCCGCCTGACCGACCGCCGTTCGCTCGTCGTCGGCGACCGCGCCTACGCGATGGGCGACGAGTCCGGTCTCTACCCCGCCGCCGGGTGGCACATCCGCGGTGAGATGGGCGGCTTCTGGTCGCAGCCGATCAAGCTTCTCGACGGCATCTGGTTCGGGCTCGACGGGAACTGGCTCGGCAAGCAGGTGCCCGCCGCGAAGTACACCAGCGGCCACGGCTACAGCCGGATCGACTACTCCGGTGCCGTGAACGTACGCCGTACCGACTTCGTCCCCGACGGCATCCGCGCGACGCTCGTCGGACTCACGCTCAGCTCGAGTACGGCGAAGACGGTCAAGCTCGACGTCGACGCGCACTCCGAGCTGCTGCAGCCGTACCCGTGGGGCTGGACCAAACCGAGCGCCGCGGACGCGAACCTGCCCGACACCGGCGACTTCAGCAACGGCGCGCTCCGCTTCCGCGAGCAGGGCACCCCGTCGTACCCGAACGCGACCGCGCACGACTACGCCGCGTTCGTCGGATCGTCCCTGCGTCCGACGAGCCACCAGCTCGGCGTAGACCACCGCGGACCGCAGAGCCCGGCGGTGACGTGTCCGGCCGACGGTACGACGCCTGCGCGATGTGACGACTCGCTCGTCGGGAAGGGCACCGGCGGCCGGCTCACGTACGACGTACCGCTGGCGGCGGGTCAGCAGAAGACGATCTGGTTCGCTGTGGCCGGATCGGATCAGGGCAGCCCGGCCGCGGAACGTGAGTACGGCAAGGCCCTGAGCGACCCGGACAAGTTGCTGCGGGCAAAGACCTCCGCGCGGCAGCAGATCGACGCGCAGTCCGCAGTGGACCTTCCTGGTGACCGTCTCCTGCAGCAGAGCGTCGAGTGGAGCAAGCAGAACCTCGCGGACTCGGTCCAGGAGGCGCGCAA
Source organism: Kribbella sp. VKM Ac-2569 (assembly GCF_004216905.1). GTDB lineage: Bacteria > Actinomycetota > Actinomycetes > Propionibacteriales > Kribbellaceae > Kribbella. Next base: position 803,533 of record NZ_SGXJ01000002.1, read on the forward strand.
CCTGCAGATCCGGGACGTGAACGAAGGCAAGGACTACCCGGCACCGGTCGGGACAGTGCCGACCGCCCGCTGGTTCGGCGCCGGCTTCCCGGACTATCCGTGGCTGTTCGCGACCGATGGTGAGTACACCGCGTTCGCCGCTGTCGCCGCAGGTCAGTTCGACACCGTGAAGGAGCACCTGCGGGCGCTCCGTGATGTCAGCGACCTTCTGAACAACCGCAGCGGCAAGGTCGCGCACGAGGTGACGCCGACCGGCGACGTGTACTTCGGCTCGAACCAGAGCGCGGGTAACACCGACGAGACAGTGAAGTTCCCGAGTACGGTCGCACTGCTGTGGCGCTGGACCGGTGACAACAAGTTCCGCGACGAGATGTACGACTTCAGCGTGCGGAACCTGCAGTACATCTACAAGACCCTCGACAAGGACAGCGACGGCTGGCCCGAGGGCCTGGCTAACGTCGAACGCGCGGGCATGGGCGTCGAGAAGCTCGACAGCACCGTGTACCTCGCCCGCGGTCTGCGGGACCTGGCCGATCTCGCCGCGTCCAAGCACGACACGACGGTGCAGCAGTGGGCGACCGGCCGCGCCAACGACCTCGAGTCCAAGTTCGAGGCGCAATGGTGGGTGCCGGCGGCGAAAGGGTACGCCGACTCGGTCGACGACCCGACCAACCCGGCGAACGACAACACCCCGATCTTCCATCGGCACTGGATCGGTGTCACGCCGATGGAAGCGGTACTGACTCGTCCGGGCCAGACGTCGCCGCTGGCATCGACCGAGAACGCGAAGACCGCGCTCGACCAGCGCGAAACGCCTTGCTACACAGGGGAATTCGGTCTCTTCCACACCGGCAGCGGCCCGACGTCCGCCGAGGGCGGAAACCGCGGTGACTCGTGTGACCCGATCGTTTCCCAGGTCCAGAGCGAGCGCACCATGTTCGGTCTGAACACATCGATCATGGCCGTTGCGGAGGGCAACTTCGGCCGTCTGGGCACGAAGCAGCAGCAGCGGTACACCACCGGCAACGCCCGGATCCAGCTCGATCCGTCGGTCTGGGAGACGCCCGGCGCGATGCCGGAGATCGCTCCGTCGCCGGACTCGCCGGCGAACATCGGCCGGCCGTTCTACGACCGCTCGATGACGCTGCAGGCCTGGGGCGCGTACGGCATCCTCTGGCCGGTGGTCCACCAGCAGCTCGGCGTCGATCCCGATCTGGGACACGGGCGGATCGCCGTCGTACCGCAACTCCCGGAAGGCCAGCAGAAGGTGGCCGGTAGCAACATCCGGGTCGGTCGCGGGGCGCTCGATGTGTCGGCACGCCTTACAGGTAAGGCGTTGTCGACCGACGTGACCGCAAAAGACGTCGACGCGGCGCTCACGGTCGGCGCCGTACTGCCGACCGGCGCGCAGGTGCAGAGCGTGACGGTCGACGGTCACGCAGCGCAGTACAAGCTCGTCACGACCAGCCGCGGGACGGAGGTTCAGGTGCTGGCGCGCGGTGCGCACACGGCACTGACGATCACTCTGAAGTGAGCTGACGAAACCCCCGGCCGGTGCGCAACCGTTCTGCGCGCCGGCCGGCTTTGTCATGCCCGGTATCCGGTACTGCGGAGTCTTGGAGAAGACAAGAAGGCGGGCCCCTCCGAGTATGAGTCGGAGGGGCCCGCACAGCTGAAGGAAGGTGACGTCTCCAGCTTCCCGATACGGGTCCGTGGAGGCCGGCAGACCCCGTCACCGGTCTACCTCGGTGGGGATCCCCACCGCGAGGGCCCTCGGTTTCCGTTCGACCCGCCGCTCCGATCGAAGCAGCGTGTCGACCTTTCTACCGCTGTCGGCAGGCCCGGCACAACCCTTTCCAGGCAACAGTTTCGGTCGTCCACAGTGAGACCGCAACCATCCACAGAAACCGTCCGGGTTATACACACCCCCTGTGCATAACCCCCTCAGCCCTTGGGCGGTTTGACTGCCATCGGGTGCAGGAGCCGGTACCCGCCGTACACGCCGAGCACGCTGACCACGAGAACGGACGGTACGGCGACGGCGAGTGGTGGACGGTCGTACCCGATGTTGTTCAGCACGTCCGCGAGCCACTGGGCGACGAGCAGGAACTCGGCCGAGGCCGCGGGCACGAGAGCGAGCGGCAGCAGCAGGATGCCGCGCCAGAATCCGAACCGGACGAACGTGATGCCGAGCAGCCAGCCCGTCACCTCGTGGGCGACGATCATCAGGAAGAACTCGGCGAACACCAGGCCGACCTGCGACGTACTCGTGAACAGGTGCGGGTTGGTCAGTTTGTCGGTCCAGCCCTGCGACGCGTACAGAACGTGTTCCACCTGGTAGACCAGCACCCACAGCAGCGCGGTGGCCGCCGCGGCACCGGTGAGATAGATGCCTGCGGCAACTGAAAACATCCGGCGGGTGATGCCCTGAGAGATCAGCAAGGCGAAGTACGCCGGGGTGACGGTGATGCCGACCGCCATCGAGAAGTACTTCGGCGACTGGGTTCCGTAGTCCCACGCGCTGCTGGTCACGCCGCTGGACAGAATCTGGAAGATGACCCCGATGACGAACAACGCGACGACCATCACCGCCCAGTAGCCGAGCAGCATCGGCCGCAGACCGACCGCCAGCGCCCGCAGCACGTGCTTGAGCCGATGCCAGTCGGTGACGCTACGCGGCAACCCCGCCCTGGTCTGGACCGCCGTACTCATGACTTGACCCCCGTGAGGTGGACGAAGAGATCCTGCAGGCCGACCTGGCCGATCTCCAGGCCGGCGGCGGTCGCCTGTGCGAGCAGCGCCGGGTCAAGGTCGCCGAGGACCGTGGTCGACTTGGTGCCGCCGAGCCGCTCCTCCGCGAGCACGGTGAAGCCGGCGGTGAACTCGTCGACGGCCGCGGCCGGACCGACGATCGAGGCGCCGCGCCCGCGGAGCGCGTCCACCGGCGACTGGGTGACGAGGCGGCCCTGGTCGAGGATCACGACCTCCTCGAGCATCGCGCTCACCTCGCTGACCAGGTGGGTGGAGAGCACGATCGTGCGCGGCACCTCGGCGTAGTCGGCGAGCAGCATGTCGTAGAAGAGATTCCGGGACGGGACGTCCATGCCCAGGTAGCTCTCGTCGAAGATCGTCAGCGGGGCGCGACTGGCGAGGCCGAGGACGACACCGAGCGCGGACTTCTTACCGCGGGAGAGCTTCTGGATCTTCTTGTTCAGCGGGACCTCGAAGCGGTCCAGGAGCTCGCCGGCGAGGTCGGCATCCCAGTACGGGCGCAGCGCCGCCGCGAGGCCGACCGCGTGCTTGACGGGTACGGCTTCCGGACGGTCACCGGACTCGCGGATCAGGCACACCCGGCTCGTCACGACCGCGTTCTCGTACGGCTCCTGCGCCGCGCCGAGGTCGCCGCCCTCGATCAGCACCCGCCCCTCGTCGGGCCGCCGGAAACCGGCCAGCGTCGCGGCGAGCGTGCTCTTGCCGGACCCGTTCCGGCCGAGCAGCCCGTGGATCTTCCCCGGCGCAAGACGCAGATCGAGCCGGTCCAGCGCGGGCACACCGGCGAATCGAACCGAGACATCCTCGGTCCTGACAGTCAGGGCGGCGGTCATCAGGCTTCTCCGTAGCTGCGGATGTGCTGGAGGATGTCTTTGAGGGGGATGCCGATCGCTTTGGCCTCGCGGATCATCGGGTCGACGACGTCGGCGAAGAACGAGTCGCGGCGGCCGGTGCGGAGCAGGTCGCGGGCGTTCGGCGCCACGAACATGCCGATCCCGCGCTTCTTGTAGAGCACGCCGTCGTCGACCAGCTGGGCGAACCCCTTGGCCGCGGTGGCCGGGTTGATCCGGTAGAAGGCGGCGTACTGGTTGGTCGACATCACCTGCTCGTCCTCGGCCAGCGCGCCGGTCACGATGTCGTTCTTGATCTGCTCGGCGATCTGCAGATAGATCGGACTCCGGTCGTCGAACACCATCCCACCCCCTTCCTCGGTTCGTTACCTGAGTAACGAACCATAGCACCGCCGGAGGGTCGGCCTCCCGCACAGGTGTGCACGCTCGACAGGACATGTCCCGCGATCGAGCGGGATTCCCGGTCGGCCTAGGCGGGGAGGGGCCGGCAGCGGACGTAGATGTCCTGTCGAGCTTGCCGCTATGGCAGGCGAGCGGCCAGGGACTCGAGGTGGGATTGCCAGAGGGCGGAGTGGGAGTTGGGGAGGGGGTCGATGGCGGAAGGGCCCCAGGCGTGGATGGGGCGGATGCCGTGCAGGGCGTTGACGAGCCAGACCTCGGTGGTGTTCTGCAGGGCGTCGGGGGTGATCGAGTGCTCGGCAACCTCGACGCCCTGGTTGGCGGCGATCCGGCGGAGCAGTTGGGCCGTGACCGAAGGGAGCAGCGGGCGGTCCGGCTCCGGGAAGCAGAGGGTGTCGTCCTCCCACCAGGCGACGGCCGAGTACGCCGCCTCGAGGACCGTCCCGTCGGTGTCCAGCAGCAGGATCTCGTCGGCGCGGTCGGCCGCGGACTCCTTCAGCTTGCCGAGCAGCTCCAGGTCCGGCCCCTTCACCCGCGGCGCGGTCCGGGGATCCGGTCCTTCGTGTACGGCGACCCGCACCCGACCGCCGATCGGTGGCGCCGGCCGCAGCTGCACCGCCAACTCCCCCGGCGCCTTCAGCTCGAACCGCGGGAACCACCGCCCGAACCCGGGCAACCGCCCGATCTGCTCGTCCCAGAACCGCTCCGCGGCGACCCCGGCCGCGGCGCACGACCGGACGAACCGGTCCCGGTGCAGTTCCAGTCCCCGGACTTTGCCATTGGCAACCAGAAACGAATCCGCCACCAACAGTTCTGTCATTCTCCCCCACCTTGTCCGCCGACGGCAGCCGTTGCCTTCAGCACCATTTCGTCGTACTCCGCGACCGGGTCGGAGTCAAGCACGATCGCACCTCCGGCGCCGATCACGGTCTCGTCCGCGGTCAGCACCGCCGTCCGGATCACCACACTCAGGTCCGCCCGCCCGTCCACGGTCAGGTAGCCGAGCGCACCGGAGTACACCCCCCGCGCACTCCACTCCAACGAGTCGATGATCTCCATCGTGCGGATCTTCGGCGCGCCCGTCATCGACCCCGGCGGGAAGCACGCGCGGACGGCGTCCACCGCGGTCACGCCGTCGCGCAGCCGGCCGCGGACGGTCGTCACCAGTTGGTGCACGGTGCGGTAGCTCTCGACCTGCATCAGCTGCGGCACATTCACGGTCCCCGGCACGCTGACCCGGCCGAGGTCGTTGCGGATCAGGTCGACGATCATCAGGTTCTCGGCGCGGGTCTTGTCGTCCTCCGCCAGCGCCTTCGCGGCGAGCTGGTCCTGCGCCGGGTCGAGGTCCCGCGGCGCAGTCCCCTTGATCGGCCGGCACTCGGCCCAGCCGTCCGCGTCCACGGTCAGGAACCGCTCCGGCGACGAGCTCGCCACCGCGAGATCGCCGTACCGGAGAAAGGCGGCGTACGGCGCGGGGTTCGCGGACCGCTGCCAGCGGAAGAACTCGAACGGATCCTGGACCGCGGGCAGCCGGACCCGGTTCGTCAGATTGACCTCGTACGTCTGGCCCGCCTCGAGCTCAGCCAGGACCCGTGCGATTCCGGCCAGGTACGTCGCGCGGTCCTGCTCCAGGTGCGCCTCGAGATCCAGCCGGGCGATCGCGGGTACGTCGACGCTGCCCATCCACCAGTTCGACGCGGCCTCCTCGGCCTTGTCCAACCACTCCTCGCCGTCGAGCGCCACCAGATAAGTGACGTCACGGTCGTGGTCGATGACGACGAACCGGTTCGCCCAGATCCACAGCGCGTCCGGCGTGTGGGCCTCGTGCGCAGCCACTCCCCCTGTCAGCGCCTTGAGCTCGTAGCCGAAGTACCCGACGTACCCACCGCAGAACAGGCCGTCCAGCTCGGGTGGCGGCTCCGCGGCTCGTGCTGCCAGCAGCTCGTTCAGTTCGGTGAAGATGTCGCCGTCAGTTACGTCCCGGGTGATGACGTCGTCTGTCGTCGTACCGAGGATTGAGACACGATGCGGTGCGCGGTCCGTCAGGCTGCCGTCGAGCCAGTAGGCGACCGGCTCGGCGGCCAGCAGCTCGCGGTAGAGAGTCTCACCGTCGAGCGCCCGGTCGAGCGTCCGGATAGACCAACGCAGCGCACTCACAGGCACACGGTACCGAGCCCGTGCCGATTCGTGGGCGCGGATCAGGACGTGGTCAGCGCCACCTTGGTCCGCATCGCGGTGATCCGGCGGATCGGGATCGCGACCTCGAGCCCGTCCTTGGACTCGGCGCGATCCGCGAGCCAGGCCGCCGCGGTGTCCCGGCGGACGTCCGGCGTACCCGGGAGGTAGAGCGCGTTCACCAGCCGCATCGCGTCGTCGCGGCTGTGGATCATGTACACGTACCGCTCGCGCTGGCTCTCCATCACGTCGAACCCGGCGTGCTTCAGCTGATCCTTCAGCTCGGTGATCTCACCACCGGCCGGGAACTGCGGAGTCGACCGCAGCCGCGTGGTCAGACCGCTCAGCGTGCGGATGTCGCCGCGCCGCAGCGGCCGTACGGCGGGCACGATCGCGGCCAGTACGCCGCCCCGCCGCAGTACCCGTGCCGCCTCGGCGAGCACGTCTGCCAGCGGCTGGAGGACCATCAGGCCCATCGAGCACGTGACGACGTCGAAGACCTCGTTGGCGAATGGCAGCTGCAGCGCGTCCGCCCGCACCTTCGGGCCGGGCGCACCGGTGAGCTGGGCCTCGTTGTTGTCGACCCCGACGACCCACCGCCCGTAGAGCTCCCGCGCCACCGGCCCGTTGCCGCAGGCCAGGTCGAGCACCCTGCGCGCCTCACCCGAGACAGCACGGACAAGCCAGCGGTACGGCGTGTGATCGCCGGCCACCGCGCGGGACAACAGGGCTTCGGTACTGCCCGGAGCCGCGGTGTGGAACTCCCGCAGGTACTCCGGCCAGTTGATCGCATTCTCAGACATGGCGGCCCGAACCTACCGGCTGGCGACCCGGCGTGCCTCGCCGGGTGCTCAGCGTTAACGCAGAGTTGACCGAGTTCAGACTCGGCTGACGAAGATGTGACCGGCGGTTTCGTCGGTGATCACGCCGCCGGCCTCGCGGCTCCCGACCAGGACGCCCTCGGCGTCGAGGGTGGAGTCGACCTCACGGCCGGGCAGTGCCCCGGCCCGGCGCAGGACCGCCATCGCGAAGTCGTCGGTCTGCACCGGCTCGGCGATCCGCCGTACCAGCACCCGCACGCTCTCCCCGGTGGCTGCGTCGAGGACCTGGTCCAGCGGCTCGACACCGACCCGGAAGTCCCCGATGTCGCTCACCTGGTGGTCCTTCTGCAGCTCCTCCAGGCCCGGGATCGGGTTGCCGTACGGCGATTCGGTCGGGTTGCCGAGGAGCTGGAGCAGCCGCAGTTCGACCGCGTCGCTCATCACGTGCTCCCAACGGCAGGCCTCGGCGTGCACGTCCTCCCACTCGAGCCCGATCACGTCGACCAGCAGCCGCTCGGCCAGGCGGTGCTTGCGCATCACCCGGACCGCCTGCTTGCGGCCGACGTCGGTGAGCTCCAGGTGGCGGTCGCCCTCCACCTTGATCAACCCGTCGCGTTCCATCCGTGCGACCGTCTGGCTGACCGTCGGACCGGACTGGTGCAGCCGCTCGGCGATCCGCGCGCGCAGCGGCAGGATGCCCTCTTCTTCCAGTTCGTAGACGGTCCGCAGGTACATCTCGGTGGTATCGATCAGCTCGCTCACGACAACCATTCTCACCTATTGAGGCAAGCCTTACCCAATTCGGCTGGGTACCGGAGCACGATGAGCACGGTGACGGCAGTGATGTGGTTCCGGCGGGACCCTCGGTTGAGCGACAACCCGGCGATCGCGGACGAGGTCGGTGCGGTGAGCGTGCACGTGAGCGCGGACTACGCGCCGTACGGACAGCAACGGGATGAAGAGGTTGAAGCCTCATTGAAGTGTCCGTTGGTGCGGACCGGGTTCGTCGGCGCGGGGATGCGGCAGCTGGCCGCGACCGGGTTCATGCACAACCGCGTCCGGATGGTCGTCGCCTCGTTCCTGGTCAAGGATCTTCATGTGCACTGGAGGTTCGGCGCGCGCTGGTTCATGCGCTCGCTCCGCGACCTCGACGGCCGGACCGCTCACGAGCCGTGGAGCGAGGCGTTCCGGAGGTACGACGCCATCCGCTCTTGACGCCCGCTTGTCCCATACACCTATAGTGCTAGTTACATAGATGAATGGGGTTATCGATGATCGAGTTCCATCTGGACGGCCGGTCGGGGGTCTCGCCGTACCAGCAGATCGTTCAGCAGGTCCGGAACGCGTTGCGTCTCGGACTGCTGCGGGAGGGGGACCAGCTGCCGACCGTGAAGGACGTGGTGTCGGCGCTGGCGATCAACCCGAACACCGTGCTCAAGGCGTACCGCGAACTCGAGCACGAAGGCCTGGTCCAGGCCCGGCCCGGGCGCGGCACGTTCGTCACCCGCACCCTCACCGACAACACGCTCGCCGCCCACGGCCCGCTCCGCCAGGACCTCCGCCGCTGGCTGGCCAAGGCCCGCAAAGCAGGGCTCGACGACGAGAGCATCGAGGCGTTGTTCCTCACCACCTTTCGGTCCGCCTCTCAGGAGGAGCACATAGCATGACGAGCGTTCTGGAAGCCCATGGGCTGGGGAAGAAGTATGGGCGGCGCTGGGCGCTGACCGATTGTGAATTGGAAGTTCCGGCTGGGCACGTGGTTGGGCTCGTGGGGCCCAACGGGGCCGGTAAAAGCACGTTGCTGAATCTGGCGGTCGGGATGATTACGCCGTCCGCGGGATCCGTCGAGGTGCTCGGAGGGCCGCCGGGGGCACAGCAGGCCAAGGTCGGGTACGTCGCACAGGACACGCCGACGTACGCACGGTTGAGCGTTGCGGACCATCTGCGGCTCGGGGCGCGGCTCAACCCGGCTTGGGACGATTCCCTTGCACAACAACGGATTCAGCGGTTGAGGTTTGATCCGAAGCAACGAGCGGGCAGGCTGTCCGGTGGTCAGCGCGCGCAGCTCGCGCTCACGCTCGGGCTGGCCAAGCGCCCCGACCTGCTGATCCTCGACGAGCCGGTGGCGGCGCTCGATCCGCTCGCCCGGCGCGAGTTCCTCCAGGACCTGATGGAGGCGGTCGCCGAGCAGGAGCTGAGCGTCGTACTGTCCTCGCACCTCGTCTCCGACGTGGAGCGGGCCTGCGACTTCCTGATCGTGCTGGTCGAGTCACGGGTGCAGGTCAGCGGCGAGATCGACACGTTGCTGGCGACGCACTTCCGGCTGACCGGTCCGCGTCGGGACCAGAAGGACCTTCCGGGCGATCAGCATGTCGTCACGGCGAGCCATACCGACCGGCAGTCGACGTACCTGATCCGGACCGACAAGCCGATCCTGGATCCGGCCTGGACGGTCTCCCAACTCACGCTCGAGGACCTGGTGCTGGCCTACATGGGCCGCGACGTCCAGCCCGAGCGACCGGTCCTGGAGGTGCAGCGATGATCTGGCTGACCTGGCGACAGTTCCGCGTCCAGTTCCTGGTGGTCGCGTCGGTGATCCTGGCGGCCGCGATCATCCTGGTGGTGACCGGCCCGGGCCTGCTCGACAGCTACCACCGGCTGACCGACAGTTTCCTGCAGAGCCTCGGCTACGAGCGACTCAACCCGTTGCTGTACATCGTCGGCCAGGTCCTGCTGTACGCCGTTCCGCCGGTGATCGGGGCGTTCTGGGGCGCACCCCTGATCTCTCGCGAACTCGAGACCGGGACCCACCGACTGGTGTGGAGCCAAAGCGTCTCCCGCCAGCGCTGGCTCGCCACCAAGCTCGGCCTCACCGGGCTGGCAGCCATCGCGATCACCGGCGTACTGAGCCTCGCGGTGACCTGGTGGTCCGACCCGATCGACGACGCCGTGAATGCCGGGCAGGAGTCGAACACCTACCTGCCCCGGATGTTCCCGGCCGTCTTCAGCGCCCGCGGTCTGGTCCCGATCGGGTACGCCGCGTTCGCGTTCGCGCTCGGTGTCGCGGTCGGACTCGTCATCCGTCGCACCCTGGTCGCACTCGCGGTCACGCTCGCCGCAGTCATCCTGATCCAGGTCCTCACGCCGACGTTGATCCGGCCGAATCTGATGGCACCGACGGAGTCCTACCTCACCGTGAGCCTGGACAACCTCCGTGGCTTCATGCTGAGCGGAGACACCAAACCTCCACAGGTGAAGGCGATCGAGGTCGCCAGCGGTTCCGTCGCGGCGTGGAAGCTGTCCGACCAGACCGTGGACGAGAACGGCAACAAGGTGAGCACGCTGCCGAGCTGGATGATCGACTGCGAGCCCGGACCTCCGAACTCAACCCTGCGCGAGGTGCCGGCGAAGGTCACCGCGTGCTTCCAGCGGCTGGCCGACGAAGGCTACCGGCAGCACATCAAGTACTTCGCGGCCGACAAGTTCTGGGCGTTGCAGTGGCGCGAGTTCGGGTTCTTCCTGGCCTTGGCGTTGCTGCTGAGCGGGTTCAGCTTCTGGCGGATCCGGCGCGACCTGTCGTAAAGCGCCGTACCAGCAGGGCTGCGGCCAGGACGGCCGCGGCGACGACCGCCGACGTCCACGGGAGGGTGACCGCGAGGACGACGCACCCGGTCAGGCCGATCACGTTGACGGCGCGCGGCCAGCGACGCTGATCGGCCGGCTGGGTGAAGGCGGACGCGTTCGCGATCGCGTAGTACAGCAGGACTCCGAAGGACGAGAAGCCGATCACGCCGCGCAGATCGGTGGTGAGCACCAGGATCCCGACCACCGCGGCGAGCGCGAGCTCGGCGTGGTGCGGGACCTGGTAGCGGGGATGTACGGCGGCCAGCCAGGTGGGCAGGTCGCGATTGCGGGCCATGGCGAGCGTGGTGCGGCCGATGCCGGCGATCAGGGCGAGCAGGGCGCCGAGGCTGGCGAGTGCGGCACCGATCCGGACGACCGGGACCGCCCAGACCGCACCGACCCCGTCGACCGCGGCCGCGAGGGGCGCCGTGGTCGACGCGGGGTCGCCGGTCCGCAGCAGTGCCAGTGCGACGGCGAGGTAGATGCCGATGGCAATGACCAGCGCGACGAGGATCGCTCGCGGAATGGTCTTCGCCGGCTCCCGAACCTCCTCCCCCATGGTGGCGATCCGCGCGTAGCCGGCGAACGCGAAGAACAACAGGCCCGCCGACTGCAGAACGCCGTACGCCGAGGTGCTGGTCGTCTCGTGATGCTGCGGAGTACCCGTGAACAGGACGACGAGCACGAGGGCCAGTACGACGAGGGTGCAGGTCACGAGGATCCTGGTGAGCCGTGCCGTCCTCGTCACGCCCCGGTAGTTGACGGCCGCCAGCGCGAGGACCGCGGCGAGGGCGATCAAGCGTCGCAACCACCCGATGTCGGTGACGTAGGTTCCGAAGGTGAGCGCCATCGCGGCACACGATGCGGTCTTGCCGATCACGAAGCACCAGCCCGCGGCGAACCCCCACCACTCCCCCAGCCGCTCACGCCCGTAGACGTATGTGCCACCCGACACCGGGTAGATGGCCGCCAGTTGGGCCGACGACACCGCGTTGCAGTAGGCAACGATCGCGGCGAGGACGAGGCCGAGCAGCAGACCGGATCCGGCGGCCTGCGCAGCCGGCGCCCAGACCGCGAAGACCCCGGCCCCGACCATCGACCCGAGCCCGATCACCACCGCGTCGCCGACCCCCAGGCGCCGCGCCAGCCCCGGCCCGGCCTGCGGTGCCGTCATCTCAGTGGTCCGCCGCCATCGCCGCCGCGATCTTGGCTTCGGCATCGGCAACGTCCTCCTTGGGGGCTTCGGGCAGCAGGTCCGCCCACAGCGGCAGCATCTCCCGGCGCGCCTCGAGCATGCCGAGCGGACGCGGGAAGAACCAGACGTGGAAGTGGGCCGAACCGTCGCCCCAACGATAGACGTGCACCCGCGCGATGTCGCCGAGCGCGAGGATCGCCCGCTCGATGCGCGCGACGACCGGGCCGTAGCTCTGCGCGACCTTGTCCGGCAGGTCGGAGAACGAGTCGTGGTGACCGCGGCTGGCCAGCCACACCACGCCCGGGATGGTGACGCCGGTGGCGCGGCACAGCGCCCAGTCGTCGTCGTACCAGAGCGGCGGTTCGTGCTCCGAGTTCTGGAAGTCGGCGAGCCAGTCGCACAGGCCGCAGTGCGGGCCGCCGGGCTCGCCGACGCGGGGCGGTTCGGGGATCACCCGGGGCTGCGGCTCGAGGCGGACCAGCGGTTCGGCGTACGGAAGTGTCATGGCGGTCTCCAGTGCTCAGGAGGTGATGATGACACCTAGTGAAACATGCTCGTTGCAGGAAATGCAACAGCCATGTTTCATGCTTCGATGACGCCGCGGAGGACCAGGTCGAGGGTCAGCCGCCGGGCCCGGGACCGCGACCAGTGGTGCCGGCCGCGCATGTGCACGTAGGTGAAGGCGGCCGAGACCATCAGCACCTCGGCGACGTCGCTGACCCGGCCGTGCGGATGCAGCGTCCCGTCCGTCTCACCCTCGCGGAGGAACCGCTCGAACGGGTCCAGGAACGAGACCGGCCCGTTGCGCGCCTGCTCCTGATGGAAGACCAGATCGGACGACAGCATCAGCGGCAGATGCCGGTCGATCACGTCGAAAAGCGCCTCCAGCGTCCGGATGAGGCCCTCACGACCGGAGCCCGTGCCCGCGAGCACCGGCCACAGCGTGTCCCGGTAGTCCTCGGCCAGCGCGTCGAGGAGCGAATCCAGCAGCATCTCGACGGTGAATCCCTGCCGCCAGAGCGTGACCCGCGACCGCCCGACCTTCTCCGCGACCCGCTCCAGGGTCACGCCGGACCAGCCGTGCTCGCCCAGTACGGCGATGGTCGCCGTCCGGAGCGTCTCGTCCACCGCCACCGTCATCCGCGGGCCCCTCACTCTTGTGCAACGAGGTTGTTGCACTGCACCATGACTGTATCAACCACCGAGGGAGGACGGCGTGGAGACCAGGACCGAGATCCAGGTGCGGTTCACCGACCAGGAGCGGGACGGACTGACCGCGCTCGCGGCCGGTCTGCGGGGAGTGGCCGAGTCCGACCTCACCGAGGAGGACGCGCTGGTCGCGGCGCTGGAGCTCGCCCTCACCCGTCTCATCGACGACTTCGAGGTCCCCGACCCGGCCGCCCGCGAACAGGTCCAACGCGCCCGCGACAACCTCCGAGCCAACTGGATCCGCGGCAGCGCGACCCTCTAGACCGCGTTCAGGACGGCGAGCAGGCGGGCGACCTCGGCGGCGACTGCATCCCGGGCCGGGCCGAGGTACTTGCGGGTGTCGACCAGTTTCGGGTTGTCGGCGAGGACCTGGCGGACCTTGTCGGTGAAGACGTTGTTGAGGTGGGTCGCGATGTTGACCTTGGTCATGCCGGCCTCGACCGCACGGGTGAGGTCGGGGTCCGCGACGCCGGACGAGCCATGCAGGACCAGCGGTACGGCGACGGCCTCGTGCAGGCGGGTGATGAGGTCGAAGTCGAGCGTCGCCGTACGCTCAGTCATCGCATGCGAGGAACCAACCGCGACGGCGAGTGCGTCCACACCGGTCGCTTCGGCGAACGCGACGGCCTCGTCCGGACGGGTGCGGGCGCCGGGCGCGTGGACCCCGTCCTTCCCGCCGACCTCGCCGATCTCCGCCTCGACGAAGACACCGTGATCGTGGCAGAAGGCCGTCACCTCGGTGGTCGCCGCGACGTTGTCGGCGTACTCGAGCTTGGACGCGTCGTACATCACCGACGTGAACCCAAGGGTGACGGCCTCGGTGACCAGGTCCCGGTCCATCGCGTGGTCCAGGTGTACGACGACCGGCACCGTGGCGGCGGCCGCCGCGGCCAGTGTCGCGACGCCGATCGGCTTGAGCGCGCCGTGGTACTTCACCGCGTTCTCGCTGATCTGGAGGATCACCGGCGCACCGACCTGCTCGGCACCCGCGATCAGCGCGACCGCGTGCTCCAACTGGATCACGTTGAACGCGCCGACCCCACGACCGGCCTTGGCCGCAGCCAACACAACCTCGGCACCGGATACCAACGGCATGGGAACTCCTTCTAATTAACGGTGACTTGAGGCTGCCAGCGCCGATACGCGGCGAGATCGATGTCTCCAGCAACAGGTGTCAGCACAGCGGCAGCAGAAGCCGCGACAGCGGACTTGAGTACGACGGACCAGTCCGGCTCCGGCGACTCCGCGATCGCCGCGGCAACGACCGCCGTACACGCGTCGCCCGCACCGGTCGGATTGCCGCGTACCGTCTCGACCGGCAACGCCCGCCAGACGCCCTTCTTGCTAGCAGCAACCATTCCGCGGGGCCCGTCGGTGATCACGGCCGCGGTCGCACCGAGCGCGACCAGCTCCGACGCGCCCTCCTCGACCTCCACATCGCCAACAGCAGCACGCAGTTCGGCAGCGTTGGCGCGCACCACCGCGCCAGCCCGCGCAGCAGCGTTCAGAGCATCGCCACCCGCATCGATCACCGTCAGTACGTCGTGGTGCCGGGCGCGGACCGCGATCTCGGCGTACGCGTCGGCCGGCAATCCCGGCGGCAGGCTGCCCGAGCAGGCGAGCACTCCGAGCCGTCCCCACGGCATCCGGTCGCCGAACGCGCGCCACTCGTCCGCGGTCACCGTCGGGCCGGCCTCGTTGAAGATCGTGGCGTCCCCGTCCACATCGTTGACGATGGCAACGGTACGGCGGGTCTCGCCGACGATCGGGGTGAGCAACGCGGTCAGCCCGGCGTCGAACAGCTCCTCGGCGACCAGCTCACCGGTGACCCCACCGACGAATCCGAGCACCAGCACCTGATGCCCGAGCGTCGCCGCCACCCGCGCGACGTTCACGCCCTTGCCGCCCGCGCGCCGCCGGATCCGGTCGACGCGATGGCTCCCGCCGACCCGCAGTTCGTCGACCTCGTACGTGACGTCCAGTGCCAGGTTGAGCGTGACGGTGCCGATCAGTCCAGCCACGAACCCGCCCGCATGACCTTCTGGACGGCGTACTCGTCGTCGAGCAGCACCAGGTCCGCCCGCTTCCCGGTCTCGATCGAGCCCACGTCGTACCAGCCGAACGCCTGCGCCGGCGTCGTCGACGCCATCCGGGACGCGTCCACCAGCGAGGTCCCGGCCTGTACCGCGTTCCGGAACGCGACGTCCATGGTGAGCGTGCTGCCGGCGATCGAATGAGTGCCGTGGGCGAGCGTCACCAGGCCGTCCTTGACGTCGACCTCGAGGCCGCCGATCTTGTACCGGCCTTCCGGCATCCCGGTGGCCTCCATCGCGTCGGTGATCAGCGCGATCCGGTTCACCCCGGCCGCCGCGAGCGCGACCCGGACCACCTGCGGGTCCAGGTGCATGCCGTCGTTGATCACCTCGAGCAGCAGCCGCTCGTCGTTCAGCGCAGCGCCGACCGGGCCCGGGTCGCGGTGGTGGAACGGCCGCATCCCGTTGAACAGGTGCGTCGCCACGGTCGCGCCGGCGTCGGCTCCCGCGACCATCTGCTCGTACGTCGCGTCCGTGTGCCCGAGCGCCGCGATCGCGCCCGCGTCGACGACCTGGCGAATCGCATCCAGCCCGTTCTCCAGCTCCGGCGCGATCGTGACCATCTTGACCGCGTCGCTCAGCACCTTCGCGACATCGTCCTTGAGCGGCGGCCGCAGCAGCGACGGCTCGTGCGCGCCGCACCGCGCCTCGGACAGGAACGGTCCTTCGAGGTGCACGCCCGCGACAACACCGTCAGCGATCAGCTCCGCCAGGCACGCCGTCTGCTCGACGAGGTCGTCGAGCGGCGCCGTCACCAGGCTGGCCAGTGTGGTCGTCGTACCGTGCTTGGCATGGAAGGCCGCGACCTTCCGCGCCTCCTCCGGATCGGTGGTCGAGTACGTCGACCCGCCGCCGCCGTGCGTGTGGATGTCGACGAACCCCGGGACGACGGTCACGTCGCCGAGGTCCTCGGGCCGCTTGCCGTCCGCCGGCATCCCCTCGGAGCGCCGCCCGAACGCGCGGATGTCCTCGCCCTCCACCTGGATCCAGGCGTTCTCCAGCACGTCGTCCGGCGTCACCACGCGACCCACGCGGTACGTCGTCATACCGTCTCCTCCTCGTCGGCGCCTGCGCGGTCCCAGGCCATCTGGGCGGCGCCGAGCATGCCGGCTTCCTCGCCCAGGACGGCAGCCACGATCTCCGGTTCGCGCTGGAACGTCAGTCGCGCATGTACACCTTCGCGCAGCGGCTGCAGCAGTGTCTCGCCGGCGCCCACCAGACCGCCGCCGATCGCGATCCGGGTCGGGGCGACCAGGGTCGTGTAGAGCACCAGCGCGTCGACCAGGGCGGCCAGAGCGTCGTGCCAGACGTGCTCAGCGTCCGGGTCCCCGGCCGCGAGCAGTTCCATCACCTCGCGGGCGCCGTCGACGGTCCGTCCGGTGCGGGCGGCGTACCGCCTCGCGAGCGCGGCCGCGGACGCGACCGTCTCGAGGCAGCCCCACTGACCGCAAGCGCAGAGTTCGGCGGCGTCGCCGTGGATGAACTTGGAGTGGCCGAGCTCACCGGCGTACCCGTCGCCGCTGACCAGGGAGCCGTCGACGATCATCGCGGCCGCGATCCCGGTGCCGAGCGGGAGGAACATCGAGTTCGTGGTGCCGGCCAGCGCGCCGTGCCGCAGTTCGGCGTACCCACCGGCGCGGACGTCGTGCGCGAGCACGATCGGCTCCCCGTCGCCCGCCGCGGCCTTCAGCTCGGCGAGGACCGGCGTACCGACCCATTCGAGGTTCTCGGCGCCGACCGTGCCGTGTTCGGCGTCGATGACACCGGGGACGACGACACCGATGGCGCGCACGCGATGACCCTCCGCGGTCGCCTTCTGGCTGAGCTCGACGACGGTCTCCAGCAGGGCGTCGAGCACGGCACGGCCACCGTCTCGTGCGTCGGCCCGGGGCGTCGGCCTGGTCTCACGGTGCAGCACGGCACCGTCGGCGGCGACCAGGCCGCACTTCATCCGGGTTCCACCGAGGTCGACGGCAACCACGACTTCACAGGGGTCCACGGAGCGCCATTATGCAGCGTTACCTGGCAGTCCGAACATCCATGAGCAGAATCCGGACAAACTCACACGGACCAGTGCGCAATCTGGTCCTAGAACTGACTGGGAACCGTGGGCAGGGAATCCACGGTTTCCAGGTGTCAGGAACGCAGGCCGTGGTCGAACGCGGCCACCAGGAAGGTGACCAGGTTCTCGGCCAGCTTGCCCGGGTCCTCTGGGCCGGCGGCACCCGGCGTCGGGGACAGTGCCTGCGACTGATGAAGCGCGAGCAGACCGAGCATGTTCATGTACCCGAACGCGACCGCGTCCGGTGACGCCTGCGGCAGCGCCTGCTGCAGCGCCGCCAGGTACCTGCTCTCGATCGGCTCCGACTCGACCGCGTACAGCTCACGGATCCGCCGGCTCGGATCGAACGCGATCCGGCCGATGAACCGTGCGATCAGGGCACCACGCTCACCACGGCGCAGCACCAGTTCCAGTCCTGGCTCGACGAAGGCCCGGATCAGGGCCTCCGGTGTCGGCGGAGCGCCCGCCTCCAACTGGTCCAGCCGGCGCCGCCGTTCGGTATTGACCGGCGCCATCGCCCGCGCCACCGCAGCGCGCAGCAGGGCTTCTTTCGAGCCGAAGTGATAGTTGACCGCCGCGATGTTCGCCGCCGCCGCGACCGTGATGGCGCGTAGCGACGTTCCCTCGTAACCCCCTTCACCGAATCGTTGCTCGGCGACGTTGAGCAACCTCTCCCGGGTCGTTTCGACCGGTGTCTCCACAGAGTTCTCCTTCCCCCCAGCTACCGCTCGCGCAGGCACCCCACCTGCTCACGCGCAGTAGCCTGCAGTCAGCATAGTTCAAACGGTCGTTTGAACTGGAGGGCTCAGCTCACTTGTTCCGAGAATTCCTCAGATTTCTCTGAAACCCATTTCTTCCCAGCACCCTCGTCCTTCACACCTCCACCACAGCCCGTACACAAACGAGTGATTCCCGTTAGTGCATTAGGGTCCTGGGCCATGAGTTTTGTGCGGGTCGAGCGGCGATTCCAGGGGCCGGAGCGGTCGGGGAACGGCGGGTACGTCGCCGGTCTGGTCGGGACCGCACTGGCAGCCGGCCTCGGGCCGGAGTCGGTGCCGAAGGTGACGCTGCGGATGCCGCCGCCGCTGGAGAAGGACCTCGAACTGGGCGCCGGCCGGTTGACGGACGGTGACGCCTTGGTGGCAGAAGCGGTGCCGGTCGACAGTGAGTTCCTCACTGACGCGACGATCGATCCGGTGCTGCCCGAAGAGGCTCGCGCGGCCGAGGCGTCGTACCGCGGTCTGCAGGACCACCCGTTCCCGACCTGCTTCGTCTGCGGGCCGGCGAACCAGAACGGTCTCCGCCTGAAGCCCGGCCCGATCGGCGACGGCCGTACGGCGTGCACCTGGACGCCCACCGCGGACCTCGCGACCGACGGCCTGGTCGACGAGGTGTTCCTGTGGGCGGCGCTCGACTGCCCCGGCGGCTGGACGATCGACCTCGAAGGACGCCCGTCGGTGCTCGGCCAGCTGACCGCGTGCATCGATGCGCGCCCGGAGGCCGGCGAGGAATGCGTCGCGCTCGGCCGCTACCTCGGCGAGGACGGCCGCAAGACGTTCACCGCCAGCACCCTGTACGACGCCGACGGCCGCGTCCTCGCCCGCGCCAAGCACACCTGGATCACGGTCGACCCAGCCGCCTTCAACTAGTTTGGTCCTGCAGGCAGGCAGAACCCGCCCAAATGGCCGCGAAACCCGGCCCCGCGGCGGGTTATGTCTGCGTAGCGGTCCGCGCGGCGTGGGCGCGGACTTTGGCGCGGTTGCCGCAGGTTGCCATCGAGCACCAGCGGCGGCGGCCGCGGGCATCGAGGAACAGCCAGCCGCACGACGGGCAGGTCCGCACGTGCTCGCGAGACGAGCCGGTCAGTAGCTCGCCCGCGAGCAACGCGAGATTGTGCAGCGGGAGCTCCAGATCCTCCGGCAACTCCCAGACCGTCCCGCCCTCCGAGCGCACGAGTTGCCGCCGCCCGGAAGCCTTCTCGATCAGCCGGGCCGCCGCCTCGAAGGCGTCATCGGTCGCCTGCCCGGTGAGTACGTCGTACAGCTCGATCCGGAAATCGAGCGTGGTCTGCAGTCGCCGTCCCACTTCGGTCGGACTGCTCCCGGCTCGCTCGATCAGCCGGAACACGGTCGCCGGCGGCAGCAGGCCGACGTACGAGTTCCAGATCAGGAAAGCCTCGTACGACGTCAGCCACTCGGTCCGGGCGGCGCCACGGGTGGTCCACTCGGACCGGGTGTTGACGAAGTCGAGCACCGGGTGCGCGCCGACCGGCTTGGGCAGGACGACGCCCTGCACAAGCTCGAGGTGGGACGGCAGCGCGCTCATCGGACTACCTGGCCGGCGTCGTGGGCTGGGTCGTCGGCTGCTGGTTGGTCGTGGACGGCACCGGGATGCTGACGTTGCCGTTCTGCGGGATGACCATGAACTGGATCTTGCCCGATTCGATCGCGGTCTTCAGCAGGTAGCCCTGCGCCCCGAGCATCGCGACCTGCTGCTTGACCGACTGCAGCTCGACGTTCACCTGCTGGTTCTTCTGCTCCTGCGTGGCCTTCGCGAGCTCGGCGCGCTGCTTGGCCTCCAGGCCGTCGATGATGCCCTTGTCCAGCGGCATCGGCTTCTGGACCGTGAAGGACAGCTCACCGCAGTCGTTGCTGCCGTTGTAGCCCGGGCCGCAGAAGTAGTCGCCGCCGACCGCGGCCGGCAGCAGCCGGGTGAACTCCTTGGCCGCCGCGGACTGGAACGCCGACTTCATCTTCTCGTTGTTGTAGAGCTCCGCCCAGCCGTAGTTGGTCGCAACCGCGGACAGGGCCCGGTCGATCTGCGGGCGGAAGTAGCTCTGCAGCATGTCGTTCCAGCCGCTTTCCTCGTACGCCTCGGTCTTCAGACCGATCCGCTCGTGGAACGACTTCAGCACGTCCTTGCTGCGGTTCAGCGTGAAGTACACCTGGACGCGGACGCCCAGCCGGACGTTGTCCTTGCTGACCACGGTGACCTCGTCGGCCGCATCCGTGTCGGCGCCGTCGCCGCCGATGATGTACGAGCGCTGGTCGATCGGGTACGTGTACAACGTGTCGCCCGGGCCGATCAGCTTGTTCGTCGAGCCGGGCGGGACCACCGACTTGAACTTCTTGTCCTCGATCACGCCGCCGCCGTAGTGCAGGCCGATCCGGTTGGCGTCGGTGTTGGCGAAGTTGAAGATGTTGAACAAGATGATGATCACGAGCACGATCAGGACCAGCACCCCGATCACCTTCGCCTTGCCGCCGCCCCCCTTGGGCTTGATCGCCGACGCGGCGTTCCCCAGCTTTACCATCAGTCGCCTAGCTCCTTGTGTTCTTCCACCAGTCGCCGGACGTCGGCGAGGGTCAGGTCGGCGGTGACCGCGACGTCCCGCGGCACCGACGGATGCGAGCTGAGCGTACGCAGACCCTGCTCCGCAGCCGCGACTGCCCGCTCCAGTGCCCTGACCTCCTGCAGCAGCGCCCGATGTTCGGCGTTCAGCGTGGCCAGTGCCTGCTCCGCGTTCACGGCCCGCCGGTACGAGGACCACGCGAACCAAGCGGCGCCGATCAGCAACACGATCGCCGGCAGTCCGAGTCTGATCATGCCGTCGATTGTGGTTCATCCCAGGGCGAAATTGTGTTGAAGGGTCAAGCGGGTGGCAGTAAGTTCGCAGTACACGCGAAGGGAGGTGGTCCAACGCATGAATTGCTATCGGACTCGTGAGGTGGCGGCGGGCTAACCGCCAACCACAGTTAAGTGGGCAAGTGGTCGGCCGAAACCAACGCCAGCCACCGGGCCTGCGGGCAGTCAGGTAGTCCGCCTGACCCTGAGTTCGGCCACCCGGTCGTGTCTCTGGAAGCGCCCGCAGGCTTCTTTATTCCGGGGCCGGGCAGTCGAGGCCGAGCGCCCCGCCGATCTCGAAGAGCTGCGCCTCGAAGTACGCCGCGGCATCCGGCAGCACCCAGTGGAGCTGGCCGAAGACCTCCATGCAGATCAGGCCGTAGAGCCGGGTCCAGTAATTCAGCGACAGGTAGATCGCGCCGGGCGGCATCCCGTGGAAGTGCTCCGACTCGGCCGTGAGCTGCTCGACCAGCACGGTCCCGAGCTCGTCGTCGGCCGGGTGCGGGAACGGCTTCTGGTGCCAGATCTGCGCCACCAGCTCCTTGAACAGCGCCCCGAACCGCATCGCCGCCTGATGCCCCGGAGTCTCCTCGTGCCCGTCGCCGTCCGGTTCCGGTACGGCGGTCCCGAAGAGCAGACCGAACTCGGCCGGATGGGCCAGCGCCCAGTCCCGCAGCCCGTTCGCGAGCAGGTAGAGCCGAGCGCCGAGATCAACGTCCTCCTCGACGCACTGCAGGTCCATCAACGCGGCGGTCAGCTCGTCGTACAGGTCCGCGATCAGGGCGCTGATCAGCGCCTCGTGACTCGGGAAGTACCGGTACAGCGCGGGCGGGGTGAGGCCGAGCTCGCGCGCCACCGCGCGCAGGCCGACAGCCGCGACCCCGCCGCCGACCAGCAGCCGGCGGGCGGCCGCCTTGATCTCCGCCAGCGTCGCGGCCCGCCGTCGATCCCGGCTCCCACCGAACTCCACCCGAAAACACTCCTTGACATCGACATGGGGCAGACGCCTACAGTGAACACTGTTAACTGTTAACGGTGTTCACTCAACGCCCTGTCGTTCAATCTACGCCCTGGGAGACAGTTTCGTGTTCGAGACGCTCGGCCGTTTCGCCTACCGCCGGCGCCGTCTGGTGCTCGCCCTGACCGGTGTCTTCGTCGCCCTCGGCGTCGTCTGGGGCACCGGTGTGTTCGGCTCGCTGGCGAACGGCGGCTTCGACGCGCCGGACACCGAGGCCGCGAACGCGGTCAAGACCATCGAGCAGAATGTCGGCCGCACCGGCACCGACGTGATCGTGCTCTACCGCAACCCGTCCGGGACCGTGGCCGATCCGGCGTTCCGGCAATCCGTCGAGAGCGACCTGGCCGAGTTGCCGACCGCCGACGTGACCGCGGTGTCGACGTACTGGAGCACCAAGTCGCCGGTGTTCGTGTCGAAGGACCAGCACAGCACGTACGCCGTCCTCACGCTGGCCGGCGCCGATCAGGAGGCCCGGCTCGAGACGTTCCACAAGATCGCTGATCAGGTGCGATCGGGGCCGGCAGGGCTGGAAACCAAGGTCGGCGGCGAGGTCGCGGTCTTCGACGAGGTGAACACCCAGACCGAGCACGACATCGTGAAGGCCGAGACGATCTCGACGCCGATCGTCCTCGTGCTGCTGGTGGTCGTGTTCGGCGGACTGGTCGCCGCGTCGCTCCCGCTGTTCGTCGGTGCGCTCGCCATCCTGGGCTCGTTCGTTCTGCTGCGCGGTTTGTCGGCGATCACCGATGTGTCGATCTTCTCGATCAACATCGTCACGATGATCGGCCTCGGGCTGGCCATCGACTACGCGCTGTTCATCGTCACCCGATTCCGCGAAGAACTTGCTCGTGGCAATGATGTCGAGACGGCGCTGACCGCGACGATGGCGACGGCCGGGCGGACGGTGGCGTTCTCCGGCGTGACGGTCGGCGTGGCGATCAGCAGTCTGGTCCTCTTCCCGGTGATGTTCCTGAAGTCGATGGCGTACGGCGGGGCCGCTGCAGTGGCGATCGCGATGATCGCGGCGCTGACCGCGTTGCCGGCGTTGCTCGCGGTCCTCGGGCATCGGGTGAACAACCTGCGGATCTTCAAGGCCCGCAAGGCTTCCAGCGATCACGGCGCCTGGTACCGCCTGGCGCACAGTGTGATGCGACGCCCGGTGCGGTACGTCGTCGTGCTCGTCCCGGTGCTGCTCGTGCTCGGGATTCCCTTCCTGGGCGCGCAACTCGGCGGGGTCGATCACCGGTCGTTGCCGTCCGGTGCCACCTCGCGGACGGTGACCGAGACGCTGCAGCGCGACTTCCCGGGAGCGGGCGGGTCGGACATCTACGCGGCGGTGCGGTTCGACTCCGCTCCGGGCGACCCGGCTGCGGCGTTGGCGCCGTACATCGCTGGGTTGAAGCAGGTGCGGGACGTGGAGAACGTGCGGCTCGGTGGGTACGAGCACGGTGTCGCGTCGGTTGTCGTGCACACTCGCTTCACCGGGCAGGAGTTGCCGGCGCGGGACGTCGTCCACGGAGTGCGCGCGGTGCCGGCGCCGTCGGGGACCGACGTACAGGTCGGTGGTGAGACGGCGGCGGTGATCGACCTGCTCGACGTGCTGAAGGAGCGGGCGCCGTACATGGCCGGATTCATCGTGGTGGTGACGTTCCTGCTGCTGTTCGTTGCCTTCGGCTCGTTCGTGCTGCCGGCGAAGGCGCTGCTGATGAACGTGTTGTCGCTGTCGGCGGCGTTCGGCGCGATGGTGTGGATCTTCCAGGACGGGCATCTGTCCGGGTTCCTCGACTTCACACCGGCCGGGTTCCTCGACGCGACCAACCCGGTGCTGCTGTTCGCCGTCCTGTTCGGGCTGTCGATGGACTACGAGGTGTTCCTGCTCAGCCGGATCCGGGAGGAGTACGACAAGACCGGCGACAACACCCAGGCGGTCGCGCTCGGGCTGCAGCGGACCGGCGGCATCATCACCAGCGCGGCGCTGCTGCTGATCATCGTGGTCGCGGCGTTCTCGACGTCGGGCATCGTGTTCGTGAAGATGATCGGCGTCGGGCTGGTGATCGCGATCGCGCTGGACGCGACGATCGTGCGGGCGTTGCTGGTGCCGGCGACGATGCGGCTCCTGGGACGGGCGAACTGGTGGGCTCCGGCGCCGCTGGTGCGCTGGTGGAAGTCGCACGGCTTCCGGGAAGAGCCTCAAGGCTGGAGCCGCGACAGCTCCCAGTCGCCGCCGGAGCTGGTCCGGCGGTAGGCCAGGCGGTCGTGCAAACGGCCGGTGCGGCCCTGCCAGAACTCGAACGCCTCCGGGGCCACCAGGTAGCCGCCCCAGAAGTACGGCGTGGAGATCTCGGTGCCCTCCGGCCACTGCCGCTCGTACGACTCGTACTGCAGGTCGAGCTCCTCACGGGACTGCACCGGCTGGCTCTGCTGGGACGCCCACGCACCGAGCTGTGACTCGCGCGGGCGACTGGCGAAGTACTCGTCGACCTCGTCGCCGGGCAGCTTCGTGACGGTGCCTTCGATGCGGACCTGCCGCTCCATCGCGTGCCACGGGAACACCAGGGCGCAGTGCGGATTCGCAGCGAGGTCGTCTGCCTTGCGGGACTGCTGGTTGGTGTAGAAGACGAACCCGCGCTCGTCCACACGCTTCAGCAGCACGGTCCGCGCTGACGGGCGCCCGTCCTGGTCGGCGGTCGCGAGCACCATGGCGTTGGGCTCGGCCAGGCCGACTTGCCTGGCCTGTTCCAGCCAGGTCTGGAACTGCACGACCGGGTCAGCAGCCACCTGGCTCTCCAGCAACTCACCGAGTCCGTACGTACGCCGCATCTCCGCAAGGTCCACGCTTCGAGCCTACTTACGTCCGAACCTGCTCCGTCGATAGGCCCGCCACAACTTGGTACGCCCGATCGCGCGGACCACAGGACTGCGACGCGGCTTGGCGGTTGGTGGCTTAGAGACTGGTTGCTGTTGAGGTTTGGGAGCCGGGGCGCTCGGTAGGTGGCGGTTGACCTCGTCGAGGTGCTGATCGAAGGTGGCTCGCCAAAGCGCCTGACGGAGCGTCGCTTCACCTGTGGCCGAGCTGGCGCCGGCTACGGAGGCGGCCCACAGGGTGTCGAGGGACTCGAACCCTTCGACGTTATGGAGGAGCTGCTCGATCAGGTCGCGGTCGGCGGCGTCAGCGAGACAGCGGACCTTCGCCGGGCTCCTGCGCGTGCTGACCGTCGGGCTGGGTTTGAAGAACGGTACGTCGGCCCACGCGGGCACCAGGCGCCGGATCAGCTCGCGGTGTAGTGCGTTGTCGACGCGTTGCGCGGGGTCGAGCGCGAAGGCCGACCGGACGAACGAGGGGATCAGGAGGGGCGAGACGACGCCGGTGCGCTCCCCCGTCGTACCCCAGCGGCGGAGGCGTTCGACGACGTAGAAGTAGTCGAGCATCGTCGCGTTCTCGATACCGCCGTGGACCGCGGTCCGCAGTACACGCTCGACCTGCTCGGCGACGGCGGCGCGGGCCTCGTCCGCGGGGCCTGCAGCCGGGACCAGACGGGCCTGGAGGTGCTTGCTGAAGGCATTCAGCTTGCTTGGCAACGGCAGTGCGTCGAGTTGCAGCACATCGCGTGGGTAGAAGTGGCCGTGCGCCACCTCGCCGCCGGCGCCACCGATCGCAAGGTGCGCGACGCCCGCGAGCGTTGCGGGCGGCGTGTGGAAGAGGTAGCTGGCCGGGCGCAAACCTTCGGCGTACCTGTGCCAGCGTAGCGCTCGGTTGACCATCTCCAGCGGCTGTGGCTTGACGATCGGTTTGGCAGCGACCGGCTTACCTGGGGTGTTCCGACTCACCACGTGTTCGACTGGCTGCTCTAAGAGCCGCACGAGCGACTCCGCGACCTCCAGCTCACCAGGGATCGCGTCGTAGCTGTTGAGCTTCAGATCGACACCTGCGGCCAGGAAAGCACCTGCAACCACACGTGAGTCGCGGCCGCCACTCAGGTCGACAGTCGGCTGTCCCGGCCACAGGCGGCCCACCGAACGCGCCACATCCTGCAGTGCGGCAGCCGTCTCCTCAGCTGTGTCCGGATTGTCCGTAGACCACACACTGGTGGTCTCGATCCGGCTGACGGTCCGCTGCTGACGGTAGCCATCGGCAACGATATGTGTCGCACCGGGCACAGTCAGCACACCGTCGTACGGCGTGCTGTCGTCCATGAACCATCCGCAGGCCGCGGCGAACCTCCAGCCACGCGGCGCTGCCACAGCGCGAACGCCCGCGAAGAGCAGGGCGGCAGCGGGCCGATTGGTCCAAACCCACCCGTCCGGCAGCCGCAGCTGGAACAGCCGTCCGACACCGATCGAGTCGGTGAACAGGTCCAGGCGTTCCTCGCTCGGGTCCAGGACCACCATCGTGAACGGTGGCGCCAGCTTGAGGAAGCTTGCCGGAGTACGCCGTACCGCCTTGGCCAGTTGGGCTGGGGCGTCGTACGGCTGGATGTCGCCGATCACCCGTTGGTAGCCGAGTGGAGCGTGCACGCTGGCCACGCGGACGTCACCGGTGTCGTGCCAGGACGGCCAGAGACACGTGCCGTCGTGGCGATCCCACATGTGCAGTCCGACCGTGAGGCCGTCGTACCCCTGGTGTTTGGCCTCGTGCTTCCAGAGATCGCCGTAGTACGCCTCCACACGGGCGCGACCGGCGGCGGCCCGCGCGGCGCTGTTGTGCGCGAAGGTGTAGGCGATCAGCGTCTCCATGCAGAGCCTGATGCAGGCTCCGCCGGGAAAGTTATTGCTGCTGGCCCGGGTACTGCGGTGGCTGGCCGGGGCGCGGCTGGTCCTGCGGCTGGCTGTGTGGCTGGCTGTGTGGCTGGCTGTGCGGCTGCGGCTGCTGGTACGGCTGCTGGCCCGGGTAGCCACCCCACTGCTGGGTCTGCTGCGGGTAGGTGGACTGGTAGCCACCGCTGTTCTGCGCCAGCCCAGGTGGCGTCGGAGTCCTGGCCAGCTTGGACTCCTGCGTCCAGCGCCGGATACCGACCAGCAACAGCGGTATGCCCAGCAAGACGACGGACCCGTCGTACAGCAGCAAGGACGAGCCGAGACGCGATCCGGGGAACTCGAAGAGCTTCATCATGTCGATCGTCTGCCGCAGCGGCAGCAGCATCGCGGCCAGACCGACCACGGTGAGCAGCAAACCGGCCCCGGTCGTCACGCCCGCACCGATGGCCGGCGCCATCATGAGCAGGCCGAGCACGACCGCGATCACGACCAGCAGCGCGAGCCAGGGCAGCGAATCGCCGAGGTCGTCGCGGAACATTTGCAGGCGCCGCATCAACCGGGGCGTCGCGTAGGACGAGGTACCCACGGCGACGTAGGTGGCGATGACGCCGATCACGAGCCCGAGGGCGGGGAGGGGCTTTGTCATGAACCGAGACTAGACCTCTGTGCGGTCCACCCCCGGAACCTCCGAACCCGTCACAAAGCTGTCCGCGCGTCGGCGCGGAGAACTATGCTGCCTGAGCGCCCAGGGTGCGCGGGCTCTCCTGGTGGGCCTGCGTCCTGACACGAGGACGAGGGAGTCGCATGTCTGATCCGAGGACCGAGGTGCAGCACGGGCTGGAGGGCGTGGTCGCGTTCGACACGCAGATCGCCGAGCCGGACAAGGAAGGTTCGGCGCTCCGGTACCGCGGCGTGGACATCGAGGACCTGGTCGGCCGAGTGCCGTTCGAGAACGTCTGGGGCCTGCTCGTCGACGGCGCGTTCACGCCGGGTCTGCCGCCTGCGGAGCCGTTCCCGCTGCCCGTGCACACCGGCGACGTGCGGGTCGACGTACAGTCCGCGCTGGCGATGCTCGCACCCGCCTGGGGTCTGCGGCCGCTGTACGACATCGACGACGTGCAGGCCCGTGAGGATCTGTCCCGGGCGGCCGTGATGGCGCTGTCGTACGTCGCGCAGGCGGCGCGCGGGATCGGGCAGCCGATGGTGCCGCAACGCGAGGTGGACAAGGCGACCACGATCACCGAGCGGTTCATGATCCGCTGGCGCGGCGAGCCGGACCCGAAGCACGTGCGGGCGGTCGACGCGTACTGGACGTCCGCGGCCGAGCACGGCATGAACGCGTCGACGTTCACCGCGCGGGTGATCGCATCGACCGGGGCGGATGTCGCCGCCGCGCTGTCCGGTGCGGTCGGTGCGATGTCCGGGCCACTGCACGGCGGCGCGCCGGCGCGGGTGCTGACGATGCTCGAGGGCGTCGAGCGCAGCGGTGACGCACGCTCGTACGTGAAGGGCCTGCTGGACGCCGGCGAGCGGCTGATGGGCTTCGGGCACCGCGTGTACCGGGCCGAGGACCCGCGCGCTCGGGTGCTTCGTCGTACGGCGCGTGAACTGGCCGCCCCGCGGTACGAGGTCGCCGAGGCGCTGGAGCAGGCCGCGCTGGCGGAGCTGCGCGAGAGGCGTCCGGACCGGGTGCTGGAGACGAACGTGGAGTTCTGGGCGGCGATCGTCCTGGACTTCGCAGAGGTGCCGCCGCCGATGTTCACGTCGATGTTCACCTGCGCGCGGACCGCCGGCTGGAGCGCCCACGTCCTGGAGCAGAAACGCACCGGCCGCCTGATCCGCCCGTCGGCGATCTACTCCGGCCCGGCGTCACGCCCCGCCGACGCGGTCGAGGGCTGGAACCCCAACTGGGCTTGACGATCCTGGCTTGGGGTGCGGCCGGTGCGTTGTTTGTACTGGCGGCTGAAGTACGGGACATCGGTGTAGCCGAGGGCGGCGGCCGTTTCGGTGACGGTCATGCCGCTCTCGGTCAGCAGTTGGTGCGCGCGGTCGATCCGCGCCTGGATCAGGTACTGCGCGGGTGACATCCCGAACTGCGCGACGAAGCGGCGGGTGAACTGGGCCCTGCTGAGCGACGCGCCGCGTGCCATCTCCGCGACGGTCCAGTCGCGGCCCGGGTCCTGCCGGAGCTGCCTGGCGAGGTCGTCGACCGCGGTGTCGGTGACGCTGCGGCCCGGGTGGTGGACGGCGTCCCAGATCAGCGCGACCAGTTGCTCGAGGCACAGTTCGGCCTGATGCCGGCCGAGGGCGTCACCGCGGCGGTACGACGCGTCGCTGGTCCGCGCGAGGACGCCGAGCAGCTCGCGGTCGAGCACCTCGCCCCAGCGCGGATCGGGCGCGGCGGTCGTCGTGGTTTCGAAGTGCATGCCGAAGACCAGGAGCCTGCGGTGCGGATCGTGGGTGGCCCGTGGGGCGTCGCCGGGTTGGAAGACCGCGCAGACGCCCGGGCGCAGTTCCTGGCGGTTCCCGTCAAGTTCGAGGGCGCCCCGACCGTCGACGACGCACCAGAGCAGGTGGTCCTGCAGTGGGCGCGACGTCCAGGACCAGCTGGGTTCGCAGCGCCAGAAGGTCGGGGCGGACATCCGCTCGAGCCGGAGTCGGTGCAACAAAAGTTCAAGTCCTCGCGTGAATCGTCCGTGGTCCCGTGCGGTGCAGCCGCAGGAAAATGGGGTTCACCGGAAGACTAGGACAGATTCGCGGGAGCCGTGCATGAGCGTTTCATCCAACGTTGTCGACGTACATCAGGAAGAGTTCGAGCGCACCGGGTACACGTTGGTGCGGGGTCTGTTCTCCACTGACGAGGCTGAGCGGCTGCGGGACCACTACATGGACGTACGGCGCCGCGGGCCGCAGGCGCACGACTTCGCGGGGCACACGGCGACCGACCGGGACCCGCTCAAGCGGTACCCGCGGATGGCGCAGATGCACCGGTGGGACGACACATCGCTGCAGTGGCTGGTCGACCCGCGCATCGATCAGGTGATGACGGCGCTGCTCGGCAGGTCGCCGTACGCGGTGCAGACGATGCTCTACTTCAAGCCGCCGGGCTCCCGCGGGCAGGCGCTGCACCAGGACAACTTCTATCTGAAGGCCGATCCGGGGACCTGCGTCGCGGCGTGGATGGCGCTCGACCGGGTCGACGAGGCGAACGGGTGCCTCGAGGTCGTCCCCGGGTCGCACCGCTGGCCGATCCTGTGCACGGAGAAGGCCGACACCACGGTCAGCTTCACCGACGTCACGGTCCCGCTCCCGTCGACGGGCGCCGCCGTACCCGTCGAGATGGAGGCGGGTGACGTGCTGTTCTTCCACGGCGCACTGGTCCACGGCAGCAACCCGAACATCACGACCGACCGCTTCCGGCGGGCGCTCATCGGCCACTACATCGAGGGCGAGGCCGAGCGGGTCGCGCAGTACTACCACCCGGCGCTGCGGATGGACGGGACCGAACTCACCCTCGAGGTAGCCGAGGGCGGCGGCGCCTGCGGCGAGTGGACCGACACTCCCGACGGCCCGGTAGCCCTCCTCACCGGCACCGAGCGCACCACCCGCAAGCACGAGTAACTCTTCTTCGTGGACCCCGGGTGGTTGGTTGGGCCGGGTGTGCGAAGATGGAGCGCGCTGACAGCGTCGTCGGCCTTCTTGTTGCAGACGACGAAGGGGACACGCTGGTGACCAGCGAAATCAAGATTCCTGAAGAGCTCAAGCCTGCCGACGGCCGCTTCGGGGCCGGGCCGTCGAAGGTTCGCCCGGAAGCCGTCGCCGCTCTGGCGACCGAGGGCGCGAAGCTGCTCGGCACCTCCCACCGGCAGGCGCCGGTGAAGAACCTGGTGAAGCGGGTCCAGGAAGGCGTCGCGGAGCTCTTCCAGCTGCCGGACGGGTACCAGGTGGTGCTCGGCAACGGCGGCTCGACCGCGTTCTGGGACGTCGCGACGTTCGGGCTGATCCGGGAGAAGAGCCAGCACCTGAGCTTCGGTGAGTTCTCCTCGAAGTTCGCTAAGGCTTCGCAGCTGGCACCGCACCTCGGCGACCCGTCGATCGTGAAGGCCGAGCCCGGCACCCGCTCGGTCGCGGTCGCGGAGGCCGGCGTCGACCTGTACGCGTGGCCGCACAACGAGACCTCCACCGGTGTGATGGCGCCGGTCAAGCGGGTCGAGGGCGCCGACGAGGGCGCGCTGGTCGCGATCGACGCCACCTCGGGCGCGGCCGGCCTGCCCGTCGACCTCAACGAGGCCGACGTCTACTACTTCGCTCCGCAGAAGGGCTTCGCCTCCGACGGCGGCCTGTGGATCGCGCTGATGAGCCCGGCCGCGCTCGCGCGGGTCGAGGAGATCGCCGCCTCCGGCCGGTGGATCCCGGCGTTCCTGGACCTGGCGACGGCGGTCGACAACTCCAGCAAGAACCAGACGTACAACACGCCGTCGCTCGCCACGCTCTTCCTGATGGCGGAGCAGACCGACTGGATCAACAACCAGGGCGGTCTGGACTGGAGCGTCGCCCGTACGACGGACTCGAGCACCCGCCTGTACACGTGGGCCGAGAAGTCCGAGTACGCCACGCCGTACGTCACCGACCCCGACGCCCGCTCGCTCGTCGTCGGCACCATCGACCTCGACGACTCGATCGACGCCACCGCGGTCGCCAAGACGCTGCGCGCGAACGGCATCGTCGACACCGAGCCCTACCGCAAACTCGGCCGCAACCAGCTCCGCGTAGCCATGTTCCCCGCGGTGGACCCCGACGACGTCGAAAAACTGACCCAGTCCATCGACTACGTAGTCGAAAACCTCAAGTAACCCCCACCCCCACAGCCGCCGACCCCACCCGGGCCGGCGGCTGTTCCCTTTCCTCACCCCCAAGCAACCCTGCTCACGCACCGCACACCGCACGCACCGGCCGGACCCGACCGAGCACGACGAGGTTCCCGCTGGCGGCTTATGTGTCCGATGGCGGGAGGCAGGAGGCCAGTAGCGACATAACCCGCCAGTGGCGGACCGGCTCTGACGACGGGTTGACCTTTGGCATACCCCACCAGCGGATCTTCACCACTCACTAACCGCGCCTACCAGCCGGTTCACGCCGCCCGCTGAGCGTAAGGCGCACCGACGCCGGCCAGTTGGTGAGTGGTGGCGATCCGCCCAACCCCAGATCACCGCAGCACAGGCAGCCGCGACAGGTGCGGGCTCGGCGAGTGCGGTCGCCGCGGGTGGGGCGCGGCGGGTGGGGCGCGGCGGGGGGCGGGTGCCGCGGGGGGTCAGGAGTGTTGGCGGCGGTGGGGGGTGGGTGGGGATTGGCCTGTCAGGCGGGCGTTTTCGGCTTGGCGGTCTTGGCGCTCGCGGCGGCCGGGCGGGAACGTGATGACGGTGATGATGAGGGCGAAGAGGGCGGCGCCGATGATGATCCAGCGGAGGTTGTGGCTCTTGCCGGAGTCGGAGTTGTTGCTGTCAGGGGTGGTTGCCGGCTTGGGGGTGGCGCTGGCCGCGGGGGGCGTGGAGGCGGCTGCCTTGGCGGGCACCTGGACCTGGTAGACGCCCGAGTTAGCGCCTTCGCTGCCGACCAGCACGGTTCCGTCGGTGGGGCCGACGGCGACGGTCTCGCCCTGGCCCAGCGGCGCGGCGCCGCGGGCGATGGCGTTGGGGGTCTCGCCCCAGGCAACCGTCGTCACGTCGGCGTACGTGCGCAGCACGACCCGTTGACCGTCCGGCAGGAACGTCCCGTCGGTGATCACCCCGGACGGCGCCGCGGCGAGCTTGGTGAGGTCGTTGATGCCCTCTCGGGACGGAGCGGGCGGCGCCGCGTAGATCGCGCTGGTGCCCTTCAGCGCCTTCGTCACGATGTAGAGCTGGCTGGTCCCCGGCTCGATCAGCAGGGTCTCCGCGTCGTGCGCACCGTCCGGGTACTTGAAGTCGTACCGGTGGTACTTGACGTTCGACTGGTCCTCGAGCGTTTCCGGCTCCGGGATCGTGTAGATCTCGATCTGGTCCCGGTTCGCCTTGTTGTCGCCGATGTCCGCGATGTAGAGCGTGCCGTCGCGGTCCACCCCGAGCGCCTCGACGTCGGTGACCTTCGCGCCGAACCGCAGGACGGCTTCCACCTTGCCGGTGGCGTCCAACGCGAACACCCGACCGGTGTCGCCGGAGTCGTTCACGGTCCAGTAGGTCCCCGGGTGCTTGACGCTCTTCGCCAGCCCGGACGACTCCTGGATCCGCTCGTCCCGGATCGTGAACAGCTTCTTCGGCGCCGGCGTCGTCGGCCCCGCCTCCGAACCTGCCCCGCTCGCCGCGGCCGTCGACGCGGGCAGCGCGACACCCGCCAGCGTGCACAGCGTCGCCCCCAGCAGAGCGAGCGCGGCCCGGACCTGTCTCACGACACCACCTCGGTGACCGGGGCTTGCTCGGGTGGCGGGAGGAGGAGTTCGGCCAGCCGCGGCGTCACCTGCCATTCGGTGACCATCGACCGGTACTCGGCCTGCAGGTCCGCGGTCGGCTTGGCACCGGTCCGCGCAGCGCGGAGCAACAGATTGCGCGGCGTGTGCTGACTGTCCACGAACTGCACGACCTCCACCCGATAACCGACCTGTCGGAGCACCGCCGCCCGCAGGGAGTCCGTCAGGACGTCGGCGAACCGCTCACGAACGATGCCATATCTCGTCATCAGCGCATAAGGCGCCGGTGGTGTGACGCTCTTCAGCTGCTTTTGGATGTCGTGATGACAACATGGAGCCGCGAGAACCAGTGACGCCTCCCAGCCGACGGCTCGCGCGAGCGCGTCGTCGGTCGCGGTGTCGCAGGCGTGCAGCGCCAGGACGACGTCGGGCCGGACGTCCAGCTCCGCACCCTCGATGGTCGCGTCCAGGAACCGCAGATGCTCCTGCCAGCCGAGCGCCTCGACCACCCGCGTGTTCCGCTTCCGCGCGGCCGGGTTGTGGTCGATACCGGTCATCCGGACGTCGTGACCGGCCGCAGTGAGCAGGTGGTACGCCGCCAGCGTGAGGTACGCGTTCCCGCAGCCGAGGTCGACCACCTGCAGCGGCCGTCCCGCAGCGATCCGCCCCGCCGAAACCGCGTCGTCGAGCGCCGGCGCGAGCAGCTTGCAGAACTCGTCGATCTGCTTGTACTTCGCCTGCCGGGACGGCTTCACCCGTCCCTGGTGGTCGCTGATCCCGAGCTCGATCAGGAACGGCGCCGCGGGGTCGAGCACCCGGCGCTTCACCCGGTCGTGGCCGGTCTCCTGCTCCCGGCGGTCCTCCTGCCGGTGCAGCAGCTCCTTGCCCTTCTTGGTGTACCGCAGCCGCAGCGTCTCGCTCGTCGTCTCGATGTGCCACGACCCGTACGGCAGGTCGAGGAGCTCGTCGACCGCCTTCTCCAGGTCCGCACCCGCCACGTTCCGCGTGTGCGCCTGGCGCTCGTCGAACTCGGTGATCTGCAGGTGCCGCTGACCCTTCAGATCGACGTACCGCAGCTCCGCCCGGAGGTACGACGGCGGCTCCAGGCCACGCCGCCGGCCCGAGGCCAGACCGCGCACCAAACCACTCTGATCGAGCAGGGCAGCACGGACCACCGCCCGCGCTCCGGACTCCTCCGGCAGCGCCGACTCGTCCGACCGCACCTCTGGCTGCACCGCGCCATTGTCCCCGACCCGTCGGGTCGATCACAAAAGGGTCTCGTCCACCCACCGTCGCAACCGGTGAACCCGCCGCAGTCACCCCCAGCCGGCTCATGCGAGTTGCTGGTCGTCGGCGAGCAGCCCCAGCCCTCTGAGACGGGTGATGATGCCGCCTTCCTGGCGGCCCAGGGCGTCGATGAGCTGCTCGAGGGTCGCGCTGTTGTTGTACATCTCGATCAGGGTGTGCTCATCCTCGGGACTCCACTGGCGGAACGCGTTCGGGTGGGTCTTGCGGGCGCGCTTGATCTTGTGGGTCATCGAGCGCGGGTTCAGCGGCTCGAGCGACCGGATCCGGGCCTGCCGGTGGCGGCCGACCTCCTCGCCCTCCCGCCAGAACACCACTGCCCCGTCGTCGAACGTCATCAGGTCGGCCGGCACGTCGCAGTAGTCGGCGTCCTCGAGCATCACGCGCATCATCGCTGGTTCTCTCCGTTTCCTGGGTGGATGCGTGGTCGACAGAGAAGATGCCGCGATCCCACCGCCCCCGGCGCACCGATTCGCAACCTGTGGACAACCAAACCGCACAATCTCTTTGCAAAATCTCTTTGCAAAGAGTCTTTGCAGTCCTATGCTCGGACCCATGAGCGACGAGAACCACAGCGTGGAGCCCGCACGGACGGTCCAGCTGGACCGCCATCTCGTGCGCGCCCTGGCACACCCGATGCGGAACCGGATCCTGGGCCTCCTCCGGGTCTACGGCCCGCAGACCGCCACGACCCTGGCCGGACGGCTGGGTGTGAACACCGGCGCGACCAGCTACCACCTCCGCCAGCTCGCGGACGCCGGTCTGGTCGTCGAGGACGACAGCCGCGGCAACGCCCGCGACCGCTGGTGGAAGTCGGCGCACCAGGGCACCGAGTTCAACGCGGCCGAACTGCTGGACCAGGAGCCCGAGCTGGCCCTGGGTTTCCTGCACGGTGTCGGCCAGACGTACGCCGAGAACATCTTCGGCTTCATCGACGCGATGCAGACGATGCCGGACGACTGGCGCGACGCCAGCGTGCTCTCGGACTACTTCTTCCACCTCCGAGCCGACCAGCTGGACGCGATGATGCGCGAGGTCATGGCGGTCCTGGAGAAGTACAAGACGCCTGACCTCACCGCACCGCTCCCGGAAGGCGCCGAGCAGGTCACCGTCCAGATCCAGGCGTTCCCACGCGAGACGCGCTAGCGGCACAGGGGGTGAGGCGAACCATGAGCAGCGAGGGCAATCGGGCGCCGTTGGCGGCGTTCCTGGTGGCGAACGTGGTGTCGATCTGCGGCACTCGGGTGAGCGCGATCGCGATCCCGTGGTTCGTCCTGATCACCACGGGGTCCCCGGTCAAGACCGGCCTGGTGGCGCTGGCAGAGATGGCGCCCCTGGTCGTGGTGAAGGCCATCGGCGGCCCGCTGATCGACAAGGTCGGGGCACGCCGAATCAGCATCGTGGCAGACACCGCCAGTACGGCGGTGGTCGCGCTGATCCCCCTCCTGCACGAGCTGGGCCTCCTGCACTTCCCGACCCTGCTGGTGCTGGTAGCGATTGCCGGCGCGCTCCGTGGACCAGGCGACGCCGCCAAGTCGACACTGATCCCGGACATCGCCAGGGTGGCCAAGGTCCCGCTCGAGCGAGTGACAGGCCTGGAGAGTACGACGGAACGCCTGGCGGGCTTCTTCGCGTTCGCGCTCGCCGGCGGCCTCATCACCCTGGTCGGAGCAGTCAACGCCCTCTGGATCGACGCGGTGTCGTTCGGCATCTGCGCCGTACTGATCGCCCGCTGGATTCCCAAGTACACGACGCCCGCACCAACGGAGGAGCACAGCTACGGCCGCCGACTGGCGGAGGGCTGGACCTTCCTGCGTACTGACAAGCTCCTGCTGCCGCTGGTCGTCATGATCGCGGTGACCAACCTGCTCGACGCCGCGACGAGCACGGTATTACTGCCCGTCTGGATCAAGGACCACGGCTACGGTCCCGGCCACACCAGCCTGATCCTCACGTCGTTCGGAGTGACGGCGACACTGTTCGCCTTGCTGGCGTCGGCCATCGGTGACCGCATCCCACGCAAGCTCGTCTTCACGGTCGCGTTCCTGATCGCCGGAGCACCGCGCTTCGTGGCGATGGCCACTGATGCGCCGATCTGGACCCTGATGGCGGTGTACGCCGTCGGCGGCATCGGAGCCGGCTTCATCAACCCCGTGCTCGGCGCGATCCAGCTCGAACGGATCCCCAGCCACCTGCGCGGACGGGTCAACTCACTGTCCAACGCTGTCTGCTGGACCGGCGTACCCCTTGGTGGTCTCGTAGCCGGTGGGGCCGTCGCCGCCATAGGTCTGGCACCTGCTCTGCTCGCAGGTGGTGCGATCTACCTGATCGCGACCATGTCGCCGGTGCTGATCGGCCGGCACGAGCAGTGGAGAGCTACCCAGCGAGCTACACAGGGTCCGACGGATCCTCCGGGAACGGCGGCAGATCCAGATCGGGTGGCAGTCGGAGTGCCTTAGCCTTCGTGGCGCTGTCCAGCTCGCGCCGCATCCGCTCTCGCTCTGCTCGCAGCAGCCCGAGCATCACCAGGTCCAGCAGCATCCCACCGGCGGCCGCGAACTGCGTGGCGGCGAACTGGAAGACCTGTGTCATCAGCAACGACACCAGCACCGCCAGCTCGAACAGCCGGACCGCCCGGGCGCGATTGCGCCTCCGCAACGCCAGGGCGCCACGCACCGTGAACGTTGCCGACAGCAAGCTCCCTGCCGTCACGCCGAGCACTGGAAGTTGGTTGAGGCCCTCACCCAGCACGGCGGCGATGACCAGCGCGGCGACGAACTGGACCGCCAGTGCGGCGACAGCGATGGGCGGTGCCTTCGGGTGGGTGGCGAGCCGCTCGAACCCGCGTTGCAGCGCCCGCCAGGCCGCGTCCACCGGAGCGGCCAGCTCGACCTCGTCAGGCGGACATGCGGCGAGCAGCTCGGACGTCTCCCGACGACCCTCGATCTGCAGGGGTACGGCGCGCAGCAGCTCCGCCGCCTCGGCACGGCGCCGCCGGGACAGACCGCCCGCGACACCTTCGACGGTGTGGTCGATGACGTTCGCCAGCTCCTCGCGCGGATCGATCGGCCGTCGCGTGGCGAGGAAGCGTGACCCGAGCACGATCAGCACGAAGACGATGTACACGATCGCGGCTGTCGGCTTGTAGAAGTAGTTGTTGTCCGAGGTGACGAACTTCCCCACCTCGTCGATGAACAGCCCGAACCCGATCCCGCCGACCGTCGCGGCGGCCGGCCGCACCACGGGCCCGACGTACCCGAGCAGCAGGGAGATCGCGACCAGCATCAGCAGCCCGCCGGGCAGCACGTGGGCGATGTGCAGGCCCTTGCCGCCGATCTGCGGGTACCCGCTGAGGCTGAGGATCAGCCGGGTGATCAGCACCGTCGCGACTCCGGACACCACGAACGTGGTCAGGTGCTCCCCCGAACGCACGTTCCGGACCAACCCTGCCCGCATCAGGTACGACGAACGCTCACCGGTGGCGGTCATGGGGCCACACGTTAGCGCCCCGCCCGGCCGCTCTCGGCTTCCGCCTATGGGGGCCGGTCCGTCTCAGAGGATGAATACGAATGCAGACAGGAGTGAATACGAATGCACTGCGGTATTGCGCATCCTCCAGCGGCGTCCTACTCTCTCGCCTAGTGGAACACCACTTCCGCCAAGTGGTATGTCCTGGTGGCACCGACTGCCCACGAGACCGGCCGAAGCCCTTCCGTCCGAAGGCTTCGGCCCATTTTCCAGCGAGTTTCTACATCGGTGAAGAAGGCCCTGAGAGGAGGCCACCATGAGCACGAGTACCGAGATCTCCGCTCCGGCAGGCCGCGAACCGACAGCTGACGGTCCTGACCGCAGCACCCCCGCGACACGGCCCAAACCCGGCAGCCGACGTGACCGCGTCGCCTATCTGTTCCTGGCGCCCTGGTTCGTGGGACTGCTGCTGCTCACGGCCGGCCCGCTGCTCGGGTCCCTGTACCTGTCGTTCACCAAGTTCAACCTGCTGCAGCCACCTGCCTGGACCGGCTTCGGCAACTACCTGAAGATGTTCACCGACGACCCGCGCTACCTGCAGTCGTTGAAGGTCACCTTCATCTACGTCGTCCTGACGGTCCCCCTGCAACTGGGATTCGCGCTGGCGGTCGCCGTCATGCTGAACCGGCCGCTGCGGGGGATGGCGTGGTACCGCTCGATCTACTACATCCCCTCGCTGCTCGGCGGCAGCGTCGCGATCGCGGTGATCTGGGGGCAACTGTTCGACGACGACGGCGTCCTGAACAGCTTCCTCGCGTTCTTCGGCGTCGCCGGCCGCAGTTGGATCTCCAGCCCTGACACGGCCCTCTACACGCTGGTGCTGCTGAACATCTGGCAGTTCGGGTCGCCGATGGTGATCTTCCTGGCCGGACTCAAACAGATACCGCAGGAGTTGTACGACGCGGCGTCCGTGGACGGCGCGAGCTCCTGGCGGAGGTTCCGATCGGTCACGGTGCCGCTGCTGACACCGATCATCTTCTTCAACGTGGTGCTGCAGATCATCCAGGCGTTCCAGGCCTTCACGCCGGCCTACGTCGTGAGCGGCGGCAGCGGCGGGCCGTCGGACTCCACGTTGTTCTACACGCTCTACCTGTACCAGCAGGGATTCACGAATCTGAACATGGGCTACGCCTCCGCGATGGCGTGGGTGCTGCTGCTGATCATCGCCACCTTCACGCTGATCAATTTCGGACTCGCCCGGCGCTGGGTCTACTACGAGGACCGCTGATGACGACGCTCCAGCACACTCCCACAGACCGTCGGCGCGCACGCAGGTGGTTGACCCACCTCGCGTTGATCGCCGGAACCCTGGTGATGGTCTACCCGCTGCTCTGGATGGCCGGCGGATCCTTCAAGGACGAGAAGGACATCTTCTCCCAGCTGAACCCGTTCCCCAGCTCGCTCGACCCGCGTAACTACATCGCGGGCTGGACCGCGACCGATCCCACCTTCAC
Organism: Kribbella sp. VKM Ac-2569; assembly: GCF_004216905.1. Lineage (GTDB taxonomy): Bacteria > Actinomycetota > Actinomycetes > Propionibacteriales > Kribbellaceae > Kribbella. The sequence goes on from NZ_SGXJ01000002.1 coordinate 842,860, forward strand.
CCGGTTCTACATCAACTCGCTGCTGATCGCGGTACTCGCCGTAGCCGGCAACGTGATCGCCTGCACGCTCACGGCGTACGCGTTCGCCCGGCTGGAGTTCCGCGGCAAGAAGGTGTTCTTCGGCATCATGCTCGGTTCGATCATGTTGCCGGCGCACGCGCTGCTGATCCCGCAGTACGTGCTGTTCTTCAACCTCGGCTGGGTGAACACCTATCTCCCGCTGGTGGTGCCGAACTTCCTGGCCACGGACGCGTTCTTCATCTTCTTGATGGTCCAGTTCATCCGCACGATCCCGCGCACGCTGGACGAGGCCGCGATGATCGACGGCTGCGGCAAGGTCCGCATCTTCAGCCGGATCATCCTGCCGCTGACCGGCCCGGTGCTGATCACCACGATGATCTTCACCTTCATCTGGACGTACAACGACTTCTTCGCCCAGCTGATCTACCTGTCCTACCCCAGCAGCGAGACCGTTCCGGTCGCTCTGCGGCGGTTCGTCGACGCGACCGGCGACTCGTCGTACGGGCAACTGCTGGCCATGTCGGTGCTGTCGCTGGTGCCGACCTTCATCGTCTTCCTCCTCGCCCAGCGCCGGATCGTCGAGGGCATCGCCACGACCGGCCTCAAGGGCTAGCCCGAAAGGAATCAGTCATGACCACACCGATCGGCCGGCGACACTTCCTGCAGGCCGGACTCACGGCCGGCATCCTCGCCCCGCTGCTGTCGGCCTGCAACCTCGACCCCGCGGCCAAGGAGGCGAAGGAATCCGTCCGGTTCAGCAGCTACGGCGACCCGACCAAACTCGGCCTGCGCGGCAAACTCGCGGGACTGTACACCTCGAGCCATCCGGACGTGAAGATCGTTTTCGAGGGCACGGCGACCGCGGAGTACTGGGACAAGCTCGCCACCCAGATGGCCGGCGGCAACGCCCCGGACGTGATCAACATCGACGCCCCGCGGATCGGCCAGTACGGCGCGGCCGGGGCGCTGCAGACCTTGCAGAAGTACATCCCGGACACCATCGACACCAAGCCGATCGACCACAACCTGCTCGTCCAGGGCCAGCTGAAGGGCGAGCAGTTCGGCATCCCGGTCGCGATGAGCACCTACAGCATGGGGTACGACGTGACCGTGCTCGACCAGCTCGGCCTGGAACACCCGAAGGAGGCGTGGACCTGGACCGAGTTCGCGGCCCTGGCCAACGAGATCCGGCAGAAGTCCGGCAAGAAGATCTACGGTGCGGAGGACCCCAGCGGGGACACGGCGTCGTTGCAGATCTTCCTGCGTGGCAAGGGCGAGGACCTGTACAAGGACGGCACGCTCGCCTTCGCCGACTCGTCGCTGACCGAGTGGTTCGAGTACTGGGCCGCGCTGCGGGCCACCGGCGGCACCATTCCCGCCGACATCGCGGCGCAGGCGAAGTACGGCGATTGGCCGACCGGGCCGCTGGTCAAGAAGCAGGCGGCCCTCGCGCACATCCAGACGCCCAATCTCAAGGGCGGTTTCCAGGACCTGACCGAGCACACCATCGACATCACCCTGCCGCCGCGGAACACGAAGGACGGCAAGTGCGGGACGTTCCCGGCGCCGAGCAGCTTCCTGTCGCTGAACGCACGGAGCAAGCGTGCGGACGACGGCGCCGCGTTCATGAACTGGTTCGCCAACGGCGAGGAGGCCGCGAAGACCTTGCGGCTGATCAGCGGACCGCCCGCATCCGCCGCCGGCCGCGACGTGCTGCTCAAGGGGAGCGATCTGTCGGCCAGCGAGAAGCAGGTGCTGGCCTACACCGACCTGGCGCTGAAGAACTCGTCCGCCCCGCCGCAGGCCAGCCCGGCCGCCTCGACGGCCGTCGCCGACCTGTTGCTGAAGACCAGTCAGGACGTCGCGTTCAAGAAGATCTCGATCAAGCAGGGCGTCCAGAAGTTCGTCGCCGACGCCCGCAAGACCCTCGACGGCAAGTGATTGGAGCCCTATGTCCGAGTTCGTGACCCGGAACGAGCAGAATCCCGTCACCACCGGCCGGATCGCCAGCTGGGCGGCCGAGCAACTGGTGGAAGCCCTGGCAACGAAGGGGGTCACCGCAGAGATCCGGCTGGCCACCCCCGACGAGGTTCCCGCCGCGGACCTTGCCGCCGTACCCGAGGCATACGCCGTCCTCCGGCACGACAACGAGATCGTTGTTGTCGGCAACGACGAGACCGGCCTCCGCTGTGGGCTGCTCGAGCTCGCCGACCGGGTCGCCGCCGGCGCCGACCTCGGCGCCACGTTGCCCTTCGCCGAGCAGCCGGCCGTTCCCGTCCGGGGTGTGGTGCGGTCGTTCTCCAGCGTGGACGAGGACCTGTCCTGGTACCACGACAAGCAGTTCTGGACCGAGTACCTGACCTGGCTGGCAGCGTCCCGGTTCAACCGGTTCCACCTCGCGCTCGGCATGCAGTACAACTACGGCGCCGATCGGCACGGCGCCACCGACAACTACCTGTGCTTCGCCTATCCGTTCCTGTTCGACGTTGACGGCTACGAGGTCCGGGCCGAGGGGGTCGGCGCGGACGAACAGAAGCGCAACCTGGAGATGCTGCGCTTCATCGCCGCCGAGAGCAGGCGCCGCGGGCTGAAGTTCCAGCTCGGTCTGTGGAACCACGCGTACGACTACGGCCGGGACTCGGTGCACCGGTACCCGATCACCGGCATCGGTCCGGATAACCACGCGGCGTACTGCGGGGCCGCCATCGCCCAGCTGCTCACCGAGTGTCCCGATATCGACGGGCTCACGTTCCGGGTGCACTACGAAGGCGGCATCCACGACGACGGGCACGAGGTCTTCTGGCGGGCGGTGTTCGAAGGAGCGAACTCGGTCGGCCGGCCGCTCGAGATCGACATGCACGCCAAAGGTGTCGATCAGGCCCTGCTCGATGCCGTCGACCTGCCGAACCTGTCCGCGGTGCTGTCCGCGAAGTACTGGGCCGAGCACGTCGGACTGCCGTACCACCAGGCCTCGATCCGGGCACGGGAGGCGGCCAAACCGATCCCGGCCGGCCACGAGATGAAAGGCATCACCGAGTTCTCCCGGCGGTTCACCCGCTACGGGTACGGCGACTTCCTGCGCGAGGACCGGACCGTGGACCTCATGTTCAGGGTCTGGCCGGGCACCCAGAAACTCCTCGCCTGGGGCGATCCCGCGATCGCGGCCGGATACGGGCGGCTGTCGACGTTCGGCGGCTCCCGCGGTGTCGACCTGTGTGAACCCCTGTTCTTCAAAGGGCGCAAGGGCAGCGGCGAACCGGGGGCCCGCGACCCGTACATCCGCGAGGACCTCCGGCTGCCCGGGAACCGGGAGTGGACCAAGTACCGCTACGGCTACCTGCTGTGGGGGCGGCTGCTCTACAACCCGGAGTCCGAGCCCGAGACGTGGCGTCGCCATCTTCGGACGACGTACGGCGAGGCCGCGGCGGGCGTGGAGGACGCGCTGAGCCCGCTCAGCCGGATCCTCCCGTTGGTGACCGTGGTCCACGGCGTCGGCGGATCGAACAACGGCTACTGGCCGGAGGTGTACCTCAACCTCCCGATCTCGTCGCGGGTGCACTCGGATCACTACGCCGGCGACACCGACGCCCCGGCGAACTGGGGTGGCGTCAGCCCGTTCGACCCGACGACCTTCTACGGCATCGACGAGTACGTCGCGGCGCTGGCCGGGGACGAACTCTCGGCCAAGTACACGCCGCTGGAGGTGGCCTCCTGGATCGAGCGGCTGGTCGCCGACGGGCAGCAGGCGCTCGACCGCGCCCAGCAGGTCGCCGACCGGTCGGACCCGCAGGTTCGCAGGGTCCTGATCGACCTGGAAGTCCTGGTCAGGCTAGGCAGGTTCTTCGCCGGCAAGTTCCGGGCCGCGGTCGACTACTCGACGTACCGGGCGACCGGGGCGGTCGGTTCGCTGGAGTCGGCGCTGCGCCGCTACCGGACCGCGCGGGACGTGTACGCCGAGATCCCGGCCATCGTCGACGGCGTCTATCAGCGAGACCTGCGGTTCGGGATCGAGGCGTCCGAGCACGGTCACTGGGCGGATCGAGTCCCGGACATGGACACCGACCTGGCAGCCCTCGCCGAGGAACTGCGCGAAGCGGCAGGGACCGCCCGATCAGGAGCCGCTCTGCCCGCAGCACCGACTCGGCCGCCCACGCCAGGCGTGGAACACACGGTTCCGGACAGCTTCGAACGGGGCAAACCAGCAACCCTCTCGCTGGAGGTGGTGAATCCGGACGTGGTCGGCGCGACGCTGCACTACCGGCACGTGGACCAGTCCGAGTCCTGGCAGCAGGTCCCGATGGAGTTGTCCGGCCGGACCATCTCAGCCACGATCGACGGCGAGTACACAGCCTCGACGTACCCGCTGATGTACTTCTTCAGCGTCCGGCACCGTGACGGTGGGCAAGCCCTTTACCCCGGCCTGGCCGCCGACCTGTCCAACCAGCCGTACGTCGTCCTGGGGTCGGCGACCGTCAGCGGATGAGGGCCGCGATCACCACGATCGCGACGAGCGCTATCAAGACGACAGTGGTGACGAGTCGACGGGTCCGGGGGTCCACTGGTTCAGGCTAGTGGACCCCCGCCCGCGCGGCGACCAGCGGCTCCGGGCGGTGTACGCCGCGGGGGCGGTAGCCGAGTGCGTCGGACAGGCCGAGGTAGTCGGACAGCAGCCAGATGATGGCCAGCCACATCTCCGTGCCTTGCAGGCCCGGAATGGCGCGGTCGTCGGTGCCGTCCGGGGCGAACGCGAAGCCGGCGCCGTCGACCCAGCGGGTCAGGATCGCGCGCAGCTGCGCCTCGGCCCAGCGACGGCCCTCCTGCTCGCCGTACGTCGTCTGCTTGCGCGCCAGCCACAGCGGGTGGATGACGTCGAGCACGTTGCACGCGTTGTAGTTGTCGCCGGTGAACATGCGTCGGTCGTTGCTGTGGGCAAGAACCGTGGTGACGGCCTGCTCGGGATACGGCAGCGGGAGCCCGAACTGGGCGTAGGTGCCGCGGGTGAGGCGGTAGAAACCGTTCACGACCTGCAGCAGTCCGTCGTCGGGATGCGGCGAACCCCAGGTCCCGGAAGCCGGGTCGACCCGCGTGAGCAGCCATCCCATCAGCTGCTCCAGTGCGCCGGATTCCTTGTAATCGTGGAGGTTTCGGGCGAACGCCGTACCGAGTGCGTCGATGCCGGAGCCGGCCGACCATGCTCTCCTTGCCCAGGGCAAGTTGTCGAGATCGTCGAGGGTGAAGTCCGTGGTGATCGGGTGCTCGAAGCTGCTGCCGAGGACCTGCAGAGCGTAGCCGACGCACAGGACGTGGTAGCTCGCGGGCCCTTCCAGAACTGAGAGTTCGGCGTCCGACGGCTTGCCGAGACCGTCGTCGGAGAGGTCTCCGGGTGATACCAGTCCGGTGGCCGGATCCTGGCGTGCGCGGAGTCGCCGGACGAGATCGTCACGGGTGTGGCCGGCCGGCGTCCGACGTACCAGCAGGTCCGCGATCTCGACGGCGTCGCACCAGGGGCGGATCTCGGGTTCACGGTCGATCCCGGGACGGTCGACGAAGCGGGAGCCGTCCCAGCAGCGCGCGAGTACGTCGTCGGTCTGCTCGCGAGCCTTCGCGGCGAACGATTTCAGCAAGGTCGGTAGATCACCTGACATGGATGCTCCTGTCCGCGAGCGGAGGATTCGGGCGGGGTTGCCGGCCGCGACCGAGTCGGCCGGGATGTCCTTGGTGACGACCGCGCCGGCGCCGATGATGGTGTGCGGGCCGACTGTGACGCCGTCCAGGATCGTCACATTGGAGCCGATCCAGACGTCGTCGCCGATCGTGATGCCGACGGCGGTGTGCGGCTGCTTGAAGATCGGCTCGCCGGGCGCGGTGCCGTGGTTGAAGGCGAGCAGCGACGTGTGCGCACCGATCCGGACGCCGTCGCCGATCGTCACCACACCGCGCACCGCGGCGAACGGGTTGATCGTCGAATCGGCGCCGAGCGCGATCCGGCCGGTGACGTAGGCGTGCGCGGCGATGTACGAACGGTCCCCCATCCGGAGTTCGTCGCAGTACACCGCGGCCGACTCCGCGACGTACACGTCCGGGGCGAGCTCGAGCGACCCGCCGAGCCGCGCCTGTCGTTCGGCCTGCCGGTCACGCTCGGCCTCGGAGGCCTTCCGGGCGTACTCCCAGGGCAGGAAATCCAGTCGCAACGGCTCGTTCGGCACCATGGGAAAACGCTATCCAATTCTCGGGATGCAGACCAGCCCCGAGAACCCGCTGCTAACCTCCCGTCTGACATGAACACTTTTCCGTCTGTGCGAGGGGCGGCCGGGCGATGACCACGAGCGGACCCGTTACGGACGGCGACGACGGCAGTGACGGCACGAGTGACGGCGGCGGTGACGGTACGGCGGGTAGCACCCGCCGGAGCCACCGGGTCACGATCAGCGACCTCGCACGTCGATTGCACATCTCGAAGGCGTCCGTCTCGTACGCGCTGAACGGCCGCGCCGGAGTCAGCGACGAGACGCGCCAGCGAGTGCTCGACCTGGCCGAGGAGCTGGGATTCCACCCGAACTCCGCCGCGGTCGCACTCTCGGCGAGCCGCACCCGGACGATCGGGATCGTGATCGCCAGAGACCCCGCGCTGATCTCGACCGAAGCGTTCTACATGCGCACGCTGGTCGGCATCGAGCAGTACCTCAACGAGGTCGACTCGTCGCTGCTGCTCCGGCTCACGGGCGAGCACGGCGAGGACCTCGACGTACTGCGTCGGTGGTCGCGGCAGGGGCGCGTGGACGGGTTCATCCTGTTCGACGAGCACGACGACGACCCGCGGATCCCCGTACTCAAGGATCTCGGGGTGCCGTGCGTGGTGGTGAGTTCGAACGCACCGGACGACGAGGTCGGACGGCTGATCAGCTCGCCCGACGAGACCGTCACACTGCTGCTCGATCACCTCGCCGAGCTTGGGCACACGAACGTCGCGCACATCAGCGGGCCGTTCACGTTCATCCACGAGCGGCTCCGCGTCCAGACGCTGCAGGAGCACGCCGCGCGGCACGGGATCACGGTGCGGCACATCGAGGGCAGCTACCGGTACGACGACGGCGCGGAACTCACGCGCCAACTGCTGACCGGCCCCAATCCGCCGACCGCGATCGTGCTCGGGAACGACCTGATGGCGGTCGCGGCGCTGCGGGTCGCGATGGATCTGGGTACGGCGGTGCCCGGCGAGGTCTCGATCGTCGCCTGGGACGACTCGCCGCTGTGCGAACTCGCGCGGCCCGGGATCACCGCGGTCGACCAGAAGACCATGGAACGCGGCCGCGCCGCCGCCGACCTCCTACTCCGGATCGTCACCGGCGACCACGCCCTCCAGGAGGAGGCCCCGGCCGGCGAACTCCGTCACCGTGAGTCCTCCGGACCTGCACGCTCCTGAACCTTCCGCGCAGTTTGAAGACTGTGTGAAATCGGGCTCTCGCAGAGAGTGTTGGATTGCGCTTGCCGGGCACCGGGTGAAGATTGGCCGGGTCACGAGGTCGTAACGAACACGCCTCTACTGAACCGGTTAGGGTTACGGAACTTAACCGGTTAGGCCAGTATGGGGCCGATCCGCCTCCGCAGGTCTTGCGGGGGCTCGAGACGGGACGAGGGAGTCCGACGTGAGACTGCGTTCGCTTGTAGCCGCGGTTGCGGCGACCGCCATGGGAATCAGCCTCGCCGCCTGTGGTGGCGGCGACAAGGACGATTCCTCCGGCGGCAGCACCGGTGACCAGACGCTGACCTACTGGGCCAGCAACCAGGGCACCAGCCTCGACAACGACAAGGAGGTCCTGACCCCGGTCCTGCAGAAGTTCACCCAGGAGACCGGGATCAAGGTGAACCTCGAGGTGATCGGCTGGAACGACCTGCAGACCCGGATCCAGACCGCGATCACCTCGGGTCAGGCGCCGGACGTGGTCAACATCGGCAACACCTGGGCGGCCTCGCTGCAGGCCACCGACGCGTTCCTGCCGTTCGACGGCGACGCGATGACCGCGATCGGGGGCAAGGACAAGTTCGTGCCGACGGCTCTGGCGACCGGCGGCAAGGAAGGCACCGACCCGACCTCGGTCCCGCTCTACGGTCTGGCCTACGGCCTGTACTACAACAAGGCGATGTTCGCCGCGGCCGGCCTGCAGCCGCCGAAGACCTGGGAAGACATGGTCGCCGCGGCCAAGAAGCTGACCAACCCGGCGAAGAACCAGTGGGGTATGGCGCTGGCCGCCGGCAGCTACACCGAGAACGTGCACTTCGCGTTCATCAACGCCGCGCAGAACAAGGCCGACTGGTTCAACAGCGACGGCAAGCCGACCTTCACCGGTGACGGCAACGTGCAGGGCGTGCTGCGGTACCTCGACCTGATGCAGAAGGACAAGGTCGCGAACCCGTCGAACGCGCAGTACGACAACGGCACCAAGTCGGTGAACGACTTCGCCACCAAGAAGGTCGCGATGGTCATCAACCAGAACAACGCGGACTCCTCGATCGTTGCCAACGGCATGAAGGCCGGCGAGTACGGCGTCGTACCGTTCCCGGCTCCGGTCGGCGGCGAGCAGGTGGCCAGCCACGTGGCGGGCATCAACCTGTCGGTCTTCAAGAACACCAAGCACAAGGACGCGGCGCTGAAGTTCGTGAAGTACATGACGGACGCGAACACCCAGACCACGCTGGGCAAGCCGTTCTCCTCGCTGCCCGTGCTGAAGGACGCCAAGCCGGTCTTCACCACCGACGCGGCCGAGGCGGCCACCTTCCAGGACGTCTACAACACCAAGTCCAAGCCGCTGCCGCTGGTGCCGGCCGAGGACCAGTTCGAGAGCACTGTCGGCAAGGCGATGAACGCGATGTTCGCCAAGATCGCGACCGGCGGGACGGTGACCGCCGAGGACGTGAAGGCGGCGCTGAAGACCGCCGAGGACCAGGTAGCCGCCAGTAGCTGACGTACGGGCGCTTGCGTCCGAAGAACCGGCCTCCGGCTCTTCGGACGCGACGCACGTGTCAGCCGATCCGAGAGACAGGAGGGCGACCACCCGGATGTCTGTCGCCACAGAAACCGCCGCTCCGGCACCGGCTCCGACGAAGAAGAAGCGGAGCCGCCTCGAGCACCGGCCCGGCCTGAACCGGTGGCTGCCGTACGCGCTGCTGGCCCCGGCAGTGTTGCTGGAACTGTTCATCCACATCATCCCGATGCTGGTCGGGATCTGGATGAGCTTCGTCAAACTGACCAAGTTCTTCATCGCGAACTGGTCCTCCGCGCCCGGCGCCGGGCTCGGCAACTACAAGGTCGCGCTCGACTTCAACAACGCGGTCGGGCAAGGACTGCTGAAGTCCTTCGGCGTCACGGTCGTCTTCTCGCTCGTCACGGTCGCGTTCTCGTGGGTGCTCGGGATGGCCGCCGCGGTCGCCCTGCAGCCCGAGTTCCGCGGCCGGGGCATCATCCGCACCCTGTTCCTGGTGCCGTACGCGCTCCCGGCGTACGCCGGAATCCTGACCTGGAACTTCATGCTCCAGCGCGACACCGGCGCGGTGAACCATGTGCTGAACCAGCTGCACCTGACCGACGGGAAACCGTTCTGGCTGATCGGCAGCAACGCGCTGATCTCGCTGATCACGGTCGCCGGCTGGAAGCTGTGGACATTCGCGTTCCTCACCCTGATGGCCGGTATGCAGAGCATCCCGCGGGACCTCTACGAGGCCGCGTCGGTGGACGGCGCCGGCAACATCCGGCAGTGGCGCAACATCACGCTCCCCTCGCTGCGGCCGGTGAACCTGGTGCTCGTGCTCGTGCTGTTCCTGTGGACGTTCAGCGACTTCAACACGCCGTACGTGCTGTTCGGTACGGCGCAGCCGCCGGCCGGTGACCTGATCACGTTCCACATCTACAACGCGTCGTTCCTGACCTGGAACTTCGGCACCGGTGCGGCGATGTCCGTGCTGCTGCTGATCTTCCTGATGATCGTCACCGGCGCGTATCTGCTCGTCACCGGAAGGAGGTCGCGTCGTGCGTGAGACCAGAGGGTTCAAGATCTACCGCGGTGTCACCCTCACAGTGCTCGGACTGTTCGTCCTGGTGCCGCTGTACGTGATGATCACGTCGTCGCTGAAGCCGCTGAAGGACGTTCAGGGCGCGTTCACCTGGTGGCCGTCGAACCTGACGCTGGCACCGTTCTTCGACATGTGGAAGACGGTGCCGCTGGCGAAGTACTTCGTGAACTCGACGATCGTGTCGGTGGCGGCGACGGCGTTCTCGGTGGCGATCGCGATCCTGGCCGCCTTCGCAGTGTCGCGGTTCAAGTTCCGTGGGCGGACGGTGTTCACCACCACGGTGCTGTCGACGCAGATGTTCCCGGGTGTGCTGTTCCTGCTGCCGTTGTTCCTGATCTTCGTGAACATCAACAACTCGTTCGGGCTGCAGCTGGTCGGGACGCGGCTCGGGCTGATCATCACGTACCTGACGTTCAGCCTGCCGTTCTCGATCTGGATGCTGGCCGGGTACTTCGACAGCATCCCGCGCGAGCTGGACGAGGCCGCGCTGGTGGACGGCTGCGGTCCGATGGGCGCGCTCTGGCGGGTCGTCCTGCCCGCGGCGCGACCTGGTGTGATCGCGGTCGCGATCTACTCGTTCATGACCGCGTGGGGCGAGGTCCTGTTCGCGTCGGTGATGACGACGGAGGCCAACCGGACGTTGTCCGTCGGCCTCCGCCAGTACTCGACCCAGACCAACATCTACTGGAACCAGATCATGGCCGCCGCCCTGGTCGTCAGCGTCCCCGTCGTCATCGGCTTCCTCCTGGCCCAACGCCACTTCGTCGCCGGTGTAACCGCCGGCGCGGTGAAGTAGGCGGACCTGCAGCACTCATCAATTGCGTCTCGGCGGACCGGCTGAGCGTGGCAACCGGCCGTGAGGCGCAATTGATGAGTGCTGGCGGTCCGGAGTGGTTCAGGCGAAGAGTTTTTCGCCCCAGTACCCGCCGGGGGTTACTCCGGCGGGGCAGGCGAAGATGCCGGAGCCTACGTGGTGGATGTATTCGTTCATCGTGTCGCTCTTGGCCAGTTGGTTCTGGACGGGGATGAACTGTTTGCGCGGGTCGCGTTGGTAGGCGAGGAAGAACAGGCCGGCGTCGAGGCGGCCGAGGCCGTCCGAGCCGTCGACGAAGTTGTAGCCGCGGCGGAGTAGTTCGGCGCCGTTGTTGAACTGCGGGTGCGCGAGCCGCACGTGCGAGTCCATCGGTATCCGCGGGTCGCCGTCGGAGTTCTTCGCGGTGAAGTCGATCGCGTCGAACTCGTCCGCCTTGCCCAGCGGGGCGCCGGTGCCCTTCCCGCGGCCGATGATCGTCTCCTGCTCGCCGAGCGACGTACGGTCCCAGATCTCGATGTTCATCCGGATCCGCCGCGACACCAGGTACGCGCCGCCGACCATCCACTCCGGGCCGTCCTCGGGCTGCACCCAGAGCTGTTGCTCGAGCTTGTCGGCTTCCTCGAGCTTGAGATTGTTCGTCCCGTCCTTGAACCCGAACAGGTTCCGCGGCGTCGCCTGCGCCCGCGACGTCGACGACGTACGGCCGAATCCGAGCTGCGAGTACCGTACGGCGACCCGTCCGAACCCGATCCGCGCCAGGTTCCGGATCGCGTGTACGGCGACCTGCGGGTCATCGGAACATGCCTGTACGGCGATGTCGCCGCCGGAGCGCGCCGGGTCGAGGTCGTCGCCGATGAAGTGCGGCAGATCGACGAGCGCCTTGGGACGCTTGGCCGCGAGCCCGAACCGCTTGTCGAACAACGACGGCCCGAACCCGACGGTGATCGTCAGCCGCGCCGGCGGCAGGCCGACCGCCTCACCGGTGTCCTCCGGCGGCGCCTCGCCCGGCCCGTTCACGGCGCCGTACTGACCGATGTCGCGGCCGGCCGTGAGCAGCGCCGCCGCCGCGGTCCACTCCTTCAGCAGGGCAATCAGATCGTCCCGCTTCGTCGTGGTCACGTCGAAGGCGGCGAAGTGCAGCCGGTCCTGGACCGGCGTGGTGATCCCGGCCTGGTGCGGGCCGTGGAACTCGACCGGCCCGTTGTTGTCCGCGGCGTGCGACTCCTCACCGGACAGCGCCGAGTGAGCGGCGTACCCGGCGACCCCGGTGGCGACGGCCGCGCCCGCGGCTCCGAAGAGACCGCGGCGCGAGATTCCCTTACGGTCAATCATTTCTTCGCCAGCACCCCGGCGACCTTGCTGACCGGCTCGGCCAGCCCGTCGACGACCGCGCCGAGTGCCTTCTTCTCGGCCTCGGTCGCGGTGTACGGCTTGAAGCCGTCACCGTCGCGGTACTTGTCCAGCGACGCGAACACGGCTTTGAACTGAGTGTCGAGCTGGGTGACGAGCGCCGCGTCCCGCTTCTGCAAGGCCGGGCGGAGCGCCTGGATCGCGGCCTGCGAGCCCTCGACGTTCGCCTCGAAGTCCCACAGGTCGGTGTGCGAGTAGCGGTCCTCCTCGCCGGTGACCTTGCCGGTCGCGACCTCGTCGAGCAGTTCCTTGGCGCCGTTGGCCAGCTGCAGCGGGGTGAGCTTGACGACCTTCGCCTTCGCGACCACGGTCTTCACATCGGTCAGCAGCAGGTCGGCGTACTTCTCCATACCCTTGGTGGAGTTGGAGACCCAGAGCGCCTGCTCGATCCGGTGGTACCCGGTCCACTCGGTGCCCGGCTCGACGTCGTTGACGCGGGCGTCGATCTTCGGGTCGAGGTCGCCGAACGACTCGGCGACCGGCTCGATCCGCTCCCAGTAGGTCCGCGAGACCGGGAACAGCTCCTTCGCCTTCGCGACGTCGCCGGCCTTCACCGCGGTCACGAACTCGGTGGTCTTCTGCTCGAGCGCGACCGCCTGCGAGTTCACGTACCGCTGGTAGCTCTCGGTCGCCTGCTTCAGCGCGGTGTCGGTGTCGATCTGCGCGGGCGCGTCGCCGGTGACGTTGAGGTCGCCGCGGATCCCGTCGCCGACCATGCCGGGCTTGCAGACCGCCTGGTACTTGCCGGTCGGCAGCTCGACGATCAGGTCCCGCTTCAGGCCCGGGCCGATGTTCTCGACCTCACCCATCACCCGGTCGCCGTCGGCGTACACGTAGAACTCGGTGACCTTGCTGCCGCCGTTCGTCACCGAGAACGTGCTGGTGCCGGACTTCACGTCGCGGCGGCTCAGGTCGCATCCCGCGTCGGACGCCTTCACCGACACCGGGCCGGTGCCGTCGTCCTTCGCAGCAGGCTCGTCCTTCGCACACGCCGTGAGCGCGGCGATGCCGATGACGACACCGAGGATGGAGGCCCGACGGGCTGTGCCAAAAAAGACGGGGGTGGCGGACATGGTTCTCCTGGGGGGATTCAGGCCGCTTTGTGAGCGGTCGTCGCAGGTACGGCGGGCGGTGTGGAGCTCTTCACCGGAAGGAAATAGAGCACCATCACCGGGACGAGATAGACGACCCACGCGATCGCCTCCAGCACGGACGGTGCCGGATTGAAGTTGAAGATGCCCTTCAGCAGTACGCCGTACCAGCTGTCCGGCGGGATCACGTGGGAGATGTCGAAGGCCAGCGTGTGCAGGCCGGGCAGGATGTTCGCCTCCTGCAGGTCGTGGAACCCGTACGCGAAGATGCCGGCCGCGACCAGGATCAGCACCGCGCCGGTCCACTTGAAGAACACGGCCAGGTTGATCTTCACGGCGCCCTTGTAGATCGCGACGCCGAGCAGCACCGACGTCGCGAGCCCGAGCAGGACGCCGACGAACGGTACGGCGGTGGTCGCGGTGGCGGCCGACGCGTACACGATGAACGCGGTCTCGATGCTCTCCCGGAACACCGCCAGGAACGCGAGAATGACCACCGCGCGCGGCCCCACCTCGAGCGCTTGCCCCATCCGCTCGCGCAGTTCCTTGGCGATGCTGCGGGACGCCTTGCGCATCCAGAAGATCATCCAGGTGACGAAGCCGACCGCGAGGATCGACATCACCCCGCCGACGGTCTCCTGGGTGGTGAACGACTTCGCGGTCAGCGCGGTGACGAACTGGAGCAGACCCCAGGCGGCGACCGCCACGGCAAGCGCCGTGGCGACACCGATCCAGACCAGTTTGAGTCGATCGCGATGCCCCGACTTGACCAGGAAGGTGGCGAGGATGCTGACGACCAGCGAGGCCTCGAGTCCTTCACGAAGTCCGATCAGGTAGTTCGCGAGCATGGCGGGACTCTTTCAGTGCAACAAATGGGCATTAGGTACGGCTAACCTTCCTGAGGTTAACCTAAGAAGTCCCATTCGCCTACCGTGATGTACGCCGCACTGTGGCCCGGTCCTTCGCCCAACCGGGACTCGATCAGCTGCAGACTGCCTGCGGTCCAGACCGGACCGTTGTAGGTGTCGAAAACCCTGACCCACTTGGTAACGTCGATCGGTCGCCGCAACCGCGCCAGTGTCAGATGCGGGGTGAATTTCCTTCCCTCCACGGTCACTCCGGCGCGACTCGCTGCCGCCCGCGTGGTCATCGCCAGGTGCTTGAGCGACTCGGTCTCGTCGCGCACCCCGGCGTACAGCACCCGCGCGTCCGGCACGCCGGGGAAGGCGCCCGCTCCGGCCAACTGCAGCTCGAACGGCTTCTGCCGCTTGGCGGCGAGCTCCAGCCGCTCCTCGAGTTCCTCGGTCTTCCAGTCCGGCACCTCGCCGAGGAACGCCAGGGTGAGATGCCAGTGCTGGTCCGCCGCCCACCGGATGTCGTCGTCCGGATGGTCCCGTCGCGGCTCGACGAACTCGCTCAGATCCTCCACTACCTCTTGAGGTGGCACTACTGCCACGAACAATCGCATCCGAAAATGCTATCGGTGGTGGAAACTGCTTTTGTGTCCGAGTTCAAGCTGCCCTCGCCTTGTGTGGTGATCCTGGTGGGTCCGGGGGCGTCCGGGAAGTCGACCTGGGCGGCGGAGCACTTCGGGGCTGAGCTGGTGGTGTCGAGTGATCGGCTGCGGGCGTTGGTGGGGGCCGGTGAGGACGACATCGCGGCGAGCGCCGATGCGTTCGCGTTGCTGGAAGAGGTGGTGCGGCAACGGATCGGGCGGCGGTTGACGACAGTCGTCGACACCTTGGGACTGGATCGCGAGAAGCGGGTGCGCTGGCTCAGCCTGGCTCGTGAGGCCGGGATGGCCTGTGTGGCGGTGGGTTTCGATACGCCAGGTGAGGAGTGCCGCCGGCGGAATCGGGAGCGTACGGCGAAGCGGATCCCGGCCGACGTACTGACGTCGCAGCTGCGGACCTGGGCTTCGGTGAAGGAAGAGCTGCCGACGGAGGGGTACGACGACGTACTGCAGCCGACTGCCGTGCGGGTGGTGCCGAACGCATTCGTGGAGTCGACCGCGGCGCATGCGCGGCAATCCGAGGCTCCGGTGGGGTTGCGGTTCGGATTGCAACTCAGCAGATACCCAGGCGGTCGGGAAGGCCTGGCGTCGTGGGTTCGTGAGGTGGCGGAGCGGGCCGAGGCGGTCGGGTTCGACGCGATCTACGTGATGGATCACTTCCGGCAGATCCCGCAGATGGGGCGGGCATGGGAGGACTTCCTGGAGAGCTGGACGACGCTCGGGTACCTGGCCGCGTGTACGACCCGCCTTCGGCTGGGGACGTTGGTTTCGGGCATCACGTACCGGAACGTCGCCCACCTCGGAAAGATCGCGGCGACGCTCGATGTGTTGAGTGGTGGGCGGGCCGTGTGTGGGGTCGGGCTCGCGTGGTTCGAGGCGGAGCACAAGGCGTACGGCTGGCCGTTTCCCCCAGTGGGTGAACGCTATGCGCTGCTTGAGGACGCGTTGCAGGTGTTGCCGGTTTTATGGGGACCTGGCAACAAACCGTTCCACGGCAAGGTTCTCGACGTACCGGACACCACGTGTTATCCGCGCCCATTGCAGGAACACCTGCCGGTGCTCGTCGGCGGGAGTGGGCCGCGGACGCTGCGCTTGGCCGGGCGGTACGCGGACGCGGTGAATGTGTTCGGGGATGTCGCCGCGGTCCGGAAGGCCGCCGGCTACCTGGGCGATCGACCGGTTGAGCTCACGCATCTGTCGACAACCCTGGTGGGCAAGAACTCTCAGCAGTTGGACGAACTCGTACGGCGGTTGCGACCGCGGAACATGAACCCAGCGAAGTTCGCCGCCTCCGTGAACGCCGGCACCGTCGACGATCAGATCGGGCGGTTCCGCGAGCTGTCCGAGGCCGGGGTCGCCGAGGTGATGATCAGCCTCCCCGACCTCACCACCCTCGACACGGTCGCCGACGTGATCTCAGCGTTCCGGGTGTAGATCGAGCTTCAGCAGGGCGTTCTCGATCAGCTCGGGCATCGCCGGGTGGATCCAGTACTGGCCGCGCGCCATCGTGTACGCGTCCAGCCCGAAGCTCATCGCCTGGATCACCGGCTGGATCACGGTCGGCGCCTGCGGGCCGATCACGTGGCAGCCGATGATCTGCCCGCTCGTCGGGTCGGCGAGCACCTTCGCGAACCCTGTGGTGTCCTCCATCGCCCAGCCGTATGCGATGTCGGCGTACGACTGAACCGCTTTCACATAAGGGATTCCGCGTTCCTGCGCCTGCTCCTCGGTGAGGCCGACGGACGCGATCTGCGGCGCGCTGAACACCGCGTGCGGGACGAAGCGGTGGTCGGCCTCGATCCGGTCGTCCGGGTTGAGCAGGTTGTGCTTCACCACCCGCGCCTCGTGGTTCGCGACGTGCTTCAGCTGGAGCGGACTCGTCACGTCGCCGAGCGCGTAGATGCCGTCGACGCTGGTCTGCTGGTACGCGTCCACGACCACGCGACCCTCGCGGTCCACGTCGACCCCGGTGGCGTCCAGGTTCAGCAGGTCCGAGTTCGGCTCCCGGCCGACCGCGACCAGGAGCTCGTCGACGATCAGTTCGTCGGCGCCGTCCGGGTTCAGCATCCCGAGCAGGATCGAGCCGTCGTCGCGTCGCTCGACCCGCACGGTCTCATGGTTGAGCCGTACGTCGTACTTGTCCCGCGCGACCTCGGTGTAGCGCGCGGCGATCTCGCCGTCCTCGAGCCGGAGCAGCTCGTTCGAGCGGGCGACGATCGTCACCTCGACCCCGAACGACGCGAACACGTGCGCGAACTCGGCCGCGACGAACCCGCCGCCGATGATCGCCAGCCGGCGGGGCAGCTCCTCGAGCCGCATGATCGTGTTCGACGTGTGGTACCCGGTCTCCTCGAGGCCCGGGATCGGCGGCACGATCGGCCGGCTGCCGCTGGCGATCACGAACTGGTCGGCGCTGAACACGCTCGTTGACCCGTCCTTGCCGTCGACGGTCAGCTCCTTGAACCCGGTGAACCGGCCGGTCCCGTCGTACACGTGGACGTTCGCGTTGTCCGGGTTGTGGTGCCGGTACTCCGAGCCGCCTTCCGCGATCGGATCGATCCGGCCGAAGATCCGGTCCCGGACGTCGGTCCAGCGGACGTCGAGCAGCTGCTCGTCGACGCCGTACGCCGAACTCACCGACGGGGTCGCGGCCACGTCGGCGGCGTGCACGAACATCTTGGTCGGGATGCACCCGACGTTCAGGCAGGTGCCGCCGAACGTACCGCGCTCGACGATCGCCACCTTCTGGTCGGCGAACCGCCGATTGACGATGGTGTTACCGGAGCCGGTCCCGATGATGACGAGGTCGTAATGGGTCACGCCCCATTCTGACCCTTACGGCCAAGACCTGCGCTGGACCCGCTCACGAGGAAAGATGGGACGGGTGACAGGTGGTGAGGTGACGAGCACGTACGGCACGGTCGTCTGGGATGGCATCGGCACCCTGCGGATCCGGTACGGCGGGACGCTCATACGGACTCGCCTGGGTGAGCGGATCGTGCCCATCGAGGCGCTGCGCGCTGTGGAGGTCACCGACGCGGGACTCCGGCTCCTACTCCGTGACGGCGCCGACCCGCTGCAGTCGGTGACGCAGCCGATCGAGCTCTACGACTTCCCGGGCGTCGATCACGACGCAGCCGAAGGGATCGCTCGTGACATCGGCCAGGCCCTCGTACGTCGCGACGTACCGGAGACGGCCGCCACCGCGTGGCTGGTCGCGCCGCCGCCCGCGCCGGACCGGATCGAGGGGCGGGACGCGACGCTCGCGGTGGCGAGCGGGCAGCTCACGTTCAAGTACCACCGGTCCGCGGGCCGTAAGAAGAAGGCACTCGGTGACCCGTGGTCGGTGCCACTGGGAGACATCGTCGATGTGGAGTGGGCGCCGGCGGTCGGCCTCGGTGCGCGGGGATTCCTCCGGATCACCACGACCGCGACTCCCGACGTACGCCCGAAGCCCAAGCACGACCCCGCGGCGATGCTCACCCGGCGCGCAACCGAAGCCGATGCGCTGTTCTTCGCGGCTCGTTTGCTGACGCGGATCCGGCCGTAGACGCAGGCAGAACCCCGGTCACGACGGCGTCCCGGGTACGCACACGCGGGTTGTGCATGCACCCAGGTCCGCTCACGCGACCTGCGGCTTCTTCGGCGGCAGGTCGGGCGCGGCGTCGACGACTGCTTTCTCGCCGAGTAGTTCGGTCTGGGGCAGGACCTCGAGGTGGGGGCGCGGGAGCAACCGCGGACGGATCGCGAGACCGCGCCGGCGGGAGAAGTACAGCACCGAGCCGACCGTGCCGAGCACGGTGAGCCCACCGCCGACGATCAGCGACCAGCGGGCACCCATCACCTGCCCGATCCAGCCGATGAACGGCGACCCGATCGGCGTACCGCCCATCAGAACCGTCATGTACAGCGCCATCACCCGGCCGCGCATAGTCGGCTCGATGCTCAGCTGCATGGTCGCGTTCGCCGAGGTCAGCATGGTGAGCGAGGTCAATCCGACCAACGGCAGAACGAGTGCGAAGGTCAGGTACGTCGGCATCAGCGCACTCACGATCTCGAGCAGACCGAACGCCACCGCCGCACCGATCACCAGCCGCGCGCGGATCCGGACCCGCCGGGCCGCGAGCAGCGCGCCGGACAGCGAGCCGATCGCCAGGATCGAGCCGAGGATGCCGTACTCCCCCGCGCCCTTGTGGAACGCGCTCGTGGCCATCAGCGCCGAGGTCATCTGGAAGTTCAGCCCGAAGGTGCCGGCGAAGAAGACCGCGACCAGCACCATCATCAGGTCGGGCCGCCGCCACAGGTAGCGCATGCCGTCGCGGATCATGCCCTTGTCCCGCGCCGCGGGCTTCGGCGTGTGCAGTTCACCGGTGCGCATCAGCCGCAGCGACACGATCACCGCGGCGTACGTGAACCCGTTGATCATGATCACCGGGCCGGTGCCGATCCAGTTGATCAGCAGACCGGCCAGCGCCGGGCCGAGGAGGCGGGCCGCATTGAAGGAGGCCGAGTTCAGCCCGACCGCGTTCGAGAGTTCGTCGCGACCGACCATCTCGACCACGAAGGCCTGCCGGGTCGGGGCGTCGAACGCCGTACCCACACCGAACAGGAGGGCCAGCATAAACACGTGCCACGTCTGCACGACGCCGGCGATCGTCAGACCACCGAGGGTCAGGGCGACGGTGGCCATCGCGATCTGGGTCAGCGTCAGCACGGTCCGCTTCGGGAAGCGGTCGGCGACCAGACCGGCGTACGGGCCGAGCAGGAGCGCGGGCAGGAACTGGAGGCCGGTGACGATGCCGAGCGCCGTACCCGAATGGGTCAGCTCCAGGACCAGCCAGTCCTGGGCGACACGCTGCATCCAGGTGCCGACGTTGGAGATGATCGCGCCCGAGGCGTAGAGCCGGAAGTTCCGGACCTTGAACGCGCGGAAGGTGGGGCTCATCGAGCCGCCAGTCGTTCGAGAACAGGTGCTGCCTTGCGCAGGATGTCGCGCTCCTCAGGGGTCAGTTGCTTCAGCTTCTTCTGCAGCCACTCGTCGCGGCGCTTGCGGTTCGCCTGGATCAGCTCGTCGGCGCGGTCGGTCAGCTCGACGACGATCTGCCGTTTGTCGGTCGGATGCGGGCGGCGGACCACCAGGCCCGCCTCCTCCATGTTCGTCACGATCCGCGTCATCGAGGGCGGCTTCACCTGCTCGTGGGCGGCCAGCTCGCCGATCGTCATCGCCTCGTGCTTGGCCAGCGCGCCGAGCACGCTGAGCTGGTTCGCGGTGAGGTCGTGACCGGGCTCGCGCTGCCGGCGGATCTGCCGGGACAGCCGGAGGGTCGACGACCGCAGGGCACTCGCCAGCCCGACGTCACTCTTCACCTGCTGCGCTACGACTTCGGGCATGTCTTTACCTTAACTCATTACCTTTGCTAACTAAAAACGTTGGACCGCCAGCTGGTATTCCCGAGGTCCGGGCGGCCGATAGAGTTCCCCGTCATGGGGACGACGGCCGAGCTGGAGCGGTACGAGCAGAGGTTCCGGCGGGCGGGACTGCCGCTGTTCATCGAGGACTTCTCGCCGACGCACGACATCTTCACGCGGGCGGCGCCGCTGCTGGTGCTGGTGTTCCTGGCCGAGATGCTCGGCGCCACCTCGCTCGAATGGGACTGGTGGCAGAACCTGCTGGCCGCGATCGGCGGTCTGGTGGCGCTGGTCGCCGGGTTCGGCCTGCTCAACGGGCTGCGCGGGCGACCGTTCAGGTCGTTGCCGACCCGCTTCGGGACTCCGGAGCTGGCGGTATTCGTCTTCCTGCCGGCGTTGCTCCCGGTAGTCACGCAAGGACAGGTCAAGCAGTTCTTCGGCGTCGCCTTCGGCAACTTGCTGCTGGTCGGACTGGTGTACGTCGTGGTCGGCTACGGCTTCATCGCAACCGTCGTCTGGGGAATGCGCCAGCTGGCCCGCGAGCTGGCCAACTCGGTCGCCAGCTTCGTCCGGGCGTTGCCGCTCCTGCTGGTCTTCTCGCTGGTGCTGTTCATGACCGCGGACATGTGGCAGGTGTTCGCCTGGATGCCTGCCGCTTTCCTCGTCTTCTCCGTGATCGCCTTCGCCCTGCTGAGCACGGTGTTCCTGCTGATCCGGTTGCCGCTGGAGGTGGACGCGATCGAGCGCACGGCCGGCTCCGGCCCGCCGCTGAGCCGGAGCCAGCGCTTCAACGTCAGCGTCAGCCTGGTGATCCGCCAATGGATGCAGGTACTCGTCGTGAGCGCCGGCGTCGGCCTCTTCTTCGTTGCCTTCGGCATGCTCGCGATCAGCGAACACATCTACCAGCAATGGGGCGTCGACGCCGGCTCGTGGTCGTACCACGTCAAGCTGCTCAACCATCCGCTCGTCCTCAGCGCCTCCCTGATCAAGGTCGCCGTCGGCATCGCGAACTTCACCGGGCTCTACTACTCGATCGCGTTGCTCACGGACTCGACGTACCGCACGGAGTTCCTCGACCACGTCAGCAACGAGCTCCGCGAACTCTTCACCGCCCGCGCCGAGTACCTCGAACTTCGGCGTACCGCTTAGACGTTCGCGCCGAACAGCTCGTCGATGCGTTTGGCCCACTCCGGGTACTGATCCATCTTGCGGGCAGCCACGCCGTACACCGCCTTGCCGATCTCCGGATCGCCGTCGTCGCTGAAGCGGACGGCGCTCATCTTCTCGAGCTTGTCGAGGATCAGGTCGTCGCCGCCGAGGTGGACCGGGTCGTGCATGTACCGCTCGAGCGCGTCGAGATCCGGGATCGCCGCCAGGTACGAGTGCGTGAAGCCGTCCGCGGGATTGCCGAAGTCCTTGCCGACGGCACCGAACGCGACCGTGTCCAGCGACGCGGTCCGCCGCATCACCGCCAGCACCTCCTCCTGCTCCGCGACACTCACGCCGTCCTTGAACCGGATCCGCAACAGGTTGACGATCATCTGCTCTCCTTAGAACTGCACCGGTCAGTGCATTCTACTGTACGTCGAAGTTCAGCAAGCTACCCTGACCAGGTGACAACCACCCGCGGACGTATCGACAAGCGCCAGGCGATCCTGGACGCGGCCTTCACGGTCTTCGCCCGGGACGGGTACCGGCCCGCGAGCGTGGACACGGTCGCCGCCACCGCCGGGGTCGCGAAGCACACCATTTACAACCACTTCGGCGACAAGCAGTCGCTGTTCCGGGCAGCCGTCAGCGCGCTCGCAGACGATGCGCTGACCCGCAACCTGGCGGCGGTCGAGTCGCTGCGCCCGGACCGCGATCCGGCGGAGGCGCTGACCGAGGTAGGCCGGAAGCTCGCCGAGTGCTACTGCGACGAGAAGTCGTGGGCGCTCCGCCGGCTGCTGCACGCCGAGCTCGCGAGCATGCTGGAGCTCCAGGACATCGTGCGGGAGCGGGCGACGGACAAGGTCAACGACGCCCTCGCCGACAGGCTGGCGCGGCTCGCGCTGGCAGGGCACCTTCGCATCACGGACCCGGCCGTCGCGGCCGAACAGTTCGGCGCGCTACTGACCGCGCCCTTCGACGCCCGGTCCCGCCTCGGTACGCGGAAGATCCCGGCGAAGGAACTCGCCGAGGTCACGCAGAACGCCGTACAGACGTTTCTGCGTGCCTTCGGCAATCAATGACTCAGGTCAGCCAGTCGCTCAGCGGGCCAATCGCGAAGTAGACGACGAACAGCGCCGCGACGACCCACATCAGTGGGTGGACCTGGCGGGCCTTGCCGCGGACGGTCTTGAGGATCACGTACGAGACGAAACCGGCGCCGATACCGGCCGAGATCGAGTACGTGAACGGCATCAGGACGATCGTCAGGAACGCCGGGAACGCGACCTCGAGGTCGTTGAAGTCGATGCCCTTCACCTGCGTCATCATCAGGAACCCGACCAAGATCAGCGCCGGCGTCGCCGCCTCGTACGGGACCAGCGTGACCAGCGGCGCTACCACCATCGAGATCAGGAAGCAGATCCCGGTCACCACACTCGCCAGCCCGGTCCGAGCACCTTCACCGACTCCCGAGGCAGATTCGATGTACGACGTGTTGCTCGAGACGGACGCGGCGCCACCGGCGGCGGCCGCGAGACTGTCCACGACCAGGATCCGCTGCGAGTTCGGCGGGATGCCGTCCTTGTCGTTCAGGCCCGCCTCGGCGCCGATCGCGGTCATCGTGCCCATCGTGTCGAAGAAGTCGGCGAGCATCAGCGTGAAGATCAGCAGCAGCGCCGACACCACCCCGACCTTGTCGAACGAGCCGAACAGGTTGAACTCGCCGACCGTGTCCAGGTTCGGTTTCGTGAACCACTGGTCCGGCAGCTTCGGCACGCTCAGCCCCCAGCCGCCTGGGTTCTTGTCGGTGCGGGCGCCGATGTTCGCGATCGACTCGATGACGATCGCCAGGACGGTCGCGGCCAGGATGCCGATCAGGATCGCGCCCTTCACCTTCCGGGCGTACAGCGTGACGATCAGGATCAGGCCGACCACGAACACCAGTACCGGCCAGCCGCGGAGGTTGCCGCCGACACCGAGTTCGACGGGCGGGCCGCTGAGCGCCGCAGGTCGCCGTACGAAGCCCGCGTCGACGACGCCGATGAACGCGATGAACAGGCCGATGCCGACGCTGATCGCGATCTTCAGCTGCAGCGGTACGGCCTCGAACACCGCTTTCCGGAAGCCGGTGAGCACCAGGACCAGGATGATCAGGCCCTCGAGGACCACCAGACCCATCGCGTCCGCCCAGGTCATCTTGGTCGCGATCGAGAACGCGATGAACGCGTTCAGGCCGAGGCCGGTGGCGAGCGCGAGCGGGAAGTTCGCGAACAGGCCCATCAGGATCGTCACCACGCCGGCAACCAGCGCGGTCGCGACCGCGATCTTCGCGATCGCCGCCGCCGGGTCGGTGCCGCCGCCGACGAACTGGCCGGTGCCATCCTTGACGGTGCCGATGATCAGCGGGTTCAGGACGACGATGTACGCCATCGTGAAGAACGTGACCAGCCCGCCGCGGACCTCCCGGCCGAGCGTGGATCCGCGCTGACTGATCTTGAAGAACGAGTCCAGAGGACCGGAACCGGAGCGGGCCGTCGCGGCCTGGGGCGAGCTCATGACGGCATCGTGCCAGTTCCTACCGGGGAGTTGCGAGTACTAATCGCAAACGAAGCTAAGGTAGTGATGTGACGGAGGAGCAGGAGCCGGCCAAGGAGCGCACGGACAAGAAGCGCACCGACCCGACCAGCCAACTCGCCCGCGGCGAACTGGTGCACGCCGAGGTCAAGCCGCTCGACCTGTCCGGCATCCCCAGCGTGATCACCGGTATCGCGATCTGGGCCGTCTCGTTCGTCGTACTCTTCATCTTCCGCGGCCGCCTCGAGGACGACGGCCTCGACTGGTGGCTCTGGGTCCCGGTCGCCGGCTTCGGCCTCGGCCTCATCGGCCTCTGGTACTGCAAACACCGCTGGACCGCCATCCAAGCCGGCCACCGCCCCGCCACCGAAGACTGACCCGCACTGGGTCCTGAGCACCCCCCACCGTCCGCCCACCACCCGGCGAGCAGACGACCGGTTATCCCGCTCTCCTGTCCGATGTGTGGGTGGTGATCACCCGATCCGGGGTCGTGCAACAGGCACTGGTGGGTCGGCACCTGGTGCCACCACCGCCTATCCCCACACCCCCCGACAGTGGCGCCCGTCTCCACCCACCGCGTCCCGGGGGCAGGGCTCCCCAGTACGGGTTTGTGATCCTCCCCAAACCAGTTTGAGGAGGATCACCTGCCGTTTCCGGGGTGCACGGCTCCCCAATCCCGGACGAAATGGCCCCCAAACCGGTTTGGGGACCAACGGCAGCGAGGGGTTTTCGGGTGGTGGTCAGCTTGACGGGTAGAGCACCGTCGAGACGCCATGCGCGCGACCACAGTCACGCTCAGGTGCACTACCCAGCCACCCGAACCTCCTGTCCGAAAGCACGTGCGCCTCACCGCACCACCGCAACCACCCACACATCAGTCACAAGAGCGGTTATCCCCGCGGGTTATGGGTTCTCTACTGCTACGCGAGGGGAGAACCCTGCACGCGACGGGATAACCCCAGCCCTCCCTGACGGTGCTCATCACACTCCGATGCGCAGAACGCCCACGACTCGACGGGGCGGGACGCGCCGACTGGCGCGCGGAACGAACTCTTTGTCCGGGATCACGCCGAGTCGTGGAGTTTGGTTGGACCCGCGGAACCGCGAGTCGTGGATCGAGGTTGCCTTTGGCCACCGACATCCACGACTCGGGAACAGCGGCGACCGTTCGCAGCCCACCGCGCGGTGTTCACAGCCACGACTTGTGGCCGGCAGTCAGTCCTCAGGTTGGGTTAGTTCGAGGGTGTCGTAGCCGGTGGTGTCGAAGGCGTGGTCGGGGGTGGGGGGTTCGGCCAGGTCGATGGTGGAGTCGGAGTGGGCGCCGCAGCCGTAGTCGTAGGCGACGACGCGGGCCTCGCCGGGGGCCATTTCGTTGGCGCAGACGCCGAAGGCCTGGCCGAGGCTGTCGGCGAGGCGGATCCAGTAGCCGCACGAGAAGCACTTGTACGGGACGGCCTGTGCGATCGGGGACGTCGGGCCGAACTCCCCGCCGTACCAGCGCTCGGCGGCGTCTTCACGCCCGTACGGCGAGAGCACGCGCTCGCGACCGAGGCCGAGCTCCTCGACCACCGTGAGCACGTCCTCCGGCGCGTCGGCGGTGTCGGTGAACCCGGGCTCGAGGCGCGGGTCGTCGGCGTGGGTCGGGAACAGGTCGCCGGGCCGGAGATCGCCGGGCTGGACACGTTCCGACCACGGGACCCACTCGGGTGCCACGACGGCCTCGCCGCCGGGCAGCATCACGACCTCGTTGACCGTGACGGTCTTGGCACGCGACGCACGGGTCACCGTGACGGCCCAGCGCCAGCCGCGGTACCCGGGGTGGGTGGACGCGAAGTAATGGGTGACGAGGCGCTCGCCCTCGACCAGGTGACCGAGGTGCTCCCCGACCTGCGCGGCGCCGGCCTCGACGATCGCGGCCTCGCGGGCCGGTTCAATCGCCGCGACGCAGACGGCGTCGGGCTTCGCGCGTACCGCTTCCGGGCTTTTGACGGGAGTCACAATCGCCCATTCTCGCACGCCGGTCGCCGTACGCCGAACCGCCGTCACCTACCCGCGATCCGGTGCCGTTACGCGCGGTGCCTGCCGTCTGTCCCCGGTACGAGGCAGGATGGTTTCATGCAACCCCGCGACCCGAACGCCTCCGGCGGCAAACGCGACGGCGACCCCGCCGTCGGAGGGCCGCGCTCGGACGCCGGGCCCGGCGCCACGCCCACCGGCAACGGCACGACGGGTGCCGGCCCAGGGAAAGCGGACGGGAAGTCTGCGGGCGAGCGGTTCAGCGATGCCCGGGACCGGATGGGGACTGCCGGCAAGAAGGTCGGCCACGCCTCGAAGGTCGGCGCCGAAGGGGTTGCTTCGGCCTCCAAGAAGGCAGCTGAGGTCAGCGGCAAGGTCGGGCGCGCGACCGGGCGCCGGATCCGCGGCCTGACCAGCGCTCAAGGCGCCGGCGAATCAGGTCTGTCCCGGCTGATCGAGCTGGGTGCGGTGAACGCGGCAGGTGACACGGCGTTCGCGGTCTCGCTGGCAGGCACGGTGTTCTTCACCGTGCCGAGCGACCAGGCCCGCGACCGAGTAGCACTGTTCCTCCTGCTGACAATGGCGCCGTTCGCCTTGATGGCGCCGCTGATCGGCCCGATCCTTGACCGGTTCCGGCACGGTCGCCGCTGGGCGATCGGCGCGACCCTCGGCGTCCGCGCGTTCCTGGTCTGGAGCCTGGCGTCGTCGATCTCCGGCCAGGGCTCCGCCTGGCTGTACCCGGCCGCCCTCGGCTGCCTCGTCGCATCCAAGGCGTACGGCGTGACGCGCGCCTCCGCCGTACCGCGGCTGCTCCCCAAACAGATCTCGCTCGTCACGGCCAACTCCCGGATCTCGCTCGCAGGTGTCGCCGGTGCGACCATCGGCGCCGGTATCGCCGCCGCGTTCGCCGCAATCGGCCCGCAGTGGTCGCTGCGCTGGGCCGCACTGGTGTACATCATCGGCCTGGTCCTCGCGATACGCCTGCCCTCAGCGGTCGACTCCCCCGCCGACGAAGAAGTGACGGGTACGGCGGGACGGGACGCACGCCGCCGCGCGATCACCGCCGCGGTCGCTCGCGGGATCCGGTGCAACCTGGGACTGCGGTTCGTGTCCGGGTTCCTGACCATGTATCTGGCGTTCCTGCTCCGCGACCAGCCGATCAGCGGGGTCAAGGGCGCCGTCGCGGCCGGCGCGGTGATCGCCGCGGCCGGGATCGGGAACAGTCTCGGCACCCTCCTCGGATCGTTGCTCAGGGCACGAAAACCGGAAGCGGTCGTGCTCGTCGTACTGCTCGCTGACGCGACCGTCGCGGTCGCCGTCGCGATCCTGTACGGCCTGCCGATCCTGATAGCACTCGGCCTGGTCGCGGGCCTGTGCAGCTCGCTCGGCAAGCTGTCGCTGGACGCGATGATCCAGCGCGACGTCCCGGAGTCCGTGCGTACGTCGGTGTTCGCGCGATCGGAGACGGTGCTGCAACTCGCGTGGGTGCTCGGCGGTGGCTGCGGGATCGTGCTGCCGCTGATCCCGCGACTCGGGTTCGGGTTCCTCGCGGGCGTGCTGCTGATCGTCGTGTTCCTGGTACTGCGGATGCGCCCGACCAACCGCCCGACCCAAGGCCCTCTGCGCCCGGGCGGCCTCGGCGGGCCCCGCACCGACCATGGACCCCATGCGCATCCGACGGAGCACCGGCATCCGGCGAGTGACGAGCACCCGGACAGCACCACCCGGACGATCCTCAGCGTCGCCGAGCAGCGGGCGAACCGCCAGCGCCGTTCGACCTCGCACGACGAGCCGACCGTCGAGTGGCGCTCCGCGGATCAGAAGCCGCCGCCCGAGCAACCCATGGGTCGCTGGTGGAGCGGTCAGACCGACGAGGACGAGAACACCGGCGAGAACACAGCTCCCTGGTCCGAAGAACCAACCGTCGAGCGCGACCGGAACCACCCCTTCAAACGCCGCCCCGGCGGCGAGGCCCCGCGCCACCCACCCCGCTGACAGGACACAGCAAAGCGGCGGCAGAGTGAGGTTCCCTCGGCCGCCGCTTGTTGTGTAACTCAGGCTGCGGGGACCAAGTCAGCCTCCTCGGCGGGAGCGGCGGTGTGGGTGGTGCCGCGGAGGGTGAGGGTGGCGGCTACCGCGGTGGCGAGCAGGAGGATGGCACCGACGAGGGCGACGACGTTCATGCTGTGGGTGAAGGCGTGGCGGGCGGTAACCAAGACGGTGTCGGCCAACTGCGCGGGCAGGTGGGCGGCTGCGGCAGTCGCCGCGGGCAGACCTTCGCGGACAGGAGCTGCAACGCCAGCCGGCAGGTTGGACGGAACGTCGGCGCGGTAGACCGCAGTACCGATCGATCCCAGGACCGCGATTCCGAGGGCCCCGCCGAACTCCGCGCAGGTCTCCATCACCGCGGACGCCGAGCCGGCGCGCTCCGGAGCGACCGAACCGACGACCGCCTCGGTCACCAGAGTCATCACCATCACCAGACCGGCGGCCAGCAGACCGGCACCGGCCAGCGGCACCGCCAGCGACGAGTCGACGTGCACCTGGGTGAGTACGCCGTACCCCGACGCTGCGAGGACGAACGCTCCACCGATCACGTACGCGCGGTCCATCTTCCCGGCGAGCGCGGTGGCCAACGGAGCCGCGGCACCGACCAGCACCGACGGCGCCAGCGACCACAGCGCCGCCTTCAGCGGGCTCAGACCGTGCACCAACTGCAGGTACTGAGTCAGGAACACCGCGTTGCCCACCAGCGCCAGGGTCCCGATGGTGTTCGCCGCCAGCGATCCGCTGAACGCGCGGTTCCGGAACATCGACAGGTCGACCATCGGGTGCGCCGCGGTCCGCTGCCGCTGGACGAACAGCACCCCGAACACCAGCCCGGCCACGATCGCCACCACCGGCATGACCGCCGCACCATGAGCCGCCAGCTCCTTGATCCCCCAGATCACCGGCAGTACGGCGGCCAGCGACAGCACCGAACCCAGCAGGTCGAACCGACCGCGCACCGGGGCCTTGAACTCGGGCAGCAGCACCGGCGCGAGGACGAGCAGCAGAACCATCGCCGGGGTGTTGATCAGGAACACCGAACCCCACCAGAAGTGCTCCAGCAGGAACCCGCCGAGCACCGGACCGAGGGTGATCCCGCCCATCATCACCGCGCTCCAGAACGCGATCGCCTTCGACCGCTGCTTCGGGTCGTGGAACATGTTCCGGATCAGCGCCAGGGTCGACGGCATCAGGGTCGCGCCGCCGATCCCGAGCAGGGCGCGGGCCGCGATCAGCTGCTCCGGGTTCTGCGCGTACGCCGCCGCGACCGAGGCGACCCCGAACCCGATCGCGCCGAACAGCAGCAGCCGGCGGCGGCCGATCCGGTCGCCGAGCGAGCCCATGGTGATCAGCAGGCCGGCCAGCACGAAGCCGTAGATGTCGAAGATCCACAGCTGCTCGGTCGCGTTCACGCCGAGGTCCGCGCTGATGAACGGAACCGCGAAGTACAGCACCGACACGTCCATCGAGACCAGCAGCAGCGGCAGCGCGAGCACCCCGAGCGCGATCCACTCCTTGCGTCCCGCCCGTTCTGTCGAACCCATGACACCCCTCCGAAGTTATCTGTCTACGCCGCACACTGTGTGCGCCATACACAGACCATACACAAGACTGTCTATGCTGTAAACAGATAGGATGGTGACCATGGACGAGAACGAACTGCCGCGGGTGCTGCAGCAGCTCTGGGGAATCGAGGGGCGGAGCCGCCCGGGGCCGAAGCCGGCGTTCCACATCAGCGACATCGCGCGGGCCGCGATCAAGCTGGCCGACGCGGGCGGGCTGGCCGCGGTCTCGATGAGCAAGGTGGCGGCCGAGCTCGGCTTCACCACGATGTCGCTCTACCGGTACGTCGACGCCAAGGACGACCTGTACGTCGTGATGCTCGAGCATGCCTTCGCCGAGCCGCCGGTCCTGGACCCGGAGCTCGACTGGCGCGGCCGGATCACCGCCTGGGCCGAGGCGTTCCGCGACGGGCTGCGGCGGCACCCGTGGATCCTGCAGATCCCGATCCAGGAGCCCCCGCTGTCACCGAACCAGCTGGCCTGGATGGAGTCGGGGCTGGACGCGTTCGACGGTACGCCGCTCACGCCGCAGGACCGGCTGTCCGCGATGCTGCTGGTGAACATCTACGTCCGCGGTACGGCGCAACTGACCGCGAACATGCTCACCGAACCGGACGAGGTCCGCGTGGCCGACCGGCTCTACACGGAGCGCCTGACGATGCT
The DNA here is from genome assembly GCF_004216905.1 of Kribbella sp. VKM Ac-2569. Taxonomy (GTDB): domain Bacteria; phylum Actinomycetota; class Actinomycetes; order Propionibacteriales; family Kribbellaceae; genus Kribbella. Next base: position 873,199 of record NZ_SGXJ01000002.1, read on the forward strand.
CGCGACCCCGGACCGTTTCCCCGGGATCGCGGCCACCCTCGAGCAGCCCCTCGACGAGGGCTACGCCGGCGACTTCGACGCAGCCGAGTTCGGCTTCGGCCTGAACACCGTCCTCGACGGCATCCACACCCGCATCACCCGCGCGACGCGCTGACCGGGTGGGTCAGACGTCGAGTTTGTCGGCGACGCCGCGGAGGACGGTGGCGACCTGGCGGGCGGACTTGCTGTCGGGCTGGCGGCCGCGGCGGTAGCCCTCGCCGAGGCGGTCGAGGAGTTTGATCAGGTCCTCGATGACGACCTGCATGTCCTCGGGCTTCGGCCGCATCGCCTTCGCCACCGACGGCGGCGGGTCGATCAGCCGGACCTGGAGAGCCTGCTCACCCTTGCGTCCCTCGACGACACCGAACTCGACCTTCTGGCCCGGCTTCAGGTTGGTGACACCCGACGGCAAGGCCTCGGCGCGGACGTAGACGTCCCCGCCCTCCTCCTTGCTGAGGAATCCGAACCCCTTCTCGGAGTCATACCACTTCACCTTGCCAACGGGCACGGGAGACCTCTCTTTAAAACAAGCGCAGTAGTCGTCAATCGTTCGGAAGCAATCGAGCGCGAAGCGCGACTGAAAACCCAGCGTACGTGAACCGGCGCGGCGGCGCCTCCGGGAAACTACCTGATCAAGCAGACTTCCCGCACCCCTTACAAGTTCCGGTACTTTTCCGGCTCCGGCAGCCGTTCGTTCATCGATCCGGACCGGAACCCGCGCGGGTCCACCCGCGCCGCCGGGAACCCTTCGGCCATGACCGCATTCACCAGCGACTGCTGGTCCACCTGATCCAGCAGCGCGGCGTCGATCTCGATGGAGGCGCTCTCTCCGAGGTCCCGGACCCGCACGTTCTGGACGCCGTACGACGCCAGCCGCGAACGGACCGCTTGCTCGGCGCGATCGACGCGCACGAGCAGGTTCGGGGTGATGCGGATGCCGTACGCGATCCGGCTCGACAGGCACGCCGCGGCTGGCTTGTCGGACGTCTCGAGACCCCAACTGCGCGACGCCGTACGGATCTGCGCCTTGGTCAGCCGCGCGTCCTTCAGCGGCGTCAGCGCGCCGCGCTCGAAGGCGGCCCGGATCCCCGGCCGGAAGCCGGCGATCGCGTCGTCCGCGTTCGTCCCGGTCGCGATCGCGGTGATCCCGAACTCGTCCGCGATCGGCTGCAGCGTCTCGACCAGCTCCGCCTTGCAGAAGTAGCACCGGGCGCCCGAGTTCGCTTGGTACCCCTCGCGCTCCATCTCGTGCGTGTGCGGCGTGACGTGGCGGACGCCGAGAGTATCCGCGAACCGCGCCGCCGGCTCGAGCTCCGCGGCCGGAAGCGAAGGAGACACTGCCGTCGCCGCGACGACGTTCGCCGGGCCGATCGCCCGCGCCGCTGCCGCGAGAAGGAAGGCCGAGTCGGCGCCGCCGCTGAACGCGACCACCATCTTGTCGTACGACGACAGCCGCCGCATGAGCGCTTCGAGCCGCTGCTCGAGCACGTACTCGTCGAGCCAGGCCGGGAACTCGGTCAGGTCGTTCAGCACGACGTCGGCGCCGTACGCGCGCAGCTCGTCCGCGGTGAACGGGCCGGTCGCGACCGACACCGCGACCGCACCGGCCGCGTGCGCGCCGTCGATGTCAGCAGTGTGGTCGCCGACGTAGATCGTGGCCTCGTGCTCGCGCAGCGCCGTACCTTTCTCGGCGCCGTGCAGGTCGCCGACCGGCTCGTCGACGTCCAGGCCGAGGTGCTCGAGGTGCAGCCGGACTGACGGGGTGTACTTCGCCGAGACGACCATCGTCCGCCCGCGCAACGCCCGGATCGCGGCCAGCGACTCGGCCACGCCCGGCAGTGGCAGGCTGCCCGTGATCGCGTGCGACGGGTAGTGCTCGCGGTACCGCGCGACCATCGCGTCGACCTGCTCGGGCGGGAACCAATTCGCCATCTCCCAGGTCAGCGGCGGCCCGAGCCGGCTCACCACCAGGTCGGTGTCGATCGGCACGCCGGTCTCCGCGGCCAGCAGGTCCCAGACGGCCTGGATCCCGGGCCGGGAGTCGATCAGCGTCATGTCCAGGTCGAATCCGACGACCAACTCCGGAACGTCAGCGGTATCGGCGGAAGGCTGGATCTCGGCGGTTGACACGTCCCCAACCCTACGTGCTTCCCCCGCCTGCCGGATCTCGCATCCCGAAACGACCGCTATGTCTACTAAATCAGTCGGATTATAGATGTTAACCAACCGTGAGGGAGCACCCATGACCACGCAACTGGAAGCACCGGAGATCACCGTCGCCAAGGCCGGCGGGGCGATCGGCGCGGTGATCGGCAACGTCGAGCTCGGCGGCGACCTGGCGCCGGAGACCGTCGCCGCGATCCGGCAGGCCCTGCTCGACCAGAAGGTGATCTTCTTCCGCGACCAGCACCACCTCGACGACGCCGGCCAGCTCGCGTTCGCGAAGCTGCTCGGTACGCCGACACTCGCGCACCCGACCTCGAAGAGCCTCGACGGCGCCGCGAACGTGCTGCCGATCGACTCCGACTACAGCAAGGCGAACAGCTGGCATACCGACGTCACGTTCATCGACCGGATCCCCGCGATCAGTCTGCTCCGCGCTGTCACGCTCCCGGCGTACGGCGGGAACACCACCTGGGCCAACACGGTCACGGCGTACGCGAATCTGCCGCAGTCGCTGCAGGCGCTCGTCGATCGCCTGTGGGCGGTGCACAGCAACAAGTACGACTACGCCGGACATGCCGATGAGGGGCGCATCGGCGGCGTGGACGTGAAGGTCGAGGAGCACCGCAAACAGTTCGAGTCGAAGGTGTTCGAGACCGAGCACCCGGTGGTCCGCATCCACCCCGAGACCGGCGAGCGCGCGCTCGTGCTCGGTCATTTCGTACGCCGGTTCGTCGGGCTGAGCAGCACCGAGACGACCGCGCTGTTCCAGCTCCTGCAGAACCGGGTCACGAACCTCGACAACACCGTCCGCTGGCAGTGGCAGCCGGGCGACCTGGCGATCTGGGACAACCGCGCAACGCAGCACTACGGCGTCGCGGACTACGACGACCTGCCCCGTCGGCTGCACCGGATCACGCTCGCCGGCGACGTACCGGTGAGCGTGGACGGCGTCCGCAGTACGCCGCGAACGGGCGACGCATCGCACTTCTCCGTACTTGACAACTAGAGACACGACGTCCGAACACTTGACATCTGATGCTGTTTTGTAAACCCTCGTCCGCATGGACTCGTTTGCCGATCGAACCAAACGCCGGCTGCGTGACGAGTTGCTGGACGCTGCGCAGGACGCCATCGAAACAGGTGGGTACGACGGGCTTCGGATGGCCGAAGTGGCTCGTCGTACCGGGGTGTCCCGGCAGACCGTCTACAACGAGTTCGGCGACAAGTGGGGCGTACTGGAGGCCGTCGCGGCACGCGAGACCGAACGGTTCCTGCTGGATGTCAACGGAGCGCTCGCCGAGCAGTCCGATCCGATCGACGGCCTCCGGGCCGCGGTCGAGCGGGCGCTCACGCTGGCTGGGGAGAACCCGCTGGTGAAGGCGGCGCTCGGCCAGCCGGGATCGGACCAGGCCAGTCAGCTGCTGACGACACGGGGGCAGCAGGTGCTGGAGCTGGCACACCTTCGGCTGGATGCCCATGTCAGAGAGCACTGGCCGGAGGTTCCCGCGGAGGACGCGACCAGCTGCGTCGACGTCGCCTTGCGCGTCGTCATCAGCCACATCGTCACCCCGGGCCCTCCCCCGGCGGTGGTGGCGGCGCAGCTGGCTCGCGTCCTCTCGCCCTTCTTAGCCGAGTCGCGGAGGTTGCACGTATGAACGAGCTGCACAGACAGGGCTTCACCTCGCTCCGGGCCGGTGGGCTGAACTGGGACGCGTTGCCACTTCGGCTGTTCGACAAGGGCAACCGCAAGTTCTGGAACCCGCGCGACATCGACTTCAGTCAGGACGCCAAGGACTGGCAGGAGCTGGGCGACAACGACAAGGACAACGCGTTGATGCTCTGCTCGCAGTTCATCGCGGGTGAGGAAGCAGTCACCGAGGACCTGCAGCCGTTCCTGCAGGCGATGGCCGCCGAGGGGCGGTTCGGCGACGAGATGTACCTGACCCAGTTCTGCTTCGAGGAGGCCAAGCACACCGCGGTCTTCCGGCTCTGGCTGGACGCCGTCGGCGTCACCGAGGACCTGCATCGGTACGTCGAGAACAACCCGGGCTACCGCGCGATCTTCTACGAGGCGCTGCCCGTCGCGCTCAAGTCGCTCGCCGACGACCCCTCGCCGGCCAACCAGGTTCGCGCGTCGGTGACCTACAACCACGTGGTGGAAGGAACTCTGGCGCTCACCGGGTACCACGCCTGGAACCTGCTCTGTACGGCGCGCGGCGTCCTGCCCGGGATGCAGGAGCTGATCCGCCGGATCGGCGACGACGAGCGCCGGCACATGGCCTGGGGCACGTTCACCTGCCGCCGGCACGTCGCCGGGGACGCGTCGAACTGGAAGGTCGTCACCGACACGATGGAGGAACTCCTCCCGCACGCGCTGACCCAGATCCAGTGGGCGATGGACAACTCCCCCGAGCTCCCGCCCGAGATCAACCCGACCGCGTTGATGACGTACGCCGGCGATCGCGCCACCCGCCGGCTCGGCGCGATCGAGTCGGCCGTCGGCGCGGACGTGGCCGGGATCGACCTCGACTACTCCCCGGAGAAGCTCGAGGACGACTTCGGCGACGAGGACTCAGCCGCGCTGGCGGCGGTTCGCTAGGAGAACAACGAGCGCCGCGGTCGCGAGGATCGCGGGAAGCCAGGTGACCGTCGTCGTACCGAGATGGTCGGCGACCTGGCCGCCGGTGAAGGCGCCCAGTGCGATCGATCCGTTGTAAATGCCCACCAGCACAGCGGACGATGATTCGGGGGCACTGGGCGCCGCCGCGTGTCCCCACGCTTGCGTGCTGACGCTTGTTCCGCCGTACGCGAGGCCCCAGATCACCAGCAGTACAAGGGATCCGGCGAGGGTGGTGCCGAGGACGGGCATGGCCAGCGCTGTCAGGGCGATGCCGCCTGCGATGACGGCGAGAGCGCGGGTCGGGCGGAGGGCGCCGGTGAGGAAGTTGCCGATGACACCGGCCACGCCGTACGCGAGGAGCAGGGTTCCGATCAGCGCCGGGCCGGTGTGCGGCTCGAGGAGCGGGCGGATGTAGGTGTACGCCGCGAAGTGGCCGGTCACGATCAGCGCAACGAGGACCAGGCCGACGCGAACCTGCTTGATCTGCAGTACTTCCCGTACGTCTGCGAGCCGGACCGCGCACTCCGGGGGCAGGTTGGGCAAGAAGATGCTTAGAGCAACAGTCAGTCCGAGTGCGATCAGGCCCACGCCGGCGAAGGCCCAGCGCCAGCCGACGAGTTCACCGACGTACGCACCGGCCGGAATCCCTAGCACGGAGGCGATTCCGATGCCGCTGAAGATGAGTGAGGTGGCCGGTCCGGCGGCGTGTTCGGGTACGACGCGGCGCGCGAGGCTGACGGTGAAGAGCCAGACGCCGCCGATCGAGACGCCCATCAGGACGCGGGCTGCGAGGAAGATCGGGTAGACCGGGGCCGCTGCGGCGATGAACGCGGCGGCGGCGAGCAGGACCATCAGACCGCTGAGGACTGTCCTGCGGTCGAGCTTGCCGAGCAGCAACGGGAGGACAGGTGAGGCGACCGCGGACACGATGCCGGTGACGGTGAGGCTCAGGCCGGCGGTGCCTTCGGTGATGTGCAGCGTGTCGCTCATCGGGGTGAGCAGGCCGACCGGGAGCATCTCGGCGGTGACCACGGTGAAGACTGTGGCGGCCATGGTCACGGACGCGGCCCACGCCCGCGCGTCGGTGGCCGGCTGGTCGACGCAGATCGTTGTCATACAACCAGTGAGCGTCCGCGAGGTGGTGCGGAACAACGGCGATGTGGTCATGCTTGTATTAGCTGAGCTAATCGATGATCGTGGAGTTATGGCTGTCGAGATCCGCGAACTGGAGTGCTTCCTGGTGTTGTCCGAGGAGCTGCACTTCGGGCGTACCGCGGAGCGGCTCTATCTCTCGCAGAGCCGGGTCAGCCAGCAACTGCAGTCGCTGGAGCGGCGGATCGGCGGGCCGTTGTTCGAGCGGACCAGCCGTCGGGTCGCGCTGACGCCGCTGGGCAAGGAGTTCCTGACGTCACTGCGGCCGGCGTACGCCGCTTTGGAGCGGGTGGTCGAAAACGCCCGCGAGTACGCCGCCTGCGTGAAGGGCAAGCTGCGGATCGGGTTCCAGGGTGCCGCGAACGACGAGATTCTCCGGGCGGTGTCGGCGTTCCAGGCGCGTAACCCGAACTGCCTGATCGACGTCTGCGAACTCCCGCTGAACGATCCGTTCGGGGCGCTCCGTCGCGGCACCGTCGACGCCGCCGTCGTACTGCTGCCGGTCGCCGAGGACGACCTGGTCGTCGGCCCGGTCTTCTCGCGTCACCCGCAGACGCTCGCGGTCTGCAAACGGCACCGGCTCGCCGACCGACCCTCGGTCGACGCCGAGGACCTGGCCGGCGAGACCCTGATCGCCTTCTCCGGCCCGGCGCCCGGCTACTGGCGCCAGGCGCAAGCACCCACCCAGACGCCCAGCGGCGCGCTCATCCACCGCGGCCCCGACGTCGCCACCTTGCAGGAAGGCCTCTCACTGATCGCCGCCAACCGTGGCGCGATGCTCATCTGCCAACCCACCGCCGCCCTCAACGGACGGGCAGGTATCGCCACCGTCCCCCTGACCGGCCTCCCCGACTCCGCCCTCGCCCTCGTCTGGCGCCGCGGCGAACAGACCCCCTCGGTCAAGGCCTTCGCGGAACACCTGAAGACCTAACTGTCAGCCGATGATCGCGAGGATCTTGTCGCAGAAGTTCTCGTCGGTCGCGTTGCCTTCCTGACCGACGACCTTGACGTCTCCCAACGAGTCGATGAACTCGTCGTCGAACGGGTTTGTGGGAGTGCCGCCGTTGTCGACCAGGATGTCGAACCACACGGCCCCGCTGTCCTGAAGGACCAGTCGGCCGCTGGAGTCGAACCATCTGTCACCGGCCGTCTCACGAATCCTGATCGTCAGGGTGCCGTCCCCGTTGTCGGTCACCTGGGTGTCCTTGTGAACAAGATCAAGCACATGAGTCACGACCTTGTCGTTGGACAGGTTCGTCAGGGTGTTGGTCAGGTGCGCGTTCTCCCGGAAGTAGGGCAGTCCGCCCCTCGGGTTCGTGCGGTACTGGAACGATCCCCAGTTCGTGAAGTCGAAGTGCACGTCGTCCCCGCTGCCGCAGAAGTCCTCGATCACGCCGTTGCCGGCATCCTCGAAGTGCCCTCGCTCGATCGGCGCGGCCGCCGCCGGGACCGCGGCTGTCATCGCCAGCAGCGCAGCTCCGCAGGCCATGGTTGTTCGATGGCGCAGTTTCATGGGTGTTCCCCTCGTCAGTGTGCAGCTCCCCCACGAACGCCCCCCGTCCGCGACACGTGACTTCCACCCACCCTTCCAGGCCCGGGCAGGCCCGTACAGGTCACAGCCCCAGGAGTTCGACCGACTTCTCGCGCATCTCGACCTTGCGGATCTTCCCGGTGACGGTCATCGGGAAGTCGTCGACGAGCAGGACGTAGCGCGGGATCTTGAAGTGGGCGAGTTTGCCGCTGGCGAACGTTCTGATCGCTTCCGCGTCGAGCGGATCCGCGCCGGGCTTGAGTTTGATCCAGGCGCAGAGTTCCTCGCCGTACTTCTCGTCGGGGACACCAATGACCTGGACGTCGGCGATCGACGGGTGGGTGTAGAGGAACTCCTCGATCTCCCGCGGGTACACGTTCTCGCCGCCGCGGATGACCATGTCCTTGATCCGGCCGACGATGTTCACATATCCGTCCTCGCGCATCGTCGCGAGATCCCCGGTGTGCATCCAGCGCGCCTCGTCGATCGCCTCCGCAGTCTTCTCCGGCTCGTCCCAGTACCCGAGCATCACGGAGTACCCGCGGGTGCACAGCTCGCCGGGCTCACCTCTTTCGACGACGAGACCGGTCGCCGGGTCGACGAGCTTCACCTCGACATGCGGCATCACGCGGCCGACGGTCGACGTACGGCGGTCCAGGTCGTCGTCCCGCCTCGTCTGCGTGGACACCGGCGACGTCTCGGTCATGCCGTAGCAGATCGCGACCTCGGCCATGTGCATGTCCGCGACGCAGCGCTTCATCACCTCGATCGGGCACGGCGATCCGGCCATCACGCCGGTCCGCAACGACGTCAGGTCGTAGTCCGCGAAGTCCGGTAGCCCGAGTTCGGCGATGAACATCGTCGGTACGCCGTACAGCCCGGTGCATCGTTCGTCCTGAACGGCTTTGAGCGTTGCGGCCGGGTCGAACGCCGGCCCCGGGATCACCATGCACGCGCCGTGCGTGGTGCAGCCGAGGTTGCCCATCACCATGCCGAAGCAGTGGTAGAACGGCACCGGGATACACAGCCGGTCCTCGGCGGTGAACGCGATCGTCTCGGTGACGAAGAAGCCGTTGTTCAGGATGTTGTGGTGGCTGAGGGTCGCGCCCTTCGGGAATCCCGTCGTACCGCTGGTGTACTGGATGTTGATCGGGTCGTCGAAGGACAGCTCCGCCTCGCGGGCGTGCAGCTCGTCGACCGGGATCCGTTCGGCGTCGTCGCGCAGGGCGTCCCAGTCGCCGGTGCCGAGGTAGATCGTCTCCTCCAGCGTGGCGAGGTTGGGCTTCACTTCCTCGACCATCGACCGGTAATCGCTTGTTTTGAAGGCGGTTGCGGAGACGAGCAGCCGGACACCGGACTGGTTCAGCGCGTAGGCCAGCTCGTGCGTGCGGTACGCCGGGTTGATGTTCACCAGGATCGCGCCCATCAGCGCGGTGGCGTACTGCGTGATCGTCCATTCGGCCTGGTTCGGGGCCCAGATGCCGACCCGATCACCCTTCGCGATCCCCCGGGCCATCAGGCCGCGCGCGACCAGTTCGACCTCGGCGCCGAACTCGTCGTACGTCCAGCGTCGTCCGGTCTGCACCTCCACGAGCGCCTCGCGGTCGCCGCACGTGCCGATCGTGCGTCTCAGGTTCGCGCCGATCGTCTCGCCCAGCAACGGAACCTCGGACACCCCGGACGCATACGACGGCTGGCTCATGGTTGCCATGTTCACGCCGGTCAGATGGGTCTGCAAGTGCACGCGCGGCAGGAAACAGGGGGTGGACGGCAAGCAATGTCCTTGCCAACTCTCTGTCATCTTCGGTCGCGGAGCGTGGTCGGCCCGTTACCGTGGAGTGGAGAGGTGTGAGGCGATGGGCCGATCGGTGGAAGGTCACGCCCGCAGCGACCGTCCGCCTGGGCGTACTGCCGAAGCGGCGCAACGTACCGCTGCGGTGCAGGAACGCGTCCAGGTTCTGAACGGCATCCTGGCCGACGCGCTGGCCGTCGATGTCCACGGCACCGATCTGCAGAGCCTGAAACGGGCACCGCGACGGGCGCCGCCGACCGTGTCACCGGCCGATCTCGAGGCGCATCCCGGACCTGTCTGGGGTGCGTTCGTGCCCCACCCGCCGGGCCGGTTCCGCTGGTGGGGCGCCGAGCGCAGGTTCGCGCGTCGACTCGCCGACGCGGAGGACCGGTTCGCGGAGGCGATCGAACGGCACCGGGCGTACGAGGAGGCCCGCCGGGAGCGGACCGCGCGCGCAGTACGGGAGCAGGCCGAGCACCAGCGTCGGCTCGACGAGGCGACCGCGGAACAGCACGCGCGGATCGACGCGTACGAACGCGCGGTGCAGAACCACGACCGAGCCGCCGTGACGCGCTACTTCACGAAGGCACTGGACCGGGTGCCCGAGCCGCTGGACTTTCCACGCCGGCGCAAGGTTGGATACGTCCCCGAGTCGACGCTGCTCGCGGTGGAGTGGGATCTACCCGACGTCAGCGTCGTACCAGCTGAGGCGTCGTACCGCTATGACCGTTCGCTGGATGCAGTGCTCGCCGTACCGCGGGAGCAGGTGGAGCTGCGGCGGCTCTATCAGCAACTGGTGGCGCAGTTGGCATTGCGGGCGCTGCATCTGGTCTTCGGGAGTGACAGGTACGGCGTGGTCGAGACGGTCGTGTTCAACGGGATGGTGGAGTCAGTTGACCTCACTACCGGGCATACCGTGCGGCCGTGCCTCGTCACGTTGCGGGCGACGCGGGAGCAGTACCAGGCGCTGGTGCTGGACCAACTCGACCCGGTGGCGTGTGTACGGCACTACTTCGCTGCGGAGGTGTCACAGCACCCGGAGGAGCTGCAGCCGGTGGAGCCGGTGCTGGAGTTCGACCTGACCGATCCGCGCACTGTCGAGGCAGTGGATGTGATCAGCGAGATCGACGCCCGCCCGAACCTGCTGGAGCTCAGCCCCGAGTCCTTCGAGCACCTGGTCCACAACCTGCTCACACGGATGGGCCTGGAGACCAGGTTGTTCCGGCGCGGCACGGACGGCGGGATCGACTGCGTGGCCTACGACCCCCGGCCGATCACCGGCGGCAAGTTCGTCGTCCAGGCGAAGCTCTGGACCCGCACCGTCCCACCGTCCGCCGTCCGCGACCTCTTCGGCACCGTCCTCGACGCCGGCGCCACCAAAGGCATCCTCATCACCACCTCCGGCTTCGGCCCCACCAGCTACCAGTTCGCAGGAGGCAAACCCCTCCAACTAATAGACGGCACCGCCCTCCTCTCCCTCTGCCACCACCACAACATCTCCGCCCGAATAATCCGCCGGGCTAGCTGATGCGAACCGCCAGGCCATCACAATGGGCGGCCGACAGGAGCGTTCACGCCTGAGCGTCGTTCCGGGTGGCGATTGTGATGGCCTGCACGTCCGACCCCCACCTACTTGAGTGGGGTTTCGTAGATCTGGAGTTCGGTGCCGCCTAGGTTTTCGCCGTCGTCGGGGGCTGTGTACAGGCGGAGTTTGGTGGGGGTGGTTTCCAGGGCTACTGGGTTGCGGGTGGCGTTGTGGTTCGTGGTGGGGGAGAAGTAGGGGAAGGGGATTTCGTGGAGGATGCGGTTGGTGTGGAGGTCGAGGAGGGCTAGGCCGCCTAGGTCGTACGTCGTGTTGTTGGGGCCGGGCAGTGTGGTGACTCCGCCGCACAGTTGCTTGCCGCGGGCCGCGTAGTCGCAGTCCTGGTAGTCGAGGAGGTGGGACTCGTTGGCGACCTTCTCAAGCTGCTTGCCGGCAGGGGTCCAGTCGTAGAGGGTGCGGGAGCCCCAGCTCACCCCGTGTACCTGGCCGGTCGTCCGGTCACGTACTACTCCCCCGACGTGGTCCTTCACCCGGAAACGCTCGGTGACCCGGTACGTCTTCGGGTCGACCGTGTAGACGATCGCCCGCGAGTTCGGCCGGTACTCCGCAGCCGGCACCCACAGGTCCTTCCCGTCGAAGTCCAGCCCGCCCGGGTGGTACGCCGTACCCTCGCCGAGCCGGATGTCCTTCTTCAGGTTGCCTTGCCGGTCCAGCACGAACAGGTGCCCGATGCCCTTGCCGGGTGTCCGGTCGTACCCGTCCACCGGCACCGGGTACTTCACCGGCGCCTCCAGCACCTCAACACTGCTCAGAAAGATCAGGTCCCCGACAAGCGCGAAGCCCTGCGGGTGGTACGTCGGGAACTTCAGCGGCACCCGCTCCACCAGCGACCACGCCGTACTGCGGTCTGCGGCCTGGAAGGCACGGGTGACGTCAGAGTCTCGCCCGGAGGCCTGGGCGGTGGTCAGGCCGGTGAGCAACACACCGGCCAGGGCGGCAACGGTCAGCAGTCGTCTGCGCATTGACGGTCTCCTCAGCTCGAAAGTCGATGCTGCAGTGTGAGATGCCCAGATGACTTGTAGGTGATGCCAGACTGGCCGTTATGGACACAGGGGTGAGTGTTGTCGGGTCAGGGCAGGTCAGTGGTACGCCGGACATTCTGCGCGTCACGTTCGGCGTCGAGCAGGTCGCAGCGGATGTCGCGGCCGCTGTGGCGACGGTCGGCGAGCGTACGGACGCGGTGATCGCGGCGCTGCGGGCGCAGGGGGTCGAGGAGTCGCAGCTGGGCACGAGCTCGGTGAACGTGTTCCAGGAGTACCGGGAGCCTGGCACGGACCCGGCGTACCGGGCGTCGCACACGGTCCTGGTGGAGACGAAGGACCTGACCGGCTTCGGCGCGCTGCTGAACGCGGCCGTGGATGCTATCGGCAACAGTCTCGCGCTGCACGGGCTGCAGTTCGACATCGAGGACAAGTCCGAGCTGCTGGTCCAGGCCCGGGAGCTGGCGTTCCAGCAGGCCAAGACGAAGGCCGCGCACCTGGCCGGTCTGGCCGGGTTCTCCCTGGGCTCGGTGACCGCGATCTCCGAGGACCACGGCCACACGCCGCTCGGGCCGGAGATGCGGCTGTCCGCGTCCAAGGCGTACGACTCGGCGATCAACATCGTGCCCGACGACCAGAACGTCGTGGTCTCTCTCAAGGTGCACTTCGCCTGGGCGTAACGCGCGTCTCAAATCGAGCACAGGGGTTGCGTTGTCGGCGGCGTCGTACAGACTGCTCTCATGTATGCACCGGCGCCGCTGCGGCGGCAACTGAGTCGGTCCGGGCTGTTACTGCTCGGACCGGCGTTCGTCGCTGCCGTCGCGTACGTCGACCCGGGCAACTTCGCCACCAACATCGCCGCCGGCGCGACTTACGGCTACCTGCTGTGCTGGGTGGTCGTCGGCGCCAACCTGATGGCCGTCCTGGTGCAGTATTTGGCCGCCAAAGCGAGCATCGCGACCGGGCGGACCCTGCCCCAACTCTGCCGTGACCACTTCCGCCGATCCACCTCGACGGGGCTGTGGGCGCAGGCCGAGGTAGTCGCGATCGCGACCGATCTGGCCGAGGTCGTCGGCGGCGCGATCGCGCTGAACCTGCTGTTCGGCATCCCGCTCCTGGTCGGCGGCGTGATCACCGGCATCGTCTCGTTCGCGCTGCTCATCTATCAGTCGAAGCGCGGCCAACGACCGTTCGAGGCCGCGATCATCGGCCTGCTCGCCGTCGTACTGGTCGGCTTCGTCGTGTCGACGGTCAAGTCGGACCCGTCCGCGAGCGGTGTGGTCGGCGGCCTCGTGCCGCGGCTGGACGGCACCGATTCACTGGTGCTCGCGGCCGGAATGCTCGGCGCGACCGTGATGCCGCATGCGATCTGGCTGCACGGCGCACTGGTCACCGACCGGCACTGGAAGACGATCCGTTCCGAGAGCGGCAAGTCGCGCGTACTGCGTGCCACTCGGGTGGACGTGGCGGTGGCGATGGCGCTGGCCGGAGCGGTCAACCTGGCCATGGTCGTTGTGGCCGCGGCCGCGCTGAAGGGCTCCGGCGCCGACTCCCTCGACGCCGCCCACCTCGCGATCGGCGACCGGCTCGGTCAGCTACCGGCCCTGCTGTTCGCGCTCGCCCTGCTGGCCAGCGGCTTCGCCTCCTCGTCCGTCGGGACGTACGCCGGCTCGGTCATCCTCGACGGCTTCTGGAAACGGCACGTCCCGCTGCCGGTCCGGCGCCTGATCACCCTGATCCCCGCCCTGCTGATCCTTGCGATCGGCATCGACCCGAGCCGCGCGCTCGTGGTTTCACAGGTGGTGCTGAGCTTCGGCATCCCCTGCGCACTGTGGCCGTTGGTGAGATTGACCGCTTCCCGGCGCGTCATGGGCGACCTCGTCAACCGGAAGGCGACTACTCTCGCCGCATGCCTGGTAGCCACCGCCGTCACGGCCCTCAACGTCGTACTGATCGTGCTGACTGTGCGGGGATGACGTGACGCGGGTGTACGCCGTGAGCGACATCCACGGCCACCTGGAGAAACTGACTGCCGCACTGCACGCCGCCGGCCTCACCGATGCCGACGGCAACTGGACCGGCATCGGTGAGACCGGTGAGGACACCCGGCTGTGGTTCCTCGGCGACTTCTTCGACCGCGGCCCGGACGGCATCGGAGTCCTGCGGTACGTCCGCGGCCTGATCGAGCAGGCACCGGACGGCGCGATCCGGATGCTGCTCGGCAACCACGAGATCCTCGCGCTCGGGATGTACAAGTTCGGCGACAGGTCCGTCCCGCACGACGGCATCACGCTGCGCAGCTTCGAGCGTTCCTGGGCCCTGAACGGCGGCCAGGACCGCGACCAGGAGCTGCTCACCGACGACGACGTCGCCTGGCTGCTCGACCGGCCGCTGCTCGGACTGGATGCCGACCAGTTGCTGATGCACTCCGACACCGCCGAGTACGTCGAGTGGGGCGACACGATCGACCAGATCAACGCCACGGCCGGGGCCGAGCTGCACTCCGACGACATCGAGGTGTGGTGGGAGATCTGGCGCCGGACGACGTCGCGGTACGCGTTCCGCGGCCCGAGCGGTCCGGAGGTGGCCCGGATCCTGCTCCAGCACCTCGGCGGCCGCCGGATCGTGCACGGCCACAGCATCGTCGCCGACCAGCTCGGCATCGACCCGCAGTTCCTGACCGGCCCGCACCTGTACGCCGACGGCCTCGCCCTGGGCATCGACGGCGGCGCCTTCGACGGCGGCCCGTGCCTAGTTGTCGAGCTCACCGCGGAGTGACTCGACCACCGCATCCAGGCAGGACCGGAACGTTCGCTTCCCGCCGCCGTCGATCCACCGGCTGAAAGCGTTCTGAAGCACCGCTGAGCCGACCTGCGCCATCAGCGCGGCGTTCTCCGGCGGCAGCCCTCGTTCCTCCAGCCCGTCGCGGAGCGCAGCGGTGACGGACGCGAGCTTGGTCCGCTCGCGCTCCTGCAGCTCGGGGCTCGCGGCGATGACGGCCCGGCGTACGTCGGTGTCCTCGGCCACGTCCGCGAGCAGCTCACCGATTGCCACGGCGGTCTGCAGTACGGCGGGCCAGGGCGCGACGGAGGGGTCGACGGCGCGGATCGCCTCGGTCACGGCCGCGGGCAGGCGTTCCGAACCGGCGAACAGGACCTCGCGCTTGTCCGGGAAGTAGCGGAAGTACGAGCGGCGGGTCAGGCCCGCGTGCTCCGCGATCTGGTTGACGGTCACCGCGTCGTACCCATGCTCGGCGTACAGCTCGAGGGCGGCCTTGCGCAGCCGCTGCTCGGCCCCGGGGTCCCATCGCGCCATGCCCGGAGTCTAGCAAGAGTGATGTCTCAGAGTGTTATCGTGGGTGATGACACTCTGAGACATCACTCCCCAGGAGGCTCGACATGATCTGGATTCTTGGCGCGACCGGGCGAACCGGGCGCGAGATCGCGGCCCAGGTCGCAGCGCGCGGCGGTACGCCGGTACTGGTTGGACGCAACGCCGAACGGCTCCACAAGACCGCCGCCGAACTGGGGCTCGCCGATGTCGAGGTGATCGAGACCGACCAACCCGCCGCCGAGATCGCGCGCCGACGGCCGGCCGTTGTGGTGAACACGATCGGCGGATACGCCGAGACCGCCGTACCGATCGCGCGGGCGTGCCTACTTGGCGGGCATTACGTTGACCTGGCCAACGATCTGGTCGCGATGCCACGGCTGCTGACGTTGCACGACGAGGCGGTCGCTGGAGGCAGCACGTTCGTCACCGGCGCTGGATTCGGCGTACTGGGGACCGAGGCGGTGGTCGCTGCGTTGTGCGCGGACCGGCCGACGCCGACACACGTCCGCGTCGACTCGATGGCTTCGGTGGCGATCGACGGCGGGCAGCTCGGCGAGGCGTTGGCGCAGTCGATCGTCTCGGGGCTGACCACCGGTGGACGCCGGTACGAGAACGGTCGGATGGTCCCGACGCGGCTGGCAGCCGATCCACGCGAGCACGCGTTGCCGGACGGCCAGACGGCGAAGTCCGCAGGTGGTCCGACGGGCGAACTGCTCGCGGCGCACCTGGCCAGCGGCGCACCGGACGTCGTGGCGACGTCAGGGTTGATGCCGACGGCACCCGTCGTACGGGCGTTGCTGCCGTTGGCTGGTGCGCTGCTGAAGATCCCGGTGCTGCGACGCTTCGCCGTACGTCGGATGGCGGCGATCGAGTTGAAGCCGACGCCGCGACCGCGTGAGCACTCGTGGGGGCACGCGGTGGTGACTTGGGCGGACGGGACCGTGCGCGAGGGATGGCTGCGGGCCGGGGAGGCGATGGAGTTCACCTCGAGCGCCGCCGCGGAAGTCGCCGTACGCCTGGACCGCGGCGAGGGCCGGCCCGGCGCCTACACGCCGGCCCGTGCCCTCGGACCCGAAGTCGCGGAGGCCGCCGGTGGAACTACTTATCAGCCGTGAGCGTGCCGCCGACGGCCCAGCTCTCCGGCGGGGTCTCCTGGATCCAGACTTGGACGCTCGCGGCCGGGACGCCGAGGCTGTCGACGAACGCGTCGGTGACCTTCTGGACCAGGTCGCGCTTGAGTTCCGGGGTCCGCGGGCCCTGCAGGACGGTGACGATGGGCATCAGATTTCCCTTTCGTTGTTGGGTTCTGAGCCCATTCCAGCCCTCCCGGGCGCCGGGAACGAGGCGCAGATCCGATGTCCTCCCATCACTCGAACTGATCGGACGCCCGCCGGCATGCTTCGAGCAGTACGGCGAGGTCGCCGCCGACTGTCGTCCCGGCCGGGACCACGAGGCTCGTGGTCAGCGCGAGCCGCGGATCTGGCCGTCGGAACACCACCCGTCCTTCGCGGAGCAGGCGGGCGTGTGACTCGTAGATGACCGTCCAGCTCGGGCTGCCGGCGCCGATCGCGGCGTGCGTGTCCTGCAGGCTGCTGGAGCGCGGGCCGAGCACCGGCTCGAACCCTGCGGCCGCGCAGGCGGACATCACCAGGTCTACGAGTGGCGGGTTCGTACGGCGTTCTGTGATCCGGAGCGGCAGCTCGCGGAGGTCCTTCAATGGGATCTCGTGGTCCGGGGCGACGGACCTGGGGAGGGCGATCAGGAGTGCGTCTTCCCAGACCGGGACGAACTCCAGGCCGGCTGCCTCGTCGAGTCCTCGGACGAAGGCTGCGTCCAGCTGGCCACTACGGACGCGATCCAGGCGGGCGCGGGTCGAGGTGCTGATCAGCTCGACGTGGAGCCCTTCGGCGGAGAGCTCGGCGACAACCGTCTCGAGCCGTTCGCCCAGTCCGGTGCTGGTTCCCAGGCGGAGGGTGCGACCGGGGTTGCCTGTGGCGGCGGTACGGGCGGCTTCGACGGAGGCGAGTACGGCGCGGGCGGCGGGAAGGAACCGTTGACCCGCTTCGGTGAGGCGGATGGCGCGGGCCGAGCGGTCGAAGAGGAGGACGTCCAGCTCGCGCTCCAGGCGGGCGATCTGCTGACTCACGCCCGGCTGGCCGATGCCGAGCTGCTCGGCGGCGCGGCCGAAGTTGAGTACCTCGGCGACGGTGACGAAGTACTGGATCTGCCGTAACTCCATCTGATGATCATCGCGGATCCGGGAATGGGGCGAGGCCGTGCCGGGTTGTCAGCGGTTATGGCGGACAAGACTGTGAAGATTCCTGGACCGGACCACCCGATCACCGTAGGAAAGAACCCGGACCGGGTGGTCGTGAAGGTCGGCGACCAGGTCATCGCGGACACTCGGGACGCGCTGTCGCTGCAGGAGGCGAACTACCCGGCGGTGCAGTACATCCCGCGGGATGACGTCGACCTCACGCTGCTCGAGCGCACCGAGCACCAGACCTACTGCCCGTACAAGGGCGACGCGTCGTACTACAGCCTCCTCCCCGCCGGGGCGGACGGCGTGAACGCGGTCTGGACGTACGAGCAGCCGTACGATGCGGTCGCCGACATCCGCGACCACGTCGCCTTCTACCCCGACAAGGTGTCGATCGAGATCATCGCCTGAATGACCGGGGCGAGCAGCTCCGGCGGTACGACGTGATGCTGGTCGGGTAGTTCTTTGAGTGTCGCGTTCGGCAGGATCGAGACGATGCGGTGTGCGGCGTCGAGCATGAACGGCGCGGTCGCCGTCCCGGCGATGACGAGGGTCGGCGGTTTGATCGCCCGGAGCGTTTCGATCGGGGTGGTGCCTTCATGGCCCATGACGGCGAAGTCGTAGGCGAGCGTCGGCGCCAGCTCGGCGACGCCCGGAGCGGCAGCCACCTGCAACGCCTCGGGTTTGGGCATGCCCGTCATCAGCAGGAACAGTTCGACCGCCTCCCGGTTCTGGCCGTCCCGGATCAGTTCGAGCACCTGCTCGCCGTCGTCCGACGGGTCCACATCGTCCGGTCCGTACGGCGGTTCGTGCAGCACGACCCTGGTGAACGGCAGCCTGCTCGCTGCGATCGCCGCCAGTCCCGCACCGGACGAGTGCCCGTAGACAGCCGCCGTACCACCGACAGCTGTCAGTAGCGCGGCGATGTCGTCCACCTCGCGCAGGACGTCGTACGACGTGTTGTCACCGGAGTCACCGCGGCCGCGACGGTCGTACGTCACCACGTCGAAGTGGTTCGCCAGCTCGTCGGCCAGCGGCCGGAGCGCGTGCCGATCGCACAGTGCTCCCCCGACCAGGATCAGCGGGTGTCCACTGCCCAGGCGGTCGTAGGCGATCGTCGTACCGTCCGCGGACGTCACTTTCTCCATCTGCTGCTCCTCCGTCGTCGTTGCTGACGTAGGGGACGTCGGAGCCGTTCGGGACGCTTCGACATATCTGGTGGCGCGTGGACTTTCTGGGTGGTTCACTGCTTCGCGATGATCACCAGAGTCGATGACTACTTGCACAGGGTCCCGTTGTCCGGCTCGGTTGCCGAACAGGTCGGACCGTTCACCTTGTTCCGCAGTACGACGGTTTGGCCGTACTACGCGCGCCCGGTGCCCGGCTCCGGGGTGACGATCGAGCCGGCGGACGTTGAGCTGGTGCGCGCGCGGTGCGCCGAGTTGGAGATCCCGCTGAGCTTCGAGTGGGTCGTGCAGACCTGTCCCTCGTTAGGCGACGCTGCGGCTGCAGCTGGCCTCAACGTGGTCCAGCACCCGTTGCTGGTGCTGGAGCGCGCTGACTTCCGCCCTGCCACGGCTGATGCTCGCTGCGAGATCCTCCCCGCTGACGAGGAGATGGTCCGGCAGGCGCGTGCGGTTGCCGGCCTCGCCTTCAGCGAGCCAGGCACGGGCATCGACAAGGCTGGACCGACCGAGAGAGATTCAGCGGCCGCCGAGATGTCGGTCGACACGGTCTTAGCGCTGCAGAGCAGGGCTCTCCGCGGCGTGGCAGTAACTGCCGGTGCGTTCACTGATGACGGCATGGTGGCCAGCGGGACTCACCAGGCGGTCGACGCCACCACGGAGATCGTCGGCGTCGGCACACTGCCTTCCATGCGTCGCCGTGGTCTTGCTGCCGCCGTGACCTCGGCACTGGTCGAGCACGCGCTCGACAACGGCGTGGACCTGGTGCTGCTGTCCGCAGAGTCGGACGCGGTCGCAGCGGTCTACGAACGCGTCGGCTTCCACCGGATCGGACACGCCGGAGCAGCTGAGTGACCGGGAGTCCTGGTACCCGCCTCGTCGTACTGCGCGGGAACTCGGGCTCCGGCAAGTCCACCACGGCCCGGACGCTGCGTGAACGTCTGGGCCGCGGTACGGCGTGGGTCGAGCAGGACCACCTCCGCAGGATCCTGCTCCGCGAGCGCGACGTCCCGGGCGGCGTGAACATCGGACTGATCGATACGAACGTCCGCTACGCCCTCGACCACGGGTACGACGTGGTGCTCGAGGGCATCATGGACGCCGGCCGGTACGGCGACATGCTGCGGCGGCTCACGTTCGACCACCGCGGGACGACGCTGCACTACTACTTCGACATCCCGTTCGCGGAGACCGTCGTACGGCACGGCACCCGGGACATGCCCGGCGTGGGGCCGGACCTGATGCAGGACTGGTACCGGGAGCACGACGTACTCGACGGGATCGAGCAGACCATCATCGGTCCGGACTGTGCACTGGACGAGACCGTCGCGAAGATCCTGACCGACCTTGGCGAGGATCCCGTACCGTTGGAGGGATGAGCACGACCGAGCCGACCCGCCCCCGTACCCTCGCTGAGGCGTTGCGGGGCTGGGGTGACGCCGCGCTCGGTGAATTGCTGCGGCGGCGACCTGACCTGGCCCTGCCGATTCCTGCGGACACCGGGCAGCTTGCTGCGCGTGTGACGAGCAACGCGTCGGCCGCGCGGGCGATCAACCGGCTGGACGAGTTCGGTGTGGACCTGTTGGAGTCGCTGTCCGCGCTGCCGGAGCCGGTGGACGTGGAATTGCTGGCGCAGGGTGTCGGCCAGCCGGAAGAGGTAGTCCGGCCGCGCGTGGCTGAACTGCTGGAGCTCGCTCTGGTCTGGGGTACCGAGGACGACCTGCGGCCGATCCGTGCGGTGCACGAGCTACTTGGACCAACACCGGCCGGGCTCGGTCCGATTACGACGCGGCACTTCGGTGATCTGGACCACTTGATCGACGACGCCGGCCCGGACGCGCGCGCCGTACTCGACAAACTCACCTGGGGTCCGCCGACCGGTTCAGTCGAGAAGGCCGACCGGCCGGTGACGATCGCGTCGGCGCGGACGCCGGTGGAGCGGTTGCTGGCGCGCGGTCTCGTCGTACCCAAGGATGCGAACACGGTCGTGCTGCCGCGGCAGATCGGGCTGCACCTGCGGGGCGGGCGTGTGCTGGCGTCGACACGTCCGGCGCCACCGCCGCTGGCCGGTAAGAAGGTGTCGGCCGCTATCGCTGACCGGGCTGCGGCTGGTGCTGCGCTCGACTTGGTGCGGCTGGTTGACCGAGCCCTGGAGCAGCTGGGGACCGAGCCGCCACCGGTACTGCGCACAGGTGGCATCGGTGTCCGTGAGGTGCGCAGTCTGGCCGGAAAGATCGGTGCGGAAGAGCAGACCGCTGCAGCGGTGCTGGAGATGGCGTACGCCGCTGGGCTCGTTGCTGCGGTGGAGGTCGGGACCAGTGAGCTGTGGCTGCCGACCAGTGCGTATGACGACTGGCTGGAGCTGGACCTGGCGCATCGGTGGGCTCAGCTCGTCATGGCGTGGTTCTCCGGCCTCAGGGCGATCGGACTGATCGGGCGGCGGGACAGCACGGGCAGTACTGCGGCTGCGCGGGAGCGGCTGATCAACGCGTTGGCACCGGACCTGGAGCGGTTGCTGGCACCGGAGATCCGGGTCCTGGCGTTGCAGGCGCTGGCCGAGGCTGGCGCGGGTACCGCGCCGGCTCCGGAGACTGTGGTCATATGGGTGGCTTGGCATCGTCCACGCCGCGGCGGGCAGTTCCGGGACGACCTGGTCGAGTGGAGCGTGTCAGAGGCCGCACTGCTCGGGCTGACGGGGTTGGGCGCGATGGCGGCACATGCGAAGCCGTTGCTGGGACCTGAGCCGACTGCTGACGAGTTGGCCGAGGCGATCAGTCCACTGATGCCAGCGCCGGTGTCTGAGGTGCTGCTGCAGGCTGACCTCACTGCTGTGGCTCCTGGGCCTTTGGTGCGGACCGTGCAGGACGAACTGTCGGCGATGGCAGACGTCGAGTCCGACGGTGGTGCGGGCGTCTACCGGTTCAGTGAGAGCTCGGTACGGCGTGCTTTCGACCTCGGGCGTACTGCGGAGCAGTTGCACGCGTGGTTGGCGGAGCATTCACGTACGCCGGTGCCTCAGCCGTTGGCGTACCTGGTCGACGACGTTGCCCGACGGCACGGCGTACTGCGTCTGGGGACTGCGTCGACGTACCTGCGGTGTGACGACGAGAACGTGCTGACCCAGCTGCTCAACTCGAACCTGCCTGGTGTGCGGTTCCGTCGGTTGGCGCCGACCGTGGTGGTATCACCGTCACCGCCGGACATGGTGCTGAGTCGGCTGCGGGACGCCGGGTTGGCGCCTTTGGCGGAGACGTTCGACGGTGCGTTGCACGTGACCGGTGCGCCGCGACGTGGCGAGGCACCGCGTCGACGTACCAGCCGGGACTTCAACGAGAGCGCGTTCGACCTGACCGACGACCAGGTGAAGGCGGTCATCGAGAAGGTCCGCGCCGGCGACCGGATCGCCGCCGAACGCCCCGGAGACGACGGCCTGATCGAACCAGCCGCCCCCGCCGAAACCATCGCCGTCCTCACCAACGCCGCCGAGGCCCACACCCGCACCTGGATCGCCTACGTCGACCACAACGGCCACTCCTCCGAACTCATCGTAGAACCCGTCCGAGTAGCCGACGGCTGGCTCACCGCCTACGACAACACCACAGAAACCCCCCGCACCTACGCCCTCCACCGAATCTCCACAGCCCGCCCAGTGGACTGAGCCGCGGTTGGTTGTTGATTGGTTCAGGCACAATGGAGGGTCGGGGCGAAGATAGGAGTTGCGGGTGACGGACGGTCCTTTGATCGTGCAGTCGGACAAGACCTTGTTGCTGGAGACGGCGCATGCGGATGCCACCGAGTGCCGGAAGGCTATTGCGCCGTTCGCGGAGTTGGAGCGGGCGCCGGAGCATGTGCACACCTACCGGCTGACACCGCTGGGCCTGTGGAACGCGCGGGCCGCGGGGCATGACGCCGAGCAGGTGATCGACGTACTGCTGCGCTACAGCCGGTACCCGGTCCCCCACTCGCTGCTGGTCGACATCGCGGAGACGCTGGACCGGTACGGGCGGCTGCGGCTGGAGAAGCACCCGCAGCACGGTCTGGTGCTGATAACCACCGACCGGCCGGTGCTGGAAGAGGTACTGCGCAGCAACAAGGTGAAGCCCATGCTGGGCGCCCGGCTCGACGACGACACCGTCCTGGTGCACCCGTCGGAGCGCGGTCACCTCAAGCAGACCCTGCTGAAGCTCGGCTGGCCCGCTGAGGACCTGGCCGGGTACGTCGACGGTGAGGCGCACCAGATCGACCTGGTGACGGACGGTTGGGAGCTGCGCCCGTACCAGGAGCAGGCGACCGACTCGTTCTGGCACGGCGGCTCCGGTGTCGTCGTACTCCCCTGTGGCGCCGGCAAGACGATCGTCGGCGCGGCCGCGATGGCACAGGCGTCCGCGACCACACTGATCCTCGTCACCAACACCGTGTCCGCACGGCAGTGGAAGGACGAGCTTCTGAAGCGCACCACCCTCACCGAGGAGGAGATCGGCGAGTACTCCGGTGCGCGCAAGGAGATCCGCCCGGTCACGATCGCGACGTACCAGGTCATGACGACGCGCCGGAAGGGCGTCTACACGCACCTGGAGCTGTTCGACGCGCGCGACTGGGGTCTGATCGTGTACGACGAGGTGCACCTGCTGCCCGCGCCGATCTTCCGGATGACCGCCGACCTGCAGACCCGGCGCCGGCTCGGACTGACCGCGACGCTGGTCCGCGAGGACGGCCGCGAGGGCGACGTGTTCTCGCTGATCGGCCCGAAGCGGTACGACGCTCCGTGGAAGGACATCGAGTCGCAGGGCTGGATCGCGCCGGCGGACTGCATCGAGGTGCGCGTGGATCTCGAGCAGACCGAGCGGTTCGTGTACGCGACCGCGGAGCCCGAGGACCGCTACCGCCTGGCCGCCTCCACCCCGGCGAAGTCGAAGCTGGTACGGCGGATCGCCGAGCACCACGCCGACGAGCCGCTGCTCGTCATCGGTCAGTACATCGACCAGCTGGACGAGCTGGGTGAACGCCTCGAGTGCCCGGTGATCAAGGGCGAGACAACGGTGAAGGAACGGCAGCGCCTGTTCCAGGCGTTCCGCACCGGCGAGATCAAACGGCTGGTGGTCAGCAAGGTCGCCAACTTCTCCATCGACCTCCCCGAGGCGTCGGTCGCCATCCAGGTCTCCGGCACCTTCGGCTCCCGCCAGGAAGAAGCCCAGCGCCTGGGCCGAGTCCTCCGCCCCAAGGGCGACGGCCGCACCGCCCGCTTCTACTCCATCGTCGCGAGAGACACGATCGACGCCGAATTCGCTGCCCACCGCCAACGCTTCCTAGCCGAACAGGGCTACGCCTACACCATCGTGGACGCCGAAAACCTGTTTGCTTGATCTGCAGCTCGACAGGAGGTGTCGGCTCGGTCGGCCGATCGCCACGCTCAGCCGACCGAGCATTTCGCCACAGTGGACGTATACGTACTGTCGAGCTGCAGAGCTATTCGCCGAGGCGGGTGTGGATTCCGTTGAAGTGGCGTTTCATGGAGTGGGCGTAGGTGTCGGGGTTGGCGGATTCCAGGGCGTTGAGGAGGTCTCGGTGCCAGGCGGCGGCGTCGGCGGGGGTGTAGCGGGCGCCGGGGAGGCGGGCGTCTACCTGGGCGAAGGTTCGCCAGAAAACTGACAGCAGGTCGATGACCAGGGCGTTGCCCAACGGTTCGTAGAGGGCTTGGTGGAAGGCCCAGTCCTCGTCGGGGAAGTAGTTGCCTTCGGCGGCCTTGGCTTCCATGCGTTCGACGATGGGTTCCAGCGCGTCGTAGCCGTGCTCCTTGAAGTGGCCGACCACGTCGTCGGCCAGGCCGACCTCGATGGCCTGGCGGACCTCCAGGACGTTCTGGACGTCGCGGAGGTCGCCGGCCATCGACTGGGACATGCGGAACGCGAGGCCGTCCTCGAGGGACTGCAGGTTCACCTCGCCGACATACGTCCCGTACCCGTGCCGGATCTCGATGATGCCGACCGCCTGCAGCGCCTTCATCGCCTCGCGCAGCGGGTGCCGGCCGACGCCCAGCTGCGCCATCAGGTCCTGCTCGTTCGGCAGCGGGTCACCCGCCTTCAGACCGCGTTCCAGGATGTACGACTTCATCGCGTCCCGGATAAAAGACTGATTCCCTGCCGCACCACGTGCCCGGCTGAGCCCACCCGTTGTCACTGCCGGCCTCCCTTTAGCTAAGACCGCTCAGTGTAATCCGGCCCGGTCCAGCAGCGGCCGGACCGCGGCGATCTCCGTGTCGCTCAAGGGGATAGAGGGGTACGCCGTGGCCGGGCAGTCGATCACGCCCAGCAAGAACAGCCCGGCCTTGAACGCACCCAACGCCGCCGAACTCGCCCCCATCCGCGACCGGTCCGCCACGTTGATGATGTCGAACAACCGGAACAACCGGTCCTGCTCATCCCGCGCCGCCGCAGCATCACCACCCACCGCAGCCTTGAACAACCGCGCATACCCGGCCGGATCCACGTTCCCCAGACCAGGTACGACGCCGTCCACCCCGAACGCCAGCGCCGAGTCAACCGTCACCTCGGACCCAGTCATGATCACAAAGTCGTCGAGTGCCTTCTCCCGACGGGACAGCACCAGCTCTCGCAGCGAAGTCTCCTGCCCGGACGAGTCCTTCACACCTGCAATGACCCCCTGCTCGCCAAGAGACATGACGAGAGCGGCCGGAAGCTTGGTGCCTGCCCGCGGCGGGATGTCGTACGCATACAGAGGCGTGTCACCCGCAAGCGACGCCAGCCGCACGAAGTGGCGCTCGATCTCAGCAGGGTGAGTGGCCGCGTAGAACGGAGCCGTGGCGACAATCCCGTCCGCACCGGCCTTCAACGCGGCAGAAACATGCGCAGCGACCCGGTTGGTAGACGTATCGATCACGCCGACCAGTACCGGTACCTGTCCGGCCACCTCCGCGACACTCGTCTCCAGCACGACCTGTCGCTGCTCGTCGGTCAGAAACGTGCCCTCGCCGGAGGTGCCGAGCACGAAAACCCCGTCCACACCCCCGGTCAGCTGGTACTGGATCAGCCGGGCCAGCGATGCAGTATCGACGTCGTACGACGGGGTGAGGGGAGTAACCAGCGGAGGTACGACACCGGTCAGATGGGCGGATGCGGTCAAGGGGTCTCCCAACCTCAAAGGGCGAATGTGGCGAAGCGCAAGGTCGCGAACGAGGACGTCTCACCGGCCTCGTAGAAGATCCCGATCGAGCCGTCGGGCAGCAGCACCAGATCGGAGTACCCGGCCATGCCCTCGTGCACGACCAGCTCCGGTTTCCACGACGTACCGAAATCTGCACTGACGAAAACGGTCAGTTCCCGGCGCGACGTGGGATTCACCGGTGTGGACAACAGCAAGCGTCCGTCCGGCAGGCAGAGCACGCTGCCCTGGATACCCGGTGCGGTGATCTCGGGAATCCCGGCGTACGGCGCATCGAGGGTCTGACCGCCGTCGGACGACCAGGCGTGTACGCGGGCCGGTCCGGTGCCCTGGTGGTTGCGGGCGTTGAAGTACAGCCGCCCGTCGGGCAGCTCGGCGACGGCGGTCTCGTTCGCGTTGATCTCCGCGCCGTCGTTGCGGTCCACGAAACCGACCGACCAGGAAGCACCGCCGTCGTCGCTGTAGATGCAGTGCCCGCCGTTCAGCCGGATCAGGTCGTCCACCGGCTCGGACGGCACGAAAGAATGATTGGCCGGTACGACGAGGCGCCCGGAGCGCAGCGTGATGCCGTGGCACGGACCCGTCGCGTACCAGCCCCAGTCGCCCGGCTTCACCTCCGCCGTGATCTCGCGCGTCGGACTCCAGGTCGCACCGTCGTCAGCGGACCGCTGCACGAACACACGGCGGCCGGACTCAGGATCGGTGCCCCGGGCAAGCGACATCTCGACCGCATCGGCGCCATTCTCCACCGTCACCAGCACGATGTCCCCCGACGTGGGGTCGACCAACGGCACCGGGTTTCCACAGGTCTTGCCCGGCACTGCCGACACGACCTGCAGCGGCAGCCAGGTCCGGCCCCCGTCGAGCGAACGACGCAGTACGACCTCGATCTCACCCGCGTCACCGGCCCCGTGCAGCCGGCCCTCGCAGAAGGCGAGCACCAGCGAGCCATGCGCCAGCACCGACGGGATGCGGAACGTGTGATAGCCGCTCCCCGCCGGATCGAAGATTTCCAGAGCGCCGACTCTTGAAGACATAGGACGTACTATGTCATGGTGTGGCCCTCCGATGGAAGTGAGGCCTCATGCCGGTCAGCAGAAGAACATTCCTCGGCGGTGGTCTGGCCGCCGCCGCTGTCGCGGTCACGGGTACGCCGCTGCTGGCGGGGTGCGCGTCCGACAAGAAGAACACCGCCGCGGCGAACGCGGCCGTCAAACTGCCGACGTACACGAAGTACGGCGAGATCAAGCCGGACCTGCCCGGCACCGACGTGGTGCTGGACGGCTTCCTGAAGTACCCGGCGAACCCGGTGAAGGCGATCGCCGAGGCTCCTGGTGACGGCAAGCCGATCACGTTCATGACGAACATCCCCGGCGCCATCCCGCCCGCCGCGGACAAGAACCAGTTCTGGCAGGAGCTCAACAAGCGCCTCGGCTCCGAGCTGCAGATCAGCATGGCGTCGAACGACGAGTACAAGGACAAGTTCGCGACCCGGATCGCGGGCGGCGACCTGCCGGACATCCTGAACATTCCGCCGGACACGCCGCAGATCCCGGGCCTGGTGAAGTCCAAGTGCATGGACCTGACCGAGCACCTGTCCGGCGACGCGATCAGCAAGTACCCGTTCCTGGCGAACATCCCGACCGAGTTCTGGAAGGGCTGCGTCTTCAACGGCGCCATCTACGGCGTCCCGGTGCCGCGCGGCATGTCCCGTACGTCGCTCGCGCTGTACCGCGAGGACCTGCTCGCCGCGAAGGGCATCAAGGACCCGGCGCCGAAGAACTTCCAGGAGTTCTTCGACCTGGCCAAGGAGATGACCGCGGCCAAGCAGAACAAGTGGGCCTGGACCCGGGTGCCGCTGTCGACGATCCGGCAGATGCTGGGGATCGCGAACGTCTGGAAACAGGACGGCGGCAAGTTCACCTCCATGTTCGAGGACGAGGCCCAGCTCGAGGCGCTCGAGGCCGGCCGCAAGATGGTCGCCGCCGGGGTGATCAACCCGGACGCCTTCAACGACAAGGCCAGCGCCCGCAAGCAGTGGTTCAACGGCGGCATCGCCGCGTTCGACTACGACGGCTTCGTCGCGTGGAACCAGTACTACTCCGACAACACCGCCGGCGACGCGTTCGCGGTGAACATGCTCGACGTACCCGGCTTCGACGGCGGCGAGGGCAAGCCGTGGATGGGTTCGGCGCTGAACAACGTCACGTCGTTCAGCAAGAGCAGCACGCACTCGGCCGAGACGTTGCTGAAGGTCGCGAACTGGATGGCGGCGCCGTTCGGCACCGAGGAGTACATGTTCCGCAAGTACGGCGTCGCGGGCCGGCACTACACGCTGCAGGGCACCGACCCAGTGCCGACGAAGGTCGGCGTGGTGGAGACGGGTATCGGCCTGCAGTACATCAGCGACTCGGCGCTGGCGCTGTACTGGGCCGGCAAGCCGGACGTCCCGCAGAAGCAGCACGCGATCCAGGAGAAGGTCGCGAAGCGGCTGGCGTACGACGCGTCGTACGGGCTGTACTCCGACACCCAGTCGAAGAAGCAGACCCAGCTCGCCAAGACGATGACAGACCTCGAGGGCCAGATCGTGCAGGGCAAGAAGCCGGTGTCGGACTGGACCGCCGCGGTGCAGACCTGGAAGTCCTCCGGCGGCGACAAGATGCGCTCCGAGCTCGAGCAGGCCCTCTCGGACACGGCAGGGAAGTAGATGCTGCAACGATCCAAGACGCGCCCGCAGCAGCAGCTGAGCCTCGGCCGGCGGCTGCTGCGGGACCGCGTGCTGCTGCTGTTCGCACTTCCCGGCGTCGCGCTGATCATCGCGTTCCACTACGTGCCGCTGCTGGGCAACGTGATCGCGTTCAAGGACTACCAGCCGTTCCTCGGGATCAACGCGAGCGACTGGTCGGGCTGGGAGAACTTCAGCGTGATCTTCAACGGCGACCCGGCGTTCCTGCGGGCGTTGAAGAACACGCTGATCCTCACCAGCCTGCAGTCGATCTTCGTGTTCCCGGCGCCGATCCTGCTCGCCCTGCTGCTGAACTCGCTGTTCTCCGAGCGGATCAAGCGGATCGCGCAGAGCATCCTGTACCTGCCGCACTTCATGTCCTGGGTGATCGTGGTCGCGCTGTTCCAGCAGATGCTCGGCGGCAGCGGCCTGCTGAACAACTACCTGCGATCACACGACCTGTCGACGATCAACATCATCGGGAACTCCGAGCTGTTCCACGTGCTGCTGACGTCGCAGATCATCTGGAAGGA
The DNA here is from genome assembly GCF_004216905.1 of Kribbella sp. VKM Ac-2569. Classification (GTDB taxonomy): domain Bacteria; phylum Actinomycetota; class Actinomycetes; order Propionibacteriales; family Kribbellaceae; genus Kribbella. The sequence continues at coordinate 902,296 of NZ_SGXJ01000002.1, forward strand.
CACTGGCTGGGCGACGATCCTGTTCCTGGCGGCGCTGTCCCAGATCGACTCGCAGCTGTACGAGGCAGCGAGTGTGGACGGTGCGAGCCGGATGAAGCAGCTCTGGCACGTCACCCTGCCCGGTCTGCGCGGGATCATCATCCTGCTGTTCATCCTGCGGCTCGGTGACTCGCTGACCGTCGGTTTCGAGCAGATCATCCTGCAGCAACAGGCGGTCGGCCGGGATGTCAGCGAAGTACTGGACACGTACGTCTACAACAACGGCGTACTCGGTGGCGCCTGGGGTGTCGCGGCGGCGGTCGGCCTGGTCAAGGGCATCGTCGGCGTCATCCTCGTGCTGACCGCGAACAAGGTGGCGCACATCTTCGGCGAGCAAGGGGTGTACCAGCGATGAGTACCAGGATCGTCCAGGGCGTGCCGATGCCCGGCTGGCCGATGCGGATCTTCAAGGGTCTCGTGCTGCTGGTCTTCTGCGCGGTCGTGATCGTCCCGTTCGTCGGCGTGATCTCGACCAGCGTGGCGCCGAACAAGCAGATCAACGAGTCCGGCGGGCTGGTGCTGCTGCCCAAATCGATCAGCTTCGCAGCGTACGAGTCGTTGTTCGCCGGCGGCGTGGTGACGCGGGCGCTGTTCGTCAGCATCTTCGTCACGGTCGTCGGCACGCTGCTCAGCCTGATCGTGTCGTGCCTGCTGGCCTACGCGTTGTCGCGGCCGAGTTTCGTCGGCGGGCGGCCGATCCTGCTGGTCGTGCTGTTCAGCATGCTGTTCTCCCCCGGCATCATCCCGCTGTACCTGACGGTCAAGGGCGTCGGGCTGCTGGACAGCCTCTGGGCCCTGATCGTGCCGACGATGATCAGCGCGTTCAATGTCGTCGTACTGCGGGCGTTCTTCATGAACCTGCCCAACGAGCTCACCGAGAGCGCACGGATCGACGGTGCGGGTGAGCTGAAGACGTTCACCAACATCGTGCTGCCGCTGTCGAAGGCGGTGCTGTCGGTGATCGGCCTGTTCTACGCGGTGGCGTACTGGAACGCGTTCTTCTCCGCGCTGCTGTACCTGAACGACTCGAAGCTCTGGCCGTTGCAGCTCGTACTGCGGACGTACGTCATCAACGACACCCAACTCGGCAGCGCCGAGCTCGGCACCGAACTGCTCCCGCCGCAGGCGTCGATCCAGATGGCGATCCTGGTCGTCTCGATCGTGCCGATCCTGGTGATCTACCCGTTCCTGCAGCGGCACTTCGCCAAGGGCGTCCTCACCGGCGCTGTGAAGGGCTGAGTACCGTCGAACGGTATGGGGATAGCTGCTGTCGAACGGGTGGGGGAAGGCCGGGCACAGGTCTTCTGGAGGGTGGTAAGGGAAGCAGTCCTGCTGGCGACACTGTTCCTGGTCTACAGCGCGGGCCGGCAGATCGCGGCCCGGCACACCGGTTCGGCGTTCGACCATGCGCACGAGGTGCTGTCGCTGCAGAACTGGCTGCACCTGCCGAACGAGGCGTCGATCCAGCACTGGGTCCTGCAGTTCCCGCCGCTGGTCAAGGGCGCGAACCTGTTCTACGCCAGCGTGCACGCCCCACTGACTGCCGTCGTACTGCTCTGGCTGAGCATCTGGCGGCCGAAGGCGTACTCGCACGTCCGTTGGACGATGGTGTCGCTCACGGGACTGGCGCTGATCGGTCACATCGCGTTCCCGCTGGCGCCGCCGCGGATGATGCCGGGCTTCGTGGACACCGGCCTACGCTTCGGCCAGTCCGTGTACGGACCGGACCACACCGGCGGCGCGGTGAACCAGTTCGCCGCGATGCCGAGCCTGCACGTCGGCTGGGCCACCCTGATCGCGCTGTCGATGATCCTGATCACCCGGTCGCGCTGGCGGTGGCTGTGGCTGCTGCACCCGATCATCACGTTCAGCGTCGTCGTGGTGACCGCCAATCACTACTGGCTGGACGGCATCGTCGCTCTAGCGCTGCTGGCGATCAGCCTGCCCCTCCTGCTCCGGCCCGGTCTGCACGCCGACAGGCCACGGACCCGTAATTCAGTGTCGCCACGACAGGTGCTCAAGTAACGTGGCTGGGCTCCCCCACTGCTCGCCGGAGGTTTCAGCATGCCCTCAGATACGTCCGACACTCTCCAGGCCGAGAAGGACTACCTGAAGACCTCCCGGACGGCGCTGGCGCTGATGCGGGAGAAGACCGGAGCACTGGAGATCCACAGCGCGGACCGGGTCAACCAGGAGTATCTGCAGGCCGCGATCTTCCGGCGGATGAAGGAACTGGAGGACGACCCGGACGTGCCGCTGTTCTTCGGGCGGCTGGACTACCTCGAGCCGACCGACGAGACCTTCCACATCGGTCGCCGGCACGTGAACGACGCGCTGGGCGAGCCGCTGGTGGTGGACTGGCGTGCGGACATCTCGGTGCCGTTCTACCGGGCCAGCAAGACCGAGCCGATGGGTGTCGGCGTACGTCGGCGGTTCGGCTTCACGCACGGCGAGATGACCGCGTTCGAGGACGAGGACCTCACCGCGACCGGTCAGGACGAACAGCACAGCGACATCCTGGACGCTGAGATCGAGCGTCCACGTTCCGGCCCGATGCGTGACATCGTCGCCACCATCCAGCCGGAGCAGGACGTGATCGTCCGGGCCGGCGTCGACGACACCATCTGCGTGCAGGGAGCGCCTGGTACCGGTAAGACCGCGGTCGGGCTGCACAGGGCGGCGTACCTGCTCTACGCGTACCGCGACCAGCTCAGCCGGGCCGGTGTGCTCGTAGTGGGCCCGAACGCGAGCTTCCTGCGGTACATCGGAGACGTCCTGCCCGCACTGGGTGAGATCGAGGCGAAGCAGACCACCGTCGAGGAGCTGGTCGCCCGCGTGAAGGTGGCCGGTCCGGGGCCGGCGCTGGTCGACGTACTCAAGGGCGACGCCCGCATGGCCGAAGTACTGCACCGGGCAGTCTGGTCGCACGTCAAACTGCCCGAAGAGTCGCTGGTAGTGCCACGCGGAGCGCATCGCTGGCGAGTGGCGGCGTACCAGGCCGAGGAGCTCGTCACCGAGCTGCGGAGCCGTGGCATCCGGTACGGCGCCGGCCGCGCGATGCTGCCGCAGCGCCTGGCCCACGCCGTGCTCCTGCGCATGGAGGCAGCCGGTGACTCCCCCGACGACCGCGTGCAGGACTCGGTCGCACGCAGCCGTCCGGTCAAGCAGTACGCCGACGCGCTCTGGCCGGCTCTGGACCCAGCGAAGCTGCTCTTCCGTCTCTTCACCGACCCGAAGCTCCTCGCCGAGTACGCCGACGGCATCCTCACCGAGGAGGAGCAGGCACTGCTGCTCTGGGACAAGGTGCCGCGGTCACCCGGTGCGGCGAAGTGGTCCGTTGCCGACGCCACTCTGATCGACGAGATCGCCGACCTGGTCGACCGTACGCCGTCACTCGGGCACGTGGTGCTAGACGAGGCACAGGACCTCTCCGCGATGCAGCTGCGTGCGGTCGGCCGACGCTGCTCGACCGGCTCGATGACTGTGCTCGGTGACATCGCGCAGGGCACCACACCGTGGGCCACACCATCGTGGGACGAGGCGCTGAAGCACCTGGGCAAGACCAGCGCGCACACCGAGGAGCTGACCGCCGGCTTCCGCGTCCCGGGACAGGTGATCGAGTACGCCGCCCGCCTCCTCCCGACGATCGCTCCGCACCTCAAACCACCGACAGCGGTACGACGAGCGCGCGGTGAGCTGACCATCACTCGCGTACCGGACAGCCTGGCTGCTGCGGTGACAGCGGTCCACGAGGTGTCAGAGCGCCTCGGCTCGATCGGTCTGATCGTCCCGGACGCGCTGGTCCCCGCAACCCGGAAAGCCTTGCAGGGCATCGCTTTCTCGGTCCTTGGCGACGAAGACGACGTGGACGCACACCTGGACGTCGTACCGGCCTCTCTCGCCAAGGGACTCGAGTTCGACCACGTGGTGCTGGTGGAGCCGGCCGGCATCGTCTCTGGTGAAGCCGACGAGCGGACCGGACTCCGACGCCTCTACGTCTGTCTGACTCGTGCCGTCACGTCACTGGTCGTTTTGCACAGTGAAGATCTACCTGTGGTTCTAGAAGCCCCGTGACCCGCCGGACCGGCGCGACGAGCGCCGGGACGACCCACCACCGCTGGAGCGCGTCCGCGACGAATAGGACCTGCGGCGGCTCGAGCCGCTGTACCAGCTGCTCCCGTCGTCGTCGGAACCGCTGCTCGACGAGGTCGCCCAGTCACCGACGGAGCTGCCGACGTTCGACCTGAACCGGCCGAAGCGCGCACCTGGTCGACGGGACCGCCAACGCGACCGCATCTCCTCGCCGCGGCGCCGGAAGTCGGAGTCCGGGAACCACCACGCGCGACCGTCGCCCTGCGACCAGTACCCGTCGACGTACGCCGCGAGGTCCTCAGCGTGCTCCCAGTACGGCCGCTCGATCTGCCAGCCCTTCACCATCCGGATCTCGGGTTTCTCGCCGGCTTCGTCGCGCTGCTTGCACGCCGCGCAGACGTCCACGTTGCGCGCAGCGCCGTCCTCGGGCTTCCACTGCACCTGGTCCACGCTCGGACCGTGCCGCGGGTCGAAGAAGCAGGGCGCGGTCGGCTCCGGGATCGGCTCACCCGCACGCACTGCGTCCAGGCAGCGAAGACCGTAGCGGGCCGAGCCGAGCAGCGTCGTCACTGCCTGAATGTCCTTGTCACCCTTCGCCTGGTCGAGCCGATGGCGAGCCTTCTCGACGGTGTCGAGCACGTCCTTGGACAGCTTCGACTGCTGCGGGTCAGAGACCGTCGGCAGCGCGGAGACCTGCTGCGAGAGCGCGATGATCTCCTCGTTGAGCAGCGGCTGCGCGACCTTCAGGTGGGCCTTCTCGTCCTGCCGCCTGGCCCGCCGGGCACCCAGCCCGGTCATGGTGACCCAGAGCCCGATGATCCCGGCCACGCCACCGGCGTACGGCGCGGCGTCGACGTAGAACGGCTTGTTCACGACCTGTGCGCGCTGGATGAACCTCTCGAGCATCGACTCGTAGTCCGGCGCACAGCAGTCGACCGCCTGGTCCACCGCATCGCCCACGAAGTACGTCGGCCCGTGGTCGGCACGCTGTACGGCGTGCAGCCCGCGGCCGTTGGACTGCGACGACGCATCGACCAGCACGGCGTACACGCCCTCGACGCCGACGCGGTCGTACAGCTGATCCGCGATCTCCTCGCCTTCCCAGGCGGGCCGCGAGTAGTACTTGCTCTGCGACTTGTTGATCTTCTCCGCGGGGATCACCGCGATCCGGATCGGTGCGCCGGCGCTCTTCGCGGCCGCGTCGAGCTGAGCGGTCTCGCTCGGGCTCAGCTCCGACACGTCCGGGTCGACCCAGACACCAGCGTCGCCGAGGTGACCGGCCACGGTGTTCATGTACGCGCTGGGGTCGCCGGCCGCGTGCGCCAGTGGCGCGGGCAGGACCCACAGAGTGATGACGGCGAGCGCGCCGAACAGACGTTTCATCGTGCTCCTCCCGAGAGCCGCTCACGGCAGGCATTGCAGACCGGGACTTCCCGGGGCCGCCCGCCAGGTGGCGTGTACATCCAGTCCGTCACGGAGGTGCCGTGGCCGGGGTCGAAGAAGCAGGTGGCACGGCGAGCAGGTGCGGGCGTTCCGGCGACCTTCGCCTGTGCACAGGCCAGCCGCCACCGCCCGTACTCGACCGTGGAGCGCACTTCGCGCAGCTTGTCGTCGTCGGGTTCCCCATCGACCACGCGGCCCGCATCGGCGTACGCATCCATCGCCGCCTGCACGTCCGCTGTCGTATCCATGCCGTCCAGACGCACGTCCGCGGCATCCAGTTCCTCACCGAACCGCGTGACGTCCTCCCGCGCGGTCGCGCGCCGCTCGTCCAGCGAGTCGACCTCGTCCGGCAAGACGTCGTACGACGGCCTGTAGAGCGCGGGACCTTCGTCCTTGCGCGATCGTGTCCTCCACCACCAGAAGGCGAGGCCACCGGCAATCAGCACGACCAGGGCGATCAGCAACGGCCACAGCCAACCAGGTGTGCCGTTGGAGGCCTTCTGTACGCCGAGTTGGTCCAGCACCCCGTTGAGCATGCCGACCGGGTCGGAGCGGCTGTGCTTGTCCAGCTCGCTGGTGAGGATGTCCGCGATCGGTGTGTCGACCCCGACCGCGCTCCCCCAGGCGATCGCGCCACCGAACACGACGAGATAGATGCCGTCGGCCTGCTGCCGATCCACGAGTTGGTCGACGTACGTGTGTGCGGCCGCGCTCTTGTCACCGGTGGTGAGTACGGCAGCGGGCACGACCGCGATGCGAATCGCCGGGTCGTGCCCGCTCACTCGTTCAGCCAGCTCAGCGGCGTCCTTGTCCGGTACCAGTGATCGCTGCGTCGGCTCGACGTACACAGGTGACGTCTTCCACCCGTCGACCACCGCGGTGGGGTCGTTGGACCCCGTCAGGGTGGTGGCGAGCAACAGCACACCGGCAAGCAGACGCATGGGCAGAAGAGTGCCCTACTGCAGGTTCTCCTCAGTCAGCGGTTGCTGTGACGTAGATGTCCTCGTCCCGCTCGAGCTCCTCTACCTGCTGCAGGGAGGAGTCCCTCCAGAGCGCATAGAGGAGGCCCAGCACGACCAGCGACAGGGCGGAGGCCAGCACCGGGAGGTAGCCGACGCCGAGCGTCTGGATGACCAGTCCGCCGACCACAGCGGACAGTCCGGCGCCCAGGTAGATCGCAGACGCGTTGAGGGAGATGAGCAGTCCGCCGCCGAGCTCCAGCAGCAGGTTCTGGATCGGTGGGTTGAAGGCCCAGGTCAGCATGCCCCACACCACCAGAGCGGCTCCGGCGCCGACCTCGGTCGTCAGCGTCAGGTCGAGTGTGGCGAGGACGGCGGTGATGCCGGTCATCAGGACGACCAGGGTGCGGAGGCTGCCGAAGCGGTCGGTGATCCGGCCGCCGAGGAAGTTGCCTATGACCGCACCCACGCCGTACAGGAGCAGGAGGAGGCCGGTGACGTTGCCGGTGAGGCCGGCCGTGTGCTTGAGCAGCGGGACGATGTAGATGTACACGCTGAACGCGGCGAGCACGGCAAGGACAGTCATCGCCAGGATGATCTGCACGCGTCGGTCCGCCACACCGGCGAAGCGCTCGCGCAGGCTGACCACAGGAGGTGCGTCGACCTTCGGGAGCGCGGCGCGCTCGACGATGGCGACCAGTACGGCGACAGCGGTGATGAGTGCGAACACGCCCTTGTAGCCGAGTGTCGGGCCCAGCAGCGTGCCTGCGGGTACGCCGAGCACCAGTGCGAACGTGAGACCGCCGAACACGATCGCCACTGCTCTACCGCGTTCCTCGGGTGGCAGCAGGCTGGTGGCGAACAGTGTGGCGGCCGGTGTGTAGACGGCGGCGCCGAACGCCGCCACGACGCGGCCGACGATCAGGATCGGGTAGTTGACCGCCAGCGCGGCGATCAGGTTGCCGAGCGCAGCCAGCACCAGTGCGGCGATCAGGAGGGTACGGCGCTCCCACCGGCCGGTCAGCGTGGACAGGATCGGCGCACCGATCGCGTACGACAGCGAGAACGCGGTGGCGAGTTGGCCGGCTGCGGTCAGCGAGACGTGCAGCTCCGAGCTGACGTCGGGCAGTACACCGGACACGACGTACGCGCTGGTGCCGACCGCGAACGCACCGGCGCCGAGCAGGTAGATCCGTGCGGACATCGAAGACCTTCCGGTCGAGGTTCAGTAGTTCGATCGTCATCGTACTACGATCATCGTCGAACTTCGACAGGCGTCGTACTATGGACACATGGCCACTAAGGTTCTCCCGCAGCCGGAGCGGGACGAGATCCGCGTCGAGGCGGTTCTCCAGGCGCTGGGCGAGCCGGTCCGGCTGACGATCGTCCGCGCGCTCGCCGACAACCCGGCCGGCGTGTGCTGCGGCGAGATCGAGCTGCCGGTGACGGCGTCCACGCGCGCCCACCACCTCAAGACCCTGCGCGAGGCGGGCGTCCTGTCCACGCACACCGACGGCACCCGCCGGATCAGCATGCTGCGCCGCGAAGACCTCGAAGCCCTCTACCCGGGCCTGCTCACGGGCATCCTGTCGGCGAAGCAGTAGCCAACCGCAAGGTTGCGGTGGGGTGATCGTGGGGTGGTTGTAGAAGTGCGGCTGGCAGACTGAAGCGGTGGAGCTCCGGGCGCGATGGGACGACCTGGTGCCCGGGTCTGCCTCGCTCGCGGACGAGCTGGTCGCGCGGTACGTCGAACGCACCCGGCGCGCGTACCGCGACCACTACCTCGGCATCGTCCTGACCGCGCTGGACTCGTTCATCCAGCTCTCCACGGACCCCACCAGCGTCCGGCTCGCCGCCTGGTTCCACCGCGCCGTGCACGAGCCGGGCGGCACCCCGTCCGAGGACGCCGAGGCCTCGGCCCGGCTCGCCGAGCGCCTCCTCCCGCAGTACGGCGTACCGCCGATCCGCATCGCCGAGGTGGTCCGGCTGATCCGTCTGACCGGCGACCTCGCCGCTCCACCTCCGGACGCCTACGCGCCACCCCGGCGCGATGCGAACGGCGACGTACTGCTGGACGCGGTCAACGCCATCCTCGCCTCCGATCCCAGCCGGTACGCCGTCCACACAGCCGAAGTGCGACGTGACGCCGGCGACCGCAAGACCGCACTCGAGAACCGGTACGACGAAGTCCGCGAACTGCTCGACGGACACCTCTACCGCACGCAACTGGCGCGGCAACGCCTGGGCCCGGTCGCCCGGGTCAACCTGGAGGCAGAGCTCGCCGGACTGGACAGTGAACTCCCAGCCCCGTGGCGCGGTTGGCAACAAGCCGCACTAACTGCCACAGCTACCTTCACTGCCATCGCGGCCGCGGTGGTCGCGATCGCCGCGTCCGGTGCGTCCTGGCAGACACCAGCAGCACAAGACGAGGCCGGCTGGCCGACAGTCGCGCTGGCCATCTTCTCCTTCTTCAGCGCACCTGTCCTGTTCCGGTGCGCCCGTAGCGCCAGCCAGCGCGCCCGCCTCATCGCAGGCGCCGTACTGGCGATTGCCGTGACGGGACTGCTCATCGCCTGGGCCCAAGCGCCGAGAACGAACGTGGCTGTCGGCGTGGGCCTCCGCGTCCCGTTGCTGATCTCCGCACTGGTCCTGCTGCTGGTTGCTGGAGCAGCAGCCCTCGTGGCCTCACTCCTCCGCACGCGGACGGCCCGCTTCCTCCCGGCGCGCAACCTCGGTCAGCAACTCGCCTGGCTCGCCGTACCGGGAGCAGTCGCCCTCATCCTGCTGCTGATCGTCCAGCCCTTGTCCCGCAGCTACGTACTCAGCTCCAACGAGCGGGTCGAGGGAACGCCGCGTGACGCAGGCAAGGCCAGCCCGTCGGTCCTCGACGGCAGCGTCGCGTGGGTCAGCGATTCCGTCGCCGGCACTGGTGCGGAAGAAGCGATCGGCACCAGGTACGGCGTCGCGGTGCCCCGCCCGAGCGGTGTGGTCGAAATGCTCGACGCGGCCACCGGCGCGCTGCGCTGGCGCTACAGCCGCTCCGACTCCGACGAGAAGCCCGTGATCGCGGCAACCGGCAACGGCGACTACGTACTGGCGCAGTTCGCCGACGTCGGCTACCTGCTGCTCGACGCGAACACAGGTCGCCGCGAGGCCGCGTGGCCCGGCGGTACGCGAGACCGCTTCATCCTGCAGACCCAGCCCCTCCTGACCGGCGAACGCTCCGGCAAGCTGCACGGCGTCGATCCAGGCGGTCACGAGCGCTGGACCTACGACTCCGGCGACTGCACCGAGCTCGGCGCCATCGCCACCGCCGAGACCGTGCTCACCTTCGTCAGCCACACCTGCGACGACCGTCCGGACGAGATGACCGCACTGGACGTCCAGTCGGGCAAGAAGCTGTGGACCCGGACCTCGGCGGACACCTACCGCCGCCCGGTCGTGGTGGCCGGTCTGGTGGTCGTGGCCGAGCCCGGCGGCGACTCCGACGTACCTGCCGCTCTGACCGCGATCGAGCCGCGCACCGGCGACGTCCGCTGGCGCTGGGACGTGCCGAAGTCCTGGGCCTGCCGCACGCTGCTGAATGCCGCCGGTAAGTACCTGATCGTCGTCGACTGCCCTGGGCCGAGCAGCCAGGAGAACCGTCGGAGCGTCGTCACCGCGATCGACGCGAACACCGGCCTGACCGCCTGGCAGACCTTCGCCCCGGTGAGCCCACGGACCAAGGTCACCGTGACCGCCGACGGTCGGGTCATCTCGCTGGGCCGCGGCGCAGGAGGCTGCGTCGCGAACGTGGTCAGCCGCGCCGGATTCCGGCAGGTCAGGCTCCCCACCGGCATCACCTGCAGCCGGGACCCGCGGGCCGTCGGCAACCTGGTCCTCACCTCAGGCCCGAACACCGTCATCGCCCTGCGCTAGTAACTCCGCGTAGCGAACCTCTCCCGAAGGTCCTCCGACACACGCCGGAGTGTGACGTAGGCCGCAATTCCACGGCTGCAATTCGTTGCGGAGCGCACCTGTCGGAGCGGTCAGGTGACGAGCCGATATCGCTTTGGCCACGGACCGATCCGGGAACCCCGGATCGGTCGGCCCAGGCTCCCTACCGGTGCCAGACTCCTTAGCCATGGACCTGCGCGACCGGTGGAATCGCCTGCTGCCGCACGCGCAGCCGTTGGGCGACGATCTGCTGGCTCGTTACGCAGAGCAACGTCGCCATTATCACGACCAGCAACACCTGACCGAGGTCCTGCAGACGGTCGACGAGCTGGCCGAATACGCCGACGACCCGGACACGGTCCGGCTGGCTGCCTGGTTCCACGATGCGATCTACGACCCGCAGGCCGACCCCGGCGAGAACGAAGAGGTCTCGGCCCAGCTGGCCGAGCTCGAGCTGGCGGCGTACGGCGTCGAGGCCGAGCGGGTCGAGGAGATCGGCCGCCTGGTCCGGCTGACCGCGAAGCACGACTGCGCCGAGGACGACCGCAACGGTGCGGTGCTCTGCGACGCCGACCTGCGGATCCTGAGCCTGCCGGCAGCGCGGTACGACGAGTACGCCGCCGGGATCCGGCAGGAGTACGCGCACGTCGCCGAACGGGATTTCGCCCGCGGTCGGATGTCGTTCCTGAAGAGCCTGAGCGAGACGCGGTTGTATGCGACCCCTCGTGGCCATGAGGAGTGGGAACGACCGGCCAGGGAGAACCTGACCCGGGAGGTCGGGTCGCTGGGCCCTAGGGCGGCCCGGCCGATCGGCGGGCTGGTCCCGGTCATCTACTTCGGTGCCGCTCTCGGCGCGGTCGTCGCCTCCTCGGTCCTGCTGGGCCGCGGTCTCGGAGCTGCCGCCAAGTGGCCGGCCGACCCGTCCGACATCGGCGGCTTCCCGGTCTGGGCACCGATCGCCGGTACCGCTGCGGCTGCCGCACTGGCCTGTGCGTGGTTCCGGCGATCCCAGCAGCGTCTCGTGGCCGTTCCGGCGATCGTCTTCGCCGCAGTCGGCCTGATCGCGATCGGCGTGTGCTGGTGGCGCTGGCCGGTCGCCCAGCCCGGTGCGGCCATGTCGGAGCGCTGGCCGTACCTGCTGATCGCCTCTGTGGCCCTGGTCCTGGCCGGCGCGTTGCTGGCACTGGCACGACGGTTGCGGCTCGCACCGCCGTACGCACAGGCTCCTCCGCGCTGGCTCGGGGTCGGTGCGACGGCTGTGTGTGGTGCGCTGCTGGCGTGGATCGTGGTGTCGGCTGGTGAGCCTTTCGTACAGGCCCGGCTGGAGACCGCCAACACGGTCAGCACGACCACGACAGCCCAGCCGACGCAGCTGCCGGTGCAGCTCGACGGGACGCTGGCCTGGAGCCGTGAGGTGCCAGCGACCGGTGCCATCACCGGTACGGCGGGTGGAGTCGCGGAACTGCGATCGGACGGCGTGGTCATGTCCGACGCGGCCACGGGGCAGATCCGCTGGCGCTACGCGCGCGCCGACGTACAGGACGCCGCGTCCAGTGGCGCCAAGGGACTAGTGGTGTCCGCGGACGGCCGGACCATCGTCGCGCATCTCCCCCGCTCCGAGTACCGCGCACCCGCGGGCATCAAGCTCCCGACGTACGCCGTACTCAACGCTGTGAGCGGTGAGGTGCTGACCGAGGTCGACACCGACGGGACCGCGCTGGCCGTCAACTCCGACCAGCTGCTCGTGGCTGAAGGCAACTACGTGGTCGCGCACGGCGTGAGCAACCCGACGCACTGGCGCGCACAGGTGCGCTGCAACGTGACGCAGGGCGAGCTGGTCGGCGACCAGGCGGTCGTCGTGGACGCCTGCGCCGGGAACAGTGCCGTCGTACGCGGTCTGGACATCAAGACCGGTGCACAGCGGTGGGAGGTCGACCTGGGTGCGCGGATCGACCTGAGCGCGGAGCTGGACCCGTCGACGTGGGTCGGCGAGCTGGTCGCCGTACCTGACACCCGTGAGATCTCCGGGCTGGTCTGGACGGCCGCAGCCGGCGGAACGCTCTACCAGTGGTCCGTGGACATCGGCGAAGGCCACCTGATCTGGACAACCCCCGTGCCGGGCACGCCACGGCCACGGCTCGGGTCCTCGTCCTGCGACGCACAACTGGCCGCCACGCGCGCGTCACTGGTGCTGATCACCTGCCGGACCGGAAACGACCCTGGACAGCCGCAGACGTACGACGTGTCGTCGTCGAGCCCTGCTGACGGGACACCGCAATGGCATCACCTGCTGCAGGTGCCGCCGCGGCTGCAGCAACCGGAGTACCCGCGGAACGGGTTCGGACTGCTGCCGGACGGACGTGTGGTCACGCTGATGCCGCAGCCGAACGGCAGCTGTTCTCCCGTGATGATCGGCACCACCGGCATCCAGTCGCGACCGATCCTGCCCAGCCCGAACACGCAGTCGGTGGCCAAGTCCGAGGAAGTCACCTGCAACAAGCCGGCCGTCACCGTGGCCGCCGCCCGCCCGATCTTTTCCGACGGCACCCGTCTCTTCGCCCTCAACTGAGCCCCGGGAATTTCCGTTGCTGTAGGCAGCGTTGACATCTACCGTGATCAGCATGTTCCGCGTGGTTCTCGAGTTCGACCTGTCAGGCACCGGCCTGACGGGCGCTCCCACGTGGGCAGCGTCAGTCGATTCAGCAGCCTTCACCGGCGCGCGAATCCGACCCTCCTCCTGCTGAGCAGGACCCGCGGAGGAGGGTGGTCGCTCACCGGCCCCCTCCGTGCGGGTGACAGCCGCGGAGGGCTAGCCCGGAGGGTCCTGGCTTCCTAGCGAATCTTCTGACATACAAAGGAATTCTCATGGCCAAGAGCCAGTTCGTGCGGACCAAGCCGCACCTCAACATCGGGACGATGGGTCACGTCGACCACGGCAAGACCACGCTGACCGCCGCGATCACCAAGGTGCTCGCGGAGCGCGACCCGAGTGTCAACCGCTTCGTCGCCTTCGACGGCATCGACCGTGCGCCGGAGGAGATGCAGCGCGGGATCACGATCAACATCTCGCACGTCGAGTACGAGACCGCGACCCGGCACTACGCGCACGTGGACATGCCCGGGCACGCCGACTATGTGAAGAACATGATCACCGGCGCCGCCCAGGTGGACGCCGCGATCCTGGTCGTCTCCGCCCAGGACGGCGCCATGCCGCAGACGCGGGAGCACGTGCTGCTCGCGCGCCGGGTGGGCGTGCCGTACCTGGTGGTCGCGCTGAACAAGGCGGACACCGTCGACGACCCGGAGCTGCTCGACCTGGTCGAGCTGGAGGTCCGTGAGCTCCTCACGGAGTACGACTTCCCCGGCGACGACGTACCGGTCGTTCGCGTGTCCGGACTGAAGGCGCTGGAGGGCGACCCGCAGTGGACCGCCGCGATCGGTGAGCTGCTGGACGCGGTCGACAACTACGTGCCGGTGCCGGACCGTGAGCTGGGCGAGCCGTTCCTGATGCCGATCGAGAACGTGCTCACCATCAGCGGCCGCGGCACAGTGGTCACGGGTGCGGTCGAGCGCGGTTCGCTGAAGCTCGGCGACGCGGTCGAGGTCGTAGGCCTCGGCCCGACGGTCACCAGCACGGCGATCGGTATGGAGACGTTCGGCAAGTCGCTGGAGTCCGCGGACGCGGGCGACAACGCGGCGGTGCTGCTGCGTGGCGTGAAGCGCGACGAGGTCCGTCGCGGCCAGGTGGTGGCCTTGCCGGGCAGTGTGCAGCCGCACCGGAAGTTCCGGGCGAACCTGCACGCGCTGTCCACGGCCGAGGGCGGCCGGCACACGCCGTTCGCCGCGGACTACCGGCCGCAGTTCTACTTCCGGACCACGGACGTGTCCGGCGGGATCGACCTGGGTGAGATCGCCCTGGTAATGCCCGGCGACACGATCGAGCTCGGAGTGGAGCTGGAGAAGCCGATCGCGATGGACGTCGGACTCGGCTTCGCCGTCCGCGAAGGCGGCCACACGGTCGCCGCCGGCACAGTGACCGAACTGCTCGACTGAACAAGAACGGCCCTCGACCTCAACCGGTCGGGGGCCGTTTTCGGTGTCGCAGACCCGCAGCGATCAGTCGCTGCACGAGCTCGCGGCTGGTGACCGGTACGGCGCCGGCTGCGATCAGGTCGTCGTAGCGGTCACTGGGTACGTCGTAGTGGTCGCGGTCGAAGCCGCGGGCCGGAACGCCGGCTGCCTTCGCGAAGGCGTGGAGCTCCTCGTAGGACTCGTCACTGACCAGGTGCGACCAGACACGGTTCCAGGCCGGCCAGGCGGGCGGATCGATCAGGATCATTCGCGCGCGTCCTGGGCGTCGAGCAGGTTGCGCCAGGAGCGGACGAAACGGGAGTTCACGTACGCCTTCGTCCACGAGCCGTCCTGGCGGACCGACGTACCGACGTGGAAACGACGTACGCCGCTCTGGTACAGCCAGGGCACGTGTTCGGGCTGCAGACCGCCACCTGCCATCATCACGCCGGCTACCGCGGGATCCTCCTTGGCCAGCTTGCACAGGTCGTCCAGACCGTGGCTGACACCAATAGACGAGCCGGCCGTCAGTACGCAGTCCAGTCCGGGCAGGGTGCGCAGGGCACGCCAGGCAGCTTGCTGGTCGAGTACTGCGTCAATAGCGCGGTGGAACGTCCACGGCGTACCGGCGAACGTGCTGACCAGTGCGGACACCGACTCGACGTCCACCTGGTTGTCCTGGGTCAGGAACCCGAGCACGAAGCCGTCCGCACCTGCGGACAGGAACGACTGTGCCGTCGCGGTCAGGCGGTTCAGGTCGGCGCCGTTCGCGGTGAACGAGTTCTCCAGCCGCAGCATCACGCGCAACGGCAGGTCGGTGACCCGCCGGATCGCGCTGACCGTCGACACCGACGGGCACAACCCGTCCGCCTCCATCGAGGCGCACAGCTCCAGCCGGTCCGCCCCACCCTCCTGTGCCGCCTCCGCATCCGCCGGATGCAGCGCGATGATCTCCAGCAACGAACCCATGCGCGCCATCATCTCCCATATTGCTGTTGCACTCCTCCAAGGTCTTCTGTATCGTTTTTCTAGAACGATTTAGAAGAACGATACAGATTGAGGTGATCGAGATGCCGGGCGTGACGCTGAAGACCGTGGCGAAGGCCGTGGGTGTGTCGCCGTCGACCGTCTCGAACGCCTACAACAAGCCCGACCAGCTCTCCACCGCGCTGCGCGAGCGAATCCTGGCCACCGCCCGGGAGCTCGGGTACGCCGGACCGGACGCCTCGGCGCGCGCCCTGCGCAGCGGGAAGGCCGGTGCGGTCGGGGTGCTGTTCACGGACAAACTGGCCTACGCCTTCTCGGACCCGTACGCGGTCGGCTTCCTGGCCGGGCTCGCGGAGGTCGCCGAGGAGTTCGCCACCAGCCTGCTGCTGATGCCGCTCAGTTCCACGGACATCGCCGGCGGCAGCACCGCCGTACAGCAGGCCGCGATCGACGCGGCGGCGATCTTCTGCGTGCCGGGCGGTCATCCGGCACTCGACATCCTCGCCAACCGCGGGATTCCCGCGGTGTCGACCGATCGGGGCGATCACCCGGACCTGTCCTGGGTCGCGATCGACGAGGTCGAGGCGGCCGCGCAACTGGGCGAGCACCTGGCCCGGCTCGGTCACCGTGAGGTCGTCGTACTGGTCGACAACGCGCAGGCGGCCGGCGGCCGGCCGGTGGAACTGACGCTCGACGAGGTCGGGTACACCGACTGCGAGCTGCGAATCCGGGGCCTGCAGAAGGCAATGCCGGACGCGCGGCTGCGGATCGTCTCCGGCGGCCACAACGCGATCGCCTCCGGGCTGCGAGGAGCGGAGTTCGTGCTCGACTCGCAGAACCGGCCGACGGCGATCGTCGGACTGAGCGACATCCTGGCGCTCGGTGCACTGGAGGCGATGAAGGTCCGGGGGCTGACCCCGGGTCGCGATCTGAGCCTGGCCGGATTCGACGACATCCCCGCCGCGTCGGCGGCCGGGCTGACGACGGTCCGGCAGCCGATCAAGGACAAAGGACGCGCGGTCGGCCGGATCCTGCTCGACCCGGCCAGCACCGAACGCCAGTTACTGATGCCGACGCAGCTGATCGTCCGCTCCAGCAGCGGACCGGCGCCCAAGCACTGACAACTCCACACACCTCCCTGGGACCACTCGGTTCCCGGGTCGATCGATCACGCTCTCAGGAGGGAGCAGAACCATGACGTACTTCATTGCCGGCAACACCGCCGTCGAGAACGCCCTCAGCCTCGCCCATTCGGCCCTCCCGAACGCTCCCCAGCAGCCGCACGACGAGCCCGCGCCGCGGCGCACGTTGGCGGTCCGCGTCCGGATCGGCGCCGTACTGCGCGCCGCCGCCGAACGCGAGGTCCGCCTCGCCAACCGCATCGACCCCACCTGCTCGGTCAGCTGACCCACTTTGAGCCCCCACCAACCAAATCCGCGACGGAAATCTGATTGGTGGGGGCTCAAAGAGGTTGCCGCGTGGATTTGTCGGAGCGGTCTGGCACTCTGAAGGGCGATGAACGAGCCAGGGGTGTTGCTGAGTGCGCGGGCGATGGTGCTTCATGACCTTGCCGCGCGCGGCTTCGACGACGCGGTGATGGTGTCCTTGCTCGAGGACGCCGTCGCCGGACGTCAGTGGTGGCTGGACCAGTGGCCGGACGGTGCCGAACACATCGCCGGCCTGGTCGCGCAGGACGTCCAGGACCGCCTGGTCGACTCCGGGGTCCGCTGGCCGCGCTGCACCGCCTGCGACGACCTGCACGACCACGAACTCCGCATCGAGCCGGAGCTCGGCCCTGACCCGCAGTGGGTCTGCGAACGCGCCGGCATCTCCGTCGCACCCCTGGGGCACCTCACCTGACCCCTCCGGGTAATACCTGATTGCTCTACATGTAGCCAGACTACTATTGTCTGTCTACATGAAGGTCCTGAACGTGCTCCGGGCGACGGCCGGGGTCCATGCGCTGGCGATCTGCCTGCAGCCGGTGCTCGCGGGCGTCTACCTCGACGGCTCCCCCGCCGGCCTGCGGATGCACGAACCGATCGGGCTGGCCCTGGCCTTCCTCGGACTCGCGCAGTTGCTACTGGCAACGGTCTGGTGGCGGACCGGCGGCCGCTGGGCCGCACCCGCGGCGAGTCTGCTGATCATGGCGGGCGAGGTCGTCCAGATCGCGATGGGTTACAGCCGCCAGCTGGCGATCCACGTCCCGCTGGGCATCGCGCTGGTCGCGGCCACGGTCGCCTTCGCGTTCTGGGTCAACAAGCGCCAGGTGGTCGCCGCATGATCGCCCTCGAACCGCAGCCGGCGGCCAAGGTACGTCGGCCGCGTGTCAGCCTGCACGTCTTGCGGATCACGCTGGTGCTGCACGCCGCGTTCGTGATCGCACAGCCGATCGCGGCGGGCTACTTCCTGTCCGGCAACGTCGACGCGATGACCAACGTTCACACCACGGTCGGCGGCACCATCTGGATGATCGCGCTCCTCCAAACCGTCGCGGCCGCCTGCTACACACTCGCCGGCCGCGGCCGGATCTGGCCGGCGCTGGTCTCGCCGCTCCTGGTCGTCGCCGAGTTCGTCCAGCTCACCTTCGGCTACCTGCAGAACTTCGCCGTACACGTCCCGCTCGGGACCGCGATCGTCGGCACCGTCTGCTGGATGACGGTCTGGTCGTTCCGCCCCAAAGCACGTCTGAACCGCCGGGAGGCGAAGCGATGAAGATGTCCCGCCGCGGGTTCATAGGTGTCGCCGGCGCCGCCCTGACCCTCAGCAGCTGCGGCCAAGAGGCCAAGCCTTCACAGGCCGGAGAACTCCTGCGCAGCAAGGCGAAACTGCCCACACCGTTCCAGGTCCCGCTGCCGATCCCACCGGTCAAGAAGCCGACCCGCTCCGACGCAAAGGCCGACTACTACCAGGTCGTACAGCGCAAGGCGAGCCTGGAGATCCTCCCCGGCCTCAAGACCGAGGTGATGGGGTACGACGGCCTACTGCCCGGCCCCACGTTCGACGTACGCAGCGGACGCACCACCGTGGTCGAGCAGGTCAACGAGCTCGACGTGTCGACCGTGGTCCACCTGCACGGCGGCCACACGCCCGCTCCGAGTGACGGCTGGCCGCTCGACCTCATCATGCCTGCGAACGGACAGCACGCCGGCCACCACATGTCCGGCGGCGACATGACGATGGGCAAGCGCACCTACACGTACCCGAACACGCAACGCGCGGCGACCCTCTGGTACCACGACCACACGATGGACTACACCGCACCACAGGTCTACCGCGGCCTGTTCGGACTGCACATCATCCGGGACGACGAAGAGGAGAACCTCCCACTGCCGAAGGGCGATCGGGAGATCCCGCTGGTGATCGCGGACCGTGCGTTCGATGCGGACGGGTCGTTCTTGTACCCGGCCGCGAAGGACGGTCCCGGCGTCGAGTCGGCGTACATGGAAGGTGTCGTCGCCGACGTCACGCTGGTGAACGGCGCGCCGTGGCCGGTGCACGAGGTGGACGCGGTCCGGTACCGCTTCCGCATTCTCAACGCCAGCAACGCCCGCCGGTACGAGCTCGCCTTCGACAAGGGTCCCGCGAAGTTCGTGCAGATCGGCAGTGACGGCGGGCTCCTCGACAAGCCGGTCGAGCACAAGACGCTGGTGATCGCGCCGGCCGAGCGGTTCGACGTAGTCGTGGACTTCTCGCAGTACCAGCCCGGCGACGAGGTCACGGTCGTCAACAAGCTCGACGGCAATTCCGGCGTACTGCGCTTCAAGGTCGCCCGCAAGGCCGCCGACGACACGAGCATCCCGGCGACGCTCTCGTCGTACGCCGTGACACCCCGGCCGGCTGGTGTCGTACGGCGGGAGTGGCGGTTCCGGCGCGGTGACGCCGGGGGCCACCGGGGCTGGACGATCAACGGGAAGGCGTTCGATCCCGCGGTGATGCAGGCGCAGGTGAAGCTGGACCAGTACGAGATCTGGTCGTTCGTCACCGACGTACACCACCCGGTGCACGTCCACCTCGCGCCGTTCCAGGTCCTCACTCGCGGCGGGAGCAGCAAGCTGTCGGCGTACGACCACGGCTGGAAGGACACCGTCGACATCCGGCCCGCCGAGGTCGTCGAGGTGCTCGTCAAGTTCAGCGCCCACAGGGGCAAGTACCTGATCCACTGCCACAACCTCGAACACGAGGACATGGCCATGATGGCGGCCTTCGAGACGATCTGACCGCTTGACGGGTGCAGTCGGCCATGCCTATAGTCAACGTATCGGTTGATCAAGGGAATGGTTGATAAAGATGATAGTTGACGATGATCAGCTGGACCGGTCGTTCGCGGCACTGGCCGACCCGGTCCGGCGAGCGATGATCGCGCGACTGTCGCGCGGCCCGGCCACCGTGAACGAACTGGCCGACCCGTTCCCGATCACCAAGCAGGCGGTGTCGCGGCACATCCAGGTGCTCGAGACCGCCGGGCTGATCACCAGGACCCGGGACGGCCAGCGCCGCCCGTGCCACCTGGTGCCGACCGCCCTCGAAGCACTGACGAGCTGGATCGACGAGTACCGGCTCGAAACCGAACGCCGCTTCCGCCGGATGGAAGCACTATTGAAGGAGCAGGAATCATGAGCGGCACAACCATCAACACCCCTGCCGGCACCCCGTTCGTCGAGGTGACGCGCGAGTTCGCCGCCACGCCGGCGCAGCTCTTCCGGGTCATGACCGACCGCGACCTGGTGAGCGAGTGGCTCGGCCCGCGCGACCTCGACGCGACGGTCGAGGAGTACGACGTACGGACCGGTGGGAAGTACCGCTACATCCACCGCGACAACTCCGGTGAGTACGCGTTCCGCGGCGTCTTCCACGCCGTGGAGCAGGACAAGCTGATCATCCAGACGTTCGAGTGGGAAGGCGCCCCGGCCGAGGTCTGCATCGAGAAGATGACGCTCGAGCCGACCGAGAAGGGCGTCCGGCTGCACCAGCAGTCGGTGTTCCCGTCCGTCGAGGCCCGCGACCAGTCGATCGAGTACGGCATGGAGAACGGCATCAACGACTCGATGGACCGTCTGGCCGAACTACTCGCAAAGGAGAGCTGATCATGAGCCAGGTCGTCGTCGACATCTCGGTATCACTGGACGGCTACGTCACCGGGCCCAACGCCGGCATCGACAACGGGCTCGGCGACGGCGGAGAGGCCGTGCACGACTGGGTCTTCCACGGCACCGACGCGGACCGCGCCGTTCTGGACGCCGCCTTCGAATCGACCGGTGCGGTCATCCAGGGCCGGAACCTGTTCGACGTGATCGACGCCCCGGGCGGGTGGAGCGACGAGATGGGGTACGGCGCGAAGCCGACCGGTGAGGTCAATCCACCGGTCTTCGTCGTCACCCACACGCCGCCGGCCAAGCCTCGTCTGGGCGATCGGTTCCGCTTCGTGGGCAGTCCGGCGGAGGCGATCGCACAGGCCAAGGAGGTTGCCAGCGGCAAGGACGTCTACGTGATGGGCGGCGGACAGATCTGCCACGCGGTGCTCGCCGAAGGGCTGGCCGACGTACTGCGGTTGCACCTGGCGCCCGTCGTACTCGGGGGCGGGACCCGGTTGTTCCCCGCCGAGGCCGCGCCGGCGTACGCGCTCGAGCTGATCGAGGCCGTCTCGACTCCGGCGGCCCAGCACCTCACGTACCAGGTGGTGAAGTAGCCATGGGCAACGTCATCGCGTCTGCCGTCGTTTCGCTGGACGGCTTCGTCGCAACCACCGAGGACGAGGTCGGGCCGCTGTTCGACTGGTACAACAACGGCCCGGTCGAGCTGTACGGGACCGATCCGGGCCGCCCGTTCCACGTCAGCCAGGCGAGCGCGGACTACATCAACACGGCCTGGGGCAAGGTCGGTGTGGTGCTGTGCGGCCGGAACCTGTTCGACATCACCAACGGATGGGAAGGTGTCCCGCCGTTCGGCGAGCACGTCGTTGTCGTCACGCACCGGCCGCCGACCGACTGGCCGTTCCCCGATGCGCCGTTCGCCTTCGTCAGCGGCATCGAGCAGGCCGTCGCGAAGGCCCAGGAGCTCGCCGGCGACCGCGACATCTCGCTGGCCGCAGGGAACCTGACCGGCCAGGCCTTGCGGGCCGGTCTGGTCGACGAACTCTCGTACAACCTCGTCCCGGTGATCTTCGGAACCGGCAAGCCCTTCTTCGGCGACTACGCCGGCGAGCAGCTGCTGCTGGACGACCCGAAGGTGGTCGAGGGCGACCGAGTCACCCACCTGCACTACCGCGTCAGCAAAGGATGATCCGCTATCACCGTGCGGGATCCCGGGGCTACCTCGGTGAAACCGGCGTCCTGCACCACTGGGAGACGCGTGGCCAGCAGTTCCTGCCACTGGGCGCGGCCGGCGGTCCGCACCGCCAGCGCGAAGTCGGCCGCTGCCCACTCCTTCCTCCCCGCTGACGACAAGGCCCACCACGCGAGCTGCGCCGCATGCCCACACTGCGCCATCGCCTTGCCACTGGACATCTCCAGGGTGGGGTTGAGCCACAGGACCGGTACGCCGGGCTCGAGGGGCGGAAGGTCGCCGGTGTCCTCGAAGTCGGTACCTGTCACCTGGAGCTTGAACAACTCGGCCGGTACGTCGTCCACCCCAGTAGGCGGAAACACCCGAACCTCCGCCGTACCTCCGTGCATCGTGATGCCCGGCAGCGCCTCGGCCCGGCGCCACTCCGCTCCGCGGGCACGCTTCGTGATCTTGCGGATGCGGTTGTCCTGCCAGGCCGCCATCGCCGACGCCCACTCGCCCTCGCCGTACGACCGCTCGTCGGCCAGGATCGCGAGCACCGCCCGCGCCGCCGTCTCCAGCGCGTCGGTCTGCGTCGGCCGCGCGTTCTTCTCGACCCGCACCACAAGCGTCAGCGCGTACTCGTCCACCCCGCGAGTCTCGCATGTTGACTTGCCGCAACAAGTTGTAGGTTGGCGGCATGCAGCAGTACCTGGATCTTCTTCGGCATGTGCTGGACAACGGGGCGGAGAAGGGCGACCGGACCGGGACCGGCACGTTGAGCGTGTTCGGGTACCAGTCGCGGTACGACCTGCGGGACGGCTTCCCGGCCGTGACGACGAAGAAGCTGCATCTGCGGTCGGTGATCGGGGAGCTGATCTGGTTCCTCAGCGGCTCGACGAACGTCAAGTGGCTGCACGAGAACAACATCTCGATCTGGGACGAGTGGGCCGACGCCGACGGCGAGCTCGGCCCGGTGTACGGCTATCAGTGGCGGTCCTGGCCGACGCCCGACGGGCGGCACGTGGACCAGATCGCCAACCTGATCACCTCGATCAAGAAGAACCCGGACTCCCGCCGGCACATCGTGAACGCGTGGAACGTGGCCGACGTGGACGACATGGCGTTGCCGCCGTGTCACACCATGTTCCAGTTCTACGTCGCGGACGGCCGGCTGTCCTGCCAGCTGTACCAGCGGTCGGCCGACATCTTCCTGGGCGTGCCGTTCAACATCGCGTCGTACGCGCTGCTCACCCACATGGTCGCGCAGCAGACCGGGCTCGAGGTCGGTGACTTCGTGCACACGCTCGGCGACGCGCACCTCTACCTGAACCACCTGGACCAGGCCCGCCTGCAGCTCACCCGCGAGCCGCGGCCGCTGCCGACCCTCCAACTCGCGAAGCGCGACTCGATCGACGGCTACGAGATCGCCGACGTCGAGCTGGTCGGCTACGACCCGCACCCCGGGATCAAGGCCCCCATCGCGGTATGAGCATCATCCTGATCGCCGCGGTCGGACGGAACGGCGTGATCGGGCGGGACAACGACCTGCCCTGGCGGATCCGCGAGGACCTGCAACGGTTCAAGCAGCTCACCCTCGGCCACACCCTCGTGATGGGCCGCAAGACCTACGACTCGATCGGCCGCCCGCTCCCGGGCCGCCGTACCGTCGTCGTCACCCGGCAACCCGACTGGTCCGCGGACGGCGTCGAGATCACGCACTCCCTCGAATCGGCCTTGAAGTACGACGGCACGCTGTACGTCGCCGGCGGCGGCGAGATCTACCGCCAGGCCCTCCCGTCCGCCGAGGCCCTCGAACTCACCGAGGTCGACCAGTCCCCCGACGGCAACGTGACCTTCCCGGAACTCGACCCGACCACCTGGACCGAGACCGCCCGCGACCCCCACGACGGCTTCTCCTTCGTTAGCTATCGCAGAAGCTAACAACGAGTAGGCAACGAGGTGACCAGGAAGACCTGGAACCGCGTAGATTGTGTGCGCGTCACGGAGGTATCCAGGCGCGCCTCTCGGAGGGGAACACGATGACTGAAGCCGACAACACCGCTGCTCAGCCCGCTGCCGCGCAGCCCGCTGCGGCACCGCTGCAGCCGCCGACGGCCACCGCGCCGGGACTGATACTGACCGCACCGCCGCCGTCACAGCCGGTGGCCGAGACCGCAGCCCCGAGTATGGCTCCGGCTGTCGACCCGGCCGCGCTGCCAGGGCTCGACACGAAGGTGGACACCTTCCTGACCGCGCTGATGGCGGCCGAGCCCCGCTCCCCGGAGTTCGCGTCGAAGGCCGGCGACGTGCGCAGCATGGGCGACGTCGACATCCGCGCCGCAGCCGAGAGTTCGAACCGGCTGCTCCAGTCGCCGGTGCGGGCGCTGCAGGAAGGCGGCCTCTCGGAGGGTTCGACCGTCGGCAAGACGCTGCTCGAGCTGCGCCGTACGGTCGAGGACCTGGACCCGAAGGAAGCCACCGGGGTGAAGAAGCTCCTCGGGATGATCCCGTTCGGGGACAAGATCGAGGACTACTTCCGCAAGTACCAGACCGCGCAGAGCCACCTCGAGGGCATCCTGCACAGCCTGCGCAACGGCCAGGACGAGCTCGGCAAGGACAACGCCGCGCTGAACCTGGAGAAGCAGAACCTGTGGGACGCGATGACGCGTCTCAACCAGTACGTGTACGTCGCCGAGCGCCTCGACGCGCGCCTGTCCGCGGCGATCGCGGAGCTGCAGACGACCAACCCGGAGAAGGCGAAGGCGTTCCGCGAGGACGTGCTGTTCTACGTCCGGCAGAAACACCAGGACCTGCTCACCCAGCTCGCCGTGTCGATCCAGAACTACCTGGCCATCGACATCGTGATCAAGAACAACATCGAGCTGATCAAGGGCGTCGACCGGGCGTCCACGACCACGGTCTCGGCGCTGCGTACGGCGGTCATCGTCGCGCAGGCACTCGGTAACCAGAAGCTCGTGCTGGACCAGATCACCGCACTGAACACGACCACCAGCGGGATGATCGAGCGCACCTCGGAGATGCTGCGCGACAACTCGGTGGCGATCCAGCAGCAGGCCGCGTCCGCGACGATCGGGCTGCCGCAACTGCAGGCCGCGTTCGCGAACATCTACGCGACCATGGACGCGATCGACACGTTCAAGGGCGAGGCGCTGGACAACATGGCCGCGACGATCGGCACGCTGGAGAACGAGGTGACCAAGTCGCGTTCGTACCTGGAACGGGTCGCCCAGCAGAACCAGCAGGTCGTCCACGGCAGCCTCGACCTCAACCTCGATCGCTGATCCACACCACCACCTGGAGACGGGGGACTGCATGGCGCTCGGCGACTTCTTTGCGCGGCTGACCGGTCGCAAGGAGGAGCCCGAGCCTGCCCCGGTGCCCCGGCCGCCGACGACCGACGACCTGCTGGCGGCGCTGGTCCGCGTCGAGCAGCTGGTCGCGGGCGGCGCCGTACCGGCCGTCGTCGCGTCGCGGGTCGGCCGCGTGGTTCGCGTCGTCCGGGAGACCATCCCGCGGCTCGGCAACCTGGGCGGCAGCGTGCAGGCGTACTCCGTGATGGCGACTGCGACCGACTACCTGCCGGAGGCGATCGGCGGGTACCTGCGGCTGCCGCGGCAGTGGGCCGACACGCGTCCGGTGGACCGTGGCAAGACGTCGCTGATGATCCTGATCGACCAGTTGGACCTCTTGGCCGCGACGATGGACAAGGTCTTCGACGCGGTGAACCGCGCCGACGCGGCGGCGCTGATCGCCCACGGCAGGTTCCTGCAGGAGAAGTTCGGCACCGGCTCCACCGGCGGAGGCTTGGCCCTCGGCCCGACCGGGTCGACCCCGCCGCCCGACCTGGGACCGGCGGGACCACTGGCACCACCACCTGGACGAGGAGGGTCATGAGCGGCGCGGGGGGAAAGTCTCTGCAGCAGGCGTTGTCCGAGCTGCTCGTGGTCGCCGGCCGCGCCGGTGTGGCCGACGATCGAGCCCGGTCGGAGGCGCTGGCGCTGGCCGCCGCACTGGCCGAGTCGGCACCCGGTGCACCCGCCGACTGGGGCAAGGCGTTCGAGGGCGCGACGACGCAGGACTTCTTCGACTCCGCCGTCCGCGGACGGCGTTGGCGCGGCGCCCCGACAGCTGTCCTGACCGAGCTGATCGCGAGTGGTTCGGCCGAGAAGGCGGCGTACGCCGAAGCTCTGGCGGAGGTCGCATCCGCGGCCTGCACGTTGGGTGAGCCCACGATGCGGGTCATCGGCAACGCGTCGGTGGCCGCCGCAGCCCAGCTGCAAGCTGCTGGTGCTCGTCCGCTGCAGGTTGCTTCAACCCCGCAACCGAAGACCCAGGAAGCACCGCGAGAAGAAGCAGAAGCAGCAGCAGTAGTAGAGGAAGAGCCGGCCAAGACGGTTGAGGAGCTGCTGGCTGAGCTGGATGCGCTGACCGGGCTGGCTCGGGTCAAGCGCGAGGTGCATCGGCAGGTCGCCGTACTGAGGGTTGAGAAGCTGCGGACCGAGGCGGGTCTGAAGAGCCCGACAATCACGCGGCACCTGGTGTTCGTGGGGAATCCGGGCACCGGGAAGACGACCGTCGCGCGGCTGGTCAGCGGGATCTACAAGGCGCTCGGCCTGCTGTCGAAGGGGCAACTGGTCGAGGTCGACCGGTCCGAGCTCGTCGCCGGGTATCTCGGACAGACTGCGACGAAGACCGCCGAGGTGGTCGCGTCCGCGGCGGGCGGCGTGCTGTTCATCGACGAGGCGTACAGCCTGACCGCGGGTGACCTGGGCGCCGACCAGTACGGGCGGGAAGCCGTCGACACGCTGGTCAAGGAGATGGAGGACCGGCGCGACGACCTGGTCGTGATCGTCGCCGGGTACCCCGAGCCGATGGAAGTGTTCATCGCCGCGAACCCCGGGCTGGCCAGCCGGTTCCGGACCACGATCGAGTTCGAGAACTACAGCGACGACGAGCTCACCGACATTCTCACCGGGCTCGCCGAGGCCGCCGACTACGAGCTGGTCCCGGAGGCGGTGGACAAGTTCCACGAGGTGCTCGCGGCGACCGCGCGGAACAGCTCGTTCGGCAACGGACGGTTCGCGCGCAACGTGCTGGAGGCCGCGATCGGGCGGCACGCCTGGCGGCTCCGCGACGTACCGGCACCCACGACGACCCAGCTGCGTCAGATCCTCGCCGAGGACCTCACCGAGCAGCCCGCCGACGCCGTTGAGCCCGAAGTACCGGCGACCTCCGGTACTTCGGACGTCACGGAGATCGAACAAGGAGAAGAGGCGTGACCCAGACGCAGAGTGCGCCGCCCGCGACCGTGCCGACGGCCCCGCCGCCGGGCACGACGCTGCAGGCGCCGAACGCCAGGACCGCCGGTCCACGCGGTGCCGTCGCGCAGTGGTTCGCGGGTACGCCGGGCCGGATGCGCGCGTTCCTGATCCTGGCCGCCGCGATGAGCGTCGTGTTCGGCCTCGCCGCCGCGCAGGGCTTCAGCCAGTCCGACGGCGCCCTCGACCGGGCGCAGGCGAACACCGCGCAACTGGTCCGCATCCAGGCGATCCACACCAACCTGGTCAGCGCGAACGCCGACGCCACCAACGCGTTCCTGGTCGGCGGTCTCGAGCCGCCCGAGCAGCGTGCGCACTTCGTCAACTCGCTGGCCGCGGCCGCCGGGCTGATCGCCGAGGCAGCGACCGCGCAGCCCGCGGACCGCGACGTGCTCGGCGCGCTGAACAAGACGCTGATCACGTACGGCGGCCTGATCGAGCAGGCCCGCGCCAACAACCGTCAGGGTCTCCCGATCGGTTCGCAGTACCTGAAGGACGCGAACTCGGTGCTGCAGGACGACTCGCTGCCGCTGGTGAAGGCGCTGGTCGAGGCGAATGAGAAGCGCGTCGACACCGAGTTCGACGGGATCAGCCAGGGCACCATCTGGGTGCTCGTCGGCGGCCTGCTGAGCCTGGTGGTCTTCGCGATCACGCTCCGCTGGCTGGCCCGCCGTACGCACCGCTACCTGAACGTCCCGATCGCGGCCGGCGCGGCTCTCGTCCTGCTGACCACCGTCGTCGGCGGGGTGTCACTCGCCAGCGCGTCGAACTCCGCGAAGGACACCCGGAGTGCCGAGTACGACCGGACCTTGGCGCTGTCCCGCGCCCGAATCGCGGCGTACGACGCTCGCTCGAACGAGAGCCTGACCTTGATCGCACGTGGCTCCGGCGACGCCTTCGACAAGGCGTACACCGCGGCGGCCGCCCAGGTGGACGAGCAGTTGGGCAAGGTCGGCGGCAACGGCGGCAACCTGAAGCAACTGTGGGGTGCCTACACGACGATCCACACCAAGGTGCGGAAGACCGACGCCACGGACGGCAACTGGGACGGCGCCGTCGCGATGGCCGTCGGCAAGGACAAGACCAACAGCTCGGTCGACACGTTCGGCGCCTTCGACAACTCGTCCAACCAGCAGCTGACCCGGACGAGTACCGCGGTGCAGAGCGAGCTGAAGGATGCGCGGGACGGCCTCCCGCCGATCGGCTGGCTCGGCGTACCGATCGGCATCCTGGCCGCATTGCTGGTCGCCTGGGGCATGTCGCAGCGTCTGGAGGAGTACCGATGAAGAAACTGATCCCGATCGCCGTCGCCACCGCCCTCCTCCTCACCGCCTGCGGCAACGGCAACTACGCCGCCACCCAGATCCCGGAAGCACCCAAGCCCGCGCCGACTTCGGCCGCACCCCCGGCAGCGGCGGCGTGCGACAAGACGACCGAACTGCAGTCCTACGCGCCCGAGGGTGCGCTGCCGGCACCGATGCAGATGCCGGACGGTACGACGATGGGGAAGATCCAGGCGCGCGGGAGGCTGATCGCCGGTGTCTCGGCGGACAGCCTGCACCTCGGCTCCCGGAACCCGATCAGCGGGCAGATCGAGGGCTTCGACATCGACATGATCAACGCGGTCGCGGACGCGATCTTCGGCAAGCCCGCGGACGGCCAGCCGCACAAGGTAGAACTGCGGGTGATCTCCAGCCCGCAGCGCATCCCATCGCTGGAGAACAAGAGCGTCGACATCGTCGCTCGGAACATGACGATCAACTGCGAGCGCTGGAAGCGGATCGCGTTCTCGGCGGAGTACTACCGCTCCGGCCAGAAGACGCTGGTGCAGCGGGACTCGACCGCCAAGAGCCTGCAGGATCTGTCCGGTCAGACGATCTGCGCTCCGGCCGGCTCGACCAGTCTGGACAACCTGAAGAAGGCGAACCCGAAGATCAAGCCCGTCACTGCCGACACCGATACCGGCTGTCTGGTGCTGTTCCAGCAAGGCAAGGCGGACGGGATCAGCGGTGACGACACGGTCCTCGCCGGCGACGCTGCGCAAGACCCGTACGCGAAGGTGCTGACCGAGCGGATCAGCGATGAGCCTTACGGCCTGGGGATCAACAAGGGCAACATCGACTTCGTCCGGTTCGTCAACGGCGTTCTCGCCCAGATGAAGACGCCTCCAGCCGCTGGAGGTCCGAGCGAGTGGATGAAGTCCTACAACACGTGGCTCGGCACGGACCTGGGCAAGTTGACGGCCCCGCCGACAGCCGCCTACGGCCGATGACCGTTCGTACGCCGATTGTCTCGGCGCCTCCGCCGCCGGGGAGGATGGGGAGCAGCGTTCCTGCTACGGAGCTGCTCTCTTACCTCGGTGTGCTCGGGGAGTGGCGGGATCGGCGGAAGGCGGAGCTGGACGAGCTGGATCAGGCCGCCCTGCACTCGCCCGACGGGGACGCTCTCAGCGCCGACATCGTGCTCAGCATGACGGTCTGGAAGGCGGTCTCGGACCGGTACGAGTTGATCCTCGTCACCTGGGACTCCGGCCGGGTCGGGCAGCAGGAGACCGAGCGGATCTCCACGCTGATCTGGGGCGGCCTGGACGCCGGCGGCGCCGGTGGTTCGCTCGCCGTTTCGTTGCCCGAGGCCTGCAAGCTGTCGGACGCGCTGGCGTCCAGCCTGCGGGCGAAACTCATGCTCCAGCCCGGCGACGCCGACCTCGCCGCTCGGCTTAGGCAGCTGCGTGCGCAGGTGGAGCGGATCAGCGACCTGGTCAAGCAGGAGCCGGCGAACGTCCGCAACGACGCCCTCGCCAAGCATCACGACCTCGACCGCCGGCTGACGGATCTTGCCGAACGCAACAAACGCGGCGCCGACATCGGCGGGCTGATCGGCCCGCTGGACATGGACGCGGCGCGCACGGAGCGAGATCTGATCGTCGGCGCCGCCACTCGTAAGGAACGCGCCGCCGACGTTGCCCGGGCCCGCACCGTACGCAGCGAGCTGGAAGCTCAGGGCAAGGCTGTGCGCGCGTTGGCGGACAAGGCTGTCGCGACGGTCAGTCCGGCGCCGCGTCTCGCCGTACCGGATGTGACCGCGCTCGGGCCGGTGCCGAACACCCCAGCCGAGCTGGAGAAGTACCTGACCCGGTTGGACGCCGTACGGCGGGCGCTCGGTCAGGCGCAGGCGGCGTATGGCACTGCCCTGCAACGACGTGACGAGCTGGCCCAACTGCTGGACGCCTATCAGGTGAAGGCGGCAAGTGTTGCTCCGGGCAACGAAGATCTCGCCGAGCTGTACCGGCGCGGCCGAGCGGTGATCGAGACCGAGCCGGTGGAACTGGCTCGCCTCGGCGCACTGGTAGCGGCCTACCAGGCCTACCTGGAAGGGACGAAATGACGACCACCACCGCCTGCACCCAGCCGGGCTGTACCGGCTCCATCGTGGACGGGTACTGCGACGTCTGCGGCTCCCCCGCGGCGGCGTCGAGTGCACCTGCTCCGACCACCGCCCCCGCGACCGGCGCGTGCACGCAGCCGGGCTGCACGGGGACCTATGTCGACGGGTACTGCGACGTGTGCGGCTCGCCCGCGCCGGACGGCGGTACGGCGGCCAGCGGCGAACCGGACGCGCTGAGCACGGTGTCGACCGTCTCCCGCGCCTCCAACCGGCTGGCCTCCACGCCACTCGGCTCGGCCCGGGCGGCACAGGCCGGCTCGAAGCTGACCCGCAAGCTCGGTACGTCGTCCACCCGGCTGCGCGGCGCGCGGCTCGGCGCCGGGCTGACCCACGTGCCGACGATCCCGGCGATCGACGCGAGCAAGGCGATCCTGGCCAACCCGATGGTCCCGGAGGACCGTCGGAACTGCCCGAGCTGCGGCCACGAGGTCGGCCGCTCCCGCAACGGCCAGCCGGGCCGGACCGAGGGGTTCTGCCCGAACTGCCGCAACCGGTTCTCGTTCTCGCCGAAGCTGCAGCCGGGCGACCTGGTCAACGACCAGTACGAGGTGGCCGGCTGCCTGGCACACGGTGGCTTCGGCTGGATCTACATGGCCAAGGACAAGAACGTGTCCGACCGCTGGGTCGTCCTCAAGGGCCTGCTGAACTCGGAGGATCCGGACGCCGTCGCGTCGGCGATCGCGGAGCAGACCTTCCTGGCCCGCGTCGAGCATCCGTTGATCGTCGAGATCTACAACTTCGTCACCCACGACGGCGCCGGCTACATCGTCATGGAGTACGTCGGCGGCACTTCGCTGAAGACCCTGCTCAAGCAGCGGATGGCCGCCAACAACGGTCAGTACGACGCGCTGCCGATCGACCAGGCGATCGCGTACCTGCTGGAGATCCTGCCGGCGTTCTCGTACCTGCACGACCTCGGCCTGGTGTACTGCGACTTCAAGCCGGACAACATCATCCAGGTCGGTGACGCGGTCAAGCTGATCGACCTCGGCGGTGTCCGGCGGGTCGACGACCTCGACTCGGCGATCTACGGCACGGTCGGCTTCCAGGCGCCCGAGGTCGCCGAGGTCGGACCGTCGGTCGCCTCCGACATCTACACGCTCGGCCGGACGCTGTGCGTGCTCGCGATGGAGTTCCGCGGCTACCAGAGCCGGTTCATCGACACGCTGCCGCCAGTGGCCGACGTACCGCTCTTCCAGAAGTACGACTCGGTGTACCGCCTGCTGGCCAAGGCGTGCGCGAAGGACCCCGCGGACCGGTTCCAGTCCGCGGACGAGTTCCGCGTACAGCTGCTCGGCGTACTGCGGGAGGTCGTGGCGGACAAGCAGGGCGTCAAGGCGGCCCAGCACTCGGCGTCGTCGCTCCTGTTCGGTACACCGGGCGACAAGTCCGCCGGACTGGGTGAGGCAGCCCAGCCGTGGCAGCAGCTGCCGTCGCTGGCACCGGACGACAGCGACAAGATGGCCAGCTGGCTGAAGACGGTCAGCGTGCCGGACCCGGCCAAGAGGCTGGAACTGCTGGTCGATGCACCGGAGCAGTCGGCGCAGACACTGCTGGAGGTCGCGGAGGCCGCCCTGGAGGTCGGACCGGAGCGTTACGACATGGTCGACACCGCGGTGAACGACCTGCTCAGCGAGGACCCGTGGGAGTGGCGTGCGGTCTGGATGGCCGGACTGGTCGCCCTGGCCCGTGGCGACTCGAAGGCCGCACAGTCCGCGTTCAATGCCGTCTACGGCCAGGTACCGGGTGAGCTGGGGCCGAAACTGGCGCTCGCGATCTCGTGTGAGCACAGCGGCGAGTTCGACGTTGCCGAGGGCCTCTACCTCACCTGTGCGCGCACCGACGCCAACTACATCGCACCCTCGGCCTTCGGTCTGGCCAACATCCGGACCTCGCGGAACGACGTGGACGGTGCGCTCAACGCACTGGACCTTGTCCCCCGGACCAGCGGTGCGTATGTGCGGGCCCGTCGCCAGCGAGCCGGTCTGCTGGCAGGATCAGGGCGTGGCCTTCCCGCGCTCGCCCAGGCGATGGACAGCATCGCGACGCTGACCATCGACCCGGTCGACCGGGCCAACCTGGCCGCGGACGTGTTCCGGACCGCGCTCACCGAGGTCCAGCAGTCCGGTCCGCAGGAAGCTCTGCGGATCGACGGACGGGCAGCCACCGAGACCTCCCTGCGGGACGGGCTCGAGGCCACCTACCGGCTGCTGGCCGACCAGGCGCAGACCCGGCCGGAACGGATCGCCCTGGTCGACCAGGCCAACGAGGTTCGAGGATGGACGTTGCGATGACGAGTACGACCGACACGGTCTGCCCCAGCTGCGGCGGGGCAGTGTCCGAGGCGGACCTGTTCTGCGAGGCCTGCGGAGCCGAGCTGAAGCCAGGGACCGCCCCGACCTCGCCGGCGCTGGACACCGACACCGAGCCGACCGTGGAGATCGGCGCGGTGGCCGGTGCGGAGGCTGCGGCCGCCGCCGGGCCGTGCCGGTCGTGCGGCGGCACCGTCGGCGCGGAGGGGTACTGCGAGACCTGTGGCACCAAGGCGGCCAAGCCGCGCGACCACTTCGAAGAGCAGCCCACCCCGTGGGTGGCCGGGGTGTGCGACCGCGGCATCCGGCACAGCCGGAACGAGGACGCGATGGCCATCGCCGCGGACGCCGAGCCGGGCAGCCGGGCGCTGCTGGTGGTGTGCGACGGCGTCAGCTCGTCACTCGACTCCGACGTCGCCTCGCTCGCGGCCGCCCGGGCAGCGCGTGAGGTGCTCGAGGCCGGCCACGCGCAGGGCCTCGGCACCGAATCGTCGCGGGCGAGCGCGATCGCGGCCCGGCTCAAGGCGGCGGCCGACGCGGCGAGCGACGCCGTACTCGATAACACCAGTCCGGACAGCC
The DNA here is from genome assembly GCF_004216905.1 of Kribbella sp. VKM Ac-2569. Taxonomy (GTDB): domain Bacteria; phylum Actinomycetota; class Actinomycetes; order Propionibacteriales; family Kribbellaceae; genus Kribbella. The sequence continues at coordinate 935,764 of NZ_SGXJ01000002.1, forward strand.
CGAACCCGGCCTCCTGCACGTTCGTCGCGGCAGTCCTGGAGAACGGGCTGCTGGTGGCGGGCAGTGTCGGCGACAGTCGCGCGTACTGGTTCCCGGATGCCGCCGAGCCGGTCGCACTGACGGTCGACGACTCGTGGGCGGCCGAGCTGATCGCCACCGGGGTCTCCCGCGAGGAGGCCGAGTCCGGTCCGCACGCGCACGCGATCACCCGCTGGCTCGGCAAGGACGCACCCGACCACACGCCACGGACCACGACCCAGCAGGTGAGCGGTCCGGGCTGGCTGATGGTCTGCTCGGACGGCCTCTGGAACTACTGCTCGGAGGCGGCACCGCTGGCCGAGCTCGTACGTCAGACAGCTGCGGACAAGGGCGGCGAGCCGTTGGCCACCGCGTCCGCCCTGGTTGACTGGGCCAACGCCCAGGGCGGTCAGGACAACATCACCGTCACCCTCGCTCGCATCTAAGGAAAGGTTGACCGAGATGGCCGACTTCACCGCCTCCGTTTACCAGAACGAGTTCCTGCCGGACGGCGGGACCGACGTGCACGCGATCGTCACGGTGAACTGCACCGGTGCCGGCGCCGCTGGGCAGTCCGGCAGCGGCGACGCGGGCGAGATCATCATCGTCGACACCTCCGGCTCGATGGGCCGCGACGGTGTCCAGGCAGCTGCGTACGCCGCGCAGACCGCCCTCGACCAGATCCTCGACGGTGTCTGGTTCGCGGTGATCTCCGGCAACGACCGCGCGCAGCTGGCGTTCCCGCCGTCCGCGGAGCCGGTGATGGTCAAGATGGACCCGTACACCCGGCAGGCCGCCAAGGACGCCGTGTCCCGGTTCTACGCCGACGGCGGGACCGCGATGGGCACGTGGCTGCGGCTGGCGTCGCGGGTGTTCTCCACCGTGCCGTCGCTGACGCAGAAGCACGCCATCCTGCTGACCGACGGCGAGAACCAGCACGAGACGCCGGAGGCGCTGACCCAGACGATCCAGGCGGTGACCGGCCAGTTCCAGTGCGACACCCGCGGTGTCGGCGTGGCCTGGCAGGTGGACGAGGTACGCCGGATCGCGCAGGCCCTGCTCGGTACCGTCGACATCATCCCGGCGCCGGACCAGCTGGCCGCCGAGTTCTCCAAGCTGATCCAGAACGCGATGGGCCGTGGCGTCGCGCAGGCCGATCTGCGCGTCTGGGCGCCGCAGGGTGCCGAGGTGCTGTTCGTCCGGCAGGTTGCGCCGACAGTCGAGGACCTGACGTCCCGGCGTACGTCGATCAACCCGTTGACGGGCTCGTACCCGACTGGGTCGTGGGGTGACGAGTCCCGCGACTACCACGTGGCGATCCGGCTGGCCGCGAAGGCGGTCGGGCAGGAGCAGCTCGCCGCCCGCGTGCAGCTGGTGCTGGGTAACGACACCGTCGCGCAAGGCCTGGTGAAGGCGCTGTGGTCCTCGGACGAGGCGCTCACCACCCGGATCAACCCGGAGGTCGCGCACTACACCGGACAGACCGAGCTGGCGCAGGCGATCCAGGACGGTCTGGCCGCGAAGGCGGTCGGCGACACGGCCACGGCGACCACCAAGCTCGGTCGCGCGGTGCAGCTGGCCGCTCAGACCGGCAACGAAGAGGCGACGACGCGGCTGCGGAAGGTTGTCGAGATCGACGACCAGGATACGGGTACGGTGCGGCTGAAGCGGACGGTCGAGAAAGCCGATGAGATGGCTCTCGACACGGCCTCCACCAAGACCACCCGGGTGCGGAAATGACCGTGAACTGTCCCAGCGGACACCCCTCCACCTCCACCGACTACTGCGACGTCTGCGGTCTCCCGATGGGGGAGGCCGCGGCCAGCACACCGGAGGCAGCGCCTGCGCCTGACGCGGCGGCTGCCCCTCCGGCTGCCCCTGCTGGGCAGGCGTGTCCGAACTGTTCGGAGGCGGCCGCCCCCGACGCGTTGTTCTGCGAGAGCTGCGGCTACGACTTCACCACCGGCACCATGCCGCGGCCGGCCTCGTCGCTCGACCTGTCCTCCGGTCCGGCTCCGGCGACGCCACCGGCGACCCCGTCGGCACCGGCCGCGCTGGCCGAGTGGGTCGTCGAGCGCTGGGTCGACCCAGACTGGTACGCCGTACAGCAGAGTGACGACCCGTGTCCGTCGCCGGGACTGCCGACCGTGATCCCGCTGACCGAGAAGAGCCTGCTGATCGGCCGGCCGTCCCGTAGCCGCGGTATCTCGCCGGAGATCGACTGTGGCGACGACACCGGCGTCAGCCGCCGGCAGGCCCAGCTGACCACCGACGGCCAGCGCTGGTGGGTGGAGGACCTGCAGTCCTCCAACGGCACGTACGTCGCCTCTGCCGCCGGACCGCTCCCCGAGACCCCGATCATCCCGGGCCAGCGCCAGGAGCTGCATCCGGACGACCGCGTGTACGTCGGCGCCTGGACCCGCCTCGTGGTCCGCAAGGCAACCCCGGAAGAGCAGGCCGGGCAGGCCTAGGCCGCTGCGCCGGGTTGGGCCGGTTCGGTCCAGCCCGGCAACGGGTTGAAGCACAGCCACTCGATCACGGCCGAACCGAGCACGATCGGGAGCGCCCACGCCCACCACTGGTGCGGCAGGGAGACGACCGCGATCGCGGTCCACAGCGCTATCCAGCCACCGCCGTACCCACGCAGGACGCCGCGGTACCAGAGCCCGCCTGGCGCCTCGGCCGCGCGCTGGCCGATGTACACGAACAGGTACGACGCGATCGTGATCGGCCAGAAGTACCAGAGCCGACCCCAGTCGTACGGGACCATCACCAGCGCGGTCAGGCAGACCAGCGCGAGCGCCCAGTGATAGACCTCGCCGGCCCAGTTCAGCCCGCGGCGGCGCAGCGTGAGCACGATCGCCAACGGGCCGAACACGACCGCGAGGACACCGGCCAAGACATGCAGGATCAGAGCGATGTCGCGCATCGCCCCGCTCCCCCGAAACTCTCTGACATGTCAGGGAGCATAGGGATTCGGGGCGCGCGCGTCTCTACCTCGCGCTCAGTTACTCGGGAAGGCCAGCACCCGACGGACTGCGAACTTCCGGTACCCCTGGCGCTCGAAACTCTTCGCCATCGGGACGTTGCCGAAGTCCGTGTCGGCCCGGATGTCTTCGGCGCCGGTCTCCGCGAGCTGGTGCGTGATCTCGGCCAGCAGGTCGTCGCTCAGCCCGCGCCCGCGGTGCTCCGGCACGACCCCGAGGTACCCGACGACCGGCCCGCCCGCGTTCGCCGACGGGATCTCGAACCCGACCAGCTCGCCGTCACCGTCGTACGCGAGCCGCCACCAGTCGCGGTCACCGGGCATCGACTTGTAGATCGCCAGCTCTTCACGCGCCGCACCCTCGGCGCCGAGTCGCGCGATCTCCCGCGCGGTCCCGGAGTCCAGGCTGCCCTGGCTGACCCGCACGAACACGTCGACGAACGCCTCATCGTCGGCCGGCTCGAACTTCAGCCGGGTGGACCGCTCCGGCAGCCCGTACTCCGGCTTCCACTCGTAGCGCAGTCGGTCGGTGATCCCGGTCATCCCGACCGCGGCTGCCGCCTCGCTCCGGGCCTGCAGCGCGGTGACGACGTCCGGCTTGTCCTGCCAGTCGGCGTCCAGGAAGAAGTGGTACTCCGGCGGCTCGGCGTCGGCCGGACGGGACGCGACGGCGTACGTCAGCAGCTCGGTCCACACGGGGACCGGGTCGCCTTCACCGGCGTAGTAGAGGCCGTCGATGCTGAACGGGTGGGTCTCGCCCGGGACGCCCCACCAGATCGAGAGGGCCTGGATCGTGCCGTTCTCCTCGACGACCCAGGTCCAGTCGTGCTTGTAGTAGCCGCGGGCAACGTAATCGCGGTACCGCTCGACGGTGACGGTGTTCACGGACTTCTGCTCGATCAGAGCAAGGATGGTGTCGAGGTCTGCCTCGACGGTGTTGCGGATGGTCACAGATCCTCCAGCAGGAGGCGCGCTAGTCCGCTCAGTGCGAGCTGTGCGAGCGGATCGGGCACGCCGGGAAACAAGTCAGTGTGTTCATCGGTGGCTCCTTCCGCTCCGGGATCTCTCTCGCCGGGCCAGACTTTAGGGGTACGGCGGGGTCATAGTCCAGCTGTTATTCACAGCTGGGATGTACCGGCGTCGTTCCGGGCGGGAAGCCTCCGGGCATGAGAACCCTCATCGCCGCCGTGACCCTGGCTGCCACCGCAGCCCTGGGCCCCACGGCCTACGCCGCCCCAGCTCCCGCCCCGACCACCACCGTCACGTCCGTCGTCACCGCGCCGGCCGCGATCGACACCTGCGCACTCAGCTCGCTGCCTCCTGAGGCGTCGGACACCCTCGACCTCGTCCACTCCGGCGGACCGTTCCCGTACGACCAGGACGGCACCGTCTTCTCCAACCGGGAGGGCATCCTCCCGGACGAGTCGAGCGGGTACTACCACGAGTACACCGTGATCACACCCGGCTCACCCGACCGCGGCGCGCGCCGGCTGGTCGGCGGCGGCGCGATGACCACACCCGAACACGTCTACTACACCGGCGACCACTACGCCTCGTTCTGCGAGGTCGACGAGAACAGCTGAGCTGCCGAAGAGTAATGTCGTCGGCACGTTGAGTGATCAGGAGGATCCTTCACGATGCCGACTTCGCGTCCGGTAGTTGCCTTCCTTTTGCTGACCGCCGCGCTGCTCGTCTTCGGCCGGCCCGAGTCCGGGCTGGCCGAAGCGACCGGCGACCCGTTGAAGCTCACCACCGGGATCTACGTCGACCCGGCCTCGCCCGCGGCTGCTTATGTACGGCGGCATCCGGAGGACACCGAGCTCGCGTCGAAGATCGCCGCGCAGGCGTCGGCGCGGTGGGTCGGCGCCTGGAGCGGGGACGTGAAGGCAGGCGTCACGGCGTACACGACGGCAGCGGACACGGCGGGCAAGCTGCCGGTGCTGGTGACGGACAATCTCCCGGGCCGGCAGTGCGGGATCGGTGGCGGGGCCGCGTCGGATGCGGCGTACCGGACGTGGATCGCGGCGGTGTCGGCCGGGATCGGGACTCGGCCGGCGGTGGTGGTTCTCGAGCCGGACGCGCTGGCGCGGCTCGACTGCTACCCGACGTCGGAGTGGGACGGGCGGATCGCGCTGCTCAAGTACGCCGTGGGGGTGTTCGCGGCGAAGAACCCGAACACGTGGACGTACCTCGACGCGGGGAACGTGACGTCCGGTGACGCGAAGGAGATGGCGCGCCGGCTGCGGCTCGTGGATATCGGCAAGATCCGCGGGTTCGTCCTGAACACCGCGAACTACTTCACCACCGAGCAGTCGGTCACCCGCGGCACCGAGATCCTGCAGGCCCTCGGCGGCGGCAGCCACTACGTCATCGACACCAGCCGCAACGGCAACGGTTCCGACGGCAGCTCGTGCAACCCACCCGCCCGCAAACTCGGCACTCCCCCGGCGCGGACCCCCGCCCCCGTGGACCTCCACCTCTGGCTCCGCACACCAGGCGAATCCGACGGCCCCTGCGGCCTGACCCCGGACCTCCCCGTGCGCACGTTCTCCCCGATCCTGGCCCACCACCTGATCACCGGCACCTGAGCCCGCTCTGACAAACGCAGAAGGTCCCGGGCCGGGGCCCGGGACCTTCTGGTGTACTGCGTGTGCTGTCGGACTACTGGATCAGAAGTCCATGCCGCCCATGTCGGGCGCGCCGCCCGGAGCGGCTGCTGCCTTCTCCGGCTTGTCGGCGATGACGGCCTCGGTGGTGAGGAACAGGGCCGCGATGGACGCCGCGTTCTGCAGCGCCGAGCGCGTCACCTTGGCCGGGTCGATGATGCCGGTCTTGATCAGGTCCATGTACTCACCGGTCGCGGCGTTGAGGCCCCAGCCCGGCTCGAGGTTGCGAACCTTCTCCACCACGACGCCGCCCTCGAGGCCGGCGTTCACGGCGATCTGCTTCAGCGGCGCCTCGACGGCCTTGCGGACGATCTCCGCACCGGTCGCCTCGTCACCCTCGAGGTCCAGCTTCTCGAACGCGATCACCGACGCCTGCAGCAGCGCCACGCCGCCACCGGCGACGATGCCCTCCTCGACGGCCGCCTTCGCGTTGCGAACGGCGTCCTCGATGCGGTGCTTGCGCTCCTTCAGCTCGACCTCGGTGGCCGCGCCGACCTTGATCACCGCAACGCCACCGGCCAGCTTGGCCAGCCGCTCCTGCAGCTTCTCGCGGTCGTAGTCGGAGTCCGACTTCTCGATCTCGGCGCGGATCTGGTTCACCCGGCCGGTGATCTGGTCCGCGTCGCCCGAGCCCTCGACGATGGTCGTCTCGTCCTTGGTGACGACGATCTTGCGGGCCTGGCCGAGCAGCTCCAGGTCGACGGTGTCGAGCTTGAGGCCGACCTCCTCGGAGATCACCTCGCCGCCGGTGAGGACGGCGATGTCGACCAGCATGGCCTTGCGGCGGTCACCGAAGCCCGGCGCCTTGACGGCGACGGCCTTGAAGGTGCCCTTGATCTTGTTGACGACCAGGGTCGCCAGGGCTTCGCCCTCGACGTCCTCGGCGATGATCGCGAGCGGCTTGCCGGTCTGCATGACCTTCTCCAGCACCGGGACCAGGTCCTTGATGCTGCCGATCTTGCTGTTCACGACCAGGATGTACGGGTCGTCGAGGACGGCCTCCATCCGGTCCGTGTCGGTCACGAAGTACGGCGAGATGTAGCCCTTGTCGAAGCGCATACCCTCGGTGAGCTCGAGCTCGAGGCCGAAGGTGTTGCTCTCCTCGACGGTGATGACACCTTCCTTGCCGACCTTGTCCATCGCCTCGGCGATGATCGAGCCGACCTGGGTGTCCGCGGCCGAGATGGACGCGGTCGCCGCGATCTGCTCGCGGGTCTCGACCGGCTTGGCCAGCGCCAGCAGCTGCTCGCTGACGGCCTCGGTCGCCTTCTCGATGCCCTTCTTCAGGCCCATCGGGTTGGCGCCGGCGGCGACGTTGCGCAGCCCCTCGCGGACGAGGGCCTGAGCCAGCACGGTGGCGGTGGTCGTACCGTCACCAGCGACGTCGTCGGTCTTCTTGGCAACTTCCTTGACGAGCTCGGCCCCGATCTTCTCGTACGGGTCCTCGAGCTCGATCTCCTTGGCGATGGAGACGCCGTCGTTCGTGATCGTGGGGGCGCCCCACTTCTTCTCCAGAACGACGTTGCGGCCCTTCGGGCCGAGCGTCACCTTGACGGCGTCGGCGAGGATGTTCATTCCCCGCTCGAGGCCGCGGCGCGCCTCTTCATCGAAAGCAATCAGCTTGGGCATTCTCCGCGAGTCCTCCCGCGTCGAGTCTTTGTGGTCCAGCCGGCCCGATGCCCGCGACGGACGGCACCGGCCCGCGACGCTCATGTCCCGCCGCGCTCCAGCACCTCATCGAAGCCGTCTTTGTTGCACACTCCACCGGGCGCGAACACTTATCACTCTCACCCATGGAGTGCTAACCAAGTATTAGCACTCGACCCAACCGAGTGCAAGCCAGCCCCCGGGCTACGGTGCTCCTATGGTGCACGTACGCCCGGCCGGACCGGATTCCTGGCCCGACGTCGCGACCGTCATGGGCGAGCGCGGCGACCCGTCCCGCTGCTTCTGCCAGTACTTCCGTCTCCGCGGCAAGGCGTGGTCCGGCAGCAGCCCGGAGAACAACCGCGAGGCTCTTAGGAGTCAGGTCTGCGACGGCGAGCGACCGCCCGGCGTTCTCGCGTACGACGGGAGCGCTCCGGTCGGCTGGTGCGCTGTCGGACCGCGTACGTCGTACCCGCGGGTGCTCGCCTCGCCCAACTGGCGCGCGGACCACCCTGACGGCTGGGTGATCACCTGCTTCGTCGTACCGGTCGACCACCGCCGACAGGGCGTCGCCGGGGAACTCGTCCACGGCGCCGTCGACCTGGCCGGCTCGTACGGCGCCCCCACCGTCGAGGCCTGCGCGGTGGATACCGCGGCGGCCGGCCGCATTCCGTCCGCCGACCTGTACCGCGGCCCCCTGTCGATCTACCTCGACGCCGGCTTCACCGAAATCAGCCGCACCAGCCCGCAGTGGGTCCTGGTGCGCTCAGCTGCCTAGTTGGGCGATCAGGTACTTCGGGGCGGTGAGGCGCCAGGCTTCTGTGACCAGTTCGCGGAGCTCGTCCTCGTCGGCGAGGTCCACCTGGATCAGGATCCAGGCGAAGCGGCCGCCCTCCCAGGACGGCGTGTAGACGTCCGGGTTCTCCGCGACGAGGGCCTCCTGCTCCTCGCGGAGCGCCTTGAGGTGCAGCCGGGTCTGGTCCTCGGACAGGTACGCGAAGCTCTTGTTGCGGACCTTGAAGACCGGCTGCCCCGCCCACCCCTCCTGCTCCTCGGTGCCCGGCAACCCCGCCATCACCTTCACCACCGCCTGCACATCCATACCGGGCACGCTAGGCGGCCCCACCGACACTTTCCTCAGCCCGCAACCGTCACCGTCACGGTCGAGCCGACGGGCAGCAGCGTCCCGACAGCGGGCGAGACGCCCAGAATCGTGCCGTCCGGGTAGCTGGGCGATTTCACCCGCTTGTACTGCACCTCGAGTCCCGCGGCCGCCAGCAACGGCGCGTAGCTGCGTGCGAGCGGCCCCGTCGGCGCGCCGCCGAGAGACGAGTAGCTGGGGACGCCGGACCGGTCCCGCACGATCTGGATCCGGTCGAGGATCCGATCGACCTCCTCGGGGCTCGTGGACGACTCCGCGTAGAACCACACCTTGAGCGACGGAATGCCTACGGCACCGATGCACACCCTGGTGCCCTGCCAGCCGCCCGTGCACCTCGTTCGCTGACGCTCGGCCTGCACTCCGTCGATCAGGACCGTCTCGTCGGCGCGGTAGGCGAGGCTCGGCGGCACACCGGTCAGCTGCACGCTCTCGACACCCTTCGGCCGGTTCGACTGACAGAGGTGCACTGCGCTGGGATCGTCGATCTGAACGGTGTCCTGTTGCGGCGTGCCGCAGCTGCTCTTGTTGGTCGGCCAGGCGGCCGGGATGGCAATGGCTGCGTGGCCGAAGCCGACCAGGCGCATCGCCGGCGGTGGCGGGACTGGGGTCGGTGAGGTGACCGGAGCGGTCTGCGTACGCGAGGTCAGCAGGTTCGAGCCGGCGATCACAGCACCCACAGCTACCACGGTCACCGCGGTGACTCCCGCCGTACGACGTCTGCGTCGGCGGGCGGCTCCGGCTCGGACGGCAGCCAGTGGCGGTGGGCCGACCGGGGTGTGGTCGGCGGTGTCTTCCAGCAACTCGGTCAGCTTGTTCTCGATCATCGGGGTTCTCGCAGTTCTGCCAGGTGTGGGTCCTGTGCCAGGGCCTTCACCGCTCGGGACAGTCGGCTCTTGACCGTGCCGGCGGCGACGCCCAGTACGGACGCCATCTGCTGCTCGCTCAGGTGCGCGTAGTACCGCAGTACGACGGCTGTGCGCTGGTCGCCCGGCAAGCGGTCGAGTGCGCGCATCACGGCGTCCGTGTCGTCGACACCTGCCATCTGGTCACCACCCGGAGACTCCGGGAGGGACGCGGACGGCAGCTCACCGTGCCAGCGACGTCTGCGGGAGGAGCAGAAGCAGTTGACCAGTACGCGGTGCACGTACGCGTCACGGTCCTCCGCTACCCGTACCCGGTTCCACTTGAGCAGGCAGCGCTCCAGCGCGGACTGGACGAGATCCTCGGCTTCGGACGGCGTACAGCCGAGCAGAACCGCGGAGCGGACCAGCGTGGGCCAGCGCGCGGTGACGTACTCGGTGAACTCGTCCATACCCCTCCTCACCCTTAGAGACAGGGTGGTGGGTGGCAAAGGTTCCGACCAGTTCTACTTGATCACTGTCAAGGTGACCGTGTCTCCGGGACGGAGCAGGGTCCCGGGAGACGGCGAGATGCTGACAACACGCCCCGGCTTGTAGACGAGCGACGTCCTGGTGCGGAACTCGGCCCTGAGACCCAGTTGCTGGAGGAGCTTCGCGTACGCCGTACCGCTCCGGCTCTCGTCCAACGACCGGAAGCTCGGTACGCCGACCTGGTTGCGCACGATCGCGATCCGGGCGAGGATCCGGTCCACCTCGTCGGCACTCGTGGACGACGAGGCTCGGAACCAGACCTGCAACGTCGGGAGGCCCACCCCGCCCCAGCAGACGCCGTCGCTCGCACAGGTGGTCCGCCGACGCTCGGCCCGGACTCCGTCGACCGTGAAGGTCTCGTCGACCTGGAAACCGACCGGCGGCGCGGCGGCGAGCTCCACGCTGTCGACGTCGGGAGGGCGCGGCAGATCGCAGTACGACACCGCTCCCGGGTCGTCGATGAGCACGGTGTCCCGGCGCGGCGTGCCGCAGCGGCTGACGTCCGTGCCCCAGACCTTCGGCACCGCGATCGCGCCGTGGCCGAAGCCGACCAGCCGCATCGGTACCGGGTCCGGCTCAGGGCCGGGCAGGGGGCCTGTCCCTGACCCGCCGGGCGCTGTCAGCACGTTGGTCACACCGATCACAGCCACGACGGTTGCCGCTGCCGCTGCGGTGACCAGACGGTCGCGGAGACGACGAGGCGTACCTGCGCCGCCTGTGCGGTCGAGGAGCTTCGGTTCGTTCATCGCGTCCCTCGCACTTCGTCGGCACCTCCAGTCTGAGGGCTACCGGCGCGGGCAGCCACCTGATGCCCCACGAAAGTCGTCAGGGGTCGCTCAGGGGTCGGTCGGTACCGATCCTGATGTGCCGTGGGGTGCGGAAACGGGACAGTAGAGCCATGACGAACTCCAACGCACCGTTCCAGAACCTGTCCGGCAAGGTCCTCCGTCGTTCCGCCAACCAGCGGATGCTCTCCGGCGTGTCCGGCGGCATCGCCGACTACCTGAACGTCGACGTGACCCTGGTCCGCCTCGGCTGGGTCGGCGCCACGCTGATCACCGGCGGCGCCGCACTGATCGGCTACGCGGTCGCCTGGATCGTGATCCCCGAGTCCGACGGCAAGGCGGTCTGGCAGAACGTCCAGCAGTCGGTCAACCAGGACCAGAACCAGGACACGACCGAGAACGACATCGCCTCCCGCCTCTACGACGACACCAACAACAAGCCCCCGGCAGCGTGATCCCCACTGCGCCCCACCGCGGCGCAGCTCCCCCGGACCCAGCGGCGGGGTGACGACAACTCGCCACCCCGCCGCCGCACTGCAACACTTCCGTCGTGCAGCGCGCCGAAGAGATCACCAACTGCCCCGAATGCGGGCACCAGATCCGGATCGACCCTCGGCACGTCACCTGGTGTGACAAGTGCGACTGGAACGTCGACCCGACTCCTCGCGAGGACCACACTCCACCGTGGCGTCTCCGGCTGGAGCACCGCCTCGCCGAGTCGCTCTACCGGGAACTGGAGACCGGGAGCGTCCACCGCCCTGGCTGGGACGCGGCCAGGATCGGCGCGCACGTATTGTCCGCTCTGATCCTGCTGCTGCCGCTGATCGCGTTCCTGGCCGGCGTCGCTCTGCTCGTCTTCTATCGACCACTCTGGCTCAGCGGGATGCTCGCGCTGCTTGCCTTCGGGGTGGCGTTTCTCTTCCACCCACGCGCCGCGCAACTGCCGGACGACGTGCAACTGGTGCCACGCGACCAGGCACCCACCCTGTATGCCGTACTCGACGAGCTGGCCGACGCCATCGGCACGAGGCGGGTGACGACCGTCGTCATCAGCACAGAGGCGAACGTCTGGTACCAGCAGATCGGGTGGCGGTTTCGACCGGTGGTCGGCATCGGGCTGCCGCTCTGGGCGGGTCTACGACCGCAGGAGCGGATCGCCATCCTGGCGCACGAGTTGGGTCATGGCCGGCACGGCGATGCCAGGAGCAGCTGGCTGGTCGGCGCCGCCTGGTCGGTTCTGTATGAACTGAAGGAGACCTTCACCGAGCAGCACGGCGACCGGATCAGGCGTGAGCTCGGCTACGGCGAACCGACCGGTGCGACTTTGATCAGCCGGATGCTCAACGCGAGTATCGGCGTCCTGGTGCGTGGGATCGCCTGGCTGCTGGAGCGCCTGGAACTGCGAGGCAACCAGCGGGCGGAGTACCTCGCCGATCGCAAAGCCGGCGAGATGGCCGGCTCCGAGGCGACCGCACACGCGTTGGAACGGCTGGTCCTCGCCGGGGCGTCGTACCGAGCGCTGGAGCGAGCCCTCCGCTTCCCGACCGGCATCGACCCGCTGGAGGCGGTCCGGCGGGAGGTGACCGAGGTCCCGGCGCGGGAGATCGAGCGCCGGCTGCGAGTCAGTCGCCTCCGCGAGGCCCGGACCGACGCGACGCACCCGCCGACGTACCTGCGAACCAGGCTCATCCGCACCCGCCCCGCCACGACAGCCCGCCTCGTCCTGGGAATCGACCGTAGCCGCACGATCGACCAGGAACTCCACCCGACAGCCACGAAGGCACTGGCCGAACTACGCGCAGGGCTCTAACTCGACCCAAGCGGCTTGCTAGACGTTTAGGGCTGGTTTGTGGAGGGCGGCGACTGCTTGGTCTGGGTGGTCGGCGAAGATGCCCTGGAGGCCCAGGGCGGCGAAGCGGGCCAGTTCGGTGGGGAAGTCGGTCCCGGTGGGTAGGAAGCGGCGCTCGGCGCGGAACGTCCAGACCTGGACCCCCAGGCCGGCGCGGTGGGCGTGGTCGACCAGGCGGGTGGGTTCCCCGAGACAGCCGTCCACGCTGCGCGGCAGGACCAGGTTCTTGGACGGCGCCAGCACCTGCGCGTACGTCGCGATCTCCCGGAGCCCCCGAGGCTCGATCAGGTCGGCGTACGTGCGCCCGTCACCGGTCCGCAGGAAATCGTTCGGCGCGCTCTCGGAGTCGATCAGCTGCACCAGCGGCACCCGCGTCATCACCGACAGCCGTCGCAGGCTCGTCGGCTCGAACGACTGGATCATGATCTCGTCCGGACGCAGCCGGAGCGCCAGGATCCGCTCAGTGAGCAGCTCCTCCAGCGGCAGGCCGAGCCGCCGGAAGTACGTCGGGTGCTTGATCTCCGGCACCACCCCGATCGGCCGTCCCAGCCGCGCCGACTCCCGGCGCGCCAGCGCGACCACCTCGTCGAAGGTGGGGATCTCCTCCAGCCCGTCGTACGCCGTGTTGCCCGCCCGGAGCGCGGGCATCCGCTCCCGGGCCCGCAGCGTCCGCAGCTCGGCGAACGTGAAGTCCTCGACGAACCAGCCGGTGACCGCGGTCCCGTCGACGATCTTGGTGATCCTCCGGTCGGCGAACACCGGGTGCTCCGCGACGTCCGTCGTACCGGAGATCTCGTTCTCGTGCCGGCAGACCAGGACGCCGTCGAGGGTGGCGACCAGGTCGGGTTCCAGGTAGTCGGCGCCCTGGGCCGCGGCCAGCCGGTAGGCCGCCGGTGTGTGTTCCGGGCGGTAGCCACTCGCTCCCCGATGCGCGATCACGAACATGGATCCAGGACAGGGGCCGGACATGACCCGGTGGGAACCCGTCGCCCAACGCAAGGTGAAGGTCTACCGACCGTCACCGTCACCGCGTGTGCTTGGCCCGGGTTAATTCGCATGCGGCTGTCGGGGGCGGCACCTAGCCTGAGAAGGCTATGAGACAACTGCCGCTCGCCGATCCTGGCGTCCCGAATCATCGCTCGCCGGCCCGCTACCTGTGGTGGGTCGCGGGCGGTCAGACACGCACGCTGGCCGGCGGGATGGTGTTCGGCATCCTGTGGCTGTCCGCGCAGGCCTTCGTCCCGGCGATCCTCGGGCGGGCGATCGACGAGGGCATCGCGGCGCGCGACGGCGAGCGGCTGCTGCGCTGGACGGCGCTGCTGTTCGCGGTCGGCATGGTGCAGGCGTCGGCGGGCATCATGCGGCACCGGTTCGCGGTCACCAACTGGCTGACCGCGGCGTACCGGACGGTCCAGGTGGTGACGCGGAAATCGGCCGACCTCGGCGCGACGCTGCCCAAGCAACTGGCCACCGGCGAGGTGGTCAGCGTCGGCGCGGGCGACCTCGCGTACATCGGGAACCTGATGGAGGTCACGGCCCGGTTCGCCGGCGCGATCGTCGCTTTCGTGGTGGTCGCGGTGATCCTGCTCTCGTCGTCGACCGTGCTCGGCCTCGTCGTGCTCATCGGCGTACCGGTGATGGTGTTCTGCCTGGGTCCGATGCTGCGGCCACTGCACAAGCGGCAGTCCGCGCAGCGCGACGCCGTCGGCGAGCTGAACTCGCTGGGCTCGGACATCGTGGCCGGGCTGCGGGTGCTGCGCGGCATCGGCGGCGAGGAGTCGTTCTCGCGACGTTACCGGAGCGAATCGCAGCAGGTGCGGAAGGCCGGCGTGCGGGTGGCCGGCATCCAATCAGTGCTGGACGCGGCGCAGGTCCTGTTGCCTGGCATCTTCGTCGTGCTGGTGGTCGGCCTGGGTGCGCACTTCGCCCTGCGCGGTGACCTCAGTGCCGGCTCGCTGGTCGCGTTCTACGGCTATGCGACGTTCCTGGTCATGCCACTGCGTACGGCGACCGAGTTCGCCAACCAGCTGATGCGTGGGCTGGTCGCAGCAGGCAGGGTCATCCGGGTGCTGAAGCTGGAGACCGACATCACCGACCCGGAGACACCGGTGCGGCTGCCGGACCACGGCGACCTGGTCGATCCGGTCTCGGGCGTCCGCGCCCGCGACGGACTGCTCACCGCGGTCGTCTCCGCGGAGCCGGACAGCAACGACAAGCTCGCAGACCGCCTGGGTCGGTACGACGACGCCAGCGAGGTCAGGTACGGCGGTGTGACGCTGGCCAGTGCTACGCGGGCAGACATCCGGGAGCGGATCCTGGTGAGTGACACGGGCTCCCAACTGTTCACCGGTCTGTTGCGCACGGAGCTGGACCCATCAGGTCGCCGTACTGACGAAGAACTGATGGCCGCGCTGCGTACGGCGTCCGCCGAGGACGTGCTCGTCGCGCTGCCGGACGGGCTCGACTCCGAGGTCGAGGAGAAGGGCCGCTCCTTCTCCGGTGGACAGCGCCAGCGACTGGTCCTCGTCCGCGCGCTGCTCGCCGACCCGTCCGTGCTGGTCCTGGTCGAGCCGACCTCGGCCGTGGATGCGCACACCGAGGCGCGGATCGCGGACCGGCTGCGCGACCACCGGTCCGGCCGCAGCACCGTCGTACTGACTGCGAGCCCGCTGCTGCTGGATCGCGTCGACGAGGTGATCTTCGTCGCCGCCGGCCGCGTCGTTGCCACCGGCAAGCACCGCGAGCTGCTCGAGAGCACACCGCAGTACCGCACGACCGTCACCCGCCAGTCCGAAGAAGAGGAGGCCCTCCGATGAGGCAGATCCTGCCCGTGGCCGGGCCGGCCGAGATTCGGCGGCATGCCCGGCGACTGGCCCGGCGGCACCCGCGCAGTCTGACGATCGCGCTGGTGCTGCACGGGCTCGCGGCGGTCAGCGGGCTCGCGGCGCCACGGCTGATCGGCAATCTGGTGGAGGGCGTTCAGAACGGCACGACCGCCGCCAAGGTCAACCTGGTGATCATCGTGATCGCCGGGTTCATCGTCGCGCAGTCGCTGCTGACCCGTTGGGCGCGGTACCGGTCGTTCGCGCTGGGCGAGCAGGTGCTGGCCGAGCTGCGTGAGGAGTTCGTCGACAACGCGCTCGCGCTGCCGATCGGCACGGTCGAGCGGGCCGGCACCGGCGACCTGCTGTCGCGGACGTCGCGGGACGTCGACACACTGTCCCGGACCGTGCGATTCGCCGTACCCGAGACGATCATCGCGTTCGTGACCGTGATCTTCACCGTGGTCGCCACGCTGCTGGTCGGCGTCTGGGTGCTGGTGCCGATGGTCGCGATGGTCCCGCTGCTCTGGCTGAGCACGAAGTGGTACCTGCGCCGCGCCAAGGACGGGTACCTCCGCGAGAACGCGGCGTACGCGCAGATGACCAGCTCGCTCGCGGAGACGGTCGAAGGCGCGCGGACGGTCGAGGCCTTGCGCCGGTACGACGATCGCGTACGGCGCGGTGACGCGGACATCCGCGGAAGCTATTTGGCCGAGCGCTACACGCTGTTCCTGCGCACCATGTACTTCCCGGCCGCCGAGCTCGGGTACTTCGTGCCGCTCGTGGTAACGCTGCTGTTCGGCGGCTGGATGCACCTCAACGGTCACGCCTCGCTCGGCGCCGTGACAGCCGCCGTGCTGTACGTGAACCAGCTGCTCGATCCAGTCGACCGGTTGCTGTCCTGGCTGGACGAGCTCCAGTCCGGCGGTGCCGCGTTCGCGCGACTGCTCGGGATCAGCGACGTACCTGACGACCGCACGCCCTCGGGGCGCGAGCCGGACAGCGAACTGGTCGAAGCGCGTGACGTGAGGTTCTCGTACGTCGAGGGCCGCGACGTACTGCACGGCATCGACCTGACGATCCAGCCGGGCGAGCGGATCGCGATGGTCGGGCCGTCCGGTGCGGGCAAGTCGACGCTGGGGCGGTTGGTCGCGGGCATCCATCCGCCGCGGACCGGTTCGGTGACGGTCGGCGGTGTGGGGATGACGGAGCTGCCGCTGGACGAGCTGCGCAAGCAGGTCGCGCTGGTCACGCAGGAGCACCACGTCTTCGTCGGAACGCTACGGGACAACCTCTCGATGGCGCGTCCGTCCGCAACGGACGCGGAGCTGCTCGACGCACTCGGCGCGGTGGACGCACGAGAGTGGGCCGTGGCGCTGCCGGACGGGCTCGACACCCGTGTCGGTTCCGGACAGCTGGCGTTGACACCGGCGCAGGCGCAGCAGTTGGCGCTGGCGCGACTGGTGCTGGCCGACCCGCACACGCTGGTGCTCGACGAGGCGACCTCGCTGATCGACCCGCGGGCCGCGCGGCACATGGAGCGCTCGCTGGCCGCCGTACTGGAAGGCAGGACGGTCATCGCGATCGCCCACCGTCTCTACACCGCCCACGACGCCGACCGCGTCGCAGTGGTGGAGGACGGCCGCATATCGGAGCTGGGCAGTCACGACGAACTGGTCGCCCGCCAAGGTTCGTACGCCGCCTTGTGGAACTCCTGGCACGGCTGACAGCAAACCACCTACGAGGTCACCTCTGACCTCGTAGGGGGTTGCGCTCCCTCTAGCGTTTGCGCAGTACCAGGACTGCTGAGTCGACATGCGGCGGTGGGGTAAAGGCCTTGCGGGGAAGGCGAAGTCCGAGCGACGGGTCGTAGTGGCGGAACCACCGGTTCGCCCCGGGCGCGTCACCGCGAACCCACCGATTCGCCAGCTGCCGCTGCAGCACCAGATCCGCCGACACCAGACGTGAACCCGGCGACAGCAAGCGCTTCAGCAACAGCGTGGAGATGTTGTACGGCGGACTCGACACCACCCGGAACGGCCGCGACGGCAGTCGCAGATCACCGGCATCGGCCCGGACGACCGTCACCGGCGCGTCCGCGAACCGCCGGCGCAACCGATCGGCACGACCGGGATGGAGTTCGACAGCGACCACCCGGGCGCCGGCCCGGACCAGCGGCGCGGTCAGCGCGCCGAGTCCGGCCCCGACGTCGAGGACGAGCTCGCCGGGTTTGATCCCGGCCGCGTCCACAACCCGTTGGGCCCAACGACTATCGAGCGGATGCCATCCCCAGGCACCCCTCGCCTGCCCGGAGGCGGGCACGACGGACCATCACGAAGTACGTAATCATGAGCCCGACCCTAGACCGCCGCGATGCCTTGACTCAAAGCATTTTCGGCGTCGCGCCCAGTGCCGTCACAGTTTCCGTCGTACGGCGCTGCGCCAGCTCGAGGCGACTACGCCGGGCTGTGTCTTTCGCGAGCTCCCGGCGAACATCCAGGACTCGTACCGGCAGGTCGTCGGTCATCAAGAGCGGCGCGTACTCGGCCGCCGTCGTCCAGCGGTCGCCGCTGCGGGTGAACGTGAAGCGGGCCAGCAGACCTTCGGCCTTGGTGCTGTTCGGTTCGCGATGCGCGGCGACCAGGTTGCCGAGTCCGTACGCGACCCACTTGCCGTCGATCTCCTCCATCGGTTGCACGACGTGCGCGTGATGGCCGATCACCAGATCGATGTTGCTGTCGGCAAGCAACTGCGGGCCGACCTCGCGCTGCTGGTCGTTGAGCTTGTTCGAGTACTCCGTGCCCCAGTGGCAGCTGACCAGCACGAGGTCGGCGCCGCGGTCACGAGCCTCCTGGGCCTTCAGCTTGATGGCCTTCGCGCTGATCGTGCCGGCCCGCCAGGTCTCGCCGTTCGGGTACGGCAACCCGTTGAACCCGAAGGTGAAACTGAGCGACGCGACCTTCACTCCGCCGACGTCGACGATCGTGATCTGCTCGGCCTCGGCCCGCGATCGCGCCGTACCGGCATGCTTCAGCCCGACCTTGTCGAGCGTGTCGAGGGTCCGGTCGATGCCGGCCGCGCCGCCGTCGAAGCTGTGGTTGCTCGCGGTCGTGCAGAGGTCGTAGCCGGTCTGCTTGAGCGCCGTGGCGATCTGCGGCGGACCCTGGAAGAGCGGGTAGCCGTGGTACGGGCCGCCTTCACGTGCCAGCGGTGTTTCCAGGTGCGCGATCGCGAGATCCGCCTTCTGGACAAGGGGTTTCACGCTGCTCATCAGTGGCGCGAAGTCCCACCGGCCGTTGTCGCCGTCGCGTTTCGCGGTGGTCCAGAGGCGTTCGTGGAGCAGTACGTCGCCGGTCGCGACGACCGTGACCTGGTCGGCTTGCTTGCTCTGTTTCGGTTCAGCCGTCTTCGGAGGCTGATCACCTGTGTTCGCGTACGTGTCCGCGATGCATCCACTGGTCGCCATCGCCGCGGCTCCAGCGAGCATTCCCCCGAGCACCGCGCGTCGTCGTACCGTCATTTCCCGCCCCCAGACCCTAGTTGTCGTTGAAGACGCTGCGCAGGGCCTGTTAGTTGGGGGTGTGGTAGAAGTGCCGGTATAACTATCCCGGAGGAATCATGGTCGAGTTGAAGACGCCGGCGCAGATCGAGCAGATGCGCGCGGCCGGGCGGGTCGTCGGCACGGCGCTCGCAACGGTGAAGAAGGAGGCCGCGGTCGGCGTCTCCTTGCGTGAACTCGACGAGGTGGCCCGCGACGTACTGCGTTCCGCCGGGGCGGTGTCGTTGTTCGACGGGTACCAGCCCGGGTTCGCGACGTCGCCGTTCAGCGGTGTGATCTGTACGTCGGTGAACGACGCCGTACTGCACGGGCTGCCGTCCGACCAGCGTCTGGCCGACGGAGACCTGCTCAACGTGGACTGCGGTGCCTCCATCGACGGGTGGTGCGCGGACTCGGCGATCAGCTTCTGCGTCGGTACGCCGCGAGCCGAGGACCTGGAGTTGATCGCGACGACCGAAGAGGCCCTTGCCGCGGGGATCGCGGCCGCTGTCGAGGGCAACCGGATCGGCGACATCGGCGCCGCCATCGGCGAGGTCGGGGACCGGGCCGGCGTCGGCACCAACCTGGACTTCGGCGGCCACGGCGTCGGCCGCCGTATGCACGAGGAGCCGCACATCCCCAACGGCGGCCGGCCCGGCCGGGGCCTCAAACTCCGCGCCGGCCATGTCTTCGCGATCGAGCCCTGGTTCTGGTCCGGCCCCGGATCCACCTACAGCATCGACGAAGACGGCTGGACCCTCCGCTCCGCCGACCGAACCCGCGGCGCCCACGCCGAACACACCGTAGCCATCACCCCCGAAGGCCCCCAGATCCTCACCGTCCCCTGAGAATTACCGGCCGATACCGCTGTGATACCGCCGTGCGAGACAACAGAGTGTGGGGAGGCACGGGTCAAACAGCTGTACGACGTCCTGCCGGCGCGCCGTCGTCGCGATGGCGGGCACAGCGGGCGTCTGCATCTCGCTCGGGGCCACTGCCGGCGCCGCGTCCGCGAACTTCCTGCCAGGTCCGGCCCCGGCCCTGATGTGGATGGACGCCACGACTGGGGCTGGGCCACCGAACTATCCGGAGTACGAGCCTGGCTACGGGACGGATCCGGACGCTTCAGACGGCGCAGCACTCCAGTGGTTGCCGGCCGGCGCAGCCGCCGCCATCGGGGTTGCCAGTGGCGTCCTCTGGCTTCACCGCCGCCACCTCGCCGTCAACTGACGCGTGGATTCAGAAGAGGCGTTCTTGGGTCGATGGCTTCGGGCCCAGAGTCTCGACTGTGCCGCTGTGCATGCCGTCGATCGGCTCGGAGCGGTGGCGCGACCGCCGGCCGAAGCCGTGCTTGTCGAGCAGCGGGCGGGCCTTTTCCTCGAAGGCCTTGCGGTAGCTCGGGGAAGCGTAGGAGCCGTGGGCGTACAGGGACTCGTAGCGGCCGACCAGGTTGGGGTGGTCATGGGCCAGCCATTGCATGAACCAGTCCTTCACACCCGGGCGTAGATGGAGGACCAGTGGCGTGACGCCGGTGGCGCCGGCCTCGGACAGCTGCGCGAGCAGCTGGTCCAACTGGTCGGTGGAGTCGGTGAGCCAGGGCAGGACCGGGGCCACCATGACGCTGCAGGGCAGGCCGGCGTCGCGGATCGCGCGGATCAGGTCGAGGCGGCCGCGGACCGACGGTACGCCGGGCTCCAGGCGGCGTCGCAATTCCTCGTCGCCCAGGGCCAGGGAGACGGCGATGCCTACGGAGACCTCGGCGGACGCCGCGGACAGCAGACCGAGGTCACGCCGGAGCAAGGTCCCCTTGGTGAGGACGGACAGCGGCGTGCCCGACGAAGCGAGGGCATCGATGATGCCGGGCATCAGGCGGTAGCGGCCCTCGGCGCGCTGGTACGGGTCCGTGTTGGTGCCCAGGGCAACTGGTTCGCGGGACCACGACGGACGGGCGAGCTCCCGGCGCAGGACGTCGGCCACGTTCGTCTTCACGACGATCTGCCGATCGAAGTCCAGTCCGGTGTCGAGCTCGAGGTACTTGTGTGTGGGCCGGGCGAAGCAGTACCGGCAGGCGTGCGAACACCCGCGGTACGGATTGACGGTCCAGTTGAACGGCAGCGCCGTACCGGGCACGGAGTTCAGCGCCGACCGCGCCAGCACCTCGTGGAACGTGATCCCCTGGAACTCCGGCGTCGTCACCGACCGGACCAGCCCCGCGATCAACCCGAGCCCCGGCAACGTCCCCGGCGTCTCGGCATCAATCCGCTGACCAGCCCACCTCATGCCTTACATTCAAACACATGTTCCCTTAGCCGTCACGGGTGTCGAGGATGCCGCTGACGTAGAGCAGGCCGCCCATGCGCAATTCATCGGCCTCGAGGGGCAGGAGGTCGTTGGCGGCGAGCAGGTCCCGGGTGCTGGCCAGGGCCAGCGTCCAGCCGCGATCTGCGAGGTAGGGAGCCGCTTCGTTGCGCTCGCCGAAATAGCGCAGCCGTGCGTGGTCGAGGTCGAAGCCGCGCGCACGCCAGAGTTCGGAGATGCGATCGAGGCCTGCCTTCGTCCTGCGCTCGTCGCCCGGCCGTGGGTTGGGCCTGCTCTCGGTCGCCACGCGGCTTCCCGGTGCGCTGAGCTCGGTGATGGTGTCCAGCAGGCGGTCCTGCGCCTCGGGCGGCAGGTATCCCAGCAGGCCTTCGGCACACCATGCGGTCGGCCGGGCCGCGTCGAATCCGGCCGCGCGAAGTGCGGCAGGCCAGTCCTCGCGCAGATCGACCGCGACCGCCCTACGGTCAGCGGTGGGTGCAGCGCCCAACTCGGCAAGTGTTCGGGTCTTGAACTCGATGACGTCGGGCTGGTCGAGCTCGAACACCACAGTCCCGGACGGCCAGGGCAGTCGGTACGCGCGGGAATCCAGCCCCGACGCCAGGATCACGGCCTGCGTGACGCCTGCGTTCGTCGCTTCGAGGAAGAAGTCGTCGTAGAACTTGCCCCGCACCTTGGCTCCGTCGATCGTGACCCGATCGACCAACTCGCCGGGAGGCTCTTCACCGGACGCCAGCCGGGCGAGGAGGTCGACACCGACCGCTCGGACGAGCAGTTCGGCGAACGGGTCGTCGATGAGCCGAGGGCCCGCGCGGGTCGCGATCGCCCGGGCCGTCGCAGCCAGGGTGGCGGTCGCGCCGACACTCGATACCAGGTCCCAGGTGTCTCGGTCGTGCCTGGTGGAGTTCATGTTCCGCCTTCCGCGAGGGTTCGGAACAACACCTTTGCACCCGTCGCCGACAACCCAGGAGCGTCAGCCGGCGGCGCGGGCGGCCTCCTCGACGCGTTCGCGGTAGTTCGCCCACCAGGCGGCGTCCTGCTCGGGGAGGTTCGAGTTGGTCGGACTCATGCCGGCCGCGCCGTCCAGTTGTTCGCGGAGGATGTCGGCGTGGCCGGCGTGCCGGTTGGTTTCGGCGAGTACGTGGACGAGGATGCCGTGCAGCGTCACCGACGGCTTGCGCCACCACGGCACCTCACCCAGCGCGTCCAGGTCGAGCGCCTCGATCGTCGCGTCAGCGTGCGCACACGCCCGCTGATACCGGTCGACGATCTCGGCGCGCGTCTCGTCCGCGGTCGCCCACATCTCGACGTTCGGCTCGGCGTCGTCGTCCCACCACGGCAACTCCTCGGCGAACGGCCGGTCGAAGGTCTTCCCGAAGTACCAGGCCTCGACGATCGACAGGTGCTTGACCAGGCCGAGGAGGTTGGTCCCGCTGGGCGTCAGCGGCCGGCGGATGTCGTACTCGCCGAGCCCGTCGAGCTTCCAGACCATCGACTCGCGGGCCGTACGGAGGTAGTCGTGCAAGGTTTCTTTCACAACCGCGAATCATGCCTCAGTCGAAGACCGCCGCGTTGGCCCGTGCCCATTCGCGGTACGTCGTACCCGGCCGGCCGGTGAGGTCGAACACCGCCGGCTCCGGCTTCATCGGGTGTTCGGCCATCATCCGGAAACCGTCGAGCAGCCACTGCGCCGTCTCGCGTCCGATCACCGGCGCCAGCCCCTCGACGTACTCGTCCGGCGTCAACTCCTCGAACCGCACCTCCCGCCCGATCGCTTCCGAGATCCACGCGACCTGCTCCGGCGGCGTGATCCCCTCCGGTCCGCTCATGGTGATCTTCCGCCCGCCGTACCCCTCGGACAGCAGCACCACCCGCGCCACCGCCGCGATGTCGGCGAGGTCGATCGGCGTCTGCACCGCGCCGGCGTACGGCGCCCGCACGACCCCGTCGGCCTTGATCGACGGAGCCCAGTCGAGCGTGTTGTTCATGAACTGCCCCGGCCGCAGGAACGTCCAGTCGAAGCCGCCCTCCTCGATCGCCCGCTCGATCCGGTAGTAGTGCCACGTCGACGGATCCCCTTGCGCCTCGTAATCCGCAGGCTCTCCCGACAGTACGACGACCCGCCGCACGCCGGCGTCCCGCGCGCAGCGGACGAAGTGGTCGACGTACGCCGGAAGCGGCGCGAGGTACACGGTGTCGACGCCGGCGAGCGCCGCGGGCAGCGTCTCCGGATTGCCGAGATACCCGCGCGCGACCTCCACGCCCTCCGGCAGCGCGGCGCGGGCCGGCTTGTTGGTCAACGCCCGCACCGGCGCACCCGCGGCCACCAACTCGTCGACCAGCAGCCGGCCGACACTCGCGGTCGCACCCGTCACCAGGATCGTCATCCCCATCTCCTCTCACTGATGAATTTCCGTAGGGTATACGAGAATTCAACCAAGCGCCTATCGTTGGCCCGTGAGCGAGCGGCGGAGTGGCGAGGGGCAGCCGGACAAGACGCTGGCGTTGCTGTGGCGCAACCACCGCCAGCCGGCCGCTGACGAACCCGTCGACGGGGTGGCGAGAAAGCGCGGCGCCGGCCGGCGGCCGTCGCTGAACCTTGACCACGTCGTCCAAGCAGGCATCCAGCTCGCTGACGACCAGGGGCTGGCGGCGGCGTCGATGGGCGGGCTCGCGAAGGAGCTCGGCGTCGGCACGATGACGCTGTACACGTACGTGCCGTCGAAGGAAGAGCTGCTCGACCTGATGGTGGACCAGGTGCTCGGCGAGCGCGAGCTCCCCGGCCCGGGCGAGCCGCGGCCGGAGGACTGGCGGGAGCAGGTGGAGCTCTACTCCCAGCAGACCCGTGCGATGTTCCAGCGGCACCTGTGGTTGTCACAGGTCTCGACGATCCGCCCGCCGGTCGGACCAGGCATGCTGGCGGGTCGCGAGTACCTCCTGTCCGCGTTGCTCGGTCTCGGACTCGGAGCGCTCGAGACGAACACAGCTGCGCTTGCAATCACGACGTACGTCGACTCTGCGGCAAGCCTCGAAGCGGAGAGTCAACTGGTCGAGCGCGCGACCGGTCAGACCAACGACGCCTGGTGGTACGAGCGCAACGACCTGTGGGAGACGTACTTCGACGTCGACCGGCACCCCGCGATGACCACGATCTGGAACGCCGACGGGTACCAGTCGACCACCCGCGAAGCGGCCGCGGACTCCTACCGCTACGGCCTCGACCGCCTCCTCGACGGCATCCAGCCCTAGCTCCGGGCGCCGGTGAGTACGTCGGCGCCGATCGGGTTGAGCATGTGGCGGACCGAGCTGCCGATGCGGTGTGTGGTGACCAGGCCGGTGTTGTGCAGGATTCGGGCGTGTTCGCTGGCCGAGGCCAGTGAGATCCCGGCCCGGGCCGCCAGTTCGCTGGTCGAGCATGCACCGCTCGAGATGCTCTTCAGCACCCGCGCCCTGGTCTTCCCGAGCAGGTCGGCCACGGCGCGATCGCGGTCCGCATGACGTACGACGGCCTCGGGCCGGCCGGCGTGCCGCACCGGGTAGACCAGCACCGGTGGCAGTGCGGGATCGAGCAGCATCATCGGGTACTTCCAGCAGAAGAACGACGGCACCAGTCGCAGCCCGCGGCCGTTCAGGTGCAGGTCCCGGTCGATGTGCGGCATGTCGACCGACAGCACCGGCGCTTCCCAGCGCAGCGTCGGGTGCAGCCGCGGGATGAGCGACTCGAACCCGTCATTGGCGACGGTGTCGTTGTGCTTGGCAACGGTCGACTCGATCGCCGGCCTGATCACCGGCATCTGCGGCGCGATCTTGGTCCGGTGGAACGACCGCAGCCCCTGCACGAGCCGGGTCATCACGCCGTTCTCGCCGGCCGCGAGCCGTCGGCTCCAGGCCGGCAGCCGCACACTGTCCGACAACCTGCCCAACTCGGATCTCAGCTGACCGGGCGGTGTGGCGCCGACCGCCGCCAGTCCCGCCTCGAGTCCTTCACCCGCAGCGGTCGGTGTCAGGAAATCCGGTGAATACCCCACCGGCGGCGCGAGCGCGAGCAGCTCCTGCTCCAGCGCGCTCAGCCGGGCTCTCGCCCGCTCCCGCCAGGTGCCGAACGTCTCCGGCTCGTCATCGGTCTGCAGGACGTGGAGACCCAGCAGGACCTCCCACAACGGATCGGGCTCCTGCGCGATCGTCGTCCTCGCCAGATCCGCACACTCGAAATGAACGCGGAACACCACGGTCTCCTCCCCCGAGGAAAGTCACCCGCCGTGGTCAACGGGCAACACAACGACCGTAACAGCCGGTAGGGTCACCCACCGTGACGTAGTACTACTCCCACTCGATGGTGCCCGGGGGCTTGCTGGTGACGTCGAGGGTGACGCGGTTGATCTCGTCGACCTCGTTGGTGATGCGGGTCGAGATGCGCTCGATCACGTCGTACGGCAGGCGGGCCCAGTCGGCCGTCATCGCGTCCTCGCTGGTGACGGGGCGCAGTACGACGGGGTGGCCGTACGTCCGGCCGTCGCCCTGGACGCCGACCGACCGTACGTCGGCCAGCAGGACCACCGGGAACTGCCAGATGTCGCGGTCGAGACCGGCCGCGGTGAGCTCGGTGCGGGCGATCAGGTCCGCGGCGCGCAGGATGTCCAGCCGCTCGCGGGTGACCTCGCCGATGATCCGGATGCTCAGGCCGGGGCCCGGGAACGGGTGCCGGTAGACCATCGTCTCCGGCAGGCCGAGCGCCAGCCCGAGCTCGCGGACCTCGTCCTTGAACAGCGTCCGCAGCGGCTCGATCAGGCTGAACTGCAGGTCGTCGGGCAGCCCGCCGACGTTGTGGTGCGACTTGATGTTCGCGGCGCCGGCACCGCCGCCGGACTCGACCACGTCCGGGTACAGCGTGCCCTGGACCAGGAACTCGATGTGCCGCTCGGCGTCCACCTTGCGCGCGGTCGCCTCGAAGGTCCGGATGAACTCGCGGCCGACGATCTTCCGCTTCTGCTCCGGGTCGATCACCCCGGCCAGCGCGGTCAGGAACTGCTCCTCGGCGTCGATCGCCTCGAGCCGGATCCCGATCGCGGCGACGAAGTCCTTCTCGATCTGCTCCGACTCACCGGCCCGCTGCAGACCATGGTCGACGTACACGCAGGTCAACTGGTCGCCGATCGCCTTGTGCACCAGGGCCGCCGCGACCGCGGAGTCGACACCGCCGGACAGCGCGCACAGCACCTGCTTGTCGCCGACCTGCTCGCGGATCAGCTCGACCTGCTCGTCGACGACGTTGCTCGTCGTCCAGTCGCCCTTGCAGCCGGCGATCTCGTACAGGAAGTGCTCCAGCACAGCCTGCCCGGCCTGCGAGTGCAGGACCTCCGGGTGCCACTGCACGCCGGCCAGCCGCCGGTCCAGGTCCTCGAACGCCGCGACCGGCGCGCCCTCGGACCCCGCGAGTACGGCGAACCCCGCGGGCGGCGCGTGCACCGCGTCACCGTGGGACATCCACACGTTCAGGTCCTCGGGGATGTCGGCCAGCAGCGTCCCGGGCTCGCTCACCGTGACCGGCGTACGGCCGAACTCGCGGAGTCCGGTACGCCGGACCTCGCCGCCGAGCGTCTGCGCCATCGCCTGGAAGCCGTAGCAGATCCCGAACGCCGGTACGCCGGCCTCGAACAGCCCGGAGTCGACCCGCGGCGCGCCCTCGGCGTACACCGACTGCGGGCCGCCCGACAGGATGATCGCCTTCGGCCCCTTCGCCAGCATCTCCTCGACCGGCATCGAGTGCGGCACGATCTCGGAGTACACCTTCGCCTCGCGCACGCGGCGCGCGATCAGCTGCGCGTACTGCGCCCCGAAATCCACAACCAGGACCAACTCATGCTCTGCCACGCGCAAAGCCTATCGGTGCAGGTCAGCACGGCTGTAATCCGCCGCTCGACCGGTCACCGACAAGCGCTCGTTGGTGACCTCCAGCCCCGGAAACCGCCGCCGCATCGCAGCCTCGTACCGAGCCGCACCAGCCTGATCACCGATGTAGTCAGAAATCAGATGCGGCCCGAACCACAACCGCACACGACACCGCGTCGGAAAGCTCACAACACGGACGCTAGCGACGCTAGTTGTCCGCCGTGTTACCGCTAGTTACGACCCGAAGACGAGCTCCGCAGACATGCTGAGAGCCCGTCGGCGTAGACCGACGGGCCCTCAGGTGTTCATGTAACGGAGAGACCCGCCTCCGCCTTCATCAAGAAGCTTAGTCGCCGGCGCCGTCCGGGCTGGGGAGCGTCGCGCACCCGAACCGACCAGCAAGAGTCCCCAAGTCCCAGATCCCGACCCTCGGACCCGGCATCCCAGCGATCAGGCGCCGACGGCCTGGCACGCGATCCCGGAGGCCCCCATCGATGACGGGCTGCGTCTCCGATGACCGGTTACATCCCACCAGTCGGCACACGACCCGTCAGTCGACACATAAGCCGTCAGCGGATCGCCAGCGACCAACACATCGAGCAGGAGACCCCCGCAAATCAAACCGCCTTGTGACCCGACGACGTCACTACCAACTGCGCCGGAGCGCGGAACGAGAGCAAGTCGATCATCGGTGGGGGCTCGGCCAGGCGCACGCTGCTCAGCAAGTCACGTGCACAGTCCAGCGCGACCTGGGTTTCCATTCGGGCTAGGGCGGCGCCGAGGCAGCGGTGGATGCCGATGCCGAATGCTAGGTCGGCGGGGCCGCCGTGGCCGGTCAGGCCGAGGAGGACGGGGGCGCCTACCGGTAGGTCCACGTCGCCCAAGGTCGTTGGTTCGGCGGTGATGCGGCGCCAGGTGGGAACCGAGGACGCCTCTTGGAGAACCTGTTCCACTGTGGTGCCGGGATCGTCGAGACAGCGCTGGAAGGCGGTGGAGATGAGTTGGGTCGTGGTCTCCTGGCCGGCGATCAGCAGGAAGTAGCCGACCGCGCACACCTCTTCATCGGTCAGCCCTAGTGCGACCAGCACACCGAACAGATCGTCACCCGGCGCCTTCCTGGCGGCCGTCGTCCGCGCGCGCAGCCAGGCGTAGAACTCGGCCGCACTGTGCGCCAACTCCAGCTGCCGGTCCTCATCGGGCCAGCCCCAGAACAGTTCCAGCGAGTCCAGGCTCCAGGCCTTCAGCGCAGGTACGTCGACATCCGTCAGGCCGAGCAGGTGCAGTACGACGAGGGCCGGCGGCTCCGCGGCGATCGCCTGCACCAGGTCGACCTGTTGACAGTCAGCAAGGGCTCTAAGCGCAGCCGTGACTCGTGCGGTGTTGAGCTCCCGGGTCAGCGGTTCGGCGGCGGCCACTCGGGCAGGGCTGAAGAAGCGGGCAACGGCGGCACGAATCGGGCGGTGTGACTCCCCCGCGTTGTTCGCCAGCGTCGGCGGCAGTGCGAAGCCGACGCCCGACAGGACGCGGAGCGCCTTCACGGACAGCGGCGTGTGGGCGAGTACGGCGTTGTCCGGGCGGAACGTCTGCGGGTCTAGCAGCACCTCACGCGCCAGCGCCGGGTCGTCGACGACCCAGTACCCGAGCGCCTCGTCGTACCGAGCCGGGCAGCCGGTCACCGTCGACCCGTCGCCGGAAGCGGAGCTCCGCGTCACTCGAACCATCCCGGTGCGGCGGCCCGGAACTCCTCTCGACTCCAGGCACCGGCCCCGGCCGGGATCCGCCCGATCACTGGGACGCCGGTCGTGGCCGGGAGATCCTCCAGGTTGCAGCTCTCGGCGAGATCCGGCTCGGCCGGCCACGACCCGATCACGAGGCCCGCGACCGGCAGCTCCCGCGACCGCAGAGCCTCGACGGTCAGCCCGGCGTGGTTCAGCGTGCCGAGCCCGGCACGTGTCACCACCACGAACCGGAACGGCGAGGTCAGATGCTCGGCCAGATCCGCCAGGTTGTTGCCGTCAGCATCGAGTCCGACGAGCAGTCCGCCGGCGCCCTCGACCAGCACGGTGTCGTATTCGCCGGCGAGGTCGTCGATGGATGCGGCGTACTCCTCGACCGACGGCAGCGGAACCCCGGCGCGCCGGGCGGCGGTGGTGGGCGCGAGCGGCTCGGGCAACCGGACACCTTCATGCAGTGCGGTCACGCCGCTGAGCCGGCCGACGACAGCGAGGTCGCCCGGCTCGTCGGGCCCCACACCGCTCTGGGTGGGCTTGACCACCGCAACCGAGTCCCCGGCGAGTACGGCGAGCGCGGCCGTGACGATCGTCTTGCCGATCTCAGTATCGGTCCCGGTGACGAAGGTGATCATGAGGCCGCCCCGATCGCGTCGACGATGACAGCACACGCCCGATCGAGATCGGCGGCAGACAACCCGGCGTGCGCGGTGAGCCGGAGCCGGGAGATGCCGTCGGGGACGGACGGCGGCCGGAAACTCCCCACGCGTACGCCGTTCTGCAGGCACAGCTCGGCCGCGCGGACAGTCTCGCGCGGTCCCGGCATCGGGACGGAAACGACCGCACCACGCGACGGAGGCACCTCACACGCAGCCGCCAGCCGCGCCGCGGCCGCATGAATCGCCGCCGGACGGTCGGGCTCGGTCTGCAGAACCTCAAGCGCAGCAAGGGCTGCTGCACAGGCGGCCGGGTTCAGACCGGTGTCGTAGATGAACGGACGCGCCCGGTTGACGAGGTGCTCGCGTAGCACCGACGGCCCAAGAACGACACCGCCCTGGGAGGCCAGAGACTTGGACAGCGTCATGGTGACGACGACATGCTCCAGCCCGGCGAGACCCGCCGCGTGCACGGAGCCATGACCGTTGCCGCTGACCCCCAACCCGTGGGCCTCGTCGACCAGCAGTACGGCGTTGTGCGCGCTGGCGACCGCGGCCAGTTCGAGCAGCGGCGCCTCGTCACTGAGCACGCTGAACACCGACTCGGTCATCACCACCGCATGTGGTTCGTTGCGCTCGGCAAGCATCTTCTCGACGGCGTCGACGTCGTTGTGCGGGACGACCTCGACCCGGGACCGCGCCAGGCGGCATGCATCCACCAGCGAGGCGTGCACGTGTTCGTCGGAGACCAGCAAGGTTCCCGGTCCGCCGAGCGCGGTGACGACACCGAGGTTGGCCAGGTATCCGGACGAGAACACGAGCGCGGACTGCTGCCCGGCGTACGCCGCCAGCGCGGATTCGAGCTGCTCGTGAAGTTCCGTCGTACCGGTGACCAGACGGGACGCGGTGGAGCCTGTGCCCCAGGTGCGTACGGCGTCGGCGGCGGCCGTCACCACCCGCGGATCACGAGCGAGACCGAGGTAGTCGTTGCCCGCGAGGTCGATCAGGTCGGCGTCCCTGGCCCGCGCACTGAGCCGTCGGGTCAGGCCCCGGGCCTCCAGCGCGGCGGCCTTCGGGGCTAGCCAATCCTCCAGCATCAGCCGGCCTCCTCGACCGCACCCGTGATCGCCGCCCCGATGGTGGCGATGTCCTCGTCAGTGCAGATGTACGGCGGCATCGTGTAGACGAGATCGCGGAACGGCCGGACCCAGACCCCACGACGCAACGCAGCTTCGGTCAGCCGCGGCAGATCCACCGGCCCACCGAGCTGTACGACGCCGACCGCGCCCAGCACCCGCACGTCCTTCACCGCAGGCAGTTCGGCCGCCGGAGCAAGCCCCGCCGAAAGCCCCGCGGAAATCGCAGCCACCCGAGAAGCCCAGTCCTGGGAGAGCAGCAGATCGATCGACGCGAGGGCGACCGAACACGCGAGCGGGTTCGCCATGAATGTGGGCCCGTGCATCAACGCACCACCCGGTCCGTTGGAGACCGTGTGCGCGACGTCCGTCGTACACAGCATCGCGGCCAGCGACAGGTAGCCGCCGGTCAGCGCCTTGCCGACGCACAGGATGTCGGGGTCGACACCCGCATGCTCGGACGCGAACAGCGTGCCGGTGCGGCCGAACCCGGTGGCGATCTCGTCGAAGATCAGCAGGAAGCCGTGCCGGTCGGCCAGCTCGCGGAGAATGCGCAGGCAGGCAGGGCTGTACGGGTACATCCCACCGGCACCCTGCAGAACTGGCTCGACGATGATGCCCGCGATCTCACCCGCATGTTGCTCGGCCAGTACGGCCAGCTCGTCGGCCCAGGACTGCAGCTCCGGATCGGTCTCGGGCCGGTCGAAGCCGGCCGGCGGTTGCGGCCCGAACACCTGCTCCTTGAGGGCGCCGGTGAACAGCGAATGCATTCCGTTGACCGGGTCGCACACGCTCATCGGCGCGAACGTGTCGCCGTGATACCCGCCGCGGACCGTCAGCATCCGCGTGCGCCCATGGTTGCCGCGCGCAACCTGGTACTGCAGCGCGATCTTGATCGCCACCTCGACCGAGACCGATCCCGAGTCGCAGAAGAACACGTGCCGCAGCGGCTCCGGCGTGATCTCCACGAGCCGCTCGCCCAGCCGGACCGCCGGTTCGTGGGTCAGCCCACCGAACATCACGTGACTGAACTCGTCCACCTGGCGCTTCAGCGCGGCGTCCAGCACCGGGTTCCGGTAGCCGTGGATCATGCACCACCAGGACGCCATCGCGTCGATCGCCTCGACAGTCCCGCCCGTACCGTCGTCCAGCTGCAGCCGTACGCCGTCCGCACCGCGAACCAGCCGCACCGGCGAGGGCTCGGTCAGCGACGAGTACGGATGCCAGAGCAACTCCGCGTCCTGCTGTAGCCGCGCATTGACCGACTGTGACACCGCGCTCCTCCATCCTGAGGATTCACAACGGTAATCGGTCCGATCGCCGGCCGCCGCCGCAGGTAGGCACGATGTGACAAGCGCCTCTAGAACGCCGTGCCGGCCTTGGCAATGTGGAGGGTGACTGCTACTGGGTCGAGTCGCGGTTTCGCCAGTGCCATCAGGGCTCTGGCGCCGTCGATGCCCTCGTCCCGGATCCACTGCACCGGCGCGGCCAGCCCGAATCGCTCGACCGCGCTGGTTGCGTCGAGGAAGTCGCGGGACTCGGCCACCGTCCAGGTCCGTTCGCGTTCCCAGGTGATCGCGTCCGCGGTGCGGGCCGGCTGCCGCCAGTCGTCGTCGCGCTGGTTGCCGTAGATCAGCTGCCCGTCCGGTCGCAGTACGCCGACGCGGTCCACCCAGTCGCCTTCGTCGATCAGCTGGGCGGCCCGCAGCACACCGGCGTACCCGACGTCGTGCTGCCTGGCCATCCGGCCGAAGCCATAGGCCTCCAGCCCGCGGATGTGCCGCTGCAGTACACCGAGGCGGCTGAAGGCCTCGTGGACGGCGAGGAGCGCGACCTCCACCTGGTACTCGGCCGCCTTGAACGCGCGGGCCGACGCCGCGAGCGCGTCCGGATCGGCCAGCTCGGTCTCGATGATCACGTCGTACCGCTGCTGGGCGACCAGTTCCTCGGCGCGGGCCAGCCAGCGGAGGCCGTCGGCCTCGACGTACCGGTCGAACGTCGAGGGTTCGTCGGTGATGGGCTCGTTGAGTCGCGGGTGGTAGGCCTCGAGGGCGAAGCTGCTCAGTACGACGGGATCGGCGCGGCGGGACAGTGCGGCCTTCGCCAAGGCGGTGATCGAGGCCTTGCCGTCGCCGGGCTGGCCGGCGACGAAGACGACCACCGGGTGGTCCTGCGGGGTACCGATGAGCCGGCTGGGGGCGATGCGCTCGCGGAAGATCCGCTCGTTCTCAGCGTCGCTCAGCAGGAACCGGTCGTCCTGCTCAGTCACCTCGGCCATCCTGCTCGCTCAGCTCGTCGCCACTGTCCTTGTCGCCGCTGTCCTCGTCGCCATCCGCGCCCTCGTCCTCGTCGCTGAGGAGCAGGTCGGCCTCCTTGCGGATGCGGCCGGCGGCGCCGGTGTCGAGCGGATCGAGCGCCCGGCCGCGGGCCGCCCAGGCCGCCTGGTCGGCGCACAACGTCGCGATCGCGGCCGCATCGGGCTCGTCGGCTGCTTCCGCCGCGGCGATCCGCTGGGCATAGAACCCGATCGCCTGCCGGATCCCTTCGAGGGCGATCTCGTACCCGAAGATCTGCGCGGGTGTCCACTTCGCCTTACCCAGCTCAGGGAGCACTGACAGGTCGGCAAGGTTAGCCACACATGGACGATATCCGACGCCTCGGGTCAGCCCGACAGCGGCTGCGGACTCCAATCAGCGCAGCGATCCGCGCCGGCGCGAGGACTTGGCCGAGCGGTGCGGCTTGGAGGCGATGGAGCGGGGACCGGCTGCGGGTTCCGGAGCGGCTTCCAGTGCCTTCTTGACCTGGGTGAACGCATCGGACGCGTTGCGGACCGACCGTACGCCGGTGAGTTTGGGGATGGCCGAGCGTTGGCGGCGCGTGTGGGTCTGGATGCGTTCGACGACTCGGGTGCGGACCTCGTCGAGGTCGGTGCCGGTCAGGTTCTCCACCGGTTTGCCGCGGTCCAGGGCGACGTCGAACCATTCGGTGTAGCCGTGCGTGTGGACGACCTGGTTCGGCGACTTCTGGCCGAGGCGGCGGTAGTGCGTCAGTACGTCGTACCGCTCGTCGAGTCCGAGGACCTCGTCGCGGAGCCCGAGCTCGACCTGGCGGTCGTAGGTCGCGGCGACCCGCTGGTCGATCTCGGCGGCCGGGCGGTCGACGGAGAGGACGACCTGCCGGGCGGCGGGCGTGACGGCTCGCTCCGGATCGTTGCCCATGGCCCGTGCCAGCGCGTTCACGATCGCGTCGTAGTTGTTCTCGTGGATCTTCCCGGCGGCCTTCGGGTCGAGCCGGGTGAGTACGGCGTACGCGTCCTCGGCCATGCTGCGCGGGAAGTCGCGGCGGACGGCGTTCCGCGACTCGGCGACGGCGTCCACCTCCCAGCCCTCCAGCAGCGAGCGGACATAGACGCTCGTCCCGCCCACGATCACCGGGACCCCGCCGGACGCCCAGCAGTCCTCCATGTGCCGCCGGGCTTCGGCGACGAACGTCTCCAGTTCCAGCTTCCGCAGCGGCTCGGTGACGTCGATCATCGTGTGCGGGACGCCACGCATCTCCTCCGGCGTCGTCTTGCTGGTGCCGATGTCCATGGACCGGTAAACCTGCCGCGAGTCCGCCGACACGACCATCGGCGGCAGCCCCAGCTCATCCCGGATCCGCAGACACAGATCAACCGACACCGCAGTCTTACCCGCCGACGTCGGCCCATACAGAGCGACCAGGAGGCGCGGCGGGGCATCGGGCATGGATCAACCCTACTGCCCTACAACGGGCTGCTGAGTGAGCCGTGGACGGAGCAGCGAGCCGTCCAGCCCATCGGGTGGACCTGGACGATCATTCGGCGGTGGCAGGTGGCGCAGTATCTCGGTGGTTCGAGGGTCAGTGCGCGGCGGCAGTTCTCGTGGGTGCCGTCGGTGAGTTCGCGGCCGCAGTGGCCGCAGTACGTCTCGGTCACAGTGTCTTCTGGAGTTCCTTCACCGGCATCTTCAGCTCCGCGAGCAGATCCAGGTCGGCGGTCGCCGGGCGGCCAAGGGTGGTCAGGTAGTTGCCGACGATCACCGCGTTGATGCCGCCGAGCAGGCCCTCGCGGGTACCCAGGTCGCCGAGGGTCAGCTCGCGACCGCCGGCGTACCGCAGGACCGTCCGCGGCATCGCGAGCCGGAACGCGGCGATGGTGCGCAGCGCGTCCTTGCCGTCCATGATCTCCAGTTCGCCGAACGGCGTACCCGGCCGCGGGTTGAGGAAGTTCAGCGGGACCTCGTGCGGGTCGAGTTCGGCGAGCTGCGCGGCCAGCTCGGCGCGCTGCTCGAGCGACTCACCCATCCCGACCAGGCCGCCGCAGCACAGTTCCATCCCGGACTCGCGCACCATCAAGCAGGTCTCCCAGCGCTCCTCGAAGGAGTGCGTGGTGACGACGTCACCGAAGTACGACCGGGCCGACTCGAGGTTGTGGTTGTAGCGGTGCACGCCCCACGACTTCAGCTCGTCGACTTGGTCCTGCGTCAGCATGCCCAGCGAGCAGGCGATGTTGATGTCGACCTCGGCGTTGATCGCCTCGATGCCGGCCTTCACCTGGCTCATCAGCCGCGGGTCGGGCCCGCGGACCGCGGCCACGATGCAGAACTCGGTGGCGCCGGTCTTCGCGGTCTCCTTGGCGGCCTCGACGAGTTCGGGGATGTTCAGCCAGACCGCGCGCACCGGCGAGGTGAACTGGCCGGACTGGGAGCAGAAGTGGCAGTCCTCGGGGCAGCCGCCGGTCTTCAGCGAGATGATCCCCTCGACCTCGACCTCCTCGCCGCACCACTTCACCCGGACGTCGTGCGCGAGCGCGAGCAGTTCCGGCAGCCGGTCGTCGGGCACGCTGAGAACCTCGACCAATTGCTCCTGGCTCAACCCGGTGCCCTGCTCCAGAACCTGCTCACGTGCCACGTCCAGGATCTCGCTCATGGTTCTCCTGCCTCATCAGAACGGTCGGCTCACAGTAAGACAGGTCGGTACGGCGGGGCTGCGGCGGGCGTCACGTGGAACATCCGCGGCCGAAGTGCCTCACCGCCACTCTCCGCACTCCCCGGGAAAAGTTTTTGGACTTTTCCAGGGAACCTCGTAACCCCCTGTAGATGGGCTCGTTGATGTGTACGAAGGCGGTTACCGCAAGGAAGACCGCCACCCGGTTACCAGGAGCTACAAATGCTGATCATTACGATCAGCACGCAGAGTGGTCACAAGCCCTGAAGCCCCTGGAAATCGGATGTAAGGTAGTAACCAAGAGCTCGGGTCGCCAGCCATGGTTGGCGATCCGATCCCAAAGCGCCGGGCGCCTCACCCCGGCTTGAGTGGGTCCCTCGGGAAACGATTTGGGCGGAAACGTTCCCGAGGGACCTGCTCCCTTTTCTGAACCTTTTAGGGAAAGCCTCAGCAACTTACTGCTGAGGCTTTTTCATTTGCGTAATTCTTCGCTGTTCTGTTACGAATCCGTCACAGCCTGCTTCGGGAAGATCGGGAGCCGCAACGCGCCGGGGGCGTCCGTCGGGACGACCGGGTGCTCGGGCTTCACCGGCTGGATCCGCTGGTACGCCGCACCGACCGCCGGACGCGGGTCCGCGGCGCCTTTGTTCGGCCAGAACGAGAGCGCCCGCTCGGCCTGGGCGGTGATCGTCAAGGACGGGTTGACGCCGAGATTCGCGGAGATGGTCGAGCCGTCGACGATGTGCAAGCCGTCGTACCCGTAGACCCGGTGGTACGGATCCACCACCCCCGACGAAGGTGAGTCGCCGATCGCGCAGCCGCCGATGAAGTGCGCGGTCATCGGCACGTTGAACGGCTCCCCGATCGTGCCGCCCGGCGTACCGTTCATCAGCTTCGCCATCCGCCGGACCACCTGGTTCGCGACCGGGATCCAGGACGGGTTCGGGGCGCCGTGCCCCTGCTTCGACGTGAGCTTCCACCGGCCCAGCCGGTCGCGCTTGCCGAACGTCGTGATCGAGTTGTCCGCGGTCTGCATCACCAGCGCGATCACGGTCCGCTCGGACCAGTGCTTCAGGTCGTACAGCTTGCGGATGTTCTTCCGCTGGACGCCGAGCTCGCGCAACCACGTCCGCCAGCGCGGCCTGTCCCCGTCGCCGTCGGTCAGCACGGTCTGCAGCAGCGACATCACGTTGCTGCCCTTCCCGTACCGCACCGGCTCGATGTGGGTGATGTCGTCGGGGTGGAACGAGGACGTGATCGCGACACCACGCGTGTAGTCGACATCCGTGTCGCGGGAGATCGCGCCGAGCAGCGACTCCGAGTTGGTCCGGGTCAGCACGCCGAGCCGGTCCGACAGCCGCGGCAGCTTGCCCTCGTCGCGCAGCCGGTGCAGCAACTTCGCCGTACCGAGAGCCGACGCGGCGAAAACCACCTGACCCGCGGTGAACCGGCGGGTGGCCTTCTTGTTCGACGTACGACGGGTGTCGATCGCGTACCCGCCGCCTGTCTCCTCAGCGAGCGGCTCGACCGAGGTGACCGTGGTCAGCGAGTAGACCTCCGCGCCGGCCTTCTCGGCCAGGTAGAGGTAGTTCTTCGTCAGGGTGTTCTTCGCGTTGTGCCGGCAGCCCGTCATGCACTCGCCACAGTCGATACAGCCGGTACGGCGCGGGCCTGCGCCACCGAAGTACGGGTCGTCGACCTCGACACCCGGCTCACCGAAGAAGACACCGACCGGTGTCGGGTGGAACGTCTCCCCCACACCCATGTCCTCGGCGACCTGCTTCATCACCTTGTCGGCCGGCGTGAACCCCGGGTACGTCGTGACGCCGAGCATCCGCTTCGCCTGGTCGTAGTACGGCGCCAGCTCGGACTGCCAGTCGGTGATGTGCGCCCACGCGCGATCGGTGTAGAACGCGGGCAGCGGTTCGTACAGCGTGTTCGCGTAGACCAGGCTGCCACCGCCGACCCCGGCGCCGGACAGGATGATCACGTCGCGCAGCGCGCTGATCCGCTGGATGCCGTACATCCCGAGCTTCGGCGCGAACAGGAACCGCTTGGTGTCCCACGAGTTCTTCGCGAACCCCGCGTCGTCGAACCGCGCACCGGCCTCCAGTACGGCGACCCGGTAGCCCTTCTCGGTCAGCCGCAGCGCACTGACAGACCCACCGAAGCCCGAGCCGATGACGACGACGTCGTAGTCGAACGTCATGGACGGCCGATCTTCTTCAGGATCCGTAGAGCGCCGGTCATCAGCTCCGCGAACTTCTCGTCGGAGAGTCCGTGCGAGGCGGCGATCGGGATCAGCCGCTGGGTGGCGATCGCCTGCGGTTCGACGTACCGGCGGATGCCCTCGACACCCTGCCGCCGGCCGAGACCGGACGACCGCATGCCGCCCATCGGTGTGTCGATCGAGCCGAACGTCGCGCCGTACCCCTCGTTGACGTTGACCGTGCCGGCCATCAGCTGCGCGGCGACCGCGCGGCCGCGGCGGCCGTCTCGGGTCCAGACGCTGGCGTTCAGGCCGTACTCGCCCTCGTTCGCGCGCTGGATCGCCTCGGCCTCGTCGGAGAACCGGTAGATCGAGACGACCGGCCCGAAGGTCTCGTTGTCGAAGCACTCCATCGCCGGGGTGACACCGGACAGGACGGTCGGCTCGTAGAAGAGCGGGCCGATGTCCGGGCGGGCCTTGCCGCCGGCAAGCACCGTGGCGCCCTGTTCACGGGCATCCTCGACGTGGCGGGTCACCGTCTCCAGCTGCGCCTTCGAGATCAGCGAGCCCATGTCGACGTCCCAGCCGGTGCCGGCCGAGAGGCGGAGCTTCTTCACCCGGTCCACGAACGCCGTGACGAAGGCGTCGTACACCTGGTCGGCGACGTACAGCCGCTCCATCGAGACGCACAGCTGGCCGGCGTTCGCGAAACACGCCCGTACGGCGCCCTCCGCGGCTCGGTTGATGTCGGCGTCCCGCAGTACCAGCATCGGGTTCTTGCCGCCGAGCTCGAGGCTGCAGCCGATCAACCGCTCACCGGCCTGCCTCGCCACCAGCCGGCCGGTCTTGGTCGAGCCGGTGAAGCAGATGTAGTCGGCGTTCTGGATGAGCGCGCCGCCGACGGTCGGGCCGTCGCCGTTCACCGCGAGCCAGGCCTCCCGCGGCAGGCCGGCCTCGTACAGCAGCTCGATGCCGCGCAGCGCGGTCAGTGGGGTCTGGCTGTCGGGTTTGTGGACGACGGTGTTGCCGGCCAGGATCGCGGGCAGGCCGTCGGAGATCGCCATCGTCAGCGGGTAGTTCCACGGCGAGATGATGCCGACGACACCCTTCGGGACGAACCGCTCCTCGGCGCGGGTGAGCAGCGGGAAGATCCCGAGCTTGCGCTGCGGCTCGAGCAGTTCGAAGGCCTTGCGGCCGTAGTACCGCGCCGTCAGCGCGACGTGCGCGAGCTCCTCGAACGCCTGCTTCCGCGCCTTGCCGGATTCGCGGATGATCAGGTCGACCAGCTCGTGCCGGTGATCGAGGACCAGGTCGTGGTACCGCAGCAGGATCGCCGCGCGCTCCGCGAGCGGCACTCGCCGCCAGGTCTGCTGAGTCCTCCGGGCGGCCCGGACGGCCGCGACCACGTCGTCCTCACTCGACACCGGCAGGTCCGCGATCGGCTGCCCGGTGGCCGGCGCGTACGACGTACGGGTGCCGGCCGTCGCGCGCAGCAGCCCCGACAACCGGCGGATGACCGACTGATCGGTCGCGTACGACGCGGTCGGGTCGAGCTCCGGATCCGCGGGAATCGACGTCTGCTCGCTCATACACGAAGGCTACCTGCCGGTAATAGCGGCTGTCAGTATCAAGAGACCGTTAAGCTGATCCGCTGAACCTGCGAAGGGGTGGAACGTCAAGATGGTGGACAGCGGGGGGCTCTGGACGCCTCCTGAGGACGAGCTCGGTGAGGCGCTGCAGACAGCCCAGGTGCTGATCGAGGAAGGCCGCGCCGACGAGGCAGGGCCGTACCAGCAGCGGGTCATCGAGCTGGCCAGGGAGCGGGCCGAAGGGCACCCGAACCACTACGAGGCCAAGCATCTGATGGCCGCGACCCAGTACGAGCTGGCGGGATCGCTGAACGCGTCCGGCCGGCACGAGGAGGCACTCGCCGCGCTGCACGAGGCGCAACTCGGGTATACCGAGCTCCAGGACGCCGGCGTGCTCGACGCGACCTGCTTCCTGGCCGACGTCCGCGCCCGGCGCGCGATGACCCAGGCGCACAGGGGTCACGGCGCCACCGCCGTACTGGAGATGGACGGCGCGGTGATCGCGTACGGCCAGCTCGTCGGCGGCGAGGACGGTCTCAAGCACCAGCCGGACTTCGCCCGGGTGCTCGCGATGAACGCGCTGATCCTGCGGCGGTACGGCGACCCCGCGCTGGCGGTCGCGTCCGCGGACGCGGCGACCCAGCTGTTCCTGCAGCTCGCGGACCAGATCAACGAGAGCCCGCAGTCGCTGTCGTACGCCCGCTACCTCTGTACGGCGACCGCGGTTTCGGCGGACGTCCACGCTGCCGAAGGGCGGCTGGACCTTGCGCTCGAGGCGGACGAGATCGGGCTGACCACGGCCGACACACTCGCCGACTCCGACTCGGCGACCGACATGCGCACGCTGGTCGCCGCCCTGGTCAGGAAGGGCAAGCACCTCGGCATCGTCGGCCGTCTGGAGGGCGAGGCCTGCCTGCGGACGGCGTACGACACCGACGCCGAGACGGCGGCCCGCGTGGTCGAGGAGCTGGACCGTGGGTTGCCGCTGACGCTGGTCGCGGCGCTGGAGAACGCGGAGATCAAACTCGGGCCGTTCGAGCAGTACCACCGGCTGGTGGCGCTGAGCGAACCCGCGCCCGGGATGACGCTGGCGACCGTGTCGGGACGGACGGACCCGGAGTCGGCGGCGCAACGCGCGACCGAGCTCGCGGAGCTGGTGAAGCCGCTGCTCTCGCAGGACGGAAACGCCGCGCTGACGCTGGGGCTGGAGGCGCACTACCTGTTCGCGATCTCGTCCGAGCGGGAGTCACACCGGATGCGGTTCCAGACGGCGACGTACGTGCCGATCTGGGCGCAGCTGCTGCTCGACATCTCCGAGGCGTACTTCCAGGCCGGGCGGATGGACATCGCGCTCGACCTGGGCGGCTGGTGCGCGGAGGTCGCGACCGCGCTGATCCCGTACGCCGACGACAACGAGCTGATGAAGGACCTGGCCGGGGCCTGCTACCGGCACCACGGCAACCTCCTGGCCGCCACCGGCGACCTGGCCGCGTCCCACCACGCCCACGAGGCCGCGGAGCAACTCCAGCTCGGACGTTGACGCGCCTGCCCCCTCCGGCGGACGCTGACGCTGGGAGGGGGAGTTGTTATGGACGTTGTAGACCTGCACAATCGCACGGTCGCGAACTTCGCGGACCTGGTCTCGGAGGTGCCGGCCGATCGATGGTCGGCGCCGACGCCCTGCTCGGACTGGGACGTCCGGGCGCTGGTCAACCATGTCGTCGGCGAGGAGCGCTGGACCGTGCCGCTGATGGCGGGCAAGACGATCGCCGAGGTCGGGGACACCCTCGACGGTGACCTGCTCGAGGACGATCCGGCCGCCGCGGCGTCGTACGCGGCCCGCGAGGCGGAGGTCGCGGCGACCTGGCCGATCGACAAGGTGCATCTGTCGTACGGCGACGAGGATCCGCAGGAGTACCTGCGGCAGCTCGCGGCGGATCACCTGATCCACGGCTGGGATCTGGCCGTCGCGATCGACGCACTGCCGCGGATGGACCGCGAACTCGTCGACGACGTCGGCGCCTGGTTCGCGGACCGGGAGGAGCTGTACCGGTCGGCCGGGATGGTCGGCAAGCATCTGGAGGGCTTCACCGATCCGGCCGAGGCCCTGCTCGCGGCGTTCGGGCGGGATGCGCGGTGGACGCCGGCGACCCCGGTGCTCGAGCGGTTCGGGGCCGCCTTCGACGAGGGCGACCTGGAGACGGCGATGTCGCTGGTCACCGACGACATCGTGTTCGAGTCCACGTCGCCGACGCCGGACGGCGGGCGCTTCGAGGGCGCGGACGCGGTCCGGGCGGTGTGGGCGACGTTGTTCGCGGACACCGTCGACCCGCACTTCGAGACCGAGGAGACCGTGCTGCTCGGCGACCGGGCCGTCGTGCGGTGGCGGTACTCCTGGCGTGAGCCGTCCGGCAACCGCGGCCACGTCCGCGGCGTCGACGTACTGCGACTACGCGACGGCAAGATCGCGGAGAAGATGTCCTACGTCAAGGGCTGACTAGTCCTGCAGTTCGGCGCGGAGGGCGCCGACGAACAGGCCGGCTTCGGTTTCGGTCATGCCGGTCTCGGAGACGACCAGGGCGGTCGCCTGATGGAGTTCGCCCGCGGCCTTGAGGGCGCGGGTGCGCTCGGCCAGGTTGGTGCCCGGGCGGCGGACCAACGGCGTACCGGTCGTCGGCGGCACGTACCGCCCGAGGCGGATGTCGTCGACCAGTTCCTTGGACTGCTTGAGGTCGAGGCCGGTGCGGTCACGGATCAGCTTGACCGCGTGCACCGCCTTCTTCGTGGTGATCAGGAATCGCACCTGATCCACATCGTCCGGGGACAGCTGTCCTCGCGCCGCGGCGAGGGCAACATTGTCCGTGTCCTGGCTGCTGCTCCGACGGCTGAACAATCCCATGCGGCAATCCTTCCAGAACCCGTCAAACCGGGTGAACTCGAAGCAAGTCGGATCAATCCGCGAGCAACCGCAGGATCTCGGACCAGGCGCGCGCACCCAACTCACGGTCGGCGGCGTCGGTCCCGCCGCGCGCCATCCGCTGCCCCGCGGTCTTCGGCTCCTCGCCCGGCAGCACCGCACGATGCCCGGCCGCCGCCACCGTCACGGTCCGCGTCGGACGGTCGCCGCGACGCCGCTCGATCTCCTCCGCGAACTCGACCGACGGCCACACCTTGTCGTCGCCACCGGCCACCAGCAGGACCTCGCCCCGGATCCGCTCCACCGGGATCCGCGACTGCTCCGGAGCACGCAGCAGACTCTGGCGATACATGCCGGTGTAGCTCGGCGGATCGTCCTCGGACTTCCAGTCCTGGTCGAACGGTACGAACGGGAGCGGCTCCCCCTGCCAGGTCCAGGCCGACCGTTGGCTGCCGTCCTCCAGAACCCGGCCCCACACGTAGGCGCTCGGGGCGAACCCGACCACCGAGTCCACCCGCTCGTCGAGCACACCGAGCAGCAACGCCGCCTCGGCACCCCAGGAGCTGCCCATCACGACCAGCCGATCGTTGCCCGCCAGCTCAGCCAGCGGGAACGACTCCAGCGGAACCTCATGTGTCACCGGCCAGCGCGGCGCGAGTACGTCGTACCCCTCGGCCTCGAGCAGACGGGCCCGATCCAGGTCCGGCGCACCGCTCGAACCATGCAGGAGCAGGACGCCCGTGGTCATGGGGCCTCCCGGTCTGGACTGAGGAGCGGAGGGAGCGAAGCGACCGGAGCGACGAGGGAAGACCGGGAGTTACAGCCCCATGACCCGGCGCGACGGAGTCGCGCCATCAGTACCGTCAACCTACGACGACCTCTACCCGCTGGAACTCCTTGAGTTCCGTGTAGCCGGTGGTGGCCATCGCGCGCTTGAGCGCGCCGACCAGGTTCATCGTGCCGTCCGGGACCCAGGACGGGCCGAACAGGATCTGCTCCATCGTGCCGGTGACGCCGACCTCGACCCGCTCGCCGCGGGGCAGGTCCTGGTGCCAGGCCTCGGCGCCCCAGTGGTACCCGCCGCCCGGAGCGTCGCTCGCGCGGGCCAGCGGCGAACCGACCATCACGGCGTCCGCGCCGCAGGCGATCGCCTTCGCCACGTCACCGGACCGCCCGACCGAGCCGTCCGCGATGACGTGCACATACCGGCCGCCGGATTCGTCCATGTAGTCCCGCCGCGCCGCCGCCACGTCGGCCACCGCGCTTGCCATCGGCACCGCGACCCCGAGCACCTTCCGCGTGGTGTGCGCCGCGCCGCCGCCGAAGCCGACGAGTACGCCGGCCGCGCCGGTCCGCATCAGGTGCAACGCCGCCTGGTGCGTCGCGCAGCCGCCGACGATCACCGGTACGTCGAGGTCGTAGATGAACTGCTTCAGGTTCAGCGGCTCCGCCTGCCCGGACACGTGCTCGGCGGACACCGTCGTACCGCGGATGACGAACAGGTCGACCCCCGCGTCCACGACGTGCTTGGCGAACTGCTTGGTGCGCTGCGGCGACAGCGCGCCGGCCACCGTCACACCGGAGTCGCGGATCTCCTGC
Source organism: Kribbella sp. VKM Ac-2569 (assembly GCF_004216905.1). Classification (GTDB taxonomy): domain Bacteria; phylum Actinomycetota; class Actinomycetes; order Propionibacteriales; family Kribbellaceae; genus Kribbella. The sequence goes on from NZ_SGXJ01000002.1 coordinate 979,634, forward strand.
ACCCGCTGGGAGAGCAACTCGGGCTTGATCGGCGCCGCGTAGATCTCCTGCAGCCGGTGCGTGGCCTGCTGCGTCTCGAGGCTGGTGATCTCCTCGAGCAGGCTGGTCGGATCCTCGTACCGGGTCCAGAGACCTTCGAGGTTGAGGACGCCGAGACCGCCGGCCTTGCCGATCGCGATCGCGGTGGCCGGCGACATCACCGAGTCCATCGGCGCGGCCAGGATCGGCAGCTCGAACCGGTACGCGTCGATCTGCCAGGCGACCGAGACCTCCTCGGGGTCCCGCGTGCGGCGCGACGGCACGATCGCGATGTCGTCGAACGCGTACGCCTGCCGGCCCCGCTTCGCGCGGCCGATCTCGATCTCGGTCATCTGGTGTCCTTACAGGTAGCAGGCGGGTCAGCGGCCCGAGTAGTTCGGGGCTTCGACCGTCATCTGGATGTCGTGCGGGTGGGACTCCTGCAGGCCGGCGGAGGTGATCCGGACGAAGCGGCCCTTCTCCTGCAGCTCCGGCACGGTCCGGGCACCCGTGTACCACATCGACTGCCGCAGGCCGCCGATCAGCTGGTGCGCGACCGCCGACAGCGGGCCCCGATACGGCACCTGACCCTCGACGCCCTCGGCGATCAGCTTCTCGTCGGAGCCGCCGTCGTGCTGGAAGTAGCGGTCCTTGGAGTACGACTTGCGCAGGCCGCCTCCCGACGACATCGCGCCCAGCGAACCCATCCCGCGGTACGCCTTGAACTGCTTGCCGTTGATGAACACCAGGTCGCCCGGCGACTCCTCGCACCCGGCGAGCAGCGAGCCCAGCATGACCGTGTCCGCACCCGCGACGAGCGCCTTGGCGATGTCACCGGAGTACTGCAGGCCGCCGTCGCCGATCACCGGGACACCGGCCGGCTTGCAGGCCAGCGACGCCTCGTAGATCGCGGTCACCTGCGGCACGCCGACGCCGGACACGACCCGCGTCGTACAGATCGAACCGGGGCCGACACCGACCTTGACGCCGTCCGCGCCCGCCTCGACCAGCGCCTGCGCGCCCGCGCGGGTGCCGACGTTACCGCCGACGACGTCCACGCCGCGGGTGGCCGGGTCGGCCTTGAGCCTGCGGATGATCTCGATCTGGGCCCGGGAGTGACCGTGCGCGGTGTCCACCACGAGCACGTCGACCCCGGCCTCGACCAGCGTCATGGCCCGCTTGTAGGCCTCGCCGAAGAAGCCGATCGCCGCGCCGACCATCAGCCGGCCGGAGCCGTCCTTGGTGGACAGCGGGAACTTGTCGCGCTTGACGAAGTCCTTCAGCGTGATCAGGCCGGTGAGCTTGCCGGCCTCGTCGACCAGCGGCAGCTTCTCGACCTTGTGCTTGCTCAGCAGCGCCATCGCGTCGTCGGCGGCGATGCCCTGCCTGCCGGTGATCAGCGGCTGCTTGGTCATCACCTCGCGGACCGGCCGGGACAGGTCGGTCTCGAAGCGCATGTCGCGGTTGGTGACGATGCCGACCAGGACACCCGCGTCGTCCACCACCGGGACGCCGGAGATCCGGTACTGCGCGCAGAGCGCGTCGGCCTCGCCGATGGAGGCGTCCGGGCCGATCGTGATCGGCTGCGCGATCATGCCGGACTCGGAGCGCTTGACCAGGTCGACCTGCTGGGCCTGGTCCTCGAGCGAGAGGTTGCGGTGCAGGACGCCGAGGCCGCCCTGGCGGGCCATCGCGATCGCCATCCGGGCCTCGGTGACGGTGTCCATCGCGCTGGACACCAGCGGGATGTTCACCTCGACATTGCGGCTCAACCGGGACCGGGTGACGGCCTCGGACGGGATGACGTCGGACTCGTTCGGCTGCAGCAGTACGTCGTCGAAGGTGAGGCCGAGGACGGCGAACTTGTCGGGAACTCCAGCTGGGGTGATGTCCATGGGGAAAACGAGCACCTTTTGTACGGCGACAACGGAACCCCATCCTATCCGCGCCGCCACCAGGCCCCGAATCCGCCGTCCACAGGCCACCACAAGCGACCGCCCGCACGGTTCGCGGCGGGCGGTCGGTGGTCGAACGGTTACTTGATGGGCGCGTTCACGACGTCCAGGATCTGCAGCAGGCTGGCGTCGGTGGTCGAGCCGTACGTCCGGGCGATGGCGGCGTGCTTGCCCTCGGCGTACGTGCCGCTGGAGTGCTTGCCCTTCGGGTAGACCTTGCGGACCGAGCCCGTGCTGACCTTCCCGCTCGCGTGCTTCCCCGCCGCCTTCTTCGCCTTGCTTGTCGTGACGGACTGCGCCGTCGCGTCGGGCGTGCCGAAGAACCGCTCGGTGGTCTCGTTCGCGACCGGCTCACCGCTCGGAGTCGGCAGGACCGGCGCCACGATCGTCTCGACCAGTTCCTTGACCTCGGCCGGGATCTGCGTGACGTCGCTGCCGGGCGTCTCGCCGGAGCCGGAGGTGTCCGTGCCGCTGGTGTCCGAGCCGCCGGTGCCGCCGGTGTCACCGGCGGGCGTGGTGGTGTCCGAACCCGGTGTCGTGTCTCCGTCGCTCGTCTGACCCTCGCCGGAGCCGGCGCTCGGCGTGGCCGTCGAATCGCCGGTCGACGTGTTGCTGTCGCCCGTACCGGTGTCGACGTTCGTCGGCGGCGTCGTGGTGGTCGTCTCCGTCGGCGTCGGAGTCGGCGTCGGCGTCGTGGTGTCGGTCGGCTCGTCCGTCGGCGTCGTCGTCGGGGTGTCCGGCGGCGTCTCCGTCGTCGTCGTGTCCGTCGGCTCGGTGGTCTTGGTGTCGGTCGGCTCCGTCGTCTTCGTGTCGGTCGGCGTCGGCGTCACCTCGGTCGTCGGCTTGACCGGATCCTGCGTCGGCTCCGGCTTGACCGGCAACGCGTCCTTCTCGCGGATCGCCAGCGGCTTGTCGTCCGCCGGCAGTCCGAGGGCCTCCGGCTTCTCGGTGCCGTCCTGCGACAGCTCGCCGTCGCCGGCCACGCCGGTCTTGCCGGCGTTCTCGGCGGCGTGCTCGGCCTTCGCCTTCTCCTTGAAGTCCTTGCCGACCTTGACGATCTTGCTCCGGTCCACGACCGGCAGTCCGTCGAGGTCCTCCTTCGGGAAGCTGGTCTGCGGGCGGACCGCGTCGACCATCTTCTCGATGACCTTCTCGTACGGCGACAACGGGTCACCGGTGACCGCCGCGGCCACCCCGGAGACCGACAGCGCGGCCACCGCGGCGACACCGAACGCCAGACCGCGGGTCGCCATCTTGCGGGCGAACGGGTCGGTGATCGGGTTGAGCGCGGCGCAACGCGCCAGGAAGCTCTCCGGATCGTCGATGGTCTCTACCGGGAGCTCGTCCTCGACCTCCACGGCGAGCCGCAGATCGGCCAGCAGTTGGACGGCCGGGTCGTGTTCGCCCGCCGCACGGGCGGACTCCCCACCGGTAGCGAGCAGATCGAGCAGCGCGTCATCGGCCTCGATCGCGTCCAGGTCGAAACGGTCAGCCATGATGCCCCTCCCCCGCTCTTCCTCGTTCCAGCTGTGCTTCATGCCCCACAAACCCCCTGAGCGTGTTCAACGCCCGATGCTGTGCGACCCTCACCGCCCCCGGTGTCATTCCCAGTGCCCGGCCGGTCTCCTCGGCTGACAACCCCGCAACGACGCGCAGGCGAAGGATCTCTCGCAGTTTCTCCGGCAACTTGTCCAGCAGGCCCATGATGTGCTGGACCTCTGAATGCCGAACTGCGCGCTCCTCCGGCGTCGGTGACTCGTCCGCGCCGTCCGGCAGGTCCGGCGTCGAGACGTCGGCGACCGCGAACGCACGCTGGGCATCGGCGACCTTGCGGGCCGCGATGCCGTAGACGAAAGCCTCGAAAGGCCTCCCCTCGTCACGATACCGGCCCAGCGCGCCGAACACCGCGACACAAACTTCTTGTGCGACGTCGTCGACCATGTCGGCGCCGCCGGGATAGGTCCACAAACGGGACCGTACGTAACGGTGCGCGACTGCGCGCACCCTGGTGAGCAGGTCGTTGAGAGCTGTGCGGTCCCCGTCGCCGGCCAGCGCGGCAAGATCCCTGAGCTCGACCCGGTCGTGGGTGTCAGGTACTCGGACCTCTGTCACCCCTCGCCCCCTCGTGTTCGGACCGGTTCAGCCTCAGAGATCGTACGGCGCTCAACTCTTCTTGCCTAGTGGCAATTCGTGTTCGCGCCGCCGTTTTGATCACAATCTGTCACTACCGGCCAGTTCGATCTACGGCGCCACGAAGCGGACCAGCTCGGAGGCGTGGTCGCCGCCCCAGTCGATCGGCGTACGACCGGCCTCGCGCCAGCCGGCCCGTCGATAGAGGTGTACGGCGGCGCCGCGGTTGTCGACCACCTCGAGCGAGAGCTTCCGCCCGAACTCGGCAGCCGTCTTGACGCAATGGTCGAGCAACTGCCGCCCGATCCCCTGCCGAGTCGCCTGCGGGTCCACGAACAACCGTTCCACCTCGGCAGCATCACCCACAGCCGTCAGCACCACATGCCCGACAACCCCCGCGTCACCCACCGCGACCCAGCACCCCAGCCGGTTCTCCGGCGTCAGCCAGACACGCGGGTCAGCAGGCCAGTTGATCGGGTACGCCGCCTGCTCATGCACAGCCCGCAACAACTCAACGCAAACACCCAGATCCTCGTCCCGCCGCACCCGTATCAACACCCACCCATCCCACCAGACCCCCCCGACCCCACCCGCCGTACGGGGGTGGATAACCGCTCTTGTGTTGGAGTGGGGCCGAGGGTGGCCAGGCCCACATGCCCGCCGTACAACAGCACCGCCCGGCAAGGATCTGCCGGGCGGTGCTTTGGTGCTGAGGGGTCAGTGGCCGTGGCCGTGGCCGTGACCGGCTGCGGCGGGCTCTTCTTCCTCGGGCTTGTCGACCACCAGGGTTTCGGTGGTCAGCAGCAGCGCGGCGATCGAGCCGGCGTTGGCGAGCGCGGACCGGGTCACCTTGACCGGGTCCAAGACACCCTGCGCCAGCAGGTCGCCGTACTCACCGGTGGCGGCGTTGAAGCCGCTGCCGGACTCGAGCTCGGCAACCTTCGACGTCACGACGTAGCCCTCGTAGCCGCCGTTCTCGGCGATCCAGCGCAGCGGCTCGACGACCGCCTTGCGGACGATCCGAACGCCGGTGGCCTCGTCACCGTCGAGCTCGAGGTCCTTGTCCAGCACGCTGGACGCGTGCACGAGTGCGGAACCGCCACCCGCGACGATGCCCTCCTCGATCGCGGCCCGGGTCGCGGACACCGCGTCCTCGATCCGGTGCTTCTTCTCCTTGAGCTCGACCTCGGTGGCCGCGCCGACCTTGATGACGCAGACGCCGCCGGCCAGCTTGGCCAGCCGCTCCTGCAGCTTCTCGCGGTCCCAGTCGGAGTCGGTGCGCTCGATCTCGGACTTGATCTGGCTGACCCGGCCCTCGATGTCCTCGGCCTTGCCGGAACCCTCGACGACGGTCGTGTTGTCCTTCGAGACCACGATCCGGCGCGCCGAACCGAGCACCTCGAGGCCGACCTGGTCGATCTTCAGCCCGACCTCGGGGGCGACGACCTGCGCGCCGGTGAGCGCGGCCAGGTCCTCCAGCATCGCCTTGCGGCGGTCACCGAAGCCCGGCGCCTTGACGGCGACGGAGGTGAAGTTGCCGCGGATCTTGTTCACCACCAGGGTGGACAGCGCCTCGGCCTCGACGTCCTCGGCGATGATCAGCAGCGTCTTGCCGGACTGCACGACCTTCTCCAGCAGCGGCAGCAGGTCCGCGATCGCGGAGATCTTGCCCTGGTGGATCAGGATGTACGGGTCCTCCAGCACCGCTTCGCCGGCCTCGGCGTCGGTGATGAAGTACGGCGAGATGTAGCCCTTGTCGAACTGCATACCCTCGGTGAACTCGAGCTCGGTTCCGAAGGTGTTCGACTCCTCGACGGTGATCACACCGTCCTTGCCGACCTTGTCGAACGCGTCCGCGATCAGGGTGCCGATCTCGGCGTCCCGGGCGGAGATGGTCGCGACGTGGGCCATGTCGCCCTTGTCGTTGACCGCGCGGGCGGTCTCGACCAGCTTGGCCGACACGGCCTCGACGGCCGCCTCGATACCGCGCTTGAGGCCCATCGGGTTGGCGCCGGCGGCGACCGCCCGGAGGCCCTCGTGCACCAGAGCCTGCGCCAGCACCGTCGCGGTGGTGGTGCCGTCACCGGCGATGTCGTTGGTCTTGGTGGCGACCTCCTTGGCGAGCTGCGCACCAAGGTTCTCGAACGGGTCGTCCAGCTCGACCTCACGGGCGACGGTCACACCGTCGTTGGTGATGGTCGGGGCGCCCCACTTCTTGTCCAGGACGACGTAGCGGCCCTTCGGGCCCAGCGTCACCTTCACCGTGTTCGCGAGCTTGTCGACGCCACGCTCCAGCGCGCGCCGCGCGTTCTCGTCGAACTCGAGGATCTTCGGCATGAAGAAAACCAGTCCTTTTCGTATGTCTCGTTGCAGGAGCGAGCGCTGTGTCCAACTGCCCCGCCCCACCACCCCGGTCGGGTGCCGGACCCACTCCGCCCCGGCGCCAGAGGCCCCGGGGCGGTGTCAGTCAGGAACGGCGGGCGTTCGTCACTTGCTGACGACTGCGAGGATGTCGCGGGCGCCCAGGATCAGGTAGTCCTGACCGTCGTACTTGACCTCGGTGCCGCCGTACTTGGAGTAGATGACCTTGTCGCCGACGGCGACGTCCAGCGGGACGCGGTTGCCGTTGTCGTCGATCCGGCCCGGGCCGACGGCGAGGATCTCGCCCTCCTGCGGCTTCTCCTTGGCGGTGTCCGGGATCACCAGGCCGGACTTCGTGGTCTGCTCGGCTTCGAGCGGCGCGACGAGGACACGGTCCTCGAGCGGCTTGATCGTGACCGACACTTGCTGACCTCCACGGTCGATTTGCTGTTTGCGGTTCATGGTGGTCGCGCTCCCCTGCCGTCGCGGGGGTCAAGGGCCGGACCGCTGGCATTCTCGCATCGAGAGTGCCAACACCGAATCTAGGCCGCGATTAGCACTCGGTCAACTCGAGTGCCAAAGGATTCTCAGCGTGAGACGTCTAATGTTGCCGGGTGAGTGTCACCGCGCTGCTCGACGGACCGGGCGCTGAGGTACTGGCTGCCGCCTGCGCCGAGTACCTCCCCGGCAAGGAGCTCCAACTCGTCGAGAAGCTCAGACGCCGGTACGACGCAACGCTTGTCACGACTGCAGTCACCCAAGCCGCACTGCGCCACCGCGCCGTCGCCAAGTTCGGACCGGACGCAGAACGCATGTACTTCACACCAGACGGCCTGGAGCAAGCCACCCGCACCACGGTGAGCACCCACCGAGCCGCACGCGTGGCGCTCTCCCAGATCGACACGATGGTCGACCTGGGATGCGGCATCGGCGGCGACCTCATCGTCATGGCCCGTGCGGGAATGCTGGTCACCGGTGTCGAACGGGACCCCGAGACCGCAGCCGTCGCCCGCGCGAACCTGGCTGCGTTCGACCTGCCCGGCGACGTCCTCGTCGGCGATGCGGAGACGACGGATCTCACGCCGTACGACATGGTGTTCGCCGACCCCGCGCGCCGGGCCGATGGTCGGCGGGTGTTCGACCACAACGCCTACTCGCCACCGTGGTCCTTCGTCATTCAACTCCTGCAGGGGACTGCGTGCGTGAAGGTGGCGCCCGGCATCCCGCACGACGCGATCCCCGAAGGTGTGGAGGCGGAGTGGATCAGCGACTCCGGTGAGGTCAAGGAGGCCGCGCTCTGGTCGGGTGAGCTGTACGGCGGCACACCAAGGCGGGCCACGCTGCTCCCTGGCGGTGCGAGCGTTGCCGACGCACCAGCGGCCGACAGCGGTCCGGTCGGCAAGTACATCTACGAGCCCGACGGAGCAGTCGTCCGCGCCGGTCTGGTCACCGCGGCCGCCGCAGCGGTCGACGGTTGGTTGCTGGACCCTCGCATCGCCTACGTCACCGCGTCGACGTACATCCCGACAGCGCTGGCCTCGGCGTACGAAGTGGTGGAAGAGCTGCCCTACAAGGAGAAGGCGTTGCGCTCCTGGGTCCGCACCCAGGGCATCGGGACCCTGGAGATCAAGAAGCGCGGCGTCGACCTCGATCCGGCCCAGCTGCGCAAGAAGCTCGCACCGAAGGGCTCGGTGGCGGCGACCCTGATCATCACGCGTATCGGCCGCGACGCCGTCGCCTACTCCTGCCGCAGGGTGACGACCAGCTTCCCGGTCGCCTGATCGTCCTCCATGTACCGGTGCGCCGCGACGATCTCGTCCAGCTCGAAGACACGATCGACGTTCGGCCGGTAGACGCCGCTCTCGACCTCGCTCACGATCCGCTGCAGCACGTCCGCGCGACCCTTCATCGTCTCGCTGTGGAACGCCGTCAGTCGGGTCCCGGACGGGATCATCGCGATCGGCTCGAAGTCCTGGATCAACCACCCGCTGAGCGATCCCGCGACGCACACCGTGCCGCCGCGACGGACGAGCCGTAGCGAGTCCACCGCCGTACGTGCACCGATCAGGTCCAGGACGTACTCCGGTCCGTTCGGCCAGATGTCCCGCAGCGATCCGCCGTCGTCGACCACGACATGGTCCGCGCTCAGCGCGTCGACCTTGCTCGCCTGCCGCGTCGTCACCGCGGTCTCGATCCCGTACCCGGCCGCGATCGCCGCAGCCGCCATCCCCACCGACGACGTACCGCCGCGAATCAGCAGCCGGCCGCCGCGCTCGATCCCCAACGCGTCCAACGCCCCCTGCGCCGTCAGGTACGTCTCGGGCAGCGCGGCCAGCACGTCCCACGGCAGCGTCGTGGCAACCGGCATCAACGTGGCGTTCGGCAACAATGCGTACTCCGCATAGCCGCCGTCGAACGCCCGCCCCATCTCCCCCATCACAGCCGCGACCGTCGTCCCTTCCGGTACGGCGGGATTGGTCGAGGCAGCCACGACGCCGACACATTCGATCCCGAGGACCCGCGGGAACCGCACCGTCGGCGAATGCCCCTGCCGGGTCCGCAACTCCGACCGGTTCAGACCGGCCCCCTCCACACGCACCAGACTCCAGCCGTCCCGAACCGCCGGCACCGGCAGCTCGCGAAGCTCCAGTACTTCGGGGCCACCCGCCCGGACACAGACCGCGGCACGCATCGTTGCACTCATGCCTTCACTCTGGCCGCAGACCGGCATGGCCGACCACCGATAGAATGCCAAGCTATGCCCGTTGGCCGCCAACCTCTCCGCTCGGAACTGTTCCCGTCCGCCGGCGCCCACCACTGGGCCTCAGGCGGCATCAGCTCGGTGCAGACCCACGAAGAGGGACACCTCGTGTACGCCGCCCGCGGTGTCCTGGCCGTGCACACCGATCGGGGTACGTCGATCGTTCCCGCCAACCGGATCGCCTGGACGCCGGCCGGGTTCACCCACCAGCACCGCGCCCACGGCGAGACCGACATGCGGATCGTCTTCCTCTCCGCAGAACTGGCCCAAAGCATCCCGAACCGCCCGGCCGTGTTCCTGGCCTCCAGCCTCGCCCGCGAGGTCGTACTCGCCCTCACAAGCCGCCAACTCGAGCCCGCCGCCCGCACCCGCCTCCAACACGTTCTCGTCGACGAACTCCACGAGGCGTCGGAGCAGCCACTGCAACTACCGGAACCGCAAGACGACCGCTTGCGCAACATCGCGCAGCTCCTCCGCGAGAACCCCGCGGACAACACCCCACTCGCCGAACTGGGACGCAAGGCGGGCGCCGGCGCCCGCACCCTGAGCCGCCTGATCCGCAGCGAACTCGGCATGACGTACTACGAATGGCGCACGCAGCTCCGGATCTACCACGCCCTCGTCCTGCTCGCGGACGGCCACGACACCACGTACGTCGCACACGCCTGCGGCTGGGCGAACCCGAGCGGTTTCATCGCAGCCTTCGCCGCTGTCGTCGGCACCACACCCGGCCGCCATCGCCAAGAACAACCAGGACAATCCGGACTTGCACTCGACGGACATTCGAACATATGATCGATCTTGCGAGCGGGTCTCCGGGGTGACTAGCCGGCGGGCGAGGTGCTGCGTCCGCTGCCGCGACTCCCCCGGAGACCCGCCACTAACGTGTCCGGAACCGTTCCTTCACGGCCATCCGGAATCGAGCCATCGCGATCTCGCCGACCGCCGACGCCACCTGACCGCGCACCGTCGGCAGGTGCTCGTCACCACCACCGGCAGGGATCCCCGCGACGAACTCGGCCACCAGCCGGTTCCAGTCCTTCGCTCGCCGCAGCATCGCGTGTCCTTCGCCGGCGAGCGAATACGTCGTCACCGCTGTCCCGGCCGCACGCAGCCTCTTCGCGTACGCCGTCGTGCCCTCGGGAGAGGTGATCGTGTCGTCGGTCCCGTGCACGAACGTGACGGGTGGGCGAAGCGCGACGAGCGGCTCGTCGCGCGGCAGCCACGGCGCCAGCGCAAGCACGCCTGCCACCCGCGGATGATCGCCGGCGGCAACTGTCGCCCGCCCGCCCATCGAATGCCCGATCAGCAACACGCGCGAGATCGCCGGCGGCAGCTCGTCCAGAACGGTCCGCAGATCGATAGCCGCGTCACCGACGTCGTTCCAGCCCCGGAAGCGATACCGGAGGAACCCGATCGCGACGTTCGGCGCGACGGACCGCGCGGCCTGCGCGAACGGCCACATCCGCAGCGCCGCAGGGCGCCACAGGTGCGGGTCGGCGCGCGAGTGTTCCTCGCCGCCGTGCGCAAGCAGCACCAGCTCGGTCGCGCCCGCCGGGTGCCGGACGAGATCGACACCCGGACGCCTCACGGCTGCGCGTACAACTCGGCCGGTTCCTTGCGGATCGCCATCATCCGTCCGGTCGGCGTTTCGCTGAAACCGTACGACCGGTAGAGCTCGTGCGCGTCGGCGGTCGCCAGCAGGATCTGCCGCAGGCCCTTCAACTCCGGATGCTCGAGCAAGGTCGACACGACGAAACGCCCGAGACCGTGCCCACGGTGCGATTCCAGTACGAACACGTCGGCCAGCCAGGCGAACGTGGCCCGGTCCGTCACCATCCGCGCGTACGCGACCATCGCACCGTCCGCGCCGTACACCCCGAGGTTCAGCGAACCGGCGACCGCGCGGTCCACCACCTCACGCGGGATCCCCTCGGCCCAGTACGACGTACTCAGGAAGCCCTGCACCACGTCGCGGTCGATCCGCTCGGCGTTGTCGTCCGCCTCGAAGCCGTCCGGCCCGGTCCACTTCATTTGTTGAGTACCTCCGTGATCGGCATCGACGAGTCGGCGGGAAGATCGAGTGGCGACGGCGCCTTCCCGGACCGGACCAGCTCCGAGCCGAGCGCGGCGACCATCGCGCCGTTGTCGGTGCACAGACCGGGCCGCGGCACCCGTACGGCGATACCTGCCGCGGACGCACGCTCCTCGGCCATCGCCCGGAGCCGCGAGTTCGCCGCGACGCCGCCACCGATCAGCAGGTGCTCGAAACCGCGGTCCTTGCACGCGTCGATCGCCTTGCGGGTCAGTACGTCGCAGACCGCTTCCTGGAAGGCCGCGGCGACATGGTTCACCGGCACGTCCTCGCCATCGCGCCGTTTCGCCTCGACCCAGCGCGCGACCGCGGTCTTCAACCCGGAGAACGAGAAGTCGAACCGGTGCCGCTCGAGGTCCCGCTGCGACGTCAGCCCGCGCGGGAACGTCACGTACAGCCGGTCCCCGCCGTCACGCGCCGCCTTGTCGATCCACGGCCCGCCCGGGAACGGCAGCCCGAGCACCCGCGCTACCTTGTCGAACGCCTCACCGGCCGCGTCGTCGATGGTGCTTCCCATCGGTACGACGCCTTCGGTGATGTCCTCGACTGCGAGCAGCGACGAGTGCCCACCGGACACCAGCATCGCGACGCAGCCCTTCGGCAGATCACCATGTTCCAGGGTGTCCACCGCGACATGCGCCGCCAGGTGGTTCACGCCGTAGATCGGCTTGTCCAGCGACAACGCCAGGCCCTTGGCCGCGGCGACACCGACGAGCAACGCGCCGGCCAGGCCGGGCCCGCTGGTCACCGCGACCGCGTCGACATCGGTCGGCTTGATCCCGGCCGTCTCGCAGGCCCGCCGGATCGTCGGCACCATCGCCTCGAGGTGCGCGCGACTGGCCACCTCGGGAACGACCCCGCCGAACCGGGCGTGCTCCTCGACACTGGACGCGATCGCATCGGCGAGCAGCGTCTGCCCGCGCACGATCCCGACCCCGGTCTCGTCGCACGACGTCTCGATCCCCAGAATCAGGGGCTCCTGCTTCACAGTTCCTCCCGCCACCGCATGATCACAGCATCCTCGCCGCCGCCGTAGTACCCGCTCCGCCGGCTGATCTCCTCGAAGCCGAAGCCCCGGTACAACCCGATCGCCGATTCGTTGCTCGCAGCAACTTCCAGCAACACCGTCCGCCCGGCGCACCGGTCCAGCGCCGCCGTCAGCAACTGCCCGCCGACCCCGGTACGGCGCTCTGCCGGGGTCACCGCGATCCGCAGCACCTCGACCACATCAAGCGCGACAGGAGGCAGCAGCAGTACGACGTACCCGACGAGCGCACCCTCGTCGGCGACCAGGACCACCCGGTCCTCGCTCAGCCGGTCGAACTCGTCAGCCCAGGCGCCCGTGCTCCAGGCAGCCGACTTGAAGCACAGCTCGTCCAACGCGACCAGCTCAGCCTGATCGTCCGAACGCGCCGCTCTGATGGCAGGTCTCACAGGACGCTCTTCGGCCCGCTGGACATGGTCACGTCCGGCCGGCGCAGGTACAGCGGATCCGGCGCGACAACCTCAAGTGTCCCGGTCGCCACGCCCGTCGCCAGTACGTCGGCCGACGGGTACTCCGGGACCTCGACAGCGGACACGCCCAGAGCGTCGGCGTACAGGACCGCGCCGCGGCCGATCACGGGCAGCCCGGACAGTACGTGAGCGACCTCGGCCGGCTTGTCGACCGCAGGTCCCTCGAGCCGTCGACGGCTGCCGTCAGCGGCGGGACCGTCGTACAGCGCCCAGTAGATCTCCTTGCGCCGCGCGTCCGTCGCGACCGCGACGGGCAACGTCAGCGTCGACTGCCGGGCGAGGATGTCGAGGCTGCAGACGCCGGAGACCTCGATCCCCAGCACCTCGCCCATCGTCCGAGCCGTCACGAGTCCGACCCGCAGTCCGGTGAACGGACCGGGGCCGACGCCGACCGCGATCCCGGTCAGGTCGCGCGGCGTAACCCCTGCTGTCTCCAGCGCAGCTGCGATCGCAGGCGCGAGGAGTTCCCCATGGCGCAACGCGTCGACGGTCGTCGACGAGGCGACGATCTCGCCGGCCGGCGAGGCCAACGCGACGGTGACAGCGGCACTCGAGGTGTCGAAGGCAAGCAACATGTCAGTTCTTCTCCAGTACGGACACATGGACGCCGGAGCCGGCCCACCGCGGACCCACCGGAGTGATCCGCAGTGACCGCGTCTCGTCGGTGTCGTCGTCGCCACGGGTCACCACGATGTCCAGCCGATCGGGCGCGAGTGCCTCGGCCAGCCCATGACCCCATTCGACCACCGTGACCGCGTCCTCCAGGCTCGCGTCCAGGTCGAGATCGTCGAGCTCCGCGAACCCGCCGATCCGGTACGCGTCGACATGCACCAACGCAGGACCACCGGCCAACGACGGGTGCACCCGCGAGATCACGAACGTCGGCGACGTGATCGCGCCGCGAACCTTCAGTCCGACGCCGAGTCCTTGCGTGAACGTCGTCTTGCCGGCGCCCAGATCACCGGACAGCACCAGTACGTCGCCCGCACGCAGCTGACCGGCCAACTCCTCGCCGATCGCCTGCATCTCGTCGGCGGTCGGCACCGTCAACTCGACCGGCATCGCCTTGGCGAAGGTCAGGTTGTGCGCCTGCTGGTCGACGACGGAGTACCCACGCCGCCTCCAGAACTCCACGGTGTCCGGCAGCTCGACCCGGGCGATCAGGCTCACCCGGCGGAGCCCCCGGCGTACCGCGACCTCCTCCGCGCAACCGACCATCGCCGAGGCCACGCCGCGGGCCTGGTACCGGGGGTCGACCGACACGCGGCGCAGGTTCAGGACATCACCGACCTGCTCGAACAGCACCGCCCCGAGCGGAACGCCGTCGCTCAGGACCAGCAGCCCACCGTGCTCGGCGATCGCCGCCGCTACCGTCGTCGCGTTCTCGGACAATGCCGTCGACGGAGGATCGAGAACTCGCCGCGAGGAGAAGGCATGGTGGATCACGTTGACGATGTCGTCGACGTGATCCTGGCTGGCGTCGACGACGTGCAAATCAGTCATCAGGAAGGTCCTAGGGATTGTTCGGCTCGTTCGATCATCCCAAGGAGGGCTGCGGTGAATTCACGGTGGTGCTCGACCAGGCCCAGATGGCCGCAGTTCTGCACCTCGACCAGCTCGGCGCCGGGGACCCGCCGGACGATCTCCTCGGCGTGTTCGAACGGCGTCAGGTGGTCCTTGTCGCCACCGATCACCACACACTCGACCTTCTGCAACGGCTCCAGGGCGTCGTACTTGTCGTGCAGCGCGAAAATCGGGTAGAACTCCGCGATCACCTCGATCGGCGTCGCCGCGATCATCTCGTTGACGAACTCGGTGAACGCCGACGGCACCTCGGAACCGAACGAGTACTTCCGGGTCAGCAGGTAGCTGATGTCCGTACCGGCCTTCCGGCTGCGCTCGACGACGTCCGGGATCCGGGCCAGCGCGGCGACCGTCGGCGTGGCGAGCGCCCGCGCGAGCATGCCGACCTTGCCGGGGAACACGATCGGCACCTGGTCCAGCCCGCCGGCGCTGGTCGAGCACAGGCCGACGCCGATCACCCGGTCGCCGAACAACTCGGGATGCTGCTCGGCCAGGGCCATGATCGTCATGCCGCCCATCGAGTGCCCGATCAGGATGACCGGTCCGGTCGGCGCGAACCGCTCGACGATCCCGTACAGGTCCTCGCCGAGCTGGTCGATGCTGACGTTCTCCTTCGGGGACCGCCCGGAGCGTCCGTGCGAGCGCTGGTCGTAGAACACCATCGTGCCGATGCCGGCCAGGTCGCGGCGCTCGAAGTGCCACAGGTCCATGTTCAGCCCGTAGCCGTGGGCGAAGATCACCGTCAGGTCCTCGGGCGGCACCGGGAGCTTCCGGCCGAGCCTGCGCTTCGGCGGCGGAGCGGGGCGCCGCGAGCGCTTCAGCTCGTCCACCTCGACGTACAGCTCGACTCCGTCGTCGGCTGTGAAGATGTACGGCGTACCGCGCAGCGACCCGAACGGCTCGGCCTCCAGTTGCTTGCGCTGACCCGACCGCCGGCCGATCACCTGACGCTCGACCGCGACCCCGGCCGCAGCTCCTGCGGCGAGCACTCCGACCGCGGCCCCGATCAGACCAGCAGTCCGCCCTGCTTTGGACATGCCGGTCTACCTTTCGCTGTCGATGTACCTGCGTGGGATCCGGGCGCCCAGGCGAGTGACGATCTCGTAGTTGATGGTCCCGGCCGCGTCGGCCCAGTCGTCCGCGGTCGGCTCGCCCGACGTACCCGGGCCGAACAGCACGACCTCGTCGCCCGCCGCGGCCTGGTCGTCACCGAGGTCGACGACGCACTGGTCCATGCAGATCCGGCCGACGATCGCGCGCCGCGCGCCGTACGCCTGGACCGGTCCGCCGTTCGAGGCGTGCCGCGGCAGCCCGTCGCCGTACCCGAGCGGGATCAGGCCGAGCGTCGACGGCCGCGGCGCGGTCCAGGTCAGCCCGTACGAGACGCCCGCGCCGGCCGGCACCCGCTTCACCATCGCCAGCCGCGCCTTCAGCGTCATCGCCGGCCGCAGCCCGAGCTCGGCCGACGGCAGTGCATGCCCGAACGGCGACAATCCGTACGTCGCGACGCCCGGACGGACCAGGTTGAAATGGGTCTCCGGCAGCGCCAGCGTGGCACCCGAGTTCGCCAGGTGCTTGAACTCGGCGTCGATCCCGAACGACTCGGCGACCTCGATTGCCTCGGTGAAGGTCGCCAGCTGGGACTCGTTCACCGGGCTCTTCGGCTCGTCCGAGGACGCCAGATGCGACCAGATGCCCTTGATCTCGATCTGCCCGGTCGCCTGCGCGCGGACAGCTGCGCGGATCAGCGCCGGCCACTCCTCCGGTACGGCGCCGCCGCGGGACATCCCGGTGTCGATCTTCAGGTGCACCCGCGCCGGGCGGTCCTGCACCCCGGCGACGAGCTCGTCGATCTCCCAGGGCGCGCCCGCGGACAGATCGATCCCGGCCTCGATCGCGTCGGCCAGCGGCTCGCCCGGCGTGGTCAGCCAGCAGAAGATCGGCCCGGTGTCACCGGCCTCGCGCAGCGCGAGCGCCTCCTCGAGGACCGCGGCGCCGATCCAGTCCGCACCGGCCTCGCGGGCAGCCCGGGCGACCGGGACCATCCCGTGCCCGTACCCGTCGGCCTTGACCACAGCCATCAGCTGCGCACCCTCAGCGCGGGCACGCAGCGCGCTCACATTGTGACGGATCGCAGCCAGATCGACCACGGCCTCAGCACGGACCGGACGTGACTCAGGAGTAGACATGGTCGTTCCAGTGTCTCAGGTGGCGTCGATCAGGTCGGCGAGGGCGGTCATGTTGTGGAAAACCGTGTTCGCATCGGAAAGTTTCGCGGGGTCGGTCATGCCGGCGTACCCGAAGACCTTCATGCCGGCGGCGACCGCTGCGGCGACGCCGAGCGGGCTGTCCTCGATCACCAGGCAGTCGACCGGTTTCACGCCCATCGAGGCGGCCGCGTGCAGGAAGAGGTCAGGGGCGGGCTTTCCGTGCGCGACGTCCTCGGCGCTGAAGATCCGGCCCTCGAACCGGGGCAGGAAACCGACCGTGGTCAACGCCGTACGGATCCGTCGATGGGTGCCCGAGGATGCGAGGCAGTACGTGACGCCGCGCTCGTCCAGGTGGTCGAGGACAGCCTCGACCCCCTCGATCGCCTGCAGGTTCGCGAAGCCCTCGAACAGCCGCTGGTGGTACCGGTCCTCGAGATCAGCCGGCAACGGCCTGCCGAGCTGAGCCTCCGCCTTCTGGCGCATCGACGCCATGGACCCGCCCATGAAGTCCCGCACCGTCTCCTCGAAGGTGTAGTGCAGCCCAGCCTCCGTGAGCAGCTCGGCCAAGATCGTGTTGGCCAACCGCTCGGAGTCCACCAGCACACCGTCGTTGTCGAAGATCACAAGTCCAGTCACACCGGGAACCCTAAGCGGCCACCGCATCGAGTGCGGTGGCCGCCGGGGTTTGCGAGAGCGAGCTGGGGTTAGGACGAGGTGAGCGAGTAGTCGTCCAGCCGGAAGGTCTGCGGACCGTTCGTGGAGGAGATCTCCACGCCGTACTCGATCGCGCTGACCTTGTCCGTGCCGGACAGCCAGCCCTTCGAGACCAGCCAGTCGAAGACCGCCTTCAGGTCGACGGTGCTGGCAGCCTTCTGCTGGGTCATCGCGAGCGCGATGTACCGGCTGCCGACGCTGCCGCGCTTCCAGGCGACGTACTGCGTGCCGCCGATGGTCGCGGTCGCCTTGTCCGCTGCGTCACCAGGCGGCAACGAGCCGGGGTACCGGTAGTTCGTCCAGATCATCAGCTCTTCGTTGCCGAGCCCGTTCAGCCAGATGTCGTACGACCAGTTGTACTCGCCGGACGACGGCGCGGACTGGGAGTTCGCGTACGTGCTCTTGATGCTGCTGAACGAGCTGATGGCCTTGTCGGGGTAGTTCTTCTGGGTGTCCGGGTAGGTCTTGACCGACCCCGGGTTGCTCGCCAGCTCCTTCTGGTCCGAGGTCACGTACCAGCTGTTGAACCCGCAGGCGTGGATGGTCTGCGGTCCGGCCTCGCCGTCGTTCCACTTGTTGTTGTTGACCAGGTAGCCGCTGGTGTTCCAGGACGCGAAGGCGTCCGAGGACGACCAGACCGGGCTCTTGCAGGTCCCGGCCGCCGGCGGGGCGGTTGTCGTCGGCGCCGTGGTCGTCGGGGCGGACGTCGGCGGCGTCGTCGTGGTCGGAGGCTTGGTGCTGGTCGTCGTGCTGGTCGGTGTCGGCGACGGCTTCGGGGTGCTTGTCGTCGGCGCGCTGGTCGGGGCGGTGGTCGGGGCCGGGGTCGTCGGCTGACCCGCCACGGCGGCGAAGTCGTAGTGGACGGTGTAGGTCACCTTGGTGCCGGCCTGGTACCTCTGGCCGTCGTAGCGGAGCACGCGCAGCCGGTAACTCTGATCGGTGGTGCGGCGCGGGTCGACCGACACCATCGCGGGTCCGGACGCGGTCGCGGTGATCGCGACCGGCTTCTGTCCGAAGCCGTGCAGGACGGTGCAGCCGGAATAGGCATCAAGGACGCAGGTCTCCACGCGTCCAACGTTGGGCAGGGCTGTCACCGTGCTGTCCGCGGCGTTCGCGGTCGCGACCGGCGAGTCCTTGGACGCGTGTACGACGATCGGTAGGGCTACCAGACCGGCGACAGCGACGAGGGCCGCAGGCAGAATCGCGCGACTCCGGGCAGTTCGGGTGGGGGGCATGCGAAAAGTTCCTTAGTGTGCTCGACGGGTCGCACTGCTGCCCCAGAACTCCAGTGCGGCCCTCAACTGATCGATTGGACGGATCCCCAGAAGGGCCAGTTCGACTGGCCTTGTCGTGCTGTTCGCTCTCGCGTACGGCGGTGACGTTATCGAACCGTGATCAGATCTGCCAACCCCGGGGCCTGAATTAACGAACCCTTCACCTGCAACGGTAGCAACCCGGGCGGCGTCCTCTGGTTGTGAACAAACGGATGATCGCGCTCGCCGCGACGGCTCTACTGGCCCTCACTGCCTGCGGCAACGAGTCCGCGGCCCAGCCCGACTCCGGCGCGTCGCTGACCGGGCGGACGTTCCTGTCCACAGCGATCACCGAGAACGGGAAGCCGCGACCACTCGCCGCGAAGACGCAGGTCCGGCTGCAGTTCACCACGAACGGCCGGATCTCGTGGAACGCCGGCTGCAACTCGTCGGACACCACGGTGTCGACGTCCGACGGCCGGCTGAGCCTCGGCAAGGAGATCGCGTCGACGGCGATGGGCTGCATGGGATCTCTGCAGGGTCAGGACGCCTGGATCGCCGGCGTTCTCTCGGCGAAGCCCACCTGGAAGCTGGACGGCGACAAACTCGTGCTCAGCACCGAGAGCACGACGATCTCGCTGCTCGACAAGGAGACCGCGGAGCCAGATCTCGCTCTCGACAGCACGAAGTGGAAGCTGACCACGGTCGTCACCGGCGAGTCCGCGTCGCACCAGGCCGGCTTCGAGAAGGTCTGGCTGACACTGAACGGCGAACGCGTCACCGGGTCGACCGGTTGCAACGAGTTCCAGGGCGTGGTTGCACGCGCCACCGGCAAGGTCACCTTCGGCGAACTGGCCACCACGCGCCGGGCCTGTGCCGGCGAGGCCGCGACGGTGGAATCCCTTGTTCTGAAGGCATTGAAGGGCGAGCTGACCTACCAGATCGACGGCTCGACGCTACAACTGCGCTCCGCCGACGGCGGCCTGGACTTCACCGCACCGACTAGGTGATCCGGATGTCGAAGGCCTGGACCTCGTTCGTGGTTGTCTCGTAGGAAATGAGCAGGTGGCCGCGGTCCTTCAGTTGCTGCCGTTGGGCCGCGGTCAACGGGATCGTCCAGTGCTGCACACCCCGGGTGGCCTGCTGGGTGGCCTGCGTGACCAGATGACCGCTCATGTTCGGTGACCACGGCGGCGTCGCGCCGTCGGTGATCGCACACGGGGTGAACCCGTAGTCCGGCGGCGGGTCGGTCGTGCACGAGGTCGTCCACACCGGGATCGCGCCGAGCTCACCACTGGTCAGGAAAGCGCGAGCAGTGCCGTTTCCTTCCGACGACGTGACGAGCTGCACCGCGTCGCCGCGGACAGCGGAGGACAGGATCCTGAGGTCGTCGGTCGGCACCCGGCCGGAGATCGGTACGCCGTTGCGCGCGGATTGCGCAATCGTTTGCGGCGACAGGGCTCCGTTGAGGTTCGGGTTCGACACGTCGGGCGGCGCCGGCGTGGTCGGGCGGTCCGCCGGCGGTGTGTACCCGGGCAGCGTGGCGAGCCCCCAGCGGTACGGGTCGGACTGCACGGAGCCGAGCGCCGACCACCCGAGTCGCGTACTCATGTCGATGTGCCGCAACGTCGTCGTACCGGCTGCCGAGGTGTCGTCGTTGTCGTACGGCGTGATGT
Source organism: Kribbella sp. VKM Ac-2569 (assembly GCF_004216905.1). Taxonomy (GTDB): domain Bacteria; phylum Actinomycetota; class Actinomycetes; order Propionibacteriales; family Kribbellaceae; genus Kribbella. Next base: position 999,906 of record NZ_SGXJ01000002.1, read on the forward strand.
TCAGCCCGAGCCGTGCCGGGTCGACGGCGGACGGGAGGTCGGCGAGCGGGATCTTCACCTCGAGGTCATAGCCTCCGCCGGCGTACGCGTGCGGGACCGTCGTCTCGTTGCTGCCGACCCACTGCGCGGTCGACGCGACCTGCACGCCGGGCGCGTTGCCGGTGTCGAGGGCGCCGCTCGAGTAGCCCTGGTGGTTGTCCGCGTCGCGCTCCCAGCACGGGCCGCCGCTCTGGCTGAACGGGAAGATGCCGAGCTTGAACGTGTTCGCCGTGTCTTTCAGGTCCTGGGACGCGGTGCCACGCGGGTCGAGCAGGATCTCGACCGAGTCGGCCTGCCAGTGACCGACGCATTCCTCCGGCGTCACGGCGTACGACTGGTAGTCGTCGCGGACGTGGATGAAGAAGTACAGCGCATCGTCGGACCAGCTGACCTTGGCCGTATTGCCTTCTCCTGTTGACGAAACGCCGCAGTCGTCGACGCCGGCGCAGGTGCTCGCGCCCTGCCAGATCCGGCCGAGGTCGAGCGTCGGGCCCGGGTACTCACCCGGGTTGGCCTTGCCGTCGACGACCGGCGCCGCCTGCGGGATCACGGTCGTCGGGACGAGCGTGAGGGTGAGAGTCTCGCTGCCTGTGGCGGTGCGGATCGGGATCGACACGTTCTGCTGGGCGGGCAGTGTGGTGTCGGTGTTGGTGAGCTTGAACGTGACGGTGGCGTCCGCGCCTGGTGCGAGGTCGTACGGCTTGGCCTGAGCGTCGACGGTGAAGTTGGGCGGGAGGTCGAGGGACACGGCGCCGGTCTGCTGCTCGGCGGACCAGTTGTGGACGACGACGGGTACGTCGATGGTCTGGCCGATACCCATCGACTGGATCGCCTGCGAGCGGCCGAGGCGGTTCGCCTGCGGCGCGGTGTTCTGCAGCCACTCGTCGTACTCCTGCCAGTTCCCCCAACGCTGGAAGCGTCCTTCGGCCGCGGAAACGATCCGTACGACGTTTTCCGTGTAGCCGGTCGCGTGGTCTGTGGTGGTGTAGAGCGCGGAAACCTTCGCGTTCTGGTCGACGGTCGCGGTAGCCGCGGGCGTGACGGTGAAGGTGATGTCGGCGCTCGATCCCTTGCGGACCGGCTTCGGGCCGTCGGTCGACCAACCCGCCGGCACCGTCAGCGCCACGTTGCCTTCGGCAAGCTTTCCGCGGAGGTGCAGCGTGGCCTGGAAGGGTTCACCGGCGACGTTGTAGAACCTGTCGAAGGTCAGGTATTCGAGCGTTCCGAGCGGCAGTCCGCCCGGGTCGGGTTTGGTCGCGCCGAACAGGATCGCGTCGTCACGGCCGGCCGCCGCGTTGCTGTTCGGCTGGAACGGTACGAACGACTCGGTCATGCCGAACCGCGGACAGGCGGGAACCGACGTGCCCTTGTACATCACGCGGCTCTGGGTCGGGTATGCCGCGCGGCCCTCGTCCGCGACCTGCTGCCAGATCTTCGGCGTACCAGCGGCCTGCCCCTGCGTGTTTCCGGCCGGCCAGGTGTACGGCGAGTTGTAGCCGGTCCACACGCCCGCGACGGTGTCGAGACCGGTCGGGGTGAATCCGGTGGTGCAGTTCGCCGCGGTCGTCGTACCGCCGGTGCCTGCGGTGGCTCCGCCGGAGAAGACCTTCTTCACCTGCCAGGTGCTGAGGGCGTGCGGGCCCGTCAATTGCTCAGGGAACATGTTCGGGTCCGCGGCCGCGAGCACGCCTTCCCAGATCAGCCGGCCGGCCTGCTGATGGTTGCCGTGGCCGGCCGCAAGGGTCGGGGTGAAGCCTATGTAGACCTCCGGCTGCGTCTCGCGGATCACCCGCGTGACCCTCCGGAGCGTCTCCTGCTCGTCCCAGAAGTACTGCGTCAACGGCGCGCTCTGGTTGTAGAAGAAGTCGATCCGGTCGAGGTTGAAGATGTCGACCGTCCCGGAGCGGTAGTGCGCCACGCGATCCTCGTTCTCGCGCCGCAGACCGAGCTCGGGACCGAGTTCGGGGCCGGTCGCGTTACCGCCGCCCTCACCTCGGGTCACCATGATCACGCCGCACTTGACGCCGTACTGCTGATGCCAGACACCACACGGCCCGATGATGCTGGTGTCGTCGTCCGGATGGGCCCACTCCCCCATCACGTCGATCTTCGTCTGACGATCAGCCACGTACGGCTGGGTCGTCCGGGATGTGGCCACGGCCGGCACCGGCAGCACGGCGAGCAGGACAAGAATCACGAACCCGGCGAATCGCTTCACGTGCACACTCCAAAGGCGGCGGAGGCAACGCTCCAGTCCTACGTCCGCACACAGACCCGCGCAACCGCTTACCGCGCGTCCTCCGGGTGTGGGCCACGATCGCTCGTGCTGCCCCTTCGGTTCAGCTCAGGAGGCGGCGGGTTGCTTCGGGGAGGGCTTGGGCGACGGTGATGGCGGTGATGGGTCCGCCGTCGGATGCGAGGTTGGCTGCGGCGGCGTGCAGGTACGCGCCGACGCTCGCCGAGTCGAGGGGAGTCAGACCGCCGGCGAGAAGGGCGCCGCAAAGGCCGGCGAGCACATCGCCGGCGCCCGCTGTCGCGAGCCATGGAGTGGCGTTCGTGTTCACCCGGACCTCACCGTCCGGACTGGCGATCACGGTGGTGGAGCCCTTGAGCAGGACAGTCACGTCGAAGGTCTCGGCCGCGAGCCGCGCGTACTTCAGCCGCTCGGCCTCGACGGTCGCGCGATCGACACCGAGCAGACGAGAGAGCTCGCCGGCATGCGGTGTGATCAGTACGTCGACGTGGTCGCCGGAGTCGTCCAGCGCCTTCAGACCGTCCGCGTCCAGGACGACGGGCTCCTCGGCGTCGAGCAGTTCGCGGATCCGGGGGATGTCGAGCTCGTCGCCGAGCCCGGAGCCGATGGTCCACGCCTGCACCCGGCCGTCGCCGACGACCTCCGGGTGGGCTTCCCGTACGGCGCTCGCCACCGCATCCGGGCCGACGTACCGAACCATGCCGACGGGGCCGGCGAGGGCGCCCGCGGTGGCGATCACCGCGGCGCCTGGGTATTGGGTGGAGCCGACCATCAGGCCGAGGACGCCGCGGGAGTACTTGTCGGACTCGCCGTGCGGGATGGGATAGAGCGCTTTGATGTCTGCGGCTTGGAGCGCCTGCACTTCCGCATGCGGGAGGTCGAGTCCGATGTCGACGAAGTGGACCGGACCGCAGGCGGTGGCGGCGGGGTCGACGAAATGGCAGATCTTGTGGGTGCCGAACGTGACGGTGAGCGCGGCGTTCACGTGCGGCTCGGGCGTCTCCCCGGTGTCCACGTCGACACCGGACGGCGTGTCGACAGCCACAATCGGTACGCCGTACCGCTCGGCAACCTGCATCACAGCAAGCGCCTCAGGCCGAAGCCCCGGCCGCCCACCGATCCCCACAATCCCATCCACCACAACATCAGCCCCGGCAACCGCACTCTCGGCGGACGTGGTGGGGATGGCTCGACCGCCAGCTGTTTTGAGGGCGGCGAGGCCGGCTGCGTGCGTCTTGTCCGACAGCAGGACGGCGGTGACCTGCGCGCCGCGGCGGGCGAGTTGAGCGCCGGCGTACAGGGCGTCGCCGCCGTTGTCACCGGAGCCGATCAGCAAGACCACGCGGGCGCCGTACGTGCCGCCGAGGAAGTTGCTGATGGCAACCGCCAGCCCGGTCGCCGCACGCTGCATCAACGAGCCCTCCGGGAGCCGCGCCATCAGCTCCGCCTCAGCCGCCCGAACCTGCTCGACCGTGTGCGCACGACGCATGCTCAACCCTCCAGGACGACCACGGCGGAGGCGATGCCGGCGTCGTGGCTCAACGACAGGTGCAGGCTCTGTACGCCGAGTTTGGCCGCCTGCGCAGCGACGGTCCCGGTGATCTCCAGCCACGGCCGCCCCGTCTCGTCGGTCTGCACCTCGGCGTCGTGCCAGTGCATGCCCGCAGGCGCCCCGAGCGCCTTCGCCAACGCCTCCTTGGCCGCGAACCGAGCCGCCAGCGACGCCGGCGGCTTCACCGCCTCCACGGCAGTAAACACCCGATCCCGCAACCCCGGCGTACGCTCCAGCGTCCGCATGAACCGATCCACGTCGACCACATCAATACCCACGCCGACGATCATGCAGCCCACCCTAACCGCGCTGTGGACTGGCGGATCCGCAGGTCGACCGCCAGGTCCAGGCGGAGGGCGGTGGGGGTGCGGCCCCGGGAGAGATCGAGTACGACGCGGGTCGCGAGCTCAGCCATCTGCTGCAGGGGTTGATGGACCGTGGTGAGGGTCGGAGTCACCCATTGCGCCACCGGAAGGTCGTCGTACCCAACCACCGAGAGGTCCCGCGGGACCTCCAGCCCCAGTTCACGGGCGGCCTGGTAGACGCCCAGTGCCTGCATGTCGCTACCGGCAAAGATCGCAGTTGGTCGGTCAGTCAGGCGGAGTAGGGCGAGCGCCTCGCGATGAGCGCCAGCGACCTCGAAGTCCGCCCAGCGGATCAGCTCCGGATCGATCTCAACGCCGGTCGAACGCAGCGCATCGGTGTAGCCGTCGACGCGTTGCCGCGAGCACAGCGTCTCGATCGGACCGCCGATCATCCCGATCCGGGTATGTCCGAGCGTCCGCAGGTGCGTCGTCGCCAGCCGGCCGCCGTTCCAGTTCGCGGAGCCGATCGACGGTACGTCGTCCCCCACGTCGCCGACCGGATCGACGACCACGAACGGGATCCGCCGCGCCTCCAACTGCGCGCGCTGATCGGCGTCCAGGTCCGAGAACACCATGATCACGCCGAGCGGCCGCCGGTTCAGCACCGACTCGATCCACTCCTGCCGCGGCCGGAGCGCCCCGCCGCACTCGGACAGCACCAGTTCGACGCCCTCGGCGCGGACGACCTCCTCGACGCCGCGGATCAGCTCCATCGCCCACTCGCCGCCGAGCTGGTTGAACACCAGGTCGATCATCGGGCCGGCCGCCGTACTCGAGCTCCGCCGCCGATACCCGTGCTCCTGGATCAGGCTCTCGATCCGCGCCCGGGTCGCCGCCGCCACGTCCGCGCGCCCGTTCAGCACCTTGGAGACGGTCGGCACCGACACCCCGGCCTGCTCCGCAATTTTCGCGATGGTCGGCCGCTCGGCCACGACACCTCCCGATCCGAAACTTTCGAACCAGCCTAGCGATGAATCGTGCGGCTGTGGGCATCCGCTACGCCGGAAAGCCGGTAGAAGAACGTGTTGACCTGGTCGCGCCACTCGCGGGCGTTCGACAGGTGGGTCTCGAAGCGGGCGGTGATGTTCGTGCGGATGGCCGGCTCGAAGCGCTCGGCGATCACCCGCCAGCGCGCGACCATCGCCTCAACCTCGGCGTACCCCTGGAAATGCGTGTCGTAGATGTGCTGCAGCACGGTGCTCCCGCTCTGCAGCACGTGGTCGTAGGGCACGTGGTGGAAGAACAGCAGCAGCTCGTCGGGACAGGTGTATACGTCCTCGTACAGACTCGCGAGCGGCTCCGGATACTGCCCGGTGAACCCCGATCCCGTCTTCACGGTCCGGTCGACGCCGACGCCGTACCGATCCGCGAAGTGGTACGTCCCCGCGCCCGAGAACTCGTACCCGTTCACGCTCGGCCCGTAGTGCGTTCCCGGCGTCACCATGAACCCGACCCCGAGTGGTGCGGTGTACCGCTCGTACGTCTGCCACGAGCCGGACAGAATCGTCACCAGCTCGCTCCGGGTCCGGTCGTCCATCGCGAACGTCGCGGCCGCCCACTCGTGCAGCAGGCTGACCGGGTCCGCGCTGGGGTCCCATGCCAGCCGCCCGAACGCGTAGAGGTTGCTCTGCGCAAGCTTGTGCCCGGTCCAGTTCAGGTCGTCGCCGACGTTGGACACGGCAACGATCGCACCGATGCGGTCGGCAACGGTCACGCCGCCGCCACCGGTCGTGTCGAACTGCAGGATCTCCCGCCACCAGGGCCCCAGGTAGCACAGGTCCTGCTGCTGACCGGAGTACTCCTGCGTGACCTGCAACTCGACACCGAAAACGGTTTCCTGGAATTCCCCGAGCAGCGGCGCGACGGGCTCCCGGACCTGGAAGTCCAGCGGTCCGTGTTTGACCTGCAAGACAACGTTTTCCTCGAACCGCCCGTCCAGCGGGATGAACGCGTCGTACGCCGCCCGCGCCCGATCCGCCCGCCGATCCCGCCAGTCCTGTTCGGGTTCCGCGCCGGAACATCGCCAGAAAACGCTGCCGCCGTACGGCGTCACTGCCCGCGCCAGCAGATTCGCACCCTCGGGATCACGGGCCGTCCGTACGACGAGGCCGCCGAGGTCCGGTACGACGTCGTACACCCGGGCGATCGTGGCGGCCCACCAGCGCGCGACCCGCTCGTCGCGCGGGTCGTCGATGAAGTCGACCGCGAGGCTCATCGCGATCCCGTACTCGCGGAAAACGCCGGCCAATCGCGCCACATCGGGCAGCTCGGCAGTGGCGAGTGCGACTGCGTTGATCCCGATCGACGCCAGCAACCGCGCGTACGCCCGGACCCGGCTGAGGTCGGGCACCACCTCGCCGTCACGGAAAAAGATCGATTTTCCCGAGTATCCGCGCCGTACGACACCAGACAGTTCGTCCCAGTGGTCCAGCATCCGGATCGGTACGGCGGGCTGCTCGACGACGGTGAAGTCGCCGCTCATCCACTCGAAGTACCGCAGCACGTAGAAATACCCGTACAGCAAGCCGTGCCCGCCCTCGGCCGCGACGACCAGATCGTTGCCCCGTCGCACCACCACGAACCCCTCGACGCCCAGCCCGTGCTCAGGCACGGCGGCCTCGACCTCCTGCCAGAGAGCGGTCTCCCGGACCCGGGTCAGCGTGCAGACCGCGATCTGTACGTCGGTGCGGAAACGGCGCGTCTGCCGAACCTCAGCCCGGATCGTCTGCGCGAGCACGCCCGACGCGTGCACAGTCACCTCGGGCAGGCGTTGCGTACCAAGCCAGGCGGAGTCGCCGGTCATGGGGCCTCCCGGTCTGGACTGAGGAGCGGAGGGAGCGAAGCGACCGTAGCGACGAGGGAAGACCGGGAGTTGAAGCCCCAGGACCCGCCGCGCCGGAGGCGTGGCCTCAATACCGTCATCGAGCGCTGATACTTACACACCAGACGGTCACCACCTGGTGACCGAAAGTTTCGAGACCGTACCGTAGCTGAGACACTCCGAGACACTCTGAGACCAAGGCCACGCCCGCCCGATGTGGGTGCATCGCACACCGATGGGAAGAATGGGCCACATGCTGCAGCCGTCGCGGGAGGTGACTCCCTATACCGAGCTCGATCGGGCCACCTGGGCGCAACTGGCCGAGACCACCATCTCCCCGCTGACGGCGGACGAGGTCGAGCGGTTACGCGGTCTGGGTGACGAGATCGACATGGACGAGGTCCGTGAGGTCTACCTCCCGCTGTCCCGGATCCTCTCGCTCTACGTCCGGCACGCCCGCGCGCTGCACGCCGACACCGAGAGCTTCCTCGGCAAACCGGCCGAGACCCGCACCCCGTTCGTGATCGGGATCGGCGGATCAGTTGCCGTCGGCAAGTCCACGACCGCGCGACTGCTGCGCGAGCTGCTGGCCCGCTGGCCCGAGCACCCGCGCGTCGCGCTCGTCACCACCGACGGGTTCCTCTGGCCGAACGCCGAACTCGAGCGCCGCAACCTCATGCAGCGCAAGGGCTTCCCGGAGTCGTACGACCGCAAGGCGCTGCTGCGCTTCGTGGTCGAGGTGAAGTCCGGGATCGACACGGTCGAGGCGCCGGTCTACTCCCACCTGCACTACGACCGGATGGACGGCGTACGGACGACCGTCGAGCAACCCGACATCCTGCTCCTCGAGGGCCTGAACGTCCTCCAGCCGGCGCCCCGGCACGCGGACGGCAAGAGCGGCCTCGCGGTCAGCGACTTCTTCGACTTCTCGGTGTACGTCGACGCGGCCGCCGACGACGTCCGCTCCTGGTACGTCGCCCGCTTCCTCAAACTCTGGGAAACGGCGTTCCGCAATCCCGAGTCATACTTCGTCCGGTACGGCGAACTCAGCCGCGAGGAAGCGATCAAGAAGGCCGAGTCCCTCTGGGACGGCATCAACGGCCCGAACCTCCGCGAGAACATCCTCCCCACCCGCTCCCGCGCCACCCTGGTCCTCCGCAAAGGCGCCGACCACGCCGTCCGCTGGATCAGGCTACGGAAGCTCTGACTGCGGGTACGACGGCCAGCGCGACGACTGCGGCTGTCAGGGCGAACGCCACCGGGTAGCCGGTGCCGCCGACGATTGCGCCGAAGGCCAGTGCGCCGAGTCCCCAACCTCCGTCGTACGCGAGGTTCCAGAGAGCGCTGACCTGGCCGTAGCGGGAGCGGTCGACGCGGTTGTACATCAGCGTCAGCGTCAGATTCTGCGCGGCGCCGAAGCCGGCCCCGAAGCAGGTGGAGCCGATCAGGATCGCGATCGGGCTGGGCAGGAAGATCAGCGATCCGGCCCCGACAGCGGCGAGCAGGAGCGCCGGCGCGAGCAACTTCGCAGGCCCGACACGATCGGCATACCGCCCAGCCAACCAACGCGCGGCCGGCGCCGCGATCGCCTGCAACAGAAGGGCCGACGCGATCATCGACTGCCTGTCCCCAGCAACAGCCAGCGGCAGGAACGTGACGCTGATCCCAGCCGCCACAGTCACCGCAGCGAACACGAGAGTCGGCATCAACAACCCACTCCGCCGTACGCCGCCCAGCACCTTCACGTGCTGCTCTTCGACAGCGATCCGCGCCGGCAGACCGACCAGCATGACGAGCCCGGCCAACGACGAGACAGCCGCCAGCACGAACAACGCACCGAACCCGATGACATCGATCAGGTAAACCCCGAGCGGCAGCCCGATCACCGCAGGCACCCCAACCGCCACGCCGTACACCCCAAGCGCTTCACCCCGACGAGCCGGCGGGGTGATGTCAGCAACCAGCGCCACAGCCCCCACAACCAAAATCGCCAACCCCGCACCACGCACGATGCACACGGCCAGCACGACCGGCAGCGAAGCCGACGCCAACAGAACCAGCGAAGGCGCCCCAAGCAGAACCAGCCCCAACCCCAGCACAACCTGGTACCCCCACCGCGCCAACATCCGCGGCACCACCAACTCAACCCCCACCGCAGCAAACATCATCGCCGCGGTAGACAGCCCAGCCCCCACACCCCCAGCCCCATTGGCCGCCAAATACATCGGCACCACGGAGGTCAGCAGATACATGCTGAGGCCCGACCCAAACACCATCACCAACAACCGCACCAACTGGCTGCTCATGAGCGGGCTGACGCTGACTGTCGGGATCTCGCACGCGGTGGTCATACCTAGAAGTTAGAGAAATACCGGTACGCCCTACAGATCCAGTTCCCCACCACCAGAGAGGACCAGTTACCACATCACTTTGTCGACATGGCGCTCAGATACCCTCCTCTCGTGGGACGTCCCGTCCAGGTATGGCTGGCACCGGCCGGTGCCGAGCCGCGGCCGGCGGCCCACGATCTCCTGCTCGAGCTCGCCGGCACGCTCGTCGACCGGCCAAGGCTGAGCCACGACAAGAGCGGTCGACCACACATCCCCGGGTTGGCGGTGAGTGTCTCCTACTCGCAGCAGCTGGTTGCTGTTGCTGCGGCGTACGGCGGGCCGGTTGGGGTTGATCTCGAGGAAGTCCGAGGGCGGGATGTCGCGGGGCTTGCGGAGCGGTGGTTTGGGGCGCGGGAGTTGGAATGGATGGGGCGGCAGGAAGATGAGCTGGTCGCGTTTCTTCGGTTGTGGACGAGTAAGGAGGCGGTGGGGAAGGCGCTGGGGCTCGGGCTTGGGGAGGCGGGGTTGCGGCGGGAGATGCCGTTGGGGGGTGGTGCGGTTGAGTCTGTGCCTGGGTTGGTCGTGACGCACGTGCCCTGGCCGGGGGCTGTGCTCACTGTGGCGGCGCCGACCAGCCGCGTGGAGGTCAGCCGGCGGTCACCGACTCTTGACCCATCGTGCGCGCGTGGGTAACTTTCGCGTCGCGGGGGAGTATCTGTAATTCACTTACTTTGGCGTTCGCCCCTGCCCGCCCGGACTGAGTTGGTGACACCGATGGAACTGACCCGACGCCAGACTCTCGGACTAGCGGCGGCTACCGTCGCGGGATCGACGGTCGCCGCCACCACGACAGCAAGCGCGAACACCAATCGCTGGGTCCGCGACACCCTGCACCGGATGACGCTGGAGCAGAAGGTCGGCCAGCTGTTCGTCTGCTACGCGTACGGCCCCGCCGCCGACACCGCCGACGCCCGCAACACCAGCCTGTACGGCGTGGCCACGCCGGCCGAGGTGGTCGCCAAGTTCAACCTCGGCGGCGTCATCTACTTCACCTGGACCGACTCGACAAAAGACCCGCAGCAGATCGCAGGCCTGTCGAACGGCCTGCAAAAGGCATCGATCACCAACACCGGCATCCCGCTGCAGATCAGCACCGACCAGGAGTACGGCTCGGTCGTCCGCGTCGGACCGCCCGCGACCCAGTTCCCCGGCGGTATGGCGCTCGGCGCGACCCGCTCGGCCGCCTTCGCGCGCGAAGCGGGCGCGATCGCCGGTCGCGAACTGAAGGCCCTCGGCATCACCACCGACTTCGCCCCGGACGCGGACGTCAACGTGAACCCGCTGAACCCGGTGATCGGCGTCCGCTCGGCCTCGTCCGACCCGGCGCTGGCCGCGGAGATCGTCGCCGCCCAGGTGAAGGGCTACCAGCGCGACGGCCGGATCGTCTCGACCGCGAAGCACTTCCCGGGCCACGGCGACACCGAGACCGACAGCCATGTCGGGATCCCGGAGATCCACCACACCCGCGAGGAATGGACCACGATCGACCTGCCGCCGTTCCAGGCCGCGATCCGGGCCGGCATCAAGTCGATCATGACCGCGCACATCGTCGTGAAGTCGCTCGACCCGTCCGGCGACCCGGCGACGTTGAGCCGGCCGATCCTGACCGGGATCCTGCGGCAGCAGCTGCGGTTCGACGGCGTGGTGATCACCGACTCGCTGGGGATGAAGGGCGTCCGGGACAAGTACGGCGACGCGGAGATCCCGCTCCGGGCGATCGAGGCAGGCGTCGACCAACTGCTGATGCCGGTCGATCCCGGTCTGGCGTACAACTCGGTCCTCGACGCCGTCCGCAGCGGCCGCATCTCCGAGGCCCGCATCGACGAGAGCGTCACCCGCATCCTCGCGCTCAAGCACGAGGGCGGTCTCGTCGACAACCCGTACGTCGACCTGTCCAGCATCGCCAAGATCGTCGGTACGCCGGCCAACTATGCCGAGGCCCAGCGCATCGCGGACCGCAGTACGACGCTCCTGCGCAACGACGCCGACCTACTCCCGCTCTCCCCCGCGCCGCGCAAGATCGTCGTCACCGGGTACAGCCCCACCAACCTGGCGACCGCCCTGCAGAAGCGGGGCGCGACGACGACCGTGAAGGACACCGGCTCCACGCCGACCGACGCGAAGATCGCCGACGCCCTGGCAGCCTCGGCCACCGCGGACCTGACCATCGTGCTGACCAACAAGGCCTGGGACACCGAGGTCACCGACAAGCTGGCCAAGCAGCAGAGGCTCGTCAACGGCCTGCTCGCCACCGGCCGCCCGGTGATCGTCGTCCCGGTCCGCGACCCGTACGACGTCGCGTACTTCGAGCCAGTGTCGACGGCGTTGGTCACGTATGGCAGCACCGTGGTGTCGATGGAGGCACTCGCCAAGGTGCTGTACGGCGAGATCGCGCCGACGGGCAAGCTGCCGGTGGAGATTCCCGCCAAGCCGGACCCGAACAGCTCGGCGACGGTCCTACACCCGTTCGGTCACGGGCTCACGTTCGACCCGCGGGTGACCCGGCTGACTGTTGCCTCGTACAACATTCATGCCGGCGCCGGCGAGGACAACGTTTTCGACCTCGACCGGACCGCACAGGCCATCAAAGCTTTGAACGCGGACATCGTCGGGCTGCAAGAGGTCGACGTTCATTGGGGCGACCGCAGCCAGTGGCTGGACACGATCGCCGAACTGGCCGCCAAGCTCGGGATGTACCCGGCGTTCGCGCCGATCTACGACCTCGACCCGGCCACGGCCGGACAGCCAAGGCGCCAGTACGGCGTGGGCGTGCTGTCCCGCTTCCCGTTGGTGCGGACGGAGAATCACCCGATCACGCGGCTGTCGACACAGGACCCGAACCCGGTGCCCGCTCCGGCGCCGGGATTCCTCGAGGTCGAGGTCGATGTCCGTGGGCGGCGGGTGCACGTCTACTCGACCCATCTGGACTACCGCGGCGATCCGACCGTGCGGACGATGCAGGTCGCCGACACCGTCAAGATCCTGGCGCAGGACCGCCGGCAGGATCTGCAGATCCTGGTCGGCGACTTCAACGCTGAGGCCAGCGCGCCGGAGCTCGCCGGGCTCTGGACGCGGCTGACAGACTCGTGGACCGCCGCCCGTGAGACCACCGGCGGACCGAATACCTACCCGGCGGTCGCCGCGAACAAGCGGATCGACTTCGTCACCGTCGGCAAGGGCCTGACTGTGCGGAGCGCCGAGGTACCCGCCGAGGTCCCGGTCGCCGAGGCCGCCAGTGACCACCGTCCGATGATCGCCGACCTCTCGTTCCGTTCCTGAGGAGACCTCTCATGAAGCGACGCAGTTTGCTCGCCGGCGCCGGTGCAGTCGCCGCCGCCCCACTGATCGACGTACCCCAGGCACACGCTGGGCAGGCCGTTTCCAGCCGCAAGGTGATGACCGGCGCCGAGGTGCTCGCGAAGGACGACTGGCGCGCGTTGTCCGGCCAGAAGGTCGGCGTGATCAGCAACCCGACCGGGATCCTGCCGGACTTCACGCACGTCGTGGACACCATGCACGCGTCCGGCAAGGTGAACATCGTCGCGGTGTTCGGTCCAGAACACGGTTTCCGCGGTAGCGCGCAGGCCGGTGGTTCGGAAGGCGATCACGTCGATCCGCGCACCGGGATCATGGTGTACGACGCGTACGGTGCGAACGCCGACAAGTTGGTGAAGCTCTACACCCAGTCCGGCGTGGAAACCGTTGTCTTCGACATCCAGGACGTCGGCGCCCGGTTCTACACCTACATCTGGACGATGTTCGAGGCGATGCTCGCCGCCGTCCGCACCGGCGCCCGCTTCGTCGTCCTCGACCGCCCGAACCCGGTCGGCGGGTACGCGCGCGGCCCGATGCTGAAACCCGGCTACACCTCGGGCGTCGGCAAGAAGGAGATCCTCCAGCAGCACGGCATGACCGTCGGCGAGCTGGCCCGGATGTTCGACGCCGAGTACCTGCCACTGGAACCGAACGGCGGCCGGCTCAAAGAGCTCAAGGTCATCGAGGTGTCGAACTGGAAGCGCGACCAGCTGTACGACGACACCGGCCTGACCTGGGTGATGCCGAGCCCGAACATGCCCACCCCGGACACCGCGCTGCTGTACCCGGGCCTGTGCCTGTTCGAGGCGACCAACATGTCCGAGGGCCGCGGTACGACGCGACCGTTCGAGCTGATCGGCGCGCCGTACGTCGACTACAAGTGGGCGCAGGCGCTGCAGACCAAGAACATCCCGGGCGTCGCGTTCCGCGAGGCGTACTTCACGCCGACGATCAGCAAGAACGCCAACGTACTCTGCGGCGGCGTCCAGGTGCAGATCACCGACCCGCACCGCGTCGAGGCGATCACCGCGGCGACGCACATGATCGTCGAGGCCCGTAAGCTCTACCCCGAGTTCACCTGGCGGGCGGAGACCCCACCCGGCCGGTGGATCGATCTGCTCACCGGGTCCGATCGGTTCCGCACCATGCTGCTGGCCGATGCGAGCGCGGACGAGATCGTCGCCGCCTGGAGGTCCGAGACCGACGCCTGGACGGCTCGGCGGGCGAAGTACCTTCTCTACAAGGGAGCACACCGGTGAAACGGTGGGCTTGCCTCAAAATCGGTACGGTCACGACGATTTCTGCGGTGATACTCACGATGGCTTCCCCTGCTGTTGCTGGCGGCAACAACTCCGGCCGGTTCGACCAGCCGTACGACGGCTACGCGCCGAAGACCACGCTGCTGCGCGACGCGACCCCGGCGAAGGCCGGCCTGGACCCCGCGCCGATCGACGCCGCGCTGGCCCAGGTCGCCGCCTGGACCCAGCCGAGCGGCGCGACGAAACCGTTGTACGCCGGCGCCGTCACGTTGCTCGGCCATGACGGTCAGATCGTCACCCGGACGGCGACCGGCCTGGCACTGAAGTACGCCGACGGGCAGGGCACCGAGCTGCCGCCGGACCAGCAGATTCCGATGCGCACCGACACGATCTTCGACATGGCCTCGGTGTCCAAGCTGTTCACGTCGATCGTCGTGCTGCAGCTGGTCGAGAAGGGCAAGGTCGACCTGGACGCGCCGATCGCGACCTACATCCCGGAGTTCGCGGAAAACGGCAAGGAAACCGTTTCCGTCCGGCAAGCGCTCACGCACACCAGTGGATTTCCGTCCTGGCTCCCGCTGTGGAGCGCCCAGCCGGATCCCGAGTCCAGACTGCACATGGCGCTGACCGCGAAACTGCAGAACCCGCCCGGTTCGACGTACCTCTACAGCGACCTGAACCTCATCGCGCTCGGCGAGCTCGCCCACCGGGTGACCGGGAAAACGCTGGACAAGCTGGTCGCCGACGGGATCACCAAACCGCTGCAGATGCGCGACACCGGCTACAACCCGGACCCGAAGAAGAAGCCGCGGATCGCCGCCACGGAGTACCAGGCCTCGCCGCCGCGCGGCATGGTGTGGGGCGAGGTGCACGACGAGAACGCCTGGTCCCTCGGCGGTGTCGCCGGCCACGCGGGCGTGTTCAGCACGGCCGACGACATGGCCGTGCTGGCGCAGACGTTCCTGAACGGCGGCAGCTACCGCGGCGCCCGGATCCTCAAGGAATCCTCGGTGACCGCGATGATCACGAACTTCAACCAGGGCTTCCCCGGCAACGACCACGGCCTCGGCTTCGAGCTGAACCAGCGCTGGTACATGGGCGGCCTGTCCGGACCGCGCACGGCCGGCCACACCGGCTACACCGGTACGTCGCTGGTGATCGACTTCGACTCCCGCTCGTTCGCGATCCTGCTCAGCAACCGCGTGCACCCGAGCCGCAACTGGGGCAGCAACAACCCGGCCCGCCGCGCGGTCGCCCAGGGCCTCGCACTCGCCCTCGGCGTCGGCCCGCGGCACGGCAAGGACGCCTGGTTCTCCGGTACGACGGACAACGCGACCAGCACGCTCGACGCGAAGGTCGCCGTACCGGCCGAAGGTGCGAAGCTCGCGTTCGACCTGTTCGTCGACACCGAGGTCTCCGACCTGCTGTATCTCGAGACCTCCACCGACGGAACGACCTGGACGAAGGTTCCGTTCTCGGTGCGCGACCGGGGCTCGGTGATCGACACCGACGGCTCGATCAGCGGCTCCGGCGACCGGCACTGGCACCAGGTCACCGCAGACCTCACAGCGGGCGAGCAGACCATTCGCTGGCGGTATACCTCCGACCCGCTCCACCAGGGCCGCGGGGTGTACGTCGACGGTGTGAAGATCACGAGCGGGACTGGTCTTCTTCTCGACGGTGAACGAATGCCTGAATCATTTACCGCAACAGGTTGGAGACTTTCGCGTCGGTGACCCCATCTCGTGCATAGTCGCCGTACCGTGGCTGCCATGAATTCAACAACCTCTCCAGAACCCACGGGGCCGCTGCTGGTCCGGGTCCGCGCGGTCATGCCCGCGCTGGCGCCGGCCGAGCAGCGGGTGGCGAACGCGGTCCTCGCGGACCCGGGCGGAGTGGCGGCGATGACGATCTCCGAACTGGCCGAGGTGGCGTCCACCTCGGAGACCACGGTCATCCGGTTCTGCAAGCAGATCGGCGTCCCCGGCTATCCGCAGCTCCGCCTGCAACTGGCGGCCCAGTCGGCGCAGGAGAGCATGCGGCCGGAGGTGGGCGGCGACATCGAGCCCGGTGACTCGCTGGCCGACGTGGTCCGCAAGGTCGCTTTCGCCGACGAGCGGGCGGTCCGCGAGACCGCGCAGCAGGTTGACGTCGACGCGCTCGCCAAGGTTGTCGACGCGGTCGTGAACGCGTCGCGAGTGGACCTGTACGGGTTCGCCGCCAGCGCGTTCGTCGCGCAGGACCTGCAGCAGAAGCTGCACCGGATCCGCCGCGTCTCGTTCGCCTGGTCGGACGTGCACATCGCGCTGACCAGTGCCGCGTTGCTCGGCGAGGGCGACGTCGCGATCGGCATCTCGCACACCGGCACGACGGTCGAGGTCGTCGAGGCGCTCGAGGAGGCGGCCAAGCACGGCGCCACCACGGTCGCGGTGACAAACTTCCCGCGCTCGCCGCTGGCCCGTACGGCGGACCTGGTCCTCACCACGGCGGCGCGCGAGACGACGTACCGCTCGGGCGCGATGGCCAGCCGGATCGCGCAACTGACGGTGATCGACTGCCTGTTCATCGGCGTCGCGCAGCAGGTGCTGCCGGACGCCCGGAAGGCCCTCGAGGAGACCGCCAGCGCGGTCCGCGGGCACCGGCTCAAGGGATCCGACTGAGGACAATCGTTCCGTCAACGATGAACGGAATTGAAAATCCTTCAGTAGAAAACTAACATCGATCCTGTGACCTCACCGACCGAGCAGCGCAACCCGAGGACGCTGGCCATCGATGCGGTGGGCACGTCCGAGATCCTCCAGTTGCTGAACAACGAGGACGCCCTGGTCGCCGGGGCCGTCAGCGCGGTGATCCCGGAGCTGACCAAGGCCGTGGACGCCGCCGTCGAGGCGGTCCGTGGCGGCGGCCGCGTGCACTACTTCGGCGCCGGTACGTCGGGACGCCTGGCGACCCTGGACGCCGCCGAACTGCTGCCCACCTTCCACGTCCCGGACGGACTGGTGGTCGCCCACCACGCCGGTGGCACGGAGGCGCTGCTCCGCGCGGTCGAGAACGTCGAGGACTCCGAGGAGGGCGGCGCCCGGGACGCGGCCGCCGTCACCGGTCAGGACCTCGTCGTCGGCCTCGCTGCTTCCGGGAGCACGCCGTACGTCGCCGGCGCCCTGAAGGCCGCCCGCGCGGCCGGGGCGACCACCGTGCTGGTCACGTCCAACCCGGACGCCCCGCTGGCGCCGTTGGCCGACGTCGTGGTGGCCGCGGACACCGGCCCCGAGGTCATCGCCGGCTCCACCCGGCTGAAGGCCGGCACCGCGCAGAAGATGATCCTCAACGCGTTCTCGACGACGCTGATGATCAAGCTGGGCCGCACCTGGTCCAACCTGATGGTCGACCTGGTCGCCACCAACAAGAAGCTCCGCGGCCGGATGCTCCGTATTCTCGCCGAAGCCACCGGCGCCGACGATGCCGCCTGCGAAGCCGCCCTGGCCGAGTCCAACGGCGAGCTCAAACCCGCCCTCGTCCACCTCCTGACCGGCACGCCCATCCCCGCCGCCCGAGCCGCCCTGGAAGCAGCTCACGGCCGGGTGGCCACCGCCCTCGCCGAACTAGGCTGACCGCTCCACCGGTGGTCGCAGGACCAGCGTGACCACGGTCAACGCCATGAAGAGCGCGGTGAGCGCGAACGGGACCGGGATCAGCGGGTCGAGCAGAACGAGTACGGCGGCCACTGGTACGACGATGTTGACCAGGCGGTCGGCGTTGTCGCGGAGGGCGATCCACCAGATGCCGAGGACGAAGATCGCGATCGGGATCGTCACCGTGTAGGACGCGGCGAGCTCGCTCAGCTCGGTGTGGTGGGTGATGCTGTCGATCTCCACCTCGATCCCGGCCGAGAACGCGCCGGCCGCGGCGAACACGAAGTAGTGCACGTACCCGTAGCGGATCGAGCGGCCGAACGACGTGATCGCGGTGTGGTGCGGCGGCCAGAAATAGATCCACCAGAGCGCGGCGGTGACCACCAGCATCAGCACCGACAGCGCGATCAGCTCGCCGAGATGCTCGTGCTCATGGAGGGCGTCGAAGATCGCGTTCGCCGAGGCGAGCAGGCTCTCGCCGAGCAGGATGAGCGTGAACAAGCCGTACCGCTCGGTGATGTGGTGCGGGTGCCAGGGAGTCGTCCAGCGCCGCTCCGCCACCACCGGTACGGCCAGCTCGGCGAGCACGAACACGCACCAGGCGATGACAACGATCGTCTCGGACATCACCAGCGTGGTCAGCCACAGCACCTGCACGATCGCGATCCCGCCGGCGTAGCGCAGCGTCACCTGCCGGCTCTCCCCGGCCGAGCGCGAGGCCCGCAGCCATTGGGCGATCATCGCGACCCGCATCACGACGTACCCGAACACCACCACGGTGAAGTCGCGGTCGGCGAACACCCGCTCGATCCCGGCGGCGAGCACCAGGACCCCGCTCATCTGCACGATCGTGAGGACCCGGTACAGCCAGTCGTCGGTCGCGAAGGACGTGGCGAACCAGGTGAAGTTCATCCACGCCCACCAGATCGCGAAGAACACCATCCCGTAGGACATCAGGCCCTCGGCGATGTGTTTCTCGGACAGCGCGTGGTGGAGCTGGGCCGCGGCGACACTCACCGCGACCACGAACACCAGATCGAAGAACAGCTCCAGCGACGACGCGGTCCGTCCAGGCTCGTGCGGGTCTCGCGGGCGCATCGGAACCAGCCGCAACCGCGTCGAAGGAGACGTCATGGCGGACAGATTAGACGGAGATGTCCACGGATGGGCGGAGTTCGGCGGCAGCGGCCAGGGCGTCGTGGGCGGGGTTGTCGAGGAAGCCCTTGATCAGGGCCGGGTCGGCGGGCTGGTCGAGGTGCGGGAGGGCGATCTGTTCGTACGCCGCCTGGAAACGCGGGCCCCAGCGGCGGGTGCCGAGGCGGGCGGTGCGGGAGCAATTGTCGACCATGTAGGCGACGTCGCGGGCATGCATGTACGGGAGGAGTGAGTCGACGGCCTCGATGACCGACTCGTTGACGATCTCGGACCACGCGTGACCGCGGGCAGCGAACTCGTCCACCTGCGCCATCATCGTCGCCACGAACAGCCCCGCGGTCAGTGGATCGATGCGGGCCGGCGCGGTGCCTCGGCGGGCGTGTACCTCGGCGCTGTGCGACCACATCGGGCTGCCGCCGATCTCGGTCATCGGCCGCGTGGCGAGCCGGCGTTCGGCCAGGATCACGCTCCGCAGTTCGGTGCCGTCGGCAACCTCGTCGTACACCTCCGCGACCAGGTCACGGGCCGGGCCGTACGCCGCGGAGTACGCCCGGTCGAACAGCTGCTCGTCACCGCTCGCCGCCCGCACCGCCGCGAGACCGTCGGTCGAGATGGTCCGCGCGATCGGCCCGGTGATCGCCTCGGTGGATCGCTCGTACGCCGTCACCGGGTCCGCGCCCTCGATCCGGAAGTGCCGGTACAGCGCCTCCACCAGACCGTGCACCGCTCCGAGCAGGATCGCCCGCTCACCGGCGATGTCCGACAGGTACTCGGACCGCAACGTGGTCGCGAACGTGTACGGCGACCCGAGCCCGATCGACCACGCGAGCGCCCGGTCCCACGCGTGCCCGTCCGGATCCGTGTGTACGGCGATACTCGCGTTGATCCCGGCCCCGTTGACGGTCGCGCCCTGCTTGTACAGGCGCCGTACCGAGTCCCCCATGCCCTTTGGGCACACCGCGATCACCGGATGACCGGCGGGGAAGGCACTGCCGATCGAGGTCAGGTGGCCCAGCAGGAAACCGTGGGACAGGCCAATGGTCGTGCCGGGCTTCAGGACCGCGAAGATCTCCTCGTGATGCGCCGCCAGTGCCGCGTCCGCGATCAGCAGGATCACCAGGTCCGAGGCCGCGGCGACCTCGAGCCAGTCCCCCAGCGTCCCGTCTTTCTCACTGAATCCTTGCGCGCGAGCGTCCTCGACGGAGCGGGACTCCGGGCGCAACCCCACCGCCACGGTGATACCCGTCCCTTCGAGCGAGTCCCGCAGATTCAGCGCCTGCGCGCGTCCTTGCGGCCCCCAGCCCAGGACGCCGATCCGCTCCACACCGTGCAACGCCGAAGGCAGCAGACCGAACAGGTCCCGCCCACCCCGCACGATGTCCTCGGACCCGCCCGGCACATCCATCTGCTCAACCCGAAACACCGAACTCTTCATGCCCACCAGTCAAAGGGCGGCACGTCCATTGCAGCAAGCGCAATGTCCGCACCGCCCCGTTGCAGGAACTGAAATATCAGGGTTCCAGGCCGACTGCCTTCAGCGGATTGGGCCAGGCCTTGAGTGCCGCGTGCAGGGCTGGATCCTGCGTGGATGCCAGGGCCTCGGTGTGGGCGGCGGTGATGACGTCAGCGATCTGGACGGGTACGCCGGTGTTCGCCGAGCGTACGGCGGCCTCGACCATGGCGATGCTGACGACGTTGGAGTGCACCTCGGACTGCGGGATCGTCGACCTGCGGACCGCGTCGACGAACTCGACCAGCGAGCCGGCGATCTCCTGCGGTTCGTCGGCCATCGTCGCGGGCAGGTCCTCGCCGGACGCCAACGAGGCGATCGGGGCGTTGTCCCCGTCCCAAGTCGCCGTACCGCCGGGTGTGCTCGCACGCCAGCGGCCGTTCCACGACGTCTCCAGTCCCGGCGCGCACCAGCTGCCGGTGAAGGTGAAGCGGGTGCCGTCGGCGTACGTGAAGATCGCGGACGCGGCCGCGTTGCCCTCGAACCAGCTCCAGGACGGGTTGTACGAGTCGCAGTACACCGACACCGGCTCCGACCCGATCAGCTTGCGGGACAGGTCGAACTGGTGGATCGCCATGTCGACCAGAAGCGGTTCGGCCATCCGCTCCCGGAACCCGCCGAAGTGCGGAGCCTTGTAGAACTCGCACGACAGCGTCCCGATCGGGCCGAGCTCGGCGAGCTGACGCTCGAACGCCGCGATGGCCCGGAAGTACCGGCGGGACTGCGAGACCATCAGCAGTTTGCCGCTCACCTCCGACGCAGCGACCATCTGCAGACACTCGCGCACCGTCTCGGCCAGCGGCTTCTCGCAGAGCACCGGAAGACCGTGCAGCAAGGCGTCCACGCTCACCGTCGGATGCGCGAGCGGAACTGTCACGTCGATGACCGCATCCGCCCGATCAGCCAGTTCGTCGAGCGAGGCGGCCACCGGTACGTCGCCGAACCCGTGCTCGTCGGCCGCGGTCCGGGCCACGTCGACGTCGAGGTCGACGAGCCCCGCGAGGACGACGTCCGGGTTGGCGGCGATGGTGCGCAGCCAGGCGCGTCCCATCCCGCCGGCTCCGACCTGCAGCAGTCGCAAGGGTTCAGGCATCCGCAGGCTCCTCGATGGGTCCGGTGTACCCATGTCCGTTGAAGAAGTCGCCGGTCTCGTAGCGCAACAGCGTCGGCACCGCACGCTCGGGCCGGTCGGAACGGGCCCAGGCGACGCCGTTCGCAATGACCTTACGCACGTCCTTGTGGTGATAAACCGGGTAGTCCTGATCGCCCGGCGAGAAGTAGAAGATCTTCCCGTGCCCGCGGCGGAACGTGCAGCCCGAGCGGAACACCTCGCCGCCGGAGAACGACGACACGAAGACCAGTTCGTCCGGGACCGGGATGTCGAAGTACTCGCCGTACATCTCCTGCTGCTCGATCACGATCGGATGCGGGACACCCTGCGCGATCGGGTGCGTCGGAGCGACCGTCCACACCAACTCACGGTCCCGCTCACTGCGCCAGCGCAGCGTGCACGTCGTACCCATCAGCTTGCCGAAGATCTTCGACCAGTGCCCCGAATGCAGCACGATCAGGCCCATCCCGGCCAGCACGTGCTGGTACACGCGGTCGACGACCTTGTCCTCGACCTCGCCGTGCGCGGCATGGCCCCACCAGACCAGTACGTCGGTTTCCGCCAGCACCTCCTCGGTCAGACCGTGCTCGGGCTCGTCGAGGGTGGTCGTGGTGACCGTCGCCTCGAGGTTCTCGCGGATCCCGGCGGCGATGGTCTCGTGCATGCCGTCCGGGTAGATCTCCCGGACATGCGGCTCCACCTGCTCGTGCCGGTTCTCGCCCCAGACGAGTACGCGAATCGTCATAGTTCTTCCTTGTGTGTAAGGGGTTATTTGACGGCTCCGCCGATGGCACCGGCGGCGATGTATTTCTGCGCGGCGATCAGCAGCACGATGGCCGGGACCGCCGAGAGGACCGCGGTGGCCATCACCGCGTTCCAGTTCTGCACCTGCGTGCCGAGGTATTGGTAGATCCCCAGCGTCACCGGCCGGACGCCGCCCTTCGTGGTCAGCGTCAGCGCGAACAGGAAATCGCTCCAGGAAAACAGGAAACTGAACAACCCTGCGGTGATCAGCGAGTTCTTGCTGATCGGCAGCACGATCGCGACGAACGCCCGGAACAACCCGGCGCCGTCCACCCGCGCCGCCTCGACCAGCGACGGCGGCACCGAGAGCATGAACGACCGCAGGATGAGGATCGCGAACGGGATCGCGTTGCTGCAGTTGGCGACGATCAGCCCCGGGATCGAGTTGAGCAGCCCGATCCGTTCGTACGCCGTGTAGAGCGCGTTCGCGATCACGATCCCCGGAATCATCTGCGAGATCAGGATCGCCAGCAGCCCGACCGACACCCAGCGGGACCGGAACTGCGACAACGCGTACGCGCACGGGGTCGCGATCGCCAGACTCAGGACCACGGTCCCGGCCGCGATGATCATGCTCGTGACGAGGTTTCCGCCCTGCTCGTCGAGAGCGCGTTTGTAGCCGGAAAACGTCGGATGCAATGGCAGGAAACCAGCAGTCAGGGTGTTTCCGGACGGCTGCAGCGAGGCGTTCAGCATCCAGTAGACGGGGAACAGCATCACGCACAGGATCAGTACACCGATCACGGTGTACGCCGTACGTCGCATCATGCCCTTCCCCCTACTCGTCGACAGCACGGCGGGTGCCGCGCAGGTAGAAGATCGCGAACACGAACGAGATCGCGATCAGGATGTTGGACAGCGCCGCGCCCTGGCCGAACCGGAAGTCCACGAAGGACTTCTCGTACGACTGGGTCGCCAGTGTCTGCGTCGCGTTGGCCGGTCCACCGCCGGTGAGGCCGAGGATGATGTCCAGGACCTTGATCGTGTAGACGACGCCGAGCATCAGCAGCACGCTCGCGACCGCCCGCAGATTCGGCCAGGTGATGTACCAGAACGAGCGCCACCCGGTTGCACCGTCCAGCTGGCCGGCCTCGTAGAGCTCGTCGGGGATCTCCGCAAGACCGGAGTACAGCAGGGTCACGTTGAACGGGATACCGATCCAGATGTTCACGCCGATCACCGCGATCAGCGCGACCGACGGCGAGTTCAGCCACGGCACCGGATCGTTGATCAGGTGCAGCCCCATCAGCGACCGGTTGAGGATGCCACTGTCCTGCTCGAGGATCGACCGCCAGGTCGCACTCGACACGATCAGCGGCAGCAGCCACGGCAGCAGGAGCAGCGAACGCAGCAGACCGCTCAACGGGAACTTCTTGTGGAAGAACAGCGCCAGCCCTAGCCCGATCGCGAACTGGAAGGCGATCGACCCGACGGTGAACAGCGCGGTGTTCACCATCGCGTCCGAGAACAGCTTGTCCGTCACGACCGTGCTGTAGTTCTTCAGCCCGACCCACGGCGCGACCCCGGTGAAGAACGTCTTCAGCCCGTAGTCCTGCAGGCTCATCAACAGGTTCTTCACCACCGGGTAGCCGAACAGCGCCACCATCGCCACCACGGCCGGCAGGACGAACAGGATCTTGGTGAGGGTCTCACCCCGGTGGCGCCGGCCGCGCGACTTCGCGCGGCCGGCCACCGTCGTACGTGTGAGCGTCACCATGCCGTCAGCCGCCGGAGGCCTGCTTGAAGGCATCTTGCGCCGAGGCCTTACCGGTCAGCGCCAGCTGGATCGCCTGGTAGATCACCTTCGCGGCGTCCGGCCACTTGTCACCGAGCTTGCCGGTCCGGGCGCGGGCCGTCTTCACCTGCTCGGCGAACGCCTTCATCGACGGCACCTCCGTGGCGTACTGGTCGAGCAGCGCGGTCTTGGTCGGAAGGGTGAACCGGGCCTTCGCCCAGGCCAGCTCGTTCTCGTCCGAGTTCAGGCACTTCACGAAGTCGGCGGCCTTCTGCTGCTTGGCCTGGTCCTTGTTCAGCGGGACCGTCCAGGCCTCACCACCGAGCGGCGCGACCGGCGTCTGATCCGGCTTGTTCAGCGGGAACGTGACCACGTCCCACTTGACGTTCGGGGTCTTCTCCAGCGCCGGGATCTGCCACGGGCCGTTCACCATCATCGCGGCCTTGCCGGCCGCGAACTGGTCCTTCGCGTCGCCCTGCGTCCAGTTGATGACGCTCTTCGACGCCGATCCCGACTTCACCAGATCCACCCACAGCTGCAGGGCTTCCGCAACCTGCGGGCTGGTCAGGTCCGTCTCGTCGCCGCCGTTGGTCCACATCGCCGGCAGGAACTGCCAGGAGCCTTCGTACGTCGCGTTGGCGTTGAACGCGATCCCGTACCGGCCGGGCTTGGTGAGCTTCTTCGATGCGGCCTTCAGCTCGTCCCAGGTCTTCGGCGGCTGGACGCCGGCCTCGGCGAGCATGTCCTTGTTGTAGAACAGCGCGATGGTGTTCGTCACCGGCGCGAGTCCGTAGAGCTTGCCCTCGTACGACGTCGCGTCGACCATGCCCTGAATGACTCCGTCGCTGTTCAGGCCCATGTCGTTCAAGGGCGCGAGCGCACCGGTCGCGGCGATCTGCTGTACGTCGGGATTGTCGAGCATGAGCACGTCGGGCAGCGTCTTGGACGAAGCCTGCTGCAGCACCTTCTGGATCAAGGTGTCACCAGGCACCGTCTCCCGTTGAATCGTGATGCCGAGCTTCGACGCGCAGGAGTCAAGTCCCTTTTGCACAAGGGACTTGTCCGGGTCGTTGTTGTAGTAGTCCAGGATCGTGAGGCTCTTGACGCTGTCGCCGGACGAGGCGGGCGACTGGCCGCCGTTGTCACCGCAGGCGACCAGCAGGAGCGACACCGTCGTCGCACCCGCCAGCGCGGCGGCGATCCGCTTGCTGATCATGACATCGGACTCCTTCAAAGCGTTTAACCGAGGAACGTGGGGACTGCTGTGAAGCTTGTGGATTGTGCGGTAAACCGCTTAACTGAGGCGTTGAAGGACTATGTTCCGTACGTCACACCGCTGTCAAGAGTTCAGAGGGGGTCGATCGATGGTCACGATGAAAGACGTCGCTCAGCGGGCCGGGGTCTCGATCGCGACCGTCTCGTTCCTGCTGAACGACACCAAACCGGTGACGGCGGCGACCCGGGCGCGGATCGAGCAGGCGATGCTCGATCTCGGGTACCGCCGCAACATGGTCGCTCGCGCGCTGGCCAGCCGGCGGACCCACATCGTCGCGATGGCCTACCCGGCGCTCGAACACCGGTTCGGGATGTCGACCTCGGAGTTCTTCACCAGCGCGGCCGAGGCGGCACGCAAGGAGGACTACCACCTGGTGCTGTGGCCGGTCGGCAACGACGGCGTGGAGCTACGCGAGCTGCTGGGGCAGGGCCTGGTGGACGGCGTCGTACTGATGGAAGTCCAGCTGGTCGACCCGCGGGTCGACGTACTGCGCCAGTCCGGTACGCCGTTCTCGCTGATCGGGCGTACGACGGAGCTCGCAGGGCTGTCGCACGTGGACATCGACTTCGACACCACGGTCGAGGACGCGGTCAAGCACCTGCGCGAGCACGGGCATCACGAGCTCGTGCTGATCTCCGGCGACCTGGACGATCCGCGGTTCCACGACTACGGCCCGTGGGTACGCACCGAGGAGGCGTACCGCCGCGTCGTCGCGTCGTACGACCTGCCGATGAGGATCATCCCCTGCTCCGACACCACCCAGGCCGGCAAGGCCGCCGCCGCGCAAGTGCTGACCGAGTACCCCGAGACCACGGCGATCCTGGTCCTCAACGAGTACGCCGCCCTGGGCGTCGTCGCCGGCCTCAAGCACACCGGTCACGACATCCCCGGCGACATCTCCGTCCTGTCCTTGCTGACGGTCCCCGAGACCGCGGCGATGGCGGACCCCGAACTCACCATGATGCGCACCCCCGGCCCTGAGCTCGGCCAACTGGGCACGCAGGCCCTCCTCCGTCAGCTCGAAGGCGACGACCTGCTCCCGCCGCAACTCGTCCCCGCCAAGCTCTACCCCGGCGCTACGGTCGCAGGTCCCAGAGCGCCGCGACCAAAGGCCGGTGCAGGTCGGCGCGCCGCGCGCAAAGCCCGATCGTGAGAGGTTCCAGGTCAGCCGGCAGCTCGACGAGCTGATCGCGTACGGCGGACGACTCGAGCACCAGCCTCGGAACCACTCCGGTCCCGCAACCCAACGCCACCAGGGCGAGCAGCGCCTCGTGCCCGTCCGGTTCGGCAGCAATTGCCGGCTTCACGCCAGTCTTCCGGAACCAGCGGAACGCGGCTTCGCGGACGAGCCCTCGGGCGGGTACGACGTACGGTCCGTCGGACGAACCCTCGCGGGCTTTCACCAGGACGAGGTCAGTGACTGCGACAGGCCGGCTCACCAGGGTTTGCGGGAGCCGCTTGGGAATGCCCGCAACGGCCGCGTCCACCTCGCCTTCGTCCAGGCGAGCCAGGGCAGCGGCCGCATCGCCGGTGCGGATGTCGAGGCGGATCTGCGGATGTTCCGCACGCAGCGGAGCCAGCAAATCCGGCAGCAGAGTCTGGCAGGCGGTAACGGTCGCGAAGATCCGCAGTTCGCCACTGAGGCCGGCCGTTTCCGCGGAGCCGGATCGATAATCCGCCCACAGTTCCAGCGCTTGTTCGGCGTACGTCGTGAACCGCCGCCCCTCCGCCGTCAGCACAACGCCCCGCGGCCCACGATCGAGGAGCTGCGCCCCGACCCGGGTCTCCAACCGCTGAATCGTCCGCGTCAGCGTGGCCGCACTGACATGACATTCCAGACTGGTCCGCCCATAGTTGAGCGTCCGCGCCAAATGCAGGAAGAGTTCGAGCTCACGGTGCTCCAAGGTCACCGCCATGTGCGGGCTTCGCGGTCGACTGGGCGAGGCGGATCGTCGGTTTCGGGACCTGGTAGGTCGTGACCTCGCCGCCCTGCATGACCGCGAGGATCGCCTCGCCGACGATCGTGCCGAGACCGTGGACGTCGACCGTCACGACACTCAACGGCGGATGCGCCAGCCGGGCGACCGCTGTGTCGTCCCACGCGATCACGGACAACTGATCGGGGATGCTGACGCCCAGGTCCCTGGCCGCGGCGAGACCGCCGATCGCCATCAGGTCGTTGTCGTACACAACGGCCGTCGGGACCTGGCTGCCGGTCAGCAACCGCCGGGTCGCCTCCCGGCCCGCGTCCTCGGAGTAGTCGCCCTCGATGACCCGGCCTTGCACGTCCTGCTCCGCGCACGTCTCCATGAACGCGTCGTCACGGGCCTGACAGTGCAGCATGTCCCGCGGACCGCTCACCCGCGCGATGTCGCGATGCCCGAGATCCGCGAGCGCGCGAACGGCGGCCCGGGCGCCCTCGGCGTTGTCGACGAGCACGTTCGTGATCGGCGCCTGCAGCTCCGGCCCGCCGAGCAGCACCGCCGGCACTCCCAGCCGCTCGAGCTCGGCGAGCCGCGGGTCCTTCGCCCGGAGGTCGACCATCACGATGCCGTCGACGTGGTCGTTCGCCACCCAGCGCTGCCAGATCGCGATCTCGTCGGCGATGTCGGCCGCGAACTCGACCAGCAGGCTCACCCGGCGTCCGTCGAAGACCTCCTCTATCCCCTGGACGACGTCGGCCATGAACGGCTCCATCCCGAGCAACCGCCCGGGACGCGCCAGCACCAGCCCGGCGATCCGCTCCCGCGTCACGTCCTGCATAGACTCCCCTCCAAGGCCACCGAAGCCACTATATTCACAGACCTAACAAACTCGGCAGAGAGCGGATGTCCCGATGCAGCAGGTCAGCGACGCGTCGCGATCACCGGGTTACGACCCGGCACCGACGAACAGCCGCGCCCTCATTGTGGACAGCATCCGCTCCGCCGGCACGGTCAGCCGGGTGGAACTCACCCAGATCACCGGACTCACCGCCCCGTCGGTCACCACGCTGGTTCGGCGGCTGATCGACGACGGGCTCGTCGACGAGGCCGGTCGCGGCTCGTCCACCGGTGGCAAGCCTCGCACGATGCTGCGGATCAGGGCAGCAGCCCGGTACGTCGTCGGCGTACATCTGAGCGCCGGCAGCCTGACGTACGTGCTGGTCGACTACGCCGGCGCGGTCGTGGCCCGCTGGCGGCGCGCCGGGCCGGGCGACGACAGCGATCCGGAGCAGGTCGTGGAGCGGATCGCGGCCGAGACCACCGAGCTGATCGACCGCTCGGGGATCGACTCGTCGCTCGTCCTCGGACTCGGCTTCGTGTGTCCCGGGCCGCTGATCCGCAACCGCGGCGTCACGTCCGCGCCGCCGTCGATGACGCACTGGGTCGGCTTCCCGATCCATCGCCGGCTGGAGGAACGGCTCGGCCTGCCCGCGCTGCTGGAGAACGACGCGACCGCGGCCGCCGCGGGCACCCGGCTCACCACCAGCCACGACGTCTCGGTGATGGCCGCGCTGTTCATGAGCGAGGGCATCGGGTCCGGTCTGCGGCTGAACGGCAACGTTTACCAGGGCGCCCACGGCAACGCCGGCGAGGTCGGGCACATCTGCGTCCAGATCGGCGGTCCGCAGTGCTGGTGCGGGAGCACCGGCTGCCTGGAGGCGATCGCGGGTCCGGCCACGGTCGTCGCCAAGGCGCGCGCGGCGGGGCTCGATCTCGGATCACCACGGCGTACCGGGGTCGCGGCCTTCGCCGCCATCGCCCGGCTGGCGCTGACCGGTGATTCCCGGGCCGACGCGATTCTGCGGGACTCCGCGTCCTGGCTCGCGCTCGGCGCGCAGACGATCACCAACATGTACGACGTCCAGCTGCTGGTGCTGACCGGGCCGGCGTTCGCCGTCGCCGGGACGATCTACCTGCCGATCATCCAGGAGCGGATCCTGAGCTCCGCGTTCGGGCGCGCCGTGAACACCGAAGTGGTGCTCGACGAGCGCGGTCACGACGCCGCCGCGATCGGCGCGGCGCTGATGATGCTCCGCTCGGAGCGCGCGATCTCCGCCTAGGTCCTGGCTGGACAGGCACCCTTCGCTGTCGAACCGTTACTGGTCTGACCCTTGCGCCTTGTTTATTAGGCGAACTAAGTTACGGCCAGCTTCCCTGGCGGGTGCCGGGTGACGCGTTCGACGACCGCGTTGGAAAGGAATCGATCAATGCTCCGGAACCCGACGAACCGCCCACGGGTGCGGCGCCTGGTGAGCGCCGCAGCCGCCGCGACCGCCACCGCCCTCCTGCTCGCCGCCTGTGAAGGCGCCGCGGCGGGCAACCAGACCGCCAACAAGGACGCCTCCATCACCGTCGCCGCCGGCGACATCACCACCGAGAACTTCAACCCGTTCAGCAGCACCGCGCTGCAGCCGACGCTGGGTGTCATCTACGAGCCGCTGTACTGGTACAACTTCGCGAAGCAGTCCGACCCGACGCCGGTGCTCGCCTCGGGCTTCTCGTGGAACCCCGCCGGGACCGAGCTCACCATCAAGCTCCGGCACGACGTGAAGTGGAACGACGGCCAGCCGTTCACCGCGAAGGATGTCGCTTTCACGTTCAACCTGGTCTCGAAGACGCCGGCGCTGAACCCGTCCGGCCTCGCCGCGACCGCGAAGGCCACGTCGGACGACACCGCCGTACTGACCTTCAAGTCGAAGTCCCTGATGCAGGAGCCGGCTGTGCTCGCCAACCAGGCGATCGTGCCCGAGCACATCTGGAAGGACATCAAGGACCCGACGACGAACCTCAACAAGAACCCGGTCGGCACCGGCCCGTTCAAGGTGAAGTCGTACACGCCGCAGAGCTTCGTACTGACGAAGAACGAGCAGTACTGGGAGGCGGGCAAGCCCACCATCAAGGAGGTGCGCTACCTGCCGGTGGCGTCCGCGGACGCCGCCAGCGCCGCCCTGGTCGCAGGCAAGGTCGACTGGGCCAGCGCCTACCTGCCCGGCATCGACAACATCATGAAGTCCGGCAAGAACCTGACCTACGTGAACACGCCCGTGATGACGACCGTCGTCGTGACGTGTTCCAACGCCGCCCTCGGGTGCGCCGGGCCGCAGACCGACCCGGCCGTGCGCAAGGCGATCTACCTGGCGATGAACCGCGAACAGCTCGCGAAGCTGGCCGGCGGTGGCGTCGCGGGCGTCGGCTCGCCGACGATGCTGCTCCCGGGCCGCGACGACAACTGGATCGCGGACGCCGGTACGGCGAAGCTCCCGCAGAGCGCGAACGCCGACGAGGCCGGCAAGCTCCTCGACGCGGCCGGGTGGACGAAGGGCAGTGACGGCGTACGGACGAAGGACGGCAAGCGGCTGTCGCTGACCGTCCAGACCGTCACCGGGTGGAGCGACTACATCCTGATCAACGACACCCTCAAGCAGCAGCTGGCCGCGGTCGGCATCGAGCTCAAGCCGAGTCAGGTGTCCTGGAACGAGTGGAACGCCGCCCAGACCAACGGCAAGTTCCAGCTGTCGCTCGACTCTGTCGGCCTCGGCGCGTCCACGAACCCGTACTTCACCTACGACAGCAAGCTCGCCACGACGAACACCGCACCGGTCGGCAAGTCCGCGTCGGCCGGCAACCAGTCCCGGTTCTCGAACCCGGCCGTGGACGCTGCTCTCAAGACGGCCGCCGGTACGACGGACCAGGCCGCGCAGAAGGCGGAGTACGCGAAGATCCAGTCGATCATCGCTGACCAGCTGCCCTACATCCCGGTCTACGTGAACTCGATGCTCACCGAGTTCAACACCTCGCGCGCGACCGGCTGGCCGACCAAGGACAACATGTACGTCCTGCCCGCGGCCTGGAAGGCCTGGGACGCCGGCATCGTCCTCAAGACGATCAAGCCCGCCAGCTGAGCGCGGGCCGGCTGTGCGCTATCTGCTACGGAAACTCGCCTTCTACGTCGTCGCACTCTGGGCGGCCCTGACGCTGAACTTCCTGGTTCCCCGGCTGATGCCGGGGAACCCGGTCGACCTGATGCTGTCCAAGCTCGCGACCAAGGGACCGGTCACACCGACCACCCGGAACGCGATCGAGGCACTGCTCGGCACGGACACTCACTCGTCGCTGTGGAACCAGTACTGGACCTACCTGCATCACCTGGTCACCGGCGACCTGGGTACGTCGATCGCGTACTTCCCGGCGCCGGTGTCCCAGGTCATCGGCCAGACACTGCCCTGGACCGTCGGCCTGATCGGTCTCGCGACGTTGATCTCGTTCGCGATCGGAATCCTGCTGGGACGCGCCGCCGGCTGGCGGCGCGGTTCCTGGGTCGACAACCTGATCCCGGTCACCACGATGCTGCAGTCGGTGCCGTACTTCTGGCTCGCACTGCTGCTGCTCTTCCTGCTCGGCAGCACCTGGCCGGTCTTCCCACTGAGCGGCGGGTACGACGTGTACTCCGTGACGCCGGGCTGGAGTCTGCCGTTCGCGCAGTCCGTCCTGTACCACGGAGCCCTGCCGGCGTTGACGATCGTCATCTCGTCGGTCGGCGGCTGGATGCTCGGGATGCGCAACATGATGGTCTCGACGATGTCCGAGGACTTCGTCGTGACCGCCGAGGCGAAAGGTCTGACCCCACGACGGATCCGGTCCCGGTACGTCGCCCGGAACGCGGTCCTGCCGTCCATCTCCGGGTTCGCGATCTCGCTCGGCTTCGTGGTCGCCGGGTCGATCGTCACCGAGGCGGTGTTCTCGTACCCGGGGATCGGCTCGGCGCTG
The DNA here is from genome assembly GCF_004216905.1 of Kribbella sp. VKM Ac-2569. GTDB lineage: Bacteria > Actinomycetota > Actinomycetes > Propionibacteriales > Kribbellaceae > Kribbella. The sequence goes on from NZ_SGXJ01000002.1 coordinate 1,031,876, forward strand.
CTGCTTGCCGTCGGCAACAACGACTACGCGCTGATGCAGGGCGTCTTCCTGATCATCACGCTCGCCGTCCTCGGCGCCAACCTGCTCGTCGACCTCCTGTACGGCGTCATCGACCCACGCACCCGTGCGCGGTCCTAGAGAGGGGTGAACATGACAGCAACCACTGAAGGCGCAGTCGCCGTGGCGGCCCCGATCCGCCGCCGGACCTTACCGCCGATGACCGTCAAGCTCGCCGTCGGCCTGGGCATCGCCGGCCTGATCATCCTGTTCGGGGTGCTCGGTCCGCTGCTGGTCGGCAACCCGTCCACGGTCCGGGACGTCGGCCTGACCGGACCGGGGAACGGTTTCCTCCTCGGCACCACGCAGAGCGGTCAGGACGTGTTCGCCCAGCTCGCGTACGCGACCCGCGGCTCGCTCATCATCGGCGTCGTGGTCGGTGCGATCACGCTGCTGCTCTCGTCGTTCTTCGGCATCGTCGGCGCGTTCGTCGGCGGCTGGACCGACGAGGCGTTCTCGCTGTTCACCAACATCATGCTGGTGATTCCCGGTCTGCCGCTGGTGATCGTGATCTCCAGCTACGTGCCGAACAAGTCGATCTGGCTGGTGGCCGCGGTCCTCGCGATCACCAGCTGGGCCGGGTCCGCGCGCGTGCTGCGCGGGTTCACGCTCAGCGTGCGCAGCCGCGACTACGTGCTCGCGGCCCGGATCGGCGGCGAGAAACGCTGGCGGATCCTGCTCGTCGAGATCCTGCCGAACCTGATCCCGCTGCTCGCGTCACAGGTGGTGTTCGCGGTGATCTTCGCGATCCTCGGCGAAGCCGGCCTGTCGTTCCTGGGGCTCGGCGCGTCCGGATCGTTCACCTGGGGCACGATGCTCTTCTACGCACAGAACGGGCTCGCGCTCCGGCTCGGCGCCTGGTGGTGGTTCGCGCCACCCGGCCTGGCGATCGCGCTCTTCGGCGCGGCGCTGTCGCTGATCAACTTCTCGATCGACGAGATCATCAACCCGAAGCTGCGCTCGCAGACCCGCGCCGAACGCAACAAGTGGAGCGTGAAGGCATGAGTGTCTTGACTATCGAGAACCTGAGCATCGACTACCGCGCCGAGACGACCGTGCACGCCGTACGCGAGGTCTCACTCACTCTGGAACGCGGCGAGATCCTCGGGCTCGCGGGTGAGAGCGGCTGCGGGAAGTCGACGCTGGCGTACGCGATCACCCGCCTGCTCAAGCCGCCGGCGACGATCACCGGCGGACGCGTCGTGTTCTCGTCCCGCGAGGGGTACGACGTCGACCTGTCGAGCCTGGCCGGCGACGACCTGCGCGCGTTCCGCTGGGACAAGATCGCGATGGTCTTCCAGGGCGCGATGAACTCGCTCAATCCGGTACTGCGGATCTCCGAACAGCTCGAAGACGTGTTCATCACGCACCGGCCCGAGCTGAGCAAGGCAGAGCGGCGCATCCGCTGCGGCGAGCTGCTCGAACTCGTCGGCGTCGACCGGAACCGGCTTCGCGCCTATCCGCACGAGCTGTCCGGCGGGATGCGGCAGCGGGTGATGATCGCGATGGCACTGGCCCTCGATCCGCAGGTGCTGATCATGGACGAGCCGACCACCGCGCTCGACGTGGTCGTGCAGCGGGAGATCCTCCGGGAGATCACGCGCCTCCGGTCGGAGCTGGGGTTCGCGGTCATCTTCATCACCCACGACCTGCCGCTGCTGCTCGAGATCAGCGACCGGATCGCGGTGATGCGGGCCGGTCTGATCGTCGAACTGGACGATGCGCTGACGCTCTACACCAAGCCCAAACACCCGTACACGAAGCGATTGCTGTCGTCCTTCCCCAGCCTGACCGGTGAACGCGGCGGCTTCGTACGGTCCGGCGAGCTGACCGATGACATCGCGTTGGACGAGACAGATCAGACCGTGGAGGCCGGATGAGCGTGCTGGAGATGCGCGAGGTCGTCAAGGAGTACCGGCTGCGCAACGGTCTGCGGACCACGCGGCTGCGCGCCGTCGACAAGGTGAGCTTCGAGCTGACGCCGGGCCGGACGATCGCGCTGGTCGGACAGTCCGGCTCGGGCAAGTCGACGATCGCCAAGTTGCTGATGCAGCTCGAACGGCCGACGTCCGGAGCGATCCTGGTGGACGGCGAGCCGATGCGGTACCACGGTGCGTCTGCCGCGGCGTACCGGAAGGCCGTGCAGATGGTGTTCCAGGACCCGTTCGCGTCGCTGAATCCGTATCACACGATCAGCCATCACCTGGAGCGGCCGGTGAAGCTCCATCACCCGGACTTCACCCGCGAGCAGGTCGACGAGCGGGTGCTGGAGCTGCTCCGCCGGGTCCGGCTGGACGAGGACTTCGCGCACCGGAAGCCGCACGAGTTGTCCGGTGGTCAGCGGCAGCGCATCGCGATCGCCCGGGCGCTCGCCCCCGAACCGGCGATCCTCGTCGCGGACGAGCCGGTGTCGATGCTCGACGTGTCGATCCGCCTCGGCGTACTCAACCTGCTCGCGACCCTGCAACGCGAGGAGAACCTCGGCGTCCTCTACATCACCCACGACCTCGCCACCGCACGGCACTTCAGCGACGAAATCATGGTGCTGTACGGCGGTGTCGTGGTCGAACGCGGCCCGGCGGACGACGTGATCCTGAACCCGCAACACGAGTACACCCAACTCCTCGCCGAAGCCGCCCCAGCCCCAGAACGCCGCCTGACCCAACTACGCCCGTAAACAACAAGTACGCCGGAGGGCCAGGCGGCTCTCCGGCGTACCGTGCTGCTTTTAGAGCTTCAGGGAGGAAGCGACCACGTCTGCGAGGGAGTGGGCGATCTCGTCGGCTGTGTCCGAGGACTCGGCTTCGACCATCACGCGGACGAGTGGCTCGGTGCCGGACGGGCGGAGCAAGACTCGGCCGGTGTCGCCCAGGCGCGTGGTGGCCTCGGCGACCGCGGACTGCACCGCGGGGTCGGTGCCCGCGCGAGACTTGTCCACGTTCTTCACGTTGACCAGGACCTGCGGGAGGCGGGTCATCGCACCGGCCAGATCGGCCAGGCTCTTGCCCGTCTGAGCCACCCGGGCGAGCAGCATGACCGCGGTCAGCGTGCCGTCGCCGGTGGTCGCGTGGTCGGACAGGATCACGTGCCCGGACTGCTCACCGCCGAGCTTGTGGCCGCCGGCCTTCATCGCCTCGAGCACGTACCGGTCGCCGACTTTCGTCTGCTCGACCGCGATCCGCTCCCGGACCATCGCCTGGACGAAGCCCAGGTTGCTCATCACGGTCGCGACCACGGTGTCGTTCGACAGCTTGCCGCTGTCCCGCATCGCCAGCGCCAGGATCGCGAGGATCTGGTCGCCGTCGACGAGCTCGCCGTTCGCGTCCACCGCCAGGCAGCGGTCCGCGTCACCGTCGAGCGCGATCCCGACATCGGCCCGGTGCCCGACGACCTCACGCTGCAGACCATCGATATGCGTGGAGCCGCAGTTCAGGTTGATGTTCAGCCCGTCCGGGGCGGCGCCGACCGTGATCACCTCGGCGCCGAGCCGGCGCAGTGCCTCCGGCGCGGTCTGCGAGGCCGCGCCGTTGGCGCAGTCGATCACGACCTTGAGCCCGTCGAACCGGTTCGGTGACGAGCGGACCAGGTGCGAGACATACGTCTCGAAACCCTGCCCGTCGTCGGTCACCCGGCCGACGGACGCACCGGTCGGGCGCTGCCACTCCTCGCCCATCCGGGCCTCGATGGCGTCCTCGATCACGTCGTCGAGCTTGATCCCGCCGCGAGCCAGGAACTTGATGCCGTTGTCCGGCATCGGGTTGTGGCTGGCGGACAGCATCACGCCGAGATCGGCGCCGGTCGAACCGGTCAGGTGCGCAACGGCCGGGGTCGGCAGCACGCCGAGCCGGACCACGTCGACGCCGGCGCTGGCCAGACCGGCCACCACGGCGGCTTCCAGGAACTCACCACTGGCACGCGGATCCCGGCCCACAACGGCGCGTGGCCGGTGCCCTTCGAAGGCACCGGCCTCGCCGAGTACGTGAGCTGCCGCGACCGAGAGGTCGAGCGCCAGCTCCGCGGTCAGGTCCACGTTCGCCAGGCCACGGACTCCGTCCGTGCCGAACAAACGCCCCATCAGGTGATCAGCGCTTGCTGTACTGAGGCGCCTTACGGGCCTTCTTGAGACCGGCCTTCTTACGCTCCTTGATCCGCGAGTCGCGGGTGAGCAGACCAGCCTTCTTCAGGCCCGGGCGGTTGGCCTCGAGGTCCGCCGCGTTCAGGCAGCGGGCCACACCCAGCTGCAGCGCACCGGCCTGGCCGGTGATGCCGCCGCCGTTGATCCGGGCGATCACGTCGTACGAGCCCTCGAGGCCCGCGACGACGAACGGCTCGTTCACGTGCTGCTGGTGGACCTTGTTCGGGAAGTAGACGTCGAGGTCCTTCCCGTTGACCTTCCACTTGCCGGTCCCCGGGACGATCCGCACCCGGGCGATCGCCTCCTTGCGGCGACCAGTGGCGCCGGCCGGGTTGATGACCGCCACCCGACCCGTCTCGGCGCGCTGCTCCGGAGCCGGGTTCGTCTCGGAGGTGTAGGCGACCGGGCCCTCGGTGTCGATGGGCACCTCGGTCTCGAGCTCTTCGGTCTCGGTGGTGATGTCGCTCACGCTGTGAATCCTCGTTTACCTGGTTCGTCGATCGCTTACTGGGCGATCTGGGTGATCTCGAACGGCTTCGGCTGCTGCGCCGTGTGCGGGTGCTCCGGACCGGCGTACACCTTCAGCTTGGTCAGCAGCTTCCGGCTCAGGCGGTTCTTCGGGAGCATGCCCCAGACGGCTTTCTCGACGGCCTTCCGGGGGTCCTTGTCGAGGATCTCGCCGATCGGCGTCGCCGTCAGACCACCCGGGTGACCCGAGTGGCGGTACGCCAGCTTGTCGGTCCGCTTGGTGCCGGACAGGGCCACCTTGGAAGCGTTGACGACCACGACGAAGTCGCCGCCGTCCACGTGCGGAGCGAACGTCGGCTTGTGCTTGCCGCGCAGCAGGGTGGCGATCTGGACGGCGAGCCGACCGAGCGTGACGTCGGTGGCGTCGATCACGAGCCACTCACGAGTGACGTCAGCAGGCTTCGGGCTGTACGTGCGCACGGTCGTTGACCTTCGTTTCTCAGAGGTTGAACAAAACTGGACGTCGGCGAGCGGTCAGCCGACAAGAACAGTGTCTGTACCGGACCTGGAACGCACAACAGCAGCCCAGAATACCGGCGTGGCCATGTCCGGGTCAAAGTGAGCCCACACGCCGAGGGGCCCCCGGCTTGGAAGCAGCTGAGGACAGCACTAGTTTAGCGGTGAAGATTGCAGTCCGAATCGCGTCCCGCCGGCTGATCTACCCTCATTCATCCAGGCGATGACGCCAGCTTCCGAAGAGGGCATTGTGACCGAACAGTCGCTCACCGTCCGGGACAACCGGACCGGCAAGGACTTCGACCTTGCCATCACCGATGGCACCATCCGTGCCGCAGACCTCAAGCAGATCAGCGCATCCGACGGCGACGGTGGCCTGGCCACCTACGACCCCGGCTTCGTCAACACCGCGTCCTGCCGTTCCTCCGTCACCTTCATCGACGGCGACAAGGGCATCCTGGAGTACCGCGGGTACCCGATCGAGCAGCTCGCCGAGCAGTCGAACTACCTCGAGGTGGCCTACCTGCTGGTGAACGGCAAGCTGCCGAACAAGGCGGAGTACGAGGCCTGGGCGCACGACGTGACGTATCACACGTTCGTGCACGAGAACCTGAAGACCTTCATGCAGGGCTTCCGGTACGACGCGCACCCGATGGGCATGCTGCTGGCCTCGGTCGGCGCGCTGTCCACGTTCTACCCGGAGTCGCGCAACATCTTCGACGAGGAGTCCCGGGCGCTGCAGATCCGGCGGCTGATCGCGAAGATGCCGACGCTCGGCGCGTTCGCGTTCCGGCACGCCCAGGGCAAGCCGTACGTGTACCCGGACAACGAGCTCAGCTACACGGCGAACTTCCTGTCGATGCTGTTCAAGATGAGCGAGCCGAAGTACGCCGCCGACGACCGCCTGGTGCGGGCGCTGGAGATCCTGTTCATCCTGCACGCCGACCACGAGCAGAACGCCTCCACGAACGCGGTCCGCGCGATCGGCTCGACCCAGGTCGACCCGTACACCGCGGTGGCCGGCGGGATCGGCGCGCTCTACGGCCCGCTGCACGGCGGCGCCAACGAGGCCGTGCTGAAGATGCTCCGCCGGATCGGCTCGGTCGACAACGTGCCGTCGTTCATCGAGGGCGTGAAGAACGGCGAAGAGCGGCTGATGGGCTTCGGCCACCGGGTCTACAAGAACTACGACCCGCGGGCCAAGATCATCAAGAAGGCCGCCGACGACGTCTTCGAGGTCACCGGCATCAACCCGCTGCTGAAGATCGCCGTCGAGCTGGAGAAGATCGCGCTGGAGGACGAGTACTTCGTCTCCCGCAAGCTCTACCCGAACGTCGACTTCTACTCCGGCCTGATCTACGAGGCGCTGGAGTTCCCGCCGGACATGTTCACCGTGCTGTTCGCGATCCCGCGGACCTCCGGCTGGCTGGCCCAGTGGCTGGAGATGCTCGGCGACGGCGACCAGAAGATCGCCCGCCCGAAACAGATCTACACCGGCGCCCGAGGCGTCCAGTACGTCCCGATGGGCGACCGCTAACCCCGGAAGATCTCGACCAGCCGCCGCGAAACGAACCCTCGTTTCGCGGCGGCTGTCTTGTGTCGTGGCGCGCACACGGCCCGAGGTACTGGCGCCGAGAACTGCACGACACCACGGTCAGCATCGCGGCATCAGCACGGCACCCGCGCGTGGCTGCGCCCCGTCCCCCGGACTGGGAACAGGCGCTGGGGTGTCGAGACAGGCTATTTCCTGTCCACCGCCCCCACAGGGTGTCCCCAGTCCCACCAGCCATCCAAGACAGCCGCCGCGAAGCGGTGTCCTTGGGGATTGGAAACGGCCCCGGGCGGACAGTTCTGTCGCGGTCCGGGGCCGTTCGGCGCCTCTGGGGACTAGGACGCGGCCGGTGCCTCGGCCGGTTCCTTCAGGTGTGCGACGAGTTGGTCGACCTGGCCGCGGGCGCGGATCATCGACAGGTGGTCGATGAAGTCCCGGGACTCCACGATCAGCCCGTCCCGCACCCGCAGTACGAAGATCGCCGGCACCCGGAACGGCTCGCCGGTGGCCACGATCGTGCCGTCGTACTCGAACTCGGCCACGATCACCTCGGGGTCGGTGGTTTCGTGCACCCGGATGTTGTCCGGCTGGAAGCGCACCACCTCGGTGACCCGCGGGCCGACCCCGCCGAAGTGCTCACGGAGCGCGTCCCGGCTGAGCAGCGGGTGGTCGCCGTACGGGTTCATCGGGTGCCGGACGTCGGTCTGCTCGGCGTACAGGTCCGGCAGGACGGCGAAGTCGCGGTCGGCGACGCCGTGCACGAGCTTCAGGAAGACCTCTTCAGGAGTCATCGGATTCCTCACAGGGTATAAACGGAGTGATGACTTCGAATATATGGAGTCTCGACTTCGTTTACAACCCTGGTGGCGTTCGCGGCGTCTTCTAGGCTGAGGTGCGACGGAGGGGAGCTGGGGTGCGAGCAGACGCACGGGACAATCGGGCCAGGATCATGACGGCCGCAGACGACGTCTTCGGGCGGTCGCCGGGGGCGTCGACCGACGATGTGGCGAGGCTGGCCGGGGTCGGGATCGCGACGGTGTTCCGGCACTTCGCGACCAAGACCGAGTTGCTCGAGGCGGTGCTGACGCTGCGCCTGGAGCGGATCCGGGACCGGGCTCTGGAGCTGGCCGGCAGCGACGACCCGGGTACGGCGTTCTTCGAGTTCTTCACGCAGGTCGTGTCGGAGTCCGCGTCGAAGCTCGCGATCGCCGAAGCGCTGACCGCGGCGGGGGCGGCGGCCGGCGAGGAGGCACGGGAGGCCGGTCGCGGGATGCGGGAGGCGTTCAGCGGGTTGCTGACCGCGGCACAGAAGGCCGGCGCGGTCCGGGCGGACGCGGAGATGCCCGAGGTGTACGCGTTGCTGATCGGCGCGTCCCGCGGCGCGACCGCGGCCAAGCTCGATCCGGAGACCCGCGACCGGATGCTCGCGCTGATCTACGACGGCCTGAAGCCTCGCGGGTGAAGCGCGTCCTCAAGATCGTCGTTGTCCTGCTACTCCTTCTGATCGTTCCGCTCGGCGCCTACGCGATCTCGCTGCGCGTGCAGTACGCCGGCGACCCGACGGCCCGGACCCGCAACCAGGACGCGCTCTGGCTTGGTCACGCCTGGGTCGACGGCCGGAAGACCGCCGCCGACGTGACCGCGCTGGCGCAGCGGCTGCAGGGCACCGGCATCCGCGACCTCTACGTGCACACCGGTCCGTTGGAGCACGACGGCTCGTTGCCATTGGCAAAGGTTTCGCCGAAGGCACGCTGGTTCGTCGATGCGGTGCATGCCGCGGCTCCCGCCATACGCGTGCAGGCCTGGCTCGGTGACGTCGTACAGCCGGGCAAGGATCCCGGTATGAACCTCGATGACTCGGCCGTCCGCCAGCGGGTGGTCGACTCGGCGTCTGCCGTTCTGCAGCAGGGGTTTCAGGGCATCCACTACGACTTCGAGCCGGTACGGTCCGGGTCGAAGGGCTACCTGGCCGTGCTGGACGAGACCCGTGCGCTGGGTACGACGCTGTCGGTTGCGGCGGCGCAGATCGACCCGCTCTGGTACCTGCACAAGCTCCCCGTCGACAAGTGGTGGTCGCAGGACTACTTCCGCCAGGTCGCGGAACGGGTCAACCAGGTCGCCGTCATGTCCTACGACACCGCACTGCCGATGGAGTCGTTGTACGGCGGGTACGTCGCCAAGCAGACCAAGCTGGCGCTGGAGGTCACCCCACCGGCCACGGACCTCCTCATGGGACTCCCGGCGTACTGGGAGAACAACCCGGCCCATTGGGGCAACGCGGAGACCGTCAGCGCAGCGGTCCGCGGCGCACGCCTCGGTCTTGGCGACTCACCGCGACAGAACTTCGGTCTGGCCCTGTACGTCGACTTCGCGGCCACCGACGAGCACTGGGCGGCGTACCGCGACGGCTGGTGTGTAGCGACCTAGAACGGGTTCCAGCGGGTCAGCACCAGGATGAGGACGCAGACCGCCACGTAGACAGCGTTGATCAGCAGAACCGGCGAGGGCCTGCGGGCGACGGGCTCGTCCGGCAGGCCGGTGCGCGAACGCAGCCGGAGCGTCTCGAACACGGCAGCGACGTTGGCCAGCTCCTTGTCCGCGATACCGCCGACGACGTGCCAGTCGTCAACTGCCTCCAGGCTGAGCCCTTCCTCCTCGACCTCGACCGACTCCACGAACCGCCACGACAGGCGCCGCTCGAGCCAGCCGGTGCGGATCCACAGGTCAGTCGCGGTGGCGGTCACTCGGTAGAGCGCACGTGAACCGAGTGAATGCACCAGCTGTGCACCGATGACGGTCGCCATGACGGCGGCGTACCAATCGCCCCAGCTCGCAAAGGTCCCGACTGCGACCGGCGCAACTACCAGTACGGCGATGAACGCCGGCAGATTCCACCACGCCCGCGTCTGCAGTGGGACCTCCCACGGCAGCGTCGGCACCTCCCGCGCTGGATCCACCGTCGACTCGGACGGCTTGCTGGTGTCTGAGTGCTGCTCGGACAAGCCTTGCGTGGACTCGGCGCGCCACGGCATCCGCCGCGGCGCCCGGAACGGGCTGACTGGTCGAAGAACGTGATCGCCGAGCACGAGCGTCGGCCAACTGCCCTCAGCCAGGTCGCCTACCAGCAGTGCGTCGCCGCGGTACCGCTTGAGCGTTTCGGCCCACTCCCGCTTGAGCTTGGCCGGTGCGGCCTCTTCGTCCTTGTCGAGCGCCGTGAAGGCGTCGAACAACCGCAGGTCGCTCTCCTCGTCGTCCAGGTCGGTCTCGAGAAAGCCCAGCAGGACCGCGCCGTCCGCCGACCGGACCGCGAACGCAGCGGAGGCGTCTGGCTCGATTCGGACCGGCAGAGCCTGTCCGTTCCAGAACCTGCGCGGGCGAGCCCTGCGGAGCTGGATGTCGCGTAGCAGGAACAGGACGGCCAGCGCCCAAGCACCACCGGCCACCGTGTACCAGAACGTGTAGTCGGCGAGCTCTGCACGCAGCCGGAGCCAGTCCGGGTCGGCAGGGTCGACGAGGACCGGGACCTGCGCGCCGGTTTCGTAGTCGTCAACCACGGTCACGGTGTGACTGCGGCCGTCGGGCAGCTGCAGAACGAGGTCCCCGTCGTCGTTCGTGCCCTTCACGACAGCTGTCTGCTCGACAGCACGTCGTACGTGTGTTTCCTCGCGCTGGTCCTGCCAGTGCATCAGACCGAGCGCGGCGGCGCCCACCAGCACCAGACCAGCCGCCACGAGGAGTCGGCTGGTCACACCGATCGGTGCGGCCGCCGGCACCTGCACCTGCTGTCGCGGCATCCGCGCGGCCAGGGACTGTTGCCTACGGCGGCTCGTGACGATCCAGATCAGCAGTACGGCACACAGGACGCCGTACACGGTCCAGCCGATCCGCGCTGAGGTGACGTTGTCGTACCGGAGGTCGAGGACCATGAACAGCACGCCGGAGGCCGCGGCGACGATCGGCCGCCACCACAGCAGGACGAGCGACGCGAAGCAGGCGATCATCACCAGCGAGAACGTCCGGTCCGGACCGCAGACCGTGGGGTCCTCGATCGAGCAACGGCCGGTGTCACCGGCGACCGACGCCACGATCGCCCCGAGCCAGACAACCGGCAGGAGCCAGCGGTAGAGCCAGCTCGGGACCACGCTGCCGGCCCAGCGGGCGGCCAGATCGCCTCTCATCGCAGTTCCCCCTCCAAGTGTGGGAGAACTCTAAGGTCAGCGGGCCCTTTCTACGCGGCCTTCGTCCCAGACCGGCTCGTCGGGTTCGTAGACCGAGCCGTCGGCGCCGAAGACCAGGTAGCGGTCGAAGCCCCGGGCGAACCAGCGGTCGTGGGTCACTGCGAGGACCGTACCGTCGAACGAGTCGAGGCCCTCCTCCAGCGCCTCGGCCGACTCGACGTCCAGGTTGTCGGTGGGCTCGTCGAGGAGCAGCAGGGTCGCACCGGACAGCTCCAGGAGGAGGATCTGGAAACGGGCCTGCTGACCTCCTGAGAGGCTGTCGAAGGTCTGCTCGGCCGCGTGCGCCAGCTCGTACCGGTCCAGCTTCCGCGACGCCAGCTCGCGCCCCATGCCGTCACGGTGGTCGTCACCACGGTGCAGGATCTCCAGCAGCGTCCGACCGACCAGCTCCGGGTGCTCGTGGGTCTGGGCGAACCAGCCGGGCCGCACGCGCGCACCAAGCTTGGCGTTGCCGGTGTGCGCCACGGACGGGATCTGTACGTCGCCAACAGGCTCATGCTCCACATCCGGATCTGAACCACCGTTGGCGAGCAGCCGCAGGAAGTGCGACTTCCCGGACCCGTTGGACCCCAGTACGGCGACACGTTCGCCGTACCAGACCTCGAGGTCGAAGGGCTTCATCAGCCCGGTCAGCTCGAGTGCAGTGCACACCACGGCCCGCTTGCCGGTGCGGCCGCCGGTCAGGCGCATGCTGACCTTCTGCTCGCGTGGCAAGGCCTGCGGCGGACCAGCCTCCTCGAACTTGCGCAGCCGCGTCTGCGACGCCCGGTAGCGCGACGCCATGTCGGAGTTGTACGCCGCCTTCTGCTTGTACATGAGCATCTGTGCGCGCAGCTTGGCGTGCTCCTCGTCCCAGCGCTTGCGTAGCTCCTCGAAACGCTCGAACCGGTGCCGCCGCGCCTCGTGGTACGTCGCGAACCCGCCGCCGTGCGTCCACGCGTTGTTGCCCGCCGCACCGAGCTCTACGGTGACGATCCGGGTAGCGGTGTTGGCCAGCAGCTCCCGGTCGTGGCTGATGTACAGCACGGTCTTGTCGGAGCTACGCAGCTGCTCCTCCAGCCACCGCTTCCCTGGTACGTCGAGGTAGTTGTCCGGCTCGTCCAGCATCAGTACTTCGTCCGGCCCGCGCAGTAGCGCCTCCAGCACCAGCCGCTTCTGCTCACCGCCGGACAGCGTCTTCACCTCACGCCAGCGACAGCGGTCGAACGGTACGCCGAGTGCGGCCGTCGTACAGACGTCCCAGAGGACCTCCGCGTCGTACCCACCGACCTCGCCCCAGTCCGCCACAGCCTGCGCGTACCGGAGCTGGGTCTTCTCGTCGTCCGCGTCCATCATCTTCTGCTCGGCCTTGTCCAGCTTGTCCGCGGCCTGCTGGATCGCCTCAGGCGCCACGCCGAGCAGCAGGTCGCGCACGGTCGACGAGTCGCGCACCGAGCCGACGAACTGCCGCATCACGCCCAGCCCACCGGACCGGGAGATGCTGCCACTGTGCGGCTTCAGGTCGCCCGCGATGATCCTGGTGAGGGTCGTCTTGCCCGAACCGTTCGCCCCGACCAGCGCCACCTTCGCGCCGTCCCCGACCCGGAACGTGACGTCGTCCAGCAACACCCGCCCATCAGGCAGCTCGAACCCCACACCGGCAACATCCACGTGACCCATCCCCCCAGTCTGACGGCCCCGGCAACCCCCACGCGACCAGTTATCGTGACGCCCGTGACGACACCGCTGGGTCCGGAGATCCTGCCCGGCACCCGCGAGTACCAGTGGGTGGCGAGCATCGTAGAGGCGGTAGAACGGCGAACCGGCCGCCCCTCCTCCTGGAACCGCCGGCTGTACGAAGAGCTCGGCAAGACCACCGGTACGGCGCAGATCGACGGACGGATGACGATCCGCCGAGACGTCCTCGACTCGGTGATGCACGCGTACGACGCGACCGAGCCGTTGAGCCTCGAGGAAACCGGCGCTGCCCGGCTCGGCGCGATGCACGTGGTCCACGAGACCGATCACCACCAGAACTCGGTCGGCGACGAGAACGCACCCGACGCCGTCGCCTACACCTCGCCGGAGGGCGTGGCCGTGACCGAAGGGCTCGCAGAAATCAACCGGGCCCGGATCGTCGACCAGGTCATCCGGGACATCGGCATGGACAAGGCGGTTCCGCGGATCAACGACCTGACTGCCAGGACGTTCTACGCGGGGTACGAGACCGGCGTACAGGGTGTGCTGGACGGCCTGCAGCAGATCAGCGACCGGTCGCCGGAGGAGGTTCTGACGGCTGTCGACCGGGCGCCGTTCGCGCAGCGCTACAACGCAATGGCCGATCTGGTCATCGACTCGCGCCTGGACGGTCTGATGCCGCCGGAGCACCGGTCACAGATCCGCCTCCGGCTGACGGGGCCCCTGCGCGAGGAGCTTGCAAAGCTCGCGGGCTACGACCCGGACAGCGACCTCCCGAACGAGCTGGCGGACCAGGCCCGCGGTACTGCCGCTACAGCTGTGCAACGTCTGGACAGCGAACTGGCCGACATCGAACGGCACTACCGACAGTACGGCGACAATCCGCCGCGGATGCCGATGTCTGCGGCGGACAGGTCGCTGGTCGAGCGCATCGAGACGTACTACGGCCGATCCACCGCCGACCTGGAAACCGCACACCTGCGGCAGTTCCTGGACACCGGCACCCGGGTCGGCCTCGGCGGTGGCGCCGCAGCAGGTGCCGGCGGTGGAGCAGCAGGCGGCGCGGCAGCGGGCGGAGCTGCGGCGGCGGGACCTGCTGGGGCGTGGGTCGCACACCGGTTCGGTAGTCGACCCTTTGGAAAGGAATGATCGGCACGGATGGACGCTTATCGTGAAGCACAGCGGCTGTACGCCGAAGTCATGATGTCGACTGCCTCCGGGCCGGAATTGGTCGCCGAGCTCGAGCGGGCGATCCAGCGGATCGGTGAACTGCTGCCACAAGCGGCGCCGGACCAGCGTTCCGCCGTACTGCTGATGAACAGCTCGATCGCGCAACGGCTGGCCGGGCTGCCGGAGGAGAGCCGATGAACGAGCGCGGTCCGGAGATCCTCCCTGGCACCTGGGAGCACGACTGGGTCTCGTCGGTCGTCGCCAAGGCCGAGGAGTACGCCGGCCGGCCCTCCCGCTGGAACGGGAAGCTGTACGAGCAGCCCGGCCCGGTCGCCGGCGTCTGCCTTCCCGACGGCAGCATGACGATCAGCCGGGAGCACGTCCTCGACCCTGCCCGCCCCGCTTACACCCCGGGCCGAACGCTGACCAGCGACGAACGGCACGCGGCGGCCAGCGCTACCACGATGGCGGTGTTCAACGCACGGCTCTCGATGTCCGAGGTCGGAGACGACAGCATGCCCGGCGCGACACCGATCGAGTCGCTCGAGGACATCGCCCTCGAGAACGCACGGTGCGACCAGTTCAGCCGGGAGTACAGCGGCCGGATCGCTGAGAGTATGACCGACCAGTCGCTTGACCTGGGCTTTCAGGCTCCGACGTTCCCGGCGTACTCGGCGGCCACGGACCGACTGCTGTACACGCTGGGCGGCGCCACGGGGATGAGCCACAGCCAGCTCGGCGACCTCATCGACAGCACCGCGCGGACGCAGCGGTTCAACGCGATCGCCGACCGGGCGCTCGACCATCAGGTGGGCGAGCTGATCCCCGAGTCGCACCGCGCCCAGCTCCGCGAGGACCTGACCGGACCGCTGCGCCGCGGACTCGGCGGCCTCACGATGACGGAGATGAGCGAACTCACGCATCCCGGGTCAAAGCACAAGTGGGGCTGGGACTCGGCAGAGTGGACCGAGGTCGAGTTCACCACCAACCTCGGCGACATCAAGGAGCATTACGAGTCCTGGAACGCGGAGCACCCGGGGGTCGAGCCGCCGGAACTGCCGGACTCGCTGCGTGAGAGGTTCCTCGACCGCGAGGAGGAGATCCAGCAGGTCTGGGCCAGCAAGGGCTGGCCGGCGCAGCAACCGGTCGCGGGGCGCGAAAAGGAGTACTACGAGCGGCTGCCCGAACAGGTGTACCCGAACGCGCGCGAGCAGGAGATCGCCAAGCTGCAGCAGTTCCTGTGGTCGCACACGGCACCGAGCCAGCGCCAGGATTCGGCAGTCGACACCGGCGGACGCCCGGACAACGTCCGGCAGATCGGCTCGGCCCGTAAGCCCGACCGCGGGGTCGAGTGAGCTACCAGTCCTTGAGCGCGCTCAGGTAGGTGCCGCCGGACGGGCGGACCGAGCCCGTCATGAACAGCTTGAGCGGTGCGGAGTACAGCCCGTAGACGTGAGTGCCGGTGAAGAAGCCGGCCGACGTACACCCGTCGTACACGACCCAGATCTCCTTGGTCCCGGCTGCGGTGGTGAAGCGGAGCGTGATCGCCTCGGACGGCTTGGCGACCTGCGGGGCGCACTTGAACACCGGCAGGTCCGGGTTCCGCTCCGGGAGCACCTTGATCGCGTCAACCACCTGCTGCGCCACAGCAGCGTCGAACTCCTGCTGTCCGAGCAGGCCGCCCTGGCCCGTGCTGTAACGGCACGCGCGCAGACCGGTCACCTGGGTGTTCAGGTCGAGCCCTGTCCCTGTCGGTACGTCGTTCGGCGCAGCTGCCTGCTGGATCGGGTGCTGGACCGGACAGCCCGCCTTGTCGCGCTCCGAGTTCGGCGCTACGCCCTGTGAGGGCTGCTCCGGTGCGGCAGCCTTGCCCTCGGAGGCAGAGTCACTGTGGCTGGTGGCAACTGGTGACCCATCACCCACTAGACCCCACACGCCACCGACGGCCGCAACCACCAGGACTGCACCAGCAGCCATCGACATCGTCTGCCGACGGCGGTGCACCCGGCGACGTGCTTCACGAGCCAGACCGGTGTTCTGCATCCCCTGGGCGCCCGCGTGGTCCTGGAACGCAGAGGTGATCTTGGGGCCGAGCTCCTGCTCAGGGTCGTGCTGCTCAGGCATCCTCGGCTCCTTCCGTGCTCAGTGTGGTCTTCAACGCTGCCAGTGCTCTGTGTACGTGCGACCGCGCCGTCGCCTCTGCGCAGTGCAGCAGCTGGGCGATCTCGGCGTACGACAGCTCCTCGTAGAACCGCAGTACGACGGCAGCTCGCTGCTTGTCCGGGAGGGTCGCGCACAGGTCCCAGATCGCATCCGCCTCCGCGCGAGCCGCCGTACCATCCGAAACGGCGCGCGCTGTGCGCACCGGGTCGTCGACCGGCGACTCCCGCCGGCGGAACCGCCGCCACCAGGAGATGTGCGCGTTCACCACCATCCGCTTCACGTACGCCTCGGGGTCGTCGGCACGGCTCACCCGGCCCCACCGAGCGCACGCCGTCGTCAGAGCGTCCTGTACGGCGTCCTCGGCCAGGGTCGCGTCACCGGTGAGGACATACGCGAACCGCAGCAGGGCATCCGCCTTCTCGGTGACCCACACCTCGAAGTCGAGCGGCCCCGTCCGAACCTCAGCTGCCGCCAAGACTGCCTCCATACCCCTCAGGACGGTGCCGGACCTGCATTCGTTGCACGCAGTACCCGGAAGCCTTTCGCGCTGCCGACCCGCTCACACGGGTAGCCCTGGTCCGTCATCCAGCGCTGGAGGGAGTCGCCGCCCAGGTTCTTGCCAACGACAAACCATCCCACGCCGCCGGGTGCAAGGCGTTCCAGCCAGCGCAGCAGCATCTTGTGGAGCTCGGGTTTGCCGATGTGGATCGCCGGGTTCGACCAGATCTCGTCGAACCGCACGTCCTCGGGTACGTCGTCCGGCAGCACCGCACGCACCCGCTCCGCGACCCCCGCGGCCTTGGCGTTCTCCGCCGTCAGTTCGAGCGCGCGCGTGTTCACGTCGACCGCCCACACCGTTGCCTCCGGCACCTCCACCGCGAGGGCACACGCGATCGGCCCGTAGCCGGTGCCCAGGTCGAGGAACGTCCCGGCCTGCCGCGGCGGCTCCACCTCCCGCAGGAACACCGACGTACCGATGTCCAGCCGGTCCCGCGAGAACACGCCGGTCGCGGTGGTGAACGTGTACTCGCGTCCCCAGATCCGGGCCTCGACGGTACGTCGTACGTCCGCAGAACCAGGCTCCGCCGAGAAGTAGTGGTCAGCCACGCTGGTGCACCTCTCCCCTGACCTGACGGGCCTGCAACGCCCGCGCGGCCAGCTCGTCGTCCGCCGGGTAGCGCACTTCTTCCAGTGTCAGCCCGTGCGCCGGCAGGACCGACACAGCCGAGTCCCGCACCTTCCCAGCCAGTACTGCGGCCGGCCACTCGACGTCCCGACGTCCGTCGCCCACAGGGATCATCGACCCCACCAGCGCCCGCACCATCGAGTGACAGAAGGCATCTGCGATCACAGTGCCCTCCAGTTGCCCTACGCCGGTCCGCTGCCACGAGAACTCCAGCAGCGCCCGCACTGTGCTGGCGCCTTCCCGCTTCTTGCAGAACGCCGCGAAGTCGTGCTCTCCGAGCAGACCGGTCGCGGCAGCGTTCATACGATCCACATCCATCGGCCGCCCCACCCGCAGGACATGTCCCCGAGTAAGCGGGTCCCAGCCGGACGGGTCGTCGCACAGTCGGTACACGTACCGTCGCGCCAGGGCAGAGAACCGGGCGTCAAAGCCCTCAGGAGCCGCTGTGACGGCCGTGACAGCCACATCCGCGGGCAGGACGCCGTTCAACCCCCTCAAGAGCCTCAGCGGGTCCACAGCGCCTTCGACGTCGACGTGGGTGACCTGTCCCCGGGCATGGACGCCCGTGTCGGTCCGGCCGGCACAGGTCACGGTCACGGACTCCGGCAGCCGCAGTACGACGCGAACCGCCTCTTCGAGCTCCCCCTGCACAGTACGGAGACCATCCTGACGGGCCCACCCGTGAAAGGCCGCTCCGTCGTACCTCAGGTCAATCCGCCAACGCACACGCCAATCTAACGCAACGAGGCCCCCACACCGTGCGGTGCGGGGGCCTCGTCAGCGTCTTACTTACTTGTCGTCGTCCTCGGTCTCGCCGGCCTTGGCGAAGCCCGCGGCCTCGGCGTCCGCCTCGGTCTTGAACCAGACCTCGGCGACCGTCTGGTCGTACCACGGCGACTCGGTGGTGTGGTACTTCATCGAGTTCTCGTTGCCCTTGATGGTGAAGCCCTCGGGCGCAGAGCCGTCCTCGAGCGGGGCAGCGGACTTGTCGAACTTGCCGGTCACGACGTCCTGAACCGGCGCGTCCTCGACCTTGTCCTCGACCTTGGTCTCAGCCGCGGCAGCCTTCTTCGCCGGCGCCTTCTTGGCAGCGGTCTTCTTCGCCTTCGGCGAGTCCGACAGCGCCTCGACCAGCTCGATCTTCACCATCGGGGCGTTGTCGCCCTTGCGCGGGCCGAGCTTGGTGATCCGGGTGTAGCCACCCGGACGGTCGGCGTACCGCTCGCCGATCTCGGTGAAGAGCACGTGTACGACGCTCTTGTCCTTGATCCGCTTCATCACCTGGCGGCGCGAGTTGAGGTCACCACGCTTCGCCTTGGTGATCATCTGCTCCGCCAGCGGCTGCAGGCGCTTGGCCTTGGCCGCGGTGGTGGTGATGGCGCCGTGCTCGAACAGCGACGTCGCGAGGTTGCTGAGGATCAGCTTCTCGTGCGCCGGGCTGCCGCCCAGCCGGGAACCCTTGGTGGGGGTAGGCATCTCATACTCCAGGAATTCTCAGGCCCGTCGGGCCGAAGGGATTAGGGCCCGACGGGCCTTGGTCAGCTCAGTACTGCTCGGTCTCGGCGAAGCTCTCGTCCTCGTCGTCCGCCTCGTTGCCGTAGGCACCGGACGCGGCGCGCAGGTCGAACCCGGGCGGGGAGTCCTTCAGCGACAGGCCCATCTCGGCCAGCTTCAGCTTGACCTCGTCGATCGACTTGGAGCCGAAGTTCCGGATGTCCAGCAGGTCCTGCTCGCTGCGCGAGATCAGCTCACCCACGGTGTGGATGCCCTCGCGCTTCAGGCAGTTGTACGACCGGACGGTCAGCTGCAGGTCCTCGACCGGCAGCGCCAGGTCGGCGGCCATCTGCTCGTCCACCGGCGACGGGCCGATGTCGATGCCCTCGGCCTCGACGTTCAGCTCGCGGGCCAGACCGAACAGCTCGACCAGCGTCTTACCGGCCGACGCGACGGCGTCGCGGGGCAGCATCGACGGCTTGGTCTCGACGTCGACCACCAGGCGGTCGAAGTCGGTGCGCTGCTCGACACGGGTCGCCTCGACCTTGTAGGTGACCTTGAGGACCGGCGAGTAGATCGAGTCGACCGGCATCCGGCCGATCTCGGCGTCCGCGGACTTGTTCTGTACGGCGGACACGTAGCCGCGGCCCCGCTCGACGACCAGCTCCATCTCGAGCCGGCCCTTCTCGTTCAGGGTGGCGATCTTCAGGTCCGGGTTGTGCACCTCGACACCGGCCGGCGGCGCGATGTCGGCGGCGGTGACGTCACCGGGGCCCTGCTTGCGCAGGTACATGGTGACCGGCTCGTCGTGCTCGGAGGAGACGACCAGGTCCTTGAGGTTCAGGATCAGCTGGGTGGCGTCTTCCTTCACCCCGGCAACGGTCGAGAACTCGTGCAGGACACCGTCGATCTTGATGCTGGTGACTGCGGCCCCCGGGATGGAGGACAGCAGGGTCCGGCGGATCGAGTTACCGAGGGTGTAACCGAAGCCCGGCTCCAGCGGCTCGATCACGAACCGCGAGCGGTACTCGTCGACGACCTCTTCGGTCAGGGTTGGGCGCTGTGCGATAAGCACTTCTGTCTTCTTTCTGTTCCGCGACGACCACTATTTGAGGTCGCGAAGGAAGAACGCACCGATCCGGCCGGCGGCCCGGAGGCCGCCGGCCGGAACCGGGTCAGTTCTTCGAGTAGAGCTCGACGATCAGGTGCTCGGCGACCTGGGTGTCGATCTGCTGCCGGGTCGGCAGCTGGTGGACGAGGATCCGCAGCCTTTCGGGCATCACCTCGAGCCATGCCGGTACGACGCGCTCGCTGTGCGCCTCCCGGGCGATGATGAACGGCGTCGTCTCCACCGACTTCGGCTTGACATCGATGATGTCGTGGGCCGAGACGCGGTACGACGGGATGTTCACCTTGATGCCGTTCACGGTGAAGTGACCGTGGACGACGAGCTGACGGGCCTGCCGACGCGTCCGGGCCAGGCCGGAGCGGTAGACCACGTTGTCCAGGCGGGACTCGAGGATCTGCAGCAGGTTGTCACCGGTCTTGCCGGAGCGCCGCGAGGCCTCCTCGTAGTACCGGCGGAACTGCTTCTCGAGAACGCCGTACGAGTAACGCGCCTTCTGCTTCTCGCGCAGCTGGAGCAGGTACTCGCTCTCCTTCGGGCGGCCGCGGCCGTGCATACCCGGCGGGTACGGACGACGCTCGAACGCCTTGTCGCCACCGACGAGGTCGACCCCGAGACGGCGCGACTTCTTGGTCATAGGTCCGGTGTAACGGGCCATGGTTCGCTACCTTCCTCTCTCTGGGGTCAGACCCGGCGCCGCTTGGGCGGGCGGCATCCGTTGTGGGCGACTGGGGTGACGTCCTGGATGGTGCCGACCTCGAGGCCGACCGCACCCAGCGAACGGATCGCGGTCTCACGGCCGGAGCCGGGACCCTTGACGAACACGTCGATCTTGCGCATGCCGTGCTCCATCGCCCGGCGCCCGGCGGCCTCGGCGGCCATCTGCGCGGCGAACGGGGTCGACTTACGCGAACCCTTGAAGCCGACGGTGCCCGCGGAAGCCCACGAGATGACCGCGCCGGTCGGGTCGGTGATCGTCACGATCGTGTTGTTGAACGTGCTCTTGATGTGAGCGTGGCCCGCGGCCACGTTCTTCTTCTCCTTGCGGCGCACCTTCTTCGCGCCGGCCGCGCTGCGGCTCTTGGGAGGCATTCAGTTGCTCCTGGGGTGGTCGAAAGTCATCCGGGTCACTTCTTCTTCTTGCCGGCGATCGCCTTACGGCGGCCCTTGCGGCTACGGGCGTTGGTCCGCGTGCGCTGACCGCGCACCGGAAGCCCGCTGCGGTGCCGGCGACCCTGGTACGACCCGATCTCGATCTTGCGGCGGATGTCCGCGGTCACCTCGCGACGGAGGTCACCTTCGATCTTGTAGTTGCCTTCGATGAAGTCCCGGAGCTTGACCAGTTCTTCGTCACCCAGTTCGTGGACGCGCTTGTCACCGGAGATCCCGGTGGCTTCGAGCGTCTTCAGGGCGCGAGTACGACCTACACCGAAGATGTAGGTGAGAGCGACCTCGATGCGCTTGTCGCGCGGAAGGTCGACTCCTACGAGGCGTGCCATGTGGCGGTGTTCCTTTCGTCAGCAGAGGTGTGGTGGCGCGCTGCGTCCTTGCCCGCCTCGGTGACTCGTTGTGCTTCACCGGCAAGGCCCCGGCCTCTGTTCCAGGGGCGACGCCCGGGACGGATCCCGGACGAGCATGCGCGCTGTGGTGCGAAAGTGCTGTGCTACTGCGTGAAGGCTTTGTCAGCCCTGCCGCTGCTTGTGCCGCGGGTTCTCGCAGATCACCATGACCCGGCCGTGACGCCGGATCACCTTGCACTTGTCGCAGATCTTCTTGACGCTCGGATTGACCTTCATCGAGCTACTTTCTTCGACAGGTGTTGGTGGGTCTTACTTGTACCGATAGACGATGCGACCCCGGGTGAGGTCGTACGGCGACAGCTCGACGACGACCCGATCCTCGGGGAGGATCCGGATGTAGTGCTGTCTCATCTTGCCGCTGATGTGCGCGAGCACCTTGTGCCCGTTGGACAGCTCAACACGGAACATCGCGTTCGGCAGCGCCTCGACGATGGTGCCCTCGAGTTCGATGACTCCCTCTTTTTTGGGCATGTCCTCGCACTTCTGTAGACGTGACTGACTATGGCTACAAACAGCCAAGAGATGAGTGTACGCCAGTCACCCAGGCGAAACCCAATCGAGACCCGGTCAGCGCACTCGCGAGGCCTCGAGCTCGGTCAGATGATCCGATCCCCAGGTGTCCAACGGTATCAGCGCTTCGTTGAGTGACCGTCCGAGTTCGGTCAGTGAGTACTCCACCTTCGGCGGCACCTGGTGGAACACCTCCCGATGCACGATGTCCCGCGACTCCAGTTCCCGCAACTGCTGGATCAGCATCTTCTCGGTGACCCCGGTGATCTCCCGCCGCAGCTCCCCGAACCGCATCGGCCCGTGGTGCAACGCCCACAGGATCCGCGGCTTCCACTTCCCGCCGATCACGTCGGCGGCCGCATCCAGACCGCAGGTGTAGGCGCGCATACTTACCTTTCCGTCAGTACCTGACTATTTAGTTGGTACTTGTCCATCCTAAAGCTACAGCTCCAGGGTGGACCCCATGAAGACACCTGTCACCGTCCTGGGGCTCGGGGCGATGGGGACCGCTCTCGCCCGGGCCTTCCTGGCCGCCGGCCATCCGACCACCGTCTGGAACCGCACGCCCGGCCGCTCCCCCGAACTCGACGCGGTGCGCGCCGCCACCGCCGGCGAGGCGATCGCGGCCAGTCCGCTCGTCATCGTCTGCCTGCTCGTCGACGGCACCGTCCGCAGCACGCTCGACGGCATCGACCTCACCGGCAAGACGATCGTCAACCTCACCAACAGCACACCCGACCAGGCACGGGCCACCGCGGAGCGAGTCACGACCGCAGGGGCGCAGTACGTCGACGGCGGCATCATGGCCGTCCCCGCGATGATCGGCGGCCCCGCGGCCTTCATCTTCTACAGCGGCGTACCGGAAGCCTTCGACAAGCATCGCGCCGACCTGTCTGTGCTGGCACGTCCCGAGTACGTCGGCGCCGACCCGGGACTCGCCGCGCTCTACGACATCGCCCTGCTGAGCGCGATGTACGGGATGTTCGGCGGCGCCCAGCACGCGCTGGCACTGATCGGCTCCGAGAACGTCCCCGCCGAACCGTTCACGGAACGCTTCCTGCTCCCGTGGCTGACCGCGATGCTCGGCTCCCTGCCTCGCATCGCCAAGGATCTCGACAACGGGCCGGCCGACACAGCCGGCTCGAACCTCGCGATGCAAGCAGCCGCCTACGACAACCTGACCGACACATCCACTGCACAAGGTGTCGACCCGATGTTGCTGGAGCCGATGGGCAGGCTGCTCCGCAAGGCTGTTGCCGCTGAGCAAGGCGATGCGGACCTCGCAGCGCTCGTCGGCTTGCTCAGGACTCCTGCTGGGTAGCGGCCCACTGTTCGCCCTCGCGCCAGATCTGTTCGGGCATCAGGTCCAGCAGGTCGCAGGCCGCGTCCAGTTGCGCGAGGGCGGTGGTCGCATCGCGGTACGCCGGGAGGATCGCGACGAACCGCCTGCCCTCGCAGCTGAAACCGAACGCCGGTACGCCGGCCAGCGTCTCGACTGCCCGCGGATGCAGGACTGCCATCGCGTGGTCCTCGCGCCCGTTGAACAAGCGGTACTGCGCCGGAAGCCCGTCGACCGCCAACGGCAACGGCAGGTAGCTCGCTGCCGCGACCGGCGCCAGCCCCGAAGGCAGCACCTGCAACGGCGGCAAGGGCCGATCCACGTGCAGATCAAGGAAGTCGAAGCCGAGTTCACGTCGCCGTACCTTGTGCCGGAACCGCCCGGTCCAGAACTCCCGGCCGCGATGGCTGCCGGACGTCACGTCGACGACCTCGGCCTTCGGGTCCGCGTCGAACGGTGGGAACGGCCAACGATCCAGCAATTCCGTCCCGGACGCGCTGATCCGCCAGCCGAGCTGCCCGGCGGCCTCGGCCCACGCGCGCCGCCGCCGGCCGTCACGGATTCGCAGCAGCACCGTGAACCCGATCAGCACCAGGAACCAGGCCAGCACCATCCAGCCCACCCAGCGCGGCTCCAGCAGCAGCCCCAAGATCGCCAGCGGTACGGCGACGGCGAACCAGATCACGTAGACGATCGCGGCCCCTTGGTGCAGCTGCCACGCCAGATCCGGCCGCAGCCGGGGACCGACGACGCGGCGACTCACCTGGGCCGCCGTCAACGGCGCCGGCCCAGGCCGCCGAGGGCGATGATCGCCCACGGGATCAGCAGCCAGACCGGCCAGAAGTGCGGCCAGTGCCCGCCGTTGCCGAGCCCGATCACGAACCAGATCACCACGTTGATCAGCACGACACCGGTGAAACCACCGACCGCTCCGCCGCGACCGTGATGCGGGTGGTTGGCCTTCTTCCGCTCCGGGAAGTTGCCCGGCGCCGGCGCCGGCTTGCTGTCCTGCACCACCTTGGGCGTCTCGTACGTCCGGATCGCCGGCAGATCACGCACCAGCGGCTCGAGCTCGCCGTACGTCTGCACGGTGTAGAGCTGATCGAGACGGGACGAGAACTCGGGCTGGTCCAGCCGGCCGTCCGCGAACGCGTCCCGCAACCGCCCGGCGATCTTGTCCCGGTCAGCTTCGGTGAAACGCTGGTGCGGCTGGTACTGAGGCATGTCCCAAGTGTGCCTCAGCCCCGGTCCCCTCCGCGTCCCCCAACGGGTGGACGCGCAGGGCGTGGGACCGGGAGCCACGCCCTGGTCGGTCAGTCGGCCAGGGCGCCGAACTTGATGCCGAGGTCGGCGAGCTGGGATTCGCCGCCGTCGAGCGCGGTCAGCACCCACGGGCCGGTCGGGGTCAGCGTGAAGGTGTGCTCGGTGTGGGCGGCGTACCGGCCGTCGTCGGTGACGACCGTCCAGTCGTCCTCGAGCGTGTGGTTGTCCTGCTTGCCGAGCGTGAGCATCGGCTCGACGGCCAGTGCCATGCCCTCGACCAGCTTCGGGCCGCGACCGGGACGGCCGAAGTTCGGCACGTTCGGCGGCTGGTGCATCGCCGAACCGATCCCGTGCCCGACGAAGTCCTCGACGATCCCGTACGACGAGTTCGCGCGGACATGCGCCTCGACCGCGGCCGAGATGTCGGACAGCCGCCCGCCGAGCCGCGCCGCGGCGAACCCGCGCCACATCGACTCCTCGCAGATCCGGGCGAGGTCCAGCAGCTCCGCGTCCACGTCGCCGACCGGCACGGTGATCGCGGCGTCGCCGTGCCACCCGTCCACGATCGCACCGCAGTCGATCGAGATCAGGTCGCCGTCGGCGAGCACCCGGTCACCCGGGATGCCGTGCACGATCTCGTCGTTCACCGACGCGCAGATCGAGCCGGTGAACCCGTGGTACCCCTTGAACGACGGCGTCGCGCCGGAGGACCGGATGTTGTCCTCCGCGATCGCGTCCAGCTCGCCCGTGGTGATTCCGGCCCGGACCGCACCGCGGAGCAGCTCCAGCGTGCGGCCGACCACCAGGCCGGCCTTACGCATGGCGAGAATCTGTTCGCGGGTCTTGATCTCGATACCGCGGTCCCTAAACATCGCAGCACATCATCGGGCTAGTCGGTGACCGTCTTGAGCGCGGCGAGCACCCGCTCGCTCACTTCGTCGATCTCGCCGACGCCGTCGACCTCGACCAGCAGGCCGCGCTCGGCGTACACCTGCAGCAGCGGCTTGGTCTCGGCCGTGTAGACGTCCTGCCGGTGCCGGACGACCTCTTCGGAATCGTCCGTCCGGCCCTCGATGTGCGCCCGCTTCGTCATCCGCTCGACGAGTACGTCGATGTCGGCGACCAGCGCGACCACGGCATCCAGCTTGTGGCCGTGGTCGGCCAGGATCTCGTCCAGCGTGCCGACCTGGGCCAGCGTCCGCGGGTACCCGTCGAGCAGGAAGCCCTCGCCCGCGTCGGCCTCGGACAGCCGGTCGCGCACCATCGAGTTCGTGACCTCGTCCGGGACGTAGTCGCCGGCGTCCATGTACCGCTTGGCCTCGACACCCAGCGGCGTCTCGTCCTTCACGTTCGCACGGAAGATGTCGCCGGTGGACACGGCCGGGATCTTCAGGCGTTCCGCAAGCACCTTTGCCTGCGTGCCCTTGCCCGCCCCGGGCGGACCCATCAGCAACATTCTCATCAGCGCAGGAACCCTTCGTAGTTTCGCTGCTGCAGCTGACTCTCGATCTGCTTCACCGTATCGAGCCCGACGCCGACCATGATCAGGATCGACGTACCGCCGAACGGGAAGTTCTGGCTCGCGTTCAGCAGGACGAGAGCGACCAGCGGGATCATCGAGATCGCCGCGAGGTAGATCGCGCCGGGCAGCGTGATGCGGTCCAACACGTACTTCAGGTATTCCTCGGTCGGCCGACCCGCTCGGATGCCCGGGATGAAGCCGCCGTACTTCTTCATGTTGTCGGCGACCTCCTTCGGGTTGAAGGTGATCGAGACGTAGAAGTACGTGAAGAAGATGATCAGAGCGACGTACGTCGCCATGTAGATCGGGTGGTCGCCCTTGACCAAGTTCCCCTGGATCCAGTTCGACCAGCCCTTGCCCTGCTGGAACTGACTGACCAGAACGGGGAGATACAGCAGGCTTGAGGCGAAGATGACCGGGATGACGCCGGCCTGGTTGACCTTCAGCGGGATGTACGTCGAGGTGCCGCCGAACATCTTGCGGCCCACCATGCGCTTGGCGTACTGCACCGGGATCCGGCGCTGAGCCTGCTCGATGAAGATGACCGCGGCCATGATGACCAGACCGATCACGATCACCACGACGAAGGTGGTGACGCCCTTCTGCTTGCGGATGCTCCACAGCTGGGTCGGGAAGGTGGCGACGATCTGGGTGAAGATCAGGATCGACATACCGTTACCGACACCACGGTCGGTGATCAGCTCGCCGAGCCACATGATCATGCCGGTGCCGGCGGTCATGGTCAGCACCATCACCATGATGGTGAACCAGTCGTCCTTGTAGAGCAGGGGCTCACTGCAGCCCTGGAACAGCCGTCCCGGCGTCCGGGCCAGCGCGACGAACGCGGTGGACTGCAGGATCGCCAGACCGACGGTCAGGAACCGGGTGTACTGCGTGATCTTCCCCTGGCCCGCCTGGCCTTCCTTCTTCAGCGACTCCAGCCGCGGGATCACCACGGTCAGCAGCTGCAGAATGATGCTGGCGGTGATGTACGGCATGATGCCGAGCGCGAAGATCGCGAGCTGCAGCAGTGCGCCGCCGGAGAACAGGTTGATCAAGTTGTACAGGTTGGCGTTCTGGCCACCCTGCGAGATCTTGATACACGTGTGCAGCGACTGCACGTTCACACCGGGAGCCGGAACGACGGAGCCGATCCGGAAGATCACGACGATGAAGAGCACGAACAAGATCTTCCGGCGCAGGTCCGGAGTCTTGAACGCGTTGGCAAAGGCGCCTAACACCCTGTCCTCCCACAAGTTTCCCTACCGCGGGCACGGCAGGGGCCTAGCTAAGCCGCTGGGCAAGAGACGAACCAGGGCCCGTCCGACCGGCGCAGGATATCAAGCACCGGGCGTTACGAGCCCTGGACCTCGTGTCACACCTCGGTCGTGGTTCCCCCAGCCGCCTGGATCTTGTCCGTGGCGGACTTGGAGAACTTGTTGGCCGAGACCTGCAGTGCCACGGTCAGTTCGCCGTCACCCAGTACCTTGACCGGCTGACCGCTACGGACCGCGCCCTTGGCGACCAGGTCGGCAATGCCGACCTCGCCACCGTCGGGGAACAGTTGTCCGAGCTTGTCCAGGTTAACGACCTGGAACTCCACCCGGTTCCTGCTCTTGAAGCCCTTCAGCTTCGGGAGCCGCATGTGCAGCGGCATCTGGCCACCCTCGAACCACTCGGGGATGTTGTTACGCGCCTTGCTGCCCTTGGTACCGCGGCCGGCGGTCTTGCCCTTGCTGCCCTCACCACGACCCACGCGGGTCTTGGCGGTCTTGGCACCGGGCGCCGGACGCAGGTGATGAACCTTGAGCGCCATGTCAGTCGACCTCCTCGACGGTGATGAGGTGGCGAACCGCACGGACCATTCCGCGAACCTCGGGCTTGTCCTCGTGGACGGCGCTGTCGCCGATCCGCTTGACGCCCAGGGTGCGCAGCGTGTCGCGCTGGTTCTGCTTGCCACCGATGCCCGAACGGGTCTGGGTCACCTTCAAGCGTGCCATCAGGAAGCCGCCTCCGCCCGCGCCTTCA
Source organism: Kribbella sp. VKM Ac-2569 (assembly GCF_004216905.1). GTDB lineage: Bacteria > Actinomycetota > Actinomycetes > Propionibacteriales > Kribbellaceae > Kribbella. The sequence goes on from NZ_SGXJ01000002.1 coordinate 1,059,900, forward strand.
GCAGCGCCGCCGGAGCGACGTCCTCGACCGGCAGGCCACGGCGCGCGGCCACGGCTTCCGGGGTCTCCAGGCTGCGCAACGCCGCAACGGTGGCGTGCACCACGTTGATGGAGTTGGACGAGCCCAGCGACTTGCTGAGGATGTCGTGGATCCCCGCGCACTCCAGTACGGCGCGCGCCGAGCCACCCGCGATCACACCGGTACCGGGAGCGGCCGGACGCAGCATGACAACGCCTGCGGCCTTCTCGCCCTGGACCGGGTGCGGGATGGTGCCCTGGATGCGCGGCACCTTGAAGAATGCCTTCTTGGCCTCCTCGACGCCCTTGGCGATCGCCGCGGGCACCTCCTTGGCCTTGCCGTAACCCACACCGACGGTGCCGTCGCCGTCGCCGACGACCACGAGGGCGGTGAAGCTGAAGCGACGACCACCCTTCACGACCTTGGCGACACGGTTGATGGCTACCACACGCTCGATGTAGGCGGTCTTGTCCGCCTGCTGCCCGCGACCACCGTCGCGGCCACGGCGCTCACCACCGGCGCCGCCTCCGCGACGCTGCTGGCCTCCGCTCATTTCGAACTACCTTCTTCCCTTGTCGCCATCAGAAGCCGAGCCCACCCTCGCGGGCGGCGTCGGCCAGGGCCGCGATGCGGCCGTGGTACTTGTTTCCGGCCCGGTCGAAGACGACCGAGTCGATGCCGGCGGCCTTGGCCCGGTCGGCGATCAGGCCGCCGACGGTCTTGGCCTTGTCGGTCTTGTTCGCCTCCGCGCCACGCAGGTCGGCCTCCATGGTGGAAGCCGAGACCAGCGTCTTGCCGGCGACGTCGTCGATGACCTGCGCGAACAGGTGCTTCGACGACTTCGAGACCACCAGGCGCGGCCGGTCGGCCGTGCCGTTGATCTTCTTCCGGACCCGGATCTGCCGACGCAGCCGGGAGGCCGTCTTCTTGGCGGAGTGCTTGTGCGGACGCAGTCCGATCGCCATGGTTACTTACCAGCCTTTCCGACCTTGCGGCGCACCTGCTCGCCCGCGTACCGCACACCCTTGCCCTTGTACGGCTCGGGCTTGCGCAGCTTGCGGATGTTGGCGGCGACCTCACCGACGGACTGCTTGTCGATGCCGATGACCGAGAAGCGGGTCGGCGCCTCCACGTTGAAGGTGATGCCGTCGGGGGCATCGACCGTGATCGTGTGGCTGTACCCGAGCGAGAACTCCAGCTGGGTCGGTCCCTTGGACAGGACGCGGTACCCGACGCCGACGATCTCGAGCTTCTTCTCGTAGCCGTCCGTCACGCCGGTCACCAGGTTGGCGATCAGGGTGCGGGACAGGCCGTGCAGTTCCTTGCTCTTGCGCTGGTCGTCGGGGCGAGTCACGGCGATAGCGCCGTCGTCGTCCCGGTCGACCGCGATGGGCTCAGCGACGACGTGCGACAGCTGACCCTTGGGACCCTTGACAGTGACCGTCTGGCCGTCGATCGTGACGTCGACGCCGGACGGGACCGTGACCGGGAGCTTACCGATGCGAGACATTTCTGTGGTCCTCCTTCCGGTTCTTCGTCACCAGACGTAGGCGAGGACTTCCCCGCCAACGCCCTTGTTCTTGGCCTGACGGTCGGTCAGCAGTCCCTGGGACGTCGAGATGATCGCGACGCCCAGGCCACCGAGGACCTTGGGCAGGCTGGTCGACTTCGCGTAGACCCGCAGGCCCGGCTTGCTGATCCGGCGGACGCCCGCGATGGAGCGCTCCCGGCTCGGGCCGAACTTCAGGTCAACGGTCAGAGTCTTGCCGACGGCCCCTTCCTTGGGGTCCTCCACCTGGTAGGAGGCGATGTAGCCCTCCTGCTGGAGGATGTCGGCGATGCCCTGCTTGATCTTGCTGTACGGCATCGTGGTCGACTCGTGGTACGCCTGGTTGGCGTTCCGCAGACGCGTCAACATGTCTGCGATCGGGTCGGTCATCGTCATGGCCTGGGGCCTCTTTCCCGCCGTGGTTTCGCCGTCCGGCGACCTACGGTGACTAGATGGTGGTGAATAGGGAGAAGTTCGGGGGTGGAGACGGTCACCAGCTGGACTTGGTCACGCCGGGCAGCTCGCCCCGGTGCGCCATCTCCCGCAGGCAGATCCGGCACAGGCCGAACTTGCGGAAGACCGCCTTCGGCCGGCCGCAGCGCTGGCAGCGCGTGTAGCCACGCACCGCGAACTTCGGCTTCCGGGCCTGCTTGACCTTGAGTGCTGTCTTCGCCACGTCAGTTCTCCTTGAACGGGAAGCCGAGCGCCCGCAGCAGGGCCCGACCCTCGTCGTCGTTCTTCGCGGTGGTCACCACGGTGATGTCCATGCCCCGGACCCGATCGATCCGGTCCTGGTTGATCTCGTGGAACATCACCTGCTCGGTCAGACCGAAGGTGTAGTTCCCGGTGCCGTCGAACTGCTTCGCGGACAGGCCGCGGAAGTCGCGGATCCGGGGCAGCGCGAGCGCCAGCAGCCGGTCCAGGAACTCCCACATCCGGTCGCCGCGCAACGTCACGTGGGCGCCGATCGGCATCCCCTCACGCAGCTTGAACTGCGCGATCGACTTGCGGGCCTTGGTGACCTGCGCCTTCTGGCCGGTGATCGCGGCCAGGTCCTTCACGGCGCCCTCGATCAGCTTCGAGTCGCGAGCCGCCTCGCCGACGCCCATGTTCACCACGATCTTGGTGAGCCCGGGCACCTGCATGACGTTCTCGAACTTGAACTGCTCGTGCAGCTGGCCGACGATCTCCTCGCGGTACTTCGTCTTCAGCCGCGGCTGGACCTTGGTCTCGGTAACTGCGGTGGTCATCAGATCTCCTCGCCGGTACGCCGGGCGATCCGGACGCTCCGGAAACCCGTGTACGTCGAACCGTCGGGACGGCGCTTCTGCACCTCGACACGGTTGTAGCCGACGCGCGTGGTCACCTTCTCCTTCTTGCCGTCCTTCTCGACCTCGACAAGAAGCGCCACGTTCGAGACGTGGATCGGGGCTTCCTGGGTGACGATGCCACCGGTGGTGCCGCCGCGCTGGGCCTGCTGCACCTTGGTGTGCTTCTTCACCCGGTTGACGCCCTCGACGATGACCTTCTCGTCGTCCGGGAAGACCTGGATGATCTTGCCCTCGAGGCCCTTGGACCTACCGGCGATCACACGAACCTGATCGCCCTTCTTCACGTTCAGCTTCTTCTGCTGGGCCATCTCAGAGCACCTCCGGCGCGAGCGAGATGATCTTCATGAAGCGCTTCTCGCGCAGCTCCCGGCCGACCGGCCCGAAGATACGGGTGCCGCGCGGCTCGCCGTCGGCCTTCAGGATCACCGCGGCGTTCTCGTCGAAGCGGATGTAGGAGCCGTCCGGACGCCGGCGCTCCTTCACGGTACGCACGACGACCGCCTTGACGACGTCACCCTTCTTCACACCGCCGCCGGGGATCGCGTCCTTGACGGTGGCGACGATCGTGTCCCCGACACCGGCGTAGCGCCGACCGGAGCCACCGAGAACGCGGATGCACAAGATCTCCTTGGCACCCGTGTTGTCGGCGACCTTCAGTCGCGACTCCTGCTGGATCATCTGTTGATCTCCTGGTTGTCTCGCTGGTTCTCACTCACGTGAGCCTTGCGGAACGAATAATTTCGAATGGTTGCCGATCGCATGCGACCGAACAGCTACTTGGCCTTCTCGAGGATCTCGACGACGCGCCAGCGCTTGGTCGCCGACAGCGGCCGGGTCTCCATCAGGAGGACGCGGTCGCCGATACCGGCGGCGTTCTGCTCGTCGTGTGCCTTGAGCTTGCTGGTACGCCGGATGACCTTGCCGTACAGCTTGTGCTTGACCCGGTCCTCGACCTCGACGGTGACGGTCTTGTCCATCTTGTCGCTCAGCACCAGGCCCACCCTGGTCTTGCGGTGGGCTCGCGCCTCGGGGGTCGTGCTCACGGTCTCGTCCTTCACGTTCTCGGTCATGCGTTGGCCTTCTCACTGTCGTCCGCAGCTTCGTCGGTGACGACCTCGGCCTCGACCGGGGCGTCGACCTCCTCGGTGATTCCGAGCGCACGCTCGGACAGCACCGTGTAGATGCGGGCGATGTCCTTACGGACGGCACGCAGCCGGCCGTGGGACTCCAGCTGGCCCGTGGCAGCCTGGAACCGGAGGTTGAACAGCTCCTCCTTGGCTTCGCCGAGCTTCGTCATCAGCTCGTCACGACCCAGGTTCCGCAGCTCAGCGGCGGTCAGGGTAGCCATCAGTTCTCACCTGCCTCTCGGGTGATGAAGCGGCACTTCATCGGCAACTTGTGGATCGCGCGGCGCATGGCCTCGCGAGCGATGTCCTCCGGCACACCGGAGAGCTCGAACATCACGCGACCGGCCTTCACGTTGGCGATCCACCACTCCGGCGAACCCTTACCGGAACCCATCCGGGTCTCGGCCGGCTTCTTGGTCAGCGGGCGGTCCGGGTAGATGTTGATCCACACCTTGCCGCCGCGCTTGATGTGCCGGGTCATCGCGATACGCGCGGCCTCGATCTGCCGGTTGGTGACGTAGTGGCTCTCCAGCGCCTGGATGCCGAAGTCACCGAAGGCGAGCGTCGTACCGCCCTTGGCCGCGCCGGAGCGCGTCGGGTGGTGCTGCTTGCGGTGCTTGACCTTGCGGGGGATGAGCATTGGTCAGCTCTCCGTTCCGGTCGTCTCGGCAGCCTTCTCGGCAGCCGGCGCGGACGCCTCGGCGGCAGGAGCCGCGTTGTTGTCACGACGGTTGTCACGGCGGTCGTCACGACGGCCGCCACGGTCACCACCGCGACCGCCACGGTCACCGCGGTCGCCACCGTCACGGCGGGCCGGACGGCCACGCTGCTGGGTGGCGGCGCGAGCAGCAGCCTGCGCCTCGCGCTCGGCGCGGGTGCCGGCGACGTCGCCCTTGTAGATCCAGACCTTCACGCCGATCCGGCCGAAGGTCGTCCGGGCCTCGTAGAAGCCGTAGTCGATGTCGGCCCGCAGCGTGTGCAGCGGGACACGGCCCTCGCGGTAGAACTCCGACCGCGACATCTCCGCGCCACCGAGCCGGCCGGAGCACTGGATCCGGATGCCCAGGGCGCCGCCACGCATGGTGGTCTGCATCGCCTTGCGCATCGCGCGGCGGAACGCCACGCGGCCGGACAGCTGCTCGGCCACACCCTGTGCGACCAGCTGGGCGTCGACCTCGGCGTTCTTCACCTCGAGGATGTTCAGCTGCACCTGCTTGCCGGTGAGCTCCTCCAGGCTGCCCCGGATCCGGTCCGCCTCGGCGCCACGGCGACCGATGACGATGCCCGGACGAGCAGTGTGGATGTCGACCCGGACCCGGTCACGGGTGCGCTCGATCTCCACGCGGGAGATGCCGGCGCGCTCCATGCCCTTGCTCAGCAGGCGGCGGATCTTGACGTCCTCGCCCACGTAGTCCTTGTACAGCTTGTCGGCATACCAACGGCTCTTGTGGTCGGTGCTGATGCCGAGACGGAACCCGTGCGGGTTAACCTTCTGTCCCACGTCAGGACTCCTTCTTCTCAGCGGTGGCCTTCTTGGCGGCCGACTTCTTGGCGGTCGCCTTCTTGGCCGGCTTCTCGGCGGCCTCGGCCGGCTTGTCGGCAGCCTTCTTGGCAGCCTTCTTCGCCGGTGCCTTCTTCGCCGTGTCAGCGGTATCCGCGGACTTCTTCGCGGCGGCCTTCTTGACCGGTGCCTTCTCGACCGGCTCGGCCTCGACGCGCGGCGCGACGACCACGGTGATGTGGCTCGTCCGCTTGTCGATCCGGGTGGCCCGGCCCTGTGCACGCGGGCGGTGACGCTTCAGCGTCGGACCCTCGTCCACGTAGGCCTTCGCCACGACCAGGTCGGCGCGGCTCAGGTGTTCGGTGCCCTCGGCGTTCGCCGCGGCGCTGTCGACGACCTTGTACACGGTCGCGGCAGCGGCCTGCGGGGCGAACTTCAGAGTGGCGAGTGCGTCGTCGACGCCCAGACCGCGCACCAGATCGACCACGCGGCGCGCCTTCATCGGCGTCACGCGGACGAAGCGCGCGACCGCGAAGGCCCCGGGCTGCTCGCCCAGCAGGCTCTCGCGACGGGCGCTGATCGCCCTACGCTCTTGAACGCTCATGATGTTCGAATCTCTCCGTAGATTGCTTTCGCTTCGTCACTGTCCTTGCGGATCAGCGACGCCGTGACTTCCGGTCGTCCTTCTCGTGACCCTTGAACGTCCGGGTCGGGGCGAACTCGCCGAGCTTGTGCCCGACCATCGAGTCCGTCACGAACACCGGCACGTGCTTGCGGCCGTCGTGCACCGCAATCGTGTGGCCGATCATGTCCGGCACGATCATCGATCGGCGAGACCAGGTCTTGATGACGTTCTTGGTGCCCTTCTCGTTCTGCACCTCCACCTTCTTTGCCAGGTGGTGGTCGACGAACGGGCCCTTCTTCAAGCTGCGTGGCATGTGGCCGGCTCCCTATCAGCGCTTCTTGCCGGCCTTGCGGCGCCGGACGATCATTCGGTCGCTTTCCTTGCGGGTGCGGGTCCGGCCTTCCGGCTGGCCCCACGGGGACACCGGGTGGCGACCACCCGAGGTCTTACCCTCACCACCACCGTGCGGGTGGTCGACCGGGTTCATCGCGACACCACGGACGGTCGGGCGCTTGCCCTTCCAGCGCATCCGGCCCGCCTTGCCCCAGTTGATGTTCGACTGCTCGCCGTTGCCGACCTCACCGAGGGTGGCGCGGCAGCGCACGTCGACCATCCGGACCTCGCCGGACGGCATCCGCAGGGTGGCCATCCGACCCTCCTTCGCGACCAGCTGAATGCTGGTACCGGCGGAGCGACCCATCTTGGCGCCACCACCCGGACGCAGCTCGACGGCGTGGATCGTGGAGCCGACCGGGATGTTGCGCAGCGGCAGGTTGTTGCCGATCTTGATGTCCGCGGCCGGGCCGTTCTCGACGACCGTGCCCTGCTTCAGGTTGGTCGGGGCGAGGATGTAGCGCTTCTCGCCGTCGACGTAGTGCAGCAGCGCGATCCGCGCGGTCCGGTTCGGGTCGTACTCGATGTGCGCGACCTTCGCCGGCACGCCGTCCTTGTCGTACCGCTTGAAGTCGATCAGCCGGTACGCCCGCTTGTGACCGCCACCGTGGTGCCGGGTGGTGATCTTGCCGGAGTTGTTCCGGCCGCCCTTCTTGGGCAGCGGACGCAGCAGCGACTTCTCAGGGGTCGAACGGGTGAGCTCGACGAAGTCGGCCACGCTCGAGCCACGGCGGCCCGGCGTTGTCGGCTTGTACTTGCGGATTCCCATTACGACTGGCCTCCGAAGATGTCGATGCGGTCGTCGCCCTTGAGGGTCACGATCGCCCGCTTGGTGTCCGGGCGCTTACCGAAGCCGGACCGGGTCCGGCGCCGCTTGCCCTTGCGGTTAAGAGTGTTGACGTCGCTGACCTTGACCTTGAAGACCTTCTCGACCGCGAGCTTGATCTCGGTCTTGTTGGCGTCCGGTGCGACCTCGAACGTGTACTTCTGCTCGTCCAGCAGGCCGTAGCTCTTCTCGCTCACGACCGGCCGGAGCAGCACGTCACGCGGGTCCTTGTTGACTCCGTGGCTCATGCCTCTACCTCCTCGGCCTCAGTCGACGTTGCGACGGCCTTGACGGACTTGCCCTTGGGCGCGCCGGCGACGAACGAGTCGAGCGCGCTCTTGGTGAACACGACCGCGTCGCTGACCAGAACGTCGTACGCGTTCAGCTGGTCGGCGGCGATCAGGTGCACGTGTTGCACGTTGCGCAGGCTCAGCCAGGTGAGCTCGTCGGCGCGGTCGACGACGACCAGCGCCTTACCCGGCTCGGTCACCTCGCCCAGCACCTTCAGGGCCGACTTGGTGGAGGGCTTGTCGCCGTCCACGAAGCTCTCGACCACGAACACCTGGCCGTCACGGGCCCGGTCGGACAGCGCACCGCGAAGCGCGGCGGCGATCATCTTCTTCGGGGTCCGCTGGCTGTAGTCACGCGGCGTGGGGCCGTGGACGACGCCACCGCCGGTGAACTGCGGCGCGCGGGTCGAGCCCTGGCGGGCGCGACCGGTGCCCTTCTGGCGGTACGGCTTGGCGCCACCGCCGGACACCTCGCCCCGGGACTTGGTGCTGTGCGTGCCCTGGCGGGCCGCGGCCAGCTGGGCCACCACGACCTGGTGGATCAGCGGCACGTTGACCTGGACGTCGAACAGCTCGGCCGGAAGCTCGGCGGAACCCTTCTTGCTGACCTTGTCGCCCTTGACGACGACGACGTCGACGGTGCTCACTTCGACGCTCCCTTCGCGGCGTTGCGGATCAGCACGAGGCCGCCCTTGGGGCCGGGGACGGCGCCCTTGATCAGGATCAGGCCGCGCTCGACATCGATCGCGTGCACCGACACGTTCTGGGTGGTGACCTGCTCGTGGCCCATCCGGCCCGCCATCTTCAGGCCCTTGAAGACCCGGCCCGGGGTGGCGCAGCCGCCGATGGAACCCGGCGAGCGGTGCTTCTTGTGCACACCGTGGGTGGCGCGCAGACCGTGGAAGCCGTGCCGCTTCATGACACCGGCGAAACCCTTGCCCTTGCTGGTCGCGGAAACGTCGACCCGCTCGCCGGCCTCGAATGCCTCGGCCTTGATCTCCTGGCCCAGGGTGTACTCGCTGGCGTCAGCGGTCCGCAGCTCGAGCAGGTGACGGCGCGGGGTCACGCCGGCCTTCTCGAAGTGGCCGCGCATCGGCGAGTTCACCTTGCGGGGGTCGATGTCGCCGAAGGCGATCTGGACGCCGTCGTACCCGTGGCTGGCCGAGGTGCGAACCTCGGTCACCACGCACGGGCCGGCCTGGACCACGGTCACGGGGACGACGCGGTTGTTCTCGTCCCAGGTCTGGGTCATGCCGAGCTTGGTGCCCAGCAGACCGCGCGTGTTCTTTAGCTTGCTCATTGGCTGTTCGCGTCCCTCAGAGCTTGATCTCGATGTCGACACCAGCCGGCAGGTCGAGACGCATCAGCGAGTCGACGGTCTTCGGCGTGGGGTCGATGATGTCGATGAGCCGCTTGTGGGTGCGCATCTCGAAGTGCTCGCGGCTGTCCTTGTACTTGTGCGGCGAGCGGATGACGCAGAACACGTTCTTTTCCGTCGGCAACGGCACCGGGCCAGCAACCTTCGCACCAGTACGCGTCACCGTGTCGACAATCTTGCGTGCCGAGCTGTCGATGACCTCGTGGTCGTAGGCCTTCAGCCGGATGCGGATCTTCTGTCCCGCCATCGCTTCGCTTCGTCCTTCTCTATCGTCTTCGCCTTCGTTGCTCCGACCCCCGCGGTCGGGTGTGTCGTGTGCGCGGAACGCACGTGACCCACCGCTTCGTCGACCTGGATTGGAGATCGGGGCCCGGTCTCGGACCGGAACCTCGGCATGGTCTCCGGTCCAGCGCACCAGCCAGATCAAGAAGATCTGGGGCGCACCCCGGCGGCCTCGCCTGAGCAACCTGAATATTGTGCCATCGATCGGAGTCGAAACGCCAATCGGCGGCTTTCACGCCTGATCCGGAACCACGTGAGCGCCGGATCAGGCGCAAAGCAGAGGTCCGCGAAGGCTCACTTCTCGAGCCCTCGCGGACCTCATGAGATCACTTGAGGATCTTGGTGACCCGGCCGGCGCCGACGGTGCGGCCACCTTCACGGATCGCGAACTTCAGACCGTCCTCCATGGCGATCGGCTGGATCAGCTCGACCGACATGTCGGTGTTGTCGCCCGGCATGACCATCTCGGTGCCCTCGGGCAGCGTGACGACACCGGTGACGTCGGTGGTGCGGAAGTAGAACTGCGGGCGGTAGTTCTGGAAGAACGGCGTGTGACGGCCGCCCTCCTCCTTCGAGAGGATGTAGACCGACGCCTCGAAGTTCGTGTGCGGGGTCGTGGTGCCCGGCTTGATGACGACCATGCCGCGCTCGACGTCCTCGCGCTTCGTACCACGAAGCAGCAGACCGACGTTCTCACCGGCCTGGCCCTCGTCGAGCAGCTTCCGGAACATCTCGATACCGGTGACCGTGGTGGTCTGCTTCTCCGGACGGATGCCGACGATGTCGACGGTCTCGTTGATCTTGACGACACCGCGCTCGATCCGGCCGGTGATGACCGTGCCGCGACCGGTGATGGTGAAGACGTCCTCCACCGGCATCAGGAACGGCTTGTCGATCTCACGGGTCGGCTGCGGGATGTACTCGTCGACCGCGTTCATCAGCTCGAGGATCGACTCGCCCCACTTGGCGTCGCCCTGCAGCGCCGGGTGAGCGGCGACGCGGACGATCGGCGCGTTGTCGCCGTCGAACTCCTGCTCCGAGAGCAGCTCGCGGACCTCGAGCTCGACGAGCTCCAGGATCTCCTCGTCGTCGACCATGTCGCACTTGTTCAGGGCGACGACCATCGCCGGCACGCCGACCTGACGGGCGAGCAGCACGTGCTCACGCGTCTGCGGCATCGGGCCGTCGGTGGCGGCGACGACCAGGATCGCGCCGTCCATCTGAGCCGCACCGGTGATCATGTTCTTGATGTAGTCCGCGTGCCCCGGGCAGTCGACGTGGGCGTAGTGCCGGGCCTCGGTCTGGTACTCGACGTGCGCGATCGAGATGGTGATACCGCGCTGGCGCTCTTCCGGCGCCTTGTCGATCTGATCGAACGCCGACGCCTCGTTCAGGTCCGGGTACTTGTCGTGCAGCACCTTGGTGATCGCCGCGGTAAGAGTGGTCTTACCGTGGTCGATGTGACCGATGGTGCCGATGTTGACGTGCGGCTTAGTCCGCTCGAACTTCGCCTTCGCCACTGGGGCCCTCCTAGATAAATTGACTACGCCGTACGCCGACGCGCTTGGGGTGTGGTGGTCAGGAGCGAGAGATTACTCGCCCCGGGCCTTCTTGATGATCTCTTCCGCCACGTTCTTCGGAACCTCGGCGTAGGAATCGAACTGCATCGAGTAGGACGCGCGGCCCTGGGTCTTCGACCGCAGGTCACCGACATACCCGAACATCTCCGACAGCGGCACCAGGGCCTTGACGACCCGGCTGCCACCAGGACCTTCGTCCATCGACTGGATCTGGCCACGGCGGGAGTTGAGGTCGCCGATCACTTCACCCATGTAGTCCTCGGGCGTGGTGACCTCGACCGCGAACATCGGCTCCAGGATGACGGGATTCGCCCGGCGGGCGGCATCCTTGAAGGCCATCGAACCGGCGATCTTGAAGGCGAGCTCGGACGAGTCGACGTCGTGGTACGCGCCATCGGTCAGCGTGACCTTGACGTCCACCATCGGGTAGCCGGCCAGTACGCCGAACTCCATCGCCTCCTGGGCGCCCTCGTCCACCGACGGGATGTACTCCCGGGGGATGCGGCCACCGGTGACGGAGTTGACGAACTCGTAGCCGCCTTCGCCGCCGGCCTCGACCGAGGTCGGCTCGACGTTGATGATCACGCGCGCGAACTGACCCGAACCACCGGTCTGCTTCTTGTGCGTGTAGTCGACCTTCTCGACCTTCTTCTTGATGGTCTCGCGGTAGGCGACCTGCGGCTTGCCGACGTTCGCCTCGACGCGGAACTCGCGCTTCATCCGGTCGACCAGCACCTCGAGGTGCAGCTCGCCCATACCGGCGATGATCGTCTGGCCGGTGTCCTCGTCGGTCCGGACCTGGAAGGTCGGGTCCTCCTCGGCGAGCCGCTGGATCGCGACGCCCAGCTTCTCCTGGTCGGCCTTCGACTTGGGCTCGATGGCGACCGAGATGACCGGGGCCGGGAACTGCATCGACTCCAGCACGACCGGCTTCGCCGGGTCGCACAGGGTCTCACCGGTGGTGGTGTCCTTCAGGCCCATCACGGCGACGATGTGGCCGGCGCCGATCGACGCGATCTCCTCACGCTTGTTCGCGTGCATCCGGTAGATCTTGCCGATCCGCTCCTTGCGGCCCTTCGTCGGGTTCAGCACCTGGGTGCCGGTCTCGAGCTTGCCCGAGTACACCCGGATGAAGGTCAGCTTGCCCAGGTGCGGGTCGGCCGCGATCTTGAACGCCAGCGCCGAGAACGGCTCGCTGTCGTCCGGCTTGCGCAGCACGACCTGCTCGCCGTCCTTGACGTCGTGGCCCTCGATGGCCGGGACGTCGATCGGGCTCGGCAGGTAGGCGTTGATCGCGTCCAGCAGCGGCTGGACGCCCTTGTTCTTGAACGCCGTACCGGTCAGGACCGGGGTCAGCTTGCTCGCGATGGTCGCCCGCCGGATGGCCGCGACGATCTGCTCCTGGGTGGGCTCGTCGCCCTCCAGGTACTGCTCCATGATCTCGTCGTCGGCCTCGGCCAGCGTCTCGATCAGCTTGTCGCGCCACTCGGCGGCGATCTCGGTGTGGGTCGCCGGGATCTCCTCGACGGTGTAGTCCTCACCCATCGTGGTCTCGCCGCGCCAGGTCAGCGCGCGCATCCCGATCAGGTCGACGACGCCGATGAAGTCGGCCTCGGACCCGATCGGCAGCTGCAGCACCAGCGGCACCGCGGCCAGCCGGTCGACGATCATGTCGACGCAGCGCATGAACTCCGCGCCGGTCCGGTCCAGCTTGTTCACGAAGCAGATGCGGGGTACGCCGTACCGGTCGGCCTGACGCCAGACCGTCTCCGACTGCGGCTCCACGCCGGCGACACCGTCGAAGACAGCGACGGCACCGTCGAGGACGCGCAGCGAGCGCTCCACCTCGACGGTGAAGTCGACGTGGCCCGGGGTGTCGATGATGTTGATGGTGTGGTCTTTCCAGGTGCAGGTCGTCGCGGCGGACGTGATCGTGATGCCGCGCTCCTGCTCCTGCTCCATCCAGTCCATCGTGGCGGCGCCGTCGTGGACCTCACCGATCTTGTAAGTGATACCGGTGTAGAAGAGGATCCGCTCGGTCGTCGTCGTCTTGCCGGCGTCGATGTGGGCCATGATCCCGATGTTGCGGACCTTGGCCAGGTCGGTGGTGATTTGTACGGCCACCTCGGTGGTCTACCTCTCGATTCTGTACTGCGTCAAAGGGGTGAATGCTGGAGTCCGGATCGGACCCCGGATCACCAGCGGTAGTGGGCGAAAGCCTTGTTGGCTTCGGCCATCTTGTGCGTGTCCTCGCGGCGCTTCACCGACGCACCGAGACCGTTGGACGCGTCCAGGATCTCGTTCATCAGGCGCTCGGACATGGTCTTCTCGCGACGCGCACGGGAGTACGACGTCAGCCAGCGCAGGGCGAGCGTGGTCGAGCGACCCGGCTTGACCTCGATCGGCACCTGGTACGTGGCTCCACCGACGCGGCGGCTCTTCACCTCGATGCTCGGCTTCACGTTGTCCAGCGCACGCTTCAGCGTGATCACCGGGTCGGTGCCGGTCTTGGTGCGAGTGCCCTCGAGAGCGTTGTACACGATGCTCTGCGCGATCTGCTTCTTGCCGTCGACCAGGATCTTCGAGATCAACTGGGTGACGAGCGGCGAACTGTAGACCGGGTCGATGATGACCGGGCGCTTCGGGGCGGGGCCCTTGCGCGGCATTAGCTCTTCTCCTTCTTCGCGCCGTAGAGGCTGCGAGCCTGCTTCCGGTTCTTCACACCCTGGGTGTCGAGCGAACCGCGGATGATCTTGTACCGGACACCCGGGAGGTCCTTCACACGACCGCCACGCACGAGCACGATCGAGTGCTCCTGCAGGTTGTGGCCGACGCCGGGAATGTAGGCGGTGACCTCGATACCGCTGGTCAGGCGGACACGCGCAACCTTGCGAAGCGCGGAGTTCGGCTTCTTCGGCGTGGTCGTGTAGACGCGCGTGCACACACCACGACGCTGAGGGGAACCCTTCAGGGCGGGCGTCTTGTTCTTGGACACCTTGTCCTGGCGGCCCTTGCGGACCAGCTGGTTAATGGTGGGCACCGCGTGGGTCTCTTTCTGTCGTCCGGCTGGGTTTGTAACTTTTGCCTGACCCCCGCGGTCGGGTGTGTCGCGTGCGCACGAGCAGACCGAAGCCGTAATCTTCCAGACTGTCGGCAGGAGTCCCGTGCCACGCGGCCCGATCCGTTGGACGAGGGGCACGCATGACGGCCCAGGAAAGACCCCGGGCACGATCGTTAAGACTAGCGGGTGCCTCAAGTGCGGTCAAAATGAGTAACTGACCACGGTAGAGAGCCTTCCGCGCTTTCAGTCTACAGGCTCTACGCGGTGGCCCTCCCACCCAGGAAATCCGCCGCCACCGCAGCGTCTCCCCCGACCGTCAGAACCCGTCCCGGCAAACGCTTCCACAAGCACAGGTCGAGCTCGGAGGTAGTCCCCGAAAGCACCGCTTCACCGACCGCCTTTCCTCGCTCGACGAGCGGCCGATCGCCTTGTGACACAGGCGTCAGCGTCCACTCGTGCCCGGTGTCGGTGGCCCGAACGCCGACCTGCCGGGTCACCGCCGGCGCGAACCCGCGGGCCAGCATCCGGGGCAGGAACACCTCGAACACCTCGTCCACCCCGTCGGCCGCGACCGCCGCAGGTACGACGGCCAGACCAGTGTCGACCTGCTCCCCCGCCGCAACCCCGGCCTGAATCAGGTCCACAAGGTGGATAACCGTCTCATGCAGACGACGGCGGGCCCAGAAGCCGGCCCGCTGATCCACCGGGGCGAAGTTCCAGCACGGTTCGTCCGGGTCGACCGCACGGATCGCGGCCAGCAACGCGCCGGTCGTTCCGGCGTACCAGTCCGACCAGGAGATCGTCGTCCGCAGCACCTCCGGCACCTTCTGGGCAGTGCCGGAGAGCAGGATCGACGCGGCCCAGCGCTGACCTGACCCCAGGTGCAGGGCCAGGTCGGCGACGGTCCAGCCAGGACAGGCGGGCACGGCCGCGCCGGGATCGACCCATCCGAGGGCCGCCGCGAAGTCCTCGGCCGCGCGCTCGAACTCGGTGAGGTGGTCGATCGGATCAGGCACGGAATTCGACGTCGGTTATCAAGCCGTCGGCGACGCGGTAGAGGGCCAGTTGCGGGGTGGATTCGCCGTCGTCGTAGGTAACGACGTGCTCGACCACCCACTCCGCCAGCATCAGCCGCTGGACGACCTCGGTCTTGCAGCGGCCGGCGGCGAAGCGCGGGCGGTAGAACTCGCGCAGGAACCGGCGCCCCTTGAGCTCGGAGCCGTCCGCGAGAAGGATCCGGGCGGTCGGCGAGTACATGGCCAGGAAGGCCTCGAGGTCGTGTGCGTCGTACGCCGCGTGCTCACGGCCGATCACCCGCGCAGCCGGGGTGTCAGCGGTGACAGCCGCGACCGTCGCGGCTCCCAGGCCCGCCAGCGGGGGCTGAGCCGCAGCGGGGACAACAGGTGCAGGGGTGATGGGTGCGGGGGCGGCAGGCGGCTGAGTGGCGGGTTCAGCCGGAGCCGGGGTTTCCTGCACCGCGACGGCCGCCTTGGCTGCAGGCGTCGTACGGCGGGTTGAAGTGGTCTTCTTCTTGGCCGGGGGTGGGACGAGGAGCTTGCCGTCCGCGCCAGGCTCTTCGCCGAGGTGGGCGATCGCCCAGTCGAGAGCCTTGGTCACGGCGGCGCGTGATTCTTCGGTGTGGTCGAGCATGTCGAACCCGTGGTGCCCTTTCGGTACGTCGATGATGTCCAGCGCGGCGCCGCCCGCGGAGACGAACTCCGCTACCGGACCGGCGAGCTCCTCACGCTCGAGTCCAGCTCTTGTCAGCAGCACCGGCAGGTCCTTGTGTTTGCCGATCACTTCGGCGGCGGTTACCAAATCGTCGACACCGGGCGGGGTGGCGAGCAGGGGGTAGGTCAGGGCGACGAAGCGCAGCCAGTCGGGGCGGCTGTCCAGCCACTCCCCGGCCAGCAGGCCGGCGCCGGAGAAGAACCACAGTCCGACCCGATCGGGGTCGACCCGTGGGTCGGAACGCAGTACGCCGACCGCTGCCTCCACCTCGTCCGCGGCCGCGACCAGTCGTTCGAGGCCGTGGATCAGGCTGTGGTCGACCACCGCGGCCACCAGGCCCCGCCTGGCGGCAGCCGTCGCGTAGCCCTTGTAGACCGGCCAGTCCCGAGGCATCACCTCGAGGCCGGCAGGCCCAGGTCCCCCGTGCACAAAGAGAATTGCGCCGCCTCGGGCGGTACCGGGCGGGCGGTACAGGTCGATCTCCCCCAGGCGATCGACGCGTACGTCAGAACCTTCCAGAACCCCCAAGACGAAAGGCCGCAGGTAGGCCGGCAGATCCGTCATGCACCAATCTTGGCGCATACCGAGCACCTTTACAGCCGCCACCCCGAGTGTCTTTCCCAAACCGCCCCACGAGCTCCGCAAGGAGCAGGGAATCGCACCACCACCAACCCCCAAAAGCACCCCCTCCCCACCCAAACCAACCCCACGCGCCACAAGATCCCCTCCCCACCAAACCCCACGAGCCACACGACCACCCCACCCCTCCCTCTCCCCCGCCAGCCGAACGCCTCCCCGCCCACCCCCGGTGGATGAACTCCCCAAACCGGTTCGGGGGCGAGATCCATCCAGACCGGGGAGGATCACCCACCCGGATCGGGCAGCTCGCGTCCCCGAACCGGTTTGGGCGACGGGGGGTGCCACGAGGGCTTGGGGGTGGAAGGGGGTGGTGGCTTGCGTCGGATTTGCACAGGCGGCGAATGGTCGGGCGGGACGGGTGGTCGGCGGTGCATCTTCTCTGGCAGCGGATCCGCGGGCGATCTGTCGAGAGGAGTTGCCATGCGATGCGTCGAAGCGGTGCGGGACGACGATTCACCTGACGAGTCGGCCGACAGCCTCACCCGATTGTTCAATGAACTGCGTCACCGGCAGGCGGGCGCCTTCAGCAGACATCAGGCGATCATGCACGGGATCACGGACAAGGTTCTTTCGCGGCGGTGCCGTGCGCGGCAGATCCAGCAGGTCCACGGCGGTGTGTACGTCGACTTCACGGGGCCGCTGCCCTGGGAGACCAGGGTCTGGGCCGCCTGGCTCGCCTACGGCCCGGATGCCGCCCTCACCGGGCCCACGGCGCTGCGCTGGTACGGCGTCGACGGAGTTCGAGGAGACGATCGCATTCACCTCGCGGTACCGCATGCGCGCAGGGTCAACCAGCGGGCCGGGGTTCTCGTCAGCCGTCATCGCGGTTTCTCAGCGCAACTGCACGGCTCCCGGACACCGCCGATCGTGCGGCTCGAAGTCGCAGCTCTGACGACGGCGAGTTCAGACCCCAACACGTCTCGACAGGCGGCTCTGCTACTCGATGTCTGCCGCCAGCGCGCCAGTACTCCCGAGCGTCTGCTCGCCGAACTCGACTCGCTCACCAGACTGCCCGCTCGCCAGATGCTTCGCCGGATCGTGCTGGACGCGGCGGACGGTGTGCAGTCGTTCCTGGAGCAGGTCTACCTGCGCCGGGTCGAGCGGGCGCATGCCCTGCCGACGGCTGAACGGCAGGTCCGGGTCGAGTCGACGGACGGGTCTGGCCGAAGAGTCCGTTATCGCGATGTCCTGTACTCCCCCTACGGACTCGTCATCGAGCTCGACGGGCACGCCGGTCACTCGGACTCCGAGTCGCGGTGGCGCGACATGCGCCGGGACAATTCCACGGCGATGAGCGGCCAGCTGACCTTGCGATTCGGCTACCGACTGGTCGACGAGCCATGTCTGGCAGCCGCCCAGGTGGCTAGTGCCCTCCGCCTTCGAGGCTGGACCGGCACCGCACGCGCCTGCTCTACCGGTTGTGCCGCCGCTCGCAACGTCGCCTAGCCAGTTCGGGGAGATTGTTCCCCCCGAAACGGGCGGTGGTGCTCCCCAAATCGGTTTGGGGCGGCCAGTGCGCAGGGGGTTGGAGATGGCGCGAGGGCGGCACCTCCCGGATGGGAAGCGCCGCCCTCGGCGGGGTGACTGCGCTCAGTTCTGGTAGGAACCGAGGTCGAAGTCGTCGAGCGGGACCGACTGTCCGCTGGACGGGCCGAAGTCGTAGTCGTACGACTCGTAGCCGACCATCGAGTACATCGCGGCCTTCGCCTCCTCGGTGGGCTCCACCCGGATGTTGCGGTACCGGTCCATGCCCGTACCGGCCGGGATCAGCTTGCCGATGATGACGTTCTCCTTCAGACCGACCAGCGAGTCGGACTTGCCGTGGATCGCGGCCTCGGTGAGGACGCGGGTCGTCTCCTGGAAGGAGGCGGCCGACAGCCACGACTCGGTCGCCAGCGAGGCCTTGGTGATACCCATCAGCACCGGACGACCCGAGGCCGGCGTACCGCCCTCGGCCACGACGCGACGGTTCTCCGCCTCGAACATGATCCGGTCCGCCAGCTCACCCGGCAGCAGGTTCGCCTCGCCGGACTCGATCACCGTGACCCGGCGCAGCATCTGCCGGACGATGATCTCGATGTGCTTGTCGTGGATGGCCACACCCTGCGACCGGTACACCTCCTGGACCTCGTCCACCAGGTGCTCCTGCGCCTTGCGGACACCCAGGATCCGCAGAACCTCCTGCGGGTCCGGCGTACCCTGCGTGAGCTGCTGACCGACCTCGACGTGCTGACCGTCCTCGATCAGCAGGCGGCCACGCTTCGACACCGGGTAGGCGACCTCCTCGGAACCGTCGTCCGGGGTGAGCACCAGCTTCCGGGTCTTGTCGGTGTCCTCGATCGCGATCCGGCCCGCGGCCTCCGAGATCGGCGCCTTGCCCTTGGGCTGACGCGCCTCGAACAGCTCGACCACACGCGGCAGACCGTGGGTGATGTCATCACCCGCGACGCCACCGGTGTGGAAGGTCCGCATCGTCAGCTGCGTACCCGGCTCACCGATGGACTGGGCCGCGATGATGCCGACCGCCTCGCCGATGTCGACCGGCTTGCCGGTCGCCAGCGAACGGCCGTAGCACTTCGCGCAGGTACCGGTCTTGGCGTCACAGGTGAGCACCGACCGGACCTTGACCTCCTCGAGCCCGGCCGCGACCAGCTTCGCGATCGACACGTCGCCCAGGTCGGCGCCGCCGGCGAGCACGACGTTGCCGTCGGCGTCCAGGGCGTCGGTGGCCAGGGTCCGCGCGTACGCGCTGGTCTCCACGTTCTCGGCGTGCACGACCTTGCCGGACGGGTCCTTCTCGCCGATCTGCTTCGGCAGGCCCCGCTCGGTGCCGCAGTCCTCCTCGCGGATGATCACGTCCTGCGACACGTCCACCAGACGACGGGTCAGGTACCCCGAGTCGGCGGTCCGCAGCGCGGTGTCGGCCAGACCCTTCCGCGCACCGTGGGTGGCGATGAAGTACTCGACCACCGACAGGCCCTCACGGAAGTTGGACTTGATCGGCCGGGCGATGATCTCGCCCTTCGGGTTGGCCACCAGGCCACGCATACCGGAGATCTGCCGGATCTGCATCATGTTGCCTCGGGCTCCCGAGTGCACCATCATCCAGATCGGGTTGTCCTTGGCGAAGTTCTCCTCCATCGCCTTACCGACCTCGGCGTTGGCGCCGGTCCAGATCTCGATCAGCTCCTGGCGCCGCTCGGACGAGGTGATCAGACCCCGCTCGAACTGCTTCTGGACCTTCTCGGCCTGCGACTCGTACCGCGCCATGATCTCCGGCTTGGACGGCGGCGTGCTGAAGTCGTCGATCGACACCGTCACGCCGGAACGCGTGGACCAGTAGTAACCGAGGTCCTTCAACGCGTCCAGGGCGTGCGCGACCTCGACCTTGGTGTACCGCTCGGCCAGGTCGTTGACGATCCCACCGAGCTGCTTCTTGCCCACCTCGGTGTCGACGAACGGGTAGTCCGCCGGCAGCGCCTCGTTGAACAGCGCCCGGCCCAGCGTCGTCTCCAGCGCGAACCCGCCATTGTCCAGCACGAGCGCGTCCTGCGGAGCGGCCGAACCGCTCAGCCGGATCGTGATCTTGGCCTGCAGCGCCAACTCGTTGCGGTCGAAGGCCATCATCGCCTCGGCCACCGAGCTGAACGCCCGGCCCTCGCCCTTGGCGCCTTCCTTCAGCATGGTCAGGAAGTAGATGCCGATGATCATGTCCTGGGTCGGCATGGTGACGGGACGACCGTCGGCCGGCTTCAGGATGTTGTTCGTCGACAGCATCAGGATCCGGGCCTCGGCCTGCGCCTCGGCCGACAGCGGCAGGTGCACCGCCATCTGGTCACCGTCGAAGTCCGCGTTGAACGCGGAGCAGACGAGCGGGTGGATCTGGATCGCCTTGCCCTCGATCAGCTGCGGCTCGAACGCCTGGATGCCCAGCCGGTGCAGGGTTGGTGCACGGTTGAGCAGGACCGGGTGCTCGGTGATGACCTCTTCCAGCACGTCCCAGACCTGGGCGCGCTGACGCTCGACCATCCGCTTGGCGGACTTGATGTTCTGCGCGTGGTTGAGGTCGACCAGCCGCTTCATCACGAACGGCTTGAACAGCTCCAGCGCCATCGCCTTCGGCAGACCGCACTGGTGCAGCTTCAGCTGCGGGCCGACCACGATGACCGAACGGCCGGAGTAGTCGACGCGCTTGCCGAGCAGGTTCTGACGGAAGCGGCCCTGCTTGCCCTTGAGCATGTCGGACAGCGACTTCAGCGGCCGGTTGCCCGGACCGGTGACCGGACGGCCACGGCGGCCGTTGTCGAACAGCGCGTCGACGGCCTCCTGCAGCATCCGCTTCTCGTTGTTGACGATGATCTCCGGCGCGCCCAGGTCGAGCAGTCGCTTGAGCCGGTTGTTCCGGTTGATCACCCGGCGGTACAGGTCGTTCAGGTCGGAGGTGGCGAACCGGCCACCGTCGAGCTGGACCATCGGCCGCAGGTCCGGCGGGATCACCGGGACGCAGTCGAGCACCATGCCCATCGGGCTGTTGTTGGTGGCCAGGAACGCGGTGACGACCTTCAGCCGCTTCAGGGCGCGGGTCTTGCGCTGGCCCTTACCGGTCTTGATGGTCTCGCGCAGGTTGCCCGCCTCGGCCTTCAGGTCGAAGGTCTCCAGCCGGCGCTGGATCGCGGCGGCGCCCATGGCGCCCTCGAAGTACTTGCCGAACCGCTCCTTCATGGCGCGGTAGAGGATCTCGTCGCCCTCGAGGTCCTGGACCTTCAGGTTCTTGAACCGGGTCCAGACCTCGTCGAGGCGGTCGATCTCGCGCTGCGAGCGGTCGCGCAGCTGCTTGACCTCACGCTCGGCGCCTTCCTTGACCTTGCGGCGTACGTCGGCCTTGGCGCCCTCGGCCTCGAGCTGCGCCAGGTCCTCCTCGAGCTTCTTCATCCGCGTCTCGATGTCGTTGTCACGACGGTTCTCGAGCTGCTTGCGCTCCACGTCCACGCGACCCTCGAGCGAGGACAGGTCGCGGTGCCGCGACTCCTCGTCGACGTCGGTGATCATGTACGCCGCGAAGTAGATGACCTTCTCCAGGTCCTTCGGGGCGAGGTCGAGCAGGTAGCCGAGCCGCGACGGGACACCCTTGAAGTACCAGATGTGGGTGACCGGCGCGGCCAGCTCGATGTGGCCCATCCGCTCGCGGCGCACCTTGGAGCGGGTGACCTCGACGCCACACCGCTCGCAGATGATGCCCTTGAAGCGAACGCGCTTGTACTTTCCGCAGTAGCACTCCCAGTCCCGGGTGGGACCGAAGATCTTCTCGCAGAACAGACCGTCACGCTCGGGCTTGAGCGTCCGGTAGTTGATCGTCTCGGGCTTCTTGACCTCGCCGTGCGACCACTGGCGGATCTCATCCGCGGTCGCAAGGCCGATCCGAAGCTCGTCGAAGAAGTTCACGTCGAGCACGATGTGTTATCTCCCGTTGCTAAAAATGGTCTGAGTGAGTTGGTTGTTGATCTCAAGCGGCAACCCGCTCAGACCTCCTCGACGCTGTTCGGCTCGCGCCGAGACAGGTCGATGCCCAGTTCCTCCGCTGCACGGAAGACGTCCTCCTCGCTGTCGCGCATCTCGACCCGGCTTCCGTCGGACGAGAGCACTTCCACGTTCAGACACAGGGACTGCATTTCCTTGACCAGAACCTTGAAGGACTCCGGGATACCCGGCTCCGGAATGTTCTCGCCCTTGACGATCGCCTCGTACACCTTGACCCGCCCGACGACGTCGTCGGACTTGATGGTCAGCAGTTCCTGCAGCGCGAAGGCGGCACCGTAGGCCTCCAGGGCCCACACCTCCATCTCGCCGAACCGCTGGCCACCGAACTGGGCCTTACCGCCCAGCGGCTGCTGCGTGATCATCGAGTACGGACCGGTCGAACGCGCGTGGATCTTGTCGTCGACCAGGTGGTGCAGCTTCAGGATGTACATGTAACCGACGCCGATCGGGTCCGGGAACGGCTCACCCGAACGACCGTCGAACAGCTTCGCCTTGCCCTGCCCGTTGACCATCCGGACGCCATCCCGGTTCGGCAGCGTCGAGGAGAGCAGGCCGGTGACCTCTTCCTCGGTGGCGCCGTCGAAGACCGGGGTGGCGACGTTCGTCATCGGCTCGGCCGCACCGGCGCCGATCTTGATCAGCCGCTGCGCCCACTCTTCTTCGTTCTCCGGGTCGACCTCCCAGCCGCGGCTGGCGATCCAGCCGAGGTGGGTCTCCAGGACCTGGCCGACGTTCATCCGGCCGGGCACGCCCAGCGGGTTCAGGATGACGTCGACGTGGGTGCCGTCCTCGAGGAACGGCATGTCCTCGACCGGCAGGATCTTCGAGATGACGCCCTTGTTACCGTGCCGGCCGGCCAGCTTGTCACCGACCGAGATCTTCCGCTTCTGGGCGACGTACACCCGGACCAGCTGGTTGACGCCCGGCGGCAGTTCGTCGCCGTTGTCCCGGTCGAAGACCCGGACGCCGATGACGGTGCCCTCCTCGCCGTGCGGGACCTTCAGCGACGTGTCGCGGACCTCGCGCGCCTTCTCACCGAAGATCGCGCGCAGCAGCCGCTCCTCCGGGGTCAGCTCGGTCTCGCCCTTCGGCGTGACCTTGCCGACCAGGATGTCACCGGTGGTGACCTCGGCGCCGATCCGGATGATGCCGCGCTCGTCCAGGTCGGACAGCATCTCGTCGGAGACGTTCGGGATGTCCCGAGTGATCTCCTCCGGGCCCAGCTTGGTGTCGCGGGCGTCGACCTCGTGCTCCTCGATGTGGATCGAGGTCAGCAGGTCCTGCTGTACGACGCGCTGGCTGAGGATGATCGCGTCCTCGTAGTTGTAGCCCTCCCACGTCATGAACGCGACCAGCATGTTGCGGCCGAGAGCCATCTCGCCCTCGTCGGTGCACGGACCGTCGGCCAGCGGCGTACCGATCTCGACCCGCTGACCGGCGTCCACCAGCGGGCGCTGGTTGATGCAGGTGCCCTGGTTCGAGCGGCGGAACTTCGCCATCCGGTAGGTCTGGTACGTGCCGTCGTCGGCGGCGATCTCGATCAGGTCGGCCGAGACCTCCTTGACCACACCGGGCTTGTCGGACACGACCACGTCTCCGGCGTCGACCGCACCGCGGAACTCCATGCCGGTACCGACCAGCGGGGCGTCCGAGGTGATCAGCGGCACCGCCTGGCGCTGCATGTTCGAACCCATCAGCGCGCGGTTGGCGTCGTCGTGCTCGAGGAACGGGATCAGCGCGGTCGCCACCGACACCATCTGGCGCGGCGAGACGTCCATGTAGTCCACGTCGTCGACGGGCACGAGCTCGACCTCGCCGTGCCGGCGACGGACCAGCACGCGCTCCTCGGCGAACCGGTTGTCGTCGTTCAGCGCCGCGTTGGCCTGGGCGATGACGAACCGGTCCTCCTCGTCGGCGGTCAGGTAGTCCACCTGGTCGGTGACCTTGCCGTCGACGACCTTGCGGTACGGCGTCTCGACGAAGCCGAACGCGTTCACCCGGCCGTACGACGCGAGCGAGCCGATCAGACCGATGTTCGGGCCTTCCGGGGTCTCGATCGGGCACATCCGGCCGTAGTGCGACGGGTGCACGTCACGGACCTCGAACCCGGCCCGCTCACGGCTCAGACCACCCGGGCCGAGCGCGTTCAGCCGGCGCTTGTGGGTCAGGCCCGCGACCGGGTTGGTCTGGTCCATGAACTGCGACAGCTGGGAGGTGCCGAAGAACTCCTTCAGCGCCGCCACCACCGGACGGATGTTGATCAGGGTCTGCGGCGTGATCGCCTCGACGTCCTGGGTCGTCATCCGCTCCCGGACCACGCGCTCCATCCGGGCCAGACCGGTGCGCAGCTGGTTCTGGATCAGCTCGCCGACGGTCCGCAGCCGGCGGTTGCCGAAGTGGTCGATGTCGTCTTCCTCGACCACGATCTCGCCGGTCGGCGCAGGCAGCTCGGTCTTGCCTTCGTGCAGCGCGACCAGGTACTTGATCGTGGCGACGATGTCGTCGACGGTCAGCACCGCCATGTCGTGCGCCTCGTCACGGCCGAGCTTCTTGTTGATCTTGTAGCGGCCGACCTTGGCCAGGTCGTAGCGCTTGCCGTTGAAGTAGTAGTTCTCCAGCAGCGCCTGCGCGGCCTCGCGGGTCGGCGGCTCACCCGGACGCAGCTTGCGGTAGATGTCGAGCAGCGCGTCGTCCTGGCCGGACGTGTGGTCCTTCTCCAGGGTCAGCCGGATCGACTCGTAGTCGCCGAACTCTTCCAGGATCTGCGCGTCGGTCCAGCCGAGCGCCTTGAGCAGCACGGTGACGTTCTGCTTGCGCTTACGGTCGAGGCGGACGCCGACCATGTCGCGCTTGTCCACCTCGAACTCCAGCCACGCGCCGCGCGACGGGATGATCTTGGCGGTGAAGATGTCCTTGTCGGACGTCTTGTCCGGGGTGCGCTCGAAGTACACACCGGGCGAGCGGACGAGCTGGGACACGACGACCCGCTCGGTGCCGTTGATGACGAACGTGCCCTTGCGCGTCATCAGCGGGAAGTCGCCCATGAAGACGGTCTGGCTCTTGATCTCACCGGTTTCGTTGTTCATGAACTCGGCGGTGACGAACAGCGGCGCGGAGTAGGTGACGTCCCGCTCCTTGCATTCGTCCACCGTGTTCTTCGGAGGCTCGAAGCGGTGGTCGCGGAACGACAGCGACATGGTGCCGCTGAAGTCCTCGATCGGGGAGATCTCCTCGAAAATCTCTTCCAGGCCGCTGGGGCCGGACAGGTCCGACCGCCCCTCGGCCTCGGCGGCGGCCACGCGGGCCTGCCACGTTTCGTTACCGACCAGCCAGTCGAAACTGTCCACCTGAAGCGCAAGCAGATCCGGAACCTGGAGAGGCTCGGAGATCTTTGCGAAGGAGATGCGGCGGGGGCCGGTGACGTTGGAAATACTGTCGGACTGGGGGTTGCGCGAGGCGACCAAGGGGCGTCCTTCCACGGGCTCGCAAAATCACATCGGTGCTGGGAGCGCACGCCAAGCCGCCCCAGTCAAGTCGGAGACCCGAGCAGAGGCGAGAGAAAGGCAGCGCAAAGGAATAGGTTACCTGATCCAGGCAAGCCTGTCCAATGGGGTCCAATAGTCTGCCGTCGGACCACCCTCTCCGTCAAGGACCGACCCGGAGTCTCCAGCGGGTAGATCACCCACGAGACAACCGGCGCCCCTCTGGTGCGGAGTTACCTAGAGATTACAGTCCGGCGATCTCCTGGACCAGCCATCGGTCGCCGTTTCGGACCATCGTGAACCGGGTCCGGTTCAGGTCCACCCGGGGACTACCCTTCGTGATCGTGCTGGTGGTCGTCTGGTTGACGAAGATGATCAGCGTGACCCGGTCGGCGTCGCCGTCGCGGACCCCGACCTCGCGGACGTCGGCCTTCACCGTGGCCTTGGTCTTGGTGGCCAGAACGCCTGCCACCTTCGCGGTCTCGTCGAACTTCGCGGCGAACTCCGGAGTCATCGTCGCCCGCGCGGCAGCGAAGCTTTTGTCCAGGTCACGGTAGTCGTAGCTGAGCGCCGTCTCGGCCGCTTTCCGGCCCGCGGCGGAGGCCTGGTTGCGGGCGTCCTCGGCCTGTTCGCCGTGCCAGGCCTTGATCCCGAGCACCGCGGCGACGGTCAGGGTGAGTACGACGACGACGCCGAGCGCGGCCGTCAGCGCGGTCCCGAGACCTCGTTTCTGCTCACTCTCCGTAGAGATTTCGGCGACCGGCGACTTCTCGGAAACGGCCTCCGAGGCCTCTTCTGTGGCCGGGGTCACATCCTCCGCACGGGTCTCCTCGACCAGTTCGGGCGGCTGGTCCGGTTTCGCCGTACGGCGCTGGCCGGCGATCCGTGGGCGGCTGCGGCGGTCCGACATCAGCCCACCACCTGCAGGTCGGCGGTCAGCCAGCGGTCCTTCTCGCGGACCATGTCCAGCTTGATCCGGTACCGGCGCTGGACGCCCTCGGCCGAGGCCGTGTTCGTCACCACCGCGTTCACGATCACCAGCACCTGGGCGGAGTCCTTGTCGTTCGAGACGACGGCGGCTTCCTTGACGTCGCCCTTGGAGGTCGCCTTGTTCGTCACCACGTCGGTCTTCACCGCGTCGATCCCCTGCTGGAACTCCTGCTTGAACTGCCCGGTGGAGTCGTCGATGACCCGCTTCGAGTCCGCGTCCCAGGTCTGGTAGTCGTACGTCGTGAAGTCCAGCGCCAACTGCCGCGCCGCCTTCATCGCGCCGTCGCGTTGCGAATCGTCGGCCCGCTGCTTGCTCAGGGCGACCACCGACAGCGTGAGGCCGGCGATCGCCACCAGGAGCAGCACGCTGAGAGCCCAGGCCAGCACCAGCCGGCCGTTCCGTGCGATCACTTGCCGGTCACCGGTCCAAGGATGAGTGCCTTCCAGGAATCGCTGCCGAGCAGGTCCTGCTGTCCGCCGGTGGAGCCAAGCGTCATGCCCGGCATCCCATCGGCTCCGCCCGCGGCGCCCGTCGCCGGGTCGTACCCGAGCCCGTAGCCGGACCGGTTCAGGTCCTCGCGCGACGACGGCGACGGCTTGTTCTGCGAGCCGCGCACGTTGATCCCGCTCTTCGGGTCCGCCGTACAACCGGCCTTGGTGTTCGCCGGGGTGTCCTTCAGGTCCTGCGGGACCCGCTTGTTCGTCCCGCCGTACCCGGGCCGGCAGGCCGGCGGCTGGAGCCCGACGACCAGGCCGAAGTGCGCGTCGTAGTGCCCCTCGGCGTTCTTGGCCGGTACGACGTATCCACCCATCGACACCGCCGGGTACACCACGAACAGCTGCTCGACGGCGTCCAGCCGGACCGCGGTCAGTTCGCTCACCGTCAGCAGGTTACCGAGCAGCACCGCGACGGACGCGCTGTTGTCCTGGATCAGGCCGGTGATCTGGGTGGACGCGAGCGAGCCCTGGTCGATCACCTTGCGCAGGTTGCTGTCCGAGCTGACCAGGGTGTCGGACAGCAGCGCCAGGTTCTTCGCCCAGGTCTTGATCGCGTCGCCGCTGGCCACCTGGGTGGCGAGCACGGTGTCGCCGTCGTTGATCAGCTTGATCGTCTGCAGCACGTTCGCGTCGGCGTCGTCGATCAGCTTGCCGGAGCTGTCGATGATCTTCTGCAGGTCGGTGCCCTTGCCCTTCAGCGCGGCCCCGAGCTCGCGCACCGTGGTCCGCAGGCTCTCCTTGTCGACCGAGTTCACCAGCTGGTCCAGGTTCAGCAGCAGCTCGGTGGTGTCGATCGGGATCGCGGTGTCCTTGCGGTCGATCTTCGAGTTGTCCTGCAGGTACGGCGCTCCGTCGCGGCGCGGCTGCAGGTCGACGTACTGCTCGCCGATCGCCGACCGGTTCGCGACCACCGCGAGCAGGTCGTTCGGGATCTTGACCTTCTTCTCGATGTCCATGTCCACCTGGACGCCGTCGTCGAGCAGCTTCAGCTGCCCAACCCGGCCGACCGGCTGGCCGCGATACGTCACCTCGGCGCCCGCGAAGATGCCGCCGGACTCGACGAAGCTGGCGCTGACGGTGTAGTCGGTGTCGACGATCAGCTTGTCGATCTGGGCGTACTTCGCGCCGACGAAGGCGACGCCGACGACGGTGATCAGCAGGAACACCATCAGCTGGATCCGGACCGCTCTGGTGATCATCCGACCACCCCCGGCATCAGCGCCTTGGCGAGGTCGGGATCGAACCCGGACCGGTTCAGCTTCGGCGAGCAAACCGGCAGGCCGAGCACCGTGATGCAGGTCGTCGCGGTCCCGGTCGGGACCGGCAGCGACGGCAGCACACTGCCCTGCGCCGGACTGGTCGGCAGGTGCACCGGGAGGCTGATCCGGCCGGTCGGCAGCGCGGTCGGGCCGACCGTCGGCAGCTGGATCCCGAGCAGGGTGTCGAGCGCCTTCTTGGTGTTCACGTCCACCGTGATCCCGAGGTTGGTGTAGTCACCCTTCGCGGCCTTGGCGGCATTGTCGGGGAACGGATAGGTGAACAGCAGCTCCAGCGACTTCGGCAGGTTCTCCCCCGCCTCAGCCAGCTTGGTGAGGATCGGGTACAGCGACTGCAGGTTGGCCACCAGGTCCTTCTGTGCGGACGTGATCACCCGGGTCGCGGTGTTGCCCAGCGTGGCCAGCGCCTGCAGCGTCTTGACCAGCGCGGCGCGCTGCTTGTCCAGGGTCGCGATCGACGTCGGCAGCGAGTCGATCGCGGTCGCCAGCGTCGCCTTCTGCGCGTTCAGCTTCTTGGCGAGCGCGTCCACCGACTTGATCGCGGTGACGATCCGCGCCTTGTTCTGGTCCAGGGTGCCGACGAACGTGTTCAGCTGGGTCAGCACGCTGCGGATGGCCGGCTCGTTGCCGGTCAGCGCCTTGTTCAGCTCCTGCGTGATGATCTGCAACTGCGCGACACCGCCGCCGTTCAGCAGCAGCGAGAGAGCGGAGAGAACTTCCTCCACCTCGACGTTGCTGGTGGTCCTGGACAGCGGGATCAGCTCGCCGTTGTCGAGCTTGCCGCGCGCCTTCTCGGACCCGGTCGGCCGGGCCAGCGACACGAACTTCTCGCCCAGCAGGCTGGTCTGGCGGATCGTGGCGTGCGTGTTGTCCGGCAGCGCGAGGCTCTTCGGAAGCTTGATCCGCACCTTCGCGACGTACCCGTCCAGCCAGACCTTCTCGACCGTGCCGACGGTGACGTCGTCGACCTTCACCGACGACTTCGGCACCAGGTCCAGGACGTCGGCGAACTCGACGGTGACCGTGTACGACGCCCCCTTGATCTTCGCGCCGCCCGGCAGCGGGAGCGAGTAGACGGAGAAGTCACAGCCGCTCAGCAGCATCGCGAGCGCGGCGACTCCGGCGACGATCGACGTACGGCGTCTCACTTGACCAACCCCCCGAGCGTCGGGTCCACGGGGTCGGGACTGTTCAGCGGGGCCTTCGGCGTCGGCGCCCACGGCGTACCGGCAGGACCGCCGCTGACCGGTGCGGTGCCGGTCAGCGATTCGATCAGCGGCAGCTTGGCCAGGGCGTCGAGGACCGGCTTCAGCGTCGAGCACATCGACATCGGCTGGTTCGCCTGCAGCAGCAGCGAGCAGACGAACGTCGCCGGGTCGTCGAGCTGTCCCGGGTTGATGCGCTGGTCCAGCGTGCCGAACTGCGGGTTGTAGATCCGGGCCAGGTTGCCGAGGCCGAGCGGGGCGGTGTCAAGCACCTCGGCCAGCGCGGCCTTCTCGTTCACCAGGATCTGCGACAGCTTGGTGGCCCCGGTGACGGTGTTCTTCACCAGCGTCCGGTTCTCCTTGACGAACGTCGCGACCTCGCCGAGCGCGGTGGCGAGCAGCGACAGCGACGCGCCGAGGTCCTTGCGCTCGCCCGCCAGGGTGGTCGAGACAGCGGCGAAGTTCGTGTTGAACTGCTTGACCAGTTGGTCGTTCGCGGCCAGCGCGGACACGAACGTCTGCAGCTGCCGGATCGTGTTGAACAGCGCCGACGAGTTGCCCGACAACGTGCTGGTCAGCTTCGAGACGTCGGTGATGGTCTGGTTCAGCTTGGCGCCCTGGCCGTTCAGGTTCTTCGCCGAGACGTCCAGCAGCCGGGCCAGCGCGCCCTGGTCGTTCGCGCCCTTCGGCCCGAGCGCCACGGACAGGTCGTTGAGGCTCTGGTAGATCTGGTCGAGCTCCAGCGGTACGGCGGTCCGGTCGAGAGGGATCTGCGCACCGTCGGCCATCACAGCGCCCTTGGAGTACGCCGGGGTGAGCTGCACGTACCGGTCCGCGACGATCGACGGCGAGGCGATCACCGCCTTCGCCTCGGCCGGCACCTTGTGCTTGGCCTCCCACCAGAACTTCACCCGCACGCTACGGCCGGCCGGCGTGACGCTCTCCACCTCGCCGACCTTGATGCCGAGAATCCGGACGTCCGATCCCGGGTACACCGAGACCGCCCGCGGGAAGTACGCCGTCGCCGTCACCCGCTCGGGCTTCGGCCACAGGGACACGGCGCCGACCACGATGATCACCAGGACCACTGCCATCGCGATCAGCCGCGAAATCGCGTTCACCCGCATCAGCCGCCACCTCCCAGGATCGGGGGGATCCCGGTGGGTAGCACCTTGGGCAGCGGGATCTCGGGCACCGGCACCAGGTTCTGCAGGTAGGTGTCGAACCACGGCCCGGTGCCGAGGGTGTTCGTGAAGACCCGGACGAACGGCGCGAGGCCCTTGATGCTCGCGTCCAGGGAGGTCTGGTTCTGCAGCAGTACGGCGAGCACCGCGTTCACCTTCTGCAGCGTCGGCCCGAGATCCTTGCGGTTCTCCCGGACCAGCGCGGTGATCTGCGCGGACAGCTTCTGCGTCGACACCAGCAACTGGTGGATCAGCGCCCGCCGGGCCTGCACGGCCTGGAAGACCTTGTTGCCGTCCTTCATCAACTTGATCAGCTGCTGGTTGCGGTCGGCAAGAACCTTGGTAACCACGTTCGAGTGCTGCAGCAGCAGCTTGAGCTGCTCGTCGCGCTTGGCCACGTTCCGGGACAGCCGGGACAGGCCGGTCAGCGACGCCTGCACCTCTTCGGGCGTGTTCTTGAACGTCGCCGACAACGTGTCCAGGGCCTTCGCCAGCTGGGCGGTGTTGATCCGCTCGGTGGTGTTGGCCAGGTCGGTGAAGGCGTCCACGACGTCGTACGCCGAGATCGTCCGGGCCAGCGGGATCTCGGAGCCCG
Source organism: Kribbella sp. VKM Ac-2569 (assembly GCF_004216905.1). Taxonomy (GTDB): domain Bacteria; phylum Actinomycetota; class Actinomycetes; order Propionibacteriales; family Kribbellaceae; genus Kribbella. The sequence goes on from NZ_SGXJ01000002.1 coordinate 1,091,000, forward strand.
GCTTGAGCTCGCCGGGGCCGGCCGGGTTGAGTTTCAGGTACTTCTGGCCGAGCAGGGTCTTGATCTTCATCTCGGCGCCGGTCTGCTCGCCGAGCTTCACGCCCTTGTCGACCACGAAGTCGACCCGGACGTGGGTGCCTTCGAGTTCGACGTCGCGGACCTTGCCGACGCGGACTCCGGCCACCCGGATCTCGTCGTTCGGCTTCAGGCCGCCGGCCTCGGAGAACTGCGCGGAGTACTTCGTCCCGCCGCCGATCAGCGGCAGGTCCTGCGCCTTGAACGCGGCCAGCATGATCAGCCCGATGACCGTCAGGCCGACCACGCCGATGGTGACCTGGTTCTGTTCCCGGAAAGGCTTCACTTCTTGCACCTCGCCGAGTTGAGGTCGTAGGCGACCGGGACGCGGGTACCGGTGGGCAGCGTGACGTTGCCGTCGAAGTTGCACAGGTAGAAGTTGAACCAGGAGCCGTACGACGCGGTGCGAGTCATCGTGTTCAGCTTCTCCGGCATGAACTGCAGCGTCTTCACCCAGATCGCCTGGGTGTCGTCCAGCGTGCTGGCGACCGCGCGGAGCTTGTCCAGGTCGGCCTTGATCGGCACCCGGGTCTGCTGCAGCAGGCCGGCGGTCTTGGTGTTCAGCGAGTTGATCGAGGTCAGCGAACTGAGGATCGGGTTGATGTCCTGACTCAGACCGGTGATGAACTGCTGCAGGTTGACCAGCAGCTGGGAGAAGTTCGCCTGCCGCTGCGAGACGATCTGCAGCGTCGAGGTCAGGTTCGTGATCAGGTCGCCGATCACCTGGTCGGCGTCGGCCAGCGTGGTGGTCAGCGACGCCGTCTTGGCCAGCAGCGACTCGATCGTGCCGCCCTCGCCCTGCAGCACCTTGATCACCTCGAACGCGAACTGGTTCACGTCCGCCGGGGTGAGCGCGGTGAACAGCGGCTTGAAGCCGTTGAACAGCACCGACAGGTCGAGCGCCGGCGTCGTGCGTTCCTTCGGGATGACGCCGTTCTTCTTCAGCCGGTCGCCGCCGCCGATGCCGTCGGTGAGCGCGACGTACCGGTTGCCGACCAGGTTGCGGTAGCGCAGCGTCGCATGCGTCGAGGTGTCGATCACCTGGTCGGAGTCGACGCTGAACGTGACCATCGCCAACGTGTTGTCGTAGAGGGCGATCTTGTCGACCTGCCCGACCTTCACCCCGGCGATCCGGACGTCGTCGCCCTGGTTCAGCCCGACCGCGTCGGTGAAGACGGCTTTGTACTTCGTCGTCGGGTTGAAGCTGATGTTCCCGATCGTCACCGCCAGCAGCGCGGTCGCGACGGTCGTGACCACCACGAAGATCCCGAGCCGGACGGTGTCGAACGTGGTCTTCCTATCGAAGAAGCTCATTTGAGATTCACCTGCCCTCCACGGAGGAGAGGGCCGACCATCAGGGTCGTCAGATCCGGTACGTCGTTCGCCGCAACGCCCATCTCCGGGCCGACGACCGAGTCGATCACCTTCTGCTCGGCCGGCGATCCGACGCCCTGGGTGTCCATCGCGAACCCGGGCATCGCCCGGTTCAGCTTGAGGTCGAGCGGGAAGCGCTGGTTCTTGTTGTGGTCGCCGATCACGCCGTCGTCACCGGTGATGTACGGCGCCGGGTTCTCCTGGGTGTACGGACCCGGCTTCGAACCCGGGTGGCTGTAGTTCTTGCCCACACAGGTCGGCCCACGGTGGTCCTTGTACACCGGCAACTCGTTCGGCTCGTACGGCGTCGGCTGGTTGGTGATCAACTCGAGGTTGATGTTCAGCCGACCGTCGCGGAACGTGTCGTTCAGGATCGGGGCGGTCTCGGTCATCACCTGGAGGAAGCACGGCACCTCGGGCGAGTACCGCTCCAGCAGGTCGAGGACGGGACGCGTGACCTGGCCAAGCCGGATCACCCGGTCCTCGTTGGCCTTCAGGAACGTGTCCCCGGTCGTGGACAGGTTCTGCACGTCGACGAAGAACTGCTGCAGCTGCTTCTGCTTCTCGACGACCGTGTTGCCGGTGATCGTCAGGTTCCGCAGCGCGCGGACCAGGTCCGGCGTCGCGTCGCCGTACAGATCGGCGACCTGGGTGAGCTTGGCGAGCGCGTCCATCAGCTTCGGGACGTGCGGGTTCAGCTTCTTCAGGTACCCGTCGAGCTGGGTCAGGGTGCCGGCGATCTCGGCGCCGCGGCCCTCGAGCGCGGTCGCGAGTGTGTTCAGTGTGGCGTTCAGGTCGGCCGGATCGACCGCCTGGAGCAGCGGCAGCGCGTCGTTCAGCACCTTCTCGATCTCGATGCCGACCGCGGTCTTGTCCCGGCTGATCACGTCGCCGGCCTTGATGTGCGGGCCTGCACCGTCAGAGGCGCTCGGCGGCACCAGCGCGACGTACTTCTCGCCGAACAGCGTCTTCGGCAGGATCCGGGCGCTGACCGCGGCGGAGATCTCGTCCACCTGGTCCGGCTTGAGCGCCAGGTCGACGGTCGCCTCGTCGCCGTCGGTGGAGACCCCGCGGACCTCGCCGACGATGATGCCGCGCAGCTTCACGTCGGCGTGCTCGTTGAGCTGCAGGCCGATGTGGCTGGTCTTCAGCTCGACGTTCACCGTCTTGGTGAAGACCTTGGAGTAGAACGCGTACGTCAGCCACAGCAGGAACACCAGTACGCCGATGAACGCGACGCCCAGCACCTTGTGCGAGATGAGTCTGGTCATGTCACCCCGCCAGCCTGACGGTGGTCGTCGTACCCCAGATGGCCATCGACAGCAGCAGGTCGACGACGTTGATCACGACGATGGACGTCCGTACGGCGCGACCGACGGCGACGCCCACACCAGCGGGGCCGCCACTCGCGTGGTAGCCGTGGTAGCAGTGCACCAGGATCACCAGGACCGAGAACACCAGCACCTTGCCGAACGACCAGAGCACGTCTCCGGGTGGCAGGAACAGGTGGAAGTAATGGTCGTACGTGCCCGTACTCTGCCCGTAGAACGTGGTGACGGTGAGTCTGGTCGCGAGGTACGACGACAGCAGACCGACGACGTACAACGGGATCACCGCGATCAGGCCGGCGATGATCCGGGTGGTGACCAGGAACGGCAGCGACGGGATCGCCATCACCTCGAGGGCGTCGATCTCCTCGCTGATCCGCATCGCGCCGAGCTGCGCGGTGAAACCGCAGCCGACGGTCGCGGCGAGCGCGATACCGGCGATCAGCGGGCCGATCTCGCGGGTGTTGATGTACGCCGACACGAAGCCGGCGAAGGCCGACGTACCGATCTGGTTCAGCGCCGAGTAGCCCTGCAGGCCGACCTCGGTGCCGGTGAAGAACGCCAGGAACGTGATCACGCCGACGGTGCCGCCGATCACGGCCAGCGCGCCGGAGCCGAGCGTCACCTCGGCGAGCAGCCGGAGGATCTCCTTGCGGTACCGCGTGACGGACTTGCCGGACCAGGCGAGCGCCTTGATGTAGAAGGCAAGCTGCTCACCGAGGTGGTCGAGCGAGTTCAGGGGTTTCTTGACCAGCACGTCCATCAGGGCCGACACGTCAGGCCCCCTTCGGCGGAACGAGCTGGAAGTAGATCGCGGTCATCGAGAAGTTCGCGACGAACAGCAGCATGAACGTGATGACGACCGACTGGTTCACCGCGTCGCCGACGCCCTTCGGGCCGCCGCCCGCGTTACAGCCCTTGTACGACGCGACGACCGCGGCGATGAACCCGAAGACCAGCGCCTTCGCCTGCCCCTGCCACAGGTCGGGAAGATGTGCGAGCGCGGTGAAGCTCGCGATGTAGCTACCGGGGGTGCCGTCCTGGAGGACGACGTTGAAGACGTAGCCGCCCATCACGCCGACCACGCTGACGAAACCGTTCAGGAAGAACGCGACCAGCATCGTCGCCAGCACCCGCGGTACGACGAGGCGCTGGATCGGGTCGATACCGAGCACCATCATCGCGTCCAGCTCTTCACGGATCTTCCGCGAGCCGAGGTCCGCGCAGATCGCCGAGCCACCAGCCCCGGCGATCAGCAGCGCGGTCGCGATCGGCGACGCCTCCCGTACGACGGCCAGCACCGCGGCGGAACCGGTGAAGGCCTGCGCGCCGAACTGCTTGATCAGGCCGCCGACCTGCAGTGCGATCACCGCACCGAACGGGATCGCGACCAGCGCGGTCGGGATGATCGTCACGCTCGCCACGAACCAGGCCTGCTGGAGGAACTCCTTCACCTGGAACGGCCGGCGGAACGTGGCCCGGCCGGTGTCGAGAGCAAAGGCGAACAGCGAACCAGCCTGCTTCAGCGGGGCGGTCGCGGAAACGGTCACCGGGCCCCCACTGTCGATGTGGCGAACGAGCCCGGCGGCGGGGTGACGCCGTGCTCTCGGCACCATGCGCCTGGCTCCCGCTGGGTGGGCCGGAGCATGCCGCTGCTGGGCAGCTGCTGGATCGGGATCGGCGGCAGCGGCGGCAGTTCCTGACCGGCCTCGGCGGCCAGCTCGTCGGCGTCCTTCTCCTCGGACATGCCGATCGGGCCGACCATCTGCGCGTTCAGGAACTGGCGGACCACCGGCTCCTCGCTGGACAGCAGCATCTCCCGCGGGCCGAACATGGCCAGGTGCCGGTGGTACAGCATGCCGATGTTGTCCGGCACGGTGCGCGCGGTGTTGACGTCGTGGGTGACGATCAGGAACGTCGGGCTGAACGCCTCGTTCAGGTCGATCATCACCTGGTTCAGGAACGACGTACGGACCGGGTCCAGGCCGGAGTCGGGCTCGTCGACCAGGAGGATCTGCGGGTCCAGCACCAGCGCGCGGGCCAGGCCGGCGCGTTTGCGCATACCGCCGGAGATCTCGCCGGGCAGCTTCTTCTCCGCGCCCACCAGGCCGACCATCTCCATCTTCTCCATCACGATGGAGCGGATGTCGGACTCGGACTTCTTTGTGTGCTCGCGGAGCGGGAACGCGACGTTGTCGTACAGGTTCATCGAGCCGAACATCGCGCCGTCCTGGAACAGCACGCCGAACAGCCGCCGTACGTCGTACAGCTCGCGCTCGCTGCAGGTGGCGATGTCGGTGCCCTCGATGTACACGTGGCCCTTGTCGGGCTTGAGCAGACCGATCAGCGTCTTCAGGAACACGGACTTGCCGGTGCCGGACGGGCCGAGCATCACGCAGATCTCACCGGCCGGCAGCGTCAGGGACACATCGCCCCAGATCAGCTGGCTACCGAAGGATTTGGTGAGACCTTCGACGCGGACTTCTACGCCCACCGGCCCTCCTCACGGGAATGTCTGCTGGCCCCCGACCGACGACGTTCTGCCGTCCCAACGACGGGGCAGTGGCCTAGGTTACGCACGAGTACGGTTTTGCGTAACCCCTGAAAGTCAAGCGGATGAGATCCTAGCGATCCGAAATGCCAGAAGGGCGGCCCCCTTGCGGGGACCGCCCTTCTCTACACATTCGTTACGTCCCGCAGCGGAACGTAATCGAAGTCACTTCAGCGTGACGGTGGCGCCGGCGCCCTCGAGGGCCTCCTTGGCCTTCTCCGCGGCAGCCTTGTCGACCTTCTCCAGGATCGGCTTCGGGGCCGACTCGACGAGGTCCTTGGCCTCCTTCAGGCCGAGGCTCGTGAGACCGCGCACCTCCTTGATGACCTGGATCTTCTTGTCGCCGGCCGCCTCGAGGACGACGTCGAACTCGTCCTGCTCCGCAGCCTCTTCGGCAGCGGCAGCCGGGGCGCCCGGAGCAGCGGCAACGGCAACCGGGGCGGCGGCGGTGACGCCGAACTCCTCCTCGAAAGCCTTAACGAACTCCGACAGCTCCAGCAGGGTCAGTTCCTTGAACTGGCCGAGGAGCTCTTCGGTGCTGAGCTTCGCCATGGTGGCGGTCCTTCCTAACAATGGTGCTTGGTGATCACTGATGGGGGTGTTGCGTGAGCTGCCTCAGCTGTCCGCTGCGGCAGTCTCCTCGGTGCTCGCCTCGGCAGGTGCCTCGACCGTGTCCTGGACGGTGTCCTGGACGGTGTCCTGGACGTCCGCCACTGCGTCCTGCACAGGGGCGGCGGGCAACTTGTCCTGCAGCGCCGCGAACAGGCGCGCGGCCTGCGACAGCGGAGCAGCGAACAACGACACCGCTTGCTGCGGGGCCGCCTTCATCGCACCTGCGAGCTTCGCGAGGAGAACCTCACGCGACTCCAGGTCAGCGAGCTTGCTGATCTCGTCAGAGCCGAGTGCCTTACCGTCCAGCACTCCACCCTTGATGACGAGCAGGGGGTTCGCCTTGGCGAAGTCACGCAGACCCTTGGCCGCAACCACCGGGTCGCCCTTGATGAAGGCGATTGCCGAGGGGCCTTCGAGCAGCGAGTCGAACGAGTCGACTCCCGCATCCTTGGCCGCGATCTTGGTCAGCGTGTTCTTCACCACGGCGTAGTTCACGTCGTCACCGAGCGAAACTCGCAATTGCTTGAGCTGCGCAACGGTGAGACCGCGGTACTCGGTCAGCACGGCGCCGTTGGAGCTACGGAACTCGTCCGTCAGCTCCGCGACAGCGGCTGCCTTGTCCGGCCTCGCCATGGGGGTCTCCTTCTTTCGGCTTCCTTGCCGGGGACCCTGGAAATGAAATACGCCCCTGCGCAGGCGCAAGGGCGTGAACATACTGATGTCACTATCCAAGTCACCTGCGCGGGCCGCCCACCTGAGTGGGACTTTCAGCTACCTAGGGCAGCAACCAGCGGTCTTCGGCTCGATAACAGTATCAACGTCTAGCTTGGCGACCAAATCGGTTGTTCACGCAGGTTGTTCTGTTCTCGGATGCGGTGGGATCCAGCGGTGCATCGCCGTGGCTGCGGCCCAGCCGGTTCCGGCCATGATCATGATCGCCGGTGCCAGTCCGAGGGCTGCCGTTGCGCCTGCGAGTAGCAGGGGACCGGCGCCGTTGCCGGTGTCGGCGAAGAGGCGGAAGGCGCCGAGGAACTGGGCACGTCCGACCGGCGGCGAGGCGTCCGCGCCGAGCGTCATGATGACCCCGGCGCCCAGGCCGTTCCCGATCCCCATCAGCAGTGCGACCGCGGTCAGTGTGACCGTGGAGTGCGTCAACGGGAGCAGGAGATGCGCCAGCCCCAGCACGATCATCGACGGTACGGCGACCCACTTGCGACCGAGCCGGTCCATCACCGAACCGGCCGGATAGAACAGCAACATGTCCACCGCGCCGGACAGCCCGAAGATGATGCTGGTCGTCTGCGCGTCCAGTCCAATGTGCAGCGCCCACAGCGGGATGACCACCTGCCGCGACGCCCGCACCGCCCCGACGAGCAACGCTCCGACACCGAGAGTCCGCAGTACCGGGAAGTGGTCGCGGATGACACCCCAGGTCGACTGTGCCGCGATCGGTCCCCTGCCGCGTCTGTTGGCGACGTCCGGCAGGCTCACCAGGACTCCACAGGCGAGTACTGCGGCCACCAGGTGCACCCAGTACGCGCCGTCCGTACCGAGGAACTTCATCGCGCCCGCACCGAGGAACGGACCGATGAACGAGCCGATGCGTTGGACGCCGCCCAGTGTGGACAGTGCGCGGGCCCGTAGCGTGATCGGTACGGCCTCACTCAGGTAGGCCTGTCGGGCGAGGCCCCAGACCGCACCGGCCAGTCCGGTGCAGCCGATGGCGATGGCCAGACCCCAGACCGTTGGGACGACCAGACAGGCTGCCAGTGCAAGCGCTACGAGGACGGTGGCGGACAGCATCGCGCTGCGCTCACCAATGCGGTTCGTGAGGGCACCAGCCGGGATGTCGCCGATCACCTGGCCCAGTCCGGCAGCAGCAACGACCAGACCGGCTACAGCAACCGAGGCGCCCCGGTGCGTGGCCGACAGCGCTACGACGGGTGCGATCGCGCCCTGACCGATGCCGTACAGCAGAGCGGGCAGATAGACCGCAGGTGCGATTTTCCAGAGGCTCCGGGCCTGTGACATCACCGGCCGCCGGCCAGCGCCGTACTACGGTCCCGGGCGACCGGGGTGGCCCCCAGCAACTCCGACACCGACCAGGCACCTTCGGCGACCCTCATCCCGAACTCCTCCATCCGCTCGACCGGCATCCGCATCTCGGGGCCGGAGACACTCAGACAGCCGGCGACCTCAGCGGAGTAGCCGAACACCGGCGCCGCGACGCTGCAGATCCCTGGCGTCCGCTCGGTCCGCGACATCGCGTACCCGCGCCGGCGGATCGCCGCGAACTGCTCCGCGAGCACCTCCGGGTCGGTGATCGTCGCAGGCAGCACCTGTTCGAGCGGGCCTTTCAAGACCTCCTGCTGCCGCTCGAACGGCAGGAACGCCAGCAGCACCTTCCCCGGCGCACCTAGTGGCAGCGCGACCGGCAGACCGAACTCCGTGTAGGTACGGCGCAACTGGTGATGGCTCTCGACCTGGTCGAGTACGACGCGCTGCCCTGACGGGAGCAACTCGTGCACGGCCGCGGTTTCCCCTGTGTCATCGCGGAGTGCACGCAGCACCGGCAGGGCAGCGTCGCGCAGGCCGGCCGGAATCCCGCCGCTGTGCGCGAGCTGCACGACCAGCGGGCCGATCGCGTACCGCCGGTGGGCGGTCTGCCGGACGAGCCCGTTCTCCTGCATGGCGAGCAGCAGCCGGTGCACGGTGCTCGTGGACAGGCCGGTCGCCCGTGCCAGGTCGCTGATCCCGAGGTCCGGTGTCCGCGCGTCGAAGCAGCGGAGGATCGCCACAGCGCGGTCGATCGACTGCACAGAACCGCGCGCTTCCTGCATGGTGAAACCATATCCCGCGATACGGGAAAGCTGTCGAGGTAGTGTCCAGCCGGTGAGCATCACCGCCTCCTGGAGCCGGCTCGACGAATGGCTGGCGCAGCACGCTCCAACGACGTACGCCGTACTCGCACCGTCGGCCACCGATGCGGAGCTGGAAGCGGCTCAGCGCGTGTTGGAGCTGCCCCCCGAGCTGATCGAGTCGCTCAGGTGCCACAACGGCCTGACGTCCTGGGCGAACCTCCTACCGGAGGCGCCGCCGTCGAGCGCAGCCCAGATCGCCGAGAACTGGCAGCTGCGGATGGACCTCGCCGCGGACCTCGACGGTTTCGCGGTTCATCCGCCGGAGCCGGAGCACTACTGGCATCCGGCCTGGATCCCGTGGGCCGACAGTGACGGCGATCTTCACGTCATCGACCTACGTCCCGGCCCCGCGCGCGGGCGACTGGGCATCGCGGCTCACGACGGGACCGGTGACTTCGACACCACCTGGCCGGACCTCGCGTCGTACCTCTCAGAGGTGGTGCACTCCCTGCACCACGGCACCGGCGTCAACGGCTGGTACCCGTACCTCACTACCCACCAGGAGATCTGGTGGGACCTCGGCCCGGACCAGCAGACCGTCAACGACGAGCCACTGATCCGGGTACCGGTCAAGAGCTAGCTGAGGACAGCAAGTGCATCGATCTCGACCAGCATGTCCGGCAGCGGCAGGCCGGTGAAGACGGTGGTCCGCGACGGCAGGACGCCGCTCGGCGTACGGGTCGACACGAACTCGGCGTACGCCTCGTTCATCGCGGCGAAGTCCTCGCGCTGGGTGAGGTAGACGCGCAGCATCACCACGTCGTCGATGCTCCCGCCACCGGCCTTCAGGATCGCCTCGATGTTCTGCAGCACCCGGGTGGTCTGGCCCTTCACGTCACCGGTGAACACGAAGTCGCCGCTGGCCGGGTCGACCGAGCCCTGGCCGGACACCTGCAGGATGTTGCCCTTGCGGACGCCCTGCGAGAACACCGGCATCGGCGGCGGCGCGTCGGTGGTGGAGACTGCGGTCTTGTCGGACATCAGGTCTGACACCTCTCAGTTGTAGTCGGCACTGATCGCGTTGGCGGTGGCGAGCAACTCGGGTAGCAGCTCGAGCACCTGGTCATAGTTCAGCAGTACGTCGGGCACCGACAACGACACGGCCCCGACAACGCGCCCGGTGCTGTCACTCAACGGCGCACCGATGCAGTTGATGAACGACTCGTGCTCTGCCTTGTCCTGCGCCCAGCCACGCTCTTTGGTCAGCTGCAGCTCGTCCCGCAACCGGTCCGCGTCGGTGATGGTGTTCGGCGTGTACACCTTGTAGTCCAGCGTCGCCAGCAGCGCCTCCCGCTGCCGCTTCGGCTGCGCGGCCAGCAGCACCTTGCCGACCGCAGTGCAGTGCAGAGCCGCCGGTACGCCGACCTGCGAGTACATGCGCACCGAACGCACGCTGTCGAGCTTGTCGACGTAGATGACCTCACCGTTCTCCCAGGCGGCCAGGTGAACCGTCTGACCGGTCTTCTGGTTCAGCTCGCGCAGATGCGGTGCAGCAACCTGCCGTACGACGTGTTGCTCGCGCGCCACGTCCGCGAGCGCGAACAGCTGCGAGCCCAGGCGGTAGCGGTGCGCCGAGTCACGGCGTACGAACCGCTCTGCCTCCATGGTGCGTAGGAGACGCAGCACTGTCGTCTTGTGCACGCCCAGCTCGGCCGCGAGCTGGTCCAGCGAGCGCTCCCCCTCGCCGAGGCTCTTGAGGATCTGCAACGCCCTGCCGAGGCTCTGACTCATGTCGGCCCGATCTTCGTCGCTGCCCACTCCTCGTCGGTGCAGGTCAGCAGTCGCTCACGCACCTCTCGCGCCGGGGGCGGTGCGTGGTCCTCTGGCACTGTCAAAACAGCTGCCGCAGTCAAATGCCCCAACCGCAACCGCTGCACCATCGGAAGCTGTTGCAACGTGCCAGTGAGGAATCCCGCCGCAAACGCATCCCCCGCTCCGACGGTCTCCACGACATCTACAGACAGCGCGGGGACCTCGGTACGGCCGTTCTGCTCGAGCACCATCGCAGTGTGCGCGTCATCCTTCACCACCAGAGTCCGCGCCCCGATGCGCTCGTACAGCTCGTCCGGGTCGCCTGTGCCTGCGAAGACCTGAGCCTCGTCAGCACCGATCAGCACGATGTCGGCCGCCTTCAGCAACCGCCACAACGGCTCAGGGTCCCTGTCCCGCCACAATGCCGGCCGCCAGTTCAGGTCCACGCTGAGCAGGTACTCACGCGGCTCAGTCGCCAGCCGCTCCAGCATCTCCGCACTGGTCGTTGAGATCGCCGCAGTGATTCCGGTCGTGTGCACAAGCTTGGCCTGCTTGAGTCGCTCGCTGACCTCAGGCCGGTTCAGGAACTCCGGGTTCATGGCAGCAGCCGCGGAGCCGGTCCGGTAGTAATGCATCCGGGAGCGCCCGTCCTCCGACTCCTTCACGTAGAGCGCGGTCGGCCGGACCGGGTCCAGCTCGACACCTCCGACGTCGACACCACGCGCCTGCAGATCCCGCAGTACGTGCTGGCCGAAGCCGTCGTCACCGAGCCGCGAGATCCACCCGGTCGGTACGCCGAGCGCCGCCAGCCCACCGGCCACGTTGCACTCCGCCCCGCCGACCGACCGCCGGAACGTCTCCACGTCCTTGAGGGGTCCCGGCCCGCCCGCGAGCATGATCATCGCCTCACCCACGCAGATCGCGGCCGTCTCAGGGAGCGGTTCGGGCATCGGCACTCCTTGGCGGCGGGGTGATGGGATAGGGCTGCGTTGGATAGGCGCGCGTTGACGCGACTTCGGGCGCGATGCTACAACCGACGAGTCAGAATGCGCAATGAGCGTTGCGTATTCTGCAATCCCAATCCCAGGGGGTCAGATGCCTGCTTACGATGCCGACACCGTCGCCGCTCTCGCCGATCAGCAGGTGAGCTGGCAGGACAAGGCCCTGCCGCCCGCCTTCTGGGGCCGCACCGTCGCGGAGGTGCTGGCCGACCGACCCCGGCTCTCCCAGCTCCCCACTCCGCTGATGACGCTGTCGGCCCCCGGCCTGCGACACAACGTCGACACCCTCGCCACCTGGTGCACCCGGCACGGTGTGGAGCTCGCGCCGCACGGCAAGACCACGATGTCACCCGCCCTCTGGGCGATGCAGCTGGACGCCGGCGCCTGGGCCATCACGCTGGCCAACGGGTTCCAGCTCGGTGTCGCCCGCGCGTACGGCGTACAGCGCGTGCTCATCGCAAACGCGGTGATCTCGCCCCTGCAGCTGCGCTGGATCGCCGACGAGCTCGCGGCCGACCCGGCGTTCGAGGTGATGGTGTGGGCCGACTCGGTCCGCACCGTCGAGCAGATGGAGGCGGCACGCTCGGCGTACGTCGGTGCCGACGCGCGACCGCTCGACGTACTGGTCGAGGTGGGCGGCATCGGCGGCCGGACCGGCGCCCGGGATCTCGAGACCGCACTGGCCGTCGGCGACGCGATCGCCGACGCGTCGACGCTGCGGCTCGTCGGCGTGGCCGGGTACGAGGGCGCGATCGGGCACGGAGTCGACGAGGCCAACCTCGAGGAGGTCCGTGCGTACCTGCGGGAGCTCGCGACCGTTCACCACCGGCTGCGGCCCTTGTACGACGAGGACGTTGTACCGGTGGTCAGTGCGGGCGGGAGCCAGTACTTCGAGCAGGTCGCGAAGGTGCTCGCCTCCGAGGCGGGCGAAGGCGCCCGGGTCGTACTGCGTTCCGGCGCGTACATCTCCCACGATGACGGGCTCTACCGGCGGCTGTCGCCGCTCGGCGAGCACCCGCGGACGGACGGCGAGCAGCTGGTTCCGGCGATGCACGGGTGGATGCGCATCACGTCGCAGCCCGAGCCGGGGCTGGCGATCTTCGACGGCGGACGCCGTGACTTCCCGTTCGACCAGGATTATCCCGAGCCGCAGCTGATCCGGCCGCGGTCGGAGGGCTCGCCGATCCTGTCGGCCGCCGGGATGAAGGTGACGAACCTCAACGACCAGCACGGCTACCTGCAGTTCGGCGACGACCAGGACGTGGTGATCGGCGACGAGCTCCGCGTCGGCCTGTCGCACCCCTGCACAGCCTTCGACAAGTGGGGTCTGATCCCGGTGATCGACGACCCGGACGCGGCGGATCCCGTCATCGTCGACCTTGTCCGGACGTTCTTCTGACATGAGAGATCTGCTGATCACGGGGGCGTTGGTCGTCGACGGTTCCGGCGCGCCCGGGTACCACGCCGACGTCGCGGTCGACGCCGGGCGGATCGTGGCCATCGGCAACGACCTCCCGGCCGCGCACCGGACGATCGACGCGGACGGGCTGGTGCTGTCGCCCGGGTTCATCGACATGCACTCGCACTCGGACCTGCAGATCCTGGTCAACCCCGACCACACCGCCAAGATCAGCCAGGGCGTCACGCTCGAGGTCCTCGGTCAGGACGGCCTGTCCTTCGCCCCGATCGACGATCCGACGCGGGCCGTCGTACGCCGCCAGATCGCCGGCTGGAACGGGGAACCCGACGACTTCGACTTCTCCTGGTCGACGGTCGCCGGGTACCTCGACCGCCTCGACCAGGGGATCGCCTGCAACGCGGCGTACCTGATCCCGCAGGGCACGCTGCGCCTGATGGTCGTTGGCACCTCCAACCGTCCGGCGACCGTCGACGAGCTCGCACGGATGAAGCAGCTGCTCGCCGACGGACTGCGTGAGGGCGCGGTCGGGATGAGCAGCGGGCTCACGTACACACCCGGCATGTTCGCCGGTACCGATGAGCTGGTCGAGCTGTGCGAGGTCGTCGCGTCGTACGGCGGCTACTACGCACCGCATCAGCGCTCGTACGGCAAGGGCGCTCTCGATGCGTACGCCGAGATGGTCGACGTGGCGCGCCGCTCCGAGTGTGCGTTGCACCTGACCCACGCGGTGATGAACTTCGCGCCGAACGCCGGCCGGGGCTCCGAGCTGGTCGAGATGATCGACAAAGCACTCGCATCCGGTGTGGACGTCACCACCGACACCTATCCGTACCTGCCGGGCGCCACCACCCTGGCGGCGATCCTGCCGAGCTGGACCGCCGAGGGTGGACCGGACGCGCTGCTCGCCCGGCTCCGCGACCCGTCCGCGCGGGAACGCATCAGCTACGAGCTGGAGCAGGTCGGGTCCGACGGCTGCCACGGCTGCGTGGTGGAGTGGGACACGATCGAGATCGGGGGCGTCCGCAACCCGGCCCTGTCCGACGCGGTCGGCAGCACCGTCGCGGCCCTCGCGGCACGCACCGGCAAGCCAGCCTCGGAAGTGTTCTTCGAGATCCTGCTGGCCGACGACCTCGCCACGTCGATCCTGCAGCACGTCGGCCACGAGGAGAACGTGCGCGCGATCATGCAGCACCCGTCGCACACGGGCGGCTCGGACGGGATCCTGGTCGGCGGGAAGCCGCATCCGCGGTCGTGGGGCACCTTCCCGCGGTACCTCGCCCGCTACGTCCGCGAGCTCGGCGTACTCGACCTCGCCGACTGCATCCACCACCTCACCGGCCGCCCCGCCCGCCGCCTCCGGCTCCCCGATCGCGGGCTGGTCCGCGAGGGGTACGCCGCCGATCTGGTCCTCTTCGACCCCGCGACCGTCCAGGACACCGCCACGTTTCCCGAACCCCGCCGGCAAGCTGCAGGCATCCCGTACGTCTTCGTCAACGGCACACCTGTCATCGACGACTCGCAGCGAACGCCCACCCGCCCCGGCCGCGCCATTCGCCGTACCTCAGCTGAAAGGAACCTGTTGTGAACACCCTGGAGCTGCTCCGAGCCGATCGGGTTCTGACCGTCGTCCGCGCCCCGGAGATCTCGGACGCCCGCGACCTCTGCGCCGCGTTGGTTGCCGGCGGCATCCACGTCGTCGAGCTCACCTACACCACCCCGGACCTCCCCCGGCACCTGGAGCGCGCCGCTTCCACCGCGGCCGAGACCGGCGCGGTCGTCGGCGCCGGCACGGTCCAGACCGGCGACCAGGCCACGCAGGCGATCAACGCGGGCGCCCAGTTCCTCGTCACCCCCGGGCAGGGTCCTGAGGCTGGGGCGATCGCCGAAGCAGCGCGGACCGCCGGCATCCCCGTCGTACTCGGCGCCTTCACGCCGTCCGAGGTGATGACCGCGCTCGCCCTCGGCTCGGCCGCGGTGAAGATCTTCCCCGCCCACCAGCTGGGCCCGAAGTACTTCAAGGACCTCAACGGCCCGTTCCCCGGCGTCCCGCTGATCCCGTCCGGCGGCGTCAACGCCACCAACGCCCCCGACTTCCTGGCCGCCGGCGCCCTGGCCGTCAGCGCCGGCACTGACGTCGTCTCCCCGGCCGACGTAGCCTCCGCCAACTGGGAGTCCATCACCGCGAAGGCCAAGAACTTCTGCGCCGCTATTGAACGGTGATGCTGCCGTAGCTGGTTCGTAGGTAGAGGCGGTTCGAGGAACTGGGGTCGTTCGGTACGTCGACCTGGGTGGACCCTTGGGCCGCGAGCGCGTCGATCGCGTACGTCGCCGTACGTGGGAGCTGCACCATAAGAGATCCGTCGCTGGCGGTGGCGGTGACCTGAACCGGCGCGCTGTCGAAGAGCATGTCGATGGAACCGTGCACCGCGTCCACCGAAACCCGCGGGCTCCGCACGCGGGTCAGGGTGACCGAGGCATCGGTGGCTTCCACCGTCAGCGGCGAAGCAACGCCGGTCGCGGTCATCGACGTACCGTCGGCCTTCGCGTGCACGGCGGCCGCGCTCGGCACCTCCACCGTCAGCTCGACATCGCAGTGCACATCGGGGCAGGTGGTCTCGACGTCCAGCACCCTGCCAACCATCGCCACCTTTACGGCGGGCTGCGCGACGGCGTATGTCCCGTCGACCGTCACATGTACCTTTCCGTCGGCGCTCGCGAGCAACTGCAGCGGCACGCCCGACACCACCTTCACGCCTTGCGGTCCGGGTGTGAACGAGGTCGAGTATTCGTACGGCAGCTTCCCCCGGATCAACGACACGGTGACCGCTGCACCGGTGATCACGAGCACCAGCACCGGCACCAGTCCGATGATCAGCATTCTGCGCTGCGCGGTCGTCATCACGTGTCCAGGTACTTGAGCACGGCGAGCACCCGGCGATGCTCGCCCTCGGTCGGCGACAGTCGCAGCTTCAGGAAGATGTTGCTGATGTGCTTCTCCACGGCGCCTTCACCGACGACGAGCGCCTGGGCGATCCCGGCGTTCGACTTGCCTTCCGCCATC
This sequence comes from Kribbella sp. VKM Ac-2569, assembly GCF_004216905.1. Lineage (GTDB taxonomy): Bacteria > Actinomycetota > Actinomycetes > Propionibacteriales > Kribbellaceae > Kribbella. Next base: position 1,107,095 of record NZ_SGXJ01000002.1, read on the forward strand.
GCCCGGAGAACGTCCTGTTCCCGCGGACTCAGGACCGCGAGCGGATCCTCCTTCCGCGATCGCACCAGCAGTTGCGAGATCACCTCCGGATCCAGCGCCGCGCCACCGCCCGCGACCCGGCGCAGCCCGTCGATGAACTGATCGACATCCGCCACGCGATCCTTGAGCAGGTACCCGACACCACCCGGGTTCCCACCGATCAGTTCACTCGCGTAGCGCTCCTCGACGTACTGCGACAGCACGAGTACGCCGACCTCGGCGTACTGCTCGCGGATCACCAATGCCGCCCGCAACCCCTCGTCGGTGAAGGTCGGCGGCATCCGTACGTCGACCACGCACACGTCCGGCCGATGCGCCTCGACCGCCTTCAGCAGCGCGTCACCGTCCCCGACTGCCGCCACCACTGCGCAATCCTGCTCCTCCAGCAGCCGCACGATGCCCTCACGCAACAGCACCGAGTCCTCGGCGATCACCACCCGCATATGCTCAATCTCCTGAACCACAGGGAACCTCCGCGGTCAGCGTGGTCCCGCCACCCGGTGGACTCTCCACCGTGAGCCATCCGTCGACTCCGGCCACCCGATCGGTCAGCCCGCGCAACCCGGTGCCCTTGGACGGATCGGCACCGCCTTGCCCGTCGTCCCGCACCTCGACCCGCAGTACGTCGCCCCTCCGCACCACCGAGACCTCCACGTGCGCCGCCTCAGCATGTTTGGCCACGTTGGTCAGCGCCTCCGTCACCACGAAGTACGCGATCGACTCGATCGTCAGCGACGGCCGTTGATGTATGCCGATCCGCACGCGCATCGGCACCGGTGACCGGACCGCCAACGCCGACAGCGCCGCATCCAGACCACGATCGGTCAGCACTGGCGGGTGCAGTCCGCGCGTCAGGTCGCGGAGCTCGACGATCGCCTGCATCGCGTCCGAATGCGCAGCCTCGATCAACGCGCGCACCGCGGGCTCCTTGCTCCCCAGGCGATTCTTGGCACGGCCGAGCGTCATCGCCAGCGAGACGAGCCGCTGCTGCGCGCCGTCGTGCAGGTCGCGCTCCATCCGCCGTCGCTCGGCCTCGACGGAGTCGACCACCTGCTGCCGGCTCGTCACCAGCTGCGTGACGCGCTCCGCCAGGGCACCGCTCTCGGACCGGCCGAGCAACCTCCGCGCGAGCTCCGCGTCCAGAGTTGATGCCAGCCGAATCAGCACCGGCGACACCACCAGCAGGAACACGGCCGCGACGATCGCCACCATCGAAGCCATCTTGACCGAGTCGATCACGAACGGTCCGAGCTGCGCCTGCGCGGCGGCGAACCGGTTGTAGTAGAGCGGCAACGCGATCAGCACCGGGGGCACCGACCACGCGGTCAGGATCAGCACCAGCCAAACGATTGCCAGCGGCAACAGCAGTAGGTAGTACAGGAACTGCTGCCACATGCCGCGGTCGGTCACCGCGAGCCTCGCGTCGGCGACCCGTGATCCGGCGGGCTGCGGTGGGATCAACGGCGGGATGACCTGCCCGCGAGTGATCCGTGCCCGCGCTCGCTCCCATCCGGCCACCCGGTACACCAACCGGTTCGCGCCGGCGCTCAGCGGAATCCCGACGTACCCGAGGGGCCAAGCCAGCAAGGCGACCAGGACCGCGGCCAGCACGAGCAGTCCGGAGGTGAGCACCACTACGGCGTCGCCGAGGATGTGGATGGTTGCCAACCACAAGTACGGCGAGCGCCAGAGTCGCCAGGGCGTCCGGGGAACCGGATTCGCAGCAACCGTCATCCGGACCACCTCCCCGTGTCAGCGCCTGCTTGCCGTCACAACTTACGTCGTCGTCGCGAGCGGGCGACATGAGGACAGCCCACGGACCGGGCCGGGGGTTATCCCTACCCCTGTTCGTGGGCTGGCCGGACTGTGCCGAGCGGCCGTCGCCGGGATGCTCGAAAGCATGACGACGACAGCGATCGGCAGCACCGGTGGGATCGGCCGGGCCGTGGACGGGAAGCTCGGTGACGCGATCGACGACCGCGTGGCCGACGCGCTCGAGGACTACATCGCCGAAGGCCGGCTGGACGGCAAGATCCGCGCCCGCCGCTCCCCCGGAGGGCTGGCCGCGCTGGTCGCCGCCGGGGTCGCGGCAGTGCTGCTTCCGTGGTGCCTGATCCTCGCGGCCACGCTGCCGAGCACCTACCAGGCGGGCCACTGGAAGCTCACCTGGATCGGCCTCGACTGCGGCACTGCGATCGCCGCCGGTCTCACGGCGTACCTGCTGCACACACGCAACAGGTACGCCGCTCTGACCGCGATGGCCGCCGGGACGCTGCTGACGGCCGACGCCTGGTTCGACGTGAGTACGGCGGCGGCCGGGTTCGACCGCACCCTCTCGGTGACCGAGGCGCTCCTCCTGGAGCTGCCGCTGGCTGTGTGCGCCTTCGTGGTCGCCGCCCGCGAACTCCGGCGGGTCTAGCCGATGAGTTCGAGCACAGGACCCTCATGAAGCGCGCGGTAGACCTTGTCGCGCAAGGCATTCGCCTCCGCGTCGGTGAGCGTGCGGTCCACCGGCCGCAGGACCAGCCTGACCAGGAGATTCCGTTGACCGGGAATCATCTGGAGACGCTCACGGGCCCCCGTCGGCAAGTCGTCGTACGACGTTTCGCCCAGCACCTCCAGCGACTCCGCGGCATCGGCATCCGGGCCGAGCGCGGCGCGTACCTTGTCACCGAGTACCTCCGCCGACACGTCCGCCGACTCGTCGACCACGACGGACAGGTCGCGACGGACCGGCGGCATCGACGAGACCGCCTTGTACAGCGCGAGATCCAGCATCTGACCCGCCACCCGCGGATCCGTCGAGCGGAGCAGGCGGATGTCACGGATCCCCTTGCGGAGCATCATCAGCCGGTCCAGGCCGGGGCCCATCGCGAGGCCGGTCCAGCTCTCGTCCAGGCCGGCCATGCGGAGGACGTGCGGCGCCGCCACCCCGCATTCACCGATCTCGATCCACTGATCGTCCAGCAGGACATCGATCTGCCGACCGTGGATCGTGTACGGGTGGACCGCCGGCACGGTGCGATAGGTCTGCCCGGGAAGGACAGTGTCGACCAGACGGGCGATCATGTCCTCCAGCTCCGGTTCGCCCAGCGTCACGTTGCGGCTGACCCGCCACAGGTCGAGCTGATGCGGCGTACCGGTGTGCTGCCAGTCGACCGAGTCCCGGCGGTAACAGATGCCGGCACAGATCATCAGCACGTCGGACGACTCCGACTCCGCGAGCTCACGGAGCGCAGGCGGAATCATCGCCGACGTGTGACTCCGCAACACCTCGGTCTCGGACACATAGCGCGTGTAGCGAGCCTCGCGAGTCACCGCGCCGGCGGCGTACCCGAGGTTGTCGTAGTTGTCGGCCATCGGTACGACGGGATGGTCGCGACGGGTCCAGATCTCGGTGTACGGCCAGGCGGCACCAAGCGCCGTACGGATCGCATCGACGACGAGCTGGACGGCGTGCGGGCCCTGGGCCGGGTCGGTGAGGTCGCGCAGCGCCAGGGCAGAGTGCAGTTCTTCAACAGTGAGGACAGACATGAGTTTCTCTCCAGGATGACGGTCTCGACGGGGGTCCACCCCGGTCGGCCGCGGTCACCTCAGGAGAGAGCGCAGCAGCAGCTCACCCCGTCGGCACCGTCGTGCCGGCCGGGGCGCAGAAATCGCCGCCCGTACTGCGTCATGTCGTCCACTGTACCGTCCGGCCACCACCCTCCGCCGCGCAATTCGGTCCGCTGCGGAACCACCGGGTGCGACGATGGGCCGCATGCGATGGATCGACACCCTGGAAGGCGCGGCCGCCGAGAAGCTGCCGGAGGCCGTGCACCGCTACTTCCGGCAGGGCTCGGCCGGCGGGGTCAGCGTCGCCGAGGCGACCTCGGCCTGGTCGGCGTACCGGTTCCGTCCGCACGTGCTGAACGACGTGTCAGCAGTCGACCTGAGTACGACGGTGCTCGGCACACCTGTGGACGCGCCGATCCTGGTCGCGCCGTCGACGATGCAGCGGATGGCCGACCCGGACGGCGAGCTCGCGATGGCGCGCGGCGTCGGCGCGGCGAAGTCAGTCCTCGGTGTCTCCAGCAACGCCGGTACGACGTTCGCCGAGCTCGGGACGACCGGCGTTCCGTGGTGGCTGCAGATCTACGTCGTGCGGAACCGGGAGATCACCGTCCGGATGCTCGACGCCGCCGTCGAGGCCGGGGCGCGGGCGGTCGTGCTCACCGTCGACACCCCGGTGGTCGGCCGGAAGGAAGACGACGGCGAGACGGTCTGGGACGTGGCGCAACCCGGGCAGTTCCTGGCCAACCTGCCCGTCGGCGACTGGACCGACGACGACCTCGCGAAGGCCGACGACCTGAACCCCGACGTGATCGGCTGGCTCGCGGAACGCACCGGCCTACCGGTGGTGGTGAAGGGCGTCCTCCGCGGCGACGACGCCAAGCGCTGCGCCGACGCGGGCGCCGCCGGCATCATCGTCTCGAACCACGGCGGCCGTCAGCTCGACGGCTCGATCCCCACCGCGCAGGCGCTGCCCGAGGTCGCCGAAGCCGTCGCCGGAAGCAACCTCGAGGTGTACGTCGACGGCGGCATCCGCCGCGGCGAACATGTGCTCGCCGCACTGGCCCTCGGCGCCCGCGCGGTGTTCGTCGGCCGGCCCGCCCTGTGGGCCCTGACCGTCGGCTCGTCCGAAGGCGTCACCCGGCTACTGACCGACCTCGGCACCGAACTCGACCACACCCTGCGGCTGGTCGGCGTCTCTACACCGTCCTCACTGACCCCCGACCTGGTCACGACCCGCTCGGCGGGCTGAGCGTATGGCCTCGCGGCCACCGCTCGTACCTTGCCTGCCGTCCCAGGCGCGGCGCCAGTGCTCCGCCCGCGATGTCAGGCCAGGTCGTCCGTGAAATCCGCGGTGTTCCAATGGGTGGGCTTCATGACGTAGACGAGATCGGTTTCAGCGGAGCCGGCCGCTTCCCATTCCTTGGCGTACGACCTTCCGCGCTGTTCACCCAGATAGCGGATCGCCAGCGGGAGAAGGTCCTTCTCCGTGTCGGTGGCGCGGATCTCGGTCACGGGACCCTCGACGGTGACATAACGATACGGAATGGTCTCGGACTGGACCACGAGGACGAAGCGCCGGGCGGTCTCGATCGCGGTGCCCTTGCGGGACCGGCCGTTCATGATCACCCAGACGCCGGCTTCAGGGGTGTAGCCGTACCAGACCGGAGCACTGACAGGAGCTCGGTCGGGCTGATCCGAGTCGACGGAGAGGACGCCGATCCGAACGTCGGACAAGAACGCCTCGCGCTCCGTGCGGGACAAACGCTGTGACATGAAGATCCTCCGAGTACTTTCTAGGTCAGTGACCAATAATAGGTCATCGACCTAGAGCGTCGTAGACTGGCCCGATCATGGTCAACTCGTTGAGCACGCGCGGGCGCGCGCGGCGGGACGTCGTACTGGCGATCGCGCGCGAGTTGCTGATCGAGGAGGGGTTCGACCAGTTCGTCCTGCGGCGGATCGCGGCCAGGACCGAGATGACCCTGGGGAATCTGCAGTACTACTTCGCGACCCGTGACGATCTGCTCGAGGCAGTGATCCGGGCCGAGTTCGACCACGATCTCGCGGCCGTGCGACAGGCCGCCACGATCGAGGGGCTCGGGGATGCCTCCCGAGCGCTGGTACGGAACTGGACGACCGGAGCGGGCAGCATCTTCGGGACGATGTCGCTGCTGGCGTACCATCACGAGCGGTTCCGCCGACTGAACCACGAGATCTACGAGACGTTCTACGGCGAGCTCGAGGTCTTGATCCGGCGGGTGTCGACCGGATCGAGCGATACCGACGTGAGCATGCGGGCGCGGTTGATCACGTCGGTGCTGGACGGCGTCGCACTGCAGATCCACGCCGGCACCGGCGGTCGGCGCGAGCTCACCACACACGCCGCCGCTCTTGTCGTCGCGATCGCAACCGGCATTCAGCCACTGCCTACCGACTGAGCGCAAACAGAAATGCCCCCGGGAGATCCCGGGGGCATCTGCTGACGAAGCGGTGGAGGCTCAGGCCTCGACCGACTCCTCGGTGAGGTTGCGGCTCAGGTTGGGGTCAACCTGGACGCCCGGCCCCATCGTGGTCGAGAAGACCGTCTTCTTGATGTAGCGGCCCTTCGAGCTGGCCGGCTTCAACCGGAGGATCTCCTCGAGCGCGGCGCTGTAGTTCTCCACCAGCTGGGCCTCGTCGAACGAGACCTTGCCGATGATGAAGTGCAGGTTCGCGTGCCGGTCGACCCGGAACTCGATCTTGCCGCCCTTGATGTCGTTCACGGCCTTGACCACGTCCGGGGTCACGGTGCCGGTCTTCGGGTTCGGCATCAGACCACGCGGGCCGAGCACGCGACCGAGGCGGCCGACCTTGCCCATCAGGTCAGGAGTCGCGACGACGGCGTCGAAGTCGAGCCAGCCGTCGGTCACCTTCTTGATCATGTCGTCGTCGCCGACGAAGTCGGCGCCGGCGGCCTTCGCGGCCTCGGCCTTCTCACCGGTGGCGAAGACGAGGACCCGTGCCGTCTTGCCGGTACCGTGCGGAAGGTTGACGGTGCCGCGCACCATCTGGTCGGCCTTGCGGGGGTCGACCCCGAGGCGCATTGCGACGTCGATCGTGGAGTTGAACTTCTTGCCCGTCGCGCCCTGCTTGGCCAGCTTGATGGCCTCGAGCGGGGTGTACAGGTGGTCGAAGTCGATCTGCTCCGCGATGGCGCGATATGCCTTACTGCGCTGTGCCATGACTGGTTCCTCTCTGGGGTGTGGTCTCCGGGCGGCGCTTCGCCCTGCCACGACTACGTGTGAAGTGGTACTGATCAGCCGTCGACGGTGACGCCCATGGAGCGCGCCGTACCCTCGATGATCTTCATCGCCGCGTCGATGTCGCGGGCGTTCAGATCCGGCATCTTGGTGGTGGCGATCTCGCGGACCTGGTCCTTGGTGATCTTGCCGACCTTGTCGCGCTGCGGGACGGCCGAGCCCTTCTGCAGGCCGGCGGCCTTCTTGATCATCTCCGGCGCCGGCGGCGTCTTGGTGATGAAGGTGAAGGAACGGTCCTCGTAGATCGTGATCTCGACCGGCACCACGTTGCCACGCATGGATTCCGTCTGGGCGTTGTACGCCTTGCAGAACTCCATGATGTTGACGCCGTGCGGGCCGAGCGCGGTACCGACCGGCGGGGCCGGCGTCGCGGCACCGGCCTGGAGCTGCACCTTGACCAGGGCAGCGATCTTCTTACTCTTGGGAGGCATTCTGTCGGGTCCTTAGACTTTCTGGATCTGGTTGAAGCTGAGTTCCACCGGGGTCTCCCGGCCGAAGATCTCCACCAGGGCCTTGATCCGCTGGGCCTCGGCATTGATCTCCGTGACTGTGGCGTGCAGGGTCGCGAACGGCCCGTCGACCACCATGACCGAGTCACCGACACCGAAGTCGGCAACCTCGACCTTCTTCTTCGCCGCGGTCTTGGCGGGTGCGGCGCCGGCTTCGGCTGCCGCCGCCTCGGCTGCCGCCACGACAGCCGGAGCGAGCATCTTCTCGACCTCTTCGAGGCTGAGCGGGACCGGCTTCTGGCTGTTCCCGACGAAGCCCGTCACCGACGGCGTGTGCCGCACGGTCGACCAGGACTCGTCGGTCAGGTCCATCCGGACCAGCACGTAGCCGGGGAGGACGGTGCGCTTGACCATCCGGCGCTGACCGTTCTTGATCTCGGCGACCTCTTCGGTCGGCACGATGATCTCGAAGATGTAGTCCTCCATGTTCAGGGAGTTGATCCGGTTCTCCAGGTTGCCCTTGACCCGGTTCTCCATCCCTGAGTACGTGTGCACGACGTACCAGTCGCCGATCTGCGAACGCAGCCGGCTGCGCAGCTCCTCGAGCGGGTCGCCCGGCTCTTCGGGCTCCGCCTCCGCTACCTCCGCGTCGTCCTCGTCGTCGTCCGTCGCGGCGGCGGCCGCGGCCAGCGCGTCCACGTCAGCGTCGTCGTCGGCGTCGTCGGACTCGTCGTCACCGGACTCGTCGTCACCGCTGGAGAAGACCACCTCGTCGGCCGCGGCAGGCGCCTCGGCGGTGGTCAGCGGAGCGGTCTCGGCGGTCTCGTCGGCCAGCTCCTCGGCGGCGTCCTCGACGTCGTCCTCGGTCACGACCTCGGCGGCCTCGGCCTCGTCGGCCGCCGGCACCACCACGACCGGCTCGTCGTCGGACGTGTCGGCGTCCGCCCGGGGCGTCTCCGCCTCGTCGTCCGCGGAGTACTCGTCGTCGTCCACATCGTCCTCGTCCTCGCCGGCGGCGGCGTCGTCGTCGAGGCCCGCGAACGGGTCGTCGTCGTCATCGTCGTCGTCAGCGAACAGATCGTCATCGGTGGCGTTCTCGTCGAAGTCGAGATCGAGGTCGGCGTCGGATACGTCGAACTCGTCCTCGTGGTCGAGGACCTCGTCGTCGCGCTCGGACACGTCGTACTCCGTCATCTGTGGATCGGGGTCTTGTTCTGCTTCGGGTCGGGTCAGGAGCCCGGGACCTACGGTGGGATCGTGGTGGGCGGCCTCAGCCGAAGATCTTGAACATCGCCCAGCCGAAGGCGAGGTCGAGGACCGAGACGATCGCGATGACGAACACCACGAAGGTCAGGACGACCACGAAGTAGGTGGAGAGCTGCTTGCGGGTCGGCCAGACGACCTTGCGGAGCTCGGCGACCACCTGGCGGTAGAAACGCAGCAGGCCCCTGCCCTGCTTGCCTTCCGCAGGCTTGCCGGCGCCGGACGGTGCCGGGGTGCGCGTCTCCGTCACGACCTACCTCTTTCGCTAGCGGCGGCCTGACCGGCCCTGCGCCGGTCAGGATTTGCAGGGCACGAGGGACTTGAACCCCCAACCTTCGGTTTTGGAGACCGATGCTCTGCCAGTTGAGCTAGTGCCCTCTGCAATCCATCCGGACGCCGCGTCGGACCTGATCTCGGGCATGCCGGATCAGGGCCACCAACGCCCGGACCTAGAGAAGTGTACGGGGTTCGAGCCACCTGGTCGAACTCAGCCTCTCGGCGTCAGTCCGGCCTGACCCTGCCCGCACGACCCCTGGTTGGGCGCCGCACCGCGGACAGAACCATACAACCTCCAGATGGTCCCAACGGACAGTCCCCCCGGCGCGTTCCCCGCCCGCCCCGTGAAACCCGGAAGCAGCGCCGTACGGCGTGGTGCCAGGATGGGCCGTATGGGTTCCAGGATCTCGGCGCGGATCGGCGCCATCAGTGAATCGGCGACGCTGGCGGTCGACGCCAAGGCGAAAGCGCTCAAAGCGGCCGGGCGCCCGGTGATCGGGTTCGGCGCGGGCGAGCCGGACTTCCCGACGCCGGACTACATCGTCGAGGCGGCGGTCGCGGCGGCGCGGGATCCGAAGAACCACCGCTACAGCCCCGCGGGCGGCCTGCCGGAGCTCAAGCAGGCGATCGCGGCCAAGACCAAGCGGGACTCCGGCTACGAGATCGAGGCGTCCCAGGTCCTGGTCACGAACGGCGGCAAGCACGCGGTATACAACGCGTTCGCGACGCTGCTCGACCCGGGGGACGAGGTGCTGCTGCCGGCGCCGTACTGGACGACGTACCCGGAGACGATCCGGCTGGCCGGCGGCGTGCCGGTCGAGGTGCTCGCCGACGAGTCGCAGAACTACTGCGTCACCGTGGAGCAGCTCGAGGCGGCCCGGACCTCGAAGACCAAGGCTCTCCTGTTCTGCTCACCGTCGAACCCGACCGGCGCGGTCGACAGCCCGGAGGCGATCGAGGCGATCGGCCGGTGGGCGCTCGAGCACGACCTGTGGGTGATCACGGACGAGATCTACGAGCACCTGACATACGGCGACGTACGGGCGACCTCGATCCCGGTCGCCGTACCGGAGCTCGCCGACAAGACCGTCGTACTGAACGGTGTCGCCAAGACGTACGCGATGACCGGCTGGCGGGTCGGCTGGATGATCGGGCCGAAGGACGTCATCAAGGCCGCGACGAACCTGCAGTCGCACCAGACCTCGAACGTCTGCAACATCGCCCAGCGGGCCGCGCTCGCCGCGGTATCCGGCGACCTGAGCGCGGTCGACGAGATGAAGGTCGCGTTCGACCGGCGCCGCCGGACCATGGTCCGGATGCTCAACGAGATCCCCGGTGTCGAATGCCCCGAGCCGACCGGCGCGTTCTACGCGTACCCGTCGGTCAAGGGCGTGTTCGGCAAGGAGATCAACGGGCGTACGCCGACCACGTCCGCCGAGCTGGCCGATCTGATCCTCGACGAGGTCGAGGTGGCGGTCGTGCCGGGTGAGGCGTTCGGCGCGCCCGGGTACCTGCGGCTGTCGTACGCGCTGGGCGACGACGACCTGGCCGAGGGCCTCGGCCGGATCGCCAAATTGCTGAGCTGATTTCGCGGGGCGGGTAGGGGATCGGTAACCTTCGGTAATGACGCAGCGGGATCTGCGGGTGCTGCCGAAAACACACCTGCATCTGCACTTCTCCGGGTCGATGCGGCACCTGACGCTGGTCGAGCTGGCGGACAAGCACGGCGTACGGCTGCCGGACGCGCTGCGGACCGATTGGCCGCCGGAGCTGTCGGCGGCGGACGAGCGCGGCTGGTTCCGGTTCCAGCGGCTGTACGACATCGCGCGCTCGGTGCTGCGGACGGAGGACGACGTACGGCGTCTGGTCCGCGAGGCGGCCGAGGACGACCGGGCAGACGGCTCGCGCTGGCTGGAGATCCAGGTGGACCCGTCCGGGTACGCGAGCCGCTTCCACGGGATCACCGAGTTCACCGACCTGGTGCTGGACGCCGCCCGCGACGCGTCGGCGTCGACGGGAATCGCCGTCCAGGTCATCATCGCCGCCAACCGGACCCGGCATCCGCTCGACGCCCGCACACTGGCGCGGCTGGCATCGCAGTACGTCGGACGTGGCGTGGTCGGGTTCGGCCTGTCGAACGACGAGCGGCGCGGTACGACGTCCGAGTTCGAACCGGCCTTCCGGATCGCCCGCCACGCCGGGCTGCTCGCGGCGCCGCACGGTGGTGAGCTGTGCGGTCCGGCGACTGTACGCACCTGTCTGGACGAACTGGGCGCCGGCCGCATCGGCCACGGCGTCCGCTCCGTCGAGGACCCTGACCTCCTGAAGCGCATCGTCGACGCGCAGATCGCGTTGGAGGTCTGCCCCGCGTCCAACGTCTCTCTAGGCGTCTACCGGCGCCCCGAGGACGTCCCCCTCCGCAAGCTCTACGAGGCAGGCGCTCGGATCGCCCTCGGCGCCGACGATCCCCTGCTCTTCGGCTCCCGCCTGGCCGAACAGTACGAAACCGCTCGCGCCGTCCACGGCTTCACAGACTCCGAGCTCGCCGACCTTGCCCGCAGCTCGGTCCTGGCCTCCACCGCCCCACCCGAGGTCCAGAAGACCCTCCTCACCGAAATCGACGAATGGCTGGGAACTCCCGTCACAGTCCCGGCCTGACCTACCTCGCCCGGCACGGCCAAACCGAATGGAACGTCGCGGGCCGCCGGCAAGGCCGTCTCGACTCGCCACTCACTCCACTCGGCCTCGAACAGGCCCACCGGAATGCTCACTTGCTGACCGGCCAAGGCATCGACGCGATCTTCGCCAGCCCACTCGAGCGAGCACGACGTACGGCCTCGATCATCGCTTCTGGGCTCGGACTGACCATCCAGGTTGTCGACGACCTGGCCGAGATCGACCACGGGTTGTGGTCGGGGCTCGGGTCGGGAGAGATCGACGCGCGGTGGCCGGGGCAGCGGGACGTGCGGGAGCGGGAGAAGTACACCTATCGGTTTCCGGAGGGTGAGAGCTACGCGGACGGCGAGGTGCGCGCCGGACGGGTGCTGGAGGAGATCGGGCGGAGCGGCGTACGGCGGCCTTTGCTGGTGTCGCACGAGATGATCGGGCGGATGCTGCTGCGACGGCTCGGCGTACCGGATGCGCTCGGTACGCGGCAGCCGTCCGACGTCGTCTACCGCGTGCGCGCCGGTGGGGTGCTGGAGGGGTTGTCGAGTTCCGGATAAGTGCTGGTTGCGTTCCGGTTCAGGTCATTGTCCGGGGGTCGGGCGCGGGCCTAACTTTGCGTGCATGACGCCGACGAAGATCCTGCTGCCAGAGGAAGAGCTGCCGACCCGTTGGTACAACGTGCTGCACGACCTGCCGACGCCGCCGCCGCCGGTGCTCCATCCGGGCACAGGGCAACCGATCGGGCCGGACGATCTCACGCCGCTGTTCCCGATGGACCTGATCCTGCAGGAGGTCTCTCAGGAGCAGTACGTCGACATTCCGGGCGAGGTGCTCGACGTCTACCGGCTGTGGCGGCCCAGCCCGTTGTATCGCGCGCATCGGCTGGAGAAGGCGCTCGATACGCCGGCCCGGATCTACTACAAGTACGAAGGCGTCTCGCCGGCGGGATCACACAAGCCGAACACCGCAGTCGCCCAGGCGTACTACAACGCGAAGTCCGGCGTCCGGAAGCTCACCACCGAGACCGGCGCCGGGCAGTGGGGTACGGCGCTCGCGTTCGCCTGCGCGCAGTACGGATTGGAGTGCGAGGTCTGGCAGGTGCGGGCGTCGTACGACCAGAAGCCGTACCGGCGGACGATGATGGAGGTGTTCGGGGCGACCGTGCACCCGAGCCCGTCCGACCTGACCGAGGCCGGGCGGAAGATCCTTGCCGGTGACCCCGACTCCACCGGTTCACTCGGGATCGCGATCAGCGAGGCAGTCGAGGCCGCCCTGCAGGATCCCGAGGTGCACTATGCGCTCGGCTCGGTGCTCAACCACGTGCTGATGCACCAGACCATCATCGGCGAGGAGACGCTGATGCAGCTCGCGATGGTGGGCGAGACTCCCGACCTGATCGTCGGCTGCACCGGCGGCGGGTCGAACTTCGGCGGCCTGGCGTTCCCGTTCCTGCGGGAGAAATGGGCCGGCCGGATGTCACCGATCGTGCGCGCGGTCGAGCCGGCCGCGTGCCCGTCACTCACCCAGGGCACGTACGCGTACGACTTCGGCGACACCATCGGGATGACGCCGTTGATGAAGATGCACACGCTGGGCCACGACTTCATCCCCGACCCGATCCACGCCGGCGGCCTGCGGTACCACGGGATGAGCCCGCTGATCAGCCACCTCTACGAGACCGGCGAGATCGAGGCGGTCGCCAAACCACAGTCCGAGTGCTTCGCCGCCGGAGTCCAGTTCGCGCGGACCGAGGGCATCGTCCCCGCGCCCGAGCCCACCCACGCGTTGGCCGCCGCCGTCGAGGAAGCCCAACGCTGCAAGGAGTCCGGCGAGGAGAAGGTCATCCTCACCGCTCTCTGCGGCCACGGTCACCTCGACCTCGCCGCGTACGACGCCTACCTGTCCAACGCCATCGTCGATCGCACCTGGGAGGACGCCGACATCCAGTCAGCCGTAGCCGAAGCCCTGACCCACCTGCCCGCGATCGGCTGACAGGTCAGCGCCCACCGCGCTTCCACCACGGCTTGGGCTGCTTCGCCACCGCGGTGAGCCAGTCCTCCGGGATGGCCCAACCGCGGGAGGTCAACGCGTCGAAGTACTGCACCTTCAGGCTGTCCGGCAGCCAGTACGTCGCCTTGTGGCCGCCGGACACCTCGAAGTACGTCGTCCGTTGGCGACGGCTCCACACCGTCGCCTGGTTCGAGCTGTAGGCGAGGCGCACGTAGTCCCAGCGCGCCTGCTCGTCGTCCATGTCGAAGGGGCGCTCGAGGACGCGCGCCTTGCCCTGTGGCTCCTGCTCGATCTCGTCGATCAGCTTCTGCACGACGAGGCGATCGTCGGTGAGCTCCGTCGGCAGCTGTAGTCCCACCGGATCCAGCACCACCGCACCCAGCTGCGGTCGCGCCACCTCCAGGAACACCTCAAGCAGCGCGAACCCTTCCTCCACCCGTCCGAACCGCTCCAGCTCAGCGTGCAACGTCGTCACGGCTTCCTCGGGCATCCCACAACTTTAGAGCGCCAACGGTGAGGGGCTGCCCCTATCTGCCCCGGGATGCCCCGGCGTCCTCACGCTCAGCAACCGTCTTTCCACGCCGAAATCACCGCCGATTCGCCGCCGCAGTCCATCCACGGCAGCCGAGAACCCCTTTTTCCACAGGGATTCGGGGCAGATCGGGGCACTGTGGGGCAGATCGTCCACAGGGCCCGATTTCGCCGTCGCAGAGGGTGTTCAGCGTCTTACAGTTACCGCCATGTCAGGGCCGAACGAGTTTCTCCGCGAGGCGCGGGAGCGCACCCCATCACGGCGCGCGCCGGGTGAACACATGTCCCGGAGCGAGCTGGCCGACACCATCTGCGCGTGGCTCTGGGACACGACCGAGATCAAGTACGAGCTCGACGGCCACTACATCGCCAAGCTGGAACGCGGCGCGGTCCGCTGGCCCGGCGCGGCGTACCGCTCCGGGCTGCGCCACGTGCTCGGCGTTGCCTCCGACAACGACCTCGGCTTCTTCCCGCCCTCCGGCGTCTCCCTGACCGAGCCGGAGCTGGCGCCGCCCGCGTCGATGGCAGGCCACGACGACGACCTGGTGAACGCGGGCGACGAGTCCATCGGGTTGCTGTCGTTCGCCGAGGAGTCGAACGTCGGCGAGCTCACCGTCGAACAGCTGCACGCCGACATCGAGCGGATCGCGCAGTCGTACCTGCGGACGCCGATCAGGCCGTTGTTCGCGAAGAGCCGTGCGATCCGGGACCGCGCGTTCGGACTGCTGGCCGGCAACCAGTCGCCGCGCCAGTCCCGTGACCTGTACGCGGCCGCCGGCTGGGCGATCACCCTGCTCGCCTGGATGTCGGTCGACCTCGGCCGGCCGGACATCGCCGAGGGTCATACCCGTACAGCCTGGGCCTGCGCCGAGGCCGCGGATCACGACGTACTGCGGGGCTGGATCCGCGCGACCCAGCACACCGCCGCGTTCTGGCAGGAGGACTTCGCCCGCGCGGCGTCGTACGCCGAGGACGGTCTTCGGTACAACGCCGGCACGGCAAGGCTCTTCCTCGCCAGCGCGGCCTCCGTCGACCTCGCCCGCGCCGGACGCACGGACAAGGCCCGTGATCTCCTCGACGTCGCCCGAACCCTCGCCGTCCGTCCGGCCGATTCCGAACCAGGCGGAGTCCTGCTCTGTACGCCGGAACGCGCCGAAGGACTGTGGGCGGACACGCACCTGGCGTTCGGCGACGCACAACGGACCGCGGATCACGCCGACCACAGCATCGCCCTGTTCGAGGCCGTCCCGTACGCACTCCGGAACGCGGGCTCCGAACGGATGGCACGTCTCCAGCAGGCGAAGGCGCGGCTGCTCCTCGGACATCTCGACGGTGCGATCGAGGCGGTCGACCCGGTTCTGGAGCTCCAGCCGGAGTACCGCGTTCGCCCGTTGATCCAGCGCCTCGCGGAGGTCGCGGCCCTGACAGCGCCGTACGCGCGCAGTCCGAAGGGCCGGATGCTGCGGGACCGGATCGCCGAGTTCACGCAGCAACCGGGACTACCGGCCCGCCTGACGACCCCGAACCGACGACGCGTGATCGAGGAGCACACATGATCAGGGAAGTCCGCGATCACTGGTACTGGCGCCCGAACTGGCGTCCCGGGCGATCGTTCTACACGTGGCACGTCGTCTTCCCGAACGACGCCGTGCTGACCGACGTGCACTCGGCGTACCGGCGGCTGGTCGGTGCGCTGCCCGGGATCACGCCGGTGCCGGTCCAATGGCTGCACCTCACGCTGCAGGGCATCGGGTTCGCCGACAAGGTCCCGCAGTCGGACCTCGACCCGATCATCGAGGCGGCGCAACGGCGGCTCGAGTACTTCCGCCCGTTCGAGATCAAGCTCGGCCCCGCGGTCGTCGACGCCGAGAGCCTGCAGCTCCCGGTCTCCCCCGTCGACCGTCTGCGCCGTCTGCGCGCCCAGCTCCGTGCGGCGATCACCGACGTCTGGGGCAGTGACTCCGTCCCCGCACTGCCCGAACTCGACCCACACGTCTCACTCGGCTACTGGAATCAGCCCGCCCCCGCCGAACCGCTCCGCCAACGCGTCAACGCCCTGGCCGGCGGCGTCGCCAGAACCGAGATCAGCCGCGTAAGCCTGATCAACCTGAACCGCGATCACAACCAGTACGAGTGGACCACCTACGCGAGCCTCCAGCTCGGGGCACGGCCTACTGGAGGGAGCTCATGAGCACCGTCAGCCCTTTGGCCGGCGACGCGGCGTCGCTGATCATCCGCGCGCTCCTGGACTTCAGGAGCCTCTGGACCACCCACGACCTAGTGACGACCACCGGCGTTCCCGCGCAGACCATTCGCCGGGTGGTCAACCGGCTCGAGCGCGAAGAACTCGTGGAGCGTCAGGCACCCGGAGTCGTCGCCGTACCGAGCTGGCTCACCCTGCTCCGCCGCTGGAACGAGGAGGTCCGCTTCAGCCGTGACGTCCGTCTGACGTACTGGCGCAGCAAACACGGCGCCCAGCCGCTCCTGGACCGTGTCGCGACCACACCTGTTCGTCACGCAGTCAGCGGCGCGCGTGCGGCACAGATGTGGGCGGCAGAGACACCGGCCGGCCCGACCGTGATCTACACCCCGGACGCGCGGGCTGCTGCCACGGTGTGGGAGCTCGTGCCGGCCAGGGGCAGGTCCATCATCCTGGCTGAGCCTTCCGGGGATGTCGTCTACACCCGTTCCCGGAAGACCGACAGCGGCCTCCGGCTCGCTGCACCCGCGCAGGTCCTCGCAGACCTACTGACGGGTGCAGCGTCGGCCGGCGCTGCTGAACCTCTGACGCTCTGGATGCTGCAGCACGAACTCGAGTGGCGTTACTGAGCCGACGCGTAGGCGCGGATGGAGACCACATGGGCTCGTGGTGCGCCGTTGGTGCGCCTTGTCGTGAGGCGGAGGTGGGTGGCTCGGGTCTGCACGTGGTGGTGCTGGGTGCGGTGGTGGTTGTCGGTGACCTGGGCGACCACCTGCCACGGACTGTCGCCGTTGCGGACCTCCACGTCGTAAGCGGCTACGAGAGTGGGCAGGGACTCGAACGGCGTCCGGTGATGGTGGAGGTTGATGAGGTCCTCCTGGACGTCCGCATCCAGGACGACGACGATCTCGGAGAGTTCGACCGGCTCGGGCCAGGTGAGTTCGAGCCAAGGTTCGGGGTCCCAGGCCAGGTCTTCGGACGACCAGAGGTTCGGGCCGCCGTACGGGCGGGAGTAGCCGCCGATCACCTTCTCAGGCGCGTACGCCGCGGTCTCGCCGAGGCGGATGCACAAGCCGCCGCGGGGCAGGATGTGTTTCCAGGCGCGGAACTGCTCCGTCCACTGCTCGTCGGGCGCCGGGTCGCGATGGGCGAAGTGAACCGTGCCGGGGAGAGCCGTCGCAGCGGTGTGCACGGAGATGTCCGGTGTGCTGCGCAGTACGACGAACGCGTTGGACGGAGCGGACGGACGCCAGGCCAACGGGACGTGGATCCAGCGCTTCTCGCCGGCCGGCACCTCGACTGTGCAGGAGTCGACGAGCTTGGCCGGGAGGTAGTTCTGGGCCTTCACCGGGTCGTGGAGCTCGACGGTCAGCGAACCGCCGGTCGAGTCGACGAGTAGCTCGAAACCGTCGAGCGCGGGGTCGACCGGGATGACCATTCCGAGGTCGGTGGTGAGCGGCAGCGGTCCGGACGAGACCTCGAGCGCCGGCCGGGTCAGGGTGGAGGATGCGGTGACGGTCGCCGACAATGCAACGTTTTCCGGATCGTCGTCGACGACGCCGAGGACCGACGAGTCGGCGCGGGTCAGCGCGTGCTTCATCAGGCCGAACCGGTCGTGCGCCAGCTCCCGTGGCGTCAATCCGTTGCGCAGGGCAACAGAAGCGCCGACCCCGGCCGCTTCACCGAGCAGCGCACAGGTCGCCATCACCCGCGTCGTACCGAACGCGACGTGGCTCGCGCTGATGTTCCGCCCGGCCATCCACAGATTCCGGACGTTCCGTGAGTACAGGGAACGCAGCGGAATGTGGTAGTTGCCGTCCGGATGCCAGTGCTTCGATCCGCGCTCGGCCGCGTACACGCCACCGGGCGGGTGCAGGTCGATCGACCAGCCGCCGAAGGCCACGCGGTCGTCGAAGTCCGTCTGGTCGAGCACGTCGTGCTGGGTCAGCACGTGGTCGCCGAGGAAACGCCGGTACTCACGTTTTCCGGGCACCGACCCGATCCACTCCAGGGTCAGGTTGTCCGCGTCGAACTGCCCGGAGTTCTTGATGTGGTCCCAGATCCCGTACACCACGGCCTGCAGCTCGTCGCGGATCGCCTCGTTGTCGTCGACGACGTCCAGCTCACCGCCCCATTCGATCCACCAGAACGCGCACCCGTTCATATCGGTCCGGATCACGCGTCGTTCCGGAATCGCGGTTTCCGTGACGTCCCGCGCGAAGGACGGCGGCACGAACCGCACCGGCTCCCCGGCGTCCTTGCTGTAGAAGAGGATCGTGCTGCCGAGCGTGTTCGAGTCCGGTACGTCGGGCGCCCACGACTCGTCGTACTCCGAACGCGGCTCCCGCCCGGTCCGGTATTCCGCACCCGCGATGACCCCGACCAGGCCGTCGCCCGAGCAGTCCACGAACACCGGGCTGACGAACCGGATCTCCTTCTCGGACCCCATCTGCCACCCGGTCACCGACCGAATCTCGCCGTCTGCGGCCTCCACCGACCGGACGTCGGTGTTCAGGTACAGCGTTATCCGCGGCTCGGCGCGGACCGCCTCCAGCAGCACGAGATCCCAGTAGTACGGGTTTCCGAGCGGATTCCGGAACTGGTTCTCGACGAACAGCTCACCCATGATGCCGGTCTCGCGGGCGAAGCTCTGGGCGCCGTGCGCGGTCGCCCCGCACACCCACACCCGCACCTCACTGGACGAGTTGCCGCCGAGCACCGGCCGGTTCTGCACCAGCGCCACAGTGCTGCCCTGCCGCGCGGCGCCGATCGCCGCACAGATCCCGGCGAGCCCGCCGCCGACGACGGTCAGATCGGACTGGACCTCGAGCTGCTGCATGCACAAACCCTTCAGGTATCTCGCTGTACGACGGGCTGCCCCGGCCCGTTCGGATGATGTGCGGTCAGGTGATCGGGCACCCGCTGTGCGACCAGGACGAACAGCAGGCCGGCGGTCAGTACGTCGCTCGCGCGGCCGGCGAAGAACTCGGTCCAGTTCGCGCCGTTCGGCGTACCGGTGTCGAGGGTGACGTCGGCGAGCCGGCCGATCGGCGCGTCCGGCATCCCGGTGATCGCGACGGTGAGCGCGCCCTGCTCACGGGCGCGCTTGATGAACTCGAGCGTGGTCGGATCGGTACCGGACCGCGTGACGGTCAGCGCGACGTCACCCTCGCCGAGCAGGCCGGCGCCGATCTGCGAGGACTGCGGACCGTCGAAGAACCCCACCGGAATCCCGATCCGCAGCAGCCGGATGTACAGCTCGCGGGCCGGGATCGCGTCGCCCCACTCGCCGTAGATGTGGGTCCGCCGGGCGCCGGCGATCGCGTCCGCGACCCGGGTGGCCGCGGTGAGATCGATCGCGGCCAACGCGTTCCGCAGCGCGTTCGCCTGCGTCGACGCGAGCACGTTGAGCACCTGCTCGGGCGGATCCGCCGGGCCGATCGCCATGCCGATGTCGCTCGCCCAGCCGGCCTCCAGACCGCGGCCGACCTCCATCGCCAGCGCGGCCCGCAGCGCGGGATACCCGGCGTACCCGAGGTGGGTCGACAGCCGGGTGACCGTCGCGGCCGAGGTCTGCGCGGCTTCGGCCAGTTTGGTGATCGAACCGCGCGCGACCTCGTCCGGGTTCGCCAGGATGTGTTCGGCGACCCGTTGCATCGCACCGTTCAGCTCGGGCACGGCCCGCTTGACCTGCTGCAACGGACTCGGACTGCCGGCTCGTTCCATCGAGGAATCCATTCCGTGATCATCACGTATAGACGAACTGGGCACTCGCGACGCCGTCCGCGTCACTCACCACCCGTACCCAGTGCGCACTGAACCCGGGCGGGAAAACGTGTGACCGGATCTGCCCCGGCTCGACCGTCAACGCCTCCACGGCGCCGAACCGGCCGTGCCCGTGAAAGTCGATCTCGACCGTGATCGTCAGCGGATTGTCCGAGAAGTTCTCCAGGTGCAGACACTTTCCGTCGAAGCCCGTCATCAGGTACGGATCGGACGGAACGCCGGCGGAAACCGGTGTTTCCCACCACGGCCCGCCCCACCCTGCCGGCTTGCCGAAACTCCACAGGTCGTCGGTCTTCCCGAACCACAACCCGGATTGCGGCTCGGCGGTCGTCGGATTGAGCCCGTGACTCGGTGAAGCATTGTCCGCACCGGCCACGAGCATCCCGCGCCACGAGCAGAAGTCACCCAGGACCCACAGGTGCGTCGAGATCGGGCGGACACCCCAGATCCGGCCGCCGTACGCCCACGGCGACACCTCGTAGAACATCCCGTGGTGGTCCATCAGCAGTCGCTCGTGCTCGACCTCGCGGATCCGCGGCCACTCGGTCTGCCACTTGTGGTCGAAACAGTGCGAAGCCTTCGGCAGCCGGTACCGCGTCCACTGCTGGTCGGCCTCGGTGAACACCTCGAGGATCGCCGACGCCCGGTCCCACCCGGTCGCGAAGATCGTCCCGCCGAACTCGTGCCGCCCGCCGATCGCCGTGAACGGATCGTCCCGCAGGATCTTCCACGACGTACCGTCGTACTCGGCCAACCGGCCGCGCGACCGCTCGCCGGCCCACTCCGGCTCGGCGTACTCGTTGGAACACACCACGAGCCGGCCGAAACTCGTGTAGCAGTCCTTGTAGTGCACCTTCATCTCGCCGTCGGTCCCGAGCTCGTCGTTGAGGTCGAAGAGCTGCGTGCACTCGTACGTCGTGACGTCGAGCTCGAACAGCTCGCCCTCCATCACGAGCACGTAGACGTGCGTGTCCGGTTTCGTCAGGTGCCGCGACGTACCGCAGACCCGGAGCGGCTCGAGCTCCGGGATCGTCACGATCTTGTGGTCCGCGGAAATCACGTGCGGCCCGAGGACCAGCTTCGAGGTCGGAAAATGCACGAAACGGTTGGTGTACGTTCCGTCCACGCCGAGAGTTTCCGGAACGATTTCCATCGACAGGTCGGCGTCGACCCGGCGCAGGCTGACGCCCGCCCCGGACGGCGCCTTGTGGGAGTTGTAGTTCTGGACGTAGAGCTTCCCGTTCCACGGCATCAGCGAACCGATACCGAGCTCGCTGCGCGGCGGCCCGAAGTCGCCGATCTGCGCGAGATGCGGAAAGACACCTGACACGTTCTGCATCATTTGATCCCTGTATGAGTCATGGCGGCGATGAAGCGGCGTTGCAGGACGACGAACACGATCAGCACCGGCACGATCGAGATCACCGAGGCGGCCATCGTCAGACCGGGCGCGATCTGGCCCTGTTCGTCGACGAAGTTGGTCAGGCTGAGCGGCAGCGTGTACCGGTCCGGGTTGCTGATCAGCACCAGCGGTGTCTCGTAGTCGTTCCAGGACCAGACGAACGCGAGGATGCCGAGTGCGCTCATCACCGGTGTTGCCAACGGCAAGTAGATCCGGGTGAACACCCGCCACTCGTTGGCGCCGTCCATCCGGGCCGCCTCGGCGAACTCGGCGGGCTGGCTGACGAAGAACTGGCGCATCAGGAACGTTCCGAGCACGGTGAACATCCCCGGCAGGATCAGCGCCCAGAGCGTGTCGTACAGCCCGAGTTTCTGGAAGTAGATGAACCGCGGAACGAGCAGCAGCTGGGCCGGAATGATCGCCGTCGCCAGGTACAGCAGGAACAACTTGTCCCGGCCCTTGAACGACATCCGGGCGAACGCGTAGCCGGCCATCGTCGCGGTGATCAGCTCCCCCGCGACCCGCAGCAGCGCCACGAACACCGAGCGGCCGAACGCCGGAAGAACCGAGGTCGCCCCGCTCAGGACAGTGCTGAAGTTGTCCCACTGGAACGGGTTCGGGATCCACTGCATCGGGATCTTGTAGGCGTCCACGTCCGGTTTCAGTGCGGTCGAGATCATCCACGCGAACGGCGCGAGGAAAGCGATGGCGAGGGTCCACAGCGGGACGCCCCAGATCCACTTGCTGTACTTCTTAGTCATTGAGGGCCCTCCCTCGCTGCGCCCGCCAGGTGAGCAGGGTCAGGACGAGTACGCCGACGAACGTCACCAGGCCGATCGCCGACGCGTAGCCGAACCGGTAGAACTGGAAGCCGGTCTGGTACATGTAGTACGAGATCGTGGTGGTCGCGTCGCCCGGACCACCCGCGGTGATCAGCGCGATCAGGCCGAAGCCCTGCGAGGCCCCGATGATCAGCGTGACCAGCAGGAAGATCGTTGTCGGCAGCAACGACGGCCAGGTGATCACGCGGAACTTCGACCACGCGGAGGCGCCGTCGATGTCGGCCGCTTCGTACAGCTGCTGCGGCGCGTCCTGCAGCGCGGACAGGTAGATCAGCGAGCAGTACCCGACGCCACCCCACACCGCCATCACGATCAGCGCCGGCAGCGCCCAGTGCGAGGAGGCGAACCACCCCGGCTGGAGCCCGAACGCGTCGAGGACCTGGTTCACCAGGCCGGCCTTCGGGTTCATCAACATCAACCAGGTCATGCCGATCGCAACCACGTTGACGATGTACGGCAGGAAGAAGATCGCCCGGAGTACGGCGCGACCCGGAAGCGGACGGTTGAGCGCGATCCCGAGGGCGAGTCCGAGTACGACGGTGAGCGGGACCGACACCACGACGTACACCAGTGTCAGGCCGATCGCGTGCCAGAACCCGGGGTCCCGGGCGATCGCGACGAAGTTGTCGAGGCCGTTGAAGGTGATCCCGCCGAGGCCGGACACCAGGTTCCAGTCCGTGAAGGCGAGTACGACGACGCTGATCAGGGGGATCAGCGTGAACGCGATCACGCCGAGCAGGTTCGGGGCGATGAACAGGAACCCGATCCAGCCGGACGGGCGGATCCCGGAGCCCCGCTCGGTCCGGGCCTTGGTGCCGGCCGCGACGACCGTGGCGGTGGCCATCAGGGCCTCCTCTCGTTACGGGCGATCGCGGCGTCGGCAAGCCGCCGTACCTCACGGATCGCGACCCCAGGGTCCTTCTCACCGAGCCAGCACAGGTCGCGCTGCTGCTTCATCGCAAGGGAAATCTCCGGAAATCCGGTCAGCCGGGTGTCGGTCGCGAGCTTCGGATCGGACGCCAGGACGACGCGCCGGAACGAGTCGAGATCGAAGTACTTCTCCGGCTCTTTTCCGAGCATTCCGGAAACGATCTGCTCGTCGGTGACGTTGCCGAGCGCCGGCATCTTGCCGCCCTTGAGCATCGGCGTCGCGCCCTCGGTCAGCCAGAACTTCACGAACGCCCAGGCCGCCTCGAACTTCGGCGACTTCGGGTTGACCATGATGAAATTGCTGAACGAGCCGCCGTTCCAGTTCTGGCCGTCGACGGTCGGCGACGGCGCGAACGCGACCTTGAAGTCGTGCGGGTACTTCTTCGCGTCGTACAGGTAACGCAGGTTGAACGGGGCCGTCGACCAGAGGTGGAACTCCTCGCCGAGGAACGAGTTCTGCTGGTACGCGTCCAGGTGCCGGGACAGCACCTCGGTCCACGGGAACGCCGTACCCTGGGCGATCATCTCGCGGCCGACGCGGAAACCCTGCTCGAAGTGCGGATCGCCGAAGTTCGAGCGGTTTCCGTCGTACCAGTAGTTCGGCCCGAGGGCGATCCGGGCGACGTCGGGCAGCGTGTACGTGCCGACCGTCTTGTCCGTCGTCAGCTTCTTCGCCGTCGCGCGGAACTCGTCGATCGTCCACGACTGCGGAAGTTCGACGCCGGCCTGTTGCCGGAGCTTCTCGTTGAACAGCACGAAGAACGGCTCCCGCGCGGTGGCGAGCGCCTTGACCTTGCCGTTGTCGATGTACGACCGCGGCTGCTCGGTGTCGAGGAACACCTGCAGCTCCGGGTCCGCCTTGACCCGATCGGTCAGGTCCGCCGCCAGTCCGGACCCGGCCCGCAACGCCATCGCACCCTGCGAGTACGTGAAGTACACGTCGATGTCGACGCCACCCTGGAGGGCGGTGTCGAGCTTGAGGTTGCCGCGGTCGTCGTTCACGAACCGCGTGTAGTTCACCTTGTACTGCGGAAACTTCGCCTGGAACGCCTTCACCACATCAGCCGGCCCGGATGCCGCCGGCACCCCGCCCCACACCTGCAGAGCCCCCGACCGCCCACCGTCGCCACCGGAACACCCCGGCACCACAGCAGCCGCCAGCCCTGCCCCCACCCCGGCCAACACCTCCCGCCGAGAAAATCTTTTACGCCTCACAACCCACCTCCCACCAGATTGCGCAAAAGATTAGCGACCCCAACCCCTCCTGCCTACCCCCAACGCAAATCTTTTTCAGAACCCGCTAACGACAGGAGGTAGTACCGCCCACCGGCCGTCGGCACCTGGTCGCGAGCGCATCTCAGGTAGCTCGACAGGCCTACCTCCTGTCGTTAGCGCGCCGCGAGCGCGCTGCGAACGGTCTCAATCACCCAGGCCGGATCCCCGATCACCTGCTGATAGGTGAACCGCAGTACCAACCACCCGGCACCGACCAGGTCGTCGTACCGCCGGCAATCCGCAGCGAACGCGCCAGCCGAACCGTGGAACTCATAGCCCTCGGCCTCCAGCGCGATCCGCGCCACCCGATGCCCGAGATCGACCCGAACCCGGATGCCGCCGGCGTACACGATGACCTGGGGCTCGAAGTCGTCGATCCCCGCGCCGATCAGCAGGCTCCGCAACATCGACTCCAGGAAACTCTCCGACCGCGTGGTGGCTGCGGCGGCGACCCGAACCGCGTTCGGGCGACCCGGTCCACGCATCGCCTCGGCAGCTGCTTCCAACTCGTCCTTCGCCAGCCTGCCGGTAGCCAACGCCGCGTCAGCCACGGCGAGCGCCTCGCCGAACGGCAGTAGTCGCGAACAATCGAGGGCAGTTCGCAGCAGGCCGGTCAGCCGAGCATCACGCTCCACCCGCGAAACCGCTGCCCAGTGCAGCTCAGCCGGGCGTCCCGGCCGAGGCCTGCGCTTCGCAGGAACCGTGACGTGCGGCTTCTCCGGTCGTACGAGCAGGGGCAATCCCCAGGCGGCTGCGGCGCTGGTGTAGGAAACGACACCGTCGTAGGCGACCGCAGCAAGTCGGTCCGGGCCGAGACTGGGCAGGCCGTAGACCCCGCGCGCGAGCCGCTCGACCTCGCCTCGCTGCACCGCCGCCTTCAAGGCCCCGGGCGAGACCAGCCCGACCAGCTGTGCGGCGGTGGCACAGCCACCCAGCCGGGCCAGGATCTCGGCGACAACGGTCACCCACCGATACTGCGGGATTCGCCGCGACTGGCGCGGAAGTTGTCCACAGGCCCGCTAACGACAGGAGGTAGTCGCCTCAGCGAAGACCCGGCACGCTCGGCCGCTCGCTCAGGAACGGCTCAGCAGGCAGTACTTCCTGTCCTTACAGGGTGCAGTTCACCAGGACGGGTTCGTTGACGAGGGTGATGTTGAAGGATTGTTGGACTTGGGTGCGGACGTGGGTGGCCAGGGTCAGGAGTTCCTTGGCGGTGGCTTGGCCTCGGTTGGTGAGGGCCAGGGTGTGTTTGGTAGAGACGGCGGCGTTGCCGATGGTGAAGCCCTTGGAGACGCCGGCGTGTTCGATCAGCCAGGCGGCGCTGGTTTTGACTCGGCCGTCAGGTTGCGGCCACTGGGGAGCGCCGGCGGGGACTTCGGCGGGGGTGTCGAGGATGGGGTTGGTGAAGAAGGAGCCTGCGCTCCACGTGTCGTGGTCGGCGGGGTCGAGGACCATGCCTTTGCTGCGGCGCAGGCCGAGGACGGCTTCCCGGACCTCGGTCATCGGCGCGCGCGAGCCCGCCTCGACGTCGAGCACCCGGGCAAGTTCGGCGTACCCGACCGGCGCCGACAGATCGCCCAGCGTCAGCTGGAAGGTGACCTCGAGTACGACGTACCGCGACGGGTCGGCCTTGAACCGCGAGTTGCGGTAACTGAACCCGCAGTCGCCCGCGAAGATCGTCTCGACCTTGCGGACGACGCGATCCCACACCCGCACGGACGCAACGGTCTCCGCGACCTCGTGACCGTACGCCCCGACGTTCTGCACCGGCGTCGACCCGGCGAGCCCGGGGATGCCGGACATCGACTCGAGCCCGCTCCACTCCTCCGCGATCGCGCGCTGCACGACGCCGTCCCAGTCCTCCCCGGCCGCGATGTGCACCATCGCCCCGGAGCACATGTCCGCGTCGACGCGGATGCCGGAGGTCGCGATCTTCACCACGGTCCCGCGGAACCCGTCGTCCCCGATCACCACGTTGCTACCGCCCGAGAGCAGCAGCACCGGCTCCCCGGCTGCGTCGGCGTCCCGGACCGCGGTGATCAGGTCTTCCTCGGTGCTGACCTCGACGAACTTGTCGGCCAACCCACCGATTCGCAGCGTGGTGTAGTCGGCCAGCGACACGTGCGTACTCACCGGACCCGCACGACCGCCCTGGCCCGGCCGAGCACCTTCTCCTCGCCGGCGACCGCCGTGATGTCGATCTCGGCGAGCCCGTCCGCGACCTTGTCGACGCGCGCGGAAAACGTCACACCCGCGCCCTTGTCGTCGTCCGGTACGACGACCGGCTTGGTGAACCGTACGCCGTACTCCACCAGGTCGGCCGGATCGTCGATCCAGTCCGTGACGACGCGCACCGCGGACGCCATCGTGAGCATCCCGTGCGCGATCACGCCGGGCAGGCCGAGTGCCGCGGCCATCCGGTCGTTCCAGTGGATCGGGTTGAAGTCCCCGCTCGCCCCGGCGTACCGGACCAGGTCCTCGCGCCGCAGCGTGACGGTCAGCGCCGGCAGCTCGGTCCCTACCTCGATCATGCGTCCGCCCGGTTGTGCGAGAGGGTCGACGTCGCCGTGGCGATCGGCTCGCCGTCGACTGTGGTCAGGGTGGTCTCGTACATGATCACCTCGACGGGCCCGGCCTTGCGCACGGTGGTGATGGTGGCGGTCGCGGCGATGTTGTCACCGGCCTTGATCGGACGGGTGTAGTTGAACTTCTGCGCGCCGTGCACGATCCGGTCCAGCCGCAGGCCGAGCTCCTCGTCGTTCAGCAGCTCCTCGAGCGCGCGGCTGCCGACCATGAACGCGAACGTCGGCGGCGCGATCGCGTCGTCGCCCCGGTACGCCGGGTTTCGGTCACCGATCGCGTCGGCGAACTCCCGGATCTTCTCCCGGCCGACCTGGTAGGACTCGGCGGCCGCGTAACTCCGGCCGACCATCGTGGCGTCGATCGTCATATCCGCTAACCCTACTGGCAGACTATGGTCCGGGTTTCCGCCGCCCACGATTGTGACGGAGAAGGTTGAACGTGACGACAGTGGCGGCGCTGGCGAGGTACGCGCCTCGGTACCGGCTGGAGATCGGCGAGCCGGAGGGCTCCGCGTGGCTGCGGGTGGACCGGATCCTGGAGCCCGGCAGCCCCGAACTCACCGAGCTGCTCAAGCGGGACGACGAGGCCAGTTGCCACCGTACGGCGCACGCGAACGCGCTCAGCATGATGTCGTTCTACGCCGGCCGCGCGCCCGCGACCGCGCTCCTGCTCTGGGCGCTGGAGGGCCGCGTCCTCGACATCCGCCCGCAGAACCTGTGGGTCCGGCCGCACGACGGGCACGGCATCGCGGCAGTCGCCGTACGCTCCGCCCGCTTCCTGCCCGGTGGGATGGACACGCTGTACGACGTGGTGCTGCGCCAGCATCTGCTGCCACTTGCCGAGGAGCTGCACCGGCGGACGCGGGCCGGGTTGCGGCAGGTGTACGGCGGTGTTGCGGCGGGCGTCGCGATGGGATTCTGTGCCGCAACGCGCGAGGACGTCACGGTGGAGCCGACGTACCTGCTCGAGCGGTGGCGGACGTTCATGGCGAAGGCACCTGGCGGGCTGGCGCGGCTCGGCGAGGTGGAGGTAGCGGCCGGGAAGCTCGTCTACCTGCGGAACACGTGCTGTCTGTATTACACGAGCGACGTCGGCAACGGCACGCTCTGCGGCTCCTGCTGCCTCACTCCGCGTGACGAGCGTCTCACGGCGTACGAGGGCGGCTGCCCGATTCTGACCGTCTGAGGGAACAGCGAAGGGCCGCTTCGGTAGTCCGAAGCGGCCCTTGCGAAAGACCTGAGGTCAGCGCGTCTCGCGGTGGTCCGTGTGGTCGTTGCACCGGTGGCAGTACTTCTTCAGCTCAAGACGATCCGGGTCGTTACGCCGGTTCTTCTTGGTGATGTAGTTCCGCTCCTTGCAGACCGTGCACGCCAGGGTGATCTTCGGGCGAATGTCGGTTGACTTGGCCACTGCTGCCTCTTCTGTTCAGGAGTGCGCAACTGAGGTGATCGCACTCTCGAGATACTGCCTTGCCAGGTAGCGGGGGCGGGAGTCGAACCCGCGACACCACGATTATGAGCCGTGTGCTCTAACCACCTGAGCTACCCCGCCGGGTGAGAGTTCGTCATCCCACCCGGAGGTGGGATGCCGTTCTCAGAGCCCCTTTACGGAATCGAACCGTAGACCTTCTCCTTACCATGGAGACGCTCTGCCGACTGAGCTAAAGGGGCGGGCCGAGGAGAGAGATTACACGGTCCGCCGCCCCGATGTGAAATCGAGCCGACCGCACCTTGCAGGCCCCTCAGTCCGTCCCGGAAATCATACCGGGTCCGGCGGAGTGCTCTTGACCATTTTCAGTCCAGTACGGCGTCGTCCTCGGAGAAGTCGTCAGAAGCGTCCGTCGGCGGATGCGCGAGATGCCACCGGACCGACGCGCGGAGCGTCTCGGCCGGATCCACTGGTGCCCAGCCGAGCACCGTGCGCGCCTTCCACGGGTCCATCAGCAGGTGCTGGTCGATCGCCCCCGTGAGCGACAGGTCCGACGGCAGCAGGTCGTCCCGCACCCGCACCAGCTCCGCGTCCTCGACCCCCGCCGCCGCCAGGATCTGTTCGGCGAACAGCCGGTACGGCGCGGTCGACGGCTCCACCACGTTGAAAGCACCGGGGAAGTCGCCACCCAGCGCCAAGGACACTGCGGCCGCGACGTCGCCGACGTACACCCGGCTGAAGAGGAACTGCCCGGAACCGACCGGGATCCGGCGCCGCCCGGACCGGACTCGCCGCAGGACGAACTCGAAGCGCCGCTGATAGTCGTGCTCGCCGTACACCGCCCCGAGCCGCAGCACGGTCGCCCCCCGCGGGAGGTACCGCTCCTCCACCTCCAGGTTCTCGTACTTCGGCCCGTCGACGAAGCGGCGGTCCCGCAGCGGTGATTCCTCGGTCAGCGGCAGCGCGTCCGTCGTACGGTCCGAGTGCAGCCCGTCGTAGGCGCGGTAGACGTCGCCGCTGGAGATGGCGACGAGCTTCACGGACGGTCCGACCGCGCCGAGGGCCGCGTCGGCGGCCGCCGCGTTCATGCCCGAGATGTCGACGAGTGCCTCGGGATCGAACGGTTTCAGCGCGGCAGCCAACGCCGTCCCGTCGTGACGGTTGACGTGCGCGTGCTCGACGGGCACCAGATCGTCGGGCTCATGGTCGCCGCGGTGCACCACCAGCAGCGTGTGCTGCTCCGCAGCCAGCCGCTCGACGACGGCCCGTCCGATGAACTGGGTTCCACCCAAGATCGCGATCCGCATGGAGACAGTCCTACCGCTCCGGGTGCCCGGGTCCTAGATTCGTCTGCGATCGGCAGACAGCGGATGTCGAGAACCGCCGGACGGCTCCGTCCTACTGGCAGGACCTACGAGAGGAGCAGGGATGTCCGAGACAGCAATGCCGCCGGTGGTGCCGGCCGAGGAATGGGCTGCGGCCCGCGCCGAACTGCTGGTCGCCGAGAAGGAGGCCACGCGCACCCTGGACCGGATCGCGGCCCAGCGGCGGCGGCTGCCGATGGTGCGGTTCGGCGAGTACACCTTCACGTCGGCGGACGGGCCGGTCACGCTGCTGGAGTTGTTCGGTGAGCACCGCCAGCTCGCGCTGTACCAGTTCATGAACGTCGGACCGGACGCGTTCTGCGGCGGCTGCACGTATTTCACGAAGAACGTCGCCAACCTCCCAGGCCTGGCCGGCAACGACGTGGCCTGGGCGACCGTTTCCGACATGCCGATCGAGCAGATGGCCGGGTACTGGAAGGAGATGGGCTGGGAGCACATCCCGTTCGCCTCCTCGGCGAGTACGACGTTTTCCGCCGACTGCGGTGTCGGCGGCGGCTTCCTGCTGAGCATGTTCCTGCGCGACGGCGACAACGTTTTCCGCACCTACACGACCGGCCAGCGCGGCGTCGACCGGCTGTTGTTCAGCACCAACGTCTCCGACCTCGCCGCGTACGGCCGCCAGGAGGACTGGGAGGACTCCCCGGCAGGCTGGCCGCAGGCGCCGACGTATGGCTAGGCCCAGACGCGGCTCGGGTACGACGCTCGCAGTGCCGGCATGACGTCTGTGACGAAGGTCTCGACGGACTCCCGGTTGTCCTCCTCCGGGAGCCCCGCGACCTCCAGCGAGATGCCGGAAAGCTCGTGCCCGAACGCTTCCTGGTACCGGCCGAACTTGTCGATCACCTGTTCCGGCGACCCGACCAGCACCGATCCGCCGTCGAGGAACTCCTCGAGCGTCCGGAACGGCAGCTGGTTGTGCCGGGCACCCGGTGAGTCCATGAACGCGTCGAAGATCGGCCGGTACCCATCGACCGCCTCCTGCGACGTCTTCTTCACGTACAGCCCGTTGAACCCAGCACCCACCACAGCTGCCGCCGGGTCCCGCCCGTACGCCTCCCAACGCTCCCGGTAGTGCCGGATCAGCCCGGCGTACTTCTCCAGCGGATGGAAGCCGTTCGCCGAGAACAAGGGATCACCCCAGCGCGCGGCCAGCTCGGTGGACTCCGTCGATGACGCCGACCCGTGCCACAGCGGGATGCCCTCCGGTCGGTACGGGCGCGGCTGCGTGGTCGCGTCGGTCAACGCCGGGCGATAACGCCCCGACCAGGAAACTCCGGTTTCCTGCAGCAGTCGACGGAGCAGCTCGTACTTCTCCCGGTTCCGGTCCCACTGCCCGTCCAGCTCGTACCCGAACAGCGCGTTCTGGTCCGGGTCGTTTCCCTTTCCGATGATGATGTCGAGCCGTCCACCCGACAGCTGGTCGAGCGTCGCGTAGTCCTCCGCGACTCGCACCGGGTCCAGCAGCGACAGCACCGTCACCGTGGTCAGCAGCCGGATCCGCGACGTCACCGCCGCGATGTAGGACAGTACGACCGGCGGCGACGACGAGATGAACCGTTGCGCGTGCCGCTCCCCCACGCCGTACGCGTCGAAGCCCAGCTCCTCCGCCCACTGCGCCTGCTGTACGACGCGCCGGAACCGCTCGGACGGCGTGAGCTGCACGCCGCTGATCGGGTCCGGCGAGTTGTCGATCAATGTGTAGGTACAGAACCTCATCGCACCTTCTTCTCGCCCGCGGTCACCGGCAGACCGAGGCGGTTACCGGGCACCGGCGCCGGGCAGGTCCCGTACGCCGTGAACGCGAACGGCAGGTTGATGGTCCGGTTGAAGTCGATCCGCACCGACCCGTCCCGCTCCACCGGCCCGGTCGTCACCGTCCGCCAGGGCGCCGTTTCCTCACCGTTCGTCTTGTCGTGGAACGAGAGGTTGAGCCGGCTGTCACTCGCCGCGGTCGCGACCAGCTCGTACGCCGTACTGCCCAACGCGACGTGCACCGTGCCGACCGCGGTGATGTGCTGACGCAGGTCGTCGCGCGCCGTGGACACCTCCACCCGCTGCGCCTTCGAGTACGGACTGAAATACCCGGTGACCGTCCAGGCGTCGTCGATCGGGTACGTCGGTACGCCCTGGAAGCCCTGCCGCGTCGCCGCGCCCGGGTCCCGCTGCCGGACGGCGTACCGGCCGCCGCGGAGAACGAGTTCCGCCAACCGGTTTCCGTGCAGCAGCCAGCTGATCGAGCCGGCTTCCGGAACGCTGGCGGAAACCGTTCCGTGTACTGGTTCTCCGCCCGCCGTCAGTTCCCCGGAGGCCGTGACGTGGGCCTGTTCGTCCGCCCACCACTTGCCGGCCAGACCGTCGATCGCGGTCGGTGTGGCCGACAGCCAGTTGAAGGCGACGACGGACAGCCAGCCGTAGTCGGTGTCCAGGTCGCGCTCCCGCGCCGCGTGCCAGGTCTGCCAGTCCTGCTCAAGATCGGAAACGACCGTCATGACGCTTTCCTTTGTTCGCGGTGGGCTACCTCGGAGCGGACCAGCGGGATCACGTACCGGCCGAAGTCGATCGCGTCGTCGTAGATGTCGTAGCCGCGGGCGGAGAAGATCCGGATCCCGAGGTCGTAGTAGTCGAGCAACGCGGCGGCAACGGTTTCCGGCGTTCCGACCAGTGCCGTGGAGTTTCCGCCGCCACCGGTCACGCCGGTCGGCGCCGTCCAGAGTGCGCGATCGTGGCGCTCGCCGGCCGCGACCGCCTTCAGCAACCGCTGCGATCCGGCGTTTTCCGGCGTCTTCGACCGCAGCCGGGTGCTCGCCGGAACGCCGCCGGCCTGCACATCCTTGATCCGGCCGAGAACGCGTTCCGCCTTCTCCCACGCGAGTTCTTCGGTCGGCGCCAGGATCGGCCGGAACGCGATCTGGATCGTCGGCCGGTCCGTCCGTCCCGCGCGCGCCGCCGCGGCGTCGATGGTCGCGAGCTGATCCCGGGTCCCGGCAAGCGGCTCACCCCAGAGCGCGAAGATGTCCGCCTCGGCCGCACCTACCGCGTACGCCGCCGCGGACGAGCCACCAAATGAGATCCGGGGCCGCGGCTGCTGGATCGGCTTGATGTCGGCGAGGAACTGCTCGAACCGGTAGTGCTTTCCGTCGAAGTCGAACCGGGTGTCCGAGGTCCACGCCTGCTTGAGGATCTGGATGAACTCGGCGGTCCGCCCGTACCGGTCGTCCTTCGCCAGGAAGTCACCCTCCGCGGCCTGGTCCGCGGTCGACCCGCCGGTGATCACGTGCACCTCGAACCGGCCGCCGCTGAGGTGGTCCAGGGTCGCAAACGTTTTCGCGGTCAGCGTCGGGTACGCGACGTTCGGCCGATGGGCAACGACGAGGTTGATCCGCTCGGTGCGGCCGGCGACGTACGCCGCGACCTGGGCCGGGTCGGGTGAGCCCGAGTGATAGGCGAACAGGATGCGGTCCCACCCGTTGTCCTCGTGGGCTCGCGCGAGTTTGCTGGTGTACTCCAGGTCCAGCGGGTCGCCGGTTCGCGGCGTCACCTCGCTGGCCGGGTTGGTTCCGGCAATGCCGAGGAACTCAACTGGCATGGCGTTCTTCCTTCCGTACGGTGGGTGCGAGCAGCTTGAGCAGGTCCCTGGCGACGGCGTCGTTCTGCCGGAAGCCGGGACCGTTGAAATGCGGCCGGGAGAAACCTGACGAGCCGGCCGATCCGGAAACGGACGGCCCGAGCAGAAACAGCGTTTCCTGCGTGGATCCGTCGGAGCGGATCGCGCGGCATCGCGAGTCCGCCTTGAGCTGACCGCCGCCGAGACTCGTTCCGTCGGCCGCGAACAGCTCGTCCGCCGCCAGCGCACCCGAGTCCAGCAGACCGCGCAGCAACGGATCGGCGGTCGCGAGTACGTCGGGACGCGGCAACCGCGCCTCGACGAAGGCCCGCGCCCGGATCTCACCCGCCACAGCAGGGCTCGTGGCAACGAACTGATCGTTGTCCATAGCAACCTCAAGATCCGGACCGGCGAACCGGACAACGCCGGCCCGGTGCAGCGCGAGCAGCTCCTCCAGCCGCCGCGGCGGTGGTCCGCTCGCCACGAACGAGAAGAACCCATGCCACTCGGTCTCCACCCGCCGTACCCGGTCTTCGTCCGACAGTTGCCCGTCGGTGATCGCCCGCGACAACACGCTGTAGATACTCAGCAGCGCGTTGAACACGGCCAGATCCGCCGAGTACGCCGGATCCGCGCGCCGGAGCAGGTCGTTCTCGATCAGCTCGGTGAGAAACCGCTCGAACCCCTCCCGATCCTCGAAGAACCGTCCCGCCAACGGCCGATCCAGCTCGTGCCGAACGAACCGGTCGGCAGCATCCGGGACAGCCGCGTCAACGGCAACCTCGAACTCCGCATCGAATCCAGGCGACCAGACGTCGAGCGCTTCGGCGAACCGTTCCCACGGCCACCGGGTTCGTTCGGGATGGGCTGTGAACAGCTGCCGGTAGTGGGCGTAGGCCAGTTCTTTCTCGATTAACGGCGCCACGTCGCAGTCGAAGTCGAGAAGGCCTTCGCCCAACGCCTCCTTCGTCAGGTAGCGCGTCGGAACCGGCTTCGTTCCCGGGACGGTGTAGCCGAGCTTCGAGTGGTACGGGACGCCGCGGCGTGAACCGACGTACAGGATCGGCTCGTCGCCGGAGGGGTGGTAGCTGAGGATGCCGTCGCACTCGTCGTACCAGCCGCCGCGGCCCTCGGTGAGCAGCACCATCAGGTCGACGAACGCCTGCCCGAAGCCGCGGACGATCACCGGTGCCTGCGGCCACAACCCGTCCAGGTCGACGTCGGCGGTGTACCCCGGCGGGATGTACGTCAGGCCGGCGTCCGCGGCCTGCGCCGCCCACGCCGATTCCGAGGCCGTGGGCAACCGATCGAGATAGCCGAGCGCGAGCACCACCGCGTCGGCCGCGATCTCCCGTCCGGACCCGAGGATCACCCGCTGGTCCGCAGTGAGCTCGACGGCTCGCTCCGGATGGGTGACGACGGTCGCGGGGAGAGCGCGGACGACGCGCTCCCACACCCACGCCAGATACTCCGCCTGCACCAGACGCGGTGGGAAGTCCATCGGGCCGGGCGGTTCGAGCCCGGCCTCCTCGAGGATCACCGCACCCTCACCGGCGACCCAGGTGGCGAGGTCCGGCCCCGGCACGATCGGCCCGTCGCACTCGACCGACTCGTCGGTGAAGATCGTGACGTCGGACGTCATCGAGTTCATCCACAACAGCCGCGACTGCTCGCGCCGCCAGATCCGCCCGCCACCGGCCGGAAACGGATCCACCACGTGGATCTCGACCCGGCGGCCGCCGAGCAACTCATCGGCACTCGCCGCGAACCGTTCCAGCAACCCGGCGGTCCGCGGCCCACCACCCACGAACACCACCGTCGCCGGCGGCTCCTTCCACGGATGCAGATCGGCCACGGTCATAACGACAGTCCGAGGTGATCGCGAAGGGTCGTGCCGGCGTATTCCGAGCGGAAAACGCCGCGTTCGCGGAGCAGGGGGACGACGCGGTCTACGAAGTCGTCGAGGCCGGACGGAGTGAGGTGCGGAACGAGTACGAAACCGTCGGCCGCGTTTTCCTGGACGTGCCGGTTGACGGCCTCCGCGACCGTGGTGGGTGAACCGACGAACGTCTGCCGGTTCTGCTGGTTGATGACGGTCTGCCGTAGCGACCAGCCGTGCGCCTCCGCCTGCGCCCGCCACTCGGAAACGATCGGAAACGGATCGTTGTACCCGACCCGCCCCCGTGTCACCGACGACCCGACGACCGGGTCCTCGGCCGGCAGCGGACCGTCCGGGTCGTACGCCGAGAGATCGCGTCCCCAGAGCAGTTCGGCCAGCACCAACGCGGTCGGACCGGAAACCTGCTGCTCCCGGATGTACGCCGCTTTCTCGATCGCGTCGGCGTCCGTGTCCGCGACCACGACCGTCACCGCGGGCATGATCTTCAGCGACTCGTCGGTCCGCCCGTACTTCGCCAGCCGCGCCTTCACGTCCTTGTAGAAGGTCTGCCCGCCTTCGAACGTCCCGTGCCGGCTGAAGATCACGTCCGCGCTCGAGGCCGCGAACTCGCGTCCCTCATCGCTGTCGCCGGCCTGGATGATCACCGGCCGGCCCTGCGGCGACGGCGGCAGACCGAACCGCCCGCGGATCGTGAAGTGGGCGCCGTCGTCCGCGAAGGCCCCAGCGCCCTCGCGGGCGAACGCACCCGCCGCCTGGTCGAGGACGAGTTCGTCACCGTTCCAGGAATCCCAGAGTTTCCGTACGATCCGGAGCGATTCCTGCGCGCGGACGTACCGGTCGCCCTTGTCCAGGTACCCGCCGCGGCGGAAGTTCTCGCCGGTGAACGCGTCCCAGGACGTCACGACGTTCCAGGCCGCGCGGCCGTTGGAGACGTGGTCGAGGGTCGAGAGCCGTTTCGCCAGTTCGTACGGCTCGTTGAAGGTCGAGTTGACGGTCGCGGCCAGGCCGAGGTGCGTCGTGACCGAGGCGAGCGCGCTGAGCACGGTCAGCGACTCTGGCCGGCCGACGACGTCCAGGTCGTGGATCCTCCCCTTCACCTCGCGCAGCCGCAGCCCCTCGGCCAGGAAGAAGAAGTCGAACGTCCCGCGTTCCGCGGTTTCCGCAAGTTGCCGGAACGATCCGAAATCGATCTGCGACCCGGCCACGGGGTCCGACCAGATGGTCGTGTTGTTCACGCCCGGAAAATGCGCGGCAAGATGGATCTGCTTGGTCATCGCACACTCCTCGCGTACCTGTTCTGCGGCCGCCGCAACCCGAGCCGCCCGCGCAAACTCCCGCCCTGCTCCCCGGACCCGACCAAGCCGCGTTCCCGCAGCACCGGCAGCAACTGCTCCGCGATCACCGGCACGTCGAGCTCGAGCGACGCCGGCCGAAGCTGTACGCCGTCAACGCCCGCCGCGGCCCATCCCTCGATCAACGAGGCGAGCCGCTCGACACCGTCGACGTGCGGCCGCACCTCGGCGGACACGAGCACCAGCGGCCCGACCACCTGGTCCGACGTCAAAGTCACACTCCGATCGGCGAGCGTCACACTGCGACCAGCGTTTTCCCGCAGCTCCCGCACCCGGGTCGACAGGTCGCCGGAATCCGGCAGAAACACCAGTTCCGCGTCAGCGGCTGCGTCCAACGCCTCCGGGCTGGTGACCCGGATCGCGGTGATCGGGTGCCCCTGCGGCGGCCGCGGGACGATCGACGGACCTTTGACACTGAACGTCGGTGTTTCGAAGTCGACGTAGTGCAGCTTCTCCCGATCGACGAACCGCCCGGTGGCAGCGTCGCGGATGACCGCGTCGTCCTCCCACGAGTCCCACAGGCGACGCCCGGCGTCGACGACGTACCGCGCCTCGCGCCACGTCTCGGCGGCCGCAGCCGGCTCGCGCCGCCCGATCACCGCAGCCGCTTCGGCCGATGTCGAGACGTCCGCGATCCATCCGGCCCGGCCACCCGAGATGTGGTCGAGCGTCGCGACCGACGCCTGCACGTGGAACGGTTCCGTGTGCGTGACAGTGATCGTCGGCAGCAACCCGATCCGTTGCGTCACCGGCGCGACCCGCGCAGCCAGCCCGAGTGCATCCAGCCGGACACTCACCTGATCGAGTACGTCGTCCGGCGCCTCGAGCGCGTCCGCGAACGTCACGAGGTCAACACCCGCAGCCTCCGCCCGCTGCGCCGCGCGTACGGCGAGCTCACCGGTCAGAATCGCCCGCGGATCAACCTCCGGAGCACGCCACGCCCCAGGATCCCCGCCCGCCCCGTCGATCTCGATCGCCGTGATCAACCCCCGGCTCATGACGCCACCTTCAACGCGACCGGGAGGTCCTTCCTGAACGGCAGCGGACCGATCGACTCGGGATCGGCCTCGGTGTCGAACTGCGGCTCGAACCCGACCGCCAGATACAATCCAGCCGCCTCGGGCTGCCGCGGACCGGTTGTCAGATACAACCGCCGATACCCGAGATCGAGCGCCGCCGCCTCCAGTTCGGCGAGCACGCGACGCCCCAACCCCTGCCGGCGATGCAGATGCGACGTCCACATCCGCTTCACCTCGGCGGTCTCGTCGTCGTACCGACGGATCGCGCCGCCGGCAACCGTCTGGCCGCCGTGCCGCAGCAGCACGAACGCGCCGCCCCGCTCGACGTGAAAGTCCGACGGCGGTACTTCGGTCAACTGCGTGTTCTCGTTCGTACGCCCGTACCGCGTGCTGTACTCGACGACCAGATCCGCCAGCAACGGCGCCGCCTCGGGATCCTCCGGCCGCGCCCGGATCGCCTCCACCGCAGCGATCTGCACCGGCGTACTCTCCACTGGCTGTTCGCCCTCGACGGTCGCGAGGAACGCCTCCGTCACCTGATACAGCGGGACCGATGCCACCGGATCGAGCAGCAGCCCGCCGCCGTCGTACAGCTGGACGTGCGAGGACAGGACGAACCACCCCTGCCCGATCGCGCCCGCGCCGAGGCTGGTGAGCACCGGCCGGAGGGCGTAGTCGATCACCAGCACATGCGCCGGCGTACCACCCGTTGCCAGCGGCAACACTGTCTTGCCCTTCAACGCGTACTGCGGCAACAGGTCGAGAAACACCTTCAGCAAACCGGAGTACGCCGCCTTGTAGACCGGGGTCGTGACCACGACCGCATCCGCGTTCTCGAGCACTGCGGCCGCTGCGGAAATCGCTGGATCGTCGGCCTGACCGCGCAGCAACGGCTCGGCCGGAAGATCGCGCAACACGATCGGTGTGACGGTGTGGCCGTGGCTGATCAGGCGCTTGGTGACATAGTCGAGAACCGCGTCGGTCCGCGACGGGACCGAGGGGCTGCTGGAGATCGTTGCAATGGTCGCCATTGAGTTCTCCTATTTCTTCGGCAGACCGGGCGGGTTGATCAAGGACTTCGGGACGGCCTCGCCCTGCAGGCCCCACTTGGCCAGCACCTTCGCATAGCTGCCGTCGACGATCGCCGCGTTCAGTGCGTCCGCGAGCGGCTTGACGAGACCGTTGTCCTTCTTGGTCGTGATCCCGACCAGGCCCTGCACGGGATAGCTGGACGAGACGGTGCCGACGATCTCGGTCTTGTGCTGAGTCGCGACGTGGTACGACGCGTTCGGGTTCGGGCCGAGGTACAGGTCGATCCGGCCGGACTGCAGCGCGAGGTAGGTGTCCGCGGCCTGCTGGTAGTACTTGAGGTTCGCGGGTTTCCGCCCGGCCGCGACGTTCTGCTTGTTCCAGTCGACCAGGATCGCTTCCTGCAACGTTCCGGAACCGACCGCGACGTTCTTTCCGGAAAGGTCCGCCGGGCCGGTGACCTTCAGCCCCGATCCCAGCTTCGCCTCGAACGCGTGCAGCCCGAGCCGGTACGTCGCGAAGTCGTACTTCTCCTTGCGCAGTTCGGAAACTCCGATGTTCGAGATTCCGACCTGGTATTTCCCGGAGTCCAGCCCGAGGAACAGGTTCTCCCAGCTCGTCGTTTCGATCTCGGCCTGCAGCCCGAGCACGCTCGCGACCAGGTAGGCGATGTCGATCTCGACCCCGATCGGCGTCTTGTTGTCGTCCGCCGTGAACCCGAGCGGCGGCAGACCGCCGCCGGCCGAGCCGTTCCCGATCACCAGCTTCCCGGACTCCCGCACCGAGGCCGGCAACTCGGCCGCGATGCTGTCCACCTTCGCCGAGGTGATGTGCTTCTGGTCGGCCGAGGTGTCGAACGCCACCGCCGACGTGTCACCGCTCTTGGCAGCGGGTTCAGTTTGTGGATCCGCACAAGCAGCCGCCGCCAGCAGAACCATGCCGAGCACCAAGCTCCAACGTTTTCTCATCAGTTGTCCTCAGCTCGTCAGGGGAAGGCCGGGCGGGTTGATCTCGGACTTGGCGACCGCCTCGGTCGACACGTTCCAGCGGTCCAGAACCTTGGCGTAGCTGCCGTCCGCGATCACGCCGTCGATCGCCGCCTGGTAGGCCTTCACCAGGCCGTTGTCCTTCTTCGTGGTGGCCGCAATCAGGCCCTGTAGCGTCGGCCCGGCGCCGGAGAACTTGCCGATCGTCTCGGTCTCACCGGACGTCTTCACGTGGTAGGCGATCGACGGGTTCGGACCGAGGTACCCGTCGATCCGGCCGGAACTCAGCGCCAGGTACGTGTCGGTGTTCTTCTGGAAGTACTTGATCGTTGCCGCCGGCAACCCGGCCTTGACGTTGGCCTCGTTCCAGTCGACCAGGATCTTCTCCTGATTCGTCCCCGAGCTGACCGCAATCGTTTTCCCGGCGATGTCCTTGCCACCGGTGACCCGCCAGGTCCCGCCCTTCTTCGCCTCGAACGCGATGTCGTCCTTGCGGTACGTCGCGAAGTCGTACTTCTGCTTGCGCTTCTCCGTCACGGTGATGTTCGAGAAGCCCACGTCGTACTTGGCCGAGTCGAGGCCGACGAACAGGTTCTCCCAGCTGGTGACCTGGACCTCAGGCTGTAGCCCGAGCGCCTGGGCGACCAGGTAGGCGATGTCCACCTCCAGCCCGATCGGGGTCTTGTTGTCGTCGGCGTAGAAGCCGAGCGGCACGCTGCCGCTGCCGAAACCGGCACCGACGACCAACGTGCCGCGGTCCCGGACCTTCGCCGGCAGCAACGCGGCAGCGGCATCGTTGCGAGTGGTGGTGACACGGTTCTGCTCGGCGGAGGTGTTGACCCCGGTGTCCGAGGCAGCGGTGGCCTGTACACCACAACCGGCCAGCGTGAGCAGCGCAAGGGAGAGGACAAGAAGTCGTTTCATCACAGCACCTTCGAGATGAACGCACGGGTGCGCTCGTGGACGGGGTTGTCGAGCACTTCGCGCGGTGGACCGGACTCGACGATGCGGCCGTCGTCGATGAAGACGACCGTGTCGGCGATCTCCCGGGCGAAGCCGATCTCGTGGGTGACGACGACCATCGTCGAGCCGTCGCGGGCGAGTTCCTTGATCACGTCGAGGACCTCGCCGACGAGCTCCGGGTCCAGCGCGCTGGTCGGCTCGTCGAACAGCAGGACCTTCGGTTTCAGCGCCAGCGCGCGAGCGATCGCGACACGTTGCTGCTGACCGCCGGACAGTTGCCGCGGATAGGCGTCCGCCTTCTCGCCGACGCCGACGCGCTCCAGCAGGTCCCGCGCGAACGGCTCGACCTCGCTGCGCTTGCGGCGCTGCGCCGACACGGGCGCCTCGACGACGTTCTCCAGCGCGGTGAGATGCCCGAACAGGTTGAAGTTCTGGAACACGAACCCGACCTGCGACCGCTGCCGGAGGATGTCGCGCTCCCGCAGCTCGTGCAGCTTGTCGCCGCGGCGTCTGTACCCGATCAGCTCGCCGTCGATCCGGATCAGCCCGCGATCCACCTTCTCCAGATGGTTGATCGACCGCAGCAGCGTCGACTTCCCCGATCCGGACGGGCCGAGGATCACGGTAACCGCGCCGGCCTCGACCTCGAGGTCGATCCCCTTCAGTACTTCGAGCTCGCCGAAGCTCTTGTGCACACCCTTCACGTCGATCATCGCGTCGTACCTCGCGCGAAGCGGCGTTCCACGTAGTACTGCACGATCGACAGCAGTGTGGTCAGCACGATGTACCAGACCGTGGCGACCATCAGCAGCGGTACGACGCGGCTGTTCCGGCCGTAGATCACCTGCACCTGGTAGAAGAGCTCCGGGATCGCCATCACCGAGACGATCGAGGTGCCCTTGAACAGACTGATCACCTCGTTCGCGCCGTTCGGCAGGATCGAGCGCATCGCCTGCGGCAGCACGATCCGGAAGAACTGCCGCCGTTTCGGAATCCCCAGTGCGGCGGCGGCTTCGGTCTGGCCGGCGTCGACGGAAATGATTCCACCGCGGATGATTTCCGCGGCGTACGCCGCCTGATGCAGAGCCAGTCCCAGTACGGCGGCGCCGAGCGGACCGAACAGGTTGTTCGTACTGAAGTGCACGAACTCCGGGCCGAACGGGATGCCGAGGCTGAGCTCCTGGTAGAGGTACGCGATGTTGAACCAGAACAGCAGCTGCACGATCAACGGGATCGAGCGGAACGCCCAGATGTAGCCCCAGGCAACTACTTGCAGGAACGGGCTGCCGGACAACCGCATCGACGCGAGGACGGCGCCGAGCACGAACCCGAGCACCGTGCCGTACACCGTCAGCTGCACGGTCACCCAGAGCGCCGAGAAGACGGTCTTGGTGGCGAAGAACTGGAAGAAGGTCGGCCAGTCCCAGCCCGGGTTGGTGGCCAGTCCGTGCACGAACATCGCGAGCAGGACGAGTACGACGCCGACACCGACCCAGCGCCACGGATGTCGCCGGGCTACGACGGTCAGATCGGCTTCGAGCGGTACTGCGGTCGCCGGCGGTCCGGTCGTACCGGACGCAGACGTGACTGAAGTGGTGGACACGATGACACTCCCTGGCGGTGGGCAGGCTTCGCGGGCCCTGCGACGGCGGAGGGCGGCAGCGGGCAGCAGGCGTCCGGAACCGGACGCCCTGACAGGACGTGAGGAGACTCAGGTCAGCGCAGACAGAGGGCGCTGGAAACCCGGAGGAGGTCGATGTGGAGGCGGTAGTACGGCGGCTTGCGCGTCATTCCCGTCTCCTCTCGTCGGTCGTGTCATTTCAGTATGGGACGCGGCTGAAAGATTAGTAAGTCGGTCGACAAAGCTCTCAATATATGGACGCCTTATACCGGCCTGGAGGGCCTGCTCGACGCCAATCGCGGGGTGATCCGCGTCACGGCGACGGCGACTTTCTTGCCCAACCGGTTCACGCCTGAGCATGCACCGGACGGCAGGACGCCCTCACCGAGCGTGTTCGATTTCGTTGAACTTTCCGCAATCCGTGTTTGAGGGGTTCGTGACCTGCTCGTTATGGTCATTCAGTCGCCGTACCCCCTCAACGGCGGATACCCCTCCCTGGAAGGCTTCTCGTGCCCACTCACCAAGACGCGCCGCAATCAGACCGGCAGGCGTCCAGCCGCCCGGCTGCTTCGCGCCGGGTGGCAAAGCACCGCTCCTCCCGCCGCAACGCGACCCGCCGTACCCAGCTGATCGGCCTGACCGCCGCACTGGCCGCCGCAGCCGGGACCACGACCGTCGGACTCAGCTCGTCCGTGACCGGTCCGGCCAACGCATCCGGGAGCACCGGCCTGAACCCCTCACAGGCCGACGCTCTGACCGCCGCCCGGATCGACCGGCGCGACCTCGGGTCCCGGGACGCGTCCCGGATCGACCTGTCGCTCGCGTCGACCCGGAAGGCGGCGGCCGAGACCGCCGCGAAGCAGCGGGCCGCGCGACTGGCCGCGAACGCGACGCTGACGCAGCGCCGGGCGCTCGCGCTGGCCGCCGCGAAGGCAACCGCCGCGAAGAAGGCCGAAGCGAACGCCAAGGCCCTCGCCGCTGCGAAGAAGGAAGCCCTCGCGAAGGCAGCGGCGATCAAGGCGGCTGCGGCCCCGAAGATCGTGCTGCCGACCACCGGCTACCACCTGACCGCCCGCTTCAACCAGGCCGGCGGCCGCTGGGCGCACAACCACACCGGTCTCGACTTCGCGGCCCCGATGGGTACGCCGGTTCGCTCGGTGATGGCCGGTGAGGTCATCCAGGCCGACTTCGAAGGCGCGTACGGCCGCCAGGTGAAGGTGCGGCACGCCGACGGCACGGTCACGTCGTACAGCCACATGTCCGAGTTCGACGTCTCCGTCGGCGACTCGGTCGAGGCCGGCACGATGGTCGGCCGCATCGGCATGACCGGCAACACCACCGGCCCCCACGTCCACTTCGAGGTCCTCCCCGGAGGCGGCTCCCCCATCGACCCCGAACCCTGGCTCCGCGAACACGGCCTCAACCCGTAAGACCTCCTACAAGGTCTTGGCCATGTCGAGGGCGGCTATGTAGTGGCCCTCGATGAGGAATTCGTTGGGGTGGGTGCCTTCCAGCACGTAGCCGTGGCGTTCGTACAGGCGGCGGGCTGCGGTGTTGGTGCTGTGGACGTGCAGGCTGATCTTGCGCGCGCCGCGGAGGCGGCCCTCGGCGGTGGCGGCGTCCAGGAGGGCGGAAGCGACGCCCAGTCGGCGCGCCTCGTGGGCGACCGCGAGGCCGTTGATCGACAGTACGCCGGAACCCTCGGGGAACGGGTACTTGTCCTGCAGGCGCAAGTACCCGACCACGGCCCCCTCGTGCTCCGCCACCAGATGCGCCTCCGGCCCGCTCCGGCTGAAGAACGTGTCCTGCAGGGTTTCCAGGTACGACGGGAACCCCGACGACGCGTCCCACGCGCTCCGCTCGATCGCGAGCAGCGCCGCGTCGTCCTCCTCGACGGCACGTCGTACCGTCACTTGCTGGTCACCTGATCGGCGGTCGTCACTCACCGCACCATCCTCGCCCGCCGTACGGGCCAACTGTCTGCGGGGTCAGGTTCCGGGGCCGGTATCGAAAACGTATCGGAAATCGCAGACGCTGCCGCAACATCGCCTTGGATGAACTGTCGGCATGCTGACCAATCACCTGAGGCGCGATCGTCGGCTCGCCGTACCCGGCCGCCTGGCGATCGTTGCCGCCGTCATCAGTCTCGCGCTGACCTCGTGTACAGCGGTTTCCGCGCAGGACTCGGCACCGTCGAGCACCGGATCCGACCGGTCCTCCAAGTCCGGCTCGACCAAGGGCGGACCGCCCGGCGCGGCGGACGGCGTACTCCCGGACCACACCTCGGCGTACGACACCAGCCTGCCCGGGGTCACCAAGCTCGATCCCGCTC
The DNA here is from genome assembly GCF_004216905.1 of Kribbella sp. VKM Ac-2569. GTDB lineage: Bacteria > Actinomycetota > Actinomycetes > Propionibacteriales > Kribbellaceae > Kribbella. The sequence continues at coordinate 1,151,821 of NZ_SGXJ01000002.1, forward strand.
TCCGCGAGGCCGTCCAGAAGGCCGAGACCGCGATGAAGGCGGACGGCATCAAGATGCAGGTCACGACGGGCTGGCGCAGCAAGAAGTACCAGGAAGAGCTGATGGAGAAGGCGATCCGCAAGTACGGCAGCAAGAAGAAGGCCAAGGAGTACGTCGCCGACCCGGACGAATCGCACCACGTCACGGGCCACGCCGTCGACATCGGCCCCACCGACGCCGACTACTGGCTGATCCGCCACGGCAACCGCTACGGCCTCTGCCAAACCCTCTCCAACGAGATCTGGCACTTCGAACTGGTCACCACCCCGGGCGGGACCTGCCCACCCATGACCGACCCGAAAGGTTAGCGGGGTTCTTCGGGGGGATCGGGGAGTTTGGCGAGGGGGCGTTGGGACCAGGCGACGTCGTGCCAGGCGTCGAGCTTCCAGCCGATGTCGCGGTAGGTGCCGATCGGGTCGAAGCCGAGGGACTTGTGCAGGGCTTCGCTGGCTGGGTTGGGCAGGGTCACGCCGGCGATGGCGGTACGGAAACCGCGTTCGGACAGGCGGTCGAACAGGGCGTTGTAGAGCATTCGGCCGGCGCCGGTGCGATGGTGGCTGGGGGCAACATAGACGCTCACCTCACAGGACCAGCGGTACGCCGGGCGCGGCTTCATCGGACCGCCGTACGCATATCCGACGACCTGGCCGTCGTCTTCGAGAACCAGCCACGCGTGGGTGGACTGGGCCTTGGTGATGCGCTCGGCCATCTCCTCGACCGTCGGCGGTTCGAGCTCGAACGTGATCGAAGTACCGGTGACATAGGGCGTGTAGATCGCCGCGCAGGCCTCGGCGTCCGCGGCCGAAGCGTCTCTGACCTGAACCATGACACGATAGTAGCCATAACTGACGCTATAGTGGCAAGCGTGATGGATGAACTGTCTCGATCCTTGGCCGCGACCGTGCAGCAGGCACGGGTTGCGCAGGACCTGTCCGTGAACGCGCTCGCCGAGCGATCGGGGGTATCGCGCGCGATGATCGGGAAGATCGAGCGGGGCGAGGCGCAGCCCACCGCCGTACTGCTGGGGAAGTTGTCCGGTGCGCTCGGCATGACGTTGTCCGAACTGGTCGCCCGCGCGGAGAACACGGGTGAGCTGCTTCGGCGAGCGGACGATCAGCCGGTCTGGACCGACCCGGTCACCGGGTACCGCCGACGCGCGGTGTCCCCGGTGACCGACGGGCCACTGGAATTGGTGGAGGTGGAATTGCCTCCTGGGGCGTCGGTCTCGTACCCGGCCGACGCCTACATCTTCAAGTACCAGCAGTTGTGGATCCTCGACGGACGGCTCCGCTTCCACGAAGGATCACAGGTCCACGAACTGCACGCCGGCGACTGCCTGCAACTCGGTCCGCCCCTACCGACGACCTTCCACAATCCGGGTACGTCGGTGTGCCGCTACCTTGTCGCGCTGGTCAAAGGGCGCGGCTGAAACCACTGCGCCGCCGCGTCACGCAGACCTTCACGTTCCGCGATCCCGTCCTTGTCGGCCGCCCAGGCGACGTAACCGTCCGGCCTGATCAGCAAGGCGATCGGAGCCTCACCCCGGCCGGTGACCACCTCGATGGGCTCCGAGACGAGGTCGGCGAACGAGGCGTCGGGGGTGAGGTCGACGAGAAGCGGGCGGGCGGACCGCATCAGCTCGGCCAGCCGCACCGAGCCGATCGTCAGATCCGGCGCCCAGCGGCCGACCAGGGGATGCGAACCCTCGTAGTACTTGATGTCCGCGCCGGAAATCAGTTCCGCAACTCGCTGCACGTTCCGCGGATCGGTCAGAAACTCGCCGAACAGTTTCCGCAACTCCGTCACCTGCTCACCCGGTGCGATCAACGCGGACTGCGCCTGGGTGTGCATCACGACCCGCTCTCCCACCGGCCGGCGCTCGGACTCGTACGTGTCGAGCAGCCCCGGCGGCGCCCAGCCCTGCACCTCGGCCGCCAGCTTCCAGCCGAGATTGACCGCATCCTGCAGCCCGAGGTTCAGCCCAGGCCCGCCGATCGCGGAATGCACATGCGCGGCATCGCCGACCAGCAACACTCGTCCGGAACGGAAACTCGAGGCCAGCCGGCTGTTCCCGCCGACCACCCGCCGGAGCTGCCGCACACCCTCACCCGTTGGCTCGACCAACGGCAGGTGGACGCCGAGCACCCGGTCGGCGCTCTCCTGCAACTCCTGGAACGTCACCTCGCCGTCGGGCGGCGTGTCCCACTCTCCCGTGCTGATCGCGGGCAGCCGATTCGGAAACGGCGCCCAGACGAACAGTCCACGTTCCGTCCGCTGGTGCAGGAACGGCGGCACGACGCCGTACCCGGGGATCTTCAGCAGCCCGTCCTCGATGTACTCGGGCGGCACTGCGGCGCTTCCGGTCCGGGACACCATCGAGTCGTTGGTGACGCCGGGAAAGTCGATTCCGGCCAGTTTCCGCGTCGGGCTGTGCCCGCCGTCGGCGCCGACCAAGTAGCCGGCCCGCAGTTCGTACTCGCCGTCCGGTCCGGACAGCGACACCGTGACGCCGTCCGCGTCCTGTGTGAACCCGGTCAGCTCGTGACCACGCCGGATCTCGACGCCGAGTTCCAGGGCCCGCTCCTGCAGCACCTCCTCGATGCGTACCTGCGGAACCTGCAGCAGGTAGACCGGGTTCTCCTCGAGTACGTCGAGCGGCAACGGCATCGCACCGAACACGAAACCAGGAGCCGGCTGCGGCGGACCCGGCGTACCGCTCAACCGCTCGTACAGGCCCCGCCGGTCGAGCATTCTGATGACCTGGCCGACCAGGCCGTTGGCGCGCGGCACTGTGCTGCGTTCCGGAAGTTTCTCGAGCACGATCGGCCGGACTCCGGCCAGCCGGAGTTCACTGGCGAGCATGAGGCCGTTCGGTCCGGCCCCGGCGATGACAACTTCTGCGTCCATGACGCGTCCCTCCACTTAGGCGTGACTGACCGCCCCGGCGACTTACCGGGGTCGAGTAGTTCTGTTGGCTATTCGGGGACGGGCAGGCCGGCTTCGACCTGGTCGAGCGCCGACGACAGCAGGTCGGCGATCGAGCGCGGCGGATCGGCCCGCAGCCACTCCGCCATCACGACCGCGCGGGTCGCGCCGATCACCTCGGCGACCAGCCGCGGATACATCCCCGAGGCGCCGGTCCGGTCGGCGACCGCGGCCGCCAGTTCCTCACCGACCCGGGCGTAGGCGCGCGCGACCGCACCCTGCAGTGCCGGCTCGCTCATCATCAACCGGATGCCGGCGAGCCACTGCTCATCCGGCGGCCGGCGCCCGCCGTGACCTTCCTCGCCGAGGGCGAAGTGCTTCTCGATCGCCACCCGGATCGCGACCCACAACGGCTCGTCGGCGGGCCGTGCCCGGAGCTCCTCGGCGATCCGCAGGCTGCGATCCACCTCGCGGGCGGCGATCGCATCGGCCTTGCTGTCGAAGTAGTTGCGGAACGTCCGCAGCGAGACGCCGGCCTCGTCGGCGATGTCCTCGATCCGCACGTTGCCGTACCCGCGCTCGACGGCGAGCCGGACGGCCGCCCAGCTCAACGCGATCCGCGTCTCCTGCTTCTTCCGCTCCCGCAACCCGTCGGCCATATCTCGACCGTAGCAGAAGTTGCCCAAAGAGCAAAGATGCCTTTTAGGCAATTTCTTCCAACCGGGCAGAACTGGCGTCGGACCGTGGTTGGGTTAGCTCATGACGGTGTCCCCGCTGGTCTGGGTGCTGACGCTGCTGGTGATCGTCGGCCTGTTGCTGTTCGACTACTTCTTCCATGTGCGGTCGGCGCACGTCCCGACCCTGCGCGAAGCCGCCGTCTGGTCCGCGCTGTACGTCGGGATCGCGCTGCTGTTCGGACTCGGCACCCTCGTCCTCGGCGGCGGCGACATGGGATCGGAGTACTTCGCCGGCTACATCACGGAGAAGGCGCTGTCGGTCGACAACCTGTTCGTGTTCCTGATCATCATGACCGGTTTCCGGGTGCCCCGGGAGAACCAGCAGAAGGTCCTGCTGGTCGGGATCGTGGTCAGCCTGATCGCGCGGGCCGGGTTCATCTTCATCGGCTCGGCGTTGCTGAACACGTTTTCCTGGGTGTTCTACCTGTTCGGGATCGCGCTCCTGCTGACCGCCGGAAACATGCTCAAGCCGGAGACCGAGGAGTCGCACCAGGCGCAGAACCTCGTGGTCCGGCTGAGCCGCCGGCTGTTCCGGACCTCGGAGGAGTACGACTCGGACCGGCTGACGACGGTCGTCGACGGTCACCGGATGCTCACGCCGATGCTGCTGGTGATGGTCGCGATCGGCGCCACCGACCTGATGTTCGCACTCGACTCGATCCCGGCGATCTTCGGCCTGACGCAGAACGTGTACGTCGTGTTCACCGCGACCGCGTTCAGCCTGCTCGGCCTGCGGCAACTGTTCTTCCTGCTGGACGGGCTCCTGGACCGGCTGATCTACCTGTCCTTCGGGCTCGCCGCGATCCTCGCGTTCATCGGCGCCAAGCTGATCCTGCACGCGCTGCACGAGAACAACCTGCCGTTCGTGAACGGCGGCGACCACGTCGAGGTGGCGGAGATCAGCACCGGTCTCTCGCTGGTCGTGATCCTGGCCGTGCTGGTGATCACGATCTTCGCGTCCCTGTTCAGCACCCGCGGGCGGACGCAGACCGCGATGGCCCACATCCGCCGGGACGCGACGGCGTACCTCGATCCGGAGTACACCGACGACCCCGGGGAGCGGGAGCGGGTGTTCCAGCGGTTGCTACGGGCCCGCGACCACATCACCGAGCTCGGTCCGAAGGCCAAGCAGCAGGTCTGGAACGAGGAGGATCTGATGGCCCTGTGCCGCGAGGTCGGCGAGGCGCACGCCGCCGCCCACGCCGACCACGAGATCCGGCCTAGCCTTTGACGGCTCCTGACGCGAGACCGCTCACGTAGAACCGCTGCAGGCCCACGTACAGCACCACGCACGGGATCATCGCGATGACCGATCCCGCGACCAGCGAGCCGAAGTTGATCTCGCCGTACGCGCCGGCCTGGACGTTCACGAGCGCGACCGGCAGTGTGTAGAGCTCGTCCTTGGTCAGGAAGGTGAGCGCGCCGAGGAACTCCGTCCAGGCCGCGAGGAACGCATAGAGCGCGACCGTCGCAGCGCCCGGTGTGATCAGCGGACGCAGGACGGAACCGAGCATTCGGAACGTTCCGCAACCGTCGACATGCGCCGAGTCCTCCAGCTCCACCGGCACCGAGGCGAACGAGTTCCGCATCACGAACACCCCGAACGGCAGGTTGACCGTGGTGTAGAACAGCACCAGCCCGAGCAGGCTGTCCGTCAGCCGCAGGACATTCATCTCCAGGTACAGCGGCGTCAGGATCGCCTGGAACGGGATCATCATCGACACCACCACGAGCGCGAACAGCAGCGGCCCGCCGCGGAACCGGAAACGCGCGAACCCGTACCCGGCGAAGGTGGCGAGCAAGGCCGTCAGGATCGCGGTACTGATGGCGACGACCAGACTGTTTCCGACCGCCCGGATCAGGTTTCCGGGTCCCTCGATCAACGTCCGGAAGTTGTCCCAGGTCAGATCGAAGAAGGTTTTCCCGTCCGGGGCCGCGACGATCACGTCGTTCGGCTGCACCGACCGGAAGAGGGCCCACAGCAACGGTACGGCGAAGACCAGGAACGCGCCGCCACCGCCGATCACGTAAAACGTGTTCTTGAGTCGCATCGTCAGTCCTTCTCCCGGAGCAGGCGGAACTGGGCCGCGGTGACGAGACCGACCACGATCACCAGCACGATCGACAGCGCGGTCGCGGCGCCGAGCTGCAGCTGGACGAAGGCCCGGTTGTAGATGTACTGGACCACCGTCGTGGTGTCGGTTCCCGGACCGCCGCGGGTGAGGATGTAGAACTGCGAGAACGCGAGCAGCGAGCCGATCACCGAGATGATCACCGCCATCGCGATCGTCCGCCGCAGGATCGGGATCGTGATCTCCCACTCCTGTTTCCACCAGCCGGCACCGTCCAGCTCGGCGGACTCGTAGTACTCCCGCGGGATCGCCTGCATGCCGGCCATCAGCAGCATCATCGTCAGCCCGCTGACCGCCCAGATCACCAGCACGCAGATCAGTCCGGTGGCGAGCGGCCCGTCCACCAGCCAGGCCGTCGTACCGTCGGTGATGCCGAGCTTGCGGAGCACGATGTTGATCACGCCGCTCTCCGGCTGCGCCTCCAGGACGGTGACGAAGCTGAGCGTCGACAGTCCGACGACGAACGGCAGGAAGAAGACCGTCCGCAACAACGTGGAGCCGCGGCGTTTCCGGCGTACCAGGACCGCGAGCGCGTAGCCGAGCACCAGGATCGGCCCGGTCACGATGACCGTGTAAAGCAAGGTGTAGAGGACGGACTTGGCGAACGCGGCGTCGGAAACGATCGCGGTGTAGTTCTTCAGCCCACTGAACTTCACCGTGCCGATCAACGGCCAGTTGGTCAGCGAGATCACCAACGCGAACCCGAGCGGGACCAGGACGAAGACGCCGACGAACAGTACGGCGGGACTCACCAGGAGCAGCCCCGTCCGGCCAGGATGTGTGAGCGAACGCGGCGTGGTCATGCCTGCCCCTGACGGAGAATGCGGTCGTAGTTCTGTTGTGCTTCCTTCATGGCGGCCTCCAGCTCGCCGTCGAACACGGCGCGGCGGAACATCTGCAGCCACGGCCCGTCCGGCTGGTTGTAGAGGAGGTTGTAGGAAAGCGTTGTCGGCGCGTACCCCTCCTGGATCCGCTCCAGCGGCAGCGTCGCCAACGGGTACTTCTTCGCGAACTCCGGCGTCCGCGCATCGGATCGCACCGGCGTGTATCCACCGGCCGGCAGATCGATCTGTTGCGGCAGGTCCAGCGCGAACCGCACGAACTCCCACGCCCCCGATGCATTGCGCGCGCCGCGTGGGATACACATGTTGTCGCCGCCGTCGAAGAACGCCGCACCGCCGTCGGGCCCGGACAGCAACCGTGGCGCCACCTTCTGGTGGAACGCCTCGTCGGACGCGGACACGACCACGCTGTAGTTGGACGGGAAGATGCCGATCTTGCCGGCCCGGAAATCGCTCCCCCAACGGGACGCGTCGTCGGAGAAGTTCGCCCTCGGCACCAGGCCGTCGACCCACAGCTGCCGGTGCAGCTCGAGCATCTGCCGGACGACGTCGTTCCCGGTGATGTGCCCGGACTGGCTGCCGATCGGTCCCTGGATCAGATCCGTGTCCGCGGCCCACACCATCGGCTGGACGACGAAGCCGAGCGCTCCCGGACTGTTCGCCGGGAAACTCCACGCATAGATGTCGTCGCCGAGTTTCCGGAACTTCCGGGCCGCGTCGAGCAGGTTTCCGAACGACTTCACCGCCTCGTCAGGATCGACGTCGGCCCGGTCGCAGAGCTCGGTGTTGAACCAGAACATCGAGTTGTCCGCGAGGTACGGAACGCCGTACGCCCGGTCGTCCTTGGTCGCCAGCCGGAGATGGCCGGGGCTGAGTTTGTCCCGGAAATCCAGCGCGGCAAGCGGTTCCGTCAGGTCGGTGAACGCGTCGCGGTAGATGAACAGCATCGAGTTGATGTCGTCGATGTCGACCAGGTCCGGCACCGTCCGGCCGCGGATCGCGGTCGCCAGCTTGGTCACGTACTGGGCGTCCAGGACCGGTGTCAGCTCGACGGTGAGCCGGTTCTGGGACGCGTTGAACTTCTTCACCAGGTCGGTCAGACCGGTCTGCGTCGCCGCCCGGCACCACACCTGCACGGTGCCGGTGGCGTCCTGCCCGAAACCCGCCGCCTGGACGTCGGGTTCGGGCAGGACCGAGCTACAGCCCGGGAACAGACCGGCCGTGGTCGCCGCGGCACCTAAGCCGAGGAGCTTCCGCCGGGTGAGCATCGTCACGCCCTGGGCAGCCAGACGCGCATGGCACCGATCTCCCGGTTCGCCCACGCGTAGTACGGAACCGCCACCACCTCCACCGCATCACCGGTCGAATCGGTCGCCCCGGGCTCGAACGACCACCCTGGTTTGTGCCCCGTACCTGTACGTCCTTGGGCCCTCAGCACAGTCACCCCGTCCAGCAGATTCGACGCCTCAGCGGTGGGTGCCTCAGGCAACAGGTGCAGGTCGTCCACGTTCGCGTGGTTGTCGGCCTGTTCGACCGCGTACACCAGTGGGCCGCGTTCGAGAGCCACACAACCTCGCACGGCGTCGATGCGTGGATCTGCACCTACTACACGTGGTGTGAGCGGGAGAACCAGTTCGATCTCGGAGGCCTCTACCCGGGCATAGCCGCCCGCGTCCACCGAATCCCCGTTCACAGTCGCACCTACCGCCCACCCCGGAATGCGTAGTTCAACCACAGCAGGATTCGTGGAGGTGATGCGAACGGTGCCGTCCCACGGGTAGTTGGTGTCGATGGTCACCTCGACGTCGCCGGACTTGATGACGCCGGCGGCGTACTGGTGGATCTGGACGGCGTCGTCGGTGGTCGTCGCGAGGTAGCCGTCGAGACTGGACAGCGTGCGCATGATGTTCGGCGGACAGCACGCGCAGTCGAACCAGCCGCGCCGTCCGTGCGCCGGACTCCGGCCGGTGTCCGGGTACGCCGCTCCGCGCAGCTGCAACGGGTTGACGTAGAAATACTCCGTCCCGGACAGTGACACACCGGCAAGGAAACCGTTGTACAGCATCCGCTCGATCGCATCGCCGTACGACGCCTCACCCGTCGCGAGCAGCATCCGCCAGGCCCACTGGATTCCGCCGATCGCGGCACACGTTTCCGCGTACGCACGGTCCGGCGGCAGCTCGTACTCGTCGCCGAACGCCTCACCCTCCCACCGCGCACCCAGCCCGCCGGTGACGTACGTCTTCGTGGACCACATGTGGTCGAACTGCCGCTTCAGGGAGTCCAGCAGCTCGGAGTCGCCGGTTTCCAACGCGACGTCGGCCGCACCGGCGGCGAGGTAGACCGCGCGGACCGAGTGCCCCTCGACCGTGGTCGCCTCGCGGACCGGGACCCGGTCGGAGAAGTACGCCGGCGAGTGTCCGTGCCGCTCGATGATCCCGTGCCCACGAGCCTCGACGAACCATTTCGCCAGGTCCAGGTACGCCGTCGTACCGGTTTCTCGATAAAGCTCGACGAGGGCCATCTCGATGACCGGGTGGCCGTCGATGTCGACCGTCTTGTCGTCGCCGAACGTCGCGACCAGGTGGTCGGCCAGCTTGGTCGCTACATCGAGCAGCGCCCGGTCGCCGGTGCAGCGGACCTGGGCAACCGCGGCCTGGATCAGGTGGCCGGCGCAGTAGTGCTCGTGGCTCCAGACGAGTTGCTGGTAGCGACCCTCGTCGCCGTACCGGAGCTGGACAACCGAGTCGAGGTACCCGTCCTCGCGTTGGGCGGCCGCGACGACCGCGGTCAGATCGCGGATGCGCCGCAGCAGGTCGTCGTCGGGATTGCGCCCGTACTCCCACGCCGCGGCCTCGAGCCACTTGTAGACGTCGGAGTCGGCGAACACCGGGCCGATCGCCTCGCCCTCGCCGAGGCCGGCCGCGAGGCGGAGGTTCTGCAGGTTTCCGGCCTTCTCGAGCTGGTCCTGGCCGCTCGGGATCGCGTCCGCGCCGTTGCGGGCCTGCCGCGGCGCCCAGAAGCCGCCGGTGATCGTGGCCTGGCCGAGTCCGAGGGGGTGCCGGCGGCCCTTCGTGGTGGCCGCCGGGCTGCGGGAAGTAGTGACAGTTTCCGGGGAAGCGCTCATCTGCCGTGACTCCTGAGTTAGGAAAATCCGGAACACGTTTTCCTGGACGAAGGTAGAGAGCCTTCAGCGCCAGGTCAACCCCTACCTGTGGATAAACTCCGGACCGGCCGCGATCCGTGGGGTACTGTGCCGGAAACCTCAGGAAAGGAGTTGCCGCATGGCGTCACGGACCATCCGCACGCCCGGGATCAAGGACGTGGCCGCGCTGGCCGGCGTCTCGGCGAGCACGGCGTCGAAGGCGCTGAACGACACCGGGCAGCTCCGCGCGGAGACCCGCGAGCGCGTCCGGCGGGCCGCCGAACAGCTCGGTTTCACCCCGGACAGTCGCGGCCGCGCGCTCGCGTCCGGGCGTAGTTTCACGGTCGGTCTGATCACCACGGACAGCTCCGGCCGGTTCAGCATCCCGATCATGCTCGGCGCCGAGGACGCGCTCAGCGCGGGCGAGATGGCGCTGGTCCTCTGCGACACCCGCGACGACCCGCTCCGCGAGCAGCACTACCTGAAGTCGCTGGTGTCGCGCCGGGTGGACGGCATCATCGTGACCGGCCGCCGGACCGAGGCGCGGGAGCCGATCGACGTGCCGATCCCGGTCGTCTACGCGTTCAGTCCGTCGACCGATCCGGACGACACGTCGGTGATCGTCGACGACCACGGCGGCGCCGCGTCCGCCGCGCGGCACCTGCTGTCCCTCGGCCGCGAGCAGATCGCGCACGTCACCGGGCCGGAGTCACACCTCAGCGCACAGATTCGAGCCGCGGCGACCATGGGGGCCGCGCGGGAGGCGTTCGTCGGCCAGCCGCTGTACGGCGAGTGGAGCGAGCGCTGGGGCCGGCACGCGGTCGACGTACTGCTCCGGGCGCAGCCGACCGTCGACGCGATCACCTGCGGCAGTGACCAGATCGCCCGCGGCGTCTGCGACCGCCTGCGCGAGCTCGGCCGGTCAGTCCCCGACGACATCGCGGTCACCGGCTACGACAACTGGTCCGTGATGGCACTGGCCAGCCGCCCACCGCTCACCACCGTCGACATGGAACTCGAAGAACTCGGCCGCCGGACCGCCAACCTGCTCCTCGACGTCATCGCCGGTTCGCCCCGCCGCGGCCAACTGATCCTCCCCACCCGCCTGATCCCCCGCGAGTCGACGCTCGGCACCTGAGCGGACCTTTCGGCGGCGCACGTCCAGTCTTCGGATGGTCACCCGCAGGACCGCCGTTGGTTCCGAAAACCCTCTAGATTGATGCGGTGCTGCGCAAGCTAGTGATCGGCGTGGCGGTCATTGCCACGCTGGTGGCGGGGGTGGGGACCGCACGCCTGGTCCTTCCGTGGACCGATCCCGCCCGTGGTGTGGTGAAGCAGCTGGCGTTCCTGCGTGCCGAGCTCGAGGGCGGCGCGGATCTTTCCGCGCAGAAACAGTTTCCGGAGGGCTACTTCTTTCTGAACGTGCTGTACGGACTGACCTGGGTCCAGGTCGGCATCGACGATCCCGGGCGATCCGCGGACGCGACCGCGGAGGTGCGGTGGGCGCTCGACCGGATCGCGTCCTCGGACGGGACCGCTCCGTTCGACGAGTCGCTGCAACCGCAGTACGGCGTCTTCTACGCGGGCTGGACAAACTGGCTGCGCGGCGGGCTGATCGCGCTCGGCCACTCGGATGCCGCCGACCGCGACACGTTCACCAGCGAATCGGTGGAGATCGCCACCGCTTTCCGGACCGCGGAAACCCCGTTTCTGGCGGCGTACCCCGGACAGGCCTGGCCGGTCGACTCGGTCGTGGCGATCGCCTCGCTCCGCCTGTACGACGCTTTGGTCGCACCGCGCTTCGGGCAGATCGCGCGGAACTGGGTGACGACGGCGAAGACGAAACTGGATCCGGCCACCGGGCTGCTCCCGCATCAGGCCGTTCCGCAGGTTTCCGGCGCGCGCGGCTCGTCGCAGGCGATGATCCAGCGGTTTCTCATCGACGTCGATCCGGCGTTCGCGCGAACGCAGTACGAGATCTTCAAGGACAAGTTCGTCACCGGGCTCGGCGTTCGCGAGTACCCGAAGGGCACGACCGGACAGGGCGATGTCGATTCAGGCCCGCTGGTGTTCGGGATGAGTCTTTCCGCGACCGTCGTCGCGATGGGCGCGGCGCGGGTGCACCACGATCCGCTGGGCGACCGGCTGGCGCGGACGGGTGAGTTGGTCGGGCTGCCGTTCAGCGGCTTGAAGACGAAGCGGTACGTGTTCGGCGCGGTTCCGATCGGGGACGCTTTCCTCGCCTGGTCGACCTCCGCGCGGCCGCTGGTCGCCGCCGGCCAGCCGGAGCTCGACGGCGAGTCCGGCTGGTGGCGGCTTCCCTGGCTGGTGCTGCTCTGGCTACCGGCGTTGATCCTCTGGGGCGCGCTCCACCTCAGGCATCGCGGCCGAAGGCGGAGGCGAGCGCACTGAGCTTGCGCGGCAGGTCGTACTCCGCGCCGCCTTCGTGCCCGTTGTAGGTGAACACCTCGATTTCCGCGGGACCGGCGTACCGGTGGTAGGCCGCGAACACCGTCGACGGCGGGCAGATGTTGTCCATCAGCGCGACCGAGAACCACGCCGGGCAGGTCGCCCGGGCGGCGAAGTTCACCGCGTCGAAGTAGGACAGCGTGCCGATCGCGGTCTCGGTCTCGAACCGGTGACCCTTGAGCCAGCGCGCGATCTCGGCGTACGGACCGTTGTCCGTGATCTGCGACGCCCGCCGGTAGTGCGACAGGAACGGTACGTCGGCGATTGCGGCGGACAGGTCGGCACGCAGACCGGCGACTGCGATCGCCAGCCCACCGCCCTGGCTGCCACCGAGCACGGCGACCCGATCGCTGTCGACGTCCGGACTGCTCTTCACGGCGTCGACCGCACGGACCGCGTCGGTGATCAGCCGGCGGTAGTAATGCTTGGCCGGATCTTCGATTCCGCGGGTCAGGAAACCCGGTGACGACGATCCGTGTCCTTCCGGCGCGATGTCCGCAGTTTCCGAAACGGTTTTTCCGCCACCGCCCTGACCACGGTTGTCCATGATCAGGTGCGCGTACCCGGCCGCGCTCCAGGTCAGCCACTCGTACGGAATCCCGCGGCCACCGTTGTAGCCGATGTACTGCACGACCGCGGGCAACGGCCCGGTGCGATGGCGTGGCAGGAGCAGCCACGCCTTCACCGGTTGACCACCCCACCCGCTGAACGTGACGTCCTGGACCTCGACGGTCGCCAGGCGTGCGTTGTACGGCGTGAACCGGGCGTCGATCGGGTATCCAGTCGCGTCGTCGAGCGTCTGCTTCCAGAACGCGTCGAAGTCCGCGGGCTCCTCCGGCTCCGGCCGGTACTCACGCAACCGGTCCAGAGGCATGTCGACCAGCATTCGCCTTCCTTTCAGTGGAAGTGGCTTTCAGTGGAAACAGACTGTTGCCGCGTTTCCGTGGCGGTCGGTCGTGTCGACGACGATGCGCCAGCCGCGGTCGCGGCGGCTGACCGTGACCCCGGCATCGGCCTTCGTCAGCAGCAGGTCGGGCTTGTCCAGGTCGACGGTGACCGAGGTACGCGTCTGCGTCGGATCCGAGATCGCGACCGTTCCGCCGGCGACCACGATCGAGGCCGGGCCGTCGGCGGTGAGTTCGGCGACGGTGCCGGCCGTCCAGAAGTTGGCCGCCAGGACATTGCGCAGCCGGACAGCGTGCGCCGTACTGTCCGCCCGCAGTTTCTGGACCGGGAGCTTGCCGGCGAACGACTTCGTCTCCGCGAGTGTTGCGGTCGGCAACTGCACGTAGAAGTAGCCCTGCCCGGCCGGCGCCGTACCGTGCGCGAACCACACGGTTTGGTAGGGCCGGGTCACCGGGGTGTCGGTGCCGTACTTGAGGTTGATCTCCCGCCAGGTCGCGGTCCGGTTCTCGCGCAGCGCCTGTACCGGTGTGCGATCGGGGAACACGTAGCCGCCGGTGCCCTCGAGATGACACCAGCCCGGAGCTGCGGTGAAGGTCTCGTCGCCGGTGCGCAGCTTGCGGTTCTCGACCACCGTCTCGACCGTGCCTTCGCCGGTAATGTCCGACCCGAGGCACACCATCACGTCGTCGACCAGGAACCAGCTCTTCAACGCCCGCAGGTTCGTCCCGAACCCGCGCAGATCCATGCCATAGGCACCGATCGTGCGCTTCGGAATCGACACACCACCGACCCAGTCGGCCTCGCTGGTGCTGCGGAAACCGTAGGAGTCGGCCAGTCGCCGGGTGTCGATCGTGGTCCCCGGCAACCGGTACGGGTCGACCGTCGGCCAGTAGTCGCCCGAGTAGTGACCCAGGTCGTCGTCGTACAGCAGCACCATCCCGTCGGACAGGTGCCAGCCGTGCAAGTTCTCGGTCTGGATCGACTCGTAGTTGTAGATCCGCGACGAGTACGCGCTCAGTCCGATCGTGAACGACGGACGGTGGTGCGCGACCTTGTCCATCCGCGGGTACTGCTTGTGCAGGACGAGCGGACCGCGGGCCGAGGCCGACGATGCGAGGATGCTCCGGGCCGCCACCAGCGAGGCCGGATCGGTGACTGTGAGGAAATCCCGGAAAGTATCTTCGGTGATCCACTGCTTGACCAGTGCGGTCAGTTGCGCGGCCCGTTCCGCCGGCGCGGCCGGGATCAGGCGCAGCGTGCCCTCGATGATCGTCTGCGTCGGCGCGTGATTCTGCTTGCTGGGACGGGCGATCTCACGACCGCAGACCGAACCCATCAGGTCGCCGCGCACCATCAGCGGATCGAACGCGTCGTTGATCCAGCCGTAGATGTTCTCGAGCTCCGGATCGGTGACGGTCCACTCGGTCCCGCCGAGCAGATAGAGCAGGGAGGAAAGCGTTCCGAGCAGTTCCTTGCCGTAGCCGCCGTTGTACGGGTGCTTGTAGTGCTGCAGGAACGATCCGTCGCTGTAGAACCCCTCCCCGGTTCCGTCGATCCGCCCAGGGGCGTCATTGAACGCGAGCACGCTGTTCGCCCCGCTGCCCTCGACGTCGCTGATCGCGTCGCGGACGCGCACGAGTGCGGCGGTGTCGCCGTCGAGGACGGCCCGGACCGCCACCACGGTGGCGATCCAGACCCGGTTCGCGCCGGTCGCGATCTGCCGGTCGGCGCGCCACAGGTTCGGGTCGGGCGTGTAGTAGTTGATGGCCTGCGTGTACGTCGTACGCACGTCCGCCGGAATCACGTCGTACAGCAGGACCAGCGTGTCGGCGAAGGCGGCGGCACCGCCGATCTCCCAGTCGTAGTCGTTGTCGTACCGCGGGAGCGTGGGGCTGTAGCGGTTCGTGTGCATCCATTCGAGGGCGCCGCGAATATCGTCGGCAACCGACGCGTTTCCTTGGTGGGCCGAGCCGTTCGTGGCCCACGCGACCGCGATCTGCTTGATCCGGCGGAAGTTCGAGGCGACGTGGTTGGAAAGCGTTGTACTCGCGAGATCCGGCCAAAGGGTCGTACGGCCCGCCGAGCGGTCGAGAGTGGCGAGCGCGGACTGGGCCAGGCGGTCGACGCGGGCGATCGCGACGGCGAGGTCCGGGTCGGCGGGGTCGACGGTCGGGCCGCCGGTGAGCAGCGTCTGCCAGCGGAGGCGGAGTTCGTCGGTGGACGCGTCGGCCCAGGTGGGTGTGGGGAGGGCGAGGAGTGTGGCCCCGCCGATCATTCCGCCGAGAACAGTCCGGCGGCGGAGGGTGAGGTCAGGCATAGAGGTCCTCTCAAAGAGCTAGAGCGATCGCCTTCGCGCCGACGGAGTTGGGGTGCAGGCCGTCGCCGCTGTTGAAGTCGGGGCGGAGTCGGGCGGGATCGGCCGGGTCGCGGAGCGCGGCGTCGACGTCGAGCAGGCGATCGAAGAGACGTCCTTGCCGGAGTACGGCGTTGACGTCGTTGCGGACCTGGTCGAGTGCTTCTGTGTAGCGGATCCAGCCCTTGAACGGGCCGATTGTCGCGCCGATCACCTCGAGATCGTGGTCGTGCGCGCGGCGTACCAACTGCTCGTAGGCGTCGAGGATCCGGGTCGGGTCGGTCTGGCTGGGTGGTTGCTGGATGTCGTTGATGCCCAGGACCATCACCAGCGTCGCGACGTTCGGCAGGCCTAGTACATCGCGGTCGAATCTGGCCTGGCCGCCCGGTCCGAAGCGGGCGTCGTCGAGCAGAACACGGTTTCCGCTGATCCCGAGGTTGGCGATCGCGGGGCGCCGGCGGAACCGCGCGGCGTACTGGTCGGGCCAGCGGAGGTTGGCGTTGTCCGGCGTACCGACGCCTTCGGTGATCGAGTCGCCGAGCACCGCGACCACCTCACGTCCGGTCGCCGGTACGTCGACGCCGGTGAGCAGGAACACCGAGTTCGTGGCGCGGTCTCCGATGTGGCCGGTCGCATGCACGTTCCGGTGGAAACTCAGCGGACCGGTGGGACCTGGCAGGTACATGCTCACCACGAGATCGCCACCGTCCGGCAGGATCAGCCCAACCGGATCACTCACCACGGTCGCCCCTGCAGCCAGCACTACATCCTTCTCGCCGCCGAACAACACCGGCTTGGCATTGGCCGTCACCGGCCCTAGGACGACAGGCGCAGAACCGAACGGATTCGCAAACCGCAGCCGAACCGCAGGCTCGGTGGTGCCGGCGGAGAGCCGGAGCTTGTATCGGAGCGTGGTGTCGGTGAAGCCGCTCGTCGCATCGGCATCCGCGGCGGTGGGAGCCGTCTGTGCGGTCGCCCAACTCGCAGCCCACTGGAGCCGCGCCGAGGCCGTTGTTGTCTGACCGGCAGTTGCGCCTGCGGTTGCAGTTGTGCCGAGGACGCCGCCCAGGACGCCACCAGCTGTGCCGCCGAGGATCGACCGGCGCGACACCCCACCCATCAGCAGGCCGCCGTGGGGTTGAAGTCGGCGGCGTAGGTGCCGACGGAATCTCCGCCGGTGTTTCCGGACATGGTGTTTCCGCACACCTGACCCTGCGGCGTGCGCATGAACTTGACGCCGCCGGACGCGTTGTTCGTGATCGTGTTTCCGTAGACGTTGTTGTCGACGCCATCGGTTTCCGTGTCGCCGCCGAGGCGGACGCCGGCGCCGGTGTTGTCGTGGATCGTGTTGTAGCGGAACGTGTTTCCGCTGCCGCGGGCGTCCAGTCCGCCCGAGCTCGGGTCCTTCTGCTGACTGCAGTCGTTGTGCTCGATGACGTTCGCGGTGGAGTTCTCCTTCACGTCGACACACTCGTTGCCGTACGTCGCGATCGTGTTGTCGTGGATGCGGTTGTTCCGGCTGCGGTCCGCCTGGGCGTCCGGTGCGCCGTTCTCGCCCTGCTGCTCCGGCGCGGTCCCGAGGTAGATCCCCTCGCCGTTCTTCCCGCCGTCGTTGAACTTGAAGTCGTACACCCCGCACGGACCGACAGTGTTGTCGTGGACGTCGGCGTTCGTGATCAGGTACCGCAGCCGCAGGCACTCGCCGCCCGCGTTCTTCAACCGCATGTTCCGGATCGTCAGCGTGCCCACGCCGTCACCAGGCGACGTGCTCATCACGTACACGAGCTTGTCCCGGTACCCGTCCTTGCTGGACGACGACCCGAACAGCCCGTCGATCGTGAACCCGTCCAGCGTCACGCTGTCGTGCTGGATCTGGAAGATGCGCGAGTTTCCGGCGCCTTTCACGACCGCGGTCGACGGGCCGGTGATCGTGACACCGGACCTGATCGTCACCGCGTCCTGGAGATAGGTGCCGGAGGCAAGATGTACGGTCGAGCCGCGCGGCGCGGTATCAAGCGCTTTCTGGATGGTCGCGAACGGCGTACCGGTCGACGTACCGGAGTTCGCGTCGCTGCCGGTGGTGGCGACGTAGTAGTCGGTCGCGGCGTGCGCCGGGATCGCGGGCAGCGCCAGCGCGGCGCCGAGAAGCAGGATCGGGACAGCTCGGGACATGGTGGTCCTCCTGATTGGGCGGTTTGCTGCCTATGAGTGGTCGGCGACGAGCAGGCCGACCAGAACCGGAACTGTGGTGCCGAGGAGCAAGGGACCTGCTGGTACGACGAGCGAGAAGACAGGTGCGGCGACGGCGGCACTGAGGAGTGCAGTGCCGCGCGGGACGGACGTGAAGGCGAGACGGAACGCCGTACGACGCCAGTCGGCGGCTGATCCGGATGGGTTGCGGCCCGCGGCGACGGCGAGCGCGAGGTGGTAGGTGACCGCGGCGGCGATCAGACCGACGTGGATCATGAACAGCGTCAGGACGAGCGGCCCGGACCGGCCGGACAGGAACGACAAGTTGCTGGCGGCAATCACTGCGGCGATCGTCATCAGCACCGAGTGCGGAAGCAGCGGACGCCAGTACTTGCGCCAGCCGACGAACACTCCCGTGAAACACCGCGTGTCACCATCGGTCCGCCACCGGTTCAGCACGAACCCGACCGCAGCCAACGCCGGCAACCACGTCACGATCCCCAAACACAAGACCGTGAACGCCGCCCCCGCCGCCGCCGGATTGGCTACCCACCCCAACCAATCCAACGCCCGCCGGCTCAACCCCGTCGGACGGGTCATAGGGTGATCGTCCTGTCTGTGGTGCGGATGATGGCGCGGACCGCCACGCCATCACAATCGACTCGCTGCCGGTGCTCGCCCGCTCCGATCGCCACATCGCCGGCAATTGTGATGGCCTGGGCGTCCAGCGCTCCTTCGTCGTCGGCGAGCAGGACGGTCTCGTCGTCGAAGGCGATTCCGAAGCCGTGGGTGAGGTCGAGCCGGCGGGCCGTCGGCGGGGTCGGGTGGAGGGCGGAGGTTGGTTCGATCGTGGTGAGGAGGGTGGCGGTCGTCGACTGGTGAGCGGTGGCTCGGAGCGTGTGCATCGTGCGGGTGAGGCGGAGGCTGGGAGTGCTGGACGTTGGGTTGGCCTCGACCTCCGTCACCGCAGACTCGACGGTCAGCGGCGTGTGGAATCGGACCCACGCCTGCGCAGACCCAGACCGAAGCGCGATCTCATCGGCGTACTCGATCGGCCAGTCGGCGTGCAGCAGGAGTGTCCAATCACGCGGAGAATCGGCCGCACAGCGATCCAGCAGGACAAGCCGTCCACCCGGGGTGAAGACCAGCGTCCGATCGAGCCGCGTGATGCCCAGTTCGGGCGGGTACATCGCAGCGATCTGCGCGGTGGCGTGCGCCATCCCGTCGACCGCGTGTACGTCGACCATTCGCGCCTGGCGCTCGTACGGAATCCCCTTGTAGACGTGGTATCGGTCCTCGTCGGCGTACCCGAAACCGTCGACCAGGATCAGGTTGTGGTCCCCCGCTCGCTTGCGGTTGCTGTATCCCTCGTCCACGGCCAGGAACGCGCCCCGCGACGTCAGCACGAACGATCCCGAGTCGGGATGATGGTGCCCGGCGCTCAACGTGTCCCACCCGCGCTCGAGGTCCAGCCGGCGTGACGTATCCCAGGCCCGGTGCCCGCCGCCGGGCGCCGCCTTGAACGACACCATCGTGGCCTCGTCGTCCCATCCGGTCCGTGCCGTGACGAGGCCGAGGTCCGGAAAGTACGCGGAAAGCGGCGCGGTCTTCGCGGGATCGACCGGCGGCAGCGAGTCGTCGTACCAGAGCAGCTCGAGGTACGCCTCCGGCATCACGCCTGGCTTCACGCCGCTCGCGTACGCCTCCCTCCAGAAGAAACGTTCGGAAACGAGATCCGCGAGCCACTGCGCCTCACCGATCCGGTACGCGGACGCGAGTTTCCGGTACAGCGCAACACTGTGTCCGCTCCGCCGGTCGTGGCAGTCGCCGTGATCGATGTTTTCCTCGAACCCCGGCGCGCACTGCTGCAACCGGTAGGAAAACGTGTTCGCCAGGAACCGGCAGTGCTCCCACCAGTCGAGCCTTTCCTGGTCCTGCAGCAGATCCAGGTACGTCGCCAGCCACGGAACGCCGTACCGCCAGTAGACGACGCCCTCCATGTCCGACCCGTCCGCCGGCAGCAACTCGATGACTGTCTCGAAGTTCCGACGAGCGCGGTCGGTCCACTCGGTGCGACCCAACGCGTACCCGGCCGCGGCGAGCCCGGTGTAGCAGATCCAGTTGTGGTTCTGCCAGTACGACGAACTCCACCACGAGCCCTCGGACTCGACGGCGAACTCGTACAACCGCGATCCCTGCAACTCCAGCTTGGCGCGCAACTCGTCAGCAAGCTCGAAGTCGTCGCCGAGCCAGCTGGAGGCGAGGGACAAGCCGTGGAGCAACCAGCCCGCGTCGAGATCGTGATCCGGCAGATGTGCCTTGCCCCAGTGGGGGAACCCGATTGCGGCCGAGATCCAGCGGGCTGCCTCGAAGCGGTAGCCCTCGTTGCCGGTCAGGCGGTAGGCCAGCGCCAGGTTCGCGGCCGCCGGGCCGAAGTACGTGATGCTCGCGGACGGATGCTCGGTCGGCGGGGTCTGCGTGCGGTACCAGTCGCACTGCTCCCGCAACCGCCGCCACTGCGCGGCGTACCGCCCTTCGAGCCCGTCACGTACCTCCGCCACTCGATCGTCGAACATCACAGCCCTCCGATCGGGTGCTCATGCCCGTCGACGGTGATCACGTCGCCGACCAGCCGCACGTCCACAGGCGTGGTCGAGTAGACAGAGCAGTACGTCGCCGCCGGACCAACAACCGTCCAATCAAGCCAGGTCCGCACCCGCTGCGGATCATCAGCCGGCCCAGGACCGGGTCGAGTCACCGGCACGGCGTCGCCAGAGACGTGGTCGCCGTACAGCGTCTCGTCGCCGAACCAGGTGGTCCGGATAGCGTCCGGTCCGACCTCCACGGTCAGCTCGACATCAGGCCGGAACTGCAGGACGATCTCGCGCTCGCGATCCGCCGTCACTCGGACGACATCCACCAGGTAGTTGTCACCGGCAATCAGCTTCCGCGTCGCGCGAACACCGTCGTACCAGCCGTCGATCGTGGCCGTCACCGAGTCCTCGTCCTGCGTCAGCTGGCCCGTCGCCTCGGCGGGTTCGAGGTTGTCGATGCGAATCGTCGGGTGCGCCGCGACCGACTTGTAGTGAGCGCGCCACTGGGCATGACCGTACGGGACCTGGCCGGGATCGGGCTGCCAAGGGGTGGTGGCGCCGTACAGGTAGAGCGCGAGTTTGTCGTGGTGCCCGTGGGAGCCACCGTGCGGCCCGTGGTCGAGGATCGCGTGAATGCCGGGCACCCGAATCACCGCATAGGACGAGCTGAGGTGTTTGCGCTGGAACGAAGTGGGCGCCGGCGTACCGGGTGGGCCGCCGAACCATCCGGTGAGCTTGTCCTCCAGGCCGTCGTACTCCGGCCCGACCTCCGCCAGAGCTCGAGCAGCGACGGCGTCCAACCCATGGGATGTCGTGAACTGGCGGGCCAGCGCCACGATCTCCAGCCACTCCAGGGCCAGCGGCGTCCGGAGGTACGGGCCGTCGTGCAGGGCCGGGAGAAGACCGCCGTCGGTGGCGATCGAGGCGAGGGCCGCGATCATCTTCTCCAGCCGGTCAGGCACCAAGGAAGGGTCGAAGCCACGCAGGCTCAGTAGGTAAGCACGCAGTACGAAGCCGTGGTAATACGTGCTCGCTTCCCACTCCCAGCCGTCTTCGCCGGTCGCCGCCTCCAGGTGCGCGAACTGCCCGTGCTCGCCGGTCAGCCACTCCTTCTCCCCGGACCACACCTCACCCCGAACGGCAGCAGCCGCCTGGCTCGCCGTCGTACCGAGCGCGTTGAACCACGCCGTGTAGTTCGACGAGAACTTGTCCTGGGCAACCATCGCATCACGCGCCCGCTGCGCCCCGGCAACCATGTCATCGAGCATCGGCAACGTCTCACGCAGCTCGGCCCGCCCAGCCAGGTTCAGGATCGAGTGTGCGATCGGCACACCCCACACCGCATCGGTGAGCGCCTGGTGAAAGAGCCGGCCGCGCTGCATCCACCCCTGCGCCTGCTCGTGCTCCCCCGCTTTCGTGAGGTCCGAATACAACCGCGCGTACGACGCGAGCAGCTCAGCCCCACCGCCGTCGTACGAGAGCAACCGGATCCGCCGCGCCCAGAAGTGATGTGCCAGCACGGTCCACGCGCCGCGCACCGCGGGGGTGTCGACCCGGCAACCGTAGGAACACGGAACCCCGCCGGCCGGAAAGTTTCCGGAATCGAATCCGACATGCGCCAGCTCGACGCCGTGCGCCGGGCACACGTACTCGTGCCACCAGCCGCCACGCTCGGTCGGAGGATTCATCGGGGCCACGTGCCACCGTCGATGTCGATGGTGATCCCGGTCAGGTACCCGGACGCCGGCAGCGCCAGGAACCGGACCGCGTTCGCCACGTCCTCGACCTGCCCGGCGCGGCCGATCGGCGTGCCCGCGACCATGTTCGCCTGCGCCGCTTCGGTGGAAAACGTTTGATGGAACGCGGTCTCCGCGATGTACCCGGGAGCGATCGAGTTGACCGTGATCCCCTGCGGCCCGAGCTCCTTCGCCAGGCCCTTGGTGAACCCGCGGATCCCGGCCTTCGCCGCCGCATAGATCACCGACCCGGGACCGCCGCCGTTGTGCGCGGCGAGCGAGGCCATCGTGATGATCCGGGGGTTCGCCGACTGCGCAAGATGCGGAATCGCGGCCCGAGTGGTCCGGAACGTCGCCCCCAGGTTCACGTCCACAACCTGCTGGAAATGCTCGTCGGACATTTCCGAGACCTTGACCCGCCCGATCAGGTGACCGGCATTGCAGACCAGGACGTCGAGCCCGCCGAGGAAACCGGCCGTTTCGTCGAGCAGCCGGTCGACGTCCGCCGTACTCGTCACGTCGGCGCCGACCGCAATCGCTTTCCGCCCGAGTTCCTCGATGTCGGAAACGCTCTGCGCGGCCGCGTCGGCGGACTTTCCGTAGTGCACCACCACGTCGGCCCCGGCCGCCGCCAGGCCGAGCGCGATCCCGCGGCCGATGCCGTGCCCGGCACCGGTCACCAGCGCGCGCGTCCCCTGCAGTTCCCCGGTCATAGAAACAGTCCTTTCAGTCAGTGTCATTTGATGCCCGCGGTAGCGAAACCTTGGACGAAGTAGCGCTGCCCGATCAGGAACAGCACCACCATCGGCACGGTGGCCAGCGTGGTCCCGGCCATCAGGAACGCCCACTGGGTGTCGTTCTCGGTGCGGAAAACGGAAAGTCCGACCTGGATCACCCGCAGGCTGTCGCTCTTGGTCACCAGCAGCGGCCAGAGGAAGTTGTTCCACGACCCCTCGAACGTGAGCAGCGCGACGGTGATGAACGCGGGCTTCACCAGCGGCGTCATGATCCGCGCGTAGATGCCGAGCTCGCTGAGGCCGTCCAGCCGGGCCGCCTCCTCCAGTTCGACCGGCAGGTCCAGGTAGAACTGCCGGAACAGGAACACCGAGAACGGACTGACCGCGCCCGGGATGATCAGCGCCCACCAGGTGTCCAGCCACCCGGTGCCGCCCTGCCCGGTGATGTCGTTCCCGCCGAACAGCGGCATGAACCGCACGATCAGGAACTCCGGCAGGATCTTCGTGTACGTCGGGATCATCAGCGCCCCGACGAACGCGAGGAAGATCAGCGAGCTGCCCCGGAACCGCAGCCGCGCCAGCGCGTACCCGGCCATCGAGGCGATCAGCACGTTCAGCACGGTATGGCTCGCGGCGATCACGAAGCTGTTCCGCGCGTACGTCGCGAACGGCGCGGCGCGCAACGCGTCCGCGTAGTTGCCGAAGGCCCACTCTGTCGGGAACAACCGCGGCGGCACCGCGGCGATGTCGCCGGGGGTCTTCACCGAGGTGAGCAGCATCCAGACGAACGGCACGATCATCACCAGCGAGATCGCGGTCAGGGTCAGGTAGAGCACGATCCGGCCGGTCCGGAACCGCGCAGAAGTCTCAACGGGTGGCACGGTCGCCTCCGGTGATCCGCCGGTTCAGCAACGTCAGGAACAGCAGCAGTGCGAACAACACCAGGCTCTGCGCACACGCGTATCCCATCCGGAACTCCCGGAAAGCGGACTTGTAGATCTCGTAGGTCATCATCGTCGTGCTGTTGGCCGGCCCGCCGTCGGTCAGGATGTACACCTGGTCGAACGACTGGAACGCGCCGATCACCGACGTGACGAAGACGAAGAACGTCGCCGGCCGCAGCAACGGCAGGGTCAGACTGAAGAACTGCCGGAACTTCGAGGCGCCGTCCACCGACGCCGCCTCGTAGAGCTCGGTCGGCAGACTTTGCAGCGCAGCCAAGTAGATCAGCATCTTCAGACCGATCCCCTGCCAGATCCCGACCACGATCACCGCCGGCATCGCCCAGTCCGTCGACGACAGCCAGGCCGGGCCGTCCAGGCCGAGGAACGACAGGACAGCGTTGGCCAGTCCGCTCCGCGGGTCGTAGATCCACAGCCACACCAGCGCCACCGCGATCGTCGCGGTCACCTGCGGAATGAAGATCGCGGTCCGGAAAATCGCCCGTCCGGCCAGCTGCGTGTTCAGCATCAGCGCGATCAGCAGCGAGATGCCCATGGCCACCGGCACGGTGAAGAACGTGTAGACGCTGGTGTTCAGTACGGCACGCCGGAAAACGCTGTCGGAAAACAGATCGCGGAAATTTTCCAGCCCGATGAAGCGCGGCGGTGTGAGCACGTCGTACGACGTGAAACTCAGCACGATCGCGGCGACCAGCGGAATGCCGATCCAGATCAGGGCGTGCAGCACGGCGGGCGCGACCATCAGCAGGCCGGCCCGGCGGCGGGCACGCAGCAACCCCCGGCGCCGGGGTGGAGCAGCGGAGGGCCCGGATGCGGCTGCGCGCACCCGGTCCCGCGTCGACACCATGGTTCCGCTCACAGTCGCGAAATCGCTTCCTTGCTCAGGTTCGCGAGCTCGTCGATCGCTTCCTTGGCGGTCCGCTTGCCGACCACGGCGGTCTCGAGGGTGGTCTTGATCTTCTCCCGGATCTCCATCCAGGCCGCCGTACCGCCCTCGGACCGGGCCTTGCTCATGTTGTCCAGGGCAAGCTTCACGAAACCGTTGTTCTTGACGTAGTCCGAGGTCCGCAGGTCCTGGACGCCGGGGACGGAACCGCGTTGTTCCGCGGTCGGCAGGATGGATTCCGGCGTACCCATGAACTCCACCAGCGCCTGGGCCGCGGCAGCGTGCTTGGACGACGCCGACCGGGCCACCATGGTGCCGCCCTGCAGCATCGCGGGCACCTTGTTGGCCAGGATGAACGCGCCGACCTTGTCCTCCTTGAGCAGCTCCGGACTCTGCTTCTTGAGCTGCACCCAGAGCGAGTTGTTCGACATCATCATCGCGGAACGACCCTGCTGCAGGGTGGTCGGCTGACCGGCGGACGACTTGAACGAGTAGTCGGCGGACTTGTCCTTGATGACGTCGAGGAACAGTTGCAACGCCTCGACGCCGCGGTCGTCGTTGAACTTCACCTGCTGCCCGCTGTCGTCGAACAGGTTGCCGTCGTTGGCGAACAGGAACGTCTCCCAGCACTGCCGGAGATCGATCGAGAACGGGTCGAAGCCGACCCGGCTGAGCTTGCCGGAGCTGTCGCTACGGGCCAGTTCCTTGGACATCTCGCGCAGCTCGGCCCAGTCCTTCGGCGGCGCCTTGATCCCGGCCTCGGCGAACAGGTCCTTGCGGTAGGTGACGATCCGGGTGTCGAGGACCATCGGCAACGCGTACAGCTTGCCGTCGTACCGGGACGGCTCGAGGACGCGGTCCTCGTACTCGTACCGCTTGGCCAGGTCGTCGGGCAGCGGCGCGAGCACCTTCTTGTGCGCGAACGGCGGGATCCACCCGACGCCGAGCATCACCACGTCCGGCATCAGGCCACCGGCCAGGCTGGTGGTGATCTTCTCGTTCAGGGCGGCGTACGTCGTGTAGTCGACCTTGACCGTGACGTTCGGGTTCTTCTGCTTGAACGCCGGCAGCAACTTGCCCTCCAGCAAGTCCTTGCCGGTGCTGCCCTCGAACAGCGGGGTGAGCAGGCTGATCTCGCCTTCGACGGGTCCGTCGGCGGTCGCCTGGCTGTTGCCGGACGACGCGGAGCACCCGGTGGCGGCGGCGACCGCGCCGAGCCCGAGGGCCGTCAGGACTGATCTGCGGGTGTACTCCATGGCGCGCCTTTCGTGGTGCTGCGGAAGGGAGTGGTGCAACGATCTACCAGCCGGAGCGGCGCAGTTATGCGAGGCTGGTGCAACGATGCACCGCATGTTAGGAACGGATTTCACAACACGTCAAGAGGTCGACGCCGATGAACTTCAAGCTGGACTTTCGGCAACGTGTGATGCATCGTTGCACTGCGATACGGCAGCACCGACGGGGTGACAGAATGCGCGGGTGGGCGGTGAATTGAGAACTGGCGAGGTGACGATCCAGCAGGTCGCGACCGAGGCGGGCGTCTCGCCGAGCACGGTGTCGAACCTGCTCAACGGGCGCAGCCACCGGATGCTGCCGGAGACCCGGCAGCGGATCGAGCGCGCCATCGACAAGCTCGGCTACCGGCCGAACCGGGCCGCCCGGCAACTGCGCACCGGCCGGAACACCACGATCGGACTCGTCGTCCCGTCGGTGGGCAACCCGTTCTGGGGTGCGCTCGCGCGGCACCTGGAGTCCGCGGCGCTGGCCGAGGGGTACCACGTGCTGCTCTGCAACTCCGAGCGCGATCCCCGGCGCGAGCGCGACTACGTCGACGAGTTGTGGGCCGACGGCGTACACGGCGTCGTACTGTGCTCGTCACTGCCGTCGCTCGAGCATGTGATGCCGCTGGTCGAGCGCGGGCTGCAACTGGTCGCATTCGACCGTACGTCGCAAGCCGGCGACCCGGCGTCGCTCGTCAGCATCAGCGTCGACAACGCGGTCGGCAGTCAGCTCGCCACGCAGCACCTCACGGATCTCGGGCACCGCCGGCTGGCGTTCGTGTCCGGCGCGTTGGCGAGCGTCAACCGCAAGGAGCGGTACCGCGGGTTCATGGCCGGTCTCGAACAGGCGGGGGTCGATCCGGCGACTTCCGTCCGGGCGCCGATCAAGGGCGACGCGGACGACTTCGGCGACGTCGAGGCGTCCGAGCTGGGTCGCGCGGCCGCCGCCGAGCTGCTCGCGCTGGAGGAACCGCCGACCGGGATCGTCGCGATCAACGACATGTGCGCGCTCGGGGTCTGCCGCGGGCTGCGGGACGGCGGACTCGAGGTGGGCAAGGACGTGTCGGTGGTCGGGTTCGACGACATCGTGCTCGCGGACCTGTACGCGCCGACGCTGACCACGGTCCGGCAGCCGATGAAGGAGATGGCCGCGGCCGCGTTCACCCAACTCCGGTCCCGGCTGGACGACTCCGGACCGACGCAAGGGCAGTCGCTGCTCTTCCGGCCCGAGTTGATCGTGCGCGAATCCACCGCAGCGCCGTCGTAAAATGAGCCCGGTGCAACGGATCTCCTCGCGGAACGCCCGGTTCCAGGTGTGGCAGGCGTCGCTGACAAATCGCACCAAGCGGCAGCGGTCCGGCGAGTTCCTGGTGCAGGGCGTGCGGCCGATTTCGGTTGCCGTGGACAACGGTTGGCCGGTGCGCACCGTCGTCACCGACGCCTCGCGGCCCTTGTCCCGCTGGGCTTCGGACCTGCTGCAACGGCTGCCGAGCGTCGAGCGGGTCGCGATGGCGCCGGAGTTGCTCGCCGAGCTCGGCGAGAAGGAGGAGCCCGAGCTGATCGCCGTACTGGAGCTGCCGGCCGACGATCTTGATCGGATCCCGGTCGGACCGGAGTTCCTGGGCGTCGTCTTCGACCGGCCGACCGGGCCGGGGAACATCGGGTCGATCATCCGGTCCGCCGACGCGTTCGGCGCCGACGGCGTGATCGTCACGGGGCATGCGGCCGACATCTACGACCCCAAGGCGGTCCGCGCGACGACAGGATCGCTGTTCGCGATTCCCGCCGTACGCGCGCCTTCGCATCGGGAGGTTCTCGACTGGGTACGTCGCTCCCCAGTCGCCGTGGTCGGCACCGACGAGCACGGGTCGACCGACGTGTACGACTTCGACTTCACCCAGCCGGTCCTGCTGCTGATCGGCAACGAGACCGCGGGCCTGAGTACGGCGTGGAAGGAAGCCGCCGACCACCTGGTCCGGATCCCGATCACAGGATCGGCCAGCTCCCTCAACGCCGCCAACGCCGCAACCGCGGTCCTCTACGAGATCTCCCGCCAGCGCTCACGCCCTCCCCACTGACCACCCCACCCACGATCCGCGCGGCCGGAGCCGTCGTACGTGGCGCGGCCGGAGCCGTCGTCCGCATTTGATGGGTCAGCCAGCGAATTTGATGGGTCAGCCAGCGAAATGCCGGGTTCCACACTCTGAGTTTCGGTCGCTAACCCCCAATTTGCCTGGCCCACCCAGCAGATTGCCTGGCATACCCAGCAAATCGGGGGAGGGTCAGGCGGTGCAGAGGAGTTCGCCGTGCAGGATGGAGATGCAGGCGTCGGGGGTGTCTGCCCAGGTCCGCCACGCCTGTGAGATCGCTTCGAGCTGCTGCTCCGGTACGCCGGATGCGCGCGCCTGATCCGCCAGAGCCGACTTGAGGATGCGGTCGGCCCACATGCCGCCCCAGAACGCACGGTCCTCCGGGTTGGCGAACGCCCAGGTCGACGTGGTCGCCTCCGCCTGCTCGAAGCCGGCCGCGAGCGCCCACGACAGCAGGCGCCGGCCCGCGTCCGGCTCGCCGCTGTTGGCGCGCGCCATCCGCTGGTAGAGCGCCATCCACTCGTCCAGCTCGGGAAGCTCCGGGTACCAGACGAAGCCGTGATAGTCCGAGTCACGGACCGCGACAATGCCACCGGGTTTGCACACGCGCCGCATCTCCCGCAGCGCCTGCACGGGATCGGCCACGTGCTGCAGGACCTGGTGCGCGTGTACGACGTCGTACGTGTCGTCCGGCAGATCCAGTGCGTGTACGTCGCCGACGACGAACTCCACGTCGAGGTCCAGGTTCTCGAACGCTGACTTGGTGATGTCGAGTGCGGCGGCGTTCGCCTCCAGCGCGGTCGTCCGGCCGGGCTCGACCAGGCGGGCCAGATCCGCGGTGATGGTGCCGGGACCGGCGCCGACATCGAGCAACGACATCCCGGGCCGCAGGTGCGGAAGCAGGTATCCGGCCGAGTTCTCGGCGGTCCGCCAGCTGTGCGACCGCAGTACGGACTCGTGATGGCCGTGCGTGTACACGTTGTTCATCCCAGGCTCCTTTGCCTTCTCGACGAACCTCACGCTAATCCAGAATCTTGCTGAATGAGACATATCATCTTGCTATACGAGACGATGTATGTGACCGAATATGGCCAGACCGGCCCGTGGTCCGCGGGCGAACCTTGAGGTACTTCGAACAAGAACCCAGGAGGATTCCGATGCTGGCAAAGGTGTTTCCGATCAAGCTGAAGGACGGCAACCAGGCCGCCGCCGAGGCGATCGTGCAGGAGTTCGCGCCGAAGGGACCGGGCGCCGAGGAGGGCACGTTGTCCTTCCGCGTGTACCGCGACCCGTCGAACCCGGACTACCTGTTGTTCGTCGAGCACTTCGCGGACCAGGCGGCGTACGACGCGCACACCGGGTCGGCGGCGTACGAGGAACTGATCGCGGGCCGGTTCGCCGACCTGATCGTCGAGTTCGTCGAGGTCGACCACGAACTACTGGTCAGCCTGTGAGCGACCTGGCGCGGCGGTTGCGTGAGCTGCACGGACAGCCGCCGCTCGTGCTGCCGAACGCGTGGGACGCCGGCTCGGCGCGGGCGATCGAGGCCGCGGGGGCGACGGCGATCGCGACGACGAGCGCGGGTGTCGCCTGGGCCGCCGGCGTGGACGACGCCGGCGGACTGAACCAGGAGTCCGCGATCGCGGCGCTGCGCGCGATCTGCGCGGCGGTTTCCGTTCCGGTCACGGCCGACATCGAGGCCGGGTACGGCGATGTCGCGGGTACGGTGACCGCTGTCGTCGAGGCGGGTGCGGTCGGCATCAACCTCGAGGACAGCACGGCACGGGTCCTCGACGATCCGCTGGTGCATGCCGAGCGGATCAAGGCGGCACGCGCTGCAGCTGTTGCCGCCGGCATCGATCTCGTGATCAACGCGCGGACCGACACGTACCTGTTCGGTGACCGGACCGGCACGATCGAACGCGCGAAGATCTACGCCGACGCGGGTGCGGATGTGCTGTTCGTTCCGGGCGTGGTCGACGCGCCGACGATCGCGGAGCTGGTGAAGGATTCGCCTTTGCCGCTGAACGTGATGGTCGGTCCGGGTGCGCCGACAGTCGCCGAACTCGCGGACCTCGGTGTCGTGCGGATCAGCGTCGGGCCGGCGATCACGACTGCGGCGTACGCGCTGGCGACAGCGGCGGCGAAGGAACTGCTGACCACCGGCACCTATGAGGCGCTGATCCGGTAGTAGACAGCGGCGAGCGACCGCCAAGGAGTGAGGTGGTCGCTCTCGCCGCTGAGGGGCCAGGCGTCGCGAGCTCCGAGGCGTAACGCGATTTCCTGCGCGGCGCGCGGGCTCGTGACGGCCTCAAGTGACCGTAGCTCCACGCCTGCTTGGAGCGTGATGTTGCCATTAGCAACTTCTCGCGCAAGCGGACCGACGAGCTCGGCGCCGGTCAACGCCTCCGGACCCGGGAACGCGTGCGTCAGCCCGTGCCCGAGCCCCGGGACCGGTGCGCCGTACACCTCGACGAGTTTGCGCAACGCCTCGGTCGCGTCGTCGCGTTCCAGCCGGTCCCGGACGACTGCCTGGACCGCCACCTCGAACGGACCCCACGCGCCAGGAACACGTATTCCGGGGCGCGCGGCTACGAGCGGCCCGAGTTCGGCGTCCGCGGCCAGGTGCGCCCGAGCGCGGATCGGCTCATGGTCGAGCCCGACGAGCTGGGTGGCCCGGTCGACGACATGGATGACGCCCTCCCAGAACGGAAGATGCGCGCGCAGAATCAGGTGATCCTCCCCGCCCGCACCGATCTCCAGCAGGCCGGGCTCGCCGTCGAGCGAGATCGTCCGCCGATACACGCCGTCCTCGACAGACTCGACGCCCGGGACGGCGTGCGCTTCGAGGTACGTGCTCATCGCTTCCCAGTCGTACGGCGGGGTGAACGGCAACCGCAGCACCAGACCACCGTCCGCGGCGAGGCGGTCGCCGCGGCGCCGGCGATCGCGCAGCGCACGCGGTGACGCGCGGAAGATCTCGCGCATCGCCCGGTTGAACTGGCGCAGGCTGCCGAAACCGGACGCGAACGCGATTTCCGCGACGCCGAGATCGGTGTCGTCCAGCAGACGTCGCGCGAAGTGCGCCCGCCGCGAGCGAGCGAACTGGTCAGGCGTGACGCCAAGGTGCTCGGCGAACATCCGCCGCAGATGCCGCGCCGACACCCCGAGCCGCGCACCCAGCGCCTCCTCACCGGACTCGTCGAGGAGGCCCGCGATGATCAGCTGCACCGCGCGGCAGACCAGCTCGGGTGCCTCGTCCGCCACCGTCCCGGCCACTCGATACGGTCGGCAGCGCAAGCAGGCGCGATACCCGGCCGCTTCTGCGGCGGCAGGCAGCTCGAACGTGCTGACGTTTTCCGCGAGCGGCTTGGCCCCGCACCCGGGCCGGCAATAGATCCCCGTCGTACGGACCGCGGAATAGGTGGTCACGAGACCACACTAGGCGGGACCACCGACAGTTCTGACACGCGTTTTACACCGAGTGCCCACCGTGACGGATAAGGTACGGCGGGTGCAGTCGAAACCGATGCTGGTCGTGGTGAGTGGTCCGCCCGGGACCGGGAAGACGACGCTGGCGCACCGGATCGCGGTCGCGATCGGCTGCCCGGCGATCTGCCGGGACGAGATCAAGGAAGGCATGGCGCACGCGACCCCGGGCTTCGTGCCAGGCCCCGGCGACCCGCTGACGATGCGGACGCTGTCGACGTTCTTCGACGTACTCGGCCTGCTGATCGGCCGCGGTACGACGGTGGTCGCGGAA
The DNA here is from genome assembly GCF_004216905.1 of Kribbella sp. VKM Ac-2569. Classification (GTDB taxonomy): domain Bacteria; phylum Actinomycetota; class Actinomycetes; order Propionibacteriales; family Kribbellaceae; genus Kribbella. Next base: position 1,183,607 of record NZ_SGXJ01000002.1, read on the forward strand.
GCGGCGTTCCAGGACCGGCTGTGGAACCCGGGCCTGAGTCCACTGCTCGGCCGCGCCGACGTCCGGATCGTGCACTGCACGGTCCCGGCCGAGGTCGCGCTGGAGCGGATCACCACCCGGTCCAGCTCGGACCCACGCCGTTCCGCCCACGAGGACGCGCAGATCAGCGCCGACGCCCGCCTCCGCACCCACAACTCCTTCCAGCCCATTGATCTGCCAGTTCCTTCGATCACCCTCGATACGACTGCCGAGCCATCGATTGAGGAAGTGCTGGCGTTCTTGTCGCGCTAACGACAGGAGGTAGCGACCGATTTCGGGGCGCGCACGCGGCGAGTCGAGGGGCGTGGTGGACTACCTCCTGTCGTTAGCGCTTCGCGGAGGGGATCCACATGCTTGAGCGGTTTGCGGGGTTGACCACTGCACATGTCGCGGATGCTTGTGTGCGGGCGGGCGTTCCGGTGCGGACGGTGTCGTTGACGGCCGTGGCCGGCGGCCGGGTCGCCGGGCGGGTATTGCCGGCGCAGCATGTCGGCAGTGTCGACGTTTTCCTGGAGGCGTTCGAGTCCGCCGCCGAGGGCGACGTACTGGTCGTGGACAACGGTGGCCGACGGGACGAGGCCTGTGTCGGAGATCTGGCTGCACTGGAGGCTGCTGCCGCCGGTGTCGCCGGGATCGTGATCTGGGGACTGCATCGGGACACGGTCGACATCGCCGCGATCGGGTTGCCGGTGTTCAGCCTCGGTGCGTTGCCAACCGGACCGTTGCGGCTCGACCCGCAGCCAGCCGATGCGTTGTCCAGGGCAACGATCGGCGAGTGGACGGTCACCCGGGACGACGTCGTACTCGCGGACGAGGACGGGGCAGTCTTCGTACCGGCGGATCGTCTGGAGGAACTGTTCGGGCTGGCGGAGTCGATCCGAGACACCGAGCACCGGCAGGCGGACGAGATCCGGGCCGGGCGGTCGTTGCGTGAGCAGGTGAGCTTCAAGCAGTACCTCGAGCGGCGGGCCGCCGATCCGTCGCTGACCTTCCGCCAGCATCTGCGCGCGGTGCGGGGAGCGATCGAGGAATGACCACGTGGCAGTTGGGTGAGGTCATCGTCGACCGGATGGGTTTCGGGGCGATGCGGATCACCGCGAAATCCGGACCGAGCGATCGCCGTACTGCGTCGCGCCGTCGAGCTCGGTGTGAATCACCTCGACACGGCTGCGTTCTACGCGTCCGGAAAACGTTTCGCCAACGAGCTGATCCGCGACGCGCTGGCGCCGTACCCTACCGACCTGGTCATCGCGACCAAGGTCGGGCCGGGAACGCGACACCCCAGCAGGTCCGCCTGGCGTGGACCCTCCATCACTCCCCCAACATCCTCGCCATCCCCGGCACCAGCAACGTCACTCACCTCGAAGAGAACATCGCCGCCGCCTCACTACACCTGACCCCCGAGCAACTCGCCACCCTCAACTGATCGCCGCTCGGATTGCGGGGACTACCTCTTGGGACCAGCGGGAGAGTTGGACTTCGAACGGGTCGGAGCCGCGTGGGAAGAGTGTGAAGCCGGCGGCGTCGTGGTTGAGGATCGCGTCGGTAAGTTCCTCGATCCATTGCGCCGGGGAGCCGCCGAGCCAGCGGCCTTCCTCGTCGCGGGTACGGCGCAGCGGGGTCGCGGTGATCGCACCGGGGAAGTTGTAGATCGTCGCGACGTCCGACGGTTTCCGGCCGGCCGAGAGCGCCGCCTCGTCGATGATCGGGCGGGACCAGCGGAAGCGGTCGCTGAGCCAGTCGGCGGCATGACCGGGGATCCAGCCGTCGGCGTTCCGGCCGGTCGCCGCGAGCGACTTCGGGCCGTTCGAGCCGGTCCAGATCAGCGGCGCGGGTACCGCGGCCGGACGGAGCGCTCCGATCGGGTAGTGCTTGGTCGGCGCCGGCGTACCGCCGTCGGACATCGAGTGGACGAGCTGCATCGCCTCCTCGAACGCCTCGACCGCCTCGGCCGGGCGCAGTTCCGGCACGCCCATCATCGTGATGCGGTCCCACGCTCCGCCGGCACCGAGGCCGAGCACGAAGCGGCCGTCGGACAGTGCCGACAACGAGGTCGCCGTACGGGCGAGGACCGGCGCGGGCCGCAGCGGCAGGTTGGTCACGTTGACGAACGCCGACAGTCGCTCCGTTCGCCCCAGGATGAAGGCGATCGCGGCGTACCCGTCGAGCATGTCCGGTACGTACGGGTGGTCGGCGAGGCTGACGTGATCGAGACCGTCCCGATCGGCCTGCTGCGCGAGCCGGACGATCCCGGCGGACTCCCGCACCGCGTCCGGCGACCCGTATCCGAACCGCACGTTCATATCGACTCCTCAGATAGTTCGCTGTTCTAACTAGTTGTAGCACGAAATATTAGAACCGCAAACTATTAGGTCAACGGACTATCATGAGGACATGGTGACGACGACGGCTGCCCGGGACACCGATCTCGCGAGCGCGCTGGTGCAGACGATGCACCGACTGCAGGACCTGCACGGCGAGACCAGCCGCCCGCTCGGCCTGACCCCGCAGCAGGCGCATCTCCTGTGCGTGCTGCTCGCCGGCCCCCTCGGCATGACCGAACTCAGCCGCATCCTGAACATCGAACGCTCCAGCCTGACCAGCATGGTCGACCGCCTGGAACGCCGTACCTTGGTCGCTCGCACCCCCAACCCGACCGACCGCCGGGCCAGCCAGATCGAGCTGACCCCCGACGGCCTGGCCCTGGCTCACGAGGCCCACAACGCGGTGGTCGACCGCATCAACGCGATGACTGCTGACCTCCCGCGCGCTACTCGCGCGACCATCACCACAGCGCTGCAGTCGATCCTGACCCGATGAGCTATCAGTACGTCGCTGTGGCCGGCGCCCGCATCGCCTACCGGGCAAACGGTTCCGGGCCGGCGCTCGTATTGATGAAGAACAACCGCCGCCCGCTGGACTACCCGGTCGCGGACGTGCTCGCCCAGCGATTCCGGGTCCTGCAGATCCATCCGGTCGGGTTCGGCGCCAGCGACCGGCCGGAGGAATACGATTTCGGCAGCATCGGCCGGCAGGTTCTCGCCGTACTCGATCACGAAGGCATCGATCGGTTCGCCATCTGGGGATTCTCACAGCCGGCTTGTATGTCGGCCCTCGTCGCCCGGTCGACGGATCGGGCCGCTGCGCTGGTGATGGGCGGCGTAGCGCCGATCGGGTTCCCCAACGATGCCACGATGCGCCGGATGGCGCGGGAGCCGCGGCTGCCCAAGGCTGCGTTGGAGTTCTGGCGGAGCTATCGCTCGTACGACTGGCACCACGAACTCAGGTGCTATGCGGGGACCAAGGTGACGTACATGGGTACCGCTGACCCGGCGATCCGCCGGCTGCGGAAACTGAAGCCGGTGCTGGAAGGTATCGGCTTCAGCTATCTGGAGTTCGACGGGTTGAGCCATACCGCGTGCGGGCTGGGCGACGAGTCGGCCGACGGTCGGCGCGTCGCGCAGACGGTGGCGGATCGGCTACTTGGTCGCGAGACTCGCTAGCGCCGGCCGCCGAACTCCCACGGGTGTACTTCGGCGTTGTCGGCTTGGATGAGGTTCGTGGCTGCCTCTGGGGTCGGTGCCTCCAGCAAGGCGGCTCGTCCTACGTGACTGTTGTTGGTCATGAGGTCGCCGTACATGATCAAGTGGTCCGATGTGAGAGGGCGCGCGGCGTCCTTGGTGAGGACGAGGTAGCGGTTGTAGCCCTCGACGGCGGCCGCGAAGTCCCACATCGTGCGGCCCGGGTTGTGGTTGTGAAAACGCTGGATTTCCACGGTCTCGAAGGCGCCGGCGCGGTAGTACGGCTCGTCGTACGCGAACTTGCTCGCCGCATCGTCGTCCGGCAGTACGACGATGTGCAGGCTGCCCGTGGTTCGTTCGCCGTCCTCGGTCAACGTCGGGCCGCGGGCGATCAGGCCATCGGCGTACCCGTCCATGAACGCCCAGTGTTCCTCGTTCAGGGCAACCTTGATCTCGAACCCATCCGGCTTGTCCCGCCCGAAAACGAAGTACTCCATGCTCCGACCCTACGGCTCCTCCGGCCCGTGAGAGCACAGACGGTAGTGCGTACGACGGGTCGCCGTACGCACTACCGCGTGGTGCGGGTCAGGCTGTGGCGGCCAAGTGGATGCGCAGGATCGTGTCGTAGTCGACGACCTCGACGCCGGCCGCGGGGGCAACGGTTTCCTGGGAGGGGACGATCACCAGCTCGCGCAGGTCGTTGACGTCGACGTCGTACTTCGACTTCACCTGGGAACGGTTCTCCGGGTTGGCGAGGTACTCCGCGTACTGCGCAAGCTCGGTCGCGCTGTCCTGCACCGGCGTACGGAAAACGCGGCGGCGCTTCTTTCCGTTGACCGTGTCGACGACCGGGAGCTCTAGCCGGCCGACGACGTGGCTGCCGTCCGCGCGCTCGAGGATGAAGTCCGGGTGCAGGTCGCCGAGCGCCGGCTGCCGGACCAGCTTGGTCGCGTCGAACGCCGACAGCAGGATGCTCTCGTGCTTGTCCAGGAACTCGTCGACGGTCGAATCCTGCAGACCGTGCGCGAGGTACGTGCTCTCGAACGCGTCCGCCTTCAGCACGGCCGGGTCGATCGGCAGACTGACCGTGCCGATCGGGTCGAGGTGCGGGCTGGCGTTGGAATAGTTCCGCAGGAAATCGAGGTACTTGTCGGCCGGCTCCGAGCGGTGGATCGCGAGTGCGAAGAACACCCAGTGCGCGCGCAGCGACTCGCCTGCCGTGTGCACGAGCAGGGCGCGGTCGAAGGTCGAGTAGTTGCCGGGCGCGAACCGCAGCAGCTCGTCCGCCGGACCGACCACCTCGTCCGCAGAGATGTTCCCGGTGCCCGGAAAACGTTTTTCGAGGGCGCTCTTACCGACCTCGGTCGTGATGGTCGCGTCCTTGAACCAGTTCTGTCCTTGGAGGTTCGCAACCACGGTGCGGCCGTCGCCGAGCCCGAAGTACTCCTCGACGCTGGCAGCCTTCTGCCGCCGGACTTCGAGCGTCCGGTACTCGCGGCTCAGCCCGACGAGCTCGAGGATGTTCCAGTCCGGCGTCTCGGTCAGCACCATCATCCGCGGGAACAGCATCGGCCCGGGCAGCTCGGTCCGGTGACTCACCGGCAGGTGCCCGGCGGCCTCCTTCAGGTGCTCCCCCCAGAACTGGCTGTTCACCTTCACGAACTCGGTGGGTTTCATCGTTCTCCTCGCTCAGACACTCGGACTCAATCTTCAACTCCCGCCCGAGCAGACCCTATTCCCGGCTGCCCCGTTCCCCGCTATCTCAGGGCGATCAGGCTGTCTTTGTTGCTGACAAGGATCAGCTCGCCGGCGGCGACGACACCAGCTCGGCAGGTGACCTCCGGATCCAGTGCGACGTACTCGACGGGTGCGCCCGCGACGACCTTCGCGATCCGGCAAGCGTTTTCGTTGCCCATCAGGAACACCCTGCCACCCGGCGTCACGGCGTACCGGGTGCCCCACGGAATGCTCGGCTGCACGGTCGAGACGACCTGCCCGTTCGCCACGTCGACGAACCGTACGACGGTCTGCGACGTGCGCTCGGCAGCACCCGGGCAGCTGAGCAGTACGACGCGGTTGCCGGCCGGCTCCATCCGGACCGGGCAGGTCCAGTCCTCCGGAATCTCGGACTGCCAGCGCACTTCCCCGGAGTGCGGATCGACAGCGGTCAGCTGCCTCGGATGATCGACACCGCCCTCGATGCCGACGACCAGGCCGCCGACCGTCGTCAGGTCGCTGAGCGAGCCGTCGCGCATCCAGCGTTTTCCGCCGTCCTTCAGGTCCAGGCCGACTAGCTGGTCGGGGAGGTTGCCACAGCTGTGCCCCAGGTTGACGACGACCATGTCGGCAGTGGCCTCGGCGCTGATGCTGGTGCAGCGGCCGGGTTCGTACGTCCAGCGGTTGGAGCCGTCGAGGTTCGTGCCGTACAGCTTGTCGGAACCTTTGCTGACCGATTTTCCGGTGATGAGCGGGTCGTTGTCGTCGATGTCGTAGTCGCGGGTGCGGTCGCGCCAGCCCGCCGTACGTTTTCCGGTGTCGGCGTCGAGGACGAGGTACCCGAAGTCGTCGTACCGGACGAGCAGTTTCCGACCGCCGTCCAGGACGGACAGGTTCGCCTCGTCGTTCGTGTTCGCGCGGATGTAGCGCCAGCGGGTCTTGCCTGTCGCAGGGTCGAGCATCTCGACGGTGCCGCGTCCGCGCGCGACCGCGATGCCGTGCGCGGTCGCGACGGTCTCGCTGAAGTCGAGCCGGCCGGTGTTGGTCCACATCCGGTCGCTGCCGTACACGACAGATGCTGCGTCGACGTTCGCCGGAGGATGGTCGCCTTCGAGGTGCTCGTTCGCGCTCAACATGTAGGCGCGCTGGAGCGGGTCGATGACGTAGAGAGTCACGAGGACCACTGCCACGACGGCGCCGAGAGTGGCGAGCATCTGGCCGCGATTCCTGGTGACGCCCGGCGCGAATCTGGTCGCGGCGAAGGCCGCCGCGCTGGCCAGGATCAGCAGGACGGACACGATCACCAGGAGTGGAACACGTTGTCCGACCCCTGAGGCTCCGGTGGTCGGCGGGACGGTGAGCAGGACGATCACCAGGCAGACGAGCCCGATCGCTGCGGGTACGGCGGTGAGGATGCGGGCCTTGCGGTCGGCACGCCGTACCGCCCACCAGAGGCCGGCGACCGCTGCCGCCGCGAGCAACGCCATGACGATCGCTTGCCACTTCGGATCGCTCTTGAACGCGGGGATCTGCCACGGCTGCCCGATCGCCGCAGCGCCCGCCACGAAGGCCAGGAATGCGGTCAGCACAGCGAGCACCGACAGCCCGGTCCGCTGCCAGCCACGCCATACGGGCGGAGTCAGCTGGTCCAGCAGCTCCAGCTCGGCGGTGAGATTGGCCTGGGCCGCTTCGTCGTACCGCTCGTGAGCGAGCTGCGTCCGGTAGATCCGCTCGGACCCGAGCATGGTCTGGAGCTGCTCCCGCCGCGCCTTCGCGTCGAAGCGGGTGTCGTGGCGTACTTCGGACGCGTACGTCGAGTACTGCGAATCCGCGAGTACGGCGTCGACCGCATCAAGCAGCACGTCCGCATTGGCACCGTGGCCTTGGGCGGGCTCGCCTCCGGTGAGCCGGACCAGGCGGGCAACCTCAGCAGTCCGCACCGCGGTCACGCCGTACGTCGGCAGCAACTCCTCCGCCAACTGCGCCGACGCCTCAGCATCCTCCCGCGCCGTGTTCCCCTTGGCATGCTCCGCCCGATGGAACCAGGCAGCCAACCGCACCGCGACCGGGTCCGTGCACAACTGCTCCAACGATTCGAGTGCAGTCAGCACATCGACGAGATACCGATCCCGATAGGCAACCCGCCGCTTCTCCGCATACCGCCCCGCCAACTCATCCGCGAGCGCCCCCGCACCAGGAACCACGTCATCCCACATGCCCCGTAATCCAGCCACCCGCCGATACTGGCAGATTCAGGCGGCCGGGCCGATCCGTGTACTCGGTTCGGGCTGCGCCAGTTCACTCGGCGTACGGCGCAACTCGACGCGCAACGCCCGAACCTCCTCGACGAGCGCGGAGACCTGCACCCTCAGATCCGCCTCCTCACGTTCCTGCCGCGAGACGTGCTCGACGAACCAAGAAGCCAGCGCAGCAGTCACCACACCAAGCAGCGCGATCCCACCGAGCATCAGCCCAACACCAGCAACGCGGCCCGCCCCCGTAATCGGATACCGATCCCCATACCCCACCGTGGTGATGGTCGTCACAGCCCACCACGCGGCATGCCCGAAGTTCCTGATACTCGCCGACGGCTCGGAACGCTCCGCATCCAGCACCGCAACCGCCGCAGTGAACCCCAAGAGGCCAACTCCACCAACCACATAAACCATCGCGCGACCCCGCAACGAGGTCGCCGCCCGTCGATTCAGCCGACCCAACGCAGTCACAACCCGCAACGCCCGCAACGGCCGAAGCAGCGGCAACGCCAGCACCACCAGATCAACCACATGCTCCCGAAGAAACCGCCTCCGCCGCCGAGCAAGCCCCAACCGAAGTAGAAAGTCGCCCGCAAACACCACCCAGATCACAACCGTCGCGACCGAACAGACCTGCCGCAGCCCGCCCGCCATCCCAGGCTCAAGAACCGGCCAAGAGTAGGCCCCCAAGAACAGGACGGCGACCCCAGTCAACGGCCACTCAACAACCCTCTGATACCCCTCAGCGAACGCGTCCCTCCCCATAACTCCCCCTCACAGACAAACCCGCTCCCCAACCACAGTGTGTTACGAAACCCGCACCCCACCTACACCCCGACCCCAAGCTTCCCGCCCAGGCCAGCCACCGGAGCCGAGCGAAGCGAAGGCGCAAGGGGGTGCGGGTGGCGAAGCCCCCGCTAGCGGCAAGCGGAGCGCAGCCGCACAACACGACGAAGGCGAGGCGGTCAGCGCAAGAATTGCGCGACACACCTCGCCTATCGCGTCCGTGGCGGGTGCAGGGTTCGAACCTGCGTAGGCATAAGCCGACAGATTTACAGAGGGCGACGCGAAACGCTCTGACCAGCGCGGGAGCACACTTCGGACTCAATCTCCGCACCAATTCCACCCAACACGACTGTCTTACAGGCCCCCAAGTGGAGAGCAGCGTCGATTTCGGCACGCGCGACCACTTTATGACCACTGACTGAGAGCGGTGCGAAGGAAAGCGTCGCGCCTTTCGGTGACGGCAGCGGCGCCCAGGAGGCTACCGTCGTCGGCGAATCCCGCCCAACCGTCCATCACTGTCGGCGTGTTCAGCGCCGCCACGGCATCCCAGTAGGGCACGCCGACTGCCTCCCGGCCCGCCTGCCGCTCCCAGCCCTCCAACACATGGGACGGCGCGTCCTGGCCGTACTGAAGGGTCATCTGCATCCGCAGGCTGCCGAGATCGACGCCCGGATTACCAGCCCCGGCTGTATTCCAGTCGATCAGCGCAACGCAACGGTCACCCTCCCACAGCATGTTGCCGCCCCAGGCGTCACCATGCACGAACACCGACGCGACTGCCGGCATCCCGTGCGACCTGACCCGCTCGTCGGCCTGCTGCAGCAAAGGTGTGGTCGGCATCAGGCCCCGCCAGCGTTCATCGGCGCGGTCGTCGACGGCGCACGGCCGGGGCCGGTATGGCAGGTGGGCCTGCGGAACCAGCCTGAAGGCGTGGACCCTGGCAAGGGCCGCTCCCGCTTCGCGGAGCCGGGCGACCGAAACCGTCGGCGAGAGACCGGCGCTGCCGGGCAGGAAGGTCTCCAGGGTGGCGACGGTTCCGCTCGCCTTCCCGTCGAGATCCGCAGCGATCAGCCGCGGCGCGGCCAGGCCATGAGTCTCGGCCAGCTGAAGCGCGCGTGCGTTCGTGATCACCCACGCGGCGGCGATCCATCCCCGGACAGGGACCTTCAAGATCACGTCCCTGGTCCGGGCCTCCGGTCCTTCGATTCCCAGGCGGAACGTGCCCGAAGGGCGGTGCTCGCCGCGGGTCAGGCCCTCGGACGAAACGACGCTCGTCCCGCCAACCGCGTCGGCCGCCCAGCGCAGAACCTGGTCATTCGGCATCTTGCCTGTGTGTGCTCTTGCCATTTCATTACTTTATTACGCAGCAGTGGCTTTCCCAACACACAGTTAGAGGCAACGGCAACCGCGATTTGGATGCTCGCACCGGCATCACGGTCAACCAGAGTCACGCGCAGGCTCTCGCTGGCCGCCAAGGACGCACAACGCCTTGGAATACGCCGTGGAACTGGAACTCTTCGAGGCGAATCCGATTGACAAAGTGCAGTACATGAAGCGAGAGAACACGGACGTTGTTGACCGCCGTGTCGTCGCCAATTCTCAGCAGGCCTGCGCTTTTCTCAAGGCAGTCCGCGAGATCCATCCCGCCTTGGAGGCATTCTTCGGGTGCCTGTATTTCGCTGGGCTTAGGCCGTCCGAGGCAAAGCATCTACGCCTCACGGATTGCACGCTGCCAGAGAAAGGCTGGGGCGAACTGCTGCTGACCGGCTCAACCCAGCATGCCGGTGCGGAGTGGACCGACAGCGGCGAGGCGAGCGAGGATCGAAGTCTGAAGCATCGGCCCGACAAGGCGACGCGTCTTGTCCCGGCCTGCCCGGAACTGGTCGAGCTGCTGCGTCGGCACACGACCGAATTCCGCTGTGGCCCCGGCGGCCGACTGTTCGTCAGCCGCACTGGCCGGGCGGGCATTCCCCTACCTCCGCCGTACAGCAATCCGGTGTCCTCGAACACCTATGCCCGGGTCTGGGCAAAGGCCAGAGCGAAGGCTCTCGGAGAGACCCAAGCCGCGACGCCGCTCGCCCAGCGGCCGTACGACCTCCGACATGCGGCAGTGTCGCTGTGGCTGAACGCTGGCGTCCCCGCGACACAGGTAGCCGAGTGGGCAGGGCACAGCGTGAACGTCCTGCTGAAGGTCTACGCGAAGTGCGTCGATGGACAAGACGAGATCGCCCGGCGGCGAGTCGAGGCGGCACTGAGGGACGCGCCGGACGAGCGGGCCGCCTAGCGTTCAAACTTCCTCACGTATTCCGCACGGACAGCCGTGGTGGCCCGGATTTGGCCGGACGTGGCCGGACAGACGAAGACAGCCCCTGACCTGCGTTTCCGCAGGTCAGGGGCTGTTTTAGCGCTTGTGGCGGGTGCAGGGTTCGAACCTGCGTAGACATACGTCGACAGATTTACAGTCTGCTCCCTTTGGCCGCTCGGGCAACCCGCCAGGGTGCTGCCGGTTCGTGAACCGGCGTGGGAGACGATACAACAGGTAGTGGCCCTGACAGCAAATCGGAAAGGATGTGCCCATGGCTTCGGAGTCCTCCTTCGACATCGTGAACAAGGTGGACCGTCAGGAGGTGGACAACGCCGTGAACCAGGCGGCGAAGGAGATCAGCCAGCGGTTCGACTTCAAGAACGTGGAGGCCGGGATCAAGTGGTCCGGTGAGGCGATCGACCTGCAGGCGAGCACCGAGGAGCGGGTGAACGCCGTTCTCGACGTGTTCAAGGACAAGCTGGTCAAGCGGCAGATCTCGCTCAAGGGTCTGCAGGCGGACGACCCGAAGCTGTCCGGGAAGATCTACAAGATCAACGCCACGATCGACGCTGGCATCACCCAGGAGAACGCGAAGAAGCTGTCCAAGCTGATCCGCGACGAGGGCCCGAAGGGTGTCAAGGCCCAGATCCAGGGTGAGGAGCTGCGTGTCTCCAGCAAGAGCCGCGACGACCTGCAGGCGGTTCAGGCGCTGATCAAGGGTCAGGAACTCGACTTCGCCGTGCAGTTCGTCAACTACCGCTGAGGTCGTGGAGCAGGAAGTGCAGCTGGATGTCGCCGGCCTGGTCGGTCCACAGGCCGACGGCGTCCAGTACGGCGGCTGACACCACCCTGGCCTCCCGCACCAGCGCTGGATGATGGTCGAACGACTCCCACGGCAAGACCGGGAACCCGTGGAGCTCGCCGTACTGGCGCACTGCCTCCATGTCGCCGACCGCGCTGCGCGGTAGCGAGTCGTTGGCCCACGACCAGAGCCAACTCGACTCGGCCAGGCTCACCGTGCCGATCAGGGTGAGCCGCGCACTGCAGAACTCGGCGCCCGCCCGCGACCAGGTGATGGCGGCCTGCTCGAGGTCCCAGGAGTACTGCGCGTCCTCGCCGAGCCACCCGATCAGGCGCTCCTGACGCTCGGCGGCACGGTGATGGGCCGCCTGTACGACGGCCTCCCAGTCGGCGTGATCGTGTTCCATCCAAGCGATCGTTCCAGCTCGCGAGGGCACCTGCCGTAATCGGTTCGCTGGTCGGCTGGTTGCCGGGCATGCTGGCGGGTGTGGGTGAGACGTTGATGCGGAAGTGGTTGCTGGCGGACTTCGGGCTCGAGGTGGTGGAACTCACACCGGTCGTGTACGGCGCGGACGTCGCGGCGCAGGTGTGGCGGGCGACCACGGCGACCAACACGTACGCCGTGAAGTGGAGCGGCGCGGGCACCAACACGGGCCATCAGGTCGCGGCGTTCCTCGCCGACAGCGGGCTGTCCGGCGTACCGGAGATGATCCGGACGTCCGAGGGCGGGCTGTGGAGTGTGCACGCGAAGAAGCGGTTGACGATCACGCCGTGGATCGACGGTCCCCGGGCGGCTCAATCCGGGCTGACGGACGAGCAGTGGTCGGGGTACGGCGTACTGCTGCGGCGGGTTCACGACGCAGAGCTCCCGCCCCGGCTGCGGGACGCGTTGCCGAAGCACAGTCACATCGATGCCCGTACGCCGGCGCTCGCGGAGGAGGTCCGTATGCGGCTCGAGACCCCCGAGGGCGAGGTTGAGGAGGAGCTGGCGGCGGTGTGGAAGCAGTACGAGCACGTGATCGCGGACCTGCTCACCAACCGGCCGCCCGCGCCGTACGGCCCGCGGGTTGTGTGCCACGGCGACCCGCATCTCGGCAACGTTCTGGTCAACGATGGACTGCACCTGATCGACTGGGACGACGTCATCTACGCGCCCCGTGAGCAGGACTTGATGTTCATGCTCGGCGGCATGGGCGATGTCGGGCCCACGACCCCCGCGCAGCAGGATGCCTTTCTCGCCGGCTACGGCCCGCACACGCTCGACCAGGACGCTGTCCACTACTACCGCCACGTCCGGGCGTACGAGGACGTGGTCGGCTGGTCCCACCAGGCGATCACCGGGCCCGACGAGGCCGAGGCTCTCGAGGTGACGAAGGGCATTCTCGCCGAGGGGCTCGCTGCCCTGGCGGTTCAGTCCAGTAGGAGCTGACTGTCGATCAATCCAGCGGATCGCCACGCCATCACAATCGACGAGCGGCGGCGATTCGCACGCTGAGCTCTGCCGACGGCGGGTGATTGTGATGGCCTGGAGAGCCGGGACAGTCAGGCGTGGCGGAGCCAGATGTTGGGCTCGACGTAGATGCCGGTGTCGGCCTCGCGGTCGATGGTGAGGGTGGTCAGGCCGTCCGGGATCGTGTACGTGCCGGTGGACGGGAAGGGCATCTTGGTCCACTTCTCCCAGTCCTCGACGGTGCCGGTCATGGTCTGGGAAGCGGGGGCGGGCGCGAGCAGGGTGGCGCCCAGGCGGACGTGGGTGCGGAGCCACGGGTCGAGCGGTAGACCGTCCTCGCGCGTCCAGGTCATGAACGTCTCGACGGGGGTCAACGGGTAGCGCGACTTCAAGGTCGGGCGCACGGGAGCGATCACCTGGCCCAGACCTTTGTCGACGGCGCGGTCGCGGATGGCAGTGATCACCCGGCCGGCGTGGCCACGGCCCTGTTCGTCGGACCGTACGGCGGCCGCCATCAGCACGAACGTGTTCGGTACGACGTTTTCCTCGTACGACGTCACGGCCCGCGCCAACGTGTCGGTGAAACCACCGGGCAGATCCGCCACCGTCGCGTCCCAGGCGATCGGCACGCCCCAGCAGCCCGCGATCAGCCGGTCATCGGCGACGAGGTAGAACTCCCAGTCGCGGAAGTACTCAACCCGCCGCTCCCGGAACGGCGTCACGCCCTCGTCGTGGAAGATGAACTCCGGCCAGTCCTCGGCGAATCGCTGCTCGGCCTCGTCGTCGTACTGCGTGCCCTCGGCAGCCGGAATCAACTCGTACATGTGCCGAAACCTAGTCGTCGTGCAGCGTTTTCCGCAGCTGCATTTTCCGCGTTCCGGAAACAGTTTCTCCCGCGGCCTGCCGCACCGACCGGGGTGAGGCGCCCAGCTCGCGGCGGCAGGTCTTGTTGAACGCCTGCAGGTCGGAAATCCCGACGGATGCGGCGATTGCCGGAATCGACAGCGTCGACGAGATCAGCAGGTGACGCGCCCGCGCCATCCGGCGTCGGCGGAGGTATGCGATGACGGTTGTCCCGGTCTCCTCCTGGAACAGGCGGGTCAGATGGTTGTGGGAGACGCCGGCCAGACGGGCCAGGTCGGGTACGACGAGCGGCTGGGCGAGGTTGGCCTCGATGTACGAGATCGCGGCGGCAACCGCCGGATGGCCGGCCTCGGTGGTGGCGGGCGTCAGCTCGACGATCCGCCAGAGTGCCGTCCACACCTCCGCGGTGGTGCGGGCCGAACCGGACGGAGACGACTCGATCGCGGACCGCAGCAGACCGGACAGCAGCGGCGCAGCCGCCCCGGCATCCTGTACGACGGGAACGTACGACGGATCGCCCGCGACGACCGGCCGGAAATGCGCGTAAAGGTGCTCGGAACGTCCGCGGTAGTCGAACTGCACCTGGGTCCCCGCCGGCGTCAGCGAGACGTAGCCGGGCGCCACGGAATACGTCGTACCGAGCAGCGTCAGCTCGGCCGAGTAGTTGAAGAGGTGCAGCTGCCAGAGGTCCGGCAGCCGGAACCTGTCCCGCAGGCCGCGGACGCCGTGGATGCCCGCGCCGGCGTTCACCACCTCCGGCGGTTGCGCGAGGTGCAACTCGATCATGGTGAGAAATTACCAGCAGTGGTGAACACAACCAACGCGAGCGAACGACGTTTTTGCCTAGCCTGGTGGAGTAGCAACCACTACCCACCATGGGAGTCTCCATGCCCCATCCGCATCGCAAGCACCTGCTCACCTCGGTACAGATGGCACAGTTCGTGGCCACCGGCGCGTTCCGGATGGACGCCGTCGTACCGGACGACATGAACCAGCAGGCGATCGAGGTCCTGAAAGCCGGCATTCCGGGCGTTCCGTACGGCACCCCGCTGTCGGAGGCGTTCGTGGACAGCGAGTTCGTCGAGCGGCTGGTGCAGCTGCCCGAGGTGGCCGGCGCGATCCACAGCCTGGTCGGCCCGGAGCCGACCGTCGACCACCACGCGGTCCACATCCGCAAGGCCCACGAGGGCGAGGCGCAGAACCTGCACGGTGACGCGATCATCGACGTCCGCACCGACGCCTTCGACGTACAGCTCATGTACTACCCGCAGGACGTGACGCTCGAGATGGGCGGCACGCTCAGCGTTCCCGGCAGCCACCTGCGCCGGACCAACGAGTCCGACACCGGCCGCTACCAGAACCTGCGCGGTCAGACCCGCCTGGTCTGCCCGGCCGGCACCGTCCAGTTCCTGCACCACGGCATCTGGCACGGCGGCCGCAAGAACGACAGCGACCTCGACCGCTACATGTTCAAGATCCGGTTCAACCCGACCGTTCGCCAGGTGCGGCTCTGGAACACCGACGACCTGTACGAGGAGCAGGTCGCGGCCGAACTCGAGCAGAACTTCCCCTGGTACGAGAACGCCACCGGCCGGTTGGAGAAGTACAACCGGATCAAGCTGTGGCAGGCGATCACCGGTGATGACACCTACGACCCGAACTACTGGGTCACCCGCGTCTCGAACCGCCCGCAGCGCGTGGTCGCCGACCGCTCCAACAACCCGCACGCCAAGCAAAAGAAGGAGATGGTATGACCGCCACCGCAGAGACTCCGCAGCAGACGGGCCTGCGTCAGCAGGTGCTGGTCCTCTACCTGGCCTCCTCCGCGCTGGACGCGCGCGTGGTCGGCTGGTCGACGTACGACGGCACGGGCGAGACGCACCCCACAACGGGTGACAGCGACGTACCGCCGTACGAGACCGGGCTGGACGCGCTCAAGGACGGCTGGCGCCTCTTCCAGGCGTCCCAGCTGAACCCGCCGTACCCGGGTCACGAGTACGACGTGTCCTTCCTCAAGCACGAGTTCTTCTTCGAGAAGCTGGCCTAGGTCCTACACAGGCACGACGCACACCGGCTTCGGCCAGACGGCCGGCTCGCCCACCTGGGTGAGCCGGCCGTCGGCGATGGTGAACGTCGCGATCTGGTCGGAGCGCTCGTTGGCGGCGTACAGCGTTTTCCCGTCGTTGCCGAAGGCAAGGTGCCGCGGCCAGTCCCCGCCGGAGGAGATGGTCTGCACCAGCTCGACCGACTGCCCGTCGGCGGCGGTCTCGAACACCGCGATGGTGTTGTCGCCACGGTTCGATCCGTACAGGAACCGGCCGTCGGCGGAGATCAGCAGCTCGGCCGGGAAGTTCTCGCCGGGCGAGTCGGCCGGCCGGGTCGAGGCGGTCTGCACGACCTGCAGCTTCCCGTCGGAGTAGCTGCAGACGGTCAGCGTCGAGTCGAGCTCGTTGATCACGTACGCCGCGTCCGCCGTCGGGTGGAACACCATGTGCCGCGGACCGGCGCCGGGGTGGATGCGCAACTGGTCGACCTCGTGCAGCACGCCGTTCTCGTCCAGGGTCGACGAGTAGACCGTGTCTGAGCCGAGGTCGATGTCGAACACGTAGGCACCGGCCGGGTCGAACGCGATCTGGTGCGCGTGCGGCCCCTCCTGACGCTCCGCGTTCGGTCCGGTCCCGGAGCGCTGCACGAAGTACGCGCGCTTACCCACCGATCCGTCCTCGTTCAGAGGGTGGACGGCAACGGACCCTGACGTGTAGTTCGCCGACAGCAGGAACCGGCCGGACGGGTCAATGTCCAGGTGGCACGGGTGCACACCACCGGTCGGCTCCTGGTTGAGCAGCTCGAGCCCGCCGTCCGGCTGGATCGCAAACGCCGCGACCCGGCCGTTGTCCTCCTCGTCGGTCGAGTAGAGGAACCGCCCGTCCGCGGAAATGACCAGGAACGACGGGTCGGCGACCGTCGCCACCGTCACGATCCCGTCGAGGGGGCCGAACGCGATCCCGTCCCCGCCACCGGCCTGACTGGTATAGCTCCCGACATAGATCCGCTCAGAAGTCATGACCCATACCCTGCCAGGTCAGCGGTCGACGGGCATACCTCTGTCCATTCCGTAGAGCGCCGAGCCCCAGCCGAGGTCCGGGACGAGGAGCTTCCACCCCAACCGTCGGTACAGGCGCGGTGCCGGACGGTCGTCGACGTACGTCGTGAGCAACGCCCGCAGGTTCGGCAGGTCGCGCATCAGCTCCTGCATCAGCGCGGTCCCGATGCCCTGCCGTCGAGCGTCCGGGAGTACGGCGAGCTCGACGACCTCGAAGTGCCCGCCGATCCATTCCGCCGTCAGCTCCGGCCCGATCGCCTCACCGACCCGGTCGGACCACCACTGTCCACGTTTTCCGGTGAATCCGTACGCGAACCCGACAACGTTTTCGTCCCGCGCCGCGACCAGCTTGAAATCGTCGCGGTCCGCGTGCGTGGGGAGCTGGTCGGTTGCGAAGTGCTCGGCATTCGCATCATCGAACGAGGCGGCGAACACCTGGCCGAGCTCATCGGCGATGGCAAGAGCGGCAACTCGGTCGAGGACGCTGATCACCTCGCTTAGCCTAAGGCGCATGGACACCAAGGCGCTCCTGCAGCGAATCGGAATCGACAGGTACGACGGTCCGCCGCGGCTGGAGGCGTTGACGCAGTTGCACGCGGCGTACGTGGACCAGGTGCCGTACGAGACCGTGCAGTACCAGCTCACGCCGGGTGGTCCATTCGAGCCAGAGGATGTGGCGAAGCGGATCGTGGCGCGGGAGACCGGCGGGTACTGCTTCCAGCTGAACGGCACGTTCGCCCTGCTGCTGACCGAGCTCGGGTACCACGTCCAGATGCACCGCGGCGGCGTACAGACCGTCAACCGCCCCGGCGACATCGACGGCAGCCACATGGTGCTGACTGTCAGCGGGCTGGTCGAGGATCCCGAGCGCCAGTGGCTCGTCGACGCCGGCCTCGGCGACGGGCTGCGCTTCCCGATGCCGCTGGAGACCGGCGAGATGGAGCAGCACCCGTTCACGTTGCGGCTCCGCCCGTCCGAGAAGACCGACGGCTGGCGGCTCGACCACGATCCGCGCGCGAGCCTGATCGGCATGGACTTCGAGTCTGCCCCGGTTATCCTCGACGCGTTCGCAGCCCAGCATGCAGCGCTTTCCGCCGACCCCGCGTCCCCGTTCGTACGATTGGCGTCCGCGTTCCGCCGTACGCCGGAAAGCGTTGTCGTACTGCGTTCCGTCGGCCTGAGCGAAACGTTTTCCGACCACGTCGACAGCACGTTGCTCGAGAACCCGACGGACTACTTCGCCGCGCTGGCCGACATTTTCCGTCTGCCCCTCCCGCACTACTCCGCCGCAGACCGCGACACCCTGTGGCGCCGCGTCTGGTCCCAGTACGAGGACTTCCTGACGCGGGCTACTGCGTAGCGAAGGTCACGAGGACGGTGTCACCTTCGGCGTACGTCAGGGTGGCGATGTGGAGAGGGCCGCCCTGTTCGCTCCAGCTGACTGCGGCGAGACCGCCGGAGGCGCCTCCGGCACTGCCGCCGCCGCTGCGGCTGACGTCGCTGCCACTCTTGCTCAAGGAGATGTACCCCTTGGAGTCGGTGAGCTTGAGCGCGCCGTCGAGCACCGTCGCCGTGAACTTGTCCCCGTTGAGGTTAAGGGCAGCCTTCTGACGGATCAGCACCTCACAGACGCCGTCGGCACAAGCCTTGTAGTTCTGGCCGTCCTTGGCGACCGGAACTGTCGGGCTCGCCGACGTCGCAGAGCTGGTCGGTGTCTCAGAGCTACAACCGACCGCCGCAGCCAGCAAGGTCAGCACGATGATGCCTCGCGTGATCATTCATCGAAGGTAGATCCCCGACGCCCCGCGCCTCCGCGTATGGCCGGAACCTGTCAGGTTGCGAGGGCGAACATGATGCTCGGGAGGACCGAGAGTACGGCGGCTACTGCGGTGCAGAGGGAGATCATCGTGACGGCCGGGGTCTCGATGTCGACCGAGAAGGGGTCGTCGGCGGGGAGGCGGAAGAGTTCCGCGATCCAGCGCAGGTAGACGGCGAGGCCGATCATGACGTTGACGGCCATGACGATCGCCAGCCAGCCGAGGTGGCCGTCGATGACAGCCTGGAACGCGGCGAACTTGGTGAACAGGCCCGCGAGACCCGGCGGCAGGCCGGCCAGGACCACCAGGAAGAAGATCAGAGCCGCGGCCAGACCGGGCTCGGACCGAACCATGCCGCGGTAGTCGGTCAGCAGACCAGCAGGGCGATGACGTTGGACGACGGCCACCGCTCCGAAGGCGCCGAGCGTGACCACGACGTACGCCGCGAGATACCCGACAACCGCCTGCGCATTATCCACGGCCAACGGCGCCAGCAGGAAGCCGACTTGGCCGATCGACGACCAGGCCAGCAGCCGGACCGCCTCGACCTGACGCAGCGCTGCCAGGTTGCCGACCGTCATCGTGACCGCTGCCAGGATCGCGATCACCGTCTGCAGTTGCGAGCCGTCCGGCGCGATCCCGGACGTCACCAGCACGAGCAGTCCGGCCACACCGGCGGACTTCGACACGACCGCGAGGAACGTGGTCACCTCGACCGGCGCGCCGACGTACGTGTCCGGCAGCCACGCGTGGAACGGCACCGCCGCGATCTTGAACGCGAAGCCGACGATCACGAACAGCCCCGCCGCGAACGCCACCCGTGCGAGGTCCGGATCCAGCCCGGTCAGCCGGTTCGCGATCGTGGACAGGTACAGCGACCCGGTCACGCCGTACAGATAGGAAACTCCGAACAGCATCACGGCCGTCGACAGCACCGACACCAGGAACGCCTTCATCGCGCCCTCGGAACCGCGCCGGTCTCGCCGCAGCGCGACCATCGCGAAGCTCGGTAGCGACACCACCTCGAGCGCGATCACCAGCGTCGCCAGATCCCGCGCACCGGCCAGCACCGTCGCGCCGGTCAGCGCGCTCAGCAGCAGGAAGTGGTACTCCCCGATCGGCACGTCCGCGGCCAGCAAGCGGTACGCCGACAGTCCGACGACGCCGAGCCCTCCGATCAGCAGCACCGCCCACAACCCGGCCGTCAACGGTTCGAAGACCAGGCTGCACTGCGCCGGCCCCTCGACCGCGGGCCGGCAGAACGCGGGCTTGAAGTCGTCCCGATGCGCCCACACGAACACGAGCCCGAACAGGATCACCACGCTGGTCAGCAGCGTGACAACGGTGTGCCGCAGCTCGGCCGAAGCACTCCTCCAGAAGCTGTCGACCAGCAGTACGGCGACCGCACCGATCGCCAGCACCAGCGGTACGGCGATCGCCTGCCAATCGGTCCAGGTCAAGGTCATGGGGCCTCCCGTCCTGGACTGAGGAGCGGAGGGAGCGAAGCGACCGGAGCGACGAGGGAAGGACGGGAGTTACAGCCCCATGACCCGCCGCGACGGAGTCGCGGCATCAATACCGTCACAGGGCACCCCACTGTTGGAGGAGGAGGCCGGGCCAGACGCCGAGCAGCACCGTCAAGGTGATCAGCGGGGCCCAGGTGACCAGCTCGATGCGGCTGAGGTCGACCGCGAACGCGGCCGGTGGGTTCTCGGCCGGATCGCCCTGGCACAGGTTGCGGACCAGCCGCAGGAAATACGCCGCGGTGAGCACCGTTCCGAGGCCGGCGATCACCATGAACACCAGGAACGTTGTCCGGGGCAACCATGGCGCCGGGTGGTAAGCGCCGAGCAGAACCAGCATCTCGCCCCAGAACCCGGCCAGCCCCGGCAACCCGAGCGACGCGAGACAGGCGAACGTCAGCAGCGCAGCGATCCGTGGCAACCGGGCGTACAGCGCCCGCCCGATCGTCCGCAGGTCGCTGGTGTCGTGGCGATCCTTGATCGCACCGGCCAGGAAGAACAGCAGCCCGGTGATCAGCCCGTGCGCGATGTTCGCGAACAGCGCGCCGCGCAGACCGGCCGGCGACAGCGTCGAGATGCCGAGCCCGATGAATCCCATGTGCCCCACGCTCGAGTACGCGATCAGCCGCTTCACGTCGGTCTGCGCCAGGCAGGCCAGCGAGCCCGCGACGATCGCGACCGTCGAGAACGCCCCGAGGTACGGCGCGATCGTCGCTGTCGCGTCCGGCAGCACCGGCACGAGGATCCGGATCATGCCGTACGTCCCCAGCTTCAGCAGTACGCCGGCCAGCAGCACCGAGCCGACCGTCGGCGCCTTCGCGTGCGCGTCCGGCAACCAGATGTGCAGCGGCCAGAGCGGCACCTTCACCGCCAGCCCGACCGCGATCAGCAGCGCCGCGACCAACGGGATCCCGTGCCCGCCGCGCACCGGCGAACTGGTCAGCTCGACGATGTCCAACGTCCCCGCCACCCGCTGCACCAGCAGAAATCCGAGCAGCATCAACGCGGAACCGAACACGGTCATCAGTACGAAAGTGTTCGCGGCGCGTTTCCGTCCGGCAGGATCGTGGTGGTCGCCCCAGATGTCGATGACCAGCCACATCGGGATCAGCACGATCTCGAAGCAGACGAAGAACAGCACCAGGTCCAGCGCGGAAAACGTTCCGATCACGCCGGTCTCGATGACCAGCAGCAGCGCGATCAGGGAGCGGGTCCGGCCGATCCGCGGCGTGATCTTCAGCGAGTACAGGCAGCACAGGAAGGTCAGCAGCGCGGTGAGCACGATCAGAGGCACCGAGATCGAGTCGACCCCGAGGTGGAAGCGGACGCCGAGCGACGGGATCCACGCGACGTCGATCTCGGTCCTGGGCTCGTCCTGCGGACCGTAGGCGAACCAGCCGCCGTTCTGCGGCCAGAGCAGCACCGACCCGACCAGCACGAGCCCGGAAATCACCGATCCGTACGCCGCCGCCAACCGATCCCCGATCACCGCCGGGACCGACCAGAGCGCACCCGCGGCCAGGAGCGGCAGCACGAGGATCGCCAGCAGCATCGCGTTCACGAGCCGATCACCCCCGCCAGCACAGCCAGCGCGACCACGCCGATGACGGCCGCGGTGAGATAGGTCTGCACGTTCCCGGTCTGCATCCGCCGGAAACCTTGCGACGCCAGCGTCCCCGTCCGGCCGACCGCGCGTACATAAGCCCCGATGACATCGCGATCCCCCGCCACAGTCAGCTTCGCCAGCCACCGCACGGGTACGACGACCAGACCGTGGTACGCCGGATCGGCGCCGAACTCACGCTCCAGCAGGAGCGGCCGCGGATCCGCCCCACGCCGCCACAGCGAGTACGCCGGGAGCGCACCGAGGAGCACGAGCGCGGTCGAGATCAGCCCGATCACCCAGTTGAGATGCACGCCGTCGGCGTACCCGAGCGCGATCGCGGCGACCGCAAGGAGAACGAGCGGCGCCAGCATCACCCAGGGCGCGTCGCGCAGCTTCGAGCTGTCGGGCTCGTCGAGGTCGGCCGCCGCGTCACCGTCCTCGAACGCACCGATGCCGCCGGCGAGCGCCGGCGTACGGAAGAAGGTCCACAGCCACAACCGCACGCAGTAGAACGCGGTCAACGCCGCCGTCAGGCAGACCGAGAGCAGCACGACCCAGCCGACGGCCGACCCGTCGTGCGCCTGCTCCCAGGCCGCTTCGATCACCGTGTCCTTGGAGAAGAACCCAGCGAACCCGGGTACACCGGCCAGTGCCGCGAGCCCGACCGTCATCGTCAGGAACGTGACCTGCAGCGCTTTCCGCGACTTTCCGCGGCGCGTGTACCGACGCAGGACGACGAGGGCCGCGCTGCCGACCTGGTGCAGGAGCACGCCGGCGCAGAGGAACAGCAGGCCCTTGAACGCGGCGTGCGTGACGAGGTGGAAGAGCGCCGCGTGCCGGCCGTCCGCCGTACCGAGGGACAACGCGGAGAACATGATCGCGAGCTGGCTCACCGTCGACCAGGCGAGGACCCGCTTCACCTCGATCGCCGCGGACGCGCAGAGAGCGGCGAACAGCATCGTCACGCAGGCGACGATCGCCAGCACCGTCAGCGTCGTCTCCGAGGCGGAGAACACAGTATAGAGACGGGCGATCAGGAAGACGCCGGCGGCAACCATCGTGGCCGCGTGGATCAGCGCACTGACCGGGCTCGGACCCGGCATCGCGTCCGGGAGCCAGGTCTGCAACGGGACCTGCGCCGACTTCCCGACGACACCGACCAGGAGCAGCAGGGTCCCGGTCGTCAGCACCCCGGGGGAAATCCGAGCCGGATCGATTTCGGAAATCCGGAAAGTGTGCGCCCCCAGACCGAGCACGAAGATTCCGAACAGGAATCCGACGTCGGCGAACCGCGTCATCAGGAACGCCTTCACCGCGCCGGAGCGGGCGTCGCGGCGTTCCCAGTAGTGGCCGATCAGCAGGTACGAGCAGGCGCCCATCACTTCCCAGCCGATCAGCAGGAAGAACAGGCTGTCCGAGATCACCACGGTCACCATCGCGGCGGTGAACAAGGCGACGAGAGCGTGGTACGACGCCGGGCGCTGGTGCAGGTACCCGAGTGAGTAGACCTGGACGCACGTCGCGATCACGCCGACCACCGCGAGCAGCAGGACGGTCAGGTCGTCGGTGCGGACCGCGAAGCCGATCGTGAGGTCGCCGACCTGGGAGTTCATGAACGCGTACTGGTCCGGGGTGGCGCCGTACAGGAGCGCGGCGAACAGGAGGATCAGCAGCGAGAAGCCGACGCCGGCCACCCGCCAGACGGTGGCGATCACGACGCCTCCTCCAGGTCGCGGGCCGCATCGGCGTCGACGTGGCCGTGACCGCGGAACAGCAGCAGGACGATCGCCAGGCCGAGTCCGATCTCCGCCGCGGCCAGCGTGATCACGAAGATCGCGAGCGTCTGCCCGGTGGCTTCGTCCACCCGCCACGCGTCGAACGCGACCAGGTTCAGGTTCACGGCGTTCAGCATCAGCTCGAACGACATCAGCATCGTGATCACGTTCCGGCGCGCGAGGACGCCGTACACGCCGATGCAGAACAGGACCACGGCCAGCAGCAGCGGGAGGACCAACGGCATCGTCAGTCCTCCTTCTTCCGCTGCGCCGAGTCGCTCCGTTGGGCCGAGTCGCTTCGTTGGGACAGGGCGATCGCGCCGATCAGCGCCGCCAGCAGCAGGACCGACAGGACCTCGAACGGGAGCACCCAGTTCTTGAAGATCTGAGTGCCGATCGTGGTGGCCGATCCGTCGGTCACCGGCTTGACCTTCTCGTTGCCGAAGGCAAGCACAACGCCGGTGCCGAGGATCAGCGCGAGCACCGCGGCGACGACGGCAGCGAACGGGCTGCGGCGGGTGGTGAGCTCGGGCAGCGGATTCGTCGGCGCCTTGGTGAGCATCAGCGCGAACAGGACGAGGACGACGATCGCGCCGACGTACACCAGGATCTGGACCAGCGCGACGAACTCGGCCTGCAGCGCGCCGAAGCAGCCGGCGACCGCCCCGAGCGCGAGCACCAGCCAGAGCGCGGCGTGCACGATCCGGCGGGACACCACCACGACAACGGAGGCCACCACCGCCACCACGCTTGCGACGGAGAAGAGAGCAGTGGTCACGCTTGGTCCTCGGAGGCCTCGGATGCCGCCGGACCAGGGTCGATGGGCTGCGGCGCCGGGACCGTCCACATCCAGTCGCGGAGCCGGTCCTTCTCGTGGGTCAGGTTCCGGATGTCGGTCTCGGCGTACTCGAACTCAGGCGACCAGAACAGCGCGTCGAACGGGCAGGCCTCGATGCAGATCCCGCAGTACATGCAGAGGCTGAAGTCGATCGCGAACCGGTCCAGCACGTTCCGGCTGCGTTCCCGGGCCTGCTCACCGACCGACGGCGCGGTCTCGGTGTGCGAGTCGATGTAGATGCACCAGCTCGGGCACTCGCGGGCGCACAGCATGCAGGAGGTGCAGTTCTCCTCCATCAGCGCGATCACCCCGCGGCTGCGCGGCGGCAACTCCGGCTGGACGTCCGGATACTGCTCGGTGACGGAACGACGGGCCAGGGTCCTCGCGGTGACCTTCAACCCCTCGACCAGGCCCTTGCCAGGCAGTCCCACGCTCCTCCACCTCCCGTCTCTAAGCAGGACATTAGCCGATCTGCCGCCTCACAAGTCGCGTTCGAGCAAGTCGCGTTCGAGGCGGGCCGCGACCTG
The DNA here is from genome assembly GCF_004216905.1 of Kribbella sp. VKM Ac-2569. Taxonomy (GTDB): domain Bacteria; phylum Actinomycetota; class Actinomycetes; order Propionibacteriales; family Kribbellaceae; genus Kribbella. Next base: position 1,208,533 of record NZ_SGXJ01000002.1, read on the forward strand.
GCGGTACCGGCTGACCGGTATCAGGTGAACGCCCTCGAAGGCTCCGGAGTCACGGATCTTCAGGATCTGCTCGCAGGCGTGGTCCACGCCGGCGTCCCGGTCCCGCTCCACCGCGTCGATCAGCTCGGCCGGGATCTTGAGCTGGGGCAGCTTGGCGAGGTTGTGGGCCATCTGCGCCGAGGCCAGCACCATCACCCCGGCGTACACCGGGATGTCGAGCTCGACCGACTCGCGCCAGCGGAGCAGTTCGTCGAGGTCGTAGCTGACCTGGACGTACAGGAAGTCGGCCTCGGCCTTCCACTTCGGCACCGGCCGGAGACGGGTGGCGGCCCCGACCTTGAACGGGTCACAGCCCGGGTACGTCGTCTCGCGGGTCTGCTCGATCATCCGCCGTACCGTCAACTGACTCGTGCGGGCGCCCTCCGCCGGGTCGTCCCCGTGCACGAACAGAAAACGTTCTACGCCGTACGCCGCCGCGGTCAGCAGGTCCCGCCGGAAACCGAGCAGATTCCGGTCCCGCGAGTTGAGGCACGCGATTCCGCGGGCGCCCATCAGCTGCACTTCGTTGGCCACCGCAACACTCGAAACGGTCGCCCGCCCGATGTGGTTGTCCGGGATCAGGAACCCGTCGGCGATCGGACTCATCACCCCGATCTGATGCCGCACCTTCTTCAGGTCCGGCCGCGTCGGCGGCTCCACCTCACAGATCAGCTCGAACACCCTCCGGACCCTACAGAACGTCGGCCGGCTGGGCCGGGCTATCTCATCCGTGTTCGGAGGAAGTCCTGCTCGGCCTGGTTCGGGGTTCGGTCCAGGGCGGCCTTGTAGGCGGCCCGGGCTTCGGGGGTCCGGTTCAGCCGGGTCAGCAGGTCGGCTCGGATGGCGTGGAAGAGGTAGTAGGTGTCGAGCGGAAGGGCGTCGACGAGGGCGAGAGCGGCGGCGGGGCCTTCGACTTCGGCGACGGCGACGGCTCGGTTGAGGGCAACGACCGGCGTGGGGTCCAGCGTGAGGAGGTGGTCGTAGAGCTGGAGGATCTGGCGCCAGTCGGTGTCGTCGGGGGTTGCGGCGTCGGCGTGGACGGCGTTGATGGCGGCCTGGAGCTGGTACGGGCCGGGGTGGTTGCGGCTCAGGCATCGGCGGACGAGCGCCTGGCCTTCGTCGATGAGCGCACGGTCCCACAGGTCGCGGTTCTGGTCGCGGAGTCGGACGAGCGTGCCGTCGGGCGCGACACGGGCCGGGCGTCGGGAGTGCTGGAGGAGCATCAACGCGAGCAGGCCGACGGCTTCGGGCTCATCCGGCATCAACTCAACCACCAGCCGACCTAGCCTGAGAGCCTCGGCGGCGAGTTCGTCGCGGACCAGGGTTTCGCCGGACGAGGCGGCGTACCCCTCGTTGAAAATCAGGTAGACGACGGCGAGTACGCCGCGAACGCGCTCGGGCAGATCCGCCTCGTACGGGACGCGGTACGGAATGCCCGCGGTGCGAATCTTGGCCTTGGCGCGGACCAGGCGTTGCGCCATCGTCGGCTCGGGTACGAGAAACGCGCGGGCGATCTCGGCCGTGGTGAGGCCGCCGAGCATCCGTAGGGTGAGCGCGACCCGGACGTTCAGCGCCAGCGCGGGGTGGCAGCAGGTGAAGATCAGCCGGAGACGGTCGTCCTGCACGACGCCCTCCTCCACTGGCTCGTCCTGGGCATGCAACAGCGCTGCCTCGGCCTGCTTGTCCGGCCGCGCCGATTCCCGCCTCAGACGATCGATGGCGCGATTCCGTGCGGTCGTGATGATCCACCCCGCCGGGCTCGGCGGTACGCCGTTTTCCGACCATTTCTCCACCGCCGCGGCGAACGCGTCCTGGACGGCGTCCTCGGCGATCTCCAGGTCGCCGAAGACGCGCGTCAGCACAGCGACCGCCCGCCCGTGCTCGGCCCGGAAGATCGCGGTGAGGTCAGGGGTCACGACTGCGAGGGCCTGACCTCGACCGGCAGACCGAGGACCTTGGTGAGCCGACGGGCCCAGTGCAGCGCGGCGTCGAGATCCTCGACCCTGATGACGATGAAGCCGCCGAGGTGTTCCTTGCCCTCGGTGAAGGGTCCGTCGGTGACGAGGATGTCGTCGCCGGACGCCTTCACGACGGTCGCGGTGTCCGGCGGGTGCATCCCGGCGTCGAACACCCAGACGCCGGCCCCCCGCAGCTCCGCGTTCAGGGCCTCCAGGTCGCGCATGATCGGGTCCAAAATCTCCGGCTCGGGGACCGGACCGTCGGGCTGGTAGATGCTGAGCACGTATTGGTTCATCGTTTTCCTCCTTCTCGCCCTCTACACGAACGGCTTCAGCCCGGATCGACAGGCAACACCACAGTAATTTCCAACCCGCCCCCAGCCCTCGGCATCGCGGTGACGGTCCCACCATGCGCCTCCGCCACCGATCGCACGATCGACAGTCCCAGTCCGGCCCCCTTGCCGCCGACCAGCCGCTCCGCGCCCAGGCGGTAGAACGGCTTGAACAAGCTGTCCACCTCGTACGGCGGGATCTCCGGGCCGGTGTTCGTCACGGCGACCTGCACCTGGTCGCCGACCCGCTTGCTGACCACCCGGACCCATCGCTCACCAGAGGCCAGGTTGTGGCGGATGCCGTTCTCGACCAGGTTGTGGACCAGGCGTTCGAGCAGGAGCGCATCGCCACGCGTCGGCGCGTCACCCGGTCCTCGGATCAGGTCGACGCCGGCGGTGGTCGCCTCGCTCGTGAGCTGGGCGGTCACGTGGGTCACCACGTCGGCGAGGTTCACCGGGTAGACCGTGGTCAGCTGCTTCTCCGAGTCGGCCAGGATCAACAGCCCCTCGATCAGCTGCTCGTGCCGCGTGTTGATCGTCAGCAGGCTCTCGCCCAGTTCCTTCACGTCGGAAGACGCCGTACGTCGATGCATCGCGACTTCGACCAACGCCCGTCCGAGTGTCAACGGCGTACGCAGCTCGTGGGAGGCGTTGGCGACGAAGCGGCGTTGGCCGTCGAAGGAATGGTCCAGGCGCTCGACCATCGTGTCGAAGGCGTCCGCCAGGTTCTTCACCTCGTCGTCCGGGCCCTTCAGGGCAATCCGCTCGTGCAGGGCTGACGGTGATGCGGCGATCCGGCGTGCGGTATCGGTGACCTGATGCAGCGGGGCCAGCACTCGTCCGGCGACCAACCACCCGAATCCTGCCGCCAACGCGCCGACGGCAATGAGGGCGATACTCCCCTCGGTCAGCAGCGACTTGATCGCCGCCTGCCGCACCTGCTCACGCTGCTGGGCGAGGACCTTCTCCGCATCCGTGCCGGTGAGTACGGCGCCGTCCTTGTTCATCACGTACACGTCGTTGGTCGGCGGCGGCGGCCTGTTCTGCCCAGGGCTCGGGCTCAGGTACGTCCCTTTCACGATCACCTGGTACTTCTGCCCGAGGTTCGCGGTGAACAGGGCGTAGGTGACTCCGAGCAGCACCACGCCGGCGACCATGAACAGCCCGCCGTACAGCAGCGTCAGTCGGCCGCGCAGCGACAGTTTCCTCAAGGGATTTCTCACGGGATGCGGTAGCCGACGCCGGTGACGGTCTCGACCAGCCCCGGCTCGCCCAGTTTCCGGCGCAGTTTCAGGATCGTCAGCCGGACCGCTCCGGTGAACGGGTCCACGTGCTCGTCCCATGCCTTCTCCAGCAGTTGTTCGGCCGACACGGTCGCGCCGTCGGCTCGCAGCAGCTCCACGAGTACGGCGAATTCCTTCTTCGACAACGGCACGTACCGGCCGTCGCGGAAAACCTCGTGCCGCGCCGGGTCGAGCGTGACCCCGGCGCGTCGCAGTACGGGCGGATCGGCCGGGCGACTCCGCCGGCCCAACGCCAATACCCGCGCAGCCAGCTCCGCGAACGCGAACGGTTTGGTCAAGTAGTCGTCCGCGCCCAGACCGAGCCCCTCGACCCGGTCGGTCACAGCGGCCGCCGCGGTCAGCATCAGCACCCGCGTGGCGGACCCGGAAGCCACCAGTTGGCGGCACACCTCGTCCCCGTGGACGACCGGAATGTCGCGGTCCAGCACGAGGACGTCGTACGCGTTCACCGACAGCCGTTCCAGCGCCGCGCCGCCGTCACCGGCCACGTCGACGGCATGTGAGTCGTCGCGCAGCCATTCCGCGATCGCTGCCGCCAGCAACGGCTCGTCCTCGACCACCAGTACCCGCACGCACCCCATGATCCCCGACGTTCCTGTTTCCGCCGCGTTTCCGCACTCGGAAACGGTCCGGAAACGGCCGACCGAGAAAGGTTTCCGGAAACGAGAGGAGCACCGATGCGCAACACCATCCTGGCCGTTTCCGTTCTGGTCGCCGGCCTGATCCTGACCGGCTGCGGAGCCGACGAGCCCGATGCCCAGGTCGCCTCCGGGAGTGGAGGGCAGCAGTCCACGGCGCCGAGCAGTGCGCCGGCCAGCCTCAGCCAGGACGAGATGGCGGTCAAGTTCACCCAGTGCCTGCGGGAGAACGGCCTGAACGTCCCGGACCCGGAGCCGGGCAAGGGGCCGATGCTGAGGTTCGACAAGAACTCCGGGGTCACCAAGGAGCAGGTCGACAAGGCGATGGAGGCCTGCCAGGAGTACAACCCGCAGGCCCAGGGCAGCGCCAACCCGCAGCAGGCGGAAAACGGCAGAAAGTACGCCGAGTGCATGCGGAAAAACGGGGTCGAGAAGTTTCCGGACCCGAAGCCGGACCAGCGCGGCATCATGATCGGGCCGGGCGTCGCGGACGACCCCGACTTCAAGAAAGCGCAGGACGCCTGCCAGAGCATTCTGGCGGCACGCTGATGCGAAAGGCACTGACGGCTGTCGTCGTCCTGGCCGCCGGGGGCGCCGCAAGCGCGTTCCTGGTGAGCCGGGGCGACACCAGCCAGGCAACGAACCCGGCCGCGCAGGCCACGCCGATCAACACGACCAAGGTCACGCAGCAGACCTTGAAGGACACCGAGACCGAGGACGGGCGACTCGGATTCGGTACGTCGTCCTCCGCGGTCAACCGGGTCGCCGGCACGGTCACCGCCGTGCCGGACAGCGGGCAGGAACTGCGCCGCGGAAACACCGTGTACAGCATCGACAACAAGCCGACCACGTTGCTGTACGGCGCACTCCCGGCGTACCGCAGGCTCGCGATCGGGACCGAAGGCACCGATGTCCTGCAACTCGAGCAGAACCTGAAGGCGATGGGCTACACCGGGTTCACCGTGGACGACGAGTACACCGACGCGACCGCTGCTGCGGTCGAGGAGTGGCAGGAGGATCTCGGTCTGGAAGAGACAGGCGTTGTCGAGCTCGGCAGCGTCCTGTTCGCGCCCGGTCATCTGCGGGTGGACAGCGTGCAGGCCGAGGAAGGTTCACCGCTCGGCCCGAACCAGCCCGTACTCAGCTACACCGGCACCACCCGGGCCGTCACCGTCCAGCTCGACGCGGCGGACCAGCGGCTGGCCACGCTCAACGCGGCGGTCACCGTCGCACTCCCGGACGGAAAGTCGGTGCCCGGAAAGATCCAGAAAGTTTCCACGGTGATCATTCCGGCGGAAAGCCCGGACAAGGATCCGGAAACCAAGGTCGAGGTGATCGTTGCCATCGCCAACCAGCAGGCGGTGGCCGCGTGGTCGTCCGCGGCCGTCGACGTCACCTTCACGGCCTCGGAACGCAAGAACGTGCTGACAGTTCCGGTTGCGGCCCTGGTCGCGCTCCGGGAGGGCGGCTTCGGCGTCGAGGTCACGGACGGTACGACGTCGCGGTACGTGCCGGTGAAGACCGGGCTGTTCGCGAGCGGCCAGGTCGAGATCAGCGGCACCGGCATCACGGCCGGTACCACGGTGGGGATCCCGAAGTGATCGAGCTGACCGAGGTGACCAAGGTGTACCCGGGCGGAGTGAACGCGCTCGCCGGTGTCAGCCTGCGGATCGACCCTGGCGAACTGGTCGCGATCGTCGGCCCGTCGGGCTCCGGCAAGTCCACGATGCTGAACGTCCTCGGCACCCTCGACCGCCCGACCTCCGGCACGGTCCGGATCGACCGGTACGACGTGGCACGGCTGTCCGACGCGGGACTGTCGGCGTTGCGCGCGACCCGGATCGGGTTCGTCTTCCAGCAGTTCCATCTCGCAGCCGGCGTACGCGCCGTCGACAACGTCGCCGACGGGCTGCTCTACTCCGGCCTCCGTCTGTCGGTACGCCGGAAGCGTGCGGCGGCTGCCCTGGAACGGGTCGGTCTCGCGCACCGCCTCGATCACGAGCCGCACGAGTTGTCCGGCGGCGAGCGGCAACGCGTAGCTGTTGCACGGGCAGTCGCCGGCGAACCCGCCGTACTGCTGGCCGACGAGCCGACCGGGGCGCTGGATTCCGCGTCGGGCGCTGGCGTGATGCAACTGCTACGAGACCTGCACGCCGCCGGCACGACGGTCGTGGTGATCACCCACGACCGCGACATCGCCAGCTCGCTCCCCCGCCAGGTGCGCATGCGCGACGGCTTCATCGTCGAGGAGGTGCGCTCATGAGCGGAATGCGGCGGAGCGGCGAACTCAAACCCGCGGCGCTGAAGGTCCGGGATGTTGTCCGCGTAGGGGCGGTGGGGTTGCGGACTCGGCCGATGCGGGCGTTCCTGTCCGCGCTGGGGATCGCGATCGGGATCGCCGCGATGGTCGCGGTGGTCGGCATCTCGTCGTCCTCGCGGGCCGAACTCGACGGCCAACTCGATGCCCTGGGCACCAACCTGCTGACCGTCACCCCCGGCACCCGCCTGACCGGCGAACAGGCCCAGCTCCCGCTCGCCGCCGAATCCATGGTCCGCCGGATCCCACCGGTACGTGCCGAGTCCGCCATCGGGAAGGTCGACGACGCATCGGTCTACCGGACCAACAAGATCCCGGACGTCCAGACCAACGGCATCATCGCGTACGCCGCCCGCACCAACCTGCTCGACACCATCGGCGCGACCATCCGCAGCGGCAAGTGGATCGACGCCGCGACAGGCAGCTACCCGGCGACTGTCCTCGGCGCGAGCGCAGCCGAGCGGCTGGGGATCACCAAGGCCGGCCCGGATACGCAAGTGCTGATCGGCAACCAGTGGTTCACCGTGCTCGGCATCCTCGAACCGGCCGCACTCGCACCCGAGCTGGACAGCGCCGCACTCATGGGCTGGCCCGCGGCGAGCGATCTCTCCTTCGACGGGCACCCGACCACGATCTACACCCGCTCGGACGACACCCAGGTTCCGGCAGTCCGATCGGTCCTCGGGGCAACGGCCAACCCGGAAGCGCCGAACGAGGTCGAGGTGTCGCGACCGTCCGACGCACTTGCAGCGAAGCAAGCCGCCGGTCAGGCCTTCACCGGACTCCTGCTCGGCCTGGGCGCAGTCGCGCTGCTGGTCGGCGGCGTCGGGGTCGCGAACATCATGGTGATCTCGGTGCTCGAACGCCGCGCCGAGATCGGTCTGCGCCGATCCCTCGGGGCGACCCGCGGCCAGATCCGCACCCAGTTCCTGACCGAGTCGCTGCTGCTGTCCGCGCTCGGCGGGATCGGCGGGGCACTCCTAGGATCCGCGGTCACCGCCGGCTATGCGTCGTACCAGAACTGGTTGACCGTTATCCCGGTCTGGGCACTGGCCGGCGGGGTCGCGGCGACGCTGGTGATCGGAGGACTCGCCGGTCTCTACCCTGCGGTCCGGGCCTCCCGACTCTCACCGACCGAGGCACTCGCAACGCCTTAGAAGACGACGACGCCGATGCCGGTGAGCGCGAGCTGGAGCAGCGCCACCGGCACCAGGCCCTGCCAGGCCAGCTTCTGCAGCTGGTCGGCACGCATCCGCGGGAACGAGACCCGCACCCAGATCACCACGACCGACACGAACGCGACCTTCAGAACAGTCCAGATCCAGCCGATCGACTCCGGCCCCGGCCCGCTCCAGCCACCGAGGAACAGGACCGTGGTGAGGCCCGCGAGTACGACGATCCCGGCGTACTCGGCGAGCAGGAACATCGCGAACCGGAGCCCGGTGTACTCGGTGTACGGGCCGAAGATCACCTCGGAGTCCGCGACCGGCATGTCGAACGGCGGCCGCTGCAGCTCGGCCAGGCCGGCGATGAAGAACACCACCAGACCGGGGAGCTGCCAGAGCAACCACCACGGGTTCCACGCGTGCGCGATGCCGGTCAGACTGAGCGACCCGGCCGCGACCGCGACACTCGCCGCGGACAGTACGAACGGCAGCTCGTAGCTCATCAGCTGCGCCGCGACCCGGAGTCCGCCGAGCAGGCTGTACTTGTTCCCGCTGCCCCACCCGGCCATCAGTGAGCCGAGGACACCGATGCTCATCACCGCGAGCACGAAGAACAGACCCGAGTCCAGATCGGCGCCGACGACGCCCGGCGCCAGCGGGATCGCGGCCAGCGCGGCCATGTACGGCAGGATCGCGACGATCGGGGCCCACTCGAACACCCGCTTGTCAGCGGCGGCCGGGACCACGCTCTCCTTCTGGATGAACTTCACCCCGTCCGCGACCAGCTGCGCCCAGCCGTGGAACCCGCCGGCGTACATCGGGCCGAGCCGTGACTGCATGTGCGCCATCACCTTGTGCTCGGCCTGACCGACCAGCAGGGGCGCCACCAGGAAGGCGACCAGAACGCCGACCACCCGCACCACGAACTCCAGCATGAACGGCAGCCTAGTGGGTTTGACTTGACCTCAACCAACGTTCAGGTCCAAGGCTGTGTCTCATGACCACAATTCTTGTCACCGGAGCCACCGGCCGCGTCGGCCGCCACGTCGTCGAGGGACTGCGCGCCGCGGGCGTGACCGTCCGAGCCCTCGTCCGTACGCCGGACCTCGCCGGCTTCCCGCCTGACGTCGAGCTGATCAAGGGCGATCTCTACGACTCCAACGCCGTACGCCGGGCCGCGGCCGACGTCGACGCCGCGTTCCTGCTCTGGCCGTCGTTCAGCGCCGACGGAGCCGCCGACGTGGTGGCCGAACTGCCGCGGCGGGTCGTCTACCTGTCCTCGTTGAGCGCGCCAGGCGGCGGGGTGTGGGCCGACATGGAAGAGCTTCTTCGGGAGAAGGATTGGACGTTCGTACGCCCGGGCGGGTTTGCGGTGAACGCGCAGGGCTGGGCGGGCGAGTTTCGCACTGGAGACGTCGTTCGGGTCGCGTCCCCCGAGGCCGGCCGGTCGTTGATCCACGAACGGGACATCGCCGCGGTCGCCGTACTCGCGCTCCTGAACGACCAGCACATCGGGCAGGTCTACAACCTCACCGGACCCGAGGTGCTGACCCAGGCCGAGCAGATCCGGACCATCGCGCGGGCGATCGGCAAGGAGATGCGCGTCGAGGCGCTGACCGACGCGGAGGCGCGGCAGGCGATGCTCGACCTCGGCGCCGACCCGATCCTCGCCGAGAGTTCGGTCGCCTACTGGGCCTCGCTCGTCGACAACCCCGAGCCGGTCACCACCACCGTCACCGAACTCACCGGCCGCCCCGCACTCACCTTCGCCGAGTGGGCGGACGAACACGCCGACGAGTTCCGCGTCCTGTCCGCGGCGGAGGTCGCCCGGCGGTACGTCGACGCGCTGTCCACCGGCCGCCTCGACCGGGCACTAGCCCTCTCGGCCCCCGAGGTCGTGCGCGTCGCACCCCTCGAGACCGGTGGCGAGGAGATCGAAGTCAAAGGCGCCGACGCCATCCTCGAGAACGCCCGCCGCCTGAACGCCGACATCGAGTACCTCGGCGTCGACATCGTCGGCCCACTACTCCTCGACGACCACTTCGCCGTCCGCTTCACCTTCGACCAACTGAACGTCCGCACCGGCACCCGCTCCCAAACCACCAAACTCTCCCTCTACACAGCCAAGGACGGCCGAGTCACCCGCGAGGAAGTCTTCTACTACACGCCACCACACTCCTGAGATCATCAGCTATCGACTAGGAGGTGATGTATGGCCGACGTTCTCATTCACGATGTCCCTGACGAGGTGCTCGCGGTGATCGACCGCCGAGCCGTCGGCCTAGGATTGTCCAGGAGCGAGTATCTGCGCCGGCTGCTCAGCCAGGAGGCCGGGCGCTCAGAGGTACCCGTGACCGTTGCCGATCTGCAGCGACTCTCGTACCTCGCGCGCGATCTGGATGACCCTGACGTCATGAACCAGGCCTGGTCATGACGCCCACGGCTGTGAACCGGCGCTAGAGTCCCGCGCTGGAGATTCATGCCATAGGTCCCGAGTCGGCTGGACGCCCGCCTCTGGACCCGGCCCCGAACCGGTTTGGGGAGGCCTACCCGCCCGAATCGAGCAGTTGCGCTCCCCGGTCGGAGGCAAGAGCCTCCCCAAACTGGTTCGGGGAGGCTTGTGGAGCGCGAGGTCCGGTCTGAGCGGGCTGGCGCGGAGTGCCGCGATCGCACCGGGCCCGACTTACGACGCGAACTTGCGACTCAGGACACTAGCTGATCGACGACTTGCTCAGGCCTGACCGAGGGGAAGTTGGAGCCAGCCGCCGATGTCTTGGCGGCCGGATTTCAGGGCGGCGGTTCGGGCGCCGTGGTTGGCTTCGTGGATGGTGCCGATGAGGATGCGGGTGGGGTCGGGGAGGGACTGGGCCAGGAGGGCGCTGAGGTGGGGGCCGTAGCCGTGGCCTCGGTGTTGTGGGGCCAGGACCAGTTCGCGGACGACGTACGCGGGGAGGCCTAGGGCGTCGTACGGCTTGATGATGGCGGCCGCGTAGCCGGCCCATTCGTCGTTCACCGTGACGTCGAAGAGGAGGCCTTCGTCCGCTGCCTCCTGGAGGTCCTCGCGGTCCTGGATGGTTGCTTCCTCAGGGTGGTGTGGGTGGTCGGCGTCGACCGCGGCGTACGCGCGGCGGGCCTCGTCGTAGTGGTCGACGGTCTTCGCCGGGCGGAGCGCCAGGCCGGGCGGTACGTCGTACGCGCGGAGCTCACGGATCGGGGCGGCGAGGAAGCGGCGGTCGGGGGCGGTGCCGGGAATGCCTGCGTCGGCGGTCCACAGGCGGACGTACAGCGGGTGGTGGATGCCGTAGTGCTCTTGCGCGGCTGCGGCTAGGGCGGGTAGGTCGGACGGTTGCGGTGAGCGGCTCATCGGGGTTGCGTCGACGAACGGCCTGGCGGGGTTCAGGTTTTCGAAGCGCATGCTGAACATCGCATGCAGGTCGTTGCCCACGGCAATCCAGCGGTTGAGCATCGCCTCGGGCGGTTTTCCTGGTGCCAGTCGTTCGGTGCGCTGGACGGCGATCTCCAGGTCCTCGGCCAGCAGGATGTCCAGGGCCGCATGCTCCTCGGCGAGCGTTGCCAGCCGTCGCGCGTCGTCCACCCAGGTCCGCGTGATCGGATGCTGCCGCTCCAGGGTGTACCGCGCCAACTCGTCCGCAGAAGGAATCACGACGACTCAGTCGGTGGTTCGGTTGGCGTGGATTGGCGGCGGGTTCGGCGTTCTCCTCCGGCGCCCGCGCGGCGGGGGCGGGCGGGGGTGGCGGCAGCTTCGGCCGGGGCCAGGGGGTCGGGGTCGGGAGAGCCAGGTGGGCGGGGGCCCCAGGTTTCTGGGTCTGGTACGCCGGGCGGGAGGGTACGGCGGCGGCTCGGGGCACCCGACGGGGCGTGGTCTGACTCGCCTGGCTCCTTCGCGCCCGGCCACGGCTTCGCGACCCGCGACGCGAGCACGAACTCCTTCCGCAGCGGATGCCCCTCGAACTCGTCCGGCAGCAGCAACGTCGTCAGATTCGGATGCCCTTCGAAGGCGATCCCGAACATCTCGTGCGTCTCCCGCTCATGCCAGTTCGCCCCGGCGTACAGCTCCGACAGCGTCGCCAGTACGGCGTTGTCGCGCGGCACCAACGTCCGCACGAGCAGGTGGTCGACGTGCGATCCGCCCCAGAAGTCCGCGAGATGCGACACCACCCGGAACCCGTCCTTGAGCTCGTCGGACGCGCTCAGGAAGTCGAAGAACGTGAGACCGACCGCGTCCCGCAGTACCTCGTGCGCCGCGACCCACGACTCCGGCGGTACGTCGAGCGCGGTCGGCCCGAAGCTGTCCGTCGACGTTGCGGCGATCCCGGCACTCGTCAGCGCCTCGAGCGCGTCGGTGCTCAAGGCTGCACCAGCCCCCGGGTGAGAGCGGCCGCGGACGGCTCGTCGTACCGGCTTGCCAGTGTTTCTCCGGCGATCTTCTCCTGCAGCTTGAGGATGCCCTGCAGCAACGCCTCCGGCCGCGGCGGGCAACCGGGCACGTACACGTCGACGGGGATGATCTGGTCGACGCCCTTCGTCACGCAGTACGAGTCCCAGTACGGGCCGCCGGAGTTCGAGCAGGAGCCGAACGAGATCACGTACTTCGGCTCCGGCATCTGGTCGTACAGCCGCTTGATCGCCGGCGCCATCTTGTCGGTCACGGTGCCCGACACCACCATCAGGTCGGCCTGCCGCGGTCCGGGCGCGAACGGGATCACGCCGAGCCGGATGAAGTCGTGCCGGCCCATCGACGCCGCGATGAACTCGATCGCGCAACACGCGAGCCCGAAGTTGAACACCCAGAGCGAGTACTTCCGGCCCCAGTTCAGCAGGTATCGGACCGGCTGCGGCGCGAGCCTCGCCAACGCACCCACCGCCGGCCGCACGGTCGGCATCCCCAGCTCGATCTCGGCCATGTGGTCAGCCTAGTCCGACAATCTCCTCTGCGAGGATCTCCGGGTACTCGAGTGGCGCGTAGTGACCGGCGCCGTCGACGTACCGCACCCTGACGTCGCTGAAGAAGTCGTCCACCCGGTCGGACCAGGCCCGCGGGAACAGCGGGTCGAACTCCGGCCACAGCACCACGGTCGGTACGGCGATCCGGTCGTACGACGGTGGCGCCGTCTCGGCCGCCGACGTCGCGACCGAACCGGCTCCCGCCCGGTACCACTGGATCGACGCCGTGAACGCGCCCGGCGCCGAGTAGACCTCGACCAGGTGATCCAGCTCCGGTTCGAACTCCGGCCCGGACCAGTGCGTCCAGAAGTGCCGCAGGTACGAACGGACCGCGTCCGGGTTGCCGTCGATCAACTCCTCGATCACCGGCAGCCGGTGGAACGCCTGGTACCAGAACTCCGCCTGCGCCTGCTCGGAGAACACCCGCTTCCCGATCCCCGGCAACGGCGGCGCGATCACGAGCCCCTCGATCAGGTCCGGACGCGTCCGCGCGATCCCCTGCGCGATCCGGCTCCCGACGTCGTACCCGGCGAGCACGGGTCGCTCCAGACCGAGCTCCTCGATCAGACCCACCACGCTCCGCCCCTGCGCGGCCACGCCGTACTGCGCGGGATCCATGGACTGACTGTCCGACTCGCCGAACCCGCGCAGATCCGGAACCACAGCCTCGACTCCGCGCTCGGCCAGCATCGGCGCCAGCAACCGGTAGTCGGTGCGATCACCCGGCCAGCCGTGCAGCAACACCACCGACGGGCCCTCGCCGATCCGGTCGTACGCCAGCTGGAACCCGTCCACCGCGTCACTCAGCATGAGGTTCATTGTTGACCACCTCACCGGCCAGGCCTACCGTGTTGAACAGGACTGAACAGGTTCTTTGAGGAGCCGATATGACCGACCAGGTCGAGGGGCAGCAGACCCGTGCGCTCGCGGTGGAGAGCAACGGGCTGAACGTGATCGCGGACGCGGACCGGAAGGGCCGCCCGAACCAGCTGTTCTGGCCGTGGTTCGGCGCCAACGTGTCCGTGCTCGGACTGAGCTACGGCGCGTTCGCGCTCGGGTTCGGGATCTCGTTCTGGCAGGCGGTGATCGCCGGGCTGATCGGGGTGGTGTTCTCGTTCCTGCTCTGCGGGCTGATCGCGCTCGCCGGCAAGCGCGGGTCGGCGCCGACGATGGTGCTCGGCCGCGCCGCGTTCGGGGTGCGGGGCAACAAACTGCCGTCGCTGGTCTCGTGGCTGCTGACCGTCGGCTGGGAGACCGTGCTGACGATCCTCGCGACGCTGGCGACCGCGACCGTGTTCGAGCGGCTCGGCTGGGGCGGCGGCACGCTGACCAAGGTGATCGCGCTGCTCGTGGTCGGTCTGCTGACAGTCGCCTGCGGCGTACTCGGGTTCGACCTGATCATGCGGGCGCAGACAGTCATCACGATCGTCACCGGCGTACTCACGGTCGTCTACATCATCCTGGTCGCCGACCAGATCCACTGGAGCACCGTCTCCTCGCTGCCGAGCGGGTCCGCGCAGGCGGTGATCGGCGCGCTGGTCTTCCTGATGACGGGCTTCGGGCTCGGCTGGGTGAACGCGGCGGCGGACTACTCGCGGTACCTCCCGCGCAGGTCGTCGAGTGGCGGCGTGGTCGGTTGGACTACGTTCGGCGGCTCGCTGGCTCCCGTCGTCCTGCTCGTGTTCGGTCTGCTGCTGGCGGGGTCGTCGGAGGATCTTTCGAAGGCGATCGGTGCTGACCCGATCGGGGCGCTCGCCGAGGCGTTGCCGACGTGGTTCCTGGTGCCGTTCGTGATCGTGGCGGTGCTCGGACTGGTGGGTGGCGCAGTACTGGACATCTACTCGTCCGGGCTCGCGCTGCTCTCGCTCGGGTTGCCTGTGAAGCGGTACGTCGCGGCGTTCATCGACGGTGTGGTGATGATCGCGGGGACCGTGTACGTGGTGTTCTACGGCGGCGAGTTCCTCGGGCAGTTCCAAGGGTTCCTGATCACGCTCGGCGTACCGATCGCGGCGTGGTGCGGGATCATGCTCGCCGACATCGCGTCCCGGCGGCGCGACTACGCGGAGGACGACCTCTACCGGCCTACGGGGCGGTACGGCGACGTGCAGTGGCTGCCCGTGGCGACGATGGTCGTTGCCACCGGCATCGGGTGGGGACTCGTCACGAACACGCTGGCGTCGTGGCTGACCTGGCAGGGGTACCTGCTCGGAGCGTTCGGTCTCGGCGGCAAGGAAGGCGCGTGGGCGTACGCGAACCTCGGCGTACTGGTGGCGCTGGTGCTCGGTTTCGTCGTGCAGTGGTTCGGCGGGCGGTCCGCCGTACGGCGTCAGGAGGCCTGATGGTGCTGGCCCTCATCGACCTGCAGCGGATCTTCGCGGACCCGGCGTCCGGGTGGGCGACGCCGGATTTCCAGCGGGTCGTCAAGCCGACTCGGGAGCTGATCAAGCTGTTCGCGCCGGAGGTGGTGTTCACGCGGTTTGTCGCGCCGGAGGAGCCGGCCGGTGCGTGGGTCGGGTACTACGGGCAGTTCCCGTTCGCGCTGCAGCCGGCGGACTCGGAGGACTATCAACTGGTCGACGAATTCAAGGGCGCTCCAACTCTCGACAAGACCACGTTCGGGGCTTGGGGGCCTGAGCTGGCGGCACGGGCCGACGGGCGGCTGGTGCTGGCCGGGGTGGCGACCGATTGTTGCGTGATCAGTACGGCGCTTGCCGCGGTGGATGCCGGCGTACAGGTCCAGGTCGTCGAGGAGGCGTGCGCCGGGTCGACCGCGGAGAACCACGGCAAGGCGATCGACGTGATGCGGCTGTACGCGCCGATGCTGGAGATCGTGTGCGTGGAGCAGTTGCGATGATGCGCCGGATCTCCCTGAAACACGAGCGGATCGCGCGGGTGCTCGCGCGGGAGATCAAGTCCGGCGTCGTACGGCGGGGCACGCAGCTGCCCGGTGAGGTCGAGCTGGCGAAACGGTTCTCGGTCAGCCGCAATACCGTCCGCGCCGCGCTCGCCGTACTCGCCGAGGACGAGCTGATCGCGACGCACACCGGCAAGGGGTCGTACGTGCTGTTCGACGGGCGACCGCTGGATGGGCGGCTCGGGTGGACGCATGCGTTGTCGGAGCAGGGTGTGGAGACCCGGATGCGGACGGTGCGGATCGAGCTGGAGGAGGATGCTGCGCTGGCTGCTCGGCTCGGGTTGTCGTCTCCGGAGATGGTGGTCATCGAGCGGGTTCGGCAGCTGACGGACGGTACGGCGATCTCGCTCGAGCGGAGCCGGGTTCCGGCGATCGAGTCGCTGCGGGACCTGCCTGAACGCGGTCTGGACAACGGGTCGATCAGCGTCACGCTCAACCGCGCCGGGCTGTACCTAGATCACTGCGAGCAACGCCTTCGCGGCCGTCCACTCACCCCCGTCGAGGCCGGGCACCTGGCCCGCCCGCACGGCACCTGGTTCCTCCACACCACCCGAACCAGCTGGACCGCCACCGACACCTTCGCCGAACACGCCGACGAACTCCTCGACCCCACCCACTACGAGCTGAGCCTGACCTACCGCAGCTAGGTCAGCGGTGGACGCCCACGCAGGCAGAAGTAGCTCCCGCACGGCGTGTCACTGCCGTTTTTGGGGGGTTATGCCTGCGTGGCGGTCCACCTAAGGACTCCGTTGCCCTGGGCATAGGGAGTTGTGCTGATGTGGGGAGTGTCCTCAGGGGAGCACTGTCTTGTCATCGACAGGAGCTCGGAGGACATCATGTTTGTTTACTCGACTGACGCGGTGCGGGCGGAGATCAAGTACCGGCAGGACAAGATTCGGCGGGACTACCAGCGCCCGTTGTGGTTCCTGCCCAAGCGTGCGCCGCGGCCGCCCCAGCCCTGCGCGCCTGAGCTTCGGGCCCGTCCCGCGATGTGACCGCACGATCACCGCCCCAGCCCCCTCCCCCAAGGCGCGGCCGGCTCTTCGGAGCCGGCCGCGCCACCGTCATTCCGGGACCCCTAGGACCCCCTCAGAACACCTAGGTACCGCCCACCCGCGGGGATAGGGAGGACTTCCGATGTGCGGGTCCTCCTCAGAAGAGCAGATTTACACCTGTCGGCAGGCAGCCGGCACCAGCAAACGGAGGAACACATGTTCACGAACGCATCTGTCAAGGCCGAGGTCGACTACCGCAGGGAGCGCCTCAGCCGTGACTTCCGGCAGACCCGGAACACCCGGGGCCGCCGGACCATCAGCCACCTGTTCGGCCGGAAAGCCTGAAGGGAGGGAAACCATGATCAACATGCCACTGACCCCGGACGCCGTGAAGGCGGAGACGACCTACCGGCTGGAGCGCGCCAAGCGTGACTTCCGGGTCGCGAACCGTCGGCAGCGCAAGGAGCGGACCACGCAGTCCGAGCCGCGCCACGCCCTCCGACCCCGCCCGGCCGCATGACACCCGAAACCGCCGTCCCTGATCGAGAACTCGCGATCAGGGACGGCGTTTCTGCGCCTGGGAGAAAGCCTGGGCGCAGCCAGCGGACGGGATACCGTCGATTTGTGTCGGCACCAGGGGCGAAGATGGACGACGTGCCCTGGAACTCGACACCTCTCGTCGGCCGCTCATCCGAGATGGCCACTCTGCTCAGCGCCGTGGACGACGCCAAGACGCGTCGCGCCGGCGCCGTGCTGCTTTCCGGTGACGCCGGCGTCGGCAAGACCCGGCTACTGGACGAGGTGGCGACCGGAGCGCACGAGCGCGGATTCGGCGTCCTGGTCGGGCACTGCACCGACTTCGGCGACGCCGGCCTGCCGTACCAGCCGTTCTCGGAGATCTTCGGCCGGCTGGCCGGCGACCGCCCCGACCTCGTCGAGGGCGTGCTGACCAACTTCCCGGCGATCGGCCGGCTGCTCCCAGCGCACCGCCTGCTGAGCGCGCAGCCGGTGCCGCAGGAGGGCCAGCTCGACCGGGCCGCCCTGTTCGACGCCGTCCTCGGCGCATTCACCGCGCTGGCCACCAGCGAGCCGCAGCTGGTGATCATCGAGGACGCCCACTGGGCCGACGACTCGACCCGGGACCTGATCGGTTTCCTGATCACCCGGCTGACCTCGCAGCGCCTGGCGCTCGTGGTGTCGTACCGCAGCGACGACCTGCACCGCCGGCACCCGCTGCGCCGCCCGATCGCCGAGTGGTCCCGAAACCCCCGGGTACGTCGCGTGAACCTGCTCCCCCACGACGCCGACGAGGCCCGCACCCTCCTGCACCTGCTGCTCACCGACCCGCTGTCACCGGCCGAGGAGCGCCGCATCCTCGAGCGGGCCGGCGGCAACGCGTTCTTCACCGAGGAGCTCGCCGCCGCGGCTTCGATGGGCGACGGCGACGCCGTGCCACCCGATCTCGCGGACCTGCTGCTGGTCCGCCTCGACCCGCTGTCCGACGAGGCCCGCCAGGTCGCCCGGGTGATCGCGGTCGCCGGCCGCCGCGTCCCGCACGACCTGCTCACCGCCGTCGCGAAGCTGCCGGATCGTGAGCTCGACGACGCTCTGCGCGAGCTGATCGACGCCCACATCATCGACGTACCGACCAGCGATCGGTACTACTTCCGCCATGCCCTGCTGGCCGAGGCCGTGTACGACGATCTGCTGCCGGGTGAGCGCGTTCGCCAGCACGCGGCGTACGTACAGGAGCTGGAGAGTCAGACCGTCGCGGGCACCGCGGCCGAGCTGGCTGGGCACGCCACCCGGTCCCACGACCTGGCCACCGCGTTCGAGGCCCGGGTTCGGGCCGGTCAGGAAGCGCTGTCGGTCGCCGCGCCGCAGGAGGCGCTGAAGCACTACGAGATGGCCCTCGAGCTGTTCCCGAACGCAGCGCCGACGAGCACGGTCGACAAGACCTGGCTGGTCGTCGACACGGCGATGGCGGCCACCTTGTCTTCCCAGCACCTGCGCGCCGTCAAGCTGCTCCGGAAGGCGCTGGCCGACCTGCCGCCCGACGCGCCGAAGCTGCAGCGGGCCGAGCTCCTGCTGCCGTTGGCGGACATCGCGCTGGTCATCGACCAGGACAAGGAGGCGAGCGAGGCCGTCTCGCAGGCGCTCAAGCTGGTCCAGGACGAGCCGGCCAGCGTGTTCAAGGCGCAGGTCGCGTCGCTGTACGCCCGCGTCTCCGACGCGCTCGGCCGGCCGATGGAGGCCGAGCGCTGGGCGCACAAGGCGCTCGAGATCGCCCGCGAGGCCGGCCAGGAGTCCGCGGCCAGCGACGCCGGGATCACGTTGGCCCAGCTCCGTCGCCGGGCGGGCGATCCGGAGACCGCGGCGAAGCAGCTCGAGGAGGCCGCCGTACGGGCGCAGCTCACCGGCGACTCCCCCGCCGAGGTTCGCAGTCGGTTCTTGCTCGGGTCGACGCACTACGAGCAGGGCGACCTGCTGAACGCGAAGGCCTCGCTGTCGTTCGCGACGAAACGGGCCGGTGAGCTCGGGCGGCAATGGGCGGCGTACGGGTTCGACGCGCGCCGGATGCTGGCGCTGACCCAGTTCATGCTCGGCGAGTGGGACGAGGCGGCAGCGACGGCCCGGACGGACGCGATGACGCCGGCGGCGGCCGCGGCGGCGTTGCGGGCAGTGGAGTTCTCGGTCCGCAGCGGGCGGGGCGACACCGCGGTCGCGGAGGAGTTCGAGCTGTCCCGGAAGTGGTGGGATCTCGACGTGATGCTGCCGATCATCGGGCTGCAGCCGGCCGTCGACGCGTACCGCGTGCTCGACAAACCGGCCGAGGCAGAGAAGCTGATCGCGGAGGTGTCCGCGCTGTGCGCCGACGTCTTCCAGACCGAGTGGTTCCTCGGGCGGATCCGGTTCTCCACGCTCGGGATGCAGCTGCTGTGCCACCGTGCCGTCGGTGAGCCGTCGGCCGCGGCCGAGCTGGTCGCGCGCGGTGCGGAGCTGCTCAACGTCGGGCAGGCGACCGCCGAGAAGGGGATGCCGCCGGGGCGGCTGATGGGTGTCGAAGGGCTCGCGTGGATCGCGCGGCTGGAGTCGGAGTGGGATCGGCTGCGGTGGCTGGCCGGGATCGACGCGCCGACGCCGGAGGAACACGTCGCCGCCTGGCAGCGGACGACGGACGCCTTCGGTTACGGGTACGTCTTCGAGCAGGCCTGGTCGCGGATCCGCCTGTCGGCGGCACTACGCGCCGCGGGCCGGGTCGCCGAGGCGAACGAGCAGACGGCGATGGCGGCCGAGGTCGGTCGGGAGTTGAACGCGCGACCGCTCCTGGAGGAGGCCGGCGGCGTCGACACCGGTGGCGCCAGTGCGTTGACGTCGCGGGAGACCGAAGTACTGCGGTTGCTGGCGGAAGGACGGACCAACCGGCAGCTGGCGCGGGAGCTGTACATCAGCGAGAAGACCGTCAGCGTGCACGTGTCGAACATCCTCGCGAAGCTCGGCGTCCGCTCCCGCACGGAAGCAGCCGCGGTGGCCCGCCGCGACGGACTCCTCGACGGGGACTAGTTCGACGGGGACCGCTAGCCGTGCCTGCGGCGCCGGTCGCCGGCTTCGGTCTCCAGATGCCGGGCCCGGGCGCGAGCCAGGTCGTCACCCGCGGGCACCGGTTCGGCGGGATGCTCGGCCGTGGAGTGATCGAGCTCGGTGATGTCGTCGAAGACCTTGCGGGCGTGCCGCATCCTCGCTGCGGCCAGCAGCACCAGCCCGGCCGCAGTGAGGGCCATCAATACCCACAGTTGCCACGACATAGCCTCACCGCCACGTATTCGCCCCGTGTCCCCGAGTAATCACCATAGCCCCGATGTCGGCACTTGGCGATCAGGTGTACGCATTCCGTGACCTCAGCGCTTGAAACTCACGTTTTGTTGCCCATTGCAAACACATAGGGTGATCGGGCAACGAGCCTGGAGCGGCGAGGGGCGACTACTTTCAGTGACTGCGCGGCGTGCGTCTGCCGCCGCGGAACAGGTACGCCGCGCGGCCGTCGACCGCCTCGCGGAAAGCGAGCACCTCGTGCGTCCCGTGCTCCGCCTCGGCCGCGATCAACCGGGTGTCGTCGAGGGCGACGAGCCTGGTCCGGTGCGGCTCCGGGTACAGCAGCCGCGCCTCGTCGCTGACCGCCTCGTCGAGCACCCAGAACTCCCCGTCCTGGACGCTGATGGTGGCCTGCGCCAGTACGCCGGTGTAGCGACCGGTGACCAGCTCCGGTGAGATGTCGACGGGCTCCGTCGGCGGCACCGGCCGGGTCGGCAGCTCGACCCCGGCGGTCTCGCGGAGGATGTGGCCGACCAGTTCGTCGTACAGGGGTCCGGTGCTGCCGCCGTTGGTGAGGAGCACGACCGCGACGCCCTTGTCCGGCACCAGCCGGAAGAACGCCGACTGGCCGACGGTCCCGCCGTCGTGGCCGTAGAGCCGCCCGCCCTCGACGTCGAAGATCATCCAGCCGACTCCCCAGTGCTGCGCGAACCCGCCGATCGCCGGTACGTCGACCTGCGGCTCCCACAACTGTTCGATCGTGTCCCGATCGAACAGCGTCGCGTCCAGGTACCCGCGGCCGAACGTGAGCAGGTCCCGAGCACTCATCGCCAGCAACGACCCGGCCGGGGCCATCGCATGCACCAGGCTCCACACCGGCGCGGTCTGCAACGGAGCACCCGGCTTCGGCGCCACGTGCCCCAGCGCCGCGCGATACAGGAGCGCCTCGTCCGCGATCGTCGCGACGTGCTTCAGTCCGAGCGGTACGGCGATACGCTCCCGGACGAGCTGGTGGAACGGCTTCCCGAACAGGACCTCGGCGATCCGCCCGAGCACCACGAAACCGGAGTTGTTGTACGAGAACCCGGCGCCCGGCGCCACCTCCTGCGCCAGCCCGGGCAGCACATCCCGGACGAACAACTCGACCGCGTCGTCACCACGCGAGGTCGGGGTGAAGGCGTCGCCGGAGAACCCGCTGGAGTGGGTGAGCAACTGCCGCGGCGTGATCACCGCGGCGGCCTCCTCGTCAGCGAGCTTGAACTCGGGCAGGTAGTCCCGCACCGGCCGGTCGAGATCGACCTTGCCATCGGCAACCAGCTGCAGGATCAGCGTGGTCGTCCAGAGCTTGGTGATCGACCCGATCTGGAACACCGAGTCGACGGTTGCCTCGACTCCCGTATCCAGGTTGAGGATGCCCGCGGCCGCCGTACTCACCTCGCCGTCGGCAAGGACAGCGACCGAGGCCGCCGGTACGCCGTGCTTCGTGATCAGGTCCGCGAGGTTGTCGTCCAGCCAGCTCTGCACGTCGTCACTCCTTGGATGAGAGAACCCGGACCAGGTTCTGGCCGAGGACCTTCCGGATGGTTGGTTCGGGCAGTCCCCGGGCCAGCAGGGCGTCGGTGACCAGCGGCATCCCGGCCGGGCCTTCGAGGCCGGGGACGTACAGCTCGGCGTCGAGGCCCTGGACGACCACCGGCCGGTCGCAAGCCGGGATCTTCTCGCCGAAGACCTCCGCGACGAAGTCACTGCCGAGCCCGACGTGGTCCTCGCCGGCGACGTCGAGGATGTGCAGCACGTGGTCGGCCAGGTGATCGACGGTCGGCTTCTCGGCGGTGGTCAGGAAGCCGGCGAAGAAGTTCACGCAGATCACGCCGCCGGTCGCGGCGATCGCACGCAACTGCTCGTCGGTCAGGTTGCGGTGGTGCTCGCGCAGCGCGAACGCGCTGGAGTGCGAGGCGACGACCGGCCTGGTGGCGAGCTCGAGGATGTGCTCGGTGCCGGTGCGGCCGACGTGCGAGACGTCGATGAGTACGCCGAGCTCCTCGAGGAGCCGTACTGCCTCGACGCCGGCGTGCGTCAGTCGGCTTCCGGTCGCGTCCTCACCCGATCCGTCGCCGAGCGCGCTGCGCCCGAAGTGCGTGAACGAGACCATCCGGACGCCGAGTCGCTGGAGGGTCTGCAGGAGCTCGAGGTCGGTGTCGATCTGCGGGCAGCCTTCGAGGGCCAGGATCAGCGCGATCTTGCCCGCCGCGGTCGCGGCCTCGATGTCGCCGGGCGCCGTACACAGCGCGACCTCGTCGGCGTTCGCTTCCGCGATCCGGTGCGCGGCCTCGATCATCCGGAGCGTCTCGCGCAGCGCCCCTTCGGGCAGGAACTCCGAGTCGATGAACACCGGCAGCACCTGGACGTCGATACCGCCGTCCCGCAACTGCGGGATCCACCGCTCCCTGAAGTACGCCGACCAGACCTCCTTCGGCCGCCGCGCGACCAGCATCAGCAGATCGTTGTGCGCATCCGCCACCACCGCGTCGCGGTGCAGGTCCATCCGTTCCCCCTCGAAGTCAGCGGTCACGTCCAGCGCAGGACGCCCTTGCGGTACGCGTACAGCAGGCCGACGGCGACGAAGGCCAGGAAGACGAACATCTCGATCAGGGTCGCGACGCCGAGGGTCGCGAAGATCGTCGCCCACGGGAACAGGTAGATCGCGTCCACGGCGAAGATCACGTAGAGGTACGCGAACAGGTAGTACCGGATGTGGACCTGGGCCCAGCCCTCGCCGACCGGGTCGACACCCGACTCGTAGGTCTTGAGCTTGCCCTCGGTCGGATAGGTGACCGTCAGCGCCTTGTTCAGCGCGAAGGCACCGAGCAGCCCGACGAGGCCGAGCGCGACCACCGCGGCGATGACGCCATAGCTCTCCGACACGGCAGCAGTCTAGCTAGTTCGTGCAGAGAAGCAGGGAGTCGATCGAGACGTACGGGCCGTAGCCGGAGCGGACGTCGGCGACCTGGAGGCGCAGGCGGGTCACACCGGTGACGTCGTAGTTCAGCCAGGTCTCGGTCTCCTGCTGCATCCGGACCGAGGTCAGCGCCGTCGTCCCGTTGTGCAGCGACACCCGGACCAGACCGTCGGTGAGGTTGCCGAGCCAGTTCCGCGAGTACCGGCACCCGGTCGAGTCGACGTCACCCCAGACGTACCCGCCCTGGTTCGCCAGCAGGTCCGCCTCGGCCCGCCGCGGCCCCTCCTTCGGCGGTACGACGGTGAACTGCGGCTGGCCCGCCCCACCCGCGGCCTTCAGGCCCTTCTTGAACATCCCCCGCCACACGTAGTGCTTGAAGCTGATCATCGGCGAGATCGCCGCCGTGTACGGCGCCTGCGGGCCGACAGCGATCCGGTACGTCCGGATCGACCCGGGCTGCACCGTGGTGATCGTCACGCTGCTGCCCGACGAGTACCCGTGCGCGACCTCCTGCCAGCGCTTCAGCGACGGGATCCACTGGTGCAACGGGATCCGGGTGCCCGTGACGGGCGCCGGCGACAACGTTCCGACGACCGTGATCACGCCCTTGGTCGCGTCCGTCGTACGAATGCTGTAGATCTTCGCCGTCCGCGCCGGTGACGGGACCGCGGATGCGATCGGGGCAGCGCACCCCAGCATCAGCAAAGTCAGCAGTCCGATCAGCACACGGCGCATGAAGCAACTCCCTGAATTCACAGCTAGATGAGGTCACCCTGCCGGTTCTCACTCCTGATCGCAAGCGAGCGCTTGCACACGGTGACCCCGACCGGTTTCGCCCCTACCCGACCGGATCACCTTGTAACACCACGTCCCAGGCTGTGGACCACTGGGGCTTCCGCATGATTCCGTTCTAAGGGCGAACTAATATTGGGGTTATCGCCCTGACGGGGGGATCGACCTGTCACCCACAAGGTGGCTGGACGACCCAAGCTTCGACTTGGAGATGAACAGAACAGTGACCATCGAGGTCAAGCAGCTCGACCGCGTGGTGATCCGCTTCGCCGGCGACTCCGGCGACGGGATGCAACTCACGGGGGACAGGTTCACAGCGGAAACGGCATCGTTCGGCAATGATCTGTCGACCCTGCCCAACTTCCCAGCGGAGATCCGGGCACCAGCCGGAACCCTGCCGGGAGTGTCGTCGTTCCAGCTCCACTTCGCCGACCACGACATCCTCACGCCGGGTGATGCGCCCGACGTGCTGATCGCTATGAATCCCGCGGCGCTGAAGGCGAACCTCAAGGACGTGCCGCGGGGCGCGACCCTGATCGTCGACACCGCGGACTTCACCGCGCGCAACCTGAAGCGGATCGGGTACGACGAGAATCCGCTGGAGACCGGCGAGCTCGACGGCTACCACGTCGTACCGCTGAACCTGACCGGCATGACGGTCGAGTCGGTCAAGGAGTTCGGCCTGACCCGCAAGGACGCGTCCCGGGCGAAGAACATGTACGCGCTCGGCCTGGTGTCCTGGTTGTTCCAGCGGCCGGTCGAGTCGACCATCACCTTCCTGCAGACCAAGTTCGCGTCCAAGCCGGACATCCGGGACGCGAACATCGCGGCCTTCCGCGCGGGCTACAACTTCGGTGAGACCGCCGAGGAGTTCTCGGTCCGGTACGAGGTGAAGCCGGCCCACATGGCCACCGGCACCTACCGGAACATCTCCGGCAACCTGGCGCTGGCGTACGGCCTGGTGGCGGGCGCCCAGCGGGCCGGTATGCCGCTGGTCCTCGGTGCGTACCCGATCACCCCGGCGTCCGACGTACTGCACGAGCTGTCCAAGCTCAAGCGGTTCAACGTCACCACGATCCAGGCCGAGGACGAGATCGCCGGTGTCGGCGCCGCCCTGGGCGCGTCGTTCGGCGGTGCCCTCGGCGTCACCACGTCGTCCGGTCCGGGCATCAGCCTGAAGTCCGAGACGATCGGTCTCGGCGTGATGCTCGAGCTGCCGCTGGTGGTCTGTGACATCCAGCGCGCCGGCCCTTCGACCGGGATGCCGACCAAGACCGAGCAGGCCGACCTGCTGCAGGTGATGTTCGGCCGCAACGGCGAGGCGCCGCTGCCGGTGATCGCCGCCCAGTCCCCCGCGGACTGCTTCGCGATCGCGGTCGAGGCGGCCCGGATCGCGATCACCTACCGCACGCCGGTGATCGTGCTGTCCGACGGCTACCTGGCGAACGGTTCCGAGCCGTGGCGGATCCCGGTCATCGAGGACCTGCCGACGATCGACCCGGACTTCACCGTCGAGCCGAACGCGACCGACGACAAGGGCGCCCCGAAGTACCTCCCCTACCTGCGCGACCCGGAGACCCTCGCCCGTGCCTGGGCGGTGCCCGGTACGGCGGGCCTGGACCACCGGATCGGCGGTCTGGAGAAGGAGGACAAGACCGGGAACATCTCCTACGACCCGGCCAACCACGACCTGATGATCCGCACCCGCCAGGCGAAGGTGGACGGGATCGCCGTCCCGCCGGTGGAGGTCGACGACCCGGACGGTACGGCGAAGGTCCTGGTGCTCGGGTGGGGTTCGACGTACGGCCCGATCGGCGCCGCTGTCCGCCGGGTCCGCAAGGTCGGCGGCAAGATCGCCCAGGCGCACCTGCGGCACCTGAACCCGTTCCCGTCGAACCTCGGCGACGTGCTGAAGTCGTACGACAAGGTCCTCGTGCCGGAGATGAACCTCGGCCAGCTGGCGATGCTGCTGCGCGCCAAGTACCTGGTCGACGTGGTCTCGTACGCGCAGGTCCGCGGTATGCCGCTCGGCGCCGCGGAGCTGGCCGAGGTGATCGGCAACCTGGTCGAGGAGACCGAAGGCATCGACGACGACGCCCGCCACCTGGGGGCGGCCGCGGCCGCCGTCAAGCACGGCGAGGCACTGGCCGACCAGAACGGTCATCTCAAGACGGAGGGAGCACGATGAGCACCGTAGAGCTCGGTATGCCGAGCCTGCCGAACGGTCTGCACGGCGTCCCGGCCGCGACCGAGCCGCAGAACCGCAAGGAGTACGTGTCGGACCAGGAGGTCCGCTGGTGCCCGGGTTGCGGTGACTACGCCGTACTCGCGGCCTTCCAGGGCTTCCTGCCCGAGCTCGGGATCAAGCGCGAGAACGTCGCGATGGTCTCCGGGATCGGCTGCTCGTCCCGTTTCCCGTACTACCTGTCGACGTACGGCATGCACTCGATCCACGGCCGCGCGCCGGCGATCGCGACCGGGCTGGCGACGGCCCGGCCGGACCTGAGCGTGTGGGTGGTGACCGGTGACGGCGACGCGCTGTCGATCGGCGGCAACCACCTGATCCACACGCTGCGGCGGAACGTGAACCTGAAGATCCTGCTGTTCAACAACCGGATCTACGGCCTCACCAAGGGGCAGTACTCGCCGACGTCGGAGCCGGGCAAGGTGACGAAGTCGACGCCGATGGGCTCGGTGGACAACCCGTTCAACCCGGTCTCGCTGGCGCTCGGCGCGGAGGCGACGTTCGTGGCGCGCACCGTCGACTCGGACCGCAAGCACCTCACCTCGGTGCTACGGGCCGCGGCCGAGCACCGCGGTACGGCGTTCGTGGAGATCTACCAGAACTGCCCGATCTTCAACGACAACGCGTTCGAGGCGTTCAAGGACCCGGAGACCCGGGACGACGCGATCATCCCGCTCGTGCACGGCGAGCCGATCCGGTTCGGTACCGACGGGCATCTCGGCGTCGTGCGCGACGGCTTCGCTTCGCTGGCCGTCCGCGAGGTCGCCGACCTGCCCGGCGGCGAGTCGGACCTGGTCGTCCACGATGCCCACACCGACGATCCGGCGTACGCGTTCGCCCTGTCCCGGCTGACCGACGCCGGCGTCCTGCACCAGGCCCCGATCGGCGTGTTCCGGTCCGTCGAGCGCCCGGCGTACGACGACCTGGTCCGCCAGCAGATCACCACCGCCCAGGAAACCCAGGGCACCGGCGACCTGCAGTCCCTGGTCACCGGCGCGGACACCTGGACCGTGAACTAGAGCAGCTCGAGCAAGGTCTGCCCGGCCGCGCGGTCCAGATGCCGCGCGGCCAGGCCGGCCGCTTGTGCAGCCACCACATCCAGCTCGAGGTTGTCGCCGATCATCAGCGCCTCGGACGGATCGACTCCCAGCGCTTCGCAGACCCTCTGATAGGCGCGCGGGTCGGGCTTGCTGAAGCCGAGCGACTCCGAGGTGCAGACGACGTCGATCAAGTCGGCCAGTCCGATCGCCTGCAACTTGGCGTTCTGCTGCCGGGTGCTGCCGTTGGTGAGCACGCCGATCCGCCATCCGTTGCCCCGAGCAACTTCCAGCGCAGGACGCGCGTCAGGGTAGGCGATCCAGTTGTTCACGTACTGCGTGAGGTACCCCTCGAACACCTCGTCCAACTCGGCGTCCGTCGCCGGCACCGGCCGACCGAGCACCGGCAGAAACGCGCGCAGCCGCCCGCGCCGCTGCCCCTGATGCGTGAGCTCCCCGGCCAGAAACCGTCCGAACTGATCCTCCTCGATCACGAACCACTCAGCGACCAACTCATCCGTCGGCGCAATCCCAAGCCCCGTCACCCAACTCCGAAGCCCCGCCACCGCACACCCCGTGTGATCGAACAACGTATCGTCCAAATCAAACACAACCGCCTTCATGCGCGGACTACCGAGTCGCGGTTTAGTTCTCGGTGGTTGGCGTGGCCGGAGAGGGCGAGGGTTAGGTCTAGTTCGGCCAGGAAGCAGCGGAGGACGTGCTCTACGCCGGCTTGGCCGGCCAGCGCTAGGCCGTAGAGCAACGGGCGGCCTAGGAGGATCGCTTTCGCGCCCAGGGCGAGTGCTTTGGCTGCGTCAGCGCCGGTGCGTACGCCGGAGTCGAAGAGGATCGTGAGCTGTTCGCCGACCGCGTCCGCGATCGCCGGGAGTGCGTCCAGCGAGGCGATCGCGCCGTCGACTTGGCGGCCGCCGTGGTTCGAGACGACGAGGCCGTCAACGCCGTGCTCAGCCGCGAGCTTGGCGTCCTCGACGTGGGTGATGCCCTTGAGCACGATCGGTCCGTCCCAGTTGTCGCGCAGGAACGACAGGTCGTCCCAGGACAGGCCGACGTTCGGGAACATCTGCGCCCAGTGCATCACCGCCGCGCCGGGGTCCTCCTCGATCGGCTTGGCCAGCTTGGCCCGGAACGCCGGGTCGCTGAAGTAGTTCGCCAGCCCCTCCCCCTTCAGGAACGGCAGGAACCCACGGTCCAGGTCGGCGGGCCGCCAGCCGATCGTCCCGGTGTCCAGGGTGACGACGAGTACGGCGTACCCCGCGGCCTTCGCGCGCTGCAGGAAGCTCAGGCAGACGTCGCGGTCGGTCGGGTAGTACAGCTGAAACCACTTACTGGTTGCCTCGATCTGCTCGATCGCGTGGCTGGCCTGCGTCGAGTGCGTGTAGGTCAGGCCGAGGGTGTTCGCGGCGCGCGCGGTCGCCAGTTCGCCGTCCGGGTGCGCGAGGGTCTGTACGCCGATCGGCGCAACCAGGACCGGTGCGGGCATCGCCGTACCGAGGATCGTGCAGGAGAGATCGCGCTCGGTGCTGCCGCGGAGCATCCGCGGCACCAGGCGCCAGCGGTCGAACGCGGCCCGGTTGGCCCGTGCGGTCGAGCCTTCGCCGGCGCTCGGCACGACGTACCCCATCGCCTCGGCCGGCAACTTCCCAGCCGCCTGCGACTCCAGCCGCGCCAGGTCGGTCGTGATCTCCGGCGTCACCCCCTGCAACATCCCCTGCAGGTAGATCTGCAACTGATAGTCCCCGAAGTTGGCCATGCCGGATCCTTGCATGACGCGGACCGCCAGGCCATCACAACGAGCTCTGTCCTGGGGTCTCTGCGCTCAGCAACCGCCGGGTGGGCGAATTGTGATGGCCTGGCGGTCCAGTGCGAGAATCAGGCGTGACAAGTTCAGTCGCTCCTGACACTGCCCGACACGTCAATCTTGCGTTGTTCGCGCTGGCGACGGGTGGGTTCGCGATCGGGACCACTGAGTTCGTCACGATGGGGCTGCTGCCGCAGATCGCGGAGGGTGTGCACATCTCGATCCCGACGGCCGGTCACGTGATCTCGGCGTACGCGCTGGGTGTCGTGGTCGGCGCTCCCGTGATCGCGGCGCTCGGCGCGCGGACCGGGCGGAAGCGGTTGCTGCTCGGGCTGATGGCGGTGTTCGTGGTCGGCAACGTGCTGTCGGCGGTTGCCTCGAGCTACGAGTTCCTGCTGGCCGCGCGATTCCTGTCCGGCCTGCCGCACGGCGCGTTCTTCGGGATCGGCGCGGTGGTCGGTGCGTCGATGGTGGCGCCGGATCGGCGGGCGCGGGCGGTGTCGATGACGATGGTCGGTCTCCCGGTCGCGAACGTCATCGGCGTACCTTTGACGACCCTGCTCGGGCAGCAACTCGGGTGGCAGGTGCCGTTTCTCGCGGTCGGCGTACTGGGGTTGCTGACGCTGGTCGCGGTTTGGTTCTGGGTGCCGCCGCAGCCGGTCGGCAGCGATGTCAACGTCCGCAGCGAGCTCAGCGCGCTGGCCCGGCCCCAGGTGTGGATGGCGTTGCTGGTCGGGATGGTCGGGTTCGGCGGGATGTTCGCGACGTACTCGTACATCACGCCGACGATGACGGAACTGTCCGGTTTCTCCGAGTCCGCCGTGACGATCGTGCTCGGCGTGTACGGCGTGGGCATGACGGTCGGCACTGTCCTCGGTGGCCGCCTCGCCGACCGGTGGTTGATGGGCAGCGTGTACGGCGGATTGGTCGCGGTGGCCGTCGTACTGGGAATGTTCGGCTGGCTCGCGCAGACCCGGCCGGGCGCACTGGTCGGTGTGTTCGCGATGGGCTGCTCCGCGAGCATCCTGGTGCCGGCGTTGCAGACCCGCCTGATGGACGTCGCGCACGAAGGGCAGTCGCTGGCTGCGTCGCTGAACCACTCCACGCTCAACATCGCCAACGCACTCGGCGCCTGGCTCGGCGGCGTCGTACTGGCCGCCGGCTACGGCTACGAATGGCCCAGCCGCCTCGGCGCCGCGCTCGCCGTCGCCGGGCTGATCCTGGCCGTGATCTCCGGTCTCATGGAACGACGCGGGTCCACTCAGGTACTTGCCTGAGGGGTTCGTCACCGCCGACTTGGTTAGATCGGTGTATGGCGACCTTGACCTTCGGCGCGGCCGATCTGGTACGGCGGCGTGGGCTGCGGCAGATGCGATCAGTGGCGTTGGCGCTGCTGGTCCTGGCAGCGGTGATCTACGTGGTGACGCTGCACCGCAGCGGCGGCTGGGCGTACGTGAACGCGGCGGCCGAAGCGGCGATGGTGGGCGCGCTGGCGGACTGGTTCGCGGTGACGGCGCTGTTCCGGCGTCCGCTCGGGCTGCCGATCCCGCACACCGCGATCGTGCCGACCCGGAAGGACAGCCTCGCCGAGAGCCTGGAGCAGTTCGTCACCGAGAACTTCCTGTCCGAGGAGGTCGTCGCGGAGAAGATGCGGACCGCGGAGGTGAGTCGGCGGGCCGGTGAGTGGCTTGCCGCCGGCAACCACGCCGAGCGGATCGTGGCCGAAGGCGCGCGGACGGTCGGGGCGGCGCTGCCGAAACTCGGCGACGACGACGTGACCGCGTTCGTGAGCGGATCGTTGCTGCCGCGGTTCGTGAAGGAGCCGTTGAGCCCGATCGCCGGGCACTTCGTGGAGTCGGTGGTGGACGACGGCGCCCACCACGCTCTGTTGGACCTGTTGCTCGTTGAGGCACACGACTGGCTGGCCGACAACCGGGACCTGCTGGCGGATGTCGTCGGGCCGCGGGCGCCGCGGTGGTCACCGCACTGGGTGGACCGGATGGTGATCGACCGGATCCACCGCGAGGCGCTGGCATGGCTCGCCGACGTACGGGACAACCAGTCGCATCCGGCGCGGCGGGCGATCGATCGGCTGCTCGGGCAGCTGGCTCACGATCTGCAGCACGACTCGGACACGATGGCGCGGTTCGAGGCGTGGAAGGCGCGGATGCTGACGCACCCGGACATGGGTTCGAGCCTGACCGCGGTCTGGGACGCGATGCGCACCGCCCTGATCGACTCGATCAACGACCCGGACAGCACACTCCGGGCGCGGGCGATCCGGGCCCTGCAGGAGCTGGGGCAGCGACTCCAGGACGACGAGTCGCTGCGCGCGAAGGTCGACAGCCGCGCGGCCGAGGCCGTCGGGTACGTCGTCCGCACGTACGGCCGCGAGATCGTCTCGGTCATCTCCGACACCATCGAACGCTGGGACGGCCGCGAAGCCGCCGCCCGCATCGAACTCCACGTCGGCCGCGACCTCCAGTTCATCCGCATCAACGGCACCGTCGTCGGTGCCCTGGTCGGCCTCACCATCCACACCGTGAGCCAGCTGCTGTGAACCCGACGTACATCCGCAAACGCAAACGGCCGCAGGGGTCTGGGTTGTGGTCGGCGTATCCGATGGGGACCGATGCGTTCGGGAGTTGGTTCTACACGCCGGCGCATTCGCTGTTCCGCGGCGACAACGGCGAGTTCTGCGAGGTCGCCCAGCTCGGCCCTGGTGGTCCGGGTGAGCATTCTGTGCAGCTCGCTCCGCACGATGGTTGGTGGTTCGCGTACTTCCGGGCGAGCGGGCTGATCCACGTCGACGTGAGTACGCCGCCGGTGATGGCCGGGGCGGAGTGGACGTTCGAGGACCTGGAGCTGGATCCCTTCCGGCGGCCGGACGGGACGGTTGGCACCGAGGACTGGGATGAGCTGGAGGAAGCGCACGCGGTTGGTCTGGTCAGCGACGTGGAGCGTGACGCGGCTGAGCAGGCCGCTCGCACCTTGGAGAACGACCTCGCCGCCGGCGTGGAGCCGTTCGGGCGCGTCGGTTGGGATCGGTTGGCGGCGGCGGTAGCGCTCGGGCTACCGCCGCTCACCGACTTCGGAGATCGTCCGCTGGATTAGATGCCGCAGTTCGGGGCGCTCCAGTAGTTGCTGGTGCGGATGTCCGCGTGGGTGTGGTCGTTGTGGCCGGGGTAGCCGGGGCCGAGGATGCCGCCGAAGCCGTGGTAGCGAGCTTGCTTGGCGAGGGTGCAGAGCGAGTGGACACCGACCAGGTCCGCGGACCGGCCGTAGAGGTGCTGGCTGTCACTGGCACCGCCGACCTGGCTGTTGCACGAGTAGCTGCGGAAACCGCTGGTGATGGTGAGGGGCTGGTCACCGAGCGCGTGCCGCATCGCCTCCAGGTGCCACATCGTCTCGAGCGCGTTGGCCTTGGTCGCTGCCTCGGACAGCGGACCGCCGTCGTACCCCGATCCACCGCAGCCGTCGTCGAGCTCGGCGTACGTGAAATGGATCGGCGTGCAGTCGTCGTCCTGCAGCGCATAGATCTTGGTGAACGTGGCCGAACCGGCGACTCCATCCTGCGCCAGCCCGTAGGCCGCCTGGAATCGCTGTACCGCGGCCTTCGTCGCCGGGCCGAACTCGCCGTCGATCGCCAGGTGCGCGCCGTATCCGGGATAGCCAGAGACCCGGATCTGCAGCTGGCGCACGTCCGCGCCGGACATGCCTTGGCTGAGAGTGCGGCCCCACGTGTAACAGCCGTCCGCGTGGGCGACGGTCGTGGCCACGACCTGTGAAGCGGTGAGGGTCGCCACGAACAGCAGGAGTACGGCGAACAGCCGCGGCAACGGTCTAGTGATGGACATCGGACACCTCCGGGGCGGTGAAGGAATCTGTCCCGGAACAGCATTCCGTCATTTTCCGCCTCTTGGCCAGCGCTCGCGGGAAATTTCCGACAGACAGCAGACTTTCCGACACGGCAGGCAACTTTCCGGAACGGCCAGCCGGTCCAGCAGGATGTGAGCATCGACGACGGCGTCTTGGCGACGGGGGTGACCGCGGTGCACGACGGCACGGACACCTTCGACGCGTTCGTCGCCGCGCGCTCGCGGGCCCTGCTGCGGACCGCCTACCTGCTGACCCGCGACCACGCGCTGGCCGAGGACCTGGTCCAGACCGCGCTGGCGAAGGCGTGGTTCCACTGGTCCCGGATCCACGAGGACAACCCGGAGCCGTACGTCCGGCGGATCCTGGTCACGACGTACTCCTCCTGGTGGCGCCGCCGCTGGAACGGCGAGATCCCGACCGAGGAACTGCCCGACGCCCCGACCGCGGACGGCGAGGACGGACTCGACCTCTGGGACGCCATCGGCCGTCTCCCCCGCCGGCAACGCGCGGTCGTCGTACTGCGCTTCTACGAAGACCTCAGCGAGGCCGAGACCGCCCGCCTGATGGGCAGCTCCGTCGGCACCGTCAAGAGCCAGACCGCCAAGGCTCTCGCCAAGCTCCGCCTCGACCCTTCCCTTGCCACCCCAGCAGATCTGGAGACCCCGTGATGAACCTCCAGGACCTGCGCGACGAGCTCGCCACCCGCGCCACCTCCGCCGACCAGCACTCGGGCGATCTGCTACCCGGTGTGCGGCAGAAGATCCGCCGCACCAAGCAGCGCCGTACGTTCACCGCGCTCGGCGTGGTCGCCGTACTCGCGGCCGTCGCGGCCGGTCTCGTCCCCAACCTGAGCCCGACGCCACCGGCCGACACCCCACCCGAGGACTACACCAGGGACGGCCTCACGGTCCCCGGAACGGTCGGCAGCGACAAGTTGCTCAAGGCATGGATCGGCGACCGCGGCCAGAGCAGTCTGACGTTCGCGTGGACCCCGACCACGAACTCGATCACCTTCCACGCCGACTGCGAGGCCGCCGGCGGCATGTCCACGATCCGCTTCCGCATCAACGGCTGGTACGTCGGCGACGCGAGCTGCGGCACCGGCCCGGAGGCGTGGGCGATGGCCAGCGGCGTCACCTTCGCGCCGGACTCCGCCTTCTGGCTGGTCTCTCCGGTCGGCAAGCCGGCGCAGGTCTCCGCCGAGCTGATCGACCTGGAGACCCAACGGCCGGTCGGCAAGGACAGCCGGATCTGGTTCGGCATCTACTCCACACCGTCCGAGCCGCCGAGCAGCAACGGCGCACCGGCACGGATGGCCCCGGTCGACGCGGGCGCCTACCAGAAGGACGGCGTGGTCTACCGGAAGACGGTCGGCGGCGACACCCTGGCCGCCGCGAAGGTCGCCGACCCGGGACGCAACGAGGTGCGGTTCAGCTTCACCGCGACCGGAGTCAAGCTGGTCCTGCACGACTTCTGTACGGCGAACGCGGGATCCGCCGGCGACAACCTGCCGTACACGGTCGAGATGCGCGTCGGCCCCGGGCAGCCGTTCAAGTCCACCTGCGAGGCGAGCTCCACCGACGCCGTGAAAGGCAGCAGCCTGACGATCGCCTCGCCGGTACCGGCCGGGCAACGCGTTGACGTGGTCGCGACGGTGATGCCGACGCACGGTGTCCGCCCGCCGATTCCACCGGACGTCCGGCTTGGCCTTGGCGTCTATTTCCAGGGTACCCAGCGCGTCATCGACGGGATGGAACTCCCGGAGCAGACCGAGGTGGCCGGATACCGGTACCGGCTCGCCGAGGTGAAGACCGCGCCCGGCCCGGACCGGCGCCTCGCGACCGATACTCCGGCGGATCAGCCGTACGTCGTCGCCTACGGAGGCTCTCCACTCGGCACGGGCGGCGGGTTCCGGGCCAGTCTCACGGTCGGCAAGACCGAGACCGGCGTCGGCGTCGCGTCGGACGCCGGCGGCATGGGCATCGGCTGGGACGCACACGGCGCCGGCCCCTCCGAGCGCGCCACCCTGACGATCGCCGAGGGCAAGCCCACCAAGGGAACCCTGATCCTGGCGATCTACCTGCCCGACTAGACCCAGCTCTGCAGGTCGGCGGCGTCCTTGGCGAGCTGCTCGAGTGAGTCGTCCGCGACGAACTCCAGCAGCGCGTTGATCTCGCGCGGCTCGGCGGCGAGGCGGTCGAGGACCGGCCGCCACAGCGACTCCCGGCCCGCGAGCGGCAGCCGGTTGTTGGACGGCCACCACGAGAACACATGCACCGTGCTCAGCCACGGCATCAGCGCCTCGAGCTGCTGCAGGCACTTCGCGTCGTCGAGATCGACCGGCGGCTGCCAGTACGTCGTGAGGTTCGGCGCGCCGACGTCGAGCAGCAGCGTGATCGTCGAGTCGACCTCGTCGGTGAGCGTGTTGCGATGGAACTCCATCGCGATCTCGATCCCCGCGCCGGCGGCCATGTCGGCGAGCTCGCCGAGTCCACGGGTCACGGCCATCCGGTCGCCGACGCCCGCATCCGCCGTACCGACATTGCCCGCCCAGACCCGGATCCGGGACGCGCCGAGCGCCTCGGCGGTGGCGATCGCGGAGCGCATCTCCTCGCGGTCCACGCTGCCGGCCCGCAGGTACGAGCCGTACGCCGCGACCTGCAGGCCGTGCACCTCGGTCAGGTTCCGCACCCGCTTGGCGTTGACCAGGTTGCCGAGCGGGACGTGCACGTCTCCGCCCCACTCGATCGCCGCGAGCCCGGACTTCGCCGCCACCTCCACCACCTGGTCGACCGGCAACTGGCGAAACGTCACCGAGACCAGACCGGTCCTCACACCCACGCGCGCCTCCTGGTGTTCACTCCTCCATCCAACCGCATCACACCAGCGGCCTCACGCAGCGAGTCACCCGATGGACGGTCCGCGCCTGTTCGCACCTACGTCTTTGACAGCTGGCACTCCGGCCTTGCCGGCGACGACCGGACCAGCTGCCGCACCAGCGGCGGCAGCAGGTGCCTGGGACGGTCCACCGGGCGCCTTCTTGGCCGCCGCCTCCGCGGCGAACACGACAGCGTGCGCGATGTAGTCCTCGGCGCGCCCGGTCCGCTCCGAGTCCATGGTGTTCGTCCGATCGTCCGCGGCCAGCAGCTCCGCCGCCAGCTTTCGTGCCGCTGCTGTTTCCGGCCGCGCCTGGTCCTGCTCGACGTGCGGTCGGTCGTTGCTGGCCAAGTAGTCGCTGAACGGTTCCGCTTCAGGACGGTCCTTGTCGCCGACGGTCGCCGCGACCACATCGCGGTGCGCCCCCATGGCCTCCGCCGCGATCGCCTGCCGAACACGCTGCCCGGCCAGCACGCGATCCTCCGCGGTGAGACTGGCCGACGCGAGCGCCGTACGTGTGACGTCGTCGGTCAACTCGTCGATGAGCTTGCCGCGGGACTGCGCCATCCGATTCCTCCTGTGGTCCATGGCCAAATCGCGCACAGCGTATCCACGCGGGAGGCCGCGGTCGTCTCACGTCATGAGCAAAGCGATTGGATGCGGCTGTCGGTCAGGCATAGTCTGAGCACCGTGCCAGACCAGCGAAAAGGATTCACCTACGGGTTCGCCGCATATCTGATCTGGGGGCTGTTCCCGCTGTACTGGAAGCTTCTCGACCAGTCCGGGGCGCTCGAACTGCTGGCTCACCGCGTGCTCTGGTCGCTGGTCACGATCGTGATCCTGGTCGTCGTACTGCGGAAGTTCACGGCCGTGAAGGCCCTATTGGCGGAACCGCGGCGGCGGTGGCCGTTGATCGCGGCGGCGTTCCTGATCTCGGCGAACTGGGGCACCTACATCTGGGCCGTCAACAACGGTCACGTCGTGGAGACCTCGCTCGGGTACTTCATCACGCCGCTGTTCACGGTCCTGCTCGGCGTCTTCGTCCTCAAGGAACGGCTCCGGCCGGTGCAGTGGACCGCGCTGGGGATCGCGTTCGTGGCCGTCGCCGGACTGACCGTCGAGAACGGGCGGCCGCCGTGGGTGGCGATCATCCTGACGTTCTCGTTCGGGTTCTACGGGCTGGCGAAGAAGCAGGCCGGCGCGGGCGCGATCGAGGGGATGGCGATCGAGTCCGGCACCGTCGTACCGTTCGCGGTCGCGGGGATCATCGCCCTCGGGCTGCACGGCGACGCGTCGGTCACCCACCACGGGACGGCGTACCTCGTGCTCGTGCTGCTGACCGGGCCGATCACCGCCGTACCGCTGCTGCTGTTCGGGGCCGCGGCGACCCGGGTGTCGATGACGACGCTCGGGCTGCTGAATTACATCGCGCCGATCATGCAGTTCATCTGCGGCCTGGTGATCTTCCACGAGCAGATGACGCCGATGCGCTGGTTCGGTTTCGGCCTGGTGTGGGTCGCGCTGGCGCTGTTCACCTTCGACAGCATGCACACCCGGCGCCGCAACATCGCCCTCGAACGCGCCGCGGTCACTGCTTCCGCAGTGTGATTGTTCGACTGCGCTTCGCTTTCTTAGGTCAACCTAAGCCGTGTGACGTTCACCTGACCTTCACTCAGTCGGCTCTCAGCTTCCCTAGGGTCGCTGATCGTGACCAAGTTCCTGCCGCTGATCAGTCAGATCGGCACCCGCCACGGGTCCCGCTCCCTCCGCACCTGCGAACTCAAGTGCGCGAACCAGTGCGACCACCCCGAGCCGAACACGTCCGGCAACGAGCACATCCAGACCGTGATGCGCTCCGCGTTCAGCCGCCGCAAGGTGCTCGCGATCGGCGCGGCCGGCGTCGGCGCCGCCGGTGTCGCCACGCTCGCGATCAACGCGCCCGCGATCGCCGACCAGACCAGCCGCGGATCCGGCAACGGCTCTGACAACGGCGCCTTCCCAGGCTTCGGCCACCGCGGTGAGCTGACGCACAGCGTCGTACCGCCGAACCGTCAGGACGACATCGTCGTGCCGAACGGGTACGACCAGGCCGTGATCATCGGCTGGGGCGACCCGGTGCTGCCGGGCGCGCCGAAGTTCGACCCGTACAAGCAGTCCGCCGAGGCGCAGGCGCGGCAGTTCGGGTACAACAACGACTACACGATGATCGTGCCGCTGCGCGACGACCGGGTGGCATTGCTGGTCTGCAACCACGAGTACACCGACGAGAACCTGATGTTCCCGACCGGCAAGTACTCGGCCGCGGAGATCGCGAAGATCGGGATGGCCGCGCACGGCATGGCCGTCGTCCAGATCGAGCGCGTCGGCCGCAAGGGTGAGTGGCGCCGCGACCAGCAACTGTCCCGCTACAACCGCCGGATCACCGCGTCCACGAAGTTCGAGGTGACCGGGCCGGCGGCCGCGGACGCCCGCGTCGGGAAGGTTGCCTACGGCACCTTCGGGAACTGCTCCGGCGGCGTCACGCCGTGGGGCACGATCCTGTCCGGCGAGGAGAACTTCAACGGGTACTACGACGTGAGCGGCACGATCCCCGCCGAGCACGTGGATTCCTACAAGCGGTACGGCGTACCGACGACCGTGACCAAGTCCGCGCGGCAGTGGAGCGTCGTCGACCCGCGGTTCGACCTGACCAAGACGCCGACCGAGGTCTACAAGTCCGGCTGGGTGGTCGAGGTCGACCCGTACGACCCGCGGTCGACGCCGAAGAAGCGGACCATGCTCGGCCGGCTCAAGCACGAGGGCGCGACCGTCACGATCACCGCCGACGGGCGGATCGCGGTCTACACCGGCGACGACGAGAAGGGCGAGTACCTCTACAAGTTCGTCTCGGCCGGCAAGTACGACCCGAAGAACCGCAAGAACAACTTCGGCCTGCTCGACGAGGGCACGCTGTACGTCGCCAAGTTCACCGGCGACGGCACCACGGACGGCGTGTACGACGGTATCGGCCAGTGGATCCCGCTGACCTCGGACACGAAGTCCTTCGTCGACGGCATGTCCGTGCAGGAGGTGCTGATCAACACCCGGGTCGCCGGCGACAAGGTCGGCGCCACCCGGATGGACCGCCCCGAGGACGTCGAGCGGAACCCGGTCAACGGCCGGATCTACGCCGCGCTGACGAACAACGACAAGCGCGGCGGCAGCTTCCCGGTCGACGAGGCGAACCCGCTCGCCGTCTCGCACGTGCGGGAGACGCTGGGCGGTCCGCTGGTCGAGAAGGCCGGCAACCGCAACGGGTACATCCTCGAGATCAGCGAGGAGGGCGACGACGCAGCCAAGACCGGCTTCTTCTGGACCCTGTTCCTGATCTGCGGCGACCCGGCCGCGCAGGAGACGTACTTCGGCGGCTTCGACAAGTCGAAGGTCAGCCCGATCTCCTGCCCGGACAACGTGGCCTTCGACGGCTCCGGCAACCTGTGGATCTCCACCGACGGCAACGTGCTCGGCTCGAACGACGGCATCTTCACCGTTCCGGTCGCGGGCCCGAACCGCGGCCAGGTCAAGCAGTTCCTGTCCGTGCCGTTCGCCTCCGAGGCGTGCGGGCCGCTGGTCTCCGACGACGACAAGACCGCGTTCGTCGCCGTACAGCACCCGGGCGAGACCGACGACGCGACCTTCGAGAAGCCCACCTCGACCTGGCCGCACACCGACAAGTTCCCGCGCCCCGCGATCGCCTGCGTCTGGCGCCGCGACGGCGGCCGCGTCGGCAGCTGACGACTCTCGAGGCCCGGCGCTTCGGTGCCGGGCCTCTTGACGGTGGCTATTCTGGACGTCTAATATCCAGGTTATGAAGATGAACGAGGGCGTCGAGTGGGCGATGCACAGCTGCGTGAATCTCAGCTGGGCGCCCGGTGAGGCGGTCACCGCCAAGCGGCTCGCGGCTTTCTACAACCTGCCCACGGCATACCTGAACAAGCAGCTCCAGGCGCTCACCCGGGCCGGCATCCTCACCTCGGTCTCGGGCCCGAAGGGTGGCTTCCAGCTGGCCCGCGACCCGGGCGACATCAGCCTGCTCGACATCGTCGTCGCCATCGACGGGCCGGACGACGCGTTCCGCTGCATGGAGATCCTCAAGGAAGGTCCGGGCGCCGATGCGCAGGCCGACTACACCAAGATCTGCGTGATCTCGCAGGCGATGCGCGGCGCCGAGCTGACCTACCGCCGCGAACTGGCGAACCGCTCGATCGCCGACATCGCCGCCGAGGTCGTCCGGCTGAA
Organism: Kribbella sp. VKM Ac-2569; assembly: GCF_004216905.1. GTDB lineage: Bacteria > Actinomycetota > Actinomycetes > Propionibacteriales > Kribbellaceae > Kribbella. The sequence goes on from NZ_SGXJ01000002.1 coordinate 1,248,860, forward strand.
CCCGACCGCCCCGAACAACACCCGAAACCGCTTCGCCAACCTCAAGTCATAGGCGGATCTCCACGCAGGCAGAACCCCCGAAATCTGCCGTTCGCGGCACGAAAAACGGCACTTCTGCCTGCGCGCCCGACCACCAAAGGAAACCCATGACCGTTCTGATCCGTGCCGCCGAGGCCGAGAGTTTGTCCGCGAGCGGTGTCACGTTGCTGGCCGACGTGCCGGACACCGACGGGCACCTGACCAGCCACCGCTCGATCTTCCAGCCCGGCAAGGAAGGCGCTCCCCCGCACCTGCACCGCGAGGCCGCCGAGCTGTTCTTCGTCCTGAGCGGCTCACTCCGCGTCCTCACCGGGGAGAAGCTCATCGAGCTCCACCAGGGCGACTTCCTCCACGTCCAGCCCAACACCGCCCACGCCTTCGAGGCCGCCGGCGACGAGCCCGCCGAGGTCCTGTTCGTCCTCACCCAGGCCAAGCCCCGCTTCGGCTACTACCGCCTCCTGGAACGCGCCTACCGCGGCGAGACGGACTGGTCCGAGGTAGCGAAGACCAGCGACCTGTACGACAACCACTACGTCGAAAGCCCCACCTGGCAGAACCGCTGACCTTCAGCCTCTGCGCGAAGCGTGATGTGTGACACGGGACGTCACATTCTCGGTGGCTGCGGTGTCGTATGGGTGACCGAGGGAGGTCGGGCATGCAGCGTCCTACGAGCAACCTGCGAGCGAGAGTATTTCCCAACCACTGGTCGTTGTTGTTCGGCCAGATCGCCTTCTACAGCTTCGTGGTGATCCTGTTCAGCGGCGTGGTCCTGATGCTGGACTACAAGCCGTCAACAGAACAGGTCGTGTACGACGGGCCGTACGGACCGCTGCGCGGAACGGAGATGTCGCGGGCGCTGGACTCGACGCTGGCGATCACCTTCGAGACCCGTGGTGGGTTGCTGATCCGCCAACTCCATCACTGGGCCACGCTGATCATGGTGGCGGCGATCCTGCTGCACATGCTGCAGCTGTTCTTCACCGCCGGCTTCCGTCGGCCACGGCGCCTGAACTGGCTGGTGGTTTTCGGCCTGCTGGTCATCACGTTGGGCGCAGCCCTCACCGGGACCTCGCTCCCGGACGACATGGCGTCGGGGACGAGTCTCGCCGTGCTCGACGGGGTCCTGCAGGCGACGCCGTTCGTCGGCTCCGCCCTGTCGTGGCTGCTGTTCGGAGGCGAGTTCCCCGGCGATGTGATCTCACAGTTCTACCCGCTGCACATCGCTGTCCTGCCCGCCGTGATCGTCGTACTTTTCCTTGCCCTCAGGCGGAAATCTGAACGAACCGTCGTAGGACGCGCCGCGACCGTAGCCGTGATCAAGCGGGTCGGCCTGTTCTGCTTCGTGGTCGGTGTCTCGGTCGTCATGGCCGCGACGGCAACCATCAACCCCGTCTGGCTGTATGGCCCGGCCGACCCGGCGGACACCTCGGCCGGTGTCGGCCCGGCCTGGTACCTCGCCTTCCTGGACGGCTCGCTCCGGCTCGCACCGGGCTGGGAAGTCGTCTGGTGGGGAAGGACGATCAGCTTCGCCGTGCTGTTGCCGGTCGCGATCTGCACGCTGTTCCTCGCGCTCGTCGCGGTCTACCCGTTCATCGAGGAACGGCTGACGGGCGACCGCAAGGAGCACCACGTACTCGAGCGGCCGCGCGCCAACCCGATCCGCACCGGCATCGGCGTCGCGGGCATCGTCTTCTACGGCGTCCTGTGGGCGGCCGCCGGCGCCGACACGATCGCCGTACAGTTCCATCTCTCGTTCAACACGCTGCTGCGGGTCTTCCAGATCCTCCTGATCCTGGGCCCGCCCGCTGCGCTGGTGATCACCCGCCGCGTCTGCCTGGGTCTGCAGCAACGCGACACGGAGATCGCGACGCACGGCATCGAGACCGGCCGGATCGTGCGGCGTCCCGACGGCGGGTACGTCGAGGACCACCGCCCGTCCTTGCGTCAGCTCACGTCGCACTGACGAGATGGCTCTGGCCATGAATCCGGCCCGTAGTCGTGGAGAGTGGACGTGCACTCGCCGCACTGCGGGTCGCGATGATCTCGGCCGCGATCGAGATCGCCGTCTCCTCCGGCGTCCGGGCGCCGAGGTCCAGCCCGGTCGGCGACGTCAGGCGGGCCAGCTCGTCCTCGGTCACGCCCGCGGATCGCAAGCGGGCCAGTCGATCTTCGTGGGTACGCCGTGATCCCATCGCACCGATGTAGCCGGCGTCCGTCCGCAAGGCCAGTTCCAGCAGCGGTACGTCGAACTTCGGATCATGGGTCAGCACGCACAGCGCCGTACGGCGATCGATCTGGTCGAGTGCACCGGCCAGGAAGCGATGCGGCCAGTCGACCACGACCTCGTCCGCCTCGGGGAACCGTGCCCGGGTGGCGAAGACGGCGCGGGCGTCGCACACCGTCACGTGATAGCCGAGGAACTTGCCGACCCGCGCCACGGCCGCCGCAAAATCGATCGCCCCGAACACGAACATCCGCGGCGGCGGGGTGAACGCCTGCACGAACACCGACACCTCGGTACGCCGGCATTCCCCGTGCGCGCCGTACTGCTTGATCGCGGTGGAGCCGTTGCCGAGCATCGCCACCGCGTCCTCGACCACGGCCGCGTCCAACCCCGGATCGCCCAGACTGCCGGTGACCCCGTCGAGCTCGACGACGAGACGCCGACCAAGGCCCTCCCCCGCCGTGACCACGGTCGCGACCGCGATCGGCCGACCCGAGTCGATCGCGGCGGCGACGGTCTCGAACTCCGCGAACGACGCCCGATCGATCGGCTCCACCAGCACCTCGATCACGCCACCGCACGTCAGGCCGATCGCGAACACGTCGTCGTCGGACACGCCGTACCGGCGGACCGTCGGCACACCCGTACGGATGACCTCCTGCGCCACGGCGTACACGTCGGCTTCGACGCAACCGCCGGACACGCTGCCGACCGCGACGCCGTCGCCGGACACCGCCATCGTCGCGCCGGGTTGACGTGGGGCAGAGCGGAACGTGTCGATCACCGTGGCGAGTGCGAACCGCTCTCCGTACCAAGGGCGGACGCGCGCGAGGACGTCACGCACCCATGTCCTCCGCGCCCGCCTTGACCGCTTCGCGAATCCGCGAGTACGTACCGCAGCGGCAGATGTTGCGCAGCTCGTCGAGGTCCGCATCAGTGATGTCACGGCCCTCGGCCTGAGCCTGCCGGACCTTCGCGACGGCGGCCATGATCTGGCCGGGCTGGCAGTACCCGCACTGCGCGACGTCGTACTTCAGCCACGCCTCCTGCATCGGATGCAGGTCCTTGCCGACCGTCGCCGGCAGCCCTTCGATGGTGGTGACCTCGTCCGCCGGCTCGATGTCCTTCACCTGCACCGAGCACGGGTTGAACGCCTTGCCGTTGATGTGCGAGGTGCACGACTTGCACACCTCGAGCGCGCACCCGTACTTCGGACCGGTGACGCCGAGCAGGTCCCGCAGAACCCACAGCAGCCGGACGTTGTCCTCGGCCTCGACGCTGATCTGCTTGCCGTTGAGCTTGAAAGTGTGCGTAGGCATGGATTCCTCAGAACGTGTGGTCGAGGCCGTCGGTCGGCGACTGCGGGGTGGACGGCTGCAACGGCAACGGCTCGAAGCTCAGCTTGCCGTGGTTGATCGGGAAGTACGTCGGCATCGTGCCAGTCGCCCGCGCATAGGCACACGCGACCGCGGCGAACGCCGGCGCCACCGACAGCTCACCGGCGCCGCTCGGGCTGTCGCTCGTGTTCGGCATGATCACCACCTGCACGTCCAGCGGCGAGTTCCACTCCCGCGTGTAGAAGTAGTTGTCCCAGCTGCCTTCCAGCGGGATACCGTTCTTGATGTGCAGGCTCGAGGTCAGTGCCAGCGCGATCGCGTCCTGCAGACCGCCGAACATCTGGGCCTCCAGACCACGCGGGTTGATGCAGAACCCGGGATCGACGACGATCACCGCCTTGGTCACCCGCGGGCCGGTCACACCCTCGCCCTCGACCGGCCGGTTCACCGTCTCCGGCCGGCAGTCGATCTCCACCAGCGTTGCGACGGCCGCCCGGTACTCCGAGTGCACGCCGACGCCCTGCGCCGTACCCTTCGGCATCGCCTTGCCCCAGTTGCCGACCTCGGCCGCCTTGTTCAGGACCGCGAGCAACCGCTGATCCTTGAGGAAGTTCCGGCGGAACCGGACCGGGTCCTGGCCCATCTTCGCGGCGAGCTGGTCGACCACCAGCTCCTCCGCGCAGACCACGTTCGGCGAGTAGATGTTGCGCATGCTGCCGGTGTTGAACTTCAGCGGGATCTCGTTGAGCAGCTGCGTCGTGACGCCGAAGTTGTACGGCGACGACTGGGTGAGCGCGAAGATCGTCTCGGCGAACGACAGGTTGCCGCCGACCGGAAGATCCGCCGCGAACGCCGTGATCATCTCGCCGAGACCGTGACCGAAGTCGGTCTCCACACTGGTGTGCCGCTGCTCGTAGGTGAGCACGTTGCCGGCCAGGTAGTTCACCCGGACGCGGGAGGTGCACATCGGGTGCGTGCGGCCCTGGCGGAAGTTGTCGGTGCGGGACCAGGACAGCTTGACCGGCTTGCCCATCTTCTGCGAGATCTCCGCCGCCTCGGCCGCCACGTCGTGGAACAGGTGCCGGCCGAACGAACCGCCGCCCTGGACGACGTGCACCTTGACCGCGTCGATCGGCAGGCCGAGCTGCTTGGCGATGTCCTCCTGGGCCACGATCGGCACCTTCAGGCACGACCAGATCTCGGCGCTGTCCGGGCCGACGTCCGCGATCGCGCAGTCCGGTTCGAGCGGGCTGTTGCTGGTGAACGCGAACACGAACTCGGCGTCGATCGTCTTCGTCAGCAACGGCAGCGCCGGAGCGGCCATCGGCAGCTGGGCCGCGCGCAGCTTCGCCAGCACGGTGGTGTCCGACTCGTCGTCCACCGTGCCCGGGCCCCAGGTCGCGTCGACCTTCTGGATCGCGTCGATGCACTGGCCGAACGTCTCGCCTCTGATCGCGACACCGTGGGTGATGCCAACAACATCGGTGATCCCCGGCAGCGCCCGCAGCGCCGCGAGGTTGTTGATCGATCGCAGCGTCCCGTTGATCGTCGGCGGCCGGGCCACCATGGTCGGCTTCGCACCCGGGACGTCCAGGTCCATCGCGAACTGCTTGCGGCCGGTGACGATGTCGTGCGCGTCGACGCGGTTCCGCGGCTTCCCGAGGACGCTGAACTCGGACGGCGACTTGAGCTCGGCGGACACGGTGATCGTCTTGGCGGTCGCGGCAAGCTTGGCCAGTGAGCCGTACGTCGCCGTACGGCCGCTCGGACCGCTCAGCACACCCTTGCGCGTGGTCACCTTGCCGGCCTCGACACCCCAGTGCGTGGCGGCCGTCTCCACCAGGCGCTGCCGGGCGATCGCGGCTGCAGTACGCACCGGGAGGTACATGCTGCGCATCGAGTTCGAGCCGCCGGTCAGCTGATTCATCAGCAGCTCCGGACGGGCGTCGGCGAGCGCGATCTCGACCTTGTCCATCGGGAGATCCAGCTCTTCTGCAACCATCATCGCGAACGCGGTGGTGATGCCTTGGCCGACCTCGGCCCGCGGTACGGCGAAGTACGCGGTGCCATCGGACTTCAACTGGACCGTGATCAGCCCGGACGTCGGTGCCGCCGCGAGGTTCTGCAGGTCGCCGAGGTCGAAGATGTCCACCGGCTGCGGCACCGAGGGAACCGCCGCATCGGCCGCCCGCGGGTCGGACTCGTTCGTCATCCAGCTCACGCCGACCGCGAGCGTCGGTGCGGCGATCAGGTACCCGAGAACCTTGCGCCGGCCCAGCAGACCGCGTCTGTCGGCCGGTCGGTCGCTTGGTCGATCCAACGAACGACGATGTTCGGCCATGAAGGTTCCTCCGTGCTCGAGCAATGCTGGGAACGCAGTCTGGCACCGTCATCGGCGTGGCGGCATGGCCACGATGCCCACGTTTTGCGCGGTCTTACTGTGCACAACGCACAGCCCGACCCTTCGGTCACGCAGAGGGCGGGAACAGTCTGAAAGCACGCAGCGCAAGGCCGAGCTCCAGGTGGAAGCCTTCGTCGCTGAGGTTACGGCCGGTGATCTGATGGACCCGGTGCAGGCGGTTGATGACCGTGTTGCGGTGACAGTGCGCAAGGTCCGCAGTACGACGTACGGAACCCGCCGCGAGCACCCACTTGTCCAGGGTGTCGAGCAATAGTTCGCGTTCGGCCGCGGGTACTGTCATCAGCGGCTCCAGCCAGTGCTGCACGAGCTGCTCGGCCAACTCCGGTGCGCTGAGCAACAACGCCTCGGGCAGCCGCTCGGTCAGCGCCGCCACGTCGATCTGACCGGCCGGGAGCGTACGCCGGGCCAGCATCGCCTGCCTATACGCGATATTCACGTCGGCCAGACCGGAGACAACGCCGGACAGACCTGCCGGTGCGTGTACGACGTCACGCAGCGTGCGGAGCACTGTGACCGGGGATTCCGTGCCCACAGCAAGCAAACCGACGACGGTCTGCGGACGTACCTGCCACGCGGAAGCGATGCGGAGGCCCGCAAAGCGCCGTACAAAAGAGGATGTCGTGCACTCGTCGTCGATCAGGTTGTCGATCGCCACCACCGCGTAGCCGCCGTTCACGGGTACGTCGAGGACGGTGGCCGCCTCTTGTATGAACGCCCGGTCCTTCCCGGGGCCGTGCAGCAGGCCTTCCCAGAGGGTCGACCTGCGCCGCTCGTCGGCACGGACGAGTTGCCGCTCGGCGGCGTGATAGGCGGCCGCGACCTGCGAGGACGTTCGGTCGACGACTTCCCAGACCTTGCTCGCAACGTCAAGCAGCGCCTCGGAGTCGACCACGCCCTGCGCGCGAGCCTCGTCGATCAACGCCTCCCACACCAACCGCCCGCCAAGGCGGAACGACTTGAGTACGTCGTCCAGCGGCATCCGCTGCTCCGCCCGCCGCCGCCCGGTCGCCTGCGCCGCGTCGAAGTGGTCGTCGTTGTCGGCAATCATCTGCACAACGCGGGCAACGTTGTCATGACAGGACCGCCACAGATCCTGCTGCGGCACCGCATCCATCTCGCGATACGCAGGGTTCTGCTCGTAGATCGTCTCGACCAACGCATCGGTCAAGGCCGGCAGATGCAGCAACACACTCTCGGCCAACGCCTCAACCGTCAGCCCCACCACCGGCAACGCAACATCCCGCTCACCCATAGTCGGCACAGCATCGCACACAGTCGCGTACTTGGGTACGGGTGAAGTACGGGCAGCGAGCTGTTCCACCAGGTCCTTACTGTTCGCAGCTGACCCGACCCCTCACATCCTGGATGGAACTGTGCGCAAAGTCATCGCCGGGCTGGCCGCCCTTGCCGCCGCCGGCGCCACGCTCGTCGCCGTCTCCGCCGGCGCCGAAGCCGCCACCACGTGGCAGGCTCACGACAAGAACTGCAAGACCGTCCCCGGCCCAGAGGGCGTGTCGATCGGCTCGGTCTGCGCCGAGGTGCAGAAGCAGGTCACCGACTCCGGATCGATCACCGGCTACCGCGGGCGGGCCTCCGTCGCGCCCGCCGCCGGCCAGTCGATCACGCCGGATCACTACGTCTGGAACAGCCAGATCACGGAGTACTGTTCCGGCGGCGAATGCGCTCCGAAGACCACTGCGTGGACGTCGTCCTGGTCCCCGGTCCTGACGTCCGAGAGCGCGTATGTCACGTGGGGCGACTATGGGGACGTCGGGGCCTCCTGGAGCCGGTGGTGGAAGATGGCGGGCAAGTGCGTGACGTACGTCGCGGGCGAGGTCTGCGTCAACCGGTACGAGCGCGAGTACCGCACGTACCACGAGGAGCGCGGACAGCTCATCGTCAAGCCCGCCTCGGGCCAGTGGATCGAGCCGCGGTGGGTCCGCGTCGGCCACGTCATCAACGGCACGAGCACCTCGCAGACCACCAACCTGTGCGACCCGTCCTGCACGCGGACCAGCACGAACTTGTCGCGCTCGGTCGTGCGTTCCTTCGACAGCGGCTACGAAGAGGGCTTCGCCTCCGCCAGCTGGGCCCTCCCCTCCGGAGCAGTCAAGAGCATGCGCGTCGCCTACCCCTGACGACCTGGCAAGGGCGCTGATGCAGTCAGCTGTTCGCGGCTTTTCGTACTGCCTCGAGAGACAGTGACAGCTCGGGTCCGAGACGATGTGGCCGAAGGTGTCGTTTGGCGAAGGGTGACACCGGCCTCGGCGGTGGCGTGCGCGGTGAGCACGTCCCGCTGGTAGGGGTACGTACGCCGGTCGTCGAGGAAGGTGCGGTACGCGTACCAGGGGTCGACGAAAATCCAGCCCGAGCAAGGGCCGCGGTCCGCCGACCGCGGCCTTGCTCAGCAGGTTGTGCACGATCTCGGTCCGTTCGACCAGTACGGCGATCCTGGGCACTCCGCATCCGCCATCGCCCATGTCCTCGCGCACACGCATCGATCCCGGCCGACCGTTGCGGCGTGCGCGGTGGCGCGGCTGCCCGCCGAATCGTGGGATTCGGCTATGAAATCGCCGCTTTCGGCGCCTCGATCCACGACTCGCGGTGCGGGGTGCCTGCCAAACGCCACGACTCGATGGGGTGACCTCTCAAACCAGCGAGGCTGCGGAGGCTACTTTCGCAGTTCGATCCGGACCGTACGTAACACGTCCTTGAGAGCCTTCTGGATCTCTTGATGGCGGCGACTGAGCTCTTCGTAGTCGTCGGCCTCACTCAGACCGTGCACTGCTGAGTGCACGGATTCGAAGCGATCGTCGAGACCGGTGTTTCCGCTCAGGTACGTCGCTTGTCCGATCGCCGACCGCGCTCTGGACTCAGAGCGATAAACCTCCTGCCGAAGGGCCTCCCGGTCCGCCTCCGGTTGCCGGCGCAGACGCGCTCTTGCGCGGCCGAAGTTGGCTCGCTCGTACTCGTACAACGCCTCCGTACACTCGCCGAAGACCCGCACCTTCGCATCGAGGATCTGGGCATCTCGAGCGCCTTTGCGCTGAAGCACTTGCGAGACAACGATGCCGACGACCGTCCCCACGAGAGCGAGGGCGCCGCCTACGAGTGTGCCAAGCATCCGCCAACAATACGGCGCTCACGACGTGCTCGGCGTGACGGCTCAGACCGAGCGGGTGGCTACCAGGTCGCAGAGGGCGTCGAGGGCTTCTCGGCCGGGGCCTTCGGGGAGGGTGGTGAGGAGTTTGCGGGCGTCGGCTGCGCGGCGGCGTACGTCGTCTTCGGCTTGGCGGAAGGCGGGGTGCGAGCGGAGCAGGTCCAGGGTCTCCGCCAGGCGGGCGTCGTCGGACAGGTCGGAGTCCAGGAGGTCCAGGAGGCGGGCGTCCGTGGGATCCGAGGGGTCTGCCTGGGCGCGGAAGATCAGGACCGGAAGGGTCGGGACACCTTCGCGGAGGTCGGTGCCGGGGGTTTTGCCGGACTGGCCGGACTCGGACGCGATGTCGAGCAGGTCGTCGGCGAGCTGGAAGGCCACACCGATCTCCTCGCCGAACGCCCGCAGCGACTCCTGGATCTCCTCGGACGCACCGGCGTACCGGGCGCCGAAGAGGGCGGACGTCGCGATCAGTGAACCGGTCTTGTCGGCGACCACCGACAGGTAGTGCTTGAGTGGGTCCTGGCCTTCGCCGACGCCCATCGTCTCGCGGATCTGGCCCTCGACCAAGCGGCCGAAGGTGCGGGCCTGGATCCGGACCGCTTCCGGCCCGAGATCCGCGACCAGGTCCGAGGCCCGGGCGAACAGCCAGTCACCGGACAGGATCGCGACCGAGTTGTCCCACCGCGCGTTCGCCGTCGACGAGCCCCGCCGCAGCGCGGCCTCGTCCATCACGTCGTCGTGGTGCAGCGTCGCGACATGCGTGAGCTCGACGACAACCGCTGACTTCACGACGTCGTCGGCTGTGACGTCAGCACCGAACTCGGCCGCCAGCAGCACCAGCAACGGCCGGAACCGCTTGCCGCCGGCAACCATGACGTGCTGGGCGGCCGCCGTGACGAACGGCGCCTCCGACTGGGTCGCGTCGAGCAGCGCCTGCTCCACACGCTCCAGCCCAGCACGAACCCGGGACTCGAGCGCCGCGTCGGCGAACTCGAATCCCAGGCTCTCGGCCGGCAGCGGGGTCGGACTCAACGGATGAACTCACCAGCTCGGGCCGCCAGGTCGAGCACCGGTCCGGGAACCAGACCGAGAACCACCGTGGCGGCAAGACCCAGGGCGACCGCCGACGTGGTCTGCCAGCCCGGCAGCGCCACGTCCGGCGCGTCGGCCGGCAGGTCGGAGAAGAACATCAGCACGATCACGCGGACGTAGAAGAACGCGGCGACCAGGCTGGACAGGACAGCGACGACGACCAACGGCCACGCGCCACCGGTCCACGCCGCGCTGAAGACCGCCCACTTGCCGGTGAAGCCCGCGGTCAGCGGGATACCGGCGAAGGACAGCAGGAAGAACGCGAAGATACCGGCCAGCAGCGGCGACTTCTTGCCCAGGCCCGCCCAGCGGGACAGGTGCGTCGCCTCGCCGCCCGCGTCGCGCACCAGCGTGACGACCGCGAACGCGCCGATGGTCGGGAAGCCGTACGAGACCAGGTAGAACAGCACCGCCTGCGTCGAGGTGATGCCGTTGTGGACGCCGCTCCCGGCCTGCGCGAGGCCGACGAACGCGGTCAGCAGGAAGCCCGCGTGCGCGATCGACGAGTACGCCAGCATCCGCTTCACGTCGGTCTGCGTGATCGCGACGATCGAACCGACCACCATGGTGAGGATCGCGATGATCCACATCATCGGCGCCCAGTCCCAGCGCGAGCCGCCGAGCGCGACGTAGAAGACCCGCATCAGGCCGACGAACGCGGCAATCTTGGTGCAGGCCGCCATGAACCCGGTGACCGGCGTCGGAGCGCCCTGGTACACGTCCGGCGTCCAGGAGTGGAACGGTACGCCGCCGACCTTGAACAGCAGGCCGACACCCAGCAGGCCGGTGCCGGCGAGCAGGATGGTGTCGCTACCGGTGTCCGAGCTGAGCGCGTCCGCGATCCCGCCGAGCGACATCGTGCCCGCGTACCCGTAGAGCAGCGCGATCCCGAACAGCAGGAACGCCGACGAGAAGGCGCCGAGCAGGAAGTACTTCATCGCGGCTTCCTGCGAGATCAGCCGGCGACGGCGCGCGAGGCCGCACAGCAGGTACAGCGGCAGCGAGAAGACCTCGAGCGCGACGAACAGCACCAGCAGGTCGTTCGACGCCGCGAACAGCATCATGCCGCCGACCGCGAACAGCGTCAGCGGGAAGATCTCGGTGTGCTCGATGCGCGCCGCCGTACCCTCGCGCTCGGCCTCGGACCCCGGTACGGCGGCCGCTTGGCCGGCGAACGCGGACAGGCCGCCGTCGATCGAACGCTCCGCGAACAGCAGCACGCTGATCAGGGACAGCGCCAGCAGGATCAGCCAGGTGAACAGCGCCGGGCCGTCGACCGAGATCGCACCCTGGGCGGCGAGCAGCTCCTTCTTGCCGTTCATCAGGATGCCGGTCAGCACACCGGACACGACCACGGCGACCACCGTGATCGCCAGCTGCACCAGGTGCCGCAACGGCCGCGGCAGGAACGCCTCGACCAGGACGCCGACGCACGCCGCGCCGAACACGACGAGCAGCGGAGCCAGCTCGTTGTACTCGATCTTGGGCGCCGTGAAGTCCGCCAGCGGCAGCAACATCGCGCTCACTTCTGTCCCTCCGTCACGGGGATCTGCGGTGCCTTGTCGGTCACGCCGACCCGCTGCATGGTCTCGTCGACCGCGGGCTTGATGATGTCGACCACCGGCTTCGGGAAGATCCCCAGGCCGATGATCAGGACCACGAGCGGCGCGATCGCCAGCACCTCACGCGCGTTCAGGTCCTTCAGCTTCTCGATCCCGTCGCGGACCGGACCGGTCATCGTGCGTTGGTACATCAGCAGGATGTACAGCGCGGCCAGCACGATACCGAGGACGGCGATCACCGCGATCACCTTGTGCCGGCTGAACGTCCCGGCCAGCACCATGAACTCGGAGATGAACGGCGACAGACCGGGCAGCGCCAGGCTCGACAGTCCCGCGAACAGGAACGTGCCGGCCAGCACCGGAGCGACCTTCTCCACCCCGCCGTAGTCGGCGATCCGCGCGGAGCCGCGCCGGGAGATCAGGTACCCGGCGACGAGGAACAGCGCCGCGGTGGAGAGACCGTGGTTAAACATGTACAGCGTCGACCCGGTCAGGCCCTGCGACGTCAGCGCGAAGATACCCATCACGATGAAGCCGAAGTGCGAGATCGAGGTGTACGCGATCAGGCGCTTGATGTCGGTCTGGCCGATCGCCAGGAGCGCGCCGTACAGCACCGAGATCAGCGCCAGCACCAGCACGACCGGGGTGGCCCACTCGGACGCGTTCGGGAACAGGCCCAGGCAGAACCGGATCATCCCGAAGGTGCCGATCTTGTCCAGGATGCCGACCAGCAGCACCGACGTCCCCGGCGTCGCCTCACCGGCCGCGTCCGGCAGCCAGGTGTGGAACGGCACCATCGGCGCCTTCACCGCGAACGCGAAGAAGAAGCCGAGGAACAGCCACCGTTCGGTGTTCTGGCTGATGTCGAGCTTCATCAGGTCGCTCAGCAGGTACGACGGCTCACCGGCCTTGGCCGAGATGACGTACAGACCGACCACCGACGCCAGCATCAGCAGACCGCCGAGCAGCGAGTAGAGCAGGAACTTCACCGCGGCGTACGAACGCTGCGGGCCACCGAAGCCGCCGATCAGGAAGTACATCGGGATCAGCGTGGCCTCGAACAGCACGTAGAAGAGGAACACGTCGGTGGCGGAGAACACGCCGATCGACAGCGCCTCGAGGCCCAGGATCCAGGCGAAGAAGGACTTCTCCGACCAGCGGCCGTGCTGCGCGTCGTTCCAGGACGCGATCAGCACGATCGGCGTCAGCAGCGCGGTCAGCACCACCAGCACGATGCCGACACCGTCGAGACCGAGCGCGTAGTGCGCGCCGAAGGCCTTGATCCAGGTGTGCGTCTCGGCGTACTCCTCGCCGCCGTTGCGGTGGTAGCCGACCGCGACGATCGCGGTCAGCACCAGCGTCACGAGCGAGAACCCGAGCGCGACCTGCTTGGCCGTCAGCGCTTTCGCCTTCGGCACCAGCATCGTCGCGACGGCCCCGACGAACGGCAGGAGCAATAACAGGGTCAGCCAACCGATGTTCACGACAACCTCACCGCGAGGAGGGCGACGACCACGAATGCGGCGCCGAAGACCATGCTGAGTGCGTACGAACGGACGAAGCCCGTCTGGAACCGGCGGAGCCGGCCGGACAGACCGCCGAAGAGTGCGGCCAGGCCGTTGACCAGGCCGTCGACGCCCCGGTTGTCGAGCCAGACCAGCGTCCGGGTCAGGTACTGCCCGGGCCGCATCAGGACCGCCTCGTTCAGCGCGTCGCCGTACAGGTCCCGGCGGGCGAAGACGGTGACCGGCGAACCGGCGGGCGCCTCCCGCGGGATGTCCCGGCGGTACTTGAGCACCGCGATGACGATGCCGACGGCAACCACCGCGAGGGTGATCAGCGTCATCACCAAGGCACTCACCGGCGGGTGCTCCTCCTCGTGACCGACGATCGGCTCCAGCCAGTCGACGATCCAGTGACCCGCGAAGTACAGCGCGCCGCCGCCCAGCGACAGCGCCGCCAGGATGATCAGCGGCCAGGTCATCACGGCCGGCGACTCGTGCGGGTGCACGTCGTCCGCCCAGCGCTTCTTGCCGAAGAACGTCATCAGCATCACCCGCGTCATGTAGAACGCGGTGATTCCGGCGCCGAGCAGCGCGCACAGACCGATCACCGTGTTGTCCGCGAACGCGGCCTCGATGATCTTGTCCTTGCTGAAGAAGCCGGCGAACGGCGGGATGCCGAGGATCGCCAGGTAGCCGAAGGCGAAGGTCGCGAAGGTGATCTTCATCGGCGTCCGCAGGGCGCCGTAGTGGCGCATGTTCACGTCGTCGTTCATGCCGTGCATGACCGAGCCGGCGCCGAGGAACATGTTGGCCTTGAAGAAGCCGTGGGTGAGCAGGTGGAAGATCGCGAACACGTACCCGGCCGGGCCGAGACCCGCGGCGAGCATCATGTAGCCGATCTGGCTCATCGTCGAACCGGCCAGGGCCTTCTTGATGTCGTCCTTGGCGCAACCGATGATCGCACCGGCGAGCGCGGTGACCGTACCGACGATCACCACCGCGGTGGACGCGGCGTCGGTGACCTCGTAGATCGCGTGCGACCGGACCACCAGGTAGACGCCGGCCGTGACCATGGTCGCCGCGTGGATCAGCGCCGACACCGGGGTCGGGCCCTCCATCGCGTCCAGCAGCCAGGACTGCAGCGGCACCTGCGCGGACTTACCGCAGGCGGCCAGCAGCAGCATCAGGCCGAGCAGCGTGGCCCAGGTACTCGAGACGTGCTCGGCGCCGGCGTTCACGGTTGCGAAGGCCGAGGAGCCGAAGAGCGCCCACATGCTCATCACCGCGAGCGAGAGGCCGATGTCACCGACCCGGTTCACGACGAACGCCTTCTTCGCAGCGACCGCGGCCGAGTTCTTGTGCTGCCAGAAACCGATCAGCAGGTACGACGCCAGACCGACGCCCTCCCAGCCGACGAAGACCAGCAGGTAGTCGGCCGCCAGCACCAGCAGCAGCATCGCCGCGATGAACAGGTTCAGGTAGCCGAAGAACCGCCGCCGGCGCGGGTCGTGCTCCATGTAGCCGATCGAGTAGATGTGGATCAGCGAACCCACACCGGTGATCAGCAGCACGAACAGGATCGACAGCGGGTCGATCAGCAGCGTGAAGTCGACCTTGATCTGGCCGACCGAGAACCACTCGAACAGCCGGACCGTCTCGGACCGCTCCTCGCTCGCCTGGCCCCTCATCTGGAAGAACAGCACGACGCCGAAGGCGAAGGAGATCACCGGCGCCAGCGTGCCCAGCAGGTGACCCCATGCGTTGGTGGCCTTGCCACCGAGCAGCAGGATCGCCGCGGACAGTGCCGGTACCGCGACCAGCAGCCACGTCAGCTCATGACTCATCGGTGCTTACCTCAGTACTTGAGCAGGTTGGCGTCGTCGACCGAGGCCGAGCGACGGGTGCGGAAGATGGCCATGATGATCGCCAGCCCGATCACGACCTCGGCCGCGGCCACCACCATCACGAAGAAGGCGGCGATCTGGCCGTCGAGGTTGCCGTGCTGGCGGGCGAAACTCACGAACGCGAGGTTGGTCGCGTTCAGCATCAGCTCGACGCACATGAAGACGACGATCGCGTTCCGGCGTACCAGCACGCCCAGCGCACCGATACTGAACAGAATCGCCGCGAGCACGATGTACGGCTCGGTCGTCACTTGTCGTCTCCTTCTGACTCACCGGCGTCGAGCTTGCGGACCTCTTCGATGTCCGCGCGCTCCTCGGCTTCGGGGAACACGGTGCCACGTGCCTGGAGCACCCGCGAAACCGAGGTCGGTGCGATCGACCCGTCCGGCAGCAGGGCCGGGGTGTCGACGGCGTTGTGCCGGGCCAGGACACCGGGCGTCGGCAGCGGGCCGGGGTGGATGCCCTGTTCGGCGTACTTGCGGATCCGCTCCTCGGCGTGGTCGCGCTGCGTCTTCTTCTTGGTCAGCCGCTCGCGGTGGGCCAGCATCATGGCGCCCATCGCCGCGGTGATCAGCAGCGCCGACGTGACCTCGAAGGCGAACACGTACTTGCCGAACAGCAACTGCGCGAGGCCCTTGACGTTTCCGTCCGGCTGCGCGTCGGCCAGTCCGGCCGGGTTCCCGTAGATCGCGTTCCCGACCGCGGCGAGCAGCAGTACGCCGAAGCCGAGGAAGGCGATCCCAGCGAGCAGCCGCTGACCGCGGATCGTCTCGACCAGCGAGTCGGAGGCGTCGACGCCGACCAGCATCAGCACGAACAGGAACAGCATCAGGATCGCGCCGGTGTAGACGATGATCTGTACGGCGAACAGGAACGGTGCGTCCTGCGCGGCGTACTGCACCGCGAGGCAGATCATCACGGTCGCCAGCAGCAGCGCCGAGTGCACCGCCTTACGGACCAGCACCATGCCGATCGCGGCCAGGATCATGACCGGGGCGAGCAGCCAGAACGCGACCTGCGGCCCGGTGACCAACCCGATCATTTGGCGTCACTCCCCTGCGTCTGACTTCCTGGGGCCTTGGCGGCCGCACCGGTCAGTCCGAGGTAGTAGTCCTTCTCGGTCGTGCCGAGCTGCATCTCGTGCGGCGGCTCCTGCATGCCCGGAAGCAGCGGCGCCAGCAGGTCCTTCTTCTCGTAGATGAGGGACTCGCGGCTGGTGTCGGCCAGCTCGTACTCGTTGGTCATGGTGAGCGCCCGGGTCGGGCAGGCCTCGATGCACAGACCGCAGAGAATGCAGCGCAGGTAGTTGATCTGGTAGACGCGGCCGTACCGCTCGCCCGGCGAGAAGCGACCTGTCGAATCGTCCGCGTTGTCCGCGCCCTCGACGTAGATCGCGTCCGCGGGGCAGGCCCACGCGCACAGCTCACAGCCGATGCACTTCTCCAGCCCGTCCGGCCACCGGTTCAGCTGGTGCCGGCCGTGGAACCGCGGGGCGGTCGGCTTCTTGTAAAACGGGTACTCCTCGGTGAACACCTTCCGGAACATCGTCCGGAAGGTGACCCCGAACCCGGCTACCGGGTCCCAGAGGGACTCTTTGACACTAGCCACGGCTGCCTGCCTTCGATTTCGGCTCGGTCTGCTGACTGGGGAGCGGTGGTGGCACCGGGAACCCGCCGGCGAAGGCGTCGAACTCCTCGCCGTCGGCCACCTCAGCCGGCTCTTCCTTGGGCTTCTGCGGAATGAACATGCTGATCACCGCGATCACCAGCACGATCGCGGCCGCGACCAGCAGCGTCGTACGGCTGAAGTTGGTCTCGCGGCCGACCGCGCGAACGGTGGCGACCAGCAGAATCCAGGCCAGCGAGATCGGGATCAGGACCTTCCAGCCGAACTTCATGAACTGGTCGTAGCGCAGTCGCGGCAGCGTTCCGCGCAACCAGATGTAGAAGAAGATGAAGCCCATCAGCTTGCCCATGAACCACAGCACCGGCCAGAAGCCGGAGTTCGCGCCGTCCCAGATCGAGATCGGCCACGGCGCCCGCCAGCCGCCCAGGAACAGCGTGGTGGCCAGCGCGGACACCGTCGCCATGTTGATGTACTCGGCCAGGAAGAACATCGCGTACTTGATCGAGGAGTACTCGGTCAGGAAGCCCGCGACCAGCTCGCCCTCGGCCTCGGGGAGGTCGAACGGCGCCCGGTTCGTCTCGCCGATCATCGAGATCACGTAGATCACGAACGACGGGAAGAGCAGGAACGCGTACCACCCGGGCAGCGGGATCTCGGCCCCGAACCAGTGCACGGTCTGGTGCGACTGCGCCGCCACGATCTCCGAGGTGGACAGCGAGCCCGCGAACAGGAACACCGTCACCAGCGCCAGTCCCATCGCGACCTCGTACGAGATCATCTGTGCGCTGGACCGCAGGCCGCCGAGCAGCGAGTACGTCGAGTTCGACGACCAGCCGCCGAGCACGATGCCGTAGATGCCGATCGAGGCGATCGCCATCACGTACAGCACCGAGACCGGCAGGTCGGTGAGCTGCAGCCGGGTGTAGGTGTCGGTGAACGGGATCTTCACCGTCGGGCCGAACGGGATCACCGCGAAGGTGAGGAAGGCCGGTACGGCGACGATCGCCGGCGCCAGCACGAAGACCAGCCGGTCGACGCCCTTCGGCATCAGGTCTTCCTTGAGCATCAGCTTCACACCGTCGGCCAGCGACTGCAGCAGACCCTGCGGGCCGTGCACGTTCGGGCCGATCCGGTGCTGCATCCGCGCGACCACCCGGCGTTCCCACCAGATGTTGAAGAGCGTCAGCACCACCAGGAAGACGAAGATGAACAGCACCTTGATGAGAATGACCCACCAAGGGTCATGTCCGACCCCGGCGTCCGGCACCGCGAGCGGGATGTTCATGCGTTCCCTCCGGCGATCGTCACGATCGAGCCATGGTCTGCGTGCAACGACCGGCGGACGTGGGAGTCGGCCGAGTTGGTCGGCAGCCAGACCACGTTGTCGGTCATCGGGGTGATGACGACCGGCAGCCGGATGCTCCCGGCGTCGGTGCTCACCACCAGCTCGTCCCCGTCGGCGACACCGATCCGGCGCGCGGTCGTGAGCGAGACCCGGGCGACCGGCGTACGCGCGGTCGCGGTCAGGTGCGGCTCACCGTCGCAGGCGCGGCTGTCGTCGATCAGCATCCGCCAGGTCGCGAGCCGGGTGGAGTCGAACGCGCCGAGGGCCGGACCGGCCTGGTACGTCGGCTCCTGGGCCCGGTCACCGTCCCAGCGGCCGAGCTCGTCGTACTCACGCTTGGCGCCGCCGGCCGTGCTGAAGCCGAGCGGGTTGCCCATCTCCTGCGCCAGCGCGGCCAGCGCGCGGACGTCCGGCATCGCGGCCGGCACCTCGAGCACGACCGGGAACGGCCGCTCGCGGCCCTCCCAGTTCACGAAGGTGCCGGACTTCTCCGCCGGCGGTACGACGGGGAAGACCACGTCGGCGTACTCGGTCACCTGCGAGTTGCGAACCTCGAAGCTGACCACGAACGGCGCGGCGTCCAGCGCAGCGAGCGCCGCGGCCGGGTCGGGCAGGTCGTCGATCTCGACACCCGCGACGACCAGCGCCTGCAGCGATCCCGCGTTGGCGATGATCTCGGTGAGGTCCTTGCCGGGCTCACCCGGAAGGTTGTCCACGCCCCAGGCGGCCTGCAGGTCGACGCGCGCCTGCGGGTCGCTGACCAGCCGGCCACCGGGCAGCAGGCCCGGAAGGCAGCCGGCCTCGAGCGCGGCCCGGTCACCCGCACGCCGCGGGATCCAGGCAAGGTCGGCACCGGTGTCGAGCGCCAGCCGGAGCGCGTTCGAGTAGCCACCCGGTACGGCGGCCAGCCGCTCGCCGACGACGATGATCGAGTCCGGACCGAGCGCGGCCCGGGCTGCTGCCCCGGCCTCGCCGGCGTTACCGAGATCCGCGAGTACGGCGGCCTCGGTGCCCGGCGACGCCTGGACGACGACGCCGTTCAGCTTCTCCACACCGCGGGACGCGTACGACGCGACCGTGAACACCTTGGTGCCGTGCGTCTTCACGCCCTTGCGCACCCGGAGGAAGACCGACGGTGCCTCTTCCTCGGGCTCGAACCCGACGAACAGCACGGTGCCGGCCTTCTCCAGGTCGGAGAACGTCGTACCCAGGCCGGTGCCGGCCACCGCGGCGGCGAGGAAGTCCGCCTCCTCCGCGGAGTGCGGGCGGGCCCGGAAGTCGATGTCGTTGCTGCCCAGCGCGACCCGGGCGAACTTCGAGTACGCGTAGGCGTCCTCGACCGTCAGCCGGCCACCGGTCAGCACCGCCGCATTGCCACGCGCCGCCGTCAGCTGCTCGGCCGCGAAGGTCAGCGCCTCCGGCCAGGACGCCGGCCGCAGCTCGCCGTCCTCGCGGATCAGCGGGTGGGTCAACCGGTCACCGGTGGTCGCGTACTGGAACGCGAACCGGTCCTTGTCGGAGATCCACTCCTCGTTGACCTGCGGGTCGTCACCGGCCAGCCGGCGCATCACCTTGCCGCGCCGGTAGTCGACCCGGATCGCCGCACCGGACGAGTCGTGCTCGGCCACCGACGGCACCGACACCAGGTCGAACGGCCGCGAGCGGAAGCGGTACGCCGCACTCGTCAGCGCACCGACCGGGCAGATCTGGATCGTGTTGCCGGAAAAGTAGCTCTCGAAGGGCTCCTTCTCGTAGATGCCGACCTGCTGCAGCGCGCCGCGCTCGATCAGCGCGATGAACGGGTCACCGGCGATCTGCTCGGAGAAGCGGGTGCAGCGCGCGCAGAGGATGCAGCGCTCGCGGTCCAGCAGCACCTCGGCCGAGATGTTGATCGGCTTCGGGTAGGTCCGCTTGATCTCGGTGAACCGGGACTCGCCGGCGCCGTTGCTCATCGCCTGGTTCTGCAGCGGGCACTCGCCGCCCTTGTCGCAGACCGGGCAGTCGAGCGGGTGGTTGATCAGCAGGAATTCCATCTGCCCGTGCTGAGCCTTGTCCGCCACCGGCGAACTCACCTGGGTGCGGACCACCATGCCGTCGGCAACGACGATCGTGCAGGAAGCCTGCGGCTTGGGCATCCCGCGGCCGTTCCCGGCGTCGGTGATCTCGACCAGGCACTGCCGGCAGGCGCCGACCGGGTCGAGCAGCGGGTGGTCGCAGAACCGCGGGATCTGGATCCCGATCTGCTCGGCCGCCCGGATCAGCAGGGTGTTCTTCGGAACCTTCACCTCGATGTCGTCGATGGTGACCGTCACCAGGTCGGTGCGCTCCACCTCCGACCCGGCCGGCGGGTTCGCTTGGATCGTCATGCGCTAGCTCCAGCAGTCGCGAAGACAGTGCTTGCCATCGGGTCGAACGGGCAGCCGCCGTTCTCGAAGTGCGCCAGGTACTCGTCCTTGAAATGCGCGATCGAGCTGGTGATCGGCGCGGTCGCACCGTCGCCCAGCGCGCAGAACGACCGGCCGAGGATGTTCTCGGACAGGTCGAGCAGGACGTCCAGGTCCTCGTCGGACCCCTGACCCTTCTCCAGCCGCTCGAGAATCTGCACCAGCCACCACGTGCCCTCGCGGCACGGCGTGCACTTGCCGCAGGACTCGTGCTTGTAGAACTCGGTCCAGCGCAGTACGGCGCGCACGACGCACACCGAGTCGTCGAAGATCTGCAGCGCCTTCGTACCGAGCATCGAGCCCACCGCGCCGACGCCCTCGTAGTCCAGCGGTACGTCGAGGTGCTCGGACGTCAGCAGCGGCGTCGACGAGCCGCCCGGCGTCCAGAACTTCAGCTCGTGGCCCTCACGGACCCCACCGGCCAGGTCGAGCAGCTCCCGCAGCGTGATGCCCAGCGGGGCCTCGTACTGACCCGGACGGGTGACGTGACCGGACAGCGAGTACAGCGTCATGCCCTTGGACTTCTCGGTGCCCATCGAGGAGAACCAGTCCGGCCCGTTCTTGATGATGGCGGGAACGGAAGCGATCGACTCGACGTTGTTGATAACAGTGGGGCAGCCGTACAGACCGGCCACGGCCGGGAAGGGAGGACGCAGCCGAGGTTGACCGCGACGTCCTTCCAGCGAGTCGAGCAGCGCCGTCTCCTCGCCACAGATGTAGGCGCCGGCGCCGGCGTGCACGACCACGTCGAGGTCGTAGCCGCTGCCGAGGATGTTCGTGCCGATGTAGCCGGCGTCCTTGGCCTCCTGGACCGCCTGCTGCAGCCGGCGGATCACGTGCAGGACCTCACCGCGGACGTAGATGAACGCGACCGACGCGCGGATCGCGTAGGACGCGATGACGACGCCCTCGACCAGCGTGTGCGGCGAGGCCATCATCAGCGGGATGTCCTTGCAGGTGCCCGGCTCCGACTCGTCGGCATTCACCACGAGGTACTTCGGGTTCGGGTTGTCCTGCGGGATGAACTGCCACTTCATGCCGGTCGGGAAGCCCGCGCCACCTCGGCCGCGCAGCCCGGAGTCCTTGACCGTGGCAACGACATCGGCCGGCTGCATCGCGAGCGCCTTGCGCAGCGCGTCGTACCCGCCGGACCGCTGGTACGACGACAGCTGCCAGGACCTGATCTGGTCCCAGTTGTCGGACAGCACCGGAGTCAACGTGTCAGCCATGGTCAGTCCTCCTTCTGGGTCTCGGCGTTGGAGGAGCCACCGGGCGCAGTCCAGCCGCGCTCACGGGCCAGGCGGAGGCCGGCCAGCGTGGCCTTGCCGCCGGTCGGGCCCTCGTCGGCACGGCCGTCGGGGTAACCGGCCAGCACCCGCTCGGTCTCGCGCCAGGTGCAGACCGTCGCACCGCGCGGCGACTTCACCTCGTTGCCGTCCCGCAGGTCGTCGACCAGCTGGGTGGCGGACTCCGGCGTCATGTCGTCGAAGAACTCCCAGTTGACCATCATCACCGGCGCGTAGTCACAGGCCGCGTTGCACTCGAGGTGCTCGAGGGTGATCTTGCCGTCCTCGGTGGTCTCGTCGTTGCCGACGTCGAGGTGCTGCTTCAGCCGGTCGAAGATCAGGTCGCCGCCCATCACCGCGCACAGCGTGTTGGTGCAGACGCCGACGTGGTAGTCGCCGACCGGGCGGCGCTTGTACATCGTGTAGAAGGTGGCCACCGCCGACACCTCGGCGCCGGTCAGCCCGAGCACGTCGGCGCAGGCCTCGATGCCCTCCGGGGTGACCCGGCCCTCGACCGACTGCACCAGGTGCAGCATCGGCAGCAGCGCGGACCGGGCGACCGGGTACCGCGCCGCGATCTCGCGCATCTCCGCGATCGTGGCGTCGGTGATCTTCGAGTCGCCGGTGCTGTAGGGCACCGTCTTGTCGGTAGCAGTCGTGTGGTTCTCGGCCATTTAGCGGTCCACTCCACCCATCACCGGGTCAAGGCTGGCGACGGCGACGATCACGTCGGCGACCTGGCCGCCCTCGCACATGATCGGCATCGCCTGCAGGTTTGCGAAGGACGGGTCACGGAAGTGCACCCGGTACGGCTTGGTGCCGCCGTCGGAGACGACGTGGCAGCCCATCTCGCCGCGCGGCGACTCGAGCGCGACGTACGCCTGGCCGGCCGGCACCCGGAAGCCCTCGGTGACCAGCTTGAAGTGATGGATCAGCGCTTCCATCGACTCGCCCATGATGTGCTTGATGTGGTCGAGCGAGTTGCCCATCCCGTCGGCGCCGACGGCCAGCTGGCTCGGCCAGCCGATCTTCTTGTCGGCGACCATCACCGGCTGGCCGTCCATCTTCTCCAGCCGGTCGGCGCACTGCTCGACGATCTTCAGCGACTCGTGCATCTCCTGCAGCCGCACGCGGAACCGTCCGTACGCGTCCGAGGAGTCCCAGGTCGGTACGTCGAAGTCGTACGTCTCGTACCCGCAGTACGGCTGGCTCTTGCGCAGGTCGAGCGCGTAGCCGGTGGAGCGCACCGTCGGGCCGGAGATGCCGAGCGCCATGCAGCCGGCCAGGTCCAGGTAGCCGACGTCCTGCAGCCGCGCCTTGAAGATCGGGTTGGCGTTGCAGAGTTCGGCGTACTCCTTGAGGTGCCGGTTCATCCACGTGATGTACTCGCGGATCTTGTCCAGCGCACCCGGCGGGAGGTCCTGCGCGACACCGCCCGGCCGGATGAACGCGTGGTTCATCCGCAGCCCGGTGATCAGCTCGAACAGGTCCAGGGTCTTCTCACGCTCGCGGAAACCGATCGTCATCACGGTCAGCGCGCCGATCTCCATACCGCCGGTGGCGATGCAGACCAGGTGGCTGCTGATCCGGTTGAGCTCCATCAGGAGCACCCGCATCACGTTCGCCTTGTCCGGGATGTCGTCCTCGATCCCGAGCAGCCGCTCGACCGCCAGGCAGTACGCCGCCTCGTTGTAGAACGGCGACAGGTAGTCCATCCGGGTGACGAACGTGACGCCCTGCACCCAGGAGCGGAACTCCATGTTCTTCTCGATACCGGTGTGCAGGTACCCGATGCCGCAGCGGGCCTCGGTCACGTTCTCACCGTCGAGCTCGAGGATCAGCCGGAGCACACCGTGCGTGGACGGGTGCTGCGGGCCCATGTTGACGACGACGCGCTCTTCCGGCTCCTCGTCGAGGCCGGAGACGACCGAGTCCCAGTCCTGGCCGGTGACGGTGAAGACCTTGCCCTCGGTGGTGTCCCGGGTGGTCGCGTACGGATCTGTTGCGGTCATTAGTTGTACGACCTCCGCGTGTCGGGCGGTGGGATGACAGCGCCCTTGTACTCGACGTCGATACCGCCGAGCGGGTAGTCCTTGCGCTGCGGGTGACCCGGCCAGTCGTCGGGCATCTGGATCCGGGTCAGGGCCGGGTGTCCGTCGAAGATGATGCCGAAGAAGTCCCAGGTCTCCCGCTCGTGCCAGTCGTTGGCCGGGTAGACCGAGACGACCGACGGGATGTGCGGGTCGGCGTCGGGCGCCGACACCTCCAGCCGGATCCGGCGGTTGTGGGTGATCGACAGGAAGTGGTAGACGGCGTGCAGCTCGCGGCCGGTCTCTTCCGGGTAGTGCACACCGCTGACACCGGAGCAGAACTCGAACCGCAGCGCCTCGTCGTCGCGCAGGTGCTGGCACACGTCGACCAGGTTCTCGCGCTTGATGTGCAGGGTCAGCTCACCGCGGTCGACGACGACCTTCTCGATCGCACCGTCGGCGGCCAGGCCTTCCAGCCGGTCCACCGCACCGTCGAACCAGGAGCCGTACGGCTTCGGCGTACCGCCCGGCAGCGCGACCTGACGA
Organism: Kribbella sp. VKM Ac-2569; assembly: GCF_004216905.1. Classification (GTDB taxonomy): domain Bacteria; phylum Actinomycetota; class Actinomycetes; order Propionibacteriales; family Kribbellaceae; genus Kribbella. The sequence goes on from NZ_SGXJ01000002.1 coordinate 1,273,379, forward strand.
CGCAGGCCACCGAAGCCGGAGGTGTCACCGGTACCGCGGACACCGAACATGCCCTCGCGCTGTTCGATCACCTCGGCCTGCGGCGTCTGCGCGTCACTGGCGGCAGACGTCGCCGGAAGGTTCTCGGGCTGGGAGTCACTCACCGGAGCAGACCCTTCATCTCGATCGTCGGGGCGGCGGTCAGGGCCGCGGCCTCCAGCTCGGTCTCCAGCGCCTTCTTGTGCGCGCCGAGCTTCATGTGCTGGATCTGGTCGTGGATCTTCAGGAACGCGTCCAGCAACATCTCCGGCCGCGGCGGGCAGCCGGGCAGGTACATGTCGACCGGTACGACGTGGTCCACGCCCTGCACGATCGCGTAGTTGTTGAACATGCCGCCCGACGACGCGCACACGCCCATCGCCAGCACCCACTTCGGGCCGGGCATCTGGTCGTAGATCTGGCGCAGTACCGGAGCCATCTTCTGGCTCACCCGGCCGGCCACGATCATCAGGTCGGCCTGTCGCGGCGAGGCCCGGAAGACCTCCATGCCGAACCGCGCGGCGTCGTACCGCGGGGCGCCGGTGGTCATCATCTCGATGGCGCAGCAGGCCAGCCCGAAGGTTGCCGGCCACAACGAGGCCTTGCGCATGTAGCCGAGCAGTCCTTCGACGGTGCTCAGCAGGACGCCGGCCGGAAGCTGTTCCTCAAGACCCATGTCAGTCCCACTCCAGTCCGCCGCGGCGCCATACGTAGGCGTACGCGACGAAGACGGTGACGATGAAGATGACCATCTCGACGAGCCCGAACAGTGCCATCTGGTCGAAGGCCACCGCCCACGGGTAGAGGAAGATGATCTCGATGTCGAAAACGATGAACAGCATCGCGGTGATGTAGTACTTCACCGGGAAGCGCCCACCGCCGACCGGCTGCGGAGTGGGCTCGATGCCGCACTCGTAGGAGTCCAGCCGGGCCCGGTTGTAGCGCTTCGGGCCGACCAGCGCGCTAACGGTGATGCTGCCTGCGACGAAGAGCGCCGCGAGCACACCGAGAGCGAGAATCGGTGTATAGGGGTGCATCGCTGCGTGCTCCCTCCTTCAGCCGGTGGTCTGTACTTAACTTGTCTTTGGATATCAGTAGCGCTGTGGCTCAGCTCACTCGCCCCGCCGGTCAGGCGGCCGGGGCGAGCTTGGTGAGGCCGTTGATGATCTTGTCCATCACGTCCCCGTCACGCGGGTCGGTGAGGTTGGCAAGCAACTTCAGGGTGAACTTCATCAGGGTGGTGCGCGGCAGACCGTACTTGGTGCAGAGCCGCATCACCTCCGGATTTCCGATCAGCTTCACGAAGATCCGGCCGAGCGTGTAGTAACCGCCGTACTCCTGCTTCAGCGCCTTCGGGTACGCCGACAGCGCGCGTTCCCGCTGGTTCGGCTGCCGGTGCAGCGCCTGGGCGGCGACCTCGGCGGCGAACGCCCCGGACTCCATCGCGTACGGGATGCCTTCGCCGTTGAACGGGTTGACCATGCCGCCGGCGTCGCCGAGCAGCATCAGGCCGCGGGTGTAGTGCGGCTGCCGGTTGAAGCCCATCGGCAGCGCGGCGCCCCGGATCGGGATGGTCTGGAACTCGTCCCGGAACTGCCACTCCTCGGGCGTGACCTTGAGCCACTGCTTCAGCAGGTCGGCGTAGTCGACCTTGCCGAACGCCTCCGAGGTGTTCAGGATGCCGAGGCCGACGTTGACCGTGCCGTCGCCCATCCCGAAGATCCAGCCGTAGCCGGGAAGCAGCACGCGGCCACCGGGCTGCTTCGGGTCGTCGGCCCACAGTTCCAGCCAGGACTCGAGGTAGTCGTCGTTGGTCCGCGGGCTGGTGAAGTACGTCCGTACGGCGACACCCATCGGGCGGTCGTCGCGCTTGTGCAGGCCCATCGCGATGCTCAACCGCGACGAGTTCCCGTCGGCCGCCATCACCAGTGGCGCCCGGTACTCGACGTCGCCGCCGGCCCGGCGGCCGTTGTCGTCGACCGGCTTCGCGGTGACCCCGACGATGTCGCCGCGGCCATCGAGGATCGGGCCGGTCACGTTGGTCCGCTCCCGCAGCCGCGCCCCGGCCTTCTCGGCCTGCCGGGCGAGCATCTCGTCGAAGTCCATCCGGTTCCGGGTCAGCCCGTAGTTCGGGTGGCTGGCCAGATCCGGCCAGTCGAGCTGCAGGACGTGCCCGGCGCCCTGGATGCGGAGTCCGTAGTTCCGGATCCAGCCGGCCTCTTCGGAGATGTCGATGCCCATGTTGATGAGCTGCTTGGTGCCGCGCGGGGTGAGCCCGTCGCCGCACACCTTCTCCCGCGGGAACGCCGTCTTCTCCAGCAGCAGGACGTCCAGTCCGGCGTTCGCCAGGTGGTACGCCGCCGCCGATCCGGCGGGTCCGGCACCGACGACGATCACATCGGCGGTCTCCGCCTGCTGCCCGCTCGGCACGCTCTGGCTCATCTCTTCCCGGCCTGGATGTTTAGGGGCGTGTGCGCTCGTGAAGTGATTCACGAACCCTCTTCACTCGACAGTCTAGGACTGCCTGACGCGGACACGAAACTCGCCCCAACCCCCTTGCGGGCAAGCGATTTTCGCTTAAGTTCCGTTGCGTTATTAATCGGCCTTGACGGCCCGGTGGATGGCGACCAGGCCGCCGGTCAGATTGCGCCACTGCACACGGGTCCACCCGGCGCCTTCGATCGCCCGGGCCAGCGGCTCCTGCGGCAGCCAGGCGCGCGTCGACTCCGCGAGGTACTCGTACGCCTCGGGGTTGGTCGACACCACCTTCGCCACCGCCGGCACCGCCCGCATCATGTACTCCAGGTACACGACCCGGAACGGCTTCCAGGTCGGGTGCGACTGCTCGAGTACGACGAGACGTCCGCCGGGGCGGGTCACCCGCAGCATCTCCTGCAGCGCGGCGCCGACGTCGTTCACGTTCCGCAGCGCCCAGGAGATCGTCACCACGTCGAACGTGTCGTCGGCGAACGGCAGCCGCAGGGCGTCGCCCGCGACCAGGTCCAGCTCGGGGTGCCGGCGCTTGCCGACCCGGAGCATGCCGACCGAGAAGTCGCAGGACACCACCTCGGCGCCGGCCTCGCGCAGGTGAATGCTGGAGGCGCCGGTCCCGGCCGCGAGGTCGAGGATCTTCATCCCCTTCCGCGGCGCGATCGCGGCCAGCGTCGCGGGCCGCCAGTACAGCTTCTCCAGCCCCATCGTCGCGACCGCGTTGGTCCGGTCGTACCCCTCGGCCACGTTGTCGAACATGGCCGCCACGGCCTGCGGGTCCTTGCTCAGATCTGCGCGCGTCACCTGTCTAGTTGATCACGCGAGGGGGAGTCGGGCGGACGGGAGGCATACGCTTGCATCTCGTGAGTGCATCTCCAGGTAGCCGTGCGGCCCTCGCGACCCGAGGCCCCGCACCGCAGTTGGTGGTTCGCAGTCAGTCGGTGGACGGGGTCTCGGCGCAACTGCTGGACCATCTGCCGGACGAGGGCGGACTCGCGTGGGTACGGCGGGGCGACGGCCACGTCGGCTGGGGCGTCGCCGCCCGGCTGGACGTTGCCGGTAGCAACCGCTTCGAGGAGGCCATGACCTGGTGGCAGGAGCTGACGTCGGCCGCGGTGGTCCGCGACGAGGTCGGCGTACCGGGCTCCGGGCTGGTCTGCTTCGGCTCCTTCGGCTTCACCGATCAGGACCCGGGTGAGCTGGTGGTCCCCGACGTGATCGTCGGCCGCCGCGGCGACACGACCTGGGTGACCACGATCTCGCCGGCCAGCTCGCTGGGCGCACCGCCCGAGCTGGTCGTGCACGAGCCGTCGCCGGTTTACGACGTGGCGTTCGCGGACGGCGCCCGGACCGGGACGGACTGGTCGACCATCGTCGCCGACGCGGTCCGCCGGATCACCGCCGGCGAGCTTGAGAAGGTGGTGCTGGCCCGCGACCTGATCGCGATCGCCGAGCAGCCGATCGATCTGCGCTGGCCGCTGCACCGGCTCGCGACGGCGTACCCGAACTGCTGGACGTTCTCCGTCGACGGCCTGATCGGCGCCACCCCGGAGCTGCTGGTACGCCGGGAGAAGGGCCTGATCACGTCCCGCGTGCTGGCCGGGACCATCCGCCGTACCGGCGACGACGAGCACGACCTGGCGCTGGCCGCGTCGCTGGCCCGGTCGTCGAAGGACCTCGAGGAGCACGAGTTCGCGGTCCGCTCGGTCGCCGAGGCGCTGGAGCCGCACTGTACGTCGATGAACGTGCCGGAAACCCCGTTCGTGCTGCACCTGCCGAACGTGATGCACCTTGCGACCGATGTCGCCGGCGTCGCGAACAACGGCGCGTCCGCGCTGGGCCTCGCCGCCGCCCTGCACCCGTCCGCGGCCGTCTGCGGTACGCCGACGCCGGTCGCGCGGGACCTGATCGGTGAGATCGAGGGCATGCAGCGCGGCCGGTTCAGCGGACCGGTCGGGTGGATGGACGCGGCCGGCGACGGCGAATGGTGCATCGCACTGCGCTGCGGCCAGGCCGACCCGGAGGAGCCGCGCCGGATGCGCCTGTTCGCCGGCGCCGGCATCGTCGCGGGTTCCGACCCGGACGCCGAACTGGCCGAAACGAACGCCAAGCTGGTGCCGATGAGAGACGCGTTGGGAGACTGACTGTGAAGCTGACGAAGTTCGCACACGCCTGTGTCCGTCTGGAGAAGGACGGGAAGGTGCTGCTGATCGACCCGGGCACGTTCTCCGAGGACGCGGCCTTCGAGAAGGCGGACGCGGTGCTGATCACACACGAGCACCCCGACCACGTCGACGTCGAGCGGCTGCGCGGGTTGCAGGTGCCGGTCTTCACCACCGCCGGTGTCGCGGCCGCGCTGAACGACGAGCGGGTCACGGTCGTGGCGGACGGTCAGTCGTTCGACGCGGCCGGTTTCGCGGTCCGTGCCTACGGCAAGGATCACGCGGTGATCCTGCCCGAGCTCGGCGTACCGTGCGAGAACATCGGCTACCTGGTCGACGACGCGGTCTACCACCCGGGCGACTCGTTCACCCAGCCGGACCGCGAGGTGCACACCAACCTGGTCCCGATCTCCGGCCCGTGGTTCTCGCTGGCGCCGGCGGTCGAGTACGCCCGCTCGATCAAGGCGGAGCAGACCGTCGGCATCCACAACGCCCTGCTCAGCGACGTCGGCCTCGGCATGATGCAACGCTGGATCGGCGAGGCCGGCGGCCGCCCGTACCACGGCCTGGCCCCCGGTCAGTCCCTCGAGATCAACTGAACTCGGCCTCGACGAAGTCGGCGACCGGGCGGTAGCCCGCCTGGTAGTAGATCTTGTTGGAGGTCGGGTTCGCCAGGTCGGTGAACAGGCAGGCCTGGTTGCCATCGGCAAGGATCATCGCCGTCACGTGACTGGTCAACGCACCGGCGTACCCGTGCCGGCGCCGCTCCGGAGGCGTGTAGACCGGACCGACCCGGCTGACGCCGAAGACCGGCTGATGGAAGCCGACCATGCTGACCGGCTCGCCGTCGACCTCCCAGATCAGCATGCTCTCGTGCTCCAGGTGCCGCTCGGCCCACTCGCGGTGGCCGACGGTCAGCTCTTCGGCAAACCCGTCCTTGCCCCAGGCCGCGACCAGGTCGACCTCATCCGCGGCCATCAAGCGCGCCGCGCCTGCATCGGCCTCGAGCGGCGTGAGCTCGATCAGCTTGTGCAACCGCGTGCCACGCACCACCGTCGCCTGCCCACCGCGGTGCGCACACCACCGTTCGCCGAACCTCGTCACGACAGGTCGATCCCCCGCGACGCCGGGGACGTCCGGCAGTACGTCGGCCAACGCGTCGGCGACCGGCTCCGCGAGATCTTCGCGCAGCGCGCCGAGGTACACGTAACGCCCCGGCGTGCGCATCGCGACGCCCACCACATCCGGGTCGTGCACGGAGACGTAGTACGACGGCTCGGTTTCACTCATCCGGCCGGTCGCGCGCTCGTGGACGACGGTCATGACGAGGTTGTTCAGCACCGGATCCTGTTGCAGGAAAGGAAACACGGTCTGCTCGAAAGCCTGTGGATCGCTCGTCACGCGGACATCCATGTCCGGGAGCGTACGCCTGCAGCCCCGGACAGGTCGTCCGGATTTACACTGCGAGCATGTCCACCACGCGGTTGTTGCTGCTCGGCGTCGTGCGGATCTTCCAGCCGGCGTACGGGTACCAGCTGCGGCGTGAGTTGCTGACGTGGAACGTGGAGGCGTGGGCGAACGTCAACCCCGGCTCGATCTACACGGGGCTGCGTACGCTGGCCAAGCACGGGTACCTCCAGGAATTCGAGCAGGACGGCGCACATCGCCCCGGGCGTACGTCGTACAAACTGACCGCAGACGGTGAGACGGAGTACTTCTCGCTGCTGCGCGGCATGCTGTGGACCGTCGACGGATTCCACCCCGACAAGATGCAGGCCACGATCAGCTTCATGTGGTCGCTGCGCCGCGACGAGGTGATCGCCGCCCTCGAGGCGCGGATCAGCCAGCTGGAGTCCTGGCTGAAGGCCGAGCCGTACTCCGAACGCCACATCCTCGAGGACCCGGCCACCCCGAACCACGTGGTCGAGATGTTCCGGATCACCTCCGCCCGCGACGGCGGAGAGCTCCGGTGGACCCGCGAGTTCCTCGACCGCATCCGCGAAGGCGCCTACGCCTTCGCCGGCGAAACCGCCGACTGGGAGCCCTACCCCGGCATGGTCACCCACTGGGGCGAAATCCCCGACGCCCCCACCTCCTGACTCCACCCCCGCTCCCCCGGCTTCCGCGCCCAACTTTGAGAAGCCACCGATCATTTTCGCGGTCTCGTGATGGTCGGTGGCTTCTCAAAGTTGGGGTTGGAGGGGTGGTAATCAAGATTGACTAGTCAAAGTTGATTAGTCAGACTGGCCCGCATGATGATCGAAGCTCGCGGGCTGGTGCGGACGTTCAAGACGAAGCGAGGCCCTGTACAGGCGGTGCAGGGGGTTGACCTTGATGTGGCCGATGGGGAGATCGTCGGCTTTCTGGGGCCGAACGGGGCCGGTAAGACCACGACGATGCGGATGCTGGCGACGCTCATCCAGCCGACGGCGGGGATCGCGACGGTCGCCGGATGCGATCTCGCGAAGGACCCGGTGGGTGTCCGCCGCGGCATCGGGTATGTCCCGCAGAGCGGGTCCACCCTGCCCGAGGCCATCGCCGGCGACGAGGTCGTCGATCACGCCCGGCTGTACGGCGTACCGAAGGCGAAGGCGACCGCGGAAGGGCAGCGCCTGTTCGAGGAGCTCGACCTCCCCGGCCTCTGGCGCCGCCAGTGCAAGACGCTCTCCGGCGGGCAGCGCCGACGTCTCGACATCGTGATGGGCCTGATCCACGACCCGAAGCTGATCTTCCTGGACGAGCCGACCACGGGCCTCGACCCCCAGGCGCGCGCCAACCTCTGGGAGCACATCCGCGGTCTCCGCGACCGCGGCGCGACGATCTTCCTGACCACGCACTACCTGGACGAGGCGGACGCCCTCTGCGACCGGATCCTCGTCATCGACCACGGCAAGATCGTCGCCGCCGGTACGCCGGAGAACCTGAAGCAGCAGGTCTCCGGGGACGCCGTCCGGCTGAGTATCGCGGACACCTCGCAGGCACCGGCGGTGATGAAGATCGTCCGCGAGCTCGAGGGTGCGGTCGAGGTCGAGACCGAGGACGCCGTGGTCGGTTTCCGGATCCCCCGCGGCGGCTCGGTGCTACCCGGGCTGCTCCGTTCGATCGATGCCCAGGGCATCGAGTTGCACGGGGTCGAGGTCCATCGGCCGACGCTCGACGACGTGTTCCTGACCATGACCGGCCGCTCCCTCCGCGACGAGGACGCCACCGGGACCGAGGAGAAGAAGGAGAGCGCGGCGTGACCGTCCTGCGTGAAACCTGGATCGTTTTCCATCGCCAGATGCGGCTGTCGCTGCGCAACCCGATGTGGTCGATCCTGATGCTCAGCCAGCCGCTGATGTACCTGTTCCTGTTCGGCCCGCTGCTGAAGCCGATCACCGCCCAGATCAGCGAGGGCGCCACCACGAACGCGTACCAGGTCTTCATTCCCGGCCTGATCGTGCAGCTCGGCATGTTCGGCGCGATGTTCGTCGGCTTCGGCCTGATCGCGGAGTACCGGGCCGGCGTGATCGAGGCCGACCGCGTCACCCCGGCCTCCCGCATCGCGCTGATGGCAGGGCGAGTACTGCGGGATGTCGTCGTACTCGTGGTCCAGTCGGTCCTCCTGCTGCTCGCAGCACTGCCTCTGGGTCTGCGTGCCCCGTGGGCCGGCGTACTGCTCTCGCTGGTGATCGTCGCGCTGCTCGGCGCCACGTTCGCCTCGCTGTCGTACTCCGTCGCGCTCATCACCAAGAGCGAGGACGCACTGGCACCACTGCTGAACGGCATCGCCATGCCGCTCCTGCTGCTGTCCGGCATCCTCCTGCCGATGCAGATCGGTCCGACGTGGCTGCAGCGGCTGTCCGACATCAGCCCGCTGAAGCACGTGGTCAACGGCGTACGCGCTCTGTTCCGCGGCGACATCAGCAGCTCGTCGTCGCTCTGGGGCCTGTTCTGGGTAGTCCTGCTGACCGTCATCGGACTGGCTGTCGGCGCAAGAACGTTCCGCAAGGAATCCGCTTGATGTTCATCGACCTGTCGCATGGCCGGGCTACGGTCCGGCCATGCGCTCGCCGATGGTCCGTGGGGTCGTCGGCTCTGTTGTAGTCGCGCTGGCGAGCCTGGTGACGTCTGTCGTGCCGGAGTCGTCCTGGGTCGCTCCCATCCCGCTGCGCCACTCCTTGACCGGCCGGATGGTCGGGTTGACGTTCATGGTCGCTGGGCTCGGGCTGATGGCCTGGGCCTGGCTGACCGTGGGCAGGCGCGTCATAGCCGGCGAACGCCTCCCACTGCTTCGTATGACGGCGTGCTGGAGCGCACCGCTCCTGCTGGCCCCGCCGCTGTTCAGCCGCGACGCCTGGAGCTACGCGGCCCAGGGCGCACTGGTGGCCGAGGGCTACAACCCGTACGACGTGGGTCCCGGCGTACTGTCCGGCCACATCATCGAGGCCGTTGACCCGATGTGGCTGCAGACACCTGCTCCGTACGGTCCCCTGCCACTCGCGTACGGAGGTCTGGTCGCCCACCTCACCATGGACCCGTACCTGCTGATGCTGGCGCACCGCCTCCTCGCCGTACTGGGCATCGTCCTCATCGCCTGGGCCGTACCGCGCCTGGCGACCGCATGTCGCGTCGACCCGGCTTTCGCCACCTGGCTGGTCGTACTGAACCCCATGCTGATCACCCACGGCATCGGCGCGGCACACAACGACGTACTGATGCTCGGGCTGGCCAGCAGCGCGTTCGCACTGGCACTGACTGGTCGCTGGGGTACGGCGGCAGTCGTGGCCGGCGTAGCGGCCGCGGTGAAGCTCCCGGGCGGACTGGTGGTGATCGCCATCGCCGCAGTGATGAGCCCACTGGCCGGACGGATGCTCCGGTTCGCCAGCCTGGTGATTGCGGGCGCAGTGTCGGTGCTGACGCTCGTCACCATCGGTGCACTGACCGGTGTGGGCTCTGGCTGGCTCGGTGCGCTCGACGTACCCGGCCTGGTCCGTTCACCCTTCTCCATCGCCAACCTGATCGGTATGGCGGCGTCCGGCGTACTGGGCTGGCTAGGGGAGGACACTGCGGCCGCACAAGCGCTGCAGATCGTCCGACTGGTCGGCATGGTCGCCGCACTCGGTCTGATCGCGTGGCTGAGTCTCCGGTCGTCGATCCACTACGCAGCAAGGGCTGTCGGCGTCGCACTACTCGCGGTCGTCGTACTCGGGCCGAGCGCGCACGACTGGTACTTCCTCTGGTGCCTGCCGTTCCTGGCCGTCGCACGTCCCGGACGGCGGCTGACCACGATCATCACCGCGGTCAGCCTGATCTTCACGATCGCCGCTCCACTCAACTCGTCTCTGCGCGGTGCGACGATCCCGATCCTCACGACGACCGCACTGGTCATCGCGATGGCCGTGCCGCTGCTCAGCCACCTCCGGACGCTGCAACCGGCGCGGAAGGTCCCTGTTACAGCTGCTTGAGCGCCGCGACCAGCGCCGCGCCGAGCGGCCGGTGATCGTCCCGGGAGATCCGCACCTCGACCACGTCCAAGCCGGCGACCGTGGGCGTCAGCGCGGCCCGCAACTCGTCGACGGTCTGCACCAGCGTGTACGCCGTACCGCTGGCCGCGCACAGTGCGCCGAGGTCGACGTTGTGCGGCGTACCGAAGATGCGCTCGAAGTGCGTCGCGTGGGTCGGATCGCCTTGCTCCAGGGTGGAGAAGATCCCGCCGCCGTTGTCGTTCACGACCACGATCCGCAGATCGGGCCGCGCCTCGTCCGGCCCGATGACGAGCCCGTTGCTGTCGTGCAGAAAGGCGAGGTCGCCGATCAGCGCGTGCGTCGGGCCGGCGTTGGCGAGGGCGGCGCCGATCGCGGTCGAGATCGTGCCGTCGATACCGGCCAGGCCGCGGTTCGCGATCGTGCGGATCGGGACGATCGGGGCGAGGTCGAGGTCGCGGATCGGGTTCGAGGAGGCGACGACGAGCATGCCGTCGGCGCCGACGGCCTCGCCGACGAGGGCCGCGACGCGCGGTCCGCTCAAGCCGTCCGCAAGGACCTTGTCGATCTCGGGACGGGCTAGCTGATCGGCGTCCTGCCAGCGCGCCAGCCAGTCGGTGGAGTCCGGTGCGGTGACCTCGAGCGCCGTCACCACGGACTTGGCGCGGCGCGCCGGGTCCGGCCACAGCCCGGTCGGTGACACCACGATCACCTCGACGTCCGGCCGCGCCAACAGCTTCGAGATCGGCCGCGACAACGTCGGGTGGCCGTAGACCAGCACACGCTCGATCTCGCCCGCCAGAGTGCTTGCCTGCAGCAACAACCGGTACGCCGGGATGACCGACGGCCCGGTCCGTGCGCGGCTCGACGGCTCCGCGAACAACGGCCACTGCCCGGCCTCCGCCGCCAACCGCGCGGACTGTGACGCACCGTCGCCCGCGACGACCACTGTCTTCGGTCCGGGCGACACAGCTGCCGGACGGCCCGCTGCTGCGTGAATGGAGGTCCACGGTCCGGTGCTGCGTCCGCTCAGCGGCTCAGGCCACTCTGGTCCCTCTGTCGGGATCAGCGGCTCCGAGAACGGACAGTTGAGCTGCACTGGCCCCGGGTCGGCGGTACGGGCACCTACTGCCGTAGCCACGGCTCTTGCCACCTGCGAGCGCCAGTACGCGACCTGACCGATCTCACGGACCGGCGTACCCATTTCGTGGAACAGGCGGACCGCAGAGCCGAACACCTTGATCTGGTCTGTCGTCTGGTTCGCACCGCTGCCTCTCAGGGCAGGTGGCCGGTCTGCGCTCAGCACGATCAGCGGGAGGCCGCTGTGCGACGCCTCGAGCACAGCCGGGTGCAGGTTCGCTACCGCAGTGCCTGAGGTGGTCACCACGGGTACTGGTAGACCGCTGCCTCGCATCAAGCCGATGGCCAGGAATCCCGCCGTACGTTCGTCGATGCGTACGTGCAGTCTGAGCCGCCCGTCACGGTCTGCCGCTGCGAGTGCCAGGGCCAGCGGGGCGCTGCGGGAGCCGGGCGACACCACGGCCTCGCGTACCCCGCAGCGGATCAGTTCGTCGACCACCACAGTCGCAAAAGCCGTGGACGGGTTCATCCGGCACTCCTTACTCGGGACAGGCGTTCTTCCCACACCTTTGTCCGGTCTGCGTCCGCACGCGCGGCTTCCAGCAGCTCGGGATCCGGTACGACGTTTCGAACCGGCAGGAACCCGTTGGTGGGCAGCAGCGGCTCGGCGACCACCTCGCGGGTGAACATCGACACGGTGGCCAGACCGCAGGCGTAGGGCAGTTCCGGAAGCGCAGCAGCGAGTGCGACGCCGGCAGCGATGCCTACTGAGGTCTCCAGAGCAGACGACACCACTACGGGCAGTCCGATCTGCTCAGCGATCTCCAGGCAAGCGCGGACGCCTCCAATCGGCTGTACCTTCAGCACGGCGATGTCTGCGGCGTCGAGCTTCTTGACCCGCAGCGGGTCCTCGGCCCGGCGGATCGACTCGTCAGCGGCAACAGGTACGTCGGTACGTCGCCGTACGTCGGCCAGCTCCTCCACGGTCGCGCACGGCTGCTCGACGTACTCCAGGTCGAACCGCTGCAACTGCTTGAGGTTCTGCACAGCCTGGTCCACCGACCACAGCCCGTTGGCGTCGATGCGTACCTGTCCGCTGCCGATCGCGTCCCGCACCGCTTCGACCCGCTCCAGGTCGTCAGCGAGTGTCTGACCCGGCTCAGCGACCTTGACCTTCGCCGTACTGCAGCCGGACGCTCTGACGATCTCCGCAGCTCTCTCGGGTCCAATGGCCGGCACCGTGCAGTTGACGGGCACGCGGTCGCGGACCCGTGCGGGCCAGCCGTCCTCGGCCGCCTCCCGCGCCGCCCGCAGCCAGGACACACAGGTGGCGTCGTCGTAGTCGAGGAACGGGCTCCACTCCGCCCAGCCCGCAGGGCCTTCGTACAGCATCCCCTCGCGCACTGTGATGCCACGGAACTTGTTCTTGAGGCCGATCGAGTACGTGATCACCGCATGCCCTCCAGCAACCGCTGCCGGTCCACCTTGCCCGAGGCAAGCATCGGCAACGCCTGGAGCTGTACGACGTCCCGCGGGGCCCACGTCCGCGGCAGAGTCTGGCTGACCCAGTCCCTGAGTTCGTCGCGCGTCGGCTCACCTACGACGAACGCGACCACACGCGCCCCCCACTCGGTGTCCGGAACTCCAAGTACTACAGCGTCCGCAAGCTTCGGATGCTCGAGCAGGCGCGCCTGCACAGTCGTCAGCGTGACGTTCACTCCGCCGGAGATCACCACGTCGTCCACGCGACCGATCACGCGCAGCCGCCCGTCCACGAGCTCACCGCGATCCTGCGTGCGGAACCACCCGTCTCGCAGTACTTCGGCGGTGAGCTCCGGCCGCAGCCTGTACCCATCGAAGAGCGTGCTCCCCTTGATGAGGATGCGTCCGTCGTCCAGGTCGATCGACGTACCGTCCAGCGGCACACCGGCGTACACGCACCCGCTGCCGGTCTCGGTCATTCCGTACGCCGGGATCGCGTTGACGCCGGCCTCCGCGGCCTTGACCTTCAACGGCTCGGGTGTGGACGCCCCGCCGATGATGATCGCGTCGAACGACCGCAGCGCGTCCAGATCCGTCTCCAGATAGCGCGCCAGCTGCGTCGGAACCATCGCGGTGTACCGGCGTACACCGGTCATTTGACGCGCCGCCGCGGTGAAGCTGTCGCCCAGCGGCACAGGCGTCGTGCCGGCGACCAGTGAGCGCGTGAGGATCTGCAGGCCGCCCACGAAGTACGGCTTCATCGGGAGCAACCACTGCCCCGGCCCCCCGAGTCGGTCGTGCGTGGCGGTCGCCGACGCGATCAGCGCCTCCCGCGAGAGCAGCACGCCCTTCGGCTCGCCGGAGGACCCGGAGGTGGTCAGCACCACCGCACAGCCGTCCTCGACCGGCTCGTCCGGCTTGGCCGCGTCATGTACCCGCGTAGCCGCGGCCGGGTCGCTCGGCACCGGCGCGAACGGCGTACCGCTGCCGTCCAGCACCCCGGCGAGCGCCGCCAACACTCCGTCCGGCGTCCCCGGAACCAGTCGCAACCTAGACATGACACACCGAGCGTACGGCCCGCCTCCGGACGCCCGGCTCCCGGCTGACACAATCGATGGTCATGGCCACCCCTGCCCAGTGGATCGAAGGCGCCCGCCCGCGAACCCTCCCCGCCGCGATCTCCCCCGTTCTCGTCGGAACCGGTGCGGCCGCGTTCCTGGACGGCTTCGTCTGGTGGAAGGCGCTGCTCGCCCTCGGCGTCGCGCTGGCCCTGCAGATCGGCGTCAACTACGCCAACGACTACAGCGACGGCATCCGCGGCACCGACGAGAACCGGGTCGGCCCGCTCCGCCTGGTCGGCTCCAAGGTCGCCACCCCGCGGGCAGTCAAGACCGCCGCCTTCACCTGCCTCGGTATCGGCGCTGCGCTGGGCATCGTGCTGTGTGCAACGACCACCTGGTGGCTCCTCGTCGCCGGGGCAGCGTCGTTGCTGGGCGCCTGGTTCTACACCGGCGGCAAGAAGCCGTACGGCTACCGGGCGCTCGGTGAAGTCAGCGTGTTCCTCTTCTTCGGCCTGGTCGCCGTCCTAGGTACGACGTACGCCCAAGCGGAAACGCTGCACTGGTCGGCCATCGCCGGCGCTGTCTCGGTCGGCGCGATCGCCTGCGCTCTCCTGGTCGCCAACAACCTCCGCGACATCCCGACCGACTCGGTCACCGGCAAGCGCACCCTCGCCGTAGTCCTCGGCGCCGCGCTCTCCCGCCGGTTCTACGCCGCGCTGATCGCGCTGGCCTTCGTCCTCGCGGCCGTCTCCGTCATCGCCACCCCGTGGACCCTCCTGGCCTTCATCGCACTTCCGCTGGCCGTGAAGTCCACCCGGATCATCCTCAGCGATGCAGTCGGGCCCGCTCTCATCCCCGTGCTGAAGTTCACCGGCCTCACCGAACTCCTCTACGCCATTGGGCTCGGCGTGGGGCTAGCGCTGGGCAGCTGAGCCGTACTCCGGCAGGTCCAGCGCGGTGTGCGCTTCGTGGCGTTGAGCGCTGGCCGCGGCCCCTGATCGGAGGGCGGCGTTGCGGGCGTCGATGAGCTCCTGGGTTTCCGGCGCCAGTGAGCTGCGGCCGTTCTCGACCAGGGCCTGGTTCTGCTCGACGAAGCCGCGGATCCGCTGCTCGTAGGCGGTGAAGGCGGTCGCGTGGTCGGCGTACGTCGCCAGCTCGCCGGCCAGCACGTACGCGCCGACGAGCGCGACGCTCGACCCCTGGCCGGACAGGAACGACGTCGCGTGGGCCGCGTCGCCGGCCAGCGCGACCCGCCCGCGGGACCAGGTCGGCATGTGGATCTGGCTGACCACGTCGAAGAACATGTCGTCCGCTTCACCCATGGCCTGCACCAGTCGCGGCACGTGCCAGCTCTGCTCCGGGAACTTGGCGGCCACCAGCTCGCGCTGGGCCTGCGGGTTGCGAAAAGCGTCGTACGGCGGCTCCTCCTGGCGGAACGTGAGGAAACCGTGCACATCCTGGTCCGGCTCCTGGGCGTAGAAGACGGCAGCGCGGCCCGGCACGTTCCAGACGACACCTTCGCGCGAGAGCCCGAAGTCGTTGGGCAGGGTGAAGCCGGCGAACGCGTAGCCGATGTACCGGTGGAACTGCTCCTCCGGGCCGAAGACGAGCCGGCGGGTGTTGGAGTGCAGGCCGTCGGCACCGATGACCAGGTCGAAGGTCCGCGCCGTGCCGCTCGCGAAGACGACGTCGACCCGGTCACCGCGATCGTCCAGCGTCGCGATCGAGTCGTCGAAGAGGAACTCGACGCGGTCCTTGATCGGGGCGTAGAGCGCGTCGGCCAGGTCACCTCGGCGTACCTCCAGATCCAGGCCCTCGGCTCCGCCGGTCAGCGACTCGGGCTGAATCGCGGCGATCGGCGTCCCGTCGGGGTCGACGAACGAGATCCTGCGGGTGCCGACGTGCGCCTTCTGCAGCCGCGGCAGCAACCCCATCCGGTCGACGACATCGCGGGCGGTGCCGCGGATGTCGATCGGGTACCCGCCGCCGCGGATCACACCCGACTTCTCCACCACGGTCACCTCGAACCCGTAGCGGTCGAGCCAGTAGGCGAGGGCAGGGCCGGCGATGCTGGCGCCGGAGATCAGCACAGTGGTCATGATGGAGATCCCTTCCAGAAGTATGTACCTTAGGTATCTAGTTGCTCCAAGGTAAACATACCTAAGGTAGGTAATCAAGTGACCGCTGATTCTCCTGACGAGCTGGCGTTGCTGCCGCGCCTGGCTCAGCTGAGTACGGCGATCAACCGCGGCCGGCTCACCCAGCAGGCGACGGAGGCGACCGGGCTCGCACTGGACCGGCCGGCGATGACGATCCTGCTGACACTGTCGATGGCGGACAGCGCGCTCCGCGTCGGCGAGATCGCCGACCGCATGCAGGTCGTCGGCCCGCACGTCACCCGGCAGGTGCAGGCCCTCGAACAGCGCGGCCTGGTCCGCCGGGTCGCCGATCCCAACGACCGCCGAGCCAGCCTGATAGAAGCCACCGAAACCGGCACCGAGGCCGCCAACCGCTACACCACGACAATCGTCGACTGGTTCCGCGAGGTAGTCGCCGACTGGCCCGCCAACGACCGCACCGAACTAGGCCGCCTCCTCGCCAAACTCGCCGACGACATCACCACCCGAATGACCCAACCCTGACTTCCGCCTCACGCACCGGCTCGTGACGCGGCGAACACCCAGGAAAGGTGGGGCCGAAGCGCCATCAGGAGAGCAGGGGTTATCCGGTTCTCCTGTCTGATGTGCGGGCGGCGATCAACCCGATCCGGGATCGTGCAACAGGCAATGGTGAGTCGGCACCTGGCATTACCTGTCCCCAGTCACCACTGCCTGTCCCCAGTCACCACTGCCTATCCCCG
Source organism: Kribbella sp. VKM Ac-2569 (assembly GCF_004216905.1). Taxonomy (GTDB): domain Bacteria; phylum Actinomycetota; class Actinomycetes; order Propionibacteriales; family Kribbellaceae; genus Kribbella. Next base: position 1,289,997 of record NZ_SGXJ01000002.1, read on the forward strand.
GTCACCACCACCGCCCGGCGGTCGCTCACCACTCCGATGGATCGGTCCGACGACTCCTCGAGCGAAGGACGACCCCAGTGCCGATGTGCGTCGTACCGCTGGTATTGCGGTACGGCGCGCGCCAGGTACAACGAGCCGTGGGCATCGGCGGTGCCCCCGGCAGTCAGCTGCGGCGTCGTCCCACGTGAGCTGTCTTGCCGGGAAGAAACCGTCACGATATGCAACTTTGTTTCCCCACTCTTCGGGCCCGACCCCGACCAGGCAGCAGAGCGAAGCCACACACATCCCACCCCCCACCTCCCGGCGGTCAGAGCTCCCCAAACCAGTTTGGGGACGATCACCTGCCGTTTTCGGGGGGCAGGGCTCCCCAGTCCCGGACGAAATGGTCCCCGAACTGGTTTGGGGAGCGAGAGCAGCCACGGGGTTTGCCGGGGTGCGGGTCAGTTCGACGGGTCGGGCACCGGCGAGACGCCGTACGCGCGGGCGCGATCATGCTGAGGTGCACTACCTAGCCAGTCGACACGTCCTGTCGAGAATGCATGCCCAGCCGTTCGCCGCCAGCCCCGGCACACTATCCACCCACACATCAGTCACAAGAGCCGGATGACCCGTCGTCTGCTCGACGAGTGGGTGCCGACCGGCGGGGAAGTGGGGACAGGCGGATTATCGGACGGTCTAAGTCAGGCTCTCGATGGTGTTGGCGAGGGTGGTTACTGGTTGCTGGGTGTCCAGTTCGAGGGTTGCGCCGGCGCGGAGTAGCGGTTCTACGGTTTGGGCGTAGTGGGCTATTTCGGCTTGTTGTTCTGGGGTTTGGCCGTATGGGTTGTTCGTACGGCGCCTCACGCGCTCGATGAGGATGTCGAGCGGGGCGGTGAGGAGTACGACGTGGTCGAAGCGGTCGTAGAACTTGCCCTGGTTCTCGACCGTTCCCGAGACGATCACGTCGACCTGATCGGCCAGCAACTGGTCCATGCGTCGCTCGTCCCACGTGCCGTCAGACAACACCCAGCCGTCATAGTCGGTGTCGATGGCGTGGTGGCCTCGGCTGGTGAGTTCATCGAGGAGGGTGGTCTTGCCGGTGCCGGACATTCCGGTGATCAGGATGCGGGTCATGAGGCGAGGGTTTGCCAGGCGGCCATGGCGCAGGTGATGACGGTTTCGAGTTCGGCACGGGTGGCGCCGTCGCGGGCTTGAATCGAGAGGCCTTGGACGACGGTGGTGTAGTAGCGGGCCATCGCCTCGAGTCCGGCAGGCGGTACCTGGAGGTCACCGTCCCGGGCCAGGCGGTCTTTGATCTCGACGTACATGTCGTGGCGGCGATCGGCCAGGAACTCCCGTACTGCGTGGTTCTCGACGGCACCGGTGGGGGCGGCGAGGATCAGCATGCAGTAGTGCGGGTGCTCCGGGTGGGTGATCTGATCGGCGGTCGCCTGCAACATCGCGTGGATTGCGGCCTGAGCGGTCGGTCCCTCGCGGAGCGCGCGGCGGGGCGGTTCGCCGGCTGTTGCGCCGTACAGGGCCATGACCTGCCGGAACAGGCTTTCCTTACTGCCGAAGCAGGCGTAGATGCTGGCGGACTTGATCCCCATCGCCTGGGCCAGGTCATTCAGGGAGGTGCCTTCGTAGCCGCGCTCCCAGAAGACGTCGAGGGCCTGGCGCAGGGCGATGTCCGGGTCGAAGGTACGCGGTCTGCCGCGAGTGGCCATCCGGGTCCCTTCGGAAGATTTCTTGGTCGATCGATCAAGTTTATCTTGACCCCCGGATCCAGCGGTGTCACCCTTTGTTGGTCATTCGACAAACAAATGGGAGGCGGCCGCGATGCGTGCGTTGGAGCAAACGTCCTTGAACGGACCGGCGGACCTACGGCTGATCACCGACGCACCGGTCCCGGTCCCCGGCCCGGGCGAGGTGCTGATCCGGGTCGTTGCCGCTGGCATCAACTTCGTCGACGTCTCGCAGGCTCGCGGAACGTTCGCGGGTGGCCCGCAACCGCCGTACGTGGCCGGCATCGAGGCCGCCGGTGAAGTGACGGCTGTCGGCGAAGGAGTGGAGTCGGAGCTCGGCACTCACGTGGTCGGAGTCAGCATCCGGGGCGGGGCGTTCGCGGAATACCTGGTGCTGCCGGGGGTCGCGGCCCTTCCGGTGCCGGCTGGTTGGGACGACGAACAGGCGCTGGGTCTGGTTGTGAGCTGGCCGACCGCATTGGCTGCCCTCAGGCCTTTGGGCGGGCTCGTCGCCGGACAGACCGTACTGATCCACGCCGCGGCCGGCGGGACCGGGCAGGCTGCGGTGAAGATGGCGAAGCACTACGGCGCGACGGTGATCGCGACCGCCTCACCTGAGAAGCACGACGTGGTGCGCGGCCTGGGCGCCGACCATGTCCTGAGCTCCCGCAGCACCGATCTCGCCGCCGAAGTACTGCGCCTGACCGATGGCGTCGGCGTCGACCTGACGCTCGAGTCGGTGGGCGGCCCGACCCTCGACGCGAGCCTGTCCGCCACAAAACGCGTCACCGGCCGAGTAGTCGTCTTCGGCCTACCCGCCGGCGAGGCCGCACTCAGCAACTGGGACCTCGTCTACAAACATCAGGTCCAGCTCATCGGCCTGAACATCGGCATCCTGATCCAGACCACGCCACAGCTGTACGGCGAGATCATGGGCGAACTGTTCCGCCTGCTCGCGGCCGGAGTACTCGGCCCCAGCGAGCCCACGACATACGAACTCGCCGACGGCCCGAAGGTCCTCACAGAACTCGAATCCCGCACCACAGTCGGCAAGCTCGCGCTGCTGCCATAAAAATGGCGCTACTCGGGTTCGGTCCAGTGGCCGGTCGTGGCGAACGTTTCGAGGGTGGTGGTGAAGGGGGTGATGTCGATGCCGCTGGTGCGGAGCCAGGCGTCGTCGTAGTAGGTGTTGCCGTAGCGCTCGCCGCTGTCGCACAGGAGCGTGACGATGCTGCCGCGGGCGCCCGTACGGCGCATTTCGGCGGCCAGCCGTAGCGAGCCCCAAAGGTTGGTGCCGGTCGAGCCGCCGACGAGGCGGCCGGTGACGCGGGAGCAGAAGCGCATCGCGGCGATCGAGGCGGCGTCGGGGACCGAGATCATCCGGTCGACGACGCCGAGCACGAAGGACGGTTCGACGCGCGGGCGGCCGATTCCTTCGATGCGGGACGGGCGGCCGGTCGAGAACTCGTGGTCGCCGGCTTCGAAGGCCGGGAAGAACGCCGAGTTCTCCGGGTCCACCACGGCGACCGACGTGTCGTACCGCTGGTAGCGGACATAGCGCCCGATGGTCGCCGACGTACCGCCGGTCCCGGCGCCGACCACGACCCAGGTCGGGATCGGGTGCTGTTCCAGCGAGAGCTGCCCGAAGATCGACTCGGCGATGTTGTTGTTGCCACGCCAGTCCGTCGCGCGCTCGGCGTACGTGAACTGGTCCATGTAGTGGCCGCCGGTCTCGTCGGCCAGGCGCTTGGCCTCGCCGTAGATCTGACCGGAGCGTTCGACGAAGTGGCAGCGGCCGCCGTAGAACTCGATCAGCTCGACCTTCTCGGGGCTCGTCGAGGCCGGCATGACCGCGATGAACGGGAGGCCGAGCAGGCGGGCGAAGTACGCCTCGCTGACCGCGGTGGAGCCACTGGACGCCTCGATGACCGTGGTGCCCTCGTGGATCCAGCCGTTACAGAGGGCGTACAGGAACAGGGACCGGGCGAGCCGGTGCTTGAGCGAGCCTGTGGGGTGCACGGACTCGTCCTTGAGGTACAGGTCCACACCGGAACCCTCCGGCATCGGGAACACGTGCAGATGCGTGTCCGCGCTCCGGTTCGCGTCGGCGTCCACGATCCGGATCGCCTCGGACACCCAGGCACGCGCCTTCTCGTCCCGGCGATCGACCTCACGGCACACCCCGTCAACCTCACTCATGCGGGCCAGGCTAGGACGAATGGGGCGATTTGAGTATTCCTACGCTCTGCAACCACCTGCTCCGGCGGCGAGGATCGGTCCCATGATCGAATTCCCTGACTGGTTCGTCGCGCTGATGATCGCGGCTCTGGCAGTGGGCGGCGCCGTCCCGGCGAGCGGCCCGCTCGCGGTGGTCGGCTACCTCCGGGGCGGACGCCACCGCCTCTGGAACGGGTTCTGGTACTGGGCGTGGAGCACCGCGCTGTCGACCGCGATCATGGCCGCCTGCGCCTTCCTGGACACCTTCTGGTGCGCGGCGGTCCTCGACTGGGCGCTGCTCTGGACGCTCGCCTGGTTCCTCATCCCCCGCGCCCAGCGGGACCGGATCCTGCACCGCCGAACCGCCCAACCCATGCCGATGCCGCAGATGCAGCAGCTGCACACCCAGCAGTACGCCGGGTGGCCCCGATGATCCCGCTCGGCGCCATCCACTTCTCCCCCGCGCAGGTCGCAATGCTCCTCGCGATCCTCACCTTCGGGTCGATCGCCCTGGCGCTGCCGGCCACCCTCACCCTCGCCTGGGTCGGATACCGCCGCGGCTTCCAGCGAAAGGCCGCGAACGCCCTCGGATACTGGCTCGGCGGTACGGCGCTCTCCGTCGCGACGACCGCGATCGCGGCAGGACAGGGCCTCGGCTGGTTCGCCGTACCGATCGGTTGGATTCCCACGTTGTTGCTGGCTGTAGCGCTCAATCCCCGCTGGACCCCGAACGCGAGCTAGGTTGGGAACCCATGACGAACGGGCAGGGGGAACGATGACCGAGAACAGTGATCGGCCGACGCGGCAGCGGGTGACGTTGACCGATATCAGCTCGCGGGCGTGGGAGCACCCCGCGGACCGTGGTGCGCTCGTCGCGCTGCGGCAGCTGAAGGGGTTCGACTACGTCCTGCGGAAGATGTCGGGACTGATCAACGAGCGCGCGTTCCGGCTGCAGTACCTCGGCTCGGCGATCCGGGTCGACGAGCGGCAGTTCCCGACCGTGCACCGGCTCTACACCGAGGCCGCCTCGACGCTCGACGTCCGCCAGCTCCCCGAGCTGTACGTCACCAACAGCCCGATCTGGAACGCGGTCACGATCGGCATGGACAAGCCGTTCATCGTGGTGAACAGCGCCCTGTTGCAGGGCCTGGACGAGGAGGAGCTGCGGTTCGTCCTCGGTCACGAGCTCGGTCACGCGCAGAGCGGGCACGCGCTGTACCAGTCGCTCCTGCTCTGGCTGATGCGCCTCACCGGTGCCATCGGCTGGCTGCCGATCGGCGCGCTCGGGCTGCGCGCGATCATCGCCGCCCTGCACGAGTGGTCCCGCAAGGCGGAGCTGTCCGGTGACCGGGCCGGTCTGCTCGCGGTCCAGGACCCGGCGGTCGCGCTGCGCGTCCAGATGAAGCTCGCCAGCGGCGGTCAGCTCAACGAACTCGACACCACCGCGTTCCTTGCACAAGGTACGGAGTACGAGAGCGCCGGCGACCTGCGCGACAGCGTGCTGAAGCTGCTGCTGCTCGAGGCGCAGTCGCACCCGCTGGCCGTGATCCGCGCGCACGAGCTGCGCCGCTGGGTCGACGAGGGCGAGTACACGACGATCGTCTCGGGTGACTACCCGAAGCGCCAGGAGGACGGCGACGCGTCGATCTCGCAGGAGGCGAAGAACGCCGCGAAGTCGTACACCGACGCGTTCAACCGCTCGCAGGACCCGCTGGCCAAGTTCCTGCGCGACCTCGGCGACGGCCTCGGCGGCGTCCGCGACTGGGTGTCATCGAAGTTCCCGCCGAGGAACTGATGGTCGAGCTGAACAACGTCGGTCCGGACGACTGGAAAGCCTGGCGGGAGCTGCGGCTGGCGGCACTTGAGGAAGCGCCGTTCGCCTTCGGGTCGCAGCTCGCGGACTGGATCAACGCTCCCGAAGAACGCTGGCGGGAACGGCTCTCCGTGCCGGACGCCTACCAGGTGATCGCCTCGATCGACGGTACGCCGGCCGGTATGGCTGGAAGCTTCATCGGCGAGGCGCCGCAGACGGCCGAGCTCGTCTCGATGTGGGTCGCGCCCGCGGGCCGCGGCAAGGGCGTCGGCAACGCGCTGATGACCGCGATCGAGGACTGGGCCCGCGGCGTCGGCGCCGCGACCCTCGAACTGTCAGTTGTCCCGGGCAACGACCCGGCGCACAACCTGTACCTGCGCCACGGGTACGTCGACACCGACGAGCTCGGCGACCTGATGCCGGACGGCGTACGTCGCGAGATCGTGATGCGCAAAGCCCTGTAGACAAACGAAAGGCCCGCTTCCCCCCTCCCGGGAAGCGGGCCTTTCGAGTATTGAGCCGATCAGCCCATGTGGACCGGCTGGCCGTCGTTGGCCAGGTCCTTGTGCTTGATCGACAGGCCGACCAGCGTGATCAGGGCCGCACCCAGCGCCAGGAACGCCGACCAGACGAACGCCCGGGTGAACCCGTGCGTCGTGGCGAGCGCCGTGAACTGCCCCTGCAGCTGCTTGATCTGGTCCGGTGACTGCCCGGACTCGGCCGCCTTCTGCAGGCCCGGGGCCAGCTCGGCGAACTTGTCCTTGATCGCGTTGGCGGAGATCGTGCCGAGCAGCGCCAGGCCTACCGCACCACCGATCTGCTGCACCGTGTTCAGTACGGCGGAACCGACGCCGGAGTCCTCGTCCCCGACCCCACTGACCGCGGTCAGCGTGAGCGGCACGAAGATCAGGCCCATCCCGAACGCCAGCACCAGGATGTACGGCAGCAGGTGGGTCCAGTACGTCGAGTCCACCTCGAGCCGGCTGAACCCGAACATGCCGGCCGACACCAGCACGCCGCCGGCGCCGGAGATCCAGCGCGGGTCCATCCGCGCCACCAGCGTCGACGCGACCTGTGCGGCGGCCACGATGCCGAAGCTGAACGGCAGGAACGACAGACCGGTCTTGATCGCGCTGTAGCCCATGATGCTCTGCACGTAGATGCCGAGGAAGTAGAACATCGAGAACATCGCCGCGCCCACGATCAGCATCACGAAGAAGCTGACGCCACGGGTCCGGTTCGCGAGGATCCGGAACGGCATCAGCGCGTGCCGCGACCGGGCCTCGATGACGAGGAAGATCGCGATCAGCGCGAGCCCGCCGAAGATGAAGGTCAGCGTCGCCGCGTCACCCCAGCCGTTCGAACCCGCGTGGGTCAGGCCGTAGACCAGCGAGGTCAGTCCCACCGTGCCGGTGATCGCGCCAGGCAGGTCGAACTTGCCGGTCTGCCGGGGCGACTCGCCCAGGAACCGGAACGCCAGCACCGCCACGATCAGGCCGATCGGCGTGTTGATGAAGAAGGTCCAGCGCCACGACGCCTCGGTCAGCGCACCACCGAGGATCAGACCGACGGCCGCACCGGCCCCGGACATCGCGGCGTACACGCCCATCGCCCGGTTGCGCTCCTTGCCTGCCGGGAAGGTGGTGGTGATCAGTGCGAGCGCGTTCGGTGAGGCCGCCGCGGCCGCGAGGCCCTGCAGGATCCGGCTGGCCAGCAGCACGCTCTCGCTCTGGGCGATACCGCCGACGAACGACGCCAGGCCGAAGAGCACGACACCGAAGATGAAGACCTTGCGGCGACCGAGGATGTCACCGATCCGGCCGCCGAGCAGCAGCAGGCCGCCGAACGCCAGCGCGTAGGCGTTGACCACCCACGGCAGCGACGCGTTGCTGAAGCCGAGCGCGTCCTTGATGTGCGGAAGCGCGATGTTCACGATGGTGCCGTCCAGCACCACCATCAGCTGCGCCATGCAGATCAGCGCGAGCGCGATACCGAGATTGCGATGGCCGTGCGCGGAGGCCCCGGTCTCAGCGTCGACCGGCCGCCCCTCCGGCGGATCGGCGTTGATGACTTCTTCGGACATGAAGTATTTCCCCTCTTGGGCAGACTTGCCTGGTTGAATCGCGGACCGGCCCCTCACCGGTCAGCTCACCTGCGGCCCCCGCGCCGCAGGCAGGATCACGTTGTCGATCACTCGGAGGATCAGATCGTCGGTCGGCTCGACGCCGAGGATGTAGGCGTGGTGAATGATCACCGCGGGCAGCGTCACCGACAGCAGGGCGACGTCGACGTCCGGCGCGATCTCGCCGCGCTCGACGGCCCGCTCGTACACCTTGTTGGTCACTTCCATCCGCGGCCCGATGAAGCGCTCGCGGAAGGCCTTCTGCAGGTCGGCGTCGCGGTGCAGCGCGGTGAGCAGGCCGGCGACCACCGACATCGGCAGCTCGTCGGTGAAGCCACCATCACCGCAGGACATCGAGATCAGGTCGCCGCGGAGGCTGCCGGTGTCGACGTCCTCCGGCATCGGGCAGCCCTTCGCCCGGCTGATCGCGTCCACGACCAGCTCGGCCTTGGTGGACCAGCGCCGGTACAGCGTGGCCTTGCTGGCCTTCGCCGCCGTCGCCACCGCGTCCATGGTCAGCCGGTCGTAGCCGAGCTCGGCCACCACCGCCACGGTCGCGTCGAGGATCTCCTCCTCACGCCCGCCTTCGACCCGCGGCCGATGCCGCACGCCTGCTGCCTCCACCATCATCACCCTGAGTAGCTATCAGAACACGGATAGAACGAAACGGTTCCGTTTCATCCACCACGTTACGACTCATGTGAAGGAGTGCACAAATGAATTTGCCCGAAATTCGCTCGTGGCATAGATCACTCTCCGTACCAGTCGACCACTGGTACGGCGGGTTCAGGCGGGGACTGCCTGCTAGTCGTCGTCCTCGGCGGAGCGGGCCTGTTCGAGGCGGGTGGAGATCTTCGTGGCGCGGGTATCGATCTTGCCGGCCAGGCGGTCGCGGGCGGCGCGCAGGACGAAGATCGACAGGATCGACGAGACGATCAGGGCCAGCAGTGCGATCGGCCAGATCGACAGCCAGGTGCGCAGTGCGAACCACAGCACCGCCAGGCAGACGGCGAACAGGGCCGCCCGCAGGCCGGTGTAGATCCCGAACTCCTTCATGTCAGACCCCGGCGTAGGAGTGCAGGCCGGACACCAGCAGGTTCACCCCGACGAAGTTGAAGATGAAGACGAACCAGCCGACGATCGCGATCGTCGCGGCCCCGCGGCCCCGCCAGCCGGCGGTCGCGCGGGCGTGCAGGTAGGCGGCGTACACCACCCAGGTCACCAGCGACCAGACCTCCTTGGGGTCCCAGCCCCAGTACCTGCCCCAGGCGTGCTCGGCCCAGATCGGCCCGGCCACCAGCACACCGAACGTCCACAGCGGGAACGCGAACGCCAGCACCTTGTACGCCGTACCGTCCATCGCCTCGGCGCTCGGAAGGCGGCGCAGCGATGCGGCCATCGTGCCGCCGGCCAGCACGCGGCGTTCGGCGCGGGCCTTGACCAGGTACAGCACCGAGACCAGGCCGCCGACGGTGAACGCGCCACCGGAGATCGCGGCCGCGGACACGTGGATCACCAGCCAGTACGAGTGCAGCGCCGGGACCAGCGGACCGGCCGGCGTGTACAGCGCCAGCGCGGCCAGACCGAGTACGGCGGCGACCACGAACGTCACGCCGAGCCCGAGGTACTGCAGCTTGTAGCGCTGCACGAAGATCAGGTACACGATCGCCACCGCGAGCGACGCCGTGATGGAGAACTCGTACATGTTGCCCCACGGCACACGCTCGGCCGCGAGCCCACGCGTCACCACACCGCCCAGGTGCAGCACGAAGCCCAACCAGGTCAGCAGCAGCCCGATCCGGCTTGCCGCATCAAGCCGCTCACTCGACGCCGGCTCCTCAACAGCAGGAGCGTCGGGTACGGCGCCAGCACCGCCGGAGACTGTTGCGCCGTCGGACGCGACCAGCACCTCCTCCTTCACCGCGGCGGTCTTGGCGACCGCGGCACGACCAAGGGCCCACTCCATCGCATGGGAGACCATCGCGAGGGCGTAGATCACCGTGGCAGTCGGGATCAGCAGGTTGGAGACTTGTGCGTAGGTCTCCGGGCTCATGGCTGCTCCTGGGTGCTCGAGCTGGCGGGTTTCAAAGCTGTGGTGATGGCCTGGATCTCGTCGCCGAGCCCACGCTCGGGGCCGCGGTCCAGACCAGCGACCTCGACAACGGTACGCCCGTCCTCTTCGCGGACCCGCACCCAGGTACGGCGCGGATGCACGAACAACGAACCCATCAGGCCGAGGATCGCCAGCGAGATACCCGCCAGCGCGAGGCCCGTGCCCGGCGTGTGGCTGATCTGCAGCTTCACCCAGCGGCTGTACCCGTCGAACGTGATCGACCCGGCCTTGTCGGGCAACTGGGCGCTCTGCCCCGGCGCGAGCTGGAACCGCCACTTGTCGCCGTTCGCCTGCTCGAACTGCGTCAGCTTCGACTTGTCCAGCTGGTACACCGACTCCGGCTTCCCGGTCTCCGGCTGCGGCCGGCCGTAGTACCCGGTCATCACCAGCTCCGGGTTCAGGTCGTCGGGGAACACCGACACAGGCCCGTTCGGACCGATGTACGAGGTCGGTAGAAAGAAGCCTTCGAACCCGAGCGTCTCCGGTCGCGCGTCCGGCGCCTTGACCACGCCGAACGACGAGAAGTTGCTGTCCTGCGGCAGGAACGGCGCCGGTCCTGAGAACGCGACGTTCCCCTGCCCGTCCTTCACGGTGACCCGGGGCGCGTACCCGTGGCCGAGCAGGTAGACGCTGCTCCCGTCGAGCTTCAGCGGGTGGTTGACCTCGAGCTGGTACGACTTCTCCGGCGCGTCCGGCGTCTCCTGGTAGTCCAGCTGCGCCTTGAACTCCCGCGCCGCGCCCTTCTGCGGACCGTCCTCCTGGAACTTCACCTCGAAGTCCTTCACGGTCAGCGAGAACGGCGGCAGGTCGTCGTCACCACTGAACGCGCGTCCCGGCGTGAAGTCGTCGTACTGCGCGACGGAGTTGGAGAAACCGTTGCCCACGACAACCAGCACGCTGCCGCGGTAGCCGAACAGCGAACCCCAGGCGACGCCGACCAGCGCCAGGATCAATGAGAAGTGGAAGAGCAGGTTGCCGGCCTCGCGCAGGTATCCACGCTCCGCGCCGACCGCGCCGTCGTACGACTGCACCCGGAAGCGGCGCCTGCGGAGCTCGCGGGTCGCGACCTCGAGGACGTCGCCGGCCTCGGAGAGCTCGAAGCGCTGGTACCCGGGCAGCCGGTTCAGGTTCCGCGGCGGCTTCGGCGGCCTGGCCCGCAAACCCTTCACGTACACGGACAACCGCGGTACGACGCAGCCGATCAGCGAGATGAACAGCAATAGGTAGATCGCCGAGAACCAGGCGGACTTGTAGACGTCGAACAGCCCGAGCTTGTCGTACAGCGGGCCGAGTTTCGGGTGCGCGGTGAGGAAGTCGGAGACCTTGATCGGGTCGATCGACGTCTGCGGGACGAGCGATCCCGGCACCGCGCCGAGCGCCAGCAGGAACAGCAGCACCAGCGCGGTCTTCATCGACGTCAGCTGCCGCCAGGTCCAGCGCAGCCAGCCGACCAGGCCGAGTGCCGGCGGTCCGGACGGTTCCTCCGGACCCGACGCCGCGGCGATCCGGTCCTTGATCTCAGTCATCTCAGACCGCCGATCCGAAGTTGGCGACCCACTGCCGCAGGTCCGCGGTCATCGCATCCCACACTCCCGTCAGCAGCAGCAGTCCCACCGCGATCATCAGTACGCCGCCGATCCTGATCACCAGCAGCTGGTGCTTGCGGACCCACGCCACCGCGGACAGCATCCGCCGGAACGCCAGCGCCGCCACGATGAAAGGAATCCCCAGCCCGAGGCTGAACACCAGTGCCAGCGCAGCCCCGCGCCCGGTGCTGCCCTCGGTGGTGGCCAGCGTCATCACGGTCCCGAGCGTCGGCCCGATACACGGCGTCCACCCGAATCCGAACAGTACGCCGAGCAACGGCGCCGCCGCGATCCCGACCGCCGGGACCCGGTGCACCCGCAGATCCTTCTGCAGGAATCCGAACCCGCCGAGGAAGACGAGACCCAGTACGACGGTCAGCGCGCCCAGGACCCGCGTGATCGTGGTCTGGTGATCGATCAGCAGGTCGCCCGCCTTGCCGAACACCACGCCGGTCAGGATGAACACCGCCGAGAACCCGGCGACGAACAACGCCGTACCGGCAAGCATCCGGCCGCGCTTCTCCGAGCCGAGCTCGGCGGCGGACAGGCCGGTGACGTAGGACAGGTAGCCGGGCAGGAGCGGTACGACGCACGGCGAGAAGAACGAGATCGCACCGGCCAGCACCGCGATCGGCAGTGCCACCAGCATCGAGCCCGTCATCGACGAGGCGAACCACTCACCCATCAGCTCAACCGGCGTCCTTGACCATGCCGAGCAGCGTCTGCTTCGTGACTTCGCCGACGACGCGTCCCGCGACCTTGCCGTTCTTGTCGATCACCAGCGTGGTCGGGATGGCCTTCGGCGAGATCTGGCCGCGGAACCGCAGCAACGCCTTGCCGTTCGGGTCGTAGATGCTCGGGAACGGGACACCGAACTCCTGCACGAACTTCTTCGCCGGCGCCGGGTCGAGGTCGCGGGTGTTCAGTCCGATGAACTGCACCGCGGACCCGAGCTCCTTCGACGCCGCGACCAGCTCAGGGGCTTCCTTGCGGCACGGCGGGCACCACGAACCCCACACGTTCAGTACGACGACCTTGCCGGTCTGCTCGGACAGCGTCCAGGTCTTTCCGTCGAGCGTCTTGCCGGTCAGCTCCGGCGCCGGCTTCCGATCGGCCGCCGCGAACGTCGACACGTTGCCGTTGCCGCTGACGAAACCCGACTGGCCCTGGCGATTCTGCGCTGCCTGCTGGCCGGACGAGCACGCGGTGACCGCGAGCAGCAGACCGGCCATCAGAACAACAGCGCGGCGCATCAGGCCCCTCCGACGAATTTCTTCGGGTTCTTGACCGGCAACAGATCTTTCGCGGGCTCGGAGTAGCCGACCGAGACGATCTGCTCGCCGTGGAACGTGAACGAGGTGAGGCTGGCCAGGCTGCACTGGCGCTTGCGCGGGTCGTGGAACATCCGGCGGCCCTCGATCGCGGACCGGACGATCCAGATCGGCAGCTGGTGCGACACGATCAGCGCCTCGTGGCCGGCGGCCTTCTGCCGGGCGGTCTCGATCGCGTCCCGCATCCGGCGGACGAGCTGCTGGTACGGCTCACCCCAGGACGGCTTCCACGGGTTCCGCAGCAACCACCAGGCGCTCGGGTTCTTCAGCGCGCCGTCGCCGACGCCGAACTTCTTGCCCTCGAACAGGTTCGCCGCCTCGATCACCCGCTCGTCGATGTCCGGCGTGAGGCCGAACACCTTGGCGATCGGCTCCATCGTCTCCTGGGCCCGCTCCAGCGGGGAGCTGACCAGGTGCACGATGTCGCGGCCCTTGACGTGCTCGGCCACCCGGTCGGCCATCGCGCGGCCGAGCTCGGACAGGTGGAAGTCGGGGATCCGGCCGTAGAGCACGCCGGTCGGGTTGTGCACCTCGCCGTGACGCATCAGGTGCACGACCGTCGTTTCGGTCACCGCTGTCCCTTCAGTTCTGTACGGCGGCTGCCGCGGCGGCCGCCGGAGCGAGGGCGGACTCCAGTTCGGCCAGCGCGTCATCGTCGATGGCGGCGCTGACGAACCAGGCCTCGAACGCGCTCGGTGGCAGGTAGACACCGGCGTCCAGCATGGCATGGAAGAACGCCGTGAACCGGGGCAGCACCTGGGCGTTGGCTCCGGCGAAGTCCCGGATCTCGGCAGGTCCCTCCGAGGACTCCACGAAGAAGACGCTGAAGAGGTTCCCGGCCGCCGAGATGACGTGCGGCACACCTTCCTTGTCCAGCGCGGTCGACACCAGGCGCTGGATGGTGAGCGAGGTCTCGTCGAGCTTGGCGTACACCTCGTCGGTCGCCAGCCGCAGCGTCGTCAGGCCGGCGGTGGTGGCGATCGGGTTCCCGGACAGCGTGCCGGCCTGGTAGACCGAGCCCTCCGGCGCGAGGTGGGACATGACGTCGGCGCGACCGCCGAACGCCGCGGCCGGGAAGCCGCCGCCCATCACCTTGCCGAACGTCATCAGGTCCGGGCGTACGCCGTCGACGCCGTACCAGCCCGAGCGGGTGATCCGGAAGCCGGTCATGACCTCGTCGGAAATGAAAAGTGCACCGTTTTCCGTGCAGATCCGAGCGAGGAACGCGTTGAAGTCGTCCCGCGGCGGAACGACGCCCATGTTGCCGGGCGACGCCTCGGTGATCACGGCCGCGATCTGATCGCCGTACTCCGCGAACGCGGCGGCTACCGCGGCCTGGTCGTTGTACGGCAGCACGATCGTGTCCGCCGTGGTGGCCTCGGTGACTCCCGGCGTACCGGGGATGCCGAGCGTGAGGACGCCGGAACCGGCCTGGGCCAGCAGCGCGTCCACATGGCCGTGGTAGCAGCCGGCGAACTTCACGATCTTGGCGCGCCCGGTGAACCCGCGGGCCAGCCGGAGCGCGGACATCGTCGCCTCGGTCCCGGACGACACCAGCCGGACCTTGTCCACCGGGGTCCGCGCGACGATCTCCTCGCCGAGCAGGACCTCGGTCTCGGTCGGCGTCCCGTACGACGTACCGCGGCCGACGGCTGCCTGGACGGCGGCGATCACCTCGGGATGGGCGTGGCCGAGCAGCAGCGGGCCCCAGGAGCTGACCAGGTCGAGATAGCGGTTGCCGTCGACATCGGTCATGTGACATCCGTCACCGGAGGCCATGAAACGCGGTACGCCGCCGACGGCGCGGAACGCGCGGACCGGAGAGTTGACCCCACCCGGGGTCACTGTGGAGGCTCTGGCGAAGAGTTCGGCGGAGTGTTCAGTGTGTGCGGGCACGGCCGTCATTCTCCCCGACCGGTCCGGCGCCCCGACCGGCAGGGCAGGGCGCTTTTCAGCACCCGATCGTCCGCAAGGGGTTCACAGGCGCTTTGTTACGCGCCAGTATGGGTACCCGGTGACCGCACGTACACGGTCTGCGTTCGACGCGTAACCCACGCAACGGGGCGAACGTTAGACCTATTACGACGGCAACCGACACAGCGACATTGAAGACGGCACAAAGACTGTCCGCAGCGTGGGGCCGGACCGGTCGATGAGTCACGGAGGGGAATCATCGATGGCGAAGGGCAAGCGCCGCGCCACGGGTAGCGGGTGGCGTCAGGTGGCGCCGCTGATCCCGCTGGCGCTGTTCGCGAGCGCGTTCACCGTCAGTGCCACGGACGACCCCGCGATCGCTACGGCGTCGCTGGAGAACGGTCTGTCCGGAGGCAACCCGGTCGTCGTACCGAAGCAGCCGATCGCCTTCCCGGCCAACGTGCCGGTGCCAGGTGTGGTCGGCCACGGCGTCGACCCTGGCGAGCAACCGACTCAAGTGGTCTCGGGCCTGTCCCGCAACGGCATCCCGAACGCCGCGCTCAAGGCGTACTCCCGGGCCCAGCAGGTGCTGGCCCAGGTAGACCCGGCGTGCCACTTGCCGTGGACGCTGGTGGCCGCGATCGGCCGGGTCGAGTCCAACCACGGCCGCTTCGGCGGCAATGCGCTGAACTCGCTGGGCGTCGCGGTGCCGGGCATCTTCGGCCCGCGGCTGGACGGTTCGTCCGGGACGGCGCGGATCTCCGACTCCGACGCGGGTTCGTTCGACGGTGACGGCGCGTTCGACCGCGCGGTCGGCCCGATGCAATTCATCCCCGGCACCTGGCGAGCCATGGGTGTGGACGGCGACGGCGACGGCGTGCGGAATCCGCAGGACATCGACGACGCGGCGATGTCGACCGGGGTGTACCTCTGCTCGGGCAAGACCGACCTGTCCAAGGCCAGTGATCTGAACTCCGCGGTCCTGCGCTACAACCACTCCCAGCAGTACGTCGACCTCGTGGTCAGCATCGCCAAGGCGTACGCCGGCGGCAGCTGGATCGCGGTCGGCAACGGCACCGCGGGTGACGACGTGGACGAGGCCGGCGACCAGATCGACGACCCGACCATCGACGCCCCGTCGGACAAGGACCTGCCGAAGGCGATCGACATCCCGACGCCCACCGCGACGCCGACCCCGACGCTGACCGACGAGCGGGACGGCGACCGGCCGACGGACCGGCCGACCGCGACGCCGACGGCGACTCCGAGCAGCCGGCCGACGGCGACGCCGACGACGGTGAAGCCGACCACCTCGAAGCCGACCACGACCACGCCGACGGTTCCGACCACGACCACGCCGAAGCCGGGTCTCACCAGCCTGACGACGGCCGTCGGGGTCATCGTCGGCACGGCGGGCAGCACGCTGGCCGAGCTGCAGAAGGCCACGACGTACTGCCAGTCCGAGATGGCGAAGGTGACGATCACCAAGCCGACCCAGACCCAGCTGCAGAACTGCGTGACCGCCTACCAGACCGGTGGCGCCAAGGCGGTCGACCAGGTCATCCGCGGTCTGCTGTCCGCCCTCGGACTGCTGGGCATCCTCGGTGGAGGCATCCTCGGGAGCTGATCCCCACTGGACCGGCGCGCCAGCCCCCACCCCTCCCTTGGCGCGCCCCTGGCGACGCCACGAAGCACTCCCCCCGCTTCGTGGCGTCGCCCTTTTAACGTTCAGACGGTCAGCTGACCCAGGCGCGGTCGATCGTCTGGGTGATGCTGTTGCCGATCAGGTCCGTCGCGGTCACCCGGATGCTCGGGTACGCGCCGGCCGGTACCTGGGCGCGGACAGTGCCGATCCCGCGTAGCGACAGCTTCGTCCAGGTCTTCCCGTCGTACGAGATCTCCGCCGTGGTCCGGAAGATCCCCACGCCGCGCACACCCGGCTGGTAGCGCGGGGTGAGCTCGAGCCAGCCGTTGGTGTGCTTGTAGTCGACCTGGACGAGCGGCAGCACGGTCCGGCTCTTGGACGGCACCGAGAGGAAGTGCCACTGGGTGTGCGTCGACGTCGAGGTCTTCGCCCAGCTGTTCGGGCCACGCTGCTGGTCGAGCGTCAGGTTGTACCACGCGGCGCGTCCCGGGACGGTGAACTGTGCGACCGACCAGTTCTTGCTGCCCAATTCGACACCGTTGCTGCTCAGCTTCATGCTCGTCACGTCGCCGCGGTCGCCCCAACCGAACGTGGTCCGGTCGCCGCTCACGTACTGCGGAATCGCGATCCGCAACGCGTTCTCGAACCGTGCCGGCGGCCAGCCCTGCGCCTCGTCACCCGGCGCCTCGGACAACCCCGGTACGGCGGGACGCGTGATCGACTCCCACCACCCGCGCGTGACCTGCTCGCCCGGCCGGTAGGACCGCGTGATCGTGGCCTCGAAGCCGGTCTCGTTCCACTCCCCCGCGGACGTCTTCTCGTCCCAGGTGACGCCCTTCTGGTCGGTGACGAGGTAGTCGGTCCGCTTCACCGCACCGGCCACCAAGCGCGACGCCGTCAGCCCGGTCGAGATGCCCGGAAGGTGCGCGATCCGCTGGTCCCGGTGCAGCCAGAACGCGTCGTTGGTCTGGAAGTCCGTGGTCACCACGGCCGGGTGCATCTTCGCGACGTCGTACGTCAGTCCGCCCTTCACGACCGACGGGCCGAGCGCGACGTCGTACCGGTAGGTGCTGTCGAGCAGACCGTTCAGCTGCACGGACTGCGGGCCCTTCGCCAGCTCGGCGAGCAGTTGGTTGCCCTGATCGGAGCGCAACAGGTAGAGCGGGACGCCCTGATCGCTACTGGTCGACCAGAAGCCGGGGGCTTCGTTGTAGAGGAACACCACCTTGGCGCCGGCGGCCTTCGCGGCCTTGACCTGCGCGGTCGTCTTGCTGAAGCCGCCCCATCGGATCAGTACGGCGGCGTCCTTGGCGCCGGTCAGCTCGGCCGCGGTACCGTCACCGCCGTTGTAGAGCGGGAGTTTTGCGCTTCCGACGTACACGTTTCGGGACGAGCCCTCGGCCGGCGTCGGCAGGCGTACGCCGTTCACGTCGACGGTCAGCTTCGGCTGCGCGAGGTCCCAGCGCTGCACGACCTGGAAGGTGCCGTTGGCAACCTTTCCGAAGTCCTGGACGTAGACGCCGTCGGCGACCCGGCCGTTGTACGCCCAGCCGGAGACGGCATCCCGGTCACCGACCTTGCGGTGCCAGGCGACCCCGATGCTCTGCGCGTCGGCCGGTCGCGGCGTCTTGATGGTCACCTTGTGCGCGGTCCGGGCGTCGAACGTGAACGTCCGGTCGCTGCCGATCCACTCGTCCGGATCACCGAGGAGCGTGATCGAGTTCGCCCAGTTCGCCTCGTCGCCACCGACCGCGTACGCCATCACGCTGTAGCGGCCGGTCGGTACGTCGAGCGTGCGGCTGCCGGTCTCGTCGAACGCGATCGCGCTGACGTCGCCGGTGTCCTGGTTCCACAGCTGCACGCCGCTCGCACCGGCCTTGGTGGTGGCGGGCAGCCCATCGCGGCCGATCGCCTTCACGGTCACCTGGTTCAGCCGCCCACCGGCCGCGAACCCGAGGCCGGTCCGGTACGACGTGGCGCCGGCGCGGGCCGTCAGTACACCGGCGTACTTGGCGGGCTGGGTCTTGGTGAGGTCGAGGGCGACGGTCGCGGACCCCGTACCACCGGCGGGGATGGTCAGCCGGGCTGGGCTCACCGTCAGCCCGGCCTCCACCCCCGCCGGAGACTGTGCGTCGACCGCCAGGGTGAGCGTCACCGATCGCTTCGAGTTGTTGCGATAGGCAACCGTACGCGTGACCGGCGCGGGGGCGGTCGAGCCGGTCCAGGACAGGTCACCGAAGAACAGGTTGGCGGCGTCCGGGAGGACCGACGGGTCGAGCGCGTTCGGGATGTCGATCCGGCCGAGGCCCTGCTGGTCGGTGCGGGCGCCGTCCGACGGGACGGCCGTCGATGCCAGTGCGGCCTTCAGTTGCGGGCCGGTCCAGTCGGGGTGCCGTTGCGCGAGGATCGCGGCCGCACCGGCGACGTGCGGCGTCGCCATCGACGTACCGCTCATGGCTGTGTAGTACTGGCCGAGGATGTGGCCCTGCTCGGTGCCGGCGGCGCGGGCGGCGGCGATCTCCACGCCGGGAGCGGTCACCTCGGGCTTCAGGGCGCCGTCGCCGACGCGCGGGCCACGGCTGGAGAAGTTCGCCAGTTTGTTCTCGCGGTCGACCGCGCCGACGGTCAGCGCCTCGGACGCGGCGCCGGGAGATCCGACGGTTTCCTCCGCGCCGGAGTTGCCGGCCGCAATCACGAACAGCGCGCCGCTCGACTTCGACAGCCGATCGACGGCCTCGCTCATCGGGTCGGTGCCGTCGGACGGCCAGCCGCCGAGGCTCATGCTGACGACCTTCGCGCCCTGCTGGACGGCCCACTCCATTCCGGCGATCGCCTCGGAGTCGTAGCCGCCGCCGCTGTTGTCGAGCACCTTGCCGATCAGCAGTTCCGAGCCCGGCGCCACACCCTTCCGCTTGCCGTCGGACGCCGTACCGAGGCCGGCGACGATCGACGCGGTGTGCGTGCCGTGGCCGTGCAGGTCCTGCACCGCCTGGTCGGGGATGAAGCTCTCCGACGCAACTACCTGCTTGGAGAGGTCGGGGTGACCGGCGTCGTACCCGGTGTCGAGGACGGCGACCTTCACGCCGTGGCCGTCGTACCCCTGCTTCCAGGCGGTGGGGGCGCCGATCTGCTTCGTGGACTGGTCGAGCGTCGCGTGGGTGCGGCCGTCGAGCCAGATCTTCGTCACCTGGCTGGACTTGAACGTGGTCGGGCCGCTGATGCCGTCCCAGAACGTCTTCGCGTCGGCCTTCTGCACGGTCACCGCGGTGCTTCCGACGCTGGCGAGAGTACGGCGGTACGTCGCGGCGGTCGGCGTACTCGGCGCGCTGCGGAGGGCGGCCGGGGCGGTGAGGAGGAGAGGAAGGCTAGCGTTGCTTGCGTCGTCGTACCCCTGCGCCGCCAGCTCGGTCAGGTTGAAGAGGCGCTTGTCGAGGCGGCCCGCGGAGAGCAGCGGGTAGGCGTCGGCCGGGACCAGGGTGAGGTCTCCGTCGAACGTGCCGAAGTAGTACGGCTCGTCGTCGAGCAGGCGGGCCGAGACCTGGCCGTTGGAGCTCGTGGTCAGCTCGGCGACGTCGCCGGTGACCAGCGTGATCCGCTTGCTGCTCGCGCCGGGCGTCGGGTTGGTCGCCGTGGGGCCGGACGGCGCGTCGGGCGGGCCGGCATTCGCCGTGGTGGTCGTCAGCAGCAGGGAACCGGCGACCACCGCGGCGAGCAGGCCGACCGCGGACCGGGACATTCGAGACATCACAGGGGGAAACCTCCCGACGCCCCGACCCACGCGAGGCCGTCGTAGCGACCCTCGCAGTTGCCGTCAGCCCCGGTCCACCATTACCCCTGACCTACACCCGCCATGACCGATACCAGCCACTTTGAGCACCCACCAACCAAAAAGCGTGCCGAGATTTGGTTGGTGGGTGCTCAAGGTCAGGCGAAGCGCTTCGTGATGTTCTCGACCCGCTCGAGGAGGTCGAGGTCGTAGGCGACGCCGGGGACGTAGAAGATCACGTAGTTGGCGCCGGCCTCCAGGACTGCCTCGACCTTGTCGGCGATCTCGTCCTCGGTGGCGATGGTGTTGTCGCGGTCGAACTTCTCCCGGTTCATCGGGCCGAGCGCCTTCTCGGTCGCCTTCTGCGGGTCGTCGCCCTTGTCGATCGGGAACACGTTGAAGTTCGTCGACTTGATGATGTCGTCGTAGTTCCGGCCGAGCTTCTCGCAGTGGCCGCGGAGGATGTCCGCCTTCTCCTTGAACAGCTCCGGGTTGCCGCCGCCGATGTTCGCGGCGTCGGCGTACTGCGCGACCAGCTTCAGCGTGACCTTCGGGCCGCCGCCGCCGATCCAGAAGCTCGGGTGCGGCTTGCGGACGCCCTTCGGCTCGTTGATCGGGGCATCGATCGAGTAGTACTTGCCGTCGTAGACCGGCTTGTCCTCGGTCCACATCTTGTAGATGATCTCGGTCGCCTCACGGAACGCCGCCATCCGCTGCGGTACGTCGGTCCACTCGTAGCCGTACGCCTTCCACTCGTGCTCGTACCAGCCAGCGCCGATCCCGGCGTACAGGCGGCCGTGGCTGGCGACGTCGACGGTGGACGCGATCTTCGCGTACAGCGACGGGTTGCGGTACCCGTTGCAGCCGACCATCTGGCCGATGTTCACCCGCTTGGTGTCGCGGGCCAGCGCGGCCGTCGCGCTCCAGCACTCGAAGGTGGTGTTGTCACTCGGCTCCGGCACCGTGTGGAAGTGGTCGAACAGCCAGATCGAGTCCCACGACTGCTCGTCGGCCCGCTTGGCGACGTCGGTCATCGCCTCCCACTGCTCGATCGGATCGGCGATGCCGGCCAGGTCCATCTTCCAGCCCTGCGGTACGAAGACCCCGAAACGTGTAGTCATGCTGCCATCCTTTCCGGGGATGGCAGCATCGGTCCATGAATACGAGTACTGAATTTGCACTCAATCGGACCACTACAGCTTCTTAATTCATCTGGCGCTCAGGACTCCGGCTCCGGTGCCGGGGCCGGTGCGCGGGACAGCTCGGCCGGAGAGGATCGTGTTCAGGACGAGCGGCGAGACGCGGCCACCGAACTCCTGCCGGGTCAGGGCCGCCACGCCGGCAGCGGTCGGCGCGGAGGCCGACGTACCGAAGAAGCGGCAGCCGCCCTGGGTCGTGGTCGGGCAGGTTCCGGAGCCGAACCCGCCGACGCCACTGACCGATTCACCGTCGGCCGCGAGCCAGTTCGGCGCCGGGAAGTTCAGCGCACCCGCGCCGGAGATCCCGCGGCACGGACCGGGCCTGCCGCCGGGGCAGCGGGTCGTGCTGACGAGCTGCGTCGGACCCGCGGCGCTGAACGCCTCGAGCGGCGAGGTCGTCGGGTCGGTGGACACGCTCGAGTTCACGGCGCCCGAACTGGTGGCGAAGACGGTGTAGTTCGAGTCCGGGTTCATCGAGCCGGCCGCCTCGGGCGGGTCGATCGTCTGTACGCCGGCCGCCAGCGCCCGCCAGCGCAGATCCAGGATCGGAGCCTTGCGCGCGGTCGACGTACCTTCGACGTCGACGACGAGCTTCACAGGCTGCGCCGCGGTCGTCGTGTTGAAGTACTCGAACTGCTCGATGGTGTCGCCGACACCGTTCGCCTGGACGGCTGTGCTGGACGCGAGGCACTTCGTCCCCGTGCTGTCCATCAGGTACAGGTTGAGGTCGGTGAACCCGCCTTGACCCGCGGTCGGGTAGATCGCCCGCGGTTCGCTCCACTGCAGTGTCGGCAGGATCCCGGCGCCGGGCAGCAGATTGAGGTCGTACGTCGTGTCGCTGCCGCGCAACTGCACCACGTTGTCGGGCGACTTCGGGCAGCCCGTGTACGGCCCGGTCGCGCCGTCCGCGCCCTTGCCCGTTCCGGTCGCCGTCACCCGCGGTGCGTGCCGGTTGCCGAGGTTCCCGGCCGAGGAGCTGACCCAGATGCCGTGCTTGGCGAGCGCCTCGGCCGTTGCAGCGCCGAGGCCCTGCTGGAACGCGGGCTCGTCGTCGAGCGCGATGTCCTCGGCAATCATCGTGACGCCGGACTTCGCCAGCACGTGGAAGGCCTCGAAGTAGTCGGCATTGGTGTCCAGCGTGCTCGCGAACGCCAGCTTCGCGCCCGGCGCGAGGTCGTGGATGATCTCCATCATCGCGGTGCCCTCGTCGTTGCCGTACGCCGCTGACTGCAGCACCTGGGTGTCGGCCGGCAGCTCACCCGCGGCGATCGCATCCGCGACATGGTCGGCGTCACCGGAGATCACGCCGATCTTCTGACCGCGACCGGTCAAGCCCTTGGCCTGCGCCTTGTCCGCCTGATGCAGCTGGACGCCCTCGGCGGTGATCGGGCCGACGTCGACGGCCGGCCGTACAGATGGGCGCAGCGCCGACACCCAGCCGAGTGCCGCGACGGCGTCCAGCTTGTCGTACGGGACCGTGGCGGAGACCAAGCCGGTGCTGGGGAGCGCGGCGCCGGCGACGGCCGGGAAGTCCGCGGAGTTCTTGAGGACCGATGCGCCGAGTGCGGTGAGCTCGGCCTGCTGTTGCGCGGTGACCGGCGCGGCGGCGTACACCTGGATGCCGAGGCGGCTGCCTTCGACGCCCAGCGAGCGGGCCTGCACGCTCGCTTGCTTCTTCGCAGCCAGCGTCGCGGCGTCCCGCAGCATCGACGGGACCTTCGCGGCGGCATGGCCTTGCGCAGCCGGTGCTGCTGCCGGGTCCGGTGGTGACGCCGCGGTCGCCGGAGAGACCACGGCAACCACAGCCATCGGAACGATCAGCATGACGCTGCCCAGCACATATCGGAGCTTCATAGGTGTCCTCTCCCCCTACAGCACGGTCGCGACCCACAGTCATCTACCCACCAACCGACTGTCCAGTCCCCGCGTCGTAACGATGCGAAGGAGGTTTCATCATCGAGACCACGAAGTTCGACCACCTGTTCACCACCGCGGCACCGCGGATCGCGGCCGGCACGCACCAGCGCGACGAACTCCCCCGCGAGGGCGGGCGCTGGCCGCTCAGCGTCGTACTGCGGCCTGTACCGGAAAGTCGGCTCGCGCACACCTTGGACGCCATCACGCAGGAGGCCGCGGTGCTGGCCGGGCCTGGGCACTGGGAGACCGGGCAACTCGGCTCCGCCCACCTGACCGTCCGTGCGCTGGAGCCCCGCCGTGAGCACGTCCCCGCCGATGATCCGACCACCGCTCGATATCTCTCGGCCCTCGACCGCGCGACCGCCCGTGCCCAGTGGCCGATCGGGTTCCGGGTTACTGGCCTCACGCTCACCGCAGGCACGGTGATGGCCTGCGCCGAGCCGTTGGACTCGGCTGCCGACATCTTCAGCGACCACGTCACCCACGAGCTCGGGCCCGACGCCTGGTACGAGACCGAACGCCGCGACATCTGGTACCTCAATCTCCTCCACTTCACGGGGGACATCGCGGCACCTGACGCGCTGATCGAGTGGGTCAGCGACCACCGCACCACCCCGCTCGGCACCGTGCAGGCCCAGGCCCCGGAGCTCGTCCGGTCGGAGTACCGCCCGGGGCCGCGTCCGCACATGGGCCCGATCGCTGTTGCGGACACCGTGAGAGCGCTCTAGTTCCGGAACCGGTGAGCTCTTGACCCGGGTTCTGAGAGGGCTGAGAGTCGGCCCGAGCGCCCGTGCTCTGTGTCCCCTTCTGTGTCCCTGTGAGGAGTCGCCATGCTCTGGTGGTCTGGTTCTCGATCCGTGGCGGTTGTCGCGGCGGCTGCTCTGCTGGGCGGTCTGCTGGTGACGACGCCGGCGGCGGCGGCCGACGATCCGGCTCCGGTGACGTTGGCGGCGTTCGAGGGTGCGGAACCGTTCGCGGCGCCGCCGAACCCTGGGATCTTCACCTGGGGCAGCGACGCAGACGACCCGCCGACGCTCGAGCTGCAGACTCGGGCGGACGCACCGGCCGGCGAGAAGGTGCTGCACGGGACGTACAACATCAGCGGCTGGGGCGGGTTCAGCCACGACGTCACGTACGACGTGAACCCCGGCGACTGGTCGCCGTACAAGGGGATCCGGTTCTGGTGGTACGGGCAGAACACCGCCCCGCTTCCGCCCGGCTCCGGGAAGCGGATCTTCTTCGAGATCAAGGACGGCGGCGCGAACGCCGAGGCGTCCGAGCTGTGGAACACCAGCTTCACCGACGACTGGCAAGGCTGGCATCTGGTCGAGATCCCGTTCAGCGAGCTCGTGTACCGCGGCGACTACCAGCCCGTCGGCGGCATCGACCACATCCTGAACCTGACCCAGATGTGGGGCTACGCGTTCACGATGCCGGCCGGCGCACCGGGTGAGTTCGCGATCGATCAGGTCGAGGTCTTCGGCAAGGCCGACCCGGCGCTGAAGAACAGCGTCGTGACCGACGCCGACGTGTACCCGGTCAAGGAGGGTGGGACCGCGCAGGTGAAGGTCTCGGTCGCGACCACCGGCGGTACGCCGCTCGAAGAGCCGGTCACCGTCGACTACAAGACCGGAACCGGAACGGCCGGCGCCGACGACTACACGCCTGTTTCCGGAACGATCACGTTCCCGGCCGGAACGCTTTCCGGAACGTCGCAGAACGTTTCCGTGACCACCCGGAAAGACCGTTCCGCCGAGGTCGCGGAAACCGTTCCCCTCGAGCTCACGGTCACCGGCGCGAAGGCCCCGCAGACCCAGCCGGTCGTGGTGATCGACGCGCACGACCTGCCGTACCTGAACCGGAAACTCCCGATCAGGAACCGTGTTTCCGACCTGCTCGCCAGGATGACGACGGCGGAAAAGGTCGGGCAGATGACCCAGGCCGAGCGGAACGCGCTCCGGTCCCGCTCGGACATCGCGTCGTACGCCCTCGGCTCGCTGCTGTCCGGCGGCGGCTCCGTACCGACCCCGAACACCCCGGCCGCCTGGGCCGGGATGATCGACACGTTCCAGCTCAACGCGCAGGCGACCCGTCTGCAGATCCCGTTGATCTACGGCGTCGACGCGGTGCACGGGCACAACAACGTGATCGGCGCGACGATCCTGCCGCACAACATCGCGATCGGCGCCACCCGCGATCCGGACCTGGCCCGGCGGACCGGCGAGGTGACCGCAACCGAGGTCCGCGCGACCGGCATTCCGTGGGACTTCGCGCCGTGCGTGTGCGTGGTCCGCGACGACCGCTGGGGTCGCGCCTACGAGGGGTACGGCGAGGATCCGGCGCTCGTGCAGTCGATGGCGACCGTGATCACCGGCCTGCAGGGCAAGGCCGACGGCAGTCAGCTCGCGCGCAACAACCACGTCCTCGCCACCGCGAAGCACTTCGTCGGCGACGGCGGTACGACGTACGGCAGCTCGACGACCGGCTCGTACAAGATCGACCAAGGCATCACGCAGGTGACCCGGCAGCAACTGGAGACCATCCACCTCGCGCCGTTCCAGACCGCGGTCGACCTCGGCATCGGCACCGTGATGCCGTCGTACTCGAGCATGTCGGTCGACGACGCCGTGCCGGTCAAGATGCACGGCGACGGTGAGCTGATCAACGGCGTGCTGAAACAGCGGATGGGCTTCGACGGGTTCGTGATCAGCGACTGGCAGGCGATCGACCAGCTGCCGGGCGACTACGCGAGCGACATCCGTACGTCGATCAACGCCGGCCTGGACATGATCATGGTGCCGACGAACTACCAGGGCTTCACCCAGGGCCTGACCGAGGAGATCGGCGCCGGCCGGATCCCGATGACGCGGATCGACGACGCGGTCCGCCGGATCCTGACCGAGAAGTTCAAGCTCGGCCTGTTCGAGCACCCGTACGCCGACACGTCCAACGCCGCGTCCATCGGATCGGCCGCACACCGAGCCGTCGGTCGCGAGGCCGCGGCGAAATCCCAGGTGTTGCTGAAGAACGACGGCAATCTGTTGCCACTAGCATCGACTGCCAAGGTGTATGTCGCGGGCAGCAACGCGAACGATCTCGGCAACCAGATGGGCGGCTGGAGCATCAGCTGGCAAGGCGGATCCGGTGCGACGACCACGGGTACGACGATCCTCGACGGGATCAAGCAGGTGGTGCCGGACGCGACGTTCAGCGCGGACGCGTCGGCGCCGCTCGAGGGTCACGACGTCGGCGTGGTCGTGGTCGGCGAACGCCCGTACGCCGAGGGAATCGGGGATGTCGGCAACGGTCATGACCTGCTGCTCTCGGACGCCGACAAGGCCGCTGTGGACAAGGTCTGCGGCGCGATGAAGTGCGTCGTACTGATCGTGTCCGGTCGTCCGCAGGTGATCGCGGATCAGCTCGGCAAGATCAACGCACTGGTCGCGTCGTGGCTGCCGGGTACCGAGGGCGCCGGCGTCGCGGACGTGCTGTTCGGCAAGGTCCCGTTCAGCGGGCGGTTGCCGGTGAGCTGGCCGCGCGCCGAGGACCAGCAGCCGTTGAACGTCGGCGATGCGTCCTACAACCCGCAGTACCCGTTCGGTTGGGGCCTCACGACCCAAGCAGCAGCCCGTGCCGCGCTGACCGAGGCCCGCAACACCCTGCTGCACAAGAACGATCCGTACGCGGTGACGGCCGGGATCGCGGCCGGTGTCGCACTCCAGGTCCGCGACTGGTCGGGGCCGCAGGCAACCATCGCGTTGGCCGCGGCCGCGCAGTCCGCCAAGCTCCTGGAGCGCACCAAGGCGGATACCTTCGCCGAGGACGACGCGATCGTCGGCGTGGCGCGGTGGATCGCGCAGAACCACATCGGCCAGAACCTCGACGAGCCGGCGTCGAAGCTCATCTCCGACGCCGACCACGCCCTTCTCAGCGGGCAACTTGGCACCGCGGTCACGAAGCTGACTGCGGCAACCAGGTAGTACAGGTGACGGCCGGAGCGGTGACCCCTCATCCGCCCCGGCCGTCACGTCCGCGCCCCAGCAGATCCCCCCGCTGGGCTCCTACTAGCGGCTGATCTTGGCGGCCGCCTGACGCGCGAGCTTGTCGAAGTTCGGCGCGGGCATGCCCTGTCCCATCTCACTGAACGCCAGCACCGAGACGTTGCGGCCCTTCAGCGTGACGGCGTACGGGAAGCCGCCCGCCTCGCTGCCCGGGTCGTTCGGCTTCGGGTAGTCGTACCAGCGGATCACCTGCGTGAGGTCGCCCGAGGCGCCCTTAACCACGCGGTTCTCGGTGATCTTCCGCGCGTGCGTCGGCGCCGGCTTGCTGTACGTGCAGCCCTTCAGCGTCGCGATGATCGAGTTGTACGCCGCCCGCGCGGTCGCCGCGTTCGCGTACTGGCTGACGTACTGCGCGCCGTACGCGTCCATCTCGTCGGTGAACCCGCGAGCCATCCGGGCCGAGACCCGCTTGCCTTCGGTCGACGCCGGGCCGCAGTAGGTCTTCGGCAGAATTCCCCTGTCAACCTGCCGAATCCAGTCCCGTCGCGCGTCGGCCTTCTTCACCTCGCCGACGGTCAGCATCGACGACCGGCTCAGCGCGGTGGCCGACGTCGTACCGGCGTCCGCTCCCTGCGTCGCCAGGGCTGTGAGCCCCACGGCCAGCACTCCTGTCGCCACACCGGTCGCAACCACACCTCGGCGCATGCCCCCAGCAAACCTCATGTTCCGTCCCCTCGTCGGTTGGTTGTACGAGTAGACGTGCGACCCCTGGGAAAAGTTGTTTCTGGTCTAGACAGTGGTTCGGCCGCGGAGGCGGCGGAGCATGCGGGCG
This sequence comes from Kribbella sp. VKM Ac-2569, assembly GCF_004216905.1. GTDB lineage: Bacteria > Actinomycetota > Actinomycetes > Propionibacteriales > Kribbellaceae > Kribbella. The sequence goes on from NZ_SGXJ01000002.1 coordinate 1,318,177, forward strand.
TCCTCGAAGCCGACGGTGCGGGCGGCGGACTCGACGGTGGTGCCGTGGCCGATGAGGTGTTCGGCTCGTTCCAGGCGGAGGAGCTGCTGGTATCGGAGCGGAGTGAGGCCGGTGGCGGCGGTGAAGATGCGGGTTAGCGTGCGTTCGCTGACGCCGATCTGTCCGGCCAGGTCGGTCAGCGGCAGCCGGTCGGCGTACCGGGCGTCGATGACGTCCTGGACGCGGTGCGCGAGGTCGTTGAGGTGATCCCGGTGGCGGAGCATCGCGGATTCCTGCAGTTCGTCGCCGTTGCGGCGGGCGTAGACGACCATCTCGCGTGCGACCCGGGCCGCTGCCTCGGCGCCACGGCCGACCGCAACCAGGTGCAGCGCGAGGTCGATGCCGCTCGCGATCCCAGCGGAGGTGATCACGCGATCGTCCTCGACGTACAGCACGTCCCGGACGATGATCGCCCGCGGGTAGCGTGCGGCCAACTCGTCGGTCAGGTCGTGGTGGGTCGTGAAACGCCGCCCGTCGAGCAGGCCCGCCCACCCGAGGGCGTCAGCCCCCGAGCAGACACTCGCAACCAACCCACCATTCGCATGGTGCGCACGCAATCGCTCCCGGAACTCCGGCCCGATCGGCGGCTCCGGCGACAACCGCGGCGACCGCCATCCCGGTACGACGATCAGGTCCCCCGCATCGAGCTCCGGCCACTCCAGCTGGGCCCGCAACGGCACGCCCTGAGCGGTCGCGATCTCCTCGGACTCGGCGACGTACGAGACCTCGTACCCGTACCCGAAGTCGTTCGCCGTCGTGAACACCTGCGCCGGCCCGGCCAGATCCAGCAAGTGAAGCCTCGGCACCAGTACGAAGACCACGCGAGTAGGTCGCATCCGGTCAGGATGGCACGGGTACGCCGGTGAGCTCGTCGAGCGTCCGGATGGTGGCGAAGCGGCCGGCCAGCGCGTACTCCGTGCGTTCGACGACCTGCTCCGCGGTCAGGGTCCGCTGGTCGGCGAGGATCTCCTCGACAGTCGCCTCGTCGCGGATCGACCAGTGCGCCAACGCCATCGTCGCGGTCGCCTCGGTGACGAACACGACGTCGTACCCGAGGTCGGACGCGACGCGTGCGGTGGTCTCGCAGCACTGCTCGGTACGGATGCCGGAGACAACGATCTCGCCAACACCGTGCTGGGTCAGCAACTGCTGCAGATTCGTTGTGGTGAAGGCGTTGTGCGACGTCTTGGTGAGGATCGGCTCCCCCGGCAGCGGTTCGAGGCCGTCGATCAGCTGGACGTGGCCGTTGGCCGGGTCGAACGCGCCACCGGTCCCCGGCTCGGTGTGCAACACCCAGACGACGAGGTCGCCCTTGTCGCGGGCCGCGCGCACCAGGCGGTCCACCCGCTCGGCGATGTCGGGGTGGTTCACCAGCTGCCAGTTCGGGCGGACCCGGAACGATTCCTGGACGTCGATCACGATCAGTGCGGTTCGGCTCATGACCTCATCCTCGCGTGCGAACGGCGTACCGCTGAAGGCTCGATCGGGCCCCGGACCGGACTGATCTGGTCACGAGCATGATCAACCCGGAGAGATCGGACGAATTCACACCGTTCCGAACTGTTCCAAACACTCCTCCACCGTGCTTATCGTGCCCAGGTCTGGTTTCTACAACGATTGAGGGGATTGCGATGCCCGATCACCTGCCCCGCCGCCAGGTCCTCAGGACCGCCGGCGCCCTGGGCCTCGGTGCCGCCGCCGCGGGCGCGCTCAGCACCACCGCTGACGCCGGTACCCAGGCCAGTTCGCCCGCTGGTACGCCGGATAAGTTGAAGACCATGGGCGCACACCACGGCAAGCTCGAGATCCGCAAGGACCCGTTCGGCACCACGCCGGACGGTCAGAAGGTGGACGTCTACACGTTCACCAACGGCCGGGTGACGATCTCGATGCTCACCTGGGGCGCGACCATCCAGCGGGTCGAGACGCCGGACCGCCGCGGCAGGACCACCAACATCAGCCTCGGCTTCGACAACCTGCCGGACTACGCCACGCTCAGCCCGTACTTCGGCGCCACCATCGGGCGGTACGGCAACCGGATCGCCAAGGGCAAGTTCACCCTGGACGGGACGACGTACCAGATCCCGGTCAACAACGGCGAGAACGCGCTGCACGGGGGCACGCTCGGCTTCGACAAGAAGGTGTGGAAGGCCAAGGTCGTCCAGACCGACAAGGCCGTCGGCGTCGCGTTCACCTACGTCAGCCCGGACGGCGAGATGGGCTTCCCTGGTGAGCTCACCAGCACCGTCACGTACACGCTGGACAAGCGCGACGACCTGAGGATCGACTACGACGCGACCGTGGCCGGCAAGCCGACGATCGTGAACCTGACCAACCACGTGTACTTCAACCTGCTCGGCGAGGGCAACGGCACCATCTACGACCACGTCCTGGAGCTGAACGCACCGAAGTACACGCCGGTCGACGCCACGCTGATCCCGACCGGCGAGATCGCTCCGGTCGCCGGTACGCCGTTCGACTTCAGCCGGCCGACCGCGATCGGCAAGCGGCTCCGCGGCGATCACCAGCAGCTGATCTTCGGCCGCGGGTACGACCACAACTTCGTGATCGGAGGGGAACCCGACAGCAACGGGCTGCGGCTCGCGGGGCGCTTCTGGGAGCCGGAGCACGGCCGCACGATCGAGGTACTCACCGACCAGCCGGGCGTCCAGTTCTACAGCGGCAACTTCCTCGACGGCACGTTCCTCGGCATCGGCAACAAGGCCTACCGCCAAGGTGACGCCTTCGCGTTCGAGACCCAGCACTTCCCCGACTCCCCGAACCACTCCAACTTCCCGTCGACGGTCCTCCGCCCCGGCGAGACCTACAAGTCCACCACCATCTACTCCTTCGGCACCAAGTAGCCCGAAGGACAGGAGGTAGTCGGCCCGCACCGGGTCGGCCGAGCGTGCGCACGGCGAGGTGGTCCCGTTCCGGCGGGACCACCTCCTGTCGTTCCGGGCCCTTGCCTGGCCTTTGCAACGGGCGCACGCTGGGCAGGGGTGGGGGTGACAGGTGGTGGCACCGGCGATCGCGCGCGCCCGCGGCCCCGGGCCGTGGGCCCTGTGGGCGACTGTCGTCGTGGGTCTCGGCACGCTGCTCGTCTCGATCGCGCTCGCGATGGCAGGCGACGAACTGGTCCGGCCCGGCCTGCAGGCGTTCCTGTTCAACTGGATCACCATCCCGTACCTGATCAGTGGAACGCTCGCGTGGTGGCGTCGGCCGGAGAGCCGCCTCGGTCCGCTGATGATCGCCACCGCGTTCGTGATGGCCCTGACCGCTCTGCAGTGGTCCTCGCTGCCCGCGTTGCACTCGCTGGGCAACCTCCTCGACATGGTGCCGTCCGCCATGTTCCTGCACGTCTTCCTGGCCTATCCGACCGGACAGCTGGCGACCCGACCGCGCCAGGTGGTCGTCATCGCCGGCTACGTGAACGTCGTGGTTCTCCAACTGGCGAAGATCCTGCTCGGCAGCAATCCGGACAGCCTGCTCGCAATCACCGCCCAACCGGCGCTCGCGAGCCGCATCGAGCAGTTCCAACTGGTCGCGATGAGCGCACTGCTGCTGATCGGCACCGCCCTGCTTCTGGTACGCCGACCAAGCCCGGGCCTCGCGCGGAGACGCCCGGTGACGCTCCTGGTGGACACCTTCGGACTCGCATTGGTGATGCTCGCGCTCCTGTACGTCGCAGGTCTACGCGGCTGGCCACAAATCGAAACCGTCCGGCACATCACGTTCGCTGCCCTCGGCCTCGCGCCGGCCGCCTTCCTGCTGGGCCTGTTGGACGCCCGGCTGGCCCGCACCGACGTCGGCGCTCTGTTGATGGAGCTGCGCGCGCACCCGACCAGCGATCTGCGGGAGCCCCTGGCGCGTGCCCTGCACGACCCGTCCCTCACCCTTGCCTATTGGCTGCCGCAGTACGGCACCTGGGCCGATCCGGACGGTCAGGCCGTCACCCTGCGGGGCGCCGACGAGGGACGTGCGACCCGGGTCATCCACCGCGACCACGAGCCGATCATCGCCCTGGAATTCGACCGATCGCTCGAGGACGAACGCGAACTGCTCGACGCCGTCGCGGCGGCGGCCGGAATCGCCTTGGAGAACAACCGGCTGCAGGTCGAGCTCCGTGCCCGTCTGCAGGAGCTGCAAGGTTCACGGTCCCGGGTCATCGACGCCGAACAGAAGGAACGGCAGCGGCTCGAACGGAACCTGCACGACGGCGCCCAGCAGCGCCTGGTGGCCTTGGCACTCGAACTCGGACTGCTCGCCAACAGCTCCACGGACAGCAGCGAAACCGCGGCACGGCTGCTGCAGGCCAAGCGCGAGGTCGCCGTCTCCCTCGACGAGTTGCGGGATGTGGCGCGCGGCATCCATCCCGCGGTGCTCACCGGCCACGGCCTGGCGGTCGCGCTGGAGTCCCTCGCTGCACAAGCCGCCGTACCGGTCGAGCTGGACGTCGCGATCGACGGTCGGCTGCCCGAACGCGTCGAGGTCGCCGCGTACTACGTGGTCAGCGAGAGCCTGACGAACATCGGTAAGCACGCGGAGGCAACCACGGCGTCGATCCGCGTCACCCGGTCGGCGGACGCGATCGTCGTCGCGGTCATCGACAACGGAATCGGCGGCGCGGACACCGAGGGTGGCACCGGGTTACGCGGTCTCGCCGACCGGGTCGAGGCCGTCGGCGGTCAGCTGCGGATCTGGAGTCCGGCAGGCCACGGGACCCGGCTGGAAGCGGAGTTCCCATGCGAGTAGCGATCGCCGAGGACAGCGTGCTGCTGCGCGAGGGACTCACCCGGATCCTCGAGAGCGCCGGCCTGGACGTGGCCGCGGCGTACGACAACGCCGACGACCTGCTGCGGTACGTTCGCAGCTTCCCGCCGCAGGTCGCGATCCTCGACATCAGGCTGCCTCCGACCCACAACGACGAGGGCATGCGGGCCGCCCTACGGATCCGCGAGCAGCATCCGGGCGTCGGCGTACTGGTGCTGTCGCAGTACCTCGAACTCGGCCTGGCGATGCAACTGCTGTCGGAGTCCGCCGAAGGGGTCGGCTATCTACTGAAGGACCGGATCAGCGACGTGGACGACTTCGTCGGCGCGGTACGGCGAGTGGCCGGTGGCGGCTCGGCCGTGGATCCGAAGATCGTCTCCACCTTGCTGAAACGCCGGCGTGGTGACGATCCGCTCGCGGTGCTGACTCCCCGCGAGCGGGAAGCGCTCGAACTGATGGCGACCGGCGCCTCCAACCAGGGCATCGCCGATTCGCTGACGATCACGCTGCGGGCCGCGGAGAAGTACGTCTCGGGCATCTTCACCAAGCTCGGCATCCCGTCCACCCGCAGCGAGTCCCGCCGGGTCCTGGCCGTGCTGCTCTACCTGCGCGCCTGACGCTGCGCCGCACACCAGAAACCCGAACCTCTCCTCCACCGGTCGCCCGGTCTGCCGAACGCGCCCGGAAACGCGAGTCTCGACGTAGACCCCGTCCCTGGAGGAACCAGTGCACAAATCCCGCGTGATGCAGAACGAACCCGACCCGCCGCGGCCGGACCGTGCACCAAGTCCCCAGCCACCCGCGATTCCCAGGAGATCCGTCATGACCTTCATCCGCAATCATCCCGTCGTCACTTTCTTCGTCCTGGCCTATGCGCTGGCATGGGCAGGCGTCCCGTTCGGGAGCTTCTACGCTCCCGGCGCCCTGGTCGCCGCACTCGTCGTTGTCTACCTGACCGAAGGCTTCGCCGGCCTGCGAGCCATGGGCTCCCGGTTGATCCGGTGGCGGGTCCGCTGGATCTGGTACGTCGTCGCGATCGCCGTACCGCTGGCCGTGCACCTCGTGACGATGTCGCTCAACCAGGCTCTCGGCGCACCGGCTCCGAACACCGGGCAGTTCACGCCCTGGTACGGCCTCGCAGTCGTCGTCGGCATGATCATGATCGACCCGACCGGAGGTCCGTTCAACGAAGAGCCGAGCTTCCGCGGCTTTGCGCAGCCCAAGCTCCAGGCGCGCCGTACTCCGCTCGTCTCGACCGCGATCCTGGCCGTGGCGATCACCGGCTGGCACCTGCCGCTGTTCTTCATCTCGTCGTTCGGCCTCCAGCCCTTCGAAGCGCTGACCACGGTCGGCGTCACCTTCTGGTACGCGTGGCTGTTCAACCACGCCGCCGGCAGCGCACTCATCACCCTCATCGCGCATGCCACCGAAGGCAGCATCAACACCAGCGACCTCTGGCCCGCCGGTTCGGACCTGACCCGAGAGACCTGGCTGTACGTCGCGGTGTGGTGGGCAGTCGCCATCGGCTTGCTGATCGCCAACCGCCGCTTCTGGACCAGTCCCGCACCAGCCGAAGCCACCGACCCACGCCAAACCGTCAACGCCAAGGAGCCAGTCTCATGACCACCACTTCGATTCCCCCTCGTACCCCTCCCGTCGATCGCACCTGGAGCGGCTGGCGCACCGTGCTGGTCGTCCTGGGAGCCTTGCTGGCCCTGTTCGGCGTCACCCTGTTCGCTGTCGGCGGCGTCGGTCTGTGGGCGCAGAATCAACGCGACGGCGACGGATACTTCACCGCCGGACCAGAGCGGGTCAGCACCAGCACCTACGCGCTGTCGGCGCCGGGGCTCGACATCGGCGGCGTCGGGCCGGATGCCTTCTACACCGACGATTTCCTCGGCAAGGCCCGGATCGGCATCGAGTCGACGACGCCCGGTACGCCGGTCTTCATCGGCATCGGCCCGGCCGCCGACGTCGCGGCGTACCTCAAGGGAGTCAGCCACGACGAGGTCGCGGACTTCGACGTCGATCCCTTCCACATGACGACCACTGCCCGGCCCGGCGACAAGCCAGCCGCCCTGCCCGCCAACCAGTCGTTCTGGGTCGCCTCGGCCACCGGCACCGGTCCCCAGACGCTCGACTGGACCGCCCGCAGTGGCGACTGGTCGGTCGTGATCATGAACGCCGACGGGTCACCGAAGGTCGACGCCGAACTGAGCGTCGGCGGCACCCTGCCCGCCGTCGAGGGCATCACGATCGGCGCGCTGATCGGCGCCGTCCTCCTGCTGCTGATCGGGTCCGCCGTCGTCATCTCGACGATCACCACCCGCCGCACCACCTAGCACCGACGCGCGGGATCCGTAGGGCAATGTTCCTAACCTGCCTAGAGTTGGGGCATGAGCGAACCGGTTCTGCAGATTCCGTTCGACGATGCGTTTCGGTTCGATCCGTCGCCGACGTTCGCCGAGCTGAGGGAGAACCGGCCGGTGGCGCGGGTGCGGACGCTGGCGGGAGCCGAGGTCTGGCTGGTGACGCGGTACGACGACGTGAAACTGGTGCTCGCCGATCCGCGGTTCTCGCGCGCCGCCGTGGTGAAGCAAGGAGCACCACGCGTCGCGCTGGCCAAACCGATGCCGAACAGCCTGACCACCACCGACCCGCCGGAGCACAGTCGGCTCCGGCGGTTGGTGGTGCCAACGTTCGCGCACCGGAAGATCGAGCAGACCCGGCCGTGGGTCGCGGAGCTGTCCGCGCAGCTCGCCAAGGACGTCGCGCAGGCGGGCGACGGCGCCGACATCAGGCAACTGGTCGCGCTGCCGTTGCCGATCCAGGTGATCTGTCAGCTGCTCGGCGTACCGTACGCGGACCGCGCGCAGTTCCGGGAGTGGACCGAGCTCGGGTACAGCATGAAGATGGCCGAGAAGGACCTCGTCGAGGACGCGATGACCAACCTCACGGCGTACATCGAGGATCTGGTCACGAAGAAGCTCGCGAACACCTCGGGTCCCGCGGAGGATCTCCTGGACGAGCTGGTGCGCGCTCGCGAGGAAGGCGACCGGCTGAGTCAGGAGGAGCTGATCGCGTTCGGCGTGAACCTGTTGGTCGCCGGCCACGAGACGTCCGCCAACCAGATCTCGAGCTGCGTCGCCACACTGCTGCGCTGGCCGGAGAACTGGGCGCGGCTGGTCGAGGAGCCCGAGCTGATCCCGTCGGCGATCGAGGAGCTGCTGCGGTTCAACAGGTTCAGCGAGGTCGGCCAGCTCCGCGTCGCGATCGAGGACGTCGAGCTGCACGGCGTACAGATCAAGGCCGGTGAAGGGGTGATGGCCGCGCTCAACTCGGCGAACCGGGACCCGCGGGCGTACGACGCTCCGGACGAGCTGCGGCTGGACCGCCGCGACAACAAGCACATGTCCTTCGGCTTCGGACCGCACTTCTGCCTCGGCGCACAACTGGCGCGGATCGAGCTGCAGGAGTCGCTGGCGGCCCTCGTCCGACGCTTCCCGCGGATGAGTCTCGCGAAGCCGGCCGAAGAGCTCGAGTGGCGTCGCGTACTGGTCAGCGGTCTCGCAGAACTGCCGGTGAACCTCAACGTCTGAGGTCCACCGGCAGTTGGTGCGTCAGTTCTGCGAACTGAACACAAGGCCGTGCTCGGCCTCGTACTGCTCGATGAAGCGCTTCGCCATCGGCTCGCTGCAGCTCACCGCACGCGCCAGGTTCACCGCGGTGCGCTCGTGACCCTCCGGCCAGTCAGCGAGCATGTTCCAGGCGCGCATGCGCTTCTTCTCCAGGTCGGTGGGCTCCGACTGGTCCGGCTCCGGCTCCGATTTCGCGACGACGACCGGCGCCGGGTCGGGCAGGACGGGCTCCACCTTCGGGGTGGTGATCAGCGCCGGCGGCTGCGGATCGGCCGGGCCCGCGAACGGTGACGGTGGCTTCGGCTTCTCCACCAGCGGTTCCGCCTTCGGCTGCGGGGCGAACGGCTTGAGGCTGCTCGCCGTACCGCTGACGACGTGCTGCGGCTCGCTCTCGTCCTCGACGACTACGGCCTCGGAGATGCCGCTGTCGGTGGGCTCCGGCTGGTCGACGATCGCCATCAACTCGCCGGTCCAGGCGTCGTCGTCACGCAGTCCGACCCCGGTGCCGTCCGCACGCCGTGGCTGCCCGCCCTCGAGCACCCACACGGCGGCGGGTACGGCGGGACGGTCCTCGGACTGCTCCGGCGGCGGTGAGATCGCCTTGGTCAGCTTGTTGGTGATGACCTCGTAGTTGATCCGCTCCTCGAGCATCCCGGCCAGCCGGTCCGGGTCGTACGTCGTCTCGGCGATCTTCGCCAGCCGCTCGTCCTGGTGCTCGGAACGGATGTACTCCGCGACGGTGCCGGCGATCGCGTCCCGGCGGCTCTTGTTCCGGATCTGGTGCTGGGCCGCGCGGAGGCTCTCGTACAGGCCGTAGCCGTGCTCGATCGCCAGCGACCGCGCCAGCCAGGTGACCCGTGGCTCACGGGCCCACTGGACGATGCCGTACACCGGGCCGGTCTCGCGCATCTGGCCCGCACGACGGAGCGCGTCGCGGCGACGGGCCGAGCTGTGGATCAGCCAGAGCACGTACGCGAACGCGGACAGACCGCCGAAGCCGAAGGCGAGGAACCGCTCCTCCGGCCGCCAGTGGCCGACCACGTTGAAGACGACCGCGACGAGTGCCGCGAAGAACGACATCGCGCGGTACGCGTAGGCCTGCTCGCCCTTGCGGCGGCGCAGGTCGGCGAGCGCCGCCGTAGCGACACCACCGAGCTCCAGCACCGCGACCGCGGGAGTGACGAGGACAATCTTGAGCAGCTGCGAGAAGCCGTTGTCCGGCCAGGGGATATGGGTCACGCCGGCCCAGACCTGGCCGACCAGAGCCGCGGCAGCCGCGGTCGCGTAGAAAGCGTAGGCGACTTTGTCCGCACCGGTGAGGGGTACGTTGGCCAGTTCGCCAGTACTGGTTGTGCTGGTGTTCTCCTGCAAGACGTGCTCTCCTGACCGGTTTGGGCTCTCCGGCAGTTCGTCGGGTGGGTGGTACGGCGGCCCCCAATACAGCGCGCTGCAAGAGGCTACCGGTTTCCGGCCCCGAAAGGGGAGGCGAATCCGGAAACGTCTCGAACCTCCCCACTCTTACCACGGTTCTAACCTGTCAATTCAAACGCGTTGTGGGGTCGGCTCGGTGATCCGTAGGGTCGGCTCCGTGATCCCGACCGTGCGCTCGCTCCCCGATCCCGAGGCGCTGGCCGCCGAGCTCGGCACCCACTACCACCTCGCCTTCACCAGTTGCACCCTGCTCCGTTCGCTGGTGAACGACGTCTACGAGCTGGCGACGGACGACGCCCGCTACGTCCTCAAGCTCTATCGGTACGGCGGCCGCGGGCCGGACGAAATCCGTTGGGAGACAGGGCTTTCGGAGCATCTGCGCGCGTCCGGCGTACTCGCTCCACCGGTCCTCCCACTGCCCGATGGGGACACCGTCGGCCTCCTCGAGACACCCGAAGGTCCCCGGCCGTTCACCCTGCTCGGGTACGTCGAGGGCACCAAGCCGCGACCGCCCTTCACCGACGAGTTGTACGCCGACTTCGGCTGGCAACTCGCCGCATTTCACGATGCCGCCGACAACTACACCTCGCCGTACTATCGGCCGCCGGCCGATCTCGTTCACCGGCTGGACCGGCCGCTCGAAGAAATCCTCGCCATGGACGACACGGAGGAAAACCTGCTCCGGTCTCTCGCCGGTGCTGTACGGAACAACCTCGCGCAGTACTCAAAGGCAGGAACCTGCCACGGCGATGTCACGATGGACAATGTCTTGCTGACTAATCAGGGACTTCTGCTGCTCGATTTCGATCTCGCCGCGGTCGGTCCGTTGGCGGCGGATTTCGGCGGCGTCGCGACGACACCGCACTGGGACGCGTTCAAGTCGGCGTACGCCGCATGCCGCCCGATCACGCCCGAGGACGAGGCGGCGATCCCGTACCTGCAGGTCGCCGGCAGCATCTTCAACCTGTACTTCCACGTCGTCGACAAGCCACGCTGGCGCGGCGCCGAGTCGCGGGACGAGGGCTGGGCCGCGGCCGAGCTCGACGGGCTGCGCGCGGCGGCCGACGTACTGCTCTGACGTTCCCTGTTCTGGCTTCACAGGAAGGTCCCAGGAAACACGAAGCAGCCCTCAGGGCTGGCCGCACATTCTGGGTGCATGAGGGTCGCGGCGCGTTCGTTGAGTGTGCGGGTCGCGGCGGCGATGGTGCTGCTGGTCGCGGTGATGAGTCTCGTGATCGGCGCGCTGACGACCGCCGCGATCGGCTCGTACCTGACCAGGCAACTGGACGGAAAGGTCGCCGCCACCCAGAGCCGCGCGATCGGTGCGCTCAAGAACGGCGGCCCGCCGCCGGACGCCCCGCACGGGCAGGACGCGGGCACGGTGACGTTGTACGTCACCCCGACCGGCGCGGCAGGCGATGTGATCACCGCCGACGGGAAGCTGACCGGACTCAGCGACCAGGCGGTTGGCGTACTCGACGATGTGACTGCAGGCGAGAACAGTGCGGTCGACCTGCCCGATCTCGGCGAGTACCGGGTGCACGCGTCCAGCGTCGAAGCGGTGACCGTGATCACCGGGCTCCCGACCAAGGACATCCAGAACACGATCAACAGCCTGGTCGGGTGGGAGGCGCTCTTCGGCGGAATCGGCGTGCTCACCGCGGGCGGCGTCGCGGTGTTCGTCGTACGGCGTCAACTGCGGCCGCTGCGCCGGGTCGCGCAGACCGCCCGCGAGGTGGCCGGTCTGCCGCTCGACACCGGCGAGATCGGGATGACCGCACGGGTGCCGGACCAGCTCACGGACGAACGCACCGAGGTCGGCCAGGTCGCGGTCGCGCTGAACACACTGCTCGGTCACATGGAGAACGCCCTCGACGCGCGGCATCGCAGCGAGCAGCAGGTCCGGCAGTTCGTCGCGGACGCCTCGCACGAGCTGCGTACGCCGCTGACCACGATTCACGGTTACGCCCAGCTGAGCCTGCATCAGGGCGATCCCGAACTGTTCACGCACGCGATGGGCAAGGTCCTGGTCGAGACCAGCCGGATGGCATCACTGGTCGAGGACCTCCTGCTCCTCGCCCGCCTGGACGCGGGCCGGCCGCTCGACAGCCGCCCGGTCGACCTGTCCCGGCTCGCCCTCGACTCGGTGACTGACGCGCGCATCGTTGCCCCCAGCCACCATTGGGAGCTCGACCTGCCGGCCGAACCGATCATCGTGATCGGCGATGAGCAGCGCCTGCATCAGGTCGTCGCCAACCTGCTCACCAACGCCCGCCGGCACACCCCACCCGGCACCACGGTCACCGTCGCCGCCACCAGCAGCGACCGCTCCGCCCTACTCACCATCCACGACGACGGCCCTGGCATCCCCGCCGACCTGCTCCCCAACGTCTTCCAGCGCTTCACCCGAGCCGACACCGCCCGCAACCGAGCCACCGGCGGCGCCGGCCTAGGCCTCTCCCTGGCCCAGTCCATAACCCAAGCCCACCAAGGCACCCTCACCCTCACCTCAACCCCCGGCAACACCAACTTCACCCTCGCCCTCCCCCGCTGAGCCGCCATTTGCCTTGTTGACCCCAATTTGCCTGGCTCACCCACCAATTTGCCTGGCTCACCCACCAATTTGCTTGGCCCACCCACCAAGTTGGGGGTCCACCACCCTGGTTGCGGGTGTGGAACCCCCCATTTGGTGGGTGGACCAGGCAAATGCGGGGCCGGCGGGACTTGGCGGGGTGGTGAGGTGGCGGGGCTTGGGGTGGTGGGCTTGGGGTGGTGAGCTTGGGTTAGGTAGCTAGGGCTTTTTGGGCTTGGGCTGCTAGGGACTTGGCGCGGTTGTCGTCGGTTAGGCCGTCGGCTATGAGTACGGCGTACCGGAGGCGGAGGGTGTCGTTGGCGGGGAAGGGGAGTTCCTCGGTGAAGAACGGGGCGGGGCAGACCGCGGCGAAGTCCTCCGAGCGGACGAACCACTCCGGTGGGTGGCGGACGTTGTCGGCCGCGTCGGCGACGATGATGGTCGACGCGGTGTCGGTCTCGTCCTGGCGGGCGGTGAAACCCATCCACGGTGCGCGCTGCCCACGAAGCTCGTCCCCGCCCTTGCCCTGCGGCGCAAGGATCGTGCCATTCGTGAACGAGCGCGGCCCCCGCCAGAACAACCCGCCGTACCCGGCGTTCGGCCGTCCGGCCGTAGTCGGGCTGCCGATCTGGATGAGTTCGCCGGAGACGTTCGTCATCGCGGTCTCGTAGACCAGCACCCAACCGTCGTCCGCGAGCCGCACAGTGATCGTGCGGACCTCGTCGACGACATGCTCACCGCCCTGCCTGTGCCACGACAAGTGGTGCGCGAACCGGACCTGATCATCGGACACGTCCAGCGCGTCGACCCGGTCGTGGTCCTGCGAGCCGTTGTTGTCGAGCGGCTTGTACCCGTTCTCCTTGGTGTACGTCGGACCGCCCCAGAAGTTGTCGTGCCCGAAGTGCGGCAACGACCAGGACATGCCCTTGTGCCACAGGTGGTCCCACGGGCGGTACACGCTGACCAGGTCCCCGGTCAGCGTCCGGATCGGGTGGAAGTACGGCCGCGGCGACTCGTACTGCGGGTCGTCCGCCTTGTACACATAGGTGAACAGCTCGCCGCCGCCCGCCGTGACCTGGATCGACCGGCCGACAGCGTGGTTGCAGCCGAGGTTCTGCGTCATCAGCTCTCCCGTTCCACTGGTTTCGTCCATGGCGCCCCGATCTCGCTGAACAACGCCAGCTCGTCCGAGGCCCGGTCGATCCAGTTCTCGACGTCGAGAACGATCGGCCGGCGCTCCAGTCCTTCGCCTTCCCAACGCACCAGCTCGGGCGGGATCGCCACCGGGTCCGCCGCCGTCCGCACCGCCTCGACCACGCGGGTGAACCCACCCGTCGCGGCCAGCGGCACGTACAACGGGACCGTCGGATCCGCCCGATGCGCGAGCAGGTTCTCCAAGAGATCAGCTCTGCCGTACTTCGTGTCGTCGATCAGGTCCGACTGGTACGTCAGGACCGCACGCCCCTCCGACCCGTGCACGATCACCGTCGCCTCGAGATGATCGATCGCGCACAACGTCACCGCGATCAGGATCGGCGTACCGCGGCTGGTCGTGATCCGCACCGCGGAGGTGTCGTCGGACTCGATCGGGTTCGCGCGGTACAACTCGGTCTCGATCGACCGTACGTCGTCCACGCCGGTCGAACCGTCCAGCAGCAGAGCCGCCGCGGCCGCATGCGCGAGCGGGTTCGTCACCGCACCGTCGACGACATCGACGCCGTCGAGCCGCCGTCTGCCGGACCAGCGCGCGCGCTGGAAGTACCGGGCTTTGCGCACCCACTTCCCCACCGCGCTGATGCCCCGAATCTCGCCGAGCTGACCTTCGGCGACCATCGCCGCCAGCTTCAGCGTGGCCTCGGACGCCTGCGCCTGAAAGCCCACCTGACACGCTCGCCCGGTCTCGGCCACCACCGCGGACAACTGCTCGAACTCGGCCATCGACGCCGTCGGCGGCTTCTCCAGCAGTACGTCGGCGCCCGCACGCATCGCCAGCTCGGCCAGCGGGACGTGGGTCTGGATCGGCGTACAGATCACCACGACGTCGACCTCGGTCGCCGCGAGCAACTCGTCCAGGCCGCTGAAGACCTGGACGCTCGCGGGCAGGTCGTCCGCGCCCTGCGGATCGGCGACCGCTACCAGCTCGGCCCGGCCGGCCTCCGCCAGCCGGGCGACGTTGCGTACATGGGAGGCTCCGTGGCCGTGGATTCCCACCACGGCCACGCGGGCCCCCGTCATCGACAATCAGTTGCCGTCAGCAACACTATTTGAGCTCCCCGTTGACCTCGTCCAGGAACGCCTTGGCGGCCGCCTCCGGCGCCTGCCGCCCGAACAGTACCTCGGTCGTGTACCGCTGGATGATCTTCTCCACCTGGCCGCCACCGACCGGCGGCGCCGGCGACGGGTCACCGAGATCCTGCTTGATGTCCTGGATGAACTTCGCGGTCGCGGCGTCTTCCGGCTTCAGCTTCGGCGTCACCTCGGCGCGGACCTCGGTGTTCGGCGGCACGCCCCGCTCGGCGAGCAGTACGCCACCGGCGGCGGGGTTGTTGGCCAGGTAGTTCACGAACTCCGTGGCCTCCTTCTGGTGCTTCGACCGCGCCGAGATCGACCAGAACATCGAGCCCTTGTAGTACGAGCCGTTCTTCGCGGCCTGGCCGTCGGGGCTCGGGATCCGCAGCAGCTTCAGCTGCTGGCCGGTCGCCTTGCTGAAGGCCACCAGCTGGTTGCTCCAGATGAAGCTCATCGCGAGCTTGCCGGTCGCGAACGCCGACTGGTCGAGCGACGCGTTCATGTCCTGCGAGATCGCCTCGGCCGACGGGATCGCCTTCGCGTCCCGGAGCTTCAGTATGTACTTGAAGAAGTCGGTCGTCTTCTCCGGTGAGACGCCGACCTTGCCGTCCTTCGTCCAGAGCGACTCGCCGTTCTGCCGGGCCCACAGGTTCAGGCCGGCCTCGTTGGTACCGAGTGCGCCGGTGCCGGTGACCTTGCCGCCGGTCTTGGTGGTGATCTCCGCGGCCGTCTTCGCGAAGTCGTCCCAGGTCCAGGTCTTGTCGTCCGGGATCGGCACGCCGGCGGTCTTGAAGGCCGCCGGGTTCACGACCACCGCGAACGAGTTGATGCCGGCGTTCAGCCCGTACAGGCCGCCGTCGAACTCACCGGCGCCGAGCGTGTCCGGCTCGAACTTGCCGGTGTCCAGGCCGTCGGCCTTCTTCAGGTCGAGCAGCGCGCCGCGGTCGGCGTACTCGCGCAGGTACTTCTCGTCCATCTGGATGATGTCCGGCGCGTCGTTCGCCGCGACCGTGGTGGCGAGCTTGTCCCAGTAGCCGGACCACTCGCCGAACTCGCCCTTGATCGTGACGTTCGGATGGTCCTTCTGGTACGCGTCGATCACCTGCTGGGTGAGCTTCGTCCTGGTGTCCGACCCCCACCAGGTGAATCGGAGCGTGACCTTGCCGCCGTCGGAGGACGACGACGCACCACCGGAGTCGCCGCCGCAGGCGCTCGCCGCCAGCAGCGTGACGGTGACCGCGGCGGCGGTCAGGGCCCGTAGGCCACGTGGGATGTGCCTCATGAGGTGCACCTTTCAGGGGTTACTTGATGCCGGTGGTCGCGATGCCCTTGATCAGGAACCGCTGGCCGAGCAGGAAGGCGAGGAAGACCGGGACGAGGGAGACGACCGACATCGCGAACATCGAGCCCCAGGACGAACTGGAGGTCGAGTCGACGAACGACCGCAGTGCGACCGGGACGGTGTACATGTGCGGGTCGGTCAGGTAGATCAGCTGGCTGAAGAAGTCGTTCCAGGTCCAGATGAACGTGAAGATCGTCGTGGTGGCGAGCGCCGGGATCATCAGCGGAAGGATGATCCGGCCGAAGATCGAGGCCTTGCCGCAGCCGTCGATCCGGGCGGCCTCGTCCAACTCCCGCGGGATACCGCGGATGAACTGCACCATCAGGAACACGAAGAACGCGTCCGTGGCGAGCAGCTTCGGCACGATCAGCGGCAGCACCGTGTTGATCCAGCCCAGGTTCGAGAACAGGATGTACTGCGGCACGATCACCACGTGGATCGGCAGCATGATGCTCAGCAGCATGATCGCGAACCAGAACTTCTTGCCGCTGAACTCCAGCCGGGCGAACGCGTACGCCGCCATCGAGCAGGACACCAGGTTGCCGATGATCGAGCCGAGCACGACGACCGCCGAGTTCAGCAGGTAGCGCGTGAACGGCTCGGTCAGCGCGTGCCAGCCGACCCGGTAGTTCTCGATCCGCAGGTCCTTCACCAGGATCCCGGGATCGCGGAAGATCTCGTTGCCCGGTCGCAGCGAGCTGACGACCATCCAGATCACCGGGTACAGCATCACCAGCGCGGAGCCGGCCAGCAGCACGTGGATCACCAGCGGCCGGATCCTTGCCCAGGTGATGGCGCCGGTACGCCCGGCGGTGACTGTCGTGCGGAGCGTTTCAGTCGTCATAGAACACCCAGTACTTCGAGGCGAAGAAGTTCGCGGCGGTGAAGACCCCGATGATCACGAGCAGGAACCACGCCATCGCGGAGGCGTAGCCCATGTCGAAGTTCCCGAAGCCCCGGTCGTAGAGGTACAGCGTGAAGAACATCGTCGAGTCCGACGGTCCGCCGCTGCCCCCGGAGACGACGAACGCCTGGGTGAACGACTGGAACGCGTGGATGATCTGCAGCACCAGGTTGAAGAAGATGATCGGCGTCAGCAGCGGCAGCGTGATGCTGAAGAACCGTCGCAGTACGCCGGCGCCGTCGACGGACGCGGCCTCGTAGTACATCGTCGGGATCTGCCGCAGTCCGGCCAGGAAGATCACCATCGGCGATCCGAACGTCCAGACGTTCAGTACGACGAGGGTGCCGAGCGCCGTACTCGGGTCGGAGATCCAGCCCTTGCCCTCGATGCCGAACACGTCCAGCACCTGGTTGAGCAGGCCCGTGGTGCCGAACACCTGCCGCCAGAGGATCGCGATCGCGACACTCGAGCCGAGCAGCGACGGCAGGTAGAACACCGAACGGTAGAACGCCATACCGCGGACGCCGCGGTCGAGTACGACGGCCAGCAGCAGGGCGATCGCCAACTGCAGCGGGACCGAGACGAACACGTAGGTGAAGGTCACTCGGAGCGAGTTGTGCAGCCGCTCGTCGGACAGCATCCGGGTGAAGTTCTCCAGGCCGATCCACTTCGGCGCCTGGATCAGGTTGTAGTCCGTGAAGGACAGGTACAGCGAGGCCACCATCGGCCCGATCGTGATCAGGAACAGCCCCAGCAACCACGGCGCCAGGAAGAGATATCCGGCCAGGTTGTCCTTCTTCTGACCTACCGGCTTCTTTCCCCGGAGACTGCCCAGCTCGCCCAGCGCACTCATGGTCACCACCTTCGGAAAGCGCTTGCCTTGGCCGGTCAAACTAGTACAAGAAACCGGTTCCCGCAAGAGTTCATCGATGCAGGAAACGACCGGATCCGGACCCGCTGCGAGGTATTGACAGGACAAAGTTGCGGGGCGACAGTTCTGAGCGTTTGGCAACCGCTTACCGATGGAGATCCCGATGCTGCGACGCACCTTTCTCACTGGTTCGCTGACCACGGTTGCGCTCGGCGCGCTGCATCCGGCCGCCGCTCGTGCTGAGGTGGCAGCCGTGGACGAGGACTTCCTGACCCTGCTGACCGAGGCGAACCGGAAACAGATTCCGCTCGTGCTCGGCAACTTTCAGAACGTTTCCGACAGTGTCCGGACCGTGGCCCGGAAAGCGCGCCGGCTGGTTTCCGGCTACGTCTGGGGAAGGTCGTCGTACCATCACGACGCCACCCTTCTCGGACCGCTCGGCTGGCTGGTCGACCAGCTCGCCGCGCGGCAGCACGAGGACGGCCTGTACGACGTCGGCAACCTGCACTCGCCGCCCGACAGCGCATTCGCGATCCAGGACGTCTGCATGCTGTACGCGCTGCTCGACGCGGACGGCCAGGCGGAGACCGCGTCGATGCGCGCGACGCTGGCCTCGGTGATCAAGAAGGCCGGGCCGGCGTTGGCGAGTGGCGGCGTACACACGCCGAACCACCGGTGGGAGGTGTCCGCGGCGCTGGCCCGGGCGAACCACCTGTTCCCGGACCGGCGGTACTCGGCGCGGATCGACGACTGGCTCGACGAGGGCATCGACGCGACGCCGGACGGGATCTACAGCGAGCGGAGTTCGACGTACGCCGCCGAGGTGACGAACCCGTGCCTCCTGACGATCGCCTGGCTGCGCGACAAGCCCGCGCTGCTGGACTTCGTACGGCGGAACCTCGACGTGACGCTGTACTTGCTCGAGCCCAACGGCGAGGTGGACACGACCGCGTCCCGGCGGCAGGACCAGAAGGGGGTGCGGGAGGTCTGGTGGTACCTGACGCAGTTCCGCGAGCTGGCCCTGCACACGCAGGACGGGCGGTTCACGACCATCGCCAAGAGCATCGAAGCCCGCGGCACGGGTGAGCTGGGCGATTTCCTGGCGGAGGTTCTCGAGCGGCCGGAACTGTCCGCCGTCCTCCCGACCGCGGCTGCGGCTCCGACGAACTTCGTACAGCACTACCCGTCGCAGGCCTCGGCACGGATCCGGCGCGAGGCCCGGACCGCGACGGTGTTCGGCGGCACCGACTTCCATGACCTCCCGGTGATCTCGTCGGGCCTCTCCACGAACCCGACCTTCTTCAAGCTCCGCAACGGCGCGGCGATCCTCGACTCGGTCCGCTTGTCGCCGCAGTTCTTCAGCACCGGGCATTTCCGCAGCGATGGGCTCCGCAGGCTAGGAGAGAACTCCTTCCGTCTGTCCCAGGAGGTCAAGGTTCCGTACCACCTGCCGCTCCCCAAGCGTTACCGCCGCGCGGACGGCCTGTACGCGCTCACTCCGGACGGCCGCTTCTACGCGGCGATGGATTTCGGGCATCGGCCGAAGCAGTACCGGACGTTGACGACCGAGGTGACGGTGACCGAGGTCGGCGGCGGCTACGACCTGGCGTTCGAGTTCGCCGGCGACGAGACGGCGTACGCGATCGAGCTGTGTTTCCGCGCGGGCGGAACGCTTTCCGGCGTCGACGCATTGGATGTCGCGGGCAACTACCAGCTGACGTCCGGGACCGGGAGCTACACGGTCGGCGCGGAGCGGATCGAGTTCGGCCCGGGGAACGGCGCCGCCCGGGTCGCCATGGACCCGGGCGAGCGCTACACCTACCTGGGCGGCAGCCTCACCCCGGACGGACTCCGCGTGTACCTGACCGGCCGTACGCCGGGCCGCCAGGTGCTGCGGCTGCGCACCTCCTGACTACCCGGCTGTCCGCACGACGGTCTCGAGCGAGCCGTCGTGCGGAATCCGGAGCACGTGGACGCGGCGCCGTTGGTCGCGCAAATAGGTCCGCGACGAGGTGCTGAGCGTCGCCGTACGTCGTCCCGACCAGGTGATCGTGATCGTGGCCCGGCCGCGACGGATCACGATGCCGTCGGCAGTGGCCGTCCGCGTCTCGCCGTACGGCACGACGGTCCCGTCCGAGAAGACCACCTCGTCGCCCGGCTGGAGCACCAGCGGGACCTGCTCGGTCGCGGCACTCGTTGCGGTCACCCGGCGGCTGACCGAGTGCGAGCCGATCACGAGCTCGGTCGACACCGAGCCGTCGGGCGTGCGGTAGCGGACCAGGTCCTTCGACGGATACTCCGCGACTAGGTTGCTCTCGGCATCGGCCTTGCCGTCGCGGACCGTGCCCCAGCAGCCGCTCGCGGTCTGCTGCGCGTGGATCACGGTGCCGGCCGCGGGGTGCCAGAGGAATCCGGTCCCGGCCTTGACCGCGCTGCCCTGTCGCTCGCCGAAGAAGGTGCCGAGGTACAGGCCGGGTCGCCGTACGTAGAGGTAATCCTGGTTGCCGTAGTCGTCGTGGCGCCGCTCGGTGAAGTCGTCGCGGCGCAGGTACGGGATGTTCGCGATCGCGGCGCGCTTGGCGGTCCGGGTCGGCAGCGTCTCGCCGTACGGCGCGTGCGCGATGATGCGCGGCGAGGTGTCCTGCTTGGCCAGCGCCGGCACCGGAGCCGCGTCGGCGGCCCACGCCTGCCGGGTCGCCGCCTTGTCCTCGCGGGACGTGAAGAAGGCTCCGAAGTCCGGTACGGCGGGGACGAAGTGCGAGCCGAGGATGCTCCGGTCCGGGTCCGCGATGACGTCGTCGTAGAAGGCGACCGAGGTCCGGTCGGAGACGGCGTAGTACGTCAGCCAGCCGGAGCCGTCCGGTTCGCGGAGCAGGTTGTAGCCGAACCAGTCGGAGAACTTACGGGTCATCGAGACCAGCAGCGGGTTCTTGGTCTGCAGGTAGAGCTCGGCCATCTCCGGGAGCATGACCTCGAAGTTGTAGTTGATGTCCATCCCGCGCGGGTCGTAGAAGAACCCGGCCGGGCTCTGCGCCCACTTCGCGACGAACCGGATGCGGTCCTGCAGCTTGGTCCAGCGGGCCTGGTCGGGCAGCAGCCGCAGGGTGAGTGCCGAGCCCGCGACACCGGCGACCGCCTGGTTCGTGTACTCGAACGGGTCGTCCCAGACGACCGAGTTGCCCGGGTCCAGGTACCAGTCGACTCCCTTGCGGAGGACACCTTCCAGCTGGGTCCTCCGGCTCGGCAATGCGTTGGCCTGGCGAAGGTTCGCGAGAGTCTTGGCGAGGTAGCCGATGCCGAAACCGCTGGACGCTTTGCCGCGTTCGCCCGGGGAGTACTCCGGCCATGAACCGTCCGGGTTCTGTAGCGCCATGTAGTGCTGCAGGGCTGCGTCGAGCCGGCCGAGCAGTGCGTTGTCGCGGTAGTACGGGTTCCAGGCGCGCTTGTTCGCGTAGAACCAGCTCAGCGTGAAAACGTGTTCCTGAACCCGCGAGTTGAACGGCTGCGACGGCGTCCGCCACCAGCCGCCTCCCATGAACCCGTACGGATCAGTGTCGACGATGTCGTTCGTCATCGGCGCGAGGATCACCAGGTACCCCGCGAACCGCTGTTCCCCCGGCGCGAACAGGCGTCGGTCGGGTGCTCCGGCCGGCAGGCTCGCCAGCAGGGGAAGGCCGGCGGCACGAGCCGGTGCCGACATCATCGCGGGCGCGAGCCCGGCGCCGGCGGCCGCGGCGGCGCCGAGCAGAACGGTACGACGTTTGACGTGCATGAATGCTCTCCTCGGAACGATCGGAACTGCGGCGAGTTTTCTGCGCCGGACCGACCGTGGTCAAGACCTTGGCTTTAGTAATTCGGATTAGCAGCCGGAGCGAACCCTTGACGGCGATCCGGGGGCTGTTCTAATGTCCCCGGCAATCCGTATTACCGCGAAGGATCTATCGATGCCGGACAAGGCCACCACCCGACTCACCCAACGCGACATCGCGCGACTGGCCAAGGTCAGCCAGACGACGGTGTCGCTGGTGCTGAACAACCGCAGCGACGCGATCGCGCGGATCCCGGCCGAGACCCGGGACCGGGTGCTCAAGGTGATCCGCGAGACCGGTTACCAGGCCGATCCGCTGGCCCGCCGGATGATGAAGCAGCGCAACCAGATCCTCGGCGTGTTCACCTACGAGTCGGTGTTCCCGAGTGCGAGCGGCGACTTCTACCACCCGTTCCTGGCCGGCATCGAGGATCGCGCCGAGCGCCTCGGGTGGGACCTGTTGCTGTTCACCAGCGCTCCGGTGACCGACGGGCATCGGCGGATCTTCCACGAGAACAACCGCCTGCGGATCGCCGATGGCTGCCTGCTGCTCGGGCGCGAGATTCCTTCCGACGAGCTGGCCCGGCTGATCGCCGAGGACTACCCGTTCGTCTCGGTCGGCCGCCGCGACGACGCCGGCGCCCCGGTGCCGTACGTCGGCGCCGACTACGGCACCGCCACCCGAACAGTCGCGGAACGGGCGCAGGAACTCGGCCATCGGCGGATCGCCTTCGTCGGGCTCGGCGTCGGCGCCGAGTCGTCGGCCGACCGGCTCCGGGGTTTCCGTGAGGCTGCCGGCCCGCGTGCACCGCATGTGCCGACCCTCGATCGTTCGCCGGGCGAAGTGCTCGACGACCTGCTGGAGCGGCGAATCACCGCGGCGTTCGTCGAGGAGCGGGCCGACGCGATCGCGTTGTACGCCGCAGCGGCCGAGCGCGGGGTCGACGTACCGGGCGACCTGTCCGTGGTCGCGCTCGGTGATTCCACGCGGCCTGCTGCCAGCGACCTCGACTTCTCCGGCTTCCACGTCCCGCGGCGAGCCATGGGCGTACGCGCGGTCGAGCTGCTGGAGGCGGTCCTCAGCGGGACCTCCACCGAGCAGCAACTGCTGCTCCCCTGCGAGCTGACCGACGGAATCACACTCACTCCACCCAAAGGTGCCTGAATGCATACCGATGTACTTGTGATCGGCGGCGGGCTCGGCGGCGTTGCCGCGGCTCTCGCCGCGCTGCGTGCCGGTCGCTCGGTGATCCTGACCGAGGAGTTCGACTGGCTCGGCGGACAGCTGACCAGCCAAGCCGTCCCGCCGGACGAGCACAGCTGGGTCGAACAGTTCGGAGTCACGGCGTCGTACCGGACGCTGCGCAACGGGATCCGTGACTACTACCGCCGCCACTACCCGCTGACCGAGGCGTCGCGGGCCGCGGTGGAGTTCAACCCCGGAGCCGGCTACGTGTCCAGGCTCTGCCACGAGCCGCGCGTCGCGCTCGCCGTCCTCGAGTCCATGCTCGCCCCCTACCGAGCCAGTCGCCGGCTCCAGGTCCTGCAGCCCTACCAGCCCGTGGCCGCGGACACCGACGGCGATCGGGTCACCGCGGTCACCGTGCAGCATCGCGACACCGAGGAACGGTTGACGCTGACCGCGCCGTACATCCTCGATGCGACCGAGACCGGTGAGCTGCTGCCGCTGACCGGGACCGAGTACGTGACCGGGTTCGAGGCGCAGGGCGAGACCGGCGAGCCGAGCGCTCCGGCCGAGGCGCAGCCGCTGAACATGCAGGCGGTGTCGTACTGCTTCGCGGTCGATCACGTGGACGGGGACCAGGTCGGGGACAAGCCGGCGAACTACGCGTTCTGGCGGAACTACCAGCCGTCGTTCTGGGGCGATCGCCTGCTGTCCTGGACCGCGCCGAACCCCCGGACGCTGGAGAGCTCGCAGCGCACGTTCACCCCGAACCCCGACGACGACCCGCTCGCGGTGGTCGCGGACCAGCGGCGGACGGGCGGCGACACGAACCTGTGGACGTTCCGCCGGATCGCCGCCCGCCGGCACTTCGTTCCGGGTGCGTACGAGAGCGACATCTGCCTGGTGAACTGGCCGATGATCGACTACTTCGAGGGCCCGGTCATCGACGTACCGGATGCGGCGAAGCATCTCGCGGCGGCACGCGAGCTCTCTCAATCCGTTCTCTACTGGCTGCAGACCGAAGCGCCGCGGCCCGATGGTGGGACCGGGTTCTCCGGGCTGCGGTTGCGGGGCGATCTGGTCGGCTCCGCGGACGGTCTGGCGCAGGCGCCGTACATCCGCGAATCCCGGAGGATCAAGGCGGAGTACACGATCGTCGAGCAGGACCTCTCGGTCGCCGTCCGCGGCGCCCAGGGCGCGGTCGAGTACGACGACAGCGTCGGCATCGGCATGTACCGGATCGACCTGCACCCTTCGACGGGTGGCGACAACTACATCGACGTGGCCAGCAGCCCGTTCCGGATCCCGCTCGGCGCGCTCGTTCCGCAGCGCGTGGAGAACCTGCTGCCCGCGAACAAGAACCTCGGCACCACGCACATCACCAACGGCTGCTACCGGCTGCATCCCGTCGAATGGAACATCGGCGAGTCCGCCGGCGCGCTCGCGGCGTTCTGTCTCGATCGCGGCACCGCCCCGCGCGCAGTCCGCAACACCCCTGCTCTGC
The DNA here is from genome assembly GCF_004216905.1 of Kribbella sp. VKM Ac-2569. Taxonomy (GTDB): domain Bacteria; phylum Actinomycetota; class Actinomycetes; order Propionibacteriales; family Kribbellaceae; genus Kribbella. The sequence goes on from NZ_SGXJ01000002.1 coordinate 1,342,534, forward strand.
TCGCCGAGTTCCAGGACCGCCTGGTTGCTCAGGGCATCGAACTCGCCTGGCCAAGCGTCACTGGCTACTGATGGAGGACTGACCGATGAAACTCCGTTCCCTGACAGCGGCCGGTGTGGCCGCGGCTCTGCTAGCCCTTGCGGGCTGCGGCGGCTCGTCCGACGGCGACTCCGGCTCTTCTGGTCCGGTGGACCTGCGGATGACGATCTGGAGCGCCAACGCCAAGCATCTGGCGTTGTTCGACCAGATCGCCGCCGACTACAAGAAGGACCATCCCGAGATCGGCAAGATCACCTTCGAGTCGATCCCGTTCGACAGCTACACGACCACCCTGACCACGCAGATCGGCGGCGGCAACGTGCCGGACCTGGCGTGGATCCTGGAGAGCACCGCACCGGACTTCGTCAGTTCTGGCGCGCTCGAGCCGATCGACAAGGACGCCGACCTGGTGCCGAGTACGACGACCAACTGGGAGAAGGACGGCAAGCTCTACGCGTATCCCTTCTCCACCTCGCCGCTAGGGGTGTTCGTGAACACCGACCTGGTGAAGGCTGCGGGGCGGCCGGCTCCGGCCCAGCAGATCGCGTCCGGGACCTGGACCTGGGAGGAGACCGCCAAGACCGCTTCCGCCGTACAGGCCCGCGGGAAGGGCGGGGTCGTGGTCGGCGACTTCGACTACAAGGGCTGGGACACGCTGAACTCGATCTGGTCCGGCTGGGGCGCGCGGCCGTGGAGCGAGGACGGCAAGACCTGTGGCTTCGACCAGCCGGAGATGGTCGACGCGATGACGTTCATCCACAAGCTGATCTTCACCGACAAAGGGATGCCTGGGCCGGGTGTGACGAAGGACTTCTACGCCGGCGACTCGGCGATGATCCTGACCCAGATCAGCCGGGCCGCGCTGCTCGAGAAGTCCAAGTTCAAGTGGGATCTGGTGCCGCTGCCCAAGGGCCCGTCAGGTGAGTACTCCGTCGTCGGTCAGGCGGGGATCGGGGTCTTCAAGCGCGGCAAGCACGCCGACGCGGCCAAGCAGTTCCTGGCGTACTTCAGCAACGCGGAGAACTCGGCCAAGCTCGCGCAGTTCTTCCCGCCGCCGCGCAAGTCGCAACTGAACGCCGCGACGCTGGCCAAGGCCAACCCGTTGCTCAAGCCGGCCCAGCTGCAGAGTGTCGTCATCGACGGCATCCAGCGCGGCGACATCAAGACCAGCCATACCGGGTACGCCGAGCTCCAGCAGACCGTCCGCGCCGCTCTCGACCCGCTGTGGAAGCCGGACGCCGACGTGAAAACGGTGATGTCCGGCGTCTGCTCGAAGATCAACCCCCTGCTGGCGAAATGACCTTGCTCCTCGACAAGCCGGCGCCACCCCAGGCGCCGGCGGAGCGTGCGCCGTACTGGACGATGCGGCGGCGGGACACCTTGGCCGGATGGCTGATGGTCCTGCCGCAGCTCGCCGGGATCGTTGCCTTCGTCATCGTTCCGCTCGGCCTCGTGGTCTGGTACAGCGTGCACGAGTGGAACGTGCTGGGCGGGACGTTCGAGTTCGTCGGCGGCGACAACTACACGGCGCTGGCCGACGACCAACGACTCGGTCCGGTGCTCAGGGCAACAGGTCTGTTCTCGGCCGGGCTGGTGGTCCTGAACCTCAGCCTGGCGCTGTTCCTCGCCGTGCTCCTGAACCAGAGGCTCCGCGGCACGGTCGTGTTCCGGACGCTGTTCTTCTCACCGGTCGTGGTGACGCTGGTCGCCTGGACGATCGTGTGGGGGTTCCTGCTGCAGGACAACGGCGGGCTGAACGGGTTCCTGAACGTGCTCGGGATCGACGGGCCGAACTGGCTGCGATCCGGCGGTACGGCGATGGCGTCGGTGATCGTGGTCCAGCTGTTCAAGAACGTCGGTCTCAACATGGTGCTGTTCCTGGCCGCGTTGCAGGGTGTCCCGGCGGAGCTGTACGAGGCCGCCCGGATCGACGGCGCGTCCGCATGGGCACGGTTCCGTCGCGTGACCGTGCCGCTGATCAGTCCGACGATCCTGCTGACGATGATCCTCACCATCGTCGGATCGCTGCAGGTGTTCGCGCAGATCGCCGTACTGACCCAAGGCGGGCCTGAGACGTCGACGACCGTGCTCGTCTACTACCTGTACCAGCAGGCGTTCCAGTTCCATCACTTCGGGTACGGCTCGGCGCTGTCACTCCTGCTGTTCTCCATCGTCCTGGTGCTGACCGCGGTCCAGTGGCGGATGCGTCGTAGGTGGGTGTTCCATGAGGCTTAAGCTGCTGATCTACGGCGTACTGCTGGTGTGTTGTGTGCCGTTCGTGTTCCCGATCTGGTGGATGGCGACGACGTCACTGAAGCCGGTGGCCGAGATCTTCGCGTTCCCGCCGTCGTTGCTGCCGGGATCGCCGACGCTGGACGCTTATCGGCAGGTGTTCGAGCTGCAGCCGTTCGGGCGGCAGTACCTGAACAGCCTCTACATCGCTCTTGTGGTGACTGTTGGCACGCTGGCGGTGTCGGCGCTCGCCGGGTACGCGTTCGCGCGGGTCAAGTTCCGCGGCGCCGGGGTCGTGTTCGTCGTCGTACTGAGCGGGCTGCTGGTGCCGAACGAGGTGACGATCATCCCGCTGTACCGGATGTTCGACGCGTTCGGGTTGGTGGATACGCATTGGCCGCTGATCCTGATCCCGATGCTCGGTGCGCCGAGCGTGCTGGCGACGTTCATCATGCGGCAGTTCTTCATCACGCTGCCGATGGAGCTCGAGGAGGCCGGCAGGGTCGACGGGCTGGGTCGCTTCGGCCTCTTCTGGCGGGTGTGCCTGCCGCTGGCCCGGCCCGCGATCGGTGCTGTGTCGATCTTCACCTTCCTGCACAGCTGGAACCTCTACCTCGAGCCGATCGTGTTCCTCTCCTCGAAGCAGAAGTTCACCGTCCCCCAGGCCCTCACCCAGTACGTCGACGCGTACGGCGGCCCCATGTGGAACACCCAACTCGCCGCCGCAACCCTCTCCGCCCTCCCCGTCCTCATCATCTTCGTCCTGGCCCAACGCCAATTCGTAGAAGGCCTAGCCCAAACCGGCCTGAAGGGCTAACTGCCGGTCACCGCATGCGGCGGTGGGGCGCCATGCGTGGCGCGAGGCGGGAAAGAGCTGGGTTGGGGAGGATTCCTGCCCAATCCGGGTACAAAATCCTCCCCAGCTCCTCGACCGCCGTACTCGGAGAACTGTCAGCCGACGGGGTTGAGGTAGTAGCGGAGGGCGTCGGAGGTCATCGGAGGGGCCGGCGTGCGCAGGCGCTGGTCGGGCCATCGCCGCGTTGAGCGGTCGTGGAAAATGGTGGGTGTGAGCTTTCATGCTGCTGCCTTCATCGCCACCAGCCTCGACGGGTACATCGCGCGCTCCGACGGGTCCATCGACTGGCTCACCAGCCGGGCGGAGCATGCCGGGGAGACCGGGTACGACGAGTTCCTGGCGTCGGTGGACACCGTCGTACTCGGGCGCAACACGTACCAGTTGGCGCTAACGTTCAACAGCTGGCCGTACGAAGGCAAGCAGGTCGAGGTCCTGAGCACCACGCTCGACCCCGACACCGACGACCGCATCCTCGTCCACCGCACCCTGGACGCGCTGGTCGAGACGCTCAACGACCGCGGCGCCCAACGCATCTACGCCGACGGCGCCGCCACGATCCAAACTTTCCTCACCGCAGGCCTGCTCAACGAACTAACCATCACCACAGCGCCCGTCCTCCTAGGCACCGGCATCCCCCTCTTCGGCCCGGTCCCCACCGACATCCCCCTAACCCACAACGCCACCCGCACCCTGAAGGCAGGCTTCACCCAATCCGACTACTCAGTCACACGCTGATTCCCGGACACGGCAGACGTTCCGCGCGAGAGCCGAACCGACCCGCCCCGTCGAACCCGAGAAGCGCCGACAGAAGCGTCGGGGTTATCCCCTCGCGTGCAGGGTTCTCCCCTCGTGTAGCAGTAGAGAACCCACAACACGAGGGGATAACTCGTTGTTTGCTTGACGCGGGGGCGGGGTGACCGGGCGGCACGACGGCAGGCGGGCGACGGTGGGGTGTGGGACATGCGCTGGTGGGTGGAGACAGGAAGCGGTGAGTGGAGACAGAACGTGGTGGGTCGGGACCTGCTACTTCTTGTGCAAGCCCACCAGGTGAGGTGCCAGGCCTCCGATACCCGCCCCGTTCGTCGCTTCTACTCGATCAGCGGTAGTGCAGGTGCTGGGCTACTTCGGTGGCCCAGTAGGTGAGGATTGTGTCGGCACCGGCTCGGCGGATCGAGGTGAGGGTTTCGAGGATGGCCTTGTCGCGGTCGATCCAGCCGTTGGCGGCGGCGGCCTCGACCATCGCGTACTCGCCGGAGATGTTGTACGCCGCGACCGGGACCGTCACGTGGTCGCGGATCTGGCGGACGATGTCCAGGTACGGCAAGGCGGGCTTGACCATCACGATGTCGGCGCCCTCGGCGATGTCGAGGTCGACCTCGCGGATCGCGTCGCGGGCGTTCGCGTTGTCCTGCTGGTACGTCTTGCGGTCACCGGTCAGCGACGAGTCGACGGCCTCCCGGAACGGCCCGAAGAACGCCGACGCGTACTTCACGGCGTACGCCAGGATGATCGTGTCGATGAATCCGGCCGCGTCCAGCGCCGTACGAACGACCCCGACCTGCCCGTCCATCATCCCGGACGGACCGACGACATGCGCGCCGGCGGTGGCCTGCGCGACACCCATCTCGGCATACAGCGAAAGCGTCGCGTCGTTGTCCACGCGTCCGGCGGAATCCAGTACGCCGCAGTGCCCGTGGGACGTGAACTCGTCCAGGCACAGGTCCGACATCACCAGCAGCGCGTCACCGGCCTCGGACACCGCGTCCCGGATCGCGACGTTCAGAATCCCGTCCGGGTCCAATGCACCGGATCCGACCTCGTCCTTGGACGTCGGTACGCCGAACAGCATCACGCCGCCGAGCCCGAGCTGGGCCGCCTCGGCGATCGCCTTCCGCGCCGTGTCCCGGGTGTGCTGGACGACGCCCGGCATCGACTTGATCGCGATCGGCTCGCGTGCGCCTTCCCGGATGAACATCGGCAGGATCAGCTGCCGCGGCTCCAGCGAGGTCTCCGCGACCAGCCTGCGCACCGCCTCCGACGACCTCAGCCGCCGCGGCCTCACTTCCGGGAATCCAGGCATATCAGCTCTTTCGACGAGAACCCGAACGACGTTCGGACGGGCGGGTGACCGGCTCCCCGGCCTCCACCATGGTGTCACGCCGATCCGCACCGAACCGGGCGAGGGCGTCGGCCAGCTCCTCGACCGACGGCGACTCGGCCATCGCGTCGACCCGCAGGCCGTGCTCCTCCGCGGTCTTCAGCGTCGCCGGGCCGATCACGCCGATCACCGTCGACGCGTGCGGCTTGCCGGCGATACCCACCAGGTTCCGCACCGTCGAGGACGAGGTGAACACGACCGCGTCGAACTTGCCGGACTTGATCGCCTCGCGGGTCGGCGCGGGCGGCGGAGCGGCCCGGACGGTCCGGTACGCCGTGACGTCGTCGACCTCCCAGCCGAGATCGGTCAGCCCCGCGACCAGGGTCTCGGTGGCGATGTCCGCACGCGGCAGGAACACCCGGTTGATCGGGTCCAGCACCTCGTCGAACGGCGGCCAGTCCTCGACCAGCCCGGCGGCCGACTGCTCACCGGACGGGACCAGGTCCGGACGGATGCCCCAGGCACCGATCGCCTCGGCGGTCTTGTCGCCGACAGCCGCGATCTTCAGCCCGGAGAACGCCCGCGCGTCCAGCCCGTACTCGTCGAACTTCTCCCGGACCGCCTTCACCGCGTTGACCGAGGTGAACGCAACCCACTCGTAGCGTCCCTCGACCAGACCGCGGATCGCCTTGTCCATCTGCTGCGGGTTGCGCGGCGGCTCGACCGAGATCGTCGGGACCTCCTCGGGCATCGCGCCGTACCGACGCAGCCGGTCCATCAGCGGGCCGGCCTGGTCCTTGGTCCGCGGGACCAGGATCCGCCAGCCGAACAGCGGCTTGGTCTCGAACCAGGACAAGGCCTCGCGCTGCTCGACGACCGAACCGACCACGATCACGGCCTCGCCGGTCACCTTCGCGGCCCGCACGTCGGCGACGATCGTCTCGAGCGTCCCCACCACACTGGTCTGCGAGGTCGTCGTACCGCAGACCGTCGCCGCGACCGGAGTGGACGCGTCGAAACCGGCCTCGATCAGCGCCGCGACGGTCTCCTTCAGCACCTCGGAGGCGTTCAGCAGGACCAGCGTCTGCTTCGGCTGCAGGCGGCTCAGGTCGAGCTTGTTCTCGGCGAGGTCGACGACAGTGACCTCACGGTCGCCCTTCATGGTCAGCGGGATCCCGGCGTACGTCGGAACCGCGCTCACCTCGCTGACGCCCGGCACCACGTTGAACCCGATGCCCGCCTTCTTGCACGCGGCCGCCTCCTCAGCGCCGCTGGAGAAGGTGAACGGGTCGCCGGTCAGCAGCCGGACCACGTTCGCCGCGGACTTGGCCGTCTTCACCACCAGGCGGGCCCGGGCCGCGACCCGCAGCGCCCGGCTGCCCTCGGCGCCGGAGCCGTCCACGACCTCGACGCCCGGCCTGCAGTAGGTCAGGAACGCGTCGTGCTCGGGGCCCTCGACAACGACCGCGTCGGCGTTCGCGAGCACGTCGCGGCCCGCGATCGTCAGCAGGGCCGGGTCACCGGGGCCGACGCCGACGAATGTGACATGGCCGAGCGGTTTGGTCTGCTTGACGGTACTGGTCGCGGCCTTCTGAGGTGCCGCGGTTGCGGCTGTCTTCGCGCTCACGTCTGCCTTCGCCCTCGTCGTTTTCCTGCTCGTCCTGTGGGCCGTCTTCTTGGCCGCAGTGCTCGTGCCTTGTGCCGGTGTCATGTTCGCTCCAGCAACTCGTTCGCCAGCGTCTTGCCGAGAGACACCGGGTCGTCCACCGGTCCGTTGGCGGAGAGCCGCCGTACGCCGTCCTCCTGGCCGAGCGCGCCCCGCAGCCAGAGCTCGGGGCCGTCCTCACCCTCGACCACCTCGGCGAGCGCGCCGACCGGAGCCGTGCACCCTGCCTCCAGCGTGGCCATCAGTTGCCGTTCCGCCGTCACCGCCACGCGGGTCGCCTGGTCCTCCAGCGGAGCCAGCGCAGCCAGTACGTCGGTGTCGTCCGCGCGGCACTCGATGCCCAGGGCACCTTGTCCCGGCGCGGGCAGCATCTGGATCGGGTCCAGGGTCTCGGTCACCTCGGCGAGCCGGCCCAACCTGGACAAGCCTGCCCTCGCGAGCACCACGGCGTCCAACTTGCCGTCGGTGACCAAGCCGATCCGGGTGTCCACGTTGCCGCGGATCCCGGTGCACTCGATACCGAGGCCGAGCGCGTCGAGCTGCGCGGCGCGCCGTGCGGCGCCGGTGCCGACCAGGGCACCGTGCGGCAGTTCGCCGAGCGTCAGGCCGTCGCGGGCGACGAGGACGTCGCGCGGGTCCTCGCGGACCGGGATGGCACCGAGCGTCAGGCCGTCGAGCGGCGTGGTCGGCAGGTCCTTCAAGGAGTGCACGGCGATGTCGATCTCGTGGGCCAGCAGGGCGTCGCGCAGTGCGCTGACGAAGATGCCGGTGCCGCCGATCTGCTCTACCGGTGCGCGGTTGACGTCGCCGGTGGTCGTGATCAGGACGAGCTCGACCTCGTGACCGAGCGCGCGCAGCTGGTCGGCCACGATGGTCGACTGCGCGGTCGCCAGCTTGGAGCGGCGAGTGCCGAGCCGGATCATGCCTGCTCACTCCCCTTCGGCATCGTGACCGCGTCCACGGTCGCCTGGTCGAGGGCGAACAGTTGACGCAGCGCGTCGGCGTACGTCGGTCCGCCCGGATCGCCGCCGAGCTCCTTCACGCGGACGGTCGGGTTGTGCAGCACCTTGTCGACGACGCGACGGATGGTCCGTTCGACCTCGTGCCGCTCGTGCTCGTCGAGCTCGGGCAGCCGGCGCTCGAGGCGGGCCAGCTCCACGTCGACCAGCGAGCTCGCCATCGCCCGCAGCGCGACCACGGTCGGCGCCACCGAAGCGGCCCGGCGGGTCGCCTCGAACGAACCGGTCTCCTCGCCGACGATCCGGCGTACCTCGTCGATGTCGGCCTGGCTGCCGCCCGCCGTACCGATCAGGTCGGCCAGCGTGATCAGCGTGACGCCGGGGATCCGGGCCGCCTCGGGAGCGACGTCCCGCGGCAGCGCGATGTCGAGGACGCCGAGCGGCCGGCCGTCGGTCGCGTTGCGGATCGTCTCGGCGGCCAGTACGACGCCGCGCGCGCCGGTGCACGACACGACCAGGTCCGCGTCGCGCAATGCTTCGGGCACGTCTGCCAGGCGGATCGCCGTACCGCCGATCCGGTCGGTCAGCGCGACCGCGCGGTCGTAGTTGCGGTTGGCAATGGTTACGGTCTTCGCGCCACCGTTGAGCAGGGTCTGGGCGGCCAGCGAGGCCATCGAGCCGGCGCCGACGACCAGTGCCCGGCGGCCCTCGAAGCCGCCGACCGCGTCCAGGCCGGCCGAGACGACCGAGCGGCCGGCCGAGTCGATCCCGGTTTCGGTACGAGCCCGCTTGCCGACCCGCAACGCGTGCTGGAACAGGGCGTTCAGGTCGGTGCCGATGGTCTCCAGGTCCTGGCCGACGCGCAGCGTCTCCTTCACCTGGCCGAGGATCTGGCTCTCGCCGACGACCATCGAGTCCAGCCCGACCGCGACCTGGAACAGGTGCGCGACCGCACCTTCCTCGAAGTGCACGTACAGGTGCTCGGCCAGATCCAGCAGCGGTACGCCGGTGACGTCGGACAGGATCGCGGTGACCTCGTCCATCCCGGCGTGGAACCGGTCGACGGTCGCATAGACCTCGGTCCGGTTGCAGGTGGCAAGGACCGCGGACTCCGCGACGGCCGCGGAGTTCCGCACCGCCAGGGCCAGCTTGGTCGCCGCGTCCGCGTCGAGCGCGACCCGCTCCAGTACGTCGATGGCAGCGGAGCGGTGACTGATGCCGACCACGAGGTAGCTCATCCGCGTCCTCGCTTCGCTCCGGGCGCGGATGAGGCACGAATCACGCTGTGTTGGATGATGAACTCGCTTCGCTCGTTCATGCGCCGACACCTCCCCCGACACTCGGGAGATCCGGCATACCGTTCAGCGCTGGTAGTTCGGGCACCTGGGGGAGCGCCGCCTCTCCGGACTTTCGTTGTTCGTGGTACGCCAGGATCTGCAGCTCGATCGAGAGGTCCACCTTGCGGATGTCGACGCCGTCGGGCACGGACAGCACCACGGGCGCGAAGTTCAGGATGCTGGTCACGCCGGCGGCGACCAGCCGGTCGCAGACGTCCTGCGCGGGACCGGCGGGGGTGGTGATGACCCCGATCGAGACCCGGTCGGCCTCGACGATCTCCTCGAGCTGGGCGAAGTCGCGGACCTCCATGTCGCCGATCCGCTCGCCGACGAGGGTCGGGTCGGCGTCCAGCAGGGCGACGATCCGGAAGCCGCGGGTGCCGAAGCCCGAGTAGTTCGCCAGCGCGTGACCCAGGTTTCCGATCCCGACGATGACCACGGCCCAGTCCTGGGTGACGCCGATCTCGCGGGCGATCTGGTACCGCAGGTACTCCACGTCGTACCCGACGCCGCGGGTGCCGTAGGAGCCCAGGTAGGACAGGTCCTTGCGGAGCTTGGCCGAGTTGACGCCGGCCGCGGTCGCCAGGTCCTCGCTCGACGCGGTCGCGATGCCACTGTCCGAGAGCGCGGTCAGGGCCCGCAGGTAGACCGGCAAGCGCGCGACAGTCGCCTCGGGGATGCCGCGTTCGGTTCTCGTCGGCGGGCCGGGGCGACGGCTGCTGGCACGCGTCACAATTCTCCTGGGAGCGGTTGGTTCACCGCGGTCTGACGACCGGCGGCTCTCTTACTCTAGGAGCTTGTGAACGTGAGAACAAAATCGGCGGAAGTGACCCCTACCTCATCAGGGCCTTTCGCAGTCTGGCGGGGTCGACCCGCCAGAAGTCGTGTTGCTTCCCGTCCACGAACGTGACCGGGATCTGTTCGCCGTACTGCGTGAACAACTGGTCGTCCTGCGTGATGTCCACCTCGGACCAGTCCGCACCCACCTCGGCACAGACCGCCCGGATGACCTCCCGCGCGTCGTCGCACAGATGACAGCCGGGCTTCCCGTACATGAGGACACGGCTCACCGGTCGGCCTCCCGGAGCCGGCCCTTGGCGACCTTTCCGGTGACCGAGTGCGGCAGGTAGTCCGTCACCTCGATCTCGACCGGGCACTTGAACCGCGCCAGCCGGCCCTCGGCGTACTCCCGGACCGCGGTGATGTCGACCGATGCGTCCGGCAACGGCACCAGGAAGGCCTTGACGGCCTCGCCGGTCTCCTCGGACGGTACGCCGATGACCGCGGCCTCCCGTACGCCGGGAGCGCCGACGAGCACGTCCTCCACTTCGCTCGGGAAGACGTTGAACCCGGACACGATGATCAGCTCCCGCAGCCGGTCGACCAGGAACAGGTCGCCGTCCGGGTCCAGGTACCCGACGTCACCGGTCCGGTACCAACCCTCCGCGTCGGGGCCGTCGACGGCGTCCGGCCAGTAGCCGGAGAAGAGATTGCCGCCGCGGATCAGGATCTCGCCGGGGTCGTCGCCCTCGACGTCCTCGCCCTGCTCGTCGGCGATCCGGATCTCGACGTTCGGCAGCGCGCGGCCGACCGAGCCGGGCTTCGGCTCGGCCTCGCCGAGGGTCGTGGTGACGCCCGGGGACGCCTCGGTCAGGCCATATCCCTGATGGACATGCAGCCCGGCGGCCTGCTCGAAGCGGTCCGCGAGCGCACGATCCAGCGTGGACGCGCCGGTCAGCACGACCTTGACGGTCTCGAGCGCCTCCTTCAGATCGGAGCGGGTCAGCAGCGCGTGCAGTGCGGGCGGAGCGAGCGGCAGCCGCGTCACGCCGTACTGACGGACCAGGGCGAGGGTCTCCTCGGGGTCGAAGCGCTGCTCGACGACGAGCGCGGCACCGGTGGCGACCGCCCAGCCGAGGACCGCGTTCAGACCGAAGGCGTGGAACATCGGGAGCACCCCGAGCACGACGTCCTCGGGCCCCATCCGGTCCTCGCCGAGCTCGCTGAGGTTCCGTACATTCGCCGCGAGGGCGCGATGGGTGAGCATCGCGGCGCGCGGATCTCCACTGGTTCCGGACGTGTAGAGCAGCACCGCGAGCGTCTCGGGATCCTTCGACGGCGGTAACGGAGCGTCACCCTGGAGTTCGTCGGGCGCCACCGTACGGACGCCCTCGAACCGGTCCCCGAGCCCCGGTCCGGCGATCGCCAACCGGGCTCCGGAGTGCGCCGTGACGGCCGCCAGCTCGGGCTTGGTGAGCCCGGTGTTCAGCGGTACGGCGACCAGCCCGGCGCGGAGAATGCCCAGGTAGGACGTGACGAACTCGATGCTGTTGGCAACCAGGAGCAGCACTCGGTACCCCGGCACCAGACCGGCTGCGGCGAGCCCCTGCGCGGTCCGGTCGACGGCCTGGTCGAGCTCGCTCCAGGTCAGCCGCCGATCCCCGTCGACCAGCGCCGGACGCTCGCCGTGCCGTTGCGCTGTGTCACGAAGAATGTCCGCGAAATTCACGTTCACCAGGCGAGTCTGTCACGGCCGGGATTCGCTCCGGGACCAACCGTCTTTCACAGAACGGTTGCAGCGGAGCGTAACCACCGATATACAGGTGACTTCGCGAGCGCGCTTCTGCTGAACCTCACACTGCAGAAACCCGCCCGCGAGCGGGGACCTCATGCGCGATGCACCACCCCCGACAGCAGGCTGCTCCGTACCGCGGACGCAGTCCGCTGGCGCATTCGTGACCATCGGACCGGACGGAAGGCGGCACGCCCCAGCCTGTTGACAGCACGTATCTGAGCAGTAACGTTCAGTGCTGTCCCAGTCGCTGTGGCCATTCGCGGATGTGTCGAACGACGTGTCAGTTGAACGGGGAGAAAACTTGACCACGCCGGAGCCAAGCCCGGACGGGATGAGACGTGCAGAGCTCGTCGATCGCGCCCAGGCCGGGGACGTCGGTGCCTTCGGTGAGCTGTACGACGAGTACTCGCTCACCGTCTATCGCTACATCTACGCACGGGTGTCGTCCTCGGCACTCGCAGAAGACCTGACCAGCGAGACCTTCGTCCGGGCGCTCCGCGCGCTGGACTCGTTCCGTTGGCAGGGCCGGGACTTCGGCGCCTGGCTGGTGACGATCGCCCGGAACCTGATCACCGACCACTACAAGTCGGGCCGGGTCCGGCTCGAGGTGGTCACCGACGAGATCGAGACCCACGACCGGCAGACCGAAGGCCCGGAGATCGACGTGCTGGCCGCAGCCACCGCCGAGGTGCTCCGGGACGCGGTCGCCGGCCTGCCCGACGAGCAGCGCGACTGCCTGACGATGCGGTTCTTCGCCGGTCTGTCGATCGCCGAAACGGCCAAGGCGCTGGAGAAATCCGAGGGCGCCGTCAAGCAACTCCAACTAAGGGCCGTACGGCACTTGGCGAAGGTTATCCCCAAGGACTTGAGATGAGGCGGATGACAACGAACGTCTTTCGTAACCCGTCAGGGAGTTACCTCGTTTGCCTGGTGAGGACCTGTCGGTGACCCCGACTGGCCATTGAGGAGAACGAGAACTCATGAGTGACCTACACAGGGCTCGAGCGCGCGCGGAGGCATTCGCGCACGCCGTCGATCACGGGCCCCGTCACTCCACGCGACTGGGCGATGACCCCGAGTTACTGGAAGCTGTGGAGCTCGTCGGACGGCTGAGGACCGCCGGCGCAGTTGCCCCGCGACCGGAGTTCAGTGCCGAGCTGCGGCACCGCCTGCTGGAGCAGGCGGCGGCGCGCGCGGCGACCACTGCGACTCCGTTGACGGTGCACACCGCACCAGACGACTCGGACGACCCGCCGGGTAGCGAGGACGTTGGCGCGTCCGTGACAGATATCCGTCGTCGCCAGGGCCGGAGAATCCGGCTCGTGGCCAGCACCGCCGCGCTGGTGCTGCTCGGAGGTGGCATCGGTTCCGCCGCCGCCGCTCAGCAGGCCATGCCCGGCACCTTGTACGGAATGAAGCGCAGCATCGAGAACGTGGCGACCAACGTCGGAGTCGGCGACGACTCCCGCGGCCGGCGCGATCTCGAGCACGCGATGACCCGATTGTCCGAAGTCCAGGAGCTGGCCGGCAACGGCGGCTCGGTGGGCACGATCAACGCGACACTGGACGACTTCTCGGCGCAGTCCCGCAAGGGCGTGTCCCGATTGGTCGCGTCGTACCAGCAGGACAACGACGAGAGTTCGATCACCGCGATCACGGCGTTCATCACCAGCGCCCGCCAGGCTTTGGTCGAGCTCGCGCCGAAACTCCCGCCGGAGTCGCTGAAGTCCGGGGTCGAGGCACTGGCCACGATCGAGCAGCTGGCGCAGCACACCTCGGCGGCATGCCCGAAGTGTGCGGCACCGAAGCCGTCGGGCTCGCCGAGCACCGGCACCAACAACAACCAGCCGAACCGCACCAGCCCCGGCACCGGCTCCGAGTCGAGCAACCCGGTCAAGGCGTCGTCGAGCCCCAAGGCATCGGCGACGACAGTTCCGACACCGGTCGACTCGACCAGCCTGCAGCCGACCACCGTGCCGACCAAGCTGCCGAACACCACCATCGTGGAGTCCACCGCTCCGCCGCCGACCAGCCTGAAGACGCCACCACTGCCGTCGTCGTCAAACTCGCCGATTGCGACGCCAACCGTGCTGCCTTCTACGCTGAACCCGACCACGCCGTCGTGGCCGTGGCCGTTCCCGACAACACCACTGATCAACCTGCCCGGAGTCATCCAAACCCTGCTCCCACCCTGGAAGTAGACGGAAACCCGAGCACCCGCAGCCCCCGGCACAACAACCACGTGCCGGGGGCTGCGTCGTCTGCTCTGCCGCGCCGGGCCTGTCAGAAGAAGACGCTGCGGCGTTGCATGAGGAGCGTGTAGAGGGTCTGCTGGATGGTTTCGCGGACCTGGTCGGTGACGTTGAAGACCAGCATCGGGTCGTCGGCGGCGCCGTCGGGGAAGTCGTCGGTGCGGATCGGTTCGCCGAACTCGATGAGCCACTTGGACGGCAGCGGGATCAGGCCGAGCGGGCCCAGCAGCGGGAAGAACGGCGTGATCGGGATGTACGGGACGCCCAGCAACCGCGCCAGCGAGGCGATGTTGCCGACCAGCGGATAGATCTCTTCGGCGCCCACGATCGAGCACGGAACAATCGGTACGCCGGTCCGCATCGCCGCGCTGACGAACCCGCCGCGTCCGAAGCGCTGCAGCTTGTACCGCTCGGCGAACGGCTTCCCGAGCCCCTTGAAGCCTTCCGGCCAGACACCGACCAGGTTCCCCTGCCGGAGCAGCCGCTCGGCGTCGTCGTTGTTCGCCAGTGTCGCGCCGCCCTTGCGGGACAGTTCGCCGACGAACGGCGTCTGGAACACCAGGTCCGCGGCGAGCGTGCGCAGCGGACGGCCGGTGTGGTCCGCGACGACCACCTGGGTGACGAGCCCGTCGAGCGGCATCGTGCCGGAGTGGTTCGCGACGATCAGTGCGCTGCCGTCGGACGGGATGTTCTCGATCCCGCGGACCTCGACGCGGAACCACTTCTCCACCATCGGACGCAGCATCGGCAGCAGCACCTGGTCGGTCAGGTCGGAGTCGTACCCGAACTCGTCGAGCTCGTACTCCCCGGTCAACCGCCGACGCAGGAACGCCAGCCACTCGGCGACCCGCCGCTCCCCGTCCTCCCCGAACAGCCCCCGCACCGCCTGCTCGAGCCCCGCGAAGTCAAAACCAGCAGGCGCCTCGGGCCCATCGACATCCGGTACGGCGCCAACCGGCTCGACCGGCGTCTCGCCAGCGTCGGGCCGTTTGTCGACGCGAGCCTTCTTCTTCGTGCGGCCACCGGGTCCGGCGAGCGCACGCGCCGCGGCCGAGGGCGTCGTACGACGTCCGCTTCCCCGGCCCGGTCGGCCGCCGGAGCCGATCGGGATCACGTCCGCGTCAGCCACGCAGCGCCCCCAGGCCCGCGGTGAGCAAGCTGGAAACCCGGGTCATCGCGCCGGTCCCGAGCGATCGCCGGAAGTCGTCGAACGCCTCCGCGGTCGAGTACTTCGGCTCGAACCCGAACTCGGTCCGCATCCGCGTCGTGTCCACACCCCGCCCGTAGGTCAGGAAGGTGATCTGGTCAGGTGAGAAGTCCGCCAGCCGGGCTCGCCGTACGGCGGCCGCAGTGCTGGACGCGGTGAACGAAGGCAGCCGCAGAGTCGGCCGGCCGAGGCGCCGGATCGCCTGGGACAGCGAGAGCACGCCGTCACCGGCCAGGTTGAAGGTCCCGGGAAGATCGTTGACGGTCGCGTGGTGGATCGCCTCGACGCCGTCGTCCTCGTGCAGGAACTGCAGACGGGCGTCGTACCCGAACACTGTCGGTACGACGGGCATCGCGAAGTAGCGCGTGATCGGGGAATCGGTCTTGGGGCCGATCCAGTTCGCCATCCGGAGCGTGCTGACGCAGACGTCGGGGCGGCGCCGCGCGAAACCTCGCACGTAACCCTCGACCTCGACCGCGTCCTTGCTCAGTCCGTGGTGATGGATCGCCCGCGGCGCCATCTCCTCGGTGAACATCGCCGGGTCCCGCGCGCCCGCGCCGTACACCGTGGTGGACGACTTCACCACCAGCTTGGCCACGCCGGGCGCCTTCTGGCAGGCAGCGAGCAGCTGCATGGTGCCGATGACGTTGATTTCCTTCATCGACGACCGACCGCCGGCGCTGCCGGGCGTGGCCACGACGCCGGTGTGAACGACCGTGTCCACGTCCTCGGCAGCGATCACCTTGGCGATCACCGGGTTACGAATATCCGCCCGGACGAACCGGACCCGCCCCAGCTCCGCGCGCGGCGGAACCACGTCGACACCGAGAACAGTGCCGATCGACGGGTCGTCAGCCAGTCTGCGGGCACAGCGAGCACCGGCGTCCCGCGAGACGCCGGTCACCATCACTACCTGTGCCACGAGCAACCCCCAGCCGGACCGGGCGCGGCAGAACGGACTACTTGCCGAGCTTGCGGCGCTGCACCCGCGTCTTCTTCAGCAGCTTGCGGTGCTTCTTCTTCGCCATACGCTTGCGGCGCTTCTTGATTACGGAACCCACGTCTGACCATCCAAACTCAAAGAGAACGTCGGCAAAGCTTACCCGTAGGTCACTGTCCCGACCTAAAGGAGGCTGCACCAGTAGACTGGGACCCTACCTGGGGAGGCTGAATGCGGGCTCGGTACGACGGTCTGGCGGAGTGGTACGACGAACGCTTCGTGGTCGGTTCGGATGATCATCAACCGGGTCTGCTGGAGCTGCTGGGCCCCGGATCCGGGCCGTGTCTGGACATCGGCTGCGGTACCGGGCGGAACTTCGAGACCATCCGGGCCAGCGGGCGCAGCGTCGTCGGGCTGGACTTCTCGGGCGATCAGCTCCGGCTCGCCCGGACCCGGACCGACAGTCCGCTGATGATCGGCGACGCCGCGGCGCTGCCGTTCCCGGACGAGTCGTTCGACACCGCGATCACGCTGTGGATCTCCACCGATGTGGACGACTTCGGCGCGGTCCTGCTCGAGGCAGCCCGGGTACTGCGTCCCGGCGGGGTGCTCGTCGCCTACGGCGTACACCCCTGCTTCAACGGACCGCATGTCCTGTACGCCGACGACGGTACGCGGGTCGTGCATCCGACGTACCGCCAATCCGGTTGGCACGAGGCCTCGCCCTGGTGGAGCGACGAGGGAATCCGGCGCCGGATCGGCATGCGGCACGTCCCGCTCCCCGAGTACCTGAACGCGATCATCGCAAGCGGCCTGACCATCGACCGCTTCGAGGAGCCCGCCGGCCAGGACATCCCGCACTCACTGGCGGTCCGGGCGCGCAAAGCGGCCTGAAGTCAGGCGAGGTGTTCCCAGGTGAACAGCGTCAGCTCGCGCCCTTTGTCCACCACCTGCTCCAGCGGCAGCTCGGTCAGCCGATAGCCAACTGCCCAGGATCTCAGGCGGCCTTGCGGACGGCGACCGGGACGACTGGCTTGGTGAGGACGGCGAGGTGAGGGGTGGCGGTCTTCGTGGTGGTGCTCGCGTAGGCGGCAGGGGTGAACGCGACGGCGGCGAGCCCCAGGGTCGCGATGGTGCCTATGGCAACGGTCTTGACGATTCGGATCGGCATCGGGAAGCCTCCTTCAGGTTGGTGATTCCATCCTGATCGCACGGTCTGCGACGGTCCTGCCAGATTCCTGGGAGCCGGCTGGGAGTGCGAGGTAGCTTGGAGAAATGGCCTACCTGGTGTTTCTCGCTGGACTCGCCGTGGTGCTCGCGGGGCTGACCTGGTTCGCCTCCTGGGCAAAGCGCCACGGGCGCGGGTCCGGGGTGGCGGGCGCGATCGCAGCGCACGACGAGGCGTACCGGACGACGGCGCACCAGTCGCACTACGAGCTGCGGCAGCAGGCCGATCGGAAGTCCGAGAGCGGTTCTCCGGACGACCTTTAACGCAGGGAGTCGGCGATCGGGCCGAGGGTCAGCAGACCGCTGCCTGCCGCGTGTTCGTCGGCCGCCGGGGCCAGCGCGGCTTGTGCCCTCGCCAACAGCTCGGGGTCCTGGGTGCTGTGGGCGGTCAAGGCCCAGTACGCCTCTAACAGCAGGCCCGGTGGCGGATCCGGCGATCCGTGCACCCACGGGGTGTGCGGGCCGTAGTCGGCCGTCGGGATCGGGTCGCCATGGCGTACGGCGTGCGCAGCCAACGCCAGCGGGAGGAGACCGGCGCTCAGGCCGGGCATGCCTGCGTCGTCGAGCAGGGCGGCAGCGGCGCGGTACGACTCGGGGGTGTCGTCACGCAGGGCGGCGTACCAACGGGTAAAGACGGCGACGAGCGGGAGCTCGTGGCGGGCGGCCAACGCGTCGGCGGCTGCTGCGTGTTCGTCGGCGGTGGTGTGGTCGGCTCGTGCGCAGGCGGATTGCAGCCGGATCAGATGGCCGAGAACCTCGTAGGTAAAGAGGTTGTGGCGTTGCGAGAGGGTGACGAGTTCGGCGCCGATCGCGTCTCGTTGTGGGGCGAGGCCGGCGCGGTAGCAGGTCTGCATGAAGACGCCATTCAACGTGAACGCCAGCAGCGCGGGATCGTCGAGGCCGCGGGCGAGTTGCTCGGCCTCGAGCGCTGCCTCGCGTGCTCGCGGCGAACGGGAGCCTCGGGACTCGAGCGCGATCGTGGCGAGCAGTCGTGCGCGGATGCTCGCGTGGTCCTGGGTCGGCAGTGCGCGTTCGGCGGCTGCCACGATGGCAGCGGCCTGCGCTTCGTCGTCTGAGCGGGTCCAGATCGCTGGTACGTCGTACGCGCCGATCACGCGGGCGGTGAGGTCGGGGTCGCCGAGCTCCTCGGCCGCGGCGATCGCTGCGAGCCGGTGTCGACGAGCAGCCTCCAGTCCGCCGCCGCCGGTGACCGCGAGGTTGCGGAGCAGGCCGACGGTCGATTCGATCCGGGCGCGCGTCCCGCCGACGGCGCGGTCGTACGCCGCGGTCGTCTCTGCCCACACACTGCCGCCCGGGGTCAGGTGCGCGGCCTGGTTGAGGATGTCGGTCTCCAGGCGGGTGAGGGCGGGACCGGGGTCTACGCCGAGCTGGCCCACCAGGGTTTCTCGGGCGCGACGCAGTACGGCGAGGGCGTCGCCTTGCCGCTCACTCCGGTACAGGGCGAGGGCCAGCAACCGCCAGGCGTCCTCGCGCCACGGGTGCTCGGTGACATGCGCGTCGAGGTCCGGCACCGCCTCCGCCGCGAGGCCCAACTCCAGGCGCGTTTCCGCGATCTGCTCCACCGCGTGCAGTCGCAACTCGGTCAGTCGCGCACGCTCGGCCAACGCCCACGGCTCGTCCACGAACTCGGCGTACGCCGGCCCACGCCACAACCCCAACCCGGCCAACAACTCCGCCAACCGCTCCTCCGGCGGCACCATGGAACCCACCGACCCATCTCTCGAGCCGGGCGCTCGCACGGCCGACCCGCCGCTGGGGCCTGAGGCTCGTACTGCTGTCTCGAAGTGCCAGGCGTCGACGTTCGTTGTCTTCAAGGCGTAGCCGGGGCCTGAGGTCACCAGCAACCGGGCTGGTTCGCGCGGGGCGCGCTCCGGCTCGATCGCTCGACGCAGCGCGGCCACGAACGTCCGCACCGCACTCAACGCGCCCGCCGGCGGATCGATCCACAAGTCGTCCACCAACACCTGCGCGGGCACGACCCGCCCCCGCGCGACGATCAGCCGCGCCAACACAGCCCGATGCCGCGGCCCTCGCAAATCAACCGGAGTCACCGTCAGGTCGGCTGGCTCCTGCTCCCAGGCAACGACCGGTCCCAGCACCCCGAACTCCACCACGCCACGGTAGCGCTCATCCGATGCTCATCGGGGTCGGCGAGGCTGGGCGACATGGAGATTGAAGGCTTTGAGTACCGGCGGGTGCCGGGTGCGGATGGTGTGGTGCTGAACGTTGCTGTTGGCGGCTCGGGGACTCCGGTGGTGTTGTTGCACGGGTTTCCGCAGACGCATCTGATGTGGCGACGGGTTGCGGCTGAGTTGGCGGTGGATCACACCGTGATCTGTCCGGATCTGCGGGGCTACGGCGCGAGCGACAAGCCGGTTGAGGGGTATTCGAAACGGAGCATGGCTGCGGATGTTGTCGCGGTGGCGGATGCGTTGGGGCATTCGCAGTTCGCGTTGGTCGGGCACGATCGGGGTGCTTTGGTCGCGTTCCGCGCTGGTCTCGACCACCCGGACGTGGTCACGCATCTGATGTGCCTGGACGTGCTGCCGACGCTCGACATGTGGGACGTCATGCACGGGACCAGCGCGTCCGTCGGCTTCCACCTGTATTTGATGGCGCAGCCCACCGGGTTGCCTGAGCAGATGATCGCCGCCAGCTCGGACGAGTTCTTCGGGTACTTCCTCGACCAGTGGGCGAACGATCCCGCGGCGATCCCACCCGACGTCCGCTCGGCGTACTTGGAGGCCTGTCGCCAAGCGGTGCCGTCGATCGTCGCGGACTACCGCGCCTCGGCGACCGTCGATGTCACGCACGACGAGGAGGATCTTGCCCAGGGCAACAAGCTGCGGATGCCGGTGACCGTGATCCAGCAGGACTGGGGCGCCGCACTCGGCTTCGACGCCGCGGCCCTCTGGAAGACCTGGGCTCCCGATCTCCGTCATCAAACCACCACCTCCGGACACTTCATGGCAGAGCAGAACCCCACCGAAATCAACACGGCCATCCGCCAGCTCCTCAGCCGCTAGGCGGCTCCAGTGAGATAGGCGGTCGACTCGGCAAGCTCGGCGAGAGCCGTCGGCAGCGATGGGCTCACGAGTCGACCGTCTCGTTTGACTGGCGTACCTCCGACCAGGACCGTGTCCACGTTCCCCGGATGTGCTGCGGTCACCACGGTCGCAACCGGGTCGTGCAGGCCGCCGACCAGGTTCAGGTCCGTACTGCGGAGCAGCACGACGTCGGCCTTGTTGCCGACGGCGAGCGACCCCACGTCGGGCAACCCGAGCGCTCGAGCTCCGCCGTACGTCGCCAACTGCAGCACCTCAGCGGCTGTAAACGCCTGGTAGCCAAGGGAAAGCACCTCGTGCATCGCACGGAACATGTCGCCGCCGGCCGTGGTCACGACATCGATCCCGAGGCTGAAGGGAATCCCGGCCTCACGGAGCCGACCGGACAGCTGAGGGCCCATCTCCATCCGCGCCTCGACCGTCGGCGTGACCGAAACGGCCGCGCCGGTCTCGGCGATCACCTTCAGTTCGGAGTCGGGCAGGTTGTTGCCGTGCACGTACAACGTGTTCGGCCGCGCCAGCCCGGCGTCCCGCAACCGCGTGATCGGGTCAGAGGTCTGCGACGTGCTGCTGACATGGACGACCACCGGCACACCGAGCGAGTCGGCCAGCTCCCAGTCCTCGCGGACCGTTTCGAACGGCGCGTACGCCGGCCCGATCGCCGCCACCGCCAACTCGAGCCGCTCCGACTGACGCGCCATGATCCGGCGCATCTCCCCGGCATCGACCGCAGCACCACCCAGCGGCGAGGGGCCGTACCCGAAGACGGGCCGGATCCCGCTGCGTTCCAACGCATCCAGCGCCGCATCGGCCTGCTCCGGGGAACGTTGCACGTGGGAGTAGTCCTGGACCGTGGTGATGCCCGCGTCCAAGCACTCCAGCGCGCCGACAAGGTTGCCAGCCGCAACATCTTCCGCACGGAACCTCGACCCGTAGTCGCCCAGCACCCGCTCGAAGTACACCCCGAGACCCGCGTCGAGAGTGATCCCGCGTAACGCGGTCTGCCACAGGTGCCGATGGGTGTCGACGAACCCGGGCAGCACGATCCGCTCCCGCGCGTCGATCACCTCGGCGTCCGCGGTCAGCCCGGCCCCGACCGCCGCGATCCGCCCGTCCTCGATCAGTACGTCGGTGTCGCGCCGTACGACGACCTCCGGGAAGGTGTCGATCACCGTCCCGCCCTTGAGCAACAGCCTCACGTCGATCTCCCTCAGTAGAAAGCTTTGAAGAAAGCTATCATCAAAGGCAGATAGGCTGTCAACCGTGACCGACGACCCTGTGGACCGGCTGATCTCGTCCTGGGAGCGCGAGCTGCCCGAGGTGCTGTATCCGACCAGTGAGCTGACGAAGCGGATCATGATGCTCGCCGGCGAGATGAACGCGTCGACGCGGCGGGTGCTGCGCGACCTGGAGCTGACCATGGCCGAGTTCGACGTACTCGTCTCGCTGCGCCGGTCCGGTACGCCGTACCGCCAGAAGCCCTCGGACCTGGTCCGGAGCCTGCTGCTGTCGTCGGGCGGGACCAGCAACGTGACGAATCAGCTGGTCCGCCGCGGCCTGGCCGTCCGCGAATCGGATCCGGACGACGGACGCGGGACGCAGATCCGGCTGACCCCGGAGGGCATCAGCCTCGCGGAGCAGGCCGTGAAGGCGAGCTCGGCGGCCCACCACGAGCTGTGGGCCGGACTGCCGGACGAGACGATCGCACAGGCCGCGCAGGCGCTACGAGCCCTCCACAGGCGCTGAACGCATGACGAAGGGGCCGGTCCTGAACAGGATCCGGCCCCTCCGGCTTCTCGTGGTTATCCGGCCTGGAAGAAGGCGCCCTTGAGGTAGTCGTGCACGGCGTCCTCCGACACCCGGAACGAACGACCTACCCGCACCGCGGGCAGCTCACCGGAGTGCACCAACCGGTACACCGTCATCTTGGACACGCGCATGGCCGTGGCGACTTCCGCCACGGTCAGGAACTTCACCTCGGCGAGCGGCGACTCACCGCCGGACTTCTTTGATGCCATTGCGCACCGCACTTCCAGCACGGATCGTGCGCCGGCTTCCCCTCCGGCACCTCCGTCCGTGCATGGCACGAGCGTAGTGGCTGTTGGTACGAATGGGAAAGAGGGGGACTCGTGTGACTCGGTCACGGCTCAGTAGCTCGGATGCTCAATAGGTCGGATCGAGGCCTAACAAAGGGAAGCTGGCGTCGCGGGTGGCCTTGATGGAGCGGTCGAGCCAGGTGTCGGGGTTGTAGCCGCTCGACCAGTCGACGTACGACGCGTCGCGGCCGTCCGTCATCCGCACCGGCGCGACCCGGCCGAACCGCAGCTGGACGTCCTCGCGCCAGGCCTCCGGCACCGGCGTGGCGGGGTCGATCGGGTGCCCGGCCACGATCGCCAGCAGATGAGTCCAGGCCCGCGGTACGACGTCGATGATCGCGTACCCGCCGCCGCCCGTGGCGACCCATTTCCCGGCGGCCACCTCGTGCGCGAGGTCGTGCAAGGCCAGGTACGCCGCACGCTGCCCGTCGATCGTCTTCGTCAGGTGCGCCAGGGGATCCTCGACGTGCGAGTCGCACCCGTGCTGCGTGACGAGGATGCTCGGACGGAACGCCTTCACGACATCGGGGACGACCGCGTGGAACGCCCGCAACCAGCCCGCATCCCCGGTCCCGGGCGGGAGCGCGACGTTGACCGACGTACCCTCGGCGCCCGGTCCGCCTGTCTCGCCGGCGCTCCCGGTACCCGGGAACAGCGTGGTCGGTGACTCGTGCAGGCTGACGGTGAGCACACGCGGGTCGTTGTAGAAGACGGTCTGTACGCCGTCCCCGTGGTGAACGTCCACGTCGACGTACGCGACCCGCTCGGCGCCGTGGTCGAGCAGCCACTGGATCGCGATCGCCGGGTCGTTGTAGACACAGAAACCGCTGGCCTGGTTGGGCATCGCGTGGTGCAGGCCGCCGGCGACGTTCGCGGCATGCAGGACGTCGCCCTCCCAGACCGAGCGGGCCGCCTCGACCGAGGCGCCGGCGATCCGGGCGGAGACCTCGTGCATGTGCGGGAAGCAGTACGTGTCCGACGTACCGAGTCCGTGCACGGGATCGGCGTCGTCGGGGTTCTCCCCCGCGTGCTTGACCGCGGCCACGTACTCCGCGGTATGCACGGTCTCGAGCAGCGCGTCGTCGGCGGTCGGCGCGGGCACGACCTTGAGCTGGTCGAGGACCCCGAACTCCCGGGCGAGCTTGATCGTCAGCTCCACCCGGATCGGACTCATCGGGTGCCCACGGCCGAAGTCGTACGCCGTCAACCCGTCGTCGAAGACCAGCAGCGCCTCACCACTCATGCCCTTGACCTTAACCTTCAGGACTCCGGTAGGGGTTTCCCGAACCTGACACTTAATCGGTAAGCGCCTCGCCGTGCGTGGAAAACGGTCATGCCGACGACTCCCAGGGAGGCGGCGACCAACGCCGCGCGGGGATGGTCGCCGACCTGCGCCAGGGCAAGGAGGGCGCCGGCGATCGCGAAGGCGGCCAGACCGCCGACCGCGTTGTTGGTGGCCGAGTTGCCGGTCAGGTTCGGGTACTCGCGGGCGGTGATGCCGGTGACGAAGTGCGGGATGCCGTTGGTGCCCATCAGGCCGGCCAGCACGGCGCAGTTGTCCGGGGACGTGGTGGTGCGATCCGGCGTGATCGGGGCGCTCACTCTCGGGCTCGTGATCTCGCGGCACCTGGTGAGGCTGGACGGCCTGGACGCGTCACCCGAGGAGCTGATGGCAGTCGCGGGGCCGTTGATCGAGAAACTGACGACGGGCTGACGCCGGCCGGACACAAACCAAACGGGCGGCGCGACACCCCTCCCTGGTCGCGCCGGCCCGTCGGTGGTCCAACAGTTGATTCATCGGCGGCGGACTGCAAAGCGTTACAGAATTTGCAGTCCCTGCCAGAAAAGCCGCAATTTCTGGCCCGATCGTGCCGCGAGCCGACTGCGGACAGTGAGATTCGGACTTGCGAGTACCGGCGCAGGCGGCCAGAGTTCTCCGGTGAGGCAAATGAAACCGAACCGGCGGCAGATCTTTACGGTAGGAGCCGCCGCTGCGGCTGCCGCCACGGTCGCCGCCTCAACCGAAACCGCATCCGCCACCACCGCATCCACGGCCTCGGCCGAGTCCACGGAGTTCGCGGTGACGACGTCGTCGTCCACCGGTCCCTACGGCTCCGGCGTACTCGGCTCCTGGGCCGGCGCCCAACGCGCGATCTCCACGCCGACCCAGATCCAGCACACCAAGGACGTCAACGGCGTCTTCATGTTCGGCGACAGCATCTCCGTCCAGGACGGCAAGTCGCTGGCGATCCGGCTCCAGGGCCGGGACGGCAGTCCGCTCGCCGTGCACAACTGGTCCAGCCGGCCCACCTCCGGCGCGGTGGACGCGCTGCAGCAGTGGGCGTCGACGTACGGCCTGCCGCGGCGGATCCTGATGGCGAGCGGGTCCAACGACATCTTCGACCCGCCGAAGTTCGCGGCCCAGGTCGCGCGGGCGATCAGCATCGTCGGCCCGAACCGGACGCTGTACTGGGTCAACATCCAGGTCGTCCGCAAGAGCGTGACCTCGACCGTGCAGCTCGCCGATCAGCGCAACAGCTCGTGGCTCAACATGCAGCTGTACGACCAGCAGGAGAAGTACCCGAACCTGAAGATCATCCGCTGGGCCGAATGGCTCTGGGTCAAGCCGTACCGCTTGCTCAACTACCTGCGCGACGGCGTACACCCGACGGTGCCGCTGGGCCAGGACGCCCGCAACGAGCTGATCGTCCAGTCGCTGACAGGGCGATGAGCTATCCTCGGAGCGTGAACACGAACTTGCAGCTGTGGTGGGCCGCCTAGGGCGGTCCACCCGGCGTGTTCGCACGCATCCACGAGGCCGTCTCGCCGAGGCGGCCTTTTTCATGTCCTCGGTGGGGCTCCACACACCGAAAGGGCACGATCATGACCTCGCTTTCCGGCATCACCCCGTCCGGCCGTCTGACGCTGGGCAACCACCTCGGCGCGCTCCGCCGGTTCACCGACCCGGACGGGTTCTACTTCGTCGCGAACCTGCACGCGATGACGACCAGGCACGATCCCCGGAGACTCGCCACGCTGACCCGCGAGTTCGCGACGCTGATGCTCGCGGCCGGTGTCCCCGAGGGCACGGTCTTCATCCAGTCCGACGTACCCACGCACGCCCAGCTCGCGTACCTGCTGGAGTGCACGTCGTACGTCGGTGAGCTGTCGCGGATGATCCAGTACAAGGAGAAGGGCAACGGCCGCCCGATGACGCGGGCCTCGCTGTTCACGTACCCGTGCCTGATGGCCGCGGACATCCTGCTGTACGGCGCGGAACGGGTCCCGGTCGGCGGCGACCAGGACCAGCACGTCGAGCTGGCCCGGGACATCGCGATCCGGTTCAACCGCGAGTACGGCGACACGTTCGTCGTACCGCGGCTCAACAAGGCGGCGCTGGCGACGCGGGTGAAGGACCTGGCGAACCCGACGGCCAAGATGAGCAAGTCGGACGCCGACGACGCGATCGGGACGATCCGGCTGCTCGACCCGCCGGACGTGATCCGCCGGCAGGTCATGCGCGCCGTCACGGACTCGGAGAACGAGGTCCGGCACGACGAGGCGGCCAAGCCGGGCATCACCAACCTGCTGGAGATCCTCGCGGCGTGCACCGACGGCGACCCGGTCGAGCTCGCGAAGGCCTATGCGTCGTACGGCGCGCTGAAGCAGGACGTCGCGGACGCGGTCCTGGCCGTCATCGAGCCGCTGCAGAAGGAATACGCGCGCCTCACGACCGACCCGGGTGCGATCGAGAACCTGCTCGCGCAAGGGCGGGACCGGGCGCTCGAGGCGAGCAGTCCCCGACTCCAGGCGGCGACCCGGGCGATGGGTTTGGCAGGATCTACTCCATGAAGATCCGCGCCGCCACGTTCAACATCCGCAACTCCTCCGCGCCCGACGGCGACAACGCCTGGCTGGTACGGCGGAAGGCGGCGGTGGCGGCGATCGAACAGCTGGACGCGGACGTGGTCGGGCTGCAGGAAGTGCTGCCCGACCAGCTCGAGTACCTGCGCTGGCGGTTCCCGAAGTACGAGATCGTCGGTGCCGGCCGGGACGACGGCATGAACGCGGGTGAGCACGCGACCGTCCTGGTCCGGCCCGGCGACTGGCGGGTCGAGCGGCAGGAGACGCGCTGGCTGTCCGACGACCCGGGGACGCCGGGATCGATCGGGTGGGACGCCGATCTGACCCGGGTCGCGACCCTGGTCTGGCTGCGGCACCGCAACGGTACGACGGTCGGCGTCGTCAACACGCACTACGACCACGCGGGCGAGGTCGCGCAACTGCAGTCGTCGCGGCTGATCGCGCGCTGGGTCAGCGGATCGATCCCGTGGATCGTGATGGGCGACCTGAACGCGACGCCGGACTCTCCCCCGGTGAAGACGCTGGTGGATTCCGGTCTGCGGATCGCCGTACCGACCGGGGCGGGCGGGAGCTGGCACGACTTCACCGGCGCCGTCGACGACGACCGCATCGACCACATCCTCGTCACCTCGACGTGGACCGTGACCGACGCGGCCGTCTCGCACTTCCGTCCGGACGGGCGGGTGCCCAGCGACCACTGGCCCGTGGTCGCGACTCTAGATCTTCGCTAGTACTTCCTCACGCAGCCGCTCGAGCGCGTCGAACCGCCGCTCGCCGTCACCGAGGAACGCGTCCGGCACCAGCAGCTCGTCGATCCCGGCTGCCGGGTACTGCGCGACGACGTCGAGCACCTCCTGCGCCGACCCCATGATCACGTGCGCACCCCGACTCTCCAGGCGCTCCTTGCGCTCGATCGCTTCGGTGTCGCCCGGTACGACGACCTCCAGGAACGTCTGCGCGGAACGCCGTACCGACTTCGGATCGCGCCCCACTCGCTCGCAGTGCTGGGCAAACACCTCGCCCTTCTGCACGGCCAGCTCCGGACCGCCCCAGTGGTTCCACTCGTCGGCGTACTTCGCGACGATGCCGAGGGCAACCTTTTCGCCGGCGGCCCCGATCAGGATCGGGAGGTGGGCCGGCTTCGGCTCACAGGGCGCGTCGGTGAGCTGGTAGTACTTGCCGTCGAACGTCGTCCGCTCTTGGGTGAGCAGGCCCTTGATCACCTGACAGGCCTCTTCGAAACGCTTGAGGCGCGGGCCGATCGGCGGCAGTTCGATGCCGTACGCCTCGTGCTCGTTGACCTGCCAGCCGGCGCCGATTCCCAGCACGAACCGGCCGTTCGCCATCTGGTCGATCGTCGCGGCCGCGTTCGCGACCACGGCCGGATGCCGGTACGTGTTCCCGAGCACCATCGAGCCGACCCGAACTCGCTCGGTGCGCGCGACGACCCCCGCGATCAGCGCCAGTACCTCGTTGACCGGGACGCTCAGGTCGTCCCCGTTCTGCATGAAATGGTCAGCTATCCACACGCCGTGCCATCCGGTCCGCTCGGCGTACTCAGCACCTTCGAGCACGCCCTGCCAGGTCCGGGACGCCGCAGGCCACAAAGAAAAGTCCATACGGTCATCCTGCCTCTTGGGCCGCGAGGACTGCGTCTCCGTTCTGCTCTGCCCACTCTGTGAGCATGCGGACCGGGCCCATCAGGGTGCGGCCGAGGTCGGTGAGGTCGTACTCGACGCGGGGTGGGACGCCGCCGTGGTCGGTCCGCGTGACCAGGCCGTTCGCCTGCAGCCGGCGGAGTGTCTGGGTGAGGACCTTCTTCGAGATTCCGCCGATCAACTCGATCAGCTCCGAGTGCCTGCGGGCGTGGTCGTTGAGGCCCCACAGGACGACGACGGCCCACTTGTCAGCGATCACCTCGACCGCGAGACGGGCGGGGCAATCGGCCAGGAAGACATCGCCAGGTTCTACTCCGTGCACAGCGGTCAGGGTACCCAGAGGTTCCCACGGCGCTGTCTAGCGTCTGCTGCATGAACCTTCCCGAGAGCAGTCACCGCCTCTTCGACGAGCCCAAGGACGTCACGCTGATCACCATCGACCCGGACGGGTCGCCGCACGCCGCGATGGTGTGGGTCGGGCGGGACGGTGACGACCTCTTGATCGGTGTCGAGGAGAAGCACCGCAAGACCCGGAACCTGCGCCGTGATCCACGGGTGACGCTGGTGGTGGAGGACGACCGCCCGAGCCCGCGGGGGCTGACGCAGTACCTGGTCGTGCGGGGTACGGCGACACTCGACGGTCCGGGAACTCCGCAGTACAAGGCGTTGATGGACCGGCTGACGCAGAAGTATCTCGGCCGCGACGAGTTCCCGTTCGGGAACGAGCAGGTGTACGCCGGAGCGACGGTCGTACGGGTTTCAGTCGAACGCGTGACCGGTGAAGGGCCGTGGGCCGTCAGATAACTATGTGCCAGCGGAGCAGGAAGGCGCCGATGGAGAGGACGACGTAGAGCAGGACAAGCAGGGTGCCGATGCCGGGGCGCGGGCGGTGGCGCTGGACCTTGACCTCGAGGGACTGCTCGCGGAGCACCTCCATCACGGCGGCGACCTCGGCGGTGCGGTCCGTGGGGATGCCGTTGATCTCGTGCTCGTCCGGTCCGCGGGTGAGTACGACGTTGTCGTCGCCGACCTCGATCTTGCCGACGTCCTGCCAGGCGAGGCTGCGGATCAACATGCTGGTGCGGGCCTTCAGACCGCTCGGGAACAGCTCGACGCGGTACAGCACGACGCCGCCGGCGACGCGGACGACCGACGCTCCGATGATCGTCAGCAGACCGACCGCGAGCATGTCGCGGGCGCCCATCCAGAGCCATGAGTTCAACGCCGGTACGACGACGAACGGCAGCACGAACAGCGCCCAGGCCCACCACGGCGCCGGGTCCAGCGGCACTCGCCACGGGAGCGACGGCACCTCGCGTTCCTCAAGCTGCGCAGGCCGATCCTCATGCTGCGCAGGCGTCGTCGCCGGCTCGACCGAACCTTTACCCATGGGCGGACTCATATCCCTCGAACATGGCAGGAAACCTCGGCGCCCAACCATAACGCCAGCGGTGCGAGAGGTGTTATTCGGCTGCCAGGTCCCGCGAACGGTTGCGGGCGGCCTCGATCGCGGACAGGAACGCGGCGCGGACCTTGTGGTCCTCGAGTTCGCGGACCGCGGCGGCCGTCGTACCGCCCGGGGATGTCACGCGCTCCCGCAGTACCGTCGGGTGTTCGCCGGTCTCCCGCAGCAGCTTCGCGGATCCGACCACGGTCTGTACGACGAGTTCGGTCGCCGTACCGCGCGGCAGGCCCATGTGGACACCGGCCTCGATCATCGACTCGACCACGAAGAAGATGTACGCCGGACCGGAACCGGAGATCGCGGTCACCGCATCCTGCTGCTTCTCCGGCACGCGGATCACGCGACCGGTCGCAGCGAGCAGGCTCTCGGCCAGCTCGAGGTGGCTCTCGTCGCAGTGCGCACCGCGGGAGATCGCCGCCATACCCTCGTCGACGAGGGCGGGCGTGTTCGGCATGACGCGTACGACGGCAACGCCTTCCGGCAGCCGCGACTCGACGAAGCTGGTGGTGATGCCGGCCGCGAGCGAGACGACGGTCTGGCTCGGCTGCACGGCGGGGGCGATCTCGGCGAGCAGATCCGGCATGTCCTGCGGCTTGACCACCAGGACGAGCGTGTCCGCCTGCTTCGCCGCCTCCACATTGGACACGACGTCGACGCCGTACCGCTCACGCAGTTCGGCGGCGCGTTCCTCCCGGCGCTCGGTGATCAGGAGGTCCTCCGGTCGCCGTCCGGCCCTGATCAGCCCGGACAGCAACGTCTCCCCCATCACTCCGGCCCCAAGAACGGCCACCTTGTTACTCATGACCACAGGTTAGCTGTGTCAGCCCGTCCTACTTCTTGCTGATCAAGGAGCGGGCGAAGAACTGCAGGTTGGCGGGGCGCTCGGCAAGGCGTCGTACCAGGTAGCCGTACCAGTCCTCGCCGTACGGGATGTAGACGCGGACCGTGTGGCCCAGACCGGCCAGGCGGAGCTGCTCCTCGGGGCGGATGCCGAACAGCATCTGGTACTCGTAGCTGCCCGGTTTGCGGTTCGCGCGGTCGGCCAGCGCGCCCGCGATCGAGATCAGCCGCGGGTCGTGCGACGCGATCATCGGGTAGCCCTCGCCGTTCATCAGGACCTTCATCGCGCGGACGTAGCCCTTGTCGACCTGGCGCTTCTCCTGGAACGCGACCGACTCGGGCTCCTTGTACGCGCCCTTGCACAGGCGGACGCGGGAGCCGGCGTACGCGAGATCGCGGCAGTCGGACTCGGTACGGCGGAGGTACGCCTGCAGGACCGCACCCGTCTCCGGGAAGTCCTGGCGCAGCTCGCGCAGGATCCCCAGCGTGGAGTCGGTCGTGGTGTGGTCCTCCATGTCCAGCGTCACCGTCGTACCGGCGTTGCGGGCGGCGAGGCAGATGGTCCGCGCGTTCTCCAGCGCGATCTTCTCGCCGTCGCCCGGGAGCGCCTGGCCGACGGCGGACAGCTTCACCGAGACCTCGGCGTTCTTCGTCAGGCCGGCCGCGGAAAGCTTCCGCAGCAGGTCCAGGTACGCGTTGGCGGTCGCGGACGCCGCGGCCTGGTCGGTGACGTTCTCACCGAGATGGTCGAGGGTGACGTTCAGCCCGTTGCTGACCAGCTTCTCGGTGGCCAGCACGGCCTCCGGAGCGGTGTCACCGGCGACGAACCGCGCGACGATGCCACTGGACACGGGCAGTGACGACACGGCCTTCTTGATCTGGGGGCTGCGGGACATGCCCAGCAGGATTCGCCGAAGCACTACGTGTTCCTCCTCGTCGCCCACCCATTGCTGGTGCTGTCCATGGTCGCACCCCTGGTTGGGAGAGGATGCCGCCATGCCCATCTTCAAGCGTCGCCGCCGGAACGCCGTGGAGGCCGACCCGATCGGCGCGTTCTGGTCCTGGTGGTCGAGCGCCGGCGCGACGAGCGTCGCGGACGCCGTCGCCCGCCGGGAGCCGACCGACGCGAACGTGGAACTGAACGAGCGGGTCGCCCGCATCCACCCGGACCTGGAGTGGGAGCTCGGCCCCGGGCTGCACGCCCAGCATGTGCTGATCGTCACCGCCGCCGGCAACCCGGCGCAGCGCGCGGTCGCTCGCCGTTGGTTGCGGGCTGCCCCGCCGTCAGACCAGGTCTGGGAGTACGCCGACCTGCGCCGGCCCGGGCCCCCGGTAACGATCCAGTTCGAGGGACTCCCGCCGGTTGCGGTCGACCAGTCGGTGGTGTCGATCGAGCCGGATTCGGCTTCGGTGCACGTCGGCGTACACCATCCTGTCTTCTCGTCGTTGTCGGTGGATGTGCAGCGGCGGGTGACGTTCCTGATCCTCGATCTGGTGCTCGGCGAGGAGATGGTGGAGACGTGGGTCGGTGCGATCGACACGCTGCCCGCCGCGCCGGTCGACGCCGTACCGGTGATGGAGTTGTTGCCTGCGGTGGCTGGGTTTGCTGCTGAGCACACGCTCGAGGACGGCAGTCCGGCGTGGAAGATGCTGGAGGGTACGCGCGACGGTCAGCGGGTGATCGCGACGGCGGAGTACCCGTTGCGCTCGATCCGGCGGCCGCATCTCGATACGCACGTCGCGGTCACGATCCACTATCCCGTGGTGCGTGACGACGGGCTTCCCGAGTCCGAGATGCTCGACGAGCTGAGGGCGTTCGAGGACCACCTCACCGACCGCCTGGGCGGCTCCGGCAACCTCCTCGCCCACGAGACCTCCGCCGGCACCCGCATCCTGCACTACTACACCGACGGCACCACCCCTGCCGACGCCCAACTACAAGCCGCCACCACCGGCTGGCCCCACGGCAAAGTAACCCTCACCACCACCCCCGACCCCGCCTGGCACAACGTCGCCCACCTCTCCGGCTGACGGGTGCAACCTGGCGGGTAGACCTTTCCGTCTTGAGGGGGAGATGGAGAGTGGAGGCTCGGATGGTGGAGCGGGACCGGGAGTTCGTCGAGTTCGTCGAAGGGGCGGGGGCTGCCCTGCGGCGGACGGCGTTTCTGGTGTCGGGGGATCGGCATCGGGCGGACGACGTCGTCCAGGACGCGCTGTACAAGCTGTACCTGGCCTGGCCGAAAGTACGGCGGGTGAGCAATCCGTTCGCCTACGCGCGCCGGATGGTGGTGAACGCGGCGTACGACGGGAAACGCCGGCCGTGGCGGCGGGAGGTGACGATCGCCGACGTACCGGACCAGGTCGGGTACGACGACTTCGCGGCGGGGCATGCCGAGCGGGACGAGGTGCTGGCCGCACTTCAGTCGCTCGGGCCGCGGCAACGGGCGTGCGTCGTGCTGCGGTACTACGAGGACCTGTCCGTCGAGCAGACCGCGGAGATCCTCGGCTGTTCCACGGGCACCGTGAAGAGCCAGGCGGCACGGGGTCTGGACACTCTCCGACGAGCCATTGACCAGCGGCGGGCGAGCCGGGCGCTGTGAAGGAGAACGAGATGGAAGACGTACGAGAGGTCAGCGCCGAACTCCACCGACTCGCCGAGTCGGAGGGGATGGAGCCGCTGGACACGACCCGAGTGCTGGAGCGCGGCCGCCGCGGAAGGCGGCGCCGCAAACTGATCGGCGCGGGCGGGGCGGTCGCCAGTATCGCGGTGATCGCGGTCGGCGCGAGCCTGCTGCCCAACCTGAGCTCGGCCGGCGACCAGCCGGGTGTCGCGGGCGATCAGGCGGCGAACTCGCAGTTCGGCCCGGTACCGGGCATCCCGCGCGGCGAGGCGTCCGCGGACCAGCGGATCACCCGCGAGGAGGCTCAGCGCCGCTGCGCCCTGCGGAACCCGGAGGAGACCCGAAAGCTCGAGGGCATGGGTACGGCGCGGGCGGGACACCTGGCGATGTACGAGTTCAAGGTCGGCGCGAAGGACGTCACCTGCATCATTCCCGGCGGCGACAAGCCGTCGGCCGCGCTGGTCGCGGCGGCGGCGAAGGATCCGCTGCCGAAGAGCACGGCGGACAAGCTGCGGAACTGTTCCGTGCTGGCCTGGGTCGACGTGACCGGCTGGCAGGTCGTGGCTTCCGACGAGTCGAAGGTGCTCAATCAGGCCACCCTGGTCGCGATCTCCCCCACTGGACACAAGGTCGTCGAGTGCGAACTGTCCGGGGACAAGACCTTCAAGGGCCGGCGCGAGCGGAACACCACCTTCGCGACACTGACCAAGCTCGGCAGTGACGACCCGGTGCTCAACCCGGCCGACAAGTCGGCCCGTGCGGACATGTACGCGGCCGCCGGTGGTGGCGGAGGCTGTACGGCGGGGACCTGCACCAAGTACGGGATGAGCGGCTGGGGCCGGGTCTCCTCCAAGGCCGCCGTGACGGTGCGGGTGCGGATCGGGAACGGCCCGGTCTACCAGGTCCCGGTCGGCGAGGGCGGCTGGTTCGCCTTCACCTGGACGACCGAGTCCGTGTTCAAGTTGAAGGACCACCCGAAGGTCGCGGCGTACGATCGGGCCGGAAAGATCGTCAAGGCCTTCGCGTAACGACGATCGTTATCAACCAAAGGGCTGCGCCGTTGGTCTCACCCATCGAACTTCACAAAGGGGGAGACATGGGGAGACTGCGCACAACTTTGACCGTGCTCGCGGCGGCCGGCCTGGCCGCCGCGGGCGCGACCACGGCCACCGCGAGCCCAACCGGTACGACGGCAGCCTGCGGGCTGAACCTCGGCTCGGTGACGGCCGGCGGTGACCAGACACTGCAACGACTGACGGCATCGACTCCGCCGGCCGCCGGCGCGCGGAGCGTCGTACCGAACGTGTACGCCGACGGCGCGGTCCGGATGATCGGGTCGCTCGTCAACGAGGCGACACCGACCGGCAGTTCCCGGCACGGGCGGGTCGTGCTCGGAGACACGATGTACCAGCACTGGCTCGAGCTCGACAAGGCCGGCAAGGTGAAGTCGTCGGAGCTGGCCCGGATCGGCGGCGGGTGGAGCAAGTTCGTCGACCACGAGACGTCGGTGTTCAACGACAGTGCGACGCATCCGCGGACCTACGAGTACGCACTGCGTGCGGACGGCGTGCTGTTCCGGTGGGTCGTCGGCGACGTCGGCAGCTGGAAGGCGTACGGATCGGCGCCCGGGTTCGCGTCGGTCAAGTCGATGACGCTGATCAGCAAGGCCGCGGCATACGACACGTTCCTCGCGAACACCCGCGGCGGCGCGCTCTACACGATCCGGATCCCGGTCAACAGCCAGATGCGGCCGATCGTCACGAAGGTGCGGTCCGCGACCTGGCAGGGGTTCGAGTCGCTGGTCGCCGCCCAGTGCGGCAACTACGGAACCGTTGTCGTCGGCATCGACAAGGACACAAAATCGGCGTACCTGTACACCTTCGGGCACGCGGACGGCGCGAAGACGTCGATCACCGGTCACGGCAAGGTGCCCGGAACCTTCGCCGACCCCACCTACTTCCGCTGGGCCCCGCCGGTGAAGTCCGACTGGCTGTTCGGCGAGTAGAAGTCGCCGGGCCGGCCGAGTATTGATCGGGTGGCCGGCCCGGTGTGAGACTGCGGAGATGCCTCGAGATCTCGTCGAAGTCGCATGCCGCTGGGTCGACGCGTTGGAGCAAGCCGACGTACCAGCGGCCAACGCGGTCAGCGGCCTCGGCGGATGGGATCCAGGTCCGTGGATCGCCGAGTCGTGGCGGCCGAATGTGGACGAGCTCGCGGGTTCGGACCGGACGGTGAGCGGTGCGCGGCAGGTCAACGATCACATGGTCCGCGTCGTCCTGGACGGCAACCGTGGACAGGCGTTCGTGAGCGTGGTGCTCGACCAGGCCGCCAAGGTCGTCGGTACGTCGGTCGACTCCGACGAGCAGGACGGGCGATTCTGGGTCGTCGTTGGCTGCCCCGAGGAGCAAGCGGACGAACTGCGCGCGTTCTACATGATGCTCACCCACGGCCGGATCGGAGCTGGCGAGGGCCGGATGCGCCCTCCACGCTGGCGCGACCCGGCACACCCGCCCCAGATCCATCTCGATGTGCTCGTCGCCGACCTGGAGGCCGCCGAGCGCGCGGTGCTGGAGCACGGGGCGACGAAACTGGAGGACTTCCCGGGCTGGCGCGTGTACGCCGACCCAGTGGGCCATCCGTTCTGCCTCTACCCCGGCCTCACCGAACCCACGGACCGACTCGGCACACTCGCCCGCGTGGTGATCGACTGCGCCGATCCATTACCGCTGGCCCGGTTCTGGGGCGGCGTACTGGACATGCCCCGTACGGTCGAAGACTCACCCGACCGGATCGTGATCGCCCGCGACGACGAGCGGCTCCCGATGATCGCTCTGCAGCGCGTCCCCAACTACCAACCACCACGATGGCCCGACCCCGCCTATCCGCCGCAGATGCATTTCGACGTCGGCTTCGACGACCGGGCCGAGAAGGAACGCCTCGCCCTCGCACTCGGAGGGACCCTGCTACCGCCGCAAGGCGGCAGCTGCCCCGTGTACGCGGACCCCGCCGGACACCCATTCTGCCTGTGCTACAAGGGCGAATGAGCTGAGATTTCTTAGGCAGTGCGGCGTTTGAGGGTTGCTGCGCCTAGGCCGAGGGCTGCGAGGATGAAGCCCAGGACGACCAGGGTGTCGCCGCCTGTGGCGGTGGTGAATCCGTTGCCCTTGGCAACCCCCAGTACGGCGTCCACCGCGTAGGACAACGGCAGTACGTCGCTGATCGCGTGCAGCACCGTGGGGAGTTGATCGCGGGGGACCAGCAGCCCGCACAACAGGATCTGCGGGATCATCACGGCCGGCATCATCTGCACGGCCTGGAACTCGGTCGCCGCGAACGCGCTCGCGAACAGTCCAAGCGCCGTACCGAGAACCCCGTCGAGGACCGCGACGACTCCGAGCTGCCAGGCGGCGCCCTGGATGTCCAGATCCAAGAGGTACAAGGCGATCGAGACCACGGCGAGCGCCTGGACGACGGCGATCAGCGCGAACGCGAGCGCGTACCCCAGCAGGAAGTCCAGCTTCCCCATCGGCATCGTGAACAGTCGCGACAGCGTCCCGCTCGACCGCTCGCGCAGCGTCGCGACCGACGTGACGACGAACATGATGATCGACGGGAACACCGCGAGCAGCGGACCGCCGACCCGGTCGAAGACCATCGGGGAATCGGTGAACATCCACCACATCAGGCTCACCAGCAGCGCCGGCAGCACGATCAGCATCGCCACCGTCCGGTGGTCCCGCCGCAGTTGGGCCAGGACTCGAGCGGCTACGGCAAACGTCACTCGCGGCGTCATCGCGCACCAGCCTTCCGGTCGATCAGAGTGAGGAACGCCTGCTCGATGTCGCTGGTCCCCGCCGACAGGAGCAGGTCCTGGGGCGTGTCGTCGGCGAGCAGTTCGCCGTCGCGCATCAGCAGGAGACGGTCGCACCGCGAGGCCTCGTCCATGACGTGACTGGACACGAGCAGCGTCGAGCCGGCGTCGGCGAGTTCGTGGAAGAGGTTCCAGAGGTCGCGGCGCAGAACGGGATCCAGGCCGACCGTTGGTTCGTCCAACACCAGGAGCTCCGGACTGCCGAGCAGTGCGGCCGCCAGGGACGCGCGTGATCGTTGGCCGCCGGACAGCTGGTCGACCCGGGCGTCCGCGTGCGACGTGAGATCGACCGCCTCGACGACCCGCTCCACGTCGGACGACGGGACACCGAGGACCGCCGCGAAGAAGCGCAGGTTCTCGGTGACGGTCAGATCGCCGTACACACTGGGCTCCTGCGTCACGTAGCCGATCCGTCCGCGCAGCTTCGGCGCGCCGGCCGGCAGCCCGAGGACCGACACGTCGCCGGTCACCCGCGCCTGCAGGCCGACGATCGCGCGGATCAGCGTCGTCTTGCCGCAGCCGGACGGTCCGAGCAGCCCGGTCACCGATCCGGCCCGGAGGTCGAAGTCGACCCCGTGCAGGACCTCCCGGTCGCCACGAACCACGACGACATCACGGCAGCTCACCGCGTTTTTCATCATGTGATGAATTTAGCGGATACGGCGGACCTTGGCAACAGCTAAGGACAGGAAGTAGTCCGCGATCCCGGTCCGCTCAGGCGGACGCCCCGCGGGAAAAGTCGGTCCTGGAGGCACTACCTCCTGTCGTTAGACGACCGCGTACCCCGTGGCCTCGCTCAGCCCGGCCAGCGACGGGTCGCCGTAGCGGGACCGCAACGAAGCGAACCTCAGCATCTTGTCCGCGCCGAACCGGGCGACCTCGGCGGCGTAGGTGTTGCCAGTGAGGAACACCGGCGGGAGCCGCTTGCTGTGGAACTTGTCGGCGTACATGACCAGCTCCTCCTCCGGCGTCCGCGGGAGGTAGTCGTCGACCGGGATCGGCAACGCCTGGCGCACCACGTCGTCACGCGTGATCCCGACGCCGGTATGACACGACGCGAACCGGCAGAGCTCGACCGGGACGCCGAGGGACGCCAGCAGTTCGTGTCCCAGTACGCCGTGCCGCACGTACGCCGTCAACTCCAGGCGATACACCCCGATGTCGTGGAGCAGCGCGCCCGCACGCACCAGGTCGGTGTCGATGTCCACGCCGGCGAAGAACTGTTCGGCGATCGAGCACACCAATCGGCAGTGCTCATGGACGAGCTCGAACGCGTCGCGGCTCGGCGCGTACTCCCGGTGCAGCGCGCGGATCTCGCCGTCGGTCGGGATCTCCATCAACCGGTCAGGTGCAGCTGAAGGACCGGCGCCAACCGGTCGATCAAGGTCTCGACGTCGATGGAGGCGACCGGTTCGAGCCCGACCAGGTACCGGACGATCGCGGCACCGACCAGCTGCGTGGCGACCAGGCCGACCCGCAGTTGCGCATCCGGTACGTCGAGCACCTGGGAGACAGGCTGGATGATCATCTGGGTGATGCCTTCGCGCATCATCCGCGCGACCTCGTCGCTGGTGACGACGCTGCGGAACAGCGCC
This sequence comes from Kribbella sp. VKM Ac-2569, assembly GCF_004216905.1. Lineage (GTDB taxonomy): Bacteria > Actinomycetota > Actinomycetes > Propionibacteriales > Kribbellaceae > Kribbella. Next base: position 1,381,018 of record NZ_SGXJ01000002.1, read on the forward strand.
TTCATCCGCTGCTGCCCGTCCGGCGACTCCCAGACACCGAAGAACACGGTCGCGATCCGGCGCCCCATCTCGTCGTGCGGTCCGTCGACGATCTGCGCGGCGACCCGGCGCGGGTCGACCGGGATCGCCATCGCCTCGATGAACAGCTCGTCCTTGCTGTCGAAGTAGTGGTGCACGAGCGCCGCGTCGACACCGGCCTGGCGTGCGACGGCCCGGATCGACGTGGCCGCGAATCCCTTGTCCGCAAAGGATTCCCGGGCGGCCTGCACGATCTCTCCCCGAGTATCCGGTCCCCCTGGGCGGCGTCCCGGCGTACGGCCGGTAGTTGTCACGGAGTCAGCTCCGAGATCTCACCTTCCGGGGTGACCGCGAACGACGTACGCCGGGACCGGGAGGCTCCGGGCCCGACGAAGTGCTTGCGGGTGAACTCGAGCGACTCGACCAGGTCGACCTCACGCTCGGAGCGGCTGGTCGCGCGGCGGGTGTTGATCTCGATGATGATGTGGCCGCGGAAGTCCTGCTGCGCGAGGACGCCCAGCAGGTCCGCGGCGCGTTGCGTGCCGCGACCCGGGACCAGGTGCTCGTCCTTCGCGGAGCCGGTGCCGTCGGTCAGGTGCACGTGGGTCAGGCTCTTGCCCATCGTCGCGGCCAGCTCGACGCAGTCCTGCTCGGCGGTGGACGCGTGCGACAGGTCGAGGGTGGTGTGCGCGTACTCCTGCTCGGTCGGGTCCCAGCTCGGCGCGTACGCCTGCAGGTCGCGGCCGGGTGCGCGCCACGGGTACATGTTCTCCACCGCGAGCGTCACGCCCGTCTGGGCCTCCAGCCGGGCGATCCCCTCGACGAACCCGCGCGCGTAGTCCCGCTGCCAGCGGAACGGGGGGTGTACGACGACCACGTCGGCGCCGAGCTCCTTCGCCGCCTCGGCGCTGCGCTCGAGCTTGCTCCACGGGTCGGTCCCCCAGACCCGCTGCATGATCAGCAGGGTCGGGGCGTGAAGCGCGAGCACCGGCAACTGGTGGTAGTCGATCAGCCGCTGGATCGCGTCGATCTGGGTGCTCAGCGGATCGATCCCGATCATCACCTCGACACCGTCGTACCCGAGCCGGGCGGCCAGCTCGAAGCCGCTCGCGGTCGACTCCGGATAGACAGAGGCGGTGGACAGGCCGATCTTGGCGGTCGTACGGGGGTTCATTCGTTCACCGAGGTTGCAGCTGGTCGAGCCGGGACAGGATGACGCCTTCACGCAGGGCCCACGGGCAGACCTCGAGCGCGGGCAGGTCGAAGAGGTCCATCACGGCGTCGGCGACCAGCGCGCCGGCGGTCAGCTGGGACGCGCGGCCGGCCGAGACCCCGGGCAGGGCGGCCCGCTCGGCGGCGGTCATCTTGGTCAGCTTCGGGATCCACTCGTTCAGGTCGTCCCGGTTCAGCGTGCGCGGCACGTACGGTCCGTCGGCGGACGGGGCCGCACCGGCGATCCGAGCCAGGGAACGGAACGTCTTGCTGGTGGCAACCGAACGCTGCGGCTTACCGGCCCGCAGCACCGGACCGGCGACCGCGGCCAGCTCCATCCGGATCCGGCGACGCAGCGCCCGGACCTCGTCCTTGTTCGGCGGGTCCGCGGTCAGCCCCTCGCGGGTCAGCCGGCCCGCGCCGAGCTGGACCGACTCCGCCACGGTCGGCTGCTCGTCCGACCCGGCCGCGATCTCCAGCGAGCCGCCGCCGATGTCGAACACCGCCAGGCGCCCGGAGGACCAGCCGAACCATCGCCGTACCGCCAGGAAGGTCAGCCGTGCCTCGACTTCGCCGCTCAGCACCTCGAGATCCACGCCGGTCTCGTCGCGGACCCGGCCCAGCACCTTCTCGCCGTTCGGCGCCTCGCGGAGCGCCGAGGTGGCGAAGGCGAGCACCGACTCGCAGCCCTTGTCCTCTGCCAGCTCGACCGCCTGCTTGGTGAACGCGACCAGCCCGTCGGCACCGGACTGGTCGATCTTGCCGTCCTTGTCCAGGTGCTCGGCCAGTCGCAGCTCGATCTTGTGCGAGTACGCCGGCAGCGGCGCGGCACCGCGATGCGCGTCCACCACGAGCAGATGGACGGTGTTGGATCCCACGTCGAGTACGCCGAGCCGCATACCCTCACGCTACTGGACGACCGGAGTATTCACTGTTCTGGAGTCGTCGTTCACGGATCGCCGGGTCCTGCGCGTACGCTTTCCGGGTGCCTGAGGTTTCTCTCGATTTTCCCCGTGCCTGGGTCGAGTTCACCGACCCCGCCGACCCCGACCAGGTCTTCCGCTGCGACCTGACCTGGCTGACCTCCAACTGGTCCTGCATCTTCGGCGGTGGCTGCCAGGGGATCTACAAGGGCCGTCCGAACGACGGCTGCTGCACCCTCGGTGCGCACTTCTCCGACGCCGACGACGAGAAGCGGGTCAAGAAGTACGTCAAGGAGCTCGGCAAGGACGACTGGCAGTTCCGCAAGGAAGGCCGGAACAACGGCTGGGTCGAGACCGACGACGAGGGCGACCGCAAGACCCGCGTCTGGGAGGGTGCGTGCATCTTCCTGAACCGCCCGGGGTTCGAGGGCGGCGCCGGGTGCGCGCTGCACGGGCTCGCGTTGAAGCGCGGCGTACATTTCGTCGAGACCAAGCCGGACGTGTGCTGGCAGCTGCCGATCCGGAGGACCTTCCGCGAGGTGGAGCGGCCGGACGGGACGTCGTACACCGAGGTCGGCATCGGGGAGTACGACCGGCGCGGCTGGGGACCGGGCGGGCACGACCTGGACTGGTACTGCACGGGCAACACCGAGGCGCACATCGCGGTCGAGCCGGTGTTCGAGTCCAGCAAGGTCGAGCTGCAGACGCTGATGGGTCTCAAGGCGTACGACGTACTCGCCGACCTGTGCCGTCAGCGCCTGGAGGCCGCGCGGCCGTTGCTGCCGCACCCCGCCTCTAAGTAGCGATCTTGCCGTTGTCGACGAGCCAGCTGATGCCGGAAAGCGCTGCCTCGAACGCGGAGTAGCGCGGACGGAAATCGAGCAGTCGGGCGGCCTTCTCCATCGAGCAGTGGGGGCTGTGCTCGACGTGGTCCCAGGTGGCGGCCGCGTCCAGCTTGGGCAACTGTTGTTGCAGCTGGCCGATCGGCAGGAAGCCGAGTCGCGAAGGCCGGCCGAACCAGTCGGCGACCGCGTGGGCGTACCCGCGCAGGGTGATCGCGTCACTCGCGACGGCGTGGAAGCTCTCGCCGATCGCGGTCGAGCGACTCGCGATCGCGGCCAGGAACACGCCCGCGACATCGTCGGCGTGGACCGGGTTGAGCGTCTCCAGGCCGAGGTTCGGCAGTAGGACGTCATGCCCCTGGGCGAGCTTCTCGTAGACGGCGAGGTCGAAGTTGCCGGCCGGATTGACCGGCGTCCAGCCGGGGCCGCAGATGTGACCGGGGTGGACGATCGTGACCGGGAAGCCGTCGCGGCGGGCCTTGGCGAGCAGGTAGCCCTCGATCGCGGCCTTCTGCTTGCCGTAGTCGCCGAACGGCTTGCGCGGCGCGTCCTCGCGGGTCGGGACGCTCACGCTCGGGCCGTGGACCCAGATCGTGCCGCAGTGCAGCAGGTGCTGGATCTTCCCTTCGACCGCCTCGGTGAGCTGCCGGGCGCTGTCCTCGGTGAAACAGATCAGGTCGATGACGACGTCCGGGCGCAGGTCCGCGACCCGTCGGCCGAAGGTTCCCGCGGCATCCTCCGCGGCCCGGTCGACCTGGACGAACTCCACGTTCTTCCAGGTTCCGTCCGAGTGGTACGGCGTACGCTCGCCGCGACTCAGCACCGTGACGTCGTGTCCGAGCCGGATCAGCCGCGGGACGAGATAGGTTCCGATATGACCGGTACCGCCGATGACTACTGTGCGCATGACACCTGAGCGTAGTCCGACACACCCTGGGGGCCGCGAGTGTCGGTGGAGGGCGTAAGAATGACAGGCATGCGTTTGGATCATCTGTCGTACGCGTGCGGGCCTGATGGGTGCCGGGCGACCGTCGAGCGGCTGTCGGCAGCGCTCGGGGCGGAGTTCGTCGACGGTGGGGTGCATCCGCGTTTCGGCACGGTGAACCACATCCTCCCGCTGGAGAACGATCGGTATGTCGAGGTGGTCGACGTGCTCGACCACCCGGCGTCCGACAAGGCGCCGTTCGGTCAGGCGGTCCGGGCCCGCAAGGAGCTCGGCGGCGGCTGGCTGGGCTGGGTGGTGGCGGTCCGCGACATGGACCGGATGGAGAAGCGCCTCGGCCGGCCGGCGGTCCCCGGCAACCGGCACCGCCCGGACGGGCTGAACCTGACCTGGCGGCAGATCGGCGTGAAGGGCCTGATCGCCGACCCGCAGCTGCCGTTCTTCATCCACTGGGACGACCTCGGCGAGCACCCGTCGATCGGCGGCAAGGACATCAAGCTCACCGGTCTGGAGATCGCGGGCGACCCGACCCGGGTCACCGACTGGATCGGCCACCCCGCCGACCACCTCCTCGACGACCTCGACGTCGCCTGGGTCGGCCCGAACGGTCAGCCGGGACTGGTCGCCGCCGTCTTCACCACACCGAACGGGATCGTTCGCCTGTAATCCGTCGTACCGCTTGACCTGTGGTTGCCGTAGGCCTAACGTACAACCAAATGGTTGTAGATGAACAAGTGGTCGATCGACTGCTCCACGCATTGGCCGACACGACGCGGCGCGACATCGTGCGGCGGTGCCTGGTCGGCGAGGCGTCGGTGTCGCGGCTGGCCGAGTCGTACCCGATGAGCTTCGCGGCCGTGCAGAAACACGTCGCCGTACTGGAACGGGCCGGGCTGGTGAGCAAGGAACGCAGTGGCCGCGAGCAACTCGTGCGGACCGACGTCGACGCCGTACGGCGGGCTCGGGACGCCCTCGACCAACTCGAGGCGACCTGGCGCGGACGTGTGGACCGGATGTCCGACCTATTGACCGAGAGGACTGAGGACGATGAGCGTGACCAGCGTTGACAAGGATCTCGACGCACTGACCCTGACCCTGATCGCCGATTTCGAGGCGACCGCCGAGCGGGTGTGGGACCTGTGGGCGGACCCGCGCAAGCTCGAACGCTGGTGGGGACCGCCGACGCATCCCGCGACGATGGTCGATCACGATCTGACGCCGGGCGGTGCGGTCACGTACTACATGACCAGCCCGGAAGGCGAGAAGTACCACGGGCGGTGGAACATCACGGCTGTCGACGTGCCGACGTCGCTTGAGTTCATCGACACCTTCGCGGACTCCGACGGGAAGCCGGTCGACAACATGCCGGTCAGTACGACGCAGATGCGACTCAGCTCGCACGACGGGAAGACACGGATGGAACTGCGGGCAGTGTTCGACACGCGAGCGCAGATGGATCAGTTGCTCGGCATGGGGATGGACGAAGGGCTGAAGCAAGCCGTCGGGCAGATGGACGCGTTGCTCGCTTAGTGGATGTTCTCGAGCTCGGCGAGTGAGGTCTCTAGGTGGCCGAGCATGCGTTGCAGGTGCGGGACGGTGCGGCGGCAGCCGATCAGGCCGAAGTGGAGTTCGTGGGCGTAGCTGGTGACGCTGATGTTCAGCGCCTGGCCGTTGAGGACGATGCTCGCGGGGTAGAGGCCGAGCAGGCGGGAGCGGTTCCAGTAGAGCGGGCTGTCCGCGGGGCCGGGCACGTTCGAGATGACCACGTTGTACGGCGGTGCCGTGTGGCCGGCGACGCCTGGTAGGACCGCGGCGGGACCGGCGACGCCGAATCCGAGTGCGCCGACGATCAGGTTCTGCAGTGGGCTGAGGTCGGACAGGACGCGTTTGCCGTGCGCGGTCGACGCCATGATCCGGCGGATCCGGCGCTCGGGATCCGCCTGGTCGGTGGCGAGGTCGGCGATCAGCGTGGCGAGCGAGTTCCCGCCTCCGGGGGCGTCGTCCGACGTACGCAACGAGACCGGCACCATCGCGGTCAGCGCCTTGTCCGGCAGCGCGTCCAGCTCGAGCAGATAGTTGCGCAGGGCCCCTGAACACATCGCCAGCAATACGTCGTTCAGCGTCGCGCCGGTGATCGCCCGGACCTTCTCCAGCCGTTCGATCGGCCACGACTGCGCCGCGAACCGCCGCGCGCCGGTGACCGGCTGGTTGAAGATCGTTCGCGGCGCCTGGAACGGCATCGTCGAGAGCAACAGGCTCTTCACGCCGGCCAGCGGGAGACCGGCCAGCCCGGCTGCGGTCTTCAGTGCGTCACCCGGCACCTTGGCCATCGCCTGCAGCAACCCGGTCTCGGGCCGCGGCTCGGCGGCCTTCGGCGGCAGCGCGTACGTGGCCGGCATACCGGTGCGGGCCGGGTCGGTGGTGAGGGTGTCCTGCATCCAGCGCAGCGCGGTGACGCCGTCGATCATCGAGTGGTGAATCTTGCTGTAGATCGCGAACCGGCGGCCTTCGACGCCCTCGATCAGGTGCATCTCCCACAGCGGGCGGTGCCGGTCGAGCAGTGTCCCGTGCAGGCGGCTGGTGAGCTCGAACAGCTCGCGGTACCGCCCGGGACGAGGCAGCGCGGACAGCCGGACGTGGTACTCCAGGTCGATCTCGTCGTCCTGTTCCCAGGACCAGTAGCCGAGGTCCACCGGCCGGTTCCGCACCCGGCGCGCGAACACCGGATTCACCTCCGGCGCCGTCACCATCTCGTGGTACAGCCGCGACACGAAGTCCCGCGACGACTCCGGGAACACATGATCCCGCCCGGCCCCTTCCGGGAGCTCGAACAACATCAGCCCACCGACATGCATCGGCTGCTCCCGCGACTCCCCACCCAGGAACATCGCATCCAGCGGCCCCACCACGGTCATGGTCCTCACCTCCCGGCAAACCATCGTGGTCGTCGTACCAAAGCGCGTCTACACCCCCACAACAGCCTTCACCCAGAATTGGTTACCTCGGCAGCAACTGAGTCATCAACTATCGGACGCCCTCGGCTAATCGAGCGGGCGGTAGTTGACGCCGAGGTTCTCGATGCGGGTGAGGTGGGGGCGGAGGCGGGTGAGGAATTCGTCGTACGAGACCTTCGGGGAGCCCCAGGCGCGTTCGGCGAAGGCGGACAGGCGCGGCAGGAGCATGTAGCCGACCTGCTCCGGGCCTTCCATGTACTCGGTCCAGATCTGGCACTGGGTTCCGACGATCAGCGCCTTCTCCTGGTCGGACAGCGCCGCCGGGATCACCTCGAAGTCGTACACCTTCTCCAGCGGGATGTCACCGCCGATGGCGAGCGGCTCGGTGGCAGGGTCGCCCTGGTAGTAGTCGAAGTACACCGACTCGCACGGCGCCATCACGACCTCGTGCCCGGCCTTCGCCGCGACCTCACCGCGCTGCGCACTGCGCCACGCCATGATGACCGCGTCCTTCGGGCAGTCGGTCTCGACCATCTCGTCCCAGCCGACCAGCCGGCGCCCTTCCTCGACCAGCACCTCCGCGACCTGCGCGGTGAACCAGCCCTGCAGCTGCCCCGGCTCGTCCAGCCCGAGCTCGGCCTGCCGCTTCTGCGCCGCCTCCGACTCGGCCCACTGCACCGACGGGCACTCGTCGCCGCCGAGATGGATGTACGGCGACGGGAAGATCTCCAGCACCTCACGCAGCACGGTCTTCACGAACTCGACGGTCGCGTCGTTCACGTTCAGCACGTCGTCGCTGATGCCCCAGTACGGCCGGACCGTCAACTGCTGGTCCGGGTGGTTCCCGAGCTCCGGGTACGCCGTGATCGCGGCCTGCATGTGACCGGGCAGGTCGATCTCGGGTACGACGGTGATCCCGCGGTCCGCGGCGTACGCGACGATCTCGCGCAGGTCGTCCTTGGTGTAGAACCCGCCGTGCGGCGTGCCGTCGTACTCGAACTCCTGCTGGCCGTGCGACATCTTGCCGACCATGGTCTCGGCCCGCCACGCGCCGACCTCGGTGAGCCGCGGGTACGCCTCGATCTCGACCCGCCAGCCCTGGTCGTCGGTGAGGTGGAAGTGCAGCACGTTCAGCCGGTGCAGCGCGAGCACGTCGATGACCTTGAGGACGAACTCCTTCGGCATGAAGTGCCGCGCGACGTCGAGCATCATCCCGCGCCAGCCGAACCGCGGTGCGTCCTCGACGTGCGCCAGCGGCACGGCGACCTTCCCGTCGTCAGCCGGCTCCGCCGACTCGACCAGCTGGGCGTACGTCGTCTCCGCGTGCCGGAGCGCGTCCTCGGAGCCGGCCGTGAGCCGGGCGCCGTCGGCGCTGATGTCGATGCGGTACTCGTTCGGGTCGAGGTTCTCGACCACGTCCCGGACGGCCTCACCCACCGGGTCGGCAGTGATCCACCGGCCTTCGTCGACGGTGAGTTGTCGCGGGGCAGGGACGATCGCGATGTCGGACATCCGGAGTCTCCAGAGGCGCGGTGAGATATGTCAGAACGATCCTATAAGCGTGCGGAAGTGCGTGGAAGTCGGTCGCGGAGCGCAGTCGTGAGCATTCATAACGGAGCTGCCTTCTGCGTCAGGTTCATGAGAAGGTTTGCCCGTGACAAGCGAGCGGCAGCGGACGACCCTGCGGGTTCTGGTGGCGAGCAACGCGCTCGGAGGGGTTGCGACGGCGAGCGGATTCGCCGTCGCCGCACTGCTCGCGGAGAACGTCTCCGGCTCCACGTCCATGGCCGGTCTGGTCGCCACGTCGACCACACTGGGCGCTGCCGTTCTCGCCGTACCGCTGGCCGGTCTGGCTCGCTCACACGGTCGAAGGGTCTCGTTGTCCCTCGGCTATCTGATTGCCTTCGTAGGCGCTGCGCTGACGATCGTCGCCGCGCAGATCGGCTCAATGGCCCTACTGCTGGCCGCGGGCTGCTTCTTCGGCAGCGGCTCGGCCTCCAACCTCCAGTCGCGGTACGCCGCCACGGACGCCGCTGAGCCCAGCCGCATCGCCCGTTCGCTCGGGCTGGTCGTCTGGGCCACCACGATCGGCGTGATCGTCGGACCGAACCTGACCGGTGTCGGCGGCTCGGTCGGCACGTCACTCGGCATCCTGGCCCTGGCGGGTCCGTACGTGTTCTCGGTCGTCGCCTTCGGCCTCAGCGCGGCCACGGTGTGGGTGGGCATGCGCAGCCAAGTGCGGCCGGGCAAAGTGGAGCGCCAGCCGCTGGCTGAGACGTTCCGACAGGTCATCCGCATCCCGCACGCGCGTCTCGGCCTGCTGGCGATCGCGACGGCGCACGCGGTGATGGTCGGCGTGATGTCGATGACCTCGGTCCACCTGCGCCACCACGGCGCCTCGCTGACCATCGTCGGCTTCGTCATCAGCGGACATGTGGCCGGCATGTACGCCCTGTCCCCGCTGACCGGCTGGCTGGCCGATCGGCTCGGCCGGATCCCCACGATCGGCATCGGCCTCGGCATCCTCGCGGTCGCGATGACACTGGCCGCCGTCGCGCCGGACGACGCGCACGCGCTGACCGGGCTCGCCCTGTTCACCCTGGGCCTCGGCTGGTCCGCCTGTCTGGTCGCCGGCTCCACGCTGCTGTCCCGGTCTGTGCCGGACGGCATTCGTACGTCGGCGCAGGGCCTGTCGGACCTGACCATGGGCGTCCTGGCTTCCCTTTCGGGCACAGCTGCCGGCCCGGTCCTCGCGTACCTCGGTTTCCACTGGCTGGCCGTCTTCTGCGGCATCCTCCTCATTCCGGCCGCCCTGCTCGCCGCAACGACCAAACAGGCAGTCGCTAGGGTCTAGCGATGTGAGCATCGCGGAGGGCGGGATCCCGAGTCCGAACATCTGGCACCACCCGAAGGTGTACGAGGTCGAGAACCTGGCGGTCGACCCGAACGGTGTGATCGAGCCGGCGATGCGGGCGATCCGCGACTGGACCGGCGCGACAGTCCTCGACATCGGCTGCGGCACCGGGTTCCACCTGCCGACGTTCGCCGCGACGGCCGCACAGGTGATCGGCGTCGAACCGCACGGAGCACTGGCGGACGCGGCCCGTCGACGTACGCAGGCCTTGCCGAACGTCGAAGTACGGCAGGGTACGGCGCAACGCCTGCCGGTACCGGACGCGTCGGTCGACGTGATGCACGCGCGCTGGGCGTACTTTTTCGGGCCGGGGTGCGAGCCCGGGCTGGCCGAGCTGGACCGGGTGATGCGTCGCGGCGGGACCGCGTTCGTGATCGACAACGACGCGGGCCGGTCGACGTTCGGGCAGTGGTTCAGTACGTCGTACCCGATGATCAAGGCGCCTGTGGTGGAGCGGTTCTGGACCGATCGCGGCTGGCACCGGACACCGCTCGACATGGGCTGGCGGTTCGAGACCCGCGCCGATCTGGAGGCGGTGGTGAAGATCGAGTTCACTCCGAAGGACGCGCGCCGGATCCTCGCGTCCCACGCGGGCGTCGAGGTCGACTACGCGATCAACCTGTGGAGCAGGACCTTCTGAACGACACTCTGTGGTCTGCGGACGGACCTCCGGTCCTCATAGGGTTGACGGACCACTCGACGGGGCATTCCTGGGGAGGCACCAGCCACGGATGGACGGACTGCTGCTCGATCACGTACCGGGGTTGCCGGGGCGGCTCCGGATCGACGTAGGTGAGCAGCGTGCGGTGGTGGTGCCTCAGGCAGCCGACCGCCGCAGGCTGGCCGACATCGTGACCGGACTGGACGATCCACCGCCTGGTGCGCTGGTGCTGGCCGGCGGAACGGTCCGGCTGGTACCTGCGGAAGGTGGTCTGCTCCCCCACCTCACTGTGCTCGGCAACGTGATGCACGGGCACCGCACCTCACAGTCGATCACCAGACAGGCAGCGCGGGAAGCGAGTGTGGTCAAGGCGGTCGGCTGTGGGCTCGAAGACGTGCTGGACCGCTACCCGTACGAGATCACCGCAGGCCGTCGCCGCCTGGCTGGAGTGGCTCGGGCACTCGGCTCCTACCCGCGAGCGATCGTGCTGGAGGACGCCAACGGCCTGCCTACGTGGGGATCGCTCCTGTCGCTCCGGCCCAACCCCGACCTCGCCTCAGCCGCTCTGCTGCTCATCACGACCAGCGCGACACGCACTACGGGGTTCGTCGATGCTGAGTAGCCGGAGAGCGTTCCTGGGGACTGCAGCAACACTTCTGCTCGCCGGCTGTTCGAGTGACGTACTGGGACTGCGGCGTGCGGTCCGCGTGGCTGTCAGCTGGAGTGGCGAGGAGTTGCGCGCGTTCCACAAGGTCCTGGGCGGCCTGGGTACGTTGAGCTATCCGGTCGAGGTCGTGCCGCTCGGCGACGACATCTCCACCGCCTTCGGCGCCCCCTCCACCCGCAGACCGGACATCGTCATGCTGCCGCAACCAGGTCTGGTCCCGCGCCATCTGGCTGACCTGGAGCCGATCCCCGACGACATCGCACCACTCGGCCGAGCACGCCTCTGGAAAGAGCTCCTGGTCCATGAAGGAACGACGTACGGCGTGCCGTTCAAGACAGCGCACAAGTCTGCGGTCTGGTACCGCCCGTCGGTGTTCCGGCAGGTCGGCGTACAGCCGCCGCGGCTGTGGAGCGAGTGGCTGACGCTGAACCGGACGCTGACAGAGGCGGGCGTCACGCCGTTGGCACTGGCTGCAGGTGACGGCTGGGTGCTCACCGACTTCCTGGAGAACGTCCTGCTCGGCATCGCACCGTCCGTGTACTTGGGTCTTGCGACGGCGACAGACCCGCGGCCGTCGCAGCAGCCGCAGTTCGGGGCCGCACTGCGGTTGCTGGGCACCATGTGGTCGGCACCTGGGCTTCTGGCCGGCGGAGTGAAGGAGTCACTCGTCCAGCAGTTCCCGGATGCGCTCGTGGAGGTGTTTGGCCACCGCAAGGCGGCCATGGTGCTGGCGTCCGACTTCGCCGAACCAGTAGTGCGCTCGTTCGCCGCAGACCCCAACGACATAGGGCTTTTCACGTTCCCTCCGATGACTGCAGGCGCTCCTGCACCCGTAGTCGTCGGAGGCGATGTGATGGTGCTGCCGAAGCCAACCACGGAAGACGCACGCGACTTGGTACGCCGATTGTCCGCACCGACCGCAGCAAACCCGTGGATCGCCGAAGGTGGATTCCTGGTCGACGGACGCACCAGTGGCTACTCCCCCGAGCTCACGCGGCTAGCCGAGCAGTTGACCAGGCCCGGAGAGCAATTGCAGTTCGACCTGTCCGACCGGCTCGGTCGCATCGGGGACATCAACGGACTGTGGCGAGTGCTGACCGACTTCCTGATCGCGGTCGGCCGTCGTGACACCGCCGTACAGGATGCGGTGGACGCCGCGATGATCGAGCTGCGGAAGGTGGAGGAGGGCTGATGGGCCTGCAGACCAACGGCCTGTCGCTCGAGGTCGTCGGCCGGGAGATCACCGGCCGTCCGGTGCAGGGCAAACCGCGCCGACCCGCCGGACCGTACCTGCTGGGGCTGCCGGCGTTGCTGTTGAGCTGTGTGCTGCTGGTGCCGATCGGCGTGACCGTGGTGGCGGCGTTCCGGACGCGTGGCGGGTTCGGGTTCGGCAACTTCGCGGTGATGGGCGACCCGTCCGCGCTGCATGCCGTTGGCAACAGTCTGTTGTGGGTGATGGTCGCGTTCGGAACCGTTGTGGTCGGGTTCTTCCTTGCCCTGTTGAGTTATCGGCTCCCAGCGGTCACGACGTTCCTGCAGCCCGCACTGGTCATTCCGTTCGCTGTGTCGGTGCTGGCGTCCGGTGCGACGTTCCGACTGATCTTCGACCCCACACCGGAACGCGGGACGATCACAGCTGTCTGGACGCGGCTGTTCGGCACCAGCCCGGTGTGGCTGGGTCCTGGTCTGTTCTGGCTGGTGCTGGTGTCCGCATTCGGCTGGACGTGGCTCGGGTACGTCGTGTCGATCTTCCGTGCCGGTCTGGACGCGATACCGGACGACGTGTCGCGGACGATCACAGCTGAAGGCGTGAAGGGCTGGAGACGGCTGCGGGCGGTGGAGATCCCACTGCTGCGGCCGATCACTGGTGTGGTCACGTTGACGCTGGTCATTGCAGCAGTGCGCGTGTTCGACCTGGTGCTGATCGTCGTACCAGGATCCATGCAGCGGTCCGCCGACGTACTAGGGCTGAACTGGTGGCGCGCCACCACGACAGGTGACGACTCCGGACGTACGGCGGCGCTCGGTGTCGTGCTGTTCGCGATCGTCGCGGCGGTCGGGCTGATCGGCGTCCGCGGGCTTCGCCGCCGGCGGTGGGCGATGCCGGTGACCGTCGTACGGCCGGATCCGTCACTAGGGCGACCGAAGCCGGGTCGGGTGGTACGGCGGTTCGGCTGGCTCATCGGGCTCGCTGTCGCGCTGGTGTGGATCTTCCCGGCCGTCGTACTCGTTGCCACGGCGTTGCACTCGCCACGGGAGGCCGGTCTCCGCGGGTGGTGGTCGCTGTCGGGTCTCGGGTTCTCGTCGTTCGCTGCTGCGGCGAACGTCGGGTTGTTCCGAGCTCTACTGTCCACGCTGGTTATCGCGGCCGCCTCAACAGCTGTCCTGCTCGTGATCGCCGTACCAACCGCCTACCTGGTTGCCTGGGGCGGTCTGCCGACGCGACTCGGCAGGATCGCGATGGGTGTGTTCGTCGTACTGGCCGTGACACCAGTGCAGATGTACGCCGCTCCGCTGCGGGATGCGATCGACACAGCCGGCTTGGCCGGGTCGCGGGTCGCACTGGCCCTAGTACACGCGGCTGCTGGTCTACCGTTCGCCGTACTGCTGCTGCGATCCGCCTTCGCGTCTGCACCACCTGCACTCGTGTCCGAGGCGCTGCAGGGTCCAGCGCGGCAGAGCGCCGTACTGGCGACTGTGCAGCGGACATACCGTCCCGCACTGGTTGCTGTTGCGGTGCTGGAGTTCGCACTGGTGTGGAACGACTTCATCGTCGGGTTCCTGATCAGTGGTCCGGGTACGACGCCGTTGTCGCTGGTGCTGTGGGGTGAGGCGCGGCAGTTCTCTACGTCGAGCGGACCGGTCGCTGCTGCGGCTGTAGTCGCGTCGGTAGTACCTGTGGTTCTCATGCTGTCGTTCTGGCGGACTGTGGTGCGCGGACTGACGACAGGGAGCCGGCCATGAGTGAGGAGCAGCCGAAGCCGGCGCAACAACCACCAGAGGAGCAGTCGCGGATCCAGGAGTTCTCCCTGGTTGTCGGCGGTGTCGCCTCCGCGTTGCTCACCGACCTCACCTCCCAACTGCTGAACCAGAGCCTCGGCCAACGCGGCATCGTGCAGTGGGTCGGGTACTCCGTGGCCGGTCTGCTCGTGGTCATCTCCTACCTTCGGCTGCGCGCACGGCGCCGGCGTGCTCGCGACCGCCGCCTGCAGGGCGCCAGTGAACTGCACGCGGCGGCCGAGGAAGCCGAGCAGTGGATGATCGCGCTCGGCTCGGACGCCGGCGGGATGGCCGCGGCCGAGTGGTTCACGGTCAACGAGGACTGGCTCCGCGACCTGGTTGCGACCGAGAACCCGCAGCACGCGGCAGTCGACGACTTCGCCCGGATCTGCGACGCGCTCGAGGCCTGGTACGTACGCCGTCCCGATCCCGACGCGCTCCTCCAACTGAGCGAGCTCCTGAGCGCCACGGCCGAGGCCAGCGCGCGCCGTGGTCTCGCCGAGCTCGCAGCAGCCCGCGCAGCAACGGCGTACCGGATGCTGGGCGACCTGGACACCGCCAGCACCCGTCTCGGCGTCTCGGACAACATCGCGACCCACGGCCGTACGGCGGCCGCACTCAAGATGAGGCGCCAAGTCGAACGTGCCCTGCTGCACCTGGCCCGCGCCGAACGCGCACCAGCCGGCAACGACCGCGACGAGGCCGTCCTGAACGCACGCGACCGGCTGGACGATGCACGACTCTCCAGGCCCGGTCCGGACCTCGCAGCCAACGTAGCGATCTCCATCAACCTCGCCGTTGTCCACCTGTACCAGCACGACGACGAAGGCGCCCTGGACCAGCTGCGACCCGCACTCGCCCGTGCGACAGCAGCCGGCGACGTGAGCGGACAGGCCCATGCGCTGGAGCTCATGGGCGTGGCCGCGTGGATGCGGCGGAACCAGCACGAGGCCGGCGGCCGGTGGGAGCACGCCGCCCACCTGTACGCCGAGATCGACGAACGCGAAGGCCACGCCCGCTGCCTGCAGCACCTCGGCTCCGCAGCCGTCATCGCCGACGACCTGGACACCGCCCTCGAACTGCTCGAGCGGAGCGCAACGCTGCGGACCTCGGAGAGCGAGATCCTCACGAAGTACCTCGACGCGGCCCGCCGTACCTCGGAACTTCCCGTCGTCGCCGACGACCCACCACGCCGTACGGCGGTCAACGGACTGATGCGCCTTCTTCGAACGGTCAGACGTTTTGTCGGCGGCCTGAAATAGGTTGTTCTCATGGCTAAAGCGGGGACGCAGGCGAAGGGCAAGGCGGCGTACGCGTGCTCGGAGTGCGGATGGACCGCGGCACGGTGGATCGGGCGGTGCGGCGAGTGCCAGGCCTGGGGCACGGTCGCCGAGGTCGGTGCGCCGAAGGCCGCGCGGATCACCGCCGGTCCGGTGACGTCGCCGGCGATGCCGATCGCCAAGGTGTCCGCGATCGAGGCCGAGTCCCGCCCGACCGGCATCGGCGAACTCGACCGCGTGCTCGGCGGCGGTGTCGTGCCGGGCGCGGTGATCCTGCTCGCGGGTGAGCCGGGCGTCGGCAAGTCCACGCTGCTGCTGGAAGTCGCGGCGCAGTCGGCCCGCGGCGGCCAGCGAACGCTCTACGTGTCCGGTGAGGAGTCGGCCGCGCAGGTGCGGCTCCGGGCCGGGCGGACCGACGCGCTCGTCGACGAACTCTTCCTGGCGGCCGAGACCGATCTGGGCGCGGTGGTCGGTCAGGTCGACGCGGTCGAGCCGTCGTTCCTGGTGATCGACTCGGTGCAGACCATGGCGCACCCGGAGGTCGACGGGGCGCCGGGTGGCGTGACGCAGGTCCGCGAGGTGACCGGTGCCCTGGTCCGGCTCGCGAAGGAGCGGCACATCGCGGTCGTGCTGGTCGGGCACGTGACGAAGGACGGCGCGATCGCCGGTCCGCGGATGCTCGAGCACCTGGTCGACGTCGTACTCGCTTTCGACGGCGACCGGCACTCCGGCTTCCGGATGGTGCGCGCGACCAAGAACCGGTTCGGCCCGTCCGACGAGGTCGGCTGTTTCGACATGGTCGACACCGGGATCGTCGAGGTCACCGACCCGACCGGGCTGTTCGTCTCCGAGCACGCCGAGCCGGTGGCCGGCACGTGCGTGACGGTGATGATGGAAGGCCGTCGCCCGCTGCTGGCCGAGGTGCAGGCACTGGTCGGCCCGTCCGCCGCACCACAACCGCGCCGCACCACGTCCGGGCTGGAGTCGTCCCGGGTCGCGATGGTCCTCGCCGTACTGGGCAATCGCGCCGGCCTGAAGCTGGCCGACCAGGAGGTGTACGTCGCCACCGTCGGCGGCGTGAAGATCACCGAGCCGGTCGCCGACCTGGCGGTCGCGATCGCGGTCGCGTCCTCGGTGATGGACAAACCGATCCATCCCGGGCTGGTCGCGATCGGCGAGGTCGGCCTGGCCGGCGAGGTACGGCGGGTCGGCGGCCTGGAGAAACGGCTTGCGGAAGCCGCCCGGCTCGGGTTCACCAAGGCGATCGTCCCCGCCGATATCCCGAACCGGAGCAAGGACGTGAAGCCGATGGACATCCAGAAGAAGTACGGCCTCCGCACCTTCGCCGCCCCCGACCTCCGCTCCGCCCTGCTGGCCGCGGGCCTCGCATAGAACCCCTGTGGCCAACGCCACAGGTGAGACGGGGGATCTACAGCAGGTAGGTCGGGAACGTACCCTGGGTGGCCAACGGGTTCGATGAGGGGCCCGGTTCCCCCGCCGGATGACTGCAGGAGCACTTGATGACCGGATCCAGAGTTGCCGCGCTCGGCCACTACCAGCCGGAACGGGTGCTCACCAACGACGAGCTCGCCACCATGGTCGAGACCAACGACGAGTGGATCCAGAGCCGGGTCGGCATCCGGGAGCGCCGGATCGCGGCGCCCGACGAGCAGGTCGACGAGATGGCCTGGCGGGCCGCCGACAAGGCCGTCGCGAACGCGGGGATCGACACCTCGGAGATCGACTACGTCGTGGTCGCCACCTGCACCGCGATCGACCGGTCGCCGAACATGGCCGCCCGGGTCGCCGCGCGCCTCGGCCTCGGCAACCCGGCCGCGATCGACCTGAACACCGCATGCTCGGGCTTCGCCTACGCGCTGGCGACCGCCGACCAGGCCATCCGTGCCGGCGCCGCGACGAAGGCCCTGGTCATCGGCGTGGAGAAGCTCAGTGACTGGACGGACTGGACCGACCGCACCACCTGCGTGCTGATCGGTGACGGCGCCGGCGCGGCCGTACTGGTCGCGAGCGACGAGCCCGAGGTCGGTCCGGTGGTGTGGGGTTCGGTGCCGGAGATGTCGGACGCGGTCCGGATCGAGGGACGCGACGGCCCGTTCGCGCAGGAAGGACTGAGCGTCTTCCGCTGGGCCACCACGCAACTGCCGGAGATCGCCAAGCAGGTGTGTGCGAAGGCCGGCCTGAAGCCCGAGGACCTCGGCGGCGTCGTCCTGCACCAGGCCAACCTGCGCATCATCGAGCCGCTCGCGAAGCGGCTCGGCGCGGTCAACGCAGTCGTCGCCAAGGACGTCGTGGAGTCCGGCAACACGTCGGCCGCGAGCATCCCGATCGCGCTGTCGAAACTGGTCGAGAAGCGCGAGATTCCATCCGGCGCGCCGGTGCTGCTGTTCGGATTCGGCGGCGGTCTGTCGTACGCCGGTCAGGTCATCCGCTGCCCCTGACGCAGCAGGCGTCGTACCTCCGACCACCTCGTCCACGCGGGAAATCAGAACTGCACAGTCCGATGCACGGGCGAGTGCACGCGCATGCGCCGCCGCGGGCCGATCCGCGAGCGCCGTACCGGGCGCTGCGGCAGATATCCGGACAACGGCAGGCGGCTGACCGCATAGACTCAGGTTCCGTGGCGGCGAACACGGACAAGAACAGCACCGGCGCCCGGCTCCGCGCGACGCTCGCGGCGGTGGCGCCCGGTACCGAACTACGCGAAGGACTCGAACGGATCCTGCGCGGGCGGACCGGCGCACTGATCGTGCTCGGTCACGACAAGGCGGTGGACGCGATCTCCACCGGCGGCTTCGAGATCGATATCGAGTTCACCGCGACCGGGTTGCGGGAGCTCAGCAAGATGGACGGCGCGATCGTCCTCGACCGGGACGCCACCCGGCTGATCCAGGCCGCCGTGCACCTGATGCCGGACCCGTCGATCGTCACCCAGGAGACCGGCACCCGGCACCGCACCGCGGACCGTGTCGCGCGGCAGACCGGGTTCCCGGTGATCTCGGTGTCGCAGTCGATGCACATCATCGCGCTGTACGTCGACGACCAGCGCTACGTGCTCGAGGACTCCGGCGCGATCCTGTCCCGCGCCAACCAGGCCCTCGCCACCCTCGAGCGCTACAAGCTGCGGCTGGACGAGGTGTCCGGCACGCTGTCCGCCCTCGAGATCGAGGACCTGGTCACCGTCCGGGACGTGGCCGCGGTCGCGCAGCGGCTGGAGATGGTCCGCCGGATCGCGACCGAGATCGACGGGTACGTCGTCGAACTCGGCACCGACGGCCGGCTGCTCACCCTGCAGCTCAACGAGCTCGTCGCGGGCGTGGCCGGCGAACGTGAACTGGTCGTCCGCGACTACCTCCCGCCGGCCACGGGTCGCCGGCCCAAGACCGCGGACGACGTACTGCTCGAGCTGGACGCTGTCAGCCCGACGGACCTGCTGGACATCGGCCAGGTCGCTCGGGCTCTGCAGCTCGGAGGCGCCGAGCAGCTGGACGCGGCGGTCACCCCGCGCGGCTACCGACTGCTGGCCAAGGTGCCGCGACTTCCGGGTGCGGTCATCGATCGGTTGATCGACCACTTCGGTCACCTGCAGAAGTTGCTCGCGGCAAGCATCGACGACCTGCAGACGGTCGAGGGCGTCGGCGAGAACCGGGCCCGCACGGTCCGCGAGGGCCTGTCCCGGCTGGCCGAGTCCAGCATCCTCGAGCGCTACGTGTAACTACCCGCGGTCAGCAGACGCCTTCGGTTCGTGAACGAGCCGGAGGCGTCTTGCATTCCTGCACGCATCGGCGAATACTCCACATGGAACATTTCGTGCGGAGCAATCCAGGTGGAGGATCATGGCGGCCGAACTGACCCCGTTGGCGATCTCGGTCCTGGCGTTGCTCAAAGAGGAACCGATGCACGCCTACGAGATGTACCAACTGCTCGTCAAGCGACACCACCACTGGCTGGTCAAGGTCCGGCCCGGCTCGCTGTACCACACGGTCGAGCGGCTGGCGCGGCAGAACTACGTCCGCGCCACCGGCACCGAGCGCGCCGGGAACCGCCCGGAGCGCACGACGTACGAGCTCACCCCGGAAGGCGACGCCGCCCTGACCCGGCGCGTGGAGACGGGCATCGAGGAGTACGTCCACGAGTACCCGCTCTTCCCCGTCGTGCTGAGCGAGGCGCACAACCTCGAGCCCGAGGACGCCGTACTGCGGTTCCGCCGCCGGATCGCGGACCTGGACAACTGGATCACCGACATCGACGAGGCCCTCGCCGACGCCCAGGCGCGAGAGGTGCCGCAGGTGTACTGGATCGGCGGCACCTACCTCCTGACCCAGCTGACCGCCGAGCGCGACTGGCTCACCACCACCATCGAACGTATCGAGAGCAAGGACCTGGAATGGCAACCTCGCAACAACCCGTGAGGCCTCCGGAGGTGCGGCCGTGGCCGGCGCTCTGGGCATTGGTGCTCGGCTTCTTCATGATCCTGGTCGACTCGACCATCGTCTCGGTCGCCACCCCGGCGATCCTCGAGGACCTCGGGGCGGACGTCGGCACGGTCGTCTGGGTGACCAGCGCGTACCTGCTCGCGTACGCCGTACCGCTCCTGATCACCGGCCGCCTCGGCGACCGGATCGGCCCGAAGAAGCTGTACCTGACCGGGCTGGCGCTGTTCACGCTGGCGTCGGTGTGGTGCGGGCTCACCAACTCGATCGAGATGCTGATCGTGGCTCGGGTGTTCCAGGGTCTCGGCGCCTCGATGATGACGCCGCAGACGATGGCGGTCATCACCCGGATCTTCCCGCCGAACCAGCGCGGCCGGGCGATGAGCCTGTGGGGCGCGACCGCCGGCGTTGCCACGCTGGTCGGCCCGATCCTCGGCGGTGTCCTGGTCGACGGGCTCGGCTGGCAGTGGATCTTCTTCATCAACGCACCGGTCGGCGTGGTCGGGTTCGTGCTGGCGATGCGGCTGGTGCCGGACCTGCCGACGCACGAGCACAAGTTCGACCTGATCGGAGTCGTGCTGAGCGCGGTCGGACTGTTCCTGCTGGTGTTCGGGATCCAGGAGGGGCAGAAGTACGACTGGGGTCAGATCAAGGGCCCGATCTCGGTCTGGTCGCTGATCATCACCGGCATCGTCGTACTGGCCATCTTCGTCGTCTGGCAGTCCCGCAACCGGGGCGAGCCGCTGCTGCCACTGGGGCTGTTCAAGGACCGCAACTTCTCGCTGGCGAACGTCGCGATCACCACGGTCGGGTTCGCGATCACCGCGATGGCGTTCCCGCTGATGCTGTGGGCGCAGGCGGTCCGCGGGCTGACGCCCACGCGATCGGCGCTGCTGCTGGTGCCGATGGCGGTGATCGCGGGTGCGCTGTCGCCGTTCGTCGGGCGGCTGGTCGACCGGACGCCGCCGCGGTTCATCGCCGGGTTCGGGCTGCTGTGCTGCGCGGTCTCGCTGTTCTGGATGAGTCAGGTGATCGAGCCCGACGTTCCGATCTGGCAACTGCTGCTGCCGATCGCCTTGCTGGGTGTCGCGAACGGGTTCATGTGGGCGCCGATCGGCACGACGGCGACGCGGAACCTCCCGATGCACCAGGCCGGTGCCGGGGCCGGCGTCTACAACACGACGCGACAGGTCGGCGCAGTGCTCGGCAGTGCGAGCATCGCCGTACTGATGGAGTCGCGGCTGGCGCACAACCTGCCGGCGGCGGCCGGCGGAGCGCCTGCGGGCGAGGGATTCTCCAGCGGCCGGCTGCCGGAGATGGTCCGGCAAGGGTTCAGCGACGCGATGGCGCAGTCGATGGTGCTGCCGGCGCTGGTGCTACTGGTCGGGCTGGCCGCCGCGCTGCTGTTCACCGCGCCGAGCCACCTGCAGAAGCAGCCGGACGATGCGACTCAGCCGGTCGAAGCCGGCTCATCAGACGACCGTGAAGGCCTGGGCGCCTGACAGGCGTCCGTCGTACTCGGCCTTGACGACATAGGTTCCAGGCTTGGCGATCGGTTGACCCGGAAGGCAGCCAGGCCTGGACCGATGTCCGTTCCAGGGCACCGTGACCGCCGCTTGTTTGCCCTTGGCAACGACAAGGGTGGCGGTCTGGATCGCCTTGTCGCACTGGCTGGTGCTCCAGATCTGATCCGTTCCGGACGTCACGGTGACGGTCAGCTTGTCGGCGTTGACGGTCGCCTTGCACCCGTCGTCGAGCGGCGTGAACTGGATGACGAAGTTCAGCATCGAGCCGGAGACGATCTTCCGGTTCCCGGGCAGTGCGTCGATGCTGAGGTCCGAGCCCTGGCAGGTGAGGTCTGCGGGTGGCGTGGTCTTCGTCGGCTTCGGGGTCGGCGTCGGCGACGTACTCGGCTTGGTGCTCGGCGTCGTCGTCGGGGTTGAGGCCGGTGCGGCGCCGGTGGGGTTCGGCTGCGGGTCCGACGCGGCGGCGTTCTTCGTGTCGTCGCCACCGCCCGCGAACAGCCGGGAGATCAGGATGACGAGCACCACTACGACCGCGAGCACTAGTCCACGCCGGAACCAGTACACGCTGGCGGGCAGGTGCCCGACCGGACGGAGCAGACTGCTCATGAAGCGCACTCTAATATCGGCTCCGTGCAGGACCACACAGGCTCGCCGCTGTACATACTGCCGCGACTCCGTCGCGGCGGGTCACGGGGCTTTGACTCCCGGTCTTCCCTCGTCGCTCCGGTCGCTGCGCTCCCTACGCTCCTCAGTCCAGACCGGGAGGCCCCGTGACCGCTCTCCATGACCCAGTACTGCGCTGGTACGACGCCAACGCGCGGGAGTTGCCGTGGCGGGAGCCGGATGCCGGGGCGTGGGCTGTGATGGTCAGTGAGTTCATGCTGCAGCAGACACCGGTGAATCGGGTGCTGCCGGCGTACCGGAGCTGGCTGGAGAGGTGGCCCAAGCCGGTGGACCTTGCCGCAGAGGCTCCTGGTGAGGCTGTGCGGGCCTGGGACCGGCTCGGGTACCCTCGGCGCGCCCTCCGGCTGCACGCGGCCGCTCAGGCGATTGTGGAGCGCCACGGCGGCGAGGTGCCTGACGATCACGAGGCGCTGCTCGCGCTGCCCGGCGTCGGGACGTACACGGCCGCCGCGATCGCGTCCTTCGCGTTCGGCCAGCGGCACGCGGTCGTCGACACGAACGTACGTCGGGTCCTCGCGCGCTCCCTCACCGGCGTCGCGCAGCCGAGCATCTCCCCCACCGCGGCCGACCAGCGCCTCGCCGTCAGCGCACTACCCGCCGACGAGCGCACCGCCGCCCGCTGGGCCGTGGCCTCCATGGAGCTCGGCGCCCTCATCTGCACCGCCCGTACGCCGCGCTGCGCCGACTGCCCCATCCAGTCCCAGTGCGCGTGGGTCCTGGCCGGAAGCCCGCCGTACGACGGCCCTCCGCGCCGCGGGCAGACCTACGAAGGCACCGACCGCCAAGCCCGCGGCCGCCTTCTGGCCGTACTGCGTGCCGCATCGGCGCCCGTACCGAAGACCGAGCTGGACACCTGCTGGCCGGACCCCGTCCAACGCGAACGAGCCCTGGACGGACTGGTGGCCGACGGCCTCGTCGAACCCCTCAGCCGCAGTCGCTACCGCCTACCTGCGTGACAGACCAAGACGCCGGCTCGAAGGTTTCGAGCCGGCGTCTTTGGTGGTGGTGCTTCAGTTCTTCTTGCTGCCGGCCGGTGCTTCTTCGTCGTCGGCCAGCAGGTCGAGCGGCATCGCGGGCTGACCGGACAGCGTCGCCAGCATCTGGCGGACGTTCGTCAGCTGCGCGTTGATGCTGTCCCGGCGCTGCGTCGCGGCCGCGAGCTCACGCTCGGACTCGGCGCGGATCCGCTCGGACTTGTCCTTCGCGGCGGCGACGATCTCCTGGGCCTGCCGGTTCGCGTCGGCCAGCTGCTGCTGGGACAACCGCTCGGCCTCGGAACGCGACCGGTCGGCCTCCCGCTGCACCTGCGCAGCGCGGTCGGTGACGGCGGCCAACTGCTGCTCGGCGAGCGCCGTACGGGCGGCGAACTCCTGCTCGACCTTGCCCCGGCGCTCGGCCAGGGTGGTCTCGAAGGCGGCCGCGGCCTGAGCGGACTTGGCCCGCTCCTGCTCGTACAGCGCCTGGGCCTCGCTGCGACGCGCGGTGGCGTCGCGCTCGGCCTCGTCGCGCATGTCGTCGGCCTGGGTCCGGGCCTCTTCGAGGATCCGGGCGGCCTCGGCGTCGACCTCGCTCTTCCAGTCCAGGGAGTACTGCTCGGCCTCCTTGCGGACCTTCTTCGCGTGCGCCTCACCGTCGGCGACGATCGCCTCCGCGTCGGTGCGGGCGCGGGTCACCAGGTCACGGGCCTCGTCGTCGGCCAGCGACAGGATCTTCGCGACGCGCTCACCGAACTCGGTGAACGTCGGTGCGCGGTCCTTGGAGTCCTCCTGGGCGGAGATGACGGCCGCCTCCGCCGCGTCCGTGCGGGACTGCAGCTCCTGGACGTGGCGCTGCAGCTGCTCGGACTGCTGCTGCAGAGCGGTCAGAGAGGTGGTCAGCTCACGGATGTGCTGATCCACCTGGGCAGGCTCGTAGCCGCGCAGAACGGTACGGAACGGGGTTGGGCTTTCACTGCTCATGTTTTCCGATGCTCACTTCGATGGGTGGGTGGATCACACATTGTCACTGACAAGGATCTGACTGTCACGTCCTCATCCTGATTCCCCCGTGGAACCCTCACTGGAGGACATTCCACCACCTGGGCGGAACCCCGGTACAGCGAGTGCCTCGATCACACCCGAAAGCTGGGTGAGCTCCTTGGTGATCTCATCACGGCGCTGGTTCAGCGCAGCGACCCTCGCCTCGGCTTCGGCGAGAAGTTTTCGGGCCTGGGCACGCAGGCTGTCGGCGTGCTCGCGGGCCTGGGCCTCGAGTTGCTGAGCCTCCGCGCGGGACTTGCGGATCAGCTCGTGCGACTGGCGCTGCGCCGCGGACAGGTCGTTGGCCGCTCGCTCCCGCAGTACCTGGGTGCTCTGCTCGGCCTCGGCCTCGCGGCGGTTGGCGCGCTCGATGATCTCCCGCGCGTCCTCGGCGGCCGAGGCCTTCAGCCGGTCGGCGCGGGTCTGCGCCTGGGCGGTGACCCGCTCGGCCTCCTGCTTGGCCGCGGCCAGGGTCGCCTCCGCCTGCTCGCCGGCCGAGTACAGCGTGGTCTCGGCGAGCTGGGTCAGCTCGGCGTTCTCCCTGGCGATCGCGTCCTGGGTCTGCTTGAGCCTGCTCGTCGACCGGCCGACCACGCGGCGCAGGTGCGCGCGCTTCTGCTTGAGCAGCTCGGCCGCGTCGACGGCGGCCTGGTCGCGGATCGACTGCGCCTCGGACTCCGCGGCACCGATCAGGTCGTCGACGGTCTTCTTGCTCCACAGCGTCTGCTTCTCGGCCTCGACCATCGCCGCCTCGGCCGCCCTGTTCGCGTCCTCGACGATCCGCTGCGCCTCTGCCGCCGCCGTCCGCCGGTCCGCCTCGATCGAGTCCACGACCAGCTTGGCCTGGGCCCGGGCATCCGCCATCAGCCGCTCGTTACCGGCCTCGGTCTCGGCCTTCCGCTCGGCGATCTCCGCGACCGCCTCGGCCCGCAGCTTGTCGATCTCCAGCGAGATCGCGGCCAGCTTGGCCCGTTCGGTCTCCTCGAGCTCCGCCGTACGGCGTTCCAGCTCGGTCCGGTTCTCGCCGCGCAGCCGCTCGATCTCGGCATGCGCCGCGGCGATCTCGACGCGGGACCGCTCCCGGGCGGCCTCGACCTCGCGCTCGACCGCGGCCCGCAGCTCGCCCGCCTCGGACTCGGCCCGGGAGATCAGGTCGGCCTCGTTGCGGCTGGCGGCCTGCGACACCAGCGCCGCCTGCTCACCGGCGTCAGCGACCAACTGCTGCGCCTCGCGGCTGGCCCGCTCCACCATTGCCTGGGCCGACTCGCGGGCCATCCGGGCCTCGTCGAGCAGCTCGTCGGCCTCGTCCTTCACCCGGCGCGCTTCACCCTCGGCCGCCGCAACCCGCCGATCCGCAGCCGCCTGCGACTCCGACCGCAACTTCTCGGCCGCCGCCTCACTCTCCACCCGAAGCCGCTCGGCCGTCGCCTCCGAGTCCGCCCGGCGCTTGGCCACCTCTTCGGCAACCTCGGCCCGGAGCTGCTCGGCGGCGGACTCCGACTCGAACTTCAGCCGCTCCGCGATGGTGGTTGCCTCGGCGCGGACGCGGTCGGCCTCGGCCGTCGACTCGGAGGTCAGTTTCTCGGCTGCGGCGGCAGCGTCCCGGCGTACCCGCTCGGCGTCGGCTTCGGACTCGGTGCGGAGGTGCTCGGCGGCGCGCTCGGCGTCGTTCAGCACGCGCTGGGCGGCCGCCATCGCGTCGGACCGGAGCTTCGCCGCGGCAGCCTCGGCGTCGGCCTTGAGGCGCTCGTTCGCAGCCCGGATCCGGCCGGCCTCGTCGCGGGCGAGGTCGTTCTCGTGCTCTGCCTGCTCGCGGAGCGTGTCGGCGATCCGCTGGGCCCGCTCGAGCACTCCACCCGCCTGCCGCACGCCAAAGGAACCGGTGTCGGCGACCGGTTCCTGGGTCAGCGGTAGACGCGGAGCGTCCATGCGACGAGATGATTCCATCCTCGGCCCCCTTTCCGACAGTCCGGGTCCGAACAGCGTGGTCACAGGGTTACAACGCGGCAGGCACGCGTTAAGTAACTGCTTGCTCAGCAGTCGCGCGATCTTCCCATCGATCCGATTGCGACGGAAGCCGTCTCCGTATCGAAGCGATCACGCTCCGCAGGACGATACGACCAATCAGTAGCCTTCGCGCAAATCAGGCGTGTCTTATCGGTACGCCGAAGCGCACCGCAGTACTGCCACGGACAGCAGAAGGCCCCGCGCGGTTCGCGCGGGGCCTTCTGGTGATCAGCGATCGATCACGTGTCCTGCAGACCGGTGGTGCCGGTCGTGCCGCCGGTGGTGAGGTCGGTGAGCTCCAGGTCGGAGGCCGTCGACTTCTGGTTACCGGTGAAGGTGAAGTACTCGGGCAGTCCGTCGCCGTCGACCGTGCCTTCCGGTGCCGCGTCGACCAGGACGATCTGGCCGGGACGCAGTTCCCCGAACAGGATCTTCTCGGCCAGGATGTCCTCGATGTCGCGCTGCAGTGCGCGACGGAGCGGACGGGCACCCAGGACCGGGTCGAAACCACGCTTCGCGGCGAGTTCCTTCGCCGCCGCCGTGAGCTCGATGCCCATGTCCTTGTCCTTCAGCCGCTGCTCGATCTGGGCCACCATCAGGTCCACGATCTTCACGATGTCTTCCATCGTGTGCTGGTGGAAGACCACGATCTCGTCGACGCGGTTCAGGAACTCGGGCCGGAAGTGCTGCTTCAGCTCCTCGGTGACCTTCGCCTTCATCTTCTCGTACGACGACGTGGTGTCGCTCGCCTGCGAGAAGCCCAGGCTCACCGCCTTGGCGATGTCCTTCGTGCCCAGGTTCGTGGTCATGATGATCACGGTGTTCTTGAAGTCGACCACGCGGCCCTGGGCGTCGGTCAGACGACCCTCGTCCAGGATCTGCAGCAGCGAGTTGAAGATGTCCGGGTGGGCCTTCTCCACCTCGTCGAACAGCACCACGCTGAACGGCTTGCGGCGTACCTTCTCGGTCAGCTGGCCACCCTCTTCGTAGCCGACGTACCCAGGAGGCGAACCGAACAGCCGGGAAGCGGTGTGCTTCTCCGAGTACTCCGACATGTCGAGGCTGATCAGCGCGTTCTCGTCGCCGAACAGGAACTCGGTCAGCGCCTTCGACAGCTCGGTCTTACCGACACCGGACGGGCCGGCGAAGATGAACGAGCCGCTCGGGCGGCGCGGGTCCTTCAGGCCGGCGCGCGTACGCCGGATCGAGCGGGACAGCGCCTTGACCGCGTCGGTCTGGCCGATGTAGCGCTTGGCCAGCTCCTTCTCCATGTCGAGCAGCCGCGAGGACTCCTCCTCGGTCAGCTTGAAGACCGGGATGCCGGTCGCGGTGCTGAGCACCTCGGCGATCAGCTCCTCGTCGACCTCGGCGACGACGTCCATGTCGCCGGCCTTCCACTGCTTCTCACGCTCGGCCTTCGCGTTGATCAGCTTCTTCTCGTCGTCCCGCAGCCGGGCGGCGCGCTCGAAGTCCTGCGCGTCGATCGCCGATTCCTTCTCCCGGCGCACGGTGGCGATCTTCTCGTCGAACTCCCGCAGGTCCGGCGGAGCGGTCATCCGGCGGATCCGGAGCCGGGCGCCGGCCTCGTCGATGAGGTCGATCGCCTTGTCCGGCAGGAACCGGTCCGAGATGTACCGGTCGGCCATCTGCGCGGCGTTCACCAGCGCGGCGTCGGTGATGGTCACTCGGTGGTGTGCCTCGTACCGGTCGCGGAGGCCCTTGAGGATCTCGATCGTGTGCGCGATCGAGGGCTCGGCCACCTGGATCGGCTGGAAGCGGCGCTCCAGCGCGGCGTCCTTCTCGACGTACTTGCGGTACTCGTCGAGAGTGGTGGCGCCGATCGTCTGCAGCTCACCGCGGGCCAGCATCGGCTTCAGGATGCTCGCCGCGTCGATCGCGCCCTCGGCCGCGCCGGCCCCGACGAGGGTGTGGATCTCGTCGATGAACAGCACGATGTCGCCGCGGGTGCGGATCTCCTTGAGCACCTTCTTCAGGCGTTCCTCGAAATCACCGCGGTAGCGCGAACCGGCCACCAGGGCGCCCAGGTCGAGGGAGTAGATCTGCTTGTCCTTCAGCGTCTCCGGGACGTCACCACGGACGATCTGCTGGGCCAGACCTTCCACGATGGCGGTCTTACCGACGCCCGGCTCACCGATCAGGACAGGGTTGTTCTTGGTACGCCGGGACAGCACCTGCATGACCCGCTCGATCTCCATCTCGCGCCCGATCACCGGGTCGAGCTTCGCCTCACGAGCGGACTGGGTGTAGTTCCGGCCGAACTGGTCGAGCACCAGGGAGCTGCTGGGTGCACCCTCCGGAGCCGTGCCCTGCGGCGACGACTCCTTGCCCTGGTAACCGCTCAGCAGCTGGATGACCTGCTGCCGGACCTTGTTCAGGTCCGCACCGAGCTTGACCAGGACCTGCGCTGCGACACCCTCACCCTCGCGGATGAGGCCGAGCAGGATGTGCTCGGTGCCGATGTAGTTGTGGCCCAGTTGCAGGGCCTCGCGCAGGGAGAGCTCCAGCACCTTCTTGGCGCGGGGGGTGAACGGGATGTGCCCGCTCGGTGCCTGCTGCCCCTGGCCGATGATCTCCTCGACCTGGGAGCGGACGGCCTCGAGCGAGATACCCAGGCTCTCGAGAGCCTTGGCGGCGACCCCTTCACCCTCGTGGATCAGGCCGAGCAGGATGTGCTCGGTCCCGATGTAGTTGTGGCTGAGCATCCTGGCTTCTTCCTGTGCCAGGACGACTACCCGACGGGCGCGGTCCGTAAATCGTTCAAACATCGCCAAAGCGCTCCTTGCCTCAGAGGAGTCGGACGTGCCGTGTTGGCCGACCCCCGTACATGCATGCTAGTCCCCGGTGCCGACAGGCTCGCTCTCGGCGAACACCCGATCACGAGTCCATCGGCCGTCTGGGCGGCATCACAAGGGAACAACCGCACTGGTAACCAGCGTGTTCCCGGTTCACCGCGATCCGACAGCGTGTTCGCCACCAGCGAATTCCCAGAACTGCCTGCCCGGTCAGCCATCAGACCCGACACGCCGTGTCCCACTCTGTGAAACAACCGGAATGCGGACGGTCCCGGCACCCAATCGGGTGCCGGGACCGCGACAGCTGAAATTACTTCGCGTCGTTGTACGCCGCACGCACCTCGGCGGAGATCCGGCCGCGCTCGCTGACCTCGTAGCCGTTCTCCTTGGCCCAGGCCCGGATGTCCGCGGAGTCCGAGGCCGACCGGCCGCGGCCGCGCGCCCGGCCCGCCGCACCCCGGCGGCCGGCCACCCGGCGTCCCGAGCCGACATACGCGGCGAGGGCGTCGCGCAGTTTCGCGGCGTTCTTCTTGGACAGGTCGATCTCGTACGTCGTTCCGTCCAGCCCGAAAGTGACGGTCTCGTCGGCCTTACCGCCGTCGAGATCGTCCTCGAGAACCACCTGCACCCTTTGCGCCATCGATGACAACCTTTCCGCGCCCGCCATCGGGCACAATCCCCCTGCTGAATTGTTAGCACCTGATTTGTACCGCACAAACCAGGTGCTTGTCATTCATCGACGCTGTGCAGTCATGGTGACCTTGAGTATTCATCCGGTTCGAACCGGCCCGTCCGGAATGAATTCGGCCCCTGGATTTGCGAAGGCCGTCAGTTGTGCTATGCAACGACCTGGAAAATCACTCCGGACGAAGCAACGGGAACAGAATCGTCTCCCGGATACCGGTCCCGGTGAGCAACATCACCAAGCGGTCCAGGCCCATCCCCATCCCGCCGGCCGGCGGCATCCCGAATTCCATCGCGCGCAGGAAGTCCTCGTCGAGATCCATCGCCTCCGGATCGCCCGCGGCGGCCAGCAACGACTGCTCCACCAGGCGATCGCGCTGGATCACCGGGTCGTTCAGCTCCGAGTACGCAGTTCCGAGCTCGACGCCGTTGAAGATCAGATCCCAGGCCTCGACCAGCCCCGGAATTTCCCGGTGCGGCTTCGCCAGCGGTCGTGCCGACTCCGGATAGTCGCGGACAAAGGTGGGCTGGATCAGCGTGTGCTCGCAGAGCTTCTCGAACAAGTCGACGGCGATCTCGCCCGCATTCCGGCCCGGCTGCAACTCGACGTCGTGCTGCTCGGCCAACTTGGTCAGGCCGGCCACGTCGGTGGTCGCGTCGACACTCTCCCCGACCGCTTCCGAGAGCAGCCCGAAAAGCGTCGCATGCCGGAACGGCTGCTCGACGTCGATGGTCGAACCGTCGCGCCCGGTGATCGTCGTACGACCGATCGCACGGCCCGCGTTCCGGATCAGCTCCTGGATCAGCTCGGCCATCGTGTCGTAATCGCCGTACGCCTCGTACGCCTCGATCATCGAGAATTCCGCCGAGTGGGTGGAGTCCAGCCCCTCGTTACGGAACGTCCGGCCGATCTCGTAGACCCTGTCGACGCCGCCGATCATCGCGCGCTTGAGATCGAGCTCGAGCGCGATCCGGAGCTTCATCTCCTGGTCGAACGCGTTCAGGTGGGTCGAGAACGGCCGGGCCGCGGCGCCGCCGTTGGTCAGCTGCAGCACCGGCGTCTCGACCTCGACGAAGCCGTGACCGTCGTACGTCGCGCGCAGCGCCTTGAGGACGGCTGCCTTCGCGCGGACCATCTCGCGCGCCTCGGGACGCACGATCAGGTCGACGTACCGCATCCGGACCCGCGCCTCTTCGCTGAGCGGCTTGTGCTCGTTCGGGAGCGGGCGGAGCGTCTTCGCGGCCATCTGCCACGCGGTCGCCTGCACGGACAGCTCACCGCGCCGGCTGGTGATCACCTCGCCCTGGACGGACAGCAGGTCGCCGATGTCGACGAGCTGCTTGAACCGGGCCAGCTCCTCCTCGCCGAGGTCGGCGAGCGAGAACATCACCTGCAGCTCGGTCCCGTCCCCCTCGCGGAGCCGGACGAAGCAGAGCTTGCCGGTGTTCCGCAGGAAGATCACCCGGCCGGCCACCGAGACCTGCTCGCCGGTCCGGGTGTCGGGCTCCAGGTCCTGGGCGTCGTACTTCGCCCGCAGGTCCTTGAGCAGGTGCGTCCGGGCCACCGAGATCGGGTACGGCGGCACTCCTTCCGCCAGCAGGCGGTCACGCTTCTCCCGGCGAACCCGCATCTGCTCGGGCAGGTCGTCCTGCCCGCTGTCGGGGTTCACCGGGTCCACGTGTGCGTCAGTCATGCCCAAAGGCTAGTGACTGAGTGCCTCCAGCTCCGAATCCTTTGATTCGTCCTTGCTCCGGGCGACCAGGGCGCCGACGATCGCGGCGGCCACGACGCACGCCACTCCGCAGGTCACGAACGTCCCGCGCGGGCCGAGCAGAGCACCGGCCAGACCGCCCAGCAGCATCGCGAGAATGCTGAACGAGCGGACCGTGCCGTTCAGGGCCGCGATCACCCGGCCACGGACGGCCTCGGCGGACCTGGTCACTACCAGTGCGCTCGTCGCAGCGTTCAGCATCCCGCTTCCGACGCCGATCGTGGTGGCCCCGATCAGCAGGGTCACGAGATTCCCCGCCAGGCCCATCAGCACACTTGATCCGCCGATTGCCGCCATTCCCACGACGACGCCCACCGCCCGAGCCCGGTCGCCGTTCAGCCGGCCGCTGTACCAGGCGCCGAAGATCGCCCCGGCCCCGGTCGCCGCTCCCGCTGCGCCGTACAGAGCAGGTCCGAGGCCGAGCTCGCCGGTGATCAGGAAGACCTCCACGACGTTGACCGCCTCGCCCGCGACCACGAACATCCACAGCGCCGGGACCAGGATCTTCAGGATGTCGTCGCCGAAGATGGAGCGCAGTCCCGCCGAGACTCCGCCGCGCTCGCGAGCGGCGCCGGGCTCCGGCCGGCGGCGAGTGCGGACCAGTTGCGCGATGACCACCAGAGCGAGGAAGGTCGCGGCGTCGACGAGCAGGGCGCCACGGCTGCCGACCCAACCGACCAGCACACCACCGGCCGCCGAGCCCGCCAGTGTCGCGACCCCGATCAGCGCCTGGCTGGTCCCGGTGGTGCGACCAACGAGTTCCTCGCCGACGATCCGCGGGATCAGGGCTCCCCATGCCGGGCCGGCAACAGCCTGGCCGATCTGAAGCACGCACACCAGCGCCAGCGTGTTGACCAGGTCGTGCACGAACGCCAGCCCGATGCCGGCGACGACCTGCAGCAGCCCTGACCAGACCAGGACCGTGCGCGAGTCGAACCCGTCCACGATCCGCCCCGCGAACGGGATCATCACCACGGTCGGTACGGCGAACGCGAGCAGCAATGCCGTGACAGCCGCCGGCCCGTGACCGTCGGAGACCCGCAGCATCAGCGCGATCATCGCGATCGAGTCGCCCGCGTACGACAGCGCGCGGGCGGGCAGCACCAGCCGGATGTCCCGGGACGACCAGATCGAGGTCTGAAGTGTTTGCTTCATAGTTGTGAAGTAAACACTTCAGACTTTGCGGCGTCAAGCGGTTCGCTACGCTGACCTCGTGGCGAAGAAGAAGCGGCTGGTGATCACGGACCCGAAGGCGATCCGCGCCCTCGCGCACCCGGCCCGGCAGCGGGTCATCGACGAGCTGTTCAACGGCAAGGTGCTGACCGCGACCGAGTGCGCGGAGCTCGCCGGGCTGACGCCGTCCGCGATGAGCTACCACCTGCGCGCGCTGGAGAAGTGGGGCATCATCCAGCGCGCCGACGAATCCGCCGACGGCCGCGAGCGGCCCTGGCAGGCACCGGCCGCCAGCCTGGTGATCTCGTCGCAGTCCACCGGCGCCGGGCGGCTGGCGAGCCAGGCGATGATCAAGACCGCGATGGACGCGGTCCTCGACCAGTTCGTGGACATGGATGCGGACGATCCCTGGGACGGCGTCAGCTCGATGAGCCGGTCCCGGTTGTGGCTGACCCGTGACGAGGCGGAGCAGTTCAACCAGGACCTGATCGACCTGGTCGACCGCTACAAGAAGACCCGGACGGCCGCGAGTCATCCGGCCGGAACGCGTGAGGTGACGTCGCTGATAGCCGTCGTACCGACCGGGGATCCGCCGAAGGACAGCTGAACCGTTAGCTACGGATCCGCGGATCTCGGAGTACCGTCGAATGAAGAGGTACTTTCCGCCGTCGGGTGGTCGCCATGCAGTCCTGGATCCTGTGGTTGATCGTCGCCGCCGTCCTCGGCACGGCCGAGTTGATGACAGCGACCTTGGACCTGCTCCTGCTCGCCGTCGCCGCGCTCGCCGCGGCCGGGATCGGCGCGCTGGGACTCGGCATCGCCTTCCAGGTGCTGGCCTTCGCGATCACCGCCGCGACCATGGTCACGCTGGTCCGTCCGGTCGCGCGCCGGCATCTGACCGGGCACCCGAAGCTGCGGACCGGTGTCGCCGCGCTGATCGGCCGCGAGGCCGTCGTACTCGCGCCGTGTGACCGGGACGACGGCCGGGTCCGGATCGGCGGCGAGGAGTGGAGCGCCCGCTCCTACGACCCGCACCTGCACATCCCCGCGGGCACCCGCGTCGACGTGTTCGCCATCGAGGGGGCTACCGCCCTCGTCCATCCTCAGGAGGAACCATGGCCGGACTGATCATCGGAATCGTCGTCGCGCTGCTCGCTGTCGTGCTGGTACTGCGGACCGTGCGGATCGTGCCGCAGGCGCGGGCGGTCAACGTCGAACGCCTCGGCCGGTACCTGCGCACCCTCGAGCCCGGCCTGAACGTCCTGATCCCGTTCATCGACCGGCCCCGGCAGCTGATCGACCTGCGCGAGCAGGTGGTCTCGTTCGAGCCGAACTCGGTGATCACCGAGGACAACCTGGTCGTCCACATCGACACGGTGCTGTACTTCCAGGTCACCGATCCGCGGGCGGCGGCGTACGAGATCTTCAACTACATCCAGGCGATCGAGCAGCTGACCGTCACGACGCTGCGCAACGTCATCGGTGCGCTGGACCTGGAGAAGACGCTGACCTCGCGCGAGCACATCAACTCGATCCTGCGCGGCGTCCTCGACGAGGCCTCCGGCAAGTGGGGCATCCGGGTGAACCGGGTCGAGCTCAAGGCGATCGAGCCGCCGGCGTCGATCAAGGAGTCGATGGAGAAGCAGATGCGGGCCGAGCGGGAGAAGCGGGCCGCGATCCTGAACGCCGAGGGCGTCCGGCAGTCCCGGATCCTGACCGCGGAAGGCGACCGGCAGGCCGCGATTCTGCGCGCCGAGGGTCAGGCGAAGGCGATCGACACCGTGTTCGAGGCCATCCACCGCAACGACCCGGACCCGAAGCTGCTCGCGTACCAGTACCTGCAGATGCTCCCCGAACTGGCCAAGGGACCCGGCAACACCTTCTGGGTCATCCCGTCCGAGGTCACCACCGCACTGCAGAACGTCACCAAGGCGTTCAGCGGCGAGACAACCCCGAAGATCCCCTCGGAGAACGGCCACAACCCTGAACTTCCCCGGACTTAGTTGCCCGGTCACCAAATCGGTTGTCTGACGATGTCACTATGGGTGCATGGGGGAACCTCTACTCGCCCAGGCGATCGCCATTCCTACCGGGGTGGCCGTGCTGGCGTATCTGGTGGTCGGACTTGTCATCGGCGTGGAGAGCATGGGCGTACCGCTGCCCGGTGAGACCACGCTCATCGCGGCCGCGCTGCTCGCGTCGCAGCAGCATCATCTGAAGATCGAGTTCGTGATCCTGGCCGCCGCCGCGGGCGCGATCATCGGCGACTCGATCGGGTACTTCATCGGCCGCAAGGCCGGCCGCCGGCTCTTCGAACGGCTGGGGAAACGGTTCCATCACTTCTCCGAGGACCGGATCGTCCGGGCCGAGAAGTACTTCCACAAGTACGGCGTCTGGACGGTGTTCTTCGGCCGCTTCGTCGCGCTGCTGCGGATCTTCGCGGGCCCGATGGCCGGCATGCTGCGGATGCACTACCCGCGCTTCCTGGTCGCGAACGCCGCCGGCGGCATCGCCTGGGCGACCACGATCGGTGTCGTCGCGTACAAGATCGGCGACAACGCCGACAAGATCTTCGGCCGGGTGTCGGTCGTCGCGCTGATCGCCGTCGCGGTCCTGGTGGTCGCGCTGTACGTCGTACACAAGGTCCGCAAGCGTCGCCGCGAGCAGGCCGAGCCGGTTCTCGAGGCGGCGGCGACCGGGTCAGCGGACGTGTAGCTGCAACTGCGCCGTCGTGGTCCCGTCGATCGGCCGGCCGAACATCATCGCGCCGGGGATCACGAACCGGTAGACGAAGTCGCCCGGCTGCGCGGCCTTGAACGCCAGCGCGGCCTGGCCGTTGCGCATCGGCAGCGCCTTGGAGTCCACCCACCGACGGGTCTGCCGGTTCCAGGCCTGCAACATCACGGTCGTGTTCATGGCCGGCTTCACGCCGACGGACACGGTCACCGTCGAGCCCTTCGCCGTCGCCGCGTTCCCGCCCGCGAATCCGGCCGACGCGACCCGGACGATGCTCTTCGTGTACGCCGGCTTGCTGGTCGACGTACCCGTCTGTATCCCGCCCTTGGTGTTCTCCGGCACGGTGATCTTGTACGGGCGACTGCCACCGGTCGGCACCGCGATGTCGTAGTACCCGCCGCCTGTCGTCGACCCGCGTGCCGCCGGCGTCCACCGCGCGCCCGGGGTGACCTGGGTCAGCACCACGACCGGTACGCCGGCCGGGGTCGCGCGCCTGCTCGTGCACGGCGAGTCGAGCTCGCAGCCGACCTGGTAGAGGATGACCCGCCCGCGGACCCGGATCGGCACGCTGAACTGGGCCAGTCTCGGGACGGCCGCGTTGATCGAGCTGGTCAGCCCGAGCACCTGCCCGCCCATGCTGGTGCTCCACTCGTTCTGGGTGCGCAGCTGGAAGGTGTACGGCGGTTTGACGCTCTTGATCACCTGCCGGGTCGAGGTCGTCGCCGGGCCGATCACCTTCAGCATCTGGCCGGGCCGCCCGATCATCGGCACGTACCGCTGGGTCTTCTTGCCCTTCACGTCCAGCGGGTCGTTCGGCGTGAAGTCCTGCGGCGCGACCGGCACCGACCATCTGATCAGCACCCCGCGCCCCTGCTTCGCCACCGCCGCCGCGCTCGGCCGCACCGGACCGTCGGTGTCGAACACGGGCGACTT
Organism: Kribbella sp. VKM Ac-2569; assembly: GCF_004216905.1. Lineage (GTDB taxonomy): Bacteria > Actinomycetota > Actinomycetes > Propionibacteriales > Kribbellaceae > Kribbella. Next base: position 1,417,229 of record NZ_SGXJ01000002.1, read on the forward strand.
GGTGAGCTTGCTGGTCACCCCGCCCTGCGAGGTCCCGGTCCCGACCGCGACCTTGTAGTTCCCGTCCGGCGGGAACGCCGAGGTCGGAATCTCCCACCGGTTCGGTTCACCGGCCGGGATGTACTTCACGTACGACGGGCTCTCGCTGAGCACACCCTCGATCGTGACCCGGTTCGGCAGCCCGTTGTCCTTCCAGGTCACCAGCACCGCGGCACGCCCCTTGGGCGCCCACGCGACGGCGACATCGGTCGGCGGCGGATCGGAGGCACAGGCAGTCAGCGAGGCAGCCCCCGCGATCACCGCCAGCGCTACGGCGAGCACGCGCCGCATTCCGACCACCCCTCGTCTCCTCACGACCGACCGGGTGAACGATACCCAGTCGCGGGTGCCCTCTCCCTACAGCCGTTGCCGGATCGGTATCGCGCACCTACCGTGAGGTAAGCCACTGAGGGGGGAACCACGATGGCATTCATCAGTACGCCGAACGTCCCGGAGATGTTCGCAGCGAATCGGGCGCCGGCCGGGCACGTGCCCAACTTCGTCCACACGTTCGCCGCGCGACCGGCCGTCTACGAGGCGTGGAAGCAGCTGAACGGCGCGATCAAGGAGTCGATGGACCTGCGCCGCTACGAGCTGGCCACGCTGGCCGCGGCGACCGCGCTGAAGTCGAGCTACTGCAGCCTCGCGCACGGCCAGATCCTGGCCGACAAGTTCTACACCGCGGAGGAAGTCGCGGCGCTCGTCGACGAGCCGGCGAACGACCCGGTCGACCGCGCCGTGATGGCCTTCGCGCGCCAGATCGCACTCGGCGCCGACACCGTCACCCAGGCGGACGTCGACGCGCTGAAAGCACTCGGCCTGACGGATGACGACATACTCGACGTAGCCCTGGCGGCCGCGGCCCGAGCCTTCTTCTCCAAGACACTCGACGCCACCGGCACCCAACCCGACGAGGCCTTCAACGGCCTCCCCGAAACCCTCCGCAAATCCCTCACCGTCGGCCGCCCTATCTACTCGGGCTGATTGTTCGGGGTGCCGCCGAGGTGGTGGTTCGTGGTGACGCCGGTGTACATCAGGTGGGTCACGAGGCCTTGGGCGGCATGCGGGAGGTTGTGGCAGTGGTCCATCCAGATGCCTGGGTTGTCGGCCACGAAGGCGACCTCGTAGGTCTCCTTGTCCTCGACGTTGAGGGAGTCCGTCCGCCACGGGCTCCCGGTCGCGCGCACCCCGTCGCGGCTGAGTACGACGACGTGGTGGCCGTGCAGATGCATCGGGTGGACCTGGCCTGAGCTGTTCTTGATCGTCATCCGCACGATGTCGCCCTCGCTCACCACGAACATCGGCACGTCCGGGTACTGATGCCCGTTGATCGTCCACCACAGCCCGGGTTTCCCGTCGAAGAACCCGATCCGCCGGCCGATGTCGTACCGGAACACCCGGGTCGCCTTCGCCGGATCGAACCCGATCGGCTTCGGCGTTCCGTACTTCAGCAGGTCGACCCGGTCCCGCGGCTCGGTCCCGGCCGGCGCGTCACCGTCCCCGATCACCAGCGTCGTCGGTCCGCCACCGAGCCCGATCCGCACCGCTTTCGCCGTGGGGATCTCGAGGTCCACCCGGCCGCCCGCGGTGACGAGCACCGCCTTCCCGCTCACCTCGGTCGGCGCGTTCACCTCGGTCCCGTCGACCGCGACCACCTTGTACGGCGCCCCGTCGACCCAGACCGCCATCGGTCCGTTGTCGGTGTTGATCAGACGGACCCGCGCGATCGGACCAGGTGCTTGCACACGACGTTCGCCGTACTCGCCGTTGACCGTGCGGACCTTGTCGTAGGTGTGCACCGCCGCGATCACGTCCGTCGCGGACGGCTGGACGATCAGTACGCCGTACAGCCCCTTCTGCACCTGCTCGTGCGAGACCTGGTGCGAGTGGTACCAGTACGTGCCGGCGTCCTTCGCGACGAAGCGGTACACGTACGACTTGCCCAGTGGGATCGCATCCTGCGTGACGCCCGCGACACCGTCCTCGGCATTCGGTACGTCGACGCCGTGCCAGTGCAGTGTGATGCCCTCGGCAACGTTCTCGTTGCGCAATGTGACCTGGACGAGATCGCCTTGTTTCGCGACGATCCGCGGCCCCGGCGACGTGTGGTTCAACGTGTAGCCGTCCATCGGCCCGCGACCCGGGATGTCGAAGCGCTCCTCGCGCGCCACGAGATCCACCGCGACGTCAGGCTTCTGATCGGCAGGACCCGTCAGCCGGCTGACGTCGGTCCCGTGATGCGCCGCGGCCGGTCCGCCACCGTAGTCGGCGTACCCCATCGTCATCGGCGACAGGTCGTTCGGGATCAGGCTCCGCTGCCAGAAGAACCCGATCGGCGCCAGCACCACAACCGTCGCGACGACCGCGATCAGCCCACGACGAGACGGCGATCGCATCCTCACGACCGCCGCCGGTCAGTTGCCAAGGGCATCTAGATGGTCGAAGCCGCTGCGGCCGTCGTCTCCGGCTGAGTCGCGGCTCGCCGGGCCGCCATCGCCGCGACTGCCAGGAGCGCGAACGCGTTCAGCCCGTGCAGGGCGCCGACCGCAGATGCGCCGAACGACAAGACGGCCAGCCCGAACTGCAGCACGACCAGACCGAACACGTACAGCGCCCACTTGACCCCGCCGTCGACCTTCGCGAAGAACGAGACGATCAGCAGCAGAATCGCCAGCAGCGGGATGATCCCGCTGCCCACGATGGTGTGGATCATGTGCCCTACGTTGGCATCGGAGTTCTTGTCGAACACCAAGCCGCCGTCGACATCCTTGATGACCGTGAACCACGCGAGTGCGATCGCCATCGCCTGGACGATCACCCCGATCGCGATGAGCCCGGCCAAGGCACGATAAACAGACCTCATATTTCCCCCAACCCCTGAAGTCACCCCTGGGGCTCATAGTGAGGCAGGTCACCTCAAGCGCACAAGAGGTCGACCCTCAGCCGTGGTTGCGGGCGAAGGCCTGATACAGACCGCGCAGGGTCAGCAACGGTTCGTCGCGGACCGGGGTGTTCAACCGGCCGGCGAGCAGTGGCGCGAGGGCGCCGGTGAGTACGACCACGACGTCGTCGTTCAGAGACTGCTCGGTCCGGATTCGTGCGACCAGACCGTCCACCAGCGCGGCGAAGCCGTGGATCGCGCCGGACTGCAGCGCCTCGACGGTGTTCTTCGCGACCACCGATCGCGGCCGGACCAACTCGACCCGGCGCAGTTGCGCGGCCGCCTGCCCGAGCGCGTCGGTCGCGGTTTCGATGCCCGGGGCAATCACGCCCCCGATGAAGGCGCCGGCCGGGTTGACCACGTCGATCGTGATCGCCGTACCGACATCGACGACCAGGCAGGGCGCGCCGTACTTGGTCACGGCCGCCAGCGCGTTCGCGATCCGGTCCGTGCCGACCTCCCGCGGGTTGTCGACCAGCACCGGCAGCCCGGTCTTCACACCGGGCTCGACGACGACGCTCGGCACACCCTGGTAGTACCGCGACACGACGTCCCGCAACTCGTGCAGCACATGCGGTACGGCGGAACACACGGCGATCCCCGACACCGGCGATTCACCGGTGAGCAGGCCCTGCAGCAGCACCGCCCACTCGTCCGCCGTACGGCGTGGATCGGTCCCAACCCACCAGTGCCGCTTGACCGTGCCTTCGAACACCAGCCCGACCAGCGTCCTGGTGTTCTCGACGGCAACGGTTAGCAGCATCAGCCTTCTCGCAGATCCAACGCGATGTCGAGCACCGGCGCGGAGTGCGTCAGCGCACCGACCGCGAGGAAGTCGACACCGGTCTCGGCGACCTCTCGCGCCTTGTCCAGGGTCAGCCCGCCGGAGGCCTCCAACCGGGCGCGGCCCGCGACCTTCTCGACGGCTTCCCGCAGCAAGGGGACGTCCATGTTGTCCAGCAGGATCAGCTCGGCGCCGGACTCGACCGCGATCACCGCGTCCTCGACCGAGTCCACCTCGACCTCGATCCCGATCTCCGGGTACGCCTTGCGCACCAGCCGGAACGCCTCCGCGACGCCACCCGCCGCGATCACGTGGTTGTCCTTGATCAGCGCGGCGTCCGACAGACCCATCCGGTGGTTCTTCCCGCCCCCGCAACGTACGGCGTACTTCTCGAGGGACCTGAGCAACGGCATGGTCTTGCGGGTGTCGCGGATGACCGCGCCGGTGCCGTCGACCGCGTCCACCCAGTGCCGGGTCAGCGTGGCGACACCACTCAGGTGGCAGAGCAGGTTCAGCGTGGTGCGCTCGGCCGTCAGGAGTTGCCGCGTCTTGCCGCGGACCGTCATCAGGACGTCGCCCCGCCGCACTGAGTCGCCGTCGCGGACGGTGTGCTCGATCTCGATCTCGTCCGGCGCCGCGACCTGGCGCAGCACCAGCTCCGCGATCTCCAGGCCTGCCACCACGCCGTCGGCGCGGGCGACCAGCTCGGCGACCGACACCTGGTCCGGGTCGACCGTGGCGGTGGTCGTCACGTCGACACCCCCGGCCAGGTCCTCCTCGATGGTTGCCCGCACGAGGTCACCGACCCACTGCCGGTCGACTGTCTCATCCATGCCGGTCATTCTCCTCGGATTCGCGCGGAACAAACGTGGCTTGCGGCACAGCCTGCTGATCAAGTGTCAGGTCCAGGCTTCCGAACCAGTGCAGATCATCGCGGTCCGGGTGGTCCTCGCGCCAGTGCGCGCCCCGGCTTTCTTCGCGGGCGGTCGCCGCGGCGATCAGCGCGGAGGCGACCGTCACCAGGTTCGTCGCCTCCCAGCCCGGCGTCCCCGGCTCGTCGTACGGCTGCTCGATCAGCTTGCCGATCGCCGCCCCCGCCTCCGACAGCCCGGTCGCGCTCCGGATCACGCCGGCGCCGACGGTCATCGCCCGCTGCAGCTCGGGTACGACGTCCGCGTCGACGAGTCCCGGCGTACGGCGGTCCACGACCGGCTCCCGCCGCTCGGGCAGCCCGTTCGCGAGGTGCGCCGCGATCCGGCGGGCGAACACGAGTCCTTCGAGCAACGAGTTCGAGGCCAGCCGGTTGGCCCCGTGTACGCCGGTGCACGCAACCTCACCGCACGCGTACAGGCCGGGCACCGAGGTCTGGCCGTTCAGGTCCGTCCACACGCCGCCTGACGAGTAGTGGCAGGCGGGCGCGACCGGGATCAGTTCGCGGACCGGGTCGATACCGTGCGAGCGGCAGGACGCGAGGATGGTCGGGAACCGGACCCGCCACTTCTCGTCACCGAAGTGCCGGGCGTCCAGGTAGACATGGTCCTTGCCGGTAGCAATCATCTGGCGCATGATCGCCTTCGCCACGATGTCCCGCGGCGCGAGGTCTGCGAGCTCGTGCTGCCCCTGCATGAACCGCTTGCCGGTGTGGTCGACGAGGAACGCGCCCTCGCCGCGAACCGCCTCGGACACCAACGGCTGCTGGCCTTTCGCGCTCTTGCCCAGCCAGAGCACCGTCGGGTGGAACTGCACGAACTCCAGGTCCCGGACCTTCGCGCCGGCCCGCAGCGCGAGCGCCATCCCGTCACCGGTCGACACGCTCGGGTTGGTCGTTGCCGCGTACAACTGTCCGAGACCGCCGGACGCCAGGATCACTGCCCGGGTACGGATCTCGCCGACGCCGTCCAGCTGTCCCTCGCCCATCACGTGCAACGTCACGCCGGCGATGGAGCCGTCGGAGGCGGTGAGCAGGTCGAGGACCAGGGCGTGCTCGATCAGCCGGATGTCCTTGGCCCGCTTGACCGCGGCAACCAGCGCCCGCTCGATCTCGGCGCCGGTCGCGTCGCCGCCCGCGTGCGCGATCCGGTTGCGGTGGTGCCCGCCCTCACGGCCGAGCGAGATCTCCCCGTCCGCCATGGTGTCGAAGCGCGCGCCGAGGTCGATCAGGTCGCGGACGGCGTCCGGGCCTTCGGTAACGAGCACCCGGACGGCCTCCGGATCGCTCAGTCCGGCGCCGGCGACGAGCGTGTCCTGCAGGTGCTCCTCGGGAGAGTCCTCCGGGTCGAGGGCGGCGGCGACGCCGCCCTGCGCCCACTGCGTGGAGCCGGAGGCGACGACGTCCTTCGTCACCACCAGGACGGAGCCCAGCTCGCGGGCCTTGAGCGCGGCGCTCAGCCCGGCGACGCCGGAGCCGATCACCACCACGTCAACTGTGTCGGTCCAGCCGGCCTCCGGCGCGGCCAAACGTCGCGGGACTGCGGGTGCGGTCATTCGGTGACCGTATCAACCGAATTCATCGCAGCGTGATGGAAATGTTGTCAATGAGACGGGTCAGGCCGACGCGGGCGGCGATCAGCATCCGGGCCTCGCCGGGGCCGATCACCGGGCCGAGATCGGGTGCTCGCAGGGCGAGATAGTCGATCTTCACCGACGGCACCGCCTCGAGCTCGGCCTGCGCCGCCGCCAGCACCGCGTCCGGGCCGTTCATCCCGGCCTTCGCACCGGCGCTCAGCGCCCGGTACAGCACCAGCGCCTCGTCACGCTCGGTCTCGCTCAGGTACCGGTTGCGTGAGGACAGCGCGAGGCCGTCCGCCTCCCGAACGGTCGGCACCGGCACGATGTCGACGTCCATATCGAGGTCGCAGACCATCTCGCGGATCAACGTCAGCTGCTGGTAGTCCTTCTCGCCGAACAACGCCAGGTCGGGCCCGGTCAGGTGCAACAGCTTCGAGACCACGGTCAGTACGCCGGAGAAGTGGCCCGGCCGGAACACGCCCTCCAGCTCGTCCGCCAACGGGCCCGGATGCACCGTGATCGACGGCTCGTTCGGGTACAGCTCGTCCCGAGACGGGTTGAAGACCAGGTCGACGCCCTCGTTCTTCGCGATCGCCAGGTCGCTGGCCAGCGTCCGCGGGTACCGGTCGAAGTCCTCGGTCGGCCCGAACTGCAACGGATTCACGAAGATCGTCAGGAGCACGCTGCCGTCCGGCCCGACCCGTTCGCGGGCCTCGGCCAGCAGCGCGGCATGGCCGTCGTGCAGGGCGCCCATCGTCATCACGACCGCCCGTGGCCGGATCGCGGCCGCCGCTCGCAGTTCGGCCTTGGTCTGGGTGAGTCTCATCGCGGTGCCTCCCCTGTCCGATCTGCCCGGTGCCCGTCCAGTACCTCGGTCAAGCGGCGGACCGTCTCCGCGTCCAGCCGCCCGTCCGTCGCCAGTTCCACAGTCGCCCGGGCAAGTTCGGCGTACGTGCGCCGCGTACTGCCCCGAAGTACTGCCAGATGTGCTGCCACCGTGTCGACATCGCCCCGGGCGATCGGCCCGGTGAGCGCATGATGACCGGATCGCAGCGTGTTGTCGAGGGTTGCGACGAGCAATGGCCGGAGTGTCGCCACCGGATCCGCCACGCCCGCCTCCCGCAGTACGGCGACTGCCTGCGAGACCAGCGTCGTCAGGTGGTTCGCGCCGTGGACCAACCCGGCGTGGTAGCGCGCACGCTGATCGTCGGCGACCCACTGCACCTGTGCGCCAAGCGCCTTCACCAGCCGCTCGACGATCGACCGAGCCGCATCAGGAGCGGTCGCGGTGAACATGACCCCGTCCAGCCTTACCGGACCGCCTGGAAAGGTCATGGACGGGTGCAGCGCGACCGGTGTCGCAGCAAGTCCGGTCAGCGGGGCCAGGCCATGCGCTCCGGACAGGTGCACGACGTATTGCGCACTGGTCAACGGCAGCGTGTGCGCGACCTCGTGAATCAGGTCGTCCGGTACGGCGACCAGTACGACGTCGGCGCTCCTCGTGACCTCGTCAGCGGTTAGCACGGGCACAGCGGGCAGAAGGCGGGCGGCGCGGTCCAGGGACGCGTCCGAGCGCGCGGTGACTCCGACCAGGGGATGTCCGGCTGCCGCCAAGGCTGCTCCCAAGGCGGTCCCGGCCCGGCCGGCTCCGATCAAGCCGATCCGTTCCATCACTCACTCTCTTCTCGTTCCAGTCCCGCTCCCGGGTACCAGACGATCTACCTGTCAGCGTAGGTGATGAGAGCATTGGAGGGTGAGTGATGCGTGGGCAGCGGGTGCCGAATTGACCGCGATTCTGATCACAGTTCCCGAGCTGGCGGAGTACACAGAGCGTTGGCGTTCGGTGTCACGGTCGACCGCGAGACCACAGGTCCCGTTGACCGAGCTCATCCCGCCGCACGTGACGGTGCTGGTCCCCTGGGTTGCCGAGCCCACCGACACCGACCTGGCCCGGCTCCAGGCGGCAGTCGCGTCGATCGAGCCGTTCGAGCTCAGCTTCCCGACCGCGGGTCAGTTCCCGAACGGTACGGCGTGGCTGAAGCCGGAGCCGTTCGACAAGGTGCGCTCGATCCTCCTGTCCGTCTTCGACGCCTTCCCCGAGTGCCCGCCGTACGGCGGTGAGTTCCCGGACCCGCATCCGCACCTGACCATCTCGTCGTCCGCTCAAGGCGGTCCGGCCGTGGTAGCCGAGGCAAACGCTGCCCTGGCCGCGGCACCGGCCCCGACCGTCCTGCTGACCGAGCTGGAGCTGTGGCGCGAGGACGCGGAGGGCGTGTGGCACCAGCTCGGCGCGGTACCGCTGGGGTCCGCTCCGAACGGCAGGCGATGAGCGAGACCTTCCGAGACGCCTGGCAGCAGGCCCTGTACGGCCCTGGCGGTTTCTACCGCCGGGAGCGCCCGTCTGCGCATTTCCGTACGTCGGTCCACGCATCTGACCTGTTCGGGCAGGCCATCGCGCGGCTGGCCGATCAGCTCGGTCTGGACGAGGTCGTGGACATTGCCGCCGGTTCTGGTGAGCTGGGCAAGGTCCTGCGCGCAGAGGGCCTGACGGTCGTCGACATCGAGCTGGACGACCAGCTGCCCGATCGCCTGACCGGACTGGTCATCGCCAACGAGTGGCTCGACAACGTCCCGTGTGAGGTGGTCGAGTGGGACGAGGACGGCGTACCGCGCTATCTGGGCGCTGACCTGACGCCAGGGGACGTTGTCGACGGCAACGACCTGGACTGGTTGCGTGAGTGGTGGCCCGGCGATCCCGGTGACCGGGCCGAGGTCGGCAGGGCACGTGACGAGGCTTGGCAGGACGTGGTCCAGCGGCTCGCGGACGGCGCAGTCGCGATCGCCATCGACTACGGACACGTGAAGTCGGCCAGGCCGCCGTACGGGACCCTGACCGGCTTCCGCTCCGGCCGTGAGTGCTCACCTGACCCCGACGGCAGCTGCGACATCACTGCCCACGTGGCCCTCGACTCGCTGGGCGGCACGATTCTGAGCCAACGGGACGCCCTACGAGCCTTGGGCGTCAGCGGGGCCCGGCCGAGCCTGGAGCTGGCTCAGACCGAGCCGCTGCGCTACCTGTCCGAGCTGTCGTCAGCCGGGGAGGCTGCCGAGTTGCTGGACCCGTCCGGGCTCGGTGGGTTCGGCTGGGTCTGGACGGCGACCGATGCAGCCACCGTACGGCGGGCCTCGCGTGCCCTCTCCGCCTGAGCCGCGACCAGCGCCGCAGCCTCCGCCTGGTCGCGGTGCAGCGCAGTGGCGTCGGTCGGACCCAGTGGGGTGTCCACATGCACGTTGGCCAGCCCCAGGCGCCGCTGGATCGGCCCCTGCTCCAGCCGGACCGACTGCGTCTTGTGGTGCAGCACGATCGACGTACGGCGGCTCACCCAGCCGCGCGTGGTGACCATGACCTGGTCGTCGACGCCGTACATCAGGTAGCGCCAGCCGACCGGACGCAGCCACTTGGCGCGCTCCGGCGCCGGGTGCATCTGAATACGGCTCAGGTCGAAGCCGGGCAACACCCGCGCGAGGACGTAGGCCACCTCGGCACGCTCGCCGACCGGTAGCAGCTGTGCGCCCTCCAGCGCGTCGTCGCCGTCCTCCTTCTGACCAGCCACGCCGGCGATGTCCAGCTCGACCCGGGACCAGCCGAGCAGCCGCCAGATCAGCGGCTCGGTGATCAGCAGACCCTGCACGCGGCCGGGCGGTACGGTCTGGCGCTGGACGTCGAACAGTCCACGTTTCGTCCGCAGGCCGTGGCTGGACTCGGACAGCGTGAACCCGTGGTTCCCAACGACCTGCTTCCAGATCGGCTGCACCACACCGAGCAGCAAGGGCAGACCGGCGAACAGACCGATGTGGAAGTCCAGCACCATGGTCGCGACGATCAGCCAGACCAGTGCGCCGGCACTGGCGACGACCGTGGACGACAGCAGCGTCGCACCGAGCAGGCGGTTGGTCGGGACCGTCAGCAGCGGCGGAGCCAGTGCCTCGGCCTGCTGATCGTGCTCCTGCTGCTCAGCAGCCTTCTCGCCCTTGGCACGGACCAGCAGTGTGGTGCGGAGCTGCTGCGCCTCGTCGTACCGGAAGTAGCTCAGCTTGCCGTCGCTCTTGCCGCCACCGGCCACGTCCATCCGCAGCTCGGCCATGCCGAACAACCGCGCGACGAACGGCTGCGCCACGTCGATCGCCTGGATCCGGTCGAACCGGATGATCCGGGTCCGGCGGAACAGGAACCCGCTGTCCACGCGGATCGCGTCGCCGGTGAGCTGCCACTTGGTGAACCACCAGGACAGTGCGCCGAGCAGGATGCCGCCGACGAGCACGCCGGCCAGGCCGATGCCTGCGACGGTCAGGTTGCTTCGCAGGCCCTCGTTGTTGACAAGGGCGACGGCCGCGACGACGAAGTACCCCCATCCCTTCACGAACGGGGTGAGTGGGTGAAGTCGCTGGCCGACGACCTCGACGGTCTGCTGTGTCACCGGATCTTGAGTCACAGGCCCCACGCCTGCGCCTGACCGAGGGCGGACAACCGGTCACGGAGCCGTCCAGCCTCGTCCGGATGCAGCCCCGGGATCTTCGCGTCGGTGGCCGGCGTCGCCGTGTGCAGCTCCACGGTGGCCATCCCGTACGCACGCTCCAGCGGCCCGGCAGTCACGTCCACGAACTGCATCCGGCCGTACGGTACGACGACCAGCTCGCGGAACATGACGCCGTGGCTGACGAGCAGCTCGTCCTCACGTTCGGCGTACTTCCACGAGCGCTGGTTGCGGCCGATCAGCACCCACGCCCAGCCGAGGAGCAGTGCGATCACCACGACCGCGAGAACGCCGTACAGCCAGCTCAGCGTCAGCCCGAGCGCGACCAGCGCCACGATCGCGGCCAGCCCGGCAACGATCGCCGCGTTCAGCCGCCGGAGCGTGGCGAGCTTGGGCGAGACCGGCGTCCAACTGACATCCGAGGGTGCGAAGAGGTCGTCCACGGGTAAAGCCTGTCACGATAGTGGTCATGAGCACGGAAAGAGTCGTGGGAGTCGGCGCGGGAGCCGCTGGATTCGACCCGGCGTACGAGCGGGGTGGGACCGGCGCCGGATCGGAGCTGGCGACGTCCGACATGGTGCTCAACATCGGGCCCCAGCACCCGGCGACGCACGGCGTACTGCGGCTGCGGCTGACCCTCGACGGCGAGCGGATCGTCGGCTGCGAACCGATCATCGGCTACATGCACCGCGGCGCGGAGAAGCTGTTCGAGGTCCGCGACTACCGGCAGATCATCGTCCTGGCGAACCGGCACGACTGGCTGTCCGCGTTCTCCAACGAGCTCGGCGTCGTGCACGCGGTCGAGCGGATGATGGGCCTCGAGGTCCCCGTCCGCGCGGTCTGGCTGCGGACCCTGCTGGCCGAGCTGAACCGGATCCTGAACCATCTGATGTTCCTCGGCTCGTACCCGCTCGAGCTCGGCGCGATCACGCCGGTGTTCTACGCGTTCCGCGAGCGCGAGACGATCCAGGCCGTGATGGAGGAGCTGTCCGGCGGCCGGATGCACTACATGTTCAACCGGGTCGGCGGCCTGAAGGAGGACCTGCCATACGGCTGGCTCGGCCGCGCGGCAGCTGCCTCCGCCGCGGTCCGGACCCGGCTGCCCGACATCGAGGAGCTCATCCTCGGCAACGAGATCTTCCGCGCCCGCACGGTCGGCGTCGGCAAGCTCTCCCCCGAACTCGTCGCGCAGTACGGCGTCTCCGGGCCGATCGCCCGCGCCTCCGGGGTCGACGCCGACCTCCGCCGCGACGAGCCGTACCTCGCGTACGGCGAACTGCATGACGTGCTCCGCGTCGTCACCCGACCCGAAGGCGATTGCTTCGCGCGATTCGCCGTACTGCTCGACCAGGTCAAGGTGTCGCTCGACCTGGTCGACGCCTGCCTCGACAAGCTGTCCACACTGCCGGCCGGACCGGTCAACGTCCGGCTCCCGAAGATCCTCAAGGTCCCCGAGGGCCAGACCTACGCCTGGACCGAAAGCCCGCTCGGCATCAACGGCTACTACCTGGTGTCCCGCGGCGACAAGACCCCCTGGCGCCTGAAGCTCCGCTCAGCCAGCTTCAACAACATCTCCGCCCTCCCCGCCCTACTCCCCGGCACCATGATCCCCGACATGATCGCCATCCTCGGCAGCATGTTCTTCGTCGTCGGCGACATCGACAAGTAGCTCAGCCGAGAAGCTCCTGCAGCGGATCGCGGATGCCATCGGCGACGGCGAAGACGCCGTGGGATTCGGGGGCGTGGTTCGTGCCGTCTAGGTCTAGGACGGTGACGCCAGCCTCGCGGCAGATGGCTACGCCGGCCATTGTGTCCCAGGGCTTGTTGGAGAACATGATCAGCGCGTCGAAGTAGCCGTTCGCCGTCCAGGTCAGCGCGGTGGCCGCCGTACCGATCATCCGGAGGCGCTGCACCCGCGGGACCAGCCGCTGGGTCAGCGCCGCTCGATCGGCGTTCACCGTGTCGGCGTTCGGCCCGACCGCATAGTCGCCCACGGCAACCAACGCGTTCTCGAGGTCGGTGCATTGACTGCCCCGGATCGCCTTCCCGTTGCAGGTCGCGCCCAGTCCTTCAGCAGCGGCGTACGTCGTGCCGAGCGCCGGGTGGTCGATCACACCCGCGACGGCGCGGCCCTCGTGGATCAGCCCGAGCGAGATCGCCCACAGCGGTACGCCGTGGATGAAGTTCACCGTCCCGTCGACCGGGTCCAGAACCCAGCGCGTCCCGTCGGTGGCGCCGCCCTCCTCCTCGCCGAGTACGCCGATCTCCGGCGTCTCTCGCTCGAGGAAGGCCCGCACCTCCCGCTCCACGGCGAAGTCCACCTCGGAGGCCATGTCCCGGTCGCCCTTGAACGTCAGCTCCCCGACCGCACGGCTCTGTGTCACCGCCCGCCCACGCTCGACGGCAGCTCCGGCAACCTTCAGCAGCTTCGCGAGATCCACACCCCAGAACCTACGCGACAGGAGCTACGCCGTACCGAGTGATCTCGCCCTTCGACGCCAGGCTGCGGCAGCGGCGGCTCCTCCGATCACCAGGAGTCCGGCACCGGCCGCCTGGGCGATCTTGATCGGGCAGCCGCTCGCGCAGTCCGGGATCGGGTACGGCTGGCCGGGGTTCAGCTCGTGGGTCTCGTCGGCGCCGACGTACGCCTCGTCCGCCGGGAACGGGAAGCCCTCGGGGTTCAGCAGGCGGTACCAGTACAGGTCGTCCCACGCCTTGCGCCGGCACGTCACATTCACCGACGGAGCCTCGTACGGCGTCGGCCCGAGCTGCCCGATCGGCAGATGGTCCTCGTTGTAGACCGTGACGTGGCCGTTCGGATCGTTCATCGTCACGGCCGGGTAATTCGCATCCAGCCCCATGACCGCAGTATGGGGCTGCGGTCAGGACGCGGCCAGGCCTCGGAGCTTGAGGTCGACGACGGTCGGCGCGTCGGCCTGCGAATGCTTGTCGCCGGCGGCAACGACGGTCGCGACCTCCTGGTCGATCTTGTCGAGGCGCTGGTCGATCTTGTCCAGCCGGCGCTGCATCAGGTCGACGAACTCCGCGTTCTCGACGACCCGCGCGCTGGTGATCCGCGAGTACTCCTGCGCGACCTGCGCGCGCTCGTCGGAATGCGCCAGCCGCTCGACCAGCAACTGGTGGCGGAACAGGAAAGCAGCAGCGATCGCGACCAGAACAGCCCCACCTGCGGCAGCCCGGAGAATCCAGGCATTCTGCGAGAAGAGCGCGATGCTCACGCCCAGGCAGACAACGATCAGCAAACCGTTGGCGACGGTGAGAACTGTGGTCCTGGTTCGACGGCGGCTACCCCTGGAACCCATGGACCGCATGTTAGGGGGTCTTGTCGGGGTCCTCAGGAATACGACACGCGCGTTCGAGCAACAATCCGGCCGTGACGACCAGCACAGAGACCACCGCCGCAGCGCCGGCCATGATCACACGGTTACGAGGCCCGGAGGAGCCCATCGCCTGCAGGAAGCTTAACGCGAACCCTGCGTAAACGCCGGTGCACAACGCGCCGACGAAGGCGCTCGCCTTCCCGATCATCAACAGGAAGACCGCGCGCGACGGTTCGATCCGTTCCCGGCGTACCTGGACCCGCTGATGGGTGTTGCGGGCCGCGGCGAACAGCAGCGCGGCCAGGAAGCCCCAGGCGATCAGCGTCAGCCAGGACACCGCCGGCGCGACCCCGCCGCCGGCCTCGATCGCCTTCACCGTCGTCACGCCGATGGCGACCCCGAGGACGGCGATCGCGACCAGCAACCGTCGTGAGGTCGGCCGCACCGAGCCCGGGCGCGGCGGCTCCTGCTTGTCGCCGTGGTGATCGTTGGGCGCCCGATCGGGCTCGGTACCGCCGGACACCACTACTGCAGCTCGATGTCGAGCTTGGTCACACTGTCGGTCCCGACCTTGGCGAGCAGCTCCGCGACCGGACCGTGGCCCGGCAGTACGGCGTCGCGCTCGATGTCGAGCCACGGCGCCAGCACGAACGCACGCTCGTGCGCCCGCGGATGCGGAATCGTCAGTTCGTCGGTCTCGATCGTCTTCTGCCCGTAGGTGATCAGGTCGACGTCGAGGGTCCGCGGCGCGCCCGGCACGCTACGCTCCCGGCCGAACGCCTGCTCGACCGCGTGCGCACGTTCGAGCAACAGGTCGACGCCCAGCGTCGAGTCGGCGAGCAGGACGACATTCAGATACGGACCGGACTCGTCCGGGCCGCCGACCGGTTCGGTCTCGTAGACCGGCGAGACATCGACCACCACGACGTCCGGGGTGTCCCGCAGTGCGTCGACCGCGCCCTGCAGGTTCGCCTCACGGTCGCCGAGATTGCTGCCGAGCGACAGGATCACCTGGCGGATCGGCTTCAGGCCACCGCTCAGGGTGTCCGCGTCGATGACGTGGGGACTAGGGGTCTCAGTCACGTGGATTCTCCGGCTCTGCGCTGCACGGTCAGGACAACGTCGTCGAACGGCACCGTGATCGGCGCCGAGGGTTTGTGGATGGTCACGGCCGTCGCTGTCACCCGCTTGTCGGCGAGACAGAGATCGGCGATGCGCTGGGCGAGGGTCTCGATCAGATCCACCGGGTCGGTCTCGATCGCCTGGTGCACCTGCTCGGCCACCACCCCGTAGTTCACGGTGTCGGCCAGGTCGTCGGAGGCCGCAGCGGCCCGGGTGTCCAGCTCCAGCCGGACGTCCACGACGAACTCCTGTCCGTCGGCCCGCTCGTGATCGAACACCCCGTGGCGCCCGAAACCGCGGATGCCCCGGATCTCGATCACATCAGAAGGTGCAACGGGACCGCTCATTCCGCCTCCTCCTGTCGGCCCCCAGACGACAGTACCGGTGAGGCATGGTGGATCCACAACCGCCAGCCGGAGGAAGTTCTGCGGAAAACGTTCGTGGCGAGCGCCTTTCCGCCCGCGAACCCGTCCTCCGGGGCGCCCTCACCCGACGACAGGACATTCTCCGTACACGTGACGTAGGCCACGTCTTCATCCACCCGCACCTGCACGTCGGTGAGGAAGAACTGGATGTACGGCGTGTTCGCGAAGATCATCGCCCAGGCCCGCATCATCTCGGCGTACCCGGAGATCGCCGCGTTCCCCGGATGGATGCAGACGGGATCGGGCTCCGGCAGCCAGACGGCCGCCATCAGGTCGAGGTCACCGGCCTCGAACGCGTTGTAGAACGCGGTGTTGGCATTCAGTACGACGTCCTGCACCGTGGCGTCGGCCTGCCGCTTGGGAGCACCCTCCTGCCGCGGTCCATCCGTCATACAGTTCCCCATCTCTTCGCCACCCGGACCGCGTCCGCGTTCGGCGCCACCGCGTGGGCCCGGACACACCAGGCACCTGCGGCGGCGGCCAGGGCGGATACGGCCACGCTCGCGTCGTCTCGTCGTACGGCCGGTCTGGGTTCACCGGTCTGCTCGTCGGCGAGCAGCCTACCGAGGAACGTCTTCCTGGACGCACCGATCAGTAACGGTCTTTCCAGTACGGCGAATTCCCGCAGCCGGCGCAGAATCTCCCAGTTGTGGTCCGCGTTCTTCGCGAAGCCGAGGCCCGGATCGAGGGCGACCCGGTTCAGGTCGATGCCCGCCTGGCTGATCACCTCGAGGCGTTCGCCCAGCTCGGCGATGACCTCGGCCACCACGTCGTCGTACTGCGCCTTGTTCTGCATGTCGACCGAGTGCCCGCGCCAGTGCATGCACAGGTACGGCCTTCCGCGCTCGGCGATCAGCGGGAGCATGTCCGGATCGGCCAGCCCACCGGACACGTCGTTGATCATCGTGGCGCCGGCGTCGAGCACGAGCTCCGCTACCTGGGACCGCATGGTGTCGACGGAGATGATCGCGCCTTCCGCGGCGAGGGTCTCGACGACCGGGATCACCCGGCGGATCTCCTCCTCCTGCGACGGCCGCACAGCCCGCGGGCGAGTCGACTCACCACCCACGTCCAGCAGATCGGCGCCCTCGGCCAGCAGCTCGCGGCCGTGCTTGATCGCGGCGCTCGGCTCGAACCACTCGCCGCCGTCCGAGAACGAGTCGGGCGTCACGTTCACGACACCCATGACGAGACACCGGTCCACCACCGGCAACCCGTCCACGTGACCCCACGGCTCAGTTCTCATCCACACACCGTAGTAGCCCCTACAGACACCCCGGCAACCAGCCGCCGATTTCCCGTGAGCAGGGCGCCTGGGATCAGTTCGCGAGGATCAGGCGGGACTTTGTCGACTGGAGCGCCGGGGCGATGGGTTGGGCGTACGACTCGTTGGTCTGGCCGTGCTTCTCCAGGCACTGCCCGTCGATCAGCGCCGCCCCGCTGGTGATGCCCTGGGCGTAGTTCCCGGTCATGCTGGCGCCGCCGGAGTCGCCCGACTCGACGCACGCGGTGTGCTGGAACAGCCCGCGGACCACGCGGTTGTTCCCGTAGTTGACCGTCACGTTCCGGGCGACGATCCGCCCACACGTCCAGCCGGTGGTCTTGCCCGACTTGCAGAGCGTGGAGCCGACGGTGGCGTCCGCAATCCCCTTGACCGCGACGTTCCCGTTGCCCCAGCCCTCGACGTACCCCTGCTGGTCCCAGCCCTCGATCACGCCGACCGACCCGAAGTCGTGCCCCGGGAAGCTCGAGGTGGACGTGTTGCCGAGGACGTACCCGTTGCGGGAGAACGACGGTTTGCCGGACGTGCAGTGCCCCGCGGTCAGGAAGATCCGGTTGCCCTTGCGGGTCCGGGCGTTGAACCCGAGCGAGCACATGTATCCGGTGTTCTTGGTGACCTGTACGCCGCCGCGCAGGCTGAAATCGTCCGCGGTCGGCCGGACCGTCCCGGACACCTCGCGCAGGGTCACCCGCTCGCCGTTCGCCATCGCGCGGGAGAGGAACCGGTCGGTGATCGAGTCGTGCACGCCTCGCGGCACCGAGACCACCACGGTCCCCGACACGGGGTCGACGTACCACGACCGGACCTTGCCGGCGCTCGACGTGACAGCCAGCCGGTTCAGCTCGCCCTGTACGGCGTTCAGCTGCTTGGCGGTGAACTTGACCAGGCGCGGGACCGCGCCGATCCGGCGGACGAGGGCGGCTGTCGACAGGTTGGACACCGCGACGATCAACTCGCCGGAGTCGTCGTAGTAGCTGCCCACGACGCCCGAGTCGGAGCCGAGCTCCGACTCCAGGGTCTCGGCGACCAGCGGGTCCACGGGCATCTTCGCGGCCTGCTTCTGGTGCGCGGTCTGAGGTCCGGTCTTGTTCCGCGTGTCCGCGGTGGCCCAGTTCGCTGCGACCAGCCCGCCGGCCGTCAGGACGACGACCCCGGCAAGTGCGGCGCCGACCCGGAAACGCCCCGACATCCTGTCCTCCTCACACCAGCACCTGGTCCCCGTTGGCCAAGCACCACTACGGAAAGTAAACGCTCAGCGACAGAATGTCCATAGTGCCGGACTCTCAAACTTCAACGACCACAGCCCTCCCCGGGCTACGGGTGGGTGGGCAGGTCGGAAGACCCGCCCCTAGCCAACGATCAGGCTCATGGCCTCGGCGCGGGTGACGGGGTTGCGGAGCTGGCCGCGGACGGCGGAGGTAATCGTCTTGGCGCCCGGTTTCCGGACGCCGCGCATGGTCATGCACAGGTGCTCGCACTCGATCACCACGATCACGCCGCGCGGCTGCAGGATCTCCACCAGGGACTCGGCGATCTGGGTGGTCAGCCGTTCCTGGACCTGCGGGCGTTTCGCGTACACGTCGACCAGCCGGGCGAGCTTCGACAACCCGGTCACGCGGCCGTCCCGGCTCGGGATGTAGCCGACGTGCGCGACGCCCGTGAACGGGACCAGGTGGTGCTCGCACAGGCTCCAGACCTCGATGTCCTTCACCAGGATCATCTCGTCGTGCTCGAGCGCGAACGTGGTCGTCAGCACGTCCTCGGCGCCCTGACCGAGCCCGGCCGTCATCTCGGCGTACGCCCGCGCCACCCGGGCCGGGGTGTCGTGCAGGCCCTCGCGCTCCGGGTCCTCGCCGATCGCGTACAGCAGCTCGCGCACGGCCCGCTCGGCGCGCTCATGGTCGAAATTCGGTGACGCCATCCCGGCTCCTCCTGCCAACGGAACTTCGCACGCTACCGCGCGGGCAAACGAAAACGCCGCCCCCCGGTCGGGTGGCGGCGCTCGTTCGAGCTGGTCAGCTCACTGGTGGCTCGGCGGGGTCGGGCCGCTGCCGTAGTCCGGCGGGCGGATCGCCTCGTCCGGGCCGACAGAACCGCCCGGCAGCACGTCGTGCAGCGAACCGTTCTGCTCAGCGCGGCCGGGAACCGGCATCACCGGCGGCTGGTCGGACGGGATCCGGGTCGACGACCCGGTCCAGGCCGGCCGGCGCTCCTTCATGATCACCGGCTCGAAGACCCGGGCGATCTGGTGCTTGTCCAGGGTCTCCTTCTCCAGCAGCTCCTCGACCAGGTGGTCCAGGACGGCCCGGTTCTCGACCAGGATGTCGAAGGCCTCCTGGTGCGCGTTCAGGATCAGCTTGCCGACCTCCTCGTCGACCGCGGCCGCGATCTCCTCGGAGTAGTTGCGCTGGCTGCCGATGTCGCGGCCCAGGAACGGCTCGCCGTTGTCCTGGCCGAACTTGATCGCGCCGAGCCGCTCGGTCATGCCGTACTGCGTGACCATCGCGCGGGCGAGTGCGGTCGCCTTCTCGATGTCGTTGCTGGCGCCGGTGGTCGGGTCGTGGAAGACCATCTCCTCGGCCGCGCGGCCACCGAGCATGTAGGCGAGCTTGTCCAGCATCTCCGACCGGGTGGTCGAGTACTTGTCCTCGTCCGGCAGCACCATCGTGTAGCCGAGCGCCCGGCCCCGCGGCAGAATCGTCACCTTCTGGACCGGGTCGGAGTGCGGCAGGGCAGCGGCGACCAGGGCGTGTCCGCCCTCGTGGTACGCCGTCAGCACCTTCTCCTTGTCCGACATCAGCCGGCTGCGCCGCTGCGGACCGGCGATGAC
The DNA here is from genome assembly GCF_004216905.1 of Kribbella sp. VKM Ac-2569. GTDB lineage: Bacteria > Actinomycetota > Actinomycetes > Propionibacteriales > Kribbellaceae > Kribbella. Next base: position 1,437,036 of record NZ_SGXJ01000002.1, read on the forward strand.
CCGGTCGATCGCCTCGTCGAGGCCGCGGTTGTCGATCACCTGCTGGTTGTTCCGCGCGGTGAGCAGGGCGGCCTCGTTCAGCACGTTGGCCAGGTCGGCACCGGTGAAGCCCGGCGTACGGCGGGCGACCGCGGTCAGGTCCACGTCCGGCGCCATCGGCTTGCCGCGCGCGTGCACCTTCAGGATCTGCTCGCGACCGGGCAGGTCCGGCGCGTCGACGGCGATCTGCCGGTCGAAGCGGCCGGGCCGCAGCAGCGCCGGGTCGAGGACGTCGGGCCGGTTGGTGGCCGCGATCAGGATCACCCCGCCGCGGACGTCGAAGCCGTCCATCTCGACCAGCAGCTGGTTCAGGGTCTGCTCGCGCTCGTCGTGTCCACCGCCGAGGCCCGCACCACGGTGCCGGCCGACGGCGTCGATCTCGTCGATGAACACGATCGCCGGGGCGTTCGTCTTGGCCTGCTCGAACAGGTCGCGGACCCGGGAGGCACCGACACCGACGAACATCTCGACGAAGTCCGAACCGGAGATCGAGTAGAACGGCACGCCGGCCTCACCGGCGACCGCGCGGGCCAGCAGGGTCTTACCGGTTCCGGGCTGGCCGTAGAGCAGCACGCCCTTCGGGATCTTCGCCCCGACCGCCTGGAACTTTCCTGGTTCCTGCAGGAACTCCTTGATCTCGCCGAGCTCCTCGATCGCCTCGTCACAGCCGGCGACGTCCGCGAAGGTCGTCTTCGGGGTGTCCTTGGTGACCAGCTTGGCCTTCGACTTGGCGAAGCTCATCACCCGGGAGCCGCCGCCCTGCATGGAGTTCATCAGGAAGATGAACACCACCGCGATCAGCAGGAACGGGATCAGCGTGGAGAACACCTGGCCGATGAAGCTCGGCTTCGGGTTCTCGACGTCGTACCGCTCGATCTTGCCGTCCTGGAACAGCGACTGCAGGTCGTTGCCGAGGTTCTCGGCCTGGCCGTCCACCCAGTGGGCCCGGAGCTTGGTGCCGTCGGTCTTCTCGACCCGGATCTCCTGATCCGGATCGATCAGCGTCACCGTCTTGATCGTCTTGTCGCTCGACGACTTGGCCTGCTGGATCAGCTGGACGACCTGGCCGGTGGGCTCGGTCTTGTACCCGGTCGAGCCGGTCAGGAGCTGCCCGATCACCAGGACGCCCAGGAAGGCGACGACGATCCAGAACAGGGGTCCGCGGAAGATGCGCTTCACGTCCATGATCGAGGCCTAGGCCCCGTCCCTCCTAGCTCGGCAGGCCCGGGTATGGCGGGCTTGTGACGGTAATACCAGTCCAAGTGTCTCGTGTCGCACAAGACAACACAGCACGAGGGTCACCAATGGACGGTACGACCCGTTGTACAGGCCGTCACCAAGTCTGCCCTGAAGCGTGGATCAGGAGTAGACGTGCGGTGCCAGTGTGGCGACGCAACGCAGGTTCCGGTACTTCTCGGCGTAGTCCAGCCCGTACCCGACGACGAACTCGTCCGGCAACTCCAGACCGACGTACTTCACCGGCACCTGCATCTTGGCGGCGTCCGGCTTCACGAAGGCCGTGCACAGCTCCAGCGAGGCGGGTTTGCGTGACTCCAGGTTGCTGACCAGCCAGCTCAGCGTGAGGCCGGTGTCGATGATGTCCTCGACGATCAGCACGTGCCGGTTGGTGATGTCGGTGTCCAGGTCCTTCTGGATCCGCACCACACCCGACGACTTGGTCCCGGACCCGTACGACGAGATGGCCATCCAGTCCATCTCCACGTGCCGGCTGAACGACCTGGCCAGGTCGGCCATCACCATCACCGCACCGCGCAGGACGCCGACCAGCAGCAGGTCCTTGCCCTCGTAGTCGGCCTCGATCCGCGCTGCCAGCTCCCGCAGCTTCGCGAGGATCTCGTCCTCGGTGTAATGGATCTTGCTCAGGTCCTTCTCGATGTCCGCCGCATCCACGCGGTCAGCCTGTCACATCAGGGCCGAGGATGATGAATCCGCCTTGGCGGACCGCTCGGATGCCCTGCGGGAGATCGATCCAGCGCTGCCCACGCCAGTCGGTCACCAGCGCGTCGACAGACGCCACATGGCCGGCGGTGAGGTCGGTGGCCCGGCAACCGGCTTCCAGCGCTGCCTGCCGCAGGACCCGCGTGCGGATCGCTGCAGGCTGCTCTACGAGTACGCCGATGTCGCTGCGGACCTGTCCCTCAGCGCGGCTCAGTGTGGTCTCCGCAACGTCCGCAGCGAGCTGATCGAGCGCATCCGCGTCCGCTCGGAGCAGACCCGCCGTACGGGCCAGGGCCTCGACCACACCAGGCCCCAGTGCCTCCTCCAGCACCGGCAGCACTTCGTGCCGTACGCGGACCCGGGTGTACTGCGGATCGTCGTTGTGCGGGTCGTGCCACGGCCGCAGCCCGGACGCGATGCACGCAGCAGCCGTAGTGGCTCGCGGTACCTCCAGGAACGGTCTGCGCAGCCGCCCGACGGCCGGAGCCATCCCAGCCAGCGAACGCGCACCAGAGCCACGCCCCAGCCCAAGGAGGACAGTCTCAGCCTGATCATCGCGGGTGTGAGCCAGCAGTACGACGTCTGCGCTCAGCTCATCGGCTGCGTCGCGGAGTGCGTCGTACCGGGCTGTGCGCGCAGCGCCTTCCGGACCGCCATCGGCGCCGACCTCGACCACGCGGACCTGGACAGGGTCCAGCCCGAGCGTCCGGCACTGCTCCGCGGCGGTCTCGGCGACATGCGCCGAGTCAGGCTGCAGATCGTGGTCCACGACGACCGCACCGGCCCGTAGACCGAGCTTCGGCGCCTCGAAGGCGGTAGCGGCCGCCAGCGCGAGTGAGTCGGTTCCGCCGGAGCAGGCGACCAGGACGGTGGTGCCCTGCGGCAGTTCGGCCAATGTCGCTCGTACCGCCTCCCGGGTGCGAGCGACGGCGGGGTGCAGCTTCCCCCGCCGTTGCCCCACCAGGCGTTCAGCCGTGGAGTCGGGCGACCCAGGCATCGGGGTTCGCGATCTCGTTCTTGGTCGGCAACGTGTTCGGACCGGTCCAGACCCGGTTGAAGCCCTCCATGCCGACCTGGTCGACCACCCGGCGTACGAACGCGGCTCCGTCCTTGTACTGCCGCAGCTTCGCGTCCAGCCCGAGCAGCCGCTTCAGCAGCTGGTCCACCGGGTTGCCGCTCGCCCGCCGCGACGAGAACTTCGAGCGGATGGTGTCCACCGTCGGAATGACGGACGGCCCGACCCCGTCCATCACGAAGTCGGCATGACCCTCCAGCAACGACATGACCGCGGTCAGCCGGTCCAGCACCGCACGCTGCTCCGGCGACTGCATCAGGTCCACCAGACTCAGCTCGGCCTCGCCACGCACCGACCGACCCAGCCGCTGCACGGCCTCGCGGAACATCGCGGCGTACGCCGAAGCGTCCAGCTCGGCCTGGTCCAGGAACAGGGCGATCTCCGACCGCAGGTGGTCCCGCAGCCACGGGACTGCGGTGAACTGCACCCGGTGCGTCTCCTCGTGCAGACACACCCACAGCCGGAAGTCTCGCGGTACGACGCCCAGCTCGGACTCCACCTGCATGACGTTGGGCGCCACTAGGAGGAGGCGACCGGTCAGACCGGGACGGTCCGGGTCAGGCTGTGCCGGGTAGAACGGGTCGAACTGACCGAGCACCCGGGACGACATGAAGGCCAGCAGTGCACCGGCCTCGATGCCTGTCACCCGGGAGCCGACCGCGGAGGACAGGCCGGCTGTCCGGTCCGCCTTCTCGCGCAGCTTGTCCGCCAGCGGCTGCAGCACGGTCCGGAAGCCGTCCGCGTTCGCCTGAACCCAGCCCGGCCGGTCGACGATCATCACCGGCGCGGTGGCCGACGTTGCCTTCAGCCCGGTGAACTCGCGCACGTGTCCCTCGGACTCGGCCGCGAACTGACGCAGATCGGCGACCACCTGGTCCGCCTCCGCGCGGCTGACCGCCGGGCCGGGTCGCAGCAGCTTCCGTGCCACACCGGTCGCCAGCTGCCAGTCGACCATCTCGGTCGTGGTCCCGCCTTCCGCCGTGCTCATCCACGTCCTCGCTTCGCTCCGGGCGCGGATGAGACACAAGGCACACTGTGCTTGATGATGAACTCGCTCCGCTCGTTCATACAACGACCCTAGTGGTATGTCCCAACATGCGCTGCCCAATCAGCAGCCGCAGTTGGCCAATGCAGCGGTCGCGCGGTCCAGGGCAGCGCGGGCGTCGAGCGTCTTCGGGACCGGAACGCTGTCACTGGCGATCGCGAACACCAGCAGCGTGCCGGTGCGGTCACGGGCGTACCCGGCCAGGCTGTGGACCCCGGTAAGCGTTCCGGTCTTCGCACGGACCAGTCCGGTCCCAGTACCGGTTCCGGCCGAGGTGAACCGCTCCCTGAGGCTCCCGTTGAAGCCCGCCACCGGCAGACCGCTCAGCAGGTGCCGCAACTCCGGGTGGTCCTTCGACACGGCCACGCGGACCGCACCGGCGAGCAGGTCGAGCGGGACCTTGTTGGCGCGGGTCAGACCGCTGCCGTCGTAGATGCGGGCCTTGCTGACGTCCAGGCCGAGCTTGGTCAGCGTGGCCCGGAGGCCCTTGACGCCACCGGCGTACGAGCCGCCGTTGCCGGTCGCGATGCCGACGTGCCGCAGGAGCACCTCGGCGCCGTCGTTGTCGCTGTGCAGGTTCACGTACTCGACGATCTGGCCGAGCGTCGGCGACTTGACCTGTGCCAACGGCGTAGCGCCGGCAGGTGCCGCAGCGGCCTTGGCAGCGCCCACCTTGATGCCGTACTGCGTCAGCAGCTTCTGGAACGACGTCGCAGCAGCCAGCGCCGGAGAGGTCGCGCGCTTCGCCATGCCCGGAGACACACGACCCTCGTTGACCCAGAGCGCGGAGGTGGGGGCAGCGATGCCTTCGGGGACGTAGTTCGCTTCCCAGTTCGCGTTGACAGCCGGGCCGGTGAACAGCGAGGCGTCGTACCCGAGGGTCACGGAGGCGAGGCCCTGCGCCTTGAGTGCCTTCGCCGTACTCGCAGCCAGGGCCTGGAGCGTGGCGCGGGCAGGGAAGCCGTCGCTCGCGGACGCCTTCGCAGTCAGCAGCGGGTCGCCGCCGCCGACCAGGACGATCGACCCCTTGCCGGTGCTCACGACCTTGGTGGCGAACGTGTGGTCCGGACCGAGTGTGGCCAGCGCGGACACTGTGGTGAGCAGCTTCAAGGTGGAGGCAGGCGTGTACGGCGTGGCTGCGCCGACCGAGAACACCGGCTTGTCGCGTGAGGCGTCGTACACGTAGATGCCGCGGTGCGAGCCGAGCGACGGGTCTTTGAGGATCGCCGCGAGCGCCGTACCGACGCCGGCCGCGGTCGGGGCGGTCCCCTCGGTGGTCGCCGGCGCCAGGACGGCCGGAGCCTGCTGGGTGCTCCGGTCAGCTGTCTGCACTGAACCGGGTACGGCGCGTGCGCTGCTCACCAGGCCGGCACACAGCGCCGTGGCGAGGAGCGTGACGAATGCCGCACGGGCAGGTCGGGCCACCGGGCTGCTCCTGTCATTCGGTCGGTCGGAACCGTGACAGTATCTGCCGTATGGAGTTCGACGTCTTCATCGAGATCCCCAAGGGCACCCGCAACAAGTACGAGCTGGACCACAAGACGAACCGTCTGCGGCTGGACCGGACGCTGTTCACCGCGACCCAGTATCCGTCCGACTACGGGTTCATCGAGGACACCCTGGGCCAGGACGGCGACCCGCTGGACGCGCTCGTGCTGCTACCGGAGCCGACGTTCCCCGGCTGCCTGATCCGCGCTCGCGCGATCGGCATGTTCCGGATGACCGACGAGAAGGGGCCGGACGACAAGGTCCTGTGCGTCCCGGCCGGGGACCCGCGGCAGGAGCACCTGCGCGACATCCACCACGTGCCGGAGTTCGACCGCCTGGAGATCCAGCACTTCTTCGAGGTCTACAAGGACCTCGAGCCCGGCAAGTCGGTCGAGGGCGCCACCTGGGTCGGCCGCGCCGACGCCGAGACCGAGATCACCGCCTCCTTCGCCCGTCTGAAGACCGAAGGCCACTAGTCGTCTGACAGGCGGCGGAGCAGCGCCAGCAAGGACTTGCGCTCCGCCGCGGTCAGCGGCTCCAGCAGCTCCGCCTCCGCGGCGCGGATCAGCTCGTCCATCGAGTCGAGCTGCCGCTCACCCGCCGGGGTGATCGCGACGATCTTCCGTCGCCGGTCCGCGGGATCGACCCGCCGCGCCAGGAACTTCAGCTCCTCGAGCTCGTCCAGCAGCGTCACCAGATCGCTGCGATCGAATCCGATCCGGTCCGCGAGCGTCGCCTGCGCGGCCTCGCCGTCGTCGGACAGACTCGCGAGCACGTGGTAATGCTGCGTCCGGACGCCGCCGTCGGTCATGTGCTGCCGGACCAACCGCTGGGCGTGCTGACTCGACCGCCCCAGCGCAAACAGGACGTGGTCGGACAGCCGGTGGTTCGGCGACTTCTTCACCGCACCAACTCTATTGGCAACGCCGACCCGTCGAGTTATCGTGGGAGTCTCCCATTATTTCTGAATCCCACGATATGGAGCACCCACCATGCGCGCAGTGCGCTTCCACCGCCACGGCGGTCCCGACGTACTCCAGCTCGACGAGGTCGCCGTCCCCGAACCCGCCGCCGGCCAGGTCCTGATCCATGCCGAAGCGATCGGCGCGAACGCGATCGACACCGTTCTCCGCCGCGGCGGTTCGCCCTGGGACGGCCCGCTGCCCGGCACCCTGACCGGCGACGTCGTCGGCCGGATCGTCCAACTCGGCCCCGGCACCCCGCCCGGCGTCGCCGTCGGCCAGCGCGTCTCCGCCCTCACCGTGGACGCCTTCGCGGAGTACGCCGTGGCGGACGCGGGCTTCCTCGCACCGATCCCGGACGACGCGGATGCGGGCGAGGCCACGATGATGTCGCTGGCCGCCCCGCTCGCCCTCCGCCTGCTAGAGGCCGGCCGGATCCCGGCCGGCGGCACGATCCTGATCCAGTCCGCGGCCGGCACCATCGGCCACCTCGCCGTCCAGCTGGCCCGCTCCTACAACCCGAAGACGATTATCGGTACGGCGTCCTCCGCGCACCGGCTCGACTTCATCCGCGAACTCGGCGCCGAACCAGTCAACCTCACCGCCGCCGACTGGCCGGACCACGTTCGCGCGATCGCCCCGGACGGTGTCGACACGGTCCTCGACGCGGTGGGCGGCACCGTCTTCGACCAAGGCCTCGGCCTGGTCGCACCCCTCGGCACGATGATCACCTACGGCGCCATCACGACCGAGCTCCCGAGCATCCCGGTCAGCAGCCTGTTCGGCCTCAAGACCGTTACCGGCGTGGGAATACAGGGCTGGCGTGAGGCCCGGCCGGACGAGGCCCGCGCCGACATCACCGAGGTTACCCACCGCTGGCAGTCCGGCGAGCTCCGCCCGATCGTCCACGCCACCCACCCGCTCGCCGACGTCGCCCGCATCCACGAAGCCCTCGACGCCCGCACCAGCCTCGGCCGCCTTGTAGCGACTCCCTGAATAGAATCACCGGGTGGAGCTTCGGCCGCTGCGGTACTTCGTGGGCGTCGCCGAGGAACTGCATTTCGGTAAGGCCGCCGAGCGCCTGTACATCTCCACCCCGACGCTCAGCCAGCAGATCAAGCAACTCGAGCGCGAGATCGGCACCGCCCTGCTGATCCGGCACAGCCGCGGCGTCGAGCTCACCCCGGCCGGGCAGGTCCTGCTCGTTCGCGCCCGGGAAACCCTCCAGGCGGCCGGCCTGGCGCTGAAGGACACGCGCCGGGCCGCCGGCCTGGATGAGCCGGTGCTTCGCCTCGGCCTGCTGAACGGGATTCCCGGCCACCTCCCGGCCGCCCTCGAACAGCTCGCCACCGAACGCTTCCCGAACAGCACGGTCACCCTCGAAGCAGGCACCACCACCGACCAGCTCCGGATGCTCGACGCCGGTGAGATCGACCTCGGCCTGGTCCGCACCCCGCTGACGTTGCCTCCAGCAATTACCTCCGAACAGCTCGCCGACGAGGAGCTCGGCGTCCTGCTGACCGCGACCCACCCGCTCGCAGCAGCACCCGAACTCACGCTCGACGACCTGACCGGACTCGAGCTCATCTGGATCCCCCGCGCCGCCGCGCCCGAGTTCTACGACGACACGATCCGCCGGATCGGCACCGGCGTACGGCTGAGCGACATCAGCATGAGCCACTCACAACTCCGGTCGGCACTCCTCGTACGACGCTCCGCCTTCAGCCTCGGCTCCCGCCGCGCCGCGACGCCGGACATCGTCTGGCGACCGCTCGCGGGCCGCCCGCTGGTGGCCCGGTACGCCGCCGTGTGGCGCACCGACTCGCACAACCCGGTGCTCCAGGCGATGACCGTTAGTCCCGGCCTAACGGTCATCAGGCAACAAGTCGTGGCGGACTGACACACCCGGTGGTTGGCTCGAAATGTCAACCACCGAAGGAGAATCTGTTGCAGGAACACGTCGTCATCGTCGGCGGCAGCTCAGGGATGGGTCGCGCCCTCGCCGCCGAACTCGTTGCCCAAGGCAGCGAGGTCACCGTCGCCGGCCGGACACCCGCCAAGCTCGACGCAGTACGCCGGGAGCTCGGCGTACGCACCGTTGCCACGGACCTCGGAAGTGAGCACGACATCGAACGCCTCTTCGCGACTACCGGCAAGGTCAGCCACATCGTCACCACGGCCGCCGACGTCGGCGGCGCCTACCAGCCGATCGCCGAGTACGACGTGGGCTCGGCGCGCGGCGCGGTCGACTCCAAGCTGCTCGGCCCGCTGCTGCTCGCCAAGCACGGTGCCCCGATGCTCGAACCCGGCGGCTCGATCGTGTTCACCTCAGGCATCGCGGCGTACCGGCCAGGTCCGCGGGCCTCGTTGCTCGCGGCACTCAACGGCGCACTCGCCTCGCTCGCCGCGGCGCTCGCGGTCGAACTGGCACCGCTGCGAGTCAACGTGATCTCACCCGGCTGGGTCGACACCCCGATCTGGCAAGACGTGGCCGGCGAGGCCGCGCCCGAGACGCTGTCCGCGATGGCGGCCCGCCTCCCGGTCGGCCGGATCGGCCATCCCCAGGACATCGCCGCGGCGATCATCGCCCTGCTCCGCAACGGATTCATCACCGGCACCGTTCTGCACGCCGACGGCGGACACCGGCTGGCGTAGAAGAGAAATGTCCCCGGCAACAAACCGTTGCCGGGGACAACTGCATCAGGGACGACCGAAGAAGTCCGGGGGTTCCCAGTAGTAGACGCTGTCGATCTGCACCGGCTTGCCGGTCCGCGGCGCGTGGATCATCCGGCCGTTGCCGAGGTACATCGCGACGTGGTGGATGGTGCCCGGGTCGCTCGGGTTCAGCGACCAGAAGATCAGGTCGCCGGGCCGCAGCTCGTCCTCGTCGATGTGCTGGATCTGCTCGTACTGCGCGACGCTGTAGTGCGGCAGCTGCACACCGGCCTTCTCCCAGGCACCCTGGGTCAGCCCGGAGCAGTCCCACCGGCTCGGGCCGGTCGCACCCCACAGGTACATGTCGCCGAGCTGCCGCATCGCGAACTCGATCGCCGCCGACGCGCCCTTCCGCGAGCTGTGGTTGCCGTCATTGTCATTGTCGTCGTTGTCACGGCTAGGCGTGGACGGCTTGTGCCGCTTCGGCGGGTTCTTCTTGCCGTTGTTCTGCTCGCGCTCTTCCTTCTCCTCGCGAGCCTTCTCCTCCGCCTCCCGGGCCCGCTCGGCCGCCTCCGCACGGCGTTCGGCCGCCTCCCGGGCTGCGATCCGGCGCTTCAGTTCGGCGGCCTTCTTCGCAGCGATCGCAGCGGCGCGCTGCCGCGCAAGCTCCTCGAGCCCCGCCTGTCGCTGGGCGGCCACGTGGACGGAGATGTTCTGCAAGGTGGCGAGCTGCGCGATCGACTGCTTGCGCTGGACGCCGATCGCGGTCACAGCTGCCGACTGCGCAGCCTCCGCGGCCTCGGCCGCCTTCTTCGCTTGGGCTGCCTCGTCGGCTGCCTTCTTCACCTTCACGACCGCCTGGTCGGCCTGCACCTTGAACAGGTTCGTCATCACCTGGGTCGCCGTGAATCGCAGGTACGAACCCTGCATGGCGGCCGACACCGAGTGCGCCGCACCGGCCGAGTCGAGCAGCTGCTGCGGACCCTCCGCGGTGAACAGCGGCGCGATCTTCGCCACCTCGCCACCACCCTGGTACGACGCGGCGGCGAAGCGGCCGATCTGCTGCCGCTGGGCGGTCAGCGTCTTCTGCGCCTCGGCGGCCCGGGCCGCGGCGGCGGCTGCCTCGGCCTTGGCCTGCTGCAGGCGGTAGACGGCGCCGTTGTACGCCTCGTCGGCGATGCCGGACGCGATGCCGAGCTGCTCGAGCCGCGCGCCGGCGGCGGCGAGCTGACGCTCGATCGCGGCGACCTGGCCGGCCTTCGAGGCGGCGGCCTGCTTGGCGCGCTCGACCGCGGCCTTGGACGGAATCACCGGCGGCTTCGGCTTCGCGGCCTCAGCCGGAAGGGTTGGCATGGCCATGGTGCCGGCCAAGCAGATCGCGAGTACCCCGGAGAGCAGGGCCTTGCCCGCTCGGCCGGTCTTCCCAGCACTCGTGATCCGCCTGCCGGACGTGGCCCTGGGGGGCGTCCGCATCGGGATCGTTCCTTCCGCCGGTCACGAACCCCTTCCCCAGGATTCGTGAACTTTTGGTCCTCCTGGACCACATACGTGACACTAGTTGCCTGCAGCCCCATTGGGAACAGCTTTCACACAAGTATCTTTGTTTCACCCGTGTGTCGACTTGACAAACTACAAGCTTGTAATTCCGCGAAGCCGCAGGTCGGCGCACAAAAACGCCCCTCCGGCCGGAGCCGGAGGGGCGTTGCTGCGAACCCGGTGATTCAGCTGAGGACGAACGAGGCGACCACCGGCAGGTGGTCCGAGGCCGGCGTCACCGGTACGGCGGCCTTCGTCGGGCGCAGGCCCTCGCTGTGCAGCTGGAAATCGATGCGCTTGGTCGGGTTGTCCGCCTCGATCGTGTAGCCCGGACCGACACCGACCTCGACCCAGGTGTCGTCGTACACCGCGGTCAGCGTCTTGATCTCCGGCTTCTCCGGCGTCGCGTTCAGGTCGCCGACGAGCAGTGTCGGTGTCCGCGATCCGCTCAGCAGCTCGACCACCTTCTGCGCCTGCTCCAGCCGCTCGGCGTTGTTGTTGCTGGTCAGATGCGTGTTCGCGAAGCGCAGTTTGGCGCCGCGGACGGTGAGGTCTGCCACCGCCAGGCCGCGCTGTTCACCGGTCGGGTACTTCGGCAGCAGCGTGTTGCTGAAGTCCTGGATCGGATACCTGGACAGGATGGCGGTCCCGTACTGCCGGCGCGGCTCCCCCGGGTTCACGGGCGGGAGGTCGAGGTTGGCGGCGTACGCGTAGTGCATCTTGAGGCGCTGGGCGAACCAGGCCGGCTGGTCCACCCAGTTGCTCCGCACGTCCCAGTGCCGGTCGACCTCCTGCAGGCCGATCACGTCGGCGCCGGACTGCTCGATCAGAACGGCGATCCGCTCGAGATCGAGTACGCCGTCGATCCCCGCGCCGTGGTGGATGTTGTACGACATGACGGTCAGCGGCCGGCCCGGACGACCCGCGTCGGGCTGCGCCGCGGCAACGGTAGGAACCATCATCAGCAACCCCACGAGGACGGTCAGCAATTTACGCATGCAGTCATCTTTCCGGAAAACCGGCGACACCCGCACAACGAGCGAGTGTCGCCGGTCTGAACGTCAGTGCACCAGACGTCCGACTGCACCCTTGGCGCCCGAGGCCCAGCAGCCTGCCTGGATGCCGTGGCCGGCGCATTCGACGCTGTCGAAACTGCCGTCGTAGAACTGCTTCCAACTGCGGCCGCCGTCGAAGCTGACGTCACTCCCGGACGGACCGACCGCGACGACGGTCGTGGGCAACCACGGGACGAAGTGCGACCCGCTCCGGTAGCCCTTCGGCGCCTTGTCTGCCGGGACCAGCTTCCACGTGCGACCACCGTCGTACGTGACCGATGCGGCGTTCACCGCCTCGGTCGGCTTGAGGAAGTCACCGCCGACCGCGACGCCGAACAACGAGTTCCGGAACGCCAGGCTGAAGATTCCGGCTGCTTCACCACTGGCCATCGGAGAGTCCGAGACCGTCCAGCGCCGTCCGCCGTCGACGGTCCGGAAGACCCGCGGCCGATCGCCGCCACCGCTCGCGAACCACGCCGTACGACCATGGCCGGCGACCAGGCAGGTACCGCTCGCCGCGAACGCGAACTCACCGGCAAGCGCGGCCGGCATTCCGTCGGTCGGCTGCACTTTCCAGGACTTTCCGCCGTCGGCCGTCGCCGCGATCCGGAACTTTCCGTCCACCGGATCGCTCAACGCCAGGCCGTGCTTGTCGTCGTTGAAGGCGATGCAGTCGTAGAACGCGTTCGCGTCCGTGTTCCGGAACGTTTCCGACCAGGTTTTTCCGCCGTCGGCGGTTCGGTAGACCCGGGAGTCCTCGCCGTTCCCGATTGTCAGCGCAACCGCACGCCGCGCGTCGAACGCCTCGACATCGCGGAACTGCAGCGCCTCCGCACCGGGCGGGCTGACGTTCTGCCAATGCTTCCCGCCGTCGACGGTCCGCAGCACGGTGCCCGCGGATCCGCCGACCCAGGCGACGTCCTTGCTGACCGCCGCCAGCCCACGGAACTGCGCCGTAGTTCCGGTCGGCGTCAGCTCCCACCGGTACGACGATCCGCCGTCAGCCTGGGCGGGCACGACCTGACCCATCAACAACAGACCTCCTGCCGCCAAAGCGGCCACACGCAGGATTCTCATGCGCCGCAATCTAACCGCAGGTCAGGCTGTAGTCAGCAGGAATGACTGTGCCGGGCCTCCGTTGCAGGTGAGTTGGACGAGTTGAGTGCTGTCGGCGACCGAGCCGTTGGGGACGGTCAGGCACTTGTTGCTGAGGCGGCTGACGATGTGGAAGTAGCCGCTGCCTTCGGAAACGGCCTGCCACTGCTGGTTGTTTCCGTTGCTGTACGTCCACAACTGGAGGCCGGCGTTGTCCGCGGCGGACACACCGGTCACGTCGATCACCTTGGTGGCGTCGTTGCGGTTGTTGACCCGCGTGAAACCGCTGGACGTCGGCTGGAACTGGAACTGCTGCGCCTGCGTGCCGTTGCAGCTGTACTGCTGGATCACGGTCCCGTTGGCGGTCCCGGCCGCGCGGGCGTCGACGCACTTCCCGTTGGCCTTGTTCGCGACCGAGTACCACGAGGTCGGCGACGGCTGGTCGACCGGCGGCGTCGTACCGGCACCGCCGAGCCACTTCAGCGCGTCCATCATGAACTGGTTCTGCGCCGGGCTGTCGAAGGTCGACGAGAGCCGCGTGTTGGTCTCGTAGTTCATCGCGTTGTGGCCGAAGTTCGCGTAGATCATCTTGTAGTTCTTGTTGGTCCAGATGATCGGGTAGTAGCCGCCGTACCAGGTCTGGTTCGGGTCGGTGCCGACCGGGAAGCTGGAGCTGTCGATCGACGCCAGGATCTGGATATCGGGGTTGTTCCGCAGGTCGTTCTGCCAGCTGTACCACTCGCTGACAGACGACCGGAACGTCGCTCCCGTGTTCACCAGCGACGGGTGCGAACGGTTCTCGGTCCGCAGGGTCACCGCGGTCGGACCCCAGGTGTTGGACTGGAACCTCCCGGTGCCGAGCAGCGTGTTGTTGAACCACGGCCAGCCACCACTGGCATCGTTGTACGCCGCGACGTGGAAGCCGAAGAATGCGCCGCCGTTGTCCATGTAGTTCTTGAACCCGTTGCGCTGCGCGTCGGTGTGCGGCGAGTCGTCGAGGAACATCACCACCTGGTACTGCGAGGCGGTCAGGTTGTTGAGCTGGTCCCAGTTGTTGGTGGCCGTGTAGGTGAACCCGTTCTGCGCGCCGAACTCCGGAAAGCGCTGGTTCGCCTCTTTCTCGAAGTCGACGTGGGCGGCGTCCCAGGTCCCGCTGTAGAACGCGAGGACCTTGAAGGTGGCTTGAACCTGAGCCGCCGCGGTGCTGGTCAGGCAGCCGACCAGGAGCACGAGGGCGAGCACGAATGCGGGTAGGCGGAATCGATCGGAAAGCATGGGGGCGGACCTTTCCGTAAGAACGCTCTATAAATTTCAGAACTTAAATTAACTCATGACCTAAAGCGGGTAAAGACTCCACCGGTCCCGGAACCAAAGCCGAGATCTTGCCGCCGTCCCGTAGCGCTGTCACCCTGAGCCACCGACTTCCGAAGGAGCCGCCGATGAACGACTCCGTGCTCACCTCGGTTCTGCTGCCGGTCGCGCTCGCGATCATCATGTTCGGCCTCGGCCTGACCCTGACGGTCGCCGACTTCACCCGGGTGCTGCGGATGCCCAGGGCCGTCCTGGTCGCGCTCGGGACCCAGGTGATCCTGCTGCCGGTGATCTGCTTCGGGCTGGTGACGTTGTTCGAGCTGGAGCCCGCACACGCCGCCGGCATGATGCTGCTGGCCGCCTCCCCCGGCGGCACCACGGCGAACCTGTTCAGTCACCTGGCCGGCGGCGACGTCGCGCTCAACGTCTCGCTGACCGCGGTGAACTCGGTCCTCGCCGTGGTCACCCTGCCGATCGTGGTCAACCTGTCCCTCGACCACTTCCTCGGCGACGGCCAGATCGGCCTGCAGCCACTGAAGATGCTGCAGGTGTTCGCGATCGTGCTGGTCCCGGTGGCGCTCGGGATGCTGGTGCGGAGCCGGCGGGCCCGGTTCGCGGAGCGGATGACGCGGCCGGTCAAGCTCGGCTCCGTCATCGTCCTGGCCCTGGTGATCTTCGCCGCGATCTACACCGAGCGCGCCAACGTCCTCGACTACATCGCCGCCGTCGGCGCGGTCGCCGTACTGCTGAACGTACTCAGCCTGTTCTTCGGGTACGTCGTACCGAAGCTGGCCCGATTGGGTGAGCGGCAGTCGATCGCCTGCTCGATGGAGATCGGCATCCACAACGCCACGCTCGCCCTGACGATCGCGCTCAGCCCGGCACTGCTCGGCAACAGCGAGATGTCGATCCCGGTCGCGGTCTACGGCATCGTAATGTTCTTCCCGACCGCCGCGTTCGCCTTCTACCTCAGCCGTCGTACGACAGATCAGCGTGCCGGATCGAGTGTCTGACTTCCCAGCACGGCCAGCAGCTCCAGCTTCTCCGCGCTCTCGCTGCCCGGCTCCGCGGTGAAGACGATCAGTGTCTGCTGCTGGTCGCGGCTCTGGATCAGCTCGCAGTACAGCTCCAGCTCGCCGACGGACGGGTGCCGGAACCGCTTGGTCCGGCTGTGGGCGACGACCACCTCGTGTGCGTCCCAGATCGCCACGAACTCCGGGCTGAGCTTCTGCAGCGCCCGGACGATCGAGGCGCAGATCGACTTCGGACCGTCGATGGTCACGGCCGTACGCAGCATCGAGACGAACAGCCGGCTGTTCATGGACAGCTCGGGCTCGGCATACAGGGCCCGCGACTCAGGATGCGCGAACCAGCGGTAGTACTCACTGCGCTCCATGCCCTGGAAGTTGGTCAGCTCACCGGCGAACGCGACGTGCGCCGGCGTCTGCGCGACCACCTCGCCGCACCGGCTGAGCAGCAGCGCCGGGGTGTCCTGCAGCCGGTCCAGGATCCGCAACATTCCCGGGTCGACGTGGTGCGGTGCCGTCGTGCGCGGCGGCGTACCGTGACCGGCCAGCAGGAACAGGTGGTCGCGCTCCTCGAGCGTCAGGCGGAGCGCCCGGGCGATCGCGCCCAGCATGTCGACCGAGGGTTGCGGGCCGCGGCCGCCCTCGAGCCGGCTGTAGTAATCGGCCGACATCGACGCGAGCGCCGCCACCTCCTCACGGCGCAGTCCCGGCGTACGGCGTCGGCGGCCGCGCGGCATCCCGACGTCTTCAGGTTGCAGGGCCTCACGGCGTTTGCGCAGGAAGTCGGACAGGTCGGCGTACTCCATGACTCCAGTGTCCACCGGTCAGGCCGGTTAACCACTGCTTGCCGAGCAGTGGCTGAGCGCAGCCTGGTTGCCCGGGGCATCCGGCTCCACGCTGGAACCATGAGAACAACAGGCAACACGATCTTCATGACCGGCGGTACGTCGGGTATCGGCCTCGAGCTCGCCCGGCGGTTCCGGGACCTCGGCAACACCGTGATCATCAGCGGCCGTCGCAAGGACCTGCTCGACAGGATCGCCGCCGAGGACGGTATCGAGGGCATCCTGCTCGACGTCGCCGACCCGGCTTCGATCACCGCCGCCTTCGAGCAGGTGACCAGCACCCACGACGTCAACGTGCTGATCACGATGGCCGGCATCATGCAGGTCGAGGATCTCCGCGATCCCGGTCACCTCGCCACCGCGGAGCAGACGATCGAGATCAACCTGCTCGGGACGATCCGCGCGGTCGCCACGTTCACGCCGTACCTGCTGAAGCAGCGCGATCCGGCGATCCTCACGGTCTCCTCCGGCCTCGCGTCGGTGCCACTGACGATCACGCCGACGTACAGCGCGACGAAGGCCGCGATCCACAGCTACACGCAGAGCCTGCGGATCCAGCTCGCCGACACCGGGGTTCAGGTGATCGAGGTGGTCCCGCCGGCCGTCCAGACCACTCTGATGAACCAGGAGAACGACGAACGGTCGATGCCGCTGGACGAGTACCTCGACGAGACGATGAACATCCTCCAGCAGCAGCCGGACGCCGACGAGATCCTCGTCGACCGGGTCCGCTTCCTCCGCGACGCCGAACGCGAGAACCGCTACGACGCCGTCGTCGCAGCCCTCAACTCAGTCGCCTAACGCCTGCTCGATCCGCTCCACCTTGGCGGCGAGTTGGCCGGTGTAGCCGGGGCGGATGTCGGCCTTGAGGACCAGGCTGACCCGGGGCGATACGGCGGCGACAGCATCCACGGCCTGCTTCACCACCGCCATCACCTCGTCCCACTCGCCCTCGATGTTGGTGAACATCGCGTTGGTCTCGTTGGGAAGACCGGAGGCGCGGACGACGCGGACGGCCTCGGCCACCGCTTCGCTCACGCCCCCGGTCTCGTCACCGGCCGACGGGCTGATGCTGAATGCGACGATCATGCATCCAGTTTGTCAGGCTCCTCGTTGGCGAGGCGTTCGGCGCCGGAGGTGGTGAGGAGGGCCTTCTCCTTGATGAAGAGGTCGGCGATCAGGGCGAGGACCGCGAACGGGACCGACATCATGAACAGGTCCGCGGTCGCCGCGCCGTACGCGTTCTCGACGATCGTCCGAATCTCCGGAGGCAGCTCCGCGATGTTCGGCACCGCGTTGCCGCCGCCGGACGACGCGCCGCCCGGGTTCAGCGTCTCGGCGACGTTGTTCGCCAGGATCGCGCCCAGCACGCTCACGCCGATCGTGCCGCCCATGCTCCGGAAGAAGCTGACCGCGGACGTCGCCGCCCCGAGCTCCCGGGCCGGTACGTCGTTCTGCGCGGCGAGGACCAGGTTCTGCATCACCAGGCCGATGCCGACGCCGAGGACGATCATGAAGCTCCACAGCAGGTACTTCGAGGTGTGCGCGTCGATCGTGCCGAACAGCGCCAGCCCGATCGGCAACAGGACACTGCCGATGACCAGGTAGATCTTCCAGCGGCCGTACTTCGTGATCAGGCCACCGGCGATCGTGGACGCGACCATCATGCCGAGGATCAGCGGCAGGCTCATCAGGCCGGCCTTGGTCGGTGTGTAGCCCTGCGCGATCTGGAAGTACTGCGCCAGGAACACCGAGCCACCGAACATCGCGACCCCGACCAGCGCGCTGGCCACGATGGACAGCGTCACCGTGCGGTTGCGGAACAGGTCCATCGGGATGATCGGCTCGGGGTGCCGACGCTCGACCAGCACCGCCGCGACCAGCGCCACCAGGGCGACCGCGACCAGTGCGAAGCTCCAGCCGGAGACCCACTCGAACTTGTTGCCGGCGAACGAGGACCAGACCAGCAGCGTGCTCACGCCGCCCATGATCAGGACCGCGCCCCACCAGTCGATCTTCACCTCGCGACGGACGGTCGGCAGCTTCAGCGTGCGCTGCAGCAGGATGATGGCCGCCAGCACGAACGGCACACCGACCAGGAAGCAGGCGCGCCAGCCGAGCGGCGAGTCGACGAGGAAGCCGCCGAGCAGCGGTCCGCCGACGGTCGCCGACGCGAAGATGGCACCGAAGATGCCGGAGTACCGGCCGAGCTCCCGCGGCGGGATGATGGCCGCCATCACGATCTGTACGAGCGCGGTCAGACCGCCGGCGCCGAGGCCCTGGAGGACGCGGCTGCCGAGCAGCACCTCGATGTTCGGTGCGAAACCGGCGACCAGCGAGCCGATCACGAAGAAGCCCAGCGACAGCTGGACCAGCAGCTTGTTGTTGTAGAGGTCGGCGAGCTTGCCCCACAGCGGCACGGTGGCCGTCATCGTCAGCAGCTCGAGCGTGACGACCCAGGTGTACGACGACTGACTCGCCCCCAGGTCGTGAATGATGCGCGGCAGGGCGGTGCTCACCACGGTGCCGGCGAGGATCGCCACGAACATGCCCATCATCAGGCCGGAGATGGCCTGGATGGTCTGCCGCGGTGTGAGTGTCGCCGTGTCGGTGGCGGTGACCTCACCCACGGGTTCCGGAGTGGGTGACGAGGTCGTCGTCATGAGGTGCCTTTCTTCTGGTGGTCCGGCCCGAAGGCGGTGTCGATGCCTTGGGCAAGTAATTGGAAGGCTTCGTCGAGCAGGTCGCGGATCGGCCGTTCGGGAGCGGTCTTGTGCAGCTCCATCACCACCCGGCAGGCGGCCCCGGCCGTGCTGACGATCAGCGCCGGCCGGACCGATCCGGCCGGTTCGCCCATCCGCTCGGCGAGGGCTGCGGTCAGCTGCCGCTCGTCGTCGAGGCTCGACAGCATCAGCTGGTACAGCAGGCTCGGTGAGCTCATGATCAGCTCACCCCGGCGCGACAGTTGACCGTCGCTCTCCAGTTCCCGCAGTACGTCGTGGACGATGAGCCACATCGTGGTCAGCGGCGACTCCTCGGCCGGCGCCGTCCGCATCCGCTCCAGGGCGCGTTCGAGGTGCTCGGGGTTGCGCGCGAGGATCGCGTGCTCCTTGTGCGGGAAGTAGTTGAAGAAGGTCCGCACAGAGACGTCGGCCGCCTCGGCGATCTCCTCGACCGTGACGTGGTCGGGCCCCTTCTCCAACGCCAGCCGCAACGCCGCATCGGCCAACGCCGCCCGCGTCTGCAGTTTCTTACGCTCCCGCAACCCACCCTCTACGTGCTTCACGCCTACCAGGCTACGGACAAACTTGCACTCACTGCAAACAATTAAACGCTGCAACTTTGCAGCCGTGCAGGTTCGCCTACCGACCTGAAGCTCTGAACCGGGGAATCCACGCCGGCACGGTCCGGCAGTACTCCTCGTACTGCCGGCCGTACCGCTCCCGCAGCACCGGCTCCTCGTACCAGCGCACGAACGACGCCATCACGGCCCACGCGATCACGCCGTACCCGAGCACTCGCCAGTCAAGGAAAACGAGTGCCTGCCCGAAGATCGCCGCGACCACCCCGACGTACATCGGATTCCGCACGAACCGGTAGTCACCACCGACCACAAGCTCCTCGGTCGGCGCGACCGGGGCCGGCGTACCCCGGCCCTCGCGGACGAACCGGACGAAGGCACGCAGTACGACGAACGCACCGGTCGCCACGATCACGAAGCCCGGCCAGAACCGTGGCGCGGCCCAGCCGCTGACCCACCACGGGAGCACACCAGCGACCACGCAGGGCGCCGCGAAGAAGAACACTGCGCTTCCGAGGATCGCTTTGACCATGGGGATTCCTGTAGAATGTAGAGGCAGCCTCCGGCACGGTTCTCGTGTTCGGAGGCTTTTGTGTATGACGACTCTTCTCTACAAAGCCGCCGGCGACATCCGCGGTGACGACATCCTGCCGCTCAACCAGCTCCGTGTGCACTACCCCGACCTCTACGAGGTCCACTTCAAGAAATACGCGGATCGCCCGAACCGGGTGGGTGCTCCGGTTTATCCGCTGGACTGCACCTGGGCCGACGTGGTCTTCCTGTCCCCGGTCCACCCCGCCCCGATCTTCGAGGCGATGCACGAGTCCGGCCGGATCGGCCCGGTCGTAGTCGACTACTGGACCCTAGAGGCCGACCTCCTCGACCCGGCGAACACCTGCATCCTGCTCAAACGCCACGACCCCGAACTCCGCCCGCAGCCGCCCGAGGACTTCATCCCCTACACGCCTGAAGCAGCCGCCGCCCTGTCCACACCCTCCGAGCGCGCCCTGCACCGCCTCCGCAACCTCAACGCCACCGAGCCCCTCTACCCCTGGGCCGACATCCCCCACATCCTGCACCGCGGCCCGATTCCGGTCTCCGCGTTCCGCACCGCAGAAGGCGACCCGGTCGCCGACTGAACGCGACGAAGCCCAGGACACACCGTGGTGTCCTGGGCTTCGTCGAGCAACTGCTGCTACTACTCGCCGACCAGCTGGTCGTAGTGCGTGGTGAGCGACACATCGCTCACGCCGTTGAAGGGGGCCGGGATCTTGCCGTACGACGTGATTGCGGTTGCGGCGCCGTTCGCCCTGCTCATCGCGAACTGGTAGCCGGACTGCGTGCCGTGGTCGACGGCGACGATCAGCGAACCACCGCGGTCACCGCAGCCCTGGGCGACCAGGGACTCGTAGGCCGACCAGCCCGAGGAGCGGATCAGCTTCATCACCGGCTTGGCCCCGGCGGCGACCGGGATGTGGGCGGTCCACAGCGCACCGGCGTTGGTGGTCATCAGCAGCGTGTCGTACGTCGCGGTCTCGCTGATCACCGTCATCGTCTTGAAGCCGCGGAAGCCCGGGATCGGGCCGAGGCCTCGGAAGCCGGTGCCGACCATCTGGTACCGGTACAGGCTGCCGTTGGTGTTCAGGCCGTACAGGTACGCATGCCGCGGCGTACCGACACTGTAGTTCGAGGTGGCGATCGCCTTGAAGCTGGTCCAGCCCGACCCGACCTTCTTGAAGGTGGGCGACCAGCTGAACGTGTCGCCGTTGTCCCGGAGGTACGTCGTGTGCCGGTACAGGTTGCCGCCCTGCAGGAGCAGGCCGTAGTAGTACACCTGCGTGCCGGCGGCGTTCACCGCGCCGTACCACGTCGTGTCGGCGCGGCTGCCAACGAACTTGAACGGCGTGTCCTGGAAAGCCTCGACGTGGCGGCCCGGCATGGCCAAGGTCTCTTGCGACATGCCCGCGGCAGTCGGCGACATGACGTCGCTGATGCAGGGCTCGCCGGCGGCCTTGATCGTGTTCGGCGTGACGTTTTTGGCAAACGGGTGCTTCGGGTCGGTCTGCCCGGTGGCGACGGCCGGGACGGAACTGGCGGCCGCGGCGATCAGCCCGGCTCCGGCCAGTGCAAGCGCAAAGCGCTGCAGTTTCATACGAGTTCCCCCTCTGAAAGCGTCTCGAAGAGTTCGAGCGCGCGCTGAACATCGCCGAGCCCGCCAACGAGTGGCCGAACCGGGCAGCAATGTGCACATCGTTGACAAGGGGCCGGCCGTTACAGATTTCGGGAATCGGCCTTGTTCAGCGGGTGACCCGGTCGAGGAAGGCGAACAGCGCCGGTTTCGCGACGGCGGCCTCGGTGCCGTCCAGGAGCTCGACGCCATGGCCGGTGGAGCCGGCGACGACGACCAGCTTCTTGTCCTTGGCAGGTACGACGGCGAAGTCCTTGCGCACCTCGGCGATCGGAAGGCTGTCGCCGTCGCCGGCCAGGTACAGCGCCGGCACCCGGAGCTTCGCGGCGAGCGGTGTTGTCGGCAGCCTGTGCTCCACGTCGTACCAGGACGCGCAGCTCAACACCGCGACCCCTGAGACCGCCGGGGTGATCATGGAGCCGCCGATCATCGATACGCAGCCGCCCACCGAGCCACCGGCCAGCACAACCTCTGTCGCGCCGGCGGCCCGGACCTGGTCCACGACGGCCTGCAGCTCCTTGATCCGATCCAGGCCGGTGAGTGTGCCGTACTCCCACAGCGCGACCCGGTAGCCGCGGGCGACCAGCTCGGTCGCGACGTCGGACCAGTCGCACGGCGATCCGCCCCACTCGTAGGACAACACGACGGCCCTGCCGGCGTCACCCAGCTGCACGCCACTAACCGGGCTCCCGCCGGCAACCGGTGCGGTGAACTCTTCCGCACCCTGGGACGGGCACGCGGCCATGATCCCCGCCGGGGCGGATGTGGTCGGCGAACTCGGCGCCGGCACGGCTGGATCGGCCCCGCATCCGGCCAGTCCGAGCGCGAGGACGACGACGAAGACCGCGGACCGACCGACATTCGGCATGACCACCTCCAAGGGCGCGACCAGTGTGGCACTCCGATTCGTGATGCTGTTCACTTTCGTGGAGATGCATAGCTTTGCTATGTATATTTGCAGGTGTGATGGCAACTGAGCTGACCAGTCTCGGAGAAGACATCGTCGTCGCGTCGACGCGGTTGGCGCGGCTGGCGACGCGGAACGTGAACACGCTGCCGCACGCCGCGATGCGCGTGCTGGGGCGATTGGACGAGCTCGGCCAGGCCCGGATCAGCGAGCTGGCCAAGGCCGATCGGTGTTCGCAGCCGACCATGTCCAACCTGGTGCAGCGCCTCGAGGACCAGGGCTGGGTGCGCCGCGCCCAGGACCCGGCCGACTCGCGCGCCAGCTTGATCAGCCTCACCGACGCAGGCCTCGCCGAGCTGCGCAGCGCCCGCCACCAGTCCGGCGCCGCCTTGGCCGCGCATCTGAGTCAGCTCCCGGCGACCGACCTCACCACCCTGGAGGCCGCGGTCGCCATCGTCCACAAACTCCTCACCCTCGAACCCGTGGAGGACACAGCCCGGTGAGCAAGTCGTCGTTCCTGAAGCAGCCCAAGTCCGTCTGGGCGGTCGCGTTCGCCTGCGTGATCGCTTTCATGGGCATCGGCCTGGTGGATCCGATCCTCAAGCCGATCGCCGAACAACTGCACGCGAGCCCGTCCCAGGTCTCGCTGCTGTTCACCAGCTACATGGCGGTCATCGGTGTCGCGATGCTGATCACCGGCGCGGTCTCCAGCCGGATCGGCGCCAAGCGCACCCTGCTGATCGGTCTGGCCATCATCGTCGTGTTCAGCGCGCTGGCCGGCCTGTCCAACAGCATCGGCATGATCGTCGCGTTCCGGGCCGGCTGGGGCCTGGGCAACGCGCTGTTCATCGCGACTGCGCTCGCCACGATCGTGAACTCGGCCGCCGGTTCGGTCGCCGAGGCGATCATCCTCTACGAAGCCGCCCTCGGCGTCGGTATCGCGGCCGGCCCACTGGTCGGCGGCGAACTCGGCACGATCTCCTGGCGCGGCCCGTTCTTCGGCGTCGCCGTACTGATGACGATCGCCCTCGCCGCCACCGCGTTCCTGCTGCCCGCATCGCCGCCGGAAGCACGCCGTACGTCGGTTCTCGAGCCGTTGAAGGCACTACGGCACCGGTCGCTCGCGACGGTTGCGGTCACCGCGTTGCTGTACAACTTCGGATTCTTCACGCTGCTCGCGTTCACCCCGTTCCCGCTGGCGATGTCGGCGCGGCAGATCGGTCTGATCTTCTTCGGCTGGGGTATCTGTCTCGCGTTCACCTCGGTGTTCGTGGCGCCGCGGCTGCAGCGCCGGTTCGGCACCCTCCCGGTGGCGATGACCGTGCTGCTGATGTTCGGCGCGGACCTCGCGGTGATGGGTGTCTACGCGCACCACAAGCCGGTGCTCGCGGCCGGCGTCATCGTGGCCGGCCTGTTCCTGGGCATCAACAACACACTGATCACCGAGGCCGTGATGGCAGCCGCTCCGGTCGAACGCGGTACGGCGTCCGCGGCGTACTCCTTCGTCCGCTTCTCCGGCGGCGCGGTCGCACCGTGGCTGGCCGGCAAGCTCGGCGAGGAGTTCAACATCCAGCTCCCGTTCTACGTCGGCGCCTTCGCCGTCCTCCTCGCGGTCGGCGTCCTCGCCAGCGGCTGGAAGCCCCTCTCCCACCTTCGGGTCCCCACCACCCACTCCGAGCCGGAAGCCGAAGCCCTCACCGCCGCCGACGCCTGACCCATCAGACCATACCAAACGGTATGGTATGGTCTGGGACGTGGTCAGTCGGACGGAGTGGTTGGACGCGGGGCTCGAGTTGCTGGCGGCGGAAGGTGCGCCGGCGGTGACGATCGAGCGGTTGACCGGTGCGCTCGGGGTGACGAAGGGGTCGTACTACCACCACTTCAACGGGGCTTCCGGTTACAAGGCGGCCTTGCTGGAGTACTTCGAGGCGCGGAACACGACCCGGCTGATCGACGCCGTTGAAGACGGTCGTGACGCGAACGCGAAGCTCCAGCATCTGTTGCGGCTGGTGCTGGCTGACCCGGAAAGCGCGGCCCTGGAGATCGCCGTACGCGCTTGGGCCTTGCAGGACAGCGAGGTGCGGGCCGCGCAGGAGCGGGTGGACAAGGCGCGGACGGCGTACCTGCAGAAGCTGTGCCGTGGACTGGGTGCGGACGTGGACCCAGATCGCTTCGCACAGTTGTTGTACCTGATTCTGATCGGCGCCGAGCAGGTGGTGCCGCCGATCGGCAAGCGGGACGTGCGGGAGATCTACGACCTGGTTCTCCGGCTGATCGACTAGAGGAGCGCAGATGCCGACCACCTTGCACGAGCTGGACGATCTGGTGCCGGTTGTGGACGAGATCGATGTGAAGACGGGGCGGGGCGACGTCACGCTGCGGGAGTTCGTCGCGGGCGCACTGGGGCACAGTCCGTTGTGGGTCAAGGGATTGTTCGCGGTGCGGATGGCCGTGGCCGCGGTCCTTCGCCTCGAGACCACCGGCGTACCGGACTCGCGGTGCCTGCGGCCCGAGACGGTGAGCTTCACGCCGGGCGAGAAGAACGCGTTCTTCACCGTCGTGCGCGGCGAGGAGGACCATTACCTGCTGCTGAAGGTCTCCGACAACCACCTGGACGCGTGGCTCGCGTTCATCACCGACAACGAGCGGCCGGCGACGGTCAAGGTCGTCACGCTGGTGCAGTTCCTGCGGCCCGCCGGGAGGTTCTACTACAACCTGATCCGGCCGTTCCACCACGTCATTCTGCTCGGTATGTGCCGAGCCGGTGAGACGTGGCGCGACCGGCAGTGAGCGCCACCGCGACCCCGACGACCACCAGCGCCGACGCGAAGATCAGTCCGAGCAACCGCCACGGAATCGCCAACGCAGCAAGGCCGTAAGGCCCTGCCGCGATGCCGGCGAGCGCGGCCGCGGCGACCAGCGATCCCAGCAGTACGCCGACCACCACAACGGTCCCGGACTCCACGAGCGCGACCATCACGACCTGCGCCCGCGTCAGACCGGCCAACCGTGCCAGGTGGAACTCCTGCCGCCGGTCAGCTGTCGACATGACGACCGCGTTGACGACCGCGACCGCGGTGAAGATCCCGGCCAACCCCAGGAGCGCGGCAAACAGTCCCGAGTTGCTGCGCTGCTGCGCCTCACCACGAGCCTCGGCCCACTGCTCGACCGTCTGGCCGTCCAGCGTCGCACCAGACGCCAGCTTCACCAGCGTCTCGGTCCGCCCACCGGCCGGCAGCAGACTCCTCGGAACGAAGAAGTTCTCGCTCACATCGAGCGTCTCGGGCATGATCGCGACCACCTTCACGGCGATCGATCTGTTGCCCAGAGCAATCTTGAGCGTCGACCCGAGCTTGTAGCCCTCGGCCGCCATCCCCGGTCCGATCGCGATCGTCCGCCCGCTCAGCCGATCCAGCGAGCCCTTCCGCGGCCGCAGCTTGTGGGTCTGCTGGTACGCCGCCGGATCGATCCCGATCGCCTCGGAGTACAGCGTTTTCCGTCCCCGCGTCACAGCGATCGGTACGGCGGTCTGCACCGAGGCCGCCACGATCCCCGGCCCGGGCCGGACGACGTGATCGACCACGACATCCGCCGTGATCAACTGTTTCTGCTCGACCCCGACCGCCTTCGCCAGCGACCCGAACGTGCCCCACAGCCCGATAACCAGTCCGACGAGCACGATCAACGGTGCCGCGGTCGCCGCGCTCCGCCGTACCGCGTGCAGCACGCCGGCCCGCGCGAGATCCGCGATCAAGTTGCCGCGGACGACGATCGCGGGCAGCCGGCCGACCAGTGGCACGACGACAGGGCTCAACTGGCTCAACGCAACCGACCCGCTGATCATCACGACCAGCCCGATCATCAGCCCGGCCACGAGGTCCCGCGCCGCCTGCGCCACGATCACCAGCAGGACCGTGCCGAACGCGGCCGACAATCCCCAGAACCACCGCCATCCCGTCATCACCCGCCGCGCCGCCTGTCCCTCGACGATCGCCTCGAGCGCATTGACCCGCGACGCCCGCCAGGCCGCAGCGAGTACGCCGGCCAACGCCGTACTCACGCCGACGATCATCGCCGCCCACACCGCGCCCTGACCCCACGGCGCCTCGAACCACTCCGGCAGCATCCCCAACCGAACGAGCAACCACGACTGCGCCCAGGTCGCCAACACGCCCAACGGCAACCCGACCACACTGCCGACCACCCCGAGCAGACCCGCCTCCGTCACGACAATCAGACACAGGTAGCCCCGCTGCGCTCCGACCAGCCGCAGCAGCCCGAACTCGCGCCGCCGTTGCACAGTCATGAAGCCGAACGTCGTACTGACGATGAACACGCTCAGGAAAACGGCCAGCATCACCGACATTCCGAGCAGCGTCGCGGCCCCGACGTACCCCTCACGGACCTTGGCCCGCTCGTACGCCGACAGTCCCGCGGGCAACACCGGCCTGTCGGTCGCGGCCAGCATCTGCAACCCGGACTGCACCAACCCGACCCCGAGCGCGACAGCAACCACCGCACCGGCGAACAGCTGCCACCTGGTCCGCAGCGCCCCGACAGACAACCTCAGCATGCATTTAGCCAACAGCCTGCGGCTGGAACAGGCCCTGGCGTCAGGACCCGACCACAGGTAGCTCGCGCGCTACCTCACTCGCGGGCCGACAGCAGCAGGTTGACGGTGCTGTGGTTGGCGAGACCACCGAGCGCACCGAGAGCCCGGAAGGTTAGGGTCACGTCCACAACGGTGGGCGCGTCGAGCCGGACCCGGAACGCCGCGTCCTGACGATGCTCACCGGTGAGTTCGTGCACCGGCAGGTCGAGTTGGAGCCCGCTGACCGGTTCGGCCTCGACGGCCAACGGCCCGGTCACGAAGCCGTCGTTGACGACCGTCACGGCGAGCGTGTGCCACTCGCCTGGCTTCAAGGTTCCGATCGGCGCACCGCTGCGGGCCACGTTCACCCGCGCCTCCGGGTTGATCGTCACCGCGAGCGGCGCATCGGTGTCGACCGGCCCGCAACAGCCGATGGCAGGTGCCTGGTGAGTCATCAGTCCGTCTCGCATTCTTCTCGCCGCGACCGGTAGACCGCCTGCGCCTCGTCGTACGCCTGCCGGGCGGCAGCCCGCTCGTCGTCCCGGATGAATCCCGACTTCACCGTCCACAGTTGGTCGACGGAGTCGTGCAGCCACTGAGCGCTGCGGCGGGAGGCCCGGATCGGCCGGCCGCCGACCTCAAGGAAGATCGGCTGAGTGTGCACGCTGCGCAGGATCCGCAGCGCAAGCCAGGACGACTCTTCCACCGGTACGTCGAACCCGACCTCCTGCTCGGTGCCATCGGCAACCAACTCCTGCGAGGCCACCGCGACACCGTTCAGCACGGCCTCCACCAGCACGGACCGGGACGTGCCGATCCGGGACCGCTCGAGGTGCCAGCCGACCGGCGCGCTGTACGCCGGACGCCCTGCCGGCGGTGGCGGCGGCTCCTCGGGCAGCCAGGCGGCCACGGTCGCGCTGACCCGGACCGGGCCTGGCGAGTCCAACCGGTGCTCACGACCGACATCGCCGTCGACCGCCAGATCGAAGACATGGCTACGACCGTCACCGAAGTACGACGCGCTCTCCCGCAGACCGGTGGTCCACGCCTCGATCGCCTGCGGGCCCGACGGCGGCTCGTCCAGTCGCACGTACGTACGCCCGACGCCCGGTCCCTCGTCGTACATGCACGGATAGTCGGTCTCGCCGAGCATGAGGGTCCGGAAGCCGACGCTGAGCAGGTGGTACCAGATGTTCAGCTCGGCCGCGGGGGCGAACTGGCCACCGCACTGGAAGTCAGCGGCACCCAGCGGTACGTCGACCACGATCTCGTTGGAGCCGATGCCTTGGAACGACGGCACGATGTAGTTGGGCAACTCCTCGGTGCCGACCCCGAGGCCGACACCGCAATGCGCGTACCCGACCAGTGCGTTCTGCTCCTTGGCCCAGCGCAGTACGGGCAGGTTCCACGACGGCCAGTCCTCGATGAGACTCGTCCCGGGATAGTCCTGGTCGGTGAGCCCGAGCAGGATCAGGTGACCGGAGTGACTGGACGGGAACCCGGAGACCTCGACGTCGTACCGCAGCGCGCTCTCGGCATCGCGATCCGTCGGCTGCGGAGTCCAGGTCATGCCCTGGGCGGCCTGCATCGCCGGGTCCTCCAGCTCGGCCGGCGGGCTGATCGACTCGCCACTGAAGAACTGTTTCTGGTGGTAGTAACACGGCGCCCAGGTGAGCACGCTGCCCAGCCACAGACCTTCCCCGCGGACATGCCGGATCATGGTTTCGGGCGTGACGCCTTCGCTCGGGACGTTGTAGTGCGAGCAACCGCCGGCGTGGATGTGCGGGTCGCCCGAGTAGTAGCCGCGGCTCGCCGGATCGACCCAGCGGTCGAGCGTGATCGGAATCGCCTCGGTGCCCGCGTCGACATTCGCCTCCAGAAGTACCGGCCGATACTCGGGTCCGCGGATCGCGGTGACCTGGTACTGGCCCTCGGGCAGCCGGATCATCTCGCCGGTCGCCCGATACACGTGCTCGTGGAAGAACATGTCCGGCGCCAGGCGCATCGCCTTGGAGGGGTACGAGCGTCCTTGCCCGTCCCGCACGGTGATCGCGGCCATGCAACTGCGTCCGTCGGGCTCCCGGATGTCGAGCCGGATCTCCCGGGCCGTGGCGCAGTCGAAGTCGAACGAAGCGGCGTACTCACGCAACTCGAAGTTCGTCCGGAAGCCCGCGAGTTGCAGAGGCGACCGGCTCAGGCTGTGATGGTTGTGCTCGTCCGCGGCGAACAGCGACAGTCCACCCTGTTTGATGCCACCGTCGCGGGCGTACAGGCTGATGACCTTGTACTCGGCCTCGACGCCGGACAGCTCACTGGGTCCGGCGATCTTCGCGTCCAGCCACGCGTCCTTGATCCGCGGGACGACGGTCAGCGTGTCGTGCAACGCGATCCGCGCGGAGTGACTCAGATAGTCGATCACGCCGTACACACCGCTGTTCCCCGCGGTCAGGTTGGCTTCGATCCGGTGCGGATTCGCCACCTGTACGAGGAAGCTGCGCCAGCCGTGCTGCACCAGTCGCGGCGGCGCGGCGCCCGGCGCGCACGACGCGATCCCCTGCTCGTCGATCGACACGTCCAGGAGTACGAACGGTCGCAGCAGGGTCCCGAGCTGAGTACGGCGCTCCGCGTCGCTCAGCGAGCTGCTCTCCAGCTTGGACAGCTGCGTGACCACGTCGGCGGGCAGCGGATCGCCGAGGTCCTGCAGTTTCCGGACGGCGCGGGCTGCGGATGCGAACAGTGGCTGCACTGGGGGCTCTGACACTGAGGACCTCCCTGTTGGCGAGTTCCTTCGCGACCCTACTCGGCGCGGTCTACCTCAGCACCTCCAATAACGCGGCGACGTCGGCCTGGTCCAGGTCGCGGGCGCCGATCAGCGCCTGCATCAAGAGTCCGTCCAGCGCGGCTACCAACAGCCTCGCCTTCTGAGGATCCGCGGTGAACGCCCTGGCGATCTCCGTCAGCGGTTCCAGCCACGCACCGGCCGCCTCCCGCAGCTCTGGCCGCCGGGCCGCGTACAGGTACAACTCGTAGAGCGCCAGCGTCCGGCCACGTCGCCGTACGACGCTGTGCTCGATCAGCCGCGCCAACTCGTCGGCCGGTCGTGCGCCCAGCTCGCTCCCGCGGCCGTGCAGCTCGACGGCGAGGTCCTCCGCGGCCGACTGGAGTGCCGCGACCAGCAGGTTGTCCAGCGTCGGAAAGTGGTAGGTGATGGACGCGACCGAGACATCGGCCACCGCGGCCACCGCGCGATGGCTCACACCTGCGACTCCGTCGCGTTCGATCACGGCCAGGGTCGCCGCGAGCAACTCGCTCCGGCGCTGCTCGCCGCGCACCCGGCGCCCGTCCACACCCCGCCTGACCTGCACGAACAGCAAACTATCAGGACGTCTGTACGGATTGATTTTGCTGTCCGGAATCGCGGGATCCAGCGTTTTCCGCGACTTAGGCTCGGATTTCGTGGCCCCTGATCTGACGACAGCGATGCGGCGCGCCCTGAAGCGCGCGGATGACGGCAAGACCCTCGACCCGGTGGAGGTGGAGGTGCTGCTCGGCGCGAGCGGCGACGCGCTGACCGCGCTGATGACCACCGCGGCAAGGGTCCGCGACCAAGGGCTGGCCGATGCCGGCCGCTCGGGGATCATCACGTACTCGAAGAAGGTCTTCATCCCGCTCACGCGGTTGTGCCGGGACCGTTGCCACTACTGCACCTTCGCGACCACGCCGGGCCGGGTGCACTCGCCGTACCTGTCGCCCGACGAGGTGCTGGAGATCGCGCGGCAGGGAGCGGCGCTGGGCTGCAAGGAAGCGCTGTTCACGCTGGGCGATGCGCCCGAGGACCGGTGGGACGCGGCGCGGCAGTGGCTCGACGAGGCCGGGTACGACAGCACGCTCGACTACGTCCGGGCGATGGCGATCCGGGTCCTCGAGGAGACCGGTCTGCTGCCGCACCTGAACCCCGGCGTGATGTCGTGGCAGGACCTGCAGCGGCTGAAGCCGGTCGCGCCGAGCATGGGGATGATGCTCGAGACCACGTCGCGGCGGCTGTTCGAGGAGAAGGGCCAGCCGCACTTCGGGTCGCCGGACAAGGACCCGGCCGTTCGGCTCCGCGTGCTCGAGGACGCCGGGCGGTCGAACGTGCCGTTCACGACCGGGCTGCTGATCGGCATCGGGGAGACGCTGCCGGAACGTTCCGACTCGATCTTCGCGTTGCGGAAAATCGCCCGGCAGTACAACGGCATCCAGGAAGTCATCATCCAGGGATTCCGGGTGAAGCCGGACACCGCGATGCGCAACGACGCCGACGTACCGCTGGACGAGTGGCTGGCCGCGATCGCCGTGACGCGGGTCGTGCTCGGGCCGCGGGTCCGGGTCCAGGCGCCGCCGAACCTCGTCGACCTCGCTGAGTGCCGGGCGCTGCTCGACGCGGGTGTGGACGACTTCGGCGGGGTCTCGCCGCTCACCCCGGACCACGTGAACCCGGAGCGCCCGTGGCCGCAGATCGACGACCTCGCGAAGGTGACCGCCGACGCCGGGTTCGAGCTGCGCGAGCGGCTCACCGCGCACCCGGAGTACCTGCGGGAGCCCTGGCTCGATCCGCGCCTGATCTCGCACGTCGAGGCACTCGTCGACCCTGCCACCGGTCTGGCCAACGAATCGGCTTTGCCGGTCGGCCTCCCGTGGCAGGAGCCCGATGGCGGCTGGGACAGCGTCGGCCGCACCGACCTGCACACCGCGATCGACACCGAGGGCCGTCGTACCGAGACCCGCTCCGACTTCGACGCGGCGTACGGCGACTGGGATGTACTGCGTGAGCAGGTCGCCGGGAGGTCTGCACCTGAACGGATCGAAGGTGATGTGCGCGCCGCACTGGCCGCAGCCGAGCGTGATCCCGCCGGGCTTTCCGATGCTCAGGCGTTGACGTTGATGACCGCGACCGGTCCATCACTGGACGAGCTCGCGGGGATCGCGGACAACTTGCGGAAGGCAACGGTTGGCGACGACGTGACGTACGTCGTGAACCGGAACATCAACTTCACGAATGTCTGCTACACGGGCTGCCGGTTCTGCGCGTTCGCCCAGCGCCGTACCGACGCCGACGCCTACTCGCTGTCGATGGACGAGGTCGGCCAGCGGGCCGAGGAGGCGTGGGTGATCGGCGCGACCGAGGTCTGCATGCAGGGCGGCATCCACCCCGACCTGCCCGGTACGGCGTACGCCGACCTGGTCCGCGCGGTCAAGGACCGGGTCCCGGAGATGCACGTCCACGCGTACTCGCCGATGGAGATCGTGAACGGCTCGGTGCGCACCGGCCTGTCGATCGAGGAGTTCCTGATCTCGGTGAAGGAGGCCGGGCTGGACAGCATCCCCGGCACCGCGGCCGAGATCCTCGACGACGACGTCCGCTGGATCCTCACGAAGGGAAAGTTGCCGACGGCAAGCTGGATCGAGGTGATCAGCACCGCGCACAAGGTCGGCCTGCCGTCCAGCTCGACGATGATGTACGGCCACGTCGACGCGCCGCACCACTGGGTCCAGCACCTGCGCACGATCGCCGCGGTCCAGGACGAGACCGGCGGCTTCACCGAGTTCGTGCTGCTCCCGTTCATCCACCAGAACTCGCCGATCTACCTGGCCGGTGTCGCCCGGCCAGGCCCGACGTACGACGAGAACCGGGCGGTGCACGCGATGGCGCGGATCATGCTGCACGGCCGGATCGACAACATCCAGTGCTCGTGGGTGAAGCTCGGCGTGGACGGCTGCGTCGCCGTACTGAACGGCGGCGTCAACGACATCGGCGGAACGCTGATGGAGGAGACCATCAGCCGGATGGCCGGCTCCAAGCACGGCAGCCGCAAGTCGATCGCCGAACTCACCGCGATGGCCACCGCCGCCGGGCGGCCGGCCCGGCAGCGGACCACGACGTACGGCGACGTCCCCGTCCGCCCGTCACTCGAACTCGCCTGACCTGCCGGTCAGGCGGTCGCGTCGAGATCGACGGTCAGCGACCGGTTGCGCCGCTTGGCGCCCAGACGGTGGCCGAGGGTGATGAGCAGGAATCCGACGAGGTAGATGCCGGCGGTGACGGCGAGGTAGTCGAGCGGTGGCTTGTCCGGATCGGCGCTGAAGGCCTCGTTGTTGTCGCCGACCCAGGAGCGGAGCAGGTAGAGCGTCTGGAACGTGAACGAGTAGCCGAAGATCGCGACGTACGCGAGGTACGCCGAGGTCCGGTTCCGCAGGAAGAAGCCGAGCGGGAAGGCGAACAGAACGGTGACGATGGCAACCATGGGAATCCCCTCCTGGAAGATCTGACCCCGTCACGATCCCGCTCGCAGGCACTCCTGCACATCGGTGCTGTCGCCGGATCCCAGTCGCTGATGTCCCTTAAGTGCTGACACTGGTGCGAAACCATCCACCCACCGTCATCATGAGGTTGTGTTCCGGCCTCGGAGGCTTGTCGCCGCGGCGACGATCTTGTTCGTCGCGGTCGCCGGCGTGCGCGCGGTGCTCGCCTACGGTCCGGCATCGATCGGCGACACCGCGGACTGGCCGGTCAGCACAGGTCTGCTGTTGCCCTCGCTCCTCCTCGGCTGTCTCGTGGCCGCCAGGGCCCCCGCGAGTCCGATCGGGCCCGCGCTGGCGCTGACGGCGCTGATGCCGGCCCTCGTCTTCACCGTGGAGGACTGGGGTTCGACGTACGGGACCGACGCGCCCTGGCCGGGCGCGCGCGTCGTCGGGGTGATCAGCGGGGGTGTCTGGGCGTGGCTGTTCCTCGGCTTCGTCGCTCTGGTTCTGCTGTTCCCGGACGGCCCGCTGCCCGGCCGGCGGTGGCGGTTGATCTGGGCAGCCGTCCCGGTCTCGGCCGCCCTGGTGAACTTCGCCGTCGCCACCGATCTCGCCAACTTCGCCGACGGCCGGTTCGGTGATCCGCCGTTCCGGCTGCCCGATCCGCTCCGCAGGGGGCTGAACTTCGGCGCGTTCGCCCTCTTCTTCGTCGTACTGCTCACCGCCGCATCCAGCCTCGTCGTGCGCTACCGGCGCGGCGACCGACCGACGAGGCTTCGACTGGGCTGGCTGACCGTTGCCGCGCTCAGCGTTCCGATCCTGCTGGCGACGAGCTGGCTGGGCATTGTGCTCGGCGCGCCGGCAGACGTCATGTACGGCGGTTTCCTGATCACGATGTTCATCCTCGTTCCCGGTGCGATCACGGTGGCGATCCTTCGCCACGACCTGTTCGACGTCGACCGGCTGCTCGGAACCACGCTGAGTTGGCTGGTCACCACGCTGATCTCCGCGGCCGTCTTCGCCGCCGTGGTCTTTGCCGTCGGCAACTTCTTCCCCGACCGGGTGGGCATCACCACCGCCGCGTTCGTCACGGCACTCGCGCTGCTCCCCCTGCACCACTGGATCCATCGGACCGTCGCCCGGCTGGTCGACCCCGACCGGACCGTGGCCCTGGCCAGGATCCGCGACTTCGTCCGCCGGGTTCGCGACGGCCAGGCCGAGCCCGAGCAGATCGAGTCCGTACTGCGCGACGCCCTCGACGATCCGGGGCTTCGCGTACTGCTCCGTCGGCCGGGCGAGCAACTCGACGTCCCCGACGGCGCGATCCCTTTGCGCACAGGCGATTCCCTGGTCGGAGCACTCACCCTCGGGACGACGTCGGCCCGGCGGCTCCGGCGGGCGCGCGAGGCCGTCGTGGAGGCACGGCTGCCGATAGAAGTCAGCCGGCTACGGGTCGAACTGCGGGAGGCACTCGCCGAGGTCCGCGCCAGTCGGGCCCGCCTGATGGAAGACGTGGCGGCCGAACGGCAGCGACTCGAGCGGGACCTCCACGACGGCGCGCAGCAGCGGTTGATCGCGATCGGGATGCGGCTGCGGTCGGTGCAGTACCAGTTGTCCCCCGGCGTACCGGCGTACCGGGAGCTCGACGAGGTGGTGGAGACGCTCGAGCACACTGTCGCGGAGCTGCGGCGGATCGCGCACGGGGTGCGGCCGAGTCGGCTCGACGACGGTCTTGCCGTCGCGCTGCGGGACCTGGTCGCGGACAGCACGCTGCCCGTCGATCTCGTCGTACCCGAACTGGAGGTCGCTGAGAGTGCGGCGACGACGGTCTACTTCACGGTCGGCGAGGCGATCGCGAACGCGCTCAAGCACGCACGGGCGACCCGGATCTCGATCTCGGTCGGTGTGACCGATCAGGTACTGCGGGCCGTGGTGCGCGACGACGGTGTCGGCGGGGCCAGGGAAGGGTTCGGGCTGAGGTCGATGCGGGACCGGGTCGCGTCGGCCGGCGGGGAGTTCACGGTCGACAGCCCACCCGGGGCCGGGACCTCGATCACCGTGGAGATCCCGTGCGCATCGTGATCGGCGAGGATTCCGCCTTGTTCCGTGAGGGGCTGAGCCGGCTGCTGACCGAGAACGGTCACGACGTCGCCGGTACGGCGGAGACCGCGGACTCGCTCGTCGACGTAGTGCGCGCGGTGGATCCCGACCTGACCATCATCGACGTACGGATGCCGCCGACGATGACGGACGACGGCGCGCGGGCGGCCGTGACACTGCGTGCGGAGCGGCCGGACCGCCCGATCCTGATGCTGTCGCAGCACATCGAGACGCGGCACGTGGTCGAGCTCGTCGGCACCGGCGGGTTCGGGTACCTGCTCAAGGACCGGGTGCTGCGCGTCGGCGACTTCCTGGACGCGATGCGCCGGGTCGTGGACGGTGGATCGGCGCTCGATCCGACGATCGTCGCCGCTCTCGTGGCGCCGACGCGGGCCGACGACCCGCTGGCCGCGTTGTCCGCGCGGGAACGCGAGGTGCTGGCACTGGTCGCGGAGGGGCGCTCCAACGGCGCGATCGCCGCGCAGCTGGTGCTCGCCGAGCGGACGGTCGAGAGCCATATGCGGAGCATCTTCCAGAAGCTGCGGATCGACGACGCCCCGGACACCCACCGCCGGGTGATCGCCGTTCTCACCCAGCTCCGTCAATGAGCACAGGAAATCTTGACGAGTGGTTAGTTGTTGCAGAAGGCAACATCTGTACGGAAAGTGAGGGAATTTTTACTGAGCGTTGCTTACTTCAAAGGCAATGCAAATGTTTGAACCGGAGGATTCCCGGTACGCGGGCCGCGTGACAACGTTCTCTTGTCGGCGGCGGACGGGTCGCCGGCACTAGGTCCAGGTGGATTTCGCAGTACTCCCGTCCGCGACCGGACTGTACCTCCCCTGCCGGCCACGGAATGAGACGCGGGACCGCCCTCCTTCGGGCCACTGCCCTCTCGGGGCAACAGCAGGACGCCGGCCGTGTCGGTGGGGTGTTGGTCGCCAGTGAGGTGGCGACCAACGCCCGGCACGGTCGGCGTTTCTTACTGAAGACCGCCTCTCTGTACTGGTGCTGCTGGGGACCAGTACAGCGAGGCGGTTCTGTTTCCGGGCCTAGGTTTCCGGTCTAGTACGGGTAGGTGTCGTCGCGCCGGGTCGGGTCCAGGTCCCACAGGGAGAACCGGACGATCTTGTGGGACTCCTCGCCGCCGCCGGGGATCAGCCCGAACGACTCGTACTCCTTCGAGCCCAGTCCGTCGAGGTAGCAGAGCAGCTCGAACGCCGACTGCGCGTCCTCGATGTCGTCGATCACCTCGTCGTTCTGCGCTTCGTCCGCGCGGCTCCGCACGTACTGCACGAAGGCGTCCGGATCGGTCACCACGTAGTCGTACCGCGCCTGGTAGCTGAGCCGGACCCCGCTCTCCGGCAGCAGCGGCTCCTCCAGTTCCTCGAGGTCGTCCAGCGCGTTGCCCTCGACGATCTCCCGGTAGTCCGCGGGGTCGTCGAAGTCGTCCGGCCCCAGAGGCAGGTCGTCCAGCTCGTCGGGGTCGTACGAGTCGATCCCGAGGAAGATGTCGCCCCAGCCTCGTTCGTGCACGGCGTCCGCGAGCGCCCGGGCCTGGACCCGGACGTTCTCGATCGCGCCGGTGGCCCGCAGGTCGTGCAGGTCCAGAGCGTCAGCCTGCTCCAGCAGCACCCGGGCGAGTTCACGGGCGGCCTCGGCAGCCGACGCGGGTTCGATCGGCTCACTCATGCTGTGACGGTACAACCATGGGCACCTCCGTTGCCGAGCCCGGTACTCCGAAAGCGTCGACGAGCTCCACCGCAGCCGGACGGACGACCGCGCACAACTCGTTGACGAGGGCGGTGATCGCCTTCGAACGCCCCGGTGAGAGCCGCCCGTGCTCGAGGTACCACGCGCGCTCCGCCTCGATGGTCGCCAGCGCATGCAGGTCGTACACATCCTGCAACCGCGGCCGGATTTCCTCCGGCGCGTTCCGCACCGCGGACTGGAACGCCTCGAGAACGATCCGGTCCACATGCGCCCGGCCGGCCGCGATCACATGGTCCTGGCACCGGTTGAACACGTCGAACGGATCGTCGCCGGCGTCGATCCCGCCCTTCAGCCGCCGCGCCACCCCCGACAGCATGTGCTGCTCCCGGAACCGCAGCAGCCCCGAGTGGTACGCGTCGTCCCGCAACCCGGCATCCGGATCCCCTGCATCACTCCGGTCGTTCCGATTCGGTACGACGTCCCGCAGCCGCTCGATCAACGGACGCAGCGCGGCCTTCTCGACCGCGATCTCCACCGCCTGCACCGTGACAAACCTCGCCAGACCCAACGGGTCCAACTTGCCGAACGACTCGCGGTAGTCCGTCAGCAGTCCCTTCGCCACC